>NZ_JAERRG010000169.1 GCF_016741935.1 Streptomyces endocoffeicus | reverse complement strand
CGTGATTGGCTCGGTGAGTTGTTCGCGGATGCCGAGTTCGCGGAAGCGTTCGCGGTGACGGGGCCGCGTGGCTGGTCACCGGGCCGCCTGGCGCTGGTGACGGTGCTGCAGATGGCCGAGAACCTGACCGACCGGCAGGCTGCCGAGGCGGTGCGGGACAAACTCTCGTGGTCCTACGCGCTCGGACTGGGGCTGGAGGATCCCGGCTTCGACTTCAGTGTCCTCTCTCAGTTCCGTACCCGGGTTGCCGCCCATGGTCTGGAAGAGAAGGTGCTGGACTTGTTGGTGGCCAGGCTGGTCGAAGACGGCCTGCTGGCCGCAGGAGGCAAGCAGCGTACCGACTCCACCCACGTGGTCGCGGCGGTGCGGGACCTGAACCGGTTGGAGCTGACCGGGGAGGCGGTTCGCGCCGCGCTGGAAGCGCTGACCTGCGCGGATCCGGACTGGGTCGCACAGAGCGTGGACGTGGCCTCATGGAGTAAGCGCTACGGACCACGGGTGGACAGCTGGCGCCTGCCCACCTCCCGGACCAAGCAGCAGAAACTGGCCGTGGACTTCGCCCGGGACGGCTTCGCCCTGCTGGGCGCGGTCTACCACTCCGGCTCCCCGGTCTGGCTGCGCGAGCTCCCCGCGGTGCAGGTCCTGCGGTGTGTACTGCTGCAGAACTACACCCGCACCACCACACGAGGCGGCCGCGAGGTCGTCAAGCGGCGGGAGAAGACTGACGAGGGCGGTGACGGCCGCCCGCCCGGCCACCTACGTCTGTCCTCGCCTTATGACACCGACGCCCGATGGTCCACCAAACGCGACATCTTCTGGAACGGCTACAAGCTTCACATCAGCGAAACCTGCACCTCCGCCCCCGAAGCGGCACGCACACGCCCGAACCTCATCACGAACGTCGCCACCACCCACTCCACACTGCCCGACAGCAAGACTCTCCCCGCAGTCCACCACCGTCTCCAGCAACGCGGACTGCTGCCCGATGAGCACT
>NZ_JAERRG010000168.1 GCF_016741935.1 Streptomyces endocoffeicus | reverse complement strand
TGGCCGAGGCCCGGCGCATGCGCGCGGTCGAATTGTTCGAGCAAGGACGTTCTTCATCCGTGGTTGCACGGATGGTGGGGATCCACCCCGAGAGCGTGCGCCGGTGGAAACGCCTGTGGGAGCAGGGCGGGGCCCCGGCACTGCGGCGGCGTCCGGCCACCGGCCGGCCACCCAAGCTGGATGACGCCCAGGTCGAGGTGGTTCGGACCGCGTTGGAGCAGGGCGCCCAGGCGCACGGGTTCGAGGCGGATCTGTGGACCTTGGAACGGGTCGGCGTGGTGGTTGAGCGGGTGAGTGGGGTGAAGCTGGCCCGGGCGTCCGTGTGGCGCTTGCTGACCGGGCGGCTGGGGTGGAGCCTGCAGCGGCCCAGGCGTCAGGCCGTCGAGCGGGACGAGTCCGAGATCGCCCGGTGGGTCGCCCAGGAGTGGCCACGCATCAAAAGGGGGCGGTGAAGAAACGTGCCTGGATTGTGTTCTTCGATGAATCAGGTGTGTCACTGCTGCCCCAGATTCGCCGCACCTACGCACCCCGCGGGCGCACTCCCACGCTGCGGCACCGGCTGAACTGGAAACGAGCCGGGATGGCCGCCGCGCTGGGCTACCACGCCGCTGACCTTGAACGTGGCCCGCGGCTGTGCTTCCACCTCAAGCCGGGCAGCTATGACACCACTTCCCTGATCGAAGTGTTGGAACACGTCAAGACCTTCTACGCCGGCGAGTCGGTGGTGTTGGTGTGGGACGGACTGTCGGCCCACTGGAGTCGGAGCATGCGGGCCTGGGCGGCCGAGCAGGACTGGCTGACCCTGGAGCGGCTGCCGGCCTACGCACCCGAACTCAACCCGGTGGAACTGCTGTGGTCGGCCATCAAGGCCCGCGAGCTGGCTAACCTCGCCGGCGACCACCTCGCCGACGTCGCCGACGCGGCAGAACGCGGCATCCACCGGATCTGCTCCAACGAACAACTCCCGTGGTCCTTCCTCACTCACACCGGATTGACAATCCATCCCGAACCACCA
>NZ_JAERRG010000167.1 GCF_016741935.1 Streptomyces endocoffeicus | reverse complement strand
GTGTCGTTGAACTGGCGGAGTGCTTCTTCGTGGGCGGGGCGGGCGGCTCGGATCTCGGCGAGGATGTCGTCGGCCGGGCGCACGACGTTGCGGGGGTGCTTGAAGCGGGGGATGACGTACTTGCCGAAGAGTTCGATCGAGCGCATCAGCTGGTCGTGGGGCAGGCTGTCGACACGTAGGACGAGTGCTTCGACGCCCATGTCCGCGTATCGCTGTACGTGTTCGATGCAGTGCTCGGGGTCGCCGACCATGAAGCCCTGGGAGCGTTCGAACATGTACTCTTCGTCGTTGAAGTCGATGTCCTTGACAGCGCCCATGTAGGCGTAGTCCTTCGACAGCTTCGACAGGCGCTCATATGCGTCGGTGGACAGCTTGGCCATCTCGAACAGGGGCTTCGCCTCGAGGCGGGCCTGGGCAGTGGTCTCGGCGCAGTGCATACCACCGGCGACCGCGACCATCTTGCGCGGCGTGATCGGGTAGGGGTGGTTGGTGGCGGCGAGAGTGTCGTCGTAGAGCTTGACCATGTTCTCGACGAGGTCGAACCCGAGGTAGAGGCCGCCCATGATGGCGCCGATACCCATCGAGGCGGCCGTCTCGACCGAGCTCGGGCTGCCGGCGGCAGCCGAAATGGGCGGGTAGGGACCCTGCAGGGGCTTGGGGACCAGGCTGCGCGGCGGAACCTTGTAGTGCTCGCCCACGTACGAGAACACGTCGTTGAGGAACGCGCTCCGGATCAGCTCGATGCCCTCACGCCACTGAGCCTTGTTCTCGGAAGGGTCCACCTCAAACGCGCGCAGGGCGAGCGTGGTGTTGCCGCGCCCGGTACCAAGCTCGACACGGCCGTTGGACAGGATGTCCTCGGTCGCCACACGCTCCGCGACGCGCAGCGCATGGTTCATCCGCGTCGGCAGCAGCGTCACCAGGTGGATGAACCGCATCCGGCTCGTCAGAGCCATCAGGTACGGGTAAAGCACCTCCGGAGCGGAGACCGAAGCCGTACCCAGAGCAACATGCTGCTCGGAACT
>NZ_JAERRG010000166.1 GCF_016741935.1 Streptomyces endocoffeicus | reverse complement strand
ACAGAAGGGCAAGTGACGCCTTCGCGTACTCGCTCGGCCGCCTTGCGGCCCGGTAGGTGGCCTGGCGACACGCGGGCCGCATAGACGCGTCACGCCGGTGACCGTGCCCGAGTGCGAAGCGGTGACCGCAGACCGGACAGCGCACGACATCCTCGGTCTCCCGGCCCAGGGTGTACTACAGGCCGATGGTGACGGCCTCCAAGCGGTGACGGTGCCACCGTAAGTGCGCGATCTTGCACGAGCGGTCGCAGAAGTGCTTGTCGCTGCGGGAGTTCGTCGACAGCGGCTTGGAGCAGTTGATGTACGCGCAGCGGCGTACCCACCGGGACATAGCTCCACCGTACGCCCGAGCCCTGTCACAGGAGGCCACGGCGGTATCACCCTGTTCGGTGCGATGGCGACACCGCCGCCATCCGGGCACTCAGAGCTTCAAGATCAGCTACTGGCGGGGGTGGCGCTTGTCTCGGCGATACCCCAGGAGAGGCTGCGGATCCGGCAGCAAGCATCGCAGTGATCCGGTGACGCTCGCGGGGCCCGTGTCGCAGTCGCAGCTCCGGCCGGCTGTCGGTGTGGGCACCGATGATGTGCCGCAGGCCTTCGACGGTGGGTTGGCGGCCACCGGAGCGTGCCGACGGTCGCGGGCTGGCCTCGACATCGGCCGTCCGCCCGAGCACGACATGCGGACGCTACCGGATGCCATCGTATACGTGAACCGCACCGGCATCCCGTGGCGCTACCTCCGCACGACTTCCCGCGGGGACCAGGTGGTCGACCATGCTCTCGGCGATCCAGCAGGCCAGGTCATGTTCCCCGGCGGCGGAAGCCGCCACGTCGACCAGCTTATCGCCCGCGGCGTCCAGCCAGCGGGGTAAGGGTGAGCCGGAGACGTCCGGGCCGGTCGGAAAGCCCTCGGGACCCCAGTCGCTGGTGATCCGGCCGGCGGCTGTGTAGAGGTGCAGCACGGCGGCACGGTCCGCGGCGGACTCTTCGGGCGCCGTGGCGGCGAGGCGGCGTGTGTGATCTCCTACGAGGTCGTGCAGCT
>NZ_JAERRG010000165.1 GCF_016741935.1 Streptomyces endocoffeicus | reverse complement strand
GAGCCCTTCCAGTGGCGTCCCCTTGGGCTGGCCGGCCTGGGCGAGTGCCGCCTGGCGCTCGAGGGCGGCAACCACGCGCGGGGCCAGGCTCACCCAGTTTCGGCTGGCCTTGGTTTTGGGGTGGCCGAGGTAGAGGTGGTTGTTGTTCACGGCCGTCAGGCTCCAGCGCACCAGCAGCATCCGTTCGGCCAGGTGGGCGTCGGTCCAGTGCAGTCCCAGGGACTCACCTCGCCGCATGCCGGTGCCCGGCAGCAGCTCGAACAGATCGGCCATCTGATCGCCGTAGTGAGTATGGTTGTGCCGCAGGAAAGCTGCGGCCTGGGTGGGATTCCAGCAGATCTGCTCCGGCGCGACTGGACGGGGCAGCAGAATGTACCGGCACGGGTTGGCCGCGATCACACGCGTGCGCACGGCATGGCTGAGCGCGCTGGAGAAGGTGGCTCCGATCCGGTAGACGGCGGTTCGCCCGCGTCCGTGGGCGAGTTCGGCCTCACTCCAGGCGGTGATGTGCCGGGCCCGCAGATCGGGCAGGGGCAGTCGGCCGAAGGATGGGATGAGGTCCGCGTGTACGTGGTCGCGGTAGCGGGCGAACGTGGTGGGCTTGAGTGCCTTTTCCTTGAGGCGCAGCCACTCCGCCAGATATGTGGCGATGGTGAGATCTTCGCTGCGGTCCAGGCCGGTGCGCTCGGATTCCAGGGCTCGCTCGAGTGCTGTCTCGGCGGCCTTCTGAGTGGCGAATCCGCTACGGCAGAGCGGTTGGCGCTTGTCGTCGGCCGAGGGCAGGTCGACGGCGAAAGCCCAAGAGCCGTGCCTTGAACCATCGTGGAGCTTGGGGCAGCGGGCACCGTACTGTCGGCCGTCGGGGCGACGGCAGCCGCAACGCCGGTACACCCGGCCGCGTTCAGGAGACTGAGAAGCCATCGTGTTCACCTCCGTGGAGGGGAGAGAGGTAACTCCACCGTGGAGGTGCCGACGCCTGGCGCATGAGGTGGCTGATCATGGCGTAACCAGGGCGATGTCATCACCCTGCCATCACACGACGTCGATCGAGG
>NZ_JAERRG010000164.1 GCF_016741935.1 Streptomyces endocoffeicus | reverse complement strand
AAGGTGCTCATCGCCAACCGTGGCGAGATCGCTGTCCGTGTTGCCCGTGCCTGCCGGGATGCCGGGATCGCGAGCGTAGCCGTCTACGCCGATCCGGACCGGGACGCATGTCATGTGCGCGCGGCCGATGAAGCCTATGCGCTGGGCGGTGACACCCCGGCGGCCAGCTATCTCGACCAGGCCAAGGTCCTGGCCGCGGCCGCCGAATCCGGCGCCGACGCAGTCCACCCCGGCTACGGATTCCTCTCCGAGAACGCCGAGTTCGCCCAGGCCGTCCTCGACGCCGGACTGACCTGGATCGGCCCCCCGCCACACGCCATCCGCGACCTGGGCGACAAGGTCGCCGCCCGCCACATCGCCCAGCGCGCCGGCGCCCCCCTCGTCGCCGGCACCCCCGACCCCGTCTCCGGGGCCGGGGAGGTCCTGGCCTTCGCCGAACAGCACGGCCTCCCCATCGCCATCAAAGCCGCCTTCGGCGGCGGCGGCCGCGGCCTGAAAGTCGCCCGCACGATGGAAGAAGTCCCCGAGCTCTACGACTCCGCCGTCCGCGAAGCCGTAGCCGCCTTCGGCCGCGGCGAATGCTTCGTCGAGCGCTACCTGGACAAACCCCGCCACGTCGAGACCCAGTGCCTGGCCGACACCCACGGCAACGTCATCGTGGTCTCCACCCGCGACTGCTCCCTCCAGCGCCGCCACCAAAAACTCGTCGAAGAAGCCCCGGCCCCCTTCCTGACCGAGGACCAGAACACCCAGCTCTACCGGGCGTCCAAGGCCATCCTCAAGGAAGCCGGATACGTCGGCGCGGGCACCGTGGAATTCCTCGTCGGGATGGACGGCACGATCTCCTTCCTCGAGGTCAACACCCGGCTCCAGGTGGAGCACCCGGTCACCGAAGAGGTCACCGGCATCGACCTGGTCCGCGAGATGTTCCGCATCGCCGACGGCGAGGCCATCGGCTACGACGACCCGCCGGTACGCGGCCACTCCTTCGAGTTCCGCATCAACGGCGAGGACCCGGGCCGCAACTTCCTCCCCGCCCCCGGCACCGTGACCTCCTTCGT
>NZ_JAERRG010000163.1 GCF_016741935.1 Streptomyces endocoffeicus | reverse complement strand
ACCCTCCAAATCCCAACCACGATCCACCGGAAAACCGGAAATAGCGTCCGCCCCACCGGCCACCAAATCCCACAACCCCTCTGGCGAAACCACACCACCCGGATACCGACACCCCACCCCCACAATCGCAATCGGCTCCCGCGCGCGCTCCTCAACCTCGCGCAGGCGCCCCCGAGCCTCACGCAGGTCAACAGTGGCTCGCTTGAGGTACGTACGTAGCTGCGCCGCGTCCGCCATCGAGGAATTGCCTTCCTAGAAGATGTGGGCCAAGGATTCAGAGGAGCTATTCGTGCTACAGGTCGCCGTCGAGGAGTTCGAACAGCTCTTCATCAGTCGCTGCTTCAATGCTTTCGGCGTCGGCGACATCACCCGTGCCGCGCTGCTTGAACTGAGCCAGAACATCCGTCAATCGACCAGCCGCCATGGAATGCTCCTCGTCGGCAAGGAAAACGTTGCCGAGCATCGTGTGGAGCTTCTCGATCTCCGCCAGTACGCCGTGTGCGCTGTTCCGTTCCGTTTTCGAGACACTGTCACCCAGGCGTGAGGCCAGATACTTCGCGAGAGCCATGGAAGTCGGGTGATCGAAGACCACGGTGGTGGGCAGCCGAAGACCTGTTGCCGTGCCGAGGTGATTGCGTAGTTCCACCGCGGTGAGGGAATCCAAGCCCATTTCGAGGAGCCCACCCTCCGCGTCGATGTCGTGAGGGTCGGTTCGTCCCAATACGGTGGCAAGGTGGGTACGGACCAGGTCGAGCAGCAGTTGCTCCCGCTCTTCGGGAACGGCCATGGCGATTCGCTCGCGCCACTCAGTGCCCGAGCCATCATCGTGCCCGGCCGCTGCCTTACGGACCGGCCTGCGCACCAGCTGACGCAGCACCGGCGGTACCGGTACCGGCCGATCCCCCAACGCCTTCAGATCCATCCGAACCGGCAGCACCACAGCACGGCCCGCATGCATCGACCGATCAAACAGCGCCAAGGCATCTTCGGTAGCCATCGGCACGATTCCCGAGCGGTGTGCACGGGCCGCATCAGCAGCGCTGAGGTTTTGGGTCATCCCGCTC
>NZ_JAERRG010000162.1 GCF_016741935.1 Streptomyces endocoffeicus | reverse complement strand
CGCCACCACCATCTCCACCGACCGGGACACCACCAGCCCCACCCTGGACTCCGGCCCCACCCCCAACCCCACCAACACCCGAGCCAGACGATTCGCCCGCTCATTCACCTCCCCGTAGGAAACCTCACGCCCCTCGTACACCACCGCCGCCGCATCCCGATCCCGCCGCACTCGCTCTTCGAACAACCCCGGCAACAGCCCGTCGCCGGTGCCTTCCTCAGCGGGCACACCTCCGCCCCAGCGGCTCAGTTGCGCCCGTTCCACTCCGGTCAGTACATCGACCCGCCCGACCAGACGGGCCGGATCAGCGGCGATCGTCTCCAGCACCCGCACGAAACGAGCCGCGATCACCTCCACCGCCTGCTGATCGAACACATCGGGCCGGTATCCCCATCGCACCTGAAGCCGCTCACCGGGAATCACCATCAACGCGAGGGGATAGTGCGTGGCGTCGTGGGCGGCGATGGCGGTGGTCTTGAGTGTGCTGTCGGCGCGACCGAAGACGGCGTCGTCCACGGGGTAGTTCTCGAAGACCGTCGCGGTGTCGAAGAGCGGGCCCGAACCGGCACAGGCGCTCTGCTGGATGTCGGTCAGGCTCAGGAACTGATGGTCGAGCAACCGTGATTGTTCGTCCTGCAGCCGGGTGAGCATCGCCGCCAGGCTTGCGCCCGCGGGTACGCGAAGCCGCAGCGGCACCGTGTTGACGAACAGCCCGACCATGGATTCGACGCCGGGAATCTCGGGCGGCCGAACGGCCACCGTCGTTCCGAAGACCACGTCATCACGTCCGGTCATCCGGGCCAGGAGGAGGCCCCAGGCACCCTGTATCACGGTGTTCAGGGTCAGACCGGCCTCACGCGCCCGCTCGGTCAGAGAAGCGGTGAGGGATTGCGAGAGGAGCTGTGAGACGTCCTTGGGGGCTACAGCCTGGCGTCCAGGGCCTGCGGGCGTCAGCAGAGTGGGGTCTTCGACGCCCGCCAAAGCATCGCGCCATGCCTCCAGTGCCGCATCCCGATCGCGCGACCCGTACCACGCGAGGTAGTCGCGGTACGGCGTCGGCCTGGGCAGTGCG
>NZ_JAERRG010000161.1 GCF_016741935.1 Streptomyces endocoffeicus | reverse complement strand
AGCCATGGGTGTGTGTCCAGCGAGATGCGTCCGGTGAAGAGCTGCCCACCTTCGGCGAGAGGGACTGCCGCTCCCAGGAGAGAGTGTTCAAGCGTTTCCAAGCCCAGCCCGGTGGCATCGGCCGCCACGGTCGGAGCATCAAGCCAGTAACGCTCCCGCTGAAACGCATACGTCGGCAACGACACCAACGCCCCACCACCCGACCCGGCCACCGCACCCAGAACAGGAGTCCAATCAACAATCGCCCCGTTGACATGCAACTGAGCCAGAGAAGCCAGAACCTGCCCAAGCGTGTCCTGGTCACGACGCAACGTGCCGGTCACCACCGCCTGACCACCAGCAGCCTCCACCACCTCCTCCACACCCACCGTCAACACCGGATGCGCACTGACCTCAACGAAAACCCCATAACCCTCGGAAGCCAGGGCATCCACGGCCTCGGCGAAACGCACCGGCCGCCGCAGATTCCGGAACCAGTACTCACTGTCCATCTCCCCCGGCGACACCCACCGACCGGTCACCGTCGACAACAACGGCACCCGCTCACCGCCACCCTGGGGAGCCAGGCCGTCCAGAACCTCGGCCAGCTCGGTACGGATCTGCTCGACCTGCGCGGTGTGGGAGGCGTAGTCCACCGGAATCCGACGCGCCCGCACCCCCTGCCCCTCGCACACAGCCTGCACCCGCTCCACCGCCAACGCGGGCCCGGCCACCACCACCGAACCGGGGCCGTTGACCGCAGCCACCTCCACCCCACCCCAGACACCGGCCTCAATCCGGTCCATGGCCTCCCCCTCGGACACAGCCACCGACAGCATCCCGCCCAGACCCGCCAGACGCTCACCGATCAACCGCGACCGCAGCACCACCACCCTGCACGCGTCCTCCAGTGACAGCAGACCCGCCACATACGCGGCCGCCACCTCACCCTGGGAATGACCCACCACGGCTGCCGGCTCCACACCGAACGACCGCCACACCCCAGCCAAAGCCACCATCACCGCAAACGACACCGGCTGAACCACATCCACCCGATCCAACGACGGCGCCCCCACCTCCTGCCGCAACACCCCGCA
>NZ_JAERRG010000160.1 GCF_016741935.1 Streptomyces endocoffeicus | reverse complement strand
GTCGTCACGGGGTCGGTGGTTTCTGATTCGGGTGTGGTTTTTGTTTTTCCGGGTCAGGGGTCGCAGTGGGTGGGGATGGCGGTGGAGTTGTTGGATGTTTCGCCGGTGTTTGCGGGGTGGATGGGTCGTTGTGGTGAGGCGTTGGGTGGGTTTGTGGATTGGGATTTGTTGGAGGTTGTGCGGGGGGTTTCGGGTGCGCCGTCGTTGGGGGCGGTGGATGTGGTGCAGCCGGTGTTGTGGGCGGTGATGGTGTCGTTGGCGGGGTTGTGGCGTTCGTGTGGTGTGGTGCCGTCGGCGGTGGTGGGTCATTCGCAGGGGGAGATTGCGGCGGCGGTGGTGGCGGGTGGTTTGTCGTTGGTGGATGGGGCGCGGGTGGTGGTGTTGCGGAGTCGGGTGATTGGTGAGGAGTTGGCTGGTGGTGGGGGGATGTTGTCGGTGGGGTTGTCGGCGGAGGGGGTTGGGGAGTTTTTGGTGGGTGCTGGGGGGAGTGTGGAGTTGGCGGCGGTGAATGGTCCGGGTTCGGTGGTGGTGTCGGGTGCGGTGGGGGCGTTGGAGGGTTTGGCGGGGCGGTTGGAGTCGGTGGGGGTGCGGACGCGTCGGATTCCGGTGGATTATGCGTCGCATTCGGGGTTTGTGGAGGGGGTTCGTGAGCGTGTTCTGGGTGAGTTGTCGGGTGTTTGTCCGGTGTCGGGTGAGGTGGCGTTTTATTCGACGGTGACGGGTGGTTTGTTGGATACGGCTGGTCTGGATGCGGGGTATTGGTTTTCCAATCTTCGGGAGACGGTGGAGTTCGAGCGGGTGACGCGGGGTTTGTTGGCTGATGGGCATGGTGTTTTTGTGGAGTGCAGTCCGCATCCCGGTCTTTTGGTGGGTATTGGTGAGACGGTTGAGGCGGCTGGTGTGGGTGCGGTGACGGTTGCGTCGTTGCGTCGGGGTGAGGGTGGGCTGGAGAGGTTTGTCTGTTCGTTGGCCGAGGCGTATGTGGCGGGTGTGCCGGTCGACTGGTCGGTGTTCTATGCCGAGCGGCCCGGCGAACGGATCGACCTGCCCACCTACGCCTTCCAGCACCAGCGCTACTGG
>NZ_JAERRG010000016.1 GCF_016741935.1 Streptomyces endocoffeicus | reverse complement strand
GATGCGGGCAGTGGTGTTGGAGCGCATTTCGGGTCCCCCGGAGTAGTGGGTGTCGTGTTCTGCTCGGTACGACAACAACTCTGGCCGGGGCCACTACCGCACCACCGCCGTCCCGCTAACATCCGGCTAACACGGCTGTGACCAGGGAAAAGACGCCAAGGGGAACTGAGGAGCCAGGTCACACCCGCCGGTAACGCCGGTGGTCAGAGGCTGATGTGGTACGCCTTCCGCAGCGTCTCGTGCACGGTCCACGTCGTACGGTCCCCCTCGCGCAGCACACAGGCGTCCCCCGGCCCGACCTCGATGACCGTCCCGCCTTCGAACTCGATCGTGGCCCGCCCGCTGACCACGACGAACAGCTCGTTGGCCTCGGTGTCGGTCACCACGCCCGGGGTGATCTGCCAGATGCCGCGAAGCTGCTTGCCGTCGGGTGACTCCCACAGGACCTTCCCGGTGACGACCGGGTCCCCGGAGACGATCTGCTCGGCGGCGAGTGGCTCGGCTTCGAGCTCCACATCGGGAATGTGAACGGCGAAGGGGGCAACGGAATGATCAATACCTGTCATAGCGGCCCACAGTATTCGCGCCGTCCCAGCCGCCCGGACTCAGCCCGCCTGTCGAGACGCGCGTCGCGGGACCGGGCACGTGGCAGGCCGGGGTGCTCCACGCCGGAAACGATCCTCCCGGCGTGGAGCACCCCGGGACGGCGCCTCGCGAAGGCCGCGAGGGCGGTCGCCTTCAGTACCGCTGTCGGCCGCCCGGGTAGCGGACCGGCCGACGGCACTCGGGCGCATCGGGGGGCGGGGGCTGCTCACCGAGCGCGTAGCACAGAGCCGCGTGCAACTGCTCCGCCTCGGCCAGAGTCAACTCAAGTCGGGCGATGGCGCAATGCCGCCCGCCTTGGAGGATCTGGAGCGGCAACGCGAGTTCCCCACCGTTCACCCGGCGCAGGCCCCGGCCCGGAACGGGACCGATCTGCCAGTCAGTCACGGCCGCCCCCTCCGGGCGCCGGATCTTCGCCTTCGTCGCACGGGGGCAGGCGGGCGCCCCTGCTCTCGGCGACCCGCAACACATCGCGCAGCGCCTCACACAACCGGTCCGCGAGGTAGCGGAGTTCTCGCGCGTCGGCCTTGGGGGCGGCCAGCAGCGCCCGAGCGTGCCGGAGGAGTTCCACCCCCATGGACATCTGTACGGCCTCGATCGCGTCAGCACGTCGGCTCAGCGGACTGTGCGCGTCGTCCGACGCCAGGTAACACGGCTTGCCGTCGGGATCCGACCACGGCAGCAGGCGCAGCCCGGTCATCGCACCCATCCGGACACCTCCGCACCGCGGATCACCGCCCGAGCCCCGGCCCGCTGACAGCCGGACGGCGATAAGGCGAGAAGTGCACTCACGCATGCGAGGCACCGCTCCCTAGGGTTGTTCACGTTCATCAGCTCCTATTTAGCTGGTGGGCCACGCCCTCGGGCCGGTGCACCCCGGTCGCGAGGGTCTTGCGTTTCTTCACGCTGTGTGGCGATTCACTCACAGAGTGAGGGCGTTCTGGCTACGCTGGTAGGAGGGCGGGCCTGACAGCACAGCTTTCAACTCAGGGAGTCAGCCATGAAGATGGATCGGAGGCCACGCACCCCGAGGGAGAAGTACGGGGAGGAGCTGCGGCTCCGCCGCACAGCGGCCGAGATGACACAGGAGGCGCTGAGCGAACGCGTGGTGTGTTCGCCCACGCTGATCAGTCACTTCGAGGCGGGACGCCGGTTGCCGAGGCCGGACGACGCGACGCGGATCGACCAGGCGCTGGGGACGGACGGGTTCTTCGCGCGGTGGCTGGAGGATCTGGAGTCGAAGTTCGCCGACCACTTCGCGGTCGCGGCGGAATTGGAGCGGCAGGCGTCAGAGCTTCGGCTGTACGGACTCTCTCTCGTTCCTGGGCTGCTCCAGACCGACGCCTACGCACGTGCGGTGCTGCGCACGGCCAGCCCCAACTACCGCACCGAGGATCTTGACCGGCGCGTGGTCAACCGCGTAGAGCGTGCCCGGATCCTCGATAATCTGTTGAGCCCCGTCATGTGGACCCTGTTGGATGAGGCAGTGCTCCGGCGCCGGGTCGGTGGGCCGCATGTCATGGCGGAACAACTGCGCAAGATCGCGGACATGGCCGAGGTTGGACGATTGCGGCTGCATGTGTTGCCGTTCGGTATCGGGGCCCACGCTCTCATCGAGAGCATGGTCACCCTCATGCGCTTCACCGATGCCGCACCCGTCGCATACGTCGAGGGCCTCCGTACGGGCAACTTGATGGACGATCCGACTCTGGTGAGCTCGTGCCAGTCGGCCTACGATCTCGCCATGGGCGATGCGGTGTCGCATGACGAATCCCTGGCCCTGATCAGGGCTATAGCGGAGGAACACGAACATGGCCAGCACTGATCACACCGTCTCCGACGCCTCTACCCTCACCGGATGGTTCAAGTCCAGCTACAGCGGGCCCAGCAACGGCGACTGCCTCGAAGTAGCGCTGGGCCACGCCGACGTGCCCGTCCGCGACAGCAAAGACCCCCACGGCCCGGCGCTCGTATTCGAGCCGTCCGCGTGGTCGGCGTTCGTCTCCGCCGTCAAGCGCGGGGAGTTCCCCACCACCTGAACCACCCAACTCCCCAGCGGGTCAGCCGTTAACGGCTGACCCGCTGGTTCCCACCGCCGAACGGCATCTCTTGTCGTTTCTTCCTCAACGTTGCATGTGCGTGCGCCAGTTAGCAGGGCGACGAAGGAACAGTGTGGTTCGCGCCGTCCTCGTCTGCGCAGTTCGATCTCGCATGTCGCACCAGCGCCACCACTCAGGCGGACCGAGCGGCGGTGATTACAATTGCTTCTCATGTAGAAGCCTGACGAACTGCTTGTTGATGTCGCGGCCTTGGTGGAGTCCGGGCACAGCAACCAGATGACTCTGACGATAGTCCTGGCTGACTCGGCCAGTCTCAATAGATTCTCTGCTGTCTTCACCGCTACGACGTGTGAGGAGAAGGCGCCCACGCATCTGCATTTCCATGTGTCGCGGATTCTGCAGGGCACGGTGGGGATCCCGGAGACAGGCAGGATGTACCGCGTGGCGATCGATGACGTCAGCGCTCGGACCGTGGGCGACTTCAGCTACTCCGACCAGTGAGATACGACGCTGCGAGTTAACGGACCGCGCGGCAACGCGGCGAGGGTCCGACCGGCACATGTCGGTCGGACCCTCACTGTTGTTCTGGTGGCGGCTCGCACCCCCTCGTCGGTCAGACGGTGGCAGGGGCGGCGAGCATCGCGGAAGCCTGCTGGAATGGGCTGGGGACACGCGTGGGCGCGGCTGTCTGGCGGAGGCCGGGGCAGGTGAAGCCGAGCTGAGTCATGGCCCGGAGAACTTCACCGGCGCTGAAATCGCGGCGGTCCTGGCGCGTGATGGCCTGCCCGACCTGCTTGACCGGGTAGGTGCGGCGGCCGATGATCACGGACTCGCCGATGACCTGTTCGGGCTTGATGCCCTTCATGGATTCCAGGACACCGCTCTTGGTGAGGTCGAACGGGAAGCGGGCGATGACACAGCGCATGATGCCTCACAGGGAGAAGAAGGGGGTAGTTCTACCGCGGTGAGGCGGTTCAGTGGGCGAGGACGCCCCGAGCGCCGTCCTGGTCTTCGACGACCGGCAGTGCGGCGAGTCGGCGGTCCAGGGCTGCGTGCTCGGCTTCGGCGGTCGTGGTCACGGGTGAGGTGAACGGCCCACCGCCGTCGAGGATGTCGCGCAGTTGGACCCGGTCCGTGTACGCGAGGCCGTCACGGACTGCGGTGAGCTGGGCCTGGGTGACCAGTTGGGTGCACAGGCCGTCGTTGTCGCAGACGAACAGGTGCCCGGTGCGGGCGCCGGCCATGACGGAAAGGGCGACTTCGATGGTCATGTCGTCGCAGACTTGAAGTGCGCCTGTGTCCATGGCGTCCGCCGCAGTCTGGTGTGCGGGGGTGACGTTCGTCGAGGGGGGCTGCATCTGAACCAGCGTCAAAAGGTGCCTCCTGCAGTGGTGGGTCAGTTTCCTGATCACGGAGTTTCTAGGCCGCCGCCGCGTCGAAGGAGGTCTGCCGTACGGTCCTGCGTCGGGCAGCCGAGGCGGGGCTGCGTCGGCCGCGTGAGGATGCGCTGCGCTTACGCCGCTCGGCCACCGGCGCGGTGATCGTGACGGGGATGCCGGAGGGTGCCTGGGCGCCGGTGATCTGGCTCAGGGCCTCTTCGCCGACGCGGATCTGGGTGGTCTGGGGCACGATCCCGGCGGCGCTCATGAGACGGCTCATGTCGCGGCGCTGGTTGGGGGTGACCAGGGTGACGACGCTGCCCGACTCGCCGGCCCGCGCGGTGCGGCCGCCGCGGTGGAGGTAGTCCTTGTGGTCGGTCGGCGGGTCGATATTGACGACGAGGTCGAGGTCGTCGACGTGGATGCCGCGGGCGGCGACGTTCGTGGCCACGAGCACGGTGACGTGCCCGGCCTTGAACTGGGCCAGGGTCCGGGTGCGCTGGGGCTGCGACTTGCCGCCGTGCAGTGCGGCGGCCCGCACTCCGCTGTTCAGCAGGTCCTGCGTGAGCCGGTCGACGCCGTGCTTGGTGTCCAGGAACATGATCACCCGACCGTCGCGGGCCGCGATCTCGGTGGTCGTGCGGTGCTTGTCCGCGCCCTGCACGTGGAGCACGTGGTGCTCCATCGTGGTGACGGCGGCCGCCGACGGGTCGACGGAGTGGACGACGGGGTCGGTGAGGTAGCGGCGGACCAGGCGGTCGACGTTGCGGTCGAGGGTGGCGGAGAACAGCATCCGCTGGCCCTCGGGGCGCACTTGGTCCAGGAGTGCGGTGACCTGGGGCATGAAGCCCATGTCGGCCATCTGGTCGGCCTCGTCCAGGACGGTGATCGCGACCTGGTTCAGCCGGCAGTCACCGCGGTCGATGAGGTCCTTGAGCCGGCCCGGCGTGGCGACGACGACTTCGGCGCCGCCCCGCAACGCGCCTGCCTGCCTGCCGATCGACATTCCGCCGACGACGGTGGCCAGGCGCAGCTTCACCGAGCGGGCGTAGGGGGTGAGTGCGTCGGTCACCTGCTGGGCCAGCTCACGCGTCGGGACGAGGACCAGGGCCAGCGGCTGGCGGGGCTCGGCGCGCTGTCCGGCGGTGCGGGCCAGCAGAGCCAGGCCGAAGGCGAGGGTCTTGCCGGATCCGGTACGCCCGCGTCCCAGGGCGTCGCGGCCCGCGAGAGTGTTGGGCAGGGTCGCACCCTGGATCGGGAACGGGACGCTCATGCCCTGCGCGGTCAGCGCGGCCAGCAGCTGGGCGGGCATGTCGAGGTCGGCGAACGCCTCGACCGCGGGCAGTGCGGGAGTGATCGTCTTCGGCAGGGCGAACTCGCCCGAGGCCGCGGCGGACCGCCGACCGTGGCCACCCGAACGGCTCGGGACGGGCGAGCCGAAGCGACTGCCCCGGCCCGAACCAGTGCCGGAGTTGAAAGCGGGGCCGCTGGTGCGGCGGGTCCGGGAGGTGCGGTCGTTCGTACGTGTGGGGTTCATTTGAGAACCTTCCTTGATACGGCACGTATCAAGGAATTCCCGCAGCGGAAGTGCAGCGCGGGGAATCACGAGAACGGGCCGAAATGGAATGCGAAAGCGAAGACGCCATGCAGTGAATCCGCTGTGGGACGCAGGTGATGAAATGGGTGACGTAATATCGGCGTGAGATGCCGGACGTCGATGGGTGCGGCCCGGGAGAGGCGCGCACTCCTGGAGAAGAGCTGGGAGCGGTTCTGTCCCACAGGAGGCATCACTGAGGGAAATGCCCGTAGCTGGGGCCCGCGCCCCGAGGGATACGGGCCCCAGCTACGAAGTGCGCGTCAGCGTCAGGCGGGAACGATGTTCTCGGCCGTCGGGCCCTTCTGGCCCGGGGCGATGTCGAAGGTGACCTTCTGACCTTCGAGCAACTCGCGGAAGCCCTGGGCGGCGATGTTCGAGAAGTGGGCGAACACGTCAGGACCTCCACCGTCCTGCTCGATGAAGCCGAAGCCCTTGGCCGCGTTGAACCATTTCACAGTGCCAGACGCCATGTCATATCTCCTTGTGGGGCAGTACGCCGGCGCCCGCAATCCACGGACACCGGGTCGCCGTGATGATGCCCCGCCCGGAGAACAACCGGAAATACAAAACGCTTCCCGCAGCTAAATGCTGGCACGAGCGTTGAAGTTTTTGGGAACCACAACTGCAACTGAGATCGACAGTAGCATGCGGTAGTGGCCCGCGTACGGCCGATGGAGCGAATTCGTTCGCTGCGATAAACACACTGCCCGCGCGACATATTTAACCCTCGTCTCGCGGCAATAGATATTGCCCCGCATGCGACACAGTGTTCCAGCAAGAGCGGTCGTCACATACGGCTCGGCGAGCGCGACTACTGCGGCGGTACGCTCGTCCGCCCGACGGCGGCCCATGAGCGCGTCCCGACGCGTTCATGGCCGCTCGCGCATGCCCTGGACCCCGCCACCATCGTCTGACGGCCGTTGGCCATCGTTCGTGGCGTACCAGTCGGGAGGGCAGCCCGCCCGGGGCCCGGCCCGCAGTATGCTCCGCGCGCAGGCGGGACCGGACCACCTCAGCCTGCGGTCGTCGGGTTCTCCGAGGCGGCGGCGCGGCGGTACTCGGCGTTGATGCGCTGGGCTTCTTCGAGTTGGTCTTCGAGGATGACGATGCGGCAGGCGGCCTCGATGGGGGTGCCCTGGTCGACGAGTTCCCGGGCGCGGGCGGCGATGCGCAGCTGGTAGCGGGAGTAACGGCGGTGGCCGCCCTCGGAACGCAGCGGGGTGATGAGGCGGGCTTCGCCGACGGCGCGGAGAAAGCCCTGCGTGGTGCCGAGCATCTCGGCGGCCCGGCCCATCGTGTAGGCGGGATAGTCGTCGTCGTCGAGACGGTCGAACGATTCGCCTGCTGTCATTTGCACCTCTCTGTGGAACGGGTGGAGGGGCCCGGGTGCCGTATGGCACCCGGGCCCCGAAGGAACTGCTACACCATCTGCCGGCCCTGGTACTGCGCCGGCCTTCTGTGTCCGCTGACCCGACCTGGAAGTTGTCGGGGCTGCGGGGATCGCGGTTGCTTGACCGGAGACCACCTCACTATCGATGTCCTGCGGTACCCGGGCTCAAGACTCCGCCCGGGCGATCCTGATGGCGCCTGGCTCCTCCGTTCTTCCCTCTGGGATCAATCACTTACCTACTACTGTCCTGCGCATTGCTCGGTGGCCTGTCATAGCACCACTCTTCGGCAGCCAGCCCCGTTGCCCGTCCTGCGTTTGCTCTGGCTTAGAACCCCACTGCCGAACCTCCCGGTGCGCGCGTCCGCAGCCGACGCCTTCACCGAGGTGCTGCTCACTTAACTTCACTGCTGAGTACTGCTACTGCGTGAACTGCGGTACTGCTCGCGGCGGCCCCTGATCACTGCGGGCCACCTGGTCCGGCCGCCAGTCCCGTCGCCGTCCTGCAACAACCCTGGCTTCGAAACTCCACCGCCGCACCGTCCTGCGTACTGCAACTGCGGTTAACGCTGCCCGGCAGTTCGTGTCTGCCGGGCCCTGCTGTCTCTCTGGCTACGAGAGAAACCATAACCACGTCACCGCCCAATGTCTACTCCCGCCAGGATAGATTTTCGTGACCCAGGTGGGGAGATAGTCGGCACAGGTGAGGTTCCCCCGCATCTCGGGGGAACCTCACGCCAGAGGACCCGCGTGACGATCCAGAGACCATGGTGACCGACGGCATCTGCAGCCTGAACCTCACCGCGCACCCGGACAGCATGGAGGTGGCCGTGCATGACCGCAGCCCGCAGGCGCCGCGCATGGGCGGCGCCGACCTGCACGGTGGCACCGGAGGTTTCGGCTGGCCCATGGTCAACCATCTCGGGCGGTGAGGGTTGCGTGGTGTGCCCAGGCGCCGACCTCGTCGCAGAGGGTGCGGGCCATCACGTAGGTGGCCCCTGACCGGCGATGACGCCGGCCAGGGGCCACCTGTCACATGACCTGGCGTCAGCCGTCGTTCTCCGCCGACGGGATGTAGGCGCCCGGCACGTCCTTGGGAGCGTAGATCTTCTTCTCACCCGGGTACGGCTTCGCCCAGTTGTGGGTCTCGTACCACGTGAGGTGGTTCATCTGGGCGGGGGGAGCGTAGTCCGGAACGGCGTTGGGACCGGTCAGCCGCTGCTTCGACTTCCACTGGTCCCATTCGGCGGCGACGTTCTTCATGTCCGCCGGCACCGAGGCCGACGGCACGGCCGCCGCCTTCAAGCTCTGCGCCGCGGGGGTGTCCAGACCACAGGACGGCGGGGTCTTCACTCCGTCGGTCAGCGAGGTCCGGTTGGGCAGCGTCTTGAACGGCGTGAAGTCCGGGCTCTGGGTGAACGCCGAGGCCATCGGGGTGGCCGCGGTGTCCTTCTGGTTCATCGGCTGGACCCCGAGGATCTGCTCGATGGTCCGGATCATGTTGATCTGCGAGTAGTAGTGGCTGTCCACCTTGCCGTGCTTGGCCCAGGGGCTGATGATCTGGACCGGGGCACGGTGGCCGTCGACGTGGTCGAGACCCGCCTGGGAGTCGTCCTCGACGACGAAGATCGCCGAGTCCTTCCAGTACTTGCTGTGCGAGATCTCGTCGACGATCTGGCCCACGGCGAGGTCGTTGTCCGCGACCTGGGAGGCGGGGCTCACCGGGCCACCGGTGTGGTCGCTGGAGAGCCAGAACATGTTCAGGTTCGCCGGACCGTTCTTCTTGAAGTCCTTCTTCCAGATCTGTGCCCGGTAGACGTCCGGGACGCTGGTGTCGAACTTCGGGAAGCCGTGCACCGACACATCGTTGAGCGACGGGATCGGCGAGGTCGAGTTCAGCGGGTAGGCGGTGTCCTGACCGGTCGCCGCCATGTTCTTGGTGTCGCAGTACAGGTTCTGCCAGCTGGCGCCCGACGGCTTGGTCAGGAACTGCTGGAACTCACCGAAGTTCCGGACGGACTTGCGGGCCGCCTGAGCACCGGTCCAGATGAAGCCGGTCTTCTGGTGGCCGAGGGCGTCGTCCTCGGTGTCGTAGCTGCGGGCGTACTCACCGGCCGAGGACTCGGTGTACTCCGGGTCGTCGGCCTGCATCAGCCAGTTGTGGCCCTCGGCGGAGTTGGTGCCGATGTCGTACGTGTTGTCGTACAGGCCGAACTGCTTGGCCAGGGCGTGCTGGTTCGGCGTGACGTTCTCGCCGAACTGGGTCAGCGACGGGTCGCCGTTGCCCTCCGGCACATCGCCGAAGACCTGGTCGTAGGTCCGGTTCTCCTTGACGAGCAGGAAGACGTGCTTGATCGTCGAGGGGTCGCCGAGCTTGACCGGGACCGGCACCGGCTTGGCCGGGGCGCCGTCGGTCTTCTTGAGGGACTCGCCGTTCCAGCCGTTCTGCTTGAAGACCTTGCCGGTGTAGGACCTGATCACGCTGTCGTCGGGCAGCGTGAACTTCTGCAGGCTCGACGTCGTGTCGTGGGTGCCGTGACCGCCGGTGTCCTTACGGCGGGCGTCGATGCCACGGGTGTTGGAGACGTACACCTGATTGCCGGAGGTGGTGATCTCCGAGGGGAAGTAGTCCGTGGGGAGCAGACCGACGTAAGAGACCGGCTCCTGCGCGGAGGTGTACTTGTAGACGGCGACGGCGTTGGCGCGGCCGAGGGTCACCAGCAGATGGCCGTCGTCGGTCAGGGTCACCGCGTCGGGCTCGTAGCCCACCCGGGCCTTGGCCCACGGCTGGGTGGAGATGGTCTGGACGACCTTGTCCTTCGCCGTGTCGATGACCGACACACTGTTGTCGGCGGTGTTGGTGACGAACACGGCGCCGTTCTTGGCGTACACGGCGGTCGGGTGCAGGCCGACGTCGATGCTGGAGACCGCGGCGTCCTGGTTCGCCAGGTCGATGACGCTGACCGTGCCGCTGGTGGTGGCGGCGGTCTTCTGGTCGGCGAGTACCTGCGTGCCGTACGAGTTGATCGTGGGCTCGCCGGGCTTGGCCGGGCGGCCGCCCTCGTTGCTCACATACAGCTTGTCGCCGACGACGACCATGCCGCGCGGGGCGTTGCCCACGTTCCAGCTCTGCTTGATGGTCCCGGTCGCGGCGTCGATGGCGACGACCCGGTTCTGGCCGTTGACCGCGGAGTACACGGTCTTGCCGTCGGCCGCGAACGCGGCCGCGCCCACCAGGGCGTGCTTGGACCCCTGCGCCGGGATGCCGACGGTCCGCGGACTGGAGACGCCGCCGTCCTCGTTCACGGTGAACACGGTGTAGCCGTCCGGCTGGCCCAGCCACAGCTGCTTGCCGTCGGGCGAGTACGTCGGGCCTTCCTGGCCCACGTTGTTGCTGCTGATGCGGGGGTTCGACGACGCGGCGTTGCTGACGAGCTGCTGCGTCTTCCAGTTCTTCAGGTCCACGATGGCCAGGGCCGCGCCACCGTCGGTGACCGAGGCGGCCATGTGCGTGCCGTCCGGGCTGACCGAGGACGACATGATCTTGCCCTGGTTGATGACAAGACGGTCGCCGTACGGGGCGATGTACTGGTTGCTGGAGACGACCTGGCCATTCTCGGTGACCTGGCCGACCTGCTCCGTGCCGAACTGGTGGGTCTGCGCGAGCGCCGTGCCGGCGGCCACGAGGGCGACGGCGGTGGTGCCCGCTGTCAACAGCGGTATCCGGCGGCCGATGCGTCTGCTGATGAGGCTGATCCGAGCTTCCTCGGCTAGCTTGCGGCGGCGAGTCACCTGCATTGAGGGTTATCCCTTCGGGGTGGTGTCGAGCAGTTCGACGTTGCCGTCGAACTGCCACAGCGGGTTCGGCGCGTCCCCGTCGGGGGTGCGCACCAGGAAGTAGCCGTTCACTTCCTTCGGTCCATCGCCATCGGCCATGAACCGCCCGTCCGGAGTGACGTCGAGTTGGTAGATGGCCTGTCCGGTGGCCTCGGCGCCGGGAAGATGCCAGGTCACGACGCAGCGCCAGTCGTTGCCCGGTCCTTCCGCAGCGACCCTGGTGCTTCCCTTGTTGCACGCCGCCGTGGCCTTCAGCTGGGCCTCGGTGACGGCGGGCCGGTGGAGCTGGTCGGTCTGCATGCGGTACAGGTGCGCGAACGCGGTGGCGAGCGAGCGCTGCACCTTGTCCTGCTCGATCCCGGAGCCCGTCGCCGAGGTCGTCGCGGCGACGACCGCGAACGACGCGGCGGCCACCCCGACGAGCGGCAGGACTCCGACGGTGATCGCGCGGCGGCCCGAACCGTCGTGGGCCAGGTTGGTGAAGTCGCGCCGTACGAAGAGCGCATACGCCAGCGCCGTCGCGACCGCGGCCCACACGAGGCTGACAACGATGCCGATCAGCAGCGGGCCGAGTTGCCGGGGGCTGGTGAACAGACCGTTCCAGGAGATGAAGGCGTAGCTCGGCAGGGCGACGCGCACGGCCACCGGAAGCGGCAGCATCTGGGCGACCGCCATCGCGAGCGAGACGAGCACGGGCACCAGCAGCCCCATCGGGGACCGCCCCAGCGTGACCGATCCGAGGAGACCGAGTGCGGCGAGCGCCAGGGTCGGGGCGAGCGCGCAGACCCAGGAGAGCAGGACCGAGACGGCGGCGTCCGACGGTGCCAGGAGATGGCCGTCGAGACCGACCAGCGGCTGGTCGCCGACCGCGAGGAGGCCGCCGACGGTGCTGGAGACCGCGAGCCCGGCCACGAGCAGCAGCAGGACGGCGAGACTGGCCACCGCCTTCGCCACGAAGATCCGCCGAGGCGAGCGGACCGCGACGAGCAGATGGCGCCAGGTGCCGAGCCGGTCCTCGGAGGCGAACACATCACCGGCCACGACCGAGGTCAGCAGCGGGAGCGCCCAGGTCCCCGCGAAACCGAGCAGCACCAGCGGCCCGGCCCACCCGGAGGCGAGCATCCAGCGCCCGAAGAGGGTGTCGACGGGAAGCGTGCTCTGCTGGCTCGCCCCGGCGACGAAGAGGGCGGGAGCGATCCAGCAGGCGAGGACCAGCAGGCGGATCCGCCACTGGGAGACGAGCTTGACGAGCTCGAAGCGACAGGCGCGGGCGACGGGGACGCGACGGCCGCCGGTCACCGGCTCGTGTTCCTGGTCCCGGCTCTGGGTGAGGGTCGCGGTCATCCGGCCGCCTCCTGCTGCTCGGTGAGGGCGAGGAACGCGGCTTCGAGCGGCGACACCACGGGGGTGAGCTCGCGCGGCGCGACGCCCTCCCGCACGAGCCGCACCACGAGTTGGTCGAGGGCGGGCACCAAGGCGCGTACGACGAGCGGTTCGGCGTCCTGCCGTACCCCGGCGTCGTCGACGACCTGGATCCCCGGCGCGTCGTCCGCCAGCCGGCGCGCGGCCCGCGGGTCGGAGGTGAGCAGCCGGTAGTCGAGTTCGCGGTTCTCGGTGGCCAGCTTGGACAGCGGGCCGGAGAAGACGACGCGTCCGGCGGCGAGGATGGTCACCTCGGAGCACAGCGCCTCGAGGTCGTCCATGTTGTGGCTGGAGAGCACGACGGCGGTTCCGTCGGCCGCGAGCCGGTTGAGAACACCGTGCACATGCTTCTTGCCCGCCGGGTCCAGGCCGTTGGACGGTTCGTCGAGCACCAGCAGCCGGGGCTTGGTCAGCAGGGCGGCGGCGAGCCCGAGCCGCTGGCGCATGCCGAGGGAGAAGCCGCGGGTGCGGTCGTCGGCGACGTCGGTGAGACCGACCTCGGCGAGTACGTCGTCGATCCCCGCCGTGTGCGCGTCGTGGCCGCGGAGCGCGGCCAGCGCGGCGAGGTTCCGCCGTGGCGTGAGCGAGGGGTAGAGGGCGGGGCCGTCCACGAAGCCGGCGACACCGTCGGGAGCGTCGAGTGCCCGCTCGACCGGTGTACCCAGGACCTCCAGGCGTCCGCCGTCGGCCACCGCGAGCCCCAGCAGAAGGCCGAGCAACGTCGTCTTCCCGGCGCCGTTCGGTCCGACCAGGCCGTGAATCTGACCCTGCGTTACCTCGAGATCAATGCCGTCCAGGGCGACGACATCACCGAAGCTCTTCTTGATACCGCGAGCCCGGATCGCGCGGAGTTCTTCCATGGGTCCCTTCCTTCACATACCTCAAGGACCCTATGGATTGATCATGCTGCTCAGGAGGATGGAGAGTTGAATCTACGTAGAACATGAAACGACTTGGCATTCGCGACGTCGTCGCCGAGCGGGATTCCTCCATTTCGATCAGCATTCTTTGCCATTATTTGATCAAACTTGGATGCTCCCATGAATGAGTTGCGATGGTGAATGTCGCGGTGAATGCCAACTGGGCACGGAGCGGAATTGGGCCAGAAGCGACGGCCCCCGAATCCCGGCGGAAACCGCCGGGATTCGGGGGCCGTCGCCATGCGGGCGCCGTCCGCTAGATGACGAGGCTCAGCAGGGCCGCCACCACGAAACCGGCCACGGAGAGCACCGTCTCCAGGACCGTCCAGGACTTCAGCGTGTCGCTCTCGGTGATGCCGAAGTACTTCGCCACCATCCAGAAGCCGCCGTCGTTGACGTGCGAGGCGAAGATCGAGCCCGCCGAGATGGACATGATGACCAGCGCGAGATGGGCCTGCGAGTAGTCGCCGCCGGAGAGCATCGGGGTGACGATGCCCGCCGTCGTGACGATCGCGACCGTCGCCGAACCCTGGGCCACCCGGAGCACCACCGAGATCAGCCAGGCCAGCACGATGACCGGCAGGCCCGCGCTGTCGAAGGCGTCGGCCAGGGCCTGGGCGACACCGCTGCCCTTGAGCACCGCGCCGAAGACCCCGCCCGCGCCGACCACCAGGAGGATGTTGCCCACGGGCTTGAGGGAGGCGGTGGAGACGGCCTCCAGGGACTTTCGGGACCAGCCGCGCCGGATGCCCAGCAGGTAGTAGGCGAGGAGCAGGGCGATCGTCAGCGCCACGAAGGGGTGGCCGAAGAACTCGATGACCGAGCGGCCGGTGCTCGGGTCCAGCGCCACGGAGGAGAACGTCGCGCAGAGGATCAGGACGAGCGGGGTGCCGATGATCGCGAGCACCGTGGCCACCGACACCGGCTGCTCGGCCGGGGTGGCGCCGGAGGCGCGCTGCTCGGCCGCGACCGCCTCCCGGGACTCCTCGGCCGCCTCCACCATGTCCTGCGGTACGGGCACGAAGATGCGCTTGCCGATCCAGGCGGCGTAGCCCCACGCGGCCAGCACCGACGGGATACCCACGACGATGCCCATCAGGATGACCCAGCCCAGGTCGACATGGAGCAGTCCGGCCGCGGCCACCGGGCCGGGGTGCGGCGGCAGGAAGGCGTGGGTCATGGACAACCCCGCGAGCAGCGGCATCGCGTACAGCAGGATCGACTTGCCGCTGCGCTTGGCGGCCGCGTAGACGATCGGCGCGAGGACGAAGATGCCGACGTCGAAGAAGACGGGTATGCCGAAGATCAGACCGGTGAGCCCCATCGCGAGCGGTGCCCGCCGCTCCCCGAAGAGGCCGAGCAGCCGGGCGCTGAGCGCCTCCGCGCCGCCGGAGACCTCGAGGATCGCGCCGAGCATGGTGCCCAGGCCGATGATGATGGCTATGTGGCCGAGGATGCCGCCCATACCGGATTCGATGAGCGAGACGGCGTCGGACTTCTGGACCGTGCCGAAGAGTTCGGTGACCGAGAGACCGGCGGCCAGACCGACCGCGATGGAGACGCCGAGCAGCGCCACGAAGGGCTGCAGCCGGACCTTGATGATCAGGTAGAGCAGAAGGGCGATGCCGAGGGCGGCGACGGTCAGCAGACCGGCGGTGCCGTGGATGAGGGCGAGCAGACCACCGGTGTGGGGTGGGGTCTCGGCAGCGGGAGCGGCCGCGAGCAGCATGGGGTACTCCGGGTGTGGGTTGGTAATTCCTGGTTCGGTTGTTAGCCATGGCTGCCCGGTGTATCCCTCATCTGGGTGAACGGTGCCGGTTACCGAGATTCTGTGTGCGCCGGGAACGCATGATCGGTAGTGGCAACTGAGTTCATGGTGTGACGGGGAGAGGGGGAGTCAGTGGCACGTCAGGGCGGGAGGAAGCCTGTGTTACGTACGATCGCGGCCCCATTCACCGTGGCCGCACCCTCGGGTGCCCGGATTCGGGACCGGCTGCGGGTCGGTGTCGCGGACGAGCAGCTCCTCACCTTGGTCGGGCAGCACCTCGGCCGTCATCAGCGGGAGGATCTCGCTGAGCGCGTTGCGATCGGCCTGGTGCCAGCAAAGGAGTCCCGGCGGGCCGCGCGGAAGAAGAAGCTCACCAGGGTGTCGTCGTCGCGCTGGGCAGGAGCGATGACCCGTGCCAACGAGGACCAGTACCAGCTCAGCATGCGCTGCCTGTACGACGAGCGTGCCGGGCTGCGCCGCGCGATCGGGAAGATCGCCGGTCGCCTCGCGGCGCCGTGCGGGCAGCGAAAGGGCCTGGTACGCGGCTACCAGGACCGGGGCGAACGCTTCCAGAAGCAGCGCCGCCTCCAAGCACTCAAAGCCCGCCTTGTCGTAGTCGAGCAGCACATCGCCAACGGGCGGCCGTCGGTCGTCGTGGGCGGCCACCGCCTGGCGAAGACCCGGCACAACCTGACCCAGGCCCGTCTCACAGCCGGGGAGTGGCGCGAACGGTGGGATGCGGCCCGGCTGTTCCTCACCGCGGACGGCGAGTCCGGGGCCCCGCACGGGAATTACACCATCACGGTGGATCCGGCCGACGGCAGTGTGACGATCGTGCTGCCCGGACCGCTCAGGCATCTCGCGAACGCGCCGCTTGGCCGCTACCGGCTGGCCTGCACCGTCACCTTCCACCACCGCAGGCCAGAGTGGCTGGATCGCGTCACCGCGAACCAGGCCGTCCGCTACGACATCGTGCGCGACCCCAGGCGCGGCCGCTGGTACCTCGACGCCTCGTGGTCGGCGGCAAAGCCCCTGCTGCCGTCGCCGCAGGAGATCCGGGCATCCGCACAGCGCATGCTCGGGGTCGACCTGAACGCCGGCCACCTTGCCGCGTATGTGCTCGACCCGCACGGCAACCCGGTCGGCGAACCCCTCACAGTGCCCCTGGAGTTGACAGGTGACGCGTCCCGGCGGGACGGCAGACTGCGGGCCGCTGTCACCACGCTGATCGAGATCGCCAGGACACACGGATGTACGGGGATCGTGATCGAGAACCTGGGCTTCACCGACGCCCGGCACATGGGCCGGGAGACGATGGGACGCGGTCGGCGCGGCAAGGCTTTCCGCCGTGTAGTGGCCGGTATGCCCACCGCCCGGTTCCGGGAGCGGCTGCGCGGCATGGCCTTCCACCAGGGACTGATCGTGGTCGCCGTGGACCCGGCCTATACCTCCCGCTGGGGCGCCCAGCATTGGCAAGCACCTCTCGATGATCAGCGGAAAACCAAGATCACCCGGCATCACGCGGCCGCGGTGGCGATCGGCAGACGCGGCCTGGGACAACGGATCCGGCGTCGGCCAGGTGTGACCGCTTCCGACCGGAGGATCGGACAGCGGAGAGCTACCGGCCAGACCGTATACGCGCCCAGACCGCGTGGGACCACGAGCCCACCCAGGACCACAGGCACGCCCCACGAGGGCGGCAAGACCTGTCGGAGCCGAAGTGACCAGCTCGTGCTGTTCCCCGCACCCAGGACCGTTCGGGGTGCACCCGGCACCAGGCACCTCCCGCCTGGACCGGAATGCGTTGATCCGGCCAACACCGGCCAACAACGCTAGGAACGGTAGGGGGTATCGCCGCACGCTCGGTGGCAGGAGGGCCACCCCACCCGCCACCGGGAGGAGTACGGTCGACGGAGCGTCAGCCCAGAACGGCGAGGGCGTCGATCTCGACGAGCAGACCGGCCGGGAGGCCGACGTAGACCGTCGTACGGGCGGCCGGGGCCTCCTTGAGGCCGGCGAAGAACTCGTTGTAGATCTCGTTGAATTCGGCGAAGTGGCCGGTGTCGGTGAGGTAGACGCGCACCATCATGGCGTCCTCCCAGCTCGCGCCGCCCTCCTCCAGCACGGACTGCACATTGCGCAGGGTCTGCAGGGTCTGCTCGCGCAGGGTGGGCCCGACGGGGGTGGGGGCCTGGCCGGGGACGGCGGGGCCGAAGCCGACCTGACCGGCGACCTGGAGGATGTTCCCCTTCTTCACGCCGTGGGAGAACTTGGCGGGCGGGGTGGTGTGGGTGGCCGGGGTGATCGCGGTCTTCTGGAGCTTCTCGGTCATGAGGAGGTCTTCTCGGCTCTCTTCTCGGGTGTTTCGGCTGTTACTTGGGAGGGGTTCTGCGAGGCGTGGGACACCGATGCGGACACCGGGGCGCCGCCCGAGTATTCCCGGCTGATCTCCTCCGCCGTGCGGCGCACCAGCGGCAGCAGGGAGAGGAGTTCATCGGCGCTGACGACGACGTTCGGCGCCGACACCGAGCAGGCGGCGACGACCCGGCCGTCCGCTCCCCGGATCGGTGCCCCGACGCAGTTGATCGACTCCTCGTGGCCGCCGAAGTCGGTGGCCCAGCCCTGTTCGCGCACGGTCGCCAGCTCCTTGAGGAACGCGGCGGCGTTGGGCGTCGAACGGGGCGTGTACGCGGGGTAGGTGAGCCGCTCGGCCAGCGTCCGCCGCTCGGGCTCGGGCAGATCGGCCAGCAGCAGCTTGGCCACGGCGGCCACGGTGATGGCCACGGGCTTGCCGATCCGCGAGTACATCCGCACCGGGTAGCGGCTCTCCACCTTGTCGATGTAGAGCACCTCGTTCTCCTCGTACACCGCGAGGTGGACGGTGTGCCCGCAGCGTTCGTTGAGCGCCATCAGATGGGGGTGGGCGATCTCGCGGACGTCGAGGTTCTCGACCGCCTCCTGCGCGAGCGCGAAGAGACGGGCGCCGAGGCGGTAGCGCTGGTCCTGCTGGCGGTAGACCATGCCGTGCTCATGGAGGGTGCGCAGCAGCCGCAGCGCGGTCGACTTGTGCACACCCAGCCGGGTGGCGACCTGCTCCAGATTGGCCGGCCCCTCCGCCAGCAGCGGCAGGATGCTCAGCGCTCGGTCGACGGTCTGGCTCATGAGTCGGGTACCTCCACCGCTGCGGTCTCGGCCCACTTTTCGGCGGGACTCGGCAGATCTGTCCAACCGGGGCCGAATCGCAGTGTGCCCCACCGCGTGGCATCGAGTGCCACCAGGCGGTCGGCGTGCTCACGGGAGGGCGGGGTGCCGAGGTCGCCGGGGACAGTGAGGGCGGCGGCGGCCATGAGGTGGCCGTGGCGCAGCCGTTCGGCGATGGGCAGTCCGCGCAGGGCGCCGGAGAGGAAACCGGCGGCGAAGGCGTCGCCCGCGCCGACGGGGGCGACGACGTCGACGTGCGGGGCGGGTTCGAAGGTGACGTCGTCGGCGTCCGCCCCCGGGCGGCGGGCGTAGGCGGTGGCCCCGGCGCCGCCCTGCTTGACGACCAGCACCTCCGGCTCGGGCAGCGCCGCCCGGATGGCCTCCGGGCCGCGCACCCCCCAGACCGCCTCGGCCTCGTCCTCGCCGACGAAGACGAGGTCGCAGCGGCGGGCGAGGTCGAGCAGGACGGCGGGCCCGCTCTCGCCGTCGGCTCCCTCTCCCTTCTGCCAGAGCGAGACCCGGTAGTTGAGGTCGAAGGAGACGAGGGGACGGCCGGGGGCACGGGCGGTCAGCTCGCGCATCAGCGCCCGGCAGTCGCCGGAGAGGGCCGGGGTGATCCCGGTCAGATGGAGCACCCGGCCGGACCAGGCCGGCTCCCTGGGGATGAGCGCGGGGGACATGGCCGCGGCGGCGGATCCGGCCCGGTAGTAGACCACCTCGGCGAGCGGTTCCGAGGCGGCGTCACCACCATCACCGCCGTCACCACCATCACCGCCGTCCCCGCCGTCACCGCCGTCCCCGTCGACGACCGGCTCGGAGCCGACGGCACGCTCCCCCGCCGTACGGAAGTAGATCCCGGTGGGGCGGCGCGGATCGCGCTGGACGTACGCCGTGTCCACACCGGTGGCCGCGATCTCCCGTACGAGGTGCTCACCGAAGCCGTCCGTGCCCACCCGGCTGATCCAGCGCGCGCTGTGCCCGGCGCGGGCCAGGCCGCAGGCGACATTGGACTCGGCGCCGCCGATGCCCCGGGCGAACGAGGGGACATCCGCCAGCCGGCCCGGACGGGACGGCACGAAGGTCACCATCGACTCGCCGAGACATACGACGTCGACGGCGACAGCGACGCCGTCGGCGGTCTCGGCGCTGGAGAGAGGGGACACGGTTGGTCTCGCTCCTCATGGATGGACGGAGGGGGGCAGCCGCACACCGTTGACCCGGTGCTGGGCGGGATGTTAGACAGCGCTAAGCGTTATGCGCAATGAACGTTGCAGAGATTGCAACCGGAATCGTTATGGAGGCGCTCCAATGGCCACCGACCACCGCGACCAGGCCGTCGCCGCCCTCGCGCGGGAGCGCGTCGACCACCGCTTCAAGGGGCTGCCGCCGAACGCCGAGGGGCTTACGGTCGGCGAGCTCGCCGCCGAGCGGCGCTCCCTGTTCACCGGTGGCTTCACCACGCCCGTACTGGCGCTGTCGGCCGAGGCACTGGAGCACAACCTGGTGGCGATGGAGCGCTACTCAGCCGCCCATGGGCTCGCCTTCGCCCCGCACGGCAAGACCTCCATGGCCCCGCGGCTCTTCGAGCGCCAGCTCGCGCACGGGGCCTGGGGCATCACCGCGGCCGTCCCCACCCACGTGCGGATCTACCGGGCCTTCGGCATCCAGCGGATCTTCCTCGCCAACGAGGTCGTCGATGCCGCCGCCCTGCACTGGCTCGCGGCCGAACTCGACGCCGACCCCGAATTCCGCTTCATCGCCTACGTCGACTCGGTGCGCGGCGTGGAGCTGATGGACGCGGCCCTGCGGGAGGCGGGCGCGCGGCGGCCGGTCGATGTGGTGGTCGAGCTGGGCGGCGGCGAGGGAGCGCGCACCGGGGTCCGTACGGAGGCGGAGTGCGCGGCGGTCGCCGACGCGGTCGCGGCCGCCGGGACCCTGCGGCTGGTCGGGGTGGCCGGTTACGAGGGCGAGGTGCCGAAGCCGGACGGCGAGCGGGTACGGGCGTGGCTGCGCCGCCTCACGGCACTGGCGGCGGACTTCGACGCGGCGGGCCGCTTCGAGGACGTGGACGAGGTGATCGTCAGCGCGGGCGGCAGCGCCTGGTTCGACGCGGTGGCGGACGTCTTCGCGGAGCTGCCCACGCTGTCGCGGCCGGTGCTGAAGCTGCTGCGCTCGGGGGCGTACGTCTCCCACGACGACGGCCACTACCGGCACATCACCCCCTTCAACCGCGTCCCGGAGGAGGGTGAGCTGCACCCGGCCTTCCGCCTGTGGGCCCAGGTCGTCTCGCGCCCCGAACCCGGCCAGGCCTTCCTCAACGCGGGCAAGCGGGACGCGGCCTACGACCTGGACCTGCCCGAACCCCAGCTCATCCGCTCCGCCCGCGACGCCACCACCCGCCCCGCCACGGGCCTCACCATCACGGCCCTCTCCGACCAGCACGCCTGGGTCTCGGTCGCGGACGACACGGCCCTGGAGGTCGGCGACTGGGTGGCCCTGGGCCTGTCCCACCCCTGCACCAGCTTCGACAAGTGGCAACTGATCCCGGTGGCGGAGTCGGACGGCACGGTCACGGACTACATCCGCACCTTCTTCTGACCGTCGTGGGGCTTCCGCCCCACACCCCGCCGGGGCGAAGCCCCCGCCCCGGCCCACACGCCTCACGCGCAGGGAGACGCGCCCCATGGAGCTGGTCATTCGCGGTGCGGACGTCATCGACGGCACCGGGCAAGCCCGGTATCGGGCAGACGTGGCCGTCGACGGCGGCCGGATCGCCGCCATCGTGCCCGAGGGGAGTGGGGCGCGCCCCACCGCCCCCCGCACGGTGGAGGCCGACGGCCTCGCCCTCGCCCCCGGCTTCATCGATATGCACGCCCACAGCGACCTCGCCCTGCTCCGCGACCCCGACCACTCCGCGAAGGCCGCCCAGGGCGTGACCCTGGAGGTCATCGGCCAGGACGGGCTCTCGTACGCGCCCGTGGACGACCGCACGCTCGCCCAGATCCGTACCGCCATCACCGGCTGGAACGGCGACGGCTCCGACATCGACTTCACCTGGCGCACCGTCGGCGAGTTCCTGGACCGCCTCGACCACGGCTTCGACGGCCGGGGCATCGCGGTCAACGCCGCGTATCTCATCCCCCAGGGCACCGTCCGCATGCTCGCCCTCGGCTGGGAGGACCGGGACGCGACGCCCGCCGAGGTCGAGCGGATGAAGGCGCTGGTGGCGGAGGGGCTGGAGCAGGGGGCGGTCGGCCTCTCCTCCGGGCTCACCTACACCCCCGGGATGTACGCCTCCGACGCCGAACTCACCGAGCTGTGCCGGGTCGTGGCCGCGTACGACGGCTACTACTGCCCGCACCACCGCTCGTACGGCGCCGGTGCCCTGCGCGCCTACGAGGAGATGGTGGCCCTCAGCCGGGAGGCGGGCTGTGCGCTGCACCTCGCCCACGCCACCATGAACTTCGACCTCAACAAGGGCCGCGCCCCCGAGCTGCTCGCCCTCCTCGACGCCGCGATCGCCGACGGCGCCGACATCACCCTCGACACCTATCCCTACCTCCCCGGCTGCACCACGCTCGCCGCGATGCTGCCGAGCTGGGCGGCCGAGGGCGGCCCCGACGCGGCCCTCGCACGCCTCCGCGACGACGCCGAGGCCGAGCGCATCCGGCACATCATGGAGGAAGAGGGAGCGGACGGCTGCCACGGGGTGCCGATCGACTGGGACACCATCGAGATCTCCGGTGTGAACGACCCGGCCCTCACCGGATACGTCGGCAAGACGGTCGCCGCGAACGCCCGCGAGCGGGCCGAGGCCCCCTGGGTCACCGCGCGCCGCCTCCTCCTGGACGACCACCTCGGCCCCACGATCCTTCAGCACGTCGGGCACGAGGAGAACGTGCAGGCGATCATGCAGCACCCCGCCCACACCGGCGGCAGCGACGGCATCCTGAACGGCGCCAAGCCGCACCCCCGCGCCTACGGCACCTTCCCCCAGTACCTGGGCCGCTACGTCCGTGAGCTGGGCGTTCTCACCCTGGAGGAGTGCGTGGCCCACCTCACCGCCCGCCCCGCGGCCCGCCTCCGACTCCCCGACCGCGGCCGGATCCGCGAGGGCCACCGCGCGGACCTCGTCCTCTTCGACCCGGAGACGGTCGCGGCGGGCTCGACGTTCGAGGCCCCGCGCACCCTGCCGACCGGCATCCCCCACGTCCTCATCGACGGCCGTTTCGTCATCGAGGACGGGCGGCGGACGGACGTGCTCGCGGGGCGCGCGATCCGCCGCGCCTAGGCGGTGTCCGACGGGTCTTGGCGCCTGCGGCGGGCTGCTCCCCTCCCCGCCCCTTCCCTCAACTGGGGCTCCGCCCCAGACCCCGCTCCTCAATTGCCGGAGGGGCTGGAATGCGGGGCTGGGGCGGGGAGCAGCCCGACTGACAGGGCCTAGGCGGCCGCACCCTCGGCCGGTAGCTCCGCCGGGTACGGCTCGTCGAAGTCGGCCGAGCGGCTGACCTTCTCCCAGGCGGTCGCCTCGGCGAGCTGGCTCCGGGAGTAGTCCCGCGCCATGGTCGCCGCGTTCACCCCCAGCGGGAGATGGCCCGGGACCTCGCCGCGGTGGACGGTCCGCACGATGATCTCGGCGGCGCGCCGAGGATCCCCGGCCGCCCCGTCCGTGCTCTGCCGCACCCGCCGGTTCATCTCCCCGACGGTCGCGTCGTAGGCGTCGGGGATCGGGTGGACCGTCATGGAGGAACCGGCCCAGTCGGTGGCGAAACCGCTCGGCTCGACGACCATGACGCGCACGCCGAGCGGCGCGGTCTCCGCGGCGAGGACCCGGCTGAAGCCGTCCACCGCGAACTTGGCCGCCTGGTAGGAGGCGATGCCCGGCGATCCGCCGACCCGCCCGCCGATCGAGGAGATCTGCACGACGGTGCCGGCTCCCTGCTGCCGCAGGACGGGGAGCGCGGCCTTCGTGACGTGGTAGACGCCCCAGAAGTTCGTCTCGAACTGGGCGCGGAAGTCCTCGTCGTCCGAGGTCTCGATGGGCGCCACATTCGCGTATCCCGCGTTGTTCACGAGCACGTCGATGCGCCCGAAGCGGGCGCGCGCCGCCTCGACGGCCTCGCGCGCCGCCTCGGGGCGGGTGACGTCCAGCGCGAGGGGGTGGATGCGGTCGCCGTACTCCTTGAACGCCTCCGCGAGCGCCTCGGGGCGCCGGGCGGTGGCCACGACGCGGTCACCGGCCTCGAGGGCGGCGGCGACCAGGGCGCGGCCGAGACCGCGCGACGAACCGGTGATGAACCAGACCTGTGAACCCATAACCTGTGCACTCATACCGTTAGTACAACACCGTTCTCTTATTTACGCAACACCGTTCCCTTAAGGGCTCCTATGATGTCCGTCATGACGACGCCTGCCTTCCAACGTGCGCGCAGTGCCCAGGCCAAGCAGGCACGGGAAGAGGCCATCCTGGACGCGGCCCGTGCCCTCGCCCGCGAGCGCGGGGTCCGGGACGTCACCCTCACCGACATCGCCGGGGCCGTGGGGATGCACAAGTCGGCCCTGCTGCGCTACTTCGAGACCCGCGAGCAGATCTTCCTCAGGCTCACCGCGGAGGGCTGGCGGCAGTGGTCCGCCGAGCTGCGCGGCGAGCTGGCACGCCGGACGCACGCCACGGCCCCCGAGGTCGCCGAGGTCGTCGCCGCCACGCTGGCGGCCCGGCCGATGTTCTGCGACCTGCTGAGCCAGGCGCCCATGAACCTCGAACGCAATGTGTCGATCGACTCGGTGCGCGACTTCAAACTGGTGACGCTCGAGGAGATCGAGCTGATCGACGACGAGCTGCGACGGCTGCTCGGGCTGACCGAGCTCCAGACCGTCGACCTCGTCGCCACGGCGACCAGCCTGGCCGGGGCGCTCTGGCAGATCGCCACCCCCGGCCCGCGCCTGCGGGAGCTCTACGAGTCCGACCCCCGCCTCGCCCACGCGATCGTCGAGGTGGAACCCCGCCTGCGCCGCGTCCTCACCGCCTTCCTCACCGGCCTCGACACGGGGTCGTCCGAGACGACGGCCTCAAGCGACACCTAGCGCCGCCTGCCCCAAAGGCGCGCACGCCTCAGCCCCGCAGCTCCGCGTCCACGAAGCGCCGCAGGTGGCGGCGGGCGTCGGCCACGCTCAGGGCCGGGACCTGGCGGAGGCGGCGCAGGGCGAGGCCGTCGGCCAGGGCGGAGAAGCGGAGGGCGAAGTCGGCCGGGTCGTCGCAGTGGAACTCGCCCTCGGTCCGGCCCCGTTCCACCAGGGCCCGGATCTCGCCGTGCCAGTTCTCGTACCGTTCGGCCTGGCCACGGGCGAAGGTCTGGTCCCGTTCGCCCGCGTTCCAGTAGTCGAACCACATCCGCCAGTGCCGGTCCGTGTCCTCCGTGAAGAGCGCGTCGATGAGCAGCCGCAGCCCCTCCGCCCCGCTGGTGGCGTGCCCGGCGGCGTCGCTCAGCGCGGCGTAGTAGCGCTCGATGTGCAGCACCATCGCCTCGGAGAGGATTTCCTGCACGCTCTCGAAGTGGTACGTGACCGTGCCGACCGACACCCCCGCCGCGGCCGCCACCTCCCGCACCCCCACCGCCTTGGTGCCGCGCTCCGCGATGAGCGGCACCGCGGCCTCCACGATGAGCCGGCGGCGCACCTCGGTGGGCTGCCGGGTGCGGGCGGACGCGGCGACGGCGCGGCGCGGTGGGCGGCGTTCGGAACGGGACGTCACGCGGACGTCCTCGGCGTGGTGCGGTGCCATGCGCGCGTGGCCACTGTCTCTCCGTTCGCCCGTGCCTCGATGCTGCTGTCCATGATGAATTCCTCCGCCGTGGCCCGCAGTTCCATGGCGGTGACGACCTCCGCCTCCCAGTCCCCGCGGCGCAGCCGGATCGTCCACCGAGAGCTTGCCACGGCCGACAGCGGATCGCCGGAGCGGATGCGGTAGGTCTCGCGGGCGCTCTCCTCGTAGCGCAGTCCGTCGGGATAGGTGCGGGAGCCGCCGTAGTTGGGGTCCACCTCCAGCACCCACTCCCCGGTGGCCACGTCGTGGGTGACGGTCCGTTCGGGCCGTGGCCCGGCGGACGGGTCGACGGTCACGGGAAGCGGCGGGGCCTGCTCGGGCTCCTCGAAGACGATGGGCGGGCGGCCCGCGTCGGCGCCCGGATCCCGTACGGGCAGCAGCAGCGCGCTGTCCCCCGGCACGACCGTCAGCCGGCCCCGCTCGCCGTGCGGCCAGACCCACGGCCAGTACGCGTCGGAGACGGCGACCCTGACGCGGTGGCCGGGCGGAAAGGCGTACCCCGTGGCGTTCAGCTCGAACTCCACGTCCTCGTACGTCCCCGGCTCCCACTCCACCGCCCGCTCCCGCCCCTTTCGGGACAGCAGGTTGAGCACTCCGCGGGTGACCAGGGTGGAGGAGCCGTCGGGTGCCACATCGCAGACCCGGGCGATCACATGGGCGCGCGGGGTGGCGCTGTCCAGCCGCAGCCGTACGCGGGGGCGGCCCAGGATCTCGACCCTCGCGGTCAGCGGCGCCGAGTCGAAGCAGACCGAACGGCCGTCCTCCGCACGCTGGTCGGGCGGCAGATCGGTGGCGTTGCCGAAGGGGAAGAAACGGCCGGCGTCCAGCCCCGTGTGCAGCGGCGAGCGCACGATCACCGGCTCGTCGGCCGGGCCGCCGAGAGGGCGTTCATCCCAACTGACGGACGGCGACGGCCAGGCGTCCTCGCCGACCCAGCGGCCCGGCATCGTCTCGTAGGAGGTGGCGGGCGGTACGGGGTCGTTGATCCAGGCGCGGAGCCGTGGCTCGTCCAGCACACCGGTCGGCTCGTCCTTGAGCCAGTGGTCCCACCAGCGCAGGGTCTCCTGGAGGAAGCCGATCGCCGGGCCCGGCGGCAGCCCCCGGTCGGGGTACTGGTGCGACCACGGGCCGATCAGCCCCCGTACGGGCGCGTCGAGGTGCTCCAGCAGACGCGGCACCGTATCCCGGTACGGATCGGCCCAGCCGCCGACCGCGAGCACGGCGGCCTCGATCGCGCCGTAGTCCTCGCAGACGCTGCCGTGCCGCCAGTAGCCGTCCCGCTCCTGGTGGGCGAGCCAGGTGTGCAGATACGGCTCCAGCGCGTCGAGCCGCTCCCGCCACATCGGCAGCCAGCGGTCCTCGCCGACGGAGGTGGGGTGCGGGGGGCGGGCCGTGAACGCGAGCATGGTCCCGGCCCAGGCGAGCATGTCGATGCCGAGGACGGCGCCGCCGGTGTAGTGGACGTCGTTGTCGTAACGGTCGTCGGTCGAGCAGACGGTGACGATCGCCTTCAGCGGGGCGGGGCGCAGGGCGGCGATCTGGAGCGAGTTGAAGCCGCCCCAGGAGATCCCGAACATCCCCACCTTGCCGGTGCACCAGGGCCGGCGCGCCAGCCAGTTGACGACGTCGACGCCGTCGGCGAGCTCGGTCGCCGTGTACTCGTCGAGCATCACGCCCTCCGAGTCCCCGCTGCCGCGCAGATCGACCCGTACGGAGGCGTAGCCGTGCCCGGCGTACCAGGGGTGACGCTGCGCGTCGCGCGGGGCGGTCCAGTCGCTCTTGCGGTACGGAAGGTATTCGAGCAGGGCGGGGACGGGGGTGGTCTCGGCGTCCACCGGGCGCCAGATGCGTGCGTGCAGCCGCGTCTGCCCGTCCCGGGTCGGGATCCACGCGTCCTCGACCAGCACCTCGTGGTCGAACGTCTCGCGGTACTTCACGTATCTCCTCTACCTGGGTGTTGTGGTGCGGGTGCGGGTGCGGGTGCGGGTGCGAGTGCGGGTGCGGTGCGCCTGCGGCGGGCCGTCCCCCACCCCGCCCCTTCCCGAAACCGGGGCCGACCCCGGACCCCGTATCCGGGGGCTCCGCCCCCGCACCCCCGCTCCTCAAACGCCGGAGGGGCTTGAGATGCGAAGCGACTGCGGTGGGGCGCGTGACACCTGGTTGTGGGCAATCGTTCCGCGGAGGGGGCACCTCCCAGCGGTAGCTGGGGGAGGGACGGGTGGGCGCAACCCGGCCACCGGCGTGCAGGCGGCGGCGATACCTCGGGGGGCAGCTCTTGGGGCGGAGCCCCCGGACATGGGGACCGGGGCCGGCCCCGGGTACGGGAAGGGGCGGGGTGGGGGCTAACCATCCACCGGCCGCCAGCGTCGCACTCGGTGGCCCTCGCCCAAGTCGTCCCAGAGCTCGCCCGGCTCCGCCGCGTCCGCCCACTCCTCGGCCGAGACCACCGCGCCTTGCGCCTCCGGATCCGGCTCCAGCGCCGCCGCCATCAGCGCCCTCGTGTACGGGTGACCCGGAGCCGCGAAGACCGCGTCCGTCGGGCCCTCCTCCACCACCACGCCGTGCCGCAGCACCACCACCCGGTCCGCGATCCCCCGCACCACCGCCAGGTCGTGGCTGATGAACAGGCAGGCCAGTTCGCGCTCCCGGCGCAGGTCGTCCAGCAGGCGCAGCACATCGGCCTGTACGGACACGTCCAGCGCCGTCGTGATCTCGTCCGCGATCAGCAGATCGGGCTCACCGGCCAGCGCCCGCGCGATGCCGATGCGCTGGCGCTGGCCGCCGGACAGCTGGGCGGGGAGCCGGTCGGCGAAGTCGGGGTCGAGGCGGACGTCGGCGATCAGCTGACGGGCGCGCGACGCCGCCTCGCCCCGCGACCCGGCCGTACCGAAGAAGCGCAGCGGCCGCCGTACCGCATCGCCCACCGAGCGCCGCGGGTTGAGCGAGGTGTCGGCGTTCTGGAAGACGAGCTGGACGGTGCGGCGCAGGGCGAGCGGGCGCCGCCGCGCGGGAGCACTCAGGTCCCCGTCACCGCCGGACGGGCCGCCGGATCGGCCACCGGACAGGCCACCAGACCCGTCACCTGACGAACCGCCGGACGATCCACCGAGCGGGCCGCCGGGCGAGCCGCCAGATCGGCCACCGGACCCGTCACCTGACGAGCCACCGAACGGGCCGCCGGATCGGCCACCTGACAGGCCACCGGACCCGTCACCTGACGAACCGCCGGACGATCCACCGAGCGGGCCGCCGGATCGGCCACCTGACAGGCCACCAGACCCGTCACCTGACAAAGCGCCGGACGAGCCACCGGGCGAGCCGCCAGATCGGCCACCGGACCCGTCACCTGACGAGCCACCGAGCGGGCCGCCGGGCGAGCCGCCGGATCGGCCACCAGACGGGCCACCGGACCCGTCACCTGACGAACCACCGAACGAACCCCCGGGCGAACCCCCGGACGCGCCACCCGGCCCGCCCCCGGACGCAGCCCTCATCGTTCCGCCCGACGGCTCCCGCAACCCCGCCAGCGACCACGCGATCGTCGACTTGCCGCTCCCCGACTCGCCCACCAGCGCCAGCACCTCACCGCGCCGCACGCTGAAGGAGACCCCGTCCACGGCGCGGCTGGCCCCGTAGTCGATCACGACGTCCCGTACGTTCACCGCCTCCGCCGCGTCCCCGGCCACGCCCGCCCTGGGCCGGATCTCCCGCGTACCGTCATCCCCCACCACCGCGAGCCCCGCGTCCGCGATGCGGGGGACGCTGGCCAGCAGGCGGCGGGTGTACGGGTCGGCGGGGGCGGCGAAGAGGCGTCGGGTGGGTGCGGCCTCGACGACCCGTCCGGCGTTCAGCACGCACACCTCGTCGGCCATCCGCGCGACCACGCCCAGGTCATGGCTGACCAGGACGGCGGCGAGGCCGAGTTCCTCGCGGAGGGCGCCGACCAGGTCCAGCACTCCGCGCTGGGTGATCACATCGAGGCCGGTCGTGGGCTCGTCCAGCACGAGCACCTTGGGCCGGGCCGCGATCGCCATGGCGATGGCGACGCGCTGCTGCTGCCCGCCGGAGAGTTCGTGCGGATAGCGGCGGGCGAGTTCACGCGGGCGCTCCAGCCGCACCTGTTCCAGCAGCTCCGTCACGGGCACTTCGCCGCCCGCCTCCGCGATCTGCCGTCCGATCCGCATGGACGGCGTCAGGGCGTGGCCCGCGTTCTGCGCGACCATCGCGACCGTACCGCCGCGCAGCCGCCGCAACTCCCGCGCGGACAGCGCGAAGACGTCCTCGCCGGCCACCGCGACGCGCCCGCCCGTGATCCGGGAGCCATGCCGCAGATGTCCCAGAAGGGTCGCGGCGACCGTCGACTTGCCGCTGCCGGACTCGCCGACCAGGGCCAGCGTCCGGCCGGGGCGCACCTCCAGCGACACCTCCTGGACGACGGGCACTTCGCGCCCGCCCGAGCGGTACGCCACGGACAGCTTGTCCACCGACACGATGGGGGCCTTTGGAGACGTGGTCATCAGACGCCCTCCCTGATCCGGTCGACGCCCCACGCCTTCGACAGGCCGTCGGCCGCGAGGTTGAGCCCGACCACCATCGTGGCCAGGCCGATGATCGGCGCGAGGCTGGCCATCGGCACCACGGTGATGGCGGTGCGGTTCTCCGAGACCATCAGCCCCCAGTCGGGAGTGGGCGGGTCCGCGCCGAAGCCGAGGAACGACAGCGAGGAGATCAGCAGCACCACCCACGACGCCCGCATCGCGAACTCGACGCACACCACATCGCTGATGTTGGGCAGCACCTCGCGCCGCAGAATCGCCCAGGTGCTCTCGCCCCGGGCCCGCGCCGCGGTGACGTAGTCCTGCGGCACGACGCCGAGCGCGGCGCCCCGCACCACCCGCACCACCTGGGGGACGCAGACGACGGCGATGGCCAGCACGATGACCGAGGATCCGGTGCCCAGCGCGGTGACGATCACCAGCAGGACGAGGATCGCGGGGATGGACAGCACCGCGTCCAGGACGCGCATGACCACATCGTCCAGCCAGCCGCCGCGCAGCGCGGCCGCACAGCCGAGGACGGTGCCGAGGGCGATGGTGATGAGGGTCGCGGTGACGGAGACGCCGAGCGCGTACCGCCCGCCGTAGAGCACCCGGGTCAGCACATCGCGCCCGTACTGGTCGGTGCCCGCCCAGTGGTCGGCGCTCGGCCCGAGCAGGGCGTGCGAGGCGTCGCCGGTGGTGGGGTGGTACGGGGTGAGCAGCGGGGCGAGCAGCGCGACCACCACGTGTACGGCGACGATCGCGAGCCCGATGACGGCCGGGCGGGAGGAGCGCACCGTACGCCAGGTGCGGGCGGCGAAGCCGGGCCGTACGGGCGCGGGCGGCGGCGTGCTCGCGCCCGCGGCGGACGACGGGGCCGGGCCCGCGGCGGACGACGGGGCCGCGCCCGCGCCCACAGGCTCCTTCACTGAGCTCTTCGGATCCTCGACGGAGCTCATCGGATCCTCCCTCCTCGGGTGCGGAGCTTGGGATTGAGGGCCATGGACCCGAGGTCGGCGGCGAGGTTGCAGACGACGTAGACGACCGCGCTGATGAGGGCGATGGCCTGGATGACCGGCAGATCGCGGTTCTGCACGGAGGTGAGCATCAGCTTTCCGATGCCGGGGTAGTTGAAGACGTTCTCGACCACGGCGACGCCGCCCACCAGCCAGGCCACATTGAGCGCGATGACGTGCAGCGTGGGCAGCAGGGCGCTGGGCAGCGCGTGCCGGGTGACCACGCGCCAGGTGGTCAGCCCCTTGAGCCGGGCCGTGGTGACGTATTCGCTCGCCATGACGTCGATCACCGAGGTACGGGCCATCCGCACGATGTACGCGGCCATGACGATCGCGAGCGAGGCGGCGGGCAGCCACACCGCCGGGAGCAGCTGCCCGATCCCGGCCCCCGGCCCGTACAGCACCACGGCGGGCAGCACCGGCACGGTGACGGAGAAGGCGAGCACCAGCACCGTGGCCACGACGAATTCGGGGACGCTCATCCCGACCAGGCTGACCGTGGAGATCAGATGGTCCGGCCAGCGGTCGCGGTAGAGCCCGGCCACGACGCCGAGCACGACGGAGCCGGTGACCGCGAAGAGGACGGTGACGACGGCGATCAGGGCGGAGTTGCCGAGGTACTGGGCGACCTCGCCGCCCACCGGCTTGGTGGTGACCAGCGAGGTGCCGAAGTCGCCGTGCAGCGCGCCCTTGATCCAGTCGGCGTACCGCTCCCAGGCGGGCTGGTCGAGGCCCATCTGCTTGCGCAGCGCGGCGACCGCGTCGGGGGTGGCGTCCCTGCCGAGCACCTGGGTGGCGACATCGCCGGGCAGCGCCTGGACAGCCAGGAAGACCATGACCGAGGAGAGCAGCAGGGTGCCGAGCGCGGCGACCACACGACGGAGGAGGAAAGAGAACATCACGCCCCCTTCAGCCCGATGTGCAGATAGTCGAACTCGAAGCCGTGCTCGGCGTAGCCGCGCACCTTCCGGGAGATCCCGACGAGCCGGTCGGCGAACATCGGGGTGATCGCCCCGCCCCGCTCGACGACGAGCGTCTGCGCCTGTCCGTACAGCTCGCGCCGACGCCCCTCGTCGGTCTCCCGGCGGGCCCGGTCGAGCAGCGCGTCGAACTCCTTGTCGGACCAGGCGGTCTCGTTGTACGAGGAGCCGCCGCGGAAGACCTGGTTGAGCAGCTGGTCGACGGGGCGCCCGGTGTACCAGTAGGTGGCCATGAGCGGCTTCTTCATCCAGATCTGGGTGTAGTACGAGTCCGCGGCCGCGGTCTTGACCCGGATCCGGATGCCCGCGCGCCGGGCCGACTCCTGGTAGGCGAGGGCCATGGGCGTGAAGATCGGGTCGTACGAGGACGTGTAGAGGTCCACCGCCAGCCGCTCGTGCCCGGCCCGCTTCAGCAGATGGCGGGCCTTCTCGGGGTCGTGGGTGGGGTGGGCGGCGATGTGGGAGGGGTCGTTCGGCGGGACGGGGTTGTCCCAGCCGGCCGTGCCCGCGCCCTGCAGCGCGGCCTTCAGGATGTGCGCGGGGTCGTAGGCGAGCTTCATCGCCTGCCGCACCCGCGGATCGGTGAAGGGCTTCTCGGTGGTGAGCATCGGCAGCACGTACCACTGGGCGTTCTCGGCGCGGGCGATGGTGGCGCGGTCGGAGGCGGCGACGACCCGGGCGGTGGCGAAGTCGAGATTGGTCTGGGAAAGCAGATCGACCTGCCCGGCGAGCAGGGCGTTGGAGCGGGCCTGCATATCGGCCACGGTGTAGAAGTCGATCGCGTCCAGGACCGGGCGCCCGGCCCAGTGGTCGGCGTGGGCGGTGACCCGGCCGGGCCCGGCGGCGGTGAAGGAGGCGAGCCGGAAGGGGCCGGTGCCGATGCCGGTGCGGCCGATGGAGCCGGCGCTGCCCTCGGGCACGACGTAGCAGTTGTAGTGGGTGAGCAGGCTGGGGAACTCGGCGTGCGGGCTCTTCAGGGGGACGACCAGGGTGTGGGCGTCGGGGGTGCGCAGCCGCCCCGGGTCGACCAGCGGGGACAGCACGGGGGCCTGCGGGGACGCGGTCGCCTTGTCGAGGATGTGGCGCAGGGTGTAGGCGGCGTCGGCGGAGGTGAAGGCGCGGCCGTCGTGGAAGGTCACGCCGCGGCGCAGCCGGAAGGTCCAGGTGGTCGCCTTGGCGTCGGGCTCCCAGGACTCGGCGAGGTCGGGGGCCACGGTGCCGTCGGGCGCGATCCGCACCAGGCGGTTGTAGAGCGCGCCGAGGTATTCGTACGCGGACAGCGCGCTCGCCGGGTCGAGGGTCTCGGCGTCGGAGGCGGGCGGCCGGGCGATGCGCAGGGTGCCGCCGCGGTCGGGCCGCCCGGCCGGGCCCCGGGTGGGCACGGCCCTCGTCGGGGAGGCGGAGGCGGCTCCCGAGCAGCCGGTCAGCGCGGCGGAGCCGCCGAGCGCGGCGACGGCCGCCGCGGCGGTGGTGAGCACCGACCGCCGCGGTATCCCGGCCGCGGCGGGGGCTGTGCGGTGGGGGATCTCGGACGTGAACGGGGACATGAACGGGGGCACCCTTCCCTTACTCGTTCAGCGGAACGATTGGGTGAAGTTCGTGAACGATAACGACGCCGCCCGTTCGGGCCAACCCTTCTTTCGCGGAAATTAACACCAGAAACAGAGTCGTTATCCGGCACGGAGGGGGCGCCGAGGGTGCCGCGAGGCCCGGCGCGACGTGCCGCTCCCGGGCGGCGCACGGAGTCGCGGCCCCGCCGCCCGGCGCCCCTGTACACCGTCCACGTGGCGAAAAACACCGAGCGGCCCCGGATACACCGCCGTAAGGTGGCCGACATGCAGGTGATCCAGTCCACGAAGCTCTCCAACGTCTGCTACGAAATCCGTGGCCCGGTGCTCGAGGAGGCGATGCGGCTGGAGGCGGCAGGACACCGCATCCTCAAGCTCAACACCGGAAATCCGGCGACCTTCGGCTTCGAATGCCCCCCGGAGATCCTCGAGGACATGCTCCGGAACCTCGGCGACGCCCACGGCTACGGCGACGCGAAGGGCCTGCTGTCGGCGCGGCGCGCGGTGATGCAGCACTACCAGACCCAGGGCATCGACCTCGATGTCGAGGACATCTTCCTCGGCAACGGCGTCTCCGAGCTGATCCAGATGTCGATGCAGGGACTGCTGGACGACGGCGACGAGGTCCTCGTCCCGGCCCCCGACTATCCGCTGTGGACCGCCTCGGTCTCGCTCGCCGGGGGCACCGCCGTCCACTACCGCTGCGATGAGCAGTCGGACTGGCTGCCGGACCTCGCCGACATCGAGCGCAAGGTCACCGACCGCACCAAGGCGCTCGTCATCATCAACCCGAACAACCCCACGGGCGCCGTCTACGGCGAGGAGACGCTGCGCGGCCTCACCGACATCGCCCGCCGCCACCAGCTGATCGTCTGCTCCGACGAGATCTACGACAAGATCCTCTACGACGGCGCCACCCACACCCCGACCACCGCCGTCGCCCCGGACCTGCTGACCCTCACCTTCAACGGGCTCTCCAAGGCGTACCGGGTGGCGGGCTACCGCAGCGGCTGGCTCGCGGTCTGCGGCCCGAAGTCCCACGCCGGCAGCTATCTGGAGGGGCTGACCATCCTGGCCAATATGCGGCTGTGCGCCAATATGCCGGCGCAGCACGCGGTGGCCACAGCGCTCGGCGGCCGTCAGTCGATCAACGACCTGGTGCTCCCCGGCGGCCGGCTGGTGGAGCAGCGGGACACGGCGTACGAGCTGCTGACCCAGATCCCGGGCGTCACCTGTGTGAAGCCCAAGGGCGCGCTGTACGCGTTCCCCAAGCTGGACCCCAAGGTCTACAAGATCAAGGACGACCGGCAGATGGTCCTGGACCTGCTGCGGGCCGAGAAGATCATGATCGTGCACGGCACGGGGTTCAACTGGCCGGAGCCGGATCACTTCCGCATCGTGACGCTGCCCGCCAAGGAGGATCTGGCCGACGCGGTGACCCGGATCGGGAACTTCCTGGACGGATACGGCCAACCCTGATCTTTTAGTTACTGCTCAACTTTAGACAGAGTCTAAGTTAGGATGGCCTCCTCACCCCTTGGAGGCCATCCATGTACGAACCGATCCGCACCAAGTCGGTCCACAGCATGGCCGAGCCCACGCCCGACTTCCCGCACCGATCCCGCGAGGAAGAGCTGGACATCCGGCTGGCCGGACATCTGACCGCCCTGCTCACCGTGACGGACGAGCTGCGCACCCTCACCCCGGACCCCACCCTCGACGACGCCGCCCAGCGCCTCGCCGAGCAGGCCACCCGCCTGCGCGACGGCCACGCCCCGCTGCGCGCGGCACCCACGGCTTCGGCCACGGACCCGGCACATATCGCCGCCCTCCACCAGCGCGCCCACACCCTGGCCGGATGGGCCCTGGTCGTGGCCACGTCCCGCGACGACACGGCGGCCACGACGCTCGCGGCCGAGCGCATGCGCTCCCACGCGACCGCCCTGGGCCTCGCGGCCTGAGCAGACTCGGCCGAGACCGGGACCTAGGCCGAGGCCGAAGTGAGCTTACGTCTGAGGGCTGACAGCTGACGGCTGACGAGGGGCACACGGCCGGGGCCCGCGCCTGAAGCACGGACCCCGGCCCACCGAAGCGGAGCGGCTCAGCCCAGGCGCTTCACCAGCGCGTGGTACTCGTCCCACATCTCCTTGGGCGTGTGCTCGCCGAAGGTGTTGAGGTGGTCGGGCACCAGCCCGGCCTCATCACGCCAGACCTCCTTGTCGACCGTGAGCAGCAGCTCGAGCGAGGCGTCGTCGAGGTCCAGGCCGTCGGTGTCCAGCGCCCCGGGCGCCGGCAGTACCCCGATCGGGGACTCCACGCCCTCGGCCTTGCCGTCCAGGCGGTCGACGATCCACTTCAGCACCCGGCTGTTCTCGCCGAAGCCCGGCCAGACGAAGCGCCCGGCGGCGTCCTTGCGGAACCAGTTGACGTAGTAGATCTTCGGCAGCTTGGCGGCGTCGGCGTTCTTGCCGACCGCCACCCAATGGGCCATGTAGTCGCCCATGTTGTAGCCGCAGAACGGCAGCATGGCGAACGGGTCGCGGCGCAGCTCGCCGACCTTGCCCTCGGCCGCGGCGGTCTTCTCGCTCGCCACGTTGGCGCCGAGGAAGACGCCGTGCTGCCAGTGGAAGGACTCCGTCACCAGCGGAACGGCGCTGGCCCGGCGGCCGCCGAAGAGGATCGCCGAGATCGGCACGCCCTTGGGGTCCTCCCACTCGGGCGCGATGATCGGGCACTGACCGGCCGGTACGGTGAAGCGGGCGTTGGGGTGGGCCGCGGGCGTCTCGCTCGCCGGGGTCCAGTCGTTGCCCTTCCAGTCGGTCAGATGAGCGGGCGGCTCCTCTGTCATGCCCTCCCACCACACATCGCCGTCGTCGGTGAGCGCCACGTTGGTGAAGACCGAGTTCCCCCACAGGGTCTTCATCGCGTTGGCGTTGGTGTGCTCACCGGTGCCGGGCGCGACACCGAAGAAGCCCGCCTCGGGGTTGATCGCGTACAGCCTGCCGTCCTCGCCGAACCGCATCCAGGCGATGTCGTCGCCGATCGTCTCGACCGTCCAGCCCCGGATGGTCGGCTCCAGCATCGCGAGGTTGGTCTTGCCGCACGCGCTCGGGAACGCGGCCGCCACGTACTTGGCCTCCCCGCGCGGCGGGGTGAGCTTGAGGATCAGCATGTGCTCGGCGAGCCAGCCCTCGTCCCGCGCCATCACGGAGGCGATGCGCAGGGCGTAGCACTTCTTGCCGAGCAGGGCGTTGCCGCCGTAGCCGGAGCCGTACGACCAGATCTCGCGCGTCTCCGGGAAGTGCGAGATGTACTTGGTCGGGTTGCACGGCCAGGGCACATCCGCCTGGCCCGGCTCCAGCGGGGCGCCGAGGGTGTGGACGGCCCTGACGAAGAAGCCCTCGTCCCCGAGGACGTCGAGGACCTCCTGCCCCATGCGGGTCATGGTGCGCATGGAGACCGCCACATAGGCGGAGTCGGTGATCTCTACGCCGATCGCGGAGAGCGGCGAGCCGAGCGGGCCCATGCAGAAGGGCACGACGTACATGGTCCGGCCGCGCATCGAACCCCGGAAGACGCCCTGCTCCCCGGAGAAGATCTCCCGCATCTCGTCGGGGTGTTTCCAGTGGTTCGTCGGGCCCGCGTCCGCCTCCTTCTCGGAGCATATGAACGTACGGTCCTCGACGCGCGCCACATCGCTCGGATCGGAGGCGGCGTAGTACGAGTTGGGGCGCTTGATCGGGTCAAGGCGCTTGAAGGTGCCCTTCTCGACGAGCTCCGCGCACAGGCGGTCGTACTCCACCTCCGAGCCGTCGCACCACACCACACGATCCGGCTGGGTGAGGGCGGCGATCTCGCCGACCCAGGAGACGAGCTCCTGGTGGCTCGTGGGACTCGGGGTGGTCGTGAGGGAGGAAGCCACATTGCTGGGCGCCACGATCGCTCCATCCCGCCGGAACCGCACTCGCTCCGGCGTCTTGATTGAGGGTTTGGACGGATATGTGCACTCATATCCGTTTATGGAGACAGCTACCCCTTGGGGGCTGCGACCCGGATGCTCAGCTCATCCGGTGCCGACCGCGCTCATTTGATCATCCGACTGTACGGGCCATCTGTCCAGTGGGCGCCTTGGTGACCATCACCACTCGACATGGACCGGTAACTTACGGTGGCGTAGGTAGCATGAGCGCCATGACTGCCGCCGCGCCCGATGCCGCCGCCGAGAATCCCCCAGGGCCCGAAGCGGCCCCGCCGCTCCCCCTGAAGCCGATGCTGCGCGGCTGGCTGCACGCCGGCATGTTTCCCGCGGTCCTGGTCTCCGGGGTGGTGCTGACGGCCCTCGCCGACAGTCCGCGCGGGCGGCTGGCCTGCGCCATCTTCACGCTCACCGCCTGTGCGCTGTTCGGCACCAGCGCCCTTTACCACCGCGGCAATTGGGGTCCGCGCACCGCCGCGGTGCTGCGGCGGCTGGACCACGCCAATATCTTCCTGATCATCGCGGGCACCTATACGCCCTTCACGCTGCTGCTCCTGCCGCATGGCAAACAGCAGCTGCTGCTGTGGCTGGTGTGGGCCGGGGCGCTCGCCGGAATCGCCTTCCGGGTCTTCTGGGTCGGCGCCCCGCGCTGGCTCTACACCCCGTGCTACATCGCGCTGGGCTGGGCGGCCATCTTCTTCCTGCCCGACTTTCTGCGCACCGGCGGCATCGCCGTGATGACGCTGATCGTCGTCGGCGGGCTGCTCTACAGCGTGGGCGCGGTGATCTACGGCACCAAGCGCCCCAACCCCTCACCCCGCTGGTTCGGCTTCCACGAGGTGTTCCACAGCTTCACGCTGGCCGCCTTCGTCGTGCACTACGTCGGCATCTCCCTGGTGGCCTATCAGCACGCCTGACAGGCGCTCCTGATTGATAGCTCACACCTTTTGAGAGTTACTGTCATTTGACGGTAACTCTCGGAGGTGTGCCATGTCCGCTGCCCCGAACCCACGTCGGGACCCACGTCGGGACCCACATCTGGATCCACATCCGGACCCACATCCGGATCCGGACTCACATCCGGATCCACGTCGCTGGTGGACCCTCGCGGCCCTCGTCGCCAGCACCCTGGTGATCGGATTCGACACCACGATCCTCAACATCGCCCTGCCGACCATGGCCTCGGCCCTCCACGCCGATATCGGCGAACAGCAGTGGATCGTCGACTCCTACACGGTCGTGTTCGCCGCCGCGATGCTTCCGGCGGGCCTCCTCGGCGACCGGTTCGGCCGCCGCCGCATGCTCATCACCGGTCTGCTGATCTTCCTGGCCGGGGCGCTCATCGGAGCGCTGGTCTCCACCCCCGCCCCGGTCATCGTCGCGCGCCTGGTCATGGGGCTGGGCGCCGCACTGGTCATGCCGCTGTCCATGGCCGTCCTGCCCACCTTCTTCGGCCCCGGCGAACGGTCCAGGGCGATCGCGGCCCTGAGCGCCGCGATGGGGCTCGGCATGCCGCTCGGCCCCCTCGTCGGCGGCTGGCTCCTCGACCACTTCTGGTGGGGATCGATCTTCCTGATCAACCTTCCCCTCGTCGCGATCGCCATCCTGGCCTGCCTCTTCCTGCTCCCCGAAACCCGCGACCCGGCGGCCCCCAGGATCGACCTCGTCAGCACCGCGCTGAGCGTCGGCGGGCTCATCGCGCTCGTCTGGGGCCTCATCGAGGCCCCGGCCCGGGGCTGGACCCATCCGCTGATCCTCACCGCTTTCGCCGCGTCCGTCGCACTGCTCACCGGGCTCACCCTGCGCGAGCGGCAGTCGGTGCGGCCGATGCTGGACCTGGGGCTGCTGTTCCGGCCCGCGTTCCTGTGGAACGCCGTCGCCATCACGCTGGTGGGCTTCTCGCTGCTGGGCCTGCTGTTCGTCCTGCCGCAGTACCTCCAGGCCGTCCTCGGCAACGACGCCTTCGGCACCGGGTTGCGGCTGCTGCCGATGATGGCCGGACTCCTGCTGGCGGCCCGCGCCGCCACCCCGCTCGCCGCCCGCTTCGGCCCCCGGCCCGTCATCAGCGGCGGGCTGCTGGTGAGCGCCGCCGCCGCGTTCCTCGGTTCCCGCACCGAGGTGGGTGACGGCTACGGCATGACCGCGCCCTGGCTCACGATCACCGGACTCGGCTTCGGCCTCGGCGTCGTCCCGGCCATGGACGCGGCGCTCGGCGCCCTGTCCCGGGACCGCGAGGGCACCGGCTCCGGGCTGCTCATGACGCTGCGCCAAGTGGGAGGCACCATCGGCGTCGCCCTGCTCGGCAGCCTGCTCGCCGACGCGTACAGCACCCGGCTCGACACCACCGGGCTGCCACCCGCCGCGGCGGACGCGGCGGAGGGCTCGGTGGTCGCGGCCCACGCGGTGGCCGGGCGGCTCGGCGATCCGCACCTCGCCGCGTCGGCGGACGCCGCGTTCGTCCACGGCATGGACGTGGCCCTCCTGGTGACCGCGTTCACCTCCCTCGCGGCGGCGGCGCTGGTCGCGATCCTGCTGCCCCGTACGGTTCCCGCCGATCAAGGCGCCATGGTCCAGGAGACCGCCGATGCCCGACAATGAGATTCATGGCTTCCGCACGTACGACGTCCACGCGGCCCAAGCTCGGGCTGCGCGAACGCAAGAAGATCCAGACCCGGCAGGCGATCCGGCGCGCCGCCTACCGGCTGTTCACCGAGCAGGGGTACGACGCGACCCCGGTGGACCGCATCGCGGAGGCCGCCGACGTCTCCCCCAGCACCGTCTTCCGCTACTTCCCCACCAAGGAGGACATCGTCCTCTCCGACGAGTACGACGATGTCCTGCTCGCCGCGCTCCGGGACCGGCCGCTGGACGAACCGCCGGTCGCCTCGCTGCGGCGCGTCCTGCTCGACCTGTTCCGGCAGTTCGCCGGTGACGAACGGCGGGAGATGCTGGTCCGCCTCACCCTGATCCGCCAGGTCCCGGGGCTGCGCGCCCGCATGAGCGAGAGCATGTCCCGGACCGGCGCCCTGCTCGCCGAGGTCCTGGCCGAACGCAGCGACCGGTCGCCGGAGGACTTCGAGGTGCGGGTCGTGGTCGGAGCCGTCCTCGGCGTCCTCCAGGAAGCGCTCTTCCACTGCGCCGACCAGGACGCGGCGGAGGACTCGGCGATGGCGGCCATGGAGGAGAGCATCGACCGCGCCTTGAACATGCTGTCCCAAGGCCTCCCCCTGTAGCGACGCCCCGACGCCCGCCCCCGCCGCGGCCCCGGGGCAGGCCCCGGACCGGCCCCATCGCGGCCCCGGACCAGCCCTCACGGCTCCGGACCGGCACCACCGCGGCCCCGGACCCCGGCACCGTCGTAGCCCCCGGACCGGCCCCGGGCCCGCGCACCGTACGTCGGCGGGTCCGGTCCCGCCCCGGCTCAGCCCCCCAGCTTGGCCGTCAGGGCCTCGACATCGGCCGTGGGCGCGTCGCAGGTGAAGCCTCGGCAGACGTAGGCCGCCGGGCGGCCCTCCAGGAGGGGGCGGTCCTGGAGGAGCGGGATCTCGCCGGAGCCGGGCTCGCCGACCGCGACGACCGCCCCGGGAGCCGTGGCGAGCAGCGCGGCGCGGTGCAGGGCGCGGGTCGCCGGGTCGTCGTCGGGGCCGACCACGGCCACCTCGCGCGGCCCGTCGAGCCGGGCCTCGGCCACCGCCAGGCCCCAGCCGATGAAGCGGGGCACCCGGGAGCCGAGGGCCCGCACCACGGCGAGGGCGCGCTCGGCACCCTCCCGGTGGCGCGCTCCGCCGGTGATGGCGGCGTAGGACAGCAGGGCTCCGGCGGCGGCCGTCCAGCCGGACGGCGCCGCGTTGTCCGTCGGGTCCTGGGGGCGGCGGATGAGCGTCTCGGCGTCATCGGCGGTGTCGAACAGCGTGCCGTCCTCGTCGGTGAACCGGCTCAGCACGGTGTCCAGGAGCAGCCCGGCGAACTCCACCCACGCGCCGTCGCCGGTGACGGCGGACAGCGCGAGGAAGCCCTCGGCCACATCCCCGTAGTCCTCGAGCACGCCCGCGTGGCCGCCCGCGGTGCCGTCGAGCGAGGTGCGGGCCAGCCGCCCGCGCTGGTCCATGTGGATGCGCACCAGCAGCTCGGCGGCCTCGGTCGCGGCGTTCACCAGGTCGGGGCGGTCGAAATAGGCACCGGTCTCGGCGAGTGCCGCGATGGCCAGCCCGTTCCACGCCGCGACGATCTTGTCGTCGCGGCCGGGGCGGGCCCGCAGCTCCCTGGCGGCCAGCAGCCGCTCCCGTACGGAGAAGACGCGGGCGGCGTCCGTCAGCCGCTCCCCGTCGGGCAGCTGGAGCACGGAGGCCCCGTGCTCGAAGGTGCCCTCCCGGGTGACGCCGAAATACCCGGCGGCGAACTCCGCGTCGGCCTCCCCCAGCACCTCGCTCAGCCGCTCGGGGGTCCACGCGTAGTACGCGCCCTCGACATGCCTGCCGGTGCCGTCGTCGCTGTCGGCGTCCAGCGCGGAGGCGAAGCCGCCCTGCTGGGTGCGCAGCTCGCGGACCATGAAGTCCGCCGTCTCCAGGGCGACACGGCGCGCGAGGTCCGAGCCGGTGGCCCGCCACAGATGGGCGTAGACGCGGCACAGCAGCGCGTTGTCGTACAGCATCTTCTCGAAGTGCGGCACGGTCCAGGTGGCATCGACGGAATAGCGGGCGAAGCCGCCGCCGAGCTGGTCGTAGATGCCCCCGCGGGCCATCGCCTCGCAGGTGGCGGACACCATCTGGAGCGCACCCTCGGAGCCGGTGCGGGCGTGATGGCGCAGCAGGAACTCCAGCGCCATGGACGGCGGGAACTTCGGCGCACCGCCGAACCCGCCGCGGGTGGCGTCGAATTCGCGGGTCAGGGCCATGAGCGCGCTGTGGAGATCCTCCTCGCCTGGCGGCCGCGGCGCGTCCGAGCCCAGGGCGATACCGCCACGCTGGGACAGGTCTTCCACGATCCGGCCGGCGACGTCCCGTACCTCGTCGCGGCGGTCCGACCAGGCGGCGCTCACCCCCTCCAGCACCTGCCGGAAGGACGGCATCCCGGGCCGGGGCCGGGGCGGGAAGTACGTGCCGAAGTAGAACGGCCGGGCCTCGGGGGTCAGGAACACCGTCATGGGCCAGCCGCCCTGGCCGGTGGCTGCCTGCACCGCCTCCATGTACACCGCGTCGACGTCCGGCCGCTCCTCGCGGTCGACCTTCACGGAGACGAAGTGGGCGTTGAGATAGTCCGCGGTCGCCTTGTCCTCGAACGACTCGTGCGCCATGACATGACACCAATGACACGCGGAGTAACCGACCGACAGCAGAACGGGCACACCGCGCCGCTCCGCCTCCGCGAACGCCTCTTCCCCCCACGGCCACCAATCCACTGGGTTGGCGGCGTGCTGCAGCAGGTACGGCGACTGGGAGCCGGCCAGGCGATTCATACCGGCATCGTCGCACGCCCCGGACCGCCCGGCCCAGCACACCAGGTCGAGAGTCGGGACTCCCGGACGATGCCGCCTCCTTCGTGCCCGCGTGCCCGCTCGCCTCCTTCATGCCCGCGTGCCCGCTCGCCTCCTTCATGCCCGCGTGCCCGCTCGCCTCCTTCATGCCCGCGTGCCTGCTACTCCCAGGAGCAGGCTGGATGTCGCGAGCCTGGCCATACTCGACCGCATGGACGACGCAACGCATGGCAAGTCCCTCCTCGGCGAGTTCCTGTCCACGCGTCGGGCGCGGTTGAAACCGGCAGACGTGGGGTTGCCGGACTACGGCGACCGGCGGCGGGTGCCGGGGCTGCGGCGTGAGGAACTGGCCCAGCTGGCCGGTGTCAGCGTGGCCTACTACATCCGGCTGGAACAGGGGCTGTCGCTCAACGCCTCGCCGCAGGTCCTGGACGCCCTGGCCACGGCTCTGCGGCTGGATGACGCGGAGCGGCGCCACCTGCACACCTTGTCCGGTGATTCCCGGCAGCGCCGCCGCCGGCTCCCCGCCGAGCGGGTCACCGCGGCGGTGCGCCAACTGGTTGACGCCTTCGGGGACTCACCCGTGGTCGTCGTCGGCCGGCGCTCGGACGTCCTGACGTGGAACCGCGCCGGGCATGCGTTGTTCGCCGGGCACTTGGCCCCGGACAGCCCGGATCAAGCGGCCACCCGGCCCAACACCGCCCGGCTGGTATTCCTGGACGCCCACACGCGGGACCTGTACGTGGACTGGCCCAGGAAGGCACGGGACGTGGTGGGCAAGCTGCGACAGGCGGTCGGCGAATATCCGGACGACCCGCATCTGGCCTCCCTCATCGGCGAGTTGACCATGCGCAGCCCGCAGTTCGCCACGCTGTGGGCCGAGCACCGGGTGCGCGCCTGGGGCATGGCCGAGTACCGGATGCGCCATCCGATGGTCGGGGAGCTGGATGTGCTGCAGCACTCGCTCCCGGTGCCCCGGGAGCCGGGGATCCGGGTGGTGGTGACGACGGCGGCGCCGGGCTCCGCCGCCCAGGCGGCACTGCAGTTGCTCAACCAGACCCTCCAGCCCGCCGCGGACATGTCGGCAATCGCCCGCCCCGCCGCGGACACGTCGGCGACCGCCCGCCCCGCCGCCGACACCCCCGCACGCGTCGTTCCTCCCGCGCACTCCTGATCCGGCTGTCCGGCCGTCCGGCCGTCCGGCTGTCCGGCCGCCGGAGTCCCACAGTCCGCTCAGCGCGTCGCCCCTGAACATCACCCGGCGGCCCCCGCCCGATGAACATCACTCGGCAGTCCCCGGCCGATGAACATCACCCGGCAGCCCCCGCCCGATGAACATCACTCGGCAGCCCCCGGCCCTAGGCGCCCGAGGCGCCAGAGACCGGCGGGGAGCGCCACGGGCCCCGTCACGCGCGCCTTCCCGCCGCCACTGACGCCGCCCCCCTCTTTTCCTCCGCTTTCACCCCGATTCAAACCCCCACGCCGACCCCAACACTCAAGAGGAGCAAGGACAATGAAGAAGACGAAGCTGAAGATCGCCATCGCAGGTGCGGCACTCGTCGCTGCCGCGGCCACCGGGACGGCGATGGCCACGAGCGGTTCCTCCGCCGGATCCGGCGCCGAGCGGACCCAGACCCGGGCCGAGCAGAGCAAGCAGGCGATACCCAGCGTCATCAAGGCCGACGGCCCGAACGTGTTCCCGCACTCCTTGGACTACGACCCGCGGTCGAAGACGTTCTTCGCCGCCTCGCTGAAGCAAGGCAAAGTCACTGCCTTCGGTCCGGATGGAAAGGTGCGCACCCACATCAACGACCCGGCACTGGTGTCGCCGCAGGCCGTCAAGGTCGACCGCGAGCGGAACCGCATCATGGTCAGCAATGCGGACTACGGCATCGCCGACCGTTCCGACAAGGACAACCCCTTCAAGGTCGCCGGTGTCGGCAGCTACGACCTGAAGACCGGGAAGCAGGATTGGTGCGTCGATCTGACCGCGATCACCAACGACGGCAAGAAGCACCTGATCTCCGACGTGGCGGTGGCGCCCGACGGCACCACCTACGCCGTCGACGAGCTGAGCCCGACGGTGTTCCGCATCGACAAGCAGGGCCGCGCCAAGGTCTTCCTGCGGAGCGACCTGCTCCAGGGCAAGCTCGACATCCCCGACTTCCTCAACGATGTCGGCATGACAGCGGTCGAGTGGGTGGAGGGAAACCAGCTGATCATCTCCATGGCCGACGGCTCCTTGGTACGAGTGCCCGTCGACAACCCCGGAGGGGCGCGGAAGGTGAAGCTCGACAAGCCGCTGTCGTCCCCGCCGGCCGGCATGGAGCTCCTGAAGGACGGCTCGATCACGGCGGTCAGCAGCGGTCTCCTGACCGGCAAGCCCGCCAAGGTCCAGCTGGTGAAGCCCCGCGACGGCTGGAAGGAAGCCACGGTGAGCGTCACCGACACCGTCAAGGACCCCATCACCAGCGACGTCACCGTGGGACCGGGCGGGACGACGTACACGCTCAGCGGTGGGCTGGCCCAGTTCCTCGCGGGCAAGCCCAACGACGGGTTCACCCTGACCCCCGTCAAGACCGGTTGAGCAAGACCGGTTGAACAAGACCGGTTGAGCAAGCGGTTGAGCGAGACCGGTTGAGCCGGTAGCCGCTCCCGGCGGACGGCGAGGCGCACTCGGGCCCATCCTCCCCCACCCGGCGAGACAGGCGAAGTTATCCACAGGGGAGTTATCCACAGGACTGCCGGATAGGAGCCAGAAACGGAAGACTGAGTGCACTGCTGCAGGAGGGGGATCACCATGCCGGCGTCACTGGCGGTGCTGCGGGACAGCCACCGGACGGAAGTCGAGCGGCTGCTGTCTCGGGCCGTGGAGGAGGAGGTGCGCCGCTCGGGCGGGCGCACCGACGGCGGGGTGCTGCTCAGCCGGGCGCGCGGCGCGCTCGACGAGATGACCGCCGCCGCCGCGGAGGAGTACGGGGCGTATGTGCGCGCGCTGGATGAGTCGGACGCGGGCAGCAGACCGCTCTCCGCCCGGCTCTCGCGCGGGCAGCTGGGCACCCCGGCGCTGGCCGCGGCGGTCGCCGCGGTGGCGGCCTTCGGCGCGGATCTCGGGTACGGCACCTCGGCGGGCACGGCGCTGGGCGCGGGGGTCACGGCCGCCGTGGCCGGGTCGGCCGCCGCCGTCGTCAAGCTCACCGCGAGCCACTGGCCGGCCGCCCACCGCCAGGCCGCGCTGCGGAACCAGCCCGGTGGGGCCGAGCAGTTGCGGCTGCAGTGGCTCACGGCGGTCGAGGTGCGGGGCATCCGGCCGTTCATCGACCAGCACCGGATGACCACGGCCGCCACCCGCCAGGGCGGCGGTTCGGCGAAGCGCTCCGCCTCCGTCACCGGTCAGCCGAGGCTGCGTGGCGCGGACCGCAGCCAGGCGGCCCGCAGGCGCACCGTGCTGGAGCAGTCCTTCGCCCAGCTGCCCGAGGCGGACGGCCCGTTCGCCGGGCGCCATGCACAGATCACACAGATCGCGCAGTGGGTGCGGCAGGCCCGCGCGTCCACGGAGACCAAGCCCACGGTGGTGCTGCTGGAGGGCCCGCCGGGCTCCGGCCGGACCATGCTGGCCGTGCGGGCGGCCCACCATCTGCGCGATGAGTTCCGTGGCGCGTGCCTGGTCGATCTGCGCGGCGACAGCCCCGAGCAGGCCCCGCTGCCCACCCGCGACGCGCTGCTGCATCTGCTGAACCGGCTCGGCGCACCCCGCGACCAGCTGCTCTTCCGCGAGCGCTCCTCGCAGGACCAGCACATCAGACGGCTCACCGAGCTGTATCACCAGTATCTGACCGGGCTGCCGGTCACCATCGTGCTCGATGACGCCCGCGACGCCGAGCAGGTGCGCACGCTGATCCCCGAGCGGTCCGACGGCCTGGTCCTGATCACCTCGCGCACCCCGCTCGACCTGCCGGACGACCTCGCCGCCTGGGTGCACCGGATCGAGGTGGGCCCGCTGGACGAGCCGGGCGCCGAGGAGCTGCTGCGGGCCTCCGCCGAGGAGCCCACCGGCGCGGGCCCCTACGACGGGCAGTCCGTGGAGCGGATCGCCGAGCTGTGCGGGCGGCTGCCGCTGGCGCTGCGGATCGCGGGCTCCTCGCTCGGCCCCCGCTCCCCCGCCGCCCTGGTCACCGACCTGGAGGCGTACGGCCCGGTGGGCGCGATCGAGCGCACCCTGTGGCTGCGCTACACCGACCAGCAGGAGGGCGCCCGGCGGCTGCTGCGTCGGCTGGCGCTGGCCGGGCGGGCCAGCCTGGGCGGCGCCGCGGCCGCGGCACTGCTGGACGCCGATGAGCAGGAGGCCGGCCGCCATCTGGAGGCGCTCGGCCGGGCCGGGCTGATCCAGCATGTCCGCGGCAGCCGCTACCGCCTCCATGACCTGGTGCGTTCCTTCGCCCACGCCCGGCTGCTGGACGAGGAGGAGCCGGAGCAGCGCACCGCCGCGCAGGAGCGGCTGATCCGCAGCTATGCCGAGCTGGCGGATTCGGTGATCCGGCTGGTCGACGGCAAGACCTCCACCCGTGCCGACATCTTCGGCAAGGGCGCGGCCCATGGCTTCGCCTCGCTGGACGCGGCGCTGCGCTGGCTGGACGACGAGTCGAGCTTCATCACCGCCGCGCTGCGCCATGCCGAGGGCGTGGACCAGTCCGCGGTGCTGCACCTCCTGGGCGCGCTGTGCGACTACTGCCTGCTGCGCGGCGATCTCTACCGGCTGGGCGAGATCAGCGAGCTCACCCAGGCCGTCGACCAGGGGCTGCTGATGCGGTCCGTGCAGTGGCGCACCGGTATCGCGGCCCGCCAGCTCGGCGAGCTGGACCAGGCGCGCACCACGCTGTCCTCGGTGGTGGACCTGTATTTCGAGGCCCAGCACCAGGCGGGCGCGGCCCGCGCCCTGTGCAGTCTCGGTATCACCCTGCACCACCAGGGCAATCTCGTGCAGGCCGCGGCGAAGCTGCGCGAGGCGCTGGAGCTCCAGCGGGCCGAGGAGCTGCGCGGCGACCGGGCCTGGACGATGCACGCCCTGGCGGCGGTGGAGCGCGACCGCGGCGGGCTGACCGAGGCCCTGGAGCTGCTGGGCGAGGCGCTGGAGCTGCATGAGGAGAGCGAGAGCCTGCACGGCCAGGCGTGGGCGCACTTCCAGCTCGGCCAGGCCTGTCTGCGGATGGGAGATGTGCCGCGCGCCGAGTCCGAGCTGGGGGACGCGCTGGACGCCTACAGCCGCACCCATGACCAGCGCGGTGAGGCATGGGCGCTCACCCAGCTCGCCAGGGCCCGGCTGGTGGCCGGGGAGTCGTCGGTGGCCGTCGACCAGCTGCGCCAGGCCCTCACCCGCCACCGGGAGAACGAGGACGCGCGCGGCGAGGCGTGGACGCTGTACTACCTGGGCCAGGCGCTGGAGGAGCGCGGCGACCACGACTCGGCGGTGCGCGAGCTGGAGCGGGCCCGCACGATGTTCAGCCGGATGCGGGATGTGTACGGGCTGGCGTGTGCCCGGCATCACTCGGCACGGGTCACCCGTGATCTGCGGGCGGCGCAGACGGGCTCGCTGCGCAACAGCGGCTTCGCCCGGCAGCTGCTCCAGGACGCGCGGCAGGACTTCCGCCGGGTGGGCGTGGCCCATGGCGAGGCATGGTCCTGTGTCGAGCTGGCGGTGATCGACGCGGGAAACGGCAAGGCGGCGCAGGCGCTGGAGCTGGTGGACGAGGCGGCCGTGCTGTTCGCGGGGTACGGGGACCGGCGCGGCCGCTCCTGGGCCCGGTTCCTGCGCTGCACGCTGCTGCCGTTCGCCTCCGCCGGGGGCTCGGTCATCGGCACGGCGGTGGCCCAGGAGGAGCTGGCGGAGCTGATGCGGGAGATGCGCGAGGAGGGCACGGCGGGCGATTCCCGGCTGGCGGGGTGCGCGGAGGCGTTCGCGCTGGTGCTGGAGCGCGGCGTCGAGCCGGAGACGGGATGGCAGGCATGGCAGCTCGGCATGGTGCCGAGCCGCCACTCGCGCGAGGTCATGGCCGTGCTGCCGGACCGACCTCGCGCCTGAGCGCTCCGCTGGAAGTGCCCCTGCCGGAAGTGCGCTGTGATGCCGTCGATCGTGCGCGGGACACGCGGTCGGGCCCGGCCGGGGTTCAGGCCGTGCGCTCCTCGCCCTTGGTGCCCTTGGCACCCTTGGCGCCTTCGGCGGAGGCGGCCGCCGGAGCCTTGCCGGGCTCCTCCGGTGCCTCCTCGAAGTTCACCCGCTTCATGTGCTTGTTCATGGACTTCATCAGCAGCCACACCGCCGCGCCGATCACGGCGAAGACGATGAAACCGAGGACGCCCGGGGTCACCTTGTTCTCGTCCAGGTCCTTGGCGAGCGGGACGAGATGCGTCATGGCGAGGGTGCTGGTGGCGCTCATCATGGGGTCAATTGTTGCGGACGCCCGCGAAGAGGTCGTCCTCGGGGAGGGAAGTGTCCACGCGCGACTTCGCGAGCTCGTACTCCTCGGTGGGCCAGACCTCCTTCTGGATGTCCATGGGCACCCGGAACCAGCCGCCGTCGGGGTCGATCTGCGTACGGTGCGCGGCCAGCGCCTTGTCGCGGATCTCGAAGAAGTCGGCGCAGGGCACATAGGTGGTCAGGGTGCGCTCGGGCCGCCCGAACGTCTTCCAGCGCTCCAGCCACTCCTCGTAAGGCGAGTCCAGCCCGCGGGCCAGCAGCGCCTCGTGCAGCGCCACGGTGCGCGCCCGGTTGAAGCCCTGGTTGTAGTAGAGCTTCTGCGGCTGCCAGGGCTCCCCCGCCTCCGGGTACTTCTCGGGGTCACCGGCCGCCTCGAAGGCCACCATCGAGATCTTGTGGGTCATGATGTGGTCGGGGTGCGGATAGCCGCCATTCTCGTCATAGGTGGTGATCACCTGCGGCTTGAACGTACGGATCAGCTTCACCAGGGGCTCCGCCGCGGCCTCCACGTCCTGCAGTGCGAAGCAGCCCTCGGGCAGTGGCGGCAGCGGATCGCCCTCGGGCAGTCCGGAGTCCACGAAGCCCAGCCACTCCTGCCTGACGCCGAGGATCTGGCGCGCCTCGTCCATCTCCTTGGCGCGGACCTCGTGAATGTGCTCCTCGATGTAGGGGTCACCCTGGAGCTTGGGGTTGAGGATGGAGCCGCGCTCCCCGCCTGTGCAGGTGGCGACCAGCACATCCACCCCCTCGGACACGTACTTGGCCATGGTGGCCGCGCCCTTGCTCGACTCGTCATCCGGGTGCGCGTGCACGGCCATCAAACGCAGCTGCTCAGTCAAGTTCGATCCTCAGTGATTCGTCGTGGAAGACGGCTTCTATAGTGACCTAAACCGGGGACGAATAATTCCGATCTCTCCCCCAGCAGGAGGAACGCCCATGACCGCGGTGCGCGAGGGGCTGCCCGACGGGCGTTACGGCCGGTCCGCGGACGCGCGTGCCGACCGGACGCTGAAGATCGTCGGTGCCGTGCTCGGTGCCGGGCTGCTGGCCCTGATCGGGTGGTTCGGGTACGACTACATCGCCGGTCAGGACGTCAGCGGCCGGTTGACCGGTTTCAAGGTGGTCGCCGACGACGCCGTGGACGTCCGGCTGGAGATCACCAAGGATAAGGACGCGACCGGTGTCTGCACGGTGCGTACCCTGGACGAGTACCACGACGAGGTGGGCCGGAAGGACTTCACCTTCGGCCAGCGCCAGGAGGACATGGTCAAGGTCGTGACCGTGCGGACGACGGCCCGGGCGACCAGCGCCGAGTTGATCGGCTGCGAGCCTGTTCGATAATCGAACTGGACGTGTCGGGCGCCTGCCCCGATCTGACCAGCGCTGACGCGTTTCCTACGCATTGCGCCCGGTTCCCTCCTCCCCGTTTCTTGCCGGAATTGTTAGGCTCGTGGTTTCGCCCGGCTACGAAGGCGCACCCTTCTGAGTAGGGCGTTCATTTGTATTCCCAGTACCGACGAGGAGCACCTGTGACCCAGACCAGCGAGAACGTCACCTGGCTGACCCAGGAGGCGTACGACCAGCTCAAGGCAGAGCTGGAGTACCTGTCGGGTCCCGCACGTGTCGAGATCGCGAAGAAGATCGAGGCTGCCCGGGAGGAGGGTGACCTCCGGGAGAACGGGGGTTACCACGCCGCCAAGGAGGAGCAGGGCAAGCAGGAGCTCCGAGTGCGTCAGCTGACGCAGCTCCTGCAGCAGGCGAAGGTCGGCGAGGCACCCGCGGACACCGGCGTGGTCGCCCCCGGCATGGTGGTCACCATCGCCTTCGACGGCGACCCCGACGACACCGTGACCTTCCTGCTCGCCTCCCGTGAGTACGCGAGCGCGGACATCGAGACCTACTCGCCGCAGTCCCCGCTGGGTTCGGGTGTGAACGGCAAGAAGGTCGGCCAGGACGCGGAGTACGAGCTCCCCAACGGCCGCACCGCCTCGGTGCGAATCCTGGAGGCCAAGCCCTACCAGGGCTGAACGCCCGGTGTGAAGCCCCGGCCGAACGGCCGGGGCTCCCCCTCACCCCCGCACTCCCGCCGCCCCACACCCCCGGAAGGGCCGCTCAAGCGGCGCCCCCCGAAGAACGCTCAAGCGGCGCGCTCCCGGAAGAACCGGCTCAGGCGGTCGCCGAGCGGTACTTGCGCACCGCCAGCGTCCGGAAGACCACGACGATCAGGGCCGAGTAGATCAGCGACGCCCAGACCGGATGCTGCATCGGCCAGGCGCCGGACCGGGACAGGCCGGGGTCGCCGAAGAGCTGACGGCACGCCTGCACGGTGGCGCTGAACGGGTTCCATTCGGCGATGTGCCGCAGCCAGGGGGTCATCTGGCTGGAGTCCACGAAGGCGTTCGAGATGAACGTGACCGGGAACAGCCAGATCAGACCGCCGGAGGTCGCCGCCTCCGGGGTGCGGACGGACAGCCCGATCAGCGCCCCGATCCAGGTGAAGGCATATCCCAGAAGAAGCAGCAGGCCGAAGCCGCCCAGGATCTTCCCGATGTTGGTCGAGTCCGCGAAGCCGGGGCGCCAGCCCACGATCAGCGCGACGACGGCCAGCACCACCAGGGTGAGCGTCGTCTGCACCAGGTCGGCGAAGGTCCGGCCGGTGAGCACCGCGCCCCGGGCCATCGGCAGCGAGCGGAACCGGTCGATCAACCCCTTGTGCATGTCCTCCGCGATCCCCGCGCCCGCGCCCGCGGTGGCGAAGGTCACGGTCTGCGCGAAGATCCCGGCCATCAGGAAGTTCTTGTAGACGTCCGGGTCGGTACTGTTGCCGATCTTCATCGAACCGCCGAAGACATACGTGAAGAGAACCACGAACATCACCGGCTGAACTATCCCAAATAGGACCATTTCGGGAATTCTGGTCATCCGGATCAGATTCCGTCGGGCGATGACCAGGGAATCGCTCATCGTGCTCATTTCGCCTCCCCCTTCCCGGCGCCATGGCCGGTGAGCGAGATGAATACATCGTCCAGGGTCGGGCGGCGCAGCCCGATGTCGTCGATCTCGACACCACGGGTGTCCAGTTCGCGGATGACCTCGGCGAGCAGCTTGGCGCCGCCCACGACCGGGACGGTGACCTTACGGGTGTGCTCCTGCACCGTCGTCTCGCCCTTGCCCAGGACCCGCAGGACCTCCTCGGTGGCCGTGATGTCCTCGCGCTCATGCACCACGACCTCCACGCGCTCGCCGCCCGTACGGGCCTTGAGCTGGTCGGAGGTGCCGCGGGCGATGACCCGGCCGCGGTCGATCACGCAGATGTCGTGCGCCAGATGGTCCGCCTCCTCCAGATACTGCGTGGTCAGCAGCAGCGTCGTACCGCCGGCCACCAGCTCCTGGATGACCTCCCACAGCGCCTGTCTGTTCCGCGGGTCCAGACCGGTGGTGGGCTCGTCCATGAACATCACGGGCGGGCTGACCACCAGGGCCGCGGCGAGGTCCAGCCTCCTGCGCATCCCGCCGGAGTACGTCTTGGCGGTGCGGTCGGCCGCATCCGCGAGGCCGAACCGCTCCAGCAGCTCACTCGCGCGGGCTTTGGCCTCCCGCGCTCCCAACTGGTAGAGCTGGCCGACCATTCGGAGGTTCTCACGGCCGGTCAGATATTCGTCCACGGCGGCGAACTGGCCGGACAGTCCGATGGAGCGACGGACTTCGTTGGGGTTCTTGAGCACGTCCACCCCCGCGACCACCGCCGTCCCGCTGTCCGGGCGCAGCAGCGTGGTGAGCACGCGCACCGCGGTGGTCTTGCCGGCGCCATTGGGGCCGAGCAGTCCGAGCACGGTTCCTTCCGGTACGTCGAGATCGACGCCGTCCAGAGCCTTTACGTCACCGAAGGTCTTCACCAGACCCTCGGCGTGAATAGCGCCTGGCATGTTGGCACTCCCGGGGTTGGGTCAGTTCCACTCAATCAAGGCATAAGTCCGCCCATATGGGCAGCGCTCGGCAGCAACTGGACGGCAATCGTAACCGAGACGCGATACATCGCGACATACGCGAGGCGAACAAAATGAAGAAAGCGAGCCGCGGGGCCTCTACGTGCGTGAGACCCGCGAGAGAAGCCCCGCCCCCGGGCTCGGAGTCAGACCCGTCCCCGGGCTCGGGCTCAGACCCGTCCCCGGCGTCAGGCCATCACCGTGTACCCGGCGCCGCGCAGCGCCTCTCGGACGTCCTCGCAGTGGTCCGGCCCCTTCGTCTCCAGGTGCAGCTCCACCTCGGCCTCGCTCAGCCCGAGCCGCGGATTGGTGCGTACATGGCTGACGTCGAGCACATTGGCGTCCAGCGTCGACAGCACCGCCAGCAGCGTGGCCAGCGCCCCCGGCCGGTCGGTGAGCCGCAGCCGCAGCGACAGATAGCGCCCCGCCGCGGCCATGCCATGCCGCAGGATGCGCTGCATCAGCAGCGGATCGACGTTGCCGCCCGAGAGCACCGCGACCACCGGCCCCTCGAAGGACTCCGGCGCCGACAGCAGCGCGGCCACCGGGCTCGCACCCGCGGGCTCCACCACCAGCTTCGCCCGCTCCAGGCAGAGCAGCAGCGCACTGGACAGCTCGTCCTCGGTGACCGTACGGACCTCGTCGACGAGGTTCTCGATGATCTGGAACGGCACATCGCCCGGCCGCCCCACCTTGATGCCGTCCGCCATCGTCACGGGCGCGTCGATCGTCACCGGCCGCCCGGCCGCCAGCGACGGCGGATACGCCGCGGCACCCTCCGCCTGCACCCCCACCACCCGCACATCCGGCCGCAGCGCCTTCACCGCCACCGCGATCCCGGCGGCCAGCCCGCCCCCGCCGATACCCACCACCACAGTGCGCACCTCGGGGCACTGCTCCAGGATCTCCAGTCCCACCGTGCCCTGCCCGGCGATGACGTCCGGGTGGTCGAAGGGGTGGATGAAGACCGCGCCCGTGCGCTCGGCGTACTCCTGCGCCGCCCGCATCGTCTCGTCCACGATCTGGCCGCACAGCTGCACCTCGGCGCCGTAGTCCCGGGTGGCCGCGATCTTCGGCAGCGGTGCGCCCTCGGGCATGAAGACCGTCGAACGCACCCCCAGCAGCGAGGCCGCGAGGGCGACGCCCTGCGCATGGTTCCCGGCGCTCGCCGCGACCACCCCGGCCGCCCGCTCCTCGGGGCTGAGCCCCGCGATCCGCACATAGCCGCCGCGCAGCTTGAACGACCCGGTGCGCTGCAGGTTCTCGCACTTGAAGTGGACCGGCGCGCCGACCAGGCCGGACAGATAGCGGCTGCCCTCCAGCGCGGTGAGCCGGGAGACCCCCGAGAGCGTCTTCTGCGCGCTGCGGACGTCGTCGAGGGTGACCGTCGTCTCGGATCCCCCGGAGGTCGCCTCGGACCCCCGGGATACGGAACCTCCGGATACGGAACCCGCGGATACGGAACCCGCGGACGCGGTACCCGCGGACCCGGACGCGGGGGCGGACGCAGGGACGGGAGAGGTGAGGTGCGAGGCCGGGCCGGACCCGGAGCCGGGCCCGTCCTCGTCGCCGTGTCGTGCAGCCATGGTCCCCAGTCTGGCAGCTCACCCCTGACGGGCCCCCGCGGGCCGAGCCGGTGCCCGGGTTGGCGTCATGCCGGTGCCGTACCAGGGCCCGCCGACGGTCCACGGCGCCGGGGAACGGCTCAGAACGGCAGGTTGTGGCTCGATGGCCGTCAGGTTTCTGCAGCTCCCGTACGGGCGGGCTCCCAGCCGCGTACTCTGTGCCACATCCCACAGACCACCGCATGAAGTGAGCCCTAGGCCATGCCCACCCAATCGGACATGACGACTCAACTCGACACCGGCGTACTGGACGCGCTCCAGCATCAGGTCGCCGTCTTCGCCCGCCGTGCGGAACAGACCCGGCTCGGCGGCGTCGGCCAGGCCCGCAATTCCATGGACCGAGCCGCGTATCTGCTGCTCAACCGGCTCGACCAGGAAGGCCCCATGGGGGTCAAGGCGCTTGCGGGGAGCATGGGCATCGACTCGTCCACCGTGACCCGCCAGGTCGCCCCGCTGGTCGACTCCGGCATGGTCAAGCGCACCTCGCACCCCGAGGACGGCCGCGCGGTCGTGCTGCAGCTCTCCCCGAGGGGCAAGGCCCGCCTGGAGGAGGTGCGTTCGTCACGGCGCGATCTGATGTCCCGCGTGACCGGGGACTGGACGACGGAGGAGCGCGATCTCTTCTGCGACCTCCTGACCCGCTTCAACGTCGCCCTCTCCGCCGCGCACACCACGGTGCCCCAGGCGACGCCCGCCACCTGACCCCGGCGCAGACATCTTGACCAGGTGCCTGTGCCTGCCGTGTCCTAAAAGGAACGGGAGGCGGAGGGCGTGGTGCGAGAACGGCGGGCAGCACGGGATGGCCGCCGGGCCCGGGAGTTCGAGGCATTCGTCGCGGGCGCGGGTGGCCGACTGCTGCATGCGGCCACGCTGCTCACGGGGGAGCCGACGGGGGACACCGAAGCCGCCGAGCGCCTGCTGACCGCCGCGCTCGCGCGCACGTACGCCCGCTGGGACCGGCTGCGCGGCGAGGATCCGTACGACCACACCCGCCGGACGCTGGCCGCCCTCTTCGCCCACCGGGGCCACCGCTACCGCCGCCCGCGCGGCGGCACCCTGGCCCGGCTCACCCCGCAGGAGCGGCTGGTGCTGGTGCTGCGGCTGTACGAGGGGGTCGCGGAGGAGCAGACGGCGGCGGCGCTCGGCCTCCCGGTCGAGCGTGTTCGGGCGATCTGCACCCGCGCGGTCACGGCGATGCGCAGCGCGGCGGCCCGGCGCGACACGACTGGAACGCCACTGTCCGCCGGAACGCGTCCGTCCGCCGGAACGTCATCCTCCACCGGAACGCCACCGTCCACCGGCACCACCGACACCACCGACAGCCGGGCGACCCCCGGGGCGACGGGCCCCGGAGCCGAGGCCGACGCCGGAGCCGGGGTCAAGGCAGGAGCCGACGGCGGAGCCGGAGCCGAGGCAGGAGCCGGGGCCGCCCCATGAGCTTCCCGGACCGCAAGGAGACCGAGGTCCGCCGAATGCTGGAGGGCCCGCATCCGGCGCTGCCGCCGGATCTGGCGGGCCGGGCGGCCGAACGAGGACGGCGAATGCTCCACCGCCACCAGGTGGTGCGCACCATCGGCTGGCTGCTACTGCTCGCCGCGGTCGTCGCGTTCGGCGTCTGGGCGGCGATCGTCGAACCGTGGGCCGCGCCACCGCCCACCGACACCACCCCGCCCCTCGAGGGGTGGTGACCACTCGAGGGGCGGTCACCGCTCAAGGGAGGTGACCACCCTCATAAGTCCGTAAGTCCAGACCTCAGACCTCAGACCTCAGACCTCAGCCCAGAGCCTGGCCCAGATCCATCAGCAGATCGTCGACCGACTCGATGCCGACCGACAGCCGTACGAGATCGGCCGGCACCTCGAGCGCCGAGCCCGCCGCCGAGGCGTGCGTCATCCGCCCCGGGTGCTCGATCAGCGACTCGACACCACCGAGGGACTCCCCCAGCGTGAACAGCCGCGCCCGGTCGCACACCTCGACCGCCGCCTCCTCGCCGCCCGCGACCCGGAACGACACCATGCCGCCGAAGGCCCGCATCTGCTTGGCCGCGATCTCGTGCCCCACGTGCTCCGGCAGCCCCGGGTAGTAGACCTGGGTCACCTTGGGGTGCGCGGTGAGCATCTCGGCGATCCGCGTGGCGTTGGCGCTGTGCCGGTCCATCCGGACGGCGAGGGTCTTGATGCCGCGCATCACCAGCCAGGAGTCGAAGGGCCCGGCGATGGCGCCCATCGCGTTCTGGTGGAAGGCGAGTTCATCGCCGAGGCCGGTGTCGGAGACGATCAGCGCACCGCCGACGACGTCCGAGTGCCCACCCATGTACTTGGTGGTGGAGTGCACCACGACGTCCGCGCCGAGCGCGAGCGGCTGCTGGAGGTAGGGGCTGGCGAAGGTGTTGTCCACCACCAGCCGGGCCCCCGCGGTGCGGGCGACATCGGCGACGGCGGCGATGTCGGTGATGCCGAGCAGCGGGTTGCTGGGGGTCTCGACCCAGATCACCTTCGTACGGGGGCGGAGCGCGGCCCGTACCGCCGCCGGGTCGGAGCTGTCGGCGACCGACCACTCCACGCCCCAGCGCTCCACGACCTTCGCGAACAGGCGGAACGTACCGCCGTACGCGTCGTTCGGGATCACGACGTGGTCGCCCGGCGCCAGGAGCGTGCGCAGCAGGCAGTCCTCGGCGGCGAGACCCGAGGCGAAGGCCAGGCCACGGCTGCCGCCCTCCAGCGCCGCCAGGTTCTCCTCGAGCGCGGTGCGGGTGGGGTTGGCGGAACGGCTGTACTCATAGCCGCCCCGCAGACCCCCCACGCCGTCCTGCTTGTAGGTGGAGACCTGGTAGATCGGGGGGACGACGGCGCCGGTGAGGGAGTCCGCCTCCTGGCCCGCGTGGATGGCGAGCGTCTCGAAACTCTGAGGATGCCCCTGGGGGTGCTGGTGGCTCATGGGCCCGAGCGTAACGCCCGACGCGCCCGTGCTGGATTCAACGACTACCGGGGCGCAGAGGAACGAGGACCGGGGCGCATAGGCTGGACCACAAGCCGTTCCGCACCACAAGCCGTTACGGGCCTTCACACGGGGACACCTCATGGAGCTTCTGATCTTCCTCATCGCCATCGTCATGATCGGCGGGCTGATCGTCGTACCGGCATTGCGGCGGATGCGCGGGGGCCGCGGGGCCATGCAGGGCGCGATGCGCGCCTCGGACCCGCAGGAGTACGGCTTCGTCCCGCGCGAACGGCTGGACGTACGGCTGCCCGGCCCGGACCGGCAGCTGATCGACGCGCTGGAAGAGGTCCAGGCCCGGCAGGACTGGCAGCCGGCCGCCCGTCTGCTCGCGCTCACCGACGCCACCTCGGAGCTGCGCTGGCAGCGGGTGCAGACACTGGCCGGGGCGGCGGCCTTCGAGCTCGCCCAGGCCCCCGGCCAGGGCGGCATGTGGCTGCGCACCTGGCGGGTGGCGGCCCCCGAGGACCCGGGCGCGGCGGCGGTGCACGCGGAGTTCCTGGTCCGCCAGGCGCTGCTCGACCCGTCCTCGCAGGACTTCCGGATGATCCTGGAGGAGGCCCGGGACGTCTGCCACGAGGCGGCCCGGCTGGCCCCGGAGGACCCGGTTCCGCACATCGTCGAACTCGGCGTGGCCCGCGGGCTGGCCTACCGGCAGGCCGACTTCGAGGAGCTGTGGACCAAGGTCACCAAGCTCGCCCCGCACCACATGGGCGCCCACCTGGCCGCCCTCCACTACTGGTGCGAGAAGTGGCATGGCTCCCAGGACCGCGCCGACGCCTTCACCCACGCGGCCGCCGCCTCCGCCCCCGCGAAGAGCCTGCTGCCCGCCCTCCCCCTCTTCGGCGTCTTCGAGCACCTGCCGGAGGCCAACCTCGTGCGCACCCTCTACCGCAGCGAGGTGATCACCAAGGCGATGGAGGGCGCCCTCTACGCCGTCCGCCAGGCCCCGGCCGATCACCCGGTACTGCCGCACGTCCGCCACCTGCTGGTCTTCTTCCTGGTCCGCGCGGAGCGGTACGCGGAGGCCCTGGAGCAGCTGCGCCATGTGGACGGCCATGTGGGTGCGGTCCCGTGGTCGTACGGAGTGGACCCGGCGGCCGAGTACACGGTCTACCGGGCGCTGGCGGTGGCGGGCTGGGAGGGCGGCGGCGGCACCCCGGCGACGCTGCCGCGGTGAGGGGGGCCGCGAACGGCCCGGAATTCCGGTAGCCCCGTACCCGTTGAAGGAAATGCGCCGCGCACTCGTATAAGACGAAGACCGCAAAGAACGTACGACGACGTACGACGACGTACGACGAAGGACTACGACGAAGGACGTGGCAGCCCCCGTACCCGTCCCGCGAGGAGCCCGAAGATGCTGTTCAGCCGCCACAGGAACCACCTCCCCACCGCCGAGGAGGCGCTGAAGGGCCGCCCCGAACCGGGCTTCAGCGTGCCCGACCGCCACACGGTCCTCGGCAACCCCCTGACCGGCCCCTACCCGGAGGGCCTGGTCGTCGCCGACTTCGGCCTGGGCTGCTTCTGGGGCGCGGAGCGGAAGTTCTGGGAGGCCCCGGGCGTGTGGACCACGCTCGTCGGCTACCAGGGCGGCCACACCGAGAACCCCAGCTACGAGGAGGTCTGCAGCGGCCTCACCGGCCACACCGAGGCCGTCCGCGTCGTCTTCGACCCGAAGATCACCTCCTACGCCGCCCTCCTGAAGGTCTTCTGGGAGTCCCACGACCCCACCCAGGGCTTCCGCCAGGGCAACGACGTCGGCACCCAGTACCGCTCGGCGATCTACTCCCACTCCCCCGAGCAGCAGTCCGAGGCCGAGTCCTCCCGCACCGCCTACCAGTCCGTCCTGACGAGCTCCGGCTACGGCGAGATCACCACCGAAATCCTCCCCGCGGGCCCCTTCTACCCGGCCGAGCCCTACCACCAGCAGTACTTGGACAAAAACCCGGCCGGCTACTGCGGCATCGGCGGCACGGGCGTCTCCTGCCCAATCGGCGTGGCCCCGGCGGACGGCTAGAGGTCGCTGGTCGCCGGCGCGACCGGCCAAGACCAACGGGGTGCGGAATCCGGGAGTTGTATGTCCCGCGCTCGACCGTTTACCGCCCTGCCGGGGCGACCGCGGCGACGCCGTCGATTTCGATGAGCACGCCATCGCGGACGAGTTGCGTGACCACCGTGGTCCGGGCGGGCAGCGGAGAGCAATCCGCGAAGAACTCCCCGTATACGCGGTTGAAGGCGGCGAAGTGGCTGCGGTCGCTGAGGTAGCAGGTGCACTTGACGATCAGGTCCTTGCCGCCACCAGCCGCGACGAAGACCGCCACGAGGTTACGCAGAACCTGCCGCGCCTGGGCGTCGAAGTCGGTCGGTATCTCGTGCGTAACGGGGTCGAGCGGCCCCTGCCCGGAGGTGAAGATCAGGTCACCGGTCCTGATGGCCTGGGACAGCGGGGGCTCGGTGCCGTCGGGGAAGCGTACGAACGGGGCGTTCTCGGTGTGGATGCCTTCGATCATGGCGGCATTCTCCTATCTGAGGGGATCCCGCGAGCCGCGATGAGTCCTGGGGCGTCCGGCGGTCCTACTGTCGAGCGTCTTACCGAGGAGGACTTCTGATGCGCAGCGTGACCTATTCGATGAACGTCTCGCTCGACGGCTATATCGTCGGGCCGGACGGCGGCCTCGACTGGACGCCGCCCGATGAGGAGGTCTTTCGCTCCTGGATCGACGAGATCCGGGAGGTCGGCGTCCACCTGTTGGGGCGACGGCTGTACGAGACGATGCTGTACTGGGAGACCGCCGACCAGGATCCATCGCTCGACGATTCAAGGCTCGAGTTTGCCGCGCTCTGGAAGCCGCTCCCCAAGGTGGTGTTCTCCACCACGCTGTCGGCGGTGCGGGGCAATGCCCGCCTGGCCTCCGGCGGCCTGGCGGAGGAGATCGAGCGGTTGCGAGCCGAGCCCGGGGAGGGCGACATCGCGATCGGCGGCGCGACGCTCGCCGCCGAGGTGGCCGCGTTGGGTCTGATCGACGAGTACCGGGTCAGGGTCTACCCGGTGCTGGTCGGCGGTGGCATTCCGTTCTTCCCCCAGCACGAGCGCCGGGTGGATCTCGAGCTCGTCGAGACCCGCACCTTCGGCTCAGGGGTCGTCCACCTCCGCTACCGCGTGACGCGCCAGGTGTAATGACCCGGCCTTGTCACCTCGCTCCCGATCCGGTCGGGTGCGTGGGCGGCCGGGCCCGTCGCAGGGCAGGCGTATGGCTTCGAGTACCGCGCGGAACCGCGGCGAGTCGCCGCGCCGGCCCGCCGTGACCAACAGTCCGTAGCCACCGCCAACCACGCCGGACGGACAGAATGGAAGGGGGAACGACCCGGGCACGATGAGCCCGGCGGCGGAGCGCGCAAGAGGCGGTGGCCGATGACGGACGACGGCGACGGCGGGGGCAGGGGCGCATGGGGCCGTGCCCCGGCGCAGCTCAGCGGGCTGCTGGGGCTCGTTGAGGCCGCGCTCCTCGACGAGCGCGACAGGTCCGCCTTCCTGGAGGAGACCACCCGGCGCCTGGGCGCGTCGCTCCATCACGGCCGTACCGTCCGTGCGCTCGTGGAGATGGTGATCCCGAAACTGGCGGACGCGTCCGTGGTCGTCCTGCCCGCGAGCGGACGCCGTACCCACTGGCGCCGGGCGGGTCCGGGCGATGCCCGGTCCGCCGGGGAGGTGGCGGTCGCAACACTCGAGCGGATACCCAAGGTCGCGGACGCGCTGTACGGACTCCAACCGCGCCCCGCCGTCATACGCCCCCAGGAGATGGCCGCGCTCGACGACGTCCTGCCCGGTGAGCTCGTTCACGGCGAGGAGGCACTGGTGGTCCAGCTCGCCGCGGGAGGCGTACCGGCCGGTGCGCTGATCATGCTGCGCGGCCCGGAGCGCCCCCGCTTCGAGGACGCGGACATCGAACTGGCGCATCAGTTCGCCCTTAGGGCCGGACTCGCGCTGGCAACGGCGGCGCTCTACTCGCAGCAGGCCCATACCATCGCCGTCCTCCAGGCCAGCATGGCTCCGGAGCCGCTGCCGGTGGCCGACGGGCTCAGGCTCGGCGCCGCCTACCGGCCGGCCGCGGAGGCTCTGCGCATCAGCGGCGACTACTACCACGTGGCCCCTTGCCCCGCGGGCGGGGTCACGTTCTTCTTCGGCGATGTGTCCGGCAAGGGTGCGGAGGCCGCGGTGCTGGCAGGGCGCGTACGGCAGAGCATGCGCACCCTGGCCATGGTCAAGCGGGGGCCCGATCTCCTGGGCGACCTCCAGTTGCTCAACGACCTCGTCATCAGCGCCGGCCACCGCTTCACGACCCTGGTCACGGGCTCCGCCCGGCCCTGCGACGACGGCTCGGTGAAGGTGGAGATCGCCAGCGGCGGCCACCTCCCCCCGCTCGCGCTTCGTGGCGACGGAAGGGTCGAGGAGATCGTCTGCGAGGGCATGCTCGTCGGGGCGGTGCCCGATCCCAGTTTCGGCCGTACGGAGCTCCGCCTCGAACCGGGTGAGCTGATGCTCCTCTACAGCGACGGGCTCACCGAGGCCCGAGGTGGGATGAGCGGACGGGACATATACGGCGACGAACGCCTCGTCGACGCGCTGGCCGGCTGCGTCGGCATGCAGGCGCCGTCGGTCGCCGAGCGGCTGGAGCTCCTCACGACCGAATGGCTCGCGGGCCGCCCGCACGACGACATCTCCATCCTGACGCTTCAGGCGCCTCCCCGCCGTGGCTCACCACCGCGCCGTCGGCCCGGGGGCCCCGGCGGGTCGGCGAGCACCGGCGGGTCGGCGCGCACCGGGGAGTCCGCGAGCACCAAGGAGTCCGGGACCTCATGAATGCCACCGGGATCACCGACGCCGTCCGGGCGGACTTCGACGTTTGCCTGGCCGACGCGGACGAGGGCGGAGCGCTGGAGCTGGCCGTCGGCCTGGTGACGAGCGGCGTGAGCGCGGAGGACGTACTGCTCGGGTTGGTGGCACCCGCCCAGGTGCGGGTCGGTGAGAGGTGGGAGTCCGGCGAGTGGACGGTGGCGCAGGAGCACGCGGCCACCCATGTCAGCAGGCTGACGGTGGACGCGGTCGCCTCCGCCGCCCGCGCCCCTGTGGGCGGCGGATCACCGCGCCATGTGCTGGTGGCGTGCGGCGACGGCGAATGGCATGTACTGCCCTCCCACATCCTCGCCGAGGTGCTGCGTCTGCGCGGCTTCCAGGTGCGCTCACTCGGCGGCTCGGTCTCCCCGCACGAGCTCCTCTCGGACGTCCATCAGAACGGCCCTGACGTCGTCGCTCTCTCGTGCACGCTGACGTTCAACCTTCCGCTCGCACACCGGCAGATCGAAACCTGCAGATGCGCCGGTGTCCCCGTCATGACGGGCGGCCCGGGGTTCGGCCCCGAGGGCATATGGGCATACGCGCTGGGCGCGGACCTGTACGCGGCAGACGCCCGCGACGCGGCGGAAGCGCTGCTTCGCCACTGGCCACCGGTGCTGCGCGGGGAGTCCTCGGTCCAGGACGGTGCCGTGGAGGAGTACGCGGCACTCGTCAGACGACGACCCGATCTGCTGGCGCACTTGGCCCATGTGCTGCGTGACGTGTTCCCCGGCCTGCGGGAACGCCCGGATATCCCGAATATCCCGTATAGCTCGGGCAGCTCGGGCAGGGAACACGAGGAGGGCACCGAGTTTCTGGGCCGGTTGCTGGATTCCCTGGCGGCGGCCGTGTTCGTCGGCGACGAGCGCGTATTCACCGGGCAGCTCGCCTTCGCCGCGGCATACTTCTCCGCCCGCTCGGTGCGTCCCCGCTGCCTCCTCGCGATGACGGACGCCCTGGCCGACCGCCTGCGCGGGTCGCCCCGGACCCTCGGCACACTCTCGGCGGGGCGCCGATACCTCGTCACGCGGGAGGCGGACTCCCGCCGTCCCGAATGACCAGCCGGTCCACCGAACGGCCGACCGCGGACCGGGCTCCCGGCGTCACCGGACCGGAAGCCGTGTCGACACACTGTTGTGGCAGCGGCGCACGTTCTGGGCGGCGGAGACGAATTCGCTGACCAGTGGGGTGGCGGCATCCCGCCGTTCAGCGGTCGCCGGTGAGCATGATCACGGGGCATCGCTCGCCGTCGATGCCGCCGAGCCGGTCGCGCCGGTCATGGTCGCGAGTAAAAGTGCGGGTCCCCGGCTCGGTGTCGACCACCGCGACGGCCATGCCGTGAGAATCGGGGCCGCGGTTGCCACAGCCTGGGGCGCACGGACATCCCGCGCGCCCCGGGCTTCGCCGTGCACGTGCGCCGTGCACGTGCGCCGTTCCCGAACGGCCATGACTCGCCGCGCCTGCGTTGGGTGTCGACGCGCCGCCTTGAGAGGCGTCCGCCGAGGACCGGACAGATGGCATCAGCTGGAGGACAATCACCGGCTATGGCCATCGATTACCGCAAGCGTCCGAAAATCGACTACCGCAAGCGCCCTACGGCGTCGGCTCCCGCGATCAGTCTGGAAAAGGTCGCCGCCCAGGCTCCAGGGCTGGTCAGTCTCTACAAGACCGCCGCGGTCTCCTTGGCCAAGCACGATGCCGGTGGGCAACGGGCCGCGGTGTACCTGGTGCTGGACCGCTCCGGAAGCATGCGCCGGTACTACCGGAACGGCTCCGTACAGCACTTGGCGGAGCAGACTCTCGCCCTCGCGGCGAACCTCGATGACGACGGGGTCGTGCCGGTCGTCTTCTTCTCCACGGACATCGACGGAACCGCCGAGATCGGCCTCGACGCCTACCAGGACCGGATCAACCCCCTGCACGACTCGATGGGCCATATGGGCCGCACCAATTACCACGTCGCCATGCAGGCCGTTATCGACCACTATCAGGCGTCCGGGGCCGACGATCCGGCATTCGTCGTCTTCCAGACCGACGGCTCCCCCACGTCCAAGGCGGCGGCGGAGCACGTGCTGTGCACGGCCTCGAAGCTGCCCATCTTCTGGCAGTTCATCGGGTTCGGCGACGACGAATTCCGCTTTCTGCACAGACTCGACGACCTGCCGGTGCCGAACCGGCGCGTCGTCGACAACGCCGGATTCTTCGCCGCCGGACCGACACCGAAGACCCTCTCCGACGCCGCACTCTACGATCAGCTACTCCATGAATTCCCGCTGTGGCTCGACTCCGCCCGCTCAGCCGGCATCTTGAAAGACTGAGAAAACCTTGGAGATCGAATGAACGAGAACCCGGCAAGCGTCGTTGAGGCGGCGTTCCGTTATTACCGGTCACAGGACCGCGAGGCGGCCCTCCCCCTTTACGCCGACGACTTCACGTTCACCAGCCCCCAGGACGACCATATCGACAAGGCAACGTTCTTCGAGAAGTGCTTTCCCACCGCCGACCGACTCAGGGAGCAGCGGTTGCTGTACGTCACGCCCGCGGACCAGGAACTCGTCTTCGTCTGCTACGAGTACGAGCTGACGACGGGCGACCGGCACCGCAATGTCGAGGCGATCACCGTGCGGGACGGACTCATCCGGGAGGTGCAGGTCTTCTTCGGCGGCAAGGTGTGAGCCGTCCGGCGGCCCAGGAGCCTCCGCCGCTTCGGCCGGCTACTCGGCCTCGCTACTGGCCGGAGGGCGTCGGTGCCGGTGCGAGGCCGTCTTCGACCAGGCCGGCGAGGACCGCTTCACCGAGGGCGTGGACGGCGGACTGGGGGCGGACCATGACGGTGAACTCCTTGATGCGGCCGTCGTCGGCGAAGTGCAGCAGGTCGATGCCGTGGATCTCCTTGTCGCCCACCCTGGCGCGGAAGAGCAGCACCGCCGACGGGGCGGACGTGCCGTCGGTGCTGGTCTGCGCGGTGCCGGTGTGGTCGCCGAGGTAGCGGAAGTCCTGGAAGGTGCGCAGCAGGACCGCGAAGAGGCCCAGCACCATCGGCTTGCCCTCGAAGGGGGTGAACTTGACGGGGCTGCAGAAGCGGATGTCCTCGGTGAACAGGTCGTCCAGGGCCGCGAGGTCCCGGTTGTCGATGGCGGTACGGAAACGGTCGGCAGTGGTCATTGCACACCCGCCTTCCTTCATAATCATGGATGTGAGTAGTCATTTTCATGACTATCATGGTCGCGTGTCCGGCGACAGGGGCATGCAAAGAGGCACGCACAGAGGCATGCGCAGAGGCATGCGGAGACACGGAGGCATGGAGGAGGCGATCCGATGGCCCTGCGGCACGCCGTGCTGGCGGCACTGCTCGAGGGGGAGCTCAGCGGATACCAGCTGACCAAGGCGTTCGACATCGGCGTGGCCAACTTCTGGCACGCCCAGCCACAGCAGCTCTACGCCGAGCTGACCCGCCTGGAGAAGGACGGGCTCATCGCGGGCCGGGCCGTGGTCCAGGAGACCCGCCCCACCAAGCGGTTGTTCCAGGTGACCGATGCCGGGCTGGCGGAGCTGGAGGAGTTCACGGCGGCGTTCGCCAAGCCGTCCTTCATCCGCGACGACCTGCTCGTCAAGGTCCAGGCCGCGGACCATGTCGACAAGGAGACCCTGATCGCCCAGCTCGCCGAGCGCGCCACCTTCGCCGAGGCCAAGATCCAGCTCTTCGGCAAGCTGCTGCGCAAGATGCGCGGTGACCGTACGGAGGAGGAGTTCCTGCGCCACGGCCACCGCATCGGCCCGTATCTGACCTGCCTGCGCGGCCTGGCCCTCGAACAGGGCAACCGCGACTGGTGCGAGCGCACGATCACCGTCCTGCGAGAGAGGCAGCAGCACAACCATGCCCGACACTGACGCGGCGTACAGCCGCTACGTCGCGCTGGGCGACAGCCAGACCGAGGGCCTGGGCGACGGCGACGACGTCGCGGGTCTGCGCGGGTTCGCCGACCGCCTGGCCGAACACCTCGCCCACGCCAACCCCGGCCTCTCGTACGCCAATCTCGCCGTACGGGGCCGTCTCGCCGCGCAGGTCCACGCGGAGCAGCTCGCGCCCGCCCTGGCCCTCCGCCCCGATCTGGCCACCGTCGTCGCCGGGGTCAACGACCTCCTGCGCCCCCGCTTCGACGCCGACCACGTCGCCCATCACCTGGAGGCGATGTTCGCCGCGCTCACCGCGCAGGGCGCCCGGGTCGCCACGCTCACCTTCCCCGACCCCGCCCGCATCAGCCCCCTGGCACGTCCCCTCACCCCACGCGTCATCGCCGTGAACGAGCGCATCCGCGAAGCCGCCCGGCGCCACGGCGTCACCGTCGCCGAAACCGGCCACTACCCCGTCGTCAACGACCCCCGCATGTGGAGCCCCGACCGCCTCCACGCCAGTTCCCTCGGCCACCAGCGCATCGCCGCCGCCCTCGCCCACACCCTCGGCCTCCCCGGCGCCGACGACACCTGGAGCCACCCCCTGCCCGCGCCGGCGACACCCGCACCCACCGGATGGCGCGCCGCGACCGACGAACTCCGCTGGACCGCCACCTTCCTCGGCCCCTGGCTCACCCGCCGCCTCCGCGGCCGCTCCTCCGGCGACGGCCGCACCGCCAAGCGCCCGCGGCTGGGGCCGGTGCGAGCAGATCGGACGAAGTCCGTGAGCGATGGTGGGGATGTTCAGGGAACTCACCCCGGGTGACGCTCACTTGAAGCGCTCACGCCGGCGCCCTGCAGCCGGGGCGAAAATCAATGGCCAATGGAATCGGACGGCTTCACGCTGTACGCCATGACCGAAGCACAACGCGGGATCCGTGCGCTCCACACGGCATCCACGATCACTGTTTACCAGGCGTACCCGCCCGAGATCGGCGTGCCCGCGGTTCGTCAGGGCCAGTTCCCCGCCGCGTGGAAGCGGGACCGAATGACGTGGATCAAGCCGTCGTTCCTCTGGATGATGTACCGCTGCGGCTGGGGCACAAAGCCGGGGCAGGAGACCGTACTTGCCGTCGAGATCACTCGCGCGGGCTTCGAGTGGGCGCTGCGCAACGCGTGCCTGTCGAGTTACGTACGTGGGCTGCACCCCGACCTCACCACCTGGCAACGCCAGGTGAGGCGTGCACCGGCCCGCGTCCAGTGGGACCCCGAGCGCGATCTGCGCCTCCAGGCCCTGCCCTACCGCTCACTGCAGCTCGGGCTCTCGGGTGAGGCCGTACGCCGTTACGCCGACGAGTGGACGGTCTCCATCAGCGACGTGACCCCGCTCGCCCACGAGATCCACGCGCTCGTCAGCAGCGGCGACGTGGAATCCGCGGCCCAGCGGCTGCCCCAGGAGCGGGAGTACCCGGTCGCCGACGAGCTGACGGCCCATCTGCGCTCGTAAGCGTTCGGCGGTCAGGCTGGGGCAGTTCGGTTCGCGGTGATCACCACCGTGGCGTACGGCATCGTGAAGCTGCCGCCCATCGCGTCGATGGCCGCGCCAACGCCCTCCAGCACCTCCGCCAGCCCGGCCGGAGGGAGCCGGGTGAAGGCGCCCTGGGTGGGGATCTGCTCGAGCCAGGCGTCCCGGGTGTAGGTCCACTCCCAGTCGAACCGCCACTGTTCCGGTTCGCCGAACGCGCCCGCCGCCCGTATCCCGTCGGCGGCCTTGGTGAGGATCGGCTGATGCGTGTCCAGGCCGCCCCGCGTCATGGCCCGGAAGTCGAACGGCGCGTCGGGCATCACCCGTCGGCAGACCGTGGCCAAGGCCTCCGCCAGATCGGGTGGGAGCCGGAAGACGTTCCAGAACGCGGCCAGCCGGGCGCCCGGCCGCAGTACCTGCGCGGCTTTGGCCGCCCCCGCGACCGGGTCGATCCAATGCCACGCCTGGCCCGCGATCACGGCATCGAATTCCCGACCGGCCGGGTCCCAGGCCTCGAACGCGCCCACTATGAGTGGGCACTTGCCCACTCGTCAATCGGGCGGGCCCGCGAACAAGGTGAGGAGGGACGCACGGTGCCGACAGGGGTGGCCATGCGTGACGTACGCGAGCAGTTGTTCCAGGCCGCCGAGCGAGTCCTGCTCCGGGACGGGCCCAGCGCGCTGACCAGTCGGGCGGTCACCACGGAGGCGGGCTGCGCGAAGGGCGTCCTGCACCGGCACTTCGCCGACTTCGACGCCTTCCTCGCCGAGCTCGTACGGGATCGCATCGCCCGGCTCGGCCACCAGTCCGCCGCCCTGCGCGACTCCGCCGGGACCGGCTCCGTCACCGGCCACCTCGCCGACGCGCTGACGACCCTGTTCGAGTCGGTCGCCGTGGCCATCGTCAGCCTCGTCACCTCGCGGGACGAGCTGCGCGCCCGGCTCCGCGAGACCACGCCGACCGGTGTGCCGCTCCTGATGGAGGCCACCGCCATGATCGCCTCCTACCTCACCGCCGAGCGGGACCGGGGACGCATCGCGGCCGACGCCGACATCGACGCGCTCGCACCCACGGTGATCGGGGCCGGGCATCTGCTCTTCGCGGACCGCGAAGCCGCGCCGCCGGACACCGGGGCCGTCCGCAAGGTGGTGACCACCGTCATCGCCGACGTCGTACGGGAGCCGTAGCCCCGACACGACGATGTCCGCGAGTCGGCGGTCCGGCCCGTGCGCCTGCCCATGGACAGCGTGGCCGCTCGTCGCGGAAGATCGGGATCCACGACCAATCGGGGTCCACGACCGATCGGGGTCCACGACCGATCGGGGTCCACGACCGATCGGGATATGGACGGATCCCGTTCCAGACCCACCGGAGGACGCCCCGATGCGCCCTGACGACCTCATCGGCCCGGAACGTCGGCTCTGGGCGGCCTTCGCCGCGGGGGACGAGGTCGACCTGCGACCGCGCGACGCGGACGGCGGGGCGGTGCTGGACGGCGGCAGTTGGGGGCCGGAGCGCCGGGTGCGGGCCTCGGTGATCCGCTCGTTGCTGCTGGGCGGTGCCGATGCCACCGGTGGGGAAACTCCGATGGTCCACCTGACGGGCGCTCGGGTATCGGGGAAGCTGCGCCTGATCTTCGCCGAGGCGTGCTGCGTACTGTGGCTGGAGGAGTGCTGGTTCGAGGAGGCGCCGCAGCTGTACGGGGCCAAGCTGCGAGTGACCAGCTTCGGCGGCTCGTACTTACCGGGGCTCGGGATGAGCGCCACGACGGTTGACGGGAACCTCGACCTGATGAACTGCCGCGTTCAGGGCGGGGTCACCGTGCATGACGCCCAGATCAGCGGAAGTCTGCTCCTCCAAGGCGCGCACCTCTCGCATACCGGGGGTGTGGCCCTGGACGGCGCGCGCCTCGAGGCGAAGGGCGTCGTCGGGACCGACGGATTCCGCGCCGCCGGAGCCATCACGCTGACCAGCGCCACCATCAGCGGATCGGTCAGCTTCGACACGGCGTCCCTCGCCCCCGCCCACGGGATGGCCCTCTCCTGCCGGCACCTCCAGACCGGAGAGCTGCTCCTCCGGCCCGCGCGGGCCACGGGAGGGATGGACCTGCGTCACGCCGCCGTTGGCGTACTCCGGCTCCATGACGACCCTCGCGAACAGCCGCCCCTCCAACTCGACGGCCTGGTCTACCGGTCGCTGGAACCACACCTGCCGGCCGACCAGCGCCTCGAGCTGCTGAGCCGTGATCCCGACGGGTACCGGCCCCAGCCGTACCAACAGCTCGCCACCGTGTACCAGTCCATCGGTCAGGACCGCGACGCCCGGACCGTGCTCCTGACCCGCCAGCGGCACCGCCGCGCGACCCTGCCCTGGTACGCCCGCGCTTGGGGCCATGCGCAGGATGCCACCGTCGGGTACGGCTATGTGCCGGAACGTGCCGCGGTGTGGCTGCTGGCCCTGCTCGCCACGGGTGCCACCGTCTTCGCCCTGCACCGGCCCACCCCGCCGAGCGGTACGCCCCACCCGGTGTTCAGTCCGGTGATGTACAGCCTGGACCTGCTCCTTCCTGTGATCGACTTCGGCCAGGAGCGGGTGTTCCAGCCGGCGGGGCCGACCCAGTGGATCGCTTGGCTCCTGATCGGCGCGGGCTGGCTGCTGGCGACCGCCCTCGCCGCGGGCATCACCCGGGTCCTGTCACGCCAATAGGCGGAAGTCGACCATGCGGAGACGCCCCGATCACGCTCAACTCCGGGCCGACGCCCCGCCGGACACCGGCCCCCACCGGACACCAGCCCCCGCCGGACACCGGCCCCCATCGGTCAGCCGTACCCCCGTCGGTACGATCAGTACGGAACGGGGAACCCATCCCACAGGGGAGCAGGTCATGTCCGAGTCGACCGTGTCCGGCCGAAGTGACTCACCCGCCGTCGCGCTGGGCCCCACCGCGCTCGTTCTCGGCGTGTCCTCCGCCGTGGGCGCGTTGGGCGTATTCGGGTCCACGCTCGTGCTCATCGCCCTTCCGTGGACGATCATCGCCGGGGCGCTCGCCATCGTTCTCGGGGCCATGGGTGTGCACCACGCCCGCCGCGGGGCCGGGCGCCTGTGGACCGCCATTGCCGGAGCCGCCCTCGGTGCCGTCGGATTCTTCGGCACCACCGCCCTTCTCTGGTCCTTGGGCGGCTGACTACACGTTGGTGTCGAGCTCGGCGGCGGACGCGATGATGGCGTCAAGGACGGTGAGGACTTCCTTGCGGGGCTCGGAGCGGGTGGTGCGGTGCCGGGCGATCAGACGGCGGGTCCCCAGGCCGGGCAGGGACACCGCCTTTACGCCGTCGGGCAGCACACCCAGCACGGCCAAGGCGGGCACGATCGCGATGCCCAGACCCCCCGACACCAGCGAGAGCGCGACGTCGTAGTCGTAGTAGCTGTGGACCGGGGGCGTGGCCTTCAGCCCGCCCCTGGCCTGTTCGGTGGCGCTGTGGGAGGCCGCGTCCGGGTCGACCCCGAGCCAGGTGAGGTGCTCCAGATCCGCCGTACTGACCGGGACCGGCGTCGCCGCGGGCATGATCACCACCCATGGTTCCTCGAGCACCGGCACATCGCGGGTGCCGCGCACGGCCCGGTGTCCGATGGGGCTCTCGGCCTCCAGAACGATCAGGTCGACCGCTCCCGACCGCAGCTCCTGCTGGGCCTTCTCGCCGTCCATCTCGCGGATCAGCAGTTCCAGACCGGGGAACTGCTCGCGCATCCGGTGCACCAGCGGTACGAGCAGCATGCGGATCACCGTCTTGAAGGCGCTGATGACGACCGTGCCCGTCACCTCCCCCTGCAGCGCGGCCAGTGCCTTGCGGGCGTCGGTCAGCTCGGACTCGACGCGTTCCGCGGCTTCGGCGAGAACCCGGCCCGCCTGTGTGAGGACGGCTCCACGGGGCTGACGATCCAGAACGGTGACGCCGACCGCGTCCTCCAGGCGGGCGATCTGCTGGGACACGGCGGACGGTGTGAGATGCAGGACATCCGCCGCCGCCAACACCCCTCCGGCCCGGTGGACGGCCAGCAGCACGGCCAGTTTGCGTGCGTCGATATCCATTCAGTTCAGCTTAATGCAGGGAGAAGATAACTTCGATTGATGTGTATCCTCGCGGCCGCCACCATGGCGGTATGGAGGAGTTGCTGCCCCCGGTCGCCACGGCGGCCGGGTGGATAGGTGCCCTGTGCACCGCCACGGCCTATGCCCTGGTCTCACGTCGGCGGATCGAACCGGATTCGCGCACATCCCAGTCGGTCAACATGCTCGGTGGTGCGCTGCTGGCCGTATCGGCGGCCGCCAATGGCGCCTGGCCATCGGTCACTTCGAACTTCGTGTGGGTCATCATCGGGATGCAGACCCTCGTGGGCGTACGCCGCGGCCTTCGGCGTGACCGACGGCCGCTAGCGCCCGCGACAACGGTCACCACACCACCGGCACCCGCTCGAAGCTGTCCGTGAGCACTCCGGTGCGGCGCGCCAGCTCGGCGGACGGGACGGCCAGGTCGAGATCGGGCAGGCGGTCCAGGAGGATTTCCAGGGCGACGTGCAGTTCGGTACGGGCCAGGGCCTGGCCTATGCAGGAGTGGGCGCCGGCGCCGAAGGCGAGGTGGCGGTTGGGGGTGCGGGTCAGGTCCAGGTGGTCGGCGTGGGGGAACATCCGCTCGTCGCGGTTGGCGGAGGCGACGACCGAAACGGTGGTGCTGCCCTTCGGGATCACCTCGCCGCCCAGTTGGGCGTCCTCCGTCAGATAGCGGGGCATACCCGGACCACGGTTGACGTCGAAGCGGAGCAACTCCTCGACGGCCGGGCGGATCAGGGAGCGGTCGTCCAGCAGGCGCTGCCAGCGGGAACGGTCGTCGAGCAGGACCGGGACCAGCTTCCCGATCACGCTGGAGGTGGTCTCGTGGCCGGCGTGCATCAGGCCCTGCGCGATCTGGACCAGAACCGCCCCGGGCGGGCGGGGGTCGGCGGCGTCGGTGATCTCGATCAGCTTGCTGAGCAGGTCGTCACCCGGTGCGCTCCGTGTCCGGGCCACCTGCTCGCCCAGATACGCCAGGAGCTCCTCGCGGGCGGTGCGGGTCTCCCGCTCGCCGTAGCGGTCCCCGCTGAACAGGGCGCCCGACCAGTACGCGAAGCGGTCCCAGTCCGCCTCCGGTACGCCCAGCAGGGCGCCGACGACCCGTGCCGGGAACGGATACGCGAACCCCGTCCAGAGGTCGGCGGGGATCGGCCCGGCCTCCATGGCGTCCACCAGGGCGTGGCCGATGGCGACGATCCGGGGGCGGAGCGCGGCGACCCGCTTGGCGGTGAGCGCCTGGCCCACCAGGCGCCGCCAGCGCTGATGCCGTTCGCCCGTGCCGGTCCCGTCCGGCCCCGCCTCGCTCACATCCCGTGGGAAGCGGGGATCGGACAGCATCGCGTGCACATCCTCGTACCGGGTCAGCACCCGCACCGGGGCGCCGGTGGAGCGCAGCGCCAGCTCCGGGATCGGGCATCCCTCGGCCCGTAGCGCGGCCCACTCCTTCGGGGGTTCGAGGGGGTGCTCCGTGGCGAACGGGAAGTCGCCGAGGGGGCAGCGCGCTTCCGCGCCTTCCGGCTTCGCGCTTTCCGCGCCTTCCGCTTCCGCGCCTTCCGGCTTCGTCTCGTCCGCCACTTCTGCTTCACCCACGGAGCGCCTCCAGAGCCGTACGACGTGCGGCGAACAGTTACTCACCACTCATCGGTGAAGTCAAAGAGACTCGGTCATCCCTGCGCGCTGATCCTGAACACCGGGAAGCCGGGCGCGATCTCCAGCAGCCTCACGTCGCTCGAACGCGCGTCGACGTCGTCGAAGAAGCGGCCGACCTCCCACGCCCACTTCTTCAAGTACAGCCGCAGGATCTCCGGCTTCACGCCGTCCTCGACCTCGACGGCGGTGAACGGCTCCACCCGGCGGCCCAGCCGCAGTTCGCCGCCGCCCGCCGCCCGCATGTTGCGCACCCACTGGGTGTGGCCGCGCGGGGCGACGAGGTAGCGCTCGCCGCGCAGGGTGAGCGGGTTGACCGGGGTGGTGCGCCACTCGCCGCTCTTGCGGCCGCGGACGGCCAGGATCTGGCTCCCGGCCAGACTGATGCCGATCTTCGTCAGGCGCTTGGCGAGGCCGTTGAAGATCCTGTCGAACTTGCTGGGCTTGAGGTTGCGGAGCTCGGTCATGTCATCCCCTCTTCGACTCTCGATGCGAGAGCGGTATTCGAGCGACGAGAGCAGCGCTCTCTGTTGAGATCACTGAACACCGAAGCCCATCCACAAGTCAAGAGCAGTGCTCTCGGAATCGTGCGCCGCTCTCTCTCATGGCACACTGGTCGGCATGAACGCCAGTCGGACAGCCAGGGACCGGGCCCGGGCGGAGCTCACGCAGGAGATCAAGAACGAGGCCCGGCGTCAGCTCGCGGTGGATGGCGCCCAGAAACTCTCGTTGCGCTCGGTCGCCCGGGAGCTGGGCATGGTGTCATCGGCCCTCTACCGCTACTTCGCCAGCAGGGACGAGCTGCTCACCGCCTTGATCATCGACGCCTACGACGCGGTGGGCGAGCAGGCGGAGAAGGCCGCGGAGATGGCTGCGGAGGGGGGCACGCCGCGGGAGCGCTGGCGCAAGGCGTGTCACGCGGTCCGGGGCTGGGCGCGGGCCAACCCGCATGAGTACGCCCTGATCTACGGTTCACCGATCCCGGGGTACGCCGCCCCGCAGGACACGGTCGCCTCGGCGGCGCGCGTACCGATGGTCCTGTTCAGGATCCTGCGGGAGACGAACCCTTCGCCCGCGTTCGAAGGCCCGCCCCTGACCGAGGGTCTGGCCGGTCAGTTGCGGGCACTGGGCGAGCTGGTCTTGCCGGATGGCGAGCGGATCGCGCCGGATCTGCCGCCGGAGACGCTCAACCGCGGCCTCGTGGTGTGGACGCAGCTGTTCGGGATGCTGAGCTTCGAGCTGTTCGGTCAGTTCGTCGGCAGCGTCGACCCCACCGACGAGTTCTTCGACCACACGATTGAACAGTTCGCCGACTTCCTCGGGCTTCCGCCGGCCCGTTGACGGGTCATGGGCGGCGGGCCGCCCACAGGGTGCGCTCGGCGCGGACGTTGAGGTCGTCGCGCCGCAGCACGCCGTCCGGGCCGTCGCTGTCGATGAGGTGGTCGAGGGTGGCCAGGTCGTCGGGGCTCAGGCGCTCCGCCACATGGGAACGGACGCGGCGGAGGAACGCCTGGGCGTAGCGGCCGGTGGGCTCGGGGAGCGGGGGGCGCAGATCGATGGTGAAGGGGCGTTCCACCGCGATGCGGAATCCGGCGCGGGAGAGGCGCGGGCCCCAGTCGGAGCCCAGCTCCGGCATCCGCTCGGCGTGCTCCTGGGCCTGTACGGCGTGACAGCGGGCCTCCAAGCCGGGCCGCCCCCGGCCCACGTCGTCGGGGAGGAAGCGCGGGAAGCCGGCCATCTCGATCACGGCCAGGAGACCGCCGGGGCGCAGCCGTTCGAAGATCTCACGCAGGCCTCGGTCGGGGTCGGCGAGGTGGTGGACGGAGGCCGACGCCCACACCAGGTCCACGGGGCCGAAGTCCGGCCATGTGTCGTCCAGATCCGCCTGGACGGTTCGGACGCGGTCCTCCACTCCGCGTGCGCGGGCCTTGCCCCGCAGATGCTCCAGGAGGTCGGGGGACCGGTCGACGGCGATCGCCTCGGCGTCCTCGAAACGCCGGAGCAGGGCGAGGGTGCCGGTGCCGGTGCCGCTGCCCAGGTCGAGGATGCGGCGGGGCGGGTCGTCCCGCGTCAACTGGGCCAGCTGGGACGTCACTTCGGAGAGGTAGCTGTGCAGGACTTCGGCGTCGAGGTCCAGGAGTTCGGCCCAGCCCGAGTCGTCCGGCCGGCCCGCCCCGGCGTCGCTGTGGTGGTGGTGCTGGTGATGGTGCTCGTGGTGGTGGTCCGTCATGTTTCGAGCGTAAGTGGACCTTGCTTCAGCGACATACCATCTTGCGTATGACGCAAGAGGACAGCGCTCTCGACGCCCTGGTTCGCCGGCGGATCAGGGAACTGCGTTCGGCCAAGGGCTGGTCGCTGGACGATCTGGCCGCCCGCTGCTATCTGAGTCCATCCACGCTGAGCCGGATCGAGACGGGACATCGACGGATCAGTCTTGATCAGTTGAGCGCGATAGCGCGGGCCCTGGGGACCACTCTGGATCAGCTGGTGGATTCGACCGCCGCCGATGACGTGATCATCCGGCCGCGGCATGACGCGGCGCGCGGGCGGACCGCCTGGATGCTGAACCGACAGCCCGGGGTCATCGTGGCCAAGCTACGCCTCACCAAACCGGCCCCGACCAGCGCCGAGGCGCTGAAGGTCCATCCGGGCAGAGACTGGTTCACGGTCCTGTCCGGGGCCGTCACGCTCGTGTTGGGGGATCGGAGGATCGTCGTCGAGGCCGGGCAGGCGGCGGAGTTCTCCACGATGATCCCCCACACCTTCGGAGCGCACGGCGGGCCTGCCGAGGCCCTGGGCATCCTGGACCAGGACGGGCGCCGGACCCAGCTGCGGTCCCTGCCGGAGGAAGGCGGCCCCTGATCTCGGTCCGCGGCGGCGGCCAGCCCGTTACGTCCTGTCAGGCCGGGGCGGCGGCGGACTGGGCGCGGGAGAGGGCCACGTCGAGGACGACCAGGAGCGCGTCGCGGACCGAGCCCGTCTCGCGGGCGTCGAAGACGATCAGCGGGACGTGTTCGGAGATGTCCAGCGCCCAGCGGACCTCGTCCAGATCGTGCTGGACCTCGCCGTCGAAGGCGTTGATGGCGACGGCGAAGGGGATGTCCTTGTGCTCGAAGTAGTCCACCGCCGCGTAGCAGTCGTCCAGACGGCGGGTGTCCACGATCACCAGACCGCCGAGGGCGCCCTCGACCACGTCGTCCCACATGAAGCCGAAGCGGTCCTGGCCCGGCGTGCCGAACAGATAGAGCTTCAGCTTCGGGTCGATCGTGATGACGCCGAAGTCCATGGCGACCGTGGTGGTGGTCTTGCCGGGCGTGTGCGTGAGGTCGTCCACGCCCGCCGCGACCTCCGTGATCAACGCCTCCGTGGTCAGCGGCCGGATCTCGGAGATCGCGCCCACCGCCGTGGTCTTGCCGACCCCGAAGCCACCGGCGATGACCAGCTTGACCGGCAGTGGCGGTTCTTCAACCGCTGTCGCGGAGTGAGCCCCGTGAGTCGGGGACGGCACGGAGACCATCGATAACCCTTCGCAGTACGGAGATGTCGTGAACGGTCCCGGCGTTCGGGACGTGGACCGCCAGATATCCGGCGGCGCACAGGTCCTCCGCGAGGACCCGGACCACGTTGAGGTGCAGATGCAGCCGGGCGGCCAGCTCCGCCACCGACTGGGGGCGTCGGCAGGCGGCGACGATGTCGCGGCGTTCGAAGGTGAGCGACCGCAGGGCGGACAGCCCGTCCGGCGTCGCCACGATCTGGGTCTCGACCGGGAGCGGTGGCGCGGCGCCGCTCCCGGACACCCGGCCCGCGGTCAGCAGGAACGGGCGGACGGCGGAGGCGCGGACGGCGGGCTCGGGTGGCTCCGGGGCGGCCCGGGCGTCGTCCTCCGCCTCATGCCCCGCCGCTTCATGCGCCGCCGCCTCATGCGCTGCCGCATCGTGCGGTACTGGTTCACCGGCGACCATCTCGACCCCCCTCCTCCATGCTCCGCGCGGCCCGTCAGCCGACGGACCCGGCGCTCTTCTTCAGCTCCATGACAAGCTGCGGGGTCAGCGCGGTCCCGGCCCGGTTGGCGAAGAGGGTCATCTCGTACGCGATGTTGCCCAGCTTCGCCTCCTTCGTGGTCACCACGCCGAGCACGGCACCGCAGCCGATGGACGACACCAGCACATGGCCGCCCTCGAGATCGATGATGACCTTGTTCAGGTCGCCGAGGCCGTAGTTGCCGGAGGCACCGGCGGCGAGGCTGGTGACACCGGAGACGATCGCGGCGAGCCGCTCGGAGTCTGCCTGTTCCCGCAGTTGGGAGACGGCGATCAGCAGACCGTCGGAGGACACCGCGATGGCGTCGACGACACCGGCGGTCTGGGTGGCGAATCGGTCCAGCAGCCAGGTGAAGTCGGCCGCGGCGGCCCGCAGATCCGTGGCTTCCCGCTCAGCGGTACCGCTCTTATCTGTCGGCGTGGTCACTGCCCGACTCCTTCCGGGGTCGCTGATGTGTCGATGGCATGGCTTCGGCCGGGGCGGCGGCGCTGTCCCGCTCCGCCCTGCGTACGGCCGCCTCGAACTCGTCGAGTTCGGAGCGGACCGCCTCGGCGTCGGCGGGCCGGCGCGTTGCGGGGATCGCCCGGTCGGCCGGTGAGGTGGTCTTGTCGAGCGTCGCGCCCCTGACGCGGCGGCGGAGGGGGCGGGAGCCGGGGGCGGCGGCCGGGGTGGCGGCGTTCGGCTCGTTCGTGGCGGACCGCTCCTTCCCGGCGTTCGGCTCGTTCGCTGTCCGCGTCTCCTGCGCGGCGTCGGCCGACTCCGCGTTCGTACGGGACGACGTCGCCGGGACCCGCCGCGGCAGACCCGACTCCGTCACCGGCGCCGCCGGGCGACGCTCGGGCGCGGTGGCGGAGGTCCGTACGGGCGGAGGCGTGGCGGCGGGCGCGGGTTCGGACTCCCGCGGCTCCCGCCCGGACCCCACCGCGCCCTTACCCGAAGCCGAAGCCGACCCCGGCCCCGAGGCCGTAACCGATCCCGAAGCCGTAACCGACCCCGAGGCCGACCCCGGCCCCGTAATCGCCGGCTCCTCCCCCGCCCCCCGCGCCACCAGCAGCGCCGACGGCACCCACACACTGCCCGTGACCCCGCCGCCCGGCGTACGGCTCAGCGTGACCCGGATGCCCCAGCGCCGGGCGAGGCTGCCGACCACGAAGAGGCCGAGCACCTTGGTCGGTACGAGGTCGAGCCGCTCGCGGCGCACCAGGCGGGCGTTCTCCTCCTCGAGGCGTTCCGCGGCCAGGCCGAGGCCGTGGTCGATGACCTCGATCAGCGCGCCGCCGTCCGCCGTGACATCGGTGCCGGGCCGGACGACGACCTCGACGGGGGTGTCGGACGGGGAGAACGAGACCGCGTTCTCCAGCAACTCCGCCAGCATCAGCGTGAGGTCGCCGGTGATGTCGGGTGCGACGGTGACCTCGGTCTCGGACCGCAGGGACACCCGCTGGAACCCCTCGATCTGGCCGAGCGCCGCGCGGATGACATCGGCCAGCGTCGTCGGCCGGGCGTCCAGCTCGGTCTCCCGGATTCCGGCGAGCAGCATCAGGCTGTCGGCGTTGCGCTGGAGGCGTACGGCGATGTGGTCGATGCGGTAGAGCCGCTCCAGGATGTCGGGGGCGGTCTCCTGGCGTTCGACGGCGTCGATCAGGGTGAGCTGGCGGGTGGTGAGATTGCTGACCCGGCGCCCGACGTTGCCGAACATCTCGCCGACGTTGCGGCGGCTGAGCACCTGCCGCTCCAGCAGCGCCGCGGCGGTGACCTGCACCTTGTTGAACGCCTCGGCCAGATCGCCGATCTCGTCGCGCACCGGGACGGGGATCGGCCGGGGCCGCAGCGGGGTGGAGTCGGTCGTGTCGTCGTCCTCGACCTTGGCGAGTTCCTCGTCCGCCACCTCGACCACCTGGTGGGCGGCGCCGGTGAGGGCCGCCAGGGGGCGTACGACGGAGCGCCGGACCAGGAAGGAGAAGGTCAGCCAGGCGGCGAAGCCGAGGACGGCGAGGGCGAGCAGGGCCAGCGCCTTGTACAGGGCGTCGCGGGAGACGCCTTCGGCCCGGTCGGCGATCTCGCCGATCAGCGAGCGGGCGATCTCGAGTCGGGCCTCGGCCTGCCGGTTGCCCTGGGCCATCGCCGAGCGGAGCTCCCTCGGCGACTGGCCCTGGAGGGAGCTGGGGTCGATCTGGAGCTCGGCGAACCGGTCCTCGATGCCGTTCGCCTCGGCGTTCCGCTCGATGCCGTCGAGGCGCAGGACCTGGCCGGGGTCGGCGATCCTGGCGAAACGTTCCGACTGCTCCTCGTAGACCCGGTGGGCGCCGACCGCGCGGGTGTACTCGGTGAGGCCGTTGGCGTCCCGGGTCTGGGCGGAGAACACCCCGCCCTCGAAGGCCGCGTGGGCGGCGTCGGCGCGCATCACGGCGTCGACCAGCTCGATCGCGGAGGACGAGGGGTTGTCGGAGAAGTGATCGAGCCCGATGCCGTCGATGAGATAGCCGACGGCGGCGGCGTACGCGGGGTCGATACCGGCGGCGGGCACCGAGCCCCGTTCGACCTTGTCCCGCAGCACGCTCAGGCGCTGGACGTAGTCGAGGGCGCGGGCCTCGTCCTTCGGCAGGGCGGAGCCGAACGCCGAACGCACATCGGCGGCCCGCCCATCGGTGACCCGCTGCGCCCGGCGGTAGTCGGCGGTGGACGGGAAGGTGGCCCCGGGGCGGACCGACTCCTGCTCGACGGAGAGCAGGAGCGCCTCCCGGTGCTCGGCCTGTACGTCGTTGATCAGCCGAGCCACCTGGCCGCTGTCGCGCACCCGCTCGGCGATCCGGTCGGCGTCCAGGGCCTGCCGCACCTCGCCGTTCACGGCGAGGCCGAGGAGCGCGCCGACGACCGTCAGCGGCACGATCACCAGGACGTTGAGCTTCCGCCGGAACGGCCAGCGGTCGAGGAGCGCGCCGAGGGCTTCCGTCCTACGACCCGTCGTGCGGTCCGTCGTACGACCCGCCCTGCCACCCGTCGTGCGCCGGGACCCCGGACTCGGCGGTGACGCCTGTCCGGACGGCTCCTGGTCGGCTGGCGGGTCCGCCGTGTCCACAGACACCCAGGTCCTCCTTCGATGTGCTCCTGAGCGGTGACCGAGGTGTTGTTGCCGCCGATCGCCGACACCGGGAAACGGGACGTCGGCGAAGGCGATTCCGGCCGGAACGCGAGCGATGGAATCGCGCCACATGCCTGACCGGGCGTGAACACTACCGCCTGCGCGCACACGCGCAAGGGATGGCCTCCCAACGACCACGGAATTTCCACGGTTTGCTGGGTTTAGGTCATCTACGTATCCCCCGGCGCCCCGTCAGCCGCCCAACCGGTGGCCGGGAGGTGGCCGCCCGGTGGTCATGGGGTGGAGGCCGAGGGTGACGCGTGGGCTGGCTTGTTCACGACTGTGCTCAATGGGGCAGCGGGTGCCGAAGGGGGCTGCCCGGCGCGCCACCGCCACCCGTAACCTGTCTGCTCCCAGCCCCTGGCCCACCATCGGTCCATCCATCGGTCCATCCCCGGCCCACCCCCGGTCCACCCACCGGTCCGAACTCTCCGTACCACTCCGTGCCCTGCGAGGAGACCCGTGCACCCCACCCGCAAGGCGGCCCTGACGGCCATCGCGCTGCTGGCCGTGGCCACCGCCGGCTGCGAGCCCGGCGCCGCCTCCACCACGACCCACCGGACCTCCGCGAAGCCCGGCTGCCCGACCGTCCTCTCCAGAGCCAAACAAGCCGTCAAGAAGGCGGAGGCCGTCGACGCCCCCTGGAAGGGCCCCACCACCGGGCCCGAGGCGGCCGGTCACGGCAAGAGCGTCGTCTTCATCGCCCATGACCTCTCCAACCCCGGTCCGGCCGGAGTCGCCCAGGGCGTCCAGGAAGCCGCGACGCTGTTGCGGTGGAACGCCCGCACCATCAACGGCCAGGGCACGCCGGAGGGTTACCGGTCCGCCTTCAAGGAGGCGCTCGCCCTCAAGCCGGACGGCATCGCCATCGCCGGTTTCGACCCCGGCAGCGTCGCCGACGAGATCAAGAAGGCCAAGGCGGCGGGCATTCCGGTGATCGGCTGGCACGCCGCCCCGACCCCGGGCCCGGACGGGAGCCCGGATCTCTTCACCAGCGTCACCACCCGGGTCGAGGACGTCGCGAAGATCAGCGCCGACTGGATCATCGCCCGCTCGGGCGGCCGCGCGGGCGTGGTGCTGTTCGCCGACGACACGGTCCCGTTCGCGAAGCACAAGTCGGACCTGATCAAGAAGGAGCTCGCCACCTGCTCCGACGTCAAGCTGCTGAGCTACCAGAACATGCCGATACCCGAGGTCAACAAGCGCGCCATCGGGGAAGTCCGGTCCCTGCTCTCCCGCTTCGGCGACAAGTGGACGTACTCGGCCGCCATCAACGACCTGTACTTCCGGCATACCGCCGCCGCCCTGCGCGCCGCGGGCAAGGACGGGGCGGGCGCCCCGTTCAACATCGGCGCGGGGGACGGCGACCCGTCGGCCTTCCAGCGCGTCAACGGCCAGCGGTTCCAGGCGGCCACGGTGCCCGAGCCCCTCACCGAACAGGGCTGGCAGATCGTCGATGAGTTCAACCGCGCCTTCGCGGACAAGCCCGCCAGCGGATACGTCCCCTCGGTGCACATCACCACCGCCGCGAACAGCGGTGGCGCGCCGTCCTGGGACTCCGAGGGCTATCGGCAGGCGTATCGCGAGATCTGGGGGAAGTAGGCCGAGGGACGTGGGCGAAGGGGAGGGCCGGGACTCCTGAGGGGAGCCCCGGCCCCAAGGGACCTACGGGGTGTCCGGCGGACCACGCGGCGGAGCCGCATGTCGATGCTGCCCCCTCCCCGCCCCTTCCCGCGGCATCGATATGCGGCTCCGCCGCGTGGCAAGGGCTTCGCCCCTGGACCCCGGGGTCTGGGGCGGAGCCCCCCACGCGGCGGAGCCGCATATCGTCAGGTGTCGGGAAGGGGCGGGGAGGGGAGCAGCCGGCCGCAAGCGCCAAGATCCGCCGGACACCCCCAGTCCTGCCCGGACTCAGTCCTGGTGGACCTCGTTGTTGCCCGTGCCGCCGGAGAGGGTGTCATTGCCCTCGCCGCCCCACAGCACGTCGTCGCCGCTGTTGCCGTAGAGGGTGTCGTCGCCCTTGCCGCCACGGAGGATGTCGTTGCCGGTGCCCCCGCGCAGGATGTTGTCCTCGGAGCCGCCGGTGATGCTGTCGTTCCCGGCGTCACCGTGGCATTCCTGCGCGCAGTTGGTGATGGTGTCGTCGCCGTCGCCGCCGTAGGCGCCGAAGCCCATGACGCCGCCACCACCGTCGATCTTGTCGTTGCCGCCCTCGCCGTAGAACGTGGGCGCGGCGCTGCCCTGGAGGACGTCGTTACCGGCGCCGCCGTGAATTCCGGCGTAGGCCGAGCCATTGGGGTCGATCTTCGCGGTGTCGTTGCCGTCACCGAGATCGACGTCGAAGTTATCGGAGTCGTCGGAGTTCTGCGGGATTTCCACCGCACACTGGGCGACGGTGTGATCGCTCGCGGTCGGGTAGGTGCACTCGTCCCATTCCGCCGCTTGCGCATCGATGGTGATGTCACCCTGGTCGCGGAAGGTGAGGACGTAATACTCCTCGAATTCCCCACGGCTGACGATCTGCTCGGAGACCGTCAGCTTGTTCTTCTGCCCCGCGGCGGCCTTGTACCAGAGCTCGCCGTCCTCGTGGACGAGAGAGCCCGAGGTCGTCGGGGCCGCCTGGGCGGCGGGCGCCGCGAGCGCGGCTCCCCCCAGGGCGAGAGCGAGGGTGGCCGTAGCGGCCATGATCCGGTACCTGCGCATAGGGAAAGGGCCCTTCGTGCAATCAGTGCCGATCGGGCCGGCGAGAAAGTGCGGTTCAGTCACCGGGCGCCGGCGATCGGCTATTTGGTGTTTCCGATCGCCCCGGTAGACCGTGATGGACGGCAAGCGGTTGCCCCGGAAATTACCTAGTTCCCCGCAGGATTCCCGCAGGATTCCCGCAGTCGCAGGTCATCGAGTTATTCGAAGGACGTTGCACAAGGAATAACGACATCGCCGTAACCGGCCTTTCCGGACCGCTTAACCCCTTGTTCACCCAGCCGGTCGCGGTGGACGGCCACGTCCGTTCGACTGGGTCGGCGCAGGGGTCATCGCGCCGGAGGAGACAGGGCCAGACAGGGCGGGCACGACCGTAGACGATGGCCCACCGGCCCGGCGCCCGTCCGGCGCCCGTCCAGCGCCCGTCCAGCGCCCGCGCCAGAAAGCCTCCGCGAGAGGGCCGCCGTGAGAAAGTCGCCAGGAGAAAGCACCACAGGAAACTGATCCGAATTCCAGTAAACATTTCCTGGAGAACATCTCCGGAATCTGTGGAGCTTCGGCGTATCCGCCTGTCAAGATCTTCCCTCATGCCTTCCCCGTTCACTCAGGAATATCAGGGATTCTCGTGCGGAAAATGAATGCGGCCGCCACCGTGGCCGTCGCGGTACTGGCTCTGGCGCTGACCGGCTGCGGCAAGGACGACGACAAGGGCGCCCAGTCGTCCGACGCCTCCGACAGGACGGCGTCCGCGCAGAAGGCGGACGACGCGGAACGCGGCACCGCGTCCGCCGCTCCCACCAGCGCGAGCCCCAGCCCGAGCCGTACGAAGCCCGCCAAGAGCCCCAGCGCGAGCCCGAGCAGTCCCCGGGCCACCCGCACCGCCGACGGCACCACTCCGGCCCCGCGCCGCACGACTCCGAAGACGCAGGCCCCCGCGCCGACCCGTGCGGGCGCCCCGGCGAGCGTGCAGGGCACGTGGTACTCCACGGTGCGCGATCCGAACGGTAAGCCGCTCGTGATGACCGTGAGCGGCGGTTCCCTCTCCGTGGGGTACCAGGGCAAGTCCTGCCCCGGGACGATCAGCGCGAGCATGGCCGTGACCATGACCTGTCAGGGCGAGACCATTTCCGGTGGCCATGCCGTGGTCAGCGGGGACGGCCAGAGCCTCACCGTCAGCTGGCCGCAGGGCAACCCCGACCGCTACGTCCGCCCGTGAGCCGACTGTTCGTTGACGCGCCCCGTGGTGCGGCCCGTCAGTGAGCTCGGCCGGTGTTGAGCCGGGCGGCCTGGCGGGTCAGGTAGTCGCGTTCGGCGAGGTTGGCCGCCTTGTGGGCCGCCTCCGCGTACAGCCGGGCCGCCGTCGCCAGGTCGCCGTCGCGCTCGTGGAGGTACGCCGCGACCGCCGCGTGGCGGGGCAGGGAGTATCCCCCGCTCGAAGAGCTGGCGGAAGAATCGTCCAGTTCCGCGAGCGCGGCCAGCCCGGCGCGCGGGCCGTCGGCCTCGCCGACCGCCACCGCCCGGTTGAGCCGGACGACCGGGCTGTCGGTCAGACCCGCGAGCTCGTCGTACCACTCCACGATCTGCACCCAGTCGGTCTCCTCGGCGGTGGGCGCGTCCGCGTGGAGGGCCGCGATGGCGGCCTGGGCCTGGAACTCGCCCAGCCGGTCGCGGGCCAGCGCCGCCTGAAGGATCTCCACCCCCTCGGCGATCGCCTTGGTGTCCCACCGGGAGCGGTCCTGCTCGGCGAGCGGCACCAGGCTGCCGTCGGGCGCGGTCCGGGTGGCGCGCCGGGCGTGGTGGAGCAGCATCAGGGCGAGCAGCCCCGCCACCTCGGGGTGGTCGATCGCGGCCGCGAGCTGCCGGGTGAGCCGGATGGCCTCGGCGGCGAGGTCGACGTCGCCCGAGTAGCCCTCGTTGAAGACCAGGTACAGCACGCGCAGCACGGTGGCGACGTCGCCGAGCTGGTCGAACCGTACGCCGGAGACGGTGCGCTTGGCCCGGCTGATGCGCTGCGCCATGGTCGCCTCGGGCACCAGATACGCCTGGGCGATCTGGCGGGTGGTGAGGCCGCCGACCGCGCGCAGCGTGAGCGCGACGGCGGACGACGGCGTCAGCGACGGATGGGCGCACAGGAAGTACAGCTGGAGCGTGTCGTCCACCGAGGCCGTGGGCCCGGGTGCCGGTTCCTCCTCGACGAGGTCCTCACGCCGGCGGCGGGCGGTGTCCGCCCGGGTCGCGTCGAGGAACTTGCGCCAGGCCACGGTGACCAGCCAGCCCTTGGCGTCCCTCGGGGGGTCGGCCGGCCACCCGCGGACCGCCTCGATGAGCGCGTCCTGCACGGCGTCCTCGGCCGCCGCGAAATCGGCTCCGCGGCGGACGAGGATGCCGAGCACGCCCGGCGTGAGGCTCCTGATCAGGGCCTCGTTCATCTGTGTCACTTGAAGGTGCACTCCGTGGTGCTGGGCTTGGCGGTCAGGAACGGACGCACCTCCAGCCACTCGTGGATCGGCTTCCCGTCCTTCCCCGGAGCGGCCGACAGCTCACCGGCCAGCTCGACGGCGCGCTCGTGGCTGTCGACGTCGATCACCATCCAGCCCGCGATGAGGTCCTTGGTCTCGGCGAACGGACCGTCGGTGACCGGCGGACGCCCCTCACCGTCGTACCGCACCCACGACCCCTCCGGGGCGAGCGCCTGACCGTCGACGAACTCGCCGGTCTTCTCCAGCCGGGCCGCGAAGTCGTTCATGAACTGCACGTGCGCCGAGATCTCCTCCGGCGTCCACTGGTCCATCGGCACGTTGTTCACCGGAGCCGGAGCGCCGCGGTAGTGCTTCAGCAGCAGGTACTTGGCCATCGTGGTTCTCCTCGATGCGGATGCGACCCATTGTGGTCGCGTTCACCCCAGGGACGGAGCCGGTCACGCGTTCTCGACATCCCCGTCCGAGATTTTTTTGGGATCTTGTAGACCGGCCTCGGCCACCGCCGAATCCGCCCGCGCCTCCGTGCGCCGCCGCTGTTCCTCGATCCGGTGCAGCACCGAGTCCAGATGCGCCTCGGAGGCCGCTCGGGCCGCCTCCGGATCGCGGTCCTCGATCGCCCGCAGGATGGCCTGGTGCTCCTCGATGGTGGCGCGCCGGCGGGCGGCGGACAGCGAGGTCTTGCGCCGCCCCGGCTCGCCGATCTCGTAGACCCGGTCCAGCAGCCGCAGCAGCAGGGGGTTGCGGGTGTACTGGGCGATGGCGCGGTGGAAGGTGCGGTCCAGGTCGGTGAACTCCTGCCGCGTGGGCTCCCGTCGCATCGCGTCCAGCAGGGCGTGCAGCTGGACGATGTCGGAGGGGGTGGCGCGGCGGGCGGCCCGCGCGGTCACCGAGGGCTCGATGCACGCGCGCACCTCCATGACCTGCAGCAGCTCCGCCGTGGCAGCGAGCCCCGAGGCCAGGGCGTCGCCGCGCGGAGTGGCCCCCGGGTCGAGCACGACGGTGCCGGAGCCGGGGCGCCGGGCGACCAGTCCGCGCGAGGCGAGGGCGCGCAGCGCCTCGCGGACCGAGCCCCGGGAGACGCCGAGGCTCTCCGCGAGCTCCCGCTCCGGGGGGACGCGGGAACCGGGCGCCAGCTCTCCGCTCAGGATCAGCCGCTCCAGGCCGACGGCCAGGGCGTCCGGCCTCGACAGGGTGGAGTGCCGCAGTTGCCGCCAGTCCATCTCCTGGCTTTCCTCCGCCTTCTTCAGCCTTCTTCGGCTTCTTCAGCTTTCTTCGGCTTTCCGGTCCGGCCGGTGGTCCAGAGTCTCACACCCGGTGGGCGCCACCCCGGCGTCCTCCAGGCCTCCTCCAGGCCGCCGCCGCGAGCGTCCCGGCCGCCGCCGCGAGCGGATTTAACCAGGTGGTGACGGGCGGGCAACCGGAGCCGCCGGGTCCGCACGCTAGCGTCTGCCGACATCAATTTGGTCCTACCAATAGACCAACTGCTGTCCCTGCGCCATCCTGGCCGCACCGCAGCGCGCGCCCCAACGTCCCCAGCAGTGAGGCATCCCGCCATGCGCCAAAGTACGAGCGGACCGAGCGACCGGCCCCCACCCACCCGCCACCGACCGCGCGCCGCCGCCCTCGCCGCCCGGGTGCTGTGTGTGCTGGTCGCCGGCGCCACCGCCGGCTGCGCCTCCCTGGCCTCCCCCACGGCCGAAGTGGGCGCCGACCGGATGACCGACCCCCGGCCCGCCCGCGACGGCGGAACGCTCACCATCGCCCTCAAATCGGACCCGGACAAGCTGGACCCCACCCTGGCCAGCACCGCCGTGGGCCGGACCGTGTTCACCGCGATGTGCGAGAAGCTCTACGACGTCGACGCCGAGAACCGGATCGTGCCGCAGCTCGCCGCCGCCCCGCCCACGACCGGCGACGGGGGCCGCACCGTCACCATCAGGCTGCGGCCCGGCGTCCGGTTCGCCGACGGCACCCGCATGGACGCCAAGGCGGTCAAGACCTCCCTCGACCGCCACCGGACGCTGACCGGTTCCGTGCGCGCGAGCGAGCTGAAGCCCCTCACCTCGGTCCAGGCGGTCGGCGACGACACCGTACGGCTGCGGCTGACCAAGCCGTACGTCCCGCTGCTCGCGCTGCTCGCCGACCGCGCGGGCATGGTGATGTCCCCCACCGCGCTGAAGCGCTACGGCAAAGGGTTCGCGAGCCACCCCACCTGCGTCGGCCCGTTCCGCTACGCCGAGCGGGTGGTGGGCGACCGCATCGTGCTGGACAAGGACCCGAACTACTACGACGCCGACGCCGTCCATCTGCGGCGGGTGATCTACCGCACCATCACCGACGGCAACGTCCGGCTGGCGAACCTCCAGTCCGGCGACATCCAGGTGGGCGACCAGATGGACCCGGTCCAGGTGGGCAGGGCACTCACCGAACCCGGGCTGCAGCTGTTCCACTCCCCCTCGCTGGGCTACTACGGACTGACCCTCAACATCGGCAATACGAAGGGCGTGGGGGCGCCGCCGGGCCGGATCGACACCCCGATCGCGCGGGACGTGCGGGTGCGCGAGGCGTTCGACCTCTCCCTGGACCGCGACCTGATCAACACCATCGTCTTCCAGGGCCGCTACCGCCCCACCTGCGGTCCGCTCCCCTCCGGCACCCCGTACGCCACCGGATCCCACTGCCCGGCCCGCGACCTGGCCAGGGCCAAGCGGCTGCTCAAGGCCGCCAAGGTGACCACCCCGGTCCGGGTCCGGCTCCAGATCAGCACCACCCCGGAGGACAACCGGCTGGGCCAGGTCATCCAGGCCATGGCCAAGGAGGCGGGCTTCGCGGTGCGCCTGACGCCCACCGAGTTCGCCACCGGCCTGGAGCACTCCCGCGCGGGCGACTTCCAGGCGGCGACCACCAACTGGTCGGGGCGGCTCGACCCGGCGGGCAACATCGACGTGTTCGCCGGTACCGGAGGCGCCCAGAACTACGGCGGGCTCTCCGACCCGGCCATCGACCGGCTGATCGCCGAGGGCGGCGCCACCGCGGGCGGGCCCGCCCGTAAGAAGATCTACGCCCGGCTGGTGGAGCGCGTCCGCGCCGCGCACACCGTGCTCTATCTGATCCAGCCCACGAACTACGTCTCCGTGACCAAGAAGGTCGCCGGGCTGAAGGTCTTCGGCGACGGGCTGATCCGGGTGAAGGACGCCGGATATATGAGGGGAGGGAGCTGATGTCGTATCCGATCCGCCGTCTCGGCGAATCGCTGATCACGCTCTTCCTGGTCAGTGTCGTGGTCTTCACCGGCGTACGGGCGCTGCCCGGCGACACCGCCACCGCGCTGGCCGGGGAGGAGCCCACGCCCGAGGCGATCGCCCAGATCCGCGAGAGCTACGGGCTCGACGACAACATCGTGGTGCAGTACCTGCGCTATGTGCGGCACGCCGCCACCGGCGACCTCGGCGTCTCCTCCCGCACCGGGCTGCCGGTCCTGGACTCGGTGCTGGAGGCCCTGCCCGTCACCCTCGAACTGTCCGCCCTGGCCCTGCTGCTCGCGGTCGTGGTCGGCGTGGGCGCCGGGGTGGTGGCGGCGGTCCGGCGCGGCCGGCCCGAGGAGTGGCTGGTCAACGCGGTGGCGCTGCTGGGGCTTTCGGTGCCCGCCTTCTGGCTCGGCATCGTGCTCGTCCTCGCCTTCGCCATCGCCGTCCCGGTCTTCGCCGCCTCCGGTTTCGTGCCGTTCGGCGTGGACCCGATGGAGAACCTGCGCCATATGGTGCTCCCGGTGATCGTCCTCGGCTCCGGTCTCGCGGCGGTCGTGATGCGGCAGACGCGCGCGGCCATGCTGGGCTCGCTCTCCGCCGACTACGTGCGCACGGCGCGCGCCAAGGGGCTCTCCCGGCGTCAGGTGATCATGGGCCATGCCCTGCGCAACAGCCTGGTCACCGTGGTGACCGTGCTCGGACTCCAGCTCGGGCACCTCATCTCGGGCGCGGTGGTCACCGAGCAGATCTTCGTGCTGCCGGGCTTCGGCAAGCTCACCATCGACGCGGTCTTCTCCCGCGACTACGCGATGGTGCAGGGCGTGGTGCTGTTCACCTCGACCGCCTACATCCTCGTCAACCTCCTGGTGGACCTGGCCTATTCGGTGATCGACCCCCGTATCCGGCTCGGAGGTGCCCAGTGAGAATCCGGCTCGGAGATGCCGAGTTGAGCATCGGCCTCGGAGGTGCCCAGTGAGCGCGGCCGCCACCGCCCTTCCCGCCGCCGAGGAGCGGGGGGCACCGCTCGCCCCGCTGTCCCGGCTGCGGCTGCTGACCCGTAACAAGCTGGCCCTCACCGGGGCCGTGGCCGCCGCGATCCTGGTGCTGATCGCGGTGTTCGCACCGCTCATCGCGCCGTACGACCCGGCCCGCCCCGACTTCACCGCCGCCCTCCGGGAGCCGGGCTGGGCCCACTGGCTGGGCACCGACGACCTGGGCCGCGATCAGCTTTCCCGGGTCGTGTACGGGGTGCGGGCCTCGCTGCAGATCGGGCTGCTCGCGGTGGCGCTGGCCTTCGCGGCCGGAGTGCCGCTCGGGCTGATCGCGGGCTACTACGGGCGGTTCGCCGACTCGGTGGTCTCCCGGCTCACCGACACCCTGCTCGCCTTCCCCTTCCTGGTGCTGGCGGTGGGCCTGGCCACCATCCTCGGGCCGTCCCTGCTGAACGCCACGATCGCGGTCGGCGTCTCGCAGATCCCGGCCGTCATCCGGATCACCCGGGCGGAGACGCTGCGGCTGAAACACCTCGACTATGTGGCGGCGGCGGTGGCCAACGGCGGCGGGGACGGCACCGTGCTCTTCCGCCATATCCTCCCCGGCGCCCTGTCCGCGCTGACCGTCCAGGCCACCGTGGGCATCCCCACCGCGATCATCGGCGAGGCGCTGCTGAGCTTCCTCGGCCTCGGCGTCCAGCCGCCGTCCCCCTCGCTCGGGGTGATGCTCTCCAGCGCCCAGGCGTACATCGCCGCCGCGCCCTGGATGGCGGTCTTCCCGGGCCTGGCGATCATCGCCGCGACGCTCGCGTTCAATCTGCTCGGGGACGGGCTGCGCGACATCCTCGACCCCCAGGGAGACAGCCGATGACCACGTCCACCGCGCCCCCCGCCCTGAGCGTGCGGGACCTGTCCGTGGTCTTCCGCACCCCGACCCGCGTGGTCCACGCGGTGGACGGGCTGTCGTTCGACATCGCCGCCGGTGAAGTACTGGCCGTGGTCGGCGAGTCCGGCTGCGGCAAGTCCGTGACCTCCACCGCCGTGCTGGGGCTGCTGCCGCCCACCGCGAGCGTCGGCGGCTCCATCCGGCTGGGCGGACGGGAGTTGGTGGGGGCGGACGAGAGCGAACTGCGGGACGTCCGCGGCCGGGAGCTCGCGATGATCTTCCAGGAGCCGATGACCTCGCTGAACCCCGTCCTCACCATCGGCCGCCAGGTCGGCGAGGTCCTCCGGCGCCATCAGGGGATCGGCCGCCGTGAGGCGCGCGAGCGGGCCGTGGACCTGCTCGACCTCGTCGGCATCCCCGCCCCCGCCCAGCGGGCCCGCGACTATCCGCACCAGCTCAGCGGCGGAATGCGGCAGCGCGTGATGATCGCCATCGCGATCGCCTGCGACCCCGCCGTACTCATCGCCGACGAGCCCACCACCGCGCTGGACGTCACCGTGCAGGCGGGCATCCTGGAGGTGCTGCGGTCCCTGCGGGAACGGCTCGGCACCGCCATCGTGCTGATCACCCACGATCTGGGCGTGGTCGCCGACACCGCCGACCGGGTGCTGGTGATGTACGCGGGCCGGGGCGTCGAACAGGCCCCGGTGGACGAGCTGTTCGGCGCGCCCCGCCACCCGTACACCCGCGGGCTGCTCGGCGCGGTGCCGGTGCCCGGCCGGGGGCGGGCGGCGGGCGGGCGGCGGCGGCTCCAGGAGATCCCCGGACTGGTGCCGAGCCTCACCGAACAGCCCGACCGCTGCACCTTCCAGCCCCGCTGCTCCTACGCCGACGAGCGGTGCGGGGAGCAGCGGCCCGCGCTGCGGGCGCTGCGGGCACCGCGCGAGCGGGACGAGAGGAGTGCGGGGTACGAACGGTACGGGCCGGAACGGCATGAGGCCGCGTGCTGGTATCCGGTGCCGGTGCACCCCGAACCCACTGAACCCGAACCCACTGAAGAGGAGGCCGCCTCATGACCGCCGCCGTCGCGCCCGCGGAGGCGTCGCGGGATGACGCCGTGCTCGACATCAACGGCCTGGTCCGCCACTTCACCGGCCCCGCCGGCACCGTCAGGGCGGTCGACGGGGTCAGCCTCGGCATCGGCCGGGGCGAGATCGTCGGCCTGGTCGGGGAGTCCGGCAGCGGCAAGTCCACGGTGGGGCGGTGCGCCGTACGGCTGGACCGGCCGACCGCGGGCCAGGTGACGATCAACGGCCGCGACGTGACCCGGCTGTCGAAGCGGGCGCTGCGTCCGCTGCGCAAGGACTTCCACCTGGTGTTCCAGGACCCGTCCTCCTCGCTCGACCCCCGGATGACCGTGGGCGCCATCGTCGGCCAGCCGCTGCGGCTGCACCGCCTGGCGTCCGGCGACGCCCTGCGCGACCGGGTCGCCGCGCTGCTGGCCCAGGTGGGGCTGCGGCCCGAACTGGCGCGGCGGCGGCCCCATGAGCTCTCCGGCGGACAGCGGCAGCGGGTCTCCATCGCCCGCGCGCTGTCGGTCGATCCCCAGCTGCTGGTGGCCGACGAGCCGACATCGGCACTGGACGTCTCCGTCCAGGCGTCCGTGCTCAACCTGCTGGCGGACCTCCAGCGGGAACGGCGGTTCGGCTGTCTGTTCATCACCCATGACCTGGCCGCCGTCGAGTACCTCGCCGACCGGATCGCCGTGATGCATCTGGGGCAGCTGGTGGAACAGGCCCCGGCCGCCGAGCTGTTCGCCGACCCCAAGCATCCGTACACCCAGGCGCTGCTGTCCGCGGCCCCGGTGCCGGACCCGGCCGCGCAGCGGTCGCGCGCCCGGATCGTGCTCAGCGGGGAGCTGCCCAGCCCGCTGGATCCGCCGAGCGGCTGCCGCTTCCACACCCGCTGCCCACTCGCCGTCGACCGCTGCCGCGCCGAGCCGCCCGTGCTGCGGCGGCTCGCGGAGGGCGGCGGCCGTCGCCAGGTCTCCTGCCATCTGGTGGCGGACGACGGCACCGCGCCCGACGCCGCCACCATCTGACCGCCCGCACGTCCGCACGCCCGTACCCGCGCCCGCACCCGCACCCGCACCCGTACCCGCACCCGCACCCGCACCCGCACCCGTACGAGACCAGGAGCCTGCCGACATGTTCACCACCCGGCCCACCCTTCAGGGCACCCATGGCATGGTGTCCTCCACCCACTGGCTGGCCTCGCAGTCCGCCATGGCCGTCCTGGAGGACGGCGGCAACGCCTTCGACGCGGCCGTGGCCGCCGGGTTCGTCCTGCATGTGGTCGAGCCGCATCTGAACGGACCCGCCGGTGAGGTGCCGATCATCCTCGCCCCGGCGGACGGCGAACCCACCGTGCTGTGCGGCCAGGGCCCGGCCCCCGCCGGGGCCACCATCGACCACTACACCGCGCTCGGCCTCGACCTCGTCCCCGGCACCGGCCCGCTCGCGGCGGCGGTGCCCGGTGCGTTCGACGCCTGGATGGTGCTGCTGCGCGACCACGGTACGAAACGGCTCGCCGAGGTGCTGCGGTACGCGATCGGCTACGCCGAGCACGGCCATCCGGCGGTCGAGCGGATCGGGGAGACGGTCGAGACGGTGCGGGAGCTGTTCGAGACCGAGTGGACGACCTCGGCCGAGCTGTATCTGCCGGACGGGACGTCCCCCGCCGCCGGGCGGCTGCTCACCAACCCCGCGCTGGCCGCCACCTGGCGGCGGCTGGTCGCCGAGGCGGAGGCGGCGGGCCCCGGGCGCGAGGCCCAGATCGAGGCGGCCCGCCGGGTCTGGCGCGAGGGCTTCATCGCGGCGGAGCTGGCGGACGCGGCGGCCCGGCCCGCGATGGACTCGTCCGGGCACCGCAACGCCGGGACCATGACCGGGGACGACCTGGCCGCCTTCGAGGCCACGTACGAGCCGCCGGTCCGCCACTTCTGGAACGGCTGGACCGTGTGCAAGGCCGGGCCCTGGAGCCAGGGGCCGGTGCTGCTCCAGCAACTCGCCCTGCTGCCGTACGCGCTGAGCGAGGCCGACCTGGGCACGCCCGACTTCCTGCACCTCCTGATCGAGGGCGGCAAGCTGGCCATGGCCGACCGCGAGGCGTGGTACGGGGACGCCGCCGACGTTCCGCTGACGGAGCTGCTCTCGCGTCCGTACAACGACGAGCGGCGGGCACTGATCGGCGAACAGGCCTCGTACGAGCTGCGCCCCGGGCACCCCGGAGGCCTTGCGCCACGGCTGAGCAAGCAGGCGCGGGCCGCGGTGGCCCGCGCCGCGTCCGGGGCGGACGGACCGGCCGCCGGGCCGGGTGGCGGGGAGCCGACGGTCGGCGGGCCGGACTCGGGCCTGGGGTCGGGGGGCCGGGCGCACGGCGAAGCGGCCGTCGACCGGGACGGGGTGACCCGGGGCGACACCTGCCACCTCGACGTGGTGGACCGCTGGGGCAACATGGTCGCGGCCACGCCCAGCGGCGGCTGGCTGCAGTCCAACCCCGTCATCCCCGCGCTGGGTTTCCCGCTCGGCACCCGGCTCCAGATGACCTGGCTGGACCCCGGCCTGCCCAACTCCCTCACCCCCGGCCGCCGCCCCCGCACCACACTCACCCCGTCGCTCGCGCTGCGCGACGACACCCCCGTCATGGCCTTCGGCACTCCCGGCGGCGACCAGCAGGACCAGTGGAGCACGCACTTCTTCCTCGGCGTCGCGCTACGGGCGCCGGTCCGCTCCGGCCTGGACCTGCAAGGCGCCATCGACGCCCCCAACTGGCACCAGGAGTCCTTCCCCGGTTCCTTCCACCCCCGGGCGATGACGGCGGGCCGGGTGGTCGTCGAGTCCCGCATCGGCGAACCGGCCATCACGGAACTCCGCCGCCGCGGCCACGATGTGATGGTCGGCGACCCCTGGTCGGAGGGCCGCCTGTGCGCGGTCGCCCGCGACCCGGAGACAGGCGTCCTGCTCGCCGCCGCCAACCCGCGCGGCGCACAGGGCTACGCGGTGGGGCGGTGACAGGCGTACAGATCGGGCGGACGTACCGCCTTGAAGGGGCGCGGGGAACCGCGCGATCAGCCACGACGGCGCCGCAGACGATCGGCGGCAGGTCAGGGCACTTCCAGCGGAGCGCTCAGCGGGCGTACCCGCTGGGGTCCGCGGAACGCAGTTTCTCGGCTCGCTCCAGTGGGTCGTAGCCGGGGCCGACGCCATCGGCCAGGATCACATCGCCCTCGATATGGTCGGTGCGCAGCGCCAGGATGTCCTGATAGGCGGGCGACGCGTACCACTCGCGGGCGTCCGCCATCCCGCCCGGGAACTCGATCAGCACCACACTGCCCGGCCACTCCCCCTCGACCACCTCCAGCGTGTCGCCGTGGATGAGGAACCGGCCGTGGAAGGGGTCGAGGGTGGCCTGGATCCGCTCCAGGTACTCGATGACGTCGGGGTGCGGACTGCGGCCGTGCAGATGCGCGAGCGCGTAGGCGGCGGGCATGGCTCCTCCAAGTGCTCCAGGCAGATCGGCGGACACGGATCAGCCTGCCGCGCCCCGCCGGGAGCGTCGATTACCCCCGAGGTCATGGCGGCGGCCACCCCCGGGGTCAGGAGCGCGGCCCCGGGCCTCAGTCGAAGATGCCCAGGTCCTCCCGCATGATCCGGCGCATCGCCGACAGCCGGGGCTCGGCCTCCTTCAGCTCCTGCAGCGCGTCCGCCGCCGTCTCGCCGTCGTACTGCAGGCCGCGGTCGATCCGTTTGGCCATCGCGTCGATACCGGCGAGCACCGTATTGAGGTCGCGGGACGCTTCCAGGACCCGTTCGGGGACGATCATCTGCGCCTCGGCGTAACGGTCCCGGTAGTCGCGGCGGGCCTCCTCGAGCCGGACGCGGTCCTCGTCCGCGTACACGTCGTCGCGGATCCGGTGCAGCGCGTCCTTGAGGAGGGTGTGGAACTGACGGGAGGCGCGGTTCATCGCGGTGTAGGCGGCCCGGCGCTCCTCGAAGCGGCGCCGCCGGTCCTCGGTGAGTGCTTCCTCTCCCCGCTGGCGTGCCGTCATGCGCTGCTGGAGGAGGGGTGCGAAGAGGGTGCCGAGGATGCCGACGACTGCGGTGATCATGGCGGCTATGACGGTGGACACCGGGGGAGCCTAGCCGCCTCCCTCCCAGTGGGCTCCGCCGTATCCACAGGTTTTCCACAGGCTGGGCCGGGCCCTTTCCGAAACCCAGGCGATCAGAACTAATGTGCTGTTTCATGCACACCCCGCCCTCCGACGAGCGCGCCGACCGAGCTGACCGAGCCGACCGCGCCGACCGCGCCGATGACGTTCTCGCCCTCGCCCGGCTGGCCACCCGGCGCGGGGCGGTACGGGAGATGCTCGGCTGGCTGGCCCGGCGGACCGGGGGCCCGGCCGTGCTGGTCGGGGACTCGGGACGGGTGCTGGCCGGGCCGGGCGGGGAGCACGACCCGGCGGTGGCGCGGCTCGCCGCCGACGCCGCAGTCGGCGCCGCCGTCGAGCTGCACCGGCGCGGGGCGGCGTCCGCCGTGCTGGGCGGGGGCGAAGGGCCCCCGGTGCATCTGATCGCGCTCGACACCGGCCCGAGGACGTATCTCGCCGTCGTGGGGCCGGACGATCCGCACTGCGGAACGCTGCTCGCCGACGCCGCCCGCACCCTCGCCCTGTGCTGGCGGCTGGAGCAGTCCGAGCGGGCGCGGCGGCGGATCGAGTCGGCCGAGGAGCACAGCCGGGAGGCGGTGCTGCATCTGCTGATGGTGGGCAGCGTGCCCGCCGCGCAGCGGATCGCCGGGGCGCTGCGGCCGGCGCTGCCCGCGGTGGTCCGGATGTATGTGATCGAGTGCCCGCACGCGCGGCGGCGCGAGATTATCCGGCGGATCGATCGCGAGGCGGGGGGCGGGGCGTGGATCGTGCCGTGTCCGGTGCGCCCGAACCACGTCCTCGCGCTCGTACCGCCCGAGCCGGGCCCGATCAGCGGTGACCCGCGGGGCGGCCCGGCACCACTGGACCTGCTGATCGTCCGGCTGGTGCCCGAATGCCGGGTCGGGGTGAGCGCGGCGGTCGCGCTGCGGGACACGCCGACCGCGTATGAGCAGGCCATCCACGCGCTGGCGGTGGCCCGTAGCGCGCCCGAGCGCCGTGCGGGCTTCGGCGGCGATGTGGATGTGACCGTCCTGGCGGGCCCGGAGGGCTATGTGTGGGCGAGCGAGCTCCTGGCGCCCTGTCTTCGGTACGCCCCGGCACGCCGCGCCGACCCGGGCCCGCAGGAGCTGCTGGGCACGCTCGGGTCGTGGCTGAGCTTCGGCGGGGCGGCCAGCCGCCATCTGAAGATCCACCGCAATACCCTCGCGGCGCGGATGCGCCATCTGGACGAGCTGCTGGGCGTGGAGATCAGCCGCAGCCTGCCCGCGCAGTCGGCCGCCTGGCTGGCGCTGCGGCTGCACACCGCGCCCCAGGCCGCGGCGGCCCGCGCCCAGGCCCCACCGGGGCACACCGCCACGCTGGACGCGGTGCTGGGCACCCCCGCCGCCGGGACCTGGGCCCGGGCCCAGCTGCGCCCCCTGGAGCAGGCCGGTCCGACGGCCGGGCTGGAGACCATACGCACCTGGCTGCGCGCCGACGCCCGCCTGCCCGCCGCGGCCACCGCCCTGGGCATCTCCCTCCCGGGCGCCCGCAAGCGCCTGACCAGGGCGGAGGACGTCCTGGGTCGCTCCCTGCTGACCGCGCCGAGCGCGAAGTACGAACTATGGCTCGCGATGCGAGCTCTGGGCTCGCTCTGAAACGGGGCGACCGCGCACCGGGGTCGCCCTCGGGCGCGCCCACCGTTCGCCGCCGTACTCACCGTTCACCAGTGCGTTCACCGTTCGAAGGGGAACCGCTCGGGGTGCTCACTGTGCACATCGTTCCTCGCCGTGGGTGCCGCGGGCGCCTATTGTCCTGGACAAGCCACGACGGGCCGCGCCGAACCCCGCCTCTCGCCGAGAGCCGAGGGCCGAGGGCGCATCCCCCCACCCGCACGGCACCGCACCCGGCCACCCCGCCGGGCTCATGAGCCGGGGCCGGCCGCCGCGCGACGACGGGGGTGTCGCGCGCGCGGCCCGCCCCTGTCCCCGTGGAAACCGGCGCGGACAGGCCCACCCATTCGAGGGAATGAGCTGGCTTTACAAGGGTGCGCTTCTACAAGCAACTGCTTATACTCGCTCGTGACGTGGTCAATCAACATCCATGACGAGGTGGCCGACTGGTTCCTCGCCCTATGTGCTCACGATCCGCATTCGGCCGACTCGGTGGAGCAGGCCATCGAGCTGCTGGCGGCCATAGGACCGAGCCTCGGTCGTCCCATGGCCGATGTGATCCACGGCAGCTCGATGAAGAACCTCAAGGAGTTACGCCCGGGCTCGGCGGGCCGGACCGAAATCCGCATCCTCTTCGTCTTCGACCCCGACCGGGAGTGCATCCTCCTCGTGGCGGGCGACAAGGCGGGCAACTGGCGGCGCTGGTACGACACCGCCGTCCCACTCGCCGAGGAGCGCTACCGGCAGTACCTCGACCACAAGGAGAAGGCGGCGGAATGAACGGTTTCACCTCGTGGGACGAGGTCAAGAGGAGCGGCGAGCGGGTCCGCCGCGAGGCCCACCCCGAGGTGGGCGAGGCGGAGTGGGCGGCGCGGAAGGAGGCCGCACGCCTGCGGCAGGAGGCCCACCTCCTGGGCCATCACCTGCGGCGGCTGCGGAGGGAGCGGGGTCTCACCCAGCAGCAGGCCGCCGCCCAGCTCGGCATCACCCAAGCCCGCGTCTCCCAGCTGGAGCAGGGCAAGTCGGTGGATCTCACGGCGATGCGCGCCTATGCGCAGGCGCTGGGGGCGCGGCTGACCCTGGTGCTCGAAGTCGACGATCAACAGATCCGCATCGCCTGAGCCCGATGGCGTCCCCAGCGCCGTCGTCACGCCCCCAGGATCACCCTCACGACCCCAGGATCGACGTCAGGAACTCCCCGGTCCACGCCAGCAGTTCCCGTCCCACCAGCGGCTTTCCGCCGATGCGGGCGGTGGCGGGGCGGGGTACCAGGATCTGCTTGGTGGCGGGCTTGATGACCGTGCGCGGGTAGAGGCGCTTGAGGCGCAGCTCCTGGGATTCGCGGAGCTCGACCGGGGAGAAGCGGATGTTGGAGCCCTGGAGGGTGATGTCGGTGACGCCGCAGGCGCGGGCCAGCAGGCGCAGGCCGGCGACCAGGAGGAGGTTCTCCACCGGCTCGGGGAGCTTGCCGTAGCGGTCGGTGAGCTCCTCGCGGACGGCGCGGATGTCTTCCTCGCTGTTGGCGGAGGCGATCGCCCGGTACGCCTGGAGGCGCAGCCGCTCGCCGGGGGCGTAGTCGTGCGGGACGTGCGCGTCGACCGGAAGCTCGATCTTGACCTCCAGCGGCGCCTCCGCGGGCTCGCCCTCGCCCGCCTCGATCGAGGCGCGGTAGTCGGCGACGGCCTCGCCGACCATCCGGACGTAGAGGTCGAAGCCGACGCCCGCGATGTGGCCGGACTGCTCACCGCCGAGCAGATTGCCCGCGCCGCGGATCTCCAGGTCCTTCATCGCCACATACATGCCCGCGCCCATCTCGGTGTGCTGGGCGATCGTGGCCAGCCGCTCATGGGCGGTCTCCGTGAGCGGCTTCTCGGGCGGGTAGAGGAAGTACGCGTAACCGCGCTCGCGGCCACGGCCGACCCGGCCGCGCAGCTGGTGCAGCTGGGAGAGGCCGAAGTTGTCGCCGCGCTCGACGATCAGGGTGTTGGCGTTGGAGATGTCGATCCCGGACTCGACGATGGTCGTGGAGACCAGGACGTCGAACTTCTTCTCCCAGAAGTCGACCACGACCTGCTCCAGCGCACCCTCCGACATCTGCCCGTGGGCGGTGGCGATCCGCGCCTCGGGGACGATCTCGCGCAGCCGGGCGGCGGCCCGGTCGATGGACTCCACCCGGTTGTGGATGTAGAAGACCTGGCCCTCGCGGAGCAGCTCGCGCCGGATCGCGGCGCCGATCTGCTTCTGCTCGTACGGACCGACGAAGGTCAGCACCGGATGGCGCTCCTCCGGCGGGGTGGTGATCGTGGACATCTCGCGGATGCCGGTGACCGCCATCTCCAGGGTGCGCGGGATGGGCGTGGCGGACATGGTCAGCACGTCCACATTGGCGCGGAGCTTCTTCAGCTGCTCCTTGTGCTCGACGCCGAAGCGCTGCTCCTCGTCCACGATGACCAGGCCCAGGTCCTTGAACTTGGTTTCGGAGGAGAAGAGCCGGTGGGTGCCGATGACGATGTCGACCGCGCCGTCCCGCAGCCCCTCCAGCACCGCCTTGGCCTCGGTGTCGGTCTGGAAGCGGGAGAGCGCCCTGACGTTGACGGGGAACTGGCCGTACCGCTCGCCGAAGGTGCCGAAGTGCTGCTGCACCAGCAGGGTCGTGGGCACGAGCACCGCCACCTGCTTGCCGTCCTGGACCGCCTTGAAGGCGGCGCGGACCGCGATCTCGGTCTTGCCGTAGCCGACGTCGCCGCAGATCAGCCGGTCCATCGGAACCGACTTCTCCATGTCCTCCTTGACCTCGGCGATGGTGGTGAGCTGGTCGGGGGTCTCCGCGTACGGGAACGCGTCCTCCAGCTCCCGCTGCCAGGGGGTGTCCCCGCCGAAGGCGTGGCCGGGCGCCGCCATCCGGGCCGAGTAGAGCTTGATCAGGTCGGCGGCGATCTCCTTGACGGCCTTCTTGGCGCGCGCCTTGGTCTTGGTCCAGTCGGCGCCGCCGAGCCGGTGCAGGGTCGGCGCCTCGCCGCCCACGTACTTGGTGACCTGCTCCAGCTGGTCGGTGGGGACGAAGAGCCGGTCGCCGGGCTGGCCGCGCTTGGCCGGGGCGTACTCCACCACCAGATACTCGCGGGTGGCGCCCTGGACGGTGCGCTGCACCATCTCGATGTAGCGGCCCACGCCGTGCTGCTCGTGGACGATGAAGTCGCCCGCCTCGAGGGTGAGCGGATCGATCGTCTTACGGCGGCGCGCGGGCATCCGCGCCCCGTCCTTGCCCGCGGCCTTCTGCCCGGACAGATCCGTCTCGGTCAGCACGGCCAGCTTCAGGGCCGGGTCGATAAAGCCGTAGTCGATCGAGCCGCAGGCCACATGCACCACGGACGGCTTGATCTCGGTGAGGTCGCCGTCCAGCCGGGCCGCGATCCCCTCGCCGCCGAGCACCTCGACGGTGCGGGAGGCGGGGCCGTGGCCCTCGGTCACATAGACCGTGCGCCAGCCGTCGGCGAGCCAGCCCTTGGTGTCGGCCAGCGCGCGGGCGGTGTCGCCGCGGTAGCTCTCGGTGGCGTGCATGCCCAGCTTGACGGTGTCCCCCGCCGCGTCAGCGGCAAGTGTCTGCGTGAGCTCCTCGTCGGCGGCGAAGGGGCTCACCGACCACCACATCATGCCCAGCTCACGGGCGCGGTCGCGGACGTCCGCGATGCCCCACAGGGAGGCCGCGCCGACGTCGATCGGGGCCTCGCCGCCCCCGGCGGTGGCCGCCCAGGACGCCTGGAGGAACTCCTGGCTGGTGGCCACCAGGTCCGCCGCCCGGGTGCGCACCCGCTCCGGCTCGCAGACGACCGTCATGCTGCCCGCCGGGAGGACGTCCAGCAGCAGCTCCATGTCGTCGACCAGGACGGGGGCCAGGGACTCCATGCCCTCGACCGCGATCCCCTCGGCGATCTTGCCGAGCAGCTCGCCCAGCTCGGGATGGGCCTCGGCGAGGGCCGCGGCCCGCTCCCGTACGTCGCCGGTCAGCAGCAGCTCCCGGCAGGGCGGGGCCCACAGCCCGTGCTCGGCGATCTCCAGGGACCGCTGGTCGGCCACCTTGAAGTAGCGGATCTCCTCGATGTCGTCGCCCCAGAACTCGATCCGGAGCGGATGCTCCTCGGTCGGCGGGAAGACGTCCAGGATGCCGCCGCGCACGGCGAACTCACCGCGCTTCTCGACCAGTTCGACCCGGGAGTACGCGGCGGCCGCGAGCCCGTCCACGATCTCCTCCAGATCGGCGGTCCGCCCGGCCCGCAGGCTCACCGGCTCCAGATCACCGAGCCCCTTGACCTGCGGCTGGAGCACGGACCGTACGGGCGCGACAACGACCGAGACGGGCCCGGCCGCCGGGTCGTCCGGGCTCGGATGGGCCAGCCTGCGCAGCACCGCGAGGCGCCGCCCGACCGTGTCCGAGCGCGGGGAGAGCCGCTCGTGCGGCAGCGTCTCCCAGGACGGGTACTCCACCACTGCGTTTTCATGGCCTGGCGGCATCAGCGAGCGCAGCGCCGCCGCCAGATCCTCCGCCTCCCGGCCGGTGGCCGTCACCGCGAGCACGGTACGGCCCGCGGAGCGCGCGAGCGCGGCGATGGCGAACGGACGGGCGGCGGGCGGGCCGACCAGATCGACGTGGGGGCGATGGCCGTCGGTGGCGCCGCGCACCGCCTCGGCGAGCGCGGGGTCCCTTACGACGGCGTCGAGCAGACCGGTGAGGCTCATAAAGGGGTATTCCATCCCGGAGGCGGACAACGCGAACGACCCGACACGTGTCACGGGCCGGGGGTCTTCCAGAGTACGGCCACCCGCCGACAACCCGCGCCGTGTGATGACGCCCCCGGCCCGGTGCGCTCCCCCGTGAGCGCACCGGGCCGGGGGCGTAACCGCGTACCGCACAGCGCACAGCGCGGTGTCACGCCGCGCGGCGGATTTCCTTGATCTTGAGCATCCGCGTGATGACCTTGTCGAGCTCGTCGTCCTGGAACACCTTCTTCCAGTCGTCCCGCACGATCGACTCCCGTCCGTAGTCCATCGCGATCAGGCAGGCGTCGGAGAACGGGTTGTCGCCCTTGAGGGTGTTGGCGAGGGCGACCTGGGTGTGGCCGAGGAGCATCGCGCGGGCGGCGGGCTCCGGGACGCCCACGGTGTGGACGGTCTCGTGCAGGGCCTCGGTCAGCAGCGCGCCGACCATGCAGGCGATGGTCTCCACGAGGGTGGGCTCCAGCACGGCCAACTGCTTGACGGTCACCCAGTGGACGTCCACGACCGGGGCGTACATCGTGCGGATCACGGTCTCGGTCAGCTCGCGCGCCGCCGCGTCCTCGGACTCGAACGCCGCGACGACCTCCTGCGGGGCGGCGATCCCGCCGAAGGTGTCGGCCCACTCCTCCTTGGTGGTGCGCTCCAGGAAGACCGACGGGTGGCAGGGGTGCGCACAGGCGTTGGCGACGTCGTCGCGCCGGGCGAGCAGGCCCGCGTACGCGGCGGCCGGGTCCAGGGTGAGGACGACCGAGCCGGGCTTCATCACCGGCACCAGCGCCTCGGACACCGCGCCGAGGACGCGGTCGGGGACGGCGAGGATGACCACGTCCGCCTCGGCCGCCGCCTTGGCGGAGTCGATGACCTCGCGGCCCAGCTCGGCCAGGACCTCCTGGCCCTTGGGGGAGTTCTCGCCGAACAGGACGCGGAAGTCGCTCTTCTCCAGGTTCGCCGAGACGCGCAGGCCCATCTTTCCGGCGGCGCCGATGACGGCGACGGTCGTGGGCTCGGTGGCGGGGGTGGCCATCAGGTGCTCCTCATCAGGGTGTTCAAGGTGCGGACACATTGCCGTGTCCACTGGTCTTCGAGCCGGGCGGTCTCCTCGAAGCCGCCCTGCCACGGGAGCCAGTGCTCCACGATCTGGTGGACGCCCTTCTCCTCCGGGCGGACCGCGGCGATCATGCGGTCGTAGTCGAGCAGCCCCTCGCCGAGCGGGCAGCCGGCGAGGGTGAAGCCGACCCAGCCGTCCCGGCGGGTGAAGGCGAAGTCCTTGACGTGGATGTTGACCACGTACGGGGCGGTGCGGTCGATCACATCGGCCGGCCGCTCCAGGCGGGCCACGCTGTTGCCCGGGTCCAGGCAGACGCCGAGGTGCGGGCTGTCGACGGCGGTGACCACGGCCAGCAGATCGTCCGTCGAGATCTGCTCGTACGTCTCCAGGCCGAGGGTGACCCCGCGCGCGGCGTAGCCGGGCACCGCCTCGCGCAGCAGCTCGACCGCCTCGGGGACGGTCGGCCGGTGGTCATGGGTGTTCAGCATGGAGCGGACGAAGGACGCGCCCAGCTTCTCCGCGAGCTCCAGATACCTCAGCAGATGCCCGGGGCGGATCCCGCGGGTGCCGAGCTCCAGCCGGATGCCGAGGGCCTCGGCCATGGTGCGCAGCTCCGCGAGCTCCTCGTCGCGATACGTCTCGATCGACGGGTAGTCACAGATCTGGAGGACGCCGACGCCCAGGTCATGGGTGCTCCGGAGCATGTCGGCCAGCGTCAGCGGCCGGGGTGCCTTCGGGGAGGTCCGCCAGAAGAAGGCGTAGGTGCTCAGTCCGATGGCCATCTCACGCCACCCCCGCCACGGTCGTCCCGTGCAGGGCCGCCGCCTCGTCCAGGATGGCCTCGAACGCGCCCGGGTCATGGGCGAAGCGGCCCAGGAAGAGCCCGCCGACCTCGGGACCGAGCCGGGTGAGCAGCCCCGGTCCGGCGCTGCCCCCGTAGACGACCCGGCTGCCCGCGAGCTCCGCCCGCTCCGCCAGCCGGGTGCTCAGGGCGGTGCACACGGCGCGGATGTGCTCGGGCGAGGCGGGCTCGGGGGCGCCGATGGCCCACTGCGGTTCGTAGGCCACGATCACCGGGCCGAGCACCCCGGCCCGTCCGGCCGCGGCGAGCGCGGACTCGACTTCGGCGGCGCAGCGCTCGGCCGCCCGCCCGGCGTCGGCGCGCTCCGGCTCACCGACGCACAGCACGGGGGTGAGGCCGTGGCGCAGCGCGGCGGCGGTCTTGGCCGCGACGACCGTCTCGTCCTCGTGGAAGAGGCGGCGCCGCTCGGCGTGGCCCACCTCGGCGTAGCCACAGCCGATCTCCCTGAGCTGGGCGCCGCTCACCTCGCCGGTGAACGCGCCGGGCTCCTCGGCGCTCAGGTCCTGCGCGCCGACCCGGACCCCGGTCCCGGCGAGCAGTCCGGCGGCCGGGACCAGCGCCGGGAAGGAGGGCAGGACGAACGTCTCCACGAGGCCGCCGGTGACGGCCGGGTGCCGCTCGGCGATCGCCGCGATACGACGGCACCAGTTGAGCGTCTGGTGGTGCCCGAAGTACATCTTCAGGCTGACGCCGATGGTGACGGACGGGACGTGGGGGGAGGACATCAGGCGGCCGTGCCCTCTTCGTAGGCACACATCAGCTCGACCTTGGCGGCCGAGGCCGAGGAGGTGTCGAAGCGGTAGGTGAGCCACTCCTGGGCGAGGCGGCGGGCGAGTTCGAGACCCACGACGCGCTGGCCGAAGGTGAGCACCTGGGCGTTGTTGCTGAGGATGGCGCGCTCGACGGAGAAGCTGTCGTGGGCGGTGACGGCCCTGATGCCCTTGACCTTGTTGGCGGCGATGGCGACCCCGAGTCCGGTGCCGCACACCAGCAGCGCCCGGTCGGCCTCGCCGGCGGCCACGAGTTCGGCGGCGGCGATCGCGACCTTCGGGTAGGCGGTGTGCCCGTCGGCGTCCACGCCCACGTCCGTCACGGCCGCGACGAGCTCGCTGGCCTCCAGGTCCTTCTTCAGAACCTCCTTGTAGTCGTATCCGGCGTCATCGGATCCGACGACGATGCGGAGCTTGTCGTTCATCTCAGCCTTTCCTGGCGGTGGTGTCGGCGGTGGTGTCGGCGGTGGGTTCAGGAGCGGGTTCGGGGGTGGTGCCGGCGGTGCCGTTGCCGGCGAGGGCGCCGTGCACGGCACGGACGATCAGGGCGAGGGACACCGCGCCGGCGTCGGGGGTGCCCAGCGACTTCTCCGCGTGCGGCCGGGCGCGGCCCAGCCGGGGCAGGAGTTCGGCGGTGGCCGCCGCGGCGGCGTCGGCGGCGGTGGCCGCGGTGTCCCAGGCGGCGGCGAGCGGCGCTCCCCCGCCGACCGCGTCGCTCAGCGCGTCGGCGAACGGCACCAGGGCGTCGACCATCGTCTTGTCGCCGGTCTCCGCCTTGCCGAGCCGCATCACCCCGTCGGCTGCGGCGTCCACGCCGACGCTGACGGGGTGCGCGCCGGGCGGTTCGGTGTCGCCGAGGGCCGTGCCCAGCGCCCGCAGGATGACCCCCCACAGCGCCCCGGAGGTGCCACCGGCCCGGTCGGCCCAGGCGTCGGCGGCGTGGTGCAGCAGGGTGCCGACGCCCGCGCCCCGCTCCAGGGCCCGGCGTCCGGCCGCGTGCGCGGCCTCGGAGCCGCGCCGCATGCCGATGCCGTGGTCGCCGTCGCCGGCGACCGCGTCGATGCGGCCGAGTTCCTCGGCGTGGGCCCGGATGGTCGTCTCGATGGCGCCGAGCGCCGCCAGCGCGGTGCGGGCCGCGGCACGGGAAGGCTCGCTCGCCTCGGGGACGGCGGTGTCCTCGGGGACGTCGGTGCCCTCGGCGACGGCGGTGTCCGCGGAGAGGTCCGTGTCCGCGGTCGCCGACGGCTGGGGTGCCGCGACCGTCCCCTTGCGGTAGGCGGGGGCGTGGGCCGGGGCCGTCCACAGCGGCTCCAGCTCATCGGTCAGCCAGAAGAGGGTGAGCGAGACGCCCGCCATGTCGAAGCTGGTGACCAGCTCGCCCACCTCGGGGTCGACCGTTTCGACGCCCGCCTCGGCGAGCAGCCGGGCCACCCGGCGGTAGACGACGAACAGCTCCTCGTACTTGACCGAGCCCAGGCCGTTGAGGATCACGCCCGCCCGCTGTCCGCGCGGGCTCCCGACCCCCTCCGGCAGCTCGCCGAGCAGAGTGGAGACCAGCAGGTCGGCGGCCTCGTCGGCGCTGGGCACAGGGCGCTCGGCGAGCCCCGGCTCCCCGTGGATGCCCAGGCCCACCGCCATCCGGCCGGCCGGGACGGTGAACAGCGGGTCGTCCGCGCCGGGCAGGGTGCAGCCGGAGAAGGCGATGCCGAACGAGCGGGTCCTGGTGTTGGCCAGCTTCGCGAGGCGGACCACCTCCGCCAGGGGCAGCCCCGCCTCGGCGGCCGCGGCGGCGGTCTTGAACACCGCGAGGTCGCCCGCGACCCCGCGCCGCTTCTCCGACTCCCCGGCGGCGGCGCTGGAGACGTCGTCGGTCACGGCGAGTGTCGCGCAGGGGATGCCCTCGGCGGTGAGGCGCTCCGCGGCCTGCCCGAAGTGCAGCACATCGCCCGCGTAGTTGCCGAACGCCAGCAGCACCCCGCCACCGGCCTGCGCCGCCTTGGCCACCTGGCGCACCTGCTGGGCCGAGGGCGAGGCGAAGACATTGCCGACCGCGGCGCCGTGCGCCAGGCCCTGCCCCACCAGACCGGAGAAGGCCGGGTAGTGGCCGGAACCGCCGCCGACGACCACGGCCACCTGGCCGGGGGCGGCGGCGGTGGCCCGGACGACGCCGCCGGGGACGCGCCGGACCAGGCGCCGGTGGGCGGCGACGAAGCCCTCCAGGGCCTCGTCCGCGAAGGCGGCTGGGTTGTTGAAGAGTCGTGTCATGGCTGGCGGTCTCCCGGGGCCGCGGGGGGGATCGGTGCGCTGGGGCTGGACGGCGGGCGGAGGTCAGTGCCCGGCGGTGATCAGCTCCTGTTCGGGGGCGGGGGCCGTGGGTCCGCGGCGGGTGGCCAGCAGGACCATCAGCACGGCGGACAGCACCATGAAGCCGCCGACGAGGAAGAACGGCAGGTAGTAGGAGCCGCTGAGGTCCCGCAGCCAGCCGGTGATGTAGCTCGCGGCGAAGCCCGCGACGTTCCCGGCCGTATTGATCAGGGCGATACCGGCGGCCGCGGCGCCTCCGGTGAGGAACCGGGAGGGCAGCGACCAGAAGGCGGGCAGCGCCGCGAAGATCGAGCAGGCGGTGACGGTGATCACGGCGACGGTCGCGGTCGGCGAGCCCATGGACAGGGCCAGCGGAATGCTCACGCCGCCGACCACCGCGGGCCCGGCCACATGCCAGGCGCGCACCCCGTGCCGGGTGGCGTGCCGGGACCAGAAGAAGAGGACGATCGCGGCGGGCAGATAGGGGATGGCGGTGATCAGCCCCTTGTCCATCACACTGAAGTGGGTCCCGTACTGGTCCTCGAAGCCGCTGATGATGGTGGGCAGGAAGAACGCCAGGGCGTACAGGCCGTAGATGAAGCCGAAGTAGATGAGGGCGAGGACCCATACCCGGCCGCTGGCGAACGCCGCCCTCAGCCCCTCGCGCCCGCCGTGGCCGGCCGTCTTCTCGGTGTTCTCCCGCGCCAGCGCGCCGGTCAGCCAGCTCTTCTCCTCGCCGGTGAGCCACTTGGCGTCGGCCGGGCGGTCGATCAGGTAGAACCAGGCGATGACGCCGAGCAGGATCGCCGGCACCGAGACGCCCAGGAACATGAAGCGCCAGCCGTCGAGGCCGAGGAACGAGCCGTGCTGGTTGATCAGCAGTCCGGCCAGCGGCGCCCCGATCACCGTGGTGAGCGGCTGGGCCAGGTAGAACAGCGCGAGGATCCGGGTGCGGTGGCGGGCCGGCACCCACTGGCTGAGGAAGAGGATCGCGCCGGGGAAGAACCCGGCCTCGGCGACCCCCAGCAGGAAGCGCAGGGCATACAGCTGCTCGGTGGAGTTCACCCAGGTGAAAAGCAGAGAAACGATTCCCCAGGTGACCATGATCCGGGCCAGCCAGCGGCGGGCGCCGAACCGGTGCAGCGCCATGTTGCTGGGCACTTCCAGCAGGATGTAGCCGATGAAGAAGACGCCCGAGGCGAGCCCGAACTGAGCGGCGCTGAGGCCGAGGTCCTCGCCCATGCCGTTGGGCTCGGCGAAGGAGACCGCGGTCCGGTCGAGGAAGTTCACGAAGAACATCAGGGCGACGAACGGGACGAGTCGGATCGCGATCTTCCTGATCGCCGATCTTTCGACGTCCGTCGTGACCGGGGTGACAACAGGGGTGCCCATGGCGGCTCCTCACTGGGCGGGACGGCGTTGTCCGGTGGAGTGAGCCTCACGCTAGCCACCCATCTAAAATTGGTCACCAATTAACCAAAGTGATGAGCGTCGCTTTTATCGCAGGCCAATGGCCTCTTGACAGAACGCCGCCGGGCGCTTAGCCCGTAGGCGGGGATTTCCGCTCCGGCCACTGGTGATGTACTGGTGGGTCCAGCCCAGACCGCTAGGGGGAACGCCACGTGAGCGCTGAGTCCGACCAGCCGAACTTCACCGCCTTGCTGCGCCCCGTCGTCCGGGAGTCGTCGGTGAGCGAGGTGGCCAAGCGGCTGCTCGACCACCTCTCCGAAGGCCATCTGCGGCCCGGCACCCGGCTCCCCGCGGAGCGCCAGCTCGCCGAGGCGCTGAACGTGGCCCGGTCCAGCGTCCGGGGCGCGCTGTCCGCCCTCGACGTCCTCGGCATCATCGAGATCCGTCCCGGCTCCGGGTCCTACGTCCGGGCCGGCACCTCGGAGTTCCTGCCCCGCGCCATCAACTGGGGCCTGATGCTGGGCCAGCGCCGCACCCATGACCTGGTCGAGGTGCGCACCTTCATGGAGGGCATGTCCGCCCGCCTCGCCGCCGAGCGCGCCGAACCCGCGGACATGGACCGCCTCGAGGCCCATCTGGAGCACATGCGCGAGGCGGGCAGCGACGTCACGGCGTTCATCGACGCCGACATCGCCTTCCACCTGGAGACGGCGGCCATCGCCCGCAACTCCGTGCTCAGCGACATCCTGCACAGCATCCGCTCGCTCCTCCAGGTCTGGATGGAGCGCGCGGGGGACATCGAGGGCACCGTGGCCGGCACCCTCAAGGAACACGCCGCGATCCTCCAGGCCATCCGCGACCACGACCCGGAGGCCGCCGAGCGGGCCATGGCGGAGCATATGCACTGCGCGAGCGAACGCCTGTGGTCCTCGCTGAGCCCGCGGGAGAAGGACGAGGCAGAGGGGGCCTGAGCGCTCCCGGCGGTAGCCGCCCGGCGGTCCCGCATCCGGCCCAGCACGGCAGACCGCCGTCTGGCCCGTCATCACAGGCGGCCGTCTGGCCCATCACGGCGGGCGGCCGCACACGCCCTGTGATCACACTGATGCACATGGCAGAGCGAGACCCGCGCCCATCGCCCACCAGGACGAGTACCCGGCCCCGAGCCCCCAAGCCGGCCGAGGCCGCCCGGCACGCGTGCGAACAGCTCGCCTCACTGATCGTCCATGAGCCCGAGGGCGTCAGCGGCGTGGCCCGCCACGAGGACGGCTGGCTCGTCAGCGTGGACGTCCTCGAGGTCGCCCGGATCCCCGACACCACCAGCCTGCTGGCCACGTACGAGGTGCGCATCGACGAGCGGGGCGAGCTCCAGGAATACCGGAGGGTCCGCCGCTACCGGCGCGGCGCGGCCGACGACTGCTGAGACGACGCGGAGACGACTGCCGAAAGGACGCCCCGAGATGCCCACTGGGACTTACACGGAAGAGGTCGTCCGCATCCAGCGGACCGGCACCCTCTACGACTGCCTGGAACTCATCCTCGACCGGGGCATGGTGATCGACGTCTTCATCCGGGTCTCCCTCGTCGGCATCGAGATCCTGAAGATCGACGCCCGGATCGTGGTCGCCAGCGTGGACACGTACCTCCGCTTCGCCGAAGCGTGCAATCGCGTGGACCTCGAATTCGACCGCAGCAAGACCGTTCCGGAACTCCTGGGCGGGATGGCGGGCGGCGGCGGGAGTCCGGCCGGGCGAATGGCCACGGGCCTCGGCAAGAAGAAGGCCAAGAAGGCGGTGGCGGGCGTGGGCGAGAAGGTCAAGCGGGCCGTCGGGGCCGGTGAGGGGGACGGAGAAGGGGAGCAGGGGGAGCGGGAGGAGCGGGAGGAGCGGGAGAGCCGCCCCCGGCGGCGCACCGCCCCCACCCGCCGCCGTTCCGCGTCCGCCTCCGGGTCTTCCGATCCTTCCGAGCCCTCCGAGCTTTCCGAGGAGGACTGATCCATGACCGCGCCCGCACCCGCGCCCGCGCCCGCACCTCAGAGCGTGTACGTCTACGGAGTCGTCCGCGCCTCCCACGCGGTACCGCCCGGCCGCACCGGAGTGGGCGAGCGGCCCGCCCCGGTCCGTACCGTACGGGCCGGAGCGCTGGCCGCGGTGATCAGCGACGCTCCCGCCCGGCTGCGCGCCAAGCGCCGCGACCTCCTCGCCCACCAGGACCTCGCCCTGACGCTGGGGCGGGACGGGCCGGTGCTGCCGATGCGCTTCGGGATGGTCGCCCCCGACGAGGAGTCGGTGCGGCGGCAGCTGCTGTGCACTCAGAACGACTGCCTGGCCGCGCTCGAACGCGTCGACGGGCGCGTCGAGATGAACCTCAAGGCGCTGCCCACCGAGGCCGACCTGGGCGCGCTGGTACGGGAGGACCCCGAGGTGAGCCGGTTGCGCACCGCCACGCGCCGGGCCCCGGGGTACGAGGCCAGTGTGCGGCTCGGCGAGGCCGTGGCGCGCGGGCTGAAGCGCAGGGCCGTGGCCGCCGCGGCCACGGTGCTCGCGGAGCTCTCGGCCGTGGCGGACGCCACGGTGCACGGCCCGGAGGTCGAGGGGTGCGTACTCAACGCCTCGTTCCTGCTGGACCGGCGCGAGCAGCGGCGGTTCGAGGGCGCCGTGGAACGCCTCGCGACCGCCCACCGCGACCGGGCCGAACTGCGGCTCACCGGCCCGCTGCCCTGTTACAGCTTCACGGAAGGCCGGGTCTGACATGGGCGTACTGAGCCAGGTCGTCCTCTTCCCGCTGGCGCCGGTGCGCGGGGTGGTGTGGATCGCGGAGCGCGTGCGGGACATGGCGGAGGAGGAGATGTGCCATCCGTCGGTGCTGCGCGCCCGGCTCGCCGCGCTGAACGAGGCCCTGGAGTCGGGGGCGATCGGCCCGGAGGAGTTCGACCGGGAGGAGGACCGGCTGCTGGATCTGCTGGAGCGCTCGGGCGGCCGGGCAGGAAGGGCGAGGGTGCGGATGCCATGACCGAACGCGACCTGGGCCACCCCGCTTCCGTGACCGCCCACCCCGCTTCCCACCCCCCTTCCGTGACCACCGAGCGGCACCCCTCCGACCTCGCCGAGATCCTGGAGCGGGTCCTGGACAAGGGCATCGTGATCGCCGGGGACATCAAGATCGACCTGCTGGACATCGAACTGCTCACCATCCGGCTGCGGTTGTTCATCTCCTCCGTGGACACCGCCCGCAGGGCCGGAATCGACTGGTGGGAAACCGATCCCGCGCTCTCGTCGCGCGCCGCGCGGGACAGCCTCGCCCAGGAGAACGCGGAACTGCGGACGCGACTTCACGCCCTGGAGTCACGGATCGGCTCGGAGGAGCCGAGCGCGGTCGGCGCGACCGAGGAGCGGACCCCCCGATGACCCCGCCCGAAACCCTCACCCTCGTCTACGCCTTCGCGGTCTGCCGAGGCGGCGGCCTCACCGCCCCGGCGGAACCGTTGGCGGAACTCCCCGGGTTCGGCACCGGCGCCCCCGTCCGTACGCTCGCGGCGGGCCCGCTCACCGCCGTGGTCCAGGACGTGCCCGCGGCCGGGTATGACGAGGAGGCGTTGCGGCGGCGGCTGTCCGACGGCGCCGAGCTGGAGCGCTGCGCCCGCGCCCACCACGCGGTGATCACGGCGGCGTCGGCGCTGGCCCCGACCGTTCCGCTGCCCCTGGCCACGGTCTATCTCGACGACGGCCGGGTCCAAGAGGCCCTGGGCGAACGGGAGACGTCCTTCCTGACCGCCCTGGACCGGATCGCGGGCCGGGTCGAATGGGGCGTCAAGGTCTACGCCCCCACGGGACCGCCGCCCGCCCCGGAAGCGGCCCCGGCGGAGGGCCCCGGCCCGGGCGGGAGCGGCCGCGCGTATCTGGACCGCGTCCGCACCCGGCAGCGCGGCCGCGAACAGCGCCACACCCTGGCGCTGCGGGCCGCGGAGCGGGTGGACGCCGTCGTCCGGGGCCTCGCCGTGGCCGCGCGCCGACTGCGCCCGCACGGCGTCGAGGTGACGGGGAAGCACCGCATCCATGTGCTGAACGCGGCCTACCTTCTCGACCTGGGCCGGGAGCGCGAACTGCGCGCCGCGCTCGCGTCGTTGCGCCGCGACGAGACGGACGTGCAGATCGAACTCTCCGGACCGTGGGCGCCCTATTCGTTCGCCGACGGAGGCATCGCCAACGCAGGCATCGCCAACGGCGGGGCGACCCCATGACGGCCCCCACCCGGGAGACCACCCCGGCGAAAGCGCTGTGGGAAGCGGCCCCCGCCGCCACCACCCGCGCGGAAGCCCCCGAGTGGGGAACCACTCCCGCCGAGGCGCTGGGCCCGCTCGGCGTCCCGCTCGTGGACCTCCTCGACCGGGTGCTCGCCACCGGCGTCGTCATCAGCGGCGACCTGGTCATCGCGATCGCCGAGGTCCCCCTCGTCCGCCTCTCCCTGCACGCCTTCCTCTCCTCGGTGAACGAACGGGTCCGGGCCCCATGGACCGACAGCGGCCCGCTATGAGCGCGCCGATCCCCTCCGGCCCCTCCCGCGTGGACATCGACCGCGACTCGGTCGGCCGTGATCTGGTGGCCCTGGTGCTGACGGTCGTGGAACTCCTCCGTCAGCTGATGGAGCGCCAGGCCATCCGCCGTATCGACGCGGGCGGCCTCACCGAGGACCAGATCGAGCGCATCGGCACCACGCTGATGCTGCTCGACCAGCGCATGACGGAGCTGTGCGACCAGCACGGCCTGACCCCGGAAGACCTCAACCTGGACCTCGGCCCCCTGGGCACCCTGCTCCCCCGCGACTGAGACAGGGGGCAGGTCAGCCGCCGAGGGCTTCCGCCATGCGGTCGAGGTCGGCGAGGAGGGCGGCCAGACGCCGCTGCGGAAGGGCGTCGACCATCGTCCCTTCGATGGCGTAGACGGCGGACCGGGCGGCGTCGAGCCGTTCACGGCCGTGCTCGGTGAGGTGGGCGGGGAGCGCGCGGCCGTGGTCGGTGGTGGCGGGCCGGGAGATCAGGTCCGCGTCCTGGAGGCCGCGGAGGACGACGTTCATGGACTGCCGGGTGACGAACGTGGAGCGGGCGAGCTCGGCGTTGGACAGGCCGGGCCGCTGGTCGAGGTGTTCGAGGCAGGCGTACTGCGGCACCGTCAGCCCGTGCTCGCGCAGCGCCTTGTCCATGGCGCCGCGCAGCGCCGCGGCGGCGCGTTTGAGGCGGTAGCCCACATGCTCGGTGACGTCGTCGGCGGGGTGCGGCGGGGCCACGGGCGTCCGGTCTTCCATGTCAGGATTTTGACATAGGAGAGGGCCGTGCGTACAGTCCAGTGATGTCAAAGTCCTGACATCGACATCACTGGCTCGACCGACAACCGGGGAGAACCCATGCCCGCCACCATCGAAGGCCCCGACTTCATCGCCCTCCAGGTACGCGATGTCGAGGCGGCGGCCGCCTTCTGCGAAACCCATCTCGGCCTGCGGCGCGCACCGGCCTCGCCGCCCGGCGCGGTGGTGTTCACCACCGCGCCGATCCCGTTCGCCGTCCGCGAGCCGCTGCCGGGCGTGGACCTCGACGCCGCCGCACGGCCCGGTCTCGGCGTGGCCCTGTGGTTCCGCACCCCGGACGCCCAGGCGCTGCACGACCAGCTCACCGCCGCCGGGGTGGCCATCCTCAGCCCGCCCCAGGACAGCCCCTTCGGCCGCACGTTCACCTTCGTCGGCCCGGAGGGCTACGCCCTCACGGCGCACGGAGGCTGACCGTGACCGCCGTCGCCCTCACCCCCTCCGGCCCGTTCTCGCTCGCGGCGAGCGTGCGCTTCCTGGAGGGCTTCACCCCGGCGAGCTACCAGGGCGCGGCGGACGACGTGCTCCGCCTGGCCTTCCCCGCCGACGACGGCCACTCGACAGTGGCCGTCGCGGTGCGGCAGGAGGAGACGGCGGAGGGAGAGGCGGGCCGGGTCCGGGCCGAGTTCACCGCGTACCCCGACACGTCCGGCGGGGCTGACGGGGCCGTCCGGGCCCAGCTGGCCCGCGTCCTCTCCCTCGACGTCGACGGAAGCGGCTTCCCCGGCCTCGCCGCCGCCGACCCCGTGGTGGCCGGGCTCATGGCGGACTATCCGGGCCTTCGGCCGGTGTGCTTCCACTCGCCCTACGAAGCCGCCGCATGGGCGATCATCGGCCACCGCATCCGCAGGACCCAGGCCGCCGCCATCAAGGCCCGCCTCGCCGAGCGGTACGGACAGCGCGTCCGGATCGAGGGCCGGACCCGGTACGCCTTCCCCACCCCACCGGCCCTGCGCGCGATCACCCGCGACCCCGGCCTGACCGAGGTGAAGATCGAGCGGCTGCACGCACTGGCCGAAGCGGCCGACGCCGGTGAACTCGACGCCGCACGGCTGCGCTCGATGCCGGTGGACCACGCCCTCGCCGCGCTGCGCGACCTCCCCGGCATCGGCCCGTTCTCCGCCGAACTCATCCTCATCCGGGGCGCCGGGCACCCCGATGTCTTCCCGCGCCATGAACCGCGGGTGCACGCGGCCATGGCCGACGCGTACGGCCTCGACGAGACCGCCTCGGGCGACATCCGCCGGCTGGCCGGTATCGCCGACCGCTGGCGGCCCTACCGCAGCTGGGTCGCGGTGCTGCTCCGCGTCCGCGCCGCGCACATCGGCGGCCGTACGCCGTGACCACACCGAAGAGCCGGTCCGCCCCCCGTCCGCGGACCGGCTCTTCACCGGTGGCCGCCAGGGTCAGCCGTTCTCGACGACCATCACCGCGTTGCCGTCCGCGTCCCGGAAGCTGAACATCGGCGGCACCGGGGCGCCCCAGCGCTGCACCTCCGGGTCGGTGTCGACGCCGCGCTCGCGCAGCGCCGCGTGGTCGGCGTCGATGTCCTCGGAGGTGAGGATGACGCCGGTGTCGTAGCCCGGCCCCTGCCCGCCCTCGCGCGGCAGAACCAGCGCGATCCCGGTCGGGGCACCCGCCGGGGCCACCTCTATCCAGCGGTGGCCGTCGCCGAAGGGGATGTCGGCACGCTTCTCGAAGCCGAGCGTGCCCACGTAGAACTCCAGCGCCCGGTCCTGATCGGCAACGGTGACGGCGACCCGGCCCACCTCGGTGAAACGGGCGCCTTTCGCGGTCTCGGTCATGGTGATCTCCCTTGGGGTGATGCGTTCACCTCCAAAGACCCCGGGCCACCCCGAAACTCATCGGTCCCCGGATCAGCGATTGACGAAGGTGAGGCTCTTCTCGTCGTAGCGGGTGCCGGCGATCCGGTCGGCCGGGGCGGCGGCGTCGATCGCGGACAGCTCCTCGGGGGACAGCTGGAGGGTGGCGGCGGTCAGGTTCTCCTCCAGGTACGTCTGGCGCCGGGTGCCCGGGATGGGGACCACGTCGTCGCCGCGGTGCTGCACCCAGGCGAGGGCGAGCCGGCCCGCGGTGACGCCCTTCGCGGCGGCCAGTTCGTTCAGCTTCTCCACGATGGCCAGGTTCTTCTCGAGGTTGCCGTCGGCGAACCGGGGCTGGGTACGGCGTACGTCGCCCTCCGGCAGGCCGTCGGTCGAGGTGTAGCGGCCGGTGAGGAAGCCGCGGCCGAGCGGGGAGAAGGGGACGAGGCCGATGCCGAGCTCGCGGCAGACCGGGACGATCTCGTGCTCCAGGTCCCGGGTCCACAGCGACCATTCGCTCTGCAGGGCCGCGATGGGGTGCACCGCGTGGGCGCGGCGGATGGTCTCCGCGCCCGCCTCGGACAGCCCGAGGTGGCGCACCTTGCCCGCCCGGACCAGCTCGGCCATCGCGCCGACGGTCTCCTCGATGGGGACGTCGGGGTCGACCCGGTGCTGGTAGTAGAGGTCGATGTGATCGACGCCGAGCCGCCGCAGCGAGGCGTCGCACGCCTGGCGGACGTACGCGGCGTCCCCCCGGATCGCGGTCGGCTCCCCGAGCTGGTTGGCGAAGCCGAACTTGGTGGCCAGCACCGCCTGCTCCCGCCGCCCGGCCAGGGCCCGGCCGAGCAGCTCCTCGTTGTGCCCGCCCCCGTAGAAGTCGGAGGTGTCCAGCAGCGTGACACCGAGGTCGAGGGCGCGGTGGAGGGTGGCGATCGACTGGGCGTCGTCCGAGGCGCCGTAGCCGTGGCTCATCCCCATGCAGCCCAGCCCCTGGGCCGCGACGGTCAGTGCGCCCAGGTGACGGACGGGCAGTTCGGACATCGGGTACCTCCCTCGTGGTCGTGACGATCACGCTAGGAGTTGGAGCGCACTCGAAGTCAAACGACCGGACCAGAGCCGGAATACGCCGGTACCTCCTCATCCGAACCGCGCGGTAACAGTTCTAGTGAACTCCTCGCGTTCGTCCGGCTAGCTTTCTCGTTGAGGTGGAAAGTCCACCGGATCGGAGTGTACGGACATGCGCTCTCGTCGCCTTGCGTTAGCCGCGGCAACCACCCTCGGAGCCCTCGCCCTCACGCTGGGAATCGGCGGAACGGCCCAGGCCGATGGCCGCCCTCCGCTCACCAGGGCCGAATGTTGGGCCTCTGGAGGCATAGTCATCCCGATCAATGTCGTCGGGGACATCTGTCAGTGGACCAACCCCGACGGCACAAGGGACACCGCGCAGATCACCGACCCGTGGGGCATCAACTGACCTGAGTGCCTGTCGCCAGACATGACCGGCCCGGTGCGCTCCCCCGTCGCGCACCGGGCCGGTCGGCCGACCTGCTGCCCATCCCCCCATGGAGGGGCAGCGGGCCTCATTTCCCCCGTTGGCTTCGCTATTCCGTGGCGATCGCGTTCAGGACGTTCATCCGCGCCGCCCGGAAGGCCGGGACCAGGGCCGCGATCAGGCCCACGACGGCGGAGCCGATGAAGACCGTGATGATCGTCGGCCACGGGATCTCCAGGGTCTTCAGACCCTCGAGCGCCAGCAGCTTCTGGGCCGTGGTGCCCCAGCCCATGCCGAGCCCGAGGCCCAGCAGGGCGCCGAAGAGGGCGATGACCACGGACTCCAGGCGGATCATGCGGCGCATCTGGCGGCGGGAGAGGCCGATGGCGCGCATCAGGCCGATCTCGCGGGTCCGCTCGACGACCGAGAGGGCCAGGGTGTTCACCACGCCGAGGACGGCGACGATGATCGCGAGTGCCAGCAGGCCGTAGACCAGGTTGAGCAGCTGACCGACCTGGTCCTTGACCTCCTTCTTGTAGTCGGTCTGGTCACGCACCTTCACCGACGGGTAGTGGTGCAGCTGGGACTTGAGGGAGTCGTACGCCTGCTTCTCCTGGCCGTCCTTGGCCTGCGCCAGCATCATGACGTCCGCCGGGATCAGCTTGGCGGGCACATACGTCTCGACGGTGGCGATGTTGAGGTACAGCGCGCCCTTGTCGAGGCTGACGTCGTCCGAGGTGATCGCGGCGACGGTCAGCTTGGCGGTGCGGCCCTCCTTGAAGGCGACGGTGAGGGTGTCGCCCTTCTTCACCTTGTGGTCCTTGGCGAAGCCCTCCGGCACCGACATGGCGTCCTTGCCGTACGCGGCGGACAGGTCGCCCTCGACGACCGGGGTGCGCAGGTCGTCGGCGTACGTCGGGCTGGCGGCCGAGAGGTCCTTGGTGACCGTCTTGCCGTCGGGCAGGGTGAGCTTGGTGCCCTCGATGTCCTTGGCCTCGCTGATGTGCTTCAGGCCCTTGGCCTGGCGCACCGAGTCCGCGATCCCCTTGGTGATCGGCTGGCCGGTGTCGGACTGGATGATGAAGTCCGCGCCCACCGACTTGTCCAGCTCGTCGGTGGCCGAGGCGACCATCGAGGAGCCCACCACCGACAGACAGGCGACCAGCGCCAGGCCGATCATCAGGGCCGCGCCGGTGGCGCCGGTGCGCCGCGGGTTGCGCAGCGCGTTGCGCTCGGCCAGCCGGCCGACCGGGCCGAAGATCCGCAGGACGACGGTGGCCAGTACCCGGACCACCAGACCGGCCAGCAGCGGGCCGATGACGATGAAGCCGATGAGCGTCAGCACCACGCCGAGGCCCAGGAACATCGAGCCGTCGACCGCCTTGTCCGCGTTCCCCGCGACCACCAGGGCGGCCGCGCCGCCCGCGGTGAGCAGGGTGCCGATCGCGCCGCGGATCCATCCGGACTTGGCGTCCGCCGGGGTGCCCGCGTCGCGCAGGGCCGCCATCGGGGAGATCTTCCCGGCCCGGCGGGCGGGGATGTACGCCGCGATGACGGTGACGACGACGCCGATACCGATGCCGACGATGGGCGTGGTGGGCTTCACGGTCAGCTGGTCGGTGCTCAGATGGAGCCCCGCGCTGCCCATGATCTTCATCAGGCCGACCGCGAGGCCGACGCCGCCGAGGACACCGAGGATCGAGCCGATGACGCCGAGCAGCAGCGCCTCGATCAGCACCGACCGGTTGATCTGCTTCCGGCTGGAGCCGATGGCCCGCATCAGGCCGATCTCACGGGTGCGCTGGGCGACCAGCATCGAGAAGGTGTTGACGATCAGGAAGATGCCGACCAGGACGGCGATCCCGGCGAAGCCGAGCATCGCGTACTTCATGACGTCCAGGAACGAGCCGATGTCGTCCTCGGCCTCCTTGCTGGACTCGGCCTTCGTCTGCACCTTGACGCCGGTGCCGAGGTCCGCGACGACGTTCTTCTTCAGCTGGTCGTGGCTGACGCCCGCCTGGGCGGTGAGCGCGTAGCTGGAGTAGACCCCGGGAGCGCCGAGCAGCTTGCGCTGCGCGGTGTCGGTGTCCATGAAGATCAGCGTGGCGCCGGGGTTGGTCACCTGGAAGGTGGCGATGCCGACGATCTTCGCGCGGAACTCGCCCGGGATGGCGATGATCCGCACCTCGTCGCCCAGCTTCAGCTTCTTGTTCTTGGCGGTGTCGGCGTCGACCATCACCTCGGTCGGGCCGCGCGGGGCGTGGCCGGAGGTGATCTTGACCGAGCGCTGCTCGGTCGGGTCCCAGTTGGTGCCGATGGTCGGGGCGCCGGTGTCCGCGCCGATGCTGTTGTCGTCGCGGTCGGCGGCGGTGATCGACTGGCTGGTGACGTCGCCCAGCACCGACTTGACGCCGTCCACCTGCTTCAGCCGCGCCAGCTCCGAACCGGGCAGGGTGCGGATCCGGCCCTGCCGGGTGTCCTTGTCGCTGACGCCCTTGGGGCTGACCGTGACATCGGAGGCCGTGCTCGCGAAGAGCTTGTCGAACGTGGCGTTGGTGGTGTCGGTGAAGACGAGCGTGCCGCAGACGAACGCCACCGAAAGCAGCACGGCGATCGCGGACAGCGCCATCCGCCCCTTGTGGGCGACGAAGTTGCGCAGTGAGGTCTTGAGGACGGTCATGACACCCGTCCTCGCGCGTCGAAGTGCTTCATGCGCTCCAGGACCAGATCGGCCGTCGGGTTGTACATCTCGTCGACGATCCGGCCGTCGGCCAGGTACAGCACCCGGTTGGCGTAGGAGGCGGCGACCGGGTCATGGGTGACCATCACGATGGTCTGGCCCAACTCGTCCACCGACCGCTTGAGGAAGCCCAGCACCTCGGCACCGGCCCGCGAGTCCAGGTTTCCGGTCGGCTCGTCACCGAAGATGATCTCGGGGCGGGCGGCGAGGGCGCGGGCCACGGCGACGCGCTGCTGCTGACCGCCGGAGAGCTGGTTCGGACGGTGCTTGAGCCGGCCGGACAGACCCACGGTCTCCACCACCCGGTCCATCCAGGCCCGGTCGGGCTTGCGGCCCGCGATGTCCATCGGCAGCGTGATGTTCTCGATCGCGCTGAGCGTGGGCAGCAGGTTGAACGCCTGGAAGATGAAGCCGATCCGGTCCCGGCGCAGCTTGGTGAGCTTCTTGTCCTTCAGCTTGGTGATCTCGGTCTCGTCGATGAAGATCTGCCCGGAGCTGACGGTGTCCAGACCGGCCAGGCAGTGCATCAGGGTCGACTTGCCGGAGCCGGACGGGCCCATGATCGCGGTGTACTGCCCCCGCGCGATGTCCACGTCCACATGGTCCAGCGCGACCACCCGGGTCTCCCCGGAGCCGTACGCCTTGACGACCTGACGTGCTCGGGCGGCGACGGCCGTATGTCCTCCGCTGCCCCCGGTCCTGGGAATCGATACAGCCGTTGTCACGGTCTTTCTCCTTCGATGTCCGATCGGCGATCTCTGTTCCCCGATCGCCGCAATAAGACTGCCGCGATCCGGGAACCTCCGCGATGGGGAATGACTCCCTCTTAGCGGTAGGGCTAGCCCCACCCCCTCGGTCGCGCAGCCCGTAGCAACCTTATGAAGTGGGGACGACAGGCTCCTCATCCGCCCGGACGAACCGGGAGTAGGAGTACAGGGTGGGCATCCCCTAGGGGAGTGAGTCCTGGGTCTGACCCCGGACTCGGGGTCGATGCTGCACCCTCCCGCCACGTCAGGCTCAACCCGGGCCGTCTGGACAGCCCGGATGCGTTCTTCCGCGAGCCTGCTCCGGCATGGAATCGTGGGTCGTACAAGAATCGTGCGCACGCGAGTCCGTCGTACGAACATCAGGGATACGTGCCGGCGCGTACCGGCGGAGGGAGCTCGCCACCGTGGGCGGCACCGCACGACGGCCGATGGACGCGGACCCCAGGCCCCCCGCATCCCAGCTCCACTCCGAGACCCCCACCCCCAGCCACCGCCGCCCCGTCGTCGCCGCCCTGATGCTCGGCATGTCGCTGGCCGCGCTGGACTCGACCATCATCTCCACCGCCGTCCCGCAGATCGTCGGCGACCTCGGCGGCTTCTCCGTCTTCTCCTGGCTCTTCTCCGGCTATCTGCTCGCCGTCACCGTCTCCCTGCCGCTGTACGGAAAGCTCTCCGACACCTTCGGCCGCAAGCCCGTCCTGCTCGCGGGCGTCGTGCTCTTCGTCATCGGCTCGCTGCTGTGCGCCGGGGCCTGGAACATGGCCTCCCTCATCGCCTTCCGGGTCGTCCAGGGGCTGGGCGGCGGGGCGCTCCAGGGCACCATCCAGGTCGTCGCCGCCGACCTCTACCCGCTCAAGGAGCGCCCGAAGATCCAGGCCAGGCTCTCCTCGGTGTGGGCGCTCTCCTCCGTGGCGGGTCCCGCGCTCGGCGGAATGCTCGCCGGATACGCCGACTGGCGGTGGATCTTCCTGATCAATCTGCCGGTCGGCGCCCTGGCGTTCATCCTGATCGCCCGCCATCTGACCGAACCGCGGCGGCACCGGGCGAGCCGCCCCCGGGTCGACTGGGCCGGGGCGCTCGGCGTGTTCCTCAGCGGCGGGCTGCTGCTGACCGCCCTCGTCCAGGGCGGAGTGGCCTGGGGCTGGCTGTCCGCGCCCTCGCTCACCATGCTCGGCGGCGCCGCGGTGTGCGTCGCGGCCACGGTATGGATCGAACGGCACGCCGCCGAACCGATCATCCCCGGCTGGGTCTGGCACCGCCGCACCATCTCGGCGGTCAACATCGCCTTCGCCGCGCTCGGTCTGCTGATGATCGCCCCGACCGTCTTCCTGCCCACTTACGCCCAGTCGGTGCTGGGGCTCGGACCGATACCGGCCGGGTTCGTGCTGTCCACGATGACGCTGAGCTGGCCGATCGCGGCCGCGCTCAGCAGCCGCGTCTACAACCGCGTCGGCTTCCGGCGCTGCGCCATCACCGGGATGACGGCCGCCACGCTGGTCCTGGCCGCCTTCCCGCTCCTCCCCTACCCGGGCGCCGCCTGGCAGCCCGCGCTGATCATGCTGCTGCTCGGGGGCGCGCTCGGACTCTTCCAGCTGCCGCTGATCATCGGGGTGCAGTCGTCCGTCGGATGGGCCGAGCGCGGCACCGCCACCGCCTCGATCCTCTTCTGCCGCCAGGTCGGCCAGAGCGTCGGGGCGGCCCTCTTCGGCGCCGTGGCCAACGCGACGCTGGCCTCCCGGCTCACCGAGGCGCCCGACGCCATCCGGCCGGGGCTGCCCGACGACCTGGACTCGGTCTCACGCGCCCTGGAGCACCCCGGCACCCTCACCGACCAGGCGGCCGACTATCTGCGACGGGCCGTGGACACGGCCGTCGACCACGTCTACCTGGGCTCGGCCACGGCGGCGCTGCTGGCGCTGCTGGCCCTGGTGTTCCTCGCCCCGCGCCGCTTTCCGGTCCGTACGGAGGCGGAGGCTGAGGCGGACGCGGAAGCCTGAACGGCGGGCGGATGCGGCCGCGGCCCGCGGGTACATGGGCCATCGGTGCCAGCCAGTTGACGGCCGGCTTCTCGGTGCCCGCCGGTGGGGTCAGGACTCGTGGTGCGGGGCCGCCGCCGCGTCCTCCGCCACCGACTTGCCGGTCAGCGCCGCCAGGCTGCCGCGCACATGCTCCAGATGCGCCTTGAGCTCCTCGCGCCGCTCCACATGCTCGCGCAGCGTCCGCTCCGTCTCCCGCGCCAGCCGCTCCTCCCGGGCCCGCGCCTGGGCGATGATCTCCGCCGCCTGCGCCTGCGCGTCCTCCTGCCGCAGCCGCGCGGCCTGCTCGGCCATCCCGTACTCCCGCTTGGCGTCGGCGAGCCCCGCCTGGGCGTACTCCTCCAGCTGGGCCAGCCGGGCCGTCATCGCGTTGTCCCGCTCGGCCAGTTCGCGGCCCGCCGCGTCCCACCGCTCGGCGTGCTCCCGCTCCTGCTCGGCCAGGATCCCGGCGGTGCGCTGCCGCATCTCCTTCAGCTCCGCCAGCGCCTGGGCCCGCCACTCCTTGGCGTCCTGGCGCGAGACGGCCCGCAGCTCGTCCACATCCACCTGGGCCGACTCCAAGGTGGCACGCGCCGCCGCCTCGGCGGCCTCGCGGACCAGCTCGGCCTCGTCGCGGGCGGCGTCCCGCACCGTACGGGCCACGGCCTGCGCGGCCTCCCACTCCTCCTGCGCCGTCGCCTCGGCCGCCGCCCGCAGACAGTCGACCTCCTCCTCGGCCGCCATCAGGATCAGCTGGGCCCGGTCGCCGAGGGACTCATAGGTCTGGGGGGCCAGTTGGGAGATCACCTCGCGCAGCCGCTCCGCCTCGGCGGTCAGCTCATTGGCCAGCACGGTGAGGCGCGCGGCGCGCTCCCACGCCGCGTCCCGCGCTTCGGACAGGCCGGCCACATAGTGGTCGACCTGCGCGGGACGGTAGCCACGGCCCCGTCCGCCGACGATGGTGAAGCCATGACGTGACACCGATGCGCCCATCCTTGGAACCCCTTTTGTCCGGTATGCAACGCGCTTCGGCGCACATCTTTATAGATGGCCTCTCATCCCCATAACGCGACACTCCGCCCATATCCGCGGCCCGGAGCGCCGCCGGTGACAACAACGACGAGGCGCCCGCCCCCGTCACGGGGGTCGGGCGCCTCGATCGCCATTCGTTCTTCGGTCGCGCGGTTCGTCCGGCGGCGCGCGGTCAGGGCCGCGCGGGCGGGCTCACAACGGCCGCGCGGGCGGGCTCACAACGGGCTTACAGCAGGCCGTCCCACATCTGCTCCAGCAGCACCGCCCACCAGTTGTCCGGCGCGGACAGCGCCGCCGGGTCCAGACCCGCGAGCTGCGCCTGGAAGTCCACGGTCCAACGGCCCGCCTGGTCCGGCGTCAGCCCGTACCGCAGCCGCCACATCCGGCCCAGCAGCGCCATGCACCGCACGAACTCCGGCAGCCCGGTGTTCACGAACTGCGGCGGGGTCGGCTGGGGCGTCGCCTCCAGCGGCACCGCCACGATGTTCGCCGTGCCGTACTGCACGCACAGCTGACGGCCGAAGTCATTGCCCATGACCAGGTACGAACCCGCGTCCGGCGCGGACTGCACCCCGCGCTCCGCCGCCAGCTCCGCCAGCGTCGGCACCGGGCGGCCCGCCTGGGCCTGCGCCCAGAAGAACGGACCGAAGTCCAGCGGCAGCCCCGCCCACACCAGCGTCTGCGCCACCACCTCCGGAACGCCCATCCGCGACACCGCGCGCTGGTCGAAGCGGACGATGCCCTGCGGCCCGAACGCCTGGCCCAGCTCATGCGCCAGCCCCTCCGGCGGCACCGGCGGGATTGGCTGCACCTGGCTGGGGTGCGGCAGCGGCACCCGGTTCGGCGCCGGACGGGCCGGTCCGTCCGCCACCTGGTGCAGCTCGCCCTGGTGCTCCAGCAGATGACGTACGCCCTGCTGCCGGGTGGCGTGATCGCGTCCGTACGGAGCGGTGTGGCTGATCCGCACCTGCGGCCAGCTCTCCCGGATCATCCGGGCGCAGTAGCCGCCGGGCAGATCGCAGGACTCCAGCTCGGTGTGGAGCTCCAGCACCTGCTGCGGCGGGACGTTCATCGCCCGCAGCTCATGCAGGATCTGCCACTCCGGATGCGGGGTCCCGGGCGCCGAACGGCGGATCAGCTGCTGCTCCGAGCCGTCCTGGGCGCGGTAGCGCAGCACCGCCATATAGCCCGGGCCCACGGTCGGCTGACCGGGGGGCGGCGGCGGATACGCATAGCCGGGCTGCGGCGCCATCCCCGGCGCGGGCGTGCCCGGAGGCGGCGCCATCCCCTGAGCGGGAGCACCGGCGGGCGGAGGCATACCGGGGGCACCCGGCGCGCCAGGGGCACCGGGTCCGCCCGGGTACGGCGGCCCGGCCGCGCCCGGCGGGGGCGGCGGCGTGTGCGGACCACCCGCACCGGGGACACCGGGTGGGCCGGGCGGCCGCGGGCCGGACGGGGCACCCTGGCCCGGAGCACCCGGAGCACCGGGAGCACCGGGCGGATGCGGGGTGCCGGGGGGCGGGGTCTGACCGGCGAGCATCGTCGCGGCGGCGTGCACCCCGCCACCGGGCGTACCCGGAGCACCAGGCGGAGGCGGCGTCGGCCCACCACCCTGCCCACCAGGAGCACCGGGGGCGCCATGGGCGCCAGGCGCGCCGGGAGGACCGGGCGGCCCAGGAGGTCCGGGGGGACCGGGCGGGCCGGGCGGCCGCGGGGTGCCCGGGGGCGGGGTCTGACCGGCGAGCATCGTCGCGGCGGCGTGCACCCCGCCACCGGGCGTACCCGGAGCACCAGGCGGAGGCGGCGTCGGCCCACCACCCTGCCCACCAGGAGCACCAGGAGCACCAGGAGCACTCGGCGCACCCGGCGCGCCGGGAGGCTGCGGGGCGCCGCCGAGGCTGTCGGAGCCGAGCTGCGAGACCAGCTGCGTCGGTACGTACCCCCCGGCCGGAGCGCCGGGGGCACCGGGCCCGGACGGCGCGGGCGGCGGAGGCGTGGAGTCCGCCCCCGGCCGGGCGCCAGGCGCACCAGGCGCACCCGGCGTCCCCGGAGCACCGGGCGGCGGAGGCGTGGGACCGCCGCCCGCCTTACGGGTGGCGGCGTCCGCGATGTCACTCGCGTTGGGATTGGCACCCGGACCGGCGCCGGGGCCGCCCTGCTGCCCCGGGAAGTCGAGGGACGGGGCGATGGCCGTTGACGGCAGCGCGCTGCCGCCGGACATCAACTCGGTCTTGGCGTCCGGCCGTATGCCCGGCGGCGGGGTGTCCTCGTCGTCGGAGCCCGCGAGCGGCGGGGCGAAGACCGTGGCGGGCGGGGCGACCGAGCGGTCGTCGTCATCGTCGCCCTTGATGTCCGTACCGGCCCACGGCGTAGCGCCGGACGCGGCCGCGTTGTCGGCCTGGCCCCCGGAGGAGGGCGTACCGGCGCCCGGCGTGGGCGGGGCCCACGGACCGGCCCCACCGGGCGGGGGCGGCTGCGGCGCGTTCCGCCAGCCCTCACCGCCGGACGGGGCACCGGGCGCGGCAGGGGCACCCGGCGCGGGCGGGCCGTCCTGCGGCCGGTCGCCCGCGAGCGGCCGCGCGACACCGTCGGACGGCCAGTCGTCCGCGGCCCCTCCCCGGTCCCGGGGCGCACCCGGAACAGGCCCACCATGAGCAGGCGCACCCGGAACGGGCACGGGCGGAACGGGCGGCGCGCCCGGCGCGCTGTGCGGCGCGTCCGGCCCGGCGCTCCGCGCCCCGCCGTCCGACGGCCAGTCGTCCCTGCCCGGGGCCCGGTGTCCCGGCGACCCGGGCACCGGCCCACCGGCCGGCGGCCAGTTGTCCTCCGGCGGCAAAGGAGGTGAAGCGGCACCAGCGGCCGAAGAAGCAGGCGGAGCAGGAGGCCCGGAAGGACCCGAAACCGAAGCGGAACCAGAACCGGAACCAGAAGCGGAACCAGCGGACGCGGCGGCGGCATCCGGCGCGCCCCCGCCCGACTCCGCCCCCGACCGCTGCCCGGGAAGGTCCAGCCGCCCCTCGGACCGGCTGCTCATCGCGTCCGCCGCCTCCTGCAGCCACTCCGGCGGAGTGAGCAGGAAGGACGTCGCGTTCAGGTCGATGCGCTGCTGTCGTCCGGTGGTGGACTCGTCGCGGGAGCCGTCGGTCGTGCCGTACCGCTCCTCGTAACGGCGGATCACCTCGCCCACCGGCAGCCCCGGCCACAGCGTGGTCTCGCCGCTGTCGCGGGCGATCACCATCCGCGTGCCCTCGGCCCCGTGGCCCGAGACCGGTCCGTCCGGACGGTCCTCGGCCCAGACCACGAAGCCCAGGTCGAACTCCCGGACCCGCGCCTCGCGCTGCTGATAGGCCGGCACATCGCCGTTGATCCAGAGTTCCGCGCGTTCCTGCGCCTGTGCGAAGGTCACCATCGCGCTCACCCCTCCACCGGGACGGCGTACGCGAATCCACCGTCCACCATCAGGTTCGCCACGGTCTCCAGCTCCGGCGGATTGCCCGCCAGCCGGAGCAGGAAGGCGTCGAAGTCGTCGCCGCACGGCAGCAACAGCCGCTCCACCCGCTCCTGGACCGTCCAGCCGTCACGGTCCCGCGCGTCGTCATACGCACAGAACCACACCGAGCCGATCGCGTCACCCTTCACCTTGACCGCGATCACCCCGCCCTGGACGAAGCCGACGCCCAGATAGTCCTTGGTGAAGTGGTCCCGCAGACACTTGTTGATATAGACGAGGTCATTGACCGCCGCCTCGTCGCGCACCGTGAAGAAGGGCTGGTCGATCAGCAGCCCCAGCTCCGGGTCGAGCGCCGTGCCGACCGGCGCGCAGCCGCCCGCCGCCTTGAGGAAGGCGCGGTAGGCGTCGGGCAGCCGGTAGCCGAGGTCCTCCTCGACGCCGAGCACCTGCTCCTCGGTGACGGAGATGCCCCGCAGCGGCAGGCCCACATGCATCGGCCGGGTCTCCTGCAGCGGGCGGGTGCCCCGCTTCTCCTGGTCGACCTGCGCCGTGGCGAGCCCTCCGTGGTGCCGCAGCAGCGCCTTGACCTCGACCGGGATCAGCTCCATGCGCCGGGTGCCGACGACGTGGTGCCAGGTCCAGCCGTGCGGGGTGGCCACCGCCGACGCCTCGTTCCACAGCTCGTGGCCGGCGGCGTGCAGCGCCGCGTTCGCCGAGACGTAGTCCGTCAGCCGGAGCTCGTCGACGCCGAACCCCTCCGGGGGCTCGGCGATTTCGGCGGCCGCGCGCGCATACGGCGAGAAGTCCGGAAAGCCGCTTTCGTCCACGCGGACACCCTTGGGGTGGCGAGCGGCCCGGACCGGATCCGGGAAGTGCACGACCTGCCCGGCGTAGGCCGTGTTCGGTGGCGCGGCATGCTGACCGAGCCGACCTGTCGTCATGGCGGTTGCCCCCTGCTGATGCTGGCTACTGGGCACAGCCTATGCGGTGACGCAACCGGCCGAACCGGGCGGCCACCCGCCCCCGGGGCCCCTCGCTCCCCACCAGGTGGTTCAGGCCCGGACTACCGCAGCGCCCACCGGATTTGGCAATCTGATCATTGCAACCGGGGGATTGCACAGGGAGGGATCCACCACATGCACATCACGCAGAGCAACGGAGGCGGCGACGGCGCCACCGCCGCGGCCGGCGACCCCCGGCTGAGATGGAGCAGCGTCGACCCCGACGCCGGCCCACCGCCGCTCCACCACCGCCGCGACGGCATCCTGCCCGCCGTCGCGGCCGCGCTCTCCGTCCGCGGCGAGACGCTGACCTGCACCGGAGGCAAGGCCGACCAGCCGCCGACGCTCCATCCGCTGGTGCGGGAATTCCTCGACGCGCTCGCCAGCGGCCAGCGGGAACGATTCACCGGCCGCTGCCCCGAAGTGATCCTGCTCTCCCGCCATCTGGCGAGCGTCGAAGCCGGCCGATCCAAGCGCGCCTCCCGCAAACCGCTCACCCAGGGTGAGGCTCGCCGCTCCCTCAAACAGGCCAAACTCACCACTCGCCGGATCCGGGAGGCGGGCGACCCGCAGCACGGCAGCTACGCCCCGCCCTGTCTGTCCTGCGCCGCGCTGCTGGCCCATTTCGGCGTACGGGTGGTGGGTGAGAGCACGTGAACCAGGCACATCAAGCACCACAAGCACCACAGACGGCCCAGGCCCCGCCGGGAGACCCGCGGCAGCCGACACGCCCGGCCCGGCAGCCGATCGACCGCTTGGACGTCACCCGCTTCTCCGTCGCCGTCGACGCCGCCCTGCGCGAGGCGGGCTGGCAGCCCGGCCACTGGGACATGCGGCGCGCCGAGGTCTGGGCCGACACCCTGCGCGCCCACACCTCCCCCGCGGGCCACCGGCACGCCGTCTTCCCGGCGGCGGTCGAGGCATGGGCGGAGTTCGGCGGACTGCACATCCAGCCGCCCGGCGCGGGCCGCGAGATCGCCCCGACCCCGTTCCGTATCGACCCCCTGCTCGGCCTCCACCTCGCCCGCACCCTCGGCGATCTGGGCCGGGCCCTGGAGACCGAGGTCAGCCCGCTGGGCGAGGAGGCCGATGGGCAGGCGGTGCTGACCATCGACGCGGAAGGACGGGTCTACAGCCTCGACCACACCGGGGACTGGTACCTCGGCCCCACCCTGGACGCCGCCCTCAGCACCCTCGTCACGGGCGCGCTCCCGCCCAGACTGACCCGCGCGTAACGCGCGCACCGGCCGCACTGTCGGGCCCCGGCGGAAGCGCCCCGCAGGGGCGCGGGGCTGTGTCGATGTGCGGCTCCGCCGCGTGGGCGCGACCAGCCACGACGGCGCCGCGGACGACCAACGGCAGCTCCGGGCACATCCGCAGAACGCTCAGGCGCTCTTCGCCCGCTCCACGCCCCCGGCGCGGCCGGCCGGACGGTCCGCGGGCTGATCCATACGGTCCGCGGGCTGATCCGCGCGATCCGTGTGATCCGTGTGATCCGTGTGATCCGCGTCATTCTTACGGTCGGGGCCGTCCGGCCCCTCCGTCCCGTCCGGGATGACCGCCGACACCCGGAAGCCACCCGCCTCCGTGGCCCCCGACACAAAGCCCCCGCCGAGCGTCGAGACCCGCTCCCGCATCCCGACCAGACCGTTCCCCCCGCTCGGCAGCCCCGCGTCCGCCGCGCCGCGCTCCGACGGCCCGTTCTCCACCAGGACCGCGATCTCGGCGGTGCGGTGCGCCACCCGGACCCGGGCGCTCGCGCCCGGGGCGTGCTTGTGGACGTTGGTCAGCGCCTCCTGGACCACCCGGTAGGCCGTCTGCTCCACCGGAGCCGCGTACCGCCGCTCCTCGCCCTCGACCGAGAGCTCCACGGCCATCCCCGCCGCCCGGGACTGCCCGACCAGCGCCTCCAGCTCCGCCAGCCGCGGCCCCCCGGCCACCCCCGCGCCCTTCCCGGCCGCTCCCGCGGCCCCCGCGGCCTCCGCGGCGGCCGAGGCCGCGGCCGCCACCCCCGCCAGCGGCCTCTCCTCGGTGGACGCCCCGGAGGCCCCGGAGGCCCCGGCCGCATCGGAGGCGTCGGCGGAGGAGGCCCCGGCGGAGGAGGCCCCAGCGGCGGCGGAAGACGAGGACCCGGCGGCGAACGCCGCCCCCGCGCCCGCCGGAGACCGCAGACCGTCCTCCGACCGCAGCACCCCCAGCATCTGCCGCAGTTCCGTCAGCGCCTGCCGCCCCATGTCGCCCACCAGCGCCGCGTTCTTCGACGCCTTCTCCGGATCCTTGAGCGCCACCGCCTGCAGCGCCGCCGCGTGCACCACCATCAGGCTCACCCGGTGCGCCACCACGTCGTGCATCTCCCGCGCGATCCGGGTCCGCTCCTCGTTACGAGCCCATTCGGCCCGTTCCTCCGCCCGCTCCGCGAGCAGCGAGAGCTCTCGCTCCAGACCGTCCGCCCGCTCCCGCAGGCTCTCCACCAGCCGCCGCCGCGCCCGGACGTACAACCCCAGCAGCACGGGCGGGGCGGTCAGTCCCAGGGTGAGCACCATGGCGAACATCGGGGCCTCCCATACGGAGGTCCCCAGACCGCTCTGGGGGTTGTCCCGGCGGAGGCCGATCACCGTGACGAGGAAGCTGCCCACCGCCGCCATCCCGGCCAGCGCCGCCGTGATCCGGCGCGGCACCTCGGACGAGGCGAGGGTGTAGAGCCCCACGACGCCCAGCAGCACACCCATTTCGGCGGGGGTGACCGCGATCGATATCAGCACCACGGCGATCGCCCAGCGGCGCCGCAGCACCAGCGTGGCGCCGACGAGCACCCCGATCAGCACCCCGGCGACTACCGGAATCCGGGCATCGTGGGCGAAACCGACACCCTCCCCCGCGCACTCGATCGACGACGCCACGGCGAGCAGGACATCGAGCGCCATGCTCCGCCGCCGCGCCCACCACCACGGCCCCGCGGGCGCGCCCCGCGCGCCCGCCGCCTCTTCCCCCGTCGAACTCATAGCGACCAGCCTACGGCGGGGCGCCAGCGCTTTTCCCGGTGACACGGCGGCGCGCCGCCGCGCCGTCCGCGCCCCTGACGGGGTGGCGCATACCGTCGCACGGAAGGCTCCTGGTACGGCATAGTGGAGGGCGCCGAAGCGGCGATCTGATCGAATTCCGGTCAGATGGCTTGCGCCATCCCCCGTGGTGTAATTGGCAGCACAGTGGCTTTTGGTGCCATTTGTCCGGGTTCGAGTCCTGGCGGGGGAGCTTCACATTCCGCCTCGGATCCCGCCCCGCGTTCCGCCTTCCCGGGATCTGACCTCCCGGCTCGGGACCCTCCTTCCTTTCCGCCCGGAAACCTCTCGGTATCCTGCGGGTGTCCACCCCCGAAGCCGAAGGGCACACCCGTGAGCGCCAACCGCCCGGCAGCCGTCGTCGTCCTCGCAGCGGGTGAGGGCACCCGCATGAAATCGGCGACCCCGAAGGTTCTGCACGCCCTCTGCGGCCGCTCCCTCGTCGGGCATGTCGTCGCCGCCTCCCGTGAGCTCTCCCCCGAACATCTCGTGGTCGTGGTCGGCCACGCCCGCGAGCAGGTCTCCGCACATCTGGCCGAGACCGACGCCGAGGTGCGCACCGCCGTCCAGCACGAGCAGAACGGCACCGGGCACGCCGTCCGGATGGGCCTGGAGGAGCTGTCCGACAGCGGGGTCGCCCTCGACGGCACCGTGATCGTCGTCTGCGGCGACACCCCGCTGCTGACCGGCGAGACGCTCCAGCGGCTCGCCGCGGCCCACGACGCCGACGGCAACGCCGTGACCGTGCTGTCCGCCGAGGTCCCCGACGCCACCGGCTACGGCCGGATCATGCGGGAGGACGCGACCGGCGCCGTCACCGCGATCGTGGAGCACAAGGACGCCACCGACGCGCAGCGCGCGATCCGTGAGATCAACTCCGGGGTCTTCGCCTTCGACGCCCAGCTGCTCACCGACGCCCTCGGCAAGGTGCGCACCGACAACAGCCAGGGCGAGGAGTACCTCACCGATGTGCTCGGCATCCTGCGCGAGGCCGGGCACCGGGTGGGCGCGTGCGTGGCGGGCGACCACCGCGAGATCCTCGGGATCAACAACCGCGTCCAGCTGGCCGAGGCCCGCAGGCTGCTGAACGAGCGGCTGCTGGAGCGGGCGATGCTGAGCGGTGTGACCGTCGTCGACCCCGCCACCACCTGGATCGACGTGACCGTCACCTTCGAGCCGGACGCGCTGGTCCACCCGGGCACCCAGCTGCTGGGCGCCACCCACCTGGCCACGGACGCCGAGGTCGGGCCGAACTCCCGGCTCACCGACACCACCGTCGGCCGGGGCGCGGCCGTCTCGTTCACCGTCGCGGACAGCGCGGAGATCGGCGCGGGGGCGAGCGTGGGGCCGTACGCGTATCTGCGCCCCGGGACCCGGCTGGGGGCCAAGGCCAAGGCCGGCACGTATGTGGAGATGAAGAACGCCACGATCGGCGAGGGCACCAAGGTGCCGCATCTGTCCTACGTCGGCGACGCGACGATCGGCGAGCAGACCAACATCGGCGCCGCCAGTGTCTTCGTGAACTACGACGGTGTGAACAAGCACCACACCACCATCGGCAGCCACTGCCGGACCGGGGCCGACAACATGCTTGTGGCTCCCGTCACGATCGGGGACGGCGCATACACCGCCGCCGGATCGGTCATCACCAAGGATGTGCCCCCGGGCTCGCTCGCCGTCGCACGCGGACAGCAGCGGAACATCGAGGGCTGGGTCGCCCGCAAGCGCCCCGGAAGCGCCGCGGCGCGAGCCGCCGAGGCCGCTCGTCGGGAGGACGAGGGTCAGCAGTGACATCTGCACAGCTACGCCGTGCGGGGCGTACGGTGAGAAGTGCACCCAAAGTGACATCCAAGGAGACTTGTTGTGACCGGGATCAAGACGACCGGCGAGAAGAAGCTGATGCTCTTCTCCGGCCGCGCCCACCCCGAGCTGGCCGAGGAGGTCGCCCATGAGCTGGGCGTCAGCTTGGTCCCGACCAAGGCATTCGACTTCGCCAACGGCGAGATCTACGTCCGCTTCCAGGAGTCGGCGCGCGGTGCCGACTGCTTTTTGATCCAGAGCCACACGACTCCGATCAATAAGTGGATCATGGAGCAGCTCATCATGGTCGATGCGCTGAAGCGGGCCTCCGCGCGCTCGATCACGGTGATCGTTCCGTTCTACGGCTACGCCCGTCAGGACAAGAAGCACCGTGGCCGTGAGCCGATCTCGGCCCGGCTGATCGCCGACATGCTGAAGACCGCGGGTGCCGACCGGATCCTCACGGTCGATCTGCACACCGACCAGATCCAGGGCTTCTTCGACGGCCCGGTGGACCACCTCTTCGCACTGCCGGTGCTCGCGGACTACGTGGGCGCCAAGGTCGACAAGGCCAAGCTCACCGTGGTGTCGCCGGACGCCGGCCGGGTGCGGGTCGCGGACCGCTGGTGCGACCGGCTGGGCGCGCCGCTGGCGATCGTGCACAAGCGGCGGGACCCGGACGTGGCCAACCAGGTCACGGTGCACGAGGTGGTCGGCGATGTGCGGGGCCGGGTGTGTGTGCTGGTCGACGACATGATCGACACCGGTGGCACCATCTGCGCGGCGGCGGACGCGCTGTTCGCGAACGGCGCGGAGGACGTGATCGTGACCGCCACCCACGGTGTGCTGTCGGGTCCGGCCGCGGACCGGCTGAAGAACTCCAAGGTCAGTGAGTTCATCTTCACCAACACCCTGCCGACTCCCAGCGAGGTGGAGCTGGACAAGGTGACCGTGCTGTCGATGGCGCCGACGGTCGCCCGCGCGGTCCAGGAGGTCTTCGAGGACGGCTCGGTGACCAGCCTGTTCGAGGAGCAAGCGTGAGCGGCTTAACCTCCCCGGACCGGACGTAGAGGCCACTCCCGTCAGGGGGTGGCCTCAGCCGTTGGCTCCAGGCACCCTCGGCCATTGGTAGAATCGTGGGGTTGCTCGGCGAGGGAGGCCACTTCTCACAGCGGCTGTCCGTTATCGACGCGCTCTTCGTAGCAGGTCTGTCGTGGGCCGGGTGACGCCCACACACCGTAAACGATCTACGAGGAGTGCCCCATGGCCGAGGTCAAGATCTCCGCTCAGCCCCGCACCGAGTTCGGCAAGGGTGCCGCCCGCCGTACCCGTGCCGCCGATCGCGTTCCCGGCGTGATCTACGGCCACGGCGTCGAGCCGCTGCACGTCACGCTGCCGGCGCACGCCCTGCTGATGGCGCTGAAGACCCCGAACGTGCTGATCCGTCTGGACGTCGAGGGCGGCAAGGACGAGCTGGTCATCCCGAAGGCCGTGCAGCGCCACCCCATCAAGATCGGTGTGCTGGAGCACATCGACCTGCTGCTGGTGAAGAAGGGCGAGAAGGTCACCGTCGAGGTGCCGATCCTCACCGAGGGCGACCTGGCCCCGGGCGGCAACCTGCTCGAGCACCTGCTGAACGCCCTGCCGGTCGAGACCGAGGCGACCCACATCCCGGAGTCGGTCACCGTCTCCATCGCGGGCCTGGACGCGGGTGCCACCATCCACGCCAAGGACATCACCCTCCCGGCGGGCACCACGCTGGCCGTCGAGGAGGACGCGGCCGTGCTGCAGGTGGTCGCCGCCCAGGCCGAGGCCCCGGCCGAGGAGGGCGCCGAGGGCGAGGCCGAGGGCGCCGAGGCGTAATCTGCGGCTGCTCCCTTTTCGCTTCTCCGGCCGCCGTCCCGCCCCCTGGGGTGCGGGGCGGCGGCCGTCCTCAAGGAGAGACATCCAGATGACGGACGACACGAGCCCCTGGCTTGTGGTGGGCCTCGGCAACCCCGGTGGCGAGTACGCGGGCAACCGCCACAACGTCGGCTTCATGGTGGCCGATCTGCTGGCCGAGCGGATGGGTGCCCGTTTCAAGGCGCACAAGTCCCGGGCCCAGGTCGTCGAGGGCCGGGTGGGTCCGCCCGGACCGGCGAGCCGCCGGGTCGTGATCGCCAAGCCGATGTCCTTCATGAACCTCTCGGGCGGTCCGGTGACCGCGCTGCGCGACTTCTACAAGGTGCCGGTCAGTCATGTCGTGGCCGTCCATGACGAATTGGACATCGATTACGGGGCACTGCGGTTGAAGATCGGCGGGGGTGACAATGGCCACAACGGGCTGAAGTCGATCACCAAATCGCTGGGGGCCGACTACTGCCGGGTGCGCTTCGGAATCGGCCGCCCGCCGGGCCGGATGGATGTCGCGGCGTTCGTCCTCAAGGACTTTTCCGCTGCGGAGCGCCGGGAGTTGGACTACTTCGTGGACCGCGCGGCGGACGCGGTGGAGACGCTCATCGCGGACGGGCTGGAGCGCGCGCAGGGTACGTACAACTCCTGAAAAACGCCCTTCGCCCGTTTGTTCGGCGGAAGGTTGACCGGGAGCCCCGGGATGGCGAGGATCGCCGCCATGGCTTTCACCGGTGTGACCAAGCGCAGCCGTTCGCGGCGGGCGGGCGAGAGCGCGTACGGGTTTCTGTTGCTGGCGAAGAACGTGGCGATGGCGCTCGTCGCGCTGCTGATCCTGGTCGCCGGGGTGTGGTCCTCCTGGGGCGACGCCAAGCCGTCGATGCTGACCAAGGGGCTTGAGCGCGGCACCGTCACGGTCTCCGACTGCGGCGACGAATGGTGCACCGGCTCCTTCACCCCGGCCCAGAAGGGCGGCAAGTCCCGTGGCCGGGTACGGATCGACGAGGCGGTCACGGACGGGACGGGCGACCGGGTGCTGGTGGCCCTCAAGCCGGGCACGGACCACGCCGTCCGCACCGGCCCCGCCGGCATCTTCCACGCCTGGGTCCCCTTCGGCGGCTCCCTCCTCCTCACCTCCCTGATCGTCGCGGGCGGCCTCGGCCTGCGCCGCACAGGCTGGGCCATGGGCCTACTGGGCGCGGCGCTCCTGGGCGCCTCCTTCGCCACACTTACGCTGTAGCGCTCACCGGGTGCCCCTGCCGCGTCCGGGCTCGCTCTTCGTCCCGGGACCACCCCACCGCCGTCCGACCGGCCGGTCTCCCGCTCATGGCCGACCGCCTCGGCGGTCTGTCCTGATCGGAGCAGACCGCCGGGCTTGCGACCTGGGCCGCGGATCAGCGCAGTCCGGCGAAGAGATCGTTCTCGGGTATGGCCGCGCCGGTGGCGTCCTGGACACGGACGAAGGTCTCCATGCCCATCAACTCGCCGAACCGCTCCTTGCCCATCTTGAGGAAGAAGATGTTCTCGCCCTGACTGGCGTGCGCGGCCAGCGAGTCGAACTTCTGGCCGCTGAACGCGGTGGTGTCCACCCACGTGGTGACCTCATCGTCGGGGAGGCCCATCTTGGCCATCTCGGCGGCCTCGGCCGGATCCGGCTCCGGCATGTCCGGATGAAACTCGCGCATGATCTCCCCGAACCGCCGCATCCCCGAGTGGGGCATCGTCGTCCAGTACACCTTCGGGGTCAGCCCGGTCATCTCCACCGCCGCCATCGTGATGCGGTGGGCCTGGATGTGGTCGGGGTGGCCGTAGAAGCCGTTCTCGTCGTAGGTGACGACCACATCGGGCCGGTAGTGCCGCATGAGTTCCGCGAGTCGGGCCGCGCCCTCCTCCACCGGGGTCTGCCAGAAGGATCCGGGGGCGTCGTTGCTCGGCCAGCCCGTCATCCCGGAGTCGGCATAGTCCAGCATCTCCAGATCGCTGATCTTCAGGACCTCACAACTCGCCTCGAGCTCTTGACGGCGCATCAAGGCGACCGCCGCCGGGTCATGCCCGGGATCACCCGGTTTGACACCCCCCGGTCCATCACCGCAACCGCCGTCGGTACACGTCACGAGAACCGTGCGGATGCCTTCCGCCGCGTACCGCGCGAGGACCCCTCCGGTAGTGGTGGCCTCGTCGTCGGGGTGGGCGTGCACTGCCATAAGCGTCAAGGGCCGGTCGGTCATGAAACAGTCCTCCTGGAGAAATACGTCTTCGGTCGATGCAACCGCGTCGGCTGGACCGGCTGTTCCCGGCGCGGCCGCTTGGCCTTCCACGCGCCGGCGTTTCAGCGCGCGCGAGGTACGGGCGCGACCAGCATGTCTGGGGCCCGCTCCCTTTAGGAGCGGGCCCCTGACGCGTGTCACGCCGTCGTCAGCCCGTGTTCCGGAGGCCCGCGGCCACGCCGTTGACCGTGAGGAGGAGGGCGCGGGCGAGCAGGGGGTCGGGGTCCTCGCCCCGCTCGGCCGCGGTGCGCTGGCGGTGGAGCAGGGTCACCTGCAGATACGAGATCGGGTCGAGGTAGGCGTCCCGGACGTGGAACGTCTGCTTCAGCACCGGGTTGGAGTCGAGGAGTTCCCGTCCACCGGTGATCCGCAGCACCTCCCGCACCGTCAGCTCGTGCTCCTCCTGGATCACGTCGAAGACATGCTTCAGCTCATCCGGAACGAGCGTGTCGACGTAGTGCCGGGCGATCCGCAGATCCGTCTTGGCCAGCGTCATCTCGACGTTGGAGAGGAAGTTGCGGAAGAAGTGCCAGTGCTGGTGCATTTCGTCGAGGACGGTGTCGAGTCCGGCCTCGCGGGCGGCCTTGAGGCCGGAGCCGACGCCGAACCAGCCGGGGACGATCTGCCGGGACTGGGTCCAGCCGAACACCCACGGGATGGCCCGCAGCCCGTCGAGGCCGGCGCCGGAGTCGGGGCGGCGGGAGGGCCGGGAGCCGAGGTGGAGTTCGGCGAGCTGGTCCACCGGCGTGGAGGCGAAGAAGTACGCGGGCAGGTCGGGGTCGTCGACGAGCGCGCGGTAGGTGCCGTGCGCGGCTTCGGAGACGGTTTCCATGGCCGCGTCCCAGCGGGCGAGCGCCTCGTCGGACTGGCGCGGGGCGGTGTGCAGGGCGGATGCCTGCAGCGTGGCGGCCACCGTCAGCTCCAGGTTCTCCCGGGCGAGCGAGGGCACGAGGTACTTGTCGGAGATGACCTCGCCCTGCTCGGTGACCTTGATCTCGCCCTCGAGGGTGCCCCACGGCTGGGCGAGGATCGCGTCGTGGGTGGGGCCGCCGCCGCGGCCGACGGTGCCGCCGCGGCCGTGGAACAGCCGCAGCCGTACGCCGTGCCGGTGGGCGACGTCGCGCAGCAGCCGCTGGGCGCGGTGGATCTCCCACTGGGAGGTGGTGATGCCGCCGAACTTGGAGGAGTCGGAGTAGCCGAGCATGACCTCCTGGACGTCGCCGCGGAGGGCGACGAGCCGCCGGTAGGAGGGGTCGGCGAGCATCTCGTCGAGCAGCTTGTCGGCGATCTTCAGCTCTTCGGTGGTCTCCAGCAGCGGAACGATGCCGATCTTGGCCCAGCCCGCGTGGAGGTCGATCAGCCCGGCCTCGCGGGCGAGGACGGCGGCGGCGAAGACGTCGTCGGAGCCCTGGCACATGGAGATGATGTACGACTCGACGATCTCGGGGCCGAAGCGCTCGAAGGATTCGCGGATGGTGTGGAAGACGCCGAGGGTCTTGGCGCCCGCGGCGTCCAGCGGCGCCGGGGTGGGGGCGAGCGGGCGCCGGGAGCGCAGCTCCTTGGCGAGCAGCTTGCGGCGGTAGTCGCGCGGCATGTCGGCGTAGCGCCAGGACTCCTCGCCGAGCCGGTCGAAGAGCTGGCCGAGGGCGTGGTGATGGGCGTCGGCGTGCTCGCGGACGTCCATGGTGGCGAGCTGGAGGCCGAAGGCGGCGAGGGTGCGGATGGAGCGCTCGAGCCGGCCGTCGGCGATGAGCTGACCGCGGTGGGCCCGCAGGGAGTCCTGGACGAGGTGGAGGTCGGCGAGGAGCTCGCGGGAGCCGAGGTAGTCGCGGCCGGGCTGGTGGGGGGTGTCCCCGGCGAGCCGCTCGCGGGTGTTGACGAGCTTCTGCCGCATGCAGGTGGCCTTGAGCCGGTAGGGCTCCTCGGCGTTGAGCCGCTTGTAGCGCGGGCTGATCTCGGGCAGCAGTTCGAGATCGCGCTGGAGGGAGGCGAGGAGCTCCTCGGAGGCGCCGGTGTTGCGGATGGAGCTGGAGAGCGCGGCACGCAGCTCGTCGATGATCTCCAGCGCGTCGGTGATGCCGTGCTCGTGCTGGAGGATCAGGACGTCGCGGGTGACCTCGGGGGTGACGTTGGGGTTGCCGTCGCGGTCGCCGCCGATCCAGGTGCCGAAGGTGAGCGGGCGGGTGGTGGCGGGCAGCTCGACGCCCACGCGCTCGAGCTCCGCGGTGAGGTCCTCGAGGACGTCCCCGACGGCTCCGGCGTGCAGCTCGTCGAGGTAGTAGATGGCGTTGCGGGCCTCGTCGGCGGGCTCGGGGCGGGCGACGCGCAGCTCATCGGTCTGCCAGAGCAGGTCGATGCTCTCGGCGAGCCGCAGGTCGGCGCGGCGGGCGTCGCCGCCGACGGCGAGGGTGTCGAGCAGCTCGGCGATGCGTCGGAGCTTGGTGAGAACGGTGCGGCGGGCGGCCTCGGTGGGGTGGGCCGTGAAGACGGGGCGCACGCCGAGGTTGGCGACGGTCTCCCGGAGGTGCTCGGGGTCGGCGTCCTTGAGCTGGTCGGCGGTGCGGGCGAGGATGCCGCCCTCGGCGGCGCGGCGGGCGCGCAGCTCGCGGCCGCGGTGCACCTGCTCGGTGACGTTGGCCAGGTGGAAGTAGGTGGAGAAGGCACGGACCAGCTTGGCGGCGGTCTCGAGGTCGGTGGAGCCGAGCAGGTCGGCCGCGGCCTCGCCGTCACTGCGGGTGAGGGCGCGGACGCGCTCGACGAGTTCGAGGAGGTCGGGGCCCTCCTGCCGGACGAGGGTCTCACCGAGCAGGTCACCCAGACGGCGGATATCGGCACGCAGGGCGGCATTGGTGTGGTCGGCACTGCTCACAGGTGCGGGCTCCTTGCAGTGAACGGGGTTCCAAGCGCGGCATCAGAACGTGCGCGGCGGGCGCCGCGGGCTGCTGACCCGGTGCTTTCGGCCATGTGCGGACCGCGCTGTCCGACGCTCACCAGGATAGGCGGCACGACCCTGGGTGAGACCAGAGCCCTATTGCCCCGCTTCCCGGCCCTGCCATACTTACGACGCCGTAGGTTACGCATCCGTAGCCATGCCCCCGAGCCCCACGAGGGATCCCATGACTGCAAGCCCCGACGTGGTCAACGACGCGCCGAAGGCCCAGGAGACCCCGCCTCCCTCCGCCACGCTCGGCGGGGACAGCAAGCGCTCCATCGAACAAATCGCCCTCCTCCTGTTCATCACCGTCCCCTTCGTCGCGCTGGTCGCGGCGGTTCCCCTGGCCTGGGGCTGGGGGGTCAGCTGGCTGGATCTGGCGCTTCTGGTGTCGATGTACTACATCGGCTGCCACGGCATCACGATCGGCTTCCACCGCTACTTCACCCATGGCTCGTTCAAGGCGAAGCGGCCGCTGCGGATCGCTTTGGCGATCGCGGGGTCGCTGGCCGTGGAGGGCCCGCTGGTCCGCTGGGTGGCCGATCACCGCAAGCACCACAAGTTCTCCGACGCGGAGGGCGACCCGCACTCCCCCTGGCGGTACGGCGAAACCGTTCCGGCCCTGCTCAAGGGGTTGTGGTGGGCCCATATCGCCTGGATGTTCGATGAGGAGCAGACGTCGCAGTCCAAATACGCACCGGATCTGATCAAGGATGGCGCCATCCGGGCGGTCTCCCGGCAGTTCGTGATCTGGACCGTGGTCTCCCTGATGGTGCCGCCGGTGATCGGCGGACTGGCCACCTGGTCCTGGCAGGGCGCGGTGACCGCCTTCTTCTGGGGGTCACTCGTCCGAGTGGCCTTGCTGCACCATGTGACCTGGTCGATCAACTCGATCTGCCACGCGGTGGGCAAGCGCCCGTTCAAGTCGCGGGACCGCTCCGGCAATGTGTGGTGGCTCGCGGTGCTCTCGTGCGGCGAGTCCTGGCACAACCTGCACCACGCGGACCCGACCTGCGCCCGGCACGGGGTGATGCGGGGGCAGCTGGATTCCAGCGCCCGGATCATCCGCTGGTTCGAGAAGGCGGGCTGGGCGTATGACGTCCGGTGGCCGAGCCAGGGCCGTATCGATGCCCGCCGTCAGGAGGAGACCGCCGGAGCGGCATGATAGAGGGCGTGGCGACCGACAGTAATACCAGCGGTGAAAAGGACCGGCCGCGCCGGACCGGCCGGTCCTCCGGATCCGGAACCCGGCGGCCCCGCCGGGTCCGGATGACCGGCAAGGAGCGCCGGGAGCAGCTGCTGGACATCGGTCGCACGCTCTTCGCCGAGCGCGGCTTCGAGGGCACCTCGGTGGAGGAGATCGCGGCGAAGGCCGGGGTCTCCAAGCCGGTGGTGTACGAGCACTTCGGCGGCAAGGAGGGGCTGTACGCGGTCGTGGTGGACCGCGAGATGCGGCGGATGTTGGACATGGTCACCACATCCCTCACCGCGGGCCATCCGCGCGAGCTGTGCGAGCAGGCCACCTTCGCCCTCCTGGACTACATCGAGGAGTACACGGACGGCTTCCGCATCCTCGTCCGCGACTCCCCCGTCGCCCAGTCGACGGGCACCTTCGCCTCCCTGATCAGCGATATCGCCACCCAGGTGGAGGACATCCTGGGCCTGGAATTCAAGGCCCGCGGCTTCGACCCCAAACTGGCCCCCCTCTACGCCCAGGCCCTCGTGGGCATGGTCGCCCTGACCGGCCAGTGGTGGCTGGACGTCCGCAAACCGAAGAAGGCCGAGGTCGCGGCCCACCTGGTGAACCTGGCCTGGCACGGCCTGGACGGCCTGGAGCAGAAGCCCCGCCTGATAGGCCGCCGCAAGGACTGACGGGCGCAGTCAGCCGAGCAGGGCCGCGCGCAGCTCCGGAACCCGCAGCAGATCGAGCGTCTCGTCCCTGAGGTCGAAGGCGAAGGCGACCCTGGCCTTCGGCAGGACGGCCTGTCGAAGCATGAACCCTGTTCAGCCCGCACACGTCCAGGGTCGCCCGCCCCTTGTCCGTCAGCCCCGTGTACTCCCCGCTCTCAAGGCCCAGTGATGGCTGTTGCAGGCCGTACACGCGAGGAGGTGGTTCAGCCAATCGAAAGTCCGTAACGGGTTGACCGCCAACGGCTCGAAGTGGTCCACGTCCGTACTGAGGTCATCGCGCTGCACCCGGATCATTCGTCAAAGGCCCCGAGCCGCTTCAAGCGGGCCTCCACTTCCGCGGCCCTGGTCCGCGGCGAGCTCTTCAGCCGCTCCCGGAGATCCTGGTGGCGGTCCTCCTCCTCGTCCGTGGCCTGCCCGGTGACCACGCGAGCCTCCAGCGCGACCAGTTCCTTCCGCAGTTCCTGGGCCTCGCCCGAGTACGGGGTGTCCAGCCCGAACAGGTCCGAGAGCGCGGCGTCGTCGCCTGTTCCGTACACGATGCGCTTCCACAGGGCTTCGGAGACCACCTCGGGGGGGCCGCGCCTCGTCCGGACCGGGCAATCGGATCAGGCCGCGCTCGTCGGCGGCCTGGCAGATGTACGGACTGTGGGTGGTGACGATGAACTGGATCGCCGGGAAGTGTGCCTTGAGCCATTCCCCGATGCGCTGCTGCCAGGAGACGTGGAGGTGCGCGTCGACCTCGTCGATCAGCACCACGCCCGAGTGCGGCAGATACGGTTCAGGCGCCTGGTGCTCAGTACGCCGCCATCTGAGATCCAGGTGTCCATACGCGGTGTACATCTGCCAGACGATGTCGAGGACCAGAGCGACAACGGTGCGGAATCCGTCACTCATCTGGTGCAGCGGGACCCTCGCTCCCCCGCTGTCGTTCCGGCAAAGCCATGGCCCGTCGGAATCGACTTCGACGACGCGGTAACCATCGGGCAGCAGATCGTGGCTGAGCAGCGCGATGACCGTATCAAGGAGTTCCTGGGCCCCCGAGCGCTCCTCCAGCCGGTAGAGATGAGCCGAGACCAGCCAGTCGACAGCCTCGGTCAGCGCGGCCTGCTCATGGAAGAGAGTACGCATCGCGGCAGCGCGGCTGGCAGCGCCGCGATGGGCGGCACGGGACTGGCGTTCGTGGTACATCCCGGCTCCGGACAGCCTGCGGAACGGGCCGTACCCGGCGTGGAACCAGCCGACAGGTGACGACGACCACAGCGCGCCCGCCTCCCGCTTCCCGCTGAACCTCACCTCGGTGGGCATGACATCGCCCGATTCCGGAAAGAGCGCGTCCTCGGGCTTCTACTGGAGCCGAACCTCGAATTCAGCCGTCCAGGGCGCCATCGCCTTGGCGCCCCTTGCCCGAGCCGTTGCGCCCGGCCAGCACCGTCCAACCCGCGTAGCCGCCATCGGGCCGGGTGAAGTCGAGGTCCACGGTGCGCGGCCCATGGAATCCACGGATGCCGTCAAGCCGCAGCCTCGTCACGTACACCGGCTCGCCCTTTCTCGCTGCTACACGATGTATACACGCTGTCGCGCCACCACCGCGCGGGTTGTGGACGGCCTCAGTCGGGCCGGCGACCCGCCTTCACCTCACTGACGAACGAGGCGAAGGCGTCGGCGGGGAACGTCAGGACGGGGCCGGTGGTGTTCTTGGAGTCGCGGACGGCGATGTGGGTACGGAGGTCCGCGACCTCGACGCATTCGTTGCCCTCGGGGCCGCTGTAACTGCTTCTGCGCCAGACGGCGGCTGCCATGCCAACGGTGGAAGATATGCGATCGCTCATGAAGAGAACTCCTGTCGCAGTGTCCCCAGCAGCCGCAGGGATGCTGTCGAGTCGGCTGCCTGTGAACGAAGGTAATCGAACGACAACTTATAGGAAGACACCGCGTCCACCTCGTCAAGGTACAAGCCCCTGCGCCGCATCTCGATGTACACGACGGCCATGGAGTTGAGCGGGTTTCGTGCATCGTCCCGGCCGAGGATGACGAAGTGCCCGGACCCCGCGGCATGGGCTCCAGCCGTGAAAGGGAGCAGCTGGATATCGACGTTCGGGCGCTGTGCCATGTCGTAGAGGTAATCCATCTGTTCGGCCATCACAGCCTCATCACCCACGATGCGCCGGAGTACGGCTTCGTCCAGGATTACCCACAGGTGCAGGGACACTTGCCGGTCAAGGATGCTCTGGCGCTGCATCCGGGCGTCGACCATGCGCTCGACCTGCTCGTTGGGGGTGCGCAGTTCAGTCGCCCGGTGGATCGCGGTCGCATAGGAACGGGTCTGAAGTAGTCCGGGTACGACGTTGTTCGCGTACACGTGCTCGTACTCCGCCTCATGCTCGAACGAGACCAGTGGATCGATCCACTCCGGTACCGCGCTGTTGCCGACCCACCAGCCCTCGGTTTGCGACTTGACCACGCGTACCAGCGCGTCCCGTTCCTCGGCGGATGCCTCGCAGGCGTCGGCCAGTGCCTTGACCGTGGCCCAGCGAATTCCTCGCGCCACCAGGCTGCTCCGCGAGCTGGCCGCCGCTGACCGGCACGCGCTGCGTCGCCTCCGGCGTCATGCGCTGGCCGTCTCCCCTGGCGAATGTCCGCGCCGGCCACTGGGCCGCCTGCGGGCGGCGCTGGATCGTGGGACCGGCCACGGCGGGCCCGCTCACCACCGACGGCGACGAACTGTGCGAGGCCGTCGCCGCCGCGCTCGCCCATCTCGCCGGAGTGTGGCTCTCCGACATCCGCACCAAGGGGGCCGGTCGTGGACCAATGCGCCGCGTCTCTTGAGGCGGTCGGCGCCGCGCTCGGCAGCGCCACGCGCCCGCAGGCACTCAGTCTGTGGACGCTCCCCGGCGACGATCTCGCTTCCGCCGCCACGGCCCGTCGACATGTGGCCAGGACGGCGCGTTCATGGGGGTTGCCCAGGGAGACCACCGAGGCGCTGGAAACCGTCATCGGCGAACTCGCCGCCAACGCGCTGGAACACACCGCCAGCCGCTCAGTCGCGGTCACGCTCGCGCTGGCCGGGCGCTCGGCCGTCATCACCGTGACCGATGAGGGCGCGGGCGCCATCCCGGTCACCGCTCCGCCCGAGGGGGACGACGAGCACGGGCGCGGCCTGTTCATGGTCGCGGCACTGGCACACCGCTGGGGCGGGCGACGCTCCCGCGAGGGACTGACCGTATGGGCCGAGGTCGTCATGGGAACGCGACTTCCACGGGGAGAGGCCATACCGGCACCCGGCTCACCCCGGGCTGGAACCGCTGAGCCTCACGGCCTGACGATGGCCTCGCCGATGACGAAGCCCTTGGCGGGGCCGTCGGGGATGACGGCGTCGGTGCCGTAGGGGACGCGGTGCTCGTCGGCGTAGACGGCCTTGTCGGGGTCGGGTGCCATGAGGATGACGACCGTGCCGTCACCGTCGAAGTCGTCGATCAGAACGTAGAGCGGGATGCCCGCGCGGGCGTAGGCGCGGCGCTTGCGCTTCCGGTCGCGGGCCTGGGCTTCCCGGCCCGGCGAGACCACCTCGAAGACGGCCTGGACGCCGCTCGCGTCCACTCCGAGGTCTTCCTCGTCGGGGATCTCGTCGAGGTCCTCGGGGGCGATGAAGAGGTCGGGGATCCACACCTTGCGGCGGTGGATGACGTCTCCGCCTTGGTAGGCGGCAGAGCGGCCGTCCGTGAGATGGGGGGTCAGGGCCCGGCGGAGACGATTGGCGATCACTCCATGGCGCCGACGGCCGATGCGCGACACCTCGATGGACCCCTCGATGATCTCGGCCCGGTAGCCCTCGGGGAGTTCCATGGCCTTCCACGCCTGCCACAGCACCTCGTCCAGGGACGCGGTCTCATACTCGGCGGCCGAGGACCTGCACACAGCCAATTACCTTCCATTCAGTCCGGGCGCCGACGCCACTGCGGCACAAGCGACACCGTGACGCTATGCGTCCATGAAGCCTCATTACGGCAAACCCCGGGCCGATCATCCGATCGAGTGGTTTCACCCGATCGGCTCCAGGAACTCCAGCCGGTTGCCGACCGGGTCCTCGGAGTAGAAGCGGCGGTGCCCCGGCAGTTTCTCGTCCCAGACGACCTCGGCACCGTGCCCGGCGAGGCGGGCGGCGAAGGCTTCTATGCCGACGACCCTGAGACCCGGGTGGGCCTTGTGGGAGGGGCGGAAGTCCGGGTCGATGCCCAGGTGCAGCTGGACCGGGCCGGAGGCGAACCACAGGCCGCCGTTCGCCGCCAGGGCGGGCGGTTTGGGGACTTCCGCCAGGCCGAGCACCCCGCCGTAGTAAGCGCGCAGCGCGGTTTCGCTGCCGGGTGGAGCGGCGAGCTGTACATGGTCGAGGGTCGTGATCACCGGGGGGCCTGGTGGGCGACGATGAAGATGCGGCGGAAGGGGAAGGCCGTGCCGTGGGGGGTGGCGGGGTACGCGTCGCGGAGGAGGGCGGCGTAGGTGGCCAGGAAGCGGTCGCGGGCGGGCGGGTCGTCGGCGAGGGCGGTCAGGACCGGGCGCAGGGCGGTGCCCTTGACCCAGTCGAGGACGGGGTCGGGGCCGGTCAGGATCTGCACATAGGTGGTCTCCCAGGCGTCGACCTCGCAGCCGAGGGCGGCCAGGCGGTCCAGGTATTCGGTCGGTTCCAGGACGGCGGCCGGGTCGCGCAGGCGGGCGGCGAGGCGGTCGCGCCATTCGGGTGCGTTGCACAGGTCGCGCAGCAGGGTGTGGCTGGGGGCGGTGAAGTTGCCGGGGACCTGGAAGGCGAAGGTGCCGCCGGGGCGCAGTCCGGCCAGCCAGGTGGGGAAGGCGTCGGGGTGGCCGGGGATCCACTGGAGGGCGGCGTTGGAGACGATCAGGTCGTAAGGCTCGTCCGGCACCCAGTTCCGCACATCGGCCTGCCGGAGGTCGAGGCGGCCGCCGCCGGTGGTGGGGCCCGCGAGGGGCTGGGCCTCGGCGAGCATCTCGGCGGAGCTGTCCAGGCCGGTGATCCGGGCGTCGGGCCAGCGGTCGAAGAGCAGGGCGGTGACGTTGCCGGCGCCGCAGCCCAGGTCGGCGATGCGGGGCGGGCGGCCGGGGTCGGTGGGCAGCTCGGGGACTCGGGCCAGCAGGTCCAGGAAGGGGCGGGTGCGGTGGCCGGCGTGGCGGAGATACTGCCGAGGGTCCCAGTTGGGTGCGGTGGTCATGGTCGGTCCCCCTGCGGGTACGGTCGATACGAGGCGCCGTGGTCGCTTCCGCGCGTCCCGGCGCCTTACCGTGCAACCGTGCTCCACGTTATCTCTTGATGTCAAGAGACTTCATGTCGACAGACCCACTACACTGATCGCCATGGAGGACGAGGTCGATCGGCTGGTCGCGGCGTGGCGGCGGGAACGCCCCGACCTCGATGTGGAACCGCTCGAAGTGCTCAGCCGGGTCAGCCGGCTCGCCCGCCATCTCGACCGGGCACGGCGGATCGCCTTCGCCGAGCACAATCTGGAGCCCTGGGAGTTCGACGTCCTGACCTCGCTGCGCCGGGCCGGGCCCCCGTATCAGCTCTCCCCCGGGCAGCTGCTGACCCAGACTCTGGTCACCTCGGGCACCATGACCAACCGCATCGACCGGCTCGCCACGAAGGGGCTGGTCGAGCGGGGGCCCGACCCCAGTGACCGGCGCGGTGTGCTGGTCCGGCTGACCGCCGAAGGGCGTGACCGCGCCGATCAGGCGCTGGCGGGGCTGCTGGACCATGAGCACGCCATCCTGGCCGAGCTCTCCCAGGCCCAGCGCGCCGAACTGGCCGCGCTGCTACGCCAGCTGACCGCCCCGTTCGACAATCTCCCCGGCTAGGTCGACCGGGCCCACACCGGCCCGCCGGGCCAGCGCCACCGCCGCGAGCGTGGAGTGGACACCCAGCTTGCCCAGCACATTCTGCATATGGGTGCGGACGGTGTGCGGGGAGAGGAAGAGCCGCTCGGCGACGGCCTTACGGCCGAGCCCGGCCACCATGCAGCGCAGCACCTCCCGCTCGCGCGGTGTCAGCGACTCGACCAGACGCTCGCTTTCGGTGCGGTGCTTACGGGCGGCCGTCAACTCCCGCAGGACGCCGGTGAGCAGAGCGGGCGGCAGATGGGTCTCCTCCCGCAGCACCCCCCGGATGACCGCGAGCAGCCGGACCAGTGAGCAGTCCTTGGCGACCCAGCCGGACGCACCGGCCTGCAGCGCCGCCGCCGCGCGGCGCGGGTCGTCGCGCTCGGCCAGCACCACGGTGCGCACCCCCGGCTGGGCGGAGCGGACCGCGCCGACGAGCGATATGCCGTCGGCCGCCCGGCCGTTCACCGCCCGTGCGGGGCCGCCATGGGCCCCACCGTGCGGCCCACCGTTCGGCCCGCCGTGCGCCCCACCGTTCGGCCCGCCGTGCGCGCCGACGTGCGTCCCGCCATGGATGCCGCTGTGCGCCGTGCCGTTCGTCCCGCCGTACGGCAGCTCGGCCGGCACCGGAAGCGGTGGCGGCCCCATACCGTCGGCGGCCGTGCCCAAGTCGGCGTCGACCAGCAGGACGTCGAAGCGGCGCCCCTCCGCCGCCGCGCGCTCCAGACAGCGCAATGCCGCCGGACCGCTTCCGGCCGCCGCCACGTCCACGTCCTGCTCCGCCGCGAGGGCGGCCGCTAAGGACTCGGCGAAAATACGATGGTCGTCGACCACGAGAACCCGAATACGTGCCACGAACAACCCCCCACGTCGCCGGATGAAAGATCCCGGAACACCGAGAAACAGTGCGGGTACGGCGCCCGGCGCAAGGTCACCACGATCCGCACGGCCGCCGCCGTGCCGTGATTGCTACCCCACCCCGGGCGTCGTACCTGCCTGTCTCGCCCCCTGATAAGCGTCGGCCCCCACCGACGCTGTACTCAGAGTAAGGCCGTGGTCTCATATAGGAAGCGGATTAGCGAAACTGACCGCTCTCGACTGTTCACTGTGGGTTTCTTGTTCGCTCTTGAGGAGTACGAGATCCACGAGCGGCGAAACTTTACCGAGAGGCGATCAAGGGCCGGTGGGTACGGCCCCCTACAGCCGTCCCGCCCCCGCGCTGGGCACCGCCGGGAAGATCCGCGGCGCCCGGTGCCCGGCCGCGCCGAACGCCTCGGTCACCGCCTTGCTCACCGCCTCCGCGTCCGCCTCGGCCACCAGCACGATGGCCGAGCCGCCGAAGCCGCCCCCGGTCATCCGCGCCCCGAGCGCCCCCGCCGCGTTCGCCGTCTCCACGACCAGATCGAGCTCGTCACAGGAGATCTCGAAGTCGTCGCGGCAGGAGGCGTGCCCGGCGGTCAGCACCGGCCCGATGGACCGGGTGTCCCCCGCGTCGAGCCGCGCGATGACCTCCTCCACCCGCCGGTCCTCGGTCACCACATGGCGCACCCGCCGCCGGGTGGCCGCGTCGCATCCCAACCGCTCCAGCTCGGCGAGCGTCGCGTCCAGCCCCTCGAAGGGCACGTCCCGCAGCGCCCGCACCCCGAGCGCCCGCGCGGCCGCCTCGCACGCGGCGCGCCGGCTCGCGTAGGCGCCGTCGCCCAGCTCGTGCTTGACCCGGGTGTCCACGACCAGCAGCCGCAGCCCCTCGGCCGCCAGGTCGAACGGCACCTGGCGCTGGGTGAGATCACGGGCGTCGAGGAAGAGGGCGTGCCCCTCGGTGCAGCACGCCGACGCCATCTGGTCCATGATCCCGCAGGGCACGCCCACGAACGCGTTCTCCGCGCGCTGGCACAGCTGGGCGATGCGCGGCGGGGTCAGCCCCAGCCCGTACAGATCGTTGAGCGCGGTGGCCGTGACCACCTCCAGCGCGGCGGACGAGGACAGCCCGGCGCCGGTGGGCACGGTGGACTCGAAGTACAGCTCCGCACCACCGGCCGGGCCCGTCAGCAGCCCCGCCTCGCGCAGCGCCCAGACCACTCCGGCCGGATAGGCCGCCCAGCCGCCGCGGTCGCCGCCGCCGGTGCCGCCCGCGACCGGCGCGAGCTCCTCGACCCGCAGCTCGACGACCCCGCCCGGGACGTCGCCCGAATGCAGCCGCAGCACCCCGTCGGCGCGCGGGGAGGCGGCGGCCAGGCAGGTGTGGGGCAGGGCGAGCGGCATGACGAAGCCGTCGTTGTAGTCGGTGTGCTCGCCGATCAGATTGACCCGGCCCGGCGCCGCCCAGACGCCGCCGGGCTCGGTGCCGTAGACCTCGTGGAACCCCGCCGTGACCCGCCCGGGTCCGTGCTCGTCCGTCACTGGCTCTCCCTCCGCTGCGCGAACTCCCATGCGTCCGCGACGATTCCGGCCAGGTCGGCGCGGGTCGGGCGCCAGCCCAGGCGCTCCTTGGCACGCTCGGCGGAGGCCACCAGGACCGCCGGGTCGCCGCCGCGGCGCGGGGCGGCGATCTCCGGGATGGGGTGGCCGGTGACCTGGCGCACCGTCTCGATGACCTCGCGGACGGAGAAGCCGTTCCCGTTGCCGAGGTTGCAGATCAGATGCTCGCCGGAGGAGGCCGCGCCGAGGGCGAGCAGATGGGCGTCGGCGAGGTCGGCGACATGGATGTAGTCGCGGACGCAGGTGCCGTCGGGGGTGGCGTAGTCGTCGCCGAAGACGGAGATGGCCTCCCGGCGGCCCTGGGCGACCTGGAGCACCAGGGGGATGAGGTGGGACTCGGGGTCATGGCGCTCGCCGTACGCCCCGTAGGCGCCCGCGACGTTGAAGTACCGCAGGGAGACCGCGGCCAGACCGTGGGCGGCGCACTCACCGCTGATCATGTGGTCGACGGCGAGCTTGCTGGCCCCGTAGGGGTTGGTGGGCGCGGTCGGGAGGTCCTCGGTGATCGGGACCTGGTCGGGCTCGCCGTAGGTGGCGGCGGTGGAGGAGAAGACGAGGGTGCGCACCCCGGCGTCGCGCATCGCGGCGAGCAGCTCGGTGGTGCCGCCCACATTGTTGACCCAGTACTTCTCGGGGTTGACGACGGACTCGCCGACCTGGGAGAACGCCGCGAAGTGCAGCACGCCGTCGTAGGTGGGGTCGAGCCACTTGCCCGCGTCCTGGATGCGGCCCTCGATGAACTCCGCGCCCTCGGGGACCCCGGCGCGGTGGCCGGTGGAGAGGTCATCCAGCACCGTCACCCGGTGCCCGGCTTCGAGCAGATGCGCCGCGACCACGCTGCCGACATAGCCGGCACCGCCGGTGACCAGGTACTTCTTCTGCTGCGCATTGCTCACTTGCTCGCTACCTCTCGCAGTCGCTCGGCCGCGGCCTCCGGCGGCACATCGTTGATGAACACATTCATGCCGGATTCGGAACCCGCGAGAAACTTCAGCTTGCCGGAAGTGCGGCGGATGGTGAAAAGCTCGAGGTGAAGTGCGAATTCACCGCGGTCGGTCAGGTGGTACGGCGCCTGGTGCCAGGCGGAGATGTAGGGCGTGGGCGGCTCACCCTCGCCGAAAATCCGGTCGAAGCGCTTCAAGAGTTCCAGATACATCTGTGGAAACTCTGTGCGCGCGGCCTCGTCCAGCGACGGCAGGTCCGGGACCCGCCGCTTCGGGTAGAGGTGCACCTCGTAGGGCCAGTGGGCGGCGTAGGGCACGAACGCGACCCAGTGCTCGCCGTCGAGCACCACCCGGCGCCCGTCGGCCAGCTCATCGGCGACCACATCATCGAACAGATTCCGACCAGTGGCCGCACGGTGCTCGCCGAGCGAACGGAGCATCAGCCGGGTACGCGGGGTCACAAAGGGATACCCGTAGATCTGGCCGTGCGGATGGCCGAGGGTGACGCCGATCTCCGCGCCGCGGTTCTCGAAGCAGAAGACCTGTTCGACGGCGGGGTGTTGGGCCAGTTCGGCGGTGCGGTCGGTCCAGGCGTCGAGCACCAGCGCGGCCTGTTCGGCGTCGAGGTCGGCGAAGGAGGCGTCGTGGTCGGAGGTGAAGCACACGACCTCGCACCGGCCCGAGTCACCGGCCAGTGACGGGAAGCGGTTCTCGAAGACCACGACGTCGTAGTCGGAGGCGGGGATCTCGCTGTGCCGCCCCTCACGGGAGGGGCACAGCGGGCATTCGTCGGCCGGCGGATGGTAGGTGCGGGCCTGGCGGTGGGAGGCGATCGCCACCCGGTCGCCGAGCAGGCGGTCGTGCCGGATCTCCGAGCGGGTCGCGATGGGGTCGAGCGGCCGCTGGTCGACGGCGTCGCGCACCGCGTCGTCGCGTGCGTCGTAATAGATCAGCTCGCGTCCGTCCGCAAGCCGCGTCGCCGTCTTCTTCACTCCGCCAGCTCCTGTCAGGTGCACCCAACACAACTCAACATAATGAACCACAAGCCAACAGTGCCGTCAATGCGCGGTGTAGGTGCTCGGACAAACCAGAAGAATTCGGATACGTTCACCGAACGTTTCTGGTGCATTCCGTTCAGGCGATGAGGCGAGACCATGCACTATCTGGCCGAAGGGCTGCGGCTCCCCACCAACGCGCTCGACTACACGATCCTGATCCTCTATTTCGTGGTCGTCCTCGGCGTGGGATTCGCCGCCAGAGCGAGCGTCAGGACCAGCCTCGACTTCTTTCTCTCCGGCCGGTCGCTGCCCGCGTGGGTCACCGGTCTCGCCTTCGTCGCCGCGAATCTGGGTGCCCTGGAGATCCTGGGAATGGCCGCCAACGGCGCGCAGTACGGGGTGTACACGGTGCACTGGTACTGGGTCGGGGCGATTCCGGCCATGGTCTTCCTCGGCCTGGTGATGATGCCGTTCTACTACGGTTCCAAGGTACGGTCCGTCCCCGAGTTCCTGCTGCACCGCTATGGACCGTCCTCGCATCTGCTCAGCTCGATCATCTTCTCGGTCGCCTCCGTGCTGATCGCGGGGGTGAACCTCTACGCGATGGCGATCGTGGTGGAGGCGCTGCTGGGCTGGCCGCAGTGGGTGGCCATCGTGGTCGCGGGGCTCTTCGTGCTCGCGTACATCACCCTCGGCGGACTCTCCTCGGCGATCTACAACGAGGTGCTGCAGTTCTTCGTGATCCTGGCCGCCCTCATCCCGCTCACCGTCGTCGGCCTCCGGCGGATCGGCGGCTTCGGCGGGCTCAAGGACTCGCTCACGGCCTCCCACGGCCCCAACTTCGTCTCCGCCTGGGGCGGCACCGGCATCGGGTCCGACAACCCGCTGGGGGCCAACTGGCTGACCATCGTGCTGGGCCTCGGCTTCTGTCTGAGCTTCGGCTACTGGACGACCAACTTCGCCGAGGTGCAGCGCGCCCTGTCGGCCAAGAACCTCTCGGCCGCCCAGCGCACCCCGCTGATCGCCGCGTTCCCCAAGATGTTCATCCCGCTGATCGTGGTGGTCCCCGGGCTGATCGCCCTGGTCATGGAGCCGGACATCGGCACGGAGAAGAGCGGGCTGCAGTACAACGACGCGATTCCGCTGCTGATGAGCGAACTGCTGCCGAACGGGGTGCTGGGGCTCGCCGTGACCGGGCTGCTGGCCGCCTTCATGGCGGGCATGGCGGCCAATGTGTCCTCGTTCAACACGGTCTTCACCAACGACATCTGGCGGGCGTACGTCATGAAGGGCCGACCGGACGGGTACTACCTGCTCACCGGGCGGGTGGTGACGGCGATCGGGGTGCTGGCCGGTATGGGCACGGCCTTCATCGCCTCCTCGTTCAGCAACATCATGAACTACCTCCAGACCCTGTTCTCGTTCTTCAACGTGCCGCTGTTCTGCGTCTTCATCATCGGGATGTTCTGGAAGCGGGCCACCGCCGCGGCCGGGTTCTGGGGGCTGCTGTGCGGCACGGTGGCTGCGATGATCAACTACTTCTGGCTCTACCTGGGGGATGTCATCGCCATCCCCAGCGACCAGGGCGCCAACTTCGTCTCCGCCATCGTGGCGTTCGTGGCCGGCGGGGTGGTGATGGTCGCGGTGACCCCGTTCACCAGGCCCAGGCCGGTGGAGTCGCTGGCCGGTCTGGTCTACGGCACCACCGCGCCCGGAGTGGCCGAGCCACCGGCGCCGGGCGACGAGGCGTGGTACCGCCGTCCGGCCGTGCTGGGCTGGAGCGCGCTGATCCTCGCGGCCCTGTGCTACATCCCGTTCTCCCTGTGACCCTTCCGGGATTAAGGAGCGTGCGCCATGAGTGAGGAGTACGAATACCGGCACGAGGTCGAGGAGCTGCAGCGGAAGTCGGCGACCGCGGCCCGGCTGTTCGATGTGCGGCGGATCATCGGCGGGCTGTTCGTGATCTACGGCATCATCGTCCTCATCGCCGGGTTCACCGCCTCGGACGCGGATGTGAGGAAGGCGTCGGGCATCAACATCAACCTCTGGACGGGGTCGTGCGTGCTCGCGGTCGGCCTGCTCTTCCTGCTCTGGATGAGGCTCAGGCCGCTGTCCGCGCCCGGGGCCGAGCCCAAGCCGGAGCCCGCTCGGCCCGGGGGCGGGCCCGGAGCCGGGCCCGGGGCCGGAGAGCCCGGGGGCCGAGAGCCCGGATCCGGAGAGCCCGGGTCGGGAGAGCCCGGGTCCGGAGCGGGCTGAGAAACGCGGGCCACGGTACGGGCTACGGCGCCGGCGCGGGCGGCCCCGGCGTGGGAGGCGGCTGGGGCGGGGGCGGCGCGGTCCGGCGCGTCGCCGCGCGGTCCAGCAGCCCCGTACGGGCCGCCAGGGCCGCCGCCTCCAGCCGCGAGCCCACCCCGAGCTTCATCAGCACCCGCTGCACATGGGTGCGGGCCGTGCTGGGGGCGATCCCCATGCCCGCCGCGATCAGCCGGGTGTCCTCGCCCTCGGCGACCCGCACCAGCACCTCCACCTCGCGCGGGGTCAGCATCCGCAGCAGCCGGGCGCCCTCGTCGTCGGGCTGGGCCGCGGGGTTGAGCAGCTCCGCGAACGCCCCCTGGAGCAGCTGGGGCGCTACGGCCGCCTCGCCCGCGCGCGCCTTCATCATGGCGCGTTCGACGCCCTCGATCCGCTCGTCGTGGCGCACATAGCCGGACGCCCCGGCGGCGAAGGCGGCGGCGATGCCGCGCGGGCTCGGCACCGGGCCGAGCACCACGACCGCGACCTGCGGCCGCTCCTTCTTGATCCGCACCACCGGGTCGAACACCCCCGGCTCGGCGGGTGCCGCCGTGCCCAGCAGGCACACCTCAGGTGCCCGGCTCACCACCAGGTCCGCCGCGCCCGCGCTCGGCGCCGCCGCGGCGAGCACCCGGTGCCCGCGCAGCTTCAGCGCCGAGGCGAGCGCCTCCGCGAGCAGACGGTGATCGTCGACCACCATGAGTCGCACGCCCATGAGCTCCCCCCATTCGCTCAGGGGGGAAAGCTACACGCTTGTTCGACGTTGCGCGCCCCTTACCGGGCAGAAGCCCCTCGGAATGCCGAAATCCCGGCCATTCGTGCCTACTTGACGTCCGATTGACGTCCCAATCCGATCGATGCGGCCGGGTTCCCCGGGGCGCGCACTCCGGCGCTCCGCCGGAGCGCACAGCGGCGGCCCCGCCCGTACGGTTCGTACGGGCGGGGCCGCCGTGGAGTGGGCCGGGCGGACGCCGGAACGTCAGCTCGCGCCGAAGATGATCGCCAGCGGGTCGTCCTTGTCGTAGGTGCCCGAGGGCTTGTCGGCGTAGACGTCGCTCATGAAGAGGTGCTCCCCGGAGTAGATGATCTCCGAGTAGCTGGGGCTGAACTTCTGCTCCAGCTCATGGCTGGTGACGGGGTTCTGCAGCAGCTTGGTCTTGGCGTACGACTTGGGGTCGATCCGCCAGACCGCGCCGCCGGTCTCCCAGGTGCTCTCCTGGTAGGCGAGGACGGAACCGTCCTTGTCCAGCCCGAGCGGGGTGAGGGCGGCGCCCTTGACCCCGTCGGTCTTCCCGATCGGCTTGCCGGTCTTCAGGTCGAAGGCCACGACCTCGTTGGCCGTCGCCGCGCTGGAGTCGGTGCGGTCCTCGGAGCCGAGGAAGAGGGCGTTCGCCGACTTGGAGACGGCGAGCTTCCGGCAGCCCTCGACGTTGGTCGAGTCGCACTTGGCGTCGTACTTGCCGTTCTCGGTGCCGATCTTGCCGAGCACCTTGCCGGTCTTGGCGCTGTCGTCGATGGACAGGAAGTCCGAGACCGCCGAGCCGGTGGAGTCACCGGCGTCCAGGCCGATCACCAGCGGATCGGTGGAGGCGACGTGGACGTAGTCGATGCCCTGCGAGACCTTGTAGGCCGACTTCACCGCGCCCGTCTTCGGGTTCAGCGTCTGGACCTGGATCTGCGGGTTGTCGTAGTCGCCGCAGCGGCGCACCGCGACCAGCTTGTCCTCGCCGCCCGCGTAGCCGTCGTCCGAGCACTGCTCGCCCGACTTGGGCTTCCACAGGGACTGGCCCGAGCTGGACCAGGCGGCGCCGCCGCTGGTGCCGCCCGCGGCCACGGTGCCGCCGCCGATGGTGACCTCGTCGAAGCGGACCTTCTCGTCACCCTCCTTGACGTTCCGGTGCCACAGCATCTTGCCGTTCTTCAGGTCCAGCAGCCCGATCTCGGTGCAGCTGGGGTACTTGTCCTCGGCCGACGGCTTGGCCTCCTGGTAGAGGACCGTGGTCAGGCCGTCCTTGGTGAGGTGGTCCGAGGACCAGCAGACCGCGCCGTCCAGCGGAATCGTCCACTTGGCGTCGCCGCCGCTCAGCGGATAGCCGACGATCTTGTAGACACCGGCCTTCACGAAGGTGTCGTCGGTGGTCCACATGCCCTCGACGGTGACCTGGTCGGAGACCTTGGGCATCGGGACCTTGTTGAGCAGCTTGGCGTCCACGGCCTTGGCGGGCTTGTCCCCGCCACCGGTGGTGCCGCTGGAGGAGCCGCCCTGGCTGGACTGCTTGTCCTTGCCCTTGGCCTCGCTGCCGCCGCCGTCGTCCTTGGTGGCGAACCAGATGCCGCCGCCGATGATCAGCGCGACCGCGACCACGGCGCTGACGATGATCGCCATGCGCTGCTTGGACTGGCCGGAGCCACCGGGGCCGCCCGGACCGGGGCCGCCGGGGTACTGGGCCTGCGGCGGCTGGCCGTACTGCGGCTGGCCGAATTGCGGCTGTCCGTAAGGCTGCTGTCCGTACTGCGGCTGACCGTAAGGCTGCTGGCCGGATCCGTACGGCGACGGGCCGCCCTGGGGCGGCTGGCCGTGCGCCGGCTGGTCCGGGTAGCCGTAGCCACCGGCGCCCGGCGGGGGCGTCTGCGGCGGCGCCGGCGGTGCCGACGGCGGCGGAGGCGGGGTCTGCGGCGGCTGGCCGGGGGCCTGCGGATAGCCGTAGCCCTGCTGGCCCGGAGGCGGCGTGGGCGGCTGCTGTGGGTAGCCGTAACCAGGTTCCTGCGGCGCGCCGAAGCCGCCCTGCGGCGGCTGGTTCGGCGGCGGAGGCGGCTGTGACATGCGAAATCCTTCAGATGCGGGACCCGTCGTCCGACCGGCCTCCCCCGCGATCCCGGTGGTCAAAAGCCTCCGGGAAGGAGCGAATCGGACAGGGCACCCCGCCATTGAGCGGAAGGAAGGCGGGAGTTCTTTGTATCACCCGTAAGGGGCGCATTAGGGACCCGTGTCCAGGTCATGGACCAGCTGAGACCGGCCTGTGACGCGACCGTTGCCAGGGCACACGCCACCGCCGCACAGTCTCTTCACGCGATGCTTTCAGGCCATTCACATCACGCGTCGTCGGCCAGCTCCAGCCAACGGGTCTCCAACTCGTCCCGCTCCCCGGTCAGCTCGCGCAGTCGCGTATCGAGCTCGGCGACCTTGGCGAAGTCCGTGGCGTGCTCGGCGATCCGCGCGTGCAGCTCGGACTCCTCCTCGCTGATCCGGTCCAGCCGCCGCTCGATGCGCTGAAGCTCCTTCTTGGCGGCGCGCTGATCGGCCGCCGACCGCTGCCGGGCGGCCTGTTCGCCGGTCTTCTGCTTGGCAGGCGAGGCGGCGGCCGGGGCGGCCGCGGCCAGGGCCCGCTGCCGCCGCTCCAGGTACTCGTCCACGCCGCGCGGCAGCATCCGCAGAGTGGCGTCGCCCAGCAGGGCGAGCACCCGGTCGGTGGTGCGCTCGATGAAGTAGCGGTCGTGGCTGATGACCACGAGCGAGCCGGGCCAGCCGTCGAGCAGATCCTCCAGCTGGGTCAGGGTCTCGATGTCCAGGTCGTTGGTGGGCTCGTCCAGGAAGAGCACATTGGGCTCGTCCATCAGCAGCCGCAGGATCTGCAGCCGGCGCCGCTCACCGCCGGAGAGATCGCCGACCGGGGTCCACTGCTTCTCCTTGGTGAAGCCGAACCTCTCGCACAGCTGGGAGGCGGTCATCTCCCGGCCCTTGCCGAGGTCGACGCGCTGCCGGATCTGCTCGACGGCCTCCAGGACCCGCAGGTTCCGGTCGAGTTCGGCGACCTCCTGGGACAGATACGCGAGCCTTACGGTCCTGCCGACCACGACCCGGCCCCCGGCGGGCTGCTGATCGCCCTCGCTGCGGGCGGCCTCGGCGAGGGCGCGCAGCAGCGAGGTCTTCCCCGAGCCGTTCACCCCCACCAGGCCGATCCGGTCGCCGGGCCCCAGCTGCCAGGTCAGATGCTTGAGCAGCACCTTGGGCCCGGCGGTGACGGTCACGTCCTCCAGGTCGAAGACGGTCTTGCCGAGCCGGGAGTTGGCGAACTTCATCAGCTCGGCGTTGTCGCGGGGCGGCGGGACATCCGCGATCAGCGCGTTGGCGGCCTCGATGCGGAAGCGGGGCTTGCTGGTGCGGGCGGGGGCGCCGCGGCGCAGCCAGGCGAGCTCCTTGCGCATCATGTTCTGCCGCTTGGCCTCCTCGCTGGCGGCGATGCGCTCGCGCTCGGCGCGGGCGAAGACGTAGTCGCTGTAGCCGCCCTCGTACTCGTGGACGGCGCCCCGCTGGACGTCCCACATCCGGGTGCAGACCTGGTCGAGGAACCAGCGGTCGTGGGTGACCACCACCAGGCCCGAGCGGCGGGCGCGCAGATGCCCGGCCAGCCAGGAGATGCCCTCGACGTCGAGGTGGTTGGTGGGCTCGTCGAGGACGATCAGGTCCTGCTCGGCGATCAGCAGCTGGGCGAGCGCGATACGGCGGCGCTCACCGCCGGACAGCGGGCCGATGACCGTGTCGAGCCCCTGGGGGAAGCCGGGCAGGTCCAGCCCGCCGAACAGCCCGGTGAGCACGTCCCGGATCTTGGCGTCACCGGCCCACTCGTGATCGGCGAGATCGCCGATCACCTCATGGCGGATGGTGGCCGCGGGGTCGAGCGAGTCGTGCTGGGTGAGCACGCCGAGCCGCAGACCACCGGCATGGGTGACACGGCCGTCGTCGGCGGGCTCCAGCTTGGCGAGGATCCGGATGAGCGTGGTCTTGCCGTCGCCGTTGCGGCCGACGACGCCGATGCGGTCGCCCTCGTTCACCCCGAGGGAGACGCCGTCCAGCAGGGCACGGGTGCCGTACACCTTGCCGACGGATTCAACGTTGACCAGGTTGGTCGCCATCACACTCCATTACGCGGATCGATCGGCATCCCAGGGTAGTCGCCGCGCGGGGCGCCTCGCTCAGGCGTCGACCACTCGCTCGGGCGCGGACCGCTCGCTCAGGCGCCGACCGCTCGTTCAGGCGCGGACTACGCTCACGCGTCGACCGCACGCTCAGGCACGGACCACGCCCAGGCGCCGACCGCACGCTCAGGCACGGACCACACTCAGACGCGGACCACACGCTCAGGCGCCGATCAGCCGCGCCCCGGGGACCGGGCCGGACGTGACCCGGACCGTCCGGCAGGTGCCCGAGGCGGCCAGACCGGTCGCCACCGCCTGCGCGGCCTCGGTGTCCTTGGCCAGGAAGGCGCAGGTCGGACCGGAGCCGGAGACGAGGGAGGCGAGCGCGCCCGCGTCCGCGCCGGCGCGCAGGGTGTCGGCGAGCGCGGGGCGCAGCGAGAGCGCCGCGGGCTGCAGATCGTTGGAGACGGCGGCGGCCAGCGCGGTGGCGTCACCGGTGCGCAGCGCGTCCAGCAGCGCCCGGGAGGGCTCGGGGTCAGGCACATCGGCGGCGCTCGCGCCCGCGCCGGACGCCTCGCGCAGCCGGTCGCATTCGCGGTAGACGGCGGGGGTGGACAGCCCCCCGTCGGCCACGGCGAACACCCAGTGGAAGGTGCCGCCGGTCTCCAGCGGCGTCAGCAGCTCGCCCCGGCCGCGGCCGAGTGCCACGCCGCCGACGAGGCTGAAGGGGATGTCGCTGCCCAACGCGGCGCAGATCTCGAGGAGTTCGGCGCGGGATGCCTGGGTGCCCCACAGCGCGTCGCACGCCAGCAGCGCCCCGGCGGCGTCCGCGCTGCCGCCCGCCATGCCGCCCGCCACGGGGATGTCCTTGGCGATGTGGAGGTGCACGCCGGGCGCGATGCCGTGGCGCTCGGCGAGCGCGAGAGCGGCGCGGGCCGCGAGGTTGGTGCGGTCCAGCGGCACCTGGCCGGCGTCCGCGCCCTCGACGGTGATCCGGAGGGCGTCGGCGGGGGTGGCGGTGACCTCGTCGTACAGCCCGACAGCGAGGAAGACGTTGGCCAGGTCGTGGAACCCGTCGAGGCGCAGCCCGCCGACCGCGAGCTGGACGTTCACCTTGGCGGGCACACGGGCGGTCACGGGGCGGCTCACGGGGCTCCTCGGTGGGGTTCGGGTGTTCCGGTGCGGCCATTGTCCCGCCTGTGGGGGTGGGGGTGGGGCGGGCTTGTTCCCCACCCCGCCCCTTCCCGAACCGGGGGCAAGCCCCCGGGGCGGGGCGGGGAGCAAGCCCGCCCGCGGGCGGGCCGTGGGGTCAGGCCGCGGGTCCGTGCTCGGCGATCGCGGCGAAGTCCTCCACCGTCAGCGACTCGCCGCGCGCCTGCGGCGAGACCCCGGCGGCCCTCAGGGCCGCCTCCGCGGCCCCCGCCGAACCGGCCCAGCCCGCGAGCGCCGCCCTGAGGGTCTTGCGGCGCTGGGCGAACGCCGCGTCCACCACCGCGAAGACCTCTTCCCGGGTGGCGGTGGTGCGCGGGGGCTCGTCCCGGCGGATCAGCGAGACCAGGCCGGAGTCGACGTTGGGGGCGGGCCAGAAGACGTTGCGGCCGATCGCGCCCGCGCGCTTGACGTGGGCGTACCAGGCGGCCTTCACGGACGGGACGCCGTACACCTTGGAGCCGGGCGGGGCGGCGAGCCGGTCGGCGACCTCGGACTGCACCATGACCAGCGTCCGCTCGATGGTCGGGAACCGCCCGAGCATATTGAGCAGCACAGGCACGGCGACGTTGTACGGCAGGTTGGCGACCAGCGCGGTCGGGGCGGGGCCCGGCAGCTCGGTCACCCGCAGGGCGTCGCCGTGCACCAGCGCGAAGCGGTCGGCGCGCTGCGGCAGCCGGGCCTCGACGGTGGCGGGGAGGGCCGCGGCGAGGACGTCGTCGATCTCGACGGCGGTGACCCGGTCGGCGGCCTCCAGCAGCGCGAGGGTCAGCGATCCGAGCCCGGGACCGACCTCGACGACCACGTCGTCCGGGCGCACCCCGGCGGACCGGACGATCCGGCGGACCGTATTGGCGTCGATGACGAAGTTCTGGCCGCGCTGCTTGGTCGGGCGTACGCCGAGCCGCGCCGCGAGTTCGCGGATGTCGGCGGGTCCGAGCAGAACGTCGGAGTCGGTGGAGCTCACCCAGGAAGTTTAGGCCCCCTTTCGGGCCCCCCTTTCCGGGGCTCGGTTCGCCTCCGGGGCACCCGGAGGCGAACCGAGCCCCGTCACCGGTGCAGCTTTGAGCCGCAGCTGGGCCAGGGGCTGCTGCCGCGTTGCTGGTAGAGCTTCTTCGCGCGGTAGGTCTGCTCGGACGGGGGCGCGTCCTGGGGGCGGCCGTGGCCGCCGAGGGCGTGCCAGGTGCCCTGGTCGAGCTGGTAGAGGCCGCCGTAGCGGCCGGAGCCGTCGACCGCGTCGGGCCGGCCGCCCGATTCGCAGCGGGCCATCGCCCGCCAGTTGAGCCCGTCCGCCGGGCCGCCGACGCCGGCGGGCACGGTCATGGTGCCGACCCGGACGATCCGGGCCACGGGCGCCTTGACGATCTCGCTGCCGATCTTCCGCGGCCGCTGCCGTACGCCGTTGACGCTGCGCACCCGGAAGGTGACGCGCAGGGTGCCCGGTTCGCCGGGCCGGGCCACCAGCTCGGTGCCCTTGGGGAGGGTGGGGTCGGCGCGGCGGACGGTGGTGAAGGGCACCGGATGGTCCCGGACCTCCTTGCCGCCGGTGATCCGCATCACCGTCACCGTCTGGCCGTCGCGCGGGAAGCTGTCCTGCGGGACGGAGGTGATGTCCTGGCCGCGCAGGGTGAGCCCGGCGGCGGCGAGGGCCTCGCCGACGGTGGCCGCGTTGGTGCGGACGGTGTGGGGGCGCCCGTCGGCGAGGAAGGTGACGGTGCGCTCGGTGCGGACGTGCAGGAGCAGCCCGCGGCTGGTGATGGCGGCGGAGCGGGAGGCGGACAGATACGCGCCCTCGGCACGTACGCCCAGTTGGCGCAATGCGCCGTCAACCGTGCGGGCGGTGGTCCACACCCGGCGGCGCTCCCCGTCGAGGGTGAGGGTGACGGGGCGGCCGTAGCGGACGGCGATCTCGTCGCCGTCGCCGAGCCGCTCCCCGGGCGCGGGGGCGACGATGTCGTGCGCGCCGACGCGGACGTCCTGGTCCGCCAGCAGCTCGCCCACGTCGTCGGCGTAGGTGTGCAATGTGCGCGCGTCGCCGTCGACGCTGAGTCTTACGGCCTTGTCCTGGGCGACAAAGGCGGAGGTGCCGCCGGCCAGGGCGGCGACCACCATCGCCTGCGGCAGCAGCCGGCGCATCGGATCGGTCCGGCCGGTGGCGCCGCGCCGGGCGGCTCGGCGGGCGGCGGCACGGCCGCCCGGGACGCGGTGGCTGGCCCTACGGCTCACGACAACACTCCGGTAACACTCCACAAGTCCACTGGTCAGGGCGTTGGGTCCGGGACTGTAGCGGAGTGGGGGTGACTCTCCAAAGGAAGATCATCACGCAGTGTGATCACCGGCCTCGGATCGCCACCGCCCCTCATCGGATCGCCACCGCCCCTCAATAGCCGAAGACGCGTGCCGTATTGGCCGCTACGGCGGTCGCCAGGGTGTCCGCGGGGACGCCCTTGACCTCCGCCATGGCCCGCAGGGTGAGCGGAATCAGATACGGAGCGTTGGGCCGTCCGCGGTAGGGGACGGGGGTCAGGAACGGCGCGTCGGTCTCGACGAGGACGAGGTCGAGCGGGGCGACGGCGAGGGCGTCGCGCAGCGGCTGGGCGTTCTTGAAGGTGATGTTGCCCGCGAACGACATGTGGTAGCCGCGCTCGGCGCAGATCTTCGCCATGGCCGCGTCACCGGAGTAGCAGTGGAAGACGACGGTGTCGGGCGCGCCCTCCTCGGCGAGCACCCGCAGGACGTCGTCGTGGGCCTCCCGGTCATGGATGACCAGCGCCTTGCCGTGCTCCTTGGCGATGGCGATGTGGCGGCGGAACGAGCGCTCCTGGGCGGCCATGCCCTCCGGGCCGGTGCGGAAGTAGTCCAGGCCGGTCTCGCCCACGCCCCGCACCTGGGGCAGCGCGGCGAGGGCCGCTATCCGGTCGAGCGCCGCGTCCAGGGCGGCGTCGCCGCCGGGCTCCCTGGCCCCCTGCCGGGACCAGCCGTCGGGGTCGCCGAGGACGATGCGCGGCGCCTCGTTGGGGTGCAGGGCCACCGTGGCCCAGACGCTCTCGTGCGCCGCCGCGGTCTCGGCCGCCCACCGGGACCCGGCGAGATCACAGCCCACCTGGACGACGGTCGTCACGCCGACCGAGGCGGCCTTGGCCAGTGCCTCCTCGACGGTGCCCGACTGCATGTCCAGGTGGGTGTGGGAATCGGCGACCGGGACCCGCAGGGGCTCCGGCGGCGGCGGGGGCGCGTCCTTTTCCTTTTGCGCGCCACTCGCCTTGCCACTGCCGCCGGGGGTCGATGCTGTTTTCGCCATGGACGCGATTCTATGAATCCCGGTGAATGTGCGGTGAATCACGTCCGCCGCTCAGTTGACCCGTGGCTGGCTCATATGACCCGGCTCACAGGAACCCGGTCAGGTGAAACAGCTCATATGAACCGGATCGTACTCAGTCGCGGTGGTGCTGAAAGGGATGCAGCAGATTCGGAAGGTGCCAATGGTGCCCACGACGTCGCGCGGGATCCTCGTTTTCCGGTGCGCGGTCCGGCGCGGCGTCCGCCTCGGTCTCCGGCGCGCCGGTGCCGTCCTCCCGGTCCCGGGTGGTGTGCGGCCTCCCGCGCCGCGCACTCTCCAGGACGGAGGAGACCTGACCCGAGCGCATGATCCGCACCAGATGCGCACCGCAGTTGACGCAGTCGGGGCTCGTCAGCGGGGACGGGACGCGCCGGCCGCCGGTGAAGTAGACGACGAAGGCGCGGCCCTCGCCGTCCACGTGGTGTTCGATGTCGTACGACCGCTCCCAGCCGTGCCCGCACTTCATGCAGGCGAAGGCGTACGCCTCGTGGGCCACCTCGCCGGACTGATCGGAGGTGGTGCGGGCGGCTATCGGATGAGCACCGCTCGAGGTTCCCGCTATATCGCTCATGGCAGCTCCTCTTGTCACACAGGACAAGTCTTCCGGGATGGGATCGCCCCAGGTCTTCCACAACCAGTGGACGCCTTTCCCGGCGCCACCGCACGGGCTCTTCCCTCTCTTTGAGCGAGATTTGGCAACGGCGATGGAGAAACTGGCGAGCAACTGCCCGGCTACTAACCTGAGCTTTGCTTTTCGCTACGGGGCTTTACCTTCGCGTGGCGTGCTTCCGGCGGCGTTCTTCGCCGCCACGACCGCGTCGAACACCTGCCGTTTGGGCACCCCGGCCTCCTGCGCCACCGCCGCGATGGCCTCCTTACGGCGCTCACCGGCTTCCTCGCGCACCGCGACCCGGCGGGCCAGCTCGGCGGGGCCCGCCTCCTCGGGGCCGGGCTCCGGGGCGCCCTCGACCACGATGGTGATCTCGCCGCGCACGCCCTCCGCCGCCCAGGCGGCCAGCTCGGCCAGGGGACCGCGCCGCACCTCCTCGTAGGTCTTGGTCAGCTCCCGGCACACCGCGGCGCGGCGGTCCGGGCCGAACACCTCGGCCATGGCCGCGAGCGTGTCGTCCAGCCGGTGCGGGGCCTCGAACCAGACCAGGGTGCGGCGCTCGTCGGCGACCTCGCGCAGCCGCGTCAGCCGCTCCCCCGCCTTGCGCGGCGGGAACCCCTCGAAGCAGAAGCGGTCCACCGGCAGCCCGGACACGGCCAGCGCGGTGAGCACCGCGGACGGGCCGGGCACGGCGGTCACGGTGATCCCGCGCTCCACAGCGGCGGCCACCAGCCGGTAGCCGGGGTCGGAGACCGACGGCATGCCCGCGTCGGTGACCAGCAGCACCCGGGCGCCGCCGGCCAGCGACTCGACCAGCTCGGGCGTGCGGGCCGACTCGTTGCCCTCGAAGTAGGACACCACCCGGGCGTCCGGGCGCACGTCCAGGGCCTGGGTGAGGCGGCGCAGCCGCCGGGTGTCCTCGGCGGCGATCACATCGGCGGCCACGAGTTCGGCGGCCAGCCTCGGGGGCGCGTCCGCCGTGTCGCCGATGGGGGTCCCTGCCAGTACGAGCGTTCCAGTCACGCCCCCATCCTCGCAGCCGGGCGCGGCGGGCCCCGCGCCCGGCCGCGGCGTCGCCCGGGACCGGCCGCGGGCTCGGCCCGGACCAGCCACGGCGTCGGCCGGGACCAGCCACGGGCCCGGCCCCCAGGCGGCCGCAGGCTCCGCCCCGAGGCCGCCGCCCCGGGCACGAATCCCCGTTCGCCACCTTTCCCCGCCACACTCACAGACCGCTTCCCTACGATGGCCCGGTGAGCAGTGACACCGCGACCCACGCCCAGCCGGGCAAAGCCACCGGCCACCAGCCGCCGGCCTGGCAGCGCCGGCTGCGCCGTTTCGGATACGCGGGCCAGACCAGGCCCGGCGTACGGGAGCGGCTGGTCCCGCCGTACGCGGAGCCGGGCACCCGGCTCTGGGAGATCCTCGGCGCGACCCCCTCGGCGGCGGCCAGAATCGCCCGCTGGAGCGGCTGGGGCGGTCCGCTGCTGGTCGCGCTGTGCGCCGGGCTGACCCGCTTCTGGCATCTGGGCAGCCCGGACAACGTCATATTCGACGAGACGTACTACGCCAAGGACGCCTGGTCGATCTGGGAGTACGGCTACGAGGGCACGTGGCCGAAATCCGCCAACGACCGGATTCTCGACGCCCCGCAGCACATCCCGCTCAGCGACGCGGCCTCGTATGTGGTGCACCCGCCGGTGGGCAAGTGGGTCATCGGGCTCGGCGAGCAGTTCTTCGGGCTGCATCCGTTCGGCTGGCGGTTCATGGTCGCGGTGCTCGGCACCCTGTCGGTGCTGATGCTGTGCCGGATCGGGCGGCGGCTGTTCCGGTCGACGTTCCTCGGCTGCCTCGCGGGCGCGCTGATGGCCGTGGACGGGCTGCACTACGTGATGAGCCGCACGGCGCTGCTCGACCTGGTCGTGATGTTCTTCGTGCTGGCCGCCTTCGGCTGTCTGCTCGTCGACCGGGACCGGGCGCGCGCCAGGCTGGCGGCGGCGCTGCCGGCCGGTGAGGACGGCGTGGCGCGGCCGGACCCGGCGGTCGCCCGGGGCCTGAAGCTGGGCGCGCGGCCGTGGCGGATCGCGGCCGGGGTGCTGCTGGGCCTGGCCATCGGCACCAAGTGGAACGGGCTGTACGTACTGGCGGCCTTCGGCCTGATGACCGTCCTGTGGGACGTGGGCAGCCGCCGCACCGCGGGCGCCCTCCGCCCCTACCGGGCGGTGCTGCGGCGCGATCTGGGCTGGGCGTTCGTCTCACTGGTGCCTGTGGCGATCCTCACGTACATCGCCTCCTGGTCGGGCTGGTTCACCTCGAGCGGCAGCTACGACGAGGGGCGCGGCTGGCGGCACAGCGGCTACTTCCGCCACTGGGCCGAGTCCGGCAAGTCCGACGGCGGCGGCGGCTACGGCACCGGCGGCACCTTCGACTGGCTGCTCAACCCGCTGCGCAGCCTGTGGCACTACGAGTCCGAGGTCTACAAGTTCCACGTCAACCTGGACTCGCCGCATGTCTACCAGTCCAATCCGTGGAGCTGGATGGTCCAGTCCCGCCCGGTCTCGTACTTCTACGAGTCCCCGCGGGCCGGCCAGGAGGGCTGCCCCAAGGACGCCGCCGAGAAGTGCGCCCGCGAGGTGCTGGCCATCGGCACCCCGCTGCTGTGGTGGGCGGGCTGTTTCGCGCTGCTGTACCTGCTGTTCCGGTGGGCGCTGCGGCGCGACTGGCGGGCGGGCGCGATCCTGTGCGGAATCGCCGCGGGCTATCTGCCGTGGTTCCTCTACCAGGACCGGACGATCTTCTCCTTCTACGCCGTCGTCTTCGTGCCCTTCCTGTGCCTCGGGGTGGCGATGATGATCGGCGCGCTGCTGGGGCCACCGGGCGCGAGCGAGACCCGCCGGGTGATCGGGGCGGTCGGCTCGGGCGCGCTCGTCCTGCTGATCATCTGGAACTTCATCTACTTCTTCCCGCTGTACACGGGCCAGACGATGCCGATGGACGCCTGGCGCGCCCGGATGTGGCTGGATACCTGGATCTAGCTGTGATGACACCTCGCGGGTGCGCTCGCCGCTCCGGTCGTTGTTGGTCGTCGTTGGTCGTCGTTGGTCGACCCCGGACGGCCCACAGGCGGCCCGGAGAGTGGAGCGCACCCGCTGTGGTCACCACTGCCGTAGCCTGGTCAGGACGTTGGTACGCGCCAGTAAACGAATTGGGAGTGTGCTCAAGGGATGGGGCCTAAGTCCGCGCGGGCGTACAGCACGATCCGGGAATGGATCGCGTCCGGGAAGCTGTCGCCGGGCGACAAGCTTCCGTCGGAACGCACCCTCGTTGATGACCTCGAAATAGGACGCACTGCGCTGCGTGCGGTGCTGGCTCGACTCGTCACAGAGAAAGTCCTGGGAGTCCGGGGACGCAGTTCCTACTTTGTGCGTTCTAACCATTCGAACGACGCGGTGAGTGTCAGCAATCCGGAAGGACTGGAGCCCTGGCAAATCCACGGCGAACGCACCATCTATGACAACCGCTGGGTGAAACTCGACTTGGTGGACGTTGAGCCACCGGGAGTGGAACGCTTCGAACATCACGTCGTGCGGCTTCAACACGTCGCGATCGCGGCAGTGCTAGACGACCAGGACCGCGTACTGATGCTCTGGCGATACCGCTTCGTGCCGCAGGAATGGGGGTGGGAGCTCCCGGGCGGCATCGTGGATGCGGGGGAAGATGCCCAGCGTACGGCGCTGCGGGAAGTCGAAGAAGAGACTGGATGGCGGCCGGACTCACTTGAGCACGTCGTCACCTATCAGCCTATGGTCGGCATGGTGGATTCACCGCACGCAATCTTTGTCGGGCGAGGCGCGCAACGCATCGGGGACCCCACCGACATTGAGGAAGCCGGACATGTCGAATGGGTTCCGATAGCCGATATCCCGAAGCTCATGGCGCGCGGCGACCTCATGGGATCGGGCACCCTCGTTGCCCTCCTTCATATCCTCGCGACACGAGGAGATAACAGCTCTACAGCCTCTGCGTGAGCTGTTCAATTCGACGGCGGCGCCGCACGGACCCCGTGCGGCCCGCCAACAGCCGCGCTTCGCGTAGATGCTCCTGCGCCTGGTCGAATTCCCCCCGAGCGAGATGGGCTTGCGCCAGGTCGCACCGAACACCAGCCGAAGCGCGTACAAAAGTCGGATCCATCACGTCAAGCGCTTGATAGAGGCTGTCCACCGCCTCGCCATCGCCAACCAGGGCGAGCAGGTTTCCGCGCCATCGGGTGAGATGCCCGGCATTCAGGAAGATGCTCAACATGTCAGGGTCGCGATCCTCCGCCCCTCCGGGCAGAGCGGTTGCGGCCCTGTCGAGTGCCCGCCGGCACTCGTCGGGCTGCCCTGTGTGTGCGTACACCTCCGCCTCGGCGGCATGCAGCCATGCTTGCAGTCGAGGCGACACCCGCCCCTTGGCCTCGCGCTGCGCGTTCTGCACGACGCTCACCGCGAGTTCGGGCCGTCCCGCGTCGAGCAACACGTTCGCTTGCTCCGCCATGGCGTGCACGAGGTACATCGGCTCTTCCGCCTCCTGGGCGGCCCGCTTGCCCAGCTCGTAGTGGCGCCAAGCTCGTTCGACCGCGCCCACGTCCAGCGCCTGCCAAGCGGCGAGCGTGGCCGCGCCCGCGAGGGCCCGCGCCACAGGGCGACGCGTTTCCGGGAGGACCGCGAACGTGAGCGCGTCTTCCAGCCTCGCAAGGTGCCCTGTCATCTGGTCAACCAGGCTCGCAGCGCCCATCTGACGATCGAAGGTCCGCAGTAGCTCGGTCTGCTCCATGAAGGGCTGCACCATGTCGAGGCCGATGGTCCGCGCCGAGTCAATACGGCTGACCAGCTCGTCATAGCCTCCCGCCGTGGGCAGCGACACAGCGGACTCGTCCGTCCCGCGCAACTCGCCGTCAGTGAGGCCGAGCAGCGCCCGGAGGATCGTGGCATACCGAGCCGAGATGGTGCGCTTGCCGTTCTCCCACTCCGACACGTAGACCCGCAGGCTCGCCGTCGACGCCACGTCGAGCAGGTGCTGTTTCGCGTGCCGCTCGATCTCGCGCACGAGTCGTTCTTGCGACCACTCGCGCCGCAATCGCGCCAGCTTCAAGGTCTCGTTCACACGGACCGCTCTCCCCAGATCAGTTCGGCGCCTCCAACAGCAGGATGCCTCATATCGCCGCAGGTCCACAGGGGTTAACCCACGCCTTAACAGTGCTCGCGTGAATCGTTGTTGGCTACACGAATGTTGGCCACACCGCTTCCCTGGAGGTGCGCACAGATGGCGAGTTCCGAAGTTTCAGCATCTCGGGGCTTGCATCTGGTGCGCACCAGATGCAAGTCTTCTGGTGCGCACCAGATGGGGCGCAGAGGGGCCCCGAAAGGGGATCCGCTCGTGTTTGACCTGCTCAACCAGGCCCGGACGGCAGCGCGTGAAGGCGGCCGAAAGGAAGCCGCGACGTTCTTTGAGAACTGAACAGTGAATCGAGATGGGGTGAGAGTCCCCGTTCCCGTGACGGCCGGGTGAGGACCGTCGGCAGCGGTGCCACGCGTCGGCGTGGCACGTACGGCATTTCGGCTCTGTAGAACGCTCGTCTTGCGGCGGGCGGTCATCCGGGTGAGCTGCCCTGTTGTCGCGCCAGAGCAGAGACGATGGCGCGCCCGATCCGGGCTCGGGACCGGTCAGCCGTGGCAACGGCGGGCCGGTGAAGCCTGCTCTACCAGGAACCACCGTCACCGGCGCTCGCCTGCATGGTGCGCGCCGGTGGCCGTGGCTGCTCGTAGGGAGTGGTCGACACCAGCGCGGGCCCCGGGTTGCGCCCCGGGGCCCGCTGTACAGGCACCTGGAGTGGAGGAACCTGTGATCACCAGTCTGACAGAGGCCGAGCGGGAGGACCTGGCCCGCAAAGCAGCCGAGGCCAACCGGCGCAGCGAGCGGGACGCGCAGGCTCGGGGTGGCCGCTGATGACCGCCCGCGAGATCACTGCCGCGTACGAGTACCGCTGGCAGCGTGAGGCGGTCCGTGGGCTGACGACGATGCTCGCCCACGGCCATCAGGAAGGACTGCCGGCGCTTCAGTGGATCATCGCGACCACTGGTGCTCTGGTCGGCGACGCGCACGGACTGACGTGCACCCCGGCTGAGCAGCGGGCCGCGTTCGACGCCTGGGCTGACTACCTGGGGGCGAGGCGCTGGCCCGAGCGCACCGACAGCGACGGAGCGACCCACCTGCATGCCCAGTTCACCTGGCACCAGGACGACCGGGTCAAGGGCGCTGTCCGCGCCGTCATCTGGCCCACCGATGGCGCCAGCCATCACTGACGCATGACCAGCCCCGGCATCTCGCCGTGAAGGGCGCCGGATCGAATCCGGCCCGGGGCACTCCACCCATGAACGGCGCGCGGCCCCGGTGCTCGAACACCGGGGCCGCTGTTCTAGGCCGTTCCACCTTGGAAGGAACCACGACCTATGAAGTCCATCGGTGCACTTCACGCCGCTGTTACGGCCAACCTGTCCGACCGCGAGCCGAGCGCCGCGGAGCTGGACGCCATCGAGCTTGAGATGCCGCTCATCACAGCCGAAGTCGAGCTGCTGGACGTGCAGATCACGACGCTTGACCGGCCGGTCTCCGAGCTGGACGCGCGCCGTATCCGCCGGGCCCGTCGCCGAGTGCTGGCCGCCCGGCGGGAACTCTCGAACCGCGCCGCCGCGATGAACGTGCCGGGGGTGGGAGCGTGAGCGCCCCTGTGACGTCGACCGCCACCGCCGCGGTGGATGCGCGGGAGGATGCGAACCTGACGGTTGCGTATGCGGACGTCAAGGCCGAGATGGCCCGGACCGACAACAAGGTCGCTTTACTGCTGGCGTTCGATGGCGCGGTCATGGCCGGTCTGTGGACCGCCGGGACCGGGCTGTCCCTCCCGGTCGTCGCGGTGGTGGTCGGCGGGGTGGCGGTTGTGCTGCTGCTGGCCTCGGTCGGCGTGCTGCTGGCCGCGGTCCGCCCCCGCCTCGGTGGGACCGATCACTGCTCGTTCCCCTACTGGGCTGGTCTGACGGCCGAGGAGCTGCGGGCGGACATGCGCCAGGACCGCCGCCCGGCGGCCATCGTGACGCTCTCCCGGATCGCGGTCGCGAAGTTCGAGCGGCTTCAGACCGCGGTCGACCTGATCCGGTACGCGGCCATCCCGCTGGTGATCGCGGCCGGTATCGCGATCGGGGGTGCGCTGTGAGCGAGCCCATCACCCCCAAGGCGGCCCCCGCTGAGGCGGACGCCGTTACGGCGCTGCTGCGGGCCGTGCATGACGCGCTGGACCTGCCCCTGCCGGACATCACCGATGAAGCCGAACGGGAACACCGCGCGCTTCTGATCAGCCGAGCGGCCCATGCGCGGATCATCCTGGCCTGTGTCCTGGAGCAGGACCACGACATCGCGAGGGCTGCCGAGCTTCTGGACCGTTGGATCGCCGACGAGCCGGTCACCTACACCCCCTGGGAAGGCAAGGGGGCCCCGGTATGAACGGCAGGTCCCTCCCGCCGCGCGTCCAGATCGACGCGTTGAACCGGCTCCAGTCGGGGCTGACGACGGTCCTGGTGCTGGTGGCCGTGGTGGCGCTCGCGTTCACCGCGACCAACGTCACGATGTTCGCCATCCAGCACGAAGTCTCGCCCTGGATCGCCTGGCTGCTGGACCCCATGGTCGCGGTCGCGCTCGGGGCCGTTCTGATCGTGGACGGCCGGTTGTCGGAGTACGGCGTGAACCCCTCCGGCTGGGCCTCGGTGCTGCGCTGGTTCGCCGGTCTGGGCACCTGGGTCATGAACTGCTGGGGCTCGCTGTGGCCGGAAGGGGCGGCGTTCGGCGTTCCCCGGCAGGTGGATCCGGCGGGGCTGGTCCTCCACTCCATCCCCCCTGTCCTCCTGATCGTTCTCGCCGAAGCGATCACCCACTACCGGCGCGCGATCCTCGACAAGATCGCCGAACTGCGCGCTGAGGTGGAAGCGGTGGACGCCCCGGTGGAATCCACCCCTGTCCCCCCGGTGTCCACCCCGGTCCCCGCACCGCCCGCCCCGGCCCCGGCTCCCGTGCCGGTCCCGGCGGCCGTGGAGCCGTCGCCGCTGGTCATCTGCGGTGACCGCCGGGTGTATGAGCTCACCATCCCCCAGGCTTCCACCTCGGCCGAGGACGAGGCCGCGGAGACGGAGAAGCTGCCCGCGGATGAGGCGTTGAACGTCATCCGTACGTGCTGGGTGATGGGGGAGACGATCACCGAGGCGGCACGGAAATCCACCCGTTCCACCTCCTACGTCCACAAGATCTACCAGCGCCTTCGGGACCAGGCAGCCGGCCCCGAGACCACCGACCACGACCACGCGCGTGAGCCGGTGGCGGTCTGATGTCCCCGGCATTCGGCAAGTGCTACGACCCCACCGGCGCCCGCTACGGCATCCCCACCTTCCCCTGGCGCCTCGCCCCCGACGGGCTGGCCACCAGGCGCCAGTTACGCGCCCGCGGGCTGCGTCCCGGCGGGCAGCCGATACAGGCACAGATCATGCGCGCCAACCGCCGCGCCGGGGGGACGCAGATCGCGTTCCTGTACCGGCTGGACCAGGCCAAGCAGGTGCGGCCGATGACGGCCGCGAAGTCCGCGGCGCTCGCCGCGGCAATGCTCGCCCGCCGCACCTGCCCCGCCTGCCGGACCGATGCCGGGTACTGCATCCCGACCTCGCTCGGCCTGTGTGTGACCTGCGCCTTCCCCGAGGAACAGCGCGCCGCCTGACCAACCCGACTGGCCTTCCGCGACACCATCCACCAGCTCACGGGCGTCTCCCGCGCGGTCACGCACCGCTGCCCGGACCGCGGCTGCGACTTCATGGTCCGGCTGACCGGCGCCAGCGCTGCGAGTCCCGCCGGTGGCAGGAGATCGCCGCCGCCCACCCGCGTCACCAGTAGTCCTGCGCCATCCCTGTTTCAGCAGTCGCCCGGACGCGGCCGGCCAAAGCGTGCGTCCGGGCTCTGCGCTCCCTTCAGACAAGGAGTGCTGTCAGCATGACCGACACCAGCACCGAAGCGGTAGCAGCCCCCCAGACCGCTACCGCGCCGCCGGTCGAGAAACCACCCGAGCCGACACCCACCCCGGCCCCCGCCGCTGCGTCCGGGGTGGAGCACACCCCGGGCGGGTGGCCCGTGGTGCCGCTGGCTACGGCCAGCGCGAACACCACGATCGGCGCGGTCGCGTCCGCCGGCCTGGTCGGCGGACCGGTCGGCGCCATGGTCGCCGCCACCGGCGCCGTCGTCCTGGCCACCGTGGCCGCCGCCCGCTCCCGCAAACCCAACCCCCGCCGGACCGCCCGGCGGACCGCCGCCCGCGCCGCCGGCCGTAGCGCTGCCCGCACTGCGGGCCTGCACCGTAGCGGCACGTTCGGCGGTGGCCGGATGGGGAGCCGTCCGGGTGGCTCTCGTACGGGCCGCACGGGCGCTATGCCGGGGCGGCACCGATCCGGCAACCGCCCCGCCGCACGCCACGGTGGCGCGTCCACCAGCGGCAAGACCCTGGGCAAGGCCGGACACGGCGCGTCCCAGCACGCATCCGGCAGCGCGGGGAAGAGCGCTGGCAGGGTCGGGCAGATACGGGGTCTGCGGGCCTCGCAGCAGGCCGCGGCCGGATCCCGCGGGGACCAGCGGGCGCAGACCACCGCGGCCCGCCGCGCGGTCGCCGACGCCCGCCGCAACGCCAAAGCCGCCGCCGGCAACAACCGGCTGGGCAAGCGCGGGAGTTCCGGCGGTGGCCTGCTGGGCGGTGCCGTCCGTAAGGCTCGTGCCGCGCGGGATGCGGCCATCGCCAAGCACCGCGCCCGGCGGGATGCCAAGACCGGCGCCGATGTGGCGGCGCAGCGGGCGGCAGTCCGTAAGGCCCCGGCCCGGAAGGCTGCCCGACGGGCGTTGCGGCGGTCCGCGGCCCGCTTCCACGGGCGTCGCCTGATGGCGGCCCTGCTCGCCCTGCCGGTGGGTCTGCTGGGCTGCCTGACCACCCCGCTCGGCCGCAAGTTCGATATCCCGTGGTTGATGTACCCCGGTCGCCGCCTGTACTGGCGGATGGTCCGCACGGCCACCGAGCAGCGCGTCGCACGGGACGAGACCACCCGTCAGAACCTGCGCGAGCAGGAGGACGCCGCCGACGCGGAGGCCACCGAGGACGGCACGGAAGACGTCGCGGACAGCGTGGAGCGGCCCGCGGCCAAGGTTCCCACCGGCACCACACCCCAGACCCAGGTGAGTGAAGGAGAGCACGTGTCCGGTTTCCAGTTCGAAGAGACCGCGGCCGAGATGGAGCAGGCCGCCCACTCCTACGACCCCGACAACGCCATGGAGATCCTGGCCATGGTCGAGGGGCTCCCGGCCGCGCTGACCAGCGTGGCGAACGTGATGAAGATCCTCGCCGAGCGCTCCGATGGCGAGTTCCCGCTGGAGAAGGAGGTCGCGTCCGGCTTCAACGACATCTTCGGCGCCCTGATGAGCACCGTCGCCGTCGCCGAGGACATGGGCCCGCTGTTCCGGCAGGTCCACGCACAGGACATCGCCCGCCACGAGGACCCCCGCAACGGCCACCAGGCAGAGAAGGGCTGGAACGTCTAAAGATGAGCAGCACCGCCACCGCCAAACAGCAGCGCAGTGGCCCGGTGCTGGACTGGGCTGCCGGTCACGGACCCGTGACCGGCGCCCTGTCCGCGACCACCGGAGCCTTCGCCGTCGCCACCACCGGCGCCGCCACCTCCATGCCACCCACCTGGGCACTCGCGGTCGGAGCCGCCGGCGCCCTCGGCCACACCGTCGTCGGGCTGCGCGTGCGCAACGCCGGCCGCACCCTGGCCACCCGCGCCGCCTCCTGGCTCGTCGGGGCCGGGTGGACCACGTGGGCCATGACCCACGGCCCGCTGACCTGGGCCGCCCTGGGGTCGCTGGCCACGATCGGGGTCGGGATCGGCGCTGCCGCACGGTCCACCGCCCTGTTCGAGGAGGCCCGTGAGGAGGAAGCCATCGCGGCCGAGCAGCGCCAGATCGCCCAAGAACTCTCCGCAGAGCGCCGGGAGATCGCCGCGGAATGGGTGGAGCGGATCCGGCGGATCTGCAACATCACCGTGCGCGTGCTCGGCGTGGAGAAGTGGGAGACCGGGGCCGGGTACTCCCTGGACCTGGAACCGCAGGGCGGCATCACCTACGACCGCATCGCCCAGTACTCCGTGCAGCTCTCCGCTGATGCCCGGCTGCCGCACGGCTGCACCGCCACCGCCGCCCCCGGCATCCACCAGGGCCGGACCATCATGGACGTCACCACCGTCAACGTCCTGGAAGAGGAACGCACCTACCCAGCCGACTACGGGCCGCTGTCGGTGATGACGGGCATCCCGTGGGGCTACCGGACCAACGCCGACCAGATCCGCGCGTACCTGCGCGAACAGTGCGCGCTGGTCGTCGGCCCGACCGGATCGGGCAAGACCAACATGGTTCACGCGATCCTCGCCGGATTCGCCCGCGCCGAAGACATGCTCACGTGGGTGATCGACCTCAACGCCGGCTCGGCGGGCCTGCCCTGGGTCCTGCCCGCACTCAACGGCGAGATCCACACCCCGGAGGGCAAGCCGGTCCGGCCGGGTGTGGACTGGCTCGCCGGTACCTACGACGAAGCCGTGACCATGCTGGACGCGGCGGTACGGGTCGCCAAGCAGCGCAAGATGGGCTACCAGGACCTGCTCGCCAAGGCGAACACGGACCTGCTGCCGATCAGCCCGGCCATCCCTCAGATCATGCTCGTCATCGATGAGGGCGCGGAGATCCTGGCCAGCACCGACCGGCAGATGCGCAAGCTCGGCGAGAAGATCCTGGAAGTCATCCGGATCGCCCGCGCCATGGGCCTTCGCACCGTGCTGACCGCGCTCGGAGCCACCAGCAGCGTCCTGGGCAACCTGATGATCCGCCGGGAAGCCAAGGTCCGCGTCGCCCTCACCGGCGGCGAGACCGAGGGCATGGACCTGAGCAAGATGTTCCCCGGCACCCGCGGCCTGCGCGTGGACCAAGCCCCCTACAAGGGCTCAGGATTCATGGGCACCCCGGAGTCCCCGGCCGCGCTGTTCAAGACCTGGCGCGTCCTGCCGAACCAAATCCGGGAGATCATCGCCGCCACATCCGACCGGCACCCCGTCCTGGACAAGCTGTCCGCCAAGGCTGCCGGGCCCGCCTACACCCGCCGCTGGGACGCCGACCGGATCGGATGGATGCGCGACCACACCCCCCGCACCGACGAGGGCGCCGACAACGCTCCTGCCGGGCCGGGGCTGAAGTTGTCCGCGCTGCAAGGCGAGCAGGACAGCGGGCAGGACTCGCCGGAAGACGAGGTGCTGCGCCGTTTCCGTGCCGAGATCGATGCCCAGTTCGCCACCGCTCCCGACCCGAATGCCCCCGACTCGGACGCTCCCCCGGCTGATCGGGGTGGGCTGAACCTGTCCGCGCTGCGGGGTGAGCAGGACAGCCCGGCGCAGCGGGAAGCGCTCGCGCTGTTGCTCGCCGCCGGCACCGAGGGCACCGGAGCATCCGCCATCGCCCGCGCGCTCGCCGACGCCCACGGCACGACCCGTCAGACGGTCGTCGGCTGGCTCAAGACATGGGTGGACAACGGCACCGCCGTACGGGTCGGGGAGGGCACCAAGGCCCGCTACGTCCACCGCCAACACGCCCCCGAGAACTGATCGCTTGTCGCCTGTCGGCCCGCACCGAACAACAGGCCCCCCGGGGCGGGTCAGGAGGCCCGGGAACGGCTTGTGACCTGCGAGGCGACAAGCGACAAGACAAGACAAGCGACAAGCCAGACGACAAGCCGCACGACAAGAGAGACGACAAGCACACCACCCACCGCACGGGCCCGCGCCACCTGTCGGCGCGGGCCCGCGGTACACGCCGAAGGAGCCAGAAATGAGCCAGCACACCCCACCCGGCCAGATGGCCCCGCACATACCCGCCGACGTCTTCCAGCGCGCTCAGGCCACCGGACAGCCGGTCGTCATCGTCGTCAACGACACCGACCCGACCGGCTTCCCGTGGCAGCGCGTCCTGATCCCGTTCGCCATCGCCGGAGCGGTCGTCGCCGGAGGCTGGGGACTGGCCGCCGCCCTGTGCTGGCTGCTCGACGTCGCCACCCACACCGCAACCGCCATCGCCGGCGCCACCGCCGGACCCATCGGCGTCGGCGGCATCACCCTCAAGCTCTTCCACTCCAAGAAGTGAGGAACGCCAGTCACATGGAAGCTCCGCACCTCTCAGGAAGCCTCATCGCCCTGGTCGGCCCCCCTGGAGCGGGCAAAACCACCTACGCCCGCCGTCACTTCCCCACCGGCCGTCTGTGCCTGGACGACTACCGCCAGATGGCGACCGACGACGCCGCCGACCAGTCCGCCACCCCCACCGCAGCCCAGATCCAAAACCTCCTACTGGAGGCCCGGCTCGCACGCGGCCTGACCACCGTCGTGGACAGCACCAACGTGCTGCCCCACGTCCGCGCCGGACTCCTCGCCCGCGCCCGCTACTACCAGCGCCCCGCCGTGGCCATCCTCTTCGATCTGCCGCTGGACATCTGCCATGCACGCAACACCAACCGTGCCCGCCAGGTCCCGCAGCACGTGCTGCGCGAGCTGCACCAGATGACCCCCACAGCCGAGCAGTTGGCCGCCGAGGGATTCACCGACATCCACACCGTCAGCCTCGTGCCGGATCCGGCACACCTTGAAGGGCGAACCGCATGATCCGCCGTTCCCTGGCCCGCCGACGGCTGGAGATCCGCTACCACGTGGCGTGGTTCTCTCACCCGATCGGCAAGCGCCCTATCGGGCCACGGCCCATGGTCGGCGTTCACCGGCTGCCGGACCCCGGCTGCCTCACCTGCGGGGGTGACGGCTGGGTGATGACCGGCAGCGCCTGCGACCCCGAAGAGCCGGACTTCGAGGGCTGCGACTGTGCGCCGTTCCTGCCGCTGGTGAGGCTGCGGCTGCCGAAGTGGGCCGACACCGGCCGCTTCCGCCGCCGCAACCGGCCCGGCTACAGCGACGAACCGCCCTTCTGACCACGCCCGGGGCGACCGCACCTCTCGCCAAAGACACGCGGTCGCCCCGGCCAACCAGTCCACAACAGACCTGTTGGAGGTATCCAGCATGACCCATGAAGCCCGCTCCGCGCTGCTTCGTGCGGCCCTGGACGCTGCCGAGCGCGGTTGGCGTGTCTTCCCGCTCCGCGCCGGCACCAAGCGCCCGGTCCTGCACGGTGAGGCGGCCTGCGCCCGCACCGGTGAGTGCGCCGCCGGTCACCGCAAGTGGGAACAGCGCGCTACCACCGACCCCGGCCGCATCCGCGCCGCATGGTCGCGCGCTCCGTTCAACGTCGGCATCGCCACCGGCCCGTCCGGGCTGGTCGTGGTCGACCTCGACGTGCCCAAGGACAAGAGCAGTTCGGACGCGCCTTGCGGCGCGACGACTTTTGCGGCGCTCTGCGAGCGCGCCGGACACGCCGTGCCCACCACCTACCGCACCCGGACCGCGAGCGGTGGAACACACCTGTACTTCACCGCGCCGCCCGGCGTCCGGCTGACCAATACCGCAGGCACCATCGCGCCTCTGGTCGATACCCGTGCCTGGGGCGGGTACGTGGTCGCCGCGGGCAGCGTCATCCCTGCCGGACCGTATGAGGCCACAGACGGCTCTGTGGTCGCCCCGTTGCCCGCGTGGCTGCTGCGGCTGCTCCAACCGGCTCCCGCCCGTCCTGCCGGGCCGCTCAAGCTCCCGGCGGTCAACGGGGGCCGTGCAGCCCTGGCCGCGCTGGAGCAGGAGTGTGCCGTGGTCATCACGGCGCCGGACAAGCAGCGCAACACCACTCTCAACCGGTGTGCCTTCAAGGTGGGGCGCTTCGTCGCGTGGGGCGACATCCCCCGGCACGTGGTGGAGGAGGCATTCCAAGGGGCGGGAGAGACGGGGGGACTCACCGCGGCCGAGTGCCGCGCCACGATCCGCAGCGCTCTGGACAGCTCCATCCGTAAGGCGCGGCCCCGGGATGCGGCATGAGCGCCCGATCCCATCCCTCCTTGGAAGGCCAGCCTCACAGCACGACGGGACCGTGCACCGCCGAACCGGCCCCGGCCGCATCCGGCCGTAGCGCGCCGAAAGTCGTCGGCCGTAAGGCCGTCCCTTCTGCTCTTCGCTCTGACGAGCAGAAGGGCGACGGCCGGTACCCCGTCGCGTGGCTCCACATCACCGCCCCGCCGGACCGGCGAGCCACCCCCACCGCCACCTCGAAATGCGCGTGCGGACGCGACCGCAGCGCGGTCGGCCGACGCAGGGTGCTCGCCCTCATCTCCGACCACGAAGCCCACAAGACCACCTGCCCGCTCCGCACTCCCCAGGAAGGTGCGACCGCCGCATGACCTCCACCACCACACCCGAGCCGATTGATGGTGCGGCCCTGCTCGATGAGGTCGAGCGCCACCACCGGCGCTTCAACGTCTTCCCCAGCGAGCACGCGTACGTGGCCGTCACGCTGTGGGACGCCCACGCGCACCTCATCAGCGCCTTCGACTCCACCCCCAGGATCGCGTTCCTATCCCCCGAGCCCGGCTCGGGCAAGTCCCGCGCGCTGGAGATCGTGGAGACGCTGGTACCCAACCGGCTCGTGGCCGCGCACGCCACCGCCAACGCCATGTACCGAGCCGTCGGCGACACCGACAACCTGCCCACGGTCCTGTTCGATGAGGTAGACACCATCTTCGGCCCCAAGGCCGGGGACAACGAGTCCCTGCGGGGCTTCATCAACGCAGGACACCGCCGGGGCGTCGGCGTCCTGCGCTGCGTCGGCGACGGCTCCAACCAGGAAGCGACCGAGTTCCAGACCTTCTGTGCCGTGGCCATGGCCGGACTCGGCTCGCTCCCGGACACGATCCTGACCCGCTCGGTCATCATCCGCATGCGCAAGCGCGCCCCCAACGAGAAGATCTCGCCCTACAGGCAGCGCATCCACGAGAAGCAGGGACACGCTCTGCGGGACCGGCTCGCCAAGTGGGCCGACCAGGTGCGCGACCAGGTGGAGAACGCGTGGCCGGAGCTGCCCGCGGGCATCAGCGACCGGCCCGCGGACGTATGGGAGCCCCTGCTCGCCATCGCCGACGCGGCCGGTGGCCACTGGCCCGAGCGGGCCCGCGCCGCATGCCTCGAACTGGTCGCCGCGGCCAAGGAGGGCGACAAGGCGTCCGTAGGCGTGCAACTGCTCACCGACCTGCGCGACAAGGTGTTCTGCGGCGCGGACCGCATGCCCACCGCCGCGATCCTGGAATGCCTCCACACGATCGAAGACGCCGCTTGGGGCGACATGGACGGCAACGGCAAGGAGCTCACCGCCCGCGTGCTGTCCAAGATGCTGGGCGAGTACGTCACCGCGGCCAACAAGCCCATCCGGCCCCGCTCCATCCGCACGGCCGGCGGGGTGCCCAAGGGCTACTACGCCGAAGATCTCGCCGACGCCTGGCTTCGCTACTGCCCCCCGGCCCCGGAGAAGTCCGCTACAGCCGCTACAGCCGCTACACCCCAGGTCAGCGCTGGTGCACATGTAGCGGAAGAGCTGCCCGGCATCCGCTACATCCCCGCCGGAACCGCTACGGCCTCCACCGCCGCCCGCAGCGCATAGCGGCACCTATCCGCTACATCCCACGCATCCGCTACACGGAACAGGCCCCTGACCTGCTGTGTAGCGGATGTAGCGGATGTAGCGGATGTCTGAGAAGGGGGCCAACGCCCCGACCGCCGCGCTGCGTAGGAGGAACCGCCACATGACAGAGGCAGCCGCCATCACCGCACTGCGGGCCGGACTCCCGGATCGCTACCTCACCCCCGACGACATCGCCGAGATGTTCGAAGTCTCGAAAGAGACCGTCTACGCCTGGCGCAAGAAGCGCATCGGCCCGCCCGGATTCCGCGTCGGCAAGCACGTGCGATACGACCCCGCCGCCGTCAAGCGCTGGCAGGACACACGCACGGCCGCCGAAGAGGCCGCCTGACACCAGAGCCAACCGAAGACCTCCACACCAGCAGGGGCGGGGCCGTGCGGCCCCACCCCTGCCCTGCTCTGCCCAGAGAAGGGACCGCCGCATGGCAGGTCACATCCAAGATCGCTGGTTCAAGATCGAGACCGACCAGGGCGGGAAAACCCGCCGCGTCAAGACCGACCGCCACAGCACCGGCATGCGCTACCGCGCCCGGTACGTCGGTCCGGACGGTACCGAGAAGAGCAAGTCATTCCCGGACAAACAGAAGCGTCTGGCGGAACAGTGGCTCGTGCAGATCGCCGCCGACATGTCGCGCGGGCAATACATCGACCCCCGCGCCGCACGCATGACGTTCCAGCAGTACGGGGAACAGTGGCTTTCGACACATACCACGGACATCAACAGCCAGGATTCGGCGGAACGACGTCTGCGTCTGCACGCCTTCCCGTACATCGGGACGCGCCCCCTGGCGTCGTTCCAGCCCGGACACATCCGGACCTGGCTAAGCGAGCTGGAGAGCGCCGTACCGGCGGCTTCATATCGGCGGATCATCTTCGGGATCGTCTCAGCCGTCCTCAGCGCGGCTGTGGACGACGGTCTGATGTCTCGGAACCCCTGCCTGGTCAAGTCGGTCAGAGGGCCCCAGGGAAGCCCGTCAAAAGTGGTCCCGTGGACACCAGAGCAGGTCTTTGCCGTCCGGGCCGCTCTGCCCGAGCGGTACAGCGCGATGGTCGACGTGGGCGGGGGGTGTGGGCTGCGGCAGGGCGAGATATTCGGCCTACCCATCGACAACGTGGACTTTGACGGCGGCTGGCTTGCTGTCCGGCAGCAGCTCAAGCGGGTGCGAGGGAAGTTCGTCTTCGCGCCGCCGAAACGCGGCAAGCTCCGTGACGTGCCGCTCCCCCGTGTCGTAGGTGCCGCTCTCCAGCAGCACCTGAAGCAGTTCCCCGCCGTGAAGGTGACCCTTCCGTGGCTCAAGCCGGACGGGCCCACGGTCACGAAAGAGTTGCTCTTCACCGGCCAGGCTGGCCGTGCCGTGCGGTCGAGCCACTTCGATGATCACCTCTGGAAACCGGCTCTGGCCGCCGCTGGCTTCATACCGGAGCCTGAGAAGGGCGAGCGCTACCAGGCAGCGCGCGAGCATGGCATGCACGCGCTCAGGCACTTCTACGCGTCAGTTCTGCTGGACGCGGGTGAGAGCATCCGGGCACTGAGCACGTACCTCGGGCACAGTGACCCCGGGTTCACGCTGCGTGTCTACACTCACTTGATGCCGAGCAGCGAGGGCCGTACCCGCCGGGCGGTCGACACCCTCTATCGGGCCTCCGGTAGGCCGCTGGACGGCCCAGAGACGGCCCAGGCCGCCTAGGAACGGCCCGGCCAGAGGGAAAGTACCTGGTCAGACTACGCAAGCGTCCGGGAATCGGGACTTCATCTACTTCTTCCCGCTCTACACGGGCCAGACGATGCCGATGGACGCCTGGCGCGCCCGGATGTGGCTCGACACCTGGATCTGACCCCGGCCCGGCCCCGGGCCCACCGCATGGATCCGGCCACGGCCCCCGCGCCCCCTACGGTGAGGGCGCGGGGGCTTCACGTGGTGCCGGTAGAGTGCCGGGCACCGCGGCCCTCATCGACTGATGAGGGGAACCGAGAACACAGTGTGGGGGTTCTGAAATGCGGAGTGGCGCGAGAGCCGCGATCGTCGGTGCGGTGTTCGCCGCCATGGTCGGTGTGGCCGGTTGCGGCAGCGGCCAGGACGATTCAGCCGGCCCGAAGGACGGTGCGAGCGCCGGCTCGAGTGACGACAAGCCGTCCCTGAAGAAGGTGAAGACCGGCCCGCCCAGCGCGGCCGAGGTCAAGACCACCGCCCACGCGTTCCTGGCGGCCTGGTCGGCGGGCGAGACGGCGAAGGCCGCCGCCCTTACGGACGACAGCGGCGCCGCCACCACGGCGCTGAGCGGCTACCGCGCGAAGGTCAAGGTGGCCAAGGTGGCGCTGGACGCGGGGCAGGCGAGCGGCGCCAAGGTGCCGTTCTCGGTCAACGCCCAGCTCTCCTCCGGCGGTGCGAGCGTCCCCTGGACGTATGAATCCTCGCTGACCGTGACCCGCGACACCAAGACCGGCAAGCCGGTCGTCGCCTGGAAGCCCTCCGTGGTCCACCCCGACCTCGCCGAGGGCGACACGCTCAAGACCGGCGCGTCCGAGGCACCGCCGATCAAGGCGGTGGACCGCGACGGCAAGGAGCTGACCGCCGCCGAGCACCCGACCCTCAAGACCGCCCTGGCCGCGCTGCGCGAGCGGTACGGCAAGAAGGCGGGCGGCGAGGCGGGCGTGGAGACCTGGATCGAGCGCGCCAAGGGCTCCAAGTCCCCCGACAAGACCCTCAAGGTGCTCTCCAAAGGCACCCCGGGCACGCTCCGCACCACGATCGACGCATCGCTCCAGCGCACCGCCGAGCAGCAGGTGAGCAAGCGCACCAAGGCGTCGGTGGTCGCGGTCAAGCCCAGCACCGGTGAGATCCTCGCGCTGGCCAACTCCCCCGCGAGCGGCTTCAACACCGCCTTCCAGGGCTCGTACGCGCCCGGCTCGACGATGAAGATCATCACCTCGACGACGCTGATGGACAAGGGTCTGGCGGCGTACGGCAAGCCGCATCCGTGCCCGAAGTACTTCAAGTACGGCGGCTGGAAGTTCCAGAACGACAAGAAGTTCGAGATCAAGAACGGCACCTTCGAGCAGAGCTTCGCCCGCTCCTGCAACACGGCCTTCATCAGCCAGGCGGGGAAGCTGAAGGACGACGATCTGAGCAAGGAGGCCCGGGACGTCTTCGGCATCGGGCTCAACTGGCAGACCGGCGTGCCCACCTTCGACGGCGCGGTGCCGGTGCAGTCCGCGGCCTCCAAGGCCGCCTCGCTGATCGGCCAGGGCGGCGTGCGGATGAACCCGCTCAACATGGCGTCGGTCGCGGCCACCGCCACCACCGGCACCTTCCACCAGCCGTACCTGGTCTCGCCGTCGCTGGACGACCGGACGCTGGCCAAGGCGAGCAGGACGATGAAGTCCAGCACCCACGACCAGCTGAAGAAGCTGATGAGGCTGACGGCCACCTCGGGCACCGCCGCCGAGGCGATGGCCGGGATGAGCGGTGACTTCGGCGCCAAGACCGGCTCGGCCGAGGTGGACAACCAGGAGAAGCCGAACGGCTGGTTCAGCGCGTACCGCGACGACGTCGCGGCCGCCGGTGTGGTCCCCGAGGGCGGCCACGGCGGCGACACGGCCGGCCCGATCGTGGCGGCCCTGCTGCGCGCGGGCTGAGCGCGGGCTGAGCGCGGGCTGACCCTCCGCGGTACGGCCCCGGGAGCCGGGCGGGCGCTTCGAGCGCCCGCCCGGCTCCTTCGCGTTCGGCCGGTCAGCAGGGCCGCAGGCCGGCGTGGCCGTTCTGCAGCGCCAGCTCGGTCACAAAGCCGTTGGACGGGCCCCACTGGTCGAGCTGGACCCAGATGTCGCTGGTCCGGCCGTTCAGGCTCGCGTCACCGCCCTCCGTGAAGCAGATGGCGTCCCAGTTGTCGCCGAACTGGACGGTGCCCCAGACGGCGCCGGTGGTCTGCGGCGCCGACCGGATGTAGGCGGGGGTGGTCACATGGACCGGGACGTTCGCCGCCTCGGCCTTGGTGCCGATGGCGTCGGCGGGCTGGGCACTGGCCGCGGTCGCGCCCAGTCCCGACAGCACAGCCGCCGCTGCGATGGCGAGACCGGCCCCCGTCAGGCGTCCACGTACGCGCATGTCACTCGCTCCTTCAGTCGTCGTGCTCCGGTAAGGCCGCCGGCGGTTCCCCCGTGCGGCACCTACGACTCTTCCGGGCCGGTGTGGAAGGGAAGTTGAAGAAACGTTGACCGCTCATTTACCCGGGTGCCGGAGGGTCGGAAGGGCGGAGCGGCGAGACGACAGGGGGCGGTGTCGGTATGGAGTTCCGGGTGCTCGGTCCGGTGGAGGCGGCGGCCGACGGACGGCCGGTCGACCTGGGCCATCCGAAGCAGCGGGCGGTGGCGGCGGTGCTGCTGTGCGAGCTGGGCCGTCCGCTCCCCGCCGAGCAGCTGATCGACCGGGTGTGGGGCGAGCACCCGCCGGGCTCGGTGCGCAATGTGCTCTACGGATACATCGGCGGCCTCCGCACGGCCCTGCGGTCCGGCGGCGCCGAGGACGTCCGGCTGGGCCGCCGCTCCGGCGGCTATCTGCTGGAGGCCGACCCCGAGCGGGTGGATCTGCACCGCTTCCAGCGGCTGGTGACCGGGGTGCGTGCGGCCCGGCACGACGGCGCGGACGTCGTCGCCCCGCTGCGGGACGCGCTGGCCCTGTGGCGCGGTGACGCCCTTACCGGGATGGCGGGGGCGTGGGCGGAGGGGACGCGCGTCCGGCTGGCCGAGGAACGGCTGGCGGCGCGGCTGGAGCTGTACGACGCGGAGCTGTGTCTGGGGCGCCACCGCGAAGTGCTGGCGTGGCTGCGCGCCATGACGGACGAGCAGCCGCTGGACGAGCGGGCGGTACGGCAGCTGATGACGGCCCTGTACCGCTGTGAGCGGCAGGCGGAGGCCCTGGACGCCTACGAGGCCACGCGGAGCCGGCTCGCCGAGGAGCTCGGAGTGGACCCGGGACCCGAACTGCGCTCCCTCCACGAGCGGATCCTGCGCAACGACCCCGCGCTCGGCGCCCCGGCCCCGCGGACCCCGCCCGACCGGACCGCGAGGGCCTCCGCGGCCACCACAGCCGCCGTGTCCGCCGCGGCCGCCGCGGAGCGGGCCGGGCCCGCCGCGCCCGCGCCGGGGCCTCCGCCGCAGCCCGCCGGACTGCCGCACGTCGTGGGCGGGTTCCGCGGCCGAGCCGAGGAACTCGCCCGGCTGGACGCCCTGTTGCCACCGGAGGCCACGCTCGGGACCGACCCGGGCGGGGAGCGCGGGGGCCTGGAGGCGTACGGGCAGGGGGATACGCGCGCGAACGAGAGCGCCTACGCGAACGGGCACTCGCGGGAGACCGGGAACCCGCGTGGACATGGCGAAGCGCGGGAGAACAAGAGCGCGCATCGGCACGAGGACGCACCCGGGCACAGCGACGCTCGCGGGGACGGGCACGCACGGGAGAACGGGACCCCGCGCGGGCACGACGACGCGCGGGACAACCAGAGCGCGCACCGGCCCAACGACGCACCCGGGCACAGCAACGCACACGCGAACGGGCACGCGAACGGGCACGCGCAGGAGGGCGGAAACCCGCGTCGGCGCGGGGACGCGGGCGAGCACCGCGAACCGGCCGGGGCGTTGACCATCTCGGCTCTCTTCGGCACCGCGGGCGTCGGCAAGACGGCCCTCGCGGTCCACTGGGCGCACCGCAACCGCCACCACTTCCCCGACGGCCAGCTCTACGTCGATCTGCGCGGCTTCGACCACGACTGCGAGCCGCTGCGCCCGGCCGAGGCCGTCGGGCAGTTGCTGCACGGCCTGGGGGTGCCGCGGGAGCGGATTCCGGCCGACCGGGACGAGCAGGTCCACCACTACCGGTCGCTGCTGAACGGCCGGCGCATGCTCGTCGTCCTGGACAACGCGGCCTCCGCCGAGCAGGTGCGGCCGCTGCTGCCCGGCAGCCCCTCCTGCCATGTCGTGGTGACCAGCCGTCAGCGGCTCACCGGTCTGGTGGCCCGCGACGGCGCCCGGCCGCTGGTCCTGGGCTCGCTCGCCCCCGCCGAGGCGCACGACGTGCTGGCCGCGGCGGTGGGCGAGAACCGGCTGGGCGCCGAGCCGGAGGCCGCCGCCCGGCTGAGCGAGCTGTGCGGCGCGCTGCCGCTGGCCTTACGGGTGGCCGCCGCGCAGCTGGTCTGCGACCCCGGCCTCGGGGTGGCGGACCTGGCGGCCGAGCTGGACGACGGGGACCGGCTGGGGGCGCTGGAGCTCGACGGCGACCCGGCGTCGGCCGTACGGCGCGCCTTCACCCTCTCCTACCGCGCCCTGGCCCCCGGGCCGCGGCGGCTGTTCCGGCTGCTGGGCCTGGCCCCGGGCCCGGAGGTCACCGTGCCCGCCGCGGCCGCCCTGCTGGGCTCCTCGGAGCAGGAGGCGCGGGTGCTGCTGCGGGCCCTGGATGCCGCGCATCTGGTGGAGTCGCCGCGTCCGGGCCGCTACCGGCCGCACGATCTGCTGCGCGAGTACGCGGCCGAACGGGCCCTGGCCGAGATCCCCGAGCCCGAGCGCGCGGCGGCCCTGGACCGGCTGCTGGACTTCTACCTGGATCACGCGGGCGCCGCCACGGCCTTCGGCTACACCCCGCTGATCCGGGTGGCGCGCGACCGCCCCGCGCGGGACCTCTTCGACGGGCGCGACGCGGCGCTGGCCTGGCTGGAGAGCGAGCGCGCCAATCTCGTCGCCGCCGTCGTACGGGCCGCCGAGACCGACCGGCACCGCACCGCCTGGCGGCTCGCCGACGAACTGCGCGGCTGGCTCTACCAGCGGCGGCACCTGCCCGAGTGGGAGACCACGGCCCAGGCCGGGCTGCGGGCCGCCCGGCGGGCCGCCGATCCACTGGGCGCGGCGGCGATGCGGCACGGCCTGGCCACCCTCTACCGGCAGACCGGCGAGGTGCGGACGTCGCTGGAGCACCACCAGGCCGCGCTGGCGGGCTACCGCCGGGCCGGGTTCGCGGAGGGCGAGGCCGGGATGCTGATGAATCTGGCCGCCCTCTATGACGACCTGGGCGACATGCGCCGCGCGAGCGAGTGGCTGGGCCGGGGCATCACGCTGCTGCGCACCCTCGACCGGCCCGAACTCCTCGGCCCCGCGCTCACCAACAGCGCTGCCGTGGACGTCCAGTTCGGGAATCTGCGGCGCGCCGTCGACGGGGCGACGGAGGCGATCGAGGCGGGTGAGCGCCGGGCCACCCCCTCGGCCACGGTGGCGCCGCTGATCAACCGGGGGCTCGCCCGGCGGCACCTGGGCGAACTGGACCGGGCGCTGGCGGACGGCACCGAGGCGGTGCGGGTTTGCGAGGAGCTGAGCCAGCGCCACCACGAGTCCACCGCCCACGATCTGCTGGCCCTGGTGCACCGCGACGCCGGGCGGTACGACCTCGCGCTGGACCACGCCGAGCACGCCCTGGCGGTCGCGCTGGAGACCGGCACCCGTAAGGACGAGGCCGACGGCCTCACCACCCTGGGCGAGATCCACCGGCTGACCGGGCGGGTGGAACGGGCCGAGGCCCGGTTCACCGAGGCCCTGGACACATCGGGCTCCTGCGGGCTGCGGCGCCCGGAGGCCGACGCGCATCTGGGGCTGGCCCGGGTCCGGCACGGCGCGCACGCGTACGACGCGGCGGCGGACCACGCCCGGCACGCCCTGGGCATCGCCCGCGACCACGGGCTGCGGCTGGTCGAATGCCGCACCCACCACACCCTGGCCACCCTCTACCGCCGCCTCGGCTGCCCGGAGCGCGCCGGGCGCCATACGGCCGACGCGCGGCGCCTTCACGCGGAGACCGGCTACCGCCCGGCCGCGGCCGCCTGGCCCGCCTACTGAGCGTGCCTTGGCCGAGCCGGGCGCGGGCGACCGGACGCGTGCCCGGCACGGGCGGCCGGACGCGTACCCGGCACAGGCGGCCGGGACATGGCCGTATGGCGCCGCGAAAAGTCCTGGCGGGGGGCGCGGGGCGTCGATAGCGTCGCTCCATGGTCGACTCCACCCCTGACACCGCCGCCCACCCCCGCTTCGCCGACGCCCTGCGCGAACTCGGCCTGGACGTCGAGGTGCGCCGGTTCCCCGACGCCACCCGTACCGCCGCCGAGGCCGCCGCGGCGATCGGCTGTGAGCTGAGCCAGATCGTCAAGTCGCTGGTCTTCGCGGCGGACGGACAGCCGGTGGTGGTGCTGATGGACGGGGCGTCACGGGTCGACGTCGAACTCGTACGGCAAGAACTGGGCGCCGGGAGCGTCCGCCGGGCGGACGCGGCGCTGGTACGGGAGACCACCGGCTACGCCATCGGCGGGGTGCCGCCCTTCGGCCACCGCACCCGTACCCGCGTCCTGGCCGACCGCCGGCTGCTGGACCACGAGACCGTATGGGCCGCGGCGGGCAATCCGCACACCGTCTTCCCGCTCGCCCCCAAGGCCCTGATCACGCATGCCGAGGGCACCCTGGTGGATGTGCGCGAGCGGTCCGCGTGACCCCGCTGGTCGCGGCCGCGGTCCTCATCGCGGCCGTCACCCACGCCAGTTGGAACGCCATCGCGCACGGCATCAGGGACCAGTTGCTCGCCTTCACCCTGGTGGGCGGCGGCGGGGCACTGTGCGGGCTGGCGCTGCTGCCGCTCACCCCGCTGCCCGCGGCGGACGCCTGGCCGTATCTGCTGGCCTCCGCGGCCATCCACGTGGTCTACCAGCTGCTGCTCATGCGCTCGTTCCACCTGGGCGACTTCGGCCAGATGTACCCCATCGCGCGCGGCACCGCCCCGCTGGTGGTGACGGTGGCCGCCGCGGTCTTCGTCGGCGAGCGGCCGGACCGCTGGCAGGCGGCGGGCATCGCGCTGGCCTCGGCGGGGCTGGTGGGCGTGGCGCTGTGGGGCATCAGGGGGTCGCGGCACGCCGAGCGCGAGGGGAACGGGGAGAGCGGCGGGGAGAACGGCGGGGGCGCGCCGCAGTGGCTCGCCCTTACGGCCGCCATCGCCACCGGTCTGTCCATCGCCGCGTACACCGTCGTGGACGGTCTGGGGGTACGCGCCTCCGGCAGCCCGCCCGGCTACATCGCCTGGCTGATGATCCTGGAGGGCTTCGCCATCCCCGCCTGCGCCCTGGCTATCCGCCGCGGCACCCTCCTCCGCCAGCTACGGCCCGTCGCCGCGCGCGGACTCCTCGGCGGCCTGCTGTCGGTCGCCGCCTACGGCCTGGTCCTGTGGGCCCAGACCCGGGCCGAACTCGCCCCGATCGCGGCACTGCGCGAATCGTCACTCACTCCCTGCTCATACCGTATTTACTCATGAGCCGATCCAAGAACAGCAAGCCCACCATCACCCCAGGCGAGTTAGGCGCGATCTACTGCCGGATCTCGCACACCAAGGACGAGGACCAGACGGGTGTAGACCGTCAGGAACGCATATGCCGTGAGATAGCCGAGCGACTTCAGCTACGCGTCGAGCCCGAGCACATCTACGTGGACAACAACCGGTCGGCGTGGCAACGGAATCGCAAGCGGCCCGGGTGGAACGCCATGCTCAAGGCCATGGCCGACGACGAGATACGCCATGTGATCGTGTATCACCCCGACCGGCTGATGCGGCAGCCGAGGGATCTCGAAGAGCTGTTGAGCATCGCCGACGACAAACGAATCATGCTTCACGGCGAAGCCAATCGACGTGATCTGTCGGATCCTGACGATCGCTTCATTTTGCGTATCGAGGTGGCGCACGCCTGTCGCTCTTCGGACGACACATCGCGTCGACTCAAGGATATGCTCGCTGATCATGCCAGGGCAGGTAACCCGCACTTCGGGAATCGGCCTTACGGCTACAGCCGGGACGGCAAGACCATCGTGGAGGATGAAGCAGAAATCGTTCGCGAGGTCTTCCGCCGATACCTCGACGGGGAGGCACCCGCAGCCATCGCTCAGGACCTCCAAAACCGTAAGATCCTGACTTCAAAGGAAAAACTCTGGGAACCGGACAACGTACGTAACCTGTTGTCATCCCGCTACGTGGCAGCCATCCGCACTCATCGCGGCGAGGAATTCGGCATCGGGTCTTGGCCCGCCATCATTGACCGAGGGCAATGGGAGGAGGTCCAGGAGTTCAGAAAGCATCGGGCTACCAGCATTAAGGCGAAGCAGAAGCACCCAACTCGCTACTACCTGCTGCGCGGTGTGGCCACGTGCACGTGCGGCATGCGCATGGCCGGAACAAACAGCGGCAGATACGCCTACTATCGCTGCACCCGAGCCGACCTGAACGGCGAGCAGAAGTGCGGTCGTTCAGTCTCGGCGGAGCCACTGGAAAGGTTTGTCCGCGACGTGGCTATCAAGGGACTCAAAGAGATGGACGTATCAGGTCGCGCCCCCGCAACGACTGTGCGCCCCGAAGCTGACGTTGAGGCAGACGAGAAGGATCAGCAGCGACTCAAGGAACTCAATCAACTCTGGCTAGATGATGACGACTTCTCGATGACCGAGTACCAGGCCATGCGGAAGGAGATCCTGAAGCGGATCAAAGACCGCCAGCGCCAGACGGTGCAACGCCCGATCGCTGTCCTGGTCGGCATCGCCGGACCAGACGCCGAAAATAACTGGAAAGCCCTGGAGAAGAGGAAGGATTACGCACGCATGAATGCCATCTACCGTTTTCTCTTCTCCGCCGTCGTCATTCATCCGCCGACGACCCGGGGCCGGGGGTTCGATACCGATCGCGTTGAGATCAAACCGAACCCCCTCCCCTAGCAATCTTCTGGAAAGGGGCCGAGGAGCCGTGCCAATCGTGCCGCGCTCTTCGGCCCCAGCCGCTTCGGAATCTTCGCCGCTTCCCGCTCGACCGCACGTCTCCACTTCTCGGGATCCTGTCGGGTCATCGGCCCACCCCCGAGCAGCCGATCTCTTCCCGGGCGGTCTCACGGTTACGGGCCAAGTCCTCTGCTACCCCCGCCGCGATCAAGGCCGCCCCAGGGGTGTGGCCGGAGCCGACGTAGCGCCAGTGGGCGTCCGTGAGCACGTCCGCTTCGTCGGCTGGTTGGGTCCCGCCGGTTTGGTGGTCGGCTCGTTCGGCGCGCAGTGCGGTGTAGGTGGTGGAGTAGGCGCGGGATTTGGTGAGGATGTGGCCCCGGTAGCCGAGCGTGTGAGCCCAAGCGCGTAGACGGAGGGGTTCCAGTTCGGGTAGGCCGCCGAGGCGCCAGCAGGCGTGCATGAGGGCGCGCACGTGTGCCGACACGGGGGCCGCTGCGATGTCGTCTGGACTGGTGATCTGGTGGTCGAGTCCGGCCCCGGTGTCGGTGGCCCCTTTGGTGACGTACTTGGCGACGTAGGCGGCTACCGCGTCATCGGTCAGGCCCTCACTGCCACCGAAGGCCCGGAGCGGCCGGGCGTCGAGCTCGGCGCCCCAGCGCAGTTCGTGTTCCCCCAGGGCCGCGCTGAAGGGGGTGGCGAGGCGTACGGCCGCAGCGGCGGTGCGGACCACGGCCGTGAGCACATCGGCCGTTGCCCAGGCCGGGGGCGGATCATCCGGCCCGCGTGCACCGTCGAGACGCACCACAGCGTGGACGTGCACGGCCGCGCGCCGTTGGTATTCGGCGACTTTGGCGTAGGAGATGCGCAGGCTGCGGCGCAGACCGGTGCGGGTGCGGCCGACGCGGGCAGCGAGGTGGTTGTACAGGTTGTCGGTGAACGCCTTCCACAGCCGCCCCGCGTGCGCGTGCCACAGGACATGCGCCGGGTAGTCGTAGCAGTCGGGGCACAGCGGCTGGCCGGTGCACGGGTCATCTGCGTCGTGGACGGCCGGGCAGCCGAGGGGGCGACCGTGTTCGCACTCTCCGCCATCGCGTCGCGGTCGGCAACGCTGCCCGTGAGCAGTGGCACGGTGGACGGAGCCGAAGCTGGGGGCCGTAAGCGTGAGGAACAACCGGGGCCGCTCGCGTACGTCGGTGGGTACGGTCTTGCCGCCGACGAGTCCGGCGCGCACGAGGTGGAAGGTGTCGCCAGCGTGGAGTCGGGAGCAGGGGGCGCAGACGGTTTGGCGGCGGTTGCGGCAGCGGATCAGGAGCCGTTCGCCAGGCTCGTTGCGGCTGTCGTAGTGGTGCAGTACCTCACCCGTGCGCGTGTCGCGGGTGGTGGTGGAGCCGGTGAGGTGGATCGGGTGGGCGCAGCCGCCTGTAGCGGTGATCTGCTCTACCCAGCGGCTGAAGCGGGGGTCTTGGACGAGGCGGATCAGATCTTGGTCAACTTCGGAGAGCTGACGCAGGCGCGCCGCACGGTCGAGCACGGCGCGCCTGTCAGCCGAGGTGGTCTCGGCGGTAATGGTGGGGACCTCCCAGGATGAGCCGCCGCAGCGGCACGGATGGATGCGGTTGGGTGGGTGTCGTCCATGGCGATCACTCCCTGCTTCGCGGGCCGGATGGGTGGGTTAGCGGATGGTGCCGGTGCCCCGGCAGCAGCGGCAGCGCCGCCGGTGTCCGGTGCGGGTCCTGCGGTAGCGCTCCCCCTTGCAGACAGGGCAGCGGACACGACGCATGGGCATCTGGTGAGGCCTCCCGGGGGTGGTCTAGCTGTTGGTGAAGCCGGAAAGGAGCCAGTTCACGAGGCCGTTTGTGCTGTAGATGACGGGGGTCTGGCCCAGGTACATGCCGAACAGGCCGATCAACAGCGCTTCCCACCACCGCACCGCGCGGGAGCGAAGGAGAAGGACCGTCGCGAGCCCGAAGAGCAGCGCCAGGGAGAGGACCAGGGACTCACTCATGTGCCCTCACCTGCCTCCAGGTCTTCCAGCGCACGGACGACCCCAGCCAGGCGGAAGGCCAGCCCCGCGTTCTCAGCCGCCGTGACTTGGGCTTCGGCGGGAGTGGTCAGGTGGGACCGCCCGCGCATCCAGCCGCCCGTATCACCTGCGGTTACGGCGACGCCCTGTTCGGCCTCCCCGATGGACTGCGCCACCGCCACGGCATCCTTGTTCAGATCACCCAGGGTCATCTCAGCCGTTCCCGGATCGTTGACCCGGTGGCAGACACGGCCGCTCAACTGGGCTCGCAGCGCCGTCACCCCCGGCCCGAGATCGGAGCCGACCCGTTGCCCGGCCACGACCAGATGCATCCCGAGCGCCGCCCCGAGTTGGGCCAGCCGCAGGAGGTAGGTCGAGCACTGCTCAGCCTCCGCCCGCTGCTCTTTGCTCCCGTTGGTCAGGTAGAGCTCAGCTATCTCGTCCACGATCACCACCACGGGCACCGGGCGTTCCTTCTCCGGCAGCTCCCATATGGAGCGCGCCCCGGCCGCACGGCAGGTGCGCATGCGCTCTTGCATGTCGACCACCAGGGCGCCGAGCACGGCGACCGCTTGGCTGCGGCAGGTGGCCAGGGCCGAGAGCCGCTGTTGGAACAGGCCCAGTTCCATGCCGCCCTTGCAGTCGACGCCGACCAGGGCTACGGGTTGCGAGGCAAGTTCGGTGATCAGCCGGGCGATCAGCGTGGACTTTCCCGATCGGGTTGCACCGACGATCAGCCAGTGCGGCACTCGGCGGAAATCCATCACCCACGCTCCACCGGTCTCCAGCGCGCCGACCACCGCTGATAGCAGCGACGCCGACACCTCCCCTGTGGTCCGGTTGGGGTGGTCCAGCGGGTCACTGGCGGTCGCGGTGATCAGTACGATGCCGCGTTCGGGAGAGACGATCCGCACCGCGTGCACCCGCCAGGCATGCACTAACGCCTCAGCCGCCGCCAGGAACGGGGCCGGAGTCTGGCCCGCGTGCAGCCGCACCCGCACCGACAGCCCATTGGGCGTGGGACGGGGGATGGAGCAGCGCGGGGCGTGAGTGCGCAGGGGGTCGCCCTTGACCGCCAGGTCACCCAGTAGGCGCCGGTTGGGCTGGTGGGAGACGGTGAGGTCATTGAGGTGAGCGACCTTGCGCCAGGTGACCATCACCCGCAGCGCGGTACGCGGGTACCCGGCCAGGTACCAGCGCGAGTGAGGCCACCGCTCCGGCAGACGGGTGACGAGCGCGACTGTCCAGGCCAGCGCCACCAGCGCGAGAGGCAGGAGAAGCTGGCTCATGACGCACCACCGCCCTTACCCACCGCCGCAGTTGCCGACGAGGCCGGTACAGGGGTGATGGCCGACGCGCGGAAGCTGATGCCGTGACGGTCGCCCATGGCCCAGGCGAACGCCTCCAGGCCAGTCACCCGCACCTCAGAGCCCTCTACGACCCCTTTGGGTTCTCCGGGGATGGCGATCTCGATCACCGACACCCGCCGCCCGTCCTGTCGCACTGTGACGGCGACGGTGTAGATCGTGTTGCCGTCCCGGTCCTTCTTGACCTCCTTGCTCTCGAAATCCGCGATCTTCGGTTCGGGCCCGACCGCGCACCGCAGTACGCCGAGCCGGGATGTGTCCACAGGTATGGACTGCATGGGTTGTGGGCCTCCTTGGCCAGTCGAGACGCCACACGTCACGTGACGTCACTCGTGCTTACGAGTTTCGACTATGCCTGTCTTGACGGCCAGAGGCAAGTACTTATGCTTACGAGTGACATCAGCTCACGTCAGGACCGCCGACGACAGGTGACGAGGAGAGCCCGGCATGGGAGAGATCCAACGCCCCGGAGCGCTGTACCAGCAGGTCGCAGCCGAGATCCGCAGCGGCATCGCCGCAGGCGAGTACAAGCCCGGGAGCCCGCTCCCCTCAGAGAGCCAGCTCATCGAGCGCTACAAGGTCAGCCGCCCCACCGTCCGCAAGGCCATCGCCGCGCTCCGCGCGGAAGGACTCATCGAGGTCATTCACGGCAAGGGCAGCTACGTCCGCGCCCTGCCCGCCCCCGCCGTCACCATCGAGCGGACCATCACCCGCAGCGGCAAGACTTTCCGCACCGGACATCACACGTGGGAGCAGGCCGAGACCCCGGCCATCTACCGCACCGCGACGACAGCGATCACCGGCCCGCTGCTCGGACTCGCCGAAGGGGAAGCACTGTTCGGCGTTGACCGGCTGCTGACCGACCCCGACACCGGCACCCGCGCCCTGCACAGCGTGCTGATCCCGTTCGCCACCGCCGACCAGGCCGAGCAGCTGGCCGAAGCGCCGGACACCGACCCGGAACAGATCTACGCCATCCTCACCGCCGCCGGACACAAACTCACCTGGCACGAGACCGTCAGCGCCCGAATGCCACTGCCCGACGAACGCAGCACCCTGGACATCCCCGACGCGACCCCGATCCTCCACACCGCCCGCGTCACCCACGGCACCGACCAGCGCCCGCTGATCCTCGAAGAACTCCGCGCCAGCGCGGACCGTGCCCAACTCGGTTACCGCGTCACCGCCGACAGCCCCCGCCAGCTCCGCGCCGTCTGAGCCCCCGAGTGGCGATCTGTCGAAACTTGTCTTCACTTACTCAAGGGCGCGCCTTGCGGCGCGCCGGGCGGTCTGGCCGCCCCGCCGGGCTGCGGCGTGGCCGCCGGTCCCGTCGGACGCCCACCGCCCGCACCTCTCAGCGCACCCGCGAGCGCTCGCCGAGGAGCCGACTGCCGTTCGGGGCGGGGGCGTTGTGGCTGGGGCCGACGGCCTACGCGGCTTTTAGGCAGCCACCACGGGGCGAGCCTCTAAGAACAGGGGGCCGATCGGTCGCAAACGCGGGCAGGGTCACCGACCCGCCCGATTCGCCGGGCCAGCGTAAGGCCCCCTGTTCTCTCGCCCCGTGGCAGCTCCCGCCCAAAAGCCGCTACGGCCGGCGGCGTGCCCACAGCGCGCCGATCCAGCACCGCACGCACGCCACCGGCCACCCCGATCACCCCGCCCTGCCCAGCCGGGCCGCCGTCACCCGCGCCAGCATCGCCACCTCACGCGCAGCCGCCGCCGACAACTCCAGCCGCACCACCCCGGAGCCGTCCGCGCCCGAAGCGGCACGCAGCCGCACCCCTGCCGCCTCCACGCCGACGAGGCTCAGCGCGTCACCCAGCTCGGCCGCCGCCTCCCGCGCGTCCCGCCAGCCGCTCAGGTAGTCCGCTCCGCGCACCCATATCCCCACCTCCAGGTCTGCCGCTTCTCCCTCGAACCCGTCGTCCCGTGGGCCGCACATTTGGTCAAGTCCCTTTCTCTGCAAGCCAACTGGCAAACAACGACCGGGCCACGTCGAGCGGGAGCACGACGACGACCCCGGTACCATCGGCACCGGGGTTCGTGATCGATCCCCAGCCGGACCACCCCGAGCTGTCCAGGCGGAGGGGTGGTCCGGCGTTGCTTTTCAGTTGTTGCGCGTGATTCCGTCCGAACCGACCTCAGTACTTGTGTCGGCCACCCGGGGAGCGGACCGGCTTACGGCACTCCGGCGCGTCCTCGGGTGCGGGCTCGCCGCCGAGCGCGTAACACAAGGCGGCATGCAACTGCTCTGCCTCCACCACCGTCAGCACCAGCGACGCCAGGGACGCGCGACCAGGGCGCAGGACGTGTAGCGGAAGTTCAAAGCGACCGCCACGCCCACGGCACAAGCCACGCCCCGGTACGGGGCCGACTTGCCAGCCTTCCGGACTGTCACTCATCGCCTCCCCTACTCTCCTGATCCTGTCCGTCGCTCTTGTCCTCGTTGGGCAGGTCGAGGCGCAGGCCGCGACTTTCAGCGATCCGGAGCACATCACGCAGCGCTTCGATCATGCGGTTCGAGAGAAAGCGCAGCTCTTCCACCTCCGCCTTGGGGTTACCGAGCAGTTCCAGGGCATGGCCCAGAAGTTCGGTTGCCATGCGGAGATGGAACGTCTCCATCTCGTCAGCGAGCTTCGACACATGTCCTGTGCCCTCTTCACCAGGCACCAGATAGCACGGCTGGCCGTTCGTACCGTTCCACGGCAGCAATCGCGGTTGCACACTCACCGGACCACCACCATCCCGTGCGGAGCACACAGCAGCTCGACCCGAGGCACGTCCTTCCGACGCTCATGCGCCACCAGATACGGCCGGACAAGCCCCACATCCTCACCGCGCAACACCGCCCCACGCGGCACCTGGTGCACACGAGGAAGCCGCAACGTCGGGGCGTCCCCGCAGCTCACGGGCGGGCATGCCTTGACTGATCGGTGACGCCCCTGACCCTGCTTCCACACTTTCGTCAGCGATTCGAAGATCCTGCCGATACAGTTCCGCACGTCGACCTGCTTCCATCAGGTTGGCCATGCCCCGGGGCGCAAGGCCCGCGCCGCCGGGGTCTTCTGTTCGGGACAGTCAACGACTGGTCGCGACCCGGCGGCAGGGTTCAACCGGGGGTTCACTTGCACGCCGGGGGTTCACCACCTACAGCAAGGGGGTTCACTGTGAACCCCCCTCCTTTGGAGAACAGCTGTGACAGGATGAACACCTGACGTAGCGGCGGGGGTGCCAACGACCATGAACAAACAGCCAAATCACCGGTTGGCCGCTCTCATGGAGGAAGCCGGAGCGTCGAACAAAGGCTTAGCCAAGCGAACCCGTGAGGTTGCCGCTCGACACGGCGTGCAACTGGGAACCACGCATGTAGCCGTACAGCGATGGCTCAATGGCAGTGGTATCCAGTCGCAAACTGCGGGGTTCGTAGCCGAGGCTCTGAGCGACAAATTGAGGCGGAAAGTCACGCCAACGGATCTCGGCTTCCCCGGGGCACTCCCAAGCGCCCCCATAGTCGGTGCGAGCTACGCCGACTCTCTCGCTGAGGCCCTGAGCGTCTTGGATGGACTCGCCAGGCTACGACCAGAGGACAATCCCCCCGGCGACCTCACATTGTCAGATGGCGACCTCGACCAGGCCGCCCTCACATGGCTCGTGTCACGCCCGGATGGATTAAACAGCGACTCCACAGCACCTCGCCGCGTGGGGATGCGGGACATCGCCGCTATCCGCACTGCGGCCGGATACTTCATGAAGCTCGACTTCCAGTTTGGCGGCGGTCACGCGCACAAGGCATTCCGCCACTACTTCCGCGAAGAAGTGTTGCCCCTTCTGGACGGAAATCACAGCCCCAAGATAGGAAATGCTCTATTCGAAGCGGCAACAGAGATTTCGCAACTCTTAGCGTGGACTGCGTACGACAGTGGAAACCACGCACTTGCCGACCGGTACATGATGTCGACTCTCCGCCTGACCCAAGTTGTCGGTGACCGGATGATGGGCGCCCGCATCCTTGCCAACATGAGCCACCAGGCAAATTATTTGGGACAGGCTCCCCGCGCTATGCGTCTCGCCCGAGCAGCCGTGGAGGGTGGACGAGGACACTCCACACCGCGCGGCATGGCTCTCTTCTCCGCACACGAGGCACGCGCCCTTTCCACTGCACAGGATCACAAGGGAGCGGCGCGTGCGATGAATGAGGCAGAGCGATTCTTCGAGCTCGCCGACACCGGCAGTGATCCAGAATGGCTTTCCTACATGGATGAGGCCGAACTAGTCGGAGAGTTCTGCCACTGCTTCCGTGATCTCGGACAAGGCCGTGAAGCCGTACGCTTCGCGGAACGCGCTGTCGCTCTCACGGACCCGAAGTACGCACGCACGCTCGGTTTCTGCCGAATGGTTCTCGCACAGAGCCAGCTCCTCAATGGTGAGCTTGAAGCGGCAGTCACCACGGCAGGTCTAGCTGTCGACGGCGGAGATGCCCTTCAATCCACACGCTTTCAGCGATACGTCACGGACTTCCAACGAACGGTATCAATCCACAAGGACAACCCCACCGTGCAACAGTTCAATGGGCAAGTACGTGACGCGATTGCACAAATGAACGATACATAGCAGCCTCAGCCCGGTTGCCAGTTACGGGGCGCCTCGTCATCCCGTAGAGACGCAATGCGCCGTGCGTACTCCTCGGCGATTTCAGAACTCTCGGATACGTTCTGCATCAACCACGTAGTCATGTTGAATTCCTGAACGCTCCGCAGAGTGGAGAATCCAGGCCACGTGCGGAGATCTCGGCCATATGCGCCAACGAATTCCGCATACTGTTCTGTAGTCTGCCACCCCAAGCTGTGATGCTCAGTGGCAGTAACCATCAAGTCCCACTCCGGGTGATCGTAGCTGAACCTCTCCAGGTCGATAAGTGTTACCTGGCCTTTCCGATCCACCATGAGGTTCTGAACGTGCGCATCCCCATGTACAGGTCCTTTCTTCGACTCGAAGCGAAGATTTGCGATCTGATCGCTCAACTCCCGTGCACGCTTTCGCAAAAATTCGCGGTCGTCCTCTCGAATCCCAGTGGCCGCCTCAATGCGCCGGTCGGTCCGGTCCAAGACAGGGAACGGCGGCAGGCCGAGACCGTCCGGCAAGCTCAACGAGTGGAGATCACGCAGAATCGACCCCAGCTCACCATACGTAGCTTTCCGATCGCTCTCCTCTATCAAGTGCCAGAACGTCACGGGGTGGCCGTCGACGACCAAAGGTTGCTCTAGTTCATCGACGGTCCGGGCCACCGGGAAGCCCTCACCCGCCAGCCAGCGCGACACCTCCACCTCGCCACGCACAGAGGGCAAGTACTCCGTTGACCTTGCGATCCGTACTACTACCTGCTGCGCCGTCAGCCGGAAGAGCGCGTTTTCGCCCAAGCGGATCAGTTGAGCCCCACCACTGTCGAGGCCCACTCGATGGCACGCCGCAGTCATCACCCGCGTAGCGCGTGCCGACAAGAACCCCTCTCGTGAATCCCGCGCAGCATCATTCGGCATGCCTGTACCAACTCCCCTAGATCACGCCACCCGCCGTCGGTGACCCTTAAGAGACATCTCTGCGACCGTACCCACGACCCGAGAACTACAACGGGGCCGGGGGATGGCGATCAGCCATCTGCACGGTGCGGCGTCCCCTCCACCCCCAACCATGTGCCACGTAGCGCCAGGCTCCAACGCTCTGACCTGCGATGTAATTACTGCCTCTACAGGACTTGACGTCGATCATCGTGGGCGCGGCGATCGGCGCGCTGTTCTTCAAGGAGGGGTTCGGCGGCCCGAGGATCGCGGCGGCGGGGCTGATGGTGGCGGGCATCGGACTGATGCTGCACGCGGGTTGATCGCGTGCGGGATGTCCGCCACGTGGCAGGGGGCTCCGGGGTTTGAGGCGGAGCCCCGCCTCCCAGCCCCTCCAGGGGGCACCTCCCAGCGGTAGCTGGGGGAGATTGAGGAACGAGGCCTGGGGCAGAGCCCCGCCTTCCAGCCCCTCCGGCGATTGAGGAGCGGGGTCTGGGGCGGAGCCCCAGTTGAGGGAAGGGGCGGGGAGGGGAGCAGCCCGCCGCAGGCGTCACAGCCCATCGGACACCCCCTGGCCAGTTGCCTTCGCGCCGCGTTGCCCCGTACACCGTCGCCCCGTACACCATTGCCCCCGCTCTTCCGCTCTTCGTTGATCCTGCGCGGACGGTCCTGGGTACGACAGAATCGGAGGACCGTCGTCACAAGGGGGACTTGGTGCGGATCGACGTAGCGGTGACCGGTGGGGAGGCGGAACTCCGTTCGCTCCACGACTGGCTGAGACGGGATCCGGGCACCCGCCACGGCGCCCAGGTGGAGCTGGTCCAGGCCGAGCCCTCGCCGGGCCAGATGGGCGTGCTCACCGATGTTCTGCAGCTCATCACCGACAACACCTGGAGCGCGGCCTCCTTCGCGCTGGCGCTGTCCACCTGGCGGCAGACGCGGCCGCACGGCCGACGGATCACCGTGCGCCGTGGCGACCTTACGGTCGACATCGACAGCGGCGGCGACGAGGAGCTGCGGCGGCTGATCGACGCGCTGGAGCGCCCGGCCGCCCCCGAACCGGAACGGGAACCCGAACCGGACCGTCAGGGCGGCGGGGAAGGGCGATAGCCGTGGCCGTTCTGCCCGACCCGGCCGCCAGCCGCGCGGTGCTCATCGGCACCAGCCGCTATGCCCATCTGGAGCAGATCCCGGCGGTGGCCAACAACCTGAGCGCGCTGGCCGCGGCCCTGTGCGCCCCGGGCTCCTGGGGGCTGGCGCCCGAGCACTGCACGGTCATCGAGGACCCCAGCACGGCGGTCGAGGTCCTCGAGGCCGTCCGGACCGCGGCTGAGGAGGCCACGGACACCCTGCTGGTGTACTTCGCCGGACACGGCCTCGTGGAACCGCGCCGCGGCGAGCTCTTCCTGGGACTGACCGGGTCCATACAGCACCGCTCCTACACCGGACTGCCGTACGGCACGCTGCGCGACGTCGTGCTGGACGGGCGGGCCGGGCGCCAGGTGATGCTGCTCGACTGCTGCTTCAGCGGACGCGTGCTCGGCTTCATGAGCGCGGCGAGCGCCGAGGCGGTCATCGACCAGGTGGAGATCGAGGGCACCTATCTGCTCGCCTCCGTCCCCGACACCAGCTTCGCGCTCGCCCCGCCCGGTGAGACCCATACGGCCTTCACGGGTGAGCTGCTGCGGCTGTTGCGCGAAGGGGTGCCGGGCGGGCCGGAGTTGCTGGACCTGGACACGGTCTACGCGCAGGTGTACGCGGCGCTGCGGGCCAAGGGGCGGCCGCTGCCGCAGAAGCGCGACCGCAATACGGCGGGCGGGCTCGCCCTGGCCCGCAACGCCGCCTGGGCACCGCCCGGTTTCGGCCCGGCACCCCCGCCGTACGACCACGAGCCGACGCCACCGCCACCGCCGTACGACCACGAACCGACGCCGCCCACACCGCCGCCCGCCGTGCCGCCGATGCCCACCTGGTCGCCGATGGCCCTGCCGTCGCCCGCCCCGCTCCCCTCCCCCGGCGGCGCATCCCGGGGCCGTCGACGCGCCGTCACCTACGGGCTGGCGGGAGCGCTCTTCGTGGCCCTGGTGGCCGCGGGCGTGCCCCTGGCGATGTCCTGGATGAATGACTCGTCCAAGGACGACTCCGGGCGCGACACCGGGCGCGACACCTCGAAGTCGTCCGGCAAGCCGAAGCCGGGCCCCACCTCTGGGTACAACGCCGCGGCCAAGGGCTCCGTCGTCAACGCCTCGGCGAAACCGGGCGGAACGCTGAAGTTCATCAGCCAGAACGACGCGGACTATTGGGACCCTCAACGCACCTATTTCGGCTACGTCTGGAACTTCTCCCGCTTTTACGCCCGCCAACTGGTCACCTACGCCCCCAAGCCCGGTAAGGACGGCACCGAACTGGTCCCGGATCTCGCGGAGAAGAAGGCCAAGGTGACCGACGGCGGTAAGACGTACACCTACACCCTGCGCAACGGGATCACCTGGGAGGACGGCTCCCCGATCACGTCCTACGACATCAAATACGGCATCGAGCGGGTGTGGGCCCAGGACGACATCCCGGGCGGCCCGATCTTCCTCCAGGAGGCGCTCGATCCCGGCCTCACCTACAAAGGACCGTACAAGGGAACCTCCGATCTGAAGGCCATCGGCACCCCGGATGACAGGACCATCGTCTTCAAACTGCCCAAGCCCAACGGCGACTTCGAGCGCATGCTCGCCACACCATCCGGATCCCCCGTGAAAAAGGGGAAGGACACCAAGGGCAAGTACACGGACAGGCCGTTCTCCTCGGGGCCGTACAAATTCGACTCCTATCAGCCGGGCAAATCGCTGGAACTGATCCGCAACACCAAGTGGAAGCGGTCGTCCGACCCGATCCGCACCGCCCTTCCGGACCGGATCACGGTGGCTGTCAACGACGATCAGCAGGCGAGGGACAAGGCATTGTTCCACGGCGACTACGACCTGGACCTGCAATTCTCCGGGCTCAACACGGATGCCATCGCCAAGGCCAGGAGCAGTTCCGACCTGAGTGCCCGGCTGGACAACCCGTACACCCAACTGCTCCTGTTCGCGGCCCTCCCGCGCTCGGTCAAGCCCCTGGACAACGTCCACTGCCGTAAAGCGGTCCTCTACGCGGCGGACAGGGAAAACATGCGAACCGCCTCCGGCGGTGTGCTCTCCGGTGATATCGCGCCCCATATGCTCCCGCCCGCCATCACTGGCTCCGACTCCTCATACGACCCGTACGAGACGCTCAAGAACGACGGTACGAACGCCACCAAGGCGAAGGAGGAGCTGAAGGCATGCGGAAAGCCGGACGGCTTCACGATCACCATCGCGGTGCGTAACAACCGCCCCTCCGACGTGGCCGTCGTCCAGTCGCTCCAGTCATCGCTGGGGAAAGTCGGCATCGAGACCAAGGTCGCTCAGATCGACGCCAGTCAATACGCCACGACGATGGGCTCCCCCGCGACGGTGAAGAAGAAGGGATACGGCATCGTCGTCTACCGGTGGGGCGCCGACTTCCCGACCGGTCAGAGCTTTCTGCAGCCGCTGGCCGACAGCCGTTTCATCCAGAGCACCGCCAATACCAATGTCGCGGAGCTGGACGACCCCACGATCGACCACCTCTTCGACACGGCCATCGCCGAACAGGACACGGAAAAGGCCGGGAGCGACTACGCGCAGATCAATCGGCGGATCTCCGACTCCGCCGCGTATCTGCCCATCCTGTTCCAGAAGAGCGTGCTCTGGCGCGGCTCCCGGCTGACCAACGTCTATACGAGCGACCCCTGGCAGGGCGGCTACGACTATGTCTCGCTGGGTGTCTCGGAGTGACCGAAGGCCCTGCGCACCGCCACGTTCGTGGTCGTGATGCCGCCGTCCACGGGGAGGGTGATCCCGGTGATCCAGGCGGCGTCGGAGGAGGCGAGGAAGGTGATGGCGGCGGCGATGTCGGTGGGTTCGCCGACCCGGCCGAGGGGGTAGACCTCGGCGGCGCGGCGCAGGGTGTCCTCCCGGCCGTCCCAGCCGGGGGTGCGGATCGTCCCGGGGGCCACGAGGTTGACGCGGACGCCCCGGCCGGCGGCGTGGGCGGCCAGGGTGCGGGTGAGGCTGCCCAGACCCGCCTTGGCGGCGCTGTAGGCGTGGTTGCCGAAGTCCTGGAGGCCGTTGACCGAGCCGACGTTGACGATCGCGCCCCGGCCGTCCGCGGCGGCCAGATGCGGCAGCGCGGCGCGGGAGAAGCGGAAGGCGCCGCCGAGGGTGACATCGATGTCCTGCTGCCACTCGTCGTCCGCCTGGTCCTCGAACAGCGGGGTGTCGACGTGGCACGAGTGGGCGCTGTTGACCAGGACGTCCAGCCTTCCGAAGCTCCTTACGGCGTGCGCCACGGCCGCCTCGGCGTCCGCCCGCCGGGCCACGTCGCAGCCCAGCGACTCGGCCCCGCCGCCGTCCGCCCGTATGGACGCGGCGGCCTTCGCGGCCCGTTCACCGTCCTGGTCGGTGATCAGCACCCGGGCGCCCTCGTCGGCGAACCGGCGGGCGGTCACCTCCCCGATCCCGCGCCCCGCGCCGGTGAGCATGACCGCGTAGCCCTCGAATCTCCGCACCATGTGCCCCTTCTCGTCGGCTTCTCGTCGGCTCCGGGACCGCCACCGCCCCATGGCGGCGGGTCCGCCGGGATCATGCCCGGCCCCGGCATGATCCTCACGCGCGGGGCGTTGCACCATAAGAGAAACACAGCACACACGCTCGGGTCGGCATGGCGGGAGTCGGACAGTGGTGGACGTCCAGGGCACGGTGGCGGACGGTTTCGAACCGGTCCGGGACGCCTTCGCGGCGAACTTCGCCCGGCACGGTGAGCGCGGCGCGGCCGTGGTCCTGTACCGGGAGGGCGAGAAGATCGTCGATCTGTGGGGCGGTACGAAGACCCCCGACAACGACGGCGACAACAGCCCCGAGGCGTCCGGCGACGGCCCCGGGCCCTGGGCCCAGGACACCGCCCAGATCGTCCGGTCGGTCACCAAGGGCGTGGCCGCCGCCGTGCCGCTGCTGCTGCACCAGCGCGGCCAGCTGGACCTGGACGGCCGGGTCAGCACCTACTGGCCGGAGTTCAAGGCGGCGGGCAAGGAGCGGGTGCTGGTGCGCCATCTCCTCGCGCACCGCACCGGCGTGCCCGTGCTCGACACCCCGCTGACCCCCGCCGAGGCCATCGACGGCATATCCGGGCCGCGGGCCGTCGCCGCCCAGCAGCCCGTATGGGAGCCCGGTACGGCGCACGGCTACCACGCCCAGACGTACAGCTGGCTGCTGGGCGAGCTGGTGCGCAGGGTCACCGGGCGGACCATCGGGCGCTGGATCGCCGAGGAGATCGCCCGGCCGCTGGGGCTCGACCTGTGGCTCGGGCTGCCCGAGGAGCAGCGGGGCCGGGTGGGCCGGATCGCGGCGGTGGAGGCGCTCTCCGCGCCCGCCGTCCAGGGGCCGCGGCTGCGCCCCAAGCGGTCGGTCGCCGAGGCGTACCGGGACCCCGAGTCGCTGACCCGGCGGGCGTTCGCCGCGATCACACCGCTGCCGGACGAGAACGACCCCGCGTATCTGGCCGCCGAGTTGCCCGCCTCGGGCGGGGTGGCGACCGCCGAGGCGCTGGCCCGCTTCTACGCGGCGCTGATCGGCCCGCTGCCCTCGGCCCGTACGGCCCGTTCGGGGGGCAGGCTGTTCGCTCCGGCGACGCTGACGATGGCCCGTACCGAGGAGTCCGCGGGTCCGGACCGGGTCCTGGTCGTCGGCACCCGGTTCGGCCTCGGCTACATGCTGCACGGCCCGGCCTGCCCGCTGCTGGGGCCGGGCTCCTTCGGCCACCCGGGGCGCGGTGGCTCCCTCGCCTTCGCCGACCCGGAGGCGCGCATCGGCTTTGCCTACGTCACCAACGGTATGCGGCGCGGTGTCACCGCCGATCCGCGTGCGCAGGCGCTCGTGCGCGCGGTGCGGACCAGCCTGGCGGCGCGGGAGGCGTAACGGCCCGAGGCGCCGCAGGTGCGGTGGGGCGGCGCGGAAGAGGACGCGTCACGCGCCCCCGGTATGCCTCCGAGCGCCCTCGCGTACCCGCACACGCGGGTCCCCCAGGGCCAAGGGTCCCTATTGCGCCGCCCCCGGCCACCGCACACTGGAATCCGGGGGAAATCGGGGGGCACGTGGCTCGGTTACGGGGGCGGCCGCGGCCGCGTTCATGGGCATGGGCAGGGGCATGGGCATGGGCGTGGCGGTGGCCACGCGAGGAACGACAGCGGGGGCGTGGGCGGGCGCCACGCCCCACCGACGGATATCACCAGGTCGCCGAACCGCCGGCCGACCGACACCGGCTGGCCCGCCGGGACATGGAATGGCAGATGCTGCGCATCCTGCTGATCTTCCGTCTGATGCACGGCATCCAGCTGGCGGTGACGGTTCCCGGGATCGCGGGCCATCTGCCGCACCGCGGCGGGGCGTTGCTGCTGCTGATCGCGGTGGTGGCCGAATCCCTGTGGTTCGTCGCGCGCATCGCCCGCAACCACCGGCGGGTGCTCGCGGACGACACCGAGCGGGAGCGCGCGGGCGTCCGGCCCGATCCGCAAGGCCCGCCGCCGACCACGTACGACGGTGTGGCGGCCGCAGTGGAGCTGTGCTCGGCCGTGGCGTTCCTGTGGGCGTGTGCGCTGGTCATGGGCGCGCACCGGTCGCAGGACATGGCCCCGCTGCTGGTGCTGACCACCGAGCAGATCTCGGCCGCGGGCATCGGCTCGGCGCTCGGCCAGCCGCGGCGGGTGCTGATCACCGGCACCTGCGCGATCGCCGCCTCCTACGCCGCGGTCGTCGCCCTGGGCGACGGCGGCCCGGCGGCGCTGGCCCGCTCCGATGTGCTCATCGGGCTCACCGGCTACGGGGCGCTGGCGTATCTCATCCGCCGCGGCGCCGCGTTCCTGCTGCAACTCGCCGCCGACCTGGGCGACATGAGCCTTCAGCTGCATGAGCAGGAGCAGCGCAAGCTGCTCGCCATCGAGCTCCACAACCACCTCGGCCACACCCTCAACGCCTTCCAGCGGATCGACGCCTCGGACCCCGAGCAGATCGACTCGCTGCGCAAATCGGCGGTGGTGGCGCGGGAGCGGCTGGCCACCTTCATCGGCACCGGGCGGTTCAGCGAGTCGGTGCCGCTGATCGGCATGGTCCACCGGCAGGTGGCCCTGGCCACCAACGACACCCTCACCGTGGAGCCGATCGTCACCGAGCGGGTGGTCGGCGCCGCGGCCCGGGTGCTGCCGTCCCAGGTGGAGCTGCTGGAGCCCGCGCTGCGCGCCCTGCTGATCAATGTGGAGCGCAGCGCCGGGGTGCATGACGCGGTGCTGCATGTGGACCTCGTCGAGGACGCCGACGGCGGCGAGCTGGTGGAGCTGGTGGTCACCGACGAGGGCGTGGGCTTCCCGCCCGGGGTGCTGGCGCGCGGGGTCGGCGCCATGCGGTCGCTGGCACTGCACGAGAGCCTGCTGCGCGAGCGGGGCGGGGCGCTGCGGGTGCGGTCGGTCGCCGGATTCACGCAGGTGACGCTCACCCTGCCGATCCAACGGGACAACAACACCGAGACGGGTTACACGACCGAGCCGAGTCAAGGGGGCGTCGGATGAGAGACGAGTCGGCCGAGTACGGACCGAAGCAGCCACTCCAGGTGGCGGTGGTCGAGGACCATGAGATGACCAGACGCGGCCTGGTGGCCGCGCTGAACGCCGATCCACGGCTGACCGTGGTCAGCGAGGTGGACTCCGTGGAGCAGCTCGAGGTGAGCGGTGCGGAGTACGACGTGTGCGTGGCGGACATGATGGGGGTCGGCACCGCCGAGCAGTTCGCCGATCTGGTGCGCCGCTCGGACGTGGTGGTGTGCACGGCGGCCGAACAGTGGCGCCAGCGGGTGGCCCCCTGGGTGTGCGGGGCGAAGGCGGTCTTCGGCAAGACGGTCGGCGCGGCGGTCCTGGCCAATGCCGTATGGGACGCCCGCAACCATCCGCACTGGCTGAAACCGCATCTGGCCTCCGCCCTGGAGACGGCGGTGCGCGAATGCGGGCTCAGCGTGCCGCCGTACTTCGCCGATCTGCTGGGGCGCACGGCCCGCGGCGGCCGGGTGGCCTGGATCCTGGAGGAGCTGGGCGTCAGCGAGAAGCGCTACGGGGAGGATCTGCGGGACTTCCGGATGCAGTGCGCCCGGGCCGGGCTCGGCCAGCTGACCCTGCTGGACGCGCTCTACATGGCCTCGTCGGCCGAGCAGCCGCCCGCCCATGAGCCCGTGGTGTTCTCCCCCTGGGCGGCCGGGCTGAGCGAGGGCCAGGTCCGGGCGCTGGAGTGGTACGCGGACGGGTACTCGTACGAGGAGACGGCCGCCCACCTCGATGTGAAGGTCTCCACGGTCCGTACGCAGATAGACCGGGCCATGACCGCCTGCGGGATCAACTCCAAACCGGCCGACATCCGCATGATGTTCGCGATGTACGTGTGCTCCCGGCACACCAAACCGGATCTGCTGCTGCGCCGGCTGACGGACATGGGGGCGCATCCGCCGCGCCGGGGCGGGGCCGAGCGATGAGGGGCCACGCGATGTGGGCCCGAGCGATGAGGGGCCACGCGACGACGGCCCGCGCGATGAGGGGCCGAGCGACGACGGCCCGCGCGACGAGGGCCCGCGCGACGAGGGCCCGCGCGGATGTCGGTTTCTGTCGTCACGGGCGCCGACAGCGATCTCCCGGATTTCCCACCGTCCCGGGGGACGAAAAGCGACACGCGAGGCGCGCAGGATCGGTGTCGGGCCCTCGCCGGGGGAACCGGGGGCCCGCCTCTTCGGACGACCGGTTCGGACGACGGATTCGGAAGACGGGGGAAGCCCATGCCTGACCAGCGCGGCGCTCGTGAGACGGCCACCGACGACCGTTTCCTCGGCACCTTCGACGTGACGCTCCGCGGGACGGACGCCCGTCTCGAGTGCCGGTCCCCCGGGGCCGGGAGCGACCGGGAGCGCGAGCACGGGCGGGGCGCCCGGCGTGTATCGCCGCGCGGCGTCCTCCGCTACCGCGATGTGGTCTCCTTCCTGGTCCGCAACCGCCCACGGGCACCGGAAGCGGCCGCCGGAGCCGTGCTGCGGCGGCGCCAGGGCCCGGTGTTCCTCGTGCAGACCTTCTTCCTGGACCAGGAGGGCGTCCCGCTGGGCGACACCGAGGCGTCCGCCCCGGTCTGGGTCTGCCGGGCCCGGCGCCTGGACGAGGAGCTGTGCGCGGCCTTCGGGGACAAGGACCTCATCATCTTCGGAGAGGCGGGGCCGTCATGCTGAGCCTGCTGGGCATGGTCCTCCTCGCACTCGGCGGGATCGGCGCGGTCGCGGTGGTCCATGTCGTCTGCGTGACCATCGAGCTCCTGGCGGACTGGTTCCGGTCCCGGAGCGAGCGGCTGCACACCGATCCCGATCTGCGGGCGGTCACGGTCTCCGAATCCATCCGCAACGGCAATGTCAGCTATATCCAGGGGCTCTTCGACACCTCGCGGGAGCAGTTCGTCGAAGGCCGCCGGATCGAGGGGAAGCAGGCCGAGCAGCGGGTGCGCAGCGCTCATGCGCACCACCGGGTCGCGGTCTGGGGCTGAGGGTCCGGGGCCGTGGGCTCGGGTCCGTGGGCCCGGGGCCAGGGGCGCGGCCGGCGTTCGAGGGGGGAGATCCAGTGAGGAACCTGGGAAGGGGTTCGCGTACCGCCTTCGCCGTCACCGGGATTCCGGGCGGCACCGACGATGTGGAGGCGGCGCTGCTGCGGACCCGGCTGATCGAGGCCGCGAAGGAGTTCAGCGGCCGCGGCGGACCACGGCCGCTCACCGTCACCGTCACCAATCAACCGCCGGGGGCGGCGGAGTCGGGGCCGCGCGCGGGTCCGACGGCGGAGAGTGAAGCGGAAGCGGGGCCGGACGAACCGTCGATCGCGGAGCGGGCGCGGCGGTTCACCGCGACGCCACCGCTGTACACCTTCGACCGCCTGGTGCTCCCGGACCGGACGCTGGACCAACTGCTGCGCGCTGTGCATACCGTGGAGCAGCGCCGGGTGCTGTTCGACGAGTGGGGGCTGCGCGAGATCCAGCCGCACCCCGGTTCGGCGATCAACCTGGAGGGCGCGCCCGGCACCGGCAAGACCCTGGCCGCCCACGCCCTCGCCCACCGGCTGGGGCGTCCGCTGATACCGGCCCGCGCCTCGCAGTTGGAGAGCAAGTACCACGGGGAGGGCCCGAAGAACCTGGCGGCGCTCTTCCATGCGGCGCGCGAGCAGGGCGCGGTGCTCTTCCTGGACGAGGCGGACGCGCTGATGTCCTCGCGGTTCGAGACCACCACCCATGGCTCGGAGCACGCGGTGAACGCCATGCGCAGCGAGATGCTGACCGCCCTGGACAGCCATGAGGGGCTGGTCGTCCTGGCCACCAACCTGGTGACGAGCTATGACACGGCGTTCGACAGCCGGGTGTGGCATGTGCGCTTCCCGGCGCCGGACGAGGCGGCTCGGGCCGGGATCTGGCGGCGCCATCTGCCCGAGGCGCTGCCCCTCGCCGAGGACGTCTCACCGGAGGGGCTGGCCGGGGTCGACGAGGTGACCGGGCGCGATATCCGCCGTGCGGTGATCGACGCGGCGGCGGAGGTGCTGCGGACGGGACGGCCGCGGGTGCGGCAGGCGGATCTGCTGGCGGCGGTGGAACGGATCAAGGCCGGACGCCCGTGCCGAGCGGCGCCGACGCCGATGTCCATGTCCGGCGGGCCCGGATGACCGGTCACCTCACCGGAGCGTGCCGCCTCACCGGCGCTGGTCACCGTACCTACGGGGATCCGCCGCGTGGCAGGGTTTCGCCCCTGGATCCTCGGGGTCTGGGCGGAGCCCCCCCCACGCGGCGGAGCCGCATATCGATGCTGCCGGGAAGGGGCGGGGAGGGGAACAGCCCGCCGCAGGCGTCAAGGCCCGCCGGACACCCCCAGCCCGCCACCTCACCGGCACCCTCACCCCACCGGAAACGCCGGCACCGTCACCGAGCGCGGGTCGAAGCCGAAGGGGAGCTCCAGCCGGTGCTCGCGCATCAGCTCCTCGTCGCACAGCAGCTCCTGCGTTCCGCCGTCCGCCGCGATCACCCCGCCGCTGAGCACCACCGAGCGCGGGCACAGCTCCAGCGCGTACGGCAGATCGTGGGTGACCATCAGCACGGTCACGTCCAGGGACCGCAGGATGTCGGCGAGTTCGCGGCGCGAGGCCGGGTCGAGGTTGGACGAGGGCTCGTCCAGGACCAGGATCTCCGGCTCCATGGCCAGTACGGTCGCCACGGCCACCCGCCGCCGCTGCCCGAAGGAGAGGTGGTGCGGCGGCCGGTCGGCGAACTCCGCCATCCCGACCCGCTCCAGCGCGCGGCGCACCCGCTCCTCCAGCTCCGGGCCGCGCAGCCCCGCCGCGGCCGGGCCGAAGGCCACGTCCTCGCGCACGGACGGCATGAAGAGCTGGTCGTCCGGGTCCTGGAAGACGATGCCCACCCGGCGGCGGATCTCGGCCAGATGTGCCTTCGCCACCGGCAGCCCCGCGACCGTGACCGTCCCGGCGCCCGCCGTAAGGATGCCGTTGAGGTGCAGTACGAGCGTGGTCTTGCCCGCGCCGTTGGGGCCGAGGAGCGCCACCCGCTCGCCGCGGGCCACCGTCAGATCGACGCCGAAGAGGGCCTGATGGCCGTCGGGGTAGGCGTAGGCCAGACCGGACACCTGGAGGGACGGCGGGGTGGTGGCGGGGTCGGTCATGGCAGCATCCATCCGGTCAGGCAGACCGCCAGCGCGGTCAGCGGGAGGGCGGCGGCGTACATCCACTGGGTACGGGACGCCGTCACATCGTCGATCACCGGCATGGTGCCCGTATAGCCCCGGCTGACCATCGCCAGGTGGACCCGCTCGCCCCGTTCGTAGGAGCGGATGAACAGCGCCCCGGCCGAGGAGGCGAGCACACCCCAGTGCCGCACCCCGCGCGCCTCGAAGCCGCGCGACTGGCGGGCGATCCGCATCCGGCGCATCTCATCGGAGATGACGTCCCCGTAGCGGATCATGAATGAGGCGATCTGGACCAGCAGCGAGGGCATCCGCAGCCGCTGCAATCCCAGCAGCAGGGCGCGCAGTTCGGTCGTGGACGCCAGGAGGACGGAGGCGGCGACGCCGAGGGTGCCCTTGGCGAGGATGTTCCAGGCGCTCCACAGCCCGGACTCGCTGAGCGACATCCCCAGCACCTCCACCCGCGGGCCCTCCGCGATGAACGGCATCAGCACGGCGAAGGCCACGAACGGGATCTCGATCAGCAGCCGCCGCAGTACGTACCCGGCCGGGATCCGGGCCGCCGCCACCACTCCGGCCAGCAGCACCGCGTACGCCCCGAAGGCCCAGACGGCCTCGCGGGGCGTGGAGACGACGACCAGGACGAAGCAGAAGACCGCGGCGATCTTGCAGTGCGGGGGGAGGGCGTGGACGGGCGACCGGCCCTCCCGGTAGAGCTTGTGTGCGTGTCCCGCGCCCACGGTCAGCCTCTCCCGCTCTCGGCCGTCGCCCTGCGCCGCCGTATGACGATGAAGACCCCGGAGCCGACGGCGAGCGTGGCCCCGACCCCGATCACCCCGGCGAGCCCGCCGGAGAGCCGGGCGTCGGTGATGTCCTTGACGCCGTAGTCGGCGAGCGGGGAGTCCTTGGCGGCGTGGTCCTCCGCCTTCTGGTCGATCCCCTTGTCATGGGCGACCTTCTCCAGCCCGTCGGGGCTGGCGGAGGCGTAGAAGCTGATGACCCCGGCGCACAGCAGCGCGGCCGCGAGCCCGGCCCACCACACGGGCCGCACCGACCGCCGTGGCCCGGCGGCGGGCTCTGGGGCCCCGGAGGCCCCGGCAAGCTCGGGGGCCCCGGCGGACTCGGGGATCCCGGCGGGCTCGGAGGTCCCGGAGGTCGTCGCGGCGGGTTCGGTCACCGGGCCCTCGGCCCGCGCCACCGCCCCCGGGGCGGCCGGGGCCAGCGGGCTGCTGCGGATCTCCAGCGGACGCGCGGTCACCCCCCGCGCCCCGTACACCAGATCCGGCCGTACGGCCACGACGGCACCGACCGTCAGCGCGGTGATCGCCGCCTCGCCGATGCCGATCAGCACATGCACACCGACCATCGCCGCGAAGACCTTGCCGATCGCCACATCGGCCGTGCCGCCGAGCGCGTAGATCGCCGTGAAGGCCACCGCGGCGGCCGGTACGGAGATCAGCGCCGCCACGAAGGACGCGACGGTGACCGTACGGCGGCGATGCGGGGCCAGCTTCACGATCGCGCGGAAGAGCGCGTACGCCACGACGGTGGTGACCAGGGCCATGTCCGTGATGTTGACGCCGAGCGCGGTGAGCCCGCCGTCCGCGAACAGGACGCTCTGCATCAGCAGCACCACGGAGACGCACAACACCCCCGTGTACGGGCCCACGAGTATCGCGGCCAGCGCGCCGCCCAGCAGATGGCCGCTGGTCCCGGCGGCCACGGGGAAGTTCAGCATCTGCACGGCGAAGATGAACGCCGCGACCAGCCCGGCCAGCGGCGCGGTCCGCTCGTCGAGCTCCCGCCGGGCGCCGCGCAAACTGACCGCGACGGCCCCGGCCGCGACCACACCGGTCGCCACCGACACCGGTGCGTCGATGAATCCGTCGGGCACATGCATGGCAGGACTCCGCTCCTGAACTTCCTGAGCTGCGGCTATCGGCCCGATGGTAGCCCGTACCTGCAAGTCGTTCGCAAGAGCGCCGACGTCGCGGGATCGCGCGGGCTCGTGGAAAACGTCGAACGGCGGCCTTCCGGGATCGGAAGGCCGCCGTCGGGCCGAGGCGTGACGCCAGGTGTTCAGACGCGAGTCGGACGCGGGTCAGACGCGGGTCAGACGCGAGTCAGATGTGGGTCAGACGGAGGTCAGACGCGGGTCAGCTCGGCGTCGGAGTCCCTGTCGGGCTGCTGGGCCGCGGCGGGCTGCTCGAGCTGCTTGCGCAGGCCCTCGCCCTCCACGTCCACGTTGGGCAGCGCCCGGTCCAGCCAGCGCGGCAGCCACCAGGCCGCCTTGCCGAGCAGCGCCAGGACCGCCGGGACGATGGCCATACGGACCACGAAGGCGTCGAAGAGAACGGCGGTGGCGAGGCCGAAGCCGATCATCTTGATCATCGACTCGGACGAGCCGATGAATCCCGCGAAGACGCTGATCATGATGACCGCGGCCGCGGTGACCACCCGGGCGCCGTGCCGGAAGCCGGTGACGACGGCCTGGCCGGGGCGCTCGCCGTGGACGTACGCCTCCCGCATCCGGGTCACCAGGAAGACCTCGTAGTCCATCGCCAGACCGAACACCACACCGATCATGAAGATCGGCATCATGCTCATGATCGGGCCGGTCTCCTCGACCCCGAACAGGTCCGCCAGCCAGCCCCACTGGAAGACCGCGACCACCGCGCCGAGCGCCGCGACGACGGAGAGCAGGAACCCGAGCGCCGCCTTGAGCGGGACCAGAACGGACCGGAAGACCACCATCAGCAGCAGGAAGGCCAGTCCGACGACGAGCACCAGATAGGGCACCAGCGCGTCGTTGAGCTTCTGCGAGATGTCGATGTTCATCCCCGTCTGGCCGGTGACCAGCACCTCGGCACCGGTGTCGGACTTGAAGCCGCTCGCCTCGTCCCGGATGTCGCCGACCAGGTTCTCGGTGTCGATGCTGCTCGGCTTGTACTTGGAGATGACGGAGAGCGTCGCGGTGTCGCCCGCCTTGTTGAAGGTGGCCGGGCTGACCGCGGCCACACCGTCCAGACCGGTGATGGTCTTGCGGACCTGCTCGGCCGCGCCCTTGGCGTCATCGCTGCCCTTGGCGTCGACGACCACCATCAGCGGACCGTTGGAGCCGGGGCCGAAGCCCTCGGAGATCATGTCGTACGCCTGGCGCTTCTGGCTGCTGACCGGCTGCGAGCCGTCGTCCGGCAGACCGAGCTCCAGGCTGACGGCGGGCACGGCGGCGGCGCCGAGGCCGAGCACGGCCACCAGGAGCACCATCAACGGGCGGCGCAGCACGAAGCGGGCCCAGCGGGTGCCCATGTTGGGCTTCTCCTCGGAGGCGTCCGCACCGCTCGCGGCGGCCGCCGCGGCGCGCTCCTCCATCCGCCGGCGCGCCCTGCGCCCGAACACCCGCTTGCCGGCGAAGCCCAGCACCGCCGGGATGAGGCTGATCGCGATGAGGACGGCGATGACGACCGTACCGGCCGCGGCGAAGCCCATCTTGGTCAGCATCGGGATGTTGACGACGGCGAGGCCGACCAGCGCGATGACGACCGTAAGGCCGGCGAAGACGACCGCGGAGCCCGCGGTGCCCACGGCCCGTCCGGCGGCTTCCTCCCGGTCCCGTCCCTCGGCCAGCTCCGCGCGGTAGCGGGAGACGATGAACAGCGCGTAGTCGATCCCGACCGCGAGGCCGATCATCATCGCCAGTGTGGAGGTGGTGGTGGACAGCCCCAGGGTGGTGGCGAGCGCGGTGATCGACGAGATGCCGATGCCGACGCCGATGAGCGCGGTCAGCAGTGGCAGTCCGGCCGCGACCAGCGAGCCGAAGGTGATGGCGAGGACGACCGCGGAGATCGCGATGCCGATGATCTCGGTGGATCCGGTCTCCGGCATCTCCTGGAGCGCGTCACCGCCGATCTGCACCGTCAGCCCCGACTTCTGGGCCTTGTCCCCCACGTCCTTCAAACCGTCCTTGGCGGGGTCCTCCAGCTCCATGGCGTTGACCTTGTAGCTGGTCAGGATGTACGCCGTGGTGCCGTCCTTACTGACGGCATGGGACTGGTAGGGGTCGGCGACCGAGGCGATCTGCGGCGAGCTGGCCTTGAGGTCGGCGACGGTCTTGGTGACCACCGCCTTGTTGTCCGGGTCGGTCATCTTCTCGCCGCTCGGGGCGCGGAAGACCACACGGGCGGTGGCGCCGTCCGCGTTACCGCCGGGGAACCGCTGTTCCAGCAGGTCGAATGCCTTCTGGGCCTCAGTGCCCGGGATCGAGAAGCTGTCGTTGGCGGGCTGGGAGGCGGTGGCGGCGCCGACGCCCGCGACCGCGAGCAGCGCCACCCATATCAACGCGACGAAGCCGCGTCGCCGGAAGGCGAACCGGCCGAGTTTATAAAGGAAGGTGGCCACGAGAAGGGGTGCTCCCGTCGATTGGCTGACACTGGGCAGGGATGGGTGACCGAACCGGCGACGAGAGCGGCGCGCCGTCCGGGGCCTTATGAGGTTGTGCGGGGAGATCAGGGGGGAGTGAGGAGGCGAGAGGAAGGGCTATGCGGCGCCGAGCGCGGGGAGGATCACGGCGTCGATGTACTCCAGGAGATACGTCTGGTCCGGCTGCTTGCCCTCGACGAGCGGTCGGGTGATGAACGCGCCGCACATCATGTGCACGACGTAGTTCAAGGCGGGCCGGTCCGGGGTGACTTCGCCGCGGTCGACGGCGCGCCTCAGCAGCGCGTGGAGCGCGTCGATCTCGGGGAAGATCAACAACTCTCGCAGGGCCTGATGAAGGTCCGGGTTGTCGTGGCTTGCGTGGGCGAGTCCCCTCATCAGCGCGGCGTCCCGCTCATGGGCGGTCTCCGAACACCGCGCGATCTCCCGCAGGTCCCCGCGGAGCGATCCGGTGTCGACGCCTTGGAGCAGAACGGGCTTGGTGTGGCGCAGCGCGGTCGCGACCAGGTGCGGCTTGCCTTTCCACTGGCGGTAGAGCGTGGCCTTGCTGGATCGGGTGCGGGCCGCGACGGCGTCCATCGTCAGACCGTCGTACCCGACCTCGCCCAGCAGCTCGACCACCGCCTCGTACAGCTCCCGCTCACGTTCGGGGGAGAGTCTGCTGCGGCGCACCCGGGCGGTGTCGCGGTCCTCCGTCGGCTGATCCGTGGTCCGCATGGGGCGTCGCCTCCCTCCGGGCTGTCGAACTTCCACACGTCCGAACTTCCACACGTCCGAACGTCCGAACTTCCGAACGAAACGGTTTCGTACCCCTCCAGCATAAGCCCGGCCCTATCGAAACTACGCCGTTTCGTTGGTGGTCTCGGTCACACAACCGAGTTGCTCCGAATGGCGTAGCTCGAAAACATGGGTGGGGTGGAGCCTTACGCGTGCGACGACGACCTGGCGTACCTGCGATTTCCGCATCTGCACGGCGACTTGCTGTGCTTCGCGGCCGAGGACGATCTGTGGGTCGCCCCGCTGACCGACCCGGGTGGGCCACCCGGGCGAGCGTGGCGGCTGACCGTGGACCGTACCCGCGTCGGACCTCCCCGCTTCTCCCCCGACGGCTCCCAGATCGCGTTCACCACCTGGCGCAGCCTCGACCCGGAGATCTATCTCGTCCCCTCGGCCGGCGGCCCGGCCCGCCGGCTGACCTACTGGGGCAGTACGGACGCCACGGTGTGCGGCTGGACCCCGCCGGACCAGGACGGCGCCTCCCAGATCCTCGCGGTCTCCTCCCATGAGCAGCCGTTCTCCCACTTCTCCTGGGCCTACAGCCTGCCCACCGACGGCAGCCCCGGCGGGCGGCTGCCCTGGGGGCCGGTGGCCGACATCGCGATGGCCGACCTCGACGGCGAGCGCCGCACCCTGCTGCTCACCGGCAAACCGCCGCACGAGCCCGCCACCTGGAAGCGCTACCGGGGCGGGGCGATGGGGCGGCTGTGGCTGCACGGCACCCGGCTCGCGGAGAAGCTGAACGGCCATCTGGACGCGGCGATGTTCGTCGGCGGCAGGATCGCCTTCCTCTCCGACCACGAGGGCATCGGCAACCTCTACTCCTGTCTGCCCGACGGCACCGATCTGCGCCGCCACACCGACCACGCCGACTTCTACGCCCGGCACGCCTCGACCGACGGCTCCCGCGTCGTCTACCAGTGCGCGGGCGAGCTGTGGCTGGTGGACGACCTGAGCCCGGACGGCGAACCGCGCAAGCTGGACGTACGGCTCGGCGGGGCGCGCACCGGGCGGCGGCCCTACCAGGTGCCCGCCGCCTCGCACATCGACTCGCTGTCGGTGGACACCACCGGCCGGGCCAGCGCGGTGTGCGTCCGCGGCAGCCTGTACTGGCTCACCCACCGCGACGGCCCCGCCCGCACCCTCGCCGACACCCCGGGCGTCCGGGTGCGGCTGCCCGTGATGCTGGGCTCGACCGGCCGGGTCGCCTACCTCACCGACGCGGAGGGCGAGGACGCCATCGAGATAGCGCAGCTGCCCGGGGCCACCGGCCCCACCGAGCCGCGCCGGCTGGCCGCCGGTCAGCTGGGCCGGGTGCACGAGCTGGAGCCCTCGCCCGACGGCGACCTGCTCGCGGTCGCCGCGGGCGACGGGCGGCTGCTGCTGGTGGACACCTCCCCCGACGGCGACGGCGAGGTCACCGAGCTGATCCGGTCGGACAACGGCCCGGTGGGCGACCTGGCCTTCGCCCCCGACTCGGCCTGGCTCGCCTGGTCCCACCCCGGGATAGGGCGCACCCTGCGCTCCATCAAGATCGCGCGGCTGGCCGACCGGACCACCGTGGAGGTGACCAATGGCCGGTTCGAGGACGAGGAGCCGGTCTTCACCAGCGACGGCCGCTATCTCGCCTTCCTCTCCTGGCGCGGCTTCGACCCGGTCTACGACGTGCACACCGGCGACCTCTCCTTCCCGCTCGGCTGCCGCCCCTATCTCGTACCGCTGTCCTCCGCCACCCCCTCGCCCTTCGCGCTGTCCCCCGAGGGGCGCCCGGCGGCGGGCGGACTGGACCCGGACGTCAGCGGGGGCGAGGGCGACGGCGACGGCACCGTGACGGTCGAGGTGGAGGGGCTGGCCAGCCGGGTCACGGCCTTCCCCGTCTCCGCGTCCAAGTACTCCTCGCTGAGCCCGGTCAGCGGCGGCGGGCTGGTGTGGCTGCGCTGGCCGATCTCGGGCGCGCTCGGCGAGACGTTCGCCAACCCGGGCGAGACCTCGAGCCGCCCCACCCTGGAACACTTCGACCTGGCCAAGGCCAAGCGCACCGAACTCACCGGTGAACTGGACTGGTTCGTGGTCAGCGGCGACGGCACCCGGCTGGTGGCCTACGACGACGGCGATCTGCGCGCGATGCCCGCCACCGAGTCCGGCGACAGCGACTCCACCGTCCACCTCGACATGCGGCGGATCCAGCACACCGTCGATCCGGCGTCCGAGTGGCGGCAGGCGTACGACGAGGCCGGGCGCATCACCCGCCACTACTACTGGGACCCGGGGATGTGCGGTGTCGACTGGGACGGGGTGCTCGACCAGTACCGTCCGCTGGTCGAACGGGTCGCCTCGCCCGACGAGTTCGCCGATCTGCTCCGCGAGACCCTCGGCGAGCTGGGCACCTCGCACGCCTACGTCAGCGCCCAGCGGCGCAACGAGGGGCCGCCCCACTACCAGCGCCCCATCGGACTGCTCGGCGCCAACCTCACCCGTGCCAAGGACGGACGGTGGGCGGTGGCCCGCATCCTGCCCGGTGAGTCCTCCGACTCCCGGGCCCGCTCACCGCTGGCCGGTCTGGGCATCCGGGACGGCGCCGTGCTCACCCATGTCGACGGGCGCCCGGTGGACCCGATGGCCGGTCCGTATCCGCTGCTGACGGCCGCGGGCGGCACAACGGTGGAGCTGACCTTCGAACCGCCGGACGGCGAGGGGCCGCCGCGCCGGGTCGCGGTCTCCCCGCTGATCGACGACCGGCCGCTGCGCTACCAGGACTGGGTCGCCCAGCGCCGGTCCGTGGTGCGGGAGTTGAGCGACGGACGGTGCGGCTATCTCCACATCCCCGACATGGGCGGCTCCGGCTGGGCCCAGTTCAACCGCGATCTGCGCCGCGAGATGTCGCTGCCCGCGCTGATCGTGGACGTCCGGGGCAACGCGGGGGGCAACATCAGCGAGCTGGTGGTGGAGAAGCTCACCCGCAAGGTCATGGGCTGGGACCTGACCCGCAACGCCCAGCCCGTGTCGTACTCCAGCAACGCGCCGCGCGGGCCGATCGTCGCGGTCGCCGACGAGGCGACCTCCTCCGACGGCGACATGATCACCGCGGCCTTCAAGATCCAGGGCATCGGGCCGGTGGTGGGGCTGCGCACCTGGGGCGGGGTGGTCGGGATAACCGGCCGGCACCGCCTCGGTGACGGCACGTCGATCACGGTGCCGATGAACGCCGCGTGGTTCGACGCCTATCGCTGGGGCGTGGAGAACCACGGTGTGGAGCCGGACATCGAGGCGCCGCGCTCCCCCGTCGACTGGGCGGAGGGCCGCCATCCGCAACTGGGGGTCGCCGTCCGTACGGCGCTCGATCTGCTGGAGCGCCATCCGGCCGCGACCCCACCGGACCACTCGGACGTCCCCGACCTGCGCCGCCCCCAACTGCCGCCGCGCAACGGGAACTGAGGGTGCAGGCTCAGGGGTGTATCCCCATGGTCAAACATGGGGATACACCCCTCCCGCCCAATGTGCCGCCCTCTGTACGTCACATCTCTTCGAAGGGCTCCTGGTCCATCGTCTCGTCGTCCATGCCCGGCTGACGGCGCTCACGGCCCATCCGCTGGGACTCCCCGTGGGCCTCCGGCCGGTCCTGCCGGCCACGGCGCTGCTCCTGCCCCGGCTCCCGGCGGGAGCGCTCCTCCATGCGCTCACCGGACTGCATGCGCTCAGCCGACTGCCCGCGCTCACCGGACTGCGTCTGCTGACCGCGCCGCGGCTCCTGGCTCCGGCCGCCCTGCTGCTTCCGCTTGGCCTGCTGAGCCTTCTCGTTCGACTGGTCCTTGGGGCCCATGTGTCACTCCTCATCGGGTGAATGGCGTCGGGCCCGACAAGAGTTACACGCACCGACTTTCTCCGCATTCCGGACCGGAGGAGTCGAAGAAAGCCCAGGTCAGCACGGTTGACTGAGCGTTACTGGTGACGCTCCGTGCCCACGGCGCCCGACGTGCGCGCCTTCTCGTCCGCCGCGCCGCCCTCGCCCACCAGACCGCCCCGCTCCTCCCGGGTCGCCGCCAGCCGAGGCTCGGCGCGGCGCATCTCGCGTCGCCCCACGGCGTGGATGAACGCGGGCAGATAGCCGCGCATCGACTGCATACCGCGCAGCCACCACTGCGCGTACACATGCGCCGACCGGCGCTCGATGCCCGCCACCAGCCGGTCCACCGCCGGGCCCAGCGGATAGGTGCGGCCCGCGGGCCAGGGCAGCCGCTGCCGCAGCTCGCGCATCACCTCGTCCCGGTCGGCGCCGCGCACCATATCGGTGTCCGTCCAGCTCAGATAGCCCACGCCGACCCGGACCCCACGGTGGCCCACCTCGGCCCGCAGACTGTGGGCGAACGCCTCGACCCCGGACTTGGACGCGCAGTACGCCGTCATCATGGGCGCGGGCGCGATCGCGGCGAGCGAGGCGATCTGCAGCAGATAGCCGCGGCTCGCGGTCAGCGCGGGCAGGAAGGCGCGGGCCGTGGCGGCGCTGCCCAGCAGATTGACCTCGATCACCCGCCGCCAGGCCGTCTCATCGGTGTCGAGGAACGGACCGGCCTGGGCCACGCCCGCGTTGGCACAGACGATGTCCACCGCGCCGAACCGCCCCACGACCTCCTCCGCCACCCGCGCCATCGCCGCGGCGTCGGTGACATCGGCGTGCCAGTAGGCGGAGTCGGTGGCCAGCCGCCCCGAGACCCGCTTCAGCTCCTCGGGCTCCAGGCCCACCAGCGCGACCTTCGCGCCGCGTGCCGAGAGCTTGCGGGCGAGCAGCTCGCCGACACCCCGCGCCGCGCCCGTCACCACCGCGACCTGGCCCTCAAGGCCCCTGCGCACACTCATGCCGTCTGCTCCTTCGCGTCCGCTTCCGCTGCCACTGCCGCTGCCGCTGCCGTGTGCCCGGCTTCCGTAGAGGTCGTGAGATCGGCTTCCCGGGGTGTCCCGTACTCCTCGACCAGGCCGCGGATCACCCCGGTGACCGCCTCCGGATCCTCCAGCGGGGTCATATGGCCGAGCCCCGGGAGCTCGGTCAGTCCGGTGCAGTGCGGCAGCGCGGCGGCGAGGGCGTGGGCGTGCTCGGTCGGGGTGAGCCGGTCGGCGGTGCCGGCGATGACGGCCGTGGGCATGGTCAGCCGGCCGACCCGCGCGTCCAGTTCGAGAGCGGCCAGGACCCGGCCCCATCCGGCGCGTACGACGCGGGGGCAGGCGTGCAGGATCCGCGCGGCCACCTCCACCGTGGCCGGGTCGGCGCCGGGGCCCATCGTGACGTACCGCACCAGCCGCTTGGAGAGCGGCGTGACCGGGCCCAGCGGGGCGCGTGAGCCGAGGAGCAGGCGGTGCACCCGCGCCCGCGCCCGCGGGGAGCGCAGCGGCACCACCCTCGACCGCTCCATCAGCCGTGCGGCACCGGTGCTGCACAGCACCGCGGCGGCCGCGCGCTCACGCAGCACGGGGCGGTCGGCGGCGGCCATCAGCGTCATCGCGCCCATGGAGTGGCCCGCCAGCACGGCCCGCCGACCGGACGGAAGGGCCGCTTCCAGCACCGCCACCAGATCGTCGGCCAGGGCCTCGGTGCCGTAGCCGCCGGGCCCTGGGGCCGGGCTGCGGCCATGGCCGCGCTGGTCGTAGAGGATCACCCGGTGGTCGGCCGAGAGGGCGCGCACCACCGGCGCCCAGAAGGCTGTGGAGCAGACCCAGCCGTGCGCGAGCAGGACGGCCGGGGCGCCCTCGGGCCCGTGCAGCTCCGTATGGATCCGGCTCCCGTCGGCCGAGACGGCTGTCAGCTCGCGCTCCGGCACGGGCGGGACGTACGGCCCCGGGGGCGGCGAAGGAGCCCGCCTCATCGCGATCCCCTCCCCGCACCGGCCGTGGACACCGTGGCCTTGACCGGCCCGGTGCGCGGCCGCACCACCATGTACTCGGCGAGGTCCACGCGCCGGGTGACCCTCCGCAGCTCGGACGTCGTCCCGGGCCACAGGGTGGTGTTGCGGCCGTTGTCGAGGTACCAGCTGTCGCAACCTCCGGTGTTCCACACCGTGCGTTCCATCCTTTCCTGGATCATGTCGGTGTAGGCGCGCACCGCCGACGGCCGGGCGTCCAGCGCGACCTTGCCGCCGAGGGTGTCCAACTGGCGCAGATAGTCGGCCATATAGGCCAGCTGCGCCTCGATGACGAGGATCATCGAGCTGTTCCCGAGGCCGGTGTTGGGCCCGATGATGGTCAGGAAGTTGGGGAAGCCCGCCGGGTTGGTGCCGCGCAGCGCCTCCATCCCGCCCCTCCACTCCTCCGCGAGCGTCGTCCCGCGCGCCCCGGTCACCCGCTGGGCTATGGGGACGTCGGTCACATGGAAGCCCGTGCCGAAGATGATCACGTCGGCCTCGGTCTCGGTGCCGTCGGCACCGACCAGAGTGGAGCCGCGCACCTCCTTCAGCCCCGTCGGGACCACGTCCACATGCGGCTGGGCGAGCGCCGGATAGTAGTCGTTGGAGAGCAGGATGCGCTTGCAGCCGATGCGGTAGTCGGGGGTCAGCGCCGCCCGCAGCCCCGGGTCCTTGATGGCCCGTCGCATCTGGGCGCGGGCCAGCCGCTCCACGAACCGCATCTCGCCCGGCCGCTTGGTGAAGGCCCCGACCTGCAGCTCCCGGATGCCCCACAGCACCCCGCGGCGCAGCGAACGGGTGGCCGGGATCTTCGAGTGCAGCCATCGCTCGAGGCCGCTGATCCGGCGGTCCATCCGCGGCAGCACCCACGGCGGGGTGCGCTGGAAGAGGGTGAGCCGGCCGACCTCGCGCTGGATGGCGGGGACGATCTGGATGGCCGAGGCGCCGGTGCCGATCATCGCCACCCGCTTGCCGCGCAGATCGGTGGTGTGGTCCCAGCGGGCGGAGTGGAAGACGGCGCCGGGGAAGCCGTCAAGCCCGGGAAGGTCCGGGATCCGGGGGTCGGCGAGCGGACCGGTGGCGCTCACCACCACATCGGCGGTCAGCGAGCCCCGCGCCGTCTCCACCTCCCAGTGCACCGCCTCGGTGTCCCAGCGCAGGGACCGCGCCTCGGCGCCGAAGCGCAGGTGCGGCCGCAGCCCGAAGGTGTCGGCGACCCGCTCCAGATAGGCGCGGATATGGGGCTGACCGGAGAAGTTCCGGGGCCAGTCGGGGTTGGGCGCGAAGGAGAAGGAGTACAGATGCGACGGGACATCGCAGGCACAGCCCGGATAGGTGTTGTCCCGCCAGGCGCCGCCGACCGCGTCCGCGCGCTCCAGCACCACGAAGTCCGTGATGCCCGCGCGGCGCAGCCGCACCGCCGCTCCCAGCCCGCCGAATCCGGCCCCGATCACCGCCACCCGCACATGCTCATGCGTCAGCCCAGCCATGCCGCCGCCTTCCATGAACGCGAATACGACCGTGCCAGCAATCACTGGCACGATGGGAGCGTAGGACAGGGATCTACCAAGCGGTAGGGGCTGTGGATAACGAAGTTACCGGCGGTCGCACCCGACCGGCCGCGGCATGGGCTTCGGCATAGGCTTCCCTCGTGGCGACGAGCGAAGCGGACGAGGTACGCGAGTACCGCATGCCGGAACTGGCCGAGAAGGCGGGGATCACCGTGCGCACCCTGCGCTTCTACCGGGAGCGCAAGCTGCTCCCACCGCCGCGCCGCGAGGGCCGGATCGCCTGGTACAACGACCACCATCTGGCCCGGCTGCGGACGATCGCGGCACTGCTGGAGCGCGGCCACACCCTCGGCGGGATCGCCGAGCTGTTCGCCGCCTTCGAAAGCGGCCGCCGGGACGTCGGCGAACTGCTCGGGCTGCCCGGCGCCGCCGCCTCCTGGCCCGCGGAGACCCCGGTCCGGCTCCGGCCCGAGGCCCTCGCGGACTACTTCCAGGGCGAGGTCACCCCGGAGAACCTCAGCACCTCGCTCGACCTCGGCTATCTGGCCGTCGACGGCGACGAGATCGTCCACCTCAGCCGCCGTCTGCTGGACGTCTCACACACCCTGGTCGAACAGGGCGTCCCGCTGGCCGCCGTACTCGGCGCGGCGCGCGAGGTGCGTGAGCATGTGGACGCGATCGCCGAGACCTTCGTCACACTGCTGCGCGCCCATGTGCTGGCGGACGCCGTGAAGCGCGGCGAGGACGTCGGCGAGACCGTGGAGCGGCTGCGGCCGCTGGCCACGAGCGTGGTGGACGCCGAGCTGACGATGGCCATGAACCGCCGGATGCGGGCGGAGTTGGGCGAGACGCCGCCGAAGGGCGGCAGCACCGGGAACAAGTGAGCCCGCGGCGCCGGTGAGCCCGCCGAGGCCGGCGCACTCACAGGACCGCCGCGGCCGCGAACGTCAGTGAGCCGGGCCGTAGGCCACCGTCACCGGGGCGTGGTCGCTCCACCGCTGGTCGTAGGCGGCCGCCCGCTCCACCACCGTCTTGACCGCGCGCCCGGCGAGCCCCGGGGTGGCGATCTGGTAGTCGATGCGCCAGCCCGCGTCGTTGTCGAAGGCCCGGCCGCGGTAGGACCACCACGAGTAGGGACCCGCGACGTCCGGGTGCAGGGCGCGCACCACGTCCACGTACGCCGCCTCCTCGAAGACGCTGGTCAGCCAGGCGCGCTCGGCCGGCAGGAAGCCGGACTTCTTCTGGTTGGCCTTCCAGTTCTTGAGGTCGGCCTCCTGGTGGGCGATGTTCCAGTCGCCGCACACCAGCGCCTCGCGCCCACCGGCCGCCGCGCGCTCGCGCAGCTCCTTCAGATACGGAAGGAACTCCGCCATGAAGCGCTCCTTCTCGTCCTGGCGCTCCGTGCCGACCTCACCCGAGGGGAGGTACAGGCTGCCGACGGTCACGCCCGGCAGATCGACCTCCACATAGCGGCCGCTGCCGTCGAACTCGGACGACCCGAAGCCGACCCGGACGCCCTCCAGCTCGCGCCGGGCGTACACCGACACCCCGGCCCGGCCCTTGGCCGCCGCCGGGGCGTGCACCACATGCCAGCCGTCGGGTTCGCGGACCGCCTCGGGCAGCTCCTTGGGCTCGGCGCGCACCTCCTGGAGGCACACCACATCGGCCGCGGTACCGTCCAGCCAGGAGACGAAGCCCTTTTTGGCGGCGGCGCGCAGCCCGTTCACATTCACGGTCGTCACGGTGAGCACGCCCGGCACGATACGCGACAAAAACAACGGCCCCTCCCCCCGCATAGAAGTACGATCCATCGCATGGACGTTCGAGTCATTCGCTACGATCACCCTGACGCCCGCAAACTCGACGCGGAAGTGCAGGTGGAGTACGCCGAGCGCTACGGCGACGGCGATCTGACGCATATGGACGCGGCCCACTTCGACCCGCCGCACGGCCTCTATCTCATCGTCTACGACACGGACGGCACCCCGGTCGCGAGCGGCGGCTGGCGCAGCCAGGAGCGGAGCGAGGAGGGCTACGAGGACGGGGACGCCGAGATCAAGCGGATGTTCGTGGTGCGCGCGGCGCGCGGACGGGGGCTGGCCCGGCGGATCCTCGCGGCGCTGGAGGACAGCGCGCGGGAGGCGGGGCGGGTGCGGATGGTCCTGGAGACCGGCACCGAGCAGCCCGAGGCCATCGCGCTGTACACCTCGTCCGGCTACGCACCGGTGACGAAGTTCGGGTTCTACCGCTTCGAGGAGAGCAGCCGCTGCTACGCCAAGCTCCTTACGGACGCCACGGACGCCACGGACGGGGCGGAGGCGACGGGCACGACGGATGGGCTTACGGGCGCGCCCGTAAGCCCATCCGTAAGCCCATGACGAGGGGCCCGGTCAGCCCTGACCGGCGAACTTCTTGCTGATGGCCTCGAACACGCCCTTGGCCTCGGCCCCCAGATGCGGCCCGGCGAGCCAGGTGTGCCCGTACGAGCCGATCGAACTGTTGGACACCAGCACCGTCTTACCGCCGTGGTTGACGAACCAGCCACCGCCCGAGGTACCGCCCGTCATCGAGCAGCCGATCCGGTACATCGTCGGCGAGGTGGGCGAGAAGGACAGCCGGCCCGGCCTGCTGGTGCAGTTGAACATCTTGGCCCCGTCGTACGGCGGGGCCTGCGGATAGCCGTATGCGCCGATCGAGCTCACCTGGTCCGCCGACGGCGCTCCGAACCACACCGGCACCGAGGCCCCGACCGTCTCCTGCAGCGACTTGCCGCCGCCGTTCTCGGGCTTCACATGCAGCACCGCGAAGTCGTACGCCGACCCCACCCCGCCGGTCTTGCCGCCGTTCGCGATCCACTCGGACGAGGTCTGCGACCAGTCCGCCCACCACACGCCGTACGGGCTGACCTCGTTCTGCGCCGCCGACTGGGTCTGCTCGGCGGGCAGTCCGTTGTCGTTGTACGAGGGCACGAACACGATGTTGCGCATCCAGCCGCCCTGCTTGCCGGAGTGCGCACAATGGCCGGCGGTCCACACCAGGTTGGACTTCCCCGGGTGGGCCGGGTCGTCGATGACCGTGCCGGAGCACACCATCGGCCCCTCGGGGCTGTCGAAGAACACCTTCCCGACCGGCGCCATGTTCTGGTGGTACGGCCGCGAGACCTGCTTGGCCGGCACGGCGGGCGGCTCGGGGTCGGTGGCCGCCTGGTCCTGGCCGGCGCTCTGCGTGGAGACGGTGTGTGACGAGTCCTTCGCCTTGGCCATCCTGGACGGCTGCCAGAAGTTCTTGATGATCGGATTGGCGAATTCCGATGCCTTGCGGGCCCACTTGTCCCAGTCCTTCCAGCCGCCCTCCTTCCACTTCTTCAGGTCGTCCAGACTCGTCGGGACGCCATCGGGCAGCTTGATCCCGTCCTTGGCCTGCTGCCCGGTGGACGCGGCCGAGGAGCTCGACGAGGAAGCCGCGTCGTCGTCACCGGGCCCGCAGGCCGAAGCGGAGACCACCAGCAGCGCGGTCATGGCCGCGGCCGCCACGGTGGAACGGCGTATGAGTGGCATGGAGCCTTATCCCCCTGTTGTGGTGCAGTTGTTGCGCTGTGATGTGCTGTGCCGCCCTCTGCCCTACGGCGCTTTCACGCCATGGAGCCACAGGACCGGGCATCTACTATGCCCGCGCCCCTGGCCTGCGCCATCGCCTGTCCCCCGGCCCGCACCAAACACGAACGCGGTAAGCACGATTCCATGACATCGGGCCCACCCCCGCGCCTCCCGCGGATCGCGCCAGGTACTCATTCGCCATAGGTACCCGAGCGGGTCAAGCGGAGTGGCGACGGAAGGAGGCCTCCTCAAGACTTGATCGCATACGGACACGGGCCTCCTGTGCCAGGGGTCTGCTCCGCGGCGCTTTCGAAGGAGACACGCCATGGCCGCTTCTGGGGGTTCCCGACGTTCGGAGAGCGAGGTCGCCGGGTTCACGGCCTCGCCGCAGCTCGCCCAGGCGCTGCAGCAGATCGTGGTGGACCTCGTCGAACTGCATCTCCAGGGCAAGCAGGCCCACTGGAACGTGGTCGGCCACAACTTCCGCGATCTGCACCTTCAACTGGACGAGATCGTGGACGACGCCCGCGAGTCGGCCGACACCATCGCCGAACGCATGCGCGCCCTGGCCGCCGTCCCGGACGGCCGCTCCGAGACCGTGGCGGCGACCACCACACTCCCCGCGTTCCCGGCGGGCGAGGCGAGCGTGAGCACCGTCGTCGGCCTCGTCACCGCCCGCCTGCGCGCCACCGCCGACACCCTCCGCACCCTCCACGACCAGGTCGACAGCGAGGATCCCTCCACGGCCGACCTGCTGCACGCGATCATCGACTCCCTCGAGAAACACGCCTGGATGGTCAGCGCGGAAAACCGCTCCGCCTGATCCCCGCCATACAAAACCAGGCGCCGCAAACCCCCGCCGTAGAACCGTCGGCCACCCCGGCGTGAGGTCAGCGCAGAGCGCCCCGCGCCGCGTACACCAGCACACCCACCGTCAGCAGGATCAGCCCGGCCAGCGCGCCCGTCGCCGCCCACTGCATGGCGTCCATGTGGGAGAACGGCAGATACTCCTTCGACCAGCCGACCACCCCGTGGCGCCGCAGGCAGGCCGAGCTGTCGCCGGCATCCGTGCAGGTGCTCCAGCCGCGCAACGAGCCGTCCCCGGTCACGTAGGAGGTGTCGATCTCCACGGCGTTGTCGGGGACCTTCGGGGAGTCGCCTTCACCGAACCTGCCGCCGCCCGTGGTCTTCGTCACCGTGGTCGCGAACATCATCCGCAGTTGCGACCAGACGGTCTTCACCGCCAGCAGGGCGACGAAGGTCACCACCATCGCGGGCAGCGTGCGCCGCATCAGCAGCCCGGCGGCGGCGCCGATCAACAGGCCGAGCACGGCCAGGGCCACCGCGACCGGGCCCGTGGTGTCGAACCCGCCGGTGCTGGTGAAGTCGGCGTTGACGGCCATGTGGTTCACCAGTGGCGTCCACAGGGCCTTCATGGCGATCCCGGTGGAGAGCGCCGCCACGGCCGCGAACACGGCGGCCATGCCGAGCTTGGTCGCCACCCAGTTCCAGCGGCCGTACGACTGGACGCCCACGAACTTGGCGGTGCCGGTCTCCAGGTCCCCCGCGAACAGCGGGGCGCCGATGAACACCCCGATGATCACTGGCAGACCCGCCAGCGCCAGACCCAACAAGTCGAGCCGTTGGTAAGCGGCGTCGAGGGCCGCGGCCGCCCCGGGGGACGCCTTCGCCTCCTCGGCGGCCGCCACGGCGCTGCTCGCGTCCTGGGCCAGCCACGCCAGGCCCGCCGTCGCGACGGCCGCCATCGCGAGCAGCAGGAGGAACGCCGTCCGGTGCTGGCGCCACACCAGCCAGGCCATCCCGCTCGGGCCGAAGCCGCGCGCCCGCGTCCGCCGCCCCGGCAGTCCGGGGAAGCCGCCGTCCGCCCGCGTCTGTGTCGTCGTACTCACTTCGCCACCTCCGAACCGACGCCGGGAACATAGGAGTTCGGGCTGATGAGCGGCGCGGAGCTGCTCTGCTCCAGATAGGCGAGCACCACTTCCTCCAGAGTCGGCGCGGCGGCGTCCCAGAAGCCGCCGACCGGTCCGCCGGGGCGGACCAGCGCGGTGGTGTACCGCTGGTCGTCGTGGGTCTCCACGACCGTGTGGTGCTCCAGGCCCGCGGGCAGCCCGTCGGGGCCGGTCGGCACCCGGTCGGTGGGCGCGGACAGCACCCGGTGGACGCTGATGATCTCGTCCACGTCACCGGCCAGCCGCAGCCCGCCCTCGGCCACCAGCAGCAGGTAGTCGCACAGCGTGTCGAGTTCGGCCACCAGGTGGCTGGAGAGCAGGACGGTGATCCCGCGCTCGGCGACCTCGCCCAGTAAGGCGGCCACGGTCTGCCTGCGCACCAGCGGGTCCAGGTCGGCCAGCGGCTCGTCCAGCAGGACGAGGTCGGGGCGCTTGCCCAGGGCCACCGCGAGGGCGACCCGGGTGCGCTGGCCGCCGGACAGCCGTCCCACCTTGGCGTCGAGCGGAACGGAACCGGCCCGTACGAAGCCCTCGGCCAGCTCCTGATCCCAGTGCGGGTTCAGCTCACGGCCCAGCCGCAGTGTCTCGGCGACCGTGAAGCGCGTGAACAGCGGCTTCTCCTGCGGCAGGAACGCGACCCGCTGCCGCGCCGCCACCCCGCCGGCCGGCTCGCCGAAGACTCTGGCCTCGCCCGCCGACGCCTCGCGCAGCCCCGCGATGATCTCCAGCATCGTCGTCTTGCCCGCTCCGTTCGGACCCACGAGTCCGCACACCCGTCCGGCGGGCAGCCGGAACGTCGCCTCACGCAGCACCCAGCGGCGCCCGTACCGCCGTCCGAGGCCGCGCACTTCCAGGGCGGTCCGCCCCTTGTCCCGCATGGCCGCCCCTCCTGTCGACCCGCTCATCCCCGCTCCCCGTTCCGCTCGTCCGTACCGCTGCGGGCGGTGCCCGCCGCCGTCTGCCGACGCTCCTGAAGCGCCAGTTCGACCAGATCCCGCACGTCCTCCTCCATCAGCCCCGCGGCCAGCGCCCGCCCGGTCCACTCCGCCAGTTCGGCGTAGAGCGGCGACTCAGCGGCGGGCGCGTGACTCCGGTCCGCGGCCGCGGCAGCGATGAACGTGCCCACTCCCTGCCGCAGCTCCACCACGCCGTCCCGGTCCAGCTCCCGATATGCCTTGAGCGTGGTGTTCGGGTTCACGGCGCAGGTCTCGGCCACTTCGCGAGCGGTCGGCAACCGGTCACCGGGCTTCAACACGCCCGCTCTGACGGCCCGTTTGGTCTGCTCGACGATCTGCTGGTACGCCGCGACGCCACGGCGTCTCTCGATGTAGTACCGCATCCACCCCACCGCTGGTCCACTAGTTAAGTAGCTGAATAATGGAGAAGGGGACGATCCGATGTCAAGCGTGGTGGCGGTCGAGCACCCCGCACGCGGACGGCCCGGACGCGTCACCCTGTCAATCGCTCGCACGAGTGGCCGCGATCGCGTCATCTCAAAGCTGGGCTGACCTGCGTGAGGCCAGTCCGGGAGCGGCCACCACTCGGGCAAACCATCTCATCGAGCCAATAGCTCTGATGACACTTCAAATCAGTTTGAATGATGAATCGTTCCCTTTGGGCAGCGTGCTGGCGAACCGCACCTGACTGGAGAGGGGCCGCCCGCATGTCCGACTGGAAACACATCGACGGGTCGTTAGCGCGGATCGCAGTGGGATCCAGGACCAACGTCTGGGGCGTCAACGCCGCCGGCGCGATCTACCGCTACACCAACAACGACACCAGTCCCTGGATCAACATCCCCGGATCGCTGTCCGACATCGGCGCGGCCGCCGACGGCACCGTCTGGGGCGTCAACGCAGGACACCAGATCTACCGCTACACCGGCGACCAGGACACCAACAACTGGAAGCCCATCAACGGCTCGCTGGTGCGGATCACGGTGGGATCGAGGACCAACGTCTGGGGCGTCGACCCCGCGGGGGCGATCTACCGCTACAGCAACAGCGACGCCAATCCCGCCAATCCCTGGATCAACATCCCCGGGTCGCTGTCCGACATCGGCGCGGCCGCCGACGGCACCGTCTGGGGCGTCAACGCAGGACACCAGATCTACCGCTACACCGGCGACCAGGACACCAACAACTGGAAGGGCCTCAACGGCTCGCTCAAAGCGATCGACGTCGGCTCCCGCACCTGTGTGTGGGGCTGCGACCCCGCCGACGCGATCTACCACTACACCTACAGCGACACCACCCCCGCCAACCCCTGGATCAACATCCCCGGATCGCTGTCCGACATCGGCGTAGGCGCCGACGGCACCGTCTGGGGCGTCAACGCCGCCGGCGCGATCTACCGCTACACCGGCGACCTGCCCGGCTGACCCGTCCCCTGAAGCGAACCCTGTACGGCACGAAAAAGCCCCCGCCGGGTTTCCCCGGCGGGGGCTTTGAGCTGCGGTGGACCTGAGGGGATTTGAACCCCTGACCCCCTCGATGCGAACGAGGTGCGCTACCAGTCTGCGCCACAGGCCCTTGCAACGAGTGAAACTCTAGCATCCCCTCCGGGGTGCTTGGTAATCCGTTCCTCGCTGGTCAGTGGAGGGCCCGTCACTCGTTGGCAGCACGCGGCCGGTCCTCGTCGGCGTACTGGTCGAAGAGGGGGGTGCGGCCGCGGTCGCGGGTGCCGCGGGGTGGGGCGGCGACCGGGTCCGGGGTCGGCGCGGGGTCGTGGGCGGAGGCCGGGTCGACGGTGCTGGAGCGGGCGGAGCTCCAGGCGTCGGGGGCGGCCAGGTCGACCCTGCCGGTGGCGCGCGGGGCGACCGGGGCGGTGACGTAGGTGGGCAGCGGGACCGGCACCGGCTCCCAGCCCTCACCGGCGGCCGGGCCCCGCTCGCGCTCGCGCTCCTGGTCCACCCACTCGGCGTGATCGGTCTGCTCCACCAGCGCACGGCGCCCGGCCGCGTGCGGCGAGGGCGCCTTCGCGGGGGCGGGCTCGGCCTCGGCGGGAGGGTCGGCGGGGCAGTCCTCGGCCGAGGGGCCCTCGACGGGCGGATGAGCCCGCGGACGGCGCTCACGCAGCCGCTGCGCGGCCTGCTCGGCGTGGCGCTGGTCCATCGTGAACGCGAAGCGCCGGCGCTCCTGGGCGCGGAGGTAGGCGATGTAGGCGCTGAGCAGTATGGCCGGGATGCCCGGGGCCCACAGGAAGGCGAGGCCGCCGACGGCCGCGACGATCGCGCCGAGAGTGAAGGCGACGAAGAGGATCACGGTGGTGCGGCGGCGGCGCGCGAGCACTCGCGCGCGCCGTCCACGGTCCAGGGCGCTCCAGCCTCCGCCGCCCGCGCCGCGCGCACCGCTCACACCCCCGGCGCCCGCGGCCCGCGCACCACTCTTTCCTCCGGCACCCGCGGCCCGCGCACCACTCGTACCTCCGGCACCCGCGCCGCGCGCACCGCTCGCGCTCCCGGCCGCCGGTGCCGACGCGCCCTCGGCGGGGGCGTCGGCCCCCGTGGGGGCCGGGGCACACAGGGTTACGGGATCGGCGAAGGCCCGGACGTCGACCGCGTCGGTCACCGCTTCCGGGTCGGCCGCGTAGCGCCCCGGCTCGGCGGGGGCGCCACCCGTGGCGGGGGCGTCCGCGTCCTCGGCGGTGCGCTCGGCAGGGTCGTCCGCCGGGTCCCCGGGGCGCTCGAGGTCCACACGGCTCTTGGCGTAACGACGCTCCATGCCCGCCCGTCCGGACAGCAGCCGGATGGCGGTGCTGAAGCGTTCCGTCGGACGGGCCTCATTGAGCTCGTCCTGCCTACGAAGCCACATCGGCACCAAATAGGCGGCCCAGGCCCCGACGATGACTGCGTAGATGAGGCCACTGCTGCTCACGCTCACACGGTAGAGGGGTCCGCATGAGGCCATCTGCCAATTGGCGCGGTGTGTCGCACGATCTGGCTGATATCTCGAAAGTTTTTTGTGATTGTTGGGATGACCAGGCTGGAAATGTTCTCCCGTTATTCGAACAGGTATTTCATTTCTGCGACGCGCCTGGTCGGGTCCGGTGCCACCGGTTCAGCAGCCCCTCGGACAGTTCCTCCACCGTGAGCGCGTAGACCAGGTGGTCGCGCCATGCGCCGTCGATGTGGAGATAGCGCGGCCGCAGCCCTTCCTGGCGGAATCCGAGTTTCTCCACCACCCGGCGGCTGGGCAGGTTCTCGGGCCGGATACACACCTCGATGCGGTGCAGTCCGACGGCGCGGAAGCAGTGGTCCACGGCGAGCGCGACCGACGTCGGCATCACTCCGCGCCCGGCCACCGCCTGGTCGACCCAGTAGCCGACATGGCCCGAGCACATCGAGCCCCAGGTGATCCCGGCGACCGTCAACTGCCCGGCCAGCCGCCCCTGGTACTCGATGATGAACGGCAGCATCCGCCCGGCGTGCGCCTCCGCCCGCAGATGGCGGACCATCTGCCGGTAGGTGGGCCGGTGGGTGACGGGGCCGCCCGGCGGGGGCGGCGGGATGGTCGCCTCCCAGCGCCGCAGCCATTCCCGGTTGCGCTGGTTGACCTCGCGCCAGGCGCGCTGGTCGCGCAGCTTTATGGGGCGGAGGACGGTGTCGCCGTCCGCCAGCACGACCGGCCAGGGGGCGTTCAGCGCGCGCTCCCGGCCTGCCCCGCGGGATCGGCGGGATCATCGGCGGGGGCGGCGGAATCGGCGGGTCTGCGGTGGTCCCCGCCGTGGATCTGGTCGACCGCGTGGACCAGGAGGCGGCCGAGCACCTTAAGGCCGTCACGCACCCCTCCGGTGGATCCGGGCAGGTTGACGACCAGGGTCGTGCCGGCTACCCCGGCCAGCCCTCGGGAGAGCGCGGCGGTGGGCACCTTGGCGAGCCCCTCCGCACGGATGGCCTCCGCGATCCCCGGGATCTCGTAGTCCAGGACCCGGCGGGTGGCCTCCGGGGTGCGGTCGGTGGGGGTGAGACCGGTGCCACCGGTGGTCACCACGACGTCGTACGAGGCCGCCACGGCGTCCCGCAGGGCGGCCTCCACCGGATCGCCGTCGGGCACCACGCGCGGGCCGTCCACGGCGAAGCCGAGCCCGGCCAGCCCCTCGGCGATCAGCGGGCCCCCGGTGTCGGCGTAGACCCCGGCGGCGGCGCGGTTGGAGGCGGTGACGACCAGGGCGCGGCGCGGCGCCGCTGAGCCGCTCACGCCCGGCTCCAGTCGCCGGACTTGCCGCCGGTCTTCTCCTCCACCCGCACGTCGGTGATGACGGCTCCCTTGTCGACGGCCTTGACCATGTCGATCACCGTCAGGGCGGCGACCGACACCGCCGTCAGGGCCTCCATCTCCACGCCCGTGCGGTCCGTGGTCTTCACGGTGGCGGTGATCTCGACGGCGTCGTCGGCGACCTCGAGGTCCACCGTGACGCCCGACACCGCGAGCGGATGGCACAGCGGGATCAGGTCCGGGGTCCGCTTGGCGCCCATGATGCCCGCGATGCGGGCGGTGGCGAGGGCGTCGCCCTTGGGGAGGCCCTCGCCGCGCAGCAGTTCCACGACGCGCGGCGCCACGCGCACGCGGCCGCTCGCCCGCGCGGTGCGCGCGGTGACGTCCTTGGCCGAGACGTCGACCATGCGGGCGGCGCCCGACGGGTCGAGGTGGGTGAGATGGTCCTGGGCGCTGCTCATCGTTCTCCCGGTCCGGGCCAGGTGGCTCCTGTGTGGGACGACACCGTACCCGCCGCGGTCGGCGGCTAGGCCAGCAGGACGACGTCCACCTCGGCGCCGGGGGCGACCTGGGAGACGTCCTCGGGGACGACGATCAGCGCGTTGGCGTGCGCCATGGCCTTGATCAGGTGCGATCCCGCGCCGCCCACCGGGCTGACGGTGGCCGGCCCGTCGAGCGTGGCCGGCTCGTACCAGCCGCGCAGGAACTGGCGCCTGTCCTTGGGCGAGGAGGCGACACCCTCGGGGCAGACCGCCTGGGCGGTGGTGCGGTGGATGTCGTCGCTCCCCAGCATGGTGCGGATGACGGGGCGCACGAAGAGCTCGAAGGAGACGTACGAGCTCACCGGGTTGCCGGGCAGGGCCAGCAGCGGGGTGCTCTCCGGGCCGACGCGGCCGAAGCCCTGGGGCTTGCCGGGCTGCATGGCCAGCTTGCGGAAGTGCACCTCGTGCATCGCCTCCTTGACCACGTCGTAGGCGCCGACGCTGACGCCGCCGCTGGTGACGACGATGTCGGCGCGGACCAGCTGGTCCTCGACGGCGGCGCGCAGCGTGGCGGCGTCGTCGGCCACCGCGCCCACCCGGTAGGCGATCGCGCCGGCCTCCCGGGCGGCGGCCGTGAGCTGGAAGCTGTTGGAGTCGTGGATCCGGCCGGGGCCCGGATCCTCACCGGGCTGGACCAGCTCGCTGCCGGTGGAGAGCACCACCACCCGCGGCCGGGGCCGCACCATCACGGTGGCGCGGCCGAGCGCGGCCAGCAGCCCGAGCTGCGAGGCGCCCAGGACTGTCCCGGCGCGCAGCGCGAGCTCGCCCGCGTCCGCGTCGCTGCCCCGGGTGCGCACGTGCTGCCCCTCCCGCGCCGGGCGGAAGACGCGCACCCGGCCGCTGCCGCCGTGGGGATCCGAGCCCCGCGCGGGCATGTGGGTGACCGGCCCGCTGTCGAGGCCGCCGTCGGTCCACTCGACGGGGACGATGGCCTGGCCGCCGGGCGGGACCGGGGCGCCGGTCATGATCCTTGCCGCCTCGCCCGGGCCCACGGCGGGCAGGTCACCGCTGCCCGCCGCGATGTCGCCGATGACGGTCAGCACCGCGGGATGGTCCTCGGTCGCGGCCGCGACGTCAGCCGTACGGACGGCATAGCCGTCCATGGAGCTGTTGTCGAACGGCGGAAGCGCGCCGGGGACGGTGACGTCCTCCACCAGGACGCAGCCCTGGGCCTCGAGCAACTGCAGCTCGATCGGCTCCAGCGGATGAACGTGCCCGAGGATGTTGTCGAGGTGCTCGGCCACCGTCCAGACCCGGTCCTGGTCCGGGCCTCGGTCGGCGGCCCGTTCTGCGGTGCTGCTCAAGGTGCTACATCTCCTCGGTGACGTAACTGCGAAGCCAATCCCGGAACTCCGGGCCCAGGTCTTCACGTTCGCACGCGAGTCTGACAATGGCACGCAGATAGTCGCCACGGTCGCCTGTGTCGTAACGGCGCCCCTTGAAGACGACGCCGTGCACCGGGCCGCCGAGGTCCGGACTGGAGGCTAGCGCCTGCAGGGCGTCGGTGAGCTGGATCTCGCCACCGCGGCCCGGCTCGGTCTCGCGCAGCACCCCGAAGACGGCCGGGTCGAGCACATAGCGGCCGATGACGGCGTAGTTGCTGGGCGCGTCCGCGGGGTCGGGCTTCTCGACCAGGCCGGTGACCTGGACGACGTCGTCCTCCACGGTCGGCTTGACGGCCGCGCAGCCATAGAGGTGGATCTGTGCCGGGTCCACCTCCATCAGGGCGATGACGCTGCCGCCGTGCCGCTCCTGGATGTCGACCATGCGGGCCAGTAGCGGGTCGCGGGCATCAATGAGGTCGTCGCCGAGGAGGACGGCAAAGGGCTGGTCACCGACGTGCGGGGCGGCACAGAGCACGGCGTGGCCGAGACCCCTGGGGTCTCCCTGGCGGACGTAGTGCATGGTCGCCAGGTCGCTGGACTCCTGGACGCGGGCGAGTCGGGTCTCGTCGCCCTTACGGGTCAGGGCCTCTTCGAGCTCGTAGTTGCGGTCGAAGTGGTCTTCCAGGGGCCGCTTGTTACGACCGGTGACCATGAGGACGTCGGACAGTCCGGCGGTGACTGCTTCCTCGACGACGTACTGGATCGCCGGCTTGTCGACGACCGGCAGCATCTCCTTGGGGGTGGCCTTGGTGGCCGGAAGAAAGCGGGTTCCGAGTCCCGCGGCAGGGATGACAGCCTTGCTGATCCGAGTACGCGATTGAGTCATGTACCGAACCCTATCCGGTGCCTTTGGGGCAGATGATGAGTATTCGGTGAATATGGCATGAGACAGGAAGATTGCGCACCCAGTGATCAACACCGACGCTAGTAAGCGCGCATTGCGGAGACGTCACCTGACGATGAGGTCCAGGTTGACGGCGGATGACATCGAGACGGCCGGCGCCGCTCTGGCGTGTCGCGCCCTGGAGCTTCCCGAGCTCGCCGGGGCGGCCACGGTGGCGGCCTATGTGTCCGTGGGCGGCGAGCCCGGTACCCACGCCCTGAGGGAGGCCCTGCGCGCCCGCGGGGTAAGGGTGCTGCTTCCGGTACTGCTCGAGGACGACGATCTCGACTGGGGCGAGGACGAGGGGCCCGGGCGGCTGGCGCCCGCCCGGCGCGGCCTGCTGGAGCCCGAGGGGCCACGGCTCGGCCCCGAGGCGGTGACCGGTGCGGACGTGGTGCTGCTGCCCGGGCTCGCGGTGGACCGGCGAGGGATGCGGCTGGGCCGCGGCGGCGGCTCGTACGACCGGGTGCTGGCCCGGCTGGCGGCGGCGGGGGCCGATCCGGCGCTGTTGGTGCTGCTGTACGACGGTGAACTGCTGGACGAGGTGCCCGAGGAGACCCACGACCGTCCGGTGCACGCGGCGGTGACGCCGTCGGGCCTCCACCGCTTCGCACCGCGGCCCCGCTGAAGGCGCCGGGAGGCGCCTTCAGCGGGGCCGCGAGGGTCGAACGGGCCCGGGACCCGCCGGGGGCGGAAACGCCCCTCAGACGGCCACCGGGCCCTTCGGGGCCCCGTGCGGGCCCCGGGTGCTCCATGGATCGCTACGGGGTGAGCGCCAGCTCGTCCTCCGTCGACTTGTCCACGGCGCTCTTGTTGAACGCCCAGGGCAGCAGCTCGCCCTTCGCCCACTTCTCGGTCTGGTCCGTGTAGTGCGCGTTGTAGGCGTGGCCGGAGGCGCCGGTGAGGTTGATCCAGCGCGACTTGTCGAGGTTGTCGAGGTTGACGACCATCCGCATCGAGGGGACCCAGGTGACGTCGTAGCCGCCCGCCGCGTTCCAGCCGGTGGCGTTGACCGCCGCCTCGCCGCCGGAGAGGTTCCACGGTCCGCGGTTGAGGAGCCACTGCACCGCGCCGGGGCCGTCGGTGCCCAGGGTCTGGTTCTTCAGCGTCAGCCGGTGCAGCCGGCCCCAGCTCCAGCTGTTGATGTCCTTGCCCAGCTTGGCGGTGAGCTCCGAGCGCGCGGCCCGCATGGCCTGCCCCAGCAGCTCGTCACGGTTGGTGGCGCCGGGCTTGTTGCGGGTGCCCGCCGTCTTCCACCAGTCGTTCTTCGGGTCCTTGATGATCTTGCGCACGATCTCGTACCAGCGGTCGCCGCCGTCGGGCTGGGCCATGTCGGGGTCGCGCTTACCGCATTCGCGGACCAGCCGGGTGTTGCCGTTCAGGTCCTCCAGCGGACCCGAGTCGTCGGCCGGGCGCACCCGCAGGCACTCTCCCTTGACCCGCAGCTCCTTGGGGAGCTTGTCGCCGAAGGCCAGCTTGAGGGTGTTGCGCCAGACGGCGTTGAAGTACGCGGCGGCCGCCGAGTCCGAGTCCTGGGTGTAGTCCCAGCTCTCCAGCAGCTTCTGGGCCTGGCGTACGTAGTCGTCCTTGACGTCGATCTTCAGCAGATAGGGCGTCAGCAGCTTGGCGATCTCGCTGCTGTTGTCCATCTGCAGGGACTGCATGTCGTCCGTGGAGATCTTCCCGCCGTCCTTGACCTTCGACTCGATGAGGTCGGTGATGCGCTGACTCCGCGCGCCGTAGCCCCAGTCGTCGGTCAGCAGATACGGGTAGTTCTTCTTGTCTATGACGGCCTGGTTGGCGGTGACGATATAGCCGCGATCCGGATTGAGCTCCCAGGGCAGCGCCGACTGCGGGATGTACTTGCTCCACTTGTAGCGCGAGTCCCAGCCGGGCGCCGGGTAGCGGCCGTCGCCCTGGGAGCGCACCGGGATCTGGCCGGGCGCCTGGTAGCCGATGTTGCCCTTGGTGTCGGCGTAGATGAGGTTCTGCGAGGGCACCGCGAAGTCGCGGGCCGCCTTGCGGAAGTCGCTGAAGTTCTTGGCGGTGTTGAGCTTGAAGACCGAGTCCATGGTGTTGGACGGGCTCAGCGCGGTCCACTTCAGCGCCACCGCGTAGCCGTCGCCGCGGTCGGGCGCCACGTCATCGGCGCCGGTGCCCACCGGGGCGTCCTTACCGACGTCGGCGAGCTCGTCGTCGCGGTCGGAGACGATCGGGCCGTTGTTGGTGGTGCGGACGGTGATCTTACGGCTCGCGCCGCCCGCGACCTTGATGGTCTCCTCGCGGGTGGTGAACGGGATCTGCTTGCCGTCGTAGAGATAGCCGTCGGAGGTGACCTTCTCCAGGTACAGGTCGCTGACGTCGGCGCCGAGGTTGGTCATGCCCCAGCTGATGTCCTGATTGTGACCTATGACCACACCGGGCAGACCGGCGAAGGTGAAGCCCGCCGTGTCGTACGGACACGCGCTGCTGACCTGCTTGCAGTGCAGCCCCATCTGGTACCAGACGGACGGCAGCTGGGGCGCCAGGTGCGGGTCGTTGGCGAGCAGCGGCTTGCCGGTGGTCGTGTACTTGCCGGAGACCACCCACGAGTTGGAGCCGATACCGGTCCCGTTCGGGCCCAGCAGCGCCGGGACGTCGTCCAGGGTCTTGGAGAGCGAGGACAGCTGCGTCTGCAGCCCCTGAGCGGCTCCGGTGGCCCCTCCGTCCACCGAGCCGGTGCCGCCCGTGCCGCTCGTGGAACCGGCCGGGGTGCCCTTGGGGTCGAACTCGTCCGTGACCCCGTTGACGGCGCCGCCCTGGACGATCGGCTTGTTCCGGCTGTACGGGTAGGACGGGTAGAGCTGGTCTATCTGCTTGGCGCTGAGCCGGTTGGAGGCCAGGGCGCGGTCCACCTCGTCCTGCATGTTGCCGCGCAGGTCCCAGGCCATCGCCTTCAGCCACGCCAACGAGTCGACCGGGGTCCACTTCTCGGGCTTGTAGCCGTCGTTCTTGAAGTCCAGGGCCGCGTACTCGACCGACAGCGCGTCCCCTTGGTGGTCCTTGAGGTAGGCGTTGACGCCGTCGGAGTAGGCCCGCAGATTCTTCTTGGTGTCGGCCGACACCTTGGTGTCGTACTCCTGCTTGGCCACCCGGTGCCAGCCCATGGTGCGCAGGAACGCGTCGGTCTCCACCTGGCCGGAACCGAACATCTCCGAGAGCCGGCCCGCGGTCATATGGCGGCGGACGTCCATCTCCCAGAAGCGGTCCTGGGCCTGGACGAACCCCTGGGCGCGGAAGAGGTCCTCGGAGGTGCCGGCGTAGATCTGAGGTATCCCGTAGCCGTCACGTTTGACCTGCACGGGGCCGGACAACCCCTTCAGCTGCAGCGATCCCGTGGTCTCCGGGAATGAGGCTCGAACTGTACTGATGCTCCAGTACGCGCCGTAGCCGACGCCCCCGACGAGCAGCAGCACGACTGCGATCACGATCAGGCGGAGACGTCGGCTCTTCTTCTTTTTGGGAGAAGAGCCGGTTGTGTTGGCGGGCATCGCTGTCCTTCGAGGGGCAGGGTGAACCTGGAGTGCTGGAGCAACCATAGGCGCAGCGCTGTCGCCACCCCTACGCGGAGTCATGACTGACGCCCCGCACCGGCCACCGTCCGGGCTCGTACACCTCGGTGAAGCCTTCTCATGGAAGGCTCGCGTCAAGATCCCGTAAAATGTTAGGTAAGGCAATGAAGTTCCGGTCGGTGGGGACCCCTTCGCAGCGTTCCCCCCGCTCCCGCGAGAAAGGGTCGGCCCCTGACTGTTCACCACCTCAATGAGCTGCTGTTGATCTGCTCCCTCGTCCTGCTCTTCGCGGTGGCGGCCGTAAGGGTGTCATCACGCAGTGGACTGCCCACGCTGCTGATCTATCTCGGGATCGGCGTCGCCATCGGCACGGACGGGATCGGCGTCACCTTCAACGACGCCGAGCTGACGCAGATCCTCGGCTACGCCGCGCTGGTCGTCATCCTGGCCGAAGGCGGTCTGGGCACGAAGTGGGGCGAGATCAAACCCGCCCTGCCGGCGGCCGCCGTCCTGTCCACCGTGGGCGTCGCGGTGAGCGTGGGAATCACCGCGGCGGCGGGGCACTACGTGGTGGGACTGGACTGGCGACAGGCGCTGATCATCGGCGCGGTGGTGTCGTCCACGGACGCGGCGGCGGTCTTCTCGGTGCTGCGCACGGTGCCGCTGCCCAAGCGGCTCACGGGTGTCCTGGAGGCCGAGTCGGGCTTCAATGACGCCCCTGTGGTGATCCTGGTGGTCGCCTTCTCCAGCCAGGGCCCCATGGAGTCCTGGTACTCCCTGATCGGCACGATCGCCCTGGAGCTGGCGATCGGCGCGGTGATCGGCATCGCGGTCGGCTGGCTGGGCGCCTACGGCCTGCGGCATGTGGCGCTGCCCGCCTCGGGTCTGTACCCGATCGCGGTGATCGCCATCGCGGTGACCGCCTACGCGGCGGGTTCGCTGGCGCACGGGTCCGGCTTCCTCGCCGTCTACCTCGCCGCGCTCATCATGGGCAACGCACGGCTGCCGCACTGGCCGGCGACGCGCGGCTTCGCCGAGGGGCTGGGCTGGCTCGCCCAGATCGGGATGTTCGTCCTACTGGGGCTGCTGGTCACCCCGCATGAACTGGGCGATGACATCCTGCCCGCCCTCGCGGTGGGGCTGGTGCTGACCGTGGTGGCCCGTCCGGTGTCGGTCATGGTCAGCACGGCGCCGTTCCGGTTGCCCTGGCGGGAGAAGGCCCTGCTGTCCTGGGCCGGGCTGCGCGGGGCGGTGCCGATCGTGCTGGCGACCATCCCGGTGGTCAGCGATGTGCCCGACAGCCGCCGGATCTTCAACATCGTCTTCGTGCTGGTGATCGTCTACACCCTGGTCCAGGGGCCGACGCTGCCCTGGCTCGCACCCCGGCTGCGGCTCGAGGAGCCCGAGCCGGCCGACCTGGGCATCGAGTCGGCGCCACTGGAGCGGCTGCGTGGCCATCTGCTGTCGGTGTCGATCCCCCAGTCGTCCAAGATGCACGGCGTGGAGATCGGCGAGTTGCGGCTGCCCCCGGGGGCCGCCGTCACCCTGGTGGTCCGGGACGAGACCAGCTTCGTACCGCTGCCCTCGACGATGCTGCGGCGCGGCGACGAACTGCTGGTAGTGGCCACGGACCCGGTGCGCGACGCGGCGGAGCAGCGACTGCGGGCGGTGGGCCGGGGCGGCAAGCTGGCGGGCTGGCTGGGCACGGGAGCGGGTTGAGGAGCCCGTCGGAGGCCGCCTCGGGCGGTGTGTTCGATCACTGCATGTCTCGTCCCGGTGGACTGACGGGCAGGAATACTGCACTATGGAGCGTCGTTAGCACTCATTGAGTGAGAGTGCCAGGAGGAAGAACGTGCCGACCTATCAGTACCAGTGCACCGAGTGCGGCGAGGGCCTCGAGGCGGTGCAGAAGTTCAGCGACGACGCGCTCACCGAGTGCCCCAACTGCAAGGGACGCCTGAAGAAGGTGTTCTCGGCGGTCGGCATCGTGTTCAAGGGCTCCGGCTTCTACCGGAACGACAGCCGCTCCTCCTCCAGCAGCTCGAGCGGCGGTTCCAGCAAGTCGGCGGCGAAGAGTGACAGCTCCGACTCGTCGTCCTCCTCGACGTCTTCCTCGTCCTCGGACTCCTCTTCCTCGTCCTCCTCCTCGACGTCTTCGTCGTCGACGTCATCCTCGTCGTCCTCGACGTCGAGCTCGGCCGCCTGATCCGGCCGCCTGGTTCTTCGGCTTCATCGACACCCCGTCGCCTCCCCCGGAGGCGGCGGGGTGTCGTTCGCGTGGGCGCGGCTGGCTAGGGTGATCACATGGTCGAGACCAGCAGGCAAGCAGACATAGGGGTCATCGGGGGATCGGGGTTCTACACGTTCCTCGACGACGTGACCGAGATCACCGTGGAGACTCCCTATGGGGCGCCGAGCGACTCGCTCGTCCTCGGTGACATCGAGGGGCGGCGGGTCGCCTTCCTCCCACGGCATGGCCGCAAGCACCATCTGCCGCCGCACCGCATCAACTACCGCGCCAACCTCTGGGCCCTGCGCTCGCTCGGGGTGCGGCAGGTCTTCGGCCCGTGCGCGGTCGGCGGGCTGCAGCCGGAGTACGGACCTGGCACGCTGCTCGTCCCGGACCAGCTGGTGGACCGCACGAAGGGGCGTACGCAGACCTACTTCGACGGCGAACAGCTGCCGGACGGGCGGATCCCGAATGTGGTGCACACCACTTTCGCCGACCCGTACTGCCCGGTCGGCCGGAAGGCAGCCGTGGACGCGGCGCGGGGACGCGGCTGGGAGCCGGTGGACGGCGGGACGATGTGCGTGATCGAGGGACCGCGCTTCTCCACCCGGGCCGAATCGCGCTGGCATGCCGCGCAGGGCTGGTCGGTGGTCGGCATGACGGGCCACCCGGAGGCGGTACTGGCCCGCGAACTGGGCCTCTGCTACACGTCGTTGACGCTGGTCACCGACCTGGACGCGGGGGTCGAGACCGGCGAGGGCGTCACCCACACCGAGGTGCTGAAGGTCTTCGGGGAGAACGTGGGCCGACTGCGCGAGGTGCTCTTCGACGCGGTGGGCAGGCTGCCGGAGACCTCCGCACGGGACTGCCTGTGCACCCACGCCCACGACGGCTGGGACCTGGGGATCGAGCTTCCGTAGGCGCGGCGCGGGGGCAGCCGGACGGGGCGGGTGTCGCTCGCGCGGGTGGCCGAGTTTTCCACAGCCCGGTGGCCGTCCACAGGCCCGAGCGGGATCGGGCGGGGGCGGGCATGGTGAGGGGGCCAGAAGCACCCGGACCCTCACGGCAGGCGGTGATGTGCCATGTCCCATCCGTCCCCCACCCTCGCGTTACCCCGCTCCGCTCCCCCGGCCCGTGCGGTGCCACGCTTCGATCCCGTGCGCACCGGGCGCACCGGCGGATTCGGGCTGCGGCGGACCGTGCGGCGCCGCCGCACGATGGCGGCCGGGCTGGCGCTGACGGCCGCCGCACTCGCGGCCGCCGCACCGTCCGGCCGGGGGCACACGGACGCGGTGTCCTCCCGGGCGCCCGCGCCCGCGGGTGAGGAGCGGCGGGGCGGCCCGCGCCCCGCCATGGTCTCGGCGCCGGTCCGGATCGCCGACGCGGCGGCGGTACGGCTGCTGCACCCCGGCGACCGGGTGGATGTGCTGGCCACGCCGCTTCCGGACGCCGCACGGACCCGGCCGTCCGGTACTACGGCGCGGGTGGTCGCGCGTGGGGTCCGGGTGGCCGAGGTGCCGGGGTCCCGGAGCGCCCGCGCGACGGACGGCCGAGCCGACGGCGGCGCACCGGAGGCCGATCCGGACGCGGATGCGAGCGGCGACGGGGCGCTGGACGGCGGCGGCGCGCTCGACGGCGCGGCGATCGGCGGCGGGGCGCTGGTGGTGCTGACGGTGGAGCGAGCGGACGCCACCGCGCTGGCCGGGGCCGCTGCCGACTCCCGACTGGCGGTGGCGCTGTGCCGCAGCTGACTCCCCCGACCGCCCTGATGCCCCTCTCACCTGCGGGTGTAGGTTGCGGAACCGTCCGCTCAAGCACCGACGCGGCGAAAGAGAGGCAGTGGGTTGAGCCAGGAGAAGGTGACCGAGGAGAAGAAGAGCGTCATGGAAGGGTTCAAAGCCTTCCTGATGCGCGGCAATGTGATCGACTTGGCCGTCGCGGTCGTCATCGGAGCCGCTTTCACCGCCGTCGTGAACTCGATAGTGAAGGGCCTCATCAACCCCATAGTCGGAGCCTTCGGCACGAAGGACCTCGAGAAGTACCGCTCCTGTCTCAAGGCGCCCTGCGAGACCAACGCCACGGGCGATATCGTCCACGGCATCCCGATCCTCTGGGGAAGCGTGCTCTCCGCCGTGCTGACCTTCCTGATCACCGCGGCGGTGGTGTACTTCCTGATGGTCCTGCCGATGTCGCGCTATCTGGCGCGGAAGGCCGCCAAGGAGGCGCAGGCGGAGGAGGAGCAGGCCGTCGCGGATGCCGAGGAGATCATTCTGCTGCGCGAGATCCGGGACGAGCTGGTGGCACAGCGCGCCACCGTCCGCGACGGTGGCGGCAGCGGCTCCAGCGCCTAGGAATCCGTCAGAGGTGGTGGGGCGGCTTCTCGTCGAGGAACCGGGCCAGATCAGCGGCATCGCCGGCACTGTCGCCGCCGGGAACCCGCTCACCCCACCCGTGGTCCGTATCGTCCGATGACCGCTGCGCGAAGGGATCGTCGAAGATCAGCGCGGCGGCCGGATCGCGCGGTCCAGGGGCAGGGGCGGTGCTCATGCCTCAAGAGTACGGCCCGGGCAGCGGCTCGGTGTATCGGCCGAGCTCGTCGTGCCACCACAGGTCACGCCCGGGCCGCCAGGACACCGGGCCGGCCAGCCGGTGGACCACCAGCACGGACCGCACCTCGGGGCAGCCGGCCAGCGCCCGATCGACGTGGCGCTTGAGCGGCTGTATCTCTCCGCCGTGCTGCCCGGCGTCCGCGGTGATGACGACCTTGGCGCCGACCTCCCTGATCCGGTCGCGCAGCTCATGGGGGCGCAGCCCCACGGGGAGGCTGGCGCGGACGACGTCGAGCCGGCCGCAGGCGAGCGTGGCGATCACGGATTCGGGCACCAGCGGCAGATGGACCGCCACCCGGTCCCCGGCGCGGACGCCGAGCCGGGTGAGCGCGGCGGCGGCCCGGGCCGCCTGGTCGAGCAGCTCGGCATGGGTGAGCTCCTCGGTGCAGTCCGGCTCGCTGATCCAGCGGAGGGCCACCCGGGCGGCCCGCCGAGGGTCGGCGGCCGGTGTCGGGAGCTCCTCCGTCCGAGAGCTACGGGGCACGGCGGTCTTCTTTCGGACGGGGGCGAACGGCATACAGCTCAGATTGCTGTCAGGCCATCAACGTCTGATGAACGCCCTCTATATGAGAGGTCCTCATCCCGTCCGACGCGCTTCGGCGGCGATCGCGGAAGAGCGGATACCGGAGTGGTTCGCGCCTCGCCACTCGACCATGCCACGGCTTCCCGTGCTACGCATAGCTTCCATGGATGCCGAGCGGACAAACCCCGAATCAACTCCCACCGGTCCGGCCGACGGCCTGACAGATGTCCACGGACTGCGGGTGGGCCATGCCCAGCGGTCCGGCAGCGGCCGGCTCACCGGGACGACCGTGGTGCTGGCCCCCGAGGGCGGTGCGGTCGCCGCCGTAGATGTGCGCGGCGGTGGCCCCGGCACTCGTGAGACCGATGCCCTCGATCCGCGCAATCTGGTCCAGCGCGTCGATGCCGTCGTACTGACCGGCGGCAGCGCCTTCGGACTCGACAGCGCCTCGGGGGTGGCTTCCTGGCTGGAGGACCACGGCCGGGGCTTCCGGGTCGGCCCCGATCCGGCGCAGGTCGTTCCGGTGGTCCCCACCGCCGCCCTCTTCGACCTGGGCCGGGGCGGCGACTGGCGGGCCCGCCCGGACGCCGCGCTGGGGCGCGAGGCGATCGACGCGGCGGCCGGTTCGGAGACGGGGGCTCCGGTCGCGCAGGGCAATGTGGGGGCGGGTACGGGCGCGGTGGCCGGTGGGCTCAAGGGCGGCACGGGTTCGGCCTCCACGGTGCTGCCGTCCGGCGTCACGGTGGCCGCGCTCGTGGTGGTCAACGCCGCGGGATCGGTCGTCGATCCCGGAACGGGTGCGCTGTACGGGGAGCACTACGGATCGTCGGAGGAGGGCGGCCCGCACCGGCCCGGTGCTGCCGTCCACGTGGAGGCGATGCGCCGGCTGACCGCCGCGCGGGCCGAGTCGGAGCGGCGGCAGGCCGCGTCGGTGCGGCCTCCGCTGAACACCACGCTGGCCGTGGTCGCCACCGACGCCGTGCTCACCCGGGCCCAGGCGCAGAAGCTCGCGGGTACGGCGCACGACGGTCTGGCGCGGGCCGTCCGGCCGGTGCATCTGCTCTCCGACGGCGACACGGTATTCGCCCTGGCCACCTGCGGACGCCCGCTGATACCGGAGGGCGACCCCGAGGACGCCGGCGATCCGGCGTTCGGGGTGCACCGGGAGAGCGGTGCGCTGAACGAGGTCCTGGCGGCCGGGGCGGACATGTTGACCCGGGCGGTGGTCAAGGCGGTGCTCGCGGCGGAGACCGTGGACGGCCCGGGCGGTGTCTTCCCCGCGTACCGGGATCTCTACGGCCTCTGATCCGCGGGGCCGGGAGAGAAGGAAGCGTCCGGCCGGGAGAGAAGCGGGCCGGAGCGACGAAGAGAAGGGGGGCTTCGGATGGATACGGATCTGCTGATCGTCGGCGGTGGCCCGGCGGGCTGCGCCGCCGCCGTGATGGCGGCGAGCGTGGGGATGCGCTCGGTGCTGATCGAGCCGGGCGACGCCCTGTGCGGGGCACTGCGGCGCATCCCGGTGGTGCGCAATGTCCTCACCGTCACCAACGGCCCGGATCTGGCGGCAGCGATCGAGGCCGACCTGGCGCAGTGTGATCTGTGCCGGGTGGAGCTGGGCCGCCGCGCCACGCTGGTCGATGCCTTCGACGACCGCGTCGAGGTCACGATCGAGCCGGTGGACTCCGTGGAGCCGGTGGAAACCGTGGAGGCTGCGGGGTCCGCTGCGGCTCCTGGCTCGCGACTGACCGCTCCGTATGTGGTCATCGCCACGGGGGTCGGGCCGCTGGGTCCCGAGGGAGCGGGATGGCTCGGGGGCGCGGCGGGCCGGGCACTGCCGCAGCTGTGGGAGGCGGATCCGGCGGCGATCGACGACCGGACGGTGCTGGTCCTGGGGGCGGACCGGCCCCTGGGGACCGTGGTGCGGGCTCATCCGGAGCTCAAGGCCCGGTTTGTGGTGGCGTATCCGCCCGAGGACGCCTATAAGGCCGAGGAGATCCGGCGGGACCCCCGGGTGGAGCTGGTGGCCGTGCGGCGGCTGGAGTTGGGGCCCGGGTCCGCGTCGGCACCGTTCACCGCCGAGGTCGAGACGGTGGAGGGCGAGCGGCGGACGCTCACGGCCGATCTCGCCTTCCTCAACCTGGGCAGCGCCCCGGCTCCCCCGGCCGGGGCCGTGGTGGCCGACCGGTCCGGGTACTGCCCTCCCGGGAGCCAGCATCCCCGGGTCTTCACCGCCGGTGATCTGCGGTCGGTCCGCTTCCAGCGGATCGCGACCGCCATGGGGTCGGGTGGCGAGGCCGCACTCGGCGCCTACTACGCCTCGCGCGGTCTGCCCACGGAGACCGGCGACCCACCCACGGAGACCGGCGACCCGCCCACGAAGAGCGGCGGCCCGCCCACGGAGGTGGGCGGGCCGCCGAGCCCGACAGGGGGTGGCTGAGATGCGGTCAGACCGCCACCGCCACCTTCGACTCGTCCTCGGTGGTACCGCCCGCGGCAGCACCGCCGCCCGCCTGGCCGGTGGCCCCCGGCTCCGCCGTCTTCCGCAGCCCCTTGAGGAAGACCACCAGACCGGTCGAGACCACCGTGCCCGCCACAATGGCCAGCAGGTAGAGGAACGGCTGGCCGATCAGCGGGACCACGAAGATGCCGCCGTGCGGTGCGCGCAGCGTGCAGTCGAAGGCCATCGACAGCGCACCGGTGACGGCACCGCCCACCATCGACGAGGGGATCACCCGCAGCGGATCCGCCGCGGCGAACGGAATGGCGCCCTCACTGATGAAGGAGGCACCCAGCACCCAGGCGGCCTTGCCGTTCTCCCGCTCGGCCTTGGTGAACAGCCGCCCGCGCACGGTGGTGGCGAGGGCCATCGCCAGCGGCGGGACCATACCGGCGGCCATCACCGCCGCCATGATCTTGAGGCTTCCGGTGGACGGGTCCGACACCGCGATACCGCCGGTCGCGAAGGCGTAGGCCACCTTGTTGACCGGGCCGCCCAGGTCGAAGCACATCATCAGGCCGAGGAGGACGCCGAGGCCGATGGCGTTGGCGCCGGAGAGGCCGTTGAGCCAGTCGGTCATCGCCTCCTGCGCGGAGGCGATGGGCTTGCCGATCACCACGAACATCAGGACGCCGACGATCGCGGAGGAGATCAGCGGGATCACCACCACCGGCATGATGCCGCGCAGCGACGCCGGGACCTTGAACCGCTGGATGGCCATGACGACCGCGCCGGCGATCAGACCCGCGACCAGACCGCCGAGGAATCCGGCCTTGATGGTGGTCGCGATGTAGCCGCCCACGAATCCGGGGACCAGACCGGGCCGATCGGCCATGCCGTAGGCGATATAGCCCGCCAGGACCGGCACCAGGAAGGTGAACGCCGCACCGCCGATCTGGAAGAGCAGCGCCGCCCAGCTGCTGCTCTCGGTCCAGACGAAGTGGTCCGCCACGGACTTGGCGTTCGCGATCTCGTAGCCGCCGATCGCGAAGGCGAGCGCGATCAGCAGACCGCCCGCGGCGACGAACGGGACCATGTAACTGACGCCCGTCATCAGCCACTTGCGCAGCCGGGTGCCGAAGCCGTCACCGGCGGCACCGTCCGCGTCCATCGGCGCCGAGCCCTCCGCCGCGCCGTCGGCCGGTGTGGCGATCTCGCCCCGCGCGGCCTTCCCGCGCGCCTCGGCGATGAGCTCGGCGGGGCGGTTGATGCCCGCCTTCACCCCGACGTCCACCGTCGGCTTGCCCGCGAAGCGGCCCTTCTCCCGCACCTCCACATCGTGCGCGAAGACCACCGCGTCGGCGGCGGCGATGGTGGCGGCGGGGAGCTTGTCGAATCCGGCCGAGCCCTGGGTCTCGACCACCAGCTCGACCCCGGCCTCGCGAGCGGCGTTCTCCAGCGACTCGGCGGCCATATAGGTGTGGGCGATACCGGTGGGACAGGACGTGACGGCCACGATCCGGAACGGGGCCACCGGCTCCGAAGCCGTCCGGGCGGCAGCCGAGGACGCGGCCGAGTCCGAGGCGGCAGGCTCGGCCGGAGCAGGCTCCGCGGCGGCGGACTCGGCCGCAGCAGGCTCGGCCGCAGCGGGCTCAGCCGTGGCGGGCTCCTCGCCGCGGATCAGGGCGGCCACCTGTTCGGGCTGGTCGGCCGAGCGCAGCGCATCGGTGAATTCGGCGTTCATCAGCTGTCGCGCAAGGCTCGACAGGATCGTCAGATGGTCGCTGTCCGCGCCCGCCGGGGCGGCGATCAGGAAGATCAGATCGGCCGGCCCGTCCGCCGCGCCGAAGTCGATCCGGGCCGCGCTGCGCCCGAAGGCCAGGGTCGGCTCGGTGACATGGGCGCTGCGGCAGTGGGGTATGCCGATGCCGCCGTCCAGGCCGGTCGGCATCTGCTCCTCGCGCGCCGCCACATCGGCGAGAAAGCCGTCGAGGTCGGTGACCCGGCCGGCCTCGACCATGCGTTCGGCGAGCGACCGGGCGGCGGCTTCCTTGGTGTCGGCGGACAGGTCAAGGTCGACCAGATCCGCGGTGATCAGCTCACTCATCTCGCGGCTCCCTTGTGTGCGGTGCCGCCCTGGGGGCGGGCGGACGGAGTGGGGACTGGGGGGTGGGAGTGGGGTCGGCCGGTCACGTGGGCTCCTTGAGCACACGGTCCAGCGGAATGTCCGCCGTGGTGACCACGGCGGATGGGTCGAGGTCGGCCGGGGTCGGCATGGCGCTGCCCGGCAACTGCACCGCGGCGGCTCCATGGGCCACGGCCGAGGCGAGTGCGGCGGGCCCGGAGCCGCCCGCCGTGAGGAATCCGGCGAGCGAGGCGTCGCCCGCGCCGACGTTGCTGCGCACGGCGGTGACCCGGGCGGTGCCGAAGTACGCGCCGGTCTCGTCGACCAGCAGTTGGCCGTCGGCGCCCAGGCTGGCGAGTACGGCGCGGGCGCCCAGCTCGCGCAGTTCCTCGGCCGCCTTGACCGCCTCGCCCACGGTGACCAGCGGACGGCCCACGGCCTGGGCCAGCTCCTCGGCGTTGGGCTTCACCACATCGGGGCGCTCGCGCAGGGCGGCGGTCAGCGAGGGGCCGGAGGTGTCCAGTGCGATCCGGGCGCCCGCCCGGTGGGCCCGCGCCACCAGCTCGGCGTACCACTCGGGCGCGAGCCCCCGGGGCAGGCTGCCGCAGCAGGCGATCCAGTCGGCGCTCTCGACCCTCGTCCGGACGGCCTCCAGCACCGCCTCGGCCTCGGCGTCGCTCAGTTCGGGCCCGCTCGCGTTGAGCTTGGTGAGGGTGCCGTCCGGTTCGGCCACGGAGATGTTGACCCGGGTCGAGCCCGCCACGGGCACGCCCGCCGCCTCGATGCCCAGCTCCTCCAGCAGCCGGGCGAGCAGCGCGCCCTCCGGTCCGCCGAGCGGCAGTACGGCCACCGTGCGCTGCCCCGCGGCGGCCACGGCGCGCGAGACATTGACGCCCTTTCCGCCGGGGTCGACCCGGTCGGCCGTGGCCCGCAGCACGGCGCCGCGCTCCAGCGCGGGGATCTCGTACGTACGGTCCAGGCTGGGGTTGGGGGTGACGGTGAGAATCATGCGCGTGCCACTTCCGTGCCCTGGCGCTCGATGGCCAGGGCGTCCTGGGGGCTGAGCCCGGTGTCCGTGATGAGCAGATCGACGTCGTCCAGGCCGCCGAACCGGGCGAAGTGCTCCCGGCCGAACTTGGCGGAGTCCGCGAGCAGCACCACCCGCCGGGCCGCCGCGATCATGGCGCTCTTGACGGCGCCCTCCGCGAGATCGGGTGTGGTGAGCCCGCCGTCCAGCGAAAAGCCGTTGGTGGCGAGGAAGACCACATCGGCCTTGATCTCGCCGTAGCCGCGCAGCGCCCATGCGTCCACGGCGGCCCGGGTGCGATGGCGGACCCGCCCGCCGACGAGGTGCAGCGCGATACCGGGGTGGTCGGCGAGACGGGCGGCGACCGGCAGCGCGTGGGTGACGACGGTGAGCTTGGCCTCCAGCGGGAGGGCGGCGGCGAACCGGGCCGCCGTCGAACCGGCGTCGATGATCACGCTGCCGTCGGACGGCAGCTCCGCGATGGCGGCCCGCGCGATGCGGTCCTTCTCATCGGCGGCGGTGGACTCGCGCTCGGCGAGATCGGGCTCGAAGTCCAGCCGCCCGGCCGGGATGGCGCCCCCGTGCACACGGCGGACGAGCCCCGCCCGGTCGAGGGCGCGCAGATCACGCCGTACGGTCTCGGCGGTGACCTGGAACTCCTCGGCGAGGGACAGGACATCCACCCGCCCGCCCTCGCGGGCGAGTCGGAGAATCTCCTGCTGACGCTCCGGTGCGTACATGTGGGTTTACGTCCCTTCCATGCCCGAACCTGTGATTTCGCGGCCAGATTACGTGGGCGATGCAGGAAAGTAAACAGACTCGGGCACGAAACAAACTCGACCGGACATGTGCCGTGCCTCACCGCATCAGCCCGGGCCGATCCGCCCCCGGCTGATCCGCCCCTGGCCGCCCGCCCATCGCCGTAGCGCACCGTCCGAATCCCGCCGGACTTCCGCGGGCCGCCCGGCCAGGATCGAGTCATGTCCTCCGGGACCACCGCATAGCGAAGTTTTTGCGCATAGCGGTGTCTTTATGCGTAGCGGTGTCTTTACCGCATACCAGAAATACCTGGCATACAAGGAATACAGGGAATAGAGGAGAAGGCATGACACTCGACGGCAAGGCGGCCCTGGTCACCGGCGGCAGCCGGGGCATCGGCGAGGCCGTGGCGATCCGGCTCGCCGAGGAGGGCGCCGATGTCGCCCTGACCTACCACAGCCAGGCCGAGCGCGCGGCGGATGTCGTCGACCGCATCAAGGCGCTCGGCCGCCGCGCCTGGGCCGTGCGGGTCGACGGCGTCGACGCGCAGGCGGTACGGGCCGCCGTGGAGGGGGCCGCCGCCGAGTTCGGCCGCCTGGACATCCTGGTCAACAACGCGGGTGTCGGCGTCCTCGGCCCCATCGCCGAGCTGTCGCTGGACGATGTGGACCGGGTCCTCGCCGTGAACGTCCGGGCGCCGTTCCTCCTGGCGCAGGCGGCCACCGCGCATCTGGCCGACGGCGGGCGGATCATCAACATCGGCAGCTGTATGGCCGAGCGGGTCGCCTTCCCCGGCGGCAGCCTCTACGCGACCAGCAAGACCGCGCTCACCGGCCTCACCAAGGCCCTGGCCCGTGAGCTCGGCCCGCGCGGAATCACCGCCAACCTGATCCACCCCGGCCCCGTGGACACCGATATGAACCCGGCCGACGGCGAGAACGCCGCGTTCCAGAGCGGCTTCACCGCGCTCGGGCGCTACGGCCGCACCACGGAGATCGCGGCGACCGTGGCTCATCTCGCGGGCGACAGCGGCCGTTACATCACCGGGGCGTCGATCGCCGTGGACGGCGGCTTCGCCGTCTGACCGGTCGCTCCCTCCATCCCCAGCCCGCAACGGACAGACAGAAGACCCCGACAGAGAGACAGACAGCCCAACAGACAGACGGACAGGCAGAAGCGAGCCCCGGCGCCGGGGGGGGAGGCGCCGGGGCTCGGTCCAGGGTTGGAGGGGATCTGGTGGCTGGGGTCTGCTGGCCTGAGAACTCAAGCCGCTGCGTCGAAACCGGTCTGGCGGGCCATCTTCTTCAGCTCAAGCAATGCGTGCTTCTCGATCTGGCGGATCCGCTCACGCGTGAGGCCATGCTGCTTGCCGACCTCGGTCAGGGTGCGCTCCCGGCCGTCGTCGATGCCGTACCGCGCCTTGATGATGGAGGCGGTGCGGTCGTCGAGGCGACCGATCAGGTCCTCCAGCTCCTCGCTGCGCAGCAGCGTCATCACCGACTGCTCGGGCGAGACGGCCGAGGTGTCCTCCAGCAGATCGCCGAACTGGGTCTCCCCTTCGTCGTCGACCGACATGTTCAGACTGACCGGGTCGCGGGCCCAGTCCAGCACATCCGAGACCCGCTCCATCGTGGAGCCGAGCTCCTTGGCGATCTCGGCGTGCTCCGGCTCGCGGCCGTGCTCACGGTTGAACTCCCGCTGCACTCGGCGGATCCGGCCGAGCTCCTCGACCAGGTGGACGGGCAGCCGGATCGTACGGGACTGATCCGCGATCGAGCGCGTGATGGCCTGACGGATCCACCACGTGGCATAGGTCGAGAACTTGAAGCCCTTCGTGTAGTCGAACTTCTCCACCGCGCGCACCAGGCCCGCGTTGCCCTCCTGGATCAGGTCGAGCAGGGGGAGCCCACTGCGCGGATAGCGGCGCGCCACAGCCACGACGAGGCGCAGATTGGAGCGGATGAAGATGTCCTTGGCGCGGGCGCCTTCGGCAGCTATCGCCTCCAGCTCCTCGCGGCTCGCACCTGCGGCAGGGGTGTCCTCGACGTCCCCGTCCAGGATCTGCTGGGCGTACACCCCCGCTTCGATGGACTGAGAAAGCTCGACCTCCTTCGCCGCGTCCAGCAACGGGGTACGAGCGATCTCGTCGAGATACATGCCGACCAGGTCGCGATCGGCGATCTCCCCGCCTGAGGCGCGAACGCTGTTGGCCCCATCAGCGCCACCACCGGCGGCGGACTGATTACGGGCGACGGCACGGGTTGCCATGCGTGCTCCCTTACAGATGGATCGGGCGCGGACTATGGACGGACACTCCGGTGTCGGGTGCCCCGTCCGAAGGAAACAACGACTGGAATCAGGACAGAATTCCCATCAGGCCCTCACGTTTTTACGATCATGCAGTATCCTGTCCAGCCACACGCGGGTCAGCGCACCGCCGGGACACCGGGAAGCGCAGGTCAGACCCCCTGTGCGGTCGCCTGCTACGGCTCTCCCGCCCTTCTCTCATCTGTCAAGACGAATCTCGTGGGCCGCCGGTTGCCCGTATGGCCCATCGTGCCGGGTTGCCCGGCCCTCCGCATGGGTGTGCGCTGGAAAGTGACAGGCCAGGGCGGGGACGCGGCGACGAGGAGGTTCCGCCATGCATTCCCTCACAGCTCCCACAGCCCCCGTGAGCCACCACCGCCGTCCGCAGTTCCACCTCCCGCCGCACCCCTCCGCCTCCTGGGGCGTCCCGGCCGTTCTGGCGGTGCTCTACGGCGGCTGGGTGATGTTCGTGACCCACAACCAGGGCTCCACCATCCCCACAGCCGCCGTCTTCGGCGTGGTGTCGGCGGCGGTGGTCGGGGCGCTCTGCTACGCCCTCGGCAGGATGACTCCGGGCCTGATGCCGGAGCTCCGGGCCGTGCTCTACGGGACGGTCCTCGGCTGTGCGCTCGGCTTTCTGCACTCCGTGAGCGGCGGCTCGGTGTACCGGTCCTCGGGGATCGGGCTGGGGGCGGGGCTCGTGATGGTGGGCATGTCGTTCTACGTCTTCCACGTACGGGCGGAACACCCTCGGGAGTGACCCTCAGCCCTCGGGAGTGACGCTCAGCCCTCAAGACCGGCCCTCAAGACCGCCCCTCAAAGCCAGCCCTCAAGGCCAGCCCTCGGGCCTGGCCCGGCTTAGGTCGTTGGTCCCCGCACGGCTCCGTCCCCGGTCCGTTCCGGGGCCGTCCCGCCCTCCCTAGCGTGAGGTCATGACAGACGACACGAGTGGAACTCTCGACGAAGCCCTCGAGCGACTGCACGCCTCCGGCCCCGAGCGGCACGGATGGCTGAGCAATCACGCGCCGATGGCCGTGGAGGCACTGGTGCGCCACGGCCAGGGGCGCACCGTGCACCGCTGGCTGGACCGCTATCGCCACAAGCTGGAGGAGATGCCGCGCTCGTACGCCGCGATCACCGAGGAGAACTGGCGCGAGGCGCTCGGCGATCCACGCCGGCTGGCCGACTGGCCCGCCTACTTCGACCGGGAACTCGCCGATCACCCCTGGCAGGACGTGCTCGCCGTGTGGTGGCCCCGGCTGCTGCCGGGCATCGCCGCCGGCGCGACGCATCCGGTGATCCGGGTCGGTCACGCCGTACGGACCCTGCTGGACGAGCCGGGCACGACGGCCGCTCCCCGCACCGCCGAGCTGGCCCACGCCCTCGGCTACTGGGCCGCCCGCCACGCCCCGCTGCCGCCGCTCCGACAGCAGCCGGGCCCCGCCTCCGGGGCGGCGGCCGACGCGCTGGCCGCCGTGGAGCCGATCGCCGACCAGAGCGGTGACATACGGGACCGGCTGGCCCGGCTCACCGCCTTTCCCACCTGGCCGCCCACCGCCCCGCAGCCCAGCCGGACGACCGGCCCCGGCCCGGACCCTGACGGCCCCGATGGCCCCGACGACCCCGACAACCCCGTTGCCGACCGGCCCGAGGAGGCGCGCCGGCGTCTGACCGAGCTCGTACGGGCCGCGACGCATCGCTACGCCACCCACGGCCACGGCGAACCGATCATGCTGGTCCACACCGCCACCGCGCCCAACGCCGTACTCCGCGCCCTGCCCGCGCTGCCGCGCGAGCTGTGGGTGCCGAGCCTGGACGCGGCATGGGCGGCGAGTGCCGCGGTCACGGCGGTGTACGCGCCGCGGGAGCCGCTCCCGGCCGACCGGTTGCCGTCCGGGGAGGGGGTCGCCCCCGAGGAGGTCTTCGCCCGCGCCGCCGCGCACGGCGATGAGCACGCCATCAAGCTGACCGACACCGCGCTCGATGTCGCCCGGGGCACGGACCCGAGGGCCCTGGCCGCCGCACTGCACGCCTGCGCGATGATCGACCCGGTGCTCTGACAAGAGCCCCACCCAGGCCGTACCCGCTGAGCCGCCCCTGCCCCCACCTCCGCCCCCTCACCCTCACCCTCACCCTCACCCTCACCCTCACCCGAACTGCAACGACCGCTTCGCCAGCCCCATCCAGAACCCGTCGATCGCACTCCGCTGACTGCGCAGCTCCGCCTCCGTCGCGCCCAGCGTGACGAACAACGGCGCGAAGTGTTCGGTGCGCGGATGGGCGAGCCCTGCCGCCGGGGCCGCGTGCTCGAAGTCCAGCAGCGCGTCGATGTCCTGCGCGTCCAGGGCCCGCTGCCCCCAGTCGTCGAACTCGGCCGACCAACTGGGCGGCATCGGGCCGGTATGCCGCAGCGCGGCCAGGTTGTGGGTGAAGAAGCCGCTGCCGACGATCAGGACGCCCTCGTCCCGCAGCGGCGCCAGCTTCCGGCCGATCTCCATCAGCTTCCGCGGGTCGAGGGTCGGCATCGAGACCTGGAGAACCGGGATGTCGGCCTCCGGATACATCTCGACCAGGGGCACATACGCCCCGTGGTCCAGCCCCCGGTCGGGGATGTCCTGCACCGGGGTACCGGCCGTGCGCAGCGTCTTGCGGATCCGCTCGGCGAGTTCGGGGGCGCCCGGCGCGGCGTACCGCACCTGGTAATAGTGCTGAGGGAAGCCCCAGAAGTCATAGACCAGAGGCACCTGTTGGGTGGCGCCGATCGCCAGGGGCGCCTCTTCCCAGTGAGCGGAGATCATGAGAATGGCGTTGGGCCGGGGCAGGCCGGCGGCCCAGGCGGCGAGCTGTCCCGGCCAGACCGGATCGTCGGCGAGCGGCGGAGCACCATGGCTGAGGTAGAGCGCGGGCATGCGCCCGTCGAGCGCGGACATGAGGACTCCTCGTCAGTCGACAGAGCTCGCCAAAATGCTTGAAGTCTCAAGCATATAGTTATCACTGTAGCGCACAGTTATTTAAGATTCAAAGAGAATTCCCTAGAATGGACTCGTGGACGACGCCATGAAAACCCCCTCAGACGCCGACGAGCCGCGTTGGCTGACCGAAGACGAACAGCGCAGCTGGCAGGCGTATGTCCAGGCGAGCATGCTCCTGGAGGACCACCTCGACCGCCAGTTGCAGCGCGACGCGGGCATGCCCCATGTCTACTACGGCCTGTTGGTGAAGCTCTCCTGGGCGCCTCGCCACCGGATGCGGATGACCGAGCTGGCCGAGGCGGCCAAGATCACCCGTTCCCGGCTGTCCCATGCCGTCGCGCGCATGGAGAAGGACGGCTGGGTCCGGCGCGAGGACTGCCCCGACGACAAGCGCGGACAGAACGCGGTCCTGACCGACAAGGGGCTCAAGGTGCTGCAGGACACCGCCCCCGGCCATGTCACCGCCGTACGGACGGCCATCTTCGACCGGCTCACCCCCGAGCAGGTCAAGCAGTTCGGCGCCGCATGCCGGATCATCGCGGACGGCCTCCAGCCGGTGGGCGCCGACCTCCCCTGGCTGCGCTGACGGCGCCGACTTCCCCTGGCCGCGCTGACGGCGCCGACTTCCCCCGGCTGCGCTGACGCTCCGAGACAGCGCACAAAGGCCCCGCTCCTACTCGA
>NZ_JAERRG010000159.1 GCF_016741935.1 Streptomyces endocoffeicus | reverse complement strand
AACAGAATGACCCACCACCGCCCACGGACGCACACCCCACGACTCCAACAACCCGAACAACGCCACCTGCAACGCAAACAAAGCCGGCTGCGCATACCCCGTATCATCCACATCAAGATCCGCAACATCCAGCAGATCCCACACCTGCCGATGCAACCGCGCAAACAACGGGAAAGCCGCAGCCAACTGCTCACCCATCCCAACCCGCTGCGACCCCTGACCCGAGAAGACAAACACCACCCGCGGATCCGACACCGCGGTGCCGGTGACGGTCTCCTCCCCCAACAGCACAGCCCGGTACTCGAACACCGACCGGGTCACCGCCAGCGTCGACGCCACAGCAGACAGGTCAGTCTCAGGTGCGGCGGTCAGATAAGCACGCAGCCGGTCTTCAAGGCCGACCAGCGCCGGCAAGCTCTTGGCCGAGATCGCCAACGGCACCACACCAGCCGTGACAGCCGGCACCGGAGTGTCCACGGGTGGGACAGGCTGGGCGGGCGCGCTCTCCAAAATGACATGCGCATTAGTGCCACTGATACCGAACGCCGAGACCCCTGCCCGGCGCGGTCGGCCGAGCACGGGCCAGGGCTGGTTCTCCGTCACCAGCTGCACAGCGCCGGCCGTCCAGTCGATATGCCGGGAGGGCTCGTCGATGTGCAGGGTGGCCGGGACAGTGTCATGCCGCAGTGCCATGACCATCTTGATGACACCGGAAACACCCGCGGCAGCCTGCGTGTGCCCGAGGTTCGACTTCAGCGAGCCGAGCAGCACGGGCCGGTCACGGTCCTGGCCGTAGGTGGCGATCACCGCCTGGGCCTCGATCGGGTCGCCCAGTGTCGTACCCGTACCGTGGGCCTCGACCACATCCACCTCGGCCGTGGTCAGCCCGGCGCTGGCCAGAGCCTGCCGGATCACCCGCTGCTGGGAGGGGCCATTCGGAGCGGTCAGACCATTGGACGCACCGTCCTGATTGACCGCCGATCCCCGTACCACAGCCAGGACGTTGTGGCCCTTAGCCTGGGCGTCGGACAGCCGCTCGACCAGCAGCACACCGACACCCTCGGAGAAACCGGTACCGTCCGCCGCG
>NZ_JAERRG010000158.1 GCF_016741935.1 Streptomyces endocoffeicus | reverse complement strand
CCCGGGATCCGCCTCCGGCCACCGTTCGCCCAGCGCTGCCCGCAGCTCCGCCGGATTCCTCGCCCGCTCCCCCACCAGCGCCCGCCCGGCAGCCACCAGCTCCTCCCGGTCCACACCCCGCATTCCGCGCGCCCAGGCGCTGCTACGGAACTGACGGTCGAGCATCGGCTGCACCACCGGCCGCAACGCCAGGACGTCCGACGCGCTCACCAGATGCACCGTTCCCCGCATCAGCACGATCCGCACCGCGCGGCGTTCGGTCATCAGTCCCGCCAGCTCGGCGAACGAGAAGCGCTTCAGCCGGGTCCAGAGCCCGACGTAGGGCGCGTCCGGCGCCTGTGACTGCATGCCCACCAGGTGCTCGATCGCGTCCAGAGCGGACATCTCGGAGCGTTCCAGCAACAGCTGGCGGTCCAGCAGAGCCCGGTTGAGTGTACGGCGGTCGAGCACGATGTTCGGCATGAGGGAACGCTACCGACCCTTGCGGACAGACTCCGTCCGCACGATCGAGTGGCCCCGCAACGGCTGCTCCGTCTCACCGGTTGGCCGACCTCACTGAAGATTGACCAGCTCCGTCGATTGGCGCTACCTGCGGTTGTGGGGTTCCATTCGTAGCCTCCACCGATGAGGTGGGTCCCGTCCGGGCAGGTCGCTCTGGAGAGCTCACCTCCGTTGGCCCAGTTCCCTGTCGGGTTGCTGCGCGTCTGCCCGGTGTACGCCCGGCAGGGCAGCGCGGGCGGACACCGGCCGGTCGGTCAGGGGAATCAGGCGCAGGTGTCGAGCATGCCGGTCAACGCGGCATGCTCCTCTTGGTCCGTGGTGAGGTCGTATGCGTGCTTCACCGAGATCCAGGCCCCCGCGTACGTGCAGTGGTAGCTCACGAGGTCCGGTTGCCAGTCAGAGGGGTCCCTGTCGCCCACGTTGCCAGGTTTAGGCTGGTGAGCGGGGTGGTGCACGAACGGAGCCGACGTGTGAGTGGGCATAGTGAACTTCCCCGGCTGCTGGCAGCCGCGGAGACGGCGGCGCCGGCGGAAGCCGTGACGTGGTCGCCGAGGACCTCCGGCGGCGCTTCAACGCCACGCAGCTCTCTTTCCTCATCCTGGTC
>NZ_JAERRG010000157.1 GCF_016741935.1 Streptomyces endocoffeicus | reverse complement strand
TTCGCCGGGGTACATGCCCAGGGCGATGAGTACGTCGCGGAAGTTCAGACCGGCGGCTCGTACTGCGACCCGTACCTCTCCCGGCTGCAGGCTCCGGGTGGCGGTGTCGGATCCGGTCAGGGTGAGGTTCTCCAGCGTGCGGTGTTCGCTGGTGTCCAGGTGCCAGGCGTCGGTGTCGGTGGGGGGTGTCAGTGCGTCGGTGACGGCTGTGGTCGTCAGTCGGGGGAGGGTGATGGCGCCGTCGCGGATGCGGGCCTGGGGTTCGGCGGAGGCGATGAGGGTGGGGAGGATCTTTTGGGAGGTGGGGTGGTTGTCGGTGTCGACCAGCACGAGGCGGTCGGGGTGTTCGGTTTGGGCGGTGCGGAGCAGTCCCCAGACGGCTGCGCCGGCGAGGTCGTCGTGGGTGGCTTCGACGACGAGTGGGGTGGTGGTGTCCTGGGCCAGGTGGTGCTGGACGCGGGTCAGGGTCTCGGCGGTGATGCGGTGAGTGTCGGCCAGGACGTCGTCGCCGACCGTCGGCACCTCGTACCGCTCGAACTCCGGGGCGGGCGCGACGCTGCCGGACCACGGGAGCCAGTCCAGCGCGTACAGGTCGTCGGTCTGTCGAGGGCGGGCGCGCAGCTGGGCGGATTCGAGCGGCCGTGTGGTGAGCGAGTCGACGGTGACCACCGGCTGTCCACTGGTGTCGGTCGCCGACAGCGACAGCGTGCCGTCGTCGTCGATGTCCAGCTCGACCCGGAGGCGGGTTGCACCGGTGGCGTGGAGGGTGACGCCGGTCCAGGCGAAGGGGAGTCGGGTGTCGGTGTGGTGCTGTGCGGCGGTGGCGGCGTGGAGGGCGGCGTCGAGGAGCGCGGGGTGGATGCCGTAGCCGTCGGTGTTGCCGGTGTTGCCGGTGTTGTCGATGTCGGGGAGGCGGACGTCAGCGAGGAGTCGATTGTCGCTGTCGCGGCGCCAGAGTGCGTGGAGTCCTTGGAATGCGGGGCCGTATTCCAGTCCGGTGGTGGCGAGGCGTTGGTAGGTGTCGTCCAGGGGGATGGGTTGGGCGTTGGTGGGGGGCCAGGTGGTTTGGGGGGTGTTGGGGGTGTGTTGGTGCTGGGTGAGGGTGCCGGTT
>NZ_JAERRG010000156.1 GCF_016741935.1 Streptomyces endocoffeicus | reverse complement strand
TCAGGACCGTGCCGTCCGGGTCCCAGACCGGCTCGGACACAGCACCGGCAGCACCGGCAGCGGTGGTGGCGGTGGTGGTGGTTTTGGTCAGCCGGGGTACTTCGTAGCGGTTGCCGGTGATGCGTAGCCGGGGTTCATCGAGCCCGGCGGTCGCGGCGAGCTGATCCAGGGTGAGGGTCTCGTCATCGCTTTCGACCAGGATGAAGCGGTCGGGGTGTTCCGACTGGGCGGAGCGCACCAGGCCCGATACCGCGGCGGAGGCCAGGCCGGTGCCGGTGTGCACGACCAGCGGCCGGTCTTCCCCGGCCAGTGTTTCCTGGATGCTGTGCAACACCTGGGCGGTCAGGGTGCGGGTCTGGGTCAGCGGATCGCTGCCGGGCTCGGGCAGGGCGGTGAAGACCACGACGTCGGCGGGATCACCCGGCCCGGGGGCGGGGATCTCGGTCCACGTCAGGGCGAACAGGTCGTCGGCTGAGGTGGTGGGTGCGTGGAGGGGGATCGTGGTCGGGGCGGCGGCATGTGCGGTCAGGACGGGGTGTCCGGTGGCATCGGCGGCGGTGATGGTCAGCGTGCCGTCGTCGCCCCGGGTGATGTGGGTGTGGAGTTCGGTGGCGTCGCTGGTGTGCAGGGTCAGGTCATGCCAGATCGCGGGCGTCTGGTCGCCGGTGAGGGTGAGGGCGGTGGTGATGAGGCCGGGGTGCGGGGTGTGCGTGGTGGCGGGCCCGGTGGTGTCCAGGGTCGCGGTGGCCAGGCGGGTCCACGGCTCGGTATCGCGGTAGCGGGCGTGGACAGTGAGCCGGTGCCCGCTGACCCAGGTCTGCAGCTCGGCGGTGCCCTCTTCCGGGATGTACAGCAACGCGTCCACCGACAGTTCACGGATCGGCCTGCCACCGGCCGCCGTGAAAGCCATTTCGACGAACGCCGCCACGGGCAGCACAGGCCCGTCCTGCTGAGAGACCCTCCCGGTATACAACCTCCCCTCAGCCTCCGCCACCGGCACCCCCCAGCCCAGCAACGGATGCCCCTCCCCACCCGGCCGACCAGCGCTCACCATCCAGTAGCGCTCGTGCTGGAAGGCATACGTGGGCAGGTCCAGCACCCGCCCGGTGGTCGTCCCCAGGATCGCCGGCCAGTCGACCCCGACCCCTTGGACATGCATCATGGCCAGCGCGGCAACCGCAGCTCGCACCTCATCCTCGCCGTGCAACATCGCGATG
>NZ_JAERRG010000155.1 GCF_016741935.1 Streptomyces endocoffeicus | reverse complement strand
AATCGCCGGTGTGCTCGGCAACGCGGGGCAAGCCAACTACGCCGCCGCCAACAGCTTCCTCGACGCCCTGATCACCCACCGCCGCCACCAAGGCCTGCCCGGCACCTCACTCGCCTGGGGATCCTGGCAGCGGGTCGGCGGACTGACCCGGAGCCTCAGCGCGACCGACCGGAACCGGCAGGCCCGCGCCGGACTGCGCCCGCTGTCGGACGCCGAGGGAACCGCCTTGTTCGACGCGGCTCTGGCCGCCGGGACCGGCCCGGTGGTCGCGGCGAGGCTGGACCTGGCCGCGCTCGGTCGGGCCGAGGCGGTGCCGGAGGTGCTGCGCGACCTGGTCGTCCGGCGCCGCCGGCGGCAAGCGGGCAACGCGGGCGACGCCTCGTGGGGCGACCGGGTCTCGGCGATGGCCCCGCAGGACCGGGTGAACGCCGTAGCCGAGCTGGTGCGCGGCCGGGTGGCCTCGGTGCTCGGGCACAGCGACGCCCACCGGATCGCCGTCGACCAGGCGTTCAAGGAGCTGGGCTTCGACTCGCTGACGGCGGTCGAGCTGCGTAATCAACTGACCGCCGCGACCGGGCTGCGCCTCCCGGCGACCCTGATCTTCGACTACCCGACCACCGCCGCGGTGGCCGGGCTGCTGACCGAACGGCTCTCCGGCCGGACCACACCAGCGGTGCCGGACCCGCGGTCGGCACCGGCGTCGGCCATCGACAGCGAGCCGATCGCGATCGTCGGGATGGCCTGCCGCTACCCCGGCGGCGTGACCTCACCCGAGGAGCTGTGGGATCTGATCGCATCCGGCACGGACGCGATCTCGCCGTTCCCGACCGATCGTGGCTGGGACCTGGAACACCTCTACGACCCCGACCCGGACCACCCCGGCACCTCCTACGTCCGCGAAGGCGGCTTCCTCCACGACGCCGGCGACTTCGACGCCGCCCTGTTCGGCATCTCACCCCGCGAGGCGCTGACCATGGACCCGCAGCAGCGACTGCTGCTGGAGACCACCTGGGAGGTCCTGGAGCGCGCCGGCATCGACCCGGCGACCCTGCGTGGCAGCCGCACCGGCGTCTTCACCGGTGTCATGTACCACGACTACATCTCGCGCCTGCGTCACTTCCCGTCCGAGCTGGAGGGGTACACCAGCAACGGGGGATCGGGCAGCGTCGTCTCCGGGCGCGTGTCGTACACGTTCGGGTTCGAGGGCCCGTCCGTCTCG
>NZ_JAERRG010000154.1 GCF_016741935.1 Streptomyces endocoffeicus | reverse complement strand
TCTCCCAGGCTCCCGGCATGGTGGAGGGGTTGCGGGCCCTGGCCGGTGGGGAGGCGTTGCCGGCTGGGCTGGCTCGGCGGTTGGGCGAGTTCGGGTCGCAGGTGGTCAATCTGTACGGTCCGACCGAGTGCACCATCTGGTCCACCACCGCGACCCTCGATCCCGCCGACCGGGGTGCACCGCCGCTGGGCCGCCCGTTGTCCAACACCTCGGTCTACGTGCTGGACGGTGGACTCGGGTTGGTGCCACCGGGTGTGGTGGGTGAGTTGTATGTGGCGGGTGCGGGGTTGGCGCGGGGGTATGCGGGGCGTGCGGGGTTGACGGCGGAGCGGTTTGTGGCGTGTCCGTTCGCTGGGCCTGGTGGGCGGATGTATCGCACCGGGGACTTGGTGCGGTGGCGGGCGGACGGGCGGTTGGAGTTTGTCGGCCGGGTGGATGATCAGGTCAAGGTGCGTGGTTTCCGTATCGAGTTGGGTGAGGTGGAGGCCGCGCTCGCCTCGCATCCGCAGGTGGCGCGGGCGGCGGTCGTGGTGCGTGAGGACCGTCCTGGGGACCGCCGGCTGACCGGCTATGTCGTACCGGCGGCGGGGTCCCGTCCGGTGGCTGTGGAGTTGCGGGAGTTCCTGGCGGGTGTGCTGCCGGAGCATATGGTGCCCTCGGCCGTTGTCGTACTGGAGCAGTTGCCGCTGACGGCGAACGGGAAGCTGGATCGCAAGGCGCTGCCTGCCCCCGACTACACCCCGGCCCCCGGCCGCGCACCGGCCACCCCCACCGAAGAGCTGCTGTGCGGGTTGTTCGCCCAGGTGCTGGGCCTGCCCGACGTCCCGGCCGATGCCGACTTCTTCGCGCTGGGCGGGGACAGCATCATGTCCATCCAGTTGGTGGGCCGGGCCCGCCGTGCGGGGCTGGTGTTCACCCCGCGTGAGGTGTTCCAGCACAAGACACCTGTCGCCCTCGCCGCCACCGCCCGGGTCCCCGAGACCTCGGCCGTTCCCACACAATCGACGGACACCGCGGACTCCACCTCGCCCCCTCGCCCCTTGATCTCGCTGAGCCCGTCCGACCAGGAAGCCATCGCGGCGAAGATCCCCCAGTACGGCGAGGTCCTGCCCCTGGTGGCCGGACAGGAGGGGTTGTTGTTCCACGCGGTCTATGACGATGGTGCGCCGGATGTGTACATGGTGCAGCTGGTCTTCGATCTCGAGGGTTCGGTGGATGTGATGCGGTTGCGGGGTGCCGT
>NZ_JAERRG010000153.1 GCF_016741935.1 Streptomyces endocoffeicus | reverse complement strand
AGAGCAGCATGCCCACGCCCTCGGCCCAGCCCGTACCGTCCGCCGCGTCGGCGAACGCCTTGCAGCGGCCGTCCGGCGCGAGGCCGCGCTGCCGGGAGAACTCGATGAACATCGTCGGTGTGGCCATCACGGCGACCCCGCCGGCGAGCGCGAGGGAGCAGTCGCCGGACCGCAGCGCCTGCGCGGCCAGGTGCATCGCGACCAGCGACGACGAGCACGCCGTATCCACGGTCACGGCGGGGCCTTCGAGTCCCATGACGTAGGAGATGCGCCCGGAGGCGATTGAGCCCGTGCTGTTGTTGTAGGCGTAGTCGTGGAACGCCATCCCGGCGAATACGCCGGTCGCGCTGCCCTTCAGCGACGCCGGGTCGATGCCTGCGCGTTCGAGCACCTCCCACGAGGTCTCCAGCAACAGCCGCTGCTGCGGGTCCATCATCAGCGCCTCATTGGGGCTGATCCCGAAGAAGCCGGCGTCGAAGTCGGCGGCGTCGTAGAGAAACCCGCCCTGGTCGGTGTAGCTGGTGTCGGGGCGCGTGCCGCTCGGGTCGACGAGACGGTTCAAGTCCCAGCCGCGGTCGGCGGGGAGGCCGGAGACGACGTCGAGTTCGTCCCGGACGACCGTCCACAGGTCCTCCGGTGACCCGATCCCTCCGGGGTAGTGGCAGGCCATGCCGACGATGGCGATCGGCTCGTCGTCCACGGGGCCGGCCGGAGCGCCGGGGGACGCCGCGCCGTGCTGGAAGCCCGACACCTCGTCCAGCAGGTACCGGGCGAGCGCCCTCGGCGTCGGGTGGTCGAAGACGAGGGTCGCGGGCAGCCGCAGCCCGGTGACCTCGTTCACCTTGTTGCGGAACTGGACAGCGGTCAGGGAGTCGAAGCCCAGCTCCTTGAAGGCGCGCTCGGGTTCGAGGGCCTCGGACGAGCTGAACCGCAAGACGAGCGCCACCTGCCCGAGGACGAGGTCGAGCAGGGCCGGTTCCCATTCCGCGGCGGGCAGTGCGGCGAGCCGCCGCCGCAGGAGGTCCGACCCGGCGCCGGTGCCGGCGCGGCGTCGCCGGATCGTGGGCACCAGGACCCGGAACACCTCCGGCATGCTGTCGCCCTGCGCTCGGAGCGTGCCGATGTCCAATTTGGCGGGCACGAGTCCGGGCTCGTCCGTCGCGAGGGCGACGTCGAGGAGGGACAGGCCTTCGTCGGCGGTGAGGGCGGACATGCCGGCCTGTGAGATCCGTGTCAGATCGGTGTCGCTGATGTCCC
>NZ_JAERRG010000152.1 GCF_016741935.1 Streptomyces endocoffeicus | reverse complement strand
GGCCGCTTCAAGACGAGATTGCACATGGACGCTGCGCAATCCGTCTTGTCCCGCCTCGCCGACCACCACCTGAAGCTGGACACCACCCCGCTCCGGAAGGGACAACGGATCCCCGAGAGTGAGCTCCTGGATTCCCTCGCATCCCGCACGATGCGCAGCGGTCAGGGCCAACTCGGCCAGCGCAGCCGGTGGCACCAGCACCGCCCCCAAGACCCGGTGGTCAGCCAGCCACGGATGGGTCTCCAATGAGATACGCCCGGTGAGAACATGTCCATGGTCCGCAAGGGGGACCGCGGCTCCGAGGAGGGAGTGTTCGATGGCCTCCAGGCCCAGGCCGGTGGCATCGGTTGCCGCGGGCGGAGCGTCGAGCCAGTAGCGCTCCCGCTGGAACGCATACGTGGGCAGGTCCAGCATCGGTGCACCACCGTCTGCCGCAGCGCTGTCGTCCGTGGCCACCGCACCGAGGGCAGGTTTCCAGTCGACGGTGACCCCGTTGACATGCAACTGAGCCAGAGAAGCCAGAACCCGCCCAAGCGTGTCCTGGTCACGACGCAACGTGCCGGTCACCACCGCCTGACCACCAGCGGCCTCCACCACCTCCTCCACACCCACCGTCAGCACCGGATGCGCGCTGACCTCAACGAAGACCCCATAGCCCTCGGAAGCCAGGGCATCCACGGCCTCGGCGAAACGCACCGGCTGCCGCAGATTCCGGAACCAGTACTCACTGTCCATCTCCCCCGGCGACACCCACTGACCGGTCACCGTCGACAACAACGGCACCCGCTCGCCGCCACCCTGGGGAGCCAGGCCGTCCAGGGCCTGGGCCAGCTCGGTGCGGATCTGCTCGATCTGCGCGGTGTGGGAGGCGTAGTCCACCGGGATCCGGCGTGCCCGCACCCCCTGCTCCTCGCACACAGCCTGCACCCGCTCCACCGCCTGTGCGGGCCCGGCCACCACCACCGAACCGGGGCCGTTGACCGCAGCCACTTCCACCTCGTCCCAGGCACCGGCCTCGATCCGGTCCATGGCCTCCCGCTCGGACAGGGCCACTGAGAGCATCCCGCCCAGGCCCGCCAGGCGCTCGCCGATCAGCCGCGACCGAAGTGCCACGACTTTGCACGCGTCCTCCAGTGACAGCAGACCCGCCACATACGCGGCCGCCACCTCACCCTGGGAATGCCCCACCACCGCCGCCGGCTCCACGCCGAACGACCGCCACATCTTGGCCAGAGCCACCATCACCGCAAACGACACCGACTGAACCACATCCACCCGATCCAACGACGGCGCCCCCACCTCCCCCCGCAACACCCCCCG
>NZ_JAERRG010000151.1 GCF_016741935.1 Streptomyces endocoffeicus | reverse complement strand
GGCCCATGTCCCGGGTCAGCTCATGCAGATGCCAGGCCGCATCCACCTTCGGAGCCAGCACCCGCTGAACACGTTCCTCGGTCAGCCCTTCCACGACGCCGTCATCGACCACCCCCGCGGTATGCACGACACCCCTGAGCGGCACCTCCGCCGGAACACCAGCCAACAGCTCACGCACGGCTTCACGGTCAGCCACATCACAGGCCGCCACCGTGACCGACGCCCCAGCCGCCTCCAGCTCAGCCACCAACTCGGCCGCCCCTGGCGCGGCCGGACCCCTACGACTGGCAAGAAGCAGATGCTCCACCCCATGCTCAACCACCAGATGCCGAGCCACCACACCCGCCAACACACCCGACGCACCCGTCACCAACACCGTCCCGCCGGAGACCAGGCGCACAGACGCCTCGAGGTCCGCTGCGGACTTAGCCATGCGGGACAAGCGCGGAACCAGGACGGTCCCACGCCGGACCGCCAGCTGCGGCTCCTCACCAGCGGCGAGTACTTGCACCACCGCGTCCGCTGCGGCGGAGCTGGTCTCATAGTCAGGGTCGTGGTCCAGGAGGAGGAATGGGCCGGGATTCTCGGTCTGCACCGACCGCAACAGCCCCCACACGGGAGCCTGCACCAGACCCGCCACATCCTCCCCCGCCTCCGTGGCAACCGCACCACAGGTGACCACCACCAGACGAGACCCGAACAGGCGCTCCTCACCCAACCACCGCTGCACCGCAGACAGCACAGTGGCCAGCGACTCCCGCACCCCAGAAACCAGGCCGCTCTCACCACCGCTCGTCGGGCAGGACAGCACCACCGTCTCCGGCACCACCTCGCCCCCATCGAGCGCGCTGATCAACGCCGGGACATCCCCATAGCGGGCACACACCCCGCCCGCACGAACCACCGCCCCACCCAACCCGACATCCGAACCCACCAGCGCCCACGAACCCCCAGCAACAACCGAAGCCGACGGAACCACCGGCTCCCAGTCCAACTGGAACAGCGAGTCATAACGACTGACCTGGGCCGCCTGCAACTGCTCAGCCGAGATCGGCCGCAGCGCCAGCGACTCGATGGAGATCACCGGCTGACCCGCCGCGTCCGCCACCTCCAACGCCACCGCATCCGACCCCACCCGAGTCAACCGCACCCGCACCACCGACGCACCCGAGGCATGCAACCGCACCCCCGACCACGCAAACGGAATACGCGCCGCTCCCTGACCCTCCTCCGAAGCAATCAACGCCACCGCATGCACAGCCGCATCCAACAACGCCGGATGCACCCCAAACCGATCCACCTCACCAACCCGCTCCCGCGGAAGACGAACCTCAGCGAACACCTCCTCACCACACCGCCAG
>NZ_JAERRG010000150.1 GCF_016741935.1 Streptomyces endocoffeicus | reverse complement strand
CTCACGAACTTCGCCGGCGTGGGGGCGATGTCGATGATGCGGCCACCGGGCTTGAGCAACGCCCGTGCCGCCTTGATCGGCAGCGTGCCGGCGGTGTCGAAGACGACGTCGAATCGCCCTGCGAGCTTCATCGCGTCGAAGTCGAATTCGACGATCGGGGTGACACCGAGGTCGTGTGCCTCCTGCCTGGCGGTACCGCGACAGCTACCCCCCACGGAGGCGCCGTGCGCCAAGGCGAGCTGGACGGCGGACCGGCCGACTCCGCCGAGGCAGCCGTGGACGAAGACGGCTTGCCCGGTGTGCAGCTTGCTCGTGCTGACCATCGCCTGAAAAGCGGTGAGCCCCACGATGGGGACCGCGGCGGCTTCCTCCCAGGAGAGACCCGCCGGCTTCTTCACGACCGCCTTTTCGTCGGCGACGACCATCTCGGCGAACGCTCCCGCCGCCTTGATGCTTGCCCCGCCGAGCACTTCGTCGCCGACGCCGAGCCGCGTGACGCCGTCGCCGACCGCCGCCACGACGCCCGCGAAGTCGTGACCCAAGCCGCGCGGGAACTTCCGGCCGGTCATGACCTTCATCTCACCGCTGCGGATCTTCCAGTCCATCGGGTTCGCGGCCGCCGCCTTCACGCGGACCAGAACCTCACCGGGGCCGGGCCGCGGCGGCTCGAAATCCTCGAACCGCATCACCTCGGGACCGCCGTACTGGTGGTACTGGATGCGCTTCATCGTCGTCATGGCGAATACCTCCACACGCTGATGTCATCAGGTGACATCAACCTACCATGCTGATGTCACCCGATGACATCAGCGTGGTAGGCGGCGGGCGGCAGCCCTAAACTTGGCGCATGGGACGATGGGAGCCTGGAGCCAGCGGCCGACTACGCGAGGCCGCACTCACCTTGTATCTCGAACATGGCTTCGAGCAGACCATGGTGGCCGACATCGCCGACCGGGCCGGTGTGACCGCCCGCACCTTCTTCCGCTACTTCGCCGACAAGCGCGAGGTTCTCTTCGACGGGGCATCCGAGCTGGCGGAGAAGTCGCTGACCGCGCTGGAGGCGGCGCCCGCCACGGCGTCGACGCTGGAGGCCGTCGCGGCCGCGCTGGACGCCGCGGCCGAAATGATCGGACGTGACCGTGAACTCGCCCGGAAGCGGCACGCGGTGATCATGGCCAACGCCGATCTCCGGGAACGTGAATTGATCAAACTCGACCATATGTCGGCCGCATTCGCCGACGGGCTTCGACGGCGGGGCGCCGGCGACTCCGAGGCCAGCCTGGCCGCCGAGACCGGCTCCGCGGTGTACCGGGTCGCCTTCCAACGATGGGTCGACGCCGCCGACGACGACCTCAACCTGCGCGAC
>NZ_JAERRG010000015.1 GCF_016741935.1 Streptomyces endocoffeicus | reverse complement strand
CTGGCCCTGAGGTGCGGACATCGCGCTCAGCATAGAGCCCACCGGGGCAGGGCGGCCTGTCGAACTTATGGACAGCGCGCCGCTGGCGTGCTGTGATGCGCGACAACGATGTCAGGCACCACCCGTCTTCCTCGGCACCCCACCGACAGGAGCCGCACGATGCCCCTCGATCGACGTCGCTTCCTCCGCACCGGCGCCCTCACCCTCGGCGCCCCCGCGCTCGCCGGACACCTGGCCCCGGCCGCCGTGGCAGCCCCGGCCAAGCGGCCAAGGGCCCCGCTGCCCGACGCCTTCGACCGGCTCCCGTCCGGGAGCATCACCCCGCGCGGCTGGCTGGCCGAGCAGTTGCGCCTCCAACTCCACGGCCTCTGCGGCCGGTACGAGGAGCGCTCGCACTTCCTCGACGTCAACGCCACCGGGTGGACCCACCCGGACCGGGACGGCTGGGAGGAGGTGCCCTACTGGCTGCGGGGCTATGTCCCGCTGGCCGTGGCCACCCGTGACCGGGCGGCGCTCGCGAACTCCCGCAAGTGGATCGACGCCATCCTCGCCACCCAGCAGAGCGACGGCTTCTTCGGGCCGCGCGCCCTGCGGACAAAGCTGAACGGCGGCCCCGACTTCTGGCCGTTCCTCCCCCTCCTCATGGCCCTGCGCACCCATGAGGAGTTCACCGGCGACCAGCGCGTCGTCCCCTTCCTCACCCGCTTCCTGCGGTTCATGAACGCGCAGGGCCCGGGCGCCTTCGACACCAACTGGGTCTCCTACCGCTGGGGCGATGGAATCGACACCGCGATGTGGCTCCACCGCCGCACCGGCAAGGCGTTCCTCCTCGATCTCGTCCAGAAGATGCACACGTACGGCGCCGACTGGGTCGACAACATCCCGACCCCGCACAACGTCAATATCGCCCAGGGCTTCCGCGAGCCCGCGCAGTACGCCCAGCTGACCGGCTCCGCCGAGCTCAGACAGGCGACCTACCGCGTCTATACGTCGGTGCTCGGCGCGTACGGCCAGTTCCCGGGCGGTGGCATCGTCGGGGACGAGAACTACCGCCCGGGGTTCACCGACCCCCGGCAGGGCTTCGAGACCTGCGGCATCGTCGAGTTCATGGCCAGCCATGAACTGCTGACCCGGATCACCGGCGACCCGGTGTGGGCGGACCGCTGCGAGGACCTGGCGTTCAACATGCTGCCCGCCGCACTCGACCCCCAGGGCACCGGCACCCACTACATCACCAGCGCGAACAGCATCGATCTGAACAACGCGGTGAAGTCCCAGGGGCAGTTCCAGAACGGCTTCGCGATGCAGTCGTACCAGCCGGGCGTCGACCAGTACCGCTGCTGCCCGCACAACTACGGTATGGGCTGGCCGTACTTCAGCGAGGAGCTGTGGCTGGCCACGCCCGACAAAGGGCTCGCCGCCTCCCTGTACGCCGCCTGCCAGGTGACCGCGGAGGTGGCCGGTGGCACGACGGTCACCGTCACCGAGGACACCGACTATCCGTTCGACGAGACCGTCACACTCACACTGTCCACCCCCGGGAAGGTGGCCTTCCCGCTCCATCTGCGGGTCCCCGGCTGGTGCGAGAACCCCCGGATCGAGGTCAACGGCCGGGCGGTGGCCGCGCGCGGCGGTCCGGCCTTCGTCAAGGTCGACCGGAGCTGGACGGACGGCGATGTGGTGACGATCCGACTGCCGCAGCGCACCACCCTGCGGACCTGGTCGGCGCAGCACGGCGCGGTCAGCGTCGACCACGGCCCGCTGACGTACTCCCTGCGCATCGGCGAGGACTTCGTGCGCTACGCGGGCACGGACACCTTCCCCGAGTACGAAGTGCACGCCACCACGCCGTGGAACTACGGCCTCGCCCCCGGATCCCTCCCCGTCCTCACCCGCGACGACGGTCCGCTCGCCGCCAACCCCTTCACCCACGAGGGCACCCCGGTCCGCATGACCGCCCAGGCGCGCCGTATCCCCGAGTGGCTCTCGGACGACGAGCAGGTGGTCACCCCGCTGCAGCAGAGCCCGGCCCGTACCGGCGCACCGGCGGAGACGGTCACCCTCATCCCCATGGGCGCCGCCCGGCTGCGCGTCACCTGCTTTCCGACGGCCTCGCCGGACGGCCGGGCATGGACCCCGGAGCCGCCCTTCCGCCGACTGCTCAACAAGCACAGCGGCAAGGTGCTCGCGGTCGACGGGATGTCCACGGCCAACAGCGCCCGCGTGGTGCAGTTCGACAACACACCGACGGGTGACCACGCCTGGCAGTGGATCGACCGGGGCGACGGCTGGTTCCTGATCCGCAACGGCCACAGCGGCAAGGTCCTGGGCGTGGACCGGATGTCCACCGCCAACAGTGCCATCGTCGTCCAATACGAGGACAACGGCACGGCCGATCACCTCTGGCGGAAGGTGGACAACGGCGACGGCTGGTTCCGCGTCCTCAACAAGAACAGCCAGAAGGTGCTGGGTGTCGACGGCATGTCCACCACCAACAGCGCCCAGGTGGTGCAGTACGACGACAACGGCACCGATGACCATCTGTGGCGGCTGCTGTGATCGGGCCCTGAGCGTGGCCGGGCGGAGGCCGTGGCACCGGCGATGCTCCGGCCCCGGCGATTATCCGTTGGAACGTGTCGGGAATGGCCCTGTGGGGCGACCGGGGGCGGATCTAGCGTGATGAACCGTCGCCGCGCCGGGCGGCCGACGTTCCGTCATCCGCAGGAAGTTCTTTCCCGTGATCCAATACATCGCTCCGGTCTTCATCGGTGTTCTCTACGCCCTCCTGATGTCCCTGATCCGCGAACCCCACCGCCGACGCTTCAACGCGATCATGGTCGGCGGAGCGGGTGCCGCCTACCTCAGCGGCGGCGGCCTGGACGGCTGGGAGTTCGCCTTCACCGCGGTCGCCACCTATGTGGCCTACCGTGGCCTGGAGTCGTGGACCTTCATCGGCATCGGCTGGCTGCTGCACACCGCGTGGGACATCGTGCACCACATCAAGGGCAACCCCATCGTCCCCTTCGCCCATGGCTCGTCGCTGGGCTGTGCGATCTGCGATCCGGTCATCGCGCTGTGGTGTTTCCGGGGCGGGCCGTCGCTGCTCCGGTACTTCCGCAAGCATCGGCGCCGGGCCGCCCGCCCGGCGCCATCACCTGCTGTTCAGCCCCCGGCGTAGACCGCGTCGGCGGCCGGGCCGGCCCAGGCCCGCCAAGTGGTGTGCCAGCCGTCGGGGCCGTCGCTACGGACGCCGGGTCCCGCCCAGGCGATATAGCCGTCGGGGCGGACCAGCAGGGCGGGGCCGGAGTCGGTGCGCTCGGCCTGGGCCACCGTGGTGTCGACGCGCGGCGCGCCCCTCTCGCGGATCAGCAGAAAGCCACCGGCCCGCTGCAGTTCGGTCAACCGGCCCTCGGCTAGGGGGACTTCGGTGGCGCGGGTGCCCACCAGCGCGTGCCGGCGCCGTCCGCGCGGATAGCTCAGGGTGACTCCGGTGAAGCTTCCGGCGATGGTGTCGCGCACCCGGCCGACGCCCAGCAGGGCCGGGGCCAGATGGTCGCGCAGCCACCGCGCCGGACGCGGCCCGAGGGTGACGGCACGCATCATGGCACCGCTCTGGCGCAGGACCCGGCGGCCGACGGGGTGGCGCTCCCGGTGGTAGGTGTCCAGGATGGCCGGGTCGGCGCCGCCGAGGGCGAGGTCGAGTTTCCAGGCGAGATTGGCGGCGTCCTGGATGCCGGTGTTCATGCCCTGGCCGCCCATCGGGGAGTGCACGTGGGCGGCGTCCCCGGCGAGGAAGACCCGGCCGTGCCGGTAGGAGCGGACCTGGCGTTCATCGCAGTGGAACCGGGAGTGCCAGCCGATCTCAACCACTCCGACGTCGCGTCCCATGGCCTCGGCCAGTACCCGGGTGACCTCCGCCTCCGCCACGGGGGCCCGGTCGGGCAGTTGGTGGCGGCGGTCCCAGGTCATGGACCGGTACCAGCCGGGGCACGCCTTCCCGTACGGCACGAGGAAGCCGAAGACCTCGGGGGTGTTGCCCAGGGTGAGCCCGTTTCCGGCGGGGCCGTCGGCGAGGCGGACATCGGCCAGCACCACGGAGGTCAGGACCGTCCTGCCGGGGAAGTCGGCGCCGAGGAGGTCGCGGACGGTGCTGTGTGCCCCGTCCGCCCCCACGACGTACCGGGCGCGCCACGTGGACGCGGGTCCATCGCCGTTGGGGCGGGCGGTGACGGTGACCGCGTCGGCGTCCTGTGCGAGGCCGGTGACCTCGGTGCCGCGCAGTACCTGGGCGCCCTGGTCGCGGGCGTAGCGTTCGAGCGCCTGGTCCACGTTGGTCTGCGGCGTGATCATCCCGTATCGGTGGCGGGAGGGCAGCTGGGTCAGGTCGAGCGTGGCGCCCGCGAACAGGTGGACGGCTTCGGTGGTGTTCGCCTCGGCCAGGAGGCCGTCCGCCAGACCGCGGCTGTCGAGGACTTCCAGCGTGCGGGGCATGGTGACGAAGGCGCGGCTGGACGGATGGATCGCCGGCCGGCGTTCCAGCACGGTGACCGCGCGTCCGGCCCGGGCCAGATCCCCGGCCAGGGTCATTCCGGTCGGCCCGCCGCCGACGACGAGCACATCCGTGGGGTGGAGGTCCGGGTTCGCCTCCTCGTGGGGCCGGGCCGGGGCGGTCACCGTGTCTCCCGCGGGCCGTGGGCGGCTTCGGGGCGGGCGGCATTGCCGGGGTTCTTCATCGCAGCCTCCTGGAGGTCGCGGGGGAGGTCGAGGGGAACGGTGGACGCCGGGTCGGGGTAGTGGCGGCGGATGTCGTCGGGGGTGGCGGCGGCGGAGTGGTTGAAGACGAACCGCGCGTGGGGCAGCGCGGTGTGGACGAGGTTGACGATGGCTTCGAAGAGCGGTGTGTTGCCCGCGGTGAGCCGTACCCCGGCGCCGATGAGGACCGCGTCGTAGCGCTTGCGGCCGAGCATGGCGCGGATGGTGTCGAGGGCGGTCTCCCCGAAGTCGATCTGACATCCGTCCGCCTCGTATCCGGCGTCGCGCAGCAGGGCGAGGTTGTCGTCGTTGGCGGCGCGCAACGTCTCCCGGCTCAGACCGGCGAAGGCGGCGAACTCCGGTGCCTCGTAGTCGATGGCATCGGGATGGAGCCCGATCTGGATGGCTGAGACGCTCATGACGATGGATGCCTTCCGTGGTGAAGTGCGCTGACGCGAGAGCACGTTGGGGGAACACGGCGCCGAACCGGGCCGTCCGGCCGGGGCGTTCCGCTTCCCCTCCACGGTGGCGGGCCCATAGGTATCGTGTCCAACGATGATGTGTGCTGTGTGGCATCGCGAATGGAGATGACAGTGGAGCTCCGGCAGCTGGCGTACTTCGTCGCGGTGGCGGAGGAGCGCAGCTTCACCCGCGGCGCCCAGCGGGAACACGTCGTCCAGTCGGCGGCCTCCGCCGCCGTGGCCCGGCTCGAGCAGGAGTTCCAGACCGCGCTCTTCGACCGCTCGCACCGCACCCTGGAGCTGACCACCGCGGGGCGCACGCTGCTGACCCGGGCCCGGATCCTGCTCGCGGAGGCACAGCGGGCGCGCGATGACATGGGCCGTCTCACCGGGGGGCTCAGCGGCACGGTCACACTCGGGATGGTCCTGTCCACCGGCTCGTTCGACCTGATCGGCGCGCTGAGCGCGTTTCAGGCCGAGCATCCCGATGTGGTGGTGCGGCTGCGCCACTCGACCGGTCCGCTGGCCGGACACGCCACCGCCCTGCGCGAGGGCAGGTTCGACCTCATGCTGCTGCCCGTGCCCCCGCACGGCCCCGCCGTCCTCGGCCCGGATCTGATCATCGATGATGTGTCGCGGATACGCCTCGGGCTGGCCTGCCGCGCCGACGACCCCCTCGCCGAGGCCCACGGCGTGACCTATGCCGACCTCACCGACCGCCGCTTCATCGACTTCCCCACGGGATGGGGCGACCGCACCATCGTCGACAGCCTCTTCGGCACCGCGGGGGTCCAGCGCACCGTGGCGCTGGAGGTCGTGGACACCACCACCGCGCTGACCATGGTCCGGCGGCGGCTCGGGCTCGCCTTCGTGGCCGAGGAGACCATCGCCTCGCAGCCCGGCCTCATCCAGGTCGATCTCGCCGATCCACCCCCGCTCCACGGTCTCGGCCTCGCCGCCTCGCGCGACCATCCCCCGTCCGAAGCGGGCCGCGCCCTGCGCCGGACCCTGCTCGCCGCGCGCTGACGGAGAACGCCGGAAGGTCTCGCCGCCACTCCCCTTGTGGCCGCACACCGCGCATTGACGGAGTGAGCACTCACTCCGTACCGTATCCCACATGACAGAGAAGGCAGAGAACCCCTCCACCCCGCCCCGGCGCCGCGCTCCGGCCATGGATCCCGACCAGCGCCGTGCGATGATCGTCACCGCGGCGCTCCCCCTCGTCGTCGAATACGGCGCCTCGGTGACGACCGCGAAGATCGCCCGGGCCGCGGGTATCGGGGAAGGCACGATCTTCCGGGTCTTCGAGGACAAGGACACCCTGCTCGCGGCCTGTATGGCGGAGGCCGTACGGCCCGATGACACCGTGGCCCATCTGGAGTCGATCGCCCTGGACCAGCCGCTGGCGGACCGGCTCGCCGAGGCGGCCGATGTGGTGCGCGGGCACATGGGCCGCATCGGCGCGGTCGCCGGAGCGCTCGCGGCGGCCGGGCGGCTGGAGCGCATGGCGCCCAAGCCCGGCAAGGACGGGCGGCTCCCGGACCGCGAGGCGAGCCTGGCCCGGCCGCGCGCGGCGCTGGCCGCGCTGTTCGAACCCGACCGGGACCGTCTGCGGCTCGCCCCGGAACGGCTCGCCGACGCCTTCCAGCTGACCCTGATGTCGGCCGGGCGCCTGGGCGCCCCCGACCCACTGACCACCGAGGAAGTCGTGGACCTCTTCCTGCACGGCGCGCTCGCGGCGCCCGGGGAGGCGCGGTGACCGGACCCGACGCGTACGAAGCGCTCCCGCACCGCCGCCGGACCCTGGTCACCCTGGCCCTGCTGGGCTGCGCCTTCCTGGCCATGCTGGACGGCACCGTGGTCGGCACCGCGCTGCCCCGCATCGTCGAGCAGATCGGCGGAGGGGACTCCTGGTACGTCTGGCTCGTCACCGCCTATCTGCTGACCTCCTCGGTCAGCGTGCCGGTCTACGGCCGCTTCTCCGACCTCCACGGCCGCCGCCGACTGCTGATCGGCGGGCTCGCCGTCTTCCTGATCGGCTCCATCGCCTGCGGCCTGTCCGCCTCCATGCCCGCCCTGATCCTCTCCCGCGCGCTCCAGGGCCTGGGCGCCGGATCCCTGCTGACGCTCGGCATGGCACTGGTCCGCGACCTCCACCCGCCGTCCCGCCCCCAGGGGCTGATCCGGATGCAGACGGCGATGGCCGCCATGATGATCCTGGGGATGGTCGGCGGCCCGCTCCTCGGCGGGTTACTCGCCGATCACATCGGCTGGCGCTGGGCGTTCTGGCTCAACCTCCCGCTCGGACTGGCCGCGGGCGCCGTCATCGCTCTGGCCCTGCCCGACCGCCGTCCCGCCACCCCGCCGCCCGGCCGGCTCGACGTGGCGGGGATCCTCCTGCTCGCCGCCGGGCTCTCCCTCGCGCTGACCGGCCTCAGCCTCAAGGGCAACGCGACCGCCACACATGCGCCCTCCTGGACGGACCCGGCCGTGCTGGGCTGTCTGCTCGGCGGTCTGGCGCTGCTCGCCACGCTCGTACCGGTCGAGCGGCGGGCCGCCGTCCCCGTCCTGCCCCCGCGGCTGTTCCGGCACCGCACCTACACCGCCCTGCTGACCGCCGGTTTCTTCTTCCAGGTCGCCGCGCTGCCGGTCGGGATCTTCCTGCCGCTGTACTTCCAGCACATCCGCGGCCACTCGGCCACCGCCTCCGGTCTGCTGCTGCTCCCCCTGCTCATCGGCATGACCCTGGGCAACCGGCTCACCGCCGCCACCGTGCTGCGCAGCGGGCACGTCAAGCCGGTCCTCCTGATCGGCGCGGGGCTGCTCACCGCCGGTACCGCCGCCTTCGTCGCCCTGCGGGCCACGACGCCTCTCGCCCTGACGTCCGTTCTGCTGCTGCTCGTCGGGCTCGGCGCCGGACCGGCCATGGGAGGGCTCACCATCGCCGCCCAGAACGCCGTCCCGCGTGCCGACATGGGCACCGCCACCGCGGGCTCCGCCCTCACCAAGCAGATCGGTGGCGCGGTCGGCCTGGCCTGCGCCCAGTCCCTGATCGGCCACTCCGGCGCTGCCGCGCCCACCGCCACGGCCATCGGCTCCACCGTTGCCTGGAGCGGCGGCGCGGCCGGGCTCCTGGCCCTCGGAGCGCTGTTCCTCATGCGCGACATCCCCATCGCCACGGCCGCGAAGCGCCCCGGCGCGCCCACTCCCCCATCCGCCGTCGCCGCGGCCGGGACACCCCGGTAGCCACCTGCCGGGCGGTTGCGGCACAGCCGGCCGATCGCACTTGACCTCAAGCGCTTCAAGTATCGGATGCTCGACATATGACAGCGACAGAGGCGGAGGTCCGGGGCTCCCCGATGACCATCCAGCAGGTATCGCGACTGAGCGGCCTTTCCGAGCCGACACTGCGCTACTACGAGAAGATCGGCCTGATCCCGGCGGTGGACCGGGACCGGGACAGTGGCCACCGGCGCTACCACCCCCGCGTGGTGGAGATGATCAGGTCGCTGGGGTGTCTGAGATCCACCGGTATGAGCGTGCAGGACATGCGTGCCTACCTCCGCCATCTCGACGAGGGCGCGCAGGGCGTGGTTCCGCTGCGCGACCTCTTCCAGCGCAATGCGGACCGCCTGGAGCGTGAGATCGCGCTCATGGAGGTCCGCCTGCGCTATCTGCGACTCAAAGCGGACATGTGGGACGCGCGGGAGCGCGCCGACGCCGACGCCGAGCGACAGGCGGTCGACGAGCTCATGGACGTCATGGACGCGCTGTGACAGAAACCGTTCGGGAAGGGAATCCAGAGCAAACCATGGACAGCAAGACGATCCCCATGTCCACTGACGCCGGTGCCGACGCCGGTGGTGGCGAACTCGTCCTGGTGACAGGGGGCAGTGGCTATGTCGGCACCCATGTGATCAGCGGCCTGCTGCGGAGCGGCCATCGGGTCCGCACCACGATCCGTGCGCAGGGCCGGGGCAGCGGTGCCACCACGAGCGTCCGGTCGGCCGTCGCGGCCTCCGGTGTCGATCCCGGCGGGCGGCTCGACATCGTCGGCGCCGACCTGACCGCGGACGACGGCTGGGACGACGCGATGGCGGGGTGTACCCGCGTCCACCACGTCGCGTCACCGTTCCCCTCCGTCCAGCCGGACAACGCCGACGACCTGATCGTCCCCGCGCGGGACGGCACTCTTCGTGTGCTGAGGGCCGCACGGGACCAGGGTGTGAAGCGGGTCGTGATGACGTCCTCGTTCGCCGCGGTGGGATACAGCCGCAAGGACGGTGACGAGTACGACGAGAGCGACTGGACCGACCCCGAGGACGACAACCCGCCCTACATCCGCTCGAAGACCATCGCGGAGCTGGCCGCCTGGGACTTCGTGGCGAAGGAGGGGGACGGCCTCGAACTGACGGTGATCAACCCGACCGGGATCTTCGGTCCGGCACTCGGCCCCCGGCTGTCCGCCTCGACAGAACACGTCCGGGCGATGCTGGAGGGGGCGATGTCGGCCGTCCCCCGCGCACACTTCGGCATGGTGGACGTACGCGATGTCGCCGAGCTCCACCTCCGGGCCATGGCACATCCCGCCGCGGCCGGACAGCGCTTCCTCGCCGCCGGCGACCGGACCGTCAGCCTCCTGTGGATCGCCCAGGTGCTGGCCGAGCACCTCGGCGAGCGCGCCGCCCGGGTGCCCACGCGGGAGTTCGACGACGAACGGGCGCGGGAAGCGGTCGGTGTGACGGAGCGGGTACCGATCCTGCGCACCGAGAAGGCGCGTTCGGTGTTCGGCTGGACCCCGCGCGACCCGGTGCAGACCGTCCTCGACACCGCGGAGAGCCTGTTCCGCCTGGGCCTGGTGAAGGACTGACCGGTGAAGAGCTGACCGGTGAAGGACTGACTGGTGCCCGGGCGGGGCGGTAAGGTCGGCGTCATGGAGTGATGACCCGGCACACCGGCCGTATGAACGCCGCCGTCAGAGCCTGTGCTCCGGCGTGTGTTCGGTGTGCCCGCGGCACCCGTCATCCACTTCACACGATCGGATCCGTATGACCGACGACCTGTTCCTCGACGATGTCGCCGAGCGACTCGCCACCCTGCCCGCCGTGCGCGCCGTCACCCTCGGAGGCTCGCGTGCGCAGGGCACCCACACCCCGGAGAGCGACTGGGACCTGGCCCTGTACTACCGGGGCGACTTCGACCCGGCCGCTCTGCGGGCCATCGGCTGGGAGGGCGAGGTCTCCGAACTCGGCGAGTGGGGCGGTGGTGTCTTCAACGGGGGCGCCTGGCTGACCATCGACGGACGGCGCGTGGACATCCACTACCGCGACCTCGAGGTGGTGGAACACGAACTCGCCGAGTCGCGGCAGGGCCGCTTCCACTGGGAGCCGCTGATGTTCCACCTCGCGGGCATCCCCAGCTATCTGGTGGTGGCCGAACTCGCCCTCAACCAGGTGCTGCGGGGCACCCTGCCCCGTCCCGAGTACCCGGAGGCGCTGCGTGAGGCGGCGCCCCCGGTGTGGCGCGGGCGCGCGGCTTCGACCCTGCGGTACGCCTCGGCGGCGTACGTGGCACGTGGCCAGGCCACCGAGGTCGCGGGGGCGGTGGCGACCGCCGCCCTGCAGACGGCACACGCGGTGCTGGCGGCGCGCGGTGAGTGGGTGACCAACGAGAAGCGGCTCCTCCAGCGGGCGGGGCTGCGCGCCGTCGACACGATCGTGGCGGGGCTGCGGCCGGAGCCCACCGCCCTGGCCGAGGCGGTCGCCGCCGCGGAGGCGCTGTTCGAGGGCGCGGGCTGAGCGGTGGCCTGAGGGCAAGCGGTGACCCGGGGGCGGAGCCGTGACCCGGGGGCGGAGCGCGGCTGCGCCCCCGGGCCCGGGCCATCCGAGGCGTCGGACCAACCGAGGCACCGGGCCATCCCCGCTGGTCCTTCAGCCGCGCCGGGTGAGGATGCTCAGCGCGTTGGCCGCGACGATGGCGCCCACGCTGATCCACTCCGTCCATCCCAGGCTCTGCCCCAGACCGACCCAGCCGACCAGTGCGGCGAGGACGGGGTTGACGCTCATGAAGAGCCCGAACGCCTGGGCGGGCACGCGGCGCAGCGTGAACAGGTCCGCGAGATACGGCACGGCCGAGGAGAGGACGCCCGCGATGATGGCGTACGCCACGGCGCTCACGGTCGGCGGCTGGTGGACGGCGACGGCGATCCCGACCGGCAGGAACATCAGCGCGGAGATCGCCGCGGCCGCCGCCGACCCCTGGGCACCGGGGACCCGCCGCCCCACGGTGCGGTTGAGCAGGATGTACGACGCCCAGCACACAGCGGCCAGCAACCCCAGCCCCATGCCCAGATAGTCGGCCGAGGGCCGCGGACGCATGAGGGTCACCACGGCGGCCGCCGCGACCAGCGCACAGCAGGCGTCCACGCGGCGCCGTGAGCCGGCCAGCGCGATGCACAGCGGGCCGAGGAACTCCAGGGTCACCGCCAGCCCGAGGCCAATGCGGTCGATGGCGCTGTACAGGGACAGATTCATGGTGCCGAACACCACGGCGAGCCCCACCACCGGCCGCCACTGCCACCAGGTGAAGCTCCGCAACCGGGGCCTGCCGACGGCCAGCAGGACGATGGCGGCCACGTACTGGCGGACGGCGACGACCCCGACCGGACCGATGACGGGGAAGGCCTGGGATCCGATCGCGGCGCCGGTCTGGTTGGACAGCCCGCTGCCGATCATCGTGGCCACACCGGCGAACCGCCGTCCCGTCGGCCGCTGATCAAGGTCAGCGGCCAGGCCCCGCTCCAGGCTCGCGTCCAGGCCCGGCCCCGAGCCGGAGCCGGAGCCGGAGTCGGAGTCGGCAGGGGTCGGCGGGGTCCGGTGTGCGGTTTCCGTCGCTCGTGGGGACGGGGTGCGTGACGCGGGGGCGAGTCGCATGCGTCGATCGTGCGCCCGGCCCATGCATGCGCAAAATGCGTTCGGCGCTCTATCTATACGCTGGACGTATGGATGTGGAGCTGCGGCAACTGCGCTGCCTCGTGGCGATCGTCGACGAGGGCACCTTCACCGACGCCGCCATCGCGCTCGGCGTCTCCCAAGCGGCCGTGTCCCGGGCCCTGGCCGCGCTCGAACGCGCCCTGGGCACACGGCTGTTGCGGCGCACCTCCCGTGAGGTGACCCCGACCGGCACCGGGCTGCGCGTGGTGGCACACGCCCGGCGGGTGCTGGCCGAGGTGGACGGCCTGATCCGGGAGGCCGTATCGGGCCACGCCCATCTGCGGATCGGCTACGCCTGGTCCGCGCTCGGCCGTCACACCCCTGCCTTCCAGCGCCGCTGGGCCCAGGCGTACCCCGAGACGGAGCTGCACCTCGTCCGCGTCAATTCCGCCACCGCGGGACTGACGGAGGGCGCCTGCGACCTGGCCGTGGTGCGCAGACCGCTGGACGAGCGCCGCTTCGACTCCGCCATCGTCGGGCTGGAGCGGCGGCTGTGCGCCGTGGCCGCCGACGACCCGCTCGCCAGGCGCCGCTCGGTCCGGCTGGCCGACCTCAGCGGGCGCACCCTGCTGGTCGACCGGAGGACCGGCACCACCACCGCGGAGCTGTGGCCGCCCGACTCCCGGCCGGCCACCGAGGAGACCCACGACGTGGAGGACTGGCTCACCGTGATCTCCGCGGGCCGTTGCGTCGGCATGACGGCGGAGTCCACCGCCAACCAGTACCCGAGGCCCGGAATCGCCTACCGGCCGGTCCGCGACGCCGAGCCGATCGCGGTACGCCTCGCCTGGTGGCGGGACGACCCGCACCCCGCCACCCAGACCGCGGTCGAGCTGCTCACCACCCTCTACCGCAACGGCTGACCCCTGCCCCGGCCCTCCGGCTCCCGGCCCTCCAGATGGACTGTTCCGGATAATCCAGTACGGATCGAATTGTTACCCTGGGCCATATGACCGCCATGGCGCCCACCAAGACCGAACCCGACCTGTCGTTCCTCCTCGACCACACCAGCCACGTCCTCCGCACCCAGATGTCGGCCGCGCTCGCCGAGATCGGGCTGACGTCGCGGATGCACTGCGTACTGGTCCACGCCCTGGAGGAGGAGCGCACCCAGGCACAGCTCGCCGAGCTCGGCGACATGGACAAGACCACGATGGTGGTGACGGTGGACGCCCTGGAGAAGGCGGGCCTCGCGGAGCGGCGTGCCTCGACCCATGACCGCCGGGCCCGGATCATCGCGGTCAGCGAGGAGGGCGCGCGGATCGCCGAACGGAGTCAGGAGATCGTGGACCGCGTCCACCGCGAGGCGCTGGCGGCGCTCCCCGAGACCCAACGCGCCGCGCTGGTAAGGGCGTTGGCCCGGCTGTCCGAGGGGCATCTGGCCACGCCCGCCGAGAGCCCCCGCCCGGCCCGGAGGGCGCGGCAGCGCGAGAAGTAGAGCGGAGACACCCGCACGGCCGGCCACCCGGCCACAAGTAGAGCCGAAACAAATAGTCTGCAACAAAACCATCTGCTACGGTCACTCCTGTCGCGCCTACTGACAGGAGTGTCCGCATGTCCGCCACCTCTTCCGACCCCACGCCTCCCCGCGTCCCCCCGGCACGCCAACTGGCCCTCGGGGTCATCGCCACCGGCATGCTGATGGTGATCCTCGACGGCAGCATCGTGACCGTGGCCATGCCCGCCATCCAGAGCGATCTGCGGTTCTCCCCCGCCGGGCTCAGCTGGGTCGTCAACGCCTATCTGATCGCGTTCGGCGGTCTGCTGCTGCTCGGCGGCCGCATCGGCGATCTCATCGGCCGCAAGCGCGTATTCCTGACCGGCACCGCGGTGTTCACCGCGGCCTCGCTGCTCGCGGCCGTGGCCACCTCCCCCGCGACGCTGATCGCCGCACGGTTCCTCCAGGGGGTCGGCAGCGCGATGGCCTCCGCGGTCAGCCTGGGCATCCTCGTCACGCTCTTCACCGAACCCGCCGAACGGTCAAGGGCGATCGCCGTGTTCAGCTTCACCGGCGCCGCCGGGGCGTCGATCGGCCAGGTACTCGGCGGCCTCCTCACCGACGCGCTCAGCTGGCACTGGATCTTCCTGATCAATCTGCCGATCGGGCTGCTGACGCTCGCGGTCGCCATCCCCGTCCTGCCCGCCGACCGCGGGCCGGGCCTCGCGGCCGGAGCCGATGTCCTCGGTGCCCTGCTCGTCACGGCCGGGCTGATGCTGGGCATCTACACCGTGGTCAAGGTGGCGGACTACGGCTGGGCGGCGGCGCACACGCTCGGCCTCGGCGCCGTCTCGATCCTCCTGATCGCCCTGTTCCTGGTCCGCCAGGCCACTGCCCGCACCCCGCTGATGCCCCTGCGGATCCTGCGGTCGCGCGGGGTGGCGGGGGCCAATCTGGTCCAGCTCCTGATGGTGGCCGCGCTCTTCTCGTTCCAGATCCTCGTCGCCCTCTATCTGCGCAATGTGCTGGGCTACGACGCCACCGGAACCGGTCTGGCGATGCTCCCGGCCGCCCTCGCCATCGGCGTGGTGTCCCTCGGCGTCTCGGCGCGGCTCAGCGCCCGCTTCGGCGACCGCGCGGTGCTGCTGACCGGGCTGGTCCTCCTGACCGGCGTCCTCGGCCTGCTCATCCGCGTCCCCGTGCACGCCCGCTACGTCCCCGACCTCCTCCCGGTGATGCTGCTCGCCGCCGGTTTCGGGCTGGCGCTCCCGGCGCTGACCAGCCTCGGAATGTCCGGTGCGAAGGAGGGCGACGCCGGGCTCGTCTCCGGGCTGTTCAACACCACTCAGCAGATCGGCATGGCGCTGGGCGTCGCGGTGCTGTCCACCCTGGCCGCCTCCCGTACGGACGCCCTGCTCGCCCGGGGCAAGAGCCGGGCCGAGGCGCTGACCGGCGGCTACCACCTGGCCTTCGCCATCGGAGCGGGGCTCATCGTGGCGGCCTTCGCGGTGGCGTTCACCGTCCTGCGGCGGCCCGCGCGGAAATCCCCCGCCGCGCCGACCGCACCGACCGCACCCCGGAACGCCAACCCGCCCGCCACACCGGTCACCACCCCCTGACCCGCACTCCGACTCCTCCACGACCGGCGAAAGGTCCACCCTCATGACGACGACCGAAAGCAAGAACCCGACGAGTGGCGCCGGGACGAGGCCCGGCGCCGGGCCCGCGCCCCGGGCACTCACCGACGACGAGTCGTCCCGCATCCTGAGTGACCAGCGGTTCGGGGTGCTCGCGACCGTCAAACGCAGCGGCCATCCCCATCTGTCGACCGTGCTCCACCAGTGGAGTCCCGAGGAACGTGTGCTGCGCGTCTCCTCCACCGCCGATCGGCTCAAGGTGCGTCGGCTGCGGCGCGACCCGCACGCCGCCGTGCATGTGGGCGCGCCGGACGGCTGGTCGTTCGCCGTCGCCGAGGGCGAGGCGGAGGTATCCGAGGTGACGGCCGCCCCCGGGGACGCTGTCGGGCGGGAACTGCTGGCCATGACGCCGGGCTTCGCCGATCCCCGTGATGAGACGGCCTTCCTGGAGCAGTTGGTGGCGGACCGGCGCGTGGTGATCAGGATCCGGGTGTCCCGGCTGTACGGAACGGCCCTCGACATGGCCACCACCTGACCGCCGGCCGCGCCCTCCGTGACAAGCGGGCTTCCGGCCTGGGCGACGATGAACATCGCGTCCGGGCCGTACGTACCGGGGAATGTGAACGCACCTGGTGAACACACCTGGTGAGCGCGCCGGGTGACCGGTGCGGAGGGCCCGGGTGTCCGCCCCTTGGACGAGGAGAGATACCGTGAAAGCACATCGTCTGCCGCCCCGCCCGCGGCGGATCGGCGTCCTGGCCGTCGCCGCCTCGGCGCTCGTCCTCGCCACGGCGGCCCCCGCCCTGGCCCACACCGAGGTGAGCGCCTCCGACTCCCGCGCCCTGGCGAAGAACGTCACGCTGACGTTCGAGTCGGAGGCGGAGGACGAAGGGGCCGGTTTCACCGAGATCCGGACCGTGCTGCCCAAGGGCATCGACCCCGGCGATGTGGAGCTGAAGCAGGCTCCGAAGGGCTGGAAGCTCAAGCCCACCGATGACGGCTACTCCGTCGGCGGCCCGGCGCTCGCACCCGGCGAGAACGCCGAACACAGTGTCGTCGTACGGCAGTTGCCCGAAGCCACATCGCTGGCCTTCAAGACCGTGGACACCTACGAGGGCGGCAAGGTGTCCCGGTGGATCGAGGTGGCCCGCGCCGGAGAGCCGGAGCCGGAGAATCCCGCCCCGCTGCTGAAGCTCAAGGCCGCGGCCGCCGGCGCCACCCCGGACGCCTCGCCCTCGGCCTCGCCCTCCCCGAAGCCGGAGAGCGAGGCGCCGAGCCCGGACGGCGAGGAGCCTTCGAAGGCCGCGACATCCGACGGCGGATCCGCGTGGCCCGCCGTGGGCATCATCATCGGCGTCTGCTTGTTCGCCCTGGCCGGAGGGTTTGTGCTGTTCCAGCAGCGGCGCGGCTCGGGCGGCTCGGGCACCGAATGAGCCGAGGGCTCGGGTTTGCTGTCGGGTCGAGTGGTAACGCGGTGAACATGACCGAGAAGAAGAACGCACACACTACCCGGAGCACCGGCGTGAACGCGAAGGCCACCGCCACCAAGGCCAAGGAGACCACGGAAAAGGCCAAGGACACCGCGGGCAAGGCGGAGACCACGGCGAAGTCCGCCGCGGCGGGCGCGGCGACGACCGCGGCGCACACCGCTCATGTCGCCGCCGACAAGGCTCAAGTGGCTGCCGGGAAGGCCGTGGCCACCGGTCGTGCCGTGGCCGCCGAGGCGCCCAAGAAGGCCGCCGCGGCGGCGGGTTCGGCCTGGATGATGATCAAGGCGCGGAAGGTCCTGGCAGCCGTCGCCGGCGCCGGTGCCGCCGCGGCGGGCGCCACCACCGCGATCGTCCTGCGCAGGCGCGCGGCTCGTCGTCGCGGCCCGCTGGCACGGCTGACCGGCGGTCGGCTCGGCTCCTGATTTTCGCCCGCACGACGAGCGGGACGAGCACGACGAGCAGGGCGAGCACGACGAGCAGGGCGAGCACAATGGCCGGGGCGAAGCGATGCCTTCAGGAGCGGGGATTCGCCCGTACGACCTCGCGGGACATCGCCGCCGCCGCCAACGCGCCGCTCGGCACGATCAATTACCACTACGGCTCGAAGGAGCGGCTGCTCAACGCTGCCCTGCTGGAAACGCTCGACGAGTGGAGCGAGAAGGTGCGGTCCGGCTCGGCGGAGCCCGTACCGGGCTCAGGGGCCGGGGCGCGAGTGGAGTCGATGTGGGCCCGGATCGTCGAGTCCGAGACCACGGACCGGCCGCTGCTGGTGGCCAGCGCCGAGGCGCTCGCCCAGGCCGAACGGTCCGCCGAGGTCCGGCAGCAGCTCGCCGACGCGTTCGAACGGTCCCGTACGGCGCTGGCGGCCGATCTGCACGGCATCGAGGGCGCGGAGGAGGGCGGGGTGGCCCGTGCCGTCGGGTCGGTGCACATGGCCCTGATCGCCGGACTGACCCAGCAGTGGCTGGTCGATCCCGAGCGCGCCCCCTCGGCGCGGGAGGTGGCCACCGGCCTGCGGAGGATCGCCCGGGCCCTCGAGTCCGGCTCCTGATCCGGGGTGGGAGGAGTGGCACGGCCTTTCACTCATCTGCATGTGCACACGCAGTACTCGCTCCTGGACGGCGCGGCCCGGCTGAGGGATCTCTTCGCGGTCTGCCAGGAGTTGGGCATGTCGCACATCGCCATGACGGACCACGGCAACCTCCACGGCGCGTATGACTTCTTCCAGCAGGCCACGTCCTCGGGTGTGACGCCGGTCATCGGAATCGAGGCGTATGTCGCCCCGGAGTCGCGGCGTGCCAAGCGCAAGGTCCTGTGGGGGCAGCCCCATCAGAAGCGTGATGATGTCTCGGGCTCGGGCGGCTACACCCACAAGACGATCTGGGCGGCGGACAACACCGGGCTGCACCATCTGTTCCGGCTGTCGTCGGGCGCGTATGCGCAGGGCTGGCTCCAGAAGTGGCCACGGATGGACAAGGAAGTCATCGCCGAGCATGCCGAGAGGCTGATCGCCTCGACCGGCCGGCGGTGGCCGTCACCCGGGCGACCTGACCCGGGGCCCGCCGCCGGGTCTCACACCTTCCGCACCCCCGTTACGCAAGCGACTTGCAATTCTTGCGCTACGCTTGCGTGCATGACGCGACGACTTGCTGAAGTGGCGAAGAAGGTCGGTGTCAGCGAGGCCACGGTCAGCCGGGTCCTCAACGGCAAGCCCGGGGTCTCCGAAGCCACCCGGCAGGCGGTGCTCTCCGCGCTGGACGTCCTCGGCTACGAGCGGCCCACGCAGCTGCGGGGCGACCGGGCCCGGCTGGTGGGGCTGGTGCTGCCCGAGCTGCAGAACCCCATCTTCCCGGCGTTCGCCGAGGTCATCGGCGGGGCGCTGGCCCAGCTCGGACTGACCCCGGTGCTGTGCACCCAGACCAAGGGCGGGGTCTCCGAGGCCGATTACGTGGCCCTGCTGCTGCAACAGCAGGTCTCCGGGGTGGTGTTCGCGGGCGGGCTGTACGCGCAGGCCGACGCGCCGCATGACCACTACCGGCAGCTCGCCGAGCGCAACATCCCGGTGGTGCTGGTCAACGCGGCCATCGAGCACCTCGGCTTCCCGGCCGTCTCCTGCGACGACGCCGTGGCCATGGAGCAGGCGTGGCGGCATCTGGCCTCCCTCGGCCACGAGCGGATCGGGCTGGTGCTCGGGCCCGGTGACCACATGCCGTCGGCACGCAAGCTGGCCGCCGCGCGGGCGATCGCCGACCGCCTTCCGGATGAGTTCGTGGCCCGGGCGATCTTCTCGATCGAGGGCGGCCACGCCGCGGCCTCCCGGCTGATCGACCGGGGCGTCACGGGCATCATCTGCGCCAGCGACCCGCTCGCCCTGGGCGCGATACGAGCCGCGCGCCGCAAGGGGCTCGGCGTGCCGTCGCGGGTGTCCGTGGTCGGCTACGACGACTCCGCGTTCATGAACTGCACCGAGCCGCCGCTGACCACCGTACGCCAGCCCATCGAGGCCATGGGCAGAGCGGCGGTGGAGGTGCTGAACGCGCAGATCGGCGGGGTGGCCGTCCCCGCCGAGGAGCTTTTGTTCGAGCCGGAGCTGGTGGTGCGCGGCTCCACCGCCCAGGCGCCGCGGGAGTGAGCGGGCGGAGGACCGTCGAGGGGTGATCGAAAGGGCGGTCGCAAGACGCCGCCGGACTCAATCCGCATGATTCGCAGTGCAGTTGAATAATTACAGAATCTACGCGACATCTTGCGGGCCGATGTCGTCGGTGCTTGAGTGTGCGGCGCACTCACGGTTGTGTGCGCCCCGCTCGCGGCCGTGGGGCTTCCCTGCTCCTGTACAGAGGGGTCCACCCATGAGAAGCACCGGGTTCCGTCGTACTCTCATCGCGCTCAGCACGTTCTCCCTCGCCCTCACCGCCTGCGGCGGGTCGGACGACGGATCGGCGGGCGGAAAGACGCGTATCACCGTCAACTGCATGCCGCCCAAGAGCGCCAAGGTCGACCGCAGGTTCTTCGAGGAGGACATCGCCTCCTTCGAGAGGCAGAACCCGGACATCGACGTCGTCGCGCATGACGCGTTCCCCTGCCAGGACCCGAAGACGTTCGACGCCAAGCTGGCCGGGGGCCAGATGGAGAACGTCTTCTACACGTACTTCACCGACGCCGGACATGTGGTCGACATCAACCAGGCGGCCGATCTCACCCCGTACGTCAAGGAGTTGAAGAGCTACTCCACCCTCAGCAAGCAGCTGCGCGACATCTACACGGTCGACGGCAAGATCTACGGCATCCCGCGCACCGGCTACTCGATGGGTCTGATCTACAACCGCGAGCTCTTCGAGAAGGCCGGACTCGACCCCGACAAGCCGCCGATGACGTGGGAGGAGGTCCGCGCCGACGCCAAGAGGATCGCCGAGCTGGGCGGCGGCACGGTCGGCTACGCGGACTACAGCGCCCAGAACCAGGGCGGCTGGCACTTCACGGCCGAGCTGTACTCACAGGGCGGCGATGTCGTCAGCGCGGACGGCGAGAAGGCCACCATCGACACCCCCGAGGCGCGCGCCGTCCTGCGGAACCTGCACGACATGCGCTGGGTGGACGACTCGATGGGCAGCAAACAGCTCCTGGTCATCAACGACGCCCAGCAGCTGATGGGCTCCGGCAAGCTGGGCATGTACCTCGCCGCGCCCGACAACATCCCGATCCTGGTGAAGGAGAAGGGCGGCAACTACAAGGACCTCGCCATCGCCCCCATGCCCGGTGGCAAGGGCACGCTCATCGGCGGCGACGGCTACATGTTCCAGAAGAAGGACACGCCCGCCCAGATCCGGGCCGGCCTCAAGTGGCTCGACCATATGTTCCTCACCCCGGGCAAGGGCTTCCTCGGCGACTACGTCCGCGCCAAGAAGCGGAACGCCCCGGTGGGCCTGCCCGAGCCGCGGCTGTTCACCGGCGCCGCCGACGCCAAGGACCAGCAGCTCAAGAAGGCCAACGCCAATGTCCCCGTGGGCAACTACCAGACCTTCCTCGACGGCAACCAGAAGCTGCGGATGAAGATCGAGCCGCCGCACGCCCAGCAGATCTACTCGGTGCTCGACGGGGCCGTCTCCGCCGTCCTCACCAAGAAGGACGCCGATATCGACCAGCTCCTGAAGGAAGCCTCCGACAAGATCGACAACATTCTGGCCCGGGGCTGACCCGATGACCAAGACCGCTGCGCGGCCGCCCGCCGAGGCGATCGCCGTCCACCCGGTGCAGGCGCCGCCCCCGGCGGGGGGTCGGGGGCGGCGCCGTCTGGCCGACCAGGTCCGGGCCTATGGCTTCCTCCTCGGCGGCCTGATCTGCTTCGCGCTGTTCTCCTGGTATCCGGCGATCCGCGCGGTCGTGATCGCCTTCCAGAAGTACACGCCCGGCTCGTCCCCCGAATGGGTCGGCACCGCCAACTTCACCCGTGTCCTGCACGATCCGGAGTTCACCGCGGCCTGGCGGAACACCCTCACCTTCACCCTGCTGGCGCTGCTCATCGGCTTCGCGATCCCGTTCCTGCTCGCCCTCGTGCTCAATGAACTCCGGCACGCCAAGGCGTTCTTCAGGGTCGTGGTCTATCTGCCGGTGATGATCCCGCCGGTGGTCAGCGCCCTGCTGTGGAAGTGGTTCTACGACCCGGGCGCCGGGCTGGCCAACGAGGCACTGCGCTTTTCGCACCTGCCCACCTCGAACTGGTCCAACGGCGCCGACACCGCCCTGATCTCCCTCGTCATCGTGGCCACCTGGGCCAATATGGGCGGCACCGTCCTGATCTACCTGGCGGCGCTGCAGTCCATCCCCGGTGAGCTGTACGAGGCGGCCGAACTGGACGGTGCCGGCCTGCTCCAGCGCATCCGCCACGTCACGATCCCCCAGACCCGGTTCGTGATCCTCATGCTGATGCTGCTCCAGATCATCGCGACGATGCAGGTCTTCACCGAGCCGTTCGTGATCACCGGCGGTGGCCCGGAGAACGCCACGGTCACCGTCCTCTACCTGATCTACAAGTACGCCTTCCTCTACAACGACTTCGGTGGCGCCTGCGCGCTGAGCGTGATGCTGCTCGTGCTGCTCGGCGCCTTCTCCGCCCTCTATCTGCGGCTCACCCGCTCCGGGGAGGACGACGCATGAGCACCCGGACCCTCGTCTCCCCCGCCACCCTGGCCCGCCCCCGCGGCCGGGCCGTCTACTGGACGGTCTTCACGGGCGTGGTGGTGCTGTTCGCGATCGCCTTCCTCTTCCCGGTCTACTGGATGGTGACCGGTGCGATGAAGTCGCCGGACGAGGTGGCGAAGACCCCGCCCACCCTCGTCCCCGAGCAGTGGCACCTCAGCGGCTACAGCGATGCCTGGGACCTGATGCAGCTTCCGCGGCACCTGTGGAACACGGTGGTCCAGGCGACCGGGGCCTGGCTGTTCCAGCTGGTGTTCTGCACGGCCGCCGCCTACGCCCTGTCCAGGCTGAAGCCCGCCTTCGGCAAGGTGATCCTCGGTGGCATCCTGGCCACGCTGATGGTCCCGGCCCAGGCGCTGGTCGTGCCGAAGTACCTGACCGTCGCCGACCTGCCGCTGATCCACACCAGCCTGCTCAACGATCCGCTCGCGATCTGGCTGCCGGCCGTCGCCAACGCCTTCAACCTCTATCTCCTCAAGCGGTTCTTCGACCAGATCCCGCGCGATGTCCTGGAGGCCGCCGAGATCGACGGCGCCGGAAAGCTGCGCACCCTGTGGTCGATCGTGCTGCCCATGTCGCGTCCGGTGCTCGGCGTCGTGTCGATCTTCGCGCTGGTGGCGGTGTGGCAGGACTTCCTGTGGCCGCTGATGGTCTTCTCCGACACCGGCAAGCAGCCGATCAGCGTGGCACTCGTCCAGCTGTCGCAGAACATCCAGCTGACCGTGCTCATCGCCGCGATGGTCATCGCCAGCATCCCGATGGTCGCGCTGTTCCTCGTCTTCCAGCGGCACATCATCGCCGGGATCAGCGCGGGCAGCACGAAGGGCTGACACCGCCCCCTCGACAGAAAGGCTCCCACCGTGGCCCAGCCCACCCCTGCCCGGACACCGAACGACTGGTGGCGCTCCGCCGTCATCTACCAGGTGTACGTACGCAGCTTCGCCGACGGGGACGGCGATGGCACCGGCGACCTCGCGGGCGTCCGCGCCAGGCTGCCGTACCTCGCCGAACTCGGCGTCGACGCGCTGTGGTTCAGCCCCTGGTACCAGTCGCCCATGAAGGACGGCGGCTATGACGTCGCCGACTACCGCGCCATCGACCCGGCCTTCGGCACCCTGGCCGAGGCGGAGAAGCTCATCGCCGAGGCCCGTGAGCTGGGCATCCGCACGATCGTCGACATCGTGCCGAACCACGTCTCCGATCAGCACCCCTGGTGGCGGGCCGCCCTCGCGGGCGGTGCCGAGCGCGAGCTGTTCCACCTCCGACCGGGCCGCGGCGACCATGGTGAACTGCCGCCCAACGACTGGACGTCGGAGTTCGGCGGCCCCGCGTGGACCCGGCTGCCCGACGGCCACTGGTATCTGCATCTGTTCGCCCCCGAGCAGCCGGACCTCAACTGGGCCCACCCGGCCGTACGCCAGGAGCACGAGGACATCCTGCGCTTCTGGTTCGAGCGGGGTGTCGCGGGGGTGCGCGTCGACTCGGCCGCCCTGCTGGCCAAGGATCCCCGGCTGCCCGACTTCGTCGCGGGCCGCGATCCGCATCCGTATGTCGACCTCGATGAGCTCCATGACATCTACCGCTCCTGGCGCGCGGTGGCCGACGAGTACGGCGGTGTCTTCGTCGGCGAGGTGTGGCTGCCGGACAGCGAGCGCTTCGCCCGCTATCTGCGCCCCGACGAGCTGCACACCGCCTTCAACTTCTCCTTTCTGGCCTGCCCCTGGGACGCCCGGCGGCTGCGGACGTCGATCGACGAGACGCTCGCCGAACACGCTCCGGTGGGCGCTCCGGCCACCTGGGTGCTGTGCAACCACGATGTGACCCGCACGGTCACCCGCTACGGGCGCGAGGACACCGGTTTCGACTTCGCCACCAAGGTCTTCGGCACCCCCACCGACCTCGCCCTCGGCACCCGGCGGGCGCGGGCCGCCGCCCTGCTGTCGCTGGCCCTGCCCGGCGCGGTCTACGTCTACCAGGGCGAGGAACTGGGCCTGCCCGAGGCCGAGATCCCCCGCGACCGCATCCAGGACCCGATGCACTTCCGCTCCGGTGGCACCGACCCGGGCCGCGACGGCTGCCGGGTGCCACTGCCGTGGGCGGCGGAGGGGCCGTACGCCGGTTTCGGCTCGCGCCAGGAGCCGTGGCTGCCGCAGCCCGCGCACTGGGCGGTGTACGCGGCCGATCTGCAGACGGAGGACCCGGGCTCGATGCTCAGCCTCTACCGCGCGGCGATTCGCGTCCGCCGCGCCACCCCCGGCTTCGGCGACGGGCCGCTGACCTGGCTCCCCTCGGCCGACGGTGTCCTGGCCTTCGCCCGTGACGACGGTCTGGTCTGCGTGGTCAACCTCGCGGACACCCCCACCGAGCTGGACGCCACCTCCCGACTTCTGCTCAGCAGCGGCCCGCTGGACGACCGGGGCCGCCTTCCGCGGGACACGGCGGCCTGGCTGCTCCGCTGAGCCGCCACCCCCACCGCGCTGTCCCACCACCCCCACCACGAAGGGATCAGCACATGCACCGCAGCGGTACCGCATCGGCATCCACCAAGCGCCTGTCGGCGATCGGCGTGGCCGTCGCCCTGGCGGCCGGCACGCTCGTCACGCTGACCCCCACGGCCGCGCACGCGGCCGCGGGCGCCTCCCTGCCGTTCACCTCGGCCGAGGCCGAGTCGGCCACCACCACGGGGACGAAGATCGGCCCCGACTTCACCCAGGGCACGCTCGCCTCCGAGGCGTCCGGGCGCCAGGCCGTCCGCCTCGCCTCCGGGCAGCGCGTGGAGTTCACCGCGCCGCGCGCGGCCAACGCGGTGAACGTGGCCTACAGCGTGCCCGACGGCCAGTCGGGCACGCTCAACGTCTATGTCAACGGCACCAAGCTGGCCAAGACCATCGCGGTCACGTCCAAGTACTCGTACGTGGACACCGGCTGGATCGCGGGGTCGAAGACCCACCACCTCTACGACAACGCCCGGCTGCTGCTCGGCCAGAACGTCCAGGCCGGTGACAAGATCGCCTTCGAAGCGGCGAACACACAGGTCACCGTGGACGTGGCCGACTTCGAGCAGGTCGCGGCGGCCGCCTCCCAGCCCGCCGGATCGGTGTCCGTCACCTCCAAGGGCGCCGACCCCAGCGGGCAGGGCGACTCCACCCAGGCGTTCCGGGACGCCATCGCCGCCGCCCAGGGCGGAGTGGTCTGGATCCCGCCGGGCGACTACAGGCTGACCTCCTCGCTGAACGGCGTCCAGAACGTCACCCTCCAGGGCGCCGGCGGCTGGCATTCCGTGGTGCACACCTCGCGGTTCATCGACCAGTCCAGCTCCTCCGGCAACGTGCACATCAAGGACTTCGCGGTCATCGGCGAGGTCACCGAGCGCGTCGACTCCAACCCCGACAACTTCGTCAACGGCTCGCTCGGCCCGGGTTCCAGCGTGTCCGGCATGTGGCTGCAGCACCTGAAGGTCGGTCTGTGGCTGATGGGCAACAACGACAACCTGGTGGTCGAGAACAACCGCTTCCTGGACATGACGGCCGACGGCCTCAACCTCAACGGCACCGCGAAGAACGTACGCGTGCGGAACAACTTCCTGCGCAACCAGGGCGACGACGCGCTCGCCATGTGGTCGCTGAACTCGCCGGACACCAACAGCAGCTTCGAGAGCAACACCATCTCGCAGCCGAACCTCGCCAATGGCATCGCCATCTACGGCGGTACGGACATCACGGTCAAGAACAACCTGATCTCGGACACCAACGCCCTGGGCAGCGGTATCGCCATCTCCAACCAGAAGTTCATGGACCCGTTCCACCCGCTGGCCGGCACGATCACGGTCGACGGGAACACGCTGGTCCGCGCGGGTGCCATGAACCCCAACTGGAACCACCCGATGGGCGCCCTGCGCGTCGACTCCTACGACAGCGCGATCGAGGCCACCGTCAACATCACCAACACGACCATCACCGACAGCCCGTACAGCGCCTTCGAGTTCGTCTCCGGCGGCGGCAGGGGCTACGCGGTCAAGAACGTCAATGTGTCCGGCGCGACCGTGACCAACCCCGGAACGGTCGTCGTCCAGGCCGAGGCGCAGGGGGCGGCGAAGTTCAGCGATGTCACGGCCTCCAGCGTCGGCGCGGCGGGCGTCTACAACTGCCCCTACCCGTCCGGCTCCGGCACCTTCAGCCTCACCGACGGCGGGGGCAACTCCGGCTGGAGCAGCACCTGGTCGGACTGTGCCGGCTGGCCCCAGCCCGGCCAGGGCAACCCGGATCCCGAGCCGGGCCGCAACCTCGCCAAGGGCCGCCCGGCCACCGCGACCGGCTCCCAGGACGTCTACACCCCCGGCAAGGCGGTCGACGGCGACGCGAACACCTACTGGGAGTCGGCCAACAACGCCTTTCCGCAGGCCCTGACCGTGGACCTCGGCTCCAGCCAGGCGGTCCGCCGGCTGGTGCTGAAGCTGCCGCCCTCGTCGGCGTGGGGCGCCCGCACCCAGACGCTGTCCGTGCTGGGCAGCACCGACGGCTCCGGGTACTCGACGGTGGTGGGCTCGCAGGGCTACCGCTTCGACCCGGCGTCCGGCAACAAGGTCACCGTCGCCCTGCCCGACAGCACGAATGCGCGCTATCTGAGGCTCAGCGTCACCGGCAACACCGGCTGGCCGGCGGCCCAGGTCAGTGAGGTGGAGGCGTATCTGACCTCCTCGTGAGCCCCGTCCTCACGCCGGGGAGCGGGGTGGGGATCAAGGTCATCACCAGGAGGCTTGCATGATCATGCATAACCCTGCATACTCCTGCTGTGTCCAAAGTTCTCACCTCCCTCCCTGTCGGCCAACGCGTCGGGATCGCCTTCTCCGGCGGCCTCGACACCTCGGTAGCGGTCGCGTGGATGCGCGACAAGGGCGCGGTGCCCTGCACCTACACCGCCGACATCGGCCAGTACGACGAGCCCGACATCGCCTCGGTCCCCGGGCGCGCCACGACGTACGGCGCGGAGGTCGCCCGACTGGTGGACTGCCGGGCGGCCCTGGTGGAGGAGGGGCTCGCGGCGCTCGCCTGCGGGGCGTTCCACATCCGCTCCGGCGGCCGCAGCTACTTCAACACCACCCCGCTCGGGCGGGCGGTCACCGGCACCCTGCTGGTGCGCGCCATGCTCGAGGACAATGTGCAGATCTGGGGCGACGGCTCCACCTTCAAGGGCAATGACATCGAGCGGTTCTACCGCTACGGCCTGCTGGCCAACCCCTCCCTGCGGATCTACAAGCCGTGGCTGGACGCCGACTTCGTCAGCGAGCTCGGCGGCCGCAAGGAGATGTCGGAGTGGCTGCTCGCCCATGACCTGCCCTACCGGGACAGCACGGAGAAGGCGTACTCCACCGACGCCAACATCTGGGGCGCCACCCACGAGGCCAAGTCGCTCGAGCACCTCGACACCGGTATCGAGATCGTCCAGCCGATCATGGGCGTGCGGTTCTGGGACCCGTCGGTCGAGATAGCGGCCGAGGACGTCACGATCGGCTTCGAGCAGGGCCGCCCGGTGACGATCAACGGCAAGGAGTTCGCCTCCGCCGTCGATCTGGTGCTGGAGGCCAACGCCATCGGCGGTCGGCACGGCATGGGCATGTCCGACCAGATCGAGAACCGCGTCATCGAGGCCAAGAGCCGGGGCATCTACGAGGCGCCGGGCATGGCGCTGCTGCACGCGGCGTACGAGCGGCTGGTCAACGCGATCCACAACGAGGACACCGTCGCCACCTACCACACCGAGGGGCGCCGCCTCGGCCGGCTCATGTACGAGGGCCGCTGGCTGGACCCGCAGGCGCTGATGGTGCGCGAGTCGCTGCAGCGCTGGGTCGGCGCGGCGATCACCGGCGAGGTGACCCTGCGGCTGCGGCGCGGTGAGGACTACTCCATCCTGGACACCTCCGGACCGGCGTTCAGCTACCACCCGGAGAAGCTCTCCATGGAGCGGACCGAGGACTCCGCCTTCGGTCCGGTGGACCGGATCGGCCAGCTGACCATGCGCAACCTCGACATCGCCGACTCGCGCGCCAAGCTGGAGCAGTACGCCGGTCTCGGCATGGTCGGCAGCTCGCATCCGGCGCTGATCGGCGCCGCGCAGGCGGCCTCCACCGGGCTGATCGGCGCGATGCCGCAGGGCGCCTCCGAGGCGATCGCCTCGGACGGGCAGGTGTCCGGGCAGGACAAGCTGCTCGACCGCGCCGCGATGGAGTTCGGCGCCGACTGACCTCCCCGCTTCCCTGGTCCGCCGCCCACCCGCGCCCGAGCGCGGGTGGGCGGCGGCGTATTCCGGCAGGACCGGGTCAGCGCACGGGCTGCTCCGCCGTGCCGCCGCCCAGACCGCCGACGTACGAGGCGATCCAGGCCAGCGGCGCGTTCCAGTTGATGGTGATCTCGTTGGTGGAGAACGCCATCAGGCTGTCGGTGTAGCACATCGCCGGGGCGCAGCCCTTCAGCTTCTTCTTGGCCACCGGGTCCTGCAGCCCGGAGTTCGGGCCGCCCGCCAGTGAGCCGGGTGCCGGACGCGGCAGCCGGTGGTCGAGCTGGTGGGCCCAGAAGCGGTGGTGCTGGTTGTGCGAGTCCCGTTCGCCGTGGCCGGTGACATAGGACTGGTTGAGCGGATTGCCGCCCAGCAGATAGTCCATGCCGCGGAGCACCGCGTCGAGGTAGCGGTCCTTGCCCGTCAGGTCGTGCGCGGTGGCGAGCACGATCATGTTGTTGAGCACCTGGCTGTTGGAGCCCCACTCGTACGTGCCGTCCTTCGGCGCGTACGGCACGCCGTAGGCCGACTTGGCGGAGTCCGCGGCGTAGCGGTCGGCGGCCTTCGTCACCATCGCCCGCGCCTCGGCGCGCTGCCGCTCGGTGAGCTTGTTGGGGACGGTGGCCAGGTCCAGCGCTCCGAGGCCCGCGGTCGAGGCCCACGACATGCCGCCGCCGCGCGGGAAGAGCGCGCCCACGTCGTGGTGCAGCGGCGAGTCGAGCACCGCCTTGGCGTAGGCGTGGTCGCCGGTGGTGATGAACAGCTCGGCCGCGGCCCAGTAGAACTCGTCGCCGACGTGACGGTCGCCGTAGGCCCCGCCGCCCGTGGAGTCCTTGTCGCCGGCGTAGATCTTCGGATGTGCCTTGGCCGCGTCCCACGCGGTCCGGGCCGCGTGCAGACAGCGGGCGGCGAACTCCGGGTCGTAGGACTTGAACAGCCGGGCGCTCTGCGCGGCGGACGCCGCCAGGTTGAGCGTGGCCGCGGTGGACGGCTTGTGCAGCTCACGCTGCTGCTGGTCCTGGTCCGGCCGGGTCGGGAACCCGGTCCACTGCTTGTCGTGCACCTTATGGAACGCCATACCGGCGAGCGGCTCGCCCTTCGGCACCTGCATGCGCAGCAGGAATTCCATCTCCCAGCGGGCCTCGTCCAGGATGTCCGGGACGCCGTTGCCACGCTCGGGCACCCGGAGCCGGCCGTCGCCCAGCGGCGCGGCGTCGACGCCCTTGGTGGTGCGGGTGCGCTCGTACGCGGACATCAGCTGGGCCACCGAGATACCGCCGTTGACGACGTACTTGCCCTGGTCACCAGCGTCGTACCAGCCACCGGCGACATTCCGGCGGTAGTCGCACACGCCCTTGACGCACGGGACGTCGGTGTCGCCCCGGTGCGGGGCCGCCTTGTCATGGCCGGCGGGACGGGCGTACTTGGCGCCCACGAGGTCCGCGTCGATCTTGATGCCGCTGCGGTTGTGGTAGAAGTACGCGAGCGCGTCGCTCCGCAGCGAGTCGTAGAGGTGGTCACCGATGGCGAACGGCTCGCTCTTCTTCCCGTCGATGGTGACGGTGTACCCCTCGCCCGCGTCCGTGACCTCGCTGAAGTCGAAGGTCTGGACATTCTGCCGGGAGCTGGGGTCGACGCCCCGGGGCGTGGTGGTGCCGCCCGCCCGCTCGGTGCCGTCGGCGGCCCGAAGCGTCCAGGTCAGCGGCTTGGTGGCGGGGGTGACCACGGTGCCCTTCTTGGGGCCGTGGGTCAGATAGCCGACCTGGTTCACCCGCACCGGCGAGCCGGTGTCGGCCTTGGGAGCGGCCGTCCCGGCGCCGTGCCGCGCGTGGTGGTCCACGGCGCCCGCCGCGGGCGCGGCCAGGGCGCCCAGGGTCAGTCCGGCCGCGACCGCCGCGCCCACCATGCGTCGTCGGCGGCGGCGGTCGGTCCGGTCAGGGGTGATCCGTACGCGAGGAGCGGTAGCAGACAAGACTCAGCACTTCCGGGGGTTCGGCGTCTTTTCCGTCCCTCAGAGGCTATGAAGAGGCCCTGGCCTGCGGCTTCGTACGCTTAGCCGAAATCCGGGTACACCAGGTGACCGGGGTCGGCCTCCTTCAATCGAGGTATCGCCGGAGGTGAGCCGCGGTGGCGACGGGCTACCAGCGGGCGAGGTCCGCCTGGAAGGACGGGTCGAAGCGCCGCATGTACCCGGTGTCATCGCGGTTGCGCAGTCCGCACCGGAGGTACTGCTCATGCAGCCGCGCCAGGGCGTCGGGGTCCAGCTCCACGCCGAGGCCGGGGGCGCCCGGCACGGGCACCGCGCCGTCCACGAAGGTCAGCGCGCCGTCCACGATCACGTCCTCGGTCTTCCACGGCCAGTGGGTGTCACAGGCGTAGGTGAGGTTCGGGGTGGCCGCGGCCAGGTGGGTCATCGCGGCCAGGCTGATGCCCAGGTGCGAGTTCGAGTGCATGGACAGGCCCATGCCGAAGGTGTCGCAGATGCCGGAGAGCAGCTTGGAGCGGCGCAGCCCGCCCCAGTAGTGGTGGTCGGAGAGGACGACCTGGACGGCGTCGGCGGCCACCGCGGGGGCCAGCTCGTCGAAGGCGACCACACACATGTTGGTGGCCAGCGGCATGGGGACCTCGCGGGCGACCGCGGCCATGCCGTCGATCCCGGGGGTGGGGTCCTCCAGATACTCCAGCACGCCCTCGAGCGCGCGCCCGACCTTCACCGAGGTCTCCGTCGTCCAGACGGCATTGGGGTCCAGGCGCAGCGGATGGCCGGGGAAGGCGCGGCGCAGCGCCCGGATCGCCTCGATCTCCTCCTCGGGGGGCCGGACGCCGCCCTTCAGCTTGATCGCGGTGAAGCCGTAGTCATCCACCATCCGGCGGGCCTGCGCCACGATGGCATCGGGGTCGAGGGCCTCGCCCCACTCGTCCGGCTCCTGGCCGGGGTGGGCGGCCCACTTGTAGAAGAGGTAGGCGCTGAACGGGACGGCGGACCGTACGGCGCCGCCGAGCAGGTCGCTGACCGGGCGGCCGATGGCCTTGCCCTGGATGTCCAGGAGCGCCACCTCGAACGGGGAGACGACGCGGTCGACGGTGCTGCTGGTGGTGATCATGCCGGTGAGCCCGGAGCCGCCGGAGCCGCCGACGCGGTCGATGACCCGCTGGACGCGCTGGTGCAGCTCCTCGGTGGCGAAGGCGTCCAGCCCGACGATCTCCTGTCCGACGGCCGTGAGGCGCTCCAGGTGGAGCTCGTCCGCGTAGGTCTCGCCGAGCCCGGTCAGGCCCGCGTCGGTGTGGATCTGCACGATCGAGCGGAGCGCGAAGGGCTCGTGGACGCCGACGGAGTTGAGCAGGGCCGGGTCGCGGAAGGCGACGGGGGTGATGGTGACATCCGTGATGCGCAGGGGTGCTCCGTCAGACATCGACGTCCATTCAGATGGTTGAACAGGTGGTAGGTGTGCGAACCCTATCAAGGGGCTGCCCCGCCGACGAGCAGCCAAAACACCCATCACAACTCATGCGATTCCGCGTGGAATTGTTGCTTCCGGAGTCATTGACCGAGGGAACGGCTGATCGTAAGGTCTGCACCCCACTGCCAGTGGGTTCATGTACATGAACGAAGCGAGGAGAGCCGCCATGGTGAATCCCCCCGCCCCCGACCGTGACCCGGCCGCCTCCTCGGAGCTCGTCCAACGGTGCGTGACCAAGTTTCTTCGACGTGTGATGCCGATCCTGGTCATCATGCTCGTGGTCAACCAGATGGACCGCACCAACGTCGGCTTCGTCCAGGACGACCTCAAGGCCGACATCGGCATCGGAAGCGCGGCCTACGGGCTCGGCGCCGGGCTGTTCTTCATCGGCTACGCCCTGCTCGAAGTCCCCAGCAACATGCTGATGGAGCGCTTCGGCGCCCGCGTCTGGCTCACCCGGATCATGATCAGCTGGGGCGCCGTGACCGTCCTGATGTGCTTCATGACGGGGGCCACCTCCTTCTACGCCCTGCGGTTCCTGCTGGGCATCGCGGAGGCGGGGTTCTTCCCCGGCGTGATGTACTACCTCACCACCTGGCTGCCGGACTCCGCGCGCGGCCGGGCCAGCGCCATCTTCCTCGGCGGCTCGGCCACCGCCTACATCGTCACCGGCCCCATCAGCGGCGCACTGCTGGAAATGCACGGCCTGGGCGGATTCGCGGGCTGGCGCTGGATGTTCGCGCTGGAAGGCGCCCTCTCGATCACCGTGGGCCTCGTCGCCGCCTTCTTCCTCGTCTCGCGGATCGGGGACGCCCGCTGGCTGAGCGGTGAGGAGAAGGCCGCCCTCAGCGCGGCGGTCGAGCGGGACCGCGAGGCGCGCAGCCGCGAGCCTCAGGTGTCCAGGCTGCGGCTGGTGGTCCACCCCCAGGTGGCGCTGCTGACCGGCGTGTTCTTCGCCATGGCGCTCACCGGATACGCGATCACCTTCTGGCTGCCGAGCCTGGTGGACGACATCGGCGGGCTCTCGTCCTTCCAGATCGGGCTGCTCACGGCCGTCCCGTGGATCTGCGCGGTCATCGCGATGTACACGATGAGCCGCTACACCGACCGGGTGCCGGACCGTCGGCCCTACCTCGCCATCGTGCTGGTGCTGTCCGCCATCGGCACCTTCCTCGCCACCCTGGGCTCCCCGTGGTTCGGGCTCGCGGCCGTCACCCTGGCCGCCGTCGGCAGCAAGTGCGCCGCCAACCTCTTCTGGCCGCTGGCCCAGTCCACGCTCGACCTCAGGGTCACGGCCGCGGGGCTCGCCGTCGTCAACTCCCTCGGCAACCTCGGGGGGTTCGTCTCCCCCACCCTCTTCGGCTATCTGGAGGAGACGACGGACAGCACCAACGGCGGCCTCTACGCACTCTCCGCGGCCTCGCTGCTCGCCACCGTGGGCGTCTACTTCATCCGCCGCGGCAGCGGCCGCGGCGGAGCGGAGGCCGCCGCGCCCGCGCCCGTCCGGACCGTCTCCGGGTGACCCCGGCGCGGCCCCGCCCGGAGCCGTGTGGTTCCGGGCGGGGCCGTGTGGTTCCGGGCGGGGCCGTGTGGTTCCGGGCGGGGCCGTGTGGTTCCGGGAGCCGTGGACGGCGTCACCGGCGTACGGCCGTCCCCATGGTGGCGCCGTCGCGGTCAGCCAAGGCCGGACGCGGGCGTGGGCACGGCACGCGTGACCTGGATCTTCTCCCGGAACAGCAGTTCCTCGACCCGGGGGCCGATCTCCCGCTGCCACCGCTCGCTCTGGTAGACGGCCTCGTAGAGCCGCACCCGCTCCGCCTCGTCGGCGAAGCGCCGCAGCCACACATAGCCGTCGGGGTCCTCCTCGTCGATGAACGAGGCGATGACGTCCATCCCCCGCGACGCCTGGAAGGGGATGATCACCTCCTCCATGAAGCCGACCCATTCCTCCCGGCGGCCGGGCCTGGTCTGGTAGCGGCGGATCTCGTAGAACATGCGGGTCTCCTCGGGCTGGTGTGACGGGTGGTGCGAAGTGGCCTCGGGCCTCGGGCATCGGCCGTCGACCGTCGACCGTCGACCGGGAAACGGTCAGGCGCCGGTACGGAGCACCAGTTTGCCGCGGGTGTGGCCGTCCTCCCCCTGGCGGTGGGCGCGGGCGGCCTCCTCCAGCGGGAAGACGTCCGCCACCTCGACCTCGACCGCGCCCTGGTCGATCAGTCCGGCGATGGTGGTCAGGGCGGCGCCGTCCGGCTCGACGAGGAAGGGGCTGGTGCGCACTCCGCGGGCGTCCGCGGCTTCCCGCAGCTCGGGGCTGACGCCACTGGGGACGGCCACCAGCAGTCCCCCCTTCTTGAGCACCTCCAGGGAACGGGTGCTGGTGGCGTCGTGCTCCTCTCCGAGCAGGTCGATCACCACATCGACGTTCCCGACCGCGTCCTCGAAGCGCTGCTCGGTGTAGTCGATCAGCTCCGCCGCTCCGAGCCGGCCGAGCCACTCGTGGCGGCTCTCCCGGGCGGTCCCCACGACCGACGCCCCCAGCTGCCGCGCGAACTGGACGGCGAAGTGCCCGACGCCACCGGCGGCGGCGTGCACCAGAACCCGCTGGCCGGCCTCCACCTTCGCGGTGTCCACCAGGATCTGCCAGGCCGTCAGGGCCGCCAGCGGCACGGCGGCCGCCGCCTCATGGCTCAACGTGGCGGGCTTGCGGGCGAACTGACGGGCGGGGGCCGTCACGAACTCCGCGTAGCCGCCCGCCTGACGGGGGAACCACGGCATTCCGTACACCTCGTCGCCGGGGGCCAGCGTGGTCACCCCGAACCCGACTTCCTCGACCACCCCGGAGACGTCCCAGCCCAGGGTGAACGGCGGCTCGCCCAGCACGCCCGCCATGCCGCCGCCCTGACGGGTCTTCCAGTCGACCGGGTTGACGCCGGCGGCGCGCACCCGCACCAGCACCTCGGTGGGCAGCGGCTCCGGCCGCGCGACCTCCGCGACGCGCAGCACCTCCGGACCGCCGGGCGCGTCCTGTACCACCGCACGCATCATGGACCTGGACACGTGTGCCTCCTGAGCTCATCCGTATCTCTCACGCCCGCTCTCCGAACGCGCTCGCACGCTAACCTCAGGGACGTGGTTACCCACAAGGGACACTGCTACCTTTTGGGTAGTACGAAGCGGCCCGGAAGGTTTCCCCATGAGTACGCGATGCCACACGGGCCAGCACGCCCATCATGATGTGTACGAGGCCCAGTGCCCGTGCCGCGCCATGCTGGATCTGCTGGCCAACAAATGGTCGGCGCTGGCCATCGGCGCCCTGGAGGACGGCCCCCTCCGATTCGGCGCGCTGCAGCGCCGGCTTCAGGGGGTCAGCCCCAAAGTGCTCACCCAGACACTGCGGCGCCTCGAAGACGCCGGGCTGGTGGAGCGGACCGTCTACCCGGCCGTTCCGCTCCATGTGGAGTACGAACTCTCCTCCCTGGGCCACAGCGCGTCCGTTCCGCTCAGGAATCTGCGTCTGTGGGTGGAGGACAATCTGGATCTCACCACCACGGCCGCGAAGCCGATGTGACGACGGCGCCGGTTCCCCTGCCGGTCGCCGCCCGACCCCCCCTCGGCACCCTTCTCGCACATCGAGAGGGCGCCCTGGCCCGGGCCCTGTCAGGCGGTGGGGGCGGTGCGGATGGCGGCGATGTCGAACTGGAGGCGGACCTTCTCACTCACCAGGGCGCCGCCCTCGGCCAGCCTGGCGTTGTAGGTCAGCCCCCATTCGGAGCGGTTGATGGTGGTCGTGCCGTCGAAGCCCGCCCGCTGGTAGCCGAAGGGGTCCGTGACATGTCCGATGTAGGTGAGCTCCAGGACGACGGGGCGGGTGATGTCCCTGATCGTGAGGTCCCCGGCCATACGGTAGACGTCCGGGCCCGCGACCCCCACGGCGGTGCTGATGAACCGGATGTGCGGGAAACTTCTGGCGTCCAGGAAATCCCGGCCCATCAAGTGGTCGTCGCGCTGCTCGACCCCGGTCTGGACACTGGCGGTGGACAGCAGGACCTCGGCCCGGGAGCGGCGCGGGTCGCGGCCGTCGAAGTAGAGTCGGCTCTCGAACTCCGTGAAGGCGCCACGCACCGTGCTCACCATGGCGTGCCGGACGGAGAAACCGATCCGGCTGTGCGCCGGGTCGACGATCCACTCTCCGGTGAGAGCCGCGACGCCGGGGTCCGGCAGAGCGACGGCTCTGGACGTCGCCCGAGTAGTGGGGGCCTCCGGTGCGGCACTGGCGATCGCGCGGCGGGAGGTACTGCGGCTGAACAGGTTCATGCCACCTGTTGTTATTTCAACTTACGGGATGACGCAACCCTTGATCAAGAGCAGATACTCAAGGATCTTGAGTAAGTGTCTGCGATGTACCCCCCGAGGAGAAGCCCCCGTTGACGACCGACAGTTACTACGAGCCGATCGACGAGCACCGCTACAAGCCCACCTCCCACGTCAGTGGCGCCTGGAGCACCGACGAACAGCACTTCAGCCCGCTCGGCGGTCTCATCGTCCACGCCATCGACCGCCATCTCGCCACCCGTCCGCACACCGGACTGCTGCTCAGCCGGATCAGCTTCGACATCCTCGGGCGCCTCGCCCTCGACGAGTGCGAGATCCGGGTGGAGACCATCCGGCCCGGCCGCACCATCGAACTCCTCGAGGCCGTGGTGCTCATCGCCGACCGTCCCGTGGTCCGGGCGCGTGCCTGGCTCCTCGCCACCGTGGACACCGCGTCCGTGGCCGGTGGCCCCGGGGACCGGCTCACCGCTCCCGAGAAGCTCGCCCCCTGGTCGATGGCCTCACTGTGGCCCGGCGGGTACATCGCCTCCCTGGACTCCCGTCCGCTCGCGCCGCGCGAGCCGGGCCGCGCGACCCTCTGGGTCTCCACCCCGCTCGACCTCGTGGCCGGGCAGACCAGCACCCCACTGGCCTCGTACATCGCGCTCGTGGACACCGCCAACGGCATCGCCGTACGGCAGTCGCCGACCACCTGGATGTTCCCCAACGTCGACCTGACCATCCACCTCCACCGGCAGCCCGAGGGCCGCTGGACCGGGCTGGACACCACGGTCACCTTCGGCGCCACCGGCCAGGGCATCACCAGCACCGTGCTGCACGACCTGCGCGGTCCGGTCGGCCACGCCCAGCAGATCCTCACCGTCCGGCCCCTGCCCGGCACCTGACCGCGCACGGGACAGGCCGCCACCGGCGAGGTGGCGGCTCCCCCTGTACGATGAGCCCGCAAGCAACGAACCACTCTGCCTGACGCAGAGCTGGCGCGACCGCTCGGCGGCCGCGGTCCCTCAAGCCCCCTGATCGGCGCGGACCCGGTATCTACCCCGGTCCAGCGCGAGAGGACAGCTCTCGGCGCACTCCGCCACGCCGGCCCGGGTGCGCTACCAGGCGGCGGAAAGGCGTCGGCCGTGGCATCCGCGGTCTCCAGCGACACCCCTCCCCCCGTGCAGCGCGCCGGCTACCGGCAACTGCTGCGCACCCCGGGCGCTTGGACCTTCCTGCTGCCCGGGTTCGCCGCCCGGCAGCCGTTCGCGATGCTGACGATCAGCATCGTGCTCCTGCTGCGCCACACCACCGGGTCGTACGGTCTCGCCGGTGCGGTCGCGGCCGTCACCGGCGTCTCCATGGCGCTGTTCGCGCCCCAGAGCGGCAAGCTGGCCGACCGCCATGGGCAGCGCGCGGTCCTGGTGCCGGGTGTGCTGCTCCACACGGCGGCCGCGGCCCTGCTGACGGCGCTCGCGCTGGCCCACGCGCCACTGTGGGCGCTGATCGCCGCCGCGGTGCCCACGGGCGCCTCCGTCCCGCAGGTCGGGCCCATGGTGCGGGCCCGCTGGGCGACCGCACTCGGGGACGGCGTGGCGGGCGGTCCCGGGCCCCGCCCGGGACGCCATCCGCTGCTGGCGACCGCGGCCGCGTTCGAGTCCGTGACGGACGAGCTCACGTTCGTCATCGGCCCCGTGCTCGCCACCGCCTTGAGCACCGCCGTGCACCCGGCCTCCGGCCTGATCGCGGAGGCCGCGCTGACGCTGGTGGGCGGGCTGCTCTTCGCGGCCCGGCGCCGTACCGCGCCCCCGCCGAGCCCGGCGCGGGCCGACCCGCGGGAGCGGCACGCCTCGGCCCTGTCCCTGCCGGGTGTGCGGGTCCTGGCCGTGGCCTTCCTGGGCATCGGCTCGGTCTTCGGCGGGATGCAGGTCGCCCTGACCGCCTTCACCCAGGAGCAGGGTCGACCGGGCCTGAACGGTGTGCTGTACGGCGTCTTCGCGGCGGGCAACATGCTCGCGGGCGTCGCCTGCGGCGCCATCGCCTGGCGCACCTCCCCGCGACGGCGGCTGCTGACCGCCTACGCCGCGCTGACGCTGATCTACTCGACGCTGTGGGCGGTGTCCGCGCCCCTGCCGCTGGGCGGGCTGGGACTGCTGGCGGGCCTGTGCGTCGCACCGGCACTCATCACCGGGTACACCCTGGTGGAGGCGCTGGTCCCGGCCGCCTCCCGGACGGAGGCGTTCACCTGGCTGACCGGCGCGGTCGCGCTGGGGCAGGCCGCCGCTGTGACGGCGGGCGGACAGGTGGCGGACGGCTTCGGCGCGAGCGCCGCCTTCACGGTGCCGCTCGTGGGCACGGCGCTGGCCCTGCTGACGGTGGTGTCGCTGCGCGCCCACCTCGCACCGCGCGGCACCACCACGGCGATACGCCAGGACCAGCGCATGGCCGTACCAGTTGCCGCGAGGGCATGTCAGTCGGTGAGGAACGACGACACGATCGCCCCGGCTTCCGGGCGGCACTCCTCGAAGTAGCCGTGCCGGGCGCCCTCGAAAATGTGCGTCCGCGACCGGGGGACGCGGGAGGCGAGCAGCGGTGCGTTGACCGCCGGGGTGAGCCGGTCGTCCGCTCCGTGCAGGATCAGCGTGGGCGCGCCGATCAGCGGGAGGACGTCCCAGGCGTCGTGTTCATTGCTGGCCACCAGATGGCGCCGCCGGGCGTGCGGGGGCATGCCGGGGTCGCCGAGGGTCGTATACGGCCCGGGGTGTCCGGACCGCCAGGCCGGGGTGTACATGAGGTCGGTCAGCGCCTCCCGCGCCGCTGCCGCGTCGGCCTGGGCCAGGGAGCGCCGTACCGCCATGTCGCGCTCCGTCGCCCGTGGCCCGCCGGGTGAGGTGCAGCCGAGGACGAGCCGCCGGATCCGGTCCGGGTGGCGGGCGGCGGTCCACTGGGCGACCCGTCCTCCCATGGAGGTCCCGTACAGATCCGCGGACTCGATGCCCAGATGGTCGAGGACGGCGATCACATCGTCCGCGAAGTCCCGTGTCGCGTAGGGGTGGTCGGGCTTTCCGCTCTCCCCGGTGCCGCGCCAGTCCATGGTGAGGGTGGAGTGGGTGGTGTGGAAGTCCGCCCGTATGCCGTCCCACCAGTGGTGGTTGTTGGCCTGGCCCGCCAGGAGCACCAGCGGCGCTCCGGTGCCCTGGCGCTGGTAGGCGAGGAGGGTGCCGTCCAGTGCGCGGGCATGGCCGGTGACCTGCTGGGGGACGTCGGTGCGTGCCATGGGTGTCTCTTGCCTTTCCAGCTTCGGGTGTCGTCGGCGCGGGCGGTGCGCTTGTGCGACTGGGCGGAGGGCCACCGATTCTGCCCCGCTCAGCCGCGGGCGATGACCTTGCCCGGGTTGAGGATGCCATGCGGGTCGAGGGCCGTCTTGACCGCGCGGTGCAGGTCCAGAACGGCCGGGGTGAGCTCCCGCTCCAGACCGTCCCGCTTCAGCAGGCCCACACCGTGTTCACCGGTGACCGTGCCGCCGAGGTCGATGGCGTCCGCGATGATCTCGTGGAACGCGGCCTGGGCCCGCTCCCGGGCCGCGGTGTCGCCGGGCTGGGTGATCAGCAGCGGATGGAGGTTGCCGTCACCGGCGTGGGCGATGTTGGCGATGAGCGTGTCATGGCGGGTGGCGGCGCGCTCGATCCGCGCCAGCATCTCCGGTACGGCCGCCTTGGGCACGCACACGTCCTCGGTGAGCACCGGGCCCAGCCGCTCCAGCGCGGGGTAGGCGAGCCGCCTGGCCGCGAACAGCGCGTCGGCCTCCTCCTGGTCCGTGGACCGCGCGGCCCAGGTCGCCCCCGCCTCCTCGAAACAGGCGAGCATGCGCTCGGCCTCCTGCTCTCCGGCCGGGCCCGGGGCGTCCGTACGCCCGAGGAGCACCACGTCCGCGTCCACGGACAGGCCCATGTTCTTCCACTTGTCGACCGCCGCCAGGCAGTGCCGGTCGATGAGCTCCAGCGCGGACGGGGTGAGCCCGGCGGCCCCGATCGCGGCGACCGCGCGTCCCGCGGCCACGACGGAGGAGAAGTATCCGGCGACCGTGCGCTCCGCCTCGCGCCGCGGCCGCAGCCGCACCGTGACCTCGGTGATCACTCCCAGAGTGCCCTCGGAGCCGACCATCAGCCCCGCCAGGTCGTACCCGGCCACGCCCTTGGCGGTCCTGCGGCCGAGCCGCACCAGCTCACCGGTGCCGGTCACCACTTCCAGGCCGAGCACATAGTCGCGGGTGACGCCGTACTTCACACAGCACAGCCCGCCCGCGTTGGTCGCCACATTGCCGCCGATGGTGGACCAGGGGGCGCTCGCCGGGTCCGGCGGGTACCACAGCCCCCGCTCGGCGCAGGCGGCCCGCAGATCGTCGTTGACCACCCCGGGTCCGACGACCGCGAGGCGCTCCACGGGGTCGATCTCGTGGATGGTGTCCATGGCCTCGGTGGAGAGCACCACACAGCCCTCGACGGCGTTGGCACCGCCGGAGAGACCGGTGCCGGCGCCCCGGGTGACCAGCGGAACGCCGTGCCGTACGCAGGCCCGCACCACGGTGCGCACCTCCGGCGCCGTACGTGGCCGTACCACCACGCGGGGCGTGCCGTACGGCGCCCATTCCGCCTCGTCGTGGACGAATCCGGCGGCGACACCGGGGTCCTCGACCATCCGGCCGTCCGGCAGCTCCTGCCGCAGATCGTCGATCAACACGCCGGTCCCCTGCCTTGTCGTCGAGCACGGTCCTTCCGCTCGCACGGTACCCACCGCCATCGGAAAGCGTGATCACCACCCCCTGTCACCGGGACGGCGGCGGGTCGGCACTTGCGTGAGAACCATCGTTCTCCTAGTGTCGTACCCGACGGAGAGAATGCTCGTTCTCTCCTCCCCCGCCACGACTCGAGGAGTCGACATGACCGACGCCGCACGTCCTCCGTTCCCCCCGTTCACCCGCGAGACCGCCATCGAGAAGGTCCGGCTGGCGGAAGACGGCTGGAACTCCCGCGACCCGGAGAAGGTCGCCCTCGCCTACACCGTCGACTCGCGCTGGCGGAACCGCGCGGAGTTCGCCACCGGGCGCGCGGAGATCGTCGCCCTCCTCACCCGCAAGTGGGCGAAGGAGCTGGACTACCGGCTCATCAAGGAGCTGTGGGCCTTCGACGGCAACCGCATCGCCGTACGCTTCGCCTACGAATCCCACGACGACTCCGGCAACTGGGTCCGCTCCTACGGCAACGAGAACTGGGAGTTCGACGACAACGGTCTGATGCGCCTGCGCTACGCCTGCATCAACGACCTCCCCATCGAGGAGTCGGAGCGCCTGTACCACTGGCCGCTCGGGCGCCGCCCCGACGACCACCCCGGGCTGACCGACCTCGGCCTCTGACCGGCAGGGCACAAGGCACCAGGAGAGCGATGACATGATCAGTCCCGAGACCGCGGAGCTCCGGATCCTCGACGCGGCCGAGACCCTGTTCTACGGACGGGGCATCCAGGCGGTGGGCATGGACGAGATCCGCTCCGCGTCAGGCGTCTCCCTCAAACGGCTCTACCAGCTCTTCCCGTCCAAGGGCGAGCTCGTACAGGCGTATCTGCGGCGGCGCGACGTCCGCTGGCGCCAGAAGCTGGCCGCGTACGCCGATTCCCAGGCCACTCCCGAGGAGAGCGTCCTGGCGGTCTTCGACTGGCTCCACGAGTGGTTCGGCGAGCCGGACTTCCGCGGCTGCGCCTTCAGCAACTCCTTCGGGGAACTCGGCGCCACCTCCTCGGCCGTCGCCGAGACGGCCCGCGCCCACAAGGAGGCGTTCTTCCGCTACCTCACCGAACTGACGGCGGCCGCGGGCAAACCGGCCTCGCTGGGCGACCACCTGGCCCTGCTGGCCGAAGGCGCCATCACCACCGCGGCGATCACCGGCAGCGCGGACCCCGCGCATCAGGCGAAAGCCGCCGCGCGCGTCCTGCTGGAGGCGGTATAGCCGTCACCCTCGAGGGCAAGCCGTTACCATCCAGTCTCATGCGGGGGTGGTGGGAGCGGGGCCGGGCGCTGGGAGCAGCCCACCCCCAGGCCGTGGACATCGGGATCGCGCTCCTGGTCCAGGCGGCCATGACGATGCCGTTCGTGGTGCCGCGCCCACCCGATCTGGAGCCGGCGACCTGGCCCGCCTACGGGCTGACCACACTCACCGTCGTCCCCCTGGTCTGGCGTCGGCGCGCTCCCCTCGCCGTGCTGACCGCGATCATCGCGACCAGCGCGCTGTACAAGCTGGCGGTGGCGGGGCCCGGGCAGCCGCTGCCGTACACCGGGCTCGTCATCATCTACACGATCGCCGCCGTTTCACCGCCGTGGCAGCGGCTGGTCGCCGGGGGTCTGCTGACGGTCGCCGTGCCGGTGTCGGTGTGGCTCAACACCCGCACGGCACGTGAGCTGACCTTCTCCCTCTTCGTGTTCGCGGCGGCCTATGTCTTCGGGCGGCTGACCGATGCCCGGCAGCGGGAGCACCGGATCGAGGCGGAGCGGGCCGCCGCGCGCGAACGGGCCCGGATCGCACGGGAGATGCACGACATCCTCTCCCATGCGGTGAGCCTGATGATCGTGCAGGCGGAGGCCGGCCCGGTGGCGGTGCGGACGGCCCCGGAGCGGGCCGAGGCCGCCTTCGACGCCATCTCCGCCACGGGCCGGGACGCCATGGCCCAGCTGCGCCGGATGCTGGGTGTGCTGCGCGAGGGCGATGAGCCGGGCCGCGCCCCGCGTGAGCCACAGCCGGGCCCGGCCGGTCTGCCCGAGCTGCTCGACCGGATACGGGCGAGTGGCCTCGAGGTGGCGTACGAGTCGGCGGGGGCCGTGCGGCCGCTGCCGGAGGCCACCGGGGCGAGCGTCTTCCGGATCGTCCAGGAGGCCCTGACCAACGTGGTCAAGCACGCGGCGGCCCGCGGTGTTTCCGTCCAACTCACCTATGGCGAAGGCACGGTGGACATCCGGGTGCTGGACGACGGACGCGGACCGCGGTCCGGTTCCGGTGGCGGCCACGGTCTGATCGGGATCCGCGAGCGGGCCGCGGCCCACGGCGGTACGGCGGTCACCGGGCCGGGCCCGGACGGCCGGGGCTTCGAGGTGCGGGTCCAGCTCCCCGTACCCTCCGCGGCGGAGGTGGCGCGTTGACGATCCGGGTGGTGGTGGCCGACGACCAGGAGCTGGTGCGCAGCGGCTTCGCCATGATCCTTGACGCCCAGCCGGACATCGAAGTGGTCGCGGAGGCGGGCGACGGGGCCGAGGCCGTCGAGGCGGTGCGGCGGCATACGCCCGATGTGGCCCTGCTGGATATCCGGATGCCACGTGTGGACGGTATCGAGGCGTGCCGCGGGATCGCCGCGTCCGGCGCCTGCCGGACGGTGATGTTGACGACCTTCGACTCCGACGAGTACGTCTACGAGGCGCTGCACGCGGGCGCGAGCGGCTTCCTGCTGAAGGATGTGCGCAGGGACGATCTGGTGCACGCGGTACGGGTGGTGGCGCGGGGCGACTCGCTGCTCGCGCCGTCGGTGGCCCGGCGTCTGGTGGAGCAGTACACCCGGGCCACCGCCCGGCCACGGCGGCCCGATCCCCGGCTGGACGCGCTGACCGGACGGGAGCGGGAGACGCTGCTGCTGCTCGCGCGGGGCCTGTCGAACGCCGAGATCGCCGCGGAGCTGGTCGTCAGCGATCACACGGTCAAGACGCATGTCGGCAATGTGCTCGCCAAGCTGGGGCTGCGGGACCGGATCCAGGCGGTGATCTGCGCCTACGAGACGGGCCTGATCACGGCCGGGACGGCCGGGGATCCCCCGCCCGGGGGAGCGTCCCGGCCCGGCTCCTCCCCCGCGTCGGCGAGGAACTGACCCCCGGAACACCGCTCGCGCGGGCGATCCGCGCCAGACCACCGGTCACCAGGATGGAGCCACCGAGAACAACGGCTCATTTCACTGGAGTTGACCATGAAGAGCACCAGCCGCACCCTGCTGGCCGCGGCGCTCGTCCTGGGCGTCGTGGCGGGCCCGGCGGTTCCGCCGGCCCTCGCGGCCGCCTCGTCGCCCGCGGACACCTCGTCCGCCACGGCCGCCACACCGTCCGGGATTCCCGAGCTGGAGGCCGCCATCGCGGATCTGCCGACGAGCGATGCCACGGCCGCGCTGGTACGGGTCGGGGGCACCGAGGGCGTCTGGAGAGGCAGTTCGGGCGTGCACGACCTGACGACCAACCGGCCGGCCGATCCGGCGGGCCGCTTCCGCGCCGGTTCGGTGACCAAGGTGTTCACGGCCGCGGTCGCCCTGCAACTGGCCGCCGAGGGCACACTCGACCTGGACCGCACCGCTCGCTCGTATCTGCCGGAGCTGATCCCGGCGTCGTACGGGAAGGTCACCGTACGGCAGTTGCTCAATCACACCCACGGCATCCCGGCCGCCGACCTCCCCGGGAACACGGTCGAGGAGCGGTACGCCGACCGCTTCCGGATCCATGACCCCGAGGACATGGTCCGCTCGGCCACGTCGAAGGAGCGCGAGTTCCCGCCCGGCGAGAAGCAGCACTATCTGAACATCGGCTACACCATCGCCGCTCTGGTCGTCGAGCGGGTCACGGGCGACTCGTACGAACACCAGGTGACCCGCCGGATCCTGATCCCCCTGGGCCTGCGCGACACCTATCTCCCGGGGAAGGATCCGCGCATCGCCGGCCCGCACAACCACGGCTACCAGACGATGCGGCTGGACGACGGCACGACCGGTCCGCGCGATGTGTCGGTGTGGGGGCCGACGGACGGCTGGGCGGCCGGGGACATCATCTCGACCACGGCGGACCTGGAGCGGTTCACCAAGGCCCTGTTCCAGGGGCGGGTGGTGCGCGGCCCGCTGCTGCGGGAGATGTTCACACTGCCGAAGGTGGCGGACTTCACCACCGGCGACCCGGCCGCGTACTCGGTCGGCCTCTCGATGAAGAAGCTGGGCGGCCGTGAGGTGTGGGGGAAGTCGGGCAGCCGCTGGGGCTACAACACCGGTATCGCGTCCACCCGCGACGGCTCGCGCACCCTCGTCTACAGCGTCAACTCCACGGACGCCAAGGGCCAGGAGATGAACACGGTGGTGCGGGACATCATGGTGGCGGCCTACGGCAGCCCCTGAGCGGCGCCTCACGGCGGACCGGCCGCCCCGCGCCCCGGCCGGTCCGCCCGCGACGCGCCTCAGTCCGCCTTGAGGGCCGTGAGGACGTTCAGCCGGGCCGCCCGGCGGGCGGGCCAGAGTCCGGCGACCACTCCGACGAGCGCGGCGCCCGCGAGCGCCACGGCGATACGGCCCCAGGGGATGACCATCTCGTACCCCTGGATGCTGTCGGAGGCCAGCTTGCCCGCGGCCCAACCGAGGAAGATCCCCGCGCCGATGCCCAGAAGGGCCCCGAACAGCGAGATGAGGACGGACTCCAGATGGATCATCCGCTTCGTCTGCTCGGGCTGGAGCCCCACCGCGCGCAACATCCCGATCTCACGGGTGCGCTCGAACACGGACATCGCGAGGGTGTTGACGACTCCCAGCACCGCGATCACCACCGCCATGGCCAGCAGCCCGTAGAGGACGTTGAGGAGCAGTGTGATGGCCTCGCCACCGGCCGCCTCGGCCAGGTCGTCGGTGTTCCGCACCTGGATGACGGGGTTCTGGTCGAGCGTGCGCTGGAGGGAACGCCGTGCCGCGTCGCCGTCACCGGCCTTGGTGCGCACCAGGACCGAGGCGTCCTCGATCTCCTTCAGATGGGGCTGCAGCGTGGCCAGCGGCATCATGGTGGACGGAAGGTATTCGTCCTCGTGGTAGACGCCGCCGATCTCCAGTGAGCCCCGGCTGCCGTCGTCGTAGACCACCGGAATCCGCTGTCCCGTCGTCCATCCGTAGATGTCGGCGATGGAGGTGTCGATCAGCAGGCTCTTGCCTCCGCCCGAGCCCAGCGCCGCGAACGAGCCCGAGACAAAGTTCGGGTCGAGGAGGTCACCGATGGTCCGGGGGTCCACACCGGTCAGGGTCACCTCGTCGCCGCCGGTCCGCACGGCGCCCTCGCGCCGCGGGCTGGAGGAGGTCACGGCCGAGGACTTCGCCAGGGTGTCGTGGACCGACGCGGGCAGGTGGCCGCTGTTCTTCGACGAGATCTCGAAGTCGGCCATGACGGAGCTCTCGGCCCGCTCGTGCAGCGATGTCGTGGCGGACACCGCGACCACCGTGAGGCCGGTGACCAGGGACAGCCCGATCATCAGGGCCGAGGCCGTGGAGGCGGTGCGCCGGGGGTTGCGCCGGGCGTTGCGCGGGGCCAGCTTCCCCGGGACGCCGAAGCGGCGCAGCAGGGGTCCGGCCAGGTCGACGGCCGGGCCGGAGAGCGCCGGTGTCACCACGATGATGCCGATGAGCAGCAGGGCGGCCGGAAGGAGCACGATGGTCCCGCCCTGCTCGCCGCTGGAGGCCGCGAACACCACGCCGAGCACACCGATCGCGATCAGGGCGACGCCGATCGCGTTGCGCCTGCGGAGGCTGCGGGCCGACGGGGGTATGTGGATCGCGGACATGGCGGCCACGGGAGGCACGGCGGCGGCTCGGCGGGCGGGCACATAGGCGGCCAGCATGGTGACGACGACGCCCACCAGGAACGAGATCAGTACGGTGCTGGGCGAGACGGTCAACGGCCCGTCCGGGAAACCGGATCCGCTGGACGCGAACAGCTGCCGGATGCCCATGGCCACGCCGATGCCGAGGAGGAACCCCGCGGCACCCGCGGACAGCCCCAGCAGACCGGCCTCGATGAGGACGGAGCGGGTCACCTGGCGGCGCTCGGCGCCGACGGCCCGCATCAGGGCCATCTCCCGTGAACGCTGGGTGACGAGCATGGTGAAGGTGTTGCCGATGACGAAGATGCCGACGAACAGGGCGATGGCCGCGAAGACGAGCAGCACCTGGCTGAGCCCCCTCGTCCCCTCGGCGGCCTCGGCCCGCTGCCGCTCGCGCAACTGCGCCCCGGTGCTGATGTCGGAGTCCCCGGGCAGCAGATGACGCGCTTCGGCCGCGAGCTTCGCCTCGGAGGTGCCGCGGTCGGCCTCGAGGGTGATCCCGTCGTACCCGCCGGGCTTCAGGAGCAGCTGCTGCGCGGTGGCGTCGTCGAAGAGCGCCAGGGTGCCGCCGGAGCCGTGGGTGTCGTCGGTGCGGACGATGCCGACGAGCTTCTTGTGCAGCACCGGTCCGTCGACGGCCAGCCGGACGGTGTCGCCGACCCGGTAGCCGCCCTGGTCGGCGGTGGCGGTGTCCAGCAGCACCTCGTCGGGCCCGGTGGGGGCGCGCCCGGCGGTCAGCGGATGGCGGGTGTCCTTGCCGTCGGCCTGGGGGAAGTAGTTGCCCCCCGCGGTCACATGGTCCCCGCCGAGGGGGTGGCCGTCCTTCGCGGCCACGGCGACGGACCCCTCGACGGAGCCGGTGACGGACGCCACGCCGGGCAGCTGTCGCAGCCGCCGCAGTGTGTCCTCCTCCACCGTCCCGGGCTCGCCAGTCTTCTCGTCGTAGGGCGGTGTGGCCTGGACCGAGACATTGTTCAGGGTGGTGAGGAAGCGCTCCTTGTAGGCGTTGCCGACGGTGTCGGTGAAGACGAGGGTGCCCACGACGAAGGCCACGCCGAGCAGAACGGCGAGCATGGTCATCAGCAGGCGGGCTTTGTGCGCGAGGACGTTGCGCAGGGCGGTACGGAACACGGGGCGGCCTTCCGGGAGGGTGCCGGGTGTGAGGTGCTCGGGGAGCGGGGCGGGCATCGGGCGTACGTGGCGCGGGCGTCAGCCGTACGGGCAGGCGCACGCGTCAGGCGCACGCGGTCGTAGGCGTACGCGGGCGTCAGGCGTACGCGGTCGTCAGGCGTGTGCCGGGGTCAGGCGGCCCATCCGCTCCAGGACGGCCTCGGCCGTCGGCGCGTGGAGTTCGTCCACGATGCGGCCGTCGGCGAGGAAGACCACGCGGTCCGCGTAGGAGGCGGCGACGGGGTCATGGGTGACCATGACGACGGTCTGGCCCAGCGCACTCGCGGAGCCGCGCAGGAACTCGAGGATCTCGGCGCCGCTGCGGGAGTCGAGGTTGCCCGTGGGCTCGTCGGCGAAGACGATGTCGGGCCGCCCGGCCAGCGCGCGGGCGACGGCGACACGCTGCTGCTGGCCGCCGGAGAGCTGGGCGGGCCGGTGGCCGAGCCGGTCGGCCAGGCCGACGGTCTGGATGATGCTCTCCAGCCAGGCCCGCTCCGGTTTGCGGCCCGCGATGTCCATGGGGAGGGTGATGTTCTCCAGGGCGCTCAGGGTGGGCAGCAGGTTGAACGCCTGGAAGACGAAGCCGATGCGGTCGCGGCGCAGCCGGGTGAGCTGACGGTTGTTCAGGGAGGCGATCTCCGTGTCGCCGAGGCGGACCGAGCCGAAGGACGGCGAGTCGAGACCGGCCATGCAGTGCATCAGGGTGGACTTCCCCGACCCGGACGGACCCATGATCGCGGTGAACCGCCCCTTGCCGAAGCCGACCGTGACCGCGTCGAGGGCCACCACACGGGTGTCCCCCGTGCCGTACACCTTCGTCAGATCGGTGGCGTGGGCGGCGTAGGACTCCGGGGTGGAAGGGTGCTGGTGTGCGTGCATGCCGATCCTCGGTGAGCGCTCGGTGGACGGCCCTCGTGGCGGAGGGCGTCGCCGCTGATGGCGACGCCCATGAGCCTCCCGCCCGGCCACCCCCGGGCGGATCCCCCGACCATCCGGAACCGCATCCCCCGATCGGGGGAGATCGCCGCGGGACCGCTATTCCGCGCGCCCCGTGCGGAAGGCCCAAGTCGCGATCTCGACCCTGTTGCGCAGGCCCAGCTTCGCCTGGACCGAGCCCAGATGCGTCTTGACCGTGCTGGGCGCGATGTACAGCTCGGCGGCGATCTCCGGGTTGGTCAGTCCGCGGGCGATGCCCTGGATGACCTCCTCCTCACGGTCGGTCAGCGGCTCGGCCGGCTCATGTGCGGCGCGCCGCCGGCTCTTGGTGAAGTGCTGGAGCAGCCGGAGGGTGATCTGCGGGGCGACCATCGCGTCCCCGCGGACGGCCGCCCGGACGGCCTCGGTCAGCAGCGCCGGACCGGCGTCCTTCAGAAGGAAACCGGACGCTCCGTTCGACAGCGCCGTGTACACATATTCATCGAGGTCGAAGGTGGTGACCACGACCACCTTCGGGGCTCCGGGCCGACCGCCGCCGGCCAGCCGGCGGGTGACCTCCAGACCGTCGGGCGGGGGCATCCGGATGTCCACCAGGCACACGTCCGGCTGGGTCTCGCGGGCCAGGGACAGGGCCGAGGCCCCGTCGGCGGCCTCGGCCACCACCTCCATGTCGGGCTCGGCCGACAGCACCATGCGGAATCCGGCCCGCACCAGATGCTGATCGTCCGCGACCAGGATGCGTATGGTCATGCGGTCCTGCCCTCCCGTAGCCGCAACCCGGTTCGTCCGGCGTGCCGCCCGCGGGTCCGCGGGGTGCGCGCGGCCTCGTCGGGGCGCAGCGGTACGGAGGCGCGGACCCGCCATCCGCCTTCAACGCGGTGGCCCGCCTCGAAGGCGCCGCCGAGCAGCTCGATCCGCTCCCGCATGCCCATGATGCCGAAGCCGCCGCCAAACCGGCCGAGGCTGCCGCGGTGTCCGGACGGGGAGCCCTGTCCGTCGTCCTCCACGACCAGTTCGGCGTGGTGTGCCGCCACCCGGGCGGACACATCCACCGACCGCGCTCCGCGCGCATAGCGCTGGGCGTTGGTCAGGGCCTCCTGGAGGACGCGGCTCAGCCCACCGATGACCTCGGCCGGTACGTCCTCCGGCAGATCCCGCCCGAGGTCCAGCCGGACCGGCAGCCCCGTCCCCCGCGCCTCGTCCACGATGCGGGTCAGGACCTCCCCCAGGTTCTCCGGATGCCGCGGGGTCTCGTCACCGCGCATCGAGCCCACCAGGCGCCGCATCGATGTCAGGGCCTCGCCGCCCGCGTGCTCGACGGCCTCGAGCATCTCGTTCAGCGCCCGCGGGTCGGGGGTGCTCCGCCCGGTGACATGGCGCACGGCCTGCAGCTGCACCACGATCGCGGTCACCTGGTGGGCCACGGTGTCATGCAGGTCCCGGGCCAGCGCGAGCCGTTCCTCCTGCCGCACCAGCTGTCCGGTGCGCTCCTGCTGGGCGTCGTGGAGCCGCAGCACCAGACCGCAGACGAAGGCCAGCGCCAGCATGAGCAGCATATTCTCGGCGGATTCGCCGACATCCGAATCCCTCAACACCGGTACGGAGCACACGCTGACGCTGAGCAGCGATACGGCCACCAAGGTCAGCCGGGGCGTGCAGCGGCGCACCGCCACGGCGAGGAGGACCAGCTGGCCCATGAATTCGCCGCTGCTGGTCTCGCTGGTCACCATGTTCACCGGCAGCAGGTGGTAGGCCACCGTGGCCGCGAAGGTGCCGGCACAGGTCACCAGCGCGGCCCGCGGAACCCATCGGGGATCGCGTACGACGGCCAGCACGGCCATCGCCCCGGCCAGGACCCCGGAACAGACCGGCGCCCAGTCCCCGGTGAACGCCTCGGTGTCGAGGGTCGGGTCGAAGACGATCCGTTCCTCGATGTCTTGATAGACGGAGATGAGGAACAACAGCGCAAGCGCGGAGCGCGCGGCCCACACCGGCCAACGTCGATAACCGGCGCGCCGGCCGGAGGACACAGCTATTCGCACCCGCGCCACCCTACGCACCTACGGCGGCGATTGCCGCCCCTCTCCCGCGCCGGGGTCGGTGGGCATGGGCGCCGGCCGTGCATCGCGCAGCCGCTCCGGTGTCCAGTACGAGGGGTCCGGCGGATCCGCGCGATGGGTCCGTGGAGTGTCCGGGGCGGGGGGATCGCCGGTGTCGTCACCCCGGGCGGTGACGGCCAGGACCGCGACGATGCCGGTTCCCACGACCGCCGCGGTGATGAGGACTGCGGTGAGCGGGCGCATGACGTTTTCTCCCGATGGTGGGGCGCTACGGATGCCGGAGGCCGGGACCCCCTGAGTGCGGGGCCCCGGCCGAGTGCGCGGTGGGTGGTGCTCAGCCGTTGGCGGTGTTGTCGTAGATCGTCTGGATCTTGTTGTCGAAGTAGGGGCTGTCGATGTAGGCGGGCGGATCGGTCCGGGTGCTGGTGACGCCGATCTCGGTCCCCAGGCCCGTGGTCTCGTTGTAGTCCCGCAGCCAGGGGCCGCCGCTCGCGCCCTCGACCATGGTGCACCCGTTCTGCACCCGGGAGCCGTCCTGCCACGTGGGGATGTTCTGGCACACATAGGGCAGCTCGCCGTCGTAGCCGAAGGCGGCCGGATAGCCCCAGACGGTCACGGTGTTGGAGTACCCGTAGTTGTAGCCGAGTCCCATGCCGCCGACGGTGTTGACCAGCTTGCCGGCGCCGTTGTCCCAGACGTTGACCACGCCGATGTCGTAGTTCAGGTCGCTGTTGTTGATCCAGCCGTTGAACGTGGTCAGCGTCTTGGCGGACCAGGTTCCGTACGGCCGCGAGCCGTTGTAGTACGCGGGCACGAACACCCAGTTGGTGGCCCAGGTGCCACCGGCGCCACCGTGGACGCAGTGCCCCGCGGTGAACACCATGTTCTTCGTGGGATTGTTGACCGCCGCGGCGGAGCAGGCGTAGTCGCCGCCGTTGGTCGGGTTGTGGAAGAAGACCTTGCCCTGCACGATCGAGGTGGCGATCCGCACCCCGCGGGCCTTCTTCGATGTGGCCTTCCGCGGTTTCGCGAGCTGAGCGGGTTCGGCCGCCGCGTCGATGGCCGCCTTCCGCGACGACTTGGCGTCGGCGGGCGTGTCGGCCTCGACGGCTCTGCGCATACGCTGCGGGGTCCAGTATTTCTCGGCGGACTCCACGGATGAGCGGGACGCGGCACTCTTGTGCGTGGACACCGCGGTGTCCGCGCTGCGTGTGACGGTGCTGTGCGAATCAGCGGACGCGGCCGCCGGAATCGTCAGGGCGAACGCGAAAACCACTCCGCTCGCCGCTAAAACGACCTTGCGTATCTGCACCAGTCCCCCCAATTTTTGATCGGGACAGGGAGCGGACGCCCCCGGTGAAATCCCGGGCGCACCGTATCGCGTGATGAAGTGCGCACGCCAAGATCCCGCAGGTGGTCAGAACGGTATCCGGCCAGGTATGACGCCCCCGGCCCGGTACGGAAAATCGCCTCGCGCTACTGGACTGCCCCTTTCGGTAAAAGCGGAATGGATCGTGTGCCGCATTGAATGAGGAATTCCGACGCGTCAACGCGCGTCAACGGCCGTCCTCTCCCGCGTGGCGACGGCCGCCCGATCCCCGACAGTGTCCGGAACCCGCAATAGCATTTCTCCGGTCGAATTCACGGAAGTATTCACGCATTCACGGCAGCCCCGTACTACGCGATGGGCCCGTCCGCCGCAGCGGATGCTGTTAGCCTCCCGGCATCCCCGTAGGCCCGCCGCTCCGAGGAAGACCATTGGTGACGCACCTTCAGGACGACCAGGACGCCCAGGACAGCCAGGACACACCGGCCCCGCAGCACGCGCCTGACACGCCGGACGCGCCCGACACGCCGCCCCCGGGCTGCCCCGCCCACTCCGCGCGGCTGTACGGGCCGGACTTCCGGCGCCGGCCGGACGAGACCTACCAGCGGATACGGCAGGACAGCGGGCCGGTCGCCCCGGTCCTCCTCGAAGGCGACATCGACGCCTGGTTCGTCCTCGGCTACCGCGAGACCCGTCAGGTGCTGTCCGACACCGAGACGTTCGGCCGGGACCCGCGCCGCTGGAACGGCTGGGACGATGTGCCGCCGGACTGGCCGCTGATGCCGTGGGTGGCGTACAGCCCGATGATGACCTTCACGGAGGGCGAGGAGCACCAGCGGCGCGCGACGGCGGCCGGCGAGGCCCTCGCCACGATCGACCCCTTCGTGCTGCGCGGCCACTGCGAGCGGTTCGCCGATCAGCTGATCGACAAGTTCGCCGCGAGCGGCAGGGCGGATCTGGTGTACGACTACATCTACTCGGTGCCCACCCTCGCCACGGCCGAGCTGTTCGGCCTGTCCGAGGACGAGTCCGGGCTGGAGGCCCTGGCGGCGGGGCTGACCATGTCGTTCCTCTCCAACGAGGAGGCCATCGCCGGTCAGCGGCGGGTCGCCACGTATGTGACGGAGCTGGTGCGGGCGAAGCGCGAGGCGCCGGGCCCCGACCTCACCTCGCAGTTCATCCTGAACACCCCGGACCTCACCGAGGAGCAGCACACCGCGGACGTCATGGTGCTGATGGCGGCGGCGCTGCCGCTGACCTCGTACTGGATCGGCAACACCCTGCGGCTGATGCTCACCGACGAGCGCTTCGCGATGACCCTCTCGGGCAACCGCCGCAGCATCGGCGAGGCCATGAACGAGGTGCTGTGGGCGGATTCCCCGTTGCAGAACCTCATCGGGCGGTACGCCACCCGCGACACCGACCTCGGCGGCCGGCGCATCCACGCCGGTGACCTCGTCGTCCTCGGGCTGGCCGCCGCCAACGCCGATCCGCTGCTGTGGCCCGACACCCCCGTCGGCCACGCCGGGAACCACTCCCATGTCGCGTTCAGCGGCGGCGACTACGGCTGTCCGGCGGGCGGTCCGGAGACGGCCAGGATCATCGCGGAGACGGCGATCGAGGTGCTGCTGGACCGGGTTCCGGACCTGACGCTGGCGGTCGCGCCCGACGAGCTGAGATGGGTGGACTCGTTCTGGTACCGCTGCCTGGAGTCGCTGCCCGTCACGTTCAGTCCCGCCCCGGTGACCGCGGGCTAGGGGGCGTCCGGGTCCGGTCCGAGTAGGCCCCCGGGGAGAAATCCGGCGTGCCCCGGGGGAGAAGAGGACGCCGGGGCCCTGGGGGTCCGGCGGTGTCAGTTGCCGGGGGGCTGCTGGAGCATGGCGAGGGTCAGGACATTGCCGCCGATGCCCCAGCCGCCGTCGGTGACCTCCTCGACCAGGACCAGGGTGGTGGCGCGGGCGCGTTCACCGTAGATCTCGACGTACAGCTCGGTGGCACGGGTGACGATCTCCTCCTTCTGCTTCTCGTCGAGGGATCCGGCAGGGACCTTGAAGTTCGCGAAGGGCATGGTCGTTCTCTTTCCTACGTGGGATTTCGGTGTGTTCGAGGGTGCGGTTCGGGTGTGATTACAGTGAGCTGCCCGTGGTGAGCAGGTCGTCCAGCCCGGCCCGGCGGAAGAACTCGGCGCGGACGCGGTCGGCGACCGCGGAGACGACTTCGCTGCCGTCGCGGCTGGGGTCTATGTGGGTGCGCAGCGGCCGGGCACCGGCCGGGAGGGCCACCAGGTGTACGACGGCGTCGGCGACGTGCGCGGCGTCCGCGTCCGGCGGAATCAGCGCGGCCAGCCGCTGGTCGAGTCCGGCCAGCAGGGTGCCGTAGCGCTCGTCGTAGGCGGCGGCGCGGTCGGGGTCGGCGGGCGCGCCCGCGTGGCGGAAGTGGTTGGTGCCCGAGGTGAAGGCGCCGGGGACGACGATCGCGGTGTCGATGCCGAAGCGGACCACCTCGGCGGCGTAGCTGACGGCCAGGGCGTCCATGGCGGCCTTCGCGGCGAAGTAGGGCCCGATGAAGGGCGGGCAGCCGCCGCGGGTGCTGGAGCTGCCGATCCACACCAGCAGCCCCTCCCCCTGGGCCCGCAGATGCGGCAGCGCGGCGCGGTTGACGCGCTGGGTGCCCAGGACGTTGACGTCGTACAGCTGGGCCAGTTGCTCGGGGGTGAAGGCCTCCGCCGGGCCGGTGGCCATGTGTCCGGCGTTGTGGACGATCACATCCAGCCGGTTCCGGTCGGCCAGAATGCGGGCGATGGCGGCGTCGGCGGAGTCCTGCGAGGTGACGTCGAGCTCCACGGCGCGCAGGTCGGCGTCATGGTCGGTGGCGTAGCGGGTCAGCTCGGCCACCGCGGCGGCGTTGCGGGTGTCCGGCTGCCGGATCCCGGCGTAGACCGTGTGGCCGGCGCGGGCCAGGGCGCGTGCGGTCAGCGCCCCGAAGCCGCTGGAGGCGCCGGTGACCAGGATGGTCGTGGGTGTGTCGGAGGGCATGGGGTCCTTACGGGCGAGAGGAGGGCGAGAGAAGCGAGAGGAGGGCGAGAGAAGGGGGAAGCGGTGGTGCGGCGGCGGTCAGACGATGCCGCCGTTGGCGCGGACGCGCTGACCATTGACCCAGTGGCCGGCCGGGGAGGCGAGGAAGGCCACCACCTCGGCGATGTCGGCGGGGGTGCCCAGGCGCTCCAGCGGGGGCTGGGCCGCCATCCGGGCGATGGTCTCCTCGTCCTTGCCGTCGAGGAACAGGTCGGTGGCGGTGGGGCCGGGGGCCACGGTGTTGACGGTGATGTCCCGGCCGCGCAGCTCGCGCGCCAGGATCATGGTGAGCGCCTCGACCGCGCCCTTGCTGGCGCTGTAGGCGCCGTAGGCGGGGAGGGCCAGGCCCACGATGGACGTGGAGAAGGTGATGAGCGCCCCGCCGCCGCGGATCCTGCGGGCGGCCTGCTGGGCGACGACGAAGGTGCCGCGGATGTTGGTGCGGTGCAGCGTGTCCAGCTCGGCCAGGTCCAGCTCGGCGATGGGGGCCAGATACATCCGGCCGGCCGCGTGGACGACGACGTCGACACCGCCGAACTCGGACTCCGCGGTGTCGAAGACCGCGGCCACCTGCTGTTCCTCGGCGACGTCGGCCTGGACGGCGACGGCCCGGCCACCGGCGGCGGTGATGTCCTTGGCGGCGGCCTCGGCCGGTTCGCGGTGGCCCGCGTAGCCGATCACGACGGCGTATCCGTCGGCGGCCAGCCGCTTCACCGCCTCGTGGCCGATGCCGCGGGAACCTCCGGTGACGATGGCGACGCGGGGCCGGTCGGTGGGGTGCTGGGACGCGCTTTCCTGGGGCGACATGGAGACTCCTGAGGTCATGTGCTGGCATGTGCTGGCATGTGCTGATGGGCGGATGCCACGGCGTACGGGCCGTGGCCCCGGGGCGCCGGCGTCGTTCGCCGCCGTGCCCCTTCGGTGTTTCCAGCTTGGGCCGGGATCGCCGGGCCAGCCACGGCTCTCTCCACCCTGGGGTTGTCAGCCCCTGGCTCAGCTCACCGGCACAAGCGACCATGGAGAGCGTGAACCACTCCGAATTCGCCGCGTTCCTGAAGTCCCGGCGCGACCGCATCCGCCCGGCCGACGTCGGTCTGCCCGCCGGTCCGCGGCGCCGGGTGCCCGGCCTGCGGCGCGAGGAGGTCGCCCAGCTGGCCGGGCTGTCCGCGGACTACTACACCGAGCTGGAGCGCGGTCGGGGCGCCCAGCCCTCCGCCCAGGTGCTGACCGCGCTCGCCCGTGCGCTGCGGCTGAACGGCGACGAGCGCGACCATCTGTTCCACCTCGCCGACCGTCCCGTTCCCCCGGCGACGCACGGCCCGGCCGCGCAGGTCCAGCCGGCCCTGCTCGGCCTGCTGGACCGGCTCACCACCACCCCCGCCCAGGTCATCACCGATCTGCACCAGACGCTCGTGCAGAACGAGCTGGCCGCGGCGCTGGTCGGCCGTCCCCCGGCGGTGCGCGGCCCCGCGGCGAGCTTCGTCTACCGCTGGTTCACGGATCCGGACACCCGTGGGGTCTACCCGCCCGAGGACCACCCCCACCACTCCCGGGTCTTCGTGGCCGATCTCCAGGCCGTCGCCGCCCGGCGCGGCGGCGACTCCGAGGTACGGCGGATGGTGGCCGCGCTCCGCCGCCGCAGCGAGGAGTTCGCCGCTCTCTGGGACACCCATGACGTGGCCCTCCGGCGGACCGACCACAAGCGCATCGTCCACCCCTCGCTGGGCGTCATCGAGCTGGACTGCCACTCCCTGTTCAGCGAGGACGGCCACCAGCGGCTGCTGTGGTTCAGCGCCCCGCCGGGCACCGAGGGCGCCGCCCAGCTGGAGCTTCTCTCGGTGATCGGCACGCAGGACATGACGGCCGGCGAGCACAGCTCGTCACCGTGATCCCCCGCCCTACGGGCGATGGAGTGGCGGCCTCGGAGGCCGGGCACGGCTCCCCGATCGCGCCAACGTGGTGACGTTCGGGGCGCGGAGCGAGCGAGCGGCCCGTCATCGGGAACCCCTGTCGCAGTACGAGCGGGCTCTGCCCGGTGCCGGGGCACGGCACCGGCGGTGGGCCCGCCAGTCTCCGACTCACCCAAGGACCCCGTATGAATGGACCAGCCCCGCTTCTGACCCTGAACAACGGCGTGCGGATGCCCGCCCTCGGGCTCGGTGTCTACCAGAGCCCGCCCGACGAGACCGTCCCCGCGGTGACCACCGCGATCGAGGCCGGCTACCGCCTGATCGACACCGCGGCCGCCTACGGCAACGAGAAGGAGGTCGGTGAGGGCATCGCCCGCTCGGGCATCGGCCGCGAGGACATCTTCGTCATCACCAAGCTGTGGCTGACCGACTACGGCTACGACTCCACCCTCCGGGCCTTCGACACCAGCCTCACCAAACTGGGTCTGGACCACCTCGACCTGTATCTGCTGCACTGGCCGGTCCCGTCCGCGTACGACACCACGGCGGCCTCGTACAAGGCGGCCGAGAAGCTGCTGGCCGACGGCCGGGTGCGGGCCATCGGCGTGTGCAACCACACCCCCGAACACCTGACCGACCTCATGGCGCGCACCGAGGTCGTGCCCGCCGTGAACCAGGTCGAGCTGCACCCGAACTTCAGCCAGCCCGAACTGCGCGCGTTCGACGTCCGCCACGGCATCATCACCCAGTCCTGGTCGCCCATCGGCGGGGTGAACCGCTACGCGGGCGCGGACAAGGGCAGGGATCCGCTCCAGGAACCCACCATCACCGGCCTCGCCGAGAAGTACGGCAAGAGCCCGGCCCAGATCATCCTGCGCTGGCAGGTCGAGCACGAACTGTGCGCGATCCCCAAGTCCGTCAAACCCCACCGCATCGCGGAGAACATCGGGATCTTCGACTTCTCCCTGACCCCCCACGAGGTGGCCGCCATCGACGCGCTCGACACCGGGGCGCGCGGCGGCCCCGACCCCGACCGGGTCGAGCTCGGCACATTCTCCTGAGACACCGGTGCGGGGCGGCCACCGGCCGCCCCGCAAACGGTCGTCCGGGCACGAGACTACCGAGCCTCATCGTGGAATGATGACGCCTGCTTTTGTCGGTTCCAGACCTCTGCCGTTGGGAGAGAGGCATGCGGGGACTTCAGGGCAAGAGGATCGTCATCGCGGGTGGCGCCACCGGTATCGGTGCCGCCACGGCCGAGCGGCTCGCCGGGGAAGGTGCCTCGGTCGTCGTCGGCGACATCGACCTCACGGGCGCGAAGGCTACCGCCCAGCGCGTCGCAGAGGCCGGCGGCACGGCGGTCGCCGTCCCGTTCGACCTCGCCGACGAGGAGTCGATCGGCGCGCTGATCGACCGGGCCGCCGCCGAACTCGGCGGGGTCGACGGGCTGTACAACGTCGGCGCCGACCTCTCGGACGAGCATCTGGGGCGGGACACCGATCTGCTGGAGATGGACCCGGCCGTGTGGCGGCGCACCCATGAGGTGAATCTGCTGGGCTACGCCCTCACCTGCCGGGCGGTCATCCCGCGGCTGCTGGCCCAGGGTGGCGGCGTGATCGTGAACACCTCCTCCGGCGCGGCCTGGGGAGGGGAGCCCCGGCGTCCCGCGTATGCCGCCTCCAAGGCCGGAATCAACGCGCTGACCCGCCATATCGCCTCCCGCTGGGGCAAGGAGGGCATCCGCTGCAACGCCGTGGCACCCGGGCTGGTCATGGGCGACACCCAGAAGCAGCGGGACGATCAGCGGCTGCAGACCATGGCGCTGAAGATCGCCCGCAGTCCGCGGCTGGGCGAGCCCGCGGACGTGGCGGGCACCGTGGCGTTTCTCCTCTCGGACGACGCCGAGTGGGTCAACGGCCAGGTGTGGTCGGTCTGTGGCGGCATGAGCCTGCGCGACTGAGGGCTCCCCGGGACCGTCCTGCGGCGGGCCAGGTCGTCCTGCGGCCTCCTGCGGCGTCCTACGGCGTCCTACGGCGTCCTACGGCGTCCAGGGCGTGGACACCCGCCAACTCACGTCATCGGCCCACGACGTGGCGCTGTCGAACGGGTTGGACCCTCCGTCGGAGGCGATGTAGACCTTGTTCTCGTAGTGGCGGATGAACCGGTCGGGGTAGTTGTAGGACGCGAACGAGGTGCCCTGGCCGTTCTTGCCGGTCTGGGGGCAGAAGGTGGCGTCGGCCCGGAAGACGGCGGTGCCGTCCATCGGCTGCCGGAGCAGCTGGTAGTTGTAGTGGCGCAGGAAGTCGCCGGGGTAGTTGCGCGACTCGAACGACACGCAGGAGGCGTTGGCGAGGCCGCGGCGCACGATCCAGGACGCGTCGCCCCTGTCGAGTGCGGAGCTGCCGGAGGACACCACGGAGGTGACGGCGCTGTTGGCCTGGTGGCGGACATAGCGGTCGGTGTAGCCGGGGGTGGTGGCGCGCAGGGACATCGTCGAGCCCGCGTTGAGGGTGCCGCCCGCCACGGGGCTGGGCGCGCCGTAGCCCACGGAGACGACGTTGGCCTGCACCGCGTCGTCGGCCGCGTCGGTCGGCAGGCCGCTGGTCATCACGCCCTCGAAGAACGAGCCGATCGACCCGTTGCTGTTGTCGCCGCCGGTGCCGAGGACGATGGAGCCCTCCTGGTGCATCGGCGAGTAGCCCGGCCTGGACGGCTCGGGACCCGCGTACTGGGTGGTGAGCCTGCCGGACTGGGCGTTGCCGTCCTTGAGGGCGAAGTGGTTCTGTCCGTTGTTCTTCAGCAGGGCGGTGACGAAGGGCGCGGAGTTGCCGGTGTTCGAGGGGTTCTCGCTGTAGCCGCTGTCCGACTGGAACAGGCCGTTCTCCAGGTCCGCCTGCACCCAGGGTCCGGATCCGCTGCACGGCGGGAACCAGCACTCCGTACCGAAGTTGATGGCGTCCATGTGGCCGTTGCCCGTGTCGGCGATCCGCACCTCGGCGTTGCCGTAGTCGAAGCAGCACAGGCCATTGACGTGGGTGCCGGAGGTGACCATGTACATCCCCTCGGGCTGGCCGTTGACGGCGACACCGGAGGCCGCGGTGTGGCGGTAGCCCATGCGCCCGGAGAAGGACGCGCCGTAGACCTGGTGGCCGCCCGCGGTCACGGGTAACGCGTCGGCGGGCACACCGGAGTTGGCGGGGCCCGCGGTGCCGGCCGGTTCGATGGGCATGTGGTTGTGGCGCGGTGACTGGTCGTAGATGACGTTGATGACGCATGTGGTTCCGGCGCAGAAGGAATCCTGCCGGGCGGCGTCGGCGTAGCCGCCCGCCGCCAGCGTTCCCACGTCGGTCACGGCGCTGTCGGAGGCGCGTTTCAGCTGGTAGAGCGGGCCGTTGAAGGAGGCGTAGAGGGCCCGGGTGGTGCTGTGCGCGGCCACACAGGGCGTACCGGCCGCGGCGTAGATGTCGCACGGCAGGGAGGCCGCGGCCTGGGACGTGCCCGTGCCGCCGGCCAGGAGTCCGAGGACGAGGGTGGCTGTCGCACCCACCGACAGCAGCGCTCTTCTCACCCTCGTGAGACCCGAAGGAACCTTCATGGTGGTGCCCTTCCTCGTGTCTGTGTGAATGCCAGAGTGTGAATGTCAGGGCCATGTCATTGCTTGTTCGATATTTCGTACGTTGACCGTGAAATCGAACCTGACGGTAGGACTGGCGACCGTCGGCGTCAATGGCCGCGCACGGAGGAGTAGCCTCCTGTGCGGCGACTCGTACGGTTCATTCGCCCCCATTGCATTTCGAGGAGAGACCGTTTGTCGACGTTTGTCGTGTTCGACCTTGAGTTCACCACATGGCCGGGAGCGCTCGAGCAGGACTGGTCGGAACCGGGGCAGCTTCGCGAAATCGTCCAGATCGGCGCGCTGCGCATCAGCACCGGCTCCTCCCCCGCCGCCCACTCCGTTGTCGAGGAATACGAAGCGCTGGTCAGACCGGTGGTCAATCCTCGGCTGTCGCCGTTCTTCACCGGCCTCACAGGCATCGACCAGCGGACCGTGGACCGCGAGGGAGTCGCCCCCGCCGAGGCGATCGGCGACTTCCTGGCCTTCTGCCGGGGGCAGTCCGCCCTCTCCTACGGCAATGACATGGTCGTCCTCGGGGAGAACGTGGGATGGGCCCGGGCCCGCGGCGAGGAGGTCAAGAACGGCTTTCTCACCACCCCCTTCCTGAACATCCGGCCATGGCTGAACACCATCGCGCCGACAACGGCCCCGGCCAATTCCGGTCGGCTGTGGGAAGCGCTCGGCCTGCCCAAACCCGCGGCCGGCAAGGAGCATTCGGCGCTCTTCGACTGCTATTCGATCGCCGCGGCGATCGGACACGTCTGCGCCGGTGGGGCCGCCCTGCCCGAGGGGTGCCTCTAGGGGCCGACCGGCGGATCTTGACGCCTGCGGCGGGCTGTTCACCGCTGGGAGGTGCCCCCTGAGGGGCTGGACAGCGGGGCTTCGCCCCCGGACCCCGGGGTCCGGGGGCGAAGCCCCGGCAGCGGACCCGCTCTGCCCGAGTGGCGCTTCCGGGGAGGGAGCGAATCGGCCATCGGCGAGCGTGGCGTCCGACGCGCCGGCGGCGAGTGGCACAATCCGCCGGAGAGGCCGGAGATCTTGCTCGGCGGTGCTCGCGCGCCGTCCGGTACGCATCGAGGAAAGGAACCCCCCACATGGCCGCAGTGCGCGGAACAGCCGTGGACATCCCCACCCAGGACGGCATCGCCGATGCCTACTTGGTCCACCCCGACGACACCGACCGCCACCCGGCCGTTCTGCTGTACATGGACGCGTTCGGCCTCCGGCCCCATCTGCGCGGGATGGCCGACCGGCTGGCCGCGGCCGGTTACACCGTGCTGGTGCCCAACGTGTTCTACCGCCACGGGCGCGCTCCCGTGGTGGACTTGCCCGAGTTCCTCGACCCGACGGCGCGTTCGGCGGTCTTCGAGCACATCGCCCCGATGGCGCAGGAGCTCACCCCCGAGCGTGCCATGCGCGACGCCGGCACCTATCTCGACTGGCTGGCCTCCTGCGCGCAGGCCACCGACGGGCCCGTGGGCATCACCGGCTACTGCCTGGGCGCCGGTCTTGCCCTGCGGACCGCCGGAACACACCCCGGTCGTGTCGCCGCGGCGGCCGGTTTCCACGGTGCCTTCCTGGCCACGGAGGCGCCGGACAGCCCGCACACGGTGGCCGGACAGGTCACCGCCGAGCTGTACTTCGGACACGCGGACCAGGACCACGCCCTTCCCCCCGAGCAGATCGAGCGCCTGGACAAGGCCCTCAACGAGGCCGGTGTCCGCCACCGCACCGAGGTCTACCCGGGCGCTCAGCACGGCTACACCCAGGCCGACACCTCCGCCTACGACGCCGAGGCCGCCGAACGCCACTGGGCGGCCCTGCTCGACCTCTTCGGCCGCACTCTCTGACCGTGGTGGGCCATGGCCGGTGACCGGCCGCCCCGGGCCGGTCGCCGCCCTCCGTCAGAAGGGCCCTAGAGCTGCCGGAGGTGGTCCCGCAGAGTGCGGGCCACCTGCGCCATCAGGGCCTCGGCGCCGGGCTGGACATTGGCGGGCACCAGCGACTCGGTGAGCGCGGCGACGGCGAACACCTGGCCGTCGGAGTGCTCGACGATCCCGATCTCATGGCGGAGGTTGAGGAGGGTGCCGGTCTTGGAGGACCAGGTGGTGGCGTCGGAGCTGAAGTCCGGGGCGAGTCGGTGCCGCAGCACGTTGTGGGCCATGAGGTCGCGTACGCGCAGCGCCACTTCGGGGTGGATTTTCGACGGTGTCCACAGGGCCTGGAGCAGTTCCACCCAGGCGCGTGCGCTGCCGGTGTTGGCTCGGGTGGTGTCGAGTTGCGGCACCCGATGGCCGCGGCCGCTGGTGCCGGCGTCGATGGCGAGGGCGTGGGCGAGATGCACCTGTGCGGCATCGAAGCGCTCCACGGGGGTTTCGCTCAGTTCGCGCATACCGTGCCGGACGGTGATGCCACGCAGCCCGAGCTCATGGAGGATCTCGGCCACCTGGGCGGGCGGGGTGAGGTCGAACAGCGCGTCGGCCGCCGTTCCGTCGCTCACACAGGTGCTCAGATAGAGCAGATCGTCGACCGCGATCCGGACGGGGTGGCGGAACCGGCTCAGCCCGGTGGGACCGGGCGTGGTGATCCGCCCTGGTGGCACATCGAGCATCGTGGCTCCGTCGAGTTCGCCACGCCGGACGCGCTCCAGCGTGGCCAGTGCGAGCGGGACCTTGACCAGGGAGGCGGAGGGCAGCTGGGTGTCCGGGTCGATCCCCACCTCGTCCCCCGTGTGGAGGTCCCGTACGAGCAGACAGCCGTGCAGACCGCCGTCGCGCAACTGTCCGCGCAGATCGCTCAGCAGTGCCTCGGTGCTCATGCCCCGGCTCCTTCCACGGTGCCCGCCAGTGTGCGAGATTCCTCGGCCCCCGCGCCGAGGCAGCGGGCGATGGCGCCACCCAGGCGCCCTTCGAGGTGCTGGGGATTGCCGTCCGCGGCGGCGGCGAGGGCGAACCCCCGGCTGAGCGCGATCTCACCAATCGGCCGCCACTTCAGGGCGAGTTCTTCCGCCTGGGCGGGAGAGCACAGCAACAGGTCGCTGGTGCAGAGGACTTCGGCGGCGGCGGTCGTCAGATCGGCGGCGGCCACGAGCTGCGCGGGCCGCAGACCGACCGCGTCGCGCAGCCGGGTGAGCGGGTCGCGGATGTGCGGCACATCGTCCTCCGGCTGGATCCATATCCGGCGGGCCGGGCCCCGAGCGGACCGGCCGACGCGCAACGTCTCCAGATAGACCCGCCGCACACCGGGATCCCGCACTCCGGCGAGCCCGAGCGGCACCGACCACGTGGCCTCGTCCGCGGGCACCGCGAGCAGGGCGGCCCGCACCTGCTGTGCGTGGATGAGCTCCAGGCGCCGCGCGGGCGCCGCCACGCGGAGATCGAGGGTGACGCCGTGCCCTCGCGCCTCGGCGACGAGGTGGGCGAGTCCGGCCGTGGAGCAGATGCCGGGCACCGCGAGCCGCCACGGCTTGCGCTTGGCCGCCTCCGCCTCGTGCAGCAGCACATCGGCCGCCTGTACGAGCTGTCTGGCCACCGGCAGCATCTCCCGCCCGAACGGGGTGAGGACGGCCCGCCGCGAGGTGCGCTCGAAGAGCTGCTCCCCGAAGCGCTCCTCCAGGGCGGCCACGCGACGGCTGGCCACCGACTGCGACATCCGGGCGGCGGCCGCCCCGACGGTGAAACTTCCCCGCTCGCTCACGCTGACGAACGCCCGGCACACTCCCACCAGATCCACAGCCGCACTCTATGCCAGATCGGCATGAAGAAGCGCATGAGCGTATTGGACCGCATAGCCGCCCGACGGCGAGGGTGATCCCAACGCCATGACCACGCCCCGGAGGCGGGGCCCGGTCATTCCATCCCGTGTGCGCCCCGCGCGACGGGGACCCAACCGGAGGTTCGGACCATGCGATTCACCCGTGCCCGGCACACCGCTGTCAGCGCGCTCGCCACGCTCGCGCTGCTCGTCCCGCTGACGGCCTGTAGCGAAGGGGATTCCTCCGACGCGTCGGAGCCGTCGAGTTCCTCGTCCATCTCCGCCGAGAGGGCGAGTACGGCGAGCACGGGCGCGGACACGAAGGCGGTCACCGGCGCGTTCAAGAAGCTGGAGCGCTCCTACGACGCGCACCTGGGGGTCTACGCGATCGACACCGGCACCGGACACGAGGTGGCGTACCGCGATGGCGAACGGTTCGCGTTCGCCTCCACGTTCAAGGCGCTGGAGGCCGGTGCCGTGCTGCGGAAGTACAAGCTGAGCGGGCTGGACCGGGTGATCCGGTACTCCAAGGACGACCTGGTCGACAACTCCCCCGTGACCGAGAAGCACGTGGACACCGGGATGAGCCTGAGCGCGCTGTGCGACGCCGCCGTCCGCTACAGCGACAACACCGCGGCCAATCTGCTCTTCGACCAGCTCGGCGGACCCAAGGGCCTCGACGCCATCCTCGAGAAGCTGGGTGACGACGTCATCCAAATGGAGCGTCACGAGCCGGAGTTGAGCCGATGGGTACCTGGCGAGACACATGACACCACCACCCCGCGGGCGATGGCCAAGGACCTGCGCGCGTTCGTCCTCGGCGATGTCCTCGGCGAGGGAGAGCGCGCGCAGCTCACGAAGTGGCTGCGGACCAACACCACCGGGGACGAGCTCATCAGGGCCGGAATGCCCAAGGGCTGGCAGGTCGGCGACAAGACCGGAAGCGGCAGCTACTACGGCGCCCGCAACGACATCGCCGTGGTGTGGCGGCCCGACGCCGCTCCCCTCGTCATGGCGATCATGTCGTACCGCGGTGACAAGGACACCCCGTTCGACAACAAGCTGATCGCGGACGCGGCGTCGGTGGTGGCCGACACGATGTCGTAACGCGGTCGGTCAAGTCCTCAGCCACGCAGGAAATACAGGACCGTCATGGTCACGGCGGTGGTCAGAATGACGCCCCGCAGCAGCCACGCGGGCAGACGGCGGGCGATCCGCGCTCCGGCCACACCACCGGCCACCGCCCCGACGAGCATGGCGGCGAGCAGACGCGGTGCGCCCAGCGCGTCCGAGGCGAGAAGGAACAGCCCGGTCGCGCTGAGGTAGATGGCCGTGATCTGGACGACCCGCATCGGGTTGCCGGTCGAGGTGTCGAGGCCGAGGCCGATGCTCCACACGGCCAGCATCATGATGCCTACGGCACCGCCGAAGTATCCGCCGTACACGGCGAGGAGGAACTGGCCGGCCAGGACGGCCCGGGGGCTCATGCCGACCGCATGGCCCCTCGCCTCGCTCACCGCGCGGGAGACGCGGCGCCCGAAGGCGAGGACCACCGTGGCGAAGGCGAGCAGCCAGGGCACCGCGGCGTCGAACGACACCGCGGGCAGCGCCAGCAGCAGACCGGCACCGAGCCCGCCACCGATCACACTGACCGCCGTCAGGGCCCGCGTGGACGTGTCCCCGACCGGGGCCAGATCGCGCCGGTACACCCACGCGCTCGCCACGCTCCCGGGGACGAGCGCCACGGTCGAGGACGCGTTCGCCGTCACGGGGGACAGGCCGGCCGCCACCAGGGCGGGGAGCGCCACGAACGTGCCACCGCCCCCGATGGCGTTCAACGCCCCGGCGGCCACACCCGCCAGCAGAACAAGCACTGTCTCCGACATCCGCCGAGCATCGCCCCATGGCCCGTGGGCCCACAATGCGTGATCCGCGTAGCCGGCCCAAGGCTCTGCCTTAGGCTCATCAGGGTGCGGTATGACCTGGACGACCTGCGGCTCTTCCTTCACATCGTGGCGGAGGGCTCGATCACGGCGGGCGCTCGCCGGATGCATCTGAGCCTCCCGTCGGCCAGTGCGCGGGTGCGCTCGCTCGAGCATCACGCGGGCGTGGACCTGCTGATCCGCGGACGGCGGGGCGTGCGCCCCACCCCGGCGGGAACGGCACTGGCCCGCCACGCACGGGACGTGCTCGACCAGACGGCGCGCCTGGAGAGCGCCGTGGCGAGCTACGCCCGGCCGCCGACCGCCCCGCTGACCCTGCTGGGCGGTGGCTCCGCGATGCACCGGCTGGTGCCACGGGCCCTGGTCTCGTTCCTCCGCGCACACCCGGACGTCGACGTCGAGGTGTCCGAGAGCCGCACCCCACGGACCGTGCGGATGCTCGCCGACGGCGAGGCGGACCTGGGCGTCGTCCTCGACCGCGAGGCCCGCGACTGCGGTCTCACCATGGAGCCCCTCGGCGACGACTCGCTGGTGGTGATCGGCCAGTGCGGCGGGATCCTCGCGGGGCGCACCGAGGTGACCTACAGCGAGGTGGCCGAGCATCCGCTCGTGGGGCTCGACTCCGGTTCCTCGCTGCGCCGCTCGATCGAGAAGAACCTCGGACCGCACGCTCCGGCGGTGCGCTACCGCACCACCGTCGCCCACCTCAACACCCTGGTCTCCCTCGCGGCCGCCGGGGTCGGACTCGCCGTCGTGCCACGCCGTGCCATCGCCCCGTACCATCCGCTCGACGTGTGCGACCTCCGCGATCCGTGGGCACGCCGCCGTCATCTCCTGGCCTGGGGCACGAAGGCCCGGACCTCATCCACCGCCACCGCGGCACTCGCCGAACATCTGCGCCGCGCGGCCATGTCCGAGCCGGACGGGGGCGATGGCCTTCCGGCCTTGTAGGGTGCCGTCCCCGGCTGTGGCAGCGGCGGCGACGAATCCGAGGCTCCGAAGCCGACCGCCGACGCCGGGCTGATATCCGTCGCCCAGGCCTGCGGTGGCCTGTTCCGTCCGGAGGATGTCGGCAGGCTCCTCGTCGCGTGTGACATCGGCAGTGGCGGTTGTGGCTCCGCCGCCGGATCCGGGGCTGCGGTAGCCCGGTACTCGATACCGGTCGCGGCTGTCACGGCCACGACGACATATGTACAAGACCGGCAGCCGGCCGCTCCTGCACCATCCCTGCATGAGTGAACACACCGTTGAGCTCTCGCACGGGATGCATGTGGTCCACGACGGCCCTCGGCAGGGGCCACCACTGTTGCTCATCCATGGATCGGGGGCCTCGGGCGGCTTCTGGGGCCCGGTGGTCCCGGCACTCGCCCGCCGCCATCACGTCATCCGGGTCGATCTCCCGGGCTGCGGCCAGTCCCCGCCCGCGGCGTCGTACGACGTGCCCGCCCAGGCGGGTCAGATGGCGGCGCTGCTCGACGGTCTCGGGCTGCCTCCCGTGGTCGCGGTCGGGCACTCCAGCGGTGGCTACGCCGCCACCGCGCTCGCCGAACACCGTCCCGACCTGGTGAGATCGCTGGCGCTGATCAGCAGCGGCCCGAGTCTTGACGCCCTCCTGCCGCAGCCGGTCCTCCTTCGGGCGCTGATGGCGCCGCCCCTCGGCCCGCTGTTGTGGCCGAGGCGTTCGGACGCGACGATCCGGAGGGGAATCAGCGCGACGTGCGCCCGCCCGGTGGACGTACCCGACGACGTGGTGGCCGACATGCGGAGCATCAGCTACCCCGCGCTCAGGACCTTGCTGCGCCGGAACACCGCGTACATCACCGAGCGGAGCGTGCCCGAGCGTCTGGCCACCCTCGACGTCCCCGTACTGGTGATCTTCGGTGCCGCCGACCCCCGTTGGGAGCCCTCTTCGGCGCACCGGTACGACGCGGTGCCGAACGCGCGGGTCGAGCTGCTGCCCGGCGTCGGACACGTGCCCATGTTCGAGGAGCCCGAGGCGACCGGCACCCTGCTGCTGGGCTTCGCGGCAACGGGCGTTGACACCCCGCCCGTGACGCCCTGAGACCTAGACTGGTCGCGTGATGCCGGGAGGGACACCATTCGACTGGGCGTCGGTGGACGTCGCGGTCCCGCGCCCGTCAGATCGGCTGCCGGGGGTCAGCATGGCCGGGTTCCGCCAACGCGTCCCCGCGCCGGTGGACATCGCCATGGTCGCGCACCCGTCCGTCACCCTGCTGGTCGACCTGAGCGAGGAAGAGGGCTTCGCCTACCGCGCACACGGCCGGCACGGGCACGGAAGTGTGGTCATCGGGCTCCACCCCGGCGATGTCCGGACGGGCGGGCGGGTGGGCGAGTGCCTGCAGATCCGGCTGGAGCCGGTCGCGGCGGCCGCGGTGTTCGGCCCGTCGACCGAACTCGGCGGGACGGTGGCATCGCTCGATGAGCTCTGGGGTCCCGGCGCCGGGCGAGCCGAGGACAGGCTGCGTGCCGCCGCGTCGTGGGACGAGCGGTTCGCGATCGCGGTGGACATCCTGGGCCGTTGGCTGGGCACTCGCCCGCCCGTCGCCCCGGAGGTCGCCCACGCCTGGCGGCGGACGCTCACCGGCCGGGGGCGGGTGCGGGTCGAGCGCCTGGCGGAGGAGGTCGGCTGGAGCCGCAAGCGTCTGTCGGCCCGCTTCCGGTCCCAGCTCGGCATCGCGCCCAAACACGCCGCTCGACTGGTGCGGTTCGACCACGCGGCCCACCTTCTCGCGGCGGGTCACACCGCCGCCGGGGTGGCCGGCGAGAGTGGCTACGTCGACCAGTCCCACCTCCACCGCGAGGTCAAGGCGTTCACCGGGCTGACGCCCACGGCCGTGGCCGTCGCGCCGTGGCTCGCGATCGACGACGTCGCGTGGCCGGCTTCATGGCCGGTCCGGAAGCCGCCCGCGGTGATCGCGGGGACGGAGCCGACCTCATGAGACGGCACGCCTGGCGCTCCTGGCCACGCGGCGGATGAACACCGGGCCGGGCCCGGATCAGTCCTGCCGGGCGTGGCCGGTGCAGAGGCGGCGCAGTTCGCCCACGCTGTCCGCGAGCGTGCGGTCGCCCAGCGATTCGAGGACCGCCTCCTCGGCCTCGGCGGTGAGCGCGGCGAAATACTCACCGCCGTGCGCGGTCACCGAGCACACGGGCTCCACCACCGGCGAGGGGGCGAACAGGGGCTTGTCGCCGACGGCACAGCGATAGATCTCGGCCAGGGTGATCCGGCCGGCCGGCCGACCCAGCCGCGCCCCGCCGGTACGGCCCTTGACGCAGACGACCAGCCCCTCGTCCGTCAGCGGGACGAGGAGCTTCCGGACCAGGCTCGGGTTGGCGTTCAGTCTGTGGGCCAAGTCGGCGGAGCTCAGCGGCCCGGACCCGTTCTCGGCGGCCACGGCGAGGAACAGCATCACCTGGAGCGCGCGGGAGAACCGGATGTCCAGCACCTTCTCCACCTCCGCCCACAGATCGGGGCACAGCCTACTCGACGGTGCCGTTCCGCCCTCACCTAAAAAGCAATCGATACAGTTGCAGTTTACGCCGTGAAAACTGTACCTTTCAGACTCACACTTTTGGCTCCGGGGGAAGCCTCCTCGCAACGACACGTCTGGAGAGCGACACGGTGAACACCCGCCTGACCACGGCACTGTCCCGCCCGTTCACACTGGGTTCGGCCAAGCTGCCGAACCGGATCGCCATGGCCCCCATGACCCGTGGACACTCCCCCGATGGCATTCCCGGTGCGGACGTCGCCGCGTACTACGCGCGCCGGGCGGCGGCGGGGACCGGCCTGATCATCACCGAGGGCACCACCGTCGACCACCGGTCCGCCGGTTATATCGACGGCGTTCCCCGCTTCCACGGCGAGGAGCAACTGGCCGGTTGGCAAAAGGTGGTTGACGCCGTGCACACCCACGGCGGCGCGATCATGCCCCAGCTCTGGCACGTGGGCATACAGCGCACCGCGGGAGCGCCGCCGTTCCCCGACGCCCCGTCCGTGGGCCCGTCCGGGATCTCGCTGGACGGCACGCCCGGAGCGGGCGAGACGATGACCCTGACCGACATCGACGACGTCATCGGCGCCTTCGCGAAGGCCGCGCGGGCGGCCGAGGAGATCGGCTTCGACGGTGTGGAGCTGCACGGCGCGCACGGCTATCTCATCGACCAGTTCCTCTGGGAGCGCACCAACCGGCGCACCGACACCTACGGTGGCGATCCGGCCTCCCGGACCACGTTCGCCGCCGACCTCGTGGCCGCCATCCGCGAGCGGGTCGCGCCCGACTTCCCCGTCGTCCTCCGGTTCTCCCAGTGGAAGTCCAACAACTACGACGTCCGGCTCGCCGAGAACCCCGAGGAGCTGGAAACCGTGCTCACGCCCCTGGCGGAGGCCGGGGTCGACGCGTTCCACGCCTCCGGGCGGCGCTACTGGCAGCCGGAGTTCCCCGACACGGGGTCGGATCTGAACATCGCCGGATGGACGAAGAAGGTCACCGGCAAGCCGGTGATCACCGTCGGCTCGGTCGGTCTGGACAGCGTCTTCCAGCCCGGCTCCCTCTCCGGCGCCAACGCGGCCGTGGAGTCCATCGACCGGCTCCTGGAGCCCCTGGAGCGGGACGAATTCGACCTCGTCGCGGTCGGCCGCGCACTGCTCGCCGACCCCGAGTGGGCCGACAAGGTCCTGAACGGCCGGGTGAGCGAGCTCACCCCGTTCAGCCGGGACGCGGTGGAGTCCCTGCACTGAGCCCTCGCGCCGATCCCCGCGCCGATGGGAACGGCGCCGGCCAGCACGGGGGGATCTGGCCGGCGCCGGGCACGGGGTGCGTAGTTAGTTTAACATTTCACCATCGCCCCGCATTCCGGTGCTGTTCACGGTACTGGCCGGTGCTAGCCGGTGGCGCAGGCGCCGCCGTTGAGAGTGAAGGCGGTCGGCGCGGCGTTGGTGGCGCCCTTACCCGCGGTGAAGCCGAGGGTGACCGAGCCACGGGCGGGGATGGTGGCGGTGTACGAGGCGGGGGTGATGGTCACCGCGGCGCCATTCTGCCGCGGCGTTCCTCCCCACATGTTGGTGATGGTCTGGCCGTTGGCGAAGCTGAACCCCAGCGTCCAGCCGGTGAGGGCGGCGGTGCCGGTGTTACGGATGGTGATCTCCCCCTGGAAGCCACCGCCCCATTCGCCCGCCACCCGGTAGCCGACCGAGCAGCCGGTGCCGGAGCCGCCGCCGTAGATGGTGGCCTCGCGGGAGGTCTCGGCGATGCCGTCGGGGCCGTTGAAGACGCGCTTGCCCCAGTCGGTGAGCCTGGCCGGGTCGAAGTCGGTGGCCAGGTCGAGGATGGGATCGGTGTTGCCGCTCCAGGACCAGGCCAGATAGCCCAGCTTCAGCCGCTGGGCGGTGGCCATCATGGTGTTCTCGTCCGGATCGCCCCACTGGTCGGCGGGGCCGCCGAACTCACCGATGAGGATGGGCAGTTCGGCGCCCACGAAGGCGTTCAGATAGTCGGTGATCTCCTGCGCCGTGTCATAGACGCTGTACATGTGGATCGAGAAGATCAGGTTGCCGGTGGAGTCGGCTTCGTAGACGGTCCGCGCGTTGGTGCGCATCACGTTCTGCAGGTCCTGCCCCCAGTTGGGGGCGTCCACCATGATGGTGTGCTGGAACCCGGCGTTGCGCAGCTTCTGGACGGCGGCGACGGTGGGGGCGGTCCAGCCGGCCGGGTCGGTGTTGCCCCACGGTTCGTTGCCGATGTTGATGATGACGTAGTTCTCCTGGCCGGTGAGCACGCTCTTGAGGCCGATCCAGTAGTCGGCCGCCTGGTCGAGCGTGGCGGCCGCGGCATCTTCGCCGTAGCCGGTGGTGTCGTGCACTTCCAGTACGCAGATGAGCCGGTTGGCCTTGCACTGGGCGATGATGGCGGCCACGTCCTCGGGGCTGTTCCTGGTCCAGCGGTGGCCGTTGGAGAGGACGACCCGGACGGTGTTGGCGCCCAGGGCCTTGATGTCGGCCAGCGACTGCGTCTCGCCCGGATACCAGGTGTAGGCGTGGTTGACACCGCGCATGACGAAGTCGTTGCCGTTGCCCTCCAGCAGGCGGCCGTCGCTGATGTGCAGGCCCGCGGCCACGGGGGCCTGCGGGCGGGCCGGCTCGGCATGGGCGGTCCGGCCGAGACCCGCGATCCCGAAGAGGCTGACCAAGAGGGCCAGTAAGGCGGCCAAGGATCTCTTCCGTCTCATCATGACTCCAAGGAGTGAGCGCGTGATGGCGTCCGTACGGTGGACGTACGGCAGATTTGGGAGCGCTCCCATCCATTGCATCGGGCCCAGGAGACGTCAAGACCCCAGGGGAAGACCGGCAACCGGAATGCGGACCGGGCGCGCCGGGGTTATGCCGGGCATGAGCGATTCATCCGGCGGTGCCGCTTTCTCTCCGGCCGAGCGCGAGGCCATCCGCGAACGGCTGGCCGCCGAGCGTGCCGAAACCGGCACGCGGATCGCCGCCCTGAACCGTGAATTCGACGCGATCGTAGCGTCGAACGCCCTGGTGGCGGTGGATGACGAGCACGACCCGGAGGGGTCGAGCACCGCCTTCGAGCGAGCCCATGTCGCCGCCTTGCTGGCCCAGGCCCGCGATCATCTGACCGCCCTGGACGAGGCGCTGGAACGGCTGGACCGCGACGACTACGGGCGGTGCGATGTGTGCGGCGAGCCGATCCCGGCGGAACGTCTGGAGGCCCGCCCCACGGCGACCACCTGCGTACGCTGCGCGACCGCCCACCCCCGCTGAGCGGCCCGGCACCGAGCGGAGGGGCGGTTGGTGGGGCGGCCGCCCCTCGGCGGGGGAGGCCGCACTCCAACCCAGGGAGGCCGCGGCCCGGCCTCGGCCGTTTCAGGTCGTGGACCAGCTGTCGGGCCGCGAGCCGTCGGTGTCGGTGAATCCGTACTCCCGGGCGAGCTCGGCGGAGCTCACCGATCGCTGGTTCCACCTCGCCCGGCCGGGGTCGGAGGCCAGGGCGGCGATGGCGCGGCCGACGTAGCGCGGTGACTCGGAGGACGCGAAGGCTTCGGGGGCGGTCGGGCGGCCCTCGCCACGGTCCGGGAGCAACGCGTCGCGCCAGTTGCCCTCGCCGACCCCGTACGCCTCCAGCATCATCTCCGAGCGCAGCCACCCCGGTGTGATGGCGACGGCCGTCGCCCCGTGCGGCGCCAGCTCGTGGCCCTGGGAGAAGGCCAGCCGGTTCACTGCGGTCTTCACCAGGTCGTAGAAGACCGAGATGCGGTATCGCCCGGCATTGTACGCGGCGGTGCCGTCGGTCATCTCCACGAGCAGCCCACCCGGCTTGCCGATCAGCAGTGGCAGCAGGTGGTGCGAGGTGATCAGATGGGTGTCCAGCCCGAGCCGGAGGATGCGCAGTCCGTCCTCGATGCCGTGCTCCCAGATCGGGGTATTCCAGTCGGCGGGCCCGCCCTTGAGCCGCTCGGCGCCCCAGATGTCGTTGACGAGCACATCAATGCCACCGTGATCGTGGCGGATGCGCTCGGCCAGCCGCCCGACCTGCCCGGAGTCGAGGTGGTCGGTCCGTACGGCGATACCGGTGCCACCGAGCCGTGTGACGAGCTCGGCCGTCTCCTCGATCGTCTCCGGCCGGTCGTAGTCCGAGCCGCCCCTGCCCGACACGCTGCTGCGTCCGGTGCAGATGACGGTCGCTCCGGCCTCGCCCAGCGGGTTCACACCCTGAGTGTGGCAGATCGCGGATCAGTGGGCGCGCGCTACGGGCCGCAGGTGGCCGCCCCGGATCCGCCATCGGGTCAACAGCGCTGGTCCGGACACTAGTTGTTTCCCCAGAGGGCCCGCGTGTCCGCCACCCCGAAGCATGGCCAATTTTCGCCTGGTGAGACGATGCGCTCGCCCGAAACACACCTCAACAAGCGAAACGGAGGGCGAATGCATAAACGTCGTGGAACCGTGACCCGCCGCTGGAGAGTCGCGGCGGTCGCGTCCACGGTGGCCGTAGCGATCGCGGTCCCGGTGGCAATGGCCCAGGCTTCGGCCGAACCGCCACCGGAGGTCAGCGCCAAGGGCGCGTACCTGCTCGACACCGGTTCCAACAAGGAGCTGATGGCCAAGGACGCCGACACCAAGCGTCCGATGGCGAGCACCACAAAGATCATGACTGCCCTCGTGGTGCTCGAGACCCGAGGCCTGGACCTCAACAAGCAGGTCACCATCAAGCAGGAGTACCGCGACTATGTGACCAAGTCCGGTGCCAGCACGGCGGACCTGCAGACCGGTGACAAACTCACCGTCAACCAGCTGCTGTACGGGTTGATGCTGCCGTCGGGCTGCGACGCGGCGATGGCGCTGGCCGACACGTTCGGCACCGGCGACACCACCGCCGAGCGGACCAAGTCGTTCATCTCCAAGATGAACGCCAAGGCGCAGGACTTGGGGCTGACCAACACCAAGTACGACTCCTTCGACGGTGTCTCGGCCGACGCCGACAACTACTCGACGCCGCATGACCTGGCGCAGCTGACCCGGCGCGCCATGGACAACGCGACGTTCGACACGGTTGTCAAGTCGGTGTCCACCAAGCAGGAGGCACCGGCGGCCAACGGCAACACCCGGTACTACTCCTGGGACAACACCAACCAGTTGCTGGGTTCGTACCAGGGCGCGATCGGCGTCAAGACCGGGACCACCACCCCGGCCGGTCCCTGCCTGGTGTTCGCCGCCAAGCGCGGTGACAAGACGGTCGTGGGAGTCATCCTCAACGACGCGGACCGCTACCCGGACGCGAAGAAGATGCTCGACTGGACGTACGACACCACCACCGAGGTGAAGTGGCGCCAGCTTCCCAAGGACGCCCAGCGGGACTGATCCACAAGCCCCGTGAGGCGACAGCGCGGTGCCCCGGCCGGACTCGTTCCGGCCGGGGCACCGGTGCTTGGCTCGCGTTTCCCAGGCGTACGGAAGCGGAGGCGGGGAAGGCGAGGGTCGGGAGAGCCGAGGGTCAGGGGCGGGCGCACCGCAGCGAACGGGCGCCCGCCCCTGAGGCGTCTTCGCCCTGAGTGCCCTCGCCCCTGAGTCGTCTTCGTCCCGTTCGCCCGGCCTCTGTACCGGGCCTCGAGCGCAACTCGGCAGTCTGTGAGGACAGTTGGGGCAGCGGCCCCGCCGTCCTCGAACGGAGTCGACCATGGCCTTCACCCTCGACCCTGAGCTCGCCGCGGTTCTCCAGGCCCTCGCCGAACAGAGCGACCCCACTCCCCCGCCCGATCGCGATGACTGGCGGACGCTGCGCGCCAGGGGCATGGCCTCGATGCGGTGGATGGCCTCGCTGCTCCCGGCGTACCCGTCCGGCTATCCGCTGGTGAAGGCGTCCTCGCACAAGGTGCGGTCCGCGGACGGGGCGGAGATCCTCGTCCGCTGGTACGAGAAGGCCGAGTCCGCGCCGGGTTCCGCGGTCGTCTACGCCCATGGCGGAGGGATGATCGCCGGAAGTGTCGATCTCTACGACTCCGTGGTCGCCGGGTATGTCCAGGCCACCGGGGTACCGTTTCTGTCCGTGGACTACCGTCTGGCCCCCGACGCTGCCACCGGCACCGGCCCCGTGGAGGATGTGTTCGCCGCGCTGACCTGGCTGGGCGACCAGGCGCCCGAGCTGAGGGTCGACCCCCGCCGGATCGCCGTCATGGGCGACAGCGCCGGGGGTGGGCTCGCCGCCGGAGTGGCGGTCCTCGCCCGTGACCGGGGCGTTCCGCTCGCCCACCAGGCCCTGCTGTATCCCATGCTGGACGACCGCACGCTCACCCCGGATCCCCGGCTGACCCCCTATGTGGCCTGGACCTGGGACGACAACTGGACCGGCTGGCATGCCCTGCTGGGCGCTGCGTTCGGCACCGACGACGTCCCGCCGCAGGTGGCGCCCGCGCGCGTCGCCACCGTCGAGGGCCTGGCACCGGCCTATGTCGAGGTCGGGGAGCTCGACATCTTCCGCGCGGAGGCCGTCACCTACGCCCAGCGGCTCGCCGACGCCGACATCCCCACCGAACTGCATCTGCACAGCGGGGCCATCCATGAGTACGACCGCCTCGCGCCCGCCTCCCGACTGGCCCGCCGGGCCATGGAGGACCGCGGGCGGGTGATCTCCTCGCTGTGAGAGCCCGTCATGAGCTGAGCCGCCATGAGCTGAGCCCGTCATGAGCTGAGCCCGTCATGAGCCGGATCGGGGATCCGGCACCGCCGCTCGCCCGCCCATGTCCATCGCGTCGGTCCGCCGGGCCGCGGCGCTCTCGCGCAGCGAACCGAGGAACGCCCCGGCGGCGGGGGTGAGGGCGTGGTCGGCCATGCGCACGAGCAGGATCCGGCGCACCGGTGCGGGCGGCCGCAGGGGCAGCACACTGACGCCCGGGCGAATGCCCTCCAGGGCCAGGGTCGGGGCCAGCGCCACGCCCAGACCGGCGGCCACCAGGCCTTGCGCCTCCTGGTAGTCGTGTGCCTCATAGGCGATCTGCGGTTCGAAGCCCACCGCCCGGCAACTGCGCACCAGGGCCTCGGCCACCGGATGGCGGTCGGCACGGGTGATCCACGGATCGTCGGCGAGATCGGCGAGCGTGGCGTCGGTACGGGTGGCCAGCGGGTGGCGGTCACCGACCAGGAGGGCGGGCGGATCGTCGAGGAGCGGGGTGATGTCCACGTCCTCGCGGTCGATCCGGCACCAGTCGTAGTCCCACATCAGCGACATCTCGATCTCCCGGCTCTCCAGCATCGACCACAGGCCCGCGATACGGGCGCTGCGCACGGTGAGCCGTACGTCCGGGTGGGTGTCGCGGAAGGCGATGACGGCGGGCGGCAGCAGCGAGGCGCCGACGGTGGGGAAGGTGCCGATGCGCAGAGTGCCCGCGCGGAGTCCCGCGAAGTCGGCGAGCTCACTCTCCGCGGCCTTCAGCTCACGGGCGATCCGCTCCCCCCGGTCGGCGAGGGCGCGCCCGGCGTCGGTGAGGGTGACACCCCGTGCGTGGCGGTCCAGCAGCGGCTGGCCGGCCTCCGTCTCCAGTCGGCTGATCTGCTGTGACACCGCTGATGGCGTGTAGTTCAGGGCGCGGGCGGTGGCCGTCATGGAGCCGCGCCGGGCCACCTCGGCGAAGAGCAGAATGCGCCGGACGTCCAGCACGGCATCACCTCCAGCGTTCAGTTCTGCTTAATACCCCTGCAGATTTCCGAGATTGTACTTCACGCTGCCGTAACACACCGTAGATGCCACCGCCCGCGGAGGAGCCGTCGGCGGAGTGTCGATTCCACGGCCGTGGGGAGTCCGTTGTGTTGCGTCTGCAGGGCGAGATGATCCGCGGGGGTACCAGCAAGTGCTGGATCTTCGACCACCACGATGTGGTGGCCACCGGAGTGGATGCCGACACCCTGCTGCTCGCCGCCTTCAACGCGGCCGACCCCCGTCAGATCGATGGCGTGGGCGGCGCCTCCTCCACCACCTCCAAGGCCGCGATCGTCCAGACGTCGGACGTGGCGGGCGTCGATGTCTCCTACGCCTTCGCGCAGGTGGGCATCGGCGATGAGCGGGTGGAGTGGACCAGCAACTGCGGCAACTGCGCCACCGCGGTCGCGCTGTACGCCGTCCACCGCGGTCTGGTGCCGATCACCTCGGACACCACCACCGTCCGCATGCTCAATGTGAACACCGGGGCCCGCCTCACCGGCACCATCCCCACCCCCGGCCTGACCGCGCCCGACGAGGGCACCGCCGTGGTGCCCGGCACCGACGCGCTCGGGGTGCCGGTGCTGCTGGGGTTCCAGGACCCGGCGGGTTCCACCACCGGCCGCGCCCTGCCCACCGGCCGCCCCCTGGACACTCTGACCGGGCCGGACGGCCCCGTCGAAGCCTCGCTCGTGGACGCGGGCGCGCCCGCCGCGCTCTTCGACGCCAAGGCGTTCGGCCTCGACGGCTCCGAGTCCCCGGCCGCGTTCGCCGCCGTGGTGCCCGCGCTCACCGTGCTGCGCCGCACGGCGGCGCTCGCGATGGGGCTGGTCCGCGAGGACGCCCCGGTCAGCCATGCGGTGCCCAAGGTCGGTGTCGTCGGCGGGCCCGTAACATATCGCACCACTCACGGCCCGCGGGTCACTCAGGACCAGTACGACGTGGCCGTGCGCATGGTCTCCATGCACGCCCCGCATCCGGCGATCGGCCTCACCTCCGCCGTCGCCCTGGCGACGGCCGCCGCGACCCCCGGCACCCTCGCCCACCGCGTCACGCGGCAGACCGCCGACGGCACGCTGCGGCTGGGCACCCCCGCGGGCGTCATCACCGCCCGAGCCGTCCCCGCACCGGACGGCGCGTCCCCCACGGTGTTCCTGCACCGCGCCGCCCGGCGCATCGCCCGAGCCGAACTTCTCGTTCCCGTCCCGGAAGGACGCCCCGTATGAGCCGCAACGCCGCAGCGCCGGGCACCGTCGCCGCCCCCGACCGGCCCGGCCGCATCCGCCTGCTGCTGTCCCGCCTCTATGTCCAGTGCCTGCTCGCGGTCCTCGCCGGGGTCGTCGTCGGTTCGCTGTGGCCCTCCTTCGGGGCGGAGCTGAAACCGCTGGGAGACGGTTTCGTCGCGCTGGTGCGGATGATGATCGCGCCGATCATCTTCTGTACGGTCGTCCACGGCATCGCCGCCATGAGCGACCGCAGAACGGTCGGCCGGGTGAGCCTCAAGGCCCTGGTCTACTTCGAGATCCTGACCACCATCGCCCTGGTCATCGGCCTGGTCGTGGTCAACGTCGTACGGCCCGGCAGCGGACTGCACGTCGATGTCTCCACCCTCGACACCGACAGCCTCCCGGCCGAGGCGACCCAGGCCCATGAGAGCTTCGCGGACTTCGTCCTCAGCACCATCCCGCACACCCTCGTCTCCGCGCTGACCGGCGAGGAGATCCTGCCGGTGCTGCTCGTGGCGGTCCTGTTCGGCTTTGGCCTGCAGGCCAGTGGCGAGGCCGGGGCGAGCATCGCCGCGGGCGTCGAGAAGCTCTCCACGGTGCTGTTCCGGCTCATCCGCTGGATCATGCGGCTGGCTCCGATCGGCGCCTTCGGCTCGATGGCCTTCACCATCGGCAACTACGGCCTGGGCACCCTGCGCCATCTGGCGCTGCTGGTCGGCTCGTTCTGGCTGACCGCCCTCTTCTTCGTCCTGGTGGTCCTCGGCTCGGTGATGCGCCTGGGCGGCCTGCGCCTGCTGCCGTTCCTCCGCTACATCAAGGAGGAGCTGCTGATCGTGCTCGGCACCTCGTCCACCGAACCGGTGCTGCCGCGCATGATGGCCAAGCTGGAGCACGCGGGCGCTTCGAAGCCGGTCGTGGGCATCACGCTGCCCGCCGGGTACTCCTTCAACCTCGACGGAACCGCCATCTACCTCACCATGGGGTCGGTGTTCCTCGCCCAGGCCGTGGGGGTGGACCTCAGCCTCTCCCAGCAGCTGACCATGCTCGCCGTCATGCTGCTCACCTCCAAGGGCGCGGCGGGGGTGACCGGTTCGGGCTTCGTCGCCCTGGCCGCCACGCTCAGCGCCGTCCCCCATGTTCCGGTGGCGGCTCTCGCGCTGATCTTCGGCATCGACCGGTTCATGTCCGAGGCGCGGGCCCTGACCAGCCTGGTGGGCAATGGTGTCGCCACGTTGGCCGTGGCCCGCTGGGAGGGGCAGCTGGACGAGGCCCGGACCCGGGCGGTGCTCCGTGGCGACCTGCCCTTCAACCCCGATGACACGGCCACCGGCGGCCTCGTTCCCGAGGAGCCGGCGGGATCGCCCCGCGAACCCGTCCCCGCCATCGGCTGACCACGCCGCCACCTGGCGAACCGCCCGGGCCGAAGCGAACGCTTCGGCCCGGGCGTCGCTTGTCGGCCCACCGCCTTCCGTTGCACACGGGTAAACCCAGCAGTGCCATATGTGCAATTGCCGTCATGGATGAGGGTGCCTACGGTCGAGACACAGACGGCGAAGCGCGCGCCAAGCCTCCCCCTCTCTCACCCTCACGGGAGCACTCATGTCCACTTCCACCGGCACCACCAGCTCCGAGACCGGTCTCGACGCCACCTTGCTCACCCGGGTCACCGAGGCCGTACGCACCGCCGGCGACCTGCTGCGGGAGCGCCACACCCCACACGCCCGCGGGGTGGAGTTCGACGAGATCGTCACGGAGATCCACGCCAACGACGACGCGGTGCTCGACGTCCTGAAGGGGCCGCTGATGGCCGCCAGGCCGGGCGCGCGCTGGGCCGAGGACGAGTTGGAGGGCGGCGCGCTGCCGCCGGGCGAGTGGTGGATCGTCGACCCGGCCGAGGGCAACATCAACCATGTGCACGGCATGTCCGACTGGGCCGTGACCGCCACCCTCGTCCGCGACAACCACCCGGTGCTCACCGTCGTCCACCTTCCGCTGACCGGCGACTGGTACACCGCGGTGGCCGGTCAAGGAGCCCAGCTGAACGGCGCGCCCCTGCGGGTGTCGGCCAAGACGGACCTGGGCGCGGCCCTGGTCGGCACGGGCCAGGCCCGGCCGGGCGAGGACGAGCACACCTTCCACCGGATCGGCACGTCGGTCACCCGGATGCTGATCCACGGCCTCGTCGTCCGGGTCTCCGTGCCCGCCACCCTCCAGCTGATCCATGTGGCCGCCGGACGCATGGACGCGTTCTGGCAGTTCTCCGATGTGCGCTCGGGTCTGGTGGCCGGCGCGCTGCTGGTCGCCGAGGCCGGTGGCACCGTCACCGACACCCGGGGCAATCCCTGGGACCTGGCCAGCCGTGACTTCCTGGCCACCGCCCCCGGCATCCACGCCGAGGCCGTCTCCGTCCTGTCGCCCATCGTCTGACCACCCGCTGTCGCCCATCGTCTGACCACCCACCCCCCTCGCAAGGAGTTCATCCGCATGACCAGCATCGGCATCCTCGGCACCGGACGCGTCGGCAGCGGCCTCGCCCGCACACTCGCCACCGCCGGCCACCAGATCACCCTCGGCCACCGGCAGCCGCCCCAGGAGACCCCGGCGGCCGACGAGACCGGCGCCGTACCGGAGATGCGCCACGCCGACCAGCGCACCACCGCGGCCACCACCGACATCGTCATCAACGCCACACCGGGCGACACCGCCCTGGAACGCCTCTCCGCCCTGCACACCGAACTGGCGGGCAAGATCCTCATCGACATCTCCAACGCCACCCTGCACACGCCCGACGGGCTCCCCTCGGACCTGTGCTATCCCGGCAGCAGCCTGGCCGAGCGGCTCCAGCGGGCCCTGCCCGCGACCCGGGTGGTCAAGACCCTCAACACCATGCTCTTCCCGGTCATGACCGCCCCCGCCGAGCTGTCCACCCCGCCCACCGTCTATCTCTCCGGCGACGACGCGGACGCCAAGGCCATCACCGCGGGCCTCCTCGCCGACCTCGGCTGGAAGCCCGAGTGGATCGAGGACCTCGGTGACATCACCACCGCCCGTGCCACCGAAGCCCTCGTGCTGCTGGTTCCCCATGTGCTGCGCCGCCATGGATTCCGGCCGTTCGCCGTCTCCCTGGCCCGCTGAGCGCCCCGTCCCTCCGGCACCGCGGGGACGTGTCGTACCACACGTCATGAAACATACCCTTGCGCATCGATAGAACCTGAGGCCAGCATCGATCGTCTTCTCTTCCGAACAGCCGCCGGACGAAGGACGCGCATGACAGGCAGAGACGGGGAGACAACGGGGAGCGCCACCACGGAACGGACGGACGCGGGGCGGCAGCGCAAGGGGCGCCGCCCGCTGCGGATCGCTCTGGTGATCGTGGTGTCGTTCCTCGTGCTGCTCGGCGGCGGAGTGGGCTGGCTCTACTTCAAGCTGAACGGGAACATCACCACCTTCGGGTCGGACGGCCTCTCCGACAACCGGCCGGAGGGGAACGCCGCCGGTCAGAACGTGCTGGTCATCGGCTCGGACACGCGGTCGGGCGACAACAGCAAGCTGGGCGGCGGCACCGGAGACGTGGGCCGTTCGGACACCGCCCTGCTGCTGCACGTCTACGCCGATGGCAAGCACGCGGTCGGGGTGTCGATACCCCGCGACACCCTGGTCGACATCCCGCCGTGCCGGCTGCCGGACGGCAAATGGACGAGGACGCAGCGGAACGCCATGTTCAACTCGGCCTTCTCCGTGGGCGAGACCGCCCAGGGCAACCCGGCCTGCACCCAGAACACCGTCGAGAAGCTGACCGGGCTGCGCATGGACCACACCGTGGTCATCGACTTCGAGGGCTTCTCCCGGATGACCTCGGCGGTCGGCGGGGTCCAGGTGTGCGTGCCCCAGGACGTCTACGAACGCGATCTGAGCCCCAGCCGGTCCACTCGCGGCAAGCGCATCTTCAGCAAGGGGGTCCAGACGGTCTCCGGGCAGAAGGCGCTGGACTACGTGCGCATCCGCCACGGGATCGGCGACGGCTCCGACATCGGGCGCATACGGCGGCAGCAGGCGTTCATCTCCGCTCTGCTCAAGAAGGTGAAGAGCCGGGGAATCGACCCGACCACGCTGTATCCGCTGGCGGACGCGGCCACCAAGTCCATGACCGTGGACCCGGGGCTCGGCTCCGCGAAGAAGCTGATGTCCTTCGCCATGTCGATGAAGGACATCGATCTGCACAACACCAAGTTCGTCACCATCCCCTGGCGCTACCAGGGCGAACGGGTCGCCATCGTCCAGCCCGACGCCGACAGGCTCTGGACGGACATCAGGGCCGACCGCACCATCGACGGGAAGGCGGCCGGCGGGAAGAAGGACGAGCCCCGGGACCCCGCCACGCCAAGTGCCACGTCCACCGTGTCGGGCGCGGGCATCAGCGTCACCGTCTACAACGGCACCACCACCCCGGGCCTGGCCGCACGCGCCGCGGACACGCTCAGGACGCATGACTTCACCGTGACCGGCGCCACGAACGCCGACACCCAGGACCACGCCACCACCGTGGTCGGCTACGGCCCCGGCGAGCGGGACCGGGCGCAGTCGGTGGCCCGGCTCTTCCCCGGCGCCGGACTGCGCCCCGCCACGACCCCGGGCATCAGCCTCACCCTGGGACGCACGTACCTCACCGCGCCCTCCCCCGACCCCTCCACGCCCTCCGCGTCGTCCACGCCGTCCTCCCAGGTGGCCGACGACGCCCGCTCCGCCGATGACGACCCCTGCTCCAATCTGTCCTACGGCTGACCGGATCCCCTCAGAGCCCTCACATCGGGGCCAGGCATGGCACACCGCTCCCCGGGCATGCGGAAGATCAAGCCGCTCGCATCGACCGGGCTCACTCGCCCCGGCACACGGCACGACAGCACAACAGCACGACGAAGGGGACGAACAACGTGGGTATCGTGAGCTGGATCATCCTCGGCCTGCTGGCCGGAGTCATCGCCAAGGTCCTCCTCCCCGGGCGTGACCCGGGTGGGCTGGTCGGCACCACGGTCATCGGCGTCGCGGGAGCGTTCGTGGGCGGCTGGATCTCCGCGAAGTTCTTCGACCGCCCGGTCCAGAAGGAGTTCTTCGACCCCGCCACCTGGGGCGCGGCGATCGGTGGCGCCTTCGTTCTCCTCGTCGTGTACCGCCTGTTGTTCGGCAATTCACGGAACTGACGGCACGGACGGCGCGAAGGGCCACGCCATCACGGTGCCGCCGCGCCCGCGAGCCCGCGGATCGTACGGGCGGAGGGGGATCCGGGGTCGGCCGTGATCAGGACCACCTCCTGGTCGTCCTCGGGGACGAGCAGGACATCGCAGTTCAGCCGGAGTGGCCCGGCCGTGGGGTGATCGACGGTCTTGGTCCGGTGTCCGGGGGCGTGGACCGGCCGCTCCTCCCAGATCTGCCGGAACTCCTCGCTGCCGGCGCGCAGTTCGCCCAGCAGATCGGTGAGCGCCGGGTCCCGGGGGTAGCGGTCGGCGGCCCGGCGCAGCCGGGCGACCACGATGTACCCGAACTCCTCCGCGCTGGAGCTCTCGTACGCGTGGCCCCGGCCGAGGAAACGGCGGCGGGCGAGATTGCGGCCCCCGCCGAGGTCGTCGCCGAGCAGGGCCTGCGCCAGCGGGTTCCAGGCGACCACGTCGTAGGCGGCGTCGGTGACGATCGCCGCGGTGTCCGGCAGCCGCCGCAGCATCTGGGCCACCTGCGGGCGGACCCGCCGCACCGCCCGCGCGCCCGGGGGCGCGCTCGTCCCCGCGAGCCGGAACAGATGGCTGCGCTCGGCGGGCGCGAGCCGCAGCGCCCCGGCCAGCCCGTCCAGGATGCGCGCCGAGGGCCGGGGCCCACGGGCCTGTTCCAGGCGGGTGTAGTAGTCGACCGACATATGGGCCAGCTCCGCCACCTCCTCCCGCCGCAGCCCCGGCGTACGGCGGTGGGGGTCGGCGGGCAGGCCGATGTCCTGGGGACGCAGCCCCTCGCGGCGGTCCCGCAGGAAGCGGGCCAGCTCGTGCCTCGCCATGCTGCCTCCTTCGGCTGACGGGTACTGCCTGGGACAGGTTGTCCCTGGCAGGGTGGACGTGGCCGGGGAACCCTTGGTGCCATGAACAATCGCACAGCACTGGTCACCGGTGCCAATAAGGGCATCGGCAAGGAAATCGCACGCCAGCTCGCCGCCGAGGGGCTCACCGTGTACGTGGGCTCGCGCGACGCCGAGCGGGGGCAGCGGGCCGCCCGGGAGATCGGCGGCGACGCCCGGCTGATGGTGCTCGACGTGACCGACGCGGACAGCGTCGCCACGGCCGCGGCCCGGCTGGAACGGCTGGACGTCCTGGTCAACAACGCGGGGATCATGGTGGGGGGCTCCACGGCGCCCGCGGCCGATCTCGAGGACTTCCGCCGGACCTATGAGACCAACGTCTTCGGTGTCCTCGCCGTCACCAACGCCTTCCTCCCGGCCCTGCGCCGTTCGGACGCGCCCCGGATCGTCAATGTCTCCAGCGGCACCGGCTCGCTGACCTGGAGCGCGGACCCGGAGCACCAGTTCGCCGTGTCCGCCGGGTCGGGCGCGGCCTACCGCTCCTCCAAGACGGCCCTGAACGCCCTGACCCTCTACACCGCACAGGCCCTGGCCTCCGAGGGCTTCAAGGTCAACGCACTGGCACCCGGGCTGCGCAGGACCGATCTGAACGCCCGCGCCGCCGGGAGCGACGGGGATCCGGCCGAGGGCGCGGCGGGCGCGGTCCGGCTCGCCCTTCTCCCGGACACCGGGCCCACCGGCGGGTTCTTCTCCTGGGACGGCACTCCGGCGCCCTGGTAGTCCCCGGCCGCACACGGGCCGTGCGGTGGTCCTCGCGCCGTCGCCCCGGTGTCCCGCCCGCTCCCGCCGACCGCGTCAGTCGGCGGAGAGCTGGGTGTTCGGCACCCGCCAGGCGGCGATCACGAAGGCGATCAGGCCCACCGCGGCCCCGGTGAGGAAGACCACCCGCAGGGCGCTGACATAGCCCTCCAGGAACGGCTGCGCCACGGCCGGATCGAGGTGGTGGAGGAAGGCCGAGTCCTCCAGGTTCACCCCGCCGTCGGGCCGTACGACACCCTTCAGCGCCGCCGCGTTCGCCGGTTCCTCGGCCAGCCTGCGGAACGACGCGTCCTGGGAGGCCGCCGCCAGCCGGTCGCTGATCCGCGTACCGGCCAGGGAGAAGAGGATGGACAGGAAGGTGGCGGCGCCCACCGTGCCGCCGTTGGACCGGAAGAAGTTCACCGACGCGGTGGCCGCCCCCATGTCCCGCCCGGGTATCTCGGACTGGGCCAGCGTGGTGATCGTCTGCATCGCCGCGCCCAGGCCCGCCCCCATGAACACCATGCCGATGGCCACGTACCACAGCGGGCTGTCGTCCCGCAGCGTGGCGAACACCAGCATGGCGACGGTGAGGGAGCCGACGCCCGCCGCCAGCTGGACCTTGAACCGGCCCGTCCGGGACATCAGCCGGCCCACCACCAGGGTCACCGTCACATTCGCCGCCATGGTGGGCAGCGTGGCCAGGCCCGCCCCCATCGGGCTCATGCCCTTGGCCAGCTGCAGATACAGCGGAAGGGTCGTCATGGCGCCGAACATGGTGATGCCCACGGTGAAGTGCAGCACGGTGCCCAGCCGGAACGCGCGGATGCGGAACAGCCTGACCGGCAGCAGCGCGGCATCCCCCATCCGCCGCTCCAGCAGGACGAAGGCGACCAACCCGACCACTCCCACCGCGTACATCACCAGCGCCCTGGGCGAGGCCCAGCCCCAGCTCCGCCCCTGTTCGGCCACGACGAGCAGCGGCACGATCCCGACCGCGAGCGTCAGCGCCCCGCCGTAGTCCAGCCGGTGCCGTACGGGCTGGTGGGGTACGTGCAGCACGCGCAGGATCACCACGATGGCGAGGGCCGCCAGCGGCACGTTGACCAGGAAGATCCAGCGCCATCCGTCGATCCCGAGCAGCGTGGCGCGCCCGGCGAACACCCCGCCCACCAGGGGGCCGATGACACTGGACCCGGCGAACACCGCCGTGATGTAGCCCTGGTAGCGGCCGCGCTCCCGTGGCGAGGTGATGTCGGCGATGATCGTCATGGCGAGGGACATCAGCCCGCCGCCGCCGAGGCCCTGCACCGCGCGGAAGGCCGCGAGCTGATGGATGGACGTGGCGAATCCGCACAGCAGCGACCCGAAGGTGAACAGCACGATCGCGGCCAGATAGACCGGGCGGCGGCCGTAGATGTCGGAGAGCTTCCCATACAGCGGGGTGACGATGGTGCCGGTGACGAGATAGGCGGTGGTCACCCACGCCTGGGCGGTGAGTCCGTGCAGATCGTCGGCGATGGTGCGCAGCGCCGAGGAGACCACGGTCTGGTCGAGCGCGGCGAGGAACATGCCGAGCATCAGCCCGGACAGCACGGTGACGACCTGGCGGTGGGTCAGCCGGGCGGGGGTCTGGGGCTCGGTGGGCTCGGTGCTGGTGGACGATGACGACATACGTACCTGCGAACCTTCTCTGCCGCGCGTGGGGGACGTAGCGGGGGCTGGAAACCCGCGGGAGGAGCGGGCCCGGAGCCCGGGCGCCGGGGGCCCGGGCTCCGGAGCGGGATGTTATCCGGCGAGCTTCTCCAGGTCGGGGACGGCGCTGTCGATCTCCGGCAGCGCCAGCATCTCCAGCCGCGCCCGGCGGACCCGGGCGCGGCAGCCGTCGTCGGCCAGCACCGCACGGCAGGCGGCGGTGATGCCGTCCGGTGTGGCGTCGGTGATACGCCGGCCGAGGCCGAGTTCCTCGACCCGCTGCGCGTTGCCGGGCTGGTCGCCGAACTGGGGCAGCACCGCCATCGGTGTCGCCGTGCGCAGCGATTCGCGGATGCTGTTGAAGCCGCCGTGGGTGAGGAACAGGTCCACGGATTCCAGCAGCAGTGGCTGGGGCAGCCGCTCGGTGATGTGCACATGCGGCGGCACCCCGTCGGTGTCCACGGGGATGCCCCCGGTGGCGAGGATGACGGTGCACTCCTCCAGCCGCGACACCCCCTGGACCATGGCGTGCAGCGTGTCCACCGGGTCCGGCATCGGCATCGGCATGGGCGCCGGCGCGGAGCCCTCCGCCTCGCGTGAGCTGTCGTGGAACATGGGGATCGCGGTGCCGATGGCGGCGAACACCAGGGGCCGGTCGGTGGGCAGTTCCGCGACCCAGCCCGGCAGCACGGCACCGCGGTCCACGTCCACTGTCTGCCGGTAGGCCCAGGTGGCGGGCTGATGACGGGCGAAGGAGAAGGCCGGTGGTACGTAGTCGATGCGCCCGTGCGGCACGATCGACAGCGGGTCCTCGGGGGTGGCCAGTCCCTGCCGCTTCCGCAGGGCGTTGAGGCCCGGCAGCAATTCGGCGGGGTCGAAGCTGTTGACGGCCCCGGAGGGGGTGGGCAGCTGGGGTATGCCGAGGGTTTCGGCGATGACACAGGCGCTGAGGTCCATGCCGTCGCGCAGGATGAGGTCGGGGCGGAAGTCCTGTGCCACGGGGAGCACGGTGTCCAGGAGCATCGTGGCCATCGGGCCGGATACGACCTTGCACATGACGCGCAGCATGACCGCGTGCCGCTCGGCTTCGTCCATGTTGTGCAGACCGGCCTGTCCGGTCTCCTCGGCCAGGACGGAGCCGAGGAAGGAGGACGGGCTGAAGTCGCTGATGGCGCTCGTCACCCGGACGTCCTCCCGTTCGAAGACGGGGACGAGGGCCGGAGTGGTGACCACCAGCACCTCATGGCCGGCCGCCGCGAGGGACCGGGCCAGGGGAAGCTGCGCCCGGCCGTGGGAGGGGCTGGCGAGCGTGGTGAACATAACCCGCAACGCAGGGGCCTTTCTGTGGGAAGGGTCTCGTACGGGAGAGATACGGCGAGAAATACGGCGAGAGGTATGGCGAGACAGGGGCGGGGCCGTCAGCGCGCCATCGCGGGCGTGCGGCCGATGCCCTCGCAGCTGAGTCCGGCGCGGCGCAGCCGGTCGGGGTCCAGGAGGTTGCGGAAGTCGTAGACGACCGGGGCCGCGAGCAGTCCGGCGACGCGCTCCCAGTCGAGGGCTCGGAACTCCGGCCACTCGGTCAGGACGAGACAGGCGCGCGCTCCCCGGAGGGCCTCCTCGGGGGTGTCCGCGAGGGTGAGCAGATCGCTGAGATCGGGGCGGGTCTCGCTGAGCGCGGGGTCGTAGGCGTGGAGTTCGGCGCCCCGTTCCTTGAGCAGCCGGGCGATGGCCAGGGCCGGTGAGTCGCGCAGATCGGAGGTGCCCGCCTTGAAGGCCAGGCCGAGCACGCCCAGCCGTACGCCGCGCAGCGAGCCGTCGCCCGTGGTGCATCCGGCCACCACGCGCTCGACGAGCCGCCGCTGGTGTTCGACGTTGGTCTCGATGGTGGCGCCCAGCAGCGGGAAGTCCACGCCCGACTCCTGGCAGATCGTCAGCAGGGCGTGGGTGTCCTTGGGCAGGCAGGAGCCGCCCCAGCCGGGGCCCGGCTTGAGGAACGCCGAGCCGATGCGGGGGTCGTGGCCGATGCCCGTGAGCACATCGTCCACCTCGGCGCCGAAGTGTTCGCAGAGCGTGGCGAGGTTGTTGGCGAAGGAGAGCTTCATGGCCAGGAAGAAGTTGGCCGCGTACTTGGCGAGTTCGGCACCCGCGGCGTCGGTGAGCACCAGCGGGGCGTCCAGCCCGGCGTACAGGTCCGCCACCCGCCGCGCCGCGTCCCGGTCCGCGGCGCCGACCACGATGCGGTCGGGGTGGAGGAAGTCGCGCACCGCGTAACCCTCGCGGAGGAACTCGGGGTTGGACACCACGGCCACGTCGGGGCGGTCCAGCAGCGCGGCGACGCGCTCGGCGGTGCCCACCGGCACGGTGGACTTGTTGACCACCACGCTGCCGCGCGGCAGCGCGTCGCGGATCTGGTCCGCCACGGCCTCGACGGCGGCCAGGTCGGCGGCGCCGCCGACGCCCATCGGGGTCGGCAGGCACAGGAACACCACGTCGGCGCCGGCGACGGCGGCCCGGGTGTCGCGGATGAACGCGAGGCGCCCGGAGTCCAGTCCCTCCCGGACGAGTTCGGGCAGCCGGGGCTCGAGGATGTCGACCTGTCCGCGCCGGAGCCGTTCGACCTTCTGGTGGTCGGTGTCCGCGCACACCACTCGATGGCCGAGGGTGGCCAGACAGGCGCCGGTGGTCAGTCCGACATAGCCGGTGCCCACCACCGCGACGCGTCGTATCTGCACAGGGGATCACCACTTCTGCTGGGGGTCAGATGCGGGCGCGTGGTGAGGGCGGCGCGGGGCCGCCCGGTCGGGATACGAGCAGGCCGGACACCGTCGTCCGGCCTGGACCGCGCTGTGCGGCGACCAAAGTCACCACGCGTTGACAAAACATAACGCGCCGACCCACAACTTGGTCAACAAGCGATGACAACAGTGGATGACTTCTGGACATGCGAGGCTGAACCGGCAGCATGTACGGCACGGTCCAGGCGGAGGTACGACAAGTGAACCGGGCAAGCGACTCACGGGGGTGCGACGACCACCCCCGCCGTGCCCGCAGATACGACGCGGCGGGCACGCGCAGCGCCCTGCTGGGGGCCGCGGCGCTGCGGTTCGCCAGGTACGGCTACGACGGCTGCAGCGTGCGCGACATCGCCAAGGACGCGGGGGTGGACGCCGCCCTGGTCTACCGCTATTTCGGCTCAAAGGAGGCGCTGTTCGACGCCGTGTCGACCAGCACCGGCCTGTTCGAGCCGCTGCGCCATCTGCCGCTGGAGGAGGTGTCGGCGTGGATCTGCGATGTGGTCTCCATGGGGCCCACCGAGGAAGAGGCCCCGCATCCGCTGCTGACCAAGCTGCGCTCCTCCAGCCGGGAGGAGACCGTCGGGCGGCTCCGCGAGGAAGTCACCGAGGTGTTCTCGCAAGGGTTCGCGCGGCGTCTGGAGGGCGAGGACGCCGAGTTGCGGGCCGAGTTGCTGGCGGCGTGGCTGATGGGCATCACCCTGCTGCGCCTGGCCATCCGCTCACCCGCGCTGGCCGCCACGCCGGACGACACCTTGCTGCGGTTCCTCCGGGCGGGTATCGACCCACTGCTGGACGCGGACTGCCCCGGGGACGGGAGCGAGGACGGCTGACCTCTCGTCGCTCCGTCCCCGGGACGGGGAAGCCGCCATGGCGGCTCAAGGGGAACTGGTGTGACGACTAGACGTTCGGCACGCGCAGCTTGTCCCAGCTGGTCTTGCCGGGGGTGCCGTCCGCGTCATCGCCGGAGTAGCCCAGCTTGCGCTGCCAGGCCGCGTAGGACTTGCGGTCCGTCTCGGTCCACTCCGGGCTCGGGCCCTCCTCGTAGCGTCCGCAGCCCTCGGCCACCAGCCGCTTGCCCATCGCCGTGATGATCTTGCTTTCGCGGCCGTTCCGGAAGAAGTCGGCGCCCGGGAACGGCTCGTAGGACGCCGGTGGCTTGGGGGCCGGGCCATCCGGCTTGGCGCCGAGCCGCTTGGCGACGCGGCTTCGCATGCTGTCCATCGTGAAGCCACGCGGGTCGACCTTGCCCGGCTGCCACTCCAGATGGCCGATCACCGAGCGCTGGGTCCAGCCGTGGGCGCGGCAGATGGCCGCGGACACCTTCTCGATCGCCAGCTTCTGCGCCTCCGGCCAGGGGTCCTCGCCGTCGCCGAGGTTGACGCACTCGAAGCCGTAGAAGTGGCGGTTGCCGTCGGTGTCGGCCTCGTTGTCGGGTGGCAGCGCGGATTCGTTGACGACGGCTCTGAGCACGTCGCTGTCGCCCAGGCCCGCGTGGTTGGCGCGGCCGTTGCCGACCAGGTGGACCGCGCCGGACTTGTCGATGACGCCGTGGCACAGCGGCCCCGGCAGCGAGGCGTGCCCCTCGTAGCACAGCTCCACCGAGGAGTCCGTGCCCTTGGTGACGGTGTGATGGATCATCACCCCGTTGACCGGCCCCCAGGGGCCCTTGCTGTTGCGGTTGTGAGTCCGCCATTCGCGGTACTCATGGACTTCCAGTCCCTCGTCGCGAAGCGCCTTGAGCAGACGGTCGGCGGTGAGCGGCGTGGCCATGGTGATGTGCTCCTTAGGGATGAGGCATGGTGATGTACGGATGCCACGGGCACGGAACTCAATCGGCTCCGGACCGGGCCTACGCTTCCGGTGCCGCGTCCTCCCTGGCCCTGGTCTCGGCCGCCGCTTCGGCCTCCGCCGCGAGCGCCGACGCGTCCGCGGCCGGGGCGGGCACGGCCAGCGGCCCGAACACCATCCGCAGATCCAGCTCCGCCTGCTCGGCGGTCACCCACGCCAGGGGCGCGTAGTGCGCCTGGATCCCGGCCGGGGCCCGGAGGAGCGGTTTGCGGGCCGCGTTCACCGGCCACTCCACGCCGCCCGTCGCGGTGCGGGCCGGGATCAGCCAGTGGTCCCCGGAGCGGTAGACGCCGTCGGGGGCGAAGTACACCTCGACTCCGTCCTCCAGGGGCAGCCAGCGGCCCTCCTCGACCTTGAGCGCGCCGCGCCTCAGCCGCGCCGCCGCGCCCTTGCGGGGGCGCCGGGTGGTCTCCCGGTGGTCCCAGCGGCGCAGGAACGGCCGCAGCTCGGGACGGCGGCCGACACCCGGCTCGGGCTCACCGGACAGCCGCACCCGCCGCCCCGGCAGGTCGACCTCCTCCACCCGCAGCAGCGGCAGCGGTTCGCCCCGGCTGGTGTACGCGGTGTCCACGAACTCCACCAGGTCCCCGACGCCCAGATCCAGCTTGTCGTCACTGCCCAGCGAGGCCAACTCGACCCAGGTGCCGTCGAGTTCATCGACCGGGAAGACCACCGAGCCGTTCTCCCGGGACCATTTGAAGGTGGCCTCCTTCGCCGAACCACCCTCGTGGACCTCCACTCGGTACAGCTGGTTCTCCGGCCCCCGGTAGCGGGCGTCCGGGCGGACCAGGCAGGGGTCCTGGTCCGCGTGTTCCGGCCGCTCGGCGCGCGCCGCCAGCCGGGACCCGGGCGCCGTGGCCTGCCGCGCCCACGCCTCGAACGCCTTGCCGACCTGCTCCTTGCTCGCCCCTCCCGGGTTCTCCAGCTCCAGGGCCGCGCTCTCCACCGGCAGCACCTGCCAGACCACCTTGACCCGCGCCGCCGTGTCCGGCATCGCCGAGCCGAGGGCCACCTCGCGCAGCGCCGGGTCCTCGGCGGCGGTCACCGACCGCTCCCACACCTTCAGGGCGACCAGGAACGGGCGCTGCTCCGGGAGCCGGTCGCCCGGCCGCTCCGGGTCCCGGTAGGCGTCCGGCTGGTCCCAGTAGGTCCAGGTGGCGGGCGGCTCGTCGGGCTCGGGCGGATCGGCCTCGTCCTCCTGGCCGGAGGCCCCGTCCGGCGTCTCGTCGTCGACTGCCACACCGGGCAGCGGCCGGGTCGCGTCGCACAGGATGCCGTCCACGTAGTAGCGGCCGCCCTCGATGATCAGGTCGTCCAGATCGCGGCTGCCGCCCTTGAACCGGATGTGGAATCCGGCGTCCCCGGACGGGCCGCCGTGCTGCCCGATCAGGTCGGCGGCGAGCGTACGGGCCTGGTGGAGCTGGATCGCGGTCTGCTCGTTGGCGTCGGCGTCGAGCTGTACGCGGCCCTGCTGGGCGACGACGGCGGAGTAGCGCCGGTCGGGCCGGAAGGTGAGTCGGGAGAGATCGGCGTGCATGGAAGGGGTCCCCCTCGGAAGGTTCGGAAGTCTGGCGGGCGCGGCTCGGACGGGCGGACGGGCTGGGGCACCGGTGTCGGCGTCGGTGTCGGTGTCGGTGTCGGTGTCGGTGTCACATCGGCTCACGTCACGGCGATGACTCCCGCGTCCGTGCCCGCCGGCGCGTACTCCGCGAGCCGCGCCCGCAGGCTGTCCTCGCGCTGCGGCTGGTACAGGTCGTGGAACGCGCCCATCTCGGCGCCGTCCTCGGCGCCCCGGCGGATCTCCTCCGCGCATCCGGCCGCCAACTGCCCGTACACCGGCGTGCCGTAGCGCTCGCCGCTGAACAGCGGCCGCACCCGCCACGCCTCCTCGGCCCCCACCAGATCCGGCTGGCAGCGGTGGCGGCGCGGGGTGCGCGAGCCCGGCGGCACATAGCTGAACCGCAGACATCCGACACCGCGCCGGGCCACGTGCATCCGCCCGGTGAAGAGGCTGTTCTCGCCGATCCGCACGGCGTGGGTGTGCACTTCGCCGATGACAGTGGTGCGGTGGGCGTGCAGTACGGCGTGGGCGTGGCGGCAGTCCGGTGCGGACAGCGCCGGGCGGTCGTGTCCGGTGGCGTCCAGGATGGAGTCCCGGATGTGGAGGGCGAGCGGATCGGTGTGCACCTCCTCGCCGATCACCTCGATGGTGCCGAGGACGCTGCGCTCGATCTGTACGCATGCGGTGGTGCGCTCCAGGACCAGGCTGGGCTCGTCGGGCGAGCGCGGCTCGCACTCCGGCTCCAGGGACCAGCCGGGGACGAGGGTGCAGTGGCGCAGCACCACGGCGCCGACCGGCCCGGTGACGTTGAGGCCGCGCCCCGCGATCAGCAGCCCGTCCAGCACGATGCGCGGCGCCTCGCCACCGGTGTTCCCGTGCTCCTCCCGCTGTTCCTCCCGCGCCCGGATGTTGAGCGCGTCGGGGCGGTTGCTGTACCAGTCCAGCAGCCGGATCACCGGCCGGGTGCCCTCGGCGGCGCGCAGTTCGAGCCGGTCGCCCGGGTCCAGGTCGAAGTCCAGCTGCTCCTGGTAGGCGCCGCTGTGGGTGATCTCGATGATGCCCTCGGGGCCGCATCGCCCGCCCCGCCGGTCGTGCTGCCACTGCCGGTACGCGTCCATGATCCGCTGGTACGCGCACCCCGGCCCGACCCGGTAGACCTCCGCGGCCGGGGAGGTCTCGCGGTCGTCCCGGTCGTACTCCCCGCCGCCCATGTCGTCGGGGTACGCGTAGTGATAGGTGACCCAGACGCCGTGGCGGGGCGCGGTGCGCGAGCCGAAGGCGATCCGGCCGAGCTCGGGGTCGATGACCACCTGGCCGCGTTTGGCACGGTAGCGCCAGTCGGTCAGATCGGCCACCACGATGTCCGACGGCGGCACGGGCTCGTCGTGGCCGTCCCGCCAGATGGTGAAGCTCTTGCCGGGTCCGTAATAGTCGAGAAGGTGGTCCGCGAGCCGACGGCGGCGGATGTACGCGGGCACGTTGTCGGCAGTTGCGATGTGCGCGGCGGACGGCTCGGGTTCGGGGCGGGTCACCAGCGGGGTGTCATTGCCGAGGATGGAGAAGGTGTAGAGGTTGCGGGCCCGGTCGATGCAGTACGCGGGCGCCCTGGTCACCTGGTACGGCTTCAGCCGCCACACGAACAGCCCGACCCCGGCCGGGGTGTGGCCGCCCTGTCCGCGGCGGGAGCCGGCGCGCCGTACGTCCACCGAGCGCGCCACCGTCCCGAACGGCCCGCCCGCCAGCTCCAGCGCGGCCCCGTCCCGCAGATCGGCGAGCCGGCCCCGGGAGAACCTGCGCAGGTCCGCCGCCGCGCCGCCCGTCCCGCCGTAGAGCTTCACCGGCTGCTGGTGCGCGGTGAGCCGGGAGAGCTCGACGGCGCGGGCCGGCCATCCGGCCACCGACGCGGAGAGCTCCTCCAGCAGCGCGAGCGTGCCCTTGCGCCGCCGGTAGGCCACGGTGGCGGCCACGTCCCGGCGTGGCGCCAGCGCCTCGGCCAGCCGCGCCAGGGAGGCGTCCGGCGGTCCGCCGTCGCGCAGCCCGGTGGCCAGCACCCGCTCGTAGCCGGGCAGTGGGCGGTAGCCCACCAGATCGCCGAGGTACGGCAGCACCCATGCGGTGGCGGTCTCCACGAACCAGTCGTCGTACTGGTGCTCGACCCCGTCGCGTACCCGATCGACCTGCTCGGCGAGCACGGCGAGCAGGGCGCGCAGGGGCTCGCCCGCCTCGGCGTCCCTGAGGCGATGCCACTGCGGAAGCAGTTCGGCGAGCCCGTCCGGCTCCCTGCTCATGAGGTGACCTCCGTGAGGATCAGCGTGTCCGGGACATCGGGTGAGAACATCGCGAGCCGCGCCGGGCGGATGCCGCGGAAGACGGACACCGAGCGGCCCCTGGCGAGGCGGCGGGTGTCGGTGATGTCGGGGTTGAGGCGCAGCAGTTCGGCGAGCGGGCTGCCGTGGCGTCCGGCGATGTCGGTGAGCGTCTCGCCGTCCGTGGCGGTGACCCGGTAGGTGTCCTCGGCGTACTCGGCGGGCCGGGCGGGGACCACGGCGCTGGGCTCGGTGAGCCGGGCGGCCAGACCGGCCAGTTCCCGCGGGGTGCTGGCGGCCGGGACGCCGGTGAAGGCGTCCACGTCCACGTAGTCCACACCGGGCACCGACTGGGCGGTGGCCAGGACCTCGGAGAGCGCGGCCGGTTGCCCCAACTCCCGCCCTGGATAGCCGAGTTCGCGCAGCAGGGTCTGACGCAACCGGGGTTCGACCAGCTCCCAGGAGTGGTCCGGCGCCACCTTCACCCGTGCCACCAGCACCAGCAGCACCAGCTCCCGCACATCCACCCGGACCGGCAGCCGGGTGTCCCCATAGGCGGCCAGCGAGGTGCGCAGGGCGCGCAGCACCTCCGCGTCGGCGCCGATCGGCGCGTCGTCCACCCCGGCCACGGTCACCTGGAGCACCCTGCGCCGCCCGTCGAAGAGTTCGCGGGCGGCGGCCCGGCCGATGCCCGCGCGGGACCGGGCGAAGTCCTCGTAGTCCTGGAGGGAGACCAGCCGGTCGAGCGCGGAGACCGCGAGCGGGATGGTGCGGCGCGTCAGGCCCGGACCGTCGCCGTCCGCACCGCCGGTGGCGGGCTGCGGATTGGTGACGGCGGTGACGCCGAGGGGCCGGGTCAGGGCCTGGGTGACGCGGTCCGCGGGCACGTTGGCGGCCTCGCCGGTGCCGAAGCGGTAGCGGGCCCGTACGTTCTCGTGGCCGCCCGGCAGCCGGGCGCCGTGCACCCCGTCGCCGAAGGTCACCGTGGTCCGCCCGTCGCCGGTGGTCCCGGTGACGTAGACGCGCTCGCGCGGTCCGCGTCCGGCGAGGCTGTCCACCCGGTGCCACAGCAGCCCGTCGACGCGGACCTCGAGGGCGGGGGTGGCGCCCAGGGGGTTGTCCGCGGGGAGCCAGGTCAGCGGCGACTGCCACAGCGTGAAGGTCTGGTTGGCCAGGGCCGGGTCGCCGCTGCCGATGGGCTCGTCACGGCTCTCGCCGTGCGTGGCGGGCACGACGTTGCCCTGGACGCGGACCGTCTCGCGGCGGTAGCGGTAGGCCAGATCGGCGGTGAGCGTGAGGGTGGTGTGCACATGGTCGCCGGGCAGGTCGGGGTCGACGCGCTGGTCCACGGCGGCGATCACCGCCAACTCCGTGCCCCGGACCCCGGTCGGGGCGCCCGGCCCGGCCGGACCCGGGATATCGGTGCGCTCACCGGAGACGATGATCCGGCGGCCCGGCCGCAGCCCGTCGTACAGCTCGGCGAGCTCGATCTCGTTGCCGTGCACATCCTCGCCCAGCGGCTCGTCCGCCGGGCGCAGCGGTTCACCGCCCGCGTGCACGGTGGTGTCGCGGATCGCGGAGAGCAGCACATCGTGTTCATCGAGCCACGGGTCGGCGAGGGTCAGCTGGGTGCCGCGGCCGGTGATGCCGTAGTTGGTGTACGCGGCGGTGCGCACGGCGACGACACGGGTGGTGACGAAGGCGAGCTTCTTGTCGCCCGGGATGCCGTCCGGCTCACCGGACCCCTTGCGGGGCCGCTCGATGGCCACCCAGCTGCCGACCGTGATGGAGTCCTGGACCGAATCCAGCGGCAGCACATAACGGTTGGCGGGCTCCGGCACGGTGGCGATGCCGATCTCGACGGCCGGGGGCTCGCTGCCGGGGGTGAAGCGCAGCGTCAGTTCATAGGCGCCGTAACCGATCTGTTTCGGGGGTTCGCCACGGCTGAGCATCCACTGCTTGGTCTCCCCGTTGTCCACGACCACATGCACCCGCCCGTCCTCGGCGGGCCGGGCCACGAACAGGGTGAGCGCGGGCAGTCCGGGCAGCAAGGTGGCGGTGACACCGGGCTCCTGCGAGTCGGTGGGACGGCCCCGCAGCCAGCCCAGGTCGTGGTCCTGGCCGACGCGAGTGGACAGCTGGACCTTCCCGGGGCCGAGCTCGAACTCGGCGGTCTGCGGCAGGTTCTCGCTGCGCTGCCACGACGTCCCCGTCTCGATGTGCTGGAACTCCGCCTTCACCGGCACCTTGCCCGCCGTGTCGTACACGATCCGTACGGCGGTCAGCTCACCGCCGGTCAGCGGCCAGTCGGTCTGCCTGATGACCCGGCCCCGGTCGTCCTGCACCGGCTTGAGCGGCGCCATCGCCCCGAAGGGCGCGGCCGTCACCCGCATCGCCAGCAGCTCGCGCAGGAGCGGGACGGTCCCCGGCGGGGCGGTGGCGGCCGGGGCGGCCCGGCGCCACGCCGCGTACATCCCGCTCGCCACCCTCGGGTCGAGGGCGAAGAGCAGCCCGGCGGCCAGGTCGGACCCCGGCCCGAAGAGCCGCCGCGGATCGTGCGCCGCCGTGGCGCCGGCGCCGGACGGGGGCCGTACGACGCGGGTGCGCAGGGCGGGCAGGACGGCGCCGAGCGCGCGCATGGCGGCGGAGCCGTGGGCGGGCCCGGTGGCGGAGCCTCGGGTCCCGGTGGCGGGATCGTGGGTTTCGGCGGCGGGATCGTAGCTTTCGGTGGCGCTGTCGGCCGCGGGCCGGTCCTCGGCGAGCTGGGACCGCAGCCGCACCTCGCCGGACCCGGCGGCGTCCAACTCCCCCGCCCGCTCGCGCAGTTCGCCGATCACCGCCTCCAGCCGCTCGAACCAGGCGGCGACCTCCTCGTACGGGGCGGCCAGCACCTGCGCCTCCGCCAGCCGGTCATGCGGTTCACCGAGCCGCCGGGCGAGCTGCCCGGGTGTGGTGATCCCGTCCAGGTCGCCCCGCAGCGACGCCAGGACCTGCGCGTCGAACTCCTCGATCAGCCGGCTGACGGGACGCGGATCGGGGTGGTCCGGCGTGGGCTCGGCGTCCCCCCGGTCGTCCGGGTCCTCATCCGCCTCCGGGTCGGTGATCCACCGGCGTACCTCGTCCACCAGTTCCTTGAGGGACGGCGGGGCGGACTGCGGCAGTCCGATCGCCGTCACGTCCTCGTCGCGGTCGACGGTCACGCGCGCGACCGACAGCAGCGGCCGACCGGCGCTCCCGGACTCCGGCGTGGCGTCGAAGACGAAGAGCAGCTTGTCGCCGACGGTCAGCCCGAGGGAGGTCCCGGAGACCAGCAGCTCCGAGCGGCGCCGCAGGTCGCCGGGGCCGATCAGGGCGGGCCGGCGGCGGCGCACCGCCAGTTCGTTCCACGCCCAGCGGGCCGTCAGGTCCTCGCTCGTCTCGAAGGTCTGCGACTCCTCGTCGGAGGCCGCCGGGACGCTGTGGCTGATGGCCCCGCGCGGAATCGTCACCAGGACGTCCTCGGCGCGCGGATCCCGGTCCAGGGTGTACGCGAGATGGGTGTCGGCGGCCACGCCCGGCCGTGGCACATGTCCGACCAGCCGCCCCAGGAGGGCGAGCGAGCGGGGGTCGTGGGCGGTGCGCAGATAGCCCTCGTCGGCGATCCGCTCGGAGTGGAAGGTCAGCAGGTCGCTCAAGACCGCCCAGGCGTCCAGCAGCCCGAGGGCCGGGTCGTCCGGGGTGCGCACGGTCAGGCCGCGCAGCGCGGGGTAGGCGGGCGAGGCGAGCCGGTCGAGCATGGCGGCCAGGAACGAGCCGTAGTCGCCGACGCGATAGTCCAGGGCGGTGCGGCCGGGCGGGTTGTGCGGGGTGCCGGGGGCGGCCCGGCGCTCGTCGTGGCCGCCGCAACCACAGCCGCGGCCACCGGAGTTGGCGTGGCCGGGGTGGCCGGGGTGGCCGGGATGGTCGGAGTGGTCGGAGTGGTCGAGGTGGTCGCTCATCGGGCCCCCTTCAGCTCGATGACCAGACGGCCGTTCTCGGGCCGGTCGGGGTCGTTGTCGCATTGGGCGATCTCCAGGGGGCCGATGCGCAGGATGCCCTCCTCCAGCGCCTCGCCGTGTGACGTCTCGTACGAGGTGCCGTCATCGGGTTCCTTCGGCCCCTCCAACCCCTCGTGCCACAGCCTTCGCAGCCGGGTGACCTCGACGCTCAGCACCCCCGGCACCGCCGCCGCGACGGCCACCAGCCGGCTGAGCCGCACCGGTTCGCCGAAGGCCAGCGCGTCGGGGTGGAAGAAGCCGAGCCGCCCGCCGGAGAACCGGCGGCTGCCCAGCGCCCGGTACAGCTCGGCGAGGATCTGCCCGTGCTGGTGTCCGGGTGCGGCGCACACCTCGACCGCGATGTCCAGCGGCACGGCGCGGGCCGGGCCGACCACCAGGTCGTGTCCGATCCGGCGGTAGCCCTCCAGGGCGTGCGCGACCGCGTCCAGGAGAGCGGGGGGCGGTGCCCCGGTCCCGTACGCGTCGATGGCGATATGCGCCTCCCGCACACTGCCGGTCCAGCGGATCTCCGCCGCCGCGCGCCGCACACCGGGCAGTTCGGAGGCGAGCGCCGCGTAGTCCTCGGCGGTGACGGCCCGGTGCCGGGTGCGCTTCAGATCGAGCGGGGCCAGCTGGCGGACCTGCTCAACCGGCTCGGGCTCGGTGCCACCGGCGGCGGGCAGCGGATTGCGCACCCCGGCCACGGGCAGGGGCCGCCCGGTGGCGGCTTTTCCTCGGGATTCCGGATCCCGGCACAGCACCAGGTGGTTGATGGCCTCGGGGCCGACGTTGCCCGCCGTGCCGCCACCGGTCCGGTAGTGGACCGCGAGGCGCGCCCCGGGTTTCGGCGTGGCGCCGTACCGGCCGTCGCCGAAGCGCAGCGCGATCCGGCCGTCGTCCTCCAGCTCACCGACGAAGTGGCGGTCCCGGGGGCGGGAGGTGAGCAGATCGCGGCGCGGTGTCCAGCTCTCGTCGCCGTCCTCGATCGTTACGGCGGGGAGCGCGGCCCGTGGGTCCTGGACGAGGGCGGCGGCCGGACCGTGCAGCACCGGATCCTCCGGGCGCAGCCCGGCGGCGTACGCCCGGCCCCAACTGTGCGCGATCTCCCAGGCGATGCGCCCGTCCAGGACGGTGCCCGCCCGTGCCCTGGCGGTCAGCGCGGCCAGGCGTCCCAGCTTGGCGTCGAGCAGCCGGTCGCAGCGGTGCAGCAGCTCGCGCAGCGCGCGGACGGGGTGGCGGGCGAGTTCGAGGCGCTCCAGGACGCGCAGCCCGAACAGGACGGCCAGCTCGGCGATCTCCTCGTCCGAGAGCCCGTCCCGGTCGCGGGCGCTGCGCCACAGCTCCGTCAGCCGCTGCCGCACCCGCCCCGGTATGGCGGCCAGGTGCCCGGCCTGCCCAGCGGCGATATGGCGCGGATCGGGGAAGGGCACGGCCTGGGTGACGGGCGCCTGGTGCAGTACGGGCCGGAAGCGCGGCACGATCCCCGGGTAGACGGACTGGGCGAGCAGTGCCCGCAGGGCCTCGGCCTGGGCGTACGCGGTGCCCGGCACGACCTTCTCGCGCCGCTGCCCGGCCGACTCCAGGCCGATCCCGGCGCGGCCGGTGGCCTCCGGGCCGACGGTGGTGAACAGCTCCCGTACGTCCCCGGGGGTCAGTTGCCGCCCGTGGCGGGCCCGGTCCAGCAGGGAGTCGATGAGCCGTGCGGGGGCGTTCCCGGCGTCCTTGTCGAAGCAGCCGAAGGCGGGTGGGTCGCAGGACCCGGCGACGGCGGGGACGGGCGGGACGGTGAGGGTCTCCGGTGTGCCGCAGCAGAAGGTCAGCGAGCGGCCGTGGTCGACCAGCACCACATTGCCGCGCGCCACGCTGACGTCCTCGATGGGCGCGCAGTCCGTGCCGCCCCGGGTGGCCAGGCACAACGGGAAGGCCAGCGCGTCCTCCCGCGCCCAGGTGACCTCCAGCACCGGCTGCTCGGCGAGCCGGTCGACGGCGGGGGTGACGGAGGTGAGGCGCACGGCCTGCCGGTGCGACGGGTCGGCGTCGCCGGGCGTCCCGGAGCGCGGCCCCCGCACCTCCTCGAAGAGCAGCAGATCGCCGGGGCGCAGATCGAGCGCGCGGGCCTGGCATTCCTCGTCGGCCCACGCGTCGCGCAACGTCGCGGAGGTGGCGCCCACGGGTAGCGAGCACACCTCACCGCCCCAGGTCCACAGCCGGATGCGGTGGTGCTCCGGCCGCAGGTGGAGGGGCTGGTCGGTGACGACGGGCTCGAACACCTCCACCGATCCGCGCTCATCGAGCACGGCCAGCTCCCGGTCGTCCAGCACGGCCCCGATGTCCGGCCGGTCCAGCGGGCCGAGCGTACGGATGTCCACGGCGGCGAAGCGGTACTCCCCCGGGTCCAGCGTCAGCGGCTCGGCCGTCTCCACGGTGACGAAGGCACGGGCGTTGCAGCCGTCGTGCATCGGATAGTCGATGAGCCGCACGTGGCGGCGTACGGACACCCGGCGGCGGGCGGTGTCGAGATACGCCTCGGTGGCCACCGCGTCCTGCTGGTAGCTGATCTGGTCGGCGGTGTAGGCGAGCAGCTCGACCAGGGTGATGCCGAGGTCGGCGGCGTTGCGCTCGACCCAGTCCGGGGTGGTGAGGCGGAGCCGGTCCAGGACGACCTGGCGGAGGGTGTCGTAGTCGCGGGCGGTGTAGTCGATGACGGGGGCGGGGGTGGGGGCGTGCATGTGAGCCGGGAGGAAGGTGGCGGGGAGGAAGGTGGCGGGGAGGTCTCGCTCTTCCTGATCCTTGCAGTCGAAGGGGGTGGGGCAGTCGGGCCGGAAGGTGAACTCGGCGGAGAAGTACCGCTGGTCGAAGCCGGGGAAGGGCTCGGTGCCGGGCCGCCCGTAGGGATCGGTGTCCACGAGGGAGAGCCGGTAGGCCGAGGTGTCCCCGGCCCGGTCCACGGTGACGTACAGCTTGTCGTCGAGCTCGGGGTCCTCCTCGCGCTCGACGGAGATCTCCATGACCTCGATGCCGGTGATCCGGCGGCCGCCGTCGACGCGTACGTTCTCCGGGCACAGGCCGTGCGGGGCCTTGCCGAGGAAGGTGACGGTGAGAGTGATGCCATCGTCGCCGACCTCGACGGCGTCCACCCCGTTGAGGTGGGCGGCCCTGATGCGATCGCGCCGTGACGCGGTGGACGCGCTCATGTGGCGCCCCTCCCCTCGAACACCTCATCGCGCAGGCCGGCGGTGGCGCGCACCACATACCGCAGATGGACGCGTACGACGTTCTCCTCGCTGACCACGTCCAGGGACTCGACCTCGATCAGCTCGCCGAGCCAGCGCTGCAGCGACGCCTGGACGGACAGCTCGACGGCGGAGGCCAGTTCGGGGCTGTTGGGCGTGAAGACGAGGTCGAGCAGCCCGCAGCCGAAGTCGGGCCGCATCACGCGTTCGCCGGGGCTGGTGAAGAGCAACTGCTCGATGAGATCGCGTATGTGGTCGTCGTGGTCGGCGTGCGCGGTGCGCCCGCGCCGGTCGATCCGGAACGGGAAGGCGATATCGGTCCGTACGGTGTGTGTCCTGCCGGTCCGTGTCCTCATCCGCACATGACTCCTTGCCGCGCGGCGGAGACGACGGGTGGCCCCTGCGGCACGAGCCCCGCGCTGAAGCACTGTGCCGAGGAGGTGTCGAGCAGGACGGGCACGCCGTCGATCAGCACCGTGTCGCGGTCCGGAGTCCACCGGACGGTGGTGCACGGCAGTGGGACGCGGTCGACGGTGTGCGGGCAGCCGACGACCGTGAAGGCGTCGTCGGCGCTCGGCACGGGCTGCCCGTCGAGCCGCACACCGGACGACGGAACGGATGTCGCCCGTACGCGTCCGCCGTGCGGGCAACTGATCACGGCGGTATGGCTGACGAGGTTCCCGGAATTCCCGGACACGTCGCTTGTCCCTCCCCGTTTACTTCTGACTATCGCTTTTTGGGTACTGTCAACCGACCCTGGTTCAGGTCGACTTGGTCTCCGACCAGGGAAACGGACGCTCCCTGGCCGTTGTCGAAATACACTCCGGTCGCGTCGATCTTTACGAACGCGCCGCCTGGTGCCTGCAGCAAAATGCCTTCGGCCGGAACGTCGGACATCACGATCTTGTGCTTCCCCGGCGTCTGGATCACCACGGGGTGCGCGGTCGCCGGATCGGTCCGCGCGTCTTCTGGGAGCTGCTCCCTGGCCCCGAACCAGCACCCCGTCCAGATGGGGAAGCTCGGGTCCCCCTGCTCGAACTCCATCCACACGCCGGCGCCGATGGACGGCACGACGTACTGGCCGGCGGGGAACCGCTGCTCCCCGGCGAACGGGAAGCAGGGCATGGCCCACGTACTCGGCTCGTCGCCGAGCACGTCCGGCACGTCGGCGGTGATCCTGCCGATGCCGAGGGGATCCTGATTGTCGCGGACCCGGCCTCGGTACTTGCCGAGGAAGCGGTTGTGAGGGGATGCCGCCATGGGTACTCCTGGTCGCCGTGTCTCTGAGCGTCTCTTTGTGTCTCTTTGTGTCTCTTACGGCCGAACGGTGCTGTTGCGGGCGTTGAGCCCCTCACGTGTAAGCGTGAAGTTCTGCTGGAAGGACCCGGGCCGGATGTTGTGGGTGACGGACTTGACGTAGTACTCGCCGTCGTACGTCCTCCCCGCGCCCCGCACCCCGACGAGCATGCGGGGCTGGAGGATGTACCCGTGCCGGTTGACGTCGAGCGACCCGGACCCGGAAATCGCGTCGGCGGACGTCGCCGCCCGCGCCATCGCCTCGGCCTCGGCCTGCCCCCGGTCCTTCTTCGCCGTCCCGGGGAGCGTCTTGCGCTTCAGGACGGGCGTTGGCCGCTTGCCGAGGGGCGGCCGGAGGGGGCTGATGTCCTGTTGCGGGAGGAGGGTGGAGTCCCGGGTCCTGGGGTCCTGCCAGCGGGCTTGGGGTTCCTCGCGGGCGGTGCCGTCGTAGGCGAAGGTGAGTTGGTCGACGGTGGAGTTGACGTCCATGTTGACGGTGAGCGCGTGCTGGGGTGTGCCGATGCGCTTTTCGGGGCCCCAGTAGGCGCTGGAGACCTCGGGGAAGGGCCCGGGGATGAGGTAGAAGACGTAGCCGTTGGCCTGGGCGAGATCGGTGACGTATTGGAGGTCGGTGCCGGTCTGGTAGTCGACGCGCTGCTGTGCGTTGGGCGGCTGGAGGATCTTCTCTCTGACGACATCGGCTTCGATGCCGTAGTCGGTGTACTTGGCGAGAATGCGGGTGACCCGCTGCCAGGGTGAGAGGTTGGGGTAACGGTCGGTCCGCTCTTCGAGGTCCATGAGGAGGGTGAGGTCCTCGCCGGTGACGGTGAGGGTCGTCTGCCCCGGCTGATTGCTGGCCCCCACCTCGTGGCGCACGATGAGCCCGTCGAGGAGGACGATCGGCGTGCCCTTGACGGCGGCGGTGACGATCACGCGGGTGCGGGGGTCGAAGAATCCCTCGGGGAGCAGCCGATCGATGATCGCGCCCTTTTTGGTGAGGTCGAACGCCATCTGGAAGCCGCTGCGTTCGCCCGCGGTGGTGGTGATCTGCGCAGACAGCAGCGCCTCGGTGACCTCGGGGGGCACGGCGCGGGTGAGCTTGGGCCCCATCCGTAATTCGAGGTGGATGGGCCCCTGTCCGACGGGCTCATCGGCCATTTCGCCCACCGCCTGCGCTCGGGAACCCGTCCGGAATCGCGATCTCCTCGCCCGGCTCGGCGGTCAGCTCACGGGGATCGAGGACGGGGTTGGCATCGGCGATCCGCCACCAGGCAGCGGGGTCGCCGAAGTAGCGCTGACCGAGGTGGTCGGGGCGCTCGCCACTGCTGACGATGCGGGTGGCGGTGTCCTCGTCCGCCTCGCTGATGGGCGGCAGCAGCCGCCGCTTGGCGTACCGCACGGGGGTCCCGTCGGGTTGGGTGTGGATCCCGATCTCGGCGTCGTGATAGCGGCTGGAGCGGGGGTAGGGGTGCGCCCCCGGAATCGCGTCGAGCGCACTCTCATACGACTGTGGCTGTGACCCGGCCATCTGCTTCTACACCCTCCCCAGCCCGATGTCCCCACTGTTCAACCCCAACGCGCTGAGCGCGCCTCCGCGGGCCGCCGCCGCGAGCCGCTCCTTCTGCGCGAGATGCGCGAGATAGAGCTCGGCGCCCCGGTGGCCGGCGGGGAGGTCGCTGACGGTGAGCACCTTCAGCCCGATGCTGAGGGATGCGCGGATGGGGTTGAGGTTGACGTCAAACGCCGATTCATTGATGGACAGCTCGGTGATCCGGACCGGCATGACCCGCTTACTCCCCCAGGTGAAGAGGGTCAGCGGCATCTCGATGGGGCTGATCTCGATGGTCCCCTTCTTGGAGAGCCGCATGGCCTCCCGTAACTTGGCGGTGGTCGGCTGCACGAGCATTTCGAGCGTCGCGAGCTGCGGGTGTATCCCGTCGGGCGCGGCCACCTCGAACTGATCGGTCGCGTCGATCTCTGCCGTGAACTTCCACGTCTCCTGGGCGGGCCCCTTGAGGCGCAGCGCCTCGTTCTTGTCCCCACTTCCGCTACCGCCTCCGCCGCTGTCGGCTTGGTCGCCAGCGGATTGGGGGGAGAGGGAGCGTTCCAGGGTGTCGGGGTTGAATTGGAGGATGATGATGCGTTGGGGGGTGCCGCGGTCGGGGTCCACGAGGACTATTCCGGAGCGGATGGGCTTGGGGATGTCGGCGTAGCGGGTCATGAGCGGCCCTCCTCCTGTCACTCTAGGCCAACGTCAGGTCGCATTCGACTGATCCAGCCCCTCCAGTAGATACTCAGCGCTGCGGCGAACACTGGTGTTGGGGTCATTCTCAAGGATGGAGCTGGCAATATGGCGCACGATCGGCCAACTCTCCAAATAGCCCATACCCACGAGGAGTGCTTGGCGCACCTCAGGATTTTCATCATGCGTAAGATTTTGAAATATGGCCACGACTCGTGAATCTTCTTCACTAGAGGCGGAAGCCGCAATGAGGTAGATTCCGTGGATCCTCTCATCGGGAGTGCGTGATTGTCGAAGAAATTCGAGCGCTTCGTCGACGGTCCAGCAGGGAAGCGAAGAACGAAGAGTGTGCGCAATCTCCGACACTTGCGCACCCTGGACGACGACATAGCGCAGCTCGAGATACGGATCTTCAAGAAAGGTGATTACCGTGTCGCCGCTCTTGGTCACCCAGACCTGACGCTGCGGCGACTCGCTTTCGCGCGTGACCGACTGGATGCGCCACTTCTGACCGTAGGCGACATAACCTACGCGATCCCTGCTCACGCCTCGCCTCAGTACAATTCGTGTGGCCGACATGTGTTTCCTTTCCTTACTAGATCAGGCCGTGATGTTCGAGGATGAACTTCTTGATGAACTCCACAACATCGTCCTGAGTCGAACCCCAGACTTCTTCCCTGGAGCGTAGTTGAGCCTGGAACCATCGAGTTGCCAGGTCGACCTTGCGCCACTCCAACTCACGCCGATCCTCCCCCGTCCCGTGGTCTGCCACGCGCAGAGGTTGGTTGTTATCCTCTGCCACCAGGCCCCTCGCGGCGGGCGCCGCGCCTTCCATGGACGCAGGGTAGCGACCCCTTCCACCCGTACGCTTGCGCGATTCCTTCTTGCCGTCATTACCTTCAAACTCGGCGAACGCTTGCTGGAAGGTCATTTCACCTCGAGCAATGAGGTCGATAGTCATGGGGGCAAGCGCCACGTTCTCGGGATCGCGCACAGACTCGCGCACGTACATCAAGTAGACAACACGTCCTAGTTTCTCGCGCTCATTTCTGAGCACATCCTGGGGCCACTTCCCAGTTTCAAGGAAGTTCTGCATCAATTGGGCAATAGTGGCATCCTTGCGATCAAGCGACTTCAATGCACTGATCGCATCCGGATCCAAGTCAGGAGCTCTCTTGAGTTTCCTGTTCACTCGACGCGAGATCTTGTCCCACACACGCCTCAACGTCCCGAAGAGGATCGGATATGACTTTATTCCCTTCACTTCCGAGTTGGTGGGATGAGGGGTAGCGTGCCAGTCAAATACCCTCTGCCTAACGTTTCTGTTTCTACCCTGTTCACTCTCGTCCTCGCGCCCGACTGTGTAAGCCATCATCGAGCGGGGAATATGTGCCCCCCGGTCCAACATATGCCTGACTGCGCCCGGGAAGTCTGCTCCATGCGAGATGCGGGGAAGGTCTTCGATGGGGATGTCGCGCGTCTCTCTCGGGTCATCGGACAGGAAGGCTTCCTCATCATTGATACGCTGGGCCGCGTTATTTATGCTCTCCTGCTGGAGGACTTCCGTCACCGCTCGCTGGATGATTAAACGGATTTCCTGTGGAGATGGCACGTACGCAGATCCGGCAGTGCCGTTGGGGTTTAGCCTCGCCAGGATATCTCGCTGAGATCCTGACTTCTCTGCTTCCAGCGAAGTGAGTCGATACCACGCGCGCATCGCCATTAGCGAAAGCCGGAACGGAATGCCAGTCGTGCCACGTGTCAGCGCGCCCTGGATCCGGGGACGAATGCGCGATAAAATCTTCTGCAGTCGCGCATCCTTGGAGTCCTTCGAGTCGTCCTCCTTCTTGCGCCTATCCTTTTCCGGCTTGGACTTGGGCCTGCCCGGGCCGCTCTTGTCGGGATGGGGCTTGCGGTTGTTGGGGCCCTTCTTGTTCGGGCGCCTGCCGGGGCCGTCCTTGTCGGGTTTGGGCTTTCGGGGGCCTGGCTTGTCGCCGTCCTTGTCCGGCTTGGGCTTCTTCGGGTCGTCCTTGTCGGGCCTGGGCTTGGTGGGGTCCGGGTCCTTGGGGTCCTTGGGCGAGGGCTTGTCGTCGTTCTTCGGCCGGTCGTCGGGGCCCTTGTCGTCCTTGGGGCTACTCGGGGTTTTGTCGTCCTTGGGGTTGGGCTTGGTCTGCGGCTCGGGCTTCGGCTTGGCTGGGGGTTTCGGCTCGGGCTTCGGTTTGGCGACCGGGGTTGGGCGGGTGTCTGGGCGGTCTTCGGTCGGCTTGGGTTTGCCGTTTTTGTCCTTCGTCGTGGGAGCCGGGGTCTTGGTGTCAGGTGTGGGCTTGGGCCTGCCGGGGGTCTCGGGCCTGGTGGGTTTCGGCCGCGACTGCGATTGCGTTGTGGGTTTCTTGGGGGTCGGTTCGGTGCCGGGCTTCGGCTTGGTGGTCGTCGTTGGGCGCGTCGTCGGGGCGCTCGTTTCGGCCGGGTGTTGGGTTTTCTCGTCGCCCGGCTTGCCGCCCCGACCGTCCGCGCCCTCCCCGTCCGCGCCGCCCTTCCCGCCCGCTCCGCCCTTGCCTCCCTTCCCCTGGCCCAGCTTCGCCGCGATGGCCTTGAAGCGCCGGCCCACCTTCGCGACGTACTTGCCGATGCCGGACAGCAGCGCCTGGTAGGCCAGTTCCAGGAGCGCCACGATGCCCGCCGCGACCGCTTTCGCGAAGAGGATGCCCGCGCCGCCCATGCGGACGAGCTTCAGCCAGTCGAGGACCGCGCCCATCGCACGCAGAATCGCGCCGAGCGAGCCGATGGCCGTGCGGATGGCGTCGATGACGGCCATCACCCAGCCCGCTCCCGGGATCAGCTTGGCGATCACCTTCGTGATGACGATCTCGCCGATGATGAAGGGGAGTTGGGGGACGATCGCGTCCCACGTCTCCTTGACGATCTGCTCCAGCGTGAAGCCGCCCTTGAACAGCTTGTCCAGGATGGCCTTGGGGACGCCGATAATCTCCTGGATCTTGGACTGGAACCACTCCTTGACGGCCGACTTGACCTCGCGGAAGAGGTGGTTCTTCGCGCCGTCCACCGCCGAGTTCTTCGCACCGCTCAGCCAGCCGCCGGGGTCGGTGAGGAAGTCGACCGCGATGAGCATGAAGTCGCCGAGCGCACCCAGCAGCTTGGAAGCGAAGTCCAGGACCTGCTTGACCGCATCCACGACGGCCTTGACCACGTCGAGCAGCATCTTCTTCAGGACGTCGAGGATGCTGCTCAGCAGCTTGCCGAGGGCGTTCAGCAGGTCGGTGATGGCCTGCTTGAGCATCGTGGCTAGCTTGTTGACGAGGGCGATCGCGGCGTTGATCAGGCCCGTGATGAAGTTCCGGATGCGCTTGGCCAGGTCGATGACGGCCCGCACCATCGCCTTGGCGAACTCGATCAGGTCATTGATGAAGTTCTTGATCGCGTCAACGATCGCCTTACGGGCGTCGTTGATCCAGCGCTCGACCGTCTCCTTGAAGTTCTTGATGAAGCCGACGACCGCGTCACGCGCCTCCTTGATGACGCGGACGATGGCGTTCTTGATCTCGATGACTTTGTCTTTGATCCAGTCGAAAGCCTTGCTGACCCAGTTGCCCGACTCGTTGGCACTCGCGTCGCGCTTCTTCTCGGCATCCCGTTCGGCTTGGTCGCTCTTGTCCTGGATCTTCTTGTCGCTGTCGTCCTTCTCCTTGCCGACGTCCTTGTCGGTCTTCTCTTCCTTGTCCTTGACGTCCTTGCGGATCTTCTCGTGGCGCTCGGTCTTCTTGTCGCCGAGAGACTGGAGTTCCTTGTCCTGCTCCGTACGCCAGTCCGCACGCTTGGCGGTGACCTCCGTCATCGCCTTCTGACGCTCGCTCGCCTGGCTCTTGGTGTTGGTCGCGATCTCCGCGTTGACCTGCTGCTTGTGCTTCTGCTGACCATTCCGGAAGTCGCCATCCTTGGCCTTTCGGCCTTCGGACATAGTCTTCTGGCCGTCGGAGAAGGCGGCTTGGAACTGCGGTCCGCGTTCGTGCTCCGCCACTTCCGAAGCGGCTTCGGGCGGAACGGCGCCTGTCGTCGCACCGCCCTTGGGCGCACCGCCGCCTCCGCCGCCCTGCTGGCCAGGGACCTTCGCCTCCATCTGCTCCTTGGGAGCGTCGGGGTAGACCTGGTCCTCGCCCATGCGACGGCCGGCGTCGTCCCGCCCCGTGGCAACGGTTTCCTGACCCTTGGTGTCGACGGCCGAGCCCTGTTCGCCAGCCGTCTGGTCGGCGGCGCCCTGCATCTTTACGCCCGGTGCGTTACCCGCCTGGGCCTGCTTGAGTGCCTCGTCCTTGGTCGGCAGCCCGGCGAACTTGGCGGCCAACTCCTGTGCGTCCACCTTGAAACCGGCCCAGCTCAGGAGCTTGCCGACGCCGAAGCCCAGGGCCATCTTGAAGGTGTCCCAGCCGCTGGGTTCCTCGGCCTTCTCCGCCTCGATCTGGCCCTCGGGCTCCTTGGCGCCCTCGACCTTGGCGTCCTCCTTCTCCGGGGCTTCGGACTTCTGGGCCGGATCCTGCGAGTACTGAGCCGGGGCGTCGGTCTTCGGCTTGCCCTGGAGGGTCTGCGGGGCGCCTGCCGGACGCTGCATCGAGGGCGGGGCGGCGGCGAGAGCCTTGTGTTCGTCGCCGACGGTGCGGTTCACCGAGCCGCCTACGCCGGTCATGGCCTGCAGCGCCACATGGGGCTTGAGCCTGGACGCGGTGGACAGGCCCGCTTCCGGGGACACCTGGGAGAGGTTCGGGGCCGGTCCGGAGTTCTTCTTCTTGCCCTTGGCGGAAGCAGACGCCTTGCCACCGCCTCCGCCCGCGCCGCCACCACCGCCGCGCGGTGTCTTGGCGGCCGGGGCCGACTTGGGCGCTGTGGGCTTCGCTCCTGACGCGGACTTGGGTGCCGACGTCTCCTTCGGTGGCGAGGGTGCAGGGTCGGCGGTCTTCTTCGGTTCCGGTGCGGGCGGCGCCGACTCCTCCGCCGGGGTCTCCATACGCTCCGTCGGCGCGCCCTGCTCGCTCTGCGCCCCGCTGCTCGCTCCGCCGGGCGTATCCGCGTTGGATCCGCCCGTGACCTGGGTGTCCCGCGCGGGTGAGGGGGACTTGGCGTCCGCCGTGGGTTCGCTCTTGGCCGCCGGCTCCGCGTCCGCCTTCTTCTGTTCCGCTTTGGCCGCGGGCTCCTGCGCCGCCTGACCGCCCACCGCCTGCTGGGATGCCTTCTCCTGCGCACCGCCCGGCCCGTCACCGGCTGCGGAGGTGCCCTTCTCCTCCTTCGCGGCCTGTTCCGTGGCTTCGCCGCCGTCCTCGGACCTGCCCGCGGCCTCCTGCACCGTCGTCTGCGCGACGACGGGCCCGTCCTTGGGGTCGGCGCCGCTCTTCGGGTCGCGTGTCGCGGCCGGTCCCGGTCGGCTCTCGGCGGCCTGCTCCACGGCGAGACCGCCGAGCCCGCCGCCTGCCGCCGCGCCGTCGTCCGCGTCCGCCGACGGCTCGGCGTCGGCGGCCGAGTCGGCAGCATCCTCTTCGGGTTCGGCGTCCTCCGCCTCGTCCTCGGCGTCCTCCGCGTCCCGTTCGGCCTGCACCTTGTCGGCCTTGGTCACCGGCGGGGCGGGGAACGACGGGGCGGGAGGGGTGGCAGATGAGGAGGGATCGAGCGTGTCCGCGGTCGGTACGCCGGACACGTCGAGGTCCTGCTCGGGCAGGAAGTCCTCCGGCTGGAGCTTGATGTCCCAGGCGCTCTTCTCCTCGCCCCCGACCTCGACCTCCGACTCACTGCCGGAGCCGAACGGATCCTCCTCCGCCCGCTCCTCCGGGCCGTCCAGATCCTGGGCACGTATGCCGTCGAGCGTGGAGAACGCACCGGGCAGCTGGGTGTCCTTGCCGGACGCCATCGGAGAACCGGTGGCTTTGTCCGCGCCCCGCTTGTCCTGCTGCTTCAGCTGCTGACCCGCCACGAGCGAATCGACCGCGCCCGGACGGTTCTTGGCCGCCGACTCCTCCTTGCTCGGCGTCGCGACGCCCTGCTGCTCCTGTCCTTCCTTCCCCGCCCCCTCCTTGCCTCCCTTTGCTTCCTTCCCCTTCTCGGAGTCCTCGTCCTTCTTCTCGGAGCCCTCGGCCTTCTTCTCGCCGCCCTGCTGCCCGCCCTCGGACTTCCCGTCGGACGCAGGGCTTCCGCCCTCGCGTCCCGCGTCGGCGCCCGGCCGCTGCTCCTGGCTCCCGCCCTGGCCCGCCTTCTCGGGCGCGCCCCCGCCGTTCTGCGGCGTGCTGCCCGGCGCGTCCTCCCCCGCGGGCTCGTCCTTCTCCGGGCCCGGCGCGGGCGCCGGGCGCTGCTCCTCCTCGCGGCGCTCCTCCGCCCTCCGCCGCCGCGTTTCGCGCTCGAGCAGCAGCTCCTCGACCGGGTCCGGCTCGACCTCCGGAGCGGCCAGCGACTCCCGCTCCAGGTTGTCGTCCGCCTCGATCTCGTCCACGAAGTCGAGCACCCGCTCGTGCTCCGAGCTGAGGAGCCTGCTCTCGAGGCGGTCGAGGACGGCGTCCTGCACCTCGTCCGGCATCCGCGCCAGTTGCATACGGGTGCGCTTGGAGCGGTCCTCGGGGTCGCCGCGCAGGGAGCGGACGACGCTGTTGGCGAGGCGGTCGACCAGGGTCGCCGGGTCGAGCTTCTCCATACGGTTGCGGTCGGCGTCAACCGTGGCGTAGCGGAGCCAGCCCGGGGTCGCGGACGCCTGCGGCTCCATCTCGGTGTCCGGCTGCCCGCCGCGTGCCAGCTCCCGCGCCGTGCCCTCCGCCTCGCGCTCCATCGCGTCCTGCGGCAGGCTCACCGCTCCCAGGTCGCGGCCCGCGCGCAGGGTGCCGAGGCCGTGGGGGTTCTGGACGGTGTGGAGCAGTTCGTGGGCGAGGAGGCGTTGGCCGTCCGTTGTGCCGGGGCGGTAGGTGTGCTCGCGGAAGAAGATGTCCTGGCCGACCGCCACCGCGTCCGCGCCCAGCAGTTCGGTGAGGTGGCCCGCGTCACGGTCGGTGTGCAGGCGGACCTGGCTGAGGTCGTGGCCGAGCTGTTCCTCGAGGTCGCGCCGGACGCTCGGGTCGAGGGGCTGTCCGGCGCCGCTGACGATGTCCTTGGGCTCGGGCGCACGGGCCTTGCCGGTCCGCTCCTTGCGCTTGCGGCGCTTGGCGGACTGGGACGCGCGGTCGTCCTGGGTGATGGACGGTGCGTTGCTCATGTCACCTCCCGCCCCCTTCCGGACAGGCCCGCGTGCACGGCCCGGGCCAGTGCCTCGCCCAGCCGGGCCGGGGAGGTGGTGGCGGGGAGCGGGGGCAGGTCGGACAGGGCCTCGATCGCCTTGCCGTCCCCGGTCGCCGCCAGCGGTACGCCGCGTTCCTGTACGAGGCGGGTCAGCTCGGTCTGGAACGCCACCGAGACCCGGTCCGGGTCGATTCCGGCGCCGAAGCCGGTCAGAGTCAGCTCGCCGATGTCCACCTGGACCGCGCTCGGCTGCTCGTTCGGACCCATCCGGTCGTTCAGGCGCATCCGGTCGTTCAGACCCATCCGGTGACCTCCGAGGGTGTGAGCGAACGGTCCAGCTTCTGGTACTCGGTGCGCGCCGCCGCCAGCATGTGGCGCATCTGGAGGCGGTCGCCCTCCTCGGCGGCGAGGAAGGCGCCCGAGAGCGCGATGTTGCGGATCGAGCCGCCCGCCACCGTGAGTCGGGCGAGGCGTTCGGGGTCGATGTCCTTCATCGGCGCTCGCGCGGGGAGCACCCGGCGCCAGATCTCGGCGCGCTCGCTCTCGCCGGGGAAGGGAAAGTCCACGACGAAGCGGATCCGGCGCATGAAGGCCGGGTCGAGGGCCTTCTTCATGTTGGTGGTGAGGATGGCCAGGCCCCGGTACGCCTCCATGCGCATCAGCAGATAGCTGACCTCCAGGTTGGCGTACCGGTCGTGGCTGTCCTTGACCTCGCTGCGCTTGCCGAACAGCGCGTCCGCCTCGTCGAAGAGCAGCAGTGCGCCACCGCGCTCGGCGGCGTCGAAGACCTTGCGCAGGTTCTTCTCGGTCTCGCCGATGTATTTGCTGACCACCTGGGAGAGGTCGATGACGAAGAGGTCCAGGCCCAGCTCCTTGGCCATCACCTCGGCGGCGAGGGTCTTGCCGGTGCCGGAGCCGCCCGCGAAGAGGGCGGTGACGCCCAGGCCGCGCCGGAGTGTCGCGGCGAAGCCCCACTCCTGGTGGACGGTGGCGCGCTGCCGTACGTGGGCGACGATCTCGCGCAGGATCCGCGCCTGGTGGTCGGCGAGCACCAGATCGTCCCAGGCGGCCTCGGGCTCGATCCGGCGGCCCAGTTCGTCCAGGCCGATGCGCGCCTCGATGAGCCCGGCGCGCCAGGCGAGTTCGGTGGGGTCCAGTGCGTCCGTGTCGGCGTCCGTGCCCGTGTCCGGGGCGGGTAGGTCGCGGCGTACGGCGGCGGCCGCGGAGCGGATGATGTGCGGCGGCAGCTGGAACTGGGCGACCAGCGACCGCAGATGGGTCTCCTCGATCTGCGGGATGTCGGCGAAGGCGTCCGCCCAGAGGGCGAGTTGTTCGCTGTCGTCCAGCCCGGGCACGGTGACGCGCTCGCCGCGCGGGCGGCCGGTCCGGCGCGGGTCCTCGCTGGAGACGACGAGGGGCACGGCGGCGCCGTCGATGAACGCGTCCGTGGCGGCGGTCTGCTCCCGGTCCGTCTCGCCGACCTCCAGCAGGAGCGCCGCGGGCAGCAGAACGGCCTCGCGCTGCCAGAGGCGGGCGAGGCGGTCGCGTTCGGCCGCGTCGGTGGGGACGTCGTCCGAGGCCATGACGTACAGCGCGAGCCCGGTGCGGCGGGCGGCCGCGGTGGCGATGTCCGTACGGGTGGTCAGGTCGCCCCCGACGAGCTCCACCCGCAGCGGGGCCTCCGGACGCGACTCGTTCCAGCCCGCGGCCACCCGGTCCGCCGCCCGGTCGTACGAGGGGGGCAGGGTCCGCGGGGGCTGCGCACGGCGCAGCAGCCCGTGCAGCCGGGCGTCGAGGTAGGGCGATCCGGCCAGGAAGTGCAGGATGCGCTCGTCGATGCGGAGGCGTGATGTGGTGAGCCGGGTCTCGTCGTCGAGGTCTATGAGCCGCCAGCGGCGGAGCGGGGACACGGGGGTGAGCGCGCTCCAGTGCGGCTCGTCGAGCGCGGCGAGGGCGAGTGAGAAGGTGGGGTACGCACGGGCCGGATCACCGCTGGCGGCGGCACACCGCGCGGCGGCGGTGGGGTCCAGCTCGGCGGCCGCCACCAGCAGAACGAGCTGGCGCTCGAAGGCGCTGAGGCCGAAACAGGCCACGAGCGCGTCGAGCGTGGCGGGGCCGGGAATCGCCTTCCGGACGCGGGCGGCAGCGGGCTGCTCGCGGTCTTCCGCGTGCGGCGGCTGGGCGACGGTGTCCGAGGGCGCGGAGGGACGGTCCGTACGGTTCCCGTCCGGCATCTGGCGGTGGTGGCCTTGGCTGTCGTCAGCCGGGGCCGTGGGCTCGTCGATGGTGGTGGCGCCCGGTGCGGCGGCGTTGGAGGCGACTGCGCTGGTGGCGCCAGGGCGGACCGCACCGGGGCCGGCGGCGTCTGTACGGGCGGAGCCAGAGCCCGTGGCAGCGTGTCGGGGGGCGTCGGGCCGGGAGCCGTTGGAGGTGGCGCGGCGGGCGTGGGCGTCGACGCGGGCCAGCACGGCCTGAACGGCGGCGGCCAGCGCCTGCCCGTCCTCGGCCGCGATGGCGTCCGCGCTCGCACTGGCCTCGTTGGCCGCCGATGCGCGGCCGCTTCGGCCATTCCGCGTACCCATGCTGTCGTCCACCCCCTTCTCCCCCACCGTGTGCCTCAGCTCTCCGTGTCCTCGGTACGGCCACCGCGGCGCCGGGGCGTGGCCTTGCGTGTACGCGCGGGCGTGGCGGCGGACTTGGCGGCGGCGGACTTCGTGGTCTTGGTCGCGGCCGACTTGGTGGCGGCCGCCTTCGCGGTCTTGGCCGCTTTGGCGGTCTTGGCGGCGGCCGTCTTCGCGGCGGCGGGGCGCCTCGTGGTGGGCTGGGCGGGCGACGGGGTTTCGGCCTCCGTCGACGCCTCCGCCTCTGCCTCCGCCTCGGCGGGTTCCCCGGACCGTTCCGGCTCCGTCCCCGGCAGGGTGGGTGGCTCCGGTGCTCCCGGCGCGCCGAAGGGCAGCACCCGCACCGTGGGCCGTTCCACCGGCTTCGCCGGGACCGGGCGTTCGCGCCCCTCGATCAGAACCAACGAGCCCTGGTAGCAGACCGACAGCACATACGGGGTCTGGTAGAGCATCCCCCAGAGCTTGGAGGTCTCGTCCACGTCCATCTGCGTCGGGGTGAAGCGCATGCGCTGCACCGCCTCGGCCAGGTCGCTGCCCGTCAGGTACGAGCGCCGGGCGGCCTCCTCGATCACGTCCTTCGGCAGCATCGGGATCTCGTGCAGGATGCGCACCACGGTGCCGATCAGGCGTTGCCCGACCAGTTCGGACTCCTCGCCGTACGCGCTGATCAGGTAGTGCAGATCCATCGCCGCGGCCGGTCGCTTGAGCAGGGTGCCGTCCGAGGCGCGGGTGGGCAGGTCGGTGGCGCGCATCGAGGCGTTCGGGGTGACCTGGTAGAGGAAGATGTTGATGGTCGGTTCGGTGGGCGGCTCCGGCGGGGGCCTCCGGGTGTCCACCGTGACCGCGATGTCGATCTCGGGCCGCAGATTGTTCGCGATCAGCAGCGCGAGGGCCTGGGTGACGGTCGCGAAGGCGAGTCCGTTGCTCATGGGTGTCAGTCCCTCCTCTCGCCGCGGGCCAGGTAGTCCTCCAGGCTCAGCGCGGGTGCGCGCCGTTCCGTCGTTCCGGCGCGGGCGCCCGTGGCGCGGTCGGCGCCGGGCGGGGCGGCGGCGGTGACCTCCAGCCGCCCGATCTGGACGTGCACCGTGCGCTGGGCGGACCGGGCGCGGCGCCGCCCGGCGGGGAGCCGCGCGGCCTCGCGGCCGAGGGCGGGGTCGGCCGCGCGGGGCCGCAGTGGCGCGGCGGCCACCGCGGACCACACGTCCGCGGACGGCAAGCCGGGCGAGGGCCGGGCGGCCGTCGGTGTGGCGTCGGGCGCCGGGGACGCCGTGGTGCCTCGCCGGGTGGCCGGGGCGTCGGGAGCGAGCGGGTTCGGCCTGGCGGCGATCTGTGTGCTGGGGAGCAACAGCGGTGCCGGGGCGAGGGGTTCGGCGGGCCGCTCCACGTCCTCGTACGGTGTGGGCTCGGCGCGTACGACGGTGTGCCGGTCGGTCCTGACCTCGCGGTCGTGCCGGACCACCTCCTGGTGGCGGTCGGCCGCCGTTGGCGGGGACACCCGGGCAGGCGCGGGCTCCTCCGGAAGCGGCGACTCCCCTCGTAGCGCCTCGATCCGCTCGTACGGGCCCGGCAGCCGCGGCCGTACCCGGACCGGGCGGTCGCCGGCGCCGCCGCCCGCCGCCGGCCCGGGTACGGGGACGGGGGCGTGCCGCGCGAGCAGCCGGTCGAAGTAGTCAGCCATCTGCGCAGAGCTCCAGGTAGTAACGGCGCCGCAGCGGGCTGAGCGCCAGGATCTGAGGCTCGCTCCAGCCGTATGCGGTGGCGAGCAGGTGGACATCGAGGAGCAGGTCCCGGGCCCAGTGGTCGAGTTCGGCCCAGAGGTAGGAGGCGATATCCAGCTCGGCCCGGGTGGCCTCGCCGCATTCGGGGCAGGCGACGTTGAGCGTCACATCGGCCGCCGGGTCGGCGCGTTCGGCGGCCTCGGCGAGGCGCCGCTGCACCGGCTCCGGCAGTTCGGCCGCGGGGAGGCGGTCGGCGGCGACGGGCCGCCCCGAACGGTGCACGGAGACGATGCAGCGGGCGAGCAGGGCCCGGCGGGCGCGGGTGGCGGCGGTGGGCTCTCGCTCGGCCTCGCCGCCGTACGAGTCCGACTCGCCGCCGTACGAGTCCGAGGCCGCGTCCAGGTTCGCGTTCGTGCCCGCGTCCACGTTCCCGTTCGCGCCCACGTTCCCGTTCCCGTTCGTGTTCGTGTTCCCGTTCGCGCCCACGCCCACGTTCGCGTCCACGCCCACGTTCCCGTTCGCGCCCAAGGGCCCGCCCGCTTCGGCCGCCGCCTGCGCGGCGGCCTCCACGTCGGCGACGGTGGGCAGCCGCAACTCGACCGTCCACTCGCCCTCCTCCACCCGGAGCGGGCCGTCCCGCTCCCCCGGGCGCACGCCCAGGTCGCGTGCGTCGAGGTCGAACTCCATGGCCTCGCCGCACCCACCGCACTCGGCCCGGATCTGCATCCGCTCGCCGAAGAGCGCGCGGCGCAGGGCGTACAGATCCGCCTCGCGCTCGCCCACCGGCAGCGACAGCAGTTCGTCCGCCGCGGTCTCCGGGCGGGCCGCCCGGTGCAGCAGCAGGGCGCGGCCGGGGCCGTGGTGCGCCAGCCCCAGCTCCCAGATGGCCAGCAGCTCCGCGGGCCCCGTGTTCCCCATCTCTCAGGCCGTCCGCTCCCCGTACCGTGCCGTGCCGTGCCGTTCCCCCGTACCCGTGACCGTCGCCGTCGCGGTGACCGCCGCCGCCGCGCCACAGCCGTAGCCGCGCCAGAGCCCTGGACATGCCACAGCCGTAGCCGCTCCCGTCCGCCGTCCCGCGCCCCGTCCCCGTCCCCCGCCTACGCGGGATGCGTGAACGAGGGCTCTTCCGGCTCCGGCACCTCGTAGTCCCGCTCCCAGCCCTCGCACTCCAGCTTCAGGCTCTGGATCGCGACCGCGTTGGCGTTGGCGTCCAGCTCGCCCAGGACCTGGTACTCGCTCGGCCAGGTCCGGTAGAGCTTGTGCGAGACGGCCACCTGGCCCGCCTCGTTGAGGACCTGGATGACGATGTCCTTGCGGAAGTCGGCGAGCGAGACCTCGGAGCCGAGCCCCGCGCCGACCTGCCAGACCTTGTTGGCCCAGCGGTCGAACTCGGGGTCGTGGGTGACGCCGCGCTCCAGGGTGATCCCCTCGAACTCGGACCGGCCCGGGGACTTGCGGGGTGAGCTGGGGTCGCCGCCGTTGCGGTGTTTGACGACCTCGGTGGTGCGCTTGAGCGGACTGATCTTGCTGATGCCCGCGACCGTACGACCGTCCCAGAGGACCAGAAACTTGAAGTTCTTGTACGGGTCGAAGCGATGGGCGTTGACCTGGAACTCAGCCATCACATTCCTAAATCTCGAACTGTCCGGCCATCTGCTGGATCTTGACGATCACGAACTCCGCGGGCTTGACCGGCGCAATACCGACCACGACATTCACGATGCCGTTGGCGATGTCCTCGTCCGTCGTGGTGTCCTTGTCGCACTTGACGAAGTACGCCTGCCGCGGAGTGCCGCCCTTGAACGCGCCCTTCTCGAACAGCGTGTGGAGGTAGCCGGAAGCGTTCAGCCGGATCTGCTGCCACAACTGCTCCGTATTGGGTTCGAAAACGACCCATTGCAGTCCGCGGCGCAGGCTCTCCTCGATATGCAGCGCCAGCCGCCGTACCGGGACGTACTTCCATTCGCTGTCGAGCGCGTCGGCGCCGCGCAGCGTGCGGGCGCCCCAGACCAGCGGGCCCACCACCGGGAACGTGCGCAGGCAGTTGATGCCCAGCGGGTTGAGCAGCCCGTTCTCGCGGTCGGTCAGCTGGACGGCGAGCGAGTGCACCCCGGCCAGCCGCGCCTCGGTCCCGGCCGGTGCCTTCCACACGCCGCGCTCGCCGTCCGTACGGGCCATGACGCCCGCGAGCGCCCCGGAGGGCGGGAAGGCGCGCGGCCGCCCGGTGAGCGGGTCGGTGAGCCGCAGCTGCGGGAAGTACAGCGCGGCGTGGTCGCTGCGGACCGGCTCGAAGGCACCGATCCCGGCGCGCGCCGCGTCCACGCTGCCCCAGGCCGAGGGCGCGTCGACCAGCAGGAAGATCCGCCGCTCCCGGCACAGCCGGTCGGCCGCCGACAGCACGGTGACCATGTCGCCCACGGACTCGTATCCGGCGAGCTCGGGCAGTGACAGCAGGTTGACGTCCTCGATGTCGCGCAGCGCCTGGAGGCCGGTCTTGTCGGCCTCGCTGCCGATGAGGTCGCGGGGGCCGGGCGGGGCGCCGTCCTCGCCGCCGGACAGCGGGAAGACGGGCGGGTTGACCGATGCCTCCAGGCCCAGGTCATTGGCGCATTCGCCCAGGAAGCGCACCACGTCGTCGGGGTCGATGGAGCCGGCGACGACCTGGAGGCGGCGGCCGAACGCGGTGACCTCGGTGCCCGCGAAGGCGTGCTTGCCGGGGGCGTCGGGCAGCGCGCGCAGCTTGCGCTCCAGGAGCAGGGCCAGCTCGGTGACGTCGCACGGAGCCTCGCCGTCGCAGTCCGGGTCGTAGAGGGTGAACGCGCGCTCCACCTCGCCGATCTTGACCGTCAGCTCGACCTCGAGATCGGGGAGTTCCTCCGCGAACGGCTTGGAGACCGTGCCGGAGGGGTCCGGCCGGCCCTCGCCGACCGCCTTGACCCGGATCAGCGCCGACCCGGCGTTGACCACGGTCTCGGCGTGGCGGCCGTGGGCGGGGTCCATGGACAGGTTGGTGAAGGACTCGCGGGAGGCGCCCCGGGCGTCGAGCACATGGAGGTTGAAGGTCTCCTCCGGGCACGGGGTGTCGTAGTCGACGGCAAGCCGCAGGCCCGAGCCCCAGTGGCCGGGCTCCTTGGCGTGCACCTCCAGCACGGGGCATTCGCTGTGGCCCTCGGTGGATTCGAGGGTGACGCAAGCGGCCTTGCCGGTCCCGGCCTTGGTCACGCGGACGACGACCGCCACGGTGCCGCCGTTGCCGAAGAACTGGTGCACCGCGTAGCCGACCGCGCTCTGCGAGGTGAGGCCCCCGAAACGGCGCTCGAAGTCGGCGAAGCTGGTGATGCGGACCGGAGTGTTCAGCGGGCCCCGCCGGGTGTGGCCCACGAAGGCGGTCACCGAGGTGGTGACCGAGGCGATGGTACGGACGCTGCTGGGAAGCTCTTCGATGTAGACACCGGGATAGCCCGCGGGCGTCGGCATTCCCCCTCCATTCTCTTCAGCGCATCAAGAGATGAGGAGGGGAAGTGAAGATCATACGCGCGGATTTTCCACCGCGCACACAATTTCTCCTGGCACTTCCCCCGGTCGCACGCCCCCGCGAAACCGGTATCGCAGGATTCGGAACGTCGCTTGCGGCTCCTGATGCGTGAGTGCGATTTGAGTTTCCGTGCTCGGCGTGATTCCGGTCAAGACATTGATCCGGTCATCTCCTTCACGGGGAATTCCTAGATCGTTTCGTCCTCTCCATGGAGTTGACCAAGCCATTACCGTGCGCGAACACTTCCGGCAATTCGTGATCACAAAATCCCGGCCGGTGCGCGCCGACGGCGAGAACGAGCCGAAAAGGTGAACGGTTCGGCGCGCCGTTTTGCGGTCCCGCGCTTCCGGCGATATCACACCCGCGCCCGCGGGGCGCGCCCGCTGAGCAGGCACTTCACCAGTCACGAGGCGCCTCAGCCGCGAGGTACTTCAGTCGCGCGCGAGCGGGGACGGCGCGAGGGTCGCATGGCCGTCCAGCCAGGCCGGGCGGCTGAGCAGCGGGCGGCAGCGGGTGAACAGGGCGAGGAGTTCGGGGCCGCGCCGCTCCCGCAGGGCGGGGTCGAGACGGGCGAGGTCGAGCTCATTGGCGGCCGACAGCTCGGCGAAGTCCCGGAGCAGCCGGGGTTCGGGGGTGTGCGCACGGCCGGTGAAGCGGTCGTGGAAGACCGCGTCGGGGTCGCCGAGCGCCGGGCAGGTGGCCTTCCGGTCACAGCTCGCGTAGAGGTACACGATGGCTTCGGCCTCCGCGCCGATCACCGCCACGAGTTCGCCCCGACGGCCGAGGGGCAGCAGGGTGACGGGGAAGCCGTCGGTTCCGTAGAACGCGTGGCACAGCCCGGCGAGTTGTAGCTCGGGGCGGGCTCCCCAGGCGGCGAGCCGGGCGCGTACGCGCTGCAGGTGGGCGAGGAGAGTGCTGCCGCCGGGGTGGGCGATGCGCGCGGCGCCGAGGCGGCGCAGGAGGGTGACGGCCCGGTCGGCGGCGGCAGGAGGGGGAGCGACAGGCACAGGTCGTGTCCTTTCGGTGCTTGGCAGGTCGGCACCCGCACCGCGCCCCCACCCGGTCCGGATCCTCGTGCCGGCGCCGTACGGGTTGCCGCCTGAGCCCTGCGACGATCGTCGCGACCACCGGCCACCCCAGTCAATCCTGGGAATTGCTCGCCAACTCCAAGCTCTACCTTGGAGGTTATGACTCTGGACGATCTGCGGGTGTTCGTGGCCGTGTGCCGGGCCGGCAGCCTCAGCGCCGTGGCCCGGGAGCTGACCTGCACACAGTCGGCGGTGAGCCAGCGGGTGAAGCGGCTGGAACGCGAGACCGGCGTCAGTCTGCTGGAGCGCCAGGCGCGCGGCGTCGTACCCACTCCGGCGGGACGCATTCTGTGCGAGGCCGCCGCGGACGGGATCGCCGGGCTCGATCTGGCGCTGCGCCGCCTGGGGGACCTGGTACACGGGGAGAGCGGTTCGGTGCGGATCACCACCGGCAGCACCACCGTACGGCACTTCATGGCCGAGGCGATCGTCTCGTTCCGCCGCCGCTATCCGAAGGTGAACCTGGAGTTCCAGACCGAGAGTTCCAGCCGTGGCTGTCTCGGCGCCCTCATCGCCGGCAATCTGGATCTGGCCTGGATCACCCTCGGCGGGCCGGTGCGCGGTGTCGAGCAACGGCCGGTGGCCGAACTGCCGTGGGTGCTCGCGCTGCGGGCCGGGGATCCGCTCGCGGCCAGGTCGCGGGTGGAGGTGTCCGACCTCGCCGAGATCCCCCTCGTACGGCTGCCGCCGAACTCCACCTCCGGCGGGCAGCTCCACGCGGCCCTGGCCGAGCTGGGCGTACGGGCCGGTTCCGACACCGGCGTCGCCGACTGGGACACGGCCCTGCTGCTGGCCGAACTCGGGCTGGGGCGCGCCGTGGTGCCCGCCCTGCCGGGGCTGCCGGTGCCCGGGGACGACGGACCGCTGCGGCTCGTCCCGATCCCCGCGCTGCCGCCGCTGCCCGTCGGCTGGGCCGCACGCCGCTGGGACGCGCTCCCGCCGCTGGCCCGGGCCTTCGCGGACACGGTGGCCGGCACCTTGCGCGGCGACGCCCCACCTGGACGTCTCAGCTGAAGGGCGCTCGGCACGGCCCCGCGAGTGATCATTTTCGGACTTCCGCCGCCAACGCGCCGGGATGGGCCGTCTCGGCGCGGCGCACACCCCTATGCTCTACATGCATGTAGAGCACGGCGGGAGGACACACGGTGAACGTGCCAACGGCCGCGAACGTTCCGCGGCGCACGGCCCGCTGTCGCCCGACCGCCGTCCTCCACCGCCGTCCACCGCACGCGCCCGTAACCCCCACGCACACGCGACAGTACGCACATTGAAGGAGTGGACGCCCCGATGGTGTTCAAACGACTGCTCGGCTCGCTCGGTGTCGGCGGACCCACCGTGGACACGGTACTGGACCCCGGCCCGGTACACCCCGGCGGGCCGCTGACCGGTCAGGTCCATCTCCGGGGAGGCACGGCGGACTTCGAGATCGAGCAGATCACGCTGGAGCTCGTGGCCCGGGTGGAGGACGAGCACGGCGACGAGGAACGGGAGGGAGTCGTCCTCTTCGACCGCTTCACCGTCGGCGGCGGCTTCCGGCTCGCCGAGGGCGAGCACCGCAGCCTCCCGTTCACGGCCCACCTCCCCTGGGAGACGCCGATCACCGAACTGTACGGGCAGCCGCTGGGCATCATCCTCGGCGTCCGCACCGGGCTGGAGGTCGCGGGCGCGAAGGACAAGGGCGACCTCGACCAGCTGACCGTGGCCCCGCTGCCGGCCCAGGAGGCCATTTTGGAGGCGCTGGGGCAGCTCGGCTTCGGCTTCAGGTCCGCCGATCTGGAGCTGGGGCATGTGGGCGGCACCGGGCAGCGGCTGCCGTTCTACCAGGAGATCGAGCTCACCCCGGCTCCCCAGTACGCCCACGCCATCAACGAGCTGGAGGTGACGTTCCTGGCGACCCCGGGTGGCATGGACGTCGTCCTGGAGGCCGACAAGCGCGGCGGGCTCTTCTCCTCGGGGGAGGACGCCCTCACGCTCTTCACCGTCGGCCATGAGGGCGTCGAGCACCGCGACTGGAACACCGAGGTCGACGCCTGGATCCGCGGGCTCGTCGAGCGGCGCGCCGCCTATGGCTCTTACGGCTCGCACGACTCTTACGGCGCCCATGGCGCCCACGGCTCACACGGCTCGCACGGCTCGCACGGCTCGCACGGCTCGCACGGCTCTTACGGCCACGGTGAGCACGACGGGCACCACGACGGCGGGCGGCGCTCCGGCCCGAGCACCGCGGCGGTCGTCGGAGGCGTCGCGGCGGGTGTCGCGGTCGGCGTCGTCGGAGGAATGGTCGCCGCGGAGGTCGTCGACGAGATCGGCGACGCCTTCGAGGACGAGGAGGACGAGGACTGACCGCCTCCCCCGGCCCGGGGCGGCCCCCGGGCCGGGGAGCCCCGGGCCGGGGAGCCCTGCTCGGCGTTTCGGCCATGGCCCCGGTGCGGGCGGGTGCCGGCGGCCGTGGTCCCATGAGGCCGAACTGCGCCCCCCAGGGACCCGCCCAGCCGTCGAGGAGGACGAACGACCATGACCGCCGACAGCCGCCCGGAACCGCCCCACTTCGGCGACGAACGCGAAACCCTGCGCGCCTTCCTGGACTACCAGCGGGCGACGCTCGCCATGAAGTGCGAGGGGCTGACGGACGAGGAGCTGCGGCAACGGTCGATGCCACCCTCGACGCTGACGCTGCTGGGCCTGGTGCGGCACCTGGCCGAGGTGGAACGGGCCTGGTTCCGGCGGGTGTTCGAGGACAACGACGCGCCGATGGTCTGGTCCCCGGTGATCGACTTCCAGGCGGCGTACGACGTGAGCGAGGCGACCGGAGCCGAGGCGTTCGCGGCCTGGGAGGCGGAGGTCGAGACCTCCCGCCGGATCGAGCGGGAGGCGGAGTCGCTCGACCTGGCGGGCCATCAGCCCCGGTGGGGCGAGGCGGTGTCGCTGCGGATGGTGCTGGTGCATGTGCTGCTGGAGTACGGCCGCCACAACGGGCACGCGGACTTCCTGCGCGAGGGCGTGGACGGGGTCGTGGGGGCCTGAGCGATCGGCTCCCGGCCCGTGCTCATCGGCCCGTTCACCTTGCCGTACCGGCCGCCAGGAACAGGGGCACGGCGAGGAAGAGCCGGTCGGCGCGGGCGCGTTCGCGCCGCCGCTACGGCGATGCCGACCTCATCAGGGTGGCCGTCATCCTGCGCGCCAAGGAAGCCGGGCTCGGCCTGGACACCATCCGCGCCCTTACCGCCGCCACCGAGCCGGCCGCCCGCCGGGACATCCTGCGGCGCGAGGCGGAGACGCTCCGCTCCCGCATCGCCGCCGCGCGGGACTCGCTGGCGCTCGTCGAATGCGCCCTCGGCTGTGAGCACGACGACCTCACCCGGTGCCCGCACTACCGGCGGCGGGTGGCTCCGGAGGGCTGAGGCAGCGCTGCCGTGATGGCGGCGGGGCGCGAGGGGCCGGCTGGGCGAGAAGGCCGGGCGGCTGAAGCCCAACGGCCGGCCGCGGCGCCGTTCGGGGCTCGGCACGGTCCTCGAGCTGGAGTCGCCGCGGATCGGAGTGGAGGGCAAGGCGCTGCACGAGGGCGCGGCCGCCACGATGTTCGGCCCCGGCCGGACGGAGCCGCGGGAGGCGGTGGCCGGAACATGGCCGTGGCCGGAACATGACTCCCTCCGCTCCCTCCACTCCCGCCACTCTTCCCTCGGCCGGTGGCAGCGGCTGCTGCCACCGGTGATGGGGAGCCCGCTGGGCCAAGGGGTGCTCCGGGCGCTGTGACGGCCGCCCGTAGTGTGGCGGCGCCGTCAGGCCGCGCTGGTGGGCGTCTGGTCGTCGCTGGGCAGCCGCCGCAGACGTTCCAGCAGCTGGGGACGGTGCAGATCCACGACGCACGCCATCAGGTCCGGATGGCGCATCAGCGGCGCGGCCTGGCAGTCGTGGGCGTCGGGCTCGGTGAGCCGGCGGAACTCCCCGGGGGACCCGGCGGCGTGATCACAGTCGGCGAGCGCCGCCACGGCCTCGGACGCCAGGGTGGAGCAGGTGAGCAGGGCCGCCGCCCAACTGGCCACGACCTCGTCCACCCAGGTGCGCCAGACGCCGTCGGGGCCGCGGATCTCGTAGGGCTCCGCGTCCACGAGCCAGTCCAGCCGGTAGGAACCGCCCGGTCCGGCCATGGTCACCAGGGCGGCGTCGGTGGTGGTCGGGTAGCGCAGCCACGCGGCGACCGTCACTGCCTGTCGCGCCTGCGCCTCTGCGAGGGCGGCGTTCATCGCGCCGTCGGCCGCCGGATAGGCCCTGATCAGCCAATGCGTGGTCGCCGCTATGACGGATGACAGGTCCAGGGACAAACGAGCCGCTCCTCTTGCGCGATAGCTGTCAGCACCGTACCCGTGGGACGACGATGTCGAACATGACATAGATCACTCTCAGCGGCGGTGCGCCGGTATGGACGACCGGGCGCGCATCGCATAGGGGCCCGGCGGGTCGGCGTACCGCATAGCGGCCGGGGCGCCGGGTACCTGGTGGCCGTGAACGCGCCAGGCCCCTCCGTCGGCGTGGTCCTCGCCACCCGCGACCGCGCCGAAGGACTCGCCACCGCTCTGGAACACCTCACCGCCCTGCCGGAGCGGCCACCGGTCGTGGTCGTGGACAACGGCTCGACGGACCACACCCGGGCCATGGTCGCCGAGCGCTTTCCGCGGGTGCGGGTCCTGGCGCTGGGGGCCAACCGCGGCGCGCCCGCCCGCAACGACGGCGTACGCGCCATCGGCACGCCCTACGTGGCCTTCAGCGACGCCGACTCCTGGTGGCGGCCCGGCGCCCTGGCACGGGCGGCCACCCTGCTGAACGGCCATCCGCGGCTGGGGCTGCTGGCGGCCCAGGTGCGGGTCGGCCCGGCGGAGCGGCCCGATCCGCTCAACGCCACACTCGCCGCCTCCCCCGTGGGCCGGGCCGAGGACCTTCCCGGCCGCGAGGTGTTCGGCTTCCTCGCCCACGGGGCCGTGGTGCGCCGCGGCGCCTTCCTGGAGGTGGGCGGCTTCCATCCGCTGATCTTCTTCGGCGGCGAGGAGACCCTGCTCGCGTATGACCTCGCCGCGATGGGCTGGGGCGTCTCGTACTGCCCCGAGGTGGTCGCCCACCACCATCCGGGCCCCTCATCGCGCGACGCCGAGCGCACCGCCGTGCTGCGGCGCAACGAGCTGATCGGCTGCTGGCTGCGCCGCCCGCTGCCGCTCGCCGCGCGGCGCACCGCCGGGCTGCTCACCGAGGCAGGGCGGGACCCCGTGGCGCGGGCCGCGCTGGGCGGTCTGCTCGCCCGGCTGCCGACCGCGCTGTGGCAGCGGCGGCCGCTGCCGCCGTGGGTCGAGGAGGCCGCCCGGCGGGTGGACCGGCAGCGGACGGACGACGCGCCCCGACGGGAGGAGGGGCAGGCCGTCACCCATGACCGATGACCGCGGCCATGACCATGACCATGACCATGACCAGGAGGGTTGTGAGAGGGGGTCAGGCGGCCCCGCGCCGGAACCAGTCGATGATGCGGGCCGGCCCCTCGTCGGCGGGGACGACCGGTGCCCACGGGAGTCTGCCGCGGGCGAGGGTGATGTCCAGGCGGCGGGCGGCGGGGTCGTCGGTGGGGCGGCCGATGAACTCGACGGAGCGCCGCGAACCGGCCAGTTCGATGATCTTGTGTCGGCGGCGCGTTCCGCCGCGGCGGGCTGCCTACGCGGCCGTCGCGCGCCGCACCCCGTAGGCCGCGGCGCCCAGGGCCAGCACCGCCGCGCCGGAGACCACCGAGGAGACGGGCAGGGCGAAGGCCAGCAGCAGGCAGCCGGCCAGCCCGAGCCCCGGCACGACCCGCGGTGGACGGCCCTCGGCGGGGGTGAGGGTCCAGGCGGAGGCGTTGGCGACGGCGTAGTAGGCCAGCACCCCGAACGAGGAGAACCCGATCGCACCGCGCAGATCCGCCGTCGCCGCCAGGACCGCCACCACGGCGCCCACGGCCGGCTCGGCGCGGTGCGGCACCGCGAACCGGGGGTGCACCGCGGCCAGCGCGGGCGGAAGGTGCCGGTCGCGGGCCATGGCCAGGGTGGTCCGGGAGACGCCCAGGATCAGCGCGAGCAGTGACCCCAGCGCGGCTACCGCGGCGCCCGCCCGCACCACCGGCGTCAGCCCCGGGAGCCCGGCGGCGCGCACGGCGTCGGCCAGCGGGGCGCCCGCCGCTCCCAGTCCGCCGCTGCCCAGCACGGTCAGCGTGGCGACCGCGACCGCCGCGTAGACGGCCAGGGTGATGCCGAGCGCGAGGGGGATGGCGCGGGGGATGGTGCGCGCCGGGTCGCGGACCTCCTCGCCGAGGGTGGCGATACGGGCGTATCCGGCGAAGGCGAAGAACAGCAGGCCGCCCGCGCGCAGCACCCCGCCGAGGGTGGCGTCGCCGCCGATCTCCAGCCGTGCGGCGGCCGCCTCCCCGGAGGTGAGGAGGGCGACGACCACGGCGGCCAGGACCGCGAGCACGACGGCCACGATCGCCCGGGTCAGCCAGGCGGCCTTGTGCACCCCCACGTAGTTGACGGCCGTCAGCGCCACCACGGCCGCCACCGCCACCGCGTGCGCCTGGGCGGGCCAGACGTAGGAACCGACGGTCAGGGCCATGGCCGCGCAGGAGGCCGTCTTGCCGACCACGAATGCCCAGCCGGCCAGATACCCCCAGAAGTCGCCCAGCCGCTCACGTCCGTAGACATACGTGCCACCGGACCGCGGATAGCGGGCGGCCAGCCGCGCGGAGGAGGTGGCGTTGCAGTACGCGACCACCCCGGCGGCCACCAGGCCGAGCAGCAGCCCCGTCCCCGCCTCCCGCGCCGCGGGCCCCAGCGCCCCGAAGATGCCCGCGCCGATCATCGACCCCAGGCCGACCACGACCGCGTCGAAGACTCCCAGGCGCCGCCGCAACTCCCCCGGCCCGGCAGGGGTGTTCACCGTGTCCCCCATCGCTCAGCCCCGGCCCGTCCCGAGGCCGTACCCGGTCCGGCGGCGCGGATGTGAGCCGGTGAGCGGCCCGAGGGCGCGCGGCAGCCGGAGTTGGCGGGAGACGGCGTGGTGCATGTGCTCCAGTATGGTGCCGGGGTTCGGCCACCGGCCACGATGCCGCCGGTCTTCCGCTCGACACCGGGCGGGCCGGGCGGGGTCCGCCCTTCGCCCGCCGCTCTACGATGGGTGCATGCCGGTCAGCGAACCCTCCTCAACTGCGACCCGGTCGCATACGCATCCCAGCGGCGCGGCGCAGTTCGCCACGGCCGCCAATGTCTTCTCGCTGCTGTCCGACCCGACCCGGCTGCATCTGGTGTGGTCCCTCGCCCGGGGCGAGGCCGATGTCAACACCCTCACCGAGGCCAGCGGGGCGGCCCGCCCGGCGGTGAGCCAGCATCTGGCCAAGCTCCGGCTGGCCGGGCTGGTCCGGGTGCGCAAGGAGGGCCGCCGCTCGGTGTACTCCCTTCACGACGGCCATCTGCGCCGACTGGTCACCGAGGCCGTCAACCACGCGGACCACATGGTCACCGGGGCCCCGCCGCACGACTGAGCCCCGGCGGAGGACGCCCGCGGGATCTCCTCACACGGCGTGGTGGCCCAGTCATACGGCATGGTGGGCCAGCAGGCGATGCGGGTCCTCCGCGCCCGGCCCGGGGGCCGGATCGGTGTGCACCATGGCGGCGGTCAGCCGGGGCACCGCGTGGCGGAGGGCGTGTTCGGCCCCGACCGCCACGTCGTGCGCCGCGCGCAGCTCCAGGCCGCCGTCCACCTCGACCGTGACCTCGGCGCGCAGCCGGTGGCCGATCCAGCGCATCCGGAGTTCGGTCACCCCGAGCACTCCGGGGACCTCGCGCAGGGCGGCCTCGCCCGCGTCGATCACCGCCGGGTCGACGGAGTCCATCAGCCGCCGGAACACCTCACGGGCCGCGTCCTTGAGGACGAGCAGGATGGCGGCGGTGATGGCCAGGCCGACGATCGGGTCCGCGGGCTGCCAGCCGAGCGCCGCACCGCCCGCGCCCAGCAGCACGGCCAGGGAGGTGAAGCCGTCGGTGCGGGCGTGCAGCCCGTCGGCGACCAGGGCCGCCGAGCCGATCCGCCGCCCGACCCGGATCCGGTGCCGGGCCACCCATTCGTTGCCGATGAAGCCGACGACCGCCGCGACCGCGACGATGCCCGGGTGGGACATGGCGCGCGGGTTCAGCAGCCGCTCCACGGCCTCGTACGCGGCCAGGGCCGCCGAGGCGGCGATGGTCAGGACGATGACGATCCCGGCCAGGTCCTCCGCCCGGCCGTAGCCGTAGGTGAACCGGCGGTTCGCCGCGCGGCGGCCCAGGACGAACGCCACGCCGAGCGGCAGCGCGGTCAGGGCGTCGGCGGCGTTGTGGACGGTGTCGCCCAGCAGCGCCACCGAGCCGGACACCACGACGACCACGGCCTGGAGGACCGCGGTGGCGCCGAGGACGGCGAGGGAGAGCCACAGGGCGCGCATGCCCTCGGCCGAGGACTCCAGCGCGGAGTCGACCTTCCGCGCCGACTCGTGGGAGTGCGGTTTCAGCAGATGCGCGAGCTGGTGCCGGCGGTGGTGGTGCCGATGTCCGTGGTGATGGGGCTCCATACCACCATTATGTGCATACACGCGCACGCGTGCACCCGTTGGGCCGGGGAAGACTGCGCCGGACCGCGAAAGGCCGCTCCGGACCGCGGAAAGCCTCGGCGCCGACCGGTCTTGCCAATGTTTTGGCAAGCATTGACAAGGTTGCGCAACGGTGAAGACCATTCCACATGCCGTTCATCCACCCCACCTCGTCACACCGGTAGCGGGCTGCCATGGCCCCCACCCTGACCGATGTCGCCAAGGGCGCCAATGTCGCACTGTCCACGGCGTCCCGGGCGTTCAGCGACCCCGGCCGGCTCGGCCCCCAGACCCTGCGCAAGGTGCTCACCGTGGCGCAGGAACTGGGGTACGAACCACCCGTGGCGCGCACCACCGAGAGCACCACCGCGGCCCGAGCCGAGACCGCCACCGTCGCGCTCGTCGTCCCCGATATCGCCAACCCCGTCTTCGGGGCCTTCGTGAAGGCCGCACAGGGCGAGTGCCGGCACCGCAGGCAGACCGTCGTCCTCGCCGACACCGACCTCGACCCGGACCGTGAGCGCGAGGTCCTCGCACATCTGAGGGAGCGGGCGGACGGCCTGGTCGTGTGCTCTCCCCGGCTGGACGCGGACGATGTGCTCGACATCTGCGGCCGTACCCCCGCCGTGCTGGTCAACCGCGAAACATCCGGCACCGACTGCGTACTCGCCGACGCCGCCCACGGCATGCGCCAGGCCGTGGAGTACCTCGCCGCCCTCGGACACCGGCGGATCGCCTACGTCCAGGGCATGCGGCGCTCCTGGTCCAACGCCCACCGCGCCGACCTCATCCGCGCCGAGACCGAACGCGCCGGGCTGGAGCTGGAGTTGCTGGGCTGGCAGTCCGAAACGGTGGCGGGCGGCACCGCCGCCGCCGCGAGCGTCATGGCCTCGGGCGCCTCCGCCGTCATCGCCCACAACGACCTGATGGCGTTCGGCGTGCTGACCGGCGCGCGGGCGCTGGGGCTGAGCGTGCCCGGGGACCTCAGTGTCATCGGGTTCGACGACATCCCCTTCGCCGAGGTGTCCCAGCCGTCCCTGACCAGCGTCGCCGTGCCGATGGCCCGCGCCGGGGCGCTCAGTCTGCAGATGCTGGGGCAGGTCCTCGCGGGCGAGCGGCAGATTCCGCGCACCCACCGGCTGCCCACGCAGCTCATCGTGCGCGACTCCACCGGCCCCGCCACCACCCACCCGCCACGGCACCGGCCCGCCACGCCCGCCACGACCACGGCGTCCGCCACGACCGCCACGACCACGGCGTCCGCCACGACCGCCACGGCCACGGCGCCCGGCACGACCGCTGTCCCCGTCATCCCCGCTGTCCCCGCCACCAAGGACGCCTCATGACCGCCGACCCCCTGACCGTGGTGGTCGCCGACCCCAATCTCGCCCCGCTGCGCGCCGAGTTCGAGGCCGCCGTCCCCCACGGCACGGTCGTCCACTGGCCCGACCCCCGGCACACCGAGGCGGTCGAAGCCGCCATGGCGGACGCGGACGTCCTCGTCTCGGGCCGGTGCACCGCCACCATGGCCACGGCCGCCACCCGGCTCCGGCTGGTCCACGCCGCCGGAGCCGGAACGGACAACATCGACATCGCCGCGCTGGCGCCGGGCACCCAGGTGGCCAACACCTTCCACCACGAGAACGCCATCGCCGAATACATCGTGTCCGCCACGATCCTGATGCGCCGTGGCTTTCTGCGCCAGCACACCGCGCTGCGCCGGGAAGCGCACTGGGACTCCCCCGCCCACGACCCACGGGCCCCGTGGGCGGCGGACCTGACCACCGCCACCGTGGGGTTCGTCGGCTTCGGGCACATCGGGGCCCGCTGCCGGCGGCTGTTCCAGGCGTTCGGCGCGCGGGGCATCGCCGTCACCCGGAGCGGGGACGTGGACGCGGCCGCCCACGGACTGCTGTGGGCCGGGACCGTCAAGGACCTCGACGCCCTGCTGGAGAGCTCCGACGTCGTAGTGGTGTCCGTGCCGCTCACCGAGGACACCACCGGGCTGATCGGCGCGGCCGAACTGTCCCGGATGCGCCCGGACGCGGTCCTCGTCAACGTCGGCCGTGGCCCCGTCGTGGACGAGGACGCGCTGTACGAGGCGCTGAGCGACCGCACCATCGGCGCCGCCGCGATCGACGTCTGGTACCGCTACCCGGCCGACGGGCACACCGCCGCCCCCGGCAAGCACCCCTTCGACACGCTGGACAACGTGCTGATGACCCCTCACTCCTCCGGCCTCACCCGCCAGACCTTCGTCCACCGCAGCGCCGACATCACCGCCAACATCCGCCGGCTCGCCGCGGGCGAACCGCTCCACAACGTGGTGGCGGTGGCCCCGTGACGACGACCGACACCATCACCGCCGTCGACGTCCTCGTCACCAGCCCGGGCCGCAACTTCGTCCTCCTCAAGATCACCACCGCGGACGGCGTCACCGGCTGGGGCGACGCCACCCTCAACGGCCGCGAACTCGCCGTCGCCTCCTATCTGCGCGACCACCTCGCACCCCTCCTCATCGGCCGCGACCCGGCCCGCATCGAGGACACCTGGCAGTACCTCTACCGCGGGGCCTACTGGCGGCGCGGACCGGTGACCATGACCGCCATCGGCGCGGTGGACACCGCGCTGTGGGACATCAAGGGCAAGACCACCGGACAGCCCGTCTACCAGCTGCTGGGCGGCGCGGTCCGCGACCGGATCCTCGCCTACACCCACGCCACCGGCTGGGACCTCCCCCAGCTGCTGGAGTCCATCGAGGCACGGCGGGACCGCGGCTTCCGCGCCGTACGGGCCCAGAGCGGCGTCCCCGGCCTGGAGATGGTCTACGGCGTCAGCAGGACCGGCACCGGATACGAACCGGCCGGCCGGGGCGCCGCCCCCGTCGAGGAGACCTGGGACACCGACGCCTACCTCCGCCACATCCCCCGCGTCCTCACCCGGGTACGCGAACACGTGGGCCCCGAGCTGAAACTGCTCCACGACACCCACCACCGGCTCACCCCCGGCGAGGCCGCCCGGCTCGGCCGTGCCCTGGAACCGGCGGACCTCTTCTGGCTGGAGGACGTCACCCCCGCCGAGAACCAGGAGGTGCTGCGGCACATCCGCCACCACACCACCGTCCCGCTGGCCATCGGCGAGGTGTTCAACACCGTCTGGGAGTGCCAGACGCTGATCACCGAGCAGCTGATCGACTTCATCCGCACCTGTGTGAGCCACGCGGGCGGCATCAGCCATCTGCGGCGCATCGCCACCCTCGCCGACCTCTGGCAGGTGCGGCTCGGACCGCACGGCCCCTCGGACATCTCCCCCGTCGCCCTCGGCGCCTCACTCCACCTCGGCCTGGCCACCCCCAACTTCGCCATCCAGGAGTACATGGGCTACGCACCCCTGGTCCACGAGGTGTTCCGGCACGCCTGGTGCTACGCCGACGGCCACCTCCACCCCGGCGACGCACCCGGCATCGGCGTCGAGATCGACGAGGAGCTCGCCGCCCGCCACCCCTACGAACCCGCCTATCTGCCGGTCGCGCGACGGCTCGACGGCTCGATGACGGACTGGTGACACCGATGCCCCACACCCTCCCCCGCCTCCGCCGCGCCACCACCCCCGCGGCCGCCCTCACCCTCCCCCGCCCGCCCGCCGAAACCGGCATCGTCCACCTGGGCCTCGGCAACTTCCACCGCGCCCACCAGGCCGTCCACACCGCCGCCGCCCTGCGCCACACCGACGGCCCGTGGGGCATCCTCGGCGTGGCCAGCCACTCGGCCACCGTGGCACGGGCGATGCGCGACCAGGAGATGGCCTACGCGGTCGTGGAGATCTCCCCCGACGACACCCGCGTCACCGTCCCCGCCGTGCACACCGGCACCCTGGTGGCCACCGAGCAGCCCGACGACCTCCTCGACGCCCTCGCGGCCCCCGCCACGGCCGTCATCACCCTGACCGTCACCGAACACGGCTACACCTTCTCCCCGCGCACCGGCGGCCTCGACCTCGACGCCCCCGCCGTCCGGGCCGACCTGCGCGGCGATACCCCACCACGGACCACCATCGGCCAGATCGTCCGCGGCCTCCAGCGCCGCATGCGCACCCACGCCCGGCCCGTCACCGTGCTCAGCTGCGACAACCTCGTCGGCAACGGAGCCCAGACCAGACGGCTCGTCCACGAATTCACCCAGGCCCTGCCGACGGCCGAACGCGATGACCTCACGCCCTGGCTGGAATCCGCCGTGGCCCTCCCCAACTCCATGGTCGACCGCATCGTCCCCGCCACCACCGACACCTACCGCGAAGCCGTCGCCACCCACCTCGGCGTACACGACACCGTCCCGGTACCGGCCGAACCCTTCAGCATGTGGGTGATGGAGGACCGCTTCGCCGCCGGACGCCCCCGCTGGGAAACCGGCGGGGCGCTCTTCACCGACGACGTCGAACCCTACGAACTGCTGAAGCTGCGCCTGCTCAACGGCACCCACTCCCTCATCGCCTACCTCGGCGCACTGGACGGACGGGCGACCGTCCCGGACGCCACCGCCCGGCCGTTCATCGCCGAAGCCGCCCACGCGGTGCTCCACGACGACTATCTGCCGACCCTCACCGTGCCCACCGGCATCGACCCCGACCACTACATCGGACAGCTCTTCGACCGCTGGGCCAACACCGCCCTGGGCCACCGCACCCGGCAGGTCGGCTCCGACGGCTCGGTCAAACTGCGCCAACGGGTCCCCGAACCCGCCCTGTTCCACCTGCGGGCCGGACGCATGCCCCACCACCTCGCGCTCACCATCGCCGCGTATCTGTGCTGCGTGGCACCGCGCCCCGGCTTCTCCCCCGGCCCCCACGCCACCGCGATGGCGGACCCGGCCCGGAAGACGCTCGCCGCCATCGCCGGGCGGAGCGCCACCGCCTCCGGGCCGTCCTTCGTCGAGGCCGTCCTGGACAGCGGGCTGCTCGGCGACGGACTGAGAGACCACCCCGACTTCGCCGCCCGGGTCGCCGAGTTGATCGACCTCATCGTCCGCCACGGACCCGCCGCCGCGGCAGCCGACGCCGCCGGGGCTCTCCGGACCCCCGCCCACCGCTGACCCCGTCCCCTACCTCCCCACCTCCCCCATCCATCTCCCCACTTCCCCCGTCCCCTTTCGTCTGCCCTCCCCTCCACCGCTCCGCTGCGTCGATCCGTTCAAGGAGGCATGGATCATGGACAGCAACACCCCCGCCACGGCGCGTCCCCCGTCGCCGGCCACCTCCCCCTCCGACCCTTCCACCCCCGCCGAACCACCCGCCGACCCCCGCGCGGTACGCCGCGCCGCCCTGGCCGGTCTCATCGGCACCGCGCTCGAGCAGTACGACTTCGTCATCTACGGCACCGCCTCGGCGCTGATCTTCAGCGACCTGTTCTTCCCCAACGCCTCACCGTCCGTGGGCATCCTGGCCAGCTTCAGCACCTACGCCGTGGGCTTCGCCGCCCGCCCGCTCGGCGGGCTCTTCTTCTCCCGCTACGGCGACCGTCTCGGCCGCAAGTGGGTGCTGGTGGCGACCCTGCTCCTGATGGGCGGCTCCACCCTCGCCATCGGACTGCTGCCCACCTACAACGAGGTGGGGCTGCTCGCCCCGATCCTGCTGCTCATCTGCCGTATGGGGCAGGGCTTCGGGGCCGGGGCCGAGCAGTCCGGCGGCGCCACCCTGCTCACCGAGACCGCCGCCCCCGGACGCCGCGGCAGACTGTCCTCCCTCGTCATGACCGGCGCCGCGCTGGGCACCGCCCTGGGCGCGGTGGCCTGGATCCTCGCCCAACGCCTGTCCGACGACGCCCTGATGAGCTGGGGCTGGCGGCTGATCTTCGGCAGCAGCCTCCTCGTGACCGTGATCGCCCTGGTGCTGCGCCGCAAGCTCAACGAGAGCCCGGTCTTCACCGAGCTCAAGGAGCAACGGGAGCGGCCCGCCTCACCGGTGAAGGAGGTCTTCCAACACGGCCGGAAGCCCATGCTGCTGGCGCTGTTCATGAACTTCGGCATCAGCACCCAGTCCTATACGTACCAGGTCTTCATGGCCTCCTACCTGGTGTCCAGCGTCGGCGTCGACAAGCACTTCGTCCCCCAGGTGCTGCTGATCGGGGCCCTGTGCGGCGGTCTCGCGGCCATCTGCTTCGGCACGCTCTCCGACCGCCTCGGACGGCGCCCGGTGTACTCCACCATCGTCGCCGCGCTGGTGCTGCTCCCGGCCCCGACCTTCATCGCGCTGAACACCGGCTCACACGTGGCGATCACCGTGGCCATCGTCATCGGCTTCATCCTGGCCTGCCACGGCTCGGTCGGCGTCCAGATGAGCTACTTCCCCGAACTGTTCGGCAAGCGCTACCGCTACGCGGGCGTCACGCTGGGCCGGGAGTTCTCCTCGCTGATCGGCGGCGGGGTCGCCCCGCTGCTCTGCAGCGCGCTCCTCACCGCGTTCTCCGGCTCCTGGATACCGGTCGCCATCTATATGTCGCTGGTCACGGCGGTCAGCCTCGTCGCCACCCGGATGTCCCCGGAGACCCTCGACCGCGATCTGAACACCGCGGCCGACAGCACCGAGCCGGTGAAGCGCTAGCGCGATCCGTAGGGCAGCAGCGCCATCTCCCGCGCGTTCTTGATGGCACGGGCCAGTTGGCGCTGCTGCCGCGCGGTCACCCGGGTCACCCGGCGGCTGCGTATCTTGCCGCGGTCGGAGACGAACTTCCGCAGCAGCTCGGTGTCCTTGTAGTCGATGTAGGTGATACCGGCCTTGTCCAGCGGGTTCACGCGGTCGCGCCGGGCGTCCCGGCGGGTGGGGTCGATGCGTCGGGGCACCATCTCGTCCTTGTCTGTGGGGTGCGTGCGGTGTCCGTGCTCCGGTCAGGACACCGGGTCGAGCAGTTCGTCAAAGGCGTGCGGCAGCCGGCTCCAGGCGTCCGGCCCGGCCGCGTACTCGGCGTCGGTCAGCAGACACGAGTCGAGCAGGGCCAGCAGCCCATCGCGGTCGAGACCGGGCGAGGTGAAGGTCAGGTGCTGACAGCGGTCGCCGTGGTCGGGGTGCCAGTCCAGCGCGGCGGCCACCCGCCGCTCGGCCGGCACCATCTCCCAGGCCGCGTCCGGCAGCGCGGCCAGCCACGGCCCGGCCGACTCCACACACAGCGCCCCGCCCGCCGCGTCCCACGACAGCAGGGTGTCGCCCCGGTCCGCCAGCCAGAAGCGGCCCCGGCTGCGGGCCGCGGCACAGGTCAGATCCTCCAGCGCGGCATACAGCCGCCCCGGGTGGAAGGGTCGCTCACGCCGCCAGACGAGCGTGGCCACGCCGTGCTCATCGCCCTCCTGGGGCAGCAGTGCGCACGCCGGATGGAGACGGGCGGCCGCCGCCGCGATGTCGAAGCCCCGCAGCACGACGGGGCCCAGGGCCCCCTCGCCGAGCCGCATCCGCCGTGCGCCCGGGGTGAGTTGGGTCAGCAGGGCCAGATCGCCGTCGTCCACGGGCTCCCCGGACGTCGCGTCCCCGGCGACGGCGATCACCGTGGGGTACTCCAGCTGCCGGGCGAAGGTGTCCGCGATGGTGCGCTGGTCGGTCGGCGCGGCGGCGAGACCGGCCTCGGCGAGGTCGTCGCCATTGGCGAGATACGGCACCATCAGCGCCGGGTCGACCGCGGTGGCCACCCCGGTCAGCTCCAGCGGCGCGCCCTCGGCCGCGATGACGGCGGCCATGGCCTGGGGCTCGACCGAGTCCCACAGCTCGACCACGGCGAGCCGGTGCCCGCCGCCCGTGGCCAGGCGCAGCAGCTCGGGGACCATGTCCTCGCGCAGCGCACAGCACGCGCAGTCGTTCACCAGCGGCGCCTCGCCCTCGCCGAGCGGCCCGGAGGCGTCGCGCACGGTACGGCGCACGGCGCGGTCGATGGTGGTGGCGGCGGACAGATCGTGGTGCAGCGCCACGGAGCCGGGCACCGTGCGCAGGATCTCCTCGACGGCGGCGCGGCGGGCGTCGGCGTGCAGTCCGCCCACGACCGCCACGGCCAGCCGGTTCTCGTCCGCGTTCACCGGCCCCTCCGTTCGCGTCCGTAGCGCCGCTGGAACCGCTCGACGCGGCCCGCGGTGTCCACGACGCGCTGGTTGCCGGTGTAGAAGGGGTGGCTCGCCGAGGAGATCTCGACGTCGATGACCGGGTAGGTGTTGCCGTCCTGCCACTCGACCGTCTTGTCACTGGTGGCGGTGGAGCGGGTGAGGAAGGCGAAGTCGGCGGCCCGGTCGCGGAAGACGACGGGCCGGTAGGCGGGGTGGATACCGGGCTTCATGGCGGTCAGCGCTCCTCACGGAAGTCGACGTGGCGGCCGGCGACCGGGTCGTACTTGCGCAGGGTCAGCCGGTCGGGGTCGTTCCGCCGGCTCTTGCGGGTCACATACGTGTAGCCGGTGCCCGCGGTGGACCTCAGCTTGATGATCGGGCGTAGTTCATTGCGTGCCATGAGCCCCAGCATACACGGAAGTGGTTTTCATTTTCATCTAGCTGCTACGCTGCCGCGACATCCACACCACACGACCGAACGGAGAACCATGTCCGCCCACTGCCAACTCACCGGCCGGCAGCCCGGCTTCGGGCACCACATCTCCCACTCCCACCGCCGCACCAAGCGCCGGTTCGACCCCAACGTCCAGCGCAAGCGCTACTGGCTGCCGAGCGAGGGCCGCCATATCCGGCTCGCCCTGAGCGCCAAGGCCATCAAGACCGTCGACGCGATCGGCATCGAGGCCGCCGTGGCCCGTATCCGCGCCCGGGGAGGGAAGGTCTGATGGCCAAGAAGAGCAAGATCGCCAAGAACGAGAAGCGCCGGGTGGTCGTGGCCCGCCACGCCAAGCGCCGCGCCGAACTGAAGGCGGTCATCGCCGACCCCCGGACCTCGGCGGAGGACCGGCTCGACGCCCAGCGGGAGCTGCGCCGCCAGCCCCGCGACGCCAGCGCCACCCGGGTACGCAACCGCGACTCCATCGACGGCCGCCCCCGCGGCCATCTGCGCGCCTTCGGACTGTCCCGCATCCGGCTGCGCGAGATGGCACACGCCGGTGAACTCCCCGGGGTGACCAAGAGCAGTTGGTGACCGGCCGCCGGGTCGGGCCACCCCGTTGAAGCGTGCCGCTTGGCACACTATTTCAGCCGTCGGCGCCGATGGTCCGCCCATCGGCGCCGACGGAGCGTCCGGCTACGGAGCGTCGCCGAGGCGAAGATCACCGTCGATGGGCGGCACGAAGAAACCGGCCACCTCCGCGTCCGTGACCTCGGCGAGAGCCGCCGGGGTCCAGCGGGGGCGGCGGTCCTTGTCGATCACCTGGGCGCGGATGCCCTCGATGAGGTCAGGGCGCGAGAGGGCCGCGCAGGAGACGCGGTACTCCTGCTCCATGACGCGCTCCAGCGAGCCGAGCGCCCGCGCCCCGCGGACGGCGGCCAGCGTCACCTTCAATGCCGTGGGGGACTTGGCGAGGAGGGTCTCGGCGGTCTCCTTGGCGGCCGGTTCCCCGACGGCCATCAGCCGGTCCACGATCTCCTCGACGGTGTCCGCCGCATAACACTGGTCGATCCACTCCCGCCGGCCGTCCAGGGTCCCGGCCGGGGCCTCGACGGCGTACCGGGGCAGGACGTCCGCCACCGGCTCCGCGGCCAGGTCCCGGGTCAGCGCGGGCAGTTGCCCGGAGGGGACGACATGGTCGGCCAAGCCGCAGCGCAGGGCGTCGGCGGCGCCCACCGAAGCTCCCGTGAGGGCCAGGTGCGTCCCGAGTTCGCCCGGTGCGCGGGCCAGCAGATGGGTGCCGCCGACGTCCGGTACGAAGCCGATCGTGGTCTCGGGCATGGCCACCCGGGAGCGCTCGGTCACGACGCGTATGCCGCCGTGCGCCGAGATCCCGACGCCGCCGCCCATCACGATGCCGTCCATCAGGGCCACATACGGCTTGGGGTAGCGGGCGATCCGGACGTTGAGCGTGTACTCGTCGCGCCAGAACGCCCGCGAGGCCGCGCCGCCGCCCGAGGTCACGTCCTGGTGGATCAGGCGGATGTCGCCGCCCGCGCACAGCCCGCGCTCCCCCGCCCCGTCGATCACCACCGCCGATACGGCCGGGTCCCGCTCCCAGGCGGTGAGGGCCTCGGCGATCCGGGTCACCATCGGATGGGTGAGGGCGTTGAGGGCGCGGGGCCGATTGAGGGTGAGATGTCCGGCGCGGCCCTCGACGCGCGTCAGCACGGCGTCGTCGTCGGTCACGCGATCGGTCACGGAGTCGGTCACGAGGTGTTCGTTCCTTCCGGTGTCTGGTGCGTTCGCGGATCACCGGCGATCCGTCACCGCCGATCCTCTCAACGAGCCCGCGGCCCGCCACAGCCGCGCCCTCCGCCCGGCCGGCGGCACAAAATCCGCCCGGCCGGGCGGCACAAAACCCTCTGGACACCCGCCGCCCCGCCGGGGAGGGTTGGCGCAGCCCACCCCTGACCCCACGAGGACCCGTCTGATGAGTGCTCATCCGCTGCCCACCAGCACCCCCGCCGCCGAGGGCGTGGACGCGCGGGGCGTCCACGCCTTCCTCGACGCCGTCGAGGGCGCGCCGGAGATCGAGCCGCACAGTCTGATGATCCTGCGCCACGGCCGGCTGATCGCCTCCGGCTGGTGGGCGCCGTACACGGCCGAGCGGCCGCATCTGCTCTACTCCCTCAGCAAGAGCTTCACCTCCACGGCGGCGGGGCTGGCCGCCGCCGAGGGGCTGCTGGACCTCGACGCTCCCGTGATCTCGTACTTCCCCGAGTTCGAGGCGGAGATCACCGACCCGGGCAGCCGCGCCATGCTCGTACGCCATGTCGCGTCCATGGCCAGCGGGCACCTCGAGGAGACGCTGGAGCGGGCGTTCGGGCTGGACCCGGAGGAGCCCGTGCGCGGCTTCCTGCGGCTGCCGCCGGATCGCGCCCCGGGCACCGTCTTCGCGTACAACCAGCCCGCCACGTACACGCTCGCCGCGATCGTCCAGCGGGTGACCGGACAGTCGCTGACGGAGTATCTGCGGCCGCGCCTGTTCGATCCGCTGGGTATCGGCGAGGCGGCCTGGCTGCAGGTGCCGGCCGGGCGCGACCTCGGCTTCAGCGGGCTGTTCGCGGCCACCGACGCGATCGCCCGACTGGGGCTGCTGTATCTGCGGGGCGGTGAGTGGGAGGGCGAGCGGCTGCTTCCGGCCTCCTGGGTCGAGAACGCGACCCGGCTGTGGATCCCGACCGAGGAGCCCATGGCGGGCGGCTCGGGGCCGGACTGGCGGCGGGGGTACGGGCTCCAGTTCTGGATGTCCCGGCACGGGTACCGGGGCGACGGGGCGTTCGGGCAGTTCTGCCTGGTGCTGCCCGAGCACGATGTGGTGATCGCCACAACGGCGGACACCGAGCGGATGCAGGCCGTCCTGGACGCGGTCTGGGAGCATCTGCTGCCCGCGTTCGGCGACGCGCCGCTCACCGGCCGCGAGGACGACGACGCCGCGCTGGAGCGGCGGCTGTCCCGGCTCGCCCTGCCGCCGCTGGCGGCGAAGCCCGCGCCGCTCTCGGACCCCGGCGCCTGGTCCGGCACGGAATTCACCCCCGAAGGCGGCGTCTGCGCGGACCAGCCGACCCTGACGGGGGTCACCGTGGCCGAGGACGGCTCCGGCGGCTGGGCCGTCTCGCTGGCCGAGCGGGCGTCCCGGCTGGACCTGGGATTCGACGGCGCGGGGTGGCGGGTGCACACCGGGCCGGAGGCGCCCGTTCCCACGGCGGTGAGCGGGGGCTGGACGGACCCGGACACGCTGACCGTGGACATCGCGTTCCTGGAGACCCCGCACCACCTGGTGGTCGCCTGCTCCCTCGCGGACCGCGTCTTCACCGCGCGGTGGCGCACTACGCCGCTGCACCGCGGACCGCTGCACGCCATGCGCGCGCCGGGGCCGCGTTGACCGCGCCGGGCCCGCGTTGACTCATTCCGCCCGTCTGACCAAGGTATGGCTCGGTCCGGGGTGCTCCCCCGGGCCGAACCCCCTGCGGACGGAATGCGGAACGAGGCGGAGATGCGCGAGATCGATGCGACGGGCGGGAACGACGACCGGGGCGTGCGGAGGAACGCGCCGGACGAGCGACCGCACCCGGTGCCGGGTCCGGCATCCGGGGGCGCGGCATGGCTGCTGCGCCCCGAAGGGGGCCTCGACCGGCCGGACCACCCCGTGTTCACGGGCGCGCGGCAGGCCGGCCGGGAGAGACCCGGCGCCGCCGTGATCGTGGATCTCTCTCGGGTCCGGGAGATCACGGCGGAGGGTGTGCGGGGTCTGCTGCGCTGTGCGCGCTCCCTGTCCGAGGCCGGTGCCCCGCTGCTCCTGGCCGGGGCCGCCGACGACGTGGCGCGGCTGCTGCGGACGGTGCTGGTGGACGGCACGATCCGGATGTACGCCACCGTGGAGTCGGCCGTCGCCGCCCGCGGCGGAACGGCGACGGGGGCGGACACCTCCGCGCGCGACGGCGACCGGACGGCGGTGCCGGAGGTGATACGGCTGCGCCGGGAGACCGTCGATCTGCGCGCCAGACTGCGCTCGCACCCGCTGATCGCGCAGGCGCAGGGCGTGCTGTGGGAGCGCTATCGGCTGCCCACGGAGCAGACCGCGTTCACCCTGCTCAAGCGCGGCTCACAGACGCACAACGTGAAACTGCGGACCCTGGCGGCCGCGCTGCTGCGCGCGGAGCGGCCCGCCCCCGGCAGCGCGCTGTGGTTTCCGGAGCGCACCCGCGGGGAGGCCCCCGCGCTGCCGTTCCTGCCGGATGTGCGGCCCGGTGAGGTCCACCGCTCCACCGTGGTGAAGCGGGTGCTGAACCGGGCCATGGAGGTGGTGGGCTCCGACATGGGGGATCTGCAGCTGGCGGACCCGGCCGGGCTGCGGATGGAGCAGCACCACGGCCTCGGCAGGGAGTTCATCGACTTCTTCTCCCATGTCGACGAGGGCGAGACGGCGTGTGCGCTGGCGGCGGCCCGCGCCCGGCCGGTGGTGTCGCACATCGCCACCGACCGCGTCTTCTCCGACACCGCCCGCGAGGTCATCCTGGCCACCGGCTCCCGCACCGCGCACAGCATCCCCATGACCGGCGCCTCCCGCGAGGTCGTCGGGGTGTTCTCGGTCCATGTGCCCAAGGTCAGACACAGCCTGACCGACGCGGAGACCGCGATCCTGCTCGACCTGGCCACCCGGGCGGGGCTGTGGCTGGAGTGGCACGAGCGCACGGTCGTGCTGGACGCGCTCGAAGACCTGCACCGGCGCGCCCTGGCCGCGGCCCGCGGAGCGGCTCCGCGGCGGCCGTCTCTCGGGAGTCCTCCCGGCGGGTACCCGTCGGAGTCCTGACAGCGCCGCCCGGGGCCCGGCGTGGGGAGGACGACCATGGCTGTACCGGCCGCGACCCGCTCCGGCGGCATCCACGCGCCGCCGTGGCTCGGGATCTACCCCAACGACCATCTGGTGGCCGCCACGGCAGCGGTCGGGCCGACCCGCGGGATGAATCGAGGCCGGCCCGGCGGATGAATCGAGGCCGGCTCGGCCCGCACGGCCGGGGCGGGCACACCGGGCGTCTGGGCCCGCCGCGCCGCCTACTACAGGTGAAGGCGCCCCCGCCGGATCAGCCCTCGGCTCCCCGCGCCAGCTCGGAGAGGTCCATGGTCCGGTTCGCCGGCGGCGCCTTCACGGTGACCGGCTCATTGAGGGCCGAGAAGGTGATGGTCATGTCGAGCGGGCCCTTCTTCCCCTCGCCGCGGACGCGGAACCGCTTGGTGTGGCCGTCCGGGTCGATCCACATGTCCATGGTCAGCCGGTCGACCCCCATTCCCTCGTACGCCTTGAGGTTCTTCTCGCGGCGCTCGCGGGTCGCCGCGTCCTCGCCCTTCAGGCTCGCGCGCATCTGGCGGAGGCCGATGGTGCCCCGGTAGTGCGTCGTCCGCACCCCGTCGATGGTCTCCTCGCCGAGCCGCTGCACATCGTCGGCACCGGAGAGGAAGGCCGACTCGTCGGCCGGGTTCTTGTCGGCCTGGCGGGAGAGCGAACCGCCGGCCAGCGCGCCGGTCGCCTTCTCGCCCAGCGCCCCGAGGTCCAGCTTGAGCCAGCTCTTGCCGTCCAGCCCGGCGGCGGCCTCCTTGCCCCCGTCGAGGTACATCACCCCGTCCAGCATCCGGATCTCCACCGCCGCGTCCGTGCCCTGGCCGACCGCGCGCATCTTCATGCTGACGGCGAGCGGCTCGGTGCTCATCGCCGCCTCGCCCTCGATCCGCCCGTCCTCGGGGGTGCGGCCACTCATCCGGTAGCGGAACGAGGTGAGCTTCTCACTCTTCTCGGCAGCCGCGCGCACGGCCGCCGCCGGGGCGAGCCGAACCTGCTCCGAGGACTTCTCCCCCGCCTTGCCCTCGGACTTCCCGTCCGCGCCGGACGATCCGCAGCCGACCGCGCCGCCGCACAGCAGCACGGCGGTGAGCACGGCACCGGCCGCACGGACACCCTTGCCATGTCCCCCATGTACGGCCATGTCCATAAACCCCACCCCTTGCAGAACTTCTGTTCGTTTCGCTGTGATCCGGGACAGTACCAGCAGCGAGTGACAGCCGGCTCCCGGCCATCATGCGCGGGCCACGCCCCATGTGCCGACCCCTCTCACCGTGGGCATACTTGAAGACGCGACCATTGGTTCACTCTCCGCCAAGGGCGCCACGGTGGAGCCGGCACCTCGCCCACGGCGGAAGACCGGGGCAAAGGTGAGATGACGGCATGACGCGACCGGACACCCCGCGGGACGAGTGGTCCGTCCGGTCGGGCGATCTCCTCGGCGAGGGGGCCACCGCCAAGGCCACGGTCGACGAGCACGGCATCGTCACCCGGTGGAACGAGGCGGCCCGCGGGCTGCTCGGCTACCGCCCCGCCGAGATCGTGGGCAGGCCCGCGGCCGAGCTGCTCCACGACTCCTCGCCCGCCCGCGCGGACGTGCCGGCCGCGCTGCGCTCCCCCTCCCCGCCCGCCCGGCTGAACGGGCGGGTCACCCTGCTGCGCCGCGATGGCTCCACCGTGGAGCTGGGGCTGCTGGCGCACCGCCGCACCTCGTCCGCCGGGGCCCCCGAGTGGCTGATCGTCTCCGCCGTACCGCGCGCCGGGGACGCCGCCCGGGACGAGGAGTTGATGCGGCGCTCCTTCCTCGATGGCCCCTGCACGATGGCGGTCTACGACACCGGGCTGCGGCTGCGCTGGGCCAACCGCGACCTGGAGCGGGTGATGGGCCTGGCGCAGCAGGAGATGCGGGGGCTGCGGATCCCGGAGATCCTGCCCGGCCCCGAAGCCGAGTCGGCCGAGCGGACGATGCGGCGGGCGCTGGAGACGGGCGAGGGGCAGCGGCTGGAGCTGGCCGCGCCCATGCCCGGCCACCCCCGCCCGCTCGCCTGGTCCGCCGTCGTCGCCCCGCTGCTGGACGACGAGGGCCGGGCGGCGGCCGTGATGCTGTCCGCTCACGACACCACCGCCCAGCTGACCGCCCGGCAGCGGCTGACACTGCTCAACGAGGCCAGCGTGCGGATCGGCAGCACCCTGGACATCGACCGGACCGCACAGGAGCTGGCCGATGTGGCCGTCCCGGAGCTCGCCGACTTCGTCACGGTCGATCTGCTGCCCGCGGTGCACGACGGCGGCGAACCGCGCCCCGGCCCGCCGGGCGGCCATGTGCTGCTGCGCCGGGTCGCCTGCCGGTCGGTCTTCACGGGCTGCCCGGAGGCCGTACTGGAGCCGGGGCAGGTGGCGGCCTACCCCGAGTTCTCCCCCGCGGCCGAGTGTCTGAAGGCCGAGCGGGCGATGCTGAACCGGGTCACCGACCCCGCCGTCGCCCGGTGGGCCGACGAGGCCCCGGAGCGGGCCGCCATGATCCACCGGTTCGGGCTCCATTCGACGATGGCCGTTCCGCTGCGGGCCCGCGGCACCACCCTCGGCGTGGCCACCTTCTCCCGGCACCGCCGCCCCGAGCCGTTCGAGCAGGACGATCTGCTGCTCGCCGAGGAGATGACGGCCAGGGCCGCCGTCTGCGTCGACAACGCCCGGCGGTACACCCACGAGCGGCACACCGCGCTGGCCCTGCAGCGCAGTCTGCTGCCGCGCACCCTGCCCCCGAGCGCCGCCGTGGAGGTCGCCTCCGGCTATCGTCCGGCCGACTCCCGGTCCGGGGTGGGCGGCGACTGGTTCGACGTCATCCGGCTGTCGGGCGCGCGGGTCGCCCTGGTCGTCGGCGATGTGGTGGGCCATGGCGTACGGGCGTCGGCGGCGATGGGGCGGCTGCGGACGGCGGTGCGCACCCTCGCCGACGTCGATCTGGCCCCCGATGAGCTGCTCACCCATCTGGACGATCTGATCAACCATCTGTCGGACGAGACGGAGAACGACAGCGGTGGCGCGGGCGCGGCAGAGGCGGTGGGGGTGACCAACGCCCAGGTCGGCGCCACCTGTCTGTACGCGGTCTACGACCCGGTCTCCCGCCGCTGCTCACTGGCGCGGGCCGGGCATCCGCCGCCCGTGCTGGTGACGCCCGACGGCACCGCCACCCTTCTCGACCTGCCCAGCGGGCCACCGCTGGGGCTGGGGAGCCTGCCGTTCGAGACGGTCGAGCTCGAACTGCCGGAGGGCAGCCTGCTGGCCCTCTACACCGACGGGCTGATCGAGTCCCGCGGAAGGGACGTCGACAAGGCGATCGACACTCTGCGCCTCACCCTCGCCCGGCCCGCCGCCTCCCTGGACGGCCTGTGCCAGGCGGTGCTGGCCGAGCTGCTGCCGGGCCACCCCACCGACGACATCGCCCTGCTCCTGGCCCGCACCCGGGGGCTGGACGCGGACAGCGTGGCCACCTGGGAGCTGCCGGACGACCCGGCCGTGGTGGCCCGGGCCCGCCGGGAGGCCGCCGAGCGGCTGGCCGCGTGGGGCTTCGAGGAGGCCGGCTTCACCATGGAGGTCGTGGTCGGCGAGCTGGTCACCAACGCCATCCGGCACGCCGCCCCGCCCATCAGGCTGCGGCTGATCCATGACCGGGCCCTGATCTGCGAGGTCTCCGACGGCAGCGCCACCGCACCGCATCCGCGCCGCGCCCGCGCCTTCGACGAGGGCGGCCGCGGACTGCTGCTGGTGGCCCAGCTGACCGAGAGCTGGGGCACCCGGCAGACCGCCACGGGCAAGACCATCTGGGCCGAACTGGCCGGGCCCGCCCTGTAGGAGCCATGGCCCGAAGGGCCGCTCGCATCGTCGTGGTCGCCTCTCCCCCGCTTCACGACCGCAGCCCCCGCCGCGCCTCTTCACTACAATCGCGGAGCAACGAAGCCCCGCTCAGCAGAGGCTGAAGGCTGCCATCCATGCGTACCCAGCACCCACGCGACGCCGGTCCCCTGGCCGCGCTGAGCCCCGCCGAATCGGCCCGTCTCATGGCGGTGATCCGCGAGGCGGCGCTGAGCCGGGGACGGCTTCCGCTGCCCGCCCGCCCGGTGATCGGCGCCTCCTGGGACCGGATGCTGCGCCTGGGCCTCGACCCGGACCACGGCCGCGCGCCACGGCCGCTGAGCCTGGACGAGCTGGAGCGCCGGAGGCGGCAGACCCGGCTGGCCGAGGTGCTGCCCACCCTGCAGAACGGGCTGCTGGAGGCGGCGGAGGCGGCCGCGCACATCATGATCATCGCCGATGCGGAGGGCCGGATCCTGTGGATCGACGGCCATCGGGGGGTGCGTCGGCAGGCCGACGGCATCGCGCTCGTGGAGGGTTCGCACTGGGCCGAGGACGTCGCCGGGACCAGCGGAATCGGCACCGCGCTCGCCGTGAAGTCCCCCGTGAGGGTGCATTCGGCGGAGCACTTCGTGAGCGCCTTCCACACCTGGAGCTGCGCCGCCGCCCCGGTCCACGACCCGCGCGACGGACGGCTGCTGGGCGTCATCGACGTCAGCGGCCCCGCCGGGACCGCCCATCCGACGGTGCTCTCCCTGGTCACCGCGACCGCCCGGTGGGCCGAGGGCGAACTGCGCCTCGCCCACAGCCGGGAGCTGGAGGGCCTGCGCGCGGTCGCCGCGCCGCTGCTGGCACGGATCCACGGCAAGGCCGTCGTGGTCGACCAGGACGGCTGGATCGCCGGGGTCACCGGGGTGACCCCGCGCGAGCGCCGGCTGTCGCTGCCGAAGGCGCCGTACGACGGGCCGGTGTGGCTCCCGGCGCTCGGCGCGTGCGCGGTGGAGCCGCTGCCCGGCGGTCATCTGCTGCGGGTGCTGGACGGCGACACCTCCGAGGGGGGCGGTCCGGCCGGCTGGGGCGATCTGCTGCTGGACGTACGCCATCCGCACCGCTGGTCCCTGACCTTCTCGGGCCCCTCGGGCACCTGGACCCATGAGCTCAGCGCCCGCCAGGCCGAGGTGCTGCTGGTGCTCGCCGCGCACCCCGAGGGGCGCACGGCGGCCCAGCTGGCCCAGGACCTGTTCGGGGACCCGACGCGGACGGTCACCGTACGGGCCGCGATGTCCCGGCTGCGCGGACGTGTGGGGGCGGTGCTGGCGCACCGCCCCTACCGCATAGCCGACAGCGTCCGCATCGACGTGGCGACCCCGGACCACCCCACCGAACTGCTCCCCCACAGCTCGGCCCCGGGAGTGGTCCGACTACGAACGGAGCCCTGAGGGCTTCCCGGCCACCTCCTCCGGGCGCAGGACCTCGGCCAGGCGGTCGGCGGGCAGCAAGCCCTTCTCCAGGACGAGTTCGGCCACGCCGCGGCCCGTGGCGAGGGCCTCCTTGGCGATGCTGGTGGCCGCGCTGTAGCCGATGTACGGGTTGAGCGCGGTGACCAGGCCGATGGAGTTCTCCACGGAGGTGCGCAGCCGCTCGGCGTTGGCGGTGATGCCCGCGACGCACCGTTCGGCCAGCACCAGGCAGGCCGCGCGCAGATGGGTGACGCTCTCCGAGAGGGAGTGCAGGATGATCGGCTCGAAGGCGTTGAGCTGGAGCTGTCCGGCCTCGGCGGCCATCGTGATGGCGACGTCGTTGCCGATCACCTCGAAGGCGACCTGGTTGACCACCTCGGGGATCACCGGGTTGACCTTGCCGGGCATGATGCTGGAACCGGCCTGCACCGGGGGCAGGTTGATCTCGTTGAACCCGGCCCGCGGGCCCGAGGAGAGCAGCCGCAGGTCGTTGCAGCTCTTGGAGAGCTTGACGGCGATGCGCTTGAGGACGCCCGACAGATGGACGAAGGCGCCGCAGTCCTGTGTGGCCTCGACCAGGTTGGCGGCGGTGACCAGCGGCAGTCCGGTGATGGCCTCGAGGTGGCGGCGGGCGGCCTCGGCGTAGCCCTTGGGGGCGTTGAGTCCGGTGCCGATGGCGGTCGCGCCGAGGTTGATCTCGTGCACCAGGGTGGCGGCCTCCAGCAGCCGGCTCTGGTCCTCCTCCAGCATCACGGCGTACGCCGAGAACTCCTGGCCCAGCGTCATGGGCACCGCGTCCTGGAGCTGGGTGCGCCCCATCTTCAGGACGTCGCGGAACTCCTCGGCCTTGGCGGCGAACGCCTGGCGCAGCGTCTCCATGGCCGCGTGGAGCTCACGGACGGCGATGATCGTGGAGACGTTGACGGCGGTCGGGTAGACGTCGTTGGTGGACTGGCTGAGGTTGACGTCCTCGTTGGGGTGGAGGTGGGCGTAGTCGCCCCTCTCGTGGCCGAGGAGTTCCAGCGCCCGGTTGGCGATCACCTCGTTGGCGTTCATGTTGGTCGAGGTCCCGGCGCCGCCCTGGATCACATCGACGATGAACTGGTCGTGCAGGGCGCCCCGGCGTATCTCCTGGCAGGCGGCCGCGATGGCGTCGGCCTTATCCGTGGTGAGCAGCCCGAGGTCCTCGTTGGCGCGGGCGGCGGCCTCCTTGACGGCGGCCAGGGCGCTGATCAGGTGCGGATAGGCGGAGATGGAGGTGCCGGTGATGGGGAAGTTCTCGCCGGCGCGCAGGGTGTGGATGCCCCAGTAGGCGTCGGCGGGGACGTCTCGGTCGCCGAGCAGGTCGTGTTCGCGGCGATGGCCGGTGGCGCTCATGGTGTGCGGTCTTCCTCGGTTCCTGGTGAGGGTGGGCGGGGTCAGGCGGCGGGCGGGGCCAGGACGTCGGTGGGGTGCACACCGCCGACGGCGGCCCCGCCGCCGTACACCGGCGTGGTGGCGAACTCGGCGAGGACACCGGGGTCGATCCCGCAGTGGGCGAGGGCCGCGGCGGTCACCGGCATCCGGGCGCGGTCCGCACCGTCGGCGATCTTCACGGCGACGGCCCGGCCGTCGGGCAGCGCGGCGATCTGCACGCCTTCGAAGCCGTCCTTGGCGATCAGGCCCGGTACGGCGCGCATCAGCCGGGCCACGTCCCGGTCGGTGCCGGACGCCATGTCCGGGTGGGCGCGCAGCGCGGCCGCCACCCGCCCCTCGGGGGTGTCCATGGCGCCGGAGGCGATCCGGGCGGCCGCCGTCGCGAGCCCGCGCAGGGAGACGGAGAACAGCGGTGCGCCGCAGCCGTCGACCGAGACCCGGGCGATGCCCTGCCCGGTGAGGTCCTCGACCGTCTCGGCGATCAGCCGCTGCAGCGGATGGGCCGGGTCGAGATAGTCCTCCAGCGGCCAGCCGCGCAGCTGGGCGGTGAGCAGCATCGCGGCGTGCTTGCCGGAGCAGTTCTGGGCGAGCCGGGTGGGCTCGCCGCCGTCGCGCAGCCAGGCGTCGCGTTCGGCGGCGCCGTACGGCAGGTCCGGGGTGTTGCCGAGGTCGGTCTCGGTGAGCCCGGCCCGGTCGAGGATGCGGCGGGCGCCGTCCAGATGGCGCGGCTGGCCGGAGTGGCTGGCGGCGGTGAGCGACAGCAGCTCCCCGTCCAGCGGCAGCCCGGCCCGCAGCAGGCCGACGGCCTGGACGGGCTTGAGCGCGGAGCGCGGGTAGAAGGCCACGTCGATGTCGCCGGCCTGGAAGGCGACCCGGCCGTCGGCTGCCAGGACGACGACCGAGCCGTGGTGGACGCCCTCGATGGCCCCGCCGCGCACCACATGGGCGAGCGGCACATGGCGGGGTGCACGGACGGCGGGGGGCTCGGCCGGGGTACGGCGGGTCGCGTCGTCGGTCCGTCCGAGGGGGGTGTTCATGGTGGTGCTCTCGTGGTCGAGGGTGTTCACGGGGTGGGATTCCTCCGGGTGGTGGTGGAGGGAGAGGGCGTCCGGGGTGGTACGGCCGCGCAGGAGAAACGATTCCTCAGTATGCGCTCACGAGGGGTCCTTCATCCGGCTGCGGGCCACGTACCAGCCGATGACCAGCGCCGCCACGATCGCCGGAAGCGCCATGACGGTCAGTCGGCTGGGGCCGCCGTCCGCCCACATCAGGACGAGGACGGAGGCGAGGAAGCCCAGGGTGACGATCTCGGTGTACGGGGAGCCGGGGAGTTGGTAGCCGGGACGGCTGACCTGGCCGGCCTGGGCGCGCCGCCAGAACAGCAGATGACAGAGCATGATCACGGCCCAGGTCGAGAGGATCCCGATCGCGGCGAAGTTGAGCACGATCTCGAAGGCCTCGCTCGGCACCACATAGTTCAGGCCCACGCCCAGCACGCAGAAGAAGGAGGTGAGCAGGATGCCTCCGTAGGGCACATGGGTGCGGCTCATGGCGCCGGTGAACTTGGGCGCGGAGCCGGACATCGCCATCGAGCGCAGGATCCGGCCGGTGGAGTACAGCCCGGAGTTGAGGCTGGACATCGCGGCGGTGAGCACGACGAGGTTCATCACACCGCCGGCCGCCGGGACGCCGATCTTGGACAGCACGGTGACGAACGGGCTCTCGTCGCCCGAGTAGGAGCCGGAGGGCAGCAGCATCGAGAGCAGCACCACGGAGCCGACGTAGAACAGGGCCACCCGCCACATGATGGAGTTGATCGCCTTGGGCATGATCTTCTCGGGGTTCTCGGTCTCGCCCGCGGCCACGCCGACCAGTTCCACGGAGGCGTAGGCGAAGACGACGCCCTGGATGACCAGCAGCATCGGCAGCACACCGTGCGGGAAGACGCCGCCGTGCTCGGTGATCAGGCTGGGGCCGGTGCTGCCACCGGCCACCTGCTCGCGGGTGACCAGCAGGAAGATGCCGATCGCCATGAAGGCGACGAGCGCGCCGACCTTGATGATCGCGAACCAGAACTCCAGCTCACCGAAGATCTTGACCGAGATCAGATTGACCGTGAGCACCACGGCGAGCGCGATCAGGGCGATCACCCACTGCGGGATCTCGGTGAACATCCCCCAGTAGTGGGTGTACGTCGCCACGGCCGTGATGTCGGCGATCCCGGTGGTGGCCCAGTTCAGGAAGTACATCCAGCCCGCGACGAAGGCACCCTTCTCGCCGAGGAACTCACGGGCGTAGGAGACGAACGCGCCGGAGGAGGGCCGGTGCAGCACCAGCTCGCCCAGAGCGCGTACGACCAGGAAGGCGAAGACGCCGCAGACCGCGTACGCCAGGGCCAGCGACGGCCCGGCGTCCTTGAGCCGCCCGCCGGCGCCGAGGAAGAGGCCGGTGCCGATGGCGCCGCCGATGGCGATCATGTTGACGTGCCGGGCCTTGAGGGACTTGCTGTAGCCGGCGTCGCCCGCGTCCACATGCGCGGGGCTCCCGGCCTGGTGCTGTGGGCGGTCTTCTTGCCGGAGGGACTGCTCGCTCACGCCTGCTGTCCGCCTTCCGTCGGTGCTGTCGTCCGGCTGTCCGCCGCAGCGGGCCGCACGATGGAGGTCAGGGTGGTCTCCACGCGTTCGAGGTGGTGGGACATGGCCTCCACCGCGTCGTGTTCGGACCCGTCGGCGAGCGCCTCGACGATCGCCCGGTGCTCCCGGTTCGACTGCTCGCGGCGGCCGCCGAGTTCGTTGAGAAATGCCGACTGCCGGGCCAGGGCATCGCGGATCTCCTCGATGACCCGCCGGAAGACCGGGTTCTGGGCCGCCTGGGCGACGGCGAGATGGAACAGCGTGTCCATCGCCACCCATGCGGTGGTGTCGGTCTCCCGCTCCATCCGCTCCAGCAGATGGGACAGGTGGTCGAGGTCCTCGGCGGAGCGGCGCAGGGCCGCGTAGCCCGCCACCGGGATCTCGATGTGCCGGCGCACCTCCAGCAGGTCGCTCGCGGCGTAGTCGCCGAAGGTGGGGTCCTCCACCGGACCGCTGGAGATGACGAAGGTGCCCTTGCCGGTGCGCGAGGCGGTCAGCCCCATGGTCTGCAGGGCCCTGAGGGCCTCGCGGAGCACCGGCCGGCTCACCTCCAGGCGACGGCAGAGCTCGGCCTCGGAGGGGAGTTTGTCCCCCACCGCGTAATCGCCGCGCTCGATCGCTTCCCGGAGGTGGGTGAGAACCGCTTCCATCGCGCTGATGCGACGAGGGGAGGCGAATCCGGAACCACCTGTCTGGCTGTCTGACAAGTTCACGCCGCGATCCTCAGGCGTACACCGGAGGGTTGTCAAGGGTCGGCTTTCCCCTCCCTGCCGCCCGTTCTGTGTTGATATGGGGTATTCATCCCGAATGCCGGAGACCCCATGCCCCACCGCCTCACCACCGCCACCGCGGCCCTGCTCCTGCTGTGCGGCCCGGCCGCCGCGGGCTGCGGCGGGGGCGCGGGCTCGGGCGAGGTCGGCGTGGTGCTGCCGCTGCTGACCTCGCCCTTCTGGGAGGCGTACAACGACGCCATCCCGGAGCAGGCCAGGAAGGCGGGCGTACGGGCGCTGCCGACGGTCAACTCCGACAACGACCCGAGCAAACAGATCACCGACATCGACAATCTGCTGGCACAGGACGTCAAGGGCCTGGTCGTCTCCCCGATCGACTCCGCCGCCATCGGCCCCGGGCTGAGCGCCGCCCGGCGCGCCCATGTGCCGGTGGTCGCCGTCGATGTGGCCCCCGACCGGGGCCGGGTGGCCATCGTGGTCCGGGCCGACAACCGCGCGTACGGCGTCAAGGCGTGCCACAGCCTCGGCCGCGCCGTGCGGCGGGGCACGGTGGTGCAGATCGAGGGCGATCTGGCCTCGGTCAACGGCCGGGACCGCACGGCCGCCTTCACCCGCTGCATGGCGCGGCACTACCCGGACATCAAGATCCTGGACATCGCGGCCGACTGGCAGGCGGAGAAGGCGGCGGCCGGTCTGGAGGCCCTCTACAGCGCCCACCCCGACATCAAGGGCATCTACCTCCAGGCCGGCGGCGTCTATCTGGCGCCCACCCTGCGCACCCTCCAGCGCCACCGCGCCCTGGTCCCGGTGGGCCGGCGCGGCCATATCGCCATCGTCTCCAACGACGGGATCCCGCAGGAGCTGGACGCGATCCGTAAGGGCCTCATCGACGCCACCGTCTCCCAGCCGGTGGATCTCTACGCCCGCTACGCCATGCGCTACATCAAGCGGGCCATGGCCGGGAAGCCCTTCCGGACCGGGCCGACCGGCCACGGCAGCACCATCGTCCGGCTGCGCGGCGGCAATCTGGAGGACCAGCTGCCCGCCCCGCTGGTGACCCGGGCCAATGTCGACGACCGCTCCCTGTGGGGCAACCGGGCATGACCGAGGAGCCGCCCCCGCTGGCCGAGGCGCGCGGGATCACCAAGCGGTACGGGCCCACGGTGGCCCTGCGGGACGCGGGGATCGCCGTACGGGCGGGCGCCTCGCACGGCCTCGTCGGCCGCAACGGCGCGGGCAAGTCCACGCTGGTCGCGATCCTCACCGGTCTCGAGCGGCCGGACGCGGGGACGGTGGCCTACGACGGCGAGCCCGCCCCCGCCCCCGCCGACCGGGCGGCGTGGGACCGCCGGGTGGCCTGTGTGCACCAACGCTCGACGGTCATCGGCGAACTGACGGTCGCGGAGAACCTGTTCCTCGGCCGCCGTCCGGTCACCTCCCGGGGGCTGCCGGTCAGTTGGCGGCGGCTGCGCCGGGAGGCCCGCGCCCTGCTGGACACCTGGGGCGTGGCGGTGCCCGAGAGCGCCGTGGCGCGGGTCCTGAGCGTCGAGGACGCCAAGCTGGTGGAGATCGCCCGCGCGCTGTCCCGCGGCACCCGCTTCATCATCCTCGACGAGCCCACGGCCCAGCTCGACGGCCGGGCCGCCGCACGGCTGTTCGGCCATATGCGGCGGCTCCAGGACGCCGGGGTCACCTTCCTGTACATCTCGCACCGGCTGGGCGAGATCTACGAGGTCTGCCGTACCGTCACCGTCCTGCGGGACGCCCGCCGGATCGTCACCGCGCCGGTCGGCGAACTCCCCACCCGGGCGCTGATCGAGGCCATGACGGGCGGACCCGCCGAACCGTACCGCGCCCCGGCCCCCGCCGCCCCCGCCCCGCCGCGGCCGGGCGCCCCGGGGCCGATGGCGGTGCGGGTCGACCGGCTCAGCGGGCCGTACTTCCACGACGTCAGCCTCACCCTCGCGGCCGGGGAGGTGGTGGGCCTCGCCGGACTGGCCGGCTCCGGCAGTCATCAGCTCGGCGCCGCCCTGGCCGGTCTGCACCGGCCCACCGGCGGGCGGATCGAGATCCTCGGCCGGCCGCTGCGGACCGGCAGCGTCCCGGCGGCGCTGGCCGCCGGGGTGGGCTGTCTGCCCCGCGACCGGCACACCGAGGGGCTGGTCCCCCAGCTGTCGGTGGCCGAGAACATCACCATGCCGGTCAGCGGACGGCTCGGGCCCGGCGGGCTGATCCGGCCCTCGGTCCGGGACGCCCTCGCCCGCCGCGCCATCGACGAGCTGGAGATCACCACCGAGGGCCCGGCGCAGCCGGTGACCGCGCTGTCCGGCGGCAATCAGCAGAAGGTGGCCATGGCCCGCGCGCTGGCCACGGATCCGCGGGTGCTGGTGCTGATCGACCCGACGGCCGGGGTGGACGTCCGGTCCCGGCGGGCTCTGCTGGACGTCGCGCTGCGGGCGCGGGCCCAGGGGCGGGCGGTGCTGCTGGTCTCCGACCAGCCGGAGGATCTGCGGGCCTGCGACCGGGTGCTGGTGATGGCGGGCGGCTTCATGACCGCCGCGTACGAGGCGGGCTGGGCGGAGCGGGAGCTGATCGCCGCGATCGAGGGGATTCCCCCCGGCCATGGCTGACCTCCGTACGCCCCACGCGCCGGGCCGCGTCCGCCGCCTCGTCCCGCTCGGCATCCGCGATCTGGCGCTGCTGCCCGCGGTGGTCCTGCTGCTGGTCATCGGCGCGCTCGGCAACCCCGGCTTCCTCACCCGGGACAACCTGGTCAACATCCTGGGGGCGTCCTCGGCGCTCGGGCTGCTGGTGCTCGCCGAGGCGATGATCCTGATCAGCGGCAGGATGGATCTCTCCCTGGAGTCCATCGCGGGTCTGGCACCCGCGCTCGGCTTCCTGGTCGTCATCCCGGCCGCCGACGCGGGCTTCGGCACCCGGTGGCCCACCTGGGCGGGGCTGCTGCTGATCCCGCTGGTGGGCGCGGGCGTGGGCGCCGTCAACGGGGCGCTGATCGTGGGGCTGGGGCTGAACGGATTCATCGTGACCCTGGCGATGAACATCGTGCTGCGGGGGGTGCTGATCGGCCTGGTCTCGGGCAGGACGCTGTTCAGCGCGCCGGACGCGTTCTTCGCCCTGGGCTCCCGGGACTGGCTGGGAGTACCGATCTCGGTGTGGCTGACGGCGCTGTGCTTCGCGCTCGCCGGATTCGTGCTGCGCTACCACCGGCACGGCCGCGCGGTGTACGCGATCGGCGGCAGCACCCCCGCCGCCCGGGCGGCGGGCATCCGGACCGGCCGGGTGGGGTGGGCGGTCCTGGTGATCGGCGGGGCGCTGTCGGGGGTGGCCGGGCTGGTGCTGGCCGGGCGGGTCGGGGCGCTGGGCGCCAATCAGGGCAGCGGTCTGATCTTCACCGTCTTCGCGGCCGCGGTGATCGGCGGGATCAGCCTCCGGGGCGGCCGGGGCTCCCTGCTGGGGGCGCTGCTGGGCACCCTGCTGCTGGGGATGCTGGAGAACCTGCTGACCCTCGCCCAGGTGTCGTCGTTCTGGATCCAGGCGATCTACGGCGGGATCATCCTCGTCGCGCTCGTGGTCGCACGGCTCACCACCGGGGAGGCGCAGGAGTCATAGTATTAAGGGAAATGTATCCGCAGATGGGACGGGTGCGATGGCCATCCCCCAGGGAATCGCGCCGACCGAGACGCATGTCCCGTTCGACATGGCGGATGCGGCCTCGGCGCTGATCGACGCCACGGGGACCGTTATCGGCTGGACTCCGGCGGCGGAGAGACTTCTCGGCTATCCGGCGGCGGATGCGATGAAGCAGTCGGCCAGGATGCTGCTGGCGGCGCCCGAGGACGCCGCGAAGGCCGAGGCGATCGGCTCGTGGTGCCAGGAGCACGACGGCTGGGGCGGTCTGGGGCGGCTCCGGCACCGGGACGGCCGCCGGATCGAGGTGGGGCTGCGGATCTCCGCCGTGCGCGACCCGGACGGCGAGGTCTCCTGGCTGGTCTCCGGGATCGACATGGGCTCCATCCCGACCTGGGCGCTCAGCGGCTCGCTGCTCCAGGCGTTCCTCACCCGGTCGCCGGTCGGGATCGCCGTGCTCAGCCCGGATCTGCGGTATGTGTGGCTCAACGACACGCTGGAGCGCTACGGCGGGCTGCCCCGTGAGCAGCGGATGGGCCGCCGGATGGCGGAGTGCCTGCCGGGGCTGGACACCGAGGCGCTCGAGGCGCAGATGCGGCAGGTGCTGAAGACCGGCAGGCCGGTGATCGACTACGAGTACCGGGGCTGGACGATGGCCGCGCCCCACCGCGAGCACGCGTACTCGACCTCCTTCTTCCGCCTGGACAACGCCGAGGGCCGTCCGGTGGCCGTGTGCTACATGGGCATCGACGTCACCGACCGGTGGCGGGCCCGGGAGCGGCTGGCGCTGCTCAACGAGGCCAGCGCCCACATCGGCAGCACCCTGGACGTCATGCGCACCGCCCAGGAGCTGGCCGACTTCGCGGTGCCGCGGCTCGCCGACTTCGTCACCGTCGATCTGCTGGACTCCATCCTGCGCGGCGACGAGCCCCTGGAGACCCCCGGCGAGACCCTGCCCGCCTTCCGCCGGGCCGGTCAGGCGTCGATCCGGGAGGGGTGCCCGGAGTCCATCGCGGCGCCGGGAGACGCGATCACCATCTCCCCCACGTCCCCCTTCGCCTGCTGCTTCTTCTCCGGGGAGGCCCTGCTCGACCCCGTGATGGACCACTCCATCAGCGCCTGGTCCGGGGACGATCCGGCGCGGACGGCGAAGGTGCGCGAGTTCGGGATGCGGTCGCTGATGGTGGCGCCGATCGGGGCGCGCGGCGCCCTGCTGGGCGTGGCCTCGTTCGTCCGCTCCCGGCATCCGGACCCGTTCGAGGAGGACGATCTGCTGCTCGCCGAGGAGCTGGTCGCGCGGGCCGCGCTGAACATCGACAACGCCCGCCGCTACAGCCGTGAGCACGCCGCCGCGCTGGCCCTCCAGCGCAGTCTGCTGCCGCACGCCCTGAGCGGCGGCCAGGCCGTCGAGGTGGCCTCGCGCTACCTCCCCACGGACGCGCGCCACGGGGTCGGCGGCGACTGGTTCGATGTGATCCCGCTGTCCGGCGCCCGGGTGGCGCTGGTGGTCGGCGATGTGGTCGGGCACGGCATCAACGCCGCGGCCACCATGGGGCGGCTGCGGACCGCCGTGCACACGCTCGCCGACATGGACCTGCCGCCCGAGGAGCTGCTGGCCCACCTCGACGACCTGGTCATCCGGCTCACCGAGGAGGAGGCCGGGCAGGAGGGCGTGGCGGCCGCGGTGCTGGGCGCCACCTGTCTGTACGCGGTCTACGACCCGGTCACCCGGCGGTGCACGATGGCGCGGGCGGGCCACCCGACCCCCGCGATCGTGGACCCCTCGGGCGAGGTCACCTTCCCCGCGCTGCCCGCCGGTCCCCCGCTGGGCCTGGGGTCGCTGCCGTTCGAGTCGGCGGAGCTGGAGCTGCCCGCCGGAAGCCTGATCGCCCTCTACACCGACGGGCTCATCGAGACCTGCGACCAGGACATCGACGTAGGCCTGAGCCGGCTGAGCAACGCCCTCGGCCAGGCCGTGCTGCCGCTGGAGGAGCTCTGCCGCACGGTCGTCGACACCCTGCTGACCTCCCCGCAGACCGACGATGTGGCCCTGCTGCTGGCCCGTACCCACGGTCTGGGCACCGGCCATGTCGTCTCCTGGGACCTGCCATCCGATCCGGCCGTCGTCGCCAGCGCCCGCTCCCTGGCGATGCGCCAGCTCGCCGAGTGGGGGCTGGACGAGCTGATGACGACCACGGAACTGATCGTCAGCGAGCTGGTCACCAACGCCATCCGCCACGGCACCGGCCCCATCCGGCTGCGGCTGATCCGGCACGACGTACTGATCTGCGAGGTCACCGACACCAGCAACACCTCGCCGCGGCTGCGCCACGCCCGCACCACCGACGAGGGCGGCTGGGGGCTGTTCCTCGTCGCCCAGCTGACCCGCCGCTGGGGCACCCGCTACACCGAGGGCGGCAAGCTCATCTGGGCCGAACAAGACCTTCCGGAACAACACCGCCCGGAACGAGACCTCCCGGAATCGGCATGAAGCACGCTCCGGCGCACCCCCGCCCTGTTCATGATCGGCTGACTCCCGCACACTGGCCCTGTGCCAACAGGAGGGGGGCATCCGAGGTGCGGAGGCCGGTCGGCGGCGAGGACCTGTGGGGGCGGCGGCTGGCCTCCCCGTGGTGGCGGGGCGCGATGGCGCTGCTGGCGGGCGCGCTGCCCGCACTGGCCTTCCCCGCGCCCTCGCTGTGGTGGTGGGCGTATGTGGCCCTGGTGCCCTGGCTGCTGCTGATGCGCTCGGCGCCCACCGGCCGCCGGGCGATGCGGGACGGCTGGCTGGGCGGCGCCGGGTTCCTGCTCGCGGTACACCACTGGCTGATGCCGAGCCTGCATGTGTTCATCGTGCTCCTGGCGCTGCTGCTCGGGCTGTTGTGGGTGCCCTGGGGGTGGCTGACGCACCGGCTGCTGCACGGCCGTCCGGGGGCCGGGCGGGTGGCGGCGGCGCTGGTGCTGCTGCCGTCCGTCTGGCTGATGGCCGAGCTGGTCCGGTCCTGGCAGTATCTCGGCGGGCCCTGGGGGCTGCTGGGCGCGAGCCAGTGGCAGGTGGCGCCCGCGCTGCGGCTGGCCTCGGTGGGCGGGGTCTGGCTGCTCGGCTTTCTGCTGGTGCTGGTGAATGTCGCGCTGACGGTGCTGATCGCGATGGCCCGGGCCCGTACGGTCGCGCTGGCCGGGCTCGCCGCGTGTGGCGCCGCGGTGGCCGGGGCATGGGCCTGGGTGCCCCAGGCCAAGGAGCCCGGGACGGCGCGGATCGCGGTGGTGCAGCCGGGGGTCATCCCGGGGCCGGGGCCGCGTTTCGAACGCAGCGCGGAGCTGACCCGGCAGCTGGCCGGCCGCGATGTCGACCTGGTGGTGTGGGGCGAGAGCAGCGTCGCCCATGATCTGACCACCCATCCGGAGCTGCGCGGGCGGCTGGCCGCGCTGTCCCGCACGGTCGGCGCGGATCTGCTGGTCAACGTGGACGCGCGGCGCGGTGACATGCCCGGTATCTACAAGAGCTCGGTGCTGATCGGTCCGAAGGGTCCGACGGGGCAGCGCTACGACAAGATGCGGCTGGTCCCCTTCGGGGAGTACATCCCGGCCCGGCCGCTGCTGGGCTGGGCCACCTCGGTGGGCAAGGCGGCCGGTGAGGACCGCCACCGGGGCACCGAGCAGGTGGTGATGAAGCTGCCGGACTCCCTGCGGATCGGGCCGCTGGTGTGCTTCGAGTCGGCGTTCCCGGACATGAGCCGGAATCTGGCGCGGGACGGGGCGCAGGTGCTCGTCGTCCAGTCCTCGACCTCGACCTTCCAGCAGAGCTGGGCGCCGGCGCAGCACGCCTCGCTGGCCGCGCTGCGCGCCGCCGAGACCTGGCGGCCGATGGTGCACGCCACGCTGACCGGGGAGAGCGCGGTGTTCGGGCCGCGCGGCGAGCCGGTGGGCCCCCGGATGTCCACCGGCACCAGCGCGGCCACCGTCTACGCGGTGCCGCTGGGGCAGGGCACCAGCCCGTATGTGCGGATCGGGCCCTGGCCGGTGTACGGGGCGATGGCGGCGCTCGCCGTCTTCTGCGCGGCCGAGGGGGGCCGGGCGCTCAGACGGCGGACGGACCGGCCGCCGGGCGGGAGGCCGGACCAGCCGTCGGGTGAGCGCCCGGACCGGCGGCCGGACCAGCCGTCGAACCCGCGGCCGGACCAGCCGTCGGACCGGCGGACAGACCGGCCGGCTCCACGGCGTCCCTGACGACCCGTTCGCACAGCTCATGGGTGCGCAGCGCGTCCTCGGCGCCGATCCGCCGCCCGGCGCGCACCGCGTCCAGGAACGCGTCGGTGATCTGCTCGATCCCGCGCTGCCGCGCCACCGGCACCCAGTCGCCCCGGCGGCGCACACTCGGCTGGCCCTTGTGGTCGACCACCTCGGCGAGGTTGAGCACCTGCCGCTTGGTGTCCTGGCCGGAGACCTCCAGGACCTCCTCGGTGGAGCCGCTCATCCGGTTCATCACGCCGAGCGCGGTGAACCCGTCCCCGGACAGCTGCAGCAGCACATGGTGTATCAACCCGCCACGGATCCTGGCGCGCACATCGATGTGGTCCACCGGACCGGGCGCGAGGAAGCGCAGCGTGTCGACCACATGGATGAAGTCGTCCAGGACCAGGGTGCGCGGGTCCTCGGCGAGGCCGACGCGGTTCTTCTGGAGCAGGATCAGATCGCGCGGATGGTCCAGGCACTGGGCGTAGCCGGGTGCGTAACGCCGGTTGAAGCCGACCATCAGGCTCACCCCGCGCTCCTCGGCGAGCCGCACGAGCCGCTCGCTGTCGGCGAGGTGGTACGCGAGCGGCTTGTCCACGTAGGTGGGCACCCCGGCCTCGAGCAGCCGGGTGACGAGGCCGGCGTGGGTGTCGGTCGGGGTGTGCACGAAGGCCGCGTCGAGCCCGGCCGCGAGCAGCGAGTCGAGGTCGGCGTGGCGCTGGGCGTCCGGGACCCGATGGGTGTCGGCGACCCGCTGGAGGGTGGCGGGGGTGCGGGTGTGGAGATGCGGCTCCAGACCGGGGCGGGCCATCAGCACGGGCAGATACGCCTTCTGCGCGATGTCGCCGAGCCCGACGCAGCCGACCCTCATATGTTCTCCCCGGTCTCTTCCGATCATGCCTTCCGCTGTGCCCCCGCAGGATACGTGGGGGTGGGCGGACGCCAGTCGGCGATGCCGTCGAAGGAGCGGAGGGCCAGTCCGGGGGCGAGGCGGCCGACGGCGGCGATCGCGGCGTCGCGGAGGGCGACGGCGGGCGCACTGGTGAGGGTGATCATGCGGGCGGTGCGCGCCGAGCGGCGCACCACGTCCATGGTGCGGGGCAGCCGGTCGCGGGTGTAGGCGGCCAGGGCGGCGGAGGGGTCGGCGATGCCGGGGGCCAGATGGTGGGCGAGGACGACGGCGTCCTCGATGGCCTGGTTGCCGCCCTGCCCCATCGTGGGGGCCATCGCGTGGGCGGCGTCGCCGAGGAGGGCGACCCGGCCCCGGTGGTAGGCGGGCAGGGGCTCGGCCATGTACCGGATGTCATGGCGCAGCACGTCCTGGGGCGCTACGGCGGCGAGGACATCGGGGATGGGGCCGTGCCAGTCGCCGTAGAGCCGCAGCAGTGCGGACCGCTCGTCGTCCGGGGCCCGGCCGCCGGGCGGGGCGACGGCCGCCGCGTAGGCGTAGACCCGGCCGTCCTTGAGCGGCTGGGTGCCCCAGATCCGGCCCCTCCCCCAGGTCTCGTGCGGCTCGAACGGCCGGTCGGGGGCGGGGATGACGACACGCCAGGTGGTGAATCCGGCGTAGCGGGGCCCGGGGTGGTCCGGGAAGAGCGTGCGGCGGACGGCCGAGTCGATACCGTCGGCGCCGATGACGAGGTCCGCCTCGTGGTCGCCGTCCTCGGTGGTGACCCGGGCCGGGCGGCCGTCGGCGCCGGGGTCGGCCAGCCGGGCGGCGGTCCCGGTGCGGACCACGCCCTGGGGCAGCCGGGAGACGAGCAGGTCGACGAGGGTGGCCCGGTGGAGGAGGACCAGCGGGCCGCCGAAGCGCTCGGCCGTCGCGGCGCTGTCCATCCGGGAGAGCCAGCGGCCGCCGGGGGTGCGCAGTCCGCCGCCGCCCTGCCAGGCGGCGAGTGCGCGCACGTCGTCGCCGAGGTCGATGGCGTCCAGGGCGCGCTGGGAGTTGGCGGCGAGGGAGATTCCGGCGCCGACCGGCTCGAGGCGGGCGGCCCGCTCCAGGACGGTGAGGGACCAGCCGCGGCGGTGCAGGGCCGCGGCGGCGGTGAGCCCGCCGACTCCGGCACCGATGACGATGGCACGGGGCTGCTGCATGACTCCTCCAAGGACACTACAGGTGTAGTACTCACTTACGTTACTACATCCGTAGTGCGCGTGGCGGATGGGCTTAGGTTGACCCCATGACCGCTGATCGAACCGCCGCTTCCGCTTCCGGCGCCGCCCCGTCCGCCTCCGCGTCCGGCGCGTCCGCCTCCGCGTCCGGCGCGTCCCGCGCCGAGCTGATCGCCGACACCGCGCTGGCGCTGCTGGCCGAGCGCGGGATGCGGGGGCTGACGCACCGCGCGGTGGACGAGGCGGCCGGGCTGCCGCTCGGCTCCACCTCCAACCACGCCCGGACCCGCGCCGCCCTGCTCAAGGCGGCGGTCCGGCGGCTGGCCCGGCGGGAGGCGGAGGTGCTGGCGCCCGACGAGATGCCGCGCCCGGCCGACGCGGCACCGGACGGAACCGATCCGGTCGCGGCACTGGCCGACACGCTCGCGCTCGCCCTGCACCGCTCGCTCACCACCCAGCGCGATCTGCTGATCGCCCGCTACGAGCTCGCACTGGAGGCGACCCGCCGCCCCGAGCTGCGGGAGTTCCACGACGCCACGGGGCGCGGCTTCCGGGAGCCGCTCGAGGCGATGATGACGGCACTGGGCTCCACCGAGCCCCGGCGGCACGCGCGGTCGCTGGCCGCCTGGTGCGAGGGGCTGATGTTCAGCTGCGCCGCGGGCGCCGACCACGACGCCGTACCCGATCGCGCGGCGCTGCGCACCGGGTTCGGAGAGCTGCTGCGCGGGATGCTGCACGAATAACGCGTGGCGGTCACGGTGACGCCGCAGCCATCATGACCGCCATGACAACCACAGAACGCCCCGACCCGCCCCGGACCGCCGATGAACGCACCAGCCTGGAGGGATGGCTGGACTTCCACCGCGCGACCCTCGCCCTCAAGTGCGAGGGGCTGGACGACAAGCAGCTGCGCGAGGCGTCGGCGCCGCCATCCGGGCTGACCCTGCTCGGCCTCGTACGGCATATGGCCGAGGTCGAGCGGAGCTGGTTCCGCCGGGTGCTCGCCCAGCAGGACGTAGGGCCGATCTGGTACAGCGAGGAGGACCCGGACGGGGATTTCCACCTCACCGGCGAGGACACCCCGGAGGCCGCCTTCACCATCTGGCGGGAGGAGATCGCCAAGGCCAAGGAGGCCGCCGCGGGCCGTTCCCTGGACGACGTGGCCAGCCGTCCCGGCCGTGGGGACTACAACCTGCGCTGGATCTACCTCCACATGATCGAGGAGTACGCCCGCCACAACGGCCACGCCGACCTGATCCGCGAGCGGATTGACGGCGTCACCGGCGAGTAAGCGCTCCACTGGGAGTACCACGATCCGTCGTCGGCCGTCCGCGGCGCCGTCGTGGCCGGTCGCGCAGTTCCCCGCGCCCCTTCGGGGCGCACCCGAACCGCACCGGACTTCAGCGAGGCCGCTTAGTGGCACTGTGTCAGACGGGGCCGCGGGGCAGGCGCCCCGCGGCCCTCGCGCGTTCCCGTGGGGCACCGGGCAGGATCCCTCCTTGGAGGCGGCACGCCGCCGAGAACTAGCCATCGCGAGGCAACGCGAGGCACCCAATCCGGATGTGAACAGAAACCATCCGAGCACGTACGAACTCTCGGCGCAAGGCTTCATGCCAGCCGCAATCATCTTTCGTTCATCTTCGTGAAGCCGGGAAAGACGGCCGACACCTGGGGAAAACACAAGGTCAGCAGGCGTGTTCCGGCCGCTGGGGCCACCCCGGGAGGTGGACTGATCACAAAAAAGTTCGGCCGTACCCCTTGCCAGATCCAGATCGTACGCGTTCGGATTAATTGCGTCGGCGGCGCCCATGAGGCCCGCGTCTCCCCATGAAGCCACCTGGCCGCATGGCTGGATCTATACCTCTACGTCTGCCCGGACCGTGCGATCGCCGTCTGCCACCTTCCCCCTCCCCAGGAGCGAGACATGCTCGACCTCACCTCCGTTGACCTGCTCGAGGCGTTCACCCAGGAGCTGAAGCTGTGCAAGCTCAAGCCCGATGAGCACGTCGTCGTCCTGTCCGAGCCCACCAGCCGCGGCGACTACGTGGCGGCCGCCTTCGGCGCGGCCAAGGCCTGCGGCGCGCACGTCATCGCCGCCACGGTCCCCGGCGGCAACCCGTCGCCCTCGGACAGCACCCGCACCGGTGCCGGACCCGGTCTGAGCGCGGTGCTCGGCGACACCGCCGCGCAGGACCTGCTCAAGGCCGCCGACCTCGTCGTGGACCTCACACGGGAGGGCTTCATCCACGCCCCGCTCCAGCAGGAGATCATGCGGACGGGCACCCGCATCCTCTTCGTGTGCGACGCCCCCGACGTACTCATCCGCAATCTGCCCAAGCCGGAGGACAAGGCGGAGGTGCTCAAGGGCGTCAACCTGCTGAAGAGCGCGTCCGTCATGCGGGTGACCTCCGAGGCCGGCACCGACCTGACCATCGAACTGCCGGGCTCCAAGCCGGAGTTCCAGGTGGGCTTCGCCGACGACCCGGGCCGCTGGGACCACTGGCCGAGCACCATGGTCCTGTGCTGGCCGCGGTTCTCCGAGGGCCGGATCGTGCTCTCCGAGGGCGACATCCTGCTGCCGTTCAAGGAGTACGTACGTCAGCCGGTCACTCTGGAGATCGCGGGCGGGAACATCGAGAAGGTGTCCGGTGGCGCCGAGGCCCACCTGCTGAACACCTTCTTCGACGACGCGGACGACGCATGGGGACGCAGCCTGTCCCATATGGGCTGGGGCCTGATGCGTACCGCCGACTGGTTCGCCACCGCCCTGTACGGCAAGGAAGAGCTGATGGGCATGGACGCGCGGGCGTTCGCCGGGAACTTCCTGTGGTCCACCGGACCCCACCCCGTACTCGAGCGCGAATCGTATGCGCACGTCGACATCGCCATGCGCGGCTGCACCGTCTCCGTCGACGGCCAGGACGTCGTCACCGCGGGCCGACTCGTCGACTTCTGATCCCGCCGCCGCACCTGCATCTGGAGAGAAGATGGCATCCACCCAATCCCTCGACGTCGTCATCGTCGGCGGCGGGCTCGGCGGAATGACCGCCGCGCTGTCGCTGCGGCAGCGCGGCCATCACGTGACCGTGCTGGAGCAGGCACCGCGGTTCGGCGAGATCGGCGCGGGTATCCAAACGGCGCCCAACGCGAGCCGGGTCCTGCTCGGGCTGGGTCTGCGCAAGCAACTGGAGGCCATCCACACCGAGCCCCAGGACCAGGTGCGGCGCCGGTGGAAGGACGGCAGCATCATCGGGCTGACCCAGCTCGGTGACTACGTCAAGCAGCACTACAACGCGCCGTACTGGCACTACCACCGGGCCGATCTGCACGGTGTCCTCACCGACGCCTGCGTCGAGCCGGCCGGCCCCGGCCCGGTGGTCGCACTGCACACCTCGAGCCGGGTCGGCGAACTGGACCGGAGCGACCCCCGTCGCCCGGTGGCCGTGACCGATGACGGCCGGCGCTTCGAAGCCGACGTGCTGATCGGCGCCGACGGCATCCGCTCCCGGGTCCGCGACCTCATGGGCCTCCCGGACACCCTGCAGTTCTCCGGCGAGATGGCCTTCCGGGCCCTCATCCCCGGCGACCTCATCGCCGCCGATCCGGCCACCCGCTTCCTGATGGACCGCTTCCAGAGCACCATCTGGTACGGCCCCGACCGGCACCTGGTCCACTACATGATCCGCGGCGGCGAGTACCTCAACGTCGTCGGCTGCGTCCCGTGCACGGACGAGGTCGCCGAGAAATGGACCGGCTCGGCCACCGCGGAAGACCTGGTGAACGCCTACGAGGGCTGGGACGACCGGGCGGCGGCGATGCTGTCCAAGGCCAAGGAGGACGTGCTCTCCTTCGCCCTCTATCACCGCCGGCGCGACCCGGTCTGGATGGACGGCCATCTGGCCCTCCTGGGCGACGCCTGCCACGCCATGCTGCCCTACCAGGCCCAGGGGGCCTCCCAGGCCATGGAGGACGCCGCCGTACTGGCCGAGGAACTGGGCCGTGTCAACACCGACGGCGTCGAGGGCGCGCTGCGGCGCTACGTCGACCGGCGAGCCAAACACGCCGGCATGGTCCAGGACGCCTCACTGCAGAACAAGACCTTCTACCACTACCCCGACGGCCCTCAGCAGGAGGCCAGGGACGCCCTGCTGCGGCGCGGCTTCGACGGCGAATCCGACGTCTCCTACCACTGGTTGTGGAGCGGCAGCCCGCTCGACGACCCGGACCTGGGCGCCTTCGACTACCGCTTCGCCCGCTGACCGGACCCTCCCCGCCCCACCCCCTCCCCTCCCCCTCCCCATCCCTCTCCCCAACCCCCCATCCCGCTCATCACTTGCCCCCTTCGGGCCACTTCCCGCTCATCCACCTCGGTGTCGCCCCGCGCGGGCACATCCCCGAACACCCCGTGGAGCGACAGTGAAAACAGGCGACCGGATCGTCCAGGACCTCCCATGGAGATGGGGGGTCCAGGGCAGGATCTTCATCATCGGCGGCCTCGGCTACCTCTTCGACGCGTATGACATCGCCCTCAACGGCTTCCTGATGCCGCTGCTGGGCGACCACTTCCACCTCTCCCTCTCCCAGCGAGGTCTGGTGGCCACCGCCAATCTGGTGGGCATGGCCGTGGGCGCGGTGATCTGGGGCGCGATCGCCGACCGCATCGGACGCAAGAAGTCCTTCAGCGTCACCTTGCTGATCTTCGCGGTGTTCTCGGTGGCCGGTGCCCTGGCCCCGAACTACGGGATCTTCCTCGCCCTGCGCTTCATCGCCGGTGTCGGACTGGGCGGTTGTATCCCCGTCGACTACGCCCTGGTGGCGGAGTTCTCCCCGACGAAGTACCGCGGACGCGTACTGACCGCGCTGGACGCCTGGTGGCCGATCGGCGTGACCCTGTGCGGTCTGGTCTCGACGGCCATGCTGCCCCTCGAAGGCAACTGGCGGTGGATGCTCACCGTGATGAGCGTTCCGGCGCTGCTGCTGTTCTGGGTGCGCAGGGGTGTGCCGGAGTCGCCCGTCTACCTCAGCAAGAAGGGCAGGGAAGCCGAGGCGCGGGCCGTCATCGACGATCTGGTCGCCCGCACGGGTGCGCCCGCCGAGCCGTACGTCATTCCCGCGCCGGTGCCCGAGGCCGGGGGGAACGGCCCCCGCGCCGCGCTCGAACAGCTGCGCGCGGTCTGGAAGTTCAGCCCGCGCGTCACCTCCGCCGCCTGGCTGCTCTTCGCCACCGTCATGCTGGTGTACTACGCGGCCCTGAGCTGGCTGCCGTCCATCCTCAAGGAGGAGGGCCTCGGCGACACGGCCGCCTTCATGAGCACCACGCTGATGAGCGCGGTCGGCATCGTCGGCGTCCTGACCTCCACGGTGCTGGTGGACACGGTCGGCCGGAAGTGGCTCATAGGGGTCTCGGCCCCGGTCGCCTCGCTCGCACTGGTGGTGTTCGCGCTGGTGATGCGCATGCCGACGGGTTCCATCGTGGCCATCGGCGTCTTCGGCTTCCTGATGCAGCTGACCATCCCCGCCATGTACGCCTATGTCTCCGAGCTGTACCCGACCACGCTGCGGGCCAGCGGCTTCGGCTGGGCGTCCTCGTTCAGCCGGGCGCTCACCGGCTTCGCCCCGATGCTGTTCGGCTCGGTGATGTGGCCGCTGCTGGGGTTGCCGCTGACGTTCGGGGTACTGGCCGTGGCCGTCCTGGGGGCCGTCATCTGGATGGCGTTCGCGGCGCCCGAGACCAAGGGACGCGACCTCGACGAGGACGACCCGGCCGCGGTGCCCGCCCCCGCGTCCCCGGAGCCGGCCGTCGGTCAGCCGGTGCGCTGACGGGCAGCCCGCCCCGACCGGGCCGCCCGGGTCGGCCTTCGAAAACGACAGGAGAAACATGAAGCCCGCTCCCTTCCAGTACCACCGGGCGCGCGACGTCCAGGGCGCCACGGCACTCCTGGCCGAACTGTCCGACGAGGCCAAGGTCATCGCCGGCGGCCAGAGCCTGGTCGCGATGATGAACTTCCGGCTGGCCCGCCCGGGGCACCTGGTCGACATCGCCGGTCTGCGCGAACTCGACCATCTCGGGGTCGCGGCCGACGGCGGACTGCACATCGGGGCGCTCACCACCCATCACACGGTGGAGACCGCGCCCGCGGACCGGCTCGGGGCGGGTTTCGAGGTCATCCGCGATGCCATGCGGTGGATCGGCCATCTGCCGATCCGGACCCGCGGCACCGTGGGCGGCAGCATCGCGCACGGCGACGCGACCGCCGAGTGGTGTCTGCTGGCCGTGCTGCTCGACGCCGAGTTGGTGGCCCACGGCCCGCGCGGGCGGCGCCGCATCCCGGCCGGTGAGTTCTTCTTCGGTTACTACACCACCGCGCTGGACCCCGACGAGATCCTCGTGGAGATCGTCTTCCCCCGCCCCGCGCCGCACGCGGCGCTCACCGAGTTCGCCGAGCGTCGCGGGGACTTCGCCATCGTCGCCGCCGCGGTCGATCTGGCCACCGACGGCGAGGACGTCCGCGGCGGCCGGGTGGCTCTGGGCGGTGTCGCCGCGATGCCGGTACGCGTGCCCGAGGCGGAGGCCGTGCTGGCGGCCGGCGGCTCGTTCCGGGACTGCGCGGAGGCGGCGGCCTCCGCCGTGGATCCGCCGAGTGACGCGAACGGCAGCGGCGACTACCGCAAGCACCTCATCCGCAATCTGATCGAGCGAGCCTGTGAGGAGGCGATGTCACGATGACGTCCGCCAAGGACGACCGGCTGGTCGGCAGGTCGGTGGCGCGCCGCGAGGATCCCCGGCTGCTGTCCGGACGTGGCCGTTTCGTCGACGACATCGAGCTGCCCGGCATGCTGCACGCGCAGTTCGTCCGCTCCACGGTCGCTCATGGGACGATCACCGAGATCGATCTGACGCGGGTGCGTCAGGTCCCGGGTGTCGTCGCCGCGTTCACCGCCGCCGACCTGGAGCTGGGGGACATCACCGCCCAACTCGGCCGCCCGCTCTCGGAGTTCGTGCCGACCGCCATGCCCGTCCTCGCCCGCGACCGGGTCCGCTACGTCGGCGAGCCCGTCGCCGTGGTCGTCGCCCGCGACCCCTACCTCGCCGAGGACGGCCTGGAGGCCGCCAAGGTGACGTACGCGCCCCTGCCGCCCATCACCTGCGAGGAACAGGCCCTCGCACCCGACGCTCCGCGGGTGCATGCGGAGGCCGCCGGGAACACCCTGGTCGACGTCGGCCTGTTCGCCACCGAGGGCATCGACGAGATCTTCGACCAGGCGCCCTGCGTGGTCCACGTCGATGTGCGAACCGGCCGGCAGAACGCCCTGCCGCTGGAGACGCGTGGCGCGGTGGCGCAGTGGGACGCCCGGGAGGAACAGCTCGTCCTGCACACCTGCACCCAGACTCCGCACCAGGTGCGGACCGTGGCCTCCCGCTGCCTGCGACTGGACGAGCGCGCGGTGCGGGTGATCGTCCCGGACATGGGTGGCGGTTTCGGCCTCAAGTGCGTGGTCGGCCGCGAGGAGATCGCCACCGCGGCGGCCGCGCTGCGGCTCGGCCGGCCGGTCAAGTGGATCGAGGACCGCAAGGACGCCCTGTCCGCCTCATTCCTCGCCCGGGAACAGCACTACGCCGCACGCGCCGCCTTCGACGCCGACGGCAGGATCCTCGGCCTCGACGCGGACGTGGTGTGCGACATGGGCGCCTACTCCTGCTATCCGTTCACGGCCGGCATCGAGCCGCTGATGGCCTCCGCCGAGATGCCCGGCGTCTACAAGGTCCCCGCCTACCGGGTGCGCGGCCGGGCGATCACCACCAACAAGGCGCCCACCGCCCCCTACCGGGGCGTGAGCCGCCCGCAGTACGTCATGGCCATGGAGCGGCTCATGGAGCGCGCCGCCCGCGAACTGCGCCTGGACCCGGTGGAGATCCGGCGCCGCAACGTCATCACCGACTTCCCGTACACCGGCGTCAACAACATCACCTACGACCCCGGCTCCTATCTGGAATCCCTCGACCTGTGCGAGCGGGCGCTGCGCGAGGCGGGCTGGTACGACCGGCAGGCCGCGGCCACGGCCGAGGGCCGGCACATCGGGATCGGCTACAGCTGCTTCAGCGAGCGCACCGGCTACGGCTCCGCCGCCTTCGCCCAGCGCAAGATGGAGGTCGTGCCCGGGTTCGACCTCGCCGAGGTCCGGATGGACACCAGCGGCGCGGTCACCGCCACCACCGGCACCATCAGCCATGGGCAGAGCCATGAGACGACCATGGCGCAGATCGTCGCCGATACGCTCGGCCTCGACATCGCCAAGGTCAAACTGCACCAGGGCGACACCGACCGCATCACCTACGGCTGGGGCACCTTCGCCAGCCGCTCGATCGCGATCGGCGGCAGTGCCGTACGTATGGCGGCGGGCAAGCTCGGCGAGAAGCTCCGCGCCATCGCCGCCGCCGAGTGGGACATCCCCCCGGAGGACACCGAACTGGACCGGGGCCGGGTCCGCCGGCGCGACGACCCGGATGTCGCCCTCGCCTACGAGCACCTGGCCGATATCGCCTATCTCAAGTCGCATCTGCTGCCCAAGGACATCGACCCGGGCCTCACCGCCACCGCCGTCTTCGACGTCCACAACGACGGCACGTTCTCCAATGCCACCCACGGGGTGGTGGTGGAACTGCACGAGGGCACCGGGCAGGTGGAGATCCTCGCCTACTTCTGCGTCGAGGACTGCGGTGTCGCCGTCAATCCGCAGGTGGTGGAGGGGCAGTGCCGGGGCGGCATCGCACAGGGCATCTCGGGGGCGCTCTTCGAGCAGATCACCTACGACGCCCAGGGCGAGCCGTCGGCCACCAGCTTCATGGACTACAAGGTGCCCACCGCCCATGAGATCCCGGAGGTGGTGATCCACCATCTGGAGACCCCGTGCGCCTTCACCGCGACGGGGGCCAAGGGCGCCGGCGAGGGCGGCACCATCGGGGCCCCCGCCGCCGTACTCAACGCCGTCAACGACGCGCTGCGGCCCACCGGCGTCGAACTGGACAACACGCCCATCACACCGGAGACGGTCCACCGTGCCCTGACCCCCCGCACACCGGAGCAGACACCATGAACGACACCACCGGCCTGGGCGACGACGTCCAGCTCATCACGCTCGACGTCAACGGCACGTCATACGAGGTGATCACGGCGCCGCGCCGCACCCTGGTGGACGTGCTCCGCCACGATCTGCGGCTGACCGGCACCCACGTCGGCTGCGAGCACGGGATCTGCGGCGCCTGCACCGTGCTCGTCGACGGGCTCCCGGTCCGGGCCTGTCTGATGTTCGCCGCCCAGGCGGAGGGAGCGCGGATCACCACCGTCGAATCCCTCGCCGACTCCGGCACCGGGGAGCTCAGCGATCTCCAGCGGGCCTTCACCACCCACCACGGCCTGCAGTGCGGCTTCTGCACCCCCGGCTTTCTGATGCTGGCCCAGGGGTTCCTCGCGGAGCGGCCGGAGGCGAGCAAGGAGGACATCAGGGAGGTCGTCGCCGCGAACCTGTGCCGGTGCACCGGCTACCAGACCATCGTCGAGGCGATCGACGCCTGTGCGACCGCCCGGCGCGCTCAGCGGGCCATGGGCGCCGAGGAGGACTCATGCAACTGATCAATACCGTTTCCGTCCAAGCCGAGCCCGACGCGGTGTTCGCGCTGCTCGAAGACGTCCAACGGGTGGCGTCCTGTATGCCAGGCGCCGCTCTCGAAGGCCGTGACGGCGATGCCTGGCGCGGCGCCGTCAAGATCAAGGTGGGCCCGATCTCGGCCGCCTATGCCGGCACCGTGCGCTTCCTGGAGGTCGACGCCGAAAAGCGGAGGCTGCGTGTCCACGCCAGCGGCGCCGACACCCACGGCAGCGGCGACGCCGAGGCCGAGGTCTCCCTGGAGGTCGTCCCGGCCGAGGGCGGCGCCCAGCTGAACCTCTCCACCGACCTGGTGATCCGGGGCAAGATCGCCCAGTTCGGCAAGGGGGCCATTGGGGCCGTGTCCGACAAGATCCTCCAGCAGTTCGCCCAGAACCTCGGCAATCTGCTCCTTCAGCAGGATGGCGCGGCAGCGTCCCCCGCCTCCGGCGTGGCGCCCGCCGCGTCCGCTCCCGCGGTCGGCGCGCCCGCCGAGGCGCCGGGTGAGCTCAATGGAATGGTGCTGATCGCGGGCCCGCTGCTGAAGAAGTACGGCCCGGTCGCGGCCGCGTTCCTGGTCGGGTTCGTTCCCGGCTGGCTGCTGGGGAGGCGCCGATGAGCGGCGGACTGTACGGCCTCACCACCAACCGCACCTACCAGCGGGCCGGCTTCGGTGCCGCGGTGCGGCGCGGCAGCCGTCCGGCGATCGTCGTGGTGGACCTGACCCGGGGTTTCACCGAGGACTCGTATCCCTCGGGTGCCGACCTCTCCGAGGTCGTGGCCGCCACCACGCGTCTGATCGAGGCGGCCCGGCCGGTGGAGGTGCCGGTGATCTTCACCGCGATCGCCTACACCGAGGCCGAGGCGTCCGGTGACGCGATCACCTGGCTGCGCAAGGCTCCCGGTATGCGCGCCCTGGTCGAGGGCAGTGATGCCGTGGCCATCGACCCGCGGCTGCCCATGCGGCCGGAACATGATCAGCTGGTGGTGAAGAAGGGGGCCTCGGCCTTCTTCGGCACGAGCCTCGCCGCGACCCTGACCGGTCTGGACCGCGACACCGTCGTGGTGTGCGGCGCCACCACGAGCGGCTGTGTGCGGGCCACCGTGGTCGACGCCGTCCAGTCGGGCTTCCCGGTGCTGGTGCCCCGTGACTGCGTGGGCGACCGGGCCGAGGGGCCGGCGGACGCGGCGCTCTTCGACATCCAGGCCAAGTACGGCGACGTCGTCACCCTCGAGGACGCCGTCGGCTACATCGGCTCCGTTCCCGCCCCGGCGGCTCCTCGAGCGGCCCGGCGTTCCCATCGACGAGGAGACAGCACATGACACGGCGTTCGGTCCTGCAGAGCGCGCTCGCCGATCTGGCCGATGTACCGGCCACAAGCCGGTGGGCACGCTCCGGAGAGGTGCGGCTGCACGCCCTCGACTACGGCGGCGACCGGCCGGCGCTGGTCGTCCTGCCCGGTATCACCAGTCCCGCGGTCACCATGGACTTCGTGGCACGCGAACTGACCGACCTGGTCAGGCCGGTGGTGCTGGACGTACGCGGCCGGGGTCTCTCGGACGAGGGCGACGGCTACGGGCTGGCGGAGTACGCCGAGGACACCGAGGCCCTCATCACCCACCTCGGCCTCGACCGTCCGCTGCTCCTCGGTCACTCCATGGGCGCGCGGATCGCGGCGGCCGTCGCGGTGCGGGCCAAGGTGCCCCTGCGCGGCACCGTGCTGGCCGACCCGCCGATGAGCGGCCCGGATCGCGGACCGTACCCCACCGCCCGGGAGGTGTTCCTGCGGCAGCTCTCCGAAGCCCGGCGCGGAACGGACGCCGACGAGGTGGCCGCCTCCTGGCCCACCTGGCCGCGGCGCGAACAGGAACTGCGGGCCCGCTGGCTGTCCAGTTGCGCCGAGGAGGCCATCGTGGCCACGCACCACGGCTTCGAACACGAGGACTTCTTCGACTGGTGGCCCCGGGTGCCCGGACCGGCCCACCTGCTCTACGGGGCCGGCAGTCCCGTCGTGACGGCGGAAGGGGCGCGGGAGGCCGCCGAGAGCAATCCGGCGGTACCACTGCACCAGATCCCCGGCGCCGGCCACATGATCTTCTGGGACGCCCCGGCGATCGCCACCGCGACGCTCCGCGACGTGCTCCGGACCATCCTCTCCCCGGCCGCCTGACCGGTGCCCACCGCCCCGTTTCGGAGGACCCATCCCATGGCAGACCATCACATCGGGCTGATCGTGCCCAGCTCCAACCTGACGATGGAGACCGAGCTCCCCCGGATGCTCAACGCGCGGGAGTCCATCGCGCCCGACGACCGCTTCGTCTTCCACAGCAGCCGGATGCGGATGAAGCACGTCACCCCGGACGAGCTGCGCGATATGAACGCGCAGACCGAGCGGGCCGCCCTCGAACTGGCCGACGCGCGGCCCGATGTCGTCGCCACCGCCTGCCTGGTCGCCATCATGGCGCAGGGGCCGGGCCACCACTGTGTGGCGGAGGCCGACATCACCTCCGCGCTGCGGGCCGAGGGCTCCCGGGCTCCCGTGGTCTCCAGCGCCGGCGCCCTGCTCAGCGGCGTCGAGGCGCTCGGCGCCCGCCGGGTCGCGATCATCACGCCGTATATGAAGGAGCTCACCGCCAAGGTGGTCGACTACATCGAGGACGCCGGGATCGAGGTGGTCGACGCGCTCAGCCTCGAAGTCCCGGACAACCTGGCGGTGGCCCGCCTGGACCCCGCCGATCTCCGTGCGCACTGGCGCCGCCTGAACCTGGGCCGGGCCGACGCGCTGGTGCTGTCGGCCTGCGTGCAGATGCCGTCGCTGGCGTCGATCCAGCCCGTCGAGGACGAGGCGGGGCTGCCCGTGCTGTCGGCGGCCACCTCCACCGCATTCCGCATCCTGACCGCGCTCGGGCTGCCGCCCGTCGTGCCCGGCGCCGGGAGCCTGCTCGGCGGCCGGGTCTCCCGCCCCTCCGGGAACGCCGCCGGAACGACGGCCGGCAGCGGCGCCGTCGGTACGGGACCGATCCACCTCGGTACCGGTCGGTGAGGCCACGGCCGGTGCCGGAGGGTGCACCGGCGCCCGCCCCGCTGTCCCTCGGCGTCAACCGTGCGTGCTTAAGTAGGTTCTATGACTGATCCCACCCCGCCCGCCCAAACCGGGCCGGAGGCGCCCACTGTCCTGACAGCCGCGCCCGGCTATCAGGTCCGCCGTCTCTACCAGGCGTATCTCGCCGTGTGGGCACGGGAGGTGGACCCAGTCCTCACCGGCCCTCAGTTCGCGGTGCTGCAGACCGTGGAGGCCCATCCCGGCCAGGACCAGCGTTCCATGGCCGCCGCCGTCGCCCTGGACACCTCCACCATGGCCGATGTGGCCCGCCGGCTGGAGAACCGCGGTCTGCTCGCCCGGAAGACCGCGGCCGCGGACGGCCGTCGCAAACTGCTCTACCTGACCGACGCGGGCAAAGAGGCCCTTCAGCAGGCGAACCACCGGGCGCGCAGGCTCGACAAGATCCTCCTGGAGTCCTTCGACGAGGCGGAGCGCGAACGGTTCGTCGTCGAACTCCAGGCGCTCGCCGACCGCTGGGAGGAACTGGCGGAGGCGGCCTAGCCGTCCACCTCACCGGGGCACCCAGCCCACCCCTGCTACCTGACGAGAGTCTTCCGGGCGCCGGACCCTTCAGTCCTCGACGGCACCCTCCAGGACCAGCGTCAGCCGCAGGATGGCCGCCCGCACCCCGTCGCCGTACGGATCCTCCCCGAGCGCTCCGGCGGCCTCGCGCGCCAGCGCCAGCTGCCCCCGGGCCGCCTCCACCTGGCCCAGCTTCAGATGGCCCGCGGCCACATTGAGGTGGAGGGAGGGCAGGAACGCCCTCGGCGCCAGGGCCCCGGTGAGTCCGTCGGCGGCGGCGAGCGCCCGCAGGTCCCAGATCAGCTCGTCGAGCGGATCGTCCTGGGTGTCGGCCAGATAGTGGGCGAGGGCGCAGCGGTGGAACGGGGCGCCGTCCCGCTCGATCTCCCGCCACAGCGCGGCGAGGCGATTGCGCGCCTCCTCCCGGTCGCCGCCCCGGTGCAGCATGACCGCCTGCCCGATCCGGGTCAGTACGGCATCGCCCTCCGGCGCCTGCTGCCGCGCTTCCGCCATCGCCGCCTCCCGTCTTTCGGACGACGCCAGGGTCTGTCGTCAAAGGGGGCGCCCGCCCGCGAGCAGGGCGGGCGCCCCCTTTGACGACAGACCCTAGCCGCCCGCGCCCGCGCCGCTCGGCGTGTCGTGGCGCGGCGGGGCCTCAGGGTCCGGACAGGCCCTAAGGGGTGTCGTCCGGCGGGCCGTAGCGGCGGGCCAGTTCGGCGACGGCGCGGGCGACGGCCGACCGCAGCTCGGGCGGGCCCAGCACCTCGGCGTCGGTGCCCAGCCGCAGCATGTCGTGGACCGCGACCGGCAGCGACTCCACGGGGAGGACGACACGCCGTCGCCCCTCGTCGTCGGGCGGGCCCGCCGCGGCGACCGCCTCCGCGCCCACCGCCCCGAACTGCATCGGGAGCAGCTTCACCCCGCGCTCGGAGAGCAGGAGCGCGGCCTCGCCCTGGAAGCGCAGGGACTCCAGCCGGCGGGACGACTCCGCCCAGGAGGCGGCGAGGTCGAATCCGGCGGGCCGCTCGAAGACCTCCTCCAGCACCTCGGCGTCGAGGATCCGCGACACCCGGTAGCTGCGCACGGAATCCTCGACCCGCGCCACCAGGTACCAGATGCCGCCCTTGAGGACGAGGCCCAGCGGGCACAGCTCGCGCCGCACCTCGCCGCGCCAGCGGCGGTAGTGCACCCGCAGGACGCGCCGCTCCCATACGGCCCCGGCGGCCGCCGCCAGATGGGGCACCGGCTCGGCGTCCCGGAACCAGCCCGGCGCGTCGAGGTGGAAGCGCTCCTGGATCCGCCGGGACCGCTCCCCCAGCTCGGCCGGGAGCGCGGCCCGCAGCTTGAGCTGGGCCGTGGTGAGGTCGGCGCCCAGGCCCAGCTCGGCGGCCGGGCCCGGCATCCCGGCGAGGAAGAGCGAGTCGGCCTCGTCGCCGGTGAGCCCGGTCAGCCGGGTGCGGTAGCCGTCGAGCAGCCGGAAGCCCCCGGCCGGGCCCCGGTCGGCGTAGACCGGCACCCCGGAGGCGCTCAGCGCCTCCACATCGCGGTAGACGGTGCGCACCGAGACCTCCAGCTCGGCGGCGAGCTCGGGCGCGGTCATCCGGCCCCGGTTCTGCAGCAGCAGGAGCAGTGAGAGAAGGCGGTCGGCGCGCATACGGTCCATTGTGGCCGCCGTACCTGACAGAAGATGTCAGGTACGGCGGCCAGAGTGGCGTCCGCAGCCGATCCCGGCCCCGGAAAGGACCCACCATGACCACGCACACCACCGGCCACTTCACCTACGCCGACTGGCAGGAGACGGCCCTCGAGGAGACCGAGGGCACCGAGGGCGCCGAAGGCGGTGCCAAGCTCGCCCGCGCCGTGGTCACGAACGCCTTCTCGGGCGGTATCGAGGCACCGCGGACCAGCTGCCAGTACGCCATCACCTATCTGCCCGACAAGACCGGCGTCTGCTGCGGCTACGAGCTGCTGACCGGCACCCTCGACGGGCGCGCGGGCAGCTTCGTCGTGGTGCAGCACGGCAGCTGGGGCGAGGAAGCGACCGTCCGCTGCACCTTCGAGGTGGTGCCCGGATCCGGCACCGGCGAGCTGACCGGGCTCACCGGATCGGGCACCTTCTCCGTCGTCCGGGGGGAGTCCGAGATCCCCTACAGCTTCGACTACACGCTCTAGCCCCGGTCAGGCGCCGAGGTCCGGGATCCGCCAGTCGATCGGGGTGTGGCCCTGGGCCTTGACCGCCTCGTCGATCTGGGTGAAGGGGCGCGACCCGAAGAACTTCTTCGCGGACAGCGGGGACGGGTGCGCCCCCTTCACCACCGCGTGCCGCGACGCGTCGATCAGCGGCAGCTTCTTCTGGGCGTAGTTCCCCCAGAGCACGAAGACGGCCGGATCGGGGCGCGAGGCCACCGCGCGGATCACCGCGTCGGTGAACTTCTCCCACCCCTTGCTCTTGTGGGAGTTGGCCTCGCCGCCCCGGACCGTCAGCACCGCGTTGAGCAGCAGCACACCCTGCTCGGCCCAGGGCATCAGATAGCCGTTGTCGGGCACCGGGTGGCCGAGCTCCTCCTTCATCTCCTTGAAGATGTTCCGCAGCGACGGCGGGGTTTTGACGCCGGGCCGCACCGAGAAGCACAGACCGTGGCCCTGGCCCTCGCCGTGGTACGGGTCCTGCCCGAGGACGAGCACCTTCACCTGGTCGAACGGCGTGGCCTCCAGGGCGGCGAACACCTCCTCACGCGGCGGGTACACCGGCCCCTTGGCCCGCTCCTCCTCGACGAACTCGGTGAGCTCCTTGAAATAGGGCTTCTCCAGCTCCTCGCCGAGGACCCCGCGCCAGGACTCGGGCAGCACATAGGGCACGTCTTCAACCTCCGGTCGGTGTTTCCGTCTTACGGGCACAGAACCTACCGGCGGCCACTGACAACGCCTCACACGCGCCCGGGCCACTTCAGCGGCGCGGGGCCGTACCGGGGCGGCCCGGAGGCCGGACCGGGCGCCGGTCAGCCGAGCCCGGCGCCCAGGAGGATGCCACCGTCCACCACGAGCGTCTGGCCGGTGACCCACGCCGACTGGTCGGAGGTGAGGAACGCCGCCGCGCCCCCGATGTCCTCCGGCACGCCGAGCCGCTTCAGCGGATAGGCCGCGGCGGCCTCCTCCTCCCGCCCCTCGTACAGGGCGGTGGCGAACTTGGTCTTCACCACCGCCGGGGAGATGGCGTTGACCCGCACCCGCGGGGCGAACTCCTGGGCGAGCTGCACCGTGAGGTTGATCATGGCGGCCTTGCTGACGCCGTATGCCGCGATGAACGGCGAGGACGACATCCCGGCGAGCGAGGCGATGTTGACGATCGTGCCGCCGTTCTCCTGCTGCCAGGCCTTCCAGGTCCGCTGGGCGAAGCCCAGTGCCGAGACGACATTGGTCTCGAAGACCTTACGGATCACATCGAGGTCGAGATCGGCTATGGGCGAGTAGACCGGGTTGGTGCCGGCGTTGTTCACCAGGTGGTCGACCCGGCCGAACGCCTCCATCGTCCGCTCGACGGCGGCCGCCTGGTGTGCCTGGTCATGGGCCTTCCCGGCGACATAGATCGCGTGGTCGGCCCCGAGCCGCTCCACGGCCTCCTTGAGCGCCTCCTCGTTGCGCCCGGTGATGCACACCTTGTCGCCACGGGCCACCATCGCCTCGGCGATGGCGTAGCCGATCCCCCGGCTCGCCCCGGTGATGAGCGCGGCCTTGCCGCTGTCCTGTATCTGCGCGGTCATGTGGTGCGTGACTCCTGATCAGTTGAGCGGGCCGCCGGCCACGTACATGACCTGGCCGGAGACGAAACCGGCCGCCTCCCCGGTGAAGAAGGCGATCGCGTTGGCGATGTCGGCGGGCTCTCCGACGCGCTGCACCGGGATCTGGCTCGCGGCCGCCTTCTGGAAGTCCTCGAAGCCCATGCCGACGCGCTCGGCGGTCGCGGCGGTCATGTCGGTGGCGATGAAACCGGGCGCCACGGCGTTGGCGGTGACGCCGAACTTGCCGAGTTCGATGGCGAGGGTCTTGGTGAAGCCCTGCATTCCGGCCTTGGCCGCGGCGTAGTTGGCCTGGCCGCGGTTGCCCAGCGCCGAGCTGCTGGAGAGGTTGACGATCCGGCCGAAGCCCGCGTCCACCATGTGCTTCTGGCAGGCGCGCGACATCAGGAACGCGCCCCGCAGATGCACGTTCAGCACGGTGTCCCAGTCCGACTCGCTCATCTTGAACAGCAGATTGTCGCGGAGCACACCCGCGTTGTTGACGAGGATGGTCGGCGCGCCGAGCTCCTCGGTGACCCGCGCGACGGCGGCGTCGACCTGCTCGGCGTCCGACACATCGCAGCCCACGGCGATGGCCTTGCCGCCCGCCTCGGTGATCTTCTCCACGGTGGCCGCACAGGCCCCCTCGTCGAGGTCGAGCACGGCGACGACGCGGCCCTCCTCGGCCAGGCGCACGGCGGTCGCCGCGCCGATACCGCGGGCCGCGCCCGTCACGATGGCAACGCGCTGCTCGGTGGTGGACATATGCGGGCTCTCCCTCGCATCGATGGCGGCTCACCGCCCCGGTCCCGGGAGTGAGCAACCGCTTAGTCTCTCCTGCGCACGAGACGCTATGAGGCCCGCCACCGCCTGTCAACGACCGCCCTTATGGGCTCGCTCACCTCCGCGCGCTTTGCGCCGATGCGTCACCGCACCAGCAGGTCGAGCAACCGCTCGACCTCCGCCTCCGCGTCCGCCGTCAGACCCGTGTGCACCGGCCCCGGCTGGACCACCGTGGAGCGCGGCGCCACAAGCCAGCGGAAGCGCCGCCCCGCGTCCTCCCCGGCCGCCTGACCGGCCCGTTCCCCCCCACCGCAGACACACTCGACCGCGCGCAGCGCGGCCCGTACCGCGGGCACGTCCGCCGAGGGATCCAGGGCGCGCAGCCGGTCCTCGTCCAGATGGATCCGGGCCGCCACGAAGGAGGTGGCGCGGCAGTAGACGACCACGCCCGCGTTGATCCGCTCGCCCCGCTCGACCCGGGGGACGACCCGCAGCACGGCGTATTCGAAGACATCCCGGCCGTTGTGGAACCCGCTCACCGCGACGCCTTTCCGTCGACCCACACCCGCAGCCACTCGGGGGCCCTGGACGGCCCCTCACCGGTGCGCTGCTCCCCCAGCGTGATCCGCTGCCCCACCGTGGCCGCCCGCTCCAGCAGCACCTCGACATAGGCACGGCGCACCGCGTCCGGGCCGTCGAAGCCCGGCTCGTCGGTCAGCCATTCGTCGGGGACGTCCGCCACCACTTCGGTGAGCAGTTCCTCGGTGATCCGCGGCGCCAGGGCCCGGCCGGCCGCGGCGACGTCCGGCGCGAACGGCGCGAGGACGTGGTCGGAGGCGTCGTACGGCTTGGTGGCGGCCTTGTCCAGTCCGCGCCAGCCGTGGTGCCAGATCATCGTGGCGCCATGGTCGATGAGCCACATCCGCCCGTGCCAGACCAGCAGGTTGGGGTTGCGCCAGGAGCGGTCCACATTGCCGATGAGCGCGTCGAACCACACGACCCGCCCGGCCTCCTCCGCGCCCACCTCGAAGGCGAGCGGATCGAAGCCGAGCGACCCGGGGAGGTAGTCCATGCCGAGGTTGAGCCCGCCACTGGCCTTGAGCAGCTCCTGCACCTCCTGGTCCGGTTCGCTCAGACCGATCACCGGGTCCAGCTGGATCCGCACCAGATCCGGCACCCGCAGCCCCAGCCGACGGCCCAGCTGACCGCAGACGACCTCGGCGACGAGGGTCTTGCGGCCCTGCCCGGCGCCGGTGAACTTCATGACGTAGGTGCCCAGATCGTCGGCCTCGACGATGCCCGGCAGCGATCCGCCCTCACGCAAGGGCGTGACATATCGGATCGCGGTGACTTCGGTCAACATTTTCCCAGGCTATCCGACCGGGTGACCTTGCAATCCACGATTGACCCGCCCCGGTCGGCGCTGACTTATTCGATTAACCTCATTGACTCAAGCATCGGGGTGCACCTATCTTCCCGAGTTACTGAAACCATTCAGTAGATCCAGCCGGGTTCGGCGGTCCCGTCAAGGAAGACGAGAGAAGATGAATGCTCAGAAGCCACCGATCCCGAGATCTCTGTGGTTCCGATCGGGTGTGGCCGGTATGGCCTCCTACCTGGACGCGGCGGCGATCGTGTCCACCGGGTCGGCGTTGGTGCTGTACAAGGACCGTCTGGGCCTTGGCACGGGCGAGATCGGCACGCTCTCGTCCATGCTCACGCTGTCCATCGCCGCGGGAGCTCTGCTCGGGGGGAGGCTCGGGGACCGGTACGGACGCCGCAGGGTGTTCATGGCCACGGTGACCCTGTTGGCCCTGGGCGCCGTGCTTCTCGCCGCCGCCACCAGCAGCGGGTTCCTGTACGTCGGTATCGTCGTGGTCGGCTTCGCCGCGGGCGCCGATCTGCCGGTCTCGATCTCCCTGATCGGAGAGGAGGCCCCCGAGGGCGCCCGTGGCACTCTCGTGGCGCTCTCTCAAGTGCTGTGGTACGGGGGCATCGTCACCACGCAGCTGACCGGTTTGCTCGTCGGGGGCATGGGCTCCACAGGCGCACGGGTTCTCTACGGGCACGTGGCCGTGGTCGCGACGTTGGTCCTGGTCCTCCGCTTCAAGCTGCCGGAATCCCGGCAGTGGATCGATCAGCGGCGCAAGGCCGACACCGGGTCCGGAGGCCCGGTCGAGCAGTCCGCGACCCGCCGACTGCTGAAGAAGCCCCACCTCAAAGCCCTGACCGGTCTGGCCCTGTTCTACGCGCTGACCAACCTGGCGGCCAACACCAAGGGGCAGTTCGGCACGTATCTGTACGTCGAGGTCGCGGGCGGCACCGTGCGGATCGCCTCGGCCATCGGGCTGGCGACGCTGTTCGTCAGCATTCCCCTGGCGATGCTGTTCATGAAGATCGTGGACGGGCGGAACCGGATGCGCTGGTACGCACTGGGTGCGATCTGCTTCGTCCTGTCCACGGCCGCCCCCGCCGCACTCGGCGTTCACGTAGGGACCCTCGCGCTGTCGAGCCTCACCGGCGCGGTCGGCTCCGCCCTCGCCTTCGAAGGCATCTTCAAAGTGTGGTCGCAGGAGGTCTTCCCCACGCTGCTGCGGGCGACGGCGCAGGGCATGGTCATCGCGTTCGCCCGTGTGGTGGCCGCGGCGGTCGCCCTGTGGACGCCGACGCTGCTGAGCGCCGGCCCCCGCGTCATGTTCGCCGCACTGGCCGCCATCGTCGCCGTCGCCACCGGCATCGGAACCGTCCTCGACCGCCTGCCCAAGATCCAGACGGGTGCTCCGGACCGTTCCGCCACCTCCGCGGCCGGCCCCGCCACCTCCGCGGCCGACCCGGTCGCGACCACCCGGGTCGACGGCAGCTGACCAGGCCTCGCACCGACCCTCCAGAGGAGAAGGCACCCTTCCCATGTCAACACCTGTGTCCGCCACCGCATCGCCCCACCGCCCCGCAGCGCCGTGGCACACCCCCGGCTGGCTCGGCCACTGGATCGGCCATCCCGACGATGTGGCGGAGCGGGACAGCCGCGGCCTGCCGGAACCAAGCAGCAAGAACGGGCTGGTCCGCCATCTGTTCCGGACCACATGCGAGGTGGAGTCGCCGCCCGTGCGGGTACCCGCACGGCTGACCGCCGATTCCCGCTACGTCCTCTTCGCCAACGGCGAGCGGGTGGGCCAGGGCCCCGTCCGGTCCCAGCCCCGCCGTATGCGCTACGACGACTACGATCTCGGCCCGTATCTCCATCCGGGCACCAACACCATCAGCGTGCTCGTCACCTACTACGGTGATCCCAACGCCTTCTGGCAGCCCGCTTCCCCGGGCGCCGCACTCGGTGGTCACGCGGTCCTGGTCTTCGAAGCGGACCTCGGTGGCAGGTGGCTGATCAGTGACGGCGCCTGGAGCGTCAAGCGTCTGGCCGGGTTGGGAGCCGCACCCCCGTACGGCTTCCATGGCGTCCCCGTCGAGGTCGTCGACGCCCGGGAACTGCCGGTGGACTGGCCGGCGTGGCACGACGGCGAGGGCTGGACACCCGCCCGCGTCGCCCACGCCGGGCACATGGGCGCGGCGGCTCGATCACAGCCGCCGACCGCCCCGTACGGAGCGTTGCTTCCCCGTCCGATCGGGGCACTGGAAGAAACGTCGCTCACGCCAGAGGCGTACTGGTGCGATGGGGAAGCCGGCTACGCGGCGGAGCTCGGCCATCCCGTCGCCCAAGTCGCCCACTACTGCGCACGGCACAAGGACCTGCCACGCGCCCGGACGTCCGCCCCGGTCCGATTCCGCGCCACGTCGGGCATGGCGCGCCTGGTCATCGCCGACTTCGGGCGAGTCGTCTGCGGCCTGGTCAGCTTCTCCCTCACCGCTCCGCGTGGCACCCGGGTCGACATCCTCTACCAGGAGAAGCCCGTCGACCCCTCCGCGGCGGGCCGCATCTCCAACATCACCGGTGCGCGCTACATCGCCCGCGGCGGCGACGACGCGTTCGAGGCCATGGAAGTCAACGGCCTGCGCTATGTGCGGCTGCTGATCACCTCCCCGGTCCCCGGCGACATCGCCGTCGGGGAGATCCGTGTGCGTGAGCGTCTCTACCCCATCCGAGGAGAGGCGTTCTTCCAGTCCAGCGACGACGAGCTCGACCGGCTCTACGCGGCAGGCCGTCGCACCGTCACCCTCAGCGCTCACGACGCCTACGTCGACTGCCCGACCCGGGAGCAGCGGGCGTGGGTGGGGGACGGTGTGGTGCACCAACTCGTCCACCTCACCACGTCCACCAACTGGTCCATGGCACGTTGGTATCCGCAACTGGCGGACTCGCCCCGCTCGGACGGTCTGCTGCCGCGCAGCGTCGCGGGCGAGACCGAGTACCGCGACGGTCTCACCATCCCGGACTGGGCATTGAACTGGGCGCACGGCGTCCACACCCTGTACCGGTACGAGGGCCTGTCGGCTCCGGTGCGCGAACTGCTGCCGTCCGTGGAGCGCGTGCTGCGCTGGTACCTGCCGTACCGCGATGAGCGGGGCGTGCTCGAGCACGTACCGGAATGGAACCTGGTCGACTGGTCGGCTGTGTTCCTGAGCGGCACCAGTTCGATCCTGACGTCGATGTGGGCCAGGGCGCTGCGTGAGTTCGCCGACATCAGCGCCGCGTACGGCAACGTGGGCAACGCCGACTGGGCGCGGGGGCTGTGGGAGGAGGCACGGGCCGGGTTCGAGGTGTTCTGGGATCCCGAGCGGGAAACCTACGTCGACCATCTCGTGGACGGCATCCGTCAGTCGCCGGCCTCCCAGCTGGCCGGAGCGACCGCGATCGTGTCCGGCCTCGCGCCGTCTTCCCGCTGGAACGCCGTGGCCGACTGGATCGCCGATCCGCGGCGCCTGGTCATCCGGTCCTGGATCGGGGGCGACGGCGGTTACGACGACGCCAAGATCGCCGATCAGATACGCGGTGTGCAGGACGTGACCTGGGACCCGCGGCACGAGGTGGTACGGGCGGAACCCTTCGCCAGCTACATGGTCCATGACGCGCTGGCGTTGTGCGGCCGCACGGCGGAACTGACCCGTGCGCTGCGCGACTGGAGCCGGTTCCTCACCGACGGATACGACACCTTCGGGGAATGCTGGGGCTGGGGCACGCCCGCCCATGGCTGGAGCTCCACCCCCACACGCGACATCGTGACCTACCTCCTCGGCATCGAGCCCGGGGAAGCGGGCTTTGTCTCGGCCCGGATCCAACCCGCGTTCGGAGTGACCGCCCGCATGAGCGGCGCCGCCCCCACGCCGTACGGCCTGCTGCACGTGCGCGTCACCGGCACCACGTGCGAAGTCGACAGTCCCGTGCCGTTCACCTTCCGGGCGGCCGACGGAACCACCACGGCGCATCCCGCCGGCCACACCATCCTCGGCTGACACTGAGCGGACGATAAGCTGGAGCGGGGGTGCGGCGTGCCCCGCGGTCTCGCGTGCCCCGCGATCTCGAAGGAAGGTCATGCCTCGGCAATCCCGGCGCCCCACGGCAGGTGACGTGGCCCGGCTCAGCGGCGTCTCCTCCGCGACCGTCAGCTATGTGCTGAACAAGAGTCCCGGACAGAAGATCTCCGCGGCCACGACCGACCGGGTCCTGCGCGCCGCCGAGCAGTTGGGCTATGTCCCCAACGCGGCGGCCGGCACCCTGCGGCGCGGACATTCGCGTGTGGTCCTGGTCGTGATCGACACGCTGAATGTCGGCCACACCAACGCCCGGAGTCTCGAGCCCCTTCTGGATGCGGTGGCCTCATGCGGCCTCACCGCGCTCACCTACTCACTCGTCTCGGAGGAGGACCTGCTCGGTGTCGTGCGGACGCTGCAGCCGTTCGCCGTCGCGGCCCTCTCCTTCACGACCGCCGCCATGCGGCAGAGTCTGCGGGCGGCCGGCGCGCAGCATGTCATCGGCCTCAACACGGCGGAGGACGACAACCTCGAACCGAAACGGCCCGGGGAAGCGGAGATCGGCAGGACGCAGATCCGGCATCTCGCACAGCGCGGCCCCACCAGGATCGTGTACGTGCTTCCGGCCACGTCCCCACGACTGCCGATCGCCCAGGTGCGCCTTCGCGGCGCTCAGGAGGAGTGCGTCCGGCAGGGACTGCGCGCACCACTGGCCCTGTCGCTGCCCTTGGACCGCCACGCCATCGCCGAAGCGTTGTCATCGCTCGAGTCCTTGCGCGGCACTACGGGCGTGGCGACCGCGGACGACCGCATGGGAATCGCCGTACTCGGCGCCATGGCAGACCTGGGTTGGTCCGCTCCGGACGACCTCGCCGTCGTCGGGGCGGACAACTTCGTGGAGAGCGAGTTCGTCACTCCCCCGCTCACCTCCGTGTACCTCCCGCTGGCCAACCTTCGTGCCGTTACCGTGGAATGGCTGAACAAGACCCTCTCGGGAGACGGCCAGTCCACCGATCACGCTTTGCTGGGGTGGGACGCGGCCGCCGAATGCGTGGTCAGAAGATCATCCTGAGGCCGTGAGCTCCGGGACTCGCTCGCTCCTCGGGCGGGTCAGAGCCAGCCGTTGCGGCGGAAGCCCCGGTGGATGAGGAAGCAGGCGACGGCGATGACCCCCATGGCCATGGGATAGCCGTACGTCCAGCGCAGCTCGGGCATATGGTCGAAGTTCATGCCGTATATCCCGCAGACCATCGTGGGGACGGCGATGATCGCCGCCCATGCGGTGATCTTGCGCATGTCCTCGTTCTGGGCGACGGTCACCTGAGCGAGGTGAGCCTGGAGGATGGAGTCGAGCAGCGCGTCAAAAGAGGTGATCTGTTCGGTGATCCGCTCCAGGTTGTCGGAGACGTCGCGGAAGTACGCCCGGATATCGGATGCGATGAGCGGCATGGACTGGGCGGCGAGCCGCCGGAGCGGCCGGTCCAGCGGCGCGACGGCCCGCTTGAGTTCCAGCAGCTCACGCTTGAGCTGGTAGATCCGGCCCGCGTCGCGGTAGCCGACATCCTCGGTGAAGACGGCGGACTCCACGGCGTCGATGTCGTACTGCACGTTGTCGGCGACGGCGAGGTAGTCGTCGACCACATGATCGGCTATGGCATGCAGCACCGCGGTGGGCCCCTTGGCCAGCTGCTCGGTTGTGTCCTCCAGAGCTTCGCGCACGGGTCCCAGCGAGCCGTGCCGCCCGTGCCTGATGGTGATCACGAAGTCGGGCCCGGTGAAGACCATGATCTCGCCGGTGTCCACCACTTCGCTGGTGGCGGTGAGCTCCGGGTGCTCGACATACCGAACGGTCTTGAAGACGGCGAACAGCGTGTCGTCGTACTGCTCCACCTTGGGCCGCTGATGCGCTTGGACGGTGTCCTCGACCGCCAGGGGATGCAGTCCGAAGAGTTCGGCGAGTCCGGCGAATTCCTCCTGGGTCGGTTCGTGCAGCCCGATCCAGACGAAGTCACCGACGGACTTGCGGGCCCGTCGCAGTGCCTCTTCGGCCGGACAGTCGCCGTGCTGCCGCACACCGTCGCGATAGACCACGCAGTTCACCACCGAGCTGCCGAGCGGCGACCGGGCGGGATGGCTGAGGTCAACGGTGCGCCGGGGTGTCCGGCGCACCGCTTGACGAAGGTTGCTGATCATCGACACGGCGGACTCCTTCGGCGGATCGACGGCCAGTGTGCCATCGCCCCGCGACAAGGGTCAGCCGGGCATCGAGGTCGGGCGTGACCAGGCGTTCGGACGGGGTCCGGGGGCGGGGACAGGTGTTCGGGATGGGTCTTCACGCCACGGTGGCCCCTTTCCCACGGTCGGCCCGGGACCCCTTGGCTATCGGAACGGTCTGCGCTGGTTCAAGCGCGTACCAAGCGGGACCCGGGAGCTTCTTGGGGAGCCGGTGGCCAACGAACTCCCCGCCGCCGTTCCGCCCATCCCGTCCTCCGCACCCGGACTCCGATGGAGTGGCAGCCTGCTGGCGTGCTGCGAACGATGAACGGGGTGAGGGCGCGTCACCTGCCGCCCGGTGCCTTCGCCCCGGTGATGGCGACCGGAATCGTGTCCCAGGGACTCGCGGCGGTGAGCGCGCGACGGCTGTCGGAGGCCCTGCTGGCCGTGGCCGTGGTGCTCTACGGCGGGCTGCTGGCAAAGCTGGTGTGGCGGGTGGTGCGGTATCCGCGTGAGGTGGCCGCCGACCTGGGGGATCCGGCACGGCTCTTCGGATTCTTCACCTTCGTCGCGGGCTCCGATGTGCTCGCCGTGCGGCTGGCCCCGGGACCGGCGCGGGCGGCCGCGTCCGCCCTGCCGACGCTGGCCATACCGGCCGCCGTTCTCCTGCTGGGGTGTGTGGCGCTCATGGCGCGGCGGCTCGGCTGGGGCGGGATGGTGCGGCACGCGGAGGGGACCTGGTTCCTGACCGTGGTGGGGATCCAGTCCGCCGTCCTGGCGGTGGCGGCGCTGGCACCCGGCCGCGTCCGGTCGGCCGAAGCGTTCGCCTGGGTGGCCGGGGTGCTGCTGTACGCGGCGGTGGCGACGGTGGTCACCGGCCGGCTCACGCGGTTCGGCGTACCGCCCCGGGAGCTGTCGCCGCCCTACTGGATCACGATGGGAGCCTGCGCGATCAGCCTGCTCGCCGGTGCCCGGCTGGCGCGGCACGGGCTCGCCGCTCCCCGCCCCGGGGCGCCGGTCCGGATCGTCCTCATGGCCCTGTGGGGCTGGGCCACCTGTCTGCTGCCGCCGCTGCTGGCCGCCGGGGTCTGGCGGCATCTGGTGCACCGGGTGCCCCTGAGGTACGAGCCGGCCTGGTGGACGATCGTCTTCCCCACGGGTATGTACGCCGTGTCCACCGCCGCCCTCGGCGAGGCCGAGGGGATCCACCGCCTGGTACGCCTGGGACACCTCGCGGTCTGGGTGGCGCTGGGAGCGTGGTCGATGGTCGCGGCGGGGATGGCGCATGCGCGGTGGCGCGCCGGTCGGCGACGGCGAGTTCAGGCCAGTAACCAGGTCAAGGGCGAGGAAAATCCCGCCGATGGCCGCTCTTGACCGATGTGGTCGGTCCTCCCCACTTGCCCATCAGGCAAAGGTGACGCGCCGTCACGTTCCGTTCACCGCGATGCCTTCGTCAGCTGGCATATCCCTCACAAGGAAGGCAAACCGCGAGAAAAAACCGCTCCAGGTGATGCTAAATGACTTAAAGGGGTCATACGGCACGGCTGATGCGCGAGTGATGCTGTCGCGCGACACGCAATCAGGGCCCCGGCCGGCCGTTCGGCGCGGAGCCACAGCCGAAGGAGCTGGACCGTGGTGCGCCGCACAGCACGAGAGGGAGCCGGAACCGCCGCCTCGGCGGTGACGGAGAGACTGCTCGCGGCCGGGACCGCGCTCCGCCGCCTCCCGACCACCCCCGACCTGCGGGCCGTCTACCGGACCGACCAGACCGTGGAGGACTCCCCCTACCGCGAACGCTGGGCACACGACCGTGTCGTGCGCTCCACCCATGGCGTCAACTGCACCGGATCCTGCTCCTGGAAGGTCTATGTCAAGGACGGGCTGATCACCTGGGAGACCCAGCAGACCGACTACCCCTCGGTCGGCCCGGACCGCCCGGAGTACGAACCGCGGGGCTGCCCGCGCGGCGCCTCCTTCTCCTGGTACACCTACTCGCCGACCCGGGTCCGCCACCCCCTCGCCCGCGGTGTGCTGATCGAGCTCTACCGGGAGGCCCGGGACCGGCTCGGCGATCCGGTGGCCGCATGGGCCGAAATCACTTCGGACCCGGTCAAGCGGCGCCGCTACCAGTCGGCGCGCGGCAAGGGCGGGCTGGTGCGGATCGGCTGGGAGGAGGCCCTGGAGATCGCGGCCGCCGCCCATGTCCACACCCTGCGCGCCCACGGCCCGGACCGGATCGCCGGCTTCTCCCCGATCCCCGCCATGTCGATGGCCTCCCACGCCGTCGGCGCCCGCTTCATGGCGCTGATCGGTGCGCCGATGATCTCCTTCTACGACTGGTACGCGGATCTGCCGATCGCCTCACCCCAGGTCTTCGGCGACCAGACCGACGTCCCCGAGTCGGGCGACTGGTGGGACGCGGCCTATCTGATGCTGTGGGGATCGAACGTGCCCGTCACCCGCACCCCCGACGCCCACTGGATGGCCGAGGCCCGCTACCGCGGGCAGAAGGTGGTCGTGGTCTCCCCGGACTACGCGGACGCCACCAAGTTCGCCGACGAATGGCTCCACCCCCACCCCGGCACCGACGGCGCGGTCGCCATGGCGATGGGACACGTCATCCTCAAGGAGTGCTTCGTCGAGCGGCGGGTCCCCTACTTCACCGACTACGTCCGGCGCTTCACCGATCTGCCGTTCCTGGTGGAACTCGCCGAGCGGGACGGGCGACACACCCCCGGTGCCTTCCTCACCGCGGCCGGCCTGGCGGACACCGACCCGGGCCTGGGCGCCCACGCCGACGAGGCGGCCCGGCACTGGATGCCGGTGCTCTACGACGCGGAGACCGACCGGCCGGTGGTCCCCCATGGCACCCTGGGCGACCGCTGGAGCAAGGGCGGCGAAGGCCGCTGGAACCTCGACCTGCAAGGCATCACCCCCCGGCTCACCCTCCACCGCACCCCGGGCGCCGAGGCCGTCGAGGTGGAACTGCCCCGGTTCGACGAACCCGGCGCCACCGTCCGGCGCGCCGTCCCCGTACGCCGGCTCGGCGGACGGCTGGTCACCACCGTCTTCGATCTGCTCCTGGCCCAGTACGCGGTGGGCCGCCCCGGCCTCACCGGGCAGTGGCCCACCGGTTATGACGACGCCTCGGCACCCGCCACCCCGGCCTGGCAGGAGGCCATCACCTCGGTCCCGGCCGCGGCCGTGGTCCGCGCGGCACGCGAGTTCGCGGGCACGGCGGAGAAGACGCGCGGCCGCTGCATGATCGTGATGGGCGCGGGCACCAACCACTGGTTCCACTCCGACACCATCTACCGCTCCTTCCTCACCCTGCTGCTGCTCACCGGCTGCCAGGGCGTCAACGGCGGCGGCTGGGCGCACTACGTCGGCCAGGAGAAGGTGCGCCCGTACACCGGCTGGCAGCAGCTGGCCACCGCCGCCGACTGGACGCGGCCGTCCCGGCAGATGGCGGGCACTCCGTACTGGTATCTGCACACCGGCCAGTGGCGCTACGAACGGTACGGCGCCGACGCGCTCGCCTCGCCCACCGGCCAGGGGCTGTTCACCGGCCGCCACACCGCCGATCTGGTCGCCCAGTCGATGCGGCTGGGCTGGATGCCCTCCTACCCCACCTTCTCCGCCAATTCCCTGGAGCTCGGCCGCCGGGTGCAGCGGAGCGGACGACCGGCGGAGGAGTGGGTCGCCGAACAACTCGCCGCCGGTGAGCTGAAGTTCGCCTGCGAGAACCCCGACGCCCCCGAGAACTGGCCGCGTGTGCTCACCGTGTGGCGGGCCAACCTCATCGGCTCCTCCGCCAAGGGCAATGAGTACTTCCTGCGCCATCTGCTGGGTGCCCAGGACAACGCCACCGCCGAGGAGACCCCACCGGACCGCCGCCCGGCCGACCTCAGCTGGCAGGACCGGGCGCCGCGCGGAAAGCTCGACCTGCTGCTCGCGCTGGACTTCCGGATGACCTCCACCACCCTCTTCGCCGACCTCGTGCTCCCCGCCGCCACCTGGTACGAGAAGCACGATCTGTCCAGCACCGATATGCACCCCTACGTGCACGCCTTCTCCCCCGCCATCAACCCGCCCTGGCAGGCCCGCACCGACTTCGACATCTTCCACGGCCTCGCCCGCAAGCTCGGCGAACTCGCCGCCGGACGACTGGACACCGCCCACGACCTGGTCGCCACCGCCCTCATGCACGACACCCCGGGCGAGACCGCCCAGCCCGGCGGGAGCGGGACCGTACCGGACTGGCGCGACGGCCACACCCCCGCCGTACCGGGCGTGAACCTGCCGAACGTCGCCCTCGTGACCCGCGACTACACCGCCGTCGCCGACCGCCTCGCCGCCTTCGGCCCGCTGGCCCAGCAGGCGGGCATGCAGGTCAAGGGCGTCACCGTCACCCCGGACCGGGAGGCCGCCTGGCTGGCCGACCGCTGTGGCACGGCCACCCGTGGCGCCGCGGCCGGCAGGCCCCTCCTCGATACCGACGCCAAGATGTGCGAGGCCATCCTCGCGCTGTCCGGCACCACCAACGGGCGCCTGGCGGCCGAGGGATTCGCCCGGCTCGCCGAGCACTGCGGCCCCGGCTCCGGCCTCACCGAACTGGGCGCCTCGGTGGCCGAACGCCGCGTGGTGTTCTCCGACACCCAGGCCCGCCCCGTCCAGGTCGGCGCCAGCTTCGAATGGTCCGGCAAGGAGGCCCCCGACCGCCGCTACGCGCCGTTCACCATCAACACCGGACACGGCAAGCCCTGGCACACCCTCACCGGCCGCCAGCACTTCTACCTCGACCACTCCTGGATGGCCGAACTCGGTGAACAACTCCCCGTCTACCGGCCGCCGTTGGACCTCGCCGCCCTCGGCGAGGCGCCACCCGCGGCCGACGGTGACACCGGCCGCTCGGTCACCGTCCGCTATGTCACCCCGCACTCCAAGTGGTCCATCCACTCCGAGTACCAGGAGAACCTCATCATGCAGACCCTGGCCCGCGGCGGCCCGGTCATCTGGCTCAGCGTCCCCGACGCCGAGGCCATCGGCGTATCCGACAACGACTGGATCGAGGCCGTCAACGCCAACGGTGTGGTGGTCGCCCGCGCCGTGGTCTCCCACCGCATGCCCACCGGCACCGTGTTCATGTACCACGTGCAGGAACGGCTGGTGAACGTGCCCAAGTCCGAGGCCACCGGCCGCCGCGGCGGAGTGCACAACGCCCTCACCAAGCTCCTCATCAAGCCCACCCACCTCATCGGCGGCTACGCCCAGCTCTCCTTCGCCCCCAACTACTACGGACCCACCGGCAACCAGCGGGACGCGGTCACCGTCATCCGGCGCCGCTCCCAGAACGTGGAGTACTGACATGCCGCGCCACCGGCCGCGCACCCCCCGGGTGATGGCCCAGATCGCCATGGTCATGAACCTCGACAAGTGCATCGGCTGCCACACCTGCTCGGTCACCTGCAAACAGACCTGGACCAACCGCTCCGGCACCGAATACGTCTGGTTCAACAACGTCGAAACCCGCCCCGGCCAGGGCTACCCCCGCGGCTACGAGGACCAGGACACCTGGAAGGGCGGCTGGCACCTCAAGGCCGGCCGGCTGGTGCCCCGCGCCGGCGGCCGCGCCCGCCGCCTCGCCCGGCTGTTCGCCAACCCCGAACTGCCCCGGCTGGACGACTACTACCAGCCCTGGACGTACGACTACGACACCCTCACCACCGCCCCGCTCGGCGACGACGTGCCCACCGCCCCGCCCCGCTCCCTGATCGACGGCCGCCCCACCGCCATCACCTGGGGCCCCAACTGGGACGACGACCTCGGCGGCGGCCCCGAACACCTCGCCGGCGACCCGGTCCTCGCGAAGATGAGCGAGCGGGTCCGGCTGGAGTACGAGCAGGCGTTCATGTTCTACCTGCCGCGCATCTGCGAGCACTGCCTCAACCCCTCCTGCGTCGCCGTCTGCCCCTCCGGCGCGATGTACAAGCGGATCGAGGACGGCATCGTCCTGGTCGACCAGGACCGCTGCCGCGGCTGGCGCATGTGCGTCAGCGGCTGCCCGTACAAGAAGGTCTACTTCAACCACCGCAGCGGCAAAGCCGAGAAGTGCACCCTGTGCTATCCGCGCATCGAGGCCGGGGAGCCCACCGTGTGCTCGGAGACCTGCGTGGGACGGCTGCGCTACCTCGGCGTCATGCTCTACGACCCCGACAAGGTCGGCGAGGCCGCCGCCACCCCCGACGAGAAGGGCCTCTACGAGGCCCAGCTCGGCTGCTTCCTCGACCCCGAGGACCCCGATGTCGCCCGCGCCGCCGCCGACTCCGGCATTCCGCACGACTGGATCGAGGCCGCCCGGCGCTCCCCGGCGCACGCGCTCATCAGCCGGTACCGGGTCGCCCTGCCGCTGCATCCCGAATACCGCACCATGCCGATGGTCTGGTACGTCCCCCCGCTGTCCCCGGTCGTGGAGGCGCTCACCGCCACCGGCCACGACGGCGAGGACCCCGTCAACCTCTTCGGTGCCATCGACAGCCTCCGCATCCCCCTGGGCTATCTCGCCGAACTCTTCACCGCGGGCGATCCCGGACCGGTCGAGGCCGCCCTGTGCCGGCTGGCCGCGATGCGCAGCCATATGCGCCGGATCAACCTCGGCGAGGAACGCGACCCCGCCATCGCGGCGGCCGTCGGCCTGGACCAGGACGGCATCGAAGCCATGTACCGGCTGCTCGCCCTCGCCAAGTACGAGGAGCGGTACGTCATTCCCACCAGCTACACCGCCGGATCCGGCGGCGACGCCCGCACGGACTCCTGCAGCCTCGACGGCGACGGCCTGCCCGGCATGATGCCGTACGACGGCACCGGCGGTTTCCACGCGCCCCCGGCAGCCGAACCCGCCGGCGCCGGATCCGGCCTCGCCGGCCGGCTCAACCTGCTGGGCTGGAACGGCCGCGGCCGCCCCGCCGGACTGTTCCCGAAGCGCGACGAGGGCTCCCGGTGAACCCGGCCGCCCCCGCGGTGCACCAGGCCGCCGCGCTCCTCCTCGGCTACCCCGGACCGGACTGGCCCGCCCGCCACGCCCTGGTACGGGACTCTCTCACCGAACTCGCCGCCCCCGCCGCCGCACCCCTGCTGCGGTTCTGCGCCGCCGTCGAGGGTGTCCCGGTGCTCGACCTGGCCTCGGCTTACGTCCAGACCTTCGACCGCAGCCGCCGCCGCACCCTGCATCTCACCTACTACACCGATGGCGACACCCGCCGCCGCGGCTCCACCCTCGCCGCCCTCAAGGCCCGCTACCGCGCCCACGGATGGGAACCCCCCGAGGACGAACTCCCCGACCACCTGCCACTCCTGCTGGAGTTCGCCGCCCGCTGCCCGGCCCCGGGCAACCGGCTCCTCTGCGACCACCGCGCCGCCCTCGAACTCCTCCGGATCGCCCTCACCGACCACCACAGCCCCTACGCCGACATCCTGCGCGCCGTCTGCGACACCCTGCCCGGACCCTCGCCCGCCGACCGCGCCGCGGCCCTCGCGCTCGCCCGCGGCGGACCCCCCACCGAAACCGTGGGCCTGGCCCCCTTCGCCGCGGACACCTCCGCCGCCACCCCCCTCGCGTAAGGAACCGGCCGATGAACCACCTGAACATCGCCCTGTGGGGCGTCCTCCCCTATCTCATCCTCGCCCTCTTCACCGCCGGCTCCGCCTGGCGCTACCACTACGACCGCTTCGGCTTCACCACCCGCTCCAGCCAGCTCCACGAACACCGTCTGCTCGGCATCGGCGGGCCGCTCTTCCACTACGGACTGCTCTTCGTGATCGCCGGCCATGTCGTGGGCCTGCTCATCCCCGAAACGCTCACCGAACGGCTGCGCGTCAGCGAATCGCTGTACCACGCCAACGCCCTGCTCGTCGGCGGCACCGCCGGACTGGCCACCGTCACCGGCCTCGGCATCCTGCTGTACCGGCGGCTGCGCGTCCCCGCCGTACGCGCCGCCACCAGCCGCAGCGACCACGCCGTGTACCCGCTGCTCACCACCGTCCTGCTCGCCGGACTCACCGCCACCGCCACCGGCGCGGGCCACCACTCCTACGACTACCGGCGGGGCGTCTCCATCTGGTTCCGCAGCCTGTTCACCCTGGACCCCGACGTGCCCGCCATGGCCCACGCGCCACTGGTCTACCGGATCCACGCCCTGCTGGCGATGGCCATGTTCGCCCTCTGGCCCTTCAGCCGCCTCGTCCACGCCTTCACCGCCCCCCTCGGCTACCTCACCAGGCCCTACGTCGTCTACCGCTCCCGCACCCCCGCCCGCCCCCACCCGCACCCCGCGCTCACCAGTGCCGACGCCGGTACCCCGACCCCCCGGCGGCAGCGGGGGCCGAGGCCCTGAGGCGGTCAGCCCTGAGGCGGTCAGGCCGGCCGGGCCCATGCGTCAGTCCTCCGCACGGTGTCAGTTTCGCGGGTCAGCCGGGCGGGGTGGGTCCCAGGCGCCGGGCCAGATCCGCCACCCCGGTCGCCTGCCGGTCGGCGGACCGCGCCGCCGACGGGTAGGGCACCGGCGTGCGCCGCAACCAGACGGTGGCGAGACCGGCCCGGGCGGCGCCGTCGATGTCCCACGGGTGCACCGCCACCATCGTCGCCGCGCCGGCCGGCACGTCCACCGCGCGCAGCGCGTACGCGTACGCGGCGGGAGCGGGCTTCCACCGGCCGCCGGCGCCCTGGACATCCAGGTGGGCCTCGAAGCAGTCCCCGCACCCGGCCCGGTCCACTACCGCACGCGTGGTGTCCGCCGAGCCGTTCGTCAGGGTGACCAGGCGGTGTCCGGCCGCGTGCAGCGCCCGTACGCCCTCGGGGACATCCGGGTGGACGGGCAGCTCCGGCAGGCCCGCGAGACGTCGAAGACGAAGACGCCCGGACGGCCGTCAGCGGCCATGGGGATCACCGTTCCCGATCGCCATCCGATCACTCCCGTCGTACCATCCAGACCGAGGCCAAGTGGACATTACGGGCAGGCCGAGCGGTCCGCGAGCGGATACACCGCCGGTAGGAATGCCCGGGTGAGGGAGAACGAAACCGGGTACCCGGCAAGGCGCCGAGCGCCACCGCAAGGCGCGAGGGCAGCGCCACCGCAAGGGCACGGAAGGGCGGACGGACATGGGCGTACGCACATGGATCGCCTCCTGGCCGGTCTACCGCCAGCTCACGGGGACGGACCCGCTGGGCCGCGGGGCCGCCGCCACGAGCGCCGGTGCGCGGCCCACTGCCCGGACCGCCTCGGCGGACCGGGTGGTGAAGTCGATCTGTCCGTACTGCGCGGTGGGCTGCGGCCAGAACGTCTATGTGGAGGACGGCCGCGTCACCCAGATCGAGGGCGACCCCGACTCCCCCGTCTCCCGCGGCCGGCTGTGCCCCAAGGGCTCGGCCAGTCTTCAGCTCACCACCGGCGGCGCCCGCGAGCACCATGTCCTCCACCGGCGCCCGCACGGCACCGCGTGGGAGCGCCTGGACCTCGACACGGCCATGGACATGATCGCCGACCGGGTGATCGAGGCGCGCCGGGCGGGCTGGCAGTGGGAGGTCGACGGGGCCCGCACCCGGCGCACGCTCGGCTTCGCCGGCCTGGGCGGGGCCACGCTCGACAATGAAGAGAACTACCTGATCAAGAAGTTGTTCACCGCCCTGGGAGCCGTGCAGATCGAGAACCAGGCGCGGGTTTGACACTCCTCCACCGTTCCCGGTCTGGGAACCTCGTTCGGCCGCGGCGGCGCGACCACCTTCCAGCAGGACCTGCAGAACTCCGACTGCATCGTCATCCAGGGCTCGAACATGGCCGAGTGCCATCCGGTCGGGTTCCAGTGGGTGATGGAGGCCAAGGCCCGTGGCGCGAAGGTGATCCACGTCGACCCGCGCTTCACCCGCACCAGCGCGCTCGCCGATCTGCACGTTCCGCTGCGCGCGGGCTCGGACATCGCCTTCCTCGGCGGGATCATCAACCACGTCCTGCGGAACGACGCGTACTTCCGCGAGTACGTCGTGGCGTACACCAACGGCCCGGTCGTGCTGCGCGAGGACTTCCGGGACACCGAGGACCTCGACGGCGTCTTCTCCGGCCTCGACCCCGGAACCCGCGCCTACGACAACGGCAGCTGGCAGTACGAGGGCATGGAGGTGCAGTCGTCCGCCGGTGAGCGCGACGCGGAGTACGGCAGGCGCACCGGCGGCGGACGGTCGGTGACCGAGGCCGCGCGCGGTGAGGCGCACGGCGCGGGTGGCGCCGAGGTCGGCGAGGGCGAGCCCGAGCGGGACGAGACGCTCAGCCATCCGCGCTGCGTCTTCCAGGTCCTCAAGCGGCACTACGCCCGCTACACGCCCGAGATGGTGGAGAAGATCTGCGGCGTTCCGCAGGACCTCTTCCGCCAGGTGTGCGAGCTCGTCACGGAGAACTCCGGGCGCGACCGCACCACCGCCTTCGCCTACGCGGTCGGCTGGACCCAGCACACGGTGGGCGTGCAGTACATCCGCGCGGCCTCCGTCCTGCAGAGCCTGCTCGGCAACATCGGCCGGCCCGGTGGCGGCATCCTGGCGCTGCGGGGGCACGCCTCCATCCAGGGCTCGACGGACATCCCCACCCTGTTCAACCTGCTGCCCGGCTACATCCCGATGCCGCACGCCCACCAGATGCAGGACCTCGACACCTTCGTGGAGGTCGAAGCGGCCCGCAAGGGCCACTGGGGCAATATGCGGGCCTATCTGGTCAGCCTGCTCAAGGCCTACTGGGGCGAGGCCGCCCGGCCCGAGAACGACTTCTGCTTCGACTACCTGCCGCGGCTGACCGGCTCCCACTCCACCTACGAGACGGTCATGGCCCAGCTGGACGGAGTCTGCAAGGGCTACTTCCTGATGGGTGAGAACCCCGCCGTGGGGTCGGCCAACACCAAGATGCAGCGCCTGGGCATGGCCGAGCTGGACTGGCTCGTCGTCCGGGACTTCTCCCTCATCGAGTCGGCCACCTGGTGGCAGGACGGCCCGGAGATCGAGACCGGCGAGCTGCGCACCGAGGACATCGGCACCGAGGTGTTCTTCCTGCCGGCCGCCGCACACACCGAGAAGGACGGCAGCTTCACCAACACCCAGCGGCTGCTGCAGTGGCACCACCAGGCCGTCGAACCGCCCGGCGAGGCGCGCAGCGATCTGTGGTTCATGTACCACCTGGGCCGGCGGATCCGGGCGAAGCTGGCCGGGTCGGCCGATCCGATGGACCGGCCGGTGCTCGATCTGACCTGGGACTACCCCACCAGGGGCGAGCACGCGGAACCGGAGGCGGAAGCGGTCCTCGCCGAGATCAACGGCCATGACGCCGAGGGCCATCCGCTCTCGTCCTATGAGCAGCTGGCCGGGGACGGCTCCACGTCCTGCGGCTGCTGGATCTACTGCGGCGTCCACGCCGACGGCGTCAACCAGGCCGCCCGCCGCACGCCCGGCATCCGGCAGAACTGGGTGGCGGCCGAGTGGGGCTGGGCCTGGCCCGCCAACCGCCGCATCCTCTACAACCGGGCCTCGGCCGACCCGGACGGCAGGCCGTGGAGCGAACGCAAGGCCCTGGTGTGGTGGGACGAGGAGCGGGCCCGGTGGTCCGGCCATGACGTGCCCGACTTCGCCCCCGGCAAGGCGCCCTCCTACCGGCCGCCGCCGGACGCGACGGCCGGGGCGGCCCTGTCGGGCACCGACCCCTTCATCATGCAGGCCGACGGCAAGGCGTGGCTGTACGTGCCGTCGGGCCTCACCGACGGCCCCCTGCCCACCCACTACGAGCCGCAGGACTCGCCCTTCCCCAACCTGCTGTACGGCCAATGGCGCAATCCGGTACGGCACCTGATGCCGTCACGCCCGGACAACCGGTACCAGCCGGGCGGCGGCGGGCCCGGCTCGGAGGTGTTCCCGTTCGTCGCCACCACCTACCGGCTCACCGAACACCACACCGCGGGCGGCATGTCCCGCTGGCAGCCCTACCTGGCGGAGCTGCAGCCGGAGTTCTTCTGCGAGGTCTCCCCCGAACTCGCCGCCGAACGCGGCCTCGAGCACACCGGCTGGGCGACGGTCGTCAGCGCCCGCGGGGTGATCGAGGCGCGGGTCCTGGTCACCGACCGCGTACCGCCGCTGACGGTGCACGGACGCACCCTGCACCAGATCGGCCTGCCCTACCACTGGGGGCCGAACGGCTACAGCACGGGGGACGCGGCGAACGAGCTGCTGCACATGTCCCTCGACCCCAACACCCACATCCAGGAGACGAAGGCGTTCGCCGTCGACATCCGGCCGGGCCGACGGCCGAGGGGCCCGGCCGCCGTGGAGCTGGTGCGCGCCTACCGGACGCGGGCGGGCATCGACGATCGCACCGGTACGGAACTCTGAGCCAACCCGGGGTTCGCCCGAGGAGGGTCACAGCCGAGGGCGGTCTCATCTGAGGGCGGTCTCACCTGAGGACGTCTCATCTGAGGACGAGGGAGTGCTCCCCCTTCGGGACCAGTTCTCCCACCACCGGCGCTCCGGGCACCTCGCCCGCCACGAGCAGCCCACCGGAGGTCTGGGCGTCGGCCAGCAGCAGCCGGGTGGCGGAGTCGGTGTCCCCGAAGTCGGTGAACGGCGCCACCCACTCCAGGTTCCGCCGGGTGCCGCCGCTGACGTACCCGTCCCGGACCGCCTCCCGCGCCCCGTCGAGGTACGGCACGGCGGCGGTGTCGACCACCGCGGTCACGGCCGAGGCCCGCGCCAGCTTGTGCAGATGGCCGAGGAGGCCGAAGCCGGTGATGTCGGTGGCACAGGTGGCACCGGCCTCCAGGGCCGCGGCCGACGCGTCCCGGTTGAGCGCCACCATCGTGGCCACCGCCTGCTCGAACCGTTCGCCGGTGGCCTTGTGGCGGTTGTTCAGCACCCCCAGGCCGAGGGGCTTGGTCAGGGACAGCGGCATGCCCGGCCGACCCGCGTCGTTGCGCAGCAGGCGGGCCGGATCGGCGAGGCCGGTGACGGCCATGCCGTACTTGGGCTCGGGATCGTCCACGCTGTGCCCGCCGCCCACGTGGCAGCCCGCCTCGGCGGCGATGTCGAACCCGCCGCGCAGCACCTCGCGGGCCAGGTCGAACGGCAGCACATCGCGCGGCCAGGCCAGGAGGTTGACGGCGAGCACCGGGCGGCCGCCCATCGCGTACACGTCCGACAGGGCGTTGGCCGCGGCGACGCGCCCCCAGTCGTACGGGTCGTCCACGACGGGTGTGAAGAAGTCCGCGGTGGACACCACCGCCTGGGCCGGGCCGCCGGCCGGGGCGGGCAGGGTGACCACCGCGGCGTCGTCGCCGGTGGCCAGCCCGACGAGCAGCGTGCTGTCGCTCGCGGCCGTCGTCGGCCCGGCCAGTCCGCTGAGTACGTCCTCCAGTTCACCGGGCGGAATCTTGCAGGCGCAGCCGCCGCCGTGGGCGAACTGCGTGAGCCGTACGGGTGTTTCGCGGGTCGTGGTCATGCCGGTCCTCTCGGTCGATGGTGGTCGGCGGCGGGTAGCCTCGAGCGGGCGAGGGAGGCGTGTGGGTGCCTGGTGGCCCTCCCGGTCTTCAAAACCGAGGTGCCCGAGGATCTCGGGCAGGCGGGTTCGATTCCCGTCCGCCTCCGCCTCCGCTCTCCGTACCGGTCCGGCAGCGCCGGTGCTGGTCGTCCACGCGTTCGGTGAGCCCCTGGGTATCGAGGTACTCCAGCAGCGGTACGGCCACCCGGCGTGTCGTGTCGAGGGCCCGGCGCGCCTGGCTGAGCGTGAACGGCTGCGGAAGGCCGCGGAGCACGGCCGCGGCCCGGGCGTCCGCGCCGGGAAGCAGCAGGATGCCGTCGCCGACCCGCAGCAGCGCGCCCGCCGCGACGGCGGCGGCCACCGTCCTGCGCGTCAGCCCCAGTTCGGTCAGCCGGCCGGCCTCGGGGGCGCGGAACGGTGCCCGCAGCAGGTCTCGCCGCACGTCGTCCATGGCCGCCTGGACGGGCGGCGGCAGAGTGGGCCGGGCGTCCGCGCCGCCGTACAGCCGCCCCTGACGGCTGTGCACCTTCTCCGAGGTCTCGGCGAGGGCGTCGACCAGGGACCGGTCGGGCAGGCCGAGCAGGCGGCGGGCCGCCTCCGGGGGCAGGCCGGGCTCCAGCGGGTGGCGCGCCGCATGGCGTTCGACCTCGGCCTCCAGGCGGTCCCGAAGCGCCGCCCAGCGGGTCGCGTCGGCCAGCCAGTCCCCGGCCACCGGCGCGGTGGGGGCGGGCAGGCCCATGGCCACCAGCTCCGAGCGGCGGACCAGCCCGCGCCGCCGCAGTTCCGCCACGCCGTCGGGCGCGCCGGTCAGGTCCGCCAGCTCGGCCGCCCTCGTCCGGGCCGCGCCCCGCCGGGTCAGCCGGGGCGGCCGTACGTCCAGGACGGTCATCCCGCACGGCGGGCGCCGCCCGCCCGGTTCCCGCAGGACCGCCCGGTCGCCCACCCGCAGCGGCAGCTCCCGGGGCAGGGTCAGCCTGGCCGTGTCCTCGCCCAGCGGGCGGACGGTCACCGGCACGGCGGCGGTGCCGATGTGCAGGGTCACCGTCCGGGGCAGGTCGCGGGGCGGCGCTCCGCGGACCCGGACGTCGATCAGGCCGGTGAGCAGCCAGCGGTCGGGCGTCAGCAGCACCTGGCCCCGGCCCAGCACTCCGTCGGGCGCGCCGTGCACATTGACCGCCACCCGCGCCACCCCGCTGACCGCGGACCGGTCCTCCCGCAGACACTGCAGCCCGCGCACCCGCAGCGCGGTCCCGCCGTCCCCCGCCACCAGCCGGTCACCCGCGCGCAGGGTGCCCGCCCCCAGGGTGCCGGTGACGACCGTGCCCTGGCCGCGCACGGTGAAGGCGCGGTCCAGCCAGAGCCGTACGTCCGCACCGGCGGGCGGAACGGGCAGCGAGCGGCCCAACCGGGCCAGTTCCCGGCGCAGTTCGGCCAGCCCCGCGCCGGTCACCGCACTCACCGCGACGGACGACACGGTGCCGAGGGAGGTGGCCGCCATGCGCTCGACGGCGTCCGCCCGCACGGGCTCGGGATCCGCCAGGTCACCTCGGCTCACCGCGAGCACCGCGTGCCGCACCCCGAGCGCGTCCAGGATCTCCAGGTGTTCCTGCGACTGCGGCTGCCAGCCCTGGTCCGCGGCCACCACGAACAGGACGGCGGGCACGGGCCCGACACCGGCCAGCATGGTGGCGACGAAGCGCTCGTGTCCGGGTACGTCCACGAAGGCGATGTGCTCACCGCCAGGGCCGCCGTCTCCGTCCGGGCTTCCGTCCGCCGAGTCCCCATTCGCGCTTGCCTCCGGGTCCAGGCGGGTCCAGACGAACCCGAGGTCGAGGGTCAGGCCGCGGCGCCGCTCCGCCTCGAAACGGTCGGGCTCCATCCCGGTCAGCGCCCGTACCAGCGCCGACTTACCGTGGTCGACATGCCCGGCGGTGGCCAGTACCCGCATGGCCCTACCTCTCCGTGGCCGGATCCACGGCGACCGGACCGCCGACCGACCGCACGGCATCGGCCAGCCGCTCGTCGTCCTCCCGCTCCACCGCCCGCAGGTCGAGCAGGCACCGGCCCGCCTCCAGCCGCCCCACCACGGGGACCGGGCCGGTCCGCAGGGCCGCGGCGTACCGCTCGGGCAGCGACAGCGCGGCGCTGGGCAGCGTCACCCCCGGGGCGCCGCCACCGCCCACCGACGCGGCGCTCTCGACGGCCCGCGCATCGATGCCGTCGGCGCCCAGGGCGGAGGCGAGCCGCTCGGCGCGGTGGAGGAGCCCCACCGGGTCGGCGGCCAGTGCCGCGGCGGTCGGGGTCTCGGGCCCGGTCAGCGTCGCCTCCAACGCGGCCAGCGTCAGCTTGTCCACCCGCAGCGCACGGGCGAGCGGATGCCGGGACACGGTCCGCACCAGCTCCTCCTCCCCGAGCAGCAGTCCGCACTGCGGTCCGCCGAGCAGCTTGTCGCCGCTCGCGGTGACCAGCGACGCTCCGGCCCGGAGCCGGGTCTCGGCGTCGGGCTCATCCGGCAGCAGAGGGTGGGGCGCGAGCAGCCCGGAGCCGATGTCGACGACCACCGGAGCGCCGAGAGCGGCGAGTTCCCCGGTACCGGCGGCGCGGGTGAACCCCGTGACGCGGAAGTTGGAGGGGTGCACCTTCAGCACGAAGGCCGTCTCCGGGCCGATCGCGGCGGCGTAGTCGGCGACGGACGTGCGGTTGGTCGTTCCCACTTCGCGCAGCCGGGCTCCGGTGGACACCAGCAGGTCCGGCAGGCGGAAGCCGTCCCCGATCTCCACCATCTCGCCCCGGCTGATGACGATCTCCTTCCCGGCGGCGAGCGCGGTCGCCACCAGGACCAGCGCCGCCGCGCCGTTGTTCACCACATGCGCGGCGGCGGCCGAGGGCACCCGCTCGCGCAGCGCGGCCAGGGCGGTCCGCCCGCGGCGGGCCCGGACCCCGGTGCGCAGATCCAGCTCGACGTCCGTGGGCCCGGCGGCCTCCCCCACCGCCCGCCGGGCCGCCGCCGACAGCGAAGCCCGGCCGAGGTTGGTGTGCAGCACCACCCCGGTGGCATTGATGACCGGCCGCAGTCCACCGGCGGTGCGGGGCAGCAGGGCCACCGCCGTGTCCGCCACCTCGTCCGGCGCGATGGCACCGGCCCGCACCCGCTCCTGGGCCCGCCGCACCGCGGCCTTCACCGCCCCGGGTCCCAGCCGGTGTGCCGCCTCGGTCAGGCGTGGGTCACCCAGGACGGCGTCGGTGCGGGGAATCCGCCGTCGTACGTCCGTGGTGGTGACCCGCTGATCCATGCGGACCCTCCCTTCCGCCCGCTCTCGTGGCTGCCCGGGGAACGCCCATCGTCTCTCAGCGCCCCGTACCCGCGTCACGACACGCCCGGCGGACGGAGCGTCACCACGACGGTGGAGCTGGGGACGGCTCCACCGCCACGACGCCGACCGGGAATACATGCCGGCCCACCCGGCCGGTGGCACCGGCCGGGTGGGGTCCGTCAGTCTCTCTCCGCCGGGGGCGGAAGCATGTCCAGCTCGGCGGCGAGCAGCCCGGCCTCGAAGCGCGAGCGCGCGTCGAGCCGTTCCATGATGTCCGCGACATGTCTGCGGTAGGTCCGCACGGAGATGGACAGCGCCCGCGCGGCGACCTCGTCGGTGGCTCCGACGCGCAGCATCCCGAGGATCTCGGCGACCAGCCGGGTGCGGCGGCGGTCGCCGAAGTCGGGCCGCGCCGAGAGCGGGACCGACCTCTTCCAGATGGAGTTGAACAGCGTGTGCAACGCCTGGACGGGCAGCACCTCCTGGGTGGTGAAGATCTGCGAGCCGGTTTCCGCCCGCAGATTGGCCAGGGCCGTACGGCCGTCCGCCATGACCGCCTCGATCGGATCGAGACGGGCAAGTCTCACCTCCGCCCCGCCGCCGTCGCCACCGTTGGTGTGCGGCAGGCGGCGGTCATAGGTGTGGCGGGTGCACAGGATCCGCACCCGGACGTCCGGTTTCACCTGGTCCAGGAGCGCCGGGAGGAGCGACCGCAGTACCTCGCGCTGCGTCCCTTGGGGCAACGCGAGGATGATGGACACATGCTGCCCGGCCTCGCGCACGATCGCCCGGGCGTCCTCGGCCGGACCGGGGTCCCGGCTCAGCGGTGCGGCGGACGGCCGCGGTGGAGACCCGATCGGAACCGGGGCGGCCGTGGAAAGCGGAAGAGCCGTCATTGGGCGTCCTCCAGCGGCGACAGCAGCCCGAGCTCACTGGCCCGTACCCCGGCCTGGAAGCGGGACTCCGCGCCCAGCCCCTCCAGGATCTCCGCGACCCGGCGGCGATAGGTGCGATAGGAGATGCCCATCTTCTGGGCCGCGACCCGGTCCGTGTGCCCGTCCCGCAGATGCCCCAGGACCTGCCGCTGGTCCTCGTGCCGGACCAGCTCCCGCCGCTTCAGGAATTCGGTCAGCGGTATGGCACTTCCCCAGGCACCGAGGAAGAGAGAGCCCAGTGCGCCGATCTCCGCGGATTTGTCGAAAAGCGCCACACTTCCCCCTTTGAGGGCGATGGGCGACCACAGCAACGCGCTGCGGAAGTCGGCCATCACCACGCCCTGCAGTGGACTCTCGGCAATTCGGACAGCGACGTTCGCCCGCTCCGTGGTCAGTCGTCGCAGGACCTCGCCGTCAAAAGCACGAGAGGGGAAGAGAACCCGGAATTCGACGTCCGGGCGCACCGTCTTCGCCATGGCGTGGAGCGCCGGACCGAATTCCGACAAACCTCGTCGATCGCTGGGAATCGTGACGTTCACACTACTTGTGGCCTGGTCGGCCAGGGCCGTGGCGGCGGCCACCAGAAGTTCGGTGTCCAGCCGCTGGAACGCGGCGGCCTGCCGCGTCCCCGTTTCCAGCGGATCGGTCGTCACCGGGTCCGCCAAGGACGGAACTCCGCCTGTATTTCTTATCAATGTGGAACCCCCGTGCCAACACTTCTTACACCCGGACTCAGGCAACTCCGGGCAGGTGTCGAGGAGTCTACGTCTCGGTACTTTTCACGCGCTTTCACTTTGCTTACACGCACGGGACACGGGCCGTTTCGGCTTCGTGGGACAGGGTGTTTTCCGCGTGTTCGGGCACGGTGGGGTTCCGGCGGCGCTTCAGGGGGGTGTCATGACCGCTCTCCACCGAGCACCAGGGCACGCAAGGCGGCTTTGTCCACCTTTCCGCTGCCATTCCGGGGCAGTGCGCCGACATGGTGAACGGCCGTGGGGAGCTTGTACCGGGCCAGCCGTTGCCCGGTGAACGCCCGGATCTCCTCCAGGGTGGCCCGGCCGTCCCCGTCCTGGCACAGCACCGCCACCGGGCTCTCGCCCCACCGCGGATGCTCCACCCCGACCACGGCCGCCTCGCGCACGCCGGGGTACTCGGCAAGATGCCGCTCCAGTTCGGCGGGGTAGATGTTCTCCCCGCCGCTGATGATGACGTCCTTGAGCCGGTCCACGATGTACAGCAGACCGTTCTTGTCGACGCGGCCGATGTCCCCGGACCGGAACCATCCGGCGTCGTCCAGCACCCGGCGGGTCGCCTCCGGGTTGTTCCAGTAGCCCGCGAAGACATGGGGTCCCCGGACGCAGATCTCCGCGGCCACCTCCGGTTCGGTGACCACATCGCCGGTGGCCGGATCGGCCAGCCGTATCTCGGTGTGGGGCAGCGGGAATCCGGCCGCGTCGGGGTGGGAGGCCACCAGCTCCGTCGGCAGATGGCTGGCCAGTGGCGCGGTCTCGGTCATCCCCCACGCCTGGTGCAGGGGGATGCCGTGGGCGAGGTAGTCGCGGACCAGGGTGAGGGGCACCGGGGCCCCGCCGACGATCGCGGCGCGCAGCGCGGAGAGATCGGCGCGCGGGAAACCGGCCGTCGCGGCGATGGCCGCGAACATCGTCGGCACCGCGATGAGATTGGCCACCCGGTGCTCGACCAGGTCCGCCAGGCACTGTTCGGGAGCGAAGGAGCGCCGGATCACCAGGGTGCCGCCGTGGCAGAGGGAGCCCAGGGTGAAGCCGCTGAGCCCGGCGATGTGGAACATGGGCGCGAGCACCAGGGTGGTGTCGCCCGGCCGGGTGCGGATCACGGCGGCGGTGTTGATGTGGTTCCACCACAGATTGCCGTGGGTGAGCACCGCCCCCTTGGGCCGTCCTGTGGTGCCCGAGGTGTACATGATGACCGCGGGGTCGGTGGGCCGGACCGCGACCGGCGGCGCGGCGTCCGCCGCTTCCGCCGTCTCCGCCGCCTCCGCCGCCTCCCCCGTCGGCAGCGGTTCCCAGCGAGGGTGCGCCCCGGAGGCGGCGGGGTCACCGTCGGCGAGCAGGAACCGCTGGACGGGCACGGTGTCCGCGATGCCGTCGATCAGGGGCCGGTTGGCGTCCTCGGCGATGAGGGTGTGGGGGCGGCAGTCGCCGAGGAGGTACGCCACCTCGCTTCCGGCCAGCCGGACGTTGAGCGGCACGAAGACCGCTCCGAGGTGGGCCGCGGCCAGCGCCGCCACCAGCAGCACCGGGCCGTTGCGCCCCAGGAAGGCGATCCGGTCGCCCGTGCGCACCCCACCGCCGGACAGGGCCGCCGCCAGCGATCGCACCCGGGCGGACAGCGTCCCGTAGCTGATCCGGCTGGACTCGTACACGATGGCGGTGGTGTCCCTGGTGGTTCCGGCCCAGTAGTGGACCGCCGCCGCCGAGCCAAGGTTCTGTTCCTTCATCGGTTCCTCTTCGCCGATCGTCGGGTCGCGGTCAGCCGCAGCCGCCCGCGTGCCCCTGGTCTCCGCCCCGGCCCGGCGCCGCGGCGGACGGTGCGGCGTCCGACGGTCCGGCGTTCGACAGTCCGGTGGCCGACGGTCCGGTGGCCGATCGCCCCGGCGCGGCGCCCGTCACCGACGCGATGAACGGAGCGAGCCGGTCCACACCCCAGAACTTGTGGAAGCCATGGATGAAGAACGGCACGCCGAACACGCCGTCCGCGTCGACCCGCAGCAACGCCTCGACCCCGCGTTCCCGCAGTCCGTCGTCGCCCGCGGCACCCGCCAGACGGTCCTCGGACAGCCCCAGTTCGGCCGCCACCTCCGCGATGGTGGCGGGCGCGCAGATGTCCCTGCCCTCCTCCCAGCGGGCCCGGTAGACGCGTTCGATGAACTCCGGGCCCTTCCCCTCGTCCACCGCGGCGAGATGGGCCAGATGCGGGACCTCCCACACCGGGTCCCGGTCGACCGGCCACGCGGGCTCGAGCCCGCGCTCGTGGCACAGCCGGCGCACGTCCTGGAGGATGTAGAGGTGCTTGGCGCGGGACATGCCGACGTACGGGAAGCCGCCGCCCGCCTTTTCCAGCATCAGCAGGCTGCGGGCGTCCGGCTCCCAGAAGGGCCGCCAGGTGATGGTGTCGGCCACCTCCGGGTGGTCGTCGCGCAGTTGGCGGTAGGCGAGCCAGGAGTACGGGCTGCGCAGGGAGAAGTAGAAGCGGGGCGTACGGTCCCTCCGGGGCATGGCCGGCCTTTCCTCAGATGACGATGCCGCCGTCGATCTGCAGCACGCTTCCGGTCACGTACTCGGCCGAGGCCAGGTACGCGACCATGTCCGCGACCTCTTCGGGGCGTCCGAAGCGCTGCAGCGGGATCTTCTTCGCGGCGTCCGCGCGGGCGCTGTCGGCCAGCGCGGCGGTCATGTCGGTCTCGATGAATCCGGGTGCCACCACATTGGCGCGGATGCCGTATCTGCCGACCTCCTTGGCCAGCGCCTTGGTGAACCCGATGATCCCGGCCTTGGAGGCCGAGTAGTTGGTCTGGGTGGGGTGTCCGTGGACTCCGGCGACCGAGGAGATGTTCACGATGCAGCCCCGTCGGCGCTTCATCATCTCGAAGACGGCCGCGCGGCACACGTGGTAGGTGCCGTCGAGGTTGGTGTCCAGGACCTGGTGCCACTCCTCGTCCTTCATGAGCAGCAGCGGGTTGTCGCGCACGATGCCCGCGGAGGTGACCGTGACGTCGATGGGGCCGAACTCCTCCTGGACGGCGGTCATGAAGCGGCGCACCTCGTCCGCGTCCGAGACATCGGTCCGCAGGGCCATCGCCCGCCGGTCCAGCTCCTCGACCTCCTTCGCCAGCAGTGCGCCGGGCTCCGGATCGGGTGAGGCGTGGCAGAACGCCACGTCGTACCCCTCGCGCGCCAGGCGCAGCACCGTGGCCCGTCCGATGCCGCGCGTACCACCGGTGACCACGGCCACCCGGTTGTCGGTGCCGGTCATGTCGTCCGCCTCCCCTCAGGCCCGGTCCGCCGTGGCCGGGGTGGCCGGGGCCAGCCCGGATCCCGGCCGGAACGCGATGACCAGCTGTTCGATCTCCATGACGGTCTCGTCCCCGACCGTGCTCCGCCCCTCGAAGAGCACGGTGTCCGCGAAGCTCCGGACCAGCCGCACCTGGTGTTCCACCACATCACCCGGGCGGACCCGCCCGGTGAACCGGACCCCGGAGATGCCGCCGAACAGCATCACGCGATCGCCCCGCGCGTCGGGCACCGGGGCGTCCCAGGTGGCGAGGAGGCCGGCGGCCTGGCAGCAGGACTCGACGAGCAGCACCGCCGGGTAGTCGTGGTCCCGTTCGGCCGCGTCGTCGGCGAGGCGCTCGTACCAGGGCTCGTTGCAGGTGACGGCCTTGCGGGCGATGAGCCGCGCGCCCGGCTCCACCCGGACGACCCGGTCGAGCAGCAGCATCGGATGGCGGTGCGGCAGACGTCGCTTGAGTTCGGCGACACCGGCGGACATCCCGGTCACCGCGCCCCCTCGTCCTCGAAGCGGAGGGCGATCCGATCCTCGAAGCGGAGGGCGATCCGGGCGATGGTGCCGCGCGGGCCGGTGACCGCGGCCGAGCAGCGCCCGCTCGCGCCGTCGCGGCGCCAGGTCAGCTCGGCGGTGAGCGGGTCGCCCGGGAGGACGGGGTGCATGAACCGCGCGCTCTCGATGCCGGACAACACCCAGGTGTGGTCCGGTCCGGGGGCGGCGGCCAGCGCTCCGCGGTGCAGGAACTCGATGACGCAGACGCCGGGGAAGATCGGGAATCCGGGGTAGTGGCCGGGGAACACCGGCTCCTCGGGCCCGACGGTCATCGACACGAGCGTGGTCCCGTCCGGGGCCGTGCCGCCGTGCTCGATCCGACCCGCCACCGGAGTGCACACCGGGCTCATCCCCGGGCCCCGAGCTTGTCGGCGAGCACGTCGTAGGTCCGCGGCAGCGTGGTCAGCCCGCGCACATCCGACTCCGCGAACCGCACGGCGTACTTCTTCTCCAGGGCGACGATCACCTCGAGCGCCAGCAGCGAATCGCCGCCCAGATCCTCCACGAAGCGGGTCTCGTCGGTCACCTCGCCCGGGTCCACACAGAACACCTCGGCGATGGTGCGCCGCAGATCCTCCAGGTCGAGGGGGGTCGGTTGGGTGTCGGGCATCGTGCCTCGCCTCTCCATCGGTTGCGGGTCGCCAAAGATTGCGGGTCGCCATCGGCTGCGGGTCGCCGTCGGCTGCGGGTCGCCGTCGGACATGGCGCACGGGGTCATGAACCCGCGAGCCTCAGCAGGGCGGCTCCGACCATGCCGTTCGCCTCGGCGGATGTGATCAGGACGGTCCGGGCCCCGGCATCGGCCTCCCCGGAGCCGGCGCGGGCGAGCACCGCGGCGATCTGGAAGGCGGCGGACGCCGCGAACGTGTCGCCGATGGAATCGGCGCAGGCCACCCGGGGCGGCAGGCGGGTGCCGAGCACCTCGGTGACGGCGGCGCGCTCCGCGTCGCCGTCGGGCCCGGCCAACTGGGTGTCGGCGAGGGCGTCGACGCCGTCCGCGGCGAGGCCCGGCCGGTCCAGCAGCCGGCGCAGACAGTCCGCCAGCACCGGCCGGATCGCCGAGTGGTCCTCGGCGAAGCCGAACTCCAGCCCCAGGACCTCCGCGATACCGCGCCGGCCGTGGGTCCGGGCGTCCTCGGCGTCCTCGAGCAGCCACACCGCGGCGCCCTCGCCGAGGACCGCGTCGCGCCGCCCATCGTCGCCGGTGACTCCCCGCGCGTGCCAGGCGAGCCAGGCGCGGGCCGTGGAGAACTCCTCGACCGCGCCGCACAGCAGGGTCCGCGCGCGGCCCGCCCGGTGCAGCCGCAGCGCGTACCGCAGGGCCAGCAGTCCGGTGGCCCTGCCCCCGGCGATCGTGGTGTTGGGGCCCTTGAGGCGGTGCCAGATGGCCGACTGCCCGGCGGCGCAGTTCATCACGGTGTTGGGGAAGCGCGCCGGGTCGACCAGATAGGGACGGTCCCCCACCAGGGAGTCCCGGGTGAAGTTCATCATGCTCTGGGCGCTTCCGGTGCTGGTGCCGAGCACCAGGCCGGTGCCCTCGTCGATCCCCGGCAGCCGACCGGTGTCGCCGGTGGCGAGCAGCCGGCCGAGGGCGACCACGGCCAGGCCGGTGATCCGGTCCATCGAGCGGGTGCCCTTGCGGCCCAGCAGCCCCCGGATGTCGAAGCCGGGGACCAGGCACGCCTCCTCGAACGGCACCTGCCACTCCGCGCGGTCCAGCTGGACCGCGGCCCGGCGGCCGGAGCCCAGCCCCCGGGAGAACTCGGCGCTGCCCAGCCCGAGCGGGGAGATCGCGGACCAGGCGGAGATGACCGGGCTGCCGGCCGTGTCGGTGGAGACCATGGACGGTTGTTTCCTTCGGGCGCGGGCGCGGGCGCGGGCGGGGGGCGGATGGGGGTGGGCGCGGGCGGGGGTCAGAAGAACCACACCCGCGCGTAGTCGGACCAGCGGCTCACCAGTTCGGCCCCGGTCACGCGGCGCACTCCGGGGAGCAACCGCTCCCGCGCTCGGGCGCCCAGCGCGGACAGATCGGCCTCCGCCACGAACACGGTGGCGCCGTCGTCGAGGAGTTGCCGGAGCAGCCGGCGCGGGTCGGGGAGCGTGTCGAGCGTCCGCCCGGCGATGCGCAGGGCCGCCTCGTACGTGGTGTCCACCGCGTACGAGGCGGCGAGCCCGCGCAGCACCACATGGACGCCACCGCTCTGCCGGTGCAGCTCACGGACGAAGAAGAGGGTGTCGGCGAACTGGGTCTCGACCGCACCCCGATGGGCGCGCTCGATGATCAGCAGGGTGTTGTCGGTCGTGGCCACGGTTCAGCAGACCCCCATCGCCACGACCTTGTCGGTGGCCCGTATGTGCTGCCAGAACTGGCTCGGCGGGCGCTTGAGCACCTCGGCGATCTGCTCGGACCTGCCGCGCTCCGCACAGCAGAAGCGGCAGACGTACCAGTCCAGTCGGTCGGGGTAGGCGGTGAGCAGTTCCCGTATCACCGTGACGGTGGAGGGGTGGTCCACCGTGCGCTCGGCGACGTTGACGGGTTTGCTGTCGCCGAAGGCGGCGCAGGTGAGCGCGGTGGCGTCGCCGCAGGCCCAGACCTGTACGGCGGCACCCTCGTCCAGCAGGGCCTGCGCCAGCCGGAGCGCGCTGGTCACCAGATCGGTCTGGTGGGGCGCGCCCAGCAGTTTCAGCATCACATCGGTGTGGCGGACGGCGAAGACCATGTCAGTGCCACACCACTCGCACCGCGGGACTCAGCAGCTTCCGCGCCACGTCCCGCATCTCCACCAGCCGGGCGCCGGGCACCAGATCCCCGGCGTCGACGGCCCGCCGGCGCAGCGAGAACGCGTCCACCCACAGCCGGCCGCCGAGCCGCAGCAGGGCGTCGAGTTCGGGCATGGCCCCCCGCACCGCCCCGGCCACGCCGTTCTCGACCAGGAACAGCGCTACGTCCTCGCCCTCCCGCACCAGTTGGGCGGCGTCGCCGGCGAACCGGTGGCTGCCCGGACCGGCCGGTGGGCCGCCGCTCTCGATCAGCAGGTATTCGTTCATGGCTTCAGATGTCTCCGGGTCCGTCGGCGTCCGGTCCGTCAGCGTCCGTCCGTGCCCTGGCCGTCAGCCGGCGGCCGACTCGCCGCCGAGGGCGCGCAGGACGCGGTCGTCGAAGGTGACCAGGGACCAGTCGCGGCGGCTCTCGATCTCCGCGTAGCCGTGGGTGATGGTGCCGGTGGCGGTCCGCACCAGCCGGCCCTCACGCACCACGTAGCAGTCCATGCGGGAGGTGTAGGTGAAGTCCTTGAACACGTCCTCGACCGTGTAGACGGTGTAGAGGTCCTCCTCCATCAGCGCCTCGTCGAGGACGTGGATGGCGGAGTGCGGGACGACGGGTATCCACTTGCGGTCCTCGAGCAACTGCTTGATGGAGATGCCCCGGTCGGCCAGGAAGAGGTCGACCACCTCCTCCATCTGGCGCAGATAGCCGGACATCTGGATGCGCTCGCTGAAGTGGCAGTACGGGTACGGGATGCGCCACTTCCAGCCGAAGGCGTTCTCCCCGGCGGTCAGCTGGTCCAGCACCGGGTCGGCGCCGGTCGTGCCCCGGCCGAGGGAGAGCGCGCGGTCGTCGGCGGGCACGGCGGCGGGGGGCGACTGCGCCTGCCCGGTGCCCAGCCTGGACACCACGAACCGGGCGAGTTCGGCCGGCGGCTCCCCCTCGGAGGGCAGGAAGTCACCGCGCCGCAGGGAGACCGCGACCTTGGAGGTGGCCGCCTTGAGCCGCTGCCCGCCCCGCTCCAGGGTGAGTGTGACCCGGAAGCGGAGGACGTCGTCGGTGTCCTTGGTCGCCGGTTCGACCCGGGTCTCCACGAGGTCGTCCATGTGCACGGCGTGCAGGATGCGGGTGTCCAGACCGACGAGGTCCAGCCCCAGGCCGTAGTCCTCGAACAGGGCGCGGGCGGGTATCCCGGCGCTGCGGAAGTGCTCGAGAACGGCTTCCTCGATCAGGTAGTTGACATGCTTGAACCCGATCCAGGTGCAGATGTTCGAGCCTTCGTACCGGGGCCGCAGGGCCACCTGTGTGCTCTTGGCGAGCAGCGGTTCCAGCGCGGGCTCGGTGTCGGTGGTCATCGGTTGTGCTCCATGGTGAGGTGAGGGGATCCTGACGGCGGAACCGGCAGCCGGGTCCGCAGGAACGTGTTGGTGAGGTCGGCGAACTCTTCGGCCGCCGTGACCATCGGGAAGTGTCCGTGGCACGGCAGGACGTGTACGGACGCGTCGGGAAGCGACGTGGCGAGCGCCTCCGCGTCGGAGGGGGCGGCCACCATGTCCTCGCCGCCGCTGACGAGGAGGAACGGCATCGTCATCCGTTCGGTGCGCATCTGCGGCATCCGCAGATACGTGCCGAAGAACTGGAACCACCCGTAGGGGCTGACCAGATCGCGGATCTTCATGGCGATGGTGTGCCGGCGCTCCTCGGGGAGACGCCTGCTGGGACCCATGTGCATGCCCTCGATGAGGATCCGGTCGAAGTTGTTGACGTAGTAGGCGAGCGAGTTCCAGTCGAACTCCTCGGCCGTGGCCCGGTACAGCGGGGAGACGAGCACCACGGCGCTCGGCCCCCGGGTGTCCGCGCCGCCGGTGCTCCACCGGTCCAGCCAGGTCAGCGCGGCGCTGGTGCCGAAGGAGTGCGCGATGACGACGTCGGGCCCGCCCGGTACGGCGGCCACCGCCTGATCGGCCCAGGTCTCCACGGGGCGGCCGGTCCAGCCGTGCACCCCGGTGCCCCGCCACGGCAGGTCGGCGGTCCACAGCTCGCACCGCGGGTCGGCCAGCGGCAGGAAGGGGTCCCAGACGCCGCCGTTGCTGCACAGCCCGTGCAGCAGCAGCACCCGCAGCGGGTCGGGGGCCAGGGCCCGCCGGGCGCACCGCACGATCACCGGCTGCTGCTCCGTCTCGCCGCCGGACCGGCGTACCGGGGTGGCGTACCGGCCGGGGTCCACGCTCACCTGTGCTCCTCCCGGGCGGAGTGCAGCAGCAGGCCCGCGACCGCGTCATCGGTGTCATCACCCGTGGTGATCAGCGCCGTTCCGGTGGGGTAGGAGCCGAACCGGCCGACGGCGGCGGCGCACTGGAGCACGCCCAGGGCGCCGTCGGCCCGTCCGAACACGCCGGTCGGGTCATGGCGTGGCGCGTCGGGGAAGCCGGGCGTGCCGGGGGCCGGGGGCTTCTCCTGGGAGGTGAACCAGATACCGGGGGCGGGGCGTCCCTCGGGGAGCACCCGCTCGACCACGGCCCGGACACTTCCCTGCCGGGTGTACGGCCCCAGGGCGGCCATCGGCCGCGCGCCGCGGGCGCGGGCGGCCGGACCGCTCTCGACGACCAGGGCGACGGCGCCGTCCAGCAGGTGCTCCGCCGCCTCGCCGAGCAGCCCTGCCACCACGGGGTTGGCGGTCTCCACACCGATGACGACCGCCCGGTCGCACCGGCCGGCGGCGACCAGGGCCGCGGCCCAGTACACCGCGTCGAGCCCCGAGGTCGGCCCGTTGCAGAACATCAGGTTGGGGCCGCGCAGCCCGTGCTGCAGCGCCACCGAGGAGGCGATCACATTGCTCGACGCGTTGGGCAGCGCCATGGGGCTGATGCGCGAGGTCGTCTCCGCCGCGATGGCCGAGGCCACTTCGCAGACGGTGTCCAGGTTGCCGAGGTTGGAGCTGACGGCGACGCCGACCGAGTCCCCGGGAACGGTCAGGCCGCCCTCGCCGTCGGCCGGCAGCAGCCCGGATGAGCGCAGGACGTCCTGTGCGGCGCACAGGGCGAGCTGGGTGGCCCGGTCCTTGTAGCGCAGGCCCCGGCGGCCGATCAGGGTGCCGGGGTCCACCGGCTCGGCGGGTTCCTGGGTGGTGCGCAGCAGGTCCGCGGCGTGGCGGGCGCCCGGCAGCGCCAGGCCGACGCCGGTCACGACGGCGTCGGGCGCGGTCACGACGGCATCAGGCGCGGTCACGACGGCGTCAGGTGCGGATGTCACGCGGCCACTCCTTCCACGATGGCGACCGCGTTGACCCCGCCGAAGCCGAACGCGTCGACCTGCGCGATCCGCAGCCGCTCGGTCTCCTCCGGCGGGGTGGACCCGGTCGCGAAGCGGAACTGCCCGGCGGCCCCGGCCGGGGTGTCCAGGTCGATGGTCGGCGGGACCCGGCCCGCTGCCAGGGCACGGGCGGCGACGATCAGGCCGAGCAGTCCCGATCCGCCCGAGGTGTGCCCGGTCATGGACTTCACCGCCGTCATCAGCGGCCGGCCGATCCCGCCGCCGAAGACGTCGCACAGGGCCGTGGCCTCCGCCTCGTCGTTGAGGGAGGTTCCGGTGCCGTGCAGCAGGATCAGGTCGACGTCGTCGGCCTTGATGCCGGCCTGCTCATGCGCCAGGCGGATGGCCTGGGCGATGCCGGCCGGGTCGGGTGCGGTCGGGTGGGAGGCGTCGCAGTTCATGCTCGCGGCCCGGAGCCGGCCCCTGGCCAGGCGGGCCGCCGGGTGGTCCGCCCGGGTGAGCACCACGGCCGCGGCGCCGTCGCCCATGAGGGTGCCCCGGCGGTTCCGGTCGAAGGGCCGCACCCGGTCCGGGGGGTCCAGCTGCACCCGGTCCAGCAGCCCGAACATGCTCGCGGTGATGGTGTCCACACCGGCCACCACCACCGCCTCGGCGGTGCCCGCGGTGAGCAGGTCGCTCCCCATGGCCAGGGCGTGCAGGGACGCCGAACACGCGTTGGAGATCGTGTAGGTCCAGGTGGCCCCGAAGCGCTCGCGCAGCGCGGTCCCGAAGTGGAGTCCGCCGAGGTCGAAGTCGGCGTCCTCGCACCACTTGAGCTCGACGGACCGCAGTTCCCGCAGTCCGGTGCCGACGATCACCGGGGTGGCGGAGAGGTCCTCGTCAAGACCGGCGTCGCGCAGTGCCTCGGCCACCGCCCGCAGCAGCCAGGCGGTCGCGCGGGACGGCACATCGGTGCCGTCCGCGGGGCGGTCGTCGATCTCGTAGGCGTGTGCGGCCCGGTAGGCGCGGCTGTCGAAGCCGCGCAGCGGGGCGCGTCCGCTGCGCCCCGCGCAGAGGGCGTCGAAGACCTCGTCGGCGTCCCTCCCGATGCTGGCCACCGCACCGGTGCCGGTTATCGCCCAGTTCATCGGGACCGTCGCGTGCGGTCGTTCACCCGTGCCACGTCTGTTCCTCCTCGTATTTGCCCAAGATCAGCACAGCGTTGTTTCCCCCGAAGGCGAGGCCGTTGTTCTGCACGACTCTCGGTTTGGCGGCGACGGCCTCATTGGGCACACAGTCGAGGCCGCATTCGGGGTCGGTCTCGACATGGTTGATCGTGGGCGGGATGAACCCTTCGACGATGGCGAGCACACAGCCGATCGAGGCGAGCGCGCTCGCGGCCCCCATGCTGTGACCCAGCATCGATTTCATGGAAATCGTGCGCGGGGCCGTGTCCGCCCCGAACACCCGGCGCACGGCGGCGGCCTCGGTCACGTCGTTGGCCCGGGTCCCGGTGCCGTGGGCGGAGATGAAATCGACATCTCCGGGCCCCACTCCGGCATTCTCCAGCGCGAGCCGCATACAGTCGGCCACGCTGTCCTCATCGGGTGCGACCGGATGGTGCGCATCGCAGTTCAAGGCGAACCCGAGCACTTCGGCGTGGATGCGCGCGCCCCGCGCCCGGGCGGACTCCAGATTCTCCAGGACCAGTACCCCCGCGCCCTCGCCGGTGAGTATTCCCTGACGGTCCTTGTCGAAAGGCCGGCACTTCTCGGGCGCGATGGTGCCGATCCGGTAGAAGCCGGTGAACGTCTTGCGGCAGAGCGCGTCGGCGCCGCCGCACAGCGCGTAGTCCACGTCCCCGGAGCTGATGGCGTCGTACCCGTAGCCGATGGCGTAGTTCCCGGCGGCGCAGGCGGTGGGCAGGGTGACCGCCTCCACCGACCGCAGGCCCAACTCGCGCGCCACCGCCGACGACAGCCGGCCCGCGGTGACCCGCTCGGCCACCACCGGGTCCATCGCCTCGGGCCCCTTCGACACCTCGGTCTCGACCAGCCGGTCCATGTCCCGGGCCTCGCCGTCGGTGGTGCCGATCGCGGTCAGACCCCGGCGGGCCCGCAGCTCCGCCTCGTCCAGCCCGGCGTCCTCGACGGCCATCCGGGCGGCCGACACCGAGAACTGGCCCGCCCGGCCCAGCGTGTGCGGGGGGACGTTGCGGATGTGGTCCTCGGGGGCGAAGCCCGTCACCTCGCACCCCATGGCGTGGGCGAATCCCTCGGTGTCGAACGCCGTGATGGGCCGCACCGCGCTGCGCCCGGAGCGCAGCCCGGTGAGAAAGTCAGCCGTTCCGATGCCGATGCTGGATATCGCTCCCATACCGGTGACGACGACTCGGTGAGGGGCCTCGCTCCGCATGATCCCGCTCTCTCCTCAACTCCCGGCCGGCCGATCGAAGTCCCGTTCCGCTCCTACTTTTCGCCCGCCTCGGCGACCACCGCGTAAATGCCGTCGAGGTTCACCATGCGCGCCATCTCCGCCTGGTCGATGGAGATTCCGAACGTCTTCTCCAGGGCGGCCAGGATCTCGATGGCCCGCAGGGAGTCGGCGTCGTGGTCCTCCTTCAGAAGGCTGCTGTCCTTCAATTCCTCCGAATCGATTTCGAGGATGTCGCAGACGATTTCCCTGATGTCATCGCGGCGCTCCTGCACAAGTGCGTTCATTTGCTCTTCCTCTGCCTTCTTCGCATGTGTTGGGGCCGACGCTCCAGGACATTACGTTCGGCCGATCAAGGGATTCAAGAGTTTCGGACACATGCTGCCAACAACGCCCCGCCAATAGCGGCGAGTTGTCCATGTTCCGGCTTATGCCATGCGCAGCGGCAGGCTTTCCAGCCCGCGCATCAGAGTGCTGCTGCGCCATTCCAGCTGGGCCACCGGAGTGGCGAGTTCGATCGTCTCGAAGCGGTCGAGCAGCTTGGTGAAGACGACTTCGGCCTCCAGCCGGGCCAGCGGCGCGCCGAGGCAGAAGTGGATGCCGTGCCCGAAGGAGACATGGCCCCGGGCGTCCCGCTGCAGGTCCAGCCGACCGGGCTGGGGGAACCGCTCGGGGTCGTGGTTGGCGGAATCCACGTTCACCATCACGAACTCGTCCTGCGGTATGAGCACGCCGCCGATCTCGACCGGTTCCTTGGTGAAGCGCATGGTCGCCTGGTTGACCGGGCTCTCGTAGCGCAGGAACTCCTCGATGGCCCCGGGCAGCAGGGAGCGGTCGGCGCGCAGGGCGGCGAACTGGTCGGGGTGGGTCACCAGGGCCAGTGCGCCGTTGCCGATGAGGTTCACGGTGGTCTCATGGCCGGCCGCGAGCAACAGCACGGCCATGGCCGCGATTTCCTCGTCGTCCAGCGCCGACTCGCTGTCCTCGGTGGCGAGGGCCGAGATCATGTCGTCCCCGGGCGCCGCGCGTTTGGCGGCCACCAGCTCACGGATATACGCGTCCATGGAGACGCTCGCGTCCCTGAAGACCTCGGGCTCGACCGCCAGGACGAAGGCGTTGGTCCAGGACCTGAAGGTGCGCCGGTCCTCCTCGGGCACGCCGAGCAGTTCGCACATCACGGTGATGGGCAGCGGGAAGGCCAGGGCGTCGATGAGGTCGGCCGAGTCCTGCCCCTGGACGGCGTCCAGCAGTTGATCGGTGATCTGCTCGATACGGGGCCGCAGCCGCCGCACCCGGCGCTGGGTGAAGCCCTTGTTCACCATGTGCCGCAGCCGGTGGTGCTCGGGCGGATCGGTGTTGAGCATGTGGTGGCTGAGCGCCTGGCTGAAGATCTCCTGATGGGCCTGGATCCGGCGGTCCCGCAGGATCCGCATGATCTGCCAGGAGTCCTTGGCGAACCGGGGGTCCGACAGCGCCTGGCGCACCGGCGCGTATCCGGTGACGAGCCACAGTCTGGTGCCGTTCGCCATCTCGAGCGGATGGACGGTGCGGGGGGCGGGCGCCGCCCCCGGCTCCGGTGCCGGCCGCTCGGCGGCATGAGGGGGTTGGTGCACGGTGTTCTCCTGGGCGTATGGGTGGCCCGATCAGGCAGGCAGGGTGTTCATGCCGCGCTCGGGGGCGTTGACGAGGACGGACATGTTGCCGCCGGGGTGGGTGTTGTCGTGCATCAGCTGGTGCAGCCGGCCGACTCCCTCGAAGTCGTCGCAGCGGGTGAGGCAGGGGTCGAGGACGCCCTCGCTCACCAGCTTGGTCACCTCGCGGAACTCCCGGGTGTTGGCGCCGTGCGAACCCTGGAGCCGCTTGGACCGCATCCAGAGGTGGCGCAGGTCGATGTCCCCGTTGTAGCCGGAGGTGCCACCGCAGATCACCACCATGCCGCCGGTGGCGCACAGGTAGACGGAGGTGGGCAGGGTCGCCCGGCCGCTGTGCTCGAAGACGATCCTCGGTGCGGCGCGCTCGCCGAGGATCTCCCAGATCTTCTTGCCGAAGGCCCGCGCACCGCGCAGGAAGCGGGCCATGCCCTCCTCGTCGTCCGCGTCGGGGAGCCGGCCCCAGTGGTCGAAGTCATTGCGGTTGATGGCCCCCCGGGCGCCGAGTTCGAGGCAGAACTCGGCACGCCGGTCGTCGGACACCACGGCGATGGGGATGCCGCCGACCATCCGGGTCAGCTGGATGGCGCTGGAGCCGAGGCCGCCCGCGCCGCCCCAGATGAGCACCGGGTCGCCGGGGCGTACCGTATGGCCCGGCCAGCCGAAGAGCTGGCGGTAGGCGGTGGGCGCCGAGAGCATGAAGCAGGCCGCCGCCTCCCAGGAGAGGTTCTCCGGCTTGGGGTGGCACTGGACCTCGTTGACCAGGCAGAACTGGGCGAAGGAGCCGTAGTTGGTCTCATATCCCCAGGCCAGGGCGGAGCTGGAGAACGGGGGCTCGCCGCTGAGGCGGATGTCCTCGGCCGTCTCGTCCCACTGCCCTCCGGAGAGGACCACCTGGTCTCCGGGCCGGACGTGGCGGACGCCGGGGCCGACCGCCCACACCACCCCGGAGCCTTCCGAACCGCCGATGTGGAAGTCCTCGGGGAGACCGAACTTCTGCCGTGCGGCGATGACGTCGACGGGTTGGCCGCCGGCGGCCCAGACGTTGTTGTAGTTGATGCCCGCGGCCATCACATAGACCAGCACCTGGCCGGGCCCGACCGCGGGGACGTCGACCACCTCGGTGCGGAACGCCTTGACCGGCTCTCCGAAGCGATCCTGGCGGATGAGGGAGGCGTACATCTGCTGGGGGACCTCGCCCAGCGGGGGCAGTTCACCGAGCTCGTAGAGGGATTTGACCATGGAAGGGGCTCCTCGTTCACATGCTGGGTTGACGTGCTGCGGACGGCAGGGCGCGGACCGGGTGCGGGCTCATCGGGTGGCGAAGGTGTCCGCCAGCCAGGTCCGGACGGCCTCGGCGGTGCGCGGGGCGTGTTCCTGCATCATCGAGTAGTGGTTGCCGGGGGTCGGAACCGTGATGTCCACGTGCTCCGGCGGCGGTGTGACGGCCCCGGTCTCGGGGTTGAGCACGGCCTGCTCCTCGGCCCGTACCAGCAGGGTGGGTACGGAGAGGGCGGGGATGTCGCTCCACTGGTGGAACATCGGCAGGTAGCGGCCCATGGCCGTGAGCTCCTCGGGCGGGACCTCCAGGTCCCCCTCCCGCTCGTGGTGCTGGTTCATCATCGTGGAGAAGACCCGGTTGTCCTCGCGGTGGCGGAGGCTGAAGCTGTCCAGCATCACCACCGCGGCGGGCGGTCGGCCGAGTTCCTCGAGCCGGGCCGCGGTGCCATGGGCGACCCAGCCACCGGAGGAGTAGCCGAGCAGGACGAACGGCGTGTCCCCCGCGGTGTCGAGCACCGTCCGCGCCTGGGTGGCGAAGAGCGTGTCGAGGTCGGCGGGGAGCGGCTCGCCCTTGGCGAAACCGGGGTGGGAGAGCGCCCACAGATCCCTGACGCCCCGGAAGGGCGCGGCGAAGCGCGCGTACTGGTGGGCGCCCGCGGGTGCGACGTAGGGGGTGAGGCAGATGAGCGAGGGGCGGTCCGGGCCCTCCGCCAGACGCACCGGTACGGGGCGGGTGGCCGGCTCGTCCGGGGCGGAGTAGGCGGGGCGCAGCCGGCCCGCGACGTACAGCATCTTCACCGCCTCGTCCACGTGGCCGTGGGCGCAGGCGTAGTTGTAGAGCTGGACCAGGGTGTCGTCGGACGCCGCGGTGGGGGCGGCGGCCGGTGCTTCGGCGGGGGTGCCCTCCGTCGCGGCGCCGTCGGCCTCGGCGGCGGGCGGCGCCACGTTGGACCATACGTATCCGGCGAGTTCGCGCGGGGTCGGGTGGTTGAAGGCGATGGTCGCGGGCAGCCGCAGCCCCACCGCGGTGCCGAGGCGGTTGCGCAGCTGGACCGCCGAGACGGAGTCGAGGCCCATCTCGAGGAACGGGCGGTCGGGGTCGACGTCCTCGGGCGAGCCGTGCCCCAGGACCTCGGCGAGCCGGTCGCGGACCAGCTCCAGGACCCTGGCCCGCTGCTCCTCGGGGGTGGCGGAGGCCAGCCCGCGCTGCCAGTCCTCGGGCGTCCGCGCCGCGCCGGAGCCGTCGCCCTCGCCGGTCGGCTCGGTGGGTGGGGCGTCGAGACGCTCCATCAGCGCCAGCGCCTCCGGGATCCCGGCGAGCAGCGGCCGGCGGCGCGCGGACGCGTAACCGGTGGTGAACCGTTCCCAGTCCACGTCGGCCACCATGGTGACCGCGTCGCCGCGGTCCAGGGCCGTGCGCAGGACCTCCAGCTGGGTCCGCGGGTCGATACCGCGCAGCCCCCAGAGCTCTCCGGTCTCGGCGGCGGCCTCCTCCTCGGTCATGCCGAGGCGGTCGAAGGCGCCGTCGGGCAGACCGTGCCGCCGCAGGGTCTCCCGCGAGGCGTCCGCCACGGCCATACCGTCCCCGGTCCAGCCGGTCCAGGCGACCGCGGTGGCGGCGAGGCCCCGGCTCCGGCGGTGCTCCGCGAGCGCGAGCAGATAGGCGTTGGCCGCCCCGTAGTGGCCCTGGCGGCCGACGCCCCACACCGCGGAGACGGCCGAGAAGAGGATGAAGGCGTCCAGGCGGATGCCCATCTCCTCGGTGAGTTCGTGCAGATGGCGCGCGCCCTCGGCCTTCGCGGCGAAGACGTCGGAGAAGTCCTGTGGTGTGGTGTCGGCCAGGGCCTGAAGGCGGCCGATCCCCGCGCAGTGCACGACGGCGGTGAGCGGGTGGCGCCCGGGGACGTCGGCGAGCAGGTCGCGTACCGCGTCCCGGTCGCGCATGTCGCAGGCGACCACGGTGACCTCGGTGCCGCGCGCCCTGAGTTCGGCCACGCGTTCCGCCACGCCCGGGGCCTCGGGGCCGCGCCGGCCGGCGAGCATCAGGTGCCCGGCGCCCTGGTCGGCCAGCCAGGTGGCGACATGACCGGCCAGCGCACCGGTGCCACCGGTGATGAGGACCGTGCCGTCGGGGTCCGGGCGCCATCCGCCGGTGCCCGGTGCGGCGTCGGTCGCGCGGGTCAGGCGGCGGGTGAACACACCGGCGTCCCGGATGGCGAGCTGGTCGTCGTCGCCGCCGGCGAGCAGTGCGGTGAGGGTGCGCACCGCGGCCGGACCCGGCTCGGCGGGCAGGTCGATCACACCGCCCCACCGGTCGGGGTGCTCCAGGGCGAGCACCCGGCCCAGGGCCCAGGTCTGCGCCTGGACGGGGCGGGTCACCGGATCGCCGTCGCCGGTGGCGACGGCGCCCCGCGTGATCAGCCACAGGGGCACGTCCGTCCCCGCGTCCCCGAGCGCCTGCATCAGCGCGGCGGTGTGCGCGGTGCCCGCCGGTACGCCGGGGGCGGCCTCGGACGGCGTGTCGTCGTCCAGCGCGAGGAGGGACACCACCCCGGAGAGCGGCCGGCCGGGGAGGAGGTCATGGATCCGGTCGGTGAGGGACACCCGGTCGTCCTTGGCCTCGACCGCCAGGGTCAGCACCGTCTCGGTGCGCCCGCGCACCGCGTCCACCACGGCCCGGGGGACGGCGTGTTCGGCGTGTTCCGCCGGTACGGCCACGAGCCAGGGGCCGCGGTCGCCCGCGGGGTCCGGGCGCGCCGGCCCGAGGGGTTCCCAGGCGATCCGGTAGCGCCAGGCGTCGGTACGGTGGCGCCGGTGCCAGGTGGCCATGGCCGGGAGGACGTCCGCGAGGGCGGCGGCCAGGCCGTCGCCGGCCAGGCCGAGGACACCGGTGAGCGCGGTGAGGTCCTCGTCCTCGACGGCGCGCCAGAAGGAGTCCCGTGCCGGGTCCGCGGCGGCGGACGACGGACCTGCCGCGGGAACCGGGGTGGGAGCCGCGGCCTTGAGCCAGAAGCGCCCCCGCTGGAAGGGGTAGGTGGGCAGGTCGACGCGGGTGCGGGGCGGGTCGGGGAAGGCCGTGGTCCAGTCGATGTCGACCCCGGCCGTGTAGAACTCGGCCGCGGCGCGCCGGAAGCACATGGGCCCGTCCTCGTTCCGGCGCAGCGAGCCACCGGCTACCGCCGGGACCCGGGCGTCGAACGCCAGGTCCTGGACGGCCGCGGTGAGGAGCGGATGCGGACCGGCCTCCAGGAACGCCGTGTGCCCCTCGGCCATCGCGGCCCGTACGGCCAGGTCGAAGCGCACGGTCCGGCGGGCGTTGTCGTACCAGTACCCGGCGTCCAGCCGCGTGGTGTCCACCGGCTCCCCGGTCACCGAGGAGTAGAACGGGACATGCGTCGAACGCGGCGTCACGGCGGCCAGTCCGGAGACCAGTTCCTCGCGCAACGCCTCGACCTGCGCGGAGTGGCCCGCGGCGGCGGCGCCGCGAATCCTGCGTACCCGGACGCCTTCCGCGCGCACCTCCTCCAGCAGGGCGTCGACGGCCCCGGGGGTGCCGGAGACGGTGATCTGGGTGGGGCCGTTGACGGCCGCGACGGAGATCTCGCCGTCGTAGCCGCCGAGCCGGCGCTCCACCTCGTCCAGGGGCAGGTCCACCGCCGCCATGGCTCCGTTGCCGAGCAGCCGCATCAGGGCCCGGGTGCGGACGACCATGATCAGGGCGGCGTCCTCCAGGCCGAGGGCTCCGGCGACCACGGCGGCGGCCACCTCGCCCTGGGAGTGGCCGAGCACGGCGGCCGGTTCCACACCGTGGGCCCGCCACAGCTCGGCCAGGGCGACCGACACGGCGAACGACACCGGCTGGAGCACTTCGGGCTCGTCCAGCGACGGCGCGCCGGGGCGCTGCCGCAGGATGTCCTCCACCGACCAGGTCACCAGGGGGGCGAAGGCGGCGTCGACCGCGCGGAGGGCACGGGCGAAGGCGGGCGACCAGTCGAGGAGGTCGGCGCCCATCCCGGGCCACTGGGCACCCTGTCCGGGGAAGACGAACACGGGGCGGCCGAGGCCGGGGCGAGCGGCGCCGGTCACCGCGTGCTCGGCGGTTTCGCCCCGCTCGACGGCCGCGAGGAGGTCCTCGAACGCCTCCCGGTCCGATCCGACGAGCACCGCCCGGTGGGTGAAGGGCGAGCGGGTGGTGGCCAGGGCCGCTCCGATGTCGGTGACGGAGGCCGCGGTGTTCCGCGCCACCGTGGTCCGCAGCCGCCCGGCCTGCTCCCGCAGGGCGTCGGCGGACCGGGCGGACAGCACCCACGGCACCGCGGTGGCGGACGCGGGGCCGGTGGCGGACGCGGGGCCAGTGGCGGACGCGGGGCCGGTGGCGGGCTCCGCGGCGGTCGCCGCGGGGGGCTGCTCGACGACGAGGTGGGCGTTGGTCCCGGAGACGCCGAAGGACGACACGCCGGCCCGCATCGGCTCCTCGCCTTCCGGCCAGGCGCGGCCGCTGTCCAGCACCCGCACCGCGCCCGAGTCCCACGGGACCCGCCGGGAAAGGGTGTCGACATGCAGGGTCTTCGGCAGCCACCGGTGCTCCATGGCCTTGACCATCTTGATGAGACCGGCGACACCGGAGGCCGCCTGGGTGTGCCCGATGTTGGACTTGATCGACCCCAGCCACAGCGGCCGGTCCCCGTCCCGGCCCCGGCCGTAGGTGGCCAGCAGCGCCTGTGCCTCGATGGTGTCGCCGAGGGGCGTTCCGGTGCCGTGGCCGTCGACCGCGTCCACCTGGCCCGGCTCCAGCCCGCCGTCGGCGAGCGCCTGCCGTATCACCCGTTCCTGGGAGGGCCCGTTGGGCGCGGAGAGCCCGTTGGAGGCGCCGTCCTGGTTCACCGCGGTGCCGCGGATCAGGGCGAGGACGCGGTGACCGGCGCGGCGGGCGTCGGCCAGCCGCTCCAGTACGAGGACCCCCGCTCCCTCGCCCCAGCCGGTGCCGTCGGCGGTGTCCGCGTACGCCTTGCACCTGCCGTCGGCGGCGTGCACCCGCTTGCGGGCGAAGTCGATGAAGGCGCCGGGTGAGGACATCAGCGCCACTCCCCCGCCGAGCGCCAGGTCGCACTCCCCGTCGCGCAGCGACCGGCACGCCTGGTGCAGGGCCACGAGGGAGGAGGAGCACGCGGTGTCCACGCTCACCGAAGGGCCCTGGAGGCCCAGCACATAGGAGACGCGGCCGGACAGGACGCTCGCCGCGTTGCCGGAGATGAGGAATCCCTCGCTCTCCTCGGGGGGCTGGAAGAAGCGCGACAGATAGTCCTGCTCATTGGTGCCGATGAAGACCCCGGTGGAACTCCCGCGCAGGGTGTGCGGTGCTATTCCGGTCCGCTCCACCGCTTCCCAGGCCACTTCCAGCAGCAGCCGCTGCTGCGGGTCCATCGCCACGGCCTCGCGGGGTGAAATGCCGAAGAAATCCGCGTCGAAGTCGGCGACATCGCCGATGAAGGCTCCGGAACGGGTGTAGGAGGTGCCCATGTGCTCCGGGTCGGGGTGATAGATGCCCGCCACGTCCCATTCACGGTCCACCGGGAAGCCGGTTACGGCGTCGCCACCCTGCTCGAGGAACTCCCACAGCTCTTCGGGGGAGGTGATCCCGGCGGGGAAGCGGCAGGCCATTCCCACGATGGCGATGGGGTCTTCGGCCCGGCCGCCGGTATGGACGCGCGCCACCGGCAGGCGCGCCGCCTTCTCGTCCTCCCTCCTCTCCTCTTCCGCCAGTTCCTCTTCCGGGCCGGTGAGCCGGGTGAGCAGATGAGCGGCGAGCGCGGCGGGATCGGGGTGGTCGAAGACGGCGACGGAGGAGAGCGGAACACCGGTGGCCGCGGTGAGACTCCTCAGCAGGGCCGCCGCCTTGTCACGCACGAGGCCGAGCGCGCGGAAGGGGGTGTGGGCGTCGATGGACCGCGCGTCGCCGGTTTCCCGTTGTTCGGCGACCTTGCTGCACACGAGCCCGAGGAGAATCTCCAGCCGCTCGTGCCGCGGCAGTGGAGCCAGACGTTCCCGCAGTTCGTCCGGGGTCATTCCAGAACGGGTCACAGTAGCACTCCGAAAGAAGACAGCAAGACGGTTCCTCGCGATATGAGCCCGCGCTCTCCGCTTCCGGGAACCCTGGGAGACAACGGCGCGCGGCCATAGGAATTGCAGCAGCACCGACGACCGGCGAACACCGAACCGCGAACGGCGACAAGAGTGAACAGGCCGGTTGGCTTTAGCCGGAGATCGCCCCTTGCCCGGCGGGCACGTGTTCCTCCGGAGTCGCGGATGTCATACGGCCGAAATTAGCACCGGCGATGCGGGGATCACGAGCGCGGCGATCAACGTGACCGGTAGTGTCCACGGGGCTTGCTGCGCAATTGGGCGTGGCGTAGCGTCAATCGCCGCGCGCGCCGGGTATCGCCGCGCACGCCAGGTGCGGGCCATTTCCCGGTCGACTTCCCCGGTCGACTTCCCCGGTCGACTTCCCGAGCAAGTTCCCGATCAACTCTCCCATCAGCAAGGATGGTTTTCGGGCGAGTGCCGTGCAACGATCGCGCCGTGAAGTTCTACGTTCTGGGATCCTTGCGAGTCTCCGACGGGGAAGGCCCGCCGATAACCCTGGTCGGGAGGCGAGACAGGGCGTTCTTGGCCGAACTCTTAGCCCATGCGGGACAATCGGTCTCGACCGATCACATTGTCGAGGCGACAACGCCGGATCCGCCTCCGACCAAACGGGTCAACGCGGTGCATGTCAGGGTGTCCCGGCTCAGGTCGCTTTTCCGGTCCCTGGCCGGATCGGACACCGTCACGTCCGTAATATCGACCCAGCCGGGCGGATATCGGCTGGTGCCCGCCGAAGTCGACTCCGAGCAGTTCGAGAAGCTGCTCGCCGCCGCCATGCGGGAACGGGACAAGGGCTATCTCGACGGGGCGGCGGTCAGGCTCAAGCGCGCGCTTTCCCTCTGGGAAGGGGACGCGTTCAGCGACGCCGACGCGGGCGACTGCGTCGCGGCGGAGGCCGACCGGCTGGCCGAACTGCGGCTGGTCGCCCTGGAGGAGCAGACCGATGTGATGCTGGCCATGGGCGCCCACGCCCAGGTGGTGAGCAGGCTCAAGCCGCTCATCGAGCGGTATCCGCTGCGCGAGACCCTGTACCGCCACCTGATGTCGGCCCTCCACCAGTCGGGCCGTCCCGCCGAGGCCCTGGCCGTCTACGCCGATCTGCGGGCCAAGCTCGCCGAGGAACTCGGCACCGAGCCGACCCCCGATGTGCAGCGCCTGTACCGGGCCCTGCTGTCACCGCAGGCGAAGCACCACGGACCGACCGCCGTATGGCCGCCGTTCGCGGTGCTGGCGAGCCGCCGGACGCCCTCCCAACTCCCCGGCGACATAGCCGACTTCGTGCCCTGTGAGACCACGGACGTACTGGCGCCCGCCCTGACGGCGAGCGACCGCACCGCCACGGCCGTCACCGCCATCACCGGCCAGGGCGGAGCGGGGAAGACGGCGACCGCCGTCCATCTGGCGCACCGGCTGCGCCCCTGGTTCCCGGACGGCCAGCTCTACGTCGACCTCGGGGGCAGCACCGGGCACCCCACCGACCCCGCGGCGGCGCTCGCCCAGATGCTTCTCGCGCTGGACCACCCGATGTCGGCGCTGCCCGAGGGGATCGGGGCCCAGGCCGCCTGCTTCCGTGACAGCCTCCGCGGCCGGCGCGTCCTCACGGTGCTCGACGACGCGGCCGACGAGGCGCAGGTCCGGCATCTGCTGCCGGGCAATGTGGAGAGCGCGGTCATCATCACCAGCCGGGCGCGGCTGACCAGTCTCCCCTTCACCTCCCGGGTCGAGCACGCCGATATGAGCCCGCACCAGGCCCTGCTGCTCTTCCGGCGGGTCCTGGGCACATCGAGGGTGGACCGGGACCTCGCGGCGGCGCGCGAGGTGGCCCGGCTGTGCGGCTGTCTGCCGCTCGCCCTGCGCATCGCCGCGGCCAGGCTCGCGGCCCGGCCCCATTGGAGTTTCGGTGACCTCGCCCACCGGCTGACGCACCGGTCCAGGCCGCTGGACGAGCTCACCCATGGCCCGCTGAGCGTGCGTTCCTGCTTCGCCCCGGCCTACCACCGGCTGGCCGAGGACGATCGCCGGCTGTTCCGCATGCTCGGACGGTCCGGTGTCCGGGTGCTGTCCGCGCCCCCGGGGACCGAGCTGCCGAGCCTCGCCGTGCCCGACGTGGCGGAAGCGCTGGAACGGCTGGCGGACACCCGGCTGCTGAAGGTCGTCCACCCGGGCACCCCCGGCGCCGTGCCCCGGTTCTGGCTGCCCGGCCTGGTTTCCGCCTACGCCCGGGAGCGGGCGGAAGCGGAGGCGTCGGAGATCGAACGCGCGGCGGCCCAGGAGCTGCGGCGCCTGGCGGACCGGGAAGCCGCCGTCCCGGTGCTTCCGGCGGCGATCGGCCGGGTCCGGGCCGGCCGGCAGGGGGCGTGGGGCCCGGTGGGGAGGGAGCCCCGGTAGCCGGGAGGGTGCACAGGGGAAGACGTGGGAGTGCGCCGGCGGCCCACCGACCTGACGAGGCCATGGCAATCTGGGCACCTGGGCACGCCTTGGTGGCGATCCCCGTCGGGCTGATCGTGGTGATCACCGTCGTCGATCTGCTGGCCCCGTCACCTATCCACCTCGGCCCCCTGCTGGTGGTCGCCCCGGCCATCGCCCCGTCGTTCGCCGGTCCCCGGACCACCGGGCTGATCGGCGCGCCGGCGGTGGCCGCCCAGATACTCATCGCGGCGCCGCGCGGCGGCTTCGACGTCAACCACCAGTGGAGGCGCCGTGTCCGGCCCGGATTTCCGTAACGCGGTAGCGGCGCGGCCAAGCGGCCTCGCTGAACACGACGCGGCCGCGGATGAACGACCGCGCCTCGCGCCACTTCCCGCGGAGCGCTCAGCGGACCCGGTCGACGCGGCGCTCGTCCCAGACCGGCTCCGCCGTCTCGCGGACCACGCCGTCCGATCCGAAGACCAGATAGCGGTCGAAGGACCGCGCGAACCAGCGGTCGTGGGTGACCGCGAGCACCGTGCCCTCGTAGGCTTCGAGCCCTTCCTGCAGCGCCTCGGCCGACTCCAGGTCCAGGTTGTCCGTGGGCTCGTCCAGCAGCAGCGCCGTCGTCCCGGACAGTTCGAGCAGCAGGATCTGGAACCGGGCCTGCTGACCGCCCGAGAGCCGGTCGAAGGTCTGGTCGCCCTGGCGGTCGAGCTCATAGCGCCGTAGCGCGCTCATCGCGCGTCCCCGGTCCCGGGCGTGTTCGGTCCACAGGATGTCCACCAGCGTGCGCCCGAAGAGCTCCGGATGGGCGTGGGTCTGGGCGAAGTGGCCGGGCACGACCCGCGCGCCCAGCTTCCACTCCCCCCGGTGGGCGACGCTCTGCCCCGCCAGGAGCCGCAGGAAGTGGGACTTGCCCGAGCCGTTGGAGCCCAGTACGGCCACCCGCTCGCCGTAGAAGACCTCCAGGTCGAAGGGGCGCATCAGCCCCTCCAGCTCCAGCGCCCGGCAGGTCAGCGCCCGCACCCCGGTGCGTCCGCCCGCGAGCCGCATGGTGATGTCCTGTTTGCGCGGCGGCTCCGGTGGCGGCCCGGCCTCCTCGAACTTCCGCAGCCGGGTCTTGGCGGCCTGGTAGCGGGAGGCCATCTCGTCGCTGCGGGCCGCGTACCGCTGCATGTCCAGCACCAGCCGTTTGAGCTGGGCGTGTTTCTCGTCCCAGCGCCGCCGGAGCTCCTCGAAGCGCTCGAACCGCTCCTCGCGTGCCTCGTGGTAGGTGGCGAAGCCGCCGCCGTGCACCCACACGTCGCTGCCCGCCGGGCTCGGCTCGACGCTGACGATCCGGGCGGCCGCGCGGGCCAGCAGCTCCCGGTCGTGGCTGATGAACAGCACGGTCTTACGGGTCTCGCGCAGCCGCTCCTCCAGCCACTGCTTGCCCGGTACGTCCAGGTAGTTGTCCGGCTCGTCCAGCAGCAGCACATCGTCGGGCCCGCGCAGCAGCGCCTCCAGCACCAGCCGCTTCTGCTCGCCGCCGCTGAGCGTGCGCACCTCGCGCCACTGGGCCCGTTCGTACGGCACTCCGAGCGCGGCGGTGGTGCACATGTCCCACACGGTCTCGGCCTCGTAGCCGCGCGCCTCGGCCCAGTCGCTCAGGCTCTGGGCGTAGGCCAGCTGGGCGGCCTCGTCGTCCCGCTCCATGATCGCCAGCTCGGCCTCGTCCACCGCGCGGGCGGCCTCGCGGATCCGGGGCTGGGCCACCGACACCAGCAGGTCGCGCACCGTCCGCTCATCGCGCACGGAGCCGATGAACTGCGGCATCACCCCCAGGGAGCCGCTGACCGTGGCCGTGCCGCCGTGCGGCTCCGCCTCGCCGGAGACCAGCCGCAGCAGCGTGGTCTTGCCCGCCCCGTTGGGCCCGACCAGGGCGGCCACCGTGCCCTCGGCGACGCGGAACGACACATCGCCGAGCAGCAGCCGGCCGTCGGGCAGAAAGTAGGCGAGGTGCGCGGCCTCCAGATGTCCCATAGACCGGCATTCTCATGGCACGGCCGGGCGGTCGGCAAAGCGATTTTCCGGCCCGGCGCGCGAGGATGCCCGGGTTCGGCTGAACGCGGCGGCCCCGCCGTCCGTACAGAACCGTGAAACGTCCCCCTAGCAGGAGGCACCACCATGACGCAGTCGGCAATCCCCGGGCAGGGCACCACCCGCCGTGCCGTCGTCACCGCGGCCGGAGCGGCCGGGCTGGCCGCCACGCTTGCCGCATGCGGCAAGGACGACGACGGCGGTTCGGGCGGCGGCAGCGCGGACAGCGCCCAGGACGCCGGGGGCGCGCAGCCGTCGCAGAGCGCGTCGCAGAGCGCGGAGGGCGGCCAGTCGGGCGGCGGGGACGGCATGGAGCTGGCCAAGACCTCCCAGATCCCCGAGGGCGGCGGCATGGTCTTCAAGGACCACAAGGTCGTGGTGACCCAGCCCAAGGCGGGTGACTTCAAGGCGTTCTCGTCGATCTGTACGCACCAGGGCTGCTCGGTCGGCGATGTGAGCGGCGGCACCATCAACTGCCCCTGCCACCAGAGCAAGTTCGACATCACCGACGGCAGCGTGAAGGGCGGCCCGGCGCAGAAGCCGCTGCCGGGCGCGCAGATCAAGGTGCAGGGAAGTTCGATCTGGATGGCGTGACGGCCGTCTGCCGCCAGCAGGCGGCCACCTCGTCGGCCGTTGTGACGGCGGCCACGAGGGCGAGGGTGTGACGGACCATCGCCGGGGTGTACGAGGCGGGCACCCCGGCGATCGCGTCCTCGGGCACCACGGCCGCATAGCCGAGGTTGACGGCGTCGAAGACGGCGGCCGGGATCGCCACATTGGCCGACACGCCGGTGATGACCAGCGTGCGGCGGCCCAGATTGCGCAGCAGCGCGTCCACGTCGGTCCCGGCGATCGGCGAGAGACCGTGCAGCCGCCGTACGACCAGGTCCTCGGGCGCCACCGGAACCGGTTCGGCGATCTCCACCGCCGCGCTTCCGGTGAGCTGCCGGACCGGCAGCCGTTCGACGGCCCGGAACAGCGGTGCGTTGCGGCTCGCGCCGCGTCCGTCGGCGCGTCGCTCGGCCACCGCGTGCAGCACCTGGACGCCCGTGTCGTGGGCGGCCGCCACCAACTGGGCGACACGCCCGAGCGCACCGGACTCCTGGGCCACGGCGGCCAGTTCGGGCAGCGCGCTGTCCGGCCCCACCACACCGCGCTGGCATTCGACGGTGAGCAGGGCGCAGCCTTCCGGCCGGAGCAGTTCCACGAGGTCTTCGCGGGGGCGCGGGTGCGCGGCGTCTTCGCGTGGGGTCACGGCGTCTTCGTGGGGGCTCGGGGTCACGGCGCGGGAGAGTAGCGTCCCTTGCGTCATCAAGGAAGAGCCATCATCCTGTGCCCCACAACGGGTTACCGGGAGGTACAGGTCGGATGACCGTCACCCAGCGGCGAGGGCGCCGCATCATGATGAGCCAGGACGAGCTGGACGCCTTCCTCGCCGAACAGCGCATCTGCCGGGTGGCGACCGTATCCGCGGACGGACGGCCGCATATCAGCCCGCTGTGGTTCTGCTGGGACGGCACCACCCTGTGGCTGTACTCCCTGACCCGCAGCCGCCGCTGGGCCGAGCTGCGCCGCGATCCGCGGATCGCGGTGGTGGTCGACGACGGGCACGACTACGGCGAACTGCGCGGGGTGGAGCTCTCCGGCGAGGCGGTCCCCGTCGGCGAGCAGCCGCGCACCGGCGTGTCGTGCCCCGAACTCGACACGCCGGAGCGGATGTTCGCGGCGAAGTACTTCGGCCTGGACCTGGACGCCATGCCGCACGACGGGCGCCATGCCTGGCTGCGTCTGGTCCCCGAGGCGATCCGCTCCTGGGACTTCCGGAAGATGCCGCAGGGCTGAGCGGCCCGGGTCGGGGGACGGTCAGTCGATGATCTTCTCGCCGACCGACCGCAGCACCTCGACCGCCGCCCGGATCGACGGCCTGCGATCGGCGTCGGCGCGCCAGATCGCGTAGATGTGCCGCCGCATCGTGGGCTGGCTGACGGGCACCATCCGCACCCCCTCGGGCACCGGGCCGCGGCCCAGCCGGGGCACCACGGCGATGCCCAGCCCGGCGGCGATCAGCGAGAGCTGGGTGTGGTGCTCATGCGCGGTGTGCCGGATCCTCGGCTCGATGCCCTTGCCGCGCAGGGTCACCATCAGCCAGTCATAGCAGAACCCGCCCTTGGGCCAGGAGATCCACTCGTCGTCCACGAAGTCCTCCGGCTCGACCGCGTGCCGGCCGGCGAGGGGGTGGTCGGCGGGCATCGCGACATCCACCGGATCGTCCAGCAGGGCGGCCTTCACCAGCCCGCCGGGCATCGGCAGCGGTTTGTTGTACCAGTCCAGGACCACGGCCAGATCGATGTCGCCGCGCACCACCGAGGGCACCGACTCATCGGGCTCCATCTCCTGGAGCCGCACATTCAGCTGCGGATGCTCGGTGCGCAGCCGGCTCAGCGCGTCCGGGAAGAGACCGCGGACGGCGGTCGGGAACGCGCCCAGCAGCAGCTCGCCGACGGCGTGGCCGCGCTGCGCCTCCAGATCCGCCTGGGCCAGCTCCACCTGGGAGAGGATGCGCGCCGCGTGGTCGGAGAGCAGCCGCCCGGCGTCGGTGAGCCGGATCCCGCGCCCGTTCTTGGCGAGCAATTGCTGACCGGTCTCCCGCTCCAGCTTGGCGAGTTGCTGCGAGACGGCGGAGGTGGTGACATGCAGCCCCTCGGCCGCCCCGCTCACGGATCCGTGGCGGGCCACGGCGTGCAGCGTGCGGAGGCGATCCAGGTTCATGTAAGGAATACTACGCGATATCGCGAACGAATTCTCGCTTGTCCTAAGAGGTTGCGGCCTACATCGTAAAGGCATGACCTCAGCCGCCGCCTCGGCGCCCCCTGCCGCCGCCTCCACCGCGGAGCCCTCCCCCTCCGAACCCGTCCGCCGACCGCTCCTCGACTGGCGCGTCCGCTTCGGCGCGCTCTCCCTGGTCTGGGGTTTCAGCTTTCTCTTCATCAAGGTGGGCAATGAGGCGTTCGCCCCCTTGTACGTCACGCTCGGGCGGATGCTGTTCGGCACCGCCGTGCTGCTGGTCACGCTGGTGGTGAAGCGGGAGCGGCTGCCGCGCGGGGCGCGGGTCTGGGGCCATCTGGCGGTGGCCGCGTTCTTCCTGAACGCGCTGCCGTTCTCGCTGTTCGCCTACGCCGAGCTGACCATCCCCTCCACTCTGGCCGGGATCTGCAACGCCGCCTCGCCGCTGTGGGGGATGCTGCTCGCGGTGGTCGTGGTCTCCGACGACCGGCCGACCCGTCAGCGTGTCGCGGGCCTCGGGCTCGGCTTCATCGGCGTGTTGATCGTGCTGGGCGCCTGGCAGGGCTTCTCCGGCCAGGATCCGCTGGGAACGGCGCTGGCGCTGATCGCCTCGGCCAGCTACGCGGTCGGCTGGCAGTACGTCCGGCGCACGCTGAGCGACACCGGCCACTCCCATCTGTCGATGTCCGGCGGGCAGCTGCTGCTCGGCACGGTGCAACTCGCCCTCGTGGCACCGGTGTTCGCGACGACGCCCACCTCCTTCCCGGTCCTGCCCCTGCTCTCGGTGCTCGCCCTGGGCGCGCTGGGCACCGGGGTGGCGTTCCTGGTCCAGTACGGGCTCGTCGACGAGGTCGGCCCGACGACGGCGATGATGGTCACATACTTCGTCCCGGTGATCGCCACCACCGCGGGCGTGGCGATCCTCGGGGAGCACCTCACCTGGAACACGCCGGTGGGCGCCGTGATCGTCCTCATCGACGCGGCCCTGACCCAGCGGCGCTCCGGCGCGTCCCGGGCCCCGTCCGGCGGTCGTGGCCGAACCATACGGGTCCATCGCACAGGCTCCTGAGCAGGTCGGAGGAAGTCCGCTACGGTTCGGCAGCGCCCCGAAGGGGCGCGGGGCCGTGTCGATATGCGGCTCCGCCGCGCGGGCGCGACCAGCCACGACGGCGCCGCAGTCGGCCCGACCGACACATCGCGACACTTCCAGCGGAGCGCTCAGTCCAGCCGTCCCGATACCGTCGCCCCCACCGCCGCGGCCACCGCGTCGGCGACCGGCCCGATCTCGTCGGCGGCCAGCGGCGAGACCGTCAGCCGCACCCCCGGTGGCGAGGCCACGCGGAAGCGCGCCCCGGGGGCGACGGCCCAGCCCGCGGCCAGCAGCCGGGCGACCGCGCCGGTCTCGTCCGGGACCGGCACCCACACATTCATCCCGCCGTGCCCGTGCGCGGCGATCCCCCGCTCGCGCAGCGCCCGCACCAGCGCCGCGCGCCGCGTGTCGTACGACGCGGCCACCACCGCCGGATCGACCGCGCCCGTCCGCCACAGCCAGGCGACCGCGTCCTGCAGCAGATGGCTGACCCAGCCCGGGCCCAGCCGCTGGCGGCCGCGCACCCGGTCCAGGGTGACGGCGTCGCCGGTGAGCACGGCGAGCCGCAGATCGGGGCCGTACGCCTTGGCGGTGGAGCGGACCAGCGCCCAGTGGTCGGTGCCCCCGGCCAGGGGGCGCAGGGGGACGTCCACGATGCCGTGCCCGTGGTCGTCCTCGATCAGCAGCACATCGGGGTGGGCGGCGAGCACGCCCCGCAGCTCACGTGCGCGTGTCGCGCTCACCGCCGCGCCCGTCGGGTTCTGCGCCCGGTCGGTGACCACCAGCGCCCGCGCGCCCTGGGCCAGCGCGCGCTCCACCCGCTCGGGCAGCGGTCCGTCGTCGTCGACCCCGACCGGGACGGCGCGCAGTCCGAGCGCCGGGATCAGGTCCAGCAGACTGCCCCAGCCCGGGTCCTCGACCGCGACCGCGTCACCGGGCCGCAGATGCGCGGCCAGCACCCGCTCGATCGCGTCGAGCGAGCCGGAGGTGACGGCGACCGGCCCGGGCGGCACCCCGTCCGCGGCGAAGGCGGCCCGGGCGAGCTCGGCCACCTCGGGGACGACGTCCGGCGCGCCGTACAGCGTGGGGCGCTCCGCCGCGCGCGCCGCGGCCGCCGCGAGCGGCGCGCCGAGCGGGGGCAGCAGCGCGGGGTCGGGGTTGCCGCTCGACAGATCGCGCGCACCGGCGGCCTCGACGCCGATCCACTCGCGGGGCGTGCTGGACGGACGGGAGCGCACCCGGCTGCCCCGGCGCCCCGCCGTCTCGATCACGCCCCGTTCGCGCAGCACGCGGTAGGCGGCCGCGACCGTATTGGGATTCACGCTCAGCCGCTGGGCCAACTCCCTCAGGGGAGGCAGTAGTTGGCCCGGCGGCAGCTCACCGGCGCCGACCGCGCGCTCCACACTGGCCGCGATCTCGGCTGCGCGACGACCCGCGATCGGATATTCTCCTAGCACAAACGCTATTTTGCACTAGTGCAATGGAGGACGCAAATGCCCGCCCCGGACGCCACCGCCGCGACCAACGCGCCCGACAACGCCTACCCGCCGACCGACCGCACCGTGCCCACCCGCTCCCGCGAGCGCGCCTCGTACGACCGGGAGGTGGTGCACGCGATCCTCGACGAGGGCTACGTCTGCCATCTGGGCTTCATACGCGATGGCGCCCCCGTCGTCCTGCCCACCCTCTACTGCCGGGTCGGGGAGCGGCTGTACGTTCATGGTTCGACTGGGGCGCGGCCGCTGCGCATGGCGGGCGGGCCGGGGACCGAGGAACCGGGGCTGCCGGTGTGTCTCACCGTGACCCATGTCGACGGGCTGGTCCTGGCCCGCTCGGCGTTCCACCACTCCATCAACTACCGCTCGGTGGTGGTGCACGGCACCGCCCGCCCGGTGACCGATCCGGCCGAGCGCACCGCGGCCCTGGACGCCCTGGTGGACCATGTGGTGCCGGGCCGCGCCGCCGACTCCCGGCCCGCCAACGCCAAGGAGCTGGCCGCCACCGCGGTGCTCCGCCTCGACCTCGAAGAGGTCTCCGCGAAGCTCCGCACCGGCGGGCCCAGCGACGACGACGAGGACCTGGAACTCCCCCACTGGAGCGGTGTGGTGCCGGTGTCCCACACCTACGGCACGCCGGTCCCCGCCGACGACCTCGCACCCGACACGCCGGTGCCCGGCTACCTCACCCGGCTCTGACCGGGCCGCCCCGCCGCCCTCCGGGGCTTCGCTCATGTCGTGGCACGCGGGGCGGCGGGGCCGGTCATCCCCGCGCCGTGAACTCCCGATCCCCCTCCACCGGCGCCGAGGCGGCCACCGGCTCGGCCGCCGCGGCCTTCGGGGTGGAGGTCTGGGCGATCAGGGCGCCGGCCAGCACCACCGCACCGCCGACGACCTGCGCCACGCCCAGGTGCTCAGCCAGCAGCACCCATGCCAGAACGGTCGCGATCACCGCCTCCAGACAGGCCACCACCCCGGCCACCTGAGGCGAGAGCCGACGCACCGACACCACCCCGGTGAGATACGCGAGCACCGTCGCCACCAGCACGATCCAGGCGAGCAGCGCCGCCGCGGGGACACGGGAGCCCGCCAGGTCGGCGCGCCCGGCGAGGACCGTCCAGTCCATGCCCCAGGGGCGGCTGACCACGGTCAGCACCACGGCCCCGATCAGCAGTCCATGGGCGATGACACCGAGCGGATCCGCCGGGTCCTGGCCGTCGCTGCCGTGGTCGGAGAGGACGAAATAGCCCACCTGACAGAACGCCGCGCCGAGGGCGAGCAGCACTCCGAGGGGGTTGAAGCTCAGCCCGGACCAGGCCTCCACCACACAGGCGAGTCCGCCGACGGCCAGCACGACCCCGACCGCCGCGGCCCGGCTCACCGGCCGCCGCTGGACGAACCGCACCCACCCCAGCACCAGCGCGGGCGCGAGGTATTCGATGAGCAGCGCCACGCCGACGGGGATCCGGGAGAGCGCCGCGAAAAAACACGCCTGCACCCCCGCGACGGCCAGCAGGCCGAAGCCCACCAGCAGTCCGGGGCGGCGGGTCAGCAGCCCGCGATGGCGCCAGGCCAGGGGCAGCAGGACCAGGGCCGCGCCCGTCACCCGCAGCCAGGTGACCTCGAGCGGCGCGAGCCCCGCCTCGATCAGCGGTTTGGCGGCGACACCCGATCCGCCGAACGTGAACGCCGACAGCAGGGCGAGCCCCAGGCCGGCATTCCTCTGCTGTGAGTGATCTCCGGATACGCGCACCGGGCCATCATGTCAGCTCGCGTCAGCACCGTCACCCCTGTGACTGCTGTCAGATTTCCCCCTCCAACGCGCTGACCAGTGGCGCGACGGCGACACCCGCGCGCCGCAGCACTTCCATGGCACGACACTCCCGGTCACGGACGAACGCGGCGAGCAGATCGAGGCCGTCGGCGCGGGACGCGCCACGGGAAGCGGCGCGGCGGACCGCCGTATCGAGGGCGGCCGCCGCGGCGGGCGACCATCCGGCCAATCCGCTCCCCTCCGACGGCACCGCCCCCGAGTCCTCGACGCCGCCGCTCCACCGGAGCCCGTAGCCGATGGCGCGCTGCACCAGATACCCCAGCAGCCGGATCACCTGGGGCAGGCCACCGGGAAACGCGTCCCGTACGTCCGGGTCGGACTCCAGGAGGCCGTGCAGCAGATGGGCGGTGTCGATCTGCGCGTCACCGTCGCGTACGGCGCGCCGGCGGGCTCCCGCGATCACGTCGGCCACCGCGTCGCTCACCCGGTCCTCGCATCCGGTGTCGTCCGGGCCGGCGGAAAGGGTAGGACTTTGCACACTCTCACCCCATCAGTCCCTTCGGACCGGAGCATCCTCGCCGGGAAGCATGTGCGCATCCCACCGTGGTTGGGCGTGGATGACCGGTTCTCCTCCTCGGGGAGGAGAGGGGCGGAGACCGACCCTGACGGACGGGAACTGATGACCCGTCAGTATTGAATGTTCCGCGGCCCGGGGCTACGTTGCCCGGCACCGTCGCACCACACCCCGCAGCAACGCGCCGAAGGGACTCCCTCATGGCCGAGGTCAGCGCGCAGACACGCATCGAGGCACCGGCCGAGAAGGTCTGGGCCCGGCTGACGGACTTCTCCACGTACGGCGACTGGAACGCCACCCACACCGGCTTCCCGCAGGGCGGCCCGGCCACACTGGAGGTGGGGGCCACCTATCAGGAGAACATGAAGCTGATGGGCTTTCCGGCCGAGGTGACCTGGACCGTCGAGGAGTGCGAACCGGCCCGGCTGCTGACCACCCGGGGCAAGGGCCCGATGGGCGTGAACCTCACCATGCGCTACTCGCTGACACCGGACGGCGATGCCACCACGGTGCGGATCGACGGGGAGTTCACGGGGGCGGCGGTCTCCTTGATGGCGGGGAAGCTGAAGGACTCGGCGTCCACCGCGCTCAATGAATCGCTGCGCAAGCTGAGCGCACTGGTCGCCTGAACTCCCCCGCCTCCCCCGCCCCGCTCCGCCGCCCCCGCGCGGCCGTACCCCCCTCCGACGGGGCTCAGCTCTCGCCGCCGCGCTCGGCGTCGCCGTTCGCCGCCTCCTGCTCGGCGAGGATGAGATACAGCCGCTTGCGCGACTCATTGATGACGGAGACGGCCTTCTGCCGCTGCTCCGCGCTGCCGGTCCGCCAGACCTGGGCGAACGCCTCCATCAGCCCGAAGCCCGCCTGGCGGACCTCCTGCATGGCCTCCCAGTCGATACCGCGTCCGACCTCCTCCCACGGGGCGGCGGGCACCGCCTCGGCCTCGGCGCGGCCGGCGTCGGTGAGCGCGAACAGCTTCTTGCCGCCCTCGCTCTCGCTGCCGATCAGCCCCTCGTCCTCGAGCAGCTGAAGGGTGGGGTACACCGAGCCGGGGCTGGGCCGCCAGGCTCCCCCGCTGCGCTCGGTGATCTCCTGAATCATCTCGTAGCCGTGCATCGGGCGGTCCTTCAGCAGGGCCAGGATCGAGGCGCGCACATCGCCGCGCCGCGCCCGGCCGCGCATCCCCCGGCCACCCGGTCCGCCGCGGCCACGGCCGCCGAACGGGGGGCCACCGAAGGGCGGACCGTCGAACCCGGGGCCGAACGGGCCGAACGCCGCGCGCCGCCCCTCACGCCCCTCGCCTTCGCCCCAGCCACGGTGGCCGGGTCCGCAGTGCTCACGTCCGTGTCCATGTCCATGAGAACGCATCGTGACGCTCCTTTCTATCGTCGATCCATCACGACACTTCAACGATATATCGGAACCGATCGGATGCCAACCCCCTTCTCCCGCCACGCCGAGCCCCTCGGGCACCCTGAGGGCCGATTCCCGCACCGCGGCTCCCTCATCGCCCGCCCTGCCCTGCCCCGAAAGGAGCCACATCCGGGCGATTGGCCATGGCCCACCCGCCGCCCGCCGCCTACGGTCGGCCTATGCGGATACGAATCGTCGACGCGTTCACCGACCGCCCCTTCGCCGGAAACCCGGCCGGGGTCGTCCTCCTCGACACCGACGCCTTCCCGGACGACCACTGGCTCCAGCAGGTCGCCGCCGAGGTCAACCTCGCCGAGACCGCCTTCGCCCACCCCCTCCCCCGGGCCGCGGAGGCCGACTGGGCGCTGCGCTGGTTCACCCCGGTCACCGAGGCACCCATGTGCGGCCATGCCACGCTCGCCACCACCCATGTCCTGAAGGCCACGGGGGCCGCGACCGGCACGGTCCGCTTCGCCACCCTCAGCGGGGTGCTGTCGGCGACGGCCGACGACGGCGGCTCGATCACACTGGACTTCCCCACGGCCTCACTCGCCGAGCTGCGAGTGTCCGAGAAGACGGCCGAGGTCGGCGCGGCGCTCGGCGCCCGGATCGTGTCCGCCCAGCAGGCCGGCCCGTTCATCGACGACCTCCTGATCGAGGTGGCCGACGAGAAGACCGTGCGCGCTCTGGCCCCCGATCTCGCCGCGCTCAAGCGGATCAGCCACCGGGGCGTCATCGTGACGGCGGCCGCCGAGGACCCCGGGCGCGGCTATGACTTCGTCTCGCGGATGTTCGCCCCGCGCGTCGGCATCGACGAGGACCCGGTCACCGGCAGCGCGCACACCGCGCTCGCGCCCTACTGGTCGGCCCGGTTCGGCCGTGACGAGCTGACGGGGCTCCAGGCGTCCGCACGCACCGGCCTGGTCCGCACCGCGCTGCGCGGCGACCGTACGCTGCTGACGGGCGGCGCCGTCACCGTCATCGACGGTGAGCTGCTGACCTGAGGCCCGTCGCACAACGCCGGACGGCGGGTCAGGCCGTGGGCAGCCAGTCCACCCGGCCCGCCAGCGCGGCGTATCCGACGAAGGCCACGATGTCGATCAGCGCGTGGGCGGCGACCAGCGGCCCGACCCGCCCCCAGCGGCGGTAGAGCAGCACGAAGACCACGCCCATCGCCATATTGCCGAAGAAGCCGCCGATCCCCTGGTAGAGGTGGTACGAGCCGCGCAGCACCGAGCCGGCCAGCAGGGCGGCCATCGGGGTCCAGCCCAACTGCCCGAGCCTGCGCAGCAGATAGCCGACCACGACCACCTCCTCCAGCACCGCGTTCTGCACGGCGGAGGCGATCAGTACGGGGATCTTCCACCAGACGTCGGGCAGCGACTCGGGCACCACCGTCAGATTGCCCCCGGCGGCCCGCGCCCCGAGGTACAGCAGCAGCCCGGTGCCGCCGATCGCGGCCGCGATCGCGGCGCCCCACGCCAGGTCGAACCGGGGCCGGTCGCGGTCGAAGCCGATCACCCGCAGCCCGGCGCCCTCGCGCAGCAGCAGATGGGCCACGAGCGCGACCGGCACCAGCGCGGTGGTGATGCCGAACAGCTGCCAGGCGAGATCCAGCCAGGGCCGCCCCGGCGCCGCGGACGAGTTGAGATTGGCCGCCTGGTCCTTCAGCCCGCCCGGTTTGGTCACCGAGCCGATAAAGCTGATCAGCGCGGACAGCCCGCTCGCGCCCAGGGACAGCGCCAGCACGAGCAGCGTCTCATTGCGCAGCATCCGCCGCGAGAGCCCGTCCTCGACCACGGGCAGCTCCGCGCCCCGCGCCTGTGACCGCACTCCTGTCCCCACTTCCGTCTCTCCGCCTCATCGGTGCACCCGCCCCGTTCACCGGACAATACGGGGTCATGGTCCACGGTGGGGGCGTCACCCGGAGAGATCGGTGGGCCAGGTGTGCACCGGTGCGTCGGTCCGCATCAGGGCGCAGTAGCGGCGGGTCATCGCCGCGAGGGCGGCTTCCCGGTCCAGTCCGCCGCCCAGCGCCCGGTGGTAGGTGGCCGCCTGCCAGGACGCGCCGTTGACCCCCAGCTTGCAGCGCTCCTCGATCACGCCGAGGTAGCGGTCGCGGTCGGCGGGCTCCACGCCCCAGGAGTCGAGGCCGGACGCGGCGAGCGGCAGCAGTTCCTCGCGGACCAGCCGTACGGCGGAGGTGCGGGTCAGGGACGCCGAACGGCCGGATTTGGGCCACTGCAGGACGGCGTCGATGCCATGCCGGCAGGCCGCCTCGAAGTTGGCCGCGGCGGCCGCGAACGGCAGCCTCGTCCACACCGGACGGGACTCCTCGGCCAGCGCCCTGACCAGCCCGTAGTAGAAGGCGGCATTGGCGATGACATCGGTGACGGTGGGCCCGGCCGGGAGCACGCGGTTCTCCACGCGCAGATGCGGCACACCGTCCACGACGTCGTAGACGGGCCGGTTCCAGCGGTAGATCGTGCCGTTGTGCAGCGCCAGTTCCTGGAGCTCGGGCACCCCGCCCTCGTCCAGCGCCCGCAGCGGGTCCTCGTCCTCGCCGGTGGAGAGCAGCGGCGGGAAGTAGCGCAGATTCTCCTCGAACAGCTCGTAGGCGGAGTCGATCCAGCGCTCGCCGAACCAGGTGCGCGGGCGCGCCCCCTGGGCGGCGATCTCCGGCGGGCGCACATCGGTGGCCTGGAGGAACAGCGGCGGCCGGGATTCGCGCCACACCTCGTGGCCGAAGACGAAGGGGGAGTTGGCGCCCACCGCGATCTGCACGGCGGCCACCGCCTGCGCCGCGTTCCACGCGTCCGCGAAGCGGCCCGGGGTGACCTGCAGATGGAGCTGGACGGAGGTGCAGGCCGCCTCGGGGGCGATGGAGGAGCTGGCGTAGGTGAATCGCTCCCGGCCCTCGATGTCGATGAGGAAATCCTCACCACGGGCGGCCAGCATCTGCTCATTGAGAAGTTTGTAACGGTCGTCATAGGAGAGGTTCGTGGATCCCAGATCGTCCGCGGCGAGAGTTGGCAGAATTCCGATCATCACGATCTCGGAAGACACTTCCCGCGCCTTGCGGTCGGCATATGACAAACCGGTTCGGAGCTCTTCGGAGAGCTGATCGAGAACGCGTCCGTGCAAACGGTGGGGCACGATGTTTACTTCAAGATTGCACTGCCCGAGTTCGGTCTGGAAATCATGACTCCCGATGCGCTCCAGAACCTCCGCGTTCATCATCCTCGGCAGCCCGTCGGCCCCGGCGAGATTCAGCTCGATCTCCAGCCCCATCAGATTCTTCGGGCGGTCGAATCGCTTGTCGGCCAGGAGCCGGCCCAGCCCGTCGAGGCACTGTCGCAACCGGACGCGCTGCCGTCGCCGGCCGGACGGGTCGAACTCACCGGCTATGAGCTTCTCCCCCATCGAAGCGTCCCTCCTCTGAGTGGATCATCGGCGCCGGGCGTGTGCACACCACGCTCGATGATGCCCACCAATGTGATCGATAACGCCCCGCGATCCCCACCCAGCCGGTAGGCTCTGTGAAACTGCGCATTGCGCTGGGGAAATGGACCAGCGAGTTCCAGCCTACCGCGCGGGCCTCAAAATGCCAGGTCATATCCGTTCATCTGGCACTGAATCGGGGAAAATCCCCGCGTTCCCGGGGTCCGGATATCCTCTTGTCGGCGATATCGGCAGCGGCTAGACGAAACACAACGGGAACACTTGTCGTATAAACTCGGCTAACGAGGCAGAGAGATAACGCCCGAACGGTCTGTTCCGGCTCCCCTCTGACCCGTGTTCCACCGACAGCGCCGCCCAAACCCGGCCCGCTATCGCTTCACCGTGTCTTCAAAGCGAGAGGCGACCCACCATGCCGCTGCATGTGCCCCAGGCCCCCGCGCCCGCCCTGCGCAGCGTCCTCACGGCCCTTGACTCCCCCACCGCCGTCCGCGAGGCCCGCACCCCCGTGCTCTCCACGCTCACCGGCCCCTTCCAACCCGAACTTCCGCTCCCCGTCCATGTCCTGGACGACATCACCGCCCCCGACGCCCCGCCGCGCACCCGGCTCACCGGCTGGCGATTCCTGATCCGCGACGGCGACCTTACGGTGGCCGCCGCCGAGGCGATGCTCACCGCCGACGGCTGGGCCTTCTCGCACTTCTCCGAGGGCCCCTACGTCAGCTCGGCCGAACTCGCCCTGAGCGAGGCCGAGTCACTGCCCTCGGCGTATCAGCCGCGGCTGCTGTCCATCCCCGAGCTCTACATGGTCACGCTCTGGCTGCACGGCGACCTGACCGCGGACGGCGCCGAAGGCGGCCTCGGCGCCGGGGACCTGCTGGTGCCGCTCGCCCCGGCCCCACCCGGTATCGCGGCCCACCGGGCGCACCGCGCAACAGATCTGCTGCCCGTCCTCACCCATCGGCTGACCCGGGCTCCCTTGCTTGGCTCACCTGTCTGACCTGGTCCTTCATCAGATTGGGAGCGCCCCGTGACCGCCGGGTCACGGGGCGCTCCGCAGCATCCTCGTAACAGTCCGGCCGCGATGAACCGTCCGGACGGGTGATGCGTCATTATCTAGCGAGACCGGTACCGCGAAATCCCTGCGGATTCCAGGCCGCAGGGCAACACTGGAGCAATCGACCGACTCAACCACGGGGGGCGGCCATGAACGCCGCAGCGAGCCGCAGGACCTTCACCACTCCGCAGCGAAAGAACCCTGTCATGTGCCAGCATCAACCACCCTGCCCGTCAGCCGACTCCGCCGACCGGGAGGCCGCCCATCTCGTGGCGCACCACCCGGAGCAGGGATGGAGCCTGCTGTGCAACGGCGTCCTGCTTTTCGAGGACACCGGTGAGCTGCTGCCGGACGGGCGTGTGATCGCACCATGCCGACCGCTGGGTTCCGAGCACGTCGTCACCGCGGCCTGACCTCCGCCGTCGACGGCACGTAACTATCAGGGGCCGGCCCGGCGCATTCGCCGAACCGGCCCCACTGACGCATCGCCGGGCTCAAGGCCTCTCAGCCCTCGTAGGACTCCAGCGGCGGGCAGGAGCAGACGAGGTTACGGTCCCCGTAGGCCCCGTCGATCCGCCGCACCGGCGGCCAGTACTTGTCGGCCGCCGAGACCCCGGCCGGGAAGACCGCTTCCTCCCGGGAGTACGGGTGGTCCCACTCCGCGGTCAGCGACGCCGCCGTATGCGGGGCGTTCCGCAGCGGATTGTCCTCCTTGGCCCACTCGCCGGAGCCGACCTTCTCGATCTCGGCCCGGATGGCGATCATCGCCTGGCAGAACCGGTCCAGCTCCGCCAGATCCTCGCTCTCGGTCGGCTCGATCATCAGCGTCCCGGCCACCGGGAACGACATCGTCGGCGCGTGGAAGCCGTAGTCGATCAGGCGCTTGGCCACATCGTCCACGGTCACACCGGTGGCCTTGGTCAGCGGACGCAGATCCACGATGCACTCATGGGCCACCAGGCCGCCGGGGCCGGTGTAGAGCACCGGGTAGTGCGGCTCGAGGCGCTTGGCGACGTAGTTGGCGCCGAGCACCGCGACCTGGGTCGCGCGGCGCAGCCCCTCGGCACCCATCAGCCGGATGTACGCCCACGAGATCGGCAGGATCCCCGCGGAGCCCCACGGCGCGGCCGAGACCGGGCCGACGCCGGTGGCCGGTCCGGCGGCGGGCTGCAGCGGATGGTTGGGGAGGTAGGGCGCCAGATGCTCGCGCACCGCGATCGGGCCGACGCCGGGGCCGCCGCCGCCGTGCGGGATGCAGAAGGTCTTGTGCAGGTTCAGATGCGAGACATCGCCGCCGAACCGGCCGGGCTCGGCGAGCCCGACCAGCGCGTTGAGGTTGGCGCCGTCCACGTAGACCTGGCCGCCCGCGTCGTGCACGGTCGCGCAGATCTCCGTGATGTGCTCCTCGAACACCCCGTGGGTGGAGGGGTAGGTGACCATCAGGACGGCCAGCTGGTCGCCGTACTGCTCGATCTTGGCGCGCAGGTCGTCGGTGTCCACCTCGCCGTCCTGGCCGGTCTTGACCACGACGACCTTCATACCGGCCATCACGGCGCTGGCGGCGTTGGTGCCGTGCGCGGAGGACGGGATCAGGCAGACGGTGCGCTGGGTGTCCCCGTTGGCCCGGTGGTAGGCGCGCACCGCCAGCAGTCCGGCGAGCTCGCCCTGGGACCCCGCGTTCGGCTGCAGCGAGACCTTGTCATAGCCGGTGACCTCGGCCAGCCGCTCCTCCAGCTCACGGATCAGGGTCAGATAGCCCTGGGCCTGCTCGGCCGGTGCGAAGGGGTGCAGCGCGCCGAACTCGGGCCAGGTGACCGGCTCCATCTCGGTGGTCGCGTTGAGCTTCATGGTGCAGGAGCCCAGCGGGATCATGCCCCGGTCCAGGGCGTAGTCCCGGTCGGCCAGGCGCCGCAGATAGCGCAGCATCGCGGTCTCGGAGCGGTGCTGGTGGAAGACCGGGTGGGCCAGATAGCCGTCCTGGCGCAGCAGGGTCGCGGGCAGCGCGTCCGGCGCCGAGGCGTCCAGCTCGTCGATCCCGGGGATCCCGGAGGCGTCGCCGTTGCCGCCGTCCACCCCGAAGGCGGACCATACGGCGGCGAGCTGCGCGCGGCCGGTGGTCTCGTCGCAGGCGATGCCGACGTGGTCGGCGTCGGTCAGCCGGAGGTTGACCCCCGCCTCGCGGGCCGCGGCGACGACCTCGGCGGCCCGGCCCGGCACCCGCGCGGTGAGGGTGTCGAAGAACGCGCCGTGCACCACCTCGACGCCACCGGCCCGCAGCCCCTCGGCGAGCACGGAGGCGTAGCGGTGGGTGCGGCGGGCGACCGCCGCGAGTCCGTCCGGGCCGTGGTAGACGGCGTACATCCCGGCCATCACGGCCAGCAGCACCTGAGCGGTGCAGATGTTGCTGGTGGCCTTCTCCCGGCGGATGTGCTGCTCACGGGTCTGCAGCGCCAGCCGGTACGCCTTGTCGCCGTCGGCGTCCACCGAGACCCCGACCAGCCGGCCGGGGAGGTTGCGGGCGTAGGCGTCGCGCACCGCCATGAAACCGGCGTGCGGTCCGCCGAAGCCCATCGGGACGCCGAACCGCTGGCTGCTGCCCACCGCGATGTCCGCGCCCAGTTCGCCGGGCGAGGTGAGCAGGGTGAGCGCGAGCAGATCGGCGGCGACGGTGACGACGGCGCCCAGCTCATGGGCGCGCTCGATGACCGGGCGCGGATCGCGCACCGCGCCGGAGGCGCCCGGGTACTGCAGCAGCACGCCGAAGACCCCGCGCTCGGCGATCTCGTCCGGGATGCCCTCGGCCAGGTCGGCGACGAGGACCTCGACACCGGTCGGCTCGGCGCGGGTCCGTATGACCGCGGTGGTCTGCGGCAGACAGTCGGCGTCGATCAGGAAGACGCCCTCCTTGACCTTGCCGACGCGCCGCGACAGCGCCATCGCCTCGGCGGCCGCGGTGGCCTCGTCCAGCAGCGAGGAACCGGCCGTGGGCAGCCCGGTCAGATCGGCGACGACGGTCTGGAAGTTCAGCAGCGCCTCGAGCCGGCCCTGGGAGATCTCCGGCTGGTAGGGCGTGTACGCGGTGTACCAGGCGGGGTTCTCCAGCACATTGCGCAGGATCACCGGCGGGGTGTGGGTGCCGTAGTAGCCGAGGCCGATCATCGACGGCAGCGCCTGGTTGCGGTCGGCGAGCGCGCGCAGCTCGGCGAGGACCTCCGGCTCGCTGCGGGCCGACGGCAGGGCGTCCAGCGCCCCGGTGCTCTTGATGACGTCCGGTACGGCTGCCTCGGTGAGCTCGTCCAGCGAGCCGAAGCCGACCTGGGCGAGCATCTTGGCCTGTGCCTCGCCGTCCGGGCCGATGTGACGCCGCTCGAACGGAGTACTGGATTCCAAGTCGGAGAGTGCGATGCGATTGGCGGTCATCTGCGGGGGCCTCCTGGTCTGTGACGACCTACGAGGGGCACCGCGGCTCGGGTGCCCGGACGGCCTCCCCCTCTGTCATCTCAACCTGAGAGCTTCACCGGCCCACATACCGCCTGACCGGTTTTCACCGTCGGTGAGGAGGGGTTCCGGAACTCTGCTCGCCCGTGGCCCGCCCTGCTTTCCAGAGTGACCTCACCCGCACGGTACGTGTGCCTGAGAGATTCCGGGGAGGGTTTGCTCCTTCGGCGCCTCCGACAGCGTCGGCGGAGGACTCTCCCGCACGGGGTCTGCAGCCACAGTCAGCGTACCAGCGGTTCTGCCGCGGGGGACGGTCGCGTCTGCCGCGGGGGACGGCCGCGGGCGTTCGAGTGGCCGAGTGCGGCGATGTGGCTTTTTGTAGGGAGCAATGGGCACTTGCCACTTGCTTGTCATCTGTTTGCCACCTGTGGGAGAGAGCGTGCAGACCGATATCGACCCGCGGACCCTGATCGGCCGCAAGGCATTCGACCGCGAGGGCGCCAAGATCGGCACCGTGGACGAGGTCTATCTCGACGACGCGACCGGCGAGCCCGAATGGGCGGCGGTACGCACCGGGCTGTTCAGCCGGGACGTCTTCGTACCGCTCGAACCGAGCGAGGTCGTCGGCGACACCCTGCGGGTGCCGTACGACCGGTCGCTGATCAAGGACGCCCCGGACTTCGGGGTGGGCCGCCACCTCTCCCCCGAGCAGGAGCTTCAGCTCTACCACCACTACGGCCTGGACGTCACGGGCTGACCCCGCCCCCGGCCGGGCTCGGGCCCGCGCTCGGACCCACCACCGGACTCCGGGTCCTGCCCGGACGGGACCTCGGCCGCTTCAGCGCCGGCATCCGCGTCCGGGCGCAGCAGCGGCAGCGGGTCGGCAGGCTGCAGCGCCGGGTCGTCCACGGGGAACGTCCGCACCCGGCCCGGCGGCGACCACGGCTCCTCGAAGCGCACGGTGACCCGGCCCACTCCGCTCCCCTGCACCCAGCCCGCCCCGTACTCGGCGTGCCGTACATCGGAGCCCGGGAGCCAGCGTCGCGGCTTCTCAGCGTCCTCAGAAGCCTCTCCCGCGGCCTCTCCCACGGGCTCCGGCCTCTCGGGGCCCGGCGGGCGTCCGGCGTCCCCCACGGCCTCATGAGCGGCGTCAGCGGTCTGAGCCGCTTGCGCGGCCTGGGCGGCTTGCGCGGCCTGGGCGGCCTGTGCGAAGAGATCCTCCTGCGTGTAGTCCGCCAGACCGCTGACGCCGACCCCCAGCAGCCGGACACCCGCCGTGGTGTCCACCCCGTCGATCAGCCGCGCCGCGGCCTCGCGCACCACCGCCGGGTCGTCGGTCGGCCCGCGCAGGGTCTCCGAACGGGTGAGCGTGGAGAAGTCGTACCGCCGCACCTTGATCACGACCGTCCGCCCGGAGCGGCCCGCCTCGCGCAGCCGCCGCACACAGCGGTCGGCGAGCCGCGCGATCTCCAGCTGCACCCGGGTGCGGTCGGTGAGGTCGACGTCGAAGGTGTCCTCGACCGAGATGGACTTGGCGTCCCGCTCGGCGACGACGGGCCGCTCGTCCCGTCCCTCGGCCATCAGGAACAGCGACGCGCCGTGAGCCCGCCCCAGCAGCCGCACCAGCTCGGCCTCGCCCGCCTCCCGGGTCTCGGCCACGGTGTGGATCCCGGCCCGGCGCAGCGTCTCCGCCGTGGCGGGACCGACGCCCGGGAGCGTCCGCACCGACATCGGGCCGAGCAGATCACGCTCCGTCCCGGGCTCGATGACCACCAGACCGTCCGGCTTGGCCTGCTCCGAACCGATCTTGGCGAGCATCTTGGATCCGGCGAGCCCCACCGATCCGGTCAGCCCGGTGACCGCCTTGATGTCGGCCCGCAGCCGCTCCGCCACGGCGCGCGCCGCCTCCACGGTGGGTTCGGTGCCGCCCGCCTCCAGATCGACGAACGCCTCGTCCAGGCTCAGCGGCTCCACCAGCGGCGACAGCGTGTGCAGCAGGGCCATGACCGCGTCGCTCACCTTGCGGTAGAGCGCGAAGCGGGGGATGAGGAACGCCGCGTTCGGGCACAGGCGGCGGGCCTGGGCCATCGCCATCGCGGAGTGCACCCCGAACACCCGGGCCTCGTACGAGGCCGTGGCCACCACACCACGCGGCCCCAGGCCCCCCACGATCACCGGCTTTCCGCGCAGGCTGGGCTTGGCCGCCTGCTCCGCCGAGGCGTAGAAGGCGTCCATGTCCAGATGGAGAATCGTCGGCGCACCCCTCACCCCTCCGATGCTGCCGCACACCACTGACAATGGGGCGGCATCAACGGCCGGGGGCGGGCCCGGGGGCGCCACTCGGTTCACCACCGGGGCGCCCGACGGTGTTAACCCGCCCGGTTGCGGCGCGCCGCGAGCTCGTCGGTCGGGTTGTGCCGGACCAGCGTCTCGCCGGTGTCCACCCGCTCGCCGTGCAGCTGGGACAGCGCGCTCTCCACATCCCGCCAGACGACGCCCACGGCGATCCCGAAGACGCCCTGGCCGCCCTGGAGGAGGTCCACGACCTCATCGGGCGAGGTGCACTCGTAGACGGTCGCACCGTCGCTCATCAGCGTCATCTGGGCCAGGTCGTCGAGCTCCCTGGCACGCAGGTGCACCACCGCCGCCCGGATGTTCTGGAGCGACACCCCGGTGTCCAGCAGCCGCTTCACGATCTTGAGGACGACCACGTCCCGAAAGCTGTAGAGCCGCTGGCTGCCCGAGCCGTACGCCGGCCGGACGCTCGGCTCCACCAGCCCGGTACGCGCCCAGTAGTCCAGCTGGCGATAGGTGATGCCCGCGGCCGCACACGCAGTGGGTCCGCGGTATCCGATCCGCTCCGTCCCCCCTGCGGCGGGCTCACGCGGCGGTGCGGCCTGTGCCGCGACCCGAGCCTTCAATGCCGGATCGGCCGATGCGCTCCCCTGGAGCGCATACGGACCTCCGGCCGCCGTGCCGTCGCCGGTGCTTCTCACGCCGACCTCCGTCCTCGACCTGCCATCTTGAAGGTAGGCAGTCACCCGGGGTGCGTCAACGATCGCCACACTCGGCACGCCGAGTGATAATCACCCTAAGGGTGGTTTCCCGTGTCCCTCGTCCGGGAAAGGCTACTCGAATGCGCGCGCGAGGACCGGCATACGGTTCACTGGCTGCTGGTTCCGAAGTCCTCGGGCGAGATCTGGTCGAGGAACTCGCGGAACTTCTCCACCTCGTCCTCCTGCTCGTCCGGGATCGCGATACCGGCGTCGTCCAGCACGCCGTCGCTGCCGTAGATCGGCGTTCCGGTGCGCAGCGCGAGCGCTATGGCGTCGGACGGCCGGGCGCTGACCTCCACGCCGCTGGCGAAGACCAGCTCCGCGTAGAAGACCCCCTCGCGCAGATCCGTGATCCGGACCTCCGTGAGCTGCTGGCCGACCGCTTCGAGTACGTCTTTGAAAAGATCATGGGTCAGCGGGCGCGCCGGAGCCATGCCCTGCTGAGCGAAGGCGATCGCGGTCGCCTCACCTGGTCCGATCCAGATGGGGAGGTAGCGGTCGCCTCCCACTTCACGCAGGAGCACGATCGGTTGGTTGGAGGGCATTTCCACCCGGACACCCACGACGTCGAGCTCGTTCACACAGCAACCCTAGGACGTGCCCGGCCGGTTTGGATAGTCGGGGCCCGGTCGGTCACCGCTCCTGGACCCTCAGAGCCGATCGCACCAGGGCCGCGTGCAGCCGTACGGAGAGCGTGGCGAGCTCCCGCACACTGGCCTCCGCATGCGCTCTGGTCTGCGGATTTCTATGCAACCGCAGCGGGGCGACCACCTGCTCGACCATTCCGGCCTCGCGCTCGGCGGAGGCTTTCATGATTCGCAGATGACGTGGTTCCAGGCCGAAACGACCGAGTTCGGCGATGAGCCGGGCGACGGTCACCGCCTCGATGTCGTACCCGCCGTCCGCGGTCGGCGCGAGCAGTCCGTACGACTCCCATTCGGCCAGCTCCGCCTCGCTGACCTCGGCCGTTGCCAGCAGCTCGGCACGGCCGACCCGGGCGGCCGTGGGGCCGTCCGGGGCCGCGCCGGGGCCGCCGTCGAGCGACCCGGGCTGCTGAGCTCCCTGCGAAGCGGCAGGAAGCTGCAACGGCTCGCCCCGCTCCAGGGCCTCCAGATGCTCCCGGATGACCTTGAGCGGCAGGTAGTGGTCACGCTGCATCCGGAGGATATGGCCGAGCCGCTCCACATCCTGCTGGCTGAATTTGCGGTAGCCGGACGGCGTCCGCCGCGGCTCCACCAGCCCCTCCGACTCCAAGAAGCGGATCTTGGAGATGGTGACCTCGGGGAACTCGTCCCGCAACAGATTCAGCACGGTGCCGATGCTCATCGACCGGCTGCCCGCGGGGGCGGTGCCGGTATCGGCACCGCCCGACGGTGTCTGAAGCATGGACCTCCCCTGACGGGTCAGATGCCGACGCCCCGCTGGCTCGGGTAGAAGACCAGCCGGTACTTACCGATCTGCACCTCGTCCCCACTGACCAGGACCACCGGCGCGTCGATCTGCTCCCGGTTGACATACGTCCCGTTGAGGCTGCCGACGTCCGAGACGGTGAAGCTGCCGTCCTGGCCGCGGCGGAATTCCACATGGCGGCGGGAGACCGTCACATCGTCCAGGAAGATGTCGCTCTGCGGGTGACGGCCCGCCGTGGTGACATCACTGTCCAGCAGGAAGCGGCTGCCGGAATTCGGCCCGCGGCGGACCACCAGCAGGGCCGACCCCAGGGGCAGCGCCTCGACGGCGGCCTGCGCCTCCGGGCTGAGTGACGGCAGCGGCGTCTGCCCGGTCACCTCGGAGTCGTACGCCTCGAGACCCGAGATCGAAATGGTCGAAGTGGTCTCCGAGGCACGCTCGGGCGTGCCGCCCCGCAGCGGGGCACCGCAATTGGAGCAGAACCGGCTGGCCTCCGCGTTCCGGTGGCCACACCGCTGACAGACCGGCAAACCGGGCCCTCCACCACTGTGAGCGGCCGATGGGTCCCCGAAACCTATGGGCCCGGCCGCGGAGGGGTCAACAGACGCGCCCTGCCCGCCGACCTGGTCACGGAAGAGCGGGCGCTCCCCGGTTCCCCCTCCGCTCTCCTCCGCGGCACGCGAGGCGCGGTGGCGAGCGGTGCTGCTGCCGCCATCCTGGCGGGCACTCTTACCGAACAACTTCCCGAACAACTTCACGGGCGATTCCCCTTGACTGAAACAGACCCGCCCGTGGGGCAGGACAAACCCTCGATGCACACACCAGACGGTCCGGACATCCTCACAACGTCCGTGACCACCAGACAGTTTCCACCACGCGCGGATCTTCTGGTGCGTTGACCCCCCGCGTCCACATGGTCTCCCCGAGAGACCCTCATTTCGAACCGCCTCACCGTGATGACGACCGAGCGTAGTCAGGCCGCCTCGCCGATCGCAAGGCATCCACAACGACCTTCTTGTCCCGCTGCACGGACACTGTGGCCTGCTCCTTCTCCAGGCTCTGCACCACCCCGCCCGGGATGTTCAGGGCCGGCTCCAGATCCTCCGGCTTGCCGATCACCTTCACAACATACGGTCGCGTCACTTTCCGTCCATCGATCCGGATCGCGCCACCGCTGTCCGAGAAGTAGGTGCCGGCGACCACGCGTACCTTGCCGATCTGGATCGCCTCGGCGCCCGCCGCGCGCAGCTCCTGGACCGTGTCGAGCAGCATGTCCGACTCCACGGAGCCCCGGGAGTCGTCGATGGTGATCGTGATACCAGGACCCTGTGCTGCCACCGTACCCGCGAGCACGCCCAGCTGCTGCTCCTTCTGAAGCGTCTGCTTCCGGGCCTCCTCGGCCTGGTCCGAGCTGTTCTCCAGCTCGGTGCGCTGGTTCTCCAGGCGGCGCTTCTCGTCCTGGAGCCGCTGGGTCCGGGAGTCCAGCTCGTCGAGGATCCGGACCAGGTCCTCCTGCCGGGCGCCGCGCAGCACGCTGCTCTCGTTGGTCGACCGCACCTGGATGGCGAGACCCAGGCCGAGGCCGAAGAGCAGCAGGGCGACGATCAGCTGCGCACGGGTGAGCCGCGGCGGCCATACGCCCTTCACCAGCCGCTGGCGACCGGTCAGGGCGTCCGCCGACCCCCGCTCGGACCCGGGGCCCCCGGGGCGGGGAGCGGGCCCCACACGCTCTCCGGGACCGCTCCGGGACCCGTCGGCGGGCCCGGGGCCCTCGGCACGCGCCCCGGGCGTGTCCGCCGTGACGGACCGGCCCTGGGCCTGCGGCGGCAGGGCCTCGGGCAGTACGGCCTTGGGCAGGGGCGTCCTGAGCGCGAGGTCCTTGAAGCCGCCCGGCGGGGGCGTGGCGGGCCGGCCCGGCCGCTCCGCGGGCGTCGCCGGCGCGTCACGGCGCTCGGGCTTCCGGACGGGCGACGGGGCGCCCGGGCGCGGCGGTCCGGCCGCCGACGGCCGCTTGGGCTCGGCCCGCTTCGGCTCGACCCGCTCGCGGGGCTCCCCGGGGCGCGCGGGCCGCTCGGGCGTCTCCGGCCGACGCGGCGGCTCGGGAGACCGCCTGGGCGGCTCAGCGGCCTTCTCGGCCGTTTCACCCTTCGCCGCTCGCCCGGCCTTCGCGGGCTGCTCGGCCTTCGCGTCCCTCTCGGCCGGAGGCGGCGTGTCGGCCGACTGCCGCGGCGTGTCGGCCGGCTCCTGTCGCGGCGTGTCGGCGGACTGCCGCGACGTTTCGACCGGCTGCCGCGGCGTGTCGACCGGTCCTCGCGGCGTGTCGGCCTGCGGTCGGTTTTCGGCCGACTGTGCCCTGTCGGGCTTCTCCGGGGTGTCGTCGGTCGTCATCGGCCTCACGCCCGGAACACATGGCGGCGGATCGCGGCCGCGTTGGAGAAGATCCGGATACCGAGCACGACCACGACTCCCGTCGACAGCTGGGCACCGACGCCCAGCTTGTCACCGAGGAAGACGATCAGTGCGGCCACCACCACATTGGACAGGAACGATACGACGAAGACCTTGTCGTCGAAGATCCCGTCCAGCATCGCCCGGAAGCCCCCGAAGACCGCGTCGAGTGCCGCCACGACGGCGATCGGCAGATAGGGCTCGACCACCGTCGGCACCACGGGTCGGACCACAAGTCCCACCACGACTCCCACGATGAGCCCCAATACGGCGATCACGATGTGCCCTTCCCTGTGTCGGCGTCACCCTTGCCGGAGCCACCGGCTATCGGTTCCGCGGTGCGTACGATCAGGCTCGGCGCGGCCGGAAGCCGGAGCGAGTCCTGGGCGGAAATGCTCGTACGGATGTCATAGTTCTGCTGCAGTACATGCAGGTACTGTCCGTCCGCACTGTTCTGGAAAGCGGTGCTCAGCCGCCGCCCGTCCCCCACCGCGAGCACCGTATACGGCGGCGCCAGCGGCTTGTTGTCGACCAGTATGGCGTCTCCCGCGGCCCTGATCGCCGAGAGCGCCGTCAGCCGCTGCCCGTTGATCGAGACGGCCTCCGCGCCCGACTCCCACAGGCCGTTGACGACACGCTGCATATCGTGGTCGCGCACCCGGCCGGTGTCGGAGAAGTCCGCGCTCTCCCGTGGTCCCCCGCCGCTGCCCGCCGCGCCCTTGGCGTCGTCGACCACCAGCTTCACCCCGGGGCCCGTCACCTCGTTGGCCCCCGAGAGCAGCGCCACCAGATCGGCCCTGGCCCCGCCGTGCTTCTCCAGTGCCTGCCGCTGCTTCTCCCCGACCTCGCCCCGGAGCTTGTCCACGCCCCGGGCGAGCTTGTCCGCGTTCGAGTTCCCCGTCTCGATGCGGTCGATCAGCTCTCCCCGCTCCTTGGCCAGCGTCGGCGCCGATATCCGCGCCTCGGCTGCCCCGATGGTGATGACGACCGCGACCAGGACGAGACCGAAGGCCAGCCCCAATTTGGCCCGCACGGTGCGCGGCAGGCCCGAGCGACCGGTCTCCCCACGCCGCGCGGCGGCCTCGGCGTAGCCGTCGTCAAGGCTGTGGTCCATCACATTGGTCAGCAGCGACATGGACGCGTCGAGGCGCGGGCGCGGGCGCGGCGATGCTGTGCTCCGAACGGGGGGCTGCTGCGACATGCCGCACATCGTCGCACGTGGGGGCCGCCGCCACCGAATGGCCCCTCCGGCGTGCCGGATCCGGGACCTCGGGACGGCGGCCCTACGCGCTCAGACGTGCTCGGGCGGCCCCGGGATCAGCGCCCCGCGCTGTCCACGACGCTGGACCATTCGTCCAGCAGGGCCTGCGCGGACGCGTCGTCCGGGCCCTCCGCCCACAGATGGGTGACGGCCTCGGCCGGGTCGGGCAGCACCATGACCCATCGGCCGTCGGTCTCCACGACCCGCACCCCGTCGGTGGTGTCCACGGAACGGTCCCCCGCGGCCTCCACCACATGCCGCATGACCAGGCCCTTGACCGCCCAGGGGGTGGCCAGGTCACGCCGCTGGACATGCGCCCGCGGAATCCTCGCATCGATCTGACTCAGCGTCAGCTGAGTGCGCGCCACCAACCCGATCAGCCGGACGAAGGCGGCCGTACCGTCGAAGACGCTGCTGAACTCGGGGATGATGAACCCGCCGCGCCCGTCGCCTCCGAAGATGGTCGACTCCGACCGGGCGACCCGGGTCAGATCGTCCGCCGCGGTGGTCGTCCACTCCACCTGTGTGCCGTGGTACGCCGCCACCTGCTCGGCGATACGGGTCGTGGTCACCGGAAGCGCCACCCGCCCGCTCCGCCGCTCCGCGGCCACCAGGTCCAGCATCACCAGCAGCGCCCGGTCGTCCTCCACGATGCGGCCGCGCTCGTCGACCAGCGAGAACCGCTCACCGACCGGGTCGAACCGCACTCCGAACGCGGCACGCGCGGAGGCGACGATCTCGCCGAGCCGGGCCAGCCCCGACCGGCGGGCGTCGGCGGTCTCCGTCGGACGCGACTCGTCCAGGCCCGGGTTGATGGTCAGCGCGTCCACCCCGAGCCGGCCCAGCAGGCTGGGGAGCACCAGTCCGGCGCTGCCGTTGGCCGCGTCCACGACGACCTTCACCCCGGCCTCGGCGATACCGCTGATGTCCACGGCGCGCACCAGCGAGCCCGTGTACGAGTCGAAGACGCTCGACGGGAAGCTGAGGTCACCGATCTCGCCCGGGAACGCCCTGCGGTACTCCTGGCGGGCGTACACCCGGTCCAGCTTCCGCTGACCGCCCGCGGAGAGATCGGCGCCCCGCTCATCGAAGAACATGATGTCGACCGAGTCGGGCACCCCGGGCGAGGTCCGGATCATGAAGCCGCCGGCGCTGCCGCGCGCGGTCTGCTGCCGGGCCACCGGCAGCGGCACGTTCTCCAGGTCCCGTACGTCGATGGCGCTGGTCTGGAGGGCGGAGATCATCGCCCGCTTGAGCGCCCGCGCGCCCCTGGAGTGGTCACGCGCCGTGGTGACCGTCGAGCCCTTCTTGAGCGTCGTCGCATACGCCCCGGCGAGCCGCACCGCGAGCTCCGGGGTGATCTCCACATTGAGGATGCCGGAGACGCCGCGGGCGCCGAACAGATGGGCCTGCCCCCGGGACTCCCAGATCACCGAGGTGTTGACGAACGCGCCCGCCTCGATGGTCTTGAACGGATAGACCCGGACATTGCCCTGGACGATCGACTCCTCGCCGATCAGGCACTCATCGCCGATCACGGCCCCGTCCTCGATCCGGGCGGCACGCATGATGTCGGTGTTCTTGCCGATGACACAGCCGCGCAGATTGCTCTGCTGGCCGACGTACACATTGTCGTGCACCACCGCCTTGTGGAGGAAGGCGCCGCTCTTCACCACGACATTGGAGCCGACGACGGTGTGCTCACGGATCTCGGTACCGGCCTCCACCTTGGCGTAGTCGCCGATGTAGAGCGGACCGCGGAGCACGGCCTCCGGATGCACATCCGCCCCTTCGGCGACCCATACACCGGGCGAGATCTCGAATCCGTCGAGCTCGACATCGACCTTGCCCTCGAGAACGTCCGCCTGGGCCTTCACATAACTCTCATGGGTCCCGACGTCCTCCCAGTAGCCCTCGGCGACATAGCCGAAGATGGGCTTGCCCTCCTTCATCAGCTGGGGGAAGACATCTCCGGACCAGTCGACCGGGACATCGGGATCGACATAGTCGAAGACCTCCGGCTCCATGACATAGATGCCGGTGTTGACGGTATCCGAGAAGACCTGGCCCCAAGTGGGCTTCTCCAGGAAGCGCTCGACCTTTCCGCCCTCGTCGACGATGGTGATACCGAACTCGAGCGGATTGGGAACGCGGGTCAAGCAGACGGTGACAAGGGCGCCCTTTTCCTTATGGAAATTGATCAGATCCGTGAGGTCGAAATCCGTCAGGGCATCACCCGAGATCACAAGGAAGGTGTCGTCCTTGAGTGCTTCCTCCGCGTTCTTGACGCTTCCGGCGGTGCCGAGTGGCTTCTCCTCATTCGCGTACGTGAGCTCCATGTCGAGCTCCTCGCCGTCACCGAAGTAGTTCTTGACGAGGGAGGCGAGGAACTGGACTGTCACCACGGTCTCGCTGAGACCATGCCGCTTGAGCAGCCGCAGCACATGTTCCATGATCGGCCGATTGGCCACGGGCAGCAGCGGTTTGGGCATGGTCGAGGTCATCGGGCGCAGACGAGTCCCCTCGCCCCCTGCCATCACGACGGCCTTCATATCGGAAGCGTCCTCCTTGAAGAGACGACGGTCATGCCGACCGCGCACGCCCGATGGCCCTTACACCTGAAGTCGCTACGGGCCCCGGCCTCTATGGACGCCGCTACGGCGAGCTCAGTCGGCCGCGGTGTCCGCCCTGACGAGTCGGCGGACCTGAACCACGTAGAGGACTCCTGCCCACCAATAGAGTGTTGTACCCCATCCGGCGAACGCCCATCCGAAAATAGCGGCGGTCGTGTGAAGCCAGCCACTTCCCTCACTCAGAAGGAGCAACGGGAAGGCATACATCAGGTTGAAGGTGGCCGCCTTGCCGAGGAAGTTCACCTGGGGCGGCGGATAGCCATGACGCCGGAGGATGCCCACCATCACCAGCAGGACCAGCTCTCGCGCGAGAAGGGCCGCGGTGAGCCAGAGGGGCAGGATCTCGCGCCAGGTGAGACCGACAAGAGTCGACAGTATGTACAGACGGTCGGCCGCCGGGTCGAGAAGCCGGCCGAGACTGCTGATCTGGTTCCAGCGACGGGCCAGCTTCCCGTCGAGATAGTCGCTGATACCGCTCAACGCCAGAACCAGCAGCGCCCAGGCGTCACTGTTGGGCCCGCCGAACTCGGGCCGGAGGATCAGCCACAGGAAAAGCGGCACGCCGACGAGGCGCGCCGCGCTGAGGATGTTCGGGATGGTGAGCACACGGTCCGTCTGGACGCGTGTCTCCTGTACCTCCACCCGGGAGCCTCCCGTGAGAAACAGGCCGATGATGCTCCATGACTCTACCGGTAGGCCCGCACAGGCCCCGCACCGGGGCGTAGTGGACATGGGCACGAAAAAGACCCCGAGGGGAATGAAATTCCCATCGGGGTCTTTTTGAAGAA
>NZ_JAERRG010000149.1 GCF_016741935.1 Streptomyces endocoffeicus | reverse complement strand
GTCCCGGGTCAGCTCATGCAGATGCCAGGCCGCGTCCACCTTCGGAGCCAGCACCCGCTGAACACGCTCATCGGTCAGCCCTTCCACGACGCCGTCGTCCACCACGGCCGCGGTGTGGACCACGCCTCGCAGCGGAAGCTCTGCCGGGATGGCGGCCAGCAGCTCGCGTACGGCTTCACGGTCGGCCACATCACAGGCCGCCACGGTGACCGACGCCCCGGCCGCCTCCAGCTCGGCCACCAACTCGGCCGCCCCTGGCGCGTCCGGCCCCCTACGACTGGCAAGGAGCAGATGCTCCACCCCATGCTCGACCACCAGATGCCGGGCCACCACACCCGCCAACACACCCGACGCGCCCGTCACCAGCACCGTCCCGCCGGAGACCAGGCGCACAGACGCCTCGAGGTCCGCTGCGGACTTAGCCACGCGGGACAAGCGCGGGACCAGGACGGTCCCGCCCCGGACCGCCAGCTGGGACTCCTCACCAGCGGCGATGGCCCGGACCGCCGCGTCGGATGCAGCGGCGCTGATCTCCTGGCCATGGTCGGGGTCGTAGTCAGGGTCGTGGTCCAGGAGGAGGAACCGGCCGGGATTCTCGGTCTGCACCGACCGCAACAGCCCCCACACGGGAGCCTGCACCAGATCGGCCACATCCTCTCCCGCCTCCGTGGCAACCGCACCACAAGTGACCACCACCAGACGAGACCCGAACAAACGCTCCTCACCCAACCACCGCTGCACCGCAGACAGCACAGCAGAAAGCGACTCCCCCACCCCAGAAACCAGGCCACTCTCACCACCCCTCGTCGGGCAGAACAACACCACCGTCTCCGGCACCACCTCCCCCACATCGAGCGCGCTGATCAACGCCGGGACATCCCCATAGCGGACACACACCCCACCCGCACGAACCACCGCCTCACCCAACCCGACATCCGAACCCACCAGCGCCCACGAACCCCCACCAACAACCGAAGCCGACGGAACCACCGGCTCCCAGTCCAACTGGAACAGCGAGTCATAACGACTGACCTGGGCCGCCTGCAACTGCTCAGCCGAAATCGGCCGCAGAGCCAGCGACTCGATGGAGATCACCGGCTGACCCGCCGCGTCCGCCACCTCCAACGCCACCGCATCCGAACCCGCCCGGGTCAACCGCACCCGCACCACCGACGCACCCGAGGCATGCAACCGCACCCCCGACCACGCAAACGGAATACGCGCCGCTCCCTCATCCTCCTCCGAAGCAATCAACGCCACCGCATGCACAGCCGCATCCAACAACGCCGGATGCACCCCAAACCGCTCCACCTCACCAACCCGCTCCCCCGGAAGACGAACCTCAGCGAACACCTCCTCACCACACCGCCAA
>NZ_JAERRG010000148.1 GCF_016741935.1 Streptomyces endocoffeicus | reverse complement strand
CCATCGAACACCGACCCACCCGCGCCCACCGACCCACCCGGCACCCGCACAAGGCGCCCCACATACGCAGCACCATCCCGGACAACCACCTGCGGCTCACCACAAGCCACCACAAGCGGAACATCACCCAGCTCCGCATCCGCGACAATCACACCCGCACCCGGATGCTCCGACTGCGCCGAACGCACCAAACCCCACACCGCCGCACCACCCAGATCCATCACATCCGCACCACCCACCGACACCGCACCACACGTCAACACCACCAACCGCGAACCCACAAAACGATCACCTGCCAACCACGACTGCAACACCTCCAGCACACGACCCGTCAACATGCGCGCATCCTCGCCGCCGACCCTGAGCACCACCACGTCCGGCGCGGAGTCCTCGGCGAGCGCGTCCCATTCGACGACCGTCAGGTCCTCGGCCGACGAGGTGTCCGGTACGGGCTGCCAATACAGCCGGTACAGCGAGTCGTGGGGGGCCGGGCCCGCAGGGTCCGCTCGCCGGTCGAGGCGGGCGGGCGCGGCGGTGACCGAGCGCGCCGTCAGGACCGGCTGCCCGGCCGGGTCCGCGGCGAGCAGGGACACCCCGTCCGCTTCCCCGGCCCGGATGCGGACGCGGAGGGACGCGGCGCCGACGGCGTGCAGCGCCACGTCCGTCCAGGCGTACGGCAGGGCGGCCTCGTCGCCGAACACGCCCGCGAACGCGGCGGCGTGGAATGCGGCGTCGAGCAGGGCGGGATGCAGGCCGAGCCTGCCCACCTGGTCGCGCTCGTCCGATGGGAGCTCCACCTCTGCGTAGAGGTCGCCGCCGGACTGCCAGGCCGCCTTGAGTCCCTGGAACGCGGGGCCGTATCCGAGCCCCGCGTCGGCGAGGGCCGGGTAGGCGGCGCTGACGTCGAGGGGTTCGGCGCCCGGCGGCGGCCAGGCGGCCAGGTCGGCGTCGCCGGGCGGTCGTGCTCCGGTGGCGGCCAGGGCGCCGGACGCGTGCAGCGTCCATGGAGCCTCGTCGTCCGGGCGGGAGTAGACGGAGATCGGGCGGCGGCCGGTGCCGTCGGGCGCCGACACGGCCACCTGCACGCGCACGCCGCCTCGAGCGGGAAGCGGCAGCGGCGTCTCGACGGTGAGTTCGGCGAGGACACCGCAGCCGACCTGGTCTCCGGCGCGCAGCGCGAGTTCGACGAACGCGGCCCCGGGCAGGACGATCGTCTCGCCCACCCGGTGGTCGGCCAGCCACCGCTGCGTCGCCGGGGACAGCAGGCCGGTGAGGACGACGCCGTCCGAATCCGCGAGCGTCACCGCCGCGCCGAGGAGGGGGTGCTCGGCCGCCTCGAGCCCAGCGGCTGCGACGTCCCCGACGTCCGTGCGTGCTCCGAG
>NZ_JAERRG010000147.1 GCF_016741935.1 Streptomyces endocoffeicus | reverse complement strand
CTAGCGGTGGTTTGTTAAGGCGGGAGTGGGAGGTAGTGGCTGAGTGGTCGGCCGGTACTGACTGCGTTGATCAGGTTCTGTAACTCTGCTGGCGGGGGCGTGCTGGACCAGGCTTTCCACCAGTGTTGCAGCATGATGGTGGGGGTCAGCCAACTGAGGACGGTGCGTAGGGCCTGGGGCCAGCGTGCCGGGTGGTGCGATCGGGTGCCCCCTCTCTGGCCGGGCCGGGCGGTTGGCGGGAGCGGGTGGCGGTCCGGCTTCCCAGCAGAAGGAGAACGCGCAGTTGACCAGGGTCTGGTGGCGGCGGATGGCACGGTCGGTGCGGACCTGGAAGTCGGCCCAGCCCAGTTCGTCCTTGACCTGCTTGTAGCTCTGCTCGATCCAGTTGCGGATGCCGTAGATCCGCACGATCTCGGCGAGGTCGGCGGCCGGGTGGGGGCTGTCGGCCTCGCGTGGTGAGCCGGGGCGGGGCAGGTTGGTGGCCAGATACCAGGTGGATTTCTCCGGCAGGGTGTCCGGGTCGGTGGTGGCCACCACCAGCCGGGTGGTGCCGTCCGGTCCCCACCAGCCCAGGGACGCGTCGGCGGCCCACCAGGTGGTGGTGTGCCCGTCGCGGAAGGTGCGGGTCACCGCCGTCCAGTCGCCCGGCCGGTCGGGGCCGTGCCAGGCCAGTTCCCGGGCGGCGTCGACCGGGGTGTGGGCATCGGGGCCGTAGGCCCAGGTGCCGCGGCGCCGTTTGAGGGCCATCACGAACGGCAGTCCGGCGGTGGCCAGTTCGCCGCGGAAACCGTCCTGGTCGCCGTAGGCACAGTCGGCCGCCACCGCCCGGAAGTGAACTCCGGCCTGGGTGGCCCGGCGGGCGAGTGCGGCAGCGGTCTGCAGTTTTGTGGCGAAGCCCGGATCGCTGCGGCCCTGGGGGAAGTGGCGGGCGGGGGTGTAGGGCACGGCGTGCAGCGGATAGTACAGCCGCTCGTCCGCCCACAACGTAGTGACGGTGACGATCCCGTTGTCGGTCTTGCCGTATCGGCCCAGCCACTGCCGGCCCACATGCGCGGTCGCGGTCCCGTCCTTCCGGTCGCCGGAGTCGTCGATGACCAGCACCCCACCGGCATGCGCAGCGGTGCGCGGATCATCCAGTATTCGCTCAAGGCGACGGGTGTTGATCCGCTCGTGCTCCCAGGGGGATTCGGAGAGGAAGAACTGCAGCCGCTGCACCGCGGGGTGCTGGGCTCCCGCTACCGGCTCGGCCCCGGCCAGGCATGTCAGCGTTTTGTTCCGTTCCCGCGGCGCCAGCAATCCCGTGAGGTACTGACGAAAACCCCGACGCTGGGCCAGGGAGTCGAACAGATCATCGAAGTCGGCGGCGTACTGCTCCAGCGGTC
>NZ_JAERRG010000146.1 GCF_016741935.1 Streptomyces endocoffeicus | reverse complement strand
CCCTTCACCACCTACCACCAATCGGTGCTGTTGACCGTTCCCGCCGACCTCGACCAACAACGCCTCATCACCGCACTGCAAACCGTCATCGACCACCACGACATCCTCCGCCTCACACTCAACAGCGCGGAAGACGACGGCGAACTGCGCATACCGCCTCCGGGCAGCATCGACGCCGCGAGCCTGCTCCACCACGCCGACCTGGCTGGGCACCCCGACATCCCCGCCGCCATCACAGAACACCAAACCACCGCCCAAACCCGCCTCGACCCTGAACACGGCATCATGCTCCAAGCCATCCACCTCACCCTCGGACCCACCACCCCCGGACGACTCCTCCTCCTCGCCCACCACCTCGTCATCGACGCCGTCTCCTGGCGCATCCTCACCCCCGACCTCACCCACGCCTACCACCACACCACCACCACAACCAAGCCGACCCTGGAACCCGTCCCCACCTCCTTCCGCACCTGGGCCCACTACCTCACCCAACAAGCCCACCACCCCACCCACACCACCACACTCCACCACTGGACCCACACCCTCCAACCCCACCCCAACACCACCACACCGCCAGCACCCACACCGGTAACCACCAACCAACTACGCCACCACACCACCACCCTCCCACCCCAACACACCCAACCCCTCCTCACCACCACACCCGCCACCTACCACGCCGGCATCAACGACATCCTCCTCACCGCCCTCACCCTCACCCTCACCCACCTCAACAACACCACAGACACCCTCATCAACCTCGAAAGCCACGGACGCCACGAACTCACCCCCCACCTCGACCTCACCCGCACCATCGGCTGGTTCACCACCCTCCACCCCACCCGACTCCACCCCGGACCCGCCACCTGGCACGACATCACCCACAACACACCCCACCTCGGCACCGCCATCAAAACCATCAAAGAAACCCTCCACACCACACCCCACCACGGCACCACCTACGGACTCCTCCGCCACCTCAACCCCACCACCAAAACCCACCTCACCCACCTCCCCCAACCCCCCACCACCTTCAACTACCTCGGCCGCTACACCCCCACCACACCCACAACCACACCAGACACAACAGACCCATCCACCACCACCCAACCCTGGCCCCACGCACCCGAAACCACCCCCCTCACCGGCAACACCCACCCCAACCAACTCCACCACACCCCCCTCGAAATCAACGCCCACACCCAAGACACCCCCCACGGACCCCAACTCACCACCACCTACACCTACAACCCCCACCACCACACCCCCCACCACATCACCCAACTCGCCCACCACTGGCACACCGCACTCAAAGCCCTCACCACCCACACCCAACACCACACCGGCGGCCGAACCCCCTCCGACCTCCCCCTCCTCACCCTCACCCAACACGACATCACCAACCTCGA
>NZ_JAERRG010000145.1 GCF_016741935.1 Streptomyces endocoffeicus | reverse complement strand
CTAGTGTGCTGCGCCAGAAATCCTGAGGGTTAGTTGCTACCTTCTTTTCATGTCGCATCGAGGCCCTGCTGCTGTGGAGATCGTGCTCTGTGAGGACGAGCGTGTCGAGCTTGTGCGCCGGGCGGAGCTGCCGGACCGGCGTACGGCTGAACGAGCCCGGATCATCCTCGCGTGCGCTGATGGGATGTCGAATGCGGGTGCGGCGCAGGCCCTTGGTGTCGGCGTCAAGTCGGTGCGCAAGTGGCGCGGGAAGTTCGCCGCACAGAGACTGGACGGGCTTGAGGACGAGGGACCTATCGGCCGGCCGAAGGCGGAGCTGGTTCTGGCCGAGGGCGAACGTGCCCAGTTGGCGCGCTGGGCGAGACGGGCGAAGACTGCCCAGTACCTCGCGCTGAGGGCGAGGATCGTGTTGCGGTGCGCGGAGGGCGTCACGAACAAGCAGGTCGCGGCTGACCTGGGAGTGGACCAGTCCACCGTGGACCGCTGGCGGGCCCGTTTCGTGGCCGATCGCCTCGACGGCCTGCAGGACGAACCGCGGACCGGCCGGCCGCCCTCGATCCTGCTCGACCAGGTCGAAGACGTCATCGTTGCGACGCTGGAGTCCACGCCGGGCAAGGACACGCACTGGTCGCGGGCCTCTATGGCCGAGCGCACCGGCCTGTCGAAATCCACCATCGGGCGGATCTGGAAGAAGTTCGATCTCAAGCCGCATGTGCAGGATCCCTTCAAGCTCTCCACCGATCCGCAGTTCGTCGACAAGGTCGTCGACGTCGTCGGCCTCTATCACCACCCGCCTGAGAAGGCAGTGGTGTTATGCGTGGACGAGAAGGCGCAGATCCAGGCACTGGACCGGTCCCAGCCGGTGCTGCCGATGATGCCGGGCATGCCCGAACGCCGGACCCACGACTACCTGAGGCATGGCATCACCAGTCTGTTCGCCGCCTTCAACATCGCTGATGGCACCGTCATCAGTGAACTCCACCGCCGCCACCGGGCCGTGGAGTTCAAGAAGTTCCTGACCCGGATAGACAAGGCCGTGCCCGCCGGCCTCGACGTTCACCTGGTCTGCGACAACTACGTCACCCACAAGACCCCCGAGATCCAGAAGTGGCTCGCCCGGCACCCCCGCTTCCACGTCCACTTCACGCCAACCGGCTCCTCCTGGATCAACCAGGTCGAGCGATGGTTCGGCCTGCTGACGGACAAACTCATCCGCCGCGGCGTCCACACCTCCGTCCAGGGACTCGAGAACGACATCCGCGACTGGATCGAGACCTGGAACTCCAACCCAAGGCCCTTCACCTGGACCAAGACCGCCGACGAAATCCTGCACTCCCTCGCTGACTACCTGGCCAGGATCGCCCCAACCAGCACCAACTAACCCTCAGGATTTCTGGCGCAGCACACTAGC
>NZ_JAERRG010000144.1 GCF_016741935.1 Streptomyces endocoffeicus | reverse complement strand
CGCGGGTGTGCTGGGCAATGCCGGGCAGGCCAACTACGCCGCTGCCAATACCTTCCTGGACGCTCTGGCTCAGCACCGCCAGGCCCAGGGTCTGCCCGCGGTCTCTCTGGCCTGGGGGCTGTGGGAACAGGACAGCGGGATGACCGGCCACCTTGGTCATGAGGACCATGCACGCCTGAACCGCACCGGCATCACCCCCATGACCACCGAAGAAGGCCTGGCTCTGCTCGACACGGCCGTCGACGGCGATCGCCCTTCGCTCCTTCTGGCCCGCCTCTCTCTTACAGCGGTTCAGAGGCATATGGCGAACGGTGGCACCCTCTTGAGCCTGTACCGAGGGCTGGTGAAGTCCCCGGTACGTCGCTCGGGTGCCGCGGCGGCAACGACTCTTCAGCAGCGGGTTGCGGCTCTCGACGACGCTGAGCGGTACGACCTCATCCTCGCCACCGTTCGTACTCACATCGCCAAGGTGCTGGGCCACTCGACCGCGGACACCGTGGATGGCGATCGCGCGTTGAAGGATCTGGGCTTCGACTCCCTGACCGCGGTGGAACTGCGAAACCAGCTTGGGGCGGCGACAGGGCTACGGCTGCCGACCACGTTGGTCTTCGACTATCCGACGCCTTCGGCTATCGCCAGGTATCTGGACGGTCGGCTGGGCGCGGGCGAGCGCTCGGATGCCGCTGATGTGGCGCCCGTTGTGGTGGGCGTGGACACGGAGCCGATCGCGATTGTGGGCGTTGGCTGCCGGTATCCGGGTGGTGTGGCTTCGCCGGAGGAGTTGTGGGAATTGGTGGCCGGCGGGACGGACGCCATCTCCGGCTTCCCGGTCGATCGTGGCTGGGACCTGGAGGCTCTGTACGACCCGGACCCGGACCGCGCGGGGAAGAGCTATGCCATCGACGGTGGCTTCCTCAATGATGCCGCGGACTTCGATGCGGAGTTCTTCGGGATGTCGCCGCGTGAGGCGTTGGCGGTGGATCCGCAGCAGCGGTTGTTGTTGGAGGCGTCGTGGGAGGCGGTGGAGCGAGCCGGGATCGATCCGGCTGAGCTGCGCGGCTCGGCCACGGGTGTGTTCATGGGCGTGATGTACAGCGACTACGCCTCCAGGCTGCGGAAGTTCCCGGGTGAGCTCGAGGGCTACCTGGTCTCCGGCAGCGCGGGAAGCGTGGCGTCGGGGCGCCTGGCGTACACCTTTGGGTTCGAAGGTCCGGCGGTGACGGTGGACACCGCGTGTTCGTCGTCGTTGGTTGCCTTGCACCAGGCCAGTGCGGCGCTGCGCAGCGGTGAGTGCTCGATGGCCCTGGCCGGTGGAGCGACGGTGATGTCCACCCCGGGCCTCTTCCTGGAGTTCTCCCGTCAGCGTGGCCTGTCGGTGGACGGCCGGTGCAAGGCGTTCGCCGAGGGGGCGGACGGTACGGGGTTC
>NZ_JAERRG010000143.1 GCF_016741935.1 Streptomyces endocoffeicus | reverse complement strand
CAGGAGACTTCCCAATGACGATGTCAAGCCGCAGCCGCGACGGACGGTGAGGCATGGAAACACTGCCCGTCACGGATCATCGCCCACAGGACGTTGACGCGTCGGCGGGCGAGTGCGAGCAGAGCTTGTTTGTGTCCCTTGCCTTCACGGCGCTTCCTGTCGTAGTACGTCTTGGAGGCCGGGCAGGTACGCAGACTGACCATGGCCGACAGGTACATGGTTCGCAGCAGCCCGCGATGGTATCGCCGGGGCCTGCGCAGGTTGCCGCTGACGCGTCCGGAGTCGCGGGGCTGGGGTGCCAGGCCGGCGAACCCGGCCAGGCGGTCGGCGCTGCCGAAGGTCGCCAGGTCGCCACCGGTGGCGGCGATGAACTCGGCGCCGAGCCGCGGCCCCATGCCGGGCAGGCTGAGGATCACCTCTGCGTGCGGATGTTCGCGAAACCGTGCCTCGATCAGGGCGTCGAGTTCGGCGATCTCCTCATCGAGGGCTATCACCCCCTTCGCGAGCCGCACGGCCATGGCAGCGGCCAGCTCCTCGCCGGGCAGCGCGGTGTGCTGGGCGTCGGCAGCATCCACGGCTGCCTTGGCCAGTGCGCCCGCGCTGCGGACCTTGCGGTTCTTCAGCCACGTCTCGATCCGTTCGGCCCCTGCACGGCGGATGGCGGCCGGAGTCTGATAACCGGTCAGCAGCGTGACCGGTCCTCGCTTGATCAGTTCCAGGCAGCGTTCCAGCGCCGGGAATATCTCCAGGAGCTGGGCGCGGAGCCGGTTGATCTGCCGGGTGCGGTCGAAGACCAGGTCCAGGCGGCGGGTGGTCAGGGTGCGCAGGTCGACGGCGATCTCGTCGCCTGGCCTGAGCAGACCGAGATCGCGACGGACGCGCGCCTGGTCGGCGATGACGAAGGCGTCCTTCGCATCCGTCTTGCCCTCGCCGCGGTAGGTGGACGAAGCGCGATGGACCATGAGACCGGTGAGTTAGGCGACAGGCTGGTCGTGGGCGACCAGCAGGCCGATGAGCAGGGCGGCGCCGCCGTGGTTGAGGTCGACGGCCCACAGGGCATCGTCGGATATCGCCAGGACGTCGCTGAGCAACTCCAGCAGTTCGGTCTCGTCGTTGCGGACCCGACGGGACAGCAGCCGTTCGCCATCGTCGTTAATCACCACGCAGTGGTGATGTTCCTTGCCGATGTCCATCCCGGCCCAGATCTCAGGCACGGCCACCTCCGCCAGCTCGTCGTACATCACTCCCGCAGACGACCTCGCCGACGTTGTCCTACAGCAGCGATCGAGTCGCGTATCCCAATTGGCGGTCGAGTCGTCGCGGGGCTCCGGGCGGCCAAGTCTCCTAAGCCATCCAGCGGGCTCACTCATGGCAGCCATACCCGAAGCCCCCGGGCCCACCGATCTTACGAATGATCAGTTCAGACCCACA
>NZ_JAERRG010000142.1 GCF_016741935.1 Streptomyces endocoffeicus | reverse complement strand
GTGGTCAGGCCGGCGCTGGTGAGCGCGGATCGGATCACCCGCTGCTGGGAGGGGCCGTTGGGGGCGGTCAGACCATTGGACGCACCGTCCTGATTGACCGCGGAGCTGCGTACCACAGCCAGGATGTTGTGGCCCTTGGCCTGGGCGTCGGACAGCCGCTCGACCAGCAGCACACCGACGCCCTCGGACCAACCGGTGCCATCAGCGCTGTCGGCGAACGCCTTGCACCGGCCGTCGTCCGCCAGGTTTTGCTGCTGGGAGAACTCCACGAACATGACCGGCGTGGGCATCACCGTGACACCGCCGACCAGAGCGAGCGAACACTCGCCCTGCCGCAGCGCGTAGGCCGCTTGGTGCAGGGCGACCAGCGACGACGAACACGCAGTGTCCACCGTCATCGCGGGGCCTTCAAGGCCGAAGAAATACGACACCCGGCCCGCCAGCACGCTGCCCGCACGCCCGGTCAGCATGAAACCGCCGAGCTCGGCGCCGATGCCGTAGCCGCCGGGGTAGGCGCCCATGAACACGCCGGTGTCACTGCCCCGCACCGACCCCGGCTCGATGCCGGCACGCTCGAAGGCTTCCCAGGAAACTTCCATGGCAAGACGTTGCTGCGGGTCCATGGCTACGGCTTCACGGGGGCTGATGCCGAAGAACGATGCGTCGAAGCCGGCGACGTCGTCCAGGAACCCGCCGTGCAGGGTGGTGGACTTGCCCGGCGCGTCGGGGTCCGGGTCGTACAGGTTGTCCACGTCCCAGCCGCGGTCGGTGGGGAAGTCGGTGATGGCGTCGGTGCCGGACTCGACCAGGCGCCACAGGTCCTCCGGGGACGACACTTTGCCGGGCAGGCGGCAGGCCATGCCGACGATCGCCAGCGGCTCGTCCGAAACCGTGGCCGTGCGCACCGCGGCGGCCGCCTTGGGTGCCGCCTCGCCCGCGAGTAGTTCGCCGAGCCGTCCGGCCAGCGCGGCCGGGGTGGGGTAGTCGAACACCATGGTGGCGGGTAGTCGCAGGCCGGTGGCTTTGGTGAGACTGTTGCGCAGTTCGACCGCGGTCAGTGAGTCGAGGCCGAGTTCCTGGAAGGCGGTTGCTGCGGGAACGGTGTCGGCGTTGGCGTGGCCCAGAACCACGGCAGCGCTGTCACGCACCACCTTGAGGAGTGCTTCCGGTGTCAGATCGGCCGGACGGCCGTTGGTGGTTGCAGCTCGGCGGGCGACCGGGCGGTGCAACGTACGCAACAGCGCGGGGACTTCACCCTCCCCCGCCGGGTTCATTGGGGTGGCGACCAGTACCGGTTCGCTGCGGGTGGATGCCTTGTCGAGGAGGTGCATTCCGTGTTCGGCGGTGATGGCGCGCTGGCCGCTGCGGCGGATGCGGCGGTGGTCGGTGCCGGACAAGGATGCGGTCATGCCGTCTGTGTCGTCCCACATA
>NZ_JAERRG010000141.1 GCF_016741935.1 Streptomyces endocoffeicus | reverse complement strand
GGTCAGCCGGGACGCCACCTGCCGGAACTCCTCCAGCATGGGCTCCATCCGCGCCGAGTGGAAGGCGTGGCTGACCGACAGCCTCGTCCACCTCCCCAGCCCCTCAGCAACCCGCAACACAGCAGCCTCATCACCGGAGAGCACCACCGAGGCGGGCCCGTTGACCGCGGCGATCTCCACACCATCGACCAGCACCGCGCGGGCCTGCTCCTCCGAAACCGGCACCGCCACCATCACACCACCCGCCGGCAACGCCTGCATCAACCGAGCCCGCGCAGACACCAGCGCACACGCATCCTCCAACGACCACACCCCGGCCACATACCCCGCAGCAACCTCACCGACGGAATGACCGATCACCGCCTGCGGACGCACACCCCACGACTCCAGCAACCCGAACAACGCCACCTGCAACGCAAACAAAGCCGGCTGCGCATACCCCGTATCATCCACATCAAGATCCGCAACATCCAGCAGATCCCACACCTGCCGATGCAACCGCGCGAACAACGGGAAAGCGGCAGCCAACTGCTCACCCATACCAACCCGCTGCGACCCCTGACCCGAGAAGACAAACACCACCCGCGGATCCGACACCGCGGTGCCGGTGACGGTGTCCTCCCCCAACAGCACAGCCCGGTACTCGAACACCGACCGGGTCACCGCCAGCGTCGACGCCACAGCAGACAGGTCAGTCTCGGGTGCGGTGGTCAGGTAGGCACGCAGCCGGTCTTCGAGATCGGCCAGGGCGGGCAAAGTCCTGGCCGAGATCGGCAACGGCACCACACCAGCTGTCACAGCCGGCACCGGGCTGTCCGTGGCCGGCGCTGAGGGCTGGGCGGGTGCGCTCTCCAGGATGACGTGCGCGTTGGTGCCACTGATGCCGAAGGAGGACACCGCTGCCCGGCGGGCCCGGCCCGTCTCCGGCCAGGGCTGGTTCTCCGTCACCAGTTCCACAGCGCCGGCCGTCCAGTCGATATGCCGGGAGGGCTCATCGATATGCAGGGTGGCCGGGACAGTGTCATGCCGCAGTGCCATGACCATCTTGATGACACCGGAGACACCCGCGGCAGCCTGCGTGTGCCCAAGGTTCGACTTCAGCGAGCCGAGCAGCACGGGCCGGTCACGGTCCTGGCCGTAGGTGGCGATCACCGCCTGGGCCTCGATCGGGTCGCCCAGCGTCGTACCCGTACCGTGGGCCTCGACCACATCCACCTCGGCCGTGGTCAAGCCGGCGCTGGCCAGGGCCTGCCGGATCACCCGCTGCTGGGAGGGGCCATTCGGAGCGGTCAGACCATTGGACGCACCGTCCTGATTGACCGCCGATCCCCGTACCACGGCCAGGACGTTGTGACCCCTGGCCCGAGCATCCGACAGCCGCTCGACCAGCAGCACACCGACACCCTCGGAGAAACCGGTACCGTCCGCCGCA
>NZ_JAERRG010000140.1 GCF_016741935.1 Streptomyces endocoffeicus | reverse complement strand
CCAGGACCGTGCCGTCCGGGTCCCAGACCGGCTCGGACACAGCACCGGCAGCGGCAGCGCCGGTGGCCGTGGCGGTGGTCTTGGCGGCGGTGGTCTTGGTGGTGGTTTTGGTCAGCCGGGGTACTTCGTAGCGGCCGCCGGTGATGCGTAGCCGAGGTTCATCGAGCCCGGCGGTCGCGGCGAGCTGATCCAGGGTGAGGGTCTCGTCGTCGCTTTCGACCAGGATGAAGCGGTCGGGGTGTTCGGACTGGGCTGAGCGCACCAGGCCCGATACCGCGGCGGAGGCCAGGCCGGTGCCGGTGTGCACGACCAGCGGCCGGTCTTCCCCGGCCAGTGTTTCCTGGATGCTGTGCAACACCTGGGCGGTCAGGGTACGGGTCTGGGTCAGCGGATCGCTGCCGGGCTCGGGCAGGGCGGTGAACACCACGACATCGGCGGGATCACCCGGCCCGGGAGCGGGGATCTCGGTCCACGTCAGGGCGAACAGGTCGTCGGTGTTGGAGCCGAGCGTCTCCGTGGTCACCGGGCGACTCACCAGCGCGCCGATCGTGGCCACCGGCCGGCCCGTGCTGTCGGCGGCGTGCACGATCCAGCGGTCGGCCACCGGTGTCACCGCGACCCGCAGTATCGCCGCGCCGGTCGCGTGGAACTCGATCTGGTTCCAGGAGAACGGGAGCCGGAGGTCGTCGGGTGTCTTCAGGACGCTGGTCTGGAGGGCGGCATCCAGCAGGGCGGGGTGCACCAGGAACTGGTCTGCTTCCCGCGCCTCCTCGTCGGCCAGAACGATCTCGGCGTAGATGGTGTCCCCGTCACGCCACGCGGCCCGCAAACCCTGGAACGCCGGACCCCACTGCCAGTCGGCCCTGGCCAACCGCTCGTAGAAGTTCGACACGTCCACCGGCTCGGCCTGCACCGGCGGCCACACCTCGAGCTCCGGCAGCGAGACGGCAGGGCCGGCGGGGCTGATCGTGGCCGTGACCTGCCGGACCCAGACCTCCGCGTCGTCCGCCTGGGCGGACACGGTCACCGGCCGACGCCCGGCGCCGTCTGCCTCACCGACCGACACCGATAGGTGGACACCGCCGTGCTCCGGCAGCAGTAGCGGAGCCTCGATCAGCAACTCGTCGATGACCCCGCAGCCGACCTCGGCCGCGGCCCGGGCCACCATCTCCACGAAGCCGGTGCCCGGCAGCAGCACCGTCCCCCGCACCACGTGATCGGCCAGCCAGGCATGCGTGGCCAGCGAGATCCTGCCGGTCAACACCACCCCGTCCGAGTTCGGCAACTCCATCACCGAGCCGAGCAGCGGATGCTCCACCTTCCCCAGTAGCGGATGTCCCTCGTCCGCGTTCGCCATCCAGTAGCGCTGGTGCTGGAAGGCATAGGTGGGCAGGTCCAGCACGCGAGCGGGGTTCACACCCAAAACCGAGGACCAGTCGATGGGTACGCCCTGTACGTGCAGTTCCGCCAGTGCGGTAACCACGGCGTGTTTCTCATCC
>NZ_JAERRG010000014.1 GCF_016741935.1 Streptomyces endocoffeicus | reverse complement strand
GGTGAACGGTCCGGGTGAGGCGCGGGAAGCGGATCTGGGGGTGGCGTCAGGCAATGGCAAGGGGCAGATCTTCGTGAAGGGCGAGGTCATCAAGACCGTGCCGGAGTCGAAGATCGTGGAGACCCTGATCGACGAGGCCATGAACATCGCGCGGCGCATGGCGGACGAGGGGGTCCCGTCGGGTACCCCGGACGTCACCGTGAGCTGATACACCGAGGAGGGGAACCGACCGTGCCGTTGCTGGAGAACATCCGGGGCCCGCACGACCTCAAGGCGCTGACCGGTGAGGAACTGGCCGCGCTCGCCCAGGAGATCAGGGAGTTCCTGATCGAAGCGGTGGCCAGGACCGGGGGCCATCTGGGACCGAATCTCGGCGTGGTCGAGCTGTCCATAGCCCTGCACCGCGTCTTCGACTCGCCCGCCGATCGCATCCTGTGGGACACCGGCCACCAGTCCTACGTCCACAAACTGCTCACCGGCCGCCAGGACTTCTCCAAGCTCCGCCACAAGGGCGGGCTGTCCGGCTATCCGTCACGGGCCGAGTCCGAGCACGACATCATCGAGAACAGCCATGCCTCCACCGTGCTGGGCTGGGCCGACGGCCTGGCCAAGGCCAATGAGGTGCACGGCCGCACCGACCATGTGGTGGCCGTCATCGGGGACGGGGCGCTGACCGGCGGGATGGCCTGGGAGGCGCTCAACAACATCGCCGCCGCCCGGGACCGTCCGCTGGTCATCGTCGTCAACGACAACGAGCGCTCCTACTCGCCGACCATCGGCGGGCTCGCCAACCACCTCGCCACCCTGCGCACCACCGACGGCTACGAGCGCTTCCTGGCCTGGGGCAAGGACGTGCTGCAGCGCACCCCCGTGGTCGGCCAGCCGCTGTACGGGTCGCTGCACGGCGCCAAGAAGGGGTTCAAGGACGCCTTCGCGCCGCAGGGCATGTTCGAGGACCTGGGGCTGAAGTACGTCGGCCCCATCGACGGCCATGACACCGAGGCGGTCGAGTCGGCCCTGCACCGCGCCAAGCGGTTCCACGGCCCGGTCCTCGTCCACTGCCTCACCGAGAAGGGGCGGGGCTACCCGCCCGCGCTGGAGGACGAGGCCGATCATTTCCACACCGTGGCCGCGATGGACCCGCTCACCTGCGCGCCGCTGACCCCCTCCGGCGGCCGCTCATGGACCTCGGTGTTCGGCGAGGAGATGGTGCGGATCGGCGCCGAGCGGCCCGATGTGGTCGCCCTCACCGCCGCGATGCTGCACCCCGTGGGCCTCGCCCGCTTCGCCGAGGCGTACCCCGGGCGGGTGTGGGACGTGGGCATCGCCGAGCAGCACGCGGCGGTCTCGGCGGCCGGGCTGGCCACCGGCGGACTCCACCCGGTCCTCGCCGTCTACGCCACGTTCCTCAACCGGGCCTTCGACCAGCTGCTGATGGATGTCGCCCTGCACCAGTGCGGGGTGACGTTCGTCCTGGACCGGGCCGGTGTCACCGGCACCGACGGCCCGAGCCACAACGGCATGTGGGACATGTCCGTCCTCCAGGTGGTGCCGGGGCTGCGGATCGCCGCCCCGCGCGACGCCGACCAGCTCCGTGCCCAGCTGCGCGAGGCGATCGACGTGGCCGACGCGCCGACCGTCATCCGCTTCCCCAAGGAGTCGGTGGGGGAGCCGATTCCGGCGATCGGCCGGGTGGGCGGGATGGACGTCCTGCGCCGGGGCGAGGACGTCCTGCTCGTGGCGGCGGGGGTCATGGCCCCCGTCGCGCTGCGCGCCGCCGAGCTGCTGGCCGGGCGGGAGATCGGCTGCACGGTGGTGGATCCGCGCTGGGTCAAGCCCGTCGATCCCGAGCTGCCCGCGCTCGCGGCGCGCCACCGGCTGGTGGCGGTCGTGGAGGACAATGTGCGCACCGGCGGGGTGGGCGCGGCGGTCGCCCAGACGCTGCGGGACGCCGAAGTCGACCTGCCGGTGCGGACGTTCGGCATCCCCGAGGCGTTCCTGGCGCATGCCAAGCGCGGTGAGGTGCTCGCCGACATCGGGCTCACCCCCGCCGAGATCGCGGGCCGGATCGGGGCGGCCCTGACCCGTATCGAGGCGGCCCGCCCGGAGCGGGCGAGCGCCGCCGCCGGGGCCCGTACCGCTGCCGGGGCCCGTACCCCCGCCCAGGCCGGTACGCCCGCCGGGGCCCGTACCGCCGCCAAGGAGAGCCAGGCATGACAGCAGCCGAGCAGCAGCGGCGTTCGGGCTTCGACCTCGGGAAGCTGCTGGCCGAGCGCGCTTCGGAGCGGTACGAGCTGCACACCCGGCACCTCAACCACCAGCTGCCCCGGATGCTGCACACCATCGGGTTCGACAAGGTCTACGAGCGGGCCGAGGGCGCGTACTTCTGGGACGACGAGGGCCAGGACTACCTCGACATGCTCGCCGGATTCGGGGTGATGGGCCTGGGCCGCCACCACCCCGTGGTCCGCAAGGCGCTGCACGACGTCCTGGACGCCGACCTGGCCGATCTGACCCGCTTCGACTGCCAGCCGCTGCCCGGTCTGCTGGCCGAGCGGCTGCTGACCCACGCCCCCCATCTGGACCGGGTCTTCTTCGGCAACAGCGGCACCGAGGCCGTCGAGACGGCCCTGAAGTTCGCCCGCTACGCCACCCGCAAGCCGCGCGTCCTGTACTGCGCCCACGCCTTCCACGGGCTGACCACCGGCTCGCTGTCGGTCAACGGTGAGGACGGCTTCCGCAACGGGTTCGCCCCGCTGCTGCCCGACACCCCGATCGAGATGGGCGACCTCGACGCGCTGGAGCGGGAGCTGGCGCGCGGGGACGTGGCGGGGTTCGTGGTGGAGCCCATCCAGGGCAAGGGGGTGCACGAGACCCCGCCCGGCTTCCTGCGCGCCGCGCAGGAGCTGCTCCACCGTCACAAGGCCCTGCTCATCGCGGACGAGGTGCAGACCGGCCTCGGCCGCACCGGGGACTTCTTCGCCTACAGCCACGAGGACGGCGTCGAACCGGATCTGGTGTGCGTGGCCAAGGCCCTCTCCGGGGGCTATGTGCCGGTCGGCGCGACCCTCGGCAAGGACTGGATCTTCAAAAAGGTCTATTCGTCGATGGACCGGGTGCTGGTCCACTCGGCCAGCTTCGGCGCCAACGCCCAGGCCATGGCGGCCGGGCTCGCGGTCCTCGCCGTCATGGAGGACGAGGAGGTCGTGGCCAACGCCCGCCGCACCGGTGAGCTGCTGCGCGACCGCCTCGCCGCGCTGGTGGACCGCTACGAGCTGCTGCACGACGTCCGCGGCCGGGGGCTGATGGTCGGCATCGAGTTCGGCAGACCCAGCTCACTGGGGCTGCGCGGCCGGTGGACGATGCTCCAGGCGGCGCGCAAGGGGCTGTTCGCGCAGATGGTCGTCGTCCCGCTGCTGCGGCGCCATCGCATCCTCACCCAGGTGTCCGGCGACCATCTGGAGGTCATTAAGCTGATCCCGCCGCTGATCATCGGCGAGCGGGAAGTGGACCGTTTCGTCGAGGCGTTCACAGCGGTCATGGACGACGCACACGACGGCGGCGGCCTGATCTGGGACTTCGGCCGGACGCTGGTCAAACAGGCGGTGGCCAACCGCTGACCGATGGGGGACCCCGCATGATCGACGCGACCGCCGTACGGGCCGTGAACACGCTGACGGCGCGGTGGGCGCGGGCGGCCGTGGCGGACGAGGGCACGGCCTTCGCCGCCACCGGGGTCTGGCCGCTGCTCGCCCTGCTCACCGGCGGTGCCGGCGGCCCGGCCCGGCAGGAGCTGGAGGGCGCGCTGGGCGTCGGCGCGGACCGGGCGGTGGCGCTCGGCGGGCAGCTGCTCGGATCGCTGGACGCCATGGACGGCGTCCACGCGGCCACCGGGCTGTGGACCCGTCAGGATCTGCCGATCCGGCCCGAGTGGGAGGCCGCGCTGCCCCCGGGCGTACGGTCCACGCTGACCGGGGACGCCGAGCGCGACCGCGAGGAGCTGGACGGCTGGGCGTCCCGGCGCACCGGGGGCGCGATCGCCGAGCTGCCCGTGCCGCTCACCCCCGACACCCGGCTGGTGCTGGCAGGAGCGCTCACGGTGCAGACGGCCTGGCTCCAGCCGTTCCGGCCGGGGTGGCTGCGGCCGATGCACGGCCCGTGGCGGGACCGGTCGCTGGCCGGGCTCACCCGGAAGACGGACGACCTCGACGGGGTGCTGCGGGTCGTCCCCGACACCCCGGCCGGGCCGCTCACCCTCTCGGGCGTCGCGGGTGACAACGGGCTGGATGTGCACCTGGTCCTCGGCGCCGAGGACGCCGTGGGCGGCGAGGTGCTGGAGGCCGGGATCGGCGCGGTGGCCGGGGAGTACCCGGGGCTGCCGGGCTCGGCGCTGCCGCTGGGCGAGGCCGGGCCCGGGGTCCGGGTCGGGGAGGTCACGAGCTGGGACGCCACCCCGTCGCTCTACCTCACCACCCCGCAGTTCACCGTGACCGCGCGGCACGATCTGCTGCGGTACGCGGAACTGTTCGGGCTGCGCACCGCGCAGGACACCTCCCGCGGCCACTTCCCGGGGATCAGCCCGAGCCCGCTGGCGCTGTCCTCGGGTCAGCAGTCCATGACCGCGTCGTTCAGCGCCGAGGGGTTCTGGGCCGCGGCCGTGACCGCGTTCGCCATGGACGCGGCCGGGGTGCCGCAGCAGAAGGCGAAGCTGATCAGCGTGGCGTACGACCGCCCGTTCGGCTTCCTGGCGGTGCACCGCGCCACCGGTCTGGTGCTGACGGCGGGCTGGGTCACCGAGCCGGAGGCCGGGGCCGACACCATGTGGTGAACCGGCGGGCGGGCCATGAGCCCGCCCGGGCCGGGCGTCAGGCCGTGAGCAGCCGTTCCCGGAGCCGGTCGCGCTGCTCGGGGGCGAGCCCGAGCCCCTCGGCGAGATAGCGCTCGGTGCCGCCCCAGGTCTCCTCGATCGTGGTGAAGGCCGCCGCCAGATATTCGGCGCGCGCGTCGAACAGCGGCAGCAGCAGCGCCATGACCTCAGGCGACATGGGGTCGGAGCCGTCCCCCGGAGAGCCCTTGCGCCAGATCTTGTAGCGCCGGTGGGCGGCGGCCGACTGGAGGTAGTCGGCCTCGATGGCCTCCTGGTCGACGCCGAGGGCCAGCAGGGTCACCGCGATGGACAGCCCGGCCCGGTCCTTGCCCGCCGAACAGTGCATCAGCACCGGTGAGCTGTCCTCGGCCAGGTCGCGCAGGATCCGGCCGTGCTCGACGAGCCGGGTGGTGACGATGGAGCGGTAGGAGCCGATCATGCGCTTCTCGGCCCGGCCCTCGGAGAGCAGTTCGCGCAGGGTCTTCAGATCGCCCTCGCGCACCATCGTCCAGAACCCGGCGCCGTCGGCCGGGTCGGACAGCGGCAGATTGACGTTGCGGACCCCGGGGAGCGTGACGTCCGGGCCCTCGAGCTTGATGTCGGCGGCGTTGCGGAAGTCGAAGACGGTGTGCAGTCCGAGCGAGTCGAGGAAGGCGGTGTCCGCCTCGGTGGCATGGGCGAGATGGCCGCTGCGGAACAGCACTCCGGGCCGTACGCGGCGGCCGTCGTCAGCCGGCAGTCCACCGAGATCACGGAAATTACGTACCCCCACCAGTCGGCTTTCGGCCTGGGGGACCTGCGGCGACTGCGACTGCTGCGTCACGGGCTCTCCTTCACCATCGGCCGCCGACGCGGCTCGTCGACGAGGCGGCTGAAGCTGACCATACGACATGCGTGCAGCGGGCAATCGGTCCCGTGAGGGTGCGGGCATTGCCGCACCGCCCGCCCTCCCCGATCATGTTGACACCTGTGGAGAATTGGGGAGTGCGATGATCGAAACCGGTGGAAGCGGTCGGCTCTGGGCGCTCTCGGGGCGGCACAGCAGCTACGCCCTGCGCCTCACCGACCGTGATGAGCTGCTCCATCTCCACTGGGGGCCGAGGATCGCGGTCGAGGACGCCGAGGCCCTCGCCGCCGAACCGGGGCCGCCGGACTGGCCGTTCGAATCCCCGCTGGACGGGCGCGAGGAGTACCCCGTGGAGGGCGGCCCGCGCTTCGTGCGCCCCGCCCTGTCCGTACGCGCCGGGGACGTACGCGGCACCGAGTGGCGCTTCGACGGTGGCACCGTCCTCGACCCCGGCACCGGTGAGGAGCTGCGGCTGCGCTTCCACGATCCGCTGCACCACCTCGACATCACCCTCCACTACCGGATGCGGGACGACGGCGATGTCATCGAGCGCTGGACCACCCTCGCCCACACCGGCACCGCCGGGCAGCAGCCGGTGGAACTGCTGCGCGCCGACTCCGCCGCCTGGTCGCTCCCGGCGCGCGACCGCTGGCGGCTGTCCCATCTGCACGGCCGCTGGGCCGCCGAGAGCCGGCTCGCCCGCACCGGGCTCACCCCCGGTGAGAAGGTGATCGGCAGCCGCCGGGGCCACACGAGCCATCACCATCTGCCCTGGATCGCCCTGGACGGCGGGGCGGCCACCGAGGAGAGCGGCGAGGTGCACAGCTGCGCGCTCGCCTGGTCCGGGGCCTGGCGGATCGCCGTCCAGCTGCTGAGCGACGGCGCCGTCCAGGCGGTCGGCGGGGTCGGCCACGACGACGCGGGCCAGCTGCTCCTCGGGCCCGGCGAGTCCTTCACCACGCCCGTCTTCGCGGGGCTGTGGACCGACGGCGGCTTCGGGGCCGCGAGCCGCGCCTGGCACGCCTGGCAGCTCGCGCATGTGGTGCCCGGCGCCGACCGGTCCCGGCCGGTGCTCTACAACTCCTGGGAGGCCACCGAGTTCGAGGTGAGCGAGGAGCAGCAGGGCTCGCTCGCGCGGCTGGCCGCCGACATGGGCGTCGAGCTGTTCGTCGTGGACGACGGCTGGTTCGGGGCGCGCACCAGTGACCGGGCCGGGCTCGGCGACTGGACGCCCAACCCGGACCGCTTTCCGCACGGGCTGAAGCCGCTGGCCGACGAGGTGCACGCGCTCGGGATGGGGTTCGGCATCTGGGTCGAGCCGGAGATGGTCAACCCCGACAGCGACCTCTACCGCGCCCACCCCGACTGGGTGCAGCACCACCCCGGCCGGGCCCGCACCGAGTTCCGCAACCAGCTCGTGCTCAACCTCGCCCGCCCCGAGGTGCGCGCCCATCTGTGGGAGCGGCTGGACACCCTGCTGAGCGGCGCGCCCATCGACTATGTGAAATGGGACTTCAACCGCTCCTTCGCGGACCCCGGCTGGCCCGGCGACCCTTATCCGCGGCGGCTGTGGATCGACCATGTACGCGGGCTGTACGAGCTGCTGGAGCGGCTGCGCGCCGCCCACCCCGGGGTCGCCTTCGAGTCCTGCTCGGGCGGCGGCGGCCGGATCGACCTCGGCGTCCTGGGCCTGACCGACCAGGTGTGGACCTCGGACAACACCGATCCGCTGGACCGGCTGGCCATCCAGCACGGCTTCGGCCAGCTCCACCCGGCCCGGGTGATGGCCGCCTGGGTGACCGACAGCCCCAACGCCATGGGCAACGCCCGGGTCAGCTCGCTGCGCTTCCGCTTCGTCAGCGCGATGGCCGGGGTGCTGGGCGTGGGCGGCGATCTGACCCGCTGGAGCGAGGCCGAACTCGCCGAGGCCCGCGACTGGGTGGCGCTCTACAAGCGGGTGCGCCCGGTCGTCCAGCACGGTGAGCTGTACCGGCTGCGGCCGCCGGAGGGCGACGGGCTCAGCGCGGTGCAGTACGTCCGGGGCGAGGAGACCGTCGTGCTGGCCTGGCTCCAGGCGCAGCACCACGGCCGGGCACAGCTTCCGCTGCGGCTGCGCGGGCTCGACCCGGCGGCCACCTACCGGGATCTGGAGACCGGGGAGGTGCACCGGGGAGCGGTGCTCGCTCACCGGGGCTTGCGCACCGGGCTGAGCGGCGACCTGGACGCCGCCGTATTCCACCTTCGCCGAAACTGACCAGGTGGGATAGATCACCCCACGTCAAGCCCTGGTTACGGTGGCGTAAGTCACGCCATCGGGTGAATGATGTCCCGACGTGGCAGACGATAAGGAGAGATTCAGCAACGGTTCCATCGGGTCCTACGCGGCCGTCGGCGACAGCTTCACCGAGGGCGTCGGCGACCCCGGTCCTGACGGGGTGTTCGTCGGCTGGGCCGACCGGCTCGCCGTCCTGCTGTCCGACCAACGACCCCACGACGATTTCCGCTACGCCAATCTGGCCGTACGCGGTCGACTCCTTGACCAGATCGTGGCCGAACAGGTGGCCCGCGCCATCGAACTCGGCCCCGATCTCGTCACCTTCTGCGCGGGTGGCAATGACATCCTGCGCCCCGGCAGTGACCCCGACGATGTGGCAGAGCGCTATGAGGCGGCCGTCGCCGACCTCCGGGCGCGGGTGGGCACGGTGCTGCTGTGCACCGGCTTCGATACCAGAGGGGTGCCGGTGCTGCGCCATCTGCGGGGCAAGATCGCCACGTATACGGCGCATGTGCGGGCGATCGCCGACCGCCACGGCTGCCCGGTGCTCGACCTGTGGTCGCTGCGCTCGGTGCAGGACCGCCGGGCCTGGGACGCCGACCGGCTGCATCTGTCGGCGGACGGGCACACCCGGGTCGCGCTGAGGGCCGGTCAGGTGCTCGGCCTCGACGTCCCGGCCGACCCCGATCAGCCCTGGCCCCCGGAGGGGCAGCGCACCGCGGCCGAGGTGCGCCGGGACAACATCCACTGGGCGCGCGAATATCTGGTGCCCTGGATCGGCCGACGGCTGCGCGGAGAGTCGTCGGGTGACCATGTGGAGCCCAAGCGGCCCGATCTGCTGCCGCTGCGGCCCTGAGGGCCTGTGTGATCCGGCCGGGGATATGACACAGGCCCTGAACGATCCGTGACCCGAAGCGGTCCCGGAGGAATAGGGGCAGACCCCCGTTGGCGCCCCGAGGCTGACCGCCCGGTGCGCTGTCGCTGCCCCTATTCCCTCGGCACCGCTCGTCCGTCGTGTCGTCGCCGCAGGGCCGCTATATCGCCAGGTAGGCCCAGACGGCGCGGCCCGCGCCGCCCTGGTTCGGCCTGACCCCCCAGGCCTCCGACATGGCCTCCACCAGCATCAGCCCGCGGCCGCCCTCCTGGTCCGCGCTCACCGACCGGGCCTCCGGCACCGTGCGCGCACAGCCCTGGTCGGCCACTTCGAGCCGCAGCCGGGTGCCTATGAGCTGGAGTGAGCAGCGAACGTCCTCGCTGGAGGTGTGGCGCACCGCGTTGGTGAAGAGCTCGGAGACGATCAACTCCGCGCTGTCCCGGGTGTCCTGGTCGATGCCCCATGAGCCCAGCCGCCGGACGACATGCCTTCTCGCCTCGGCGACGGACGTGCTCAGCGCCGGCAGACGAAACACGTCGTGGCGGGGCGGAGCGACCACGGTGCCGCCGCGCCCTAACCGGAGAGCCTCATAGGAAGGAGCCACGCCGCCACTATGCTCTGTCACGCTCGCGTATGGCAAGGTTCAATCTGTAAATTACAGAATCGCAAGCGCAGGCTGTTCGGAATGCTGAGCCCATGCCAGACTGCTGTGTCGTGAAGGTACTTGGAGGGGGACGGTAGTGGCGGATGCGCGGGCGGGCGGAGCCCCGACCGTCCTGCGAGTCGTGCTCGGCAAACGGCTCCAGGACCTTCGGGAGAAGGCCGGGATGTCGTTCGAGCAGGCCGGGCGCGCCCTGGACGTCACCCATGCCACGATCCGGCGGATGGAGAAGGCCGAGGTCGGCCTGAAGCTCCCGTACGTCGAGAAGCTGCTGCGCACGTACGGCGTCGCCGACCCCGAGGAGGTCGAGGGGTTCCTCTCCCTCGCGCGCGAGGCCAACAAGGCCGGCTGGTGGCACCGGTTCCGGGACGTCCTGCCGGAGTGGTTCAACACCTTCGTCAGCCTGGAGGTCGAGGCCAATCTGATCCGGGCCTACGAGCCGCACTACATCCCGGGGCTGCTGCAGACCGAGGACTACGCCCGCGCGGTGCTCCGCGCGGGCATGCCGCATGCGCCCGAATCGGAGATCGAGCGCAACGTAGCCCTCCGCATGGAGCGCCAGGCACTGCTCACCCGGGACAACCCGCCGATGCTGTGGGTGGTCATGGACGAGACGGTGGTGCGCCGCCCCATCGGCGGCGCCGAGACCATGCGTGCCCAGATCATGCGGCTGATCGAGGAGGCGGAGGCCCCTCATATCCGGCTGCAGATCATGCCGTTCGACGCCGGTCCGCACCCGGCGATGTACGGTCCCTTCCATATCTTCCGGTTCCCGATCCCGGAGCTGCCCGATATCGCGTATACGGAGACGCTCGTCAGCGGCTCCTACTTCGACCAGCGCGATGATGTATCGGCGTTCCTGGAGGCCCTGGACCGGATGTGCGCGCAGGCCGCGCCTGCACAGACGACTCAGGCCATTCTGAGTCGCATTCGCAAGGAGATCTGAACGATGGATCGCATATGCGGGAATCGCGTCTACAGCGGCATGCCGGCGAGGGACCTCGGCAGCGAGGGCTGGCACAAGCCGTGGAGCGGTGGCAATGGGGGAAGCTGCGTCGAGGCGATGAGACTGACGGACGGGCGGGTGGCGCTGCGCCAGTCGACCGACCCGGACGGACCGGCCCTGATCTACACGCATCTGGAGATGAAACGCTTCATACAGAGTGCGAAGGCCGGGGAAGCGGACTTTCTGTGCCTGTGACGTCCTCCGTGACGTCCGGTTCTGTGACGCTCATCGTGACCGAGGGGGATCGAGGGGGAAACAGTGTGACCGACCGACCATGAGGCTACCGGCGGGGCGCGGCGCACCGTGCCGTCGCCGTCCACCGAGATCACCGAGGCGCCGGTCCGGCATGGCAGACCGGCGCTTCGGTGCGGATGGCGGCTGTAGCCGGTGAGGGCTGCCAGTCGAAACTGGCTGACGAGATGGAAGCGGTTCGGCTTCGGATGGGCGCTGAACTCATCGGTCATGCCCGCCTGTTGCTCGGCGACCGGAAGGTGGACGCCGACACCTACCGCCCCGAGCGCGAGACCTGATCCCGCGCTCGGCCCCGGGCCGCGAGCGAGGGCCGGTTCCCGGATCCCTACTCGGTCCCCACGCCGGCCAGGATCTTCGCCGTGCCTTCGGGTGCCTCCACCTGGAAGTGGTGGCTGCCCAGGTCGACGAGCACGATGTCGAAGCGGTCCCCGTAGCGGTCGATCGCTTCGCGCGTCACCAGGTCACGTATCGCGAACACGGTGATCGGCTGCTTGGTCTCGCGCAGCGCCGCGTCCATGTCCCAACGCACCAGACCCTCGATGGAACGCAGACCCGCGGGCTGCCGCACCGCGACCATCTTCTCGAAGTACGCATCCTTGAGAGCCGTGCTGGTCCCGGCCGGCGAACCTCCCTCGACGAGGCCCCGCACCGCTCCGGCGAAGTCCTCACGGAACATGCGCAGCATCGCGTCGGTCTGTTCGTCGCTCAGCGCCGGGAACAGGGACAGATAGTGCAGCGCATCGAGTGCGACCACATGAGAGACCGTGGCGGGGAGCAGCCGGCCGACTTCGACGGCGACCGCCCCGCCGAGGGAGTGCCCGGCCACGACACACGTCTCCACCGACTCGGCTTCCAGCACCGCCGCCACGTCGCGGGCGAACTCCTCCATGGTCCAGACGTCCCGCGTCGACCGCGACTCGCCATGCTCGGCGAGGTCGATCGCGAGAACGCGGTAGTCCTCGGGCAGATGGTCGGTCACCGCGTCGAAGTCGCCGCGGTCGCACGCCCAGCCGTGGATGAGAGCCAGAGTCGGCCCTCCGGCGGGACCGCCGGCCGTGTACCGGATCGTCGTGTGGTCCGATCGCCGCACCTCGAGGTTCTTCCTGGGCCTGCTTGTCGTGGTCACGGTGTCTCCTTGTTCCGCGTTGTGCAATGCCGTATCGGGTGGTGGATGAAAAGGGCGGTCGAGGGATCCTCTGCCGTGGGCCGGCCCCTCATCCGCACGGGGCCATGACGTCACGGCGCCGCGCCCGTACCCGGTTCAGGCGCAGGACGAGGACGGAGAAGGCGATCATCGCGATCGCCAGCGCGTAGCTCTCGGCGGCGGTCCTCAGCCCCAGGACGGTGACGGCGATTCCCCCGAGTACGGCGGGCACGCTGTTTCCCAGATAGGCGATGACGTTCGCCAGCGCGAAGACCGCGCTGCGCTCGTGCGGCTCGGCGACCCGGGCGAAGGTGCCGAACGTCGCCAGCACCGACGCACCGAGGGCGAGGCCCGCGACGACGGTGCCGACGGCGGCAAGCCAGGTGAGGTCCTCCGCTATTCCGGCGAGTGATATCAGGGTGCCGAGCCCGAGCAGTGCGGACGAGGGCGTCAGCAGCGAGGACGCGGACCGGGAGCGGAGCAGGAAGACCGCGAGTGCGCCGGTGCCGGTCAGGAGCGTCACGACGACGCCGCCGACCAGATGACTGTGCAGCCCCAGCAACTTGGCCGCGACGGACGGGCCGAGCGAGAGGTACATCCCGGCCAGGGCCCAGCCCGCGATCATCGCCGGCACCACCGGGAGGATGTCCGCGCGCAGATGCGCGGGCATGGCGACCCGCGGACGCAGGGACGCGACGGCTCCCGGCCGACGGGGAGACGTCTCGGGCAGGACGGCGACGGCCACCGCCACCAGCACCATTCCGCCGAACAGCAGTGCGTAGACCAGCCGGGTCGGGGCGGGGCCGAACTCCACCAGCACACCGGAGCCGAGAGCGCCGAGGGCGAGCCCGGTCAGGGGGGACACCGAGGTGACGGTGCCCGCGCGGCCACGGGCGTGCGGCGGTTCGAGGTCGACGAGGGTGGCGCTCAGGGTGGTCGTCGCCGCCCCGGTGGCGATGCCCTGCAGCACCCGGGCGGCGGCCAGGACGACCACGTTCCCGGCGGTGAGGAACAGCGTGAGCGCGACCATCTCCAGGCCGATCGCCGCGGCGAGCACCGGCCGGCGGCCGAGATGGTCCGACAGCGCTCCGACCACGAGCAGCGAGCCCAGCAGGCCGACCACATAGAGGGCGAAGACGAGGGTCAGCACCCACGCCGTGAACTGCCATTGCCGCTGGTAGATCACATAGAGCGGGGAGGGTGCGCTGGAGGCGGCCAGGAAGAGGACAAAGGTGGCGGCCACGGAGCGGAACGCACCCTTCCGTGGCACGTGGCGCGGATCGGCGACGGGCGGTGCGGCGGTGGCAGCGGATTCAATGGGCATATACGGCCTCGCAGTGAACTTTGCGTTAGTGGCTTCAAGGTACCACTAACGCACTGATCGCTGCGCTAAAAAAGCAGCGATCAGTGCGATACTGGTGGCATGCCCGCTACGACTTCCCCCGTGCCCCGCACCGGCAGCCGGCCCGGCGGCCGCTCCGCCCGCATCCGCGCGGCCGTCCACCGGGCCGTCAGGGAGCTGCTCACCGACGAGGCCGACGAACCGCTGACGATCCCGGTCGTGGCCACCCGGGCGGGCGTGCACGCCACCACGGTCTACCGCCGCTGGGGCTCCGTCGGCGACCTGCTCGCCGACGTCGCGACCAGCCGCTTCTCCGATGGCATCGTGGTGCCGGACACCGGAAGTCTCCGCGGTGACCTGGAACGCTATGCGTCCGACCTCGCCAAGGACCTCAACGACCCGGACGCCCTGCCTCTGGTGCGCGCCACCATCGGCACGGCCGGGGAGCAGGGCGCCGGCGCGTGCACCGGGGAGCGTCAGCAGCAGCTCCAGGCCATGCTCGACCGGGAACGTGCCCGGGGCAATTGGGCCCCGACCGTCGAACGCGCCACCGAGGCTCTGCTCGCCCCCCTCTACTACCGGGCCGTCTTCACCGACCAGGCCCCCACCGCCGAATGGGCACGCACCCTGGTGTCACACCTGCTGCCGGACTGACGGAACCGGCACCACCGGCCTCGGCGCCTTTCTTCCGGCATCCCGTGATGTCCGCTCTTCCGGTCATCCCGTGATGTCCGCCCTTTTACTCATCCCCGCACAAAGGTTTGGTCTATACCTTGACTGGTATAGACCAAACCGCTTGAGTGTCCCTCAGAGTTCCAGGGCCCCCCACGCGAAGGAGATCGGCCCCATGTGGAGACGACGTGTTCTGGCGCCGCTCGCGGCGACCGCGGCGGTGTGTGCGAGTCTGCTTGTCATGCCCATGGCCTCAGCCTCGGCGGCGGGAACGACCGCCCAGGCGGCCTGCAACTACCCGAACTGGGTGGCGGGCAAGCCGTACGTCACCGGCGACATCGTCCGGTACACCGACGGCAAGTACTACCGCGCGGAGCACGACAACCCGGGCTATGACCCGGTGATCAGCACCTGGTACTGGGAGCCCTACAACTGCGGCGGCGAGGGCCAGAACCCGAGCGGCTTCGTGGTGAGCGAGGCGCAGTTCAACCAGATGTTCCCGAACCGGAACTCGTTCTACACCTACCAGGGCCTGACCGCCGCCCTGAGCGCCTACCCCGGCTTCGCCAACACCGGCAGCGACACCGTCAAGAAGCAGGAGGCGGCCGCCTTCCTGGCGAACGTCAACCACGAGACCGGCGGCCTGGTCCACATCGTGGAGCAGAACACCTCCAACTACCCGCACTACTGCGACTGGAACCAGCCCTACGGCTGCCCCGCGGGCCAGGCGGCGTACTACGGCCGCGGACCGATCCAGCTCAGCTGGAACTTCAACTACAAGGCCGCGGGCGACGCGCTCGGTATCGATCTGCTCGGCAACCCCTGGCTGGTGGAGCGGGACGCCGCGGTGTCCTGGAAGACCGCCCTGTGGTTCTGGAACACCCAGCGCGGGGCCGGTTCGATGACCCCGCACGACGCCATGGTCAACCAGCGCGGCTTCGGCGAGACCATCCGCGCCATCAACGGCAGCCTGGAGTGCAACGGCGGCAACCCCGGTCAGGTGCAGAGCCGAATAGACGCCTACCAGCGGTTCGTTCAGATACTCGGCACCACCCCCGGCTCCAACCTGAGCTGCTGACCGGCCGCCGATGACCGGCCGCCGATGACCGGCCGCCGAGCGGCCGTCCGGTCGGAAGCGAGGAAATTGAGGTGCGCCGCTCCGCCGCCACGCGCCAGCCTGGAGCACATGGCGTGGACGGTGACGTACGACCTCGAGGAGTTCCGGGCCGCGGCGGGTGGCTTCCTGCGCGCCCACCCGGCCCGGAACACCACTTTGCTCACGGTGGTCACTTCCCTCACGGTGGCGGGAAGCGGCAGATACGGCGCCGAGCCGCCGGTCTACGGCTGGTGGACCGGAGGGGGCGGGGCGGTGGAGGGCGTGTTCCTGTGCACCCCGCCGTACCCCCCGCTGCTCTCCGCCCTCTCCGGCGAGGCGGCCCGGGCCCTCGCCCGCACCCTCGCCCGGGACGGCGAGCTGAAGGTCACCGGGGTGAACGCGGGGCGCGAGACCGCCGAGACCTTCGCCGCCACCTGGACGGACCTCGCCGGTGCGATGAGCACCGTCGAGCAGACCCACCGGCTCTATCGGCTCGATGCCCTCACCCCGCCCGACCCCGCCCCACCCGGGCGGCCCCGGACCGCCACCACCGCCGACCGGGACCTGCTGATCACCTGGTGCGAGGGGTTCGCCCGCGAGACCGGCGCGCTGAGGGGCGACGCCGCCGCGCAGGTGGACGACAAGCTCGGCCATGACGGGATCACGCTGTGGGAGCTCGACGGCCGGCCGGTGGCCTGCGCCGGGATCAGCCGTACGATCGCCGGCATGGCCCGGGTCAGCCTGGTCTACACCCCGCCCGAGCTGCGCGGACGTGGCTACGCGGGAGCCGCCACGGCCGCCGTGAGCGGGGCCGCGCGGGCCGCCGGGGTGCAGGAGGTCCTGCTCTTCACCGATCTCGACAACCCCACCAGCAACGCCCTCTACCAGCGTCTCGGCTACCGCCCGCTGGAGGACCACCTGCTGCTGTCCTTCATCTCGGCCGGGAGTGCCGTTCCGGAACAAGGTCCCCCCTCGTAAGAGTTGTGTCATTGCGGCCCAACGGCACCGCGCGTTGGAGCGCTCCCGCCCTCTCACCCTGGAGGCCCCGTGACCGGCTCCCATCCGACACGTTCCCGGCTCACCGCCGCGCTGCGCCCCGCCGCCTTCGGGGCGGATCCCGGTGGGGAGCGGATGGAGCGCATCAGGCGGTCGCCGAACTTCGCGAACGGTGTGTTCGTCAACCCGGTGGGGGCCCGCACCGTCCCGTCCGGCTCGATGCTGAAGTTCGCGTCCACCTACTTCCGCAAGGAGGAGCGCGTCCGCCGGGCCCCGGCCGGGACCGTGCCGGTGCACCCCACCACCGTCGCCGATCTGGCCACTCCGCCCGCCTCCGGGCTGCGGCTGACCTGGATGGGGCACTCCAGTGTGCTGGCGGAGATCGAAGGGCGGCGGGTGCTGTTCGACCCCGTATGGGGACAGCGCTGTTCGCCCTTCTCGTTGGTGGGGCCCAAGCGGTTGCACCCGGTGCCGGTGCCGCTGCGGGAGCTGGGGCCGGTGGACGCGGTGGTCATCTCCCATGACCACTACGACCATCTGGACATGCCCACGATCCGGGCGCTGGTGCGGAGCCACGCGATGTTCGTCGTCCCGCTCGGGGTGGGGGCTCATCTGGAGCGCTGGGGCGTCCCGGCCGAGCGGATGACCGAGCTGGACTGGCACGAGTCCACCGAGGTCGCCGGGCTCACGCTCACCGCCACCCCGGCCCGCCACTTCTGCGGGCGCGGGCTGCGCAACACCCAGCACACCCTGTGGGCCTCCTGGGTGGTGGCCGGTTCCGGGCGCCGGATCTACCACAGCGGGGACACCGGCTACTTCTCCGGCTTCGCGGAGATCGGCGCGGCATACGGGCCGTTCGACACGACCATGATCCAGATCGGTGCCTACTCCGACTACTGGCCGGACATCCATATGACCCCCGAGGAGGGCATGCGGGCCCATCTCGATCTCCAGGGCGGGGACCCGGTGCGGGGGATCATGCTGCCGATCCACTGGGGCACCTTCAACCTCGCCCCGCATCCGTGGGAGGAGCCCGCCGAGGGCACGGTGGCGGCGGCCGAGGAGGCCGGGGCCACCGTGGCCGTTCCGCGTCCTGGCCAGCCGTTCGAGCCGGAGCGCGGGCTGCCGCTGGAGCCGTGGTGGCGGGCGATCGCGGCACGGCCGGTGACGGAGGTACCGGCCGCGGCCGAGGGCGCGGTCGAGCCGGCCGCTCCCGCCGGACCGTCCGGGGCCGGGGCTTCGGGGGCGACCGGAAAGCGTCCCGGGGCGACCGGCGGCGCGGACCCCGCGATGCCCATCCCCCAGTCGTAACACGGGGGTTGGCGCCGCCTCCCGGGGCGGTACGACACGGGCTGCTTCTTTGTCGAATGGCGCTGAATGGCGTCGAAACCCTTGTGGTGGGCATGGCGCGCTCGCTTGAATGGTTAGGAAAGGTTCCTAACGGATCGCCTCAGGGTCCGGGGCCGCCCCGGCGCGCCCTGGGGCGGCCGCGCGCACTTCCCCCACAGTCGACAAGGAACGGAGTCCCCATGTCCCCCATGCACAGGAGGATCGGCCTCGCGGCCGTGGCCGTCACGGTACCGGCCGCGCTCGTCTTCACCGGCGTCGGAGTCGGGCAGGCGTCCGACCACCTGCCGTCCTCGTCGGACGCGCGCCACACCCACTCGGCGCACAAGGCCGCGGCGGCGAGCAACCTGGACGACCCGGCGAAGAAGGAGATCGCCATGAAGCTGGTCTCCAGCGCCGAGAACTCCTCGCTCGACTGGCGCGCCCAGTTCAAGTACATCGAGGACATAGGCGACGGCCGCGGCTACACCGCGGGCATCATCGGATTCTGCTCCGGCACCGGCGACATGCTGGAACTCGTCGAGTACTACACCCAGCAGAAGCCCGGCAACGTCCTGGCCAAGTACCTCCCCGCGCTGCGCGACGTCGACGGCAGCGACTCCCACGACGGCCTCGACCCGAACTTCACCAAGGACTGGAAGAAGGCCGCCGCCGACAAGGCGTTCCAGGACGCCCAGGAGCACGAGCGCGACCGCGTCTACTTCAATCCGGCCGTCAAGCAGGGCAAGGACGACGGCGTGGGCGCGCTCGGCCAGTTCGTCTATTACGACGCGATCGTGATGCACGGCCCCGGTGACAGCAAGTACAGCTTCGGTGGCATCCGTAAGACGGCCCTGTCCAAGGCCAAGTCCCCGGCGCAGGGCGGCAATGAGACCACCTATCTCAACGCCTTCCTCGACGCCCGTAAGGAGGCCATGAAGAGCGAGGAGGCGCACAGCGACACCAGCCGGGTCGACACCGAGCAGCGGAAGTTCCTCAACGAGAAGAACTTCGACCTGGCGCCCCCGTTGAAGTGGAAGGTCTACGGCGACCCGTACGAGATCAACTCCTGACCGTCGCGCCGGTCCCCGCTTGCTAAGCGGGACACTGTCCCATATCTTCAATCGGGACAGTGTCCCGTTTCTTTGCGCGCGGATGGAGAGCAGAGCCATGTCGACATATCTGCTGGTGCACGGTGCCTGGCACAGTGGGCAGTGCTGGGAGCGGGTGGTCCCGCTGCTGGCGGCGGCCGGGCATCGGGTGCTGGCGCCGACGCTGACCGGGTACGGCGACACGGCGCATCTGGCGGGCCCGGAGGTGGGGCTTGATACGCATGTCGACGACATCGTCGGGCTGATCACCGAAGGGGACCTCACCGACGTGGTGCTCGTCGGGCACAGCTATGCCGGGCTGGTCATCGCCGCCGCCGCCAACCGGGTCCCGGAGCGGATCGCGCAACTGGTCCATCTCGACGCGATGGACCCGGCGGACGGCGAGAGCGCGGCCGATGTGATGCCCGTCGTCCAGGGCTGGATCGACCAGGCCGTGGCGTCGGAGAGCGGGTGGCGGATTCCGCCGCCGGACGTGATGCCGCCGCCCCACGGTCTGTTCGGGGTCACCGAACCGGCGGATGTGGAGTGGCTGCGGTCGATGCTGTCGGATCAGCCGGTGCGCTGCCTCCAGCAGCCGGTCCGGCTGGACAACCCGGCCGTGAACGCGATCCCGCGGACGCATATCCACTGCGTCGCCAATGTGCCGGAGGGCATCACCCGGCGCCCCGTCCCCGCCGTCCAGCCCAACGGCAGTCCGTCACAGGTGTGGGAATTGGCGACCGGTCACGACTGCATGGTCACCATGCCGGGTGAACTCACCGAACTGCTGCTCAAGCTCGGCTGAGTCAGTCCCCTGTCGGTTCCTCAGCCCGACGCCGCCTCCACGAGGGCGCGCATGACCCGTAGGTCGTCGCCCGCCTCCGGATGCCACTGGACGCCCAGCACGAACGCCTCCGCGTCCGGCAGCTCCACCGCCTCCACCGTTCCGTCGTCCGTGGCGTGGGCCGAGGGGGTCAGTCCCCTGCCCAGATGGGCCACGGACTGGTGGTGGAAGGTGGGGACGGACACCGGCTCCGGGAGGATCCCGGCGAGGAGCGTGCCCGGGACCGGCTTCACCTCGTGGTGGTCGAAGACGCCGGGCGGGCCCACATGACCGTCCAGGTGCTGGACGAGGGTGCCGCCGAGGGAGACGTTCAGGAGCTGGTGGCCGCGGCAGATGCCCAGCAGGGGAGTGCCCGACGCCAGGGCCGCCTCGATCAGGGCCAGCTCCCAGGCGTCCCGCTCCCGCGCGGGCGGCCCGGTGCGCGGCTCCGCCTCGGCCCCGTACCGCACCGGTTCCACATCCGGGCCGCCGGAGATGACGAGCCCGTCGAGGCGGGAGACGACGGACGCGGCGGCGGCCGGGTCCGCGTCCGGTGGCAGCATCGCCGCCAGGCCGCCCGCGCGCTGGACGAGCAGGTGGTAGCCCGCGGGCAGCAGCGCGGCGGGGAGGTTCCACACGCCCCAGCTCGCCGAGGGTTCGAGATAGGTGCTGACGCCGATCAGGGGCTTGGACACCGGGGACTCCGAATCTTCGTGGATCTGCTCGGTCGCGGGACGGTTCCCGGCCGCTGGACCGCTCTCCGTCGCGGGACGGTTCTCGGTCGCGGGGCGGTTCCCGGCCGTGGGACGGTTCTCCCGTCGCGGGAATGGTCTCAGTCGCGGGACAGTTCCGCCTCGGCCTCCGCCAGCGCCGCGAACTCCTCCTCCGGCGCGGCCGCGACCAGGCGGTGGCGGCTGTAGAAGGCGAAGTAGGCCAGCGCCACCGCGTAGACACCGAGCGCGATGAAGGCCGCGTCCTTGTCCACCAGGAAGGTGGCCACCAGCGCGGAGCAGGCCAGGACGAAGGCGAGGGACGACGTCACCGTGCCGCCGGGGGTGCGGTAGGGACGCTCCAGGCCCGGTTCACGGCGGCGCAGGACGATGTGGGAGAGCGACATCAGGGCGTACGAGATGGTGGCGCCGAAGACCGCGGTGTTGAGCATCCGGGCGCCGTCGCCGGTCCACGCCGCGAGCGCGAAGCCGATCGCGCCCGGGACCAGCAGGCCCAGGTAGGGGGCCTTGCGGCTGCTGGTCAGCGAGAGGAAGCGGGGCAGATAGCCGGCCCGGGAGAGCGCGAACAACTGCCGCGAACCGGCGAAGATCAGCGAGAAGAAGGAGGCCACGAGCCCGGCGAGGCCCGCGTAGTTGACGATCCGGGACAGCACCGTGGCCTTGCCGTCCGGCTGGAGCGCCTCGACCAGCGGATTGCCCGCGTCCTGTACGGCATTCGGGCCGCGCGCCCCCGTCGCCGCGAGGAAGGTGAGCAGGGCGAGGAGCAGCAGGATGCCCATGGACCAGGCCATGGCCTTCGGCAGCGTACGGGCCGGGTCCCGGGTCTCCTCCGCCGCCAGCGGCACCCCCTCGACGCCCAGGAAGAACCACATGCCGAAGGGGAACGCCGACCAGATGCCGAGCAGCCCGAACGGCAGCCAGGAGCTCGAGCCGAAGGAGGAGTGGTCCGCCGGGATGTTGTTGAGCGAGCCCGCGTCGAAGTCGGTGAGGGCGCCCACGGCGAAGACCAGCAGCGCGGCGACGGCGATGGCGGTCACGACCAGGCTGAACCGCAGGGCCTCGCCCACGCCCCACAGATGGATGCCGATGAAGATGACGAAACACGCCAGATAGACCGGCCAGCCGGACTCCAGGCCGAAGAGCCCGAGCGATTCGACGTAGTCGCCGATGAAGATGGAGATGGCGGCGGGCGCCAGGACGTACTCGATGAGGATCGCCGTGCCGGTGAGGAAGCCGCCCCAGGGGCCGAGGGCGCGCCGCGCGAAGCCGTAGCCGCCGCCCGCGGTGGGGAGGATCGCGGCCAGCTCCGCCAGGGCGAACACCATGCAGGCGTACATCAGGCCCATCAGCAGGGCGGCGATGGCGAGGCCGCCGAAGCCGCCCTCCGCCAGGCCGAAGTTCCAGCCCGAGAAGTCGCCGGAGACGACGTAGGCGACGCCGAGGCCGGTCAGCAGCAGCGGGCCCGCGCTGCCGCGCCGCAGGGTGCGGCGCTCCAGATACGCGTCCTCGGGGGATGGCGCCGGGCCGCCGCCCGGCGGGGCGCCGCCGGTGGAGGCGCCGGCGGATTCGGTGCGGGCGGATTCGGTACCGTCGGCCATGGGGGACACTCCTGCTCCACACGAGGGGGCGATGGCAAAGGTGTGGGGCCATACCTTTGCCTTCCGGTCGGCGATGCGCAAGACCTCTGCGTAAAACCGTGGTTAAGGACCCCCGGGGGTCGGCCGGTCAGACCAGGAAGCCGCGCAGCAGCGCCGCCGTGCCCTCGCAGTGCTCCCGCATCACCTCGCGCGCCCCGTCCGCGTCCCCGTCCAGCACCGCCTCGACCAGCGCCCCGTGCTGGGCCTGGGAGTGCTCGAGGTTCTTGACCAGCAGCGGGATGCAGTCCAGCAGGTCGTTGACGGTCGCGCGGACGGCCGCGTACTGGGCGGCCAGCGACGGTGAGCCCGCCAGCTCCGCGAGCGTGAGGTGGAGCATCGTGTCCAGGCGGCGGTAGTCGGCCAGCGGGGCGTCCCGCGTCGCGTCCAGGGCCGCCCGCAGCCGCCGCGCCCGCCCCTCGTCCAGCCCGTGCGCGGCGCACAGCCCCGCCGCGCCCACCTCCAGGACCTCGCGGAACCGCAGGGTGTCCTCGACGTCGACCGCCTCGACCCGGCGCCGCAGCTCGTCCTCGCCGCCGCCCTCGGCGGGCTCGGGCCTGGCCCGGACGAAGGTGCCGCCGTAGCGGCCGCGGCGGCTCTCCACCAGCCCCTGGTCCTGCAGCACCTTCAGCACCTCGCGCAGGGTCACCCGGCTGATCCGCAGCCGGTCGGCCAGCTCCCGCTCGGCCGGGAGCCGGCCGCCGTCGGGGACCAGCCCCAGCCGCAGCACCTGGAGTATCTGCTCCAGCGCCTCCTCGAAGCCGTTCCCCGCGCGCACCGGGCGCAGCACCGGCGCCAGCCGGTCGTCCGCCGCGCTCCCGCGCCCACTCCCGCTCTCGCTCATCGAACCGTCCGCACCTACTTCCCAACCAATGGTCTGCGGTATTACCTTAAGGCCCACCCCACGCCCCCCGACCCCTCTCCGCACCCTCCGTTCCCCCGCATTCTCCGACGCAGGAGGCCCCACCGTGGCAGACCGCACGCCCCCGCTCTCGGTCGACGAGCTGACCAGACTGGTCGCCGCCGGGGAGATCGACACCGTCGTCCTGGCCTTCACCGATATGCAGGGAAGGCTCCAGGGCAAGCGGTTCGCCGCCCGCTTCTTCCTCGACGACGTCCTGGCACACGGCACCGAGGGCTGCAACTACCTCCTCGCCGTCGACACCGAGATGAACACCGTCGACGGCTACGCCATGTCCTCCTGGGAGCGCGGCTACGGCGACTTCGCCATGCACGGCGACACCGCCACCCTGCGCCGCACCCCCTGGAACCCCGGCACCGCCCTCCTCACCGCCGACCTCGCCTGGCACGACGGCGGCCCGGTGGTCGCCTCCCCGCGCCAGATCCTGCGCCGTCAGCTCGACCGGCTCGCCGAACGCGGCTGGACCGCGTACACCGGCACCGAGCTGGAGTTCATGGTCTTCAGGGACAGCTACGAGCAGGCGTGGAACACCGGCTACCGCGGACTGACCCCCGCCAACCAGTACAACGTCGACTACTCCGTCCTCGGCACCGGCCGGGTCGAGCCCCTGCTGCGCCGCATCCGCAACGAGATGGGCGCCGCCGGGATGACCGTCGAGTCGGCCAAGGGGGAGTGCAACCTCGGCCAGCACGAGATCGCCTTCCGCTACGCCGACGCCCTGACCACCTGCGACCAGCACGCCGTCTACAAGACCGGCGCCAAGGAGATCGCCGCCCAGGAGGGCATGGCGCTCACCTTCATGGCCAAGTACGACGAGCGCGAGGGCAACTCCTGCCATATCCACCTCTCGCTGCGCGACGAGGCCGGGCACCCCGTGCTCGCCGACGACGACGGTGAGTACGGCATGTCGAAGACCATGCGCCACTTCCTCGCCGGACAGATCGCGGCGATGCGCGACTTCACCCTGCTCTACGCCCCGAACATCAACTCCTACAAGCGGTTCCGCCCCGGCTCCTTCGCGCCCACCGCCGTCGCCTGGGGCCCGGACAACCGCACCTGCGCGCTGCGGATCATCGGCCACGGGCCCTCCCACCGGCTGGAGAACCGGCTCCCCGGCGGCGATGTCAACCCGTACCTGGCCGTGGCCGGGATGGTGGCCGCCGGGCTGCACGGCGTGGAGCAGGAGCTGGAGCTGCCCGAGGTCTGTACCGGCAACGCCTACACCGGCGCCGCCGAGCACGTCCCGACCTCGCTGCGCGACGCCGCCGAGCTGTGGCGGAACAGCCCGATAGCGCGGGCCGCCTTCGGCGACGAGGTGGTCGAGCACTACCTCAACATGGCGCGCGTCGAGCAGGACGCCTATGACACCGCCGTCACGGACTGGGAGCGCTTCCGGTCCTTCGAGCGCATGTGAGGAACCAGCGAGTGAGCACCGAACACCCCCACGAACACCACATCCTCAACCCGGCCACCGAGGAGGTCATCGCCACCGTCCCCGCCGCCTCCCCGGACGAGGTGGCCGCCGCCGTGGCCCGCGCCACCGAGGCGCAGCGCGGCTGGGCCGCGCTCGCGCCCGCCGACCGCGCCCGGCTGCTGCGCCGCTTCGCCGCCGCCGTGGACGGGCACCTCGAGGAACTGGCCGCCCTCGAGGTCCGCGAGGCGGGCCATCCGATCGGCAACGCCCGCTGGGAGGCGGGCAATGTGCGCGATCTGCTGGACTACGCGGCCGGGGGAGCGGAGCGGCTGAGCGGCGCCCAGATCCCGGTGGCCGGCGGTCTGAACGTCACCTTCCATGAGCCGCTGGGCGTGGTCGCGGTCATCGCGCCGTGGAACTTCCCCATGCCCATCGCCGCCTGGGGCACCGCGCCCGCCCTGGCCGCCGGAAACGCCGTCGTCCTCAAACCGGCCGAGACCACCCCGCTCACCGCGCTCCGGCTGGCCGAACTCGCCCTGGAGGCGGGCCTGCCCGAGGGGCTCTTCCAGGTGCTGCCCGGGGCCGGGCCGGTCGCCGGCGCCGCGCTGGTCGAGCACCCCGGCGTCGCCAAGGTCGTCTTCACCGGCTCCACGGCCGTCGGCAAGGAGATCATGGCCAAATGCGCCGCGGGCGTGAAGCGGGTGACCCTCGAACTCGGCGGCAAGAGCCCGAACATCGTCTTCGCCGACGCCGACCTCGAGCGCGCCGCGGCCGCCGCGCCCGGCTCCTTCCTGGACAACACCGGACAGGACTGCTGCGCCCGCAGCCGCATCCTGGTCCAGCGCGGCGTCTACGACCGGTTCATGGAGCTGCTGGCGCCCGCCGTGACCTCCTTCGCGGTCGGCGACCCGGCCGACCCCGCCACCGCCATGGGCCCGCTGATCTCGGCCGCCCAGCGGGAGCGCGTACGGTCCTACGTACCCGAGGACGCGCCCGCCGCGATCCGCGGCGAGGCCCCGGAGGGCAAGGGGTTCTGGTACCCGGCCACCGTGCTGGAGGCCACCGGCCCCGGGGACCGCACCGCCGTGGAGGAGATCTTCGGCCCCGTCGCCGTCGTCCTCCCCTTCGAGGACGAGGCCGACGCCGTACGGCTGGCCAACGCCACCGACTACGGCCTGTCCGGTTCGATCTGGACCCGTGACGTGGGCCGCGCGGTCCGGGTCTCGCGCGCCGTCGCCGCCGGGAACCTGTCCGTCAACTCACACAGCAGCGTGCGGTACGCCACCCCCTTCGGCGGCTACAAGCAGTCCGGCCTGGGCCGGGAGCTGGGCCCCGACGCCCTTACCGCCTTCACCGAGACCAAGAACGTCTTCATCAGCACCGAGGAGCAGTGACGTGACCGAGACCCCCGTGTGCCGCCGCCTGGTGGGCCGTACCGCCGTCGTCACCGGAGCGGGCAGCGGCATCGGCCTGGCCACCGCGCGCCGCCTGGCCTCCGAGGGCGCGCAGGTCGTCTGCGCCGATATCGACGAGAGCGCGGGCAAGACCGCGGCCGAAGAGGTCGGCGGGCTGTTCGTGCGGGTGGACGTGACCGACCCCGAGCAGGTCGAGGCGCTCTTCAAGACCGCCTTCGACACCTACGGTTCGGTGGACATCGCGTTCAACAACGCCGGGATCTCCCCGCCCGACGACGACTCGATCCTCACCACCGGGCTCGACGCCTGGAAGCGGGTCCAGGAGGTCAACCTCACCTCCGTCTATCTGTGCTGCAAGGCCGCGCTGCCGTACATGCGGCGGCAGGGCCGGGGCTCCATCATCAACACCGCCTCGTTCGTGGCCGTGATGGGCGCCGCCACCTCCCAGATCAGCTACACCGCCTCCAAGGGCGGGGTGCTGGCCATGTCCCGCGAACTGGGCGTGCAGTTCGCCCGCGAGGGCATCCGGGTCAACGCGCTGTGCCCGGGGCCGGTCAACACCCCGCTGCTGAAGGAGCTGTTCGCCAAGGACCCGGAGCGGGCCCAGCGCCGGCTGGTGCACGTACCGGTGGGCCGGTTCGCCGAACCGGAGGAGATCGCCTCCGCCGTGGCCTTCCTGGCCAGCGATGACGCGTCCTTCGTCAACGCCGCCGAGTTCCTCGTGGACGGCGGGATCGCCGGGGCATATGTCACGCCGTTGTAGTCCGGGTGCGTAGTCCTGCTATCCGCGGTGTACGGACCCCACCCCTGGCCATAGGCTGACCGTGTGACCATGAACACGCCCCCCGGCTGGTACCCCGATCCCGGCTACGCAGGTAACGGCCCCGCCATGGAACGGTGGTGGGACGGCTCGGCCTGGACCGAGTACACCCGTGATGCCTCGGGCGCCGCGGACCCGGCCTTCGGTCCGCCGCCACCCCCCTACCTGCCAGGGCGGCAGGGGGGACACGGCCACAGCCGGGGCCGCGGGCCGAGGATCGCGGCGCTCTCCGTCGCCGTCGGCGTCGTCGTCGCCGCGATCGTCGGTGGCATCGTGCTGCTGGGCGACGGCGGCGACGGCGGTGGGAACGCCCAGACCGGGCCCGCCCCCAGCACCTCCGAGCCGGACGACGGCGGCGACCCGGCCCCGGACCTCCCCACCCCGGACAACCCCTCGGAGGGGCCCACCGAGAGCCCCAGCGCACCGCCCAGCTACGACCCGGACACCGCCCCTGACCCGGGCAACGGCATCAGCCTGCCGGTGCTCTCCGGCTGGCAGGCGGGGCGCAGCAGCTCCGGCGGCGCGGGCGTCACCACCTCCCGCTACCCCTGCCCCGGCGACCCGTCCACCGACTGTGTGCGCGGCGGCGCCTTCTCCCGTACCGCCGAGGGCTACAAGGCCACCTCCGCCAAGGGCATAGCCAAGGAGGACATCGCGCAGAACGCCGAGGAGTCCTACGGCACGGACCGGGACACCGACCGCAAGGCGTACGGCGGGATCACCTCCCACAAGCAGCTGAAGGCGTCGGCGGTCGAGGTCGCGGGCAAGAAGGGCTATCTGGTCCGCTGGAAGGTGGTGACGAAGAAGGGCGACGACGGCATCGTCCAGTCGGTGGCGTTCCCCTCGCCCACCATGCCGGACGCGATGGTCGTGGTGCGCTTCGGGTTCGACGAGAGCGACAAGGCGCCGCCGCTCAGCGACATGGACAAGATCGTCAAGGGCATCGAGGCGCTGGCGGGCGACGGCCGGTCCATCTAGACGCGCTGTCGGCGCATCCGGATGCCCGGGGCGCCGGTGCGGTCGTCGCATTCCGGTCGTTGCCCGAAAGGTATCGGTCAGAGGAACGTCCTGCCCTCGCCCCGGTACGTCGGCACCTCGGCCACCACCCGGTCCCCCTCGATCAGCCGCAGCGTGTCGAACCGCTCGCACAGCTCACCGGCCTTGGCGTGCCGGAACCACACCTTGTCGCCGATCAGCAGATCGTCGGCGGCCGTGCCCAGCAGCGGGGTCTGCACCTCGCCCGGCCCCTCCAGCGAGTCGTACACCAGCCCCTCCGGCAGATACGGCACCGGCAGCCGGTCCCGGCCCGCCGCGCCCGACGCCGGATAGCCGCCGCCGAGCACCGTCACCACGCCCACCCCGGGGCGGCGCACCACCGGCTGGGCGAACAGGGCCGCCGGGCGGCCGCGGAAGGAGGTGTAGTGGTCGAACAGGCGCGGCTGGTAGAGCCCGGATCCGGCGGCGATCTCGGTCACCGCGTCCTCCGCGGCGGTGTGCTGCACACTGCCCGTACCGCCGCCGTTGACGAACTCCAGGTCCGCCACGGCCCGCACCGCCCGTACGGCCGCGGCCCGGCGCGCCGCGAGCTCCCGGCGCGCCATGGACTGCATCAGCCGGATGACGCGCGAGCGCAGCGGGCTCCCGGGCACCGCGTCGCCCACGCCCGCCACATGCCCCTCGTACGCCATCAGCCCGACCAGCCGGAAGCCGGGGCGGTCGGCGACCGCCCGTGCCAGGGCGGCCAGTTGCTCCGGTTCGCGCAGCGGTGAGCGCAGCGTCCCGACCCGCACCCGCCCGCCGAGCATCCGCAGCGAGGTGTCCAATTCCAGGCAGACCCGGACCTCTTCGGTCCCGGCGCGAACGCTGTCGATCAGATCGAGCTGGGCGAGGTCGTCCACCATGACGGTCACGGCCTCGGCCAGCTTGGGGTCGCCGGTCAGGGTGGCGAAGCCGTCCCGGTCGGCGGAGGGGTAGGCGAGCAGCACATCGTCGAACCCCTCGCGGGCCAGCCACAGCGACTCCGGGAGCGTGAAGCTCATGATCCCCGCGAAGCCCTCGAATGCGAGCGCCCGCTCCAGCAGCGCGCGGCAGCGCACCGATTTGCTGGCCACGCGGATCGGTTTGCCTCCCGCCCTGCGGACCAGATCCCGTGCGTTGTCGTCGAAGGCTTCCACGTCGACAATCGCCACGGGGGCTTCGAGATGGGCGGTGGCCCGGTCGTACCGGGCCCGTTCAGCGGCGGCAGCGGACATGGACGCAGCTTGCCAGACCGCTATTACCACTGGGTAGAGGGCGGCCGGTGCGCAGGGCCCCCGGCTGGCCGTAGAGTGTCGCGCACGCCACGACCGGCAGGTCAGCGGCGTGTTGTCCGTATACGGGCCCGCCTGCCCGAAAGGCGGTGCGGTGGCGCGGCGAACCGGACGGAGCCAGGTGAAGCAGGTCTCGACGGGTGCGAGGGGGCGCAGGTGAGCACCGACGCGGAACAGGCGCACTCACCCCACGGCACGCCCCCACCACGCCCCGCACAACCCCCGCGCACGGCGCCCGAGCGGCCTTCCGCGCCCCCTCCGCGCCCCACCAACGCGCCCGGGTTCACCCCGGATCCGGAGACGCCCGTCCTCGGCGTACGGGCGAAGGCCCCGTTCCCCAGAGGCACCGCCGAGGCGCCCGGCACCCGGGTGCCCCCGCAGCCCCCGACACCGCCGCGCCCGTCCGTGCCTCCGCGCACCGGCGGGCTCTTCGCGGTCGGCGGGCCGTTCGGCCGGCGCCGTCCCCCCAGCCGTACGGCGGCCGCCGCCGCGAGTCTCGTCCTCGGGCTCGGGCTGCTCGGCGGGGCGGCGGCCGGAAGCTGGCTGGGCGACGACCCCGGCGCCGCGCCGTCCACCGCCGACACCTACGCTCACGCCCGCTCCGCCTGGCACAGCATCCCCGTGGACGACCTCTTCCCGCGCACCCTGCGCGGCAAGGGCGAGGGCCCCGGCGGCGCCGACCGCGTCTGGACCCGGATAGCCGTCGCCCCCGACAGCAGCTGCGGCGGTGGATTCGATCCGCTGCTCGCCAAGGCGCTGGCCCCGGTGGGCTGCAAACGGCTGGTGCGCGCCACGTACACCGACACCACCAGCACCAGCGTCACCACCGTCGGAGTGCTGATCACCACCTCAGGACCCACCGGAATGCGGGCGCTGCGGCAGCGCTTCGTCGCCGAGAAGCTGGACGAGCGCACCGATCTCATGCCCCGCGCATACGCCGCCAAGGGGACCGCCGCGGCCGGTTTCGGCGACGACCAGCGCGCCAGCTGGCGGATCCGGATCCTCACCGACGCCCCCGCCGTCGTCTACACCGTCACCGGCTTCGCCGACGGCCGTGAGGTCACCGACCCGCAGTCGGCGGGCGAGGCCACCCAGCGCGGCGCCACCTCGGCCCCCGCGCAGTCCGGCCTCGGCAACGACGCCCGGGGCATCGCCGACGCCATCGAGGCCGGATTCCGCCGGGCCCTGGCCACGTTCACGGAGACCACGTCATGACCCGGATCGGGCGGCGCCTCGCCGTGGCCCTCGCCGCCGCCGGGCTGACCCTGGTGCCCGCCGCGCCCGGATACGCCGACGGCATACAGGCCCAGGAGTGGGCGCTGGACACCCTCCACGTCCGCGAGGCATGGCAGACCACCAAGGGCTCCGGGATCACCGTCGCCGTCCTCGACACCGGCGTCGACGACGGCCACCCCGACCTCGAAGGCCAGGTGGAGCCGGGGAAGGACCTCATCGGCTTCGGCGCCCGGCGCGGCGAACGCGCCTGGGCCCGCCACGGCACCGCCATGGCCGGGATCATCGCCGGGCACGGCCACGGCGCGTCCGGCGGCGAGGGCGTGCTGGGCGTCGCCCCGAAGGCGCGGATCCTGCCGGTGCGGGTGATCCTCGAGGACTCCGATCCCGACCGTAAGAAGGCCCGCTCGACCCGGGGCGGCGCGCTCGCCGCCGGGATCCGCTGGGCGGCCGACCACGGCGCCGACGTCATCAACCTCTCGCTCGGCGACGACAGCTCCTCCGCCCACCCCGAGGCCGCCGAGGACGCCGCCGTGCAGTACGCGCTGCGCAAGGGCGCGGTCGTGGTCGCCTCCGCGGGCAACGGCGGTGAGAAGGGCGACCGGGTCTCCTATCCGGCCGCCTACCCCGGGGTCATCGCCGTGACCGCCGTGGACCGCTACGGCTCCCGCGCCGCCTTCTCCACCCGCCGCTGGTACGCCACCGTCTGCGCACCCGGCGTCGACGTGGTCATCGCCGACCCCGACAAGCGCTACTACGAGGGCTGGGGCACCAGCGCGGCCGCCGCCTTCGTCTCCGGCTCCGTCGCCCTCGTCCGCGCCGCCCACCCCGACCTGAGCCCGCGCCAGATCCGCGGGCTCCTCACCCGGACCGCCCAGGACGCCCCCGAGGGCGGCCACAGCGACGACCTCGGCGCGGGCCTGGTGAACCCGGCGGCGGCGATCACCGCGGGCGACAAGATGAAGCCCGAGGCCCAGCGACCCGAAGCGGCCGCCTCCCCGAACCGCTACTTCGGCAACGGCCCCGGCCACACCCAGGGCGCCCACGACGACTCCGGCCCCAACCGGATGGCCCTCCTCGCCGGCCTCGCCGGCACGGCCCTGGTCGTCGCCGCGATATCCCTGTGGCGCGGCTCGGGCCCGCTGCGGGTGCCCCCGCGACTGCGGGGGCTGCTGCCGGGGACGCGTACGCGCTGAGCGGCGCCCGGCCGCCGCGATGACCGGCCGAGGCCCGCTGCCGGGTATGCCGCTGACGGGGTTCCGTCGGCCCTGAGCCGCGCCCGGCGCCTGCGTCGTCGGCTCGGGGCCCGGTGCGCGCGCTGCTCTTGGGGGTCCGTACGGGCTGAGGCCCGGCGGCGGTCGTCGGCTGGGGGCCGTTCCGGAGCGGGCCGCCTACCGCGCTGCGTATGCGGCGGTCGTCGCCACGGCCGTCCGGGCCACCTGTTCCACCAGCGCCACCCCGCCCTCCTGGTCGGCACTGCCCGCGGACAGCACCGCGATCAGATACGGCCGACCGTTCGCCGTCACCTCGCCGATGCTGTTGACGACCCACAGGCCGGTGGCGTCGCGGGGCATCCAGCCGTTCTTGAGCCGGGTCCCGGCGCCGGTGCCGTCCGCGGCGGACGCGACCCCCCAGGCCTGACCGGCGATGACGCGGCCCATCAGCGTCCGCAGATACGCCTGCGAGCGCGCGCTCAGCGGGGAGCCGTCCAGGAAGACCGCGCTCAGCAGGGCCAACTGGTCGGACGCGGTGGTGTGCGTCAGACCCCAGCGTCCGCGGTCGTCGGCGTGGGTATCGGTCAGCCCGAGCCGTCCCAGCGCGGCCTCGAGGCCGCATCCCCCGCCGATCGTCCCCCACAGCGCCGTCGCCGCGTCGTTGTCGCTCCGCTCGATCATCACGGTGGCGTACGAGCGCTCCTGAGCGGTCAGCCGCCGCTCCTCGTCCTGCGCCCCGAGCAGCAGCGCCGCGAGGATGCCGACCTTGATGACGCTCGCCGTGGCGTACGAGCCGTCGCCATGGGCCCCGGTCGCGCCGGACCCGGGCTCCAGGACGGCGACCGAGAAGTCCGCGGCGGAGCCCGCGGCCACGGGTGCGAGCGCGTCGGCGAGCGCGCCGCTCAGCCCACTGCCCCCGCTCGCACCGGACAGGGCGGACGGGGCCGGGCCGCCGTCGTTCACGCGTTCCACGCCGTCTCCTTCACTGCCGCCCCCGCCCCGGGTGGGGGTGCGGGGGATCTCGGTCTCCCCGCTGTCGATACCCTCATGGCGTGGCGCTCAAGAACATTCCCGACCCCGGCTTCTCCGGCGACGACGGCTCCGCCGACCCCCGGCTGACCGCGGCACTCGCCGCCTGGGCCGATGACCGCTCGGCCGAACCGGAGGTGCTCGCCGCGCTCACCGAAGCCCGCCTGCTCGTCCCCGTGGTGGCGATCCTCGGTGAGGTGGAAGAAGGGGAATCCAAGCTGCGCGAAGCGTCCGTTGAGGGTGGTGGTGGGCGACGGGCGGGCGGGCTGCGCCGCGACAAGAGCAGTGACATGGCGGTGCCCACGCTGCAGGCCCCCGACGGCCGGCGCGCGCTGCCCGCGTTCACCTCGCTCGAGACGCTGGCCCGCTGGCGCCCGGACGCCCGGCCCGTGGCCGTACCGCTGCGCCAGGCGCTGGAGGCCACCGCCCATGAGAACGCGGACACCCTGGTCCTGGACCTCGCGGGTCCGGTGCCGTACCAGCTGACCGGCCCCGCCCTGCTGGCCCTCGCCGAGGGGCGGACCAGCGCCGATCCGCTCGCCGACCCGGCCGTGACCGAGGCGGTGCGCACCGCGCTGGCCGCCGAGCCGGAGGTGCTCCGGGCCCATCTGGCCCCGGCGGCGGACGCCGACGGGATGCTCGCGCTCGCCTTGGCGCCGGAGGCGCCCGCGCGCGAGACGGCGCACCGGGTGGCGGGCGCCCTGGCCGCCGACGAGGTGCTGCGGGCGCGGCTGGTGCGCGGGCTGACCCTGGCGCTGCTGCCGCCGGACGCGCGGGTCCCCGGCGAGCCGCTCTTCAGCCGCTGAGGGCCGGGCCCGGCCCTCCCCCATCGGACCAACAGGCGAATCCTCCCGATACCGCCCACAATGCTTAGGCGACTGGCGGTCGGAATCTGCGTGAGGAGAGCGCCATGGAGACGAGAACGGTCGTAGCGGAGTTCATCGGGACCGCGATGCTGGTCCTCTTCGGAGTCGGCTCGCTGGTCCTGGCGGGCGACTACATCAACGCCCTCGGGATCTCGCTCGCCTTCGGCTTCACGCTGATCGCGATCGCCTTTGCGTTCGGACGCATCTCGGGCTGCCACATCAACCCGGCGGTGACCCTCGGTGTGCTGCTGGCCAGGCGCATCGACATCCGTACGGCCGTCCAGTACTGGGTCGCGCAGTTCGTCGGCGCGATCGTGGGCGCGGCGATCCTCTTCCTGCTCGCCAACCAGGTGCCCCGGCTCCAGACGGCCGGCGCCTTCGGCAGCAACGGCTACGGCGGCCGCTCACCGGTGGGCATGGGCGCGGGCGGGGCCTTCCTCGCCGAGGTGCTGCTGACCTTCCTGCTGGTCTTCGTCTTCCTCACGGTGACTCACGCGGTGCCGATGGTCGGCGCCGAACCGATCCCGGTGGGCCTCGCCCTCGCCGCGGCCAATCTGATCGGCATCCCGCTGACCTGGGCCTCGGTCAATCCGGCGCGCAGCTTCGGCCCCGCGATCTTCGCGGGCGGCGACGCGCTGGGCCAGCTGTGGCTGTTCATCGTGGCGCCGCTGGTCGGCGGGGTGCTCGCCGCGGCGGTGCACCGGTTCACCCATCTCCATCCGGCGGGCCGGGCCGAGCGGGAGGAGGCGCATCCGCCCCCGGCGACCGGGCCGTGGGGACGCATGCGCGGCGGCCACCGCCCCGAGGCGGGCGGCCCGGAGACCAAGGGCCCGGAGACCAAGGGCCCGGAGGCGGCCTGAGCGACAACCTGACCGACAAGGGGCCCGGAGGCGGCCCGAGTCGATGCCGGGGGCCCGGCCGTAGGGGAGCCGTACGGGAAGGGAGCAGACGGTCAGCCGAAGATCGGGCCGGTGAACTTCTCGCCGGGCCCCTGCCCCGGCTCGTCCGGCACCACCGACGCCTCGCGGAAGGCGAGCTGGAGGGACTTCAGGCCGTCCCGCAGCGGAGCGGCGTGGAAGGAGCTGATCTCCGTGGCGCTGGCCGTGACCAGCCCCGCCAGGGCGTTGATCAGCTTCCGGGCCTCGTCCAGGTCCTTGTGCTGGGGGCCCTCCTCGGCCAGGCCCAGATTGACCGCGGCGGCGCTCATCAGGTGCACCGCGACCGTGGTGATCACCTCGACGGCGGGCACATCCGCGATGTCCCGGGTCATCCGGTCGAAGTCGGGGGCCTGCGGCTGCCCTGCGTTGGCGTCACTCATGGTGGTCGGGGCTCACTTCCTGATGGACGGTGTTCCCCAGCCTAGGCGTCCGCCCGGCGCCGTACGCACGGGGCGGGTGAGTTCACAGGAACGCGAGGGACGGGAGAAGTGAGAGAACGAGGGGCGGCGGGAACGGCGGGTGCCGGGGACACGGCGGGTGAGCATCCCGCGCGGGTGCTGGTATCGTAGATAAACGACCGGCCGGTCACCTGTGTGTCCGGCCCGCAAGTGGAGGCTCCCCAGCTCCCACCTCCCGACCCCACGGGTCGGCAGGTCATCGGTCAGGCTGCGCCCCGCGGTGAATTCGCGGCGGTGCTCCCGGTCAATGAGGAGCCCCGCCTGTGTACCCGTCGGGGCGTTTTGTGCGTCACGACGCGGTGGTCTCAACCTAAGAGACGTTACGCGGCAGTCCGCCAGGCGGTCGCGTGGTGCAACCGAGGAGGATCCATCAGCGCCGAGCCCCGCATCAACGACCGGATTCGCGTCCCCGAGGTGCGACTCGTCGGTCCCAGTGGCGAGCAGGTCGGCATTGTGCCGCTTGCCAAGGCCCTGGAGCTTGCGCAGGAGTACGACCTCGACCTGGTCGAGGTGGCGGCGACCGCCCGTCCGCCGGTCTGCAAGCTCATGGACTACGGAAAGTTCAAATACGAGTCGGCCATGAAGGCCCGTGAGGCGCGCAAGAACCAGGCGCACACGGTCATCAAGGAGATGAAGCTCCGGCCGAAGATCGATCCGCACGACTACGACACCAAGAAGGGTCACGTCGTCCGGTTCCTCAAGCAGGGCGACAAGGTCAAGATCACGATCATGTTCCGTGGCCGTGAGCAGTCCCGGCCCGAGCTGGGCTACCGCCTGCTGCAGCGGCTCGCTGAGGACGTCCAGGATCTGGGCTTCGTGGAGTCCAACCCCAAGCAGGACGGCCGAAACATGATCATGGTTCTCGGTCCGCACAAGAAGAAGACCGAGGCGATGGCCGAAGCCCGTGAGGCGCAGGCAGCCCGCAAGGCGGAGCGCCAGGGTGTTCCCCACCTGGACCAGTCTCCGGACGCGTCCGTGGAGCAGCCGGCCGAGGAGCCCGCCGAGGCCTGATGTTCGAGGCGTCAGCCTCGACCCCCGGGACCCTGGTGACCCTGGTCCCGACACAGACCGACATAACAGACGCTTCCGTGTACACCGGTCCGTGGCCCTATCGTGCCGCGCCCGGATGGGGCGGAAGCGCGCCGACGAGGAGAGAACGGCGACATGCCGAAGAACAAGACGCACAGCGGTGCCAGCAAGCGCTTCAAGCTCACCGGCTCCGGCAAGGTGGTGCGCCAGCGCGCCGGTCGCCGCCACCTTCTCGAGCACAAGCCGTCCACGCTGACGCGCCGCCTGGCCGGAAAGGTCGAGATGGCCCCTGCCGACGCCAAGAAGATCAAGAAGCTTCTCGGCAAGTGACGCCCCCGCCCCGCTCCAGCGGGGTGAGGCGAGCGCCAGACCGGGACCCACCGGGACCTATTCGTTTCCGGGCCGCGTGAGTCACCCGCGGCCCCGTACAAGGAGTCAAACAAGTGGCACGCGTCAAGCGGGCAGTCAACGCCCACAAGAAGCGCCGGGCGATCCTCGAGCAGGCCAGCGGCTACCGGGGCCAGCGCTCCCGCCTGTACCGCAAGGCCAAGGAGCAGGTCACCCACTCTCTGGTCTACAACTACAACGACCGCAAGAAGCGCAAGGGCGACTTCCGCCAGCTGTGGATCCAGCGCATCAACGCCGCTGCCCGCGCCAATGGCATGACGTACAACCGCTTCATCCAGGGTCTGAAGGCCGCGAACATCGAGGTCGACCGCAAGATTCTGGCGGACCTCGCGGTCAACGACGCGAACGCGTTCGCGGCGCTGGTGGAGGCTGCGCAGAAGGCGCTGCCGAGCGATGTGAACGCGCCGAAGGCCGCGTAAACGCTGCGCTGAGCTTTGCCGAGTGGACCCGCAGGTGAAGGCATCACCTGCGGGTCCGCGCATATCGGTGCCCCCTGGGGCTCGTTTCCGGGTGCGGCCCGGTGGTCGGGTTGTGCCCCCTGGGGCTCGTTTCCGGGTGCGGCCCGGTGGTCGGGTTGTGCCCCTTGGGGTCTCGCTTCCGGGTGCGGCTCGGTGGTCGGGTTGTGCCCCCTGGGGTGTCGTTTCCGGGTGCGGCCCGGTGGTCGGGTTGTGCCCACCCGTCCCGCCCCGCGGGACGATTGCCCACAACGGGGTGCGTTCCGTTCCGTTCCGCTCCGCGGGATCGGTGGCCGTGGCTGGACATCCCCGCTGCCCCTCCGGGGCCCGGGGTTTGCCCCGGCGCGCTGCCGGCCCCTCCGGGGGTCCGGGGGCTTGCCCCCGGTTTCGGGAAGGGGCGGGGTGGGGGAATCCGCCCCGCGAGACGATGCCCGCGGCTGGGTACGCCGCCGTCGCGTCCCGGGGGCGGGGCCTTCCCGGCGTCGCGAGCGGGCGCGCTGCGAGCGGGCGCGTCGCGAGCGGGCGCGCCGCTGCCCCTCCGGGGTCCGGGGCCTTGGCCCCGGGCCCGGGGCGTGCCGCCGACCTCTCCGGGGTCCGGGGCTTGGCTCCGGTTTCGGGGAGGGGCGGGGTGGGGGAATCCGCCCCGCGGGGCGGTGCCCGCAGTCGGCAGCCGCCGCCCCCAGCCGCGATCGGGGGACGACCAGCCCGCGCAACCAACACACCACACAACACGAGAAAGCGCACCCACCCCATGGCGACCCCCGAATTGACGTCCCTGCGATCGCCACGCGTCACCGCCGCCCGGCGGCTGGCCAAGCGCAGCTTCCGCGGCAAGGAGCGGCGGTTCATCGTCGAGGGGCCGCAGGCGGTACGGGAGGCCATCGCGCATCTCGTGGAGGTGTACGCCACCCCCGAGGCCGCCGAGCGGCACCAGGAGATCCTCGACGCCGCCCGCGCCGCGGACATCCCCGTGTTCTCCGCGACCGATGACGTCGTCGCGGAGATGTCCGACACGGTCACCCCGCAGGGCATCGTCGGGCTGTGCCGCTTCCTGGACTCGCCGTTCGAGGAGATCCTGGCCACCCGGCCGAAGCTCGTCGCCGTACTCGCGAACGTCCGCGACCCCGGCAACGCCGGCACCGTGCTGCGGTGCGCCGACGCCGCCGGGGCGGACGCGGTCGTGCTGACGGACGCCTCGGTGGACCCGTACAACCCCAAGGCCGTACGCGCCTCCGTCGGGTCCCTCTTCCATCTCCCCGTCGCCGTCGGCGTGCCCGTCGAGCGCGCGGTGAGCGGGCTGCGGGAGGCCGGGGCGCGGGTGCTGGCCGCGGACGGGGCGGGGGAGCGGGACCTGGACTCGGAGCTGGACGACGGGCTGCTGGGCGCCCCCACCGCCTGGATCTTCGGCAATGAGGCATGGGGCCTGCCGGAGGCTACCCGCGCACTCGCGGACGAGGTGGTGCGCGTTCCGATTCACGGTAGGGCCGAGAGCCTCAACCTCGCCACGGCCGCCGCCGTGTGCCTCTATGCCTCCGCTCGTGCGCAGCGCGCTCCCGCAGGGTGCCGCTCCGTCACATCGACCTAGTAGGGTTGCCCCCTCTGGGAGGGGACCCGAGAGGGGGTGTGGGGATGGACGTCAGGACCTCCGGCGCCAGGGCGGCCGAAGCCCATGCGCCCGGCGGGCACGGCCGCCCGTCCGCCGGGGAGGACACGGGGGAGGACCCCGGCGTACCCGGCGGTGTGCCGGACGCGCTCGGACCGCACCCCGACGAGCTGCCCGACGGCCTGGTCGTGGCCGATGAGACCGGCCTGGTCACGTGCTTCAACGCGGCGGCGGCCCGGATCACCGCCACCGACCCCGCGGACGCGATCGGCCGCCGGCTCGAGGTGGCCCTGCCGTTAGAGGACCTGGACGGCCGGCGCTGGTGGGCGCTGACCGATCCCTATGGAGGGCTGGCCATCCGGGCCGGTCAGCCCGAGCGGAACCTGCTGCTGCCGGGCGGCCGCGAGGTGCTGGTCTCGGCCCGCTATGTGCGCGAGCGGCCGACCGGGCCGGTGCGCCGGGTGGTGGTCTGTCTGCGCGGCACCGAGGCCCGCCGCCGCACCGAGCGCAGCCATGCCGAGCTGATCGCGACCGTCGCCCATGAGCTGCGCTCGCCGCTGACGTCCGTGAAGGGGTTCACGGCGACGCTGCTGGCCAAGTGGGAGCGGTTCACCGACGACCAGAAGCGGCTGATGCTGGAGACCGTCGACGCCGACGCCAACCGGGTCACCCGGCTGATCGCCGAGCTGCTGGACATCTCCCGGATCGACTCCGGCCGGCTGGAGGTGCGCCGTCAGCCGGTGGACCTCGCCGCCGCCGTCCGCCGCCATGTGCAGGCGCTCACCGCGGCGGGCCATACCGCCGAGCGGTTCCTGATCAGGGTCAGGGGGCCGCTGCCCAGGCTGTGGGCCGATCCGGACAAGATCGATCAGGTGCTGGGCAACCTGCTGGAAAACGCGGTGCGCCACGGCGAGGGAACGGTCACCATTGATATCGCGCCCGCACCGGCCAAGCCGGTCGCGGAAGGCCCCACTGATGGCCCCACTGTCGAAAGGACCGCCGTCACCGTGAGCGACGAGGGCCCCGGTATCCCGGAGGAGTCGATGAGCCGTGTCTTCACCCGCTTCTGGCGGGGCAGCAAGCGCGGCGGCACCGGCCTGGGGCTCTACATCGTCAAGGGCATCGTCGAGGCCCACGGCGGCGCGATCACCGTCGACCGGGCCCGCGGCGGCGGCGCGGAGTTCCGATTTACCCTGCCCGTGGGCACCCCGGCCTATCTGGCCTGAGCCACCCGCGGGCTTCTCCAGCACCGGCAGCACGGGGCGGACCCCGGGCGCGGCGGCGGCCGTCGCGCGGCGTCCCCAGGAACAGCACCCCTCTCGCGCCCCTTAGACTCGGGCTTTGGCACCTTTGGCGTCCCCCTCGGGGCGCAGCGGTCGCAGCCAGTCGAGCCCGGGTCGCGAAGCCAGGGGGCACCTCCCAGCGGTAGCTGGGGGACAATCGGAAGCACGGGAAGAGATGTCGGCACCGAATAAGTCGTACGACCCTGTCGAGGTCGAGGCACTGAAACCGGAAGAGATCGCCCGCAGGCGGGACGAGGCGCTCGCCGCCATCGCCGCCGCCGGGGATCTCGAGGCGCTGCGCGAGGTGAAGGTCGCCCACACCGGTGACCGCTCGCCGCTGGCGCTCGCCAACCGCGAGATCGGCGCCCTGCCGCCGCACGCCAAGGCGGACGCGGGCAAGCGCGTCGGCCAGGCCCGCGGCCAGGTCAACCAGGCGCTGAAGACCCGGCAGGAGGAGCTGGAGGCGGAGCGTGACGCCCGGGTGCTGGTCGAGGAGGCGGTGGACGTCACCCTGCCGTACGACCGCACCCCGGCCGGCGCCCGCCATCCGATCACCACGTTCTCCGAGCGCATCGAGGACGTCTTCGTGGCCATGGGCTACGAGGTCGCCGAGGGCCCCGAGGTGGAGGCCGAGTGGTTCAACTTCGACGCGCTCAACTTCCCGCCCGACCACCCCGCCCGCGAGATGCAGGACACCTTCTTCGTGCGCGGCGCGAAGGGCGATAAGGACGGCGAGGGCTCCGGTGTGGTGCTGCGCACCCACACCTCGCCGGTGCAGATCCGGTCGATGATCGACCGCGAGCCGCCCATCTATGTGATCTGCCCGGGCCGCACCTACCGCACCGATGAGCTGGACGCCACGCACACCCCCGTCTTCAACCAGGTCGAGCTGCTCGCCATCGACGAGGGCCTGACCATGGCCGACCTCAAGGGCACGCTCGACCACATGGTGCGGGCGCTGTTCGGCGAGGGCATGTCCACCCGGCTGCGGCCGAACTTCTTCCCGTTCACCGAGCCGTCCGCCGAGATGGACATGCTGTGCTACGTGTGCCGCGGCGAGTCCGTGGGCAACCCGGACCGGCCCTGCCGCACCTGCTCCAGCGAGGGCTGGATCGAGCTGGGCGGCTGCGGAATGGTCAACCCGCGGGTGCTCATCGCCTGCGGTCTCGACCCGGACAGGTACAGCGGCTTCGCCTTCGGCTTCGGCATCGAGCGGATGCTGATGTTCCGGCACAACGTGGAAGACATGCGAGACATGGTCGAGGGTGATGTGCGCTTCACCCGGCCCTTCGGGATGGAGATCTGATGCGGGTCCCGCTTTCTTGGCTGCGGGAGTACGTCGACCTGCCCGCCGGTGAGACCGGCCGTGACGTACAGGCCAAACTCGTCGCCGCCGGGCTCGAGGTCGAGACGGTCGAGCAGCTCGGCGCGGGGCTCAAGGGCCCCCTGGTCGTCGGGCACGTGCTGACCATCGAGGAGCTGGAGGGCTTCAAGAAGCCGATCCGCTTCTGCACCGTGGACGTCGGCCAGGCCAACGGCACCGGTGAGCCGCAGGAGATCGTCTGCGGCGCCCGGAACTTCGCGGTCGGTGACAAGGTCGTGGTCGTGCTGCCCGGCGCCGAGCTGCCCGGCGGCTTCGCGATCTCCGCGCGCAAGACCTACGGCAAGGTCTCGCACGGCATGATCTGCTCCGCCAGCGAGCTGGGCATGTCCGACGAGCACGACGGCATCATCGTGCTCCCGCCCGAGCACGAGGTCGGCACCGACGCCATCGAGCTGCTCCAGCTGGTCGACGACGTCCTCGACATCGCCGTCACCCCCGACCGGGGCTACTGCCTGTCGATGCGCGGTGTCGCCCGCGAGACCGCGACCGCCTACGAGCTGCCGCTGAGCGACCCGGCCCTCCTCGACGTGCCCGCGCCCAACAGCCACGGCTACCCGGTCAAGGTCGCCGACCCGATCGGCTGCGACCGCTTCACGGCCCGCACCGTCACCGGGCTCGACCCCGAGGCGCACTCCCCGATCTGGCTCCAGCGCCGGCTCCAGAAGGCCGGGATGCGCCCGGTCTCGCTCGCCGTCGACGTCACCAACTACGTGATGCTCGAACTGGGCCAGCCGCTGCACGCCTACGACCGCTCCCGGATCACCGGGGCGATCGGGGTGCGCCGCGCGGAGCCCGGCGAGAAGCTCACCACCCTCGACGGCACCCAGCGCGTCCTGGACGCCGAGGACCTCGTCATCACCGACGAGAGCGGCCCCATCGGCCTCGCCGGTGTCATGGGCGGCGCCAACACCGAGATCGCGGACACCGCCGCCGACCCCGAGTCCGGCCAGGTGGCGGGCACCACCGAGGTCGTCATCGAGGCCGCCCACTTCGCCCCCGTCTCGGTCGCCCGCACCGCCCGCCGCCACAAGCTGTCCTCCGAGGCGTCCCGCCGGTTCGAGCGCGGTGTCGACCCCGAGGCCACCTCGGCGGCGGCGCAGCGCACCGTCGATCTGCTGGTGCTGCTCGCGGGCGGCACCGCCGAGGTGGGCGTCACCGAGATCATCGCGCCCAGCGCCCCGCACACCATCACGCTGCCCGCCGACCACCCGGACAAGGTCGCGGGGGTGTCCTACGGCCGCGAGACCGTGGTGCGCCGGCTGCAGCAGATCGGCTGTGATGTCTACGGCGCCGACGATCTCACCGTCACCGTGCCCAGCTGGCGGCCGGACCTCACCGACCCCAACGACCTGGCCGAGGAGGTCATCCGGCTCGAGGGGTACGAGAACCTCCCCTCGACCCTGCCCCGGCCCCCCGCCGGGCGCGGGCTGACCGAGCGTCAGCGGCTGCACCGCCGGGTCGGCCGGGCGCTGGCCGGGGCCGGCTACGTCGAGGCGCTGAACTACCCGTTCCTCGGCGAGGAGGTCCTCGACCAGTTCGGGCTGGCCGCCGACGACCCGCGGCGCGATGTGGTCCGGCTGGTCAACCCGCTGTCGGACACCGAGCCCGCGCTCCGTACGACACTGCTGCCCGGGCTGCTCGGCGCGCTGCGCCGCAACGCCGGACGCGGCGAGCACGACCTCGCGCTCTTCGAGACGGGTCTGGTCTTCCGCGCCACCGGTGACGAGCCGCCCGCGGCCGTCCTGCCCGTCGACCGCCGTCCCACCGACGAGCAGATCGCCGGGCTCGACGCGGCGCTGCCGCACCAGCCGCGCCGCGCCGCCGTCGTCCTCGCGGGCGACCGTGAGCAGGCCGGCTGGTGGGGCGAGGGCACCCCGGTGAGCTGGGCCGACGCCGTCGAGGCGGGCCGGATCGTGGCCCGCGAGGCGGGCGCCGAGCTGACCGTCCGCCAGGACCAGCAGGATCCGTGGCACCCGGGCCGCTGCGCCGCGCTGCTGGCCGTCGTCGACGGCGAGGAGATCCTCGTCGGCAACGCCGGTGAGCTGCATCCGCGGGTCACCAAGGCCCTGGGGCTGCCCGAGCGCACCTGCGCGATGGAGATCGAGCTCGACCGCCTGGAGCAGGCCGGGGCCGGCCGGGTGGAGGCGCCCCACGTCTCCACCTTCCCGGTGGCCACCCAGGACGTCGCGCTGGTCGTGGACGCGTCCGTGCCCGCGGCCGAGGTCGAGACGGCGCTGCGCGAGGGCGCGGGGGAACTGCTCGAATCCCTCCGCCTGTTCGACGTCTTCACCGGTGAGCAGCTCGGCGAGGGCAGGAAGTCGCTGGCCTACGCGCTGCGCTTCCGCGCCCCGGACCGCACGCTGACCGCCGAGGAGATCGCCGCGTCCCGGGACGCCGCGGTGTCGGCGGCCGCCGACCGTACGGGCGCCACCCTGCGCGGAGCCTGACGGCACCCGGCACCCGGCTCCCGCCGACCGCCGCACCAACAGATGGGGCGCCCCCGACCCGGGAGCGCCCCATCGCCGTACCCCGGCCCCCGCGACGGCGAACGCACGCGCCACGCGGCGCCGCGGGTGTCCCGGGACGGCGGCCGCACGCCGCGCCGCGGGTGTCCCGGGACCGCGGGCGCGCAGCGCTTCGGAGTGCTCCGGGCCTTCCCGCGCGCTCGCCTGCTCGGCTTGCGCGGGCCGCCGCGGTGGCGGCTTACGGGGTGTCCGGCGGACCACGCGGCGGAGCCGGGTAGCGATGCTTTCCCCTCCCCGCCCCTTCCCGATACCAGGGGCTCCGCCCCTGGACCCCGGGGTCCAGGGGCGGAGCCTCTGCCGTGTGGCGGAGCCTCTGCGGTGCGGCGGAGCCGCATATCGATGCCGCGGGAAGGGGCGGAGCTCCGGTTCGGGGTCTGGGGGCGGAGCCCCGCACGCGGCGGAGCCGCATATCGTCAGGTGTCGGGAAGGGGCGGGGAGGGGAGCAGCCCGCCGTAGGCGGCACGAGTCGCCGAGCCCGCCGCCCCACCCGGTCAACGGCAAACAGCCGACATCCGTCCGCGGCACGCCGGGGTGTTCGGATGGGCGCCCAGGCCGCGGTCACCCGATCAGGTGAGATGCGGAGGCGGCCGGTCCAATTGGCAGAAGCTGTCGCAAGAATCGTGCCGGTCGTACGGCCCATACGGGACCGACCGTCCGGAGGCCCGGCCGACCGCCTCATTGGCCGGCGTTGGGGGCGACACATGATCGGGACATCGGCAGTCGGCGGCGCGTTCGTACGGAGGGCACGGAGTCTGCGGGCGGCCGCCCGCGCCGTCGCCTGTCTGTGGGTGCTCGGCGTCATCTGCTGGGAGCTGCTGACCCCGCACCACACCGAGGTCGTCCCCCTCATCGCCGCGGCACCCGCCATCGCCTGCGCGAGTGGCGGCCGCCGCGGATGCGTGCTGCTGCTCGGCGGCGCCGGTCTGCTGTTCGCCTTCGCCCCCGCGACCGCGCCGGAGCCCGAGGGCGAGGTGACGGATCCCCACGCCCCGCTGATCACCTGCTGCGCCATCGTCGGTGTGGCCCTCGGCGGCTATCTCACGGCGGGCCGCAAGATGCGGCTGGTCCGCGAGCTGGAGGAGCTACGGGCGGTGGCCGCCGCGGCGCAGGACGTGGTGCTGCGGCCGCTCCCGGCCCGGCTGGAGGGCATCGAGCTGGCGGGCGGCCATCTGTCGGCCAGCCGGGGCGCCGTCGTCGGCGGCGATCTCTACGAGGCGCTGGCCACCCCGTACGGCGTCCGCGTCATCATCGGCGATGTCCGCGGGCACGGCCTCGCCGCGATCGGCACCGTGGCCGCCGTCCTCGGCGGCTTCCGCGAGGCCGCCCATGAGGAACCCCGGCTCAGCGAGGTGCTGCGGCGGCTCGACCGCACCCTGGAGCGCCATCTGCGGGCCCGCGCCGACGGGGAGTGCCCGCTGGACAGCCATGTGGACGAGGAGTTCGTGACCGTCCTGCTGCTGGAGGTGGGGCGGGACGGCGAGGTCACCACGCTCAACTGCGGCCACCCTTGGCCGTACCGCCTCCGCGAACAGCCCGTCGGCCCGGCCCTGGCCCGGCAGACCGCGCCCGGTGAGGTGCTGCCGCCGCTCGGCCTCTTCCCGCTCCCCGCCGAACTCCCCACCGCCCACTGGGGCTCCCTGGGCGCCGGCGACACCCTGGTGCTGCACACCGATGGCGCCGAGGACGCCCGCGACGCCCACGGCACGTTCTTCCCGCTGCGCCGCGCCCTGTCCGAGGCCGCGGGCGCCGGACCGCTCGTTCCGGCGGCGGTCGTGGCGGGGGTGCGCTCGGCGCTGCTGCGCCACACCGGCGGGCGGCTCGCCGACGACGTCGCGCTGCTCGCCCTGCGCTACGACCACTGCCCGCTCTCGCCCCCCACGGCCCTCAGCCGCCCCGCCGCCGATGCCCACCGGGCCTAGAACTGCCTGATACGGCCACCCGATTCACACCCCGTGCGAATCGCCCTCCATTACGCTGGCGCCACCGAGCGCTTCGGGAGGGCGAGATGGAGCCCAACACACTGCTCGACTCCGTGCTCGACGAGGCCGGGGTCTCCCACGCGGGGCTGGCCGCGCATGTCAACGAGGCGGGCCGGGCCCGGGGGATGAAGCTGCGGTACGAACACACCGCGGTGGCCCGGTGGCTGAAGGGCCAGCGGCCGCGCGGCCAGGTGCCCGACCTCATCTGCGAGGTGCTGGGCGAGCGGCTGCACCGCGCCCTCACCCTGGATGACATCGGTCTCGGCACCCCCGGCAGCGTGCGCACCCCCGCCACCTCGCTCTCCGGGTTCGTCGAGCGCGCCACCGCGCTGTGGCGCTCGGACGAACAGCAGCGCCCGCATGTCGTCGAGGCCCCGGCGGTCACCGGCACCCCCGCCGTCATCCCGGTGTGGGAGTGGGAGAACCCTCCCGAGGACTCCGATGTCTCCCGGCGCGGGCTGACCCGCGTCAGCATGACCGACATCGAGACGCTGCGCGCCGCCCGCGCCCACTACGAGCAGATGTACCGCAAGGCCGGCGGTGTCGCGACCCGGACCCGGGTGGTGGGGTTCCTCAACTCCGAGGCCGCGCCGCTGCTGCGCGGGGCGTACGCCGACGACACCGGCCGCCAGCTGCACCGGACGACCGGCGGCCTGGTGGCCATCGCCGGGATCTGCGCGTACGACTCCAACGCGCACGGCCTGGCCCAGCGCTACTTCCACCAGGCGCTGCGGCTCGCCAAGGCCAGCGGTGACCGGGGCCTGGGCGCGTATGTGATAGCGCTGCTGGTCAACCAGTCCCTCTTCATGAAGGAGTACCGGCAGGCGGTCGCCTTCGCCGAGTCGGCGCTGCGCGCCGCGGGTTCCCAGATCACCCCCGCGCTCGCCGCCGACCTCTACGCCATGCAGGCCAAGGCGTACGCCCGGCTCGGCGACGGCGCCGGGGCGCTGTCCTGCATCCGGCGCGCCGAGACCGCCGCCGACCGGATCAGACCGGGCCAGGAGCCCGACGAGACCGGCTATGTCCAGCCAGGTCTGGTGAACGTCCAGGTGGCCGAGGCGCTGCTGAGCCTCGGCGACCTCGGTGGCGCCCGCGAGCACGCCACCGCCGCGGTCGGCACCCCCGCCCACGACCGGGGCCGGGTGCACCGGCTCGCCATGCTCACCCATATCGAGCTGCGCCAGGGCGAGGCGGACCGGGCGGGCGCCACCGCGGTGGAGATGACCGAGCGGGCACGGGGCATGGAGTCCCAGCGGTTACGCGACCGACTGCGGGCGGTACGGGAACACCTCGCGGCCAGCGGAAGCGCCGCGACGGCCGAGGCCGCCGAACTCATCGACGGGGCACTGCGCGTTCCTCTGTGACCGCGGTTCCGCTCGCGGGTCCGCACTCTCGTCAGCGGGTGGCCCAGGATGGCCTCCCGTGCGACGAAAGGTGGCTGACAGTGCGCTGGAAGAACCTCAGGGAGCGGACCGTGTACGAGAACCGATGGTTCCGGGTCAACCTCGCCGATGTCCGGCTCCCGGACGGACGTCAACTCGATCACTATCTGATCCGGCTGCGCCCGGTGGCCGTGGCCACCGTGGTGAACGCGGCCAACGAGGTGCTGCTGCTGTGGCGGCACCGGTTCATCACCGACGCCTGGGGCTGGGAGCTGGCCGCGGGCGTCGTCGAGGACGGTGAGGACATCGCCGACGCGGCGGCCCGGGAGATGGAGGAGGAGACCGGCTGGCGGCCCGGCCCGCTGCGCCATCTGCTCTCCGTCGAGCCGTCCAACGGGCTCACCGACGCACGGCACCACATCTACTGGGCCGAGGAGGCGTCGTACGTCGGGCACCCGGAGGACGACTTCGAGTCGGACCGCCGCGAGTGGGTGCCGCTGAAGCTCGTGCCCGACCTGGTGGCGCGGGGCGAGGTGCCCGCGGCCAACATGGCGGCCGCGCTGCTGCTGCTCCACCACATCAGGCTCGGCTAGGCCGGGCCGCCGGCCGTCCGGGCTAGTGCCCCGCCGCCTGCCATACCGCGACGGCCAGGGCGGACAGCCCGGTCAGGGCGGCGATGGAGGGCAGCGGCCAGCGTCCGTGCTCCAGTATCCGCATCCGCCCGCCCAGTTGGTTCACGTCCTCCTCAGCCTGCTCTCCGCGGTGGTCGAGCAGGGCGAGCCGGCCGTCGACGCGGGTGAAGCCCACTTCGACGGTCCGGCGCAGTTCCGCGAGCTCCACGGCTAACGCGGTTTGCTCGGGCTCGGTGGTCACGGGTTGATCCCCTTCCGGATGTAACGTCCATGCAGTGGTGACGCTCCGAGTCAAGCGCATGCCCAGGTGGTGCGGGAGCGTGTGTGGGGATGGTGTGTGAGTCACCGGCGCACACCCCGTGCGAAAGGCGGTACTCAGCGCGTACTCAGGGCGTACTCAGCGGGTACTCATGGGGGACGGCGGTCGGGAGAAGGGACCGCGAGGGGCGGGCGGACCGGATGGAGCGGATCCATCCACAGCAGGCCGGACAGAAGGGACGGATGTGCGACTGATCGCCGCTCCGATGTGGGAGTTCGGCGCCGACCAGGGAGTGCGGCAGTTCGCCGAGCTCGGCGTCGCGCTGGTGCTGTCCACCCTGATCGGACTCGAGAGGGCGGTGCAGCAGAAGAGCGCCGGGCTGCGCACCCACACCCTGGTGGGTGTGGGCAGCGCGCTGTTCATGCAGGTCTCCCAGTACGGCTTCAGCGATGTGCTGTTCCGCGACCACGTCGGCCTCGACCCCTCGCGGGTGGCGGCGCAGGTCGTCTCCGGCATCGGCTTCATCGGCGGCGGCCTGATCTTCGTCCGGCGGGACGCCGTCCGCGGACTGACCACCGCCGCGACCGTCTGGCTGACCTGTGCGGTGGGCATGGCCTGCGGCGGTGGTCTGGCCCTGCTGGCCACCGCCGCCACCGCGGTGCACTTCCTGGTGATCCGGGGCTATCCGCTGGTCACCCGCCGGCTGCCGACCGTCTGGTCGGCCGAACGGGTGGAGTTGAGCCTCTCGTACCGGGTGGGCGCCGGACTGCTGCCGCGCGTGCTGGAGCTGTGCACGGCCGCCGGGTACAAGGTGGGCCGGGTCCGGGTGGACCGGGCGCCGTGGAAGGGCCGGGACCGCACCGCCCGGATCGTCCGGGCCGAGGAGGAGGCCCGGCCCGCCGATACGGGCGTCGCCGAGGTGATGCTCGCCCTCGAGGGCACCGGGGACGTCCTCCGGCTGGTCGGGGAGATCTCCGAGCTGGACGGCGTCCTCGGCGCCGACGCGGGCCACGACCTCGACGGCTCGGACTGACGACCTCGACGGCTCGGACTGACGAGCTCGCATTGACGAGGTCAGAGCGCCCGCGCCCGGAGGCGGCGCAGCATCCGCGCGTCGTCGAACCCCACGTCCCGCGCCGCGGCCGCCACCGTAGAGCCCTGGCCGATCAGATGCTCCGCGCGCTCCAGCCGCAGCGTCTGCTGATAGCGCAGCGGGGTGAGCCCGCCGGTGGCGCGGGTGAACAGCCGGGTGAGGGTGCGTTCGCTGACCCCGGCCCCGACGGCCAGACGCGCCAGCGACAGCGGTTCGGTGAACCGCGTGTCGATGACGTCCTGGACCCGGTGGACCACGTCGTCCAGATGGGAGCGGTGCCGCAGCATGGCGCTGGTCTGCGGTTCATCGCCGTTGCGGCGGGCGTAGACGACCATGTTCCGGGCCACCTGGGCGGCGAGCGCCGGTCCGTGCCGCACGGCCAGCAGATGCAGCGTCAGATCGATACCGCTGGCGATGCCCGCCGAGGTCACGACCCGGTCATCGGTCGTGAACAGCACATCCCGGACCACCGTCGCCCGGGGGTGCCGGGCCGCCAGCTCGTCCTGCAGCTCATGGTGGGTGGTGCACCGGCGGCCGTCCAGCAGTCCCGCCCGTCCCAGCGCCAGCGCCCCGGCGCATACGCTGGCCACGGTGCCCCCGGCCGTGTGGTGGGCGCACAGCCGCTCCAGCGACTCCGGCCCGGGAACCCGGCCGTCGTGCGGTGGTGAGATCCGCCAGCCCGGCACCACGACCAGGTCGTCCGGGCCCGTCGCGGGCCACTCGGTCCGCGCGTTGAGCGTCAGGCCCTGAGCGGTGGGGACCAGCTCCCGCTCGGCCACATAGCCGAGCTCGTAGGACAGCCCGAGATCCGCCGCGGTGCCGAAGACCTGGGCCGGTCCGGCCAGGTCGAGCAGATGGACCCCGGGCACCAGCACGAACACCACCCGGCTCATGCCGTGAAGGCTCCCGACTCCGCCTCCAGCTCGGCCACCGTGGCGATCCGGGCGAACCGGTCGCGCAGCACCGCCTCCGTACGCTCCACGATCGACTCGGCGCTCAACGCGCCGATCGGATGGGTCGTGGTGGCGTCGGTGACGAACACGACCCCGTACCCCAGATCGCTGCCGACCCGGGCGGTGGTCTCCACGCACTGCTCGGTGCGGATCCCGCAGACCACCAGCTCGCGCACGCCCGCCTCGGTCAGCAGCCGCTGGAGCCGGGTGGTGGTGAAGGCGTTGTGGGCGGTCTTGTGGAGGACCGGCTCACCCGGAGCCGGCCGCTCAAGCTCCTCCAGCAGCCGGGTCCGCCCCTGCTCCGGGTCGAACGCGCCCCCGCTGCCGGGTTCGGTGTGCAGCACCCAGATCACCTGGTCCCCCTCGGCACGGGCGAGGCCGACCAGCCGGTTGACCGGATCCGCGATCTTCGGGTTGGCGATCCGCTCCCAGGACGGGAGGGCGCGGAAGGATTCCTGGACATCGATGACGATCAGCGCTCGCTTCATGGTCCCCAGTCTGACCAGGGACGAACGCCACCGACCAGACACGATCGGGGCCGGTGACGGAACGATCCGGTCAGCACCGCCGTCCGCCGCAACCCGTCGGTAGATTCCGAGGGCCGTTTCCCGATCTTGGGGTGCTCGCCGTCGCCGTGGCCTGCTGACCCCTGCCGCTACGGTCGAAACGGGCGCCCGGAGCCATAAGAGGTGGCTTCGGACGCCCCCTTCTTCGGGTCGGGCCCGGTCAGTTGGTGCTGGATTGCTGTGTGACCCCGCCCTGAAGTGAGATCAACGGACGTCGAACGAGTGGGTCTGGTAGTTGTTGGCGCTGTTACAGCCGAGCACCAGGGCGTAGGTGGGCGCGCTGACGTTGTATTGCTGCATGCACTTGTTGTGGGCCAGGTTGCGCAGCAGGTACCGATTGGGCTTGCTGGAGTCCGCCATGGTGAAGGTCTGCTCCTGCCACCGGGAATCGCACGGACGCTGCTGGAGGGCTTCCGTGGCGCCGCCGTCGACAGCGGTGACGCACATGTCGCTGTTCAGGTTGCGCAGCATGAAGGTGTTGGTGGTGACCGGGTCGATGGCCCACTTCTGGGCCAAGTCGTCGGTGTCGGTCTGGTACTGGACGGTGGCACCGCCGACCGTTGAGTTGCCGGCGACACCGAGGACGTGACCGCTCTGCCAGGCGCGGACCTTGGTGCCGCTCAACGGCCCCACCGCGTCGGCGGTGCCCACCCCGAGCACGGTCGCACTCAGCGCCACGGCGAGCATGGCGCAAGCAGATCGAATGCGCATGAAGGACTCCTCCGCTCCGAACTGGTCACAGTATGTGATCAGTTGGAAGCGCAACGTACTGCACAGCGCTCGGGATTCCCTCGACAATGCCCGACGAAGTGACTCGACTCGCCCGGCCGAGCCGTGCGCCCCCCTCGAGATCCGGACCGCCATCACCAAGCACGCCCGGGATACCGACACGTCGCCCGGCCGGGGCGGTCCGGGGAAGGGGAGGAGGAGTGATCACATACGCTCAGGCGCCGGGCTACTTCCGGTTGCGAGCCGCCAATAGGCCGGGGCGAGGAGCGGGTGACCGGTATCCCCTGCGGGCACGAGCGAGCATCGCCAGGCGGTGAGCCCGGGGCGCCCGTTGTGGTCCCATTCGCTGACATGCTGCTGGACCTGGTCGGCCAGCAGCTCGGGCTCAGAGCCCGGAGTGAGGTGGAGCCCACCGGGCTGAACGAACACCGCGGCGTCGCCGTCAACGACCGCGCATCCGGTGTAGTCGCTGGTGTCCTTCACGCCGGCGCAGGTGGTGCCTGCTTGGTGGGCTGCCAGGTGCATCCATAGATCCACATAGGAGCCGCGTGGGTCCAGGTCGGCGGGTACCGCGCCGGTGCGGGCGGCGGCGGGGTCCGGCGTGGCGAAATGCTGGCCGCGGGTGGCCGGTGGCGGGGTGGCTCCGGCGTACAGCGGTCCGGTAGCGGTCATGAAGTCAGCGTTGGCGACCAGTTGGCCGGTGGGGCTGCCTTCGGTGGTGATGATGCGGGTCAGGGGATGGAGGCCGCCGTGTGCGATGGGGGCCAGGATGGTGCCGGTGGGGCTGAGCTGGTCGAGCCAGGCCGGGGAGATCCCGGCGATACCGCAGGTGACGATGACCAGGTCGAACGGGCCGCTGTCCGGGTGGCCGAGGTATCCATCGCCGGTGTGGACGGTGACGCGTTCGGCTCCGGCGCGGGCCAGCGCCTCCCGGGCTTCGGCCGCCACCAGCGGGGACGCCTCGACGGTGTGGGTCTGTGCGCCGGTGATGTGGGCGATCAGGGCAGCGTTCCAGCCAGTGCCCGCGCCGACTTCCAGGACCCGCATGCCCGGTTGCAGATGGGCGGCTTCCAGCATCTTGGCGACGATGGACGGCTGGGAGGTGCTGGAGAACCCGCCGGCGCCGTCGGCGGGGGTGTGGGTCATGATGCCTCGGTCGGCGTAGGCGAGGTCCAGCAGCTCATCGGTGGGCTGGGCCGGGTCGACCGGGGTGTGATGTCCGGTGGCGTAGTGGCCTTTGATGAACAGGTGTCGGGGTACGGCTTGGATCGCGTGGGCCACCGTGTCGGAGCGGATCGCGTTCTTCGCCCGCAAGTCGGCGGCCAGGGCCTGGGCCTTCGGCGCCCAGTCGACAGTCGCGGTCATGATTTCGGGTTCTCCTGCGGGCTGTAGCGGACGATGGGCGTGTAGGTGCGGGTGGGGTCGCTGGGCTCCCCGGCGGGCCGGCCGTCGGCCATGAGCCACGCGTGGACCTGGGCGGTGCCCGGCTTGATGCCGAGGACCAGCGCGGGAGCATGGCCGTGGGCGCGGCAGTACAGCAGGGCCGCCACCGAGCGGGGCAGACAGGCGCGGTTGCCGCCGAGGCGGAGGTGTGCGGTGCAGACCGCCAGGACCGCATGCTCGGCCTCCGTGACCGTGGAGGGACGGCGTGCTCCGCGAAGGACGCGGTGCATGGCGCTCTCCAGCCGGGGCGTGCTTGCGCTGATGCGGGTGGCGAGCGTCCCGGCCGAGCGGGCGAGGACGAACTGCCGAGGCCGGAGGTGGATCGCGGGCGGCAGAGCGACGGGGAAGCTCACCAGCGCGTCACCACCCCAGCCGCCTGCAACTCGGCGAGTAGCGTGTCGAGGTCGGCCCGGAGCACGGCCGCGGAGACGTCGGGCCAGCGTCGCGCCAGCTCCTCCTCGGCTCCGGCGACGGTGCCTCCGTCGGCAAGTTCGGTCAACGCCACCGCGGCGGTCGGGTTGAGAGTCCATACGCCGGAGTCGGAGGCGGTCAGCGTTCCGCGGCCCGTCACGGGGTCGGTCACCACCCGTGCTCCGGACGCCAGATTCAACATGCTGTCTCCTCGAAGGGAACGGGGGCAGGCAGCGGGCGGTTGCTCGTGGTGCGGGCCCAGACCTCGCACATCAGGGTCAGATGCAGCAGCAGGTCGGTGCGGTCGTCCGTACGGTCCCACCCGCGCACCGCCGTGCGCAGGCGATCAGGGTCGATGAGACCGGATCGGGCGAGTTCGCAGTCGTCGGACAGGAGCTTGGTGAACATCGCCCGCGCGGGCCGGGCTGCACGGGAGGTGTCGGCGTTGTAGCCGCCCTTGGTGCGGCGGGTGAGATTGGCGGCGGGTACGAGGCCGCTCACCGCCGCCGTCAGCAGCGGCTTGTTCCGATACGGGCTGGTGCGGGCCTCGGCGCGAGTGGCCAGCGCCGCCTCGATCACCTGCTGATCGGCGTAGGGGTAGACGAGCTGGATGCCGAATGAGCTGGCGGCATCGGCCTGGAGCCTGTTCCAGCGGGCGAGTGCTCTGATCGCCGCCATCGTGGAGTGTTGGTGTGGCCGCTCGTGCAACGGCTCCGCGCCTTCCGCCGCAGCGCGGAGGGTGTCGGCCAGCATCGTGCGGGCCCATCCGGTCAGCCACGGCGGCACATACGGTCCGGCCTCCCACCCGAAGGAATCATCGCGGCCGTGGGTGAGACAGCCGGCGAGCCACCTCTGGTACGGGCCCGGATCCGCAGCCTGGACCTTCACGTGCTGCGCGGGCACACCCCACAGGGCAGCCCAGCCTATGACGTGGCGGCGAGCGGTGGCCCTGTCCCGGCGGCGTGCGTGGGCCAGATAGGACAGAGCGGTAGGCATCAACTCATCCCCGCCCTTGCCCGACAGCAGCACCCGGACCCCAGCGGAAGCCGCATGCTCCCACCAGAAGGCTGCCCTGCGCGGGCTGGCAGCAGACGGTGATGGGGTATCGAGCGCGAACGGCGCCTCCAGCCCTACGAACTGGGCAGGGACAACCCCCACGTCCAGAATGTCGTGCCGGGCGCCAGGCTGGGACCCGGCCGCGCTGCGTGCCCAGTCGAGGTCGTCGTTACCCGGATCGGCCGGCGCACGGGTGAGGTTGACCAGACGCTCACCGCCGACGTGCCCGTACGCCAGGGCGGAGAGCGCGGTGCTGTCCGCGCCACCGGACAGCTCGCAGCCCACCACTGACTCGCCATGGGTGCGCACTGCAATCGCGCTGCGGAGCGCGTCCTTCAGCACCGGGGCGCCCTCGGGAAGGGTGTGCTCGTCGTCGGGAACGCTCCACCACTGCCGCACCCTCGTGCGCCCGTCGCCATCCAGACGAAGGGCAGTGCCGGGCGGCGCCGCCCGGACGCCCCGATACCCGGTGGCACCGGATTCAGTCAGCGCCAGAGGCGGAACCGGCCCGAGGAGGTGCAGTGCAAGGTACGAGGTGTCGATGGTGACGGTCCCGGTGGCCTCGGCGAGGAGCCGGGCGTGGTCACCCATCAGCACGACGCCGGCGCATTCGGCCCAGAACACCGGCCGCATCCCTGCCACGTCGCCGCAGGCCCATGTCTCATCGTTGGTGGCCAGCACCGCGTGGTAGCTGCCCGCCCAGCGCATCAGGGCCCCCACGGAACCGTCTGCGGCAGCCGGAGACAGAGCCTGGGCCAGCTGGCCCTCGCCGACGTCGTGAGCCCCAATCAGCGCGGCCGTTCGCCCGGCGCTGTGCGCAACGGTCAGCGCGCGGGTGGAACGGCCGATGATCCAGGGCTGTCCGTCGCGGCGTGCCAGAACACAGGCTCCAGGGTCGGCCGCTCTTAGACGGGCGGTGGTTCGCTGTGCTGCCGAGGAGGTCCCCGGCAGCACAGCGAACCACTCAGTGAGCGTCAAGCTCATGTCAGGCGTGCCACTTGGTGGTGTGGTAGTCGCCGTCGTCCTGCTGGCCCTCGGAGTAGCTACCGGCGGCCAGCGAGCTCAGCGTCCCGGCCCGGACCGCGGCCGGCGGCTCATACGGCGGGGCGCCAGCGGGGCTGAGCCCGCCACTCACGACAGTGGTGGAACCGGCGTCCAGCACGACGGGCGCGGTGACCGGGACAGTCGTCTGCCGCTGCTTCATCGCGCTCACCTCCTCACACTTGTCAGGTAACGGACTCTCCGTCACCTGTGTTCTGCAAAGAGTGAACCGGGCCGGGGAGTCCGCCGGTACCGTGAGAGGCCAGCGGATCGGTATATCAGGTATACGAGGCGGGCGCCGGTGCCGAAGCGCACACCGAACACGCAGCTCAAAGACCTCCTCGCCGAGGGCAGACTGACGTACGAGTCCACCGCCAGATCCGTGCGCGCAGTCGCGGCCGAACGAGGCGAGCACCTTCAGACCAACAAGTCCGCCGTGCACCACTGGGTCAGCTACGGCGCCGTGCCCGACGGGCCCACCGCTCACTGCCTCGCCGAAGCCCTCTCCCGCCGCCTCGGACGCCGCATCACCCTCCAGGAGCTTGGGCTACCTTCCCCGCCCCCGGGCGAGGATGACAGCATCGGATTGACCCTCGGCCCGGATCCGGTCGAGGTGCTCACGACGATCGGAGAGGCTGACATGCACCGACGCCGGTTCCTGACTGCCTCCGCCTACTCCATGGCCGCCACCGTGCTGCCGCTGGCCTATGTCAAGGAGATGGCCGAACGTACCGCCGCCGCCCGCAGCGGAGCCGCCATCGGCGCCGCGGAAGTCGCCGCGGTGCGCGACATGGTGGGGCTGTTCACTGAGATGGACGAACGCCTCGGCGGACAGCACGGACGGGCCGCGTTCGTGCAGTACCTCATCACCGACATCACGCCGCTGTGCAAGGCCCGCTTCCACAACGAGGACCTGCGCCGCCAGATGCTCTCTGTCGCCTCCTCCGCCGCCCACCTGGCGGGCTGGAAGGCGTACGACTCCGGAGAGCAAGGTCTGGCCCAGCGGTACTACCTGCAGTCCTTCGCCCTGGCGGTGCAGTCCGGCGAGCCCGGCCAGGACGGGTTCGTGATGCGCACCATGTCCCAGCAGGGCATGAAGCTGCACCGCCCCGAGCACTGCCTCGACCTGGCCGCAAGTGCCCTTGCCCGTGCCCACGACCAGGTGCCGGCCCCCGCCCAGGCGTTGTTCCACATCACCCACGCCCACGCCCTCGCCAAGACCGGTCAACGCCGCCAGGCCGTCGCCGAGATCGAAGCCGCTCGCACCGCCCTGGACACAGGCCGCGGCGACCAGGTCCCGTTCTGGGCACTGGCCTGGGGGCCGCCGGAGGCGACCGTCGGTTCCCGCACCGCCAAGGTCTTCGAGGACCTCGGCGATCACCGGCGTGCCAGCCAGTACTACGCCCACGCCGCCGCCTCCCGCCCGGCCGGTTGTTACGCTCGCATCGTCGCTCTGGATCTGGTCGCCGCCGCCGAGTCCCAACTCAAGCAGGGCGGCATCGAAGAGGCATGCGCCACCTGGAACAGGGCGATGGACCACATGGACGGTGTGCGGTCCGTCCGCACCCGCAAGGCTGTGAACCGGATGCGCAGTGATCTCGTACACTTCCGGGCCCGCGGGGTGCGGTCTGCGGCTGAGCTGGAGGAGCGGGCCGTCGGGTTCCTGGCCGCAGCCTGATCGGCACGGCCGTGCGCTGCCGCGTCCGCGAATGAGGCGATACGTGTGTTCATGCTCGAGCGCGCGGGGCGGCCGCTGTTCGCGGAGGAGCGCGCGGAGTACGAACGGCTGCTGAAGGCGTGGGCCAAAGCGCAACGATGTGGGCTACCGGAAGCGATGTGAGCCTCCTGACGACCTCCTAAGTAAGAAGGTCGCTCCTCGTGCTGCCGGGAGTGATGGCTCAGTGCTTGTAGCCGAGTGCCGAGCCGGACCGCGCTCTCGCTGCCGGCCTCGCCTGGGTCAGGCAGCACTGCGAGCGCCTCGGACTGGCCGTGGTGTGCGTCGAGAATCTCAGCGCCCAGCACCCGGCCAGCGTCCGGCCGTACCGCGCGGGTCACGGTCGCGGCGGCGAGGGAGGTGCGTGAGCTCCCGCCGAAACCCTCTGAGAACTCCCTGGCGCGGTAAATGATCAGTGAGGGCGGCTATCCGTGGTCCGGGATGACCGCCCTACTGGTGTCCGCAGGAGCTCATGGGCTACCTCTTCGGGCGGGCGTTAGTGCTGGTCATCAGTACGCGTAGAAGCCCGAGCCCGACTTGCGTCCCATGCGGCCCGCGTCCACCATCCGCAGCAGCAGCGGGGGAGAGGCGTACAGCGGCTCCTTGTACTCCTCGTACATCGAGTCGGCGATCGCCGCGATGGTGTCCAGGCCGATCAGATCGGACAGCTTCAGCGGGCCCATCGGATGGGCGCAGCCCAGCTCCATGCCGTTGTCGATGTCCTCGCGGCTGGCGATTCCGGACTCGAACATCCGGATGGCGGACAGCAGATACGGGATGAGCAGCGCGTTGACCACGAACCCCGCGCGGTCCTGGGCGCGGATGGCGTGCTTGCCCAGGATGTCGGCGACCAGCGCCTCGGAGCGCTTGATGGTCTCGTCGCCGGTGGTGAGCGCCGGGATCAGCTCCACCAGCGCCTGCACCGGGGCCGGGTTGAAGAAGTGGATGCCGATCACCTGGTCCGGGCGGGAGGTGGCGACGGCCAGCTTGACCAGCGGGATGGAGGAGGTGTTGGAGGCCAGGATCGCGTCCGGGCGGGTCACCACCTGGTCGAGGACCTGGAAGATCTCCGTCTTGATCTGCTCGTTCTCGACGACCGCCTCGATCACCAGATCACGGTCGGCGAATTCCCCCAGATCGGTGGTGAAGCTCAGCCGGTCCAGCGTCGCGTCGCGCTGCTCCTCGGTGATCTTGCCGCGCTCCGCGGCCTTCCCGAGGGAGTTGGTGAGCCGGGTACGCCCTATCTCCAGGGCCTCGCCCGTGGTCTCCGCGACCATGACGTCCAGGCCGGATCGGGCGAACACCTCCGCGATCCCCGCACCCATCTGGCCACAGCCCACCACTCCGACGCGTTCGATGTCGGTCACATCGTGCCTTTCGCTGGTCCAACTGTCCGTGCCGTCCCCCTGTCGCCCCAGACGTTACCCTCCGGTTACCGGTAGGGGGCGGGCCGGGGCCGGGAACCCGGCCCCGGCCCGCCCCCGCCGTCAGGAGATGTCGCCGCGCAGGATGCCGCGCCCGTTGGTGGCCAGGTAGACCCGTCCGTAGACCCGTGGGTCGCCGGTGATGGAGGCGCCCGTCCAGCCCCACTGGTGGGCGTCGTCGTTGATCCGGGTCCAGCTCGCCCCGGCGTCCGTGGAGCGGAAGATGCCGCGTACGCCGCCGATCTTCGCGCTGGTGTAGAGCGCCTGGTACGAGGCGCCCGGCGCCGCCTTGCCGAAGCCGATGGTGTCCGCCTGCTGGACACCGCTCAGCTTGGTGAAGGTCGCTCCGGAGTCCGTGGAGTGCCACAGCCCGTACGCCCCGCCCGTGCCGCCGCCCGCGAGCCAGATGTCGCCCTCGGCGCCCGGCAGCGCCTTGAACCGCACCGGGCCGTCGGCCGGCAGTCCGGAGGACGCCCTGGCCGTGAAGGTGGCGCCGCCGTCGGTGGAGACGTAGAAGGTGCCCGCCTTGAAGCCGTAGAACTTCTTGGGGTTCTTACGGTCGGACTCCACGACCGCCCCGGCCGGGATGCCGCTCGACGCGGACCACGAGTTGCCGAAACCGGTGGTGTGGTAGACGGCCGAGGTGCCCTCCGGGGCCCAGACGAAGCCGCTGCCGTCGGCCGCCGCGGCCACCGTGCCGCCGCCGGTGACCCCGGACGGCTCGCTGCCCTGGAACCAGTTGGCGCCGTTGTCGGTCGAGAACGCGATCCGCGGCGCGGAGTCGTTGTTGCCCACCCGGACCACGGTGTTCGGATTGGTCTCGGCGTAGTCCAGACTGGTGGTCGTGGTGAACGTCGGCGAGGTGTACATCCTCGCGGGCACCGCGTCGAGATCGGTGTGGCGGAAGCCCCCGATGTCACCGAGCGCGCTGAGCAGCGGGGCGCCGGTGGGCGGGCTGGCCAGGTCGTTGACCGCCGTCTCCTCCAGGCCCTTGACCATGGGCGTGATGGCGATTTTGCCGCCGGTGTCCCAGTTTCCGAGGTTCTCCGTGCCGTAGACCGTCGCCCCCGTGCCGTACATCATCCGGTTGGAGTCGAACGGGTCGATCTCCAGCGCCTCGGTCATCCAGCCCAGCTTCGGGGTGACTTCGGGTGGGGTGGGGTTGGTGCCGAAGGTCAGCCAGGGGACGGCACTGACGTCCTGGGTGTAGCGGAAGGACCGGTTCGGATAGCTGGTGAAGTCCCAGGCCCGGGTCCAGGTGGCACCGGAGTCGGTGGAGCGGAAGATCTGGGTGTCCGGCCACCAGGAGCTGTAGCCGGTCACCATCAGCGTGCCCGGCCGCTGGCGGTCCACCGTGAGTCCGCTGTAGCCGAAGTAGGTGTCGGCGTCCGCCATGGGGCTGATGTTCTTCCACTCCCCGGTGGCCGTGGTGTACCGCCACACCTGGCCCTTCTCCCCGTCGTACGGGCCGCCCTTGTCGCTGGTGGTCAGGTACAGATAGCCGTTCTTGGCGTCCAGGACGCCCTTGTGGGAGAGAAATCCGGTGGGCTGCCCGGCCACCCGCGACCAGGTGGCGCCCGCGTCGGTCGAGCGGTAGACGGTGTTGTCCTTGTCGGCCACCCCCACGTAGACGGTCTTCGTGGCGCTGCCGGCGGAGCCGGTGCGCTCGTCGAAGGTCACCCACACCACGCCCTGGTTGTCGCTCAGATAGCCGCTGGTGTCGCTCGCGTCCTGGACGTATGTGCCGGGGTTGGGGAAGGACGTCACCTTCGACCAGGTGACACCGGAGTCGGTCGAGCGCCACAGCCCGTTGCCGCTCGGCGCGCCGAGGTAGAGCACGCTGTTCCGGTTGGGGTCCACCGCCAGTCGCTCACCCATGCCGCGGCCGGGCATATTGCCGCCCAGCTTGAAGGGGAGGGCGGTGGACTGCCAGCTGGCGCCCCGGTTGGACGAGCGCAGGATCGCGCCGTTGCCCGGGTCCCAGCTGTTGGTGTACGTACCGGCCGCCACATAGACCTTGTTGGGATCCACCGAGTCGCTGGCCAGGCTCACCACCCCGGTCCAGCCCCAGTGGTCCCAGTCCAGCGAGTCCAGCAGCGGCACCCACCGCTTGCCGGACTGGTCCCAGCGGTACGCCCCGCCGATGTCGGTGCGGGCGTAGGCGAGGTTCTTCTCCTTGCGGTTGAAGACGATGCCGGGGACGAAGCCGCCGCCGTCCACGCGGACGTTCTTCCAGGTGTAGGCGTCGGCCTGGGCGGTGCCCCGGGCGGGGGCGGCCTCGGGGCGGGCGGCGGCGGGGGAGGCCGCCGCGGTGAGTAAGCCGCCGACGAGTGCCAGCGCGGCCATGAGCGCGCCGACCGGTCTTCTGCCGTTGCTGCGCACGGGAACTTCCTCTCCGGACGTGGGGGTAGTGAGGCGTGAGGGCCATGCGGGCGAGGGTATTTGGGAGCGCTCCCATGCGTGCGTCATCCGATGCTAGCGGCCGGATGGCCGTGCGAGAAGGGTGAAGTCAAGGGGTCCTCAAGGGGTGTTGGGACTGACCGTCCCGGATTCGCGGTAAGCATTGCCGGGCGCCCCACAAGGGCCCCATCATCAGCGGGAGTTGCCGTGCAGGTCCCTGGGGCGAGGAGTTGAGTTTCATGGGTCGGATCACGCGCAGAAGTCTCACGGTGGCGGCCGCCGGAGCCCTGGCCGCCACTGTCACGGCGGGTGACGCGCTGGCGGAGGGGCGGGGCGATGGGCACCGGCCCGAGTTCCGCGGGATGTGGCTGGCCACCGTCGCCAACCGCGACTGGCCGTCCAGGCCCGGTCTCCCCGCGGAGCAGCAGCGCGCCGAACTGCTGGGCTTCCTCGACACCGCCGTGAGCCGCCGGCTCAACGCGGTGGTCTTCCAGGTGCGGCCGACGGCGGACGCGCTGTGGCCCTCACCGTACGAGCCATGGGCGGAGTGCCTCACCGGCGTCCAGGGCAAGGACCCGGGCTGGGATCCGCTGGGCACCGCCGTGCGCGAGGCGCACCGGCGCGGTCTGGAGCTGCACGCCTGGTTCAACCCGTACCGGATCGCCAACCACACCGACCCCTCGCGGCTGATTCCCACCCATCCGGCCCGGGTGCACCCCGAGTGGGTCGTGCCGTACGGCGGGAAGCTCTACTACAACCCCGGGCTGCCGGAGGTCCGCCGCTTCGTCCAGGACGCCATGCTGGACGCGGTCGCGCGCTATGACATCGACGCCGTCCACTGGGACGACTACTTCTACCCGTATCCGGTGGCCGGTCAGGTCTTCGACGACGACGCGGCGTACGAGCGCTACGGCGCGGGCTTCCCGGACCGGGCGGCCTGGCGGCGGAACAACATCGACCGCCTGGTGTACGAGACGGCCGTGCGCGTCAGACGCCGGGGGCGGCGGGTGCGGTTCGGCATCAGCCCCTTCGGCGTCTGGCGCAACCAGGCCACCGACCCGCTCGGCTCCGCCACCACGGCGGGGGTGCAGACCTACGACGACCTCTACGCGGACACCCGTGGCTGGGTGCGGCGGGGATGGCTGGACTACGTCGTCCCGCAGGTCTACTGGAACATCGGCTTCGCCGCCGCCGACTACGCCGTGCTCGTCCCCTGGTGGTCGGAGGCGGTCCGGGGCACCGGGGTGAACCTCTACATCGGCGAGGCGCTCTACAAGGCGGGCGATCCGGCGCAGCCCGCGCCCTGGCAGGACCCGGCGGAGCTGTCCCGGCACCTCACCTTCGACCGGGGCTTTCCCCAGGTGCGTGGCAATGTGTACTTCTCGGCGAAGGAAGTGGCCGCCGACCGCAACGGCGCCATGGCGCGTGTGGTCGCCGACCACTATCCGTATCGCGTCCGTCCGCCCCGCTGACCCGGGCCCCGTCCCGTGGGGACGGCTACGGGGTGTCCGGCGGACCGTCGGACCCTCCCTAACGCTGCCCGGGTCCGGCGGCCAGGTGGCGGACGACCGAGTCGGGCCCGGGGGAGAACAGGCACTCGTGTCCGTCGTCCTCATAACGCACGCGGTAGGGCGGTTCCCCGTTATCCCCGAGCACTTCGATGATCTCCGCTACACGATCGTGAATTCCGACAACCCTGCCGTGCACCAGCAGCTTGTCGCCTACGGTCGCCTCCATGTGCGTGACCTCCTGTCCGCTGGAGGGCAATGCTCTGCTGAGGACAATGCGATCCCTGAGGCCAGTCTATGGCTGGTTGTCCTGGTTTGCTCCCGCCGAGGAGTGATTCCGGTCCACCGCTTCGGGGATCCGGCCGGCCCCTTCGACGATTTCGGACCGACCCGTTTCGACGGTTTCGGGCCGGCCCGTTTCGGCGGTTCCGGACCGACCCGTCCGGCCGGGGCCGGAAGCCCGTACCACGCCCGCCGGGACCCGGGCCCGCTGTGTCACCCCGATGCACACCAGCACCGCGACGGCGGCGATCGGGGCGGCGGGGGTCAGCGTCTCGCCGAGCAGCAGCACCGACCACACCAGGGTGAGCAGCGGCTGGGCCAGTTGGAGCTGGCTGGCCCTGGTCACCCCGATGGCGGCCATCCCCCGGTACCAGACCACCATGCCCACGAACTGCGAACCCACCGCCAGCCACAGCAGTCCGGCCACCGCGCGGCCGCCGAGGTGGACGTCCTCGGCCGACAGCGCGAGCACCGCGCCCGGCACCGACAGCGGCAGACAGCCCACCAGCGCCCAGCCGATCACCTGCCAGCCCGGCATATGACCGGCCAGCCGGCCGCCCTCGGTGTAGCCCGCGGCGCACAACAGCAGCGCTCCGAACAGATACAGATCGCCGGTGGTGGGCGCGCCGCCGCTCTGCTGCACCGCGAAGGCGATCACGACCGCCGCCCCGGCCAGCGCCGCCGCCCAGAACACCCGCGAGGGCCGCACTCCCGTGCGTACGGCCGAGAAGGCGGCGGTGGTGAGCGGCAGCAGACCGACCACCACGGCCGCGTGCGCGGTGGTGGAGGTCTCCAGGGCGAGCGTGGTCAGCAGCGGGAAGCCCACGACGACCCCGGCCGTGACGACCAGCAGCCCCGGCCAGTGGCGGCGGTCCGGCACCGGGACCCGCAGGGCGGCCAGGGCCCCGCCCGCGATGAGCGCCGCGAGCACCACCCGGCAGGTGGTCACCGACCAGGGGCCGAGCCCGGTGAGCGCCCAGGCGGTGGCGGGGAAGGTGAGGGAGAAGGCGGCCACGCCGAGCGCGGCGAGCAGGGTGCCGGTGCGGAGCGCGAGCGGTGTCGGGAGCGCCGGGGTCGCGTGAGTGTCGCCCCGGCCCGGGGCGGGGTCATCACCCCGGGCAGTGTCATCACCCACGGCGGGGTCACCGCTTACCGCTATCGCACTGCTGTCAGTAGCGCTATCCTGGGCTGTCATGCAACAGCGTAGCAGTGTGGTTGATCTGGCGGAATCACTGCGGAGGGATCTGGACCGCTACTCTCCTGGAGAGAAGCTGCCATCCAGCCGGGCCCTGGTCGAGCGCCACCGGGTGAGCCCGGTGACCGTCTCCCGCGCCCTCGCCGCGCTGGCCGCCGAAGGGCTGGTGGTCACCCGCCCGGGCGCCGGTGCATTCCGCGCCGAGCGCCGCCGGGCCGGGGCGCCCCGGCCCGGGGACACCTCCTGGCAGGAGGTCGCGCTGAGCGTGGAGACGGCCGGTGAGTCGGTGCCGCGCTCGGTGGACGCCACCGGCGTCCTGGCCACGCTGGCCGCCCCGCCGCCCGGGATCCTGGAGTTCAACAACGGCTATCTGCACTCCTCGCTCCAGCCCGAGCGGGCGCTGGCCGCCGCCCTGGCCCGCGCCGGGCGGCGGCCGGGGGCGTGGGGCCGCCCGCCGGTGGAGGGACTCCCCGAACTGCGCGCCTGGTTCGCCCGGGAGATCGGCGGTCCGGCCGGGGCCCTCGGTGCCGCCGACGTCCTGGTCACCGCGGGCGGCCAGTCCGCGCTCACCAGCGCGCTGCGCGCCCTCGCCCCACCCGGCGCGCCCGTCCTCGTCGAATCCCCGACCTACCCCGGGATACTCGCCGCCGCCCGCGCCTCCGGGCAGCGCCCCGTCCCGGTCCCGGTGGACGCCGACGGGGTGCGCCCCGATCTGCTCGCCGAGGCGCTGCGGGCGACCGGCGCGAGGGTCTTCGTCTGCCAGCCGCTGTTCCAGAACCCCACCGGTGCGACGCTCTCCGCCGAGCGGCGCCGCGAGGTGCTCGCGATCGCCCGTGAGGCGGGCGCGTTCGTGGTGGAGGACGACTTCGCGCGCCGGCTCGTCCACGAGGACGCGGGCCCGCTGGCCGCCACCCTCGCCGCCGACGACCCCGACGGGGTGGTGGTCCACGTCTGCTCGCTCACCAAGGCCACGTCGCCCAGCCTGCGAGTGGCCGCACTCGCCGCCCGCGGCCCCGTGCTGGAGCGGCTGCGCGCGATCCAGGTCGTCGACAGCTTCTTCGTGTCCCGCCCGCTCCAGGAGACCGCCCTGGAACTCGTCGGCGCGCCCTCCTGGCCCCGCCATCTGCGTACCGTGGCCGCCGAGTTGCACACCCGACGCGAGGCGCTCGTCACCGCCGTACGGCGGGAGCTGCCCGCGCTGGAGCTGCGCCATGTCCCGCCCGGCGGCTACCACCTGTGGCTGCGGCTGCCCCAGGGCACCGACGAGGCCGCCCTGGCCTCCGCCGCGCTGCGCGCCGGGGTCGCCGTCGCCCCCGGCCGCCCGTACTTCTGCGCCGAACCGCCCGCGCCGCATGTGCGGCTGAGCTTCGCGTCGGTGGCGGGCATCGGTGAACTGGCCGAGGGGGCGCGGCGGTTGCGCACCGCGTGCGAGGAGGTGCTGACGTAGGGGGCGGGGGGCCGGGACGTCTGCGACGAGCTGTTCCCCGCCCCTTCCCACAACTGGGGCTCCGCCCCAGACCTCGGGGGCTCTGCCCCCAGGCCCCGGACCCGGGGTCCGGGGGCGGAGCCCCTGGTAGCGGGGAACAGCCCCCCGCCCCTTCGGGGCGCCCGCATTCTGCCCGCCACCCCCGATGCGCACGGTGTTCATGAGACGGCCGCTTCGAGCCGCCCAGGTGATCCGGCGCACACCGGATCGTCCGGTCTACTGCCGGTAGCGGGTCATCTGGCCGCGGCCGTGACCGTACGATGCCGGGATGACGTTTCGGCTGACGCTGGTCGCCGCCGGCCGCAGCTCCTCCCGGCTGGGGGAGCGCTTCGGCGACGACCGGCCGCTGGATCCGGAGGGCCGGCTCGCCGCCGAGCGCGCGGCCCCCGGGCTGCTGCCGCTGGCCGCGGCGGAGTTGCGCTACTGCTCGCCGTCGACCCGCAGCCGGGAGACCGGCGACGCGCTGGGCTTCACGCCACTGGTCCAACTCGCCCTGCGCGACTGCGACATGGGCCGCTGGGCGGGCCGTTCCCTCACCGATGTGATGGCGCGCGAACCCACGGAGGTGGACGCCTGGCTCGGCGATGCGCGCTCCGCACCGCACGGCGGGGAGTCGCTGCACGCGTTCATCATGCGGATCGGCGGCTGGCTGGACACCCGCCCGGCCGAGGACCACGCCAAGATGGTGGCCGTGGCCGACCCCGGGGTGGTCCGCGCCGCCCTGATGTACGCGATCAAGGCGCCGCCGCACTGCTACTGGAACGTCGACATCCGTCCGCTCTCCACGGTCACCCTCACCGGCCGGGCGGGCGAGTGGCGGCTGCGCGTGGACGGTACGTGACACGAACGCTCCCCGGGGCTCCGCTCACGGTGTGAGTTCCTCGGCCAGCAGATCCATCAGCAGCCCGTCATGCCACGTACCGTCGGCTCCGCGCTCGTAGGACCGCATGACGCCGACGGGCCGGAAGCCGACCTTGCGGTAGCAGCGGATCGCTGCGGCGTTGTCGGCCGCCGGGTCGATCACGATGCGGTGGTGGCCGTGGTCGGTGATCAGATGGCGGGCCAGGGTGCGTACGGCGTCGGTGCCCAGCCCCCGCCCGTGCACCGCCGGGTCCAGATAGATGTCGATGCTCGCGTGCCGGTACTCCGGATCGGCCTCGGCCGACCACTGGATCAAGCCGATCACGACGCCCTCGTCCTCGATGGTCAGCTGCTCGGCGCCCGGCTCGGCCAGATCCTCGCGCACCGCCGCCACCAGGTCCTCGCCGCCCCGCCAGCGCGCGTACACCTCGGGCGTGGCGCGGATCGCGGCCAGGGAGGGAACATCGGAAGGGACGGTGGGGCGCAGCGCCACCCGCGCGCCCCGCAGAGTCATCGGCATGGACCGGACGATCCCATCGGAGCGCGGTCCGTGACCAGGGCGCAGCTTTCTGCCCAGGGCCCTTTCGGGAAAGCACTCGGCACCAGATATCTTGATGTCGAGCAATGTTGCAGACGTGGAGCGGAGCACCCGGTGACTGACTCGACCATCATCTATACGCACACGGACGAGGCCCCTGCCCTCGCGACGTACTCGTTCCTGCCGGTGATCGAGGCCTATGCCTCCACGGCAGGGGTCAGCGTGGAGAGCCGGGACATCTCCCTGGCGGGCCGGATCATCGCCCAGTTCCCCGAGCACCTGGAAGAGGGCCAGCGCATCCCCGACGCCCTCGCCGAGCTGGGTGACCTCGCCAAGACCCCCGAGGCCAACATCATCAAGCTGCCGAACATCTCGGCCTCGATCCCGCAGCTGAAGGCCGCGGTCGCCGAGCTGCAGGAGCAGGGCTACGCGCTGCCGGACTACCCGGACGACCCGAAGACCGACGAGGAGCGGGAGATCCGCGCCCGTTACGACAAGGTCAAGGGCTCCGCGGTGAACCCGGTGCTGCGCGAGGGCAACTCCGACCGCCGCGCCCCGGCCTCGGTGAAGAACTACGCCAAGGCCAACCCGCACCGCATGGGCGCCTGGACGGCCGATTCCAAGACCAATGTGTCCCACATGGACACCGACGACTTCCGCTCCACCGAGAAGTCCGTGGTGATCCCGGAGGACGGCTCGCTCCGCATCGAGCTGGCGGGCGATGACGGCTCGACGACCGTGCTGCGCGAGTCGGTACCGGTGCTGCCGGGCGAGGTCGTGGACGCCTCCGTGATGCGCGTCGCGGCGCTGCGCGAGTTCCTCTCGGCGCAGGTGGCCCGCGCCAAGGCGGAGGGCGTGCTGTTCTCGCTGCACCTGAAGGCCACGATGATGAAGGTCTCCGACCCGATCGTCTTCGGCCACGGCGTACGCGCCTTCTTCCCCAAGACCTTCGCCGAGCACGGTGAGACCCTCGCCGCCGCCGGGCTGACCCCGAACGACGGTCTGGGCGGCATCCTCAAGGGCCTGGAGGCCCTGCCCGAGGGCGCGGCGATCAAGGCGTCCTTCGACGCCGAGCTGGCCGAGGGCCCGGAGCTGGCCATGGTCGACTCCGACCGCGGCATCACCAACCTGCATGTGCCGTCCGACGTCATCGTCGACGCCTCCATGCCGGCCATGATCCGCACCTCCGGCCACATGTGGGGCCCGGACGGCGAGGAGCACGACACCCTCGCGGTGATCCCGGACAGCAGCTACGCCGGGATCTACCAGGCCGTCATCGACGACTGCCGCGCCCACGGCGCCTTCGACCCGGCCACGATGGGCTCGGTGCCCAACGTCGGCCTGATGGCGCAGAAGGCCGAGGAGTACGGCAGCCACGACAAGACCTTCGAGATCCCCACCACCGGCACCGTCCGCGTCCTGGACGGGGCGGGCAACGCGGTCATCGAGCAGGTCGTCGGCGCCGGTGACATCTTCCGGATGTGCCAGACCAAGGACGTGCCGATCCAGGACTGGGTCAAGCTGGCCGTCACCCGCGCCCGCGCCACCGGCGACCCGGCCGTCTTCTGGCTGGACGAGGGCCGCGCCCACGACGCCAACCTCATCGAGAAGGTCAAGGCGTACCTGCCGGAGCACGACACCGAGGGTCTGGACATCAGGATTCTGGCCCCGGTCGAGGCGATCAAGCTCTCCCTCGAGCGGATCCGCCGCGGCGAGAACACGATCTCGGTCACCGGCAACGTCCTGCGTGACTACCTGACCGACCTGTTCCCGATCCTGGAGCTGGGCACCAGCGCCAAGATGCTCTCGGTCGTCCCGCTGATCAACGGCGGCGGTCTGTTCGAGACCGGCGCGGGCGGCTCGGCGCCCAAGCATGTCCAGCAGCTGGTCAAGGAGAACTACCTGCGCTGGGACAGCCTGGGCGAGTTCCTGGCCCTCGCGGTCAGCTTCGAGCACCTCGCGCAGAAGACGGGCAACGCGCGGGCCCAGGTCCTCGCCGACACCCTCGACCGGGCGACCGGCACCTTCCTGGCCGAGAACAAGTCGCCCAGCCGTCGCGTCGGCGGTATCGACAACCGCGGCAGCCACTTCTACCTGGCCCTGTACTGGGCCCAGGAGCTGGCCCAGCAGACCGACGACGCCGACCTGGCCAAGGCGTTCGCCCAGCTCGCCGACGCGCTCTCCACCCAGGAGCAGACGATCGTCGAGGAGCTGCTCGCGGTCCAGGGCTCCCCGGCCGACATCGGCGGCTACTACCAGCCCGAGACCGCCAAGGCCGCGGCCGTCATGCGCCCGTCCGCGACCCTCAACCAGGCCCTCGCCACCCTCGGCTGACCCGCCTGGCACACCTGGCACGCCTGACGCACCACCGCACGACCGCACCACACCGCCCCCGGCCGGCACTCGCCCGGCCGGGGGCGGTTCCTGTTCTACCCGGAGGAACGGTTCCTCACGTACGCCGGGACGGTGAGGCGACCTCCCAGGCCGCCTCGATCATCCGGAAGATCTCGTCCACCGCGGCCTCCGGCTCGGCCGCCTCACGGGCCACCGCATAGGCGTCGATCACGAACCTCGCGATCGTCCGGCAGGCCGTCGTGGTCCGCGACAGGCCGGGATCGGCGGCGATGGCCGTTGCGAGCGACTCCGCATGGCGCAGCCTCATCGACTCCTCGTACTCCCGCAGGGCGGGTGATGCGTCGATCATGTGCCAGATCGGGGCGGCGCTGTCCGCCGTGCAATGGCGCACCAGGGCCTGGATCTCGCGGCGCAGCGCCGGGAGGAGCGGTTCGTGCGGCGCCCGGCCGGTGACCGCCTCTGTGAGGCGTCGCTCGAAGTCCTGGTCCTGCTCGAACACCAGGGCCTCTTTCGCGGCGAAGTGGGAGAAGAGCGTGGTGACGGCCACGTCGGCCTCGGCGGCCACATCACGGATGCCCACCGCTTCGTACCCCCGTTCCAGGAAGAGCCGCAGGGCGGTATCGGCGATCTTCTGGCGGGTCGCGGCCTTCTTGCGCTCACGGCGTCCGGGCGGCACGGTCATGGACTCACGCTATCAGATGCAAAACCAGAACCGTTTTTAAACGCTAACTGTTAGTGCTACGGTCGGCGGCATGAAGAGAGTGAGCTTCGCCGAGTTCGGCGGTCCGGACGTTCTGCAACTGCTGGATGCCGAGGAGCCCCACGCGGGCCCCGGCCAGATACGCGTCGCCGTACGGGCGGCGGGCGTGAACCCTGTCGACTGGCGGATCCGTGAAGGCCAGGTCCTGGGCGCCCATCCGATCGAGCTGCCCTCCGGAGTCGGTCTTGACGCCTCCGGGGTGGTGGACGAGATCGGCGAGGGCGTCGAAGGGGTCGAGGTCGGCGACCGTGTGTTCGGCGAGGGTTCGAGCACCTATGCCGAGTTCGCCGTGCTGTCGGCCTGGGCCCGGATGCCCGAGGGGCTGACGTTCGAGGAGGCGGCCGGATACCCCTCCGTGGTGGAGACCGCGCTGCGCGTCATCCGCGAGGTCGGGGTGCGGTCCGGGCAGACGCTGCTGGTCAGCGGTGCGTCCGGGGGAGTCGGATCGGCGGTGCTGCAGATCGCCCGCGACCGCGGCATCACGGTGATCGGCACGGCCGGGGCCGCGAACCAGGACTATCTGCGGAGCCTGGGTGCCGTCCCCGCGACGTACGGCGAGGGCTGGGTCGAGCGGGTGCGGCGGCTCGGCCAAATCGACGCGGCTCTCGATCTGGCCGGTTCGGGGGTGATCCGCGAGCTCATCGAGCTGACCGGGGATCCGCGGAAGGTGATCTCCATCGCCGATCTCGGGGCGCCGGAGCTCGGCGTCCGATTCTCCGGCGTGGCCGGGAGCGTGCCGGAAGCGCTCGCCGAGGCCGTCGGCCTCATCTCACGGGGGAAGCTCCACATCCCGGTCGAGAAGTCGTACCCGCTCGCCGAGGCCGCGGCGGCGCATATCGACAGCCAGGCCGGTCACACGCGCGGGCGCCGGGTCCTGATCATCTGAGCTCCGTCACCTCGGGGTGGGAATCCGGCCACCTTTTGCATAAAGCTGTCGTGAATCGTATAGTCATGCCATCATCTAGGGAGGACGACGGCGATGGCCATACGTGCTGCGGTGGCGGGCGCGAGCGGATACGCGGGCGGGGAACTGCTGCGGCTGCTGCTCGCCCACCCGGAGGTGGAGATCGGCACCCTGACCGGCAACTCCAACGCCGGACAGCCCCTCGCCGGGCTGCAGCCCCATCTGCTCCCGCTGGCCGGGCGGGTGCTCGAGCCCACCACCGCCGAGGCGCTGGCCGGGCATGATGTGGTCTTCCTGGCGCTGCCGCACGGGCAGTCCGCCGCCGTGGCCGAGCAGCTCGGTGACCAGGTCCTGGTCATCGACTGCGGCGCCGACTTCCGGCTGAAGGACGCGGCGGACTGGGAGCGGTTCTACGGTTCGCCGCACGCCGGCACCTGGCCCTACGGCCTGCCCGAGCTGCCCGGCGCCCGCGCCGCGCTGGAGGGCACCAAGCGCATCGCGGTGCCGGGCTGCTACCCCACCGCCGTCTCCCTCGCGCTCTTCCCGGCGTACGCGGCCGGGCTGCTGGAGCCCGAGGCGGTCATCGTCGCCGCCTCCGGGACCTCGGGCGCAGGCAAGGCGCCCAAGCCGCATCTGCTGGGCAGCGAGGTCATGGGCTCGATGAGCCCGTACGGCGTCGGCGGCGGCCACCGGCACACCCCCGAGATGATCCAGAACCTGTCCGCCGCGGCGGGGGAGCGGGTGTCGGTCTCCTTCACCCCGACCCTCGCCCCGATGCCCCGCGGCATCCTCGCCACCTGCAGCGCCAAGGCCAGGCCCGGAGTCACCGGGGAGAGCCTGCGCGCCGCGTACGACAAGGCGCTGCGGGACGAACCGTTCGCCACCCTCCTCCCCGAGGGCCAGTGGCCCTCCACCGCCGCCGTCTGCGGATCCAACGCCGCGCTGCTCCAGGTCGCCCATGACGAGGCGGCCGGCCGCGCCCTCGTGATCAGCGCCATCGACAACCTCACCAAGGGCACCGCGGGCGGCGCGGTGCAGAGCATGAACATCGCCCTCGGCCTCCCCGAGGAGCTGGGACTTTCCACGATCGGAGTCGCTCCATGAGCGTTACGGCAGCCCAGGGCTTCACGGCCTCCGGCGTCGCGGCAGGGATCAAGGAGAACGGAAACCCCGACCTCGCCCTCGTGGTGAACACCGGCCCGTGCCTCTCCGCCGCGGCCGTCTTCACCTCCAACCGCGTCAAGGCCGCCCCCGTCCTGTGGTCCGAGCAGGTCATCAAGGGCGGTCAGGTCTCGGCCGTCGTCCTCAACTCCGGTGGCGCCAACGCCTGCACCGGCCCGCTGGGCTTCCAGGACACCCACGCCACCGCCGAGAAGGTCGCCGAGGCCCTCGGCCACAGCGCGGGCGAGGTCGCCGTGGCCTCCACCGGGCTCATCGGCGTCCGGCTGCCCATGGACGCGGTGCTGTCCGGGGTCGGCAAGGCCGCCGAGGCGCTCTCCCCGCACGGCGGCGAGAAGGCCGCGATCGCCATCAAGACCACCGACACCGTCCACAAGACGGCCGTCGTACAGAGCCCCGCCGGCTGGACCGTCGGCGGTATGGCCAAGGGCGCCGGGATGCTGGCCCCGGGCCTGGCCACCATGCTCGTCGTGCTCACCACCGACGCCGACGTGGACGCCCCCGGGCTGGACACCGCGCTGCGCGCCGCCACCCGCACCACCTTCGACCGGGTCGACTCCGACGGCTGCATGTCCACCAACGACATGGTGCTGCTGATGGCCTCCGGCGCCTCTGGTGCCGCCCCCGACGCCGCGGAGCTCGCCGAGGCGGTCCGCGAGGTCTGCGCCGATCTCGCCCGTCAGCTGATCGGGGACGCCGAGGGCGCCTCCAAGGACATCCGGATCGAGGTCGTGGGCGCGGCCACCGAGGACGACGCGGTGGAGGTGGGCCGCTCCATCGCCCGCAACAACCTCCTCAAGTGCGCCGTCCACGGCGAGGACCCCAACTGGGGCCGGGTGCTCGCCGCGATCGGCACCACCTCGGCCGCCTTCGAACCGGACCAGCTCAATGTCGCGATCAACGACGTCTGGGTGTGCAAGAACGGTTCGGTGGGCGAGGACCGGGAGCTGGTCGACATGCGCTACCGCGAGGTCCGCATCACCGCCGACCTGTCCGCGGGCAGCGCCTCGGCGGTCATCTGGGCCAACGACCTCACCGCCGACTACGTCCACGAGAACAGCGCCTACTCATCATGAGCCAGCCGACCACCACCCGTAAACACACCGCCCTGCCCAAGGCCCGCATCCTCATCGAGGCGCTGCCCTGGCTGACCCGCCACCACGGCAAGACCGTGGTGGTCAAGTTCGGCGGCAACGCCATGGTCGACGAAGAGCTGAAGGCCGCCTTCGCCCAGGACGTCGTCTTCCTGCGCCACGCGGGCCTGCGCCCCGTCGTCGTCCACGGCGGCGGCCCCCAGATCAGCGCACAGCTGGACCGGCACGGCCTGGTGAGCGAGTTCAAGGCCGGGCTGCGGGTCACCACCGACGACGCCATGGACGTCGTACGGATGGTGCTGGCCGGACAGGTCCAGCGCGAACTGGTCGGGCTGCTCAACCGGCACGGCCCGCTGGCCGTCGGCATGACCGGCGAGGACGCCCATCTGATGTCCGCCACCAAGCACTTCGCCGAGATCGACGGCGAGCAGGTGGACATCGGCCGGGTCGGCCAGATCACCGAGATGGACACCGGCGCGGTCCGGGCCCTGCTGGACGACGGCCGGATCCCGGTCGTCTCCTCCATCGCCCGCAGCGCCGACGACGGCCATGTCTACAACGTCAACGCCGACACGGCCGCGGCCGCCCTCGCCGTCGCGCTCGGCGCCGAGACGCTGATGGTGCTCACCGATGTCGAGGGCCTCTACGCCGACTGGCCCAACAGCGACGAGGTGATCAGCAAGCTCACCGCGAGCCAGCTGGAGAAGCTGCTCCCGGAGCTGGCCAGCGGCATGGTGCCGAAGATGGAGGGCTGCCTGTACGCCGTGCGCAACGGGGTCACCACCGCCCGTGTGCTCGACGGGCGGGTACCGCACTCCATCCTGCTGGAGATCTTCACCGACGAGGGCATCGGCACGATGGTCCTGCCGGACGGGACCGTGATCGACGACAAGAGCAACCACGGCGACAAGGGGGAGGACCAGTGAGCAACGCGGAGCTGAAGCGGCGCTGGCAGGGGGCGCTCATGGACAACTACGGCACCCCCCGCCTCCCGCTCACCCACGGCGAGGGCACCAAGGTCTGGGACGCGGACGGCAAGGAGTACCTCGACTTCGTCGGCGGTATCGCCGTCAACTCCCTCGGCCATGCCCACCCCGCCGTCGTCCGGGCGGTGTCCGACCAGATCGCCACCCTCGGCCATGTCTCCAACCTCTTCGTGGCCGAACCCCCGGTGGCGCTCGCCGAGCGGCTGCTCCAGCTCTTCGGCCGCTCCGGACGCGTCTACTTCTCCAACTCCGGCGCGGAGGCGGTCGAGGCCGCCTTCAAGATCGGGCGGCGGACCGGGCGCACCCATATGGTGGCCACCGAGGGCGGCTTCCACGGCCGCACCATGGGCGCGCTGGCCCTGACCGGCCAGCCCGCCAAGCAGGAGCCCTTCCTTCCGCTGCCCGGCGATGTGACGCACGTGCCGTACGGGGACGTGGAGGCGCTGCGCGCGGCCGTCACCACCGACACCGCCCTCGTCATCCTGGAGCCCGTCCAGGGCGAGAACGGCGTCATCGTGCCGCCGGCCGGCTATCTGGCCGCGGCGCGGGAGATCACCCGGGCCACCGGCACCCTGCTGGTGCTCGACGAGATCCAGACCGGGATCGGGCGGACCGGGCACTGGTTCGAGCACCAGGCGCAGGGCATCGAGCCCGATGTCGTCACCCTCGCCAAGGGGCTCGGCGGCGGGCTGCCCATCGGCGCCACCCTCGCCTTCGGGCCCGCGGCCGATCTGCTGACCCCGGGGCAGCACGGATCCACCTTCGGCGGCAACCCCGTCTCCTGCGCCGCCGGTCTCGCCGTCCTCGACACCATCGCCGCCGACGGCCTCCTGGACCGGGTCAAGCGGGCGGGGGAGCGGCTGCGTAACGGAATCGAGTCGCTCGACCACGCACTGGTCGCCCGGGTCCGCGGCGCCGGGCTGCTGCTCGGTATCGTGCTCACAGAGTCCCTCGCGCCGCAGGTGCAGAAGGCGGCTCAGGACGCGGGACTCCTGGTGAACGCGGTCGCGCCGGATGTGGTCCGGCTCGCCCCGCCGCTCGTCATCTCCGACGGCGAGGTGGACACCTTCCTCCGGGAGCTGCCCGCCGTCCTGGACGCCGCACATGAGGGAGACGGGGAACGACGAGCCGGAGACTGACGACACCGATGACCGAGGCGCAGCACACCGACGCGCAGGACGCCAACCACGGCGGACCGGCCGTGCCGCAGACCCGCACCGCACGCCACCGCCGGATCGTGGACATCCTGAACCGGCAGGCCGTGCGCTCCCAGAGCCAGCTCGCCAAGCTGCTCGCGGACGACGGGCTCTCCGTCACCCAGGCGACGCTCTCCCGGGACCTGGACGAGCTGGGCGCGGTGAAGATCCGCAACACCGGCGGTGAGCTGATCTACGCGGTGCCGAGCGAGGGCGGCGACCGGACGCCGCGCGCCCCGCTCGGCGAGTCGGCGAGCGAGGCGCGGATGGCCCGGCTGGCGGGTGAGCTGCTGATCTCGGCGGAGGCGTCGGCCAACCTCGTGGTGCTGCGCACTCCGCCGGGCGCCGCCCAGTTCCTCGCCTCGGCCATCGACTCGGCGGAGCTGCACGACATCCTCGGCACCATCGCGGGCGACGACACGCTCCTGCTGATCAGCCGCGACCCGCTGGGCGGCCAGGCGCTCGCGGACCACCTGCTGCGGCTGGCCCAGAAGGAGCGCTGAGGCGCCCCATAGGGGCGCGGGGCTGTGTCGATGTGCGGCTCCGCCGCGTGGGCGCGACCAGCCACGATGCAGCCGCGGATGAACGACCCCACTTCGCGGCACTTCCCGCGGAGCGCTTAGGCGCTGCGGCTTCGCGCGCGGTACGACATCCAGGCCGCCACCACCGCCCCCGAGACGTTGTGCCAGACGGAGAACACCGCGGCCGGGAGCGCGGCCAGCGGGCTGAAGTGGGCGGCGGCCAGGGATGCGGCGAGCCCGGAGTTCTGCATGCCGACCTCGAAGGCCATGGCCCGGCTGGCGGGCGCGCCCAGCCGGGCCAGCTTGCCGGCCCCGTAGCCCAGCGCCAGGCCGAGCCCGTTGTGGAGCACCACGGCGAGCAGTACCAGCGCCGCCGCCGACTTGATGGCGTCCGCGCTGGCCGCCACCACGATGGCCACGATCACGCCGATGGTGACCGCCGACAGCCAGGGCAGCAGCCCCAGCGCCCGCTGGATGAACCGCCCGGCGACCAGCCGTACGATCAGCCCCCCGACCACCGGCAACAGCACGGTCTTGAGGATGTCGGTGACCATGGACTCCGCGTCCACCGGCAGGAACTCCCCGGCCAGCAGCAGCGTCAGCGGCGGGGTGACCAGCGGCGCGAGCACCGTGGAGACGGTGGCGACCGACACCGACAGCGCCACATCGCCGCGCGCCAGATACGTCACCACATTGGAGGCCGTTCCGCTCGGCGCACAGCCGACCAGGATGACACCGGCCGCCAACTGCGGGGAGAGACCGAGGGCGTTGGCGATCAGCCAGCCAAGACCCGGCATGATCACATAGTGCGCGACCAGCCCGAGCGCCACCGCCCACGGCCGCTTGACCACACCGGAGAAGTCCCGCGGGGTCATGGTGAGCCCCATGCAGAACATCACCACGCCGAGCAGATAGGGCACGTTCGGCGCCCAGCCGCTGAAGGTGCCGGGCGTGGTGAGGCCCGCCGCACCGGCGGCGAGGACGAGGAGGGGGAAGACGGTGACGGCCCGCCGGGCCGCCCGGTCGGCGGCAGCGGGCTCCGGTGACGGCGAGGGCACCTGCCCCGCCGTCGTCGAGGAGTTGGCCGCGGAGCTCTTCGATTCGGATCGCACCGCGTGATGGAACGCTTCCGGAGCCGCCTTCCGCAACACCGTCTCGTTATGTGGTCACTACACCCACTATGCCGAACCGAGCGGCGGCAGCGGCAGCGGAAGCCCCGGCAGACCGTCGATGCTGCTGGCGATGTGCTCCTTCTTGTGGAAGTAGCGGTCCAGCGATTCGTCGTCCTCCCGCCGGAAGCGGGAGGCGTGCAGCGGGCGGTCCTCGCGGTAGTCCAGATACGGAACCGCGTAACCGCAGGTGTCCCGGATCAGCTCGGCCGTCACCACGATGATCGCCCGCAGCCCGTGGTCGTCGACATCGATGTCCGGGAAGTGCGCCAGCAGCGCGGAGAAGCGCGGATCGTCACGGAACACCGGCTCGCCCCGGCCGTGGACGCGCACGATGTTCGGCGGTCCGGTGAAGGCGCACCACATCAGGGTGATCCTGCCGTTCTCCCGCAGATGGGCGATGGTCTCCGCGTTGCTCCCCGCGAAGTCCAGATAGGCCACGGTCAGTTCGTCGACCACGGCGAAGGAGCCGGCCAGCCCCTTCGGGGAGAGATTCACCGTGCCGTCCCCGGCCAGCGGGGCGGTGGCGGTGAAGAACATCTTCTGCTCTTCGATGAAGGTGCGGAGTCTGCCGTCGATGCGTTCGTACACCTTTCCCATGTGGCGCATTATCCCTGCGGGTGGTCGCCGGGTCGATGTTTCCATGGGCGTATGGCCACCAGGAAAGCCTCCGCGCGAGCGTCCGCGACCGAGCCCGCGATCCGGATCCGCCGGGTGTACGACGCCCCCGACCCGGACGACGGCACCCGCGTCCTGGTGGACCGCGTCTGGCCGCGCGGCCTCGCCAAGGCCGACGCCCAGCTGGACGAATGGGCCAAGGACGCCGCCCCGTCCACCGAGCTGCGCCGCTGGTACGGCCATGACCCGGACCTCTTCCCGGAATTCACCCGCCGCTACCGCGCCGAGCTCACCACCCCGGAGCGCCACGAGGCCGTCGCCCACCTCCGCGAGCTGACCGCCTCCGGCCCTCTGACCCTCCTCACGGCCGTGAAGGACCTCGACCACGGCCATGTCCAGGTCCTGGCCGAGGCGATCCGCGGCAAGGAGTGAGCGCCGCTGAGGGATCGTCCTCTACCGAGCGATCGCCTTATACCGAGCGATCGTCTGATACAGAGGGATCGCCTTATACACATAGCTCCGCCGAATAGCGGGCGAAGCCGCTGGTGTGCCAGGTGGAGCCGTCCGCGGTGATGACGAATGCCTCGGCGTCGGGGAGCCGTCCCAGCCAGGGGCGGGCGCGTTCGGCGCCCATGGCGCAGGCCGCGGTGGCCACGGCATCCGCGTCGGCCAGGCTGGTGGCGATCACGGTGACCGAGGCCAGGCCCTGCGCCGGGGGGCGCCCGGTGTGGGGGTCCAGGATGTGGCAGCCCCGCTCGGCCGGGCCCGAGGTGGCCACGGCCATTTCGCCGCGGGCCTCCACGATCGCCGCCAGCTCGCCCCGGCGCAGTGGATCGGCGATGCCCACCCGCCAGGGGCCGCCGTGCACCTGGACGTCGCCGCCGCCGTTCACACATACCGACCCGGCGCCCGAGGAGACCAGCATCTGGGCGGCGCGCTCCACCGCCCAGCCCTTGACCAGGCCCGTCGGGTCGAGGCGGCCACCGGCGTAGCGGGCGGTGAACCAGCCGCCGCTGCGGTGCTCGGCGTCCTCGCACATCCGCAGTACGTCCCGGACCTCGGGATCGCAGCGCGACAGCGTCAGCTCACCGCGCCCCAGCCGGCTGATCTGGCTGTCCCGGCGATAGGTGGAGAACAGCTCGTCCACCCGGTGCAGCCCCACCACGGCCCCGTCCAGCGCGGCCTGCACCCGGGGCCGGTCGGCGGGCGCGACCTCGCGGACGTCGAAGGAGAAGACCGTGCCCATGACGTGCTCGACATGGCGCAGCGGCTCGGGTTCGCCCATTCCGTACATCACTTGGCACCCGCCTTGTCGAGCGCGCTCTGCAGCGACTTGGCGTAGCCCTCGCTGGTGTAGGTGGCTCCGGAGACCGTGTCCACCTTCGCCGCGGACACCGCCTGCTGGTTGAGCTTCGGTATGGAGTCCTTGGCGATCTGCTCGCTGCGCGGCCCGGAGTCCGGCGTCTTGACCGCCTGCGCGCCGGTGATCTTCCCACCGTTGACGGTGAGGCTCACCTGGACCGGGCCGTACTGCGTCTGTACGGCGTCGCCGGTGACCGTACGGGCGCCGCCCGCACCCGCCCCGGCCCTCGCGCCGCCCCCGCCCGGCGGTGCCGTGGCCGCGACGGGGGGCGCCTGCCCCGGCTGGTTCTCGGCGACGGTCTGGCCGCCCCCCGAACCCGGCTGCTTCAGCGCGAGCAACAGCACCACACCGGAGACGGTGGCGGCCGTTCCCACGACGATGCGGCGCAGCGGATGCTTCCTCTTCATGGCTTCACCTCGGTCACAGCTCGAACGACTGGGTCACGGCTCAAACGACTGGGGCACGGCCCGGACGACTGGGGCACGGCCCGGACGTCTCGGTCACAGCTCGAAGGATTCGTGGTGGATCCGGCGATCCGGAACCCCCGCCTCGCGCAGCGCCCCGTACGCGTGCTCGGCCAGGCCCGGTGGGCCGCACAGATAGACGTCGTGGTCCTCGATGTCGGGGAGCAGATGGCCCAGCCGCTCCGCGGTGATCTCCGGCCGGGCGCCGTCCGGGCCGTTCACCGCGTACAGCAGCCGGGCCCCGCGCTCGGTCGCGATCTGCTTCAGCTCGTTCCACAGCGCCAGGTCCCCGACGCTGCGGGCCCGGTAGAGCAGGGTGAGGTCGCTGCCCTTGCCCGGCAGCGTCTCGAACAGCGCCCGGATCGGGGTGATCCCGGCGCCGCCCGCGATCATCAGCACCTTGCCGCGGCTGCGCCGCGCCGCGGTCATCGCCCCGTACGGCCCCTCCGCCCACACCCGCGTCCCCGGCTCCAGCGAGGCCAGCCCCGTGCTGTGGCCGCCCACCGCCTTCACCGTGATCCGCAGCAGCTCCGGCCGGGGCGGCGCGGAGAGCGAGTACGGATGGGAGCCCCAGCGCATCCCCGGGGCCAGGAACCGCCATCGGAAGAACTGTCCGGCCTGCGCCCCGATCCGGTGCAGCTTGCGCCCCTTGATCAGCACCGACACCACTCCGGGCGCCTCCGGTACGACGGCCTCCACCCGCATCCGGTGCCGCAGGTTCAGCCGCAGCGGCACCAGCAGCCGGTACCAGACCACCAGTGCGGTGACCGTGCCGTACAGCGCGTACCAGGCGGTCTCCGCGGTCTTGTTCCCGACGAACTCCGCGCCGGTCGCGAGCTGGTGCCAGAACGTCAGGAAGACCGCCAGATAGGTGAGCAGATGCAGGTAGTACCAGACCTCGTACGACATCCGGCGGCGCACCATGCCCGCCGAGATCAGCCCGATCACCACCAGCAGCCCGGTGCCGATCACCGCCTTGATCATGTCCGGGTAGTCCATGACCACGGTGACGGACTGGTCGACGAAGCCGGTGCCCGCCTGCTCCGCGTAGCCCGCGATGATCAGCCCGACATGCGCCACGATCAGACACAGCGCGTACCGCCCGCTCAACGCGTGCCACCGCGAGACCCGGTCCGACCCCACCCGCCGCTCCAGCGCCGGAACGCGCGCCATCTGGAGGACGACGAGGGCGAGGACATAGCCGCCGAGCAGCCCGCTGAGCCGCCCGGCGTGGGTCAGCCACTGCGCGGTGCCCTCGACGTTCGGAGTGTTCTGCCACCACAGCGACAGCACCGCCGCCGCACCCGCCAGACTCAGCAGGATCAACGGCACGGCATGCGAACGGCGAGGCTGGATGCGGCGCATGGCCTGCCGCCGCCCGGCCCGGCTGTTCAGTAGCGTCGTCACGGCCTGTCCCCTTCCCTTGGGCTCCGGCGCAAGGGAATACGGCCCCGAGCGCGGGATGACTCAAAGGCCGCCGGGATTCACAGGTTTCGGCCGTGGCTCACAGGTCCGGCTCAGGATTCACAGGTCCCGGGCGTCGCCGGCGGTGGCGCACGGGCAGCAGCAGCTCGCTCACCACCGGCAGGTGGTCCGACGCCTCCGGGTCCGCCGTGAACACCTGGGCGGTGAGCGGGCGCAGGTCGCGGGAGGGGAGGAGGAAGTCGATCCGGGCGTGCGGGTTGACGGAGTCGTAGGTGAAGCCGTCGCCGGTGCCGGCCTGGGGCCACACATCGCCGAGCACGTCGGTCAGGGTCCGGATCTCCGGGGTCTCGGACGTGGCGTTCAGGTCGCCGACCAGGATGGTGCGCTCCGGGGAGGACCCGAGGAGTTCGACGATCCGGGCGGACTGCCGCTCGCGCTCCTGGCTGTCGTTGTGCTGGAGATGCGTCACGGCGAACTCGACGCAGCCGCCGCGCACGTCCAGCGTCGCCTGGAGCAGACCGCGCTGCTCATGGCCGGGAACGAGCGGCAGATGGGTGTTGGTCCAGGACCGGATCGGCCGGCGGGAGAGCACCGCGGTGCCGTACTGACGGCGCGGCCGGCCGGGCTCCTCCGGGTCCAGGTCGAGGTTGGCGCCGAAGGCGTGCCGCATCCCCAGCCGCTCGCCCAGCCAGGCGGGCTGGTCGACGAAGCCGCTGCGCTTCCAGAACCGGTCGACTTCCTGCAGGCCGACGACGTCCACCCGCATGGCCTGGATCACCCGGGCCACGCGCTCCAGGTCCAGGACGTCGGCGGGGCTCGCGCCGTGGTGGATGTTGAACGTGGCCACGCGCAGCGGCCGCGGGCCGGTGGCGGCGGCCGCCACCCCGGACGTCCCGGCGGCGGTGGCGCCGACGCCGACCGCCGCGGCGAGGAACCGGCGGCGGCTGGGGGCAGTGTTCAGGTGATTCATGGCGGTTAGCGTGCGTTCCGGTTCCGAACGCCTTCCCACGGCGCCATGAACGGCCTTGGGCGGGTGGGAGTCGTCTCGGCCGGAGCGGTCCCCCGTCCGTACCGGTACGGATGTCATCGATGGTGGAACTTGATCGGGTAGGACACCGTTGAGCGCGGTTCGGGCTGCTTCTTGCCGCCCTTCCCACCGCCCTTCTTCCCGTCGTCCTTCCCGTCGTCCCTCTCGAAGTGGACGGGATACCGGGCCGTCTGATGGGGATTCGGCGACTTGTCGTCGCGGGTGTTGCCGTCACCGTGGTTGTTGATCCACAGGACCCCGACCACGAATGCGCCGAGCACCATCATCTGCTTCTTCTGCACCGGCCCCGACTCCCCCTCGGTCCGCAGCTGCGCTCCCCGCCCCGCCATGGTCTCAGCCCGGCGGCCGAATGGGCAGGTGCTACCGCGAACGCGCCGCGGCGTTCGGCGGTCAAACGCCCGCCGATTTTGACGAAACATACGGACCAGTGCATACTCATGCAGAAGAAGCGTATGGATCGTAAGGAGGCACCCGTGACCGAGCGCGTCGTACTCGCCTACTCGGGCGGCCTGGACACCTCCGTCGCCATCGGCTGGATCGCCGAGGAGACGGATGCCGAGGTCATCGCCGTCGCCGTGGATGTCGGCCAGGGCGGTGAGGACCTGGACGTCATCCGTAAGCGCGCGCTCGCCTGCGGGGCGGTCGAGGCGGAGGTCGCGGATGCCAAGGACGAGTTCGCCGAGGAGTACTGCCTTCCGGCGATCAAGGCCAACGCGCTGTACATGGACCGCTACCCGCTGGTCTCCGCGCTGTCCCGGCCGACCATCGTGAAACACCTGGTGGCCGCCGCCCGCAAGCACGGCGCCGGGACCGTCGCCCACGGCTGCACCGGCAAGGGGAACGACCAGGTGCGGTTCGAGGCCGGTATCTCCTCCCTCGCACCCGATCTGACCTGCATCGCGCCGGTCCGGGACTACGCGATGACCCGGGACAGGGCGATCGCCTTCTGCGAGGCCAGGGGCCTGCCGATCGCGACCACCAAGAAGTCCCCGTACTCGATCGACCAGAACGTCTTCGGGCGGGCCGTGGAGACCGGCTTCCTGGAGGACATCTGGAACGCGCCGATCGAGGACGTCTACGAGTACACCTCCGATCCGGCCACCCCGCGCGAGGCCGACGAGGTGATCATCACCTTCGAGAAGGGCGTCCCCGTCGCGATCGACGGCGAGCGCGTCACCGTGCTCCAGGCCATCCAGCGGCTGAACGAGCGGGCGGGTGCCCAGGGCGTCGGCCGGATCGACATGGTCGAGGACCGGCTGGTGGGCATCAAGTCGCGGGAGGTCTACGAGGCGCCCGGCGCCATCGCGCTGATCACCGCCCACCAGGAGCTGGAGGCCGTCACCGTCGAGCGCGAGCTGGCCCGCTACAAGCGGCAGGTCGAGCAGCGCTGGGGCGAGCTGGTCTACGACGGTCTGTGGTTCTCGCCGCTCAAGCGGGCCCTGGACGGATTCATCGCCGAGGCGAACGAGCACGTGTCCGGCGAGATCCGGATGACCCTGCACGGCGGCCGGGCCGTGGTCACCGGACGGAAGTCGCACACCTCGCTGTACGACTTCCACCTGGCGACCTACGACACCGGCGACACCTTCGACCAGTCGCTGTCCAAGGGCTTCATCGAGATCTTCGGGATGTCCAGCAAGATCGCCGCGAAGCGGGACCTGCGGCAGTAGCCTTCGCACCAGCGTCATGCCCGCGTACCCGACGTACGCGACGCGTCACGAGCCGCCTCCCCGCCCCGCGGCGGGGAGGCGGTCGCACACCCACAGCCGACAGGAGCAACAGCGTGAGCAACGGCAACAGCGGTGACGTCCGGCTCTGGGGCGGCCGCTTCGCCGACGGCCCGTCCGAGGCACTGGAGAAGCTCAGCGCCTCCGTGCACTTCGACTGGCGCCTGGCGCCGTACGACATCGCCGGATCCCGCGCCCACGCCCGGGTGCTGCACACGGCGGGGCTGCTCACCGCCGATGAGCTGGAGCGGATGCTGGCGGGCCTGGACCGGCTGGAGGCCGATGTCGCTTCCGGTGACTTCACCGGCACCATCGCCGACGAGGACGTCCACACCGCCCTGGAGCGCGGACTGCTGGAGCGGCTGGGCCCGGACCTCGGCGGCAAGCTGCGGGCCGGACGGTCCCGCAACGACCAGATCGCCACCCTCTTCCGGATGTATCTGCGCGACCACGCCCGGATCGTCGGCGGGCTGATCGCCGACCTCCAGCAGGCCCTGGTGGGGCTCGCCGAGGCGCACCCGGACGTCGCGATGCCCGGCCGTACGCACCTCCAGCACGCCCAGCCGGTGCTGTTCGCCCACCATGTCCTCGCCCATGTCCAGGCGCTGTCGCGGGACGCGGAGCGGCTGCGGCAGTGGGACGAGCGCACCGCCGTCTCGCCGTACGGCTCGGGCGCGCTGGCCGGGTCCTCGCTGGGCCTCGACCCGCAGGCGGTCGCCGCCGACCTCGGCTTCGAGCGGGGCTCGTCCGCCAACTCGCTCGACGGCACGGCCTCCCGTGACTTCGTCGCCGAGTTCGCGTTCATCACCGCGATGATCGGCGTCGATCTGTCGCGGATCGCCGAGGAGATCATCCTCTGGAACACGAAGGAGTTCTCCTTCGTGACCCTCCACGACGCCTTTTCCACCGGCTCCTCGATCATGCCGCAGAAGAAGAACCCGGACATCGCGGAGCTCGCGCGCGGCAAGTCCGGCCGGCTGATCGGCAACCTCACCGGGCTGCTGGCCACGCTCAAGGCCCTGCCGCTCGCGTACAACCGCGACCTCCAGGAGGACAAGGAGCCGGTCTTCGACTCCTGCGACCAGCTCGAGGTGCTGCTCCCGGCCTTCACCGGGATGATGGCCACGCTGACCGTCAACCGCGAGCGCATGGAGGAGCTGGCCCCGGCCGGGTTCTCGCTCGCCACCGACATCGCCGAATGGCTGGTGCGGCAGGGCGTGCCGTTCCGGGTGGCGCACGAGGTCGCGGGGGAATGCGTCAAGGAGTGCGAGCTGACGGGCATCGAGCTCGACCAGCTCACCGATGAGCAGTTCGCCAAGATCTCCCCGCATCTGACGCCGGAGGTCCGCGGCGTTCTCAATGTGCGGGGCGCGCTGGCCTCGCGCGACGGACGCGGCGGCACCGCCCCCAAGGCGGTGCGGGCCCAGCTCGCGGAGGTCAAGGAGGATCTGGCCGCCCAGTACGCGTGGGCGGGCGCCAAGCGCTGACAGCGACAGACCGAAAGGGAGAGGTGGGGACACGGAGTATGGGCGTCGAACGTCTCACGGAGATCGCGGCCCCCGGAGCGGGGGCGGCCCGGATCGGGCTCGGCCTGGCCGCGGTCGGCCGCCCCGCCTACATCAACCTCGGCCGGGACCGCGACCTCCCGGCCGAGCGCCCGGTCGAGGTGATGCGGCGGCGCAGCCATGAGCTGCTGGACGCCGCGTACGCCGCCGGAGTGCGCTATCTGGACGCGGCGCGCTCCTACGGCCGGGCCGAGGAGTTCCTCGCCGACTGGCTGCGGGACCGCCCGGACGCCGCCCGGGACGTGGTCGTCGGCTCCAAGTGGGGCTATACGTATGTCGCCGAGTGGCGTACGGACGCCGAGACCCACGAGGTCAAGGACCATGGCGTCGAGACCTTCGACCGGCAGCGCGAGCTGACCGACGCGCTGCTCGGCGACCGGCTGGACCTCTACCAGATCCACTCGGTGACCCCCGAAAGCCCGGCCCTCACCGACCCCGAGCTGCACGCGCGGCTGGCCGGGCTCGCCGCGGAGGGCGTGACGGTCGGCGTGTCCACCAGCGGTCCGCGCCAGGCCGAGGCGATCCGGGCCGCGCTGGCCGTGGAGGTCGACGGCCGGCCGCTCTTCCGCACCGTCCAGTCCACCTACAACCTGCTGGAGCCGTCGGCCGGGGCGGCGCTGGCCGAGGCCCACGAGGCGGGCCGGGCGGTCATCGTCAAGGAAGCCGTGGCCAACGGCCGGCTCACCGAGGCCGCCGAGCGGCTTCCTGAGGCCCTGCGCCAGGTGGCCGAGGAGACGGGCGCCGCTCCGGACGCCGTCGCCCTGGCCGCGGTGCTGGATCGGCCCTGGGTGACGGTCGTCCTCTCCGGCGCCGCCACGATGGACCAGCTGCGCTCCAACCTGGCCGCCGCCGACCTCCGCCTGGACGAGTCCCGGTCGGCCCGGCTGGAGCGACTGGCCGAGCCCCCGGAGACCTACTGGCGGCACCGCTCGGAGCTGCCCTGGGCCTGACCGTCGGCTCCTTCCAGCCCGGCCGGCGATTGAGGCCACGCCCGGAGGGCGTGCGGGGGGACGGGAAAGACGCGGCTGCGGGGGTGTCCGCCGTGTGGCAGAGCTTCGCCCCTGGACCCCGGGGTCTGGGGCGGAGCCCCAGTTGTGGGAAGGGGCGGGGAGGGGAACAGCCCGCCGCAGGCGCCACGACCCGCTGGACACGCCCTAGAGCAGGCTCAGGAACGAACGGACCGCGCGGGCGTACGGCCGGGGCGCGTCGTCATGGATCCAGTGACCGCACCCGCCGAATTCGCGGAGCTTGGTGTTGGGGCGGCGGGTGGACATCTCGTGGGCGTGGCCCGGTGGCAGCAGCGAGCTGTGCTCGCCGCGCATCAGCAGCGCGGGACAGGAGGAGCCCAGCCAGTCGTCCCAGAAGTCACCGCACATCGCCTGCTGCGACGCCATCATGTGGCTGGGCTCGAACAGCAGCCGCCAGCCGCCCGATTGCGGGTCCGGCTCGGCGCTGTCCAGGAAGTACGAGGCGTCCGGAATGCCCCGGGACTCGATGGCGGCGCGCAGCTTCTCCCGGTCCACGGCCCAGGTCGGCCACCCGGAGACATCGAGCACCGGATGGCTGACCACCGGACGGTCCGTCACCGCGCCGATGTCCTCGACGACAAGCGCGCTCACCAGGTCCGGATGGCGGGCGGCCAGCGCGTACGCGCCGACCGCGCCGGTGGAGTGGGCGATGACCGGGACCGGGCCGAGCCCCAGCTCCCGCAGCAGCGCGGCGGCGTCGGCCACGTACTCGTCCAGCGTGAAGGGGCCACCGCCGCCGGTCAGCCCGTGCCCCCGCTGATCGAGGGCGATCACCCGCCGTTCGGGGGCGAGGGCGGCGGCCAGCGGCGCGTACATCCGGCCCCGGCCGAAGTGGCCGTGCAGGGCCAGGACCGGGTCGCCCGGTCCGCCGAAATCGGTCACGGCGAACCGCCGACCGCGCAGCATCACGAAGTCGGGGGAGGGCACGGTCATCGTGGTCACCCGCGGCACCATAGTGGCCGGGCCCGGTGGTGACCAGCGGGTAGCGGAATCAGATCTTCCGCACATCTGGCGCCCCGCGACAGCGGCCGGAACGTCGGCTCGCCGGACCGCGAGGCGGACGTTGTGCCCGAACGTATGGCGCCCGGCCGCCGACCCGTGCGACCGAGCCCCGGCGGTTCGCCGGACCAAACCTCCGCGCCCCGGACCGAACCACCGCGCCCCGGACAAAACCCGCCGCGCTTCGCACAAAACCCGCCGTGCCCCGGGCACCAAGCCCCGGCGGCCCGGATGGAACTCCGCACGCCCGCCCACACAACCGCGGCGGCCCGGAAACACCGGACCGCCGCGGTTCGCCCGAAACATCAGGCGTCAGCCGTTATGCGGCCGACTTCGCCTTCGTGGCGTAGATGTCCACGTACTCCTGCCCCGACAGCCGCATGACCTCGCTCATCACCTCGTCGGTCACGGCCCGCAGCACATAGCGGTCGCGGTCCATGCCCTCGTAGCGGGTGAACTCCAGCGGCTCGCCGAAGCGGACCTCGACCTTGCCCGGCCGCGGCAGCCCCTTGCCGCCCGGCTGGATCCGGTCGGTCCCGATCATCGCGAACGGCACCACGGGCGCGCCGGTCATCAGCGCCAGGCGGGCGATGCCGGTGCGGCCGCGGTAGAGGCGGCCGTCGGGGGAGCGGGTGCCCTCGGGGTAGATGCCGAAGACCCTGCCCTCCTCCAGCACCCGACGCCCCGTCATCAGCGCCGCGACGCCGCCGCGTCCGCCGTCCCGGTCCACCGGGATCATGCCGACGCCGGTGAAGAACCAGGCCATCAGCCGGCCCTTGAGGCCCTTGCCCGTGACGTACTCGTCCTTGCCGATGAAGAAGACCTGACGGTCACAGACCAGCGGCAGGATCATCGAGTCGATGAAGGTGAGATGGTTCCCGGCGAGGATCACCGGGCCCGAGCCCGGAATGCCCTCGGCCCCCTCGACCCGTGGGCGGAACATCAGGCGCATCAGCGGACCGAGTACTGCCTTCAGAAACGCGAATCGGGACACGGGCCCTCCGGTCGGGGTCAAGGTCTGGGACGCAACCGTGTACGGTCCGTCAACCTCGTACCGCACCCGAGCGCCGATGAGGACGATACTCGCCGGTCGCACTCCGGCGCACACCAGGTTCACCCACCTGGTATGCGGTCCGTACGCGGTGTTGACCCCCGTTCCCCACACGTTTCGCCCGATGTCTCCCGTAGGAAAGCCGCCCACGCCTACCATCAGGCCGTTCTCTGACTGGATTTGACAGGTGTTGAACACCACATCAAGGAGTGCTGCATGGAGCGGGAGCAGAAGCCCGGACGGCGCGCCCTGCTGGGGGCCGCGGCCCTCGGCGCGGGAGCGATGGCGCTGAGCGGTGCGGGCACGGCGACGGCCGCGGAGCCGCGGACCGCGCCGGACGCGGCCGCGGGAGCGTCCGGCCGGGGCCATGAGCTGCCGGTTCCGACCGTGATCGGCCACCGCGGCGCCAGCGGCTACCGGCCCGAGCACACTTTCGGCTCGTACCAGCTCGCCCTGGACATGGGCGCGGACATCATCGAGCAGGACCTGGTCCCCACCAAGGACGGCCATCTGGTCTGCCGCCACGAGAACGACATCACGGCCACCACGGACGTCTCCGCCCACCCGGAGTTCGCCGACCGCAAGACCACCAAGACGGTCGACGGCACCAAGCTCACCGGCTGGTTCACCGAGGACTTCACCCTCGCCGAGCTGAAGACGCTGCGCGCCAAGGAGCGCATCCCGGGCAACCGCCAGCGCAACACCCTCTACGACGGCCGCTGGGACGTGCCCACCTTCGAAGAGGTGCTCCAGTGGGCCGAGCGCGAGGGCCGCGAGCGCGGCCGCCGGATCTGGCTGTACGTGGAGACCAAGCACCCCACCTACTTCCGCAAGCTCGGCCTCGGGCTCGAGGAGCGGGTGGCCAAGCTGCTGCGCCGCTACGGCCGCCACCGCAAGGACTCGGCGCTGTTCCTCCAGTCCTTCGAGCCCAGCAGCATCCAGCGGCTGCGCAAGCTGGTGGACACCCCGTCCGTCGTGCTGCTGTCGACCATGGACAGCCGGCCCTGGGACTTCGTCGAGGCGAACGACCCGCGGACGGTCGCGGACCTGGTCAAGCCCGAGGGGCTCAAGTGGATCGCGAGCTACGCCCAGGGCATCGGCCCCGATCTGTCGGTCATCATCCCCCGGACGCCGGACGGCAAGCTGGGCACGCCCACCAGCGTGGTGAAGGACGCCCACGCGGCGGGGCTGATCCTGCACCCGTACACCATGCGCAACGAGAACACCTTCCTCCCGGCCGACTTCCGCCGCGGCACGGACCCCAACGCCTACGGTGACGCTTTCGGGGCGTTCAAGGCATACTTCGCGACCGGAATCGACGGCATCTTCTCCGACAACGCGGACACCGCGCTGCTCGCGGCGGCGGACTTCCGCAAGTGATCCGCCCGTAGGGCGAGCGATCCGGCCGTAGGGCGAATGATCCGGCCGTAGGGCGAATGATCCGTCCGTAAGGCGAACGATCCGTCTGTGAGAGGCGGCGGCGGGGGCGCGCGAGCGTCAAGGCGCGGCCCCGCCGCTTCCCCGGTCGGGTGAGACCGCGGTCACCGGGCAACCACCCCACGATCGGTCCTCGTCCCGCCCGGCATGGACCTTGTGAAGCAGCTGGGCCCGTTGCTGGCCGCCGAAGCGGCGGCCGAGGCACACGGCGTCGGCGTCGAGCCCGCCGAACTCGAACAGGCCGTCTGGCTACGGCTGCTGGAACGCACCCGGGACGCCGGACCGCCGCCCCACCCCGCCCGCTGGCTGCGTCGCGCCGTCCGGGCCGAGGTGCGCGGGGCCAGGCGCCGGGCGCGCCGCGAGGTGCCGTACGACCCGGTGGCCGGCGGCCCGCCCAGCGGCCCCGAGCCCCGTCCGGCCGAACACGCCGTGCTGGCCGCGGAGACCCGCCGGACGCTGCGCGCGGCGGTGCGGCGGCTGCCCGGACGCTGCCCCGCGCTGCTCACGGCGATGCTCTCCCGCGCGGATCCCACGTATCGCGAAATCGCCGGTCAGTTGGGAATGTCACAGGGCAGTCTGGGCCCGGTACGTTCCCGATGTCTGGGTTGCCTGCGCAGAATGCTCACGGCGGAGGTTGCGGCTCCTGAACCATGGGGAAAGGAGCGATAGACAACCGGCGCCTCGGAGGCGGACGCCGACCACGCGGCGCCTCCACCCAGGCCATGAACCCCCGGTCGCACTCCTACCCTCACCGCGACCGGTGGACTGACGACATATGGGGAGGCATGCGCACATGGGCATGAGCGTGACCATCTCCGCGGCGACCGCGGACGACGCCGAGCAGATCCTGAAGCTGCAGTATCTGTGCTACCAGGGCGAGGCGGAGCTCTACGGCGACTTCTCGATCGAACCGCTGACGCAGTCGCTCGACGACCTGCGCGCCGAACTGAGCGAGGGCTGTGTGCTCGTCGCCCGGCTCGGCGCGGAGGTCGTCGGCTCGGTCCGCGGAGTCGTCGACGACAAGGGGACCGCCGCCATCGCCAAGCTGATCGTCCACCCCCGGATGCAGCGGCACGGCCTGGGCGGACGGCTGCTCGCGGCGATCGAGGAGCGGCTCTCCGGGGAGCGGGCAGCCAAGCGGTACCGCCTGTTCACCGGCCACCGCAGCGAGGGCAATCTGCGGCTGTACCGCCGCTACGGCTACGCCCAGGTGGGCACCGAGGAGGTCAACCGCCGACTGAGCCTGGTCACCCTGGAGAAGGACGCCACGGCCACCGCGTACGCCGCCAGCGCCTGACACGGGACGCAGGGCACGGGCACGGGCCCGCCGGGGTCAGCCCCGGCGGGCCTTCCTGAGCCACAGCAGGCCCGTGACCGGCAGGAAGATCGGGATGAACAGATAGCCCATCCCGTAGTCGGACCACACCGTCTGGTCCGGGAAGGCCGACGGGTCGGCGAGAGTCCAGGTGCCCACGGTCAGCACCCCCACCAGCTCCAGCGCACAGCAGACGATCGCCGCCTTACGGGCGCCCTCGCCGCCGCGCACCAGCGAGACCGTGATGAACGCGTACACCACCGCGGAGACCGCCGAGAGGATGTAGGCGAGCGGGGCCTCCCGGTACTGCGCGATCAGCTGGTAGACCGAGCGGGACGCGGCGGCCACCGTGAAGACCCCGTAGAGCATCACCAGCAGCCGCCCCGGGCCCTGACCGAGCCCGGTGCGCGCGGCGGATTCCGGTTTCCCGGCCGCCTTCCCGGCTGCCTTCCCGGCTGTCGTCCCGGCCGCTTCCCCGGCCGTCGAGTCCTCGGTCATCGACGCCTCCCGTGATTCAGCCACCGACGCCTCCCCAGATGTCATAGAGCCGCACCTCGAGCACGGCCAGCACCACGGCCGCCGCGGAGACCGTCGCCGACCCCCAGCGGGTCCGCTCCGTCAGCGACATGAACGCCGCGATCGGCACCGCGAGCGCCGAGCCGATGAGATACGCCACGAAGATGGCCACCCCCTGCTGGGGGTCGGCCCCGCCCGCCAGCCGCACCACTCCTATGCCCAGCTGCACGATCGCCAGCAGGGCCACCACGGCCATGCCGATGAAGTGCCAGTCCTTGGTCGGCTGGTCCCGGTAGGCGGCGAAGCCGCACCACGCGGCGAGGAGGAGCGCGGTCACGCCAAGCGCGACCGTCAGCGCGTCGATCAACGGGACCTCCGCGCGGTGCGGCGGCGCACCCGACGGCGGCGCACACAGGGAGTGACAAGCATGGGACGAGGGTAATCGGCCCGGCCCGGCGCACCGCGCTCGGCCCCGCGCCCGAGGGCCTCCGCCACCCCCACGTACGCTGCGGCTCATGAAGATCTCCGCTGACGCGCTGTTGTTCGACAACGACGGAACCCTCGTCTCCTCCCTGGACTCGGTGCATCGCTGCTGGACCCGCTGGGCCGAGGAGCAGGGGATCGCGGCGGAGGACTTCGCCCGGGTCGAGCTGCACGGCCGCCCGGCGGACGACATCATCGCCGATCTGCTCCCCGCCGACCGCGCCCCGCGGGCCCGGGCGCGCATCGACGAGCTGGAGCTGGAGGATGTACCGGGCGGGGTGAAGCTGCTCCCCGGCACCGCCGAGCTGCTGGCGGGGCTGCCCGCCGGGCGCTGGGCCGTGGTCACCTCCGCCAACCGCGAGCTGGCCGAGGCCCGCCTCGCCGAGGTGGCGATCCGGCCGGGGACGCTGATCAGCGCCGATGACATAACCCGTGGCAAGCCCCACCCCGAGCCGTTCCTGCTGGCCGCCGAGCGGCTCGGAGTCGACCCGGCACGCTGTGTGGTGTTCGAGGACGCCCCGGCCGGGCTCGCCGCGGGCCGCGCGGCCGGGATGCGGACCGTGGCATTGGCCACAACGACCGACCGGGCGGAGCTGGTCGCCGATGTCGTGGTCGAGGACCTGTCGGCCGTGTCCGTACAGGTCTCCGACGGGGGAGTGGAGATCACCTGCCGGGTCTGAACCGGGTCCCGGCCACCCCGCCGGTTGTCCACGGACCGAGCAGCGCCGTCCGCTATACGGACATGCTTGATGGGTCCGCACCGGTGTCTGTTTTACTTGCAGCCATGACCACGACGAGCTGCCGCATCCCTGCGACCGAGGCGATTCCCGCGCCCGGTGCTCGTTGTCGGTGTCGAATGTGTGACTGCTGAGGGCCCCTGCTGAGCCTCGCGCCCCGAAGCGAGACCCGCTGAGCCGGATCCGTGCGTCCATCGCGCCGGACCGCGCCGCCCCGCGTCACCGGAACCCGAACCGCGCCCACACACCGGGCATGCCCTCGGGTCCGCCCTGCCGCGTTCCGAAATGAACGAGCCGTGCCCGGCGGCACCAACCGCCGTGCACTCAACAGTGACGGAAACCCTGTGATCACCACCACGGACCTGACCAAGGTCTACCGCTCACGAGGCCGCGAGGTCACCGCCCTCGACGGCGTCGATCTGCATGTCCGCGAGGGGGAGGTGTACGGCGTCGTCGGCCAGAGCGGCGCCGGGAAGTCCACCCTCATCCGCTGTGTCAACCTCCTGGAGCGCCCCACCTCCGGCACGGTCAGCGTGGCCGGCCAGGACCTGACCGCACTGACCGGCCGGGGCCGGGGCGCGGCCGGGTCCGCGCTGCGCCAGGCCCGCAGCCGCATCGGCATGGTGTTCCAGCACTTCAACCTGCTCTCCTCGCGCACCGTGCGGGACAACGTCGAGCTGCCCCTGGAGATCCTCGGCGTCTCCGGCAAGGAGCGCACCCGCAAGGCCCTGGAGCTGCTGGAGCTGGTGGGCCTCGCCGACAAGGCGAAGGCGTACCCCGCACAGCTCTCCGGCGGCCAGAAGCAGCGCGTCGGCATCGCCCGCGCGCTCGCCGGCGACCCCAAGGTGCTGCTCTCGGACGAGGCGACCTCCGCACTGGACCCCGAGACCACCCGCTCGATCCTCCAGCTGCTGCGCGACCTCAATGAGCAGCTGGGCCTGACCGTGCTGCTCATCACCCACGAGATGGACGTCGTCAAGCGGATCTGCGACTCGGCCGCGCTGATGCGCGACGGGCGGATCGTGGAGTCCGGCAAGGTCAGCGAGTTGCTGGCCACGCCAGGCTCCGAGCTGGCCCAGGAGCTCTTCCCGGTCGGCGGGGTGCCCTCGGGCGAGGACCGCACGGTCGTGGACGTCACCTTCCAGGGCGAGGCGGCCACCAAGCCGGTCATCTCCCAGCTGTCCCGTACGTACAACATCGACATCTCGATCCTCGGCGCCGCCATGGACACCGTCGGCGGCCACCAGGTCGGGCGGATGCGGATCGAGCTGCCCGGCCGGTTCGAGGAGAACGTCGTCCCGATCGGCTTCCTGCGGGAGCAGGGCCTCCAGGTCGATGTGGCGGCCATCGCCGACGGCCCGCGCGCGAACCCGACCCCGCTGCTCAAGGAGGGCGCCAAGTGACCTGGTCCGAGATGGAGCCCCTGCTGGAGCAGGCGTGTTGGGACACCCTCTACATGGTCGGCTGGTCGGCGCTGATCGCCGTCGCCGGCGGACTGCCGCTCGGCGTGCTGCTGGTCCTCACCGACCGCGGCGGAGTGCTCCAGAACGTGGTGGTGAACAAGGTCGTCGGGCAGGTCGTCAACATCGCCCGCTCGATGCCGTTCATCATCCTGATGGTCGCCCTGATCTCCTTCACCCGCGCGATCGTCGGCACCACCATCGGCCCCGAGGCCGCCATCGTGCCCCTGGCCATCGGCGCCATCCCCTTCTACGCCCGGCTCGTGGAGACCTCGGTGCGCGAGGTGGACGGCGGGCTGGTGGAGGCCGTGCAGTCGATGGGCGGCTCCACCTGGACGGTCGTCCGCAAGGTGCTGCTGCCCGAGTCGCTGCCGTCGCTGATCTCCAGCGCGACCACCACGATCGTCGCGCTCATCGGCTACTCCGCGATGGCCGGCACGGTCGGCGCCGGCGGCCTCGGTGACCTCGCCGTCCGCTACGGCTACCTGCGGTTCGAGACCAAGCTGATGTGGATCACCGTCGCCATCCTCGCGGTGGTCATCGCCATCATCCAGTTCGCGGGCGACCTCGCCGCCCGCGGCCTGTCGCACCGCGGCCGCTCCTCGGTCGCCCCGCGGCTGGTGCTGCTGCGCGGCGGCGCGTCCCGGGCCGGGAGGCCCGTGCCGGAGCAGCGGGCCGCGCCCGCCGAGATCGAGACCGTGGAGCCCACCAAGGTCCCCTGAGCCCCCACCCCTTCACCCCCGTACCGCCCCGCCCGAATTCCGCTTCCGCACCCGCGGCGGATTCGTGCGTCCCCGAAGAAAGGCACTTTTCGTGCGTAACACCACCAAGACCGTCACCACCGTCCTCGCCGCCGGAGCGCTCGCCCTCGGTGTCGCCGCGTGCGGCGCCCCGGGTTCGTCGGACGACAAGAACGGCGCGCTGGTCGTCGCCGCCAGCCCCGTCCCGCACGCGGAGATCCTCAACTACGTCAAGGACCACCTGGCCGACAAGGCGGGCCTCAAGCTCGAGGTCAAGGAGTTCACCGACTACAACACGCCGAATCTGTCCACCCAGGATGGCTCGGTGGGTGCCAACTACTTCCAGAACCAGCCGTTCCTCGACGACTTCAACAAGAAGAAGGGCACCGACATCGTGCCCGTCGTCACCGTGCACCTCGAGCCGCTCGGCCTCTACTCGCACAAGGTGAAGAAGGCCGACGAGCTCAAGAAGGGCGCCACCGTGGCCGTCCCGAGCGACACGGTCAACGAGGCCCGCGCGCTGAAGCTGCTGGACGCGAACGGCGTCATCAAGCTCAAGAGCGGCGTCGGCAACGAGGCCACCCCCAAGGACATCACCGCCAACCCCAAGGGCCTGAAGTTCAAGGAGCTGGAGGCCGCCCAGCTGCCGCGGTCGCTCGACGACGTGGACGCCGCGGTCGTCAACGGCAACTACGCCATCGAGGCGCACCTCAAGCCCGCCAAGGACGCCCTCATCCTCGAGTCGCCCAAGAACAACCCGTACGCCAACTTCCTGGCCGTGAAGAAGGGCAACGAGGACGACCCGCGGGTGAAGAAGCTGGCCAAGCTCCTCACCTCTCCGCAGGTGAAGAAGTTCATCAAGGACCAGTACCAGGGCTCCGTGCTGCCGTCCTTCTGATCCGCGGCACCCCGTCACCACCGCAACGAATTCGCCAACGTTTCCCGCCCGCCGGCGGATCCCCGAGGCTCCGCATCCGGACCTACCACCGGATGCGGAGCCTCCCGATTCACCCCCCGTGCTGCATTTCCCCTGCGTGATGCTGCATGCTGGGCCTTTCCACGGCCCAGACAACGATCCCCGGTTACGGAGCGGCGCATGACATCCACCTTCCCGGACATCTCCATCAGTACGGAACGGCTGGTGCTGCGCCCGTTCGAGGAAGCGGACATACCCGCGCTCGCGGACATGATGAACGACGAAAGCGTCATCGCCTGGACCCGGGCGCCCTATCCGTACAACCTCGGCGACGCCCGCGACCAGGCGCTGCGGCTCGCCCCGGCGGAACGGACCACCGGCCGCGGAATCGTCTTCGCGGTCGCCGAATTCCTCACCCAGCGGCTCGTCGGCATCGTGCATCTGCGCAATACCGACTGGCGGCTGCTGGCCACCGAGGCCAGCTATATCGTCGCCCACTGGGCGCGGGGTGAGGGCTATGCCTCGGAGGCCGTGCTGGCCGTGGCCCGCTGGCTGTTCCAGGACCAGAAGTTCGAGCGCCTGGAGCTGCGCACCGCCGCCGGCAACACCGCCGCCCAGCAGGTCGCCCAGAAGGTCGGCTGCATCAGCGAGGGCGTATTGCGCCACGCCTGGATAGCCCGCACCCAGACGGAGGACGGCGGCTGGACCGATCTGCGCACCGACCTCATCGTCTGGAGCCTGCTCGCCGAGGACCTCGACGGGGCCCCCGGCCAGATCTCCGGGCCCGACGGCTACGGCGTCTACCCCAGCTACTCCGACTGGGGCTGACACCCCGCCGCACCCCGGCCGGGGCGGACATCCGGCGCATTCGCGCCGTCCGCGCCCTCGGCACACCACCCCAGCGCCCGCCCCCGCTCCGGCGGTCCGGACCAGCCGGGGTAGTCTCTGTGCGCGCCGAGCACCCGCGCCTCGGCGGCGTCCGGGGCCGTGCCCCGCGCATCCGCGGCGCACCGGCCGCGACCCGCCCGTGGACCCTCGCGGGCACCCCACCGCGACGCATCCGCACCCCACCGCGACGCACCCGACAGACCCGACCCGCCACACATAGGGGAGAACAAGGACGATGGCCGACCGCGTCACGGTGATCGGTTGGGACGGCACCCCGCTCACGGACGCGGCCCGCTCCGCCCTCGGCGCTGCCACCCTCGTGGCCGGCGCCGCCCATCACCTGGCGCTGCCCGAAGTCCCGCCCGGCGCCGAGCGGATCCGGCTCGGCAGCGTGGACCTCGCGGCCCGCAGGATCGCCCAGCACCGCGGCTCCGCCGTGGTCCTGGCCGACGGCGACCCCGGCTTCTTCGGCGTCGTCCGCGCCCTGCGCGCCCCCGAGCACGGGCTCGAGGTCGAGGTCGTCCCCGCCGTCTCCTCCGTCGCCACCGCCTTCGCGCGGGCCGGGATGCCCTGGGACGACGCCCAGGTCGTCGTCGCCCACAGCCGCGATCTGCGCCGCGCGGTCAACGTCTGCCGCGCCCACACCAAGGTCGCCGTCCTCACCTCGCCCGGCGCGGGTCCCGCCGAACTCGCGCTGCTGCTCGGCCCGGTGCACCGCACCTTCGTCATCTGCGAGGCCCTGGGCACCGAACGCGAGCAGGTCACCGTGCTGACCTCCGACAAGGCCGCCGACCACGCCTGGCGCGACCCCAACGTCGTCATCGTCATCGGCGGCTCCGGCATAGCGCCCGTCCGCGGCGGTTCATCGGCCGGTGCCGCCCGCGGCGCGCTCCAGGGCGGCGGCTGGATCGCCGGACGCGACCCCGGCTACCCGGGCGCCGTCCGCGGCTGGGCGCTGCCCGGCCCCGCGTACGGGACCGCGCTGAGCGAGAGCGAGTCCCCGCAGCTGCGCGCCCTCCAACTCGCCCGCGTCGGTCCCCGCCCGGGCGACCTGGTCTGGGACATCGGAGCGGGCAGCGGCGCGGCGGCCGTCGAGACCGCCGGGTTCGGCGCCGCCGTCATCGCCGTCGACCGCGACCCGGACGCCTGCGAGCGCACCGCCACCCTGGCCCGCCGCTTCGCCGTACAGCTCCAAGTGGTCCAGGGCGTCGCCCCCGAGGTGCTGGAGGACCTGCCGGAGCCCGATGTGGTGCGGATCGGCGGCGGGGGCGCGCCCGTGGTCGCCGCGTGCGCCGCGCGCCGCCCCGAGCGCATCGTCACGCAGGCCGCGACCCGGGACGAGGCGGAGGCCATCGGCGCGGCGCTGGAGGACGGCGGCTACGCCGTCGAATGCGTGCTGTCGCAGTCCGTCGAACTGGACACGCGGGGCTGGACCGAACGGGAGCGCGCGGTCGCCTTCATGCTGTGCGGCCACCGTCCGCACCAGTGATTTTGTCCTTGTGACGTTCGCCCCGACCTTCGCCCCGGTGACCTGCTCCGGGCACCGCCCGGGGTAGGCTGGCGGATCGTTGTACTGCCTTCACCGCTGCCCGGCGTTCGGTGCTTTATTGGCCAAAGGCCGGAATGTGCCCCTCCCTTGGTGGGGCCGCGGTAGGCAAGCCTCGGGCGTGTCTACGTGCCGCGCACGGCGCACGCTCGTTCTTGCTCAGGGGGTTTGCTCTCGGCGGTAGGCGGTTGGAAGGAGCACTAGCGATGGGCGAGGGGTACGCATGACCGACACCGGCCAGGTCCCGGGCGAGGGACTGCCGGAGAACGCAGGCGGACGACTCGGACACCCGCACCCGGCGGATGTCCATGCCCCGCCTGCCGACGCCGGTTACATCGAACAGCCGCAGCCCGGTGTCCCTCCCGGCGCCGCCTACACCTTCCTCGACGGCTCCGAACACGTGGGCGAGGAGGACGACCTGCTGCTGATGCCCGGCGCCCAGGGCGCCTGGAGCGAGCAGCAGGCCCAGTACCAGACCGGGGCGTACGAGGCGGGCGTGCTCGACCCCGCCGCGTACGCCGAGACCCAGATGCCCGAGCCACAGCCCGTGGCGGAGCAGCCCGTACCGCAGCAGGCCCCCGCCCCGGCCGCTTACGCGGCGCCCGCCGCCCCCGCCAGGCGGCCGCTCCACATGGGCCCGCCGGTGCCCGACACCTCCAGTGGCGTGGTGCGTTCGCTCGCCGACCGGGGTCCGGCGGCGGGTCGGCACGCCGCGCCCGTACGCCATCCGGAGCCCCAGCCGCAGTCGGCGCCCGAGCAGCAGGCCTTCCCGGAGGCCCCGGAGCAGCAGGGCGCGCCCGAGCCGCAGCCGCAGGTGCCGCACCAGGTCGCGTCCCAGCCCGAGGTGCTGCCCGAGCCACAGCCGGAGTACGGGGCGGGGGCGCAGCACGGCGTCCCGGCGCCCGAGCAGGGCGGGATGGCCGAGCAGCAGTTCGCCGGGCCTGAGCAGTTTGCCGGGCCTGAGCAGTTCGCCGGGCCCGAGCAGTTCGTCATGCCTGAGCAGCCGTTCGCCGCGCCTGAGCTGTTCGTCGTTCCCGAGCCGCAGCCGGTCATGCCCGAGCAGCAGCCCGTCATGCAAGAGCAGCCGCTGGCGGCGGACTACTCCACCGCGCCCCAGTACGCCGCCGGGCCGCAGTACTTCACCCCGCAGCCCGACGACTCGGGTCAGCTCCCCGGGCCCCAGCTCGCGGACCTCTCGCAGCTCGTCGACGCCCCGCCGCCGGGGGACGCGTGGGACTCCACGCCGCCGGTGCGGCAGGTCGTTCCCATGGAGACGGGCGTTCCGGTCGAGGAGCCCCAGGTCGCGGAGGTGCCCGAAGCGGAGCCCGCTCCCGAGCAGTTCGCCCAGCCCGAGGCGTTCGCGCCGGAGGCGCAGCCGGTCCCGATGGACCAGACGTATGTGGATCCGGCCGCCGTGGACCTGGCCGCCGTGGACCCGCACCAGACGGGTGCGACCATCCCGGCCCAGGCCGGGGCGCCCGTCGTGGAGCCCGCCCCGCAGGCGGCCGTGGCCGACGAGCAGGTCGTCGACATCCCGGCCCAGGCCCAGAGCGAGCCCGTCACCGAACTGTCCGAGGCCCAGCCCGTCCCGGCTCCGGTCGCGGAGGCCGCGCCGGAGATCCCGGCGCAACTGGCCCATGAGCCGATCGCGATCGAGATGCCGCCCGCTCCCGCTGCCGAGGGTCCCGCCGATGAGGCCGCTCAGCAACTCCCGGAGCAGCCCGCCGAAACGGTGGAGGAGACCGCCGTGGACCCGGGTCACTCGATAGTGGCCGACGCGACGCCTCAGCCCGAGGCGTCCGACGCCGGGGAACCGGCCGCCGCCGAGACGCCCCAGCAGGAGGCGCCCGCCGAGCCGCAGGCTGAGGCGGCGGCTGGGGCGGAGGCCGCGCGGGAGGCCGAGGCCGCGACGCCGGAGGAGCCCGCCGAGGCGCAGGCGGCGGCCGAGGCGCCTGAGCAGGCGGCGGCCGAGGCGGAGTCCGAGCCGATCGCTGCTGAGGCGGAGACCCCCGAGACAGTGGCCGAGTCCATGGCTGAGGAGCCGCCACCGGAGGAGCGGGCTCCCGAGGCCGAAGCGGCGGACACCCCGGACACCCCGGACGCCGAGGCCGCCGCGAGCGAAGCGCCCGAGGCGGAGGCGCCCGAGACGGCCGAGGCCGAGGCGACGCCCGCCGAGCCGGAGGCGGAAGCGGTCGCCGAGGCAGCGCCGGAGACCGGTACGGAGGCCGCCGAGCCCATGGACGAAGCAGGGGCGGAGGACCAGCCCGCCGACCCCGAGGCCGTGGCCCCCGAAACGGCCCCCGAAGCCGAAGCCGAAGCCGTAGCCACCGAGTCCGAGACCCGGGCCACCGAGCAGGACGCCACGGAGCCGGAGGCCGGTACCCCGGAATCCGACGCTCCGGAAGCCGCCGAGCCCGAGGCCAACGCGATGGAGCCCACCGAGTCCGAGGCCGGGACCGCCGAACCGGAGACCACGGACGCGGAAGCCGCCGAGCCCGAAGCCACGGAGCCCGACGCCGGCGCCCCCGAAGCTGGCTCCGAAGCCGCTGACTCCGAAACCATCGACGCCGAGGCCGTCGCCCCCGAGCCGGAGCCCGAGCCCGAATCGGACCCCGAGACGGCCCCCGAATCCGCCGCGGAGCCGGACCCCGAGCCGAACCCCAAATCGGAATCCGAGCCGGAGCCGGAGCCGGAACTCGAGCCCGAGGCGGTCCCCATCCCCATCGGCCCCCGCGCCGAGGGGTACGCCGAGGCCGAGCGCGCCGCCGTCCACCGAGTGATGCGCGAGCGCCGGGACATCCGTAACGGCTTCCGGCCCGATCCCATCCCGCACGAAGTGCTGCTGCGCGTCCTCGAGGCCGCGCACACCGCGCCCAGCGTGGGGCACTCCCAGCCGTGGGACTTCGTCGTGATCCGCTCGGAGGAGACCCGGCGGGCCATGCACGAGCTGGCCGTGCGCCAGCGGGACGCGTACGCCAAGTCCCTCCCCAAGGGCCGGGCCAAGCAGTTCAAGGAACTGAAGATCGAGGCCATCCTCGAGACCCCGGTCAACATCGTCGTCACCGCCGACCCCACCCGCGGCGGCCGCCACACCCTCGGCCGGCACACCCAGCCGCAGATGGCGCCGTACTCCTCCGCGCTCGCGGTGGAGAACCTCTGGCTCGCCGCCCGTGCCGAGGGCCTCGGCGTCGGCTGGGTCAGCTTCTTCGACGAGCGCGAGATGGTCCGGGAGCTCGGGCTGCCCGAGCATCTGGAGGTCGTGGCGTATCTGTGCGTCGGATACGTCGACGAGTTCCCGGAGGAGCCGGAGCTGATGAAGGCCGGGTGGTCCAAGCGCCGCCCGCTGTCCTGGGTCGTCCACGAGGAGGCGTACGGCCGCCGCACCCTGCCCGGCGGGGACCCGCACAATCTGCTCCAGGAGACCCTGCGGGGCATCCGCCCGCTGGACGCCAAGGCGCTCGGTGAGGCGTGGGAGCGGCAGAAGCGGATGACCAAGCCGTCCGGCGCGCTCGGCATGCTGGAGATCATCTCCGCCCAGCTGAGCGGGCTGTCCCGGCAGTGCCCGCCGCCGATCCCGGAGCCCGCCGCCGTCGCGATCTTCGCGGGCGACCACGGGGTGCATGCCCAGGGGGTCACCGCCTGGCCGCAGGAGGTCACCACCCAGATGGTGGCCAACTTCCTGGGCGGCGGCGCGGTCTGCAACGCCTTCGCCGGCCAGGTGGGCGCCGAGGTGTGCATCGTGGACGTCGGGGTGGCGAGCGATCTGCCCAGCACCCCCGGGCTGCTGCCGCGCAAGGTGCGGGCGGGCACGGGAGACTTCACCGTCGGCCCCGCGCTCACCCGCGAGGAGGTGCTGCGCGCCATCGAGGTGGGCATCGAGACCGCCCGCGACCTGGTGGCCGCCGGGAACAAGGCGCTGCTCACCGGGGAGATGGGGATCGCCAACACCACCGTGTCGGCCGCCCTGGTCTCCGTCTACACCGGCGCCGACCCGGCCGAGGTGACCGGGCGCGGCACGGGCATCAACGACGAGATGCACGCGCGCAAGATCGATGTCGTACGGCGCGGGCTCGAACTGCACCAGCCCGATCCGGCCGACCCCATCGGCGTCCTGTCGGCGATCGGCGGTCTGGAGCACGCCGCGATCGCCGGGCTGCTGCTGGGCGGCGCCTCGCTGCGCACGCCCGTGATCCTGGACGGGGTGAGCGCGGGCGCCGCCGCGCTGGTCGCCCGCGCCATCGCGCCCGAGGTGCTGGCGGCCTGCATCGCGGGCCACCGCAGTGCCGAGCCGGGCCATGTGGCGGCCCTGAACAAGCTGGGCCTGCGCCCCCTGGTCGACCTGGATCTGCGGCTCGGCGAGGGCACCGGGGCGCTGCTCGCCCTCCCGGTGGTGCAGAGCGCCGCACGGGCGATGCACGAGGTGGCCACGTTCGACTCCGCGGGGGTCACGGAGAAGAACTGATGCGTGCCCCCGCCGCGTAGGGTGTCGGCGGGGGCTCCGCCCCACAGTCGATCAGCCGCTCCAGCGCCGCAGCGGCCGTTGCTTCGCACGAGGAGAGCCGCACCGCCATGTCCGAAAACTTCGCATACCCGGTCGGGCTGCGCCTTTCCGGGCGGCGTGTCGTCGTCCTCGGGGCGGGTCAGGTCGCCCAGCGCCGGCTGCCCGCGCTGATAGCGGCCGGTGCGGACATCCTGCTGATCTCGCCGTCCGCCACGGCCTCCGTCGAGGCCATGGCCGAGGCGGGGGAGGTGCGCTGGGAGCGCCGCCGCTACCAGGAGGGCGACTTCGAGGGCGCCTGGTACGTCCTGATCACCACCGACGACCCGGAGGCCAACGCCGCCGCGTCCGCCGAGGCCGAGGCGCGCCGCGTCTGGTGCGTGCGCAGCGACGACGCCGAGGCCGCCTCCGCCTGGACCCCGGCCACCGGACGCAGCGAGGGCGTCACCGTCGCCGTCCTCACCGGACAGGACCCGCGCCGCTCCGCCGCCGTACGGGACGCCGTGGTGGAGGGGTTGCGCGACGGCACGCTCGGCGCGCCCCGCCACCGCACCCGCGGCCCCCATGTGGCGCTGGTCGGCGGCGGACCCGGCGATCCGGATCTGATCACCGTGCGCGGCCGCCGTCTGCTCGCCGAGGCGGACGTGGTGGTGGCCGACCGCCTCGGCCCGCGCGATCTGCTCGATGAACTGCCGCCGCATGTCGAGGTGATCGACGCGGCGAAGATCCCGTACGGCCGCTTCATGGCCCAGGAGGCGATCAACAACGCGCTGATCGAGCACGCCAAGGCGGGCAAGTCGGTGGTCCGCCTCAAGGGCGGCGACCCCTTCGTCTTCGGGCGCGGCATGGAGGAGGCGGAGGCGCTCGCCGAGGCCGGGATCCCGTGCACCGTCGTGCCCGGCATCTCCAGCTCCATCAGCGTCCCGGGCGCGGCCGGGATCCCGGTGACCCACCGGGGCGTCGCGCATGAGTTCACGGTGGTCAGCGGCCATGTCGCCCCCGACGACCCCAGCTCCCTGGTGGACTGGGCGGCGCTGGCGAGGCTGCGCGGCACGCTGGTGCTGCTCATGGCCGTCGAGAAGATCGGCGCCATCGCCGCGACCCTCGTCGCCCACGGCCGCGCCGCCGACACCCCCGTCGCCGTGGTCCAGGAGGGCACCACCGCGGCCCAGCGCCGGGTGGACGCGACCCTCGCCACCGTCGGGGAGACGGTCGCGGCCGAGGGCGTACGGCCCCCGGCGGTCGTGGTGATCGGCGAGGTGGTCGCCCTCTCGGCCCGTGACCACCGGTGATGTCACCGGACGTACGTCATCGGACGTAACCGCCGGTAACTTATTCACGTCGGGCTCATTGGCACCGCATCCAGGACAAGGCAGTATCACTTAAGTGGCTGATCTCATCACCGTCGATGATCCGGACGACCCGCGGCTGAGCGACTACACGGGTCTGACCGATGTGGAGCTACGACGCAAGCGAGAGCCGGCCGAGGGCCTGTTCATCGCCGAGGGCGAGAAGGTGATCCGGCGCGCCCGGGTCGCCGGTTACGAGATGCGCTCGATGCTGCTGTCGTCCAAGTGGGTCGATGTGATGCGGGACGTGATCGAGGACGTCCCCGCCCCCGTCTACGCCGTCAGCCCCGAACTGGCCGAACGCGTGACGGGCTACCACGTCCACCGGGGCGCCCTCGCCTCCATGCAGCGCAAGCCGCTGCCGGACGCGGAGACGATCCTGGCGGACGCGCGGCGCGTCGCCATCATGGAGTCCGTCAACGACCACACCAACACCGGCGCCATCTTCCGCAGCGCGGCGGCACTCGGCATGGACGCCGTGCTCCTCTCCCCGGACTGCGCCGACCCCCTCTACCGGCGCTCGGTCAAGGTCTCCATGGGCGCCGTCTTCTCCGTGCCGTACGCCCGCCTGGAGAGCTGGCCGCGCGGGCTGGAGGCGGTCCGGGAGGCGGGCTTCAAGATCCTCGCGCTGACCCCCGACGAGAAGGCCACCACCATCGACGACGCGGCCCCGCACCGCCTGGAGCGGGTCGCGCTGATGCTGGGCGCGGAGGGCGAAGGGCTCTCCACCCAGGCGCTGATGGCCGCGGACGAGTGGGTCCGGATCCCCATGGCCCACGGCGTGGACTCCCTCAACGTGGGCGCGGCGGCGGCGGTCGCCTTCTACGCGGTCACCTCGGGCAGACCGGGACTCTGACCGCTACGGGGCTCCGCCGCATGACCAGGGGTGCGGGGCTCCGCCGCGTGGCCAGGGGGTCCGCCCGTGGGCCCCGGGGTCTGGAGCAGAGCCCCACACCCGGGGAGGCCCCGCACGCGGGGAGGCCCCGCACGTGGCGGAGCCGTATCTCGGCGCTCCCCTCCCCGCCCCTCCCCGCGGCATCGGTACAGGAGCAGGGTCTGGGCCGGAGCCCCCTTCCAGCCCCTCCGGCGATTGAGGAGCGGGGTCTGGGGCGGAGCCCCAGTTTCGGGAAGGGGCGGGGAGGGGAACAGCCCGCCGCAGGCGCCAAGCCCCGTCGGACACTCCGCAACTAGCGACCGTCAGGCTCGGCCGCCACCGAGCCCGATGCCGCCACCGAGCCCGGTGCCGCCGACGAGACCGCCCCCGACCCCGTCGCCGTCGGCTTCGACGGCGCGCCCAGGCCGTTCGCCGGCCCCTGGCAGCCCTGCGCCGCCGCGATCCCCAGCGCCACCAGCAGCGTCACCACGACGAACACCGTCAGCCGCTGCCGCAGCAACCGACGGTTGGGCCCGCTGGGGCGGCGTCCGTTCGGCGAGGTGCGCACGGTCTGGGCCGGGCGCCCCGTACGCGCGGGTGGCCTCGGGCCACCCCGGCGCTGCGCCGGGCGCGCGGGCGTATTCCGCCCCGAGGGCCGACCCGAGCCGCCTGTACTGGCTCCCGGCCGCTGGGACGGGGGCCCGCTCCGCGGCGCGGGCGTACCGCCGGAGCGCCGCTCCGTGTGCTGGTCGGCGTACGCCTCGGGGCGCCGCGCCGGGGGACGGCCCGGCCCGCCGCCGTAGCCCCCGACACCGGCACCAGCACCAGCACCGGCACCAGCACCGTGGCCGTGCGCCTCGCGCGCGGCGATCTCCTTCAGCCGCAGCGACAGTTGCAGGGTGCTCGGCCGGTCCTCCGGGTCCTTGGCCAGACAGGCGTGGAGCAGCGGCGCCAGCGCGTCGGGGACGCCCAGCAGCTGCGGTTCCTCATGGACCACCCGGTACAGCATCACCTCGGAACTGCCGTGCCCGAACGGAGAGTCCGCCGTCGAGGCGTACGCGAGCGTGGCGCCCAGCGCGAAGACGTCGGTCGCCGGGGTCACCGCCGCGCCCCGCACCTGCTCGGGCGCGAGGAAGCCGGGCGAGCCGACCGCCGTGCCCACGTGGGTGAGGGTGCTGGCCCCGGTCGCCCAGGCGATGCCGAAGTCGATGATGCGCGGGCCCTTGGGGGAGAGCAGGATGTTGGAGGGTTTGAGGTCGCGGTGGACGACCCCGGCCTCATGGACCGCCAACAGCCCCTCCGCCAGCGCCGACCCGATCGACGCGACCTGGGCGGCGGGCAGCGGGCCCTCCTCGTTCACCTTGTCGTGGAGGGAGGGGCCCGGTACGTACTGGGTGGCGAACCAGGGGCGGTCGGCCTCCAGGTCGGCGGCCACCAGCCGGGCCGTACAGCCGCCGCGGATCCGCCGGGCGGCGGAGACCTCCCGGGCGAACCGGGACCGGAACTCCCGGTCCTCGGCGAGGTCCGGACGGATCACCTTCAGGGCCACCCGCTGTCCGCGCCGGTCGGAGCCGAGGTAGACCACCCCCATGCCGCCCGCGCCGAGCCGCCGGTGGAGGCGGAAGGAGCCGACGACACGCGGGTCCTCGCGCCGGAGCCGCATCATCGCCATGTCCGTCCCCTACCTCCGGTGGGGAGGCCCCTTCCCTGAGGGCCTGTCTGGAGTTGTGATCTGGGCTCGCGGGGCGTGGCACGCACGCTCGCGGCGTTGCCGAAATGCCCTAGTAGCTCCGCTACGAGGGCCTTCCGGCGCCTTGCGATCGCACGCACCACGCCCCGCTCCCTGATCCAGATCACAACTCCAGACAGGCCCTAACCCCTGGTGGGGAGCCCCATCCGCTGCCGTCTGCTTGCCGTTTGCCGTCGAACTGCCGCCGGTTCGCCGCTGTGGTTCCGTTGCCGTCCGTCTGACGTGCACAGCTTACGGATTGACGGCCCCTCGCGCTGAGAGGCCGCGCATGCGTCGGCGGATGGATTGTCAGTGGTGCCTGAGATCCTGGAGAAGTGGGCCGGAATCGTGGCAATCCGCGCTCGGGCCCGCTGCTGCGTGATCTCAAAAGGCCGTCTCAGAAGGGGGATTGAGACCGTGAAGGGTGATCGTGTGGAGATAGTCGTGGACGCGGGGGACACGACGCGGACGTATGAAGTGGTGGCCACCAGGGCGGGCCGGAGGGTCGAGACGGCGGTCCGGCGGGGGGTGGTGGAAGTGAGCGAAGTCACCCGTAATGGGTCCGTTGTGCGGACGGCCCGCTTCATGGGCAACCGGGTCCTGGCCCTGGTCGAGCAGCCGGTGGAGCGGAGCGAGGAGGGAGAGGGAGAGTAGGGCTCGCACCCGCCCGGAGGGGCACCCTCCGCCGGCTCCGGAGGGCCTCCGGAGGGATCTCTTCCGCGGTCCCCTCCGGGAAGACCCCAAGGCGTGAGGGCGCATCTCCACCCAGGGGAGTAGTCGACGCCTCCCGGGGTCATCCTCCGGGAGGCCCGGCAATCGGTACGAAGGCATGACGCCGAGGACCGGGGCGCGCACCTAATGTTGTGGTCAAGCGGCGGGCGCAGCACTCGTCCCCCGAGGTCAGACGCTCGCCGCCCCCAGATGTGACGGAGGAGGGACGATGGCGGACACGGCTGGACGCACGCTCATCGGAACACGTCGTCGCAGGTCCGTGAGCGCGGCGGTGGACGCGTTCGGCGGCCCGCAGACCGGCACCCGCCACCCTCTGGTCGCGGCGGCGATGGTGCTGCCGATGGCCATCCTCCTGATCATCACCTTCGGCGGCTGGGAAGCCGTCGTCACACAAGCGTCGTCCGTGGCCGGAATGCTGGGGCGCTGAGCGCCCCGGGCCCGGGAGAGCGGCCCGGGCCGGGGACTTCCGGCCATATAACCCCGTGGGGACGGGGGTGCGGCGGACGGCACGAATGCCCGGACAGCTGGGGAGCTGTCCGGGCATCGCGCCTTTTTGGGGCCCGTGCGGACCGCCGTCGTAAGGACCCCCTCGCGCTTGTGCGTGATCAGTCCAGCTCGGCAGACCACTTTCCACGGCCGAGGAACGTACGACCATCGGGTGTGATGTCCACCCGGGCCCCTCGCACCGGTAGCTCGCCGTCGCTGAGCCAGTAGTCGCGGACCTTGTCGAGCGCGTCCCATAGCCGGCGGGGGCCGCCTTGGCGCACGGTGGGCCGCTCGTTCCCGGCCGCCGTGGCCCGGTCCCACTCGACGCGCCCGGTCGCGCCCCCGTCCTGGTCCTTCTCGGCCGTGACGAGGCCGCTTGCGGACGGCCTCGGTCAGGTAGGGGTCGACGTCGACGCTCGTCACCTGCTCGTCGCTCAGTCGGCGAGCGGCGAGGGCGGCCCCGTACCCTCAGTCGTCTTCGGTGATGAAGTCGGTCAGCGCGGCAGCGACGGCATCGGGCTGTTCATCGGGGATGAAGTGTCCTGCGTCCGGCACGACGATCCCGGTGGCGCGGTCGGCCCACGGCCTGATGGAAGCTGCCATGTCGGGGATGGAGCCGTGGCTGCTGGAGATCCCGAGAATCGGGACCGTCAGGCGCTGTTGTGCCAGCGCTTCGTGGTTCTTCTGCGCCGACTCGGCGGCGTCCCGGTAGTAGGCCAGGGATGCGCGGAGACCGCCGTCGGCGGCCACGGACGCGGCGTATTGCTCAATTTCGGCGTCGTCGAAGGTGTCGGAGGAGAGGGTCTTCGCCTTCAGGAACCAGCTGACGTACTCCCGTTCGCGGCCGGCGAGCAGTGTCTCGGGCAGGTCGGGCACGAGGTGGAAGGCGAAGTGCCAGGTCTTCCACGCCTGCTCGGGGTCGGTCGGGATGGCGTCAGGGAGTGTGATGCCCGGGATGCCGGCGTCGAGCAGTGCCAGGCCACGCAGCTGGCTCTGGTACTTCAAGGCGAGGGAAAAGGCGACCCACGCGCCGATGTCGTGGGCGGCCAGCCAGTATGTCGAGACTCCGAGCGCCTTGACCGCGGCGTGGACGTGCGCAGCGGCCGTGTGCGTGTCGTAGCTGATGTCCGGGCGCTCGGAGTGGCCCTGGCCCGGCAGGTCGATCGCGATGACGTGGAATCGGTCGGCCAGGTTCGGCATCACCTTGCGCCATGCCCACCAGGTCTGAGGGAACCCGGCGAGCAGCACGATGGCTGGACCGTCCGGCTGACCGCCTTCCACCGCGTGAAGCCGGACGCCGCCCGCGTCGACCCAACGGTGGGTGAAACCGGCCAAGTCGGGCAGCGGCAGGTCGCGGACCGGGTTGCCGCAGTCGCGGGGGGCGCTTGCGGGGTCATTCATGGTTCTCCTCCACTGGTGAGAGGTGTGTTGACGGTCTGCCGGAGATGTCAGGCGCGCTGGTTGATTCCGCGCGTCGGCCGAGGGCCAGGCCCACGAGCGCGGTGGACAGCACGCGGTGCGCGTGGCGCTGCGCTGCGAGGTTCGCGGGGTATCCGGGCATGATCACGCCTTCACCCTAAGCCATCTTGAACTGATTAGTTCAAGATGGAATGATGGTCTCCACTGAGAAGGCGGAGCAGGAGGGAGGTGAGGTGCCTGCATGGCAGGCAAGAAGCAGTTCGACATCGCCGCGGCGCTCGACGCCGCGATGATCCAGTTCTGGCGGGCCGGCTACGCGGACACGTCGGTGGACGACCTGTCCCGGGCGACCGGGCTCAACCGCAGCTCCATCTACTCCTCCCTCGGTGACAAGGACACGCTCTTCATGCGTTGCCTGGAGCGCTACACCAGGCGCTACGGAGACAAGTACGACGCCGCGTTGTCCTGCGCCGCCGACCGGCCTCTGGCGGCCGCGCGGGCGTTCTTCGACATCACCCTGGAGCGCATCGCGGACCCCGGTCTGCCCGACGGATGCCTGGTGGCCCAAACTGTCATGGCGACCCCAGTGCTGAGCGCGAGCGTCGCGGCGCGTGCGCGGGAGGCGATCGGCTTCCAGCACGCCCGGCTACGCGCCGCGCTGAAGGCCGGTCGGCTGGACGACGAGGCGGCCGAGTCCTTCGCGACCCACCTTGCGGCCGTGAACCAGTCCCTCGCCGTCATGAGCAGAGCCGGAACGAGCGCGGAGCAGCTGCGTGTCATCGTCGACGTGACCCTCGACGCGCTTGCGCGGACTCTCGGTGCGAGCGAGTGAGATTTGTCCGGCGATCTAACCGAGTTGAGCGGGAACCAGTCAACCGGACCGGGCGCTGAGTCTCCTTCCGCCTGTCCAGTGGCGAGGTGGATGATTGCCGGGCATGGAGGGAGGGCAATTGCTTTGACCGCCGGGGCTGTCGCCGCTAGTTTCGCGCTCGTGTCTGATACTCCACGCCTTCCTGGGCTCACGTTGACCGAGGCGGATTGGTTGGTGCAAGCCGCGCTGGAGGTCGGTGCGGAGCGCGGGTTCCCTCCGCTCGCGGTGGCGGTTGTCGACGTTGCCGGAGAAGTGATCGTCCTGCGCCGGGGCGATGGTGGTATGCCTATGACCAGCCGAATCGCCGTGGCCAAGGCGCGCACCGCACTGCTCGCACTGCGGCCCTCCGGTCAGATCAAGCTACCCGGGGGGATCGTTGACAGCATCCAGCACCTCTACGGTGGCGACTTCGTCCCGTGGGCCGGTGGCGTTCTGGTCACCGACGGTGAGTTGATCCTCGGTGCCGCGGGTGCGTCCGGCGCCCATGCTGTCGAAGACGAAGAGGCGGTGCAAACGGCGGTACAGCGGTGGCAGGAGAGCCGTTCGGCCTGAGCCATCGGTTGATGGCGGCGAGGTGGACGGTTGCCAGGTAGCGGATGGTCCGGTTCCGCCACGCATTCGCCGGGGATCAGCGCGGGCGCAGGCCGTCGATGAGCAAGGTGCAGATGGACCGCAAGGCGGCCTCGGACCCCGGTGCCTGCCATTCGGGGGCGTGCGCCGGGTGGTGGTAGGCCATGGTGGCGGCGAAGACGGTTCGCGCCGTCGCGGCGGGGTCGGGGGAGGTGAAGTCCCCGCTGGTGACGCCGTCGGCGATGATGACGCGCAGCTGCTCGATCAGGGCGGTCACATGGTCGGCGGCCGCGCTGCTGTGCTCGGCCGTCAGGACCCGGTAGGTGGCGAACAGCTCCGGGTCCTCGGACAACAGGGTCCGCTTGGCGGTGAAGAGCGTGGTGAACCAGGTGCGGAGCCGCTCGGGCGGGGCCTGCCGGGTGTCGGCCGCGACCGCCGCGAGGGGGTCGCGCGCCCGGCCCAGCCAGCGCCGGGTGACGGCTTCGCGCAGGGCCGCCTTGGACGGGAAGTGGCGGTAGACGCTGGCGTGGCTGACTCCCAGAGCCCGCGCCACGTCCAGCACCGTGGCCTTCGCCGGTCCATGGCGGCGCAGCACGTCCTCGGTGGCCGTCAGGATGGTCTCGGCGTCGAGGGGGCCCGAACGCATCAGGGCTCGCCGTTCCGTACGAACCGCTCCGCGTGGCTCCCGGCTCCGGCGGCGGGCACCGACTGCTCGCTCACTGCCAGTTCCTCTCCTCCTAGTGGCTCGTCAGAAGACCGCGAGCGGGTTGACGGGCACCCCGGTCAGCCCGTGGATACGCGGCGGCGCCACGGTGAGCAGGAAAGCATAACGGCCCAGCTTCGCGCAGACGGCGGCGAGCTCGTCCACCTCGGCGGCGTCGATCAGGGGCAGGCCCATCATCGGCAGGGCGACCCGGTGCAGCGGCGAGGGGCAGGCGGGGTCCAGGTCCGGGTGCGCGTCGCCGATGTCGCCCGCGTAGAGCGACACGCCGCGCCGGTGCATCCAGCGCACCGCGTCCAGGCTCATCCCCGGCATCGGCCGGTCGGGGTCGGGTGTCATGGGCCAGCCGCAGCGCACCACCAGGGCGTCCCCGGACTCCAGCCGTACGCCCTGGCGCTCCTCGGCCGCCTCGAAGTCCCGTGCGGTGACCGCATGACCACTGGGCAGCGGGCCGTCGGCCGCCAGGTCGAGCAGGATTCCCCGGGTGGCGATCCCGGCGGCGTACGCCGCCGTGGAGCCGTGCCGGGCACCGGCCGGGGTCACGGCCTCGTCCACGGGCCGCCCCGGATAGACCCGCCCGTCCCGGATCGTGTGCCCCAGCGCGTCGAGGTGGGTCGAGCGCGGGTGGTGGTTGGTCACCAGCATCACATCCGCCGTGGCGGGCGCCGGGGAACCGACGTAGACCATCATCTGCTGGACCGGCGAGGCGTCCTGGGTGGAGGGCGCGAAGGGGCCGCTGATGAGCGGCGCCGGCCGGATCGGAAGCGCGAGTGACACCGACCGCCCGGTGCGGGCCTCCGCCGCGCCCCTGGCCCGAGCCTCCCCGGTGATGAGGTTGAGCGTGCCGCGCTCGTCGTCCTCGCCCCACCGGCCCCAGTTGCTCGGCAGGTCCTCCGGCGCGTCGGTTCCCGTGTGTTGTGTGTCCATGCCGTCGAAACGTACCGCCATGGGTTACAGAGTTCAAAGTTTGTAACCCAGATAGGGTGGGGGAACGTGCGGCTCGCGCCCGGGTGATCGCCCGACACCAGGAGGCCCGAGCCCCGGCAGCCCGCCCGGCAGGAGCTACGATCCCGGGGCAGCCGATGACATGGGGGGAGCCGTGAGCCGAACCGCGGCGCAGCTCGTCACCGCCCTCCGCCGGGCCCAGCGCGACGCCACCGCCGAGGTGACCGTCCTGGCCGACCGGCCCGACGGCACCGTCGTCCGGTGCGGCCACGTCGTCGCCAAGGCGCATCCGCCCGGTACGGACCCGGCCGAGTTGGCCGTCCGGCTCGGCGTCGCGGCCCATCCCCGGTGCGCGGAGATACTGCTGCCGCCGGTCGACGGCATGGGAGCGCTGCCCGACGGGCGGCAGGTCACCCTCTGGCCGTACGGCGAACCCGTGGCACCCGACGCGCCGGACGCCGCCCCCTGGGGCGAGGCGGGGAAGCTGCTGGCCCGGCTGCACGCCGTACCGGTCGCCGAACTGCCCGGCCCGCTCCCGGCGATGCGCGGCCCGGTCAAGGCGGCCCGCGCCATCGACCGGCTGCGGGCGGCGGCGCTTCCCGACAGCGTGGCCACCCGGGCCGTGCTGCGGGCCTGGGCCGGACTGCCCGGCTGGGCCCGGGGTGTGGACCGTATGGACCGTATCGACCGTAAGGATCGCGTGGGCCGCCCGGATCATCGGGACCGCGGCGACCGTGTGGAAGGCCGGGACCGCGGCGACCGTGTGGAAGGCCGGAACCGCGGCGACCGCGTGGAAGGCCGGGACCGCGGCGACCGCGTGGACCCACGCGAAGGCAACGGCGTTGGCATTGGCGCCGGCAGCGAGGACAACCGGCTCTGCCACGGCGATCTCCACCTCGGCCAGCTCATCCGCCACCGCGCCAGCGACTGGCGGCTGATCGACATCGACGACCTCGGCCTCGGCGACCCGGCGTGGGACCTCGCCCGCCCCGCCGCCTGGTACGCCGCCGGGCTGCTCGCCGCCGAGGACTGGGAGCGGTTCCTGGGGGCGTACCGGGCCGCGGGCGGCTCCGCCGCGGGGGAGCGCGATCCCTGGCCGCGGCTGGACGTGCCCGCCCGTGCCCTCACCGTCCAGACCGCCGCGCTCGCGCTCGCCAAGGCGGCTGCCGCCGGACGGGCGTTGGACGAGGCGGAGGAGGCGATGGTGGAGGCGTCCGTCCGCATCGCCCACTTCATGGAGGCCGCGGGATGAGGCCGTAGGGTGAAGTCCACGCGTCCGGACGCATGTTCCGGCGCGCTCTGTCAGAAGCATGAGGAGTTGAGCGGACCATGCAGTGTCCCAAGTGCCATGCGCCGATGCACACGTACAACCGCAATGGCGTGCAGATAGAGCAGTGCAGCGGCTGCCGGGGGATCTTTCTGGACTACGGGGAGCTGGAGGCGCTGACCCGCCTTGAGTCGCAGTGGACGCAAGCGATGCCGCCCGCCCCGCCCGGTGCCCCGCAGGCGTACCCGGCCGCACCCGCCTGGGGCGCTCCGCAGCACGGGCACCACGGCGGCCACCACGGCCACCACAAGCGCGGCTTCGGGCACATGCTCTTCTCGTCCTGAGAAGCTTCCTGGTCCGAGAAACGCCGGAGGGCCGGAGCTTTCGCTCCGGCCCTCCGCCGATCGATGTGGACGATACTGGGATTGAACCAGTGACCTCTTCCGTGTCAGGGAAGCGCTCTCCCGCTGAGCTAATCGTCCGCAGGACTGCGTGCGCGATACTGGGATTGAACCAGTGACCTCTTCCGTGTCAGGGAAGCGCTCTCCCGCTGAGCTAATCGCGCAGGATGGATCCGTGAGGATCCGAGTGGACGATACTGGGATTGAACCAGTGACCTCTTCCGTGTCAGGGAAGCGCTCTCCCGCTGAGCTAATCGTCCGAGGTGGAGACGGGATTTGAACCCGTGTAGACGGCTTTGCAGGCCGTTGCCTCGCCTCTCGGCCACTCCACCAGCCGTGGGGGTCGAAACCCCCACACCGAGCGGACGACGAGATTCGAACTCGCGACCCTCACCTTGGCAAGGTGATGCTCTACCAACTGAGCCACGTCCGCAGGTGTCGTTTCTCCGGGGCGCTTCCGCGTCCCGGCGACGTGTTGAACTCTAGCGGATTCCGGGGCCAGCTCAAATTCCGTTTCCGCAGCGTGCTGCCCTGCTCGCGCGCCGCACTCCCTCCCGAGGCCGCCCTGACCTGGGCACCATAGACTCGCAACCGTGCACCACCTGCCCCCGCTCGCCCGCTTCGGCGGCCTGCTCGCCACCGATCTACGGGATGTCACCAGCGACCCGTCGGCCCTGGAAACCCAGGGTTTCTGGGCCGTTGTCGCGGACTTCGAGGGCCGTCTGGTCTGCGCTCGCTTCGGGGACGTACGGACCGAGCCGGTGCCGCCGCCCGCGCCCGGCGGCTGGCGCGGTCCCACGGCGGGGGAGTGGACCTCGTCACTGGACCGGGCCGCCTACACCGCGGGGGTGCGCACCGTCCGGCGGCGGATCGCGGCCGGCGAGGTCTACCAGGCCAACCTCTGCCGGGTGCTGTCCGCACCGCTGCCCGATCCGGCCGGGGCCGATGTGGACGCGCTGACCGCGCTGCTGGCGCTGGGCAACCCCGCCCCGTACGCGGGCACCGTAAGGCTGCCGGGACACGGGGTGGAGGTCGCCACGGCCTCGCCCGAGCTATTCCTGCGGCGCACCGGGCGCACCGTGGAGTCCGGCCCCATCAAGGGCACCGGCCGCGCCCCGGAGGACCTGCTGGAGAAGGACCACGCCGAGAACGTGATGATCGTGGACCTGGTCCGCAACGACCTGGGCCGGGTCTGCGCCACCGGCTCGGTGACCGTCCCGGCGCTGTGCGCGGTCGAACCGCACCCCGGTCTGGTGCACCTCGTCTCCACGGTGCGGGGCGAACTCGCCCCCGGCGCCGGCTGGCCGGAACTGCTCGCGGCCACCTTCCCGCCCGGCTCGGTCACCGGCGCGCCCAAGTCCAGCGCGCTGCGCGTGATCGAGGAGCTCGAGACCGTGCCCCGCGGCCCGTACTGCGGCGGTATCGGCTGGGTCGACGCCGACCGCGGCACCGGTGAGCTGGCGGTCGGGATACGGACCTTCTGGATCGACCGCGGCGCGGCCGGGGCCGTGCTGCGGTTCGGCACCGGGGCGGGCATCACCTGGGGCTCGGACCCGGAGCGCGAATGGGACGAAACGGAACTCAAGGCCGCCCGGCTGCTCGCGGTAGCGTCGGGTGTACAGCAGACGACGGGTGTACAGCAGACGATGGGAAGGGCGACGCGATGAAACCGGCCATCTGGCTCGATGGATCCCTCTGCGACCCGGACAGCGCCATGGTGTCCGTGTTCGACCACGGGCTCACGGTCGGCGACGGCGTCTTCGAGACCGTCAAGGCCACCGAGGGGCAGCCGTTCGCCCTCACCCGCCATCTGCGGCGGCTGGCCCGCTCCGCCGCGGGCCTGGGGCTCCCCGAGCCGGACCTGGACGAGGTGCGGCGGGGCTGCGAGGAGGTGCTCAAGGCCCACCCCGTGGCGTTCGGACGGCTGAGGATCACCTACACCGGAGGGATCTCACCGCTCGGCTCCGACCGGGGCACGGCCGGGCCCACCGTGGTGGTCGCGCTGGTCGAGGCGGCCCGCAGGCCCGACGCCACGGCCGTGGTCACCGTCCCCTGGGCGCGCAACGAGCGCGGAGCGCTCACCGGTCTGAAGACCACCTCGTACGGCGAGAACGTGGTCGCGCTCGCCCGCGCCCGCGAGCACGACGCCACCGAGGCCCTCTTCGGCAACACGGTCGGCGCGCTCTGCGAGGGCACCGGCTCCAATGTCTTCGTGGTCCTCGACGGCCAGCTGCACACCCCGCCGCTCTCCTCCGGCTGCCTCGCCGGGATCACCCGGGCCCTGGTGCTGGAGTGGGTGGGCGCGAAGGAGACCGATCTGCCGCTGGACACGCTGTACCGGGCCGAGGAGGTCTTCGTGACCTCCACGACCCGCGACGTACAGGCCGTCCACCGCGTGGACGGCCACACCCTGCCCGGCGCCCCCGGCCCGGTCACCGCCGAGGCCCTGCGGATCTTCGTCGAGCGGGCGGCCGCGGACATCGACCCCTGACGGGGCCGCCGCCGGCATGGACCCCTGAGCGGGCGGCGGGGACATCGACCCCTGAGCGGGCCGCCGCCGGCATCGATCCCTGAGCGGGCGGCGGGACCATCGGGCCGTGAGTGGGCAAGCCAGGGACCTGACCGGCCGGTCGCGGCGGATCCGCGCCGGAAAACGGGTGACGATCGCCCGGCGGGCCGGTAGAACACCTTCGTGACCACCACTCTGCGGCCCACCGCGCCCGAACGGCACACCGACGGCGGCGGGCGTGCCCGCGCGTACGAGGTGTGCGTCAACGGCCGCCCCGTCGGCTCCGTACGCCTCGCCACCGATGCCCGCCTGGGCCCGGCGGCCGGGCGTATCGAGCAGCTGCACATCGACGAGGCCGATCGGCACCGGGGCCGCGGCACGGTCGCCGCGCTCGCCGCCGAGGAGGTGCTGCGCGGCTGGGGCTGCACCCAGCTGATGGTGAGCGTCCCCGCCTCGGCCACGACCGCCCTCGGGCTCACGGCCGCGCTCGGCTACCGCGAGCGCGGCCGCAACATGCTCAAGCGGCTCACGGACCCGCCCGAGCTGCCCGAGGGCAGCGCGATACGTCCCCTTACGGAGGCCGACTACCCGGCGTGGTACGCCCACGAGCGGGCCGGATACGTCGCCGATCTGCTGGCGCGCGGGCTCACCCGGCAGCAGGCCGACACCAAGGCGGACACCGACTACGCGCAGCTGCTGCCGCAGGGCCCGGACACCCCCACGGCCCTGCTGCGCGTCCTCGCCCACGGCGGCACGGACGTGGGCACCATCTGGATCGCGCTGCGCGAGGGGGAGCCCGACGCCGCCGAGAGCGGTGAGGCGTACGTCTACGCCGTCGAGGTCGCCGAGGAGCACCGCGGCCACGGACACGGCCGCACCCTGATGCTGGCCGCCGAGCGGGCGAGCCTGGCGCACCGGGCCCACAGCCTGGGCCTGCACGTCTTCGGCGGCAACACCCCGGCGCTGCGGCTGTACGAGTCGCTGGGCTACGAGTCGATCGAGTACCAGTTGTACAAGCCGCTGCTCTAAGGGCCTGTCCCGCGGACTTCCAGGGCTTCCAGGGCTTTCAGCGCCTCAGGACCGCTCGGCGACGAGCCGGGCGGCGATCTCCTCGACGCGCTCCCGCAGCCCCTCCTGGCTCTTCCCGCCGTCGAGCCGCTCGCCGCCGATCACATACGTGGGGGTGCCGGTGACCCCGATCGCCCGGCCCTCGGCCTGGTCCGCGTCCACGATCAGGATGTGCCGGCCGTCGACCAGCGCGGTGTCCATCTCCTCGGCGTCCAGCCCCAGTTCCCGGGCCACCTCCACCAACACCGGCTCACCGCGGGTCCCGAGCTCCTCGGTGCGCTCCAGGACGGCCTCGACGAACGGCCAGCCGCGCCCCTGGGCGATGGCCTCCTCGGCCGCCTGAGCCGCCGCGTGGGCGTGCCGGTGGCGCTCCAGCGGGAAGTGGCGCAGCCGGATGTCCAGCGCGTCCTGGAAGCGGTCGCGCAGCGCGCGCAGATCGCCCAGGGCGGTACGGCAGTCGGGGCACTGCAACTCGCACCAGACGTCGAGCACGGGGCGGGGGGAGGGGTCGGTGTGGCTCATGAGGCCAGTCTTCCAGCCCCCGGACCCTGATCCATACCCGGAGATGTCCCTGATCCCGGGCTCGGGCCATGGCCCCGGCCGCCTTACGGGGTGCACGATGGACTTACCGGAAGCCCAGTTCGCGGGAGGAACGATGCTGACCGACACCATCTGCGCCGCGCTGTCCGCGGCCGGTCTGGGCATCGCCGGGCTGACCGCCTACCGCAAGCGGTTCCTGGCGGCGACGCGGATCGCCGCCTACGCCCTGATCCCGCTGGGCCTGGCCATGACCGGCATCCTGGACTGGCTGACCGACCTGGTCTTCAAGCCGAGCATCTGGCTGGGCTTCGGCCTGCTGGGCGTCTCCTGGGCGCTGTTCATGATCACGCGGGCGGTCGAGCACCGCTCCGGCGGCACCCGTAAGGAGCGCCGCGCGGCGGCCGCCGCCGAACGGGCCGGCGGGGTGTCCGCGGGGGCCTCGGAGCCCGCCCTGGGGCCCGGCCGGGGAGCCACCGGGGTCAAGGCGTCGCAGAAGCCGAAGACCAAGGGCGGAACGAGCTCTGGCACAGATGACTTCTCCGACATCGAGGCCATACTCAAAAAGCACGGGATCTGACAAGCGACCGATCAAAAAACGATCACCGGTCGCAGGCGGGCTCATGGCTGGGTCATGATCTCCGCGAGATGTTGCAATCACCGCCCGGGGAGCAATCCCCCATCGAAGGACCCCCTGTTCCGCCGAGCGACGAGACCCGTGGCTGTCTCTTCGCCCTCTCGCAGCCGCCGCTGATGCTGTTCCTGGCGTTCATCGGCACCCTGCTCTTCGTGACCGCCGTCCACGACCTCCACCGGTGGTGAGGCGGCGGCCCGTCCGGTTACCGATGGTGACCGCCGGTCGATGGTGAGACGGGGCCCGGCCCGGCCTCCGACCCCCGTACGCGGACGGTCAGCTCGCGGCCTCGCGGCGCCGGGCGCGATAGGCCGCGACATGCAGCCGGTTGCCGCAGGTGCGGCTGTCGCAGTAGCGCCGGGACCGGTTGCGGGACAGATCCACGAAGGCGTGGCGGCAGTCCGGGGCCTCACAGCGGCGCAGCCGCTCCCGCTCGCCACCCACCACGAGGAACGCCAGCGCCATCCCGCCGTCGGCGGCGAGGTGGTCGGCCAGCGAGGCACCGGGCGCGAAGTAGTGCACATGCCAGTCGTAGCCGTCGTGGTCGGTGAGCCGGGGCGTGGTGCCGGCCGCGGCGATCATCGCGTTGAGCAGTTCCGCGGTGCGGCGGGCGGCGGCCTCGTTCCCGGCCGCCGCGAAGACCTCGGCGAACTGGGTCCGTACGGCCCGTACCGCGGCGAGGTCGCGCTCCCCGAGCGTGCCGATGTCGCTGATGGCATTGCGCCCGACGAACCGGCGCAGAGCGTCGACATCGGCGAGGTCGTCCTGGTCCGCGCCCTCGGGCGCGGTGTTCACCAGATCGACGACGGCGTCGAGCGCGCACCGGGTGTCGTGGTTGATCAGCACGATTGGCTCCCTGGCCGGCTGGGTCGGCGGCTGCCCCTGGGCTGCCCTCGATCTGCCCGACTCTAGTCCCGCCGGGCCCCGGACGTTCACCAGGCGGCCCAGGGCGGTCATGCGACGGTGCCGGACGGTCGCGCGATGGTGCCGAGCGGTCATGCGACGGTGCCGTCACCGCGGGCGCTGCCGCGGCGACGGCACCGTCGCCTGCCTCTGCCGTTGTCGGGATTGCCATGGTCGGGATCGTCGGTACGTGATGCGGTCGCGCCCCGGCTCGCGCCGTCTCCCCGAGTCGGACGGCCGAGCGCTCAGCTCTCGCCGGGTCTCAGCTCTCCGCCAGGATGTGGGAGAGCTCTGTGTCGAGGTCGAAATGGCGGTGTTCGGTACCGGGTGGCACCGCGGCGTCGGTTCGCTTCAGGAACGACTCCAGGGCCCGCGCCGGGGCTTCGAGCAGTGCCTCCCCCTCCGGGGAGCTCAGGGCGATGCAGACGACTCCCTGGCCGTGGCTGCGGGACGGCCACACCCGGACGTCGCCGGTGCCGGTGGGCCGGTGCAGACCCTCGGCGAGAAGATCGCGGGCGAACACCCATTCGACCGTCTCTTCGGCTCCGGTGTGGAAGGTGGCGTGCACGGCGTAAGGGTCGGCCGTGTCATACCGCAGGCCCGCGGGTACAGGCAGTGAGGATTCGCTCGACACAACGAGGCGCAGGTGCAGCTCGCAGCTGACCGTGGTGTTCATAAGCGCCAGGGCCTTTCGCTCAGTGTGCGCTCGGGGATTCGCACGTCGGCGAAATCGACATGCCACCTACGGTGCCGTTGTAAACCCCTCTGACCGTTTTGCGGCTCTTCTGGTAGCTCATGCGGCCCAGCTCCAGGCCGGCCACTACCGCCGTTCCGGTGACTTCAAACGATCAGGTAAGTTGGGTCACATGAATGCGGAGAGTGACGAGCGACACGGGGCCGGCGAGGCGGGGTCCCAGGTCGCGACGGGGGGCGATGACCCGAAGAAGGGGCCGGTATGGGGCTCCCGGGCGCCGCGGTTCATCAAGCGGTCCCGCCCGCTCCACCTGAGCTGGCAGGTCGGCGTGTTCATCGTCGGTCTCGCGGTCGTGGTTCTGGGTGTCATCCTGCTGCCCCTGCCCGGCCCGGGATGGCTGGTGATCTTCGCCGGAATGGCGATCTGGGCGACCGAGTTCGTCTGGGCCCAGCTGGTGCTGGCCTGGACCAAGCGCAAGGTCACCGAGGCGGCCCACCGTGCCCTGGATCCGAGGGTGCGCAGGCGCAATCTCATACTGACCACGATCGCGGTGGTGATCTGCGCCGTGGCGGTGTCGGCCTATGTGTGGAAGTTCGGTGTCGTGATGCCGTGGAAGATCGAGCAGTGAGCGGCCCGGCGTCGTAGGACTGGTCATGAGCACGGTCCCGCATGCGCTAATGTTGGGCGTGCGCCAGGGCGATTAGCTCAGTGGGAGAGCGCTTCGTTCACACCGAAGAGGTCACTGGTTCGAACCCAGTATCGCCCACCTTGGACCGAGGGCCCGGAAGGCATCTGCCTTCCGGGCCCTCGGCGTTGTCGCATGTCCGAAGGTGTTCGGTGCCGGGTGGTCGGCACGGTCTTCCCAAGCGCTTTCGTCGAAGCGCTTCACCTCGATCCTGAGTGATCCTGTCCGAACCGTTGACGTACGCCTCATTGGTCCCTAACTTGTCCCGGCAAGCGCTTGCCTAAAACGTTTCAAACTAGCGGGGGCAGTCGGACGACCTGCCCGGGAGGGGCGTGTCATGGGTGCTGGGCGATGGACGGCGAGGGCGAGAGGGGTCCGGGCGGCCGCGGTCGTGGTGGCCGCGCTGGGGCTGCTGGCCACCGGCTGTGGCGGGGGAAGCGGTTCCGGGGGCGGCAAGGTGACCATCCGCTACTCGTGGTGGGGCGCCAAGGACCGCGCGGAGCTGATCCAGAAGACGGTCGGGCTCTTCGAGAAGGAACACCCGAACATCAAGGTCAAGACGGACTTCTCCGAATACACCGACTTCTGGAGCAAGTTCAATACCCAGGCCGCGGGCGGAAACGCCCCGGACGTCTTCCAGAACTCCTACGCCTTCCTTCGCAAATACGGCGACAAGAACCTTCTGCTGGATCTGAACGGTCAGGCCGACGCCGGAAATCTCAGCCTCAAGGGATTCCGTGACGGACTGGAGAAGGCCGGGGATATCGACGGCAAGCTCCTTGGGGTGCCGGTCGGCGCCAATACCTTCGCGTTCTTCTACAACCCGGACGCGTATCGGAAGGCCGGGGTGACCGTCAAGGACGGGTGGACCTGGGATGACTTCTTCGCGGCCGCCAAGAAGGTGCGCAAAAGCGACAACACGCTCTACGGTGCCAGCGACAACGCCAATGTGATGTATCTCTACGACCTGTATCTGCGGCAGAACGGCAAGGCGTTCTTCACCAAGGACGACAAGCTCGGCTTCACCAAGGACGACCTCACCGAGTGGTGGGGCCGCTGGCAGCAGCACGCCAAGGCCGACGAACTGGTGCCGGGCAAGAAGTCCGAGCAGGCCAAGCCCAAGGCGTCGATCAGCGCCGATCTGTCGGCCTCCGAGTTCACCTGGGACAACTTCCTGGTCCGCTTCGCCGCCGAGACCAAGACCACCCTCGACCTCGGGCCCATCCCGACCACGGACGGCAAGCGCACCGCCCAGTACCTCTCCTCGCTGATGCTCAGCGGCTCCGCCCGCACCCAGCACCCCAAGGAAGTCGCCCAGTTCATCGACTTCATGACCCATGACCCCGAGGTGGGCAAGATCATGGGCTACAACCGCGGCATCCCGGCGACCACCGCCCAGTACGACGCCTACCAGCCCCAGGGCGTCGATGCCAAGATCGCCGCGTATGAGAAGAGCGTGGGCGCCAAGCTGGAGCCGATCACCCCGCATCCGGCCGGCGCCGATGTCGCCGAGGCCGCCTTCCTGAGGATCTACACCCAGGTCGCGCTGGGGCAGACCTCGATGGGCAAGGCGGTCGACCAGTTCTTCAGCGAGGCCGAGTCCGCGCTCGGCTCGTGAGGAGAGCTTCCGTGACACCGACCACGACGCGTGCGGCGGACGGAGTGCGGCCTCCCGGCGGGACGACCCCCGAGAAGGCCGCCCCCGGCGCCCGCCCCGCCCCGGCGGCGGGGCGGCGCCAGGGCCGCCGGGAGGCCCTCGCGGGCTATCTCTTCCTGACGCCCTGGTGCGTCGGGATCCTGCTGCTCACGCTCGGCCCGATGCTCGTCTCGCTCTATCTGGCGTTCACCGACTACAACCTCTTCGACTCGCCCCGGTGGATCGGGTTCAAGAACTTCCAGGACCTCTTTGAGGACGACCGCTGGTGGACCTCGGTCCAGGTGACGCTGAAGTACGTACTGATCGGCACCCCGTTGAAGCTGGCGGCGGCGCTCGCCGTGGCGCTGCTGCTGGTCAAGCCGCGTAAGGGCCAGGGCTTCTACCGCTCGGCGTTCTACGCCCCCTCGCTCATCGGCGCCAGTGTGAGCATCGGCGTCGTCTGGCGGGCGGTCTTCAACGACGACGCGATCGTCGACAAGTCGATGAGTCTTTTCGGGTGGGACGTCGGAGGCTGGATCGGCGACCCGGACTGGGCGCTGCCCACCCTCATCACCCTGACCGTCTGGCAGTTCGGCGCCCCGATGGTGATCTTCCTGGCCGGGCTGAAGCAGGTGCCGGGCGAGCTGTACGAGGCCGCCGAGATGGACGGGGCCGGTCGCTGGCGGCGGTTCCGGTCCATCACCCTGCCGATGATCTCGCCGGTGCTCTTCTTCAACCTCCTGCTGGAGCTCATCCACTCGTTCCAGGTCTTCACCTCGGCGGTGGTGATCGCCGGGTCGGGCACCAACACCGGCGGACCGGGCGACTCCCTGCTGGTCTACGGCTGGTACCTCTACGAGCAGGGCTTCCACAATCTGCGCATGGGCTACGCCGCCGCGATGGCCTGGATGCTGATGCTCGGCATCGGCCTGGTGACCGCCGTGCTGTTCAAGACCCAGCGCGGCTGGGTGCACTACGAGGAGGATGCCAGGTGAGTGCTTCTGTGGTGGTCGGGCGGCGCCGGGTGCGTTCGGTCATCTGGCATGTGGGGGCGCTCGCCGTGCTGGCGGTGATCCTCTACCCCGTGGTGTGGGTGATCGGCGGCTCGTTCAAGCCCGGTGACCAGATCGTCGGCAGCCTCCAGCTGCTGCCCACCGATCCGATCACCGACAACTACCGCCGGCTCAGCGACGGCATCGCGGACGTGCCGATCTCGACCTTCTTCACCAACTCGCTGCTGCTGGCGGTCGGTTCGGTGATCGGCGTGCTGTTCTCCTGCTCGCTGGCCGCGTACGCCTTCGCCCGGATCCGCTTCGCGGGGCGCAACGCGCTGTTCACGCTCATGATCTCCACCCTGCTGCTGCCGTTCCAGGTGTTGATCATTCCGCAGTACATCCTGTTCCAGAAGCTGGACCTGATCAACACCTATGTGCCGCTGCTGCTCGGCAAGTACCTGGCCGCGGACGCCTTCTTCGTCTTCCTGATGGTGCAGTTCATGCGCGGGCTGCCCCGGGAGCTGGACGAGGCGGCCCGGCTGGACGGCTGTGGCCATCTGCGCATCTACTGGAACATCGTGCTGCCGCTGTGCCGCCCGGCCCTGATCACCAGCGCGATCTTCACCTTCATCTGGTCCTGGAACGACTTCATCGGGCCGCTGCTCTACCTCAACGAACCGGACAAGTACACCGTCTCGATGGGCCTGAAGCTCTTCATCGACCAGGACTCCGTCGCCGACTACGGCGGCATGGTCGCCATGTCGATGGTCGCCCTGCTGCCGGTGCTGCTGTTCTTCCTGGCCTTCCAGCGCTATCTGGTCGAGGGCGCGGCGACTTCCGGGCTGAAGGGCTGAGGCCGTCATGGGAAAGACCATGGGAGCCGCCGGAGCCGCCAGAGCCGCCAGGCCGGAAGCCCGGGGAGGAGCAGCCGTAAGGCCCACTGCGCACGGCCGGCTGCGCTTCGCGCTGTTCGCCGAGTGCCTGCTGACCGGCGTCTGGGTGGTGCTCGCCGCCCTGCCGGTGATCACCCTGCTGCCCGCGTTCGCCGCCGGTTGTGCGCATCTGGGCCGCCATTTGGACGGTGAACGGTCCACCTGGCGGGACTTCCTGGCCGGGCTGCGGGAGGCGACCCGCAGCGGCTGGCGGTTCTCCCTGCTGTGGTGGGCGGCGCTCGCGCTGCTCGGCTTCGATCTGCGGGTGGCCCGCTCCGGGGCCCTGCCGGGCGGGCCCGCGCTGATCGCCGTGAGCGTGGCGGGCCTGCTCGCGGTGGTCGTCCTCGGGCTGCGGACGGCGGCCTTACGGCGGCCCGGAACCGCATGGCCGGACGCCGCCCGTACCGCCGCACGCCAGGGGCTGACCGCCGACCCCGGTGGATCGCTGCTGCTCATCGGCGGGCTCGCCGTACTCGCCGTCGCCGCCTGGCAGATGCTGCCGCTGATCGCCCCGGCCTCGGGCGCCCTCGCGGGCTGCGCGGTCGCGGTGGAGCGCCGCGCCCGCGTCTGACCAGGTATTGCCGCCTGATCAGGCATCGCCCTCTGGCCAGACATCGCCCTCTGGCCAGGCATCGCTCTTCCCCAGGCGCCGCCCGCCCCGGCGCCTCCTCCGCCGACTCATGTCATGCACCTGCCCCCGTACGAAAGGTGAACCGGACATGCCCCCGATCCCTCGACGCAACCTCCTCAAGGCCGCGGCCGCCACCGGCGCCGCCGTACCGTTCTCCTGGCTGCTCGCCCACAACGCCCCGAAGGCCGCCGCCGACAGCCCCGCCGAGAAGGCCGCCGACGAGCCCGTGGACATCACCTGGCTGGAGGACGGCGGCTTGGGCGCGGCCGCGGGCTCCACCTTCGGCGTCCCCTGGCCCAAGGGCGCCCACCCCGGCGACCGGACGTTCGCGCTGACCACCGCCGACGGCACACATGTGCCCCTGCAGACCTGGGCCACCGCCTACTGGCCCGACGGTTCGCTGAAGTGGACCGCCCACGCGGCGGGGGAGGGCCTCACCGGCAGTGCCTACCGGCTCACCACCGGCACGCCCGCCGCACCCGCCAAGAAGGTCACCGTCTCCGAGAGCGGCGGCAGGATCACCGTCGACACCGGGGTCATCAAGGCCGTCATCGGTAAGGACGGCAAGCAGCTCGTGCGCTCCGTCACCCGCGGCTCCACCGAGATCGCCCGCGACGGCCGGCTGGTCCTGCTCCGCCAGGGCGACGTGGACGACGGCGACCACGGCCGCGCCGAGTGGGAGCGGTTCGACGGCGAGATCAGCGGGGCGAGGGTCGAGCAGAAGGGCCCAGTCCGCGCCGTGGTCCGCATCGACGGCAAGCACCGTAAGGGCCGCCGCGGCTGGCTCCCCTTCAGCGTCCGGCTCTATTTCTACGCGGGCGCCGAGTCGTTCCGTATGGTGCACACGATCACGTTCGACGGCGACCAGAACAAAGACTTCATCCGGGGCCTCGGCGTCCGCTTCTCCGTGCCGATGCGCGACGAGGCGTACGACCGCCACATCCGCATCGCGGGCGAGGGCAAGGGATTCCTCACCGAGGCCGTCAAGGGCGTCACCGGGCTGCGCCGCGACCCCGGGGCCGGCGTCCGCACCGCCCAGGTCAAGGGCGAGAAGCTGCCCGACCCGGCCGGCTGGGACCAGCGCGTCACCTCCCGGCTGCACCTCATCCCCACCTGGGGCGACTACACCCTCGCCCAGCTCTCCGCCGACGGCTTCACCCTGCGCAAGCGCACCAAGCCCGGCCACGGCTGGATCGCGGCGGGCGGCGGCGGCCGGGCGAGCGGCTTCGGCTACGTCGGCGGCGTCAGCGGCGGACTCTCCTTCGGACTGCGCGACTTCTGGGAGAAGTTCCCCGCCCAGCTGGACATCCGCGGCGCCGCCGGGGACGAGGCCGAGGTCACCCTGTGGCTCTGGTCGCCCGAGGCCCAGCCCATGGACCTGCGCTTCTACCACGACGGCATGGGCCAGGACACCTACCCAGAACAGCTCGAGGGCCTCGAGATCACCTACGAGGACTACGAGCCCGGCTTCGGCACCCCGTACGGCATCGCCCGCACCAGCGAACTCACCTTCTGGGCCAACGCGGCCACCCCCGACGCCGACACCCTCGTCCGGCAGGCCGCCGCCGTGCGCACCCCGCCCCAACTGGCCGCCGGCCCCGCCGACCTGGTCCGCGCCAAGGTCTTCGGCGGCCTCTTCGCCCCCGTCGACCGCGCCACCCCCGCCAAGGCGAAGGTCGAGGACCGGCTGGACTTCCTCTTCGACTACCACAAGGGCCAGGTCGAACAGCGCCGTTGGTATGGCTTCTGGGACTACGGCGACATCATGCACACCTACGACGGAGACCGGCACCAGTGGCGGTACGACGTCGGCGGCTACGCCTGGGACAACTCCGAGCTCTCGCCCGACCTGTGGCTGTGGCTGGCCTATCTGCGCTCCGGCCGCTCCGACATCTTCCGCTTCGCCGAATCCATGACCCGGCACACCGGCGAGGTCGACGCCTACCACCTCGGCAAATGGGCCGGGCTCGGCACCCGCCACGGCGTCCAGCACTTCGCCGACAGCGCCAAACAGCAGCGGATCTCCACCGCCCTGTACCGCCGCTACTACTACTTCCTCACCGCGGACGAGCGGATCGGCGACATCATGCACGCCCTCGTCGACTCCGACGAGACCTTCCTCGTCCTCGATCCACAGCGCAAGGTCCGCGACGACCCCGACTACGAGCCCGATCCGCACGCCCTGGACATCGGCTTCGGCACCGACTGGAGCGGCCTCGCCGGGGCCTGGCTCACCGAATGGGAGCGGCGCGGCCCGAAGGCTGAGAAGGCCGAGGCGCGGCTGCGCTCCACCATGGAGACCATCGCCGCCCAGCCCAACGGCTTCGTCCAGGGCAGCGGGCTGTACGACCTCGACACCGGCAAGTACGCCATCGCCGACCGGCCCAAGGTCAGCGTCTCCCATCTGTCCGCGGTCTTCGGCCTGGTCGAGGTCTGCGCCGAGGTGATCGACCTCATCGACCTGCCGAAGTTCAAGGAGGCATGGCTGGACTACTGCCGCTACTTCAACGCCACCAAGGCCGAGCAGAAGGCCCGCTACGGCACCGACTTCGGCTCGCTGATCCTGGTCCAGGGCCACTCCCGGCTCGACGCCTACGCCGCCGTCCAGCTGAAGGACGACAAGCTGGCCGCCCGCGCCTGGCAGAAGTTCACCGAATACCACGAGGGCGACGGCTACCCGGACGCCACCATCAGCTGGAAGTCGGTGCGGGTGGAGGGTCCGGACGTGCTGGAGCCCGGCGTCGAGGCGGCCTGGGTGAGCACCAACGCCAGCGCGCAGTACGGCCTCGCCGCGATCCAGAACCTCGCGCTCGTCGGTGACAAGCTGCCGGGCTAGCCAGGCCGTCATGGCCGGACCACACTTGAGGGCATGGACTGGTGCCATTACCGCTTCCGCAGCCGATGGGACCTCGACGCTCCGCCCGCCGCCGTCTTCGCGGTGCTGGCGAACGGCGACGACTATCCGCGGTGGTGGCCCCAGGTCCGTGAGGTCCGGCGGATCGACGAGCGCAGTGGCGCCGCCCGCTTCCGCTCCCTCGTCCCGTACGACCTGCGGCTGATCGTCAGCGAGGCGCGCCAGGACCCGGTGGACGGCGTGCTGGAGATCGGCTTCGCGGGCGATCTGGAGGGATGGGCGCGCTGGACGGTGCTGCCCCAGGGGACCGGCACCCGCGCCCTCTTCGAACAGGAGGTGGTCGCCCGCAAGCCGCTGCTGCGCCGGCTCGCGCTCCCCGGCCGTCCCGTCTTCCGGGCCAACCACGCCCTGATGATGCGCTCCGGGCTGCGGGGGCTGCGGGCGCACCTCGCCGCGCGGCCCGCCGGTCCGGCCGGGGCGCCGCCCGGTCCGGCCGCCGGGCCTTCCGGTCCGGCATCCGGGCCTTCCGGCGGAAATGCGGTTTGAACCAAACCCGTCGCGACCTGTATTGTTCAGGTCGTTCCGCCGGGGAGACCCCGAAGAGAACAACCCGGGCGATTAGCTCAGTGGGAGAGCGCTTCGTTCACACCGAAGAGGTCACTGGTTCGAACCCAGTATCGCCCACCATCCATGAGGCCGGGCCGCCAGCAGGCGGCCCGGCCTCATGTTTGTGTGCTTGTACGGCCAGGAGCGGGGTAATCGGATAGAGCTTCCGTGGGTGACGATGTGGAGGGGAACTCATGGCCGTCGCGACCGCAGCCGTCCTGTCCTTGGACTGTGCCGAACCCGAAGAGCTCGCCGAGTTCTACGCCCGGGTGCTCGGCGCGGAGATCCAGCCGCTGACCACCCCCGACCGGGTCGAGATCGTCGCACCCGGCGGATCGCGGATGGCCTTCCTGCGGGACCACGGCTTCGCCCCGCCGAGCTGGCCACGGCCGGACGACTCCCAGCAGGCCCATCTGGACCTGCTGGTGGAGGACGTGGACGCCGCGGAGCGCCAGGTCGTCGACCTGGGCGCGCGGCCGCTGGACACCAAGAACAACGGTGGCCTGCGCGACGTACGGATCTACTCCGACCCGGCCGGCCACCCCTTCTCGCTCCGCCGGGTCTGACGCCACACCCGAGTGGTCGAGCGCGCGCCGGGTTCGAAATATCAGGCCGCGGCCGGCAGGTCCGGCCGCAGCGGCCAGGCCGGATCGCAGACCTCGTCCGAGCCGTTGAGCGCGAACCACGCCTGCAGCCCCCGGGCCTGCGCCGCGTACCAGACCGTCTGGCGGGCGTGCAGCTCGGCGGGCGTGAGCGTCTCCAGACGGGAGGCGAACCGGCGGCCCACCGCCCGTACGACATGCAGTGCGGCCGCCGCGTCCGCCGCCGCGTCATGCGCGCCGGTCAGCTCCACGCCGTAGTGCTCACACAGATCGATCAGGGTGCGGCGGCCCTTGCGATAGCGGTCCAGATGCTTGTCCAGCACCCGCGGATCCAGAACGGTCATGGAGCGCAGCGAAAGATAGCCCGCCAGACTGGAGTTGCGATGCCGCTTCAACTCCCGGTCCAGCAGGGTCAGATCGAACGGCGCGTTCATGATCACCAGCGGGGTGCCCCGGGTGACCTGCTCCGCTATCGCCCGCGCCACCTCGTCCACCACCGGCGCCGGCCATCTGCCGTGCCGCTGGAGATGAGCGTCGGTCAGACCGTGTATCTCGGTGGCGGCCGGCGGCACCGGCACGCCCGGACTCACCAGCCAGCGCCGGATCTCCGGCAGACTTCCGGTCCCACGCTGCACCACCAGGGCCGCCGATACGATCCGGTCATGCTCGACATCGACACCCGTGGTCTCCGTGTCAAAGGCGGCGAGCGGCCCTTCGAACCAGGACGGCATGGCCTCAACTCCTCGTGCATTTCCCCTCGATGACATCTGATCCCGCCCCGACCAGGTGATACCCGGAGGGAGGACCTCGAACCGCCGCTGTTTGCCGAGGTCCTGACGCGGAGACAACACAGGTGTACGAAGCCGGCGACGACCGGAAGGCGTCACGGACATGACGCTCGCAACACCCGACCCGGCCCCGACGGCGAGCGGCCTTGCCCTGAGCGGATCACCTCCCGTGCGTGGCCAAATCGCCACCACCGCCTGTATGGAGACCCTTCAGGTGGGCTATCTGCACGCGGTGGCCGCCGCCGCGGGCTGCTCACTGGCCCAGCCCTTCCCCGACCACGGCATCGACTGGCACGTCAGCCACAGCGCCCGCGGCCACGCCGTGGACGACGAGGTCACCATCAAGGTGCAGCTCAAGGCCACGTACCAGATCGCGCCGGACCCTCCGGGGCCGACCTTCGCCTTCACGCTCGACAACGACCACCTGGTCAAGCTGGCCCGCAGCCCGGTCTCCGTGCACAAGATCCTCGTGGTGATGATCGTGCCGCGCGGCCAGGAGGACTGGCTGCGAGCCGGGCATGACCGCCTGTCCCTGCGCCACTGCTGCTACTGGATCAATCTGGCCGGCCACGCGGTCACGGGCCGCCGCCGGACCACCGTGCGGATCCCGACCTCGCGGATCTTCGACGACCGCGCGCTCTGCGAGATCATGACCCGGGTCGGGGCGGGAGGGAGACCGTGATGGACCGACCATGGCCCCAGGACGACCCGGCACCCTTGTCGGTCCCGCGCCCCGACGAGGTGGATCCGGCCGTCCTCGGCGCCCTGCTCGCCCGGCACGGCTGGCGCCGCCGCGGCGGCACCCCGGGGGCTTATGCCCGCTGGACCCCGCCGGGCCGGCTCGCGGGAGGCACCAGCCTGCTGGTGCCCGAGAGCCGGGATTTCCCCGACAGCGGCGATCTGCTCGGCGAGGCGCTGATGGCGCTCAGCCGCAGCGCCGCCCCCTCCGCCCGCGAGGTGCTCACCGGCCTCGCCGTGCCCAGCGACGAGATCCGCTGGCGGCGCGAGGTGCCCGAATCCCCCGGCGGCACCTCCGCCTGGACCGCGCAGGAGCGGCTGCGCGCCGCCGCCCGGGACACCCTGCTGGCCGGAGCGCTCGCCGCCCGCGGCCGCGCGGGCTACTACGGTGCCCGGCACCGCCGCGCCGCCGAGGCATCCCTGGAGCGGGTGCTGACCGGGCCCCCGGGCGCCGAGTCCGGCGGCCGTGAGCTGACCGTCTTCGTGCCCGTCGAGGAGGACGGCCGCGCCACCGCCGTCACCCTGCTGCGCGCGCTGTACGCCCTCCGGGACGCCGCCGACTACCACCGGACGACCGGCGGCATGGAGGCGTATGACGCTGCGGTCGCGGCGGGTGCCAGCCGGGAGCTGACCGAGGCGGTGATCGGGCTGGTCCAGGGCACGGAGGGGGCGCGGGTGGCGCTGGAGTGGTCACCGGCCGCCGGTCCGCCGCCGGGGTTCGCCGCCCGGCCCGATCCGGTGGAGTTCTCGCCCGGCGATCTCCCGGGGTTAAGGGAGGCGGGTGTCCGCTATGTCCGGGATGAGCCGTCCGTTCCCGTGTGCCTCACCGGTGCGGTGGTGCGGCTGCGCCGTACCGGCCCCGGCGGTCCCGGGACGCTACGGCTGCGGGTGCTCTCCGGGGCGGAGGTCGCGCAGGTGCGGATCACCCTGGACGAGGAGGACTACCGCATCGCCGGCCATGCCCATCTGGTGGGGCTGCCGATCCGGGTGCGGGGGCGGCTGGAGAGCCGCGGCGGCTTCCGGCGGCTCAGCGGGGCCGGCGGCGTCACCCCGGTCCAGGTGGACGAGGCCGAGCGGGACCGGCTGGTCAAGTCGCTCCAGGAGAACCTGGACTTCTTCGAGGAGGCGTGCGGCGGCGGCCCCTGACCGCCGCCGCCCGAGCTCGTGATGGCGTCGGGCGGGGGCCGCCCCGGGCGGTGACGGCGTCCGTCCGACGGCCCTCGCGCGTGGTGACGGCGTCCGGTGACCGTGATCCCGGGCGGTGACGGCGTCCGGCGGCCGTCACCCCGGGCGGTGACGGCGGCGCTGGCGGCGTCCACAACCGTTTCGCGGTCCCGCCCGTCGGCTCGGTACGATTCACGCTGCGCGGCATTCGCCGCGGGGAGCCATCCATCAGTCAGGAGAGACCGGTGTCAGACGTCCGTGTGATCATCCAACGCGATTCCGAGCGGGAAGAACGCGTGGTGGCCACGGGCACTACGACGGCGGACCTCTTCACCGGCGACCGCTCGATCGTCGCCGTGCGCGTGGGCGGGCAGCTCAAGGACCTGGCGTACCGGCCGGCCGAGGGCGACGAGATCGAGCCGGTGGAGATCACCAGCCAGGACGGTCTGGACATCCTGCGCCACTCCACCGCGCATGTGATGGCCCAGGCGGTGCAGGAGCTGTTCCCGGAGGCGAAGCTGGGCATCGGCCCGCCGATCAAGGACGGCTTCTACTACGACTTCGACGTCGAGACCCCGTTCCACCCGGACGATCTCAAGCGCATCGAGAAGAAGATGCAGGAGATCCAGAAGCGGGGGCAGCGGTTCTCCCGCCGCGCGGTCACCGACGAGGAGGCGCGCGAGGAGCTGTCCGCCGAGCCGTACAAGCTGGAGCTGATCGGGCTCAAGGGATCGGCCGCGGACGCCGCCGAGGGCGCGTCCGCCGAGGTCGGCGCGGGCGAGCTGACCATCTACGACAACCTCGACGCCAAGACCGGCGAGCTGTGCTGGAAGGACCTGTGCCGCGGTCCGCACCTGCCGACCACGCGCAACATCCCGGCCTTCAAGCTGATGCGCAGCGCCGCCGCGTACTGGCGGGGCAGCGAGAAGAACCCCCAGCTCCAGCGGATCTACGGCACCGCCTGGCCGACCAAGGACGAGCTGAAGGCGTACCTGGACTTCCTCGCCGAGGCCGAGAAGCGCGACCACCGCAAGCTGGGCGCGGAGCTGGACCTGTTCTCCTTCCCCGACGAGCTGGGCTCGGGCCTCGCGGTCTTCCACCCCCGGGGTGGTGTGATCCGCAAGGAGATGGAGCAGTACTCGCGCAAGCGGCACGAGGAGGCGGGGTACGAGTTCGTCAACACCCCGCACATCACCAAGGCCAAGCTCTTCGAGACCTCCGGCCATCTGCCGCACTACATGGACGGCATGTTCCCGCCCATGGAGTTCGAGGGCCAGGACTACTACCTCAAGGCCATGAACTGCCCGATGCACAACCTGGTCTTCCGGGCGCGCGGGCGGTCCTACCGCGAGCTGCCGCTGCGGCTCTTCGAGTTCGGCACGGTCTACCGCTACGAGAAGTCCGGCGTCGTCCACGGCCTGACCCGGGCCCGGGGCTTCACCCAGGACGACTCGCACATCTACTGCACCAAGGAGCAGATGGCCGATGAGCTGGACAATCTGCTCACCTTCGTGCTGGACCTGCTCCGCGACTACGGCCTGAGCGACTTCTATCTGGAGCTGTCCACCCGGGACGACTCCGACAAGTTCATGGGCAGCGACGATCAGTGGGAAGAGGCCACCGAGGAGCTGCGCAAGGCCGCCGAGAAGCAGGGCCTGGAGCTGGTCATGGACCCGGGCGGCGCGGCCTTCTACGGCCCCAAGATCTCGGTCCAGGCCCGGGACGCGATCGGCCGCACCTGGCAGATGTCGACCATCCAGGTCGACTTCAACCAGCCGGCCCGGTTCAACCTGGAGTACACGGCCGCGGACGGCTCCCGCCAGCAGCCCGTCATGATCCACCGGGCGCTCTTCGGCTCGATCGAGCGCTTCTTCGCGGTGCTGCTGGAACACTACGCGGGCGCCTTCCCGGTGTGGCTCGCCCCGGTCCAGGCGGTCGGCATCCCGATCGGCGACACCCATGTGCCGTACCTGGAGGAGTTCGCCGCGCAGGCCAAGGCGAAGGGTCTGCGGATGGAGGTGGACTCGTCCTCGGACCGGATGCAGAAGAAGATCAGGAACGCGCAGAAGGCCAAGGTCCCGTTCATGGTGATCGCCGGTGACGAGGATGTCGCGAACGGTGCGGTGAGCTTCCGCTACCGCGACGGCTCGCAGAAGAACGGCATCCCGATCGACCAGGCGCTGACCGAGATCGCCGACGCCGTGGAGCGCCGGATCCAGGTCTGATCCAGTAGCGGTCTCCACGGAGGCTAGGATTCCGAGGGGCGGCCCTGACCAGGGCCGCCCCTCGGCTCTTCCTCACCCCTGCGGGGCGAATATGCTGGCCCGCATGACGAGTGAGCCGGAACAGCAGATCGGAGTGGGGACGCCTGACGCGTTCCAGCGCCTGTGGACGCCCCATCGGATGGCCTACATCCAGGGGGAGAACAAGCCGACCGGCCCGGGCGCGGGCGATGGCTGTCCGTTCTGCTCCATTCCGGAGAAGTCCGATGAGGACGGCTTGATCATCGCTCGCGGCGAGTCCGTCTACGCCGTGCTCAATCTGTATCCGTACACCGGCGGCCATCTCATGGTCGTCCCGTTCCGGCATATCGCCGACTACACCGACCTCACCGCCGAGGAGACGGTGGAGCTCGCGGAGTACACCAAGGCCGCCATGACCGCGCTGCGTACCGCCTCGGGTGCGCACGGTTTCAACATCGGCATGAACCAAGGGACCGTGGCCGGTGCCGGGATCGCGGCGCATCTGCATCAGCATGTGGTGCCGCGCTGGGGCGGGGACACCAACTTCATGCCCGTGATCGGCAGCACCAAGGTGCTGCCGCAACTCCTCGCCGACACCCGCCGGTTGCTCGCCGACGCCTGGCCCCGGCCGGGGGCCTAGCGGCCGCTCAGGGTCGGGCCCCGGCCGTGTGGCCAGGGCCCGACCCGTTGCGTCTGCCTTACGCGTCGTGCCCCGACACGTCGTGCCCTTACGCGTCGTACAGATCGGCCTTCTTCGGGGCCACGTCCTGGACCTGGCCGCTGAGGGCCAGCGAGCGGTTGCCGAAGCGCTCGGTGTCCACACCGTGGTGCTTGAGCACCCCGATGGCCGCCTCATGGACCACCCGCAGCACGGGGGTGGCGGCGCGCAGCGCGTCGTCCGCCATGAAGCGGTGGCGCCAGGGCTTGTCCGCCCAGGCGTGCCGCAGACCGAACGGCTCGGGCAGGACCAGTTTGCCCCCGAGGTGGTCGAGTATCGGCGGGTACCAGGTGAAGGGGGCGCGCGCGGTCAGCCGCACGACCTCCTTCGTGTTCACCAGCGGCAGCGGGATGGACTTGGTCTCCCAGAACCGGAAGGTCTTGGCGACCGTCTTGCTGGGCGCCGACGGTTTGTTGTGGAACAGCGGATGTATCGGCCCCAGCGCATGCCCGGTGACCTCGATCCGCAGCGTCTTGTGCAGCAGGGTCACCGTGATCATCAGGGTGATCACCAACTGGCCGTCCCAGAGCACGAACTGCACACCCAGATAGTGCCGGTCACCGGCGCCGAACTGCTGCGTGTCGCAGATCCGCTGGAGATCGACGCCCTTTATCTGGAAGCCCTCCTCCTCGGAGGTGCCGCCGCGCTCGACCGCCTTGGCCCCCTCGCCGATCGGCGAGACCACCCAGTGGCGCACGGAGGGGGTGGGGAAGCCGCCGGTGTGCAGCGGGGTGCGCTCCAGCATGCGCAGCTGGTCATGGATCGCCCGTATGACGTCCCAGCTGCGGAAGGGGTCGATCTCCTTGTCGGGATCGGCCGAGACCAGGTCCTCGGCCAGCTGCCAGCTGCCCCAGCGGGTGCCCATGCCCAATATGCCCTTGGGACCGGCGTAGAAGACCACATTGCTGTGCTGCTCGGCGGTGAGCTTGTGGAGCGCCTTGCGGAGCTCCTCGGCAGCGGTCTGGCCCGGGTGGTTGGGCACCGTCTCGGGCACCTTGGCGCCGACGCCGCCGCCGGAGAGCAGCCCGCCCCAGGAGTCCCGGAGGTCCTTGGCGGTGCGCTCGCAGATCTGCTTGGCGATGTACCAGCCGATGATCGGGGCTACCACGACGCCCCGGAGATAGATCCCCCAGAAGCCCCCGAAGGGCAGCTTGATCAGGAAGATGACGACCATCACGCCGAGCGCCACCAGCAGCGCCGTGCCGAGCGCGCCCATCCGCTTGTCCTGGGCACCGGCGACCGAGCGGCGCAGCTGGAAGGCGCCGAGCCAGAGCAGCACTCCGGGCAGGAACAGCAGCCCGAAGATCACCATGACGGCGGTGAGCCGGGCGTCACGGGTCTTGCGGATGCGGTTGGCGGCCAGACAGTGCTCGACCACCGTCTGGGGCTCTATGCCGAAGGACTGGATCACCTGGCCCCGGCCGCCGCCGAGCATTCTGGTCTGGACGGCGCGTGCGAACGCCTCGCCCAGATTCGGCTCGAAGAGCGAGATCCTCGGCTTCTTGACCTCCGAGACCGTCCACTCCGAATTGGCGTCGAGCAACTTTGCCACGGGGTCGTCGCGGTAGGCGGCCGACGCAAGGGCCTGCGTCGCCGCTGTCTGTCCCGCCGCTCCCGACAGGGGAACCTGCGCCCCGGGACTGAAGTCGAATCCGTCCGTCACCAACGCCCCCAATACGGCACGCTCTTGCGCTGCGACCTCAGCGTATCCGGGGTGTGCACCGCCTGTCGCCAGGGCGTGTGCGGCCTGTGGAAAACCCTCGTGGAGAAGACCGCCCGCGGAACCGCCGGTGGACGGCCCACGGCGGAGGTCCGCCCGCCCCGGCGCGGTTGGGGCGGGCGGGCCGTGACTTACGCCACGGACGGGCCGTGACATGGCCGTGAACTACCCCATGGACAGGGCGTGAACCACCCCGTGCACGGGGCGTGGACCACCCCATGCACGGGCCGTGGACTACCCCACGGACGGGTCGTGAACTACGCCTCCGCGGCGACTTGTTCGCGCATCCGCTCGGCCAGCTGGTGGGGCATCGGCTCATGCCGGGCGTAGGAGCGGCTGAACCGCCCCGTGCCATGCGAAAGCGATCGCAGATCGACCGCGTACCGACCGATCTCGATCTCAGGTACATCCGCCCTGATCAAGGTCTGTCCGCCGCCGGACTGTTCGGTGCCGACGACCCGGCCGCGCCGGCCGGACAGATCGCTCATGACGGCGCCGACATAGTCGTCCGAGACCAGCACGCCCACCTCCACCACCGGTTCCAGCAGGTCGATCCGGGCGTCGGCGGCCGCCTCGCGCAGCGCGAGCGCTCCCGCCGTCTGGAAGGCGGCGTCGGAGGAGTCCACCGAGTGCGCCTTGCCGTCCAGCAGCGTGACCCGCACATCGACCAGGGGGTACCCGGCGGCGACACCGCGCGAGGCCTGGCCGCGCACGCCCTTCTCGACGGACGGGATGAACTGCCGGGGCACCGCGCCGCCCACGACCTTGTCCACGAACTCGATGCCCGAACCCTCCGGCAGCGGCTCCACCTCGATCTCGCAGATCGCGTACTGGCCGTGCCCTCCGGACTGCTTGACATGGCGGCCGCGCCCGGCCGACTTCGCCCCGAAGGTCTCGCGCAGCGAGACCTTGTACGGTACCGCGTCCACCTGGACGCCGTACCGGCTGCGCAGCCGCTCCAGCGCGACGTCCATATGCGCCTCGCCCAGACACCACAGCACCACCTGATGGGTGTCCGGGTTCTGCTCCAGACGCATCGTCGGGTCCTCGGCGACCAGCCGGGACAGGCCCAGCGACAGCTTGTCCTCGTCCGGTTTGCTGTGCGCCTGGATGGCCACCGGCAGCAGCGGATCGGGCATCTGCCAGGGCTCCATCAGGAGCGGCTGGTCCTTGGCCGAGAGGGTGTCCCCGGTCTCGGCGCGGGTCAGCTTGGCCACGCACGCCAGATCGCCCGCGATGGCCTGGGGGAGGGTGCGCTGCTGTTTGCCGAAGGGCGCGGACAGGGCACCGACCCGCTCGTCCACGTCGTGGTCCTCATGGCCGCGGTCCTCCAGACCGTGTCCGGACACATGGACGGTCTCGTCGGGGCGGAGGGTGCCGGAGAAGACCCGCACCAGGGAGATCCGGCCGACATACGGATCGGATGAGGTCTTGACCACCTCGGCGGCCAGCGGACCGTCCGGGTCGCAGCTCAGCGGCGGGCGCGCGGTGCCCTGCGGGGTGGTGACGTCGGGCGTCTCGCGCTCCAGCGGGGACGGGAAGCCGCCGGTCACCAGGTCCAGCAGTTCGACGGTGCCCAGGCCCTGCTTGGACCCCGCCGCGGCGGGCGCCGCCGCCAGCACGGGGTGGAAGCTGCCGCGTGCGACGGCCTTCTCCAGGTCCTCGATCAGCGTCTTGACGTCGATCTCCGCACCGCCGAGATAGCGGTCCATGAGGGTCTCGTCCTCGCTCTCGGCGATGATCCCCTCGATGAGCCGGCCGCGGGCCTCCTCGACCAGCGGCAGCTGGTCCTCCCGGGGCGGTGATTCGGTGCGCACCCCCGAGGAGTAGTCGAAGACCCGCTGGGTGAGCAGCCCGATGAGGCCGGTCACGGGGGCGTGCCCGTCCGGCTCCGGTTCGCCGCGCAGCGGCAGGTACAGCGGCAGCACGGCGTCGGGGTCGTCGCCGCCGAAGCTGTCCCGGCACAGCTCGGTCATGTCCTCGAAGCTGGCGCGGGCCGCTTCGAGGTGGGTGATCACGATGGCCCGCGGCATTCCGACCGCGGCGCACTCGTCCCAGATCATGCGGGTGGCCCCGGTGATGCCCAGGGCGTCCTGGGCGGCCGAGACAACGAAAAGGGCCGCGTCCGCCGCTCGCAGACCGGCCCTGAGTTCCCCGACGAAATCGGCATAGCCCGGGGTGTCCAGGAGATTGATCTTCATCCCGCCCCATTCGACGGGGACCAGCGACAGCTGGATCGAACGCTGCTGCCGGTGCTCGATATCGTCGTAGTCCGAGAGACAGCCGCCGTCCTCGACCCTGCCTGCCCGGTTGACCGCGCCCGTCGCCAGTGCGAGGGCCTCCACCAGCGTCGTCTTTCCGGTCCCACTGTGGCCGACCAGAACCACATTCCGCAGGGAGCTGGGCCGGTCGGCCGCCACTGCCCTTCCGGCGGCCCCTGGGTGTGTACTCATCTTCTCGCCCATGTGTCTCGCCTCCCGGTCGACACCTTGCGATACTTCGAGCTTTCCACCCCTGTAACGGTGCGTCCATACGTCACACATGCGGCCGTACCACGCGCGGGGTCGCGGAGCCGTCCGACAGGTGCACGGTGCCCCTCCGGGGCCTGGCTACGATGGGCGCGCCGGTGGCCTCTTGACCACCCGGCCCGTTTCGACCCCCCGGGAAGGCCATGCTGAACAAGTACGCGCGTGCATTCTTCACGCGTGTTCTCACACCGTTCGCCGCTCTGCTGATCCGTCTCGGGGTCAGCCCCGACGCGGTGACCCTTACCGGCACCGCCGGCGTGTGCGCGGGCGCACTGGTCTTCTATCCCCGCGGGGAGTTCTTCTGGGGCACCGTCGTCATCACGCTGTTCGTCTTCTCCGACCTGGTCGACGGCAATATGGCGCGGCAGCTGGGGCGCTCCAGCCGCTGGGGGGCGTTCCTCGACTCCACGCTGGACCGGGTGGCCGACGGCGCGATCTTCGGCGGTCTGACGTTGTGGTACGCGGGCCGCGGGGACGACAATGTGCTGTGTGCGGTGACGATTTTCTGCCTCGCCAGCGGCCAGGTGGTCTCGTACACCAAGGCCCGCGGCGAGAGCATCGGCCTGCCGGTGAACGTCAACGGGCTGGTGGAGCGTGCCGAGCGGCTGGTGATCTCGCTGGTGGCGTGCGGCCTCTCGGGGCTGCACAAGTTCGGCGTGCCCCATATCGAGATCCTGCTCCCGATCGCGCTGTGGATCGTGGCCGTCGGCAGCGCGGTGACCCTCGTCCAGCGGGTGGTGACGGTGCGCCGGGAGGCCGCCGAGGCGGACGCCGGGGAGCGGACGGTGCCCCAGGGGGGCGAGGCGCGGTGAAGGAGAGGCTGACCGACGCGCTGTACGGACTCGGCTGGAGCGTGGTCAAGAAGCTCCCGGAGCCGGTCGCAGTGCGCCTCGGGCAGCGCATCGCCGACCAGACGTGGAAGCGGCGCGGCAAGGGCGTGCTGCGCCTGGAGGCCAACCTGGCGCGCGTGGTGCCGGACGCCTCGCCCCGGCGGCTGGCCGAGCTGTCGCGGGCGGGCATGCGCTCGTACCTGCGCTACTGGATGGAGTCCTTCCGGCTTCCGGCGTGGAGCCCGGAGCGGATACGGGGCGGCTTCGACGTCAAGGACGTGCACTATCTGGTGGACGGTCTCGCCGAGGACCGGGGCGTGATCCTGGCGCTGCCGCACATGGGCAACTACGACCTCGCCGGGGCCTGGGTGACCACCCATCTGGGGGTGCCCTTCACCACGGTCGCGGAGCGGCTGAAGCCGGAGTCGCTGTACGACCGGTTCGTGGCCTACCGCGAGGGGCTGGGCATGGAGGTGCTGCCGCACCAGGGCGGGAGCGCCTTCGGGACGCTGGCGCGGCGGCTGCGCTCGGGCGGTCTGGTGTGCCTGGTCGCCGACCGCGATCTGTCCGCCTCGGGCGTGGAGGTGTCGTTCTTCGGCGAGCGGGCGAAGATGCCGGCCGGGCCCGCCGCGCTCGCCCTCCAGACCGGCGCCCTGCTGCTGCCGGTGACCCTCTGGTACGACGAGTCGCCGGTGATGCGGGGGCGGGTGCATCCGCCCGTCGAGGCGCCCGGGGACGGGAACCGCGAGGAGCGGACCGCCGTCATGACCCAGGAGATTGCCGACGCCTTCGCCTCGGGGATCTCCGAGCACCCGGAGGACTGGCACATGCTGCAGCGGCTGTGGCTCGCGGACCTGGACCGCGGTCCCGGAAGCGCGGGAAGTCCCGAGGGCCCCGGAAGCCCTGGGCGCCCTGAAACGGAGAAGCCTTGAGGATCGGGATCGTCTGCCCGTACTCCTGGGATGTCCCAGGCGGCGTCCAGTTCCATATCCGAGATCTGGCCGACCATCTGATCCGGCGCGGCCACCAGGTCTCCGTGCTGGCCCCGGCGGACGACGAGACGCCGCTGCCGCCGTACGTGGTCTCCGCCGGGCGCGCGGTGCCGGTGCCGTACAACGGCTCGGTGGCCCGGCTGAACTTCGGGTTCCTGTCGGCCGCGCGGGTGCGCCGCTGGCTGCACGACGGCGCCTTCGACGTCATCCACATCCACGAGCCCACCTCGCCCTCGCTGGGGCTGCTGGCCTGCTGGGCGGCCCAGGGGCCGATCGTCGCGACGTTCCACACCTCCAATCCGCGCTCCCGGGCCATGATCGCGGCGTATCCGATCCTCCAGCCGGCGCTGGAGAAGATCAGCGCGCGGATCGCGGTGAGCGAGTACGCGCGCCGGACGCTGGTGGAGCACCTGGGCGGGGACGCGGTGGTCATCCCCAACGGCGTCGATGTGGACTTCTTCGCCGACGCCGAGCCGAAGGAGGAGTGGCAGGGGGAGACGATCGGCTTCATGGGCCGGATCGATGAGCCCCGTAAGGGGCTGCCGGTGCTGATGCGCGCCCTGCCGAAGATCTTCGAGGCCCGCCCCGGGGCGCGGCTGCTGATCGCCGGGCGCGGTGACGAGAAGGAGGCCGTGGCCGATCTGCCCGCGCCGCTGCGGGAGCGCGTGGAGTTCCTGGGGATGGTCAGCGACGAGGACAAGGCGCGGCTGCTGCGCAGCGTCGATGTCTACATCGCGCCCAATACGGGCGGCGAGAGCTTCGGCATCATCCTCGTCGAGGCCATGTCGGCGGGCGCCGCGGTCCTCGCCAGCGATCTGGACGCGTTCGCCCAGGTGCTGGACGGGGGAGCGGCGGGTGAGCTGTTCGCCAACGAGGACGCCGACGCCCTGGCGGCGGCCGCGGTGCGGCTGCTGGGCGACGAGAAGCGGCTGGCCGAGCTGCGGGAGCGGGGCAGCCGGCACGTACGGCGCTTCGACTGGTCGACGGTGGGGGCGGACGTCCTCGCCGTCTACGAGACGGTGACGGACGGGGCGGCGTCGGTGGCCGCCGACGACCGTACGCGGCTGTGGGCACGGCTGGGGCTCGCGAGGGACTAGGCCCTGTCCGGCGGATCTTCGCGCCTGTGACATCAGCGGCTGACGCCGCGGGGCCCGCGGCGTCTGGTGTAGCGGGCACCTCCCAGCGGTAGCTGGGGGCGCCGTGCCAGGTGTCGCGGGCCCGCGAAGATCTGCCGGACAGGGCCTGAGCGCTCCGCGGGAAGTGTCGCGATGCGTCGTCGGCCGACTGCGGCGCCGTCGTGGCTGATGGCTCCACGCGGAGGCGCCGCGGACCGCCGCGCGCGGCGGCCCCGGCTGAGGGCTCCGCTCCGGACGCCGGGGGCGGCAGGCGGTAGCGTGGCGGGCCGTGAGCACCTTGATCTGGATCGCGGTCGTACTGGTCGTCATCGCCGTCTATCTGAGCTGGACCGCGGGACGCCTCGACCGGCTGCACAGCCGTCTGGACGCGGCACGGGCCGCGCTGGACGCGCAGCTGCTGCGGCGTGCTTCCGTCGCCCAGGAGCTGGGCACCGCCGGAGTGCTCGATCCCGCCGCCTCGATCGTGCTGTACCAGGCCGCGCACGCCGCCCGGCAGTCCGAGGAGGAGCAGCGCGAGGTCGCCGAGAGCGAGCTGAGCCAGGCGCTGCGGGCCGTCTTCGAGGACAGTGCCCAGGCCGAGGCGGTACGGGTGGCGCCGGGCGGCGAGGACGCGCTGGGGGAGCTCACGGAGGCGGTAAGGCGGGTGCCGATGGCCCGGCGGTTCCACAACGACGCGGTGCGCGCGGCGCGGGCGCTGCGCCGCCATCGGACGGTGCGCTGGTTCCGGCTGGCGGGCCACGCTCCGTTCCCGCTCGCCTTCGAGATGGACGACGAGCCGCCGGCGGCGCTCGGGCGGGTGCCGGGCACCGAGGAAGCCGAGCGCTGAGGGGCCCTGTGCCGAGGGGGCGACCGCCTTTCGCGTACCGAGCCTTCGCGTACCGAGGATTCACCGGTCGGTTCGAGCCACCGGCCTTTGATTGGCCCTTGCCGCTCCCCGCCTCGACGCGGTTTTGTCATTCGTGTAGCACACACGCTCGTGACCTGGACCGGATGGCCGGGTCATGTATCGGTATCGAACGGCCCTACGATGGGCTCATCGCACTTTTCATTATCGAGTGAGGTCAAACCGTGTCCATCACGCCCGCCAGCACGTCCAACTCCGACGCCCCCGCGACCGGCACCGCCCGCGTCAAGTGCGGTATGGCCGAGCAGCTCAAGGGTGGCGTGATCATGGACGTCGTCACCCCCGAGCAGGCCAAGGTCGCCGAGGACGCCGGAGCCGTCGCGGTCATGGCCCTCGAGCGGGTGCCTGCCGACATCCGTAAGGACGGCGGCGTGGCCCGGATGTCCGACCCGGACATGATCGAGGGCATCATCGACGCCGTCTCCATCCCGGTGATGGCCAAGTCGCGGATCGGCCACTTCGTCGAGGCGCAGGTGCTGCAGTCGCTCGGTGTCGACTACATCGACGAGTCCGAGGTGCTCACCCCGGCCGACGAGGTCAACCACAGCGACAAGTGGTCCTTCACCACCCCGTTCGTCTGCGGAGCCACCAACCTGGGCGAGGCGCTGCGCCGGATCGCCGAGGGTGCGGCCATGATCCGTTCCAAGGGGGAGGCCGGTACCGGCAACGTCGTCGAGGCCGTGCGCCACCTGCGTCAGATCAAGGGCGAGATCGCCCGGCTGCGCGGCCTGGACAACCATGAGCTCTACGCGGCCGCCAAGGAGATCCGCGCCCCGTACGAGCTGGTCGCCGAGATCGCGCGGACCGGCAAGCTGCCGGTCGTGCTGTTCTCCGCCGGTGGCGTCGCCACCCCGGCCGACGCCGCGCTGATGCGCCAGCTCGGCGCCGAGGGCGTCTTCGTGGGCTCCGGCATCTTCAAGTCGGGCGACCCGGCCAAGCGCGCCGCCGCGATCGTGAAGGCCACCACCTTCTACGACGACCCCAAGGTCATCGCGGAGGCGTCCCGGAACCTCGGCGAGGCCATGGTCGGCATCAACTGCGACACCCTCCCCGAGTCCGAGCGCTACGCCAGCCGCGGCTGGTAACCGGCGCCCGTACGGCACCACATGGCACCACGCGCCCCGGCCCAGCGGCCCGGCGCGTGGTGCCCCTGACGTTCGAGAGGTCTTCGCTTCCGTGACTACGTCGTCCATACCGGCGTCCACCCCCGACGCCCCCGTGATCGGTGTGCTCGCCCTCCAGGGCGATGTCCGCGAGCATCTCGCCGCGCTCACCGCGGCCGGGGCCACCCCCCGGCAGGTCCGCAGGCCCGAGGAGCTCGCCGAGGTCGCGGCCCTGGTGATCCCCGGGGGCGAGTCGACCACCATGTCCAAGCTGGCGGTCATCTTCGGGCTGCTGGAGCCGCTGCGCGAGCGGGTCCGGGCCGGGATGCCGGTGTACGGTACCTGCGCGGGCATGATCATGCTCGCGGACAAGATCCTCGACGGCCGGGACGACCAGGAGACCATCGGCGGCATCGACATGATCGTGCGCCGTAACGCCTTCGGCCGTCAGAACGAGTCCTTCGAGGCCGAGGTCGACATCCAGGGCATCGAGGACGGCCCGGTCGAGGGGGTCTTCATCCGCGCGCCGTGGGTCGAGTCCGTGGGCGGCGGTGCCGAGGTGCTCGCGACGTTCGACGGGCACACCGTCGCCGTCCGGCAGGGCAATGTCCTGGCGACCTCGTTCCACCCCGAGCTGACCGGCGACCACCGGGTCCACCGACTCTTCGTCGAGATGGTGCGGCGCGCGTAGCGCTCCGTCGAGGATGGCGGTGGGAGACCTCGCCGCGGGCTGGGCCGATCCCGGTAGGATCTCAGGCGTTCGTACAGCAATGGGTTACGCGAAGGAGACAGGCGGATGTCCGGCCACTCTAAATGGGCTACGACGAAGCACAAGAAGGCCGTGATCGATGCCAAGCGCGGCAAGCTCTTCGCGAAGCTGATCAAGAACGTCGAGGTCGCGGCCCGGATGGGCGGTGCCGACCCGGAGGGCAACCCGACGCTCTTCGACGCCATCCAGAAGGCGAAGAAGAGTTCGGTCCCGAACAAGAACATCGACAGCGCGGTCAAGCGTGGTGCCGGTCTCGAGGCCGGTGGCGCCGAGTACGAGACGATCATGTACGAGGGCTACGGCCCCAGCGGCGTGGCCGTCCTCATCGAGTGTCTGACCGACAACCGCAACCGCGCGGCCTCCGACGTCCGCGTCGCCATGACGCGCAACGGTGGCTCGATGGCCGACCCGGGCTCCGTGTCATACCTGTTCAACCGTAAGGGCGTCGTCATCGTCCCCAAGGGCGAGCTCGCCGAGGACGACGTACTGGGCGCGGTCCTGGACGCGGGCGCCGAGGAGGTCAACGACCTCGGTGAGTCCTTCGAGGTCATCAGCGAGGCCACCGACCTGGTCGCGGTCCGCACCGCCCTCCAGGAGGCGGGCATCGACTACGACTCGGCCGATGCCAACTTCGTGCCCACGATGCAGGTCCAGCTCGAGGAAGACGCCGCGCGCAAGATCTTCAAGCTGATCGACGCTCTCGAGGACAGCGACGACGTGCAGAACGTCTTCGCCAACTTCGACGTCTCCGACGAGGTCATGGCCAAGGTGGACGCCTGACGGCGGATCGGCACGGCGGCCGACGCCTTCGGTCAACGCCGACGGGCCGGCGGGGCAGCACCCCACCGGCCCGTCGGCGTTGTCCGCGGGCGTTGTCGGCGGCAGCCGCTAGCCTGCGCAGGAACAGATGACCGAAGCGCGGTGAGGGGAGGGGCGCGGTGCGTGTGCTGGGCGTGGACCCGGGGCTGACCCGGTGCGGCGTCGGCGTGGTCGAGGGGGTCGCGGGCCGTCCGCTGCGGATGCTCGGCGTCGGGGTGGTACGGACCGGGGCGGACGCCGCGACCGCCGACCGGCTCGTCCTCATCGAGCGTGGCATCGAGGAGTGGCTGGACGCCCACCGGCCGGAATTCGTCGCCGTGGAGCGGGTGTTCAGCCAGCACAACGTCCGCACCGTCATGGGCACCGCGCAGGCCAGCGCCGTCGCGATGCTGTGCGCGGCCCGCCGCGGGCTGCCGGTCGCGCTGCACACCCCCAGCGAGGTCAAGGCGGCCGTCACCGGATCCGGGCGCGCCGACAAGGCGCAGGTCGGCTCGATGGTGACCCGGCTGCTGCGGCTGGACGCACCGCCCAAACCGGCCGACGCCGCCGACGCGCTGGCGCTCGCCATCTGCCACATCTGGCGGGCCCCCGCGACCAACCGCCTCCAGCAGGCCGTCGCCGCCCACCGCACCACGAGCCCCGCTCGTGCGCCGAGTCCCGCCCGCCCGCCGAGCCCCGCCCGCACCCCGAGCAGCGCGCGCACCACGAAAGGCCGTACCTCATGATCGCGTTCGTCTCCGGTCCGGTGGCGGCCGTCGCCCCGGACACCGCCGTGATCGAGGTCGGCGGAATCGGGATGGCGGTCCAGTGCACCCCGGCCACCCTGGCCGGGCTGCGCGTCGGCCGGCCGGCCCGGCTGGCCACCTCCCTCGTCGTCCGCGAGGACTCGCTGACCCTCTACGGCTTCGCCGACGACGACGAGCGCCAGGTCTTCGAGCTGCTCCAGACCGCCAGCGGGGTCGGCCCCCGGCTGGCCCAGGCCATGCTGGCCGTGCACGCACCGGACGCGCTGCGGCTCGCGGTGTCCACCGGGGACGAGAAGGCGCTCACCGCCGTCCCCGGCATCGGCAAGAAGGGGGCGCAGCGGCTGCTGCTGGAGCTCAAGGACCGGCTCGGCGAGCCGATCGCCTCCGCCGTGCCCGGCGCCCGCTCCGCGGCCGCCCCCGGCTGGAGCGACCAGCTGCACACCGCGCTGGTCGGCCTCGGCTACGCCACCCGGGAGGCCGACGAGGCGGTGGCCGCCGTCACCCCGCGGGCCGAGGAGACGGTGGCCGCGGGCGGTACGCCCCAGGTGGCTCAGCTGCTGCGGGCCGCCCTGCAGACCCTGAACCGCACACGGTGAGCCACCGCGGCCGCGGCAGGCCGCGCCCGGCGGCACCACCTGAGACGACATCGCGAGGCGAAACGCAGTGAACTGGGACGAGACCCCACCGGCCACCGCCGACGACGCCCTGTCCGGCGCGGACGGCAGGCTGGTGGGCGCCGACGCCGACGGCGACGACCAGGCGGTGGAGGCCGCGCTGCGCCCCAAGGACCTCGGCGAGTTCGTCGGGCAGGAGCGGGTCCGCGAGCAGCTGGACCTGGTGCTCAAGGCGGCCCGGCAGCGCGGCGGCACCGCCGACCACGTGCTGCTCTCCGGCGCGCCCGGACTGGGCAAGACCACCCTCTCGATGATCATCGCCGCCGAGATGGGTGCCCCGATCCGGATCACCTCGGGCCCCGCCATCCAGCACGCGGGCGATCTGGCCGCGATCCTCTCCTCCCTCACCGAGGGCGAGGTGCTCTTCCTCGACGAGATCCACCGGATGTCCCGGCCCGCCGAGGAGATGCTCTACATGGCGATGGAGGACTTCCGCGTCGACGTCATCGTCGGCAAGGGGCCCGGGGCCACCGCCATCCCGCTGGAGCTGCCGCCGTTCACGCTGGTCGGCGCCACCACCCGGGCCGGGCTGCTGCCGCCGCCGCTGCGCGACCGCTTCGGCTTCACCGGCCATATGGAGTTCTACGCCCCGGTCGAGCTGGAGCGGGTCGTCCACCGCTCCGCCGGGCTGCTCGACGTGACCATCGACCCCGAGGGCGCGTCCGAGATCGCGGGCCGTTCCCGTGGCACCCCCCGGATCGCCAACCGTCTGCTGCGCCGGGTGCGCGACTACGCCCAGGTCAAGGCGGACGGCGTGATCAACCGCGAGATCGCCGCCAGCGCCCTGGCCGTCTACGACGTGGACGAGCGCGGTCTGGACCGGCTGGACCGGGCGGTGCTCAGCGCCTTGCTCAAGCTGTTCGGCGGCGGGCCGGTGGGCCTGTCGACCCTGGCGGTCGCGGTGGGGGAGGAGCGTGAGACGGTGGAGGAGGTCGCCGAGCCCTTCCTGGTCCGGGAGGGGCTGCTGGCCCGTACCCCCCGGGGGCGGATCGGCACCCCGGCGGCCTGGGCGCATATGGGGCTCACCCCACCGCCGCAGACCGCCGCCGGTGGTCAGGCGGGCCTCTTCGGGACATGACGAGCCGGGGCCGCGGCAGGACGGCGCATGACGTGCCATGACGGGCCGGACGGGGCGCGGCAAGGCATAAGCGCTCGCTTACCCTGCATCATGGCGTAGAGGACCAATAATGGCGGGGTCAGGAACCCCGGTACCGCGCCGGGCGTTGTTCCATTGGCGTGGGCTCGCTTAGACTCCGCCGATGCCGTCCGTATGCCGTCCGCTCACTGTGCGGTATACCCATCCCCGTAGACCAGGCCGCTCCCCGCGGTCGTGCGAAGGAATTTCCGTCCCGTGAATATCGTGACTCTCCTGCCGTTCATCGTGCTTATCGGGGCCATGTTCCTGATGACGCGTTCGGCCAAGAACAAGCAGCGCCAGGCCCAGTCGATGCGCAATGAGATGCAGCCGGGTTCCGGCGTGCGGACCATCGGCGGCATGTACGCGACGGTCAAGGAGGTCCACGACGACACGGTCCTCCTCGAGGTGGCCCCGGGCGTGCACGCGATCTACGCGAAGAACGCGGTGGGAGCCGTCCTGCCGGACGACGAGTACAACCGCGTCGTGCACGGCATCGACCCCGACGAGGACGCCGACGACACCCCTGTCGTTCCCGACGACGCCTCCTCGCTGACCGAGGCCGCCGACGCCGACTCGTCCGCCGACAAGGTCGAGTTCAAGAAGGCCGACAAGGCTGACCAGGCCGGCGACGACGCGGCCGAGAAGGCCGACGCGGCCGACGAGGCGGACGACGAGGCAGGGGAGACGGACGTCAAGAAGATCGATCTCGGCAAGGACGACGCCGCCGCCGCGGCGAGCACTTCCGAGGACGACAAGCGGGACGGCGGCACCGACGCGAAGTAAGTCCGTCATCCGGGAACCGCGGCGCGCCCTCGATCGGTGCGCCGCGGTTCCCTGGACGGTCTAGGCTCCGGCGGGGGCTTGTCCCCACAAGACTTCGTGGCCGCCCCGCGCACACCCGATGCGGGGCGGTTGGACAGGGAGATACGAGAAGGTGGCAGCACCGAAGAAGGGCCGCAGGTCCTCCGGGTCACAGGGCAGGCCAGGGCGCCCCTTGGCCGTCATCCTGATCGCCATCGCGGCGCTGACCGGAGGCATGTTCGTCTCCGGTCACACCACGCCGCGACTGGGCATCGATCTCGCGGGCGGCACCAGCTTCACGCTGGAGGCCAAGAACCAGCCGGGCAAGCCCAACGCGATCAACACGGACAACATGAACACCGCCGTGGGGATCATCGAGCGGCGGGTCAACGGTCTGGGTGTGTCCGAGGCCGAGGTCCAGACGCAGGGCGAGAAGCACATCATCGTGAACATCCCCAAGGGGACGAACGCGAAGCAGGCCCGGCAGCAGGTCGGCACCACCGCCCAGCTCTACTTCCGGCCGGTGGTCACGACCACCAGCGGCCAGAAGACCCCCGAGAAGCCCAACTCCACCCCCAGCCCGTCCGGCAGCGCCAGCGGCAAGGGCCAGGACAAGGGCGACGACAAGGGCGGCAAGCCGTCCGGTACGCCGTCCGCCTCGTCATCGGCCTCCTCGTCCTCCTCCGCCAGCCCCAGCACCCAGGGGCGGGCCCTCTCCAAGGGCCTGAAGGCCGACGAGAAGCCCAGCGGGAGCCCCTCGCCGTCGAACACCCCGAAGCCCGACCCGTCCAAGAGCCCCTCGGGCTCCAGCGGCCAGGAAGAGCTGGCCAAGCAGTTCGCGAAGCTGGACTGCACCAAGCCGGCCGGACGCGCCGCGGCGGCCGAGAAGGCGGCCAACGCCAAGCCGACCGACTCGGTGCTGGCCTGCAGCCAGAAGGGCGACGCCAAATTCGTCCTCGGCCCCTCCGAGGTCGAGGGCACCGACGTGGACGACGCCTCGGCGGTCTTCGAGAGCCAGAACGGGGCGGGCTGGATCGTCCAGCTCGACTTCAACAGCAAGGGCTCCAAGAAGTTCGCCAAGACCACCGGTGAGCTGACCAAGCAGCAGTCCCCGCAGAACCGCTTCGCGATCGCCCTGGACGGCGAGGTCGTCTCCGACCCCGAGGTCACCCAGGGCGCCATCACCGGTGGCCGGGCCACCATCTCCGGCGGTTTCACCCAGCAGAGCTCCGAGGACCTGGCCAACGTGCTGTCCTTCGGCGCGCTCCCGCTGTCCTTCGACATCGCCGACGAGACCACCGTCTCCGCCGCGCTCGGCGGTGAGCAGCTGGACGCCGGTCTGATCGCCGGTGCCATCGGCCTCGCGCTCGTCGTGATCTACCTGGTCGTCTACTACCGCGGTCTCGCCCTCGTGGCCATGGCCAGCCTCGGCGTCTCCGCGATCCTGACGTACACGATCATGGTGCTGCTCGGCCCGGGTATCGGCTTCGCGCTGAACCTGCCTGCGGTCTGCGGCGCGATCGTGGCCATCGGTATCACCGCCGACTCGTTCATCGTCTACTTCGAACGGATCCGCGACGAGATCCGGGAGGGCCGCTCGCTGCGCCCCGCCGTCGAGCGCGGCTGGCCGCGGGCCCGGCGCACCATTCTGGTGTCCGACTTCGTGTCCTTCCTGGCCGCCGCGGTGCTCTACATCGTCACCGTCGGCAAGGTGCAGGGCTTCGCCTTCACCCTGGGGCTCACCACGCTGCTCGACGTCGCCGTGGTGTTCCTCTTCACCAAGCCGCTGATGACGATCCTCGCCCGCCGTCCGTTCTTCGGGAACGGCCATTCGTGGTCCGGACTGGACCCCAAGCGCCTCGGGGTCACGCCGCCGCTGCGCCGTCGCCGTCCCGCCGCCCCCGGCCCCGCCGACACGAAGGAGGCGTGAGATGTCGCGACTCGGCACTCTCGGCGCCAGGCTCTACCGAGGCGAGGTCGGCTACGACTTCGTCGGCAAGCGGAAGCTCTGGTACGGCATCTCGATACTGATCACCATCACGGCCATCGTGGGCCTGGCGGTGCGCGGCCTGAACATGGGCATCGAGTTCTCCGGCGGCGCGGTCTTCACCACCCCGAACAGCAAGGTCTCGGCCTCCGACCTGCGCCAGACGGCAGAGGACGCGTCCGGCGGCCACACCGTCGTCGTCCAGGAGCTCGGCCGGGGCGGCGTGCGGATCCAGATCAGCGAGCTGGGCACCAAGGAGGCCCTGCCGGTCCAGGAGGGGCTCGCCAAGGAGCTGGGCGTCAAGACCAGCAAGATCGACACCCAGCTGGTCGGCCCGAGCTGGGGCGAGCAGATCGCCAGCAAGGCCTGGCAGGGTCTGGCGATCTTCATGGTGCTGGTGGTGATCTATCTCGCCATCGCCTTCGAGTGGCGGATGGCGCTGGCCGCCCTGATCGCGCTCATCCACGACCTCACCATCACCGTCGGTGTCTACGCACTGGTCGGCTTCGAGGTCACCCCGGGCACGGTGATCGGTCTGCTGACCATCCTCGGTTATTCGCTCTACGACACCGTCGTGGTCTTCGACGGTCTCAAGGAAGCGTCGAAGGACATCACCAAGCAGACCCGCTTCACCTACGGCGAGATCGCCAACCGCAGCCTCAATTCGACCCTGGTGCGGTCCATCAACACCACGGTCGTGGCGCTGCTGCCGGTCGGCGCGCTGCTGTTCATCGGCGGCGGTCTGCTCGGCGCGGGCATGCTCAACGACATCTCCCTGGCGCTCTTCGTCGGCCTCGCCGCCGGTGCGTACTCCTCGATCTTCATCGCGACCCCGCTGGTCGCCGATTTCAAGGGGCGCGACCCGAGGATGAAGGCCCTGGCCAAGCGGGTGAAGGCCAAGCGTGCCGCGGCCGCCAAGGCAGAGACGGCCGACCCGGCCGCCGAGGAGGACGACGCGCCCGCCCTGGAGGACGCCGCCGCGGCCCCCTCCGGAGTCGTCGGCCAGCGTCGCCAGCCCGCCTCCCGCAACCGGGGGCGCGGCCGGCCCTCGGGCAAGCGGCGATGAGCGGGGGAGCCTGAGAGATGACGGAGACGACGGAGACCACGGCGGACAGCCCGGACGGATTCGGCGGGGCCTCCGCCGAGGAGCTGCGCACACTGCTGCTCAGCCGCATCCAGGACGTGCCGGACTACCCCAAGCCCGGAGTGATGTTCAAGGACATCACCCCGCTGCTCGCCGACGCCGCGGCCTTCGGCGCGCTCACCGAGGCGCTCGCCGAGCTGTGCCTCCGGCACCGGGCGGACAAGGTGGTGGGCCTGGAGGCGCGCGGTTTCATCCTCGCCGCCCCGGCCGCCGTCCGCGCCGGAATCGGCTTCGTACCGGTCCGCAAGGCCGGCAAGCTCCCCGGGGCGACGCTCGCCCAGGCGTACGAGCTGGAGTACGGCACGGCCGAGATCGAGATACACGCCGACGCGCTGGAGCCCGGCGACCGGGTGCTGGTGATCGACGACGTGCTGGCCACCGGCGGCACCGCCGAGGCGTCCCTGCGGCTCATCCGGCGGGCCGGCGCCCGGATCGCCGGGGTCGCCGTGCTGCTGGAGCTCGGCTTCCTCGACGGCCGTGGCCGGCTGCTGGGCTCGCTCGACAGTGCCCCGCTGGAGGCCCTGATCACGGTCTGAGCTCACGGTCTGAGCTCACGGTCCGAGCCGGGCTCACGGGCCCGTGCACCGGGCCGGGAGGACCGCCGGAGGGCGGGGACCCGCACCGCCGGGTCCCCGCCCTCCGCCATGCCGCCCCACACCCCCGTCAGGCCCGGCTTGGCGGTCGAGAGGCAAGCGGAGTGGCGGGATCGATACCATGGCAGCCCGACCTTTTCGGGTCCGGACCGCTAGGAGTGCTCTTGCCAGACGAGGCCCAGCCGCTCTCGCCCAAAGTCCGTCCGGGCGGAACCCCCTCCGCTCAGCCGGACGCGCCCACCGCCGCCGAGCCGACGGCGGCCCCAGGCGTGCCCAGGAACAGCGGTGACGGCGCGGTCCGGCGCGGCCCCGAGCAGACCAGCCCGAAGCCCGCCGCGGGCCGTGGCAACAGCCTGCCCGCCACCACGCCCCCCGCGCGCCCCGCACAGAGCCCAGCGCCCCGCTCGGGCTCGTCCAACCGCGTCCGGGCCCGTCTGGCGCGCCTCGGCGTCCAGCGCTCCAGCCCGTACAACCCGGTGCTGGAGCCGCTGCTCCGCATCGTGCGCGGCAACGACCCCAAGGCGGAGGCCGCGACGCTGCGCCAGATCGAGCGCGCGTACCAGGTGGCCGAGCGCTGGCACCGCGGCCAGAAGCGCAAGAGCGGCGATCCGTACATCACCCACCCCCTCGCGGTGACCACGATCCTGGCCGAGCTGGGTATGGATCCGGCCACTTTGATGGCCGGGCTGCTGCATGACACCGTCGAGGACACCGAGTACGGGCTGGACACCCTGCGCCGCGACTTCGGCGACCAGGTCGCCCTGCTCGTCGACGGCGTCACCAAGCTGGACAAGGTCAAGTTCGGCGAGGCGGCCCAGGCCGAGACCGTGCGCAAGATGGTCGTCGCCATGGCCCGGGACCCCCGGGTGCTGGTGATCAAGCTGGCCGACCGGCTGCACAACATGCGCACCATGCGCTACCTCAAGCGGGAGAAGCAGGAGAAGAAGGCCCGCGAGACCCTCGAGATCTACGCCCCGCTCGCCCATCGCCTGGGCATGAACACCATCAAATGGGAGCTGGAGGACCTCGCCTTCGCGATCCTCTACCCCAAGATGTACGACGAGATCGTGCGGCTGGTCGCCGAGCGGGCTCCCAAGCGCGACGAGTACCTGGCCGTCGTCACCGACCAGGTCCAGGGCGATCTGCGGGCGGCGCGGATCAAGGCGACCGTCACCGGCCGGCCGAAGCACTACTACTCCGTCTACCAGAAGATGATCGTGCGCGGCCGCGACTTCGCCGAGATCTACGACCTGGTGGGCATCCGCGTCCTCGTCGACACCGTCCGCGACTGCTACGCGGCGCTCGGGACCATCCACGCGCGGTGGAACCCGGTGCCGGGGCGGTTCAAGGACTACATCGCGATGCCCAAGTTCAACATGTACCAGTCGCTGCACACGACAGTCATCGGGCCCAGCGGCAAGCCGGTCGAGCTGCAGATCCGCACCTTCGACATGCACCGCCGCGCCGAGTACGGCATCGCCGCGCACTGGAAGTACAAGCAGGAGGCGGTGGCCGGCGCCTCCAAGGTGCGCACCGATGTGCCCCGTAAGGCGGGCAAGGACGACGCCATCAACGACATGGCGTGGCTGCGGCAGCTCCTGGACTGGCAGAAGGAGACCGAGGACCCGGGCGAGTTCCTGGAGTCCCTGCGCTTCGACCTGTCCCGCAACGAGGTCTTCGTCTTCACGCCCAAGGGCGATGTCATAGCGCTTCCGGCCGGGGCCACCCCGGTCGACTTCGCCTACGCCGTGCACACCGAGGTCGGCCACCGCACCATCGGCGCCCGGGTCAACGGGCGGCTGGTGCCGCTGGAGTCCACCCTGGACAACGGCGACCTGGTGGAGGTCTTCACCTCCAAGGCGGCGGGCGCCGGGCCGTCCCGCGACTGGCTGGGCTTCGTCAAGTCGCCGCGCGCCCGTAACAAGATCCGCGCCTGGTTCTCCAAGGAGCGCCGCGACGAGGCCATCGAACAGGGCAAGGACGCGATCGTCCGGGCGATGCGCAAGCAGAACCTGCCCATCCAGCGGATCCTGACCGGCGACTCGCTGGTCACCCTCGCCCATGAGATGCGCTACCCCGACATCTCCGCGCTCTACGCGGCGATCGGCGAGGGCCATGTCTCCGCGCAGAATGTGGTGCAGAAGCTCGTCCAGGCGCTCGGCGGCGAGGATGCCGCCAACGAGGACATCGCCGAGACCGCCCCGCCCATCCGCCGCACCAAGCGCCGCTCCAGCGCCGATCCGGGCGTGGTGGTCAAGGGCGTCGAGGATGTGTGGGTCAAGCTGGCCCGCTGCTGCACGCCGGTGCCCGGCGACCCCATCATCGGCTTCGTCACCCGCGGCAGCGGCGTCTCGGTGCACCGCGCCGACTGCGTCAACGTGGACTCGCTCTCCCAGCAGCCCGAGCGCATCCTCGACGTCGAATGGGCGCCCACCCAGTCGTCGGTCTTCCTGGTGGCCATCCAGGTCGAGGCGCTGGACCGGTCCCGGCTGCTGTCGGACGTCACCCGCGTGCTGTCCGACCAGCACGTCAACATCCTCTCCGCGGCCGTGCAGACCTCCCGCGACCGGGTGGCCACCTCGCGCTTCACCTTCGAGATGGGCGACCCCAAGCACCTGGGCCACGTCCTGAAGGCCGTACGCGGCGTGGAGGGCGTCTACGACGTCTACCGGGTCACCTCGGCCCGCGCCCGCTGAGGAACGCGCCGAGAAGGCGCTCAGAAGGCGCTCAGAAGGCGCCGAGAACGCGCCGAGAGCCCGCTGAAGGAGATCCCCGCCCGCCGAGCACACGACGGCGGCGGCCCCCGGCGCCTGCACACCGGGGGCCGCCGCCGTACGCGGATCAGCGCGTGCTCAGCCGCCGAACTCCTGGAGGCCTTTCAGCGCCTGGTCCAGCAGCGCCTGCCGGCCCTCGAGCTCCTTGGAGAGCTTGTCGGCCTTCGCGTTGTTCCCCACCGCGCGGGCCGCGTCGATCTGCGACCGCAGCTTGTCGACGGCGTCCTGCAGCTGGCCGGTGAGCCCCGCGGCGCGCGCCCGCGCCTCGGGGTTGGTCCGCCGCCACTCCGTCTCCTCGGCGTCCTGGATGGCGCGCTCCACCGCGTGCATCCGGCCCTCGATACGGGCGCGGGCGTCCCTCGGCACATGGCCGACGGCCTCCCACCGCTCATTGATCGACCGGAAGGCCGCGCGGGACGCCTTCAGGTCCGAGATCGGCAGCAGCTTCTCGGCCTCGACGACGAGCTCCTCCTTACGGGTGAGATTCTCCCGCTGCTCGGCGTCACGCTCCGCGAAGACCTCGCTACGGGCCTGGAAGAAGATGTCCTGCGCACCGCGGAAGCGGTTCCACAGATCCTCCTCCGACTCGCGCTGGGCGCGGCCCGCGGCCTTCCAGTCCGACATCAGCTCCCGGTACCGGGCCGCGGTCGGACCCCAGTCGGTGGAGCCGGAGAGCGCCTCGGCCTCGGCGACCAGCTTCTCCTTGGTCTGCCGGGCGTCCTCGCGCTGTGCGTCCAGGGCAGCGAAGTGCGCCTTGCGCCGCTTGGAGAACGCCGAGCGGGCGTGCGAGAAGCGGTGCCACAGCTCGTCGTCGGTCTTGCGGTCCAGCCGGGGCAGGCCCTTCCAGGTGTCCACCAGGGCGCGCAGCCGCTCCCCGGCCGCCCGCCACTGCTCGCTGGCGGCCAGCTGCTCGGCCTCGGCGACCAGGTCCTCCTTGGCCCTGCGGGCCTCGTCGGTCTGGACCGCCTTGGCCGCCTTGCGCTGCTCGCGGCGGACCTCGACCTCTCCAGTGAGCTTGTCGAGCCGCTTCCTCAGCGCGTCCAGATCGCCGACCACGTGATGCTCGTCCACCTGGTGGCGGATGTGCTCGACGGCCGCTGTCGCGTCCTTGGCGGACAGATCGGTGGTCTTGACCCTGCGCTCGAGGAGGCCGATCTCGACGACCAGCCCGTCGTACTTGCGCTCGAAGTAGGCGAGGGCCTCTTCCGGCGATCCCGCCTGCCACGATCCGACGACCTGCTCCCCGTCGGCCGTACGCACGTACACGGTCCCCGCCTCGTCGACGCGGCCCCAAGGCTCGCTGCTCACAGCGCCTCCTCCACATGATGCCGGGGCGGGCGCGCGGCCCGCCGGCATCGTCCACAGTTTCTTCCGGCCGGGATACGCCCTGGCCAGTCTCATATCAGGGTGGCGGCCATCGGGCCAGGCACCCTACACAACGCCAACATAGGCGACCGGTGCCCCAGCTGTCCGTATCCTGCGCGACCGAAATTTCGCAGTACGCGAGCCCGGCGACCTCAGGACTTGCCGACCGTCGCCTTGTTGATCACCACGCTGGCGTTCGGGGCGGTGTTCATCGTCTGGTCCGGCGGCGCCGCCCCCGCGTTGGCGATCTTCTCGAGGACCTTCATCCCGGCCTTGTCCACGGTGCCGAAGGGCGTGTAGTCCGGCGGGAGGTCGCTCTTCTTGTAGACCAGGAAGAACTGGCTGCCGCCGGTGTTCCGGCCCTGCTTGGTCTGTGGGTTGTACTGGTTGGCCATGGCAACGGTCCCGGCCGGGTACTTGCCGCCCTTGATCGAGGCGTCCTTGAGGTTCTCGTCCGGGAGGGTGTAGCCGGGGCCGCCCGCGCCGGTGCCCTGCGGGTCACCGCACTGGAGCACGTAGATCCCCTGGTTCACCAGCCGGTGGCACTTGGTGTGGTCGAAGTAGCCCTTGCCCGCCAGGAAGCTGAAGGAGTTGACCGTGTGCGGCGCCTTGCCCGCGTCCATGGTCATGGAGATGTCCCCGCAGGTCGTCTCCAGCTTCATCGTGTAGGAGGCCGACTTGTCGATCGTGACCGTCGGCTCCTTCTTCCACGACAGCTTCTTGGGCTTCTTGCCCGCGACCGCCTTCGCCTCCTTGGCGCAGGGGTCCGGCGCCTTGCTGGTGGGGGAGGCCGAGGGGGTGGCGGAGGAGGCGGCGTCGTCCTTCTTGTCCTTGTCGTTCCCGGACAGCGCGCCCGTGGCCGCGACGGCACCGCCGCCGGCCAGGACCACGGCCAGCACGGCGGCGATCACCACATTGCGCTGCCGCGACTTGTGCCGGGCGGTTTCGCGCCGCTGCTGCTGCCGAAGGTACTTCTCCCGGGCGAGTTGCCTCCGCCGCTGCTCGTTACTGACCACCGGGTCGTCTCCTCATGGCGTGTGCCGTCGGTGTGCTGCTGTTGTGTACGAGGGCTCGGCCGTACGGTATACGGGTTCGCTGTGGCCGGGGCGCCGCCGGTAGGCTCTGAAGCCGCCGACAATCTTTCACCGGACGACTTCTAAGGACGATCGTGCTCATTGCCGGGTTCCCCGCCGGGGCCTGGGGGACCAACTGCTATCTGGTCGCCCCCGCCGCCGGTGAGGAGTGCGTGATCATCGACCCGGGCCATCAAGCGGCCCAAGGCGTCGCGGAGGCGGTCGCCAAGCACCGGCTCAAGCCCGTCGCGGTCATCCTCACCCACGGCCACATCGACCATGTCGCCTCGGTCGTCCCGGTCTGCGGCGCGCACGACGTGCCGGCCTGGATCCACCCGTCCGACCGCTTCATGATGAGCGACCCCGAGAAGGCCCTCGGGCGCTCCATCGGCATGCCGCTGATGGGCGAACTCACCGTGGGCGAGCCGGACGACGTCAAGGAGCTGGCCGACGGCGCCGAGCTGAAGCTGGCCGGTCTGGAGCTCACCGTCGCGCACACCCCGGGCCATACCAAGGGGTCGGTGACCTTCCAGATGCCCGAGCAGGCGGACATCCCGTCCGTCTTCTTCGCGGGCGATCTGCTCTTCGCCGGCTCCATCGGACGCACCGATCTGCCCGGCGGCGATCACGCCGAGATCCTCGAGTCGCTGGCCCGTGTGGTCCTGCCGCTCGACGACTCGACCGTGGTGCTGTCCGGCCATGGCCCCCAGACCAGCATCGGCCGTGAGCGCGCCACCAACCCGTATCTGCGCGAGGTGGCCGCCGGCCTGGGAGACGGCGCCCGGCGCCCGGCTCCGCGACGAGGAATGTGACGAGAGACTTCCGTTGAGCACCTTCAAAGCCCCCCGGGGCACGTACGACCTGATCCCGCCGGCCTCCGCGACCTACCTCGCGGTGCGCGAGGCGATCGCCGCACCGCTCAGGCGCTCCGGCTACGGCTACATCGAGACCCCCGGTTTCGAGAACGTGGAGCTCTTCGCGCGCGGCGTCGGCGAGTCCACCGACATCGTGACCAAGGAGATGTACACCCTCACCACCAAGGGCGGCGACGAGCTCGCGCTGCGCCCCGAGGGCACCGCCTCGGTGCTGCGGGCCGCCCTGGAGGCCAATCTCCACAAGGCCGGATCGCTGCCGGTCAAGCTCTGGTACTCGGGCTCGTACTACCGCTACGAGCGCCCGCAGAAGGGCCGCTACCGCCACTTCTCGCAGGTCGGCGCGGAGGCGATCGGCGCCGAGGACCCGGCCCTGGACGCCGAGCTGATCGTCCTGGCCCACGATGCCTACCGCTCGCTCGGGCTGCGGAACTTCCGCATCCTGCTGAACTCGCTGGGCGACGCCACCTGCCGCCCCGTCTACCGGGCCGCCCTCCAGGACTTCCTGCGCGCCCTGGACCTGGACGAGGACACCCGGCGGCGCGTCGAGATCAACCCGCTGCGGGTGCTGGACGACAAGCGCGAGGCCGTGCGCGCACAGCTGGCCGACGCCCCGCTGCTGCGCGACTACCTGTGCGAGGCGTGCAAGGCGTACCACGCGGAGGTCCGCGAGCTGATCACCGCGCGGGGCGTGGACTTCGAGGACGACGCGAGGCTGGTGCGCGGCCTGGACTACTACACCCGCACCACCTTCGAGTTCATCCACGACGGCCTGGGCTCCCAGTCCGCGGTCGGTGGCGGCGGCCGCTACGACGGCCTGTCCGAGATGATCGGCGGCCCGGCCCTGCCCTCGGTGGGCTGGGCGCTCGGCGTGGACCGTACGGTGCTGGCCCTGGAGGCCGAGGGCGTCGAGCTGAACCTCCCCGCCGCCGTCAGCGTCTTCGCGGTGCCGCTGGGGGAGGAGGCCCGCAAGGTCCTCTTCGGCCTGGTCGGCGAGCTCCGCACGGCGGGCGTCGCCACGGACTTCGCCTACGGCGGCAAGGGCCTGAAGGCCGCCATGAAGGCCGCCAATCGCAGCGGCGCCCGCTACGCCATCGTGGCGGGCGAGCGCGACCTCGCCGAGAACGTGGTCCAGCTGAAGGACATGGAGTCCGGCGAACAGTCCCCGGTCCCGCTGACCGAGGTGGTCGAGGCGGTCCGCGAACGCCTCGCCTGAGGGAGCCTCAAATCTCGCCTGAGTGAGCCTCAAAAGGCCTGAGCGAGCCTCAAAAGGGGGCCCGGGGAACGCCCTGGGCCCCCTTTCGCCGCTTCCTGCCGGGGGGAGTAGCGGCGAAGGGGCGTACCGTCTCACGGATCGTCAACTCGGCCGGGGCGGATTCATCCTGCCAAACGATCCCGATTCGGGACCGCCACTCGCGTCCCCCGGAGGCGGGGTCCCGGCCCGGCACCGTGACCTCGCCCGCGTCCCGGTTCCGATGGCCCCGGCCGTCGAAGCGCGGTCACCGCGCCATAGCGTTTGCGCAGGCCGCGTACCCGTACCGCTTCGTCTGCCATGCCCTTGAGCGTGACGGTGCCGCGCCGGTCCCGGGGACGACCGGAAAGCCCGTCTTATGTCCTCCGAACGGGGGACAGGGCACCATGGCATGACCGTGATAAGCGCGCCTTACGGCGACAGCGGGTGCGGCACAATGGGGCTGCCCGACGGGGCTGGAGACGGCGGAGAGCGACGGACGGCGAGTATGGCGACGACAGTGATGGACGACGTGGAGTCCGGCGAGGCGCGGGAGGGCTCGCGGGCCGGGACGGGAGGCAGTCGTGCCTTCGCCCTCCTGCTCGTGATCACCGGAGCGCTGGGGCTGCTTGCCGCCTGGGTCATCACGATCGACAAGAACAAGATCCTCGAGTACAAGGCCGACGGTAAGGTCTTCACGCCCGGCTGCAGCCTCAACCCCGTCGTCTCCTGCGGCAACATCATGGAGAGCGACCAGGCGCAGGCGTTCGGTTTCCCGAACCCGATGCTCGGCCTCGTCGCCTACGGCATCGTGATCTGCGTGGGCGTGTCACTGCTGACGGGGGCGCGCTTCCCGCGCTGGTACTGGCTGACCTTCAACGCGGGCACGCTCTTCGGCGTCGGCTTCGTGACCTGGCTCCAGTACGAGTCGCTGTACGTCATCGGTTCGCTGTGCCTGTGGTGCTGCCTGGCCTGGGTCGCCACCATCGTGATGTTCTGCTACGTCACCGGCCACAACCTCAAGCACGGCCACCTTCCCGCGCCGGACGGGCTGCGGCGCGGGCTCATGGAGTTCCACTGGGTGGTCCCGGTGGTGTGGATCGGCGTCATCGGGATGCTGATCCTGACCCGCTGGTGGGATTTCTGGACGGGCGCTCAGGGCTGAGCCCGCGCCCTCCGGACCCTGCGCGCGGCGGCGCTGTCGGTGGGTTGGCATAGGCTTCCCGGGTGGAGCCAGACCTGTTCACCGCCGCCGCAGAGGACCGCCAGGAGAAGGATCCGGCCAGCAGCCCGCTGGCCGTGCGGATGCGTCCGCGCACCCTCGACGAGGTCGTGGGCCAGCAGCATCTGCTGCGCCCCGGATCCCCGCTGCGGCGGCTCGTGGGCGAGGGCGGCGGGGGGCCGGCCGGGCCGTCTTCGGTGATCCTCTGGGGCCCGCCGGGCATCGGCAAGACGACGCTGGCGTATGTGGTCAGCCAGGCCACCCAGAAGCGGTTCGTCGAGTTGTCGGCCATCACCGCGGGGGTCAAGGAGGTCCGGGCCGTCATCGACGGCGCGCGCCGCTCCTCCGGGGCGTACGGGCGGGACACCGTGCTCTTCCTGGACGAGATCCACCGCTTCAGCAAGGCCCAGCAGGACTCGCTGCTGCCCGCCGTGGAGAACCGCTGGGTGACGCTGATCGCGGCCACCACCGAGAATCCGTACTTCTCCGTGATCTCCCCGCTGCTCTCCCGCTCGCTGCTGCTCACCCTCGAGCCGCTGACCGACGACGATCTGCGCGGGCTGCTGCGGCGCGCGCTCACCGACGAGCGCGGGCTCGGCGGGGCGGTCACCCTCCCCGAGGACGCCGAGGCGCATCTGCTGCGGATAGCGGGCGGCGACGCCCGGCGGGCGCTCACCGCGCTGGAGGCGGGCGCCGGGGCGGCCCTGGACAAGGGCGAGCCCGAGGTCACGCTGACCTCGCTGGAGGAGGCGGTCGACCGCGCCGCGGTGAAGTACGACCGCGCGGGCGACCAGCACTACGACGTGGCCAGCGCCCTCATCAAGTCCATCCGCGGCTCGGACGTGGACGCGGCGCTGCACTATCTGGCCCGGATGATCGAGGCGGGGGAGGATCCGCGGTTCATCGCCCGCCGGCTGATGATCTCGGCGAGCGAGGACATCGGCCTGGCCGATCCCACCGCACTGCCCACCGCCGTGGCCGCGGCGCAGGCGGTCGCCCTGATCGGCTTCCCGGAGGCCGCGCTTACCCTGAGCCACGCCACCATCGCCCTGGCGCTCGCGCCGAAGTCCAACGCCGCCACCACCGCGATCGGCGCGGCGCTGGCAGATGTGCGGGCGGGCCTGGCCGGTCCGGTGCCGCCGCATCTGCGCGACGGCCACTACCAGGGCGCCAAGAAGCTCGGCCACGCACAGGGCTATCTCTATCCGCACGATCTGCCGGGCGGCATCGCGGCGCAGCAGTACGCACCGGACAAGATCCACGGCAAGCGGTATTACGAGCCCACGCGGTACGGGGCCGAGGCGCGGTACGCGGATGTGGTGGAGCGGGTGCGGGCGCGGCTGCGCGGCGACCCGCCGCCGTCCGCCGACGGTCCGGCCGCCACTTCGTCATAGCGGTCTCGTCATAGCGGTCTCGTCGTAGCGGTCCGCCGACGTCCGGCCGCCAACCTCGTCATAGCGGTCTCGCCATAGCGGTCCGCCGGCATCCGGCCGCGCCCTCGTCATAGGGGTCAGCCGCCGCCGGCAGCCGCCCCCGTCACCCCGTCCACTCCGCCGGGGACGCCCTCAGCCCGCCGCCGCGTCGAACAGGGCGTGCATCGCGTACCGCAGCTCGGAGACGTCCCGCACCGGCTCGGGAAAGTCGAAGCGCGCGTCGAACGGCCGGTCCGCCTCGTCCGTGAAGCGCACCCGCAGTCCGAAGCGGTCCAGCGCCACCGGGGTGGCCGGGCCCCGGGTGCAGACCAGGTCGGAGCGGTCGCCGAGCAGCGCGCACAGCCCGCGCACCTGCTCGCTGTGGGCGGCGTGCAGATGCTGGAGCAGATCGGCCTCGTGCCGGACCAGCGGATCGGGCTCGGCCGAGGTGAAGTCGTCCGGCTCGACGCCGTCCGCGCCCCACAGGTCGTCCACACACGCCTCGCCGACCTCCAGCCGCAGCAGCGTCCAGGCGGCGCTCCCGGCGGGCCCCACCCCGGTGGCCGGCCCACCGCGCCGCGGCGGCCGCGGCGCCTGGTCGAGGCCGAGCAGCTCGCCCACTGGATGCCGCTCGGCCAGCAGCGCCGCCGCGGTGCGCGTGCGCTCACCGCAGGGGACGAGGGTGAGCCAGCCGGCCACCCAGGCGCGGCCGCGGATCCGGTGGGGCATCGCGACGGGGGCGACGTCGGTGATCTCCATCACGCAGGTCAGCTCGTCGTCCTGGGCGTGGGTGGCGGCGCGGGCGGCGGGGGAGGCGCTGGGCATCAGCAGCAGCACGTCCCCGTCCGGGGCGACCGTACGGGCGGTGGGACCGTCCACCCCCAGGTCGTCCAGGGCCTCGATTCCGGGAATCGTCAACGAAGCCGTAGCCTTGCATTCAACGAGAGTACGTACGCGCTCTGCCGGTGTGGGCCGCAGGGCGCTTTCCATGGGACGCGGCTGACCCTCCTCGGGGCTCTGACCAGTGCTGGGCAGGGGGATCCCAGGTCGAAACATGCGTTCTCCTCGGCTAAGGTAAGGCTCACCTAACTTACATGGAGGTTCGTTCCCCGTGAACCAGTCGCGTCCCAAGGTCAAGAAGTCGCGGGCGCTCGGCATCGCTCTGACCCCGAAGGCCGTCAAGTACTTCGAGGCCCGCCCCTACCCGCCGGGCGAGCACGGCCGTGGCCGCAAGCAGACCAGTGACTACAAGGTCCGGTTGCTGGAGAAGCAGCGGCTGCGCGCCCAGTACGACATCAGCGAGCGCCAGATGGCCCGTGCCTACGACCGCGCCCGGAAGGCCGAGGGCAAGACGGGCGAGGCCCTGGTCGTCGAGCTCGAGCGCCGTCTGGACGCGCTCGTTCTGCGGTCGGGCATCGCCCGCACCATCTACCAGGCCCGCCAGATGGTCAGCCACGGCCACATCGAGGTCAACGGCCGCAAGGTCGACAAGCCGTCCTTCCGGGTCCGCCCGGACGACGTGGTGATGGTCCGCGAGCGCAGCCGCGAGAAGGTCCCCTTCCAGGTGGCGCGCGAGGGTGGTTACGCCCCCGACGGCGAGACCCCGCGCTACCTCCAGGTCAACCTGAAGGCGCTCGCCTTCCGCCTGGACCGGGACCCCAACCGCAAGGAGATCCCGGTGATCTGCGACGAGCAGCTCGTCGTCGAGTACTACGCCCGCTGAGTACTACGCCCGCTGAGCACTGCGCCCGCTGATCCGGCGGAGCGGCCGTACGCACCCGAGCCCGCGGGTTCCCCCTCGACACCGGTCGACGGGGAACCCGCGGGCTCGTCCGATGGCGGGTCCGGACCGGGCGCCCGGCGGCCGTTATGCGTTTCGGGTGCGCGTCCGCGGCGCGATAAGGTCGATACCTGCCGCCCGCACCCGGATACCGCCCGAGAGCGGCGGGCGACGGACGACGCCGAACGACGCGTCATCACGACACGTCGGCGCGCCGAGCACGACCAACACGAGACAACGACGACGAGCGGCGACAGGGAGCGGTGCGACGTGTCCGGTGGAGAGGTGGCCGGGATCCTCGTGGCCGTCTTCTGGGCGATCCTGGTGTCCTTCCTGGCGCTGGCGCTGGTGAGGCTGGCCCAGACCCTCAAGGCGGCCACCAGGCTGGTGGCGGAGGTGACCGACCAGGCGGTGCCGCTGCTGAGCGAGACGTCCGCGACCGTGCGCGAGGCCAACACCCAGCTCGCCCGGGTGGACTCGATCGCCTCCGACGTCCAGGAGGTCACCTCCAACGCCTCCGCGCTCTCCTCGACCGTCTCCACCGCCTTCGGCGGCCCGCTGGTCAAGGTGGCCGCGTTCGGCTACGGCGTCCGGCGGGCGATCGGCCGCAAGGGGCGGGCGGAGGACGAGCCCGCGCCCGCGCGCAATGTCGTCATCGGCAAGACCCTGCCGTCCGCCCGCTGGGGCGGCCGTCGCAACCGTGGATCGAAGGGCTGACAGACCGGATGTTCCGCCGCACATTCTGGTTCACCACCGGCGTCGCCGCCGGAGTGTGGGCCACCACCAAGGTCAACCGCAAGCTCAACCAGCTCACCCCGGAGAGCCTGGCGGCGCAGGCCGCCGACCGCGCGGTGCTGGCGGGCCGGCGGATCAAGGTCTTCGCCCTCGACGTACGGGACGGCATGGCCGACCGCGAGGCCGCGCTCAAGGACGCGCTCGGGCTCTCCGCGCCACCGCCGGACGACCGCAAGCGGCTCCCGGCCCAGCGGAGCCGGGCCGAGCTGACCCGCACCACCCCCTACAAGCTCCACAAAGCCGGAAATGAGGACCACTGATGGAGTCGGCTGAAATCCGCCGCCGCTGGCTGCGCTTCTTCGAGGAGCGCGGGCACACCGTCGTGCCGTCGGCGTCGCTCATCGCGGACGACCCGACGCTGCTGCTGGTCCCCGCGGGCATGGTGCCCTTCAAGCCGTACTTCCTCGGTGAGGTCAAGCCGCCCTTCGACCGCGCCGTCAGCGTGCAGAAGTGTGTGCGTACCCCGGACATCGAAGAGGTCGGCAAGACCACCCGGCACGGCACCTTCTTCCAGATGTGCGGGAACTTCTCGTTCGGCGACTACTTCAAGGAAGGCGCCATCACGTACGCCTGGGAGCTGCTGACCGGCTCCCAGGAGGAGGGTGGCTACGGGCTCGACCCCGAGCGGCTGTGGATCACCGTCTACGAGCAGGACGACGAGGCCGAGCGCATCTGGCGCGAGGTGATCGGCGTGCCCGCCGAGCGGATCCAGCGCCTGGGCATGGGCCCGAACTACTGGTCCATGGGCGTCCCCGGCCCCTGCGGCCCCTGCTCCGAGATCAACTACGACCGTGGTCCGGAGTTCGGCGAGGAGGGCGGCCCGGCCGTCAATGACGAGCGCTACGTGGAGATCTGGAACCTGGTCTTCATGCAGTACGAGCGCGGTCCGGGCGAGGGCAAGGAGAACTTCCCGATCCTCGGCGAGCTCCCCAGCAAGAACATCGACACCGGTCTCGGCCTCGAGCGCCTGGCGATGATCCTCCAGGGCGTGCGGAACATGTACGAGACCGACACCCTGCGCGTCGTCATGGACAAGGCCACCGAGCTGACCGGGGTCGCCTACGGCGCCGCCCATGAATCCGACGTCTCGCTGCGCGTGGTCGCCGACCACATGCGCACCTCCGTCATGCTCATCGGCGACGGCGTCACCCCCGGCAACGAGGGCCGCGGCTATGTGCTGCGCCGCATCATGCGCCGCGCCATCCGCAACATGCGCATCCTCGGTGCCACCGAGCCGGTCGTCGGCGAGCTGGTCGACGTCGTCCTCAAGACGATGGGCCAGCAGTACCCGGAGCTGCTGACCGACCGCAAGCGCATCGAGACCGTCGCCCTGGCCGAGGAGTCGGCCTTCCTCAAGACGCTCAAGGCCGGCACCAACATCCTCGACACCGCCGTCACCGACACCAAGGCCGCCGGCGGCACCGTGCTCCCGGGCGACAAGGCGTTCCTGCTCCACGACACCTGGGGCTTCCCCGTAGACCTCACCCTCGAGATGGCCGCCGAACAGGGCCTCTCGGTGGACGAGGAGGGCTTCCGCCGCCTGATGAAGGAGCAGCGGGAGCGCGCCAAGGCCGACGCCAAGGCCAAGAAGACCGGCCATGCCGACCTGTCCGCCTACCGCGAGGTGGCCGACAGCTCCGGCCTGACCGAGTTCACCGGCTACCTCCACACCGAGGGCGAGTCCACCGTCGTCGGCCTGCTGGTCGACGGGGTGTCCTCGCCCGCCGCCACCGAGGGCGACGAGGTCGAGGTCGTCCTGGACCGCACCCCGTTCTACGCCGAGGGCGGCGGCCAGCTCGCCGACACCGGCCGGATCAAGCTGGACACCGGCGCCGTGGTGGAGGTCCGGGATGTCCAGCAGCCGGTGCCCGGGGTCAGCGTGCACAAGGGTGTCGTCCAGGTCGGCGAGGTGACGGTCGGCGCCGGGGCCCACGCCCGGATCGACCTCAAGCGCCGCCGCGCGATCGCCCGCGCCCACAGCGCCACCCACCTCACCCACCAGGCGCTGCGCGACGCCCTGGGCCCGACCGCCGCCCAGGCCGGTTCGGAGAACTCGCCCGGCCGCTTCCGCTTCGACTTCGGTTCGCCGACCGCCGTGCCCGGCGGGGTCCTCACGGACGTCGAGCAGAAGATCAACGAGGTGCTCTCGCGCGAGCTCGACGTCACCGCCGAGGTGATGAGCATGGACGAGGCCAAGAAGCAGGGCGCCATCGCCGAGTTCGGTGAGAAGTACGGCGACCGGGTGCGCGTGGTGACCATCGGCGACTTCTCCAAGGAGCTGTGCGGTGGCACGCATGTGCACAACACCGCCCAGCTGGGTCTGGTGAAGCTGCTCGGCGAGTCCTCCATCGGCTCCGGGGTACGCCGGGTCGAGGCCCTGGTGGGCGTGGACGCCTACAACTTCCTCGCCCGGGAGCACACGGTCGTCTCCCAGCTCACCGACCTGGTCAAGGGCCGCCCCGAGGAGCTCCCGGAGAAGATCTCCGGCATGCTGAGCAAGCTCAAGGAGGCCGAGAAGGAGATCGAGCGGTTCCGCGCCGAGAAGGTGCTGCAGGCCGCCGCCGGTCTCGCCCAGGGCGCCAAGGACATCCGGGGCGCGGCCCTGGTCGCCGCCAAGGTGCCGGACGGCACCTCCGCCGACGATCTGCGCAAGCTGGTCCTGGACGTGCGCGGCCGCATCCCGGGCGACCGCCCGGCCGTCGTCGCCCTCTTCACCGTGGCGGGCGGCCGTCCGCTGACCGTCATCGCCACCAACGAGGCCGCCCGTGAGCGCGGGCTCAAGGCCGGTGACCTGGTCCGCACCGCCGCCAAGACGCTCGGCGGCGGAGGCGGCGGCAAGCCGGACGTGGCCCAGGGCGGCGGCCAGAACCCGGGGGCCGTCGGCGAGGCCATCGAGGCCGTCGAGCGGCTTGTCGCGGAATCGGACCGGTAGTCGTGCGACGCGGCAGGCGGCTCGCCGTCGACGTCGGGGACGCCCGGATCGGGGTCGCCTCGTGCGACCCCGACGGGATCCTCGCCACTCCCGTGGAGACCGTGCCGGGACGCGACATCCCGGCCGCCCACAAGCGGCTCGTGGCGATCGTCGAGGAGTACGAACCGATCGAGGTGGTGGTCGGCCTGCCGCGCTCGCTCAGCGGGCGCGAGGGGCCGGCCGCGGCCAAAGTGCGCACCTTCGCGCGCGAGTTGGCGCGGCGGGTCAACCCGGTGCCGGTACGGCTCGTCGACGAGCGTATGACCACTGTCACAGCCTCCCAGGGGCTGCGCGCCTCCGGCATGACGTCCAAGAAAGGGCGTTCTGTCGTTGACCAGGCGGCGGCCGTGGTGATCCTGCAGAGCGCGCTGGAGACCGAGCGGGTCTCCGGGAGGGCTCCGGGGGAAGCCGTCGAAGTGGTCATCTGATCGCGATACGGTAACGTTCCGCGCGGCATGGCCGCCGCCGCCCGTGCCACGAACACGCCGAGCGGTGACCACCTCCGTCGCTAGGGGACCGATGACTGAGTACGGCCGGGGACCCGGCTCCCAACCGTGGCATCCCGAGGATCCGCTGTACGGGGACCGGGAGTGGAGCGGCCACGGCGCGGCGGCCGGCCAGGATCCCTACGCCCAGGACCGCTACGCACAGGACCCCTACGCACAGCAGGACACCTACGCACAGGATCCGTACGCACAGGACGCCTACGCTCAGGATCCGTACGCGCAGGGCACCTACGGCCAGGGCCCGTACGGCCAGGATCCTTACGGACATCAGCAGTATCCGCACGGCTATCCGCAGGACCCCCAGCAGCAGCATCAGCAGCCCCAGTGGGACGGCCAGGACGCCGGCTACCCGCATCAGCGGCACCCGCAGGAGTACCCCGGTCAGGGCGGCCCCTACCCGGCCCAGGGCGGCTCGTACGGCGGGATGGACCCGCGGGATCCCTATGGCGGCCAGGGCGGTTCCTACCCGGGCCAGGACCCGGGCCAGGACCCCTACCAGGGACAACAGGGCACCCAGCAGATGCCCACGGTGCCCGCGGAGCACCAGGTGCCGCGCCAGCGCGAGGCCCCCGAGGAGCCGCCCCTCCAGGCGGACGACGAGGACGACCATCCGTTCTTCAACGACGGCGGCGGCGGCGGCGGCCGGGGCGACGCGGATGACGCGGACGACGACGGCGAGGACGGCGAGCGCTCCGGCAAGAAGGGCAAGCCCAAGAAGCGCCGCAGCGGCGTGGCCTGCCTCTTCGTGACCGTCGTCCTGGTGGGCGCCGTCGGCGGAGGCGGCTACTACGCCTACGACTTCTGGCAGACCCGCTTCGGCCCCGCGCCCGACTACTCCGGCCAGGGCACCGGCCGGATCGAGGTGGAGGTTCCCTCCGGCTCCGGCAACGCCGAGATCGGCTCGATCCTCGCCGACAAGGGCGTGGTCAAGAGCAGCGGCGCCTTCGTCGATGCCGTGGAGGACAGCGGCAAGTTCGTCCAGCCGGGCACCTACACCCTGCGCAAGGAGATGTCCGGCGCGGCGGCGGTCAAGCTGATGCTCGACCCCAGCAGCAGCAACGCCCTGATCGTCACCGAGGGCATGCGCGACGCCACGATCTACGCGGCCATCGACAAGAAGATCGGCCTCAAGGCGGGGACCACCGCGGGCGTCGCCAAGAAGGAGGCCAAGAACCTCGGGCTGCCCTCCTGGGCCGACGACAACAGCAAGATCAAGGATCCGCTGGAAGGATTCCTGTACCCGTCCCGCTACAGCGTGGGCGAGGGCGCCAAACCCGCGGACGTGCTGCGGAAGATGGTCGCCGAGGCCAATCGGAACTACTCCGCTGTGGATCTGGAGGGCAAGGCCAAGGAATTGGGCCTGAAGTCCCCGCTCCAGCTGATCAGCGTGGCCAGCCTGGTCCAGGCGGAGGGCGTCACCCACGACGACTTCCGGAAGATGGCCGAGGTCGTCTACAACCGGCTCAAGCCCGCGAATCCCGAGACCTACGGCAAGGTGGAATTCGACTCCACCTACAACTACATCAAGAATCAGAGCAAGATCGATATCCCGATCAGTGAGATCAAGCAGTACGACAACCCGTACAACACGTACTTCTACAAGGGACTTCCGCCCGGTCCGATCGGAAATCCCGGACATGACGCGCTGAAGGCGGCGATGAACCCGACCAGCGACGGCTGGTATTACTTCATCTCGCTCGACGGCAAGACGAGCCAGTTCTCCAAGACCTACGCGGATCACCAGAAGTGGGTCAACAAGTTCAATAAGCAGCGCACGAACAACGGCTGAGGAAAGATGTCGGAAAACCGCAGGGCAGCGGTGCTCGGTTCGCCGATCGCCCACTCCCTGTCACCGGTGCTGCACCGCACCGCCTACCGCGAACTGGGCCTGACCGGCTGGACGTACGACCGCTTCGAGGTGGACGAGACCGGGCTGCCGGACTTCTTCAAGCACCTCGGCGAGGACGCGGGACCGGCCTGGGCCGGGCTGTCCCTGACCATGCCGCTCAAGCGCGCCGTCATCCCGCTGCTGGACGAGATCAGCGACACCGCGGCCTCGGTGGAGGCCGTCAACACGGTCGTCTTCGGCGACGACGGCCGCAGGCGCGGGGACAACACCGACATCCCCGGCATGCTGGCGGCGCTGCGGGAGCGCGGCGTCGGGCGCGTGGAGCGCGCCGCCGTGCTGGGCGCCGGTGCCACGGCCTCCTCGGCGCTGGCCGCGCTCTCCCGGATCTGCGACGGCGAGGTCACCGCGTACGTCCGCAGCGAGGCCCGCGCCGCCGAGATGCGGCAGTGGGGCGAGCGGCTGGGCGTCGCCGTACGCACCGCGGACTGGGGCGACGCGGCCGAGGCGCTCGGCGCCCCGCTGGTGATCGCCACCACCCCCGCGGGCACCACCGACGCGCTCGCCGCGGCCGTACCGGACCGCCCCGGCGCGCTCTTCGACGTCCTCTACGAGCCCTGGCCCACCCCGCTGGCCGCCGCCTGGGCGGCGCGCGGCGGCTCGGTGGTCGGCGGCCTGGACCTCCTGGTGCACCAGGCGGTGCTCCAGGTCGAGCGGATGACGGGCCGCGCCCCGGCGCCCCTGGCCGCGATGCGCGAGGCGCTGGCCGCCCGCTGAGCCGTCCCACGGGCCCCTCGTCGGGCCCGTCCGGCCCCTCACCGACCCCGTCCGGCCCGCCCCCGGACCCTCCCCGGGGCGCCGCGCGCGTCCACCCCATGGACCGCGAGCCGAGCGGACGCCCCGGTCGTGGGAGGATCGGAGGTGCGGGCCGGAGTCGCGCGGACCGGGCCGCGCCGCACGACGTCGAGGCACGCGCATGAGGGAGCACCGTTGAGCAGGTTGCGCTGGCTGACCGCGGGGGAGTCGCACGGCCCCGCACTCGTGGCGACGCTGGAGGGGCTGCCCGCCGGGGTGCCGATCACCACCGACATGGTGGCCGACGCCCTGGCCCGACGGCGGCTCGGCTACGGCCGTGGTGCCCGGATGAAGTTCGAGCGCGACGAGGTCACCTTCCTCGGCGGCGTACGCCACGGACTCACCCTCGGCTCGCCGGTCGCGATCATGGTCGGCAACACGGAGTGGCCCAAGTGGGAGCAGGTCATGGCCGCTGACCCGGTGGACCCCGAGATCCTCGAGGGAGTCGCCCGTAACGCCCCGCTCACCCGCCCCCGCCCCGGCCATGCCGACCTGGCCGGGATGCAGAAGTACGGCTTCGACGAGGCCCGGCCGATCCTGGAGCGCGCCAGCGCCCGTGAGACCGCCGCCCGGGTGGCACTGGGCACGGTCGCCCGCTCCTACCTCAAGGAGACGGCCGGGATCGAGATCGTCTCGCATGTCGTGGAGCTGGCCGCGGCGAAGGCGCCGTACGGCGTCTACCCCAAGCCCTCCGACGTCGAGAAGCTGGACGCCGACCCGGTGCGCTGCCTGGACGAGGGCGCGAGCAAGGCGATGGTGGCCGAGATCGATCAGGCCCACAAGGACGGCGACACGCTCGGCGGCGTCGTCGAGGTGATCGCGTACGGCGTGCCCGTGGGCCTCGGCTCGCATGTGCACTGGGACCGTCGGCTCGACGCGCGGCTGGCCGGTGCGCTGATGGGCATCCAGGCCATCAAGGGCGTCGAGGTCGGCGACGGCTTCGATCTCGCGCGGGTGCCCGGCTCCAAGGCCCATGACGAGATCCTCTCCACGGATGAGGGCATCCGGCGCTCCTCGGGCCGCTCCGGTGGCACCGAGGGCGGGCTGAGCACCGGCGAGCTGCTGCGCGTCCGGGCCGCGATGAAGCCGATCGCGACCGTGCCGCGGGCGCTGGCCACGGTCGATGTGACCACCGGCGAGGCCACCAAGGCCCATCACCAGCGGTCCGACGTCTGCGCCGTCCCGGCGGCCGGGATCGTCGCCGAGGCGATGGTCGCGCTGGTCCTGGCGGACGCGGTGGCGGAGAAGTTCGGCGGCGACTCGGTCACCGAGACCCACCGCAATGTGCGGGGCTTCCTCGAGAACCTGGCCATCCGGTGACGGGGCAGGTCAGCCAGGGCCCCGCCGTCGTGCTGGTCGGGCCCATGGGGGTCGGGAAGACCACCGTCGGGCAGGTGCTCGCGGAGCGGCTCGGCACCACCTTCCGCGACACCGACACCGACATCGTCGCGACGGCGGGCAAGGAGATCTCGGAGATCTTCATCGACGAGGGCGAGCCGCACTTCCGCGAGCTGGAGCGGCAGGCGGTGCGGACCGCCGTCGCCGAGCACGGGGGCGTGCTCGCGCTGGGTGGCGGCGCCGTCCTCGACGAGGGCACCCGGGCGCTGCTCGCCGGCCTCCCCGTCGTCTTCCTGGAGATGGGCGTCGCCGAGGCCGTCAAGCGCACCGGTCTCGACGCCCCGCGCCCGCTGCTCACGGTCAATCCGCGCCAGCGCTGGCGCGAGCTGATGGAGCAGCGCCGCCCGCTGTACACCGAGGTCGCCCGTGCCGTGGTGTCGACCGAGGACCGCACCCCCGAGGCCGTCGCCGAGGCCGTCCTGGACGTACTGGAGCTGAAGAACGCATGACACCCCCTGTGGCCGAGACCCCTACGCGCATCCAGGTCGGAGGCACCGCGGGCACCGCACCGTACGAGGTGCTGATCGGTCGGCAGCTGCTCGGCGAGCTCCCCGGGCTGATCGGCACGTTTGCCAAGCGCGTCGCCGTCCTGCACCCCGAGGCGCTGGCCGACACCGGTGAGGCGGTCCGCCAGGACCTCGCCGAGCAGGGGTACGACGCCATCGCGATCCAGCTGCCCAACGCGGAGGAGGCCAAGACCGCCGAGGTCGCCGCGTACTGCTGGAAGGCGCTCGGCCAGACCGGCTTCACCCGCACCGATGTGATCGTCGGCGTCGGCGGCGGCGCGACCACCGACCTCGCCGGATTCGTGGCCGCCACCTGGCTGCGCGGAGTGCGCTGGATCGCCGTCCCCACGACCGTGCTCGGCATGGTCGACGCCGCCGTCGGCGGCAAGACCGGGATCAACACCGCCGAGGGCAAGAACCTCGTCGGCGCCTTCCACCCCCCGGCCGGGGTGCTGTGCGATCTGGCCGCGCTGGACTCGCTGCCGGTCAACGACTACGTCAGCGGGCTCGCCGAGGTCATCAAGGCGGGCTTCATCGCCGACCCGGAGATCCTGGAGCTCATCGAGCGGGACCCGGCCGCCGCCCGTACGCCCGCCGGTCCGCACACCGCCGAGCTCATCGAGCGCTCCATCCGGGTCAAGGCCGAGGTCGTCTCCAGCGACCTCAAGGAGTCCGGGCTGCGGGAGATCCTCAACTACGGACACACGCTCGCCCACGCCATCGAGAAGAACGAGCGCTACAACTGGCGCCATGGCGCGGCCGTCTCCGTGGGCATGGTCTTCGCCGCCGAGCTGGGCCGGCTGGCGGGCCGTCTGGACGACGCCACGGCCGACCGGCACCGCACCGTCCTGGAGGCCGTGGGCCTGCCGCTCACCTACCGCGGCGACCAGTGGCCCAAGCTGCTGGAGACCATGAAGGTCGACAAGAAGTCCCGCGGTGACCTGCTGCGCTTCATCGTCCTGGACGGTATCGCCAAGCCCACCGTGCTGGAGGGCCCGGACCCGGCGGTGCTGCTCGCGGCGTACGCCGAGGTCTCCGGCTGACCCGGGCCTCAACCGCCTTCCGGCGTCACAACTTTGTCATCGCCTTCGAAAGCCCGCGGCCCCGCCGCGGGCTTTCGAACACCCCCAAGCCCTCGCGGTTGCGGCCCTTGAGGGACGAAATGCCTGGCTGACGAGGGGCGGCGCGGACACAGCGGGTTCGCGGTCCGTTCACACAGCGGAGCTTTGGGCAGGTACCGTTCGGTAGGAGCGGCCTCACCGCCGTATCAGCACCTGACAGTTGTCGGACGAGAACTGCCTGTACGAGACGGAGTGCCACCGGATGCAGCATGCGGGAGCTCCGCTGCCACCGCCCCATCAGCCGGGTCCGGTTCCCGGGCCGCAGGGCGCGGGCTGGACCCAGGGCGCGAGTGCGAACCATCACCCGGGACCTCACCCCAACCCTTCCGCCCCGCCCCCGCCTCCCGTGGCCGGGCACCCGGTGCCGCCCGCGCAGCATCCGGTGTCCCCTCCGCCGGCCCCGCCCGCGCCCCCCGGGGCGCCGCTGGAGACGGTGAACACCACCGGCCATGTCCAGCTGCCGCCCGGCGGCCCGGTGCCGCTGCCGCACCCCCCGTCGGACCCGTCGCTCGCCGATGTCTCGCAGGCGGCGGTCGCGGTGCTGCTGATCGGACCGGCCGGGGCGGGCAAGACGACGGTCGCGCGCTACTGGGCCGACCGCCGCCGGGTGCCGACCGCGCACATCAGCCTGGACGATGTGCGGGAGTGGGTCCGGTCCGGCTTCGCCAACCCCCAGTCGGGGTGGAACGAGCACTCCGAGGCGCAGTATCGTCTCGCCCGCCGCACCTGCGGCTTCGCCGCCCGCAACTTCCTGGCCAACGGGATCTCCTGCATCCTCGACGACGCCGTCTTCCCGGACCGCCCGGTCGTCGGCCTCGGCGGCTGGAAGCGCCATGTGGGCCCCGGTCTGCTGCCGGTGGTGGTCCTTCCGGGCCTGGAGATCGTCCTGGAGCGGAACGCGGCCCGCAGCGGGAACCGCCGCCTCAGCGACGAGGAGGTGGCGCGGATCCACGGCCGGATGGCGGGGTGGTACGGCTCCGGCCTGCCCATCATCGACAACTCCACGTACGACGTGGAGACCACGGCCCGCATGCTCGACGAGGTCGTCACCCGCTCCATCGCCTCCCCACCCAGCTGGTAACCCCCCCCGTCCGGACCCGCTCGACCGGCCGTGCCGGACAGGCCTGCGTACGCTCGGGGACATGTCCGAGGTGTACGCGGCCCGACGTGCCCGTCTGCACGATCAGTGCACCGCGGCCGGGAGCGCGGCGGCGCTGGTGTCCCGGCCCGCCAATGTGCGCTATCTGTGCGGCGCCGTGCCGCCCGGGGCCGTGCTGCTGCTCGGACCCGTCCAGGACGTGCTGGTGGCCACCGAGGCCCCGGCCGCGCCCCCGCTCTCCTCGGGCCCGCCGCGTTCCGACGAGCCGCGGCTGCTGGTCATGCCCGGCGCGGACGGCGATCCGGCCGTGGCCGCCGCCGATCTGGCCGCGGCGGACGACGCCGAGTCGCTGGCCGTCGAGGAGCACGATCTGACCGTCGCCCGCCATCGGGCGCTCGGCGCCGCCGCCCCCCGCGTCCGTCTCGCCGATCTGGGCCGCGCCGTCGAACAGTTGCGGCTGATCAAGGACGACGAGGAGATCTCCTGTATGCGGATCGCCGGGGAGCTCGCCGACCAGGCGCTCGGCGAGCTGCTGGAGTCGATCCTGGTGGGCCGCACCGAGCGGCATCTGGCGCTGGAGCTGGAGCGCCGGCTGGTGGACCACGGCGCGGACGGCCCGGCCTTTCCCACCGTGGTCGGGGCGGGGCCCAACGCGGGGCGCCCCGGCCATCTGCCCACCGACCGGAGGGTCGAGGAGGGCGATTTCCTCACGATCTCTCTCGGCGCCGACTACCGCGGCTACCGCTGCCAGGTGGGCCGTACCTTCGTCATCGGGCCCTCGCCCGCGGACTGGCAGGTCGAGCTGTACGATGCCGTCTTCGCCGCTCAGCGGGCCGGGCGGGAGGCGCTGTCGCCGGGCCGGGCGTACCGGGACGTGGACCGGGTGACCCGTCAGGTGCTGACCGCCGCGGGCTTCGGAGACGGGCTGGAACCGTGCACCGGACACGGTGTGGGCCTGGAAATCGACGAGGACCCTCGGCTCACACCGTCCGCCATGGGTAAACTGGACGCTTGTGTGCCGGTCACCGTCGAGCCGGGGGTCCACCTCCCGGGCCGGGGCGGTGTCCGGATCGATGACACGCTCGTCGTCCGCCCCGAGGCGGACGGCGGACCCGAGCTACTCACCATCACGACCAAAGAGCTGCTCGCGCTCTAGCGGAACCGGGCGCGCCGGCGGTTCTCTGGTCTCCACCAGCTGTAGTCCAGGAGATCCCGCAACCGTGGCATCCACGAACGACCTCAAGAACGGCCTTGTGCTCAAGCTCGACGGCGGCCAGCTCTGGTCCGTCGTCGAGTTCCAGCACGTCAAGCCCGGCAAGGGCCCTGCCTTCGTGCGTACCAAGCTCAAGAACGTGCTGTCCGGCAAGGTGGTCGACAAGACCTTCAACGCCGGTGTGAAGGTCGAGACGGCCAATGTCGACAAGCGCGGCATGCAGTTCTCGTACAAGGACGGCGAGAGCTTCGTGTTCATGGACATGGACACCTTCGACCAGATCTACATCACCCCCGAGGTCGTCGGCGACAACGCCCGCTACCTGCTCGAGGGCTTCGAGGCCGTCGTGGCGATGTACGAGGGCAACCCGCTCTACGTCGAGCTGCCCGCCGCCGTCGAGCTGGTGATCGAGTACACCGAGCCGGGCGTCCAGGGCGACCGCTCCACCGGTGGCACCAAGCCCGCCAAGCTGGAGACCGGCTACGAGATCGGTGTGCCGCTCTTCATCACCACCGGTGAGAAGATCAAGGTCGACACCCGCTCCGGTGAGTACCTCGGTCGGGTGAACAACTAACCGTGGCTGCCCGCAACAAGGCCCGTAAGCGCGCCTTCCAGATCCTCTTCGAGGCCGATCAGCGCGGCAGCACCGTGCAGACCGTGCTCGCGGACTGGATCCGGCTCGCCCGGACCGACGACCGGCAGCCGCCGGTCAGCGAATACACGATGCAGCTCGTCGAGGGATATGCGCAGCACATCGCTCGGATCGACGAGCTGATCGCCACCTACTCGGTGGGCTGGACGCTGGACCGGATGCCGGTCGTCGACCGGAACATTCTGCGGCTGGGCGCGTATGAGCTGGTGTGGGAGGACGCGACCCCGGACGCGGTGGTGATCGACGAGGCGGTGCAGCTCGCCAAGGAGTTCTCCACCGATGACTCGCCGGCCTTTGTCAACGGCCTGCTGGGCCGCGTCAAGGAGCTGAAGCCGAGTCTGCGTCGCGAGCAGGAGCCCCGGGAGCACCAGGCATAGCCGGCACCAGGCACAGCCGCGTTCAGCACATGACAAAGCCGCCGGGGGCGGTGGAGGACCCAGAAGGGCTCCACTGCCCCCGGCGGCACGTTTCTGCTGGTGAACAGGGAAAGAGGGACTCAGACGTCTTCGTGCTGGACCGCGCGGCGGGCGTCGGCACCCAGCACGCCCCAGCTGATCAGCTGTTCGGTCAGCACGGACGGCGACTGGTCATAGATGACGGCGAGGGTGCGCAGATCGTCCTGACGGATCGAGAGCACCTTGCCGTTGTAGTCACCACGCTGGCTCTGGATCGTCGCGGCGTACCGCTGCAGCGGGCCCGCCTTCTCGACCGGCACATGGGCCAGTCGCTCCAGGTCCAGTACCAGCTTCGGCGGCGGCTCGGCGGCCCCGGCCGGGCTTGTGCCCGGAAGCAGCTCCTGCACCGGGACGCCGTAGAAGTCGGCCAGCTCGGCGAGACGCTGCACGGTCACGGCGCGGTCGCCGCGCTCGTACGATCCCACCACCACGGCCTTCCAGCGGCCCTGGGACTTCTCCTCGACACCGTGGAGGGAGAGGCCCTGCTGGGTGCGGATGGCGCGGAGCTTGGCCCCGAGCTGTTTGGCGTATTCGCTGGACATAAAGCTCCCCGGACGCTGTATCGACGTGCGGCTGTGCCGCGCGGCTGGTCACTCACTGTGAGGTTACGCAGCGTAATTTCCATTCGTCAAGCCGAACGGAGCGGAGGGGCTCCGGCCAGGGGTGTTGACGGGGACACTCCGCATCCCTGCTAGTGTGAATGGCGCAAATCCGACCGTCCTTTAAGGTCCGTCCCGTGAGGCGGAGAAGGAGGTCCGTTTCGTATGGACGCCCGAACTTCGGACGCCGCGCGTTCCGTGCTGGAAGCACCGGATATCGCGCGCGTTCTCACCCGCATCGCCCACGAGATCGTCGAGCGCGCCAAAGGCGCCGATGATGTGGTGCTGCTCGGCATTCCCACCCGTGGTGTCTTTCTCGCCCGGCGGCTGGCCGCCCGGCTCGAAGAGATCACCGGCAAGCCCGGCCGGATCCCGGTCGGCTCGCTCGACATCACGATGTACCGCGACGACCTGAGGCTGCGCCCGGCCCGCGCGCTCGCCCGCACCGAGATCCCCGACGACGGCATCGACGGCCGCCTCGTGGTCCTCGTGGACGATGTGCTCTTCTCCGGCCGCACCATCCGCGCCGCCCTCGACGCCCTCGGCGACATCGGGCGGCCGCGCGCGGTCCAGCTCGCGGTCCTCGTCGACCGCGGCCACCGGGAACTGCCGATCCGCGCCGACTACGTCGGCAAGAACCTCCCCACGTCGCTGCGGGAGACGGTCAAGGTCCAGCTCACCGAGGAGGACGGCCGCGACAGCGTGCTCCTCGGGCTGCGCGGGACCACCCCAGCGGACGGGAAGTAGCGCCCCTCACCGACGGCGAGTGCCACCCCGGCGACCGAAGGGGAACCCGCCCGAAGGACCACCGGTGCCGCCAGGCCACCGGTCCCCGCGCCTGCCCGCGCCCGCACGCCCGCATACCTCCTTCACCCACGGAGCATCCGGATGAAGCGCCACCTCATCTCGGCCGCCGATCTCTCGCGCGACGACGCCGTCCTGATCCTCGACACCGCCGAGGAACTGGCCCGGCTCGCCGACCGGCCGATCAAGAAACTGCCGACCCTGCGCGGCCGTACCGTCGTCAACCTCTTCTTCGAGGACTCCACCCGCACCCGCATCTCGTTCGAGGCGGCCGCCAAGCGGCTCTCCGCCGACGTGATCAACTTCTCCGCCAAGGGATCCTCGGTCTCCAAGGGCGAGTCCCTGAAGGACACCGCGCTCACCCTGGAGGCGATGGGCGCCGACGCCGTGGTGATCCGCCACCACGCCTCCGGCGCCCCGCACCGGCTGGCCACCTCCGGCTGGATCAACGGCGCCGTGGTGAACGCGGGCGACGGCACCCATGAGCACCCCACCCAGGCGCTGCTCGACGCCTTCACCATGCGCCGCCGGCTGGCCTCCGGGGCGTCCGGCGCGGGCCAGGACCTGGCCGGGCGCCGGATCACCATCGTCGGCGACGTCCTGCACAGCCGGGTGGCCCGCTCCAACGTCCATCTGCTGTCCACCCTGGGCGCCGAGGTCACCCTGGTGGCCCCGCCGACGCTGGTCCCCTTCGGCGTGGAGAGCTGGCCCTGCGAGGTCTCCTACGACCTGGACGCGGTGGTCGGCAAGACCGACGCCGTGATGATGCTCCGCGTCCAGCGCGAGCGCATGAACGCCGCGTTCTTCCCCACCGAGCGCGAGTACGCCCGCCGCTACGGCCTGGACGGCGACCGCATGGCGCGGATGCCGGAGCACGCCATCGTGATGCACCCCGGCCCCATGAACCGCGGCATGGAGATCACCGCGGAGGTCGCGGACTCCGACCGCTGCACCGCCGTCGAGCAGGTCGCCAACGGCGTCTCGATCCGCATGGCCGTCCTGTATCTGCTGCTCGGCGGGAACGAGTCCGCCGTCGCCGCCGCCCGCACCGAGGAGAGCAAGTGACCATGAGCGACACCCACAAGACGCTGCTGCGCGGGGCGAAGGTGCTCGGCGGTGAGCCGCGTGACGTGCTGATCGAGGGCGAGCGCATCGCCGGGGTCGGCACCGGCCTCGACGCGGACGGCGCCACCGTGATCGACGCCGCCGGGCAGATCCTGCTGCCGGGCCTGGTCGACCTCCACACCCATCTGCGCGAGCCCGGCCGGGAGGACTCCGAGACGGTCCTCACCGGCACCCGGGCCGCCGCGATCGGCGGCTTCACCGCCGTCCACGCCATGGCCAACACCTTCCCCGTGGCCGACACCGCGGGCGTCGTCGAGCAGGTGTGGCGGCTGGGCAAGGAGTCCGGCTACTGCGACGTCCAGCCCGTCGGGGCGGTGACCGTGGGCCTGGAGGGCAAGAAGCTCGCCGAGCTGGGCGCGATGCGTGACTCCGCCGCCGGGGTGCGGGTCTTCTCCGACGACGGCAAGTGCGTGGACGACGCGGTGATCATGCGCCGGGCGCTGGAGTACGTGAAGGCGTTCGACGGCGTCATCGCCCAGCACGCCCAGGAGCCCCGCCTCACCGAGGGCGCCCAGATGAACGAGGGCATCGTCTCCGCCGAGCTGGGCCTGGGCGGCTGGCCGGCCGTCGCCGAGGAGTCGATCATCGCCCGCGATGTGCTGCTCGCCGCGCACGTCGGCTCCCGGGTGCACATCTGCCATCTGTCCACCGCGGGCTCGGTCGAGATCGTCCGCTGGGCCAAGTCCAAGGGCTGGAACGTCACCGCCGAGGTCACCCCGCACCACCTGCTGCTGACCGACGAGCTCGTACGCTCCTACGACCCCGTCTTCAAGGTGAACCCGCCGCTGCGCACCGAGGCCGATGTGATGGCGCTGCGTGAGGCGCTCGCCGACGGCACCATCGACTGTGTGGCCACCGACCACGCCCCGCATCCGCACGAGGACAAGGACTGCGAGTGGGGCGCGGCGGCCATGGGCATGGTGGGCCTGGAGACGGCGCTGTCCGTGGTCCAGCACACCATGGTGGACACCGGGCTGCTGGACTGGACGGGCGTCGCCGACCGGATGTCGGTGCGGCCCTCGGCCATCGGCCGGCTGACCGGCCACGGCCGTCCCATCGCCGCGGGGGAGCCCGCCAACCTCACCCTGCTCGACTCGGCTTACCGTGGTGTGGTGAACCCCGCGGGCTTCGCCTCCCGCAGCCGCAACACCCCCTACGAGGGCCGCGAACTGCCGGGCCGCGTGGCATACACCTTCCTGCGGGGCCGGGCGACGGTTGTGGACGGGAAGCTGGTGTGACGACTCCGAGTCATCCGGTGGCGGGCCTCGCGGGATTCGCGGGCCTCGCGGCCGAGCAGAAATCGCAGGACGTGACGGACTGGGCCGCCCGGATGGGCTGGGTCGTCGGGCTGCTGCTGGTCATCGCGCTGGTCTACTGGCTGATGCGCGAGGGCTGGAAGTGGCGCGGCACCCTCCAGGGCGACCTCCCCGAGCTGCCCCAGGCCCCGGCCGAGCCCGGCGAACCTACGCAGGCCCACCCGTCGCCCACCGCCACCCTCAACGGAAAGCCCCTTACACTCAGCGGCCGCTACCACGGCTCCACCACCGCCGGGCAGTGGCTGGACCGGATCGTCGCCCATGGCCTCGGCACCCGCAGCCGGGCCGAGCTCACCCTCACCGGCCAGGGCGTGAGCGTCGTACGGCCGGGCGCGCCGGACTTCTTCATCCCCGCCGCCGAGCTGCGCGGCGCCCGGCTCGACAAGGGCATCGCGGGCAAGGTCCTCGCCGAGGGCGGGCTGCTGGTGATCACCTGGAGCCACGGTGACCGGCTGATCGACTCCGGCTTCCGCTCCGACCACGCGGCCGAGCACACCGCGTGGGTGGACGCCCTCACCGAACTCTCCGGCGGCCCCAGCGAAGCGGCCGCCCCCTCGCACCACACGGAAGGCTCACGATGACCACCTCCAGCAGGGGGGCCACGAGCCCCGCAGTCCTCGTCCTGGAGGACGGCCGCGCCTTCCGCGGCCGGGCCTACGGGGCCGTGGGGGAGACCTTCGGCGAGGCCGTGTTCTCCACCGGGATGACCGGCTACCAGGAGACCCTGACCGACCCCTCCTACCACCGCCAGGTCGTCGTGATGACCGCCCCGCACATCGGGAACACCGGCGTCAACGACGAGGACCCGGAGTCGAAGCGGATCTGGGTCTCCGGCTACGTCGTGCGCGACCCGGCCCGTACGCCCTCCAACTGGCGCTCCCGCCGCTCGCTCGACGAGGAGCTCGGCGCCCAGGGCGTCGTCGGCATCAGCGGGATCGACACCCGCGCCCTCACCCGCCATCTGCGCGAGCGCGGCGCCATGCGGGTGGGCATCTTCTCCGGCGCGGCGCTCGCCGACGAGGCCACGCTGCTGGCGAAGGTGCGGGAAGCCCCCCAGATGAAGGGCGCCGACCTCAGCGGCGAGGTGGCCACCGAGGAGGCTTACGTCGTCCCGGCGATCGGGACCAAGAGGTTCACCGTCGCCGCGATCGACCTGGGCATCAAGGGCATGACCCCGCACCGGATGGCCGAGCGCGGCATCGAGGTGCACGTGCTGCCCGCGACCGCCACCGCCGAGGATGTCTACGCGGTGAACCCGGACGGGGTCTTCTTCTCCAACGGCCCCGGCGACCCGGCCACCGCCGACCACCCCGTCGCCCTGATGCGGGCCGTGCTGGAGCGCTCCACGCCGCTGTTCGGCATCTGCTTCGGCAACCAGATCCTCGGCCGCGCGCTCGGCTTCGGCACCTTCAAGCTGAAGTACGGCCACCGCGGCATCAACCAGCCGGTGCAGGACCGCACCACCGGCAAGGTGGAGGTCACCGCCCACAACCACGGCTTCGCCGTGGACGCCCCGCTCGACGCGCCGTCCGACACCCCCTTCGGCCGCGCCGAGGTCTCCCACGTCTGCCTCAACGACAACGTGGTCGAGGGGCTGCGGCTGCTCGACCGCCCCGCGTTCAGCGTCCAGTACCACCCCGAAGCCGCCGCCGGTCCGCATGACGCCGCGTACCTTTTCGACCGCTTCGTGTCCCTGATGGAGGGCCAGCGTGCCTAAGCGCACCGACATCCAGTCCGTTCTGGTCATCGGCTCCGGCCCGATCGTCATCGGCCAGGCCGCCGAGTTCGACTACTCCGGCACCCAGGCGTGCCGGGTGCTGAAGGCCGAGGGCCTGCGGGTCATCCTGGTCAACTCCAACCCGGCCACGATCATGACCGACCCGGAGATCGCCGACGCCACCTATGTGGAGCCGATCACCCCGGAGTACGTCGAGAAGATCATCGCCAAGGAGCGCCCCGACGCCCTGCTGCCCACCCTCGGCGGCCAGACCGCGCTCAACACCGCCATCTCGCTGCACGAGGCGGGCACCCTGGACGAGTACGCCGTCGAGCTGATCGGCGCCAATGTCGAGGCGATCAACAAGGGCGAGGACCGCGACCTCTTCAAGGACGTCGTCGCGGCCGTCCACGCCAAGATCGGCCACGGCGAGTCCGCCCGCTCGGTCATCTGCCACTCCATGGACGACGTCCTCGCGGGCGTCGAGGAGCTCGGCGGCTACCCCGTCGTGGTCCGCCCCTCCTTCACCATGGGCGGCGCGGGCTCCGGCTTCGCCCACGACGAGGACGAGCTGCGCCGTATCGCCGGGCAGGGCCTGACCCTCTCGCCGACCACCGAGGTGCTCCTGGAGGAGTCCATCCTCGGCTGGAAGGAGTACGAGCTGGAGCTGATGCGCGACCGCAACGACAATGTCGTGGTCGTCTGCTCCATCGAGAACTTCGACCCCATGGGCGTGCACACCGGCGACTCGATCACCGTCGCCCCGGCGATGACGCTCACCGACCGCGAGTACCAGATCCTGCGCGACATCGGCATCGCCGTCATCCGCGAGGTCGGCGTCGACACCGGCGGCTGCAACATCCAGTTCGCGGTCAACCCCGAGGACGGCCGGGTCATCGTCATCGAGATGAACCCGCGCGTCTCCCGCTCCTCGGCGCTCGCCTCCAAGGCCACCGGCTTCCCCATCGCCAAGATCGCCGCGAAGCTGGCCGTCGGCTACACCCTGGACGAGATCCCCAACGACATCACCCAGGAGACCCCGGCGTCCTTCGAGCCCACGCTCGACTACGTCGTGGTCAAGGTGCCGCGCTTCGCCTTCGAGAAGTTCCCGGCCGCCGACGCCCGGCTCACCACCACCATGAAGTCGGTCGGCGAGGCCATGGCCATCGGCCGCAACTTCACCGAGGCGCTGCAGAAGGCGCTGCGCTCGCTGGAGAAGAAGGGCAGCCAGTTCGACTTCACCGGGGAGCCAGGCGACAAGGCCGAGCTGCTGGTCAAGGCCGTCGTCCCCACCGATGGCCGGATCAACACCGTGATGCGGGCCATCCGCGCCGGAGCCACCCCCGAGGAGGTCTTCGACGCCACGAGGATCGACCCGTGGTTCGTGGACCAGCTCTTCCTGATCAAGGAGGTCGCGGACGAGATCGCCGCCGCCGACAAGCTCGGCCCCGAGCTGCTCGCCGAGGCCAAGCGGCACGGCTTCTCCGACGCCCAGATCGCCGGGATCCGCTCGCTGCGCGAGGACGTGGTCCGCGAGGTGCGGCACGCGCTGGGCATCCGGCCCGTCTACAAGACGGTCGACACCTGCGCCGCCGAGTTCGCCGCCAGGACCCCGTACTTCTACTCCTCCTACGACGAGGAGTCCGAGGTCGCCCCGCGCGAGGCCCCCGCAGTGATCATCCTTGGCTCGGGCCCCAACCGCATCGGCCAGGGCATCGAGTTCGACTACTCCTGCGTCCACGCCTCCTTCGCGCTGCATGACGCGGGCTATGAGACCGTCATGGTCAACTGCAACCCGGAGACGGTCTCCACCGACTACGACACCTCCGACCGGCTCTACTTCGAGCCGCTCACCCTGGAGGACGTGCTGGAGATCGTCCACGCGGAGGCGCAGGCGGGCCCGGTGGCCGGGGTGATCGTCCAGCTCGGCGGCCAGACCCCGCTGGGCCTGGCCCAGGCGCTGAAGGACAACGGCGTGCCGATCGTCGGCACCTCGCCCGAGGCGATCAACCTCGCCGAGGAGCGCGGCGCCTTCGGCCGGGTGCTCACCGAGGCCGGGCTGCCCGCGCCCAAGTACGGCACCGCCTTCTCCTTCGAGCAGGCCAAGGGCATCGCCGCCGAGATCGGCTACCCGGTCATGGTCCGCCCCTCCTACGTACTCGGCGGCCGCGGCATGGAGATCGTCTACGACGAGCCCTCGCTCGCCGCGTACCTGGAGCGGCACGCCGGGCTGATCTCCGAGCACCCCGTGCTCATCGACCGCTTCCTCGACGACGCCATAGAAATCGACGTGGACGCGCTCTACGACGGCGAGGAGCTCTACCTCGGCGGTGTCATGGAGCACATCGAGGAGGCCGGGATCCACTCCGGCGACTCGGCCTGCGCCCTGCCCCCGATCACCCTCGGCGGCTTCGACATCAAGCGGCTGCGCGCCTCGACCGAGGCCATCGCGCGCGGGGTCGGTGTCCGCGGGCTGATCAACATCCAGTTCGCGATGGCCGGGGACATTCTGTACGTATTGGAGGCGAACCCGCGCGCCTCCCGTACCGTCCCCTTCACCTCCAAGGCCACCGCCGTACCGCTGGCCAAGGCCGCCGCCCGGATCTCGCTGGGCGCCACCGTCGCCGAGCTGCGCGCCGAGGGGCTGCTGCCCGCCAGCGGCGACGGCGGCACGCTGCCGATGGACGCGCCGATCTCCGTCAAGGAGGCCGTGATGCCCTGGAGCCGGTTCCGGGACGCCTCCGGGCGCGGGGTGGACACCATCCTCGGCCCGGAGATGCGCTCCACCGGCGAGGTCATGGGCATCGACTCGGTCTTCGGCGCGGCCTACGCCAAGTCGCAGGCCGGGGCGTACGGCGCGCTGCCGACCAAGGGGCGCGCGTTCGTCTCCGTCGCCAACCGCGACAAGCGCTCGATGATCTTCCCGGCCCGGGAACTGGTCGGCCTCGGCTTCGAGCTGCTGGCCACCTCGGGCACCGCGGAGGTGCTCAAGCGCAACGGGATCAACGCGACCGTGGTGCGCAAGCACAGCGAGGGCGAGGGCCCGAACGGCGAGAAGACCATCGTCCAGCTCATCCACGAGGGCGAGGTCGACCTGATCGTCAACACCCCGTACGGCACCGGCGGCCGGCTCGACGGCTATGACATCCGTACGGCGTCCGTCGCCCGCGGCGTCCCGTGCCTGACCACCGTCCAGGCGCTCGCCGCCGCCGTCCAGGGCATCGAGGCGCTGGGCCGGGGCGCGGTCGGCGTCCGATCGCTCCAGGAACACGCGGAACATCTGACCGCCGCCCGCGAGGAGTGAGGCGAGGGAGGGGGACACCGGCCGGTGTCCCCCTCTTCATGAGCCCACCGCTCGTCATGCCCACGTCCTCGCTCTTCGGCAGAAAGCCCTCCATGTACGCGCTCCTCTTCAACCTGATCTTCCGGCGCATGGACCCGGAGAAGGCCCATCACCTGGCCTTCTCCTGGATCCGCCGGGCCGCCCGCATCCCCGTCCTGCGGACCTTCGCCGCCGCCGTCCTCGCCCCCCGCCACCCGGCGCTGCGCACCGAGGCGCTGGGCCTGCGGATGCACGGGCCCTTCGGGCTGGCCGCCGGATTCGACAAGAACGCCGCCGGGATCGACGGCATGGCCATGCTGGGCTTCGACCATGTCGAGATCGGCACGGTCACCGCCCAGCCGCAGCCCGGCAACCCCAAGCGGCGGCTCTTCCGGCTGGTCGCCGACCGCGCCCTGATCAACCGGATGGGCTTCAACAACGAGGGCTCGGCGGCGGTCGCGGCCCGCCTCGCGGCCCGGCGCCCGGCCTTCCGCACGACGGTCGGCGTCAACATCGGCAAGACGAAGGTCGTCCCGGAGGCGGAGGCCGTCGCCGACTATGTGACGTCCACCGAGCGGCTCGCCGCCCACGCCGACTACCTCGTCGTCAACGTCTCCTCGCCCAACACCCCCGGACTGCGGAATCTCCAGGCCGTGGACCACCTGCGGCCGCTGCTGACCGCGGTCCGCGAGGCCGCGGACCGCACGGTCACCGGCCGCAGGGTGCCACTTCTGGTCAAAATCGCGCCGGATCTCGCCGACGAGGACGTGGACGCGGTCGCCGATCTGGCGGTCGAGCTCGGCCTGGACGGCATCATCGCCACGAACACCACCATCGCGCGCGACGGCCTCGGCCTCACCTCCCCCGCCCGGCTCACGGCCGAGACCGGCGGCCTGTCCGGCGCCCCCCTGAAGGCGCGCTCCCTGGCGGTGCTGCGCCGCCTGTACGCCCGGGTGGGGGACCGGCTGACCCTGGTCGGGGTCGGCGGGATCGAGACCGCGGACGACGTCTGGGAGCGCATCCTCGCGGGGGCGACGCTGGTACAGGGCTACAGCGCGTTCATCTACCGCGGGCCGTTCTGGTGCCGCGAGATCCACCGCGGCCTTGCCGCCCGCCTGGCCGCGAGCCCGTACGCCACCCTCGCCGAGGCCGTCGGCGCGGCCGCCCACAAGGAGAACGCATGACGACCCCCTTCGGCACCCGGCTACGGGCCGCCATGGACGCCCGCGGCCCGCTCTGCGTCGGCATCGACCCGCACGCCTCCCTGCTCGCCGACTGGGGCCTGGGGGACGACGTGGCCGGTCTGGAGCGGTTCACCCGGACCGTCGTGGACGCCCTCGCCGAGCGGGTGGCCGTCCTCAAGCCGCAGTCGGCCTTCTTCGAGCGGTTCGGCTCCCGCGGCATCGCGGTGCTGGAGCGGGCCGTCGCCGACGCCCGCGCCGCCGGGGCGCTGGTGCTGATGGACGCCAAGCGCGGCGACATCGGCTCGACCATGGCCGCGTACGCCTCCGCCTATCTGGATCCGGCCGGCCCGCTCTTCTCGGACGCGGTCACCGTCAGCCCCTACCTGGGCTTCGGCTCGCTGCGCCCGGCGCTGGACGCGGCGCGGGCGGCGGGGGCGGGCGTCTTCGCGCTGGCGCTGACGTCCAACCCGGAGGGCGCCGAGGTGCAGCACGCGGTACGGCCCGACGGGACGACCGTGGCGGCCACCGTGCTGGCCGCGCTCAAGGCCGAGAACGCCGCCGAGGCCGCCGAGGGCCGCCTCGGCTCGTACGGGGCCGTCGTCGGGGCCACGCTCGGCGGCACCGCGCACCGGCTGGGCGCCGATCTGGCGATCGACGGGCCGTTGCTGGCCCCCGGCATCGGGGCCCAGGGCGCGACCCCCGCCGATCTTCCGGCGGTCTTCGGCGCGGCGGTGCGAAATGTCGTGCCGAGCGTCAGCCGGGGGGTGCTCCGGCACGGTCCGGACGCCGCGTCGCTGGTCGCGGCGGCCTCCCGAATGGCTGATGAAGTGCGTGCCGTGGCCGAATAACCCGGCTACTTTGTCCGTAAATGTCCGAGTCGAGCGAGTCTGACCAGGACTTTTCGTCTGTTCTCGCTGACTGGAGCGGGATCGGCCGCTAGTCTCCGACGAGAGCGAACGCGCTGCTGCGTTGCGCGTTGCTCCCCAGGTGAGGGGCGACTAGGTTCCTCACCGGTCCATATCCGACAGTTCGACATCCGAGGTGACGTAGGCGTGGCTCTTCCGCCCCTTACCCCTGAACAGCGCGCAGCCGCGCTAGAAAAGGCCGCCGCGGCTCGCCGGGAGCGCGCCGAGGTCAAGAATCGACTCAAGCACTCCGGCGCCTCCCTGCACGAGGTCATCAAGCAGGGCCAGGAGAACGACGTCATCGGCAAGATGAAGGTGTCCGCTCTCCTCGAGTCCCTGCCCGGCGTCGGCAAGGTCCGCGCCAAGCAGATCATGGAGCGGCTCGGCATCTCCGAGAGCCGTCGTGTGCGGGGTCTGGGCTCAAACCAGATCGCGTCGCTCGAGCGTGAGTTCGGCGGCGCCGCCGGCTGACCCCCGGCCCGGCGTTTCCAGGCACTCCCGGGAACCTGGATAATCGCTTCATGGCAGCACACTCCGCACGACCGCGATTGACCGTGCTCTCCGGCCCCTCCGGGGTCGGCAAGAGCACGGTCGTCGCCCATATGCGCAAGGAACTCCCCGAGGTCTGGCTCTCGGTGTCCGCCACGACCCGGCGACCGCGCCCCGGGGAGCGGGACGGCGTCCACTACTTCTTCGTGGACGACGGGGAGTTCGACAAGCTCATAGCCAATGGTGAGCTGCTGGAGTGGGCCGAATTCGCGGGCAACCGCTACGGCACCCCGCGCGAGGCGGTCATGGACCGCCTCGGCGCGGGCGAGCCGGTGCTGCTGGAGATCGATCTGCAGGGCGCACGGCAGATCCGCGAGTCCATGCCGGAGGCGCAGCTGGTCTTCCTCGCTCCACCGAGCTGGGAGGAGCTGGTGCGCCGGCTCACCGGCCGGGGCACCGAGGCGCCCGAGGTGATCGAGCGGCGGCTGGCGGCCGCGCGGACCGAGCTGGCCGCCGAGTCAGAGTTCGATACGACCTTGGTCAATACCTCCGTCGAGGACGTGGCCAATGAGCTGCTAGCCTTGATGCGAGTGGCTTGATCTTCGATTCACTCTTGCCATCAGGCGAAATAAGGAAGGCTAGAGAGTGTCCTCTCCCATGACCGCGCCCGAGGGGATCATCAACCCTCCGATTGATGAGCTGCTCGAGGCCACCGACTCCAAGTACAGCCTGGTGATCTACGCTGCCAAGCGCGCGCGTCAGATCAACGCGTACTACTCCCAGCTCGGTGAGGGCCTGCTCGAGTACGTCGGCCCCCTCGTGGACACCCACGTCCACGAGAAGCCCCTCTCGATCGCGCTCCGTGAGATCAACGCGGGCCTGCTGACCTCCGAGGCCATCGAGGGCCCCGCTCAGTAGGTTTCGAATCGCTTGAGCCACCGGCCCGGCAGTGATGCCGGGCCCGTGGTGTGTCATGGGTACGTGAGCCGACCCGGCGTACCGTGACTGGACGCAACGCCCGATGCGGCATACGACGTACCTGGCGGCATACGACGTACCTGGTGGGGAGAGCCGAGCGATGGACAAGCCCGAGGTGGTCCTGGGCGTCAGTGGCGGGATCGCCGCCTACAAGGCGTGTGAGCTGCTGCGCCGCCTCACCGAGTCCGGCCATGACGTACGCGTCGTGCCGACCGCCTCGGCGCTGCACTTCGTCGGCGAGGCGACCTGGTCGGCGCTGTCCGGGCATCCGGCGGCGACCGAGGTCTGGGAGTCCGTCCACGAGGTGCCCCACGTCCGCATCGGCCAGTCCGCCGATCTGGTCGTGATCGCCCCCGCCACCGCCGATCTGCTCGCCAAGGCCGCCCATGGCCTGGCGGACGACCTGCTCACCAATACGCTGCTCACCGCGCGCTGTCCGGTCGTCTTCGCGCCCGCGATGCACACCGAGATGTGGGAGCACCCCGCCACCCAGGAGAACGTGGCGACGCTGCGCCGCCGCGGCGCCATCGTCATCGAACCCGCCGTGGGGCGGCTCACCGGGGTGGACACCGGCAAGGGACGCCTGCCGGACCCCGGGGAGATCTTCGAGGTCTGCCGCCGGGTGCTGGCCCGCGGCACCGAGGCGCTCACCGCCGATCTGGCCGGCCGCCATGTCGTGGTCAGCGCCGGAGGTACCCGCGAGCCACTGGACCCGGTGCGCTTCCTCGGCAACCGCTCCACCGGCCGCCAGGGGTACGCCCTGGCCCGTGCCGCCATCGCCCGGGGCGCGCGGGTGACGCTCGTTTCGGCCAACAGCGAGCTGCCCGACCCGGCCGGCGCCGATGTGGTGCGCGTGGGCACCGCGGCACAGCTGCGGGAGGCCGTCCTCAAGGCCGCCGCGGACGCCGACGCCGTGGTCATGGCCGCCGCCGTCGCCGATTTCCGCCCCGCGCGGTACGCCGAGGGGAAGATCAAGAAGCGCGAGGGCCAGGAGCCCGAGCCGCTCACCCTGGTACGGAATCCGGACATCCTCGCCGAGATCTCCGCGGAGCGCGCCCGCCCCGGCCAGATCGTGGTCGGCTTCGCCGCCGAGACCGACGACGTGCTCGCGAACGGCCGCGCGAAGCTGGTCCGCAAGGGCTGCGATCTGCTGGTGGTGAACGAGGTCGGGGAGCACAAGACCTTCGGCGCCGAGACCAACGAGGCCGTGGTGCTCGGCGCCGACGGCACCGAGACGCCCGTGCCGTACGGCCCCAAGGGCGCGCTCGCCGACACCGTCTGGGACCTGGTGGCCGGCCGCCTGGGCTGAGCGCGGACCCGGGGCTCGCCGGGTCCCGTCCGGCAGGGCCCGCCGGGCGATCCCGGCAGGGCCCGCCGGGCGATCCCGGCAGGGCCCGCCGGGCAATCCCGACAGGCTCGACAGGCAATCCCGACAGGCGATTCCGACGGGCTCGACGGGGCCAGGACACGGCCGATCGGGCTCATGACACATTCCCGCCACGGCGGGGTGGGGCTGTATTTCGGCTTGAGGCAAGGTATGTTCCCGGTCACGGGCCTGCCCGTTCTGTGGGACGGGGATGCTTGACCGGTGGACGTGCCGGATAAACTGGCCCAGGAACCGCATCGGGCGCAGCCCCCGCGCGGTCCCGACCATGATCAGCCAGCAGCCGCTGCAACCCCAGGGAGCGATGTGTCCCGCCGCCTGTTCACCTCGGAATCTGTGACCGAGGGTCACCCCGACAAGATCGCTGACCAGATCAGCGACACCATTCTCGACGCCCTTCTGCGGGAGGACCCGCACTCCCGGGTCGCGGTCGAGACTTTGATCACCACCGGCCTGGTGCATGTGGCCGGCGAGGTGACGACCAAGGCGTACGCCCCGATCGCGGCGCTCGTGCGGAACAAGATCCTCGACATCGGCTACGACTCGTCGAAGAAGGGCTTCGACGGCGCCTCCTGCGGCGTCTCGGTGTCGATCGGCTCACAGTCCCCGGACATCGCCCAGGGCGTGGACTCCGCCTACGAGCTCCGGGTCGAGGGTGACGAGGACGAGCTGGACAAGCAGGGCGCGGGCGACCAGGGCCTGATGTTCGGGTACGCCTGCGACGAGACGCCCGAGCTGATGCCGCTGCCGATCAACCTGGCGCACCGGCTCTCCCGCCGGCTGTCCGACGTCCGCAAGAACGGGACCATCCCCTACCTGCGCCCCGACGGCAAGACCCAGGTCACCATCGAGTACGACGGCCACAAGGCCGTCCGCCTGGACACCGTCGTCGTCTCCTCGCAGCACGCCTCCGACATCGACCTGGACTCGCTGCTGGCACCCGACATCCGGGAATTCGTGGTCGAGCACGTGCTGAACGAGCTGGTCGAGGACGGCATCAAGCTCGACACCGAGGGCTACCGCCTGCTGGTGAACCCGACCGGCCGCTTCGAGATCGGCGGCCCGATGGGCGACGCCGGCCTCACCGGCCGCAAGATCATCATCGACACCTACGGCGGCATGTCCCGCCACGGCGGCGGCGCCTTCTCCGGCAAGGACCCCTCCAAGGTCGACCGCTCCGCCGCCTACGCCATGCGCTGGGTCGCCAAGAACGTGGTGGCCGCCGGCCTCGCCCAGCGCTGCGAGGTGCAGGTCGCGTACGCCATCGGCAAGGCCGAGCCGGTCGGCCTCTTCGTCGAGACCTTCGGCACGGCGGCGGTCGACGCCGAGAAGATCGAGAAGGCCATCTCCGAGGTCTTCGACCTCCGCCCGGCCGCGATCATCCGCGACCTCGACCTGCTCCGCCCGATCTACGCCCAGACCGCGGCGTACGGCCACTTCGGCCGTGAGCACTCCGACTTCACCTGGGAGCGCACCGACCGCGTAGACGCCCTCCGCGCGGCGGCGGGTCTGTAGGCCCCGGCTCGATTCACGGACCCCGACGAAGGCCCGGACGCCCTGCGGCGTCCGGGCCTTCGCCCCGTATCAGGCGGCCTTGTCGTTGTCGTCGGGGTCCGGGCCCCACTCCGGGTCGGGCGGCGGTGGCGGCGCGTCGAAGCGCTGCTTGACCTCCTCCGCGACGTTCTCGAGGCCTTGCGCACGCAACGCGTCCGCGACCCTCCGCGCGAACGCGGCCCGGGCGTCGGAGTCCTCTTCCAGACCCAGTCGGTCCATCAGCCGTTCCAGCAGGTCAGTAGTGGTTGCTTCGTCGTACGCGGGCGTGGCCCGGAAGGGGCCGTCCGAGAAGAGGTCGCCGAGCGAAGGCTCGGCGTCGCCCCGCTGCGGCTCCTGCTCGGGCGGGAAGCCGCGTATCAGGTGCTGGAACCGCTCGGGGAGCTCCGTGTTGTTGGCCGCCGACGACAGCTGCGCGAGCGGCCCGATGAGGTCGACTGCCTTCTCGACATGATCGTCGTTCTTCGCCATCCACCAGACCACGGCGCTGCCCGTGTCCTTGAACACATCGTCGCCGAGGTACGCGCGTTTGTTGCGCTCGTAATTGCGCTCGTGTTCCCAGACGTCCTCGTCCTTGCGTACGGTCGACAGCTTGTGCAGCCGTGCCAGGTCCGCCTCGGTGAGCCGGAGCGTGACGTCCTCGGCCAGGGCCTTCACCCGTCCCGTCGGATCCGTCGTCATGGTGCCGAGCGCACCGTTCAGCTGATGCTGGGCGAGTGAACTCCGATGCGGTGGCTGGGTGGCGGTGATGCGCCGGGCCCGGTCGAGGACCGCGTCGACCGCAAGCGCTCCCGGATTGATGTACGGGGCGTCGCCCGAGGCGTCTCCCGGGCACCACCGGACCGTGGCGGAGAAGAGGAAGTCGTAGTCCGGGATGGAACTGGGCAGTGCGACATCGCTCACCACCCGCTCCCAGCGCTCCGGCTCGGGGATTCGGCAGATCCGGCTCCAGCATGTGGCTCGGCGGAATCGGCCCCGAAGGCCGCGACGTCGCCCTCAGAGCGAAGGCCACGCCGGTCAGCAGCAGTGCTGCCACGAGGGGCCAGACCCAGCGAGGCCAGTCCACCAGTAGGCCGACGATGGTCAGGATCATTCCGCAGATGACGGTCAGGAAGCCTGCCATGGTCTTGTGGCCGGAGCTCATGGGGCGGCCTCCTGCGGCTGGACGCCCTGCGCGACGTCGATCATCCATGCGAACCGTCCGGCGAGCTCGCCGCGCTCCACGGGAGCCGCCGCGGCCCAGTCGCGGGAGAGCACGTACATCCGGTTGAACGCCTCGACGCGTCGCTCGCAGCCGTCCAGAAGCAGACCCAGCAGCGCCTCATGGTGCGTGACCGTCGCGTTCGCGGCGTCCAGCCAGCGCACCACCGGCCGCTTCCACTCCTCGGGCGGCCGTGTGCGCAGCACCTCCGCCCAGCCGCGGGCAAGCCCGTTCCGAATCGCTGGGCTGACGTAGAGCGAGCGGGTGCGGGACGCGGTCTCGGCCAGTGCGAGGAAGATGTCCGTGTCCGTGGCCCACTGGGCCGGATCGACGCGGTCGAGCAGTAGCCGGAAGAGGCGGCCGTCGCCGCGGGCGAGGGCGAGCAGGGCGTCCAGCGCCGGACGACGCCCGTCCCCGCCTTCCCGTCGGGCGAGGTGGCGCAGCCGGACCAGGGCCTGGTCGGGATGGCGTACCGACATGACCTCGGCGCAGACCGGGACGAGGGCGTTCCTGAGCCCCCTCGACAGATTTGCCGTCGCCCAATCGTAGATCTTCTGGCGGGTGGCACGGCCGTGCCGGTCGTCCAGCAGCCCCGCGGCAAGGGCTTGGGCCGCATCCGGCACAAACCGCTCGGAGGACTCCGGCGCGGTCCACTCCTCAGCCAGCGACCAGAGGTCCTCGGGGTGGCCCGTGCGCAGCGACTGTTCGGCGAAGTGGCTGACGAGAGCGTCGCGCATGTCCGGGGCGAGCCAGTCGGCACACGTCCGTACCCAGGTACGGAACCCGGTCCGCAGATCGGGGTAGTACGTCCAGAAGTGGGCGCGGACGGCGGGGTCGTACGCCCACTCCTCAAACCGGACGTGTCCGTCCGCACCGGTCCGCGCCTTGATGGCCTCGAACTGCTGGCTCAGATCCGGATGGTTCAGCCGTGGTTCCTCCAGTTCGGGATGGTCGATGGCCTTCAGCAGCTCGGTGGCGGCGCGGTGGACGGTCTCGGGGGTAGAGCCGTGGAACATGGCCAGGGAGAGCAGCAGCGCCCGCGGGCGTCCGTCGTTCAGGCCCGCCACGAACTTCCCCACCTCCCCGTTCCGGTCGTCGAGCGCCCCCAGGGCCCGTTTCCTCCATTGGGGGAAGCCGTCTCCCGGATCTCCCTCGTCCCGGGCGCGCCGGATGAGGTCCGAGAGCCGGGCGACGTCGCCCGCGCGAGCGCTCTCCAGGTACCGTGCCAGGTCCGGGGCGGCCAACTGGTCGAGAGATGGGCGGATGTCATCGACCCGCAGATGCCGCATGAGCATCTCGTCTGTCTTCGGCCGTTTGATCTCCGCGGTGATGGGGAGCAGCTCGGCCTCGTGGCGGATGGACGGCTGGGGCAGAACGACGGTGAGCCACGCCGCGCGCTGCCGCACCACGGACCGTAATCCGGATAACTCGGGCCAGACCGCTTCGTGGCGCTCGCTCGCGCCCGACAGGTCGAGCAGGATGCGATCGCACTTCCCCACGGCTCTGGCGTCCAAGAATGGCTGCTCGTCCTGCATGTCCAGCTCGCGTGGTGGCCCGCTGTTGTCACTCAACTCGTGTAGCAGCATCATGGCCGCGCTGCGCCGGCCGCTGCCGGGTGGCCCGGATATCAGGACGGTGCTGTGGCGGCTCAGCAGATCGCGTGCCCGGCCGATCCCTGGCGGTGGGACGAAGCACTGGGAGAGCCGGTCCAGCGTGTCCTGGGCCAGGGTCCGTGGATCCTTCCCCTGGACCCGTAGCCGTGATGCCGCCTCGAAGTAGTAATTGTTGTACTGCGGTCCGGGCCCCGTGGCCGTGGGGCCGTGAGCGGCGCCGACATGTGTGGTGGGGCCCTCTCTCATCGCTCGTCCTCATTTTCGTCCTGGCGCTTCGCCGGACCGAAATGGACCCCGCCGTGGTTGTCCCGAGCGATGTAATTGGTGTTCTCGCCCTGAAACTGCGGTGCGTGCTGCGGACCGTTACCAGTGTGCAGCGGACCGTGGGAGTCCTGGATGAACGTGCCGAGCGGTCCGTTCAGGGTGTTGATGCCGCCGCTCTGCCCGGTGTTGTGGACGCCTCCGGTCGGCTGGTTCGTGGCGTCCGTGTCCTTGCGGGCGGGCGGCTTCCGGTCGAGGGCGGCCAGCGTCGGTACCTGGCGTACGAGGCGGTCACCCAATCGTTTGATGTCGGTGTCGGGGCTCCGTAGCGAGAACCGCTCGTACTGGCACTCGGCCAGCGCGGTCAGTGACTTCGGCAGGCGGCGCGGCTCCAACTGCTCCATGCCTCGGCCCAGCAGAACGGGAACGACCAGCACGCCGTGGGCGAACGCCTCCTCGATCTCCTGGCGTACCCAGTCCTGCGGATCGTTCAGCGCCCGGCGCCCCGGGCGTTTCCGGTCGGGGGCGTCGAGCCAGGCGTCCCCGATGAGCGCGAGCAGCACGCTACTGCGCCGGACACGGCCGAGCATGGTTTCGCCGTAGTCGGCTCCGGCATCGATGGACTTGGTGGCGCGGAACACGTTCTCGCTTCCGAACCGCGCCGACAGCTTCTCGTCGAAGATGTACGCGACTTCCTTGCCGTCCTTGGTGCGGTAGTTGAGGAACACTTCTTCCACGGTGCCGATGCCTTTCTAGGTTGTTGTGGTGGTCAGAACGGCGGAGAGGTCCGGGCTCAGGGAGCGCACGGAGGGATTGCGCGGGTGACGGCCGAGCACGCGCGCCAGGCGGCGCAGATCGGTGCCGATGGTTGCCGAGTGGACGAGGCCGATGGTGTCGAGGAGGCCGCGTGTCAGCTCGCAGGCGTGGTCGATCTCTCCTGCCGTGGCATGGGCCAGAGCCGTGCGGACGCCGTACCGGGATCGGGAGCGCAGCGCGTGTTGCGGCAGTTTGGCCGTCTCCTGGTCCAGGGTCTCGGCGGCTTGCTGAGGCCGACCCAGCTCGTACAGGCACCAGCCGGTGAACATGGACACCACATCGGTCAGTTGTGAGGTGCCGATCACCGGTGCGTCCTGCTCCCTGGCGTCGAGGGCCAGCAGCTCGCGGGCCTGATCCAGGCTGTGCATACAGCTGGTGTGGTCTCCGGCCACTGCGTGGCTCTGGGCGAGTTTCTGCGCTGCCAGGCCGCGAATGCGGGGTGGCGCGTCGCTGGCCTGCGCGGCCTCGGCCAGTTCGACGGCCTGCCCCACATCTCCCCGGAAGAGGCTGATCAGCGCCCGGCGGACCAGGCCGTACGTGGCCAGACCGCGATCCTCGCCCGCCGTCGCCAGTGCCACCGCCCGGTCCGTCCACCACAGCGCGGCCTCGTCGTTTCCGGACTCCTGTGCCATCCAGCCCGTGTACTCGGCGTACCGGGACGCGAGCACCAGCAGCTCGCGCCGTGCGCGGGCGCCGCAGCGGGAGGCCAGCTGTTCCAGCGAGTGGGTCTGCGCGATCAGCGGCGGCAGCACCGCTCCCGGCCCCGCCGCCTGGCCGAGCTGCCGGAACTGGACGAATAACGCCCTGGAGGCGTCGACCAGGCTCATGCCGCCGGCCTCGGCCGACAGACGAATGCCGTCGACTCCCATCGCGAGGAACGAGGACGCTCCCGCCGCGATGACCTGGCGGCGGTCCATCTGCTGAAAGGAGCTCGACCCGTTTTTGCCCAAGCGCATCAACCACACCTCACCGTCCTGATGGGGATCCGGGACGCCGAGGGCCGCCGGGGCCTGGTTGGGCACCAGGCCGGCCAGCGCGCCTCCCGCCGTCAACTGCGTGTCGCAGAGCCTGGCCAGCTCCGGCGTGGGGCGCTTGAGCCCCCGCTCCACCTTGCTGAGCTGGCCTTTGCTGTAGTGGACCAACTTGCTCAGTTGCTCCAGCGAAAGCTCCGCCGCGAGACGTCGCCTGCGCAGCTCTCGCCCGAACTCGTGCGACTGCTCCAGCACATCGACCTCCGTGACCGTCCACCGGAGCAGCCAGCGGCCGCCGCGTGTCAGATTGCGGCCGGGCAGCACAGTGGAACAAGGCGAAATGGGGGGTTTCCCGTTTCCTCTTGGCAGGCAAGTGCAATCGGCCCGACCTGTCGAGATGGCCGGGCGATGGCCGGACACCGAGTCCATGTCGGTGGCTTCTGGTAGGACTGAAGCTGTGAGCAGGGACAACGAGCGGCCGGGGGATCCGGCGGAGGTGCCGGAGGGGGAGCAGCTCGCGCTCATTCGGGAGACGGTGCGCAAGGCCAAGGTGCCCAAGGCCAAGCCGCGGACCTGGCGGGGGGCGGCGCTGGCCGCGGAGCGGCCGGTGGCTCGGGTGCTGGTCGACAAGGGGCCGGTCCACCTCGACAAGCTGTGGGACTACGCGGTGCCGGCCGAGATGGACGCCGAGGCCCGGCCCGGGGTGCGGGTGCGGGTGCGGTTCGGGGCCGGGGCCGGGAAGGTGCGTGAGGGGCGGCGCGAGGGGGGCGGGCTGCTCGACGGGTACATCATCGAGCGCGTCGCCGAGTCCGACTACCGGGGCCCGCTGGCCGCCCTCGCGCAGGTGGTCTCCACGGAGCAGGTGCTGGGGCCGGGGCTGCTGGCGCTGTGCCGGGCGGTGGCCGACCGGTACGCCGGATCGCTCGCCGATGTGCTCCAGCTGGCCCTGCCCAAGCGCAACGCCCGCGCCGAGGGCGAGCCGTCACCGCCGCCGCTGCCCCCGCCGGAGCCGCCCGCGCCCGGGAGCTGGGCGCGTTATCCGGCCGGGGCCGGGTTCCTGGAGGCGCTGGTGCGCGGGGACCGGCCGCGTGCCGTATGGACCGCGTTGCCCGGGCCGCACTGGCCCCTGGAGTGGGCCACCGCCGTGGCCGCCACGCTCGCGTCCGGGCGCGGGGCGCTCGTCGTCGTGCCGGACGGGCGGACCGCCGAGCGGGTGGACGCCGCGCTCACGGAGGCGCTCGGCGGCCCGGGGCGGCATGTGCTGCTCACCGCCGACCTCGGGCCCGAGGAGCGTTACCGCCGCTGGCTGGCGGTCAGTCGGGGCTCGGTCCGGGCGGTGGTGGGCACCCGGGCGGCGATGTTCGCACCGGTCCGGGACCTCGGGCTGGTGGGGATCTGGGACGACGGGGACCGCAGTCACAGCGACGACCGGCTGCCGCAGCCGCATGCCCGCGATGTGCTGCTGCTGCGCGCCGTCCATGAGAAGACCGGCTTTCTGCTGGGCGACCTCGGCCGCACCGTCGAGGCCGCCCAGCTGGTGGAGAACGGCTGGGCCCGCCCGCTCGAGGCCGACCGCGAGCGGGTCCGGGCGGCGGCTCCGCTGATCCGTACGGTCGACGAGGGCGAGGTGGCCCGGGACGCGGAGGCCCGCGCCGCCCGGCTGCCCACGATCGCCTGGCAGACCGTACGGGAGGCGCTGACCCGCGGCCCGGTGCTGGTGCAGGTGCCGCGCCGGGGCTATGTGCCGAAGCTCGCCTGTGAGCGCTGCCGGGAGCCCGCGCGCTGTGCGCACTGCTCGGGCCCCCTGGAGGCGCGGGACGCGGACCATCTGGTGTGTGGCTGGTGCGGGCGGGACGAGCCCGCCTGGCACTGCCGCGAATGCGGGGGCGTCCGGCTGCGGGCGTCCATCGTCGGGGCCCGGCGCACCGCCGAGGAGCTGGGCCGTGCCTTTCCGTCCGTGCCCGTCCGCACATCGGGCCGTGACCATGTGCTGACGTCCGTCCCCGACCGTCCGGCGCTCGTCGTGAGCACACCGGGCGCCGAACCGGTCGCGGAGGGCGGCTACGCCGCGGCGCTGCTGCTCGACGGCTGGGCCCTGCTCGGCCGCCCCGATCTGCGCGCGGGCGAGGACGCGCTGCGCCACTGGCTGGAGGCGGCCTCACTGGTCCGCGGCCATGGGGAGGAGGGGGACGACGGCCGGGGCGGCACGGTGGTGATCATGGCCGAGCCGACGCTGCGGCCCGTTCAGGCGCTGGTGCGCTGGGACCCGGCCGGTTATGCGGCGCGGGAGCTGGCCGAGCGGTCTGATCTGGGCTTCCCGCCGATCTCCCGGATGGCGGCCGTGACCGGCCCCGCGGAGGCGGTGGCCGAGCTGATCGCCTCGACCCGGCTCCCCGAGGGGGCCGAGACCCTGGGCCCGGTCCCGCTGCCCCCGCCGCCCCCCGGCCGCCCGCGCCGCCCCGGAGACCCGCCCGCGGGCGAGGTCTGGGAGCGCGCCCTGCTACGGGTCCGCCCCGGCCAGGGCAGCGCCCTCGCGGCAGCCCTCAAGGAGGCGAAGGCCCGCCGTCTGGCCCGGGGGGACAGGGACCCCGCGGTGCGGGTGGATCCCCTGGACATCGGGTGAGCCCGGCGGGGGCACCTCCCAGCGGTGGCTGGGGGAGAGCCGAGCCCCTAGAGGGATGGCCGGGGGCCGGCCCCTAGAGGGATGGCCGGGGGCTCGGGAAAGCGCTCGGGCGGGGGTCCTCGCGGAGGGACGGGGTCGACTGCGGGGGGACCGTGCGGGCGGCGGGCACCGAGGGCAGCGGGGCGGGCTCGGCCGGACGGCCCGTGGACGGTTCGCCGCCCTCGGCCGCGCTCTGCGCGGCGGCCCGGCGGGCGCCGTAACGGCGGTGCACCGCCTGCTTGGTGACGCCGAGCGCCGAACCCACCGCGTCCCAGGAGAAGCCGAGCGAGCGGTCGAAGTCGACCGCGGCCGTGACCAGCGTCTCGACGCTGTCCCGCAGTTCCTGGGCGAGCCGCACGGTGGGGGCCGGGGCGCGTCCGTACACCACGAAACCGGCGGACGGGCCGGTGCGACGGGGGCGGTAGACATTGCCGAGCTGGGCGGTGAGCGTACGCAGCGCGTCCACCTGGCGGCGGACCCGCTCGATGTCCCGGACCAGGAGGTGCAGGCTGGCCCGTGCCTGGGCGTCATGAGTTGCGTGGTCGGCCATGAACAAGCCTCTCGAACCGGCGTTGACGGGGGATGGGAGATGGGGGGATGAGATGGGGGAGTTGGAGGGGGAGCGCTGGGGCTGGATCGGGGGAGTCGGACGGACGGCGGAAATGGATCGGGCCGCGACAGCGGCCCGATGCGGTCAATCTGCCTTGACCAACGCGGTACCCGCCCGTCGGTCACGGTCCGGGGCGTGCGGCAGTCCGCTCGTACGCCCCCTCGGACGGCGGACCATAGACTTCAGACGCTGTTCGCGACGTTCCCGCCGTATCCGCTGTGTGAGAGGTAGTTCGCCACCCATGAGGCTCGTCTTCGCCGGTACCCCCGAGGTCGCCCTGCCCGCTCTGGACGCGCTGATCGCGTCCGGGAAGCACGAGGTGGTGGCCGTGGTGACCCGTCCCGACGCGCCCGCCGGACGCGGCCGTCGGCTGGTGGCCAGCCCGGTCGCCGAGCGGGCCGAGGAGGCGGGGATCGAGGTGCTCAAGCCCGCCAAGCCGCGGGATCCGGAGTTCCTGTCCCGGCTCACCGAGATCGCGCCGGACTGCTGCCCGGTGGTGGCCTACGGCGCGCTGCTGCCCAAGGCCGCGCTGGAGATCCCCGCGCACGGCTGGGTCAATCTGCACTTCTCGCTGCTCCCGGCCTGGCGGGGTGCGGCCCCCGTGCAGCACTCCCTGCTGGCGGGCGATGAGATGACCGGCGCCTCGACCTTCCAGATCGAGGAAGGGCTGGACTCCGGGCCGGTGTTCGGGGTGGTCACGGAGCAGGTGCGGGCCACCGACACCAGCGGCGATCTGCTGACCCGGCTCGCCTTCGCCGGTGCGGGGCTGCTCGAGGCGACGATGGACGGCATCGAGAACGGCACCCTGCGCCCGGTGGAGCAGTCGGCCGAGGGCATCTCGCTCGCCCCGAAGATCACCGTCGAGGACGCGGAGATCGACTGGACGGCGCCCGCGCTGCGCGTCGACCGGCTGGTGCGGGCGTGCACCCCCGCCCCGGGCGCGTGGACCACCTTCCGGGGGGAGCGGCTGAAGGTCGTCTCGGCGCGGCCGGTGGCGGACCGTACGGATCTGGAGCCCGGTCTGCCGGCCGTCACCAAGAAGGCCGTGTACGTGGGCACCGGCAGCCATGCCGTCGAGCTGACCTGGGTGCGGCCGCAGGGCAAGAAGCCGATGCTCGCGGCGGACTGGGCGCGCGGGGTGCGGATCGCGGAGGGCGAGCGGCTCGGCGCCTGAGCGGGTCGGAGCCTGAGCAGGGCGCCGTGCCACGATCAGCCGCGCCACGACCAGCCATGCCACGACCAGCCGCGCTACGGACGCGCCGGGCAGGCGGAAGTTGACTTCAACCTAGGTTGAAGTCTTACGTTCCTCACGAGACCTCGGAGGTGCGTGATGGACATGCAATCGACCGCCTGGCATTCCCTGTATCAGACGGCCAATGCCCAAGACGACCGGCGGCCCTTCTCCCGCGAGACGCTGCGCCGCATCGGTGCCTTTGCCCGTCCGCACCGCCGTCAGCTGCTGCTGTTCCTGGTGCTGAGCACGGTCACGGCGGTGCTCGCGGTGGCGACGCCGCTGCTGGCGGGCCGGGTGGTGGACGCGATCGTCCACCGTTCGGAACAGGGCACGGTGCTCCGGCTGGCCGGGCTCATCGCCGCGATCGCCGTGGCCGAGGCGGCGCTCGGGCTGGTGACCCGCTGGCTGTCGGCGAACATCGGCGAGGGGCTGATCCTCGATCTGCGCACCGCCGTCTTCGACCACGTCCAGCGGATGCCGGTGGCGTTCTTCACCCGGACCCGCACCGGCGCGCTGGTCAGCAGGCTCAACAACGACGTCATCGGCGCGCAGCGGGCGTTCAGCGACACCCTCTCCGGGGTGGTCGGCAATGTGGTCACGCTGCTGCTCACCTTTGTCGTCATGATCGGGATCTCCTGGCAGATCACCCTGCTGACGCTGCTGCTCCTGCCCGTCTTCCTGCTGCCCGCGCGCCGGGTGGGCGGACGGCTGGCGAAGCTGCGGCGCGAGGCGGCCGCGCACAACGCCGCGATGAGCACCCAGATGACCGAGCGCTTCTCCGCGCCCGGGGCGACCCTGGTCAAGCTGTTCGGGCGGCCGGCCGACGAGTCCGCCGAGTTCGCCGCGCGGACCCGGCGGGTGCGGGACATCGGGGTGCGGACCGCGATGGTGCAGGTCTCCTTCGTGACCGCCCTGACCCTCGTCTCCGCCCTGGCCCTCGCCCTGGTCTACGGCCTCGGCGGCTGGTTCGCGCTGCACGGGCGGCTCGACCCCGGCGCCGTCGTCGCCCTCGCGCTGCTCCTCACCCGGCTGTACGCGCCGCTGACCGCGCTGGCCGGGGCGCGGGTCGAGGTGATGAGCGCGCTCGTCAGCTTCGAGCGGGTCTTCGAGGTGCTCGACCTCGAGCCGCTGATCAAGGAGAAGCCGGACGCCCGGGAGGTCCCGGAGGGGCCGGTGTCCGTCGAGTTCGACCGCGTCGGCTTCGGCTACCCGGCCGCGGACAAGGTCTCCCTCGCCTCCCTGGAGGAGGTCGCCACCCTGGACACCCGCGGTGGCGTCCCGGTCCTGCACCAGCTGTCCTTCCGCGCCGAACCGGGCCAGATGGTCGCGCTGGTGGGCTCCTCCGGCGCCGGGAAGTCGACCATCGCGCAGCTGCTGCCGAGGCTCTACGACACCGACCACGGCGCCGTACGGCTCGCCGGGGTGGACGTCCGCGAGCTGACGGCCGACTCGATCCGCGCCACCCTCGGCATGGTCACCCAGGACGGCCATCTCTTCCATGACTCGATCCGCGCCAATCTGCTGCTGGCCCGGCCGGAGGCCACCGACGAGGAGCTGTGGGAGGTGCTGCGCCGGGCCCGTCTTGAGGGGCTGATCGCGGCCCTGCCGGACGGTCTTGACACCGTCGTGGGCGAGCGCGGCTACCGGCTCTCCGGCGGTGAGCGCCAGCGGCTGACCATCGCCCGGCTGCTGCTGGCCCGGCCCCGGGTGGTGATCCTCGACGAGGCCACCGCGCATCTGGACTCCACCTCGGAGGCGGATGTCCAGGAGGCGCTCGGCGAGGCGCTGGACGGGCGCACCGCGGTGGTGATCGCCCACCGGCTGTCCACGGTCCGGGCGGCGGATCTCATTCTGGTCGTGGAGGACGGGCGGATCGTGGAGCGCGGTACGCACACCGCGCTGCTGGCCGCCGGGGGCCGCTACGAGGAGCTGTACCGCACCCAGTTCGAACAGCCGGCGACGGTGGGCGACGGATCCGCCCTGGACGGAGCGAGCGGGTCCGGCGCGGCCGTCGCCCCCACGGCCGTCGCCCCCACGGCCGTCGCCCCCACGACCGCGGACGGAACGACCGTGGACAGAATGATCGCGGACGGAACGACCGCGGACGGGACCATCGTGGACGGAGCGGCCCTGGACGGCGGCCCCACCACCGCCGACGCCCCGGCGACGTAGGCTGGTCCCTTCAGCCCGATCCGTCCCCCGGAGCACATTTCCCGTGACCGACCAGCCCCGTCGTCGCCGTCCCCACGCCCCGAACCGGCCTGGCAAGCCCTACCGCCGCCCGCAGAAGGACCCCGTGCGGATCCTCGCCTTCGAGGCGCTGCGGGCGGTCGACGAACGGGACGCGTACGCCAACCTCGTTCTCCCGCCCCTGCTGCGCAAGGCGCGGGAGAGCGCGGAGGCCGGCAGCGGGCCGCGGTTCGACTCCCGGGACGCGGCGCTCGCCACCGAGCTGGTCTACGGCACCCTGCGCCACCAGGGCACCTACGACGCGGTCATCGCCGAATGCGTGGACCGCCCGCTGCGCGAGGTGGATCCGCCCGTGCTCGATGTACTGAGCCTCGGCGCCCACCAGTTGCTCGGGACCCGTATCCCTACCCACGCCGCCGTCTCGGCGAGCGTCGAACTGGCCCGGGTGGTGCTCGGCGACGGCCGGGCCAAGTTCGTCAACGCCGTGCTGCGCAAGATCGCCACGCATGATCTCGACGGCTGGCTGGAGCGGGTCGCCCCGCCGTACGACGAGGACCCCGAGGAGCATCTGGGCGTCCGCCACTCGCATCCGCGCTGGGTCGTCTCCGCGCTGTGGGACGCGCTCGGCGGCGGCAGCGCCGGTATGGAGGAGCTGCTGGCCGCCGACAACGAACGGCCCGAGGTCACCCTCGTCGCCCGGCCCGGCCGGTCCACGCCCGGGGAACTGCTGGACGCGGTCGGCGAGCAGACCGCGGTGCCGGGCCGCTGGTCGCCGTACGCGGTACGGCTCACCGAGGGCGGCGAGCCCGGTGCGCTGGAGGCGGTGCGCGACGGGCGGGCCGGAGTGCAGGACGAGGGCAGCCAGCTGGTGGCCCTCGCGCTGGCGAACGCCCCGCTGGAGGGGGACGACCGGCGCTGGCTGGACGGCTGCGCGGGCCCCGGCGGCAAGGCCGCGCTGCTCGCCGCGCTCGCCGCGGAGCGCGGTGCCTCGCTGCTGGCCGCCGAGAAGCAGCCGCACCGGGCCCGGCTGGTGGCCGGGGCCCTGGCGGGCAACCCCGGGCCGTACCAGGTGATCGCCGCGGACGGCACCCGGCCGCCGTGGCGCCCGGAGTCCTTCGACCGGGTGCTGGTGGACGTCCCCTGCACCGGCCTGGGCGCCCTGCGCCGCCGCCCCGAGGCGCGCTGGCGGCGCCGCCCCGAGGACCTCGAGGGCTTCGCCCCGCTCCAGCGCGGGCTGCTGCGGGAGGCGCTGGCCGCGGCGCGGATCGGCGGGGTGGTCGGCTACGCCACCTGTTCCCCGCATCCGGCCGAGACCCGGGCCGTGGTCGAGGACGTCCTCAAGGGGCGGGGCGGCGCGGCCGTCTCCGCGGAGTGGATCGACGCCCGTCCGCTGCTGCCCGGGGTGCCCGAGCTGGGCGACGGCCCCGACATCCAGCTGTGGCCGCACCGGCACGGCACGGACGCCATGTATCTGGCCCTGCTGCGCCGCACCGGCTGACCGCGCTCATTTCCGGGGCCGGTCCTGCCGGTTCAGTCCTGCTGGGCCGGTCCTGCCGGGTCACTCCTGCCAGGCCAGCGCTACCGGGTCACTTCTGCCGGGCCGGTCCTGCCGGGTCAGTCCTTCGGGACCGCCGGAAGCGCTTCCTCGGGCCGGTCGGTCGGGGCGTAGCGCGTAACGGCGTAGGCGGTGGGGGTGAGGTCCCTGTGCACCGCGCGCGCCACCGCCTCGATGGTGGCCACCCCCGCCTCCATGGTGCGGTTGCCCTGGGTGAGCACGGTGAGCGTGTAGTCGTGGCCGCCGCCGGTGAAGGCGCCGATGCTGTGCACCCGCCAGCCGTGCGTGGACCGCTCCAGCCAGCCGTTCTTCACATGGATCCGGGTACCGCCCGGGGCGCCGGCCGGGGTGCCCCAGCGCTGTTCGGGGATGACCTTGCCCATGAGGGAGAGGACGCATGCGCGGGAGCCGTCGCTCAGCACCGTATTGGGGTGGGTGATCAGGTCCAGGAGCCGCTCCTGGTCGTTCGCGGTGATCCGGGTGAGGCCCCAGTAGCCGTCCTTGCCGGGCACGGTCGCGTCCATGCCGGCCGCCCGCACGAACGCCTTGACCCCGGAGGGCTTGAGCTGCTTCCACAGCTTGCTGGTCGAGGCGTTGTCCGACTTGGTGATCATGGCCTTGGCGAGGGTCTTCTCGCGCTTGGTCAGCCCCCGGTGGTGCCGCTGCGCGTCCCACAGCAGCGTCCCCAGGACCGTCACCTTCACCACGCTCGCGGAGTCGAACCCCTGGTTCGCGCGCAGGGTGCAGCGGGTGTGGGTGGTGTGGTCGCGGAGGCTGATCGCGACGGTGCCGGACCGGCCGCGCAGCGCGCCGGCGATGTCCTTGGACATCTTTCCGGCCAGTCCGGACTGGTGCGAGACGCAGACCGGCCGCGGTGCCGTGGCCGCCGCGGCGGAGGCGACGGAGGCGGCGGAGGCGGGCCCGGCCCCGGCGACCGGCGCCGCGACGACGGCCGCTGTGAGCGCCGCGCACACCGCGGTGCGGGGGTGCCGGGGTATCCGATCGCTCGTCATGGTGGGTTGCCTGGTTGCGCCCGATGGCCAAGGTTTCTGTCCGACATCTTCATGATCCTGGCTCCATCGGCGTCCGTCGATCCGAGCGGGATCCGGTGATCACATCCCGGCTCCATGGACCGGCGCCGATCGTGGGAGGCTTGGAGCCATGGCCCAGCAGATCAATCCCAGCATCCTGTCCGCAGACTTCGCCCGCCTGGCGGATGAGGCGAAGGCGGTCGAAGGCGCCGACTGGCTCCACGTCGACGTCATGGACAACCACTTCGTCCCCAACCTCACCCTCGGCGTGCCGGTGGTCGAATCGCTGGGCAAGGCCACGGAGACCCCGCTGGACTGCCATCTCATGATCGAGGACCCGGACCGCTGGGCGCCGCAGTACATCGAGGCGGGCGCCGGCTCCGTCACCTTCCATGTGGAGGCCGCGGCCGCGCCGGTGCGGCTGGCGCGCGAGATCCGGGCCAAGGGCGCGCGGGCCTCGATGGCGCTCAAGCCCGCCACGCCCATCGAGCCGTACGAGGATCTGCTGCCCGAGCTGGACATGCTGCTGGTGATGACCGTGGAGCCCGGCTTCGGCGGCCAGGCGTTCCTCGACATCATGCTGCCGAAGATCCGCCGCACCCGGCAGCTCATCGAGAAGCACGGCCTTGAGATGTGGTTGCAGGTGGATGGCGGGGTCTCGGCCGAGACGATCGAGCGGTGCGCCGAGGCGGGCGCCGATGTGTTCGTCGCGGGCTCGGCCGTCTACGGCGCCGACGACCCGGCCAAGGCCGTACGGGCGCTGCGCCACCTCGCCGAAAAGGCGACCGGCACCCCCGGTTCATGAGGCGACGTAGCTACCGGTCGATGAACTCAAGGGTGAAGGCCAAACCAACTCCGCCGTTTCTGACAGGATGAACGGTGAGTCCGGACAGTGAATAGTGAGGAGACCGCGGTGTCGACGGGCCGTTCAGCCACGCGGATGGGACCCGCCGAACTGGTGCAGGCGGCCGCCATGGCGCGCCGCTTCTACCTCGAGGGCAAGTCCAAGATCCAGATCGCCGAGGAGTTCGGCGTCAGCCGCTTCAAGGTCGCGCGGGTGCTGGAGACGGCGCTCGAGCGCGATCTGGTGCGCATCGAAATCCGGGTTCCCGCCGAACTCGACGCGGAGCGCTCCGACGCCTTGCGCGCCCGCTACGGGCTGCGCCACGCGGTCGTCGTGGAGTCCCCGGCCGACGCCGAGGCGGACACCCCGGACCCGGAGAACCTCGGCGAGGTCGCCGCGGACCTGCTGGGCGAGCTGGTGACCGAGGGGGATGTGCTGGGGCTGGCCTGGGGACGGTCCACGATCCACATGGCGGCCGCGCTGCACCGGCTGCCCCCGTGCACCGTCGTCCAGCTCACGGGCGTGTACGACGCGGGCACGGCCGAGCGCGGCTCGGTGGAGGCGGTGCGCCGCGCCGCCGCCGTCTCCGGCGGTGAGGCGCATCCCATCTACGCGCCGATGCTGCTGCCGGACACGGCCACCGCGGACGCCCTGCGCGGCCAGACCGGTATCGCCCGCGCCTTCGAGTACTTCGACAAGGTCACCGTGGCCTGCGTCTCCATCGGCTCCTGGGAGGCCGGGATCTCCACGGTCTACGACATGCTGACGAAGGAGGAGCGGGCCCACTACGAGAGCCTGGGCGCCGCCGCCGAGATGTCGGCCCACCTCTTCGACGCCGAGGGCCGCCGCATCGGCCGCGACCTGGGCGAGCGCTGCATCACCGTGGAGGCCGACCGGCTGCGCCGGATCCCCGAGGTGGTGGCCATCGCCGGTGGCCGCCGTAAGGCCGAGGCGATCGGGGCGGTGCTGAGGTCCGGCCTGGTCACCAGCCTGGTGACGGACACCGCCGCCGCGGACTACCTGCTCGCCGGGACCACCCCCGCCGCCCACCCCGCCCTCGACCGCGCCGACCCGGACGGGCCGTAAGCCCCCCGGGTGGGCCGTAATTCCCCGGACGGGCCCTAAGCCCCCGGGTGGGCGTAAGCCCCCGGGGGTCACGGGTCGGCTCTTGGGGCGCCGAGCATCGCCGATTCGATGATCGCCTGTAGTTCCTCGGTGGTGGCGCCGTCGCGGGCTTGGACAGCCAGCCCGTGGAGCACCGTGGTGTACAGGGACGCGAGGGTCCCGAGGTCCGCGGTGGCGGGGACGTCGCCCGCCGCGACGCCCCGCTCGAGCCGTTGCCGGAAAAGCTCGCGCACGGCCTGTCGGCGCTCGGTCACGAAGGCGCTGACCTCTTCGTTCCGTGCGCTGCCGGCCGCGGCCGCGAGGACGACCATGCAGCCGGGCGGACGCTCGGGGTCGGCGAAGGTGACGATGTTGGCGCGCAGCAGCGCGCGGATGCCCTCGTAGGCCGTCGGCGCCTCTTCCAGGGCACGTTGCGCCGGGGCGCCGACGGTGGACCCGTACAGCTCCACGGCCTCTCGGAACAGGCCCTCCTTGCTGCCGAAGCAGGCGTACAGGCTGGGTGAGGCGATGCCCATCGCGGTGGTGAGGCGGGTCATCGAGGCACCGTCGTAGCCGTACTTCCAGAAGACTTCCATCGCCGTGCGCAGTGCGGTGTCCCGGTCGAAGCCGCGCGGTCTGCCCCGCTGCCCCATGAGCGCTCCCCTCATTTCTGTGTCGATTGTAAAACAAACCTTGTTGACAGGTCCTAGCGGGCTGCTAGATTTCTGTGTCGATCGACACAGAAATGAGGGAGCACACGTGAGTGACCTGTCTGGCAAGGTGGCGCTGGTGACCGGTGGCAGCCGTGGCATCGGGGCGGAGATCGCCCGGACGCTGGCCGGCGCGGGAGCGGCGGTCGGCCTGACCTATCGCAGCGCGGCGGACCAAGCGCATGGCCTCGCCAAGGAGATACGGGCGAACGGCGGACGCGCCCTGGCCATCCAGGCGGACAACGCGGACTCCGAGGCGGTGCGGGCGGCGATCGAGACGACCGCGGCCGAGTTCGGCGGCTTCGACATCCTGGTCAACAACGCGGGGGTGTTCCCGTCCGGGCCCCTGGACGAGGTGACGCCGGAGGAACTCGACCACACCCTGAACACCCACGTCCGAACGGTGTTCACCGCGTCACAGACCGCGTCCCGGCACATGACCGACGGAGGCCGGATCATCAACATCGGCAGCTGCCTGACCGAACGGCTGCCCGGCCCGGGAATGACCCTGTACGCGATGAGCAAGTCGGCGTTGAAGGGCCTCACCAAGGGGCTGGCCCGGGATCTGGGCCCGCGCGGAATCACCGCGGTCGTGGTGGATCCCGGCCCGACGGACACCGACATGAACCCGGCCGAGGGACCCGCCGCCGACTTCCTCCGCGGATTCATCGCCGTCGGCCATTACGGGCACGCACGGGACGTGGCCGGCATGGTGGCCTACCTGGCCGGCCCCGGCGGCCGCCATGTCACCGGCAACTCCATCCTGGTGGACGGCGGTTTCGCCGCCTAGGGCCGAGGGCTTGAGCGGGCCCGTGAGCAGGGTTAATGTCAGCACCCTGCCCACCTGCTGGATGAGATCGAAACCCCCGGGGGGCCCGACCATGACAGCCGTGCCGAATTCGGTTCTCGGGAAGGCCGTGGCGCTTCTGAACGCCTACGAGCCCGGTGATGAATCGCTGAGCCTCGCGGAACTCCACCGGCGGACCGGTATCCCCAAGACCACCTTGCACCGGTTGCTCGGCGAGTTGGGCGAGTGGAAGGTTCTCGAGCGGACCCGCCGGGGGTACCGCCTTGGCATGCGGATGTTCGAGTGGGGCCAGCTCGTCTCCGTCCAGCGCTCGCTGTGCGACGCCGCGGCGCCGTTCCTCGCCTGCCTCTCCGAGGCGACGCATGCCACCGTGAATCTCGCGGTGCCGGAGGGGCCCGACGTGGTCTACATACAAAAGATCAATGCCCTCGACGAGCCTCGGCGGCCCCCACGCGTGGGCGGCCGGCTGCCGATGCACTGCACGGCACTCGGCAAGGCCATCCTCGCCCATGGCCTCCCTGGCCGACTCGATGCCCTGGTATCGGGCGGCCTGGTCGGGCAGACCTCACGCTCAGTGCGCGACCTGGTCGCCCTCCGCGCGGAAATCGAGCGCGTGCGGGCGTGCGGCTTCGCGGAGGAGCGCGAGGAGGCTGTTGTCGGGGTCGCGTGCGTAGCCGCCCCGGTCCGGAACTCGAGCGGCGTGGTGGTCGGAGCGATCTCGGTCGCCGGGCATCCGGCGAAGATCGACGCGGGGCGGGTCTGGCCCACACTGCGGGCCACGGCGCTGGGCCTGTCGCGCAACGTGGGCAGGCGCGGGCCCGGCTGGTGAAGCGCGGCGGCACCCCGCGACGAAACCCGCGCCCCACGGACTGAGACAGTCCGGAACCTCATACGGCCCGGCCGCCCCCGCTTCGGTGGGGCGGCCGGGCCGTAATCGTTGCGCGCGATCGCCGGATCAGCCCCGCGATCGCCGCACCAGCCTCCTGTTCCGGTGACCGGAACACATCGTGGCGGGGTGCCCGGCGAGCTCCATAGTGAACGCGCCGCGGACGGCCGGCGGCAGGCCCGTGAAGGAGCAGCCATGAACGTCATACGCACCAGCGTCACCACCCCCGGAACGGAGAAGTGATGGACGCCGCGACGGCTCAGTTGCTGCCCGCGGACTCCACGCGTTCCGTTCTCGTCGGACGGGTCTGGGACCCCGAGACGGGAGGCCCCCGGGTCGTGACCGTCCGCGAGGGCCAACTCCTGGACCTCACCGACGAGTTCCCGACCGTCGCCGGGCTCGTGGAGCATGCCGCACCCGCGCGTACCGTCGCGCGGGCCGCGGCACCGGTCCGCTGGTCCCTGAAGGACGTCGCCGCCTCGTCGGCGGGTGCGGACCCGGACGTCCCGCGGCTGCTCGCGCCCATCGACCTACAGGTGATCAAGGCATGCGGCATCACCTTCGCCGAGAGCCTGATCGAGCGGGTCATCGAGGAGCGCTGCCGCGGCGACTTCAGCCGCGCCTCGGCCGTCCGCGGCCTGGTCATGGAGGCTCTCGGCGGAAGCATCGCGGCGGCGCCGGGGTCCCCGGAGGCGCTCCGGGCGATCGAGGTGCTGACCGCACAGGGCATGTGGTCGCAGTATCTCGAGGTAGGCCTGGGCCGCTATCCGGAGGTGTTCACCAAGGCCCCCGTCCTGTCGTCCGTCGGCCACGGCAGCGCCATCGGCATCCCGTCCTTCTCCGAATGGAACAATCCGGAGCCGGAGCTGGTACTCGTCGTCGACTCCGGCGGGCGCGTCAAGGGAGCGACGCTCGGCAATGACGTGAACCTGCGCGATGTCGAAGGCCGCAGCGCACTCCTGCTGGGCATGGCCAAGGACAACAACGCCTCCTGCGCCGTCGGCCCGTTCATCCGTCTTCTCGACGACGACTTCACCCTGGACGTCCTCCGCGACGAGGAGATCACCCTCCGGATAGCCGGACGAGACGGCTTCCGCCTGGCGGGCCACAACAGTCTCTCCCGCATCAGCCGGACATTCGAGGAGCTCGTCGGCGCGACGTACGGGGTCCACCACCAGTATCCGGACGGTTTCGCCCTCTTCACCGGAACGCTCTTCGCTCCCACCCAGGACCGGGGGGAGGAGGGCATGGGGTTCACTCATCGGCCCGGCGACCGGGTCACCATCAGCAGCCCGCACCTCGGCACGCTCATGAACACGACCGCGCCCACGGAGGATCTGCCGCCCTGGGAGTTCGGCCTCCGCGCCATGTCCACGTACCTGGCGGGGCTCGGACCCGCGCGAACGCCTATCAGTGATCCTGCCGTGGTCCTCGTACCCCACGCCGACTGCGCCTCGGTCCTCGCCGAAGTGCCCGGCCTGCGCCCGGTCGTCTACGATCCCCGGTCCGCGCTGCCCGCCGAGGCGCGCACGGCGCGGGTGCTGGTGGCCCCGTTTCTGATGACCCCGGGAATCACCGCGCTCACCGACGGAATGCCGGATCTGGAGCTGGTGCAGCTCCTCACCGCCGGGGCCGAGGCCTGGATCGGCCGGCTGCCCGAGGGGGTCGCGCTCTCGGACTGCCGGGGCGCTCACGGCGGCGCCACCGCGGAGTGGGTGGTGTCGGCGCTGCTCGCGGTGTACCGGCACCTGCCGCGGTTCGGCCGGGCCCAGGACGAGGGGCGCTGGGACTACCACCGGACCGAAGAGCTGGCCGGGAAGAAGATCCTCATCGTAGGGGCCGGTGACGTGGCGGAGAACACGGTCCGCCGGCTGGCGGGGTTCGAGGTGAGCACCACGCTGGTCGGCCGGCGCGCCCGGGACGGCGTGCACGGAATGGACGAGCTGCCGGCCCTGCTGCCCGAGCACGATGCCACGGTGCTGGTCGTCCCGCTCACCGAGGAGACCCGCGGCATGGCCGACGCGGAGTTCCTGGCCGCGATGCCGGACGGCGCGGTGCTGGTCAACGGGGCGCGCGGCCCGGTCTGTGACACCGACGCGCTGGTCGCCGAGCTGGACTCCGAGCGGCTGCGGGCCGCGATCGACGTCACCGACCCGGAGCCGCTGCCCGAGGGGCACCCCCTGTGGAAGGTGCCAGGTCTGCTGCTCACCCCGCATGTGGCCGCCAGTGTGCCGCTGACGATGCCCCGGGCCTACGACGTCGCGGCGGAGCAGCTGCGCTACTTCGTGCGAGGCGAGGAACCGCCGAACGTGGTGCACGGAACCTACTGACACGGCGCCTCCTGGGCGCGCTCAAGAACAACGTCATCTGTCTTGACGTGATTCACCTCCGCGTACACAATCCGACTTACATAACAGACGGCGTCTTAAATATAAGACGCCATACAAGCGGAATTTGTCGCGACGAACGGCTCGCCGGGCGCGGCCGTCGGCTCATGCGCCGTGAGGTCCGCCTGCTGGCTCGGGCCCCGAACGCCCCTACCGATTACTCCAGTTCCTCCTCCACCAACGCTGCCGGAGGTCCGTCATGTATCACCAGCCCACCGCCCCTCTGGGCGGATCCCTAGGGTGGTCGGCCCTGATCGCCGCCATCCCTCTCCTGCTGCTGTTCCTGCTTCTGGGCGTGTTCCGGGTCCGGGCGTGGATCGCCTCCGTCACCGGGTTGCTCGTCGCGACCGCCGTGGCGATCGGTGTGTACGGGATGCCGTTCGCCACCACGGTGTCCGGCGTGGCGGAGGGGGCCGTCTTCGGGCTGTTCCCTGTCATGTGGATCGTGGCCAACGCGATCTGGGTCTACCGGATGACCCGCGACAGCGGGGATTTCGACCGGTTGCGCGAGGCGTTCTCACGGGTCAGCGACGACCGCCGGATCCAGGGTCTGATCATCGCGTTCTCCTTCGGAGCGCTGCTCGAGGCGCTGGCCGGTTTCGGGGCGCCGGTGGCGATCTGCTCGGTGATGTTGGTGGCGCTCGGGCTGTCGGCCATGCGTGCGGTGACGGTGTCGATGATCGCGAACACCGTGCCGGTGGCGTGGGGCGGTGTCGGGCTGCCGATCATTACGCTCGGTCAGGTCACCGGGATTCCGACGGACACGCTGAGCCAGGCCACCGCCCACCTCGTTCCGGTGCTCGCGCTCTTCGTCCCGTTGTTGCTGCTGGTGGTGCTCGACGGCGCCCGGGGTGTGCGCGAGGTGTGGCCCGCGGCGGCGGTGGCCGGTGTGTCGTTCGCCGTCCCGCAGTACGCGGTCGCGACCTTCGGCCCGATCCAACTCGTGGACATAGTCGCCGCATTGACCTCGGCCGGATCCGTTCTGCTGTTGACGCGGTTCTGGCAACCGCGCCGCTCGGACCACTCGGCCCGAGTCGACGCCGAGGCGCCCGGTGGTGGAGCCCCGGCGCCAACTGGCGGCGGCGCGACCGGCGTTCTCACCGCTCCGTCCCGCGTCTCGCCGTCCCGCGTCGACGTCTTCCGCGCCTTCGCGCCCTACCTGGTGATCATCGTGTTGTTCACCCTGTCCGTGATCCCGAGCGTCAAGGGCGTGCTGAAGGCCGCGACGGTGACGTTCGAATGGCCCGGACTCGCGGTACGGACACCACAGGGCGAGCCGGTGGCGCTCGCGACCTACAAGTTCGACTGGCTCGCCACCCCCGGGACGGTGCTGCTCATCGCGGGCGTCGTCATCGCGATGATGCTGCGGATCAGCACCCGCTCGGCGCTGCGGGCCTACGGCCAGACCCTGTCGCAGCTGCGCGAGGCCGCGGGCACCGTCATGGCGGTGCTGGCATTGGCCTATGTGATGAACCTGTCCGGGCAGACCGCGACACTCGGCCTGTTCCTGGCCACCGCGGGAAGCTTCTTCGTCGTCCTGTCACCGTTGCTCGGCTGGTTCGGCACCGCCGTCACCGGCTCGGATACGTCGTCGAACTCGCTGTTCGGCGCGCTGCAGGTCAGCGCCGCGCAGGGGACCGGGATGTCGCCGACCCTCGCCGCGGCCGCCAACACCGCCGGCGGGGTCCTGGGGAAGATGATGAGCCCGCAGAACCTGGCCATCGGAGCGGCGGCCGTCGGTCTGGCGGGGCGCGAGGGCGAAATCCTCCGGCGGGTCCTCGTCGCGTCCGCGGTGCTCGTGCCCGCGCTCTGTCTGCTCGTCTACCTGCAGTCGACCCCGATCCTCGGATGGCTCGTGCCGTGACCGGGACTCGGCACACACACCCATGCACATGGACACCGGCATCGGAGGCAATCCCATGATCGACGCGCGGATTTCATCGGTACGGATGAGGGAGGTCAGCGCCGTGCTCGCGGCCGGTTCGCCGCATCGCGCGGCCCCGCCGCAATCTCGTCCGCTCAGCATCTACCCGGCGTTCCACACCGGATCCGCGGGCCAGGTGCTGCTGTCCGATCCGCATCGCAGGACCGCCAGGTACCTCGAGATCGCGACCACGGCCGGTGTGACCGGCCGGTACGGGCCGCTCGACCACGATGTGGTCGCCCCGTTGGCAGAGGGCATGGCGAGCGGATTGCTCGGCCTGAACCCGATGGCGAACGGCTATATCTGGGATGTGCTGCAGCGCACCGACCGGCACTCACGCCACGGAACCCGCAAGATGGCGATGAGCGCCGTGGACAACGCGCTGTGGGATCTGCGGGGCCGTTTGACCGGCGTTCCCGTCTGGCAGCTGCTCGGCGGGGCCGGTCGCACGCGGATCCCGGCCTACGCCAGCACCCACGGCACGTTTCATTCCGAGGGCGAAGTCGAGCGCACGGCGGAGGAACTGCTCGACGAGGGCTACACCGCCCAGAAGTGGTTCTTCGGCGAGGGGCCCGCGCAGGGCCCCGAAGGAATGGAACGCAATATCGCGCTGGTCGAACGCACCCGGGCGGCCGTCGGCTTTCGATCCGCCCTGATGTTCGATGCCTTTATGAGCTGGGACCTGCCCTATGCCCGGGCCTGGTGCGCCCGGGTGGAGCACCTCCGGCCGGACTGGCTGGAGGAGCCGTTCCCGGCGGCGGCGGTCCCGTCGTTCGAGCAACTCCGTTCCTCGACCACTATTCCATTGGCGGCCGGTGAGCACCTGTACGACCGGTACGATCTCCTGCCCTTCCTGCGGAAGGGGCTGCTGAGCGTGGTGCAAGTCGATCCGGAATGGTGCGGTGGGGTGACCGAAGTGGTGCGCATGTGCGCCATGGCCGAGCCGTTCGGCGTTCAGGTCTTTCCGCACGGGCACGGTATTCACGCCGCGCTGCATATCGTGGCAAGCCAATCGCCACAGCTCTGTCCGTCTGTCGAGTACCTCTACCGCTTCACTCCCGAAAAGCACTACTTCGAAGTCGAACCTCCCGCCCCGAAGGGCGGGGCGATCCCGCTGCCCACCCGCCCGGGATTCGGAATCGAAATCGACGAAGATCGAGTGGAGACGGACAAGGAACTCTTCGCGTTTTCCTGACCGCGACCCGCCGGATCACACCAGAAGCAGGGCGGCGTCCCATGGCACATCACCCTCGGCGGTTCCGGCGGGCGGCGTGCTCCGGCCGAGCAGGACGAGGGCGACGCCCGCCGCGCCCTCCAGGAACGTCGGCGCGTCCAGCGGCTCCGGCCGGTGCGATGGCACCGGCGCGGTGGGAAAGCCGAAGGCCGCGCCGGGGTCGAAGCGGGCGCACAGCCGCTCGGCGATCTCGTCCGCCCGCGCGGACAGCGACGGATCGTCGAGCTCGTCGGCCATCCGCCCGGTGATCCGGGCCAGCCCGGCGAGGCCGTGGCACAGTCCGGGGTCGTCCAGCCCCCGCAGTCCGCCGGGGCGGGCGAAGACCGCCCTCATCGCCTCCGCCGCGGCGTGCACCCAGGCGTCCTCGCCCAGCGCGACTCCGGCGAGGTGGAGCGCGCGGGCGATTCCCGGAGCGCCGTAGCACCAGCTCGCGCGCCCCGGCTCCAGGGCCGGCCGGGTGGGGGCCGACTCCTGGTCGGCGGAGACCGTACCGGGCCATCCGGGGCCCGCGTCCGGGTCCTCCTGGCGCCAGCTCATCAGCCACCGGGCGATACGGCGGACGGCCATGTCGTGGCCGGGGACGCGCAGTCCGCGCGTCCAGCACAGGGACAGCAGCGCGAGCGGCCCGGCGATGCCGTGGGCGAGGCCCAGGTCGAGCACCCACTCCCGCCGCCGCGGGTCCACCGCGGCGGGCCACGGGGGGCTGAACCAGCCGGGCAGCGGCCCGGCCCCGGCCTTGCCGGGCTCGGTGAGGGCGACGAGATACCGCAGCACGTCGTGGACCGCTTCGGGGTCGGACGGCTCGGCGAGGAAGTACCGGCCGAGGCCGGTCACACCGGAGACGACGTCGAAGTCGCCCCGGTCCGCCCCGGGGGCACCGGATTCCATCCGGCCGTACTCGGCGTCGAGGACCTTTCCGAGACGATGCCGCAGGGCCGCGTCCACCCGGCCCCGCACGGTGGCGTAGTCCCGGGGCGAGCGGGCGGCGTGCTTGGCGGCGAAGCCGAGCCCGGCCAGCCCCGTGATCAGCCCGGAACCCTTGGCACCGGCGAACCCGGCCTCCGCCGCCAGCAGGGCGTGGACGGTCGTGCGCAGGCCCGGGTCACCCCTGCTCAGCTCACTGAGCAACAGTGCCGCCCCCGAGGCGCCCATGCCGAGCCCGGCAGCGGCGAAGTCCCCGGTGGCGTGGTCGCGGACGCGGGCGGCGATCTCGGCCGCCACGGTCCCGGCGTCCCACCGTCCGGCTGGTGCCGCCGTCATCCGAGGTGCCTCCGCCGTCCGTGTTCGGCCTGGGCGAGGCCGCGCGCCACCGCCAGCGAACGGGCCTCGGAGGTGTGTGAGGTGCCGATGAGCCGGTTGTGGTGCATATGCAACACGCTCGCCAGCACCGGTCCGTCGGCGGCGGCGGAGGCATAGGCACGCATGGCGGCCGCCCTGGCGTCGAGGGCTGCGAGCACGGCGGCGGCGCCTTCGGCGGGGAACGCGGCCCGGAGTCCGCCGTCCAGCAGGCGCAGTGCCGCCGCGCGCCCTTCCCGGAAGTAGGCGTGGTGCTCCTCGTCCCGCGGGTTCCGCAGCCACCAGTCGGTCCACCGGTCGCCGTGGACCTGGCGGGCGAGGTCGAGGTAGTTGGCGGCGGCGAGCACCCGCGGCTCGACGGTGACCGCGCCGGCCGCCCGCAGGCGGAGCTGTTCGAGGGCGGCCACGCTGTCGTGGTGGAAGACCGTCTCGGCGGCCTCGATGGCCTCGTGGCCACCGTAGCGGTGGGTTTCGGGTTCATAGCCGTCGATGACGAACGCCCCGGCCAGGCGCAGGTCGCGCAGCTGCTCCACCCAGTCCAGGACACCCGGCAGCAGCTCGCCGTGGAGCGTGGCGGGGTCGCCGTGGAACCGCAGCCGCAGATGGGAGCCGGCCGGATCGGCGTAGCGGATGAAGAACCAGCGGTCCACCGCGGGCGGCAGGGCCGCCAGCAGCCGGGGCAGCTGCTCGGTCAGCACCTCGTCCTGGCGGCCCGCGTAGGTGTAGAGCTTGCCGTAGAGCCAGGCGCGGCTGTGCCGCGGGACGGGCGGACCGACCGGGCGGATCCGCCGCGCCGGAGCCCGGACGGCCGGGGGATCGCCGGGCGCCGGGCGGGCGGGCAGCAGCGGAATCACCAGCTCACTGCTGAACGCCCCCGCGTCGGTGGCGAGCCAGCCGCCGCCCGCCCCCGCGTCCTCGGGAGTCTCGTACGCCGTCACGTCCTTGCCCCGGCGGAGCTCGCGGCGCAGCACCATACGGTGGAGCGGGGCGGTCAGATCGATCTCCACTCGGTGGTCGCCCCCGCCGACGGCGACCCGGTCGGGCACGTTCCAGCGCGCCCGCCAGCCGTCCAGGTGGCGCTCCCACTCCGCGTCGGAGAGGGCGGAGTCGAACAGGCCGGGGTCGGTCAGCCGCCATCGGGCGGGGGCGAGGACCGTCCTGCCGAACCGGACGCGGGGCAGGTGGGGAAGTGTGGACAGGGGCCCCCATGTCCACACGCACAAGGGCCAGCTCCCCATCGCCGGCACCTCGCGCAGCAGCCGGACCGCCGCGGGGGCACGCCGCGGGTCGAGCATGGTCGGAACCCGGGGGTTGATCTCCTGCCCGGTCGAGGCGTCCACGAGATACAGCCGGTCCAGGTCGGCGGCCAGCGCCAGATCGCCCATTCCCCGCACGGCGGGCGAGGCGCGGTCCGCGAAGCAGCCCACCGCGACCCGCTCGGTCCAGAACGGCCGAACGCGGGCCACATTGGCGTCGCGCCCGCTCAGGGGCAGGAAGTCCAGGTGCGCCTGGAGCGCGCCGTCCCGGGCCGAACCGTCGGCGGAGCGGCGCGCCAACTCGCCCACCGCCGCCACGTCGTCGAGGAGATAGGCGAACCGGCCCAAGAGCGCGCCCGGTGCCGGCGATCCCGTCGCCGGGGAGAGCACGAGCGCGAAGTCGCCCGCTTCGAGGGACCGCCGCGAGGGGGCGGTCAGATGGGCGCAGAGCTCCATCGCGGCCGGGGGCGGTGCCCCGGAGCCGCGCAGCCGGTCGAGCGCCGCGTCGTCGAGCACCACCTCGCGGTCACCCGACGCGATCGCCGTGAGGGCCAGCTCGGCCAGGAACTCCTCCCGGGCCCGGTCGCGTTCGCTTCGCTCACCTCGTTCCGCCGTGCGCCGCTCGCTTCTGGGATGGTCGTAGCCGGCGGGCGGGCCCAGGCCGGTCTGCGGGTCGAGCACGTCGGCGAGCGGCACGGCCCGGTCGGTGCCATAGCGTTCGACGAACGCGTCACGGTACTCCCGCAGCTCCGGCGTCGGCACCGTGTCGGGGGCGGCCAGACACAGCGCCGTGGCCGCGCGCTCCGCCTCCCGTAACACCTCCCGGTCCAGGGCGACTTCGGCGTCCAGCCGCATGTCGACCTGGATCGGCCGGTCATCGGAGCGCAGGCCGCCCATCGCGTCCAGGGCCGTCTGCCAGCGGCCGAGCCCCGCGCCGAGGTTTTCCGCGCCGTACTCCGCCAGCAGGTCGCCGATGGCGGCCAGTTCGCGTGCCTTGCCGGCCCGGCCCACGGCCTTGAGCACCTCCACCGCGTACCGCAACGGGTCGGTCTCGCCGAGCGGGGGGCGCAGCTCGGTGAGGAGGAAGCCCTGGCGGACGAGCTCGACGAGAAGCCCCTCCTTGGCGGACGCGGGGACGTTCGGGTACGCCTCGTCGAGGACCTTCAGCAGGTCCCCGGCCGGGCAGGGGCGCCGGGTGGCGGCGAGGATGGTCTGCACGGCCGCCGTGTGGCGTACGGAGATCTCCTGGGCGCTCCGCCCCTCGCGCCGCCGTTCGCCGGCGGCCGGCTCATCGGGGTCGGCGGGGTCCTTCGCGTCGTAGCCGCAGGGGAGCACCCAGCGCTGCCCGCGGGCGAAGCCCAGGTCGTTCGCCACGATGCGCAGCGCCCGCAGCACCTCGAGGTCGCCCTCCCAGGCGGTGAGGACGCCGGAAAGCCAGCCGCCGTCCGGGCGCGCCGCCTTGCGGTGCCGGGTGCCCAGCCGGACCCGGCAGCCCTCGCCGAAGGACACCGGGGCGACGCCCGCCAGGAGCCCGAAGGGGGTGGCGCGGCTGGCGCCCCGCAGGACGTAGCGCGTCGCCGAGAGCGTGAGCTTGCGCAGGGCGCCGGCCTTCATCGGCGCGCCGGTGCGCAGCGCCTCCACGGCCCGGTGCAGTGAGGGGCTGGAGACGGCGAGGGCCTCCTCGACCCGTCCGTCGGAGAGGAGCGCGTCGATGTACCGGCGGACCTGTTCGCGGTCGCGCGGGTCGATGTGTGCGCGGGTCCCGGTGGCCGAGTGGGGGAGGAGCGGGACACGGAGCATCCCGGTGGGCTCCGCGTGGAACATCGCGTGGTCTCCGGACATGGTGTCGTCTCTCCCGTTCACGCTCGGCACCGCCGGGCATTCCGCGGTCGGCGGGCCGCACGGGGTCCGGGCACCGGCCCGGACCCCGTCCGGTACTACTTACTAGCCACAGGTCGGCGGGACGACGGTGCACGCGAGGATGGACACCGTGGGATAGGAGGCGCCCTTCACGGCCGTCGGCTCGTCGAGCCGGACACGCACGTCCAGGTCGAACTCCGACGTCTCCTTGACCGACTCGGCCGGTACGGCAACAGACATGGTCAACTCCTTCGTTGGAGGGGCGACGGCAGCCGTTCGCACCCAGTGCCGCTCGGGCACACCTCACCAGGTCGGCACGCGCGGCTCCCGTTCGCGGATTCGCGTACCGGACGCCCATGACGGGCGCCCAGACCCTGTGTACGCGATCCACCTGCGGTTTCGGCAGCTCGGACGGCGCGTTCTGGCACTTCTCCCAGAAACCGGCGGACAACGGCACCAAAGAGCCCGAAACGCCGTCCAGGCGTTGGCGATCATGGCCCGGCGGCGGCCGCGGGCCATCGGTCACTCGCCCTCGCGCGGGCGCTCGGGTAACGTTTCGACGTAAGGCAGGTTGCCTGCCGGCACCGGAGCAGCCCCCGCAGCGCCTCTTTGGAGGACTCTATGAACGCGGGGGTCTTTTGTTGTGCCGCTGTGGGAGTGACCTGCGTCGTTTCGCGTGAAAATGTGAGACTCATGCGTTTCCTCGAGCCCGGTACGGGGCGCCGTGTGGAATCTTCCCCGGCTCCCTACGACCTGACGTACGACGATGTGTTCATGGTGCCGAGCCGCTCCGCGGTCGGCTCCCGCCAGGGAGTGGACCTGTCGGCCCCCGACGGCACCGGCACCACCATCCCGCTCGTCGTCGCCAACATGACCGCGATCGCCGGCCGCCGCATGGCCGAGACGGTCGCCCGGCGCGGTGGCCTCGTCGTCATTCCGCAGGACATCCCGATCGACGTCGTCACCGACGTGGTCCGGTGGGTCAAGAGCCGCCATCTGGTGCTGGACACCCCGATCGTCCTCGCCCCGACCGGCACCGTCGCCGACGCGCTGTCACTGCTGCCCAAGCGGGCACACGGCGCGGGCGTGGTCGTCGAGGACGGGCGTCCGGTGGGTGTGGTGACCGAGTCCGACCTGACCGGGGTGGACCGCTTCACCCAGTTGTCCGAGGTGATGTCGCGGGAGCTGATGGTGCTCGACGCCGGCATCGACCCCCAGGAGGCGTTCAGTCGCCTCGACGCCGCCCACCGCAAACTGGCGCCCGCCGTGGACGCGGACGGAAAGCTGGCGGGCATCCTGAGCCGCAAGGGAGCGCTGCGCGCGACGCTCTACACGCCCGCGGTGGACGCGGCCGGCCGGCTGCGGATCGCGGCCGCCGTCGGGGTCAACGGCGATGTGGAGGGGCGTACGAAGGCGCTCCTCGACGCCGGGGTGGACACCCTCGTCGTGGACACCGCCCACGGTCACCAGGAGTCGATGATCGGCACGCTCAAGGCGGTCCGGGCCCTGGGGCCGCGGGTGCCGGTGGTGGCGGGCAACGTGGTCGCCGCCGAGGGGGTGCGCGATCTCATCGAGGCCGGTGCCGACATCGTCAAGGTCGGCGTCGGGCCGGGGGCCATGTGCACCACCCGCATGATGACCGGCGTGGGCCGGCCGCAGTTCTCCGCGGTGATGGAATGCGCCGCCGAGGCGCGGAAGTTCGGCAAGCACATCTGGGCGGACGGCGGTATCCGCCACCCGCGCGACGTCGCCATGGCGCTGGCCGCCGGGGCGTCCAACGTCATGATCGGCTCCTGGTTCGCGGGGACGTACGAGTCACCCGGCGACCTCCAGCACACCGCCGACGGCCGCCCCTACAAGGAGAGCTTCGGCATGGCGTCGGCGCGCGCGGTGCGCAATCGCACCAGCGAGGAGTCGGCTTACGAGCGGGCCCGCAAGGGGCTGTTCGAGGAGGGCATCTCCACCTCGCGCATGTTCCTGGACCCGGCCCGGCCGGGCGTCGAGGACCTGATCGACTCGATCGTCGCGGGCGTGCGCAGCTCCTGCACCTACGCGGGCGCGGGGTCGCTCGAGGAGTTCCACGAGCGGGCCGTCGTCGGCGTCCAGAGCGCCGCGGGCTACGCCGAGGGCCAGCCCCTCCACGCCTCCTGGGACTGAGCCGGCGCCTCGGGGGACCGAAACAGCGCCACGGCCCCACTCGGCTCGGGTGAGTGGGGCCGTGGCGCTGTGGTGTGACGGTGTCTCATCTCGCCATTCCACGCTGCTCACCCCGGGTGCGGGGCAGCGCGTGGCGTGGCGGGCTGGTGAGGGTGATCTGCCGCACCAGCTGGTGGAACGAGACCAGCGCGGCGACCGGGGGAAGACCGGCCACGGCCATGCTGGGCGCGTTCCTCGGGGCGTGGGCGACGCACAGGAACACCGCGATGGTGGAGAAGAGCACCACCACGCCCCAGGAGTGCGCCGCGCCCCGCCGGTGCAGGGCGGCCCGCAGCACCGACAGCGAGGCGACCAGCCAGGGTCCGTAGACCAGCAGGGGCCACCACGCCGCCATGGACTCCGAGGTGCTCGGGGAGGCCAGATAGCGCAGCGGGCGGTAGGAGATCATTCCGCCGAGTACGCTCAGCATGGCGACGATGACCGTGGTGACCGCCGCGAAGATCAGGCTGATCACATGCAGCCACGGCATCGTCGGCAGCCGGAAGCGGACCCGGCGGCGCTTGCCGCGCCCCCGCACATGCGCGGGGGAGGGGGCTCGCAGGGGGGTGACCGGTGGTCCGATGGGACCGGTGGTGTGCACCGCCTCCTCGGCGGAGGACGTCTGGAGCAGCCGGGCCAGGTCCCCCTCCAGGTCCCAGCGGCTCTCGATGGTCTCCGGGTCGGGCAGGGGGAAAGGATTCATCTCATAATCGGCCGCCACCTCGAACCGGTCCCCGGGAGGGGGCGCGGGGGCGTGCCGGTGGCCGGTGGGAGGGGGCCCGTAGCCGCCCGGCCTCGGCTCGGTGTACGTCATGCCTTGACGCCCGGTTCTGTGGTATCGGAGCGCTGGAGGAAGTCCGCCTCGATCCGGCCCAGCGTCCGGATGAAGTCCTCCCACACTCTCGCGCAGTATTCGAGCGGGTAGCGCTCGCTGTCACCCCCCTGGTCACGAGGCCGGAACACCGGTTCGGCAGCTAGGCGGGAGTGATCGGGTGGTTGCAGACTGTCAGTGGTCACGTCCCCACCAACGACCGCTAAAATGGTGCAGTATCGCGGCATTCGGGTGAAACGCGCGCTGACAAGCTCAGTGTTTCGCAACGATTCACCGTCGCGCGCCCCCGCGCGCAACGTTGCGACACGTATGCGCAACCATGGTCCATTACGGCCGTCGGCGGACGGCTCATAGGGTCTTGCGCTGACGTGGAGTGGCGGAGACCGGCTGCTCGGCGATTCCCACCTGCGGGTTTCCTTCCCGGGTACCCGTATGTCCGCAGCCGGTCGCCACCACCCGATGGCAGCGATTAAGGAGCCACCCAAGTGTTGGAGCACGGCGCAGCACCGCCCGCCACCCAGCAACCGGAACCAGACCCTCCGGTCGGCGGGCTGGGCGCCCGGCTGATGCGGCGCAAGCCGGTGGAGCGGCTGGTCGCCGAGGGCGGCCAGGGCGAGGGCGGAAGCCTCCGGCGCTCGATGGGTGTCTGGCAGCTCACCATGATCAGCATCGGCGCCACCCTGGGCACCGGCATCTTCGTGGTGCTCGGCGAGGCGGTGCCGGACGCGGGCCCCGCGGTCATCGTGTCGTTCGTCATGGCCGGGCTCACCGCGCTGTTCTCGGCGCTGTCGTACGCCGAGCTGGCGGGCACCATCCCGGTCTCCGGCTCCTCCTACTCGTACGCCTACGCCACCATGGGCGAGCTGATCGCCTGGGTCTGCGGCTGGTGTCTGATCCTGGAGTACGGCGTCTCGGTGGCGGCCGTGGCCGTCGGCTGGGGCGAGTACCTCAACGAACTGCTCGACGGCACCCTCGGGATCACCATTCCCGACGCGCTGGCCGCCCCGCCCGGGGACGGCGGGATCTTCAATCTGCCCGCGCTGCTCGTGGTGCTGCTGGCCATGGCGTTCCTGCTGGGCGGCGCCAAGGAGAGCGCCCGCGCCAACACGATCATGGTCGGGGTGAAGATCGCGGCGCTGATCCTCTTCTGCGCCGTCGCCTTCACCGGCATCCGGGCCGGCAACTACACCCCGTTCATGCCGCTGGGCATGGCGGGCGTCAGCGCCGCCGGCGCCACTCTCTTCTTCTCCTACATCGGCTTCGACGCCGCCTCCACGGCCGGTGAGGAGGCCAAGAACCCCCAGCGCGACCTGCCCCGCGCGATCATGCTCTCGCTGATCATCGTCACCGCGCTGTACTGCCTGGTGGCCGCCGTGGCGGTGGGCGCCCTGCCGTGGAAGAAGTTCTCCGGCTCCGAGGCCGCGCTCGCCTCGATCATGAAGGATGTCACCGGACAGAGCTTCTGGGCCGTGCTGCTGGCGGCCGGCGCGGTGATCGCGATCGCCTCCGTGGTGCTGACCGTGCTCTACGGGCAGACCCGCATCCTCTTCGCGATGTCCCGGGACGGGCTGGTGCCCAGGGTCTTCTCCACGGTCCACGCCCGGACCGGAGTGCCCCGCGCCAACACCGTCATCGTCTCGCTCTTCTGCGGTGTCCTCGCCGCCGCGATCCCGCTCGGCCAGCTCGCCGACGCCACCAGCATCGGCACGCTCTTCGCCTTCGCGCTGGTCAACATCGCCGTGATCATGCTGCGCCGGACCCGGCCCGACATGCCCCGGACCTTCCGGGTGCCGCTCTCCCCGCTCTTCCCGGTGATCGGCTTCGCGCTGTGTCTGTGGATGATGGGCAGCCTGCAGTTCGTGACCTGGGTCGTCTTCGGCGTGTGGATGGCCGTCGGCCTTGTGCTGTACTTCGGATACGGCATGCGCCGATCCCGACTGGCCACAGCAGAGAAGTGATTGCCCCCCAGTGCGACTGAACGATCTCGACGAACGCATCGTCCACGCCCTCGCCGAGGACGCCCGCCGCTCCTACGCCGACATCGGCGAAATCGTCGGGCTGTCCGCGCCCGCCGTCAAACGGCGGGTGGACCGGCTGCGCGCGGAGGGAGCCATCACCGGCTTCACGGTGCGGGTCGACCCGGTGGCGCTGGGCTGGGAGACCGAGGGCTTCATCGAGCTCTACTGCCGCCACAACACCTCGCCGGACGACATCCGCCGGGGCCTGTCGCGCTACCCCGAGGTGGTGTCCGCGTCCACTGTCACCGGTGACGCGGACGCCGTCGTCCAGGTCTTCGCCGCGGACATGCGCCACTTTGAGCGGGTGCTGGAGCGGATTGCGGGGGAGCCCTTTGTGGAGCGTACGAAGTCTGTGCTGGTGTTGTCGCCCTTGCTGCGGCGGTTCAGTTCGGGTGCCCCTACGTAGGCGCTTCGCTGGGTGCGCGGTTCGGGGCGTCTGCCCTGAGCTGCTGTTGGTCGGCTGCGGCGCCGTCGTGGCTGGTCGCGCCCACGCGGCGGAGCCGCACATCGATACAGCCCCGCGCCCCTGTGGGGCGTCTGCCATGAGCTGTTGGTGGTCGGCTGCGGCGCCGTTGTGGCTGGTCGCGCCCACGCGGCGGAGCCGCACATCGATACAGCCCCGCGCCCCTTCGGGGCCCGTCCGTGCGGGGCCCCGCGTGTGTCCGACCCCCGCGTGTGCAATGAATCGTCGTGTTCCGATCCCCATACGTCGCGAATCGACGCCGGACGCAATGAAGTCGTCTTGTTGGGCGATCCGGAGGCAACGTACTGTTTTTATGCCCGTACTCCTCCTCCCGAGGTCTGCCATGCCGCCGCTGCGCACCGCCCTGCTCCAGAACTCCGGTCACCCCGGCGACCCCGCCGGTAACCTCAAGGTCCTCGACGAGGCCGCCGCCCGCGCGGCCGCCGACGGCGCCGGGCTGCTGGTCACCGCGGAGATGTTCCTCACCGGCTACGCCATCGGCGGCGGTGTGCGGGAGCTGGCCGAGCCGGCCGACGGGCCGAGCGGCCGGGCCGTGGCCGAGATCGCCGCGACGCACGGCCTCGCCATCCTCTACGGCTACCCCGAGAGCCACGCGGGCGCCGTCCACAACTCCGCACGGCTGGTGGGCGCGGACGGCACCGAGCTGGCCAACTACCGCAAGACCCATCTCTACGGCTGCTTCGAGCACAAGTCGTTCGCCCCGGGGGAGATCCCCGTCGTCCAGGCCACCATCGGCGAGCTGACCGTCGGCATCCTGGTCTGCTACGACGTGGAGTTCCCCGAGAACGTACGGGCCCATGCCCTGGCCGGGACCGATCTGCTGGTGGTGCCCACCGCGCAGATGCACCCCTTCGAGTTCGTCGCCGAATCCCTGATTCCGGTGCGGGCCTTCGAGAGCCAGATGTACATCGCGTACGTCAACCGCAGCGGCCCCGAGGGCGAGTTCGACTTCGTCGGGCTGAGCTGCCTGGCCGGACCCGACGGCGCCACCTGTCTGCGCGCCGGCCGCGGTGAGGAGCTCCTCCTCGGCGACGTCGATCCCAAACTGCTGACGACCTCGCGCCGGATCAACCCCTATCTGCGCGACCGCCGCCCCGGTCTCTACACCTCCCTCAGCTGATCCGTCCGGCCCCTGCCGCACCCGAACCACCCTTTTGAGCACCAAGCAGCAAGGAGTCCGTACCCCATGACGTCCACGGTGCCCACCGCCGTCCATGACGAGCAGGAGACGCAGGCCCTCGAGGCGCTGCCGGCCGTCACCATGTTCGGCCCGGACTTCCCCTACGCCTACGACGACTACCTCGCCCACCCCGCGGGCCTGGGCCAGATACCGGCGACCGAGCACGGCGCCGAGGTCGCGGTCGTCGGCGGCGGACTCTCCGGTGTCGTCGCCGCGTACGAGCTGATGAAGATGGGCCTGCGGCCCGTGGTCTACGAGGCCGACCGGATCGGCGGACGGCTGCGCACCGTCGGCTTCGACGGCTGTGACGACGAGCTGACCGCCGAGATGGGCGCGATGCGCTTCCCGCCGTCCTCCACCGCCCTCCAGCACTACATCGACCTGGTGGACCTGAAGACCCAGCCGTTCCCCAACCCGCTGGCCCCCGAGACCCCCTCGACCGTCGTCGACCTCAAGGGCGAGTCCCACTACGCCCGCACCATCGACGACCTGCCGCCGGTCTACCGCGAGGTGGCCGACGCCTGGAACGCCTGCCTGGAGGAGGGCGCGGACTTCTCCGACATGAACCGCGCCATCCGTGAGCGGGACGTGCCCCGGATCCGGGAGATCTGGGCGCGGCTGGTCGAGAAGCTGGACAACCAGACCTTCTACGGTTTCCTCTGCGACTCCTCGGCCTTCACCTCCTTCCGCCACCGGGAGATCTTCGGCCAGGTCGGCTTCGGCACCGGCGGCTGGGACACCGACTTCCCCAACTCCATCCTGGAGATCCTGCGCGTCGTCTACACCGAGGCCGACGACCACCACCGCGGCATCGTCGGCGGCAGCCAGCAGCTTCCGCTGCGGCTGTGGGAGCGCGAGCCGCAGAAGATCGTCCACTGGGCGCAGGGCACCTCGCTGGCCTCGCTGCACGAGGGTGCGCCCCGTCCGGCCGTGACCCGGCTGCACCGTGCCGCGGGCGACCGTGTCGTGGTGACGGACGCGAGCGGTGACATCCGCGCTTACAAGGCAGTTGTCTTCACCGCGCAGTCCTGGATGCTGCTCTCCCAGATCGACTGCGATGACTCGCTCTTCCCGATCGACCACTGGACGGCGATCGAGCGCACCCACTACATGGAGTCCAGCAAGCTCTTCGTGCCGGTGGACCGGCCGTTCTGGCTGGACAAGGACGAGGCCACCGGGCGGGACACGATGAGCATGACGCTCACCGACCGGATGACCCGCGGCACCTATCTGCTGGACAACGGCCCGGACCGGCCCGCCGTCATCTGCCTCTCCTACACCTGGTGCGACGACAGCCTCAAGTGGCTGCCGCTGTCGGCGAACGAGCGGATGGAGGTCATGCTCAAGTCGCTCTCGGAGATCTATCGACACGTCGACATCCGCAAGCACATCATCGGCAGCCCGGTCACCGTGTCGTGGGAGAACGAGCCGTACTTCATGGGCGCGTTCAAGGCCAATCTGCCCGGCCACTACCGCTACCAGCGCCGGCTGTTCACCCACTTCATGCAGGACCGGCTGCCCGCCGACAAGCGCGGCGTCTTCCTCGCGGGCGACGACATCTCCTGGACGGCGGGCTGGGCCGAGGGCGCCATCCAGACCGCGCTCAACGCGGTGTGGGGCGTCATGCACCAGTTCGGCGGCTTCACCGACCCGAAGAACCCCGGGCCGGGCGATCTGTACGACGAGATCGCGCCCGTCGAGCTCCCCGAGGACTGAGCCGGTCCGGGGGCCGTTCAGCGCGCGGACGGCGGAGACGGTGGCAGCGGGGTGAGCAGAAAGCGCCCGACCAGACCCACGGTGGCGTCGACGCGCTCCGCGAACTCCTCCGCCAGCTCCGGCACCCCGCGCAGCCCCCACAGCGCGCGGAACGCCGCCCATGCGGCGTCCCGCGCCTTCTCCAGGCTCCAGGAGCCCACGAGATGGGTGAGCGGATCGGCCACGTCCAGCAGGTCGGGGCCGGGCATCAGCTCCTCCCGGATCCGCTCCTCCATCTCCGTGAGCAGCGCGCCGATCCGGTCGAAGTCGCCCTCCAGGGCGTCCGGTTCGAGGTCCCGGGCCCGGCAGGTGTCCAGCAGCGCGAGCGCCAGGTCATGGCCGATATGGGCGTTGATCCCGGCCAACGCGAACTGCACCGGGCGGACCCCGGGATGGCACCGCAGCTGGAACAGCGGCCGCCAGCAGGCGGGCGGTCGCCCGCCGGTGGTCACCGCGTCGACCGCCGCCAGATAGCGCTCGGCGAACCGCACGTCCAGCTCCTCGGTGGCGGACGGGTCGTGGAAGTACCCGTCCGCGAGCCGTCGGCCGACCTCCTCGGTGACCGACAGATACACCCCGTTGAAGACCGCCACCCCGTCCCCGGGCGGCAGCGCCGCGCCGAGCGCGCTCATGCGCGCCACGACGCCTCTCACGGTGCGCGGCGCGAGCCGCGCGGGCGTGGGCATGGGCGTGGGCATCGTCATGGACGCCAGGGTGGCAGGCCGGACGGGCGCGGTCCCGCCGTACGCCGCCGCTTCCCCCGGACGGCCTAACGCACCGTCAACCGCCGTATCACAGCACACCCGCGTCGCGCGCCGTCCACATCGACGGATACAGCGGCCGCCAGCCCAGCTCGTCGCGCAGCCGGAGGTTGGAGGTGATCCCGGACCAGGGGTCGTCGGCCGTCCGCCCGAGCATGCCCTCGGGCAGCGGCGCGCCCATGAGCTGGTGGATTTCGACGACGGTCGGCGGGGCGTCGTCGACGATGTTGTACTTGCGGCCCGACACCGAGCCACCGGCCGTGCCGCCGGGTGCGCGCAGCAGCCGCAGCAGCGCCTGCGTCGCGTCCGCGTGGTGGATCATGGCGAGCCGCTGGTCCCCGGCCCAGCTCTCCGCGTGCGGCAGAAAGTTCGCCACATGCGGATCGCCGTCCCCGTAGACGAAGGCCAGGCTGCCGATCCGCAGATCGAGGCCGTGCTCGCGGTGCAGCGCCAGCAACTCCCGCTCCGCCTCCGCCTTCGAGGCGGGGTACGCGCCCCACAGCACACCGCCGGGCCGGCTCTCGTCGTCCTCCGTGAACGGCCGGCCGCGCGAGGCGCCGTACACCAGATTGGTGCTGACCTGGAGGAACCGGCTCGTCCCGGCCTCGACCGCGGCCCGCCCGAGCGCGACCGCCGCGTCCCGGTTGACCGCCCACGCCTCCTCGTCCGGCACCCCGCGGAAGGCCGCCGCGATGTTGACCACCGCGTGCACCCCCTCCATGGCCCTCCGCAGATCCTTCTCCTCGCGCAGATCGCCGACCATGAGCCGCGCGCCCTGGGCCGCGAAGGGCGCGCCGCGCTCCTCGTCGCGCACCAGCACCCGTACCTCGGTACCGGCCGCGGGCCGCTCCAGCAGCCGCTTGGTGAACCGCCGTCCCACCTGACCGGTCGCACCCGTCACCAGAATCAAGGGCATGAGCATCCGCCTTTCGTCTCGTCGCTCGGCCCCAGCCTGCGGCGGGCGGGGCGGGGCCGGGAGAGACCTCCTCATCCAGGGATCCGCAGACCCTGGATACGGGACGCGGGCACGGCGACGATGGGGGCGTGCATCGAACGGAACTCGCCGACTTCCTGCGCCGCTGCCGCGCCCGCCTCGGCCCCGCCGAGGTGGGGCTGACGCCCGGCCCCCGACGCCGTACGCCAGGGCTGCGCCGGGAGGAGGTGGCCCAGCTCGCGGGCATGTCCCCGGACTACTACACCCGGCTGGAGCAGGCCCGCGGCCCGCGCCCGTCCCGCCAGATGCTGACCGCGCTGGCCCGGGCGCTGCGGCTCACCGACGACGAGCGCGACTACCTCTTCCACCTGGTGGGGGAGGAGCCGCCGCGCGACCGCAGCACCTCGGAGCATGTGCGGCCCGGTCTGCTCAGGGTGCTGGACCGGCTGTACGACACCCCGGCCCAGGTGATCACCGACTGGGGCGAGGTGCTGGCGCAGAACGCGATGGCGGCGGCGCTGGTCGGCGACATCATGGGGCGGCCGCCCGGCGACCGCAATATCGTCCGGTCCTTCTTCACCCGGCGCGACGGCGCCTCCGGCACCCCCGGGATCTTCCCGAGCGAGGAGATCGAGGAGCACGCCCGGCTGCATGTGGCCACCCTCCGGGCCGTGCTCGCCGCCCGCCCCGACGACCCCGGCCCGGCGGGGCTCGTGGCCGAACTGCTGTCGGTGAGCGCGGAGTTCGCGGCGCTGTGGGAGGACCATGAGGTGGCCATACGGCACTCCACGGTCAAGCGGTTCACCCACCCGGTGGTGGGGACGATGGAGCTGGACTGCGAGGTCCTGCTGAGCTCGGAACACGCCCAGCGGCTGATCGTCCACACCGCCCGCCCCGGCAGTGAGTCCGCCGAGCGGCTGGAGCTGCTGCGGGTCGTGGGATTGCAGGACCTCGCCCCGCGAGGCTGAGGCCCCGGGAGGTTTTCACCGGGCGGCTAGTCCCGCCTTCCAGCCCCTCCGGCCTTCCAGCCCCTCCGGCGTTTGAGGAGCGGGGTCTGGGGCGGAGCCCCAGTTACGGGAAGGGGCGGGGAGGGGAACAGCCCGCCGCAGGCGCCACGCCCCATCGGCCCCCTACGCCGGCCGCTCGTCGTCGTATTCGCTGGTGCCCGCGTCCAGCAGGGGCTCCTGCTCCTTCAGGTGTGCCGGGGCCAGGGCGCGCAGCACGTGATAGCCGAGCAGCACCACGATCGTGCCGAGCGCGATCCCGCCCAGCTCGAAGTTGTGGCCCACCTTCAGGCTGACACCGCCGACGCCGATGATGACGCCCGCCGCGACCGGCACCAAATTGACCGGATTGCGCAGATCCACCTTGTTGTGCACCCAGATCTGCGCGCCGAGCAGCCCGATCATGCCGTAGAGGATGACGGTGATCCCGCCCAGCACCCCGCCCGGCACCGCCGCCACCACCGCGCCGAACTTCGGGCACAGCCCGAAGAGCAGCGCGAAGCCCGCGGCGGCCCAGTACGCGGCGGTGGAGTACACCCGGGTGGCCGCCATGACCCCGATGTTCTCGGAGTACGTCGTATTGGCCGGGCCGCCGACCGAGGTGGAGATCATGGTCGCCGCGCCGTCCGCGGCGATCGCCGTGCCCAGCTGGTCGTCGAGCGGATCGCCTATCATCTCGCCGACCGCCTTCACATGCCCGGCGTTCTCGGCGATCAGCGCGATCACCACCGGCAGCGCCACCAGCACCGCCGACCAGTGGAAGGTGGGCCCGTGCAGGGACGGCAGACCGATCCAGTCCGCCTTGGTCACACCGGAGAGGTCCAGCCGCCAGTGATCGGTGATCCGTCCGCTGCCGTCGATGGAGTGGATCTTGCCGAAGACGCGGTCGAAGACCCAGGAGGCCGCATAGCCGAAGACCAGCCCCAGGAAGATCGCGATACGCGACCAGAAGCCCCGCAGACAGACCACCGCCGCCCCGGTGAGCAGCATCGTCAGCAGCGCGGTCCACTGATCGGCGGGCCAGTACGTACCGGCGGTCACCGGGGCGAGGTTGAACCCGATGAGCATGACCACCGCGCCGGTCACCACCGGCGGCATCGCCGCGTGGATGATCCGGGCGCCGAACCTCCTTACCGCCAGACCGCTCAGCAGCAGCACACCGCCGACCACCAGGATCGCCCCGGTGACGGCGGCGCTCCCGCCGCCCTGCGCCCTGATCGCGGCGGCCACGCCGACGAACGACAGGCTGCACCCCAGATAGCTGGGGATCCGGCCGCGGGTCGCGAGCAGGAAGAGGATGGTCGCGACCCCGGACATCATGATCGCGAGGTTGGGGTCGAGCCCCATCAGCACCGGGGCGACGAAGCTGGCCCCGAACATGGCCACGACGTGCTGCGCGCCGAGCCCCATCGTCCTCGGCCACGACAGCCGCTCATCCGGCTTGACGACGGCACCGGGGGCGGGGGTGCGCCCATCGCCGTGCAGGGTCCAGCCCACGCCGAGGCCCATGACTGCTCCACTTCATCGCTACGGGGGATTCGCAGCAATGTTAGTTGGCCGAAAATATGCGCCGTGCAGCTGTGCCGTGCAGCTATGTGGGATCGGCTGTGGTGACGTCATCGGTGAAGTCGTCGGCCAGTGACTGCGCCTCGGCGTAGGAGGGCAGGTCGGCGGCTTGATCCGCAAGGGCGGGGGCGCCCGGGTGGGCGATCGACCACGCCAGGTCCACGGCGTGGTCCAGGGCGGCCCGGAAGAGCAGCGAACCGCAGCTGATCCGCCGCACCCCGAGCTCCGCCAGCCGCTCATAGGTGTGGCGGCCGGGTGTGAAGAGGATGTTCAGCGGGGTCTCGCCCAGGTCGTCGGCCAGTGCGCCGATGTCCTGCTCATCGGTGAGCGCGGGCACGAAGATCCCGTCCGCGCCCGCCCGCACATACGCCTCGATGCGCTCGGCGGTGGTGGCCAGCGAGGGCGGGGTGCCGCCATCGATCGCGGCGAGCCAGTGGGTGTCGGTCCGGGCGTTCACGAACAGCCGGGGCACCCGCTCCTTGACGGCCTCGATCACCGCGTACTGCCGGGCCAGCGGCGCGAGGGTGCCGTCGGGGCGCCCGTCCTCGATGTTCACGCCGACCACCCCGGCCCGGTCCAGCTCGGCCGCGACCGCCGCGACCTCCTCGGGCCGGTTGCCGAACCCGCCCTCGATGTCGACGGTCACCAGCGCCGGGAGCCGGGCGATGCCCCGGGCGAGGGCGAGGGTGCCGTCGCGGGCGGCGCCCGTCGCGTCGGGCAGCCCGGCCGCAGAGGCCACGCCGAGGCTGGTGGTGCCGATGGCGGGGAAGCCGCGCCGGACGAGGGCGGCGGCGGAGGCGTGGTCCCACGCGTTGGGCAGCAGCAGGGGCCGGTCGCCGTGGTGGAGCCGGCGGAAGGCGGCGTGGCGCTCGGGGGCCGGGCCGTCGCTCGTATCGCTCATATCACCGACCGTACGGCCGGATCCTTTCGGCGCTCACCGAACGATGGCGGTGGCGGAGCCGGACGGTGGCCGTGCCGGAGCCGGACGATGGCGGTGTCACAGGGAGAGGGTGCATCGCCCCGGCGGCCCCGCCCCCCCCGTCAGGAGAGCGCGGCCCCGCCCCCCGTCAGGAGAGCGTGGCCCGGGACGTCGACGGGTCGGGGTGCGGGGTGGAGCCCGTGGCGTCCGTCCCCGCCGGAGTCCGCAGCACCCCGGCCCCCGCCACCAGCCCCAGCGCCAACGTCGTGACCAGGCAGAAGGAGATCGTAAGCGAGGTCAGGTCCGCGATCGAACCCATCGCCGCCGGAGCGATCAGCCCCGAGGTGTAGGTGATCGTGGCGACGCCCGCGATGGCCTGGCTCGGGGCCGGGCCGCTGCGCGCGGCGGCGGCGAAGGCCAGCGGCACCACGACCGCGATGCCCAGGCCGATCAGGCCGAATCCGGCGATGGCCATGGCGGGCCCGGAAGCGGTGACCACGAGGATGCCCCCGACGGCCGCGAGGACGCCGCCCGTCCGTACGGTCCGCACCGGCCCGAAGCGGCCCACCACCGCGTCCCCGACGAGCCGGGCACCGGCCATCGTGCAGGAGAAGGCGGTGGTGCAGGCGGCGGCCACACCGGGGGAGGTGTCCAGGACGTCGCGCAGATAGACCGCCGACCAGTCCAGGCTCGCCCCCTCCGCGAAGACCGCGCAGAATCCCACCGCGCCGATGATCAGCGCGGAGCGGGGCGGCAGGGCGAAGCGGGGCGGCGGGTGCTCCTCGGGGGCGCTGCGCAGGTCCAGGACCCAGTGGCAGGCCACCGCGCCGAGCACCGTGAGGACCCCGGCGGCGATGGCGAGATGCAGCCGGGCGTCCGCCTCGGCGTGCGCGGCGACCGTGCCCGCCGCCGAGCCGGTGAGCGCGCCGACGCTCCACATGCCGTGCAGCCCGGACATGATCGAACGGCCGAGGCGGTTCTCGACCTCCACACCGAGGGCGTTCATCGCGACGTCGGACATCCCGGCGGTCGCGCCGAAGATGAGCAGCACACCGCACAGCCAGACCAGTCCGGGCGCGAGCGGGGGCATCACCAGCCAGGCGGTCCACAGGGCGAGCAGTCCGCGCAGCGCCGCGCGGGCGCCGAAGCGATGGCTGATCCGCCCGGCCAGGGGCATCGCGACCGAGGCCCCGATGGCGGGGAAGGCGAGCGCGAGGCCGAGTTGACCGGCGCTCAGGTCCAGCCGCTCCTGGATCCAGGGGATACGGGTGGCGAAGTTGCCGGTCACCGCGCCGTGCACGGCGAAGACCGCCGCCACGGCGATCCGTGCCCGCCTTACCGGGCGCATCTCGGACGCCCCGGACTCCTTGAGCCTGCCCATGCTTGTCGCACCCTCCCCGTAGCGCCGACCCGTACCCGTACCTGTCCCCGTGCTTGTGCCCGGCCTGTGCCGCGGCCCACCGGAAACTATCAGGAAGGGTCCCTGATAGATAGAACTTTTCCCGCTGCCTTCTGGAAGGATCCCCGCATGACCTCGACGAGCGTGTCCGTGGCGGGCCGCACCGCCTCTCCGAGTACGGCGCGGGCCATCAACGACCGCCTCGCCCTGCATCTGCTCAAGGACAAGGGGCCGTTGACCGCGGGGGAGCTCAAGTCGCTGACCGGGCTGTCCCGTCCCACCATCGCGGACCTGGTCGAGCGGCTGCGGCAGACCGGACTGGTGGCGGTCGTGGGGGAGTCGGGGGCGGAGCGCCGGGGGCCCAACGCCCGGGTGTACGGGATCGTCGCCGACAGCGCGCATGTGGCCGGGGTCGACGTCCGTACGGACGGCGTCGCCGTCTGTGTGGCCGATCTGCTGGGCCGGACCGTTGCCGAGGAGTCGCTTCCGGTGGCCCCGGACGTGGATCCGGCGCACACCGTGGCGGCCGTGGTGGCCCTGGTGGAGCGGGCCGCCGAGCGGGCCGGGGCGGCGCGGCTGCACCACATCGGGATCGGGATGCCCGGCCTCATCGACCCCGCCACCGGGGAGCTCAACTCGCCCGGCGGGCTGCCCTCCTGGCACCGGGAGCTGGCCACCGCGCTGCACGGCGGCCTCGCGGCACCGGTGCTGCTGGAGAACGAGGTCAATCTCGCGGCCGTCGCCGAACAGCGGCTCGGCGCGGTGCGCGACCGCGACACCTTCGTGCTGCTGTGGCTCGGCCACGGCATCGGCGCGGCCGTGGTGCTCGACCGGGTGCTGCGGCGCGGTGCGTCCGGCGGCACCGGGGAGATCGGCTTTCTGCCGGTGCCCGGCACCGTGGGGCTGCCCTCCGCCACCGGCTGCGACGGCGGATTCCACTCCCTGGTGGGCAGTGCCGCGGTCTGTGAACTCGCCCAGCAGCACGGTCTGGAGGCCGCGGCGGGCGGCTCGCACGGCGACGGAGCGGAGGGCTCCGGCGCGGCGGAGGCGGTGATCCGCGCGGCCCTGGAAGCGGGGGAGCGGGGCGAGGCGTTCCTGGACGCGCTGGCGGCCCGTATCGCGCTGGGCGTCGCCGCGATCTGCGCGGTGCTCGACCCGGGGTGCGCGGTGCTCGGCGGCGAGGTCGGCCGGGCCGGGGGCGAGGGGCTCGCCCGGCGGGTGGAGGAGCATGTGGCCCGGCTGTCGCCGCTGCGGACGTGGGTGCGGGCAGGGGTGGTGGGCGGCGGCGGGGTGCTGCGGGGTGCCGTGCTGACGGCGCTGGACGCGACGCAGAACGAACTGTTCGGCGCTCCGTAGGCCGCCGTGGCCCGGCGGTTGGCCGCCCCGGTGGGGGCGAGCGGATTCCTGTGCGATCTCTTGTCGTGCCCATGGAGCCGTCTTACTCTGAGCCCGATCTCAATTCTGAATAGCGTTCAGCTATCTGATTGGAGTGCTCGATGGGTGCACCTCCAGCGGGACGCGGGCGGATCGCCCGGGCGATCGTCGCCGCCGCTGCCCTCCTGGCCGTCCTGGCGATCCCCGCCGCCCCCTCCGCGCAGGGCGCCGAGCGCGTCCGGCATTCCGGCCCGGTGCCCCGCACGGTGGTGCTCGACGGGCCCCGACTGTCCCTCACCAAGCTGAAACTGCAGCTCGGAGACCGGAATCTGCGGCGGACCGTACGCGATCTGACCACCCAGGCCGACCAGTGGATGAAGCAGGGCCCCTGGACGGTCACCGACAAGGACCAGCTGCCGCCCAGCGGCGACAAACACGACTACTTCAGCCAGGCCCCCTACTGGTGGCCCAGCCAGCCCAAGACCGAGGACAATCCGTACGGCTGCCCCTACGTTCAGAAGGATGGCCAACGGAACCCCGACGTGGACAAGATGACGGACCGTCCCGAGGTCGGGAAGGTCTTCGAGTCCGCCTACGAGCTCTCGCTGGCCTGGTACTACACCGGTAAGCGGGCCTACGCCGAGCACGCCGCGGACATCCTGCGCACCTGGTTCATCACCCCGGCGACCCGGATGAACCCGAACCTGAACCACGCGCAGTTCATCCCCTGCAAGTACGACGGCCGCTCGATCGGGATCATCGACTTCTCCCAGGCCTTCACCAGCCTCCTCGACGCCGCCGCACTCCTCGACACCGGCGCCCCCGGCTGGTCCGACAGCGACCACGCGGGCTTCCGCACCTGGAACAAGCAGTTCCTGGACTGGCTGGTGAACAGCGACTTCGGCAAGGAGGAGGGCGCCGCCGAGAACAACCACGGCACCTTCTACGACATGCAGGTCGCCGCCATCGCCACCGCCGTCGGCGACCGGGACCGCGCCCGCCAGGTGCTCCGCGACGCCCGCACCAAGCGCATCGACACGCAGATCGCGGCCGACGGCACGCAGCCGCAGGAGCTGGAGCGGACCCGGAGCTTCCACTACTCGACGTTCAACCTGGTCGCGTACACCCGGATGGCCGCCATCGGGAAGCACGTCGGGGTTGACCTGTGGCACTACACCGGGCCCGGTGGCGGGAGCCTCTTCAAGGCGGTCGACGTCCTGCTCCCGGCGGCCACGGGCGCCGCGCCCTGGCCGTACCCGGAGCTCGACTTCCGCGCCTACGCGGCGAGCGACATCGTCCACGCGGCGGCCGACGCGGGTGACCGCAAGGCCCGTGCGGCGCTGCCCAAGCTCCAGACCCCGCCCGGCGGCGACCTGTGGGCCCTGCGGCCGGCGGTGGAACAACTCGACAGCATCGCCCAGGGCTAACGGGCACGCCCTTTCCCGAACCGGGGGCAGGCCCCCGGCCCCCGGACCGGGGTGGGGGTCCCCTCCGGGGCTTGGGGGGGTGAGGGAGGCCACACGGGGGAGGCCTCCCAGCTGGGCTGATGGCCATGGCACACTGGGCCCGTACCAGTGACGTCAGCGCACTCCGGGGTCGGTGAAAATCCGAACCGGCGGTTACAGTCCGCGACCCGTCCGCCGCCAGCGGCCGGTTGACCAGGTGAAATTCCTGGACCGACGGTGAAAGTCCGGATGGGAGGCAGTGCGCGGCGGTAGCGACATCACCGGTGCGCCGCCTCGGCGGTTCGCCCTCGCGTATGCGGGATGCGGACTCTTCGCCGATCCCCGGCGTGCTGGCGGCGGCGTTCCCGCTTCCATGTCATCTCGACAGCCCCGGAGTCCGTGCCCGAAGAGGCAGGAGGACCCGGTGGCCACCGCAGCCGAAGCCCAAGCGATGCGCCATGCCGTCGCGCTCGCCGCCCGCGGCCTCGGCCACACCAGCCCCAACCCCGTCGTCGGTTGCGTCATCCTCGACGCCGGTGGCCGCGTCGTCGGCGAGGGCTGGCACCAGCGGGCCGGCGGTCCGCACGCCGAGGTCCACGCGCTGCGCGCGGCGGGGGAGCGAGCCCGCGGCGGCACCGCCGTCGTCACCCTCGAACCCTGCGACCACACCGGCCGCACCGGCCCCTGCTCGCAGGCCCTGATCGCCGCCGGGATCGCCCGCGTCCACTACGCCGTCGCCGACCCCACCGCCCAGGCCAAGGGCGGCGCCGCGACCCTGGCCGCCGCCGGGGTCGAGGTCGACGCCGGGCTGCTGGCCGACGAGGCCGAGGTGGTCAACGAACCCTGGCTGACCGCGATGCGCCGCGGCCGCCCCTTCGTGCTGTGGAAGTTCGCCGCGACCCTGGACGGCCGCAGCGCCGCCGCCGACGGCACCAGCCGCTGGATCACCTCCGCCGAGTCCCGTGCCGATGTGCACCGGCTGCGCGCGGAGGCCGACGCCGTCGTCGTCGGCTCCGGCACCCTGCGCGCCGACGACCCCCACCTGGCCGTAAGGGACCGGGAGGGTGCCACCCAGCCGCTGCGGGTCGTCGTGGACACGGGCGCCACCATCAAGCCCGGCGCCCGGGTCCTGGACGACGCCGCGCCCACGCTCATCGCCGTCGCCGAGGACGCGGGCATCGCGCATCTGCCGCGGCGGCCGGGCGTGGAGACCGTAAGGCTGCCGCGCGCGGAAACCGGCCTCCGGATCCCCGCGCTGCTGGCCGAGCTGCACGGCCGCGGGGTGCGCTCCGTCCTGCTGGAGGGCGGGCCCACCCTCGCCGGGGCGTTCCTCGCCGCGGGCGCCGTCGACAAGGTCGTCGGCTATCTCGCCCCCGTCCTGCTGGGCGCGGGCCCCGCCGCTCTCGCCGACGCCGGAATCACCACCATCGCGCAGGCGTTGCGCCTGGAGACGGCCGATGTGACCCGGCTCGGTCCCGATCTGCGCGTCACCGCCGCCCCCATCGCCGTTCCCGCCGTCCCCGCCCCCCTCGCCGAGGAGAACTGAAGTGTTCACCGGAATTGTCGAAGAACTGGGTGAGATCGTCGCCATCGAGCACCTGGGCGACGCGTCCCGCTTCCAGGTACGCGGCCCCCTCGTCACCGAAGGGGCGAAGCACGGCGACTCCATCGCCGTCAACGGCGTCTGTCTCACCGTCGTCGACATCATGGAGGACGCGGAGGGCACCCGGTTCAGCGCCGACGTGATGGCCGAGACCCTGAACCGCTCCAGTCTCGGCGCGCTCGACATCGGCTCCCGGGTCAACCTGGAGCGCCCGATGGCGCTGGGCGGGCGGCTCGGCGGCCACATCGTGCAGGGCCATGTGGACGGCACCGGCGCCATCGTGGACCGCAAGCTCTCCGAGCACTGGGAGATCGTGAAGATCTCGCTGCCCGCCGAACTCAGCCGCTATGTCGTCGAGAAGGGCTCCATCACGGTGGACGGCATCAGCCTCACCGTCGTGGACGCGGGCCCCGACTACTTCACCGTCAGCCTCATCCCGACGACCCTCGCGCTCACCACGCTCGGGGTCAAGCAGGCCGGGGACCCGGTCAACCTCGAGGTGGACGTACTCGCCAAATACGTCGAGCGGCTGCTCGGACGGGACAACGGCACGCAGGACCAGGAGGCCACATCATGAGTGAGGCATACGCGGTGACCGACCCGCATCCGAGCAGTGGCCCGGCCGCGTCCCTGCGCGCCACGCAATGGCCCGACGAACTGGCGCTGGACCCCATCGAGCGCGCCATCGCCGACATCGCCGCGGGCCGCCCCGTGGTGGTCGTGGACGACGAGGACCGGGAGAACGAGGGCGACCTCGTCGCCGCCGCCGAGACGATCAGCCCCGAGATCGTCGCCTTCATGATGAACGAGTGCCGTGGGCTCATCTGCGCGCCCATGGAGGCCGCGGACCTCGACCGGCTGCGGCTTCCGCAGATGGTCGAGGAGAACACCGAGTCCATGCGGACCGCCTTCACCGTCTCGGTCGACGCCACCGCCGAACACGGCGTCAGCACCGGTATCTCCGCCGCCGACCGGGCCACCACCCTGCGGCTGCTGGCCGACCCGGACACCACCCCCGGCGACCTCGTCCGCCCCGGCCACATCTTCCCGCTGCGCGCCCGCCCCGGCGGGGTGCTCGAGCGCGATGGCCACACCGAGGCCGGGGTCGACCTCGCCCGGCTGGCCGGACTGCGCCCGGCGGCCGTGATCTGCGAGATCGCGGGGGAGGACGGTGCCATGCTGCGCCTGCCCGACCTGGTCGCCTTCGCCCACAAGCACGACCTGGCGATCGTCTCCATCGCCGATCTGATCGCGTACCGCAAGCCCGCCGAGCCGCTGGTGCGGCGCGAGGCCGAGACCCGGCTGCCCACCGCCTTCGGCGACTTCCGGGCGTACGGCTACCGCGCGGCCGACGGCGTCGAGCACATCGCGCTGGTCCAGGGCGACATCCGGGACGGCGAGGACGTGCTGGTCCGCGTCCACTCCGAATGCCTCACCGGCGATGTCTTCCACTCGCTGCGCTGCGACTGCGGCCCCCAGCTGCACGCCGCGCTGGAGCGGGTCACGGCCGAGGGCCGGGGCATCGTCCTGTATCTGCGTGGCCATGAGGGGCGCGGGATCGGACTGCTGTCCAAGCTGCGCGCGTACGAGCTCCAGGAGCTGGGCCGGGACACCCTGGACGCCAATCTGGAGCTCGGCCTGCCCGCCGACGCGCGGGACTACGCCGCGGGCGCGGAGATCCTCGCCGACCTCGGCGTGCACTCGCTGCGGCTGATGACCAACAACCCCGAGAAGACCACGGCGCTGGTCCGGCACGGGCTGCGGGTCACCGGCCGGGAGCCGATGCCCGTCCAGGCGGGGGAGCACAACCTCCGCTACCTCCGCACCAAGCGGGACCGGATGGGGCATGACCTGCCCTGGCTGGACGGCGACCGCGCCGAGCCCATATCGGCTTGCGGCAACCAGTAGCCGCACAGAACCGGTAGCCGTACGGACGCACACCCACGCACCACCACAGAAGCATCAGAAGCACCAGAAGCACCAGAACATCGGAAAATCAGAAACACCGAGGAGAGACGTGAGCGGTAAGGGCGCCCCCGAACTGTCCGTGAAGAACTGCGGGGACCTGCGCGTCGCCGTCATCGCCGCACAGTGGCACGAGAAGGTGATGGACGGGCTGCTCGACGGCGCCCTGCGCGCGTTGGGCGAGCTCGGCATCGACGAGCCCACCGTGCTGCGGGTGCCGGGCAGCTTCGAGTTGCCGGTCGTCGCCAAGGTGCTCGCGGGCCGCGGCTATGACGCGATCGTGGCCCTGGGCGTCGTCATCCGTGGCGGCACCCCGCACTTCGACTATGTGTGCCAGGGCGTCACCCAGGGGCTGACCCAGGTCAGCGTGGACACCGGCGTGCCCATCGGCTTCGGCGTGCTGACCTGCGACACCGACGAGCAGGCCCTGGACCGGGCCGGGCTCGCGGGCTCCAGCGAGGACAAGGGCCACGAGGCGGTCACCGCGGCCGTCGCCACCGCCACCACCCTGCGCTCGGTCGCCGAACCCTGGCGCTGAGGGGCGTCGCACGACCCAAGTAGGATGACGGACACGATGCCCAAGAAGACGTTCGAGGAGCTCTTCGCCGAGCTCCAGAAGAAGGCCGCCACGGCCGACCCCGCCACTTCCCGCACCGCCGAGCTGGTCCACTCCGGTGTGCACGCCATCGGCAAGAAGGTCGTGGAGGAGGCCGCCGAGGTGTGGATGGCCGCCGAGTACGAGAGCGACGAGGCGACCGCCGAGGAGATCTCCCAGCTCCTGTACCACCTTCAGGTGATGATGGTCGCCAAGGGGCTGACCCTCGACGACGTCTACGCCCACCTCTGAACACCCCCGTCAACCACCCTCACCCTCCGACTCTCGCCGCTACCGAGCTAGCCGAGCCACCGAGTCACCGAGCCACCGAGCCACCGAAGGAAAGAGCACTCATGCTGCGCATCGCCGTCCCCAACAAGGGTTCACTGTCCGAGCCTGCGTCGGCGATGCTCCATGAGGCGGGCTACCGGCAGCGCAAGGACCGCCGGGAGCTGGTACTGGTCGACGCGGAGAACGAGGTGGAGTTCTTCTTCCTCCGCCCCCGCGACATCGCCGTCTACGTGGGCTCCGGCCGGCTCGACATCGGCATCACCGGCCGCGATCTGCTGCTGGACTCCGGCTCCCAGGCCGAGGAGATCATGCAGCTCGGCTTCGCCGGGTCCACCTTCCGCTACGCCACCCGTCCCGGCACGGCCAAGGACGTCAGCGAGTTCGGCGGGATGACCGTGGCCACGTCTTTCGCCGGACTGGTCACCAAGCACCTCGCCGACAACGGTGTGGACGCCGCCGTGGTCCACCTCGACGGCGCCGTCGAGACCGCCATCCAGCTCGGTGTCGCCGAGGTCATCGCGGATGTGGTCGAGACCGGCACCACTCTGCGCAACGCCGGGCTGGAGATCATCGGCAAGCCCATCCTGGAGTCCGAGGCGGTCGTCATCCGCCGCACCGGCGACCCCAGCGACGACCCCAAGGTCCAGCAGTTCCTCCGCCGGATGCAGGGCGTCCTGGTGGCCCGGCGCTACGTGATGATGGACTACGACATCCGGGTGGAGCAGGTGGAGCGCGCCGTGGCGCTCACCCCGGGCCTGGAGTCGCCCACCGTCTCCCCGCTGCACCACGAGGGCTGGGTCGCGGTCCGCTCGATGGTCCCCGCCAAGGACGCCCAGCGGATCATGGACGAGCTCTACGACCTGGGGGCACGGGCCATCCTCACCACCGGCATCCACGCCTGCCGCCTCTGACAGCCGGCCCCGTCCCCGCCCCCATCCCGTTCCCTCCCATCCGAGAGGCCGACCACGTGTCCGCCGCCGCGCCCACCCCCGCCCTGCCCGTCACCTTCCGGCCGACCAGGACCCGGGCCGTCCTGATGACCGTCGGTGTCGCCGTCCTGGTCGTCCTCACGGCCGTCGCCCTGCTGTTGGAGCGGCTGGGGCCGGGGGAGCGGGCCAGCTTCATCCTCACCGGACTGCTGTTCTTCGGGGTGCTGACGCTGCTCAGCCGCCCCAAGGTGGTGGCCGAGGAGGGCGGTGTGACGGTGGTCAACCTCACCACCAAGCGCCGGCTGGAGTGGGCGGAGGTGCTCCGGGTCAATCTGCGCCCCGGTGACCCCTGGGTCTATCTGGACCTCGCCGACGGCACCAGCCTGCCCGCGATGGGCATCCAGCCGGGCATCGCCAAGGCGCACGCCATCAGCGACGCGCGGGCCCTGCGCGCCCTCGCCGAGCGGCACGGGACGGGCCGTGCCGCGGACTGAGCCACCCGGCCGCACCGCGCGGCCCCGGCGGTGTTGAGCAGCCCCTTTACGTCCGCTTCCGCCCCCTGCCGGGTGGGCCCCACGAACCGGCCGACGAGCGGATCGGCACTCCAACGGCGTGAGGGGCCTGCCCGTCATGCCCCATCCTTGATTACTCTGTTGCCGGGGCCGAACAGTGCCCCGCCCCGCCTCTGCAGCGCGCACGCCCGCGTGCGCCCCTGGCGGGCTCCCCTGCGACCCGAGGAGTGACTCCCTCAGCAGATGGACGGATCGTCCTGTAGTACCTGCGCCGCCGCCGACCACGAGGCGGCGGCATGAGCATCACCCTTTCCCTCCTGCTGCTGTCCGCGGCACTTGTCCTGATCCTCGCCAACGGCTTCTTCGTGGCCGCCGAATTCGGCCTGGTCACCGTCGAGCGGCCGGACGCCGAGCGAGCCGCCGACGAGGGCGACAAGCGCGCCCGTACCGTCGTCGAGGCGCTGCGCGAGCTGTCCTTCCAGCTCTCCGGCACCCAGCTCGGCATCACCATCACCTCGCTGATCGTCGGCATGCTGGCCGAGCCCGCGCTCGGCCATCTGCTGACCACGCCGCTGGAGGCGGTCGGGCTGCCGCACGGCGCCGTGTCCGGTGTCGCCATCGTGCTCGGCATGCTGCTGGCGTCCGCCGTCCAGATGGTCATCGGTGAGCTGGTGCCCAAGAACTGGGCGGTCTCCCGGCCGCTGCAGGTCGCCCGCTTCGTCGCGGGCCCGCAGTACGCCTTCGCCCGCTTCTTCCGGCCCGTGATCGCCCTGCTCAACACCGTGGCCAACCGGCTGGTGCGGGCGCTGGGCGTGGAGCCCACCGAGGAGCTGGCCTCCGCCCGCACCCCCGGTGAGCTGGTCTCGCTCGCCCGCCACTCGGCGCGGGCCGGCGCGCTCGAGCAGGACACGGCCGATCTGTTCGTCCGCACCCTCTCGCTGGGCGAGCTGACCGCCCAGCATGTGATGACACCGCGGGTGCGGGTCAGCGCGCTGCACTCCACGGCGACCGCCGTGGATGTGCTCAATCTCACCCGGGCCACCGGGCTGTCCCGCTTCCCCGTCTACCGCGACCGGCTGGACGAGGTCATCGGGATGGTGCACCTCAAGGACGCCCTCGCGGTGCCGTCCGACGACCGGCTGCGCACCCCCGTCAGCCGGATCGCCCAGTCCCCGGTGCTGGTCCCCGAGACGCTGCCGGTCCAGCCGCTGCTGGAGCGGCTGCGCAGCGAGCAGCCGATAGCCGTGGTCGTCGACGAGTACGGCGGCACGGCCGGGGTGGTCACGCTGGAGGACATCGTCGAGGAACTGGTCGGCGAGGTGCGCGACGAGCACGACGACGAGGCCGCGGACCACCCCGACCTGGTGCAGACCCTCACCGAGGACGGCCGCACCGTATGGGACGCCGACGGCGGCTGCCGCGTCGACACCCTGCGCCGGATCGGCCTCGACGCGCCCGACGGGCCGTACGAGACCGTGGCCGGGCTGGTGGCCGATCTGCTGGCGCGGATCCCCGCCCCCGGCGACATCGCCGAGCTGCCCGGCTGGAAGCTGGCCGTCCGGCAGGTCGGCCACCACCGGGCGGAACTGGTGCGCATCGTCCGTACGAGTACGCCGCCCGTGCAGATGAGTGCCCCTGCCGTGGCCGGGAAGGCGGACGGACGATGAGTCTGGTACAGCTTCTCTTCGCCGTTCTGCTGGTCCTCGCCAACGGCTTCTTCGTGGGCGCCGAGTTCGCCCTGGTCTCGGTGCGCCGCAGTCAGATCGAGCCGCGCGCGGCCGAGGGCTCCGGACGCGCCCGTACGGTGCTCACCGGCCTGGAGAACCTGCCGCAGATGATGGCGGCCGCCCAGTTCGGCATCACCATCTGCTCGCTGACCCTCGGCGCGGTCGCCGAACCGACCGTCGCCGAGCTGCTGGAACCGGTCTTCCACGCCGTCCATCTGCCCGAGCAGCTGATCCATCCACTCGGCTACGCCATCGCGCTCGCCCTGGTGGTCTTCCTCCATCTGGTCATCGGCGAGATGGTGCCGAAGAACCTGGCCATGGCGGCTCCGGACCGGACCGCGCTGTGGCTGGGCCCCGGGCTGGTCGCCTTCGCGCGGCTGTGCCGGCCGGTCACCGCGCTGCTGGGCGCGTGCGCCCGGCTGGTGCTGCGGCTGTTCCGGGTGGAGCCCAAGGACGAGATCGAGGCCGTCTTCACCAGCGAGCAGCTGACCCATCTGGTCGAGGACTCCCGGCAGGCCGGGCTGCTCGACCCCGAGGAGCAGGAGCGGCTCGCGGACGCCCTGGAGCTGGGCAGCCGCCCGGTCACCGACGTCCTCCTGGACCCGGCGGGCCTGGTCACGGTCGATCCCTCGGTCACCCCCCGGCAGATCGAGGAGCTGACCGTGCGCACCGGCTACTCGCGCTTCCCGGTGCGCGGCCCCGGCGGCGCCTTCATGGGCTATCTGCATGTGAAGGATGTCCTGGAGCTGGAGTTCCCGGAGCGGGCCGTGCCGCAGCGGGTCTGGCATCCGATCGAGACGCTCCGGGCGGAGCTTCCGCTGGACGACGCCCTCACCGCGATGCGCCGGGCCGCCTCCCATCTGGCGGCCGTCGCCGACGCGTCGGGCACGGTGCTGGGGCTGGTGGCCCTGGAGGACGTCCTGGAGAAGCTGGTCGGCGAGGTCCACGACCCCTCCCACCGGGGTGGGACCCGGGACCGGGTGGCCGAGCCCAGGGGCGAGGCTGCGCCCGCGCTCTCCGAGGAGGAGCGGGCGATGGTCGGCTGACCACCGCAGGCGCGCAACCGCAGGCGCGACCGTATGCGCGCTACCCCAGCGGCGGGTCCTGCGGGTCGCGGTACATGGGACCGCGACCCGACAGGACCTCCCCGTACGCCTGCATCAGATCCGGCAGCCGCAGCGTCGCGAGGTCATCCCGGTTCGGCGTACCGCTCCACCCCGACAGCCGCAGATCCCGGTAAGCGCAGCTCTTCTCGTACAGCGTGCGCAGAAACCGCCCGTTCCCCAGCTCGTCGATCCAGCCCTGGTCCACCACATGGCCGCTGATGCTGCGCAGCTCGTCCACGGCCTCCTCGTCCCACACGTCCCCGTTCTCCGCCGCCAGCACCTCACCGATCCGGGTGAGCTCCAGCGGGCGGTAGCTGGGGAAGTCGACACGGGTGGTGAAGCGCGAGCCGAGGCCGGGGTTGGCGGCCAGCAGCCGGTCCATGCCCTCGGGGTAGCCGGCGAGGATCACCACGAGCCGGTCGCGGTTGTCCTCGGCCCGCTTGAGCAGCACCTGAAGCGCCTCGTCGCCGTACGCGTCGCCCTTGCTGTAGCCCGAGTTGGACAGGCTGTACGCCTCGTCGACGAAGAGCACCCCGCCGAGCGCCGAGTCGATCAGCTCATTGGCCTTCACCGCCGTCTGGCCCAGATACTCGCCGACCAGGTCGGCGCGCCCGGCCTCCACCAGATGGTCGCCACCGAGCAGCCCGAGGGCGTAGAAGACCCGGCCGAGGATGCGGGCCACGGTGGTCTTGCCGGTGCCGGAGGGCCCGGAGAACACGAAGTGCCGCTTGGGCGGCTGGACCGGCAGGCCCTGCCCGGCGCGCAGCCGCGCCATGTGGAGCTGCGCCGACAGCGCCCGCACCTGCCGCTTGACCGGTTCCAGGCCGACCATGCGCTCCAGCTCCTGGAGCGCGCTCTCCAGCAGCACCGGATCGGAGGGGCCGGGCTGGGACGGCAGTCCGGCCCGGTCGCGCGTGCCGCCCGCGCCCATCACGGCGGGGCCCATCAGCGGCGGACCCTCGGGGCCCTCGGCCGCGGCGCGCGGATCGCGGCCGTCGGACAGCGTGTCGGCGGGGTCGGCGGCGGTGGCGTCCCGGCCGTCCGTGGTGTCCTGGCCACCGGCCCCGGCCAGCGATACGGCGGCGAGGTCCGCGGGCTCGTCCAGCCCGTCGGACTCGGCTATCGCCGCAAGCCGCGCCGAGGTGTCCATGAAGGTGGAATCGATGCGGTGCACCGCGCGGTAGAGGGGGAGCGCGGCGGCGCTGCGCCCGGTGCCCTCATGGGCGCGGGCGAGCCAGTAGCGCAGCTCCTTGCGCTGGGGCTGTTCGCTGCGACAGCGCATCAAGGCGGCGGCGAGCAGCGGCTCGGCCTGGCTGTACATCTCCAGCCGGACCCGCGCCATCCCGGCGAACAGACCGGCCTCGATGCCCAGGAACGGATCGTCCAGCAGCGGCTCGGTGTGGCGCACCAGCTGCTCCCAGTCCTTGACCAGATAGGCGCGGCAGGCATGCAGGAAGCGGGCCTGCGGATCGGCCTCGACCGGGGGGCAGCCGGCCAGCGCCCGGTCCAGCTCGGGCACATGGCGGCCGTCGAGCCAGTGGGAGGCGTGGGCGAGCAGCAGGTCCCGGCTGGTCTCCAGCACCGGCTGGACCCACCAGCCCAGCCAGTACCAGGAGTTGAGGGTGCGGCGGTGCCGGGAGCGCTGCTCGCCGAAGCGGTCGCGGTGCCGGTACATCCGCAGCAGCGCCGCCGCCGTGTCGGCCCGCAGCGCGTGCAGCCCGAGCCAGGCGTCGGCCATTCCCGGATCGAGCCGGGTGGCGGCCCGGAACTCCTCCTCGGCCTGTGCGTACGCGCCCATCGTGTAGGCATCGACGGCTCGCAGCCAGGCGAGGTCGGCCGGGGCGTGCGAACCCTGCGTGCCGAAATTCATCACGTCCCCCACAACCGCTGCCCCCGTGGATGCCGCAGGGGCGACTGCCCCTTTCGCATCGTACCTGCGCAACTCGCATGGGCCGAGGGTGCCGCACTGTTGTTCGTCGCAATCACACAAGGCCGGGCGGGTGTGCGCGGGGGCGTGTAGGGGGCGCACAAGGTCTGAGGCGGGTCGTCACCCAGGGTGATGAAGCGGCCGCGCAAAGCAGCGGAAAACCGGCGCCAGACAGGACGAAGCCCCCGATCACGGGGGAACAACCGGGGGCTTCGCGTTGTGGGACGACTCGTACGAGTCGCACATTGAGAACGTAAGACCTGTATGGGCCCCAGGTCAAGCCGAGTTGGGGTACGCGTCATGCCTCGGGCGGCGGCGTCAGGTCCGGTCGGGGGCATCGGCTCACGCTGTGTGAGGCCAGGGGGTGTTTCCCCCGGTCGCGGCGGATCCCGGTAGCACCTCATACCCCTCCTTCCGCTGCTGTACCAAGGCTCCCGCGTACGGACGGGACGGGTCGGCGGCGAAATGCGCACGCTCGGCGGGCAGCCATCCGTCCCAGAATGCGGACATCCCCGGGCCGTCCCGCAGCTGTCCGCGCCGCCAGGAGTCCCACTCGGGCAGATCCATCCACAACAGCTGCGCCAGCCGCGGGCGCATCGCGCGGCGGCCGCTGCCCACGCCCTCCAGCAGCACCACCGGCGCGGGGTCCAGCCGCCGCCGGGCGGTGGCGAAGCGGCGCTCCACCCAGTCGTACGGGGCGTAAGCCGCGGCCGCGCCCCGGGTCAGCGGGGCGAGGACGTGGGTGTGCAGCCGCCCGGCCCAGCCGAAGAGCTCCTCATGGGTGGCGAAGTCGTCCGTGTGCAGTACGGGGGCGCCGCCGAGCGCCTCGGCCAGATGCCCGGCGAAGGTGGTCTTCCCGGAGCCCGCGTGGCCGTCCACCGCGACCAGCCGGACCGGCCCGCAGGACGGCGGCAGCGCACGCAGGCGCCGCGCCAGCGCGTCCAGGCCGCCAAGCGGTCGGTAAGTTCGCATCGGGGACCACCATACGGCCCTTTGGGCTCGTTCACTCCATTGGTTCACACCAATATTGATGGAGCGGGCGCTGGGGGAATCACTGGCCTGAGACCACCCGCAGCGGCCATAGTTGTGCGACTGTCGCGCACCCGCCGCCCACTGGACCGGACGACGACTGGGGGAACCCCGCATGACCAGATCTGGATCCACGCCCCGCCGCTCCGTGCTCGCCGCCGCACTCGGCGTCGCGGGCGCCGCCGCCGTCACCACGACAGCCGTCGCGGCCGCCGGAACGGCCCGCCCGGCCCCCGCCGTGAAACAAGCCCCTGAGGACGCCGCGGCCCCGGCGGGCTCGAAGGCCGAGCCGATCGCGGAGTACCACGGCTGGACCAGCCACGCCGACTGGCTGGCCGGTGCCGCCAAGGGCGTCCGCGCCGATGCCGGGGCCCGCCCCGGCATCGTCATCTCCCGCCCGCTGGGCAGCGTGGACTACACCGATCCGCACACCGGCACCAAGGCCGCCTGGGAGTACGCCACCTGGACCTCCCCGGTGCGCACCCTCTCCGTGCCCGCGACCGAGGCCATCGTCTCCTGGAACGCCCGCACCCCGGCCGGCACCTGGGTCCAGATCGAGCTCAAGGGCACCTACACCGACGGCTCCGCGACCCCCTGGTACGTGATGGGCCGCTGGGCCTCCGACGACGGCGCCTCCTCCATCCGGCGCACCTCGGTGGACGACCAGAGCGACGACAAGAGCTCGGTGTGGACCGACACCTTCTCCATCGACGACCCGGCGAGCGGGCTGCGGCTCGCGAAGTACCAGGTGCGGCTCACCCTCCACCGCAAGCCCGGCACCACGCTCACCCCCACGGTGTGGCGGGTCGGCGCGATGGGCTCGGACGTCCCCGACCGGTTCGAGGTGCCCGCCTCCACGCCGAGCCTGGCCAAGGGGCGCGAACTCGTCGTACCGCGCTATTCGCAGGAGATCCACAAGGGCCAGTACCCGGAGTACGACAATGGCGGCGAGGCGTGGTGCAGCCCCACCTCCTCGCAGATGATCATCGAGTACTGGGGCCGCAAGCCCTCCGCGAAGGACCTCGCCTGGGTCAACCCGGACTACGCCGATCCGCAGGTCTGCCACGCCGCCCGGTCCACCTTCGACTACCAGTACGAGGGCTGCGGCAACTGGCCGTTCAACGCCGCCTACGCCGCCACCTACCGCGATCTCCAGGGCGTGGTCACCCGGCTCGGCTCGCTCACCGACGCCGAGAAGCTGATCGAGGTCGGCATTCCGCTGATCACCTCGCAGTCCTTCCTCAAGACCGAGCTGGACGGCGCGGGGTACGGCACCTCGGGCCATCTGATGACCGTCATCGGCTTCACGGCGGACGGCGACGTCATCGCCAACGACCCGGCCTCGGCCAGCAACGATGCGGTCCGCCACGTCTACAAGCGACGGCAGTGGGAGAACATCTGGCTGCGGACGAAGCGGTACAACGCCGACGGCAAGGTGGTCTCGGGCACCGGCGGCGTCTGCTACCTCTACTTCCCGGCCAAGCCCACCGCCGCCCAGCGGCGGGTGCTGAAGGAGCTCGGCATCCGTTGAGAGGGCTCAGGAGGCGTTGAGCGCCACGGTGGGGTGGAGGCGAGAGGCGCGGATGGCCGGGTAGAGCCCCGCGAGCATGCCGATCCCCAGCGTGGCGCCGAAGCCGCCGGCCAGTGCCCGGGGCGGGATGACCGTCGTCCAGCCCTGGGCCAGGGCGAACGCCCAGGTGGCCACCGAGCCGAGAGCCACCCCGGCCAACCCGCCGAGGGCCGACAACAGCAGTGACTCGGTGAGGAATTGCAGCCGGATGGCGTTGCGGGTGGCGCCGATCGCCCGCCGCAGACCGATCTCCTGGCGGCGCTCCAACACCGAGATCACCATGGTGTTGGCCACGCCGACCCCGCCCACCAGGAGCGCCACGGCCCCGAGCCCGAGCATCAGCGCCGTCAGCCCCTCGTCGGTGGTGGCCTTCGCCGCCAGGGCGTCCGACGGCCGTGAGACCTTGACGGTGCCCTCCTGGCCGGGGTTGACGCTGCGGGCCAGCACCGCCGCCACGTCCTCCACCGACGCGTCAGTGGAGCGCTCGAAGATCGTGGTCGGGTGGCCGTTGAAGCCGAAGTACCGCTCGGCGGCCGGGAATCCGACCATCGCCACCCGGTCCAGCGTGGGCACCAGCTCGATCGGCCGGAGAATGCCCACGACGACCACGTAGCGGTCATTGACCATGATCTTCTCACCGGGCTCGGTGATCCCCAGCCGCTTCGCGGCGATCGAGCCCAGCACGGTCACCGGCAGCCGCTCATTGGCGGGGTTCAGCCAGACGCCCCGGTCCACCTCGGCGCCGAGCGTCTCCAGCAGATCGGGCCGGGCGGCCTGGGTGGTGACCCCGGCAGTCCGCTCCTCCGGCACCACATCGCTGCGCCGGATGCGGGTGTCCACCTCGCCGGTCGCCGTGGCGTGCCGCACCGGGCCGATGCGTTCGACCATCGCGACGGCGTTCTTGGGCAGCACGATGTCCTTCCCCATCGCGTCCTCACCAGCCTCCGCGGTGAGCAGATTGGTGCCCAGCCGGTCCAGCCGGGCCATCAGATCAGCCCGGCTGGAGGTGGAGAGCCCCACCACCGCCACCATCGTGGCGATGCCGATCGCGATGCCGAGGGCGGACAGCACCACCCGGGTCCGGCGGGCCCGCAGCCCGACGGCGCCCACGCGGAGGATGTCACCGGCGGTCAGCCGGGAGGGCTTCAGCCCGCGGCCGGCAGGGGGCGCCCCCGCCGCGGTCTTCCGCTCGGTCATGACCTCACCTCGTTCGAGTCGGCGACGACCTCGCCGTCGCGGAAGCGGACCCGCCGTGGCAGCGCGTCCGCGATCTCGTGGTCATGGGTGATGACGCACACCGTGGTGCCCGCCGCGTTCAGTTCCCGAAGCAGTTCCATCACCACCTCGCCCGACGCCGAGTCCAGTGCGCCGGTCGGCTCGTCCGCGAGCAGCAGATCGGGCTCGCCGACCAGTGCCCGCGCGATGGCCACGCGCTGCTTCTCACCGCCGGACAGCTCATGCGGCCGGTGGTCCAGCCGGTGGCCGAGGCGCACTCGCTCCAGCGCCGTACGGGCCAGCGCCCGGCGCTCGCGCGCGCCCACCCCCGCGTACAGCAGCCCGTCCGCCACGTTGTCCACCGCGTCCCGGCCGGGGGAGAGGTGGAAGTGCTGGAAGACGAAGCCGATGTGACGGGCGCGGAGGGCGGACAGCCGGGCGTCGGAGAGCGTGTTCACATCGTGCCCGGCCACCCGGACCGTGCCCGTGGTGGGGCGGTCCAGGGTGCCGATGATGTTCAGCATGGTCGACTTCCCGGAACCGGACGGGCCGACGATCGCCAGGAGTTCACCGGAGACCACGGTCAGATCCACCCCGCGCAGGGCATGGACCGCGCCCGGATAGGTCTTGGTGGCCCCCACCAGCTCGATCACGGCCGCCGGGCGGGGCGGTGGTGCGCTGGCGATCACCGCTCGGCCACTCCCACCGTCATGCCCTCGCGCAGCCCCACCCCGCTGACCTCGATCCGCCCGTCGGCCGTCATCCCGGTCTCCACCCGCACCATCCGGGTGGTGTCGCCCTTCACCAGCTCCAGGCCGTAGCCGCCGTGCTCACCGCGCAGCGCCACCACCGCCTCGACCGGGACGGCCAGCACGTTCTGGCGGCTCTCGCTGACGAACGACACGTTCACCGTCGCCTTGGCGTCCTCCCCGGACACGGCCGAACGGCCGCCGTCCAGGGTCACCTCCACGGTGATGCCGTCCCGCGCCGCGGCCGACGGGTCGTCATCGGAGGACTCCGGGCGGACGGTGCCCGACACCTCGCCCCGTACGGTCCGTCCGCCGGGCAGTGTCACCTTCACCGTGGTTCCCTTCGCGGTGAGCGACACATCCTGCTGATCCAGCTGGGCCCGGACCACCGGCTTGGTGGAGGCGACGGTGAGCACCGTGGTGTCCGGGCCCACCTGGTCCGCGGCCGCGGCGTCCGCCGAGACGACCTTCACTCGGTCGGGCTGGAAGACCACGTCCCCCTTGCCCACCGTGCCGGTGGGGGTGCGGTTGAGCGACTCCTGCCAGCTCTTGACCGCCGCCTTGGTGGCCGCGTCGTAGCGCGGATCGATGTACAGCCCGGCCCCGAACCCCAAATCCCGCAGATTCCGCTCCAGCTGGAGGACATCGGAGCCGCGGTCCCCGGGCTTCATGGCGCGGAACATCGGGATCTGCCCGTACAGCAGCGTGACGGGCTTGTCGTTCAGCTCGTACAGCGCCTGCCCCTGGGTGACCGTGCCGCCCGCGTCGGCCGCCACGGTCACGGTGCCGTCGACGGCGGAGGACACCGTGCGCCGCTGGGCGTAGTCAAGTTGTCCGTCGACGGTCTTGCTCTGGACCAGATCGGTGCGCACGACCTTGGCCGTGGCGGGCGGCCGGTCACCGTCCCGGGACGAGGCGTCCGCCCCGTCCCCGCCGCCCAGGACCAGGGCCGCCACCCCGGCCCCGGTCGCGGCGGCGGCAAGCGCGCCACCCGCGATCCACGCGGTGCTCCGCCTCACTGCATACCGTCCAGACCGTCGAGCAGCTTGCCCTCGCACGCCTCACGGGCCTGCTTGTACACCGAGGAGTCGGGGTCGATATGGGGGTCCGTCGGGTCCGGCTCGCCGCCGGGCACCGCGTTGCCCGCGGACATGGTGGGGTTCTGGAACTCCGATACGCCGTGGTCGCGCATGCACGTGGCGTGCGCGAGCATCGATTCGTAGTCCTTCTGGGCGTCCCGCTCGGGCTCGAGCGTCATCGCCTTCCGCAGCTCATCGGCACAGGCCCCGTCCTTGCCGCCCTTCGTCACCTCGCCCGTGCCGCTGGGGTCCTCCAGCTGATTGATCTTGTCCCAGTCGAGATAGCCGCTGAGCTTGGGGTCGGGGAAGTCCTTGGCCCCGCCCTTGGCGCGCATACAGCGCACATAGTCCATCTGCGCGTCGTAGAAGGCGCTCTTGCCCTTGCCGGAACCGCCGCCGGTGTCCTTCGAGGAGCCGCCGGAGCCGCCGGAGTCGTCCGAGCCGCCGGAGCCCCCGGTGTTCTCGCCCGGCGCGGAGGCGACCCCCTCCACCCGGGCCGAGTCGCCGTCACCGCCGCAGCCCACCGCGAGGGTCAGGACGGGCAGTGCGGCGAGGGCGGCCAGGGTGCGCCTGAAGGAGGCGCGGGAAGTGGTGTGCCGTGTCATGGCGACCACCTTTCGGCGATCACATGATGGTCCGTCCATGACCATATGATGGATGTGTAACAAAGCCCGTCTGCCTTTGATTCTTCGGCCTGACCAGCAGATTCCGACGATTTCATGGGTAATACTCGACCGTATGCCGCATGTACTGCTCATCGAGGACGACGCCTCCGTACGCGATGGCATGGAGCTCGTGCTGCGCCGCCACGGCTATCAGGTGTCGGTCGCCGCCACCGGCGAGGAGGCCCTCGCGCTGCTCGACGCCCCCGCCGAGACGGCCGTCGAACTCGCGGTGCTCGACCTGATGCTGCCCGGCATGGACGGCTTCGAGGTCTGTCGCCGGATCCGGGCCCGCTCCACCATGCCCGTGATCATGCTGACCGCGCGCGGCGACGATCCGGACATCGTCGGCGGCCTGGAAGCCGGGGCCGATGACTATGTGGTCAAGCCGGTCACCGCACCCGTCCTGGAGGCGCGGATCAAGGCGGCGCTGCGGCGCGCCGACCCCGTACCCCGGCGGCCCGGCGAGGTCTACGCCGGGCTGTTCATCGACCGGGCGGGGCTCACCGTCAGCCGCGACGGCGCCCCCGTCCCGCTGCCACCCACCGAACTGCGGCTGCTGCTGGAGCTGTCCGCCTCGCCGGGCCGGGTCTTCAGCCGGGAGCAGCTGCTCGCCTCGGTGTGGGACCACTCCTTCCTCGGGGACTCGCGCCTGGTCGACGCCGCGGTCGGACGGCTGCGCGCGAAGATCGAGGAGGTGCCCGCCCGGCCCCGCTATATCCAGACCGTGCGCGGCTTCGGCTATCGATTCGGTCCGATATGAAACGCTTCCGGCCGCGTCTTGGGGGCTTGCGCACCCGGCTGGTCATCGCCTTCGTCCTCGTCGCGCTGATCAGCACCGTCACTGCCACCGCGCTCGCCTACCGGGAATCCCGCAGCGCCGTGCTCCAGCGCACCCAGGACGCCTTCCAGGCCGACCTCCGCGAGCGCGTCGACAGCGTCGCCCCCGACTTCGACATGCCCCCCGACATGCGCACGCTGACCGCGCTGGCCGACTCGGTCTCCTCCGGGCTCTCCGGCGCCCCGCTCGTCGTCACCCGCTACCAGGACCTCACCGCGTCCTCCGACGGCCTGGCCGACCGCACCCGGATCACCCCCGAACTGCGCGCCTCGGTCCGCTCCTCGGGCCGTACCCGCTTCCAGCGCGTGGAGTACCGGGGCCGGCCGTATCTGGTGGTCGGCACCCCCGTCTCCTACGAGGGCGGCCGGGCCTCCGGGCTCGAGGTGTTCGCCGTCACCTCCCTGCGGGCGGAGGAGGAGCACACCGCCGCCCTGCTGGACTCGGTGCGCGGCGGACTGCTCCCGGTGCTCGGCCTCGCCGCGGTGCTCGCCCTGCTCGCCGCCGGGACCGTGCTACGGCCGGTGCGCGAGCTGGGGCGGGCCACCCGGCGGCTGGCCGAGGGCGACCTCGACTCACGGGTGGAGGTCAGGGGCCGTGATGAACTCGCCCGGCTCGCCGCGGACTTCAACACCACGGCCGACGCGCTGCAGCGTTCGGTGACCGACCTGCGGGACCAGGAGGCCAGGGCACGGCGGTTCGTCGCCGATGTCTCGCACGAGCTGCGCACCCCGCTGACCGCCATGACGATGGTGACGACCGTGCTGGACGAGGACGCGGCGCAGCTGCCCACGGACGCCGCCCGCGCCGCCCGTACCGTCAGCGACGAGACGGCGCGGCTGGCCCGGCTGGTGGAGGACCTGATGGAGATGTCCCGCTTCGACTCGGGGGCGGCCCGGCTCGACGCGGCGGAGACCGATCTCGCGCGCATCATCCACGGCACGCTGGAGCTGCGCGGCTGGACCGGCCAGGTGGCGGCGCGGCTCCCGGAGGGGATACGGGCGGTGGTGGACCGGCGGCGGGTGGACGTGGCCGTGGCCAACCTCGTGGGCAACGCCCTCCGCCACGGTGAGTGGCCGGTGACCGTGACGCTGTCCGCCGACGCGGACCGGGTGACAGTGGAGGTCACGGACCGGGGGCCGGGGCTGCCACCGGACGCCGTCGGCCAGGTCTTCGACCGCTTCTACAAGGCGGACAGCGCCCGGACCCGCTCGGAGGGCAGCGGCCTCGGCACCGCCATCGCGCTGGAGAACGCACGGCTGCACGGCGGCACGATCGAGGCGGCCAACCGGCCCGCCGAGGAGGGCGGCGGCGCCGTGTTCACCCTGAGGCTGCCCCGCCACCCGCGGCAACGCGCCGGGCGGGATTCCGCCGGGCAGGACTTCGGCGCGCGGGCAGTAGCGGCGGACGGAGGGGCACGATGAAGGGTGGGATGAACCGCCCGCGTACGGCGGCGGTTGCCGTGCTCCTCGCCCTGGTGGCGGCCGGCTGCGGGGTGCGGCCCACCGGAGTGGTGGACGGCGGCGAGCCCGCGAAGGGGCTCACCAGGGATCTGCGGATCTACTACGTCCGCGGCTCCGCGCTCCAGGGCGTCACCCGCCCCGACACCTCCATCGAGGAACCCGTCGGTGCCCTCAAGTTGCTGGCGGACATGCCGGCCTGGGGCGAGGAGCGCGGGCTCGTCAATCTCGTCCGGCTCGGGTCGTACTGGACCAGCGGCACGGGCCACCGGATCACCCTGCACTCGCCCGGCGCCTCCTTCGACAGCCCGAGCGACCGGCTGCCCAACGGCCAGCTGGTGTGCACCCTGGCCCGCGCCCAGTCCTTCCTGCACCGGGACGAGGCCATCCGGCCGGACGACGTCCGGGTCTCCCTGGACGACGGCGAGCGGACGTACGGCCCCTACCAGTGCTCGCAGTTCCTCACGTGAACGCGTTACGCCGCCTCACCTGACCGTCTTGCCGCCCGACCGCGTTGCCGCCCGACCGCGTCATGCCGCGGCGCGCACCTCCCGCGCGGCGTCCGCGTGGAGCGCGACCCGGACCAGGGCGGCGGCCAGCCGGGGAAGGTCCCTCTCGGCCACCAGCCCCTCCAGCGACCGCGCGCTCCTCGGCAGCCCGACCCGCTCGGCGCCGTCCAGCGCCTTGCCGTCGAAGTACGGGGCGAACTCGGGCCAGACGCCCTGCACCTCGCGCAGGAAGATGTTCACCCCGGCCGGCCCGATGCCCTTGACCCCCCGCAGCAGCTTCTTCACGTCCCCGGCCTCGCGCATCCGCCGCAGATCGCCCCCGTACTCCCGGTTCACCAGCTCGGCCGCCTCGCCCAGCTGGCTGGAGGTCCGCTCGTCGTAACGCCGGTAGCCGCCCTCGCCCAGCGCGTCCACCCGCTGCTGCCAAGTGGCCTCCGCCATGCGCCGCGGGTCGCGCATCCCGGCGTCGAACAGGGCGCGGGCGGCGGCGACGGCGATGCCGGAACCGATCCGCGCGGACAGCAGATGCGCGAGCACCAGCAGCTGGTAGAGCGGGCCGGGGGTGTCGCGGAGCTTGATCCCTGCCTCGGCGGCGAAGGTCGTGCCCTGCTGGTCGAGCAGGGCACGCGCCACACTCCTGTCCTTGTCGCTCATTGCCCATCCCGCCTCGTGGTGTGGTGCCGTCGCGTCGGCTCCCGCACGAACCGCTCGACCTCCCGGTGCCCGTTCCCGGTGGGCAGGATCCGGCAAAGACCCAGATCGTCGTAGCACGTCATGCCGTACGGGCTGGGCGAACGGCGGCGCACCTCCAGCGCCCGCAGCGCCTCCTGGTACGAGCGGGGCACCTCGTGCGGGGTGTCGCAGGAAGCGCCCACCCTGATCGCCACGCTGCCGTCGTCCGCGGCACGGGTGTCGCCCGCCGTGCTGCCGCCGCCCACCGCACTGGTGTCGGCCGCCGCACTGCCGTCGCCCGCGCCCGAGAGCAGATCGTCCACCAGCTCCCGCCGCAGCCGCAGCTCCACCTCGGCCAGCTCGCGCACGTGGGCCAGCTCCAGGCCCAGCGAGGTCGCGGCGTGGTCCAGCGCGCGAACGGCCCGCTCATCGGCCCGGCCCTCCGGATCCACCAGGGACAGCGCGCCCAGCACCTCACCGCGCGGATCGGCCACCGCGACCAGCCGGTCCCGCACCCGCACCGGACGCGGCCGGCGGGCGGCCTCCCGCAGCAGTTCCTCGCGCCGCTCCGGGTCGGGCTTGGGGTAGGGGTCCGGGCGGCCCGGACCCGCCCAGGCCCTGAGGTTGCCGAACCGGTCCTCGGCGGCGGCCGCGAGCCCGGCCCGCTGACCGTCGTACGGACAGCGGACCAGGCCCTCGCCGAGCCGTAGGTAGCCCGCCTCGGCGCAGCCGGTGCCGACCGTGCTGACCTGGGTCATCGCCCGGCGCAGTATCCCCGCCTCGTCCTCGCCGTCGATCCCGTCGAAGCCGGTGAACAGGGTCAGACAGCGGTGCGGCAGCAGATCCTGGGCGACACCTGGTGGGGCCATGGGGTCACTCCGTGCGTCCTTATGTGTCCGGTGCGTCGTCGTGCCTCCACGAGGAGACGTACCTCCTTGTGTCTCGTTGCCTCCTTGTGGAGATCCGGCTTGCCTCCTTGTGGGGATCCGGCGGCCGAGTACCCCTATTCATGGCAATTCACCGCATGGGGGCGAAAAGGCTGCCCCGATTTCGTTCCGCGGGGTGCGGGGGCGGGCGTACGGGCCCGGGTACGGCTGCCTCGGCCGCCGAGACCCGGTGTGATGTTCACGTGCGGCGGACGTGAGGGATTTCCTAATTCGACTGCTCACGCGCGGGGTTGGCGCACCGCCAGAACGGGCTCTCCCGAACGGGTTTGGGCGAGGCGCTTTCAAAGGCCCGCCCTGTGGAGGGCCGAGGTCAGCAGGGGGTTTGGGCCGCTGGCAGATGCCTCTGACAGGTGCTCGACAGCCCCCGGCGGCGCCCGCCACCATGATCAGATCCGGATTGAAGTTTTCCGTTTTTCCTTTCCTCATCGAACGGTTGATCAGTAATCTCGCCTCAGCAGCGGGTTGCCGTGCCGCTCTTCGTCGTGCTCCACTTCCCCGAGGACGCGGACGACCCGAGGGCGGCCCCGGAAGCCGGAAGAGGGCGAAGGAAGTGCAGGACGTGGACTGGCGGCCGGAGGGCATCGACGCCACAGGCGAGGACGCGGCAGGCTACAGGGACACAGCCCATGGCGGCTGCCCCGGGGAGCGCACGATATGACTTCCGAATCGGGCGGGCCGAGATGTGACCGCGGCGCCGGGGACGCCGCCGGGCACCCCGCCCCCAGAGAAAACGATCAGCTGAGGCGATTCGCGGGCATCTGGTGCCGGGCCGTCCACCCGCTGGCCGCCACCACGATGACCGCCGAGGAGTTCGAGGGCTATCTGCTGCCGCTGGCCCAGCGGTTGAGCGCCGCCCTGCGTTCCTCCCCCTTCGACACCGAGGCCGCGTACGAGGTCGGGGCCGCGCTGGTGGACGCCCAGTGCACCGAGCCCGACGCGCTGCCCGCCATCCTGGGCGTCATCGACGCACATCTGGTGTCCTGCTCGTCGCCCGGAGTGCCCTTCTCTCGGCCATCCGGTGAATCGTTCCCCGGGCCATCCGGTGAATCATTCCCCGGGCCATCGGGTGAATCGTTCTCAGGCCCGTCCGACGAGCCCTCCCACGAGCCCCTCGCCGACGAGGAGGCGCGCGCCCGCTGTGTGCGGCTGCAGCACGCCCTCGCCGCCGGCTTCGTCCGCGAGCTGCGCGAGCGTGAGCGCGATGAGCAGGAGGCCATCTCGCGGGCCGCGATGGCCGCCCGGACCGAGGCCGAGAAGGCGCTGCACGCGAGCGAGGCCAAGTTCCAGGCCGTCTTCGAGGGCGCGGTCATCGGCGTGGGCATCGCCGGGCTCGACGGCGAGGTGCTCGTCGTCAACGACGCCATGGCCCGGATGTTCGGCGGGATGGACTTCTTCCGCCCCGGCCGCAACGTCACCGAGTTCGTCCACCCCGACGACGTCCCCGGCGCCCATGAGCTCTACCGCGAGCTGGTCAACGGGGAGCGCGACCACTTCCGCATCGAGAAGCCGCACTACCGCGACGACGGCAGCGAGCTGTGGACCAATCTGACGGTCACCCTGCTGCGCGACTCCAGCGGCGCCCCGCAGTACCAGCTCGCCCTCGCCGAGGACATCACCGAGCACCGGCAGCTCCGGGAACGGCTGCGCTACGAGGCCACCCACGACGAGCTGACCGGACTGCCCAACCGCACCCTGTTCCTGGAGCGGCTGGACCAGGTGCTGGCCGCCGACGCCGACGCCGAGCGGTTCGGCGTGTGCTACCTGGACCTGGACGGTTTCAAGGCCGTCAACGACAGCCTCGGGCACGTCGTCGGCGACCGGCTGCTCACGGCCGTGGCCGAACGCCTCCAGCGCTGTGTGAAGGCTCCCACCGAGCTGCTCGCCCGGGTCGGCGGCGACGAGTTCCTCGCCCTGGTCACCGGCCCCGCCGCGCAGACCGACGGCGCCGGGCTGGCCCGCCGGATGCTCGCCGCGCTCGCCGAACCCGTCCGGATCGAGGGCCGTGAGCTGCGGGTACGGGCCAGCATCGGCGTGGTCGACGGCCGGGCCGGGGAGATCGGCCGGGCCGAGGTGCTGCGCAGCGCCGACATCACCATGTACCGGGCCAAGGCCGCGGGCGGCAATCGCTTTGAGATCGCCGACGCCGACTCCAACGCCCGGGTGATCGCCCGTCACAGCCTCACCAACGGCCTGCCCTCCGCCCTGGAGAAGGGCGAGTTCTTCATCGAGTACCAGCCGCTGGTACGGCTCACCGACGGCACCGTACGCGGCGCCGAGGCGCTCGTACGCTGGCTGCACCCGCTGCACGGAGTGCTCGGCCCCGACCAGTTCATCCCGCTCGCCGAGGACACCGGGCTGATCGTCCCGCTCGGCCGCTGGGTCCTGGAGCAGGCGGCCCGGCAGGCGCGTGAGTGGCGCGACGCCGCCGAGGACGACGAGTCGCTGCGCGTCAACGTCAACCTCTCGCCGTGCCAGCTGAGCCATCCCACGCTGGTCTCCGACACGGTGGCGGTCCTGGAGAACGCCGGGCTGTGCCCCAGCGCGCTGTGCCTGGAGGTCACCGAGAACGACCTCATCGGCGCCGACGAGACCGCCCTGCGGCCGCTGCGGCAACTCGCCGACCTCGGCGTGGACATCGCCCTGGACGACTTCGGCACCGGCTACTCCAACCTGTCGTATCTGCGCCGGCTCCCGGTCTCCCAGCTCAAACTGGACCGTTCCTTCACCCGGGGCATGCAGCGGGCCCCGGCCGATCCGGTCGACGTCAAGATCGTCGAGGGGATCGTCTCGCTCGCGCACACGCTGGACCTCGCGGTGACGGTCGAGGGCGTGGAGACGGCCGTACAGGCCGAGCATCTGCGGGGGCTGGGCTGCGACACCGCCCAGGGCTGGTACTACGCACGGCCGGGCCCGCCCGAGCGGCTGCACACCCTGGCGCTGGCCGACGCGAGCTGAGGGCACGGTCGGCTGAGAGCAGCGCGGCCGGGGCTGAGAGCTCGGCCGGCTGAGGGTGCGGCCGGGGCTGAGGGTGCGGTCGGCTGAGGGCGCAAGGAGGTGGTGTTCCCCTCGCGCCCATCCGGCGGCGCGCCGGGCGCGGTTCGCCGTGCTCAGCCAGCCGTGTCGTTCAGCAGCCGTGAGCGGATCAGGAAGCGCACACCCTCCGGCGCCTCCAGGGAGAAGCCGCTGCCACGGCCCGGCACCACGTCCACCGTGAGATGCGTATGGGCCCACAGCTCGAACTGCGAGGCCGACATCCAGAAGCCCACCGGCTCCTCGACCCCGTCCACCACCAGCTCCCCGAGCAGCACATCCGACCCACCCGTACGGAACTCGCCGAGCGGATAGCACATCGGCGCGCTGCCGTCGCAGCAGCCGCCCGACTGGTGGAACATCAGCGGCCCGTGATCCGCCCGCAGCTTGCGGATCAGCTCGGCCGCGGCCGGTGTCAGCGCGATACGGTCCATGGGCGATCCCTCTCCGTCATGCTGGTCATGCTCACCGAGCGGTCAGAGGTCCGGCCCAGCGAACCCCTCGCCACGTTGCGAGAACGTTGCCCTCGCCGCGATGTTGGCGACGCGGTTGGTGTCGCGGTTGCGGTCTGAGCTGGGGGTGGAGCTGCCGGTAGGGGCGGTGTTCGAGGACCCGACGGTGGCCGCGCTGGCCAGCAGGCTGGAGAGCGGAAACGGTGGGAAGGGCCTCGACGGTGGGGAGGGCTTCGACGTCCTGCTACCGCTGCGGCCACACGGCAGCCGTGCACCGCTCTTCTGCGTCCACCCGGCCGGCGGGATCAGCTGGCCCTATTCCGGACTGCTGCGCCATATCGACGCCGACCACCCCGTCTACGGTCTCCAGGCCCGGGGGCTGGCCGGTACGGAGACACCGCACGCCACGGTCGAGGAAATCGCGGCGGACTATCTGCGCCAGATCCGGACCGTACGGCCACACGGCCCGTACCACCTCCTCGGCTGGTCCTTCGGCGGCATCGTCGCCCACGCGATCGCGACCCGGCTTCAGGAGGAGGGTGAGGAGGTGGCCTTGCTGGCGGTGCTCGACACCTACCCCCTGGCGGCCGTGCCTGCGGCGGAATCGCTGCCAGAGGCGGGAGACCGCGACATCCGGGGCATGTTCCTCGACGTCCTGGCGGACGAGGCGTACTCCCTGGATGAGGAGATTCTGACGGCGCTGTGCCACAGCCACGCCCAGCATGAGCGAGCCGCCAAGGAACACCGGCCTCGGCGGTTCCACGGGGAGATGGACCTCTTCATCGCGACGGAGGAACCCACCGACCACCGGAGCGCCGCATGGCGTACGCCCGATTCCTGGGCGCCCTACGTCGAGGGAGATATCCGGACCCACGATGTGCCCAGTACTCACGACCACCTGATGACGCGGCGGGCACTGGATCACATCGGCCCCGTCGTCGCTCGGCGGCTCGAGCGGCCGTAGCACGCCGGGGCGTGGCGCCCCGGGCCGCCACGCCCCGGCCCTGAGCGGCTCTCACTCCTCCAGGTCTGCCCACTCGGCTTCGAGATCGCTC
>NZ_JAERRG010000139.1 GCF_016741935.1 Streptomyces endocoffeicus | reverse complement strand
CCCCGGTCCCCGACGCGGACCCGCCCGCCCTGCTGCGCTCGCTGTATCCCAAAACAGCACGAAAGAGCCAGCCGATCCAAGGACTGTCACCAGAAGCACTCCTGAAAATCGTGCGCGACAGCGCCGCCATGGTCCTGGGCCACGCCAACGCCGACACCGTTCCCGCAGCAACCGCCTTCCAGGAACTCGGCCTCGACTCACTGACCGCGGTCGAACTCCGCAACAGCCTCACCAAAGCCACCGGCCTGCGACTACCCGCCACCATGGTGTTCGACTACCCCACCCCGGCCACGCTGGCCGAACGGCTCGGCGAACTACTCGCAGGCGACACGACACCCGCGACAGCCACCGCGGTGCACACGGCCACGGCCTCGGACGAACCGCTGGCGATCGTCGGCATGGCCTGCCGCCTGCCCGGCAAAGTGTCGTCCCCGGAGGACCTGTGGCGCCTGGTCGAGTCCGGCACCGACGCCATCACCGACTTCCCCACCGACCGCGGCTGGGACACCGACACCCTCTTCGACCCGGACCCCGACACCGCCGGCAAGACCTACACCGTGCACGGCGGCTTCCTCGACGACGCCGCCGGCTTCGACGCATCGTTCTTCGGCATCAGCCCCCGCGAAGCCCTCGCCATGGACTCCCAACAACGCCTCGTGCTCGAAGCCGCCTGGGAAGCGTTCGAACGCGCCGGCATCGAGCCGGGGTCGGTGCGGGGCAGTGACACCGGCGTGTTCATGGGTGCCTACCCCGACGGCTACGGCATCGGCGCCGACCTCGGCGGCTTCGGCGCCACGGCAGGCGCGGGCAGCGTGCTCTCCGGCCGCCTGTCCTACTTCTTCGGCCTCGAAGGCCCCGCCATGACCGTGGACACCGCCTGTTCCTCATCGCTGGTCGCCCTGCACCAAGCAGGATCCGCTCTACGACAGGGCGAGTGCTCCCTGGCCCTGGTCGGCGGAGTGACCGTGATAGCCAACCCGCAGATCTTCGTGGAGTTCTCCCGCCAGCGCGGCCTGGCCGCCGACGGCCGGTGCAAGGCCTTCGCCGACAACGCTGATGGCACCGGCTTCTCCGAGGGTGTCGGTGTGCTGCTGGTCGAGCGGCTGTCCGACGCCCAGGCCAAGGGCCACAACATCCTGGCCGTGGTACGCAGCTCCGCGGTCAACCAGGACGGGGCATCCAACGGTCTGACCGCCCCCAACGGCCCCTCCCAGCAACGGGTCATCCGGCAGGCCCTGGCCAACGCCGGTCTGGCCGGCGCCGAGGTGGATGTGGTCGAGGCCCACGGCACCGGCACCACACTCGGCGACCCGATCGAGGCCCAGGCCATCCTCGCCACCTACGGCCAAGACCGCGACCAGCCCGTGCTGCTCGGCTCACTCAAATCGAACGTCGGCCATACCCAGGCCGCCGCGGGTGTTTCCGGTGTCATCAAGATGGTCATGGCACTGCGCCATGAGACCGTCCCGGCCACCCTGCATATCGACGAGCCCTCCCGGCATATC
>NZ_JAERRG010000138.1 GCF_016741935.1 Streptomyces endocoffeicus | reverse complement strand
TCGTCGAACACCGACCCACCCACACCCACCGACCCACCCGGCACCCGCACAAGACGCCCGACATGCGCGACACCATCCCGGACAACCACCTGCGGCTCACCACAAGCCACCACAAGCGGAACATCACCCAGCTCCCCATCCGCGACAATCACACCCGCACCCGGATGCTCCGACTGCGCCGAACGCACCAAACCCCACACCGCCGCACCACCCAGATCCATCACATCCGCACCACCCACCGACACCGCACCACGCGTCAACACCACCAACCGCGAACCCACAAAACGATCACCCGCGAACCACGACTGCAACACCTCCAGCACACGACCCGTCAACGTACGCGCATCCTCACCGCCGACCCTGAGCACCACGACGCCGGGGGTGGATCCGGCATCGGAGACGTCCTCCCAGCTCTTCCAGTCCAGCGAAGACACCGCGGACACGGAGACGGGCTGCCACTCCGTCCGGAACAGCGAGTCGTGGAACGCGGACGACACGTCGGAGGCCGCCAGCTGATCAGAACTGACCGTTCGCGAGACCAGGGACCCGACGGACATCACGGGGCTCCCGAAGTCGTCCGCGACCGACACCGCCACCTCGTTGTTCCCGACGGACGTCACGCGGACCCGCAGGCTGGACGCGCCCGCGACGCCGAGCGTGATGTTCGACCACGCGAACGGCAGCGCCGCCTCCTCGACGTCGGTGAGGGCGACCGTGTGCAGCGCCGCGTCCAGCAGCGCCGGATGCATGCCGTACCGTCCGGCCTCGGCTCCTTCGGGCGCCGCGATCTCCGAGTAGATGTCATCGCCGAGACGCCACGCGTTGCGCAGACCCCTGAAGGTCGGGCCGTAGTCGAGCCCCACGTCGACGAGTCCGTCGTAGAAGCCGTCCAGCGAAACGGGTTCCGCGCCGGGGGGCGGCCACGCCGACAGATCGAAGGACGGCATCGGGGCTTCGGACACGAGCCGCCCGGTCGCGTGCAGCGTCCACGGCCCGTCCGCGTCCTCGGCGCGGGAGTGGATCGACACCGGACACCCACCCGCCTCATCCGCCACGCCGACGACGACCTGCACCTGGACACCGCCGTGCGCGGGGAGCACGAGGGGCGCTTGGATCGTGAGTTCCTCCACCGTCTCACAACCGACCTGGTCCCCAGCGCGAAGCGCCAGTTCGACGAACCCTGTGCCGGCGAGGAGCACCCGGTCGAGGATGCGGTGGTCGGCCAGCCACGGCTGCGTCTGCACCGACAGCCGGCCCGTCAGGACGACGTCCTTCGAGCCCGCCACCGTCACGGTCGCGCCGAGCAGCGGATGCTCGGCGACTTCGAGCCCGGCCGCCGTCACGTCCCCCGAGGACTCCTCCAGCTGCCAGTACCGCTGTCGCTGGAACGCGTAGGTCGGGAGATCGGTGACACGGGCACCCGTCCTGGCGAAGAACGCCGCCCAGTCGACAGCAATCCCATGGGCATGGAGCCGGGCCAGCGCCGTGACGACGGTGTACGTCTCCTCCTGA
>NZ_JAERRG010000137.1 GCF_016741935.1 Streptomyces endocoffeicus | reverse complement strand
ATACTCACGCCAGGGCACAGCGGGGGCCAGCGTGGAGGCGGGGGCCTCAGGATCCTCGTGGTAGAGGGTGACCAACTCCCGCATCAGCAGTTGAGTGGACCAGCCGTCCAGCAGGATGTGGTGATTCGTCATCACCAACCGGAAACGTTCCTCGCCGAAACGGAACAACGCGAACCGCAGCAACGGCGGCCGCGCCAGATCGAAACGGTCGACCCGGTCCTCCGCCAGCCACCGCTCAAAGACGTCCCGCGCCTCCGCCGCCCCCAGACCCCGCAGATCCTCCTCCCGCCACGGCACCCGCACACGCCGTGCGATGGCCTGCACGGGCCGGGGCACTCCGCGCGTGATGAATCCCGCACGCAGGCTCATATGGCGATCCACGATCGCCTGTGCCGCAGACCGCAGGCGCTGAGCGTCCACCGGACCGTCGAGATCGAAGACCAGCTGCACCATGTACACATCCGGCGCGCCATCGTCATAGACCGCGTGGAACAGCAACCCCTCCTGCAACGGGGTCAGCGGCAGAAGCTCTTCGATCCGGGATCGGACCATGGGAATCCCCCTGTTCGGACCGCTCGCACTGATGCACTACGCAGATCGCACGGAGATGGATAAGGAGAAGAAGGAGCAACGAGGAGCGCGGTGGACACGCGGGCATTCACTCTGTCCGAATAATTCAACGTAACCGAGCCGGGCGAGCCCGTCAACGATCTTGAATAGACGTCAGAACATTCCAATGGGCATTGTTCTCGGCGATAACCGGCAATGCGGACAGGTGGCACCTAGGTGCCTTCACTGGTTCTCGGCCACCCTCGACACAGCACTTCTGACCTGCGCGTTCTCCCGGTCGATGTCAGCGCGTCATACCGGAGTGGACCGGCGAAGACGACGGGGGTGCCACTGCACCAAGCTGCCATTCACTTGCTCATGAGATGTCGTCCGGCGACGCTGGTACAAGCGGGCAAGGACACTCAAAACCGGGCTGGATTCAAATAACCACTGATTCAGATCACCACTGGATTCAGATAACTACCCTCACGCGTCTCTCTATGTGACGCGACTCCCCGATGAATTGGCTGGGTGGAATGGTGGAGAACACAGCGCTTGCGGCATGCACTGATCCGGACAGGGTGTCGTTGTCGGGGTTGTTCGAGGAGTGGGTGGAACGAGCCCCGGACACGGTGGCCGTGGTGTGCGAGGACCAGCGGTGGACATACCGCGAGGTCAACGAACGGGCCAACCAACTGGCCCGACTCCTCCTGCAAGCCGGCGCCGGACCCGAACGCCGTATCGCCCTGGCACTGCCTCGCTCCGCACAGACCATCACCGCGATCCTCGCCGTGCTGAAGACCGGCGCCGCCTACGTACCCCTGGACCCCGACTACCCCCGAGAACGCCTGGCCTACCTGCTACGCGACAGCGACCCCACCGCCCTGATCACCACCACCGACATCGCCGCCACACTCCCCACACCCAACCACACCACACCACGTGTACTCCTCGACCACCCTGACACCACCGCCCGCCTGCAAACCCTG
>NZ_JAERRG010000136.1 GCF_016741935.1 Streptomyces endocoffeicus | reverse complement strand
CGATGGCCTGCCACAGCGTCGGCGTGGCCTGCATCACCGACACCCGCCACCGCTCGACCAACCCCGCCAACGCCACCGGATCACCCACCTCCACATCCGCAGCCACCACCACCCCCGCCCCACACACCAACGGCAAAAACACCTCCAACGCCGCAATATCAAACGAAACCGTCGTCACCGCCAACAACCGATCCCCAACCCCCAACGACACCCGCTGCCCCACCGCAACCAAAAACCCCTCAACAGCCGCCCGGGACACCACCACACCCTTCGGAACACCCGTCGACCCCGACGTATAGATGACATACGCCGGATGCCGACCATCAACCGGACTCACACGATCGGCATCCGCCAGATCGGTAGCGGAAGCCTGGGCCACGAGCTGCTGAACGTGCTCGTCGTCCAGCACCAGCAACCGACCACTCTCCCACTGGGGTACCCGGTCGGCCGTCTCCCTCGTCGCGAGCACTACCTCCGGCTGAGCATCCTCGAGCATGAAAGCGATCCGGGACGTGGGATAGCGCGGATCGATCGGAACATACGCCCCACCCGCCTTCACCACCGCCAACAACGCCACCACCATCTCCACCGACCGGGACACCACCAGCCCCACCCTGGACTCCGGCCCCACCCCCAACCCCACCAACACCCGAGCCAGACGATTCGCCCGCCCATTCACCTCCCCATACGACACCTCACACCCCTCACACACCACCGCCACCGCATCCCGACCCCGCCGCACCCACCTCTCAAACAACCCCGGCAGCACATCAACGGCACCGCCGTCACCAGACGCGTCCCCGCTCCACGTCTCCACCAACTCCTGTTCCTCGCCCGTGAGCACATCGATCCGCCCCACCAAGCACCCCGGATCAGCAGCAATCGCCTCCAGCACCCGCTCGAAACGGGCCGCGATCACCTCCACCGCATCCCGGTCGAACACATCAGGCCGGTACCCCCACCGCACCTGAAGCCGCTCACCAGGAATCACCGTCAACGCCAACGTGTAATGCGTCGCATCCCGGCCCCCACTGGCCCGGACCCGCACAGCGCCCTCCCCGGTCGCCCCAGGCGTCACCGGATAGTTCTCGTAAATCACCACCGTGTCGAACCGGGCCCCCGCACCCACCGCCGCCTGAATCTCCGACAACCCCACGAACTGATGCTCCGACAACCGCCCCCGCGTCTCCTGCAACCCCGACAACAACCCCGACACCGGCACCCCCACCCCAGCCCTGACCCGCACCGGCACCGTATTGATACACAACCCCACCAACGACTCAGCACCCACCAACTCCACCGGCCGCACCGCCACCGTCGCCCCGAACACCACATCCTCACGCCCCAACAACCGCCCCAACACCACACCCCACGCCCCCTGCACCAACGTGTTCAACGTCAACCCCAACCCCCGCCCACACTCCACCAACCGCCCCGTCAAACCCTCCGGCACCTCACACCACACCTCACCCGGCACCACCCCACCACCACCAGCAACCACCGGCCCCAACACCGACGACTCCTCCACCCCCGCCAACACCCCACACCACGCCACAACCCCCGCACCCCGATCCCGCGACCCATACCACGCGAG
>NZ_JAERRG010000135.1 GCF_016741935.1 Streptomyces endocoffeicus | reverse complement strand
GTGGGTCGGCCGGTGTTTGTTTTTCCTGGTCAGGGTGCGCAGTGGGTGGGGATGGGTGCGCGGTTGTTGGGTGAGTCGGTGGTGTTTGCGGAGGGGATTGCGGAGTGTGAGCGGGTGTTGTCGCGGTGGGTGGATTGGTCTGTGGGCGGGGTGTTGCGGGGGGAGGTGGGGGCGCCGTCGTTGGATCGGGTGGATGTGGTTCAGCCGGTGTCGTTTGCGGTGATGGTGGCTTTGGCTGGGGTGTGGCGGTCGTTTGGTGTGGAGCCGGCGGCGGTGGTGGGGCATTCCCAGGGTGAGGTGGCGGCTGCGTGTGTGGCGGGTCTGTTGTCGTTGGAGGATGCGTGCAGGGTGGTGGCGTTGCGGTCGCGGTTGATCGGTGAGCGTCTGGCGGGTCTGGGCGGGATGTTGTCGGTGGCTGTGTCCGAGCGGGAGGCTGTGGGGCGGATTGAGGCCGGTGTCTGGGGTGGGGTGGAGGTGGCTGCGGTCAACGGCCCCGGTTCGGTGGTGGTGGCCGGGCCCGCGTTGGCGGTGGAGCGGGTGCGGGCTGTGTGCGAGGGGCAGGGGGTGCGGGCACGCCGGATTCCGGTGGACTACGCCTCCCACACGACGCAGGTTGAGCAGATCCGTACCGAGCTGGCTCAGGCTCTGGAGGGACTGGCCCTGGGCGCTCCCCAGGGTCGTGGGGTGCCGTTGTTGTCGACGGTTACGGGTCAGTGGGTGTCGCCCGGGGAGATGGATGGGGGGTATTGGTTCCGGAATCTGCGGCGGCCGGTGCGTTTTGCCGAGGCTGTGGATGTCCTGGCTTCCGAGGGTTATGGGGTCTTCGTCGAGGTCAGTGCGCATCCGGTGCTGACGGTGGGCGTCGAGGAGGTGGTGGAGGCTGCTGGTGGTCAGGCGGTGGTGACCGGCACTCTGCGCCGTGATCAGGACACGCTCGGGCAGGTTCTGACCTCCCTCGCCCAACTGCATGTCAACGGGGTCACCGTCGACTGGAAGCCTGCCCTCGGTGCGGTGGCCACGGACGACAGCGCTGCGGCAGACGGCCGCGTATCCATGCTGGACCTGCCCACGTATGCGTTCCAGCGGGAGCGTTACTGGCTCGACGCTCCGCCCGCGGCGGCCGATGCCACCGGCCTGGGTCTGGAGGCCGTCGAGCACCCCCTCCTCGGAGCCGCAGTCGACACTGCGGGCAGTCAGGCGATCCTGCTTACCGGTCGGCTGTCGCTGCAGACACATCCGTGGCTGGCCGACCACCAGGTGATGGGGGCGGTGCTGGTGCCGGGGGCGGCGCTGGTGGAGATGGCGGTCCGCGCCGGTGAACACATTGGTTGCAATCGGCTGGAGGAGCTGACGCTGGAGGCGCCGCTGGTTCTGCCCGAGCAGGGCGGTGTCCAGGTCCAGGTCGCCGTCGAAGAAGCCGATGCATCAGGCTTCCGACCCGTTTCGGTCCACTCCCGCGTTGAGACTGGGGAATCGCCTGCCGAGTCCGCATGGACCCGGAACGCCAGCGGTCTGCTCGGCGTCCCGCAGCAAGACGAGCAGCACCAGGCGGTGCTCGAGCAGTGGCCGCCGGCCGGTGCCCAGCCGATGGCGTTGGATCCGGACGAGCTTTATGC
>NZ_JAERRG010000134.1 GCF_016741935.1 Streptomyces endocoffeicus | reverse complement strand
TCTTCGGCGCCGAGGTCAGCATCCGTGCGCTGTTCACCGCCCCGACGGTGGCCGACGTGGCCCGGCTGCTCGACGGCACGGAGGACGGCACCGCCCAGCAGGCACTGACCGCTCGGCCGCGCCCGGAGGTGCTGCCGCTGTCGTACGCCCAGCAGCGGATGTGGTTCCTCAACCGCCTCGAAGGCGTCGGCGACGGCGCCGTGTACAACCTCCCGCTGGCGCTCCGGCTCTCCGGCGAGCTCGACAGGGTCGCTCTGGAGGCGGCGCTCGGGGATGTCGCCGACCGGCACGAGAGTCTGCGTACGGTCTTTCCCGAGACCGATGGTGAACCGCGCCAGCATGTGCTGACGGGCGAGGCGGGTCGGCCGCCGCTGATCGTGGTGGAGACCGCGGAGGAACACCTGCGGGAGGTGCTCGGCGGCTATGCCGCCCGTGGGTTTGATCTGAGCGTTGATCTGCCGTGGCGGGCGCGGCTGTTGAAGACGGGTGCGTCGGAGTATGTGTTGCTGATCGTGGCGCATCACATCGCGGTTGATGGCTGGTCGATGGGTGTGTTGGGCCGGGAGATCGGGGTGGCGTATGCGGCCCGGCGGGCGGGCCGTGCGCCCGGCTGGGAGCCGTTGCCGGTGCAGTACGCGGACTATGCGCTGTGGCAGCGCGAGGTGCTGGGCACCCTCGACGACCCGAACAGCGTGGTCAGTGGCCAGCTCGGCTACTGGCGTGAGGCGCTGACCGGTGCGCCGGAGGAGCTCGTCCTGCCGACCGACCGGCCCCGGCCGGCGATCTCGTCCTTCCGCGGTGGCGAAGTGCCGGTCGCCATCACCGCGGAAACCCATGCCCGGCTCACGGAGCTTGCCCAGCGGGGTGGGGCGACGATGTTCATGGTGATGCACGCCGCCATCTCCGCGCTGCTGTCGCGGATGGGCGCCGGGAAGGACATTCCGGTCGGTACGGCGGTGGCGGGGCGTGGGGACGCGGCTTTGGACGGGCTGGTGGGGTTCTTCGTCAACACGCTCGTCTTGCGGAGTGATGTGAGTGGCGATCCGACTTTTGTGGAGTTGCTGTCTCGGGTGCGGGAGGCGGATCTGGACGCGTATGCCCATCAGGATGTGCCGTTTGAACGGTTGGTGGAGGATCTCAATCCTGCGCGGTCGTTGGGGCGTAATCCGCTGTTTCAGGTGTCGTTGGGGCTTCAGGGGGCGCCTGCGGGTGAGGGGCGGTTGTGGGATCTGCCGGGGTTGCGGGTGCGTCCGTTGGAGTCGGGGACGGAGGCTTCGGCACGGGTGGACCTTGCCTTGGATTTGGCCGAGCATCGCGACGACGACGGCAACCCGGGCGGGATCCGCGGCGCGTTCCTCTATGCCACCGACCTCTTTGACGAACGGACGGTGGAGGGGCTGGCCGAGCCGCTGGTGCGGTTGCTGGAGCAGGTGGCGGCCGACCCTTCGGCCCGAGTGAGTGAGTTCGAGGTGCTCGGTGGCGCGGAGCGGGCGCGGGTGCTGGAGGGATGGAACGCCACTGAGCGGGACGTTCCCGTGCGGCCGTTGGCGGCGTTGTTTGACGCACGGGCCGAGCTGTCCCCGGAGGCGGTGGCGGTGGTTGGTGCGGGTGGTGAGGAGTGGTCGTACGCGGAGC
>NZ_JAERRG010000133.1 GCF_016741935.1 Streptomyces endocoffeicus | reverse complement strand
AAGGAGCTCCGTTGCCCCGTCATTGTTTCCTGCCGTCTGCGCTGACGACTATCACCCGTACGGTCACTGTGGCCGCAGGCCGGTTCGCTCCCGGGCATCTGGGCGAGTTGACTGCCGTCGTGCCGTTCGAGCTGGTGGATGCGGTCCTTGCAGAGACAAGGACGGTGCAGCAGCGGCTGCGTGATCTCCCGTCGCGGGTCGGGGTCTACTTCCTGCTGGCGATGTGTCTGTTCCCCGAGGTCGGCTATCGGCTTGTCTGGAACAAGCTGACCGCGGGTCTGTCCGGGATGCCGGTGGTCTGTCCGTCGGCGAAAGCGTTGCGTGACCTGCGCCGGCGGATCGGCAGCGCGCCGGTGCGGGCGTTGTTCGAGGTGCTGGCCGGGTTGCTGGCCCGGCCGGCGACGCCAGGAGTGTGTTTCGGTTCGTACCGGATGGTGTCGTTCGACGGCTGCAGTTCGCTGAGGGTTCCCGATTCCGAGCGGAACCGGGCCTGGCTGGGCAGGACTTCGCATCATGGCTATCCGACGCTGGAATTGATGACTTTGATCGAGACCGGCACTCGGTCCCTGGTCGGCGCGGTGTTCGGCCCCACCGCCGAGGGTGAGACGAGTTACGCCGGCCGGCTGCTGCATCTGCTGCGGCCGGACATGTTGGTGCTGTGGGACAAGGGATTCGACAGCAATGGGTTCCTCGCGGCGGTCACGGACACCGGCGCCCAGGTCCTGGGCCGGCTCCGCAGCAACCGGCGCACGCCGGTCCTTGCCCGCCTCGTCGATGGCTCCTACCTGTCGGCGATCGGTACCGTGAAAGTGCGGATCATCGACGCACAAATCGCCGTGACCTGTGCGGACGGCACATCCTTCACCGGGTCCTACCGACTCGTCACGACCTTGACCGACGCCCGCCGTCATCCCGCCAGTATGCTGGTGGGCCTCTATCACCAGCGGTGGGAACACGAATCGGCGTACTACGCGCTCCGCCACACGATCATGAACGGCCGCAACCTGCGCTCGGGCGACCCGGCAGGCATCGAGCAGGAGATGTGGTCCCTGCTCACGCTTTACCAGGTCCTGCGCACTGTGATGGTCGACGCCGCCGAATCGCTCCCCGGCACAGACCCGGACCGCTGCTGCTTCACCGTCGCCCTGCAGACTGCCCGTGACCAGGTCATCCGGGCCGCCGCCGTCATTACCGACCCCGCCGACGCAGGTCGCCTCAGGCTGATCGGGCACCGGGTCCTGACCCGACTCCTCCCGCCCCGGCGTCGGCGGGTCAGCACCCGCAAGGTCAAGTCACCGATGTCCCGCTACAGCACCCGCCACGAGGACGGCAGGCCCGACACCAGCCGCACCATCACCGGTCTCGACATCACCGTCCTCGAGCCTCCGCAATCCCGCCCCCAGCTCCCCGTCGTCTCCCGAGACGACCGGAACACCGCTCTTCCCGAGCGCCGCCGTCACCGGATCCTGGCCTTGCTGGAGAAAGAGCCCAGCCGACTCTGGCGCCCCCGTGACATCGCCGCCCATTTCGGCGACATCACCATGGAGACCATGTATCGACAGCTCTCCAGATGGGCCGAGACCGGCCTCATCCACAAACTCGGCCCCGGCCTCTATGCCGCCACGGCATGGACCCCAAACCACCTTGCATGACCTGC
>NZ_JAERRG010000132.1 GCF_016741935.1 Streptomyces endocoffeicus | reverse complement strand
CCAGCCGACCGTCCAGATGCCTGGCGATGGCCGAAGGCGTCGGATAGTCAAAGATCAACGTGGTCGGGAGTCGAAGCTCGGTGGCCGCCCCAAGCTGATTGCGCAGCTCGATCGCAGTGAGGGAATCGAAGCCCAGATCCTTCAGCGCGCGGTCTGCGTCGATGCCAGCAGGGTCCGCATGCCCCAGCACCGTCGCCACATGAGAACGAACCAGCTCCAGCAGCAACCGCTCACGCTCCCGCGGCACCACACCCGCCAACCGATCCCGCCACACACCAGCCCCATCCCGACCCACCGCAACCCGACGCACCGCACCCCGCACCACATTCCGCAACAACGCCGGAACCGACACACCACCACGCCCATGAAACGCCCCCACATCCACACGCACCGGCAACACCACACCACGCCCCACCCCCTGAGCGACATCGAAGAGGGCAAGGCCTTCTTCGGTGGTGAGTCCGATGGTGCCGCCACGCGCCATGCGAGCGAGGTCGGTCTCGCTGAGGTTCTGGGTGATTCCGCTGGCTTGAGCCCACAGCCCCCAGCCCAGGGAGAGGGCGGGCAGACCGTGGGCGTGGCGGTGCTGGGCCAGGGCGTCGAGGAAGGCGTTCGCCGCCGCGTAACTCCCCTGCCCACCGGCACCGAGCGTGGCCGCGGCAGAGGAGTAGAGCACGAACGCCTCCAACCCCATGTCCCGGGTCAGCTCATGCAGATGCCAGGCCGCATCCACCTTCGGCCCGAGCACCCGCTGAACACGCTCATCACTCAGCCCCTCCACGACACCGTCATCAACCACCCCCGCGGTGTGCACCACACCCCTGAGCGGCACCTCCGCCGGAACACCAGCCAACAGCTCACGCACCGCATCACGATCGGCCACATCACACGCGGCCACGGTGACCGACGCCCCAGCCGCCTCCAGCTCAACCACCAGCTCCGCTGTCCCCGGAGCGTCCGGACCCCTACGGCTGGCCAGCAACAGATGCTGCACACCGTGTTCAATCACCAGATGTCGAGCGACCAGGCCCGCCAGCACACCCGACGCACCCGTCACCAACACAGTCCCGTCAGACACCAACCGCGCAGACGCATCAGGGGCTGCGGGCTTGGCCACACGGGACAACCGCGGAACCAGGACGGTCTCTCCCCGGACCGCCAGCTGCGGCTCGTCCGCACCAGCAGTGATGACCCGCACCACCGCGTCCGCTGCAGCGGCGCTGATCTCGCTACCGTGGTCGGGGTCGTGGTCCAGGAGGAGGAACCGGCCGGGATTCTCGGTCTGCACCGACCGCAACAAACCCCACACCGGAGCCTGCGCCAGATCGGCAACGTCCTCACCCGCCCCAGGGGCGACCGCACCACAGGTGGCCACCACCAGACGGGACCCGACCAAGCGCTCCTCACCCAGCCACCGGTGCACCGCAGACAGCACAGCGGACAGCGACTCCCGCACCCCCGCAACCACGCCGCCGGGGACGCTCGTCGGGCAGGACAGCACCACGGTCCCGGGCGCCGCCTCGCCCTCATCGAGCGCGCTGATCAACGCAGGCACGTCCTCGTAGCGGGCACACGCCCCGCCCGCACGGACCACCGCCTCACCCAGCCCGACATCTGACCCCACTACCGCCCACGGGCCTCCGGACGCATTCGATGTGCCGAAGAAGTCCAGCGGTTGCCAGTCCAGTTGGAAGAGCGAGTCGTAACGGCTGGTCTGGGCCGCCTGCAACTGCTCAGCCGAGATCGGCCGCAGC
>NZ_JAERRG010000131.1 GCF_016741935.1 Streptomyces endocoffeicus | reverse complement strand
GGCTTGAACAGCACGATGTCATCGACCCGGTTGAGGAATTCGGGGCGGAAGTGGCCGCGCAGCTCGCTCATCACCAGGCCCCGGGCGTCCGGCTTGAGCTCGCCCTCGGAGGTGACGCCGTCGAGCAGATGCACCGAGCCGATGTTGGAGGTCATGATGATCACGGTGTTGCGGAAGTCCACCAGCCGCCCCTGGGCGTCGGTGATCCGGCCGTCGTCCAGCACCTGGAGCAGGGTGTTGAAGACATCGCTGTGCGCCTTCTCGATCTCGTCGAAGAGCACGACCGAGTACGGCTTGCGCCGCACCGCCTCGGTGAGCTGGCCGCCCTCCTCGTAGCCGACGTACCCCGGCGGGGCGCCGACCAGCCGGCTGACCGTGTGCCGCTCCTGGTACTCGCTCATGTCGAGGCGGATCATGTTCTCCTCGGTGTCGAAGAGCGCGGCCGCCAGCGCCTTGGCCAGCTCGGTCTTCCCCACGCCGGTGGGGCCGAGGAAGATGAACGAGCCGATCGGGCGGCGCGGGTCCCGGATGCCGGAGCGGGCCCGGATGATGGCGTCGGAGACCAGCTTGACCGCCTCGTCCTGGCCGATGACCCGCTCCTGGAGGATCTCGTCCAGGCGCAGCAGCTTCTCCCGTTCGCCCTCCTTCAGGCGGGAGACCGGGATCCCGGTCCAGGCGGAGACGATGTCGGCGATCTCCTCCTCGGTGACCACCTCGCGCAGCAGCCGGTGCGCGCCCTGCTTGGCGGCCAGCTGCTCCTCCTCGGCGGCCAGTCTGCGCTGAAGCTCCCGGAGCCTGCCGTAGCGGAGTTCGGCGGCGCGGTTGAGGTCGTAGGCGCGCTCGGCCTCCTCGGCCTCGCGGCGCACCTCCTCCAGCTCCCGGCGCAGGTCCTGCACCCGGCGGATGGACTGCCGCTCGGCCTCCCACTGGGCGTGCTTGGCGTCGGCCTCGGCGCGCAGATCGGCCAGCTCCCGGCGCAGCTCCTCCAGCCGCTGGCGGCTGGCCGGGTCGGTCTCCTTGGCGAGCGCGGCCTCCTCGATCTCCAGCCGGGTGACCCGGCGGGTGATCCCGTCCAGTTCGGCGGGCATGGAGTCGATCTCGGTACGCAGCCGGGCGCATGCCTCGTCCACCAGGTCGATGGCCTTGTCCGGCAGGAACCGGTCGCTGATGTAGCGGTGGCTCAGGGTGGCGGCGGAGACCAGCGCGGTGTCCTGGATCTTGACGCCGTGGAAGACCTCGAGACGCTCGCGCAGGCCGCGCAGGATGGAGATGGTGTCCTCCACGTTCGGCTCCTCCACCAGCACCATCTGGAAGCGGCGCTCCAGCGCGGCGTCCTTCTCGATGTGCTTGCGGTACTCGTCCAGAGTGGTGGCGCCGATCATGTGCAGCTCGCCGCGGGCCAGCATCGGCTTGAGCATGTTCCCGGCGTCCATGGCCCCCTCGGCGGCCCCCGCCCCGACCACGGTGTGCAGCTCGTCGACGAACAGCAGGATCCGCCCCTGCGCCGAGGTGACCTCGGTGAGCACGGCCTTGAGCCGCTCCTCGAACTCCCCGCGGTACTTCGCGCCGGCCACCAGCGACCCCATGTCCAGGGCGAAGACGGTCTTGTCGCGCAGCCCCTCGGGGACGTCGCCGCGGACGATGCGCTGGGCCAGGCCCTCCACGATGGCGGTCTTGCCGACGCCGGGGTCGCCGATGAGCACGGGGTTGTTCTTCGTCTTGCGGCTGAGGATCTGCGTCACCCGGCGGATCTCGGC
>NZ_JAERRG010000130.1 GCF_016741935.1 Streptomyces endocoffeicus | reverse complement strand
GCCTAAGGGCTCGCAGAGAATCAACATGCTGATTTGATCTCCGTGGGACTGCTGTTCGCGAGGAACGCCGTGACGTCAGCGGGCGTCCGGAACCTGGCTGTCGAGGGTGGGATGATGTAGCCGTTCTCGGCCAGGAGGGGCTGAACTTGGCGAACGGCCCTGGTGAGGGTGCTGCCGTTGACTCCGAAGAGCTGGGCGAGCAGGTCTCGGGTGCCGAGCTTGCGCAGGTAGAGCACGGTGGCCAGGACTCTGTCGGCGGTGGTCAGCTTGTCCTTGGCTCCTGCGCCGCGAGCGCGGATGCGCTCGCCTCCTCGCTGCTGGAGCCGTCCTTGCTCACGTAACTCGTGCAGTTTCGGGGCGAGTTGGTTGACGAGTTCGTTCAGTGCCGGTTCGGGTATGCCGGTCAGCTCCGGGTTGCGCAGACACCTGGTGCAGGGCTGCGGGGACCGGCAGCTGGCTGAACGCGGGTTCTCGGGTGCGCTGGCGGTGTCGCGAGCTTGAGGGCGGAGGGTGTAGTTCCAGTCGCCGTGGAAGGGATGCCGGTGTATGGGCAGGGCGTCGATGTCGCTGTCGGTGACCTTGATACCGGTGTCGTAGGTGCCCGGGTCGAGTTCGGCGTGGACTTTCAGCCCGGTGCGGGTCGTAGTCGCCGCGATGCTGTCCACGATGACGTCGTGGCTGGTCAGCGGGCGGCCGCGCCAGTTCATGGAGATGTGGGAGAACAGCCGGTGCTCGATCTTGTTCCATTTCGAGGTGCCCGGCGGCATGTGGCAGACCGTAATGTCCAAACCCGTCTCGGTGGCCAGGGCTGCGAGTTCCATCTTCCAGGCGCGGGTGCGGTAGCCGTTGGAGCCGCCGGCGTCCGCGGTGATCAGCAGACGGCCGGCGGCCGGATAGTCATGCCGCCCCCGGGCCTGCCACCAACGGCGAATGGAGGCGACAGCGAACGCGGCGGTGTCGTGATCAGTGCCGACACTGACCCAGCCGGTGTTCGCGGCGATGTCGTAGATCCCGTACGGGATCGCCTTGCCCGGTCCCTGCCGGTCCAGGAAATCGTGCGTCTTGACCAGTACCGGCTCACCGACCGGCCGCCACTGGTGACCGGCGTTCTTGTAGTCGCCGACGAGTTCCTTCTTCTTCGCATCCACGCTGATCACCGGCTGTCGGGCGTCCATGTGCTGTCTGGCTCGCTCGTTGATGTAGCGGAACTGGGCGTCACGGTCGGGGTGCTGCTTGCCCTCGATGGTCTTGGCGCCGGCCTGCAGGCTGAAGCCCTCCTCACGCAGCAGGTCCCCGACCGTGTCCGCGCTCACCCTGTGCCCCTGACGGGTGAGCTCGGCCGCGAGATTCCTGGTCGACTTCACCGTCCAACGCAGCGGCGACATCGGATCGCCCCGCTCGTCAGGTTCCACCAGTGCCAGCAGCGCGGGCCGCAGACCCCGATCAAGGTCCACCGCCTTCTTCCTGCCACCACCGGACCTGCGTATCCGGCCCAGAGGCTCCTCGCCGGCTTCCAACTCGTCCACACCCTTACGGACCGTCGTCTCGCTGACCTGGGCCGCCCGCGCGACCGCCCGGATACCGCCGTGCCCCAGAATTCGCGCCTCGGCCCCCATCATCAACCGCCGCTGCCGCTCGTCCAGATGCGGGAACAACACCCCGAACTTGACCACGAGTTGACCACGGACCTCATCGGAGACGCTCATATCACAACAACGAGCCGCATCACGCGAAGCAACACCTTGATTCTCTGCGAGCCCT
>NZ_JAERRG010000013.1 GCF_016741935.1 Streptomyces endocoffeicus | reverse complement strand
ATTGGACCCGATCAGACCGATCGACTCACCCTTGTACGCCACGAAGGTGACCCCACGCACCGCGTGCACCTCACGCATACCCGGGGCGCCCTTCCGCCCCAGCAGACGGCTGAGGGCCGCGGTGGCACTGCCCTTCCCCCTGGGGCCGCCGTTGACCCGGTAGACGATGTGGACGTCGTCGGCGATGACGGTGGGCACCCGCCCCGGCCCGGAAACCGCCTGCCCGGCCTGCCCGGCCTGCTCGGCCCGCTCCGCCTGGGTGCTTTTGTCGAGGGTTTGCTCAGCCACGGCCGTACTGCTCCTCTGCCTTCCAGAAGTACACGAATCCCCCGACACCGAAGAGGACCGCCCAGCCCACGGCCAGCGCCCACACATGCGGCGGCAGGTTGGCCCCGGTGTAGTCGTCGATCAGGGCGTACCGCATCAGGTCCATGTAGACCGCCGCCGGATTCCCCAGCATGGCGTCCGAGATCCACTTGCTCGCCCCCGCGTGTTCGAGCGTGCGGGCCAGCGGAAACATCACGCCGGACGCGTACATCCAGGTACGGAGGATGAAGGGCAGCAGCTGAGCGAGGTCCGGGGTCTTGGCTCCCAGCCGGGCCATGATCAGCGAAAGCCCGGTGTTGAAGACGAACTGGAGCGCCAGCGTGGGAACGATCAGCAGCCAGGCGAAGGACGGGAAGTGACCGAAGCCCAGCAACACGATGACCAGCACGATCATCGAGAAGAGCAGCTGCTGGAGCTGCTGGAGCGCGAAGGAGATGGGGAGCGAGGCACGAGGGAAGTGCAGGGCCCGCACCAGCCCGAGGTTCCCGGAGATCGCCCGTACGCCCGCCATGGCGGACGCCTGGGTGAAGGTGAAGACGAACACACCCGTCACCAGGAACGGAATGTACATGTCGTTCGCCATACCGCGACTGCTCTTCAGCAGCATGCCGAAGATGAAGAAGTACACCGCCGCGTTGAGCAGCGGGGTCGCCACCTGCCACACCTGACCCAGCTTGGCCTGGCTGTACTGGGCAGTGAGCTTGGCCGACGAGAAGGCCACGATGAAGTGACGCCGACCCCACATCTGGCGGATGTACTCGCCGAGGCCCACCCGGGCGCCGCTCACCGACAGCTCGTACTTCCGCGCCAGCTCGGACGGGGACAGTCCGTCGTCGGCTGATGGCGGGCCACTCACGGCTACCGCACCGTCGTGCGTAGTCTCGCTCACAGTTGACACTTTCGTCTTCAGGGTGCGCTGAGCGGGGCCGCGCCCCGGGTCGCGCCCGATGCTCTTCGATACGAGCTTGTCAGATGACAGGAGGTCGGCCCAGTCGGGTCAGGCGCCATACCGTACGCCACTTCATGGGCCGACGCGGACCACACGGTGTCTTCCAGCCTTCGCGGAACCCTCCGAACCAGGCCCGAAGTGCGGTTTTCGATGGACGCCTGGCCAGTGTGAGCAGCAGCCAGACGCCGAGATACACGGGAACGAGCAGCGCAGGAAGGTTACGCCGGGCCAGCCAGACCCGGTTGCGCGCCACCATGCGGTGGTAGACCGCGTGCCTGCTCGGGGCGGTGGTCGGATGGTGCAGCACCATGTCCGACCGGTAATCGATCATCCATCCGGCGTCCAGCGCCCGCCAGGCCAGATCGGTCTCCTCATGGGCGTAGAAGAAGTCGTCCGGCAACCCTCCGACCTGCTGGAACACCGTGGTGCGCACCGCGTTGGCACCGCCCAGGAAGGTGGTCACCCGGGAGGACCGCAGCGGGTCGGAGGCGCGCAGCCGGGGCACATGGCGACGCTGGGTGACACCGGTGTCCGGGTCGGCGATGCGGAACGAGACGATGCCCAGCTTCGGATCGGCGGCGAACGCCCGGCGGCACAGCTCGGCGGTGTCGGTGCCCGGCAGCAGCCCGTCGTCGTCGAGGAACAGCAGCACATCGACGTCCGACCCGCCGGGTCCGAACGCCTCGATGCCCACGTTGCGGCCCGCCGGAATGCCCACGTTCTCGGGCAGCTCGATGGTCCGGACGCCCTCGGGGAGCGTGGGCAGCGGCGAGCCGTTGCCCACGACGACCACCTCGACCGGGTCGCCGTCCTGCTTGGCGACCGAGTCGAGGAGTGCGCGCAGCTCCTCGGGGCGATTGCCCATCGTCAGGACGACCGCTCCGAGCTTCATCGCGCTCATGCTCACTTGAGCCTGCTCGACGCGAGGATGGACACGAGGTGAAGCAGGGTTTGCAGCAGGGCGATACCGGCCAGGACGGCAACGCCCAGCCGGGTGAAGAACAGGTCGCCGCGCACCTGGTCCACGACCGCCAGCACGAGGATCAGCAGCGACGCCTCGATCCCGAGGACCAGCCGGTGGAACTTCAGCGCCGCGGCCGCCCTGCGGGCCAGCGCCACACCGGACGAGCGCGGCTCGGCGGCCGCCTCCTTGACCGGCGGCAGACCGCCCTGGTGCCGGGCGACCCCGACCAGGTCGGTCTCGGCCTTGATCAGGATGGCACCCAGCGCGGCGAGGGTGCCGAGGAACGCCCACAGCCAGTCGATCCGCCCGGAGCCCCACAGGTCCGCGGCGCGCAGACCGAAGCCGACGAGCACCGCGGCGTCGCACAGATAGGCGCCGACCCGGTCCAGATACACACCGCCCAGCGAGAACTGCTTCTTCCAGCGGGCTATCTCGCCGTCGACGCAGTCCAGCAGCAGGTAGAGCTGGACCATCAGCACCCCGAGCACGGCGCCCGCGATCCCCGGCACCAGCAGGGCCGGGGCCGAGAGGGTGCCGAAGACGGTCATCAGATACGTCAGCTGGTTGGGCGTGACCCGCGTGTTCACCAGGTGCCGGTCGATGCGCAGCGAGATCTCGCGCATGTAGAGGCGCCCGGCCCAGTGCTCACCGCTCCGCCGGTCCTTCACCCCCGCGGGGTGGACGACCGGGCGGAGTTCAGCCACTGATGGCTTGACTGACTGCTTTGGCATAGTCGGCGTATGCGTCCCTGATCGCGTCGGATGAGAGGTCGAGGTGCTCGAGGATCGTGTAGCGGCCGGGCCGCGTCTTCGGAGCGAACTCCACGACCTGGACGAACTCGTCCACCGTGAAGCCGATCTCCTCGGGCAGCACGGGCAGCCCGTGCCGGTGCAGCACCTCGGCCATGTGCGCCGACTCCTCGTGCGCCCCGCGCAGCCGCATCGCGAAGGCGGCGGCCAGGCCGCACTGCTCGCCGTGGCTGGCGGCGCGCTTGGGGAAGAGGAGGTCGAAGGCGTGGTTGATCTCGTGGCAGGCACCGGAGGCCGGGCGGGAGTCCCCCGCGACCGACATCGAGATGCCGGTGAGCACCAGTCCCTCGGCCAGCACCTGGAGGAAGCCGTCGTCGCCGACCCCGCCGGGGTGGCGCAGCACGGCCTCACCGGCCTGGCGCGCCATCGCGGCCGCGAGGCCGTCGATCTGCTCGCCGGTCTCCCGGTTGGACAGCTCCCAGTCGGCGACCGCGGAGATGTTGGACAGGGCGTCGCCGATACCGGAGCGGACGAAGCGGACCGGCGCCTCCCGGATCACATCGAGGTCGATGACCACGGCGATCGGGTTGGGCACCCCGTACGAGCCGCGGCCCGCGTCGTTGTCGAGGGTCGCCACCGGGGAGCACAGACCGTCGTGCGAGAGGTTGGTGGCGACGGCGACCAGCGGGAGGCCGATGCGTGCCGCGGCGAACTTCGCACAGTCGATGATCTTTCCGCCGCCCAGCCCCACGACCGCGTCGTAGTGCCCCGACTTCATGCGGTCGGCGAGCTTGATCGCGTCGTCCAGGGTGCCGCCGTCGACCTCGTACCAGCTCGCGCCCGGCAGCGCCGGCGACAGCCGCTCGCGCAGCAGGGCGCCGGAGCCGCCGCTGATGGCGATGGCCAGCTTGCCGGAGGAGGAGATCCGCTGGTCGGCGAGGACCCCCGCGAGATCGTCCAGGGCGCCCGCGCGGATATCGACGACGAGCGGCGAGGGGATGAGCCTCGTCAGTACTGGCACGCGATCTCACGGCCCTTCGCCAGATCGTCGTGGTTGTCGATCTCGACCCACTTGATGTCGCCGATGGGGGCCACGTCGACCTTGAAGCCGCGGTTGACCAGCTCCTGGTAGCCGTCCTCGTAGTAGAGGTCGGGGTCGCGCTCGAAGGTGGTCTTCAGCGCGTCCGCGAGCTCCGCGGCGGCCTCGCCCTCGATGAGGGTGACGCCGATGTACTCACCGGTCGCCTCGGCCGGGTCCATCAGCTTGGTGATCTTCTGGACGCCCTTGTCGGGGTCGGCGACGACCTTCATCTCCTCGTCGGCGAGCTGCTTGACCGTGTCCAGGGCCAGGATGATCTTCTGGCCGTTGCCGCGCGCGGCCAGCAGGGTCTTCTCGACCGAGACCGGGTGCACGGTGTCGCCGTTGGCGAGGATCACGGTGTGCTGGATCGCGTCACGGGCGCACCAGAGGGAGTAGGCGTTGTTCCACTCCTCGGCCTTATCGTTGTCGATCAGCGTGAGCTTGACGCCGTACTTCTGCTCCAGTGCCTCCTTGCGCTCGTACACGGCCTCCTTGCGGTAGCCGACGACGATGGCGACCTCGGTCAGACCGACCTCCGCGAAGTTGCCGAGGGTCAGGTCGAGGACGGTGATCTCACCGTCCACGGGCACCAGGGCCTTGGGAAGCGTGTCGGTGTAGGGGCGCAGACGCCGTCCGGCGCCGGCCGCGAGCACGAGGCCGATCATGCGGGTTCTCCTGATTCGTCGTGTACAGCGGGTGCTCCTGAGGACACCCAGAAGCGGATGCTCTCGATGAGCACCGCCAGCGCGAGGACCGCCGCCAAAGCGGTCAACGCGATGGTGAAACCTTGGTTCTGGTGGTGCAGCAGGGCAGCGGCGGCCGTGACCGCCACCGTCCGCCCCTCGTGCCCGCCGATCGCCCGCACCAGCCGGTGCGGGGGCGCTCCCGTGCCGCCACGGATGCGGTACACCGTGTCGTAGTGATGGTAGGCGACTGCCGCAACGAGCCCGAAAGCCGCCGGCAATGCGCCGTTCACCTCCGAGCAAGCCGCCAGGATCAGGATGGTGCCGTATTCGGCCGCGCGGAAGAGCGGCGGCACCAGCCAGTCGAGGGGGCCCTGGAGGGGCGCGGCGACGGCGACGCCCGCGAGGACCGCGTAGAGCACGGCGCAGCCGACGGGCACCCAGGAGCCGAAACCGGCGGCCGCGGTGCCGGCCAGGACGGCCGCCGTGCCGAGGGCGGCCGACAGCGGGGCGAGGTACGAACTCGTCCCGCGGGGGGCGGCCTTGGCGACCAGCTCGGCCAGCGGGCCGGAGTCGGTCAGCTCGGCGAGGGCGCGGGCGGCCCGGTCCGTGCGCTCGGCCCGGCGGGTCAGCGAGCGCAGCACCCGGCCCGCGGTGGTGTAGCAGGCGGCCAGCGCACAGCCGATGAGCAGTGCGTAGAAGGTGATACGGGGCGTGGTGAGCGCCGTCAGCACGGCGATCATCGCCCAGCGCTCACCGATCGGCAGCACGATCATGCGGCGCACCCAGACCGTCCAGCCGACGCTGTCGAGGCGGCCGGAGAGGGCGGCGGTGGGACTGGTGTTGCCGGTGGCGTCGTGGTTGGCCTCGTTGAAGGCGAAGTCCACGACATGGCGACAGGTCTGCAGCACCATCGCGCCGAGCGCGAGCGCCCAGACGTCATCGCCGTCGGCGCGGGCGGCGCCGAGCGCGAGGCCCGCGTAGTAGGCGTACTCCTTGGCCCGGTCGAACGTGGCGTCCAGCCAGGCGCCGAGCGTGGAGTACTGGAGCGAGTAGCGGGCCAACTGCCCGTCGGTGCAGTCGAGCACGAACGAGGCGATCAGCAGCACACCGGCCGAGACGAATCCGGGCCGGGTGCCGGTGGCGGCGCAGGCCGCGGCGATGAGCGCGGTGAGGAGGGAGGCGGTGGTGACCTGATTGGGGGTCAGCCCGCGCCGGGCGCACCAGCGGGCGATGTAGCGGGAGTACGGGCTGATGCAGAAGGTCGTGAAGAAGCCGTCCCGCGACTTCACGGCCGACCGCAGCCGCACCCGCTCGTCGTCCACCGCGTCCACGGCATCCCCCGCCGCGGCCCGCGCGGCGGCGTCCGCGGGCACGGCGGCCACGAGCACCCCGAGCTCGGGCCGGTGCACGGGGACGCCTTCGGCGTCGAGGGCGGCGGCGAGGTCGTCCACACGGGAGTGGCCGTCGGCGGCGCCGCGCATGGCCGCCACCTCGGAGGGGGCCACGGCCCGCGACGGTGCGGCGAGGCCGCCGGCGGAGTTCCCCGCGGCGACCGTCTCACCGGCCCGCGTGGCGGGCCGGTGAGACGCCACGGCGTCCGCGTGTACGCCTGCGGCGGCGGCGGCGCGGTCCGGCGCGGCCGTCCCGGCGGCATCGGCGCGGGTCGCCCACCCGACGGCACCGGCGGTGGTGGACGCGGCGGTGGCGGCTCCGGACGGCCGCGTCCGGCTCCGGCTTTCGGCGTACTCGCCCGACGCGTGTGCCGCGTCGGGCGCATGCACGGCGGCGTCCACTCGATCGGCGGCCCCCGAAGCCACGGCCGCTCCGGGCGCGCCCGCGTCGCCGCCACTGTCGTCCGCGCCGGGGCCCGGGGCCGAGCCGGCGGGCGGCTGCGCCTCCGCCGCCCGTTCGGGCACGGTGGCGGGCACCGCTATGGGCGCGGCCTCGCGCTCCAGGCTCTCGGCGGAGCCGAGGGGCTGAGCGGGGGCGGCGGTGGGCGTCCCGCCTTCGCTTCCGGCGGCCCGCGCCGTGGCGGCGGCAGCCGTCACCGCGCGGGCCAGGGCCGTACGGGCCTCGGCCTGGACGCTCAGCGCACCGCGCACCGTGGCGGCGGGGAAGCGGGGGTCGGTGAGGGCCAGCCGCAGGGCATGGACATGGCCGACGAAGCGGGGGTCCACGAGGGCCACCCGCTCATGCGCCGGGACGGCGGCGAGCTCCGCCGTGACCCCGGCGGCGTCGGTCGCCGTGCGCACGGCGAAGCCCAGCGACCGCAGGTCGCCCTCGAGGGACGAGCCGGCGACCGGCGCACCGGTGAGAATCGCGGTCGACAGACGAACTCACTCCTTGGCAGCTGACATGGTGGCCGCGCCGCTGATGGCACTGGCCTGGGGCCCTCCGGGCCATGGGCATCGCACGCCCTGGCCCCGTGGGGCTGGCGGCACGTCCGGCAGAGGCTATCGGATCGATGGAAGCCGCCGTTCACCGCACATTCACCACACGATCGGGGGAACGACCACTTCCGCGCGCCGCCGATCATCATGGTGGATGGCGGCTGTCCTCCACAAACGGCGATCGCCCCGCCATGGATAGGGTGCGGGGCATGACATGGCTGATCACAGGTGGTGCCGGATATATCGGGTCGCATGTCGTGCGGGCCATGGCCGGGGCGGGCGAGTCCGTGGCCGTGCTCGACGACCTGACCAGCGGCGTCCGGGCGCGGCTGCCCGAGGGTGTGCCGCTGGTGTGCGGCTCCACCCTGGACCGTGAGCTGCTGGACCGCGCCTTCGCCGAGCTGGGGGTCACCGGTGTGGTGCATCTCGCGGCGAAGAAGCAGGTCGGGGAGTCCGTGGAGCAGCCGCTCCGCTACTACCGCGAGAATGTGCACGGGCTCACGGTGCTGCTGGAGGCGGCGGTCGCGGCCGGGGTCAGCCGCTTCCTCTTCTCCTCCTCCGCCGCCGTCTACGGCATGCCCGATGTGGAACTCGTCACCGAGGACACCCCGTGTCTGCCGATCAATCCGTACGGAGAGACCAAGCTGGCCGGAGAATGGCTGGTCAGAGCGGCGGGCGCGGCCCACTCCCTCTCCACGGCCTGTCTGCGCTACTTCAATGTGGCGGGTGCCACGCGCCCCGAGCTGGCCGACACCGGAGTGTTCAACATCATCCCGATGATGTTCGAGCGGATCACCGAGGGAGAGCCGCCGCGGATCTTCGGTGCTGACTACGACACCCCCGACGGCACCTGTGTCCGCGACTACATCCATGTCGAGGATCTGGCCTCCGCCCATCTGGCCGTGGCCCGTCGGCTGGCCGCGCAGCCGGAGCCGGGCGATCTCACGGTGAACATCGGCACCGGCCGGGGTGTCTCGGTGCGGGAGATGTCCGATCTGATCGGCGAGATCACCGGTCGCCCGGAGCTCGCCCCCGTGGTGGGGCCGCGCCGGGCGGGTGATCCGGCCCGGGTCGTCGGATCCACCGAACTGATCGCCAAGGAGCTGGGCTGGAGCGCCCAGCACGATGTGCGCGCGATGGTGGAGTCGGCCTGGGAGGGCTGGTGCCTCCACCACCCCGAGGCCCGGCGCGGCTGACCGGGCACGGCGCACCGCTCGCCGCTCGCCGGGCACCGGGCACCGGGCACCGGCGCGGCTGACCCGGCCCCGCCCCGGACCCGTAGTTCACTGGTGAGCCAAGGGACCGCGGCGCCGGGAGGAGGCCCCTACGCATATGGGCGCAGGTCATGACCACGCCCGCGGCCGGCCCACCGCGGGCGCCGCCCACCGGTGGCGGCTGCGGATCGCCCTGGCCATCACCCTCACGGTGATGGCCGTGGAGATCATCGGCGGTCTGCTGGCCGGCTCCCTCGCCCTGCTCGCGGACGCCGGCCATATGGCGACGGACGCGCTCGGGCTCGCGATGGCGCTGCTGGCGATCCACTTCGCGGGCCGTCCCCCGAGCCCGCACCGCACCTACGGCTACGCCCGCGCCGAGATCCTGGCGGCCCTGGCCAACTGTCTGCTGCTGTTCGGCGTCGGCGGCTACATCCTCTATGAGGCGGTGCTGCGGCTGGTCACCCCGACCGTCACCGAGGGCGGGCTGACGGTCGTCTTCGGCGCCGTCGGCCTGGCCGCGAACCTGGTGTCGCTGGCCCTGCTCCGGGGCGGCCAGCGCACCAGTCTGAACGTCCGGGGCGCCTTCCTGGAGGTCGCGGCGGACGCGCTGGGCTCGGTCGCGGTGCTGGTGTCCGCCGGGATCATCCTCGCGACCGGCTGGCAGACGGCCGATCCCATCGCCTCCCTGGTGATCGGCCTCATGATCGTCCCGCGGACGTACAAGCTGCTGCGCGAGACGCTGAACGTGCTGCTGGAGGCGGCGCCGCGAAATGTCGACATGGCGGCCGTACGCGCCCACATCCTCGGCCTGCCCGGGGTCGAGGGGCTGCACGACCTCCATGTCTGGACCATCACCTCGGGAATGCCGGTGCTCTCCGCGCATGTGGTGGTCGCTCCGGGGGCCCTGGACGCGATGGGCCACGAGCGGATGCTGCACGCCCTCCAGGGATGTCTCGGGGAGCACTTCGACGTCGGGCACTGCACGTTCCAGCTGGAACCGGGTGGGCATGCTGATCACGAAGCCAAGCTGTGCCACTGACACGGACCAGAGGCACATGTGCGGCAGACTTTGGACGTTCACGAGTCGGAACTATGAGGATGGTCATGCCGATCACACCTGCCAACGGCGGCTCCGCCGAGACCGCCGAGACCGCCGCGCCGAGCGGTTCCGCAGAGCCGATCATGCTCGAGCTGGTCGACGAGGACGGTACGACGATCGGCACCGCGGAGAAGCTCTCCGCACATCTCGCACCCGGCAAGCTGCACCGGGCGTTCTCCGTCTTCCTCTTCGACGACGCGGGGCGGCTGCTGCTGCAGCGCCGTGCGCTGGGCAAATACCACTCCCCCGGGGTCTGGTCCAACACCTGCTGCGGCCACCCCTACCCCGGTGAGCCGCCGTTCGTGGCCGCCGCCCGGCGCACCGCCGAGGAGCTGGGCATGGCGCCCGCGCTGCTGCGGGAGGCGGGCACGGTCCGCTACAACCACCCGGACCCGGCCTCGGGCCTGGTGGAGCAGGAGTACAACCACCTCTTCGCGGGGCTGGTGCGGGCGGCGCCGCGCCCGAACCCCGAGGAGATCGGCGAGATCGCCTTCGTCACCCCCGACGAGCTGGAGCGGCTGCGCGACAAGGGGCCGTTCTCGGCGTGGTTCATGACCGTGCTGGACGCGGCCCGCCCGGCGGTCCGCGAGCTCACCGGGACGGCGGCGGGCTGGTAGCGGCGCCGGGCAGCGGAAGGGCGGCCCAGACCACCTTGCCGCCGCTCGCCGTGTGGTCCACGTCGTAGACCCCGCCCGCCGCCTCCGTGATCGCCGTCACCAGCAGCAGTCCCCGCCCACCGGTCCCGCCCTGGTCCGCCATCAGCGCGACGGGCCGGTAGGGATGGTTGTCCTCGACGGCGATCCGGACCCAGTCCCGGCTCAGCGAGACCTCGACGGCGATCTCGGGGGAGAGCAGCGCGGCGTGCCGCACCGCGTTGGTGACCAGCTCGGAGACGATCAGGAGCAGACTCTCCATCAGTTCGTCGTTCACCGGCACCCGCTGATGGACCAGCAGCTCGCGCACCGCGTGCCGGGCCTGTGGCACGGAGGAGTCCAGGGCCGGTGCGGTGAACCGCCAGGTCCCCTCGTAACCGGCCGGGGGCGGGGGCGCGGGTGGAGCGTGTCCCGCTTCGGAGGGGACTCTCCCGACGATCTCCATGTGCGATACCCACCCCTCGCCGCGGCCCGACCACTCGTATCGAGTGTTGGGAAGCTCTGGTACTGACCGATGGACTACGCACAACTTGACGCTTATCGAGCGTTTTTGATCGTTGGCGTATGCCAGGGTCACGCGCTCGACTGTTCCTGCTCGCGTGGATTCCGTGCATTGACTCTGTGGGTGACGAGCCTTGACTCAGCCATGACCGGCTCGAACGGCCGGGTCCCCAGCCGGGTCCCAGCCGGGCCCCGGCCCGGAGGCCGTCGGAGCCGCCGCCGCGCGGCCCGGGTACGAGCGGCCCGGATACGGGCGGCCCAGATACGAGCGGCCCGGATACGATCCGCCACATGGAGCCCTCTCTGGAGCACGAGGTCGCCGACGGCATAGCGACCGTCGTCATCCGCCACCCCGCCAAGCGCAACGCGATGACCCCCGGGATGTGGCGAGCGCTGCCCCCGCTGCTGGCCCGGCTCGCCGCCGACCCCGCCGTACGGGCGCTGGTGCTCACCGGTGACGGCGACACCTTCTGCGCGGGCGCCGACATCGGCTCGCTGAGCGCCACGTACGAGGAGACCGCCGGGTACGCGCTGCCCGCCGAGGAGGCGCTGGCCGCCTTCCCCAAGCCGACCCTGGCCGCGGTGCGCGGCTACTGCGTGGGCGGCGGCTGCCAGCTCGCGGCCGCCTGCGATCTGCGGTTCGCCGAGGAGGGCGCTCAGTTCGGGATCACCCCGGCCAAGCTGGGGATCGTCTACGCCCCCAGCTCGACCCGCCGGCTGGTCGAGCTGGTGGGACCGGCCACCGCCAAGTTCCTGCTGTTCTCGGGCGAGCTGATCGACACTGAACGGGCGCTGCGCACCGGTCTGGTGGACGAGGTGCTGCCGGCGGGCGGACTCGACAAGCGGGTGGCGGAGTTCACGCGGGTGCTGGTCTCCCGGTCGCAGCTCACGCAGGCCGCGGTCAAGGAGTTCGCGGCCGGGCCCGTCGAGCCGGACAGGGTCGCGTACTGGCAGGAGCAGGCGGGGGAAAGCAAGGAGGCCGCCGAGGGCATCGCGGCCTTCTTCGAGCGCCGCCCGCCGCGATTCCGCTGGACCCCGCCGGCCGAATGACCGCGGCCGGACGTGGCGGGACACGGCCGGACCGGGCGGGGTTCATGGGATCCGTAAGGACGTCACGGCCGCCGGGGGGCCGAACCGGCCGAACCGGACGGGTCGATGGGATCCGTAAGGACGTCACGGCGGCCGAGGAGTGGCCGGATCCGGCGGGACCGATGAGGACTGGTGAGACCCGGGCTACCGGGGGTGACTACCAGTCGGTAGCGTGCGCCCATGACCACACTTCCCGAGCTTGCCGCGCGTCGCTGTTACAGCGTCGTCAACCCCCTCCACTCCGCCATCTACTTCTCCCCCGACTTCGGCGAGGAACTCGCCGAGCTGGGGCTGAAGGACGGCGCGGCCGCGTACTTCGTCGGCCGCGCGGCGCCCCTGGGACGGGTGGGCGCGGGCACCGTCACCGCAACCTTCTTCAACTTCAGCCACGACCTGGTCGCCCGCCACATTCCGGCCGCGTGGGACGTGGTCTCCCCCGAGGTCGCCCTGGAGGCCCGGCTGCGGGCCGCCGACTCGGTGCTGCGGCGGGTGCTGGGCGAGGAGGTCATCGCCTCCAAGGAGCTGGCCGAGGCCGCGGAGCTGGCCCTGCGCGCCACGGAGGCCTGCTCGCGCCTGGCGCGCCCGCTGTACGCCGCCCACGCCGACCTGCCCGTCCCGGACGCCCCGCACCTGGCGCTGTGGCACGCCGCCACGCTGCTGCGCGAACACCGCGGCGACGCCCATCTGATGACCCTGGTCGGCGCCGGGCTGGACGCGGTCGAGGCGCTGGCCTCCCACACCGCGACCGGTCAGGGCATGTCCACCAAGTGGATCCTGCGCACGCGCGGCTACAGCGCCGAGGAGTGGGAGGCGGGCCGAGGTCGGCTGCGCGACCGCGGCCTGCTCACCGCCGACAACGAGCTGACGGAGGCCGGTGAGCGGCTGCGCCAGGACCTGGAGGCCGAGACCGACCGCCTGGACGCGGCACCGTACGAGCACCTCGGCGCCGAGGGCGTGTCCCGGCTCACCGAGCTCGCCACCGCCCTCTCCACGACCGCCCGCGAAAACGGCGCCTTCCCGGCCGACCTCCGCAGCAAGGACTGACGGCCGGCCCCTAGGGGGTGTCCGACGGATCTAGGCACCTGCGGCGGGCTACTCCCCTCCCCGCCCCTTCCCGACACCTGACGATATGCGGCTCCGCCGCGTGGTGGGGCTGCGCCCCAGACCCCGCGCGGGGGCTGCGCCCCGGACGTGGCCCCACCGGTTCGGCACGCCCTCAGACACCCCCGGCGGGGGCCCGACAGGGGCCCGGCGCGAACGTCCGGGCGTTGTCCGCCCGGCCGCCCGGCGGGGGCCCGGCGCAAGGGCCCGGCGGGGCCCGGCCAGGGCCCCGTCGGACCGGTACGGGGCCCCGGTCAGCGGCCCCGCCGTGGGTTGCGTTTGGCAGGGGCACATCGGGATACCCGCTTATTGTGCGCGATCGGCCGTCTGACAACCGGGCGCCCACACCGCGCGCCGCGTACGCAGGCAACAGCCCGTGCGCCGCGTAGCGAACGGTGCCCGGCGGCCGCCGCCGAGCCGCCACCGACCGACAGGAGGTATCCCGTGTTCCGCGCCATCGCCGACGTGCTCCGTGCCATCGGTGCCGCCATCGCGACCGTGGTGACGCTTCCCTTCCGCGCCGTGGCCCGTCTCCTCGGCGGGGTCTCCGACGCGGCGAGCGGGCCGCGCCGCAGGCGGGTGTGATGACCGTTTCCGGCTGATACCGGTGTCCGCCCGGCCCCGTACCCGGGCCTCCCGGCCCGCCGAAAGCGTCGGCCGCGACCGCTTCGTCAGTGCCACCTGCCACAATGCAGGAGCAGTGCAGACCGAAAGCGGAGCGTGATCGTGACGACGTCCATCGAAGGCAGGATCGCCGAGGAACTCGGCGTACGGGAACGGCAGGTCAAAGCCGCCGTCGAGCTGCTCGACGGCGGCTCTACCGTGCCGTTCATCGCGCGCTACCGCAAGGAAGCGACGGAGATGCTCGACGATGCGCAGCTGCGCTCCCTGGAGGAGCGGCTGCGCTATTTGCGGGAGCTGGAGGAGCGGCGCACCGCGATCCTCGAGTCGATCCGCTCGCAGGGCAAGCTGGACGAGGCCCTGGAGGCGCAGATCCTCGCCGCGGACTCCAAGGCCCGGCTGGAGGACATCTACCTCCCCTACAAGCCCAAGCGGCGCACGAAGGCGCAGATCGCCCGGGAGGCCGGGCTCGAGCCGCTCGCCGAGGGGCTGCTGGGCGACCCGACCGTGGAGCCCACGGCGGCCGCGGCGGCCTTCGTGGACGCCGAGAAGGGCGTCGCGGACGCCGCCGCCGCCCTGGAAGGCGCGCGGGCCATCCTCACCGAGCGGTTCAGCGAGGACGCCGACCTCATCGGCGAGTTGCGTGAGCGCATGTGGGAGCGCGGCCGGGCGGCCACCAAGGTGCGCGAGGGCAAGGAGGAGGCGGGCGCCAAGTTCGCCGACTACTTCGACTTCGCCGAGCCGTTCACCGAGCTCCCGTCGCACCGGGTGCTGGCGATGTTCCGCGGTGAGAAGGAGGAGGTCCTCGACCTCGCCCTGGAGCCGGAGGAGCCCTCCGAGGAGATCGGCCCCACCTCCTACGAGCGCTCCATCGCCCACCGCTTCGGCATCGCGGACCGCGGCCGCCCCGCCGACAAGTGGCTGGCCGACACGGTGCGCTGGGCCTGGCGCACCCGCGTCCTGGTCCACCTCGGCATCGATCTGCGGCTGCGGCTGCGCCAGGCCGCCGAGGACGAGGCCGTCCGGGTCTTCGCCGCCAACCTCCGCGATCTGCTGCTCGCCGCCCCGGCCGGGACGCGCGCCACGATGGGCCTCGACCCCGGCTTCCGTACGGGCGTGAAGGTGGCCGTGGTCGACGCGACCGGCAAGGTGGCGGCCACGGAGACGATCTACCCGCACGTCCCCCGCAACCAGTGGGACGAGGCCTTGGACAAGCTGGCCCGGCTGGCGCGTGAGCACAAGGTGGAGCTCATCGCGATCGGCAATGGCACGGCGTCCCGCGAGACCGACAAGCTGGCGGGCGACCTGTGCGGCAAGCACCCCGAGCTGAAGCTCACCAAGGTGATGGTCTCGGAGGCGGGCGCCTCCGTGTACTCGGCCTCCGCCTTCGCCTCTCAGGAGCTGCCGGAGCTCGATGTCTCGCTGCGCGGCGCCGTCTCCATCGCGCGTCGGCTCCAGGACCCGCTGGCCGAGCTGGTCAAGATCGATCCCAAGTCGATCGGCGTCGGCCAGTACCAGCACGACCTGTCCGAGGTGAAGCTCTCCCGCTCGCTCGACGCGGTCGTCGAGGACTGTGTGAACGGTGTCGGGGTGGACGTCAACACGGCCTCCGCCCCGCTGCTCAGCCGGGTCTCGGGCATCGGCTCCGGCCTCGCGGAGAACATCGTCTCCCACCGCGACTCCAACGGCCCGTTCCGCAACCGTAAGGCGCTCAAGGACGTGGCCCGGCTCGGCCCCAAGGCGTATGAGCAGTGCGCGGGCTTCCTGCGCATCCGCGGCGGCGACGACCCGCTGGACGGGTCGAGCGTGCACCCCGAGGCGTATCCGGTGGTGCGGCGGATGGCCACCACGGCGGGCGGCGACGTGACCACCCTCATCGGCAACACCTCGGTGCTGCGCGGCCTGCGGCCGAACGAGTTCGTGGACGAGGCCTTCGGTCTGCCGACCGTCACCGACATCCTCAAGGAGCTGGAGAAGCCGGGCCGCGACCCGCGTCCCGCCTTCAAAACGGCGACCTTCAAGGAAGGCGTCGAGAAGATCGGCGACCTGTCGGCCGGGATGATCCTGGAGGGCGTCGTCACGAATGTGGCGGCGTTCGGCGCGTTCGTGGACGTCGGTGTGCACCAGGACGGTCTGGTGCACGTCTCCGCGATGTCCAAGACGTTCGTCAAGGACCCGCGGGACGTGGTCAAGCCCGGTGACATCGTCCGGGTGAAGGTCCTGGACGTCGACATCCCGCGCAAGCGGATCTCGCTGACGCTCCGGCTCGACGACGAGGCGGGCGCCCCGTCCGGCGGCGGCCGCGAACGGGGCGAGCGCGGCCCGAAGCGCGGCGCGCCACAGCAGCGCCAGGGCGGCAGCCGCGGCTCCTCCCGCGGCGGCGGCCAGCGCGGCGGCGGCCGCGACGCGGCCCCGGCGAACGGCGCGATGGCGGACGCCCTGCGGAGGGCGGGCCTGCTCGACCCCAAGAAGCGGTAGCCCCGGGGCCGGGCGCGCCCTGGCCGCGGTGCGAGCCCCCGGGTTCGCACCGCGGGCGGGGCACCCCGCGCGGGCCACGGGCCCGCGAGGCCGCCACCCGGTCGCGGGCCCGCCGAGAGGCCCGCCGAGACGGCGAAGCGGCGGGTCAGGCCTCGATGACGCGGCCTTCGGAGACCGCGAGGCGGCGGGTGGTGTGGACCGCGTCGAGCATGCGGCGGTCGTGGGTGACCAGGAGCAGGGTGCCGGTGTAGGAGGCCAGCGCCGACTCGAGTTGCTCGATGGCCGCCAGGTCCAGATGGTTGGTGGGCTCGTCGAGAACCAGCAGGTTGACCCCGCGCGCCTGGAGGAGCGCCAGCGCCGAACGGGTCCGCTCCCCGGGGGACAGCGTGGCGGCGGACCGCACCACATGGTCCGCCTTGAGGCCGAACTTGGCCAGGAGCGTCCGTACGTCCGCGGGCACCAGCTCCGGCACCGCGGCGCCGAAGGCCTCCAGCAGCGACTCGCGGCCGAAGAAGAGCGCGCGTGCCTGGTCGACCTCGCCGACCACCACACCGGGGCCGAGCGCCGCCGCACCCGCGTCCAGTGGGAGGCGGCCGAGGAGGGCGGCGAGCAGGGTGGACTTGCCGGAGCCGTTCACTCCGGTGACCGCGACCCGGTCGGCCCAGTCGATCTGGAGGTCGACCGGGCCGAAGCGGAAGTCGCCGCGCCGTACCTCGGCGCCACGCAGGGTCGCCACGACCGCACCCGCGCGCGGCGCCGCGGCGATCTCCATCCGCAGCTCCCACTCCTTGCGCGGCTCCTCGACCACGTCCAGCCGCTCGATCAGCCGGTCGGTCTGGCGCGCCTTGGCGGCCTGCTTCTCGGTGGCCTCGACCCGGGCGTTGCGCCCGATCTTGTCGCCGTCGGTGGCCTTGCGGCGGGCGTTCTTGACGCCCTTCTCCATCCAGGCGCGCTGGGTGCGGCCCCGGGCCTCCAGGGTGGCGCGGGTGTCCGCGTACTCCTCGTAGCGTTCGCGGGCGTGGCGGCGGGCCGTCTCCCGCTCCTCCAGATAGGCCTCGTAGCCGCCGCCGTAGAGGTTGACCCGCTGCTGGGCGAGGTCGAGTTCGAGCACCTTGTCGACCGTGCGGGCGAGAAATTCACGGTCGTGGCTGACGAGCACCGTACCGGCGCGCAGCCCGCGTACGAAGATCTCGAGGCGCTGGAGTCCGTCGAGGTCGAGGTCGTTGGTGGGCTCGTCGAGCAGGAAGACGTCGTACCGGGAGAGGAGGAGCGAGGCGAGCCCGGCGCGCGCCGCCTGTCCTCCCGAGAGGGCGGTCATGGGGCGGTCCAGGGAGATGTCGAGCCCGAGCGAAGCGGCGACTTCACCGGCCCGCTCGTCGAGGTCGGCGGCGCCCAGGGAGAGCCAGCGCTCCAGGGCGGTGGCGTATGCGTCGTCCGCGCCCGGCGCGGCGTCCACGAGCGCCTGGGTGGCGGCGTCGAGCTCGGCCTGCGCGGCCGCGACCCCGGTGCGGCGGGCCAGGAAGCCCTGTACGGTCTCCCCCGGCCGCCGCTCGGGCTCCTGCGGGAGGTGGCCCACCGTGGCGTGCGGCGGGCTGAGGCGTACGGCCCCCTGCTCGGGATCGGTGAGACCGGCGAGCAGGCGCAGCAGGGTGGACTTGCCCGCACCGTTGACACCGACGAGCCCGATGACTTCGCCGGGGGCGACGACGAGGTCGAGCCCGGAGAAGAGGGTGCGGTCGCCGTGTGCGGCGGTGAGGTCCTTGGCGACGAGAGTGGCAGTCATCAGAGGGCCGATCCTAGTCGCCGCCGGCTGCGGCCCGCCGCGGGATTCCCGGGGCGGAGGAGCCCGCCCGGGGCAGGGGAACCGGGCCCGGGGCGAGCCCTATCGGCGCGCCACCGGCGTCACCAGAGCCACGTCGCTGGTGCGGGCCACCACGAACGACTGGCCCCGCACCGCCCTCGCCGCCAGGGGAATCCGATGGATCCCCGGCTCCACCGGGGCGTCGAAGAGCTCCTGCGCACGGGTGCGGGAGAGCCGGTCGAGCCGGTGGGCGACCAGCCTCACCCGGCACTCGGAGGCCACCTCCACCACCGCCTCGCCGCCGTCCGCCGTGAGGCCGACGAGGCGGCGGTCGCGGGGGGTGCGTTCCAGGGCCTGTTCGACCTGGGCGACGAGCACGGGGACGATGGGGGCGAGCGCGGTGACCAGGACGGCCTGGGAACGCGCGGCCGCGAAGGCGTCCCGTACGGCGTCGCGCTCCTCCTGGCCGACCGTCCGGCCGAAGACCACCGCTCGGTACTTCCGCAGCTCCTCGGCGAGCGCCCCGACCGCGTCAAGAGTGATCTCGGCGCCGATGCCGATGCGCCGCAGCGCCGCGGCGAGTCTGGCGAGAACGGCCGCGCGCTGCCCGATCAGCAACACCCGGGGGCCGGTCGGGACCTCGTGCGCGCCGTCGGTGAGCAGCAGCCGCTCCAGGGCGGCGCGGTACTGCTCACCGCGGAAGCGGTACGGGCCGATGCCGTGGTAACCGTTGAGGTCGAGGTCGGGACTCCCGTCCGTCTGCCAGGCGAAATCCCGCCAGACGAAGTCCGCCCCGTCGCGCTCGATCACCGCGGTGACGGCGCCGCACTCCAGCCCCTCGCACTCCGGGCAGCCGTAGATGACGAACCGGCCGCCCTCCAACGGCGCGTCGGTCTCCAGCAGCAGCCCGCGGACCTGCTCGGTGAAGACGGACGGGCCGAGCCCGGAGGCGAGCGACGAGACCGCGTCGAGATAGGCGAGGCGGCGCAGCAGCGGTTGGCCGTCCACCACGAAGTCCAGGAAATCGCGGTGTATGTGGTACGCGCCATTGGCCAGGACGCCGCCGGCGCGCACCGCCGGCGTCAGCCCGAAGGTCACGTACGCGGGGTTCATGCCCCAAGTATTCCCGCTTTGCGACACCATGGCCGCGACTCGCCCTGCGCACACCGGTACAAGGGATGAATCCGGAACGCGGGGACGGACGGACGGGCCGCTGCCATGGAGGGCCGACGGGCCAGTGCCGTGGAGGGCCGACGGGCCAGTGCCATGGACGGCCGACGGGCCCCGCCATCCCGGGGATAGCCTCCGCACATGACATGGGATGCGATCGTCGTCGGCGCTGGGGTCATCGGCCTGACCAGCGCCATCGTGCTGGCCGAGGACGGCCTGCGGGTAGCGGTGTGGACCCGCGACCCGGTCGGGCGCACCACGTCGGCCGTGGCCGGAGGGCTGTGGTGGCCGTACCGCATCGAGCCGGAGGAGCAGGTGACGACCTGGTCCGTACGGACGCTGCACACCCTGACCGCACTGGCCCGGCGGCCCGCGGAGACCGGCGTCCGCCAGGTCGAGGGGGTTCAGGCGGGCATCGGCACCGGGGACCTGGGGCCGTGGGCGACGGCGGTGCCGGGGCTGCGGCAGGGGCGCCCCGACGAGCTGCCGGACGGCTTCGCGGTGGGCCTGCGGGCCCGCGTTCCGCTGGTCGACATGCCGACCTACCTCGGCTATCTGCGGCGGCGCCTCACGGCCGCGGGCGGAAGGGTCGAGGAGCGGGCCGTGACCTCACTCGCCGAGGCCGGCCGGGCCGCTCCGCTCGTCGTCAACTGCACGGGCCTGGGCGCCCGGGAGCTGGTGCCCGACGCCGGGGTGCACCCGGTGCAGGGGCAGCTCGTGGTCGTGGAGAACCCGGGCGTGGAGGAGTGGCTGGTGGCCGCGGACCCCCACTCGCCGGACACGCTGTACGCACTGCCGCAGCCTTACGGCCTGGTGCTCGGCGGCACCGCACGGGAGAACGCCTGGAGTCTGGAGCCCGATCCCGCGACGGCGGAGGCGATCGTGGCACGCTGCGCCCGCGTCCACCCCCAGGTGGCCCACGCCCGCGTGCTGGCCCACCGAGTGGGGCTGCGGCCGGCGCGGTCGCGGGTGCGGCTGGAGCGGGAGGAGTTGCCGGGCGGCGGGGCTTGCGTCCACAACTACGGCCACGGCGGCGCGGGCGTCACGGTCGCCTGGGGCTGCGCCGAGGAGGCATTCCGGCTGCTGATAGGACGGTGAACGAGCGGAGGGCCGGTCCGACCGAATCGGCCCGGCCCTCCCGAGGCACTACTTCTTCTTGGCCTCGGCAACGTCGTCACGGAGAGCGCCGTCGCCGTTCCGCACCGGGCCGATACGGATCTCGAACTCACCGTCGTACTTCTCGTGACCCGCGATGACCGCCATCTCGACGGCCTCCTCGCCCCTCTCGCCCCGCACGATCAGCGGATCGCGGCGCAGATCCTTCATCAGCGCCCAGCACAGCCCCACCATCACCAGGGTGAAGGGCGCCGCCACCAGGATCGTCAGGTTCTGCAACCCGGTCAGGGCGTCGTCCTCACCACCGCCGATGAGCAGCATGACGGCCGCCACCGCGCCGGTGACCACGCCCCAGAAGACGACGACGAAGCGGGTCGGCTCGAAGGTGCCCTTCTGCGAGAGCGTGCCCATCACGATGGACGCCGCGTCGGCGCCGGAGACGAAGAAGATGCCGACGAGGATCATGACCAGGACGCTCATGACCGTGGCGATCGGGTACTCGTGCAGAACCGCGAACAGCCGTCCTTCGGGGGTGGAGTCGTCGCCGAGCCGGCCCATGTCCTGCAGCTTCATCGCCGAACTGCCGAAGATGGCGAACCAGATCAGGCTGACCGTGCTCGGCACCAGGATGACGCCGCCCACGAACTGCCGGATGGTGCGGCCCCGGCTGATCCGGGCGATGAACATGCCGACGAACGGCGTCCAGGAGATCCACCAGGCCCAGTAGAAGACGGTCCAGTCGCCCAGCCACGACGCGACCGATTCGCCGCCGGTCGCCTCGGTGCGGCCGGCCAGCTGCGCCAGGTCGCCGACGTAGGAGGCCATGGAGGTCGGAACCATGTCGAGGATGACGATGGTCGGCCCCGCCACGAAGACGAAGACCGCGAGGAAGAGCGCCAGCACCATATTGATGTTGGACAGCCACTGGATGCCCTTCTCGACACCGGAGACGGCGGACGCGATGAAGGCGACCGTAAGGATCGCGATGACGGCGACCAGCAGCCCGGTGCCCACGTCGTTCTTCCAGCCCAGCACCTCGATACCGCTGCCGATCTGCAGCGCGCCGAGTCCGAGCGAGGCGGCGGAGCCGAAGAGCGTGGCGAAGATGGCCAGGATGTCGATGACCCGGCCGCCCCAGCCGTTGGCGTTCTTGGAGCCCATGAGGGGCGTGAAGACCGCGCTGATGGTCTGCCGGCGGCCGCGGCGGAAGGTGCTGTACGCGATGGCCAGGCCGACGACCGCGTAGATGGCCCAGGGGTGCAGCGTCCAGTGGAAGAGCGTGGTGGACATCGCGGTCTGCATCTTCTCGGCCGAGCTGCCGGGGTCGGTCCCGGGCGGCGGGGTCATGAAGTGCGACAGCGGCTCGCTCACGCCGTAGAACATCAAACCGATGCCCATGCCCGCGCTGAACATCATCGCGACCCATGAGACGGTGCGGAATTCGGGTTCCTCGCCCTCCTGTCCGAGGGTGATCTTGCCGTAGCGGCTCATGGCCAGCCAGAGGGCGAAGATCACGAATCCCGACGCGGTCAGGACGAAGGCCCATCCGCCGTTGTGGATCAGCCCGGAGAGCATGCTGTTGGAAACGCTCTCCAGGGTGTCGGTGGCCACGGCCCCCCAGACGACGAAGGCCAGCGTGAGCGCGGCGGAGACGCCGAAGACCACGCGGTCCGTCCGGGGGGTGCGATCGGGCCCGGCGGGGTCGGAGCCGGGAGGATCCGCGGTCACCGGAGGATCGCCGCCGACGTCCCCCGTGGTTGTACCTGTCTGCGGCACGCAAGAGCCCTTTCACTGAAGGTTTATCTGACGGACTTTCGGCTACCCAGGACTCTGAGATGCATGCCAACCGGCCATGGGGGCCGGTGCTTTCGTGTGCCGTCAGGGCGTCATATCAGCATGCGTCCACCGGCTGCCCCTCGGTGAGGTGGTACGCGGCGCGGCCGTCCAGCAGCAGCGGCACCAGCGCGCGGGCCGACTGGCGCAGCGGTACGAAGGCGCTTCCGTCGCGCTTGACGCTCCGCGCCGTCACCCCGTGCAGGGCCAGCTCGTCCCGCACCTCACCATACTGTTCGGCGTCCAGCCAGTAGCCGCACGGCGGATCCTGGAGGACCGTGTCCTCCTCCGGCGGTTCGTTGTCGGCGCCGCCGAGGTAGACCGGGCCCCGGTCCGCGTAGCCGGCCAGCCGTGCCGCCGTCGTGGCCGCCTCGATCCGGGCGCGCCGCTCGCTGATGAAGTCGAAGGTGCCGTTCAGGGCCGCCAGGTGGGAGCCCACCCGGCGGCGGTTGTTGAGGGCGGGGTCGGCCTTCTCGGCGTCGGTGAGCGGGTCGACCCGGGTCTCGACCAGCAGCCCGACGGCAGCCTTGACGCCCGCGGTGTTGCGCAGGATCCGCTCCTGGCCGTCGCCCGCCACCTGCTTGACCGGCTCGCCGGTCTCGGGGTCGGTCCAGATGCCGTAGACGCCGGTGGTGTGGCCCGCGGCCTCGACACCGGGGCGCACATAGGCGTCCGACAGGGTGCGCGCCTCGCGGTGCACCGGGCTCGCGGTGTTGAGGTTCCGCGGCCACAGCGCCAGCAGGTCCTTCACGTAGTACGGAGCGGTCGCCCCGTACTCGTGCAGGTCGTGGACGGTGTCCGGGCGCCAGTCGCGGATGACGCCCGCCATCGCGCGGGACTCGGCGGTGGAGAGCGCGATGTGGTCGCGGTTGATGTCCACGCCGTCGGAGTTGCCGCGGGTGTCGGCGGCACGGCCGTCGGGGTTGGCGGTCGGGACGACGAGCACCTGGGTGCGCTCCAGGAAGCGCCGCGTCCGGCCGTCCTTGGCGTAGGCGAGGTCGCGGACGGTGGACAGACACGCCTCGCGGCCGGCGGGCTCGTCCCCGTGCTGGGAGCAGATCAGCAGCAGGACGTTGCCGTGCGCCGCCCGGGCCGGATCGGCGGGCGCGGCCGGGGCGCCGATCCGCACCAGCCGCAGCGGCCGCCCCTGCGCGGTGGCGCCGATGCGGTCGACGGCGACGCGCGGGGCGGCCTTGTCGACGGCCGTGAGGAAGTCCGTCTCCTCGGCCTGGGTGGTCCACCGTGCGCCATGGCTGGTCTCGAACCCCGTACGCGGCGGGCGCTGTTCGGCCCGCGCGGGCGCGCTGAGGAACGACCCGGTCAGCAGCGCACCGATCGCGCCGCAGGCGGCGCTGCGGATGAGGGGTGACCGCGCGAACACGAACGACCTCCTGAGGTGAGGGGATGGGGGCGATATCGGTGCCGGCGTCCTGCCGGGCCCGACGCCGGTGGGCCCCGCGCGGCGGCGGGGACCCACCGGCGCGGGTCAGCCGTGGGTGGGCATGGACGGGAGCGGGGTCCGGTGGTGCGGGGCCCGTACGCCCTTCAGCGGCGGTGTGGCCGCCGTGCGCGAGGGGGCGGCCGCGGCCTTCGGGGCGCCGCCGACCAGGGGCAGCCGGGCCGAGGTGCGGGGCAGGTCCAGGGTCAGCCGCGGGGTGGTGGACGGCGGTTCGATGAGGCCCGCGTCGGTACCGGCGATGATCAGACCGAGGCGGTGGCCGGCCGGGACGACATGGTCGGTCGCCGCGAGGTCGAGGGTGATGGTGTACGCCTTGCCGGGGGTCAGCGGGCGGCCCTTGCCGTCGTCCGCGGAGTGACCGAGGTCGGCCCAGCCCCGGCTGAAGACCGTGTAGTCCACGTCCGCCTTGTCGGCGGCGGTCTCCTTGAAGCAGGCGCTGTCGCCCTCCGTGCCGCTGCCCCAGCAGGTGCGCCGGTCGAGGGTGGTGATCCCCTCGCCCGCCGCCGTGTAGTCGCGGATGGTGGCCGGGCCGAGGTCGACCAGGACCGCGGAGAGATGGGCGCTGGTGGTGGAGGACGTGGCGGTGACGGTGACCGTGCCGGAACCGGACAGCCGCAGGTCCTTCGTGAGCGGACCGGTGGTGAAGCCCGCCTTGCCGGGCGTCGGGGTGTCGATCGCCGCGGACCAGTCGGCCTCGCTCAGCGCGGGGTCGTCGGTGAAAGTCTCGGTGGCGCCGGGCTCGGCTCGCTCCGTGCCGAGCACGCCCACTCCCGCCGTGGCGCCGCCGCGCGGGCGCAGGGTGGTCTGCCGGGTGCCGGAGGGGGGCCAGACAGGGTCGGTGGACCACTGGTCGGGGGCGCGCTCGACATCGGCCATCGGCTCGCGTTCGATGCCGTTGTCGACGCCGAGGAGGTAGTGGTCGAACCAGCGGTGCAGGGTGCGCACCCACTCCCCGCGCCGGTAGTCGAACGGGTCGACATGCCCGGTCTGCGAGAGCCAGATCTTGCGCTCGACGCCCGCGTCGGCGAGGGCGTTCCACCACTGTCCGAGGTGCTTGGTGCGGACGTTGAGGTCCTGCGCCCCGTGGACGGCGAAGACGCTGGCCCGCACCTTGTCCGCGTCCGGTACGTAGGTGCGGTCGGTCCACAGATCGGTCCAGTCGCCGTTGCGCGGGGCGCCCTCGACGAGACGTTTCTGTACGGCGGCGCAACGGGCGCGGGCGTCATCGCTCTCGACGGCGTCCGAAAGCCCGTCGGGGCCGGAGTCGAAGAGCGCGGCGCCCTTGGCGAAGTAGTAGTCGTACCAGGAGGAGATGGCGCCGATGGGCACGACGGTCTTGAGCCCCTTGACGCCGGTGGCGGCCACCCCGTTGGCGATGGTGCCGTCATAGCTCTTGCCGATCATGCCGGTGGCGCCGTTGGTCCAGCTCGCCTTGACCGTCTGCCCGCCGGTGCGGGTGCGGTACGCGGTCGCGCGGCCGTTCAGCCAGTCGACCACGGCCTTGGCGGAGAGGATGTCGGAGCGGCCGCCGACGTCCACACAGCCGTCGGAGCGGTTGGTTCCGGCGAGGTCGACCAGGACGGTGGCGTAGCCGCGCGGTACGAAGTAGTTGTCGTAGAAGAGCGGGAACCGGACCGGATTCCCGGCCGCGTCATAGGTCTTGGTCTGGCTCTCGTTGCCGCGGCCGCAGCAGGAGTAGTACGGGCTGGCGTCCATGATGACGGGGACGCGGCGGCCCTGAGCGGCGGGTTCGCGCGGCCGCACGATGTCGACGGCGACCCGGTCGGTCCGTCCGTCCGCGTCGCCGTCGATCGTGGTGTCCACCCATACGGATTCGCGGATGGCGTTCTCGTAGGAGTAGACGGGTCTGCTTTCTGATGGGCTTTTTGCCTTGCCGTCCGATCTGCTCTGCGCGGCGGAGGCGGCGTGGGCGGCCGGGGCACCGAGCGGTGGCAGCAGCGATACGACGGCGGCGACCAGCGCGGTGACCGCCGACAGCACGAGTGTGGTCCAGGGGATGCGGGATCTCCGCGTCTGTAGCAGCACGGGCGGACGGTAGCGCGAGTCAACTCCTGTACAGAAGAGGGCGATACGTGTCCTGGGCATGTCCGAGTCGATACGCGTTGCGTCCGGATGTCGATTGGATGTCGGACGGCGTGATGGACGTGAGGTGCGTGTGAGGAGTACATAAGGTCACGAGTGATCGTTCTCCCCTACGAGTTGGAGGACTCGTGCGTCACCACAGACTCCTCGTCCCGGGCGCGGCCGCGGCCTGCCTGCTGCTGGCGATCCCGGCATCGGCGGCCGATGCCACGCCGGGCGCCCCCGGCATCGGGGACTCCTACTACCCCTCGTACGGCAACGGCGGGTACGACGTCTCCCATTACAACCTGCGGCTGAAGTACCAGCCGAAGACGGACCGGCTGGAGGGCACGGCGACGATCGTGGCCGACGCCCGGCAGGATCTGTCCCGGTTCAACCTGGACTTCGCGCTCGATGTGAGCGAGGTGCTGGTGGGCGGGAAGAAGGCCGCCTTCAAGGCGACCGGCGACCATGAGCTGGAGATCACCCCGGCCGCGCCGCTCACCTCCGACCGCCCCTTCACCGTGGTCGTGCGCTACAGCGGCACGCCCTCGAAGGTCGTGGCGAGCGGTTTCACCTCCTGGCTGCGCACCCCGGACGGCGGGATCGCGGCCAATGAGCCGGAGTCGGCGTGGTGGTGGTTCCCGAGCAATGACCATCCGCTGGACAAGGCCACCTACGACGTGTCGGTGGCGGTGCCGGACGGAACGCAGGCGATCAGCAACGGCACCCTGCAGTCGACCAGCTCCCAGCTGGGCTGGACCCGCTACAACTGGCGCTCCAGCAAGCCGCAGGCCACGTATCTGGCCACGCTGGCGGTCGGCAAGTTCGACATCACGACGGACACCACCGCCAACGGCCTGCCGGTGATCAACGCCTACAGCAAGGACCTCGGGGACAACGCGGGGGCGGCGCGGGCGAGTGTGGAGCGGTCGGCGGAGATCGTGGACTGGGAGTCCACGGTCTTCGGCCCGTACCCCTTCGACGCGCTGGGCGGCTATGTGCCCAACGTGCCCACGGGCTACGCGCTGGAGACCCAGACCCGGCCGTTCTACAGCCCGAAGGGGTTCGCCAAGGGCGCGAACACCTCGCTGGTCGTGCATGAGCTGGCCCATCAGTGGTTCGGCGACAGCGTCTCGCTGAAGGACTGGCGGGACATCTGGATCAACGAGGGCTTCGCCAGCTACGCACAGTGGCTGTGGTCGGAGAAGGAGGGCGAGGGCACCGCACAGGAACTGGCGGACTACACCTACGCCTCCTACCCGGCCGACGACCCCTTCTGGAAGGTCGAGCCGGGCAACCCGGGGGCGGAGAACCAGTTCCATGACGCGGTGTACGACCGGGGCGCGCTGGCCCTCCAGGCGCTGCGGAACCACATCGGCGACAAGGACTTCTTCGCGATCCTGAAGGGATGGACGGCGGAGCACCGGTACGGGAACGCCTCCGTCAAGGACTTCGTGACCTATGCGGAGAAGGTCTCGGGCAAGCCGCTGGCCTCGCTCTTCGACACCTGGCTGTTCACCCCGTCGAAGCCGGCCGCCGCACAGGCGCGGGCGGCGGAGGTGAGCCCGGCCAAGGCGCCGGTGCGGCCGAAGTCGTGGCAGCGGATCCAGGACACCCACAGCGCCCACGGACGCTGAGCCCCCCGGGCCCCGGCCGGGGCCTCCACCCCCCGGCCGGGGCCCTCAAAGCCTCATCACGCGGCACCAAGCCAGGCGCCAAGCCAGGCACCACGTCATGCGCCACGTCATGCGCCACGCACCACGGAAAGCCGTTGATCACGGCTCTCCGGCGCGGGCGCGGCGGCGGGCCTCGCGGGCGATGGGGAGGTAGCGGAGCCGCTCGGGCAGCAGCGGGACCACCACCCGCGCGGCCGTCCCGAACCACCGCAGCCGCCGCTCCTGCCCCCGCGTCCACTCCAGCCCGATCGCCTCCCGCGCGTCCGGCGGCATCAGCCCGACGGTGAGGAACGCGCGGAAGCGGGTGAACAGCGGGCGCAGCAGCGGCCACAGCGGACGGAGCGGCGGCGCGTCCGGCGCGGGCACGGCCGCGTCGGGTGCGGCCAGTTCACGGGCGACGGCGGTCGGCTCCAGCCGTTCCCGCACCATCGCGTGGTAGTAGGGCCAGAACTCCTCGACGGATCCCGGCAACTCGCGCTCGTCGTTGCCCAGCACCCGCCCGATCCGCAGCCATTCCCCGTACAGCTGCCGCTCCTCGGCCGCGGTGAAGGGGCGGGTGCCCAGATAGCGCTGGGCGCGCAGATAGACGGGATAGCCGGTGGCGTGCACCCACGCGTAGACGGGCGGGTCCAGCGCCCGGTAGGGGCGGCCGTGCGCGTCCACGCCCTGTATGGACGCGTGGAGCCTGCGCAGCCGGTGGCCCTCCGCCTCGGCCTCCGCGCCGCCGTACACCCACAGCTGCACCGACCGCAGGGAGCGCTCCCCGCGCCCCCAGGGGTCGGTGCGGAAGACGGAGTGCTGGTCCACGCCCGCCCCGACGGCCGGATGCGCCACCTGCATGGTCATCGCGGCCGGCAGGGCGAGCACGCTGCGCAGCTCCCCCGCCACGGCCCACAGGATGCCGCCCGCGGGGGGCGGATCGTGGCCTTCGGCGGTGTGGCGGGGGCTCTGCGTGCTCATGGGTCCATCGGTGGTGCGGTTACTTCCCTCCTGTTCCAGTGTGCGCGCTCGTGCCGCCGTCGAGCGGGCGCAGGGTGAGCGTGTAGTCGTAGGCGCCGTCGGCCTTCACCCGGTACTGGTCGCGCACCGGGTTGGGGGTGTCGCCCGCGCCGGTGACCGCGTGGTCGGCGTGCAGGGTGTTCCAGCCGTCGTTGCGCTTGAGGAAGTGCGGGTAGGCGGCGCGGTCGAGCTCGTCGTACGCGCTGGCGCCCGCCTCCAGGTCGCCGGAGACCAGCAGTCCGGCGCCACCGCGGTCGGTGAGGGACGCCCAGCGCACATCGTCGTGGTTGCCGTGGTCCTGGGGCTTCAGATACTCCACGTACTGGTCCTCGACCGAGGAGGACCAGACGCCCATGGGGGTGCCGTCCTTACGGTCGTTGAGGTTCTCCACCGGTCCGCGTCCGTACCAGCGGAAGGTGCCGTACCGCTCGGGCACCTTCAGCTTGAGGCCGATCCTGGGCAGATAGGGCAGGGTACGGAAGTCGCCGCGCGCCTCGGCCTGGTGCCGGATCCGGACCTGGCCCGCGCCGTCGACCCGGTAGGCCACGGTCTGTCCGAAGGACGCGCCGGTCACATCGGGCGCGGCGGCCGTGGAGCGGACGGTGACGGTGACCGTGCCGTCGTCGCCGGGGGTCACCTCGACCCCGTCGACGGTGGTGCGCAGCCGGTCGAGACCCAGCGAGCGCCAGCGCTTGCCCTCGGCGGTGCCCCAGTCGGAGCGCTCATTGCTGATCGGGGCGCGCCAGGCATCCAGTTCGGGGCCGGAGCGGAGCAGTTCGCGGCCCGCCACCCGCATCGAGGTGAGCGTGCCCTCCTTCTTGCCGAAGGTGTAGCGGAAGCCCTCGCCGCTGACCCGTACGGCCTCGCCGCTCTCGACGGCCTTGGCGGGGCCTTCGGCCGCCGGGGCGGGGGCGGGCTCGGGCACCTTGTCGCCGCCGACCGCGAACTGGCCGAAGGACACCACATGCCCGGCCTTCGCCCAGTCGGTGTCGTGGGCGGTAACGGCCTGGACGGTGAGGTGACGCTCGTAGCCGCCGGGGTTGGCGGGCGGGGCGGGGAGCTGGACCGTGGCGCTCTCGCCGGGCCCGACGTCCAGGGCGCGGGTGCCGTTCGCGACGGTCCGCGTGCCCTCGGTCACCGTCCAGCGCAGCCGGAGGTCGTCGGTGCCGGTGAAGGCGCGCTCATTGGTGACCTTCACCCTGCCGGTGCGGGCGCCCTCGCCGCCCGGGTCGGTGATGCGGATGGGCGCCTGCACCCAGGCCAGTTGCGCGGTCTCGGGCTCCGGGTCGCGGTCGGCGGTGACCAGGCCGTCCACACCGGATTCATAGAGCCCGTAGGAGAGATAGCTGCCCTTACGGGTGAAGTCGTCGAAGTTCAGGGCGATCAGGGCGTCGCGCTCGGGGTCCTGGCCGGCCGCGAGCCGCTCCGCGCCGAGCGCCGTGTCGTAGACCCGGACCTGGTCGATGGTGCCCTTGGCGGTGCGGCCGGTCCAGCCGTCCTCCATGGTGTCGTTGTTCCGGCCGACGCCGAGGTCGAAGCCGGTGTAGTCGATGTGCCCGCTCCACTCGGTCTTGGCGAGCTCCTTACCGTCGGCATAGAGACGCAGCGCGCTGCCGTCGTAGGTGCCGGTGACCCGGTGCCAGGCGCCGGTCCAGCCGTCGGGCACGGGGGCGGTGACGGTGCGGGGCTTGCCGCCGCTGGTGATCGTGAATTCGAGGGTGTCCTCGTCCTTCATCCGCAGGACGTACTGGTCGCCCTTGCTGACGATGGTGAAGTCCCCGGTCCAGGGCTCGGCCGGTTTGACGCGGGCGTCGAGGGTGACGGCGGTGCCGGTGAGGTCGAGCTTCGGATCGCGGTAGGTCTCCACGAAGTCGTCAAGACCGGACAGATACAGCGCCTTGCCCTTCCCCCCGTAGCCGTCGACCACCTTGGGCTTGCCGGACAGGGAGGCGGCGATGTCATGGCCCGAGGAGTCGGGGGTGGTGATCAGCGGACGGCGGATGTTCTGCTCGGCCCAGTCCCAGATGAAGCCGCCCTGGGCGCTGGGGTAGGCGCGCATCACCTCCCAGAACTCGCGGAAGTTGCCCAGGCTGTTGCCCATGGCGTGGGCGTACTCCCCCATCACGATGGGCTTGGTGAAGGTCTTGGCCTTGGTTTCCAGGGAGGCCGGGGTGGGGTAGCGGGGCCCGGCGATGTCCGCGTAGGGGGCGTCGCCGTCGGGGCTGTTGGACTGGTGGTAGAGCGGGCGGGTGGGCTCGTTCGCCCGGGTCCACTTCGCCATCGCGTAGTGCGCCTTGCCCAGCCCGGCCTCGTTCCCGGTGTCCCACATGATCACGCTGGGGTGGTTCTTGTCGCGCTCCACCATGCCCTGGTGGCGCTCGAGGAACGCCTTCTGCCATTCGGGGCGCTCGGCCAGGCAGTCGTCCGGGCAGTTCTCGTGGCTGTGGGTCTCGACCTCCATCTCGTCGTCGATCAGGATGCCCTCGCGGTCGGCGAGCTCATAGAGGTACGGGTCCGAGGGGTAGTGCGAGGTGCGGATCGCGTTGACGTTCAGCCGCTTCATCAGCCGGATGTCCTGCTCCATCCGGGCGCGGGTGGCATGGCGTCCGGTGGCCGGGTCGGTCTCGGCGCGGTTGACGCCACGGATCAGGATCCGCTTGCCGTTGAGCGTGAGCTGCTTGTCCTTGACCTCGATCTCACGGAATCCGACGCTCTGGCGCACGGTCTGGACCGTCTTGCCCTCCGGATCGCGCAGGGTGAGCACCAGTGCGTAGAGGTTCGGCGTCTCGTCCGACCATTTGGCGGGATGGGCGATCTGCCCGGTCAGCTCCGCCTTCCCGGCCTCCTCCTCGGCCGTCAGCCGCCGTACCTCGCGCCCCTTGGGGTCGTAGAGCACACCGGTGACCTGGTGCGGTCCGCTCTTGTCGCTTCCGGTACGCGCGATGTCCACTTCGGTGCGCAGGGTGGCGTCCCGGTAGGAGGCGTCGAGATCGTTGGTGACGTACGCGTCCTCCATCCGGGTCGTCGGCGTGGAGTACAGCGATACGGAGCGGAAGATGCCCGCGTAGCGCCACTGGTCGTAGTCCTCCAGATACGAACCCGCGCTCCAGCGGTGCACCTGGATGGCGATCCGGTTGGTGGCGCCGGGCCGCAGATAGTCGGTCACATCGAACTCGGCGGGCACATAGCCGCCCTGGTCGTAGCCGACGTAGTGGCCGTTGATCCACAGGAACCAGCCGGAGGTGACCCCGTCGAAGCGGATCACCTGCCGCCGCCCGTCCCAGTTCCGGGGCACGGTGACGTCACGGATGTACGCCCCGGTCGGGTTGGTGTCACGGGGCACCTTGGGCGGATCGTCGGGCGCCATCTCGCTCTGCACATTGCGGAACACCGGATGGTCGAGGTCGTCGGTCTGCCAGGTGTGCGGGACCTGGACGCGCTGCCACGCCGAGGCGTCGTAGCCGTCCTTCCAGAAGCCGCCCGGGGCGTTCTCCGGCCGGTCGGCCAGGGCGAACCGCCAGGATCCGTCCAGGCTGCGCTCCCACCGCGCGCGGTCGGGCCCGTCCGGTCGCAGCCGGGTGTGCGGGGGCTCCTGGCCCTCGCCGGTGCGCTCCGGGTCCTCGAGATAGGTGTGCACATCGGCGGGGAACTTGCCCGCGTCCGGCGACCTCCCGACGGCCGTGTCCGCGGCCGTGAGACCGAGACCGACGGCGGTGGTCATGGCCAGCACCGCCCCGATCAATCGCCGTATTCGATACCTGCCGCGTTCCGAGCTCAATCCGACCCCACCTCACAGATTCGGAAGAAAACCAACACAGCTGAACGGCGTCGCACGCTATTCATCGGTAAAGAGAGCGTCAACAGGTCCTACCGATCCCGGTGTTCACCGTGTGGCGGTGGGAGGTTTCACAGCGATGATGCGACAGCAATACTGATGAACCCGATCGGGCAGCAGCACAGCGGAGCAGGACGACGCGGAAGCGAGGCACGACCGATGACCACCCCCGGCACCGAGGAACCCACCCTCACCGTCGACGAGCTGGCGGCCCGCGCCGGGGTGACCGTGCGCACCGTGCGCTTCTACAGCACCCGGGGACTGCTGCCGCCACCGGTGATCGGCCCGCGCCGGGTCGGCCACTACGGCTCCGAGCACCTCTCCCGGCTGGCGCTGATCGAACAGTTGCAGCGCCACGGCATGACGCTGTCCGCCATCGAGCGCTATCTGAGCCAACTGCCACCGGATCTGAGCGAGGACGATCTGGCGATCCACCGCGCCCTGGTCGCCTCCTGGGGCCCGGACGCCCCCGAGGAGGCGACCCGCGAGCAGCTGGACCGACGGGCCGGGCGGGAGCTCACCGAGGAGGACATCGACCGGCTGGCCGCACTGGACGCACTGGAGCGCACCGACGACCCGGATCGGTTCCGGATCGACCCCAAGGTGCTCCATCTGGGGCTGCGGCTGCTGGAGGCGCCGATCGAGCTGGAGTCGATACGCACGGCCCACGCGGTCGTCCTGGAGCACACCCGTTCCGCGGCGCGCGAGCTCAGCCGGTTGTTCCGGGACGAGGTGTGGGGGCCCGAGCGCGATCACGAGTCCGGGAGCGGACCGGAGCGGATGCAGGCGAAGAAGTCGCTGTCGGCCCATATGCAGCCGCTGGTGGTGGAGGCGCTGGTGATCGCGTTCCAGCGGTCGATGAAGCAGGAGCTGCGGGCCTGGTACGGGCAGGACGCGGACTGAGCGGGCCCGGGGGCGGACTGAGCGGGCCCGGGGCGGACTGAGCGGGCCCGGGGGCGGCGCGGCGGCCACCCCGGGGGAACCGGCTGGTCAGCGGCCGCCGGTCAGCGCGGCGGCGAGCTCGTCGGGGCGGGCGGCGAACGGCGAGTGGCTGCCCGGCAGCGGCCGCACGGTGAAGGGCTGATCCGGCATGGCCGCGTCGGCCTCCGCGATCATCAGATCCTGCATCGCGGGGGTGCACGCCCAGTCCTCGGCGCACCGGATGAAGGTACGCGGGATCCGGCCCCACCGCTCCCGGGTCAGGGTGATCGGGGTGGTCGGCACCGCGAAGGGCAGATCCGGGCTCAGGGCCTGGTGCCAGCGGGCGAAGGACTCGGCGGGGACGTCGTCGTAGAAGGCCAGCCGCAGCTCCTCCACATACGCCGGATCGGCGGAGCACGGATTGATCCGGAACGCGCCGATGGCCTCCGGGTCGCCCAGCATCAGCCCCTGCCCCCGCGTGGTCGCGGTCTGCTCGGGGGACGTCAGATAGTCGGCGAAGCGCGGGCGCCCGGCCGGAACGAAGGACGACAGATGGATCAGCTCGTCGACGAGCTCGGGCGCCCGCTCCGCGGCCAGGGACGCGGGGGCGCCACCGGCGCTGTGCGAGACCAGGACGACCTTCGGATACCGCCGGACCGACCGCAGCGCGGCGACGACGGCCTCCGCGCACTCCTCCAGGGTCACCCCGGCCAGCGCCGACTTCTCGGTCGCCAGACCCGGCTGGCCGGGGAGGAGGAGGCCCGAGGGCAGCGGGGCCTCGAAGCCGTGCCCCGGCAGATCGACGGCGAGGCTCGCCGCGCCCAGCCGGGCCAGGGCGCGCTGGGTGGACGCCCACTGCCAGGAGGCGTGCCAGGCGCCGTGGACCAGCACGAACACGGTGCCGGACGGAACCGGGCCGGGGTGGGAATCGGTGAGAGGGGTTCTGGGGCTCGTGGCACTCATGGGGACAGTCCACCGGCACGGCCAGGCGTTATCCACCCTCATATCTGACTACCCCGTCGCCGATATCTCCTGAATATGGCCTCGGCTATCCTCGGCCCGATGGAGTCACGTCATCTGCGCTACGCCCTGGCGCTGGCCGAGCATCAGCACTTCGGACGGGCGGCGGCCGCCCTCGGTATCGCCCAGCCCCCGCTGTCCCAGCAGATCGCGGCGCTGGAGCGGGAGCTGGGCGCGCGGCTCTTCGACCGTACGGCGCGCGGAGTGTTCCCGACCGCCGCGGGCGAGGCGTTCCTGGCCAGGGCGCGCCGGGCGCTGGCCGAGATGTCGGCCGCCGTGTCGGACGCGGGCCGGGCGGCTCGGGGCGAGACGGGGCGGCTGCGGCTCGGCTTCATCGGCTCGGCGCTGCTGGAGCTTCTGCCGTCCGTGCTGGGCACGTTCATCCGCGACCGCCCCGAGGTGCGGCTGGGGCTCCAGGAGATGTCCACCCGCCGGTCCACGGCGGCGCTGCTCGCGGGCGAACTGGACCTCGCCATCGGGCGCGGGGCGCCCCGGGGCGCCGGTGCCGAGGATCTGGTGTCGGTCACGGTCGGCCGGGACCATCTGGTGGCGGTCGTCGGGGCCGCCCATCCCTTCGCCGGACAGGCCAAGGTGAGCCTCGAGCAGCTCAAGGGGCAGCATCTGATCGTCGCGCCCGCGGAGGAGGAGCCGACGGTCGCCGCCTGGCTGGCCGGGCTGCTGGGCGAGGGCGCCGACGTGCCCGCGCGGGCCGGTGGGGTCACGGAGGCATGGGACGCGCACACCATCATCGGGCTGGCCTCGTGCGGGGTCGGGGTGGGGCTCGGCCCCGCGTGTCTGCGGGTGGCGGCGCGGCCGGACGTGCGGGTGTGCGAGGTGAGTCCGCGGGTGGAACTGCCGGAGCTGGTGATGTCGTTCCGCGCCCACGACCGCTCCCCCGTGCTGGCGGCCTTCCTGGACATCACCCGGGAGCGGTGCCCGGGGGTGGCCGAGCGGCTCGAACGCCATCTCGGCCCGCGCTGACGGGCCGGGCGGACCTGCCGCTGACGGGCCGGACCGGCCGGCCCGTCAATCCAGCCCCTCCGGCGTTTGAGGAGCGGGGTCCAGGGGCGGAGCCCCGGCGGGGGCCGGGGCCGGGCCCCGGTTGCGGGAAGGGGCGGGGAGGGGAAAGCGTCGACATGCGGCTCCGCCACATGGCCCGCCGTACGGCCCCCTAGTCCGTGAAGCGCTCCCCGCGCTCCGCCTTCTCCACCAGCAGCGCGGGCGGGGCGAACCGCTCCCCGTACGCCGCCTCCAGCTGCCGGGCACGGGCCACGAAACCGGCCACGCCGCCCTCGTATCCGTTGATGTACTGCAGCACCCCGCCCGTCCAGCCGGGGAAGCCGATGCCGAGGATGGAGCCGATGTTGGCGTCGGCGACGGAGGTCAGCACGCCCTCCTCCAGCAGCCGCACCGTGTCGATGGCCTCGCAGAAGAGCATCCGCTCCTTCATGTCCTCGAAGGGGATGCGGGTGCCCTCACGCGCGGCGTCTCCGGAGCCGCCCGGTGCGAAGTGCTCGCGCAGCCCCGGCCACAGCCCGGCGCGCTTGCCGGTCGTCGCGTCGTAGTCGTAGAAGCCCGCGCCGCCGCTGCGGCCGGGGCGCCCGAGCTCCTCCACCATGCGGTCGATCACCGCGTCGGCCGGATGCGGCCGCCACTCGCCGCCCGCCTCCTCGGTCGCCCGGCGCGTCTCCTCGCGGATCTTGCGCGGCAGGGTGAGGGTCAGCTCGTCCATCAGGGAGAGCACCTTGGCCGGGTATCCGGCCTGGGCGGCTGCCTGCTCCACGGAGGCCGGGTCGATGCCCTCCCCCACCATCGCCACGCCCTCGTTGAGGAAGTGGCCGATGACGCGGGAGGTGAAGAAGCCGCGCGAGTCATTGACCACGATGGGGGTCTTGCTGATCTGCCGCACCAGATCGAAGGCGCGGGCCAGCGCCTGGTCGCCGGTGCGCTCGCCCTTGATGATCTCGACCAGCGGCATCTTGTCGACGGGCGAGAAGAAGTGCAGCCCGATGAAGTCCTCGGCGCGCTGCACCCCTTCCGCGAGCAGGGTGATGGGGAGGGTGGAGGTGTTGGAGCACAAGAGCGCATCCGGGGCGATGACGCCCTCGATCTCCTGGAACACCTTGTGCTTGAGCGCCGGGTCCTCGAAGACCGCCTCGATGACCGCGTCACAGCCCTCGAGGTCGCGCGGATCGGCGGTCGGGGTGATCCGGGCCAGCAGCTGGTCCCGCTTGGCCTCGGTGGTCCGGCCCTTGGCGAGCGCCTTGGCCAGCAGTCCCTCGGAGTACGCCTTGCCCTTGGCGGCGGCCTCCACGGACACGTCCTTCAGGACGACCTCGATACCCGCCTTGGCGCACGCGAACGCGATGCCCGCGCCCATCATCCCGGCGCCCAGCACCGCGACCTTGCGGACCTGGCTGGGCTCGATCCCCTGAGGCCGGTTGACACCGGAATTGACCGCCTGCAGTTCGAAGAAGAACGCCTGAATCATGTTCTTGGCGGTCTGGCCGACGACCAGCTCGGTGAAGTACCGGGCCTCGATGGTCTGCGCGGTCTCGAAGTCGACCTGGGACCCCTCGACGGCGGCGGCCAGGATATTGCGCTGCGCCGGGTAGGGCGCGCCGTTCAGCTGCTTCCGCAGATTGGCCGGGAAGGCGGGCAGATTGACGGCGAACTTCGGCTGCGCCGGGGTGCCGCCCGGAATCCGGTAGTCCTTGTCGTCCCAGGGCTGGGCCGACTCGGGGTGGGCGGCGATGAAGGCGCGCGCCCGGGTCAGCAGCTCCTCGCGGGAGGTCACGACCTCATGCACCAGCCCCGCCTCCTGGGCGCGCGGGGGGCTGTATCGCGTGCCCTGGAGCAGCCACTTGAGCAGTGCGTCGGTGACGCCGAGCAGCCGTACGGTACGGGCGACGCCCCCGCTGCCGGGGAGCAGGCCCAGGGTGACCTCGGGGAAGCCGATGCGAGCGCCGGGGGCGTCGAGGGCGATGCGGTGGTGGCAGGCGAGTGCGATCTCCAGCCCGCCGCCGAGCGCCGCACCGTTGATCGCGGCCACCACGGGCTTGCCGAGGGTCTCGATCCGGCGCAGCGCGCGCTTGATGCGGAGGTTCTTCTCGTAGACCTCCTGGGCCTGGCCGGGCCCGACCTGGATGAGGTCATTGAGGTCGCCACCGGCGAAGAAGGTCTTCTTGGCGGAGGTGACGATGATGCCGCGGATGGCGTCCCGCTCGGCCTCGACGCGGTCGGCGATCGCGTCGAGGGAGTCGATGAACGCGGCGTTCATGGTGTTGGCGGACTGGCCGGGGTCGTCGAGCACCAGGGTGACGACGCCTTCGTCGTCCTGCTCCCAGCGGATGGCCGAGGCGGTGGTGGGGTGGGTCATCTGAGGTCTCCAGGGCGAAGGGGCGCGGGGCGGGGCGGGGCGGGAAGGAGAGGGAACGGCGGTGTCTTGAGGGCGGCTCGGCTCAACACGGTGTCGGGGTGGGGAGCAGCCCGCCGCGGGCGGCACGATCCGTCGGACGCCCCCTAGAGCCGCTCGACCACCGTCGCGATGCCCATCCCGCCTCCCACGCACAGCGTCACCAGCCCGAACCGCCCGTCGCGCCGCCCCAACTCGTCGATCACCGTGCCGAGGATCATCGCGCCGGTGGCACCCAGCGGATGGCCCATGGCGATCGCGCCGCCGTTGACGTTGACCTTGTCCAGGCTCAGCCCCATGTCGTCCACGAAGCGCAGCACCACCGCCGCGAACGCCTCGTTGATCTCGACCAGGTCGATGTCGTCGATGGTCAGCCCGGCCTTGCCGAGCGCCTTACGGGTGGCGGGAGCCGGGCCGGTGAGCATGATGGTGGGGTCGGCGCCGGAGACGGCGGCGGAGACGATCCGGGCGCGCGGTGTCAGCCCGAAGCGCTCGCCGACCTCGCGGTTGCCGATGGCCACCAGGGCGGCGCCGTCCACCATGCCCGAGGAGTTGCCCGCGTGGTGGACATGGTCGATCGCCTCGACCCAGTGGTACCTCTGCAGCGCCACCGCGTCGAAGCCGCCCGCCTCGCCGATGGCGGCGAACGACGGCTTCAGACCCGCCAGGGTCTCGGGGGTGGTGCCGGGGCGGATGTGCTCGTCCTGGTCGAGGACGGTCAGCCCGCTGCGGTCGCGGACGGGGACGACGGAGCGGTCGAAGTACCCCTCCTTCCAGGCTCGGGCGGCCCGCTCGTGGGAGAGCGCGGCGTAGCTGTCCACGTCATGGCGGCTGAAGCCGCCGATGGTGGCGATGAGGTCGGCCCCGATGCCCTGCGGTACGAAACCGGTCTCGTAGTTGGTCATCGGGTCCGCGAACCAGGCCCCGCCGTCCGAGCCCATCTTCACGCGGGACATCGACTCGACCCCGCCCGCGAGCACCAGGTCCTCCCAGCCGGAGCGGACCTTGGCCGCCGCCAGGTTGACGGCCTCCAGGCCCGAGGCACAGAAGCGGTTCTCCTGGACGCCCGCGACCGTGTCCGGGAGCCCGGCCGCGATGACCGCGATCTTGGCGATGTCGGAGCCCTGGTCGCCGAGCGGGCTGACGACACCGAGGACCACGTCGTCGATCGCCGCCGGATCGAGCTCGGGGAACCGCCGCCGCAGCTCATGGATGAGGCCCACGACCAGGTCGACGGGCTTGGTGCCATGCAGGGCACCGTCGGCCTTCCCGCGCCCGCGCGGGGTGCGGACGGCGTCGTACACATACGCTTCGGTGCTCACGTCAGCGGCCTTTCAGGGGAGGGTTGGCGCGGGGACGGCTCAGTGGTCCGGCGGGAAGCGGAGACATGGGGCTCATGACGGGTTTCCCTCGATGAGCGAGGTGACTCCCCAGTCGTGGGCCACCTCGTCGGCGTCCGCCCCGGGCCGGGCGGGCGCGCGGCGCACCGCGCCCGGGGTGGCGGAGAAGCGCGGGGCGGGCGCGGGCTGGGTGATCCCGCCGTGGTCGAGGAAGGTGGAGCGGGCGGCGAGCTGCGGATGGGACGGGGCCTCCCGCAGCGACAGTACGGGGGCGACGCAGGCGTCCGAGGCGCCGAAGACGGCGGTCCACTCCTCGCGGGTGCGCTCCTTGAACCGGTCGGCGATGGCGGCGCGCAGCGCGGTCCAGCTGTCGAAGTCATCGCGGGCCGGGGCCTGGTCGGCGATCCCCAGCAGCTCGATGAACTCGGTGTAGAACTTGCGCTCCAGCGGCCCGACCGCCATATAGCCGCCATCGGAGGTCTCATAGGTTCCGTAGAAGGGGCAGCCGCCGTCGAGGAGGTTGCTGCCGCGCTGGTCCCGCCAGCCGCCGGCGGCCATCATGCCGTGGGTGACGGCGGTCAGATGGGCGGTGCCGTCCACGATCGCGGCGTCCACGACCTGGCCGGGGCCGCCCGCGCGGGCGTGGTGCAGGGCGGCGAGGAGGCCGATGACGAGATAGAGCGAGCCTCCCGCGTAGTCCCCCAGGAGGTTGACGGGGGCGACGGGCGGGCCGTCGGCGGCGCCGATCATGCTGAGGGCGCCGGTGACGGCGATATAGCCGATGTCATGGCCGGCGGTCCGGGCGAGCGGGCCCTCCTGCCCCCAGCCGGTCATCCGGCCGTAGACCAGCTTGGAGTTACGGGCCAGGCAGTCGTCCGGGCCGAGGCCCAGCTTCTCGGCAACCCCCGGGCGGTAGCCCTCGATGAGGATGTCGGCGCGCTCGACGAGGTCGAGCACGACGGCCGCGCCCCCGTCGGCCTTCAGGTCGATCAGCACCGAGCGCTTGTTGCGATTGGCGAGGTCGTAGGCCGGGTCGATCCGCAGGCCCCCGGCGCCTCCGGGGCGGTCGACGCGCACAACGTCCGCTCCGAGGTCGGCGAGGACCATGGCGGCGAACGGGCCCGGCCCGATCCCGGCCAGCTCCACCACGCGCACCCCGGCCAGCGGGCCGCTCGCCGCCTCTTCCTCCGCCACCGTCATTCCGTCCCCCAATCGTGTGACACCACCGCTGTAACACCGCCGATGCTAAGAACGCGTCCCGCATTCCACAAGCCCTCTCCTGGGCCTGTGGATAACCAATCCCCGGGACCGGCAAGGGGGTTCGGCCGTGCGGGCGCGCGGTGGGCCGGGTGTGGCGCCGACCGGGGGTTCGGATCAGGTCTTCTTCGGGTCGGGCCCCGCCATCGACGGCGGCTGTCCGGGCACAAGATGGTCCTCGTCGCCCTGCGGATCGGTCAGCCGGCCCAGCCGGCCCGGCACATCGGCGCCGACCAGCACGATCACCACCAGCGTCAGTCCGAAGGTGAGCACCGCCAGCGCCCTTCCGAGGGACATGCCCTCGGCCAGATGGGCGCCGAGCACCGGCGCCACCGCGCCGCCGAGCGCCCCGGTGTTGTAGACGAAGCCGAGCGAGGCCGCCCGGCTCCCGGTCGGGAAGTGGCCCGCGATGTACTTCGGCAGGATGCCGGAGATCCCCTGGCTCAGCGCGAGCAGGAAGAACAGCAGCACTCCCAGCCCGACCAGCGAGTCCTGCACCGCGAACACCGGGAAGACGAAGGCCAGCGAGGCGAGCAGGGTCACGGCGTAGGCGCGCCGGGTGCCGAGCCAGTCGCCCACGAAACCCGCCAGCCAGCAGCCGGCCATGGTCCCGAACCCGGCGTAGAACATCACATCGGTGACCTCGGAGGGCGAGTACTCGAGCTGCTCCTTCAGATAGGTGGGCAGCAGCGCCTGGATCGGCCAGCTGTAGAGGAACGCGCAGAAGACCGTGCACATCAGGGACACGTACAGCGGCCAGCGGCGCCGTCCGCCGAGCTGGGCCGCGAAGGCGAACAGGCACCCCGCCGCCAGGATCGACAGCGGCCAGCGCCAGCCCGCGCCCGCCGGGGTGAAGACCAGGAACAGGGCCACGCTCGCGGACACGGCCAGCGCCGTGTTGACGCTCGCCCGGGTGCGTCCGGCGAACAGCGGCCGGAAGGGGTTCGGGCGCGCCCGCGCCGCCGCCACCTCCTCGTGCCAGTCCCCTGCCTCCGGGAGCGCGCGCCGCACCCACAGGGCGACCAGCACCGGCAGCACACCGATCCAGAACATCCAGCGCCAGCCCCAGTGGGGCACCACCCACTTGTAGAGCTCGGAGGCGATGATGGTGCCGCCCGAGTAGCCCGAGATGAGGAAGCCGGAGGCGCGGTTGCGCAGCCGCGCGGGCCAGCTCTCCAGGACGTAGGTGGCGCTTGCGCTGTACTCGCCAGCCATGCCCATGCCAATCACCAGGCGGGCAGTGAACAGGCTGATGTAGTTCCAGGCGAACCCGCAGGCGAAGGTGCCGAGCGAGTAGAGCAGAATGCTGATGATCATGGCGGCCTTACGGCCGTAGCGGTCGCCCAGCGCGCCCAGCACCGCCCCGCCGAGCCAGCGGGTGATGAAGGCGCCCGAGACCAGGCTCGCCGCCGACGCCGTGCTCAGGTCGAACTCGTCGGCTATCTCGGTCAGGACGAGCGTGATCAGCACAAAGTCGAAACCGTCGAGCAGATAGCCGATCCAGGCGGCGAACAGGGACTTCCACTGACCGGGTGAGACCTCTCGGTACCAGGGCACCTTGGCGGCTTCGGTCACGACAACAGCCCTCCCTCCTCAAGGAGTTGACGTACGGTCTTGACGGCCTCCTCGCCCAGCGGCACCTGGGGCGCGGCGGTGTCCGCGCACTCGATCACGCCCAGCAGCCGCAGCGCGGCCTTGAAGCCGCCCAGGCCCGAGGAACTGCCGCCCATGAGGGTGGGATCCCCGGTGTCGGTGATGGCGAAGAGCGCGGCCAGCCGGTCCTGTTCGGCGGCCGCCCGCTCCCAGCGCCCCGCGCGCGCGTGCTCGTACAGCCGGACGAACCCGGCCGGATCGACATTGGCCAGCCCCGGGACGACACCATGGGCGCCCGCCAGCAGGGCGCCGTCCACCGACAGTTCGGATCCGGTGAGCACGGTGAAGGTGTCGGCGAGGCCGCGCCGGCGGACCTCGACCAGCAGCCGCCGCAGCGCCCCGTCGTCCCCGCTGCTGTCCTTGACCCCGGCCAGCGTGGCGTCGGCGGCCAGCGGCAGCAGCGTCGAGGGCGTCAGCTTGGAGTGGACGGCGACCGGGATGTCATACGCGAACAGCGGCCTGTCCACCCCGTCGCGCAGCCGCCGGAAGTGGTCGGCGATCTCCAGGGGGTGGGTGCGGGTGTAGAAGGGCGCGGTGGCCACGATCGCGTCCGCGCCCAGCTCCGCCGCCGTACGGGCGTGATCGAGCACCCGCGCGGTCGTCATGTCGATCGCCCCCGCGAGCACGGGAACCCGGCCGTCGGCGGCCTCGATGACCGCCGTAAGGGCCGTACGGCGGTCGCGGTCGCTCAGATAGGCGGCCTCTCCGCTGGAGCCGAGCGCGAACAGCGCGCTCACCCCCGCGTCGATCAGCCGCTCGGCGAGCGCGGCGAGGGAACGCGTGTCGACCTCGCCCGCGGGCGTGAGGGGGGTGCACAGGGGCGGAACGACACCGGTAAGGGGAGCCGGAAGACTCATCGACACCCAGCCTTCTGGATAGCGGGACAATATGGACGTGGGACGTCCTATGTTGGGGCCCGAATCTGACGGAGCGCCATCCCCCTGTCAAGACCGTCGTTTACCTCAGCACTCCGTCCGAATACCGTCGGCTTTCCAGGTCCTCGGCGGCTAGTTGCTGGACGGCGAGACGCCGTACACGGGTGTCGGCGCGTACACTCCTGCCCGCGTTCTGTGCTATCGCCGGGTGACTGAGCGGATCCAGGCAAGTTGTTGGGAGACCTCCCCGGCCTCGGCGATCTTCTGCCGGTCGGAGCCGTCAAAGACGCCGAGGAGGGTTTCGGTGCCGCGCGGGCCGATGCTCATCACCGGGCCTCCGGAGTCGCCGCCGGCGGGAATCCCGGACACCTTTTCCATGCAGAAGTCCGAGCCGCCCGGCACGGTGTAGCCCTCGCAACGGGGGTCGTCCTGCCGTACGACCCGCAGGTCCGACTGCTTGAGCACGGGGGACTGGCAGGTGTTCTCGTCCCCGGTGCAGGTGGCGCCCCACCCGTACTGCCGCACGACCTGACCGCGGTGGACACCGGCCGTGTCCAAGCGCGCCGTGCGGACCCTCATCGTCGGGACCTTGATGAGCATCATGTCCGCCTGCGCGCTTCCCACGCGTGCGCCGCGCACCGGGTGGACCGTGGTGCCCTTCCGCATGTCGAGGTTGCCGACCCGGAACGAGATCCGCCGGTCGGCGACCGGCTCCCCCTGCTCGAAGAAGCAGTGCGAGGCGCTGATGATCCACTGTCGTGTGACCGCCGTCCCGGTACACGTCGGTTTGCCGTCGACGAGCATGCGCACCGCCCACGGGCCGTAGGTACTCTTCGACCCGCCGATGACGGCGGAGGCCGGCGCGGACGACATCACCGCGCCTGTCACCAGCAGTAAGGCGGTCAGCACCAGCACACGAACTCGACGCACCATCCGGAACAACTCCTCTCGTCGGGGCACCTTCTGATGGTCAGATGCCATGCTGGGCCACAAAGTTCCGAACGATCTCGAGCGGTGCGCTTGCGCAGAGTCGGCGGACGGCCGGCGGTATTGGCGAACATCCGGCGGACGCTCTCCGGGTGCCGGCGTTCTCGGCGCTTCGGCCGGATGACGTCCTCGTCGATAGCGCCTCGTCCGAATCCCGCCAGCACCCCGGAAGCCCAGCGGCCAGTCTGGACCGCATGGACGAAAACTATGAGATGCGGGCCATCGCGCCCGAGGTGCTGAAGCAGCTGCGGATCACCGATGACGCGGGCAACCCTCCTCGCGCGGTGGTGGAGGACGAGGAGGGCGGCAGCCCGATGCGCTGCTGCCTGGGCCGGAGCCGGCCGCACGAGACCATCGCGCTCGTCTCCTACGCCCCGCTGCGCCGCTGGGCGCGGGAGACGGGTGCCACACCCGGCCCGTACAACGAGGTCGGCCCGGTCTTCATCCACCTCGACGAGTGCGACGGCTGGACCGGCCCCGGCATCGCGGACGGCATCCGGGGCCAGCGGCGGGTGCTGCGGGCGTACACGGCCGAGGGCAACATCCTCGGCGGGCGGCTGCTGAACGACGGCGAGCCGACGATCGAGGAGGGGCTGGCCGAGCTGTACGGGGACCCGCGGGTGTCGGCGGTGCATGTACGGGCCGTCGAGTTCGGCTGCTTCCTGGCCGAGACGCGGCGGGCCTGAGGCGATCGGAGGGTGGGCGACGCCGGGGGGTACAGGGGTTCGCCCGGCGCCGCACTCGGAGTACCGCGTGCACAGCCGCCACGTTCGGAGGTCGGGCTCACCCACACCGCGTTCGGAGCGTGGCGGTTTTCAGGGCCCGGCGGCACAGCGCGTCCGCGCGCCGTGTCGTCTCGGGCTGCCGGAAGTCGCGGGCCAGATGCAGGGTGTACGCGCACGCGTCCGCGATGGTCACCCGATGGCCGACGGAGACGAAGAGCGGCTTCACCGCGTCACGGGTGCGCAGCGCCCGGCCGACCTCCTCGTCCCCGTCGAGCAGGGGCGACCAGTCGCCGCGACGCGGCCCCGGGTCGGTGTGGCGGAAGCCGAAGGGGTTCTTGGCGACGCCGATGGTGGGCAGCCCGGTGAGCACCCCGAGATGGCTGGCCAGCCCGAACCGGCGGGGGTGGGCGAGGCCGTAGCCGTCGCACACCACCAGGTCGGGGCGGCGGCCGAGCCGCCGGTCGAGGTCGCCGAGCGCGTCGAGGACGGCCGGGATCTCACGGAACGCCAGCAGCCCGGGGACGTACGGGAAGGTGACCCGCCCGACCGCGGTCGCCTCCGCGACGACGGCGAGGTCACGGGCGTCCAGGGCCACGGCGGCGGCCGCGACCAGGTCGCGCTCGTCGTCGTACGCCACGTCCACTCCGACGACCGCACCGGTGCCGGTGCCCGGCTCGGGCACCTCCCCGCCGACGACCACGGACGCCCGCGTCCGCTCCTGGACGGCGATGGCCTCGGCCTCGGTCGTGGGCCAGTCGCGGGGCAGCTCATATCGTGGATCGACGGCGCTGGTCATCGTGGCATTCACGTTACTAGCCTGCCCGTCATGTTCGTACTGGAGATCACGTACACCGCCTCGGCGGACCGCGTCGAGGCCGCCCTCCCCGAGCACCTCGTCTGGGTGGACGACCACTTCGCGAACGGCGTCTTCCTCGCCTCCGGGCCCAAGAACCCCCGCGACGGCGGGGTCATCCTGGCGCTCGGCGACGACCGGGCGAGGATCGAGGAGATGGTGGCGAGCGACCCCTTCGTGGTCGCGGGCATCGGCGAGTACACCATCACCGAGTTCCTTGCGACCCGTACCGCCCCGGCCCTGGCCGAACACCGCCGGCAACGACCGTAAGGACGGCACGGGCCCGCAATCGTCCTATGGACCGCTGGTCGGCTCCAGCCGAGCGATGCGGCCCTTTTCGCCCGCCGCCCAGCACGCGAGGTCCGGGGTGCAGTCGACCGTGTCGTAGGAGCCCTGGTCGACCGGGCGCCAGGTGCGGCCCGCGTCAAGGGTGAGGTCGGTGCCCGTCGGGCCGACCGCGAGGGCCGCGCGGGAGCTGTACGGCAGCCAGGTGACGCCCGAGCGGTACGCGGGTGGCGGCTGGGCGGACGGGGTCCAGTGGGCGCCGCCGTCCCCGGTGACGGCCGCCGCCCGAGGCGACGGCTGGTCGGGGCGGTAGTCACCGCCGACGGCGAGGCCCTTACGGGCGTCACGGAAGGCCAGTCCGAAGACCCCGCGCGCGGGGTCGCCCGCCGGGATCGGCATATCGGTCACCGTCCAGGTGCGGCCGCGGTCGGTGGAGTGGAACACCCGGCCGGTGGCCGCGCCACCGGTGGCGAACCACGCACCGCGGCCCCCGGCGGCCACCAAACACTGCCCGCTCGCGGCGAACGCGGCCTCGCCCTGCTGCGCCGCGGGCATCCCGTCCGACGGCAGGACGCGCCAGCTGCGGCCGCCGTCGCCGGTGGACAGGATGCGGTACCGGCCGTCCACCGGGTCGCTGAGCGCGATCCCATGGCGGGTGTCGAAGAACGTCATGCAGTCGTAGAAGGCGCGGGGGTCGGTGTTCCGGAAGCTCTCGCTCCAGGTGGCGCCGCCGTCATCCGTACGGAAGACCCGTGACGACTCGCCCTCACCGATGGCCAGCACCACGGCGCGGCGCGCGTCGAACGCCTCCACATCGCGGAACTCCAGCCCCTCCGCGGCGGGCGGCGAGACATTCGCCCAGCTGCGCCCGCCGTCGCGCGTCCGCAGCACCGTGCCCTTGGTGCCCGCGACCCACGCCGTCGTCCGGCTGATCGCGGCCAGCCCGCGGAACCGGGCGTCGGTGCCGCTCTCCTTGAGCCGCCAGCCCAGCCCCAACCGGCCTTCCCCGCCCGCCGGTTGGGCGTCGGCGGGCACGGCCGCCACGGCGGCGAGCGCCGCCCCGCAGAGCCCGGCCGCCACCACACGTCTCATCATGCCCATGATCCCCATGCCCCTCATGGGCCTGGAAGCTAGCCCATGAGGGGGATCGGCGTCCACGGATGGGGAACACGGGATCGGCGTCCACGGATGGGGAACACGGACGCCGCGGAAGACGGCGAACGGCGCCGCATCGCGGGGCGTGCCGGGCCTTCCTGCGGGTCCGGGCGCCGCAGGGACGGCTCCCGTGATCACGGCAGCCGTCAGCCGTAAGGCGCTCGGCCCGGCCAGCGGCCACCTCCCGGTCCCACGGGGTGTCCGGCGGACCATGGGGCGGCCGCATATCGAGGCTTTCCCCTCCCCGCCCCTTCCCGATACCAGGGGCTCCGCCCCTGGACCCCGGGTGTGGGGCGCAGCCCCACCACGCGGCGGAGCCGCCTATCGATGCCGCGGGAAGGGGCGGAGCCCCGGTTCGAGGGCTGGGGCGGAGCCCCGGTACGGGGGCTGGGGCGGAGCCCCGGTACGGGGGCTGGGGCGGAGCCCCGGTACGGGGGCTGGGGCGGAGCCCCGGTACGGGGGCTGGGGCGGAGCCCCGGTACGGGGGCTGGGGCGGAGCCCCAGGTTCGGGAAGGGGCGGGGAGGGGAACAGCCCGCCGCAGGCGTCACGATCCGCCGGACGCCGGACAGCCCCTATTGGGCCTAGTGGGAGACGCAGAGCCGGACGACCAGCGAGACACAGTCCCGGGAGTCGCCGGAGCCGGAGCCGGAGCCGCCGGGGTCGGTCGGCTTTGCCGTGGGCCGCTGCGTCGGCTGCCCGCTCGGAGCCGGGTCCGACGTGCCGCCATCCGTCGGCCTCGCGGTCGGCTTCTGGGTCGGTTCGTCCGTCGGCCGGTGCGACGGGCCGTTCGACGCGGAGGACGAAGCGGGCGAAGACGGTCGCGACGAGGGCGATTCGGAGGAACCGGACGTCGGCGCCTTGCGCGAGGGGGATACGGCACTGGACGGCACATCCGTCGGAGCGTGCCCGGTGGGCACGCTCGCACTGGACGGCCGGTTCCGGGACGCCTCCCCCGGAACGCCCGCCCGCGACCCGCCCGAGTGCCGCGAGGCTTCAGACGTGACGGACGACCCGGAAGAAGCGGAAGAATCAGCGGAGTCGGATGTATCCGATATGGACGGCTGCGAGGCCGCCGCCGGCTGCTGCGCCGCCGCCGAGCCGCCGTCCGTCAGCGCCAGCCCCGTCATGACCGCCGCCCCCGCGACCAGCAGCACCCCGCCCGCGGCCGCCGCGACCGCCACCGGCCCCGCCTGGCGCACCTGCCCGCGGACGAGGTGGTGCATGGAACGGCGGGAGGAGACCAGCGGCCCGTTCGAGGGCGCCGCATGCGCACCGCCGCCGGTCGCCAGGGCACCCACTCCGGCGGCCCCCACGGCGCCCGCGGCCCCCACGGCGCCCGCGGCACCCATCGCACCGGCGGCCGCCAGCGGCGCCAGGAAGCGCGCCATGTCCCGGTCATAGAGCGCGAGCAGCGCGGGGCCGGTCAGCGCGGGGAGCCGGTCGTCGGCCGCGACCAGCTGCTCCATCCGGCCCCGGCAGTCCCGGCAGCCGTCGATGTGCACGGCGATCTGTTCGGCCTGGTGCGGGGAGTCCGCGCCCCGCACATGGTCGGGCAGCCCCTCCCAGTGCCCACCGCACGCGGCGCTCGCCGGATAGCCGGGCTGGGCGCGCAGGAACTCCTGGCGCACGCTCTCCCGGACGCGCTCCACCAGGGCCGCCGCACCGTCCGGGCTCGCCCCGGCCTGCCACGCCACCTCCTCCGACGGGAGCCCGTCCACCTCGGCGAGCCACAGCACCTTGACCCAGCGCTGCGGCAGCTCGTCGAGGACCTGGACGAGCGGTTCGAGGTACGACGCCTGCTGCGGCGGCCCCCCGTTCCCCACCCCGGCCGACAGCGCCCTTACGGCGCCCGTCAGCTCGGCCGGGACGGCATCGGCACCGAGGGGATGCCCGGCGCGGATCCGACGCCACACGCTGTAGTGCGCCTCGGCCACCAGATCCCCCGCAACCCAGGGGTTGCCGGTGAGAGTTCGGGCATATCCGCACAGACGCGAATATTCGGCTTCGTAGATTCGGCTGTAGGCGGCCGTGTCGAGCGCCGCGTGACCTTCGGTCATGGTGGAACAACCCCTGGGGTGGGTGCCTCGTCATTGCCGACGTTTCTGTAACAGCTCCGCACGGCGCCCGAGACCTTGCATGGTTTGGCAACTCTAAATGCCCTATGTCCCCCCGAAAAATCAGTCGTGACGCACGTCACGTAGAAAGTGGGTGCACTGCCCTGATCGCCCAAACGTCTTAACAGTCGTAAGGGCGACGCGCCCCGCACCTATCGCAAGGGAGCCGACGTGACCACTGTCATCGACCAAGCCGTCCGGGCACAGCTCATCGCGTCGACGCCCGAGTCACGCGCGATTCCGGCGTGCCTGCGCTACGAGCGGGACGACCCGTTCGCCGTCCGCGTCTCCTTCCCGCCTTCCGCGTCCCTCGACGGCTCCGCGGTGGAGTGGACGTTCGGGCGCGAGCTGCTCGCGGCCGGGCTGCGTGGCCCGGCGGGCAGCGGGGATGTGCAGATGTGGCCGAGCGGACCGCAGGGGACGGTCCTGGAGTTCCATGCCCCCGAGGGCATGGCCATGGTCCAGTTCGACACCGCCGACCTCCGCAGATTCCTCGGCCGGTCGTACGCGGTCGTCCCCGAGGGCAGCGAGGCCGGGGAGCTCGACCTGGACGAGGGGCTGGCATCGCTCCTGAGAGACGCCTGACGTCCGTACGGGCACCCCGAAAGTCCGTACGGACACCCCGGACACCCCGGACACCCACCCCGAGCCCGGCCCCGTACGGACGTCCTGGCCCGTACGGGCGCCTGAGCCCGCCCCTACCGGTGAGGGGTCAGGTGGCGGTCACGGCCGTGGTCGACGCCAGCACGGCCGTGACGACGGCGGCGGCGAGCGCCGTCCGCACCTGAGCGATCACCTTCTCCAGCACCGGGCCCATGCCCCCGCAGCGCTCCCCCAGCTCCAGGATCCGGCGCTTGCGGACCTTGGCGTCCGTGGCCGTCACCACGGACCTCAGCTCACCCGCCGCCGCCAGGGTGACCAACGCCGCGTCCCGTTCGGACACTTCGGCCGCCGGCTGCTCACCGCGCAGGACGCGCACCGCGTCGTCCCGCATCCCGGCCACCTGATCGGGCCGTTCCAGCATGTACTCCTTGGCCGGGAACAGCCCCAGCATCCGCTTCCCCTTCGCCCGCACATATCCAGCCGCCACCATCTGGTCGCGGACCGCGTGCTCGGTCAGCCGCGGCTGATGTCCCACCCAGATCTGCCAGCTGCGCGGCCGGGATTCGCCGATCAGCTCCAGCAGCCTGTCGAGCGCTTGGTCGCCGGTGGCGGCATCGGCCACCGGGCAGGGGCTGCCGTCGGCGTCGGTGAGCATGCCCCGCTGAACGAGTTCGGTGAGGGCGGCGGCGCGGACGAGGAGGGCGGTGTGAGCACCGGCGGGCCGGCCGGTCTCGGGGTCGTAGGAGAGCAGGTAGAGCGAGGCGGCGAGGGAGAGCGATCCGTTCGGCACGGGAAACCTCCGACGGTCGGGCGTCCGGTGGGGCGGCGTGCCTCGACCATATCGGCCACGTGCCCTCATGATCGACCCTCCGCCACGGGTCTCCGCGGCTCCTGGGAACACGTCACCTGACTGAGGCCCGGTTGCCCGGAACACGTCACCTCCCCGGGTCTTGGCATCCCCCAGGGACATGGCCCCTCCCCGGACACGGTGGGCCCGAGGACGGCGGGCCCGGGACACGCGGAGGTGGCGGCGACGCGTACCCCCGTGTGTACGCGTGGCCGCCACCGGTCCCCGCCGCCGTCGGCCTCCGTCGGCCCTCCTCGGGCCGGATCCCCCGTCGGCCCCCCTCGGGCCGGATCCCCCTCCCCCTCGGCCCCGAGCGGCATCACCCCCGTTGACACCGCTCGGGCCCGCGTCCCCGTCGGGGCACGTCCCCCGTACCCCGACGGCCCCCTGGGGCCGCATCCTCCGTCAGCCCCCTCGGGCGACATCCCCCGCCAGCCCTCTCGGGTCGCGTCCCCCGTCAGACCCTCGGCCGCCCCCGTCGGCCCCGGGCCACGTCACCCCCGTTGGCCCCGTTGGCCCCGTTTGGGCCACGGCCCCGTCCCCCGTCGGCCTCCTCAGGCCGTTTCACCCCAGTCAGCCCCCGTCAGCCCCCTCGGGCCGCACCCCCGTACGCCCCGTAAGGACCCCCGTCAGACCCTGCTCACGGGTGGTACAGCTTGACCACGGCAGTGGTGACGGTGCGCTTGAAGTCGGCCAGCGGCGCCTGGTCGTAGCCGCCCATCTCGCCCCACGTCACGACGGTGACGGTCCGGCCGTCGCGGCCGACGCCGAAGAGGTGGATGCCGGGCTCCGAGTCCGGGTACGAGGTGTGGACGCCGTAGACATGGGCGCCGTCCTCGGCCGTCAGGGGGCCGTAGTCCCGCCATGAGGCGGTGCCCTCCGGGTACTGGCTCTCCCAGTCGGCGGCGCAGTTCTGGATCTTCTTCTCGGCCGCGGCGGCGAGCTTGCGGGCCGCCTCCACCGTGCCTGTCCTGACCACGATCTGGGTGGCGCCGGTGTCGTACTCGGTCCAGAAGGTGCGGTGGGTCGCCCCGGCCGACGGGAAGGTCTTCTCCACGCAGAACGGAGGGGTCTCGGGCAGGCCCTTGGTGACATCACTCGCGTACCAGTCGGAGCTCGGATGCGGCGGGAGCTCCCTCGGCACGAGGTGGCCGGGGGTGCGCTGGGGCACCACCGCCTGAGCCTGAGCTTGGGCTTGGGCCTGGGCCTGGGCCTGGGCCTGGGCCTGCGGTGCATGGGCCAGGGCCGGCCCGGTCCCGGCCACGGCCACGATCGCGGCCGCTGCCACGACGCCGGGCGCGGCGCCGCGGAATGAGTGCGTGGGCTTGCGCATGAGGTGTTTCCCCGTCTCTTCCCGATCTCAGGGTTTCAGCATGTCGCCGTCGCACCGGGAGGTCGCGGCGGCAGGACAAGCGTGTGCGCCACCTGGCCGCGGCGGCTACGACCGGCGGGGCATTCGGGACGCTGGAACGCCTGCACGTACGCTGACTTGGGGGTATGACAACACCCTGGAACGCGCTCGTGGGACGCCCACGGGACGACTCGCGGTGCCGGGGACGATATTGGGGGGTGGTGGGCGTGGGGAACGCCAAAGAGGTCGAGGATTTCGCCGAGAGACTGCGGGCGCTGAAGGAGCGCTCGGGCCGCAGTTACGGCTCGCTGGCCACACGACTGCACGTCAGCACGTCCACGCTGCACCGCTACTGCAACGGCGACGCGGTCCCGGCGGAGTACGCCCCCGTCGAGCGCTTCGCCCGGCTGTGCGGCGCCACCCCTGAGGAGCTGGTCGCCCTCCACCGCCGCTGGATCCTCGCGGACGCCGCGAAGCGCCGCGCGCGCGAGAGTGCGGTGTCGGCTCCGCGCGGGGGCGAGGGCGAGGACGCGGCAGACGGCCCGGCCGCGGACAGCGCGGTGCGGGGGAGCAACGCCCGGTCCGGTGGCGGTGCGCCGCGGCACTCGGCCGGCGTACGAGGCACCGACGCCGCGTCGGACGCGTCCGGGACCACCACCCCGCCCGCCGCCTCGGGGCCCGCCGCGCCTTTGGCCGCCGACCGCCGTGAGGCGCGCGTCGCCACGTCCGGCTCGGGCCCGGTGACCGACCCTCACCCGGATGCGGCCATGACCACCGGCCCGGCCGGAGACAACGGCAGCGGGCCGGAGGCCGGTGCGCGCTCGCGCGACGCCCAGCCGGGCGCGGCAGCCGATGAGCGGCCAGCGGAGCGACACGACACCGCCACCCCGGCCGACGCGTCGAGGGCCACTCCGATGCCCGACGCCCGCCGCCCGGTCGCACACCACGCGTCCGCCGTGGCCGACCCCGCACCGGGCCGCCCCGGAGGCGACACCGGCCCGGACCGGTCGGCACAGGCCCATGGCGCCACGCACCGCGGCGCGGCCGCACACCAGGACGGCAACCCCCGCCAGCACGGCGACGCCACCGACCGGAACGACGGCGACCGGGCCGATGGCACCCGAGCCGAACCGCCCGCCACGCCCACGGCCGAGGTCGGATCCCCGGCCACCGACCGGGACGACGGCACCCGAGCCGAACCGCCCGGCGCGCTCACCGCCCAAGCCGGGTTAACGGCCACGGCCAAATCCGCACCCACAGCCAAGGCCGAACGCACGGCCACCGACAAGACCGGCCCCCCACCCACGGGCAAGGCTGACCCCCCGCCCGCCAAGCGGACCCGTTTGCGGGCCGTGGCGGCGAACGCCACGGACGCCGCCACCGCCACCGCCTCACGCGCACGGCGGCCGTGGGCGCTGCTCGCCGGGGCCGCCGCCGTTGTCGTGCTCGCCGTTACGGCGGTCGAGGTGCGGCCGCCCGGGGAGGACGGCCGTAAGGACACCGCGGCCGTGCCTCCCTCCGCCGCGCCCACCTCCACCCCGCCCGCCGGGCCGACCGCGCGAGGCCATCTGGACCGTCAGAAGACGGACGGCGACAAGGAGTCCGGCGCACCGCGCGGCGACGACGGGAAGGGCGAACGCGGCGGTAAGGAGCGCAGGGCCAAGGGGGACGCCTCCGGGTCCCCTACGCCCGGCGCGACCAAGGGGACGGACCACGGCGGATCCACCCAGGTCCCGCTCACCCTCTCCACCCGTTCCCATGTCTGGGAGAACGGCTGCGGCCATCGCTATCTCATCGACCGGCCCCCGACCCAGGTCGCCCCGCCGCCCACCGAGCAGGACGCCCCGACATGGGCAGCCGCCCATGACGCGGTGCACGGCGGAACCACGAATGTGGAGGTCACGGTGCAGGGCCGGGCCTCGTCGGCCGTGGTCCTGCAAGCCCTGCACGTACGGGTCGTGGGCCGCCGCACCCCGCTCGCGTGGTCGTCGTTCGCCATGGACAACGGCTGCGGGGGCTCCCTCACCCCGCGCGCCTTCGCGGTGAATCTGGACGCCGCCCGTCCGCTGGCCCGGCCCACGGAGGGCAATGACGCGGGTAAGCCGATCCCCGCCGTCCACTTCCCCTACCGCGTCTCGGCCTCGGATCCGGAGGTGCTGCTGGTCAACGCCCGGACGGCGGGCTGTGACTGCAGCTGGTACCTGGAGCTGGACTGGTCGAGCGGCGGCCGCTCGGGGACGGTGCGGATCGACGACCACGGCTCGCCGTTCCACACCAGCAGCGTCAAGGGGCGCCCGGCCTACGCCTACGACTACACCGACGGCACCTGGCACAAGAGCGACTGACCCCCGGGACCCCTGGATCCCGGGCCCCCCGCGACCGCCCAGGCCCCCGCGCCCCCGGCCCCCGGGCCTCCCACGGCCCCCGGGACCCCTCGCCCCCGGCCACACCGCCGCCTCACTCCACCGTCGTCGTCAGCCGCAGCGCCGCGTCCCGCACATCCGCGTGCGGATGGCCGCGCAGCGTGCGCAGCCGCTCCCGCCAGGGCTCCGCCCATTCCGTACGGGCCCCGGCCACCTCCGTAAGGGTCGCGGCGAACAGCCCGGAGGCGTGGCCGCCGTCCTCGTCGAGCTCCCGCGCGGCGCGCAGTAGGGCCGCGTCGGAGCCCGGCCGCGTGGCGGTGTTCAGCCGTCGGCGCAGGGCGTCGGCGGTACGGACGGCGAGCGCGGGGCGGGTGGTGTGCAGCCGGGCGAGGCGGGCGAGGGCGGCGGTCAGCGGGCCGGGGCGGGAGTCCAGGTCGAGGGCGTTCACCAGTACATGGGCGGCCTCCTGGACGAACGTCTCGTATCCGGCGAGGAGTTCACCGGCGGCCCGCGCGGTGCGCCGGGTCACCCGGGGCCGCATCCGGGCCCGGGTGGCGAGCCGGTCGGCGAGGTGCCGGATGCGGCGGTGGGCGGGGCGGTCCCGGTCCGGTTCGGCGTCGGGGCCGCCGGGCCGGGCGTCGGCGGTGGCGAGCGCGGCGAGCGCCCAGGCCAAGGGGTTGTCACCGGGCGAACCGTCGGGCGCCGCGGCCATCAGGTCCAGCAGAGCGTCGGCGGCGGGCCGCCAGCTCGCCCGGTTGCCCAGGTCGGTGACGGCCGCCACCAGCACGGCCGCCGCGTCCGGCGCCCACGGCGACCAGCGGGCCAGCGCCCCGTACCCGGCCGCCGCCACCTCGGGGTCGTCGGTGTCGCAGACCGCGCGTATGAGCTGGGCGTAGCGGCCGCGGTGGGGCTCGGGGAGGTCCAGCGGGCGGGTGCGCAGCACGGCGTGGCGCAGCTCGCGCCGTCCGCTCGCGGCGGCGGTCAGCAGCTCCCAGGCGCGTTTGGTGTCGAGCAGCCCGGTGGCGAAGGCGACACAGGCGGCCTGCACATCGGGGTGCTGGCCGGGCAGTTCGAAGGCGTCGGCGAGCAGCGCGGCGGCGTCGGCCACCGGGAGCAGGGTGGCGGCGAGCCGGACGGCCTCCTTACGGCTGGTGACTTTCGCGGGGACGGGCGGTACGGCGGTGGCGACGCCGTCCGGGGCGAGCACCCCGCGCACCAGCCGCCCCAGCCGCGACGGCTCGACGTACCGGGACGCCCGGGTGGCCGCGTACATCGCCACCCGGGCCCGGTCGTCGCCCGCGTGGGCGAGCAGGGCGGGCAGGGCCTCGCCGGGGCGGTCGGTGCGGGCGAGGGCGGCGAGCGCGGCCTCGGCCAGGACCACATCGTCGGTGTCCGTCCAGGTCCGGACGGTGGCCGCGCCGTGGCCGGGGATCGGCGCGGCGTCGGCGACGGCGGTCGCCCGCTGCCCCGGCCGCAGGGAGGTGTCGGCGGCGGCCCGGTCCAGGACGCGGGCGGCGGCGGCCTGCTGACGGGGCAGCCAGCGGCCGGTGTCCCGCCCGGTGGGCGGGTTCCAGTGGGTGCCGGGGGGCAGAAAGCGCCCGTACGGCGGGGTATCGCCGAGGACGAGGTCGAGCAGATCGGTGCGACGGCGGGTCAGCACGGCCAGGACGGGCGGCAGCACGGCCGCCGAGGGCTCGTGCGCGAGCAGCTCGGCCACGCGGGCGTCCCGCTCGGCCGGTGGTTCCAGCCACAGCCCGATGGCGGTACGGGCCGTCGTGTCGCTGCCGAACGAGATGGCCTGCCAGAGGAGTTCCTGGAGCTCGGGGAGGGTGTGGGCGCGCCGTCCGAGGGAGCGGGCGAGGGCGAAGGTCAGCTCGTGGTCGACCCGCTCGGCGCCCGCCTCCAGCCAGGGCCGCAGCGCCTCGAACACCGCCTGCTCCTGGCCGCGCCGCAGCTGGTGGTCGAGGCGGCCCAGGTCGGCGGGGCCGACACTGCCCGCGAGCCGGGTGAGGGTGCGCAGCGCCCAGCCCAGCAGCTGCCGCCGCCCGGTGACGGCGTGTTCGCGCAGCAGCGCCACGGCCAGCCGGCGCAGCGCCTGGCGGGTGGCGGCGGACGAGTCGCGGGCGGAGATCGCGTCGGCGGCGATCCGGTCCAGGTGCTCGGCGGCGTCGTCGGTGAACAGCCCGGGGTGGGTGTGGGCGAGCGCGCCGAGCGCCGCGGAGCGCACCGGGTCCTGCTCGTTGCGCAGCCGCTCCAGCAGGCGCAGCAGCTCGGTGAGGGCCTCCGGGTCGCCGGAGCGGGCGACGCACCGGATCAGCAGCGGATGGGCCAGGGCGCGGTCCTCGGCCGAGGAGCGGCGCACGGCGGCCGCCAGCTCCTCGCGCGCCTCCTCGACCGGCAGATGGGCCACCGACTCCAGCACGGTGGTCCAGGGCGCGCCGCGCTCGCGCGCCTGTGCGGCCATCCGGCGAGCCTCGGCCTGGCGGCGGGGGCGCGGCAGGACTTCGAGCACGGCGGGCTCGATAACGGCGTGGGCGACGTGGGCGGCGTCGCGTCCGTGGGTGGCCTGACCGTCGGTGGCCCGGTCGCCAGCGGCCTGGCCGTACGTGGACTGATCGCCGCTGGACTGGTCGTAGGTGGCCTGGTCGTAGAACGCGGAGCGGCGGGCGGGCGGGAGTGCGGCCAGCAGCCGGGCGAGAGCGTCGGGGTCCGCGTCGTGCCGCAGGGCCCGGCCCAGTTCGGCGAGCTCGGGCGGGTCGGCGCGGACGAGCCGGCGCAGCACGGCCCGGTCCAGCCGCCGCCGGGTGCCGCTGTGTTCGGGGGCCAGCAGCAGCCGCAGCGTACCGCTCGGATCGGCGGCCACCAGCACGGACAGCCGGGCCCGTACGGGAGTCGGCAGCGGGCCCTGGCCGTAGTCCTCCAGCAGCTCCAGCACCCGCTCGGGCTCGACGGGCGCGGCAAGCGCGACACAGGGCGCGTAGCGGGCCCACCAGTCGGCGCGCAGCGGCGCGGGCAGCGCGGCGAGCTGACGCGCCGCCTCGTCCAGGACGGCGAGGGGATGCCGGGAGACGAGGGACCGCCAGCCGCGGACGGCGTGGAACAGCCCGGGCAGCAGCCGCGCCACGGTCTCGGCGCCGCATCCGGGAAGCAGCCGGGCGGCCTCGCCGTCGCCCCAGCGCTCCCGGAACGGCTCGACCATCCGGTCCGCGAGCGCGGTGCGCCGCCCGGCCACGACGGTGCGCGCCAGTTCGCGCCGTACGGTGGCGGGCGCGTCCTCGAAGGCCGCCTCCAGCGCGTCGTCCGGAACCGCGCCGGGGCCGCCACGGCGTGCGGTGTCGAGGGCGCGGTGCCGCACCACGGGGTCCGGGTCGGCGAGCCGCGCCACGAGATGGCCGGTGCGCCCGCCGGCGGCCGCGGCCACGGCCGCCAGCCGCCGCTCGTACGTCCCGCGCCGCTCCAACTCCTCGATCAGCGCGCCCAGCCGCCCCTCGGCACTGGCCGCCCTCGCCCGCCCGGCCAGCTCCCGCATCCGGCGCGGAAAGGGCAGCGGATCGAGGGCGGCGAGCAGCTCGTCGGCGAGGGCCCGATGGGGATCGGGGACGCCGTGGGCTTCGGAGCCGCCGTCGGCTTCGGCAGCCCCGTGGGCTTGGGGAGCGCGGGGAGGCTCGGGGCCGCTGTGGGCTTCGGGGCCGCGGTGGGCTTCGGACGCGTTGACCATGCCAGGGATTGTGCCGCTCACACGTCCGGTCACACGTCCCGCCGCAAGAAGGTTTCCCGGGACACCCATCACCCCGGGCCCGTGCCCTGGTCATGCGATCCCGCCCCGCGGGCCTCGCGCCCGGCCGCGCTCGCTCGCGTCCCACCCGCGCGTGCCGCGTCCGGGCCGCGATTCGCACAGCCCCGACGACCCGCGGCCGGCCGACCCGCACCCCGCCGAGCCGCACCCCGGCGACGACCGCAGGCGCGCCCCGGCCGGGCTCGCCGGGCTCCCCGATCTCGCCGATCTCGCCGGTACCGGCGGACCGCGCCCGCGCCCTCCCACGCCGTGCGAGGGGGACCGGCGCCACTTACGCTCGGTGTGTGGGCCGGACGGGTGCGTCGATGGATCCACTCGGGACCGGCCCTGTCGTCCGAGCCCGGAGGAAGCCATGCCGGAGCTGTTCATCGGCGGCCACTGGACGACCGCCCTCGACGGACACAGCCGCGAGATCCGCTGCCCGGCGGACGGCTCGCTGGTCGCGGTGGTCGACGAGGCGGGGCCCAAGGACGCCGCCGCGGCGGTGGCGGCCGCCCGGGACGCCTTCGACCGCGGATCGTGGCCCGGTACCCCGCCCGGTGACCGGGGCGGGGTGCTGCTGCGGGTGGCCGAGCTGCTGGAGCGCGAGAAGCCGACGCTCGCCCGCGCCGAGTCCCTGGACACCGGGAAGCGGCTGGTCGAGAGCGAGTACGACCTCGACGACATCGCGAACTGCTTCCGCTACTTCGGCACCCTCGCCTCCTCCGGGAGCGGCGGCCGCGTGGTGGAGGTGGGCAGTCCGGAGATCGACAGCAGGGTGGTGCACGAGCCGGTCGGGGTGTGTGTGCTGATCACGCCGTGGAACTACCCGCTGCTGCAGACGGCCTGGAAGGTGGCGCCCGCGCTGGCGGCCGGGAACACCTTCGTCCTCAAGCCCAGCGAGCTGACCCCGCACACCGCGATCCATCTGATGCGGCTGCTGACCGAGGCCGGGCTGCCGGGCGGGGCCGCCAATCTGATCCTCGGCTCGGGGGCCACCGCGGGCGCGCCGCTGGTCACGGACGAGCGCGTGGACTTGGTGTCCTTCACCGGCGGAGTGGTCACCGGCCGCTGGATCATGTCGGCCGTCGCGCCCACGGTGAAGAAGCTGGCCCTGGAGCTGGGCGGCAAGAACCCCAATATCGTCTTCACCGACTGCGATTTCGACACCGCGGTGGACTACGCGCTCACTGCGGTGTTCCTGCACTCCGGGCAGGTGTGCTCGGCCGGTGCCCGGCTGCTGGTCCAGGAGCAGCTGCATGACGCGTTCATCGACGAGATCGTCCATCGGGCCCGGAACATCCGGCTGGGCGGGCCGTTCGACGAGAACGCCCGCGCCGGGCCGCTGATCTCCGCCGAGCACCGTCAGAAGATCGCCGACTATGTGGCGGCGGGGGTCGACGAGGGCGCGGTGCTGCGCTGCGGCGGGACCCCGCCCGACGACCCGGACCTGGCGAAGGGCTTCTACTACCTGCCGACCGTGCTGGACGACTGCACCCCGGACATGTCGGTGGTGCAGGACGAGTCGTTCGGCCCGGTGCTCACCGTGGAGCGGTTCCGGGACGAGGACGAGGCGGTGGCGCTCGCCAACGACACGGTGTACGGCCTGGCGGGCGGGGTGTGGACGCAGGACACCGAGAAGGCGCACCGGGTGGCGTCCCGGCTGCGGGCCGGGACCGTATGGATCAACGACTTCCATCCGTATGTCCCGCAGGCCGAGTGGGGCGGGATGAAGCAGTCCGGTTTCGGCCGGGAGCTGGGCCCGTCGGGGCTGCACGAGTACCAGGAGCTCAAGCACATCTGGCGCAACACCGCGCCCCGTCCCCAGCGATGGTTCGAGTGACGGCGACCGAGCCGGCCGGACCGCCGCCGGAACCACGGCCGGACGGTTCGCACGACGACGACTCGGCCATGTGGGCGGGCGCCGAACTGGCCCCCGGACCCGATGTGAACAGCGGCGCCGAGGTGGCCGGCTACCTCCGCGCGACCCACAACACCGTCTACCACCCGGCGTGCACGGTGCGGATGGGCGCGCCCGACGACCCGGACGCCCCGCTGGATCCGCGGCTGAGGGTCAAGGGGGTGACGGGGCTGCGGGTGGCGGACGGCTCGGCGATGCCGTACCTGATCGCCGTCAATCCGTGCATCACGACGATGATGATCGGCGAGAAGTGCGCGGACATGATCAAGCAGGCATGATCAAGCACGCGTGATCGAGCACGCGTGATCAACCACGCGTGATCGAGCAGGACTCCTTCTACTGCTCCCCAACTTCTGTGGCCATTCAGGGCGTTGGCACGCCCCGGCCACAGGATTCCCTTGAGCACATCCGCTCGCGGCCACCACTCTGATCGCACCTTCCGACAGGAGAGTCGGATGCGATGAGGGAGGAAGCCAGCCGATGCGAAGATTGCGTCGCTTCTTGGCTGTGGTGGGCGCCGCCGGTGTGATGGGCGCCATGGCCGCCCCGGTGGCCAGCGGGCGGCCGTCCCAGGCCGCCGCGGAGGCCCCACCGGTCCGTACGCAGCAGCACACGGTCACCCTGATCACCGGCGACACGGTCAGCGTCACCACCGGCCCCGACGGCAAGTACGCCGTGGAGGTGCAGCGGGCGCCGGGCCGCGAGTCGGCGGAGTTCGTGACCACCCAGCAGGACAAGGAAATCAGCGTCGTACCCGTGGACGCGCTCCGGCTGATGTCCAAGGGCCGGGTCGACGCGGGCCTGTTCAACATCACCCAGCTGGTGAAGCAGGGCTACGACGACCGGAAGACCGGCTCGATACCGGTCATCGCCACCTATCGCACCAAGGCCGCGCACCCGACCCCCGAGGGCGCGCGCAAGACCCTGGCACTCACCAGCGTGGACGGTGCGGCGCTCAGCGCCAGGAAGGCCGACGCGGCGGACTTCTGGGCCGACGTCAGCCGCGACAAGGGGTTACGGAAGCTCTGGCTGGACCGGAAGGTCAAGGCGTCGCTCGACGTCAGCGTGCCGCAGATCGGCGCCCCGGAGATGTGGAAGGCCGGATACGACGGCAAGGGCGTGAAGGTCGCCGTGCTGGACACCGGCATCGACACCACGCATCCGGACGTCAAGGACGCGATCGCCGACTCCAAGAGCTTCGTCCCGGACCAGACCGTCAAGGACGGCCACGGCCACGGCACCCATGTGGCCGACACCATCGTGGGCAGCGGCGCCGGGTCCGACGGGAAGTACAAGGGCGTGGCACCGGGCGCGAAGCTGCTGGTCGGCAAGGTGATGAACGACGCGGGCGAGGGCTACTCGTCGTGGATCATCGAGGGCATGGAGTGGGCCGCCGCCTCCGATGCGAAGATCATCTCCATGTCGCTCGGCGGCACGGCGTCCGGCCCCTCGGATCCGCTGAGCGAGGCGGTCGACCAGCTGTCGGCGTCCTCCGGGGCGCTGTTCGTGATCGCGGCGGGCAACTCCGGCCCGTTCGAAGGGACCGTGGAGACCCCCGGCATCGCCGATTCGGCCCTCACCGTCGGCGCCGTCGACAAGTCCGACAAGTGGGCGACCTTCTCCAGCCGCGGTCCGCGCACCGGGGACTACGCGATCAAGCCCGAGATCACCGCGCCCGGCGTGAACATCACGGCGGCCCGTGCGGCCGGTACGGCCATGGGCACCCCCGTCAACGACCTGTACACCACGTCGAGCGGCACCTCGATGGCCACGCCGCATGTCGCGGGCGCGGCGGCGATCGTCGCGGAGGTCCACCCCGACTGGACCGGTCCGCAGATCAAGGACACGTTGGCCAGCACGGCCAAGACCAGCGCGGCGGAGGGCCCGTTCACCCAGGGCGACGGCCGGGTCGACGTGCCGCGCGCGGCCACCCAGAACGTCTTCGGGACCCCGGTCCTCAACTACGGCCAGTACGCGTACGACGCCGACAAGGCCGACCCCAAGGCCATCAAGTACACCAACGCCACTGACAAACCGGTGACGCTGAAGCTGGCGTCCTCGGTCGGCGACGACTCCCTCACCCTCGGCTCCGACACCGTGACCGTGCCCGCGAACGGCGAGGTGAAGGCCCTGGTCACCGTCGACCCGGCCAAGGCGAAAGCGGGCCGCCACGCCGGGTACATCACCGCGACCGGCGACGACGGCGCGGGCGGCACGGTCAAGGTGACCACCGCCGTCGCCTACGAGAAGGCCGAGAAGCTCTACGCCCTCAACGTCACGCTGCTGGACCGCGAGGGCAAGCAGGCACCGAGCGCGCTCTACACCCTCCAGGAGCTCGGCGACGCGAGCCAGAACCAGTTCGGCTACCTGCTCGGCTCCGACTCCTTCCAGCTCCCGGCCGGCACGTACTCCCTCGCCACCTGGATCCCGGTCTACGACAGCGGCAAGCACGAGGTCGCGACGAGCGTCGTCGGCGATCCGGAGATCGAGCTGACGGGCGACACCTCGCTCACCCTCGACGCCCGCAAGGCCGTCGAGATCAAGCCACAGACCAAGGAGAAGGACGCCGAGCCCCAGGGCGTGATCACCTCCTGGCACCGGGAGCTGAAGGGCGGCAGCTCCTTCGGCCTGACCTACTCCATGGGCAAGTGGAGGAAACACATCTACGCGGCGCCGACCAAGAAGGTCACCAAGGGCTTCTTCGAGTTCTACAGCCGCTGGCGGCTGGAGAAGACGAAGCTGACCGCGAGCGTCACCAGCCCCGAGCGGGTCACGCTCAGCCCGCAGTACGTGGACACGTACACCGGCTGGCCCGTCAAGATCGACGGCAAGCGGAAGGTGCGGCTGGTGTCCGCCGGGGCCGGTACGCCCGAGGACTTCGAGGGCCTGGACGTGAAGGGCAAGGCCGTACTGGTGGGCCTCGAACCCGACGGATGGCCCGACGAAGCGGTCATCAACGCCACCAAGGCGGGCGCCGCCTACGTCCTCGTCTATCGCAAGACCACGCTCGGCCTGTGGCTCACGGCGGTCGACAGCGCGACGATTCCCGTCATGTCCGTGCCCGGTGAGGAGGGCGACAAGCTGCTCTCGCTGCTGGACGGCCAGACCAGGGGGGTGACCATCGAACTGGGCGGTACGGCCAACAGCCCGTACCTGTACGACGTCCTGCTGCCCGAGCGGGACGCCATCGGCGAGGACCTCACGTACCCCATCAACAGCCGCACCACCCACAAGGTCACCGCCCGCTACCACGCCCCCGGGAAGGACCAGCTCGGCGCCGAGGCCACCCACACCTTCCGCCCCTACCAGCTCTTCTCCGTGGAGCAGAAGTCCGAGGTGGCGCTCGGCACCCAGCGCACCGAGTACTACAGCGCCGACCCCGACACCCGCGTCTGGCGCACCGCGATGCAGGACTACGACGGCGGCGGACGGCAGTGGTCACCGCTCAAGACCTACGCACCCGGGACGAAGGAGACCGTGGACTGGCTGTCGCCCGTCATCCGGCCCACCACCGCCGCCGAGTTCGGCGCCTCGGAGCGCGAGGGCGACCAACTCACGGTCGCCATACCGGAGTTCTCCGACTCGGGCCCCGGCCACTACGGCTCCGCGGGCGCGGCCAAGGACGGCATCGACGCGGTGAAGACCAGCCTGTACGCGGACGGCAAGCCGGTCGGCGAGGCCCCGTACGGCTCCGGCACCTTCCAGGTGCCCGGCGAGAAGGCCGCGTACCGGCTGACGATCGACGCCCGCCGCAAGGCCGACTGGTCGGCGTACTCGACCAGGACCACCACGCAATGGGACTTCGCCTCCGCGCACACCGCCCAGGCGACGGCCCTCCCCCTGCTCTCCATCGACTACGACCTCGGCGTGGACCTGCTCGGCCAGGCCAAGGCAGGGCGAAAGTTCGGCTTCGGCCTGACCATTCGCCACCAGGAGGGCGCTGACGCCGCGAAGCTCACCGGGGCGAAGGCATGGGCGTCCTACGACGACGGCACGACCTGGAAGAAGGTCAGTCTCACCCGCTCCGGCACGGGCTACCGGGCCGCGGTCGGCCATCCCCCGCTCGGCGCCACCAACGGCTTCGTCAGCCTGCGCGTCCAGGCCGCCGACGCGGACGGCAATCGAATCGATCAAACGGTCATTCGTGCATATGGCCTGAAGTAGGCCGAAAGCCTTCCTTCGGCGGTAACGAACAACGTCTAGCGTGCCGTTGATCGAATCGATTCATCGACGCGCTGGAGTCGCCGCCAGTGGACAGCAGAGCATCCGTATCCGCATCCGACGAGACCCCTGCCACGAGCCCGAGTCCCTGGGCCGCGGCAGGGGTCTCCGACTTCGACGAAGCGCTGTACCACGCGATCCTCCACCAGCCCGAGGCGGGCATCACCGGCTGGTCGCGACTGCTCGGCGCCTCCCCGCCGCGGGTACGCCGCGCCTGCGCCCGGCTGCTCCGCCTCGGTCTGATCCAGGCCCCCGACTCCACCGGGGGACTGCGGCCCGTCGACCCCCGTATCGCCGTACGGGCCCTCATCCGCAAGCGCGAGAGCGAATCCGACCTGCTCGCCGCCACCGCCGACGACATGGCCAAGATCTACGCCGCCGGGCTGCTGCGCGCCGAGCCGTCCTCGCTCGTCGAGGTCGTACGCGGCGAGAGCGCCAACGCCGCCCGGCTGGAGGAGCTGTACGCCCGCGCCGAACACGAGGTCTGCCTCTTCGACTCCCCGCCCTACCTCGCCCCGCTCACCCCGCAGCTGGACCTCCAGAGCGAGGTGCTGCGCCGCGGGGTCGCCTACCGCACCGTGTACTCCGTCACCTCGCTGGAGTCCCCCGACCTGCTGGCGTACGCGGAGGGCATGGTCGCGCTCGGCGAACAGGCCCGGGTGCTGCCGACCGTCCCCATGAAGCTGCTGGTGGTCGACCGCCGCACCGCGATGCTGCCACTGACCAGCGCGGACGCCGGTCCGGCGTATTGCGCGGTGATCGTGCGGCACTCGGCCCTCACCGACGCCCTCCAGACGCTCTTCGAGACCTTCTGGCAGCAGGGGACCCCGCTGAGCGGTACGCCGGACGACGGTGGCGAGGAGCTCAGCGCGGCGGACCGCCGGCTGATCGGCCTGCTGGCGGCGGGCATGAAGGACGAGGCCATCGCCCGTCACCTCGGTGTGAGCCTGCGCACCCTGCGCCGCCGGGTCAGCGACCTCCAGCTCCGCCTCGCCGCCGCCGGACGCTTCCAGGCGGGCGTCCGCGCCGCCCAACGGGGCTGGGCCTGACGCGGTGCGGACCCCGGGCCTGACACCGCGCGGACCTCGGGCCCGACGCCGCGCGGACCTCGGGCCCGACGCCGCACGGACCTCGGGCCCGACGCCGCACGGAACCGGGCCTACGGGCGCCACCGCGGGCCCGTGCCCGTCCCCCTCGGCACAACCGCCTCGATCTTCGCCCGGATCTCCCGCATCACCGCGACGATCCGCTCCTCCCGCCCCTCCGTCAGCCGGGCCGTCGGCACCGAGCAGCTGATCGCGTCCACCGCCGGAGCGTCGTACCGCAGGGCGAACCCGAAGCCCACGATGCCCAGGACCCCCTCCTCCCGGTCGATGGCGTGGCCCCGCTCCCGCACCCGCTTCAGATCGGCCAGGAGTGCGGCGCGGGTGCGGTGGGTGTTGGGCGTCGCCTGCGCCAACTCCTCACCTCCCAGCGGGAGTTCACCGTCGATCCGCTCGGCGAGCAGCGCCTTCCCCAGGGCTCCCACATGGGCCGGGAGCCGCCGCCCGACGCGGCTGAAGGGGCGCAGGTACTCATGCGACTCGCGCGTGGCGAGGTAGACGACATCGCCGCCGTCCAGCCGGGCGAAGTGAATGGTCTCGCCCAGCGCGTCGGACGCCTCGTCCAGATACGGCCGCGCCGCCCGCACCCGTGGATCGCTGTCCAGATAGCTGGTGCCGGTGAGCAGCGCGCGGATGCCGATGCCGTACAGCGAGCCGGTGACGTCGGTGCGCACCCAGCCGCGGTCGATCAGGGTCTTGAGGAGGGCGTACATACTGCTGCGCGGGACGCCGAGCTCCTCGGCGAGTTCGCGCAGCCGGGCCGGCTGGTCGCCGCGCGCGGCGAGCAGCTCCAGCAGTTCCACGGTGCGGCCCGCGGACTTCACTTCGCGCACCCCACCGGTTTCCGCCATGGCTCACATCGTAACTGTCGCCGCACACCTTGACGTTGAACCGATTCAAGGCTTCCATCGTGGGGCCACGATGCCTGGGAGCGCTCCCAGCCCCTTCCCGGACCCTCCCCAGACCCTCCCCGGATCCCACCCGGGCATCCACTCCCTCCCCCGAGAGGACCCCCATGCGATCGATCCCGCATTCCTTACGCAGACTCTTCGTCCTTGTCATGACCGCGTCGCTCTGCGCGGTGGGGCTGAGCCTCGGTATCACCTCCACCGCACGGGCGGCGGCCCTGGGGAACGGCTCGGTGACCGACCCCAACATCGTCTACACCGGCCGCTGGGACCTCGGCTCCGCCACCGCCGCCGTCCCCAACTGGACCGGCGGCTACCTCCAGACGGCGTTCACCGGCACCACGGTGAAGGTCAAGGCCCGGGAGGCGGTGAACTTCTACGCGAGCGTCGACGGCGGCCCCGATGTCTTCTACGCGGGCGTCAAGGGCACCGTCACCCTCACCCCCCAGCCGCTCCCCCAGGGCACCCACACCCTCCGCGTCTCCTACCGCTCCGGCGACACCGTCTTCCAGGGCCTGCTCCTGGACGCGGGCGCGGGTACGGCCGCCCCGCGCGTCCCGTCCGGGCTCATCGAGTTCGTGGGCGACTCCATCACCGCGGGCGCCCTCACCGACCGGCTCGCGCTGGACTCGTACGGCTGGAAGACCGGCGAGCGGCTGGGCATGCGGCACACCCAGATCGCCCGCTCGGGCTACTGCCTGGTCGGCAAGGACGGCTGTGCGGGGCTGGCCACGCAGTTCTTCAAGACGGCCTCGACCGGCGACCAGAACTGGGACTTCTCCCGCTACCAGGCCAGTGCGGTGGTCATCAACCTCGGCACCAATGACATCGGGCACAGCGTCACGGGGCCTGAGTTCCAGTCCGCGTACACCGGTCTCCTCCGCGACATCCGCGCGAAGTACCCGAACGCGGCGCTCTTCGCCGTCCAGACCCTCAAGAAGCGCTATGTGACGGAGACCAAGGCGGCCGTGAGCGCGCGCAACGCGGCCGGTGACGCCAAGGTGAGCTACGTCGACACCACCGGCTGGCTCACCGACGGCACGGACTACGAGGACGGCAACGGCCACCCCAACGAGGCGGGGCACACCAAGTTCGCCGACCGCCTGGCCCCGATCATCGCCGCGAAGCTCGGCACCGCGCCCGGCTCCGCGGCCCTCAACGCCGCCGCGCCCGGCCGGCCGGGCGACCCCAACATCCGGTTCACCGGCCGCTGGGACACCAAGAGCTCGGCCACCGCCTACACCCCCTACTGGGCGGGCGCGTACTTCCGCACCGGCTTCACCGGCCGCACCGTCAAGCTCGAGCAGCGCAACGCGATCGACCTGTGGGCCAGCATCGACGGCGGCCCCGCCACCTTCTACGACGAGGCCAAGGGCACGGTGAACCTCACCCCGGCCCCGCTCGCCGCCGGAAACCACACCCTCCAGGTCAACTACCAGGTGGTCGCGGGCTCCTACCACGGCGACGCGGTCTTCCAGGGCCTGACCCTGGACAGCGGCGCCACCACCTTCACCCCGCCGACCCCGAAGAACCTGATCGAATTCGTCGGCGACTCGATCACGGTCGGCACGACCACCTCGCAGAACGCCCGCACCGCCTACGGATGGCTCATCGGCGAACGGCTCGGCGCCGACCACACCCAGATCGCCCAGGGCGGCGCGGCTCTGGTCGACACGGCGGACGACCGGATGAGCCTGGAGCAGCAGTTCACCAAGCTGAACCCGAACGCCGCCACGCCCGACTGGGACTTCTCCCGCTACCAGGCGAACGCGGTGGTCATCAACCTCGGCACCAACGACGTGGGCCGCGGGGTGACCCCGGCGCAGTTCCAGGCGTCCTACGCGAGTCTGCTGCGCAAGGTCCGCACCGCCTACCCGAACGCCTGGATCTTCGCGCTGCGCACCTTCAGCGGCCGGTTCGGCACCGAGACCAAGGCCGCCGTGACCGGCTCCGGCGACGCCAGGGCCTCCTACGTCGACACCACCGGCTGGCTCGCCGCCGACGACCTCTCGGACTCGGTCCACCCCAATGACAAGGGCCACCGCACCATCACCGACCGCCTGGCCCCGGTCATCTCTGCCAAGCTCCGGACATGACCACGCCTCATTCCGTCGACCATGACCTCGTCCAGGCCGCGACCCAGGTGGCGGCCGCCCGCAGCCGGGGTGACAACCACACCGTGGCGGCGGCGGCCCGCGACCGGGACGGGCGGATCGTCACCGCGATGAACGCCTACCACTTCACCGGCGGCCCCTGCGCCGAACTCGTCGTCATCGGCGCGGCGGCCGCCCAGGGCGCGTACGACCTGGTGACGATGGTCGCCGTGGGCGACCGCGGGCGCGGGGTGATCCCTCCCTGCGGCCGGTGCCGCCAGATGATGCTCGACTACTTCCCGGACATCCGCGTCATCGTCGGGGCGGGTGAGCGGCTGCGCGCCGTGCCCGTCGCCGATCTGCTCCCGGAGAGCTACCGCTGGGCCGACCACCAGGAGGAGAACGACGGCGGCCCTACGCCCTGACCGCCTCCCCCGGCCCACCGCGGTTGTCCGCGCGCCGCACGAAGAGCTCGTGCAGGTCGCGTACGGCGCGCGGCACCGAGCCCGAGCGGCGGCGCTGGATCATCAGCAGCACCTCGGTGGCCTCGCCGTCCGCGAGCGGCCGGTGGGTGATCGCGCCCCCGCGCTCCAGGGGGTCGCCGATGACGCTGAAGTCGGGGAGCACGGTGACGCCGAGCCCCTCGGCCACCATCAGCTTGCCCATCTCGGCCCCGTCGGTGGAGTACGAGAAGGACGGGGTGCGCCCGGCCAGCAGCCGGTGGATGAAGCGGTGCATCAGATAGCCGGAGCGCATCACGATCAGCGGCTCCCGCCCGTCCAGCAGATCCGCCGCGCTCACCGTCGGCCGGGCGGCCAGCGGGCTGTCCGGGCGCAGACAGACCACCGGGCGGCCGCGCAGCAGCTCGGTGGTCTCCAGGGTGGGCGGGACGTCGTCCCCCCGGAGGCAGTTGACCAGCCCCAGGTCGAAACTCCCCTCCAGCAGCGCCCGGTGGATCTCGGTCTGCTGTGCGCCCACCACCTCGACCTGGGTCACCGGATGGATGGCGCGGAACTCCCGGACGGCCGGGATCAGCAGCGGGACGGTCGCGGTGTTGACCGTGCCCAGCCGGATCATCCGGCTGACGCGGTGCTGGTCCCCGGCGGCGCCGCGCAGCCGGTCGACGGCCTCGATGACGCCGGCGATATGCGGCAGCAGCTCCCGTCCCTCCGCGCTGATCGTCGCGCCGGAGCGCTTGCGCTCCAGCAGATCGACGCCGAGTTCGCGTTCGAGATTGCGCACCGTCTCGCTGAGCGCCGGCTGGGACAGATGCAGTTCCTCGGCGGCGCGACGGAGCGATCCGAGGCGGGTGACGGCGGCGATGTATTCCAGCTGTTCAATTCGCACACGCCGCACGATGCCCGCGCGGGCCCGCCCGCTTCAAGGGAATCCCTGTCACGGTCTCATGAATACCGACTCACGCCCCGGCCCGCCTCCCGGGTAATCTCGAAGCGGGCGCCGCGGAATTCCGCGGCCCGGCCCGCGCGTCCGGGATATGGAATGGCTCCCGGGCCTTCTTGACCGGCAGGACTTCCCCCTGGTTGGATCGGTGACATGAAGCGACAGGACCTCACGCGGCGACGCCACGTCGACCTCGCGCGTGTCTCCAGCGCGTTCTGTTGCTGTCCGGTCTGACCCACCGTATGGGTCCGAGCGAGCCCTGAGGGATCGCCTCCGCTTCGCTCCCCGTCGCCTCCCATGATCGGGAAAGGCTTTTAGCCGCTGCCCCCGAGGAATTGCGGCCGCGCTACCCCGCCTTTGGCGCCCCTTCGCGCTCCCGGTCTTTCCGCGCCCCTGCCACGGTGAATTCCGTTCGCCGCCGGGGCGCGATTCCCCATGCCCGTAATCGCTCCACCGGGAGTTCCCCGTGCCCGGCATCACGAAGGGTTGCTCATGGCCACCGTCCTGTCCCTCTCCGGCTCTCCCTCCGCCACCTCCCGGACCGCCCGGCTGCTGCGCCATCTGGACGCCCGGCTGACCGCCCAGGGCCACCATGTGGTCCCGCTCGACGTCCGTACCCTGCCCGCCGCCGCGCTGCTCGGCGCGGACTTCTCGCACCCGGCCATCGTCCGGGCCAAGGCGCTGGTCGAGCAGGCGGACGGGCTCGTGGTGGGGACGCCGGTCTACAAGGCCGCCTACTCCGGACTGCTGAAGTCCCTGCTGGATCTGCTGCCGCAGTACGCGCTCGCGGGCAAGACGGTGCTGCCGCTGGCCACCGGTGGCACCACCGCCCACGTCCTGGCCATCGACTACGCGCTGCGGCCGGTGCTGTCCTCCATGGGCGCGGCCCATATCGTCCAGGGCTGGTTCACGCTGGACAAGGACATCACGGTGGAGCCGGACGGCGGGGTGAGCGTGGCCGCCGGGGCCGCCGAGGCGCTGGAGCAGGTGGTCGACCAGTTCTCGGCGGCGCTCGGCCACCCCACCGTACTGGCGGCGGCGAGCTGACCATGTCGCCCCTGCCCGAGCCCACCCCCTGAACGGAGCCGCACCATGTCCCTCACCTTCCACTGGTTCCTGCCCACCAACGGCGACAGCCGCCATGTCGTCGGCGGTGGCCATGGCACCCCCGTCACCTCGGCCGGAGGGGACCGCCCGCCGTCCGTGAGCTATCTCGCCCAGATCGCCCGCGCCGCCGAACACCTCGGCTTCGTGGGCGCGCTGACCCCGACCGGTGCCTGGTGCGAGGACGCCTGGCTGACCACCGCGATGGTCAGCCAGCACACCGAGCGGCTGAAGTTCCTGGTGGCGTTCCGCCCCGGCTTCCTCTCGCCCACCTTCGCCGCCCAGATGGCCTCCACCTACCAGCGGCAGACCGGCGGACGGCTGATGCTCAACGTGGTCACCGGCGGCGAGAGCCAGGAGCAGCGCGGCTACGGCGACTTCCTCGACAAGGACGCCCGCTACGCCCGCACCGGCGAGTTCCTGGGCATCGTCCGCGACCTGTGGGACGGCAAGACCGTCGACCACGCCGGTGAACACCTCCGTGTCGAGGGCGCCAAGCTGGCCCGGCTCCCCGACCCGGTCCCGGATGTCTACTTCGGTGGCTCCTCCCCCGCCGCCGGTCAGATCGCCGCCCGCCACTCCGATGTCTACCTCACCTGGGGCGAACCCCCCGCCCAGGTCGCGAAGAAGATCGCCTGGATCCGTTCCCTCGCCGCCGAGCAGGGCCGTACGATCCGCTTCGGCATCCGGCTGCACGTCATCACCCGCGACACCGCCGAGCAGGCATGGGCCGAGGCGGGCCGACTGCTCGACGGCTTCGACCCGGAGACCGTGCGCTCCATCCAGAACGGCCTCGGCCGCAGCGAGTCCGAGGGCCAGCAGCGCATGCTCGCCCTGCACGGCGGCAGCCTGGACAACCTCGAGATCTACCCCAACCTCTGGGCCGGTGTCGGCTTGGTGCGCGGCGGCGCGGGCACGGCGCTGGTGGGCAGCCACGCCGAGGTGGCCGAGCGGATCGCCGAATACCACCGCCTCGGCATCGACGAGTTCATCCTGTCCGGCTATCCGCACCTGGAGGAGGCGTACTGGTTCGGCGAGGGCGTCCTGCCCCTGCTGCGCAAGCAGGGGCTGTGGTCCCACCCCTGAGTCGATGGGGCACGCTCAGCCGTGTGCGGCGAACCGGACGAACTGCGTCCAGCCGTCACGGCTGACGGCGAGACCGGGGCGCGCCGTGTCCTTGGAGTCCCGTACGTGGACGGCCCCTTCGGTGACGGCGACCTCAACGCAGTCGTCTCCCTGACTGCCGCTGTAACTGGACTTGAACCAAGCAAGTTCCGTCGCGCTCATAGCTCTCCTCGCAGTCGCTCCAGCAAGCCCCGCGAGTCTTGGGGCGTCAGGGCTTGCGAGCGCAGTGTTTCATAGCGCTGACAGAGCAGGCTCACCTCTTTTCGGTCGGCGATGAGCCGTCCATTCTGCTGCCCTTCGGAGTACGCGAGGCGCCGCCCCTCCGGCGTTTCCAACAGCCGGACAGGTCCGTCCAGGCAGGCGTGCAACTCGGCTTCCAGCGGTACCACTTGCAGCTTCACATTGCGCAGTGCGCTGCGCTTCAGCACGTGGTCGAGCAAGGCCCGCCGCTGCTCCCTGTCGCCGAACCCGCGCCGGAACACGGCCTCCTCCACGATGAAGCTGAACGGGACGTGCGGCCGCTCGTGCAGCATTTTCTGCCGCTCGGTCCGCGCTACAAGCTGGGCCTCCAACTGCTCATCCGTCAGCAGCGGGATGGTGCCGTCGAACACCGCCCGCGCGTAGTCCTCCGACTGCAACAGCCCCGGAACCAACCGACACTCATACGTGTACAGGCTCACCGCCACCCGCTCCAGCCGCGCCCAGCGCCGGAACCACGCCGCCAGCCCCGGCTCGCCGCGCGACAGATGCTGGGCCGCCTTCCGCAGCGCGCCCGTGTTGCCCAGAACCTCCTCCGCCCGCTCCACGAACGACTCGTCCGGCATGCGCCGCCCCAGCTCCACCGATGCCACGGTGTGCTTCGAGAACCGGACCAGCTCCCCGAACTGAGCCCGCGTGAGGCCCGCGTGTTCGCGGAGGGCCTGGACCACGGCCCCGAAGGTCCGCAGACTGTCGGAGGGGTCGGGCTCCCGTTCCCAGTCACCGTCCCCGGCCATACAGGTGTTGTCGGTCGTCATACGCGGCCACCTCCAGGTGCGTACGTGCGAGGGCCCCCGCGCTCGACTCACCCAGGGTGACGGATCGACGGGTGTACCGTCCACCGAACGCGCATGTACGCTGACGCTGCGTACGCGGCGCGCCGCTGGTGAAGGCCGTCGCACACCCACCACCGTGGCCCCATGAACGCAAGCACGCCCCAACTCCCCGCCACGAGCTGGACCTTTACCCAACGCCTGTCCTCCACGCGGCGCGGGGCCCGGCTGGCCCGGCTGCTGGCCGTGGAGCAGTTCCGCGCCTGGCCGGTGTCACCCGCCGTCGCCGACCGCGCCGTGGCGATCATCGCCGAGCTGAGCGCCAACGCGGCGCTGCACGGGCGCGTACCGGGCCGGGACTTCCGGCTCGGTCTCGCCCTCGACGGCGCCGCGGAAACCCTCCGCATCGAGGTCATCGACACACGGGGCGAGCGACAGCCCATCCTCCAGCCGACCGCGCCTCCCCCGGACCGCGAAACCGGGCGCGGCCTGCTGCTGGTGGACGCGCTCGCCGACCGCTGGGGCACCGAGCCGCACCATCCGGTGGGCAAGACGGTTTGGGCGGAGTTGGACTCTCACCCCGGCGGCCGGTCAGTGCCGTAGGTCCTCGGGGCGCGGGGGTATGCCTCGCAGATAACGGCCCTGCTCCGTCATGGCGTGTAAAAGGCGGTGCCCTTCGTGCGCCACGACCAGTTCCTCGGCCACGGCCACCCGGACGATGTCCACGGTGTCCATAACCGTGATCCCCTTGCGTCGGGCGAAGCGGCCGGCCTCGCCGTCGTCGGTGATCCAGACCGAGCCGGTAAATTCCGGCCGGTTCTGGATGAGCGTCAGGGTCTCGGCCTCGCCGAGGTGCTGGAGGGGGCGCGCCGGGTCACCGGCGAAGACCAACCGCCGTAAGCGGTCGACGAGTTGAGTCTCGTGCGGGTCGTCGATCTCGATCGGCTTGCCGAGCCAGCCGTCGGCGGCGACCGTGCGGAGCCGGGGCAGATAGCGCGCCGAGCGGGTGGCCTCGTAGGCGACGGCCTGGGTCCAGCGACCCCGGCTGTCGAGGACCTTTTCCAGCAGGCTCAGCCGGTCGACGGCCGCGAAGTTGCACAGGACCGTGTTGTCGGGGAACCACCAGGTGCGATGCGTGGCCGTCATGGCTGGAAGATCAGGTCGCCCTTCTCGGTGTCCGCGGCGGGGACCGTGACCGCGGACAGCCCGGGCTCCAGGGCGTCGCGCAGTTCATCGGGGTCCATGCCGAAGTAGGCCGCGAGCGGGCGCAACGTGGTGTCACCGGCGAGATAGCCCTCGTAGAGACCACGGGCGGGGCCCAGCGGGAGGCGTCTGGCCTGGGCGGCGGCGACGCGCTTCTCATGGAGATCCGCGCGCTGGGTCAACAGATGGCACATCTCGGTGGTCACGCCGCGCAGGCGGTTTCTGGCATCGGGGGTGACCAGACCGAGCTGGTGCAGGCGGGCGGCGAGAGCGCTCGGAGAGACCTTGAACCGGACGACCAGAGCCCGGAAGGCATCATCGGACAGCCCGGATTCGACCGACTCGGCGTCCACTTCAGCGTGGATCTCCGCCTGCGGCATCAGGAAGTTCGCCGCGAAGACATTGGCACGGATCTCCGTATGGTCCTTCTGCCTGCCGGGAGCCAGATGGGTCTCGGTGCGCATCTCCTGTGCGTCCCGGGCGAGGATATGGCCGAGTTCATGGGCCAGGGTGAAGCGCTGCCGGGTCCACACACCGGTGCGTGCCAGCAGCACCAGCCTGAAGTGGTCCGTCTGCCAGGCCGCCCCGTCGAGGCCGTGCGGGAGGTCCGTCTGCGCCACGTCGATTCCGAAGTGCTCTTCGAGGGCATGGGCGAGATCGGAGGTCTCGCATGCGGCCACTGACGCCACTCCGTGAGCGGAAAGCGCCGTCAGGGCATCCAGGGCCAGCTCTTCCCCCTGGTCGACATACCGCTCCAGGTCCGCCTTGGGACGGGGCAGGGCCGGCAGCGAGCGGGATCGGCCCATCAGGTCGAGCACGTCGTACGCGGTGGTGAACCGGTGGACGAGATCCTTCAGGGCGAGCCCGTCGTCGGAGTCGGAGAAGGAGCCGCTGGCGCGTGCCGCGAAGGCAGGACGCTGCGGCTCACGGCCGGTGAGCAGCCAGTCCACCGTGGTCTGGCCCAGCTCCGCGATGCGGGCCAGGTCGAGCGAGGTGAAACGGCGCCTGCCGCTCAGAGACTTGGACAGCTTGTCGGGGGTGAGCCCGACGCACTCCGCGAACGCGGCCTGCTGGAGGTCGGCCGCACCAATGACCTTGCGCACACGGTCGGTCACAGTCTCGTCCATGAGGACAGCCTAACCGGCGCTTGCGAAAATCGCAATCGATGAGCGAGCCCCTGGGGAAGCGGGGGCTCGCTCATCGCTCACCTCAGTCCGGCAGTCCCCACGGCTTGGCGTCGCCGATGGCCGGGACGTCGCGCGGGGCCGGGTCCGGGCGGTGGCCCCGGGGGGTGATGAGGGCCGTCTCGTCGCGGGCGAGGGGGATCTCGATACGGCCGGGGCCGGTGGTGCGGTAGTGGAGGGGGCGGCCCCGGTGGTCGCGGACGTCGATCGGGCCGGGGATGCCGTGGTGCAGGACGAGGGGGGCACCGGCCTCGCTGTGGACGCGGACCCAGCGGGTGCGCCCGGCCGAGCGGTCGGCGTCCACGAGGAAGGCACCCTGGGTGCGCAGGGACTGGACCGAGAGGTCGGGCCAGCGGCGGGAGACGGACGGGAAGACCCGCACCACGCCGTTGTGGCTCTGGACGGCCATCTCCAGGACCGACTGGGCCGCCGTCAGAGGGCTCTCGGTGGCGAGGTTGCCGCCCTCGACGTACATGGTGTTCGGGGTGATCCAGGCGTTCTTGATCAGGTTGCCGTCCGTGAGGAAGGTGAGGAAGTCCAGGGCCTCCTCGGGCCGTTCCATGCGCGAGGCCATGGAGGAGGCGACGGCGTAGCTGTAACCGGCCCACAGGCTGCAGTCCTTGACCCAGTGGTCGAAGGTGGTCCGCATGATGTCCCGGTCGGCCGGGCGGTCCCAGTCCAGTTCGTGCAGCGGGTAGAGCCAGAGCATATGGGAGAAGTGGCGGTGGGACTCGGTGAGCGGCTTCTCGGCGCCGATCATGATGCCGGTGGCATCGCGGGGGTAGGCCACCAGGCGGTCGAGGATCTCGCGCCAGCGCCGGGCGCGGGGGTGGTCGGTGCGCAGGATCCGCAGGCAGTCCAGGAGGGTGGCGCAGCCCCAGCGGAGCAGGGAGAGGTCGTACGTGCAGTCCTCGGCGTCCGCCCACTCCGGTGAGCGGGTCAGCGGCAGATGCAGCTTCCCGTCGCCGCCCTCGTACAGGAAGTGGTCGTAGAAGTTCACCGCCTTGGCGAGGATCGGGTAGAGGACGTCGCGCACGATGCGGATGTCCATGGTGTGGCGGTAGCTGAGCCAGATGTTGTGCATGGCCCAGATGAGATTGCCGTTGTTGTCGGTCTTGGTGGCGGTGCCGGGGATGCCGACGGTCTTGTCGCCGGGGCGCAGCAGCCAGTCGGAGGGGTGGGCGAGCGCGTAGGTGTTCCCGTCCTGGTACTCCGGTGGGACGGACAGCGGCAGGTTCTTCTCGAAGTCCCGGAAGGTGGAGGTCACTGAGTCGAGTTCGAGGTGGTTGGCGCCCTGGATCAGCCAGGTGGCGATCTGTACGTTGAGGTTCCACCACACCGCGGTCCAGCTGCCGCCGGTCTCCGGGTACCACGGCCCCCATTCGGACATCGAGGGCCCGTCGGCGCGGGTGGCGCAGGCGGCCTTGTAGAGCTGGATCCAGTAGAAGTGCTGAAGGCGCTTGTCGGGTACGGAGAGCAGGCTGCGCCGGTAGTAGCGGTGCCACCAGTCGCGGTGTGAGCGCACCAGGTCGTCGGGGTCGGCGGCGAGGGTGCGGGCCACCTCGGCGACGGCCAGTTCGGTGGTGCGCGACAGGTCCCCGGGGTGGCGGTAGACGATATGGGCGGCCAGGAGCCTGCCGGTGCCCACCCGCCGTTCGCGCCAGGCGGTGGTCCAGCCGCCGCCCGCGATCAGCGGCTGCCGCACATAGTGGGTGTCGCCCGCGGAGCCGGTGCGGGGGTCGGGGTTGCCCGTGTAGTCGGCGGGCTTGTCCTTGGTGCGGGGCGAGGCCGCGGGCATCCAGGTGAACGACCAGGCCGCGGCCTCCTCACCGGCGCTGGGCCGGGTGGAGATCAGCAGCGCGGTACGGGCGTTGTGCACCAGCATCGAGAAGCGGACGCTGCCCCGGGTGGTGGTGACGGTGCCGCGCAGTTCGGCGTCCCAGAGGTCGAGTGTCCAGTCGACACCGGTCACCTCTCCGGCGAGGGTGAGGTCGAAGTGGCCGATGGGCAGGCGGGAGTAGCCGTACGGGGCGCGCCACTGGGGGCGCTGGTCCTGCACCTGGGTGTGGCTGAGCATGACCTTCACGGAGTTGGACGTCTCGCCCTTGTACACCACCGCGCCCAGCAGGCCGTTGGCCAGGAACGGACCGTCCTTCCAGTCGCCGGGCATCCGCCGCCACCGCGGGGCGGCGGCCCTGACCACGCGTTCGGTCAGGGCCGCCGCTCCGCCGGAGGCCTGGGGCGCGGCCCAGGCGGTGCCGGATCCGGCCAGCCGGCCTCCGGCGCCGACCACGGCCGCGGTGCCGAGCACACCTCTTCGAGAGATCCCGTTCCCTGTTGGCGCGGTCACGTATGTGCCTCCCATATCCGGTGGTGAACTACCGGCATGGTGCAGGGCGCATGGGCACCTGGGAATACCTCCGACGTATGGAAATTCATACCGTCACGTATTCGCAGATGAGATGGGCTCAGCTCCTCACTTTGAGCCACCGGGGGCCAGAGTGAGCCGATGTCTCGCCTTCAGTAGCCACGGTCACAGCTCGGCGAGTTCCGCGCGCAGCCGTACCGTCTCCGCCGGGTCCCACCCGTCGTGCGGCACCGACGACAGCAGCAGCCGGGTGTACGGGTCCTCCGGGGTGTCCAGCACCCGGGCCGTCGGACCCGTCTCGACCGCGCGGCCACGCCGCATCACCAGCGTGTCGTCCGTGATGTGCCGTACGACGGCCAGGTCATGGCTGACGAAGACCAGGGCCACCCCGGTCTCCCGGCGGATATCGGCGAGCAGCCGGAGGATCTGCGCCTGGATGGACACGTCCAGCGCCGCCACCGCCTCGTCCAGCACCAGCACCTCGGGTTCCACGGCGAGCGCACGGGCGATGGCCAGCCGCTGGCGCTGGCCGCCCGACAGACCGCGCGGGCGGGCGTCGCCCTCCCGCTTGCCGAGGCCCACCTGGTCCAGCAGCTCCTCGATCCGGCCGGCGACGGCTGGCCCGTCGTGCCGGCCGTGCAGCCGCAGGGCGGTGTGCAGGCACTGACGCGCGGTCAGCCGCGGGTCGAGCGATACGTACGGGTCCTGGAAGACGATCTGGATCTCACGGGCGCGGCCCAGCCGTGCGGCCGAGCGCGCGCCCGGTCCCCGTAGCCATCCACCGCCCCGCCGCCCCGGTGTGCGCTCCCGCCCGTTCACCGTGATGGTCCCCGCGTCCGGGCGTACGAGGTCCACCAGGATCCGGGCCACCGTGGTCTTGCCGGAGCCGGACTCCCCGACGATGCCCAGCGAGCCGCCGGCCGGGACGGTGAACGAGACGTCGTCCACGGCCGTGGTCCGGCCACCGCCCGGAAGCGCATAGGTCTTGCGCAGCCCCTCTACGACGAGTGCGGGCTCGGTCATGCGGTGCTCCTCGATACGAGTTCCAGTCGGCGGCAGGCCGCGGAGCCGTCCGCATCCGATCCGTCGCCGTCGCCGTCGTCATCGCCGCCGCCGAACGGGACGGCCACCGGCGCCCAGGTCTCGCACTCCGCCTCGGCCCGTGCGCAGCGCGGGAGGAAGGGGCAGCCGGTGAGGGCGTCGGACAGGGAGGGCGGGCGGCCGGGGATGGGGAGCGGTTCGCGGTCGTCCCCCAGGCTGGGCGAGCATTCCAGCAGACCGCGGGTGTAGGGGTGTTTCGGGTCGGCGAACAGCCCGTGGGCGGGCTGCTGCTCCACCACCCGGCCCGCGTACATCACATACACGCGGTCGCAGTACGCGGCCGCGAGCGGCAGGTCGTGGGTGATGAAGAGCGTCCCGAGGCCGCTGCCGGCCCGCCGCCGCTCCTCCTGGATGGACCGCAGCAGGGCCAGGACCTCCGCCTGGGTGGTCGCGTCCAGCGCGCTCGTCGCCTCGTCGGCGAGGAGCAGATCGGGGTCGGTGGACAGCGCGGCGGCGATCACGACCCGCTGCAGCATCCCGCCGGACAGCTCGTGCGGGCGCTGCCGCATCCGGCGCTCGGGGTCGGACAGCCCCACCGAGGCCAGCAGCTCCGTGGCCCTCACCACCGCGTCGCGCCGGGACAGGCCCAGGACCCGGGTGAGCGGATCGGTGAGGAAGTCGCCGATCCGGCGGACCGGGTTCATCGCGGAGCGCGGGTCCTGGAAGATCATGGAGACGGTGCGGGACCGGTGGCGGCGCAGCCGGGCCGGGTCCATGGCGAGCACGTCCTCGCCGTCCACCCGTACCGAACCGGAGGCCCGCGCCCCCTCGGGGAGCATGCGCAGCACCGCCCGCGCCGTGGTGGACTTGCCCGAGCCGGACTCGCCCACCAGGCCGACCACTTCACCCCGGCCGACCCTCAGCGACACCTCGGCGAGCATCGGCCGGGCGGCGGCACCGGCCGGCAGCTCGATGGTGAGATCCTCGATGTCCAGCAGCATCGCCGCCTACCTCCCCTTGCCCAGCCGGTCCGAGACCCAGACCCCGACGATGTTGAAGGCCACCACGACGACGGCGATGGCCGTGCCCGGCACGAGGGAGGGCAGCAGCGCCCCCTGCACCACGGCGTCCTGCCCCTCCTGCACCATCAGCCCCCAGTCGATCGAGGGCGATCCGGCGCCGAAGCCCAGATAGCTGAGGGTGGCCAGGCTCATCAGCCCCTCGCCGAAGAGCACCACGAGATAGCCGACGATCGCCCCGGCCAGATTGGGCACCAGATGGCGTACGCAGATCCGGGTCCCGCTCATGCCCTGCACCCGATAGGCGTCGATATACGGCTTGGACCGCTCGGCGAGGGCGAGGCTGCGGGTGTACCGCGCGATGGTGGGCGCGTACGCGAGCCCCAGCGCGATGATCGACGTGGTGAGGCCGTCGCCGAAGACCGCGATCACCAGGACCACGAACAGCAGGCCCGGGAAGGCGTACATCACATCGGTCACCCGGGAGAGCAGGGTGTCCACCCAGCCGCCGCGCCACGCCGCGACCGTGCCGATCGTGACGCCGAGCAGCGCGGCCAGCGCGAGCAGCGCCAGGGGGGCCAGCAGGCTCGACCGGGCGCCGTACAGCACCCGGGAGAGCAGATCCTGCCCCGAGGCGTCGGTGCCCAGCGGATGCTGGGAGGTGGTCCCCGCGAGCGAGGCGGACAGGTCGACCGCGTCGGGCGCGTGCGGGGCGATCAGGGGTGCGCACACCGCCGCCACCACGATCAGGGCGAGGAAGCCGCCCGCGATCATCACCGGGACCGGGCGCCGGGCCCGTACCCGCACCGGGATCAGCGCCCCGGCCGTCACCGTCGTCATGCGGTCTTTCCTTCCGGCTTGCTTCGCGGGTTCCCGCCCGGCGCGACCCGGGGGTCGATCAGCGGATGGACCAGGTCGACCAGCGTCGTCACCACGACATAGCCGATGACCATCAGCAGCAGCACCGCCTGGGTGACCGGGAAGTCATGCGTGGTGATCGCGCTGACCAGCAGTGAGCCGATCCCGCTGAGCCCGAAGGCGGTCTCGACCACCACTGTCCCGGCGAGCATGCCCGCCATGACGAGCCCGCACATGGTGACGATCGGGCCGAGCGCGTTGCGCAGCACATGCTGGACGACGATCTGGCGCTCCGACTGCCCGGCGGCGCGGGCCGCCTCCACATGGTCGGAGGCGTACGCCTCGGCCATGGCCTGCCGGGTGACCCGGCTGATCACGGCGAGGGCGCTGAGGGCGAGGGCGAACGCGGGGAGCGTGAGATGGTGCAGCCGCCCGGCGAGCCCCTCGCCCTGGCCCGTCACCGGGAACCAGCCAAGCCGCACCCCGAACAGGGAGACCAGCGCGATGGCCGCCACGAAGGCGGGCACCGAGGCGGCGAGCGTGGTGCCGCCGACGACCGCCGAGTCCACCCAGCCGCGGCGCAGGGCCGCCAGCACTCCGGAGCCGACGCCCAGCACCACGAAGAACACCGTGGCGTAGGCGACGAGTTCCAGGGTGGTCGGCAGCCGCGCCCCGATCAGGTCGGCCACATGGTCGCGGTACTGGAACGACCGGCCCAGGTCGCCCTGGAGGCCGTCCCACAGCCACCGGCCGTACTGGACGACGAGCGGCTCGTCGAGGTGGTGCTCCGCGCGGACCGCCGCGAGCTTCTCCGGGGTGAGCTCCTGTCGGCTGCCGGAGAGGAGGACGGCGGGGTCCCCGGGGGCCGCGTAGACGGCGGCGAAGATGATGAACGAGGCGGCGAGCAGCGTGGCGAACAGGCCGGCGATCCGCCGCGGCAGTCCGCGGATCATGGCGTCAGCCCTTCTTCGTGCCGAGGTCGGCGGCCCACGGGTAGTACATCGACACCATGGACGCCGGCGCGCCGGTGTACTTGTCGCCGAGCACCATCACCGACGGCACCTGCACCAGCGGGATCCACACCGCGTCGTCGGCGAACTTGGACTGCGCGTCGATGACCAGCTTCGCGCGCTCGCGGTCGTCGATGGTCTGCTGGGCCTTGCCGACGAGGGCGTCATAGCCCTTGTCCGAGTAGCCGAGCCAGTTGTTGGCGTTGCCGGTGAGGCCGTTGTCGTAGAAGCCCGCCGGGTCGGCCTTGGAGATGTACCAGTCGACCGGAATCAGGTCGAAGCCGTTCCGGGACTTGGGGTCGGAGAAGAACTCGTCGTAACGGCTCGACGCGATCGTCTTGACGGTGACCTTCAGCCCGATCTTCTGGGCCGCGCCGCGCACCGCGTTGGTGATGACCGTCTGGCTCTCGCTGCCGTCGCTGGAGACGACGATCGGCTTCGCGGGCGCCCCGGCCCGCTCGACCAGCTTCTTCGCCCGGTCGATGTCGTCCGCGGAGGGCGAGACCGTGTAGGCGGTGGAGTGCTCGAGCTCCTTCTGCGCCTTCTGGAACGCGGCCTTCTCATAGCCCCAGGCTCCGGGGCCCACCGGGGTCGCCCAGGGTTCGGCGAGGCCGTTGAAGCCGGACTTGGCGATGCCCTCGCGGTCCATGGCCAGCGACAGCGCCTTGCGCAGCCGGGCGTCCTTGAGGGCGCCGCTGCTGGTGGGGCTGAGCGACCAGGCGGTGGTGGACTGCCCGTAGTAGGCGCGCACCCCCTTCTTCTTGGACAGCACGGCGGCGGGGCCGGTGGCGGTCAGATAGGCGCCGTCCGCGGCGCCCGTGGAGATGGAGTTGACCAGGGCGCTGCCGGAGGCCCAGCGGAAGACGACCTCCTTGGTCAGCGGGCGGACGCTCTTGTCCCAGTAGTCCGCGGAGCGCTCGATGGTGAGGGCGGAGCCGGAGTTCCAGCTCTTCAGCCGGTACGGTCCGGTGCAGGCGTCGGGGTGGCCGGGGGTGCCGAAGTCGTCGCCCTGCTTCTCCACCGCCTTGCGCTCCATGATGATCCCGGCGTCACCGGCGAGGGCCTTGGTGAACAGGGCGCTCGGCTTCTTGAAGGTGACGGTGACCTCGTTCGCGCCGGTCTTGGCGATCGTGTCGACGTCCTCGTACTCGTCCGACTCGTTCATCTCCGGCTGGGCGTGCCGCTTGAGGCTCCACACCACGTCGTCGGCGGTCATCCGGGCGCCGTCGTGGAAGGTGACGTCGTCGCGGAGGGTGAGGACGAGCTTCTTGTCGCCGGTGTACTCGGCCTTCTCCGCCAGTCGCGGCGCGGTGGTCATATCGGGCTTGAGCAGGAGCAGCCGCTCGCAGATGTTGGCCATCACGGTGCGGGTGCTGCTGCCGCCCTGGGCGTCCATGTCCAGGGTGGCGGGTTCCTGCTCCACGAGCCAGTTCACGGTGGTGGCCGCGCCGGATGCCTTGGGGGTGGTGTCGGTGAGCTTGAGCTTCGCGGGGTCGACGGACGCGCCGCCGGACCCGGAGGTCGCCCCGGAACACCCTGCGGTGAACAGCAGGGCACCCACAAGGCCGACAGCGGTGGTACAGAGCTTGGTTCTCATGGCAGGCTCTCTGGTCGTTCGAGCGGACGTGAGGGGGGCGTCAGTTGGGGGCGTGCGGACCGTCGTAGAGGTTCCAGGGCAGATGCTGGTACTCGTGGTCGCAGGGGGTTCCGGGGGTCACGTGGTAGTCACCGGTGGTCAGGTCCACGCAGGAGGACAGCAGCGTCGTCCACCACTTGACCTCGGGCTGCCGGGGGTCGGGGTGGGTGCACAGGCCCTCGGGGTGGCCGAGGTGGTCGGACATGGCCTGGCGGATCAGCTTGCGGGACTCGTCCGGCGCGCCGGCCTCGCGCAGCAGGCGCAGCCCGGCTTCGGCCCGGGGCACCCGGATCAGGGAGTCGGAGGACTCGGGGCGGTAGCGGGCCGCGAGCTGGACGGGGACGGTGGTCTGGTAGTGGTTGCCGTGGACGAGCAGCCCCCGCGTGGGATACATCCAGCCGTGTGCGCCCGGAGTGGTCTCCAGGTCGAGGGCGAAGCCCTCGCGGCAGGTCAGCAGGGCGTTGCTGGCGATGTGGCCGCGGGTGCGGCACAGCACGTCGACCGCGTCGCTGATCGACACGCTGTCCAGGACCCGGCGGCGGATCACGGTCTGGGGCAGCCCCACGGCGTCGTCGAACCGGCCGCCGAGTCCGTTGGCGTTGAGGGCGATGCCCGCGGAGTTGGCGCCCTGGCGGCCGATCTGCCCGGCCTCCACCTGCATGATCACGGTGGGGTGCGGGGGCTGGACGATCCGGAGCATCAGGACGGTGTCCGTGACGCCCGCCCGCCAGTCCCAGTTCTGGCCGCAGTAGACGTGGCCGTCGCCGCTCGCCTCGCCCAGTACGGCGAAGGATGTGCAGCCGTCGGTCACCTCCCGGTCGTCCGTGACGTCCGCGACGGCGTCCGCGCGGGCCCGCATCCGGGCGAAGGTCTGGTCGTAGATGATCTCGCCGCGGGCGTTGAGCGCGAGCACGTCCAGGAGTCCTACGCCCGCCCCCTCGGCGATCCCGCCCATCTCCTCGACGAGCTCGGGGGCGTAGGCGCGGACCGGCGCCAGCCAGCGCTCGGCGCGCGCGGTGACCTGGTCCCAGGTGAGCCCCGAGGATTCGCCGAACGCCTGCTCGTAGTAGGCGAGCGCCCTGCCGATCGCGTCGCGCGCCGCCTCGCCGTACTGGCGGCCGCGCTCGGCCGGCGGGCCGGAGATCTCGACGGTGGGGATGGTGGCGGCTGTCATGGCACTCCTGTGTTCCGAGGCCCGGGCCCACGAGGGGCTGTAATGTGTGTTTCAGAAATTAGCGTTCTTGGAACGATGAGCCCAGATAGTAATGTCCACCACAGGGAAGTCAATAGCTGTAATGAGCGAACCGAAGAGCGTTACCGGGACGACACGGCTGGCCGCCGCGGTCCGGGACATGTGGGGTGAGCTGTCCGCTTCCGAGCGGGTGGTGGCCCAGTATCTGGTCAGCGCCCCGCCGGAGAATCTGCTCTTCGCGAGCGCACAGGAGCTGGGCGCGGCCAGTGGCACCAGCAACGCCACCGTCGTCCGCGCCCTGCAGCGCCTCGGCTACGCCGGCCTGCCCGCGCTCAAGAGGGAGCTGGCCTCCGGCTTCACCTCCGCGACCGCCCCCGAGGAGCGGCTCAAGCAGCGCATCGCCCGCGTCGGCCATGACCTGGACGAGATCAAGGACCGGGTCTTCGACGAGGCGGCGGAGCGTCTCGAACAGTGCCGCCGGCTACTGGAGACGGATGTGCTGAAGCAAGCGGTGCAAACGCTGGCGGACGCGCGTGAGGTGGTCGCCTACGGTGTCGGCGCCTCGGAGCTGGCCGCCCGGCATCTGGTGCTGAAGCTCCGCCGGGCCGGTCGCCGGGCACGCTTCGTCGGCGCCACCGGCTTCACCATGGCCGACGAACTGCTGAGCCTGGGCCGCGGGGACGCGGTGGTGATCCTCCAACCCGGCCGACGGCTGCGGGAGTTCACCGTGCTCACGGACCGGGCGCGGGCGGTCGGCGCGAGCGTCGTGCTGGTCACCGACGTTCCCACGGGGCCGCTGGCCACCCACGCCGATGTGGTGATCAGCGCCCCGCACACGCCCACCGGCATCACCGCGGAATCCCTGGCGGGGGTCGTCGTCATGGACACCCTCGTACTGGCCCTCGCCTCCCTGGACGAGCCCCGGGCGGTCGAGGCGTCCCACCAACTCACCGTGCTGAGGGGGCAGTTGATCGACCGGTCCGAGCCGCGGCCGCGTAAGGGCTGAGTGGGTGCGCGGGGCTTCTCATCGAGAGGGCGGGCCCGCCGGGGAGCCCGCTGAGGAGCCCGCCGGGGAGAGCAGGGTGCCGAGCGGGCCGAGGTCGAGGTTGAGGTCCTCCATCCGCAGGTCGTGACGGGCGCACATCTCCTCCATGCGCTGCTGGAGGATCATCAGCGTCATGCCGACGCGCTCCTCCTGCGCCTCCGTCAGATCGCCCTTGTCGACGCGGTGGAGCGCCTGGCGCTCCATCAGCTGACGCAACAGCTCGACCACGGTCAGCACCAGCTTGGCCAGATCGCGCTCGACCGTGTCCGCGTCGGTGCGCAGCCGCTGGGTGGCGGCGCCGGAGGGGGCTGACATACGCGGGTTTCCTCTCGTCAGGGCAGCAGCGGAGCGGGGTGTTCGGCGTCGACCGGAGCGATGACCGCGCGCAGGTCGATCCGTACGAGATCGACGTCCGCGATGGACAGGACGAGGTCACCGGCGAGCACGACCCCGCCCTGGAGCAGCCGGTCCAGCAGGTCGATCAGGGCGACCTCCCGGCCCGCGAGCGCCCGTGCGTCCTCCTCGTCCAGCGCGCTGCTCATACGGCCTCGTCCAGCGCGCCGCTCCGGGCTCCGTCCAGCGCGCCGCTCATACGGGCTCCGGCCGGGCGGCCGGGTCGGGCGGAAGGGCGAAGGAGTACGGCGCCCAGGGACCGGTCACCTCGACGCGCACCCCGGGCTGCCCCTCGGCGGCGGCCAGCACCCGGGAGCGGAACTCCTCGGCGCGGTCGGCCGGCACCAGATACGCGTCATTGGCGATGTTCTCGCCACCGGGCTTCCCGCCACCCGCCGCCCCGCCGCCGGGCACCTGAGCGAGTTCGCCGCGCTGCGGCCGGTGGGCGACCCTGCCCACCGCCAGGCCCCCGGCCTCCTCGGCGATGCGGGCGGCCGTCCGCGCCGCCGTCTGCCAGAGTTCCTCGGCGCCGCGCCGGCGCCGGCGGCGGGCGGCGAGATAGGCCCGGCCCGGACTGAGGGCCGCCTCCCCACCCGTGGCCTCGGCGGGCACCGCCGTGTCCCCCGCCGGGGAGTCCGTCGGATCGGTGTAGACCTTGACGCCCCATTCGACATGCCCGGCGAGCCGTTCCAGCAGCGGCAGGAACTGGTCGCGGCGCTCCTGGAGAACCCGCCGCACCCGGTCCTCGTCCCGGTAGACGGTGGCCAGCCGCAGCGGCAGTACGGCGCCCAGCGGGGCCAGCCCCGCCACCACCCCGTGGTGACCGCGGGCCAGCGCCTCCAGCCGGGGCAGCTCCTCCAGGCCCGCCTTCAGCGCGCCCTCCTCGAACTCCGCGGCCGGGACCGGGCCGACGGCCGCGGCCAGGTCTCCGGTCTCCACGAGTCCCACCTGCTCGTGCGCCACCCCGCGCAGTACGGCGACCGCCCGTGCGGCCTCCGGGGTGGGGCGCAGCACCGCGTAGGCGTACACCATGTGCTGTCGCCGTGTTCTCTCGGTCAACCGTCCACGCTCCTGTCCTCGGCCCGTGCCCGCAGCGCCGCGATCTCGGCGCGCAGCCGGGCGTTCTCCTCGGTGAGGGACCGCTCCGCGTCGTCGTCCGGTACGGCCCGGGGGCGGGCGCGGGAGGACAGCGACGGATCGTGCTCCCACCAGTCGATGCCCATCTCCTTCGCCTTGTCGACGGAGGCCACGAGCAGCCGGAGCTTGATGGTGAGCAGCTCGATGTCCAGCAGGTTGATGCGGATGTCGCCCGCGATCACCACGCCCTTGTCCAGCACCCGCTCCAGGATGTCGGCGAGCGACGCGGCGCTCTCGGCGCCCTGGCCGTACGGGGCGGCGGGCAGGCGTGGCGGGCCCAGCCTGCCCGCCACCGGTTCTGTCGTCGTCACGGGGCTCGTCTCCGCTCGTCCGGCCGTTCCCGGCGTTCCAGCTGTGCCAGCCGGTCGAGCAACTCGTCCTCGCGGCGGTCGTACGCGTCCTCGTCGATCCGCCCGGCCAGCAGGTCCTGTTCCAGTTCGGCGAGGGCGCGCCGGACCGGCGCCGGGTCGTAGTGTTCGCGCTCGGCGGCCGCGGTGATCTGCTCGGCGGCCCAGACGGTGGCGCGCACCGGCGCCAGCGGAAAGGTGAGCAGCCCAGTCAGCAGTCCCATGGCACTCCCGCCCTCAGGCCACGAAGCTGTACGGCGGCAAGGGGCCGCGCAGCCGGAAGTCGTAGCCCTCTCCATAGCCCCGCGCGAGCTGCCGCGCGGCCCGGGAGAACTCCTCGGCGCGCCCCCGCTCCACCAGGAACGAGGCGTTGAGGAAGTCCTCCTCGGCCGGGGGCGCCACCACCTTGCCGCGGGCCAGCTCCGACAGCCGCCCGACGACCTGGTCGGCCAACAGCCGCTGCCGCGCGTCCAGTTGATGTGCGACCAGCTCGCCGAGGGCCACCCGGTCCGCGTAGCTGCCACCGCCGTCGCGGGTGCGTTCGTTGAGGCGCCGGGCGTCGTCGGACTCGGTGAGCACCTCCCGCAGCAGATCGTCCTGCGAACGGGCCGCCTTCAGATTGAACTCCGCCGTGGCGTGCAACTCCTCGAGCCTGCGGACGTATTCGGCGCGCTTGCCGTCCAGCGCCGCCGTCACCGCGGCGTCGTCGGGCGCCAGCATGCCGAACCGCATCGGCAGCACCGCGCCGTCCGCCATCAGCCGCTCCTGGACCTCCTGGTGGGCGGCGAGGTCACGGCGCTTGGGGCGCAGGTCCGCCGGCGCCGGGCTCACCACGCAGGCCAACGGCCCGCCGGTGACCGCGCGCAGGGCGCCGGACACGCCGCCCACGGCCCGCAGTCCCGCCAGCCGCAGCGGATGATCGGACCCGGTGATCGCGTAGATGTAGAGGGAGACGGGGGGCGTGGACGGGGACGGGGTCGGCATGGTCACCTGTCCTCGTCGTCGCGGTCACGGTCGAAGACATCGCCGATGGCCCCAAGGGCCCCGCTGATCGCCCCCTCGGTCTTGCCCCGGGCGCCGCCCTCGACGATGTTGCCGACGATGTCGCTCAGCTTGTCCGGGGCCTTGCGGCCCGATTCCAGGTCGAGGCGGTTGCACGCCTCGGCGAAGCGCAGATACGTGTCCACGCTGGCGATCACGATCCGGATGTCGATCTTCAAGATCTCGATGCCGACGAGGGAGACCCGGATGAACACGTCGATGACGAGGCCACGGTCCAGGATGAGTTCGAGGATGTCGAAGAGGCTTCCGGTCCCTGAACCGGTCGATGCGGTGGCAGGCAGCCCGCCGGTCTGCGTCATCACGGTCACGTGTGCTTCCTCTCGGTCGCGCTCGGTCGCCTGTCCGCGTCTGATACGGGTGCGGTGGCGGTGGCGTTCACCGATGTCGGCGCGTGTGACACGGGGCGCGCGGGCAGGGAACGGCCCCGCGCCGCGGACATCACCGGCGCGGGGCCGTGGGAGGAAACCCGGCAAACGAACGGCCGTGCCTGGTCCGGCGCCGACGTCTAACGTCCGCGGTCGAGCTGGCCGCGGGCGTAACGGTGATGCCGCTCATAGCCGAGGAGTTGGCCCTGTGAGTCGAGGGTCACACGGTAGGTGGCCATGATGGTCATGGTCTCCGGCACCCGCTCCAGCTCCACCACCTCCACATCGGCCACCCATCCGTCCGGCGTCGGCTGCATCGCGGAAACCGCCTCCGGCGCGGTGCCCAGCAACTCCCCCAACTGCCGGGCGGCGCCGCGCATGGCCTGCGCCACGGGGACGCGGCGCGGCCGCGCGTCGGAGGTTTCGGGGGTGTCCGTGCGCGGTGTGTCCGGATCAATGCTCGTCATGGTCCTACCGTGCCAAGTCCTCCGGGCGCGTGGTGCGCGGATCACCAAAGCGGCGGCCCGGAGTTGCCGCGTCCCCGCCCGGCCCGTGACGACGCCACGCGGTGCGCGGCGGTGGGCAGGGTGAGCGTCACGGAGAAGGCGCCGCCGGTCCTGGTGTGCTCCAGGGTGCCGCCCATCGCCTCGCCGAGGTCGCGGGACAGCCGCAGGGGCAGAGTGTCGGTCCGGGCGGGGGCGCGGGCCGCCCCGGGGGCGGTGCCGTCCGTGATGCGGATCCTCAGCCGGCCCCGCCGGGCCTCGGCCGTGAGGGTGGGTGGCGCGTCGGGCGGGCTGTGGCGCAGGGCGTCGGCCGCGAGCGCGGTGAGGACGCGGGTGAGGAGCGCGGCGTCGGCGAGGACGTACGGCGGTTGCTCCGGAAGCCGCAGGACGAGGGTGTGGCCGCCGGTCCCGAGGTCGTCCAGCGCGGCCGTCAGCGCCTCGTCCAGGTCGACCGGGCGGAGGTAGAGGTCCAGCGCCCCGGCGTGCAACCGGCCGAGGTCGTCCAGGTCGGTGAGGAGCTGGGTGGCGCGCCGCACCGCCGACCGGGCGGTGGCCACCCGCCGGATCTCCCCGGCCGAGGTGGGGTGCAGCGGTACGAGCGCCTCCTCGGCCGCGCGCAGCGGCGCCCGCAGATCGTGGCTCGCGGTCAGGAGCAGTGAGGCGCGGGTGCGCTCGGCGGCGGCGAGGGTGTCGGTCTCGGCGGCGTGCCGGGTGAGCCGGCCCTGGGTGTGCGCGATGCCGATCTGCGTGCCGCAGGCGACGAAGACGCGCTGGTCGCCCCCGCTGAGGGCGTGGCCGCGGGCGGCCAGTGTGAGGTCGTCGGCGATGGGGGCCGCCACCTCGCCCTCGCAGGGCCGCTCGGGCGGTCGCTCACCGGTGCTGGCGACGACGTACCAGCGGGGCTCGGCGGCCTGGCCCGGTGCGCGCTGGAGCAGGCTGAGCGAGGTCAGGGAGAAGTACTCCCGCACCTGCTCCAGCAGGGCGGGCAGATCTTGGCCGCGCGCCATGGCGGCCGCGAGCCGGCTCAGGGCCCGCGCCTCGGACGTGGCGCGCAGCGCCTGTCCGGTACGGCGGGCGGCCGCGCCCGCGGCGGCCCCGACCAGCCATGCGGCGGTCAGGAAGACGACCAGCGCCACGATGTCGACCGGGCGGGTGACCTTCAGGGAGTGCAGCGGCGGGGTGAAGTAGTAGTCGGCGAGCAGCCCCGCCACGACCGCCGTGGCCAGCGCGGGGTACACACCGCCGACGAGGGCGGCCAGGACGACGGCGAGCAGATAGCTCATCAGGGCGCCGGGCAGACCGACCCGGTCGCGCACCGCGATCAGCACCAGCGTGAGGAGGGGCAGCAGCACCGCGGCTCCGGCCGTCGCGGACCACCGCCGCGCCGGTCCGGTGCCCCGCTGTGGCCGCGGCAGCCGGGGCGAGGCGGCCCCGGCGGCCTGCTCGTGGGTGACGATGTGGACGTCGATGGGGCCGGATCCGTGGATCGTCCGCTGTCCCACACCGGCCCGCAGCAGCGGCGAGAACCGCCCGCGGCGGCTGGCGCCCAACACGATCTGGGTGACGTTCTCGGCCTCGGCGAACCGCAGCAGCGCCTCGGGGACGTCCTCGCCCGTGGTCTGGTGGTAGCTGCCGCCCAGCGACTCCACCAGGGCCCGCTGCCCGGCCAGCGCGCCCGGGGTCGGCTGGGCGAGCCCGTCGCCGGGGACCACATGCAGGGCCAGCAGTTCGCTGCCCGGTGTCCGGGCGGTGATCCGGGCCGCGCGGCGGATCAGCGTCTCGCCCTCGGGGCCGCCGGTCAGGCCGACCATGATGCGCTCCCGGGTCTCCCAGGGGGCCGTGATGCCGTGCTCGGCGCGGTAGCGCTGCAGCCCCTCCTCGACCCGGTCGGCGAGCCACAGCAGGGCGAGTTCGCGCAGCGCGGTGAGGTTGCCCAGCCGGAAGTAGTGGGTCAGGGCGCCCTCGACGCGATCCGGTGGGTAGACGTCGCCGTGCACCAGACGGCGGCGCAGCGTCTCCGGCAACAGGTCGACCAGCTCGATCTGGTCGGCGCGGCGCGCCACCTCATCGGGCAGCGTCTCGTGCTGGACGACGCCGGTGATCTGCCGTACGACGTCGTTCAGCGACTCCAGGTGCTGGATGTTGAGGGTGGTGACCACATCGGTCCCGGCGCCGAGGAGTTCCTCGACGTCCTGCCAGCGCTTGGTGTTGCGGGATCCGGGGACGTTGGTGTGGGCCAGCTCGTCGACCAGGGCCACCTGGGGGTGGCGGGCCAGCACCGCGTCCAGGTCCATCTCGGTGAAGGCCGCTCCCCGGTGGACCAGGGTGCGCCGGGGGACGGTCTCCAGCCCCTCGGCCAGGGCCGCGGTCAGCCGCCGCCCATGGGGTTCGACCAGGCCGATCACCACGTCGGCGCCCTGCGCGCGCAGCCGCTGGCCCTCCTGCAGCATGGCGTAGGTCTTCCCGACCCCGGGCGCCGCCCCGAGATGGATCCGCAACCGTCCGCGTGCCATCGACGGCCTCCTGTGCACCCTGCCGCGGCCACAGCCCTCGTCCTTCCATGGTGCGCCCGGGGCGTCCTTCCATGGTGCGCCCCGGCCATAGTGCGCCCGGGGCGTCGCGCCAGCGTCGCGTCAAGACTGCCCGTCCTCGCGTCAGCGTCCCGTCAGGGACGGGGACCCACCGCGGGGCGCGGGAATTAGCGTCCTGTTCCGGCCCCGGTCCGCTGTCGGGTCCGGGGCCATCCCCTCGCCCCTGGAGGCACGTCATGAACGACCGTCTGTACGGAGACGACCCCGAGCCCGACGAACCCGTCCCGGCCGGACGCGTCCTGTACGTCCCCGTCCGGCCGGGACCCGCCGGCTCCGCCCTGCGCGTCTTCCGTACGCCCCACGGCGGCCGCACCGCCGTCGGCTTCTCCACCCGGCGGCGGCTGACCGCGGTGCTCGGCGCCCGGCAGCCGTGGATCCGGCTCGGCGAACCGGCGCTGCGCGCCCTCGCCGAGCCGCTCGGCGCCACCTCGCTCACCGTGGATCCACGCCTCGCGGTCCGCGACATCGCACCACAGGCGCCGGAGCGCCGCCGAGACACCGCGCTCGCGGTCGCACGACCGGCCCCGAAGCGCCACCAGGACACCACGCTCGCGGTCGCACCACCGGCGCCACCGCGCCGCCACGACACCACGCCCGCATGGGGCCCGCAGGCCGTCGGCGCCTTGCGGGTGGCGGGGGCCGCGGCCCTCGTCGGGGTCCTCAGCGCATGGCTCGGCTGAGGGAGGACGCCATGGTCACGCCACTGGTCCCGGGCACCGCACACCCCGCACCCCGCACCCCGCCCCGCGACGCCGCGCTGTCCGTCTGGCCCGCCTCGGCCGTCCCGCTCGCCGACGGCGACCTGGCCGTCGGCGGAGTGCCGCTCACCGAGCTCGCGGACCGCTTCGGCACCCCGGTGTACCTCCTCGACGAGGCCGAGGTGCGGGCCCGCTGCCGCGCCTACCGCGAGGCGTTCCCGGGGGCCGCCGTCCTCTACGCCGCCAAGGCGTTCCTGTGCCGCGCGATGGCGCACTGGGCGGAGGAGGAGGGCCTGGGCCTGGACGTGTGCTCGGCCGGGGAGCTGGAGCTCGCGGTCACCACCGGTTTCCCGCCCGAGCACATCGTGCTGCACGGCAACGCCAAGAGCCCGTACGACCTCCAGGCCGCCCTGCGCCTCGGGGTCGGGCGCATCGTCATCGACAGCCCCTCGGAGATCGCCCGGCTGGCCGTCGCCGTGCCCGAGGGCAGCCGCCAGAAGGTCATGGTCCGGGTCGCGCCGGGCATCGCCGCGGGCGGCCACGCCAAGGTCCGTACCGGCACCGACGACCAGAAGTTCGGCCTGTCGCTCACCGACGGCTCGGCACACCACGCCATCGCCCGGATCCTCGACCAGCCACGCCTGGAACTGGCGGGCCCGCACTGCCACCTGGGCTCCCAGATCACCTCCGCCAAGCCCTATCTGGCGGCGGTACGGCGCATGGTCGGGCTGCTGGCCAGGGTCCGGGACCAGCACGGGGTCACCCTCCCCGAGCTGGATCTGGGCGGTGGGCACGGCATCGCCTACCGCCCCGGCGAGCCCGCCCTCGACATCGCCGCGCTCGGGCCCCGGCTGCGCGCCGAACTGGCCGACAGCTGCGCGGCGGCCGGACTGCCCGTACCACGGCTGATCATCGAACCGGGCCGCGCCGTCGTCGGACCGGCCGGGGTCGCGCTGTACCGGGTCCTGGCCGTCAAGCGCACCGGACACCGCACCTTCGTGGCCGTGGACGGCGGGATGAGCGACAACCCCCGCCCGGCGCTGTACGGAGTGCGCTACGCGCCCCGGCTCGTGGGCCGCGCCGGCGCGGCGCCGCTCGCCCCCGCCACCGTGGCCGGACGCCACTGCGAGGCCGGGGACGTCCTGGCGGGCGAGACGGAGCTGCCGGGCGACATCCGCCCCGGGGATCTGCTCGCGGTGCCGGTGGCGGGCGCGTACCACCTGTCCATGGCGTCCGGCTACAACCTGGTCGGCCGCCCGCCGGTGGTCGCCGTGGCCGACGGCAGGGCGCGGCTGCTGATCCGGCGTGAGTCGCTGGACGACATCCGTCGCCGGGACGTCGGTCTGTAGCGACGGGAGGGGCACGGGGCCCGAGGCCCCGGGGAGGGGCGGCGCGATCGCCGCCCCTCCCCGAGGTGTCCGGTGGTCCGGCCCAGGAGGGCCGGTGCGCGGCGGAGAGAGCGGGGAGGGCGGAAGGCGGTGTTCCCACAGGGACCGACGCGCACTCAGGTACGGTGCCGGGCACCGTGAACGCGCCGGGTCGCGGATTTCAGCGGCGACGGTGCTGGTCATCGCGCTGATACCCCACTCACCACTGAGTGGCCGTTCCGCGGCCCTCTCCGCCGCGAGATCCCAACCTCGCACGGCGCGGAGGGGCGATCCATGGGTCTTGTCGCCGCTCTTACGCCCCACGCTCGGGCATTGACGCGGCGCTGACGGACCCGCGCGGCCGACGTCAGGAGAGCGTCAGGACCCGGGCGTCGACCTGCCCGAGGACCTGCCCGAGGTGGACTCCGCCCCCGGTCCCCGGGGCGCCCCTGGGCACCGCCCGTTCACTCCATCGGCCTGATTTGCGCGCGGACACCGCCGACGTCTCGGGCGGGGCGCCGGGGTCGCGCTAACAAGGGTCGTCGGTGGCCGAGGTGGTGAACGGTCACGGCCCTTACGACCCGAGCCGCCGGGGTGGTGTCCGTATGTCAGATGTGGTGTTCATCGTCCTGACCGTCGCCGTGTTCGCCGTCATCGGCGCCGTCGCGAGAGGCGCCGAGCGGCTGTGAGCGCCGACAACCTCGTCGGGCTGATCGTGGCCGCCGCCCTGCTCGGCTATCTGGTGCTGGCCCTGATCTTCCCGGAGAAGTTCTAGTGAGCGGCACCCTCGCGGGCTGGCTCCAGATCGTGGCGCTGGTGGCGGCACTGGCCCTGACCTACCGGCCGCTGGGCGACGCGATCGCCCACGTCCTCACCACGCCCCGGCATCTGCGCGCCGAGCGGCTGGTCTACCGGCTGGCGGGGGTGGACGGGGACGCCGATCAGCGGTGGAGCGCCTATCTGCGCGGGGTGCTCGCGTTCTCCGCGGTGTCGGTGCTCTTCCTGTACGGATTCCTGCGGCTGCAGAGCTGCCTGCCGCTGTCGCTCGGCAGACCGCCGATGCCCGCGGACCAGTCCTTCAACACGGCCGCCTCCTTCGTCACCAACACCAACTGGCAGTCGTACTCCGGCGAGTCGACCCTGGGCCATCTGGTGCAGATGGCCGGGCTCGCGGTGCAGAACTTCGTCTCGGCGGCGGTGGGCATCGCCGTCGTCGCGGCCCTGATCCGCGGCTTCACCCGCACCGGGACCGACCGGGTCGGCAACTTCTGGGTGGATCTGACGCGGATCGTGCTGCGGGTCCTCCTCCCGCTCGCGTTCGTCTTCGCGATCGTGCTGGTGGCGGGCGGTGTGATCCAGAACTTCCACGGGGTGGAGACGGTCCCGACCATCGCCGGGGGCCACCAGAGCGTCATCGGAGGCCCGGTGGCCTCCCAGGAGGTCATCAAGGAGCTGGGCACCAACGGCGGCGGCTTCTACAACGCCAACTCCAGCCATCCCTTCGAGAACCCCAACGCCTTCACCAACTGGCTGGAGATCTATCTGCTGCTGGCGATCGCCTTCGCGCTGCCGCGCACCTTCGGCCGGATGGCCGGCGACCACCGGCAGGGGTACGCGATCGTGGCGGTCATGGCGCTGATCTGGGCCGCCTCGGTCGCCATCGTCACCGTCAACGAACTGCACGGCGTCAGCAGCCGGGCGGGCCACGCGGCGGGCGGCATGGCGGAGGGCAAGGAGCAGCGGCTCGGCGTCTGGGCCTCGGCCCTCTTCGCCGCCGCCACCACCCTCACCTCCACCGGCGCGATCGACTCCGCCCATGACTCGTACTCGCCGTTCGGCGGCGGGATGACGATCTTCAACATGATGCTGGGCGAAATCGCGCCCGGCGGCACCGGTTCCGGCCTCTACGGCATGCTCGTCCTCGCGGTCATCGCGGTCTTCGTGGCCGGGTTGATGGTCGGGCGCACCCCCGAGTACCTGGGCAAGAAGCTGCGCGGGCGGGAGATGAAGTTCGCCTCCCTGTACATCCTGACCACCCCGGCGGTGGTGCTGGCCGGCGCGGGTCTCGCGATGGCGCGGCCGGGGGAACGCGCCGGGATGCTCAATCCCGGGCCGCACGGCTTCTCCGAGGTGCTGTACGCCTTCACCTCGGCGGGCAACAACAACGGCTCCGCCTTCGCCGGGCTCTCCGTCGACACCGCCTGGTACAACACCGTGCTCGGCCTGGCCATGCTCTTCGGGCGGTTCCTGCCGATGGTGTTCGTCCTGGCGCTGGCCGGGTCGCTCGCCGGGCAGGCCCCGGTGCCGGTCACGGCCGGGACCCTGCCCACCCACCGGCCGCAGTTCGTCGGTCTGCTCACCGCCGTGGTCCTCATCGTCGTCGGCCTCACCTACTTCCCCGCTCTCTCGCTGGGACCGCTCGCGGAAGGGCTCCAGTGATGTCCGCACCGTCCCGTCCCGGCACCGCTCCCGGCACCGCACCGTCCCGTACCGTCTCCGGCGGTCTGCTCGACCCCCGGCAGCTGATCGCCTCCCTCCCCGACGCCGCCAGGAAGCTGGATCCGCGGGGCATGGTCAGAAACCCGGTGATGTTCGTGGTGGAGGTCGGCGCGCTCCTCACCACCGCGTTCGCCTGCCGCGGCCCCAGTGTCTTCGCCTGGGTCATCACCGTCTGGCTCTGGCTGACCGTGCTCTTCGCCACCCTCTCGGAGGCCGTCGCCGAGGGGCGGGGCAAGGCCCAGGCGGAGACGCTGCGGCGGACGAAGACGGCCACGGTCGCCCGCCGGCTCGTGGACTGGCGGCCTCGGGCGGCGGAGGTGGCGGAGGAGGAGGTGCCCGCCGCCGAACTGCGGCTGGGCGACCGGGTGGTGGTCGAGGCGGGGCAGGTCATCCCGGGGGACGGGGATGTGGTCGAGGGCGTGGCCTCGGTCGACGAGTCGGCGATCACCGGCGAGTCGGCGCCGGTCATCCGCGAGTCCGGCGGCGACCGCTCGGCGGTCACCGGCGGTACGAAGGTGCTGTCGGACCGGATCGTCGTGAAGATCACCTCCAGGCCGGGGGAAACGTTCATCGACCGGATGATCGCGCTGGTGGAGGGCGCGGCACGGCAGAAGACGCCGAACGAGATCGCGCTGAACATCCTGCTCGCCTCGCTCACCGTCATCTTCCTGCTCGCCGTGGTCACCCTTCAGCCGTTCGCGATCTACGCTCGGGCCGAGCAGTCCATCGTGGTCCTCGTCGCACTGGTGGTCGCGCTCATCCCCACCACCATCGGCGCGCTGCTGTCCGCGATCGGCATCGCCGGTATGGACCGCCTCGTCCAGCGCAATGTCCTCGCCCTGTCCGGCCGCGCCGTCGAGGCCGCCGGGGACGTCAACACCCTGCTGCTGGACAAGACCGGCACCATCACCTTCGGCAACCGCCAGGCCGCCGAGTTCCTGCCCGTGGGCGGCACCGCGGTCGAAGAGCTCGCGGACGCCGCCCAGTTGTCGTCGCTCGCCGATGAGACGCCGGAGGGCCGTTCGGTGGTGGTCCTGGCGAAGGAGACGTACGGGCTGCGGGCGCGGGACGAGGGCGAGCTGGGCGGGGCCCGGTTCGTGCCCTTCACCGCCCGGACCCGGATGAGCGGGGTGGACATCGGCGGCCGTCAGGTGCGCAAGGGCGCCGCCTCGGCCGTCGCCGAGTGGGTGGCCGGACACGGGGGACGGTCCGGTGCCGATGTCCAGGCGGTCGTGGACCGGATCTCCCAGGAGGGCGGCACCCCGCTGGTGGTCGCCGAACACACCGGCGCGGCCGCCCGGGTGCTCGGGGTCATCCACCTCAAGGACGTGGTCAAGCACGGCATGCGGGAGCGGTTCGAGGAGCTGCGGCGGATGGGCATCCGCACGATCATGATCACCGGCGACAATCCGCTGACCGCGCGGGCCATCGCGGACGAGGCCGGGGTGGACGACTTCCTGGCGGAGGCCGCGCCCGAGGACAAGATGGCGCTCATCCGGCGCGAGCAGGCGGGCGGCAAGCTGGTGGCGATGACCGGCGACGGCACCAACGACGCCCCCGCGCTGGCCCAGGCGGACGTCGGCGTCGCCATGAACACCGGCACCTCGGCCGCCAAGGAGGCCGGGAACATGGTGGACCTGGACTCCAACCCCACCAAGCTGATCGAGATCGTGGAGATCGGCAAACAGCTGCTCATCACGCGTGGCGCGCTGACCACGTTCTCCATCGCCAACGACGTGGCGAAGTACTTCGCCATCATCCCCGCGATGTTCGCCGTGGTCCATCCGGGCCTGGAGAAGCTCAATGTCATGCGGCTGCACAGCCCGACCTCGGCCATCGCCTCCGCGATCATCTTCAACGCGCTCATCATCGTCGCGCTGATCCCGCTCGCCCTGCGCGGTGTCCGCTACCGGCCCTCCTCGGCGGCGGACCTGCTCGGCCGCAACATCCGGGTCTACGGCCTCGGCGGGCTCGTACTGCCCTTCCTCGGCATCAAACTCATCGATCTGGTCGTCCAGTTCGTCCCCGGACTGCGCTGACCGACGACCCGCCAGGACGGTCTGGCAGAAGGCGCCACCATGACCAAGCCGCTTCCCCCCGTGGTCCGCAACCACCTGACCGCCCTGCGGATCCTGGTCGTGTTCACCCTCGTCACCGGCGTCCTCTATCCTCTGGCCGTCACCGGCGTGGCCCAGGGCGCCTTCCCGTACCAGGCCAACGGCTCACGGATCACCCGGCACGGTACGGTTATGGGCTCCACCCTCCTCGGCCAGAACTTCGCCCTGCCCGGGGAACGCCCCGGGGGCTCCGGCCGGGCGCCCCGACCCGATCCCGCGTGGTTCCAGCCCCGCCCGTCCGCCGGCGGATACGACCCGCTGGCCTCCGGCGCCTCCAACCTCGGCCCCAACAACCCGGTCCTGGTGCGGACGGTCGAGGCGCGGCGTGCCGCGGTCGCGCGGTTCGACGGTGTCGCCCCCGGGGACGTCCCCGCGGACGCGGTCACCGCCTCCGGCTCCGGCCTGGATCCGCACATCTCCGCGGCGTACGCCTACCAGCAGGTGAACCGGGTGGCCACGGCGCGCGGTCTGCGGCCGGCAATCGTGCGCGCGCTGGTCACCGCCCATGTCCAGGACCGTGTCCTCGGCTTCCTGGGCGAGCGGCGGGTGAACGTCGTCCAGCTCAACGCGGCGCTGGCCGACCACGGATGAGGCGCGCCCCGAACGATGTCCATCGATGGTCAATCGATGTCCATGCGCTCGTCGTAGCCCGTCCGGGGGTTGACGGTCCGCCCGGCCGCCCACCAGTTCTCGCTGTTCGTCTCGACCGCGCACAGGAGGATGTCCTCCTCGGGGACGTCCGCGTACAGCCGGAGATTCCCGCGGATGGCCGCGAACAGCTCCGCCTTCTGCTCGGGGTCGCGGTCGTTGAAGAAGAGCTGGATGAACATCGTGCGGTCGCCGCGGCGGATGCCGAAGAACACCGGCTGCGTCTGCACGTTCTCGGGCTTGAGCTCGTGGATGAGGTGGAACTGATCGTCCTGCGGCACCTTCAGGACGTCCACCATGGACCGGTGGATGCCCAGCGAGACATTCCGGCGGTACTCCGGGGTGGTGCCCTCGCGCAGGTAGATGTTGACCAGAGGCATGGTGTGTCGTTTCCGTTCCGCTGTGGTGTGTGTTCACCACGCTAGGAACGCCCACGACATTCCGCCAACGAATGTCTCGCATGGCCGGTATGCTGCGTGCGCATGGACGTGCGCTCATGGACATGACCCTGGTCGGGCTGCGGGTACTGCGCGAGGTGGCGGAGCGGGGCACGATCACCGCCGCGGCGGAGGCGCTCGGGTACACCCAGTCGGCCGTCTCCCGGCAGGTGGCCGCGCTGGAGCAGGCGGCCGGTGCCCGGCTCTTCGACCGCCACCCCGGCGGTGTGCGGCTGACCGCCGAGGGGCGTGCCCTGCTGCGGCACGCCGTGGTCGCACTGGACGCGCTCGACGCGGCCGACCGGGAGTTGCGCGGGGACGAGGCGGAGGACGTCCCGGTCCGGCTCGGCTTCTTCCCCACCGCCGGAGCGGTGATCGTGTCCCGTGCCCTGGCCACCCTGCGCCGGGAGCACCCCCGGATCCGGGTGAGCACACGGGAGGGCACCACCCCGTCGCTGGTGCGGGCGTTGCGCACCGGCACCCTCGATATCGCCCTGCTGACCTCCAGGCCACCTCACCGCTCCCCCGACACCGACGCCCCGCCGCTGCGCGTGGAGCCGCTGTTCGAGACCCGGCTGGCCGTGGCGGTGGCGGCGAGCGGCAGGTTCGCCGGACGCGACAGCGTCACGGCCGAGGAGATCGCGGGCGAGCCGTGGATCGCCGGCCCGGCCGCCGCGGAGGAGCCACTGCTCGGCGTCTGGCCGGGGCTGCCGGGACGGCCCCGGGTGCGCCACACCGTCCGCGACTGGCTGACGAAGCTGCACCTGGTGGCGGCCGGGGCGGGTATCACCACGGCCCCGCCGGCGCTGCTTCCCGCCGTCCCGCCCGGGGTGCGTATCGTCGCCGTCGAGGGCGTGGCGGAGGAGTGGCGACGCGTCAGCCTCGTGCACGCGCCGGGCCCCGCCGCGGCGTCGGCGAACGCGGTGGCGCATGCCCTGCGGCAGGAAGCCACCGAGCCGGCCGACGACCCCGGCTGACGGCCTCGGCCGATACCCCCGGCTAGACTGGACCAGTCAGTCCAGTCCAGAGGGGCGCCATGCACAAGGAGCTGACGGCGAAGGGGAAGGCCACCCGGAACCGGATCATCGAGGGCGCGGCCGCGGTGCTGCGCGAGAAGGACGTGTCGGTGGCCACGCTCGACGACGTCATGGCGCGCACCCGCACCAGCAAGAGCCAGTTGTTCCACTACTTCCCCGAGGGGAAGGACGAGCTGCTGCTGGCGGTCGCGCACCACGAGGCCGACCAGGTCATCGAGGACCAGCAGCCGTATCTGGGCTGCCTGGACTCCTGGGAGGCGTGGCAGCGGTGGCGCGATCAGGTGGTCAAGCGCTACGCGGAGCAGGGCGAGGAGTGCCCGCTGGGCTCGCTGGTCCTCCATCTGGGCCGCTCCACCCCGGGCGCCCGGGATGTCGTGGTGACGTTGATGCGGCAGTGGCAGGAGAGCCTGGCCACCGGCATCCGGGCCCTGCAGACGGCCGGGCAGCTGCCCGCCGAGCTGGATGTCGAGCACCGCGCGGCCGCCCTGCTGGCGGGCATCCAGGGCGGTGTGCTGATTCTCCAGTCGACCGGCCGAGCCGACCATCTGCGGGCCGCGCTCGATCAGGGAATCGGGGATCTGCGGCGCGCCGCGGCGGCCTGAGCGGCCACGGATGAGCGCACCGCGGCGGCCCGAGCGACCCCGGATACTGGACTTGCAAGTCCATTTTTTTCTTCGCACAGTGGCATGGCCCCGGCGGAATCGCGGGGCATCCATGGTGCGGTGAACGAGCGTGCGGGAGTGCGTGATGAGTGGACGGCTGCAGGACAAGAGGGCTCTGGTGACCGGTGCCACCAGCAACATCGGGCGGGCGATCGCGGAACGGTTCGCCGCCGAGGGCGCACATGTGGTGGTGTCCGGCCGCAGCGCCGAGCGGGGTACGGAGGTGGTCGACGCCATCCGCGCGAGGGGCGGCCGGGCCGACTTCGTACAGGCGGATCTGGACGGAACCGCGGAGGCCTCCCGCGCCCTGGCCGAGGAGGCGGGCTCCGTTCTGGGTGGAGGCATCGACGTCCTGGTCAACAACGCCGGGATCTACCCCGGTGACAGCACCGCGGACACCGACGAGAAGTCCTTCGACCAGGTCTACGCGGTGAATGTGAAGGCGCCGTTCTTCCTGACCGCCGCGGTCGCTCCGGCGATGGCCGAGGCCGGTGGCGGGGCGATCGTCAACCTGGGGTCGTGGATCGCCCGGCTGGGCATTCCGATGGGCGCGCTCTACAGCTCCAGCAAGGGCGCGATGGAGACCCTGACGCGGGCCTGGGCCGCCGAGTTCGGCCCGCGCGGTGTGCGGGTGAACGCGATCTCTCCGGGAGTGGTCCACACGCCCGTACCCGGCGCGGCGCACCCGGGCGAGGCCATGATGAACGGCACCCCGGCCGGGGGCGTCGGCAGTCCGGAGGCCATCGCGCACGCGGCGGTCTATCTCGCGGGCGACGAGGCCGCGTTCGTCCACGGCATCGTGCTGGACGTCGACGGCGGTCGCACGACGGCGGCCGTCATCGCGGCGTAGCGGACCACGTGTTCCGGCCGGTGGGCACGGGAGCCGCGCCAGCGGTGTGCGGCACCCCCGGAGGCCGGCCGGGCGAGTGTGTCCGCCACCGCGACGCCCGGAGAGGTCAGGGCCCTCCAACTCGGTTCGCCCCACGCCGAGTTGTTCCAGCAGGGCGAATCGCTCACGGTTGCGGGAGGTGCCGATGACGTGTGCTCCGGCGTTCACCGCGAGGTTGCTGGCGGCCTGGCCGAAGGCCGAGGTGGCGCCCCGGATGACCAGGGTTTCACCGGGGGCGATCTCCAGATTGCGGAACAGGCAGGTCCAGGCGGTCGCGTAGGTTTCCGGGACGACGGCCAGCTCGGCCCACGGCAGATCGGATGCGATGGTGGCGACGTTCGACGCGGGCGCCCGGGTGTACTCGGCGTAGCTGCCGTTGATGGTGCGTCCGAGGCCGCCCATCAGCGCGGCGACCTTCGTACCGACGGGGAACTCACCGCCGGGGCACGCCTTCACCAGGCCGACGCACTCGATACCGCTGACCTTCGCGGCCTCGGCCCACTCGCCCCTGCGCATATGCATCTCGGCGTGGTTGAGGCCGAACGCCTTGATGTCGATGACGACGTGTCCGGCCTTGGGCTCGGGCTCCGGCAGCTCCGTATGGACGAGGCCTTCCGGTCCGCCGAACTTCTCGATCACGATGGCACGCACAATGTCGCTCCGGATGTCGGCGAGCCCCCTCCGGGCGTCCGGCGAGCCCCTCCGGATGTCAGCGAAACCCCTTCTCACCGTAGCCCCGCGGTCGGCCGCTCGCGATCGGACGGGCCCGGCGCGATGGCGGCCGTACTCTCGCGTGGCGTGCCCGGCCCCGCGTGCGGTCAGGACTGGTCCAGGGCCCGTTCGATCGCGCGGCGGGCCCGGTCCGCGGCCGCCCGGTCGTGCTGGAGCTGCATGGCCGCGTTCAGGGCCAGTCCGGCGGCGAGGATCTCGAACAGCGCCTGGTCGATGTCGAACCCGGCGGGCAGCTCACCGCCCTCCACCGCCGCGGCCAGGTCCGCCCGCAGTTGTTCCCGCCAGCGCGACCACACCTCGGCCACCGCGTCGCGAACCCGGCCGGGGCGGCCGTCGTACTCGCTGAGCGCCGCGGTCATCAGGCAGCCGCCGGGCAGCAGTGGCGCCTCCAGGTAGCCCACGGAGTTGGCGCACACCACGCGCAGCCGCCGCAGGCCCGGCGGCTCGGCCAGCGCGGGCTCGACCACCCGGTGCCAGAAGTCCACGAACGCCTTGTCCAGCGTGGAGATCTGCAGCGTCTCCTTGGTGCCGAAGTGCTTGTGCACCCCGGACTTGCTCATCTCCAGCTCCTCGGCGAGCCGGCCGATGGTGATGCCGTCCAGCCCTTCCTCGGAGGCGATCTCAGCGGCACGGCCGAGGATCCGGCCCCTGGTGGCCCGCGCTTCGGCCGCTGAGCGTCGTGGTGACATGCGACAAGCATAGCGTACGTGCGTTCGCTATTGATTTAACGAACGACCGTACGCTAAATTCCATGGCGACCGACCACCGAAACGAAGGAGTGCGAGATGCGGGTGCGACGACTGGGCTGGGCCGGACTGGAGATCGAGGCGGCCGGCAAGAGGCTGGTGATCGACTACGTACAGGACCTCACACCGCTGTTCACGGGATGGAAGCCCGGCGAGGGACTGGCGACGCCGAGCGGGAAGGCCACCGCCGCACTGGTCACCCACCTGCACCGGGACCACACCGACGCGTCCGCGCTCGCGAACGCGCTGACACCCCGGGCGCCGGTGCTGCGACCGGCGCCCGGTCACGGCGACGACGTGGACAACGTGATAACCCTGCCGGCCGAGCGCGAGCTGACCCTGCACCGGCTGGCCACCGAGGTCGTGGATACCTGGTCCAGCCACGAAATCGGACCGTTCCACGTCACCGCGGTCCCCTCCGTCGACGGGCTGGGCGACCCACAGCTGAACTGGGTGGTGCAGGCCGAGGGGCAGCGGGTCTTCCACGGCGGCGACACGATGTTCCACGGCGCCTGGTGGCTCATCGCGCGCCGGTTCAGCCCGTTCGACGCGGCGTTCCTGCCCGCCAACGGCGCGGTGGTCGACGCACCCCACCTGCAGCCGCCCAGCCCGCTGCCCGCCGCGATGGACCCCAGGCAGGCCGCCGCGGCCGCGGAGATCCTCGACGCCCGGTACGCGGTACCGATGCACTACGACACGGAGCAGCCGGACAAGATCGCGGGCTACGTCGAGGTCTCCGACCCGGAGAACGAGTTCCGCACACACGCCGGACGGCGCGCACAGATACTGGCCGTCGGGGAATGGCTGGACCTGGCCACCTGACCGGAGACTCCGCCGTGCCAACGGGCTCTTCGGCACCCGGCTGACCCACCCGGGACAGTGGCCGCTCGCAATTCCGTACCGCTGTCAGGCCCGGCCTATAAGGTCCCGTGCCATGATCTCGGACAACCGACTGGGCGAACTCCGCGAGCTGCTGGCGACGGGCAAGCCGGTCAGGATACGCAAGGCCATCGGGAAACTCATCCTGATCCGGGAGCCCGCTGCTCGGCCTGCCGTCCCTGGCGACCGCCGCGTTGCCCCACGGCATGGCGTGGGAGGCGTACTACGGGCGGCCCGTTCCCGTGCACACGGCCCTCACCGAGCGGGGGGTGGCCGTCTCCGGCATCTGACCGCGAGACTCGGTCATGTGCCGGCCCCGGGTGTCCCGGACGTTCCGGGCGTTCCGAACGTCCCGGGCAGGATCTCGGCGGCGTCCGGCAGATGCCACGGGTAGGGCACGATCAGTTCGCTGACGGCCGGTTCGGGGCCCCAGGAGCCGGGGGCGTAGGGCTGGACCGGCGGGGGGTTTTCGAGGAGGGGGGTCGACGCGGCCCAGATGTGTTCGATGCCGCCTGCCCGGGTGAACAGCGACTGGTCGCCCAGCATGGCGTCCAGGATGAGGCGTTCGTACCCCTCGAGCCCGTTCTCCTCGCAGAACGACCCGGCGTAGCCGAAGGCCATCGTGGCCGGTTCGAGCCGCATGGCGGGGCCGGGCTCCTTGGTGAGGAAGCGGGCGGCGATCCACCCGGGGTCCCCGAAGTCGATCACGATCTTGTTGCCCCGGTTCCGCTCCTGGTCGACGAGGTCGGTGGGATCGGTGGGGAACATCCGCAGGGGCGGCTCGCGCAGTCCGAGGGTGATCACCTGGCGGCCCTGTGCGAGGTTCTTGCCGGAGCGCAGATGGAACGGGACCCCGGCCCACCGCCAGTTGTCCACCTCCACCCGCAGCGCGGCGAACGTCTCGGTCGTCGAATCGGAGGCCACACCGGGTTCGTCGCGGTAGCCCTCGTACTGGCCGCGCACGACATCCCCGGGCTGGATGGGGCGCAGCGCCTCGAAGACCTTGTCCTTCTCGTCGCGCAACGGCTCGGCGGCGAGCGAGACCGGTGGTTCCATCGCCACGATGCCGAGCACCTGGATCAGATGGGTGACGATCATGTCCCGGAAGGCTCCGGTGCCCTCGTAGAAGTGGGCACGGCCCTCCAGGCCGAGCGTCTCGGGCACATCGATCTGCACATATCTGATGTGGTCCCGGTTCCAGTTGGGCTCGAACATGCCGTTGGCGAACCGGAGGGCGAGGATGTTGTCCACCGACTCCTTGCCGAGGAAGTGATCGATGCGGAAGACGCGGGATTCGTCGAAGACGGTGTTGATCGTCTCGTTGAGCGCCCGCGCCGACGCCAGATCGGTGCCGAAGGGCTTCTCCACGATCACCTTCGCGTTCTCCGCCGCCAGGCCCGTGTCGCCGAGCATGCCGATGGTGGACGCGAACGCCGAGGGCGGAATGGCCAGGTGGAACAGTCTGCGGGACGGCCCGCCGAGGGAGTCCTCCGCCGCCCGTACGGCCGCGAGCAGCGCCCCGGGGTCCTGGGGGTCGGCCGCGCCGAAGGACAGCGACTCCTGGAAGGACTTCCACCCCGGCCCGGTCGGCTTGGACCGTCCGAAGGTGGCGACCGCGTCATGGGCGAGGGTGCGGAACGCGTCGTCGCTCATGGCGGACCGGGTCGGGGCCGAGCCCACGATGCGGTAGCCGTCGGGGAGGAGTCCCGCGGCGGCGAGGTGGAACAGCCCGGGGAGGAGCTTGCGCTTGGCGAGGTCGCCGGTGGCGCCGAAGAGCACGATCACATGGTCGTCCGGTGCCGTCATCGCCCGCTCCGCTTCTCGGCGTGTCCGCCGAACTCGCTGCGCATGGCGGACAGCACCCGGTCGGCGAACTCGCCGAGGCCCCGGGACTGGAAGCGGTCGGTGAGCGCCGTGCTGATCACGGCGGCGGGTACGCCTTCGTCGATCGCGGCCCGGACCGTCCAGCGCCCTTCGCCGGAGTCCGAGACGCGCCCGGTGAACTCGTCCAGCTGCGGTGACCGGGCCAGTGCGTCGGCGGTGAGGTCGACGAGCCAGGAGCCCACGACCGAGCCGCGGCGCCACACCTCGGCCACCTCGCCGACGTCTATCTCGTACTGGTACGCCTCCGGCTCGCGCAGCGGGGTGGTCTCCGCGTCGGCGGCGCGCTTGCGCAGTCCGGCGTCCGCGTGGTCGATGATGCTGAGCCCCTCGGCGATCGCGGCCATCATGCCGTACTCGACCCCGTTGTGGACCATCTTCACGAAGTGGCCGGCTCCGCTGGGCCCGCAGTGGAGATAGCCCTCGGGCGCGGTTCCGTCGCCGTGTCTGCTCGGTGTCGGCTCGGCGGAGCCGGTGCCGGGCGCGATGGTGCGGAAGATGGGGTCGAGCCGGGCGACGGGCCCGTCCTCACCGCCGATCATCAGGCAGTAGCCGCGCTCGAGTCCCCAGACCCCGCCGGAGGTTCCGCAGTCCAGGTAGTGGAGGTGGTGCGGGGCGAGCTGTGCCGCGCGGGTGATGTCGTCGCGGTAGTAGGAGTTACCACCGTCGATGATGGCGTCGTCCGGGTCGAGGAGCTCGGTGAGCTGGTCGAGGGTGGGCTGTACGACGGCGGCGGGCAGCATCAGCCACACGGCCCGTGGCCGCTCCAGCTTCGCCACCAGGTCGCCGAGCGAACGGGCGGCGACCGCGCCCTCGCCCGCCATTTCCTGTACGGCGCTTTCGCTGACGTCGTAGACCACACAGCGGTGGCCGTCGCGCATCAGCCGGCGCACGAGGTTCGCGCCCATCCGGCCGAGCCCGATCATGCCGAGCTGCATGGGGGTGTCGGTAGCCATGTGCTCTCCTGTCGCGTCATCGCCCGCTCAGCCCGGGGCCACCAGCTCGCGCGCCACCTGCGCGACGCGCTCGGGGGTGAATCCGAACTTCGTGAGCAGCTGTTTGAGGGGTGCGGAGGCGCCGAAGGTGTGCATTCCGACGACGGCCCCGTCCGCGCCGACGTACCGGTCCCAGCCGAACGTGGAGGCCTCCTCCACCGCGACCCTGCGCGTGACCGCGGGCGGCAGCACCTGGTCGCGGTACTCGCGCGGCTGCCGGTCGAACAGCTCCCAGCAGGGCATGCTCACCACCCGGGACGCGATGCCCTCGGCGATGAGCTCCTCGTGCGCGGCCAGGGCCAGTGCCACCTCGGAGCCGGTGGCGAGCAGGATCACCTCGGGCTCGCCCCGGTCCGCGTCCGCCAGGACGTAGGCACCCCACGCGACACCGGTGGCCGCCCCGAGCCGGGCGCGGTCGAGGGTGGGCAGGGGCTGGCGGGAGAGGACCAGCGCGGCCGGCGCCCGGCGGAGACCCGCGACCACCCGCCACGTTTCGGCGACCTCGTTCGCGTCGGCGGGGCGGAACACCAGCAGGCCGGGCGTGGCACGCAGCCCCGCGAGCTGCTCGACGGGCTGGTGGGTGGGGCCGTCCTCGCCGACCCCGATGGAGTCGTGGGTGAAGATGTGCACGGTGGGGATCTCCATCAGCGCCGAGAGGCGGATGGCCGCCTTGGCGTAGTCGGAGAAGATCAGGAACCCGGACCAGTACGGACGGAGCTTCGTCAGCGCCATTCCATTGGCGACGGCCGCGGCCGCGTGTTCCCGGACGCCGAAGTGCAGATTGCGCCCGGCGTGGTCATACGGCTGGAAGTCGCCCGCGCCGCCGAAGGTGAGGCGGGTCTTGGTCGACGGCGCCAGGTCGGCGGATCCGCCGAGCACCCAGGGCACCGCCTTGGCCACCGCGTTCAGCACCTGCCCCGAGGAGTCGCGACTGGCCAGGCCCTTCGGGTCGGCGGGGAAGGTGGGCAGCGCGGTCTCCCAGCCGTCCGGCAGCTCACGGCGCTGGATCCGCTCCAACTCGTCGGCGAGCTCGGGGTACGCGCCGCGGTAGGCGTCGAACGTCTTCTCCCAGTGGCCGCGCAACTGGCCACCGCGCGCGCCGATGCCCCGGGCGAACCAGTCGGGCACCCCGTCGGGGATGTGGAAGTCGGCGTCGGGTGGCAGGCCGAGGGCGCGCTTGGTGGCTTTGACCCCCTCCGGCCCGAACGGCGCCCCGTGTGCTTTCGGTGAGTCCTCGACCGGCGAGCCGTACCCGATGTGGCTGTGGACGAGGATCAGGGTCGGGCGCGCGGCCTCGGCGCGGAAGGAGTGGAAGGCGCGGCCGATCCGGCCCAGGTCGTTGGCGTCGGCCACGGTGGTCACGTTCCAGCCGTAGGCCAGGAAGCGCGCGGCGAGGTCCTCGGTGAAGGTGATGTCGGTGTGGCCCTCGATGGTGACCCGGTTGGAGTCGTAGATCCAGCACAGATTGGACAGCCGCAGATGTCCGGCGAGCGAGGCCGCCTCGGAGGAGACGCCCTCCATCATGCAGCCGTCCCCGGCGAGCGCGTACACATCGAAGTCGAAGAGCGTGAAGTCGTCGCGGTTGTACCTCGCCGCCAGCCACTGCCCGGCGATCGCCATGCCGACGGAGGTGGCGACGCCCTGGCCGAGCGGGCCGGTGGTCGTCTCGACGCCGCTCGTCCACCGGTACTCGGGGTGGCCGGGGCAGCGCGAGTCGAGTTGCCGGAAGGACTTCAGATCGTCGAGGGTCACCGCCGGACGGCCCAGCACCTCGTACTCGGGGTCGACCGTGCGCACGCCGGTCAGATGCAGCAGCGTCCAGAGCAGGGCGGAGGCATGGCCCTCGGAGAGCACGAAGCGGTCGCGGTTCGGCCAGATGGGATCGGCGGGATCGAAGCGCAGAAACCGCTGCCACAGTGTGTACGCGACGGGCGCCATCCCCATGGGCGTTCCGGGGTGCCCCGAATTCGCCCTCTGGATCGCGTCCATGCACAGTCCGCGGATCGTGTTCACCGACAGCGTGTCCAGGTCGGTCATGGCGACGCCGCCCTCCGTGCGCTCGATGGATGTCTGTTGAGCCTCGCCAGGTCGCTAGGTGTCGGATCGGACGATCGTCGCGAGGACGTCGTTGAAGGCCTCGGTGGAGGTGGGGTGGGTGTAGACGGCGTTGCGGAGCTCGGCCGCCCGGATGCCGTGGCGCATGGCGAGCGCGACGGTGTTGATGAGTTCCTGCGCGTCCACGCTGAGCAGGGCGGCGCCCAGGATCTCGTCGGTCTCGGCGTCGAGCACGAACTTCATCACCCCACGGGTGTCCTCGACGATGTACGCACGCGGCATGGCGACGATCTCGGCGACCGGCTGGCTCGCGACCTTCACCCGGTGTCCGGCCGCGCGGGCCTGTTCCTCGGTGAGCCCGACGGTGGCCAGCGGCGGGGTGATGAAGACGGTGTGCGGGATGGCGACCCGGTCGTCGGTGGAGCGTTTGCCCTCGCCGAGGAGCTGGTCGAGGACGATACGGCTGTCATCGAGGGAGACATAGGTGAACTGCGGCCCGCCGTTGACATCTCCGAGGGCGAAGATGTGCGGCCGGCTGGTGCGCAGATGCTCGTCCACCTCGACCGCGCCGCGCTCGGTGGTGCGCACACCGGCGGCGTCCAGCGCCAGATCGCGGGTGGCCGGTGCGCGGCCGGTGGCGGCGAGGACGGCGTCGGCCTCCAGCGTGTGCTGTTGGCCGTCCGTCTCGTAGACGACGGTCGCGTGGGTTTCGCCGTCCCGGACCTCCGTGACGTCGGCCCCCGTGACGATCTCGATGCGCTCCTCCACCAGGATGCTCTCGGCGACGGCGGCAACGTCGTCGTCCACCAGGCCGAAGACCTTCGGGGCCGCCTCGAGCACGGTGACCTCGGAGCCGAACTGCCCGTAGATGGAGGCGAATTCGAGGCCGAGGTAGCCGCCGCCGATGATCGCCAGCCGTTCCGGGAGGATGGTGGTGTCGATCAGTTCGGTGCTGGTGACGGTGTACTGGCTGGTCCGCAGGCCGGGGATGTCGAGGACGATCGGCTCCGATCCGGTGTTGATGAGGATCGTCTCCGCGGTGATCGTCAGGGGGCCGTCGGCGGTCTCGACGCGCACGGTGTGCGGATCGGTGAACGCGGCGGTCCCGGTGATCACCGAGACGGTGTCCATGTCGTTCAGCCCGTCGTAGTTGTCACCGCGGAACAGCTTCGTCAGCGCCTGCACCTCGCCGACGGAGCGCTCGTACCACTCCTGGGGCACATCCTCCGGACGGCGCTTGCGGGAGTGGTGGACCAGTGCCTTGGTCGGCACACAGCCGACGTTCGGGCAGGTGCCGCCGTACATCCGCGCCGACCGCTCGACCAGCACCACGCGCTTGCCGAGCCCGCCCAGCGTGGCGGCCACCGTCTTGCCGCCCTTGCCGAAACCGATCACGAGCAGATCGGCTCGCAGGCTCAGGGGGCTGCGGTCGGTGCGGTCGGTGGTGTCCATGGTCGCTCCCCTTCTCGGCCCATCGGGGGTGCTGCCTCCGTCATTTCAACGGCACCACCAACGCCGCGGCCCCGCAACTGGCCGCCCCCGGAACCACCGCGCACCCTGGAAGCAGGCGGAACCGGAGGAGAACGTGTGATGGCCGGACCGATAGCGGTGCTCTTCGACATCGACGAAACCCTGGTCCACACCGGAGGCTCGGGAGCCCGGAGTTGGGCCTGGGCCTTCGACCGGTTGCACGGCGTGGCCGCCGATATCGGAAAACACACCTCGGCCGGGGAGACGGACCCGCAGGTCGGCCGGGAGACATTCCGGGCCGTGCTCGGCCGCGAACCCAGTCACGATGAGATGGCCCGCCTGTACGCGGCGTATCTGTGGCATCTCGCGGAGGACATCCGGGCCTCGGCGGGGTACCGCGTCATGGACGGCGTCGAAGACACCCTGCGGCGGATCACGGACGCGGGGATCATCCTCGGGCTCATCTCCGGCGCGATGGAGGGCGCGGCCCGGATCAAGATGGAACCGGGCGGCCTGGGCCGCTATTTCGTGTTCGGCGCCTACGGCTCGGACTCCCCGGACCGGGCCGAGATCACCCGCCTGGCGATGGCGAAGGCCGCCCGGCTGCACGGGCACGATCTGGGCCGCTCCGATGTCTACGTGGTCGGGGACACCCCCCGTGACATCGAGGCCGCGCACGCGGCGAACGCGACGGCGGTGGGGGTCGCGAGCGGCCACTACTCCGCGGCGGAGCTGCGTGCCGCCGAGGCCGACCATGTGCTCACGTCGCTGACCGAGCCGTTCCCGCACACGTGAGCGCGGCGTGAGAACGAGCGGGGGCCGACGGGGGCCGACCCCCGGTCAGCCTTCCGCGGCGGCGTCCTTCTGGTCAGCCTTCCGCGGCGGCGTCCTTCTCCCGGTCGTAGGCGGCCCGCGCCTCCAGCACCTCGTCCATGTGCCGCGTCGACCAGTTCGTCAGCGCCACCAACGGCTCGCGCAGCGTGGTGCCCAGTGCGGTGAGCTCGTACTCGACCCGGGGCGGAATCTCCGGATGGACGGTCCGCCGGATCAGCCCGTCCCGTTCCAGGGCGCGCAGCGTCTGCGTGAGCATCTTCTCGCTCACCCCGTCCAGCTTCCGGCGCAGCGCCGTGTACCGCTTGGAGCCGGATTCCGCGAGTTCGCCGAGGACGAGGACGGTCCACTTGTCGCCGATGCGGTCCAGGACCTCCCGGGACGGACAGCCGCCGGCGTACGGGTCCCAGTCGGTGCGCGGTGCTTTCGCCATGCCCGTGATCTCCTCCGGCGCCGTCGCCTTGCTCTCCATCAGAGAGTAACCCTACCAAAAAGTGGTCACTTCCCAATGGGGAGCCACTCCGCTGTACTTCTGACGGGGCGTTCGAGCCCCCCTTTCGAACCAGGTGAACCACGTACCGGAAGCAGGAGTACAGACATGTCCATCGCCGTTACCGGAGCCACCGGCCAGCTCGGCCGTCTCGTCGTGGAGGACCTGCTGCGCCGCGGAGTGGCGGCACACGACATCATCGCCACCGGGCGGAGCACCGACCGGCTGGCCGATCTGGCCGAGCGCGGCGTCCAGGTGCGGCAGGCCGACTTCACCGACCCCACCGGCCTCACCGAGGCGTTCAAGGGGGCGCGGAAGGTCCTGCTCGTGTCGACGACCACCGTCAGCGAGCGGTTCGACAACCACACCCGCGCCATCGACGCGGCCGCGCGGGCCGGTGCCGAGCTGATCGCCTACACCAGCACGCTCAACGCGCACACCGCGAGCATGATCCTCGCCGGCGCCCATGCGAGGACCGAGCGGTATCTGCGCGACAGCGGCGTGCCCGGGGTCGTCCTGCGCAACGGCTGGTACCTGGAGAACTACACCTCCCAGATCCCGCTCTATCTGCGGTCCGGAGTCGTGCCCGGCAGCGCCGGTGCCGGGCGGGTCAGCGCCGCGTCGCGACGTGACTACGCGGCGGCCGCGGCCACCGTCCTGACCGCCGGAGGGCATGCGGGCTCCGTGTACGAACTGGGCGGGGACACCGCCTTCTCCCTCGCGGAGCTGGCCACCGCGCTGTCCGCCGCCACCGGCCGGGAGGTGGTCTACGGCGACCTCCCCGCCGAGCGGTTCCGCGGCGCGCTGCTCGACGCCGGGCTGCCCGCCGAACTGGCCGAGGTGCTCGCCGATTCGGACCTCGGGCTCAAGCGCGGTGAGCTCTTCACCGACTCCTCGGATCTGAGCCGTCTGATCGGCCGCCCCACGACCACCCTCACCGACGCGCTCACCGGGGCTCTCGGCTCCTGACGGCGGGGCCACCGCGGCGGCGGTCGCCGGGGCCGCGCCGGTCCGGTGTGGAGACACGGGCCATGTCGATGCTTTGATCTGTTCGTCGGACGGACGCGTTCGACCGCCGCGGAACAGAGGTACGCATGGCAGGCAACGACGGACTGTCCGGGGAAACGTCGTCCGGGGAGGCGCCATGAGGCTGTCCACCCGCATCGCGCTCGCGGTCGGCGTGAGCGTGCCGCTGCTGGTGCTGGCCTCCGGCTGGCTGCTGCTGCGTCTGGTCGGAGACGACCTGCGCGCACACCAGAACTCCCAGTTGCGCGCTCGCGCCACGGTCGTCGCCAAGAACGCCAAGGCGTTCCTCGAGGTCGCCGGGGCCGACCGCCCGGTCATGGAGCGGGCCAGGCAGCGGCGGCTGGTCAACTCCGCGCGGGACGTGGGCATCCGGCTGACCGCGCCCGGGGGCACGATCTCGGCCGGGCCGCAGCCCGATCCGTTCCCCTCGCTGCCCCGCAACGCCCCGAAGAACGCCCCGAAGCCGGTCACCGTGACCTCCGGTGACACGGACTGGCTGGTCCTGTCGCTGCGTGTCGGTGCCGCGAAAGAGGGCACCACGCCGAATCTGTGGCTGTTCTCGCCGGACACCGCCGAGGAGGAGCTGGCGCTGGTGCGCCAACGGGTCCTGTTCGGGGCGCTGGTGGCCGCGCCCCTGGCCGGGGCCACCACCTGGGCCATCGCGGCCCGGGCGGTCCTGCCGCTGCGGCGGCTGCAGCGGCGCACCAGCGGCCTGGACCCGAGGACCAGCACCGTACGCCTGGAGCACACGCCGACCCGTATCGGCGAGGTCGACGACCTGGCGTACACGCTGCAGACCGTGCTCGCCCGCTACGACGAGCAGGTCGAACGCACCGGGGAGGCGCTCGCCACCGCCCGCGCGTTCGCCGCGACCGCCTCCCACGAGCTGCGCACCCCGCTGATGAGCATGCGCACCAACATCGACATCCTGGCCGACCACCCCGGCCTGGACCCCGTCGACCGTGCGGAGGTGCTCGACGACCTGGGCCGCGAGCACACCCGGCTGCTGGGGCTGCTGGTGATGCTCAGGGCGCTCGCGCAGGGCGACCTGGTCGAGGCGGACGCGTTCGCGTCGCTGGACCTCACGGAGGTGCTGGACGCGTCCGTCTCCGACCTGCGGCGCACCCACCCGGACGCCGAGGTGTCCGTGCGCACCACCCCGGGGCTGCTGGTGCACGGCTGGGAGGAGGGGCTGCGCTCGGCGGTGGACAATCTGCTGACCAACGCCTGGACCCACGGCCGCGCCACCGACGGCACGGCCCATATCGAGGTGACCCTGCGCCACTACGGCGACGGCGACGGCGATCCACGGCAGCCGCTCGCCGTGCTCACCGTGGACGACCACGGCCCCGGCATCCCACCCGAGCGCCGCGAGGAGGTCTTCCAGCGCTTCCGGCGCGGCCCGGACAGCCCCGGTTCCGGCCTCGGCCTGACCCTGGTCGCCCAGCAGATCGCCCTGCACCGGGGCCGGATCACCGTACTGGACCGGCCCGACGGACGCCCCGGCACACGCTTCGAGGTGCGACTGCCGGTCACCGGCGTCCGGGACGTGGAGAGCACCCTGCCGCTGCTGCGCCGGGACTGGCTGACCGGCCGCCACGCGCTGCCGACGACGTCCGGCACACCGCAACGCACCGACCCGCGGGTCACCCATGCCTCGGCGACGGGGCCGGACTAGGCTGCGCGGACGGTGGCCATCGCGGTGCTCCAGATGGCGACCTGGTCGAGCAGCGTGTTCACGGCCTCGGCCTTGTGCTCGGCCGGGGTGAACGTGCTGAAGTTCTCGAAGTCGGTGAACAGGGACAGCGAGACCTGTGCGCGCACATCGGCCACCTGCAGCTCGGCCATGACCAGGCGCAGATGCTCGACCGCGCGGGTGCCACCGGCGCTGCCGTAGCCGACGAAGCCGGCGGCCTTGTTGTTCCACTCGGCGTACAGATAGTCGATGGCGTTCTTCAGGGCGCCGCAGGTGGAGTGGTTGTACTCGGGGGTGACGAACACAAAGCCGTCGAAGGAGGCGATCTTCTCCGCCCACACCTTGGTGTGCGGCTGTGAGTACTGGCCCATCGACGGCGGAACCGGCTCGTCCAGGAGGGGGAGCCGGTAGTCGGCGACGTCGACGAGCTCGTACTCCGCGTCGGTGCGCCGCCGGGCGATGTCGAAGACCCAATGGGCGACGGCCTCACCGTTGCGCCCGGGGCGGGTGCTGCCGAGGATGATGGCGATCTTGGGCATATGCGTAATCCTTTCCGTTCCGTGGCGCGTTCCCGGAGTCGGGCCGGTAACTCGTCCGGTTGGACCGCTGTCCCCCATCGTCCGCTCTCGCGCACGACATCAGCGGATGACGCGGCGGCGGGAGCGTATTCTGCCGGGCGTGTCGAGGGTGACGATCGGGGATGTGGCACGGGCGGCGGAGGTGTCGACCGCGACGGTGTCCAACGTGCGGGGCGGCACCGGCCGGGTCTCGGAGGCGACACGGGCCCGGGTGAGGGCGGTGGCCGGTGCGCTCGGTTACGGCCCGGTGAGCGGCGGCGGGCGCACCCTGGGGCTCGCGGTGACCGCTCATGGCGACAGCGCGTGGGACTTCGCGAGCGTGCCGTACTTCGCCCAGGCCATCAGCGCGGCCACCGTCGCCGCGCATCGGCGTGGCTACGCGCTGATGGCGATGGACTCGGGACCGGCCGAGCACATGTGGCGCACCCTCCCGGCCGCCGGGGTGGTGGTGCTGGACAGTCCGGCCGGCGACCCCGTGGTGCGGATGCTGCGAGCCCGCGGTCTGCCGTTGGTGTTCGACGGCCGTCCCGGCGATCTGCGGGCGCGGGAGACCTGGGTCGACAACGACCACGAGGCCATGACCCGCCGGGTGCTGGACCATCTGGCCGGGCAGGGCGCGGAGCGGATCGCGCTGATCGCCGGGCCCACCCAGGAGTACTACAGCCGCGCGAGCGCGACGGCCTACCGGCGGTGGTGTTCGCGGGCCGGGGTGCGGCCGTGTGTGGTCCCGTTCGACGAGGACGACTCCGCGGGGCGGGGTCTGGACGCCCTGCTGACCGGGGAGGGCGGGCCGGACGCGGTGTTCGGCCTGTACGACCCGTGCGGCCGTCAGATCCTGGCGGCGGCCACGCGGTGCGGGCTTTCGGTGCCGGAGGACCTGATGGTGGTATGCGGCAGCGAGGATCCGGCCTACGGGCGGACCGTGCCGCCCGTGTCGACGGTGTCGCTGGCCCCCGAGCAGGCCGGGACGGCGGCTGTCGACGCGCTGGTGAGCCTGGTGGAGGATCCGCCGCACACACCGCCGCCCGTGGTGATCGGGACTCGTCTGGTGGTTCGTTCGTCCTCCATGCGCCGATCCCGTCGACAGGCGTCGTGAGGGCGGGCGGCCCGGGTCCCGTCGCGTGCGTCAGGATCGTGCGTCAGGATTCCGTCGGCGTGATGCCCAGCGCCGTGAGGAAGGCCGTCGCCGCCGGTGTGCGGGTGGAGCGGCTCCAGATGACGTACTCGACGCGGGCCGGTGCGTCCGCGACCTCGATGGTGACGACGCCCGCGAGATGAGGCGCGTAGGCGGTGGGAAGCATCGCCACGCCGAGGCCCGGTCCCACGAGCCGGGCGATGAAGTCCGCGCTGGTCACTTCGAACGCCACGTCACGGGTGAGACCCGCGGCCTCGAAGGCCAGGTCGGACTGGGCGCGCCCGGCGGTCCCGGCCGGGAGGTCCACGAACACCTCGGAGGAGAGCCTGCGCAGGTCGACCCGTGACTCCCCGGCGAGGGGATGGCCCGGCGCGACCACGGCGACGAGCCGGTCACGCGCGAGTTCATGCGCGGCGACACCTCGCGGGCGGACGGTGGTCGGCAGGCCGAGGAACGCCACGTCGAGGGCGCCTTCCCCGACCTGCTCGACGAGTTCGTCGCTGGCACCCACCCGCAGGCTGACGCGCACACGCGGGTACCGCTCGCGGAAGTCGCGCAGCGCGCCCGGGATGTCGACCGCGGTGACGGTGGGGATCAGGCCCACGGCGAGCCGTCCGCGTACCTCCCCCACGGCCGCGGCGACCTCGGCGGCCGCGCGCTCGGCGGCGTCCAGGCACTGGCGGGCGGCCGGGAGGAAGGCCGCACCGGCCGGGGTCAGCCGCACCCGGCGGCTGGTGCGCTCGAAGAGTCTCGCACCCAACTCCTTTTCCAGGCGGGCGATTTGGTGGCTGAGGGCGGACTGGACGACCAGACACCGTTCCGCGGCGCGCGTGAAGCTGTTCGTCTCGGCGACGGCGACGACGTACCGCATCTGCTGAAGCTCCATGGATCCATCGTGGATCGAGATCGATGAGGTGACAAACATGTGTTGGACTCATCAATGGGCCCGAGGCGAGACTTCGAGGCATGACACGGCACACCACAGAAGTGGTTTCCGGCGGGGCCGGCGGTGTCCGCCACGGAAACCTGCCACGCACCGCTCTGACGGCGCTCGCCCCCTCGGTGTGGGGCACGACGTATGTCGTCACCACCGAGCTGCTCCCCGAGGGACATCCGCTCTTCGCGGGATTCCTGCGCGCGTTGCCCGCCGGACTGATCGCGCTGGCCCTCACCCGGACGCTGCCGCGCGGCGCCTGGTGGGGCAAGGCCGCGGCGCTCGGCGTGCTGAACATCGGGCTGTTCCTCCCGCTGCTGTTCGTCGCGGCCGAACGCCTGCCGGGCGGCGTCGCCGCCACCTTGGCGGCGGCCCAGCCGCTGGTCGTGGCCGTCCTGGCCATCACCGTGCTCCATGAGCGCCTATCGCCGTGGCGCCTCCTGTGGGGGGTGACGGGCGTCGTCGGCGTCGGACTTGTGGTGATCGGGCCGAACGCGACGCTCGACACCGTCGGGGTCGTGGCGGGCCTCGCGGGCGCCGTCACGATGGCGCTCGGCGTGACGCTCACCAAACGCTGGGGGCGCCCCGCCGGGGTCGGTGCCACCACCTTCGCCGGATGGCAACTCACGGCGGGAGGGCTCTTCCTGCTGCCCCTCACCTTCCTCGTCGAGGGGGCACCTCCCGCGATCGACCTGCCCGCCGCCCTCGGCTACCTCTGGCTGGGACTGGTCGGCGGTCTGATCACTTACGCGCTGTGGTTCCAGGGCATCACCAGCCTGCCCGTGGCCTCGGTCGCGGTGCTCGCCCTGCTCTCACCGCTGGTGGCCGCCGTGCTCGGCGCCATCGTGCTCGACCAGACGCTCGGCCCGATCCAGCTCGTGGGATTCGCGCTCTCGCTCGCCGCGATCGTCGCGGGACAGCTTCCGCCACGCACCCGCACCCGCGCCCGCTCACGGGGTCGCACCCGGACGCCCGAACACGACTCCACCTCCACCTCCACCTCCACCTCCGCCCCGGAAGGGTCACCTCGATGAAGATCGCCGTAGTCGGAGCCGCCGGCATGGTCGGCTCGCGCGTCGTCAGCGAAGCCGTGCGCCGGGGCCATGACCTCGTCGCGGTGTTCCGCAACGAACCGACGGCCGCCCCGCCACCCGGAGTGATCGCCGTGCGGGGCGACGCGAACGACCCCGACCACATGAGCCGGCTGTTCGCCGGAGCCGACGCGATCGTGGCCGCGACCCGCCCCGCCCCCGGTCACGAGGACACCGCCGTCAGGACCACGACGGCGCTGCTCACCGCGGCCGAGACGGCCGGAACACGCATCCTTGTCGTCGGTGGCGCCGCGCCCCTGCGGAACCCGGGCCGCCCCGACCGGCTCGTCCTCGACAGCCCGGAGTACGTCCCCGAGCCCTTTCGCGCCATCGCCGCCGCCAGCGCCGCGCAACTGGACGTCTGCCGGGGCCACTCGGCGGACTGGATCTACCTCAGCCCACCCGCCCTCCTCGAGCCCGGCCACCGCACCGGAAAGTACCGGCGCGGCGCCACGACCCTCATCACCACCGCCGACGGCGCGTCCCGCGTCTCGGCCGAGGATCTGGCTGTGGCGGTCCTCGACGAGTTGGAGAACCCGAGCGAGGACGCGCACTTCACCATCGGCTACTAGGGGGTGTCCGACGGTACGCGTACGCCTGCGGCGGGCTGCTCCCCTCCCCGCCCCTTCCCACGCAGCGTCGATGTGCGGCTCCGCCGCGTGGGGGCTCCGCCCCAGCCCCCGCTCCTCAAACTCCCCCAGCTACCGCTGGGAGGTGCCCCCTGGAGAGGCTGGAAAGCGGGGCTTCGCCCCCGACCCCGGGGCCCAGGAGCGAAGCCCCTGCCACGCGGCGGAGCCGCATATCGACGCCGCAGGAGGGGCGGAGAGGGGCGGGCAGCCAGGCTGGCCCAGCCCTCCAGGCGTGCCAGCACGCCAGGGGGTCCTGGGCCCTGCCCCGACCCCGGGGCCCAGGGGCGAAGCCCCTGCCACACGGCGGAGCCGCACATCGACACCGCAGGAGGGGCGGAGAGGGGCAGACAGCCAGGCCGACCCAGCCCTCCAGACGTGCCAGCACGCCAGGGGGTCCGGGGCCCCGCCCCGACCCCGGGGTCCAGGGGCGGAGCCCCTGGTTGCGGGAAGGGGCGGGGTGGGGGAAGCATCTCTGGCCGAAGGGCGGCGACGGCGGGTCAGCGGTGGCAGCCGCAGGCGGCGTGCCGGCCGTGCGCGGTGGCGAGGGAGGCGGGCCGGGCCGCCGTGAACGACGCGGTGGCCGCCTCGGCGCCGGGCTGGTCCGCGTCCCAGACGCGCCTGCCACCCGCCAGCGTCAGACGGACCTTCGTGCCGGTGATGTCCTTGACCGGCACTCGGGTCACATCCCGGTCGAGCACGATCACATCGGCGGCCCGGCCCGGGGTGAGCACACCGGTCTCGTGGTCGATACGGAGCTGATGGGCCGAGCCCGCCGTGTGCATGCGCAGGCTGGTGGAGCGGCTGATGCCCTCCCGCTCCGGGTACAGCGCCCCGTCCTCGCCCTCCCGGTCGATCGCGGTGCGGATCTGGTTGAACGAGTCGAGCGGGTCCACCGGCCAGTCCGATCCCCCGGCCAGCGCCGCGCCGTGCCGCTCCAGGCTGCGCGCCGGATACATCAGCCGGTGGCGGTCCGGGCCGATGTAGGGCAGGAGGGCGTCCATCGTCCACACATTGCGCATCGCCCACTGAAGCTGCATACAGGCGACCACGCCGAGCGGTGCGAAGCGCCGGTAGTCGTCCGGGTGCACCAGTTGCAGATGGGCGATGGTGTGCCGGTTGCCGCGGCGGCCGTTGGCGCGTACCGCCGTCTCGTAGCCGTCCAGCGCGGTGCGTACCGCGCGGTCGCCGATCGCGTGCGCGTGCAACTGCCACCCGGCCCGGTCCAGTACGGTCGCCAGGCGCCCGTACTCGGTGGCGGTGGCGTACAAGTCGCCGCGGTTGTCGGTGGGTTCGCCGTCGGCGTCGAGGTACGGCTCCAGCAGTGCGGCGGTCTGCGCGGGGTGCTCGATCACGCCGTCGAGGAAGACCTTCGCCGTCCCGAAGCACAGGCCCGGCACCTGTCCGTACGCCGTGCGCAGCTCGTTGATGTGAGCCAGCGCGGCCTTCGGGTCGCGGACGAGGTCGATGCCCAGGCGCAGCGCGGGAATGACCCGCTGCGGCAGCCGGTCCGAGGCGGCCAGGTCGGCGTAGGCGCGGAGTCCGTCGGTCCCGGTGGCCGCGTCCATGTACGTGGTGATGCCGTTGGCCGCCGCCTGGCGGAGGGCCTTCGCCGCGGCGACGAGCGCCTTGTCCTCGTCCGGTGGCGGGATCACCGCGGCGACGATGTCCTGCGCGGTGTCCTTGAGCAACCCGGACGGCGCTCCCGCCGCGTCGTGGACGATATGGCCACCGGCCGGGTCCGGGGTGCTCGACGTGATCTTCGCCAGCTCCAGGGCACGCTGGTTGACCCACATGTTGTGGGCGTCCGAGCCCTTGAGCGCGATCGGCCGGCGGGTCGGCAGCGCGTCCAGGATGCGGTGGTGGGTCTCGGTCCCGGCCGGCAGGCCCACCGGGTTCCAGTCCTCCACCACCAGCCATCCATCGGGCTCCTGGTCCTTGCTCGCCTTCAGGAAACCGGTGAGCTTCGCCTGGAGCGCGGCGACGGTGTACGTCTCATTGCCCAGGGACGGGTTGAGCGAGCGCCACCCGGCCTCCAGGCAGTGGGCGTGGGCGTCGATGATCCCCGCCATGACGGTGCCGCCGCGGGCGTCGACGAACTCCGTGTCCCTCCCGGCCAATCGCCGTACCACGGACGCCGGGCCGACCGCGAGGATCCGCCCGTCCCTTCCCACGGCGAGGGCCTCCTGCTGTGGCACATACGGCAGCCCGGTCAGCACCCGCCCACCGTGGATGATCGTCGCGGCCCGCCCCGGACGACGGGATCCGGACGGAGAGCGGCCGGAGGCCGCGACCGCCGCGGAGGGGGCCGACCCGAGTGCGCCCGCGACACCCACCGCGCCCGCGGCCGACAGAAGACGGCGACGCGCCAGGTCAAGGCTCATGCTCACTCCCTGAGTGTGATGAGGTGTGACGCGTCAGCCTTGGTGATTAAGCCCTTAAGCACCAGCGCCCGGCGCCGCCGATATGGCCCGTGGGTGAGGGTGTCCACAACGGATTCCGCAGCCGTCCGCCCCGCCGGACGCACGGTTCCCTCCCCCGGTTTTCTCCCCCGGTTTTCTCCTTCGCCGCGTGGCTAACGGCGTTGCTCCCAGGCGGCCCGGGTGAGCTCGTACTCGACCTCGCCGTGTTCGGATCCCTCGATCGCCTCCGGCCACTCCTCGGTGAAGGTGCGGAGGAACGACAGGCCCGACTTCTCCATCACGCGCCGGGACCCGGTGTTCACGGCCATGGTGTTCGCGGTGACCCGTGCCACGCCGAGGTCGGTGAAGCCTTTGTGGATCAGGGCCCGGGATCCTTCCGTGGCGTAGCCCTTGCCCCAGGCGGCCTGGTTCAGGCGGTAGCCGAGCTCCACCACGGCGGGGCTGCGGTCGTCCAGGGGGCGGAACTCGAACCAGCCCAGGAAGGTTCCGGTGGCCTTCTCCTCGGCGGCCCAGTAGCCGCGGGCCCCGAGGGCCGGGTGGTCGTGGAGGAACCGTGGCAGGGTCCTCGTGAGGATCGTCTCCCGGCTCGTCGGCTTGCCACCGGTGAGGTAGCGCATGACATCGGGGTCGTTGTCGAGCGCGAAGAGGTGGCCTGCGTCGGCGTCGGTGAACGGGCGCAGCACGAGCCGTTCGGTTTCCAGGAAGACATCCATGCCGCGATCCTCACCACCGGACGGCCGGGCCCGCCAGCGGATATTCGCGGCGGGCCGTCGCGGCCGGGGCTATGGCTCGATGTCCAGGACGTCGTCTACCGGCCGCCGCGGGGTCTGCCTGCCCCGGGGGCCGTACCCCAGCCGCAGCACCATCTGCACATGGGCCATGGCCGACGTCGGGTCGCGCAGTGGCCAGCGCAGATCGTGCCATTCGAGGGCCTGGGTGACGAACGAGGCGGACAGTCCCGCCAGGGTGGCGCGCAACAGCACCCGCTCCACCGCCTGGCCGGTGCGCAGCCAGTCCACCGGGCGGTCGCGCGAGGTGGACAGCAACACCAGATGGGGGAAGGTCTCGAAGTCGGCGGTCGGTCGGCCGGGGATGGACTTGCCACCCGCGAAGTCACGTACGGGGGCCTTGCCGATCCGGCGGCGGGGCCCGAAGGCGTACTCCGGAACGCCTTCGGTGGCCGGCCGGGTGTCGTCCGCGGCGCGGGTGAAGCGGGCCAGGTCCGCGGCGGCGCCGGCGTCGGTGAGGTTGCGGGCCTCGGCCTCCAGCGCCAGGTCCACGACGTACTGGAGATGCCATCCGGACACGAAGGACAGCGAAACGTGCTCCCGGTGCGCTGCGTCGACGAGGGCGCTCCGCACGGACGCGGGGATCTCGGTCTCGGCGAAGGGAAACCGGCTGGTGTGCCGGGTGCGCACGGCCGGGTACAGGGCGGCCGGACCGGCCTCGTCACCGAGCGGGCGGGTCAGTGTCACGGAGGCCAGCAGCATCGGGTCGACGGGGTCGGGCAGCAGCCGGGTCGCCGCCTCCCAGCCCTCGTGGGCCACCGCGACCCGCAGGTTCATCAGGGCGGCGCCACAGCCGATGTGCAGGGCGCGGAGTTCGGGGTCGGTGTGCGGCAGAGCGCCCCGCAGATCGGCCCTGAGACGGAAGACGCGGCCGCGCCGGGAGTACTCGAACCGCCAGGGCTGGGCGTTGTGCATCGAGGGCGCGGCCGTGGCGTCTTCCACCAGCGCCATGACCACCGCTTCGGAGAGCGAACGAGCGCCGCGGTGTGCCGCCGTGGAGCCGCGGTGGCCCGTCTCCTCCCGTTGCCGTTCCGGTTCGTGCCCGGTGGGGTGAATGTGTGCGTCCGGGCCGGGGAACACAAGGGTGATCTGGTCCGAGTCCGACCACCGCACGTCATAGGGAGGTGTCCCGTCGTCATGGTGGAGTCCGACGATCTCACCGTCCCGTTTGGTGGCACCGGTGGTGGGGCTTTCGACAATCAGTTGGTCGCCGACATGGGCATGCATCGACATCCCGCCTCTCCTGCCTGACGCCGTCCACTGTGGCACCGCCGGTGGGCGGTGTCCTGGGGCGGAACGCCCTCGGCCGAGGGGCCGGATGGCCCCGTGGTGGGCCGTGTGGCCGGGAGAGGGAGCCATGAGGCTCATTCGGCGGCGCGGGCGAGCTGACAGGCTCGGTGCAGGAGCCGGGCTCGGTACAGGAGCCGGGCTCGACGAGGGAGCCAGGCTCTGCGACGGAAACACCGGCCGACCCACCGCGCGGGTGCGAGAGGAGTCGGAACATGCATCACAGAACGGTCGGAGACCTCATGACGCGCCCGGTGGTCCAGGCGCCCCGTGACATGCCGTTCAAGGAACTCGTGGCACTGCTCGCGGCGAGCGATGTCACCGCCGTGCCGGTCGTGGACGCTTCGGGACGCCCGGTCGGCGTGGTGTCCGAGGGCGATCTGCTGCGCAAGTCGTCCGGCCAGGCGGACCCCTCCGGTCTCCTGCCGGTCCCGCACCTGGAGGCGTGGGAGCGCGCGAAGGCGGAGGGGGCGAGGGCGGAGGAGCTGATGTCGGCGCCCGCCGTGTGCGCGCGTCCGGAGTGGACCGTCGTCGAGGCGGCCCGGGTGATGTCGGACCGGAGCATCAAGCGGCTTCCCGTGGTGGACGAGACCGACAAGCTGCTCGGCATCGTCAGCCGTGGTGATCTGCTGCGGGTGTTCCTGCGCCAGGACGACGCGATCCGCGACGAGATCGAAAGGGATCTGCTGCGGCGGACCCTGCGGCTGGCGCCCTCGGCCGTGACGGTCGACGTACGGGAGGGCGAGGTCACGCTGGACGGATCGGTCGAGGCCAGGAGCCTGGTCCCGGTCATCGTGCGGCTGTGCCGGGGCGTGGACGGGGTGGTCTCGGTCACCGAGCACATCGCCTACGGCACCGATGACACCGGCGGCCCCGCCCTGGCCGCGTGAAACCCGGGAACCCGGGAACCCGGAAACCCGGCAGGAGGCACCACCATGGAACAAGCCGCCGCGGAGCAAGCCGCCATGGAGCAAGCCGCCATGGAGCAAGTGGTCACCGTCGGGCTCGACGGCTCGGCCGAGAGCCTGGCCGCCGCGCACTGGGCCGCCGACGAGGCGGAGCGGCGTGAGCTGGCGCTGCGTCTGACGCACGCGTGGATCCTGCTGTCCCCGCCCACACCCGACAGCCCGGCGGCGGATGACCAGAACTACTGGTCGAAGCGGATCGTGCACGACGCGCACACCGAGCTGGCCCGTGACCATCCGAAGCTGACCATCATCGAGGACCTGGTGGCGGACGAGGCCGAGACGGCCCTGCTCGACGCGGCGGCGCACTCCCGCATGCTGGTGCTCGGATCGCGGGGGCTGGACCGGGTGGCCAGCTTCTTCCTCGGTGACATCGGGCTGCACACCATCGCCCGCGCGGAGCGGCCGGTGGTGCTGATGCGCGCGGGCCGGGAAGCCGACGGACACGAGCGGCGTGTGGTCGTGGGCCTGAGCCTGCACGGCCCGCAGGACAACCTCCTGGAGTTCGCCTACGTCACCGCGTTCACCCGCGATGTGCCACTGCACGCCGTCCACGGACGCAAGCCCGACCGGGCCCACACGGCCGCCGGGGGCGATGGCACGGCCCGGGACACCGTGGAGCGGGCGCGGCGGGAGCTGGACGAGGTGCTGCGGCCGTGGCGGGAGAAGTTCCCCCGGGTGCGGGTCGTCGACGAGGTCCGGTTGGAGAGCCCGGCCCAGGCCGTCGTCCAGGCCGCGGCCGACAGCGATCTGCTGATGGTCGGACGGCGCAAACACCCGCCCGCGCTGGGGCCCCGTCTGGGGCCCGTGGTGCAGGCGGCGGTGCACCACGCGAACTGCCCGGTCGCCGTCGTCCCGCATGAGTGAGTGCCCTCGACGTCGTGTGGCGCGGCTCAGGCCACCCGATACGGCCGCGGCCGGCCGGTGCGCCCGGGTGCTGGTCAGGGACGGGCGGCCACCAGTAGGTCCACCACATAGGTCTCCTCCACCTTCTCGTCCGGGAAGAGCTCGCGCAGCCGACCGCGTTCGTCGGCGAGAAACGCCTGGGTGCCGGCCTCTCCGAGGACGAGAAACGCCGAGTGACTGGTGAGGTTGGCCAGGTGGGTGTCGAGGGAGACGACGCGGCTCCAGCGCACATGGCGGCGGCTGACACGGAGATCGGAGAGGCCCGCGAGCTGGGCGGCGCGGCTGTCGTCGGGACGCACCTGAGGGGTCGACCCCACATCGGAGTGGGCCGCGACGCGCTCGGCCTGGGCGGCGATCCACGGCACGTCGTAGGCGGTGGTGTTCCACCAGACCGCCAGCGCGCCACCCGGCCGCAGCACGCGCAGTGCCTCCGGAACGGACCGGTCGGTGTCGGTCCAGTGCCAGGACTGCGCATACGTGATCAGGTCGCGGGAGGCCTCGGCGAGGGGCAGGGCGTTGCCGTCGCCCCGGACGATCGGCACGTCCGGAAGCGTCCGGCGGAACTGGGCCGCCATGCCCGCGCCCGGCTCGACGGCGATCACATCGGCGCCGCGCTCGCGCAGGAGGGCGGTGGCGATTCCGGTGCCCGCACCGACGTCGGCGACGCGGGCGCCCGCGAGAGGGCGCCCGGCGAGCTCCTCGACGGCGTCGAAGAGGGCGGATGGGTAGGAGGGTCGGTTCGCGGCGTACTGGGCGGCGGCCGCGTTGAACGAATGGGCACGCGAGGTGGCGGTCATCCCCCCATCCTCACCCGTTCGGCCCCGCCTGCCGAGTCCCCCGTGGTCCGGCCGCACCTCCCGGCCGACGCGCCCGACCTTGGTCCAGCCGGTCCAACCCCGCCGCCCCAGCAGCTCGATCAGCCGGCGGGCCGACGGCATGGTGTCGAACGCCAGGGTGTCCATCACCCTGACCAGCGGTGGCTCGATCTCGGCATCGTCGATGTAGTCCTCGCCCCGCTCCTCGGCCATCCCCGTGAGGTAGGCGGCCAGCTCGTCGGCCAGCCCCGCCAGCCGTGGATCGTCGTCGGCGCGGTCGAGCGCCCGGCCCAGGGTGCGGTAGAAGCCGATGAACCGCGGGTCGGCGATCTGCTCCCGCTTGCGCGCCATCCACTCCGGGACCCGCTCGGGTGCGTGCGCGGCCAGCGGGATCCAGCCGTCGCGCTCCACCTGGACGATCCGCTCGTCGATCCCGAGCGCCCGCAACCGGTCGAGAAACTCCACCACCTCCGGGGGCAGCGCCAGGCTGTCCCCGGCGGCCAGGCGGGCGATCCGCGCTCGGTGCCGCTGCCGCTCCCGGATCTCCGCCCGCAGCCGCTGGTCGATCTCCGCGACCGCCGCGGCGAACTCCTCCTCACCGGCCCGGAGCAGCTCCCGTACGCGCGCCAGCGGAACCCCGGCCTCGGTGAGGGTCCGGATCCTGATCAGCTCGACGACGGCGTCGGCGCCGTACCGCCGATAGCCGGAGTGATCCCGCTCCGGCTCCGGCAGCAGCCCCTTGGCGTGGTAGTGCCGCACCGCGCGCACCGTCACCCCGGCGTACGACGCCAGCTCGCCGATGGTCAGCATCGGACCAGTCTCCTGGAAGTCGTTTACGAGGCCACCTCGTCGGCCGGGTGGTGTGCGCTGCGGATGATCTCCGCGATCTCCCGGGCGTGGGTGAAGACCAGCTGGTGGCCGGTGTCGAACCAGGTCGCGGAGGTGTCCGGCCGCTCGTGCACAAGCCGGTCGATGCCCGCGCGCCAGAGCCGGTTGTGCCGGGGCGCACGTCCTTCGGTGCTGTCGCCCGCGATCGCGGCCGACATGACCATGTGGATCGGGCAGTCGATCCTCCGGTACCGGTCGAGGATTCCGGCCCGCACCACATCCATCTCCACCTGCAGCTCGAGGATGTCCCGGGGGCCGAGCAACACCTGACGCACGGTGCCCCTGGCCCGCTCGATCTCCCGCCACATGGCCGGGTCCTCCGCCATCGCGCGGAACTCCGGCAGATCGGCGTCGGTGATGAAGGGTTCGGGCAGCGGGTTCGCCCCGTCGATGAGGACCAGCCCGGCGACGGCCTCAGGGCACTCGGAGGCGTAGTGCACGGCCAGGTCCGCGCCCAGCGAGTAGCCCACCAGCACGGGCGGCGAGGGCAGGCCGAGGCGCCCCGACTCCGCCAGCACGGCGAAGAGGTCGCTCCGAAACGCGTCGAAGGAGTACCGGTCGGCGACCGAGGCGAGGCCATGGCCCCGGAGGTCGAAGGTCACCACGTCGTGGTCGCGCCGCAGGAGTTCGATCAGCTCGTGCAGATCGGCCTGGGTGGAGTTGAGGCCGGGGCACAGGACCAGCGGTCGCCCGCGACCGCCCCGGGACACCGGAATCGTGACACCGTCGTGGTGGACGGTGAAGTGGCGCGTCGTCGTCATGCCGCCCATGCTGCGAGGTTGCCCCTACGTCAGGGTCAACCACCACGGCGGCCCCCACCGCCGGCAGGCGCTCTACGGGGTGTCCGCCGCGTGGCGGGGCTTGGCCCCCGGACCCCGGTGTTTGGGGCGGATCCCCGGGGTCCGGTGTCTGGGGCGGAGCCCCGGTTGCGGGATCTGGGGCGGAGCCCCGGTTGTGGGGCCTGGGGCGGAGCCCCGGATGCGGGGCCTGGGGCAGAGCCCGGATGCGGGGTCTGGGGCAAAGCCCCGGACGCGGGATCTGGGGCAGAGCCCCGGTTGTGGGGCCTGGGGCGGAGCCCCGGATGCGGGGCCTGGGGCAGAGCCCGGATGCGGGGTCTGGGGCAGAGCCCCGGATGCGGGGCCTGGGGCGAAGCCCCGGACGCCGGGCCTGGGGCGGAGCCCCGGTTGTGGGGCCTGGGGCGAAGCCCCGGACGCGGGGACTGGGGCAAAGCCCCGGACGCGGGGGCCTGGGGCGGAGCCCCGGATGCGGGGCCTGGGGCAAAGCCCCAGTTACGGGACCTGGGGCAGAGACCCAGTTGTGGGAAGGGGCGGGGAGGGGATGGGCAGCCCGCCGCAGGCGTCACGATCCGCCGGACGCCGCCCCCTGGCTTGCCCGGTACGGGTTCTTCCACAGGTACACCTTGTGGTGCTTGGTGTCGTTGCCCGCGATGAGCCGACCGTCCCGGCTGAAGGCCACATCCTTGACCGTGCTCTCCGCCCCCTGCGCCCCGGTCGACAGAATGGCGCGTGGTTTGCGGCCGGCCACGTTCCACAGCATCAGTCCATGTGTGGCGGGGGCGGCGAGCGTCTTGCCGTCCGGGCTGAACGCCAGGTGGTCGACCCTCCCCTGGTAGGAGTCGCTGAGTGTGGCTCGCTGACGGCCGGTCTTCACATCCCACAGCCGCACCGTGTCGTCGTAGCTGCCGGTGGCGATTGTCCTGCCGTCCGGACTGAACGCCAGGCTCAGGACTCCTTGCGCGGGGGAGATGGTGACCCGTGGATCGTCCTGGCCGTAAGGCTCCGGGTCACGGTGTGCCACGTCCCACAGCCGCACCGAGTGTTTCGGGGTGAGGTTGCTGTCGGAGTCGTCGCTCGCGGAGGCCAGCGTCCGGCCGTCCGGGCTGAAGGCCACGCCCGTGACTTTGGCCTCCTGGTCGTAGTAGGCGAGTATCTCGTCCTTGCGGCTGTTGGTGTCCCACAGGTCCACCGAGCCGGCCTGGCTGCCGGTGGCGAACAGCTTGCCATCCGGGCTGAAGGCCACCATTTCGCCGGCATCGGCTCCCTGGAGGAAGCGAATCTGCCGGTGCTTGGCCACGTCCCACATGGTCAGCCAACCGGTCATATTGGTGGCCGCGAGGAGCTTGCCATCGGGGCTGAACGTCACTTCGCGGGTCGGGAACCCGCTATTGCCGACGCCGTCGCGTTCGGTGAAGGTGGCGCGTGGCTTGCGGTCGGCGACATTCCACAGTCGCACCTTGCCCTCGTCGCTGCCCGTGGCCAGCGTCTTGCCATCCGGGCTGAACGCCATGCCTTCGGTGTCCCTGGACTGCCCGGTGGGGCCGATGGCGGCCGTCGGCTCGAACGAGCGATAGGGGAGGCTGGGGCCGCGGTCGGGGGAAGAGCCGGGGAGGTAGACGGCGATCAGGACGACGGCGAGGACGAGGATCCCGACCCCGCTGAGCAGGACGGCCAGCCCCGGGGCGGGCGTGGTGAGCGGGTCCGGGACCGGCGGGTTCGGCGGGGTGTCCGCGCCCGGCGGGGTCGCGGGGCCGCTGGGAGAGGCGCCCCGTGCCGGGTCGGGCGCGGCCGGAGCGGACGGCGGCGGTACGGGGGCGGCGGGCCCGGACCCGCGCGGCGACGGTGATGTGCGTGTCTCGGCGTCGGGCGAGCCGGGAGTGCCCAGCGAGCCAGGGGCGTTGAGCGGGCCGGGTGCCACGCGCTCGGGCCCCGACGGCGACACCACGGTGCGGGTGTGGGCGTCGGCGATGGCGTCCGCGATGCCCGTCGTGCCGACCCGGCCGCACTGCTCGATGACCTGGGCGGGGGTCGGCCGCCGCTCCGGGTCCTTCGCCAGACAGTGGCCGGCGATGGCCCGGAGGGGCTCGGGGCAGCCGTCGAGGTCGGGAGCCTGCTCCAGGATGCGGTAGATGACGCTGTGGTCGGAGCCGCCGCCGAAGGCGAGCCGTCCGGTGGCGGCGAAACCGGCGATCACGCCGAGGGCGAACACATCACCGGCCTCGGTGACGTCCTGCCCCCTGATGTATTCGGGCGCCATGTAGGCGGGCGTCCCGGTGCGCATCCCGGTGGCGGTCACCGCGGTGACATCCGCGGCCCGCGCGATACCGAAGTCGATGACCTTCGGTCCCTCGGCGGTGAGGATGATGTTGGAGGGCTTCAGGTCACGGTGGATCACATCGGCGGCGTGGATGGACTGCAGGGCCTCGGCCACCCTGGCGATCAGCCCCAGCGCCGCGTCGGCCGACAGCGGCCCGCTTTCGGCGACCGCGTGCTGGAGGGACGGCCCGGGTACGTACGCCGTGGCCAGCCAGGGCTCTTCGGCCCGCAGATCCGCGTCCACGACCGGCACGGTGTAGAGGCCCTGGACCCGCCGGGCCGCGGCCACTTCCTGCTCGAAACGCTTGCGGAACGAGGCGTCGCCCGCGTATTCGCGGTGGACGACCTTGACCGCCACCGCGCTGCCGGCCGGCGTACGCGCCAGGTAGACGCGGCCCATTCCCCCCGCGCCCAGCACCGCCTCCAGCCGGTACGGACCGGCCGTGGCGGGATCCGCGGCCCCCAGGGGGCGGTGTGGTGGCGGAGCTGTCGGCCACCCCGGTGGCTGCCCCGCCCCAGCGGATGGAACCGCCAATCGACCATGGTCATGGTCCGGTTGGGACATGCTCCCCGTCACCCCGTCTCTCGCCGTTCGAGCGAGCGACAGCGTAAACGAACCCACCACCCGTAGCAGCTCTCCCCCCATACGAAGACACGAACCATACGAAGACACGAAGACCGGATCTCCGGACAGTCCGGACAGCGTCCGGACAGCGCGCGATCATCCGACGTCTGGAATATGTCAGGTGGGGGCACTCATCACGGATGCGCTGTGGAGTGCTCGACATCGGATCCCGTACCGTCCATCTCAAGATCGCCGACCTTTTCCCCGGTAGACCCCCGGAGCCGGTGGCCTCGTGGAAACAGCCGGTCCGCCTGGCCGACGCGACCGATCGCCAGGGGGTGATCCCGCGCGAGGCGGTCCGGTCCCTGGTCGGCGCCGTCACCGCGAGTGCCGCGGCCGCGTCCGCCCACCACGTCGACCATCTGATCCCCTTCGCCACCTCGGCCGTACGGGACGCGACCAACCGGGACGCGGTGCTCGACGAGATCGAGGCCGCCACCGGTATCCGCGTGGGTTTCATGAGCGGCGTGGAGGAGGCCCGGCTGACGTTCCGGGCGGTGCGCGGCTGGCTCGGCTGGTCGGCGGGGCGGATACTGCTCCTCGACATCGGCGGTGGCTCCGTGGAGCTCGCCTGCGGAAGCGGCACGGACCCCGCCCTCGCCGTCTCCCTGCCGCTGGGAGCCGACCGGCTCACCCGCCACCATCTGCCCGATGCCACGCCGGTGAGGAAGCGGGACGTCAAGGCGTTGCGCCGGCACGTACGCTCCGCCCTCGGCCAGGGCACCGCCGAACTGCGCGCACAGCCGACGCCCCTCTCCTGCGTCGCCACGTCCAGGACGTTCACCCAGCTGGCCCGCCTCGCCGGAACCCCGCAGCCCGGCAACGGTCTGCCCGCGGTCCACGGTCTCAGCCGTAAGGAGCTGGTGCCCTGGGTGTCACGGCTCGCGGTCAGAACGGACGGACAGCGGGCGAAGCTGCCCGGAATCTCCGCCTCCAGGGCGCGTCAATGCCTGGCCGGTGCCATCGTCGCGGAGGTCGCCATGGAGGTCATGGCGGTGAAACGACTCACCATCTGCCCATGGGCCCTGCGCGAGGGCATTCTGCTCGACCATCTCTCCCGCCTCGAGGGCAGACATCCGGAGTTCAGGACCACGCCGTTCACGGCCACGCCGCGCGCGATCCGCGCGCTCTCCCAGGGCGGCCGTTGAGCCCGCCGCGGCGCGCGGCTGACATCGCCGGGAGAGCCAGGAGAGCCAGTAGAGCCGGCAGAGCCGGCAGAGCCGGTAGAATCGTCAATACGGCGAAGTTGGGCATCCCGGACACAGCGCGCGGCGTGGCATCGGACCTCTACGAGCTGCTGGAGGGTCGCAAGTGATCAGCCACCATGCCTATGCCGTCGAACCGTGGTCTCTGCGGGAGACCGAGCTCAACCTGGACGTACTGGCCCAGAGCGAATCCGTCTTCTCGGTGTCCAACGGGCATGTCGGCTGGCGCGGCAACCTCGACGAGGGCGAGCCGCACGCCCTGCCCGGCAGCTATCTCAACGGTGTGCACGAGCAGCATCCGCTGCCGTACGCGGAGGGCGGTTACGGATTCCCCGAGTCCGGCCAGACGGTCATCAACGTGACCAACGGCAAGCTCATCCGGCTGCTGGTCGACGACGAACCGTTCGACCTGCGCTACGGGCGGTTGCGCTCCCATGAACGGGTGCTCGATCTGCGTACCGGGCTGCTCCACCGCGTCTGCGAGTGGACCTCGCCGGTCGGCAAGACGGTCCGGGTGCGCTCCACCAGGATGATCTCCTTCAGCCAGCGTGCCATCGCCGCGGTCGCCTACGAAGTGGAGCCGCTGGACGACCGGACGAACGTGGTCGTGCAGTCGGAGCTCGTCGCCAATGAGCAACTGCCCACGCTCAGCGGCGATCCCCGGGTCGGCGCCGCTCTGGAGTCATGCCTGCTGCCCGAGGAGAACTTCGCGCTCGACCTGCGGCTGCGCCTGGTGCACCGGACGGCGGTGAGCGGGCAGCGGATCGCGGCCGCCGCCGACCATGTGGTGCGGGGCCCCGGATCCACCCGGACCGCCGGCGAGGCCACCGATGACGTGGGCCGCGTGACCGTCACCGCCGTGCTCGACCCCGGCGAGCGGCTGCGCATCGAGAAGTTCGTGGCGTACGGCTGGTCCGGATTCCGTTCGCTGCCGGCCGTCCGGGACCAGGTCGAGGCCGCGCTCAGCGGTGCGCGCAACACCGGCTGGCAGGGCCTGGTCGATCAGCAGCGCGAGTTCCTCGACGGCTTCTGGCACCACTCCGATATCGAGGTCGACGGCGACGCGGAGATCCAGCAGGCCGTGCGCTTCGCCCTCTTCCACGTACTGCAGGCGGGCACCCGGGCCGAACAGCGGGCGATCCCGGCCAAGGGCCTGACCGGCTCCGGCTACGACGGACACGCCTTCTGGGACACCGAGGCGTTCGTGCTGCCACTGCTCACCTACGCCTCGCCGAACTGCGTCGCCGAGGCCCTGCACTGGCGGCAGAACACCCTGCCCGCGGCGCGGGAGCGCGCCCGGCAGCTCGGACTGCGGGGTGCGGCCTTCCCGTGGCGCACGATCGACGGCGCGGAGTGCTCCGGGTACTGGCCCGCCGGAACCGCGGCCTTCCACATCAACGCGGACATCGCGGCGGCCGTCATGCGCTACATCCGGGCCTCCGGCGACACGGACTTCGAGCGGCGGACCGGGCTGGAACTGCTGGTGGAGACGGCCCGGCTGTGGCATTCCCTCGGTCATCACGACTCCGGGGGCCGCTTCCACATCGACGGCGTCACCGGCCCCGACGAGTACAGCGCGCTCGCGAACGACAACGCGTACACCAACCTCATGGCCCGGGCGAATCTGCGGGCCGCGGCGGAGGTGGCCGAGCGCCACGCGGCGGAGGCCGCGGCGCTCGGTGTCGACGAGGCGGAGACCGCCGCATGGCGTGATGCCGCCAGGGCGATGTCCGTGCCGTACGTCGACGCGCTGGGCCTCCACGAGCAGTCGGCGGGCTACACCGGGCTCGACGTATGGGACTTCAAGGGCACACCACCCGAGCACTATCCGCTGATGCTGCACTTCCCGTACTTCGACCTGTACCGGAAACAGGTGGTCAAGCAGGCGGACCTGGTGCTGGCGATGTTCCTGTGCGGCGATGCCTTCGAACGCGACCAGAAGGCGCGGAACTTCGCCTACTACGAGCCGCTGACCGTCCGGGACTCCTCGCTGTCGGCCTGTGTGCAGTGTGTGATGGCTGCCGAAGTGGGCCATCTGCGCCTGGCCTACGACTACTTGGGCGAGGCCGCGCTGATGGACCTGGCCGACCTGGAGAAGAACACCCGCGACGGCCTCCACATCGCCTCCCTCGCGGGCACCTGGATCGGGCTGGTGGCCGGCTTCGGCGGCCTGCGCGACTACGGGGACGTCCTGTACTTCGCACCCCGGCTTCCCGAGAGCCTCCACCGGCTGGCCTTCTCGCTGCGGGTCCGGCAGAGCTGTCTGCGGGTCGACATCACGGGTCAGCAGGTCACCTATGCGCTGCGGCAAGGCGACCCCGTCCGGATCAGCCACGGCGGCGAGGTCATCACCCTCGCCGAGGGCGCCCCGCAGACCCGCCCCCTCGAGCCGCCCACCGCCCTCCCCGAGCCCGCCCAGCCACCGGGCCGACGTCCCGCGCCACGCCGCTGACACGAAATCAGGTGGTGACCGAGTAGGAGTGGGCTCCTGCCCCGGCCAGGGCGCCCCCGTCGACGATCAGGTACTCCTCGCGGATCGGGCGGCCCGTGAGCCAGGACTCCAGGATCTCGCGGGTGCCGGCCGCGTAGCGGGCCTGTGCGGAGAGGGAGGAGCCGGAGATGTGCGGGGTCATGCCGTGGTGGGGCATGGTCCGCCAGGGGTGGTCGGCGGGGGCGGGCTGCGGGTACCAGACGTCGCCCGCGTACCCGGCCAGCCGCCCGTCGCGCAGGGCGCGGTCGATGGCGTCGCGGTCGGCGATCCGCGCTCGCGCGGTGTTGATGAGGTAGGCGCCGCGCTTCATCGTGGCGAGCAGCTCGTCGCCGAAGAGGCCCTCGGTGTCCGGGTGGAGTGGTGCGTTGATCGTGACGACGTCGCAGTGCGGAACCATGTCGGCGGTGGTCGGATGGAAGGTGAGCCCCAGCTCCTCCTCCACCTCCCGCGGCAGCCGGTGCCGGTCCGTGTAGTGGAGCTTCACATCGAAGGGCGCGAGGCGGCGCAGTACCGCCAGCCCGATGCGTCCCGCGGCGACCGTGCCGACGTGCATGCCTTCGAGATCGTACGAACGGGTCACGCAGTCGGCGATGTTCCAGCCGCCGTCGAGAACCACCTGGTGTGCGGGCAGGTAGTTGCGGACCAGGGACAGCGTCATCATCACCACGTGCTCGGCGACGCTGATGCTGTTGGAGTACGTCACCTCTGCGACGGTCACCCCGTGGGCGATCGCCGCGTCGAGGTCGACGTGGTCGGAGCCGATGCCCGCGGTGATCGCCAGCTTGAGGTTCCTGGCGGTGGCGATGCGGTCGGCGGTGAGGTAGGCGGGCCAGAACGGCTGCGAGATCACCACATCGGCGTCCGGCAGCTCCCGGTCGAAGACCGAGCCGTCGCCGTCCTTGTCGGAGGTGACGACGAGGGTGTGCCCGGCCCGCTCCAGGAAGTGGCGCAGGCCGAGTTCGCCGGAGACGCTGCCGAGGAGGTGGCCCGGGGTGAAGTCGGTCGCCTCGGGAGTGGGCGCGGTCTGGCCGCCCGGGTAGTGGCCGATCGGCGGGAGGTCATCGCGGGCGTAGGAGGTCGGGTATCCGTCGGTGGGGTCGTCGTACAGGACGCAGAGCACCTTGGCCATGGTCGCGGCTCCTCAACTCCGTTGCTGCCTGGTGCACTTCACCATCCTCGGGGTCATTCGCCCCGGTCAAAGCGATCCTCGCTATGGCGGCATAGCCCGCTTCTATCAGCCGCTCCTTCAGCCGCGCCCCCCGAGGTAGGAGTGGAGCAACTCGTCCAGCGCGTCCCGCACCCCCGCCTCCCGGGCCACCGTCAGCAGCGCCTCGGCGAGCACGGACGGGGGATCGTCCTGGCCGGTGACCAGGCCGACCCGGGGCCCGCGTACGGGGCCGTCCAGCGGCACGACCCGCATCCCGGCGGGCACGCCGAACATGCGCAGCCAGGCGTGTGAGATCACACTGGACCAGCGCCCGCCGCGGAGGTGTGCGTACAGCCCCGCCACGCTGTCCGACTCGATCGCGGGCGTGGCGGTGGCGCCGTCGGCCGCGAAGTACTCGTTCATGATGCGGCGGTTGCGCATCCGCGGGACCAGCAGGCACAGGGGCAGGGACGCGGCCTGCGACCACCGCGCCTTCCGCGCGCCGGCCAGCGGACCGTCCAGCGGGGTGAGCAGGACGTAGCGTTCCTCGTAGAGGGTCTGGCGGCGGACGCCGCGCAGGGTGTCGTCGTCGAGGTAGGTCATCGCGGCGTCGAGTTCGAACTCGGTCAGCCCATGGGTGATGTCGGCCGACGACAGCGACTCGACACTGACCCGGGCCCGCGGATGGCGTTCGCAGAACGGGGTGGTCAGCAGGGACGCGGCGGGCAGCGCGGTCGGGATGACACCCAGCCGCAGGGTGCCGGTCAGGCCGCCGCGCAGGGCCGAGAGTTCCTGGAGCAGCGCGTCCCGCTCGGCCAGGATGCGGTGTGCCCACGCCAGCACCAGCTCGCCCTCCGGGGTCAGCCCCTCGAAGCGCCGCCCCCGCCGCACGATCGGTACGTCCAGTTCGTGTTCCAGCCGGCGTATCGCGGCGGACAGCGACGGCTGCGAGACGTAGCAGGAGGCCGCCGCGCGGGCGAAGTGCCGCTCCCTGGCGAGCGCGACGAGGTACTCCAGCTGACGCAGCAGCATGCACGGCCTCCGTGGGAAGCGAGGGACCCTTACGCCCGGCGCGCCGCCGGGGACCGGTCACAAGGTGAGCAGTTCCTCGTGGAACCCGCCGAACCCCCGCTCCCGGTCGATGAGGTGGATCTCCAGAATCCAGTGGCAGCGGCGTCCGGTCTTGTCGGTGCGCCGCAGTGGTGTGCCATTGGCGGGCGTGACGTACGACTCCATGTCCGCGCCGTCGATCGTCTCGTGCGGGAACTCCCCGACCAGATGTCCCGCGTGCCAGCCGCCCAGCTCCCAGCCGGCCTCGGTGGCCAGGCGGCCGACCTCGGTGTGCAGCCGCTCGCCGGTGATCTCCGGGTCGCCCTCGAAGAAGGTCTTCCCGGCGGCGAACACCCTGGGCAGATCGTCCCGCAGCCGGTGCTTGACCGGGTCGTCGCCGAGGACGAACGTCCTTCCGAAGTCGGCCTCGTACTCTTCGAAGATCGGCCCGAAGTCGGCGAACACGATGTCGTCCGTACCGATCACCCGGTCCGGTGGATTCTCCCGGTACGGCAGGAGGGTGTTCGGCCCCGAGCGCACGATCCGCTTGTGCCAGTGCCGGGTCGTACCGAACATCTCGTTCGCCAGGTCCCGGATCCGGTCGCTGACCGCCCGCTCCCCCTCCCCGGGCGCCACCAGCCCGCGCTCCTCGATCTCCGCGAAGAGCCGCACGGCCTTCGCCTGGGCGTCCACCAACCGTGCCGCACGTGTGCCTTCGTCGTCCGCCATGGGGCCGAACATAGCCATCTGGATCACTTCCCTCAACGCGATAGGCGCCCACCGGCCGCCGCTGCGCGGATGTGCTCGCCGCAGCGTGGCAGCCACGTCCGCGCGGCTACCCCTGGTCCAGTGACGCCCAGAAGCGGGTGAGGACCTCGGCACCACGGCGCGGGTCATGGGTCATCCACCAGTGGCCAAGACCGTCGAGGACCTCCACCCGGGCACCGGCCCGGCGCGCGCCGCGGCGTCGCTGCTCGACGGTCCCGACCACGTGGTCCTCGGTGGCGAGCACCAATAGCCCCGGCCGCCGGGCCGCGTTCTCCAGGTCCCGGCCGAGTTCGGTCATCACCGGTCGGGTGGCGGAGGTGTAGAGCGCGATCACGGCCCGGCCCATCGCCTCGTTCTGGCCCTGGGCGACCCGCTCGGCCACCGCCTGGCCCATCCCCCGCTCGACGAGCGTCGCGATCCGCCGCTCGAGGGGCGCGCCGAAACGCGCGGCCACATCGGCCTCGCCGGCGCCCGGGGTCTGCCATCGCTGGGCGAGCTCATGCCAGACGTACTCGGGGTCGTAGACCCCGATCGTGTCGCTGACCCAGCTGCGTACGAGCTCCGGGCGGCTCATCACCGCGTTGAGGACGTGTCCGCCGCCCCAGTCGTGGCCCACCAGGTCGACGGGCTCGGAGAAGCGGGTCAGCTCGCCGATCAGCCAGTCGCGATACTCCCTGACGGTCGCCCCGAACCCGTCCGGCAGCGGTGCGCCGAACCCGGGCGGGGACAGCCGGATCAGGTCGGCCGGAGCCGCACCGGCGGCCTCCAGTTCGGCGATCAGCAGATCCCAGACGGCCGCCGTCTCGGGATTGCCGTGTACGAAGACCGCGGGCATCAGCTCACCCCGCCCTGGAGCGGCACGGTGGGCTGCAGGACCGATTCCACCAGCGCCTCGGTGCGGAGGTGGGCCACCGCCCGATAGTCGGGGTCGCGGGCCATGTCGGCGAACGCCCGGCGGCTGGGGTAGCGCACCAGGAGCACCGTGTCCCATGCCTGCCCGTCCTCGGCGACCAGGGCACGACCGCCGTCCCCCAGGTACTCCACCCGCAGTCCGTACCGCCCGTGGATCTCCGGGCCCAGCGCATCGATGTAGCGCTGGTAGCTCTCGCGGCCACCGTCCGGGCGGAACCGCAGCAGGTTCAGCATCACCACGGGGCCACCGGGGTCCTCGGCCAGCAGCGCGTCGAGGGCCCGCTCATCCATCTCGATCATCAAAACCTCCTTCAGGATGAGGAGCAGCCTATAAACTTGTTAGACAGCACGCAAGTTAGTTGGGGCCGGATCGGCCGGGCCCGGGGCACCCCCGTCCGCGCCATGCGGTGGAAATAAAAACGGGGCCAAGGCTTTCCCACCGGTTCACCAATAGCTGATGGTTTGGGGTCCGTTGGCATCAGCACCTGTCTCCGCACGCTTCAAGGAGTTGCACCCCATGCACAGACCCTCCCGTCGTCACCTCACCCTCGCCACCGCCACGGTTCTCGCCGCCGCCGCCGTGGCCGCCACCACCACCGCCGGCGCCTTCGACAGCAAGGAGCAGGCCCGGAGCGCCATCGAGGGCGGGAAGGCGAAGAACGTCATCCTGCTGATCGGCGACGGCATGGGTGACTCGGAGATGACGCTGGCCCGTGACTACACGGTCGGGGCCGACGGCCGGCTGAACCTGGACAAGTTCCCGCTCACCGGCGCCTACACCACCTACGCGGTCCACGCCGACGGCACCCCGGACTACGTCACCGACTCCGCCGCCAGCGGCACCGGCTGGGCGACCGGCCAGAAGACCGTCAACGGACGCATCTCCAAGACGCCGGGCACCGACAAGGCGGTCCCGACGGTCCTGGAGCTCGCGCAGAAGAACGGGTACGCCACCGGCAGCGTCACCACCTCCGAGCTCACCGACGCCACCCCCGCGGTGCTCGCCTCCCACGCCACCGACCGCTCCTGCCAGGGCCCGGCCGACATGGCCAAGTGCCCCGCCGACACGATCGCCGCGGGCGGCCCCGGCTCGATCGCCGAACAGTCCGTGAACCACAAGGTCGACGTCCTCCTCGGCGGCGGCAAGGCGCGGTTCGACCAGAAGGTCACCGACGGCGCGTTCAAGGGCATGACCGTCACCGAGCAGGCGCAGAAGCTCGGCTACCAGGTCGTCACCGACGACGCGGGCATGAAGAACGCCAAGCCCGGCAAGCCCGTGCTGGGCCTGTTCGCCTCCGGCAACGTTCCGGTGGAATGGACCGGCAAGGCGGCCGCGGTCGGCGGAACGGCCCCTCAGCGGTGTGTGACCTCCAACTCCAGCCGCCCGGCGGCCACGCCGAGCCTGGCCGACTCCGCCACCAAGGCGATCCAGCTGCTGGAGGCCAAGCAGAAGCACTCCAAGAACGGCTTCTTCCTCCAGGTCGAGGGCGCCTCCATCGACAAGCAGGACCACGCGGCCGACCCGTGCGGCCAGATCGGCGAGACCGCCGCCTTCGACCGCGCGGTGAAGGTGGCCCGCGACTACGCCGCCAAGCACCCGGACACCCTCGTGGTCACCACCGCCGACCACGGCCACACCAGCCAGATCGTGCCGCTGGAGGCCACCCCGCCCGGTCTGTCCTCCACCCTCGTCACCGATGAGGGCCAGCAGCTCAAGGTCAACTACTCCACCAACACCCCGGGTCAGTCCCAGGAGCACACCGGCACCCAGGTGCGCATCGCCGCCCAGGGGCCCGAGGCGTACCGCGTCCTCGGTGTGACCAACCAGACCGACCTGTTCACCACCGTCCGCGAGGCCCTGCGCCTGCGCTGACCGCACACGCCGAGGAGGGGATGGCCACCACCGGCCTCCCCTCCTCAGCCCATCCGTGCGGGTGGCGTGGCATCGTGCCGGGCGCGGGCGGCCGTGGGTGGGCGGCGGGTGTCGGCCGTTTTCAGGCGGACGATGGCGTCCAGGCCGCCGCCGGGCGCGGCGTCCAGGGCGATGTCGCCGCCGCCGGCGCGGGTGAGCTGCTGGACTATGGGCAGGCCCAGTCCGGTGCCGTCGTGGTAGGCGTCCGCGGCGCGCCAGAAGCGGTCGAACGCGCGTCGCCGTTCGCTCTCGCTCATGCCGGGGCCTTGGTCCATCACATGCAGTGCGATGTCCGCCGGGGCGCGGGGATCCTCGCCCACCGGGGTTTTCGCGAGGGTGATGACGGATCCGGGGGGTGAGATCCGCAGCGCGTTGGAGAGCAGGTTGTCGATGATCTGCTCCAGAGCGCCGGGGATCGCCCACACCTGGCCGACGCTGGGGCCCAAGACCGCGATGTCGACGAGGTGTTCGGCGGCGAAGGCGGTCCACATGGCCGCCCGATCGGCGACGACGGTGTCCAGGTCGGTGGGTTCGGGGGTGGTGGCGGAGCTCTCCAGCCGTGCGAGGGCGAGCAGGCCTTGCACCATGCGGCCGAGCCGTTCCACCTCGCCTACGGCCTCGTCGAGGCTGCCCCGGGCGCGGGGGTCGAGGTAGGGCTCGAAGTTCTCCAGTCGCAGACGCAGTGAGGTCAGGGGCGTCTTCAGCTGGTGGGAGGCTTCGGAGGCGAACGCCTCCTGGGCGCGCAGCAGATGCTGGAGTCGGGAGGCGGTGTGGGTGAAGGAGGAGGCGAGCCGTCGGAGCTCGGGTGGGCCGAGGTCGGTGGCGGGCGGATCCGTGAGGGTGCCGTTGGCGAGTTGGGTGGTGGCACGTTCCAGGGCCCGGACCGGGCGGGTGATCCAGCGGGCGAGGGCGAGCGCGATCAGGGCGACGGCGGCCAGGACGCCGACCCCGGCGGCGGCCAGCACCAGCCAGGCGTCATGGATCTTCTGGTTGACCGTGGCCAGGGGGTAGGTGACGCGTACGGCACAGCGGACGGTGGTTCCGGAACTTCCCGGCATGGTGACGGAGAGGGCTTCGCCGTCCAGCACGGGATCCTGGCGGGTGCCCGTGGTGGATCGGTTGCGCAGTGCGCCGGCGATGTCCGGATCGGCGGAGAGGTCCGTTCCGGTGGAGAGGGTGCCGCGAGAATCCGTCAGCACCTTTCCGGTGCGGTCCACGACGATCACATGGCTGTCGGTGCCGCGTGCGAACCTCGCCGCCAGCTGAGGTACGTCGGAGGCGGCGTCCTCCTCGACGTTCTCCTCCAGCACCTCGGCCAGCATGACCGCGCCCTGTCGGCCGGTATGGGAGAAGCGGGACATCCGCTCACTGGCGTACACATACCCGAACGGCACTTCGAGGCACAGCAGCACCAGCAGTGTCAGGCTGAGGTAGCTGAGGAGGAGGCGGTGTGTCACCGGGTTTCTCCCAGGCTCTCCGGTGAGGTGGCACCGGGCGCTTCGGGGGGCAGGGTGAGGCGGTAACCGACGCCACGGATGTTGTCGATCCAGGAGGAGTCGCCGAGTTTGCGGCGCACCCCGGCTACGTGCACATCGAGGGTCTTGGTGGGGCCGAAGAAGTTGGCTTCCCATACGGTGTCGAGGATCTGCTGGCGGGAGTAGACCGCGCCCGGATCCTCGGCGAGGTAGGCGAGCAGGTCGAACTCCTTGGGGGCCAGTGCGACCGATTCCTGGTGAAGCGTCACCTGGCGGGCCCGGCGGTCGATGGTGAGCGGCCCCAGGTGCTGAGGTCCGGCGGCATGTCCCGAAGCGAATCCGCCCACCGGGTCCGGTGCGGTCCGGCTGACGTCCGGGGTCGCCTGGTCGATGCCCGGGGCGGTGGGCCGGGCGCGCCGGGTGACGGCCCTGATGCGGGCGACCAACTCCCGTACGCCGAAGGGCTTGGAGAGGTAGTCATCCGCACCGAGTTCCAGGCCGAGCACGCGGTCGACCTCGTCGCTCCGTGCGGTGATCATGATGATGGGAATCTGGGAGCGGGCTCTGAGGGCCCGGCAGACGTCGATGCCGTCCATGTCGGGGAGCCCCAAATCCAGCAGTACCATCTCCGCTCCGGCGGCGGCGGCCAGGCCGTCGGCGCCGGTACGGGCGTGGTCCACGGTGAACCCGAAGCGGTTCAGCCCCTCCACCACCGGTCCGGCCACCCGGTCGTCGTCCTCGATGAGCAAGACACGCATGTCGACAGGGTCACAGACCTCGGATCCGCCGGGTGGCGAAATCACCGGAACCGCTCAAGGGTTGATGACACCGATAAGGCTTTCCCGAGGTGGTCAGCCTTCGTTTTCCTCGGTGCCCTCCTCCTTGGTCTTGACGACCTTGAAGCTCTTGTCGAGGTAGACCTCTATCGATGTGCCGTCGGCCTTCTTCACCTCGACCGCGTAGAGACCGGGGTTCTCCTGGTCCTCTTCCGACTTCAGGACGGTGCCGGGGTGCGCGGCCACCGCCGCCTTCTCGGCCTTGGACTTGATCTCCCCGGTCAGGGGTGGCTCCACCTTTCCGTCGTCGTCACCACCGCCCGCCTCGCCACCCGCGGCACCACCCGCGGCCGCGGCGTCCCCGGCCGGGGCGGCGGATTCGGCCGCCGTGTCCTTCGCGTCGTCCTTCGAGTCCGAGCCGCCGCAGGCGGAGAGCGAGAGTACGAGGGCGATGGCCGGGACGGCGGCAAGCGCGCGGATCTTGGCGTTCATAAGGGTCCTCCAGGGAAAGTGGGCGGCAACCGCCAATCGGCGAACGGACCGCCGAGTTCTGGCGTCCGCGAATGCCAAAACCCTAGAACCGCGCACTACAACGCATAGCCAGTGTGGTGACAGCGTGGAGCAAGGAATCTGATAAGAATTTCCCACACATACCGTCGGTTCGTTTACTCACTCAGCAACCGGAGACCGGTTCAGGCGGTGAGCCCGACGGCGTCCAGCGCCGCACTGACCTCGCGGCGGGCCTCCGGGGCCGGCCCGCGCAGGGGAAGCGGCAGGTTCGGCTCTTCGATCAGGCCGAGGTGGTGGGCGGCGGCGGACATGACCCGCAGACTGCCGTGCCGGCGGAACAGCGCCCACAGCGGCTCCAGCTGGTTGGACAGGGCTGTCGCCCCTGCCGCATCACCGGCCTGAGCGGCGCGGATGAGGGCCAGGGCGGTCCGCGGGAAGAGCCCGCCGATGACGGAGTACCAGGCGTCGCACCCGGCGTTCAGCCCGTCGGCGGCCGTCCAGTCGCCGCTCACGCCGATGGTGACCGTCTCGGGGATCAGCGATCGCAAGGCGTTGACGCGGGCCGTGGCCCGGGCCGGATCGTCGGAGACGCCAGGGATCCTCGTATAGGCCGAATACCTCGTCCTCGGTGAGGGGCTGATAGCTCATCGGGGCGAGCAGGACTGCGGAGACGCCCACCTTTTGGGCGTCCTCGGCCAGGGCAAGGACCTGCGAGGTCCGCAATGCGCCGATGCCCGCCATGACCGGCACGCCATCGGCGGCCCGCACCGCGATCTCCGTGATGCGAGCGCGTTGCTCGCGGGTGAGGTAGGCGTAGCCCCCGGTGGAGCCGAGGGCGCCGATCGAGCCTTGAGGCGTCAGTAACACGGCGGCCTTCAGAGACTCAGCACCAGCCGCGGGCACGCCGCGCGGGAGACACAGACCATCATCGTGTCGTGAGCGGCCTGCTCCTCGGGGGTGAGGACGGAGTCGCGGTGGTCCACGACGCCCGCCAGGACGTCTGTCTCGCAGGTGCCGCAGATGCCCTCCCGGCAGGAAGTGGGGACCTTGACTCCGGCTGCCTCGACGACTTCGAGTATCGACCTGTCCGGCGGTACGGTCACCGTGATGCCCGACTTCGCCAGCTCGGCCTCGAACGTTTCGGTCCGGAGCGGGGCCGGCTGTTCCCTGACGATGAACCGCTCCAGGTGCAGGGTGCCGTCCGGCCAGGCGGTGCAACGGTCCTCGACGGCTCCGAGGAGGCCCTCGGGACCGCAGCAGTAGACCAGGGTTTCCGGCCGGGGGGTGCCGAGGAGCGCGTCGAGGTCGAGCATGCCGTGCTGGTCCTGCGGGTGGAGGCGGACCCGGTCCGGGTAGCGCTTCAGGAGCTCCTCGCGGAAGGCCATCGACTCCCGCGAGCGCCCGCCGTAGACCAGCTCCCAGTCCGACCCCTGCCGTTCGGCCTCCTCCAGCATGGGGAGGATCGGCGTGATGCCGATGCCGCCGGCGATGAACACGTGGCGCTCGGCGGGGAGGAGGGGGAAGTTGTTGCGCGGTCCGCGCACCCGGAGGGCCGTGCCTTCGTGCAGGGTGCCGTGGATGTGGCGGGAGCCGCCGCGGCCGTCACGCACGTGCAGGATGCCGATGCGCCACGCGTGCGGGTCGTGGGGGGTGGAGCACAGGGAGTACTGGCGTACGAGGCCGTTCTCGAGGATCAGGTCGACGTGGGCGCCGGGGGTCCAGGAGGGAAGCGGGGCGCCGTCGGGCCGTCGCAGTTCGAGGGAGACGACCGCGTGGGCCTCGTCGGTACGACGAGCCACCACGAGGTCGAGTTCGACGTCGGTGTTGGCTGTGGTCATCAGGGGTCCTCTCGGGCCCCGCGTCGGCATCCGGTGCCGGCGCGGGGCATGAGGCGTCGTGCGGCGGTGATCAGGAGGCGGTGCCGTGCGGGTTGTGGGCACGTACCGCCGCGGCGACGGCGTCGTCGTCGGCCCGTCCGCGGGCCTCGAGGCCCGCGATGACACCCTCGACGTTCTCCCGCGGCTGGTTCTGGCTGAGCTTGAACTTGGCCTCGACGCGGCTGATGACCACCTCGACGCCGACGACGGCGCGCAGCTGCCGCTCGACGAACTTGGCCGGGGCCTGGTCGACGGACCAGGGCTCGGCGTTGCCGGTCTCGTGCCGGTCGGTCAGGCGGCGGATCTGCGCCTCGATCCAGACGGGATCGTCGTGTACGACGAACTGTCCGTACACGTGGGCGATCATGTAGTTCCAGGTCGGCACCACGCGGTGGTGCTCCTCCTTGGTCGGGTACCACGACGGCGTCACATACGCCTCGGGCCCGCGGACGATCACCATGGCCTCGCCCTGGACCGGCTGGCGCCACTGGTCGTTGCCGCGTGCCATGTGCCCGATGAGGGCCCCGTGTTCCCCGGCGTCCGGGTCGTACTCGAAGGGCAGCAGGGTGGCGAGGAGGCCCTGCGGGGTCGGGGTGATCAGGTCGGACGCGCCGTGGTTGGTCAGCAGGTCACGGATCGACGCCTCGTCGGGCACGAAGTGTTCGGGGACGTACATGGATAACCTTTCACGTAAATGGTGATACGAACACGCCCAGCAGGTCCTGAGCCGGCTTGGTCGTCACGTCGGCCCGACGGGCCGGCTCACTGATCTTCATGCCGTTCACCTCGTCTTACGCTAGACCTTGCCCTCGGGGGCAAGGTCAAGCGCCGCCCGGGCGGCCATCACCCGCCGGGCATCCCGGGGCGGGTTCACGGTGAGCAGTGCGGTGATCGCGCCGACCACCGTGACCGCGCCGAGAATCTGGAAGGTCAGTGCGTAGCCGAAGGCCGGGGAGGACGTCGTGTCGACGATCCGGCCGGCCAGGTACGGTCCCACGATGCCGCCGGAATTCATGACGGCCAGGAACACCCCGAGCGTCCCGGCCAACTGCTCCTTGGGACAGATCTCCGAGACGGCCGCGTTCAGCAGCGGGAAGACCACGGTGCCCACTCCGTACCCGACCGAGACGACGGCGACCACGAGCCCTGGGGCTCCGATCCAGGGCAGACACAGCATGGACAGACCGCATATCAGCAGAGCCGCTCCCGGGATGATGCCCCGATGGACCCGGGAGCTGACGCCCTTGCCCATCAGCCGGTCGCCGACGTAGGAAGTCCCGAACAAGGCGACCAGGGCGACCATGACGTGTGTCGGTGCGGTGCGGTTTTGGGGAGTGCGGTGGAGGCCGTGACGTTGTCCATACACAGGGGCGACCTTCCGGCGTGTGCCTCAGCGGAATGGCTGGACGCTAAGCCTTGCCCTCAGGGGCAACGTCAACAGGTGTGCTGGGAATGGATGCGCTGGGAAAGCGGCTGGCGGCTGGCGACCGGCGAGCCGGCGCGGCCGGGGAATCCGGCTGAGCTATTCAGGCCGGGCTATTCCAGGCCGGGCTATTCGGGAAGCAGTTCCGCGGCGCGGTCGGCGACCTCTTGATGCAGGGCGTCGCGCACGGCCCGTACGGCGGGATGGGTGACCGCTTCCCGCCGCACGGCCAGTGTGATCGGCAGCCGGATGTCGACCTCGTCGGTCAGCAGCCGCCGGAGCCGGGTCCGGTTGGCGAGGAAGGCCGGCAGCACGCCGATGCCGGCCCCCACGCGGGTGGCTTCGAGCTGAGCGAAGACGTTCGTGGAGGAGAACGCGGGGGTGACTCCGGGCAGATGGCGTTCGATGTCCAGGTCGCCGACCTGGAGCATCGACTCGATGTAGAAGATCAGCGCGTGTTCCCGCAGGTCGGCGAGGGCCTTGGGGGCTCCGCACCGGGCGAGGTACTCGTCGCCGGCGTACAGCCCCAATGCGTAGTCGGTGAGGTGCTCGGTGACCAGACGGCTCCCCGGCGTCCGGCCGATGGCCAGGGCGAGATCGAAGCCGGACGGGTGCATGGTCAACTGCCGCGTCGCCGTGATGAGCTCAGCCCGCAGCCCGGGATGGCGTCGGCGTACCCGGGCCAGGGCGGGCGTGGCGAAGACGGTGCCGAAGCCGTCCGGGGCGTTCACCCGCACGGTGCCGTGAAGCGACGGTGTGTCCCGACCGGACACCGCGTCGACGACGCGGGTCAGGGCGTCCTCGATCGCGCGTGCGCTCTCCGAGACGGCCTTACCGGCGTCCGTCAGGGCCCAGCCTTCGGAGCCGCGTTCCATCAGCCGGAGGCCGAGGCTCTTCTCCAGGGCGGTGATGCGGCGGGACACGGTGGTGTGGTCCACGCCGAGTGCGTCGGCCGCGGCCACCAGACGCCCCGTACGGGCGACCGCGAGCAGGTAGCGAAGATCGTCCGCGCGCAGCCTGCGCGGATCAAGCCTGCCGCGGTCCGCCTGCGGAAGCGGGGCCGGATCCTCGGCGGCTGGGCGGGGAGCGGAGTGCACGGGACCAGCGTATCTGCATTTCCGCACATCACATCTGCGCCATTGGCGATTGAACGCACACCCTCGCGGGCGTCACAGTCGAACAGCCCCGGCCGGAGCACCCAGCCCCCTTCCTCCCATCGTTGAGAGGTTCTCCATGGTTGCCAGTCTGTCCCTGCCACGGATCATGCGCGTCGGCCCCGGTGCCGCCGACGAGTTGGGCGACGTCATCACGGGCCTGGGGCTGAGCCGCCCGCTCCTGGTGACGGACGCGTTCCTGGCCGGGACGGGCGCGGCGGAACGTCTGAAGACAACACTGCGGAAGGCCGGACTGCACCCGCGGCTGTTCTCCGGCACCGTGCCCGACCCGACGACCGACTCCCTGGCCTCGGGCCTGAAGGCGTTGCACGACCACCGGGCGGACTCGGTGATCGGCTTCGGCGGCGGCAGCCCGATGGACACCGCCAAGGCCCTCGCCCTGCTCGGAGTCCAGGGCGGTCACATGCGCGACTACAAGGCCCCGCGGGTGAACCTCGGGCCCGCGCTGCCGGTGATCGCGGTCCCCACCACCGCCGGCAGCGGATCGGAAGCAACCCAGTTCACCGTCATCACCGACAGCGCCACGGACGAGAAGATGCTCTGCCCGGGCCCGGCGTTCCTGCCGCTCGCCGCCGTGGTCGACGCCGAACTGACCATGTCGATGCCACCCCGGCTGACCGCCGACACCGGCATCGACGCACTCACCCACGCCGTCGAGGCGTACGTGAGCCGCAAGGCCAACCCCTTCTCCGACAGCCTCGCGCTCATCGCGATCCAGGCGATCGGCCGCCATCTCCGCCGCGCCTACGACGACGGCGGGGACACCGAGGCGCGTGCGGCCATGATGCTCGCCGCGACCCAGGCCGGTATCGCGTTCTCGAACTCCAGCGTCGCCCTCGTGCACGGCATGAGCCGCCCGGTCGGCGCCCACTTCCACATCGCCCACGGCCTGTCGAACGCCATGCTCTTCCCCACGGTGACCGCCTTCTCCGTGCACGCGGCGCCCGGCCGGTACGCCGACTGCGCCCGCGCCCTGGGAGCCGCGACCACCGCGGACGGCGACACCGCGGCCGCCGACAAGCTGGTCGACGCGCTCGGCGGCCTCTGCCGCGACCTGGCCGTACCCACGCCCCGCGACCACGGCATCGACCAGGACACCTGGAACCGCCTGACGCCCCTCATGGCCGAGCAGGCCCTCGCTTCCGGCTCACCCGCCAACAACCCCGTGGTACCCACCGCCGAGGAGATCGAGGAACTCTACTCCCGGATCTACGCCTGATCCCCCGCCACCGGCCAGTGGCCGATGGTCTGGCCGCCGTCGATGAGGAACTCCCCGCCCGTGGTGTACGAGGCGTCGTCGCTCGCGAGGAAGAGCACCATGCGGGTGACCTCCTCAGGCTCCCCGATGCGGGGTACCGGCTGGTGGGCGAAGAGGTCGGGGGAGGCCGCCTCGCCCATCGGTGTGCGGATGACGCCCGGGTGGACGGAGTTGACGCGCACCCCGGTGCCCGCCATGTCGAGCGCGGCGGCCTTGGTCATCCCTCGCACGCCCCACTTGCTCGCCACATAGCCGACGCTGCCGGCGAAGCCCGTCATACCGGTGGCGGAGGAGACGTTGACGACCGCGCCGTGGCCGCGCTCGCGCATACCGGGGAGGACCGTGTGCATGCCGAGGAAGGCGCCCACCAGGTTGACGTCGAGGATCTGCCGGAAGTGCTCGGGAGACTGTTCTTCCACACTGCCACGGTGGATGATCCCCGCGTTGTTGACCAGGACGTCCACCGGGCCGAGGGTGTCCTCGACCGCGCGGACGACGGACTGCCATCGCGTTTCGCCGGTGACATCGAGGTGGCAGTACCGCGCCTGGGGGAGCTCGGCGGCCAGGGCCTCACCCTCGTCGTCGAGACCACCCCCGGCTTGGAGCTCCGTCAGCCCTTGCGGGCCTTGACCTCCTCGGTCAGCTGCGGGACGACCTCGAAGAGGTCGCCGACCACGCCATAGTCGACCAGGTCGAAGATCGGGGCCTCGGCGTCCTTGTTGACGGCCACGATGGTCTTCGAGGTCTGCATACCGGCCCGGTGCTGGATCGCACCCGAGATACCCGCCGCGATGTAGAGCTGCGGCGAGACGGACTTGCCGGTCTGGCCCACCTGGTTGGTGTGCGGGTACCAGCCCGCGTCCACCGCCGCACGCGAAGCGCCGACGGCCGCACCGAGGGAGTCGGCGAGCGCCTCGACGACGGGAAAGTTCTCCGCGCCGCCCACACCACGCCCACCGGAGACCACGATCGCCGCCTCGGTCAGTTCCGGACGACCCGTCGACTCACGCGGCGTACGCGCCACCACCTTCGTCCCCGTGGCCCGCTCCGAGAAGGACACCTCAAGCGCCTCGACCGCGCCCGCGGCCGGGGCGGCCTCCACCGCCGCCGAATTCGGCTTCACCGTGATCACCGGAGTGCCCCTGCTGACCCGGGACTTGGTGGTGAAGGCGGCGGCGAACACCGACTGCGTCGCCACCGGACCCTCCTCCCCCGCCTCCAGGTCCACGGCGTCGGTGATGATGCCCGACCCGATACGCACCGCCAGCCGGGCCGCGACCTCCTTGCCCTCCGCGGAAGACGGGAACAGCACGGCGGACGGCGACACGGCCTCGTACGCGGCCTGGACCGCGTCCACCTTCGGGACGACAAGGTAGTCGGCGAACTCCGGCGCGTCCGCGGTCAGCACCCGCACCGCACCGTGCTCGGCGAGGACGGACGCGGTGTTCTCGGCACCGGAGCCGAGGGAGACGGCGACGGGCTCACCGATACGGCGGGCCAGGGTCAGCAGCTCCAGGGTGGGCTTGCGGACGGCACCGTCCACGTGGTCGACGTAGACAAGGACTTCAGCCATGGGAATCGCTCTCCTGCGAAATGCGAAAGATCTGGGACGGGCGGCGGGAACCGGTCAGATGAACTTCTGACCGGCCAGGAACTCGGCGAGCTGCTTACCGCCCTCGCCCTCGTCCTTGACGATCGTGCCCGCGGTGCGGGCCGGACGCTCGGTGGCACCGTCCACAGCGGTCCAGGCACCCTCGAGACCGACCTCGTCCGACTCGATCTCCAGGTCCTCCAGGTCCCAGGACGTCACCGGCTTCTTCTTCGCCGCCATGATGCCCTTGAACGACGGATAACGGGCCTCGCCCGACTGGTCGGTGACCGAGACGACCGCCGGAAGCCGCGCCTGAAGCTGCTCGGTCGCGGTGTCCCCGTCACGGCGCCCCGTCACGGTCCCGTCCGCCACCGACACCTCCGACAGCAGCGACACCTGCGGCACCCCGAGCCGCTCGGCCAGCATCGCCGGCAGCACACCCATCGTGCCGTCGGTGGAGGCCATCCCGCACACCACCAGGTCGTAGCCGGTCTTCTCCACCGCCTTCGCCAGCACCAGCGACGTGCCCAGCGCGTCGGTGCCGTGCAGATCGTCGTCCTCGACGTGCACGGCCTTGTCAGCACCCATCGACAACGCCTTGCGCAGCGCGTCCTTGGCGTCCTCCGGGCCGACGGTCAGCACGGTGATCTCGGCGTCATCGGCCTCGTCGGCGATCCGCAGGGCCTGCTCGACCGCGTACTCGTCCAGCTCCGACAACAGACCGTCCACATCGTCCCGGTCCACCGTCAGGTCTTCGGCGAAGTGCCGGTCGCCGGTGGCATCGGGCACGTACTTCACACAGACAACGATCCTCAAGCTCACGCCGGCTCTCCTCACGGTTCCTGGACGTCTGCGCTGCCGCAGCGGAGTACCGGAATGAGGATATGGCACTGAGTACCTTCCGTAAAGGTACTCAGTGCCATCCCTGCCGGCGCTGATGCTACGTTCCCTCCATGACGGACGTACGACGCGACGAAGGCAGGGCGACAGCGGCGGCCAACGGGCCGGGACCGTCCGGCAAAACACCCATGCGCGAGGCGCTCATCGAGGCCGCGTTCCAGCTCTTCCTGGAGCACGGCTTCGAGCGGACCACCGTGGACGACATCGTGGCGCGGGCCGGAGTGGGACGCCGGTCGTTCTTCCGCTACTTCCCGTCCAAGGAAGACGTCGTCTTCCCCGATCACGAGCGCTGCCTGACAGAGATGAGCGCCTTCCTCGCGACGAGCACCGACGGCGAACCGCTCGACGTCGTCTGCGACGCGGCCCGTCTCGTCATGCGGATGTACGCCGCGAACCCCGAGTTCTCCGTACAGCGCTATCGACTCACCCGCGAAGTGCCCAGCCTGCGCGGCTACGAACTGTCCGTGGTGCACCGTTACGAGCGGACCCTGGCCCACCACCTCCGGGGATGCTACGGGGGTGACAGCAACGGAGCACTTCGGGCGGAGGTGCAGGCCGCGGCCGTCGTCGCCGCCCACAACAACGGGCTGCGGACCTGGCTGCGAGGCGGGGGGCACGGCGATGCCGCGAAGGCGGTGGATCAGTCGCTGGCATTCGTCCGGCAGACATGGGGCAGCGTCGGCGGCACCACGGAGAGCGGCACGGAGAACGGCGCAGCGGAGAGCGGCACCGCGCCCGCGCCGGAGGACGACGTGATCGTCATGGTGGCGCCGCGGAACGCTCCCCTGTGGCGCGTCGTGCAGAAGATCGAGAAGACATTGGGAGACGACCAGCCGTAAGCATGGCACTCAGCACCTCGACCGAGGGAACTCGGTGCCACACCGGACCACCCACACTTCGGCACAGCCCGGCCGGGGCCCGAGGACGCTACCCGCGGTGCGGTCTGTCCGCTCGGAGTTGCCTGTCGCTGTGTCGGCCGGCGCGCGCGAGTTGGCTGATGAGGGCTCGGACGGCGGTCTGGTTGGCGCCTTTGTGCCAGATCGCTTCGAGATGTATCTGGTGACGTACGGTGACGGCCAGGGGCTGGGCGACGGTTCCGGGGACGGGGTGCTGATCGGGGCCGGAGGTGACGATCGTCCAGCCGTTTCCGGCGGCGATCTCCTGGACGACAGCGGCGAGGCTGTCGACGGTCGGAGCTCGGCTGGGTGCGAGGACGCCGTGATCGGCGAGCGTTTCGAGGATCAGGTCGTAGATCGCGGGGTTGTCTTCGCGGCGTGGCAGGTGCAGCGGGTCATCGGACAGGTCGCGGGGGTCGATGCCGGGGGTGGTGGCGAGGGGGTGGCTGGCCGGCAGCAACGCGTAGATCCGCTGTTCCGCGCGGAGCGGGGTGCTGTGCAGCACTTCGGGTGAGGGGAGGTGCCGGTCGACGGTGAGGGTGAATCCGATGTCGATGTCGCCCACACCGGCCTGCGCGGCGACGCCGACGCGGCCGTCGTCCTGGGCGGCCCGGTGACCAGCCCCACGTTCGGACCCGAACACGCCAAGAGCCTGCTGTTCGGCATGGCCGACATTTTCGGCAACGCGGCCGGCTTCACCACCAAGCCGGACCCGGACGTCCTCATCCCCGCCTTCGAGTCCTTCGCCCTCGATGAGTTGCTGACCACGCAGGACAACTGCCCGATGGTGGTGATCAACGGCGACGCGGACGTGCACGTCCCGATCGCGGACACAACGGTGTTCAACGGCCGGCCGAATACACAGGTCGAGCTCATTCCCGGCGGCAGCCACTGCGCCCTCAACAAGCTCGACCAGATCATGCCGGTCATGACCACATGGATCGCCGACGCCCTGCGGTCCTGACCGCCCCCGGCCGGGAGACGTCGCGGTGTGATCCTTTACGGAGCGGCCTTGAGGGCCGAGTGGCGGTCCAGGACGGCCTCGACGATCCTCATGAGCCGCTCACCCACGTGCTCGATGCTTCCGTTCTGGGCGCTTACCTGGGCTCCTTCAAGCGCGAAGGTGATCTCCGCGGCCGCCTCGTCCGGATCGGGCAGCCCGGCCCGAGCGCACAGGCCGGTGATCCGGCGCACCTGGCCGGCCTTGTGGGCTTCGATCAGCCGGCGCGCCGGGTGGGCGCGGTCGGGCAGCTCCGCGATGGAGTTGATGAACGGACAACCCCGATGGGAGATCTCGGGAAGTCCGTCGGCGATGAACCGGGCCAGTCCCACTATCTGTGCCCGGGGATCATCCGGGTGCGCGGTCTCCAACTGGTCGAACGCGGCGGTGTAGTCGGCCGCGACGATCCGGAGCCATTCCTCGACCAGCGCGTCCTTGGTCGCGAAATGGCGGTAGAGCGCCATCTTGGTGGTCTCGGCCCGGCTGGCGATCGCCTGGACGCCCACCGCCTTGATCCCCTCACGCGAGAAGAGCTCCTCCGCCGCGTCGAGGATCCGCTCCCGGGGCGGCAACTTCGCCACCCTGCTCTGCCTGCTGACTCTGTCCATGCCCGCCATGCGGCCCCTCATCGGTCCGGTGGGACGTTGCATCGCCCTGACGCCAATGTTACGGTACCGAACAGTCCCATGTGATACCGATCGGTATCACTCAATACCGATCGGTACCGCCAAGCGGTGTCAATCCCTCTCCCGAAAGAACGAAAATGCAGCTCTCCGAGTACGTGGACTACGACGGCGTCGGCCTGGCCGACCTGGTCGCTCGCGGCGAAGTGACTCCCGCGGAACTCGCCTCGACCGCCCAGCTGGCGTCCGACGTGGTGAATCCGCGGATCAACGCCGTCGTCGAGACCTGGCCCGCACAGGACACGCCGACTCCGGGCAGTACGCCACTGGCGGGGGTGCCCTTCCTGATCAAGGACCTCGCCGTCGCGATGGCCGGCCAGCGGGTGGAGCTGGGCAGCCGTATCGCCGCGGGAAACGTCGCCGAAGCCGACTCATCGCTCATGACGCGTTTCCGTCGCGCCGGGCTGGTGACGCTCGGCCGCACGGCGACTCCGGAGTTCGCGTACAGCACCACCACGGAAGGCGTCCTGTACGGCGCCACCCGCAATCCCTGGGACCCGGCCCGTACTCCTGGCGGCTCCAGCGGCGGCTCGGGAGCCGCCGTCGCCGCGGGCATCGTCCCGATCGCGCATGCCACCGACGCGGCCGGGTCCATCCGTGTCCCCGCCGCCAGTAACGGTCTGTTCGGACTGAAGCCGACCCGCGGCCGGGTGTCCATGGGCCCCGACGCGGACGAGGTGTTCAACGGCCTCGCCGTCCACGGCGCCCTCAGCCGCTCGGTACGCGACAGCGCCGCGCTGCTGGACCTCGTCCAAGGCCCTGAGCCCGGCGACCCCTATTTCGCCCAGCAGCCGGAGCGGCCCTACACGCAGGAGATCACCCGCTCCCCGGGCAGCCTCAGGATCGGCCTGCTCACCCGACCGTGGGGCGGTCGGGCTGTCGACGGCACCGTCGTCGACGCCACACTCCGCTCCGCACGGCTCGCCGAGTCCCTGGGGCACCGGGTGGAGGAGGTCCAGGTCGAACTAGGCGTCGGCTGGGAGGACTTCATCCTGGCCAATGCCCGCCTGTGGAGCACCAATCTGGTGACATGGATCGACGGCTTCGCCGCGGCCTTCGGGCGCCCCATCGACTCCACCACTGTCGAACCCGAGATGCTGGCCAGTTACGCCTACGGACAGCGGGTCAGCGGGGCCGAGTTCGTCCACGCGCTCGCGATGCGCAACAGCGTCGCGCGCGCGATCGGCCAGTACTTCGCCGACTACGACGTACTGCTCACCCCGACCCTGCCCGAACTGCCCGTCCGCCTGGGCACCTACGCCGAGGGCGCCGAAGGGACCGACGGTCTCGGCTGGCTCAAGCAACTCTTCCACCGCTCGCCCTTCACCGCCGCGTTCAACGTCGCGGGCACCCCGGCCATGTCCGTCCCCCTGGAGACCGACCCCGCCACCGGACTCCCGATCGGCATCCAGTTCGCCGCGGGATACGGACGCGAGGACGTCCTCTTCCGCCTCGCCGGACAGCTGGAACAGGCCGCTCCCTGGGCGCAGCGGACCCCTGCCGTGTGGGCGGGCGGCCACAACAACGCCTGACCGCGCCGCACCATGGGTCGACTCCGTCCCGGACCACTGGGCCGCGCCCGGACGGAGCCGACTCGGTTGCCCGCCATCCGTCGCCGACCCGGCCGTCGCCGCCTACCGCGCCCAGGACGCCATCGACTTCTACCTCCAGGAACTCCCCGAAGGAACGCGGTCGCAGAGCGTCAGTCCTGCTGGAGCATGTCCTCCAGAGCTTCGATCGCATGCATGCGATGCTCGTCAAGAAGGCGCGCTGCCGCGTTGGTCTCGCCGCCCCGAAGCGCGTCCAGGATCGCGCGGTGCTCCCGCACCACATGGTCACGGTTGTCGGCCGCGACATAGTAGAGCGAGCGGTATGCGTCCGTGGCGTCCCAGAGTGTGGCGATGAGCCGGGTCAAGCGCGGCATCCCGGCCGCCTCGTACAGAGCGAAGTGGAAGCGGCGGTTGGCCGCCGCCATAGCGGACACGTCCCCTGTGCCGGCTGCCTTTTCGACCTCGTGCTGGGCCGTCTCCAGGGTCGCGAGGGGCAGTTTGTCCGGGCGCCCGGATGCCTGCCGCACGGCTTCCGTCTCCAGGACCTCCCTGATGCGGTAGACCTCACGCAGGTCGGCCAGTGAGAGTTCGGCGACGAAGTAGCCGCGGTGCGCCTTGTGGACGACCAAGGCCTCAGCCTCGAGGATCCTCAGTGCCTCGCGCAAGGGGACACGACTGACACCGAGCTGCTCGGCGAGCGAGTCCTGCCGGATGGGCATGCCCGGCTTCAACTGCCCACTTGTGATCGCCCCGCGCAGTTCGCCCAGCACGAACTGCTGGGCGGTCTGTGGGCGCCGCCTCCGCACAGGGCTGTTCATGACGTGGGCTCTCCTCAGCGACGGGGCAGCGGATCTGCCGGGCGCGTTCATCCTAGGTCGAGGCGCTCTTGGGGCACGGAATGCCCAGCTCGGCCATGACCTCTCCGGTGTGCTCACCGAGACGCGGCGGTGCGCTGCGGTAGGCGGCGGGCGTCGCGCTGAGGCGGATGGGGTTGGCGACCTGCTCGACCGAGTGGTCGCGGGCCGGATCATCGATCCGGGCCCGGGCCTGAAGGCCCAGACGGTCAGCGAATGCGAACGCCGCTGCCAGGTCGTTGATCGGACCGCACGGCACGCCGACGGCGGTGAGCGCCTCGAACCACGCGTCGGCAGGCCGCGTGCGCAGCGGGCCATCGAGCGTGGCGAGGAGTTCGCCACGGTGGGCCACACGCGCCGGATTCGTAGCGAACCGGGAGTCCTCGGCGAGCTCGGGGAACCCCAACTCAGCGCACAGCGCGGCGAACTGACGATCGTTGCCCACGGCGAGCACCAGCGGACGGTCCTCGGCTTCCACCACCTCGTAAGGTGCGATCGACGGATGACGGTTGCCCATGGCCCGCGGTACCACGCCGCCGGCCACGAATGCTGACGCCTGGTTGGTCAGCGCTGACAGAAGGGAGCTGAGCAGCGAGACCTCCACCCGCTGCCCTTCGCCGGTGCGCTCCCGATGGCGCAGTGCGGCGAGAACACCCATCCCCGCGTGCAGACCGGTGATGACATCCACCAGCGCGACGCCGGCCTTGGTGCCTTGGCCGTCCGGTTCACCGGTCACGCTCATCAGACCGCCCATCGCCTGCACCAGCAGGTCGTAGCCGGGAAGCGCAGCGCCTCCGCCCGCACCGAACCCAGTTACCGAGCAGTACACCAACCCTGGGTTGAGCGCCCGAAGCTCCTCATAGCCGAGGCCGAGGCGGGCCATCGCGCCCGGCCGGAAGTTCTCCACGAGCACGTCCGCACGGGCGCTGATCTCCTGGGCGGTCCGGCGGTCCCGCTCGTCGGTGAGATCCAGGACGACAGAGCGCTTGTTGCGGTTGACGCCCAGGAAGTAGGTCGCTTCCCCGTCCGCATAGGGCGGGCCCCAGGCCCGGGTGTCATCGCCGCTGCCGGGCCGCTCAATCTTGATGACCTCGGCGCCAAGGTCGGCGAGCAGCATCGTCAGATACGGGGCCGCGAGTACCCGGCCGAAGTCGGCCACGACAATCCCCTCAAGGGCCGCTTCGGGCACCGGGTGTTCAGACGGCATGCGGCTTTCCTCTCACGTCTTGGCAAGCATGGGGCGTCCAGCTACGATCCAGATTGGATCCAGAATCCATGATCCGATATACACATACTAGCCTCAGCCGCGTGCTGTTGTCAGCCGCCAGGAGACCCCGATGGCAACTCGCCCCCTCCATCCCTTTGACCTGTTCGGAATCGACACTCTTCTCAGCGAAGAGGAACGCGACATCCGCGACACCGTCCGCGCCATGGGTGACCGTGAACTTCGCCCGCATATCGCCGAGTGGTTCGAGCAGGGCGCCATCCCCGCTCGCGAGCTCGCCCACAAGCTGGGTGAGCTGGGTGTTCTCGGCATGCATCTGCAGGGCTACGGCTGTACCGGGACCAGCGCTGTCTCCTACGGCCTGGCCTGCCTGGAGCTGGAGGCTGTCGACTCCGGCCTGCGCAGCCTCGTCTCCGTCCAGGGCTCACTGGCGATGTACGCGATCTGGAAATACGGCTCAGAGGAGCAGAAGCGGCAGTGGCTGCCCGAAATGGCCGCCGGCCGGTTCATCGGCTGTTTCGGCCTGACCGAGCCGGATGCCGGCTCCGATCCGGGCGCCATGCGCACGCAAGCCAAGCGGCAGGGCTCGGACTGGGTCCTCAACGGCACCAAGATGTGGATCACCAACGGCTCGGTCGCCGACGTCGCTGTCGTCTGGGCCCGCGCCGACGACGGTGTCCGTGGTTTCCTCGTCCCCGCCGGCACCCCCGGCTTCACCACGAACGACATCAAGCACAAGGTCTCCCTTCGCGCCTCGGTGACGAGTGAGCTCGTCCTGGAGGACGTCCGCCTGCCCGCCGACGCGATGCTCCCAGGCGCCCGCGGGCTCTCGGGCCCGCTCGGTTGCCTCAACGAGGCCCGGTTCGGCATCGTCTGCGGTGCCCTGGGTGCCGCCCGGGACTGCCTGGAGACCGCGATCGCATACGCCGCGGACCGCACCGTCTTCAACCGTCCTCTGGCCGGCTTCCAGCTCACCCAGCAGAAGCTGGCCGACATGACACTCGAACTCGGCAAGGGCATGCTGCTCGCCCTCCATCTGGGACGTCTCAAAGACTCCGGCCAGATCACCCCGGAACGGATCAGTCTCGGCAAGCTCAACAGCGTCCGCGAGGCACTGGAGATCGCCCGGCAGTGCCGCACCGTCCTCGGCGCCAACGGCATCACCCTGGAGTACCCGGTGATCCGCCACGCCAACAACCTCGAGTCGGTCCTCACCTACGAGGGCACCGGTGAGGTCCACACACTCGTCATCGGCAGTGCCCTCACCGGGGTCCCTGCCTTCCGTTGACTGTCAATGAGGACCCCGAATTGGAGTCACCCATGACCTCTCCTCCGGACATCCGCGGCATCGGCGTGGTCGGCTCGGGCCTGATGGGAGCCGGGATCGCCGAGGTCTGCGCCCGCGCCCACCTCGACGTCGTGGTACGCGAGGTCAGCCCGGAAGCCGCGGCGGCCGGCCGGCGGCGTATCACGGTCTCGCTCGACCGCGCCTTGCGCAGCGGGAAGATCGGCGAGAAGGAACGTGACGACTCCCTCGGCCGCATCCGCGTTACCAGCGATCTCGACGCACTGGCCGACCGCGATGTGGTGATCGAGGCCATCGTCGAGGACGAACATCTCAAGACAGCGGTGTTCGGGACCCTGGACAAGATCGTGGCACGGGAGGACGCGATCCTGGCGTCCAACACCTCCTCGATCCCCATCATGAAGCTGGCCATGGCCACGACCCGCCCGCAGCAGGTCATCGGTATCCACTTCTTCAACCCCGTTCCAGTGCTGGGGCTGGTCGAAATCGTCCCATCGCTCCTGACGGGCACGCATGTCATCGCCCGCAGCACGGAGTTCGTCCAGGACGCACTGCGGAAGCAGGCCGTCCGCGCCCAGGACCGCGCCGGTTTCATCGTCAACGCCCTGCTGGTTCCGTACCTGCTCTCCGCCATCCGCATGGTCGAAACCGGCACAGCGACGGCGGAGGACATCGACGCCGGCATGGTGCTGGGCTGTGCGCACCCGATGGGTCCGCTGCGACTGGCCGACCTGATCGGGCTCGACACCCTCGGCGCCATCGCCTCCTCCCTGTACGCCGAGTACAAGGAGCCGCTGTATGCGACACCCCCTCTGCTCATGCGCATGATCGAGGCTCGCTTGCTCGGCCGGAAGTCGGGGCGCGGTTTCTACCTGTACGACAACGAAGGAGGCAGGCGATGAGCCTGCGGACCGTCGTCACCCTGATCCTCGCCAAAGCGATCGAGCACACAGCCCGGCCGGTCCTGTCGCAAATCAATCGACTATCCTTATGTATCAGTAAAATAACCATATGTCAGGAATTCCAGGTCCCGGACCATCGCCGAGTGGTCGGCCGTTGGGCAGGTCGGTCCGCAATCGGCTCATGGGTGTACGTTCGGCGCTGAGCATCCACAGCGTCGTCGGTCAGATGTTCGTACTCCAGGTAGCGGTCGTGGTAGTGCTGGCCGTCGGCGCCTTTGTCGCGCTCATGATCGAGATCCACCGCGCGGATACCCGCGAGGCCGACGCTCGCTCACTCGCTGTCGCGCGAGGCTTTGCCAGCTCTCCGGGAATCGTGGAAGCAATGAAGTCCCGTGATCCGTCCGCGGTGCTGCAGCCGTGGGCCGAGGAGGCCAGGAAGGGCTCCCACGTGGACTTCGTCAGCGTCCTGACTCGTCATGGGATCATCTTGACGCATCCCCTGAAGTACCGCATCGGCACGCGCAGCACTGCCGACATGGCTCCAGTGCTGGCCGGGCGAACCGTACGAGAGAAGAAGACAGGGTTTCTCGGCCCTCAGGTCCGATTCATCGTTCCTCTCAAAGAACCCGATGGCTCGGTGGTCGGCGCGGTCACCGCAGGATTCACGATCAGGCACATCGGCGAGAGGGTCACTGCGGACTTGCCGGTCTTGTTGGGCGCAACCGTCAGCGCGGTGATCATCACCACCGGCGGAGCGGCCGTGCTCAGCCGTCGGCTGCTGCGTCAGACCCGTGGCCTCGGCCCCGCCGAAATCACGCGGATGTACGAGCACCACGACGCGGTCCTGCATTCGGTGAAGGAGGGGGTGCTGATCGTCGGCAGCGACAGGCGGCTATTGCTGGCCAACGACGAGGCGCGGAGACTGCTGGATCTGCCCGACGACGCGGAGCGGCGCCCGGTCGCGAGCCTGGGCCTGGACCCGCGCATGACCGAGTTGCTGATCTCCGAACGCGCGGCAACCGACGAGGTGCACCTGGTCGGGGATCGTCTGCTGGCGATGAACGCACGTCCGACCGCTCCCTACGGCGGGCCGGGCGGAAGTGCGGTTACGCTGCGGGACACCACCGAGCTGCGGGCCCTGACCGGCCAGGCGGAAGCGGCACGGGACCGCTTGAAACTCCTCTACGACGCCGGAGTGGGAGTCGGCACGACGCTCGATGTGGTGCGCACCGCCGAGGAGCTCGCCGAGGTGGCGGTCCCCCGCTTCGCCGACGTCGTCACTGTCGATCTGGCGGAGCCAGTGCTGGTCGGAGCGGAGCCCGAGAGGACCACTGAGATGCACCGCACGGCCGTCAGCCGCATCCGTGAGGACTCGCCGCTCTACCCGGTGGGCGAACTGATCCGATTCGCGCCCACCACACCGATGGCGGAGAGCGTAGCGAGCGGCCAGGCGATCCTTGAGACTGATCTGAGCGTTGCGGGCGGCTGGCGTGCCCATGATCCGGAGCGGGCCCTGCGGGTCCTGGAGTACGGCATCCGCACGCTGATCACCGTGCCGCTGCGGGCTCGAGGCGTGGTACTGGGGCTGGCCAGCTTCTGGCGCCTGGAGAGCACGGGAGCGTTCGATGAGGAAGATCTGTCGTGTGCCAAGGAGCTGGCCGCGCGGGCGGCAGTGGCGGTTGACAACGCTCGCCGCTACACCCGCGAGCACACCATGGCCGTGACACTGCAGCAAAGCCTGCTGCCGCGGGGGCTGCCGGAACAGTCCGCTGTGGAGATTGCCCACCGGTATCTGCCGGCGCAGGCCGGGGTCGGCGGAGACTGGTTCGACGTCATCCCGCTGCCGGGCTTCCGGGTGGCTCTGGTCGTCGGTGATGTCGTCGGGCACGGGGTGCACGCGGCGGCCACCATGGGACGGCTGCGTACCGCCGTGCACACCTTCTCCGCCCTGGACCTGGCCCCGGACGAGCTGCTGGCCCATCTGGACGAGCTGGTCGCCCAGGTCGATACCTCCGAGGCCGCTGACGAGAGCGAAGGCATCACCGGCGCCACCTGCCTGTACGCCATCTACGACCCGGTCTCCGGGGTGTGCGCCATCGCCCGGGCCGGCCACCTGGGTCCCGCCCTGGCCCTGCCCGACGGCACCGTCGCCCTTCCCGACACCCCCGTCTCCCCGCCCCTGGGCGTAGGGGGCAGCCTCCCGTTCGAATCCGCTGTACTGCGGCTGCCCGCGGGCAGTCGGCTGGCTCTGTTCACCGACGGGCTGATCAATAATCGCCACCGCGACCTGGACACCGGCCTGGGTCTCCTGCAAGACGCCCTGACCCACCCGGACCTCACCCCGGAAGAGACCTGCCAAACGGTCTTCGACCTCCTGCTGCCCGAGCGCCCCACCGACGACGTCGCCCTGCTCATCGCCCGCACCCGGCTGCTGGACCCCAGCCAAGTCGCCGGCTGGGATGTGCCCTCCACTCCGGCGGCCGTCTCCCGTGTGCGCGACAACGTCGCCCACCAGCTGGCAACCTGGGGCCTGGACCAGGCCGCCTTCACCACCGAGCTGATCGTCAGCGAACTGGTCACCAACGCCATCCGCTACGGAACCCAACCCATCCGGATCCGCTTGCTGTATGACCACGACACCCTGGTCTGCGAGGTGACCGACAGCTCCAGCACCTCCCCGCACCTGCGCCGGGCGGCCACCACCGACGAGGGCGGCCGCGGCCTGTTCCTCGTCGCCCAGTTCGCCCAGCGCTGGGGCACCCGCTACACCGCCCGCGGCAAGATCATCTGGGCCGAACAAGCCCTCCGCGACGGAGCAGCCGGCGAACCCACCACTGACCTGGCCGATGTTCTCCTCGACCAATGGGAGGAATGAGGGCTGAACGGCGGTCATACTTTGTGTTCCAGGCCGACGATGCGTATACCGGAGCGGATCTTGTAGCGCTTGTTGATGCTGATCAACGTGGCGGTAAGCGGTTCCAGGTGGCGGGCGAGTCTCAGCGCGCCGGCGTTGATGCCATCTCGGCCGGTGATCGCGCGTGCCAGGTGGACGGCCACGTCCGTGGCCTGGCTGTTGTCGCCGCAGACCAAGACGTCCTCGTGATCGAGTAGCTCGGCCTCACTCCAGAGGCTCACGGCGGACAAGTGATGGAACGCGCCCACCAGGCGGGCGTCGGTGACGATGCGCTGTGCTTCTTCGGCAGCACTGCCGTCGCCGACGCGCAGGCCGTAGGGGCCACGCGCGTCGAATCGGATCGGGTTCACACAGCTGATCACCACCTTGTCCGCCAACTGGGCCCACAGTGATTCGACCAGTGCGGCATGACCCTCGTACGGCACCGCGAGCAGCACGACATCCGCGGAGCCCGCGGCGGTGACATTGTCCGCCCCGCTGATCTGTGCGGTGTCATCGATCCGTGTCGCGATGTCGGTTGCCGTCTGCTCGGCTCTCTCCGATGCCCGCGAGCCGACGACCACGGTGTGGCCTGCCTTGGCGAACCGGTAGGCCAGGCCCCTGCCCTGGGGTCCGGTGCCACCGATCACGGCGATCTTGTAACTGGTCATGCTGCCCTGCCTTTCTGGTATAGGACTCCGCCGTGTGGCCGCTGTCGTACGGCAGTCACAAGCTGATGGCGTGTTGCTGCGATCGGTGAGCGCAGCCGGTTGATCCCTGCTGCGGTCATGCCGGCCTCACGCAGCCGCTGTATCCGGTCGTGATGGGTGCGTCGGGAGCCCATCGCACCCACATACGCTGCTCTGGTTCGCAGCGCTGCTTCCAGAAGGGGCACGTCGAACTTGGGGTCGTGGGTGAGCACGCATACCACGGTGTCCCTGTCCACCTCGGTGTTGGCGAGGAATTTGTGCGGCCACTGGACGACGACCTCGTCCGCGTCAGGGAAGCGTTTCGCGGTGGCGAAGGTGGGGCGAGCGTCGCATACGGTCACGTGGTAGCCGAGGTACTTGCCGATCCTGGTCACCGCGCCGGCGAAAACGTTCGCCGGCAGATTGGTGCGACGAAGATGTCAAAAGCCTTCCGCCACAGGTGAGGCCTACCGCGAATGCGTCATCGTCGGCCACACCGTATCGCTCGAGGACCGGTCGCCCGGAGGAGATCACTTCACGGGCCAGTTCGTAGACCGCCCCTTCGACACAGCCGCCGGACACGCTGCCGACCACCTCGCCCTCGAGGGAGACCGCCATCGCCGCACCGGGCGGACGAGGTGCGCTGCGGAAGGTGTCGACCACCGTGGCCAGACCGAAGGGCTGCCGTGTGGCGTACCACGTCGCCAGCGCGTCGAGAATGTCACGCACGGCGGTCCCCCCCTCCGCGCCGACGGTTTTCCGCACGCCGGGCCCGACCTGCCCGATGACGACGGCGATCCGGGCCCGCGTTGGATGTCGGGGCTCACTCTGCCGCCTTACCGGTCGCCGGCTGCCGTTCGCGGGCGACTTCGAGGACCGCGGCCACGATGCCGTGGTAGCCGGTGCACCGGCAGACATTGCCGGACAGGGCCTCGCGGACGTCATGGTCGTCGAGTTCGGCACTGTTCTCGAGCAGCTCGGTCGCCGCCACGACGAATCCGGGGGTGCAGAAGCCGCACTGCAGTCCGTGATGACGGGACATAGCCTGCTGCAAGGGGCTCAGGCCGTCGCCATCGCCGAGCCCTTCTACCGTGCGCACGGTCGTTCCGCCGGCCTGCGCGGCCAGACTCAGGCAGGAGCGCACGCTGCGCCCGTCGACGAGCACGGTGCAGGCACCGCAGACGCCGTGCTCGCAGCCCAAGTGCGTGCCGGTGAGTCCGATCTGCTCGCGGAGGAAGTCGGCGAGCGATGTGCGGGCGTCAACGGTCCGTTCGTAGCGGATGCCGTTCACCTCGATGTCGATGCGTACGTCATTCATGACTGCGTTCCTCGATGGTGCGCCGCGCGGGAGCGGTCGGCGGCCTGAGTGAAGGCCCGGGTCAGGCTGGTGACGGCGAGATGCCGCTGGTACTCGGGCTCGTCCGCCGGCTCCAGGGCGGCGGCGGCCTCCCGCGCGACCTGCCGCCAGGTGCTGGGGTCCGGTCTGTTCCCCACGGTCTGCTCCACGGCGGTCACCAGGACCGGGCGGTCGGCCACGCCGAACAGCACAGCGCGGGCTCGAGTGACGACACCGTCCGCGGCGAGGGTGATCTGGGCCGCCGCCCCGGCAAGCGCGAAGTCGCCGTGCCGACGCGCCACTTCGGTGAATCCCCACCCGGTGGTGGGGTGCGATGCCGGGACCCTGATCCAGGTCAGCATGTCCGACGGTTCGAGCGCCGTGGTGAACAAAGAGGTGAAGAAGTCCTCGGCAGCGATCTCGCGGCGGGCGCGGGTATGGGACTCGACGTACAGGGTGGCGCCGAGAGCGACCATCGCGGCCGGCAGTTCGCCCGCCGGGTCGGCGTGGGCGAGGCTGCCACCCAGAGTGCCTCGGTTGCGGATCGCGACATGGCCGATGTGCCGGGCCGCTTCGGCGAGCAGCGGTACGCGGGCGCGGATGAGCGGGTCGGTCTCCACGCGCCGGTGTGTGCGGAGCGCGCCGATGAGAATCGAGTCGTCGTCGTCGAAGACGCGGTCCAGTTCGCGCAGCTGTCCGATGTCGAGGATCCGGGACGGGCGGGCCAGGCGGAGGTTCATCACGGCCAGCAGGCTCTGCCCGCCGGCCAGCAGTTTTACCTGCGGATCGGAGTCGAGGACGGCCAGGGTGTCGGCGACGGAGGTCGCGCGCACGTAGGCGAACGGGGCCGGCTTCACGAGGCTTCCCCTTCCGTCTCGGTCAGCAGCGCGAGGACCGTACTGGGGCGGATCGGAGTTGTGGTGATCCGCCCGGCCGCTGACGACGCGGCGTCCTCCACCGCCGCGGCCACGGTGGAGTAGACCGCGATGGTGCCGCTCTCGCCGACGCCTTTGACGCCCAGTGGATTCAGGTCGGCCGGGCCATGCAGGTGCGCCACTGCCGTCGGCGGCACCTCGAAGGTGCCGGGCAGCAGGTACTCGGCGAACGTCGTGGTCTGCGGCTGTCCTTCGGCGGAATAGGCGAACTCTTCGAGGAGGGTGCCGCCGATGCCCTGGGCGACTCCGCCGCGCACCTGCCCTTCCACCACGGCCGGGTTGATCTCGTCTCCGCCTTCATGGGCGACCGCGTAGCGCAGCACTCGTACGATGCCGGTGCCCGGGTCGATACCGACGACGGCGGCGTGCGCGCCCATGGTCCAGGTCACAGTGGGCGGGGAGAATGTGCTCGTCTGATCCAGCGGCTGGTGGTCGGCGAGGCCCCCGCCCGGCGCGAGTTCAGTCGCGAGCCGTTCCCAGCCGATGTCGCGGCCGTCGGACGAGCTGAATCCCCCGTCGACCGCGTCGACGTCGTCGGGCCGCACGTCGAGCAGTTCGGCGGCGAGCTCGCGCCCCCGCTCCCGAAGCCGCCGGCAAGCGGTGTACACGGCGGAACCGCCGACCACCGCGGAGCGGCTGGCGAACGATCCGATGCCGTAGGCGACGGCGTCGGTGTCCCCATTGCGGACCCTGACGGCGTCGAACGGCACCCCGAGTGTCTGCGCCGCCACCTGGGCGAAGGTCGTTTCGTGCGACTGGCCGGCGGAGGCGGATCCCGCCGCTATCTCGAAGGTGCCGCCAGGCAGGAGGCGCGCCCGCCCGCTTTCGTACGGCCCGCGCCCGGTCGCCTCGACATAGGTGGATATGCCGTGGCCGAGCAGCAGGTCAGGGTAGTCCGCGGCCAAGTCCGTGACCGTCTCGGCCGGCAGGAGCTTCAGGCAGGCATCCAGGCACCGGCCGAAGTCCGCGCCATCGTAGGTGATCGGTACGCCGTCGCGGTACGGCAGGGGGACCTCGTGCGGCAGGTCCTCGGCGCGCAGGATGTTACGGCGCCGGATCTCCTCCGGTGGCAGCCCGGCGGCGTCAGCGGCGGCGTCGAGACTGCGCTCCAGCGCGAAGCACGCCTCCGGGCGTCCGGCGCCGCGATACTGGGCGACGATGGTCTTGTTGGTGTAGACGGCCCGTCCCGACACGCGGTAGTGGGGGATGCGGTAGGCCCCGAGCAGATGCAACGCGGTGTTGGCGATGATGCCCGCCACCCAGAGGCTGCCGGCGCCCACATCGACGACGTAGTCGACCGACCAGGACAGGATCCGGCCGTCGGAGTCGACCGCGAGTTCCGCCTCCAGCTCCTGGTCGCGTCCCTGGGCGGTGGCCTGGAAGTGTTCCGCGCGGTCCTCGATCCAGGCGACCTCCCGGTTCAGCAGCCGTGCCAGGTAGGCGACGACGACCTCCTCCGCGTAGACGTTCGCCTTGGGGCCGAAGCCGCCGCCGACGTCGGGCGTGCGAACGCGGACCTGGTGCGTGGGCCAGCCGGTCGCCGTGGTGATCGCGGTGCGGACGAAGTGCGGTACCTGCGTGGACGTCCACACCTCGACCCGCTGCCGGGCCTGGTCCCAGCGGGACAGCACTCCCCGGCACTCCAGCGGGATGCCGGAGTGCCGGCCGATGCGGAAGGTGTTGCGCACCACGTGGGCGGCGCGCCGCCGGGCCGCGTCGACGTCTCCGAAACCGGCTTGCAGCGACGCGGCCACGTTGTCAGGGAGCTCGGGGTGCACCCGTGGTGCGGTCGCGGACAGCGCCGTGCGTGCGTCGGCGACCGGCTCGTCCCGCTCGTAGGCGATGTCGACGAGTTCAGCGGCGTCCTCGGCGATGGCGCGGCTCTCCGCCACGACTACGGCCAGTGGTTCCCCGACGTAGTGCACCCGTTCGATGGCCAGGCAGGGCAGGTCGATCTCCGCGGAGTGGAACGAGAAGGCTTCGACGAACGCCGGCTGCGGCTTGTGCAAGGACCCCAGCGGACCGAGCCGGCCGGCGAGGTCCTCGCCGGTCAGCACGGCCAGTACACCGGGCAGACGGCGTGCGGCGGCCGTCTCCACCGCGCGGATCCGCGCTGCGGCGTATGAAGAGCGGACGAACACCGCGTGCCAGGTGCCGGGGCCGGTGAGATCGGCGACGAAGGCGCCACGTCCGGTGAGGAAGCGCTCGTCTTCGCGACGGGGCACGGTGGCGCCCATGAGGGGTGCGGAAGTGGTCATCGCGTCTTCCGTTCCAGGCGCCACAGCGCCAGGGACAGGGTGAAGGACACCGAGATCAGCAACAGGATGGTCGCCATCATGTCGGCGTAGTCGCCGGTTCCGTACGCCCGCAACACGGTCCGGCCCAGTCCGTTCTGGGTGGCGAAGAACTCCGAGAGGACCACGCCGACGGTCGCGAGGCTCACCGCCAGCCGGATGCCGGTCAGCAGCGGGCGGCGGATAGCCGGGATCACGATGGCGGTCAGGGTCTGCCATCGCGAGGCGTTCAGCGACCGCGAGAGCTTCCAATAGACCTCCGGGACGTCGCGTACGCCCGCGGCCACGTTGATCAGGACAGGGAAGAGGGAGAACAGCACGCCCATCACCACCTTCGAGCCGTAGCCGAGGTGGAAGACGGGCAGCAACATGGGGTACAGCACGATCTTCGGCATGCCGTTGAGGCCGATCACGAGCGGTTCGAAGAGCAGGCGGGCCGTCCTGGAAAGCCCGAGGACAAGGCCCAGCAGTGCGCCGATCAGTGTCCCCAGCGCGAAGGCCCAGGCGACGGCGATCGCTGTGACACGCATGTCTCGCTGGTAGTCCGGATCGCCGAGATTGCTGAACAGTGCCCGTGTCGTCGAGGACGGATCCGGGATGACGAAGCTGATACGCGAGGCGATCCACCACCCCGCGCAGGCGACGACGAGCACGAGGACGGAACCGATGGCTACTGAGGGCCGCCGCTTCTGTCGTTTCAGCGGCATGGCAACGGTGGTCATCGCTCATTCCTCCCCTTGAGCATGCGCTTCTCGGCGAGCGCGAGGAGCAGTGTGAGCAGGAACGACAGCCCGAGGACGGCGAGGACGTAGGCGAACATGGTGGGTGTTTCGAAGGACTCGTAGAGGTAGCGGATGCGGAATCCGAGCCCGGCCGACGCCGTCGTGAACTCCATCGCGATGGCGCCGATCAGCGCGTAGCCGGCGGCCAATCGCAGTCCGGCGACGATGTACGGGGCCGCTCCGGGCAGGGCCACCTGCAGCATCGTCTGACGGCGTGTGCACCCCAGTGAGCGGGCCAGCTTGAGGTACACGGGCCGGAGCGTCGCCAGTCCCACCCAGGTGTTGAGTGCCATGGGGATCGCGGCCATCACGGTCGCGAGGATGATCACCGACCACGGGGTGATGCCGGTGATCACGATCATCACCGGGTAGAACAGCACCAGGGGGACCGCGTAGAAGGAGACGAGGTACGGCTCGAGGATGCGGCCGACGATCGGCATCTTCCAGAACAGGATGCCGGCCAGCAGTCCGAGAAGCGTGCCGGCGACGAGGGACAGGACGATCTCCATCCCGGTCCGGCCGGTGTCGTCCCAGAACTCGCCGGTCCCAAGGAGCCGGAGCAGTTCGGACCGCACCTGTGTGAAGGGCGGCAGGGTGGCCACCGACCACCACTGCGCAATCGATCCCAGCTGCCACACAAGGCCCGCCAGCAGGAGCAGCCCGAGCGTGGAGGCCGTGCTGATCAGGCCCGTACCCGGTACGCGCCTGCCGATGCGGGTGCGCGGGGTGACGATGCGGCGGCTGCCTCCGTTCGGCGGCCGTTGCGCTCCCGGCGCGGCTTGCACGGTTGTCTTGGTCATGACGCAGTCGCCTCCGCGACGAAGCCCCGCATGGCTTCCTGCTGAAGGGACGCCCAGATCCGGTTCTGCAACTCGTTGAACTCGTGCGTGGACACCACCGACGTGTCGCGTTCGTCGGGCAGGTCGACGTCGACGACGTCGATGATCCGGCCGGGCCGGTAGGACATCACCCACACCTGCTGGGACATGAGGATCGCTTCAGAGAGGTCATGCGTCACGAACAGCACCGTCTGCTTCGTCTGCCGCCAGATACGGCGCAGCTCCGCACCCAGCAACAGCCGGGTCTGCTGGTCGAGGGCGGCGAACGGTTCGTCCATGAGCAGCACGGACGGCTGCTGAGCCAGCGTCCGGGCAAGCGCCACCCGCTGACGCATGCCGCCCGACAGCATCGGGGGGTGGACCTTCTGGAACCCGTTGAGCCCGACGAGGTCGATCATCTCCCGGGTGCGTCGGCGCTGCTGCTCCTTCGGCACGGACTGAATGTGCATTCCGAAGGCGACGTTCTCCTCCACGGTCTTCCAGGGAAGGGTCGAGTCCTCCTGGAAGACCAGCCCGATGCGGCGGTTGGGTCCCGTCACGGGGGCGCCCTCGATCTCCACCGAACCGCTCGTCGGCCGCTGCAGTCCGGCGACGACGTTCAGCAGTGTCGACTTGCCGCATCCGCTGGGTCCGACGATCGAGACGAACTTGTGCGCCTCGATCTCGTGGTTGATGCCCTCTACCGCCGTCACGGTGTCACCCGCAGGCGTGTCGAAGCGCACCGCCAGGTCGCTGATCTTGATTCCGGGTTGGCCCATGGTTGCGCCCTTCCTTCCGTCTCGGGGCACGCCGGTCCTCAGAAGGCGGCGCGGGCGTTGTGGGGCAGGTACTGCTGGTCCAGGACGTGTGCCCAGTCGACTGGCTGGGAGATCTCCCCGGCTTGTTCCATGAGGTCCGACAGGTTGCGCAGCGCCTTCGGGTCGGGCTTGAGTGAGTACGCCCGCCGCAGTTCCGGGGTCTCCTTGAGCGCCTTGGCCACGGTCTTCGCATCCACCTTGATGAGCGGGGCGAGGTCCTTCGCCGCGGTGTCGGGCTGCTGCGCCACGTAAGTGAGTGCCTTCTGGGCCGCGCGGAAGAATGCCTTGAGCGCCGGAGCGTTGTCGGACGCGAAATCACGGTTGACCGCGACCAGGTCGGCAGGGTGGTCGCCGATGACATCGCGCGAGGCGACGAGCACCCGTGCCCCGTCCTGCTGCTTCTGCGTCACGAAGGGATGCATCGCCCAGCCGCCAGTGATCTTGCCTGCCCGGGCGGCGGCCCAGTTGTCACCCATCCCGCCGACAGCGACGGACTTGATGTTCTCGCCCGGTCGACGCTTCTGCAGCGCCTTGAGCACGAGCTCGGTGGCCGATCCGGCGCTGGAGAAGCCGAGGGAGGCGTTCTTGAGGCCGGCGTTGCGGTTGGCGCTGATCCAGTAGAAGTCATTGACCTGGAACCACGAGCCCACGATCTTCAGGTTCGCGGCCGGTTTCTCGGCAGCGAGCACGACCGAGGAGCTTCCGGAGATGGCGAGGTCGGCGTCCCCGCTGGTGACGACGCGCAGCGTGTTGCCGCCGCCTCCCCCGGAGAACAGTGAGACGTCCAGCCCCTCCTTCTTGAACCAGCCCTTGTCGATGGCCAGCTGCAGGACGGCCATGAAGGGCAGGCTGTCCGCGCCGGTCACGGCGATGCGGACCTTGGCGCGGCCGTCGCCCGCGCCCTTGCCGGAGGTTCCACCGCCGCAGGCGGCGAGTGTGAGCAGAGCCGAGCTGATGAACAGGGCAAGCACGCGGCGAGCCCAACAGATCTTGACCATGTTTCGGTTTCCTCGGTGAGCCGGGTCAACGATGGATAGAGCCGTCACGCTGCCCTCGGCGGGCGGCACGGCGCGCGGCGACCACCACTGCCACTGCGACCAGGGAGGTCAGCGTGGTGGCGGCGAGTCTCGAATTCCAGAAGCGGATCGTGGGCAAGGGGCCGGTGCCCTCGTCGGCGGGCATGTCCGTCGTCGTCCCGGCGAGAGCCCCCTCGCGGCGCAGCGGCGGCGGAGCACCCGGGACATCCGCCCCGGGGGGCGGGAAGCGCGGCGACGTGTGGCTGGTCACGGCTGGTCCCCTTCACCGGTCAGAGCGAGTCGACGATCTTCGCGAAGGTTCGGATGGTGTCGGCGCGGCTCTCACCCGGGCGGACGAAGGGCACGATCGACACTTGGTCGACACCGAGCTTCGCGATGCGGGCGACGCCCTCGCTGCACTCCTGCGGCGTGCCGGCGAGGGCGAACAGGTCGACGAGCTCGTCGGGAACCAGGTCGGCGTGGTCCGCCTCGGTGTCCATGTGGTGGTAGTAGTCGTAGGTGTCACGGATCCGGTCGATCGCCGTCTGCAGCGCCGGGTCCACCTCAGCGGGCAGCGGACGTATGCAGACCCGGGCGACATGAGCTCTGACCAGGTCGCGGGCCTCCACCGCGTCGGTGGAGATCGCCGTCGGCGTCCAGAGCACAATGTGCAGGTCGGAGAGTTGGCGGCCGGATTCGCGGGCTCCCTCCTCAATCGTGGCGAGGGCGGCCTCGATGAAGTGGGGTGCCGTGCCGACGAGGACCAGGACGCCGTCGGCGACGCGGCCGGCCAGTTTGAGAATCTTCGGCGCCGATGCCGCGATGTAGATGGGGACGTGCATCGGTTCCCGGACGTAGTTGAGGTGGAAGTCCGCGCCGCTGTGGGCTTCTTTCACCGACTCGCCACGGAACAGTGCCCTCAGCTCCGCGATCGCCCCTTCGAGCTCGGCGAGCTTCAGGGGCTTCAGACCCATCGTGCGCAGTGACGAGTCTCCGGTCCCGATGCCCAGCGCAACGCGGCCGCCGGTGAACTCCGCGAGACTCGCCCAGGTCGACGCCAGCAACGACCGGTGCCGGGTGACGGCGTTCGTCACGCCGGTGCCGAAGACAATGCGTTCGGTGCCGACCGCGGCCGCGCCCATGGTGGTTGAGGACTCCCGCCAGATGTTCTGCGAGTCGCCGAACCAGACGTTGTCGTATCCGAGCGATTCAGCGAGCTGTGTGTACTCCCGCATCACCGTGACGGGCTCGGTGGGGAACAGCCCGACTCCCTTGCTGATCACGCTGCCTCCGTGCGTATCCTGGGTAATGTATACGCGACCATAGGACCTCCCGTCTCCGGAAGGGAATACCTATGACGGCGAAAAACAGTCGCCCGGAGACCCTTCTGGCTTCGCTGACGCCCCTCCCCCGCCCAGCTCAAGGATGTAGAGGCGGTCACCCGTCAGCAGGCCGGCCTCGGGGAAACGGGCGTGCGGCACCTGTCATCGTCCGCACGGCGTTCTCGGCGCCAAGAAGATCCACACTCGTGCTCGGCGACGCCCTGACCGGGCTCGCCGCCTACTACTGACCGCCCAGGCTCGGAGGACCAGCATGCGACTTCAGCACACATTTCACGTGCCGGCGCACGTCGACGACGCATGGAAGGTGCTCGGCGACGTGCCGCGCATCGTGCCGTGCATGCCCGGCGCGACACTTCACGATCAGACCGGCGACCAGATGTACTCGGGTGCTGTCCAGATCAAAGTCGGCCCGATCACCGCGGAATACCAAGGCACCGCGCAGATCCTCGACCGCGACGACGACCAGCACCAGATGACAGTCCGGGCACAGGCGCGCGACGTGCGCGGCCAGGGCTCCGCGGCGGCGACCATCAGCCTCACCGCCCGCCCGGACGGGGCGGCAACGCTCGCAGAGGTCACGACCGACCTGGAGATCACCGGTCGGGTCGCCCAGTTCGGCCGTGGCGTGCTCGAACAGGTCAGTCGCCACATCGTGGACGAGTTCGCCAGGCGTCTCAGCGTGGAGATCACCGCGCCGGGGCGTGACACCGACTCCGCGGTGGACGCGCCGCCGGCCGGGTCGGGGAATCTGGATCTCGCGACCTTGACCGGCCTGTCGCCGCGCACGCTCCGTGTGGTGTACGGCGCCGCCGCGATCGGGCTGGCCGCCGTCGTACTGTTCCGCGCGGCGCGCCGCCGCAGGCGCTGACTCCACGGTTCGGGCGGCTGGTCAGTCCGGTCGCCCCGCCCCCGTCCCAGCTCCGCGGGCCGGGGGCGGGGCGGGGCGATCCCGGGGCGAGGGCGCTCGACGGGGTCAGCGGTCGACGGCGAACACGGCTTCCAGTTCGACGCAGGCGCCCCCGGGCAGTGAGCCGGCCCCGACCGCCGCACGCGCGTGGCGGCCCACGTCGCCGAACACCGCGGCGAGCAGCTCCGACGCGGCGTCCACCACCTGCGGATGCTGGGTAAAGCCTCCCGCCGCCCTTACGTAGCCGCGCAGGTGCACGACCGCCCGCACGGTGTCGATCCCCACGGCGGCGTGCACGGTGGCGATGACGTTCAGCGCGGCCCGCCGCGCCTCTGCTCGCGCCGTGTCCACATCGACGTCGTCCCCGACGACACCGCGCACCCTCAAGCCGTCAGGACCTCTGCCCGTGTGGCCGGACACCCAGAGCAGACCGTCGTGCTGCCGTGCCGGGAGATAGTCACCGACGGACGGCATCGGCGCAGGCAGGGCGAGGCCGAGCTCATCCAATCGCTGCAGGCGGCTCATTCAGATTCCTCCAGGGCTCGCGTCAGCACACCGACGGCGTGTTGGCGGTGTTCGTCCAGCAGCTGGATGAGCAGGTCCGCATCCCGCTGACGAGTGGCCTTGAGGATCGCCCGGTGCTCGCGCTGGATCGTCTTCCGATTGGCGGATTCGGCGAAGTAGACGGAGCGGTAGGGGTCCGTGGAATCCCACAGCTGCCGAATGATGCTGATGAGCCACTCACGGTTCGATGCCTCGATCAACCGGAAGTGGAACTGTCGATTCAGGGTGGTCAGTGCCACCAGGTCTCCCGCGTCGGCGGCCTCGTCCATGGCCCGCACCAGCTTCGACATCGCCAGGATGTCCGCACCGGTCAGACGCGCCACGCCGGTTCGCACCGCTTCGACTTCCAGCAACTGCCGGACGCGGTAGATCTCCCGAAGATCCTCGATGGCAAGTTTCGTGACCGAATAGCCGCGCTGGGGCAGGTACTGGACACGCCCCTCGCCCTCAAGGATCTTCAGCGCCTCGCGGACCGGCACTCGGCTCACACCGAACTCCTCGGCGACAGCTTCCTGGAGGATCGGTGTACCCGGGGCCAGTTCACCGTGGAGGATCGCCAGGCGGAGCTCAGCCAGAACCGCTGCCTGAGCGGTCGGCGGTCGTACAAAGACGCGTGGCTCTTTGCCGGTCATCCTCGGCCTTCATCCCAGACAGCGGTTACATGGACTTTGTATCCATGATACCAAGCTGGGTCAGGGCCCCATCGGCGACCTCTCGATCGCGGTGGGCATGCGGCACCGGGTGCGGATCGGTTCGTCGACGAGCCCGGTCCGCCGCCCATGCGTCCTGGGGTGGTACGGAACCGGTCGTCGGCGACCGGTAGGCCGTTGTGGCGTGGTCATTCGAACCACCGTGGGGAGGTGGTTCGCGGAGGGGTGAGCCTGGCACGTGCGACCACCAGCCGGGGAGCGCGAGCGTCGAGCGCCTGCCGCAGCGCCTTCTCCAGTTGGCTGCCGACTCCGTCGACCTCGACGGTTTCGATCCCGAACGCTTCCCCGAGCGGGCTCCACCGCGGACCGGTCAGCGCCACCCCTCTGATGGGGTCGCCCGCGACCTCCTGGTCGTAGCGGAGCATGCCGTAGCCGCCGTCGTCGACGACCAGCACGGTGACCGGAAGTTGTTCCTGCGCGAGGGTGGCCAGTTCACCGAGGCCGAACATGATGCCGCCGTCGCCGCAGATGGCGAGCACCCGCTCACCGGTCGCGGCGGGTCCGACGGCCGCGGGCAGTGCGTAGCCGAGTGTGCCCCAGCCGACGGGGTACTGAAGACGCCGAGGGCGGGTGACTCTGCCGTATCCGCCGTACCAGTACCCGGGTACGGCCATGTCGCAGACGACGACCGTGTCATCACCGACCGCGGCCTCGACAGAGCGCAGGAACCTGACGGCCTCCGCGCTGCGCGGGTCCTCGGCGAGCCGGGTCCACACCTCATCCCGAAGGTTGCGTACCGGCTCTCCCCACCGTTCGGCAGACGAGTCCGGCCTGCCGGCGGGCGAGTCCATCTGTTCGAGGACCGCGGACAGTGTCTCGCGGGCATCTCCCAACACGCACACGTCGGGCTGGTAGTTCTTGGTCAGCTCTTCGGCAGAGCAGTCGATCACGGCAAGCGTGCGAGGCAGGGGCATGCGCCAGTGCCGTGTCATCATGCCGTCGAAGTCGGTGCCGACGGCCAGCAGCAGGTCGGCCCGTGCCACCAGGTCGGCGACCTCCGGCTCGTGTGGCGGCAGGCCGATCGCACACGGGTGGTCGGCGGGCAGAACACCACGGGCGGTGTACGTGGTGACGACGGGTGCGCGCAATCGCTCGGCGAGTCGCGCCAACGCCTCCTGGGCCCCGGACTGGACGACGCCGCCTCCTGCCCAGATCACCACCTGTTCGGACTGCGCCAGCGCCTGCATGAGTCGCGCAAGCTCCGCGGCGCTGGGCGCGCCGCGCCGCTGTTCCTGCGGCAGGATGCGGGTCGCCGGAGCCTGTGCCGACAGCACATCGGTCGGCACGTCTACATACACCGGTCCACGCGGCCAGGCGAGAGCGGTCGCGACGGCGTCGTGGAGGGCAATGACCGAGTCCGCGGCGGTACGCGGCCGGAACACCGCCTTGGCCAGCGGTTCGAAGAGGGCCGCCTGGTCGCGCGATTCGTGCAGGACACCACGGACGGTCCCCGGCTTGGCGAGAGCGCTGGAAATCTCGCTCGCGACGAGGACGAGGGGAGATCCGGAGGCCGCGGCCTCGCCGAAGGCCCCGACCGCGTTCGCCGCGCCGGGCCCGGTCGTCGTCAGTGCCACGCCCAGCCCGCCGGTGGCGCGGGCGAGGCCGTCCGCGGCATAGACGGTTGTCTGTTCGTGCCGCACACCGACGATGTCAGGGAGTCCGGGTTCCCAGTCGCGCCAGAACGCGAGGTTGTGCACCCCTGGGAGTCCGAAGATCTTTCTGACGCCCAGCGCCGCGAAAGCTTCGAGGAACCGCCGGGCCACCGTGCCGTCCTGAGTCATGGTCATGGTCATGGTCCTCTCCGTGATACCCGGGCACAGCGGGTCAGCCGGCCCGCAGGTACACGGTCGTAGTGTGGGTGAAGAAGTCACGCGAGGCTCGGCCCTGCTCCTTGGGGCCGTAGCCGCTGTCCTTGACGCCGCCGAAGGGGACATGGGGGTCGGCACCGGCGGTTTCGGAGTTCACGTGCAGCATGCCGACGTGGAAGTCGTCGATGGCGCCCAGGACGTAGTCCAGGTCGTTGGTGAAGACAGCCCCGGAGAGGCCGAACGCGCTGTCGTTCGCCAGGCGCAGTGCTTCCCCGCGGTCCGCGGTGCTGACCACGCTGAGGACGGGGCCGAAGACCTCGTCGCGCCACACCGGAAGGTCAGGGCCAGTAAGCCGCAGCACGGTCGGCGGGACGAAATAGCCGTCGATCCGTTCCGCGTCTCCGTAGGACACGCCCCCGGTCAGGGCCTGGGCTCCACCCGCCCTGGCGTGCTCGATGTCAGCGAGGATGGATGCTCGGGCACCCGACGACGACGCCGGGCCCATGTCGACGCCCTCCCGCAGCCCGTCCCCGACCTGCAGCTGCCGCACCCGGGTACAGATGCGCTCCAGCAGTTGGTCCTCGACCTTGGCCTCGACGATCAGCCGTGACGTCGCGGTGCACTTCTGGCCGGTCGAACGCATGGCTCCGAGCACGATCTGCTCCGCGGCATGGTCGAGATCCGCGTCGGCCAGTACGACCGCGGCGTTCTTGCCGCCCATCTCGGTCTGCACCGGCCTGCGCAGCCGGGCACACGTCTCCATCAGGCGGGTGCCGACCTGCGTCGAGCCGGTGAAGCTCAGCGCCGCCACGCCCGGATGCTCGGCGAGCCGTGTGCCGAGCGGTCCCGGCCCGACGAGCAGGGACAGCACGCCCTCGGGCAGCCCCGCCTCGACCAGGGTCTCCGCGAACCGCATGGCCAGCAGCGGAACGAGGCTCGCCGGTTTCCACACGACGGCATTGCCGTGAATCAGCGCCGGAGCGATCTTCCACGCCGGGATGGCGATCGGGAAGTTCCACGGCGTGATGATCGCGACCACACCCAGCGGACGACGCGTCACGAAGATCGACTCGCCTCGACGGGGCGAGGCGTAGACCTCGCCGGAGTCCCGATCCGCCTCGCCGGCGTGGAATCGGAGGATCTCGGCCGCCCGCCGCACCTCGCTCACGCCCTCGACGAGAGTCTTGCCCTCTTCCCGGGTGAGTTCCGCGCCGTACATCTCGGCCCGAGCGGCCAGCATGCCGGCCGCGGTCCTCAGGACCTCCGCGCGCTCGTGGATGGACGTCCGCCGCCAGCCCTCCCAGGCCGCCACCGCGGCTTCCACCGCCACGCCGAGGTCCTGCTCCGTGGCGACTGCGACGTCGGCCACCACCTCCTCCGGCCGTGCCGGATTGCGCGATGTCGCCGCCGCCCCGCCACCGTCGCGCCACTGCCCGGCGATCAGTTGCCGTACCCGAATCGTCATACGAGCTCCTCGCATCGCCTTCCACCCGCTTCGTATCACGTATACATTCTACGAGATGGCCGCAGCAAGCAAGATGGAGAAACGTATGACGACCACATTGGTGACCAACATCGGGACGCTCGTGACCGGCGACCTGTCCACGCCGCCGCTCCACGACACATCGGTACTCATCGAGGAGGGAGTGATCGTCGCGCTCGGCGACGAGGGCGCGCGGCCCGACCTGATCGTCGACGCACAACGGCAGACGGTCATCCCGGGACTCGTGGACGGGCATGTGCACCCCACGGTCGGCGAGTGGACACCGGCACAGAACTCCACCGGATGGGTGCACAACTACCTTCAGGGCGGTACGACGACCATGGTCTCGGCCGGAGAACTTCACGTTCCCGGGCTGCCCTTTGACGAGCTGTCACCCGACCTCGTGCTCGGGCTCGCCACTGTGTGCCGCCGGACCATCGGTGAATACCGGCCGTCCGGCGTCAAGGTGCGCGCCGGGACGCTACTGCTGATTCCCGGCCTGCGGGAGACGGACTTCGACCGCATGGTCGAGGCGGACATCCGGCAGCTGAAGTTCATCTTCTACGACTGGTCACGCCTGGACGACGGCGAGGCCGTCCAGTACATGACATGGGCCCACGAGCGCGGCATGGTCGTCAAGATGCACTCCGGCGGGGTTTCCCGCTCGGGTTCGAGCCGAGTCGCCGGCTATGAGGTCGTCACAGCCGTCGGCCCCGATGTCATCGCCCACATCTCCGGCGGACCGATCCCGATGCCGGACGATGAGATCCGCGGTGTGATCGACGACCTGCCGGAGGCCGCGGTCGAGATTTGCAGCTCAATGAACTACCGGGCGACGAAAATCACCATCGACCACCTCGTAGCCACCAACGCGCTGCACCGCCTCACCCTCGGAACGGACACTCCCGGCGGCACCGGTGTCATCCCTCGCGGCATGCTCCGCAACATCTGTTACCTCGCCAGTGTCTGCGGCCTGGCGCCCGAGATCGCCGTCGCCGCCGCAACCGGCAACGTGACCCACCATCACGGCATCCCGGGCGGCATGATTCAGCCGGGACAGCCCGGCGACCTGATCGTTCTCGGGCCGATCCAGGGGTCGCGCGCCCGGGACGGTCTCGAGTCCTTCGCCCTGGGCGACCTGCCCGGCATCTCGGCTGTCGTCGTCGACGGCATGCCACTCGTCACCGGCCGGAGCGAGCAGACACCGCCGCCTCGGCGGGGTGCCGTCCTCCGCCGCTGACGCGAGGGGCGGGACCTGGGCCTATGGCACAAGCGGGACCTGGGCCTATGGCACAAGAGGGAGGGCCGCCGACAACCGACCGGACCGGTCGACGGCACCGCTGCCAGGCGAAGGCCGGGCGTGCGTCAGCTCGGCGTCACGGGTTGCTGTCCGCTTCAGGCTTCGACTCGCCCGTCACGGACCGGTGGATCGCGGCGACAGTCGACTGCCGATGCCCGCGCATGAGCGTCAGCAACGCCTCCAGGTCCCGAGCCCGCGCCGCCTCCAGGATCGCATGGTGCTCGGCATGCGCCCGCTGCTGCGCCGTATCGGCGTGCATGTAATGGGATCGGTAGAGATCTGAAGCGTCCCAGACCCGACCGAGAATGCGCATCAGATGCGGCATGGCCGCGGCCTCGAACAATACGAAATGAAACGCCCGGTGCGCCTCCACCCACGATGCGAGGTCGCCGTCAGCCTCACACCGCGCCATTTCATCGAATGCCGCGCTCATGGTTTCGACGGTTTCATCCGCAATGCGGGGAACCCCTACCGACAGCGCCTCGGTCTCAAGGATCTCACGGACGTTCTGAATCTCCAGGAGTTGCTCAACATCCAATTGCGCGACATGGTAGCCGGCGTGCGGGGCATAGCTGATGAGCCCTTCACCCTGCAGAAGACGCAGCGCGTCCCTCACCGGGACACGGCTGACTCCAAACTGTGAGGCCAGTTCATCCTGAAAGATCTGGACACCAGGAGGCATATCGCCACCGAGAATCGCCCGCCTAATCTCTGCGACCACCGCCTCCTGGGCCGTAGGCGGCCTTTTCCTCCTGTTCACCAAAGCCATCGACCCTCCAGACAAGGTCCCACCATTACTCCGCCATCCTGGGCCGCCACTGCAAAGTTGTCAAATTAAATGAGATGATTTTACATAATATAGGCCATTTTACGCTGCTGTGGCGGAGTTTTACCGGCCTACTCCCTTCCTCGAATTGGACCTGCCGCCTGTTGACCATCGGATCATCCGAGAATGCATGAGCCATGGTGCCGTTGCCACGCGACATCCTGTCTTGTCCTGTCCGTGGTAGGCCGACAACCTCATCCCGCGGATCGCCCCATGGACCGCCATGCGCGATGGCCCACCTCCGGCTCGGCGGCAGTGAGCAGGACCAAGGCCCGTACAGAGCCGACAGAAATCGAACATGAAGAATCTTTAATTGGCGTCCACACTCGGGATCTCCAGGCACGTGACCGCTTGCGTGGATCAGCGATCTCTGAGGAGAAGGTGCAGCAGCGTCACCACACCCACCCCGACCAAGAGGGCCGTACCGAACGAAGGATGCTCAAAGGCGATATACACAGTGATACCGCCCGTCAGCAGCAACAGCGCCATGCGCTGATCCATCTGACCGTCCATGAGTAGAGGCCCCTCCCGAAGGTGCCGGCACGCCTGCGCTTCCGACGGCGCTTGGTGACGAGAGAGAGGCCGCAGGAGCGGAGCCATTACGCGGGTTCACAACAGGGCACCTGTGTTGTGCGTCACACCTGACGCGCGGGAGTGGAAGGGGCACGACGCCATGTCCAACCGTGAATCGGTGCGGAGCACCGCACCTACCTCCGCACCCGCCCAGCGCGCCGACCGCCATGTGTCGGGCGGCACCGTCGTCGTCACCACCGTTGTGCGCCCGCCGGGAGCGGCAAGCCGGGACCGAACGCTGCCGCTACCCCCGATCCCATCGGAAGACGAGGCCGTGAACGCGCGCACACGAAGCGGCCATGCCATGACACCAGCCGCTACCACCCCAAGCTCCCCAGCAGCAGTGCGCCAGGCGACCCCGAAACCGCGCCCATCGTGGCCCGCGTCTTCAGCGAGTACCTTCGCGGAACGGGCCTGCACCTACAACATGAAGAAGCGGGTCGTGACCGCTGAGTCACAACCCGCATCATCCGTGTACGTATGCTCGTCTGGTCGTACTGTTCAGGACGGCGTCAGGTCAGGAAGACCGGGGGATTCTCGCCCCGCAGGCGGTAGTCCGGGCGCGGCCGTTCCAGCCGGATCGACTCCAGCACGGTGTACGCGTGGTACTTGGTCTGGGTGGTGGCGCCTGCCAGCCGCTCCCACCAGAGCTGGCCGTTGCTGGTCGTCTTCTCCAGGACGTGCCGGGTGGTGTAGTTCGCCATCGAGTTGATCCAGTTCTCGGTGCCGACGAACATCCTGTTCCAGCCGGTGCTGGTCACGATGTCGACGAGCGCGTCCGAGCGGCTGAATCGCTCGACCGCCGCGGTCGCCCCCTCGAGCACGTCGGCGAAGTACTCCACGCACAGTTTCACCTGCTCGTAGGTGCCGTAATGCATGTGATGTCCGCCGACGAAGAAGTCGAAGTCGTAGTCGAGAATCTGCGCATGCGCCTCGTACCAGCCGGAGATGTTCTGCGAGGCGTCGCAGTGCATGAAGGTCACGCTGCCCGGACTCAGGATGTCCACGGCAGTGAGCACCTTCTGCTGTGGTGCGTAGATGAAGATGTTGCCCGGGCAGTGGTTCTCGCCCTTGTAGGAGAGCTGCAGGCTCACTCCGCCGACTTCGAGGACGAGGTCGTCCTCGAATGTCGTCGTCGGCAGGGGCCGCTTCGGGTCGGGAAAGCGCTCCAGGAGATCCTTGGTGATGCGGTGGGCGACGATCTCGACGTCGGGACCGAACACGGAAGCCGCGCCGATGTGATCGGCGTGCCAGTGGCTGTAGATCACGTGGGTCACCGGTTGGTCGGTGACGTCCTCGATCGCCGCCAGCATGTTCTCGCCCAGCGTCGGCGGTGCGTCGATCGCGACCACGCCCCGCTCGGTCACCACGAATGCGGCGTCGTAGCCGGCGCTGGTGACCCAATAGAAGCCGTCGCGCAATTCTTCGACGTGGTAGCCGTACTTCTGGAAGTGCTCGCTCTGGAAGTAAGGGGGGTAATACCCCTCGGGGTCGGCCGGGTCGTCCGCCCCCGCTCGGGGGAAGCCATAGTGGTCGATCGCGTAGAAGCTCGAGGTGTGGTCAACGCTGATGGGTTTCTGACTGCTCTGGCACATCGACGAGATGCCTCTCTGCTGTGGAAAATCTGTTGAACGGGTGGGCTATCCCGGTGATGTGAAGCGAAGGATCGCCTTGGTGGCGTGGCCCGAGCCCGCGTCTTCGAACGCGGTGTTGATATCGGAGAAGTCGTAGAAGGAGAGCAATCGGTCGATCGGGAACCGGCCCGCTCGGTAGAGCTGGGCGAGATCGTTGATCAGTAGCGAGGAGACGGCGTCTCCCTGGATGATGCCCTGCAACGACTGGCCGGCCGTGAGCCGGCCGGCGTCGATCATGGCGCCGGTGCCTTCGTGGAACGCCACGAAGCCGAATCGGCCCAGCGGTGCCAAGGCTCCGACCCCGGCGTCGAGGTTCTCCGTGCGGCCGCTCGTATCGAGGACGTACTCCAGGCCGCGCGCCTCGATGGCGCGGAGCGTGCCGGTGAGGTCCTCGGCCTGGCCGGGGTTGACGAGGTGCGTCGCTCCGAGATCGCGGGCGAGCTCGAGCCGGCCGGCGTCGACGTCGACGGCGACGATCGTGGTAGCACCCGCGACGCGAGCCGCCATGACCGCTGCCAAGCCCACCGCGCCTACGCCGAACACGGCGAAGGACGCCCCCGGCGGAACAGCGAGGGCCTTGAGTACGGCCCCCGCGCCCGTCTGCAGCCCGCACCCCAACGGAGCCATGACGTCGAGGGGCAGATCACGGGGGACCTTGATCGTGTTCCGTTGGTGGGTCAGAGCGTAGGTGGAGAATGAGGACTGGCCGAAGAAGTGACCGTGTGGCTCAGCACCGTGGGCAACGTGCAGGCCGTTCGAGCCATCCAGGCGGGCACCTGCGAAGTTGGCTGCCCAGACGTTGTCGCAGTAGGCCGCGTGAGCGGACATGCACGGCTTGCAGCGGCCACACGAGTGGTAGGACAGGACGACGTGGTCACCGGCCTCGACGGTGGTGACAGCGGCCCCCACACGTTCGACGACTCCCGCGCCCTCGTGCCCCAGCACCACCGGTAGCGGCGTCGCCATGCGCTGCGCCCGCACATGAGCATCGGTCGCGCAAATTCCGGTCGCGACCATGCGAACGAGTACCTCGTCGGGTCGCGGGTCCTCGACCTCGATGTCACGGAATTCGAACGGCCCGTCCCGCGCTTCGAGAACGGCAGCGCGCGCGGACGTGGTCATACGTCGTGAGCCTGCCGCGAAGCGCCGCCGGCGCCATGGTGACAGAGGACAGAAATCATCAACGACTCCCAGGTCGGGGTAGTGGGCCTTCAAGGGCCTTCAGGGGCCTTCCGGTATGTCGAAACCTAGACCGGCTGCCCGCGCTCGCGGATCGGTCGCCCTATCGGTCACGGCCCGGGCGTGGTGCCACGCCTTCACTGCCGGAGACCGGTGCGCGAGGCCTGTTCGACTCGGGCGATCAGGCGGCTGTTGTGGACGGCGTGGTCGAATCCCGGGGTGCGCGCGACGGGCCGCCCGGCGTTGGGACGCCGGGGCGAAGCCGGACAGATAGACCGGAGGCCGAGGGCGCTGGACCGGCTTGAGTCCGATGTGGGCGGCGGGGAAGGCGTAGTGCCTGCCGTCGTATCGCGCGACGGGCTCGGTGGTCCACACCGCCTCCAGCACGTCCAGACACTCGTCCAGCCTCGCGCCCCGCTCCTTCCAGGGAACGCCCACGCCCTGGTACTCCTCGGGCGACCAGCCGGTGCCGAGGCCGGGTATGAGACGTCCCCCGCTCACCACGTCGACACCGGTCAGCGACCGGGCGAGGAGCAGCGGGGAATACCAGGGTGCGATGAGCGTGGAGGTGCCCAGCAGCGCTCGTTCGGTGACGCTCGCGGCAACACCCAGCGCCACGAACGGGTCAAGCATGGTGTGCAGCTGCCACGGAATCGTGTCCATGCCTCCGTAGCCCACGGTCGGATTCACCGCGGCCAGCACGCGGTCACCCACCCCATAGGCTGTCGGCTCCGAGCTCCTCGGCCTGTCGGGCGAAGTCGGCGAGCCTGCTGAGCTCTTGAGCCATCGCGCCGTACTGCGGAAGCGAGAATCCGATGCGCATGCGAACTCCTGGAGAGACAATGATAAATTGACCGATGTAGTGATGCAGCATCAATCTCGGTCTTCTGCGGAACGCAAGGCCATTCACGTCCTCGCGCTTCTCATCGGGTTATGGGCTTCAGGCCTCTTCAGCCGGGCACGAACCTACGTCGGCCGCCCGAGGTCGCGAATCGGTCGCCGTATCGGTCGCGGCTCGCACCGCACCGGCACGTGGTCCGGATGGGGGTCGCTGCGAGGTTGGCGGACGAACCCTGCCGCGGTCCCCGCCGGATGGGCCGCTCAACCGGTCGGCCACAGCGGCAGAATTGGCCTATAGCCTCGAAACGGTCGCACCACCGCGGCCTGGCACGACATTCTGGGGTGGGACATGGAGCTGTTCGGGCGGCACGCCGAGACCGCGGCCCTCGACAGGTTGCTGGATCGGGCCGCGGACGGCTCGGGCTCCGGGCTCGTGCTGTGGGGCGAGCCGGGTATCGGCAAGACCGCCCTGCTCGAGCACGCCGTCGAGGCCGCGTCCGACGCGACGGTGCTGCGGTGCCGGGGCTCCCGGATGGAAGCGGGGCTCGCGTTCGCGGCACTGCACGAGCTGCTGTGGCCGGTGAGGGACCGACTGGAGAGGCTCGCCGCTCCACAGGCTGCGGCGTTGCGCGGCGCGCTGGGATTGAGCCGGGACACGACCAACCGATTCCTCATCGGCGCGGCCGTGTTGTCACTGGTCAGCGATCTTGCCCGGGAGCGACCGGTGCTTGTCGCGGTGGACGACGCCCAGTGGGTCGACGAGGCGACCGTGCACTGCCTGGGCTTCCTCGCCCGGCGAGTGGCGACCGATCCGGTCGCGGTGCTGCTCACCGGACACGAGGACCCTGCCTCGGGGCCGTGGGAAGGACTGCCGGCACTGGAGGTCGTGGGGCTGGCCGACGACGACGCCCGGCGGCTCCTGGTCGCGGCCGCCCCGGGGGCCGACGGGGCGCTCGTCGATCGTACGATCCGGGCAGCCGGGGGCAACCCGTTGGCGCTGCACGAGCTGCCCGCCATCGATCACGAGCCCGATGGCGACGCGCCGCTCGGGCGATCCGGGGATCTGACGCCGGTCGGGCCACGGCTGCGGCGGGCGTTCGGCTCCCGGGCCATGGCCATGACGCCGCCGGCCCGGGCGTTGTTGCTGCTGGCCGCCGCCGAGGACCGGGGCGACCGCCATGTCGTGCACCGTGCCGGGGCCGACTGGGGCGTCGACACGCCCACCTGGGACGAGGTCCTGCGCTCCGGTCTGATCCGTGCCACCGGGGCCCGGCTGGAGTTCCGCCACCCGCTGATCCGGGCGGCGGTCTACGATGGCGCCCCCTTCCTGGACCGGCAGGCCGCGCACCGGGCGTTGGCCGTCGCCCTGCCGAGGGATGCCACCGCGGAACGGGCCTGGCATCTGGCCGCCGCCGCCGACACGGTGGACGAGGACGTCGCCACGTTGCTGGAGCAAGCCGCCGAGCAGTGCCTGCAGCGTAGTGCGGGGCCGATAGCGGCTCGCACACTGCGGCGGGCGGCCGAGCTGTCCCCCGAACCGGCCGCGGCCGCGCGCCGCCTGGCCGCTGCCGCCCGCGCCGCATGGGACGCGGGCGACGCGGAGGCGGCGCGGCAGCTGCTGGACGACGCCGAGCGCCTGGGCGGCGAGCTTCTCGTCGCCCGGCTGAGCGGCGGGTTGCGCGGGATCCTCGAGTTCGCCCACGGCGTGCCCGAGCGTGCCCACCGCTACCTGGTCTGCGACATGGCTGTCGTCCCTGGCGCTCGCGGCGCGGTGGAGCTCGGCACCGTGGCGGTCCGCGCCGCGTGGTCGGCCGGTCGGCCCGACCTCCAGCAGGAGGCACTGCAGCGGCTACTCGCCGTGGACACCGACGGTGATCCCGCCCTGTCGGAGCTGTTGCCCGTGCTGAGGGTCTGGTGGTCCTGCTACGACCAGACCGGCGAGGTCACCCCGACCGCCCCGGAGATGGCCGGCGGCACGGTCAGTCGGCTCGGTACGGCCGCGTGGGAGCTGCTGCCACCCGTACCGCTGGCCCAGGCCTGGGGGATAGAGGGCTCGCTGCTCGACGTGCTGCGCGAGCAGGCCGTACACCTGCGGCGTCGGCACGAACTCACCGCGCTGGCGCTGGTGCTCGCCCAGACCGCGGTCCTCGACATCGCCGCGGGTCGGTGGGAAGCCGCCGAGACCGCGGCGGCCGACGGGCTGCGGCTGGCCAAGGAGGTCGGGGCGGATCACCTGGCCACGCAGTGCCGCGTCTCCCTCGGAGCACTGGCCGCCGCCCGGGGCGATCACCGCACCGTCGACGAGCACACCACCCAGATCCTGCGGGTCTCGGTCCCACGCGGGGTGCGGGGACTCAGCGCATCGGCGTACTTGCACCGCGGCCGCGCGGCGCTGTTCGACGGTCGTCCACAGGACGCGCTGAGTCACCTGATGCCGCTCGCCGAGCCCGAACACGAGGCCGCTCACCCTACCTGTGCGCTGTTGGCCGCCATGGACACCGTCGAGTCGGCGGTGCAGTTGGGGAACGCCGACGTCGTCGAACCCCAGGTGGCCATGGTGGAGACGTGGGCACAGCGCACGGGTGCGACGTGGGCCCGTACCACTGCCCATCGTCTCCGCGCCCTCGTGCTCGGCGGCCCGGCGGCAGAGACCTCGTACCAAGCGGCCCTCGACGTGGCGGGTGCGGCGGACTATCCGTTCGAGTACGCCCGTACCCGGCTGCTCTACGGGGAGTGGCTGCGGCGGGCGCGCCGCCGGGCCGACGCCCGGATCCAGCTTGCCGGCGCAGCCGAGATCTTCGACCGCCTGGGTGCGGAACCACTGCGGGCGCGGGCGTTGTCCGAGCACGCACTGACCGAAAGCCCGCGGCGCCGTCTCGTGCCCAGCCGGACCGACGAGGCCGGGTTGACCACGCAGGAACTGCGGGTCGCGCGACTGGCGGCGAAGCGTCTGACCAATCGGGAGATCGCGGCACATCTGCTGATCAGCCCACGCACGGTCGGCCACCACCTGGCCAAGGTCTACGACAAGCTGGGCATCACCTCCCGTGCCGAGTTGGCCCGGATCGACTTCGCGGGGAGCCTGCGGCTCAGCGCGGCCGGTGACTGACCGCGCCGTGCGCCGATCGCCGATCGCACAGCCAACCGATCGGGGCCGGCGCATCGTCCCGTGCCGTCCCTGGTCTTGCTGGGGCCCGGGTTGCGTGTTCCTAGAGCTTGCGGGACAGCCACTTGTCGATGGTGTTGGTGGTGCTGTCGGCGTTGCGCTGGAGGGCCAGGTCGTGACCGGCTCCGGGAATGGACTTCACGTCGACGGCGGGGCTGGCCGGGTAGGCGGCGGTCTCCGCTGTGAGGGTCTTGCTCAGGTCGGTGGGGTCGAAGAACAGGCCATCGTGCTGGCCCACGAGCGACAGGACGGGAACGTCGACCTTCTTGCCGTACGTGTCGTTGCTCTGCTCGTCCGAGAAGGAGGTGAACTCCCCGACGGTGGCGATCTGTTTGACCGCATCGTCGGCCTTCACGGTGCTCAGGTCGGCGTTGAACGGCCAGTAGAGCAGCTGGCGCATGCCGTCCCGGGTGGTGAGGGAGCCGTCCGGTATCGCGCGGCCGGCGAAGGCGGCGTCTTCGGCGGCGGGGTGCATCGCGGCGTTGAACAGCAGTCCGCCGGAGCCGGCATGGTGCATGAATCCGGTGACGACGACAGCGTTGACGTCCTTGTAGGACGCGGCTTCCTGGAGGGCGACCGCGCTTCCCATGGAGTGGCCGACCAGTGCGACCGGCAGCCCTTTGTGGGCGGTCCTCAGCTTGGTGATCAGTTGATGGATGGTGGCGGAGTGGGTCGTGCCGTTCAGCTTGTCCGCGGCCGGGCTGCTGGAGTTGCCGGTTCCGAGGCGGTCCACGGCGACGGTGATCCAGCCGTCCTCGGCCGCCTCGCGTGCCTGCGAGATCCAGCCGCGGTCCGTCTTGAGATCGAAGTACCGATGGTCGTAGGTGACGCCCGGGATCATCACCTGAATGCCCTTCACGCGGGCGTGGGTCGGTTGGTATTCCACGGCGCTCAGCGTCTGGTCGGCCGGTCCACTGCCGGTGAGTGAGACCTTCTGCGTGATCGTGTGTCGAGTGAAGCCCGATACGCGCTCGGGGGCGGCGGACGCGCTTGGGGGCGTGATCGCGCCGGCGGTGACGAGCAACGCGGCGGACGCCGCGCCCACGGTGAAGCGGGCCACGTGGTTTCGGGGCGTGGTCGAGGGCATGGGGGAGGTCCTTGCTGTCTTGGCCGAGGCGCGGCCTCGGATGAAGCCCGAGCGGGCGTCACGACGGATGGCGAATGGGCGTTGATCGAGCCGTGACTGCCGGTGGTGATCCAGGCGTCCTCGGCTCGCTGACGGGCGGCGTGATGTCGAGGCCGCAGCGCGCGGGCAGGTCGACCTCAGCCCTGGTCAGCGTGGAATCCGCCGTGGAACGGGCCCGCCACGACGCCGTCGACATGCTCGTGGACGCCGCCAGTGCGCCGCAGCCCCGGTCACCGCCGTCCCGGCCGGCATGAAGTTCCGCGGCTCCCTGCTCTGGATCCGCGGCTCTGCCTCACCGGGTGATCTCACCCGGAGCAGGCCCTAGCGGCCGATCTTGTCCAACTCGGCGAGGTCCTCGTCGGAGAGCGAGACTCCCGTACCGGCGGCGTTCTCGCGCAGGTGTACCACTGACGAGGTGCCGGGAATGAGCAGGATGTTCGGCGACCGGCGCAGCAGCCAGGCCAGAGCGACCGACATCGGCGTCGCCTCCAGCCGGGTGGCCACGGCAGAAAGCGCCGTGGACTGCAGCGGAGTGAAGCCGCCGAGCGGGAAGTACGGCACGTAGGCGACGCCCTTGGCACTGAGGTCGTCGATCAGCTCGTCGTCCTGGCGGTAGGCGAGGTTGTACATGTTCTGCACACACACGATCGGCGCGATCGCCTGCGCCTCGGCGACCTGTTCCGCCGTCGCGTTGCTCACTCCCAGATGCCGGATCAGGCCTTGCTGCTGGAGTTCGACAAGAGCCTCGAAGGGCTCGGCGAGCGAGCCGGACCGAGGGCCCTGGGCGTCGCCGAGCCGGAGGTTGACCACATCAAGCACCTCGACGCCGAGGTCCTCGAGGTTCTCGTGGACGGCGCGGCGCAGGTCCTCAGGCTGCCGGGCAGGGGGCCAGCCGCCCTGCTCATCGCGGACCGCGCCGACCTTGGTCACGATGTGCAGCGATTCGGGGTAGGGGTGCAGTGCTTCACGGATCAGCTGATTGGTGACGCGCGGCCCGTAGGCGCCGGAGGTGTCGATGTGGGTGACCCCGAGGTCGGCGGCCTCACGCAGGATGGTGAGCGCGCCGTCGCGGTCGGCAGGCGGGCCCATGACCCCAGGGCCGGCGAGCTGCATGGCGCCGTAGCCGAAGCGGGTGACGGTCAGATCGCCCAGGGGCCAGGTGCCGCCGGGGAGTGACGCGGAGAGTGTGTTCATGGCTGTGTCTTTCCTGCTGAGCCGGATACTTCATGGGCTGCGTGTCACATGGTCCGCCGCTCGTCGACGGCACCTCGTCCGCGCCGGCTACCGGCGCGGATCTCGCTTCGCCCGTGCCGTTGATGTTCGCTCGCCGACCGGCGGCGCATCCAATACCGACACAGCGCCCGGTGATACCCGGAAGGTATCACCGGAGTACGCTGTCGCCATGGACATCTTGGAGACCCGCGAGCTGAGGTACTTCCTGGCCGTGGCCGAGGAACTGCACTTCGGCCGTGCCGCCGAGCGCCTCGGCATGGCACAGCCACCGCTGTCCCGGGCGATCCAGCGGCTCGAGCGGCGCCTCGGTGTCTCCCTGCTGACACGCAACCGTCGCGGAGTCGCCCTGACCGGCGCCGGGGAGATGCTGCTGTACGAGGGCCGCGCGGCCCTCGACGCGATCACCGCCGCCGCCCGCCGCGCCCGCCGCGCCGGTGGCGCTGACGACCCGAGAGGCCCCCGCAACCGCCTGGTGCTGGCGGTGAAGGCCGCCTCGTCCCACGAGTTGCTGCACAAGCTCCTCGACGCCTACGCGGCCGAGCCGGACGCCGCCGAGATCGACGTGCTGCCGAGCGGTACCTGCGAGCAGGAAGAGATGCTGCGCGATGGCCGGGCTGACGTGGCGCTCATGCACAAGCCGTTCAACTCCCTCACTGGGTTCGACAGCGAGGAACTGATGACCGAGGGGCAGATCGCCATCCTGCCCGCCGAGCACCCCCTCGCCGCGCACAAGACTCTGTCCCTGGCCGACGTCAGCGACATTCCCGATCTTCCGCTCGCCCGTTGGTCCCGTAACGGCACCTACCCACCCGGTCCGGGCCCCGAGATCCACGATCAGACGCAGCTGGCCCAGCTGATCGCCCTCGGACGCACCGTGGCCGTCTTCCCCGACTCCGCCCGCGCCTGGCTATGGGCCGAGCACACCGCCGTCCCCCTGACCGACGCACCCCCCGTCGTCACTCACATCGCGTGGCCCGCGCACAGCCGCTCCCTCGCCCTCGCGGGGCTGGTCCGCACAGCCACACGGCTATGACCCTCTCGTGCCTTCCCACCGCGCCGTCACCCTGATGACCCTCCGCCTGACCGCCGGCCCCGGCGTGGGTGACAACGAGGTCGGCCTGCCCCAGCACGTCCAGCTGCGGCGCCCAGGGGTGCACCTCGACGTTGTCCGGCAGCGTGCCCAGCTCCTGTTCAGTGACCTGCCTGCCCACCTGGAGCACCTCACGATCACCCGCAAGACCGTCACCGGTCTCGCCGACCGGCTCCCGGCCGTCGCGCCGGACCTGCCCGAGCACCCGGACTACCCCCGCGTCCTCGCCGCTTTCCACCACGCGACCGGGCCGCTACGGGCCAAGCACGTCGGTGAAGCCCTCGGCCACGAACTGCTGCCGAAGAACGTCGAAGGCACCCGCGCCAAACGGACACCGGAGGCGCTGAATGAGTCCCCGTCCGCGACCTGTCATTCCTCGGGTGGGGCGTGCAGCTCATGAAGGCCGTCTGCTTGCAGCAGTCGTGCCGTGTGCTGGAGGTGCTCGCGGAGCAGGAGTGCGGCGCGCTCGGCATCCCGGTCGACGCTCGCCTCGAGGAGTGCCCGGTGTTCGGCCGCACCATCGCGGTCCGGTTTCCGCTGGAGTGAAACCGACCACAGCTGATAGAGGCCCGCCTCCTCGCGAAGACTCCGGGCCATCTGCAGTATGCGTCGGTTCGGGCACCCTGCGATCAGGGCGAAATGGAACTCGGTGTGAACTCGCGCCCACTCGTCCGTTGGGCGGCCGGGCTGTTCAGATGAGGTGAAGGGGGTCCGGGCAAGCAAGTGATGCGCGGCGACCGCGTTGGCCTCCCACTGCCGGTCACCCTTCTCGATCGACATGCGCAGAGCCATGCACTCCAGCTCCACGCGTGCGGCCGTGAGATCCTCGAGATCTTCGAGGGACAGCGGTGTCACCATGTAGCCAAAATTGGGCTGCGAGCGGACGAGTCCCTCTGATGCCAGTCGGGTCAGTGCCTCGCGCGCGGCACCTACGGAGGTTTTGTAATCCTCACAAATCTGCTGGAACTTCAGACGTTCACCAGGGCGGAACCGTCCCCCTAGGATGTCGTCCCTCAGCCTCTGATGCACAGCGGCCGCGCGTGTCGCCGATCGACCTTCTTTCGCCATGGTCCATCATTTTACCCGGCTTATGGGCAAGCTGCGGCAACTTTCGAAACCCTAGCGCATATCGACTAAATGGGGACACATAAGCACGTTCCCGCGTCGCCGCACTCAGGCTCGCCTGTCCGCCGAGGACCCGGCGCACCCCTCGGCGGGCCATCACGTGTGGTTGGCCGCGCAACCGGCACCTACGTCCAGGTCGCGGGTCAACGGTTCTCCCCGGCGATCCTGCCGCCCCGGTGCCGCGAGTCCCCCAAGATCAGCGAGGTGCCGCCGCCGCTCCACCCGCACGGCCTGCCCTCCGGCGACTTCGTACCGGCGCTGGAGCAGTTCCCGGGCCCGGCGGCCGGCCCGTCGCCCGCGAGCGCCACCCGGCTCACCCAGCGGTGACAGACCCGCCGTAACTTTCGAAAATCACATTGACATGCCTGCATGCGAAGCATATGAATATATTAGTAGAGCGGAGCCGCCGCTCTCCCAACGACGGGAGAAGCAGTTGACGATGAGACGGCAGGCCGCCCGTGCTTCCGGTGCGGACCAGGCTCCCTCGGCCGGGACGCGCGCCGGTGTGATGCTCGGAGTCAGAGCGGTTTCCTCGATGGAGCCGGCGTTGCTCCAGGTCGAGGACATCCCGGTACCGAGCATCGACGGTCCGGACCAAGTACTGATCGAAGTTCGTGCCGCCGCGGTGAATCGAAGCGACGCACTCGCCTGCCGCGGAATCCTGCCGGGGCCGTTCCCCCGCGTTCTCGGGCGAGCCTTCGCCGGCGTTGTCGTCGCGGGCACGCGCGAGCTCCGGGGCCGTTCCGTCTGGGGAGCGGGTGGCGAGATCGGCCTGTCCTGCGACGGCGCCTACGCCCAGTACCTCGCGACGTCGAGAACAGCGGTGACCCCGATGCCGGCAGGGCTGTCATTCGCCGAGGCCGCGGCCTCCGCGCTGTCCTACCTCACTGCCGCTGCCGCGCTACGGCTGGCTGGTCCGGTCGGACGCGAGTCGACGGTGATCGTGACCGGTGCCGTGGGAGGAGTCGGAGCGGCCGCCGCTGATATGGCCCGCTGGCTCGGCGCACGACGCGTGATCGGCGTCGTCAAAGGGGCCGACGAACTCAGCCTGGCAGTTGCCGCCGGAATCGACAGGGTGATCGACGCTGATCTGTCGCTGGGAGATCGTCTTGTGGACGCCGCAGGACCGACAGGCGCCACATCCGCCGTCGACGTCGTGGGTGGCCCCCTGACGGCGGACATCACCCGCGCCATGGGTGCGCGCGGCAAGATCTGCCTGCTCAGCAGCCCGCCGCAGGACTCAGTCGCCGCCATCGATCTGCTGGATTTCTACCGCAAGGAACTGCACCTGCTCGGCCTGAACACCGGCCGACTGACTCCGGCGTCGGCAACCGCCCGGCTGCGCGAACTCGCCCCCGGTTTCGGGGACGGCAGCCTTCGGCCAACGCCTGTCCACGCCACCTACTCCCTGGGAGAGGTAGCACAGGCGTTCGCCGCGGCCGAGCGTGGCGTACGCGGACGGCCGGTTCTGCTTCCCCACGGTCCAACCGGGGCCGACACCGTCGGCACCGGCACCAAATGATCGGAGATCCATGCGTTTCGCCAACCACGATGGCCGAGCGACCATCGTCCTGAACGACACCACGGGCATCGACGTCGAATCGGCCAGCAAGGGCAAGTTCGGGTCCAACCCCGCTTCGGTCTACGGCGTCTGGGACGTGTTCGTCGACTGGGCAGCCACTGTGAACCCCACGGACAGCGTCCTGACACTCCATCGGTCGCGCCTGGGAGCCCCCTCCCCGGAGCCTCGGCAGATCTTCGCGATCGGCCTGAACTACCGCGACCACGCCGCGGAGTCCGGGTTCGACCTCCCGGACCGACTGCCCCCGGTCTTCACCAAGTTCCAGTCGTCGCTGACCGGACCCGACACGACCGTCACGCTTCCAGCCGGCGGGAACACGGACTGGGAAGTGGAACTCGTCGTCGTGATCGGGCGGGAGACCAGGGGGGTCGGTAAGGCCGAAGCCTGGGGCAGCGTTGCGGGACTCGCCGTCGGACAGGACATCTCGGAACGAATCTCTCAACTGCAGGGACCCGCACCGCAGTTCAGCTTCGGCAAGTCGTACGCGGGTTTCGCACCGGTCGGCCCGTGGATGGTCACGCCGGACGAGCTGTCCGATCCGGACGACCTCGAGCTCGGCTGCGCGATCGACGGCGACGTGGTCCAGCGAGGCCGCACCAGTGACCTGATCTTCGACGTGCCGGAGCTGATCTCATCGCTGTCGCAGGGCGTGACCCTCTATCCCGGCGATCTGATCTTCACCGGCACACCCGCGGGAGTCGGCCTCGCCCGTCAACCGCAGCGTTACCTCCAGCCCGGCGAGGAACTCCGTAGCTGGGTCGAAGGCATCGGCGAGATCCGTCAGGTCTTCACCGCCGATCGCTGAACTGCCCACACCGCATCGCAAGGAGGAAAGACCATGACGACGAGCGAACACACCGCCGACACCGACAACCTTCTCAAGGTCGATGTATCGACTCTGAGCCGCGAGGAGCTCATTGCGCACAATCTCCGGGTCGTCGAGGCACATTTCCACAACGAGAACCCGGAAAGTGTCGACAAAGCGATCGCGCTTTACACCGATGACATCGTTTGGGAAGCACCGTTCCGTGGTCAGGTGTACAAAGACGCTGCCACCGTGAAAGAAGCCTACCTGGCGATTTTCGAGACAGTGCATTTCAACCGGACCACGACGCTTCGCCGCTTCGCCACCGAGGACTACGTCTTCGACGACCAGATCTGCGACCTCACCGTGGTCGGGGACGGAATGCCGAACCTCGGGTTCAAGCCCGGTGACCGGGTGAGCATGCGCCTCGTTCACTGCTTCGAGATGCGCGGTGGCCGGATCGCGCGGGAGATCGCATACGAGATGTCCCGGGAGTTCCGCGGTCCCCGCGATGTCGACGACATTCCTGAAGGATCTGTCGTCACCGACTTCCCCGACGGCCCGCACCACGGGCAGTGGTGAGATCGGCTCCGTCACCCGTTCAGCCGCTCTCCGCCTTCAGGGCGAAATTGCCAGTTATCTCGTCGAGCTGACTGCTCTGGGCGAGCCCTCGAGCCTGAGGGCTCGCCGGCCTGAGGGCTCGCCGGCCTGACGGCTCGCCGGCCTGACGGCGATCCATTCAGCTATCACACAGGGAAACCACGGAGAACGCCTTGAACGTCGCCCACCTGCTCGTCGACGGCAGCCGCCGCGCCGGCGGCGCCGACGCCCTCGTCTTCGGGGGCCGCAGGACCAGTTACCCCGAACTTGTCGATCGGGTAGCGAGAGTGGCGGCCGGATTGCGCCGGCTCGGTCTGCGACCCGGTGATCGGGTCGCGCTGCTCCTGCCCAACCGGCCCGAACTCGTCGAGATGCTCTGGGCGTGTTTCTGGGGCGGATTCGTCGCGGTCCCGCTGAACTGGCACCTCCACCCCGACGAGATCGCCTACGTGGTGGAGCAAAGCGGCGCCGCGGCGATCCTCGTCTCGGCGGAGACTTCCGCCGCGGCGGACACGCTTCCGCCGCAGGTCCGGATCATTCGCGCCCCGGCCGCCACGGCCGCCGAGGCCGCCGAGGGGACGAACGCGGGCACCGCGTATTCAGCCGTACCCGCCGCTCGGCCGCTCGACATGGCGGCCGTCGACGACGCGGACTCAGCATGGCTGTTCTACACCTCCGGCACCACCGGCAGGCCCAAGGGTGCCACGTTGAGTCACCGCAACCTGGCTGCGATGACCGCCACCTACCACGCCGATATAGATCCGGTTGCTCCCGGCAGTTCCTTCCTGCACGCTGCCCCGCTCACCCACGGCAGCGGCCTCTACCTCCTCCCCGCGATCGGCCGCGGGGCGACGAACGTGATCTCGCCTTCCGGCAGCTTCTCGCCGGGCGACTATCTCGGGCAGATCGAGAGGCACAAGATCACACACGCGGCGTTCCTCGCGCCGACCATGTTGAACAGGATCGTGCGCGACCCTCAGTTCGCAACGTACGACTTGTCGGGCCTGCGGAGCATCGTCGTCGGCGGCGCCCCCCTCTACCAGGAGGACTTGCGCGCCGCGGTGAACGCTTTCGGACCCATCATCACCCAGATGTACGGTCAGGGAGAGGCTCCCATGACCATCACGGTGATGCCCCCTGGGGACGCCCTCGCTCACCCCGGCTCCTGTGGCCGCCCCTTCGGCGGAATAGACCTCCGCATCGTCGCGCAGAACGGTTCTCCCGTCCCCGATGGAAGTGACGGTGAGGTCATCGTCCGGGGCGCCGTGGTCATGAACGGCTACTGGAAGAACCCGAAAGCCACCGCGGAGACTCTCGTGGACGGTTGGCTGCACACCGGTGACATCGGTCATCTCGACCCGGATGACGGGTACCTCTACCTGACCGACCGTGCGAAGGACGTCATCATCACGGGCGGATCCAATGTCTATCCGCGCGAGGTCGAAGAGGTCCTGCTCACCCATCCGGCAGTGCGTGAAGTCGCGGTTGTCGGAGTTCCGGACAGCGAGTGGGGAGAGTCCGTCGTCGCTTTCGTCGTAGCGGACCAAACACTGGGCGCAGCTGAGCTCGTCGAGCTCTGCAAAGCGCACCTCGCTTCGTTCAAGAAGCCGAGGTCGGTTGTCTTCGTCGACGATCTGCCAAAGAACGCCACCGGAAAGATTGTCAAAAGGCAACTCCGTCAGGAGACGCACCTGGCAGACCGCCAGATCATTCGGTGACGCCACGGGGAAATACCTCAGCACGACCGGGCCCCCTAAACGCCTGAAACCACGCCGGTCAATCTGCTCTGCCGGGACCTCCTCGACGTGGACGCCCACCCGTATGTGCTCTCACCTGGCAGAAGACGCTCGCCCACCGCGTCGCGGCCATCGGCACCACCATCCGCGTCGAGCTGGACATCCAGGTCGTCCGCGGCACAGCTGGACAGCCCGCCCGCGGCCAGGGCCCTTCACAGCAGACATGATCGCAATCTGGAGAAATACCAGTGGTCCTCACCGAGAACTCCATGCGTCGCGCTCTCAAACGCGCCCGGGACGGCGTCGCCCTGGACGTCACCGAGGCCGCCGTCCTGCTCCAGGCGCGCGGCGAGGCCCTCACCGGCCTCGCGGAGTCCGCCGCCCGGGTCCGCGACGCGGGCCTCGACGCGGCGGGCCGCCCCGGCGTGATCACGTACTCGAAGAGCGTCTTCATCCCGCTGACCCGGCTGTGCCGGGACAAGTGCCATTACTGCACCTTCGTCACCGTGCCCGGCAAGCTGCGCCGCGCTGGGCACGGGATGTTCATGTCGCCGGACGAGGTCCTCGACACCGCCCGCGAGGGCGCCGCCCTCGGTTGCAAGGAAGCCCTGATCACCCTCGGCGACAAGCCCGAGGAGCGCTGGCCGGAGGCGCGCGAGTGGCTCGACGCGCACGGCTACGACGACACCATCGCCTACGTCCGCGCCATCTCCGTCCGCATCCTGGAGGAGACGGGCCTGCTCCCCCACCTCAACCCGGGCGTCATGTCGTGGACGGACTTCCAGCGCCTGAAGCCGGTCGCGCCCTCGATGGGCATGATGCTGGAGACGACCGCGACCCGGCTGTGGTCCGAGCCCGGCGGCCCGCACCACGGCTCCCCGGACAAGGAACCGGCCGTCCGGCTGCGGGTGCTGGAGGACGCGGGCCGCTCCTCCGTCCCCTTCACCACCGGCATCCTCATCGGCATCGGGGAGACCTGCGAGGAGCGGGCGGAGTCGCTGTTCGCGCTGCGCAAGGTGGCGCGGGCGTACCACGGCGTGCAGGAACTGATCATCCAGAACTTCCGCGCCAAGCCCGGCACCGCGATGCGCGGCATGCCGGACGCCGAACTGGACGAGCTGGTGGCCACGGTGGCCGTCGCCCGGCACATCATGGGCCCGAGCGCATGCCTACAGGCCCCGCCCAACCTCGTCGACGCCGAGTACGAGCGGCTGATCGGCGCCGGCATCGACGACTGGGGCGGGGTCTCCCCGCTGACCATCGACCACGTCAACCCCGAGCGGCCCTGGCCGCAGATCGAGGAGCTGGCGGCGAGGTCCGCGGCGGCCGGCTTCGAGCTGCGTGAACGCCTGTGCGTCTACCCGGAGTTCGTGCGGCGCGGCGAGCCCTGGCTGGACCCGCGGCTGCGCCCGCACGTGAGTGCCCTGGCCGACGCGCAGACCGGCCTCGCCCGCCCGGACGCGGTGGTCGAGGGCCACCCCTGGCAGGAGCCGGAGGAGGTGTTCGTGCCCTCCGGCCGTACGGATCTGCACACCGCGATCGACACCGAGGGCCGCACCTCCGACCGCCGCGACGACTTCGACGAGGTCTACGGCGACTGGGCCGAACTGCGCGCCGCGGCCGCCCCCGGCATGGTCCCCGAGCGCATCGACACCGACGTCCGCCAGGCCCTGGCGACGGCGGCCGACGACCCCACCCGGCTCACCGACGCCGAGGCCCTGGCCCTGCTGCACGCGGACGGCCCGGCGCTGGACGCGCTGTGCCAGGTGGCGGACGAAGTGCGCAAGTCGGTGGCCGGCGACGACGTCACGTATATCGTCACGCGCAACATCAACTTCACCAATGTCTGCTACACCGGCTGCCGCTTCTGCGCCTTCGCCCAGCGCCGCACCGACGCCGACGCCTACACCCTCTCCCTGGACCAGGTCGCCGACCGCGCCCAGCAGGCCTGGGACGTGGGCGCGGTGGAGGTGTGCATGCAGGGCGGCATCCACCCGGACCTGCCGGGCACGGCGTACTTCGACATCGCCAGGGCGGTCAAGGAGCGCGTGCCGGGGATGCATGTGCACGCCTTCTCCCCGATGGAGGTCATCAACGGCGCGACCCGCACCGGGATGTCCGTCCGCGAGTGGCTGAGCGCCGCCAAGGAGGCGGGCCTGGACTCCATCCCCGGCACGGCGGCGGAGATCCTCGACGACGAGGTCCGCTGGGTCCTGACCAAGGGGAAACTGCCCACGGCCACCTGGATCGAGGTGGTCACGACGGCGCACGAGCTGGGCATCCGCTCGTCGTCGACGATGATGTACGGCCATGTCGACCAGCCCCGCCACTGGCTCGGCCACCTGCGCACGCTGGCCGGTGTCCAGCGACGCACCGGCGGTTTCACGGAGTTCGTGACCCTGCCCTTCATCCACACCAACGCGCCGGTCTACCTGGCGGGCATCGCCCGCCCGGGCCCGACGATGCGGGACAACCGGGCGGTTACGGCGATGGCGCGGCTGCTGTTGCACCCGCACATCCCCAACATCCAGACGAGCTGGGTGAAGCTGGGCACCCAGGGCGCGGCGGAGATGCTCCGCTCCGGCGCCAACGACCTGGGCGGCACCCTCATGGAGGAGACCATCTCCCGGATGGCGGGCTCCTCCTACGGCTCCTACAAGTCGGTGCGGGACCTGATCGCGGTGGCGGGGGCGGCCGGCCGGCCCGCGAGGCCGCGTACGACGCTGTACGGCGAGGTGCCGGAGGAACGGCAGCGGGCCGCGGCGGCGTCCGACGGGCACCTGCCCGAGCTGCTGCCCGTCCTGGAAGGGTGATCGTGCCCCACACTGACAGCACCCGCTGGACCGTGCTGCTACCGGTCAAACCGTTCGCCCTGGGCAAGAGCCGCCTGGCGATCTGGGCTGGTGCGAGCCGGGCGGAATGGGCGCGGGCCTTTTACTTGGACACCCTGGACGCGATCTCGCATACCCCGCTGGTGCGACAGGTCATCGTCGTGACGGCCGACAGCGAGGCACACGTTCTGGCTGCCCGGGCCGGAGCGAAGGTCGCCGACGACACCCCTGTCCGTGGCCTCAACGCCGCTGTCCACCGTGGCGCCGCCCACGCTGCGATCAGCGCCACAGCGGGCCCCGTGGCGGTCTTGACCGCGGACCTACCGGCCCTGCGGTCTGAGGAACTCATGCGGGTCTTGACTGACGCGCGGCATCACCCCCGAGCCTTCCTCACCGACCACACAGGCTCTGGCACCACGATCTTGACAGCGAGCACACCGCGCATGCTCCTGCCTCGCTTCGAGGGTGCCTCCCGCACCCAGCACGCTGTCACGGGGGCCCACGAACTCATCATCGCCAACGTTCCCGGCGCCCGACTGGACGTTGACACACCGATGGACCTGGGTGCGGCGCTGAGCTTGGGCGTCGGTCCGTACTCCACAGCTCTGCGATCGAACATGCGCGAACTGCCCCTTACCAGCCGGGTCTGTCAAACGAGCGGCTCCGGCCCGTAGCCGGTGGTGACGCCCGGGTCACCCCGGACTGGGGAGCCACCGTGGCGCCCGCCCCGTCCCCGTGCCGCCCTGGATACCCCCTGTGCTCGCCGCGGAGCTATTTTCGAAAGTATCATTGACATGCTACTAGCTAGTTATTATAAACAAATCCAGCTGTGGCAGAACGCTTCAGCGGCGATCGGCCGACGCCGGAACCCTGTTGCCCCTCTGCACACCGAACAACGGAGGCTGAACAATGCCGTCAAGACTGCTGCTCAAGAACGGATTCGTCCTGACCCTCGACCCGGCACTGGGCGATCTGCCCCGCGCTGACGTACTCGTCGAGGACGGGAAGATCGCTCAGATCGGTCCGGATCTCCCCGTGACAGACGCGGAAACCCTCGACGCCGCGGGAACTGTCGTCGTCCCGGGGTTCGTCGACACCCATCGGCACATGTGGGAGACCGTGCTGCGCGGCGTACTGCCGGCGTGCACGCTGGACGGATACCTCGCCCAGGTGATCGGTGCCATCGGCCCCGCCTACCGCTCCGAGGACGTCTACACCGGGAACCTGCTCGGCGCGCTCGAGGCCCTCAACGCGGGCATCACCACGATCGTGGACTGGTCGCATTGCAACAACACGCCCGAGCACGCGGACGCCGGCATCACAGCGTTGCGCGCGGCCGGTATCCGTGCGATGTACGCCCACGGGACGCCGGCGGGTGGCGAGTGGTGGGCCTACAGCGAACTCGGCCATCCAGCGGACGCCCGCCGTATCCGCGAGCAGTACTTCTCATCGGAGGACGATCTCCTTACCTTCGCCCTTGCCGTCCGCGGGCCAGGAGTGAGCCGCCCCGAGGTGTGCGTGCATGACTGGCGGCTTGCTCGCGAGTTGGAAGCCAGGATCTCCGTCCACGTCGGGATGCGGATCACGGGCGTGCACGGACAGGCGATCGCCGAGCTCGACCGCGCGGGGTTGCTCGGCCCGGACACCACCTACGTCCACGCCAACACCAGTACCGACGACGAGCTCGCGATGATCAAACGCACCGGTGGTTCCGCCTCGGTCGCTCCGTACGTCGAGATGCTCATGGGGCACGGCCATCCACCGATCACGCGAATGCTGGAGCAAGGGGTGACGCCCTCGCTGAGCATCGACGTCGCCACCTCGGTCCCCGGCGATATGTTCACCCAGATGCGGACCGCGCTCGCCCAGGGCCGCATCTCCTCGTTCGGCGACGATGTCGATGTCGCATTCGCGCCGGCACTCACCCATGCGGACGTGCTCGGCTTCGCGACACGTGCCGGTGCCCAGGCCTGTGGACTGGCCGATCGCATCGGGACCCTGGCTCCCGGTAAGGACGCGGACATCGTCTTGATCCGGGCGGATGACATCAACACGATGCCCTTGGTCGACCCCGTCGCCACCGTGGTGACCAGTGCCGACACGGCCAATGTCGACACGGTGATCGTCCGCGGCGAGATCCGCAAGCGGGCCGGCAAGCTCGTCGGGGTCGACCTCGCCCGGCTCCGGGCCGACGCGGAGCGCTCCCGTGACCACGTGCTGCGTGCGAGCGGCATGACTCCGTCCTGGCTGCCGCAGAACTGAACGATTCTCTTTGCCAATCCACAACTTGGAGGACGAGACCGTGAAATTCGCAGTGGCACTACCACAGTCCAACCGCGTCGGGGACACTGCCGCGATCCGCGATGTCGCCCAGGCCGCCGAGGAACTCGGGTTCTGGGCCGTGTCGATGCAGGACCACATCGTCTTCGATGGCGTGTGGCTCGGCTGCGGTGCCGAGGACGACGATGGCCGAAATGACCGTCGAACCGTGTTCGAGCCGCTCACCACGTTCGGCTACGTCGCCGGGATCACCTCCACGATCCGGCTGCTGACCAGCGTCATGCTGCTGCCGGTGCGCGAGACCATCCTCGCGGCCAAACAGATCGCCACGCTCGACCAGCTCTCCGGCGGGCGGATGCTCCTGGGAATCGGTGTCGGGCTGTCCGGCACCGACCGTGACCCGCAGGTCCTCAAAGCGCTCTCCCGCAATGCCACGGTGGAGATGGCCGCGCTCGGCGTGGACGTGACAAAACGTGGCCGGCTCGCCGACGAGCAACTCGCGGCGCTCAGGCGCATTTGGACCGACGACCGCGCTTCCTACGATGGGGAGTTGGTCCACTTCAAGGACATCGAGGTATTCCCCAAGCCGGCACAGGCCGGGGGGCCGCCGATCCTGATCGCCGGTAACTCGCCCGCCGCATTGCGGCGTACGGCCCGGGGCGGCCACTTGTGGCTGCCCAACCACGCCACCCCCGATGAGGTCGCCGGCGGCCTGGCCGCGCTCGCCGAATCGGGGCACCGGCCACCGGAGTGCGTACTCGACCTGTTCTGGCGCATGGACGACACCGCCGCGGCAGCGCGGGCGGCCTGCCGGGGCACCCTGGAGAACGCCTTCGGCGACCACTTGCCGGTCCGCAACCTGGTCGGCACACCGGACGAGATCGCCGCACGGTGCCGGGAGTATCGCGACGCCGGGGTCAGCGTGATCGAGATGAAGCCGGTCTTCCGCTCGGTCAAGGAGCTCATCGGGAAGATGGAGACCCTGATGACCGAGGTCGCGCCGACGGTTTGAGGGATCGTTCCGCAGATCAGGAGGCAACGATGCCTGCCGAAGAACTCAGGTTCGAGCACCACCCGTTCCAGCGCATCGGACCGGATGTGCACCTCATCCAGGACGTACAGTTCGCGCTCGGCCAGCCCCTCTGCGTTCCCATCAACTCCGCCGTGCTGACCGGCCAGGAGCCCGTCATCATCGACACCGGCTCGCCTCGCAACCGCCGGCAGTGGCTCGACGACGTCTTCTCCATTGTGGAGCCGGAGGACGTTCGCTGGGTGTTCGTCTCGCACGAGGACGCCGACCACACGGGCAACCTGGAAACGGTTATGGCGCGTTGTCCCAACGCGACACTGCTGTGCAGCTGGGCACTGGTCGAACGGTTCAGCTGTGTCTACGATTTCCCGCTGCACCGCTGCAGGTGGGTGGCCGACGGAGACACCGTCGACATCGGCGACCGGCAACTGGCCGTGCTCCGGCCGCCGATCTTCGACTCACCGTCCACATTGTCCGTCTTCGATACGCGTAGCCGAATGATGTGGGCCACCGACACGTTCGCCACCGCCATCCCCGGAACACCAGGCAGTGCGCTGACGCAGGACGTCCGCGAACTCGACCAGCAGGCCTGGCGCGACGGGATGACCCTGTTCGGGATCCACGGCCTGGCGCCTTGGGTCAGCATGGCGGACCCGTGCCGCTTCGCCGCCAATGTCACCACGCTCCAGAGGCTCGACCCGAGCGTCGTTCTCACCGGCCACAGCCCTCCCATCCACGCCAATCGCGTCGACGAAGCCTGCGAAATCCTCGGCTCGCTGGCTGAGGCACCGGTCCCACCCTGCCCCGACCAATCCGTGCTCGATCTCATCCTCGCGGCCATGGGGGACTGAGTCCGCCGTCTTCGCTGGTCGCGCACCGGCCATTGCCTGCTGACACACAATTCGCCCATCCCTGGGTCCATCTCCTGGAGACACTCATGCCTGAAAGCAGTACGAACATCACCGTCGTCGACAACTTCTTCCGAGCTGTGGAGCGCGGCGACGTCGACGCCGTCCGCGGCATCTACGCCTCGGACGTCGCGATCTGGCACAACGACGGCGCCGGCGATCAGGGGCTCGAGGACAATCTCGTCGTACTGGGCTTGCTCGGTGGAGCCATTCACGGCATGCGCTTCGACGTTACCCGGCGGGCCGATGTCGGCGCCGGTGTCTTCCAACAGCACGTCCTGCGGGGGCAGTTGCCCGACGGGGAACAGGTGGGGCTCGACGCGGCGATGTACATCGCGGTCAACGACCGGAAGATCACGCGAATCGAAGAGTACTTCGACGTCGCCACTGTCACGCACCTCATCAATGCGGCCAAGAACGCTACGGACGAGGAGGTCTGAGCATGGGTGTTCTCGACGGAAAGGCCGCCACGGGGACGTGAGGTTCCAGAGGAAGTAGTGCCAGGTGGGCAGTCAGTAGTCGAGGCGGTATTCGGAGGAGTGCACGCGGGACGCGATCGTGTTGGCCCGCTCCTCCGACACGACGATCACAGAGGTCGCGTCGCGAGCGCGGAAAGACCGCTCGGTCATCAACCGGCCCGTCCGCCGGCCGAACGCGTCGTCGTCGCACCCACCAGCACACGGCCCGAGTACCGGCCCGAACCGGTCCAGGCGTCACCCCGGCCGGTGCGCATCCGGACCGGCGGCGGAATCCGCCTTGCGCCGGCACCCTTGCACCGATCCCTGACTCGTCACCTACTCTGCGGCCAGGATCGCTTGCAACAGGCCCGGGAAGCGGGCTTCCAAGTCGTCTGCACGCATCTGGTTGAGGATCTTGTTGCCGCGGTAGTACTGCGTGATGACGCCCGCCTCGCGGAGCACCCGGAAGTGATGGGTCGACGTCGATTTGGTGACCGGCAGGTCGAACGCACCACAAGCTTGCGCCTCGTCCCCTTCGGAAAGCTGACGCACGATGCGTCGGCGCAAGGGGTCGGCGAGCGCGGCGAGGACCGTGTCAAGCCGGACCGCTTCCGTCGCGGGATGAGGCAGCGTTCGCATGACGTCAACTCTACCTAGCCCATTCGTGGTACGGTCCCCGTCGTACTACGAAGCGCATCGTACAACTTTGTCCTCTCGCGCGCTCGCAGCCCCTGCGACCGCGGGACAAGCGTTGCCCCGCGCCAGTTCCGGGCCTTCGAGTACGTCACCTGACAGCTGCCGACATCGATCCGGCCGAACACGAAAGAATCCCCAAATGAACATCGCCGTCGTCTTATTCCCTCGCCTCACCGCCCTGGACGCAGTGGGGCCCTACGAAACGTTGCAGCGACTGCCTGACACCACGGTGACCTTCGTGGGCCATCAGCGTGGAGAGGTCCGGACCGAAAACGGCTACCTCGGCCTGACCGTCGACAAGACCTTCGACGAGGTCGTCGCGCCGGATGTGGTCATCGTGCCCGGTGGGATCGGCGTTCTCGACTTGCTGGAGGACAAGGTCCTGCTCGACTGGCTGCGGTCGGTCCACGCCACCAGCCGCTTCACCACCTCGGTCTGCACCGGATCTCTGCTCCTGGCGGCCGCAGGACTGCTGCCCGGTCTCGAAGCGACCACGCACTGGGCCTTCATGGACAAGCTGACCGAGCTCGGTGCCGTTCCGGCCTCCACCCGAGTGGTCGAGCACCTGGAGCAGCGGACCATCATTGCCGCTGGCGTCTCCTCCGGGATCGACATGGCTCTGCGCTTGGCAGAGCTGCTCACCGACCAGGTGACAGCGCAGGCCATGCAGCTGATGGTGGAGTACGACCCGCAGCCGCCCTTCGACGCGGGCAGCGTGGTGAAGGCCGGCCCGCTGGTCACGGCCCGAGCCAGGGAGCTGTTCCAGGAAAAGGACTGAGCGCGCGGTGCGCGGGCGACCCTGGCGATGTCGCCCGCGCACCAGCCTCGCTCACCCGGGACCGGTCAACCCACGTCTGGTCCGCCAAGCCCGTCCACGAACCCCTGATCAGCAAGACCACCTTCACCCGCGCCCAAGCCGGGAGACATGACCGCCGCCAGCACCACCCCGCAGAACGCAGCCCCGCACCACACCACGCACCTACGCCCTGCCCGGACTCATCCGCTGCTCCCTGTGCGACCGCAAGATGCAGGGCACCTTCAACCACGGCCCCGCCTTGCCCGGCCTCAAGGCCGCCCGCCGCACCATCGCCGACTGCGACCGGCGGCTGAACCAATACCACGCAGCACTCGACGCCGGAGCCAACCCCGCAACCGTCGCCGCATGGATCAGCCAGGCCGAGGCCGACAAATCCGCCGCACAGCAACAGCTCATCGCCGCCAACGCCGCCCGGCGCACCGTCCTCACCGACGAATAGATCCACGGCATGGTCAAAGACCTCGGTGACCTCACCGACCGGCTTCTCACCGCCCCCGCCGACCGCAAAGCCCCTCTCTACCAGGCTTTCGGCCTCACCCTCACCTACAACATGAAGAAGCGGGTCGTGACCGTTGAGTCACAACTCGCATCATCCGTGTACGTAAGAACGTGTCCGAGGGGGGACTTGAACTCTCCACTCGGGCACCAGCCCATTAGTTAGCTGACCTGCGAAGACATCCCCTTCTGGCCTCTTTCGGGCCCGTGAGGGTTGGTCATGCTCACCTGGTGTTTCTGCCCGTTCCTGGCCGCTGTTGGTCATGCGTTGGTCACGTGACCAACGCAGCCTGAACAGCAGTGAGCCCCGCCCATCCGTCCCGGGGTAGGTCAGATGCGCGGGGCGATCAAGGGGGCTCAGCGCCTGCTGCTCAGTTCCTTACAGACTTCGGCACTCGTGGGCCGGTCGGCCGGATCGGGGCTGAGCATGACTTCGATGAGCTTGCCGAGCACTCCGGGCACGTTCACCGGGCGGTGCGGTCCGTCCACGATGGCTTGCCGCTGATCCTTGCGGCTGGCGTCGTCGGGATACGCGACGTGGCGCTGTCCGGCAGCGCTGATGAAGAGCGAGGCACCAAGGGCGTAGACGTCCGCTGTCATGGTCGGGGTGGCCGTACCGGTCTCCAGCACGCTCCGGGAGATCTCGGGGCTCTCGTAGTGGACGAGACAGCCCCGATAGCTGAAGTCGTACGCGGCGGGGATGTCTCCGCCCTGGGCCAGTGCGAGATCAATGAGCGCTGTTCCCTCATCGCTGATGATCAGGTGCGCGGGCTGGATGTCCCCGTGCGCCCACCCTGTGGCGTGCAACGCGGCTACGGCTTCCGCACACGACAGCGCTTCACCTAGGTCGGGCTCTGATGAGGCCCCTTCGGCGCGGTGCGGCTGCCAAAGGTCGTACAGGCTGTCGCCCGGGTGCCACGGCTGGACGTTCCAGGTGCCCTGGTCCCAGTCGCCATAACTGACGTGGTCCCGGTTGAGGTGCTGCAAGATCGCGCCCTCACGGCCGGGGGCCAGGGCAGTCCACTCCTGGGCCTCCCATTCGCTTGTTGCTTTGATTGGATAGCCGAGCTTGACGGCATACCGGCCCTGCTGCGTCTCGACCTCCCAAACCGTTGATCCGCGCCGGTTGAGTACGAGCCGCCTCGCTGAGGGCGCCAGCGTCTCTAAGACGCTGGTGGGGATCTCGTACGGCGCTGCGTCGGCCATGAATTCAGGTCCTCTCCAAGAGCGCGGGCCGACCCTCGGCCTATGCCGGGGGTCGGCCCTGTCTCACATCATCAGCGGGAGGTTACTCCGCCTGTCCGTACGGCCGTCCGCAGTCGGAATCGCACTGCGCGGCATTCTCGCCGTTCACGGTCCACAGGTCATCGAAGACCATGAAGCCCGCTGCCTTCATGGCGTGCGCGCTGGTTGTGACCGCTTCCAGGGTGCGCCCGCCACCACCGGGGGCGGGATTGTGGTGCAGGAAGCGCCCGGCGTGCTCGCGGCAGAACTCCACGTACTCCTTGGTGTGCAGGATGAACGCGTGTAAGCCGAGGTCCACGTCATCCGACGGGACCATGGGCACGGTGGCGGTGGCTACGGTCGCGAGGAACGCAACCGCCTGGTCGGTGATGCGCTCGGCGCGCTCCGGGGTCTGCGCGTTGTGGGTGGTCACGAAGTGAGCGAGGCTGCCGAACAGCTCTTCACTGACCAGTGACCGGCCGGTCCTCTGGTCATTCGCTACTGCTGTCATTGCAGTGTTCCCTCCCTGGTTGGAGTAGTGCACGGCACTTGCTAACCGTCCCGACCCTGTTGCGAATGATCGGGGCGGGGTCTTACCCAATCGTCAGACGGAAGCCGCCACGCCTGACGGGTGGAGTCAGGGGCCTTCGTGATGGGTGTGCGATTTCGCTTCCTCAGGGAACTTCACGTTCCCGGAGTCAGTCGCCCACTCCTGTCCACCCTTCTCGGGGCGGAGGAACGCAACGAGCGGGCCCGGCATGCGGTGGTCGAAGGCGAGTTCATCGACGTCACAAATGGCTTGGAGGATGCCCGTGCGCTCTGCGGCAGCGTCGTAGGCTTCCTGGCCCGGCTGAGGGCCCTTGTACGGCGTCGGCTCGGTCATGCGATCCACCCCCAGCGAGGCCCGAACGGAGGCATCTTGTGACCGTCCGGGTGGTGCCGGATCTTCAGCTCGAGATCAGCGGCAAGCCGATAGTCACGGGCTTCGATGGCGTCAGCCTTCTGCTGCTTGAGGCTGGCGCACACTGGACATGACCTCATCGAACGTGCCTCCCCTGCCCAAGGTGCTTGTCGATCTCCTTTTTCAAGGTCTCCGCGCGCTGCTCCAAATCGTCAGGAGTCGGGCGCTGGCTGGAACCCTGCTGCGTCTCCTGCGGCTGGGCCGGAGGCGTGTTCCCACTCACCGCACTGCCCCCAGCGCTCGCTGCTGCTCGCTCCGGAGGACGTACAACGGCACAGGGTCGGTGTCCCATGCGATCGGGAAGCGTTCTCCGGCCGGGATGCGCGGGAGCTGAAGCGTGGGCGAGTCTTCCTGACAGGTAGGCACACAGGTCGGGAACGGTACGGCCACACAGGCCGGGGCCGGTGTGGGCTTGGAGGCATCGACTGTCCGATGGCGGCCAGAGGCGGGGAATAACCTCCACAGCCACCGTTCCATGGATCGGGCGATACGCTCTCTCATGTTGACGCTCCTCTACAGCGTTGACCACGCCCCCGGACCGGTCGCACGGTCGCGGGGGTCCTGCTCGCTCTAGGCAACCGCTCCGCTACGCATCGCGGTACCGTGGCAAGAGCGGCGGTTTTTAAGAGCTTTAAGCGCCTGCTTTAGCTGAGGAGTTGAGCGCCGAGTGAGTGAGCGGGAGCCGAACGAGGGCCTGGAACGGCTGTTCCGAGAGACCAGGTGGACGCTGCGGCAACTCGTCCAGGAGGTCAACCGCATCGGCACCGAACGCGGAACGCCACAGAAGTACCGGGAGCCGTCTGCCCATCAGTGGCTTCAGGGGCACATGCCCAAAGAGGCTGCCCGGCCGCTGATCCTGGAGGCGTTCGCTCGGAAGCTGGGCCGACCGATCACGCACGCTGAGGCAGGGTTTCCCCTGCCTGCCGACGAGTCGAACGCACGCCTGGGTACCGTTGAGGCGTTGATCGACTTGGGGAGGCAGGACATGGACCCCTCGCGCCGCAGCATCCTTGGCGTGAGCCTCTTCTCTGTCGCGTTGACTGTGCCCAACTGGCCGGACGTTGTAGGCCGCTTGGAAGCCATTCAGACAGGGCAGGTGCAGCGCATAGGGATGCCTGATGTCCATACGGTTGTGGCTATGACCGAACGGATCTCAGAGCTTGATGATCAGTTCGGTGGCCGACACGCACGCCCCATGGCCGCAGCATTCCTTGTCAATACGGTGGCTCCGTACCTTCGGGCCGATGCCACAGAAGAAGTCTGTAAAGCGATGATGTCGGCTGCTTCGGATCTGTGTTACCTCACCGGCTATATGGCCGTGGATGAAGGGGTGCACGGACTGGCTCAGCAGTATTACTTGAAGGCCTTGGAGTTGGCTGGAGCCTCAGAGGATCACCTAACCTACTGCACCACGCTGCGAGGGATGAGCGTTCAGGCAGTTGATCTAGGGCATGGCAGGGCCGCGATGCGGCTTGCCGATGCAGCTGCTGCCGCATCCCCCAAGGCCGGTCCCAGGATGCGGGCATTTCTTGCTGGCCAACAGGCACACGCTTCTGCACAGATTGGCGAAAAGGCCAAGGCTCTCATGTACCTTCGGGAAGCCGAAATCGCTATGGACAAGGCCGAGTCTCAGCAGAAAGCATTTGGATCGTATGATCCGGCGGCCTTGAATTATCACACCAGCCAGGTTCGCTTTGAACTTGGTGATGTGACTGGTGCAGTCGAAGCAATGAAGCAGTCAGACCGATTGAGGTATGACGTTTATCGGCGCACTCGCGTCAAGGAACGCGCCATTCTGGCGGAACGACAAATCGCCATCGGGCATGTTGAGGCAGCATGCGCTACTTGGCACAGCGCACTTGACGATTACCCGCTAGTCCAATCAGGGAGGGCTGATCAGCGAATGCAAAGCATGCTTCAGCTAATCAAACCGCACCTGAAGAACCACGCTGCTCACGACCTAAATGACCGTGCGCGAATGGTTATGCCTGCCTCGCTACTGGTCTGAGAAATGCGCGTGCCCCGGCCGGATGACTCCGGTCGGGGCGCTTTCTTTGGTTGGTTAGAGGCGATCGCGGAAGGGATTGTTGAATCGGCGGGAAGGGGTCGGCCGCTTCACCGGCCGGGCAGCCTGGGCGTCAGCAACCAGCCGGAGGCCTGGCCGCTCGGCCGGGACGACTGTGGGCGCGCTCGCTTCCTCGTTCTCCAGATTCAGTACCCGACGCTGGACGACGACCAGACGGGCCGGTTCCTGGGAACGGTGTGGGAGCCGTGTGGCAACCGGGCCTGTGACGGAGGTCTGACCCACCACTGTCTTCGGGACGCTCCGCTGTGGACCGTCTACGCGGCCACGGGTGTCCGGCGCAGTGAGGCCCTGGGCATGAAGTGGTCCCTCATCCGCTGGGAAGAGGGGGCCATCGAACTGGGCTGGGTCGTGGTCGAGGAGGGCAACGCCTACCGTCTGCGGAAGCTGACCAAGGATGGCGACGACAACGCCGTCATCTATGTGGATCAGTCCGTGATGACCGTCCTGAAGTGGCAGAAGCAGCGCCAGGACGCGGAGCGTGAACGGCTCGGCTCCGCGTGGGTGGACCATGACCTTGTGTTCGCCCGTGACGACTTCAAGCTGTACCGGGGCGAGGCTGGCGGGCCGCAGGACCCTGAGAAGGTCTCGGCACGCTGGCGCACTCTGCGTACCCGTTTAAAGCTGCCAGAGGACTTCCGCATTCACGACTGGCGGCACAGCAAAGTCACGAACGATCTGGAGGCCGGGGAGAACCCCGTAGAGGTCTCCGCCAACGTCCGGCACCACTCGCCGGGCTACACCATGGCCCGGTACGGCCACTCTCGTAAGGACGGAGCGCGCCGACTGGCCGCCTCCGGCGCGGGCCGACTCGGCCTGTCGTCCCTGGTCTGACCTGGGGATTCGCTGGGCCGTTGGTCACGTGGTTGGTCACGCCACTGCCCAGAAATGAAGAAAGCCCCTGATGAGGGGCCGTTCTTGCTGGTTTGCTGGTGTCCGAGGGGGGACTTGAACCCCCACGCCCGATAAAGGGCACTAGCACCTCAAGCTAGCGCGTCTGCCATTCCGCCACCCGGACCAGGTGCGCTCCGCGGCTCGGCCGCGGCGACATGGACCACGATACCAAGGTTTCGGAGTGCGTTTCACCTGCGTATGCCGGGCGCCCGCCCCCGCGCCGACCTGGGGGGACGCGGGGGTGGGCACGGAGGGTGGTCAGGCGGGCATCAGGTGGTAGTCGGGGAAGTTGCCGGGGAGGCGTTCGGGGTCCGGGCCCTCGGTGACGGCGCGGATCAGGAGGTCGCCGCCGACGAAGGCGCCGCGCCAGGAGGCGCCGAAGCCGCCGAAGAGCTCGTCGCGGTCGCCGCGGGAGCGGGGCTTGCCGTGGCCGGTCTTGAAGGCGCGGATCTGGGGGGCCAGGCGGTCGTAGGTGGCGGGGTCGTCGCAGGAGAGGGTGGCGACGAGGGCGCCGTTGCTGGCGTTCATGGCGGCGAGCAGTTCGGCCTCGGTGTCGACCAGGACGAGGGTGTCGACCGGTCCGAAGGGCTCGGCGTGGTGGAGCGGGGAGGTCGAGGGCGGGTTGAGGAGGGTGACGGGGGCCGCGTAGGCGGAGAGGTCCTGGCCGGGGAGGAAGTGGCCGTCGGCGAGGTCGCCGCGGTGGAGGGGGACGGCGCCGCGGTCGATGGCCTCGGCCACCTGGTCGGCGAGCTCCTTGGCCTTGGCCGCGTTGATCAGGGGGCCGAAGTCCAGGTCGGGGAGGTTGTCGGAGGGGTTCCCCACCGCGAGGGGGTGGCCGACGCGGATGGAGCGCACCGCGGGGAGGTAGACGGAGAGGAAGGCGTCGAAGGACGAGCGCTGGACGACGAAGCGCGGATAGGCGGTGCAGCGCTGCTTGCCGTAGTCGAAGGTCTTGCGGATCAGCGGGGCGAGGGCGTCCCAGTCGGTGAAGTTCCAGATGCCCCAGGCGTTGAGGCCCTCCTGCTCGAGGATGTGGCGCTTGCCGAGGTCGGCGACAGCGGTGGCGACCCGGGCGCCGGTGTCGCGGCCGCCGACGAAGGATACGCAGCCGATCTCGGGCGAGCGGACGAGGGCCTCGGAGAGCTCGCCGCCGCTGCCGCTGAGGAGGGTGACCGGGATGCCCTCGCGGGCGGCGAGCGCGCAGGCGAGGGTGAGGCAGGACAGTCCGCCGTCGGTGGGTGTCTTGGCGATGACGGCGTTGCCGGCCAGCGCCTGGACGAGCATGGCGTGGGCGAGGACGCTCATCGGGTAGTTCCAGCTGGCGATGTTGGAGACCGGGCCGGGCAGCGGGGTGCGGCCCTCGGCCATGCGGTCGATCTCGTCGACGTACCAGCGGACGCCGTCGATGGCCCGGTCCACATCGGCCTGGGCCAGCCGCCAGGGCTTGCCGATCTCCCAGACCAGGAGCAGGGCGAGCAGCTCGCGGTGCTCGCAGAGCGCGTCGAGGGTGGCGGACACCCGCGCCCGGCGCTCGGGGAGTGCGATGTGGCGCCAGCGGCGGTGCTGGTCGAGGGAGGCGCGTACGGCCTGGTGGGCGGTGGTGGCGTCCAGTCGTGGCGGGCCCGCGATGGGGGTGCCGTCCACGGGGGTGGTGGCGGGGAGAGCCCGGCCGTCGCGGTGCCAGGTGCCGTCCCAGAGGTTGAGGACTCGGTCGTCCTGGAACGCCTCGGGGGCGACGGCCAGACAGCGCTGCCAGGCGTCGCTCCAGGCGGTTCCGGGCTTGAGGGTGAGGGTGGGTGCCATCGGTGATCTCCGCTCTCGTTGCACAGGCGGGGCGGGATGTGGCGGTCCGTACGGCAGGGACGCCCGTACGGCATGGGTGGGTGTGCGTACGACGCCCGTACGGCATGGGTGTGCGTACGGGGAGGAAGGTAGTGGCACGGAGCGTGACCGTGCCCCGGTCGCGGACCGGGTATGGCTTACATCACGCGAGGTTGCCGGGTGTTTCGGCCAGACGGGCCAATACCAGCCCGGCGGTCTCGGTGGGGGTCGCTCCCACGCTCACGCCCGCAGCCTCCAGCGCCGCCTTCTTGGCCGCCGCGGTGCCCGAGGAGCCGGAGACGATGGCGCCCGCGTGGCCCATCGTCCTGCCCTCGGGGGCGGTGAAGCCCGCGATGTAGCCGACGACCGGTTTGGTGACGCGGTCGGCGATGTACCGCGCGGCACGCTCCTCCGCGTCGCCGCCGATCTCCCCGATCATCACGATCAGGTCGGTGTCGGGGTCGTCCTCGAAGGCGGCGAGGGCGTCGATGTGGGTGGTGCCGATGACCGGGTCGCCGCCGATGCCCACGCAGGTCGAGAAGCCGATGTCGCGCAGCTCGTACATGAGTTGGTAGGTGAGGGTGCCGGACTTGGACACCAGCCCGATCCGGCCCGGCTTGGTGATGTCGGCGGGGATGATCCCGGCGTTGGACTGCCCCGGGGAGATCAGCCCGGGGCAATTCGGGCCGATGACCCTGGTGGCGCGGGCCCGGGCGTACGCCTGGAAGGCGACCGCGTCATGGACCGGGATGCCCTCGGTGATGACGACGGCGAGCGGGATCCGGGCGTCGGCGGCCTCGGTGACGGCCGCCTTGGCGTGGGGCGGCGGGACGAAGACGACGCTCACATCGGCGCCGGTGGTGTCCATGGCCTCGCGTACGGAGCCGAAGACGGGGACCGTACGGGCGTCGATGTCGACCCGGGTCCCGGCCTTGCGCGGATTGACGCCGCCGACGACATCGGCGCCCGCGGCGAGCATCCGCCGGGTGTGCTTCATGCCTTCCGCGCCGGTCATGCCCTGGACGATGACCTTGCTGTCCTTGGTGAGGAAGATGGCCATGCGAGGAGCCCCCTTATGCGGCGGTCGTGTCGGACGCGGCGGACGTGTCAGACCCGGCGGACGTGTCAGACCCGGCGGTGGTAGCGGACGCGGCGAGTTCGGCGGCGCGCGCGGCGGCGCCGTCCATGGTGTCGGCCTGGTAGACGAGTGGATGAGCCAATTTGCCAAGGATGGCCCGACCACGTGCGGCGTTGTTGCCGTCGAGCCGGACCACGAGCGGTTTGGTGAGGGTCACGGTGTCCAGGGCGCGCACGATGCCGTCGGCCACCGCGTCACAGGCGGTGATGCCGCCGAAGACGTTGACCAGGACGGAGCGCACATCCGGGTCGTCGAGGACGAGGGAGAGACCGTCGGCCATCACCTGGGCCGAGGCGCCGCCGCCGATGTCGAGGAAGTCGGCGGGGCGGGCGCCGCAGCCCGCGACGACGTCCAGCGTGGACATCACCAGGCCGGCGCCGTTGCCGATGACGCCCACCTGGCCGTCCAGCTTCACATAGCCGAGCCCGGCGGCCGCGGCCCGGGCCTCCAGCGGGTCCCGGGCGCGGTCCTCGGCGGCGTCCCATGACGGCTGCCGGAAGCGGGCGTTGTCGTCCAGGGTGACCTTTCCGTCCAGGGCCACGATCGCGCCGTCGTGGATCACCACCAGCGGGTTGACCTCGACGAGGAGGGCGTCGTGCGCGGTCAGGACGGTCCACAGCCGGCGGATGGTCTCGGTCGTCTCGCCCGGCAGTCCCCCGGCGACGGCGATCTCGGCGGCCTTGGCCTCGGTCACCCCCTCGGCCGGGTCGACGGCGATCCGGGCCACCGCCTCGGGGCGGCGCGCCGCGACCTCCTCGATCTCCACACCGCCCTCGGCGGAGGCGATGGCGAGGAAGCGGCCCGCGGCCCGGTCCAGGGCGAAGCCGAGGTACATCTCCCGCGCCACCTCGACGGGTTCGGCGACCATCACCCGGTGGACGGTGTGGCCCTTGATGTCCATGCCGAGGATCCGGCGTGCGGTCAGTTCGGCAGCGGCCGGGTCGTCGGCGAGCTTCACCCCGCCCGCCTTGCCCCGGCCTCCGGTCTTCACCTGGGCCTTGATGACGACGCGTCCGCCGAGCCGTTCGGCGGCCGCGCGGGCGGCTTCGGCCGTGTCCACGACCTCCGCCCGGGGCACCAAGACACCGCTGTCATGGAGGAGTTCCCGTGCCTGATGTTCGTACAGGTCCATTGCCGACTCCCTGTTGGCCCGTCAACAGCGCCTGATCCAGCGCTGGTTCGAACGAGTGGCGCACGCCCCCTGGACATCGCTCGGCCGATGGTGGGATAACAAAGTTCATACAGGATAACGTCGACTGTATGCAATCCACGCACGACATCCGCGAGGCCGCACCAACCCCTACGAAGGGACGCGATTCGCCATGCCCGACGACAGCCAGGACCTCATCTCCGGCGGGCACTTGGTCGCCAAAGCACTCAAGGCAGAAGGTGTCGACGTCATCTACACCCTCTGCGGCGGCCACATCATCGACATCTACGACGGCTGCGTCGACGAGGGCATCGATGTCATCGACGTGCGCCACGAACAGGTCGCCGCCCACGCCGCCGACGGCTACGCCCGGATCACCGGCAAGCCCGGCTGCGCCGTCGTCACCGCCGGCCCCGGCACCACCGACGCGGTCACCGGCGTCGCCAACGCCTTCCGCGCCGAGTCACCCATGCTGCTCATCGGCGGCCAGGGCGCCCACAACCAGCACAAGATGGGCTCCCTGCAAGACCTTCCACATGTGGACATGATGGCGCCGATCACCAAGTTCGCCGCCACCGTCCCGGACACCGCCCGCGCCGCCGACATGGTCTCCATGGCCTTCCGCGAGTGCTTCCACGGCGCCCCCGGCCCCTCCTTCCTGGAGATCCCGCGCGACGTACTGGACGCCAAGGTGCCGGTGGACAAGGCGCGTGTCCCGCGGGCCGGGCAGTACCGCGCCTCCACCCGCAACGCAGGCGACCCCGAGTCCGTCCAGAAGCTGGCCGATCTGCTGGTCCAGGCCGAGAAGCCGGCGATCCTGCTGGGCAGCCAGGTGTGGACCACCCGGGCCACCGGCGCGGCCACCGAGCTGGTGCGCACCCTCAATGTGCCCGCGTACATGAACGGCGCGGGGCGCGGCACCCTGCCACCCGGCGATCCGCACCACTTCCAGCTCTCCCGCCGCTACGCCTTCGCAGGCGCCGACCTCATCGTCATCGTCGGCACGCCCTTCGACTTCCGGATGGGCTACGGCAAGCGGCTCTCCCCCGACGCCACCGTGGTCCAGATCGACCTCGACTACCGCACGGTCGGCAAGAACCGGGACATCGACCTCGGCATCGTGGGCGACGCCGGGCTGGTCCTCGCCGCCGTCACCCAGGCCGCCTCCGGCCGCATCAACGGGGGCGCGGGCAAGCGCAAGGAGTGGCTGGACGAGCTGCGCGCCGCCGAGCAGGTGGCGATCGAGAAGCGGCTGCCCAACCTCCGCTCCGACACCTCCCCCATCCACCCCTACCGCCTGGTCAGCGAGATCAACGACTTCCTCACCGAGGACTCGATCTACATCGGCGACGGCGGCGACATCGTCACCTTCTCCGGCCAGGTGGTCCAGCCCAAGTCGCCGGGCCACTGGATGGACCCGGGTCCGCTGGGGACGCTCGGCGTCGGGGTGCCGTTCGTGATGGCCGCCAAGCAGGCCCGCCCCGACAAGGAGGTGGTGGCGCTCTTCGGCGACGGCGCGTTCTCCCTGACCGGCTGGGACTTCGAGACGCTGGTCCGCTTCGACCTGCCGTTCGTCGGCATCGTCGGCAACAACTCCTCGATGAACCAGATCCGTTACGGCCAGAAGGCCAAGTACGGCGAGGAGCGCGAGCGGGTCGGCAACACTCTCGGCGATGTGCCCTACGACCAGTTCGCGCGGATGCTCGGCGGCCACGGCGAGGAGGTCCGTGACCCGGCGGACATCGGCCCGGCGCTGCGCCGCGCCCGGGAGTCCGGCAAGCCGTCGCTGATCAACGTCTGGGTGGACCCGGACGCGTATGCCCCCGGAACCATGAACCAGACCATGTACAAGTAGGGAGGCGCCACCATGTCCCAGGCTCTCGAGGCCAATCAGGCTCTGTCGGGCATTCGCGTCCTCGACATGACGCATGTGCAGTCCGGTCCCTCCGCCACTCAGCTGCTCGCCTGGCTCGGCGCGGATGTGATCAAGCTGGAGAACGTCACCGGCGACATCACCCGCAAGCAGCTGCGCGACCTCCCGGACGTGGACTCGCTCTACTTCACGATGCTCAACTGCAACAAGCGGAGCATCACGCTGAACACCAAGACCGAGCGCGGCAAGGAGCTGCTGACCGAGCTGATCAGCCGCAGCGACGTCCTGGTGGAGAACTTCGGTCCGGGCGCGGTGGACCGCATGGGGTTCTCCTGGGAGCGCATCCAGGAGATCAACCCCCGGCTGGTCTACGCCTCGATCAAGGGGTTCGGCGACGGCCCGTACACCAAGTTCAAGGCGTACGAGGTGGTCGCGCAGGCCATGGGCGGCTCGATGTCCACGACCGGCTTCGAGGACGGTCCGCCGCTGGCCACCGGCGCCCAGATCGGCGACTCCGGCACCGGGGTGCACTGTGTGGCGGGCATCCTCGCCGCGCTCTACCAGCGCACCCACACCGGACGCGGCCAGCGGGTCAATGTGGCGATGCAGCACGCGGTGCTCAATCTGTGCCGGGTGAAGCTGCGCGACCAGCAGCGGCTGACGCACGGTCCGCTGGCGGAGTACCCAAACGCGGAAAACACGTCTGAGGCCGACGAGGTGCCGCGCAGTGGCAACGCCAGCGGCGGCGGCCAGCCCGGCTGGGCGGTCAAGTGCGCGCCCGGCGGCCCCAACGACTACGTCTACGTCATCGTGCAGCCGGTCGGCTGGGAGCCGATCACCCGGCTGATCGGCCGCCCCGAGCTGGCCGAGGACCCGGAGTGGGCCGCCCCCGAGGCGCGGCTGCCGAAGCTGGCGAAGATGTTCCAGCTGATCGAGGAGTGGTCCAGCACGCTGCCGAAGTGGGAGGTGCTGGAGCAGCTCACGGCGCACAACATCCCGTGCGGGCCGATCCTTTCCACCAAGGAGATCGTCGAGGACGCGTCGCTCGCGGCCAACGAGATGATCGTCGAGGTCGACCACCCCGAGCGCGGCGCCTTCACCACGGTCGGCTCCCCGCTGAAGCTCTCCGACTCCCCGGTCCGGGTCGAGCGCTCCCCGCTGCTGGGTGAGCACAACGAAGAGGTGTACGTCGGGGAGCTGGGGCTCGGCGACGAGGAAGTGCGGCTGCTCAAGACGAACGGAGTGATCTGACGGTGACGTATGACAACGATGCCGTGCGGGCGGTGCTGGACGCCGCCCGCGCCGAGGGGCGCACGGCGCTGACCGCCCCCGAGGGGAAACGGATCACCGACGCGTACGGTATCCCGACCCCGGCCGAGGGGCTCGCGGAGACCGCGGACGAGGCGGTGGCGCTCGCCGACCGGATCGGCTTCCCCGTCGTCCTCAAGATCGTGTCCCCGGACATCCTGCACAAGACCGACGCGGGCGGGGTCCGGGTGGGGCTGGCGTCCTGCGCCGAGGTGCGGAGCGCGTTCACCACGATCGTCGACAACGCCCGTGGCTATGACGCGAAGGCCCGGATCCAGGGCGTCCAGGTGCAGCAGATGGTCCCGGACGGCGGGCAGGAGGTCATCGTCGGCGCCGTCACCGACCCCACCTTCGGGAAGGTGGTGGCGTTCGGGCTCGGCGGGGTGCTGGTGGAGGTGTTGAAGGACATCACCTTCCGGCTGGCCCCGGCCACCGAGGACGAGGCGCTGTCGATGCTGGACGGGATCCGCGCCGCCGAGGTGCTGCGCGGGGTGCGCGGTGGCGAGGCGGTGGACCGCGCGGCGCTCGCCGATCTGATCGTGCGGGTCTCCCGGCTGGTGGCGGACTTCCCCGAGATCACCGAGGTCGATCTCAACCCGGTGTTCGCCACCGCGAGCGGGGTGCTCGCCGCCGATGTGCGGCTGCTGATCGGGGATCCGGCCCCGCGGACGCGCCGCCGCTACTCGCGCGAGGAGATCCTGGGCTCGATGCGCCGGCTGATGCAGCCGCGCTCGGTGGCGGTGGTGGGCGCCTCCAACGAGCAGGGGAAGATCGGCAATTCGGTGATGCGCAACCTCATCGACGGCGGCTTCCCCGGCGAGATCCACCCGGTGAACCCCAAGGCCGACGACATCCTGGGCCGCAAGGCGTACAAGACCGTCACGGACGTCCCCGGCGAGGTGGATGTGGCGGTCTTCGCGATCCCCGCGAAGTTCGTGCCCGCCGCGCTGGAGGAGGTCGGCCGCAAGGGCATCCCGAACGCGGTGCTGATCCCGTCCGGCTTCGCCGAGACCGGTGAGCACGAGCTCCAGGACCGGATCGTGGCCATCGCCGAGGAGCACGGGGTGCGGCTGCTGGGGCCCAACATCTACGGCTACTACTCCACCTGGCAGGACCTGTGCGCCACCTTCTGCACCCCGTACGACGTCAAGGGGCCGGTGGCGCTCACCTCGCAGTCCGGTGGCATCGGGATGGCCATCCTCGGCTTCGCCCGGACGACCAAGACCGGGGTCTCGGCCATCGTCGGCCTCGGCAACAAGTCGGACCTGGACGAGGACGACCTGCTCACCTGGTTCGGTGAGGACGACCGCACCCAGTGCATCGCGATGCACCTGGAGGACCTCAAGGACGGCCGGGCCTTCGTGGAGGCGGCGCGGGCCACCGTCCCCAGGAAGCCGGTGGTGGTCCTCAAGGCGGGCCGTACGGCCGCGGGTGCCAAGGCGGCCGGGTCCCACACCGGCGCGCTGGCCGGGGACGACGCGGTCTACGACGACATCCTGCGGCAGGCCGGGGTGATCCGGGCGCCGGGCCTCAACGAGATGCTGGAGTACGCGCGGGCGCTGCCCGTGCTGCCAGCACCCCAGGGTGACAACGTCGTCATCATCACCGGCGCCGGGGGCTCGGGCGTGCTGCTGTCGGACGCGATCGTCGACAACGGGCTGTCCCTGATGGAGATCCCGGACGACCTGGACGCCGCCTTCCGCCGCTTCATCCCGCCGTTCGGCGCGGCCGGGAACCCGGTGGACATCACCGGCGGCGAACCGCCGTCCACCTACGAGGCGACCATCCGGCTGGGCCTGGAGGATCCGCGGATCCACGCCCTGGTCCTGGGCTACTGGCACACCATCGTCACCCCGCCGATGGTGTTCGCCGAGCTGACCGCGCGGGTCGTCGAGGAGTTCCGCGCCCGGGGCATCGCCAAACCGGTGGTGGCCTCGCTCGCGGGCGACACCGAGGTCGAGGAGGCGTGCGCGTACCTCTTCGAGCGCGGGGTCGTGGCCTATCCGTACACCACCGAGAAGCCGGTGGCCGTCCTGGGTGCCAAGTACCGGTGGGCCAGGTCGGCGGGGTTGCTCACTTAAGCCACCCCCGTTTCCCGGAGCACGAAGAGTTTGGACAGGGGGCGCTGGCCGGGTTCCTTCGAAGCCAAGGGGACGACATGAGCACAGCAGAACAGCCGGAAGGGGTCCTCCCCTTCCGTGAAGTGCAGGACAGCAAGGGACGTACGTATCGCATCGGCGAGACCGACCGCGACATCCTGGGCCACAGCCGGAAGCTGATGGTCTATCTGCCGTGGATCGCGATGATGGCCATCAGCGTGTCCGAGTACGCGTACGGCTCGGCGGAGGACACGCTCTCGGAGGCGCACGGCTGGACCCAGAGCAACACCTTCTGGATCCTCAGCGTCTGGGTGTTCTTCCAGGCGGGCATCGCCTTCCCGGCCGGATGGCTGCGGGAGAAGGGGATCCTGACCGCCCGCAAGGCGATGTACCTGGGGTCGGGGCTCTGTCTGATCGGGTTCCTGGCCCTCTCCCACCTCGACAACGTCTTCGCGGCGATCGTCGGCTTCGGTGTCGTCGGGGGTCTCGGCTCCGGGTTCGTCTACGCCACCTGCATCAACATGGTGGGCAAGTGGTTCCCGGAGCGGCGCGGGGCGAAGACGGGGTTCGTCAACGGAGGGTTCGCCTACGGCGCGCTGCCGTTCATCTTCATCTTCAACTACTGGTTCGACACCGGGAACTTCGACGAGGTCCTGGACCTCATCGGGGTCTATGTGCTGATCGCCGTGGCGATCTGCGCCTGGTTCTTCAAGGACCCGCCGAAGAACTGGTGGCCCGCCGACATCGACCCGCTGAGCTACGCCGGCAACGCCAAGAGCGCGGCGAGCCTGGCGAAGAACCCGCCGGCGGTGCGGCAGTACACGCCCAAGGAGGCCATCAAGTCCGGGATGCTGCCGCTGATGTGGGTGTCCCTGGTGCTCACCGCGGGAGTGTCCATCTTCGGGATCTCCTTCCAGGTCGACTACGCCAAGGAGGTGGGCTTCGGCCCGCTGGTGGCGGCCTCGTCCATGGGCATCATGTCCGTCGTCAACGGTGTCGGACGCGGGGTGGTCGGCTGGCTCTCGGACCTGTGGGGGCGGAAGACGACGCTGGTGTTCGTCATCGTGGTGCTGGGCCTCGCCCAGTTCGGGGTGATCTGGGCCGGTAACATCCACAACGAGGTGCTGTTCCTCTTCTTCGCCTTCCTCTCCGGGTTCGGCGGCGGCGCCTTCTACCCGATGTTCGCGGCGCTGACCCCGGACTACTTCGGGGAGAACTACAACGCCACCAACTACGGCCTGGTGTACAGCGGAAAGCTGGTCAGCGGGCTGTTCGGCGGCGGCCTCGGCTCGATGGTGGTCGACTCCTGGGGCTACGACGGCGCGTACGCGCTCGCCGGCGGCATCTCCATGCTGGCGGCCGCGGTGGCCCTGCTGCTGCGGCAGCCCGGCCGGCCGCGGATCCGGGGCATCGCCCCGAACCCGCAGCCGATCAGCCGCGAGGTCGTCTAGCTCCGCGGGGGACCCTCGCTCAGCCCCGTCCGCCGCAACGCAACGACCGCAGATAGCGGGCGGAGCGGCGGGCGGTGGTGAGCGAATCGGCGGGCTGGTCGTGCTCCACCATCCAGTGGTGGTCACGCCGCCCGCCATGGGTCTTGCCGACCGCGCTCAGGAAGCGGCGGTAGTCGATGTCACCGTCCCCGACGTCCACCATCCGGTAGCCGTCGGGGACGGTTTCGTCGTGCTCCCCGTCCTTGACGTGGAAGAGCGGATAGCGGTGCGGGGCCCGCAGGACGTAGGTCAGCGGCTCGAAGGGCGCCGGGGAGCCGTCGGCCTTCTTGCCGAACCGGTACTGGGCCACATACGCCCAGTAGATGTCCATCTCCAGATGGACCAGCTCGGGATCGGTCTCGGCGAGCAGCACATCGTAGAGGCGGACGTCCGGCCGGTCGGTGGCGAAGGAGAACTCCTCGGCGTGGTTGTGCTGGTAGAACTTCATCCCGCGCGCCTTGGCCGCCGCGCCGTAGGTGTTGAACTCCTCCGCGCAGCGCTTCCAGCCGTCGACCGTGGAGCCGTAGCGCCAGGGCCCGGAGGCGGTGCCCACATGCGGCAGGCCGAGCGCCTCGGCGTCGTCGAGCACCTGGGTGAGGTTGGTGGCGAAGGTGTACGCCTTCGGGTCGTCGGAGTAGTAGCCGACGTGGCTGCCGATACCGCGCAGCCCGTTGTCCCGCATCAGCCGCTTGAGCTGCTTGAGGGTGATGTCGCCGGTGCCCTGGGTGTAGCCGGCGAACTCCACCTGGTCGTAGCCGTACCGGGCCAGTTCCTCGAAGACACCGGCGAAGCCGATGGACTGCACCTGGTCGCGGAGGGTGTAGAGCTGGATGCCGAGGTGGCCGCGGGGCACCAGCGGGCCGCCCCGGCCGTTCTGGGCCGACGCGGCGGTGTTGCCGCCCGTCTGGGCGGCCGCGGCGGTGCCGGTGCCGAGCAGTCCGGCGGCCGTGGCACCCGCGGCGACGCCGAGGAATCTGCGGCGGCGGAGGGTCTCGGCGAGTTCGGGGTTGTCCTGGGCCCTCTTCACAGGGTGTCTCCTTCGGTTGCGTTCGTCAGACCGGCGAGGCGGAGGAGCAGGTTCTTGACGTCGGTGGCGGCCACCTGTCCGCTCACCACGCCGGGCTGGGAGCAGAGGAGGACGGGGCCGTCCTCCTCGCGGTCCGGGAGGCGGCCGTGGCTGCCGCGCACCGGGGACGGATCGAGCGGGACGACGGCCATGCGGTAGCGCATCCCCGTCTTCTTGCGGGCCAGCGCGGTGGCGGCCCGCACCCGCACATAGGGGTCCTTGGGGTCCATGAACAGCTCGGCCGGGTCATAGCCGGGCTTGCGGTGGATCTCCACCAGCTGGGCGAAGTCGGGGGCGCGGGCGTCGTCGAGCCAGTAGTAGTACGTGAACCAGGCGTCCGGCGCGGCCACCGCGACCAGCTCCCCGGAGCGGGGATGGTCCAGGCCGTGGGCCTTCTTGCCCTCGTCGTCGAGGAGTTCGGCGATACCGGGCAGTCCGGCCAGGGCGGCGCGGGTGGCGTCCAGGTCCTCCGCGCGGCGCACATACACATGGGCGAGCTGGTGGTCGGCGACCGCGAAGGCGCGGGAGGCGCCGGGGTCGAGGTACTCCATGCCGTCCTGGGTGTGCACCTCCAGCAGTCCGGCCCGGCGCAGCGCCCGGTTGATGTCCACCGGCCGGGACACCGGGGTGATGCCGTACTCGGACAGCGCCACGACGGTGCGGCCGCGGGCGGTGGCGTCGTCGAGCAGCGGGCCGAGGGCGGTGTCGAGCTCGGCGGCGGCGGAGTGGGCGCGGGGGTCGTCGGGGCCGTACCGCTGGAGGTCGTAGTCCAGGTGCGGAAGGTAGGTGAGCACCAGATCGGTGGGGCTGGTGCGCAGGATGTGGCGGGTGGCGTCGATGATCCACTGCGAGGAGACCAGATCGGCGCCCGGCCCCCAGAAGTGGAAGAGGGGGAAGGTGCCGAGCTCCGCGGTGAGTTCGTCGTGCAGCGCGGGGGGCCGGGTGTAGCAGTCCGGCTCCTTGCGGCCGTCGGCGTAGTAGACGGGGCGCGGGGTGACGGTGATGTCGGTGTCCGAGCCCATCGCGTACCACCAGCAGATGTTGGCCACGGTGTAGCCCGGGTGGGCCCGGCGGGCGGCGTCCCACAGCTTGTCGCCGCCTACCAGGCCGTTGTGCTGCCGCCACAGCAGCACCTCGCCCATCTCGCGGAAGTACCAGCCGTTGCCGACGATGCCGTGCTCGGCGGGGGTGGTGCCGGTGAGGAACGTCGACTGGGCGGCGCAGGTGACGGCGGGCAGCACGGTGCCCAGCGCGGCGCGGGAGCCGGAGCGGGCGAGGGCCTTGAGGCGGGGCATGTGGTCCAGCAGCCGGGGGGTGAGCCCGACGACGTCGAGGACGAGGAGGGGGGTGGGGCCGGTCCGGTCGCCCCTGTCGCCCCTGTCGCCCCTGTCGCTCCGGTGGCTCGGGTCGCTCCGGTGGCTCGGGTCGCTCATGGCAGCTCCTTGAGGCCGAGGTCGGTCAGCAGGTCGCGGGCGAGGGCGAGTTCGGCGGCGATGCCGTCGGCGAGCCGGTCGCGGGTGCGGGGGCGCAGCTCGGGCGGGAGCGCCTGCCAGGTGTAGGTCTCCACTTCGAGGTGGCGGGTCAGCGGGGCGGGCCCGCCGACGAGACGGGCCAGGGCGTCGGCGAGCACCGGGAGGGTGGAGGTCAGCGGGGGCTCGGGCGGGGCGTGCAGCGGGACGTGGAAGTGGGACCGCCAGGGCGCGGTGTCCGCGAGACCGCCGGCGAGCGCCTGGTCGAGGTCGTCGGTGCCGGTGACGCCGCCCTCGGGGGCCCGGGTGCGGGTCTGGTGGAGGAAGCGGGGCTCGGCGAAGGCCGCGAGGGCCTCCCGTACGGCGGGCCGCCCCGGGTCCTCGGCGTGCAGCGCGGCGGACAGCTGCGCCTTGACCACCGGGACCCCGGCGGCGGTGAGCGCGTCGACGGCCGTGTGCGGATCCTCGAACTGCGTCGCCAGATGGCAGGTGTCCAGGCAGACGCCGATGCGGTCCAGGGGCGGGCCGCCGGGCGCGGTGAGCGCCTCGATGGCCTGCGCGGTGGTCTCCACGGTGCAGCCCGGCTCGGGCTCCAGGCCGATGCGGACGGACCGGCCGGTGAGCTCCTGGATGGCGTCGAGCCGCTGGGCGAGGGTGGTGAGGTGGCGGCGGGCGGCGCGGGCGGCGTCGGCGTCGAAGGGGGCGCGCCAGGCGAGCGGCAGGGTGGAGACGGAGCCGTCGGTGATGTCGTCCGGGAGCAGCGCGGCCAGCAGCCGGGCCAGATGGGTGGTGTGCTCCAGCCGCTCCGGATCGGTCCAGTCGGGCTTGTAGACCCGGTACTTGACCTCCTGGGCGCCGAACCCCTCGTACGGGAAGCCGTTGAGGGTGACCACCTCCAGACCGCGGGTGTCCAGCGCGGTGCGCAGCCTGCGCAGTTCGGCGGGGTCGGCGCTCAGGGTGCGGGCGGCGTCGCGGGCCAGCCACAGGCCGATGCCGAGCCGGTCGCGGCCGAGGCGGCGGCGGACCGGTTCGCAGTGCAGCCGGAGCTGCTCCACGACGCCGTCGAGGTCTTCGGCGGGGTGGACGTTGGTGCAGTAGGCGAGGTGGACGGTGGAGCCGTCGGGGTGGCGGAAGCGCATGGGGTCCTCCTCACCGTTCCGTCGGCGCGGCGGCCGGGGCGCCGCCGCGCAGGATGGAGTTGCCCTCGTGGGTGGCGGTGGCCGTGGTGTCGTCGATGTCGAGGTCCAGGTCCAGGCGGCCGCTGAGCCCGTAGAACGCCACCGGGTTGCGCCACAGCACGAGGTCGACGTCGTCCTCGGTGAACCCCTCGGCGCGCATCAGCTCGCCGACCGCGCGGGTCTTGAGCGGGTCGCTTCTCCCCCAGTCGGCGGCCGAGTTGACCAGGACCTTCTCGGGCCCGTACGCGCGCAGGATCGCGACCATCCGCTCCTCGTCCATCTTGGTGTCGGGGTAGACCGAGAAGCCCAGCCAGCAGCCGCTGTCCTTGGCCTCCTTGACGGTGGTCTCGTTGAGGTGGTCGACGAGGACGCGGTCCGGGGGCAGCGCGGACTCCCCGACGACGTCGAGGGTGCGGCGCAGTCCGGCCAGCTTGTCGCGGTGCGGGGTGTGGACGAGGGCGGGCAGCCCGTGGTCGGCGGCGAGCTGCAGCTGGGTGGCGAGGGCGGTGTCCTCGGCGGGGGTCATCGAGTCATAGCCGATCTCGCCCACGGCCACGACGCCGTCCTTGACGAGATAGCGCGGCAGCTCGTCCAGGACCGGGGTGCAGCGCGGGTCGTTGGCCTCCTTGGGGTTGAGCGCGAGGGTGCAGTGGTGGGCGATCCCGTGCTGGGCGGCCCGGAAGGGCTCCCAGCCGAGGAGGGAGTCGAAGTAGTCGTAGAAGCTGGCGGGCGAGGTGCGGGGCTGCCCGAGCCAGAAGGACGGCTCGACGAGGGCGCGCACCCCCGCGGCGTACATGGCCTCGTAGTCGTCGGTGGTGCGGGAGGTCATATGGATGTGGGGATCGAAGATGCGCATCAGGACTCCTCGCGGGTCAGGGCGCGGGGCGCGCCGGGCAGGGCGCGGGTCATGGCCAGTACGCGGTCGAGATCGCCGGGCACGGGGCGCCCGGCGGCGGTGCGCTCTTGGGCGTAGTCGCCGAGCATGCGGCCCAGCTCGCCGTCCCCGTGCGCCCGCCGTTCCCAGTCGGCGACGGCGGTGAGGGGCACGCCCGTGAACAGGCACTTGAGCACGGCCTGCCGCCAGCTGTGCGGCGAGAGATGCCGAGCGGCGTACGGCCCGACGGCGGCGGCCACGAGCCGGGTGTCATTGGTCCGCAGGGCGTCCTCGACGAGCGGCACGGCGTCGGCCCCGGCGAACAGCCCGAGATGCGGAAGCGCCCGCAGAACGGCCCGGCGCTCGGCGCCCGTGCCGTGCGCGTACAGCCTCGCGACGGTCGGCGCGTCCGCGCGCGCGGCGTGGAGGATGAGGATGCGGGCGGCGTCGGGGAGGTCGTGGGGGGTGTCGGGGAGGTCGTGGGGGGTCAGGTCGGCGGCGGCGGGCCGGGGGTTACGGACGTGGCGGCCCGCGGAGGCGAAGTCCAGCTCCCAGCGGGCGGGGCCGGGAGCGTCCGGGCGCGGCCCGGATTTCGCCGCGTCCGTCAGCGCGCCGTCCAGCCAGGCGCGTCCCGCCTCGTCCAGGCGCCGCTCCACGGCGGCGCGGAGCTCGGTCACGGTCAGCATCGGACGCCTCCCTCGCTCGCGGCCCGTTCGGCGTCCTTGAGGAACCGCAGGGAGGCGCGGGCCAGTTCGGGACCGGCGTGGGAGTGACGGGGCAGCTCGACGCCGACGAGACCCCGGTACCCCGCCGCGCGCAGCGCCGCCAGCACCGGCGGGAAGTCGATCTCCCCCTCGCCGAACGGCAGATGCTCATGCACTCCGCGCCGCATGTCCTCGATCTGCGCATGCCGCACCCAGGGCGCCGCCGCGCGGACGCACTCGGCGGGCGGGTCGGGTTCCAGGCACTGGCAGTGGCCGATGTCGAGGGTGAGGCCGAGGGCGGCCGGATCGCCGAGCGCCGTGCGCAGCCGGTGAAAACCGGCGAGGTCGGCGAGGAGATGCCCCGGCTCCGGCTCGATCGCGAGGGAGACGCCCACCGCCCCGGCGGCCACTACCACCGGCCCGAGGGCGTCCGCCAGCCGCCGCCACGCCGTCTCCCCGGACTCACCGGGCGGCAGCACCCCGCTGAAGCAGTGCACGGCCGGGGCCCCGAGGTCCCCGGCCACCCGCACGGCCCGCAGCAGCAGATCGACCCGGGCGCCACGGGCCTCGGGGTCCGGGTCGAGCAGGGTGGGGTGATGCTTGCGCCGGGCGTCGAGCACATACCGGGCACCGGTCTCGATCGCGACACCGAGACCGAGCCGCTCGAGGTCGCGGGCGACGCGGCGGGTACGGGCGGCGAGGTCCGGGGCGAGCGGGTCGAGGTGCATATGGTCGAGGGTCAGCGAGACGCCGTCGTAGCCGAGGTCGGCGAGGAGCGCGAGGGCGTCGCTCAGGCGGAGGTCGGTCAGACCGTTGGTGCCGTAGGCGAAGCGGAGGGATTCCGGGGTGGGGCGGCTGGGGTCGCCGGTGCGGCTCATGTCGCGCTGACCTTTCTCGACAGCCGGCGGGCGACGGGCATCAGCGCGAGCAGCCCCGCGGCCGTACGGTGCGCCCCGGCGCGGGAGGCGAGCACGGCCTGAAGCGGGATCATCGCGCGGATGCCGCTGCCGACGGCACGCTGGAGGAGGTACGGGGACGGGTTGAGCGCGGCATGCGCCAACGGCCGGGCGACCGTGGCCACGTACCCGCCCGCGAGGGCAACACCCGCGAAGCGGCTGACCGCCGCGCCGCGCGAGGGGCCGGCCCCGCCGTGCCGGGGCACCGCGGCCCCGGCCCGCGTGCCGCCCGGCGGGGCGGCGTCTCCGGTGGCGGCCGCAGCCGCCGCGACGAGTCGCGCCGCCGGGGCGCCGCGCCGCGCGGCTACGCCCTTGCCCCGCACCTGGGCGAGCACCTGGGCCACGGCCCCGGGGGCGGCAGCCGGGGCGGACGCGGCGGCCTTGGCCGCCACCGCGCGGCCCGCTTCAGGGCCGAGCCCCGAAGCGGGGGCCGGGCGTCTGGTGGTGGACCAGGCGATCGCCGCTCCCACCGCGAGGGCGCCGAGGGGGGCCGTCGAGGAGCCGCCGGTCGCCTCGCGGCGGGAGACCGTGGTCACCGCGAGGGTGTGGGCGCCCAGGAGGGCGGCCGGGCGGAGGGCGGGGCGGATGTGCCCGGCGGAGGCCGTGGCGCCGAGGAGGAGGTCCAGCGCGCGGGCGGCGGCCATGGCGGGCGGGCCCGCGGGCGTGTTCTTCAGCCCCAGGTCGTACGCCCATACCGTGCCCGCCAGGGCCGTCGCCGTGGCGAGGGCCGGGCGGCCCGCGGCGGCGGCGCACAGGAGCCCGGCGGCGGTCAGCCCGGTCGCGGCGGTCAGCGCCGCGGCGGGGGCGATACGGCCCGAAGGCAGCGGGCGGCCGGGGCGCTCCACGGCGTCGATGTCCCGGTCGGCCCAGTCGTTGAGCGCCATGCCCGCCTCGTACAGGCACAGCGAGGCGCAGACGGCGAGCGCCGTGCCCCGGTTGGGGCCGCGCCGGGCCGCGGCCGCGCCCGCCAGGGCGTCACCGGGCACGGTGAACAGGGCCGAGATCCTGAGCAGTTCGGCCCAGTCCCCCCACTTCCCCCACGTGCTCGTGGCCCCCGTCACGACCGGCCCCGCAGCCGCCCGGCGAAGCCGATGAGCGCCGCGTACTGGTCGGCGAGGGCCGCCGGGCCGCCGTCCGGGTCCTTGAAGTAGAAGCCGAGTTCGGGGAGCGGCCCGGTGAGGCCGACCTCATGGGCGCGGGCGGTCAGCCGGGCCAGATCGAGGACGAGCGGTGCGGCGAGGGCCGAGTCGCAGCCCTGCCAGATGGTCTGCAGGACCATCCGCGAGCCGAGGAAGCCCTCGAAGGAGACGTGGTCCCAGGCGGTCTTCCAGTCGCCGAGCGCGGGCACGTTGTCGATGTGCAGCTCGCCGTCGGGGAGTTCGCCGAGGGTGTCGGAGAGGACCCGCGCCTTCCCCGCGTTCTTGGCCGCCGCGGCGCCCGGGTCGGCGAGGGCGGCGCCGTCGCCGCCGCCGAGGAGGTTCGTACCGGACCAGCTCCGTACGGCCAGCGCCCGCTGGGCGAACATCGGCGCGAGGACGGACCGCAGCAGCGTCTGCCCGGTCTTGCCGTCGCGCCCCGCGTACGGCAGCCCGGAGCGCTCGGCCCGCTCGCGCACGCGGGGGTGGTGGAGCCCGGTGGAGGGCGTGAAGTTGACGTACGGGCATCCGGCGCGCAGTGCGGCGGCCGCGTAGAGGGAGCTGGGCGGCAGCGTCCCGGCGTCCTCCGGGGCGGCTTCGGTGGAGGCGACGTTGACGACGACGGCGCGGGCGAGCTCGTGCGTACGGACGAACTCGGTGAGGTCGGCCGCGAAGGCGGCGATCAGCTCCTCCTCGCCACGGCCGTCGCCGGGCTGTGGCCCGCCCGGACGGACGGCCGCGTCGGCGGCGGCGAGTTCGCCGCGTACGGCGGCGGGCAGCCCATGCGGCAGCACCCCGTCGGCGGCCAGCGCCTCGGCCCGCTTGGGCAGCGGGGTGGCGGCGGTGTCATGGCCGCCGAAGACGAGGCCGGCGAGCGCGGGCAGGCCGCTGTCCGCGAACGCCGCGGTCTCGGTGACCATTCCGGTCGCCGGCTGCAGCCCCCCGGCGACGGCGGCACAGCCCGCCACGGCGGTGGTGGCGACGGAACCGCGGGCGCCGATGAGCCAGACCCCCGTACGGGGTGCGTCGCGGAGTGGGGTGATGTCGTCGGGACGGGTGGTCACTGGCTGCCTCCCGGGGGCTGGGCGTGGGTTGCGCAGATGGTTCGGGGTGGCGCGGATCCGAGTTGGCGGCGCCGGTCCGGTCGTGGCGCGGGGGTGTTGTGGTCGGGCGGGCGTGGCCAAGGCCGCCCCGCGCCCGGGAGTCGGGGCCGGGGCGGGGCGGCCGGGAGCCGCCGGGTGGGTGACCCGGGGCCGTCGGGGTGCCGGCGCTGGACAGGTGGTGGGGGTGGCGGCGGGAGGAGGCGGCGTACTCCTGCCCGCCGCCACGCCGTCCCCACGGCTCCCCTCGGGCCGTCGGGACGGCGATTCGGGGGCGCCTAGCCGTCGTGGTGGCGCTGGTGGTGGCCGCCGCCCTTCGCCGGCAGGTCCTTGACGCGGATGTCGCGGAAGGAGACCTCGTCCCCCTCCCCGTGGTTCTGGATGCCGACGTAGCCCTGCCGCAGGCTGCGCGCCGGGTCCCGGTTGGTGAAGTCGTTGATCTTCACGCCGTTGAGCCAGATCCGCAGCCGTTCGCCCTGCACACGGATCTCGTAGGTGTTCCACTCCCCCGGCGGGTTCAGCGCCGCGTCCCGCTTGGCGAGGTCCGCGGACTGGAAGCCGTAGACCGAGCCGGTGGTGTGATCGGGGGTGTCCGTGGCGTCGATCTGCACCTCGTAGCCGTTGTTGACCGCCGACCAGGGGTCGTCGGAGGCCGGGAAGCCGACGAAGACGCCGGAGTTGTCGTCGCCCGCCATCTTCCAGTCCAGCTTGAGCGAGTACGAGCCCAGCTCACGGGCCCCGTACCAGAGCATGCCCATGCCGCCGGTCGAGGTGAGGGTCCCGGACGCGGTGTCGAGGGTGAAGCTCCCGGGGCCCGCCTGCTTCCAGCCGTCCGTCGAGGTGCCGTCGAAGAGCGGGCGGTAGCCCTGCTCCGGGCGGCAGTCGGCGTGGGCGGCGCCGGTGGCGTAGCGGAGGCCGCCGAGCAGGTGCTGCCGGAAGGCGGGGTCGGCGTAGGACTCCTTGGTGTGGCCGAAGCCGGTGTAGAAGGCGCGGCCGCCCCGGTACTCCTGGCACCACGAGATGGGGTGGTCCTCCCCCATCGCGCCGCCCTGGTACGAGGATTCGTCGAGTGTGGCGAGGACCTTCACCCGCTCCCTCGGGTTGGTGCGGTAGTTGTACCACTCATCCGTCCGCTCCCACGTCGGCGCCAGATGCGCGGTCGCGGGGTTGCCCCGGTCCTCGACGTCCACGGTGGCCTGCTGGATCGCGGGGTGGGACTGGAAGTACGCCCCGGCCAGGCCCTCGTAGAAGGGCCAGTCGTATTCGGTGTCGGCCGCCGCGTGGACGCCGACGTAGCCGCCGCCCGCCCGCACATAGCCCTCGAACGCGGACTGCTGGGCGGTGTCGAGGACGTCGCCGGTCGTGGAGAGGAAGACGACGGCGTCGTAGCGGGCGAGGTTGTCGGGGGTGAAGGCGGCGCCGTCCTCGGTGGCGTCGACGGCGAAGCCGCTCTGCGTGCCGAGTTCCTTGATGGCGGCGATGCCGTCGGGGATCGAGTCGTGGCGGAAGCCGGCCGTCTTGGAGAAGACCAGGACCCGGTCGTCGGCGGCGCCGGATGTGGCGGCCCCGGACGCGGCGGCGGGCAGGGCGGTCAGGGCGAGCAGCAGCGTGGCCCCGGCGGCGGCGAGCCGCGCCCCCCACCGGGAGCGGGTTCCGGAGTCGGATCTGGAGTCGGATCTGGAATGCGGAGAGGTGTGCGGGTGCATATCCGTCGTGCTCCTTCCTCCCGGGCCCGGGGCGGCGGCCGCGTACGGCCGCCGCCCCGGGACCCGATCGTCAGCGCGTCAGCGCCTCGCTCGTCAGCCGGTGCCGATCGTGAAGTCGTCCACGTCGAAGAGCGCTCCCGCACCGCCCTTGAAGACGAGGGACAGCGTGGTGGTGCCGGTCGGGGGCTTCGTCAGTGTCGTCTTGACGTCCTGGAAGGTCTCCCAGTCGCCGGTCACCGGCACGGTGACGGTGCCGAGCAGCCGCCCGGTCGGGGAGCCGCTGCGGATCTCCAGCGTGCCGCCGGCGCCCGCCGAGGAGACCCGTGCCGTGAAGTCCTTGGCGTTGCCCAGCACATACGGCTTGAAGGAGATCCAGTCCCCGTTCTCGATGTTGCCGACCGTCTTGCCGCCGTTGGCCGGGGTGTGGTTGATCACCGAGACGCCCTGGCTGTCGTCGTAGTGCTCGGCCTGCCGGTGCTTGGGCTGGACGATGGACTGGTCGTGGGTGGTCAGCGGCGGCTGGCCGCCACCGCCGCCGTCGGTGTACTCGGCGTCGAAGACCCCGAAGATGTTGGCGTTGGGGTCGTGCTCCCCGTCGGCGTTGGTCTTGATGGTGCCGGAGCAGCCGTTCGCCGTGGTGACGGGGTGGCCGTGGCTGTCATGGCCGAGAATGTAGGTGACCTTGACCTTGGCGCAGTCGACGGTGCCGTCCTCCGGGTCGGTCACCTTGACCTTGAACGGGATCTCGTCGCCGAAGGTGAACAGCTGGCCGTCGCCGGGCAGTTGCAGCGTCACCTTGGGCGCGGTGTTGCCGACCGTGAGGTGCACATTGGCGCTGGCGGAGCGGCCGGTGGGGTCCTTGACGGTGAGGGTCGCGGTGAAGGTGCCGTTCTTCTTGTACGTATGGGTGGGGTTGGTGGCGGCGGAGGTCGTTCCGTCGCCGAAGTCCCAGTTGTAGGTGAGGGTGTCGCCGTCGGCGTCCGAGGTGCCCGCCGAGGAGAAGGCGACCTTCATGGGCGCCTTGCCGGAGGTGCGGTCGGCGCTGGCCTCGGCGATGGGCGAGTGGCCGTCGGTGGCGTTCTCGATCCGGTAGAGCGCGGAGTGCTCGTCACCGTTGAAGTAGCCGAGGCCGTAGTCGAGGACGTACAGCGCGCCGTCCGGGCCGAAGGCCGTGTCCATGACCTGGGTGCCGGACCACGGGAAGTCGTTGATCTTCTGCACGGCCCCGTCGGCGCCCTGCTCGATCCGCTTGATCCACTGGCGGCCGAACTCCCCCGCGAAGAAGTTCCCGTTGTAGGACTCGGGGAACTTCACCGGGGAGTCGAGCGAGGCGTCGTAGCGGTAGACCGGCCCGGCCATGGGCGACTCGGAGCCGGAGCCGAACTCGGGCACGGAGTCGTTGTCGTACGGGATCCAGGCGGGCTGGGCGGGCGGCAGATCGGTGAGCCCGGTGTTGTACCGCGAGGTGTTCTTGGGCGCGGCGCAGTCGAAGGCCGGGCCGGAGGTGCCGGTGGCGAAGTCGTAGTCGCGGTACGGCTTGTTGTCGGCGATGCAGTACGGCCAGCCGTAGTTGCCGGCCTTGGTCACCCGGGCGAACTCGACGGCGCCGCCCGGTCCGCGCTCGGGATTGGCGGCACCGGCGTCCGGTCCGTAGTCGCCGACGTAGACCGTGCCGGTCGGCTTGTCGACACTGATCCGGAACGGGTTGCGGAAGCCCATCGCGTAGATCTCGGGCCGGGTCTTCTCGGTGCCGGGCGCGAAGAGGTTGCCGTCCGGGACGGTGTACGAGCCGTCGTCGGCCACCTTGATGCGGAGGACCTTGCCGCGCAGGTCGTTGCTGTTGCCCGCGGAGCGCCGGGCGTCATAGGCGGGGTTGCGGTTCTCCCGCTCGTCGATGGGGGTGAAGCCGTCGGAGGCGAACGGGTTGCTGTCGTCGCCGGTGGACAGGTACAGGTTGCCGTCGGCGTCGAAGTCGATGTCTCCGCCCACATGGCAGCAGATGCCGCGGGACGCGGGGACGTCCAGGACCTTCTTCTCACTGCCGGTGTTCAGGGTGCCGTCGGCGTCGAGGGTGAAGCGGGAGAGACGGTTGACGCCGTCGAACTTGGCGAAGTCGGCGGCCGTGCCCTCGTTGGGGGCGTCACCGGCGGGCGTGTCGAGCGGGGGCGCGTAGTAGAGGTAGATGGCGCGGTTGTCGGCGAAGCCGGGGTCGATGCCGACGCCCTGCAGCCCTTCTTCGTCGTGCGAGTAGACGGGCAGCTTGCCGGACACCTTGGTCTCGCCCGTGGCGTCGGTCAGCCACAGGGTGCCGTCGCGCGAGGTGTGCAGCACGGAGCGGTCGGGGAGCACGGCGAGCGTCATGGGCTCACCGGTCTCCTCCACGCCCTTGGCGAGGGTGACCTGCTGGAACTGCTCGGCTGCCGGGGCGGGTTGATCCGCGCCCGCCGGCGGAGCGGTGAAGGCGAGCCCCGCGCCGACGAGCAGTGCGCTCGTGACGAGCGCGAGGGGCCCGCGCAGTCGAAGCCTTTTCCTGTGCACGCTGATCCTCCGTGAAAAGAGGGGGGTACGGGCGGGCCGTCAGGCCGCCGTGACTGGCACAGGCGCGCGCCGTCGCGCCGGGATGACCGGTCCGGGGCGAGGGGCCCCTATGTGACCGGTACATCTCAAGGACCGTAGCGGGGTTTGTCCGGTCCGGAAACCCCTTTGACGCAAAACAGCTGCCGCTTCATCCACAGGCAGGACAAAGCTGGGTGGGGGCGCGGTGTGCGGTCCCCCACCCAGGGGCCTTCGGGCGGGTCCTCGTCGCTACTTGTCGCCGCCGCCGAAGGCCGCGTCGAACGACGCCGTCGGCGGGTCGAAGTCGAAGTGCTTCAGCCGGGCCAGCGCCTCCGGGGCGCCGGTGAGCCGGTCCATCCCGGCGTCCTCCCACTCGACCGACACCGGACCGTCGTATCCGATCGAGCGGAGCATCCGGAACACGTCCTCCCACGGCACATCGCCATGGCCGGCGGAGACGAAGTCCCAGCCGCGGCGGGGATCGCCCCAGGGCAGATGGGAGCCGAGGCGGCCGTTGCGGCCGTCCAGCCGCTTCCGGGCCTCCTTGCAGTCCACGTGGTAGATCCGGTCCCGGAAGTCCCACAGGAAGCCCACCGGGTCCAGGTCCTGCCAGACGAAGTGGCTGGGGTCGAAGTTGAGCCCGAAGGCGGGGCGGTGGCCGACGGCCTCCAGGGCCTGGTGGGTGGTCCAGTAGTCATAGGCGATCTCGCTGGGGTGCACCTCGTGGGCGAAGCGCACCCCCTCGGCGTCGAAGACGTCGAGGACCGGGTTCCAGCGCTCGGCGAAGTCCTCGTAGCCCCGCTCGATCATCCCCGGCACCACCGGCGGGAACATCGCCACCAGATGCCAGATGGAGGAGCCGGTGAAGCCGATGACGGTGCGCACCCCGAAGGCGGCCGCGGCGCGCGCGGTGTCCGCCATCTCGGCGGCGGCCCGCCGCCGGACGCCCTCCGCGTCGCCGTCGCCCCAGATCCGGGCGGGCAGGATGGCCTTGTGGCGCTCGTCGATGGGCGAGTCGCACACGGCCTGGCCGACCAGGTGGTTGGAGACGGCCCAGCACTTGAGGCCGTACTTCTCCAGCAGCTCGCGCCGCCCGTCCAGATAACCGGACTCGCCGAGCGCCCGGTCCACCTCGAAGTGGTCTCCCCAGCAGGCGAGTTCCAGGCCGTCGTAACCGAAGTCACGGGCCAGCCGGCAGACCTCCTCCAGGGGAAGGTCGGCCCACTGGCCGGTGAAGAGCGTGAAGGGTCTGGGCATTCCGGCCTCCTCCTCAGACGGGTACGGGGGTGTAGACGCAGTTCTTCTCCGCGCTCTCCTCCACGGCGGCCAGCACCCGCTGCACCTGCAGCCCGTCCTCGAAGGACGGCTCGGGGCCGGTTCCGTCGGCGATCGCGAACACCATGTCCCGCGCCTGGTGGACGAAGGTGTGCTCATAGCCGAGGGCGTGGCCCGGCGGCCACCACCCCTCGAGGTAGGGGTGCTCGGGCTCGGTCACCAGGATCCGGCGGAAGCCGGAGTCGACGGCGGGCTCGGTGTGGTCGTGGAAGGACAGCTCATTGAGGCGTTCCAGATCGAAGGCGAGCGAACCGCGATCGCCGTTGAGCTCGATCCTGAGCGAGTTCTTACGGCCCGCGGCGAACCTGCTGGCCTCGAACGACGCCACCGCACCGGAGCCGAACCGCCCGGTGAACAGCGCCGCGTCATCGACCGTCACCGGTCCGCGCGCCGCCCCGCCCGCCCCGGCGCCGCCGAGCCCGGCCACCGCGCCGGCGGGCAGCGGCCGCTCCCGGATGAACGTCTCGGTGAGCGCCGAGACGCCGATCAGCCGCTCCCCCGCCAGATGCTGCGCCAGGTCGACGATGTGCGAGCCCAGGTCGCCGAGGGCGCCGGAGCCCGCGTACTCCCGCCGCAGCCGCCACACCAGGGGGAACTCCGGGTCGACGATCCAGTCCTGGAGATAGGTGACCCGGACGTGGCGCAGCACGCCGATCCGCCCGTCCGCCACCATCCGGCGGGCGTACGCGATCGCGGGCGCGCGGCGGTAGTTGAAGCCCACCATCGCCACCTGACCGCGCTCCCGCGCCCGCCGCGCCGCCTCCACCATGGCCTCCGCCTCGGCCACGGAGTTGGCGAGCGGCTTCTCGCACAGCACGTGCTTGCCCGCCTCCAGGGCCGCGATGGCGATCTCGGCATGGCTGTCGCCGGGGGTGCAGACGTCGACCACCTGCACATCGTCCCGGGCGATCAGTGCCCGCCAGTCGGTTTCGGCGGCGGCCCAGCCGTGCCGGTCAGCGGCGGCCCGTACGGCGTCCGCGTCGCGCCCGCAGACGGCGGTCATCGCGGGGCGGGCGGGGAGGTCGAAGACACGGCCGACGGTGCGCCAGCCCTGGGAGTGGGCCGCGCCCATGAAGGCGTAGCCGACCATGCCGACGCCGAGTGTCTTCGCTTCAGGATTTTCCATGGGACTCCTTCTGACGATCGCAAACCGACGCGAGGTGGGGGGTCTGGCCCTCTATCGGGCTCAGCTGAATCCCGTGGGGAGGTATTCGTCCACGTTGTCCTTGGTGACGACGGCGGAGTAGAGAGTGAGAGAAGCCGGGATCTCCAGCTCCGCGAGACCGCCGACGCCCTTGCCCTGGCCGAGTGCGCGGGCGAGGTCGATGGCGGAGGCGGCCATGGTGGGCGGGTAGAGCACGGTGGCCTTCAGCACGCTGTTGTCGGCCTTGATGGCATCCATGGCGTGCTTGGCACCCGCGCCGCCGACCATGAGGAAGTCATCGCGCCCGGCCTGCTTGATGGCGCGCTCGGCGCCGACGCCCTGGTCGTCGTCGTGGTTCCACAGGGCGTCGAAGTCGGAGTGGGCCTGGAGCAGCTGGGCCATCTTCGCCTGGCCCGACTCGACCGTGAACTCCGCGGCCTGGCGGCCGACCTTCTTGATGTTGGGGTAGTTCTTCAGACCGTCGTTGAAGCCCTCGGTGCGCTGCCGGGTCAGCTCCAGGTTGTCGATCCCGGCCAGCTCGATGACCTTGGCGTTCTTCTTGCCCTTGAGCTGCTCGCCGATGTAGCGCCCGGCGTTGAGGCCCATGCCGTAGTTGTCGCCGCCGATCCAGCAGCGGTACGCCTGCGGGGAGGCGAAGATCCGGTCGAGGTTGACCACCGGGATGCCCGCCCGCATGGCCTTCAGCCCGACCTGGGTGAGCGCCTTACCGTCGGCGGGCAGGATGACCAGGACATCGACCTTCTTGTTGATGAGGGTCTCGATCTGGCCGATCTGCTGGGCGGTGTCGTTGGAGCCCTCGGTGGCCTCCAGGGTGACGTCCTTGTACTCCTTGGCGCGCCGCTTTGCCTGCTCGTTGATGGCGTTGAGCCAGCCGTGGTCGGCCTGGGGCCCGGCGAAGCCGATGGTGACCGCCTTACCGGGCTTGTCATTGGCGGTGTTCGCGGCCTGCTTGGCGTTGTCGCCGTCGTCGTTGTTCTCGTTGCTGGTGCATCCGGCGGCGAACATCGCGCCCGCCGCGGCGGTGCCCAGGAGGAGGTTTCTGCGACTGGTGGTGGCGGAGGAGCTCTTGGCATACCTCATGGCGTCGAACGACCCTTCTGTACCAGGACGGCGGCGACGATGATCGCGCCCTTGGCGATCTGCTGGACATCGCTCTGAAGGTTGTTCAGGGCGAACAGATTGGTGATGGTGGTGAAGACGAGGACGCCGAGGACGGAGCCGGTGATGGTGCCGCGGCCGCCGCTGAGCAGCGTGCCACCGATGATCGCGGCGGCGATGGCGTCGAGTTCGTAGAGGTTGCCGTTGGTGTTCTGGCCGGAGCCGGTGAGGACGACCAGCATGAAGGCGGCGACACCGCAGCACAGTCCGGAGAGCAGATACAGCAGCAGCCGCTGCCGTTTGACGTCGATGCCCGCGAGCCGGGCCGCCTCCGCGTTGCCGCCGATGGCGACCGTGCGCCGGCCGAAGGTGGTGCGGTTGAGCACCAGCCAGCCCACCACGGTCACCGCGGCGAAGATGATCACCAGCGGCGGTATGCCGAGGACATAGGCGTCCGGGAGCCCGAGGTCCAGGACCTGGTTGACGGTGACGACCTGGGTCTTGCCGTCGCTGATCTGCAGGGCGAGACCGCGGGCCGAGGCGAGCATCGCCAGCGTGGCGATGAACGGGACCATCCCGCCGTACGCGATGAGCACCCCGTTGACCAGTCCGCAGCCGAGTCCCACCAGGACCGCGCACAGCAGGATGCCGCCGAGCCCGTAGTCCTGGGTGGCGAGCGTGGTGGCCCACACCGAGGCCAGCGCGACCATCGCGCCGACCGACAGATCGATGCCGCCGCTGGTGATGACGAAGGTCACGCCGACGGTGACGACGCCGATGACGGACGCCTGGGTGAGCACGAGCTGGAGGTTGTCGGTGCTGAGGAACTCATCGGGCTTGGTGAAGCCGCCGACGGCGATCAGCACCGCCAGCACCCCGACGAGGGAGAGGTTGCGCAGGTCGGCCAGGCGCCGCAGCCTGCTCAGCGGATCGGTGTCGGTACGGCCGGCCGGCGGTTTGCCGACCGGACCGGCCGTCAGCGTGGCGCCCGCGCCCGGTACCGGGGCGGGGTCGGCCGGAGGCGGGGACGCCGGCCTGCTCCCGGGTGAATTCACGACGGGCTCCCTTCCATGACGAGATCGAGGACGCGGTGCTCGTCCAGCTCCCGCGCGGGCGCCGTATGGACGACACGGCCCTCGCGGAGCACCAGCACCCGGTCGGCGAGGCCCAGGACTTCGGGCAGTTCGCTGGAGACGAGGAGGACGGCCATGCCGTCGTCGGCGAGTCGGCGGATCACGGCGTACAGCTCGGCGCGGGCGCCGACGTCCACCCCGCGCGTCGGCTCGTCCAGCAGCAGCACCCGGCAGCCGCGCAGCAGCCAGCGGGCCAGTACGGCCTTCTGCTGGTTGCCGCCGGACAGGGTGCGCACCGGCCGCTCCGGGTCGTCGGGGTGCAGCGACAGATCGCGGACGCACCGGCGGGCCGCCGCCCGCTCCGCGCCGCGGTCCACCCATCCGGCGCGGGAGAAGCGGGTCAGCGAGGAGACCGAGACATTGCGGGTGACGGACTCCAGCATCAGCAGCGCCTGCGCCTTGCGCTCCTCGGGGGCGAGACCGAGCCCGGCGCGCACGGCGGCGGTCACACTGCCGGGGCGCAGCGGGCGGCCGTCCACCACGACCCGGCCCGAGGTGGGGCGGCGGGCGCCGTAGACGGTCTCCAGGATCTCGGACCGCCCGGAGCCGACGAGCCCGGCCAGCCCGACGATCTCGCCGGGCGCCACCTCGAGGTCGATCGGCTCGAACTCCCCCGCCCTGCCGAGGTTCTCCAGCCGCAGCACCGGCGTGGCGGCGGCGGCCGGAGGCGGCGAGGTGCGGCGCGGGAACGCGTACTCCACGTCCCGGCCCGTCATCAGCGCCACGACCTCGCGGGTCGGGGTGGTGCGCGCGGGCAGCCCGCGGGCCGCGGCGCGGCCGTCCTTGAGCACGGTGACGCGGTCGCCGATCCGGCGGATCTCCTCCAGCCGGTGCGAGATGTACACGACGGCGACCCCGGCGGCGGTGAGATCGCCGACGATGCGGAAGAGGTTGTCCACCTCGTCCGGGTCGAGGGCCGCGGACGGCTCGTCCATCACGATCAGCTGGACGTCATGGGAGAGCGCGCGGGCCATCGAGACGATCTGCTGCCCGGCCGCGGAGAGGTCCCCCACCAGCCGCCCCGGGTCGATCTCGGGGTGCCCGAGCCGGGTGAGGAGGGCGGCGGTGGCGGTGCGGGCCGCGCCGGAGCGGACGAATCCGCCGGTGGCCATCTCATGGCCGAGGAAGACGTTCTCGGCGACGGACAGCCCCTCCACCAGGTCGAGTTCCTGGTAGATGGTGGCGATGCCGAGGCGCATGGCGGCGATGGGCGATTTGAGGGCGACCGGTTCGCCGCGCCAGAGGATCTCGCCGCTGTCGGGCTGATGCGCCCCGGCGACCACCTTGATGAGGGTGGACTTGCCCGCGCCGTTCTGGCCGAGCAGACAGTGCACTTCGCCCGCTTCGACATCGAGGTCGACGCCGTCCAGGGCCCGTACGCCGGGGAAGGACTTGGTGATCGCGGACATGGTGAGGAGTGGGCGCGGGTCGGGTGGTGCCGGTGCCATGGCGGGCCTCCTCGGCGGGGTCGCTCGTATGCGGTGCGGTCGCTCGTATGCGGTGCGGTCGCTGGGCGTGCGGAACGCTTGGGTGTGCGGGGCGCTGGGCGTGCGGGTGCGCGACGTGGCGGTGATGTGGTGGTGCCGTGATGGGGTGGCGGGGCGCGACGGGGTAGCGGCGCGGCCCCGGTGGGTGTGGGGTGCCGGTGGTGCGGCTCGGTGGTGCCGGTAGTGCGGCTCGGTGGTGCGGCTCGTGCCTCGACGTGGCGTACGCCGAGGGGCGGTGCGATGCGGTGCGGTGCTGATGCCGTGCTGCTGCTGCTGCGCTGTGCCGAGGTACGGCCCGCCGTGGCCGGGCGGGGTCAGGCGGTCATGCGGTCAGGCGGTCAGGCGGTCGTGGCCATCAAGCGGTCAGGCCGGTGAGAAGAGGTGGTCGCTGATCAGGCGGGCGGCGCCGGTGACCCCGGCGGCCGGGCCGAGTTCGCCCAGCACGATGGGGAGGTTGCCGGTGGCCAGGGGCAGGGACTGGCGGTAGACCTGGGTCCGTATGGCGGCGAGCAGCGTATGGCCGAGCCCGGTGACACCGCCGCCGATGACCACCAGACCGGGGTTGAAGAAGCTGACGAGCCCGGCGATGACCTGGCCCGTACGGGTGCCGCCGTCCCTGATGAGGTCGAGCGCGGTCGCGTCGCCGGCCGAGGCCGCCGCGGCGACGTCGGTAGCGGCGAGGCTGCCCACTTCCTCCAGCCGGGCGGCGAGTTCGGGGGACCGGCCGTCACGGGCGGCCTCCTCGGCGTCACGGGCCAGCGCCGCACCGCCGAAGTACGCCTCCAGACAGCCGTGGTTGCCGCAGGCGCAGGGGCGGCCGTCGGGTTCGGCCTGGATGTGGCCGATGTCGCCCGCGCTGCCCGTCGTCCCGCGGTAGACCTCACCGCCGACGACGATCCCGCAGCCGATACCGGTGCCGATCTTCACGCAGAGGAAGTCCTTGACGGAACGGGCGACTCCCGCGTGCTGCTCGCCCATCGCCATGAGGTTCACATCGTTGTCGACCATGACCGGGCAGCCGAGCTCCTGGCTGAGCGCCTCCCGTACCGGGAAGCCGTCCCAACCCGGCATGATCGGCGGCGCCACGGGCACGCCCTCGGGGAACCGCACCGGGCCGGGCACTCCGATGCCCGCCCCGTCGAACCCCTCGGCCACCCCGGACGCCCGGAGCTTCGCGGCCATGTCCAGCACCTGCTCGAAGACCGCGACGGGCCCTTCGCGCACATCCATGGGCTGGTTGAGGTGGCCGAGAATCTCCAGTTCGGCATTGGTCACGGCGACGTCCACGGAGGTGGCGCCGATGTCCACACCGAGCAGCCGCAGCCCGGGCGCGAGCCGGATGTTGTGCGAACGCCGGCCGCCCCGCGAGGCCGCCAGCCCGTCCGCGACCACCAGCCCCGTCTCCAGCAGCCGGTCGATCTCCACGGCCAGCTTCGAACGCGACAGGTCGATCTCATCGCCCAGCTGAGCACGGGAGTTGGGGCCGCCGTCGCGCAGCAGGCGAAGCAATCGCGCCTGATGCGCGTTCGCCGGTCGTGCCGTCATGCGCCTCACGCTGCCCCTCCCGCCGTCATCGGCATCCATGTGGCCGGGCTTTCACGGGGAACGTAGCAGCGGTTGTCGGGAGTGGGAAGAACTTGCGTCGCAATTGGCTCCGACTTTCTCCTGTCTCAGGACAAAGTAAGGCGCGCACGGGTACGCCTCGGGTGCCCGGCGGCGCCTCAGTCCGGCTGCCTCAGATGGCGCATGAGCTGCTCGAACAGCGCCCAGCTCGAGGGCGAACCCCCGTCCCCGAGCGGATAGTAGAAGCCCGGACGGGCCTCGGGCCCCAGCGGCACGGGCCGGGCGGGCAGCGGTGTGCGCCGGGCGAAGGTGAGGCCGACTTCCTGCGCCTCGTCGGCTCCGAGCGCGAAGCCGACCGGGACGGCGGGCGGTTCGAAGCGGGCGGGCAGGCTCAGGTCGCGGCGGGCGGCCCGCAGTTGGACCAGCAGCGACTGGAGCCGGTGCTCGGTCACCAGCGTGGCCGCGAGATCGGGCAGGACGTCCAGCGGCGGCTTCTCGCCGGGGCCGTAGCCGAAGGCCAGCGTCACGTCCTGTTCGACGCCCCGGGCGGTCCGCGCCACGCGCAGCGTGGCGATCGCGGGCCGGTCGGCACGGCCCACCGCGACCACCCAGGTGCTCTCCGGGGCACGGTCGCGGGCAAGGGCCGTCAGCGCCTCGCACGACCAGGGCAGATTGACGGGCTCGGCGGTGCTCCAGCCCTCGGGTGGCCCGCCGGTGACGGCGGTCCAGGCCGCCTCGAGCGGCCCGCCGAGGACGAGCCGCTCCTCCGCCGCGTGCACCGTACGGAAGGACAGGGTGAGTTGACGCTCACCGGTGCCCCCGGTGCCCCCGGTGCCCCCGGTGCCCTCCGCGCCCTCCGCGCCCTCGAGGAAGGCCCGGGCCACCGGGGTCCGCTCCGGTTCCGCCTCTACCGGGGTGAACCCCCCGTCGTGCCAGCGCAGCAGGGCGCCCGACAGCCCGTCGTAGTAGCCACCGCCCTCCTCGTCGCGCACCACCCAGCGGGACGGCAGCCCGGTGAGCGACAGGCGCGTGGGCAGGCTGAGTCGGGAGGTCGCGGGGGTCACGATCTGGACGGCGCGGTCGCTCGCGGCGGCGGCCCGGATCGCGTCCGACAGCCAGGCCGTCATGGCCACCACGGGCCGGTCCTGGAGCACCACCGCCGTACGCTCGGTGAGCACGTCGACGGCGGGCTGGGCCGCGGCCGGGGCGGCGGACGCGGCACCGGCACCGGCACCGGCACCGGCACCGGGCTGTACGGCCTCGGGGTCAGCCGCAGCCTCCGGCGGCCAGACCGAGCCGCCGCACAGCCGGGCGAGACGCCGGGCGAAGGACGCCGCCAGCAGCTCGGCACGCTCCACTCCGGTGGCGGCCCTGGCCTCGGTCCACCACACGGGCACGCCGGTGCCCCCGGCCTCGGGGCCCAGCAGCCGCGCCGCCTCGCCCGCGACCCGCACCAGTTGCGGCGCCTCCACGGACACCAGCGGGCGGCCCGCCTCGTCGCACATCTGGATCACCGCGCCCTCGCCGGCCGAGCGCACATCGAGGTCGGGACCCCCGGCGAACAGCCCGGCGACGAGGCTCCAGACGTCGGGCATCCGCTCGGTGAGCGCGATCACGTCCTTGGTCATCGGCCGTCCTCCTCCGGGTTCCGCTCCCGCTCCACCCAGCCCGTCTGGATCAGGCGGTCGGGCTCACCGCGCCGGACCAGCAGCCCGCGTCCGGGCGGCTGTACGGACGCGTACACGCCCGGGAACAGCTGGCCCTCCATCCGGTCGCCCGTCATCACCAGGGCCGATGTGCCGCTCTCCCGCAGGGTCATCAGGAACGGCTCGTACAGGGCCCGGGAGCTGCCCGCCACTCGCCGGGTGATCACGAAGTGCAGCCCGATGTCGGGCGCGTGCGGCACATACGGCAGGAAGGGCTGAAGCGGCTGCTGCCCCGCGGTGGTGAGGATGTCGTAGTCGTCGACGAGGATGACGATGCGGGGCCCGTCGTACGCCGGGCCCGCCGAGGGCGGTGGGGCCCCGGTGGTCTCGTCCGGCATGCGCTTGGCCAGCTCGCCCGCGATGCCCGCGGCGAGCCCCTCGCAGATCCGGGAGTTGTACGCATAGCCGCCCTGGTACGCCTCGGGCACCACCTCGCGCAGCCCGCGCCGCGGATCCATGATCCCGAAGACCAGCTCCTCGTCGGAGTGGCGCGCGGCCAGGCCCTCGGCGATCAGCCGCAGCAGATTGGTCTTGCCGCACTCGTTGTCCCCGAGGATCAGCAGATGCTGGTCGCGGTCGAACAGGTCGAGCAGCACCGGCGCGAGCGCGGTCTGGTCGACCCCGATCGGCACCCGGCGCGGCTGGGACGTGGCCGACGGCAGCGACCGGGCGGGCAGCCGCGCGGGCAGCACCCGCACCCGCTGCGCCGTCTCCCCCGGCCAGGCCGCGCCGATGGACCGGGCCGTCTGCTCGACGGCAGCGCCCAGATCGGCGGTGGCGGCGCGGCCGTCCAGACGCGGGAGGGCGGTCTGCGCGAACAGCTTGCGGTCGGTCAGGGCGCGCCCGGCGTCGTCGGGGGTGAGGGTCTCGGCGAGCCTGCGGTCGACGCTGCTGTCGCCCGCGTCGTTCAGCCGCAGCTCGATATGGGTGCCGAAGGTGGACTGGTGGCCGATGCGCACGTCGTTCCAGCGCAGCATCGCGGCCACCACGTGGATGCCGTACCCGCCGCCGCGCTTGAGCAGGTCGCCCACGGCGTCGTCCAGGGACTCGAAGTCGTCGCGCAGCGCCCCGAACCCGTCGATGAGCAGCACGATGTCGGTGGACGCCAACTCGGGCAGGGATCCGGCGGCGCGCAGGGCCCGCAGCCGCTCCATCGAGTCGATGCCGTGCTCGCGGAAGAGCTCCTCGCGGGCGTCCAGCATGCCGCGCACCTCCTCGACCGTGCGGGTGGCCCGCTCCCGGTCGGCCCGCCCGGCGACGCCACCGACGTGCGGCAGCGCGGCGAGCGCCTGCAGACCGCCGCCGACCAGGTCGAGACCGTAGATCCCGACCTCACGCGGGGTGTGGGTGAGGGCGAGCGAGAGCGCGAGGGAGCGCAACAGCGTGGTCTTGCCGGACTGCGGGCCGCCGATCACGGCGGCGTGACCGCCGGCGAGGGTGAGGTCGAGGACCCACTGCCCCTGCCACTGCCGCCCGGGGTCGTCCAGCAGCCCCAGCGGCACCCGCATCGTCCCCGGGCGCCGGGCGAACTGCATACCGCGGGCCGCGTCGACCTCCACCGGCCCCGCCACGGCGTCCAGCGCGAGCGCGGCGGGCAGCGGCGGCAGCCAGATGCGGCGCGCCGGGTCGGCGGCGCCCCTGATCCGGTCGACCATCACGGACATCACGGTCGGCCCGGGGTCCCGGGTGCGCTTGCCCACGCCGGGCGCGTCGTCCCCGGCGGTCGCGGACTCCTCCGGCCCGGCGAGCGTGTTGTACGCGGGATACGGGTGGACGGCGGGCCCGGTGTCCTCCACGGTGCGCGGTACCGGGCCCCGGTACGGGCCGGAGACGTACCCGGCCTTGAACCGCTCGTACGCCGTGGTGTCGACCTTGAGGTAGCCGAAGCCGGGCAGCGGCGGCAGGTGGAAGGCGTCGGTGGTGTCCAGGACGGTGCGGCTCTCGTCGGCGGAGAAGGTGCGCAGGCCCAGCCGGTAGGAGAGGTAGGTGTCCAGGCCCTTGAGCTTGCCGCCCTCGATGCGCTGGCTGGACAGCAGCAGATGGACGCCGATGCTGCGGCCGATGCGGCCGATGGACAGGAACAGATCGATGAAGTCGGGCTTGGCGGTGATGAGTTCGCCGAACTCGTCGATGACGACGAAGAGGTGCGGCAGCGGCTCCAGGTCGGGTCTCGTCGTCTCGCGCACCGCCGCGTAACCCGAGATGTCCGCGACATTGCCCGCGTCCTTGAGCACCTGCTGACGGCGCTTGACCTCGCCCGCGAGGCTGGTGTGCACCCGCTCCACGAGCCCGGCCTGGTTCTCCAGGTTGGTGATGACACCGGCCACGTGCGGCAGCCCGTCGAACGGGGCGAAGGTCGCGCCGCCCTTGTAGTCGACCAGCACCAGCGCCAGGTCCTGTGGCGGATGGCCGGCCACCAGGGCGAGGACGAGGGTGCGCAGCAGTTCGCTCTTGCCGGAGCCGGTGGCGCCGACGCACAGGCCGTGCGGGCCCATGCCCAGTTCGGCGGACTCCTTCAGGTCGAGCAGCACCGGCTCGTGGGCGTCGTTGACGCCGATGGGCACCCGCAGGAAGGAGCGCTCGCCGCGGGGCGCCCAGGCACGGGCCAGGTCCAGGGCGCCGGGGTCGTCGACGCCCAGCAGTTCGGGGAAGTCGACGGGTCCGGACAGCGGGGCGTCCACGAGGGATTCGGCCGACAACCGCAGCGGGGCCAGCATCCGGACCAGGCCCTCGGCCCCGGCGGCGGTGACGTCGTCCACCGTGCCGTGGGCGCCCGTCGGCTGCCCGCCGCGCAGGTCCTCCACGACCACCTCGTCCTCGCCGACGGTGATGCGGACCGCCACCTCGCCCGGTTCCCGCACCCGCTCGGCGACCAGGTGGAGCACCGTGACGCCCATCTCGCGGTGGGCCACGGCCTCGTCGGGGCGCGGCAGCTCCCGTGCCTCCCCGCCGTGGTCATCGCTGATGACGAGCAGCCGGCCGCTGAGGCCGAGCGCGTCGGCCCCGGACAGGCCCCGCCGCACCTCGGCCGCGTACGCGGCGCGCTGCCGGAGGTCGCGGCCGAGGAGCCGGGCGAGCTGGGGCAGATCGGGGGCGATCCGGCGGGCGGCGACCGGCCCGTCGCGCTCCTCGGCGTCCAGTAGATGCGGCAGCCACTTGAGCCAGGCCCAGTCCCGCTCGACCCGGTCGCCAGGGGCGGCGAGCGCCACGGCCACGTCGTCGGGGGCGTGGGTGGCGGCGGTCTGGACGAGCAGCGCCCGCACCACCCGCAGCACCGCGTCCCGCTCCCCCACCACGCTGACATTGCCCACCCGGTCCAGCGGCACGGTCAGCGGCAGATCGGTGACCAGTGCGTAGCGCCCGACCAGGGCGCCCGCCTCGTTGAGCATGAACGGGTCGGGCGGGGTGAGCACACTGCCCGACTGGCGGGCCACGGTCAGCGGGCGCAGCGGCATCTCGCCGGTGCCGATCCGCACCCGCAGGAAGTCCGGGTCGGTGCGGCGCCGCTCCCACAGCCGGGCCGGGTCGCGCACCACGTCGTACAGGGCCTGCGGCGGCGGGTCGAGCACCCGCGCGGTGGCGCGCCAGGCCCGCTCCTCCGCGCCGAGCTCCTCACGCAGCTCCTCCAGATACTCCAGATACCGCTCGCGCTGCTGACGGCGGGTGCGCTGCGCGCGCCCGCGCTGGGAGAACAGCAGCACCAGGGCACCGACGACGGTGACCACGAGGACGAGGGCGCCGATCGCCGCGAACTGGCCGCTGCGCAGCACGGTCATCATGACGACCGAACTCATCACCCCGGCGATCGGCAGCAGCGACATGGCGGCCCCCGCCGCCTTGCCCTCGGGCAGGTTGGGCGGGGCCTCGATGGCGCGCGGCTCGGGCTGGGACAGCGGGCGGGTGGCGCGGGCGGGCCGGTGCACCAGGCGCGTTGTCATCGCCGTCCTCCCCTGTGTCCTCCCCTGTCACGCACGGCGCGGTCCAGGAGTGCGGCGGCCAGGCGGCCCGCGGCCAGCCGGGTGCCGTGGGCGAGCAGCCCGGTACGGATGGCGCCGCCCGCGGCCAGATGACGGTCGTACGGGATGGCCATCACCTCGACCCCGCTCTCGGCGAGGTGGGCGCGGGCCACGCCAAGGTCGAGGGCGGTGTCGGGCGAGGACTCGGTGAGGGCGACCACCGTGCCGGGCAGCATGGGCCGCGGCACCGCCGCCATCCAGTCCAGGACGGTGCGGGTGCTCGCCACGCCCTCCAGGGTGGCGGGCGCCACCAGCACCCTTGCCTGCACGGTGTCCAGGGCCGTGCGCGCCAGCTCCCCCGGCAGCGTTTCGCAGTCGACGACGGTGACACCGAAGTAGCGGCGCAGCGCCATGGTCACGGTGCGGTAGGCCCGGATGTCCAGCGGAGTGCCGATGCGGCCCTGGCTCCCGGGCAGCAGCCAGCCGCCCTCGGGCAGCTGGACCAGATAGCCGGTGACCTCCGCGAACTGCATCGAGGGAGAGACGACTTGGGCCACGTCCGCGCATGTCCAGCGGACCGACTCGGCGCCGAGCCGGATGGGCAGGCTGCCCAGCGCCGGGTCGGCCTCCACGACGAGGACCGGGTCCTGGCGGTAGTGCGCGAAGGTGAGGTTGAGCAGCGCCGCGACAGTGGTCTTGCCCGCGCCGCCACGGATGCTGCTCACCGCGATCTGCCGCCCGGTGGTAACCGGTTGCTGCAGCGCCCGGGCAACCTCGGTGGCCTCCGCCACCTCACGCGAGGCGGACGCGGCGACCAGCCGCCGCAGGGTGCGCCCGGCGCGGCGGGTGACCGGGTCCCCACTGCGGAGCCTGCCCTGGGCGAGGGCGAGCCGGGGGTCGACGGGCGGCACGGGTGTGGGGGCGGGCAGATGCTGGGGGCGCGCCTGGGGACGCCGGTCGGCTGGGGCGGGGGGTTCGGGGGGTTCGGGGGGTTCGGGGGGCGCGGCGTGCGCGGGGGGCTCGGCTGGGGCGGCTGGCGTAGCGGGCGCGGCGGGCGCGGGACCGTCTGGGCCGGTCGCCCCGTTCACCCGCCGTGGGGCGAGGGCGGGGTGGGCCTCGGTGGCTCCCGAACCGCCGGGCGCCTCCCCGGCCCCGGGAGCGCCCGAAGCCATCAGAGCGCCCAGAGCCTTGTAGCCCTCCGACGCCTTGGAACCAGAAGCACCGTCCGAAGCCTTGGGCGCATCAGCCTTGGACACATCAGCCTTGGGCGCATCAGCCTTGGACGCGTCCCAGGCATCAGCGGCATCCCAAGCCTTGGGGCCATGCGGACCCCCGACCGCCTCCGGTGCCTCATGACCGCTCTTCCCGACATCCGCGTCCTCGGCGGTCCCGGAGGGCCCGGGGCTCTTGGAGACAGGCGTGTTCCGCAACTGGTGGAGCACATCGCTCTGCCAATCCCCTGCGCCCATGACGCCTCCTCTCGGCTCGGATACGGACAACGGTCGACTACGACAAGCAAGGGCAAGAACAACGGCCGGTAACCGGCGCTAGAACGCGTCCAGCAATCGCCCGTACACCCCGAACTCCCCGACCACCAGCGGAAACAGCACGATGACGCCGACCGCCTCGACCAGGTCCACGATCCGCCGGAGCCGGACGCGGACATGCTCGGGCGGCCGTACGGTCAGCACGCCCAGCGGGAGCAGCGCGGCGACGGCGAGCGCGGCCAGCGGCCCGTACGGTCGGCCGTCGGTGGTGTCGAGCCAGAGCACCACCAGACGCACCAGCAGCACCAGGGCCGCGGCGAGCAGCGCCACCACCTCGGCCGCCAGCGGGTACGCCCGTGACCGGGACAGCAGGACGATCGCGAGCACCGCGGTGAGCGGCACCGTCCACGGGGAGGAGTCGCCGACGGCGAGCAACCCGGCGGCGGTGGCGGACGCCGCGGTGACGAGCGTGGCGAACACCAGCCCCCGGTGGGTGGCCGCGAGCGCGGTCACCACCTCGTGCCGGCTGACCGACACCCCGCCCGAGCGCCGGTCGTCAAGACCGGTGAGCCCGGCGGCGGTCAGCGCGAGGCGCGGCAGCAGGCCGAGCGCCACCACGGACACCACGGCGAGCACCGCGCCCGACCGGGCCTGCTGGGCATCGGTGTGGGCGCCGTCCTGCAACGCGGCGACGACCTCCCACAGCCCGCCGGTGACCACGACGGCACCGGCGCCGATGTACGCGCCCCGCCCGACCGTGGCCGAGGCCCCGAGCAGCAGCAGCGTCACCACAATGGCCCCCGCCACCCCGGCGAGCCGCGCCGTGCCGCCCCAGCCGTGGGCGTCCGCGGCCGTCCAGGCGGCGAGCACGCCGAGGGCGCCGCCGGTGAGCATGAGGGTGGCGCCGAGGTCCCGGTTGCGCAGCCGGGCGGCCGCGGCCCCGGTCAGCGCCGCCGCCGCGGCCGCCACGGCCAGGGCGGTGGCCACACCGGAGTCGGGGAGGCCGCGCCGCGCCAGCAGCCCGACGGCCAGCGCCAGCGCGAGGGTGGCCGCGCTCGCGGTCCACTGCCGCGCCGCCGCCGACCACCGCCATGCCCGGAGGTCCAGATCCTCGGCCACCTCGTCGGTGACATCGTGCACCACCGGCGCCGCGGGAACGTCCCGCTCCCGTACCAGCCGCAGCACCGCGCCGTCCGGCACCGCCGCGGACGTGAGCGTGGCGTCCTGCGCCAGGACAACCCCCTCGGCGGTGACCAGATGCCGCAGCGCCGGCCGGTCCGCCACCTGGTCGTCGACCAGCCGCAGCACATCCGGCAGCAGCCGGCCGACCGGCTCGTCGGCGGGCAGCACGATGTCCACCCGCCGCCGCTCCCCGACCAGCGTGACCCGGCTCAACTCAGCGCTCCGCGCCTGCTTCGCCGCCCCCACGATTCCCCCTCCCCCGACAGGCCCTACCGGGCCGTGTCCGTCGCCGCGGTGGACGAAGGCGTCAGCACACCCGGCGCGGACCGGCCCTGCTTGCCGATGGTGTCGGAGATGAACGACCACCCCACGCACCCGGCACACAGCACCGCCGCGATCACGATGCCCGCGAACACCTTCCCCAAACTCTCATCCACCGACCGCCGCCCCCGCTGCGCGCCGAACAACAACGCGTCCCGAATCCGCCGCCGCCGGACCGCCACCGACTCCAGCAGCTGACTGTCGTAGTCCCGTGCCATCGGTCGCTCAGCCCGCCTGGTCCTCGCCCCATGGAAGCTCGACCGGACGACGCCGCCAGTACCACGGGAGTTCGCCTTCGCTGTACGCCGAGGGTACGGATACCGCCGCGGCGAGCGCCCGGCCGCCGTCATCAGTTGTGAGCCCGCGGTAGATCGCGTCCACTTCGCCAAGGGCCCGCTGGGCGGATACCCGCTGGGGCCCGGAAAGCGCCGCGACACGCTCAGTGAGCTCGTCGCGAAAGGCGAGATCCTCCGCGTACATCGAGGCCGGGTACCAGTGGGAGGGGGGCCACCCCTGCGCCATACGCACCGTAAGCCGCTCCCAATTGACCAGCAGATCGTAGACCCTGCTCAGTGGCCCGCCCGCCTCTGGAGCGACATGGGAGTCAGTCACTGGTGTGGAAAGCCGCAACTCCCTGATGATTTCCGGAAGCTTGTGTACAGCGGCTTTGGGAAATCCGGCGACGGGAATTTCGACCGCCTCGACCGTGGCACCCTCCTCATCGGCTTCCGGCTCCCCGATGCGGGCGTGCGTCACCTGCCCCTCCGGCGTCGCCACCTGCCGAACGCCAGGCGGAAGCGGCCCCTCCCCGAGGAAGAGCACGGGCACGTCGAGCTCCCGCGCCAGCGCCCTCGCCAACGCCTCCTCGGACGGCTGCGGGCTCACTTCCTCGCTCGCGTACACCGTGAGCGCCCAGCGGACATCGCCGGACATCTCCTCGTACTCACACGTGACGGTGGCGTTCCAGTTGCGGTTCTCCACCTCGGACTCGTCGGAGACGTCCACATCCGCCACCGGGACTCCGAACGCCCCGGACAGCACCGCATCCAGCCGCTCGGGTACACGCTCACCCGGAACCAGGAGGTTGTACATCATGAGTAGTATTCCCGATACATGTCGATCGCCTTCTGGACGGCACCAGGGTTTTCCGTGAACTTCGGCGCGTTGGAAAACATCTTTTCGAGTTTGCCCAGGTCACCATTGACCTTCATGATTGCCTTCAACGCTTCATACTCCACCCGATTCATGGGGACCAGACCGGGTCCGGACACCGGGAATACCCTACCGCTCGGCTCAACCCCGTAGCTTCTGCCGTTAATGGTGTAGTGCTGGGTGCGAGGATTGAACTCAGCCCGGCCGGCCGCGATGTCGGCGATATCCTTGTTCACCGCGTCCTTGAACTCCGGCCGGATGATGGTGTTCTCCTGGACGACCTTCCCGTGCTTCACGCCGCTGAGCGAATGTCGCCGATTAGGCGGCAGAAGCGTCTTGCCCCGAGCCGAGCCGACGATGTCATCCCTCGCTTTCCATCCGCGCTGACCCGACGGCTGCCCGTCGTCACCTGGACCGCCCGACTCATGGGGACCACCAGTGTCACCAGGGCCACCCGGGTCGTGGGGGCCGCCGCCCCCAGGACCACCGCCGCCACCCGGGCCGCTGCCACCGCCCGGGGCGGCGGGGTCGTGGGTGGGGGTACCGGTGTCGTGGGTGGTGGGGTGGGAGCCGCCGCTCGTGGTGGGGGTGTGCTTCTCGGGCGGGTCGTTCGGTGGGTCGTTCGGATCGTCCTTGCTCGCGCGGGGCCCCAGGTCGTCGGGGGCGCGGCCCACCTCGCGGCCGGGGGCACCCACATGGGCGAGCTCCCGCTGCCGGGGGTGCTGGGCCGCGCCCGGCGCCTGCCGTTCGGCGGCGGACGGCTCGTGCACCGGGTGGTGCACGGTGCCGTCGGGGAGTTCGAGGGCGCCGTTCTTGTGCAGGACGCTGCCGTCGGGCAGCTTGACCGAGCCGTCCGGGCGGAAGACCGTGTCGTCCGGAAGTTTGAGCGAGCCGTCCGGCAGCTGCACACCGCTCCCGGCGCGCAAATTCCTCAGATGGCTCACCAGGTCGCCGACCTTGAGCTTGGACAGCCCGATGCCCGCGCCCTTGAAGACGTAGGTCATCGGGTCCACGACCTTGCCGACCTTCCCCGCCACGCTGAGCGTCCGCGCGACGGCGCCCGACTTGGCGGCGGACCCCGCGCCGTCCGTGGCGATGGCCGTGAGCACGTTGAACGTGACCCCGCCCGCCGCGCGCGCCGGGTTCTTGCCCCACTCGTCCCACGCCACCATCGCCTTACCGGCGTTGATCATGGTGTGTTTGGTGCTCTTGAGGAACCCCGGCAACATGGAGTCGGGCGTCGCGAACCAGCCCGGCACCAGCGTGTTCAGCGACAGGCCCACGGCCAGCTTGCCGAGGTTCGCCCAGGAGTTCTTGAAGGCGTCCCAGCCGTCGACGCCGACCATGGTGCCCAGGCCCCGGATGGTGCCCCAGACGCCGTCGACGATGAAGCCGTCCCAGACGAAGCTCTTGATCCAGTGGCCGAACTCGTACCAGTGGTGCGTCTCCGACTCCTGGGTGCCCCACGGCGTCTTTTCCGCGTGCTGGAAGACATCGGCCGTGTAGCCGTACATCCCCGGCTTGTGGGTACCGTCGTCGACCACCCAGTGGGTGCCGCCGACCAGAGCACTGATCTTGTTGGCACAGCTCCGCTCGGCGGCCTCGAACGCGGCCGTGGCCTCGCCCACGTCGGCCATCAGATCATTGTTGTGCTGGACCTTGTCCCCGTCGTGCTTCCAGTCGTCGTCGCCCCCGTTCTCCCTGATGAACTCGGCGGCGTCCGCCCTGAGCCGCTTGAGCCGCTCGACGATCGGCCGCACCTCGGTGGCGTATGCGCTCAGGGCGCCGCTGACGGCCTCCAGCCCGGTCGCGAACCCGTCGGCCTTCTCCTTGACCGGCCTGGTGGTCGCGAACAGCTGCTCGGCCTCGGGCGCCGTGTAGTACGCCGACAGGCCCTGGAACTGGTCGTGGACCCCCTGGCCGGTCTTACGGATGTGACCGGCGTCCGTCTTCAGCGCCGGAGCGTCCTTCTCCAACTGCTCCAGGTTTCCCGTGAATTCGGGAATGCCATCCAGACTGATCATCTCGGACCGTTCCGATGGTGTTGACCCGGAGGGTTCAGATCGGGTGCTTTCAACGCCTCGCGCTGGGCGTGCGCCGCCATGGCGAGGTCGCCCCCGACGTACTCCTTGGTGGCGGTCGCCGCACCCTTGATCGACTTGCCGGAGCGCGCGGCGATGTACTTGATGTCGTTCTCTGTCTTCTGCTCGAACTCGACCAGTGCGGCGGCGACGGGCCCGCCCTCGGGCTTGGGCCCGCACCCCATGCTCAGCGTGCCCGCCGACTTCGCGACGCTCAGCAGGTGCTTGCCGTACGACTTCGCCTGGCCCTCGATGTCGTCGGCGACATGTCCGGTCTTGAGAAGGACACCGCGCACCCCACTGGTGTCGATGTCCCAGCCGTCCTCAGGCTTCCCCACCACGTCCCCCTTTCAGCCTCAACGGCGCGCGGTGTCGCGCGAGTTCAGCCGATGGCGTCCACTGCGGCCTTGGCCCGGGACAGCGTCTGCTGGGCGGTGCCGTCGTTCTTCTCCAGCGTGGACTTCACCAGCTGGATGATCTGCCGCACCTCGGCGGCGGCCTTGTTCCACCGCGCTTCCTTGCCGTGGTATTCGTCCGCCACACCGTCGGCGGTGAAGTCCGCCATGGCCGCCTTCACGGCCCGGTCCCGGTCGGTGAGCACCCGCTCCAGCTGCCCGATCACCACGCCGAGGCTGCCCTGCACCTCACCCGACGCCCCCGTGTCATAGCTGCGCCGATCCTGATTCCCCATCGCTCGTCACCCCCGCCGTGTTCACCGGCCGCCGAAGCGGGCCGCGTCGAAATTGGCCGCGGCCATGGTCTGCCGCGCGTTGTCCGCCGACTCCACGTCACCGCTGCCGAATGCCTTGTCCATCCCGGACTGACCGCCCAGGATGTCCCGGAGCGAGCCGTTGAGCGCCGCGGTGATCTCGTCCGCGTTCTGCTTGAACTGGTCGAACGCCGCCTTGCCCGAGCCGTTGAAACGGCCCTCCAGCGGCTGTGCCGCGGCGATCAGTTGGCGGATGAGCGCCCCCAGGTCATCACTCGATCCGGATGTCTGGGACGTCAGCGTTGACAGCGTGGAACTGCCCATGTCGAACTTCACGAACCCACCCCCGTTGGGTAGTCGCCATGGTTCCGTCGAGCGGGCCCCGCGTCGGAGGCCCGACCCATCTCAGTATGGCCCCGGGCACCGACAGTCCCGCCACCGCTCTGTAACAGCCGGTCGCCCAACCCGTAACAGGACCGGCGGATCAGCGGACCCCCGGATCGGGTCAGGGACGCTCGCGGTCGTGGTAGGTGCGGCGGGTGTGTTCGGTGTGGGCGCGCATGACGGCCGTGGCGCCGTGTTGGTCGCCCGCGGTGATGGCCGCGATCAGCTCGCGGTGCTCGATCCAGGACTGTTTGCCGCGCTGGCGGGCGACCGGGGTGTAGTACCAGCGGACCCTGCGGTCCACCTGGGCGGCCAGTTCGGACAGGACCGCGTTTCCGGCCAGTTCCATCACCTTGGCGTGGAATTCGGCGTTGGCCGCGACCGCGCCGTCCACATCGTCGTCCAGGACCGCGCGCTCGCCCTTCGCGCACAGGTCCTCCAGGGCGGCGACGCCGGTCTCGTCGGCCCCGGCCGCGGCCAGCCGGGCGGCCTCGGCCTCGAGGAGCGTGCGTACCGTAAGGAGCTGATCGGCCTCCTCCTCGGTGGGCTCGTGGACGAACGCGCCCTGGGCGGGCCGCAGATCGACCCAGCCCTCGGTGTTGAGCCGCTGGAGGGCCTCGCGCACCGGCTGGCGGGAGACGCCGAGCTGGCCGGCGAGCTCGCTCTCCACAAGGTGCTGGCCAGGGCGGAGGGCGCGGGTGGTGATGAGTTCGAGCAGCGCCTCGTAGACGCGCTCACGGAGTGGCCCGGGCCGCTCCAGCTTCGGCATCGCGCCCTGCGGCAGTCCTCTGGACAGCATCGCGCCCCCTCTGGCTCGCTGTTCACCGGATGTCCGGATTCACGGATGCGTGAATTGGTTATTGTCTACAGTTTACCCAACCCGTCCACGCCGCCGACACATCCCAGGCGCTTTGACGTCTAGTCATCGACTCGTTGAATCCTTAAAGTCCGGGCACATGCTCACCAATGATCGCGTCGGCCCGCTCCATCGCTCGCGCACTCTGGCCCCACCGGGCTGGAGCCGCTGGCTGGTGCCGCCCGCCGCCCTGTCCGTCCACCTCTCCATCGGCCAGGCCTACGCGTGGAGCGTGTTCAAGCCGCCCCTGGAGTCCTCGATGGACCTCTCGGGCACGGCCAGCGCGCTCCCCTTCCAGCTGGGCATCGTGATGCTCGGCCTGTCCGCCGCCTTCGGCGGCACGCTCGTGGAGCGCAACGGCCCGCGCTGGGCGATGTTCGTCTCCCTCGTCTGCTTCTCCTCCGGCTTCCTCGTCGCCTCGCTCGGCGCCGCCACCAGCCAGTACTGGCTGGTGGTCCTCGGCTACGGCTTCATCGGCGGGATCGGGCTGGGCATCGGCTACATCTCCCCCGTCTCCACGCTGATGAAGTGGTTCCCCGACCGGCCCGGCATGGCCACCGGCATCGCCATCATGGGCTTCGGCGGCGGGGCACTGATCGCCTCGCCCTGGTCCAGCAAGCTGCTGGAGCACTTCGGCACCGACAACGGCGGCATCGCCGCCACCTTCCTGGTCCACGGCGTGACCTACGCGGTGTTCATGACCCTCGGCGTGCTGCTGGTGCGCGTACCGCCCGAGGGCTGGCGGCCCGCCGGCTGGGAGCCGCCGCAGGAGCAGGGGCACATGATCAGCACGGCCGACGTCTCCGCGCGCAACGCCATCCGCACCCCGCAGTTCTGGTTCCTGTGGGTGGTGCTGTGCATGAACGTGACGGCGGGCATCGGCATCCTGGAGAAGGCCGCGCCCATGATCGGCGACTATTTCAAGGACACCGACACCCCCGTGTCCGTCACCGCGGCGGCCGGTTTCGTCGCCCTGCTGTCGGCGGCCAACATGGCCGGGCGGCTGCTGTGGTCGTCCACCTCCGACCTCATCGGACGCAAGAACATGTACCGGGTCTATCTGGGCGTGGGCGCGCTGATGTATCTGGCCATCTCACAGCTCGGGGACTCCTCAAAGCCTCTGTTCGTGGTGTGCGCCCTGGTGATCCTCTCCTTCTACGGCGGCGGCTTCGCGACCGTTCCGGCGTATCTGAAGGACCTGTTCGGCACGTATCAGGTGGGCGCGATCCACGGGCGGCTGCTCACCGCCTGGTCGGTGGCCGGGGTCCTCGGCCCGTACATCGTCAACAAGGTGGCCGACCACCAGGAAGAGGCGGGGAAGACCGGCCCCGGGCTGTACTCGCTCTCGCTCACCATCATGATCGCGCTGCTGGTCGTCGGCTTCATCGCCAACGAGCTGATAAGGCCGGTCCATCCGCGCTTCCACGAACCGGCCCCCGCGGCGGCCGAGCCCGAGGCGGCGCCCGCCGAGAAGGGAGGGGACCGATGACCGAGCCCACCAGGAACCGCACCGCGCTGACCGTGGCCGTCTGGGCCTGGGTGGTGCTGCCCTTCGGGTACGGGGTCTACGAACTCGTCCGGAAGGCCACCCAGCTCTTCACCGGCTGAGCTCACTCCGTCGGCTGACCTCGCTCCGCCGGCTGAGCTCTTCACGGTCCGAGCTGTCTTCACCGTCCGAGGGTCCATCACCGGGAAACCGGAAGAGGGTTGAGGTGTCGTCCGACTCCTTGACCCTCTTCTCGGGCATACTGTATTCAATATTCTGTCGACGATACTCACACGCTCGGTCCCCTCAACCGAACGGAGAGTCCCACCATGAAAGTCGCAGTAGTCGGCGCCGGTGCGATCGGCGCCTTCGTCGGAGCCGCCCTGCACCGCGCGGGCGCCGAGGTCCATCTACTCGCCCGTGGGCCGCATCTGGCGGCGCTGCGGGCGGGTGGCGTGATAGTGCGCAGCGACCGTCCGGACCTCGGCTTCACCGCGCACCCGGCCGCCACCGACGATCCGGCCGACATCGGCCCGGTCGATTACGTCTTCCTGGGCCTGAAGGCCACCTCGTACGCGGCGTGCGGGCCGCTCGTACACCCCCTGCTCCATGACCGTACGGCCGTCATCGCGGCCCAGAACGGAATCCCCTGGTGGTATTTCCACGGGCTCGACGGCCCGTTGGCCGGCCACCGGATCGAATCCATCGACCCGGGCGGCGCGGTCTCGGCCACGCTTCCCCGAAGACGCGCGATCGGCTGTGTCGTCTACGTGGCCACCGAGATCGAAGCGCCCGGCGTCGTACGCCACTTGGAGGGCACCCGCTTCTCCATCGGCGAGCCCGACGGCAGCGTCTCCCGGCGCTGCGTCGAGTTCAGCGAGGCGATGTCCGCGGGCGGGCTCAAATGCCCTGTCGAGCACGATCTGCGCAAGGACATCTGGATCAAGCTGCTCGGCAATATCTCCTTCAACCCGATCAGCGCGCTCGCCCGCGCGACCATGGGCCAGATCTGCCGCCACTCCGACACCCGCGCGCTCGTCGAGGCGATGATGCGGGAGACGCTCGCCGTCGCCGCCGCCGTCGGCTGCCACCCCGCCATCTCCATCGAACGGCGGCTGGCCGGCGCCGAGCGCGTCGGCGACCACAAGACCTCGACCCTCCAGGACCTGGAGAAGGGCAAGCCGCTCGAACTCGACGTACTGCTCGCCGCCGTCGTCGAACTCGCCGGTCTCACCGGCACCCCCGTACCCACCCTGCGCGCCGTGCACGCCCTCGCCGATCTGCTCGCGGCGACCAGCACCGGCGCCGGTCTTCCGGACGCCGCATGACGGCGTGACCGCCGTAAGGAGCCCGTCGTGGCCCGTAACCGCCAACGCAACCGACAGCAGAAGCAGTACCCGCGACTGACCCACCCCCTGGTGCGGGACTCGGTGAGCGGAGAGCTCCGCCGCGCCTCCTGGGACGAGGCGCTCAGCCGGGCCGCCGCCGGGTTCCGGGCCGTGACGGCGGCCCACGGGCCCGACGCGTTCGGCATGTTCTCCTGCGCCCGCGCCACCAACGAGATGAACTACGTCGCCCAGAAGTTCACCCGGGTGGTGATCGGCACCAACAACGTCGACTCCTGCAACCGCACCTGCCACGCGCCCAGCGTCGCGGGGCTGTCCGCCGTCTTCGGCTCCGGCGGCGGCACCTCGTCGTACGCGGAGGTCGAGGACACCGACCTCATCGTGATGTGGGGCTCCAACGCCCGCTTCGCGCACCCGATCTTCTTCCATCACGTCCTCAAGGGCATCCACAACGGCGCCCGGATGTACGCCGTCGATCCGCGCCGCACCTCGACCGCCGAATGGGCGGAGAGCTGGCTGGGGCTGAACGTGGGCACCGACATCCCGCTCGCCCACGCCGTGGGCCGCGAGATCATCCACGCGGGGCTCGCCAACCGGTCCTTCATCGAGCGCGCGACCACCGGCTTCGAGGAGTACGCGGCCCATGTGGAGCCCTGGACGCCGAGCGTCGCCGAGAAGGTCACCGGCGTCCCGGCGGACGCCATCCGCGATCTCGCGCACGCCTACGCCACCGCCGAACGCGCCCAGCTGTGCTGGACGCTCGGCATCACCGAGCACCACAACGGCACCGACAACGTCCGGGCGCTGATCAACCTCTCCCTGCTGACCGGCCATGTCGGCCGGTACGGCAGCGGGCTCCAGCCGCTGCGCGGCCAGAACAACGTGCAGGGCGGCGGCGACATGGGCGCCATCCCCAACCGGCTGCCCGGCTTCCAGGACATCCTGGACCCGCCCATCCGGTCCAAGTTCGAGCGCGCCTGGGACGTGGTCATCCAGCCGCGCTACGGACTGAACCTCACCGAGATGTTCGAGGCCATGGAGGCGGGCGAACTGCGCGCCGTCTACTGCGTCGGCGAGAACCCGGCCCAGTCCGAGGCCGACACCGAGCAGGCCGTCCGGCGGCTGGAGTCGCTGGAGCACCTGGTGGTGCAGGACATCTTCCTCACCCGGACCGCCGAGCTGGCCGATGTGGTGCTCCCGGCGACCGCCGGCTGGTGCGAGACGGAGGGCACCACCACCAACAGCGAGCGGCGCGTCCAGCGGGTGCGGAAGGCCGTGGAGCCGCCGGGCGAGGCGCGCGAGGACATCGACATCATCTGCGAGCTGGCGCGGCGGCTCGGCCACGACTGGAAGTTCGAGGGCGCGGAGGAGGTCTGGAACGAGCTGCGCGACGTCTCCCCTGACCACTTCGGCATGACCTATGAGCGGCTGGAGGAGCACCAGGGCATCCAGTGGCCCTGCCCCAGCACCGACCGTCTCGAGCCCACCTATCTGCACAGCCGCCTGTGGGAGAGCGATCCGGCGCTGCGCGGCCCGCTCGCCCCCTTCGGACCGGTGAAGCACGATCCGCCGGTCGATCTGACCGATGACGCCTTCCCGATCCGGCTCACCACGGGGCGGCGCCTGGACTCGTACAACACCGGGGTGCAGAGCGGGGGTTTCGCCTCTCCGCTGCGGCGCGGCGAGTACATCGAGCTGTGCCCGGAGGACGCGGCCCGCTACCGGGTGGAGGCCGAGGAGCGGGTGCGGGTCTCCTCGCGGCGCGGTTCGGTGGTGGCACCGGTGTGGATCGATCCCGGGCTGCGGCCGGGGCTCGCCTTCATGACCATGCACTTCCCCGACGAGGTGGACACCAACTCCCTGACGATCGAGGCGAACTGCCCCATCGCGGGGACGGCGGAGTTCAAGGCGTCGGCCATAAGGATCGAGAAGATTCCCGTGACCGCCGTAAGGAGCTGATCGTGGATCTGCGATTCGGTGACAGCAAGCCCACGGACGAGGAGCGGGCGGCGGTCGACGCGCTGCTCGGCCCGCCCGAGTCCGCCTGGGAGGGCGCGGACGACCGTACGGACACGGATCTGCGCTGGGCGCGCGGCGGCCGCGAGGCACGGGAGCGGCGCGATCTGCTGCTGCCCGGGCTGCACGCCCTCAACGACCGGGTGGGCTGGATCAGCGAGGGCGGCCTGGACTATCTGTGCCGCCGGCTGACGGTCCCTCCGGCCGAGGGCTACGGAGTGGCGACCTTCTACGCGATGTTCGCGGTGAAACCCCGTCCGGCGACCGTCGTCCACGTCTGTACGGATCTGGCGTGCGCGGCCCGGGGCTCCGCCGAGGTGTGCGCGGAGCTCGAACGGGACGTGGGCCCGGCGGGCTCGGCGGGGTCCGGGGCCGTCTGGCAGCCCAGCCCGTGCCTGGGCCTGTGCGAGCGCGCCCCGGCGGCCCTGGTGATCCGCGCGGGCGAGGCCCCGCGGACCGCGGTCGTCGCCCCCGCCACCGCCGAGGCGGTCGCCGAGGCGGCGTCGGCGCCGCACGCGGCGGCGGCCGAGCCGCCCGCGGTGGCCGCGGTCCCCCAGGCCGGCGCCGACGGCCTGGTGCTGCTGCGCCGGGTCGGGGTGGTGGACCCGGGGTCGCTGGACGACTACCGTGCCCACGGCGGATACGCGGCCCTGCGGCGCGCGTTCGCGCTCGGGCCCGCCGGGGTGATCCGGGAGGTGACCGAGGCGGGTCTGGTCGGGCGGGGCGGGGCCGCGTTCCCGACCGGGCGGAAGTGGTCGGCCACCGCCCAGCAGCCCGACCATCCGCACTATCTGGTCTGCAACGCCGACGAGAGCGAACCGGGCACCTTCAAGGACCGGGCCCTGATGGAGGGCGATCCCTACGCCCTCATCGAGGCCATGACCGTCGCGGGCTACGCCACCGGGGCCCACCGCGGCTATCTGTATCTGCGCGGCGAGTACCCCCGGGCGCTGCGCCGGCTGCGCACCGCCATCGACCGGGCCCGGGCCCGTGGCTTCCTCGGTAAGGACGTCATGGGCCAGGGGTTCGCGTTCGACATCGAGATCCGGCGCGGCGCGGGCGCGTACATCTGCGGCGAGGAGACCGCGATCTTCAACTCGATCGAGGGGCGGCGCGGTGAACCGCGCAGCAAACCGCCCTTCCCGGTCGAGAAGGGGCTGTTCGGCAAGCCGACCGCGGTCAACAACGTGGAGACGCTGGTCAATGTGTTGCCGATTCTGACCGAGGGCGCACAGGCGTACGCGCGTACCGGCACCGACACCTCGACCGGCACCAAGCTGTTCTGCGTCTCCGGCACGGTCGCCCGGCCCGGCGTCTACGAGCTGCCGTTCGGGGCGACGCTGCGGGAGCTGCTGGAACTCGCGGGGCCGCCCGAGACCCTGCGCGCGGTGCTGCTCGGCGGCGCCGCGGGCGGATTCGTACGCCCCGACGAACTGGACGTCCCGCTCACCTTCGAGGGCACGCGCGCCGCGGGCACCACGCTCGGCTCGGGGGTGGTGCTGGTGCTGGACGACGGCGTGGAGCTGCCCCGCATCCTGCTGCGCATCGCGGAGTTCTTCCGCGACGAGTCCTGCGGCCAGTGCGTCCCCTGCCGGGTGGGCACCGTACGGCAGGAGGAGGCGCTGCACCGGCTCAAGGACCGTACGGGCGCCGCCGCGGCCGGGGACATCGCGCTGCTGCGCGAGGTCGGCCAGGCCATGCGGGACGCCTCGATCTGCGGTCTGGGCCAGACCGCCTGGAACGCCGTGGAGTCCGCCATCGACCGCCTGGGAGCCTTCAAGTGACCTCGATACCGCTGCGACCCCCGCGCCGACTGGTCGACCTCACCCTGGACGGCGAACCGGTCCGCGCCCCGGAGGGCAGCACCCTGCTGGACGCGTGCCGCGCCGCGGGCAAGGACATCCCGACCCTGTGCCAGGGCGACACGCTCACTCCGAAGAACGCCTGCCGGGTGTGCGTGGTGGAGGTGGAGGGCGCCCGCACCCTCGCCCCCGCCTGCTCCCGCCGGGTGGAGCAGGGCATGGAGGTGCGTACGGACACCGAGCGGGCCCGGCACAGCCGTAAGGTCGTCCTGGAGCTGCTGGCCTCCTCCACCGATATGTCCACGACCCCGCGCGCCGCCGAGTGGATCGAGGAGTACGGGGCCGAGCCGGACCGCTTCGGCGCGGACGCGGCCCGGGTGGACGAGGAGCCGAAGGTCGACAACGACCTGTACGTCCGCGACTACGACAAATGCATCCTCTGCTACAAATGCGTGGACGCCTGTGGTGAGCAGTGGCAGAACACCTTCGCGATCGCGGTCGCGGGCCGCGGCTTCGACGCCCGGATCTCCACCGAGCACGACGCGCCCCTCACCGACTCCGCGTGCGTCTACTGCGGCAACTGCATCGAAGTGTGCCCGACCGGCGCGCTGAGCTTCAAGACGGAGTTCGACATGCGGACGGCCGGGACGTGGGACGAGGCGGCCCAGACGGAGACGACCACAGTGTGCGCCTACTGTGGTGTGGGCTGCAATCTCACCCTCCATGTGCAGGACAATGAGATCGTGAAGGTCACCTCGCCGCACGACAATCCCGTCACGCACGGGAACCTGTGCATCAAGGGCCGTTTCGGATACCAGCACGTACAGAACCACGCACAGAACCGGGACTGATCGACATGGGACGGGTCACCGAGCGACGCCGCGTCATCCGCATCCGGGACGGGGCGGTCAGCACCAGGCCGGACACCCTCGTGGCGGAGGAGCCGCTGGAGATCCGGCTGAACGGGAAACCACTGGCCATCACCATGCGCACGCCGGGCGACGACTTCGCCCTCGCCGCCGGATTCCTGGTGAGCGAGGGCGTCCTCGGGCGCGCGGACGAGCTGGCGAACATCGTCTACTGCGCGGGCGCGACCGAGGACGGCTACAACACCTACAACGTGGTGGATGTGACGCTGGCCCCGGGCGTGCCGGTCCCGGACATCACGCTCGAGCGCAATGTCTACACGACGTCGTCCTGCGGTCTGTGCGGCAAGGCCAGCCTGGACGCGGTGCGGACGACCGCGCGCTGGCCGCTGGCGGACGGCCTCGAGGACGCCGGGGGCTCCGCCGTCCGGATCGAGCCGGAGACGCTCTCCGTGCTCCCGGACCGGCTCCGCGCGGCGCAGCGCGTCTTCGACCGGACCGGCGGTCTGCACGCGGCGGCGCTGTTCAGCCCGAACGGTGAGCTGCTGGACCTGCGGGAGGACGTGGGGCGGCACAACGCGGTGGACAAACTGGTGGGGCGGGCGCTCCAGCAGGGCCTGCTGCCGCTGTCGGGGTCGGTGCTGATGGTTTCGGGACGCGCCTCGTTCGAACTGGCGCAGAAGGCCGTGATGGCGGGGATCCCGGTGCTGGCGGCGGTGTCGGCGCCCTCCTCGCTGGCGGTGGATCTGGCGGCGGAGACGGGGCTGACCCTGGTCGGCTTCCTCCGCGGCACCTCGATGAACGTGTACGCGGGAGAGCAGCGGCTCGCCCTGCGGACAGCGGTCGGCGGGGCCTGAGAAGCGGTCCGCCCGCTGCACGGGTTGGCGGGCCGGCCGACGGGGAGCGCCCCCTGCGTCGGCCGGCCCCTACCGGGCCCGGTAGCCCCGTCGCCCCGCGGCCCCGCAGCCCCGTACATACGTTCCGCACCCGGGCTTTCACTCGAAAGTGTTCTTGACCGCTCGTTCTGGTTAGGTGCTACGGTTGGGTCATGGCCAGAACGAAGGAATTCGATCCAGAGGCCGCCCTGCAATCGGCTCTCGAGCTGTTCTGGCAGCGCGGCTACGAAGCGACCTCGATGGCGGACCTCGTCGACTATCTCGGCATCGGCCGCGCCAGTATCTACGCGACCTTCGGCAGCAAGCACGAGCTGTACCTGAAGGCCATGGACCGCTATGCGGAGACGCGCGACCCGTCCCTGCTGGCCGAGTTGTCCCAGCCCGGTCCGGCGCTGCCCGCGGTGCGGGCGCTGGTGCGCCGTTTCGCCGAGGAGGCCGCCTCCCCGGAGATGCGGCTGGCCGGCTGCCTGGTGACCAACACGGCGGCCGAGCTGGCCCCGCATGACCCGGCGGCGGCCCGCCGGGTGGAGATCAGCTGGGACCATGTGGAGACCCCGCTGCACTCCGCGCTGATACGGGCCCAGGCCCAGGGGGAGCTCCCCGAGGACCGCGACCCCCGCGCGCTGGCGCGGATGCTGTTCGTGCTGATGCAGGGGTTGCGGGTGGTCGGCAAGGCGTCGGACGACCCGGCTCGGGTGCGGGACGCGGCGGAGCAGGCGTTGGCACTGCTGGACTGATTTCCCACGATCACGGGAGTCGCACAGAGCCCATTCGCATGCCCTCATATTAAAACGATCGGTCAAATATTGGGGGAGAGATGACCGTCACCGACACCCCGTGCGACACCGGCACAGACGCAGACACAGACACAGACACAGACTCCACCACCATCACGACCCACCATCGCCGGGCCTTCGCCCTGCTCGGCTCTGTCCAGGTCACCCTGATCTTCACGCTCGCGGCGATCGCCGTGCCGCTGCCCGAGATCGGCCGCGCCTTCGGTCTGGAGCGGGCCGATCTGATCCTGCTCAGCGCCGCCTACGGGCTGACCTTCGCCGGGCTGCTGCTCTTCGGCGGGCGCCTCTCCGACCGCTACGGCGGGCGGCGGGCCCTCACCGCCGGGCTCATCCTCTTCGCCGCCGCCTCGGCCGCCGCCCCGTTCGCCCCCGGTATCGGGACCCTGCTCGCGGCCAGGTTCGCCCAAGGTGCGGGCGCGGCCCTGACAGCACCCGCCGCCATGACCGTGCTGCGCGCCGTCTTCCCCGCTCCCGCCGCCTACGGCAGGGCGATGGCGACCTGGGGCGGGCTCTCCGTGCTCGGCGCGACCGCGGGCAATCTGCTCTCCGGCGTCATAGCCGAGCTGCTGTCCTGGCGCTGGAGCTTCGCCGTGCCGCCGGCGGTGGCCGTGGCCGCCCTCGTCCTCGCGCCCCGGCTGCTGCCGGACACCCCGCCGAGCCGGGGCCGGGCGCTCGATCTGCCGGGCGCGCTGCTGGCCACGGCCGGAATCACGCTCGCCAGCTATGGGCTCGTGGCCACCGACGCCCTGCCCTGGTCGTCGGCCGGGGTGCTGGTGCCCCTGCTCATCGGGGCCGCGCTGCTCATCGCGTTCTGGTACGCGGAGCGCCGGGCGGGCGATCCGCTGCTGCCGCCGCGCTTCCTGCTGGACCGGCGGCGGGCGCTCGCCCTCGCGGCCATCGCGTTCAGCGCCTGCGCGACCGCGATGACCTTTGTGACCCTCTCGCTCCATCTCCAGCAGGACCGTGACTGGTCGCCGCTGCGGACCTCGGCCGCCTTTGTGCCGTTCGCCATCGCCCTGCTCACCTCGGGGCGGGCGGCCGGGCCGCTGATAGCCCGCCTCGGCCCCCGCGTGGTCACCACCGCCGGGCTGGCCACTGCCGGGGCCGGGCTGGTGCTGCTCGCCCTCACCGGACTCGACCCGCACACTCCGTACGCCTCAGCGCTGCTGCCGGGGCTGGTGGTGCTGCCGGCCGGTGCCGCCGCGTCCTTCGCCGGGGCCGCCGTGCTCACCACCCACGGGGTGCCGCATGAGCGGACCGGGCTCGCGGGCGGGGCGCTGAACACCGCGATGGAGCTCGGCCCGACCGTGGTCTTCGCCATCGTGCTCACCTTCGGCAGCGATGCCGTCTCCCTCACCGCGACAGGGGCCGCGCTCGCCCTCGTCGCCGCCCTGAACCTCCGCGTCCAGCGGAGCCGTCCGTCCGGTCCCTCCCATCCCTCCTCTCTTCCTCAAGGAGCCACGCAGTGAACCGCTTCACCGGAAAGACCGCCCTCGTCACCGGAGCGGGCACCGGTCTCGGCCGTGCCATCGCGCTCGCCTTCGCCGCCGAAGGCGCCTCCGTGGTGGCCGCGGGCCGCACCGAGTCCACCCTGGCCGAGACGGTCCGCCTGATCGAGGCCGCCGATGGCCGGGCCACCGCCGTGACCGCCGATGTGACCGACTCCGGGCAGCTCCGGGAGCTGGTGCACAGCGCCGTCGCCCGCTTCGGCGGACTGGACATCGCCGTCAACAACGCCGGGATACTGCGCGGCAAGGGGCCCGTCGGTGAGGTCAGCGAGGAGGACTGGGAGGCGGTGCTGCACACCAATGTCACCGGTGTCTGGCTGTCCATGAAGCACCAGATCGCACACATGAAGGAGCACGGCGGCGGGGCGATCGTCAATGTCTCCTCCAACCTCGGCGCCCATCTGCGGGTTTCGGGCCTCGGCGCCTACAGCACCTCCAAGGCGGCGGTCGCCACACTGACCCGGATCGCCGCGCTCGACCACATCCATCAGGGCGTCCGGATCAACGCGGTCAGCCCCGGCGCCTCCGACGGCCCCATGTCACTGCTGCCGGGTGAGACCGAGGCCGACCGCGCCGAGCGGGCGAAGAGCGAGACTCCGTTGGGCCGGGTGGCGGAGGCGGACGAGATCGCGGCGGCCGTGCTCTACCTCGCCTCACCGGCGGCGGGCGCCGTGGTCGGCACGGATCTCGTGGTGGACAGCGGCTCGTCGGCCTGACCGGCACCGAGCGCGCGCCCGGCCGGAGCCCGGTCAGCGCCCGACAAGAGCCCGGTCAACGCCCGGCAAGAGCCCGGTCAACGCTCGGCCGGAGCCCGACCGAAGCCCGGCCATGGGGCTGCCCCCACCCGAACCCGGGGGCTTGCCGCATGGCCGGGGCACCACCGTCCCCCGGAGGCTGGTGAGACATGAACGCATCCACGAAGCGCCCTCGTTTACGCCTCGTCACGGCCGCCGCCGTCACCGCCGCCCTCCTCGGCGGTGCGGCCGCGGTCCCGGCCGCCGCCACAGCACCGAAATCCGGCCCCGCCTCCTCCGCCACCTCGTCCACCGACTCCACCAGCTCCACCAGCTCCACCGACTCCGCCACCTCCACCGACCGCCGGCTCACCGAGGCCGAGTTGCGGCGTGCGGTGGCCCGGACGCTGGAGGACGCCGGATTCATCGGCATCACCGTGGAGGTGCGCGACGGCCACCGCCGGATCCACGCCCGCGCGGGCGAGGCGGAGCGTGACACCGGCCGCCCCATGCCGTACGGGGCGCATTACCGGGCCGCGAGCGTCACCAAGTCCTTCGTGGCCACGGTCGTCCTCCAACTGGTCGCCGAGGGGCGGCTCTCGCTGAGCGATCCGGTGGACAAGTGGCTGCCGGGCGTGGTGAGCGGCAATGGCAACGACGGCCGCCGGATCACCGTCAGGAATCTGCTCCAGCACACCAGTGGCATCCACAACTACGACTACAGCGAGGACACCGGCGATTCGGCGGCGGACTTCGAGCGGACCCGGTTCGACCATGTCTCCCCCGAGCGGGTGGTCGCCGGGGCGATGAAGCACCGGCCCGACTTCCCACCCGCCCCGGCGGATGACCCCAAGCCCGACTGGAACTACTCCAACCCCGGCTATGTCCTCGCCGGAATGATCATCCAGAAGGTCACCGGCCACTCATGGTCGGAGGAGGTCCGCGACCGCGTCATCCGCCCGCTGGGTCTGACCGGCACCTCCGAGCCCGGGGACGATCCGCGGATCAAGGGCCCGTACGCCCATACGTATCAGCGCTTCCCCGGCTCCGACGGCTGGACGGACACCACGCTGCGGAACGTCTCCTGGGGCGGTGCGGCCGGTTCCATCATCAGCACCGACCGCGATCTGGACCGGTTCTTCACCGCCCTGCTGAGTGGTCGTCTGCTGCCCCCGGCGCAGCTGGCCGAGATGCGCCGGACGGTGCCCGTCGGGCCGGACTTCGAGGTGGCCTTCCCGCACGCCCAGTACGGGCTCGGGATGATGCGCCAGCCGCTCAGCTGCGGCGGCTACCTCTGGGGCCACGGCGGCGACCTCGAAGGGGCCACGGTGCGCACCGGCTTCACCGAGGGCGGGCGGCGCTCGGTGACCATCAGCTCCAGCGGCAAGACCGCCGATGACGAGCAGGTGCTGCGGGCCGAGCGGGCCTTGCAGGGCCTCATCGACCGCGTTCTGTGCGAGGGGATCGGAGGCCGTAAACCCTGACGCCCATGGGAGTGAACTGCGGGCGGAGCGGGACCGGATGACCTCGGCCGCCGAGGAGCTCGAGCTGTCCCGATCGCTGCTGGACCGGGTCATCACGGCGGGTCGGACGGCCATGGGCGGACCGAAGCGGGGCGCCGTCCGGGGGCGGGCACCGTCCCCCTCGCGCCCCGCCCTCACCTCAACTGGCGCAGTGTCACGAGGATATGACGCACGGTCCTTGTCCCGGGCGACCGCAGGACGAGACACTTTCAGCCGCAGTCATGTGTGAGACATGGGATGTCTTGATGTCCTGACGGCATGATGCCTCATGGCGTGATGCCCGACGGCCTCGACGTCCAGATGCCGATGCCTCAACGCGAGGCAGTCTGAAGGGCAGGCCGTGACCATGGCGTCAGTTCTCCGCACACGTCCCCGCAGCAGACCACCCCGCTCCTGTGCCAGACCGTGGCGGCGCCGCGCCTCCGTGCTCCTCACCGCCGCGGCGCTGGCCCTGATCCCGCTTCCGGTACGGGCCGCGGACACGGATTCCACCGCGTCCGCGGCCCGCGCCGACTCCGGCTTCGAACAACAGGTCCTCTTCAAGTCTGCCCAGGAACAGGGCTACTCCTGCTTCCGGATCCCGGCGGTCGTCAAGGCCAAGGACGGCACCCTGCTGGCCTTCGCCGAGGGCCGGGTCGACAACTGCGGTGACGCCGGGGACATCGATTTGGTCCTCAAGCGCTCCACCGACGGCGGCCGCACCTGGGGCCCGCTCCAGGTGGTCAATGACGGCGACGGTGACACCCACGGCAACCCCGCGCCCATCGTGGACCAGCGCACCGGCCGCATCGTGCTCGCCAGCACCTACAACACCGGCCGCGACGACTCCCAGAGCTGCGACATCCCCTGTGACCGCTCCCCGCACCTCCAGTACAGCGACGACAACGGCGCCACCTGGTCGGCCCCGCGCGATCTGAGCTCCTCGCTGATGCCGGCCCAGTGGAACTCCTGGTACGCCACCGGCCCCGTCCACGGCATCCAGCTCCAGCGCGGCCGCCACAAGGGCCGGCTGGTCTTCACCCTCAACACCGAGAGCTTCAGCGGCGGCCGCATCACCGACAACCACGCCGCGCTCGCCTACAGCGACGACGGCGGCAACCGCTGGCGCATCGGCGCGGTGGACAGCTACCCGCTCGCGGAGGACGGCACCTTCCGCCAGAAGCCGTCCGAGATGACGCTGGTCGAGCGCGCCGACGGTTCGATCTACGTCAGCGGCCGGGAGCAGGACGGCACCGATCTCGGCCACCGCGACTACGCCATCAGCCAGGACGGCGGCCAGAGCTTCACCGCGCCCTTCCGCACCATCCCCGATCTGCCCACCCCCCAGGTGCAGGGTTCGATCCTGCGGCTGCGCGACCCGGCCCGCGACGGCTACAGCCGGCTGCTCTTCTCCGCCCCCGCCGACCCCGACCGCCGCCGCACCATGATGGTCCGCTCCTCCTGGGATGAGGCCCGCACCTGGGACGGTGTCGACCGCGGCAAGGTCGTCACCACCGACTGGTCCGGGTACTCCGACATGGTCGCGGTCTCCCGCGATACGGTGGGGCTGCTGTACGAGGGCGGTGCGGTGGACGCCCGTGACGAGATCCGCTTCGCCCGCTTCACCGAGGACTGGCTGGGCTCCCGCCGGCCGCCCTCCCCCACCACCGATGACCGCGCGCCCGGCGCCCGGTCCGCGACCGTGCTCGGCGGCGCGGCGGGGCGCGACGACGGCCGCTTCGGCGACGCGCTGTCCTTCGACGGCACGGACGACGCCGTACGGGTCCCGTACCGGAACGCCCTGCCCCTGGGCACCCGCGACTTCACCGTGAGCCTGTGGTTCCGCTACTCGGCCGCCTCCGGGCAGCATCCGTTCCTGTGGATGGGCGGCATCGGCAACAAACAGCCGCAGGTCTGGCTGCGGGGTGAGCCCGGGAGCAACCGGATCCGGGCGCTGATGACCACGGTCAACGGCTTCGCCACCTTCACCAGCGCCTCGGTGTCCACCGACGCCGCGTACAACGACGGGCAGTGGCACCATCTCGCCCTCGTCCGCAGCGGCGGACGGCTCTCCCTCACTGTGGACGGCGGCACCGCGGTCACCGCCCCCGACGCCCCGGGCACCGTGAGCCGCACCGCGCCCTTCGGCCTCCACCTCGGCCAGGCCGTGGACAGCCGCTCCCATATGACGGGCGATCTCGATGAGTTCCGGCTGTACGCCCGTGCCCTGTCCGACACCGAACTGCGCCGTGTCCGCGAATTCAACGCCCCGCTCGACGACCCCCACTCCGGCGCCCTCGTCCGCCTCCCCCTGGACCGCGTGCGGTCATCCCACGGCTAGGGACGTCCGGCGGATCTTTCCCCTCCCCGCCCCTTCCCGATATGCGGCTCCGCCGCGTGGCAGGGGCTCCGCCCCTGGACCCCGGGGTTAAGGGGCGGAGCCCCCCACGCGGCGGAGCCGCACATCGACCCAGCCCCGCGCCCCTTCGGGGCGCCTGTCTAGACGACACAGAACTCATTGCCCTCCGGGTCCTGGAGCACCACCGCGTAGTACTCCATCCCCGGCTCGTCCATGATCCGCTGGACCGTGGCTCCGGCCTTCTTCAGCCGGTCCACGGTCGCGGTGACGCGCTCGGTGCGGACCACGAGGGGCACATCCCGCCCACCGCCCACCTTCAGATCGAGATGCAGCCGGTTCTTGGTGACCTTGGACTCCGGAACCTGCTGGAACCACACCCGCGGACCCTGCCCCGCCGGATCCACGATGGACTCCGGGATCTCCCCGGCCCCGGGGGGCAGCTCCGCCGCGGGCACGCCCATGTCCGTCCAGTACTCCCGCCAGGTGGCGTGGCCGCCCGGCGGGGGCTCGGGCACATAGCCCAGGGCCTCGGACCAGAAGGCCACCATCCGGCGTGGCTCGGCACAGTCGATGGTCAGTTGCAGCGTGAGCGTCGTCATGTCCGAAGCCTCCCAGAGGGGTCTGACAACGGCCTCCCCACGAGGCCGGCATCGAGGCCCGCCGCGGTGCGTCCCGCTAGGGTGTACGGCCGTGACCGAAGCCGACTTCCTCAACTCCACCCGGGCGTCCTACAACGCCATGGCCATCGACTACGACGAGCGTTTCCGCGATGAACTGGCGGCCCAGACGCTGGAACGGGCGGTGTTCGCCGGGTTCGCCGAGCTGGTGCGGAACGCCGGGGGCGGACCGGTGGCCGATGTGGGCAGCGGACCGGGCCGGGTGACCGCGCATCTCCACGGTCTGGGGCTGTCCGTGTACGGGATCGACCTGTCGCCGCGGATGGTGGAGCTGGCCCGGCGGGAACACCCCGGGCTGCGGTTCGAGGAGGGGTCGATGCTGGCCCTGGACATCCCGGACGGCACCCTCGCCGCCGTGGTGGCGTGGTACTCCACGATCCACGTTCCGCAGGAGCGGCTGCCGGATGTGTTCGCCGAGTTCCACCGGGTGCTGGCGCCCGGTGGATACGCGCTGGTGGGCTTCCAGGTGGGCGACGAGCAACGGGTCTACACGGAGGCGTTCGGCCATGAGGTGTCGCTGACCTTCCGCCGGTGGCAGCCGGACCGGATCGCCGAGCTGCTGGCCGGGGCCGGACTGCCGGTCCGCGCCCGGACCTTCCGGGAACCGGAGCGCTGGGAACCCACCCCGCAGGCGTCCCTCATCGCCCGCAAGCCGCCACTGCCGCCTGCCGACGACCAGACCGCCGACGACCAGACCGCCGGAGACCAGGCCGCCGAAAGCTGACGTCAGAGGTCAGACGCGGGTCAGCGCGGTCTTGTCCACGTCGTCCGCGCTGTCCGTACGAGCCTGAGCGGCCTCCGACCCGCTCTCGGCTCCCGTCACCGCCGCTTCCGGCGCCCGCGCCGCGAAGCGGCGGGCCAGCACCGCGCAGACCATCAGCTGCATCTGGTGGAAGAGCATCAGCGGCAGCACCGCCAGGCTCGCCTGGGCGCCGAAGAGCACACTCGCCATCGGCAGCCCGGCGGCCAGGCTCTTCTTGGACCCCGCGAACACGATCGTGATCCGGTCCGCGCGGACGAAGCCCAGCTTCCGCGAGCCGTACGAGGTGAGCGTGAGCATCACCGTGAGCAGCACCGCCTCGACGCCGAGCAGGATCGCCAGCCGCGCCGGGGTCACCTGGTGCCAGATGCCCCGGACCATGCCCTCGCTGAACGCCGCGTAGACCACGAGCAGCACCGAGCCCCGGTCGACCAGCCGCAGCACCGCCCGGTGGCGCGAGATGAAGCCGCCGATCCAGCGACGCAGCAGCTGCCCGGCGAGGAAGGGGGCCAGCAGCTGAAGCCCGATCTTGATCATCGAGTCGGCCGAGAAGCCGCCTCCGCTGCCGCCCAGCAACAGCGCGACCAGCACCGGGGTGACCACCACGCCGAGCAGGCTGGAGAAGGAGCCCGCGCAGATCGCGGCGGCCACATTGCCCCGGGCGATCGAGGTGAAGGCGATGGAGGACTGGACCGTGGAGGGCACCAGGCACAGGAAGAGCAGCCCGGTGTAGAGGGGATGCGTCAGCACGTACGGCACCAGCCCGCGCGCGGCCAGGCCGAGGGCCGGGAAGATGACGAAGGTGCACACCAGCACGGTCAGATGGAGCCGCCAGTGGCGCACCCCGTCCAGCGCCTCACGGGTGGAGAGCCGGGCGCCGTAGAGGAAGAAGAGGAAGCCGACCGCGACCGTGGTGGCCCCATCGGTGACGGTGGCGGCCCGGCCGCTGACCGGGAGCAGCACGGCGAGCGCCACGGTGCCGATGAGTCCGAGGATGAAGCCGTCCAGGGGGAGCCAGGAGGGAAGGGCGGGAAGGGCGATCTTGCGCAGACGCAGGCGGTGCAGGCGGTGCGGGCTGTGCGGGCTGGGCATTCGTTCTCTTTCTCGCTCTTTCTCGGCCGGCTTTTCTGGACACGGACGGCGCCCGCTCCATAGTGCTCCCGATCAAGGCCATCGGGAATCCCGCATACCGCTCTGACTGTCATCGCGTCCCGTGATGGCCTCGGCGTACAGTGGCCGCCATGTACGACCCCGCCCAGCTCCGGACGTTCCTCGCGGTGTCCCAGACCCTCAGCTTCACCCAGGCCGCCGACCGCCTCGGGGTGCGCCAGTCCACCGTGAGCCAGCAGGTGCGCAAGCTGGAGGCGGCCGTGGGACGGCAGCTCTTCGCCCGCGACACCCACGGGGTGGAGCTGACCGAGGACGGCGAGGCGATGCTGGGGTTCGCCCGCTCCATCCTGGAGGCGAACGAGCGGGCGGCGAGCTGGTTCCGGGGCACCCGGCTGCGCGGCCGGCTGCGCTTCGGCGCCTCGGAGGACTTCGTGGTGACCCGGCTGCCGGAGATCCTGGAGGGGTTCCGCCGCGACCATCCCGAGGTGGACCTGGAGCTCACCGTCGAGCTGTCGGGCACGCTGCACGAGCGGCTGGAGGCGGGCAAGCTGGATCTGGTGCTGGCCAAGCGGTCCGAGGACCGGCCGGGCGGGCAGTTGGTGTGGCGGGACCGGCTGGTGTGGATCGGCGCCGAGCGGCTGCGGCTGGATCCGGACCGTCCGCTCCCCCTGATCGTCTTCCCGCCACCGGGGCTGACCCGGGCCCGCGCGCTGGATGTGCTGGAGCGACACGGCAGGTCATGGCGGATCGTATGCACCAGTGGCAGTCTCAATGGCCTGGTCGCGGCGGCCCGCGCCGGGCTCGGGGTGATGGCCCACACCCATGGCCTGATTCCGCCGGGCCTGGCGCCGGTCCCCGAACGGGCCGGGCTGCCGGACCTCGGCCCGGTGGATTTCGTACTGTTGTACGGAAAGCGTCGGCGGGAGGACGCCTCGCACGCCGCCGCGGAGCGACTCGCCGCCGCGATCCTGGCCGGGCCTGTGCCACGATCGGAGAGATTTCGTGCAGAAGACCGTTACATATGAGCCACACACGCGGCGCATAGGACCAGACTCCACGCAATCCGCCCTCGCCAACGCCTGATTGATACCCTTTCACCTCACTGTCCGCCCGGCATTCCGTACGTTCCGGGCACAAAACACCTCTCCCGCATCGGGGGCCGGATCGGGTACGGTCGCGGCGCTGTGCCCAGCGGCTTCAAGGAGCAGGTATTGCGCGAGTTCACCGTCCCCCCGTTGGCGACGCCCCCTCAGGCCGGAGGACTGGCGGATGCCGTCTTCGACCATGCGGACTCCGACCCCCTCCGGGTTGCACTGGCGCGCAAAACGGCGGACGGCGGCTGGCAGAACGTGACCGCGGGCCAGTTCCGGGACGAGGTGACGGCACTCGCCAAGGGCCTGCTGGCCCGTGGTGTCCGGTTCGGCGACCGCGTCGCCATCATGTGCCCCACCCGCTATGAGTGGACGCTCTTCGACTTCGCCCTGTGGACCATCGGCGCCCAGAGCGTCCCGCTGTACCCCACCTCCTCCGCCGAGCAGGTCTGCTGGATGCTGCATGACGCGGGGGTCTCCGCCTGTGTCGTGGAGCATGAGGACCATGCGATGACGGTCGGCTCGGTGGTCGGCCGGCTGCCGCATCTGAGGCAGCTGTGGCAGCTGGACGCGGGGGCGCTGGAGGAGCTGCTGGCGGCCGGGGAGTCCGTCGAGGACGATCTGGTGGAACGGCACCGGCTGGCCGTGACCCCCGAGCAGCCCGCGACCATCATCTACACCTCGGGCACCACCGGCCGCCCCAAGGGCTGTGTGATCACCCACGCCAATCTGATGGCGGAATGCGACAACATCGTCGAGCGGTACGAGGAGGCCTTCCACTCCAAGCGGGGCGACGAGGCCGCCACCCTGCTCTTCCTCCCGCTCGCCCATGTCTTCGGCCGGATGGTGGAGGTCGCCGCCGTCCGCGGCAAGGTCAAGCTCGGTCACCAGCCCAAGCTCTCGGCCGCCGCGCTGCTGCCCGATCTGAAGACGTTCCGGCCGACCTTCATCCTCGCGGTGCCGTACATCTTCGAGAAGGTGTTCGCGGCGGCGCGCCGCAAGGCCGAGGCGGACGGCAAGCTGGGGGTGTTCGAGAAGGCCGTGGACGTGGCGGTGCGGTACGCGGAGGCGCAGGAGGCCAAGGCGTTCGGCACCGGGCCGGGTCCGGGCGCCGCGCTGCGGGTGCAGCACGGATTCTTCGAGAAGGCCGTCTACGGCAAGGTGCGCGCCGCGATGGGCGGCCGGGTGCGGCACGCGATGTCGGGCGGTTCGGGCATGGAGCGTCGGCTCGGCCTGTTCTTCGCGGGCGCGGGCGTCATCATCTACGAGGGCTACGGCCTCACCGAGTCCACCGCCGCCGCCACCGCCAACCCGCCCGAGCAGACCCGCTTCGGCACGGTCGGCGTGCCGATCCCCGGCACCACGGTCCACCTCGCCGACGACGGCGAGGTGTGGGTGCGCGGCGGCCAGGTCTTCGAGGGCTACCTCGGCGATCCCAAGGCGACCGACGCGGTGCTGCGCGACGGCTGGCTGGCCACCGGCGACCTGGGCACGCTGGACGACGACGGCTATCTCACCATCACCGGGCGGAAGAAGGAGATCCTGGTGACCTCCAGCGGCAAGTCGGTCTCCCCGGCGGGCCTGGAGGAGCGGGTGCGGGCGCATCCCCTGGTGGCCCAGTGCATCGTGGTGGGCAATGACCGCCCGTATGTCGCGGCGCTGGTCACCCTGGACTCGGAGGCGGTCGCGCACTGGCTGACGATGCGCGGCAAGCCGGAGCTGCCGCCGGGCGAGCTGGTCCGGGACCCCGATCTGGAGACCGAGATCCGGCGTGCGGTGGTCGCGGCGAACACCACCGTTTCCCAGGCGGAGTCGATTCGCACCTTCCGGATACTTGCCGCGCAGTTCTCCGAGGAGCATGGTCTGCTGACGCCGTCGCTGAAATTGAAGCGAAAGGCCATCGAACAGGCGTACGCCGTCGAGGTCGAGGCGCTGTACAACACCTGAGCCGCGAAGGGGGCACGAAATGATCGATGTCATTCTCCCCGAACTTCCCGAACGCGAACTGGCCCTGCTGTCCGAGGAGACACCCCAGCCCAGCGGCCCGAGGCTGGCCGGGCGGGTGGTCCTGGGCGGGCCGGTGGCCTTACCGGTCACGGCCGACCTCGTCGGACCGGATCCGGAGCTGCTGGACTTCCTCCGTACCGAGGCGGACAACGCCGTCTATTACCTGGTGCATCTGTCGGTGACCTGCGCCCGGGACGCGCCGGACCCCGCCCTGCACTCGATCAATCTCGATATCGGCCTCACGGCGGAACCGGTGCGGCGGGGCACCGCGGTCTTCCAGCCGGTGGCCTGGTCCATGACCCCGCGCCAGCTCACCGCCGAGGTGACGGCACCGGCACCGGCGGCCCACCTCGGCCCGCGGCTCGGATTCCAGGACGGTGGCGACACCGCCCTCGGCGAGCGGGTCTGTCTGGAGGCGCGGCGGGAGCTGCGCTCCGACCCGGGCTGGGAGATCCGGCACACCTCCGCGGTGCGCATCGGGGGCACGTACCGGCTGGCCATGGTGGTGCGGGCACCGCGCGGGGCGGTGAGCCGGGCGGCGGTCGCGGTGGGCGCCACGGTGCGCGAGGGGCACACCCTGCACCGCTTCCGGGAGGAGCTCGAGGAACCGCTGCGCCTGGCCGCGCTTCAGTAAGGACGGAAGCGGGGGCACACAGCGGTACGAGCACAGGCGAGGAGCGACGGAACACGGTGGACGGCCAGGACGGGGACGGGCATCCGGCGCTGACGACCGAGGAGCTCGGGGAGTTGACGCGGGTCTTCCCGGTCGGCCCGTCCGCCGTGGCGCTGCTGCGCAGAGCGGGCTTCCCCGCCGAGCACATACCGGCGGCCGCCACCACGACCGCCGGGGAGTTCTGGTCCGCGGTGGCCGGGGCGGTCGCCGCGGGCCGGGTCGCGGACGGCAGGCTGCGCGTCCTGGCCGCCGCCGGCGTCTCCTATCCGCACAACGAGGTGTTCCGGGCCGCCTTACGGGAGCGGCCGGGCGGGCGCGGGGTCCGGCGGGTGCTGGTGACCGGCGCCGCCCCGGGCGGCCAGGAGTTAGCCGCGGTCCAGCGGGCGGCCCATGGCGTCCTGACGGTGGACCGGTGCCCCGCCGCGGCCGCCACCGATCTGCGGCGGATCCTCACCGTACGCCCGGATGTGCTCCATCTGGTCTGCCGCCGCGAGGGGGCCGCGCTGGTCTTCGAGGACGGCGGCGGGCGGGCGCATCACACACCGGCCGCGCGGCTGGCCGAGCTGCTGGCCGTCTACCGCCGGCTGACCGGCGCCCCGCTGCCCGGTGTGGTGCTCGGCTGCCCGGAGGGCGCGCCGCTGGCCGCGCTCTTCGCCGGGGCGGCCGAGGTGGTGGTCGCCCACCGCAGACCGCTGGACGGCGCGGCGTCGGCGGCCTTCGCGGGCGGGCTCTACGGCCTGCTGGGCGAGGCGCCCACGCTGGAGCGGGCGGCGCGGCGGGCGGCGGAGCGCCTCGGGCGGGACGGGGACGGCGTGCTGATCCTGCGCGGGCGGCCCTGGTGAACGGGAATGACGGCAGACCGTTGATCGTTGGATCAGTTGGAAGCATGTAATCCACATCCGACGTAAGGATCGACTGCCCGTGAGCAAGGTCCCCTTCATCACGCTCAACAACGGCGTACGGATGCCGCAGCTCGGCTTCGGTGTCTGGCAGGTCCCGGACGACGAGGCGCAGGCCGCGGTGCGCAACGCACTGGACGCCGGGTACCGCAGCATCGACACGGCCGCGATATACGGGAACGAGGAGGGCACGGGGAAGGGGCTCGCCGCGTCGGGCGTCGCGCGCGACGAGCTGTTCGTCACCACCAAGCTCCAGAACGCCGACCAGGGGTACGACTCGACCCTGCGCGCCTTCGACGCCTCGCTGACCAGGCTGGGCCTGGAGTATGTGGATCTCTACCTGATCCACTGGCCGCTGCCCGGGGTCGACAAGTACGTGGACACCTGGAAGGCGTTCGAGAAGATCTACTCCGAGGGCCGCGCCAAGGCCATCGGCCTGTCCAACTTCCACGCCGCCCACACCCAGCGGCTGCTCTCCGAGACCTCGATCGTCCCGGTGATCGACCAGATCGAGCTGCATCCGCAGCTGCCGCAGGCGGAGCTGCGCGCCTTCAACGCCCGCCATGACATCGCCACCGAGGCGTGGTCCCCGCTCGGCCAGGGCAAGGGCCTGCTGGCGGACCCGAAGCTGGCGGCGATCGCCGGGAAGCACGGGAAGACCCCGGCCCAGGTGGTGCTGCGCTGGCATCTGGACCTCGGCAATGTGGTGATCCCCAAGTCCGTGACCCCGTCGCGGATCAAGGAGAACATCGACGTCTTCGACTTCCAGCTGGACGCCGAGGACCTGGCGGCGATCGACTCCCTCGACACCGGCAACCGTCTGGGCTTCGACCCCGAGACCTTCAACGGCTGAGTCCAAGACCTTCAACAGCCGAGACCTTCCGCCCCGTCGCGTCCACCGCGGCGGGGCGGACCCGTATCCACCGTCACCGCCGCCGCCACCGCCACCGCCACCGCCACTCACCGTCCTGGCATATCCCGGGCGCATGCCCCCCGTACGGGGCCGATGCGGCCCACCGAGCGAGCCACGTCCCCGGCAATTACGCTTGGCGCCCAGATGGGCACACAGCGTGACCATATGCCTAGCCGAGGAGACCGAAGATGTCCCGCAGACGCCGTCACGGCCTTGAGCTGGCCGCCGGTTGCACCGTCGCGATAGCCGCCCTCTTCCTGGGGAGCGGCATACCCGCGGTGGCCGACCCCGGTGAACCGTCCCCCCGCCCCCGGAGGGAGGTGCCCCCCGAGATGCTGGCCTCGATGCAGCGCGATCTGGGCCTGACGGCCGATGAGGCGCGGATGCGGATATCCAATGAGTACCGGGCCGGAGAGGCCGAACCGGGGCTGCGCAAGAGCCTGGGCAGCTCCTACGGCGGCGCGTGGGTGTCCGGCAACACCGCCGAACTCACCGTGGCCACCACCGACAAGGAGCAGAGCGCCACCATCACGGCCGGCGGCGCCAAGCCCGCCGTCGTCAAGCACAACCTCAAGGCCCTCGTCGACGCCAAGCAGGCCCTGGACCGCACCGCCGCCGAGCGCCCCCCGGCCGCCGACGTCGCCTCCGCCTGGTACGTGGACGTCAAGACCAACAGCGTCGTGGTGCAGTCGGCCGAGCCCACCGAGGCGGCCGCCTTCGTCGCCGCGAGCGGCGCGGACCGCGAGGTGGTACGGATCGTGGAGTCGGCCGAGCGGCCGAGCCCGCTGTACGACCTGCGCGGCGGCGAGGCGTTCTACATCAACGACGCCGCCCGCTGCTCGATCGGCTTCTCGGTGGCCAAGGCCGAGCAGAACGGCTTCGTCACCGCCGGCCACTGCGGCAGCCAGGGCGACACCACCGCCGGCTTCAACCGGGTGGCGCAGGGCACCTTCCAGGGCTCCAGCTTCCCCGGCAACGACTACGCGTGGGTGGCCACCAACGCCGACTGGGCCCCGCAGCCGTGGGTGATCGGCCCCGAGGGCACCAACGTCACCGTCACCGGCTCCCAGGAAGCGCCGGTGGGCTCGTCCGTCTGCCGCTCCGGCTCGACGACCGGCTGGCACTGCGGCACCATCCAGCAGCACGACACCAGCGTGCAGTACCCCCAGGGCACGGTCAGCGGGGTCACCCGCACCAATGTCTGCGCCGAGCCGGGCGACTCCGGCGGCTCGTTCATCTCGGGCAGCGAGGCGCAGGGCGTCACCTCCGGCGGCTCCGGCAACTGCACCGTCGGCGGCACGACGTACTACCAGCCGGTGAACCCGATCCTGACGACCTACGGGCTCACCCTCACCACCGGCTGACGCCGGGCGCCGAGGCCGCCGCGGTCGAGCGGACCGCGGCGGCCTCACGCGTGTCCGGCGCACCTTGATGTGACCAGCACTCCTCGACGTTCACCGGCGCACCTTGATGTGTTCGGAGCACCTTGACCAATCCGCACCCGTCCGGGCGACGAATGAGGTACGACACCTCCGTGTGCGCCGCATCGTTCCCGGAAGGACGGCCCGTGAGAGAACCCGTGTATATCGGCGGACCCGCCGCGCGCGGACCGGACCTCGAAGAGTTGCTCCAGATGGTGGCCCGGGGGGACCAGAACGCGTTCGCGGCCCTCTACGACGCCGTCAGCGGGCCGGTCCTGGGGCTGACGCGCAGTCTGCTGCGCGACCCGGCCCAGGCCGAGGAGGTCACCCAGGAGGTCCTGGTCGAGGTGTGGCGGTCCGCGGCGCGGTTCGAACCGGGCCGGGGCAGCGCCATGTCCTGGATCATGACGGTGGCGCACCGGCGCGCCGTGGACCGGGTGCGCTCGGCGCAGGCCGCCTCCGACCGCGAGGAGCGCGCCGCGCTGCTGTCCCGTACCCCGGCGTTCGACGAGGTGACCGAGCAGGTGGAGGCCAGGCTCGAACGCGAGCAGGTGCGCCGGTGCATGCGGACGCTGACCGAGCTGCAGCGGCAGTCGGTGACGCTCGCCTACTACCGGGGCCGCTCCTACCGTGAGGTGGCGGAGCTGCTGTCGCTGCCGCTCGGGACCGTGAAGACCAGACTCCGGGACGGGCTCATCCGGCTCCGGGACTGCATGGGGGTCGGCGCATGACCAGAGCGGATCTGCACACCTTGACCGGGGCGTACGCGGTGAACGCCCTGTCGGGGCGGGAGTTGAGCGAGTTCGAGCGGCATCTGGCGGTCTGTGACGCCTGCCGTCAGGAGGTACGGGAGCTGCGGGAGACCGCCGCCAAGCTGGCGGTGGCCACGTCCCTGACCCCGCCGCCGACGATGAAGGACGATGTGCTGCGGCGGATCGCCACGGTCCGCCAGGAGCCGCCCCGGGTGGCGGCGCGGGAGGCCCGGGAGTCCCACGCGGGCCCCCGGCGGCGCACCGGGCGGCGGGCGATGAACTTCGCGCTGGCGGCCTGTGTGGCCGCTGCCGCCGTATGCGGCGGGGCCGCGGTATGGCAGTACCGGCAGGCGTCCGACGCCCGCGACACCGCCCGCCGCTCCGAGCAGCGGGTGGCCCAGGCGGAGGAGATGACCCAGGTGCTGGCCGCGCCCGACGCGCACAGCCGCAGCGGCCGGATGGCGGACGGCTCGACCGGCACGGTGGTGGTCTCGCGCGGGCTGAACAAGGCGGTGTTCCTCGCCTCGGGGCTGCCCGAGCCGCCCGCCGGGCGGATCTACCAGCTGTGGTTCAGCGACGGCGGCACGATGCGCCCGGCCGGTCTGATGGACTCCTCGGGCCGGAACACGGCGGCGGTCATGAGCGGCGCGGTCGGGAAGGCGTCGGCCATGGGGGTGACGGTCGAGCCCGCCGGAGGGTCGAAGGCCCCGACGAGCGATCCGCTGGTCCTGTTGACGTTCCCCTCGGCGTGAGCGGACGACATCGGGCGTTGTCAGAAGGCATCGGGTGACACGGGGCGCGAAGCCGCCGATCCGCGGGGCCGGGTGGGGTAAGGGAGAGGGATGAGCACGTCCCTCTCCGTCTTCACCTCCGATCTGCGGCTGTCCGACAACCCCGTGCTGCGCGCCGCGCTGCGCGCCGCCGAGCGGGTCGTGCCGCTGTTCGTCGTGGACCGTGGCCTGGCCCGGACGGGGTTCGCGGTCCCCAACCGGGTGGCGTTCCTCGCGGACGCCCTGGCCGATCTCGACGCGGGGCTGCGCGAGCGCGACGGGCGGCTGGTGGTCCGCCGGGGGGACGCGGTGGCGGAGATCCTGCGGGCGGCGCGGCAGGCGGACGCGGACGAGGTGCACATCGCCGGCGGGGTGAGCGGCTACGCCACCCGCCGCGAGCGGCGGCTGCGCGAGGCGCTGGAGGCGGACGGACGGCGACTGCGGGTGCACGGCGCGGTGGTGACGGCGGTGGAGCCGGGCGAGGTGACCCCGGCGGGCAAGGACCACTTCGCGGTCTTCACCCCGTACTTCCGCGCCTGGCAGCGGGCCGGGCAGCGCAGGCCGCTCACCGCGCCGCGCACGGTGAGCGTGCCGTCCGGGCTGCGCTCGGAGCCGGTGGCGGCGGTCGCCTCGCTCGCCCCGGGCAGCCCCTCCCCCGGGCTGCCCGAGGGCGGGGAGACGGCGGGCCGCCGCCGGGTGCGCGCCTGGTGGCGGTCGGGGTTGGGGAGCTACGCCGACCGGCAGGACGATCTGGCGGGCGACGCCACCTCCCGGCTCTCCCCGTATCTGCACTTCGGCTGTCTGTCCCCGGTGGAGCTGGTGCACCGGGCGCGGGAGACGGGCGGCGCTGGTGCCGACGCCTTCGTACGGCAGCTGGCCTGGCGGGACTTCCACCACCAGGTGCTGGCCGCCCGGCCGGACGCCTCGTACGCCGACTACCGCCCGCGGGGCGACCGGTGGCGCGAGGACGCGGCGGAGGTCGCGGCCTGGAAGGCGGGGCGCACCGGCTATCCGCTGGTGGACGCGGGGATGCGGCAGCTGCGCCACGAGGGCTGGATGCACAACCGGGCGCGGCTGCTGGTGGCGAGCTTCCTCACCAAGACGCTTTACCAGGACTGGCGGATCGGCGCCCGGCACTTCCTGGAGCTGCTGGTGGACGGGGATGTGGCCAACAACCAGCTGAACTGGCAGTGGGCGGCGGGCACCGGCACCGACACCCGCCCGAACCGGGTCCTCAATCCACTGGCGCAGGCCCGGCGGTTCGACCCGGACGGCGCGTATGTGCGGCGCTGGGTGCCGGAGCTGGCCGGGGTGACCGGCTCCGGCGTCCATACGCCCTGGCGGCTGCCGGAGGCCGAGCGGAACCGGCTGGACTACCCGGACCCGCTCGTGGACCTCCAGGCGGGGCTGGCCCGCTTCCGGCACGCCCGGGGGTGACCCCGGGGCCCGCCGGCCGGTCTACGCGGTGTCCGGCGGACCACGCGGCGGAGCCCCGCCTTCCAGCCCCTCCAGCCCCTCCGGCGCTTGAGGAGCGGGGTCTGGGGCGGAGCCCCGCCTGTCAAGCCCCTCCGGCGATTGAGGAGCGGGGTCTGGGGCGGAGCCCCAGTTGAGGGAAGGGGCGGGGAGGGGAACAGCCCGCCGCAGGCGCCAAGATCCGCCAGCCCCCTAGTCGGCACGGGCGCCGTGCTGCGGGGCGATCTCCTCGATCCGGCCGGCGAGCTCGAAGTCGAGCGCGGTCACCTTGCCGCCGACGCTGTGGGTGTTCACCGTGACGCCCACCTTGTTGTAGCCGAGGGTGAGGTCGGAGTGGTGGTCGAGCTCCTCCTGGATGGTGGCGATCTCCGCCACCAGCCCGGCCGCCTGTGGATGGCCCTTGAACACATACGTCCGGAAAAGCTGGTCGTCCGCGAACGACCAGCCGGGCAGCTGCTCCAGACGTCGCCGGATCTCCTGGTCGGTGAGCGGCTCGACCGCCATGACACATCCCTTCGTCGCGGGTGACCGGTGGCCCTTCCACCCTGCCATGGGCCCCGCCCGGCGTCGGTTACCTTCAGGTCATGACGACTGCCGCGCCGCCCCGGGTGGGCACACTGCTGCGCGAGTGGCGGGACCGCCGCCGGATCAGCCAGCTGGAGCTCGCGCTGCGCGCCGACTCCTCGGCCCGCCACATCAGCTTCATCGAGACCGGCCGGTCGCGGCCCAGCCAGGAGATGGTGCTCCGGCTCGCCGACCACCTCGACGTCCCCGTCCGCGAGCGCAACGCCCTGCTGATCGCCGCCGGTTACGCCCCGCACTATCCGGAGCGGTCGGTGGACGACCCGTCGATGAGCGCCCTGCGCGACTCGCTGGAGCGGCTGCTGACCGGCTATGAGCCGTATCCGGCGCTGGTGGTGGACGGCACCTATGAGGTGCTGGCGGCCAACCGTGGCATCGCGGCGCTCCTGGAGGGGGTGGCGGAGCATCTGCTGCGGCCCCCGCTGAACGCGATGCGCCTCACCCTCCACCCCGAGGGGCTCGCCCCGCGCATCCGCAACCTCCGCGAATGGCGCGGCCATCTGCTGGACCAGATGGACCGGCAGCTGGCGCTGATGCGCTCCACGCCGCTGCGCGCGCTGTACGACGAGGTGGCGGCCTATCCGCTGCCCGGGACCGGCGGCCGGGAGACGGCGACCGCCGGGGACACCCCGCCCTTCGCGCTGCCGATGATGATCGAGCACGGCGGGGAGGTGCTGTCGTTCATCTCGACGATCGCGACCTTCAACACCCCCATGGACGTCACGGTCTCCGAGCTGGCCATCGAGACCTTCCTCCCGGCCGACCCGGAGACCGCCGCCGCCCTGGGCCGGTTCAGCCGGCCGTAGAGACGCGGTTTTTCAGCCGCTCGTGGGGACCCGGTCCAGGAAGCCGAGGACGGAGCGGATCCGGCCGTCCTCGGCCAGGGTGATCACATCGGTCGCGGCGACCGGGGCGGAGCCATCGGCCGTGGAGACCAGCTCCCAGGTGAAGCGGGCCATGTCGTGGTGGCCGTCCACGGCGCCGGTGAGCCGGAACTCATGGCCGGGGAACTGCTCCCGGGCCCCGGCGATGACGGTGGCCAGCTGCTCATGGCCACGCGCCTGCGCCAGCGGGTCGGTGTAGCCGCCGTCCTCGGTCCAGGCGGCGGCCACGGCCTTGGCGAGGGCCTCGGGGCCGGTGGCGTTCCAAGCCTCGAAGTAGCGGGCGACGGCGGTGTCGTACTGCGTCATCTGGTCACTCCTCCATGAAATCCCCTGGTGGGAACGGATCCCGGACCGGAGGGCGCCGGCCCGGAACCCGATGCCTCAACCCTGCCGCCGCCGTGCGCGGGGGTCGATTACCGCCGAGGTAATGGAGCCGGAGGTAATGGAGGCCGGGGTAGGCCGGGGTATGCCGGGGTAATGGAAGCCGGGGTGACTCAGGACCGCTGGGACTCCACGAGCGCGATGGCCTCCTCCTTGGTGGCCACGGCGGGCGGCGAACCCTCCAGCGGCTTACGGGCGGTCTCCTTCATCACGGCGGCGGCGATGATGCCGACGACCGCCGCGAGCATCGTGTAGTAGGCGGGCATCAGATCGTCCCCGGTGCTGCTGATCAGGCCCTCGGTCACCAGCGGTGTGGTGCCGCCGAAGAGCGAGACGGAGATGTTGAAGGCGATGGAGAGCGAGCCGTAGCGCACATTCGTCGGGAAGAGCGCGGGCAGCGATGCGGACATCACGCTCACATACGGCAGCAGACACAGCCCCAGGAGCAGCAGCCCGGCGAAGACCGGGACGGTCCCGCCCTGCTTGATGAGCAGGAAGCAGGGCACGGCGAGCACCAGGAAGCCGACCGAGCCGGCCATCAGCACGGGCTTGCGGCCGATGCGGTCGGAGAACCGGCCGACGAAGGTGATGGCCGCCATCAGCACCAGCATCACGATGATGATCGAGACCAGGGCGCTGGTGCTGCTGTAGTGGAGGGTGTCCGACAGATACGTCGGCATGTAGGACAGCAGCATGTAGTCGGTGATGTTGTACGCGGCGACCAGCGCGATGCACAGCGCCATCGCACGCCACTGGGTGCGGAACACCCGCCAGAACGGCAGGCTTTCGCGCTCGGCCGCGTTGGTGGAGCCCTCGTCCTCCAGCTTCTGGAACGCGGGGGTGTCATCCAGCTTCAGCCGCAGATACAGACCGACAAGACCGATCGGCGCGGCGACCAGGAACGGAATGCGCCAGCCCCAGGAATCCATCGAGGAGTCGGTGAGCGTCACGGTGAGGATGGTCACCAGTCCGGCCGCCGAGGTGTAGCCGATCAGCGTGCCGAACTCCAGAAAGCTGCCGTAGTAGCCACGGCGCTTGTCGGGCGCGTATTCGGCGATGAAGGTCGAGGCGCCGCCGTATTCCCCGCCGGTGGAGAAACCCTGGAGCATACGGAACAGGATGAGCAGCGCGGGGGACCAGAAGCCGATGGCGGCGTAGCCGGGGATGAGTCCGATGGCGAGTGTGCTGGACGCCATCATGATCATGGTGAAGGACAGGACCTTCTTACGGCCGATCCGGTCGCCCAGCGGCCCGAAGAACAAACCTCCCACCGGACGCACCAGAAAGGCCACCGCGAAAGTCGCCAGGGAGGAGAGCACCTGGGCCGTGCCATTGCCGGACGGGAAGAACACTTTACCGATGGTGACCGCGAGATAGCTGTAGATCCCGAAGTCGAACCATTCCATGGCGTTTCCCAGCGCGGCGGCCTTCACCGCTTTCCGGACGGTCTTCTCCTCGGTGACCGTGATGTCGCTCCGACGCAGTGGAGGGTTCTTGCGCCGCCGGACGGCACGCCAGAGCAGGCGGTGCCGGGAGGGCGCGGACGCGTGGGCTTCGGCATCGGTTTGGACAGGCACAAGCAACTCTTTTCAGTGGACAGGCTTGTTGCGCATACCCGACGACCACCGCGGCATGCCCGGCGTGTCGCAGACCACCCATGGCGATGGCCGCGGCGCTCAAGGAACGTTCGACCCCGGCCCGAGCCGGGGCAGGCATCTTCAGGAACACCCGGCGGGTTGCTTTACCGAAACTTGGCCTTCGCCAGACCTATCCACACCATCACACAACCCGTCACGCAGCGCCGAAAGGCGCCGAACTCAAGGGGACATCATGCTCTACGGCAATGCCCTCCGAAAGTCCATCAGTTCTTCCCCCACGACTCCTCTCATCGGCATCTACGACATGTACTCGGCGTCCATCGCCGCACGGCACTACAACGGCTTCTTCGTATCCGGATTCGGGTTCGCCGCATCGCATTACGGGCTTCCCGACATCGGCTTCATCGCCTGGCCCGACATGCTCGCCTTCGTGGAGCGGCTGCGGCTGGCCTTCCCCGAACACCATCTGCTCGTGGACATCGACGACGGCTATGTGGACCCCGAGGTCGCCTGCCATGTGGTGCAGCGGCTGGAGCGCACCGGGGCCTCCGGGGTGATCCTGGAGGACCAGCGGCGCCCGCGCCGCTGCGGCCACGCCGACGGCAAGCTGATCCTGCCGCTCGAGGAGTACCTCGAGAAGCTCCAGCTGGTGCTGAACAGCAGGACGGACCTGGTGGTGGTGGCGCGTACGGACGCCACCGAGGAGTCCGAGATCCTGCGGCGCGCGGCCGCGCTGGCCGAGACCGACGCGGATGTCGTCCTCGTCGACGGGGTGCGCAGTGTGGAGTGGATCCGCAAGGTCCGTAAGGTCATCGGCGACAAGCCGCTGCTGTTCAATCAGATCGCGGGCGGGAAGTCGCCGCGGCTCTCGCTGTCCGAGCTGTCCGAACTCGGGGTGGATGTCGCCATCTACAGCACTCCGTGCCTGTTCGCCGCCCATGGCGCGATCGACGGGGCGCTGAGCGATCTCAAGACGGCGGACGGACGGCTGCCGGACACCCGGGAGACCGGGGCCATCGGGGTCAAGGGCGCCACGGAGCTGCTGGAGAAGAACATCAGCAGGCACCACGGGGACCGTCAGCCCGTCAGGGTCGGATGACGAGGGTCGCGCGCATGTCCTCGACCTTCCTCGGGCCCGGCCCCGGCCGGCGCCGTAAGCCCCGCAAGGACATCCTTACGATCCGTCCGTCCACGGCGGGGCTCCTCCTCGCGGCCGCCGCGAGCGTGCTGTGCGCGGGCCCCGCGGCCCCCGCCAAGGCGGCGCCGCCGCCCACGGGCACCCCGCACGACGAGGACTGCGAACCGGAGCAGGCCGCACCGGCCTCCGACCAGCACAACGGCCTCTTGGTCATCGACAACTCCGGCGCCGACTCCTGGCTGGAGGTCGACCGCACCCTCAACACCCTGCTGCTGAGCCGTGGCACGGCGGGCAGCGACCACGACGGGGGCGGAGGCGCCATCGACGTCCTGGCCGGTGACATCACCGGCGCGGATCCGGTGCTGCCGCAGATCGGCCACCCGCCGTGGCAGGCCGGGGGCGGTGATTGATATGAGACGGAGGTCCTGGCCGCTGTCATGGCCGGGCCGGCTCGGGAGGGCGGTGGACCCCTATGTCGCCGCCCTCCTCGGGACGGTCGCGCTGGCGGCGCTGCTGCCCGCGAGCGGGGCGGCGGCCACGGCCGTCGGCGATGCCGCGGACATCGCGATCGGGCTGCTCTTCTTCCTCTACGGTTCGCGGCTGTCCAGCCGCGAGGCGCTGAACGGGCTGCGGCAGTGGCGGCTGCACCTGGTGGTGGGCGGGAGCACCTTCGTGCTCTTCCCCCTGCTGGGGCTGGCCGCGGGCGGCCTCGCCCCGTTCCTCCTCACCGACCAGCTCTACACCGGTCTGCTCTTCCTGTGTGTGGTGCCCTCGACCGTCCAGTCGTCGGTCGCCCTCACCTCCACCGCCCGGGGCAATGTCCCGGCCGCGATCTGCGCGGGGACGTACTCCAGCCTGCTCGGCATGATCGTCACCCCGCTGCTCGCGGCGTGGCTGATCGGCTCGGATGTCCGCTTCTCGGCCGAGGGGCTGCTGGCCATCGCCACCCAGCTGCTGCTCCCCTTCCTCGCCGGGCAGGCGCTGCGCCGCTGGACCGCGCCGTTCATCGGCCGTCACAAGAAGGTGCTCGCCCTGCTGGACCGGGGTTCGATCCTGCTCGTGGTCTACACGGCGTTCAGCCGGGGCATGACGGAGGGCATCTGGAACCAGATCACCCCGGCCCGGCTGCTCGCGCTGCTGGGGCTGGCCGCGGCCGTGCTGGGGCTGGCCCTCACCACCACGTCGTTCACCGCGCGGCGGCTGGGCTTCCGCCGGGCGGACCGCGTCACCATCGTCTTCTGCGGCTCCAACAAGTCGCTGGCCACGGGGCTGCCCATGGCCGCGGTGCTGTTCGGGGACGCGGCCGGGCCGGTGATCCTGCCGCTGATGCTCTTCCACCAGCTGCAGCTGATGGTGTGCGCGATCATCGCGGGCCGGTGGTCCCGGCGGACGCCGGAGGCTTCCTCGGCTCAGGGGGAGCGCGTCCGGATCACGGAGGCGAGGGGGTAGACCGGGAGGGGGCGGCGGCTCAGGCGTGGCGGCTCAGCCGGGACGGCTCAGGCGCAGCGGCTCAGGCGCAGCGGGCGATCACCACGATGGCGGCGTCATCGTTGACGACCCCGCCGGTGTGCCGGAGCAGATCGGCGTGGAGATAGTCCACCAGCGACTGCGGGCTGCCGCCCTTCCAGCCCGCGAGCCGTTCGGGGAGCGGATAGAAGGCGCCGCTCTCGTCCCGGGCCTCGATGACCCCGTCGGTGTGCAGCACCAGAAGATCGCCGTACTCGAAGCGGAACATCTCGACCTGGTAGTCCCGCTCCTTCGGCTCCTCGAGGCCCAGCGGCACCGCGGGCTCGTCCACGTCCAGCGTGGCGATCTCGCCCTTGTGGAGCCGGAGTGGTGGGGGGTGGCCGCAGTTCACCATCCCGGTCACCGGGCCGTCGTCATAGACGTCCAGCACCACGGCGGTCACGAAGGACTCCAGGAAATACCGCTCCTCACCTCCGACGTGGCGCCAGTTCCAGCACATGGCGCTGTTCAGGTGGGTGGCGATGTCCGGCAGTGAGAGATTGCGGTACGCGGACCCCTGGAAGGCCCCGATCAGCACGGCGGCGTCACCGATCGCGGCCAGCCCTTTTCCCCGTACGTCCCCGATGACCAGCCGGGTCGCGCCCTCGGTGCGGACGGCCGCGTACAGATCGCCGCCGATCTGCGCCTCCTCGTCGGCCGCGAGATACAGCGAGGCGATCCTCAGCTCCCCGATCCGTTCGGGCAGCGGCCGCAGCAGGACCTCCTGCGCCGCCACGGCCACTGAGCGCACCTGGCTCAGCCGGCGCCGGTGCCGGTCGGTGGCGTAGCGGAAGCTGGTCACCAGCCCCGAGATCACGATCAGGACGACGATCTGCGCCTCGTGGTTGGCGGTCGACAGACCACCTTGCAATACACCGATGATGATCTGAGCCCCCACGGCGAGGGCTCCGATCACGGCGGTCCCGCCCGCGCCCGCGAAGGACGCGGTGATCGCGGGTGCCGCGATCAGAAAGGGGCCGAGGTGGACGGTCGGCGGCGAGTTGAGGTCGATCACCATGACCGCCAGGATGATCACGAGCGGGACGGCGAAGAGCGCCCTGCTCGACCGCGTTTCCCCACCGATGCGGGTGAGGTCGGGCGAAACGCGCATACCTCTTGCTTACACCCGATGCGGGCGCGGTGCGTTCAGACGGTGCTGTCGGCCGTGACGGCGGGGCCCGCCGACGTGACCGTAGGGGCCCTCTCCAGATCCGCCGCCGTGACGTCGGACGCCTTGGTCGGCCGTGGCTCGGCGGGCCCCTCGGCCTCCGCAGGGGTCTGCGCCGCCGACGCCTCCGACGCCTCCGGGGCGGCCGGGGCCTCTGCCGCCGCGACCTCCACAGGGGCGGTCGCCGCCTCCTCCTCCGGCACCTGGGGCCCGTCCGCCTCCTCCAGCCAGCGCCGCAGCACCTGGTGCACCCGCTCGGCCCCGACCAGTTCCTCCCCGGCCGCCACCGGCGGGGTCAGCCCGGCCGGCCACAGCAGAAAGGGGTGCCCCTGCTCCCCGCCGAGGCCGCCGTGCGAGCCGATCTGCTCCTCGAAGGCGTGCACCGTGCCGGGCGCCGGGTCGTAGGCGGAGTTGACCATGATGTCGGGGGTGTTCCGGAAGTGCGCGGTGCGCCGTACGGCGCTCTCGGCGCCCGGCCCGAAGACCGTGAGCGGGCTGGTCCCGAAGACCTCACCGGTGTCCAGCCGGTGCTCGGCCCCGTCCGCGCCCAGCACCACCGCGCCGTGCGCCTCGGACCGTACGAGCACGAAGCCCACGCCGGGGTGGTCGGCGAGCGTGCGCAGCAGCGCGGGGTGGCGGGCGTCGATCTGCTCGCGGCTCATCCGCCCCGGTACGTCGGGGAAGGAGATCAGGCCGAGGTTCCCGGAGGCGAGCACGATGGGATCGGATACGGCGGTGTCACCGGTGCTGCCGTCGTCAGCGACATCGGCGGGGGCCTCCCGCCCCCCGCACCACCCGTCCCCGTCCACCCCGGGCTTCTCCGGACGGTGCAGCGCCGCCCGCCCCGCCTCGCGGGCCTCCGCCCCGCTCGGGGTCCGCCCGGCCCGCCGCGAAACGGGCAGCCCGCAGCCGGCCCGCACCAGGTCCTCCAGCCTCAGCCCGTACGCCCCCGCGAAGGTCTCGCCGGGGCTCTGCCCATGGTCGGACAGCAGCACGATGCGGTAGTCGCGCGGGGCGTGTTCGGCGACCTTGGCGATCAGCGCGATGGAGCGGTCGAGCCGGGCGAGCACCTGCCGGGCGTCCCGGCTGCGCGGCCCCGAGTGGTGGGCCACCTCGTCGTAGGCCACGAGGTCGGCGTAGATCGCGGTACGGCCGGAGAGGATGTCCCCCATCACCGCCGTCACCACGACGTCCCGCTCCACGACGGTGGCGAACGCCCGGATGAACGGATACAGCCCGCCCCGCTTCACCCGGGGCGTCTCGCGGCGCAGCTTGGCGCGGGTGGACTGGCAGATCTCCCGGACCACCTCGGCGAGGAACGACACGGCGGTGCGGGTGGCGTTGGCGGGGTCGGCGAAGTACGCGAAGTAGCCGGAGCGGGAGCGGTTGTGCTTACCGCGCCGCGCCGCGACCGAGAGGACCAGGGCCAGCTGATCGGCGCCGCCGGTGAACAGGTTGCCCCGGCTGGCCCCGTCCACCGTGAGGAGTCCGTCGTGTCTCGCCCGGGCGGCGGCGCGGCGTTGGAGCACCGCCGCGCTGGTCGGCCGGTTGCTCACCATCACCTCCCCGGTCTTCTTCTCGTACCAGCGGAAGGCGGGCACGTCCTCGTTGGAGCCGTGCAGGATGCCGAGTTGGCTGGCGCCGGTCTGGCTGGACCAGTCGGTGCGCCAGGGCGTGACCTTGTGGGTGCTCTGGAGCCAGCCCGCGACGGTGGGCATCACCGGGGGCCGGTTCTCGCGCTCCCGCAACGCCTCCCGGAGCACCGCGTGCCCCACCCCGTCGAGCTGCAGGAACACCGTCCCCGGGGGCTCGTCGCTCCCCCCGTCCTCACCGAGCCGCCGCCTGCGCCGCACGGCCAGCCGCGCCAGCCGCCGCCGGTAGGCGCCGTCGTCCCGCACGGTCAGGAAGGTGCTCGTGGCCGACGACGCGGCGGACATCACGGCCGCCACCACGACGGCGGTCTCCGGCTCGGCGGCGCCGCGCCCGTCCGGGTTCACGCTGAGGGCGATCAGCAGCATCGAGCCGTTGAGCACGAACACCAGGAGCCCCAGCACCAACGCGGGCATCAGCAGCAACGCCCGTACGAGCAGCGGCCACACCAGCGCGCTGAGCACCCCGAAGGCCCCCGCGCCGCTGGCCGCCGTGATGGCGATCTGCGTGGCGCTGTCACCGTCACCTGACTTCAAGCGAAAGTCGGGGAGGATCCCGGCGAGCGCCAGCATCGTGAGCGTGGACACCGCCCACACCGCCGCCACCCGCAGCAGGGTTCCCCCCACGGTCTTCCATCGGGGCTTCTGCACGCCGCGCCCTCACTTCGCATCACCGGCCCGCACCATGCGCGCGAACCGGCCTCAAGCGTGGCACAGCGCCCCCGCGACCCGGCGGACAGCGGGTTACCAGGACGGATCGATTCCGCTTACGGTGCCCCATCAGTTCGCCAGGAGCGCGACGCGATGCGATGCGATGCGCTCGGCGCTACGGGACCCGGGAACCGGCGGCGCTACGGGACCCGGGAACCGGCGGCGCTACGGGACCCGGGAACCGGCGGCGCTACGGGGCCCGGGAACCGACCGGGCTAAGCGGGCCAGGAACCGACCGGGCTACGGGGCCCAGGAGTCGGCCGGATCGTCCAGCCACACCCGCTGACCGGCGGGGCCCGGCCCGACCGTAAGGCCGAAGCGGGCGTGGTCCGGCCTGCCATGGCCGACCCACCACCCGTACGCGGCCTCGACCTCGTCCCACAGCCGACGCTCCCCCGCCTGCCAGACCCGCGCCTCCGCCTCCCCCGCACGGAACACGACGCACGCCCAGGAACGGTCGGTCAGCCCGTAGAACCACACGGCTCGCACGCCCTCCTGCGGGGCGGCCACGACCTGCACGCAATGCCGTACCCGGAGCCCCAGCGCGAAGGGGAGGGCGGAATACGGCGGCGCGATGAACTCGCCCTCGGGGATGCCCGTGGTGGACGCATCAGCGCCACCGCCCTCGTCCATGACGTAACGGTCGTGCGTCGGCGGCGACAGCCGCTGCCCGCGCAACTTCATGAACTCGACGGGGCCGGTGAAACGCCCCGACGCCGTCCCGTCCCGGCGGACCACCAGCCGGGCCACGGCGTCCGCATGGGTGTAATGCGTGCCCCAGGGGGCGACGATCAGGCCCCCGGGCCGCGTCTGCTCGATCCACGCTCCGGGGATCTCCCGGAGGCCGACGGTGGCCAGGACCCGGTCATACGGTGCGTTGCCCGCACAGCCCTTCGCGCCGTCGCCGAGCACGACATCCGGCCGCAGCCCGGCCGCGCCCAGCCGCTGGCGCGCATGACGCGACACGGCGGGATCCACCTCAACCGTGGTGACCTTACGGCCACCACAGCGATGCGCCAGCGCCCCGGCCGTCTCCCCCGTGCCGGTGCCCACGTCGAGCACGGCCATGCCCTCGTCCACGGCCAGGTCCCGCAGCAAGGCGTAGACGACGGAGGGCATGGACGACGAACTGGTCGACACCCGCCCCGGCTCGGGACCGGTGTGCTCGCCGTCGTCCCACTGCGTCACGATGGGCGCGTCGCTGTCGGCGGCGGCGAACCAGGCGTCCGGCTCCCCGGCCTTGTCGACGGCGACGGCCCCCTGTGTCCGCGTGTCGAACGGCCACATCAACTCCGGCAGAAACGCGGCCCGGTCAACGGCGGCGAAGGTCGAGGCCCAGTCCTCCCCCATCACCCCCGCACCGAGAAGCACCCGCCCCAACGCGGCCCGCCCGGCCCGAGCGATGCCCTCGAACGTCATGCGTCCCCTCTATGCGACCGAGCGGAGCACCCCGCTCGGGCTCCACCCCTCATCACCATAGGGCTCACCACTAGAGGCCCGCCCGAGTAGAGCCTCGCGCCTCATGATCGGCACACTGGGTCAGTGGGTTGTTCTGGCAGGTAGAGCGACCTTTCACTTGCGGTGAAGGACCTGTGGACCGCTTGGCAGAGCTTCCTGATGGAGGAGGCTGCACGAGGGAGGGTCACGTCCCACAGGCGCACGGTCTTGTCGTCACTGGCACTGGCCAAGGTGCCGCCGTCCGGACTGAACGCCACCGCCTCCACGGTGTCGGTGTGGGTGAGGGCGGTGCGCTGTTTGCCGGTCGCCACGTCCCACAGGCGCACGGTCTTGTCGTAGCCGGCGCTGGCCACGGTGCGGCCGTCCGGACTGAACGCAACCGACTCCACGGTGTCGGTGTGCCCGGTGAAGGCGGCACGTGGCCTTCCGGTCGCCACGTCCCACAGGCGCACGGTCGTGTCGTCACTGCCGCTGGCCAAAGTACGGCCGTCCCGACTGAACGCCACCGAGTTCACAGTGTCGGTGTGCCCGGTGAAGGTTCTGCGCACCTTGCCGGTCGCCACGTCCCACAACCGGACCTTCCCCCCGAACATACCGGCAGCCAGGGTGTGGCCGTCCGGGTTGAAGGCCACTGAGTTCACGACGTCGGTGCGCCCGGTGAAGGTGGTGCGCAGCTTGCCGGACGCCACGTCCCACAGGCGCACGGCCTCGTCGTCACTGGCGCCGGCCACGGTGCGGCCGTCCGGACTGAACGCCACCGACACCACGGCATCGGTGTGCCCGGCGAAGGTTCTGCGCAGCTTGCCGGACGCCACGTCCCACAACCGGACCTTCCCGTCCTCCCCTCCGCCGGCCACCGTGCGACCATCCGGGCTGACCGCAGCCGAATCCACGGTGCCGGTGCTTCCGGTGAGGGTGGTGCGCAGCTTGCCGGACGCCACGTTCCACAGGCGCACGGTCTGGTAGCCGCCAGCCCCGACCAAAGTGCGACCGTCCGGACTGAACGCAACCGACACCACGAAATCTGTGTGTCCGGTCAGGGTGGTGCGCACCTTGCCGGTCGCCACGTCCCACAACCGGACCTTCCCGTCCTCCCAGCCTCCGCCGGCCACGGTGCGGCCATCCGGACTGAACGCCACCGACTCCACCGACATGCCGGGGTCCCCGGAAAGGGTGGTGCGCAGCTTGCCGGTCGCCGCGTCCCGCAACCGGACCTTTCCGTCCACTCCTCCGCTGGCGACCATGCGACCATCCGGGCTGAACGCAACCGACTTCACCGTCAGGGGGTCTCCGGTGAGGGTGGTGCGCAGCTTGCCGGTCGCCACGTTCCACAGGCGCACGGTCTTGTCCTCCCCTAGGCGCGCGCCCTTGTCGTCGCTGCCGCTGGCCAAGGTGTGCCCGTCCGGGCTGAACGCCACCGACCACACGGCGTCGGTGCCTCCGGGGAAGGTGGTGCGCAGCTTGCCGGACGCCGCGTCCCACAACCGGATCTTCCCGTCTCCCCCTCCGCTGGCCACGGTATGACCGTCTGGGCTGAACGCAACCGACTCCACACCATGGGTGTGGGCTGTCAGCGTGATGCGCGACCTGCCGGACGCCGCGTCCCACAACCGGACCTTTCCGTCCACTCCTCCGCTGGCGACCGTGCGACCGTCCGGGCTGAACGCCACCGACCCCACACCCTCGGCGTGGGCTGTCAGCGTGATACGCGACCTGCCGGACGCCGCGTCCCACAACCGGACCTTTCCATCTCCCCCTCCGCTGGCGACCGTGCGACCGTCGGGGCTGAATACCACCGACTCCACCATGTCGGTGTGTCCGGTCAGACGGCGTTGGAGCGGTAGAGCCGCGGCACTGAAGAGGCTGGCGGTGGCCTCCTTCGTAGGACTGCTTCGGTATGCCTGCACAGCCAAAAGAGAGGCCACGTCAGGGTTTGAGCCCAGGAGGCCGGCCGACTGTGCGGCCAGTTGGCGGGAGAGCGCGTTGTGCTGGGCGGTGAGCGCCTGGTGCCGTTGCTGCTCGCTGGTCCGGTACTGCTGCCAAGCGATCAGTCCGGCGGTCAGGGCGAGGGCGAGCAGGATCGACAAGGTGGTGGTGAACTGGCGCAGGCGTCGGGTGGTGCGGGCGGCTGCCTGCTCTTCGTGGTGGCGGGCGGTGGAGCTGCTGGTGAGGAAGTCATCTTCCAGCGGGGTGAGTTCGTTGCTCGCGTCGGTGACCGGGAAGGCCTCCTCGGCGGCGGCGAGTCGGGTGCCCCGGTAGAGCGCGCCGGGATCGCGGCCGAGGGTCTGCCAGCTGTAGGCGGCTTCGGTGAGCTGGCGGTGCAGGCGCAGGCGTTCGCGGGCGTCGTCGATCCATTTCCGTAGCCGGGGCCAGGCGGCGATGAGGGCTTCGTGGGCGAGGTGCACCGTGCTGCCGTCGGGAATGACCAGTCGCGCCTTCACCAGCCGCTCCAGTACGGCGGCGGTAGCGGTAGCGGTAGCCGTAGCGGCGGTGGCGGTGGCGGTGGCTGTCTCCAGTTCTTCCCGGGGTGCGGGCCGCCTGGTGTCCTGCGCGCCCTCTCCCGGGGTGACCAGGCGCAGCAGGATCCGGCGGGCGCAGGCGGCCTGGTCGGGAGTCAGGTCGGTATAGAGGTCTTCGGCGGTCTGGGCGACGGCGCCGTGGATGCCCCCGACCGCTTCGTAGGCGGTCAGGCTGAGGGCGCGGCCCTTGCGGCGGTGCCAGGTTTCCAGCAGGGCGTGGGACATCAGGGGCAGGGCGCCGGGTTCGCCGTCGACCTCGTCGATGATGCGGGCGGTCAGGGTGCGTTCGACGATGAGCCCTGCCGCCTGGGCGGGCTTGACGACGGCCTCGCGGAGTTCGTCGCGGTTCATGGGCGGGACCAGGAGGGTGGCGTCGCGCAGGGTGTCGGCGAGGGGGCGGTGGCCGGCCAGGTGTCCGAAGAAGTCGGCTCGTACGGCGATCAGTACCCGTAGCCGGCTGTCGGAGGCCTGGGCGGTCAGGAGGCGGTCGATGAACCGGGTGCGTTCCGCCGGGTCGGCGCAGAGCGTGTAGAGCTCTTCCATCTGGTCCACGACCAGCCAGGTGTCGGCCTCTTCGCCCTCTTTGGGGACGAGCCGCGGCCCGTGGTCGGGCAGGGGGTGGGCGCCGGGGGTGATGATCCGCAGGGCGGCCGGGCGTAAGTCGGGGTTGTCGGTGGTGCGCAGTCGGGGGATGAGGCCGGCGCGCAGCAGGGAGGATTTGCCGCTGCCGGAGGCGCCGACCACTGCGGTGATCCGGTGGTGGGCGGTCAGGTGCAGCAGGTCGTCGATGAGTTGGTCGCGGCCGAAGAACAGGGCCGCGTCGTCCGGTTCGAAGCGGGCCAGGCCCCGGTACGGAGGCTCGGCGGCGTCGTCGGAGCGTGGCTCGGCGGCTTCTTCGGCGGTGGCCTGCCGCCAGCGCTCTTCCCAGTCCTCGGGGTCGCCACCGCAAGCCTCCACGTAGGCCAGCATCACCGGGAGGGTGGGCAGCCGCTCCCCTGCCGCCGCTTCGGACAGCGTGCTCGCCCCGTGGCCGGTGCGCGCGGCCATGGCCCGATAGGTGGGGCTTCCGGCCTCCGTCCGCAGCTTCCGTAACTCCGACGCCAACCGCTGCACCGGACCCGCGCTCGGGTCCAGCGGGCTCTCAGGACGCCCCGCCATCGGTCACTCCCCCCTCCCGCCTCCCCCCGGAGACGGATTGACCGGCGCCAAGCTACGCACCGTCCGAACCTGCGGCAAGCACCTCACCTGCCACGGCCCTGACCTCAATTGATCGGTGTGGCGGAACAGGGGTGCCGAACAATTCCGGCCCCGGTGAACTCGAAAGCGCAACGCCCCACGGCGGCGCCGTGCGAAGCGCGGACGTAGCTCCACGGGGGTGGGCAACGCCCGCATCCGTACGGCAGCAGCCATCGGGGCCCGGCCCATGAAGAGAGGACAAGATCGTGAACGCACACAAGAGCATTGCCCTGGCGGCGGTGACTACGGCCCTGGCCGGCGGACTCGCACTGGCGGCTCCGGCCCATGCCGTGAGCACGGACCGGCCGGCGGCCGTCGCGTCGGCGCGGCACGGCGTCCACATCGACGGATACGAGCCCGACTCGGTGGTCACCCGGGGCGCCTGCAAGGGCTGGATGAACACCAAGAAGATCAACGGTCACTGGTTCGCCCAGGGGGTCGTCCAGTCCTGGAACGGCACCAGCTGCACCATGATGCTGGAGCGCAAGCACGGCGGGGCCTACAAAATGATCACCGATCAGCACCCCGTCCCGAAGGACGGTAAGACCAAGGACTCCACCGGCTACTACTGGGACCACACGGGCTACAAGTCCCGCGTGTGCATCGCCAACCTCAGCTGGGGCGACGCCTCCTGGCACTGCGGCAAGGGCATCTGAACCCAGCCGACGTGCACCAATCCCGGAGCAGCGCGGGCGCCCGGCACAGCCGGGCGCCCGCCCGCGGCGGAAAGGAGCCCCACGTGAACGTGCGCGAGCACCTTGGTGAGGCGCTGGAATTCGAGGAATACGTACGAAGTCGGCACGACGCTCTGCTGCGCACTGCCCGGCGCCTGATCGCCGACCCGTTCGACGCGCAGGACCTTCTGCAGACAGCGCTCGCACGAACGTACGACCGCTGGGATGGCATAGCGGACAAGCAGCTCGCCGACGCCTATCTGCGCCGGACCATGATCAACACTCGAACCGAATGGTGGCGGGCCAGAAAGCTGCGGGAGGTCCCCACTGAGCAGTTGCCGGACACGAGCATCGAGGACGACACCGAGCGGCACGCCGACCGGGCTCTGCTGATGGACGTCATGAGGACGCTCTCCCCGAAGCAGCGCAGTGTCGTCCTGCTGCGGTACTGGGAGCAGATGTCCACGGAGGAGACGGCCGCCGCCCTCGGCGTGTCGGCCGGAACGGTCAAGAGCACGCTGCATCGCACCCTCGCCCGGCTTCGCGAGGAGCTGGAGCGTCACGTGAGAGACTCGGGCGATGATTATCGAACGTGCGTACGCACACATTGACCCGGGCGCGCACGAGGAGGAGGAGTGGCCCTGGTCCGTGCCGTGTGTACGGGGGTTGCTGGCGGACGGGCTGCGGTTCACCGCGCCCGTGACGTTTCTCGTCGGGGAGACGCGGCGCCGCGCGGGCGGCGGATGCTGGGCAGTTGGTCGGCGCGCAAGGGGTTCTTCCTGCGCGCCGAGACCGCGTTGGACGCGCTGCACCGGGAGGGTTTCCGCCCGCATTCGGTCAGCCACGGCGAGGGGTTTCTCGCGGCGTTCCGGGGCAAGTTCCTCCAGCCCGGACTGTACGTCATGGACGAGCCGGAGGCGGCGCTCTCCTTCGCCTCCTGCCTGGAACTCATCGGCCACCTCAATGAGTTGGTGAAGAACGGCGGGCAGGTCATCTGCGCGACGCGGTCGAGGTCGGCGAGCACGGGATGCGGCGGGTGGATTGGAGCGAGCTGGCGCTGGTCGACCACTGGCGCCGTTATCTCGCGGATCCGCGAAGCTATTTGCGGCATGTCCTGGAGTGAGCGTCGAGGTCGCGTGTTGTCTGCGGCGCCGTTTCGCGCCTTCGGCGCATTTGAGCATGGGGGCGGCAGGTGGGGGGCGCGGGCCACGTCGCCGGCCGCCGGGCCGGTGGGGGTCGGGCCCGGTGGCGGCTTCTGCCAGAGGGGGCTTGGGCCGACGCCGGACAACTCTGCACTCTGTGATCACTGGGGAGAACTGTGCCCGCGCTTCCATCATGGCTGACAGAACCGCTCTGGGACCAATTCATGGCCCTGCTGCCCGAGCGGCCGGAGTACCACCCAGACCATCCACTCGGCTGCCACCGCCGGCGCATCAGTGACCGGATCATCTTCGACAAGATGCTGCAACTGCTGCGCTTCGGCTGTTCTTACGAAGCGATCGCCGACACGACCTGCTCGGCCACCACGATCCGCAACCGCCGCGACGAGTGGATACAACTCGGCGTGTTCGCCCAGCTCAAGCAGATCGCGCTGGACTCCTACGACCGGATCGTCGGCCTCGTCCTCGACCAGATCGCCGTGGACGGCTCCATCACCAAGGCACCCGGAGGCGGCGAGGTCGCCGGTCGCTCACCGGTCGACCGCGCCAAACAGGGTCTGAAACGCTCGGGCATGACGGACGGGTACGGCATTCCACTGGGTCGTGTCCTGGCTGGCGCCAACCGCCACGACTCCCCATTGCTCGCCCCGACCCTGGACCGTCTGGACGACCTGGGGCCGTTGCCCGACGACGTCACCGTGCACCTGGACGCCGGCTACGACTCGGACAAGACCCGCGCGCTGCTCAACGAACGTGGCCTGCACGGACGCATCGCGCACAAAGGAGAGAAGGCGCCCATCCAGGCCATTCAGCGTTGGCATGTCGAACGCACCCATGCCTGGCAGAACGCCTTCTACCGGCTCGCCCGCTGCTACGAGCGGCGCGCCACCGTCATCGACGCCTTCTTCGACCTCGCCGACACGAGCATTACCGTACGTAGCCTGATCCGGCAGGCATGGACCACTCACCGCTGGGACGAACGCCCGAACCGCCGACCATGACCGCACGTTTATCCGCACGACCCCTTATCTGAGCGCTGCTCGGTTGCCGACGTCAAGACGACGGGTGTTGATCCGCTCGTGCTCCCAGGGGGATTCGGAGAGGAAGAACTGCAGCCGCTGTACTGCGGGGTGCTGGGCTCCCGCTACCGGCTCGGCCTCGGCCAGGCATGTCAGCGTTTTGTTCCGTTCCCGCGGCGCCGGCAACCCCGTGAGGTACTGACGAAAACCCCGACGCTGGGCCAGAGAGTCGAACAAATCATCAAAGCCGGCGGCGTACTGCTCCAGCGGTCCCGGAGCCGGCGGACACGGACGACGAGCGGTCATCACACACCCCCGCTCGTCCTTCTACTGCGGCCCCGACCCGATGTCAACAAACCACCGCTAGCTAGCGGATGCCGTCCCAGGCGTGACGCTCGTCGGGGGCGGGATCGTCGACCACGCGAACCTTCTCCGAGATCAGTGCCGTGGGACGGCGGGTCGTGTCATAAGGCTCCCAGCCGGGCGTGCCCTCGCGGGCGAAGGACACCCACACCTCATGCGCTGTGGCGGCTGCCGTCGGCGAGGGATGGTCCCCGATGAGCGCCCGTACGCTGTCGTGGCCCTCGGTCCGGAAGACGAACGGCACCTCCGACGCGTGGCAAGCGCCGAAGCCGTGGTTGTCGGTCGGCTCCAGATGGTCGAAGCGGTACACCCAGGTGGGCCCGGTGCCCCCGGCGATGCGGGCCTCGGCATACCGGAGGGCCGGAAGGGCGTAGGACGAGTCGGTGCTGAGCGCCGCGAACAGATCGGCGGGGGTCGCGCCGGGGCGCGCGGCGCGGTAGATCTCCACCGCTTCCGGCCCGAGCCCGTAGGCCCCCGCCGCGGCGAGCAGGGTGGATTCGTCTATCGCGTCGAGCATGTTCATGCCCACGAGTACCAAGCGATTTTCGTCGCGGTTCCAGCCCGTCAGCAGCGGAACCGGGGCGCTCGTCCCGGCGCGGGCGGCGTCCAGCGGATGGGCCGGCAGGACGGTGCCGTCGATCACCGGCGCGAACGGCAGACCGCTCCCTGCGAGGCTTTCCCACTTGGCGGGGTCGGCATTGGTCTGGACCTCGGTAACCGCCTCGGCGGCGGCACGCACGAGCCGGTCGAGCGGAACGGCGGCGATGGCGTCCCTGGTGGCCGGCACGTCGAGGGCTTCGGCCAGCAGGTTGCTGACCGCCAGCCCCTGCTCGGCAGTGATCGTGTTGGCGGCGGCGCCGGACTGCGTGATGGCGCGGGCGAACAGCCCGGCTGCGGACGGCATAGCCAGCAGGGTGGCGATGCTCATCGCACCGGCCGACTCCCCCGCGACCGTCACGTTCCCGGGGTCGCCGCCGAAGGCGGCGATGTTGTCCCGCACCCATTCCAGTGCGGCCACCTGGTCCTGCAGGCCGAGGTTGGCCGCGCCGTCGCCGAGGAAGAGAAAACCCTCCGCGGCGAGCCGGTAGTTGATCGCCACGCAGACCACGCCGCTGCGCGCGAAGGCCGACCCGTCGTACGCCGCCACGGAATTGGAGCCGTTGGCGAACGAGCCGCCGTGGATCCACACCAGCACCGGAAGGCCGCTCACCTTGGGGTCGGGCGTCCATACGTTGAGGTTGAGGCACTCCTCCCCCTCGATCTCCACCTCGAGGAAGAGCCGCCGGAAAGCAGGCGGGTAGTCCCCCTTCGGCGCTGTCGGCCCCATGCGGCCCGCGTCGCGGACGCCCTGCCACGGAACCACCGGCTGCGGGGGCCGCATCCTGTTCGACCCGAAAGGTGGCGCGGCGTACGGAACTCCCAGGAAGGAGGCGACACCCTCGAGTAAACGGCCCTCCACGGTGCCGCCCTCGACGGTCACCCTGGGGCCGTGCACGTCTTTCGACATCAGAAACTCCTATGCAACGTTTACATCAAACGTTGCAACTGTTCCATCGCCCTCGCGGACGCGTCAAAGATCTTCCGGCCGTTACGCTCCGAGCAGCAGCGCGGGGGCCTTGA
>NZ_JAERRG010000129.1 GCF_016741935.1 Streptomyces endocoffeicus | reverse complement strand
CGATGCTGTTGGTTTATTAGGGCCCTGGCGTGACGTCGGCCTTCAAGACCTGGTTGTGGTCTTGAAGGCCGACGTTGTCGTATGGGGTGGGTGCGGATGTCGATGCAGCCGAAGGGGTCCGGGGAGATCCCGGCGGAGACGGTGCGCGTGGCGCGGGCCGCGTTCCCGAAGGGGAGCCTGGCGATCCGGGTGAGGGACGAGTTAGGTGTCCTGTTCACCGACGAGCAGTTCGGGGGCCTTTTTGGAGTGCGGGGCAAGCCTGCCTGGTCACCGGGGCGGCTGGCGCTGGTGCTGGTCTTGCAGTTCGTGGAGGGGCTGACCGACCGGCAGGCCGCAGAGGCGGTGCGGGCCCGGATCGACTGGAAGTACGCGCTGGCGCTGGAGCTGGCCGACCCGGGGTTCGACTTCTCCGTGCTGTCGGAATTTCGGGACCGGCTGGTCAGCGCCGACGGCGGCCGGCCGGTGCTGGACGGCATCCTGGCCGCCGCTCGCGAGAAAGGGCTGCTCAGTCGTGGTGGCAAGGCACGGACCGACTCCACACATGTGCTGTCCGCGGCACGTGAGCTGAACTGGCTGGAGCTGGTCGGCGAGAGTCTGCGGACGGCACTGAACGCGGTGGCTCACGCCGAACCGGACTGGCTCAGCGCGCACGCCCTGCCGGACTGGTTCACGCACTATGCGACCCGGATCGAAGACTCCCGTTTCCCCAAGGCCCAGGCCAAACGGGCCGAGGCGGGGCGCCGGATCGGCAGGGACGGCATGCGGCTGCTGGAGATGATCTGGACCGATGACGCCCCCTTAGCGCTTCGGGCACTGCCAGAGGTGGAACTCCTGCGTCAGCTGTGGGTCCAGCAGTTCCACCTCGTGGAGGGCAAGGTGGAGCAGCGGGACCCAAAAGACCGACCGCCGGGTGCGAAGCGCCTGGTCACCCCCTATGACCCCGAGGCCAGGGGCAGCGTCAAGCGCGACACCTTCTGGGACGGCTTCAAGGTCCATCTCACCGAGACGTGCGAGCCGGAGCGGCTGCATCTGATCACGAACGTGACCACCACCGTCGCCACCGTCCCGGACGACCGGATGGCCGCCGTCGTTCATGCCGGCCTCGCGAGGCGGGACCTGCTGCCCGCAGAGCACTGGGTCGACACCGGCTATGCCAACGGCGGCGCGATGGCCGCCGCCCGCCGCGATCACCGGGTCGCGCTGCACGGGCCGCTGAAGTCCGTAACTGTCCCGCACGCCCGTGGCGAGGCCGCATTCGGGCAGGACGCGTTCACCATCGACTGGGACAACCAGCACGTGACCTGCCCGAACGGCGTCACCAGCACGCAGTGGCACCAGCGCCGTTCGGAAGACGGACTGCCGGCCATCCGGGTCCGGTTCTCTCCGGCCGACTGCCGCGCCTGCCCCCAACTGCGGCAGTGCGTCAACTCTCCGAAGGCCCAGCGCCGGGAGATCAACCTCAAGCCCCGCGACGAATACGAAGCCCTCCACCAGGCCCGGAAACTCCAGGGAACCGACCAGTGGAAGGACCGCTACAAGATCCGCGCCGGGGTCGAGGGAACCATCTCCCAGGCCGTCCAAGCCTGCGGTCTGCGCCGATCCCGCTACCGCGGCCTGGCCAAGACCAGCCTCCAGCACCAGCTCACCGGCGCCGCGATCAACCTCATCCGCATCAACGCCTGGCTCACCGGCCAACCCCACGCCCACACCCGCACCAGCCCCCTGGCAGCACTCCGCCCCGCCGCATAACGACGGGGCGAAGCAATCAGGCCCAATAAACCAACAGCATC
>NZ_JAERRG010000128.1 GCF_016741935.1 Streptomyces endocoffeicus | reverse complement strand
GGGATGCCGTTGGTTAATCCGGGGTCTGGCGTGACGTCGGCCTTCAAGACCTGGTTGTGGTCTTGAAGGCCGACGTTGTCGTTTGGGGAGGGTGCAGGTGTCGATGCAGCCGAGGGAGCCGGAGGAAGTCCCGTTCGAGACGGTGCGGGTGGCCAGGGCGGCCTTCCCGAAGGGAAGCCTGGCGATCCGGCTCCGGGACGAGCTGGGGGTGTTGTTCACCGACGAGCAGTTCGCCGTTTTGTTCCCGGTGCGGGGCAGGCCCGCATGGTCGCCGGGCCGGCTGGCGCTGGTGTCGGTGTTGCAGTTCGCCGAGGGGCTGCCGGACCGGCAGACGGCTCTGGCCGTGCGGGCCCGGATCGACTGGAAGTATGCCCTGGACCTGGAGCTGACCGATCCGGGTTTCGACTACTCCGTGCTCAGCGAGTTCCGCACCCGGCTGGTCGAGGCCGACGCCGGGCAGCAGGTCTTCGACCGGATCCTGGACGCCGCCCGCGAGGCCGGCGTGCTCAAGCCGCCGGGCCGGGCCCGGACGGACTCCACACATGTGCTGGCCGCGATCCGGTCGCTGAACCGGCTGGAGTTCGTCATCGAGACCCTGCGGGCCGCCCTCAACACGCTCGCTGCCGCCGCCCCCGACTGGCTGACCGCCCATGCCGACCTGGCCTGGTTCGACCGGTATGCCACCCGGCCCGAGGACTACTGGCTGCCCTCCGGCAAGGCCAAACGGTGCGAGCTGGCCGAACAGACCGGCCGGGACGGCATGCGCCTGCTCACCGACGCGCACGGTCCCGACGCGCCGGACTGGCTACGTGAACTGCCCGCCGTCCAGACCCTGCGCCGGGCCTGGGTGCAGCAGTACGTCCTCGACGCGGAGGGCGAGGTGCGATGGCGGGACCCAAAAGAGTGCCCGCCGGGGGCTCTGCGCCTGGTCAGCCCCTATGACACCGAGGCCCGCGCGAGCGTGAAGCGAGACATCAAGTGGGACGGCTTCAAGGTCCACCTCACCGAGATCTGTGACGCGGACATGCCTCACCTGATCACGAACGTGCTGACCAGCGATGCGACCGTCCAGGACATCAAGGCCACCGATACCGTCCACGACGCCCTGGCCGTGAAGGACCTGCTGCCCGGCGAGCATCTGCTGGACGCGGGCTACATCGACGGCCCCCGCATCGTCACCGCCGCCCAGGAACACGGCATCACCCTGACCGGCCCCATCCAGGGCGACACTACCGCCCAGGCCGCCGGCCCCTACAGCCAGACCGCCTTCACCGTGGACTGGCGCAGTAAGACCGTGACCTGCCCGAACGGCAAGACCACCGGCCAGTGGCGTGACGCGCTCTCCCACCGCGGCACACCGGTCATCCGGATCGCCTTCTCACCCACCGACTGCCGCCCCTGCCATGCTCGCTCCCAATGCACCAGCTCCACCCGGGCCACGAGACGGGAGATCACTCTGCGACCGCGTGCGGAGCACGAGGCGATCCGGCAGGCCCGCGCCGCCCAGGGCACCCCCGAGTGGAGGGAACGCTACGCGGCCCGCAACGGCATCGAGGGCACCATCTCCCAAGCCATCCGCAGCACGGGCCTGCGGCAATGCCGCTACCACGGCCTCGCCAGAACCGCGCTTCAGCACCAGCTGACCGCGGCCGCGATCAACCTCGCCCGCCTCGACGCCTGGACCACCGACAGGCCCCGGGCCCGCACCCGGACCTCCCACCTGGCAGCACTTCGCCCCGCCGAGTAACAACTCGACGGGGCGAAGTAACCCAGACCCCGGATTAACCAACGGCATCCC
>NZ_JAERRG010000127.1 GCF_016741935.1 Streptomyces endocoffeicus | reverse complement strand
ACTCGGGCCCGACGGCGTTCTGACCGCCATGACCCACAACTGCCTCGCCCATCACAACGACCCTGGTTCCGGCAACGAGCCGGAGGTCATCGCTTCCCTGCGCCGGGATCAGTCCGAGGTCAATGCGGTGCTGACCTGTCTGGCACGGCAGTTCACGACGGGCGCGTCTATCGACTGGGCTCCTGCGTTCGGCGAGAGCAATACCTCGGCGGCTCACCTGGACCTGCCCACTTACGCCTTCCAACGGCAGCGCTACTGGCTCGAGGCCCCGCACCACACAACCAATGCCACCGACCTCGGTCTGGAAATCGTCGAACACCCACTTCTCGGAGCCGCTCTGGAACCGCCCGCCGGCGACGGGGTCTTCCTCACGGGTCGGCTGTCGCTGGAGACGCATCCATGGCTGGCTGATCACCGAGTGCTGGGCTCGGTGCTGGTGCCGGGAGCGGCACTGGTCGAGTTGGCTCTCAGCGCCGCGGCTCATGTGGGCTGTGACGCGGTGGAGGAATTCACTCTTCAGGATCCGTTGATCCTTGCGGAGCGGGGTGGTGTCCAGCTTCAGGTCGTGGTCGGCGAGGCAGAAGAGGATGGGCGTCGCAGCGTTCAGGTGCGGTCCCGTCCAGATGCGGTCGACGCGGTGTGGAGCTCTCATGCGAGCGGGTTGCTGGTGGTGGGGGAGTCCGCTGCTGGTGGTGGGGTGGTGTTGGAGCAGTGGCCTCCGGCGGGTGCTGAGGTGGTGATGTCGGATCCGGAGGGGTTTTATGCCGGGCTTGTTGAGCGTGGGTTTGGTTATGGTCCGGCTTTTCGGGGGTTGGAGATGGTCTGGCGGCGTGGTGAGGAGGTGTTCGCTCAGGTTCGTCTTCCGCAGGAGTGTGTGGGGGAGGTGGAGCGTTTCGGGGTGCATCCGGCGTTGCTGGACGCCGTTTTGCATGCGGTGGTGTTGACGGGCTTCGAGCAGCAGCCGGATGTGGAGTTGGGGTCGGGTTCGGTGCGTGTTCCGTTTGCGTGGTCGGGGGTGCGGTTGCATGCCTCGGGTGCGTCGGTGGTGCGGGTGCGGCTGACTCGGGTGGGTTCGGATGCGGTGGCGTTGGAGGTGGCGGACGCGGCGGGTCAGCCGGTGATCTCCATCGAGTCCCTGGCTCTGCGGCCGATCTCGGCTGAGCAGTTGCAGGCCGCCCAGACCAACCGGTACGACTCCCTGTTCCAGCTGGACTGGCAACCTCTGGACACTCCCCGGGCATCGGCTGCTGGGAGTTCGTGGGCGCTCGTGGGGCCGGATGGCGGGTTGGGTGAGGCGGTGGTCCGTGCGGGCGGGTCGTGTGCCCGCTACGAGGACGTGGCAGCGCTGATCAGCGTGCTCGATGAGGGCGAGGCCATACCCGGGACCGTGGTGTTGTGCTGCCCGACGAGCGGTGGTGAGGACGTGGTTGTCGGGGCGCGGGAGTCGCTGTCCGCCGTGCTGTCTTCGGTGCAGCGGTGGCTGGGTGAGGAGCGGTTGGCTGCTTCTCGTCTGGTGGTGGTCACTTGTGGTGCGGTTGCCACGGAGGCGGGGGAGGATGTGGCCGATCTGGTGCAGGCTCCCGTGTGGGGACTGTTGCGGTCGGTGCAGACCGAGAATCCCGGACGGTTCCTCCTGCTGGATCACGACGACGAGATCAGCTCTGCTGCAGCGGACGTGGTGGTGCGGGTACTCGCCGGTGGTGAGGAGCCGCAGCTGGCGGTCCGGGGCGGCACGGTCCTGGTTGCGCGCTTGTCCCGTGTGGCCAAGCCCGCGGCCCAAGATGCGTCTGCGCGGTTGGTG
>NZ_JAERRG010000125.1 GCF_016741935.1 Streptomyces endocoffeicus | reverse complement strand
CCCGCGTAGACCTGCTGGAGCTCGGAGGCCAGCGGCCTGGTCCGGTCGGTCCCGGCCTCGTTCCTGACCGCCTGGCGGGCGTCGTTCACCAGCATCTCGGCGCGCGATCTCTCATGGGAGGGCACCGCGTCGCCCAGTTCGGCAAGGCGCTTCTCGACCTGGTAGGCGCCGGTGTCCAGTTCGTTGCGCGCGTCCACGGCCTCGCGCAGCGCCTGGTCCTCGCCGCGGTTGCGCTCGGCCTCCTGGACCATCCGCTCGACCTCGCCGCGGTCCAGGTTGCCGGTCTCGCTGATCTGGACGGACTGCTCCTTGCCGGTGTCCTTATCCCGCGCCGTGACATTGAGGATGCCGTTGGCGTCGATATCGAAGGTCACCTCCACCTGCGGTTCGCCGCGCGGCGCCGGGCGGATGCCGGTCAGCTGGAAGCGACCGAGCACCCGGTTGTCGGCGGCCCGCTCGCGCTCGCCCTGGAGGATCACGATGTCCACGGCCTGCTGGTTGTCATCGGCCGTGGAGAAGGTCTCGGTGCGGCGTACCGGGATGGTGGTGTTCCGCTCGATGACCTTCGTCATGACGCCGCCGCGGGTCTCGACGCCCAGCGACAGCGGGGTGACATCGAGCAGCAGGACATCCTTGACCTCGCCCTTGAGCACCCCGGCCTGGATCGCGGCGCCCAAGGCCACGACCTCGTCGGGGTTGACGCTCATATTGGGCTCCTTGCCGCCGGTCAGCCGGCGGACCAGGGCCTGTACGGCGGGCATCCGGGTCGAGCCGCCGACCAGGATCACCTCGTCGATATCGCTCTCGCCGGCCTTGGCGTCGGCCATGGCCTGCCGCACCGGGCCCAGACAGCGCTCCACCAGATCAACGGTGATCTGCTCGAAGGTGGACCGCATCACGGTCTCGGTCAGATGCTTCGGACCGGAGCCGTCCGCGGTGATGAACGGCAGGTTGAGCTGGGTCTGAGTCACCGAGCTCAGCTCGGTCTTGGCCTTCTCCGCGGCCTCGAAGAGCCGCTGCAGCGCCTGCGGGTCCCGGCGCAGGTCGATGCCGTTCTCCTGCTGGAACGCGTCGGCGAGGTGATCGACCAGCCGCCGGTCGAAGTCGTCGCCGCCCAGGTGGCTGTCGCCCGCGGTGGAGCGGACCTCCACCACCCCGTCCCCGACGTCGAGGACGGACACGTCGAAGGTGCCGCCGCCGAGGTCGAAGACGAGGACGGTCTCATGGCCCTTCTTGTCCAGGCCGTAGGCGAGGGCGGCCGCGGTCGGCTCGTTGATGATCCGCAGCACGGTCAGACCGGCGATCTCACCGGCGTCCTTGGTGGCGCTGCGCTGGGCGTCGTTGAAGTACGCGGGCACCGTGATGACCGCCTCGGTCACCCGCTCGCCCAGCTGCTTCCCGGCGTCGTCGGACAGTTTGCGCAGCACCTGGGCGCTGATCTCCTCCGGCGAGTACAGCTTCTCGCGCACCTTGAAGCGGGCGAGGCCGCCCTCGTCCGGGACGACGTCGTAGGCGACCGCCCTGGCCTCGGCGGAGACCTCGTCGTAGTGGCGGCCGATGAACCGCTTGGCCGAGTAGATGGTGCCCTTGGGGTTGAGGATCGCCTGGCGCCGGGCCAGCTGCCCCACCAGCCGTTCACCGGTGTCGGTGAAGGCCACCACCGACGGTGTGGTGCGGCTTCCCTCGGAGTTCGGAACGACCGAGGACTCACCGCCTTCCCACGCGGCGATCACCGAGTTGGTGGTGCCCAGGTCGATGCCGACTGCCTTGGCCATGGCAACTCCTTCCGGGGCGGCCGCGGGCCGTATGTATTGCCCGGTCGGCCGCGG
>NZ_JAERRG010000124.1 GCF_016741935.1 Streptomyces endocoffeicus | reverse complement strand
CGCGTGGTCACGCTCGGCGTCGACGAGGCCGAGGGCGACGAACCTCGCCACCAGGTCGGGATGGAGCCCGGTGCGACGGGCCACGGTCTCAAGCGAGAGCCTGCGGGCGGGCACCAGGTCGTAGTGGATGGTCGGGACGGGCGCGTATCTCGTGTCCGTCCGCGCCGTGGTCGCGTGCGTGCTCATCGCTCACTCCTGGGGTCGAAGGAGGAGGTGGCGGCCAGCTCCTCGAGCAGCTCCCGCTCGCGGTCGGTCAGTTCGGGCGGCACCATGATGCGGATCTCGGCGTAGAAGTCGCCGTTCGGACCGCGGGGGTTGGGCATGCCCTCGCCGCGCAGCCTCAGCTTGCGGCCGCTGGAGGTGCCGGGGGGAACCGTCACCTTGGCGGTGCCGCCGGGTGTGGGTACGGGGACGGTCGCGCCGAGCGCGGCCTCCCAGGGGGACACCGGAAGGTGGACGTGGACGTTACGGCCGTCCAGCCGGAACCGCGGATGGGGCTGGATCCGCACCCGCAGATACAGGTCGCCCGCCGGTGCGTCACCGGTGCCCCGGCCGCCCTGCCCGGCCAGCCGGACGCGCTGGCCATCCACGACGCCGGGCGGGACGTCGACCTCGAAGCTGCGCTGCCCCGTCGGCCCGGCCAGGGTGACGGTGCGGCGGCCGCCGCGGTACGCGTCCTCGACGGTGAGCGGCAACTCGGCCTCCTGGTCGGCTCCGGGGATGTCCACGCGGCCTCCGCCCCGGCCCCCCATGCCGCCGCCGAAGAACGAGCCGAACAGGTCCTCGAAGTCCACTCCGCCGCCCGCAACGTCGTCGCCGAAGCCACGGGTGAACCGGACCCGGTCCCCGTCCCCGGAGGTCGTCCAGCCGCGGAATCCGCCGCCTTCGCCGCCGACACCAGCGCCGACCCGCTCCTCCCAGTACTCGGGAACCTTGCGGTAGTCCTCACCGAACCGGTCATAGCGGGCCCGGGTCTTCGGATCGGAGAGCGCGGCGTACGCCTCGTTGAGCTCCTTGAAGCGCTCCTCGGCCTGGGGATCCTTGTTCACATCCGGGTGGTACTTGCGGGCCTGGGTGCGGAACGCCTGCTGGATCTCGTCCTGGCTCGCGCCCCGGGACACCCCCAGCACCTCGTAGTAGTCCCGCGCCATGGCCTTCTCACTCCCGCTTCGCCACGGCCACGGCCACCGGCCTCAGCTGTTTGTCGGCCTTCCCGTAGCCGGGCCGCAGCACCTGGACCACGGTGCCCGGTTCCGCGTCGGCGTCCTCGACCACGCCGACCACCTCGTGCCGGGCCGGGTCGAACGGCACCCCCGTCTCGGCCTCCCGCTCGTAGCCCAACTGGGCCAGGGTGTCCACGGCCTGGTCGCGGATGGCCTTGACGCCCTCCACGATCGATCCCGGGTCGGCCTCGGCGTGCGAGAGGGCCAGTTCGAGGTTGTCGACGACGGGCAGCAGGGCCACCGCCGTACGGGCCCGCTCGGCGGCCCGCTCCCGCTCCAGCTCCCTGGCGTGGCGCTTGCGCAGATTCTCCAGATCGGCCAAGGCCCGCCGCCACTTGTCCTCGAGCTCCTCCAGGGCCGCCTCATGCCCGGCCCCCTCGCCGGTAGGCGGGGCGGGCCCTCCAGCCGCGTCCGGGCCAGGATCCTGGGGCGGACCCGACTGCTCCCGCTCGGGAGTGGGCAGATCCTGCTCGCTCTCCGGCACCGGAGAGCGCTCCTGTGGTTGGTTGGACACCTCAGCCGCCTCAGTCCTTGTCGAACTCGGCATCGATCACGTCTTCGTCGACGCCCTCACCGTCTTGACCCGGCCCGGAGCCCTGCGCTCGCCCGGGCCCGGCCGCGCCGCCTGCCGCGTCGGCACCCGCGCCCGCGGGCTCGTGGGCCTGCAGC
>NZ_JAERRG010000123.1 GCF_016741935.1 Streptomyces endocoffeicus | reverse complement strand
GCTCACCTCCCTGGCCGAGGCGTATGTACGCGGTGTCCACGTCGACTGGTCCGCCCTGCTCGGCAACGTCCCCGCGCACACCGCGTGTGACCTTCCGACCTACGCCTTCCAACACCAGCACTACTGGCTCAAGAGCGCCGCCCCCGCCGACGCGGGATCCGTAGACGATCAGCTTCCGGGCATGGCTGAACTGCCCGAGGCGACTGGCGCGTTGACCGCTCGCCTTCGTGGGGAGTCAGCGCAGGAGCAGGAACGCATCCTGCTGGAGACCGTCCGGCAGGAGACCGCAGGCGTCTTGGGTCATCCCTCGCTGGATGCCATTGAACCGGACATGGTGTTCAACCAGATCGGGTTCGACTCGGCCACCGCCGTGCAGTTGCGCAACCGTCTGAACGCACTCACCGACCGGACCCTGCCGACCACCCTGCTCTTTGATTACCCCACGCCCCTGATTCTCGCCGACTTTCTGCGTGACGAGCTCATCGGGGACACGGCCGCCCCGGCCCCGGAGGAGGTAGCGGGGCCAATATCGGCGCCCCTAGCTGTGTCGACCGAACCGGTGGCGATCGTGGGCATGGCGTGTCGACTGCCGGGGGGAGTCTCCACGCCGGAAGAGCTGTGGGAGCTGGTGCTTCACGGGCGGGACGGCATCAGCGACTTCCCGGTGAACCGTGGCTGGGATCTGGAGGGCCTGTTTCATCCGGACCCGGACCACCCCGGCACCAGCTACGCACACGAAGGCGGATTTCTGCACGATGCCGGGGAGTTCGACGCGGGTTTCTTCGGGATCTCGCCACGTGAGGCGCTTGCCGTGGACCCGCAACAGCGTCTGATGCTGGAGACCTCGTGGGAAGCGCTGGAACGGGCCGGGCTCGACCCGACCACCCTGCGGGGCAAGGACGTGGGTGTCTTCTCCGGTGTGACGTACCACAACTACGGGTCGGGCGTAGAGCCGGTGCCCGCCGAGCTCGAGGGCATGCTGGGCCTCGGCGCCTCGGCCAGTGTGCTGTCGGGGCGGGTGTCCTATGCGCTTGGCTTCGAGGGACCGTCGGTCGCGGTGGACACGGCATGTTCCTCATCCCTGGTGGCGTTGCATCTGGCGGCTCAGGCCCTGCGAGCCGGCGAGTGCTCGATAGCGCTGGCCGGTGGTGTCACGGTGATGCCCACGCCCGGCATCTTCATCGCCTTCTCGCGGCAGCGCGGCATGTCGGTCGACGGCCGATGCAAGTCCTTCGCCGCCTCGGCTGACGGTACGGGGTGGGCCGAGGGCGTGGGTGTGTTGGCGCTGGAGCGGCTGTCGGACGCGGAGCGGCTCGGACATCGGGTGTTGGCGGTAGTGCGGGGCAGTGCGGTGAATCAGGACGGTGCGTCGAACGGTCTGACGGCGCCGAATGGTCCGTCGCAGCAACGTGTCATTCGGCAGGCACTGGCCAGTGCGGGTGTGTCGGCCGCCGAGGTGGACGTGGTCGAGGCACATGGCACGGGAACGGCACTGGGCGATCCCATCGAGGCGCAGGCGGTGCTGGCTACGTATGGTCAGGATCGTGATCGGCCGCTGTTGATGGGGTCGTTGAAGTCGAACATCGGCCATGCCCAGGCGGCTGCGGGTGTGGCCGGTGTCATCAAGATGGTGTTGGCATTGCGGCATGGCATCGCGCCTCGAACATTGCATGTGGAGGAGCCGACATTGCAGGTGGACTGGTCGACGGGTGCGGTGGAGCTGCTGACCGAGGAGCGCGTGTGGCCGGAGGTGGTGGGGCGTCCGCGCAGGGCTGGTGTGTCCGCGTTCGGCGTCAGCGGCACCAACGCCCACGTCATCCTGGAACAGGCGGCGCCGGCGGCGACCGATCCGACCGATCCGGTGATGTCCTGGCCGAAGGGTGTCCCTGTGCCGCTGGTGGTGTCCGGGCGGGGTGACGCGGCCTTGCGGGCCCAGGCACGACGCTTGCGGTCCTTCCTTGCGGACGAGCCGCAGCTGGACGTGAGCGAACTCGGCTTT
>NZ_JAERRG010000122.1 GCF_016741935.1 Streptomyces endocoffeicus | reverse complement strand
CCAGCAGCCGACGGCTCCTCCACGGCCAACAACCCACGCGCATGGCAGTTCCACACCGCATCGTCCGCGCTTGCCACATCCTCGAGATGCGAGTAGACCGCAACCGGTCGCAGACCGGCCGCATCCGGCTCCTCGACCACCACCTGAACCTGGACACCGCCGCGCTCGGGCAGGACCAACGGCGCCTCCAGCGTCAGCTCCTCCACCCGGCCGCAACCGACCTGATCGCCCGCACGAATCACCAACTCGACCAACGCGGCCCCCGGGACCAGCACCGATTCCAGCACCCGGTGATCAGCCAGCCACGGGTGTGACTCCAGCGACAGCCGACCCGTGAGGTAGACCGAATTGTGTGCCGCGGATTTCAACATCGCGCTGAGCAGCGAATGGTCAACATGCCCCTGCCCGATGCCGGTGGCGTCAACTGCTTGGATCGGAGCATCGAGCCAGTACCGTTGCCGCTGAAAGGCATAGGTGGGCAGTTCCAGGCTGGGCACCGAAGTATTGGTGACAGCGCCCAGCGCGGGTGACCAGTCGATAGACGCACCAGTGACGAACTGCCGCGCCAAGCAATTCAAGAGGGCCTGTACTTCGGGCTGGTCCCGGCGCAGGGAGGCGATGACCTCCGGCTCAGCGCCAGAGCTGTCCTCACTGTCGGTCTCGACGCGGTTGGCCAGGCAGTTGTGGGCCATGGCGGTCAGAACGCCATCGGGCCCCAGCTCCACAAACCGTGTCACCTGACCGTCCTCGGCCAACCACTCCACACCCGGCCCGAACAACACCGCCTGCCGAACATGACGCACCCAATACTCCGGCGAACACACCTCCTGCGCCTCCGCCGGCCGACCCGTCACATTGGAGACCACCGTCAGCCGAGGGGGAGCGAACGACAGCCCCTCCAGCACCTGCCGGAAACCGTCCAGCATCGGCTCCATCAAAGCCGAGTGGAACCCATGCCCCACCCGCAGACTCTTCACCTTCCGACCCAGACCACGCCAATGATCAACCACCTGGGCCACGGCAGCCTCCTCCCCGGAGACCACCACCTGATCCGGCCCATTAACCGCCGCAACCTCCACCACACCACCAAGCCCAGCCCCGCCCCGAAGATCCTCCAGAGCCTGACCCATCTCCTCCGCCCCAGCCTGGACCGAGGCCATCGCCCCACCCACAGGCAGATCCTGCATCAGCTGCCCACGAGCAGCCACCAGCGTGCAGGCATCCTCCAACGACCACACCCCCGCCACATACGCCGCCACCACCTCACCAATCGAATGCCCCGCCAAGAAATCCACCCGCACCCCAAAGGACTCCATCAACCGGAACAGCCCCACCTCCAACGCAAACAACCCCGCCTGCGTAAACACCGTCCGATCCAACAACCCCCCACCATCAGGAGCAGCAGCATCGGCGAACACCACATCCTTCAACGGCCGCTCCAACAACCCATCAAACCGAGCACACACCTCATCGAACGCCGCCGCAAACACAGGAAAGGCCTCATACAACTCCCGCCCCATCCCCGCCCGCTGACTCCCCTGACCGGAGAACAACACCGCCACACGCCCCGACCGCACACGCCCCACCACCACACCACCAGCACCACCGGCACCACCGACGGACTTGCCCTCCACCAGCGCCGCGAGCCCAGCCGCCAGCGCTTCCGCATCCGAACCGAGGACGACAGCGCGGTGTTCGAAGACCGCACGCGAACCCACCAGAGCACGCCCCACGCCTGCCACATCCACGCCACCACCATCAGCCTGGGCAGCACGCACATACTCCAGCAGCCGACCCGCCTGAGCCGCCAACGCTCCCGCACTACGCCCCGACACCACCCACGGCGTCACACCACCACCAGCAGCGGAAACCTCCACCTCCACGGACTCATCCACCGGTGCTTCCTCGAGGAGAACGTGAGCGTTAGTCCCCGACACACCGAAGGAAGACACCCCAGCCCGCCGGACCCGCTCCCCACGCGGCCAAGCCACAGACTCAGTCAGCAACTCCACCGCCCCCGCGC
>NZ_JAERRG010000121.1 GCF_016741935.1 Streptomyces endocoffeicus | reverse complement strand
GGCGGCGTCGCGCTCGGCGTCGATCAGGCCGAGGGCGACGAAGCGCCGGATCAGGTCGGGGTGGAGCCCGGTGCGGCCGGCCACGGTCTCCAGGGAGAGCCTGCGCGCGGGCACCAGCTCGTAGTGGACGGACGTCACGGGCGGGTAGCGGGTGGCCGTGACGGTCCCGGGTATGTGAGTGCTCATCGCTCCCTCCGGGGGTCGAAGGAGGAGGTGCGGCCCAGCTCCTCGAACAGTTCCCGCTCCCGGGCGCCGAGGTGGGGCGGCACCATGACGCGGATCTCGGCGTACAGATCGCCGTCGGGGCCGCGCGGGTTCGGCATGCCCTCACCGCGCAGCCTCAGCTTGCGGCCGCTGGAGGAGCCGGGCGGGACGGTCACCTTGGCGGTGCCGCCGGGTGTGGGCACGGGGACGGTCGCGCCGAGCGCCGCCTCCCAGGGGGACACCGGGAGCGTCACATGGATGTTCCGGCCGTCCAGCCGGAACCGCGGATGGGGCTGGATCCGCACCCGTAGGTAGAGATCCCCGGCCGGTGCGTCACCGGTGCCGTGGCCGCCCTGCCCGGCCAGCCGGACGCGCTGCCCGTCGACGACGCCCGGCGGGACGTTCACCTCGAAGGTGCGCTGCCCCGTCGGCCCGGCCAGGGTGACGCCGCGGCGCCCACCGTGGAAGGCGTCCTCGACGGTGAGCGGCAGCTCGGCCTCCTGGTCGGCCCCGGGGACGGTGACGCGGCCCGCGCCGCCCGGGCCCGCGCCGCCACCGCCGAAGAACGCGCCGAACAGGTCCTCGAAGTCCACCCCCTCGCCCCCGGTGTCCTCGCCGAAGCCACGGGTGAACCGCACCCGGCCGCCGTCGCCGGCCGTCGTCCAGCCGCGGAAGCCACCGCCGCCGCCTCCGGCACCGGCGCCGACGCGCTCCTCCCAGTCCTCGGGGATCTTGCGGAAGTCCTCGCCGAACCGGTCGTAGCGGGCCCGGGTCCGCGGGTCGGAGAGCACGCTGTAGGCGTCGTTGAGCTCCTTGAACCGCTCCTCGGCGGCCGGGTCCTTGTTCACATCGGGGTGGTGGCGGCGGGCCTGGGTGCGGAACGCCTGCTGGATCTCGTCCTGGCTCGCGCCCCGGGACACCCCGAGCACCTCGTAGTAGTCCCGTGCCATGGCCATCTCACTCCCGCTTCGCCACGGCCACGGCCACCGGCCGGAGTTGGTGGCCGGGCTCCCCGTAGCCGGGGCGCAGCACCTGGACCACGGTGCCCGGCTCGGCCTCGGGGTCCTCGACCACGCCGACCACCTCGTGCCGGGCCGGGTCGAACGGCACCCCCGTCTCGCCCTGCCGCTCGTAGCCGAGCCGGGCCAGGGCGGCCACGGCCTGGTCGTGGATGGCCTTGACGCCCTCCACGATCGAGCCGGGGTCGGCCTCGGCGTGGGAGAGGGCCAGTTCGAGGTTGTCGACGACGGGCAGCAGGGCCACCGCCGTACGGGCCCGCTCGGCGGCCCGCTCCCGCTCCAGCTCCCTGGCGTGGCGCTTGCGCAGGTTCTCCAGGTCGGCCAGGGCCCGGCGCCAGCGGTCGTCGAGCTCGGCCAGCGCGGCGGCCTGCTCGGCGGCCCGCTCGTCGGCCTCGCCTACGGCGGGGCCGCCGGCCGCGTCCGGGCCGGGGCCCTCCCCGCCCGCGCCGCGCGCCTCCGCGGCGCCCGGGGCGGGCAGGTCCCGCTCCCGCTCCGGCTCCGTCACGGCGCCCTCCGGCACCGGGTCGGGCTGCTGCGGTTGAGTGGACATGGCGGCCTCTCAGTGAGCCTCTCAGTGAGCTTTTGCCGGATCGGCCTTTGTCGGATCGGCTTTCGTCGGATCGGCTTTCGTCGGATGGGTTTCGGTCAGCCCTTGTCGAACTCGGCGTCGATGACGTCCTCGTCGCCTCCGCCTCCGCCTCCGCCGCCCCCGGTCCCGGTGTCCTGGGCGCCGCCCGCGCCGGGCCCACCGGCCGCGCCGCCCGGGGCCGCGCCCGCACCGGCCGTCCCATGGGCGGCCAGG
>NZ_JAERRG010000120.1 GCF_016741935.1 Streptomyces endocoffeicus | reverse complement strand
GCTCAGGCCGAATCCGGCAAGCGCGTCTTCAACGGGATGCAGATCACCTTCGCCCCGAACACCCCCAACGAGTTCTGCACCATCGGGGCGGTCGGCAACGACCAGTACAGCCGGAAGATCGCCATTTCGGCAGGACACTGCATAAGCGACCCCACCCACGAGTACACGGACCGAGAGATCCCCGAGGACATCGAACCCGTCTACGACCGTAACGACGTGGGTTTCGGACCCATCGGGCACGTGCGGTACTTCAAGGATCCGGAAGGCTCAACGGTGGGACACGCCACCAAGGACTACATGATCATCGAGCTGGTACCAGCGGTGACGCTCTCCTCGCAGGGCCCGTACCTAAAACAGACGGATGAGCTGCAAGTGCCCGGCGGGCAACCCAGCCCCAATGCCCTGACTCCGCCGCTGGACGACGAACGCCTCCTCGGCGCTGCCCTGAACAACGACAACGAGCTGGTGGTGTCAGGCCAGCTCGGCGTCCTCTACGGACGCATCACCAACAACTCCAAGGGCATATACCAGTCCTGGGCAGGACACCAAGCCGGCGACTCGGGTGGCCCGGCGATCTGGCACGTGCCCGGCAGCGCCTACCCATCGTCCGCGAACAAGTTCCAGGCGGCGGGCCCCTGGGCCGGCATCACCAAAGCCAGGGTTCTGGGCCTTCCCCCCTTCGTCTACACCAGCTCGGCGAACATCCTCGCCGACCTGCGGACGCGGGACGCCGCACACCCCGGTATCTTCGGCGCCGGCTTCCAGGTCACCGACAACCCGTGAACCGCCCGCGGTTGCGGGCGGACACGATGCCGCCCGCAACCGCGCCCCACCGGCCGACCCGGCCATCCCCGGTTGGAAAGGGAACACACCGTGAGATCATCACTGTCCGCGGCGCGTATCCGCGCCAAGGCCGCCGCCGTCGCGACTGCGATGGCCGCGGCGCTGACCGTGCTCGCCGGACCGGTCACGCACGCCGACACCCCGGCGATCCCGAGCTTCACCGACGGCTACGGCCTGACCCAGGTGGCAGGCGCCACCGAGGTGCACTCCGCAACCGACTTCACCCTCACCGTGACTACCCCGCAGCTGTCCGGCAAGCACAAGATCCGCATCTTCCTCCCCAGCGGCTACGCCGCCGACCCCCAAAAGCGCTGGCCGGTGGCGTACTTCCTGCACGGCGGGGGCGGCACCGTGGACGACGCGGCCGCCGCTCCGGCCTTGCACTCCGATTCCATGATCACCGTGGTGCCGGACGGCGGTCTGAAAGGCTGGTACGCCAACTGGGCCATGCAGAAAACCGCCATGGGCGCGGCGAACTGGAAGACCTTCCACATCGAGCAGGTCGTGCCCTTCATCGACGCCAATCTGCGCACCATCGCCGACAAGGCCCACCGGGCCGTCGTCGGCCTGTCGATGGGCGGCTACGGTGCCCTGCTCTACGCCGAGTCACACCCCGACCTGTTCGGCCACGTCGCCTCCCTGTCGGGCGGCATCGACTTCAGCATGCCGGCGGTACGCGCGGCCGTCGTGGCCACGGAACTCAACGTCACGGGCGCGTGGTGCGCAGTCAGTACGTCCGGCACCGGCCGCTGCACAGGCTACGGCCCCTACGTCGACAGCGACGCGATCTTCGGCTCCCCGTATCCCGTCCTGAACGCCGATCACATCTGGAACGAGGTCGATCCCGCCGCCACAGCCAACCTGGCCAGGCTGGCCGGGCATGACATCACCCTCTACACCGGCAGCCAAGGCCCCGTCGACCACTTCACCGAGATCGCCACCAAGAGCGTCAAGGCCCACCTGGACCAACTCGGCCTCCCCAGCAGCCTCGTCGACTACGGCAACGGCGCGACGATGGGCTCCACCTGCGACGGCGGCCACAACTACGGCTGCTGGGCCCCCGCCCTCGCCGACTACATCCCTCGCCTTGCATCCGCCTTCCGCACGACGGGCTGATTCCGCACTCCGCTCCGTCGGTCCGATGACCGTCGAGCGGAACGGCACCGTCGTCCACGGCGCTCGGTAGAGCCGTACAGGCGCCTCAGCCCACCGTCCCCACGGGGGCCTTCTTCGTAATGCCGTCTTCACTGCTCACAGGCTTGCAGCGGGTACCGGGAGCCCTCACA
>NZ_JAERRG010000012.1 GCF_016741935.1 Streptomyces endocoffeicus | reverse complement strand
GTCGATTCAGTCGATTCAGTCGATTCAGTCGATTCAGTCGATTCAGTCGATTCAGTCGATGTCGTGTGCGAGAAGGGCGGGGGCGCGATGACGGACGACCGGAGCGTTGACGGCGACGGAAGTGGTGGGGTGGCCCGGCGGCTGCCGCCGGTTCCGGGCTTCGCCGTGTGGCACGGTGAGGGCCCCTCTCCCCGGCAGCGGGGCAAGGCGCTGCGCAAGAGCGTGCCGCGCTCGGCGCATGCCGAGCCGCCGAGGGACACCGGGCGGCCGGATCCGGTGGCGGCCGTCGAGCGGTCCAACGCCGGGCGGCTGCCGGAGCTCACCCCGATCCGGGTCGGGCGGATGGCCGCGAACCCCTTCTCCTTTCTGCGCGGGGCCGCCGGGCTGATGGCACACGACCTCACGTCCACGCCGGTGACCGGTATCGGGGCCCAGCTGTGTGGCGATGCCCATGCCGCCAACTTCGGGATCTACGGGGATGCGCGCGGTGGCCTGATCATCGATCTCAACGACTTCGACGAGACCGTCCACGGTCCGTGGGAGTGGGATGTGAAGCGGCTCGCGGTCTCGCTGGTGCTGGCCGGACGGGAGGCGGGCGCCGACGAGGACACCTGCCGGGCGGCCGCCCAGGACGCGGTCGGTGCCTATCGGCGCACGGTGCGGCTGCTGGCCAAGCTCCCGGCGACGGAGGCGTGGAACGCGATCGCGGACGAGGAGTTGGTCTCCCACACGGACGCCAAGGACCTGGTGGGCACGCTGGAGCGGATCTCCGAGAAGGCCCGGCGGAACACCAGCGCGCGGTACGCAGCCAGGGCCACCGAGCCCGTGCCCGGCGAGGAAGGCGTCTCCGGCCGACGGGAGGCCCGGCGCTTCGTGGACGCGCCGCCGGTGCTGCGGAGGGTGCCGGACGAGGAGGCGGCGGCGGTGGCCTCCTCGCTCGCCGGGTATCTGGGCACGCTGCCGGAGGACCGGCTGCCGCTGCTCTCGCGGTACGAGGTGCACGATGTGGCGTTCCGGGTCGTCGGGACGGGCAGCGTGGGCACCCGTTCCTATGTGGTGCTGCTGCTCGACCACCGGGGCGAGCCGCTGGTGCTCCAGGTGAAGGAGGCGCGCCCCTCCGCGTTGCTGCCGCATCTGGCGACGGCCGGCTTCGAGGTGCCGGATGTCACACACGAGGGGCGGCGGGTGGTGCTCGGCCAGAAGCGGATGCAGGTGGTCAGCGACATCCTGCTGGGGTGGACCACGGTGCGGGGGCGGCATTACCAGGTGCGCCAGTTCCGCAACCGCAAGGGAAGCGTGGACCCGGCGGCCCTGGCCGCGGACCAGATGGATGACTACGGGCGGATGACCGGGGCCCTGCTGGCCCGGGCGCACTCCCACAGCGCGGACCCCCGGATGCTGGCCGGTTACTGCGGCAAGGGGGAGGAGCTGGACGAGGCGGTGGCCGGCTTCGCGGTGGGGTACGCGGATCGCACGGAAGCGGATCACTCCGCGCTGGTCATGGCGGTGCGCAATGGACGGATAGCGGCCGAGATGGGGGTGTGAGGCGCGGGCGGGGGTGTGACCTCCGTCGCCGATCACCTCCGGACGTAGTCTGAGCGGGTGACGAATCCGGAAGCGCAGCAGCAGGCACGGCAGTCGATGTCGGACGCGGAGCCCCAGGCGGAGTCGCACGACCGGTCACAGGAGGAGACTCAGGCCGCCGAGCGGCTGGAGCGGGCGGTGCGCGCGGCCGAGCAGGCGCTGATCGAGTTCGAGATAGCGGTGGAGACCTTCCGGGTGGAGGTGGAGAACTTCTCCCGGCTGCACCACCAGCGGCTCGGGCCGATGTACTCGCGCCTCGACGAGCTGGACGCGCTGATCGCCGAGGCGCTCGCGGCCCGCACCGGCGATCCGGAGGATCTTCGCAAGGCCCGTGAGGCGCGGGGGCTGGTGCAGCCGATGCCGGGCGTGGAGGAGCTGTTCCACGGCTGGATCGACTCGGATGGGCTCTCGCCGGAGGCGGCCGCGATGCTCACCGAGCGGCCCGTGCAGCCGCCGCAGCGGGTGCGGCCGAGCGAGGAAGCCCGCCGGATCTACCGGGAGCTGGCCCGTAAGGCCCATCCGGATCTGGCCGAGGAGGAGGCCGAGCGGGAGCGGCGCGGTGCCTTCATCGTGCGGGTCAACGCGGCGTACGCGGCCGGGGACGAGGAGGCGCTGCGAGCGCTGGCCGAGGAGTGGGAGGCCGGTCCGCCGCCGCCGGAGCGGCGGGCGAGCCGCAGCGAGGAGCTCTACGCCCGGCTGGAGTGGCTGGCCGAGCGCAAGGAGATGCTGGCCGCGGTCGCCGCGGAGCTGGAGTCGAGCGCGATCGGCGCGATGATCAAGATGGCGCCCGAGGACCCCGATGGGCTGCTGGACGAGATCGCCGAACAGCTGCTGGCCCAGGCCTCGGAGAAGGAGGCCCGGCTCGCGGAGCTGGTGCGGTAGTAGGTTTGCCGCAGCTGTCGATGTCGTGTGAGAGGTGTGTCCGATGCATTTTGCCCAGCTTCCCCAGGTGGAGGCGGCGGCGGTACCGGCCGATGGCCTTCTGCTGGACGTCCGGGAGGACGACGAGTGGGCGGCCGGACATGTCGAGGGCGCGCTGCACATCCCGATGGGCCAGGTCGTGGCGCGGTTCGACGAGCTGACCGCGGCGGCCGGCGAGGGGCACCGGGTGCATGTGATGTGCCGGGTCGGCGGCCGCTCCGCGCAGGTGACGCAGTATCTGGTCGCGCAGGGGCTGGACGCGGTGAATGTGGACGGCGGAATGCTCGCCTGGGACGCGGCGGGCCGGCCGATGGTGAGCGGCCCCGACGGCACCGCCGAAGGGGCCTTTGTGCTCTAGAAGTTTCCCTACTGATCTTCGCCGCTGGTCTTCCCCGCTGGTCTTCCCCGCTGGTCTTCCCTGCTGATCGGCGGGGCGCGCCGCTCGGCCGAGGGGTGGGCGTCGGCCGAGCGGCGGGCGCTCAGCCGAGGGGGTGGGCGGCGAGGAGTTCGCCCAGTGCCTCCTCATGGGCGGCGGCGGATCCCAGCGAGAGTTCCAGCTGCTTGCCCCAGGCGTGATAGCGGTGCAGGGGGTAGTCGGTGACCGCGCCGAAGCCGCCGTGCAGATGCTGGGCGGTCTGGACGACGCGGCGCATGCCCTCGGCGGCCCAGATCTTGGCCACGGCGACATCTCCCGCGATGGGCAGCGCCCCGCTCACCGTGGGCCGCTCCTCGTCCAGGGACAGCCGCCAGGCCGCCTGCCACAGCGTGGCCTCCATGGCCCGCAGATCGATATAGCGGTCGGCGGTCTGTACGGCGACCGCCTGGAAGGTGGCGAGCGGGAAGCCGAACTGCTCGCGCTTGCTCACATACGAGCTGGTGAGGTCCAGCACCGCCGAGCCGAGGCCCAGGGCGAGGGCGCAGGTGCCGATGGTGAGGAGATCGCGCAGCCACTCCCAGGCGCCGTCCGCGGTCAGCACCTCGCGGTCGGCGAGCCGCATCCCGTCCAGCCGGATCTCGGCCTGCCGCTCGCCGCTGGTGGAGATCTGCTCCTCGAGGGCGACGCCCTCATGGTCGCGGGGGACCAGGGCGAGGACCGTACCGCCCTCCCCGGTGTGGGCCGGGATCAGCACACGATCGGCGCCATGGGCCCAGGGGACCGCGGTCTGGACGCCGTCCAGCACCCAGCCCTCGCCGTTCCGCCGTGCCTGGACGGCGAGTTCGGCCGGGCCATGGCCGGTGCGGCCGCTGGAGGCCGCCGTGAGGACCAGCTCACCGCGGGCGGCCCGGGGCAGCACGTCGGCGCACAGCTCGTCCCCGCCGTAGCGCTGCACGGCCAGCGCGGCGGCGCTGGATTCCAGCAGCGGCACCCGGGCCAGCACCCGGCCGCCTTCCCGCAGCATCAGGCAGAGGGCGAGCGGGTCCAGGCCCGAGCCGCCGTACCGGGGGTCGAGGGTCAGGCCCAGCAGATCGCCCTCGGCGAGCTTCCGCCACAGCGCGCGGTCGAAGTCGTCGGCGACGGCGCCCGCGGTCAGCGCGGGGCTGGGCACGCTGTCCGGCGTGACGGAGGAGAAGACGGCCTTCGCCGCCTCGACGGCCGCCTGCTGCTCCTCGGTGAAGGTGAAGTCCACTGTCCGTACCTCCCGCGCCGCGGCTATATCTGACGGCCCGTCAAGATAGAACAGGTTCTACAAGAAGGGAACGCCGGTGCCGCGCCGAGCCCGTCAGCGGTCGAAGTCCAGCTCCACCCGCTCGCCCACCGGATGGGACTGACAGGCCAGCACATAGCCCGCCTCCACCTCGTCCGGCTCCAGTGCGAAGTTCCGGTCCATCCGCACCTCGCCCGAGACCAGGAAGGCCCGGCAGGTGCCGCAGACCCCGCCCTTGCACGCGTACGGCGCGTCGGACCGATTGCGCAGCACGGTCTCCAGCAGCGGCTCCCCGTCCTGGACCGGCCAGGTGCCCGAGCGGCCGTCCAGGGTCGCCGTGACCGAGCTGTGCGAGGCGGCCAGGGCCGCGCCCGGTATGGGGACGCCCTCGGCGGGGGCCGCGTCCACATGGAAGATCTCCTGATGGACCCGGCCGCGGGAGACCCCGAGACCGCGCAGCGCCCGCTCGGCGGCGCGCACCAGACCGTAGGGCCCGCACAGGAACCAGCCGTCCACCGAGGCGACCGGCAGCAGCGCCGGGAGCAGCCCGGTCAGCCGCTCCTCGTCGAGCCGCCCGGACACCAGCCCGGCCTGCTGCTCCTCCCGGGAGAGCGCGCACACCAGCTGGAACCGGTCGGGCCAGCGGTCCTTGAGGTCGGCGACCTCCTCCAGGAACATCGTCGAGGCCGCGGTGCGGTCGCTGCGGATCAGGCAGAAACGCGCCTCGGGCTGCCGGCCGAGCAGCGTGGCGGCGATGGACAGCACGGGGGTGATACCGCTGCCGCCGACGACCGCCGCGAAGTGACCGGGGCGGGGCTCCAGGACGAAACGGCCGGCCGGGGCCATCACCTCCATGACCTCGCCGACCGCCAGCTCCTTGAGGGCATAGGTCGAGAACTCACCGCCCTCGACCAGCCGCACCCCGATCCGCAGGAACTCCGGGCCCTCCGCGCCCGGGGCCGGGGTGCAGATCGAGTACGTCCGGCGGATCTCCGCGCCGTCGGCGAACCGGCGCACCGCGATGTGCTGCCCCGCCGCGAAGCGGAACGTCTCCCGCAGCGCGGGCGGCACCAGGAGGGTGACCGCCACCGCGTCATCGGTGAGCCGGTCGACCGCCGCCACCCGCAGCGGGTGGAACGCGCCGTGGCGGGGCGTGACCCGCTGCACCGCCTCCGCGGCCATCACAACTCCTTGAAGTGGTCGAACGGTTCGCCGCAGGCCGCGCAGCGGCGCAGCGCCTTGCAGGCGGTGGAGGAGAAGCGGCTCAGCAGCTCGGTCTCGGTCGAGCCGCAGTGCGGACAGCGCACCGCCAGGGCCACCGGAACCGGGCCGCCCCCCGCCGTCGCGTCGAGCGGCGCGGGCGGCGCTATCCCGGACTCCGCCAGCTTGCGGCGGCCCTCGGCGCTGATCGCGTCCGTCGTCCAGGGCGGGGCGAGGACCGTACGCACGGCGACCTCGGGGACGCCATGGTCATGGAGCACCCGCTCGATATCGGTGGCCATCGACTCCAGCGCCGGGCAGCCGGTGTAGGTGGGGGTCAGCTCGACCTCGACCCGGCCCGGCCCCAGCAGCCGCAGCCCGCGCATCACCCCCAGCTCGGCCAGGGACACCATCGGCAGCTCCGGGTCCGGCACGGATCCGGCCAGCCGCAGCAGCTCCTCCTCGAGCGGGGTGAGGCCGGTGCCGGACGCGGAGGGCGCGGAGGGCGCGGAGGGCGTGGACGCCGTGGAGGGCCTGGGCGTCACCATGTCGCCCCCGGGTGACTGCGGTGCAGATGCTGCATCTCGGCGAGCATCCGGCCGAACGGCTCGCTGTGGATGCCCTGGCGCCCCGCGCCGGCCGCCCAGCCGCCGCGCCGCGGCCCCTCGGGCACCGTCAGGGTGGCGCGCTCCAGGACCGAGGTGATCCGGGTCAGCCAGGCGTCGTGCAGGGTGCTCCACTCCACCTCGCACCCCTCGACCGGCTCGAAGAGCTCACCGGTGAACCGCCAGAGCGCGTCCAGCCCGCGCCGCATCCGCTCATGGCTCTCGTCCGTGCCGTCGCCGAGCCGCAGGGTCCAGTGCTCGGCGTGGTCGCGGTGGTAGGCCACCTCCTTGACCGCCTTGGCGGCCAGCGGGGCGAAGGGGCCGGAGCCGCGCGCCAGTCGCTCGTACAGCAGCTCCTGGTAGGTGGAGAAGTAGAGCTGGCGGGCGATGGTCCGGGCGAAGTCCCCGTTGGGCTGCTCGACCAGCTGGACGTTGCGGAACGCCCGCTCCTCGCGCAGATACGCCAGCTCGTCCTCGTCGCCGGCGAGGGAGAGCAGCACCCGGGCCTGGCCGAGCAGGTCGAGGGCGATATTGGCGAGCGCCACCTCCTCCTCCAGCACGGGCGCCTGCCCGGCCCACTCCCCCAGCCGGTGGGAGAGCACCAGCGCGTCGTCGCCCAGGGCGAGGGCCGCGGTCATAGGTGCCGCACCCCTTCCGGGATCGCGTAGAAGGTGGGGTGGCGGTAGGGCTTGTCGGCGGACGGCTCGAAGAACGGATCCCGCTCGTCCGGGGAGGAGGCGGTGATCTCGGCGGACGGCACCACCCAGATCGAGACGCCCTCGGAGCGGCGGGTGTACAGATCCCGTGCGTTCCGCAGAGCCATTTCCGCGTCCGGGGCGTGGAGGGATCCGGCGTGGGTGTGCGAGAGTCCGCGCCGGCTGCGGACGAACACCTCCCACAGCGGCCACTCGGCGCTCGGGCTGCCGCTCATGCCTGTGCCTTCCCGTGCTTGGCCGCGTACGCCGCGGCTGCCTCGCGCACCCAGGCGCCTTCCTCATGGGCCTGGCGCCGCTGGGTGATCCGCTGTGCGTTGCACGGCCCGTTTCCCCGCAGCACCTCGCGGAACTCGTCCCAGTCGATCGGGCCGAAGTCGTAATGCCCCCGCTCCTCGCTCCACCGCAGCTCGGGGTCGGGGAGGGTGAGGCCGAGGGATTCGGCCTGGGGGACGCAGATGTCGACGAAGCGCTGGCGCAGCTCGTCATTGGAGTGGCGCTTGATCTTCCAGGCCATGGACTGCGCGGAGTGGGCCGAGGCGTCGTCCGGCGGGCCGAACATCATCAGCGACGGCCACCACCAGCGGTCCACCGCGTCCTGCGCCATGGCGTGCTGGGCCTCGGTGCCCCGGCTCAGGGCCAGCAGCAGCTCATACCCCTGGCGCTGGTGGAAGGACTCCTCCTTGCAGATGCGGACCATCGCCCGTGCGTAGGGCCCGTAGGAGCAGCGGCACAGCGGGACCTGGTTGGTGATCGCGGCGCCGTCCACCAGCCAGCCGATGGCGCCGACGTCGGCCCAGGTCAGCGTGGGGTAGTTGAAGATCGAGGAGTACTTCTGGCGGCCGCTGTGGAGCTTGTCCAGCAGCTCGTCCCGGCTGGTGCCCAGGGTCTCCGCCGCGCTGTAGAGATACAGGCCGTGGCCCGCCTCGTCCTGGACCTTGGCCATCAGGATCGCCTTGCGCCGCAGCGAGGGGGCGCGGGTGATCCAGTTCGCCTCCGGCTGCATGCCGATGATCTCGGAGTGGGCGTGCTGGGCCATCTGCCGCACCAGCGTGGCCCGGTACTCATCGGGCATCCAGTCGCGCGGCTCGATGCGCTCGTCCGCGGCCAGGGCGGCGTCGAACACCGCCTCGTACGCCCCCGCGTCCGCCGCCATCGTCGTCATGCGAAGCCCCTCCGCCATTCGTCTCCGCCGACCGGCCAGCCGACCGACCGATCGTTCGGTTCAATGGTGTGCTGAGGAACGTAGGGTGTCAACCCTGTGGATAACGCTGAGGACGCTGTGCCGAGTGGTTCCGCATCGGTACGGTGCCGGGGGCGTGGGGGCCACGGGGGCGCGCGGCCGACCGGCGTGCGCGAAGACCTGGACCATCGGGAGCGGGGCGGGGTATGGCGGACACGGAGCCGGAACCGGCGGAACGGGAGCCGACGGGACCGGAGCCGCAGGAAGGGGAGCAGGCGGGATCGGAGCCGGGGGGATCGGAGTCGACGAAATCGGAACCGACTGAATCGGAACCGACTGAATCGGAGCCGAAGGAACCGACGGAGCCGACGGACCCGAAATCGACGGAATCGGCGCCGGACGGCGACGTGGCGGAACCGCTCACCACGCTCTCTCTGCCCGCACAACTGATCATCGCGGTGGCCATCGCGGTCGCCGCCGTCGCCGCCGCGATCCATCTCTCGGCGGCCTTCCTGAACGTCTCACCGCCCAACACCCTCACCAAGCGGCACGGCGCGGCGATAGACGACTACGTCTATCCGGAGTTCGAACGGGTCTGGAAGCTCTTCGCCCCCAACCCGCTCCAGCAGAACATCGCCGTCCAGGCCCGCGCCGAGATCCGCACCTCCGAGGGCGGCACGGCGACCACCGGCTGGCGCGACCTCTCGGCCCAGGACGGCGCGGCCATCCACCACAATCCGCTGCCCAGCCACACCCAGCAGAACGAGCTGCGCCGCGGCTGGGAGTTCTACGTCGGCTCGCATGATGTGCGGGAGCGGCCGCAGGGGATGCGCGGCAACCTCTCCGAGCAGTACATCCGCCGGATCGTGATGCTCCGCCTCGGCCGCGAGGAGGACGGCGGCACCGTGGAGCGAATACAGGTGCGCTCCGCGACCACTCCGGTGGCCCCGCCGCCCTGGAGCGACGAGAAGATCGACACCAAGACGGTCTACCGCACGCTGCCCTGGTGGACCGTGACCTCCGATGACCTCCCGGAGGCGAAGCGCCGGTGACTCCCTCCGCCCGCCTCCAGACCGCCGTGGCGCGTGGCTACACGCGCGTCACCGCGTCCGCGCTCGGCCCCCGGCAGAGCGCCGTCGTACGCATCGGCTTCTCCTTCACCTGGCTGCTCTTCCTGGTGCGCGAATGGCCCCACCGCCGGGAGCTGTACGGGCCGGACGGCCCGTGGAACTGGGAGATGGCCGCCCGGCTGATCGACGGCAACCGCGCCTTCACCGCGCTCATGTGGTCCGACAGCACGGTGTGGTTCGAGATCGTCTACGCCCTCGCCATCGTCTCCAGCGCGCTGCTGCTGGTGGGCTGGCGCACCCGCACCATGTCCGTGCTGTTCATGATCGGGGTGCTGTCGCTGCAGAACCGCAGCATCTTCGTGGGGGACGGCGGCGACAACCTCATCCATCTGATGTCGATGTATCTGGTGCTGACCCGGTGCGGTCAGATGTGGTCCCTGGACGCGCGCCGGGTCGCCCGGCGCGCGGACCGCGAATGGCCGCCGCGCGACACCACCGGAGTCGTGCTGTGGGCCGTCACCGGGACCGCCCTGCTCTGGGCGCAGCTGTTCACCGACGCTCGGCTCTCCCTGACCGCCGACGGCCCGCTGCCCGGGCTGGGCTGGGGCACCGTCCTGTGGGGGCTGTGGCTCGTCCAGGCCGGATGGTGGTTCGTCAGGCGCTACGCGCCGGGGGAGCCGCGCACCGTCCTGGACGCGCTCGCCAATGTGGCGCACAACGGCGCCCTGCTGGTGATCATGGCTGAGGTGTGTCTGCTCTACGCCTCGGCCGGCTGGTACAAGGTCCAGGGTTCGCGCTGGCAGGACGGCACCGCCCTCTACTACCCGCTGCATCTGGACTACTTCTCGCCCTGGCCCTGGCTGGCCGACATCATGGCGTCCAGCGGCACCCTGGTGATGGTGCTGACCTACGGCACGGTCATCGTCCAGGTGGCCTTTCCGTTCACCCTGCTCAACCGGCGGGCCAAGAACGCGATGCTGGTCCTGCTGATGATGGAGCACCTCGGCATCGCGGTGATGCTGGGGCTGCCGTTCTTCTCGCTCGCCGTGATCGCCGCGGACTCGGTCTTCCTGCCGACGAACCTCCTGCGCTGGGCCGAGGCGCGGGTGGGCCGGGCCCGCGACCGGCTGGCGGCGCGCGCCGTGTGGCTGCCGGGCCAGCGAACGCGGGAGAGCGACGAGGAAACCCCGGCCGGCACCCTCGTACGCTGAGGGGATGATCGATGACGAGTCCGCGCGGGCCGTACGGCACTGGCGCGCGACGGCCCCCGACACCGTGCTGCTGGACGGCTTCCACGCGCTGAAGCACGCGCTGCGGTTCGGCGCGGAGGTGCGGGCCGCGGTCACCAGCGACAAGGCGGCCGCCGTGGAACTCGCCGATGACCTGGCCGATGACCTCACCGAGGCGATCGCGGACCTTCTGGTGGAGGTCGATGCCGGGACCCTGCGCGATCTGGTGCCCCGGGTGCATCCCACACGGGTCGCCGCCCTGGCGGTCCGGCGCGGCCGCCGGGCGAATCTGGATGAGCTGTCCCAGCGGCCCCGGCGGGCCCCGGTGGTCGTCCTGGACAATCCCCGCAACCTGGGGAACGTCGGGGCCGTGGTCCGGCTCGCCGCCGGGTTCGGGGCCACCGGCGTGGTCACCACCGGCGATATCGACCCCTGGCATCCGAACGCCGTGCGCTCGGGCGCCGGGCTGCACTTCGCCACCGCGGTCGAGCGGCTGCCGGGCGACGCGCTTCCGGAGGGGCCGCTGTACGCCCTGGACCCGGAGGGGGAGGACATCCGGTCCCTGACCATCCCCGATGACGCGCTGCTCGCCTTCGGCTCCGAGCGGCACGGGATCTCGCCGGAGCTGCGGAAGCGGGCCACGAGGCTGGTGGCCCTTCCCATGCGGCCACAGGTGTCCAGCTACAACCTGGCCACCAGCGTGGCCATGGCCCTCTTCCACTGGGGCGGCCCCGACCGCCCCGCCTAGGCCACGTCCGGGTGGGGCGTGCGCGGGCACGCCCCGCCCACTGGGCCCGTCACTCCGCCGGGCGGCGGACCTCGATCATCCGGAAGCGGCCGGCCACGAACGCCCCGTCGCACAGCGCGGCGTTGGCCGACGGGTTGCCGCCCGAGCCGTGGAAGTCCGAGAAGGCCGCGGTCTGGTTCACATAGACCCCGCCGGTCAGATTGAGCGACAGCTGCGCGCACTCCTCCAGACACGCCTCCTCGATCAGCCGCTCCGCCGCCGGTGAGGTGGTGTACGCCCCGACCGTCATCGCGCCCTTGTCCCGGGTGGTCCGGCGCAGCAGCGCGACCGCGTCCTCCGTGGAGTCGACGGCGACGGCGAAGGAGACCGGGCCGAAGCACTCGGACAGATAGGGCGCGTCCGCGTCCGCCCCCTCCCAGAACTTCCGGGCGCCGTCGGCCTTGACCATCAGCGGTGTGCGGACCGTGGCGCCCGGGAAGTCGGGGTGGGTCACCGTGCGGGAGGCCAGGGCGACCGCGCCCAGGCCGGGGGCGGCCTCAAGCCGCTCCTGGACCCGCGGCCCCACGATCGCGCCGAGCAGCGCGCTCGCCCGCGCGTCGTCGCCCAGCAGCCCGTCCACCGCCGCCGCCAGGTCGGCCACCACCTCGTCATAGGTCTTGGGACCGGCGTCGGTGGTGATGCCGTCGCGGGGGATCAGCAGATTCTGCGGGGTGGTGCACATCTGGCCGCTGTAGAGGGACAGGGAGAACGCCAGATTGGCGAGCATGCCCTGGTAGTCGTCGGTGGAGTCGATCACCACCGTGTTGACCCCCGCCTTCTCCGTGAAGACCTGGGCCTGGCGGGCGTGGGTCTCCAGCCAGTCGCCGAAGGCGGTGGACCCCGTGTAGTCGATGACGCGGATCTCGGGGCGGATGGCGAGGACCTTGGCGATTCCCTCGTCCGGCCGCTCGGCGGCCAGCGCCACCAGATCGGGGCTGAACCCCGCCTCCCTCAGCACCTCGCGCGCCACCTGGACGGTCAGTGCCAGGGGCAGCACGGCCTGGGGGTGCGGCTTGACCAGCACCGGATTGCCGGTGGCGAGCGAGGCGAAGAGCCCCGGATAGCCGTTCCACGTCGGGAAGGTGTTGCAGCCGATCAGCAGGGCGATACCGCGCGGGACGGCCGTGAACGTCTTGCGCAGGCGCAGCGGGTCGCGCTTGCCCTGCGGCTTGGACCAGTCCGCGGTGCCCGGAGTGCGGGTCTGCTCGGCGAACGCGTACGCCACCGCCTCCAGGCCGCGGTCCTGGGCGTGGGGGCCGCCGGCCTGGAACGCCATCATGTACGCCTGTCCGCTGGTGTGCATGACGGCCTGGGCGAACTCATGCGACCGGGCGCCGATCCGGGCCAGGATCTCCAGGCACACCATGGCCCGTGTCTCGGGACCGGCGTCCCGCCAGGCGGGCATCCCCGCCCGCATCGCCGGGAGGAGCACCTCGATGTCCGGATGCGGATACTCCATGCCCATCTCCGCTCCGAACGGAGAGACCTCGGAGCCCGCCCAGCCGTCGGTGCCCGGCTGGTCCAGCTCGAAGCGCCTGCCGCGCAGCGCCTCGAACGCCGCCTGGCCCTCGGCGACGCTCAGGCTCGGGCGCCCGCTCTGGCCCTCGCCGCCGTAGGCCTTCGGGTGCTCGGGGTGCGGGGACCAATAGGCGCGGGTACGGATCGCCTCCAGGGCCTGGTCGAGGGTGGGGCGGTGCTCTTGCGTCAACTGCGCGGTGGTGAGTGCGGCGGTCACGACTGACCAACTCCTCGTCGAGCTGGGGCTGGGCTGGAATGGGCGACAGGGTTAGAGTAACCGAACGATCGGTCGGGACAAGAGGGCCTGGCGAACCTGTGGACAACTTCGTCCCTGTGGACAACTTCGTCGAAAAGGATCTGCGGCATGAGTGCGATCGACCGTGGGACCGAGCGCGCCGGCCTCGTCGCCGTCGTCGGCACCGGCACGATGGGCCAGGGGATCGCCCAGGTGGCGCTGGCCGCGGGCCATCCCGTGCGGCTCTACGACGCCGCGCCCGGCCGGGCCTCCCGGGCCGCCGACGCCATCGCGGACCGGCTCGGCCGGCTGGTCGCCAAGGAACGCCTCACCGCCGCCGACCGTGACACCGCCCTCGGCCGGCTCGCCCCCGTAACCGACCTCGCGGACCTGGCCGAGGCGGAGCTGGTGGTCGAGGCGATCCTGGAGGAACTCGGCGCCAAGCAGCAGCTGTTCACCGCGCTGGAGTCGGTGGTCTCCGACGGCTGTCTGCTCGCCACCAACACCTCCTCCCTCTCCGTCACCGCCGTCGCGGGCGTCCTGCGCCGCCCCGGCCGCCTCCTCGGTCTGCACTTCTTCAATCCGGCCCCGCTGATGCCGCTGGTGGAGGTGGTGCGCGGCGCCGCCACGGACGAGGCCGCCGCCGACCGTGCCCACGCCACCGTCGCGGCCTGGGGGAAGACCCCGGTGCGCTGCGCGGACACCCCGGGGTTCATCGTCAACCGGATCGCCCGCCCCTTCTACGCCGAGGCGTTCCGGGCGTACGAGGAGCGCGCCGCAGACCCCGCCACCCTGGATGCCGTGCTGCGTGAGTCCGGCGGCTTCAGGATGGGCCCCTTCGAGCTCACCGACCTGATCGGCCAGGACGTGAACGAGGCCGTCACCCGATCCGTCTGGGAAGCGCTGTTCCACGATCCGAAATTCACCCCGTCCCTCGCCCAGCGGCAGCTCGTCGCCTCCGGGCGGCACGGGCGCAAGACGGGCCACGGCTGGTACGACCACTCCGAGGGCGCCGGGCGGCCCGCCCCGCACACCGCGGAGCCGTGCGAACCGCCCGGCAAGGTCGCTCTCCACGGGGACCTGGGGCCCGCACAAGGGCTGATCGGCGCCATCGAGGCGGCGGGCATCCCGGTGACCCGCGAGCCCGTCGGGGCCCATCTCGCCCTGCCCGACGGCACCCGCCTGTCCCTGGCCGACGGCACGACCGCCACCGACGACCCCTTCGCCGCGTCGGTCCGCTTCGACCTGGCGCTGGACTACCGGACCGCCACCCGCGTCGCCCTCGCGGCGTCCGCAGCCGCCCCCGAGGAGTCCCTGCGGTCCGCGATCGGCCTGTTCCAGGCGCTCGGTAAGGAGGTCAGCGTGGTCCAGGACGTCCCCGGCATGGTCGTGGCCCGCACGGCCGCGATGCTCGTGGACTTCGCCGAGGACGCCGCCGCCCGCGGGGTGGCGAGCCCCGAGGACATCGACACCGCCATGCTGACCGGCGTCAACTACCCGCGCGGACCGCTGGCCTGGGGGCGCGCGCTCGGCGCCCCCTGGGTGCGCGACACCCTGCGCAACCTCCACCACGCCTGTCCGACCGGCCGCTACGCCCCTTCCCAGGCGCTGATCCGGCGTGCGGCCGCCGATGAGAAGCTGCTCTAATCATGACCATGGCCAAGCGCGACACCTACACGCCCGAATCGCTGCTCGCGGTCGCCGTGGAGGTGTTCAACGAGCGCGGCTACGACGGCACCTCCATGGAGCATCTGTCCCGGGCGGCCGGGATCTCCAAGTCCTCCATCTACCACCATGTGAAGGGCAAGGAGGAGCTGCTCAGGCTGGCCATAAGCCGTGCCCTGGACGGGCTGTTCGGCATCCTGCGGGAGCCCGCCGCGCGCGAGGGGCGGGCGATCGAGCGGCTGGAGCACGTGGCCCGGCGCACCGCCGAGGTGCTGATGGAGGAGCTGCCCTACGTCACGCTGCTGCTGCGCGTCCGGGGCAACACGGACACCGAGCGGTGGGCCATGGAGCGGCGCCGGGAGTTCGACCACCAGGTGGCCGAGCTGCTCAAGCAGGCGGCGGCTGACGGCGACCTGCGGTCCGACGTGGACGCCCGGCTGGCGACCCGGCTGCTCTTCGGCATGATCAACTCCATTGTGGAGTGGTACCGGCCGGGCCGCGGCGGGGCCGCGACCTCCCATGAGGTGGCCGAGGCCGTGATCCGTACGGCCTTCGCGGGCCTGCGCACCCAGACCTGACGCACGACGCCCTCACTCAGACCTGACGCGCGACGCCCGCGGGGCGGTACGCCCGCGCCCGGTCCTGACGCGCGACGCCCGCGGGACGGTACGCCCGCGCCCGGATCTGGCGCGCCACACCCGCGCCCGGACCTGGCTCCGGCCCCCGCTACGGCTCCGAGTCCAGGTCCGTCTCCTCGAAGACCAGCAGCGTCCGGGTGCTCAGCACCTCCGGTATGGCCTGGATCCGGGTGAGGACCAGCTCGCGCAGTGAGCGGTTGTCCTCGGTGTGCACCAGCAGCAGCACATCGAAGTCCCCGCTGACCAGGGCGATGTGGGTGGCCCCGGGGAGCTGCCGGAGCTGTTCGCGCACGGTGCGCCAGGAGTTCTGGACGATCTTCAGCGTGATGTACGCGGACGCGCCCTGCCCGGCCCGCTCCTGGTCCACCCGGGCGCTGAAGCCGCGGATCACTCCGTCGTCGATCAGGCGGTTGATCCGGGCGTAGGCATTGGCGCGGGAGACGTGCACCTGCTCGGCCACGGAGCGTATGGAGGCGCGGCCGTCCATTTGGAGCAGACGCAGGATGTCGCGGTCGATGGCGTCCAGTGGGCGTGCCGGGGGTTTGCCGTCCGGATTGGCCATCTGTTCGCCCGGCATATCGTCCCGCCTCCCCTTCATGGACGTCCTGTCTTCATCTCAGGGGGAGCAGAACCGTTTGTCCACAGGCTTGGGTCGCCTGTAGCCAAAATGCGTCAACGACCGAACAATCGGTAGGGGAGGGCGATGCCGCCCGGCACGCCCCGCCCTCCCGCCGTACGCCACGCCCAGGAGGTCGCGTCATGACGGTCCTTGAGCAGCCCGGTGCCTACCGGCCCACTCCCCCGCCCGGCTGGCAGCCCCGCGTCGACGCCGCGCCGCTGCTGCCCGACGCGGAGCCGTACCGCCTGCTGGGCACCGCCGCTGCCGCCGGCATCTCTCCCGATCTGCTGACCCGGCTCCACCGCGAGCTGGTGCGCGGCCGCCGGTACAACACGCAGGCCACCGCCCTCACCCGGCAGGGCCGGCTGGCCGTCTACCCCTCCTCCACTGGGCAGGAGGCCTGCCAGGTCGCGGCCGGGCTGGTGCTGGAGGACCGCGACTGGCTCTTCCCCAGCTACCGCGACACCCTGGCCGCCGTCGTCCGCGGGCTCGACCCCGTCGACGCCCTGACCCTGCTGCGCGGCGACTGGCACTCCGGGTATGACCCCCACGCCCACCGCGTCGCCCCGCTGTGCACCCCGCTGGCCACCCAGCTGCCGCACGCCGTCGGTCTCGCCCACGCCGCCCGTCTCAAGGGCGACGATGTGGTGGCCCTCGCCCTGGTCGGCGACGGCGGCACCAGCGAGGGCGACTTCCACGAGGCCCTCAACTTCGCGGCCGTCTGGCACGCCCCGGTCGTCTTCCTCGTCCAGAACAACGGCTTCGCGATCTCCGTCCCGCTCGCCAAGCAGACCGCCGCGCCCTCCCTCGCCCACAAGGCGGTGGGATACGGGATGCCCGGCCGTCTCGTGGACGGCAATGACGCGGCCGCCGTCCACGAGGTCCTGGCGGAGGCCGTGCGCCGGGCCCGCGGCGGAGGCGGCCCCACCCTGGTCGAGGCGGTCACCTATCGCATCGAGGCGCACACCAACGCCGACGACGCCACCCGCTACCGCCCCGACTCCGAGGTCGAGGCATGGCGCGCCCACGACCCGATAGCGCTCCTGGAGGAGGCCATGCGGGACCGCCATCTGCTGGACGACGAGGGGGTCCGGGCCGCGCGGGAGTCCGCGGAGCGGCTCGCCGCCGATCTGCGGACGCGAATGAACCAGGACCCGGTCCTGGACCCCATGGCGCTCTTCGAGCACGTCTACGCCGACCGGACCAGTCAGCTGCGCGAGCAGGCGGCCCAGCTGCGCGCCGAGCTCGACGCCGAGGCCGCGGACGCCGGGAAGGGGGAGTGATGACCACCGCCGTCGGGGTCGACACCGCCCGTAAGCCCGCCACCATGGCCCAGGCCCTCGGCCGCGCGCTGCGCGACGCCATGGCCGCCGACCCGTCCGTCCATGTCCTCGGCGAGGACGTGGGCACTCTGGGCGGCGTCTTCCGGATCACCGACGGGCTCGCCGAGGAGTTCGGCGAGAACCGCTGCACGGACACGCCGCTGGCCGAGGCGGGGATCCTCGGCACCGCCGTGGGCATGGCGATGTACGGGCTGCGGCCGGTGGTCGAGATGCAGTTCGACGCCTTCGCCTACCCGTCCTTCGAGCAGCTCATCAGCCATGTCTCACGGATGCGCAACCGCACCCGGGGCGCGATGCCGATGCCGATCACCGTCCGGGTGCCCTACGGGGGCGGCATCGGCGGCGTCGAGCACCACAGCGACTCCTCCGAGATCTACTACATGGCCACTCCCGGCCTCCATGTCGTCGCCCCCGCGACCGTCGCCGACGCCTACGGACTGCTGCGCGCCGCCATCGCCTCCGACGACCCCGTGATCTTCCTCGAGCCCAAGCGGCTGTACTGGTCCAAGGCCGACTGGTCGGCCGACGCCCCCGAGCAGGTGCCGCCCATCGGGCGCGCGGTGGTCCGTCGGCCCGGCGGCGGCGGTCGGCGCGGCGCCACCTTGATCTCCTACGGCCCCTCCGTACCGGTGTGCCTCGAAGCCGCCGAGGCGGCCCGGGCCGAGGGCTGGGACCTGGAGGTCGTCGATCTGCGCTCGCTCGTCCCCTTCGACGACGAGACGGTGTGCGCCTCCGTGCGCCGCACCGGCCGCGCGGTCGTCGTCCATGAGTCCACGGGCTTCGGCGGGCCCGGCGGGGAGATCGCCGCCCGGGTCACCGAGCGCTGCTTCCACCATCTGGAGGCGCCCGTGCTGCGGGTCGCCGGATTCGACATCCCCTACCCGCCGCCCATGCTGGAGCGGCACCATCTGCCCGGGGTGGACCGGGTGCTGGACGCCGTCGCCCGTCTCCAGTGGGAGTCGGAGTGGACCGAGGGGAGCGCGGTCTGATGGCTGTCGTACGGGAGTTCACCCTGCCCGATCTGGGCGAGGGGCTGACCGGTGCCGAGATCGTCCGCTGGCTGGTCCAGGTCGGCGATGTGGTCGCGGTCGACCAGCCGGTGGTCGAGGTCGAGACGGCCAAGGCGATGGTGGATGTGCCCTGCCCGTACGGCGGTGTGGTGACGGCCCGTTACGGTGAGGAGGGCGCGGAGGTGCCGGTCGGGGCGCCGCTGATCACGGTCGCCGTGCCCGAGGGCTCGGACGGCGGCTCCGGTCCGCCGGTCAGCGAGGGCGCGATCGACGGCGCGTCGGGCAATGTGCTGGTCGGCTATGGCACGGCCGGTCCCGCCGCGCGGCGCCGTCGCGTCCGGCCCTCCCCCCGGCCGCCGCGCGAGCTGCCCACGGCCCCCGGCGGACCGCTGCCGAAGACGGCGGCGGCCCCCGCCGCGCCCGTGCGCGAGACGACGGCGGCCCCCGCCAGGCCGGTGCGCGAGACGGTGACGGCCCCCGCCGGGCCCCTACCGGTGATCTCGCCCCTGGTGCGGCGGCTGGCCCGGGAGCACGATGTCGATCTGCGGCGGCTGAGGGGATCGGGCCCCGAGGGGCTGATTCTGCGGGCGGACGTCGAACGGGCGGTCGCGGGCACGGCGCCCGCCCCCGCGGCACCCGTCTCCGTGGCGCCCGCCTCCGCACCCGTGGCGCCCGCCTCCGCCGCGCCCGCTTCCGTGGCCCCCGCCCCGGAGGGGGAGCGGGTCCCGCTGCGAGGGGTGCGGGGCGCCGTGGCCGACAAGCTCGCGCGCAGCCGGCGCGAGATCCCCGACGCGACCTGCTGGGTGGACGCCGACGCGACCGAACTGCTCGCCGCCCGTACGGCGATGAACGCCGCGGGCGAGGCCAAGGTCTCCGTGCTCGCCCTCCTGGCCCGTATCTGCACGGCGGCCCTCGCGCGCTTCCCCGAGCTCAACGCCACGGTGGACATGGAAGGCCGGGAGATCGTCCGGCTCCCCGACGTCCACCTCGGCTTCGCGGCCCAGACGGACCGGGGTCTGGTGGTCCCGGTGGTGCGCGACGCCCACACGCGGACCATAGAGGGGCTCTCCGAGGAGATCGCCCGGCTCACCGAGGCCGCGCGGACCGGGACCCTCGCCCCCGCGCAGCTCACCGGTGGCACCTTCACCCTGAACAACTACGGGGTGTTCGGGGTCGACGGCTCGACGCCGATCATCAACCACCCCGAGGCGGCGATGCTCGGGGTCGGGCGGATCGCCCCGAAGCCCTGGGTGCACCAGGGTGAGCTGGCGGTGCGCCAGGTGGTGCAGTTGTCGTTCACCTTCGACCACCGGGTGTGCGACGGGGGCACCGCGGGCGGATTCCTGCGGTTCGTGGCCGACTGCGTGGAGCGGCCCATGGTGTTGTTGCGGCGGCTGTAGCGGATGTCCGGCGGCGCCATACTCATGGGGTGACTCCAGGTGCGTATGACGCAGTGATCCTGGCCGGGGGCGCCGCTCGGCGGCTCGGTGGGGTGGACAAGCCCGCGCTGCGGGTGGGCGGTCGAGCCCTGCTCGACCGGGTGCTGGACGCATGCCGCGGCGCCGGGCGGACCGTCGTCGTCGGCCCGCGCAGGCCCACGGCGCGGCCGGTGCGGTGGGCCCGGGAGGAGCCCCCCGGCGGCGGCCCGGTCGCGGCCGTCGACGCGGGCATCCGGCAGACCACGGCTCCGGTCGTCCTCGTCCTCTCCGCCGATCTGCCCTTCCTCACCCACGAGACCGTCGAGACCCTCCTCACCGGTCTCCAGGACACCGAAGGGGCCGTGCTCATCGACCCCGACGGCCGTGAGCAGCCCCTTGTCGCCGCCTACCGCGCCGAGGCGCTGCGCCGCGAGATCGGCCTCCTCGCCACCGAACACGGCGGCCTCGGCGGGCTGCCCCTCCGCCTCCTCGTCTCCGAGCTGGCCCTGGCCCGCCTCCAGCACTCCACCGCGTCGTTCGACTGCGACACCTGGGAAGACATCACCACGGCTCGAGCACGCATCAGGGAGCATGGACACGTGTTGGACGAATGGATTGCCGCAGTCAAGGCCGAGCTCGGGATCGACCTGGATGTCGACACCGCGGCCCTACTCGATCTGGCCCGTGACGCCGCACATGGCGTCGCCCGGCCCGCCGCCCCCCTGACCACCTTTCTCGTCGGCTACGCCGCGGCCCAGAAGGGCGGTGGCCCCGAGGCGCTGGCCGCCGCCACCGAGAAGGCCGCGGCGCTGGCGGCGCGTTGGGCCGAGGAGCAGTGACACCTCGCCAACCCCGGGACGGGGACCCGCTCGACCGCGAGGTCGACGAGGCGCTGGCGCTCGCCAATGAATCGCCGCCGCAGGGCCCGGAGCCGCCCGGAACGGAATCGGAGGAGGACTGGGCCGACGCCGCCATCAGCCTGGCCAATGACCGCCCGGGCCGGGCCACCCGGGAGCGAAGCCCCGGCGAGACCGACGCCATCGCCGACACCGGAGGCGACCCGACCCCGACGGACTGGGTCGAGACCGCGCTCGACCTGGCACGGGAAACGGCACGGGAAACGGCGGGGGAGCCTGCGGCGGCCCTGGATGCCCAGGGCCACGTACGCCGAAGGCCGGAGGTGTATTCGAGGAGCCGATCCTCGGGTAGTCCGACATCGGAGGCCACTGGTGCCAAAGGCACGCCGTCCAGGGCCCCCGCCCATCAGGCCCCGGCCCCGCACCCGAAACGCGCCCCCGGCACACCGACGCCCCACCCGCATCCCTCCATGAACCCACCGCACCGCAGCCCCATCTCCTGGCCCGACGCCCGCGCCATCGCCGCCCGCGCCGCCGTCAAGGAGGCCGTCCACGCGGCCCCGGTGATGCGGCCGCTGTTCGAGGCGCTCGGCCAGGTCCTGGCCGCGCCGCTCGCCGCGCTCACCGATCTGCCGCCCTTCGACACCTCCGCCATGGACGGCTGGGCGCTCTCGGGCCCCGGCCCCTGGCGGCTGCCAACCGGCACAGAGGACCAGAACCACCAGGGCATCCTCGCCGGACACGGCGAGACGGTCCCCCTCCCCGACGGCCACGCGGTCCGCATCGCCACCGGCGCCCGCGTCCCGCCCGGCGCCACCGCCGTACTGCGCAGCGAGTACGGCACCGACGCGGGCGACGGCTGGCTGCACGCGTCCGCCGCCCACCCCGTCGTCCTCGGCCAGGACATCCGCACCCGCGGCCAGGAGTGCCGGAGCGGCGATCAGCTGCTCCCCGCCGGGACCCTGGTCACCCCCGCCGTCCTGGGCCTGGCCGCCGCGGCGGGGTACGACGAGCTGCCGACGGTGCGCAGGCCGCGCGTCGAGGTGCTGGTCCTCGGCGACGAGCTGCTCACCGAGGGGCTGCCGCACGACGGCCGGATCCGGGACGCGCTGGGGCCGATGGTCGGGCCGTGGCTGCGGGCGCTCGGCGCCGAGGTCTTGGGCACCCGGCGGCTGGCCGACGAGGCGGACGTGGTGTACGCGGCGGTGGCCGAGTCGTCCGCCGATGTCGTCGTGACGACCGGGGGCACGGCCGCGGGCCCCGTGGACCATGTCCACCCCACCCTGCGCCGCCTGGGCGCCGAGCTGCTGGTGGACGGGGTGGCGGTGCGTCCCGGTCACCCGATGCTGCTGGCCCGCCTCGCCCGCGCGAACCGCGAGAACTCCGGAAACCGCGAGAGCTCCGGAAACCGCGAAACCCCCGGAAGCCCCGAAAACGCCGAAGCACCCAAAACCGTCGGACCCCCCGCACCCCCCGCACCTCCCGAACGCCCGTCCCGACCCGCCCGGCATCTGGTGGGGCTCCCGGGCAATCCGCTCGCGGCGGTGTCCGGTCTGCTGACCCTCGCGGAGCCGCTGCTGCGGACGCTGACCGGCCGCCCGGCCCCCGACCCCGGCCCGGCCCCGCTGGCCGAGGCCGTGCAGGGGCATCCGAGGGACACCCGGCTGGTCCCGGTGACCTTCCGGCAGGACGCGGCCGTGCCGCTGCGCTTCAACGGCCCGGCGATGCTGCGCGGCATCGCGGCGGCCGACGGCCTCGCCGTGATCCCGCCCGGCGGGGCGAAGCGCGGCACGGAGGTCGACGTATTGGATCTCCCGTGGTCGGCGAGCGCGGCAGAGCAACCGAGCCATGCGGACCAAGCACGCCAACGCACGGCACAGGCGGCCGATGGCGAGGACATATCCCCCCAGGAGGGCCCGGCGTGAAGCTGCCCAGCCATGACGCGGCCGCCCGCACCCCCGGGGACGGCGGCCACCGCGTCCATCTGCCCCACTTCCCCGCGGGCCCGCTGCGCCAGGTCGGCCGCCGGCTGCTGCTGGCGCTGCTGGTGCTGGTGCTGACGGTGGCCATCGTCTACGTCGACCGCGCGGGTTACCACGACAACGCTGACGACCAGGTCGACTTCCTCGACTCCGTCTACTACTCGACCGTCACGCTGTCCACGACCGGATACGGCGACATCGTGCCGTACAGCGACAGCGCGCGGCTCAGTAACATCCTGCTGGTCACGCCGCTGCGCGTGCTCTTTCTGATCATCCTGGTCGGCACCACCCTGGAAGTCCTGGCCGAGCGCACCCGCGAGCAGTACCGACTGAACCGCTGGAGGTCAGCGTTGCGTGATCACACCGTCGTAGTGGGCTTCGGCACGAAGGGGCGGTCCGCGGTGGAGACCCTTTGCGCGACGGGGCTGCCCAAGAACCGGGTGGTCGTGGTCGACCCCAACCACAAGGTGATCGAGGCGGCCAACGCGGAGGGGTTCGCCGGGGTGGTCGGCGACGCGACCCGCAGCGATGTGCTGTTGCGGGCGGAGGCGCAGCGCGCCCGCCAGTTCGTGATCGCCACCCAGCGCGATGACACCGCCGTCCTGGTCACGCTGACGGCCCGGCAGCTCAACCGGGGCGCCAACATCGTGGCGGCGGTGCGCGAGGAGGAGAACGCGCCGCTGCTGCGCCAGTCCGGGGCCGACGCGGTGATCACCAGCGCCAGCGCGGCGGGCCGCCTGCTGGGCATGAGCGTGCAGAGCCCGACGGCCGGTGCGGTGATCGAGGATCTGATTCAGCAGGGCACGGGCCTGGACCTGGTGGAGCGCACGGTGGTGAAGGCCGAGGTGGGCAAGTCGGTGCGGGACACGGAGGACCTCGTGGTGTCCGTGCTGCGCGGCCATCGCCTCCTCGCGTACGACGATCCCGACGCCAGTCCGCTGCAGGCGGCCGACCGCTTGATCACGATCGTTCGCGCGCCGATGGTCCAGGAGTAGCCTCGCGCCCATGCATGCGATCACGATTCCCGAACCCGGCGGCCCCGAAGCCCTGGTATGGGCGGAGGTCCCCGATCCCGTGCCCGGTGAGGGCGAGGTCCTGGTCGACGTGGCGGCCGCCGGCGTCAACCGCGCGGATGTGCTCCAGCGCCAGGGCCACTATCCGCCGCCGCCCGGAGCCTCGCCCTACGCCGGTCTGGAGTGCTCGGGCCGGATCTCGGCGCTCGGCACCGGCGTCACCGGCTGGGCCGTGGGCGACGAGGTGTGCGCCCTGCTCGCGGGCGGTGGATACGCCGAGAAGGTGGCGGTTCCGTCGGGGCAGCTGCTGCCCCTTCCCGAGGGCGTGGACCTGGTCAGGGCCGCGGCGCTGCCCGAAGTGACCGCCACCGTATGGTCCAACGTCTTCATGATCTCCCATCTCCGGCCGGGCGAGACGCTGTTGGTGCACGGCGGATCGAGCGGTATCGGCACCATGGCGATCCAGCTAGCGAAGGCGGTCGGGGCGCGGGTCGCGGTGACCGCGGGCGGCCCGGAGAAGCTGGCCGCCTGCCAGGAGCTGGGCGCCGACATCCTGATCGACTACCGCGAGCAGGACTTCGTCGAGGAGATCCGCCGGGCCACCGACGGTGCGGGCGCGGACGTCATCCTGGACATCGTCGGCGCGAAGTACCTCGCCCGGAATCTGGAGTCGCTCGCCCTCAACGGACGGCTGGCGATCATCGGGCTTCAGGGCGGTGTGAAGGCCGAGCTGAACCTGGCCACCCTGCTGTCCAAGAGCGCCGCCGTGACGGCCACCGGGCTGCGGGGCCGCTCGCTGGCGCAGAAGTCGGCGATCATCGCGGCGGTACGGGAGCATGTCTGGCCGCTGATCGGCGGCGGCCGGGTCCGCCCGATCGTCGACAGCACCGTCCCGATGCGGGAGGCCCCGGAGGCCCACCGGCTGCTGGAGTCCAGCACGCATGTGGGCAAGATCCTGCTGACGACCTGAGGGCCGCGGCCGGGTCCGTACGGCGGCGCCGCCGCGATCCTCACGGCGCCGCCACGGCCCTTGCAGCCACGGCCCTTACAGCGCCCTCACGGCCCTTACAGCGCCCCCACGGCCGCCCTTACGGCGCTGTCGCGGTCCTTACGGCGGGCGCCGCGGTCCTTACGGTCGTATCGGAGTCCGTACGGCGGCGTTCAGGATGCCCGGTTCCTGCCCTCATGTGACGCTGATCCCGTTACGCAACGGTTCGGCACGGGAGGGTGACCACCGTGAACCCTGCGACGCTTCGCACGCTCCCCGCGGCGGCCCTGCTGGCGGGCACCGCCCTGGCCGCGGCCCCCGCCGCGTCCGCCGCCGCCCCCGCCCCCGCTCCCGCCGACGACGGCGGCGGGCTGGCGGGCACCCGCGCGGGCGAGGGCCGTGCGCACCCCGGCCGCACCGGGACGCCGACCCCCTCGTCGCCGGACGGGGACCCCTCGGCCGACACGGGGGACGACGAGGGCACCGGGCGGTTCTCGGTGGTGCCCGAGTGGACGCCGTCCTCCCTCCCCGTCCCGCAGCGGCCGGACCGGCACCAGGCGCGCGAATCGCTCCCGTCCGGACAGCCTTACGGCGCTCAGCGGACCGCCGCCGAGCCGAGCGGGCGGGCGATGCGGGTGCTGCCGCTGGGCACCGGTCTCGCGCTCACCGGCCTCGGCCTCGGCCTGGCGTTCTTCGGCCTGCGACTGCGCCGCCGCTGATCACCGCGACCGCTCTGATGGCCGCCGCTGACAGCCGTCGCCGGTGATCGTCGCCGAAACCTCGACCCTCGCCCGTCGTACCGGGTGCCGGTGCGGAACAATAGGGGTATGAACCAGCCGATGAACGAACGAGCGCAGGAGAGCCCGCACGTCCTGGTCGTCGGTCCGGACGGCATGGCACTCGGCGGCGTCGCTCCTGCTTCTGGCGAGGGCAGTGGTGACGACGAGTCGCGCGAGGTTCCCGTGACGGACATGGTCGAACAGCCGGCGAAGGTCATGCGGATCGGCAGCATGATCAAGCAGCTTCTGGAGGAGGTCCGCGCCGCACCTCTCGACGAGGCCAGCCGGGTCCGGCTCAAGGAGATCCACTCCAGCTCGGTGAAGGAGCTGGAGGACGGGCTGGCCCCCGAGCTGATCGGGGAGCTGGAGCGGCTGTCGCTGCCCTTCACGGACGATGCGGTGCCCACCGAGGCGGAACTGCGCATCGCTCAGGCTCAGTTGGTCGGCTGGCTGGAGGGGCTGTTCCACGGCATCCAGACCACCCTGTTCGCCCAGCAGATGGCGGCGCGCGCCCAGCTGGAGCAGATGCGCCGGGCGCTGCCGCCAGGGATCGGCGGGGGCGAGGAGGACGAGGACATGCCCAAGCCGGGCGGCGCCCGCTCGGGGCCGTACCTCTGAGCCGCTGAGCCGCTGAGCCGCTGAGCTTCTGAGCCGCTCCCCGAGCCACGCGCCGGACGCGCCCCGGGCACAACGACCGGACACGCAGCGGACACAACGACCGGACACGCGCCGGACACAACGAAACGACGCCGCGGGCCTCACCTTCAGATGAGGCCCGCGGCGTCGTCGGGCTGGAAGCGGAGCGAGCGGGAGCCGCCCTTACCCCGGGTTGCCGGTGGAGACGGTCAGCTCGATGGTGTCCGTCTTGGGGTTGTACGGCTCGTAGTTCCGGTACGTGTAATTGAGGACGGTGCCCTTGCCCCACAGATTCTCGTCCTGGGGCACCACGCGGTACTTCCAGCCCGCCGCGCGGATGCACTTCTTCACCGAGTCGATGTAGAGGTTCTGGAAGTCGGGCACCGAGTACGTGCCCTTCTCGTCAGTGTCCTCGTACGCGTCGGTGCACTTCTTCGCCTCGATGGTCTTGGTCTTGTCGCCCATGCGGAAGCCCGCGGCGTTGTCGGAGGCCGTCGGCGACACCGGCTTGGCGCGGCCGCCCTTCTTGCTCTCGTCCTTGGAGCCGCCGTCGCTTTGGAGCGCGATGACCAGGATCACGGCGATGACCGCGATCGCCGCGACGACGGCCGAGCCTATGATCACGCGCTTGTTTCCGCTGCCGCCGCTGCCGCGGCTCCCGGAGGGCGAGGGCGAGATGTTGTACGGCGGCGGGGTGCTGGGGCCCTGGTACGACGGCGCCGGGGTCTGGTACCCCGCCTGCCCCAGCGGTGTCGTGGACGGCCCCTGGCCGACCGGCGGCGGCGGGGTGGACGGGCCGAAGGCGCCGAACTGCCCGGGGGTGTGCTGCGGCTGGTACGGCGTCTGGACGCTGCCGGGGCCGGGGGCGGGCGTCTGCTGGTCGATCGGCGGGAAGACCGCCGAGCCGACTCCGGAGCCGCTGCGGGCCGGGGGGCCGCCGCTGATGATGATCGGGGAGGCGCCGGTCTGCCCGGTACGGGCGACTCGTGCGCATTCGTCGCGCATGGCCTCGGCGGTCGGGAAGCGCTCGTTCGGGTTCTTCTTCAGGGCGCGGGCGACCAGCGCGTCCACCGCCGGAGGGATGGACTGGTTGATCGAGGAGGGCGCGACCGGCTCCTCCTGGACGTGCGCGTACGCGATGGCCAGCGGCGAGTCCGCGTCGAAGGGCAGCCGGCCGGTCAGCAGCTCGAAAAGCATGATGCCGACCGAGTACAGGTCGCTGCGGGCGTCCACGCCGCGGCCCAGCGCCTGCTCGGGGGAGAGGTACTGCGGAGTGCCGACGACCATGCCGGTCTGAGTCATGGAGGTGACCCCGGACTGCATGGCGCGGGCGATGCCGAAGTCCATGACTTTGACCACATTACGCTTGGTCATCATCACGTTACCTGGCTTGATGTCGCGGTGGACCAGCCCCATCTCATGGCTGATTTCCAGCGCCGCCAGCACATCGCTGGTGATCTTCAATGCCTTTTCGGTCGGCATCGCGCCGTATTGCCGGACATCGCCGTCCAGAACCGAGCGCAGCGGCTGACCTTCGACGTACTCCATGACGATGTACGGCATCAGCGAGCCGTCCATGGCGTCCTCGCCGGTGTCAAAGACCGAGACGATATTGGTGTGCGTGAGTTTCGCCACCGCCTGGGCCTCGCGGCGGAACCGCTCGCGGAAGGACTGCTCGCGTCCCAGCTCGGTGTGGAGCGTCTTGATGGCGACCTGGCGGTCCAGCACGGTGTCATAAGCCAGGTGGACGGAGGCCATGCCGCCCTCGCCCAGCAGGTCACGCAGCTGATATCGGCCGTTCGCCAGAGATTGGCCTTGATACCTGCCCGATGCGCCGTACTGGCTCATTTCGTACTTCCCCCTTGGCGCACTCACTACTCTGACGCGCACGTTTCGACGCATTGATCTTGATGTTCTGGATATCGTGGCCAAGTCTGCCCCAGGCCACGGACACGTCAAGCCGCGTTGCCCGTTCCGTGACCGGATGCGCAAGAACCCGTCACGCGATTTGCATCGCTTCACCGTCAACAGGTTTGATGGCCGGTCCATCACCAACCGATACACGGCGCGAAGGCTGTAGCGTGCCTAGCGGGAACCGTACCGCCCGTGGGCGGGGCGATCTCGACCCCACCCCCACCGAGAACGAGACGGCGAGGACCGATGGCACAGACCCAGGGCGCCCAGGGGCCCTCCGAACCTGACGCCAGTGGGTCCGGAATGCCGGATATGCCCGAGGTGTGGGGTAACGGGGGACTTGTTGGCGATGGTCGATATCGGCTTACCGGTCGACTCGGCCGCGGCGGTATGGCGGAGGTGTTCGCCGCCGAGGACCTCCGGCTCGGCCGTACGGTCGCGGTGAAGCTGCTCCGCGCCGATCTGGCCGAGGACCCGGTGTCCAAGGCCCGCTTCACCCGCGAGGCACAGTCCGTGGCGGGGCTGAACCACCACGCCGTGGTGGCCGTCTACGACTCCGGCGAGGACACGGTCGGCCAGAACACCGTGCCGTACATCGTCATGGAGCTGGTCGAGGGCCGGACCATCCGCGATCTGCTGCTCAACGCCGAGGCCCCGCCGCCGGACCAGGCGCTGATCATCGTCTCCGGGGTGCTGGAGGCGCTCGCCTACAGCCATCAGCACGGCATCGTGCACCGTGACATCAAGCCCGCCAACGTGATCATCACCCACAGCGGCGCGGTCAAGGTCATGGACTTCGGCATCGCCCGCGCCCTGCACGGCGCGCAGTCCACGATGACCCAGACCGGCATGGTCATGGGCACACCGCAGTACCTCTCGCCGGAGCAGGCCCTCGGCAAGGCCGTGGACCACCGCTCCGACCTCTACGCCACCGGCTGCCTGCTCTACGAGCTGCTGGCGCTGCGCCCGCCGTTCACCGGGGAGACCCCGCTGTCGGTGGTGTACCAGCACGTCCAGGACATCCCGGTGCCCCCGTCGGAGACCTCCGGAACCGTGCCGCCGGAGCTGGACGGCCTGGTCATGCGCTCCCTCGCCAAGGACCCGGACGACCGGTTCCAGAGCGCCGAGGAGATGCGCGGACTGGTCCAGTACGCGCTCCAGATGCTCCACGAGGCCGGCGGCCACACCGGTATGTGGAACACCGGCCCGGTCACCCAGCACCTGGGCGCCGCCACCCCCGCCATGGGCATGCCCGGCGTCGGGGCCACCACCGCGCTGCCGCACCCGGGCCACGGCGAGACCTCCCAGCAGCCGATCGTCACCGGCCCCGGTGGCGGGGGCGGCGGCTACCACGGCGGTTCCGGCCGCCGTAAGGGCCGCGGCAGGATGTGGCTGATCGCGGTGCTCGCGTTGATCGCGGTCGCGACGGGGGTCGCCTTCGCCCTCCAGATGGGCGACAAGGACGGCGGGAAGGAGCCGAGTAAGCACCAGACGTCGGTCACCCAGGACAAGACGAAGAAGCCGACCGACAAGCCGAGCGACAACTCGAACGACGAGACGGCCTCGAGCGACGATCAGAACAACTCCGGGGACACGGGCAGCGACTACACCCCGACCACGGATCCGACGCCGACGTACCAGGACAACCCCACGGACGAGCCGACGGACCCGGAGACGGACCCCGGCACCGGCGAGCCGACCGGCGAGCAGACCACCCCGGGCGGCGGCCAGGAGACCACCACGCCGACGGACCCGGAGACGGACCCGGGCACCACCGAGCCCACCGGTGGCACGGCGGGTGCCACGGACGGTGGCGCCGGAACCCCCTGACGGCCGGGGGCGCCCCACGGCGCCCCCGTCACCCGCAGAAGGCGGCCCTGTCATCCGCAGAAGGCGGCCCCGACTCCCGCAGAAGGCGCTCCCGTCACCCGCAGAAGGCGTCGCGGACCGCGTCGTACTCCCGGGTCCACCACACCACCAGCGCGGCGGCCGCCGGGAACTGCGGATCGGCGCGCCCGTCCCCGCGCTGGTAGCGCCAGCGCAGCATCCAGAAGTCGTTGAGCCGCTCCCACCACACCCGGTGCACGGCCGCGGCCATCTCGGAGGTCCCGGCCCCCGCCGCGCAGCGGTACGCCCGCGCGTAGGACCGCACCTTGGTGAGTTCCAGGGTGCCGTCGGGCCGTACGAAGAAGATCGCGGCGGCGCGGACCGCCTCCTCGGCGCGCGGCTGTACCCCGAGCCGGTCCCAGTCGACGATGGCGGCCGGTTCCGTGTCGCGGTAGAGCAGGTTCAGCGGGTGGAAGTCGCCGTGCACCCAGCCGGCGACCGGGACGGCGTCCGCCTCCGGGCGGCGGTGGGCGTGCCGCTCCACCAGCGTCCGCCGCTCGACCAGCCGGTGCTCGGCGAGTTCGTCGAAGCTGTCGCGGTTCCGGCGTCCCCGGATCAGCGTGAGCAGCTCGTCGATGACGGCGAAGGTGTCCTCGGGGTCGGCGGCGGCCTCCACGGGCGGCCTGCGGTCGCCCGTACGGGCCCGCATGACGCGCTCCAGACAGGTGTGGACGAGCCCGAGCAGCCCGCCAAGACGCCAGCACTGCGGGGCGGTCAGCTCACCGCCGTCGCGGTGCCGCCCGTCGATCCAGGGGTGTAACGCGTAGCAGCGGCCGCCGATGACGGCGACCGTACGGCCGTCGGCGTCGGGGACCGGCGGGGCGACGGGCACCCCGAGCGCCTCCAGCCGCTGGGTGACGCGGTGCTGGCGGGCGATGGCGGTGCGGTCGCCGTCGAGGTGGTGTTTGAGGAAGAACCGGCCGCGGGTGGTGGCGAGGCGGTAGCCCCGGTTGAGCAGCCCCTGGGTGAGCGGTTCGCAGGAGACGGCTTCACCGGCGGTGTCATAGCGGCGGAGCAAGGCGCTCAGGGTTTCCCCGTCGGGAGCGGCCTCGGCGGAGTGTACATGTGAGCGCGGCACCTGCCAGATGTTAGATCACCGGGCATCACCGCCACGGCGCGCGAGGACGACGCATGGCCCCCCGGGGCACGGCCGGTTGACCGGGACGGGGCTGATGCGGCTCGGCGCCTGCGGCGGGCTGTTCCCCTACCCGCCCCTTCCCGAAACTGGGGCTCCGCCCCAGACCCCATGCGGGGGCTCCGCCCCAGCCCCCGTGCCGGGGCCCCGCCCCAGACCCCGGGGTCCAGGGGCGAAGCCCCTGGTAACGGGGAGTGGCGCCGCCAGGCCCCGCCACCCTTGCGCGCCGGCGTGCCAGGAGGAGCCGCGATATGCGGCTCCGCCGCGTGGTCCGCCGGACACCTCGTAGCGCTTCCCGGGCCTGCGCCGCGCCTCCTCGCCCGCCAGGGGGCAGCGCTTCCGGGCCTCGTCGCCTACGCGAAGGGGCGCGGGGCTGTGTCGATGTGCGGCTCCGCCGCGTGGGCGCGACCAGCCACGACGGCGCTGCGGTCGGCCGACGACGCATCGCGACACTTCCAGCGCCAAGCGCCAAGCGCCAGCGCTACCGCTTCTGCGCCTGCGTCGCCTGCGTCGCCTGCATCCGGGCGACGTACGCCGCCGCCTGCGAGCGGCGTTCCATGCCCAGCTTGGAGAGCAGGCTGGAGACATAGTTCTTGATCGTCTTCTCGGCGAGATGCAGCCGCTCGCCGATCCCCCGATTGGTGAGCCCCTCCCCGATCAGCAGCAGGATCCGGCGCTCCTGCTCGGTGAGGGCGGCGAGCTGGTCGTCCGGTTGGGCCGCCGTCTGGCCGCGCAGCCGTTCCAGCACCCGGGCGGTGGCCACCGGGTCGAGCAGTGACCGGCCCGCGGCCACGTCCCGGACCGCGGCGAGCAGTTCGTCGCCGCGGATGTCCTTCAGGACATAGCCGGAGGCGCCCGCGATGATGGCGTCGAAGAGCGCCTCGTCGTCGGCGAAGGAGGTGAGCATCATGCAGCGGACGCTCTCGTCCCGGGTGCGGATCTCCCGGCAGACCTCGACCCCGCTGCGGTCGGGCAGCCGGATGTCCAGGACGGCGACGTCCGGGCGGACGGCCGGGATGCGCGCCAGGGCGTCGGCCGCGGTGCCCGCCTCGCCGACCACTTCCATGTCCGGCTCGCCCGCGAGCAGGTCTCGTACGCCGCGTCGGACGACTTCATGGTCGTCGACCAGGAAAATCCTTATTTTTCCTTCTTCGCGCACGGATCCAGTCTCACACACGAAGTCTTCCCGCGTCGTTGCCCAGCGGGATACCGTGCGCTTGTCCGGCGGCCTGCGGGGCTGTGACCAGTGGAAGTTTCCCCACGCACGCGATTTACTTGGAAATCCAAGCAAAATTGCAGGTCAGGTGGGGTTTCGCAGACATGCGACGCACTGGGTAACGTGCCTTGTGCAGGGCCAGCCGCCGGGAACCTGTCACGCCCGGCCATGCTCCGGCGCACCCACCCCGTGCGCCGTGGCGGAACGGGCGAGCCGCAACTGGCCGCCGGCGGATCCCGGGGGCCGGACAGACGGAGGAGCACACGTGACCGTGGAGAGCACTGCCGCGCGCAAGCCGCGCCGCAGCGGAGCCAAGCGCAGCACCAGCGCGCGGGACACCAAGAAGCAGCCTGCGGGCCAGACCGAACTCGTACAGCTGCTGACCCCCGAGGGCGAGCGTGTCGAGCACCCCGAGTACGCCATCGACCCCACCCCGGAGGAGCTGCGCGGTCTGTACCGGGACATGGTGCTGACACGGCGGTTCGACGGCGAGGCCACCACCCTGCAGCGCCAGGGCGAACTGGGCCTGTGGGCCTCGTTGCTCGGCCAGGAGGCGGCGCAGATCGGCTCCGGCCGGGCGCTGAACGACGCCGACTACGTCTTCCCCACCTACCGCGAGCACGGTGTGGCGTGGTGCCGGGGCGTCGACCCGACCAATCTGCTGGGGATGTTCCGTGGGGTGAACCACGGCGGCTGGGACCCGAACAGCAACAACTTCCACCTGTACACCATCGTGATCGGCTCGCAGACGCTGCACGCGACCGGCTACGCGATGGGCGTGGCCAAGGACGGCGCGGACGCCGCGGTCCTGGCCTACTTCGGTGACGGCGCCTCCAGCCAGGGCGATGTCGCCGAATCGTTCACCTTCTCCGCGGTCTACAACGCCCCGGTCGTCTTCTTCTGCCAGAACAACCAGTGGGCCATCTCCGAGCCCACCGAGAAGCAGACCCGGGTGCCGCTCTACCAGCGTGCCCAGGGCTTCGGCTTCCCCGGGGTGCGGGTGGACGGCAATGACGTGCTCGCCTGTCTGGCCGTCACCAAGGCCGCGCTGGAGCGGGCGCGCACCGGGCAGGGCCCGATGCTCATCGAGGCGTTCACCTACCGCATGGGCGCCCACACCACCTCCGACGACCCCACGCGCTACCGCTCGCCCGAGGAGCGGGAGCTGTGGGAGACCAAGGACCCGATCCTGCGGCTGCGCACCCTGCTGACCCGCGAGGGCCTGGCGGACGACGCGTACTTCGCCGACCTCGAGCGGGAGAGCGACGCGCTGGCCAAGCGGGTTCGGGACGCGGTACGGGCCATGCCCGACCCCGAGGACATGGCGATGTTCGAGCACATCTACGCCGACGGGCACGCCCTCGTCGACGAGGAGCGGGCGCAGTTCGCCGAGTACCAGGCTTCGTTCGTCACCGCTGAGGAAGGCATCTGACATGGCCGCCGAGAAGATGTCGCTCTCCAAGGCGATCAACGCGTCCCTGCGGACTGCCCTGGAGACCGACCCCAAGGTCCTGATCATGGGCGAGGACGTCGGCAAGCTGGGAGGCGTCTTCCGCGTCACCGACGGGCTCCAGAAGGACTTCGGCGAGGACCGGGTCATCGACACCCCGCTCGCCGAGTCCGGCATCGTGGGCACCGCGATCGGGCTGGCGCTGCGCGGCTACCGCCCGGTGGTGGAGATCCAGTTCGACGGTTTCGTCTTTCCCGCCTACGACCAGATCGTCACCCAGCTCGCCAAGATGCACGCACGCTCGCTCGGCAAGGTGAAGCTGCCGGTCGTCGTCCGCATTCCGTACGGCGGCGGCATCGGCGCGGTGGAGCACCACAGCGAGTCGCCGGAGGCGCTGTTCGCGCATGTGGCGGGGTTGAAGGTGGTCTCGCCGGCCAACGCCTCCGACGCCTACTGGATGCTGCAGCAGGCCATCGACAGCGATGACCCGGTGATCTACTTCGAGCCCAAGCGCCGCTACCACGACAAGTCCGAGGTCGACACCGCCGCGATCCCCGGCCCGCTGCACGCCGCCCGGGTGGTGCGGCCGGGGGCGGACCTGACGCTCGCGGCCTACGGCCCGATGGTGAAGGTCGCCCTGGACGCCGCCGCGGCCGCCGCCGAGGAGGGCAAGTCGATCGAGGTCCTGGACCTGCGGTCGATGTCGCCGATCGACTTCGACTCGATCCAGCGTTCCGTGGAGCGGACGGGGCGGCTGGTCGTCGTCCACGAGGCACCGGTATTCCTGGGTACCGGGTCGGAGATCGCCGCGCGCATCACCGAGAGGTGCTTCTATCACCTCCAGGCGCCGGTGCTGCGGGTCGGCGGCTTCCACTCGCCGTACCCGCCGTCACGGCTCGAGGACGAGTACCTTCCGGGGCTGGACCGGGTGCTCGACGCCGTAGATCGCGCGTTGGCGTACTGAAGGGCTTGAGGAGATCGTGACGATGACCGCAGTCGAACAGCGCTTCCGTGAGTTCAAGATGCCCGATGTGGGCGAGGGGCTGACCGAGGCCGAGATCCTCAAGTGGTTCGTGGCACCGGGCGACACCGTGACCGACGGACAGGTGGTGTGCGAGGTCGAGACCGCCAAGGCCGCCGTCGAGCTGCCCATCCCCTTCGACGGCGTGGTGCACGAACTGCGTTTCGACGAGGGCAGCACCGTGGACGTGGGCACGCCCATCATCTCGGTGGACACCGACCCCGGAGCGGGGGAGGCGGCGCCCCAGGCCGCTCCCGCCGAGGCCGCCGCCGAGCAGCCGGCCGCCGCCGAGCCCGAGGAGAAGGCGGGCCGCCAGGCCAATCTGGTCGGCTACGGGGCGGCGCCCGCCTCCACCAAGCGCCGTCCGCGCAAGCCGCTGCCGGGCCTCCAGCGGTCCGCGCCCGCCCCCTCCGCCGGGGCCGCGCCCCAGGAGCCCGCCCCCGCGCCCGCGCGCCCCGCGCCCGCGCCTTCGTCTTCGCCCGCGCCCTCGCCCGAGCTGAACGGCAGCGGCCGGACCGCGCGGCCGCTGGCCAAGCCCCCGGTCCGCAAGCTGGCCAAGGACCTGGGCATCGACCTGGAGACGGTCACCCCGAGCGGGCCGGACGGGATCATCACCCGCGAGGACGTCCACGCGGCCGCCGAGGCCGTCCAGGCGGCCCGGGAGACGCCCGTGGCGGCCCCGTCCACGGCCGTCAAGGCCGTCGCGGGCCGGGAGCGCCGGGTGCCCGTGAAGGGCGTACGGAAGGCCACGGCGCAGGCGATGGTCCACAGCGCGTTCACCGCCCCGCATGTGACCGAGTTCGTGACGGTCGACGTGACCCGCACGATGAAGCTCGTGGCCGACCTCAAGCAGGACCCGGAGCTGTCCGGGCTGCGGGTCAACCCGCTGCTGCTGGTCGCCAAGGCCCTGCTGGTGGCCATCCGGCGCAATCCGGACATCAATGCCACCTGGGACGAGGACAACCAGGAGATCGTCTACAAGGACTACGTCAACCTGGGCATCGCGGCGGCGACACCGCGCGGGCTGATCGTCCCCAACATCAAGGACGCCGACGCCAAGACCCTGCCCGAACTGGCGTCCGCCCTGGGTGAGCTGGTCACCACCGCCCGTGAGGGCAAGACCACCCCGGCGGCGATGTCCGGCGGCACGATCACCATCACCAACGTCGGCGTCTTCGGCATCGACGCGGGCACCCCGATCATCAACCCCGGGGAGTCGGCGATCCTCGCCTTCGGCGCGGTCAAGCTCCAGCCGTGGGTCCACAAGGGCGAGGTCAAGCCGCGCCAGGTGACCACGCTGGCGCTCTCCTTCGACCACCGGCTGGTCGACGGCGAACTGGGCTCCAAGGTGCTCGCGGACGTCGCGGCCGTCCTGGAGCGTCCCAAGCGCCTGATCACGTGGGCCTGATCACGTGGGCCTGATCACATGGGTCTGAGCACATGGGCCTGACCACGTGGGCCTGATCACCTTCTGATACTCATCCCCCGTCCGCATCGCGGACGGGGGATGAGTGCGCATGCATCTTGTATCTATGATGTGCGCATCATGAGTCCCGCCGATACGGCCACCAAGCCGCCGCCTGCCGCCGAACGCGTCTACCACCACGTCAAACAAGCCGTCCTCGACCGCCGCTACGAGGGCGGCACACTGCTGAGCGAGGGCGAACTCGCGGACGCCGTCGGGGTCTCCCGCACCCCCGTCCGGGAGGCGCTGCTGCGCCTGGAGGCCGAGGGGCTGCTCAAGCTCTATCCGAAGAAGGGCGCCCTGGTGCTGCCGGTCTCCTCCCAGGAGATCGCGGACGTGGTCGAGACCCGGCTGCTGGTGGAGCAGCACGCGGTCGCCAAGGTCGTCCCGGCCGGTGGGCGGCTGCTGGCCCGGCTCGAGGAGATCCTGGAGGAGCAGCGGGTGCACGCCGCGGCCGGGGACCTGGCCGCCTTCGCCGCCGCCGACCGCTGCTTCCACGCGGCGATCGTCCGGGCGGCGGGAAACGCCATCCTGGCGCAGCTGTACGACCAGTTGAGGGACCGCCAGCTGCGGATGGGCGTGGCCACCATGCACGCCGAGCCCGACCGCATCGCCAAGAACATCACCGAGCACACGGAGATCCTCCAGGCCTTGCGCGCCGGGGACGCCGGGTTCGCGTCCGGTCTGGTGCAGCGCCACATCAGCTGGGTGAACAACCTCGCCCGGGGTGAGGCGCGATGACCTCGGCCCAGTTGCCCGGTGATCCACCCGGCGGACGTCGTGCCGTCGCCGTATGGAGCCTGGGCGTCGCCGTCTACTTCGTCGCCATCACCTATCGCACCAGCCTCGGTGTCGCCGGTATCGACGCCGCCGAGCGCTTCCACATCAACTCCTCGGCGCTGTCGACCTTCTCCATCCTCCAGGTGCTGGTCTACGCCGGGATGCAGATACCGGTCGGGCTCATGGTCGACCGTCTCGGCACCCGTAAGGTGCTCATGCTCGGCGTGGTGCTCTTCACGCTGGGGCAGTTCGGCTTCGCGCTCTCCCACTCGTACCTGATGGCGCTGGTCTCCCGGGCGCTGCTCGGCTGCGGTGACGCGATGACCTTCATCAGCGTGCTGCGACTCGGCTCGCGCTGGTTCCCGGCCCGCCGGGGGCCGATGATCGCCCAGGTCGCGGCGCTCTTCGGGATGGCGGGCAACCTGATCTCCACGCTGGTGATCGCCCGCGCGCTGCACAGCGCGGGCTGGACCACGACCTTCGCGGGCAGCGCGCTCGGCGGGGTGGCCGTCTTCGTCCTGGTGCTGCTCTTCCTCAAGGACCACCCGAAGGGCTTCGAGCCCGCGCCCGCCTCCCATATGGGCGCCGACTACGTCCGCTGGCAGATCGCGGACGCCTGGCGCGAGCCCGGCACCCGGCTGGGCATGTGGGTGCACTTCACCACCCAGTTCCCGGCGATGGTGTTCCTGCTGCTGTGGGGGATGCCGTTCCTGGTCGAGGCCGAGGGGCTGTCCCGGGCGACCGCGGGTCAGCTGCTGACCCTGGTGGTGCTGTCCAACATGGCGGTCGGCCTGGTCTACGGGCAGGTCATCGCCCGGCACCACGCCGCCCGCGCCCCGCTGGCCCTCGGTACGGTCGGCGCCACCGCGCTGCTGTGGGGCACCGTGCTGTTCTGGCCGTCCGCCCACGCGCCCATGTGGCTGCTGATCGTCCTGTGTGCGGTGCTCGGCGCCTGCGGGCCCGCGTCGATGATCGGCTTCGACTTCGCCCGGCCCGCGAATCCGCCCGAGCGGACCGGCACCGCCTCGGGAATCGTCAACATGGGCGGCTTCACGGCCTCGATGACCACGCTGCTGGCCGTCGGCGTCCTGCTGGACCTGACCGGCGAGAACTTCCGGATCGCGTTCGCCTCGGTGTTCGTGCTGCAGGCGCTCGGCGTCATCCAGATCCTGCGGCTGCGCGGACGGGCGCACCGCCGGGAGCGCGAGCGCGTGGTCGCGAGCCGCGTCGAGGCGGTGCACGTACCGGCGTGACGCCGTGGCCCTCCGGTCCCCGGAGCGCTACGGCGTGACCGCGAAGTGCTGGAGGATCGCGTCCGCCAGCTGCTGGTCGCCCTCGATCTTCAGCCGCTCCGAGACCGCCTCGGGCCGCACCCGCCCACAGGCCAGCCGGACGTAGGTCTCCCAGTCCAGGGTGAGGGTCACCGTCGGCCCCAGCGAGACGCTGCCGTCGATGCTGCCCCGGCCGTCCGCGTCGACCCGGACCGTCCGCATGAACTCCATCGGGCCGTGCACATCGAAGACGGCGGCCGACTGGGGCGCCGCGCCCGCGTCCTTGGCGACCACCTTCGGCAGCCCCGACAGCAGCAGATCACGGGTGATCGTGGCGCCCGGCGAGTCGAGGTTGCCCGGCTTGTTCAGGGCCCGGCGCAGATCCTGTTCGTGCACCCAGATGTCGAAGGCCCGCCGCGTCAGGGCCTCCGCCAGCGCCACCTCGGTGCCGCCGGGCCAGCGCACCATGGCGTCCGGCTCGCGCTTCTCGTTCCGCAGCTGGCGGCCCCGCCGGATGACGGTGTACTCCAGCTCGGAGGTCATCTCGGGCGCGGTGTGGCAGCGCCGTACGTCGACCTGGACCTCCATGTACCGCGACAGCTCGTTGGTGACGTGGTAGAGGTCGCGCGGCAGGGTGTGGATGGGGCGGGGATCGCCGAGCATCTCGCATTCGAGGCCGATCACATGCGAAACGACGTCCCGCACGGACCATCCCGGGCACTCGGTGGCGCGGTTCCACTCGCTCTCCGCTAGCGGGTTGACCAACTCCGTTATCGCGTCGATGGAGTGCGTCCAGGCGTCGATGGAGGTCTGAAGGCTGGGATGGACGGTCACGGGACCCCTCGGGCGGTTGGTGCGCGGGCTGGGTGCTGGTGTGTGCGTTCAAGTTACGCTGCCCACGAGCGCACGGGCAGTGCTTTCCGGTCTGATCGTAGGCCCGGATCGGCGGCTCGCGGCCTGCCCGCGATGGTAGTCTGCGCCCGCCCCGGCCTTAACTCCGGACGTACCCGTACGCATCGGTGGAAAGCCGCCGGGGGCGGGGGAATGGCACGACCGGGACTGCTGTTTCATACGGATATGGCTTCACGTGCACGCGTCCGCGCCCCCGAGCTGATCGGCCGGGGCGGCTGGCTCAACACCGGCGGTACCGACCTCGCCCTCACCGACCTGCGAGGACGCATCGTCATCCTCGACTTCTGGACGTTCTGCTGTGTGAACTGCCTGCATGTCCTGGACGAACTTCGCGAGCTGGAGGAGAAGCACCGCGACACCGTGGTGATCGTCGGGGTGCACTCGCCGAAGTTCGTCCACGAGGCCGAGCACCAGGCGGTCGTGGACGCGGTCGAGCGCTACGAGGTGCACCACCCGGTCCTCGACGACCCCGAGCTGGCCACCTGGAAGCAGTACGCGGTACGGGCCTGGCCCACCCTCGTCGTCATCGACCCCGAGGGCTATGTGGTCGCCCAGCACGCGGGCGAGGGCCATGCCCACGCCCTGGAGACCCTCGTGGGGCAGCTGGAGACCGAGCACGCCGCCAAGGGCACCCTGCGGCGCGGCGACGGCCCCTATGTGCCCCCGGAGCCGGTCCCCACCGAGCTCCGCTTCCCCGGTAAGGCGCTGCCGCTGCCCGGCGGCACCTTCCTCGTCTCGGACACCACCCGCCATCAGCTGGTGGAGCTCGCGGCGGACGGCGAGAGCGTGGTGCGGCGGATCGGCGCGGGCGAGCGCGGCCTTACCGATGGCACGGGCGAGCGGGCCCGGTTCAGCGAGCCCCAGGGGCTCGCCCTGCTCCCCGACGGCACCGTGGCCGTCGCCGACACCGTGAACCACGCGCTGCGCCGCTACGACCCGGCCACCGGCGAGGTCACCACGCTCGCCGGGACCGGCCGCCAGTGGTGGCAGGGGTCGCCCACCGAGGGGCCCGCCCGCGAGGTCGACCTGTCCTCCCCCTGGGACGTGGCCTGGTTCGCCGGCCGGCTGTGGATCGCCATGGCGGGCGTCCACCAGCTGTGGACCTACGACCCGGAGACCGGGACCGTACGGGCCGCCGCCGGGACCACCAACGAGGGCCTGGTCGACGGCCCGGCCGAGGAGGCGTGGTTCGCCCAGCCCTCCGGGCTCGCCGCGACCGAGGACCGGCTGTGGATCGCGGACTCCGAGACCTCCGCGGTGCGCTACGTCGAGCGCGACGGTAAGGGCTTCACGGTCCGTACGGCCGTCGGCACCGGGCTCTTCGACTTCGGCCACCGGGACGGCGCCGCCGATCAGGCGCTGCTCCAGCATCCGCTGGGCGTCACCGCGCTGCCCGACGGCTCGGTGGCGATCTCGGACACCTACAACCACGCGCTGCGCCGCTACGACCCGGCCAGTGGCGAGGTCTCCACGCTCGCCACGGATCTGCGCGAGCCCTCCGGCGCGGTCCTGGCCGACGGGGACATCGTCGTGGTGGAGTCCGCCCGGCACCGGCTGACCCGGCTGCGGCTGCCGGAGGAGGCCGTAAGGGTCGAGGCGGTGGCCCACCGCACCCGGCGCGCCGCGACCGACATCGCCCCGGGGACGCTCCGTCTTGACGTGGTCTTCCAGGCGCCCGAGGGGCAGAAGCTGGACACCCGCTACGGCCCCTCCACCCGGCTGCTGGTCAGCTCCACCCCGCCGGAGCTGCTGGCCGGGGGCGACGGCGCGGGAACGGATCTGAACCGTGAGCTCGTCCTTACGGAGGGCGTGACCGAGGGCGTGCTGCACGTCTCGGCGATGGCCGCCTCCTGTGACGACACTGATTCCCATGGCGGCTCCGCCGCGGGTGCGAACGAGTACCCGGCGTGCCATGTGCACCAGCAGGACTGGGGCGTCCCGGTGCGGATCACCGAGGGCGGCGCGAACCGGCTGCCGCTGGTGCTCGCCGGAATGGACGACTGAGACCTGACCCGTGGTCAGTCCGGGCAGTTGGGCAGCGTGGAGTACTGCACCTGGTCCTGGCGGATCCGGATGCCCGGCACCCACATCCGCTTGCCGTCCTTGGCGACGCGGAACCACATGCTGCTGTGCCCGCCCGCCTCGTCGGTCACCGTGACGCCGTTGGCGATGCGGCAGTCGGCGCGCAGCGCATCGCCGTGCCAGGCCCGGCCCACGATGTTCGACGGGCGGTAGGCCTGGTACGGATCCCCGGCCAGGCCCAGGGAGCACTCGCGGACGCGCTTGTGCCGGCAGGTCTTCTCGGCGTTGTAGACGGTGATCTTGGCGTTGCCCAGGTGCGAGGAGCCCGCCGCGCCGCCCGGGGACGAGTCGTCGCCGGACGACCGTAAGGCGATCACGCCGGCCGTGGCCCCGCCGATGACGACGACGGTGCCCACCGCCGCGAGCGTGAGCCGCAGCCGGCGCCGGGACGGCCGGCCCCCCGGGGATCCCTCCCGGGTCTCCTCCCGAGCCGGCGGGGCGGCGCCGGACGCCATCGGCCCGTCGGCGGCCTCAACGGCGGCCTCGGCCTCGGTGGCCCGGTGCAGCAGGGTCACCAGCTCGGGCAGCCGGTCCTCGGCGGTGAAGGAGAGCTTGCCCCACTGGATCAGGAGCCGCTCGTCGGGGAGGCTCTGGCCGCGCAGATAGCGGGAGAGGGAGGACCGGCTCGCGGGCAGCCGCCCCTCCAGTTCCTTGAGGCTGAGTCCCAGTTCGCCGTGCATCCGGCGCAGTGCGGTCACGAATTCCCGTACCGGGCCGGAGAGTTCCTCGGGCAGCGGGGCGAGTGGCTTTCGTCGTGGGTTCTCTGGGCGATTCGGATGCGCTGGCACGTACACCATTGCAGCACGTGGATCATGAACATGCCGAGCGACACGTCCACACCCCCGAGGTGGACGTGCCGCTCGTTACCGGAACCGGATCAGGAACGCGTCAGTCCGTGAACTTCAGCGGCCGGTAGGGCTTGTACTCGCTGCCCGGCTCCAGTCCATAGCGACGGGTCGCGTGATCCGTCCCGAAGTCGCCGCGCTGCTCGTAGGAGGTGTACGAGGTGTGGGCGGCGTCGTTCCACTTCTCGAACATCACGACGTGCCGGGTGTTGTTGTTCCCCGAGGCGTCGATCAGCAGGTCGCCCGGCCGGAGGTCGTTGACGGCGATCGGCTTGGTGATGCTGGAGCCGGTGAGGCCCACGGTGTTGGTGCCGGGCGCCTGGAGGCCCAGCGCCATGGAGACATAGCCCGAGCAGTCCTGGCGGTAGCCGTCCTTCCAGACCTTGGCCTGGCTGTAGGGCACCCGGCCGCCGTTGTCGGCGGTCAGCCAGGTGGCGGCCCGCTGGAGCGCCTCGGCGCGGCTGCCGCCGGGCTGCGGCGGCCGCGGCGGCTCACCGCCCCCGTTCTGCACCGGGACGCCGGGGAGGGAGTCCTGCGGGATGTCCACCGCGACGACGCTCACGAAGCCGTTGACCGGCCCGGTGATATGGGCCATGTAGGTCGAGCAGGCCCCGTCCTCGCAGACCTTCTTCCCCGTGTCGACCTGGAAGTCGGCGGTGATGCGGTCCTGGCCCGGGGCGGTCTTGTTGAGCATGCCCACGGACGGGGAACTGGTGTCGGCGGTCTGGTGGACCACCCAGCGGGTGCCCCAGGTGGGGAAGTCGGCGGTGGCCGCGGCCTTGGTGCCGAACTCGCCCGTGGTCGTCTTCAGCTTGAGCGCGGCGCCCCCGCCCCTGTCCGAGCTCTTGGCCGAGGTGTCGCGGCTCGTCGCGCCCTTCTCGGCGACCTTCCCGGCCTTCGCCGCCTTGTCGGTGTCATGGCCCGCGGTGCCGTCCCCGCCCGAGCAGCCGACGAGCCCGGTGGCGCCGATGCCCGCCGCGGCGATCGCGGGGAGCACCTTGCGCAGCAGGGTCCGGCGGTTGCGGCTGATGGAGTGTGTCATGTCTGGATTCCCCCTAGGTGAGCGTGCCGACCGGGTGTCGGCACCGCTCGGTCGAGGCCGCGGCGGCCGTCCGCCGCGGCGACGGGAACCACTCTGGGCCGCGCGGCGGCGTATTCCGGGGGCCGAGCCGTCCTTTGGGACGTCCCATCCGGACCCACCCCTGACGACCTGCCAAAACGCCCACGGAGACGGCCAGGTGCGGGACGGGGGAGGCCATGCCGTGGGACATGACGAGACGGCCCCCGCCGGAGCGGGGGCCGTCCGGGGCAGGTAGCCGGGGGGAGGCGGCTACCTGTCCGGCTGGGGGGCTCGGAGTCGAGCGGTCACCGGAGCGGAAGGGCGGGGGCGGTCACCGGACGGGGGCGGTCACCGGACGGGGGGCCGTCACCGGACGGGGGGCCGTCACCGGACGGGGGGCCGTCACCGGACGGGCGGTCACCAGAGCAGGGCGTCGGACGCGTCGCTCTGCCAGTAGCCGACCTCCGCCCCGCGGCCGACCTCCACCGAGTCGCCGGGGAGGTCGACGGAGCGGCGGCCGTCCTCGCCGGGGAGGGAGACGGTCAGCCCGGTGGCCTTACGGCTGTCGGCCGGGTCGTCCGCCGCGGAGGTCGTGAGGCCCGCGTAGCCGCTCTCGCCGGGGGCCAGCGTGACGACCGTCTGGGGCCGGGTGTCCGCGGCCTCCGGCACGGCCGGGCTCGCGGCGCCGAACCGCACCGAGGGGAAGCCGGTGAGACGGCAGGTCGTGCCGGACTGGTTGGTGACCTCCAGCAGGAGGTGGTTGACCGGGCGGGGGACGGAGGTGACGCCCACCGACATCGTGTCGAGGCGGCAGACCCCGGCCTCCCTCTCGGCGCCGCTGTCGGCCCGCAGACCGCCCTGGGCCCCGGCGTCGGCCCCGCCCGCCGCCGTGTCCCCCGCGGCCCGCTGGGCGCCGTCCTGGAGGCCATCCTCATGGGCGGCGGGGACGGCGGGGACGGCCGGGGCGATGCTCTCCGCCGCGCCGGCCGTCCGTACGCCCGACGCGTCGGCGGTGCCGCACGCCGCGAGGGTGATGCCCGCGGCGACGACCGTCAGTCCGGCAGCGACCGAGCGCAGGGTGCCGGCGCGGTGGGCGAGGCGGGCGGTGGTGAGCGGCATGGCGGGGTCTCCCCTCAGCGGGCGTTCGGGCGTTTTCCGGTACGGCTCAAGCCTGTCCGGACCCGCTGCCGTTCGGCTGGTGAACGGCTGCCGCCCGCTAACGCCTCGCTAACGCCCCGCTGTTCGCCACTGCTCAGCCCCCTTGTGACGGCCCTTGTGACGGCCCTTGTGACGGCCCGCCAGGGGATCCGCCAGGGGCTCCGCCGGCCGCTCCGCCGGATGCCTCGCCCGGGGACTCGCGGTCGCTGCCGTCGCCCTGGGCGAAGAGCTTCACCAGGTCGCTCATCACGTAGCGGTTGGTGGCCTCCTCGTCCAGCAGGTGCATCTCCGCCAGCCGCTCCAGGGAGTCCTGGATCAGCTCGGGGTCCGCGCCCGACAGCGCGGCCGCCTCGGCGGTGTTGACCTCCCGCGCGAAACCGGCGCCCAGGGCCCGCAGCAGCTGTGCGTCGTCCGCCGAGAGCCGGGCCACCGAATTGCGCAGCGCGGCGGCCACTCCGGTGTCCTCCGCCGACAGCAGCGCGAGCCGGCGGCGCTCGTCGCGCAGCGCGGTGGCCAGCCGGGCCAGCCGCCAGCGGGGCCGGGCCATCAGCTGGGCGGAGGCGGCGCGCAGCGCCAGCGGCAGCCCGTCGCACAGGGCCACCAGCTCCCGCGCGGCCTCCGGGTCCTCGGCGACCCGGGCGGGCCCCAGCAGCGTGCCCAGCAGGCCCACTCCGTCCTCGGGGCCGAGGGCGTGCAGCCGTACCGGGCGGGCGGCGTCGGTGGCGATCAGCCCGTCCAGCCTGCTGCGGCTGGTGACCAGCGTGGCGCAGTGGGGTCCGCCGGGCAGCAGCGGGCGCACCTGGGCGGAGCTGCCCGCGTTGTCCAGCACCACCAGCAGCCTGCGGCGGGCGGCCAGCGAGCGGTACAGCGCGGACGCGGCCTCGGTCGAGGTGGGGATCTGCTCGGCCGGGGTGCCGAGGGCCAGCAGGAACTCGCGCAGCACCTCGGCGGGCACCACCGCCTCGCCGCCGCTGAAGCCGCGCAGATCCGCGAAGAGCCGTCCGTCGGGGAAGGCGGCGGCGCGGGCATGGCCCCAGTGGACCGCCAGACCGGTCTTGCCGACCCCGGCGGGCCCGGTGAGCAGCGCGATACCGCCCGCCTGGGGGTAGCCGCCGGACTCGCCCGAGGCGCCGCCCTGGGCCGGTTCGGCGGTGCCCAGGGTCAGCCGGGTCAGCTCGGCCAGCTCCGCGCCCCGGCCGTGGAAGCCCGCCGGGGGCCGGGGGAGCAGCTCGGGCGCGGGGGCCGGGGCGGCCGCGGACAGCGGATGCTGCGGGGTGGCCGCCGACGGCTGTGCGCCCGGCTGCTGTCCGGCGGCCTCGGCGCCGCCCCGCGGTCCGTCCGCCGTGGGGGCCGCCGTCAGGATCTCCTGGTACGCGGCGCTCAGCCGCTGGCCCGGGTCGACCCCCAGGTCGTCGTCGAGCAGCTGCCGGGTGCGGTGGAACCAGGCGATCGCGTCGGACTGCCGTCCGGAGCGGTACAGCGCCAGCATCAGGGCGGCGATCAGCCCCTCGCGCAGCGGGTTGGCGACGGCGGCGGGGTGCAGGGCGCGCACCGCCTGCTCATACTCGCCCAGGCCCTCGTGGGCCCGCGCCAGGGCCTCCACGGCGCTCAGCCGCCGCTCCTCCAGGGCGTGCGCGGCCGCCGCGAACGGCGGGCTGGCCACGGTCCCGGTGAGCGCCGGGCCGCGCCACAGACCGAGCGCCTGCCGGAGCAGCTGGACGGCCTCGCCGGGGGCGGACTCCGGGCTGGCCTGGGCGGTCAGCTGGTCGAAGCGCTGGGTGTCGATCAGGGAATCGGGGATGCGCAGCAGATAGGCGGAGCTGTGGGTGGCCAGCTCGACGCCGTGGTCCTCGGCGCCGCCCTCGGCCAGGGCCGCGCGGAGCCGGGAGACATGGCCCTGGATGACGGTCCGGGCGTGGGCGGGCGGCTCGTCCTCCCACAGGCTGGATATCAACTGCTCCACGGACACCGTCGCGTTGGGCCGCAGCAGCAGCATCGCCAGCACGCTGCGCCGTTTGGCGGGCCCCAGCGGAAGCTCGACGGGTGCTGCTCGCGGGCCGGCGGTGACAGTTACCGGACCCAGCAGGGAGAAGTCCAACTCAAGCCCCCAGAAAGGCGTTCAGTGCCTTGGCCAGCAGCCGCGGGTCCTGTGCTCCGCACAGCTCCCGGGCCGAGTGCATGGAAAGGATCGCGATGCCGATGTCGACGGTGGCGATACCGTGCCGGGCGGCGGTGATCGGTCCGATCGTGGTGCCGCACGGCATCGAGTTGTGGGAGACGAAGCTCTGCCAGGGGACGCCGGCGCGCTCGCAGGCGGCGGCGAAGACGGCTCTCCCGGCGCCGTCGGTGGCATATCTCTGATTGACGTTCACCTTCAGGATCGGGCCGCCGTTGGGCCGCGGGTGGTGGCCCGGCTCATGGCGCTCCGCGTAGTTGGGGTGGACGGCGTGGCCGGTGTCGGAGGACAGGCAGATGGTGCCCGCGAAGGCCCGCGCCCGCTCCTCGTACCCCCCGCCGCGGGCGAAGACCGAGCGCTCCAGCACCGTGCCGAGCAGCGGGCCGTCGGCGCCGGTGTCGGACTGGCTGCCGTTCTCCTCGTGGTCGAAGGCGGCCAGCACGGGGATGTACGGCGGCTCCTGCTGGGCGGCGGCGATGAGCGCGGCCGTACCGGCGTGCACGGAGACAAGGTTGTCCATCCGGGGCCCGGCGACCAGCTCGCGGTCCCGGCCGAGGTAGGCGGGCGGCTCGACGCTGTGGGTCATCAGGTCCCAGCCGGCGATCTCCTCGGCCGCGACCCCGGTCTCCTCGGCGACGAAGCGGATCAGGTCGCCCTCCTCGACGCCGCCGAGCCCCCAGATGGGCGTCATATGGCGCTGCTTGTCGAGCTTGAGGCCCTCGGCGTTGACCGATCTGTCGAGGTGCACGGCGAGCTGAGGGACGCGCATCAACGGCCGGTCGACGGTGACGAGATGGTGGGAGCCGTCCCTGAGGGTGATCCGGCCGGAGAGCCCGAGGTCGCGGTCGAGCCAGGTGTTGAGCAGCGCCCCGCCGTAGATCTCGACGGCGATCTGCCGCCAGCCGTGCGCACCGGTGTCGGGAATGGGCTTCACGCGCAAATTGGGAGAGTCGGTGTGAGCGCCCACAATCCGGTACGGAGTAGCGGCCTCCGCCCCCTCCGGGACGTACCAGGCGATGATCGCGCCACCGCGCAGCACGAACCGCCCGCCGGCCGTCCCGTCCCAGGGTGCGGTCTCCTCGATCCGGCGGAACCCGGCCTTCTCCAGCCGCTCCGCGGCGCTCGCCACGGCGTGGTACGGCGAGGGGCTGGCGCGAAGGAAGGACATCAGGTCATCGGTGTGGCCGCGGTCGATGCCGGGTTGTGCGCTCATGTGCTCAGCATAGATTCGCCGGGGGCCGGCTCGCCCTGGTACGGGAGCGGCGGCCATCCGTGGGGTCACATTGATCCAATCTGATGAAAGCACGTCAGCTAAGGCGAGAAGTCCGGCGAATCGGTCGATATTCCCCGTGATCAAGCAACGTCGCACTGAGTCGTTACTCGAGGGGATACCGGATGCGCGTTCTTCGACACCTGCTTGTCGTCCTGGGGTCGCTGCTGCTGCTGTGTGCCGGCGGACCGGCCATGGCGAAGCCCGTCACGGACTTCACCGCGGGGCTGGCCCCCGTGGCGTCTCCGGAGCCGGCGGCGCCCGCACCCGGCCCGCGGCCGGGAGGCGGCGGGGACGGCGAAGGCAAGGGTCACCCTCCCTGTCCCAGCACGAACCGCATCGGGGGGACCAACACCGCACCGAATCCTCCGCTCGACCGCTACTACCAGGGCGACTGGCGGCTCGGACCCGCTCAGCTCCCCCGCTACGGCGCGATCGGGCGCATGCTCGAAGGCTATGAACGACTCGACGACTTCCCCACCGCCTACTCGTTCCTCAACTGTTATTGGAATGAGCAGACGAACGGCTGGTGGTTCCCCTACCCCGACGGCTGGGTCCTGCTCAACGGTTCGCCCCTGCACACCACGGTCCGGCTGAAGGTCGGTCAGAAGGTCGACCTGTTCGGGAGCGGTTTCGGCCACTTCCTCGCCCCGGCGGGCACGCCCTACGCGGATCGCGCGCTGCCGCCCAGCAACCTCAACACCCTCGACCCGGCCTATCCGTACGGCTATCACCTCTACGAGGTCACCGAACCCTTCCTGGTCGAGGGCGGCCCCATCCGGCCCTGGTTCGGCCAACCCGGTTTCGGACTCCAGTATCTGACCGGGCCTTCGATCCCCCAACTCGTCGCGGCCGGTAATCTCCGCCCGCTCAACTGAGGGCGGATCCTGGACCGGTGGACAGAACGGAACTCGTCCGGACCCTCCGCGACGAGCAGGTGCCGGAGGCGCTGTACGACATCCCGGGCGTGCGGGACATCCCGGTGCAGCCGGACGCGTACTACTACCTGCGGCCCGCTCCGGACGGCGGCTGGGAGACCGGCCTGCGCGAGCGGTCCCTGGACCGGGACACCAGCCGGTTCGCCACCGAGGACGAGGCGTGCCGGGATCTGCTGGAGAAGCTGAGGGCCCGCCCGCGCCCGCCGGAGGGCGGTGGCGAGTCGATCGACGAGCTCCTCGCACAGGGCGAGGAGCTCAGGCGGTGGGCCCGCGAGGAGGTCGAACGGGCGCTGCGGGAACGGCGGTCCGATGACGACGAGCGGTGACGATGACGACGTGAGCGCGCACAGCCCAGAGGGCCGGCCGCCCCGCTGGAGGATGGGACGGCCGACCCCCTGGTCGCTGTGAGGGAAGCCCTTAGAACGCGGCCTCGTCCAGGTCCATCAGACCCTTGTCGACCGACTCGGCCAGCGAGCGCTGCACCGAGACGCCCGGCAGCATCTCGTGGGCGAAGAACTTCGCGACCGCGATCTTGCCCTCGTAGAAGGACCGGTCCTTGGTGGAAGCCGTGCCCAGCTTCTCGGCGGCCACGGCCGCGCCCTTGAGCAGCAGATAGCCGATGATCACGTCACCGGAGGCCAGCAGCAGCCGGGTCGAGTTGAGCCCGACCTTGTAGATCGAGCTGACGTCCTGCTCGGTGGCGGCCAGGTCGGTGAGCATCGCGCCGACGATCGCCTCCAGGTCCACCGCGGCCTGGGCGAGCTGGTCGCGGGCGACCTCCAGGTCCTCGCCCCCGGCGGCCTCGGCCAGGAACTTCTTGATCTCCTCCGAGACGACGGTCAGCGCCTGGCCCTGGTCCCGGACGATCTTGCGGAAGAAGTAGTCCTGGCCCTGGATGGCGGTGGTGCCCTCGTACAGGGTGTCGATCTTGGCGTCCCGGATGTACTGCTCCAGCGGGTACTCCTGGAGGTAGCCGGAGCCGCCGATGGTCTGCAGGGACTGCGCCAGCTGCTCGTACGCCTTCTCCGAGCCGTAGCCCTTGACGATGGGCAGCAGCAGGTCGTTGAGGCGGTTCACGGCGGAGGTGTCCTCGCCCGCGGCCTCCTTGATCAGGACCTCGTCCTGGACCGAGGCGGTGTAGAGCACCAGCGCGCGCAGGCCCTCCGCGTACGCCTTCTGCGTCATCAGCGAGCGGCGCACATCCGGGTGGTGGGTGATGCTCACCCGCGGCGCGGTCTTGTCGGTGAAGGCCGCCAGGTCCGGACCCTGCACCCGCTCCTTGGCGTACTCCAGCGCGTTGAGGTAGCCGGTCGACAGGGTGGCCATGGCCTTGGTGCCGACCATCATCCGGGCGAACTCGATGATCTTGAACATCTGGCGGATGCCGTCGTGCTTCTCGCCCAGCAGCCAGCCCTTGGCCGGGTGGTCGGCGCCGAAGGTCAGCTCGCAGGTGTTGGAGACCCGCAGACCCATCTTGTGCTCGACGTTGGTGGCGTACACGCCGTTGTGCTCGCCGAGTTCACCGGTCTCCCAGTCGAAGTCGTACTTGGGGACGACGAACAGCGACAGCCCCTTGGTGCCGGGCCCCGCGCCCTCGCGGCGGGCCAGCACGAAGTGGATGATGTTGTCCGAGAGGTCGTGCTCACCGGAGGTGATGAACCGCTTCACACCCTCGATGTGCCAGCTGCCGTCCTCCTGCTGGGTCGCCTTGGTGCGGCCCGCGCCGACGTCGGAGCCGGCGTCCGGCTCGGTCAGCACCATGGTGGAGCCCCACTGCTTGTCCACCATCAGTTGGGCGATCTTCAGCTGCTCCTCGGTGCCCTCGTCGTGGAGCACCCCCGCGAAGGCCGGGCCGGAGGCGTACATCCAGATCGGGGCGTTCGAGCCGAGGATGGTCTCGGCCGAGCCCCACAGCAGCGAACGGGGGCAGGCGGTGCCGCCGAGCGACTCCGGGACGCCCAGCCGCCACCACTCGGCCTCCATGTAGGCCCGGTAGCTCTTCTTGAACGACTCGGGGAGCGGCGCCGTGTGGGTCTTGGGGTCGTAGACGGGCGGGTTCCGGTCGGAGTCGGCGTAGCTTTCGGCCAGCTCGTGCTCGGAGAGCCGGGATATCTCGGCGAGCACGCTCTTGGCGGTGTCGACGTCCATCTCCGCGAACGGGCCGGTGCCGTACACCGTGTCGCGCCCGAGCACCTCGAAGAGGTTGAACTCGATGTCGCGGAGATTCGACTTGTAGTGCCCCATGGCGACGGCTCCGTAGGGATCGGGAGGCCAGGACCTCTGCGTTGACGCGTATCAGATCAGCTGATGCCATGATGCTACCCGTGGGTAATAAAGGGCAACCCTCAACCGGGTAACTGTGACTCAGTACGCTTCTGCGCATGTACGGCTACGACCAGAACGCGAGCGCAGGGCAGGGCTACGCCGCCCCGCCACCTCCGCCGCAACAGCAGCCGCATGCGTCACATCACGCGGCGGGTGCGGGGTACGGCCAGCAGCCGCTCTACCCGGAGCCCTCCCCGCCGTCGCTCGCCGACGCGGTGCGGGCCTTCACCACCGGATCGATGTCGGCCGAGGACTTCCAGCAGATCTTCGCCGGGTCGAAGGTCTACTGCCCGCGCGGTGACAACCCCGGCTTCCTGGCGCTGCACAACACCCAGCAGCCGGTGATCCCCATGTTCACCTCGCTCAAGGAGCTGCGGAGGTACGCGGGCAAGGAGTCCAAGTACTTCGTGATCACCGGCGCCGAGGTGATCGACCTGCTGCCCACCGGCTACGGCTTCGTCCTCGACATGGAGGGCGAGCACCGGATCGTCTTCGACGCGAAGGCGGTGGAGCAGATGGTGGACTTCGCCATGCGCCGCATGTACGGCTAGATCCGCATACGTCCGGATATCACCGGGTTGTCCCAATGGGGTGCCCGGGTGGAAATAAAGACCCTCTTGCGGGTTGTTCAGCGTTCAATTAAGTTGAATGGTGAACGACCGAGGAGGCCGTCATGCCCGCAGTGACCGTAGAGAACCCGCTGACCCTGCCGCGCGTCGCGGCACCCGCCGAGGCACGACAGCGCCCCGTGCTCGCCGTCACGACCGCTCCCAGCGGTTTCGAGGGTGAGGGCTTCCCGGTGCGGCGCGCCTTCGCGGGCATCGACTACAAGCACCTGGACCCGTTCATCATGATGGACCAGATGGGCGAGGTGGACTATCAGCCCGGGGAGCCGAAGGGGACCCCCTGGCACCCGCACCGCGGCTTCGAGACCGTCACGTACATCATCGACGGGATCTTCGACCACCAGGACTCCAACGGCGGTGGCGGCACCATCACCAACGGTGACACCCAGTGGATGACGGCCGGGTCCGGTCTGCTCCACATCGAGGCGCCGCCGGAGCACCTGGTCGTGTCCGGCGGTCTCTTCCACGGCCTCCAGCTGTGGGTGAACCTGCCGAAGCAGGACAAGATGATGCCGCCGCGCTACCAGGACATCCGCGGTGGCCAGGTCCAGCTGCTCACCTCCCCGGACGGCGGCGCGCTGCTGCGGGTCATCGCCGGTGAGCTGGACGGTCACGAGGGTCCCGGCGTCACGCATACGCCGATCACGATGATCCACGCGACGCTGGCGCCGGGTGCGGAGATCACCCTGCCGTGGCGCGAGGACTTCAACGGCCTCGCGTATGTGCTCGCGGGCCGCGGTGCGGTCGGCGCCGAGCGGCGTCCGGTCCACCTGGGCCAGACCGCCGTCTTCGGAGCCGGTTCCGCGCTGACCGTGCGCGCGGACGAGAAGCAGGACGCGAACACGCCGGACCTGGAGGTCGTGCTGCTCGGCGGGCGGCCGATCCGTGAGCCGATGGCGCACTACGGCCCCTTTGTGATGAACACCCGAGCGGAGCTCCAGCAGGCGTTCGAGGACTTCCAGAAGGGCCGGCTCGGCACGATCCCCGCGGTGCACGGGATGTCCGAGGGCGGGCTGTAGGGCTAGGCCTCGCCGGGACCGCACGCGAACGAGCCCCGTCCGGATATGGACGGGGCTCGTCAGCGCTTACGGGCGGATCACCCGTCTTTCCGTGTTGTCTCAGTGTTGCCCGGCGCGACGCTTCCGGGTCACGAACGCGGCTGCCGCGCCCGCGCCGGCGAGCAGGGCACTGAGGGAGACGATCTTCAGCAGGCCGGACGTACCTGTGTTGGCCAGCGAACCGCCGCCTCCGTCAGTCCCCGAGCCTCCGCTGGTTCCCGAGCCTCCGCCTGTCCCTGAGCCTCCGCCTGTCCCTGAGCCTCCGCCGGACTGGGGGCCCGGATTGTTGGGCGGCTCAGAGGTCGGCGGCCCGGACGACGACGGGGTGGGCGTCGGCGTAGGAGTCGGCGGTTTCCCCTTCTGGATGTACACGCCGGCGTCGATCGTGTGATCGACCTCTCCCGGCTTGTCCGGCGCCGTGACGGGTGCGCGTCCGTTGCACAGCGGCCCGGTCCTCGGCGGGGTCACATTCGAGTCATGTGCCCGGTTGCCACCGGCCCGCGGCAGCGTGAACCGCAGCCTGGTGGCCGGCGGCTCGGTCGGCACCTCGGTGGTGTCCGCGGTACACACGTCGAACTGCACCGTGTATTTGGCGCCCGGCTTCAGCTCGTAGGCGGCGCCGACTCCACCGAAGTAGTACTCGCCCGCGGCATCGGTCTTGGTCGTGGCGACCTGCTTGCCGTCGGCGTCCAACAGGTTGATCGTCGCGTCCGGCAGCGGCACTTCGTTGCGGCCCTCGGGATCCTGGATCCCATTGTGGTCGCCGTCGAACCACACCCGGTTGCCGATCTGGATCGGCGCGTTCGCCGCCTCGTAGGCGATATCGCCGAGCCCACCGGCCTTACCGAACCCGCTCTGTGCCTGACTGACGAACTGGTACCCGTTGGCTTTCGGGCTGTTGCCCGGGCCCTGGCCGGTGGTGATGTTGTGGTACCCGGTCCCTGAGGTCGCGACGTCGACGACCGGGTCGAACTCCGTGCTGACGACCCACTGCTGCTGCGGGATGTAGGCCACCGACCCCAGCGCGGTCTCCGCGTGAACTCCGTTGCCATAGAAGTCGCCCGGGAAGTACTCGACGACACTGCTGTCCTGGCTGCCACCGGTGGCGGGGGTGGCGTGGTTGGGGCAACTCCCGGTGCCTTCCCACGAGTACCCGCCGTCGGGATTGGCGCAGGCCATGTTGATGTCACCGCCGGCCATGCCGTTTTCCGGGGTGTCGTTGTTCGGCCTCGGGTCCAGTCCACCCCAGCTCACGACGTCCATGAACCGGTCGCGGAAACCGAGGACCATCGAACCGTCGCGGGCGAAGGCGAGGGAGGCGAGCTCCGGCTGCGGATCGATATGGACGTTGCCCACCTTCCGCTCGTCCCACGTGTCCAGGGAGGTGTTCCACGGGTTCCAGTGGGTGGCCCGGTCGACGTCGTTGGAACCGAAGACGGAACCGCGCTTGGCGGTGAGCGGCTGGGTCAGCACGGTGTCGAACTGTCCGCCGTCGTAGGTGTAGACGACGGCTTTCAGGTCTTCGCGCTTCTGTGTGCTCTCCGCGCTGCACACGCCACCGACGTAGAGCTTGTTGTCGTGGACCTGAAGACCGAACGGCCGCCAGTCACCGGGGCTCGCGCAGCCCGGGTCCGGGATGCGCACCGTCGCCTTGGGCGCGGACGCGGTGGTCCCGGTCGCGTCGAAGCTGACCAGGCGCCGGGTCAGCAGGTTCACCGCGTACAGCGTTGAGCCGTCCTCCGACAGGGCCATGCCGCCGATGCTCTCTTTGCCCGGCGCATTGGTGAACCCGGCGTCCTTGATCATGTTGCTGGCGTCGTGCGGTGTCACCGTGGCGCCCGGCACCTTCGCGAACAGGGTCGGCGCGCTACCGCCGTCGGTCGGCGTGGTGTAGATCGCGTCACCGCCGCCCGGCCCGTACGGGGTGTACCGGCGGGCGAACGCGCCCTGGAAGATCCGCTTCTGGTACTTGTCGTAGGCCAGCGCGAACGTCGTGCCCACCTGGGCCTGGGTGTTGAGCGCGGTCGGGCACGCCGTGTCGGCAGGACACGTACCTCGTTTGTCCGTCCCGAACGCCACCAGTGCCCGGGTGTCCTGCCCGTCGGCGGTGTTCTGGATCGGCACGAAATACCGCGTGTCCGGCAGCGCGTAGTCGGCCGGATTCCAGACCCCGGTAATGACCGAGTCGTCCTTACCATCCGACACGTCCACGAATGTCGTGAAGCTGTCGAAGTGGTTTTCCGCCGTCGAGGCCGGCGCCGCCCGCAGATACTTGTCATACGGCGCCGGGACGGTGACATCGACGCGGTACTGGCCGCCGGTCAGTTCGGTCGACTTCGAGACCACCACCTTTCCGGTGGCATCCGTGGTGCCGGTGACCCGATGGCCGGCAGGGTCGGTTACCCGAACCTTCATGCCCCGCTGCGGCACATCCATGGTCGTGTTGATCACGCCGGTGCCGAAGAAGTCCCGCAGTACCTGAACTGTCAGGGTTCCGTCGCCGGTCGAAGCGGTGGCCGTCCCGGCCGTCGCGCCCATGGTGCTGCCCAGCAGCAAGAAACCGCAGAGGCCCGCTCGTGCCAGCGGACCCGTACGCTTTCCGGCTGTCCGGCGTAACCTTCCACAAACTCTTCGCACAGCCATCACTCTCCCCTCGTGATGTGAACCGAACACCCGTTTGCAGCCGTGTATCCGTTTCTCGGCTCCGGGTGACACATCGGCCATGAAAAGGGCCCACCGCTTTTCGGTGGGCCCGGTCGTTCTTGGTCGTGCTGGCGGCTGTAGCGAATTCAGGGACTCGGGAGTGCCGTCCGCAGGCCAGTCGCACTCGTCCTCGCCTTCCCACGCGGAAACAGCACAAGAGTCTGAATAGCCATCCTGAACCGCCCGACCAGCAGCGATACTGTAGCGGGTGTATGCCAAGATCGGGGGGAGAGTAGGGAATGAATAAGCGGAACGTGTTAGCAAAGCGCCGTCCGCGGAGTACGGAAATCAGACACGTGTTCTCGCGGCGCGCGGCCGGTCGGCGCCGATGGCCGCGGCCACGCTGGTTGGTGGCCGCGGCCATCGGCGGTGTGGCCGTCGCGGTGGCCACGTTCCTGGTCGCGAGCAGCGGCTCCGACCCCACCGGTCCAAGGGAATTGACCTCGGATCAGGCGGGCCGTCTGGCGGCCACGCGGTTCCTCAACTACCAGGCGGGCGGGCGCGCCGTGACGATCAACGTGCCGGGCACCGACGGCGGGCTGACCATCACCGGATCCCTCGACTACCGCGGCAAGATCGGTTACGGCGCGGTGCGCGGCACCGGGCGCGATACGTCCAGCGACGGGCTGATCCAGTGGACGGCCACCACCGTGTTCGTCCACCCGATGGCGAACACTCCGGCGAAGGCACCGGCACGGCCGCCGGGTTCGGGCTGGTACCGCCGTCCGCTGCAAAGGCAGGGCAGTTCGCTGGACAGTTCGCTGGCCATCGCGCTGAAGCTCGGCAGCGACCGGCCGGACAACGCCGAACTGCTGCCGCAGAACGGCGCCGCCTGGGTCGGACAGGACCGGTTGGACGGCCATCGGGTGGACATCATGACCGGGCCGAGCGCCGGGCCGAGCGCCCGTGCCACGTCCGGTCCGGCGGGCGACGTGCGCTACTGGATCGGCTCGGACGGCACGATGTACCGGGTTCGCGCCGGTGTGGCCTCCGCACCGGAGCCCGTGGTCATCGATTTCGACACCCAGAAGTACGTTCCGGTCCGGCCGGTCCCCGGAGCCACCCCGACGCGGTAGCCGCCGCTCAGGACGTCCCCACCCGCGCGCCCGCGACGAGCAGTGACGCCGACGGCAGCCGGATGCCCGCCGTGTCCGGTAGCGCCGGAACGGAGGGAACGGCGGTGGCGCCCGTGGTCGTGGCCTTCGGGAACTGCGGCTGTCGCTTGGGCGCCGCCACCTCGGTGAACGGGATACCGCCGGGTGCCGTCGGCTTCGCCCAGGTGCCGGACGGCGAGAGCGACCGGGCGGGACGCGGGCAGGACGCGGTGGTCGCGAGCCGGGCGGGCTCCGTCGTTCGCAGCTCGTTGCCGCGCAGGCAGTTGCCCCGTCCCTTCGTGGCGGTGGGGAACGTCCAGCCGACGTCAACGCTGTTGGCGGCGAAGGTGTTGTCCAGGATCCGGTTGCCGTTCGGCGGTATGTCGGCGGTCGCGGTGATCACCAGCCCGGCGTTGCTGTTGCCGGTGACCCGGTTGCGGACGAACTGGTTGTCGGTGCCGCCGTCGACGCCGATGCCGATGCCCCACCCGCCGTCGGCCTGTTCGGGGGTGGCCGCCTGCTGGTTGGCCGCGATCAGGTTGCCCGCGATGACGGCATCCCGCTGCGGGAGCAACTTCTCCTGGTGGTCGGAGTTGCTGGTGAGCCCGACCCGGTTACCGACGAGGCGGTTGCCGACCACGTACATGTCGCCACTGGCGTTGGTGCCTTCGTAACCGACCGCGTTGAGTTCGGCGATGTTGTCCCGCACCACGACGCGACAGGGCTTGCACTGTCCGACATAGATCCCCGAGTCGGCCGAGCCCGATGTGTACGAGTGCTCGATGACACCGTTTTGCGCGGAGAACGCGTAGATGCCGTACAGCCCGTTGCGGGTCGCGGTCACGTGGGAGACCAGGAACGACTTCAGGAAGGTGACGGGCTCATCGCCGGTGTCGTAGCCGCCGGACTGCCCCGGCGCTCCGGCGGCCGCCTTCGCCGAGCCGGTGACCAGGACCCCGTTCTGTGTGTTGTTCTCCACGGTCAGGTTCTCCACGGCCACCCCGGGAGCGGCGACGACGATGCCGTTCGGCTGCCGTAAGCGCCCGTCGATGACGACCTTGTCCCGGGACTCGCCGCGCAGAGTGATGCGGGCCGTCGATATCTTCACCGACTCGTGGTACTTGCCCGGCGCGACCAGTACGAGATCGCCGGGCCGGGCCAGAGACACCGCGGCCGAGATCGTCGGGGCGTCGGCCGGCACTTTGATCGTCACATTCTCACCGGACGGTCGCCGGCCGTCGTCCGGTCCGTCATCGTCCGCGCCGCAGCCGACCAGTACGGGGGCCAGGGTGCCGAGCACCGCGGCCATCAGGCGAAGACGGAGACGAGGCATGGCCTCATCCTGGCACGGACGCCGACCGGGTCGCAGGCGCCGATACGGATATGGCACAGTTCACACTGTGTGCCAAGCCGACTCCCGCCCGTCACGCCGTACGTTTCTCGGTGCCACCGGCACCGTGACCGCCGTCGGCCTCTCCGCCGGGTGTCAATCGCGTTCCGCCCCGCCGGACCGGGACGATGCCCCCGCGCCGACCCCGCCGGTGTCACCAACGGGCCGGTACCAGGCGGGCATCACGCTTCCACAGCCGGCCCAGCGGAACCTGCTGGCCGTGGTGGCCGACCTCGTCGACACCGGGCCCGTCCGTCCGCTGCTGGCCGAACTCGGCGAGGCCATCCGCACACTCACCGCGGGGACCGACGCACGACTGATGGGCCTGGAGCCGGGCGATCTGACCGTGACGATCGGGGTGGGCCCCCGGCTGGTGCGCGAGGTCGATCCCGCCCTGCCCGGGGCGAAGGACCTCCCGCGGTTCTCCCGCGAACGGATCGCCTCCCGGGCCCGCGGCGGCGACCTGCTGATACAGATCTGCGCCGACGACGCCTTGGTGATACCGGCCGTGGCCGCCGCGCTTCTGGAGCAGGCCGGTGACCGGATACGGGAACGCTGGCGGCAGTCCGGAGTCCGTGGTGCGAACGTGCCGGTGGACAAGGGCCTCGCCGCACCACGCAACCTGTTCGGTTTCGTCGACGGCATCGTGGGCCCCCACACGAGGGCCGAACAACAACGCGACCTGTGGCTGGCCGGGCCGGCTCCGGTCGCCGGCGGCACCCTCGCCGTACTACGGCGCATGGACCTCGACCTGCCGCGGTTCGCCAAGCTCTCCGTCGCCGAACAGGAAGCGGTCTTCGGCCGCCGCCGAGCCAGTGGCGTGCCCCTCTCCGGTGGCACCATCGCCTCGGGCCCGAACCTCGGTGCCAAAACGCCGGACGGACGCTACCTCGTCCCGGTGGACGCCCACGCCCGCAGGGCGCACGCCACCGCGGTCGGCGTCGGCCTCATGCTCCGTCGCTCCTACAGCATCGACGGACCCGCCCCCGGGCTGCTCTTCATGAGCTTCCAGAACGACCTACGGACATTCACCAACACCCTCACCCGTATGGACGATTCCGACGCCCTGCTGGACTACACGACCACGACCGCCAGTGCGACGTTCCTGATCCTTCCCGGTTTCGACGGGAAGCACCCGCTCGGTGCCCGGCTCTTCCGCTGAACGGCCGGGCCGCCCCGGCGCCATCCCGGCCGAGGGCTACGGGGTGTCCGGCGCGTCTTGCCCCTCCCCGCCCCTTCCCGTTACCAGGGGCTTCGCCCCTGGACCCCCGGGGTCTGGGGCGGAGCCCCAGTTTCGGGAAGGGGCGGGGAGGGGAACAGCCCGCCGCAGGCGCCAAGATCCGCCGGACACCCCCTAGGCCCCGTCGGGCGGGGGCGAGGCCGCGTCCTCCGGCGCGGCCTCGTACAGCTCGTACCAGATGCACTTGCCGTCGCCGCGCGGATCCACCCCCCAGTTGTCCGCCAGCAGCTCCATCAGCAGCAGCCCGCGCCCGGAGGAGGCCAGCTCGCCCGGACGGCGGCGGTGCGGCAGCTCGTCGCTGCTGTCGGCGACGTCCAGCCGCAGCCGCCGGGCCCCGTGCCGCCCGCTGACCTCGGCCACCAGCAGGGCGTCCCCGTCGGTGTGCACCAGCACGTTGGTGACCATCTCGGAGAGCATCAGCACCGCCGACTCCACCTGGTCCGGGTCCGCCCAGTCGTGCAGCATGTCGCGCAGCTGCTGCCGGGCGTCCGCTATCCGCTCCGACTCGGCCTGCGCGACCGTGACCGCCGTACGCCGCACCGGCGCCGAACCGGGCCCGACCAGGCACACCTCCGCCTCCCGGCGGATCAGCAGCAGCGCTATGTCGTCCTCGCGCCGGTCCGCGAGCGGACCGGTGGTGTGGTGGGAGGGCGGCCCGTGCACCGCCTGCACCAGGGAGTCGGCGAGGGCCTCGAGGTCGTCCGGGTCGAGCCCGCCGGATCCGGCGCTGGGGGCGGCGGGCCGCTCGAAGACCTCCCGGATCCGGTCCCAGCCGGTCTCCAGATCGTGCCCGCCGGTCTCGATCAGCCCGTCGGTGCACATCAGCAGCGTCTCGCCGGGCTCCAGCACCACCCGGGTGGTCGGATAGTCGGTGTCCGGGTCGATGCCCAGCGGCAGCCCGCCCGCCGTGGGCCGGAGCATCATCGTGCCGTCGGCCAGCCGGACCGCCGGGTCGGGATGGCCCGCGCGGGCGATGTCCAGGGTGCCCGCCACCGGGTCCACCTCCATGTAGAGGCAGGTCGCGAACCTCGGGTCGTAGCGGCCGTCCGGGCCCTCGGGCTCGGCGAGACCGGCCAGGAAGCGGGAGGCGCGGGAGAGCACCGCGTCGGGGTGGTGGCCCTCGGAGGCGTACGCCCGGACCGCGATCCTCAGCTGCCCCATGATCCCCGCGGCGCGCACATCGTGGCCCTGCACATCGCCGATCACCAGCGCCGTGCGCCCCGAGGGCAGCCCGATCACGTCGTACCAGTCGCCGCCGACCTGGAGCCCGCCGCCGGTCGGCACATAGCGCGCGGCCACCGTCAGCCCCGGGATATCGGGCTTGCTGGCGGGCAGCATCGAGCGCTGGAGCCCGTCCGCCAGCTCCCGCTCGGTCTCCTGGAGCGCGGTGCGGGACAGCGCCTGGGCCAGCATCCGGGCGATCGTGGTCAGCACCGAGCGCTCGTCGGGCGAGAACGACACCGGATGGGCGAATCCGGCCATCCACGCGCCGATGGTGCGGCCCGCGACGATCAGCGGCAGAAACGCCCATGATCGGCGCTTGCGGGGCCGGCCCGGCGACCACGCGGCCGGAAACCGGCCGCGGTACTCCTCCGGTGTGGGCAGATAGACCGCCCGGCCGGTGCGCACCACCTCGGCCGCCGGATGGTCGGTACTCAGCGCGATGTCGTGCAGGGGACGGTCGGCGCCCGCCCGCGGCCCGTGGTGGCCGATCACCGAGATCCGCTCGCCCTCGACGCCGAAGACCGCGAGCCCGTCCGGGGAGAAGCCCGGCATTGACAGCCCCGCCGCCACCCGCAGCACCTCGGCGGTGGACATCGCCTCCGCCAGCGCCCGCCCCGCGTCCAGCAGGAACGCCTCGCGGTTGCGGCGCCAGTCGCCGGTGATCGGCGGGCCGCCGGCCGCGGTGCCCGGCAGCGGGTCGGGGACCTCCTGGAGGGTGCCGAGCAGGTAGTAGCCGTCGTCGCTGCCGCCCCGCGCTATCGGCCGGGAGCGGGTGCGCACGGTCCGCAGTACGGTGCCCTTCTCGTCCACGATGCGCAGCCGGGCCTCGGCCAGGGTGCCCTCGGCCACCGCGAGCTGGACTATCGCCTTGACCTCCAGCCAGTCCGCGGGGTGGAAGCAGGCGCGGGCGGCGGCCTCGGGGAGGGTGACGGCCTCGGCGGGAAGGCCCACCAGCCGGGCGGCCTCCGCGTCATAGGTGACGGCGCCCGAGACACTGTCCCAGCGCCATAGGCCGGTCGCTATGGCGGCCAGCAGGTCCTCGGTGCGCATTGCACTACCTTATGGGGATTTGCCAATGGCTTACCAGTGAGGGTCGCGGCGCCGGTAGGCTTGGCCGGAAGCTTCCCGAGGGTTACGTACGCCTCCCGCTCGACACGACTTGGATGAATGATGCATCGGTACCGGTCCCACACGTGTGGTCAGCTCCGCGCCGCTGACGTCGGCACCGACGTCCGGCTCTCCGGATGGCTCCACAATCGACGGAACCTGGGCGGCATCCTCTTCATCGATCTCCGCGACCACTATGGCCTGGTCCAGCTGGTGGTGCGACCCGACACCCCCGCCAACGAGGCCCTGAGCTCGATCAGCAAGGAGACCGTCGTCCGCGTGGACGGCCGGGTCATCGAGCGCGGCGCGGACAACGTCAACCCCGAGCTGCCGACCGGCGAGATCGAGGTCGAGGTCACCGACGTCGAGGTGCTCGGCGCCGCCGACCCGCTGCCCTTCACCGTCTTCCCCGAGGACGGGGTCGGCGAGGAGCGGCGGCTGGAGTACCGCTTCCTGGACCTGCGCCGCGAGCGTATGCACCGCAACATCCTGCTGCGCTCCGCCGTCATCTCCGCCATCCGGCAGAAGATGACCGCGCAGGGGTTCAACGAGCTGGCGACCCCGATCCTGTCCGCCACCTCCCCCGAGGGCGCCCGGGACTTCCTGGTCCCCTCCCGGCTGCACGCGGGCAAGTTCTACGCGCTGCCGCAGGCCCCGCAGCAGTTCAAGCAGCTGCTGATGATCGCGGGCTTCGACCGCTACTTCCAGATCGCGCCCTGCTTCCGCGACGAGGACGCCCGCGCCGACCGCTCGCCGGGCGAGTTCTACCAGCTCGACGTCGAGATGAGCTTCGTCGAGCAGGAGGACGTCTTCGGCGTCATCGAGAAGGTCATGACCGAGCTCTTCGAGGAGTTCGGCGGCGGCCGCCATGTGACCTCGCCCTTCCTCCGGATCCCGTTCCGCGAGGCCATGCTCAAGTACGGCTCGGACAAGCCGGATCTGCGGGCCCGGCTGGAGCTGCGGGACGTCAGCCACATCTTCGAGGGCTCCGGCTTCAAGGCGTTCGCGGACAAGCACGTGCGCGCGCTGGCCGTGCCGGACACCGCCGAGCAGCCCCGGAAGTTCTTCGACCAGCTCGGTGAGTTCGCCGTCGAGCAGGGCGCCAAGGGGCTGGCCTGGGTCCGGATCGGCGAGGACTCCAAGCTGACCGGCCCGATCGCGAAGTTCCTCACCGACGAGGACGTCGAGAAGCTGATCGCCGAGGTCGAGGGCAAGCCCGGCACGTCGATCTTCTTCGGCGCGGGCGACTTCGACGAGGTCTCCAAGATCATGGGCGCGGTGCGGGTCGAGACCGCCAAGCGGGCCGGCCACTTCGACGAGAACGTCTTCCGCTTCTGCTGGATCGTGGACTTCCCGATGTTCGAGCGGAACGAGGACACCGGGCAGATCGAGTTCTCCCACAACCCCTTCTCCATGCCGCAGGGCGGTCTGGAGGCGCTCCGGACGAAGGACCCGCTCGACATCCTGGCCTGGCAGTACGACATCGTCTGCAACGGTGTGGAGCTGTCCTCCGGTGCCATCCGGAACCACGAGCCGGACGTCATGTACGAGGCGTTCGAGATCGCGGGCTACTCCCGGGAAGAGGTCGAGCGCGAATTCGGCGGCATGCTGCGCGCGTTCCACTTCGGCGCCCCGCCGCACGGCGGTATCGCCCCCGGCGTCGACCGCATCGTGATGTTGCTGGCCGATGAGCCCAACATCCGCGAGACCATTGCCTTCCCGCTCAACGGCAACGCCCAGGACCTGCTGATGGGCGCGCCCAGCGAGGTGGACGACACCCGGCTGCGCGAGCTGCATCTGTCGCTGCGGAAGCCGCCGCAGGTCAAGCAGGCCGAGAAGGCGGGCGAGAAGGCGGCCGAGTAGGCGGCCGAGCAGACCGAGAAGCCCGCCGAGTAGGCGGGTCGGCCGGACGGGATTCACCGGGCGGGGGCGTGCCGAACGGCGCGCCCCCGCCCTGCGTATGAGTGGCCGTGGGTGGCCGGATGCCGCGCTTCGCACAGCCATTCACAGCCCGCACCCATGGGGCTGCCAGGTTGCCTCCCTACTGTCCCGGCCCATGACCGAACAGCAGAGCAGCAACGGCCTCGAGCCGCGGCCCCAGCCGGACATGACGAGGCGACGGGTCGTGGTGGCGGGCGGCGCGGCGGTCGCGGCGGCGGGCCTGGGAGCGGCCGTCGCCACCACCGCCTCGGCGGGCGAGACCTCCGCGTCTCCCTCCTCCGCCACCCCCTCGGCCTCCGTGTCCTCCCCGTCCTCCCCGTCCGGCGAGGTCTGTTACCGGCTCACCTCGGAGACCACCGAGGGGCCGTACTACATCGACGCTGACAAGATCAGAAAGGACATCACCGAGGGCAAGGAGGGCATTCCGATGACCCTCCGCCTCAAAGTGATCGACTCCGACAGCTGCAAACCCATGGCGAAGGCGGCCGTCGACATCTGGCACTGCGACGCACTGGGCCTCTACTCGGGTTACGAGAGCTCCAGCAGCGGTGGCGGCGGCACCCCGCCCACCGGGACTCCGCCGACCGGGACCCCGCCCACCGACGCCCCGACGGGCGCGCCGACCGGTGCCCCGCCCGGTGGCGGCCACCAGGAGCCGACCGACGACAAGCGGTATCTGCGCGGCACCCAGCTGACCGACCGGCATGGCTTCGTCGAGTTCACCACGGTCTTCCCCGGCTGGTACCGGGGCCGCTGTGTACACATCCACACCAAGGTGCACATCGGCGGCAAGCTCACGGACGACGGCTACGAGGGCGGTCACACCTGCCACACCGGTCAGCTCTTCTTCGCCGAGGAGGCGGTGCTCGACTCGGCCAAGGTGGCCCCGTACAACACCAGCACCACCGAGCGCACCACCCTCGACGAGGACGGGATCTACCCCGGCAACGGCGCACAGGGCGGGCTGCTGCACCTGAAGTACCGCAAGGGAAAGATCGAGAAGGGTGTCGTCGGCAGCCTCACCCTGGGGGTCGGCCCCGACGCGACCCACGACGGCACGGACCTCTGAAGTCCTGGGGCCGTCCGAGCCCTGGGTTCGTCCGGGCCTTGGGGCCGTCTGAGCCCTGGGGTCACAGTCTCCGGTCCACGCCGCACGGTGTGCCCCGGTCCGCTCGGGCGGCCCGGTGCACGGCGCGCAGCAGCCGCTTCGGCGTGGTCCGGTGCTGCCATAAGACGGCTTGGACGCCGTACTCCATCACCGCCATCAGCTCCGTCTCCCGGAGCTCACCCGCGATCAGCACCACCCGCTGCCGGCCGCCCCGCACCAGACGGCGCAGCTCCGCCCCGGCGCGGTCGTCGAGGCGCTCGGCGAGCATGACGGCGACGGCGCCGCGGGGTTCGTCGCCGAGCGGGCATGGCCGGTCGACCAGCTCGACGCTGGGCTGATGCTGCAGATGACGCACGACCCCGGCCCGGCTGAGCGGGTCGGGGCCGTGGACCGTCACCGTGACACGCGCGTCCGGCACTGTGTTCCTCGATTTCCCGGTGGCTATGGACTCCACAGGGTCATCGAGGGGGCTAAACGAACGGTTGCCGCGCGATCAACACGTGCGTGAGGGGGCGCATGAGCCGCTATGCCGCGCCGTTGCCGTTCTGCTCGTCGCCGCCGAAGCGCTGCCGGAAGGAGTCCAGGTCCTCCTCGGTGATCTTCGCGAAGAGCACCGGGGGAACCGTGAAGGCCGTGCCCGCCGGGACCGACGCCAGCGTCTTCGCCTCCTCCTGGCCGACCCAGGCCGCGGTGTCCTCGCCCAGCGCGAACGCCGACCGCATGGCCCGCGCCGAGGCCGGGATGAACGGCTCGGAGACGATCGCGTAGAGGTGGATGAGGTTCATCGCCGTACGGAGGGTGAGGGCCGCGGCCTCCTGGTCGGTCTTGATCTCCAGCCAGGGGGCCTTCTCCTCCAGGTAGGAGTTGCCCGCGCTCCACAGGGCGCGCAGCGCCGCCGCGGCCTTGCGGAACTGGAGCGCGTCCATGTGCTCCTCGTACTCCGCCAGCAGCCGCGCGATCTCCTCGCCCAGGCGCTCCTCCGCCTCCCCGGCGGCCTTTCCGGCCGGGACCTCGTCGCCGAACCGCTTGCGGGAGAAGGACAGCACGCGGTTGACGAAGTTGCCGAGGGTGTCGGCGAGGTCCTTGTTGACGGTGGCGGTGAAGTGCTCCCAGGTGAAGGAGGTGTCGTCGGACTCCGGGGCGTTCGCCATCAGGAAGTAGCGCCAGTAGTCGGCGGGCAGCACCTCGAGCGCGGCGTCGGTGAACACCCCGCGCTTGGCGGAGGTGGAGAACTTCCCGCCGTAGTACGTCAGCCAGTTGAACGCCTTGACGTAGTCGACCTTCTTCCAGGCGTCCCGGGTGCCGAGGAGGGTGGCCGGGAACATCACCGTGTGGAACGGGACGTTGTCCTTGGCCATGAACTCCGTGTAACGGACCGTCCGGTCCACGTCGTACCACCACGACTTCCAGTCGCGGTTCGCCGGGTCCAGGTCGGCCCACTCCTTCGTGGCTCCGATGTACTCGATCGGCGCGTCGAACCAGACGTAGAAGACCTTGCCCTCGGCCGCCAGGTCCGGCCAGGTGTCGGCCGGCACGGGCACGCCCCAGTCCAGGTCACGGGTGATCGCCCGGTCCTGGAGCCCCTCGGTCAGCCACTTGCGGGCGATCGAGGAGGCCAGCGTCGGCCAGTCCTTGCCGTGCTCGTCGACCCAGGCGGCGACCTCGCCCGCCAGCTTGGACTGGAGGAGGAAGAGGTGCTTGGTCTCCCGGACCTCCAGATCGCTGCTGCCGCTGATCGCGGAGCGGGCGTCGATCAGATCGGTCGGGTCGAGCACCCGGGTGCAGTTCTCGCACTGGTCGCCGCGGGCCCGGTCGTAGCCGCAGTGCGGGCAGGTGCCCTCGATGTAGCGGTCGGGGAGGAAGCGGCCGTCGGCGTTGGAGTACACCTGGCGGATCGAGCGCTCCTCGATGAAGCCGTTTGCCTTGAGCTCCCGTGCGATCGTCTGGGTGATCTGCACGTTCTGCGCGGAGGAGCTGCGGCCGAAGTAGTCGAAGGCGAGGCCGAAGCCGTCGTAGATCGCCTTCTGCGCCTCATGCTGCTGGGCGCAGAACTCGTCGACCGGCAGCCCGGCCTCCTTGGCGGCCAGCTCGGCGGGGGTGCCGTGCTCGTCGGTGGCGCAGATGTAGAGGACGTCATGGCCGCGCTGGCGCATATAGCGGGAGTAGACGTCGGCCGGGAGCATGGACCCCACCATGTTGCCCAGGTGCTTGATCCCGTTGATGTAGGGAAGGGCGCTGGTGATGAGGTGTCGAGCCATTGCAGGCTGCTCCCGAGTCGATACGGTAGGTGACAATTCGCTCTGCTGAGCCGCCCATATCGTATCCGAGTGACGGGGGCCACCCGCGCGGCGTTTTCTCCGCGGCGGATGGCCCCCGTGTTGTGCCGGGTCGGGTGCGGTCGCTGGTCTGCGGTCGCTGGTCAGCCCTGCGCGCGGGCGGCCAGCCAGCCCGGGAACTTCTTCAGCAGCTCCCGGTACAGGTCGGCGTCGGCGACCGTACGGGGGTCGAGCCCGGCGTGGAAGAAGCCGGTGTTGTCGACCGCCCGCTTCTCCGGGACGGCGAGGGCGGGCGCGGTGTCCAGCTTCCGCAGGAAGTCGAACCCCTTCGCCTCCGGGTCCCCGAACGCCAGGAACTGCCAGAACAGCGGCAGCCCCGCCGCCCCGCACAGCGCCTTCTCGGCGGCGGTCTTGGTGGTGGGCGCGCCGTCCGTCTGGAAGATCACGAACGCGGGGTCGGTGCTGCCGGACGCCTTGTAGTGCTCGATGACGGCGTTGACGGCGGTGTGGTAGTTCGTCCGCCCCATATGCCCGAGCGAGCCGTGCAGCTCCTCGATGCGGCCGGTGTGCTGGTCCAGCTCGAGGTCGGCGGTGCCGTCGATGTCGGTGGAGAAGAACACGACGGGCACGGTGCCGCCAGTGTCGAGCTGTGCGGACAGGGCGAGCGCCTGCTCGGCGAGGTGCTGAACAGTGCCGTCCTTGAAGTACCCCCGCATCGACCCGGACCGGTCCAGCACGAGGTAGACGACGGCGCGCTGCCCACCCAGCCCACTCTCCTGAACGGCCTCCCCGGCCGCGCCGTACGCCCCGACCAGCCCAGGCGCCCGCGACGTGAGGTCGGCGAGGGAGATGGCGGCGGCGGGCGCGTCGGCCTTGGCCGCGGTCGTGGGTGCTTCCGCCTTGGCCGCGGTGGCGGCGGCAGCCGCGGCCACCACGGGCTCGGCCTTGGCCTTGGCCTCGGGCTCAGGGTCGGCCGCGGGCTCGGGGGCGCTCGCGGCTGCGGGTGTGGCCTCCGCCGGGGACTCCGGTTCGGCTTCCGTCTTGGATTCGGCCTCTGCCTCCGCCTTGGCGGACTTGTCGTCGCTCTTGGCTGCGGGCGCGGCCTCGTCGGCAGTCTCTGCCGCTGCCTCGGCGTCGGCACTCGCGTTCGCCACCGGGGCCGACGCGGCGTCGTCGTCAGCCTCTGCGGCTGCCTCAGCCTTGGGCTCGGCCTTGGCCGTGGGCTCGGGCGCCGCAGCGGGCTTCGGCGCGGCGTCCTCCGCAACCTCGGCCTTGGCCGTGGTGTCGGCTTCCGCCACTGGCGCCGTGGCCTCGACCTTGACCTCGGGGGCGCTCGCGGCTGCGGGCTCGGCCTCCGCCTTGGCGGGCTCGTCGCCAGCCTCTGTGGCTGCCTCATCTTCGGGCTCGGCCTTGGCCGTGGGCTCCGGCGCGGGGTCCTCCGCAACCTCGGCCTGGGGCGTGGTGCCGGCCTTTGCCGGAGACGCGTTGGCGGCTTCCGCCACCGGCTCGGCGACCTCCGGGGCGGGGTCGGTTGCGGTTTCGGGCTCAGGCTCGGCCGCAGCCTTCGCTGCGGCGGGCTTGTCGTCGGCCTTGGGCTCGGCGTCGGCACTAGCCTCCGCCGCCGGTTCGACGTCGGCTGCGGGGGTCGTGGCGTCGTCATCGGCTGCGGGCGTGGGCTGGGCGTCAGCGTCAGCGCCGGCGCCGGCGTCGGACGCGGCCGTGGCCTTCGCCTTGGTGGCGGGCGCTTCCTTCTCGTCGGTCGCTGCCGCTGCCTCAACCGGCGTCTCTTCGCCCGACGTTGACGAGTCCTCGTGCGCGGGGGACTTCAGGATCTCGTCGAGGGACTTCAGTGGGGCGGACAGGGCCGGGTCGTGCCCGGATTCGTCGTTCCGGGAGTCCGGGGAGTCCGAGGAGTCCGAGGAGCCCGGGGCCGAGGCCTTGGTGTCCGTGTCCGTGTCCGTGTCCGCGTCCGCGTCCGCGGTCGGCTCGGGCTCCGGCTCAGCCTTCGGCTCAGGCGCAGGCTCGGGCTCGGGCTTGGCGTCCGACTCGGCCTTCCGCTCGGCCTTCTGGTCCACCGTCGGCTCCGCCGACTTGCGCTCCGCCGACTCTGCCGACTCTGCCGACTCCGGCTGGGGGTCCGGGACAACCGCCGCCTCCGGCGCAGCAGAAGTATCGTCCACCCCCGTGGTTCGGGAGCGGCCGAAAACTTTGCGCAGTAGGTCCCGTATGCCCATGGGAGATACCTCTCACGTGTCGAGTGCGGTGCATGGCGGTGCATGTCCGTGGTGCCGAAAGGCTAGCGGGCCATTCGGCGGCCCTCTTCCGCCGATTCCGCTCGCGCTTCGTTCACCTCTGGTTCAGGCGTTCGTCGCCACCATGCGGTTCTACGCCCATAGCTTCGCCGCCAAAGGATCCCGACGTCATGTCGGCCCGGACCGCGTCGGAGTGCTGCCCATGGGGGACCCGGCGAAGCCCATACGTGAACACCCTTACGGAGGGGAAGACGTGCGCAACCTCCTGCCGCTCATCAGCTCACACCCGGGCGGCCGTTCCGCGCTGACGTGCCGGTACCGCTGTGGCGACGCCTGCCTTCACGAGACGCCGAACACCAGCGACAACGCCTATGTGGGCGATGTCATCGCCGGTGCCGCCTCGCGTCGTGCCCTGCTGCGGGCCGGTGCCGTGGTGACCGTGGCGGCCGCGACCGGTGCGGTGGCGGTGGAGCGGGCGCCGGGGGCGTCCGCCGCGACGGGCGGTGCCGCCACGGAGCACAAGGCCGCCGCGCAGAGCGCCGCGAAGGGCAAGGCCGCCCGCGGCCTCCGCTTCGCGCCGGTCGCCCCCAACACCGAGGACGCCGTGGTCGTCGCCGACGGCCACGACCAGAACGTGGTGATCCGCTGGGGCGACCCGATCCTGCGCGGCGCGCCCGCGTTCGACCCGGACCGGCAGAGCGCCAAGGCCCAGGCGGGCCAGTTCGGTTACAACAACGACTACATGGCGGTCCTGGACGTCCCCGGCGAGCGCGACCAGCAGCTGCTCGTGGTCAACCATGAGTACACCGACGAGGTGCTGATGTTCGCCGGGTACGACCCGGCGAACCCCACCCGCGAGCAGGCCGAGATCGGCTGGGCCGCGCACGGCCTGTCCGTGGTCGTGACGGCCGAGGAGCGCGGTCTTGGCCGGCTCACCGCGCTGTCCCGCCACCGCCTCAACCGCCGTATCACCGCGACCACTCCGTTCGAGGTCACCGGCCCGGCGGCGGGCAGCGAGCTGCTGCGCACCGCCGCCGACCCGACCGGCAAGCGGATCCTCGGCACGCTGAACAACTGCGGCGGCGGCATCACGCCGTGGGGCACGGTGCTCTCCGGCGAGGAGAACTTCAACCAGTACTTCGCCAACGGCGGCTCGGTCACCGACCCGGCCACCGCGGCCCGCCTCAAGCGCTACGGCATCGCCGGCGCCGCCTCCGAGCGCAAGTGGGAACGGTTCGACGACCGTTTCGACGTGGCCAAGGAGCCGAACGAGACCAACCGCTTCGGCTGGGTGATCGAGATCGACCCGTTCGACCCCGAGTCCACCCCGCGCAAGCTCACCGCGCTGGGCCGCTTCAAGCACGAGGCCGCCGAGCCCCGGCTGACCAGCGACGGCCGTCCGGTCCTCTACATGGGCGACGACGAGAAGTTCGACTACTTCTACAAGTTCGTCTCCGCCAAGCGGATGATGAAGGGCAACAGCCGCATCGCCCGCGAGCACAACCGCACGCTGCTGGACGAGGGCACGCTGTACGTCGCCAAGTTCACCGGTGACAGCCCGTCCGCCGAGATAGACGGCTCCGGAAAGCTGCCCAAGGACGGCGAGTTCGACGGCGCCGGTGAGTGGATCCCGCTGGCCTGCGGCGACCGCTCCTTCGTGGAGGGCATGACCGCCGAGGAGGTGTACGTCTTCACGCGTCTCGCCGCCGACAAGGCGGGCGCGACGAAGATGGACCGCCCCGAGGACGTCGAGCCGAGCCCGCGCACCGGCCGGGTCTACATCGCGCTGACCAACAACAGCGACCGCGGCAAGGACGGCAAGGCCCCCGCCGACGAGGCGAACCCGCGCAACAGCAACAAGCACGGCCAGATCCTGGAGCTGACCGAGCGCTGGAACAACGCGGGCTCCACCCGCTTCAACTGGCGGCTGTTCCTGGTCTGCGGCGACCCCGAGGACCCGAGCACCTACTTCGGCGGCTTCCCCAAGGACCAGGTCAGCCCGATCTCCTGCCCGGACAACATCACCTTCGACGCGTACGGCAACCTGTGGATCTCCACGGACGGCAACGCGCTCGGCAACCACGACGGGCTGTTCGGCGTGGCCACGGCGGGCAGCCGCCGCGGTGAGGTCAAGCAGTTCCTGACCGTGCCGAACGGCGCCGAGACCTGCGGCCCGATCGTGCAGGACCGGCGGGTGCTGGTGGCCGTGCAGCACCCGGGCGAGATCGACGGCGCGAGCGTGGAGAAGCCCGCGTCCACCTGGCCCGACGGCCCGGGCAAGCTGACCCGGCCGTCCGTGATCAGCGTCTGGCGGCGCGACGGCGACGACATCGGCGCCTGAGACGCCTGAGACATCTGAGACATCTGAGGCGCCTGAGGCGCCTGAGGCGTCTGACCCCGGCGGTCAGCCCTCGCCCTCCGCGAGCCGCTTCAGCCGCTCGCGGGGGCCGCGCAGCGAACGGCCCCTGGTGTCCGTACGGACACCAGGGGCCGTTCGCGTGCCGCTCGCCGCCCTCCTTGGGGAGCACGGCGCGGCGCACCCGGTCCGGAAAGCAGCCGGGTGCGTTCTTCCGCATCAGCGGCTTGCCGCCGATTCCGTCCGGATGGCGTTCCACCATCAAAGGGCGGCCGCGCAACCGCGGAATGGGGCGCCGGGAGACCGAGCGGTAGTACTCGACGAGGTCCCGCTTCGAAGTCGGGTAACCACATGGATCGCTGACTAAACTCTGGAGTCAGGAAAACGGGAGAAGTTGAAAAGCGGGGGAAATCATGGTGAGACCAGGTTCGCTCGGCCCGCCGACGACGGATCGGCGCGGCCGCTGGGCGCAGAGCCCGCTCGCGCTGATGGACACCACGATGGACCAGTTGCGCACCCTGATCATGGTCCATGAGGCCGGTACGGCGCTGGGTGCGGCACGGATTCTGGGCCGCGAACAGTCCAGTGTGCAAAAGCAGATCGACACCATGAACCGGAACTTTCGCGAGCTTTGCGGCGAACCCCTCATACTCAAGCAGGGGCGGGGCAAGGACGTGCTGTTCACCGGCACCGGAGAAGCCCTGGTCGAATTGGCGCGCGGAACTCTCGGGGACTGGCTGGACGGCATCCATGAGTCACGGCGCCGCCTGGGAAAAACGCTGATGGTGGGCACCACCCGATTTACCCTCAGCTATCTGGCGGGTGCCGGGGAGCGGGTGACCGAGGACTTCCGGCAGCGCGGTATCGAGCTCAAGGTCGGCCATGTGCGCACCCGGGACGTGCTGGCCAAGCTGCGCGCCAAGGACGTGGACCTGGTGTGCGGCTCCGTGGTGACCCGGCCCGAGGGCGACGATGAGCTCGCCGCCTTCGATGTGATGGAGTGGCGGCGCAGCGGGGTCTCGCTGCTGACCAATCTCTCCGAGGCCGAGCTGCCCGGCCCCACCGCCCCGACCAGTGCGCTGCGCACCCTGCCGCTGGTGGTCTCGGCGAGTGGGCTGATGGCCGGGGTGCTGCACACCTGGTTCGGCGGCGACTACCGCGGCAAGCTGCGCATCGCCGCCGAGATCGACACCGTCAACTACGGCTTCGAGCTGCTGCGCTCCGGGCTGCTGCGCGGCTGCATGCTGGTCACCAAGGGGGTCGCGGACGCGGCGGGCGATCCCAGGGTGGTGTACGGACGCGGGCTGCGCGCCGTCGAGCTGGTCAATGACACCGGGCCCCGGCTGGAGGTGCTGCTGGGGGCGTTCACCCGCCGTGGGGAGCGCGCGTCCTATGACCCGGCCCATCCGCTCAATCTGCTCTGGGACGCGCTCGCGCAGGAGAACGCGCGCTGGCAGCGGGAGCAGCGCTGGCCGACGGCGGGTCTGGAGCCCGATCCGTTCGAGCTGGCCAACTCCTACGACCCGAGCGAGAGCTGAGACCCCGGCCGGCTCTCGGGCCCCGGCCGGCTCTCGGGCCCCGGCCGGCTCTCGGGCCCCGGCCGACTCTCGAGCCCCGGTCGGCCCTCGAGCCCCGGTCGGACCTCGAGCCCCGGTCGGCCCTCAGCCCTGTGGCCCGTACAGGTCCAGCTCCACCAGCAGCGCCCGGTGGTCGGTGTGCGGCAGATCCAGGAAGCGGGCCGTGCGCGGCCGCAAGCCCCGGCTGACCAGGACGTGGTCGATCTGCGCCCCCAGGACCGGGGTCGTGGCGCTCGGCCAGCTGGGTGTGCGGGACACCCCGGTGGCCCGTGCGCTGTCCCGCAGCCCGGTGTCCAGGACGGCCCGGAAGGCGGCGTGGTCCTGGGTGGCGTTGAAGTCGCCCGCGATCAGGGTGGGTTCTTCGCCCCGCTCGTCCGCGTAGGCCCGCAGCCGCCCCAGCTCGGTGCGCCAGAGGTCCAGTTGCCCCGGCATCGGCGGCATGGGGTGGGCGACCTGCATCCGCAGCCGCTGCCCCGCGACGCGGACGACCGCGCCCGGCATCCGCAGCGTTCCGCGCACTCCCTCCGTCCGGGTCAGCGGATGGCGGCTGAGGATCGCCGAGCCCGCGGCGGCGCTGTTGCCGAGGGCGACGCTCCGGTACGGGTAGGCCCTGCGGACGGCGGCCGAGTCCAGCGCCTCGGCGCACCGCGTATCGCACTCCTGCACCGCGACCAGGTCCGGCCGCTCCCGGCGCAGCGCGTTCAGCAGCCCCTCCCTGGCCTGGCCGAACTCGAGGTTCGCGGTCATCACCCGCAGCCGGGCGAGGACCGGTCCGCGCGGTTCGGGCGGGGAGCCGCCACCGTCGTACGGCTGGATGAACCACCCGGTGGCCGCCGCTGCCGCGAGCGCCCAGCCGCACCCCATCGGCCAACGCGCGGCCGTGCTCAGCAGCAGCCCGAGCGCCGCCGGGACCAGCAGCCAGGGCAGGAAGGCCAGCAGCTGCGGTATGGGGGTGATGCCGTCGGTGTCCGCGGCCCGGCACAGCACCACCGCGCTGACCACGGCCAGGGGCGGCATCGCGCACCAGGCCGCCCACCGCCGGGCCCGTCCGCCGGGGAGCCGTAGCAGTCGGGCGACGGCGCGTAGCAGCCGGGCGACCGCACCGCGGGCGCCGCGCGGTGCCGGTGGGCGGCCGGGGCCTGCGGCTTGGTCCTCCGCGACTGTCGTCTCCACGCTGGGCCTCTCGATCGGGGCGGGGGCGCACATTCTCCTATGAACGGAAGGTCTAGACCTTGACGTGTTCATGAGCTAACTTCCCGGAACACCATAGGAGTTCATGTCGGCATCCGTTGTTCACACATACGAACTCACCGTCAGGAGAGCCGCCCCCATGCGCACCAGAGCCCTGTATCTCGCCCTCGCCACAGCGCTGGCCGCGCTGTTCGCGGGCATCCTCAGCGGCCCGGCCACGGCCGGGCAGACCCGGCGGTCCACCGCGTCCGAGGCCATCACCGAAGCGGCGCCCAAGGCCACGCCCAAGGCCGCCTTCACCCACCCCGGCGTCCTCGTCAGCCGCGCCCAGCTCGACTTCGTCCGCTCCAAGGTGAACGCCGGTGCCCAGCCCTGGAAGGGCGCGTACGACGCGATGCTGGCGAGCCCGTACGCCTCGCTGTCGCGCACCCCCAAGCCCCGCGCGGTCGTCGAATGCGGTCCGTACTCCGACCCCAACATCGGCTGCACCGATGAGCGCCAGGACGCGCTCGCCGCCTACTCGCTCTCGCTGGCCTGGTACATCACCCGCGACAGCCGCTACGCCGACAAGGCCATCCAGATCATGGACGCCTGGTCGGCCACCATCAAGGACCACACCAACAGCAACGCCCCGCTGCAGACCGGCTGGGCCGGATCCTCCTGGCCCCGGGCGGCCGAGATCATCCGCTACAGCTACGACGGCTGGTCCGCCGCCTCGATCGACCGCTTCAAGACCATGCTGCGCACCGTCTACCTGCCGAAGGTCATCGGCGGCTCGAACTCCAACGGCAACTGGGAGCTGGTGATGGTGGAGGCCGCCGCCGGCATCTCCGTCTTCCTGGACGACCGGACCAGCTACGACAAGGCGATCGCCAAGTACCGCGGCCGCGTCCCCGCGTATGTCTACCTGGAGTCCGACGGCTCCCTGCCCAAGACCGCGCCCGGCAGCGGCCTCGACACCCGCGACAAGATCATCAAGTACTGGCAGGGCCAGTCGACCTTCGTCACCGGGCTCACCCAGGAGACCTGCCGCGACTTCACCCACACCGGATACGGCATCGCCTCCATCGCGCACGTCGCCGAGACCAGCCGGATCCAGGGCCAGGACCTCTACCCCGAGGTGGGCGAGCGGCTGCGGCAGGCGCTGGGCTTCCAGTCGAAGTACGAGCTGGGCGAGGCCCCGCCGTCCTGGCTGTGCGGCGGCAGCGTCAAGCGCGGCCTCGGCCCGATCACCGAGGTCGGCTACAACGCCCTGCACAACCGGCTCGGCATCGCCATGGCCAACACCCAGAAGCTCACCGAGCAACAGCGCCCGGCGGGCACCAACAGCCTCTTCCTGGGCTGGGAGACCCTGACCCACGCGGACAACCCGTCCTGAGCCCGGCCTGACCCCGGACCCCGGGCCCCGGACCGCCCCGCGCCCCGCGCCCCGCACCCCGCGGCCCCGGGGTCCTGGGGGGCGGGCGGACCACGCGGCGGAGCTTCCCCTACCCGCCCCTTCCCGTAACTGGGGCTGCGCCCCAGACCCCACGCGGCGGAGCCGCATACCGATGCTTTCCCCTACCTGCCCCTGGACCCCCAGTTGTGGGAAGGGGCGGGGAGGGGAACAGCCCGCCGCAGGCGTCAAGGTCCGGCCGCCGCCCCCGTCCGGCCGCCGCCGCCCCCGAGGGCCCCGTTCACCCACTCCGCAGCGCCAGCACCGTCTCGACCGTGTCCGCCTGGTCCGCCGGTTTGTCCTCCCGGTAGCGCAGCACCCGCGCGAACCGCAGCGTGACGCCCGCCGGATAGCGGGACGATCGCTGCAGCCCGTCGAAGGCCACCTCCACCACCAGCTCCGGCCGCACCCGCACCACCCAGCCGTCGTCGCTGACCGCGATCCCCAGCAGCGCCTCCGTCTGCCACTCCAGCATCACGTCGGTCAGCCCCTTGAACGTCTTGCCCAGCATCACGTACGTGCCGTCCGGCGCCCGCGCGCCCAGGTGGAGGTTGGACAGCTTCCCGGTACGGCGGCCGTGCCCCCACTCCGCCGCCAGCACCACCAGATCCAGCGTGTGCACCGGCTTGACCTTCAGCCAGGACGCCCCGCGCCGGCCCGCGCCGTACGGCGCCTCCAACCCCTTGACCAGCACCCCCTCATGCCCCCGGGCCAGCACGTCCGCCGCGAACTCACCGGCCGCCCGCCGGGTTTCCGGATTCGCCGGGTCGTCGGCCACCAGCCGCCGCACCCGCCGGGGCCCGGGGGCGATCCGGGCCAGTTCGGCATGGCGCTCGCGGGTCGGGAGGTCGAGCAGATCGCGGTCGTCCACCACGAGCAGATCGAAGAAGACGGGGGACAGCGGCAGCGCGGCCGACGCCCCGGCCACATCGAGCCGGGAGCCGACCCGGCCGGAGGTCTCCTGGAACGGGCGGGGCCGCCCCTCCGCGTCCAGCAGGATCACCTCGCCGTCGAGGATCGCCCGGTCCACCGCCAGCTCCCGCGCCGCCGTGACCACCTCGGGCAGCCGCGCGGTGATCTCGTCGAGGGTGCGGGTGTAGATCCGTACCTCCTCGCCGTCCCGGTGCACCTGCACCCGGATCCCGTCCAGCTTCTCCTCGACCGCGCACGCCCCCAGCCGGTCCATGGCCTCGTCGAGATCCTTGGCGCTCTGCGCGAGCATCGGCAGCACCGGCCGCCCCACCTCGAGCCGGAAGTCGGCCAGCGCCTCCGGGCCGCGCGCCAGCAGCGCCTCGGCCACCGTGCCCAGCGACCCGCCGACCATCACCGCCCGGCGCACCTCGGCGGCCGGTGCGCCGACCGCCTCGGCGAGCCCCTCCACGGCCAGCCCCTCCAGCGCCCCCTGCCGCAGCTCGCCGCCGATCAGGCCGAGCAGAAAGCCCTGCTCCTCCTTGGTCGCGGCGGACAGCAGCTCGCCCACCAGCCGCTTGCGGGTCGCCGTCGCACCGGTGCCGGCGACCGCCGCGACCCGGCTCAGGGCCTCGTCCACATCGAGCACCGCGAGCGTCGGCTCGGCGGCGGGTTCCCGCCGGTGGCGCAGGGTGGACCAGCCCACTCCGGTGCGGCGCTGGGGCAGCCTGCCCGCGAGGTAGGTGATCACCACGGCCGCCTCGGCCGGTTCCGTGCGCCGGAACAGCCGGGCCAGTGCGGCGATCTTCTCCGAGCGGGCGGCGGTGGCCGCGACCTGGCGGGAGGTCAGCGCGACATCAGCCAGCAGCATGGCTCCAGCCTGCCCCGCGCCCTGCCGGGAAACCAGGCATCACGTCCCTCAGGCGGTGCGTCCCGCCTCGGGCCCTCCCATCTCCGCGCGTCCCGCGCCGCCACGGCTCGGTCCGGCGCACAGCCCCCAGATCACCAGGGCGTCGATGATGAGCAGCACCGTGGCCCAGACCGGGTAGTAGGGCAGCCACAGGAAGTTGGCGATCAGCGCGAGACCGGCCAGCACCACGCCCGTGACACGGGCCCACATCGCACCGGTGAACACCGCGAACCCGGCGATCACCACGGCGATCCCGAGGGCCAGGTGGACCCAGCCCCATCCGGCGAGGTCGAACTGGAAGATATAGCTCTGCGTGACCAGGAAGACCCGGTCGGTCCGGATGGCCGAGATGCCCTGGAGCAGGTTCATCAGACCACCGAAGATCATCATCACCCCCGCGAAGACAAGCCATCCGCTCACCGCCCGGTGCATATGGCCGGGAGCGGCCCCTGTCTGAACTCCACCGGCGTGACTGGCCATGTCGGGCTCCTTCGTCCGGCGCGATCGGCGCCGCCACGACACCGATTCGCGGCAATAAGGGTGAATTACCCTTTTCTCAGATTTGCATACACCCTCGTCTTCGGCACCTCGCCCGCCGTGAGCCCGCCGTGAGCCCACCGCGAGCCCGTCGCGAGCCCGTCGCGAACGGAAAGTCGCACATCATATGCGGAACGTGATGGCCGCCTGGTCATCGGAAGCGGAGATTCGCCTTCCAAGAATTCCCGGTGTAGATGTATGTGTATGGCCCGGTTTATGGGTCGATCGTGGGCTGCCCGCATGTTCCCCGGTCGGCGCCCACGGAGTCGACGGCGGGAGCACCCGGAGGTGGCGGGCCGGCGCTTTCGATCGTGGCTGAGCGTTCGCAGCGTCGCCGGGCAGGTCTTCATCCTGCAGCTCGTGATCGTGCTGCTGCTCGGCGCGGCGGCCACCGTCGCCCTGGTGCTCCAGGTGCGGCACGACGCCACCGACGAGGCCCGCGGCCGGTCCATCGCGGTCGCCGAGTCGTTCGCCAACTCCCCCGGTATCGTCAAGGCCCTGCACAGCCCCAACCCCACCAAGGTGCTCCAGCCGAAGGCCGAGGCCGCCCGGAAGAGAACCGGGCTCGACTTCGTCGTGGTCCTGAACACCAAGGGCATCCGGCTCACCCACCCCAAGCTCAACCGGATCGGCAAGCACTACGTCGGCACCATCGAGCCTGCGCTGCACGGGCACACCACCAGCGAAACCGGCCCCGGCACACTGGGCGAGGCGATGGACGCGGTGGCGCCCATCTTCGACAGCCACCACAAGGTCGTCGGCGCGGTCGGCGCGGGAATCACGGTCAAGAAGGTGAGCGGGCTCGCCAACCGCCAGCTGCCGCTCCTCGTCGGCGCCGTCTCCGCCTCACTCGTGCTCGCCACCGGCGGCACCGCGCTGGTGACCAAACGGCTGCGGCGGCAGACCCGTGGCCTGGACCCGGTCGAGATGACGCGGATGTACGAGCACCATGACGCGGTGCTGCACTCGGTGCGCGAGGGGGTGCTGATCGTCGGCGACGACGGGCGGCTGGTGCTCGCCAACGACGAGGCGTCCCGGCTGCTCGAACTGCCGCCGCGGCCGGAGGGGCGGCTGGTGGACGACCTGGGCCTGGAGCCCCATGTCGCCGACGTCCTGGCCTCCGGGCGCGATGTCACCGACGAGGTGCTGGTGGCCGGCGACCGACTGCTGGCCATCAACAACCGGCTCACCGACCGCGCCGGCGGCCCGCCCGGCAGCGTCGCCACCCTGCGCGACTCCACCGAACTGCGCGCCCTCTCCGGCCGCGCCGAAGTGGCCCAGAAGCGGCTCAAGCTGCTGTACGACGCGAGCGTGGAGATCGGCACCACGCTCGATGTGAGCCGTACCGCCGAGGAACTGGCGCAGGTGGCGGTGGACCGCTTCGCCGACTTCGTCACGGTCGACCTGGCGGAGCCCGTGCCGCGCGGCGATGAGCCACTGGCCGTCGGCGGTGTCGAGATGTGCCGGTCGGCCGTCCACGGCATCCGGCCCGACCACCCCTTCTATCCGGTCGGCCGGGTGTTCGCGTTCGTCTCGTCCTCGCCCCAGGCGTTCGGGCTGAGCGAGGGCGAGCCGGTCGTGGAGGCCGATCTCTCCGAGGCCACCGGCTGGCAGGCACAGGATCCCGAGCAGACCGCCAAGGTCCTCGAATACGGCGTCCGGTCGCTGGCCACCGTGCCGCTGCGGGCCCGGGGCGTGCTGCTGGGCGTGGTCAACTTCTGGCGGATGAAGCAGCGCGAGCCCTTCGACCAGGAAGAGGTGTCCCTCGCCGAGGAGCTCGCCTCGCACGCGGCGGTCTGCATCGACAACGCCCGCCGCTACACCCGCGAGCACACCATGGCGGTGACCCTGCAGCACAGCCTGCTGCCCCGCGCCCTGCCCAGCCAGAGCGCCCTGGACGTGGCCTTCCGCTATCTGCCGGCGGAGTCGGGCGTCGGGGGCGACTGGTTCGACGTCATCCCGCTGCCGGGGGCGCGGGTGGCGCTGGTGGTGGGCGATGTGGTCGGGCACGGTCTGCACGCGGCGGCGACGATGGGGCGGCTGCGGACGGCGGTGCACAACTTCTCCACGCTCGACCTCCCGCCCGATGAGATCCTCTCCCACCTCGACGATCTGATCGCCCGGATCGACCAGGACGAGGGCCCGGGTGGGCCGAACGGCGACGGCAGCGGTGGCGGAGGTGGCAGCGAGGGCATCACCGGGGCGACGTGTCTGTACGCGATCTACGATCCGGTGACGCGGCGTTGCACGATGGCGCGGGCCGGCCATCCGCCGCCCGCGCTGGTGCGTCCGGACGGTCCGGTGGAGTTCCTGGAACTTCCCGCGGGACCGCCGCTGGGCCTGGGCGGGCTGCCGTTCGAGACCGCCGAGGTGGAGCTGGCCGAGGGCAGCGATCTCGTCCTCTACACGGACGGGCTCATCGAGGACCGCCGACGGGAGATCGACACCGGTCTGGAGATGCTGCGCGGTGCCCTGTCCCGCCCCGGCCGGACCCCCGACGAGATCTGTACCGAGGTGCTGGACGCGCTGCTGCCCAGCAACCCGAGCGATGACATCGCCCTGATCGCCGCCCGGACCCGGGTCGTGGGCGGCGACCGCGTGGCCTCCTGGGAGGTGCCGTCCGACCCCGCCGCGGTGTCCGGGGTGCGCGCGGAGGTCATGCGGAAGCTGGCGGAGTGGGGGCTGGACGAGACCGCGTTCACCGCCGAGCTGGTGCTCAGCGAGCTGATCACCAACGCCATCCGGCACGCCACCGGCCCGATCCGGGTGCAGGTCCTCCGCGACCGCGCGCTGATCTGCGAGGTCTCCGACACCAGCAGCACCTCTCCGCATCTGCGGTACGCGGCGACGATGGACGAGGGCGGCCGGGGGCTGTTCCTGGTCGCGCAGTTCGCCGAGCGATGGGGCACCCGCTACACCGCGGACGGCAAGGTCATCTGGGCCGAGCTGGCGATTCCTTAGCGCCGTCGGGCGGGCCGACGGTGGCGGCGTCAAGGGCCGCGTCAAGGGCCGCGTCAAGGGTGGCGCCAAGGACGGCGCCAAGGGCTGCGTCAATGGCAGCGTCATATGCGTCCGGAACATGACGCTGCTCAGCGGCTCGATTTGACGAGTCGTCATGATCTGTATGCCGAGATGGCAAGGTCAAACCGACGTGACTCTACTAACATGTGGCGCCCACGGCTTGATGTCCGCGTGGTCCAGCCAAAAACCTCAACGCGCCCATGAGGACCTGATAGATGTCAGCACACATATCCAGCCATCCGTACAAAGGGCCTTCGGTGACGCGCGGGGCCCTGACCGTCCCCCTGCTGGCCGTAGTTGTCGCCGCCGGAGCGGGACTGTGGGTGACCACCGCGGTGCCATCCGCACAGCGCGCCTTCGTCGCCGTCTTCTGCGGAGCCGCCGCCGTGCTGCTGGGGGTGACGCTCGCGGTCGCCGCCAGCCGTTCGCGGACCATCGGCCGTCTCCAGGAGCGGGTCACCTCGCTGGAGAGCGCGGCCGCCGCGAAGGAGATCGAGGCCACCCGGCTCGCAGAGGAAACGATTCCGTCCGCGGTGCGGCAACTGCGCGAGGGCGGCTCGGTGGAAACCGTGATCACCCGCATGGAGCGCCCCACCAGCCGGGCCCATCAGTATCTGCTGCGGACCCTGCTGCGCGAGATCGGCGACGGTGAGCGGATGCGCGCCTCCGCGATGGCCGCGTGCGCCAACGCCGCGGGCCGCGTCCAGGCGCTGGCCACCAGCATGCTGGCCGACCTCCGGGAGATGGAGAACCGCCACGACGAGACCGTCCTCGGCGATCTGCTGAAGCTGGACCACACCACCGCCCAGGCGGGCCGGATCGCGGACAGTATCGCGGTGCTGACCGGTGCCCGCTCCGGGCGCCGCTGGACCAAGCCGATCGTCATGGAGTCCGTGCTGCGCGGCGCGATCGGCCGGATCAGCGCCTTCCAGCGGGTACGGGTCCACTCGACCAGCAACGCCGCGGTGGCCGGTTACGCGGCCGAGGGCGTCATGCACGCCCTCGCCGAACTGATGGACAACGCCGCCAGCTTCTCGCCTCCCACCGAGGAGGTGCACGTGTACGTCGAGGAGACGCACGCGGGCATCGTGGTGACCGTCGAGGACGGTGGCCTGGTGATGGGCCCGGCCGCCCTGGACCGCGCCCAGAAGGCCGTCTCCTCCGAGAGCCTGGACCTGATGACCCTGTCCGGCACCCGGCTGGGCCTCGCGGTCGTCGGCTGTCTGGCCCGCAAGCACGGGCTCACCGTCTCCTTCCGGCCGTCCGCGCGGGGCGGCACGGGTGTCGTGGTCCTGATCCCGCAGCAGCTGGTCACGCACATCAACCAGGACGCCGTCGTCCTCGACACGCCGGGCACCGTCCGCACCGGGGTCCCCCGGCAGACGTCCGCCACGTCCACCACGTCCGCCACGTCCGCCACGTCCGCCACCTCCGCCGCGACGAGCGCGTCCACCGCCACGGTCACGCCCGCCCCGACCGCGTCCGCTCCGGCCGCCGCGCCGTTCACGTCGCCGGAGACCGCCCCGTCCCCGTCCCCCTCCTCCTCCCCCTCGCCGTCCCCTTCGCCCTCCCCGTCCCCTTCGCCGTCGTCCGCGCCGGAGCCCTCCGCGGAGCCCTCGCGGGTCAACGGGCTGCCCAAGCGGCGCCGTGGCGAGACGCTGGCCGCCGCCACCCGCGCGGCCGCCCAGCCGGCCGAGACGGAACCCAAGCCCAAGACCAGCCGTCCACGACCCGAGGAAGCCGGAGCCCGCTTCGGCGCCTTCCGCCAGGCGGCCCGCGGTACTTCCGCCGCAGGTGACCCGTGTGACACCGAGCCTTCGATATCCGCAGATCACACCGAGACCGCCGAGTCCGCCGAGCCTGCCGAGTCCGTCGAGCCTGCCGAGAACGACAAGCCGTGACAGAAGGAACGCCGATGAACACCACCGACCGCAGCTTGGACTGGCTGTTGGAGAACCTGCTGGAGAAGACCCCGGGCTCGCGCCACGCCCTGGTGCTGTCACGGGACGGTCTCAAGCTGTGCCTCTCCTCCGGGTTGTCCGTGGACCAGGCCGATCAGCTGGCGGCCATCGCGTCGGGCATCCAGAGCCTCGCCCATGGCGCGTCCATCGAGTTCGGCGACGGAAGCGGCGGCGTACGGCAGTCGATGACGGAGTTCCACGGGGGAATTCTGTTCATCGTCGAGGCCGGCGAAGGCGCCCATCTCGCCGTGGTGGCCCATGACGATGCCGATGTCGGCATCATCGGCCACAACATGAACGAGCTGGTCGAGCAGATCGGCGACCATCTGCGGGCCGCTCCGCGGGTGGAGGCCGGCGACAGCGGTGGCGGGGCGAAGGCATGATCCGAGGGCCGCTGGACAAGGAGGGGCCGGACCGGCTGTACACCGTCACCGGCGGCCGCAGTCGGGCGGACGAGAGCCGCTTCGACATGGTCACGCTGATCGTCAGCGAAAGCGATCCCACCCCCGGGATGCAGTCCGAGCACGTCAAGATCCTGCGGATGTGCCGCCGCCCCCTGTCGGTCGTGGAGATCTCCTCATATCTGGAACTGCCCGTCAGCGTGGTCAAGATCCTGCTGTGCGATCTGCTGGACACCGGCCGGATCACCGCGCGTCATCCGCATGCGGCCCGCCCCGGCGGCCGGCTGCCCGGGCCCGAAACCCTGAAGAAGGTGCTCGTTGCACTCCAGAATCTCTGAGACCACCGTGAGCACCGCGCTCCCCGGCGGCGCCGCGCACGCCCCGCTGCGGGAGAGCGCGAGCGACGGTCTGAAGATCGTGATCGTCGGCGGGTTCGGCGTCGGCAAGACGACGATGGTGCAGTCCGTCAGCGAGATCCGCCCGCTCAGCACCGAGGAGACGATGACGCAGGCGGGCGTAGGCATCGACGACGCCTCGTTCGTGCGCAACAAGACCACCACCACGGTGGCCTTCGACTTCGGCCGGATCAGCCTGGACGAGCAGATGGTGCTCTATCTGTTCGGCGCCCCGGGCCAGGAGCGGTTCTGGTTCCTGTGGGACCGGCTGTTCTCCGGGACGCTGGGCGCGGTCGTCCTGGTGGACACCAACCGGCTCTCCGACTCCTGGTACGCGCTGGACCGGCTGGAGCACCACGGCACCCCGTTCATCGTGGCCCGCAACAACTTCACCGAACCGCAGCACACGCTGGAGGAGGTGCGGGAGGCCCTCGACCTCCCGCCCGAGGTGCCGATGATCGAATGCGACGCCCGCAAGCGCGACTCCAGCAAGGCCGTACTGGTCGCGCTCGCCCGCTACCTCTACTCCCTGTCCACCAACGGCTCCGCCGGGGAGACCACCGCGTGACCACCCCTGACCCCACGTCCCCGCTGGATGCCCCGCCCGGCGCCCAGCCCGAGCCCGTCTTCCCATCGGCCCCCGCGCCGCCCGACGGGGTGGTGCCCCCCGGGTCGGTGCCGCTGGACTACCAGCGGTTCCGGGAAGATCCGATGGCGCTCTACCGCGAACTGCTCCGGGACCACGGCCCGGTCGTGCCCGTCCTGCTGGACGGCAAGATCCCCGTCTGGACGGTGCTCGGCTACCGCGAAGTGGTCCGGGTCACCACCGATCACAATCGGTTCGCCCGGGACTCCCGCCGCTGGCACTCCTGGCATCTGGTGCCGCCCGACTGGGAGTTGACGACCTTCGTCGGCTACCGCCCGACCATGCTCTTCAGCGAGGGCGCCGACCACCAGCGGCGGTCCGATGCCATCTGCGACGGTCTCGCGTCGGTGGACCAGTTCGAACTGCGCGCACAGTGCGAGCGCGTCGCCGACCAGCTGATCGACACCTTCGCGGGCAGCGGCCGGGCCGATCTGGTGGCCGAGTACGCCAGCCAGATCCCGCTGCGGGTGGTGACCCGGCTCTACGGCCTGGACGACACCGAAGCCGCCGCCATCCAGGACGATTCGCTCCACCTCACCGGGAACGACGCCCCCATCGCGCTGCAGAAGATGCAGACCCGGATGGAGGCGCTGATCAAGCGCGTCCGGGAGAACCCCGACCAGGTCAACGTGGCCGCCCGGCTGGTGTCCCACTCCGCCGGGCTCACCGACGACGAGATCATCAACGATCTGCTCGGCTCCATCTACGCCGTTCAGCAGCCCACCAGCGACCTGATCGGCAACGCCCTCCGGCTGATGCTGACGGACGAACGGTTCGCCATCACCCTCTCCGGCGGCCGCCGCAGCGTCGGCCAGGCGCTCAACGAGGTGCTGTGGGAGGACACCCCGGTCCCGTTCTGGATCGGCCGCTGGGCCGCCGAGGACACCATGCTCGGCGGCCGCCGCATCCGTAAGGGCGACTGCCTGATGCTCGGCCTCGCCGCGGCCAACGCCGACCCCGACGTCCGCCCGGACTTCCACTCCGGCGCCGGCGGCAACCAGGCCCATATGGCCTTCAGCCACGGCAAACACGGCTGCCCCCCGGCCGCCCGTGAAATCGCCGAGGTCATCGCCACCGCCGCCATCGAGGTCCTCCTCGACCGCCTCCCGGACGTCACCCTCTCCGTCCCCGCGGACGACCTCGCATGGCGCGTCACCCTGATGATGCGCGGCGTGGCCGCCCTCCCCGTCGAATTCACCCCGGCCCACCTGCACTGACTGCCCGCCGTCCCCCGGTGGTCGCCGTACCGCCGGGGGACCCGCGCTGTCGTCGGTGACGACACATCGGTCGTTCGATGTCGCTACTCCGTGCGGCCGGTGAGCCAGACCGAGGGCTGATGAGCCCTGGAGCAGAGTCGCATCCCCGCCTCGTCCTCGGTCGAAGACGGTTCGAGCCGCCGGGCTGATGTACCGGCCGCGGCGCGCGGACAGACTCGTTCACATGCCCGGACAACGGGACACGCCCTGGCCACCGGACACCGAGCGGGCCGGTCATCCCGGGGGAATCCGCGGCCGAGAGCCGGCCTGACGCCATGAGGACATCAGATGCGCAAAAAAGCCCTGCCCCTCGCCCTCGCCGCCGCGGCGGTGGCGGCGATCGCGATTCCGGGAGTGTCGGCGGTGGCGACGCCGGACAAGGCGACGCCGGACAAGGCGACGCCGGACAAGGCGGCGCCGGACAAGGCGGCGACCCCGGACACCGTGCGGTGGGGCCCGTGCCCGGACAAGGCCGCCGCACCCCGTCTCGAGTGCTCGAAGCTCGACGTCCCGCTGGACTACCGCGATCCCGACGGCCGGCAGATCGAGATCGCGATCTCCCGGCTGGCGAGCAAGGAACCCTCGAAGCGCCGCGGTGTGCTGCTGACCAATCCAGGCGGCCCCGGCGTCACGGGACTCGACTACCCGGCCCTTCTCGCCGCCTCAGGGCTGCCGCGGAAGGTGCTGGACTCCTACGACGTGATCGGCTTCGACCCCCGCGGCGTCGGCCGCAGCACGCCGGTGACCTGCGACCTGACGCCGGAACAGCAGAAACGCGGCAACTTCCCGCCGTACGCGCACACCGCGGCCGATGTCGCGCGGGAGGCGGGGAACGCCCGGACCATCGCCAAGCAGTGCGCCACCTCGCGGACGGCGTCGATGCTGCCGCACACCACCACCGCGAACACCGCGCGCGACATGGACCGGATCCGGGCGGCGCTGGGCCGGCCGACCCTCTCGTACCTCGGTGGGTCCTACGGCACCTCCCTCGGCGCGGTGTACACGACGCTGTTCCCGGAGCGCAGCGACCGGATCGTGCTCGACAGCAACCTCGGCCCCGGCGGCTATGACGTCACGGCCAAGCGGTCGTTGGCCCGTGGACTGGAGGACCGGTTCCCGGACTTCGCGGCGTTCGCGGCCGCGCACCCCAAGTACGGTCTGGGCACCACACCACAGCAGGTGACCGCGAAGTTCTTCGAGCTCGCGAAGCGGTTGGAGACGAAACCGGTCGACGGCATCGACGGGACGGCGTTCCGCGGGATGACGCTCGATCTCCTCTACAGCGATGCGACCATCCCCTCGCTGGCCGGGAACTGGCAGGCGCTCGACAAGGGCAGGCCACTGCCGTCCAAGCCGCCGAAGCACCCGGAAAACTCCATGGCCAGCTACCTTTACGTGGTATGCGGTGATTCGCGCTGGCCGTCGACGGTCCGGGAGTATCAGCGGAACGTCGCGGTCGACCGGCTGAGGTACCCGATGCTGGGCGGGTCCACGGCCGGCATCGGACCGTGCGCGTTCTGGCCGGACAAGCGGGTCGAGCCGCCGGTACACATCGGTGACCGGGGCCCGTCGAACGTGCTCATGGTGCAGAACGAGCGCGACCCGGGGACACCGCTGGCCGAAGCCCGGAAGCTGCGGCAGGCGTTCGGAAAGCGGGCCACGATGGTGACGGCCGACCAGGGCGGACACGGTGCCTATCCGTTCGGCCGCAACACTTGCGCGAACGACGCGGTGACGTCATTCCTGACCACCGGCCAGCGCCCGCCGCGGGACCTCGCCTGCGCGGCGGGATGAAGGGAGCGTGCTGGACCTTCCTTCCCCTCGTGAGGAAGGTCCGGCAAACTCTGCGCCATGTTGGCCTAATGCGCTGTCGCGAGCATTAAGTAACGGGTGTCACACTAGCGAGGGGCGTGTACGCCGTGCAATGGGTTACCCGGCGTTCGGCGCCCGGATGTCGTGAAGATCTGGTGCTCACGAGGGTGGAGGGGCCGTAAAGTCGGCGCGTCATGACAGAGCGACCACCGCATGGGTCGGCTCGCCCCGGGGGGCGTACGGCCCGGACTCGGGCCGCCGTGTTGGCGGCCGCGTACGAGGAGCTCGACCGCGACTCGTTCGCCGCGCTCACCCTCGATCGGCTCGCGCGGCGGTCGGGGGTGCATGTGTCGACCATCCGGCGGCGCTGGCGCACGGTGGAGGGGGTGGTCGTCGATCTGCTGGCCGAGCGCAGTTCGACGCTGCCCACTCCGGACACCGGTGACTTCCGGCGGGATCTGATGGAACTCACCCAGGCCATCGCGGACTTCAACAACGCGCTGCGCAACCGCAATGTCATGCAGGGGCTGATCGCGGCCGCCGCGCATGACACCGAGGTCGAGAAGATCCTCCGTAACGCGTTCGTGCGGCGGACCGAGGAGGTGACCGTGATCGTGCGGAACGCGGTCGAGCGGGGGGACATCCCCGAGGAGACCGACGGGCGGGAGGTCATCGCCTCACTGGGGGCGCCCCTGTACTACCGGGTGCTCATCCTGCGCGGGTCCATCGACGAGCGGCTGGTGCACACCACCGTCGAGGTGACGTATCAGGCGGCCCGGTCCGGGGTGTTCGTGCGGAAGGGGTGATGGCGCCCCCACCACAGGGGCGCCATCGGCGGGGCGTCAGGAGGACGCGCCGCGTGCCTTGAGCATGTCGGCCATCAGCTGGATCTCCGACTGCTGGCCCTGGACCATCGTCCGGGCCAGGTGCTTCTCGGTCGAGTCCTTGACCAGTTCGACCGCGCCCTTCGCCATCTCGACGCCGCCCTTGTGATGGGCGGTCATCAGCTTCAGGTAGAGCACCTCGGCCGCCTTGCCCTTGGCCTTGCGCAACTCGTCGAGCTGGCTGTTGGTGGCCATGCCCGGCATGAGCGAGCCGTCGTGCGGCTTGTACGTGGAGCCCATGCCCTTCATCGAGCCGTGGTCCATGCCCTCCATGCCGTCCGACGACATGTGCTTCATCCACGTCATCGGCGGGTCCTCGGACGTCTTGTCCAGCCCCCACATGTCCAGCCAGCCCTGCAGCATTCCGGCCTGGGTGGCCTGGGTGCTCGCGATGTCGAACGCCAGCCGCCGCACCTCGTCGTCGCCGGTGCGGTCGCGCACGATGAACGACATCTCCACCGCCTGCTGATGGTGGACGGACATGTCGCGGGCGAAACCGGCCTCGGCCGAGGTGTCCTTCGGCGTCCCCGTGTCGGTCGAGCCCTCCGAGCGGTCGCTCGTCAGCCACAGCACCGCCACCGCCACCAGCGTCAGCAGGGCGAGGGCGGCGGCGACCCCCGCCACCAGCGGCTGGCGGGAGGCGCGGCCGACGGCGGTCCCGTCGCTCACGAAGTCTTCCCGTTGGTGCAGTAGGCGCCGGGCTCGGGCGTCTGCTTGCCCTGGACGTACTTCTTGAAGAAGTCGGCCACCCGCGGGTCGGACGCCTTCTCGACGTCGAGCTGAGTGCCCCAGGCGTTGAGGACGATCGGCGCGTCCTGCTCCTGGTAGGGGCTCATCAACGAGTACGGGGTCTTCTTGACCCGCGCCGAGAGGGCGGCGATGTCCTCCTTCGACGCCTTGTCGGTGTACGTCACCCACACCGCGCCGTGCTCCAGCGAGTGCACCGCGTTCTCCTTGGTCAGCGGCTTGGGGTAGACATCGCCGTTGCAGTTCTGCCAGACCTGGTTGTGGTTTCCGCCGACCGGCGGCGACATCGCGTACTTCACCGAGCCCTGGACATGCGTCCGGCCCAGGTTCTTCCAGGTCTTCATGCCCTTGAACTCGCCGGTCTTCACGACCGACGCGGTGACCTTGGCCTCCTTCTTCTCCTTCTTGTCGCTCGCGTCGACGAGGAAGTAGCCCCCGACGGCCAGTCCGGCGACGATCACCGTGACCGAGGTGATGGTGATGATCCGGTACCGGCGCTCGCGCGCCTTCTCGGCGCGGCGCAACTCCTCTATCTTCGCGCGGCGGTCGGCCGCGCCCTTCGTCTTCGATCCCTTGGAGCCCATGGCTGTCCTCAACCTCGCAGTTCGCGCAGTTCGCGCTGTTCGCACACTGGATGGGTGGAGCGGTGCATCGCGGTGACCGGCGTCGGCCTAGGTCCGAAGTACTTGGAGCTGATGGAGGCCGAGGGCGCGGACGGGATGGTCCGGCGGCGCCCGAGCGGGGTGCGGGTCGCGGGGGCCGTCGGGCGGCGGCACCTCGGCGAGGGAGGGCGGGGGTACGGGCGTGGGCACCAGGGCCTGGACCACTCCCGGGGGGCCCGCGACACAGTTGTCGCTTCCGGCGCCGGAGCCGGTGGTGTCGAACGGGCGGTGGCCCGGAGCCGGATACGCGACCGGCTCCTCGTGCCGCTGGGCCGACGCGGTCTCCGCCAGGCGGTGCGGGCACCCCGTCGACAGGGCGTGGTGGGCGGCGGCGGGATGGACGCACGAGGGCGCCACCCATATCGCCGCGGCGAGCAGCAGCACGGCACGGCAGAGGGCGGAGGGCACGGTGCCGCGCACCGGGTCCCTCCGTATGTGGCCCCTCCGTATGCGGGCCTCTCCTCCGCGCTGCGCTCTGCCCATCCCCATCGCGCCAGATCGTAACCACTGCGACTGTCGCGACTGAACGGGTCCATGGCGGAACGGGGCAAACGCCTGGTGGCGGCGTCAGGAGGCGCGGGTCAGTAGACGGTCAGTAGACGCCCTCGATCACGACCTCGTCGTCGAACATCGCCACCGGCCCCACGTCGGCCACCGAGTCCCCGACCGCGCCCTCCGGCGGCGGGACGCGGATCGCCAGATCGCGCTCGAGGTTGCCCGGCAACAGGGCGGACTTGCTGACGTGGTTCATCATCACCTGGCCGCGCTCGCCGTACGGCACCGGCCGCCCGCTCGCCGGGTCCACCACCGAGAAGGTGACGAACGGCGTACGCGGATCGAAGACACACGGCTCGTCCGGGCCGAGCCCCAGCCGCTCGGTGGCACCGCCGAGGATCATGGTGTTGCCGTAGGTGCCGTAGAGCTCACAGCCGGGGAAGACCTCGGTGCGCAGCAGATCGCGGGTGTCGGCGTCCATATGGGCGCCGCCCCACATGATGCCCTTGACCTTCTCCCCGATCAGCTCGACGAGGTCGTCGTGCCGGGCCAGCCGCTCCAGCAGCGGCGGGGTGGTCATCAGCACCCCGATGTCCTGGGTGCGCAGGACGTGCGCCGCCTGCTCCACCAGATGGTTCACATACGCGTCGGTCTCCTCGGCCTTCCCGGTGGAGATCAGCTTCTTCACCCACCGCGGATCCATGTCGACGCGGAACATCAGCCCACCGTGCCGGGCTGCCGTGCCCGCGACCATCTCGCCGACCATATGGGGGCCGCTGGGGGCGATGGCCAGCCAGTCCACCCCGCGCGGGATGCCGAGCCCGTCGAGGTCGGCGCTCAGCCCGTGGGTGAGGCGGTCCAGCCAGTCGCGCAGACACACGATCCGCTTGGGCGCGCCGGTGGTGCCGCCGCTTTCGAAGACCCCGACGATCCGGGCGTCGGCGCCGTAGCCCTGGGGGATCAGATCGCGCACCGGCACCTCGCGCAACTCGCCGGTGACATTGGGGAAGAGCGCGAGATCGGCGACGCCCTTGACGTCCCGCCGCGGATCGAAGGCCAGCGTCTCCGCCTTCCGCAGCCAGAACGGGGAGCCGGTGTCCGGGCCGAAGTGCCACTCCATGGCGGCGCGGATGTACTCATCGGGGTCGGGGCGCTCGTCGAAGGGGATGTCGAGCACCGAAAGGGAAGCTGTCGGCACGGGATGCTCCTCGCGGATGGCGGCAGGACGGATGGCGGCAGGGCGGATGGCGGCAGGGGTGCGGACTCATGGGGTCAGCCGCGGATGACGGCCTTCGTACGCATCAGGAACTCGCCGAGATACGCGTCGTGCGGGATGCCCGGGGCGATCCAGTGGGTGGGATGGTCACCGATGTAGAGGTTCTTGATGGACGGCTCGGCGAGCAGCCCGTCCAGCAGCGCCTCGTCCCCGGTGAGCGCCGTGACCACCAGGCTGTCCCGGAGCGCGGCGACGCCCGCCTCCCGCGTCCAGGGGGCCACCCAGACGCAGGGGAACGACAGCTCCACGCCCAGCCGCGCGTCCCGCGGATCGTCGAGCTGGAAGACGGCGGGGCGCAGGGCGGCGCTGCCGTCGCCGAGGTCGTCCACCACGCCGTCGCCGCCCAGCCACGCCCGGGCGCCCGCGGCCTTGCCGAGCAGCAGGCGCTCGAAGCCGCGCGCGACCTCGAGCGGATGGACGGGCAGCACCGCCTTCTCGTCCTGCGGCGGCAGGCTGGGGAGCGCGGCGAGCCGCTCCGCGAGCGCCTCGGCGACCGGCGCCGGATCGCCCTCGACGAGGACGGCGGTGGCGTTGACGCACGCGGTGCCGCCGTGGCGGGCGATGGAGTCGACGACGACGTCGAGGTGGTCGCGCCACTCCCGGTCGGCGGTGATCAGGATCTTGGAGCGGCCGGGCCCGTTGGGCAGCACGGCGGGATCGGCGGCGTAGCGGTCGATGACCTCCTGCCCGCCGTAGACCATGGAGAGGTCCGCACCGTGCAGGATCTCGCCCGCCGCGTCGTGGTCGGTGGGCAGCAGCACCACCTGATCCATCCCGAACCCCGCCTCGCGCAGGGCGCTGACCAGCCGGTACGGGGTGAGTGGCTCACGGCGGGAGGGGCGTACGGCCACCCGGTAGCCCAGCGCCAGCGCCTCCAGCCACAGGGCGTGCACGGCGGGGTGGTTTCCGGCGGCGTGCACCGCGAAGACATCGCCGCGCCGGATCCACACCGCGGTGCCGCTCCGGGCGTACGGATCGCGCCAATCGCCCACCGCCCCCACCGGGCGGGCCGCCTGGACGCTGCGGTACGCCTCGGTGGCGCTGAGCCGTATCGCCTCCACGGCGATCCGCACATTGGCGAGCGGGGTGCCCGACATCCGGCACACCGCGCCCTCGTACGTCTCGGCCGGCATCCCGGCCACGGTGCCGGTGGCGAACAGCTCCCCCGCCCGCTTCAGCGCGGCCAGCCGCTCCTCCAGCGGCAGGGTGCCGGCGGCGCGCAGGGCGGCCAGCGCCCGGGTGACGAACAGCCGGGGCACCAGGGAGAGTTCGGCCATCGGCGCGCCGGTGACATCGTTGACGGTGAGGCGGTTGCGGGAGCGGTAGGGCCCCTTGGGCCCCAGCGCGTCCAGGGAGTGCAGGGAGTCCAGGGCATTCGGGGCGTCCAGGGCATCCGGGGCGGTGGCGGGCTGGGACACGCTGGCTCCTTCGCGGGCGCGGGACACACCGGCTCCTGGGCGGGAGCGGCGGGAAAAGGGTGAACCAGGCCAATCCCACGGCGCGGACGGGACGGAGTCAATTGGCCCAAAGGCCATGCCCCGGCCCTGCCCCGGCCCTGGGAACGCGCCGCGCGCACCGCGGGGCACGTACCATGCCGGGCCGGAGGTGGTACGGACATGGCAGGCACGGGCAGCGGTCGCGTCCTGGTGACGGACGACGACGCGGCCATCCGGCGGTCCCTGGAGCGCGGGCTGCGGCTCAACGGGTTCGCCGTGACCCTCGCGGACGGCGGCCACGCCGCGCTGGCCGCGGTGCGCGACGGGGCCCCCGATGTGGTGGTCCTGGACATCTCCATGCCGGACCTGAGCGGGATCGAGGTGTGCCGCGCCCTGCGCGCGGACGGCAATGACGTGCCCGTCCTGATGCTGTCGGCGCTCGACGAGGTGGCCGACCGGGTGGCCGGGCTGCAGGCCGGGGGCGACGACTATCTCGTCAAGCCCTTCGCGCTCCAGGAGCTGGTGCTGCGGCTGCACGCCCTGCTGCGCCGCCGTCCGCCCGCCGCCACCGACCGGGTGCGGGCCGGTGCGCTGGAGATGGTGCCGGAGGCCCGGGAGGCGTGGCTGGACGGGGTGGCGCTGCGGCTCACCCGGCGCGAGTTCGAGCTGCTGGACGTGTTCGCCCGCAACGCCGGGATCGTGCTCACCCGCGATCAGCTGCTGGATCGCGTCTGGGGCTATGACTTCGACGTCCGTACGGACGCCGTGGACACCTTCGTCAGCTATCTGCGCCGCAAGCTGGAGGTGGGCGGCCGACCGCGGATGCTGCACACGGTGCGCGGCGTGGGGTTCGTCCTGCGGCCCGCCGAGGCCCCGTAGCTCCGGCCCACAGAGTTTCCACAAAGAAGGTTCCTAGGTTTTTTCCCAGTCCGGGACGGCCCGGCCCCTCCCCGGCCGTCCGGCTCCAAGGGAAGGAACAGCACCATGCACCGTGGAAAGAGCGTCCTCGTGGCGTGCGCGGCCACCGCCGCCCTGCTCGGTCCGGTGGGCATCGCGGCGGCCGACGGCAGCGCCCCGGCCTCGACACCGGCCGCCGCCCCGAGCGCGAAGGCGCCGAAGGGAGCGGGGGACGGCTCCCGGGGGCTGTGCAAGCGCGCCAAGAAGATCGACAAGCGGCTGGACCGGGCGCTGAAGCGGCTGAAGGGCCCGGCGACCGTCCGCGGGTCCGTGGCCCGGCTGACCAAACGGGTCGAGCGGGCGAAGAAGGCGGACCACACCGAGGTCCAGACGTTCCTCGACCACAAGCTCACCTTCCGCAGGTCCCTGGTGCCGACGCTCGAGCAGCGGCAGAAGGACCTCTCGAAGGTCCAGAAGTGGTGCGCCGCGCGTGGCGAGGGATCCGGCGGGGCCAAGGGATCAGCCAAGTGAGGCGCGGCCCCTGGGCCGTGGCGGCCACGGCCCTGCTCTGCGCCGTGCTGGTCACCGGCTGTGGCGGCGGCAAGGGCGGTTCGGACGGCTCGGACGACGCGGACGGCTCATCGGGCACGTCCGCCCCGTCGGCCACCGCACCGGCTCCGTCCGCCTCCGAGCTGGATGAGCTGAACAAGCTGGTGAACGACGCGGAGTCGGCGGCGAACAGGGCGGACTCCGACGCGGCGAACGACAACTGAGCCGATGGGTCCCGGCGCACGGCCCCGCGCCGGGACCCATCCCTCAGACGATCGTGACCGGGGCGATCAGACCCGCGGTGGATCCGGCCGGTACGGGGCCGGCCTCGGCGCTGACCAGATCGCCGTTCTCCATGACCCCGGAGCCGCTGACGTCCACATGGACCCGCAGCCCGTAGTTGTCCCCGGGGACCAGCTCCCCGGGGACGGTGACGCTGAACGGGACATGGCCGCCCGGACTCAGCGGCACATCGGTGAGGACCTGCGCGGCCACGATCGACTCGGGGGTGTCGGAGCGGGACACGTTGCGCACCTCCACCACCACCCGCGCCGCCCGCCCGGCGGGGGCGTCGGGGGGCAGGGTCACGATGCCGCTGAGGACACTGCTCACTCCGGGATGGATTCCCCCGGGGGCGGAGGTCTTGTTCCGCCATCCGGGTGGGACCGCCGTTCGGGCCGGGTGGAGCGGTGTCGTCAGCCCGCGCAGGGGCGGCCGTTCAGGGTGAAGGAGCCGGGCGGCCGGTTGCCGTCGCTCCAGGAGCCGAGGAAGCCCATGGAGAGGGAACCACCGGCCTTGACGCGCTTGTTGTAGTCGGCCGAGGTGGCGGTCACCTTGGGGCCGTGCTGGGTGAACTCCCCGTCCCACATCTGCGTCACCCGCTGGGAGTCGCGGAAGGTCCAGGTGACCCGCCAGTCATCGAGGGAGTCGCGGGAGGTGAGGGTGACGGCGGCCTGGAAGCCGTCGGGCCATTCGTTGACCAGCTGGAAACGGGCCGTGCAGTCGGCGTCGTCGCCGGGCTTCCGGTCGCCGGAGGGCGGTTTGCCGCCGTGGCCGGACGCGGAGCCGGAGCCAGAGTCGGAGTCGGAGTCGCCCTTGGCGGACGAGGAGGATGGGGCGGGGGAGCGCCCGGGTTTCTTCTGGTGCCCCTTGCCGGAGCTCTTCCCGTCCTTTCCGTCCTTCCCGCCCTCGCTCTTCGAGGGGCTGGGGGAGGCGGGGGCGCCGGGGTTGTACGGCGAGGAGGTGGCGGGGGGCAGGCTGCCGGGGGTCACCTCGGGGCCCATGGAACCGCCGGTGCGGTTGTCGGAGTCCGCGGCGGTTCTGGTCATCGCGACCAGTGCGGCGAGGGCGACGACGGCTATCACCGCCAGGATGACCGTCGTACGGGCTCTGCGTAACCGGCGGCGGGCGGCGCGGTTCCGGACGACCCGGTGTCCCCCGGAGCGAGCCCCGCTCACGCCATCGGCCCCGCCCGCACCGGCTCTGCCACCCGTATCGGCTCTGCCGCCCGCACCGGCTCTGCCGCCCGCACCGGATCTTCCGCCGGCTCTGCCCTCCACACCATCGGCCCGTCTGCTCCGCCGCGCCCCGACCGTGTCCAGGACCCGGTCGCGCAGCCGCTCCCAGAGCGGCGCGCGGACCGCGTGCGCGGTGGGCGCGGCGGCGCGGGCGCTCGGCTTGGCGCCCGGGGCCCGCTCGCCGAGCGCGCGGCGACGCTTGAGGTAGAGGTGCGCGCCCCAGCCGATGACCCCGCCCGCCAGCGCGCCGGGCAGCCCGGCGCCGTCCACATACATGCAGGTGGCGGCGTCCCGGCAGGTCCGGCAACGGGCGAGGTGCTGCCACAGGTCGGCGGGTGAGGGGGAGTCGGGCGCCCGGGTGGCGGCGTCCAGCAGCTTGGCGTAGCTGCGGCACTCCTCGTCGGTGAGGGTGTCCACATGGGCGCGCTGACACCGTTCGCGGAAGGCCGCGCGGACCCGGGCGATCTCCTCGGTGGCGTACTCCGGGTCGTACCCCAGCTGCCGCGCCACCGCCTCCGTGGACCGCGCCTCCACCTCGACCAGCCACAGCAGCTCCCCGTCCGCCTCCGGCAGGTCCCGCAGCGCGCGCAGGGCGAGCGGCTGGTCGCGGGGCGGGGCGGCGAACCGGGCGGCGAGGTCGGAGGCCAGCCAGGTCCGCAGCTCCGGGTTGAGCCGGTCCCCGTGCCGGTGGGCGTCCCAGTCGGCGGCGGTCTTCCGTACGGCGGTCAGAAAGAGCGGAAGCCACGGGAGGCGCTTGCCGAAGCCCCGGGTGCGGCGGTTGCGGGTTTCCCGGATGCCCCGCCGGAACGCCTCGGTGGCGAGCCGCATCCCGTCTTCCGGGGTGGTGGTGCACAGTTCCGCGTAATCGGCGACCGCGTCCCAGTACGCGCCCAGCAACGCCGTGGCGGAGGCCGCGCCATCGACATCCTCGCCGGGCGCCTCGGCGACCCCGCGACGCGTCGGGGAGCCGTCCCCGGGCGATTCCCTGGGAGATGAGTGGTCGGGCATGGAGGCAATTCCTCACTCACGAACAGCGGCGCCCCCGCCGGGGGCAACCCTCTCACAAACGGGCCGCGGGGTGGTCAGCCAACAGCACAGCGGTGCCTCGGAGTTGGGGATTCCCCTTACGGGGCGGGGCGAGCCTTTCACGCCGGTGACCTGGCTGACAAGAGACGAAGAGCAGTCCCCGTTTTGGATGATGAGCCACCTGACAAGCCGTGGGATCCGGCCGAATCAACGTGAATAGTAGTCACGTTCACTGTCTCGTGCGACACATTGACCACACCCGCAAAAGGTATAGACCGCACAGTTCGCGCCGTGAACTCCTGTGCGTTTTCGGTGACTTCCGGAGGCCGCAGGCCGGTATCAATTGACGCATGACCTCCCGAAACGCGTGGTTCGGGCGCTAAGGTTCACTTCGCTCACGCGACATGTGCGGCGCGTCACGCATCGCCATGCGGAGGCCGCTCGGGGGGTCCGAGGCGGCTGTCTTTTTTTGGGGGGCCAACCATGCGGGAGATGATCAAGGGTGGCAATGTCGGCCTGGCCGCTCTGAGCGAGGACACGGGATCCGTGATCCTGAGCCTGAACTGGAGCTCGGCGACCGGAGATGGGGACGCCGACGTCTCCGTGCTGCTGCTGAACGGTGACGGCAAGGTCCGTGGCGACGCCGACTTCTACTTCTACAACAACCCGGCCGCCGCCGATGGCAGTGTGCAACTGCTGGGCAAGACGCCGACCGCCGAGGGGAACGAGGACCGCATCAGCCTCGATCTGACGGCGGCCCCCGCGGATGTCGAGCGGATCGTCGTGGCGGCCAGCCGGTACGGCGGCGCCAGGTTCGGCGATCTCGGCGACCTGCGGGTGACCCTCGCGGACCGGGTCGGCGAGACCCTGCTGGGGTTCTCGATCGAGGACGCCGATGTGGAGAGCGCGTTCATCTTCGGCGAGCTCTACCGCCGGGGCGCGGAGTGGAAGTTCCGGGCCGTCGGGCAGGGGTACGAGTCCGGACTGGCCGGTCTGGCCACGGACTTCGGCATCGACATCGACGATGACGCGGCCGACGAGGCGACGGCTGACGAGGCGACCGCCGACGAGGAGACGGCCGACGAAGCGACCGCCGACGAGGCGACCGCCGACGAGGTGGCGGACGCGGCGCCGGAGGCGGTGGAGCAGGCGCCCGCGCCCGGGGCCGAGGGGGCACCCGGCACCCCCGTGCGGACGGCGGCGCCCACGGCCCCGGTGACGGGCGAGGACTCCGCACCGGCTCCGGCCCGCCGCCCCCGTACGGCGAAGAAGAAGGTCACGCTTCCCAAGGTCGCCAAGAAGTCGCTGGCGGAGAACGAGTCGTGGCGGGCGGCTCGGCTCTTCCCGGTTTCCTCGCTCAGATACGACCGGGAACGGGAAACGCGCGCCACGTCCGTCCTGCTGTCGGTGATGACGCAGGTGCCCGAGTTCGGGCGTCGGCTCACGGCGGCCTTCGGCGCGCCCGCCGGTCGTATGGAGACCTTCACCGAGGTCTCCCTGCCGCACGGAGGCAACTCCCCCAAGCGCCCCGACGGCGTGATCCGCGTGGAGCGGGCCGGGAAACTCTGGACCGCCCTGGTGGAGACGAAGACCAACGGCAATCCGCTCAAGTCCGAGCAGGTCCAGGACTACATGGACATCGCCGCCCGGCGGGGCTACGAGGCCGTGATCACGCTGTCCAACGACGTCGCTCTCGAAGGCAGCCCGCTGGTCGACATCAAGGTCGACGGACGCCGTAAGCACAAGGTCGCGCTGTGGCATCTGTCCTGGGCCGAGGTGGCCCACCACGCCCAGATGCTGATCCGCCACGAAGGTGTCGGCAACACCGCGCACGCCTGGCTCCTCCAGGAACTGCTGCAGTACCTCCAGCACGAGAACTCCGGCTGCCACGGCTTCCAGAACATGGGCCCGGCCTGGGTGCCGGTGCGCAACGGCATCGACAACGAGACCCTGTGCCAGGGGGACCGGCGCGCCATCGACGTGGTCGAGAGCTGGGACCGGCTCATCCGCCAGGTCTGTCTGCGGCTGGGCGGCGAACTCGGGCAGAAGGTGCTGCCCGTTCAGCGTGCCAGGCGGGGGACCGACCAGAGTTCCCGTCGTGCGGACATGGCCGACCGGCTCTGCGAGGAGGGCCGTCTCTACGCCGAGCTGCGCATCGAGGGCACCTCCGGGATCCTCGCGATCGTCGCCGATCTGCGCACCGGCAAGCTGCGCACCGCCATCGAGATTCCGGCCCCCGACCAGGGCTATCCCCTCAGCTGGGCCAAACGCCTGGTCCGGCAGCTCGCCGAGGCCCCGGCCGACCTCCATGTGGAAACCCTGGTCGAGGGGCAGGGCGGCGGCCCGCGCGGCACCCTCGAGCGGCTCCGCCCCGAACCGGCCGACATGCTCCCCAAGGGCGGCGCCCGGATAACCGGGTTCCGGCTGTCCCTCTTCAAGGGCATGGGCGGCGCCCGGGGCAATGCCGAGTCCGGCTTCATCCGCAGTGTCGACGACGCCGTGGACCGCTTCCACTCCGGTGTCGTCGCCCGGCTGGGAAGCCGTCCGGCCCGACGGCCGTAGAGGACAGGGGACAGGGGACAAGGGACAGGGGACAAGGAATAGGGGACAGGGGGCAAGAAGGCGGGTCGGGCCACTGTGCAGTGTGACATTGCACTGCTACCGTTGAAAACACAAAGGACAAAGGACAGTGGCCTGGTCCCCCTCCCCCAGGAGGTTCCGCATGCCCGATCTCTCCGCGCCCTGGCGTGGCGTTCATGTCGCCACGGCGCTTCCGTTCCATGACGATGACGAGTTGTCGGTCGACTACGAGGGTTACGCCGCCCATGTGCGGTTTCTCGCCGAGCACGGCTGTGACGGGGTCTGCCCCAATGGGTCGTTGGGGGAGTACCAGACCCTGACGGACGAGGAGCGGGCCCGGGTGGTGCGGGTGGCGGTGGAGGCGGCGCCCGAGGGGTTCGCGGTGATGCCGGGGGTGGCGGCGTACGGGGCGCTGGAGAGCCGGAGGTGGGCGGAACAGGCGGGGGAGGCCGGGGCGCGGTCGGTGCTGGCGCTGCCGCCGAACAGCTACCGCGCCGACCGGGAGGCCGTGGTCGGCCACTACCGCGAAGTGGCGCGCGCCGGGCTGCCGGTGGTGGCGTACAACAACCCCCATGACACCAAGGTCGACCTCACCCCGGAGCTCCTGGCCGAGCTGCACGGGGAGGGGCTGATCGGCGCGGTCAAGGAGTTCAGCGGGGATGTGCGGCGGGCGTACGAGATCGCCGAGCGCGCCCCCGGTCTTGATCTGCTGATCGGCGCCGATGATGTGCTGCTGGAGCTGGGGCTCGCCGGGGCCGTGGGGTGGATCGCCGGGTATCCGAACGCGATTCCCGACGCCACCGTGGAGCTGTACCGGCTCGCCACCTCGGGCGTCGGCGCGGATCTGGAGAAGGCGCTGCCGCTGTACCGCGCGCTGCATCCGCTGCTGCGCTGGGACTCCAGGACCGAGTTCGTCCAGGCCATCAAGGCGTCCATGGACCTCGCCGGGCTGCGCGGCGGAGCCTGCCGCCCGCCGCGTTCGCGGCTGGCCGGGGACGTGGCGGATCGCGTCGTCCGGGAGACCGAGACGGTGCTCGCGCTGGGGTACCGGTGAGGGCCGTGCGGGTGGGGGTCGCGGTGCGGGTGAGGGCCGGGGCACGGGGCAGGGGGCGGCGGTGAGGTCGCGGCGGGTGTTGCACACCGTGGAGTCCCACACCGAGGGCATGCCCACCCGGGTGGTCACCGGCGGGGTGGGGACGCTCCCGGGCGCGACCATGGCCGAGCGCCGGCAGTGGTTCATCGAGCACCGCGACGATCTGCGCACCCTGCTGATGTACGAGCCGCGCGGCCACTCCGCGATGAGCGGCGCCATCCTCCAGCCGCCGACCCGGCCGGACGCGGATCACGGCGTGCTCTTCATCGAGGTGTCCGGCGTGCTGCCCATGTGCGGCCACGGCACCATCGGCGTGGCCACCGTGCTGGTCGAGACCGGGATGGTCGAGGTGCGGGAGCCGGTCACCACCATCCGCCTGGACACCCCGGCGGGTCTGGTGGTCGCGGAGGTCGCCGTGCGCGACGGGTCCGCCACCTCGGTGACGTTCCGGAACGTGGCCGCGTTCTGCCCGGCCACCGACCGTACGGTGCGGGTGCCCGGCTTCGGCGAGGTGCGCTACGACATCGCCTTCGGCGGCAACTTCTACGCCATCGTGGAGCTGGACGCCCTCGGGCTGCCCTTCGACCGGGCGGCCGGGCAGGAGCTGCTGACCGCCGGGCTGAAGATCATGGACGCGGTGAACGCGCAGGACCCGCCGCACCACCCCGAGCGGCCGGACATCACCGGCTGCCGCCATGTCTACCTCCAGGCCCCGGGTTCGACGGCGCGCCACTCCCGCCACGCGATGGCCATCCACCCGGGCTGGTTCGACCGCTCCCCCTGCGGGACCGGCACCTCCGCGCGGATGGCCCAGCTGTACGCACGCGGTGAGCTGGGCCTCGGCGAGGAGTTCGTCAACGAGTCGTTCATCGGGACGCGGTTCATCGGGCGGCTGCTCGAGGAGACCACGGTGGCGGGGCTGCCCGCCGTCGTGCCCTCGATCACGGGGCGGGCGTGGGTCACCGGCACCGCGCAGTTCCATCTCGACCCCGAGGATCCGTTCCCGGCCGGGTTCCTGGTGTAGAGAGGGGAGATCGGTGGTGGATGGGACATGACCGGATCCGCTCCCCGTGGCCACGCCGGGAATCGGCGGCTGGTGGACGTGGTCTCCGAACTCCGCTCCCAGACCCGGCTGCTGGGGCTCATCCCGCTGCTGGAGAGCGGACGGCTCGGCCAGTCGGCGGCCGAGCACCACGCTCTTCTGGACCTGGTGGAGGCGGGGGACGCACGCGGCGCCGAGGCCATGACGCATCGCCATATCGGCCATGTGCGCGGGCTGTGGGCCGGTGGCCCCCGGTGACGCCGGGCGGGAACGACTCGACACACCAAGACTTGCCGAAGACCCAGGACTTGCCGAGGACCCAGGACTTGCCGAGGACCGCCGACCTCGTCGTCATCGGCGCCGGTGTCGTCGGCGCGGCCGCCGCCTGGTTCGCCACCCTGGCCGGGCTGCGGGTCGTGGTGGTCGACCGGGGTGCCATCGCGGGCGGCACCTCGGGCGCGGGCGAGGGAAACGTCCTGGTCTCGGACAAGGAGCCGGGCCCGGAGCTGGAGCTCGCGCGGTACTCGCGGCAGGTGTGGGGCGAGGACCTGGGCCCGTACGGCGAGTGGTGGGAGTTCGAGCGGAAGGGCGGGCTGGTGGTCGCCTCCACCCCCGCCGCCCTGGCCGCGCTGCGGACGCTGGCCGAGCGGCAGCGGGCCCGTGGGGTCGTCGTACAGGAGGTGTCCGGGGCGGAACTCCACGACCTCGAACCACGGCTGACCCGCGAGGCCGCCGGGGGCGCGCTGTATCCGCAGGACGCCCAGGTGCAGCCCATGCTGGCGGCGGCCCATCTGCTGCGGCTCGCGCGGCGGCGCGGGGCGGTGGTGCGGACGAGGACGGAGGTGGTGGGGTTCCTCCGGCGTACGGGTGCCCCGGGCGGCGGTGCGGGTGCCCCGGCCGCCTCCGGAGGCGGTGCGGGTGCCCCGGTCACCGGCGTACGGACACCCCACGGCACCGTCAGCGCCCCCGCCGTCCTGAACGCGGCGGGCACCTGGGCCGGTGCGGTGGCGGGCCTCGCGGGCGTCGAGCTGCCGGTGCTGCCGCGCCGGGGCTTCGTCCTCGTGACCGAACCACTGCCGCCCGCGACCGTACGGCACAAGGTCTACGCGGCCGACTACGTGGACGCCGTGGCCAGTTCGGACGCGGAGCTCCAGGCGTCGCCGGTCGTGGAGGGAACGGGCGGCGGCACGGTGCTGATCGGCTCCACCCGGGAGCGGGTCGGCTTCGACCGGCGGCCGTCCCCCGCCGCCGTACGGGCGCTGGCCCGGGGCGCGATCGGGCTGTTCCCGATGCTGGCGTCGGTGCGGGCGATGCGCGTGTACGCGGGCTTCCGGCCGTACTGCCCCGACCATCTGCCGGTCATCGGCCCCGACCCGCGCGCTCCCGGGCTGTGGCACGCCTGCGGCCACGAGGGCGCGGGGATCGGCCTCGCGGCGGGGACGGGGAAGCTGATCGCACAGGCGCTGACGGGGGAGGCGACGGATCTGGACCTGACGCCGTTCGCCCCCGAACGCTTCGAGTTCGAGGAGGGTGGTGCGGATGAGCCACGCGGGGAGTGAGGAGCGCGCGGGGTCGTCGCCCTACCGGCTGACCTTCGACGGCACGGCGGTCACCGCGCTGCCGGGCCAGAGCGTGGGCGCGGCGCTGGTGGCGGCCGGGATCGTGGCCTGGCGGACCACGCGGCGCGAGGGCAGACCGCGCGGGCTGTTCTGCGGGATCGGGGTCTGCTTCGACTGCCTGATCACCGTGGACGGGCACCCGGGACAGCGGGCCTGCCTGGTCCCGGCGCGGGACGGAATGCGGCTGTCGGCGGAGGGCGATCGCGGTGGTGATGGCGGCGATGGGGACTGATCGGCCGATGTATGACGTAGCGCCGACGTACGACGTGGCCGTCGTGGGCGCGGGCCCCGCCGGGCTCGCCGCCGCCGTCGGGGCCGCCGAGGCGGGCCTGGAGGTGGTGCTCATCGACGCCGGGCGCCTGCCCGGCGGCCAGTACTGGCGCCATGACGAGCACTCCACACCCCCTGCCCACCACCACGGGCGGCTCTTCGCCCGCCTCCGCGCCCGGCTGCACTACCAGCGCCGCCTCGGCCGTCTCCACTACCTCCCCGGCCACCAGGTCTGGCTGATCGACCGCCCCCGCCCGGACTCCGGGCCGTTCACCCTGCGCCTGAACGGTCCGTACGACACGGCCCCCGTCGAGCGGGACCGGGTGCGGGCCCGCTCGCTGGTGCTCTGCTGCGGTGCGTACGACCGCCAACTGCCGCTCCCCGGCTGGGAGCTGCCCGGGGTAATGGCGGCCGGAGGCGTCCAGGCGCTGCTGAAGGGGCATCGGGCGGTGGCGGGTCGGCGCGCGGTGGTCGCGGGCACGGGCCCGTTCCTGCTGCCGGTGGCGACGGGCCTGGCGCAGGCGGGGGTGCGGGTCCTCGCCGTATGCGAGGCCAACCCGGCGCATGGCTGGCTGCGCCACCTGGACGGGGCGGTGCGGGCGCCCGCCAAGTCCGCCGAGGCGGTGCGGTACGCGGCGCTGATGGCCCGCCACCGCATCCCGTACCGGACCCGGGCCACGGTGACCGAGATCCTGGGCGAGGACCGGGTGCGCGGGGTGCGGCTCGACGGCGGCGAGGTGCTGGAGGCCGATCTGGTGGCGCTGGGCTGGGGTTTCACCCCCGCCCTCGAACTGCCCCTGATGGTCGGCGCCGCCACCCGCCGCGACCTCGACGGCTCCCTCGTCGCCGTGGTCGACGCCCGTCAGCGCACCACCGTCCCGGACGTCCTGGCCGCGGGGGAGACCACGGGCGTGGGCGGCGCCGCGCCGGCCGTCGCCGAGGGACGGCTGGCCGCCCTGTCGCTGGCGGCGGCCCACGGACTGCCGGTGGATCCGCGCGCCGTACGGCGGCTGCGCACCGCGATCCGCCAGGGCCGGGCCTTCGCCGCCGCGCTGCACCGCACGTACCCCGTGCCCGATGGGTGGACCGACCGGCTGACCGAACGCACGGTGGTCTGCCGCTGCGAGGAGGTCACCTACGGGGAGCTGTGCCGCGCCCGTACCGACCTCGGCGCCGAGGAGCCCCGCACCATGAAGCTCCTGGCCCGCCCGGGGATGGGCTGGTGCCAGGGGCGGATCTGCGGTTTCGCGGTCGCCGCCGTCACCGCGTCGCTGACCGGCCGCCCGGCCACGGCGGAGGATCTGCGGCCGCTCTCGGCACGGCCGTTCGCGGCGCCGGTGACGCTGGGGGAACTGGCGGGGATGGACGAGTCGGCGGAGCTGGGCGAGTCGGCGGACGACGCGGACGAGGAGCCCTAGCCTCCGCGAGCCCTCGCCACCGGCAGCCTGCGCAGATGCCAGCCCCCGTGCCCAAATCGTTGGACGGATACCACCTGATCGCCATGTACTGGCTCGCAGATGCGGCGCTACCATCGGCGGATGCATACGTACCGGATCGGTGAGGCCGCGGCCCTGATGGGGGTCAGCGTCGACACCTTGCGGCGCTGGGTCGACAGCGGACGGCTGACCGCCGAACGGGACGAGCAGGGGCGCCGGATCATCCCGGGCCCGGCGCTCGCCGCGTTCGCCCGCGAGGTCGCCAGCGGCACGGACCGCGACCACCCCGGCTCCTCGGCCCGCAATCGCTTCTCGGGGATCGTCACCGAGGTGATCCTCGGCGATGTGTCCGCGCAGGTGGAGATCCAGGCGGGCCCGTTCCGCGTGGTGTCCATGATCAGCCGGGAGTCGGCGGAGGAGCTGAAGCTGGAGCCGGGCGTTCCGGCCGTCGCCGTGATCAAGTCGACCAACGTGGTCGTGGAAACGCCGTGAACACGCGCGTCGAGGGCGGCACAGGCAGCAGCCGCAGCAGTCGCAGAGAGGGAGAGACACACCCCATGACGACCCGTTCCGTATCAGGTTCCGGATCCCGACCCCGACCCCGTTGGACGCTCCGTGTGGTGGGTGGCTTCGCGCTCGCCGCCGTGGCGCTCACCGCCTGCTCCTCCGGTGACTCCGACGACTCCGGTGACTCCTCCAAGAAGTCCAGCTCCGGTTCCTCCTCCGAGAAGCTGTCCGGCACGGTGACCGTGTTCGCGGCGGCCTCGCTGAAGGAGAGCTTCACCGCACTGGGCAAGACCTTCGAGAAGGAGCACCCCGGCACCAAGGTCTCCTTCAACTTCGGCGGCAGCGACGCCCTCGCGGCCAGCATCACCTCCGGCGCGCCCGCCGATGTCTTCGCCGCCGCGAGCCCGAAGACCATGAAGACCGTCACCGATGCCAAGGACGCGAAGGGCACCCCGGCCACCTTCGTCCGCAACCAGCTCGAGATCGCGACCCTCCCGGGCAACCCGAAGAAGATCAAGACGCTCAAGGACCTCACTCACTCCGGGTTGAAGGTCGCGCTGTGCGCCAAGGAGGTGCCGTGCGGCTCGGCGGCCCAGAAGGCGCTGGACGCGGCCAAGCTGAAGCTCACCCCGGTCTCGTACGAGCAGGACGTCAAGGGCGCGCTGACCAAGGTGCAGTTGAAGGAGGTCGACGCCTCCGTCGTCTACAAGACCGATGTGAAGGCGGCGGGCGGCAAGGTCGCGGGGGTGGAGTTCCCCGAGTCGAAGCAGGCCATCAACGACTATCCGATCGCCCTGCTGAAGAACACCCAGAACGCGGAGGCGGCCACGGCCTTCATCGACCTGGTGAAGTCCGCACAGGGCCAGAAGGTGCTCGGCCAGGCCGGTTTCCTCAAGCCGTGACGGAGCGGAACGCCGGGGCCAGGCCGGGGGCCGGGGCCGAACCAGCGGGGCCAACCGGCCCCACGGAGGTTCTGGGCAGCGGCACACGGCGACGACGCCCCGGCACCCCCCGCCGCCGCGCGGGCAGCGTCCCGCTGCCGCTGCTGCTGCCCGCCCTCGCCGGCCTGGTCTTCCTGGTGCTTCCGCTGGTCGCGCTGCTGGTCCGCGCGCCCTGGCGGAGCCTGCCCGACCAGCTGACCAGCGTCGCGGTGTGGCAGGCGCTGCGCCTCTCGCTGATCACCGCGACCGCCGCCACCGCCGTGGCGCTGGTCCTGGGCGTACCCCTGGCCTGGCTGCTGGCCCGCGCCCGCTTCCCCGGCCGTCGGCTGCTGCGCGCCCTGGTGACCCTGCCGCTGGTGCTGCCGCCGGTGGTCGGCGGCGTGGCGCTGCTGCTCGCGCTGGGCCGTAACGGAATCGTGGGCCGCTGGCTGGACTCGGCGTTCGGCGTGACCCTGCCGTTCACCACGGCGGGGGTGGTGGTCGCGGAGGCGTTCGTGGCGATGCCGTTCCTCGTGATCAGTGTCGAGGGCACGCTGCGGGCCGCCGATCCGCGCTACGAGGAGGCCGCCACCACCCTCGGCGCCTCGCGCTTCACCGCGTTCCGGCGCGTCACCCTGCCGATGGTCGCGCCCGGCGTGGCCGCGGGCGCGGTGCTGGCCTGGGCGCGGGCGCTGGGCGAGTTCGGCGCCACGATCACCTTCGCGGGCAACTTCCCCGGCCGTACGCAGACGATGCCGTTGTCGGTCTATCTCGCGCTCCAGAGCGACCCGGCCGCCGCGATCGCGCTCAGCCTCGTCCTCCTCGCCGTCTCCATCGCGGTCCTGGCCGGGCTGCGCGACCGCTGGATGGCCGCCTCATGACCAACACGGACACCTCACCCACCGAGAAGGCCGCGCCGCACACCGACGGCCTCGACGCCCGGCTCGTCGTCGACCGGGGCGGCTTCCGGCTCGACCTGCGGCTGACCGCCGCGCCCGGCGAGGTGGTCGCGCTGCTCGGGCCGAACGGCGCGGGCAAGACGACCGCGCTGCGCGCCCTGGCCGGGCTCACCCCGCTCACCGAGGGCGCGCTGCGGCTGGACGGCCGGACCCTGGAGGAGCCGTCGCATCGGCTGCGGACGCCGCCCGAACACCGCCCGGTCGGCGTCGTCTTCCAGGACTATCTGCTCTTCCCGCACCTCACCGCGCTGGACAACGTGGCGTTCGGCCCGCGCTGCCACGGGGTGCCGAAGGCGGAGGCCCGCGCGCAGGCGGCCGACTGGCTGGACCGCATGGGCCTGACCGACCGCGCGGGCGCCAGACCCCGCGCCCTGTCCGGCGGGCAGGCCCAGCGGGTCGCCCTCGCCCGCGCCCTGGCCACCCGCCCCCGGCTGCTGCTCCTGGACGAGCCACTGGCCGCGCTGGACGCCCGTACCCGCCTCGACGTGCGCTCCGGACTCCGCCGCCATCTGGCCGACTTCGAGGCGGTGGCCGTCCTGGTCACCCATGACCCGCTGGACGCGATGGTGCTCGCCGACCGGCTCGTGGTCGTGGAGGACGGCCGTATCGTCCAGGAGGGCGCCCCGGCGGACATCTCCCGCCGCCCCCGCACCGACTACATCGCCAGCCTCGTCGGCCTCAACCTCTACCAGGGCCGCGCGGACGGCCACACCGTGACGCTCGACGGCGGCACCACCACCATCACCACCACCGAAGACCTCACCGGCCCGGTCTTCGTCGCCTTCCCACCCGCCGCGGTCACCCTCCACCGCGACCGCCCCGACTCCAGCGCGCGCAACCTGTGGCGGCTGGAAGTGGCCGGTATGGAGTCCCACGGCGACCAGATCCGCGTCGACCTCACCGGCGAACTCCCCCTCCTGGCCGACCTCACGACGGCGGCGGTAGCCGAACTTTCCCTCCACCCGGGCCGCCCCGTCTGGGCCACCCTGAAGGCCACCCAGACCCACGCATACCCGGCGTGACCTGGCCCCAGCACACCTACGCGCTATCGGAGCCCTCCCCGCAGAGTGGCCGACACACCCACAGCTCGACCTCCCGCGTACTGCTGCCGCAGGTCCACTCGACCGACCCGAGGAACTGATCCGCGAGCAGCCGCCGCCCGCACAGCGCGCAGTGCCAGCCCTCCAGCTGGGGCCCGGTCAGCGTGTCCGGATCCGGCATCTCGATGCCCCGCGCCGCCGCGAGCGACTGCTGGGCGACCGGCCGACCGTCGGTCACCGTTCGTCCTCCTCCCCGATCTCGATCCCGAGCTCGGCGACGACCGCCCGGACCAGCGCCTCGCGGAGCCGGTTGGCGTCCGTGAGGTATCGCCCCGGCCCGAGCGGGACACGCCAATGCAGATACGGCCCGCTGGTCCGGTCGATGGAGGGAACCCCGATGTACGAGGTCTCGACGCGCCCCGTACCGAGCGTCTGCACCTGCCGGATCCGTTGCCAGTGCTGCGCTGCCCCCGGGCGGATGAGCCAGTACATGAGGTTGTAGTCGGCGATGACGGCACCGGTCGCCCCACCGAGTAACCCCAGTGCCCGCTCACCGAGCGCCTCGGGAGCCCGCACGGCGTCCCAGTGCGGACCGACTTGGACCATCCGCACGTCGGCGCCGCCGGGCGGCGCCCATGGTTCGGACTTGAGAGAGTCGGCTGCCATGACTGGTGCTGTCCCATCTGCCTGATTGGTGTGGACAGGTAGATGGTTCTCCGCTGCAAGGGCGACAAGTGACCCGGAGAGGGTCAGCCGGGGTCACTCTCCCGCGTGACACCACTCCGCGAAATTGCTCAAGCTCTCGGCATCTCCGCGCCGCAGGCGGCGTAGCGTTGCGGCGTCCTCTCGCACCCACGGGTGATCACGGGTGTGCTGCGGAGCGATGTGGCGCGCGGCCTTGAGCGACTCGAAAGCATCGCTGGTCAGCCCTGACCACAATTGCGCACGGGCCACCTCGATGTAGAACCCGCTGCGGCGCTCGGCGGGAAGGCTTCGCGGCGGGGCCCAATCGTTGGCCACGTCGAGGGCACGACGCACATGGTCACCACCGAGGCTGACGGCAACGGACACTTCATGGACGCGTACGCTGTCCGGCCCGAACGCCGTGCCCTGATAGACGTTTTCAGGCACTGCGTCCCCCAGGCGCCGAGCCTCCGCAAGGTGCTGGTCGGCGGCTTGCACGAGACCGGCGCGCCCGGCGATGACAGCGGCGCGCATGTGCAAGGCACCTCGGGCGGCCATCGCCGCGTCGTCATCACTGGTGGGCGCGCGGTCCAACGCCGCCTCCAGTGCGCGCAGACCAGGAGCGAACGCGCGGGCGGCGAAGAAGGTCTCGGTGCGAACGTACGCAACGGTGGCGTCCAGCAGCGGGTCGTCGGTGTGCGGCGCTGCCCAGCGCATCAGGTCGACCAAACGGGCGGACAGGTCTCGGGCACCGTACTTGTACGCCACAGCGTCAGCGGTTCGGAGGGCGGCGACGAGCAGGGTGGCGGTCTCGGGCTTCTCTTCCGCCGAAGCGAGGTGGAAGGCGCGCATCAGCTCCCCGATGAGCGAGGGTAAGTAGCCTGCGATCCGGACGTACTGGGAGGCCAGACGCCAGGTCACTGCCTCATCCACTGCTGCGGCCAACTCGCTGAGTTGCCGCACCGGCCCGTCGTCCGGCACTTCGTATGCCGCGATGACGGCCGACAAGGACGGCATCGCGGAGTGGACGCGGGCGTCGGTCCGGTCTCGGCTGCCCAACAAGAGGGACGGATCGACACCGAGAGCAGCAGCGAGGGCCTCCACCACGTTGTCGCTGGCGCCCCGGGCGTTGCGTTCGATCTTTCGCAGGGTGCCGATGTGCACGTCGGCGGCGTCCGCCAGCTCTTGCTGTGTCATGCGAGCGATGCGGCGCTGATAGGCCACACGCTTACCGAGATTGGTGGGCATACCGGTGCTCCGTTCGGCGCGTCCACTCCGAACGGTAGCGAGCGGCCTTGCGGCGGCGGGGCCGCTTGCGTCATCCGGCGGTGAGCCGCACGAGATCGTGCAGCGAGTCGATCTGCCAGTCGGCGGCGGCTGCCTCAGCGGTGCCGGACCACAGATGGCCCCACGGCCCACGGCGCAGATGCGCGACGCGCAGTCCCGCCACCTTTGCCGGGCGGACGTCGTTCGCGGGGTGGTCCCCCACGTACACCGTCTTGTCGGGCGCGGTGCCGGTGAGGTCCAGGACGCGGGCGAAGAAGCGGGGGTCGGGTTTGGCCACTCCCCACTCTCCCGATGTGGCGATCTCGTCAACCGGGAGGTCGAGCTCGCGTAGCAACTCGCCGACGTACGCGGTCTGGTTGCCCGCGATGACGACGCGGAGCCCCTCCTCACGGAGGGCCGCGAGGGCTGGACGCACATCCGGGTAGAGATCGGCTTCGTCCAGTCGCTCACCCGCTCCTGCGGCCTCCATCGCGGCTCGCTCGGCGGCGATGTCGATGTCCGGCCGGATGAGCCGCAGGGCTTCGGCGTTGTCGTGGCCCTGAGCGACGACCGCGCCGACGAGCGCGGAGAGGGTGTGGCGGGGAACGTTCAGCCAGTCGGCCCATGCGGCCCATCCGCGGTCATCCCGGATCAGGGTCTCGCCGACATCGAAGACCACTGCGCGAAGCATGCGGGCAGCGTAAAACACGGTGAGGTGACGAGAGCGGGCTCCGGCATCCCCACCTGCCTGATCCCGCCTCGGTTGGGGCATGCTGGGCCACATGAGGCAGGGGGAGCCCGGAGCGGGCGAGGGGTATTCGGGGCGGGCCGGGAGGCGGCGGGTCATCGTCGCGTCCGTGGTGAGCTGTGTGGCCATCGCGGTGGCCGTCACCCATGTGCTGGCGCCGGATCTGAAGATAGACAACGTCACCGTGGCGCTCCTGGTGGTCGCCGTCGTGCCCTGGTTGCGCGATCTGCTCAACAGCATCGAACTGCCGGGCGGGGTGCGCCTGGAGTTCAAGGAGGCGGTCGAGCGGCGCATCGAGGCCGCCGAGCGGATCGCCGACGCCGCCCTCGTGGGGAGCGGCGACGACGGACCCGAGGCCGACGGCGCGACGGCGCTCACGGATGTGCGCCGGCTGGCCGCCGAATACCTCGAGGTCCGTACGTCGATGTCCAGCGGGTCCGCCCGTACGCAGCGTATGAACGGCATCTTCGCCCGGCTGGTGCGCGCCACCCAGCGGCTCGCCGACCCCGACCTGGGCGGCTGGCTCACCTCGCCGGACGGCGGTCTGCGGCTGGCCGCGTACGCGCGGCTCTACGCGGTGCCGGACGCGGACGCGCTGGCCGCCCTTACGGACGCCGTCGTGAAGGAGCCGCTCGCCTTCAGCCAGTACTGGGGCATCCACGCGCTCGACAAGGTCGTGGACGCCGTCGGGGTCGAGGACGTGCCGCGGGGGGTCGTCCGGCGCCTGGAGGACTGCCGGCCGCGCGGCAGTGACCGGGTGGCCCTGCTGCGGCGGCTGATCGCCAAGCTGCACGGGCTTCCGTAACGGCCCTTGCCTGCTGGAGGCGTCGATCAGGCGGTGAGGGACGGGTAGTCGGTGTAGCCCCGGTGGTCGCCGCCGTAGAACGTGGCCGTGTCGGGGGTGTTGAACGGGCCACCGGCGGCCAGTCGCCGCGGCAGGTCGGGGTTGGCCAGGAACAGCGCCCCGTACGCGACCATGTCCGCGGTTCCGTCCTCGATCAGCTTCAGCGCCTCGGGCCCGGTGGCGTCGGGGTGCGTGAACGGGTTGATGATGAACGCGCCCGGCCACGACTTCCGCAGCCGCGGAGTCAGATCCCGGTTCGGCCCCTCCAGCAGGTGGAGATAGGCCAGGTCCAGACCGGCGAGCCGGTCCAGCAGGGCGAGGTAGACCTCGTCCGGGGCGTCCTCGGCGATGTCGTTGTACGGGTTCCCGGGCGAGATCCGCAGACCGACCCGGTGACTGCCGATCGCCTCGGCCACGGCGGTGGCGACCTCGACGGCCAAGCGGATCCGGCCCTCGGTGTCGCCGCCCCAGCCATCCGCGCGCAGATTGGAGTTGGGCGCGAGGAACTGGTGGATCAGATAGCCGTTCGCGCCGTGGATCTCCACTCCGTCGAACCCGGCCTCGACCGCGTTGCGGGCCGCCTCGGCGAAGTCGGCGATCGTCTGCCGGATGTCCGCCTCGCTCAGTTCCCTCGGCGTCACGAAGTCCTTCGGCCCCTCATGGGTGAAGACCTGGCCGTCGGCGGCCACCGCCGAAGGCCCCACCGGCACCAGCCCGTCGGGCAGCAGGCTCGGGTGTCCGACCCGCCCGGTGTGCATCAGCTGCGCGAAGATCACGCCGCCTTCCCGGTGCACGGCGTCGGTCACCGCTCGCCACGCCCGCACCTGCCCGGGGGTGTGCAGTCCGGGGGTGTCGGGGTAGCCCTGGCCGACCGGCGAGGGCTGGATGCCTTCGGTGACGATCAGCCCGGCGCCGGCCCGCTGCGCGTAGTACGTCGCCATCAGCTCCGTCGGCTCCGCGCCGGGCCCGAAGGCGCGGCTGCGGGTCATCGGCGCCATCGCGACGCGGTTGGCCAGGTGCTTGCCGCCCAGGACGATCGGATCGAAGGGGGTGGTCATGGCTCCTCCTTGGGATGGGTGATGCCTGTCCGAACAAGTAAATCACCTAGCCGAACAAGTAAATGGGGCGGAGCCATTCCTGGAGGTGAATGTGATGTGGGTTACATGCTTTTACCTGGGCGTATGGGGATCAATACATGAAAGGGCGGGCGGGAGTGCCGCTCAGAAGGTAGACTTACCCTGCCCAAGCAGGAAAGTGAGGATGAGATGACGCACTCCACGCCGGAGGCCCGGAAGGGGCCCTCGGTGACGGGGCGGGAGGCCACCGTCCCGGTGCCCGCCGCGGCCGGCGGCGGGCCGGTCAGCCACGCGATCTTCCGCCTGGTCCGGCTGCACCGCATGCTCGCGGGACAGCTGCTGCGCCGCATCGGCCTGCATCCGGGCCAGGAGCTGGTCATGATGCATCTGTGGGAGCTCGGCCCGCAGCGGCAGACCGACCTGGTGCGGCTGCTGGACTCCGACGCCGCCACCATGACCCGCACCGTCCGGCGCCTGGAGCAGGCGGGTTTCGTCCGCCGCAGCCCCTCGCCCACCGACAAGCGCGCGACGATCGTCGAACCCACGGTGGCCAGCCAAGCCCTGCGCCACGAGGTCGAGCGGATCTGGAGCCGGCTCGAGGACATGTCGACGGCGGGCCTCTCCGACGACGAGAGCGCCGCGGCCCTACGCACCCTGGAGCGCCTGGAGGGCAACCTCGCCCAGGCCGTGACCGACTCCGCGGGGGCGGCGGAGACGAAGCGCTGACACCAGCTTTTGAGGGCGCCGTCAATCGTTCGTGATGACCACCTTCCCGAAGTGCCCCCGCCCCGCGAAGTACCGGTACGCGGCGGGCGCCTCGGCGAACGGGAAGGCGCGGTCGACGACGGGGCGCAGCCGGTGGTGCTCGATCGCGCGGTTCATCTGCTCGAACATCTCCCGGCTGCCCACGAACATCCCCTGCAGCGTGACGCCCTTGAGCAGTACGGCGGACGGGTCGGCCCCGCCGTCCCGGGACAGTACGCCGATGAGGCTGATCCGCCCGCCGACGCGCACGGCCTCCAGCGACTGCGGCAGGGTGCCCGCGCCGCCCACCTCCACGACGTGGTCGACACCGCCGCCGGTCGCCTCGGCCACCACGCGGCCCCAGTCGGGGGTGCGGGCGTAGTTGACGCCGTCGGTGGCGCCGAGCGAGCGCAGTCGCTCCAGTTTGGTGTCGTCGCTGGAGGTGGCGAGCACCCTCGCCCCACCGAGGGCGGCGAACTGCAGGGCGAACAGCGACACTCCACCGCTGCCCAGGGTCAGCACCGTCTGGCCGGGGGCGAGCCCACCGGTGACCGCCACCGCGTGCCACGCGGTCATCGCGGCGCACGGCAGCGTCGCGGTCTCGGCGAAGTCCAGCTGCGCGGGGGCGGCGACCAGGGCCTCCTGGTCGAAGAGGACGTACTCCGCGAGTACCCCGTCCGCCGGGCCGCCCAGCGCGCCCGCCGTCTTCCGCGCGGCGGGCGGCCCGGAGAGCCAGCCGGGCATGAAGATCCCGGCGACCCGGTCGCCCTCCCGCCACCGGGTGACCTCGGAACCGGCGTCCACGACCTCGCCCGCGCCGTCGGACAGCGGTACGACATCGGGCTTCAGCGCACGTCCGTACGTGTCCGACGCGATCATCAGGTCCCGGTAGTTGAGCGACCAGGCCCGCATCCGGACCAGCACCTCACGCGGTCCGGGGGCGGGCACGTCGCGCTCGTCCAGCCGGAGGGCGTCCACGCCGGTGAGGCGCGGCAGGTGGTAGTAGCGCGTCTTCATCACACCGTTCCTCTTCTCGTACGGTTCCTCTTCTCACGCGGTCCTCTTCTCACGCGGTCCGCGGGATCGTTCATCGCCCGTTCCGCGGGATCGGGACGGCCTGGCCGCTGACCCGCGCCCGGGGGTCGTCGGGCGTGATGTCGAGCAGGAGGTCGCTGGGGCGGCCCATGTCCTCGCCCTGGCGGATACGGATCCTGGTCCGGCCGCCGACCAGGCCGAGTACCCGCAGATAGCCGCCGAAGGCGGCGGCCGCGGCGCCGGTGGCCGGGTCCTCGACCACCCCGCCGACGGGGAACGGATCGCGGGCGTGGAAGGCCATGCTCTCGGCAGAGCCGTCCGCGGGCTCACGCCACACCAGATGCACCGTCGTCCAGCCGCGCCGCCGCATCACCGCATCGAGCGCGTCGAAGTCGTAGTCGAGGTCCGCCAGTCGCTCGCGGGTGGCGGCGGCGAGGACGAGGTGGTCGTTGCCCGCGAAGGCGACATGCGGGGGCAGGGCCGGGTCCAGGTCGTCCGCGGACCAGCCCAGCGCCGCCAGCGTCGGCTCGAGCTCCGTGTCCGGGTCGGCGGGGCGCGAGCGGGTGGGAACGCTGGTGAGCGTGGCGCGGGGCGGCCCGTCGCCGTCGGCCGTGGTAGCGACGCGGATCTCGCCCGAGGCCGTGTCGAAGACCAGCTCACCCGGGCCGTCACGCTCGGCGAGGGCCACGGCCGTGGCGATGGTGGCGTGTCCGCAGAACGCGACCTCGGCGAGCGGGCTGAAGTACCGCAGCCGGTAGCGGCGCGCGGTCTCGTCCCGTTCGGTGATGAACGCGGTCTCCGAGTAGCCGACCCGCGCGGCGATGGCGGTCATGGCCGCGTCGTCGTCCGCGACGGCCGCGGCGTCGAGGACCACTCCGGCGGGATTGCCGCCGTCGGGGCGGGTGGTGAAGGCGGAGTAGTGCAGTACGTCGACATCCGGGGTGGCGGCGGTGGAGGCGTTGGGCGTCGTGGGCGCGGTGGACGCGGTGGGCGTCGTGGATGTGGCGAACGCGGTGGCGGACGTGGTGGCGGACGCGGTGGGTCCGGTGGGTGCGGTCATGCCGTCCACGGTTCCACCGCCCCCGGTATCGCGTCCAACGATTCCTTTCGCTGGAGTCGATCGAGAAACCCAATGAGAGCAGGTCGGGGCCCCTATCCTGACTCTCGTGGACACACGACTCCTGAAGACGTTCGCGGCGCTGGCGAGAACCGGCAGCTTCACGGCGACCGCCACCGAGCTCCATCTCGCCCAGTCCACCGTCACCGTCCAGATACGCACCCTGGAACGGGAACTGGGCACCCGCCTCTTCGACCGGCTGCCCTCAGGCGCCCTGCCGACCAGCGCCGGACGCCGATTGCTGACGGAGGCCGAGGAGGTCCTGGACGCCGAGGCCCGGCTGCGCACGGTGGCGGCGGCCGGAAACGGCGACGGTGCGGACGGCGCGGTGGAGGGCCCGGTGGCCCTCGGCGCGGGCGAGTCGCTGTGCGCCTCGCACCTCCCCCGCGTGATCGCCTCGCTGCGCCGCAGCCACCCCGGTATCGACGTCCACCTCCACCCCGCGGGCAGCGCGGCGGCCGTCGAGGGGCTGCGTACGGGACGCCTCGACCTCGTCCTCCTCCTCGAACAGGACGTGGCCGACGCCGACCTGGTGGCCCGCCCCATCGCCCGCGAACCCCTCGTCTACGTCGCCGCCCCCGGCCACCCGCTGGCCGGACGCGAGGCGGGCTGGGACGAACTGGCCGGGCAGAGCTTCTTCGTCCATGAACAGGGCTGCTCCTACAGCGACCACCTCGTCCGCACCCTCCTCACCCTCCCCGGCCCGGCACCGCGCCTCACCCGCTTCGGCAGCATCGAGGCCGCCCGCGCCTGCGTCGCCGCGGGCCTCGGCCTGACGCTGCTCCCCCGCGCCACGGTGGAACGCCAACTCGCCGAGGGCTACCTCGCCGAGGTCCACGGCCCGGCCATCCCCCCGGTCCCCGTCCAGCTCACCCGCCACCGCCGCCGCTGGACCAGCCCGGCGGCGCGGGCGGTGGCGGACGAGCTGACGCGGCTGCTGGCCGCGTGAGCCGTACGTCAGACGACCGCCGGACGAGGCGGGCCGTACGTCAGACCAGCGTGACGCCGTCGTGGGCACGGATCGCCGGTGGGGTGGCGGTGTCGAGGGCGTCCAGGACGCGCACGGCGTACGCCTCGTCGGCGAGATCGGGGACCTCGGCGCGGGTGGCCCAGCGCCAGGCGCGGGTGCGGGGGCCGGTGGCGGGGGTGCCGTCGAGGGCCTCGCAGCGGAAGACGAGGGAGACGGTGAGGTCGGTCATGTCCTTGTAGACCCCGGTGAGCGCGGCCGGAAGCGCGATCTTGACGCCCGTCTCCTCGAGGATCTCGCGCTGCAGGGCGTCCGGGATGGTGGCGTCGGGGTCGAGCGCACCGCCCGGCGGCTCCCAGGTGCTGCCGTCGCGCCGCTTGATCAGCAGCGCCCGGCCGCGCTCGTCCACGATGACTCCGGCGACGCTGACGCGGTGCGGGCGGTCAGTGGTCACGTTTCCTCGGCCCTCTCGGCTGGCTGGGGTTTCTCACGGTAGCAACGCCCGGATGGGACCGGGGCGCCTAAGGGGTGTCCCGTGTCCTCAATCGCCGGACGGGCTGAATGCAGCCCGTCCAGGGGGCACCTCCCAGCGGTAGCTGGGGGAGATTGAGGACACGCCCGAAGGGCGTCCGGGGTCTGGGGCGGAGCCCCAGTTGTGGGAAGGGGCGGGGAGGGGAAAGAGCCCGCCGCAGGCGTCACAACCCGCCGGACACCCCCTAACGAACCTCGACCGCGCCGTCGTCCGCCCCGCCCCGCCGCTTCGGCTTGGCCTCGCCCTCCGCGCCCGGGGCACCCATGTTGCGCCGTACCGCGTCCAGGATGGTCAGCCCCTGGCCGACCAGGCCCGCCGCGATCTCGCCCAGCCCGTCCGCCCCGTTGAGGACGTTGACGTTCGCCCCGGAGAGCCCGGAGGCGGCCTCCTTGACGATCTGCGGCAGTTGGTCGATCAGCATGCGGTCGAGCGCTACCCGGCCGTGTGAGGCCGCCGCCTCGGCCTGGATCCTCATCCGCTCCGCCTCGGCCAGCGCCACCACCCGGATCCGCTCGGCCTCCGCCTCCGCCGGCTTCACGATCTCGGCCACCAGCTGCTGCTGCCGCAGATCGGCCGCCCGCTGGGCCAACTCCGTGCGCGCGGACAGCACCTCCTGCTGTGCGTGCGCCTCCGCCAGCGGTCCGGCCTGGGCGGCCTGCGCCTGGGCGCGGTCCACCTCGGCGTTGTACTGGGCCTGCACCACCGCCGTCTGCCGCGCGTACTCGGCCTGGTTGCGCGCCGCCTCCTGCTCCGCCTCGGCCGACGCCTGGCTGGCCTGCGCCTGGGCGATCTGGGCCTGCCGCTGGATGGCGGCCTTGTGCGGGGCGGACATCGCGTCGATATAGCCGGTGTCGCCGTCGTCGATCGACTGGATCTGCAACGAGTCCACGATCAGACCGATCTTCGCCATCTCCGCCTTGGAGGTGTCCAGCACCTCGGTGGCCAGCTTCTGCCGCTCGGTGATGAGCTCCTCGACCGTCATCGAGCCGATGATGGCCCGCAGATGACCCGCGAAGATCCGCCCCGTCAGCACCGCCATCTGCTCCTGGTCGGAGAGGAACCGCTGCCCCGCGTTGACGATGGACTCGGTGTCATTGCCCACCTTGAACGCGATCACCGCGCGCACCGTCAGCGTGATGCCCTGCCGGCTGACGCACTTCTCCGCGACCTCGGCCTCACACATCGCCAGGGTCAGGAAGCGGACCTTGCGGAAGACCGGGAGCACGAACTTGCCGTGCCCGGTCACCACGCGAAACGGCGCACCCCCTTGTCCACGCCTGCCACCCGAGATCAGCATCGCCTGGTCGGGTGCGGGCACGCGGTAACCGAACATCCTTCGTCTCCTCAACCGGCGCCGCCGGCCCCGCCGGACGACGCGTTCAATGGATCGGTCCACTCGATGACGTCGACCTGGCGGGAGCCGCGGAAGTCGATCACGAGGACGGACGCGCCTTGCGGCAGCGGGTCGGAGGACCAGGCGAGGAACGTCTCCGAGCCGCCTCTGACGCGCACCAGGACCTCGCCGGGACCACTGGCACCACGGGTGCCGAGAAGCAGCACCCCGGTGCGACCGATCACAGGATCATCCGGTGTCATGCGGCAGCCGCCCCCCGTAGTTCCGCTGCTGAAATCCGACGTTAGACCGTTTTCCCGGCGCCGGATACGGTTGTGCGCAGCGGGGATCGGGTGAACCGCCACCCGCGGGGGCGGCCGCTACGAGGTGGCGTCCTTGGCGTCGTCGCTCTTCGTGTCGCTCTTCGTGCCGGTGTCGCTTTTCGTGTCGGTGTCGGTGTCGGTGTCGGTGCCGGTGTCGGTGTCCGCGTCGCCGCCGGTGTCCGCGTCGGCCTTGCTCTCGGCTTCCGCCTCGGCCCCGCCGTCCTCCGAGTCCTCGAAATACGCGTCGAGGACCGCGTCCAGCTCCGCCGTCCACTCCTTGAGGAGCTTGCGGGCCGGTGCCTCGACATCGGCGGTGTACCAGCGCCGGTTGGTCGTATAGACGGTGATCCCGAAGCGCTTGCCGAACCGCGGGGTGTCGACCTCCACCGCGCCGATCTCGTCCCACCCGAACTCGGCCTTCTCGCCGTCGAGTTCGAATGTGACCCCGCGGCGCCCGGCTCGTATCGCACCGCGCCGGTCGGACACCTCGAAGACGGCCCCGCCGTCCGTGTCCTCGTCCTCGTCCGCGTCCTCCTTCTCGTCGTCGTCCGCTTCCCCGTCGGACGCGACGACGTCCTTCGACGCGTCGGCTTCGCCGTCGGACTCCGCCTCGGCCTCGACGCCCTCTTCCTCGTCGAGCTCCGGCTCGTCCTCGGCGGTGACTTCCTCCGGCGGCTGTTCCGCCGCTGCCTTGTCCGGGGCGTCCTCCTCCTTATCGGCAGGGCGCGGGGACGTCAGGCCGGGGATGTACCCCGGATCCGTCCCGGCGGTGTGCATGGGCGGGATGATCGGTCCAGTGCTCTGCTCCACGGCCGGAAGTATTGCCGATAAACCTGTGCCGACGACAGGCAACCCCGGGGCCAATCAGGCAGACACGGGAAAGCCGCAGGTTACGCGGAGCCGATTCCGGCGCGGGCCGCAGCGGTCGCCCGACGGGCGCGTCCCTTTACTGTACCTTTACTATGAGTGTGGGGACACTTGACCTACTAGCGCCCTCCCAGCACTTTCCCAGCGACGTAAGGAGCACCGGACCCGCAATGGGCGAACCTCCCAGTACCACCCGTGCCATACCCCGCCCGCACCTCAGCGGAGCCCCCCTTACCGGGCAGACGGGATTGGCACGGTGACCGAGATCCTGCTGCTTCTCCTCGCGCTGGCCCTCACCCTCGCCTGCGCCCTCTTCGTGGCCGCCGAGTTCTCCCTCACCACCGTCGAGCGTGGCGCCCTGGAGCGCGCCGCCGAGGCCGGTGAGCGCGGGGCCGACAGCGCGCTCACGGCGGTGCGCCGGCTGACGTTCCAGCTTTCCGGGGCCCAGCTGGGCATCACCGTCACCTCCCTGGTGATCGGCATGCTCGCCGAGCCCTCGCTGGCCGTCCTCCTCGAAACCCCGCTCACCGCGCTCGGCCTGCCCGAGGGCGCGGCGTCGACGACCGCCGTGGTGCTGGGCGTGGCCGTCTCCACGGTGGTGCTGATGGTCGCCGGGGAGCTGGTGCCCAAGAACTGGGCCATCTCCCGGCCCCTGCACGTGGCCAAGGCGGTCGCCTCCCCGCAGCGCGCCTTCACCGCCGCCTTCGCCCCGCTGATCCACCACCTCAACAACACGGCCAACCGCCTGGTGCGCCGCATGGGCCTGGAGCCCGCCGAGGAGCTGGCCTCGGCCCGTACGCCGGACGAGCTGGTCGCGCTGGCCCGCCACTCGGCCGCCGCGGGCGCGCTGGAGCAGGACGCGGCCGAGCTGTTCGTCCGTACGCTCCACCTGGGCGAGCTCACCGCCGAGAACGTGATGACCCCGCGCGTGGACGTCCAGGCGCTGGAGGCCCACGCCACCGCCGCCGACGCGGCCAACCTCACCCTGGCCACCGGGCGGTCCCGCTTCCCCGTCTACCGCGACACCCTGGACGAGGTGGTCGGCACCGTGCACATCCGCGACGTCCTCGCCCTGGACGCCGCCCGCCGCGCCACCACCCCCGTCACCGACCTGGCCACGCCCCCGCTCCTGGTGCCCGACAGCCTCCCGGTGGACCGGCTGCTGGACCGGCTGCGCCGTGCGCACACCATGGCCGTCGTCATCGACGAGTACGGGGGCACCGCGGGCATCGCCACCCTGGAGGACATCGTCGAGGAGATCGTCGGCGACGTCCGCGACGAACACGACACCGACGAGACCCCCGGCCTGGTGCCTCTCGGCCCCGGCGCCTGGGAGACGGACGGCGGCGTACGGCTGGACGAGCTCACCGGCATCGGCCTGACCGCCCCCGAGGGCCCGTACGAAACCGTGGCGGGCCTGCTGGCCACGGCCCTGGGGCGGATCCCGGCGGCCGGGGACACCTTCGAGACGGACGACGGCTGGCAGCTCACGGTCCTGAAGGTGGACCACCACCGCGCCGACCGCGTACGGATCACGAAGGCCGCCGAGGCCACTGAGCCCGCCGAGCCCGCCCAGCCCGCCGAGGCCGTCCAGACCACTGAGCACCCCGAGGCCGCCCGATGACCGTCGTCCAACTCACCATCGGTGCCCTCACCCTCCTCACCAACGCCTTCTTCGTCGGCGCCGAATTCGCCCTGATCTCCGTGCGCCGCAGCCAGATCGAACCGCGTGCCCAGGCGGGGGAGAAGCGGGCGCGCGGTGTGCTGTGGGCGCTGGAGCACCTGTCCGCGCTGATGGCCACCGCCCAGCTCGGCATCACCATCTCCTCCCTGGTGCTGGGCGCGGTCGCCGAACCGGCCATCGCCCATCTGCTGGAGCCCGGCTTCGACGCCGTTCACGTCCCCGAGGCCCTGGTGCATCCGATCGCGTTCGTCATCGCGCTCACGGCGGCCACGTATCTCCACATGCTCGTCGGCGAGATGGTCCCCAAGAACATCGCCCTCGCCGCGCCCGAGCGCACCGCGCTCCTCCTCGGCCCGCCGCTGGTGGCCCTCACCCGCCTCCTGCGCCCCGTCGTCTTCGGCGTCAACGCCTTCGCCAACGCGCTGCTGCGGCTGCTGAAGGTCGAGCCCAAGGACGAGGTCGAGTCGGTCTTCACCGACGCCGAACTCATCCGGCTGGTACGGGACTCCAGCGAGGCCGGGCTGCTGGACAAGTCCGGTGGCGAGCGGCTGCGCGACGCCCTGGAACTGGGCACCCGGCGGGTCGGCGACATCCTCGTCCCCCTCGACGAGATGGTCACCGTCGACCACCGCGTCACCCCCGACCGACTGGAACGCACGGCGGCCGCCTCCGGCTGCTCCCGCCTCCCGGTCACCGGACCCGGCGGCGCCATCCTGGGCTATCTGCACATCAAGGACACCCTCGGCATCGCCGACCGGGACCGCCCCTTCCCCCGCACCGCCGTCCACACCGTGCCCCGCGTGCGCGCCGACACCCCGCTGGACGACACCCTCACCACCATGCGCGCCACCGGCGCCCACCTGGCCGCCGTGACGGCCGACACCGGCACGGTCCTGGGCTTCGTCACGATGACGGACGTCCTGGACGAACTCGTGGGCCCGGCCACCCCGGCGTAGCGGCGCAGCGGCGCGGCCGGGGGTGTCACACCGCGCCGCTCAGGACGACGGCCGGGCCGACGGATGAACCGACGGATGAACCGACGGACGGTCCGGCCGTACGGAGAACGCCGTGTCCCCGGCCGTCGCCACGATCGCGTCCTTGACGAGCACGACCCTCGGCTCCGCGTCCTGCGCCGCGGTCCCGGGGTCGTTCAGCGCGGCCGTACGCCACGCCTCCTTGCCGTCGTCCACGGCCAGCGCCAGCAGACGGCCGAAGCGGTTGGCGAAGTACAGCTGCCCGTACCGCCGGGACAGCACCGGCTCGGACAGGCTCTCCGTTTCCGTCGCCCGCTGCCACAGCTCCCGGCCGCTGTCCGCCGCCACCGCGGTGACCGTGCCGTTGGGACGGACGAAGTAGACGGTGCCGTGCAGCAGGGTCGGCCTGCCGAGCACGGGGCGCTTCAGCGGGATCCGCGTGGTCTCGCCGGTGCGCGGATCCACCCGCACCATGGCCTTGTACGGGCGCTCGTACCCCGAGTCGTAGACCTCCTTCGCGGTCTGCGGGATCAGGAACAGCGGCTTGCCCTGGACCGCGCCCAGGGTCAGCGTCTTCGCCGGGAGGGTGGTGAGCGTGCGCCGCGTGCCGTCGGAGGGGTCGAGCCGCAGCAGGTCGTACGGGCCCTCGGCGGCCAGGCCGTCGGAGCCGCTGGGCGCGCACAGGGCGTACGGTGCGCCGCCCAGCACCGTCGGCTCGCAGAACCTCCCCTCGAGCGCGGGCGACTGCCACAGCCGCGCACCCGATGGCCCGTAGGCGACGAGCTCCCGGCCATCCGCCGACAGCGTCAGCACCCCGCCGGGGAAGATGCGCACCGAGGCGGAGCCGCTGATGCTCCGCTCCCACCGCTGCTTCTTGGTGGCGGCGTCCAGTGCCACCACAAGCCGCCCGCCGTCCCCCTCCGCCTCCCGGTAGGTGTAGACGATCCCGTCCCGCACCCCGATGGGCCGCGCCAGCTGGGGGCGGGTGCCCCATCGCCACTGGACGCGGCCGGTGCCGGCGTCGACCCTGGCGACCGTGAACCCGCTGCCGCCGCAGTACAGGGTCCGGCCGTCCTCCGGGACACATCCGGGCTCGTCGTAGACGAGGGGCGGCCCCTCGGTCCCGACCCGCAGATCCGTCCGCCATGGCTGCCAGCCCTTGGGAAGCGAGGCGGGCTGCTGGGAGTGCGCGGCGTCGGTGGTGGCGGACGCGTCGTCGCCCGACGAGCCCGTCCCGTCCGGGGCGAAGACCGCCGCGGCGACGATCAGCCCGGTGACGGTCAGGGCCACCCCGGCGGTGGTGACGACGAGCCGCCGCCGGGCGCCTCGCTTCGGCACGGTCCGCCGGGACGCGGGGGGCTGGGGGTCGTGGGCCGGGGCGGGGGATGGGACCGAGGCCGGGACCGGGGATGGGACCGGGCCCGGGGCCGGGGAGGCTGGAGGAGGGCCGAAGGCGGGCGTCGCCGGGCCGTGGGGCGTCGCCGGGCCGTGGGCCGCCCCGGGGCTGCCGACCGCCCCATGCCCGTCGACCGTTACGGAGCCATCGGCCGCCGACGGGGAAGCCGCCGGGAAGTCCGACAGCTCGCGCAGCATGCGATGCAGCTCGTCCAGGACCGGCCGGGCCTCCGGCTCCTTGGCCAGACAGCGCTCGGCGATGGGCCGCAGCGGTTCCGGGACCCCTTCCAGCGTCGGATGCTCGTACATCACCTGGTAGCCCGACAGATAGGGGCTGTCCGACTCGAACGGGCTGCTGCCCCGCGCCGCGTACACCAGCAGCGAGCCCAGCGAGAAGACGTCCGACGCCCCCGTGACGCCGCGCGGACTGCGCAGCTGCTCCGGCGACATGAACGGCGGGGTGCCGAGCACCCGCCCGATGGTGACGGTGAGCGTCTGGCTGTCGACGGCGCGGGAGATGCCGAAGTCGATGACGCGCGGACCGTCCTCGGCCATCAGGATGTTGGCGGGCTTGAGGTCCCGGTGCACCACCCCGGCCCGGTGGATGTCGCGCAGCGCCTCGACCAGCCCGAGGCCGAGCGTCCGCAACTCCCGCCCGCTCAAGGGGCCGTTCCTCCGGACGACCTCGGAGAGGGTCTGCCCCGGTACGTACAGGGTGGCCATCCACGGCCGGTCGGCCTCCGGATCGGCGTCCACGACGGGGGCGGTGAACGCCCCGCTCACCCGGCGCGCCGCCGCGACCTCCTGCCGGAAGCGGGTGCGGAACTCCTCGTCCTGCGCGTACTGCTCATGGACCAGCTTGATCGCGACCTGCCGCCCCGAGGCCGCACGCCCGAGGTACACGACGCCCATGCCGCCCGCCCCGAGCCGGTCGAGCAGGGCGTAGCCGCCTATGGATTCCGGATCCCCGGTGGCCAGCGGCATCGCCGATCCCCTCTCCCGCGCCTCTCCCGCGCTGTTTTTTCCGCGTCTCGAACGGCCCTGTCGAAGACCTACATTAGGTCGGCTGGCGCCCCGGCGGACCATGCCGTCCAGTACGTGGCGGAACGGTGATGTGCGCCAGGGTGACGCACGAGGGTGAACTGGCCGGTCCGGACGGGGAAGTTCCGTTAGCGGCGCGTTAGCGGAACGGTGTCGGGACGGCAGTGATACGGCAGCGGACCACGGAAAGCTCATGGCCATACCGAGGGCCGGTGCGGAACACCGGCCGGACCGCCGACCCATTGGGGGAGCCCGCCATGAACGTCACCGCTTACCGCCGCGGCCGCACCGTCCGTACGATCGCCGCCTCCATCGTGGCCGCTGCCGCCCTGAGCCTGACCGCGGCGTGCGGCGGGGGCGGAGACGGCGGCTCCGACAAGGCGGACAAGGCGAACTCGTCGGCCACCGCCCCCGCGTCCGCCACGGACGGACAGGGCGCGGGCAAGGACGAGGCCGGCAAGGAGAACCAGGCCGGCAAGGAGAACCAGGCCGGCGCGGGGAGCCAGGCCGGCAACGGGAGCCAGGCCGACAAGGGCGGCAAGGAGGGCGCCGCGGGCGTCAAGGACGCCAAGTCGCAGACCCAGAAGTCCGGGGGCGGCTCCGAGGCCGAGCCGGTCGGCGACTGCGACATCAACAAGACGGCCATCACCGTCCAGAACGTCAAGAGCCCCATCAACCACATGCTGCTCAAGGCGACCAACAAGGCCGGCGTGGACTGCAAGCTGGTCGGCTACCCGGGCCTGAAGTTCGGCGCCGACGCGCAGGCCGCCACCCCGGTGAACGAGGACAGCAAGCCGCAGGCCGTGGTCATGCTCGCCCCGGGCGAGAGCGCCTACGCGGGCATCACCACCTCCGCGGCGGACGGCTCGGGCGACGAGGGCGGCAAGGTCGACTCGCTCGAGGTCTTCATCGACGGCAGCGAGGACCCCAAGCCGGTCGAACTGCCCGGCGGCTCGGTCTACGTCGACAGCGCCGCGAAGGTCACGTACTGGCAGACGGACGCGCAGACCGCCCTGACCTGGTAACACCACGCACAAGCACCCCTGTGCCACCGAGTTCACCCATATGAACACTGTCTTGCATAGAAGACAGCCCTCCCTGGAGGATGAAGCGGCGCCGCCGACGCGGCGCACAGGGCACCGGCACAGGGGTGGGGAACGGATGGGCATCGGCTCCGCGGCACTGCTGGTGTCGGCTGGTGTGGCCTCCGGGCTCGCCGGTTCGATCGCGGGGCTGGCCTCGCTGTTCAGCTATCCGGCGCTGCTGGCGGTAGGACTGCCGCCGGTGGCCGCGAATGTGACCAACACGGTGGCGCTGTTCTCCAACACCGTCGGGACCGCGGCCGGATCCCGCACCGAACTCCGCGGCCAGCGCGACCGCCTCCTCCGGCTCGCCGCCATCGCGGCACTGGGCGGCGCGGTCGGGGCCGCCCTGCTGCTGGGCACCCCGTCCTCCGCCTTCGAGGCCGTCGTACCGTGGCTGATCGCCCTCGGCTCGGTGCTGATCCTGGTCCGCGACCCGCTCCGCCGGCTCATGGCCTCCCGCTCACGCCCCCTCGCCCACACCGCCCGCCCCACCCTCCCGCTGGCCTGCGCGGTCCTGCTGGTCGGCCTCTACGGCGGCTACTTCGGCGCGGCCTCGGGCGTCCTGATGCTGGCCGTACTCTCCCTGACGGCCACGGAACCCTTCCCGGTCACCAACGCCGTCAAGAACATCGCCACCGGCGCGGCCAACGTAACGGCGGCAGTCGCCTACGTAGCCGTCGCCCCCGTCAACTGGCCCGCCGCCGCCACCCTGGGCCTGGGCGCCCTCCTGGGCAGCCGCCTGGGCCCCCTGGCCGTCCGCCACCTCCCCGAAACCCCCCTCCGAATCGCCATAGCCCTGGGCGGACTGGGACTGGCCATCTCCCTCTGGCGCTGACCCCGCCGACGTCATTACCTCGGACGTAATCGCACCGAACCGCTGCGCTGGGCAGCATGGTGATCGCTCCCCGCAAGGTTTCCGATCGGAGGGATCACCATGTCCTTGGCCGCGCCCATGACCACCCGCGCCCTGGTGGAGGAACTGCTGCGCCGCATCGGTGAGGGCGACCCCGAGCGGATCGCCGGGCTGTATGCCGAGCGCAGCGACTGGAAGCTGGACTGGCCGGAGGGCGAGCACGGGCGCGCCGCCACCCCGTGGATCCGGCATCGGTCCACCCGTGCGGACGTGGCGGACCACTTCCGGGAGTTGGCCCGGCACCATGTGCCCGGGGAGGCGGCCACCGAGGTCGAGCGGGTTCTCGTCGACGGCGACGACGCGGTCGTGCTGGGCGAGATCCGCCAGACCGCCCGGTCCACCGGGCGGGCCTATCGTGCGCGGTTCGCCCTGCGTCTCACGTTCGAGGGCGGCCTTGTCACCCGGTATCACGTCTACGAGGACAGCCTCGCGGTCGCCCAGGCCTTCAGCACGCCGCAGGCATGAGCAGGCATGAGGCGGGCATGAATCAGGCGGGACGCAGGCATGGATCAGACGTGACGCCGGGCTGTTGAGCGATCAGCGTGCCAGCAGGGGCTCCACCCTGGACAGGGTGTCCAGGATGTTCGCCTCCGTGATCGCCATCCGCGCCTCGTCCGGCGTCAGCCAGCGCAGCGGCGCGTCCGGGTTCTCCGGCCGTACCGCCTCGGGAGCGCTGGTGGCCAGCACGAAGCGCACATCGGCGTGCTCATGCGCCGGCTCCCGGCTGTTCGCGGGGACCGGGACGATCACCAGATGCCGCACCTCGGGGTCCGGCCACGGGGCCAGATCGGGCAGCCCCGTCTCCTCCCGCCCCTCCCGCAGCGCGATGGCGAGCGGGTCGTACTCACCCGGGTCGCCATGCCCGCCGACCAGCAGCCACGACTGGTGGCGCTGGTGCCAACGCAGCAGCACTCGGCCGCTGTCGGGGTGCACGATCAGGGCGGAGGCGGTGATGTGGAGGGGACTCGTCCGGTCCCAGGGCGCGCCCCCCTCGATGACGCCGCGCACCCGTTGGACGTCGGCGCATTCCGCGGTGGTCTTCGGCCGGTAGCCCGTAAGGACGTGGAGGACTGTGTGATCGGCTGTGGCCATGCGCGGATCCTAACGACGCGAGCCCGCCCACGGCGCGGGGTTTTCGAAGAGCCGGGACTCGGCCGGACCACTCCTCCCCGGACAGCTGTCAGGTGGTGATAGTGGCGACGGGTTCGAGACCGTAGGTCCGCGCATAGCCGTTCTCGGTGCCGACGAGAAGGTCGACGACCTCGAAGTAGCGGTCCCAGAAGGGGGTTTCGCGCAGTGCGTCGATGAGGCGCTGGTAGGTGTGGTGGTCTTCGGCCTCCCACACCCAGACGTCGGTGACGCGCGCGGAGTAGAACTCCGTGTCGTAGAAGCGTGACCGGACTCCGGTGGTCTTGGCCTCGATGGCCGGCAGGACCTGGGTGGTGAAGGCGTCCACGCGTTCCTGGACGGTTAGCGCGAGCCATTCCGGTGTGGTCTTGACCAGCATGAACGCCGTGACCGGCGGTTCGGACTTCTCAGCGGGCAGCAACGTGGCTCCTAAGGGACTTCAGACGAGGACGGCGGGCTTGAGGGTCTGGGCGCACCACTGCTCGAAACCGGTGGCGGAGGTGGTGTCCGCGGTGCGGGCGACGCCGGCGTCGAGGCCCTCGTCCTTGGCCCGCTTCATGTCGACGATGCCCTGGACGAATGCCTCGTTGAGGCCGTGGCCGACGAGGGTGGTGGACAGCTCGTCGAGCGGCTGGCGTTCGTAGCGGACGGGGCGGCCGAGCTGTTCGGTCATGATGCGGGCCAGGTCGTTGGGGGACAGGTCCCGCGGCCCGAGGACCGGGACGCTGTCGGTGCCGGTCCACGAGCGGTTCAGCAGCAGGCCGGCGGCGGTGGCCGCGATGTCGGCGACAGCGACCATGGGGGCCTTGCGGTCGGCGTCGACGGAGTCGGTGAAGACGCCCTTCTCGCGGATCGAGTCGGCTTCCTCCAGGAGGTTCTCGAAGAAGGACGGGCAGGCCAGCGCCCGGTAGGCGACGCCGGTGCCGGCGATGAGGTCGTCCATGGCGAGGGAGGCGGTGACGAGGCCGGCCCGGTCGGCGAGCGGGGTGCCGCGGCCGAGCGCGGAGACGCCGACGACATGGCCGACGCCGTGGGCGGCGAGCGCCTTGAGGGCGGGGAGGGTGAAACCGCTGTACGTGTCGTACGGGGTCAGGGACGCGTCCGGGGGGACGAGCCAGAAGACGGCGTCCGCACCCTCGAAGGCCCGGTCGAGGACACCGGCTTCCGCATGCGATCCGGTGACCACCTCGACGCGGCCGCGCGCCGCGTCCGGAAGCCGGGCGGGATCGCGCACGATCACGCGCAGTTCCTCACCCGCGGCGGGAGCGGACTCCAGGAGCCGGGAGAGCAGGTGACGGCCGATGTTCCCGGTGGGAGCAGTGATGACGATCAACAAAACCTCGCAGGTCGTGCCGGTTCGGGTAGGCCCTCATCCTGCTGAGGCTCTCCGTGCTGCCACAATGGGAACTTCGGCACGGAATCATTGCTCGAAATGGAATGATGCTGGTGAACAGCCCGGATCCGGTCATCGACGCCAATCTCGCCATCGCGCTGGACGCTCTGCTGGCCGAGCAGAGCGTGACCCGCGCCGCCGCCCGTCTGCACACCTCACCCGCCGCCATGAGCCGCACCCTCGCCCGGCTGCGCCGTGTCCTCCAGGACCCCCTCCTGGTCCGGGCCGGACAGACCATGGTTCCCACCCCACGCGCCCAGGCCCTGCGCGAGGAAGCCGCCACAGTGGTACGCAGCCTGGGAGCGCTGCTCAGCCCCGGCGCGAGCGTCGACCCCGCTAGCCTCCGCGGCACCTTCACCCTCCAGGCCGCCGACCTGGTCGGCGCGGCACTGGCCCCCGGGCTGCTGCGACTGGCCCGGCGGGAGGCGCCGGGGGTCTCATTCCGGATCCGGGCCGAAGAACTGGAGGCCGGACCCGCGCTGCGCGATGGCCGGATCGACCTGGAGATCGGATCCATCGACCATGTGGACCCCGAGACCCAGGTCGAAGAACTGGTCGGCCTCCGCATGGTCGCGGCCGTCCGGCCCGGCCATCCACTCACCGAGGGGCCGCTGACCCCAGCCCGGCTCGCCGCCGCCCAACACGTCGCGGTCAGCCGCCGCGGCCGGTTCACCGGCCCCCTCGACACCGCCCTCGCCGAGCTGAACCTCCACCGGCGGGTCAGCGTCGTCCTCCCCAGCCACCTGGCCGCGATGACCCTCGCCGCCCGCGGCGACCTCGTCTGCCTCGTACCCGCCGCACTCCCCGGCGCGGCCCCCTCGCCCCTCACCCACGACGCCAACGCCCTCGGACTGCGCCTCCTCGACATCCCGCTGGCGCTGCCACCCCTGACCATCGGCATGGCCTGGCATCCCCGACACACGGCCGACGGCGCCCACCGCTGGCTCCGCGACACCGTCCGCCGCACTCTCCGCACACCGACCATCGACCCCGAGTAGTACGCCACCGCCGAGAAGGCCGGCCAAGCCGCCAACCGGGCCCGGCGGGGGAAGGCCGGCGGAATGGCCGCCCGGTTTCGGCAAGGAGCGCAACACGACCAGGTTCGACAAGTGCGGCTACGTCCAACTCGGCACGGTCACCGCAGCCGCACTCATCATCTGGCTCCGCTGTATTTGGGCTACCGGCTAACTAGTCCCCACCACGCGAGCAGAGTCGGCATGCAGGCAAAAACCGAGTGAAACGTCACTGCTCGAAGCCGGGTCATGGAGGGTTTCAATGTGCGCACCTGTCCTCGCCAATTTCTTTGGGTTCCATGATCATTGCGCCTGCGAGGTTAGTACTCCCCGCGAAGAATTTCAAACGCGCAAGTGATGGACAGGTGTGCGACATCCAGTGCTACGCACTACCGGGGATTAACTTACTGACGAGTCGTGAATTCTGTTTCTCCATGATCGATTCTGGCCAGGAGTTTGTGTAGTCTCTTCGCTTCTCGTTCGTTCAACCCACTCAATACAGAGAGCGCCTGCCGCAGTAGTTCCCGGGCTTCCGCGATATCACCCGTCGTCGCCCGCACCTCCGCGAGGGTCCCCTGTGCTCTGGCCCCCTCATCGCGGGCATTGGCCTTGTCCGCGGCGGCTATGGCCGCTTCCAGGTGCTCGGTCGCGGACTCGAGTCGGCCGCTGGCGAGTTCGCTTTGCCCCAGCCCGCGCAGGGCGCGCGTAATTTCCTGGGTTGTTCCGATGTCGCGGGCGATGTCCAGGGCCTTCGCATGGTTCTCGACGGATGCGTCAACAGAGCCCTTCTTGAAGTGTGCTTCCCCGAGCCCGTTGTATGCTGTCGCCTGACTCTTTCTGTCCCCTAGGATGCGAAATTCTGTCAGCGCCTGTTGATGGAGTGCCAGTGCGCGGTCGGTTTCGCCGGTTTCGGCGAGATTCGCGGCCAAGTTGGTGCGTACCATTGCCTGGGCGTAGGCGTTTCCGGCTGACTCTGTCAGGGGGAGCAATTCCTCGAAAGTCTTCCGGGCTTGTGTGTGGTTCCCTCGGATTGTGTGCAGGTCGCCAACATTGTTGAGCGTTCTCACAACGCTGGCCTCATCGCCTGCGGTCCGGAAACCTGATATCGCGTTCTGGAAGTGGTCAAGCGCGCGATCCGGCTCCCCGAGGGCGAGCAGAGATATCGCGGTATTGTTCCGAGACCTGGCCTGGTTCAGGACGTTGCCCGTCGCCACACCGATGGCCAAAGCCTTTTGGTGCAGCACCACAGCCGTCTCGTTCTCGCCCATATGCCAATGAATCACCCCCAGGATCCGATACGCCTCCCACTCCGCGTCCCGGTCTCCCGTCCCCCGCGCGATCTCCAGTGCCCGCTCGCCCGCCGCCACGGCCTGCGCGTAGCGGCTCGTGTTGGCGTGGTTGGAGCTGAGGTGGAGCAGGGCGTGGCACAGGGCTGGTTGGTCGCCGGTGCGGGACCAGTGGTCGGCGGTGTGCTGGAGGATGTCGGCGGCGTCCTGCCAATGGCACTCGGCCTCCAGGAAACCGGCCAAGGCGTGGGCGAGTCGGGCTGCGGACTCCGGCGAGTCGTGGGTGCGGGCATGGCGCTCGGCGGCCAGCAGATTGCCACGTTCGGTGGCGAACCAGGCGCGCGCCTCATCGGCGTTCCGCATGAGGGAAAGGGCCGGAAGCTGGTCCGCGCCGTCCGCGGCGAGCCGGATCCTCCGTGGGTATGCCACGCGGTCGGCCTGCTCCGCGGCCCGCAGATAGAAGGTGATCAGCCGGACCAGAGCCCGCTCGCGCTCCCACTCATCGTCTTCCGAAAAGGCGAGCATTCGAGCGTAGTCGCCCAGAAGGTCATGAAACCGATACCGGTCAGGTGTCGGTTCCCGGAGGAGATGACACTCCAGCAGGGATTCAATCAGCCGCTCGGTTTCCTTGGCCGGCAGGTCGAGCAGCGCGGCGGCCGACTCGGACGTGAAGTCGAGCCCCGGATGGAGACCCAAGCGCCGGAACGTGGTGCGCTGTGCTGCGTCGAGGGCTCGGTAGGAGAGGGCGAAAGCACGCAAAATCTCCTGGTCGGCGTTGCGGATCTCGCCCAGGGGGCCGGGGCTGCGGGCCAGGCGCTCGCCCAGGGTGGTCAGGGTCCAGGAGGGGCGGGAACGGAAGCGGTTGGCCACCAATTCGATGGCGAGCGGCAGATGACCGCATAGGCGCACAATGCGAGCGGTCTCCGTGATGTCCTGGGTCCGTGCCACACCCGCGAAACTCCGGAAGAGAGTGATCGCGTCATCGGTTGGCAGTACATCCAGGGCAAGCGGCACCGCATGCGGAAGCCCCGTCAGGTGGCGGCGGCTGGTGATGATGGTCAGGGAGGGCGAATTGCCGGGCAGCAGCGGTGCGACTTGATCGGGACCCGCCGCGTCGTCCAGCACGATCACCGCTCGGCGGTCGACGATGGTGGTCCGCCACAGGGCGATCAACTCGTCCAATCGGACGGGAATCGTATCGGCGGGCGTCCCGAACAGCCGCAGGAGCGCGGCGAGGGCCGAGCTCGGACTCAGTGGTTCCTGGGAGGAGGAATGGCCACACAAGTCCAGGAAGACCTGGCCGGCGGGGAATCGAGGAGCCAGAGTCCGAGCGGTGTCCACCGCGACCGCCGTCTTGCCGACCCCGGCCATTCCGCTGACCGTTTCCACCGTCAGCACCGCCCCTTCCCTCGACTCCGTGCCGATGGACGCCATCAAGACGTCGAGTTCGGAGCGCCTTCCGATGAGCGGGGGCTGGTACGGAAGATTCCGCGGCGGAGGCTGAGCGGAGGAATACCCTACGGAGGAAGCCTCGGAGGAAGGCTCGGAGGACGCCCTGGCCGCGGCGGTCCGGACGAGCCTGTTCACCGGTTTCCGGTCAAGAACACTCTGATGGATTCGCTCCAGTTCGGCCCCGGGGCGCGAGCCGAATTCCGACATCAGTAGCTGGCGGGTCTGCTGGTACACCCGTAAGGCGTCCGTATAGCGGCCACTGCCGTAGTACGCGAGCATCAACTGGCCTGCCAGCGTCTCGTCCTCCGGGTGGTCGCGCACCATGGCGGACAACTCGCCGATCGAGTCGGCGAAACGACCGAGCCGGTGCAGAGCCGCGATACGGGAAATGGTCGTGTGGAGACGGCGTTCAGCGAGCATCGCGCGCACGGTTTCGGCCCAGGTGCCGGGGAGTCCGGCGAGGGCCTCTCCCTGCCAGAGGTCTTCGGCTCGGGTGAGGAGGTCCACGACGCGTTCTTCTTCGCCGCTCGTCGCCGCCGCTCCGGCCAGATCGGTGAGGCGCTGGAAGCGGTTCAGGTCGACCGCGTCGGGGTCGGTCTCCAGCACATAGGTGTGGGCCCGGCTGGTGATGCGCGGGGCGCTCGGCCCCGTACCTGCGAGGCGTAGATGTTTACGCACTCGTGAGATGTACGTGTGCGCGTTCTCGCGGGCGCGCGGTGGAGCCTTGCCGTCCCAGAGCCGGTCCATGAGCGCGTTCATGGAGACGGGGCGGCCCACTTCCAGCGCCAACGCGGCCAGCAGGGCCCGTTCCTTGTCCGAACCGAGCTTCAGCCGCCGACCCTCCAGCCGAAGCTCCACCGGCCCGAGTAAGTGGATGTCCACCAGCGTCCTCCCGCTGGTCTGTCCATTTTCAGCGAGCATGGCACGGGGTGTGGGAGGCCGCCATATGCCGTTCGCGGCGTACTGGCCGATTCACGTCATCGGGCGTCCCCGGGTGCATCGCGGAAGCCCCGTTGAGGGTAGGACCGGACTGATCCACACAAACGGCGACCGACTGACCGGGGGGCAGACGGATGGGCCAGGTACCCAGGGACGCTCATGAGAACCTGATCGGTGACCGGGCCCGGATTCAGGGTCCCGCGGTACAGGCGCGCGATGTGCACGGCGGCATCCATGTGCACACCGGCGCGGCCCCCGCGGTGCCGCCACCTCGGCAGCTCCTGCCGGTCCCCGCCCACTTCACCGGCCGTGGCGATGACCTGGCGGCGCTGGACGCACAGTTGACCGGCGGTGGGCGGGACACCACATCACGCTCGCTGGTCGTGGTCAGCGGCCCGGCCGGCATCGGCAAGACGACATTGGTGTGCAGCTGGCTCCACTCACTCGCGCCCGAGTTTCCCGACGGACAGCTTTACGCCGACCTCCGGGGCCACTCGACCGAGGGTCCCGCGAGCTCTGGTGAGATCCTGAGCCAGTTCCTGCGGGCGCTCGGTGCCGGCTCGGTGCCCGCTGATATGGCCGAAAAGGCGTCGCTGTGGCGGTCTTGGACCGCTGACGCCCGGATCGCGGTACTGCTGGACAACGCGTTCACGGCCGCGCAGGTCCGCCCGCTGCTGCACGCGGGGCCCGGTGGCCTCACCGTGGTCACCAGCCGCCGCAGGCTGACCGGCCTTCGCATGGACGGAGCGGCGATGCACCAGTTGGAGCCGCTGGAACCGGAAGCCGGGGCCGAGTTGCTCAGTCGTGCGATCGGTGACGACCGCGTCGCGAACGAGCCGCACGCCGTGCGTCAGGTCGTCATGCTGTGTGCCGGATTGCCCCTGGCCGTCTGCCTGGCCTCCGCGCGCCTGGCGTCGAGGCCACGACAGTCCGTGAAGACACTGGCCGATGCCCTGACCCGGGACGCGGAGCGGCTGGCCGTGCTGCAAGTGGAGGGTGAGACCACGGTGAGCAACGCGCTGGACGCTTCCTACGCCGTACTGACCGAGGGCGCTGCCCTCTTGTACCGCAGGCTCGGCCCGCTGCCCTTGCGCACCTTCGACGCGAGAAGCGCCGCCGCGGCCTGCACCGAGTCCCTGACATGGGCGGAAGCCCGGCTGGACGAACTCGTCGAGGCCAACCTGATGGAGGACATCGGCCCGGGCAGCTGCCGCTTCCACGACCTCGTGCGGGTCCACGCCCACGGCCGGGCGATCGCTGAGGAGAGCGCTACGACTCGTGCCGAGGCGCTGCGGCGGGTCTGCGACTGGTATCTGGAGACGGCCACCGAAGCGGAGAAGCTGATCACACCCGCGCAGTTCACCCTCGACAGGGACGTGGTCCACCCCGCCGGGCTACCCATCCCCTTCACCGACGATCCGGGCGCGCTCGCCTGGCTGGATGCCCACCGGATGAACCTCATGGCGGTGATACGCGCCGCGGCGGCATGCGAGTGGCATGCGATGACCTGGCAGCTCGTGGACGCCATGTGGCCGGTCTTCCTTCGGCTGCGCCACCACGACCTGTGGATCGAGGCCCACGAGATCGGCCTGGAGGCGGCCCGAGGAGACGGCAACGCCGAAGCCGAGCGCCAGATGCTCAACTCCGGCGCCATCGGCTTGAGCGCCGCCGGCCGCGTGGACGACGCGGCCGAGTGGTATGAGGAGTCCCGCCGGGCGGCGCACGAGGCGGGCGACGTACGGGATGAGGGGCAGGCGTTGCTGGGCCTCGGCGGCTGCCACCGCGAGGCCCGGCGGATGGCGCGTGCCGTGGAGTATCTGCACCAGGCCATCGCCTTATGGGAGGCATGCGGCTACCCCCGCGGTGTGGCCCTGGCCAGGATCATCCTGGGCGAGATCGCACTCGCCCAGGATGACACGGGCCGGGCCGTCGAGTACTTCACACATGCGCGCGCCGGCCTGCTGGCCGTCAACGACCCCCATGACGCGGCGCGCGCCTTGGTCTTCCTGGGACGTGCCCGTGCGCGCGCCGGTGAGCACCTGGTGGGTGTGGCGGCGATGGAAGAGGCCCTCGCGGTGTTCACCTCATCCGGCGCCGCCCACTGGCAGGCTCGTGCCCTCGAAATGCTCGGAGACAGCGCCCGGGACCGCGGGGAAGAGGCGGCGGCACGGAACTACCGGGCCCGGGCGCTTGCGCTGTTCGAGGTCACCAGCCCCTCCGACGCGCGTCGGCTCAGGGAATCGCCGGGTGGTACGTGATCCGCGGGCGTGCCTCCAACATTCCGCTCAGCGGGAGCCCCGCCACCAGCCAGGCGTGCAGGCAGGACACGAAGAGCCATTGCTCCGGTGGCACCCGGCACGGCAGGGTCACCACGCCCGGGTCCGTACCGCCGCGCGCCACCCACCCGCCACCGGTCAGCGGTACGGCGGCCAGGCGGCACCCCGGTCCGGCGGGCCCGATCTCCGCAAGCCACCGCACCGCCTCGGCGGGTGGCCGCGGGCGGCTTCCGCGCAGGACGTCGGCGCAGTCCAGCCCGCGTGCGTCGGCGCAGACATCGGCGTCCACCGTCAGATGCTCGTCGAGGACAGCCGCCCGGCGGATGCCCGTGAGACCGGTACGGGCCAGCAGGACGCCTCCGCCCGCCGCCGGGCCTGTCCAGAGACACACGGACGGAGTGGGCACCGGATCCGGTGGCGCCTCCTCCCACCATTCCACGGTGACGAAGCAACCGGCCGGGCGCCTCATGCCGATGCCTCTCCACGATCGGACGACCACGTTCGCAGCGTCGGCGGCTCCGGCAGCGGCATCGCCCGCGGCTCGTGGGCGGGCTGGCCCAATCCCATCAGCCGATACATCAGCCGCCGCATGTTGCGGTGGAAACGGCCGGGCTCGGAGGTGATGCGTGCGGCGATCGCGGCGTACTCCTCCGGGCGGTATTCGGCGGCGGCGTAGTCGAGTTGCTCAGGGAGCGGATGAGCCGGGGACAGCGCCGGGGCGGTGACGGCGAGCGTGGCGGCCGGAGAGCGCGGGTTGATTTCCGGCTCCGGCGACCCGGTCAACAGGATCGGCACTCCGGTGAGCGTTCCGTAGAGGGTGACTGAGCCGTGGTCGCCCATGATGTAGTCAGCGGCGATCAGGACGCTGCGCCAGTCGGCCTCTGGCGGCACCACGCTGACCCCGAGTCGGCGGCACCACGCCAACCACGTCCTGACCTGCCAGGGGCCATGGCCCGACCAGACGTTGGGGTGGACGAGGACGGCGATACGGTACCGCCCGGGTGGAAGCTCCCCGACCATGCGCGGCAGCAACATCTCGAAACGGCCGAAGAAGGAGTGGGGACCCCAGGTGGAGACGGCGAGCACCAGCCGTTCCCCGTCCGCGAGACCCAGCGCACGGCGATACGCGGTGCGCCGCGACAGGCTCGCGGTGATCCGGTCGTGCGCGGGGTCGCCAACCACGTGCGCCAGCTGAAGCGCCTCCGGGCAATGTCGGCCCAGCTCTTCCAGATCAGCCTGGTGCGGTACGACCACAGCGGCCGGAGGCTTCCCGCCGGGCATGAGGTCCCGCCTGCGCAGCCCGGCAACGCCCGCATCCGACGCCCCGGGCACGCGTTTAAGGTAGTTGGCACCGTGCCCCAGCGTGATCAGGGGCGCTTGCACCTGCTCCACTCCGCGCGGACCCGCTGCCACGGCGAGGTCGAACGTCATGTGGGTAGCCTCTGACCAAGGGAGCACAGGGCTTCCCAACTGTTGGAGGAAGCGCGGCACTTCGTCCCCGAAGGCATGGGGTGGCGTGGTGAACACCACTTGGAGCCGGAAGTCGGCCTCCAGGAGTGACAGGACATCGAGAAGCCGCTTGGCGTAGGTGATGGTGTGGACGACGGCCAGCACCTTCTTGCGTCCCACCAGTGTGAGCCACTGGCGGGGCTCGTCCGACGAATAATCTGCGATCGTGCTCAACGCCGACATGGCGTCCCCCCGTTGATCTCTTGTGCGGGTTTCGGATACGGACTTTCGTTGACCTCGGTCCTCTCCCCGGCCGGCCGGACAGAAGGCTTGCCGACCCCTTGCCGAAACCTTGCGGGGCCCGAACCGCGACGGGCACCGGGGAGCGTGGCGTGGCCCGGACAAGAAAGCAGCCCCAGGCGGTTGGCCTGGGGCTCTGTGGTGGTGGCACGGGATCGCCGGGTCGGACCGGAATGTCATCCGCTCACGGTGAGATTCGAATTCCCGCTGCTCTGATATCCCTCAGTCGCGAGGATCATGTAGTACTTGAAGGTGCCCAGACCCATTCCGGACCGGGCCCATGCGTCGAAGTGATTGCCCGTGGTGATGGTGCCGCCCGTTTTCTTCGACTGCCGGACGCTCCAGTACTGGTTGAACGTCCGGATGCCCTCGACCGAGGGGGCGTTGTAGCGCGTTGTCTGGTAGATGTCGTACGTGCCGCCATCGCTGGTGACGGCGCCCTTGTACGTTCCCGTGGGCCGGTATGTACCCCAGTTGTCGACGACGTAGTATTCCACGAGCGGATTCGAGGTCCACCCGTAGAGACAGAGATATCCATTGCCGGACGGGTTGAAGCTGCCCGAGTACTGCACGCTCCTGCGTCCGCCGTTGCTCCAGCCCTTACCGCACACGAAATTCCCGCAGTTGGTCCATGAGGTCCGGTAACTGCCGCCTGACGACAGCGTCATGGAGACCGACCCACCGCCGTCGGTCCAGAACGAATAGTAGAAGCCGTTGTTGGTGCCGGTTTGGTTCGTGGTGATGGTGGTGTCGGCGCTCGCGGTTCCGATAGTGGGCAGCGTCAGCCCGGACGTGACCAGCGTCAGGGCGCCGGCCCGGCCGATTAAGTTTCTGCGGCTGATCGGCCGGGCGGGGGTGTCGTCCCGGTGCATGTTTCCTCCTCCTCGGTTGTGGTGGGGGCCTGTTGGTGCGGACAGTGTTGGACCGGCACCGTGGGGTGTCAACGGTTTCCGCAAGGATTACGGAAACTCTGTTGTGGCCGGTGATCTCTCGGGAGGTAGTATTTCCTGTTCAACGCCTCTCCTTATTGATCGAATCCGGGAATGATCGATGAGGGGGAGAGATGAGAGATCATTTCCGGGGATCATTCATCGAAAATTTTCGGAGCCCTTCCGGATTGATTCAGCGCCCATGGAGCTCGGCCGGACAAAGAGGATGATGCGGTACATGACGTAACTCGCCCTCATATTGCGCGGGTTCGCTCTACAAGGCGGTCGGGACGACGAAGTACGAGGTCAGAGCGTTGTGAGCCTGTTATCGGGGCGTTAGTGGCGCGGCAGTAGATCGTCAGTGTCAACTGACAGTCTTACTGTCACGACCCCGGGGGACGGGGTCGAAGCCCACGACAACAGGGAACCCATGTCGCACCGCAGCACCACCCTTCGCCATGCCCGCAAGGCCGCCGCCGCGGCCGTCGTCGCTGTCGCCGCGTTCGGTCTGACCGCGTGCCAGGACAACGCGGACGCCGGCGGAAGCTCGCCCTCCTCGGCCGCGAGCGACTCCTCGGACTCCGGTTCGTCGGACGGGGGCTCGTCCGGTTCGGCCGGAGGCGACCAGGGCAATGGCGGTGCGGGCGGCGGTGGCGGCGCCGGTGCGGGCGCCTGCAAGACCTCGCAGCTCGGGTTCAGGAGCTCGCACGGCATGGGTGAGGGCACGCTGATCGTCGACCTCAAGAACAACGGGTCCGCCCCCTGCACCCTCCAGGGCTTCCCCGGCGTGGACCTCAAGAGCAAGAACGGCTCGCTCAGCGCCGAGCGCAGCGACATCGCGGCGCCGAAGACCAAGGTCAAGCCGGGCGAGGAGACCCGCTTCACGCTCTACTACCCGCCGAACAACTCCGGCGGCAGCGGCGAGACCTTCACCACCCTCGTCGTCACCCCGCCCAACGAGACCCACTCCCACTCCCTCCCCGTGAGCATCAACGTCCCCGTCACCGACGGCTCCGGCGACGCCATCAAGGTGGACCCGGTCGGCACCGGCAAGTAGGCGCGCACAGCATGGCATCCCCAGGCCGCTGGCCTGGGGATTTGCCATGAGCAACGAGTACGGGCAACAAGACTCCCTGATCGATCGAACGTTCAACTTCCGGCGCACCGGCGTGCGCCCTCGCCCACGACGGCCGACCCTGGATGGCGGGGGCGGTGGAGCGTGGACCGGACTGGAACCGGACTGGAAGGTGAACGTCACGATGGAGTCACCCGCGATCGTTTCGGCGCAGGAGTGGGAGGCCGCGCGTCAGCAGCTGCTCGGCGAAGAGAAGCGGCTGACCCGCGCCCGTGACGCACTGGCCGCCAAGCGCCGGCGGATGCCGTGGCTGGCGGTGGAGAAGGCGTACGCGTTCGACGGCCCCGAGGGCAGGATGAGCCTGCTCGACCTGTTCGCGGGGCGTCGTCAGCTGATCCTCTATCGCGCCTTCTTCGAGCCCATCGTGTACGGCTGGCCCGAGCACGCCTGCCGCGGCTGCTCCATGGTCGCCGACCACGTCGGCGACCTCGCCCACCTCAACGCCCGCGACACCACCCTCGTCTTCGCCTCGCGCGCCCCGCAGCCGGAGATCGAGCAGGTGAAGGCGCGGATGGGCTGGACGATGCCCTGGTACACGATCACCGATGACTTCGACGCCGACTTCGACGTGGACGAGTGGCACGGCACGAACGCGTTCATCCGCGACGGCGACCGCGTGTTCCGCACCTACTTCATCAACGCCCGCGGCGACGAGGCGCTGGGCAGCACCTGGAGCTACCTCGACATGACCGCGCTCGGACGGCAGGAGACATGGGAGGACTCGCCCGAGGGCTACCCCCAGACCCCGCCGTACGAATGGTGGAACTGGCACGACGCATACGGTGCCCCCGAGCCGGCCCCGGAATGGCTGGCCCAAACGCGCCGCGGCCCCCGAGGCCGGGCCGCTTGACCTCCGCGGCCCCCGAGGTTGGCCCGCCTGACCTCCGGGGCCCGTCACCAGCCCGCCTGACCTCCGGGGCCCCGTCACCAGCCCGCTTGACCTTCGCGGCCCCCGAGGCCAGCCCCGTGACCAGCACACATTGACGTCCGTATGCCGCACACTGTGGAGCCATGGACCACCACCTCCGCCCCGCGACGGCCGCCGACGCCGACGCCGTGAAGGCCGTCATCGACGCGGCATACCGCCCCTACGTCGCCCGGATCGGGCTCCGCCCGGCCCCCATGGACGCCGACCACGCGGCCGACATCGCGGCGGGCCGCGTCTTCGTCACCGGCGACCCGGTCGTGGGCGTGCTGGTCCTGGTGGCCGAGCCCGACCACCTCGTCCTGGAGAACATCGCCGTACACCCCGACGCCCACCGCCAGGGCGTGGGCAAGCACCTGCTCACCTTCGCCGAAACCCACGCACGCGCCCTCGGCCTCCCGGAGATCCGGCTCTACACCAACGCCCTCATGTGGGAGAACCAGGAGATCTACCCGAGGTACGGATACGAGGTGACGGAACGCCGCCGGGACGGCCAGTACGACCGCGTCCACTACCGGAAGCGCGTAACCGAACCGGCGCCCGACGAGCGGTGAAGGGGTAGCGGCCGGGCCGCCGACGGAGCACTGCCCAGCGGTACGGAGCACTGCCCAGCGGTACCGGCACCTCGACTTGACCTTACCCTCGAGGGCAAGGTTTAGCGTTCTTCGAGGTGAGAGACGTGCGAATCGGTGAGCTGGCCCGGCGGGCGGGTGTGACGACCAAAGCGGTGCGCTACTACGAATCGCTGGGGCTGCTGACGCCCGAGCGGCTGGCCAACAGCTACCGGGACTACGGCGAGCACGATGTGCGGCTCGTGCGGGAGATCCGGGCGCTCAGCGAACTAGGGCTGCCCGTGGAGCGCACCCGGCCGTTCCTGGACTGTCTCGCCGGCGGTCATCGGCACGCCGATGACTGCCCGGCCTCACTGGCCGAGTACCGGGAGGCGATCGACGAGCTCTCCCGGCGCATCGCGGGGCTCACCGCGCGCCGGACGGCGCTGATCACGCATCTGCGGCAGGCCGCCCATCGCAACAGCCGTGTCCCGGCCACCGACGAAGGAGAGCGCCTGATGACCGACTACCTGAGCCTGCCGCCCGACCTGCCCGTACCCGAGGACGACGGTGCGGCCGCCCATCTGCCCGGGACGTCCGCGCCGCCCCTGGAAGCGCACAGCACCGGCGGTGCGACGGTCCGTCTCGACGCCCTCGGACCGGGCCGTACGGTGATCTACATCTACCCGCTCACCGGCCGTCCGGGCACCGACCTGCCCGAGGGCTGGGACACGATCCCCGGGGCGCGCGGCTGTACCCCCGAGGCGTGCGGCTTCCGTGACCACTACCAGGAGTTGCTCGCGGCCGGTGCGGTCCGGGTGTTCGGGCTGTCCAGCCAGGAAACCGACTATCAGCGCGAGGTCGCCGAGCGGCTCCGCCTGCCGTTCGAGATGCTCTCCGACCCCACGCGGAGCCTGGCGCGGACGCTCGGTCTGCCCACGTTCGAGGTGAGCGGGCTGACGCTCTACAAACGGCTGACGTTGATCATCCGCGATGGCGCGATCGAGCACGCCTTCTATCCGATCTTCCCGCCGAACGAGCACGCCGACCAGGTGCTGACCTGGTTGCGGGAGAACCCTCTGTAGCCCGCTAAGGCCGCTCCAGGATCCCCCGCTCCATGGCCACCACCACCGCCCTCGTCCGGTCGTTCACATCGAGCTTGGCGAACAGCCGGAGCAGATGCGTCTTCACCGTGGCCTCGGCGATCACGAGGCGGCGTCCGATCTCGGCGTTGGTGAGACCGTCCGCCACGGCGTTGAGGACATCGGTCTCGCGCTCGGTCAGCGGGTCCTGAACGGGCCGCCGCATCCGCGCGACCAGCTTCTCCGCGACCCGGGGAGCGAGCACCGTCTCGCCTCGCGCCGCCGCGTGGATGGCGTCGACGAGCTGATCGCGGGTGGTGTCCTTGAGCAGATAGCCGATGGCACCGGCCTCCACCCCGCGCTCGATCTCCGTGTCGGTGTCGTACGTGGTCAGGATCAGCACCCGGGTACGCGGATACCGGGCGACGATCTCGGTCGTCGTCGCCACCCCGTCCAGCACGGGCATCCGCAGATCGACCAGGGCCACGTCGGGGTCGTACCGCTCGACGAGTTCGAGCGCCGCGCGTCCGTCACCCGCCTCGCCGACGATCTCGATGCTGTCCTCGGCGGCGAGCAGGGCGATCACCCCGGCCCGCATCACGGTGTGATCGTCCACCACGACGATCCGCAGACCGCCCTCGCTCATGCCCCCTATGCCTCCTATGTCCCCCATGCCTCTCATGCCTCCACCTCGCCCGCCATGGGGATCATCGCCAGGATCCGCGTCCCGTCGCCCACCGAACTCGTCACCGTGAGCCTCCCGCCCAGCTCCGCCAGTCGCTTGCGCATGCCGTCGAGTCCGAAGCCCGTCGACTCCCCGACCAGGAACCCGGTTCCGTCGTCGGTGATCTCCAGCTCCACGCCGTGCGGACGCCGCGCCAGCACCACGCCGACCATGGACGCGCGCGCGTGTTTGCGCACGTTGGCCAGGGACTCCTGGGTGCAGCGCAGCAGCGCGATACGGGTCTGCTGGTCGCACTCGAGGTCCGCCAGGTCGGCGTCCACCGCCAGTCCGGTGTCCTCCGCGAAGCGGTCCAGCGTACGGCGCAGGGTCCGCGCCACCGAGCCGCCCGCCACCTGGCCGGGGCCCGGCTGCCGCGCCGAGCCGACCAACTCCCGGGCCTCGGTGAGGTTTTCCCGGGCGGTGGACTCGATCGACCGCAGTTGCTGGGCGCTGGTCGCCGGATCGTGGTGAATGCCCGCCTGGGCCGCCTCCGCGAGCACGATGATCGACGCGAAGCCCTGCGCGAGCGTGTCGTGGATGTCCCGTGCGATGCGTTCCCGTTCGTCGGCCGCGCCCTGCCGCTGGTGGGCCTCGGACAGCTGCGCCTGCGTACGCTCCAACTCCTCGATCAGCCGCGCCCGTTCACTGCTCTGCGCGACGACCGAGTGCGCCCACAGGCCGATCAGTACGCCCACCGCGACCACGACCAGGGTGGACACCATCGTCTCGCCGAAGAATTCCGCGGTCCAGCCCTGCCGGATCAGACTCCCGGCCAGCGTGGCACCGGTGGCCAGCCCGAGGAACCCCATCGAGACCCGCGGTGTGCGCCCGAACATCCAGTAGTGCGGCAGCGTCACCATGAACAGCGCCGCGTAGCTGCTGCCCAGATAGGCCAGCCCGCCGAGCGCGAGCACGAGCGCCGAGAGATAGACCCGCGGCCGTATGACACGGTTCCCCGGGAAGCGGTCGAGCACCGCGTAGCACAGCACCACGCAGCTGAGCAGCGCGAGCGCCTCGTACTTGCTCCCGCTGGCCGGGACCGTCGTCACCAGGCCGACGGCCATCGCACCGAACAGCACCCAGCACACGGCGTTCCACCGGCGCAGCGACGTGGCCCAGAAGGCGTCGGCCAAGGGGGTGGCGAGAGCGGTCATACCGATCAACGTACGTCGACCGCCGGTCGTCCGTCGGCCGTGTCGGCCGAAGCCGCCGCCATGCGCCCAGCCGCCCGACCCGCCGTCCGTCCCGCCGTCCGACCCGCCGCCCGTGACGGCCACCAGCTCGCCTCACCGAGCAGCAGCATCGCCGATGGGAGGACCATGATCCGGACGATGAAGGCGTCGAGCAGCACGGCCGCCGCGAGGACGAAGCCGATCTGCTTCATCTCGATGATGTGGAGGAAGACGAAGCTCACGAAGACGGTCGTCATCACCACCGCCGCACTCGTCACCACACTGGCCGACTTCCGGATGCCGTCCAGCACGGCCTGCCTCGTGGCCGCGCCCGCGAGTACGGCCTCCCTGATCCGGCTCACCACGAACACCTGGTAGTCCATCGAGAGTCCGAAGAGGATCACGAAGAGGAACAGCGGTACGCGCGATCCGATCGAACCGGTGGAGTGGAAGTCCAGCAGCCCCTCGGCCCAGGTCCCCTGGAAGACCAGGACGAGCAGACCGAGCGCGGCCGCCGCGGACAGCACGTTCAGCAGGACCCCGATCAGGGCCAGCACCAGCGAGCGGAACGCGTACGCGGTCATCGCGAAGGTCACCAGCAGCAACGCGCCGAGGACCAGCGGGAGTTTGCCGTTCTGGTGCGCGGGATAGTCGGCGTACCGGGCGACGTCGCCACTCACTCCGAACTCCGCCCCGTCGATCCGGCCGACGGTCGCGGGGAGGTAGTCCTCGCGCAGGTGGTCGAGGGAGTCGTACGCCTGGTCGGAGTTGCCCAGGTGCGGCACCTTCAGCTCGAGCGTACTGATCCGGTGGTCGGCGGAGGTCCGCACCCGCGAGGCGCCGCTGAACAGCGGGTCGGCGTCGGCGCGTCGGGCCAGCTCCCGCAGAGCCCCGCCGACCTCGCCGGATCGCGCGGCGTCGGCACGCACGACGACCTGGTGGGTGACCCGCTGGTCCGGGAACGCCGCGTTGAGCCGGTCGTACACCCGCATGGCGGCGATGTCGCGGGAGTGGGTGTCCCGGCTCATCTCCGTGATCTTCAACCCGGCCAACGGGATGACGAGCGCGAGCAGGGCGAGTACGGACACGCACAGGGTCGCCAAGGGGTGCCGGCTCGCGGGGCGCAGCAGGGCGGCCCATACGCGGCCACCGCCGTCGCTCCGGGTCCGGCGCGCGGGCTTTCCCCGCTCCGCGCGGCGCCGAGCCCTGCGCTCCTCCCGCTCGCCGAGCTTGACGAGCATCGCGGGCAGCGCCGTCAGGGAGCTGGCCACCGCGACCAGGACGACCACGATCGTGCCGGTGGCCAGCGAGGAGAAGATGACGTCGGAGGCGAGATACAGCGTCGCGGTGGAGGCCACGACCGCGAGCCCGGAGATCACGACGGCCCGGCCCGAGGTGGCCGCGGCCAGGTCCACCAGCGCCTCGGAGCTCAGCCGGCCGCCCGAGCGGGCGCGCTCCTCGCGCTCCCGTTTGAGGTAGAAGAGCGTGTAGTCGACGCCGACCGCGAGACCGATCATCAAGATGACGTTCGTGCCGACCCCGGCGTCGGGGGACACATGTGAGGCCACCATCGAAAGCCCGATGGCCGCGGCGATGGACGACAGCGCGAGCAGCAGCGGCACCCCCGCCATGGTCACGGATCCGAAGACGACCAACAGGGTGATCAGGGTGATGGGGAGCGTGATCTTCTCGGAGAGCGCCAGGTCGTCGCCGCGCTGCTCGTCGACTCCCTTGCTGATGGAGGGGCTCCCGGTCTCCTCCAGCCGCAGCCCCGGATACGCCTTCGCCACGGCGTCCGTCTGTCGGGTCACCGCGTCGACCTTGTCCTTCGCGTCCCGCTCCTCGCCCTTCAGCGCCACCTCGACCATGAGGATCCGGCGATCCCCGGACGGCAGCGGGTCGGCGACGCCCGCGACCTCGGGCAGCCGCTCCATCCGGGCGGTCAGGTCCCCGGCGGCGGCTTCGGCCGCGTCCCGGTCGAGGGGGCCCGACCGGGCGGAGATCAGCACCTGCTCGGTGGCCCGGCGCTCCAGACCCCCCTCGGCGGCCATCGCCTCCGCCCGCCCGGCCTCGCCGACCCGGTAGTCGGCCGTCGTCGCGCTGTGTGTCCCGACGGCACTGCCGGCCCCCAGGCACAGCGCCACGAACACCAGCCAGCCGACGATGGCCCGCCAGGGGTGCCGGGCGCTCCAGCGCGCCATGCGCACAGTGAGTGATTTCATGCCAGAAAGCCTTGCTGGCGGGCGCGGTTGGCCGACAGAGGTACCCGGTTGAACTTCCCGTCCACCGATCGGTGGACGGCACGGCTACTCGGGCAGCGGCCGGTCGTGGACGACGTGCTTCATGACGAGGGTGGAGTTCAGCCGCTGGACGCCCGGGAGCCTGGCCAGCCGCTCGTCGTAGAGCCGCTGGTAGGCGGCCAGGTCGGTGGTGGCGACGCGCAGCAGGTAATCCGGTTCGCCGAAGAGCCGCTGCGCCTGGATGACGTGCGGGATGGCGGACACGGCCGCTTCGAAGTCGGTGACGGTGTCGGCGTCCTCCCAGCCCAGGGTGGCGAAGACCAGGGCCTCGAAGTTCAGGCCGACGGCGGCCGGGTCGACGATGGCGCGGTAGCCGCGGATGGCGCCCTCGCGTTCGAGGTCCCGCAGCCGGCGGTGGCAGGGCGAGACACTCAGCCGACTGGGCCTATGCGATCGCGGCCGGGCTGCGGGACCGCTCGGTCGTGCCCGCGGTCGCCGGGCTGATAGCCGGATACGTCGGGTACACGCTGCTCGCCGTCGCCGGCCTGGTGGTCATCGTGGCGAGCTCGCCCACCACCCTCACCGCGCTGACCGTCGCGGGGGCCGCTTATCTGATGTGGCTCGGCTGGGGAGTGCTGTCGCGACCGGCGGTCCTGAGCGCGTCGGGTGCGTCGGGCGTGCCGGGTGGGACGGACGCGTCAGGCGCGCTGAGCGGGTCGGGCGCGTCGGATGCGTCAGGCCGGTCGACGGAGGCCATGGCCTCCTCACGGTGGCGGATCGCGCTCAAGGGGGCGGGCATCAGCGGGCTGAACCCGAAGGCGCTGCTGCTGTACTTCTCGCTGTTCCCGCAGTTCATCCGCCCCTCGGACGGCTGGCCGGTCGCCGCGCAGACCGGACTGCTCGGCACGCTCCACATGGCGGCGTGCGCCGTCGTCTACCTCGGTGTCGGCGTTCTGGCCCGCACCGTACTGACGACGCGGCCCTCGGCGGCCCGGGTGGTGACCCGGGTTTCCGGTGCCATGATGCTCGGCATCGGCGGTCTACTGCTGGTGGAACGCCTGGCGAACACCTGAAGCCGGACGCCGCCGGTGCCCCATAGGGCCCGGCGGCGTCCGGCCGCGGTCAGGATCAGGAGCAGGACTCGAAGAACTGCTTCCAGCCGTCGCTGGGCATGGCCGGCGGCTCGCCCGTGGACCCGAACTCGCCGTACTTCTGCTTCAGCGCGTAGTCGAAGTCCCCCAGGCCGCTGCCCGCGTACGACAGACGCACGTCCCGGTCCAGCTGCCCGTCACCGGAGTTGTTGAGGATCGCGAGGTCCGGGTACGGGTCGTCGCCGTAGTTGGCGATCCGGAGCTGCTGGACCTCGCCGTGGTCGCCGATGTCGGAGTGCCGGGACTCGGCGGAGCCCAGGTTCGACCGCTTGAGCGGGCCGGGGCGGTACTCCGCGACGCGCGCGGTCGAGGGGTCGTCCCCGTCGGCCGGCTCGACGATGTTGACGACCATGTCCAGGGTGCCGTCGTTCTGGAAGTCGGCGACCGCGGCGGTCGCGACCTCCCCCTTCTTCGCGCCGAGAAGTGCGCTGACGGACTTCTTCGCGCCGAACGAGCCGTCCGCCGTCCCCCACTGGATCGTCATCTTGGTGCCGGTGTGCCCAGGATTCGAGATCTTGTCCGGGTGGCCGTCGCCGTCGAGATCACCGATCAGCGTCGTGGCATCGGCCAGACACGGACCCGCCGCCTTGGTGACCTTCCCCGACTGTCCCGCACCGCCCGAGGGCGACGACCCGGCCGCACTGGCGTGGTAACCGGCGACAGTCAGGGTCAGGGCGACAGCCGCGATCGGCGCGGCGATCAGACGTGACCGTTTGCGAAGCATCTACGAACTCCTCATGTCGTTGCTGCGAGAGAACCGCGGCGCAGGGCCCCCTTACGGGTCTTACGGGCTACTGGTCCGTTCCACCGAAGGGGACGGCATCCGCCGCGGAGGTGTGCCAGTTGGTGACGATGGGCTCGTCGACGGTGATGGTGCCGACCGGCAGGGAGACCGGGTTGGGGTCCTTGGCACCGATCCCGACGATGATGCTGTCCAGCTCCTTGCCACCGTTTTCCTTGGTGGTCTTCGGGTTCACGCCGGCGTAGGCGGTCGTTCCCTTGCCCAGCGTGATCGCCGGTCCGACGGCCTGCTCCGCGGGCCCCGCCTCGGTGCCGTCAGACCCGAAGGCCACCGTGGGAAGCGCGGCGGGCAGAGTGCAGGTGATCCCCGGCTTGGCCTTCGCGATGACCAGGATGTAGCCCCCGGCCTGCGTCTCGGACCTGGTGCTCCAGGAAATGTCGTTGGCCCCGCACGCCTGCCCGACCTTGCCCCGCTCACCGTTCCCGGTGTCGGCGCCGGAGCCGTCCTGGGACCCCTTGTCCTTCCCGTCGGAGGACCCGGCCTCTGAGCCGGAGGCGTTGTCCTTGCCGGTATCCGCCCCGGTCGTGGCCTCGGCGGAGGCGGACGAGTCACTGGACCCACTGCTCGTGTCCTCGTCGGACTGGCAGGCGGTGGCGAACATCGCGGCCGTCACCAGCAGGCTCGCACCGGCGAACGTACGGATCCGGGAGCGGTTGATAAGCATGGAATGACCCTCTTCGTCATCAGCGGAGTACTGCGCCCGGCGACGTTTCGCTCGGTGTGCCACCCACTCTTCCGGTGACCGCTACCGTTCCATTAGCGCCCCGCTAACGAACCGCTGACGCGCCATCAGCCGACCGCGCTCGCACGGGTCGTTGTGGTGGGCGGCGTCGTGTTCGTCAGCGCAGCGCGGTGGCGTTGGTGGGAGAGCCGACGCCACCGGTGAGGTTGAGGGGCTTGACGGTCAGCAGGCCGGTCCAGCGGCCGGTGGCCCGGCAGTCGGCGGCCAGAGCGGTCAGGTTCCACAGCTCACCCAACGGCAGGCCGAGCTTGGCGATCAGTTCCTGGTGCATCATGCCGCCGTCCTCGGGTGCGCTGGCGTGGAAGTCGCTCTCGGGCACCACGGGGAGGACTTCGACGGCGAAGGTGTCCGTGGCCAGCAGGGCGATGCGGTGATCCCAGCACCAGGCGGCGAAGTCCCGGGACTGTACGAACCCGGTGGCGCGCCGCTCGGCGCGGACCGCGGCTCGTGCGCCGGGTTCGGCGGTGAGGTACCAGTGGGCCCAGCCGGTGTGGACGAGAATCAGATCGCCGGGTTCGACACGGCAGTGCTGTGCCTCGAGCGCCGCGTCGAGCAGGTCGGGGCCGAGGGCGGGGCCCGCCGCATGGTCGAGCGGCGTGCCGCGGCTCCGGAGGAGGCCGTCGATGTCGATGAGGAGCGCGCGCCCGGCCAGCGGGGTCTCGGCCCACAACTGCACGCCCAGGCGTGGGCTTCGCGGCGCGATCTCATCGTCCGGCACGGCGTTGTAGAAGCCGTGCCCGGAGGCGCGGCGGTGGCGCAGGCCGTCGAGCTGGCTGCTGGCCTGGAGGAAGAAGCCCTCCAGGACGTCGTCGCGGGCCTGCTTGTGTTTGGCGGTGATGCGGTGGTGGGGGATGCCGCGGGCCCGGGACATGGGCGGGTCGAAGGCGTCGAGGGCGTAGTCGAGGTTGACGGCACGGCCGTCTTGGACCTCTTGTGCCGCCCGCCGGATCTGTTCGGGGCCCGCGAAGTTGGCCATGCCGCGTTCGGGCTGGTCCGCGAAGAGGTACCAGCTGGAGCCGGGCGGGGCATCGGTGCGCCGCAGCAGCTCGTCGTAGGTGAGGTGAGGCAAGGGGTGAGGCATGGGGTGGGACAAGGGGAGAGACAAGCGGAGAGACAAGGGGAGAGGCGCTTTCTGTTCAGGGACAGCGGGCGGCGATGGCGTCGGCCGCCCGGCGTACTTCGGTGCTGACGCGCGGGTGGTCGGCGGTGGGCAGATCGCCGCTGGGGCCGGCGACGCTGAGCGCGCCGAGGACCTGTTCGTCGCGGCGGATGGCGGCGCTGATGGCGGTGACGTCCAGGACACGTTCGCTGAGGGAGACGGCATGGCCGTTGTCCTTGGTGCGCTGGAGCTCGCCGCGCAGGTCCTCGGCGCTGACGCGTTCGCCGGAGATCCGGGTGAAGGGGGTGACACTGTCGACGTAGGCGTCGAGCTCCTCCTCGGGCAGCCAGGCGGCCAGGGATTTCCCGGCGCCCAGGTGCAGGGGGAGCTTTTCGCCGATGGGCAGTTGGTAACGGAGCGGATTGAGGCCCTCGACGCGGGCGATCAGCACCCGGGAGAGGCCGACGCGTACGTACAGGGTGGACGTCATGCCGGTGGTCGCGGCCAGTTCCTGCAGTACGGGCAGGGCGACCTGGCTGAGCCGGTTGTTGACCAGGAAGGCGTGGGCGGTGGCCACGGACGCCGGTCCCGCGACATAGCCGGGCTCTTCCTTGACGGCGTAGCCGCGGTCGATGAGGACGTTCAGAATGCGCTGAGCGGTGGCCACGTGGAGCTCGGAGCGGCGCGCGATCTCGCTCAGACGCAGCGGGCGGCGGGCGTCCTCCAGCACGGACAGAACGTCGAAGGCTCGGTCGACCGAGCGCATCGGAGAGGCGGGGGTGGCCATGGTCGGCTCCTGGGTGGTCTGCTCGGCTGCGGAAATTCCTGATAAGCGTTATCAGCATGCGAGCAGCGGCGTGGGTCGCACAAGATCCACCCGGAGCGGTACGACGTCCTATTCCGGCTGCGGTGCGGTTTCGGCGGGCTGAGGCTCGGGTGTGGCGGTGGCGGTGGCCGTAGTCGTGGCGGTGGTCGTGGCCGTGGTCGCGGTCGTGGCCGCGGTCGTGGCCGTAGTCGTGGCCGGTTCCGGGGCGTCGGCGTGGGCGTGGGCGTACGACAGGACGTAGGCGAGCAGGCCGGTGATGCCGGCGGTGATGAAGGTCGGGGGCCCGGCGGTGGTTGCGACCCCGTTGACCCAGGCGGCGTCGCCGAGAGCCAGCCCCAGCGCCTGGCCCGCGACGATGCAGAGGCCGCCGAGCAGGAAGCCGAGGACGCCGAGGCGGAAGAGGATTTTGATCAGGTGGGTGGGCATGGCACGACCTCGTGTGGAAGGGCGGATCAGACGGGCAGCACGCCGGTGGCCACCGCGGCGCCGATCAGGAGGATCGGCAGGCAGTAGTAGCCGACGAGGGGAGCGAAGGTGCGGGCCGGGTTGACCCCGGCGATGCCGCTGGCCACGTAGATCGGGGCTCCGGACGGCGGCGAGGCGCCCTCGGTGGAGGCGAAGATCAGCACGGCGACGCAGGCGGTGGCGGCCGGCACTCCGGCCTCGACCAGGGACGAGACGGCGACCGGGCCGATGGCGGCCATGGTGGCGCTGGCGGTGAGCGGGATGGCGACGGCGACGACGATCACCCCCACGATCAGGGTCATGGCCCACTTCGGCGCGTGCATCTGCGTCAGCACATCGGTCAGCTGTTGCGGCAGGCCCAGGTCGCCGAGGACGTTCGAGGCGGAGAAGGCGGCCACGATCGTGACGCCGATGACACCGAACTGCGGCGCCGCCCCCTCCAGCAGTTGCCACCACCCGCGGCCGGCGCGAGGCAGCCGGCGGCGGCCCAGGAACAGCACGATCGCGATGAGCAGGACCGGTATCCAGGTGATCAGACTGATCGCGTCCGACATCGTGGCACCGACGTAACGGCCCAGCTCGCCGCCGGTCGGTCCGCGGGTCAGCAACAAGGGAACGATCATCCCGGCGAACAGGAACAGGCTGGTCCACCCCGCGCCCAGGCTGGCCCGGAGCGGCAAGAGATCGGCGCGGTCCATGGGCTGGATCTTGTGGCGGCGGACCATCCAGAACGCCGCCAGCAGGCGGTAGCCCAGACACCACAGCCCACCCAGGAACAGCGGCAGCACGATGTCGTCCTTGGAGACCAGCGCCGCCACCCCGGCCGAGCCCATCAGGATGAACATGGTGGAGCTGAACGGAAAGGTGACACCCATGCCCGCGCCACCGGCGGCGACGGTGGCGGCGAGTTCACCGCTGACCTTGGAGCGCTTCATCCACGGGATGGTCACCGAGCCGACGGCGGCGGTGACGGCCGCTCCGACGTGGGCGATGGCGCCGAAGACGCCCGCGGCGACGGTCGAGGTGTACACCGGTCCGCCCCGCAGCCGCCCGAGCAGGGAGTTGAGGATGTTCAGCAACTGATCCAGGACCGGCGTACGGCTCAGCAGGTAGCTCATGAACACGAAAGCCAGGGCGGCGAAGGTGACCTCCTCCTGCATCGCTTCGGCGAACCCGTCCCACATGACGTGAGCGATGTCGCCGCCCGCGAACAGGCCGGTCACGACGAACCCGACGAGCAGGGCTTCGCCGATGTTCCTCTTCAGTACGGCGTTCCAGACGATGATGGCCGTCATGTAGGAGACCAGGGCCCATATCGCGATCATGCTGCTTCTCCTGCTGGTTCTCCGGCCGGTCCGCCCGCGGTCCGTCCGGCCTGTGCGCCCTGTGCGCCCTGCGCGCCTTGTCCGGCCTGTCCGGCCTGTGTGCCCTGCCCGGCCCGGATGCCGCTGCGGCGGCGCGCCTCGTCGGCCTCGATCTCACGTGCCGCGACCAGTGTCGCCTCCGCCTCCTCGGCGGGAAGGACGGCGACCCCGTCGCCGTCCGCGACGACCAGGTCACCCGGCCCGCACACCGCGCCTCCCACGGCGACGGCGACGTTCACCCTGCCGGGGCCGTCCTTGTAGGGGCCGGCGGGGGTGACCGCCCGCGCCCAGACCGGGAAGCCGATCTCTTCAAGGACCTCCACGTCGCGGGCGGCGCCGTCGAGCACCATACCGACCACCCCGCGAGCCTTGGCGCGCTCGGCGATCAGCTCGCCGATCAGGGCACGGGAAGTGTCACCCTGACCGTCGACCACGATCAGGTCACCGGGCCCGGCGATCCGCAGCGCTTCGTGGATGGCCCGGTTGTCCCCGGCCCGCGTCATTACCGTCAGCGCGCGGCCCACCGCGCGGGCCCCGGCCCACAGCGGACTGATACCGGAGTCGACCAGACCCAGCCGGTCGCGCGCATCGCCGATGTTGGCGGTCGGCAACCCCTCAAAAGCCGCCAGCAATGCCTCGGTCACCAGCGGTGTGGCGCGCAGTCCGTCCTGGCGGGCGGCAAGGGTATGCAGCCTGCTGATGTCATGGGCCAAGGCCGGGTCCAGGCCGAGGTCCGCCATCAGGTCGGCTGCGGCGGCCACTTCGCGGGCCCGCCGCAGCCCATGCTTGAACGTTCCTGCATACAGGCGTTCCAATGTGGCCTCACCGTCGGCGAGCTCCTGGGTGATCTGCTGACGCACCCACTGCTCGTCGCCGGCGGCACGGCCGGCCTCCACCGTCTGCACGATGATGGCGCCCAGCCCCTTCATGAAGAGGCTGCGCAGCAGCTTGCGGGCCGACGCCGCCCCCGGCTCCCCGCCCAGGTCCTCCACGGGCGCACCCAACGCCCGGAAGTGTTCCGCCACTGCCGAGGCCCCGCGGCCGCTGGCCACCAGAGCCGTACGGTGGCGGTACTTGGGAACCGAACCGATCACGGACACATCCGCGAAGATCGCCCGCCCACCCTCGGTGACGACGCCTTCGATCTTCCGCTTGAGGTCGGGCGCTCCGGCGTTCATGTCCGCGAAGACGGCATCGTCCCGCAGATGCGGCGCCGCCTCCACCGCCACCGACGCCGCCGCTTTGGCCCCCGTCAGCCCCAGCACAAGATCGGCCTCGCCAACCGCGTCCGCCACACTGCCCGCCCGCAGGACGCCGGTCGGCGTCGGCACGTCGCCGGGGTCATACCCCGCTACGGACCAGCCGTTTTCTGCGAAACCCGCGGCGTACAACGCCCCGGCCTCGCCCAGCCCAAGGATCCCTACACGCATCGACACCCTCGCATCTCTCATAGAGTGATAAGTTTTCTCATAGAAGGGGTGGGAGGATGTTGCCTACGTGTGAACCCCGAGTCAAGAGCTGAGTGCGAACCACTTGGACTTCGGGCGATCGGCAACGGGCCGGCGGAACCGGCGGAGCCGCCAGTACCGGCGGTACGAGGTTGTTTTCGCGGGCTGAAGTGGTGAGCCGGGGCCCATCGGGCACAGCCGAGCGCGGAGTTGTCGACGCAGGCTGGGCCGGTTTGTCCGCTCAGCCGGAGCGCGAATCCAGCGGCGGAGTCAGCCTCTGGTCATGGCCGAGATGACCCGGACGGCAAACCGGGCGCGTACTGCCGCGGCTGATGGACGCCGAGCCCGGCAGCCTGCTGGACGAACAGGGTGAGCTGGACCCCGCCAGGGCGTGGGAGATCATGATGCGCAACGAGAAGCCCGGAGGGCATGGGGAGCGCTCGGTGGCGGTCGGCGTGGTCGACATGGCGCTGTTCGACCTCGCGTCCAAGATCGCGGGCAAGCCGCTGTACCGGTGGCTGTCGGAGCGTTACGGCGACGGCCGCCCCGACGACTCCGTATTCGTCTACGCCGCCGGCGGCTACTACGCCCCCGGCAAGACCCTCACCGACCTCCAGGACGAGATGCGCGGCTTCCTCGACCTCGGCTACGACGTCGTCAAGATGAAGATCGGTGGCGCCGACCTGGCCGAGGACCTGCGACGCATCGAGGCCGTCATCGACGTCCTGGACGGGGACGGCTCCCGGCTGGCCGTCGACGTCAACGGCCGTTTCGATCTCCCCACCGCCTTGGAGTACGGACGGGCCATCGAGCCGTACGGTCTGTTCTGGTACGAGGAGATCGGCGACCCCCTGGACTACCGGCTCAACGCCGTGGTCGCCGAGAACTACTCCGGCCGGATCGCCACCGGCGAGAACCTGTTCTCCCTGCCGGACGCCCGCAACCTGATCCGCTACGGCGGCATGCGCCCCGACCGCGACATCATCCAGGTCGACCCCGCGCTCGCGTACGGCCTGGTCGAGTATCTGCGCATTCAGGACATGCTGCGCCGGCACGGCTGGTCCTCCCGCCGCTGCGTTCCGCACGGCGGGCACCAGTTCTCCCTGCACATCGCCGCCGCCCTCAAGCTCGGCGGCAACGAGTCCTACCCGGGAGAGTTCCAGCCCACCGGCGGCTTCGCCGATGACGCCGTCGTCGAGAAGAGCCGGGTCGCGCTCACTGACACTCCCGGCATCGGGTTCGAGCGCAAGGCCGACTTCTACAAGGTGCTTCGCGACCTGCACAGCTGAGCCGAACCGGGTGCCGTACGCCGTACACGTCACTCACGGAGACGCGGTAGGTGCTGCGTCCCCCCAACCCCGCACCCCCAACCCCCACAGAGACGTCGCGTGCAGGTACGCGTCGAGGTCATCGCGCGTCTGGGCCTCGCGAATGACTCGCTCGTACATCAGCTGGAAGTCCGCCTCGCCGGCCAGGTCGTAGACGTAGTGCGGTCCCCAGTCGATGTGGCCCGGCAGCGTGACGCCACCGGCCGTCGGCCCGCCCAACTCGGCGAGCGACTCCGGCAGTACGTACGGCTTCGCCGCTGCACACCTGCTCAAGGCTGCAGCATGCCTGATGGGGCCTGTCGATGGCGTCATATCGCAGCGAGTGCACGACAGGGTGAACGCCGACTGCGAGGCGAGCGGAGAGGCCTGGGCAACGAACAAGGCCCAGGTCGATGACCTGGACCTTCGCTATGGAGCGGGTGACGGGAATCGAACCCGCGCGGGCACGCATCGGGTACGAGGCAAAGGCTCACGAAGGCGCCCGCGTCTTCCCCCGTTTTGTAGTGTGGCATCAGCATCGTGTGGATACGAATGTGCACGGGGGGAAAGCATGGTTGGCATCACAGGTAGCCAACTCGGCGGTGTGATCGGGAAGCCGAGGGCCGCGGGTGAATCCGGCGGAGTGAAGTCGGGCCAGAGGGCGCGGTACACCGGGAGCGGACTGGTCGCCTTGCTGAGCGACGTGGAGAATGTAACAACCACCGGGGCCAGTGGCCAGGACAAGGGCTGGTGACCTGAACGGTGGACTACGCGACGCTGAAGGGTCTCAAGCCCAGCGAGTTCGAGGGCGCGGCTGACGGCTACCAAACGACCAGCGACATGGCTGGCCGGGCCAGGCAGGCGCTGGAGCGCCGGATCGCCGCCCAGATGCGAGAGTCCCTGGAGGGTGAGGCCGCGACGGCGGCGTACAACCAGTTACGGAACCTCTCGGAGAACTTCCACTACGTGGAGGTTGAGTGCGGCCTGGTCAGCACCGCCCTGAACGCGCTGGCTTTCGACCTGCGAGCGGCGAAGAAGAAGCTGGACGCGGCAATCGAGGACGCCCAGACGGAGAAGCTGACGGTGAACGCGGACGGCTCGGTGAGCTATCCGCCTGGTGGCGACAAGGTCGACGGCAAGACCCCCAAGGGCGGCAAGGTCACCGGCAGCGCCAGGGCACACGAGTCCGGTGCCCCGATAGACCCGGGCAACGACGCCAATGACATCGCTGACGCCCTGGACCGGCAAGCGGGGAACCAGCACCCGAACCCGTACTTCAGCCGGGCGATCGAATACGCCGACCGGATCGCCCAGGCTGTCCAGGAGGCGACCGAGGCCGACGAGCGGTGGGCGCCGAAGCTGCGTGAGTTGAAGGCCGACGATGATCTGAACGTCTCTGACAAGGACTGGATCGATACGGACAAGGACACCGGCGGGGTCAGGTCGGGTGCCAAGGACTACCTGGATCACATCAAGCGCCCGCCCGGGGATGGCAGCCCGAAGGAAAACGCCGAATGGTGGAAAGGCCTGTCCGAGGACGAGAAGGACGCCTATATCGCACTCCACTCGAAGGCTGTGGGCGGCATGAACGGGTTGCCCGCCGCCGCCCGAGACGAGGCCAACCGCACTCACCTGGACGTGATGCATGCCAAGTACCAGGAGGAGCTGAAGGCTATCCCCGAGGAACCTCTGGTCAAATACAAGACAATTCCCGGCAGTGGAGGTTATCCGGTCCAGGTATTCACCGACGAATACGCGAAATGGTACTACAAGTACAACGACCGCAGGGACCATCTGAACGCTGCTCTGGATGGCATGGAGGCCATCCAGAAGCGTTTTGATGAGACTGGCGGAAAGAATCACATACCCGAGGCGTATCTACTCGGTTTCGACCCGGAAAAGAATGACGGTCGCGTCATCATGGCCACCGGAAACCCGGACACCGCCGATCACACGGCGGTGTATGTGCCGGGCACCAAGACGCACATCGGCAGTATCGGCGGCGATCTCGACCGCGGGGAAAGACTATGGATGGAGAGCAATAAACTGGATCCCAACTCCAAGGTCTCCACAATCACCTGGTTGGGGTATGACGCCCCGGACGCCATTCCGGACGCACGGCACGACAAATACGCGGCCGCTGCGGCGCCCCATCTCCGCCAGTTCCTCGACGGCAACCGGGCGGCGCATGAGGCGGCGACCGGCGACCATGGCCATACGACCCTCATCGGTCACAGTTACGGCAGCACGGTCATCGGTGATGCCACCAAGTCCCATACCTCCTACGACCCCCATGGCGGTGCCCTGCCCGTTGACGACATCTTCGCGGCGGGCAGCCCTGGCATGCAGGTGGGGCACGCGTCCGACCTCGGCATCGGGAGCGAACACGTCTGGGCCATGAAGGCCGGCGGTGTTGGGGGAGACGACTGGTGGGTCCGGGAAGGGGGGCGGAAGGTCGGGCTCGGTGGTGACGGGAACATTCCCACCGACCCCGAGTTCGGCGCCCACCTGGTGAAATCAGGTGTCGAGGGTCATGGTGACTACTGGGACGATGAAACAACTGCGCTGCGGAATCAGGCTGCGGTGATCACCGGCAGCTACGACAGGGTTCAATATGATTAAATTGACTTCTGGGAAAGTTTGGTCGGCGCTCTTCGTGATTCCGATCCTCATGTTTATTGCGGGGTGTTCCCAGGTGGGCGATAAAAAGGCTGCGGATAAAGTGGATGTCCGTGATGTCGGCAGTATGGAGAAGAAGACGGAGAAAATGTCCAGCACTATTCTGGACATCATTGGCCTGAGGAAGGCGAAGGTCACCGAGCCGGGTCCGGGTACGCTACCGTGCTCGAAATACGCTGATGACGAGGGAGTGCAGCGCATGCACCATCCCTGGAGCGTCTACGATGTACCTTTCGATGATTTGTCCCGTGGTTTTGAGCGGCTTCGTACGGAGCTTCCCAAACACGACTGGAAGATCGTCAAGGACGGGCCCGACGGAAGTCCCGCGAAGACACCGCAGATCGTCGCGAACTTCTCTCGGGACCACTTCTCCGCAGACATCCGACTACTCGATCAGCGCAATCATCCTGACAAAACGTCATTGATCGAGGTGACGGTCGTCTCCGACTGCTTCCGCGACACAGCGCATGAGTCCAAGGAGTCCAGCTGAGGGCGGGCCTTCGGACTGGCAGGCGGGACGCTGGCATGACCTGTACGTCGGCCCCGACTGTCAGAACTCGCCGAGCAGCAAGAGCGCGGCGCCGTCCACCTCCACATCGTGATCCGCATCGACGGGACCGGCGGCGACTCCCTGCCTTCCGGCCTGGGTCACGGTCGAACTGCTGATCGATCACCATGTGTGCCGCTACGTTCAAGGCGTTGCGGGGCCGGTCGTCGGCAGTCGGGCGTGCCGGGCGACACCTTCACCTGCGGTGGCCAACTCGGCTACGGCCACCCGGGGTGCCGCCTTCAACGGCGGCCACGAGCTGACCATGAGGTCGCGCTGATCGCATGCAGGCCGGTGCCGTAGTCGCTGATCAGCCGAGCCATGTGACGCGGCTGATCACAACAAGTTCGAGCCGGTCCAGGGCCAGGAACATGAAGAAGCCCGTCCTCCGAAAATGTCCTGTGTCCGCGGACCTCCGCCGTGCGGGTTTCCGCGGCCGAGGTCGACCGCGCAGCGGCCCAGGACCGTCAGTTGCTCAGCCAGGCGCTCCACCTCGGCTATGACTTCGTGCGGCAGGCCGCCTACGACGTGCTCGGCATCGGGGTCGTAGTCCCAGGTCCAGTTATCGCTTACGCGGAGATCTCGCGCCGCGCCAGGTCTGTGATCTGTCGCATCTCGGCGAGTGCGGAGCGCAGGGCCTCGCGGTCAGTGGCCTCTTCCGCTACGGTCTCCAGCTCGCGCAGGCGGGCCGCTCGGGCGGGGTAGCGCTGGATGGCGACGAATTCTCCCCACCGCAGCAGGAAGGTACGCAGCGGAGCGATGGTGCTCTGAGTGGCGGCTTGTTCGACCACGCGGTCGAGGTGCTCGACGAAGGAGGGCAACTGGGCGGGGGCGATCTGGGCGACCGCTGCGCGGAGCGCTGCCGGAGTGAGCGCCGGCATGGGGATCAGCGGCCAGTCGGGGGCAGAGGACTGCTCGGTCATCGAAGCGTCTCCTGGGCGGCGGTCTGCGCGATCGTCATAATCTTGGCCATTGTTGCGGACGCTGGGCTTGAGCCCACGCCCGAGCCTCGTCCGCCACGCGACTCCGACGCCCCGGGCCGCTGGCCTGGGGCTTTTGCATGGAGCCTGTGACGGGAATCGAACCCGCGCTCTGAGCTTGGGAATCACCGGGTAGCGGGGACAGATCATTGCGTTGACCTGTGGAAACGGCCACAGGGGCGATCTTGGGCGCAACGGATGGTCGCCCGTGCTTGACCGTGGTTCACCGCTCGTTCTGGCACGCCGGTAGCTCCGTCACTCGTACACGACTGCCGCACTCAGCGCACGGGCGAAGAGTTTCCAGTCACCGTCCGCCGGCATCTCCTGGCCAAAGCCCCGGTACCAGTCCGGTGTGCCTTCCATCCATGCCGCGAGTGCCTCCAGGTAGCGTTCAAGCGTGGGGTTCTCCCATTGATCGCCTCTTGTGAGGAGATCGTCGCGCAGGCTGCGTATATGGCTCACCAGGGCTTCCCTGCTGTCAACTCGGTGCGCCGGGTGGTCCGGAAGCTTCTGCATGGCGGCACCCTACTGACGTGCTGAAGTCCCTCTGCCGGTATAGGCCGGACATTCTCGGTGAGAACCACCGGTCCTGTGGTCAGTGCTCGGGCCGGCTGTCACGGCAGGAGCGTGAGCGCCGGTACATGGAGGGGTTTGATGGCGCGGAAGTGGCGGTGATCCAGCGTGGCGACACTGGATGCCTTGAGGCGCTCGGTAAGCGCGATCACTGAAGCGTCGGCGATGCCGAGAGGGAATCCGCGGTACTGCTGCATGAGTTCGGCCATGCGGGAGAGATCGGCCCTCTCGGTGGGTACCTGGATGAGGTCCTCCGCGGCCACGGCTTCGATGAGATTGATCTCCGCATCGGGGCTCACGTACTTGGCTAGCAGGTAGCAGGCTTCGGTGAGCACATACGGCGTGATCAGCAACTCGCCGTCGTGGGACTCCAGTAACTCGGCACAACTCTCATGGTCGGGGTCGTTCCGGTTCAGTAGGGCGACGATCGGGCCGGTGTCAACGATCAGCATCGGCCTCGCCGAGTTCCTCGCGTGAGATGTCCTTGGCACGGGCTCCAAGGTCGTTCGACGGTCCGTCGAAGCTTCGCAGGACGCGGAAACGGCTCGGTGGGGGCGTCTTCACCAGGCGCAGGGCGTGCCGACGCAGCTCTTCGACCTGCTCGGGCTCAAGTCGCTCGATGATGTCGTACAGATCGCTGTAGTCATGGGCTGCGGTCATCGCGGCTCTCCCTCTCGGCCGTCTCTGCTGCCACGATAGCCCTCGACCACGCAAGTCCGCTGAAGGCTTCGGACAGGGCACACAACGGGCACCGGAGGCGTGAAGGGGAGCAGTCACAAAGAAGCCCCAGACCGCTGGCCTGGGGCTTTTGCATGGAGCGGGTGACGGGAATCGAACCCGCGCTCTGAGCTTGGGAATCACAGGGTGATCGGCGTTGATCAGGCCGCTGACCAGCGTAAACGAGTGCTGACGGCGGCTGGTGTGCCCGCGGCAGTGCGCGTCAGTGACCGCTGTTTGCCGCCCCATCTGGTGCGCATCTGGTGCGGGCAACCTCCTTCAGTCCCCCGGCGCGCACGCGGATGCTCATGGCACGGAGTGCGCGGACACATGTTGCAAGTTGCTGGGGTGGCGGTCTGAGCTCAACTGCGTCTGAAATTGCACGAAACATGGGACAAGCTCCGCATGATCGGTGCATAATGGGCTTCACTTGGCAACAGTGCCGACTCCCTGCGTCCAATGCCCCCTAGTGGGCCTGACTTGAGGGAGTCCGGAATGGAACCGATTTCGCTGCTGATCATTGCGATCATCCTCATGATCGCGCGTGAGAGGTAGTTGAGTCGAGTACGCCGAGTATCGAGGGCCCTCCGGGGCCCTCGATTTTACTTTCCCAGAACATCGTTTGCTGCTGACACGAGCGTTCCTATAGTTGCCAGAGTCGCAACAGGAACTCCTACTGCTGCAATTTTCTCTGCAACAGAAAGCCGCGACCACCACGATCCTGTTGCTACAGAGCCGTTGACCCGCAACAGCGCGCGCGAAGCCCTCTGTTTCAGCGCCTTAAAGAGGATGAGAAATACGCCTATGGCGAAAAGTGAACCTATAGCCAAGTTGGTGTACGGTTCATTCTGCCTGGATTTTTCGACCCTCCTCACGCACTCCCGTACGGTCTCGTGATCGTTATCACTTAGGAGCCAGAAAGCGAAAACGGCGACGAGGAAGGATAGGAAAATTAGGGAGACTTTTGTCTCGTATTTCGGTGAATTATCAACGGCTCCTCGTGCCCGGAGGAAGCCCTCTAGTCTGGCTGCCTGGCCGTAAGCCCATGTGGCATCTGACCCAGCTATGTTAAGCTCAGTGCGCTCCTTGTCTATTGTGATACTTACCGACCTTTCGGTCGAAATGGTGCTCGCTTCCAGGGATAGATTGGTCCAGTCGTCGTTCACTTCTGGCGAACTTGTATTTACGGCGGCGACGAGGTCTGCCAGGCTGGGCTCCCAGAATCGTGTACTACCTATAACGGTAGACACTTTGATTTCTGGCGATGGTATTCCTTCGCAGGCTATACTGAACATTCGTTCAATGTCGCTCTGGCCCAATCTGCACTGATAGAAAACTCTACGCAAGTCCGTTTGCTGGTTTGGGGCTGTCGTCACATCCGTAATCATTCCCCGCAGGGGTTGCTTATATTGCATATGTAACCAATTTGCGACACGCCTCTTGAGCGCCTGGGGCAGAGCGACGGCGCGCCGTGCCCCGGAAGTCATGTTCAGGTGGTGGCTCAAGTCGGGGGAGCGGATTTGAGCGGTGTCCTGCCCGGTCTGAGGTCGGGCATGGCGATCTTGTCTGACGGGGGACCCGGACCGGGGAAGTGCGTAAAGCCGTGGAGCCGACCCCCAGCTACGACGGCGCTCTTCCCCGTAGTCAGGCGCCCGCTGCTGGCGCGCGAGCGGGCGGCCCGGTGACAGGAGCGGCGGCCCGCGCCGCCATCCCGCGCGCCGCGCCGCTTGCTGGGCGTTTACTTGTAGGTTCTCTTGGGCTGCGTGGGCTTGGCTCGGTGCTGCTGATGACGGCCCGGGTGCGTAACAAGGCGTGGCCGATTGACCATCGTGCTGGCGATGACCGTTCAGAGCAGTTGCTGCTGCCAGTCAGCGAAGGTGTCGCGAATCGCCGCGGCCTCCTCAGGGGTGAGGTCGTAGGCGGCGAACTGCTTGTCGGTGTAGCGCTGGATGCGGCCGAGTGAGTCGGCGAACATGCGGCGGTCGAAGCCGGCGTCGTTCTGGGCAGCGAGTTCCATGAGCTGTTCGCGCGTGTAGCCGGCCTTCAACAGCCCTGCGACGTCGATGGCGTCGCGGACCTCGGCTCGGGTGAACAGTGCGCTGGTCTTGCCTGCGGCGACGTCGTCGCGGTGGAGTACCGGGCCGAGGTCGGATTCCACTGGTGTGTGGTGGAGGAATTCGGCGACGAGCTCCACCTTGCTCTGCGTGCCTGAGGTTGTGTCCGTGACGTTCAACCTGGTGTAGGTGGGGGTCAGATGTGCTTGCTCGACGGTGTAGCCAGCGGCTTCGTAGGCGGCGGTGATCCGCTGCGCGGCCTGGCTCATCTCGTGACTCGCCCTCTCGAAGGGTGCGAAGAGGTCCACGTCGTCGCTGACTCGGTTGACGATGTGGTGAGCCTGGACGGCGTAGCCGCCCGCGAGTGCGTATCCGTAGTCCTTGGCGAGCGCGTCCAGCCCGATGCGGATCAGCTCGCGGTGCAGCTCATCCACTAGGCAGCGGTTGTCGTCGTGCCGGACTCGCGGAGTTCAGGGAAGCACGCTTCCCAAGCGGCCCTGACCGGGAGGGGCAGGAACAGGTCGTGCCATACCTGGCGCAGCGATGCCGCGTGCAGGTACGCATTGAGGTCGTCGCGCGTCTGGGCCTCGCGGATGACGCGCTCGTACATCAGCCGGAAGTCCGCCTCGTCGGCCAGGTCGTAGATGTAGTGCGGTCCCCAGTCGATGTGGCGCGGCAGCGTGACGCCACCGGTGGTGGGCCCGGCCAGCTCGGCGAGCGACTCCGGCAGTACGTATGGCTTCGCCGCTGCATACCTGCTCATGGCTCCAGCATGCCTGATGTGCCTGCCAGCGGCGCTGATATCGCAATCGAGTGCACTACGGAGTGAACGTCGGCTGGGAGGAGACGGGCCGACATGCCCGGCGCCTGATCTGGCACGCAACGGGCACGGGACGCCTAGAGAGGTCTAGACAACAAACAAGCCCCGGGCCGCTGGCCTGGGGCTTCTGTCTGGAGCGGGTGACGGGAATCGAACCCGCGCTCTGAGCTTGGGAAGCTCATGTTCTACCATTAAACTACACCCGCGAGAGGCGCCCGATCTCTGGCGCCGCATCGTCGGACACTTTACCCCATGGCTGACCCCCGGCGCATTCGTCGTGGGGTCTTCGTGCTGTTCGGGGTCCGGTCGGGGGTGGGGTGGCGGCAAGGTGGGGGTGAGGTCGGGTGGGTTCGGGGGTGTTTTGAGGGGGATTTGGTGTGGTTTTGGGGTGGATTTTCGGGGGTGTCCGTGGGGTGGAAGCGGCTGTTGGGGTGCGGGAGTTGGGCGTACGGTGGGGGTGCGGAGTGCCGCGTGGAGCGGTGGGTGGTTGATCCCCTAATGTGGCTTTTGTCGTCCACGCCGTCCACGTTCTTGGGGAAGGGACTCATGGAGCGCACCGTCGTCCGTTGTGCTGAGGGGCATGTGTTCAGCACCTCCTCGTTCCCGATGCAGCACCTCACCGTCGATCGCATCGGCCCCGGCCGGTTGCTGCGGTGTCCGCGTTGCGCTCGGCTCCGGCACGCGGTGCCGGTGGGAGCCGATAAGCGGTGAGCGGTAGGTGAGCGGTAGCTGTTGAAGTCGCAGGGTGCGGGCCCGGTCCGGTGGGACCGGGCCCGCACCGTGGGGCACCTGTGATGTGCGTATCCTCTTCAGGTGCTTCTCTCAGACAAGGACATCCGGGCCGAGATCGACGCCGGACGGGTGCGGATTGATCCGTACGATCCGGCGATGGTGCAGCCGTCGAGCATCGATGTAAGGCTGGACCGGTTCTTCCGGGTGTTCGAGAACCACCGCTATCCGCATATCGACCCGGCGGTGGAGCAGCCCGATCTGACGCGGCTGGTGGAGCCCGAGGGCGAGGACGCGTTCATCCTGCACCCGGGGGAGTTCGTGCTCGCCTCGACGTACGAGGTCGTGTCGCTGCCGGACGACATCGCCTCGCGGCTCGAGGGGAAGTCGAGTCTGGGGCGGCTGGGGCTGCTGACGCACTCCACGGCGGGGTTCATCGACCCGGGGTTCTCCGGGCATGTCACGCTCGAGCTGTCGAATGTCGCGACGCTCCCGATCAAGCTCTGGCCGGGGATGAAGATCGGGCAGCTGTGCATGTTCCGGCTGACGTCGCCCGCGGAGCATCCTTACGGTTCCGCCCGTTACGGCTCCCGCTATCAGGGGCAGCGCGGGCCGACGCCCTCGCGGTCGTACCAGAGCTTCCACCGGACGAAGGTGTGAGCGGCGTGGGTGAGGAGCGGGAGAACCTTACGTACGAGCGGTTCGGGGTCGCGGTCCGCGAGCTGGCGGAGCAGATCGCCGGTGATGGCTACGAGCCCGACGTCGTGCTCTCCATAGCCCGTGGCGGGGTCTTCGTGGCGGGTGGGCTGGCCTACGCGCTCGACTGCAAGAACATTCACCTGGTGAACGTGGAGTTCTATACGGGCGTGGGGACCACCCTCGACATGCCCGTGATGCTCGCGCCCGTGCCCAACGCGATCGACTTCTCCGACAAGAAGGTGCTGATCGCCGATGACGTGGCGGACACCGGCAAGACGCTGAAGCTGGTCCGTGACTTCTGCCTCGGCACGGTCGCCGAGGTGCGCAGCGCGGTGATCTACGAGAAGCCGCAGTCGCTGGTGGAGTGCGAGTACGTCTGGCAGCGCACCGATCAGTGGATCAACTTCCCCTGGAGCGTCGAACCGCCCGTGGTGCGGCGGGAGGGGCAAGTGCGGGACGCCTGACACAAGCCATGACGCGTAGATGAGGGGCCCGCCGGTGCGGGCCCCCTTGGTCATGCGGCCTGTGGTGCCGGCCTTACGGCGTTCCCAGCCTCACAGCGTTCCCAGCTTCAGCAGGCTCAACAGCGCGATCAGCTGGATCGCCGACGCGCCCAGCGCCTTCTGCCACGGCAGGTCGTGCGACTTGCTCACCATCGAGGTGAAGAGCGCGCCCGCCGCTAGCCAGGTCACCCAGCCCAGCACCTTCACCAGCGAGCTGTCCCCGCCCAGGAAGAGCGCGAACACCAGCCGTGGCGCGTCCGTGATCGACATGATCAGCATCGACAGGCCGATGGTCGGCCCCCAGGTGCCGTCGCCGCCCAGCTGGCGGGCGAGGGTGTGGGTGACGGCGCCCAGGATCAGTCCACTGATCACCATGGCGACGCCCGCGGTGAGCACCCACGGGATGCTGTTGGACATGGGGGCGTTGAGGACGTCCTTACGGGCGTCATCGAAGCCGAAGACCGCCAGCAGACCGTAGACGAAGGTCACGATCAGCGCCGGGCCCCACACCGCGTAGTCCCGCATCTGCCAGAAGGTGGCCGACGGGCGCAGCACGATGCCGCTCAGCAGCTGCTGCCAGTGCAGCCGGGGGCCGGCGGGCGGGGCCGTGGAGGAGCCTGTGCGGTACGTCTGCCCGCCGTAGCCGTCGTCGTACGAACCGGGGCCCTGGCCGTACGGGTCGTACGCGTCGGGCCCCTCGCCGACGCTGAACTGCTGTGTATGGCCCGAGTTGTTGTCGGCGTACCCGCCGCCGCCCTGGCCGTACGGTCTCTGCCCCTGGCCGTAGCCTCCGGGGCCGGGGCCCTGCCCGGGCCCGGGGCCGTAGTGCGGGTCCTGGCCGCCGAAATACTCCGGCTCTCCCTGTGAGGAGGGCTGCTGCCACTGCGGCTGCTGCTGACCGCCGTACGGGTCGTTCTGTCCGTACGGCGGCTGCGGCGGCCGCTGCCGCTGCCCTTGTTGCGCGGAGTGGGAGTCCCGTCCGCGTCCGATCCTGAATCCAGCCACCATTCGAACGTACCCGGTCGTCGCGGGCCGGGTGCGGGAGCTGTGTGAGCGGACCAGGCATTGCGGCCGAGCTGTGACATCCCCTAGGGGGTCCCTTATGGGTTTTCCCCCGGTGGTGGATGGGGCTCGCCCGAGGAGAGGGAGGAGGAGGGGGTCGGCGGTGTGCCCGCCCGGCGTTGGTCCCGCGTTCGCCCGTCTTGGGCCGCGTCTTGGGCCGCGCTCTGGTCCGCGCCCCAGTTCGTGTCCTAGTCCGCGCCCTAGTTCGCGTCCCAGTTCGTGTTCTAGCCCGCGTCCGCCGCGAACGGCTTGCTGCTGAAGGCCGTCTTGTCCGCCGTGCCGTCCGTGATCCACCACCACTCGGGACGTTCGCCGTACCGCGAGAAGGCCAGACCGGGGCCCCACGCCAGGACGACCTCGTCCTTACCGTCGTGATCGAAGTCCGCGACGCCGTAGAGCCGGGCCGCGCGCTCGCCCTTACGGATGGTCTTGCCGTCCACGACGGCGGGTGCCGCGCGGGTCAGGAGGTGACGCCCGGCGACGCGGGTCGTGGCGGGGCGGGAGCCCCGCAGGGTGAGCAGCTCGACGCCGCCCCGCCCGAGCGAGACGGCCAGTTCATCGGTGCCGTCGCCATCGGTGTCGGCGGCCGCCAGGGTGCCGGACATCCCGGGCACCCTGAGGGGGCGCGGAACCGAACCGGCCGTCCGTGCCGCCCCCTTGTGGTAGACGCTCACCGTCTTGCCGATGTCCGGCCGCTCCGTCTCCACGCCCGGCTCGTCGTTACGGGTGCCGCTGTCGCCGACCGCGACATCACGGTGGCCGTCGCCGTCGAAGTCGCCGAAGGCGATCGAGTTTCCCTCGCGCAGCCTGCGGCCCGTGTGGCCGAGGCCGTGGGGCCCGGCGGCGAGGAGGGTGGAGCCGGACTGGTCGTTGTCGTTGAGCGCGTGCACCACCAGATCGGTGGCGCGGTGGCCGTCGGCGGTGTCCGCGATGGTGTCGGCGATGAGATCGCCGATCTCGCCGTGGCCTTCCAGCGGGCTCGCGTACGGCACGGTCCGGGCGGCCCTGCCCGCCCGGTTGAACGGCCCGTACAGCACCAGTAGCGAGTGCCGGTCCGCGCGGACCAGGGCCAGGTCGTGGTGGCCGTCGCCGTTGAAGTCGCCGACGGTGGGGCGTTGGGCGTCCACGCCGTCGTCCGGGCCGGTCAGCTGGACGCGGGCGGCGGAGCGGGTGCGGTGGGGGCCGCCGGGGCCGCCCCAGGAGATGTAGGGGACGGTCCGGACGGTGGCCTGGGTGCGCTCGGTCTCCTGCTTGCCGAGTGCCTCGCCCGCCGTGGTGGTGACGTCGGCGTAGCCATCGCCGTCGAGGTCGGCCGTGGCCACCTCGGTCGCGCCCGCGACGGTGACGTCCTGGGACGGCAGCCCGAGGTCGCGGTGGCGGAGCACGGTCCGGGTGGCGGGATTCAGGCCGTGGGACGAGCCGTGGACGAAGGCGATCCGACTGGGCAGCCCCCCTTTGCCGGACGGGACGGGGACGCGCAGATCGGGGTAGCCGTCGCCGTTGACGTCATCCGGCAGCCGGCTGCCCTTGCCGTGGGGGACGGGCGCGGTCGCGGTGGGGGTGATGACGGCCCCGGCGGCGGAGTCGTCGCGCCGGTCCCTGGCGCCGTCGTCGGGGCCGCAGGCTGTGAGCAGCAGCGCCAGACAGGCCGTACCGGCGGCGACGGCGGTGGTGACCGAAGTGACGGAAGTGGCGGCAGAGGCGGCGGCTGAGGCGGTGGAGACGCGGGGGACATGGGGGACGCGGGGGAGGGAGCGGCGTCGGGGGCCCGGGACGCGGCCGGGTGGTGCTGTGGGGGGAGGTGCGGGCGTCATCGGGCCACCTCAACCCATCAGGGCGGCTGAGGCCATGGGGCACGGCACTTCGTTACGAGGGTGATGCCTGGCGCTCCGACCGGCCGCCGCTCGGTGATCTTTCCGGATGATGCGGGACCGATCAGTCCGCTTGACTGTAAAGATGACCTTTGGAGCACAAGGGCCGTCCAGGACATTTACGGATGCCGTGTTGGGCATGATCCTGTAGGGAATTCGCAACGTCGTTGTGAGAAGGGATACTTCACGGCCAGTATCGGTACGTCCGGCGGGGAACTTCGATGCGGAAAAGCGGGGGCAACCATGTGCTTAACGCACGGTGTGCGGATGACGGGTGAGGCGGCGAGACCGGTGAAAGAGGGCGCGGGCGGGGTGTAGTCGCGATGTCGGACGGGAGTGGTCGGCCGGCGGCGGAGGATGCCGCTCGCCCGCCGCTGAGCGAGGGTGCTAGAAATAACGACATGGCCGGACTTTTCGGTCGACCACGGGTTCCGCTGGCCCGCACGATGACCGACTGGCGCCCACGCGGTCGGCGTGAGGGGCCCCGCTCGGCATGGGAGCGACGTGGGCGGCGCGTTCAGCAGGACACGCAGGACCAACAGGACCAGCAGGATCAGCAGGACCACCGACAGAACCAGCGGGATGAGCGAGGTCAGCGCGATCAACGGGATCAGCGCGATCAAGCCGATCGGCAGGGCTCGCCGGGCCCCCCTGAGCGCTGGGGTCCGCAGGGTCGGCAGAGCACGTACGCCCAGCTGAGCCCGCATGGGCGGCCGCCGGTGCGCACCGGCTGGAGCGGCCGCGGATCGGGCTCCGGCTCCGGCCCCGGCTCCGGCGGCGGTCCCCACGGCCGCGGCTACGGTCGGCGGCCCCGCTGGAGCCCGGTGCGCGGCGTGCGCACCGTGGCCGGCCAGGTCTTCGTCCTACAGGTCGGCGTCGTGCTGCTGCTGGTCGTCGCCGCCGTCGTGGCGCTCGTCCTGCAGTCCCGCTATGACAGCGAGCGGGAGGCCCGCAACCGCTCCATGGCGGTCGCCGAGAGCTTCGCGAACGCGCCGGGCATGGTGAGCACGCTGCGCGGCCACGATCCCAGCGCCGTGCTGCAGCCGCTCGCCGAGCGGGCCCGTAAGGGCTCCGGGGTCGACTTCGTCGTGGCCATGACGCCCCAGGGGATCCGCTACACCCACCCCAACCCCGCCCGGATCGGCAAGCACTTCATGGGCAGCATCCGTGCGGCGGCCGAGGGCCGGACGGTCCAGGAGACCTTCACCGGCACCCTCGGCCTGTCCGTACGGTCCGTCGTGCCAGTCAAGGACGCCCAGGGGAAGGTCGTCGGCCTGGTCGCGGCCGGTATCACGATCAAGAGGGTGAGTGGCGCCGCCGACCACCAGCTGCCGCTGCTGTTCGGCGCGGCCGCGGCCGCCATGGCGCTCGCCACGGCGGGCACGGCCCTGGTCAGCAGGCGGCTGCGGCGCCAGACCCACGGGCTGGACCCGTCCGAGATGACGCGGATGTACGAGCACCACGACGCGGTGCTGCACTCGGTCCGTGAGGGCGTGCTGATCGTCGGCGGCGACGGGCGGCTGGTGCTCGCCAACGACGAGGCGCGCCGGCTCTTCGACCTCCCGCCGGACGCCGAGGGCCGCCTGGTGTCCGAGCTCGGCTTCGATCCGCACACCGCCGCACTGCTGGCGTCCGGGCGCCCCGCCACCGACGAGGTCCATACGGCGGGTGAGCGGCTGCTGTCCGTCAGCCACCGCCCCACCGACCGCGACGGCGGCCCGCCCGGCAGCGTCGCCACCCTGCGCGACACCACGGAGCTGCGCGCGCTGTCCGGCAAGGTCGACCTCGCGCGCAACCGCCTCAAGCTGCTGTACGACGCGGGCGTCTCCATCGGCACCACGCTGGACGTGGTGCGCACCGCCCAGGAGCTGGCGGAGTACGCGGTGGCCCGGTTCGCCGACTACGTCTCGGTGGACCTCGCGGACTCGGTGCTGCGCGGCGAGGAGCCCCCGGACGGGGTATCGGGCATCAGCGCCCCGGACGCGGGCTCGTGGGCCGCCGTGGCGGCCGCGGACGGCGGCCGTACGGTCCTGCGTCGTACGGCCCTCAGCGGCATCCGGGACGACGGCCCGCTCTACCCCCTCGGCATGCTGATCGAGTTCGGCCCGAGCGCGCCCCAGGCCCGGGGCTTCCGCAGCGGAGCGGTGACGGTCGAGCCGGTCCTGGGCGACTTCGGCGGCTGGCAGGAGCAGGACCCCGAGCACGCCCGCCGGATCGTCGACTACGGCATCCACTCGATGATCACGGTCCCGCTGCGGGCCCGGGGCGTCGTCCTGGGCGTGGCCAGCTTCATGCGCGCGGAGAAGCCGGAGCCCTTCGAGGAGGACGATGTCTCCCTCGCGGAGGAGCTGGTCACCCGGGCCGCCGTCAGCATCGACAACGCCCGCCGCTACACCCGCGAGCACACCATGGCGGTGACCCTCCAGCGCAGCCTGCTGCCCCGGATGCTGCCGGAGCAGAACGCGCTGGATGTGGCGTACCGCTATCTCCCGGCGGAGTCGGGGGTCGGGGGCGACTGGTTCGACGTCATCCCGCTGCCGGGGGCGCGGGTGGCGCTGGTGGTGGGCGATGTGGTCGGGCATGGTCTGCACGCGGCGGCGACGATGGGGCGGCTGCGGACGGCGGTGCACAACTTCTCCACGCTCGACCTCCCGCCCGATGAGATCCTCTCCCACCTCGATGACCTGATCGCCCGGATCGACCAGGACGAGGGTCCTGGCGGGCTGGACGGCGACGGCAGCGGTGGCAGTGAGGGGATCACGGGGGCCACGTGTCTGTACGCGATCTACGATCCGGTGACGCGGCGTTGCACGATGGCGCGGGCCGGTCATCCGCCGCCCGCGCTGGTGCGTCCGGACGGCTCGGTGGAGTTCCTGGAACTTCCCGCGGGGCCGCCGCTGGGCCTGGGCGGACTGCCGTTCGAGACGGCGGAGCTGGAGCTGCCAGAGGGCAGCCATCTGGTGCTCTACACGGACGGGCTGATCGAGAAGCGCGACCGGGACATCGAGACCGGTCTGGAGATGCTGCGCGGCGCCCTGGCCCACCCCGGCCGGACGCCTGAGGACGCCTGTACGGCGGTGCTGGACGCGCTGCTGCCCGATCGCCCGAGCGATGACATCGCGCTCATCGTGGCCCGTACGAGGGTGCTGGAGCCCGGTCTGACCGCCGACTGGGAGGTGCCGTCCGATCCGGCGCAGGTGGCCGCGGTGCGGGCCGCGGTGGCCCGGAAGCTCGCGGAGTGGGATCTGGGCGATGTCGCGTTCACGACCGAGTTGATCCTCAGCGAGCTGATCACCAACGCGATCCGCTACGCGACCGGCCCGATCCGGGTGCGGCTGCTCTGCGACCGCAGCCTGATCTGCGAGGTCTTCGACACCAGCAGCACCTCTCCGCATCTGCGGTACGCGGGGACGACGGACGAGGGCGGCCGGGGGCTGTTCCTGGTCTCGCAGTTCGCCGACCGCTGGGGCACCCGCTACACCGCGGACGGCAAGGTCATCTGGACCGAGCAGGCGCTGCCGCTGTCGAGGAACGGCAAGGCCGCGGGCGTAAGGCCCTCATGAGAGTCGTAAGGACGACACGGCGGCCGTAAGGGCGTCATGGCCTCCGTAGGGTCGTCGGCAAGCGCCAGCGAGCGTGAAGCCCGCCAGTAAAGCGTGAAGCCCGCCCACGGACTCCGTGGGCGGGCTTCACGCATCGTCGCGACGTCTACGGCGCTACTTCGCCGGGGCCGGCTCCGGCTCCTCCGCGTTCTTGCCGCCGTCCTCCGGCGCGGCCGGGGTCCTCACCGAGTCCAGGAGCAGCTGGGCCACATCCACGACCTGCAGCTCTTCCTTCACCACGCCATCATTCTTCTTGCCGTTGACGGAGTCGGTCAGCATCACCAGGCAGAACGGGCAGGCGGTGGAGACGATGTCCGGGTTGAGGGACAGTGCCTCGTCCACGCGTTCGTTGTTGATGCGCTTGCCGATCCGCTCCTCCATCCACATCCGGGCGCCACCCGCGCCACAGCAGAAGCCGCGCTCCTTGTGGCGGTGCATCTCCTCGTTCCGCAGCCCCGGCACCTTGGCGATGATCTCGCGCGGCGGGGTGTAGACCTTGTTGTGGCGGCCCAGGTAGCAGGGGTCGTGGTAGGTGATCAGACCCTCGACCGGGGTGACCGGGATCAGCTTGCCCTCGTCGATGAGGTGCTGCAGCAGCTGGGTGTGGTGGATGACCTCGAAGTCGCCGCCCAGCTGCGGGTATTCATTGGCGATCGTGTTGAAGCAGTGCGGGCAGGTCGCGACGATCTTCTTCGCAGACTTGGGCTTCTTGGACGACTCGTCCTCATCGTCCTCGCCGAAGGCCATGTTCAGCATCTCGACGTTCTGCTGGCCGAGCTGCTGGAAGAGGAACTCATTGCCCAGGCGGCGGGCGGAGTCACCGGTGCACGCCTCGTCGCCGCCCATGATCGCGAACTTGACGCCCGCGATGTGCAGCAGCTCCGCGAAGGCCTTGGTGGTCTTCTTGGCCCGGTCCTCCAGGGCGCCCGCGCAGCCGACCCAGTACAGGTAGTCGACCTCGGTGAGGTCCTCGATGTCCTTGCCGACGACCGGCACCTCGAAGTCGACTTCCTTGGTCCATGCCAGCCGCTGCTTCTTGGCCAGCCCCCAGGGGTTGCCCTTCTTCTCCAGGTTCTTGAGCATCGTGCCCGCCTCGGACGGGAACGAGGACTCGATCATCACCTGGTAGCGGCGCATGTCCACGATGTGGTCAACGTGCTCGATGTCCACCGGGCACTGCTCGACGCACGCGCCGCAGGTGGTGCAGGACCACAGCACATCCGGGTCGATGACGCCATTCTCCTCGAGCGTGCCGATCAGCGGGCGCTCGGCCTCCGCCAGCGCGGCCGCGGGCACCCCGGCGAGCTGCTCCTGGCTCGCCTTCTCCTCGCCCTCCGCCGTCTTGCCGCCACCGGCGAGCAGATACGGCGCCTTGGCATGCGAATGGTCGCGCAGCGACATGATCAGCAGCTTGGGCGAGAGCGGCTTGCCGGTGTTCCAGGCGGGGCACTGCGACTGGCAGCGGCCGCATTCGGTGCAGGTGGAGAAGTCGAGGATGCCCTTCCAGGAGAAGTGCTCGATCTGCGAGACGCCGAACTGGTCGTCCTCGCCCGGGTCCTCGAAGTCGATCGGCTTGCCCTCGCTCACCATCGGCTGCAGCGCGCCGAGCGCGACCTCGCCGCTGGACTCCCGCTTGAACCAGATGTTGGGGAAGGCGAGGAAGCGGTGCCAGGCGATGCTCATGTCGAGGTTGGTGCTGACCGTGATCATCCAGATCATGGTCGTGCCCAGCTTGATCATCGCGAAGAGGTAGGTCAGGTTCTGCACCGTGTCCACGCTGAGCCCGTCGAAGAGCTGGACCAGCGGATACGAGGCGAAGTACGCGGGCTCGTAGGAGTCCACGTGGTGCAGCGCGCCCTCGGTGCCGCGCAGCGCCATGATCGCGAGGCCGATGATGAGGATGACGTACTCGACGAAGTACGCCTGCCAGGCGGTGGAGCCCGCGAACCGGGACTTGCGGCCGGCCCGGCTGGGCAGGTTCAGCAGCCGGATCGCCATCAGCGTCAGGATGCCCAGCGTGGTCATCGTGCCGATGAACTCGATGTACAGCTCGTAGGGGAGGAAGCCGCCGAGGATCGGCAGCGTCCAGTCCGCCTGGAAGAGCTGGCCGTAGGCGTTGATGATGGTCGGTGGCAGGGTCAGGAAGCCGATCGCCACGAACCAGTGGGCGACGCCGATGACGCCCCACTTGTTCATGCGGGTGTGCGCGAGGAACTCGCGGACCAGGGTCACGCTGCGCTGCCAGGGATTGTCGGTCCTGGCCCCCGCCGGGACCGGGGCGCCGAGCTTGAAGAAGCGCACGAACTGTGCGACGGCCCGGCCGAGCAGGGCAACGCCGACCGCGGTGAGGACCAGCGACACGATGATCGCGGCGAGTTGCATAAGGGGCTCCTCGAACCTGCGAGAGCTGGATTACTAAGCAGTACTTGATTACTAAGCAGTAACTTAATGTGGCTTGACCGAGATTACCCGCCCGGGCGGGCGTCCATGTAGTCGACCAGCCGGTGATCTGTGTCGCTCACTTGGCCCCTTCGCTCCCTCACTTGGCCCCTCCTCCCTCTCCTCCGCGCCCGCTTGGGCATAAGCCTCGTATAAAACTTGAGCGCCGTCGACTCAGGTCTGTTGACAGCGGCAGATCGGGTGATGCACGCTTGAGCCTGTTCCACTCAATGCTGTAGCTGGAGGATCCCGAAATGGCACGTGCGGTCGGCATCGACCTGGGTACGACGAACTCCGTCGTCAGTGTTCTCGAAGGCGGTGAGCCCACCGTCATCACCAACGCCGAGGGCGCCAGGACCACGCCGTCCGTTGTGGCGTTCGCGAAGAACGGCGAGGTGCTCGTCGGCGAGGTCGCCAAGCGCCAGGCGGTCACCAACGTGGACCGCACCATCCGGTCGGTCAAGCGCCACATGGGCACCGACTGGAAGGTCAACCTCGACGGCAAGGACTTCAACCCGCAGCAGATGAGCGCCTTCATCCTGCAGAAGCTCAAGCGGGATGCGGAGTCGTACCTCGGCGAGAAGGTCGCGGACGCGGTCATCACCGTCCCGGCGTACTTCAACGACGCCGAGCGCCAGGCCACCAAGGAAGCCGGTGAGATCGCGGGCCTCAACGTCCTGCGTATCGTCAACGAGCCTACTGCCGCCGCGCTCGCCTACGGGCTGGAGAAGGACGACCAGACCATTCTGGTCTTCGACCTCGGTGGCGGCACCTTCGACGTCTCGCTGCTGGAGATCGGCGACGGCGTGGTGGAGGTCAAGGCCACCAACGGTGACAACCACCTCGGTGGTGACGACTGGGACCAGCGCGTCGTCGACTACCTGGTCAAGCAGTTCAACAGCGGCCACGGCGTCGACCTCTCCAAGGACAAGATGGCGCTCCAGCGCCTCCGCGAGGCCGCTGAGAAGGCGAAGATCGAGCTGTCCAGCTCGACCGAGACGTCCATCAACCTGCCCTACATCACGGCGTCCGCCGAGGGCCCGCTGCACCTGGACGAGAAGCTCACCCGCGCCCAGTTCCAGCAGCTCACCTCCGACCTGCTGGAGCGCTGCAAGACCCCGTTCCACAACGTCATCAAGGACGCGGGCATCTCGCTGTCCGAGATCGACCACGTGGTCCTGGTCGGTGGCTCGACCCGTATGCCCGCCGTCGCCGAGCTCGTCAAGGAGCTGACCGGCGGCAAGGAGGCCAACAAGGGCGTCAACCCGGACGAGGTCGTCGCCATCGGCGCCTCCCTCCAGGCCGGTGTCCTCAAGGGTGAGGTCAAGGACGTCCTGCTGCTGGACGTCACCCCGCTGTCCCTCGGTATCGAGACCAAGGGCGGCATCATGACCAAGCTGATCGAGCGCAACACGACCATTCCGACCAAGCGCTCGGAGATCTTCACCACGGCCGAGGACAACCAGCCGTCCGTGCAGATCCAGGTCTACCAGGGCGAGCGCGAGATCGCGGCGTACAACAAGAAGCTCGGCATGTTCGAGCTGACCGGCCTGCCCCCGGCCCCGCGCGGCGTGCCGCAGATCGAGGTCACCTTCGACATCGACGCCAACGGCATCATGCACGTCGGCGCGAAGGACCTCGGCACCGGCAAGGAGCAGAAGATGACCGTCACCGGCGGCTCCGCGCTGCCGAAGGACGACATCGACCGCATGATGCGCGAGGCCGAGCAGTACGCGGAGGAGGACCACAAGCGCCGCGAGGCCGCCGAGACCCGCAACCAGGCCGAGCAGCTGGTCTACCAGACGGACAAGTTCCTCAAGGACAACGAGGACAAGGTCCCGGGCGAGGTCAAGACCGAGGTCGAGGAGGCCCTCACCGAGCTGAAGGAGAAGCTCAAGGGCGAGGACACCGCCGAGATCCGCACCGCGACCGAGAAGGTCGCCGCGGTCAGCCAGAAGCTGGGCCAGGCCATGTACGCCAACACTGAGGCGGGCGCCGCGGGCGCGGCCGGTGCCGCCGCCGGTGACGCCGGCGCCGCGGGCCAGGCCAAGGCCGATGACGATGTGGTGGACGCCGAGATCGTCGACGACGACAAGGCCGACAAGGGCCAGGGTGGTGCCGCGTGACGGAGGAGACCCCGGGCTTCGAGGAGCAGCCCGATGTCCCCTCCGAGGCCGCGAAGACCCCTGACGACGCGGCGAAGGGCGCCGGGTCCGCCGACAAGGCGGGCCCGGCAGCCCCGGCCGGGGACCTCGAGCAGGTAGCCCTTCAGGCACAGCTGGACCAGGTCCGTACCGCGCTCAACGAGCGGACGGCCGACCTCCAGCGGCTCCAGGCGGAGTACCAGAACTATCGGCGCCGGGTCGAGCGGGACCGGGTGACGGTCAAGGAGATCGCCGTGGCGAGCCTCCTGTCCGAGCTGCTGCCCGTGCTCGACGACATCGGCCGCGCCCGTGACCACGGCGAGCTCGTCGGCGGCTTCAAGTCCGTCGGTGAATCGGTGGAGGCGGTTTCGGCGAAGCTGGGCCTCCAGCAGTTCGGCAAGGAGGGCGAGCCCTTCGACCCGCTGATCCACGAGGCCCTGATGCACTCGTACGCGCCGGATGTCGCCGAGACCACGTGCGTGCAGATTCTGCAGCCGGGGTATCGAATCGGCGAGCGCACGATCCGTCCGGCGCGGGTCGCCGTCGCCGAGCCCCAGCCGGGCGCCGGCAAGGGCGAAGGCGAGAGCGCGGCGCCGGACGAGGAGAGCGGTGGCCCGGAAGAGGGCTGACGTGACGGTGACCGCGAGAGCAGCAGGAGAGGAGGGACGTCGGGGATGAGCACCAAGGACTTCGTGGAGAAGGACTACTACAAGGTTCTCGGCGTCCCCAAGGACGCCACCGAGGCTGAGATCAAGAAGGCGTACCGGAAGCTCGCCCGCGAGTACCACCCGGATGCCAACAAGGGCGACGCCAAGGCGGAGGACCGGTTCAAGGAGATCTCCGAGGCCAATGACATCCTCGGGGACCCCAAGCGGCGCAAGGAGTACGACGAGGCCCGCGCGCTGTTCGGCAACGGGGGCTTCCGCCCCGGGCCGGGCGGCCCCGGCGGCACCGGCAGCTTCAACTTCGACCTGGGCGACCTCTTCGGCGGCGCGCAGGGCGGCGGCGGTGGTGGTGGCGGCGCCGGTGGCTTCGGCGGCGGGCTCGGGGATGTCTTCGGCGGGCTGTTCGGCCGCGGCGGCGCCACCCGCGCCCAGCCGCGCCGGGGTCAGGACATCGAGTCCGAGGTGACGCTCAGCTTCACCGAGGCCGTCGAGGGGGCCACGGTCCCGCTGCGGATGTCCAGCCAGGCCCCGTGCAAGGCGTGCTCGGGCACCGGCGACCGGGACGGCACCCCGCGTGTCTGCCCGACCTGTGTCGGCACCGGCCAGGTCAGCCGGGGCGGCGGGGGCGGCTTCTCGCTCACCGACCCGTGCGTGGAGTGCCGCGGCCGTGGGCTGATCGCGCAGAATCCGTGCGAGACCTGCAAGGGCAGCGGACGGGCCCGTTCCGCCCGCACCATGCAGGTCCGGATCCCCGCGGGAGTCAGCGACGGCCAGCGGATCCGGCTGCGCGGCAAGGGCGCCCCGGGCGAGACCGGCGGCCCGGCCGGCGATCTGTACGTGGTCGTGCATGTGGACCCGCACCCGGTCTTCGGCCGCAAGGACGACAACCTGACCGTCACCGTGCCCGTCACCCTTCCCGAGGCGGCGCTCGGCGGCGAGATCAAGGTCCCCACCCTGGGCGGCCCGCCGGTCACCCTGAAGCTGCCGCCCGGCACGCCCAACGGGCGGACCATGCGCGCCCGGGGCAAGGGCGCGGTGCGCAAGGACGGCACCCGCGGAGACCTGCTGGTCACCGTCGAGGTCACGGTGCCGAAGGACCTGAGCGACCCGGCGCGTGACGCGCTGGAGTCGTATCGCGAGGCGACCGTGGGAGAGGACCCACGGGCGGAGCTGTTCAAGGCCGCGAAGGGAGCATGAGATGGACGGCCGAGGAGGAATCGGAGGCAGGGCCGCTGGCCGACCCCGCAACCCCTATGAGCTGACCGAGGATTCGCCGGTCTACGTCATCTCGGTGGCCGCCCAGCTCTCCGGGCTGCACCCGCAGACCCTGCGTCAGTACGACCGCCTCGGCCTGGTCTCGCCCGACCGTACCGCCGGCCGCGGCCGGCGGTACTCCGCGCGCGACATCCAGCTGCTCCGCCAGGTCCAGCAGCTGTCCCAGGACGAGGGCATCAACCTCGCCGGGATCAAGCGCATCATCGAACTGGAGCACCAGGTCGCGGCCCTCCAGGCCCGGGTCGCCGAGCTCCAGTCCGCGGTCGAGGGCGCCGCGACGGCGATGCAGCAGCGCGAGGCCCAGGTCCACGCCTCCTACCGCCGCGACCTGGTCCGCTACCAGGACGTCCAGCAGAGCAGCGCGCTGGTGGTCTGGCGCCCCAAGCGCCCGGAGTAGCGGGCAGTTCTTCCGTCTTCCGTTTCCAAACTCATCCGAACGAGTGGCCCGATGACCGATCCCGGTCGTCGGGCCACTCGCGTTCATAGCCGAGACCCGTGTCCCGTACGGCACCGAGGTCCTTGGCCGGGCGCGCCTAAGGGGGCCGCCGGGCGCACCATGGAGGTGTGGGAGGAGGTACCGCCAATGTTGGAGATCAAGACGATGGACAAGCCGGATGAGCGGCGGGACTTTCCCGGTGGTCATCTGGAGGCGCTGAACCTGAGCGGGTTGCATCTCGCCGTGGTCACCTTCGAACCCGGCTGGCGCTGGAAAGAGTCGGTGCGGCCGATCGTGGGGACGGACAGCTGCCAGGTCCAGCACAGCGGGATCATCGTGCGGGGCCGGATGCGGGTGCGCATGGACGACGGGGCCGAGGGCGAGGTGGGGCCCGGCGATGTGTATGTGGTGCCGCCCGGCCACGAAGCGTGGGTGGTCGGTGACGAACAGGTGGTGATGTACGACGTCGGCGGGCAGATGGCGGAGACCTACGCGAAGTCCAGCGATGCCGGGGCCTGAGCCCGGGGGCGGGAGCGGCGTCTGGTAGTGGTTCAGCCGGCGGCAGGGGACGAGATGACTACCGGTCCGAGACCACCGCGTGGCCCCCGCCGCGGAGGATGGCCGCACGGCAGCGCCCGTACCGACCAGCTGATCCGCACGCTGCTGCGGCGCCGCAAGGAGCCGCTGGCGATCGAGGACGTCACCGTCGTCGACAAGCCGGGAATGCGCCGCGCCGTCGCGGCGACGGCCATCGGCAACACCATGGAGTGGTTCGACTTCGGCGTCTACGCGTATGTCGCCGTCACCCTCGGCCATGTCTTCTTCCCCGCCGACGACCCCGCCACCCAGGTGGTCTCCACGTTCGCCACCTTCGCCGTGGCGTTTCTGGTGCGGCCGTTGGGCGGGCTGGTGTTCGGGCCGCTGGGCGACCGGATCGGGCGGCGGCGGGTGCTGTCCACCACCATGATCATGATGGCGACGGGCACCTTCGCGGTGGGCCTGCTGCCCGGCTACTCCCAGATCGGCTTCGCCGCCCCGCTGTTGCTCCTGGCCTGCCGGGTGGTGCAGGGCTTCTCGACCGGCGGTGAGTACGCGGGGGCGACCACGTACATCGCCGAGTACGCGCCCGATCAGCGCCGTGGCTTCCTCGGCAGCTGGCTCGACTTCGGCACCTTCATCGGCTATTCGCTGGGCTCCGGCCTGGTCACCGTTCTCACCGCCGGCATCGGTGAGAACGGGATGGTGGACTGGGGCTGGCGGGTGCCGTTCCTGGTGGCGGGGCCGCTGGGGCTGATCGGTCTGTATATGCGGCTGCGGCTGGAGGAGACCCCGGCGTTCCAGCAGATGGCCGAGCGGGCGGCCGAGGAGGCCGAGGCGGCGCAGGCACGCGGTGACACCCTGCCGATCGAGGAGGCGCGGCAGTCGGGGCGGGGGCGGCTGAAGGAGATCTTCACCAGGCACTGGCAGGCGGTGCTGATCTGCATGGGGCTGGTGCTGATGTACAACGTCACCAACTACATGGTGACGTCGTACCTGCCGACGTTCATGACCTCCACGCTCGGCAAGAACGCCACCACGGCCCAGGTGCTGGTGCTGGGCACCATGCTGTTCGTGGTGCTGGCGATCACGGTGGTCGGGCGCACGTCCGACCGCTGGGGGCGGCGGCCGCTGTTCCTGTTCGGCAGCGTGGGCATGATCGTGCTGGCCATTCCGGCGGTGCTGCTGATCCGGGCGGGCGGCGTACTGATGCCCGTGATCGGCTGTCTGATCCTGGGCGCGATGCTGGTCACCTTCGCGGGGACGAGCGCCGCGACGCTCCCGGCGCTGTTCCCGACCCGGCTGCGCTACGGCGCGCTGTCGATCTCGTACAACCTCTCCGTGTCGCTGTTCGGCGGGACCACGCCGCTGCTGGCCTCGTGGCTGGTGGCCACCACGCACAACACGCTGGTGCCCGCCTTCTACCTGATGGTGGCGGGCGTGATCGGGCTGATCTCCACGGTGTTCCTGCACGAGACGGCGGGGAAGCCGCTGCGTGGTTCGGGGCCCATGGTGGAGACCGAGGAGGAGGCGCGTACGGCGGTGGCCGAGAGCCGTACCGAGGCCGGGCGGCGCGCCCGCGACGTCTGGATCCGGCTGCGCCATCCCTGGGCGGGGGCGGGCCATCGGGAGGCCGGTCACCAGGAGGAGAAAGGGGAGTGACGGGCCTCAGGGCAGGAGGAGTGACGGGCCGCCTCAGGCCCTTCCCATGGCCCTGGTGAGGGCGATCTCGATGACGACGCGGTCCGGGTTGGGGCGGGGGGTGCGCTGGTAGCGCTCGGCGTAGCGGCGCTCGGCGTCCGCGATCGTCTCGGGCTCCTCCCGTACCACCGCGAGCCCCTCCAGCGTGGCCCACCGCCTGCCCGCCAGCTGGCAGACCGCGACCCGCGCACCGCCCTCGCCCGCCGCCCGGACATGGGCGACCTTACGGCTGTGACGGTTCGCGATGACGCGGGCGAGCCCGGCCTCGGGGTCGTAGGTGACGCCGACCGGGACCACATGCGGGGTGCCGTCCGGGCGTGGGGTGGTCAGGGTGCACACATGGCGTTCGCGCCAGAAGGCGAGGTACTCGGGATCGGGGTTGCGGGGATCGACGGACATGGTGCAGAACCTAAGGCCAGAGGAGTGGCGTTCGCGAGGTTGAGTGGAATAGACTCAACTTTACGGAGGTTGGGTAGGGCAGGGATGGGAAGATCGGAGCGAGGAGGAGCACAGGGACGTGGATGCCGAGCTGACCAACAAGAGCCGGGCGGCGATCAGCGCCGCCAATGACCGGGCGGTGTCCTCCGGGCATGCGGACATGACGCCCGCGCACCTTCTCCTCGCCCTGCTGCAGGGCCAGGACAACGAGAACGTGATGGATCTGCTGGCCGGCGTCGAGGCCGACGCGGCCCTGGTGCGCGACGGCGCCGAGCGGCTGCTCGCCGCCCTGCCCAGCGTCCAGGGCTCCACCGTGGCCCCGCCGCAGGCCAGCCGCGACCTGCTGGCCGTCATCGCGGACGCCACCCAGCGGGCCAGGGAACTCGGGGACGACTACGTCTCCACCGAGCACCTCCTCATCGGCATCGCCGCCAAGGGCGGCCAGGCCGGGGAGCTGCTCGACCAGCAGGGGGCGGGCGCCAAGAAGCTGCTCGCCGCGTTCGAGAAGGTCAGGGGTGGACAGCGGGTGACGACGCCCGATCCGGAGGGCACGTACAAGGCCCTGGAGAAGTTCGGCACGGACTTCACCGCCGCCGCGCGCGAGGGCAAGCTGGACCCGGTCATCGGCCGGGACCAGGAGATCCGCCGGGTGGTGCAGGTGCTCTCCCGGCGCACCAAGAACAACCCGGTGCTGATCGGCGACCCGGGCGTCGGCAAGACGGCCGTGGTCGAGGGGCTCGCCCAGCGGATCGTCAAGGGCGATGTGCCCGAGAGCCTGCGCGACAAGCGCCTGGTCGCCCTCGACCTCGGCGCGATGGTCGCGGGCGCGAAGTACCGCGGTGAGTTCGAGGAGCGGCTGAAGACCGTCCTGGCCGAGATCAAGTCCAGCGACGGCCAGATCATCACCTTCATCGACGAGCTCCACACCGTGGTCGGCGCGGGCGCCGGCGGCGACTCCGCCATGGACGCGGGCAACATGCTCAAGCCGATGCTGGCCCGCGGTGAGCTGCGCATGGTCGGCGCCACCACCCTCGACGAGTACCGCGAGCGGATCGAGAAGGACGCCGCGCTCGAGCGCCGCTTCCAGCAGGTGCTGGTGGCCGAGCCGACCGTCGAGGACACCGTCGCCATCCTGCGCGGGCTCAAGGGCCGCTACGAGGCCCACCACAAGGTGCAGATCGCCGACGGCGCGCTGGTGGCCGCCGCCGCCCTCTCCGACCGGTACATCACCTCCCGCTTCCTGCCCGACAAGGCCATCGACCTGGTGGACGAGGCGGCCTCCCGGCTCCGGATGGAGATCGACTCCTCGCCCGTGGAGATCGATGAGCTCCAGCGGTCGGTGGACCGGATGCGGATGGAGGAGATGGCCCTCGCCCGGGAGACCGACGTGGCCAGCAAGCAGCGGCTGGAGAAGCTGCGCCGCGACCTCGCCGACAAGGAGGAGGAGCTGCGCGGCCTCACCGCCCGCTGGGAGAAGGAGAAGCAGGGCCTCAACCGCGTCGGTGAGCTCAAGGAGAAGCTGGACGAGCTGCGCGGCCAGGCCGAGCGCGCCCAGCGCGACGGCGACTTCGACACCGCCTCCAAGCTGCTGTACGGGGAGATCCCGGCCGTCGAGCGGGAGCTGGCCGAGGCGTCGGAGGCCGAGGCCGAGGTCCAGGGGGACCGCCCGACGATGGTCAAGGAGGAGGTCGGCCCGGACGACGTGGCCGATGTGGTCGCCTCCTGGACCGGCATCCCCGCGGGCCGGCTGCTGGAGGGCGAGACCCAGAAGCTGCTGCGCATGGAGGACGAGCTGGGCAAGCGGCTGATCGGCCAGACCGAGGCCGTACGGGCCGTCTCGGACGCCGTGCGCAGGACCCGGGCGGGCATCGCCGACCCGGACCGGCCCACCGGCTCGTTCCTCTTCCTCGGCCCCACCGGCGTCGGCAAGACCGAGCTGGCCAAGGCGCTCGCCGACTTCCTCTTCGACGACGAGCGGGCCATGGTCCGCGTCGACATGAGCGAGTACGGCGAGAAGCACAGCGTGGCCCGGCTGGTCGGCGCCCCGCCCGGCTACGTCGGCTACGAGGAGGGCGGCCAGCTCACCGAGGCGGTGCGCCGCCGCCCGTACAGCGTGGTGCTGCTGGACGAGGTGGAGAAGGCCCACCCCGAGGTCTTCGACATCCTGCTGCAGGTCCTGGACGACGGGCGGCTCACCGACGGCCAGGGCCGGACGGTGGACTTCCGCAACACCATCCTCATCCTCACCTCCAACCTGGGCAGCCAGTACCTGATGGATCCGCTGCTCGGCGAGGAGGAGAAGAAGCAGAGCGTGCTGGAGACCGTGCGCACCTCCTTCAAGCCCGAGTTCCTCAACCGCCTGGACGACCTCGTGGTCTTCTCCGCGCTCAGCGGCCCGGAGCTGGCCCGGATCGCCCAGCTCCAGATCGCCCGGCTGGCCCGCCGCCTCGCCGACCGCAGGCTGACCCTCGACGTCACCCCGGCCGCGCTGGAGTGGCTCGCCGAGGAGGGCAACGACCCGGCGTACGGGGCGCGCCCGCTGCGCCGGCTGATCCAGACCGCGATCGGCGACCGGCTGGCCAAGGAGATCCTCTCCGGGGAGGTCCGGGACGGCGACAAGGTCCGGGTGGACCGGGTCGGCGACGACCTGTTGGTGGGCCCCGCGCAATAGGGGGCCGGGGCCGCTCGGCACCCCCGGTCCCGCTGGTCCTCCCGACCGTCCTCCCGCCCGTCCTCCCGCCCGTCCTCCCGGCCGTCGTTTCGGCCGTCCTCCCGGCCGTCGTTTCGGCCGTCCTCCCGGCCGTCGTTTCGGCCGGATCGGGCAATGTACGGCCGGGGTTGCACGGCGGGGGCGGGTGTGAGGGAGGATGGCGGTATTCCATACGAAGGGAAATCCACGGTGAGCATCGACCCGTCCTCGATTCCGAATTTCGGGGGTCAGCCCGAGCCCGAACCGACGGGTCCGAGCGGCCCCGTGCTGCCAGACCAGGACCTGGTCAAGCAGCTGCTGGAGCAGATGGAGCTGAAGTACGTCGTCGACGAGGAGGGGGACCTCGCCGCGCCGTGGGAGCAGTTCCGTACCTACTTCATGTTCCGCGGGGAGGAGGAGCAGCAGGTCTTCTCCGTCCGCACGTTCTACGACCGGCCGCACGTCATCGATGAGAAGCCGCGGCTGCTCGAGGCGATCGACGACTGGAACCGCCGCACGCTGTGGCCGAAGGTCTACAGCCACACCAATGACGACGGCACGGTCCGGTTGATCGGTGAGGCGCAGATGCTGATCGGCACCGGCGTCAGCCTGGAGCACTTCGTGTCCAGCACGGTCAGCTGGGTGCGGGCTTCGATCGAGTTCGACCGCTGGCTGGTCGAACAGCTCGGCCTGGAGGCCGACATCGAGTCCGACGGCGACGACAAGCCGGGCGACGACGAGGCCTGAGCGGGCCGGCCGTACGGCGGCCGTACCCTGGCCGTTTCTCGGCAGTACTGCGGCCATATCCCGGCCGTACCCCGGTCGGAGGAGCCGTACAGCGATCGAGGCCGCCGTACCCCGGTCGGCTAGCGCCGTATCCCAGTCGGTGAGGCCGTCGGCCGTATCGGTCAGACCGGGCTGGTGGCCATGGTCAGCAGATACGTCCCGTAGAGACAGGAGAGCCCGGCCAGCGCGCCGCCCACCAGGACGGCGGTGCGCGGCCGGGCTCTTGCCATCGCCAGCGCCGCCGGGATCAGCAGCGGGAAGGCGGGCAGCAGGAAGCGCGGCTTGGACGCGAAGTAGTTGGCGCCGGCGAGCGCGATGAACACCAGGGCGAGGGTGTAGACGACCAGCGGCAGCGGCGGTGGCCGCAGCGCGAGCCCGACCAGGGAGATCAGCGCGCCGCCGACGACGATCAGCGCCACGTAGTGCGACAGAGAGCCGCTCCCCATGATCAGGGAGCGTGCGGAGCGGAAGCCGCTCGCACCGAGATCGAGATACGTGCCCCAGTCGTCCTGGACGTCCAGATAGCCGCGCCAGGTGCCGCGCCGCACCCCCACCCACGCGGCGTAGCCGAGCCAGCCGAGCGGTGACAGCGCGGCCCCCGCCCACACCCGCCAGGACGTGCGCCCGCGGTGGTGCCGGATCTCGGCGGCCGCGCAGACGCACACCGCCGCCGCGACCGCGAGCCCGTTGGGCCGGGTGGCCCCCGCGCACAGCGCGAGCGCCCCGGCCGACACCCAGCGCCCGGTCAGCAGCGCGTACAGCGACCAGGCCGCCAGTGCCGTCAGCAGCGACTCGGTGTACCCCATGGACTCGACGACCGCATGCGGCAGCAGCCCCCACAGCGCGACCAGCGCCAAGGCCACCCGCCGCCCGTACAGCCGCTCCCCGACCGCGTGGATCCCCCAGGCAGCCAGCCCGGCCGCGACCCAGGCGATCAGCAGCCCGGCCGTCACCGCGCCCACGGGGACGACGCCGGTGACCGCCCGGATCAGCGCCGGGTAGAGCGGGAAGAACGCGAGGTCGCTGAAGCTCAGGCCGGGGTGGGTGGCGGAGGGTCGGCTGGTGCCGTAGCCGTGCTGGGCGATGCCCACGTACCAGATGCTGTCCCAGTAGTGCCCGAGCTGCGTCCGCGGACGCTCCCCGGCCTGCCGGGCGCCCAGCGCCACGCACCCGATCCCGGCGGCCCGCACCGTCGCGTACACCGCGAGCGCGAGCCACGCCCGCCGCAGCGACGCCCCGGCCCGCCCCAGTACCCGCCGCCGTTCCGGATGCCGCCGGGGCGGCTCCGGGGTCCGTGTGGACGCGGCGGTGTCGGCGGACACGGAGACCTCCGGTGCGGGCACACGACGGGCACACGACGGACCTGTGCCGAGCCCCCGGGAGGGGACGGACCGGGGGGCTCGGCGGACACACCGACCATCCGCCAGACCGCGGACGCCCGCGACCCGGGAAGTCCAACCGGGCGAGCGGGGCGACCGGAGGCTGCGCGTCAGCCCTGGGCGAAGGGCTTGATCAGCCCTGGGCGAGGGGTTTGATCAGCCCTGGGCGAGGGTCTTGAGGCGGGCCACGGCGTCCGTAAGGACCTCTTCGCGCTTGCAGAAGGCGAAGCGGACGAAGGGGGAGCCCTGGTCCTGGTGGTCGTAGAAGACCGCGTTCGGGACCGCGACCACACCGCAGCGCTCGGGGAGGGAGCGGCAGAAGGCGAAGCCGTCGGACTCGCCGAGGGGGCGGATGTCGGTGGTGATGAAGTAGGTGCCCGAGGGGCGGAAGACGTGGAAGCCCGCGTCGGTCAGGCCATCGGCCAGCAGATCGCGCTTGGCGCGCAGATCGTCCCGGATGCCGTGGAAATAGGCGTCGGGGAGAGCCAGCGCCTCGGCGACCGCGTACTGGAAGGGGCCCGCCGAGACATAGGTGAGGTACTGCTTGGCCGAGCGCACCGCCGTGACCAGCTCGGGAGCGCCGGTCACCCAGATCAACCCCTCTTCGTACACATCTTGCGTATGTGCTCTGACCTCGGGTGATGGCTTGGCGATGGCCATCAGCGGCCCGGTACTCGACCGTCTGCGCCTAGGCTGAGGGCCGAACCTCCTGGACGGACGTACGGAAAGCAGGGGCGCATGGGGACGAGCGGGACGGCTGACGCGCGCGGCATCGTGGGTACGGCGGACTGGGGTCCTGCGGCGCGGGTGCGGGACATGGGCACGTCGATCTTCACGGAGATGACCGAGCTGGCGCGCCGTACCGGGGCTGTGAACCTCGGGCAGGGCGTGCCGGAGCTGGCAAGCCCCGACGCACTGCTGAAGGACGTGGCGGAAGCGGTGCTCTCGGGCAACAACCAATACCCGCCCGCTGTCGGTTTCCCCGCGCTGCGTGAGGCCGTCGCCGAGCATCAGCTGCGGCGGTATGGCCTCGACTACAACCCGGCGGGAGAGGTGCTGATCACCACGGGCGCCACGGAAGCGCTGGCCTCGGCTCTGCTGGCGCTCTGCGACCCCGGTGATGAGGTTCTGGCCTTCGACCCCTGCTACGACGCATACGCGGCGGATGCCAGGCTGGCCGGCGCCCGGCTGGTGGCTGTGCCGCTGGTGAGCGACGGGGACGGCTTCGTGCTCGACGCAGACGCGCTGCGCGCTGCCGTGACGGCGCGTACTCGGGTGCTGGTACTGAACACCCCGCATAACCCGACCGGGAAGGTGTTCACGGCTGAAGAGCTGGCTGCCATTGCCGAGATCGCCCAGGAACACTCGCTGACCGTGGTGACCGATGAGGTGTACGAACACCTGGTGTACAACGGCGTGGCTCACCTCCCGATCGCCTCGTTGCCCGGCATGAGGGAACGGACACTGACGATCTCCTCGGCGGGCAAGACGTTCAGTGTCACGGGTTGGAAGATCGGTTGGGTTTCCGGTCCGGCTCTGCTTGTCGCCGCGGTCGCTGCGGCGAAGCAGTTCCTCACCTACGCGTCGGGGACGCCGTACCAGGAAGCGCTGGCGCGTGCCCTCGGCTCGGTAGAGGAGTGGGCTGCGGACCTGCGCGAGACCCTGCGGCACAACCGGAATCTGTTGAGCGAGGGTCTGACGCGGGCCGGACTGCGCCCGTACCGCGCGGATGCCGGGTACTTCCTCCAGGCGGACGTACGGCCGTGGGGATACGCGGACGGCGTGACGTTCTGCCGTGAACTGCCGGAGCGTGCGGGCGTGGTGGCCATCCCGACGTCGGCCTTCTACGAGAGTGCCGATGCTCCGGTGTGGCTCGTCAGGTTCTCCTTCTGCAAGCGGGAGGAGTCGATCCGTACGGCTGTTGAGCAACTGATCACAGTGCGCTGACCGTGCTCAGGCACAGGACTACGCTCGCGGGTATGACTGATTTCCTTCAGGTGGCGACGGCGACGGAGAACCGTGAGGAAGCCGAGAAGCTTGCGGGGTCGGTGGTGACGGCTCGGCTCGCGGCCGGGGCGCAGATCGTGGGGCCGGTGGTCTCCGTCTTCTGGCATCAGGGCGAGTTCGGCACGGGGGAAGAGTGGCAGCTCTTGTTCAAGACCCGTGCCGACCGTTACGCCGAGCTCGAAGCGCACCTCTTGGAGCATCACCCGTGGAAGAACCCCGAGGTGTCGGCGGTACCGATCGTCGCGGGCTCGGACGCCTATCTACGGTGGGTGGAGCGGACCACTGAGCCGGAGTCTGGGAACTGACCTCTTGGGACCTGAATCTTTAGCCTCTGGCCTTCTCCAGGACGTCGGCCACGGCCGGAAGCTCCTTGTGGGCCTTGAGCTGGTGGAGGATCGGCGCGAGGCGCTGGCGTGGGCGGACGGACGCCACTCCGGCGGAGAGCTCGAGGGCGCGGCTGGTGATGGCTGTGGCCTGCTCGATCTCTCCGGCGGTGAGGTAGGAGTCGGCGAGCCAGGACAGGTAGAGGCTCTTGTCGCGGGCGTGGGCGTCGTCGTAGCGGGAGAGGAAGTCCTCCAGTACGGGAACGGCACGGATGGGCCGGCGCAGCTCGGTCCAGCACCGGCTCGCCATGATCTGCAGTCCGTTTCCGTCCCACGCTGCCCAGTCGGGCTGTGGGGTTCCGTCATCCTCGCTGAGCGCCGTTTCAGCGGCGTCGAGGGCACGTTCGGTCTCGTCCGCGTCTCCGGCTGCGGCGTACGCCCAGGCCAGGCGCCCGTACAGTAGCGCGCGCACGACGGGCGGGGCGTCAGGGCCTGCGGTGCCGCAAGATTGCACGGCTATCTCTATCCCGACGGTGCGGTCCGCGTTGATCTTTTGGTAGGCGAGGAAGGCCAGGGCGTTTCCGGCGAGGGCTGTGTCTCCCGCTTGGGTGGCGGCCTGGTGGCTGGCCTCGTAGAGGCTGGTGGCATCGGAGTGCTTGCCCGCGTCGAATGCGGCCCATCCGGCTTGCTGGGCCTGCTCGGAGAGGACCGAGAGGAGTGCGCGGCCGGTCTCCTCGGTATAGCTGCCCTCTCGGAGCATCGTCTTGGTCGCTTGGTGCTCGCCGAGGTAGACGCGGTAGGTGTCGCCTCCGCCGAGGACATCGTCGAGTCGCCGTAGCCGTGCCGTCCGCTGACGCAACTGGTCGGGTACGTCGCGACCGATCTGGCGGCCCGTCTGGATCTGGGTCAGCTCGGGCAGGCCGAGGACCAAGCCTGCCCCGGCTGTGGCTCTGAAGAATTCCCTGCGCAGCACTGTTTCGCTTCCCCCTCGGGTTGTGGGTGAGGTGCGTGCTGAGGCGGTGGGGGCGTGACCGGGCGGGGTGGCCGCTTCCCAGTCGCGCGGTGCGAGGCCGAGGAGCTGTCCGGGGATGCGTAGGGCGTCGGCGATCGTCGCGATCTTCTCGAACGAGGTGATGCGGCCCTGGCCACGGGCGAGGGTGCCGACGCGTTCGGGCTTGATGTCACACTCGGCGGCGATCTTTGAGTAGCTGATCTTGGCTAAGTCGCGGGCAAGGCAGAAGACGGCGCCGAAGTCGTGAGCCACGATCGCGGCGCGCATCTCCGGGTGGCTGAGAAGTTCTCGGGGTAGTGCGGTCGGCGGTTGGTAAGCGGTCATAGTGTGCCCCGTTGCGCCTGCTGGTGACAGTGTGTCGCACAGTCGTGACCGTCAGCCTACCCATGATGGGTATAGCCACGGGCGGGAAGCCACCGCCGTTCCTCCGCACCACAGTTGGCAGACACAAGAGACCCCCGCGACCGATGCGAGCGGCCCGGGGGCGTGGTCAACGCTGCGAAGGAGCGTCAACGTGCAAAACCATATCCCCCGATTCGTGCGGTGGCTGCTGCGACTACTGGCGCCCGGAGCTGGTCGTCACGGCGCTGGTGAGACAGGCGCTTCGGTGACCTGTGCGGATGCGCCGACGCTGCGACTTCCGTGCGTACATCAGGCACATCGGGAGTCGGTCCCTCGCGTGGAACTGCTGTGTGCTCCCCACGGGATGGTGGTGGTCAGGTGAGTGCGCAACCGCGATTGCTGCCGTGGCCCGGCCCCGCCGGGAAGCCGTGCTACCTGGTGTCGGACGCGGACGGTGAGGGGTATCAGTCGCGCTTGGCCGACGAGATGGAAGCGGTCCAGCTCCGGATGGGCGCGGAACTCATCGGCCACGCCCGCCTGCTGCTCCACGATCGAAAAGCGGGAGCCGGAGAGCTCCGCTACCTCTCGAACCGCCTGATCGAGGCGCTACAAGACGCGCTCCGGATCGCGGAGAGTCGCGGCGGGCGTCTGCCGGTGTCCGATGAGTGCGAGAGCGACGGACCGACTCGGACGAACGAGGGGGACGAATGAGTCGGTCGTCAGATGGCTGGCAGGTCGGTCCCGCACCGGGGCGTGGTCTGCGCCCCGGGGAAGGCGGTCTGCTGGAGCTGCTGCTTCGAGTTCTCCGCCCCGGTCGCGCGTCCCTGGCATCGCTGGTGCTGACGGTGGTGGAAGCGGAGCAGTTGCACGCCGCCTTGTGTTACGCGCTCGGCGACGAACCTGCGCCCGAGGACGCGCCGGAGTGCCGAAAGCCGGTCCGCTATCCGGGTGGCCGACAGAAGTTCTGAGGTCGGCGCCGACGGAATCACGCGCGACAACCGAAAAAGCGATACCTGACCACCTCTGTGCCTGGTCAGCTCCTGGGGCGGCCCGGCTCGGGATCGATCACGAACCCCGGCGCCGATGGTACCGGGGTTGGCGTAGTGCTCCCGCTCGACGCCAACCAGTAGTTGATTGTCAGGTAGCTTGCAGAGAAGGGGACTTGACGAGACCTGAGCTTGAACGGTGCCAGCAGGGCCAGCCTGGTGGCTCAGATTTGCGAGCGTTTCAGAGGTGCCTCTTGCCTGCCCTGACAAGTCGGCTGATGTCATCACGGGTCCGCACTCTGAGATCGTCGAGTTCGGCCCTGCTATCAGCCTTGGCCAGTCCCGTGATGTCTGCAAGCACGTCCTCCGCGGCTTGGCTCAGCGTCTCGTCGTCCGTGAGCATCTGCATCCGGAAGAGAGCTTCTTGAGCGTTGGAACGCAAGTCGTAGGCGCGGATGCGCACTGTGTCCGGGCTCTCCGGCGGGGGATGCTCGTGCTCACAGAACCAGAGGTGAACGAGGCAGCGACGGTAGTTGAGCAACGCGCCGGCATAGACGGAGTAGGCATCGAGTCGCTCCTGCCGGAGCTTCTCGCGACGGGTGAACTGATGGCTCCTGTCGGTGGTGCGCTGTTGGAACGCCAGGGTGATCGCCGAACCCATCAGCGTTCCGAGTACGGCTATGGCGCTGGCGGTGATGGTCTCCACGGCCCAAGCTGATCACGCAATGCCGAGTTTCGTGCGTCGTGGGAGCAACTCCCGCAGCCACACGCTTTCCAAGTCTGTTGGTGGCCTCGGATGCGGCGAACGTGCCCGTTCACCGGGGTTCATGGATGACCAGGCGTGGAAGCGGCTTCCGACTTCGGTCTCGCCTGAACGGCAGTGAACGCCTCTGAATGAGACGGAAACCGAGACGGACAGCAGGCTCGCGCTCGCCTAACATGCTCAGCGTCGAGGGGGAAGTCATGGCACTGGTCCGCAAGGGCGCACGGCGCATCATCGTCGACGGCACGGCCTACCGCTGGCGGCTGCGACGCAGGCCGACCTATTGCCAGGGCCTGGCCTGGTCACCGTGCACGTTCGCGGTCGAGCACGCAGACGTTCCCGGGACAACGCTCGTCGTCACAACTGACCAGCCGCATCCGAGCAACTGGCTTGGTCGTGAGGCCAAACCCGTACTGCCATCCGACGTTTCTCAGATCATCCAGCTGGCTCTTCGCGAGGGCTGGACCCCAACTGCTCCGGGCTCCCCAATTCACCTGGACCTTTCTGCTGGCTTCACGCCCTCGCCCTGAGCAAGGCAACACGACATGTGCTTGGGAATCATGGGGCCCTGCAACTCCGAAACACGGCCTGACCTGCTAGAACGAACCTTCTGGTTGCCTCACGGGCCTCCTGGAGATGCCTCGTGTTGACCCTTGTTTCCCGTCCTGGCACGTATCTGGCACGCCGCAGGAGCTGATGCCTGTGACTTAACGGGCTTTCTCTACCGTCGGTGTGCCTCGCCGGTCGGCCACCGTAGACCTGCAGCACCAAGCCCGCCCGGGCTCCACTCGGTCGGCTGCGGGTGTCCGACGGCTTCGCTAGCGGTGGCGGCTACCGCCGGGTCGCACTGAGCTGGGATAGGTCTTGGCATGAGAAGGCGACAGCCTGCCGTCAACGATGGCGAGCGGGTCAGGTTGCGTTGCACACGGTGATTCGAAGTCTCAATGTCACCAGCGAGGGCAAAGTCACTGCCGCGACTGTTGAGCGGAACCGTTCCAGTGCGTGTTCGGAGTGCATTTCCAGGAAGCAACCCAGGGCCGGCTATCCAACTGCTGAGGCACTTCTCGGATCCTCCTTCGTATTCCCGGCCATCTAAAAACGGATTGGAGCGGCAACCCCAGGCCGTACCAGCGCCGCTGGTGGTCGGTGACGGCGGTGCGCAGCTCGGGCACGCCGGGGCCGGGCGGTCGTCCCATGCCGCCCATACTCCGCCGAACCATCGGCCGCCATCAACTCTGCTCTTGCCCGGCGTGGGGCGCGGGCGCCGGTTTACGGTGCTGGACTTTTTCGGCGCTGGGTTTGCCGCGCCCTCCTACCGGGCCACGTCAGGCCCAGACGTTGGCCTGTGCCTGAAAGGCCTCGGGGTCGCTTTCCACGGGCAGCACGCACACCAAGTGGCCACCAGGAACTCGCAGCACCCGGCACTCCTGCCACTGCGAAACCTGCTCGGCACCCAGGGCGAGCAAGCGCGTGGTTTCCGCCTCGACGTCGTCGGTCTCGATGTCCAGGTGGATACGAGGCGCGTCATCGACCGCTTGGACGGCGGTGACCAGCCCCGGCAGAGCCTCATGGAGCGTGGTGAACTGCGGCTCCGGCGCAAACGGCTCAGCGGTGACGCCGAGGGCTGCCGACCAGAAGGCGGTCGCCCGGGCAGCCTCGGCTTCCGGCGTGTCGATCAAAACGGCGTACACACGGCTCCGATGCATGCACGGCAACTACCCCCATGAGCCGACGGCCAGTCGCGGCACGCTCGCCGCGCACAGCGGCCGGCTGACGGGCTCGGCTTCACGGGTAGCTGTCGAAGCCACCGCTAGGCAGCCTTGGGCCGCGCCGCACCCGTTCCCGGGGCGGGCTCCTGTGCGTCCTCGGACCAGAAGGTCTCGTCTTCACCGAAGTCCGGGGCCTGGAAGGGGTTTGTCGTCGGAGGCGGTGATACTGCGGCGGAACGGCGAGATTGCCCTTCCAGGGCGGAGAACAGCGACGTCGGGTCGATGAGAGGTCTACCTTTCGTTACAGGTCCCTGATGGGGCCTGGCGTGCCGTGACCGGGCACAGCGGCCCTACAGCTTGGTCATCTTGGCGTACGGGCTCAAGATCCGCATTTGCGCCGAGCCGAAATCCACGAGCGCCGCGATTCCGCTCTCGATGCCGATCACCCGGCCGAGGCCGTAGATGTCGTGGGTGACCTGGTCGCCCATGGCGAAGTGCTTGGGAGCCGGTGCGACCGGGGCCTTGAAGGGGCTGGTGGGCAGATGACGCTTCGGTGCCGTGGGCTTTGTCATGTCTCAGTATGAGCCTACGCGGGAGCACGGCGATGTCCTTGCGGACGGTTGGCCTCCACGCCGGCGACATCTTCCACCCCCGGCGCGGGGTACACCCGCGGGTTTCCGCGCTGGTTTTGAGTGGCGGGATGGGCGGGTACTCGGCCGGGCCGGAATTCATCGACCGTGCGTTGTCGCCAGAGCGGTGAGTCCCGCGGGAGGCGAGATGGCCGAGCAGCGGACACAGCAGGCCGGCGCCTGGCCACGGCTTCGGCTGGAGGACTGGGCCGAGACCCGGGACACCCTGCACATGTGGACCCAGATCGTCGGCAAGATCCGGCTGGACCACGCGCCACCGGCCAATCAGTGGTGGCAGGTGACCTTGTACGTCACCCCGCGCGGGCTGAGCACGTCCACGGTCCCGTACCGGACCGGAGCGTTCGATATCGAGTTCGATTTTATCGAACACCGGCTGGGGATCCGGGTCAGTGACGGAAGCCGGCGCGAGGTGGCGCTGGAGTCCAAACCGGTGTCCCAGTTCTACTCGGAGATCATGGGCCTGCTGGGAGACCTGGGCATCCAGACCCGGATGTACCCCCGGCCGAACGAGGTGCCCGTGGCGATCCCGTTCCCGGAGGACCACCGGCATGCGGCGTACGACCCGTACGCCACCCGGCTCTTCTGGGGTCAATTGCTGAACGCACACCGGGTGTTCGGGGAATTCCGGTCCCATTTCGTCGGCAAGGCCAGCCCCGTGCACTTCTTCTGGGGAGCGATGGACCTGGCCGTCACCCGCTTCTCCGGCCGCACCGCGCCGCCGCATCCCCCCGGTGGTGTGCCGAACCTGCCGGACCGGGTGACGCAGGAGGCGTACTCCGTCGAGCTCTCCAGCTGCGGCTTCTGGCCCGGCGGCGGTGAGGAGGGCGGCTTCTACTCGTACGCCTACCCCGAGCCCGCCGGCTTCGCCGACCAGCCGGTCCAGCCCGCGACGGCCTCGTACCGGCGGGATGTCGGCGAATTCGTGCTGCCCTACGAGGCGGTCGCCACCGCACCCGATCCGGACCGGACGCTGAGCGAATTCCTGCACAGCACCTATGAGGCGACCGCCGAACTGGCCGACTGGGACCGCGCGGTCCTGGAAGCCGACCCCCACCACTGGGAGCATCGCTAGGGGGTGTCCGGCGGAGCCTGCCCGGCGTCCGCGGCGGGCTGTCCCCCGGGCGAGCTACGGGCGGGTGCGCTCCGCTTGGGGACGATTCCGGGGTTCCGGATCCATAGCGTTTGGGACAGTCGCGGGGAGCGGCTGACCCAAACGTCTGAGGGGGAGAATTGATGATCCGCAATGCCAGGGTGTCCGCCGTGATCGCGCTGTCCTGCGCCGTGGCCGGTGTGGGGCTGGTCGGTTGTGAGGATGACACGAAGGCGGATGCGGAGACGTCCGCCGCCGCGTCGAAGAAGGCGGGCGATCAGGACCTGCTCACCGGCACCAAGAAGATCGAGGTCGGTGGCCGGTTGGTGAATGTGTCCTGTTCGGGGAATTCGGCGGACGGCATGCCGGTCATCATGCTGGTGGTCGGCGGCGGCGACGGTCTGGAGAAGATGGCCGGGCTCCAGAAGACCCTGAGCAAGAAGAACCGGGTCTGTTCCTACGACCGGCTCGGCGAAGGCGCCAGTGACAAGCCCGATGGGCCGCAGACCCTCGAGAGCACGGGGAAGGTGCTGACCGCGGTGCTCGACCGGGTCGCCGGTGACGACCCGGTCGTCCTGGCCGGGCATTCGCTGGGTGGGCTGATCGCCGCCCGGTACGCCCCCGACCACCAGGACAGGATCAAGGGTCTGGTCCTGATGGACGCCACCTCACCGACCCAGACCGCCGATCTCAACAAGGGAATCCCCGAGTCCGCCACCGGCCCGGCGGTCGCGTTGCGTGATCAGACCCTCGCGATCCTTCACGGAGGGGAGCCGGAAAAGCTCACGGTGCCGGACGGGAAGGTCCGTTCCGCCGGGGACATCCCGGTGGAGGTGATCCACCACGGGAAGCAGTACCTCGCGGAGGTGCCCGACTACGGGCCGGGCCTGGAGCGGGCGTGGACCAACGGCCAGCGCAAGTGGCTCGCGGTCTCCAGCCGCTCCAAGCTGAGCACCGCCAAGAGCAGCGCGCACTACATCTACGTCGACCAGCCGGATGTCGCCGTACGGGCGATCGAGCGCGTCGCCGTTCAGGCCGTGGACAGCGCGGCCTCCGGGAGCTGAACCTCTGGACTTCCTCAACTCCGCTTTGACCCCGCATGAGGTCGGGCATGGGACCCGGCAGGTACGAAGCGGTACCTCGCTACGGGGGTTGGAAGGAGAGTGAGGACCATGGGTCCTGTTGTCATCTTGGTCGTGCTGGCGTTCACGTTCGCGGCGCTCGCCGCGCTGGGCGCCGGTCGGTCGAAGGGGTACAGCGGGCGGCGCAAGCGCTCCTGGGGCGCCGGTTCCAGCGGGGCCGCCGGTGGCGGCTGGTGGGCCGGTGGCGGTGGCGGCGGCGGTGGTGGCCATCACGGGGGTGGTCACCACGGCGGCGGCGGTGGCTGCGGCGGCGGAAGCGGCTGCGGTGGCGGTGGCGGGGGTGGCTGCGGTGGCGGCGGCGGTGGTGGTGGCGGTGGCTGCGGCGGGGGTGGCTGACCCGCGGTTCCCACGGCCTTTACGGTCGCTGTCGTTCTTACGGTTGCCACGCGGCCTTACGGTTGCCACGCCGTTCTTACGGTTGCCACGCGGCCTTACGGTCGCCACGCCCTTCTTACGGTTGCCATGCCGTTCTGAGAGTCGCCAAGTCCTTCATACGGTTGCCAGGCCGTCCTTACGGCCGTGAAGCGATGAGTCAGCGCCCGGCGCGCCAACGTGCGCCGGGCGCTGGCTTGTTGAACACTTGGCCTAGGGAGCGCCCTAGAGGGTGGAAACCCGGCGAAGGTGGGTAAAAACGATGTGGCGCCCAGCATTTCATGATTCCGTATACCACCAATCGACCTTACGGCCCCACACGGGCACGAGCCGCCGTATGCGCATGCCCCTGGTCCCCCGCGGGGCGAGCTGGCCCAACTTTTTCCACTGCGTGCTTGCGGAGCCGATCCATGCTCACGACCCTCAAGACTGCCTACACCGATACCCGCGCCGCTGACCTCGCCTGGGGCCTGGGACGGGAACCGCTTCCCGCCCTCGCTGTGCTCGATCTTCAACTCCATGGCTTCGCTGTCCAGTTGAGGCTTCTGGGAGCCTCCCACCAGGTCCTCCTCGAGGGGGAGGGCAGCCGTTGCTCCGAGACCGTGGCCTGTATGTCCGGCAACAGCACCCCGCTTCCGCTGGGGGTTTCCACCCTCGTCGACGGCCGCGAATACGAATTCGCGGCGCGCGTCGAGGAGTTGTCGCAAGGGGCCTTCGCCGGGCGCGCGCAGGAGTTGCTCGCGCTGGTGGCCGACCATCCGCACGGTCTGGCCGGTACGTTCCCCGGCAGCCCGAACGCGTTCACGGCGCTGCTCGCGCAGTGGAACGAGGGCACGGTGGGCTGGCGGACCTGGCACGCCTACCCCCAGGAGGGGCGGTTGGTCACCACCCGCACCTGTGTGGGGGCCCGGGTGCCGGCCGCGCTCCGGCCGCCGGGCGCGGGTGGGCTCGACATGGGCGGACTGCCCGGTGGGGTGTCGGATGGTCTGTCGGGTGGACCGTCGGGCGGCCTGCCCGGTGGACTGTCGGACGGGATGTCGGACGGGATGTCGTCCCAAGTCCCCTGCGTCTGAAGGGGATCGCGCGTGGCCGAGAGGCCATCGATGCCAGATGTGCGAACGGCAATGCACTCGTGTGGGGGACGAGACGTAAGCGATATGTGACGTAGCGTTCCCTTTGTGATCGATTCGCCCATGTCCGCCGTCTCAGATGCGCCGTCGTCGCCGGAATCCGGCCCTCCGGCGCGGCTGCCCGTGCGGGCGGGGCTCGGCCGCTTCCTCGTGCTCGGCACGGTCTTCGTCTGCGCCGCCTGCGGGCTCGTCTACGAGCTCGAACTCGTCGCCCTGGCCTCGTACTTGGCGGGTGACTCGGTCACCCAGGCATCCGTGGTGCTGTCCGTGATGGTCTTCGCCATGGGCGTCGGCTCGCTGCTGGCCAAGCGGCTGCGCTGCCGGGCCGCCGTGGGCTTCGGCGCGGTCGAGGCGATGCTCGCGCTCGTCGGCGGCTGCTCGGCGATGGCGCTGTACGCGTGCTTCGCATGGGGCGGTCAGTCGCGCTCCGCGCTCGTCGGCTTCTCGTTCGCCATCGGTGTGCTCATCGGGGCCGAGGTGCCGCTGCTGATGACCCTCATCCAGCGGGTGCGCCGGCAGGACGCGGGCGGCGCGGTGGCCGATCTGTTCGCCGCGGACTATGTGGGCGCGCTGGTCGGCGGGCTCGCCTTCCCCTTTCTGCTGCTGCCCGCGTTCGGCCAGCTGACCGGCGCGCTGGTCACCGGCGCGGTCAACGCGGTCGCGGGCGGCGCGCTGGTGCTCTGGCTGTTCCGCCGCGATCTGAGCGTACGGGCGCGGTGGACGCTGATCGTCGTCAATGGGCTGGTGCTCGCCGCGCTGGCCGCCGGTGCCGTGCTGACCCCCTCCTTCGAGCGGGCCGCCCGACAGGCCGTCTACGGACCGGGGGTGCGGGTCGCGCTGCGCACCGGCGAGCAGGAGATCGTGCTGGCGGGTGGGGGGACGAGCGGACGGCCGCTGTCCCTCTTCCTCAACGGGCGGCTGCGGGTCAGCGGGCGTGACGAGGTCCGTTACCACGAGGCGCTGATCCACCCGGCGATGGCCGCCGGACCGCATGCCCGGGTGCTGGTGCTGGGCGGGGGTGACGGGCTCGCGGTGCGCGAGATCCTGCGGTACGCGGGGGTGCGCTCGGTGACCGTCGTGGAGCGCGACGCGGAGGTGGTGCGGCTGGCCCGGCGCGATCCGGGCCTGTCCGCGCTCAACGGCGGCGCCTACCGCGATCCGCGGGTGCGGGCGGTGACGGCGGACGCCTTCGACTGGCTGCGCCGGTCCATGGCGTACGACGTGGTGGTGTGCGATCTCCCCGCCCCCGAGCTCACCCCGAGCACCAAGTACTACTCCCAGGAGTTCTACGGCCTGGCCGAGCGGGTGCTGGCGCCCGGCGGCCGGCTGGTGGCCCACGCCGGGCCGCTGCGGCCCGATCCGAGGGCGTTCTGGACGGTGGACGCGACGATGCGCTCGGTCGGGCTGCGGACCACTCCGTATGTGATCGGCGCCCCGCGCCCCGGGCGCGGCAGCCCGCACGACTGGGGCTTCGTCCTGGCGGCGCGCGCCCCGGTCGGGCTGCGGCTGGCCCCGCACCGGCCGCGGCCGCGCTCGCTGACGGAGGAGGGGCTGCGGGCCGCCCGCCGCACGGCCGAGCGCGCTCGAGAGGGAGCTCTGCCCCCGTCGACGCTCATGCGTCCGCGCTACGGGGAGTGACGCCCCGGCGGGCCCGGGTGCGGGCGCCCACCCGCGTGCGGGGCGTGTCCGCGCGCCGGGGGCTCGCGTCGGCGGCGTACGTCAGCGGCGCGCGGAAAGTTGCACGGGAACGGGTCTCAGGGAACGTGCGATGGGTACTGTCTTGAGCTATGGAGCATGAGGTGTTCGTTCCGTTTCCCGTCGACACCGTCCGGCTGGCGCTCGCGGAGCCCGCCCGCGTCGCTCGTTGCGTTCCCGGGCTCCAGCAGGACGCCGATGAGGCCGCCGGTCCGCTGGCCGGCCGGCTGCGGCTGCGCATCGGCGGGTCCACCATCACCTATCGCGGCGCGCTGCGCGTCGTCCGGCGCGCCGATGCCTTCGAGGTCGAGGGCGAGGGCGGCGAGGTTCGCGGCAGCGGCTCGGTGAAGCTCGCGCTGACCATCACGCCGAAGCCCGTCGCGGGCGGTACGGAGCTGAGGTGCTCCGGGACGGTCCACAGCGAGGGGCGGCTGGCCGAGTTCGACGACGAGGCGTCCATCACCGTGGCCCGCCGCATGCTGGACCGGTTCGCCGCGGCGCTCACGGCCGGGCTGGAGACGTCCCCGATCAGCGCGCCCACGGAGGACGAGGCCCCGGGCCGGGCCGCTGACGAGACCGCCGAAGAGGCCGCTGACGAGACCACCGGTGCGGGCGCTGACGCGGGTGCGGCCGCCGCCGCGGACGAGACCGGGCTGCCGACCGAGGCCGAGCTTCCGCTGTCGGCCGACGACATGGACATCGAGGACGTCGGCGACCTCGAGGACCTCGACGAGGTGGACGGCGTCGAGGAGCCCGTCGGCTTCGGCGAGCTCGACGACCTGGACGAGGAGCCCCCGGCCGAGGCCGCCCACGCCCGCCGCACGATGATCGGCCGCTCCACCGAGGAGGTCGACCACGCCCCGCCGCGCGGTCGCTACGCCCCGGTGCCCGCGCCCGAGACCGTCTCCACCAGCGCCACACTGCGCTGGGCCGCGCCCGCCGCGGCCGTCGTGCTCGCCTCCGTCGTCGTCGTGGGCCGTCGCGTACTTCGCCGCCGCCGATGAGCCCGGGCGCATAGGCTCGGTGTTTGTGACCACCGAAGACACAACGGAGACCAAGGGCGTACGGCTGACCGCCGGGGACGCCGAGCTGACCGTCTCACCCGAGAACGGCTGCCGTATCGGTTCACTGCGCATCGGCGGTACGGAGCTGCTGCGGCAGGGCCCGCGGTTCGGGTCGTTCCCGATGGTGCCGTGGTGCGGCCGGACCGGTCTTGGCCGGTTCCGCAACGGCGGGCGGACCCACCAGCTGCCCATCAACTCCCCGCCGCACGCGATCCACGGGACCGGCCGGAACGTCGAATGGGCCCCCGCCGGCACGGGGCGGTCCAGTGCGGCCTTCATCTACGACCTCGCCGACCCCTGGCCGTACGAGGGCCGGGTCACCCAGACCTTCGAGCTCTCCCCGGACAGCCTGACCGTCACCATGAGCGTGGAGACCGAGGGCGATTCCTTCCCGGCGCAGGCGGGCTGGCATCCGTGGTTCCTGCGGAACCTGGGCGACGGCGGCGCCGATGCCGAGATCGCCTTCGACGCCGCATGGCAGGAGGAGCGCGGCGAGGACCACCTCCCCACCGGCCGCCGGACCGAGCCGAAGCCCGGCCCCTGGGACGACTGCTTCGGGATGCCGCAGGGGGTGGACGTCACGCTCACCTGGCCCGGCCGGCTCGAGCTGAAGGTCACCAGCCGGACGGAGTGGGTGGTCGTCTACGACGAGCAGGCGGAGGCGGTGTGCGTCGAACCGCAGTCCGGCCCGCCCAACGGCCTCAACCTCATGCCGCGGCTGGTCACCCCCATCGATCCGCTGGAGATCGCCATGACCTGGAGCTGGCGCACACTGGCCTGACGCGCACTGGCCTGACGCGGCCGGCCTCAGGCCTGATGCGGTCGGTCTCACGGTACGGAGCGGCTTGGGGGGTTCCGAGGGCCACCGCATAAGCTCATGCGCATGAGCGATGTGCGTGACGCCCTGCTGCAGCAGATCAAGGACAAGGCCGTGGTCCACGGCAAGGTGACCCTCTCCTCCGGGCGTGAGGCCGACTACTACATCGACCTGCGCCGGATCACCCTGGACGCCGACGCCGCGCCGCTGGTCGGGCAGGTCATGCTCGAGACCACGGCCGATCTGGAGTACGACGCGGTGGGCGGGCTGACGCTGGGCGCCGACCCGGTGGCCACGTCCATGCTGCACGCCGCCGCCGCGCGCGGGCGTCGGCTCGACGCCTTCGTGGTCCGCAAGGCCCAGAAGACGCACGGTATGCAGCGGCGGATCGAGGGCCCGGACATCGCGGGCCGCCGGGTGCTGGTGGTCGAGGACACCTCCACCACCGGCGGTTCACCGCTGACCGCGGTGGAGGCGGCACGGGAGGCGGGCGCGGAGGTCGTCGCGGTCGCGACGATCGTCGAGCGCGGCGCCGCGCCCGCGATCGCGGACGCCGGGCTGCCGTACCTCCCGGCGTACTCGCTCACCGACCTCGGGCTGAGCTGACTCATGCGGGCTGGGGAGGTGGGAGGTTTCACGTGAAACCACCCGCCCCCGTCCGTGTGGTCTCGGCGTGCGCCGTGTGGAGCAATCGGCGGAGTCTGGGATTATGGCCCCGACGATGACGTCGCCCCTAGGTCAGGGCCAAGTACGACTAACCCGCACATACAAGGAGCGGTCAGATGCCCATCGCATCCCCTGAGATCTACAACGAGATGCTCGACCGGGCGAAGGCGGGCAAGTTCGCCTACCCGGCGATCAACGTGACCTCGACGCAGACTCTGCACGCCGCCCTGCGCGGCTTCGCCGAGGCGGAGAGCGACGGCATCGTCCAGATCTCCACCGGTGGTGCCGAGTTCCTGGGTGGCCAGTACAAGAAGGACATGGTGACCGGTGCGGTCGGGCTCGCCGAGCTCGCGCATGTCGTGGCCGGGAAGTACCCGGTCAACATCGCCCTCCACACCGACCACTGCCCGAAGGACAAGCTGGACGGCTATGTCCGTCCGCTGCTCAAGATCTCGCAGGAGCGCGTCGCCAAGGGCCAGAACCCGCTGTTCCAGTCCCATATGTGGGACGGCTCCGCCGAGACCCTCGCCGACAACCTCGACATCGCGCAGGAGCTGCTGGCCGAGGCCGTCAAGGCGAAGATCATCCTCGAGGTCGAGATCACCCCGACCGGTGGCGAGGAGGACGGCGTCACCCACGAGATCAACGACAAGCTGTACACGACGGTGGACGACGCCCTGCGCACCGCCGAGGCCCTGGGCCTGGGCGACAAGGGCCGCTATCTGCTGGCCGCCTCCTTCGGCAATGTCCACGGCGTCTACAAGCCGGGCAATGTCGTCCTCCGCCCGGAGCTGCTGCGTGACCTCCAGGACGGTGTCGGCGCGAAGTACGGCAAGCAGGACCCGTTCTTCTTCGTCTTCCACGGCGGCTCCGGCTCCACGGAGCAGGAGATCCGCACCGCGCTGGAGAACGGCGTGGTGAAGATGAACCTCGACACGGACACCCAGTACGCCTTCACCCGCCCGATCGCGGACCACATGTTCCGCAATTACGACGGGGTGCTGAAGGTGGATGGCGAGGTCGGCAACAAGAAGACGTACGACCCGCGGAGCTGGGGGAAGCTGGCCGAGACGGGGATGGCTGAGCGGGTCACCAAGGCTTGTGCGGATCTTCGGTCGACGGGGACGAAGCTGAAGTAGTTTTCGGCTCGCCTCTCGGGCCCGGCGCTCGCCTTCCCGGCGAGCCGCCGGGCTCGTTTGCGTTGTGGGCTGGCCCCGGGGGCGCTGCCCGGGGCATGATCCAGGTATGGGCGGGTCCACGTCCGGAGCGGGGCACGCTCGGGGCAACGGTCAGCCGGTACGGCTGTCCGTGCCGGCCGGGCGGTGGCTGGTGTTCACCACCGTGCTGGGCTCCGCCATGGCCCTGCTCGACAGCACCGTCGTCAATGTCGCCCTGCCGCGTATCGGCCTCGACCTGGGCGCCGATCTGCCCGTACTCCAGTGGACCGTCAACGCCTACATGCTCACCCTCGCCGGGCTGATCCTGCTCGGCGGGGCACTCGGGGACCGGTTCGGGCGGCGGCGGGTCTTCGTCATCGGGGTGGTGTGGTTCGCGCTGGCCTCGCTGGTGTGCGGGCTGGCGCCGAACGCCGGGGTGCTCATCGCCGCGCGGGCGTTCCAGGGCATCGGCGGGGCGCTGCTCACCCCCGGGTCGCTGGCGCTGATCCAATCGGTGATCCACCCCGATGACCGGGCGCGGGCGATCGGGCTGTGGTCCGGCTTCGGCGGCATCGGGGCGGCGATCGGGCCGTTCCTCGGCGGCTGGCTGGTGGACGGGCCCGGCTGGCGCTGGGTGTTCTTCATCAATGTGCCGCTGGCGGCGGTGTGTGTGCCGGTGGCTTTGCGCCACGTACCGGAGACCCGCGATCCGCTGCCGCGCGGCCGGTTCGACGTCCTCGGCGCCATGCTGGGGGCGGCGGCCCTCGCCCTGGTCACCTATGCGCTGATCGCCGCGCCGCAGAAGGGCGCCTCGCCCGCCGTGGTGGTTCCGGGTGTCGCCGGGCTGGCGCTGGGGGCGGTCTTCATCGTCGTGGAGCGGAGGCTGCGCGAGCCGATGCTGCCGCTGTCCATCTTCGCCTCCCACCAGTTCAGCGCCGTCAATGTGGTGACCCTGTGCGTCTACGCGGCCTTCGGCGGCTTCTTCTTCCTCTCGGTGCTCGACCTCCAGGTGGTGGTGGGCTACTCCGCGCTCGCCGCCGGTACCGCGCTGCTGCCCACGACCACGCTGATGCTGCTGCTGTCGGCCCGTTCGGGAGAGCTGGGCAAGCGCATCGGCCCGCGGATCCCGCTGACCGTCGGCCCGCTGCTGTGCGCGGCGGGGATGCTGCTGATGACCCGGGCCGGGGTGGGGGCGGTGTACTGGCGGGACATCCTGCCCGCGCTGCTGGTGCTGGGCCTGGGCATGGTCGTGGTGGTCGCCCCGCTCACCGCGACCGTGCTGGCCTCGGTGGACGTCGCCCGCGCGGGCCTGGCCAGCGGTGTGAACAACGCGGCGGCGCGGGCGGCCGGGCTGGTCGCGGTGGCGGCGCTGCCGCTGCTCGCGGGGATGGGCCCGGAGGCGTACCGATCGGCGGACGCCTTCTCGAGCACCTTCCGGCGGGCGATGCCGATCTGCGCCGGGGTGCTGGTGCTGGGGGCGATCCTCGCCTGGCGCACGGTGCGCTCGGACGTGCTGGAGCCGGCGGGCGCCGAGCTGGGGGCGGAGCCGGAGGGAGCCGGGGCCGTGGTGCCCGCGGAGGGCGCCGAGGGCGTCGCGCGGGCGGCGGGGCCGCCGTGCCGCCCCGAGTGCGCCTACCACTGCGGGGTGTCCGCGCCACCCCTGGACCCGGGCGAGCCGAGCCCCCGTACCTGACTCATGTCCTCCTCATGGCTTGAGCGTGTCGGATGGGGCCCCGGACCAGGCAGACTGGAACCCATGGCCATTCACGAGAATCTGCTCGGGGGACCGCCCCCGACCCATCTGCCCGACGACCCGGAGCCGCGTGAGCTGCTCGCCTCCGGCGCGGCTCCGTCCGAGGTCGCCGCGAAGTACCCGGCCTCCTCGCTCGCCTGGGCGCAGCTCGCCGACGAGGCGTTCGAGGCCGGCCGGGTGGTCGAGTCCTACGCGTACGCCCGCACCGGCTACCACCGCGGGCTCGACGCCCTGCGCCGCAGCGGCTGGAAGGGCCACGGTCCGGTGCCCTTCGAGCACGAGCCCAACCGGGGCTTCCTGCGCGCCCTGCACGCGCTCGCGCGCGCCGCGCAGTCCATCGGCGAGGAGGAGGAGTACGAGCGCTGCTCGACCTTCCTGCGCGAGAGCTCCCCGACCGCGGCGGACACGCTCTCCTGATCCACGTCTTCTGATCTCGCCTCTCCTGATCCGCTGATCTCCCGATCCGCTGATCTCCCGATCCGCTGAGACGGCGCGAGGCGCACCGGGCCTGTGGGGTGTCGTATGCCCCACGGGCCCCTTCCGTACTTGCCGATCCTCCGCGCTGCGCGGATGATGCGGAGCGGGGCCCCCTTCGGCTGTGGGCCCCGAGGGGACCGGGGCTCCGAGACCGAAGGGAAGGGGCGGACCGCTACCCGGTAGCGAGCAGTACTCAGGAGATGCGATGTCGCAGCGACCTGTCCCTGACCACGTCGAGTCCGACGCCCCGAATCTGGACTTCGACGGCACCACGCCGTACGAGGACTACGTCCAGGCGTCCGTGCTCACCCACCTCCAGCACCCTCTCTCCGACGACCCCGGCGAGATGGTGTTCCTGGTCACCACCCAGGTCATGGAGCTGTGGTTCACCGTGATCGTCCATGAGTGGCAGACCGCCGCGCAGGCGCTGCGCGAGGACGATCTGCCCACCGCGATGGCCGCGCTCCAGCGCTCGGCCTACGAGCTGGAGTCGCTCAACGCCTCGTGGACACCGCTGGCCCATCTCACCCCCGGCCAGTTCAACGCGTACCGCTCCGCGCTCGGCGAGGGCTCCGGCTTCCAGTCGGCGATGTACCGGCGGCTGGAGTTCCTGCTCGGCGAGAAGTCCGCGTCCATGCTCGTCCCGCACCGGGGCGCGCCGCGGGTCCACGCCGAGCTGGAGAAGGCGCTGACCGAGCCCAGCCTCTACGACGAGGTGCTGAGCCATCTCGCCCGTCGTGGCCTCGCCGTTCCGGCCGCGGTGCTGGACCGCGATCCCGCCCTGCGCCATGAACCGGATCCCGGGGTGGAGCGGGTCTGGGAGGAGATCTACTCCGGCCCGCGCGACGGCGAGCTGGTCCGGCTCGGCGAGGCGCTCACCGAGGTCGCCGAGTTGGTGTGGCGCTGGCGCAATGACCACCTGGTGGCGACGCGGCGGGCGATGGGCTCCAAGACCGGCACCGGTGGCTCGGCCGGGGTCGCCTGGCTGGAGAAGCGCGCGGCCAAGAACGTCTTCCCCGAGCTGTGGACGGCGCGCAGCCATGTCTGACGCGACGATTCCGACGGAGTCGGCTGGTGCCGTGCCGCCCGAGCCCGAGCCGACCGCCACTCGGCCCGGTGCGGCCGAGCCCGGCCCGCACAGGGCCGCTCCGGCCGACGAGGCCGCCACTCTGGCCGACGGGGCCGCTCTGGCCGAGGAGGCCGCCGGGCTCGACGCGGCCGACCCGCTGCGCGCCAAGCGCGACGCCTTCACCCTCGACGACACGATCTACCTCGACGGCAACTCGCTGGGCGCGCTGCCCCGCGCCGTCCCGCCCCGGCTGGCCGATGTGGTCGCCCGCGAATGGGGTGAGCTGCGCATCCGCTCCTGGGAGGAGAGCGGCTGGTGGACCGCGCCGGAGCGGATCGGAGACCGCGTCGGCCGGCTCGTCGGCGCCGCCCCCGGCCAGGTCGTGGTGGGCGACTCGACGAGCGTGAACGTCTTCAAGGCGGTCGTCGCGGCCGTACGGATCGCCCAGGAGCGCGGCGCCCATCGCGATCAGATCCTGGTCGACGAGGCCACCTTCCCCACCGACGGCTATATCGCCGAGTCCGCCGCCCGGATGACCGGCTGCACCGTGCGGCCGGTGGCCGCGGGCGACGTCCCGACCGCCGCCGGCGCGCGTACCGCCGTCGCGCTCGTCAACCACGTGGACTACCGCACCGGCCGCCGCCACGACCTGCCTGGGACCACGGCCGCCGTGCACGCGGCGGGCGCGCTCGTGGTGTGGGACCTGTGCCACAGCGCGGGCGCCCTGCCGGTCGGACTGGACGCCCATGGGGTGGACCTCGCGGTGGGCTGCACGTACAAGTACCTCAACGGCGGGCCCGGCGCGCCCGCGTATCTGTATGTCGCCCAGGCCCATCAGCCCCGCTTCGACTCGCCGCTGCCCGGCTGGAACTCGCATGCCGACCCCTTCGGCATGGCCTCCGCCTACACCCCGGCCGACGGCGCGGTCCGCGGCCGCGTCGGCACCCCGGACATCCTCTCGATGCTGGCGCTGGAGGCCGCGCTCGAGGTGTGGGACGACGTGACGATCGACGACGTCAGGGCCAAGAGCCTGGCCCTGACGGACTTCTTCCTCCGCTGCGTCGAGACGTACGTCCCGGCGGGCCACGTCCGGTCGATCACCCCCACCGCGCACGCCGAGCGCGGCAGCCAGGTGGCGCTGCGGTGCGTGGCGTCGGGGAAGGCCGGGGAGGTGATGGCGGAGCTGGTACGGCGCGGTGTCGTGGGCGATTTCCGCCGCCCCGATGTGCTGCGCTTCGGCTTCACCCCGCTCTACACGGGCTTCGCCGAGGTGGAGCGGGCGGCGCGGGTGCTGGCCGATGTGCTGACGGAGGGCTGACCGATGGGCGGGGCGACGGCGGGGGCGGCGGACGAGGAGACGTCGGTCTTCGGGCTCGCGCCCGTGGAACCGGCCCGGACCGCCGCGTACGGCGAACATCCGGACCAGGTGGTGGACTTCTACCTTTCGCCACCCGGGACGGACGGGGCCGCCCGCCCCGCCCCGCTGGTCCTCCTCTTCCACGGCGGCGCCTGGCGCGCCCCCTACGACCGCCGCCATGTCTCGCCCTTCGCCGCCTTCCTGGCGGGGCGCGGCCTGGCGGTGGCGTCCGTCGAGTACCGCCGCGGTGGGGCGGACGCCGCGCGGGCCGGGCGGTGGCCGGAGACGTTCGACGACATCGCGGCGGCCGTGGACACCGTGCCGGGCCTCGTCCGGGAGCTCGGGCTGCCGGGTGTCGACCCGGAGCGCGTGGTGCTCACCGGGCACTCCGCGGGCGGGCACGCCGTGCTGTGGGCGGCGGCCCGGCATCGGCTGCCGTCCGGGACTCCCTGGCATCTGCCCGCCCCCTCCCCGCTCCGCGGTGTCGTCGCCCTCGCCCCCATCGCGGACCTCGCCACCGCCCGTGCGCTGGACGTCTGCTCCGGCGCCGTCGACCAACTCCTCGGCGAAGGCGGTGGTGGTGGCAGCGATGGTGGCGGTGGCAGCGGTGATGACCTGACGGTCCGGCTGGGCCTCGCCGACCCCGCCGCGCTGCTGCCCACCGCGATCCCCACCACCATCGTGCAGGGCGGCACCGACATCGATGTGCCACCGGCGGTCGCGGACGCCTTCGCGGCGGCGGCCGCCCGCGCCGGACAGGACGTACGGCTGATCAGGAGCGACGGCGGCCACTTCCCGCCCATCGACCCCACGACGCCCGCCGCGCACACCGTCGCCGAGGAAATCGCCTGCCTGGCCGGGGCGCACCCGGCCACGTGACACCGAGCCGGACCCCGCCACGTGACCTCGAGCCGGACCCCGTCACGTAGTACTTCAGACGGACACCGCACAATCCGCATTCCCGGGGACGACGCCGCGGCGCCCGCTCCTTACCGTGGACGGCGTGACTGAGACGATTCCGCGGACCGAACTCCGCACCATCCGCCGGGCGCTGTCCGATCTGCGGAAGGACTTGATCACCGACGCGTTCGCCCTCCGCCCCGTGCCGCCTCTCGCCGCCACGCATCCGCTGGTGCGCAAGATGCCCAGGCGGGTCCGGCCGTACGCGCCGTGGCTGCCGCATGCCGCGCTCACGGCCTTCGCCTTCTACCTCATGGCCGTGGCAGGCGAAATCGAGGGCGTGGGGACGGCTCTGCTCAGCAGCGTGCCCGTGCTGGTGGCGCTCTACCGGCCGATCGGCGCCTGGTGGCTGTCGTTCGGGGGGAGCGTCGTCTGGGGCCTGGGCGTCCCCGAACCGATCTGGGACAGCATGTGGCCCTGGCCGACGACCCTCTTCGCCTCGCACATCGCGGTGATGATGATCGTCGCGAGCCAGAACCGCCCGCGGGTGGCCGGGCAGATGCTGCTGCTCACGGCGGCGTTCGGGATCGCCTGCGATTTCAGTGCCGATAGGGGGCACACGAACGCCTTCCCCATGGTGATCACCTCCTGCCTCATCGTGGGCGCCGTCGTCGCCCGGCGCAGTCTGCGCGAGACCAAGCAGCAGGTCGCCGTGCAGCAGTCGGCCACCCACGAGGAGCGCTCCCGCCGCACCCTGCTGGAGGAGCGCGCGACCATCGCCCGTGAGCTGCACGACGTCGTCGCGCACCACATGTCGGTGATCGCCATCCAGGCCGAGGCGGCGCCCTACCGGGTGGCGAACCCGCCCGAGGAGCTGGCCACCAGCTTCGCGACCATCCGCGAGAACGCCGTCGCCGCGCTCACCGAACTCCGCCGCGTCCTCGGCGTCGTCCGCGCCGACGACCCCGATGCCTACGCCGACGCCGACCCCGAGGCGCCCCAGCCGACCCTCGCCACGCTCGACACGCTCTTCGCGGGGGTCCGGGCGGCCGGGCTGACCGTCGAGCACATCACCACCGGCGCCGTACGGCCGCTGCCCTCCGGGGTGGAGCTGTCCGCGTACCGGATCGTCCAGGAGACGCTGTCCAACGCGCTGCGGCACGCGCCCGGCAGCACCGCCCGCGTCGAAGTCGCGTACGTCCTCGGCGGTCTGGGCCTGCGGATCGTCAACGGCCCGCCCACCCAGGCCGTACGGCCCTCGCCGGGCATGGGCCATGGGCTGCTCGGGATGCGGGAGCGCGTGGCCATGCTGAACGGGGAGATGACGGCGGGCGCGGTGGAGGAGGACGGCGGCTACGAGGTCGCGGTCTTCATCCCGGCCGCTGCGGTCCCCGAAGCGGAGGCGTCCGGACCGGAGGCGCCCGGACCGGAGGCGTCGGGCCAGACGTCGGGCCAGGCGCTGGGGCTGAAGAAGGGGCCCGCCCCGGAGGGGGAGACGATGAAGCCATGACCACCGACGCCCCCTCCCTCCCCTCTCCCATCCGCGTACTGATCGCCGACGACCAGGTGATGGTCCGCGAGGGCTTCTCCGTGCTGCTGAACGCCCAGCCCGATATCGAGGTCGTCGGCGAGGCGGTCGACGGGCGCCAGGCCATCGCCCAGGTGGCCGCCCTGCACCCCGATGTCGTCCTGATGGACATCCGGATGCCGGAGGTCAACGGTCTCGAGGCCACCCGCGAGATCGTCGCGGCGGACGCGGACGCCAAGGTGCTCGTCCTGACCACCTTCGATCTGGACGAGTACGTCTACCAGGCGCTGCGCGCCGGAGCGAGCGGCTTCCTGCTCAAGGACGCCTCCGCGCGGCAGCTCGGCGATGCGGTACGCGTCGTCGCGGCGGGCGAGGCGCTGCTTGCCCCGACCGTCACCAAGCGTCTGATCAGCACGTTCTCGCGGATCGGCGAGGCCGCCGGGTTCGGCGGTCCGCTTCCCTCCCCGCGGGGGCGGCTGGCCGAGCTGACCGAGCGGGAGAACGAGGTCCTGGTGCTGGTCGCCCAGGGCTGCTCCAACGCCGAGATCGCCGAGCGGCTGATCGTCGCCGAGTCGACGGTGAAGACGCATGTCAGCCGGATCCTGGTGAAGCTGGGGCTGCGCGACCGCACCCAGGCGGCGGTGTTCGCCTACGAGGTCCGCCTGGTGACGCCTGGGGGCTGACGAGGCTGACCGGCCCGGTGAGCCCACGGGACTTCCCCCGAGGCATCTGGGCCCGTTGCAGGCATCCGGCGACCCCTGGAGGCCGGGCGGGCCCGGCGGTACCGTCCGGGGATGAGCAGCAGTGCGGAAGCCCCCGCCTTCGACCCCTGGCGGCCGTCGTTCGTCGCGGACCCGTATCCGGCCTACGCCGAGCTGCGCGAGCGCGGCCGGGTGCACTGGTTCGAGCCCTCCCGCCAGTGGCTGATCCCGCGGCACGCGGATGTCGGCGCCCTGCTGCGGGACCGCAGGCTCGGCCGCACCTATCTCCACCGCTTCGGCCATGAGGAGTTCGGCCGCACCGCGCCGCCGCCCGAGCACGAGCCGTTTCACACCCTCAACGACCACGGCATGCTCGACCTGGAACCGCCGGACCACACCCGGCTGCGGCGGCTCGTCTCCAAGGCGTTCACCCCGCGGACGGTCGAGGCGCTGGTGCCGACGATCCAGCGGCTCGCGGAGGAACTCGTCGACTCCCTCGTCACCGCGGGCGGCGGCGATCTCATCGAAACGGTCGCCGAACCGCTGCCGGTCGCCGTGATCGCCGAGATGCTGGGCATTCCGCCCGCCGACCGCCCCGCCCTGCGGCCCTGGTCGGCGGACATCTGCGGGATGTACGAGCTGAGTCCGGGCGAGGACACGGCGCGCCGGGCCGTGCGCGCGTCCGTCGAATTCTCCGCGTATCTGCGCGAGTTGATCGAGGCGCGCCGCAGGGCCCCGGGGGACGATCTGATCAGCGGGCTCATCGCCGCGTACGACGAGGGCGACCGGCTCACCGAGCAGGAGATGATCTCCACCTGTGTGCTGCTGCTCAACGCGGGCCACGAGGCTACGGTCAACACCACCGGGAACGGCTGGTGGGCGCTCTTCCGCCACCCCGAGCAGCTCGCCCTGCTCCGTGCCGACCCCGACGCGCTGCTGCCCACCGCCGTGGACGAGCTGCTGCGCTACGACACCCCGCTGCAGCTCTTCGAGCGGTGGGTGCTGGAGGACATCGAGGTCGGCGGCACGGTCCTCCCGCGCGGCAGCGAGGTCGCGCTGCTCTTCGGCTCGGCCAACCGCGATCCGGCCCGCTTCGACCGCCCCGACACCCTCGATCTCTCCCGCACCGACAACCCCCACATCAGTTTCGGCGCCGGTATCCACTACTGCCTGGGCGCCCCGCTGGCCCGACTGGAGCTGATCGCCTCCTTCGGCGCACTGCTCCGCAAGGCGCCCGGACTGCGGCTGGTCAAGGAGCCGGAGCGGCGGGCGAACTTCGTCATCCGCGGTCTGCGGGAGCTGCGGGTCGAGCTCTGAGCGGAGCCGGCGAAGGCGGTCGGGACAGAAGAGCCCCCCGTTGTCCACAGCCTGTGGACAACGGGGGGCGGTTGCCGGGACGTGGTGGGCCGACGGGGGTCAGCCGCCGATGTCACGGCGGCGCATGCCCACCAGTCCTCCGGCGGCGAGAACGGCCGAGAGGAGCAGCAGCCACAGGAACGGCGCTGCCGTCACGTCGTCGCCCGGCAGCTTCGGCAGATGACTGAAGGGTGAGGTGTCCATGACGGAATCGGACAGCTCCAGCGCCGGGCCCATCCAGCCCAGCGCGACCACCCAGCCGACGAAGGCCCAGGCCGCGGCCGAGTACTTCGGCACCACGCCCACGAGGAAGAGCGTCACGCTGGTGAGCACCCAGAGCGCCGGGAGCTGGGCGAGGGTGGCACCGAGGCAGCGGGGGAGCTGATCGGTCAGATCGCCCGCCGCGATGCCGTAGCCCAGCCCCAGCGCCAGACCGCCGATGGCGAGGATGACGACCGGGCCGAGGTACGCGATGACCAGGTGGCTCCCGGCCCAGCGCAGCCGGCCGACGGCGTTGGCCAGCAGGGGCTCCGCGCGCTGGTCGGTCTCCTCGCTGCGCACCCGCAGCACGGAGGTGGTGGTGTAGACGGTGAGGATGGTGCCGAGGACGCCGACCATGGCGGCCAGGAACGCGTCGTTGAGCCCCTGGGCGCCGCCCATCCGCTGGATGATGTCGCGGGTCTTGTCGCTGTCGCCGAGGAAGTCGTTCGCACCGTCGGAGATGCCTCCGAAGATGGCGCCCGCGAAGACGATGCCCGCGGCCCAGCCGAACAGGGCACCGCGCTGCAGCCGCCAGCCCAGGCCGTAGACCCCGCTCAGCAGCGGGCCGGCGGCCGGGGGGCCGGGACGGCTGGCGTAGAAGCTGGCGCCCACGTCGCGACGCCCGGCGAGGGAGTACGCGAGGGCGATCGAGGCCGCGGCGAGCACCGCGATCAGCAGCAGCGGCCACCAGCGCTCGTCCGCGTACGGCCGGGCGTACTCGGCCCAGCCCAGCGGCGAGAGCCAGACCAGGACATGGCCGGAGCCCTTGCTGCCGTCCTCGGCGGCGTCACCCGCCATGCGCAGCACGAAGGCGACGCCGACCGCGGCGGAGCTCAGGCCCCGGGCCAGCCGTGCGTTCTCCGTGAGCTGGGCGGCGACGGCGGCCAGACCGCCGAAGGCCATACCGGACAGGCCGACGGCGAGGCCGAGGGCCAGCGCGCCGGTGCCGCCCTGGCCCGCGAGGCTGCCCGCGATGAGCAGGGTCACCGCGCCGTTGGCGATGGCCACGGCGAGCAGGGCCGAGGTGAGCCCCGCGCGGCGGCCGACCATGCCCGCGGAGAGCGCCTCCTGGCGGCCGGTCTCCTCCTCCTCACGGGTGTGCCGGATCACGATGAGCAGGCTCATGATCGCGGCGAAGACCGTAAGGAAGGCACCCACGCGCCAGACGGTGAGCGCGCCGAGCGTGTCGTCGAAGGCGGCGCCGAACAGGGCCCGGGTCGAGCCGTTCCCGTTCATGTCATCGACGAGATTGGCGCGGCGGGCGGGGGTGTCGTACGCGCTCTTCAGACGGCCGACGGTGCTGCTGGCCGTGAGCCCCAGGCACAGCACCCACACCGGCATCATGATCCGGTCGCGCCGCAGGGCGAGCCGCAGCAGCGTGCCCGTGCCCGCCAGATCGTGGGCCGATCCGCGGGTGTGGGGGGAGACCCGGGTGTCGGCTACGGCGGTCATCGGGCGATCGCCTCGGCTTCCGTGCCCGCGATGTCGTCCTGGTAGTGGCGCAGGAAGAGCTCTTCCAGGGTGGGCGGGGTGGAGATGAGGCTGCGCACCCCGACCTGGGTGAGCTGCCGCAGTACGGCGTCCATCTTGTCGGATTCGACCTGGAGCTTGACCTGGCTGCCCTGGATGTCCACGTTGTGCACACCGGGGAGGCCGGACAGGCCGTTGGGCTCGCCGGCGAGCTCGGCGGTCACCGACGTACGGGTCAGATGGCGCAGCTCGGTGAGGGTGCCGGACTCCACCCGCCGGCCCTTGCGGATGATGCTCACCCTCCGGCAGAGCGCCTCGACCTCGCTGAGGATGTGGCTGGAGAGCAGCACCGTACGACCGCGGTCGCGCTCCTCGGCGACGCACTCGCGGAAGACCTCCTCCATGAGCGGGTCGAGCCCGGAGGTCGGCTCGTCGAGGATCAGCAGCTCCACTTCGGATGCGAACGCGGCGACCAGGGCGACCTTCTGGCGATTGCCCTTGGAGTACGTACGGCCCTTCTTGGTGGGATCGAGCTCGAACCGCTCCAGGAGCTCGGCGCGGCGTGCGGTGTCCAGCCCGCCGCGCAGCCGTCCGTACAGGTCGATGACCTCTCCACCGCTCAGGTTGCGCCACAGGGTGACGTCCCCGGGGACGTACGCGATGTGGCGGTGGAGGTCGACCGCGTCGTGCCAGGGGTCCTTGCCGAGCATCTGCACCGCACCGGAGTCGGCACGCAGCAGACCGAGGAGGACCCGGATGGTCGTGGACTTCCCGGCGCCGTTGGGCCCGAGGAAGCCATGGACCTCACCTGCCTCGACTTCGAGGTCGAGGCCGTCCAATGCGTGGGTCCGGCCGAAGGACTTGTGGAGGCCGGACACGGAGATTGCCGTTTTCATGATTTCGAAGCTACGCTAGTTTCACAAATTTGTGAAGTTAAGGAACCATATAAACTTATGATGATGTGACGAAGAGAGGAGATGATGAAGCGGTGAGGGAGACGATCGAACCGGGGGGCGCGCCCGATGACACGCGCGGTGAAGCGGCGCGTGACGAGGCGGCGGTGTCCAGGTTCGTCGAGCGGTTCGCGGCCGATCTGGCCGAGGCCGGGATGCAGCGCATGGCGGCGCGGGTCTTCGCGGCGCTTCTCGTCTCCGACTCCGGGGCGCTCACCTCGGCGGAGCTCGCCGAGCGGCTGCGGATCAGCCCGGCCGCGGTCTCGGGCGCGATCCGCTATCTGTCGCAGGTGGACATGGTGGTGCGGGAGCGCGAGCCGGGCTCCCGCCGCGATCGCTACCGGCTCTACAACGAGGTCTGGTACGAGACGCTGACCCGCCGCGACCAGATTGTCGCCCGCTGGGAGAGCACCATGCGCGACGGCGCGAAGGTGCTCGGCCCCGGCACCCCGGCGGGGCTGCGGATCACCGAGACCGCCGACTTCTTCGAGTTCGTCCAGCGGGAGCTGCCCAAGATGCTCCAGCGCTGGCGCGCCCAGCAGGCCGAGCGCCGCGCCGCCGAGGCCCGCGAGACCGAAGCGGGCTGACGGCCGGCGGGCTGACGGCCGGCCCGGCCCGCCCGCGCCGCCCGGCCCCACCGGGCCCCGGGACGGCGCGAGTGGGGCTCAAGGGCGGTGGGGGAGCATCAGGCTCCAGGCCTCGGCCAGGACCGTCCAGGTGCGGCTGCGGACCGGGCCGCGGATCAGCGCGTCCGCGTGGTAGCGGAAGTCCGGGCCGGAGACGGTGACGGCGCGTGCCCGGGTGCGCAGCGGGCCGCCCGCCGCGTGGGGGTGGACCACGATCTCGGCCAGCCCGCCGCCCGGCGCGGCCGTCGAGACCGAGACCCGCTCCACCGGCCGGTCCAGATCGGTCAGCAGCACCCCGTCCGCCTCGATCCGCAGCCGCTGCGGCGGCGGATGCGCCGGGCGCCGGGCGCCGCCCGACAGGCCGATCACGGGGAGCGAGAGCAGCGTCAGCGCGGTGCGGGCGGTGCGGGCCGCCGGGCTCCACCACGGCCGCTGGCCGTCGCTCTGACCGTCGGGGCCCTCCCGGTCATGGCCGGGCGGGCCCGCGCCGTCCCGGCCGTCCTCGCCGTCCTCGGCCCGGCGGCGGTCGTGGACGCAAGGGTCGCAGCCGCAGTCCCGGCCCCTCGTCCCGTCGCCGTGCGGCCCCGGGCCGTGCCCGTCCGTCCCGTCCGTCCCGTCCGTTCCATCCATTCCGTCAAGCCCGGCCGCCGCGCCGCGACCGCCGCCCGGCATCCCGTCGTGCGCACCGTAAGGAGCGAGCCCGGAGGGGATCCGCAGACCGCCGAGGACCACTCCACCGCTCTCGTCCACCAGCAGGTCACGCGGGCGCGCGGTCCCGTCGAGGACCGTACGGGCCGCGGCGACCGCGTCCGTCGGCACCCCGAGCGAATGGGCCAGGGCGACCGTGGCGGAGCCGCCGACCGGGACCACCGACAGCGCGGCGTCCGCCAGCTCCCGCCGCCGGTGCAGCAGCTCCACCATCCGCAGCAGGGCGCGGTCGTCGCCCACCAGCACCGGCCGGCGGGCACCCCGGCGGGCCAGCGCCCGCTCGACCTCCTCCGGGCCGTCCGGCAGGCAGATTTTCGTCTGCGCGCCCGCACACAGCACATCCTTCGCGATCCGCACCGACTCCCCGTCCGTGCGGCGGGCGTTGGGGTCGATGACCATGAGCAGCGGGCGCCCCCGGGCGGTGTCCGGCGCAGGGGGCCGGGGATCTGGAGCCGACACCTCGGTCCTTCCTCAGGTAATCTCTCGGTGCAAGAGCCCCTGTCGCTGTTGCGCCAGGGGCTTCGTCTATCCGGGGCACCGGTTCGACGGCTCTTGTGGTGGCGCACGTCACCATGCACGTTGGACATGCCCCGCCCGGAAGGGGTGTACGCCTGTGCCCGCACTTGTGCTGCTCGGTGCTCAGTGGGGTGACGAGGGCAAGGGAAAGGCCACCGATCTGCTCGGTGGCTCCGTGGATTATGTAGTGCGCTACCAGGGCGGTAACAACGCGGGCCACACGGTGGTGGTCGGCGACCAGAAGTACGCGCTGCACCTCCTCCCGTCCGGAATCCTCTCGCCCGGGTGTACCCCGGTCATCGGCAACGGCGTCGTCGTGGATCCCGCGGTCCTGCTCTCCGAGCTGAGCGGTCTCGCCGACCGCGGCGTCGATACGTCCAAGCTGCTGATCAGCGGTAACGCTCATCTGATCACGCCGTATCACACGACCCTCGACAAGGTGTCGGAACGATTCCTCGGCAAGCGGAAGATCGGCACCACCGGCCGTGGCATCGGCCCGGCCTACGCGGACAAGATCAACCGGGTGGGCATCCGGGTCCAGGACCTCTTCGACGAGTCGATCCTGCGGCAGAAGGTCGAGGCGGCCCTGGACAACAAGAACCAGGTGCTGGCCAAGCTCTACAACCGCCGCGCCATCGCGGTCGACCAGGTCGTCGAGGAACTGCTGGGCTACGCGGACCCGCTGAGCGGCTATGTCGCCGACACCACCCTGCTGCTCAACAACGCCATCGACCAGGGCCGGGTCGTGCTCTTCGAGGGCGGGCAGGGCACCCTGCTCGACGTCGACCACGGCACGTACCCCTTCGTCACCTCCTCCAACCCGACCGCGGGCGGCGCCTGCACCGGCACCGGAGTGGGCCCGACGAAGATCAGCCGCGTGATCGGCATCCTGAAGGCGTACACCACCCGCGTCGGCGCGGGCCCGTTCCCCACCGAGCTCCTCGACGAGGACGGCGAGAAGCTGCGCACGATCGGCGGCGAGCGCGGTGTGACCACCGGGCGCGACCGGCGCTGCGGCTGGTTCGACGCGGTCATCGCGCGCTACGCGACCCGGGTCAACGGCCTGACCGACTTCTTCCTCACCAAGCTGGACGTGCTCACCGGCTGGGAGCGGATCCCGGTGTGCGTGGCGTACGAGATCGACGGCAAGCGCGTCGAGGAGCTGCCGTACAGCCAGACCGACTTCCACCACGCCAAGCCGATCTACGAGACGCTGCCGGGCTGGTCGGAGGACATCACCCAGGCCAAGAGCTTCGACGAGCTGCCGAAGAACGCGCAGAAGTACGTCCAGGCGCTGGAGGAGATGTCGGGCGCCCCGATCTCGGCCATCGGCGTCGGGCCGGGCCGTGACGAGACCATCCAGATCAACTCGTTCCTCTGATCCCTCGGCGGGAGCGCGGGCCACGGCGGAAGCGCGGCCCGCGCCTCGGCGTCACTACGCCGCGGGCGGGCCGAACACCCCGGCGGGCTGCTGCGCCTGGCCGACGGGCTGCGCGGCCCGCCGCTCCTGCATCTTGGTGATCCGCCGCACCACGCCGATGGCCAGCACCGCCGCCAGGAGGCCGATGGCGTCGTCGGCGATGTTGACGATGACGCCGAACCGCTCCGCCCTGCCGCTGTCGCTGACGATCTCGCTGGCCCCGTGCACCGGGAACATCAGGAACATGACCACGAAACCCGTCCACCACCAGTGCAGCACCGCGCGTCCGTGACGTCCGGGCGCCGGGGGAGTGCTGGCGGTCCAGATGTCGTTGGCGATCTGCTTGGGCAGCCACAGCTGGGCGACCGGGATGAACCAGGCGCCCACGGCATAGCCACTGCCGAACCGCGGCCGCCCGGGACTCAGCACCGTGGAGTTGATGTACGCGGTCCGGAACCAGACCAGCCACAGCACGGCGAGCACGCACACGGCGACACCGATGCCGCTGCCCAGCGAATCGATGTCACTGGCCTTGCCGGAGAGCATGTCGGGTTCGCCGCTGTACGTGTCGAGCAGCGAGATGTTCAGCGCCATGTCGAGCAGGGTCAGCACCATCCAGACGCCGAACATGCTCAGCAGCGCGGTGGCCAGACCCCGGATCGGCTTCAGCCTCGTACCGGAGACGGGGTAGCCGACCGGCGCCTGATAGCCGCCCTGCCAGGGCTGGGCGTTCATCGCGTACCCGTGCGCCTGGGGCGTCGCGTACGCGGACGGGGAGGCATACGGGCTGGGCGGTGTGTGCGGACCCGGCGGTGTGTGGGGACCGGGCGGTGTGTGCGGACCGGGGCCGGGCTGGGGGTGGCCGTACGCCGACGGGCTCTGCGGCGGCGTCAGGGAGTCCGGCTGCGCGTTCTCGGCCTCCACCTCCAGCAGTTGGAGCGCGTCCCGCCCCAGCCGGGCGAGCAGTCCGCCCGGCAGCCAGGGCTCGCCGTCATCGGCCACCGGCTGGGTGGCGGCCACCAACTCGTCCACCGAAGGCCGCTTGGCCGGGTCCTTCTCCAGGCACGCGGTGACCATCCCGAGCGCCCCCTCCGGGAGCCCCGCCAGATCGGGCTCCTCCTGGGCTATTCGGTACATCAGGGCGTGGATGCCGCTGTCCAGGTTGCCGAAGGGCTGACGTCCGGTGGCGGCGAAGGCGAGCACCGAGCCGAGGCAGAAGACATCGCTCGCGGCGGTGACCGGCTCCCCGCGCACCTGCTCGGGCGACATGAACCCGGGCGAGCCGACGACCGCGCCGGTCGTCGTCAGATTGCCGCCCGTGGTGCTGCCCACGGCGTCCAGGGCGCGCGCGATGCCGAAGTCGATGACGCGCGGACCGTCGATCGTGACAAGGATGTTGGACGGTTTCAGATCGCGGTGGATCAGCCCGGCGCCGTGGATGTCGCGCAGCGCGAGGGCCAGTCCGTGGGCCAGGATCCGCAGCGAGCGCTCGGGCAGCGCCCCGAAGTCCTCGGCCACGACGCTGTGCAGGGACGGACCGCCGATGTAGCCGGTGGCCACCCAGGGCACCTCGGCATCGGTGTCGGCGTCGAGCACCGGCGCGGTCCATTGGCCGCCGACCCGTGTCGCGGCCTCCACTTCCCGTTTGAAGCGGCTGCGGAAGTCCGCCTGGCGTGCGAGTTCGGCCTGTACGAGCTTCACCGCCACGGTGCGGCCGCGGGCGGAGCGGGCGAGATAGACCCGCCCCATTCCACCCTCGCCCAGCTTGCCGAGCAGTCGGTACTCGCCGATCCACCGCGGGTCCTGGGCCCCGAGGTTCTCCATCGCGGTGTGGCTCCTGTCCCTGTGCCGATAGTCCCTCTGCCGATCGGCCGATCAGTCGAGGCGGGTGAACGTCTGTGTCATCGTCTCATCGCTGTAATCGTCCGGGTCGTCATATTCGACACGCAGCTTGTCATGTCCGGAAGATGTGAACGTGAGTGACGTGCCGGGTCCGCAGAGATTCTTGGGAGTCCCCCCGGTGAACTTCGAAGGGCTGAGGACCAGTCCCTTCTCCACCGAGGCCAGGATCCGGTCACCCTCGCAGTGGTACTTCTTGCTGTCCGCGACCTCCTGGCCCACCACGGAGCCGATCGCGCCCTGCTTGATGGTGATCTTCAACGTGGCGTCGGGCTTCCCGAACGCGTCCTTGGCCAGCCAAGTGCCCACGTACCCGGAGGGGATGGGCTTGCCGCCGCTCTTGGAGGGGCGCAGCGTCGCCTCGGAGGAGCCGTCCGTGGTGCTCCAGGCGAGGGTGCCGTCGTTGCCCAGCCGCAGCGTCTGCTCGCCGACCGCGCTGCAACTGTCCTCGGGGATGCTGGTGGCGACCTCCTCGTCCTCGATGAGGAGCAGGCTGTCCACCGACTTGAGCTTGGCGGAGTCCTGGCAGAACGAGTCCGAGTCGGAGGTCAGGGTCTCGGCGACGACCGCGCCGACCGGCCCCTGCGAGAGCACGACCCGGCGGATCTTGCCGGTCGACTCGCCGCTCTCCTTGATCTCGCCCTCCCAGGCGCCCAGATACTCGGTGGGCACGTCGCCCGACGTCTCCAGCTCGGTCGCGGACGGATCGGGGCCGTCCGAACCCCCGGCGGAGCCCTTGGAGTTGCCGCCGCCCGATCCACCCGATCCGCCCGATCCGCCCGGGGTGGGCGCGGTGTGGGTCATCTTGTCGTAGTCGGTCTTGGCCCGGTCGCCCTTGTCGTCGTTCCCCTTGACGATGACGAGCGCGGTGACCCCGGCTATGAGGGCGGTGGCGACGGCGGCGGAGACGGCGATGAGCGTCTTACGGCGCCGTCGGTTCGGCTTCGGGGGCGTCTGCGACGAGCCGCCCCCGGGGCCGCTCGGCGCCCCTGGCCCACCCGGTCCGCCCGGTCCGCCGAACCCGGCGGAGGGCGACCCGGCGGCCGCCCCGAACGAGGTGACCGCGGGCGGCCCGAAGCCGTGCGCGGGCGTCGGCGGCTCACCCTCCGCGCCCGCTTGCGGTGCCTGCGCCTGCGGCGGCGTGGCGGGCGACGGGTAGCCGTACGCCCCGGGGGCGTAAGGCCCGGCGGAACCGGGCGAGTTGGGAGCGACAGCACCCGGGCCTGCCTGCGGCGGGGTGGCGCTTCCGGGCGCGCCGTGGCCGGGCGCGCCTGCGTGCGGTGTGCCCGCGTGCGGTGCGGCGGACGGTCCGCCGGGTGTTCCGGGTGCGGCGGTGTGTGGGGCGCCGTGGCCGGGTGTGGCGCTTCCGGGCGTCTGCGGCGGACCTGCCTGCGGTGCCGCGGGAGGTCCGCCGGGTGTTGCGTGCGGGGCGCCGTGGCCCGGTTCGGCCTGCCCCGCGCCTGCCTGAGGTGCGGCGGACGGTCCGCCGGGTGTGGCGCCACCGGGTGCGTTGGGCGAGGCGGCGGAGCCCCCCGCCGCCTCGGCCTGCGGGGCGCCGGACGGGTCGGCGGGCCGGCGGGGGTCGGCCGACGGTGTGCCGCCCGCCGGTGGCCCGGCGGCCTGGTCGGGTTCGCCCTGGTCCTCGCCCGCCCGCGGCGCGGCCGGGTGCTCGCCGGGCCGCGCCGGGCCGCCCTGCGCCGCGCCCGCCGACGGCGGAGTGGACGGAGCCGGGGGGAGGGGCGCCGCCGAGGGGCGGGGTGGGGTGGTCGGTGGCGGGGGTGTGGGGGGTTCCGCCGGGGCCAGGGGGTACGACGTGGCCGACGGCGGCGCGGCGGGCGGCGGCGGTACGGCGGGGCCCGTCGCCCCGGCCGCGGGCGGTACGGCGGGCCGCGCGGGCACCCCCGGCCCGGCGGGCGTCTCCACCTCCAGCAACTGCACCGCGTGCCGCCCGAGCTGGGCGACGAGCGTGCCCGGCAGCCAGGGTTCGCCGTCGTCGTCCGCCCCGGCCGTACGCTCCAGCAGCGCCTCCAGCGAGGGCCGGTCGTCCGGGGCCTTCTTCAGGCAGTCGGTGACGAGGTCCCGCAGCCCCTCCGGCAGCCCGCCCAGGTCCGGTTCCTCCTGGGCGATGCGGTACATCACCGCGTGCACCCCGCTGTCGGCCGTGCCGAAGGGCTGACGGCCGGTCGCCGCGTAGGCGAGCACCGAGCCGAGGCAGAAGACGTCGCTGGCCGGGGTGACCCGCTCGCCGCGCACCTGCTCGGGCGACATGAAGCCGGGCGAGCCGACGACGGCGCCGCTGCGCGTGAGGATGCCGTCGGTGACGGTCTCCAGCGCCCGTGCGATACCGAAGTCGATGACGCGCGGACCGTCGATGGTGACCAGGACGTTGGACGGTTTGAGGTCGCGGTGGACCAGACCGGCGTCGTGGATGTCGCGGAGCGCCTGCGTCAGGCCGTGCGCCAGGATGTGCACGGTCCGCTCGGGCAGCCGGCCCGACTCGGCGACGATCGCGTGCAGGGAGGGACCGGCGATGTAGCCGGTGGCGACCCATGGGGTGGCGGCCTCGGTGTCGGCGTCCAGCACCGGCGCGGTCCAGGCGCCCCCGACCCGCTGCGCGGCCCGCACCTCCTGTTTGAACCGCCGCCGGAATTCGGCCTGTTGGGCGAGCTCGGTCTGGACGAGCTTCACCGCCACCGTGCGCCCGCGTGCTGAATGAGCCAGGAACACCCGGCCCATGCCACCCGCGCCAAGGCGCCGGAGCAGCCGGTACTCACCGATCCAGCGAGGGTCCTCGGCCCCCAGGTCTTCCATGCGTCGATCGTCCCTTCCCCGTGAATCCCCCTGATCAGCCCCCCGGAGAGAATAAGGGCGGCTGAGAGCGAAGTGGACGACGCGGACGATCCGTTATCGGTTCCGTATCCGTCCTGTGTCACTCCCGAGCCGGAGAACGGAATTCCGGGGCTCCGGAGGGGACCGCCGGGAGCGAAATCCGGACAGCCCCACCCCGACCACCGGCGACGGCCACCTGCCCCGGCCACCGCCGACGGCCACAGGTCCCCCGCCGCCCGGCAGGATGTCGGCGTACGACCCGAAACCCGGACAGACTGTCGGTGCCGGGCGCGGGGCCGGGGTCCGTACGCTGGTGCCGCCCCGACCCGCGAGCGATCCGAGGTACGAACGTGTCCGTGCAGCCCAGCCCCGACCACGCGGCCGGCGCCGCCGTCAAGGCCGCCGACCGCGCGCATGTCTTCCACTCCTGGTCCGCGCAGGGCCTGATCGACCCCCTCGCCGTCGCGGGCGCCGAAGGCTCGTACTTCTGGGACTACGACGGCAACCGCTACCTCGACTTCTCCTGCCAGCTGGTGAACACCAACATCGGCCACCAGCACCCCAAGGTCGTGGCCGCGATCCAGGAGCAGGCCGCGAAGCTGTGCACCATCGCGCCGGGGTTCGCCGTGGACGTGCGGTCCGAGGCGGCGCGGCTGGTGGCCGAGCGCACCCCCGGTGACCTCGACAAGATCTTCTTCACCAACGGCGGCGCCGAGGCGGTGGAGAACGCGGTCCGCATGGCCCGGCTGCACACCGGCCGCGCCAAGGTGCTCTCCGCCTACCGCTCGTACCACGGCGCCACCGCCGCCGCGATCAACCTCACCGGCGACCCCCGCCGCTGGCCCTCCGACACCGCCTCGGCGGGTGTGGTGCACTTCTGGGCGCCGTTCCGCTACCGCTCGCCCTTCCACGCCGACAGCGAGCAGCAGGAGTGCGAGCGCGCGCTGCGCCACCTCGAGGACACCATCGCCTTCGAGGGCCCGCAGACCATCGCCGCGATCATCCTGGAGACCATCCCCGGCACCGCCGGGATCATGGTCCCGCCGCCCGGCTATCTGGCCGGGGTCCGGGAGATCTGCGACCGCTACGGCATCGTGTTCATCCTGGACGAGGTCATGGCGGGCTTCGGCCGCACCGGCCACTGGTTCGCGGCCGACCACTTCGGCGTCACCCCGGACCTGCTGACCTTCGCCAAGGGCGTCAACTCCGGCTATGTGCCGCTCGGCGGCGTCGCGATCTCCGCCGAGATCGCCGCGACCTTCGACCAGCGCCCCTACCCGGGCGGGCTCACCTACTCCGGCCACCCGCTGGCCTGCGCCTCGGCCATCGCGACGATCAACGCGATGGCGGAGGAGGGGATCGTGGAGAACGCCGCCGCGATCGGGGAGAACGTGATCGGCCCCGCGCTGCGGGAGATCGCCGAGCGCCACCCCTCGGTCGGCGAGGTGCGCGGCCTCGGTGTCTTCTGGGCGCTGGACCTCGTCAAGGACAAGGAGACCCGCGAACCGCTCGTGCCGTACAACGCGGGCGGAGCGGACAACCAGCCGATGGCCGACTTCGCGGCGGCCTGCAAGCGCGGCGGTCTGTGGCCCTTCGTGAACATGAACCGCACCCATGTCGTGCCGCCGTGCACCGTCACCGAGGCCGAGGCCAAGGAGGGTCTGGCGATCCTGGACGAGGCGCTGAACGCGGCCGACGCGCACACGGCGTAGCGGCCGCCGGTACCGGCTTCCGGGCGCTGCCCGTTTGCCCCCTGGCCGGCGCCCGACCGCCGCCCGACGGCTGCCCGGTGTAGACCACCGCCGCACTCTGCGTGTTCCGCGCAACGGCCCTCGCATATCGTGATGCGAGGGCCGTCCGCTTTCTTACACCGACGGCCGTGGAAGGAGACGGTCCTCGATGCCCGTGCCCGGCACCAGCCCGGTCAAGCGGAACACCCTGCGGCAGCAGATCGCCGACGCGCTCTGTGACGAGGTGCTCGCGGGCAGGCTCCCTGCGGGGCGCCAGTTCACCGTCAAGGAGATCGCCCAGCAGTACGGCGTCTCCGCGACCCCCGTCCGGGAGGCGCTGCTGGACCTGTGCTCCCAGGGGCTGCTCGATGTCGAGGAGCACCGGGGCTTCAGGGTCCACGAGTTCACCATCGAGGACTTCCGGCACATGGTGGACGCCCGAACGATGGTGGTGGAGGGCGTCTTCCGGCACTACGGCGACCGGTCCCTGAGCACCATGACCCCGCAGGCGCTGGCCTCGGTGCGGCGGCGGGCCGAGGAGGCCGAACGGGCCGCCCGCTCCGGCGATCTGGACATCCTCATCGGCTACGACCTGCGCTTCTGGCGGGAGATCTGCGGGCTGGTCGGCAATCCGTACGTGTCGGACTTCCTCCAGCGGCTGCGGGTGCAGACCTGGGTGTTCACGGTGCCGTACCTGCGGCGCGTACCCGATCTGCGGGGTGTGCTGTGGACGGGGCACTGCGAGCTCACGGCGGCGGTCACCCGGATGGATCCCCATGACTCGGAGCGGCTCATAGCGGCGTACAACGCGCATTTCCGTGCGCTGATCGAGCGGTTGGTGGCGGGGGAGGAGACGCGCTCGCGGAACCGGACGGGGACCGAGCCGGAAGTCAACTCCCCCTGATCTCCCCCTGAACTCTTCGCGAACTCCCCCTGATCCATGGACCCCGGCCCCCCAGGGCCGGGGTCCTGCACTCTTCGCGCCGCGTACGTGGGGCATTACGCTGGGCCGACCATCGACCCAACGGATACGAGAGTGAGATCGCGTGGCATGTGACCTCTGGCTGGTCCCCCTCGTCGATGTGCTGTGCCACAGCCCCGACAACCCCTTCGCCGAAGAGATCGCCGCGTACGACAAGGCGCTCAGTGATGCCGGTCTGCCGCCCGTGCCCGTCTTCAGCTATATGCCGGGTCTCTCCGGGGATGTCGCCCCGGTGGCCGGTTTCGACTACGACGCGCTGCACTTCCTCCGCCGTGCCTATCTGCTGCAGATGTGCGGACTCGCGGTGACGCCGGTGGACGAACTCGGCGGGGACTACGAGCAGTTGCTGGAGATGTTCGAGCCCACGGCCCAGCAGTCGCATCTGGTGTGGCACTACGACCACGCGGGCGCGTACGTCCCCGTCGACTTCCAGAGTCCGCTGTCCAACGACGAACTCCTCGAGGGCGGCGGCCCGTTGGGCTCCAGCCATGGACTGCTGCGCGAGCTGGAGGCGGTCGCCCCGGCGCTCGGCATCGACCCGTCCAACCCCCCGGCCGCCCCCGCGCCCCCGGCCCGCCCCACGAGCCTGGAGGAACCGGCGGCGTCGGTCCCGTACGAGGACAGCCCCTTCGCGCGGGAGCGCCATGTGTGGCTGGGCCTGCACGCGGCGGCGACGCGCAGCCTCGGCCAGGGCTCGATGATCGTCTTCAGCTGACCACCGGGCTGGCTGCCGGGCTGATCACCGGGCTGACCGCCGGGCTGACCGCCGTCTCCGGGAGGCCCCGCGGCCGTCCTCGGCGAGGTCTCCGACGGCCCCGCGGCCGTCCTCAGCGGGGCGGCTCGGGAGGACGCTGCCGCGGCATATTGGGCCGGGCGGGGCCCGGCGGCAGCGGAAAGCGGCTCGCGGGGCTCCCGCTGTCCGGGCGGGAGCCCTGGGCCATCAGCGACTGCGTGACCAGCGGCGCGGAACCGGACCCGAAGTCCGCCATCCAGCCCGCCGTCTCGGCCCGCACCAGCTCCGACACGTCCTCGCAGAACCGCCGCAGCACCGACAGACACCGCTCCACGGCCTCGCTCGCGGTGCCCTCGGTCGGGCCCAGCACCTCCCGCACGCTCTCCGACGCCCAGTCGAACTGCAGCGCCTCCAGCCGCCGCCGCACCGCCTGCGCCGTGGCCACGTCCCGCATCCAGCCGGACGTCAGCCCGAAGAACCGGTCGGCGCCGACGCACGCGACCGCCAGCAGCAGCGCCAGCGCGCCCCATCCGGCGCCGCCGTCCAGCGTTCCGTTCAGATCCAGCAGCGGCAGTACGGCCCCCACGACGCCCGCCACCGCGGCCCCCGCCCGCAGCACCCGGGCGGCCCGCCGCTTCCACACCCGGTCGGCGAGGTACCACCCGGCGACCTCCAGCGCGCCCTCCTCGACCCACTGGTACAGCTCGTCGAGCCGCTCCGCGGGCTCCCCCCAGTCGCCGTGCGGGAAGGGCCGGCCGAGCAGGTCACCCTGTTTCCTCGCGCCCTCCTGCCGAGGGAGCCCCTCGGGCTGCATCTCCGGCTGACTCACCGTGCGACTCCCTCTGCGGCGGCGTTTCTCCTGCGTGCGGCTGACACGCGACCACCATTCCTACCGCCGAACGGCTGGCCACGAGGACTCGATCACCGGATTTCAGCCCGTAAGGGCTGCCCCATCGGGTATAGGACCGCCCACTCCTCACCCAAAAGAGTGCCCCCGCTCACGGCGCGGGGCCCGCACGGGGCTCCCGGCCGAACCGCGCCGGACGCCCCTGGACCGCCCTCGCATCGCGTTCGGACCGCCACCGGACCACCCTCGCACCGCCACCGGACCGCCCTCGCACCGGCCTCGCACCGCCCTCGGACCGTGCCGCGGCCCCCGCCGCACAGTGCCCGCCGCCCCAGGCAATAGGCTGCCTACCGTGAAGGTCCTCGTCATCGGCGGCGGCGCCCGCGAACATGCCCTGTGCCGCGCTCTCTCCCTCGACCCCGACGTCACCGCACTGCACTGCGCCCCCGGCAACGCCGGCATCGCCGAGGTGGCCGAGCTGCACGCGGTCGACGCGCTCGACGGTGCCGCCGTCGCCGACCTCGCCGCCTCCCTGGGGGCGGGCCTGGTGGTCGTGGGGCCGGAGGCCCCCCTCGTGGCGGGGGTGGCCGACGCCGTGCGCGAGCGCGGGATCCCGGCCTTCGGGCCGTCCGCGGAGGCCGCGCGGCTCGAGGGCTCCAAGGCGTTCGCCAAGGACGTGATGGCGGCGGCGGGCGTGCCCACCGCCCGCGCCTATGTGTGCACCGGCCCCGCCGAGGTCGACGAGGCGCTGGACGCCTTCGGCCCGCCGTACGTCGTCAAGGACGACGGCCTCGCCGCGGGCAAGGGCGTCGTGGTGACCGAGGACGTCGAGGCCGCCCGCGCACACGCGCTGGCCTGCGGCCGGGTGGTGATCGAGGAGTTCCTGGACGGCCCGGAGGTCTCCCTCTTCGCGATCACCGACGGCGAGACCGTGGTCCCGCTCCAGCCCGCCCAGGACTTCAAGCGCGCCCACGACGGCGACGAGGGCCCGAACACCGGCGGCATGGGCGCGTACTCCCCGCTGCCCTGGGCGGACCCCGCCCTGGTGGACGAGGTCGTGGCCACGGTCTGTCAGCCCACCGTCGACGAACTGCGCCGCCGCGGCACGCCCTTCTCCGGGCTGCTGTACGCGGGCCTGGCGATCACCTCGCGGGGTGTGCGGGTGATCGAGTTCAACGCGCGCTTCGGCGACCCGGAGACCCAGGTAGTGCTGGCCCGGCTGAAGACCCCGCTGGCCGCGGTGCTGCTCGCCGCCGCCACCGGTCGTCTGGAGGCCGAGCCGCCGCTGCGCTGGAGTGACGGCGCGGCCGTGACCGTGGTCCTCGCCTCGCACAACTACCCGGACACCCCCCGCACCGGCGACCCGATCACCGGGCTGGACGAGGTGGCCGAGAAGGACGGCCCCAAGGCGTACGTCCTGCACGCGGGCACCAAGCGGGACGGCGCGTCCGGTGCGGTGGTGAGCGCGGGCGGCCGGGTGCTCTCCGTCACCGCGACCGGCTCCGACCTGGCGAAGGCGCGCGAGCGGGCGTACCGCGCGGTGGGCCGGATCGGCCTGGAGGGCTCCCACCACCGCTCCGACATCGCGGCGAAGGCGGCCGCCGAAGCGGATTCGTAAGCAGCGCCGGGGACGGCTGTAAGAAGTGTCTCAACCGGGGGCTCGAGCGGACCGGTGAACGGTTCGGAAGGCCGATTCGGGCCGCTTCGGCCTGTTCACACGGGGCCCGGCGTCGCCATCGCGAAGTTCCCGGTTTTACCCAAGGCCATTCCATTGGGTGAGCGGTTCCGCATCCTGCTGACGCACGCCCGGCCCCCAACTAGTGTGCCGCTCAGGCGAGGTGCGGCAACTGGCCCACCGGCATTGCGGAGTCGGCGGCCGGTGCGACAGTGGGTGGGGAGAAAACAACGCCGCCGTCGTCCGCTGTTCAAACACCGGCCGGACAGTAGGGGGTGATGAGAACCGTGGCAGGTCCCGAAGCAGGTGCCCTGGTGGCGCGTGCCCGCGCCCTCGCGGTACTGCGCATCCGGAGCACCGCGCTCGCGGTCGCACTCCTCCCGGCCGCCGCCGCCGTCGTGCTGCTGGCCGGAAGTGCCACCGGCAGCATCGGCGGCTCCCAGGACGAGGGCTGGACGGCCCTGCGCTGGGCGGTGACCGGGTGCGCCCTGGTGGTCCTGCTGCTGGCGGCGGCCGTCGCCGCCGTGGTCGTCCGGGCCAGGCCCGCGCTCACCCCGACGGTGCCCATCGCCGAGGAAACGGCGCCCGACCTCTACCAGCTGGTCCGCGATCTGGCCGAGCGGCTGGAGGTCCCCGCGCCCTCGGCCATAGCGCTCACCCCCGACTGCGACAGCTGGCTGGAGGACCGTACGCATCCGGCGCACGCCCACCGCGGGGAGCGCCGGGACCGCGGCGCCCTGGCGGTCGAGGAGCCCCGCCCGGTGCGCGGCACCGGAGGGCCCGGCCCGGCGGCCGGCGCCGACCGGGTCGTGGACCGCCCCGACCGGCGCGTCCCGCGGGCGCCGGTGCTGGTGATCGGCTCGCCGTTCCTGTGGTGGATGCGGGTCGCCGAGCTGCGCGCGCTGCTCGCCCCTGTGGTGGCGGGCACCGGCCCGTCCGTCCACCCCGACATAGCCTCCGCCCGCCGCTTCGTGCGCGGGTTGGACGCCGCCGTGGCCGTCGCGGCCCGTGGCGGCGAGCCGTCGTCCGGGCCCGCGTCCGCCCTGGTGGCGGCGGTGCGCCGGCCCGCGTTCGGCTTCGTCGGCTGGGTGGCCCGGCTGCTGCTGCGCGGCTGCCGGGACCAGGCGGCCGAGATGGAGCGCGCGGTCGCCGCGGCCGCCTCGGAGCGGGCCCAGACGGTCGACTACGGGCTGCGGATCGTCGCCCAGGAGCAAGTGGGCCTCGCCTACGCGGGCTGGGACCGGCTGCTGACCCGGGTCGCGCTGCCCGCCTGGCGGATGGGCCGCTGGCCCTCCCGGCTGGACGCGGGCGTGGTCTCGGCGCTCACCGAGCTCTCCCGCCGCGACCGGCTCGCCGAGGGATTCACCTCCCGGCTGAGCGAGCGCCCGGCCTGTGACCTGCTGGAGGAGCCCGGGGTGATTGACGAGGCCACCTCGCTGCTCGCCGCCCGCCTCTTCCACGGCGGCCCGCCGGAGCCGGGCCCCGACTGGTCCCCGGTCGACTGGGGCGCGTATCCGGAGGAGGTCGTGGACCGCAAGTGGCGGCAGGAGGCCGCCCGGCTGAACCGGCTCCTGGACGAGCGGGACGACGCCCACGAGCCCATCGGCGCCGCCCCCGCCCCGGCCCGCGCGAGCGGGCCCGCCCCGGCCACCCTGGCCCGGGTCATCGACCGGCTCACCGGGGCCCCGGCCGACCCCGCCGACGGTGCCGACGGTGCCGACGGCGGCGCCCCCCGCCTCGCCGCCCGGCTCAGCGTCGAGGTGGCCCGGGAGGAGGCCGCCGCCACCCGGGCGCACGGCCAGGGCCCCGCGGCAGGGGCCGAGGGGCCCGCGGGCGGCTCCGGCGGCGATCCGTGGATCGACGGCTTCGCCCCGGCGTTCCCGCTCCAGCCGCCCCGCACCGGCCGGGAGCTGCTCGCCGACCATGTCACCGCCATGGTCTGCTGCGCCGCCGTGGACACCGCGGGGGCGGTCCCCGGCCTCGACTGGCTGGACGGGCCCGCGCTGCTCGTCGGCGGGCGGCGGCGGGCCGATCTGGCCCATCCGGTGCTGAGTCTGGTGGAGGACGGCGACGACGGGCCGCTGCGCGCATGGCTCGGCGAGGTGGGCGTCCGCCCGGAGAAGCCCCTCCGGCTGGTGTAGCGGCGCCGAGTCCGCCGAATACCGCTCCTATGTCCACCCTTGTCGCGCGATCGGTGTCTGTTCCGGCAATTTAGCGACTATCGGTGACGGAGTAGGTGCGTAATGTGATGTGCTTGGACCGGTCGCTGTTGCCCGGCCCAGGAGTTCCGGCCCAACCGGTCAGAACCGCAGGACCGGCCCCGCAGCCCGGCCCACAAGGCCGGACCCGCGGCGGTGCGGTGTGCGAGGACAGCGAGGCGAGGCGCCGCCGGGTAACGCAGGGAGGGGAGCAGTTGTGGGGACGGACCAGATCCGGCGCTGGGAGTCGGGAGCGCTCGCTCACGCGGTGACGGATCCTTTCGGCCAGGGCCCGCTGCCCTGGCTGCGCGACAGTGAGAACTACTTCGACGACACCGGCCGGGTGGTCCCGTGGTACGTCGACGACGTCCATCTCTCCGGGACCGACGTCCGGGCGGCCGGGCGGATCGACGCGAGGGGCACCGCCAGGATCCCCGGACCCCGCACCGCCGACGATGTCCACCGGCAGATCAAGGGCTTCCCCTCCACCTCCGCGGCGGCCCCCGGCGAGGCCATCGACTTCCGCATCACGGTGGACCCGCCCCAGCAGTTCAGCGTGGACATCTACCGCATCGGCTACTACGACGGCACCGGCGCACTGAAGATCACCACCAGCCCCCGGCTGTCCGGGATCGTCCAGCCGCCCCCGCTCACCGCCGACCGCACCGTCTCCTGCCACCACTGGTGGCTGTCCTGGCGGATGCAGATCCCCTCGTACTGGAAGCTCGGCGCGTATGTCGCGGTGCTGACCACCCTGGACGGCTACCGCAGCCATATCCCCTTCACCGTCCGCGACAGCCGCCCCGCCGACCTCCTCCTCGTCCTCCCGGACCTCACCTGGCAGGCGTACAACCTCTACCCGGAGGACGGCCGGACCGGCGCCAGCCTTTACCACGCCTGGGACGAGCGGGGAAAACTGCTGGGCGAGTCGGAGGCGGCCACCACGGTCTCCTTCGACCGGCCGTACGCGGGCGCGGGGCTGCCCCTCCACGTGGGGCACGCCTACGACTTCATCCGCTGGGCCGAGCGCTACGGCTACGACCTGGCCTACGCCGAGATGCGCGACCTGCACGCGGGCAGCGTCGACCCCACCCGCTACCGGGGGCTGGTCTTCCCCGGCCACGACGAGTACTGGTCGGCGCCGATGCGCCACACCGTGGAGGCGGCCCGCGACAGCGGCACCTCGCTGGTCTTCCTCTCCGCGAACACCATGTACTGGCAGGTCGAACTCGTCCCCTCGCCCTCCGGCCCGGCCCGGCTGCTGACCTGCCGCAAGCGCCGCGGCCCCGGCCGCTCGGCGCTCTGGCGGGAGACCGCGCCGGAGCAGCAGCTCATCGGCATCCAGTACGCGGGCCGGGTGCCCGAGCCGAGCCCGCTGATCGTGCGCAACGCCGGCCACTGGCTGTGGGAGGCCACGGGTGCGGAGGAGGGCGACGAGATCCCCGGCCTGGTCGCGGGCGAGGCCGACCGCTACTTCCCCCGCACCGCCCTCCCCGACCACCTCCGCCGCACCCTCCTGGCCCACTCCCCGTACGAGGACACGGAGGGGGTGATCCGCCACCAGGAGACGTCGCTGTACCGGGCCCCGAGCGGTGCGCTGGTCTTCGCGTCCGGGACGTTCGCGTGGTCGCCCGCGCTGGATCGCCCGGGGCATACGGATGAGCGGGTTCAGCGGGCGACGGCGAATCTGCTGGATCGGATCTGCAAGCGGGGCTGACGGCCTTGCCGCCTGCGGCGGACTGTTCCCCCTCCCCGCCCCTTCCCGAACGATGGGCTCCGGCCCTGGATCCGGGGGCGACGAGTCGATCGTCGCCGTGATCAGCTCACTGGCCAGGTACCGACTGCGCCGGCTGCGGCGCGGTGGTCGGGCCGCGGGTCGGTGAGCGGGAGGGCCAGGGGCTCCGCGGGACGGGCGGCGAGGGCGTGAGCATCTGCGCCGGTGGGGTGTTCGCGGTCGGCAGGTCGGCAGGCCGGCACGTCGGCGTGGCGGATGGCCGGGCGCCCGCCCGCGCCCGCCCGGGTCGTCCGCCCGGGTCGTCCGGCCGGGGTCTGGGGCGGAGCCCCCACGCGGCGGAGCCGCACATTGACGCTGTGAGGGAAGGGGCGGGGAGGGGAACAGCCCGCCGCAGGCGTCGATCCGCCGGAGCCGCCCCTACGCCACCGGGGCCAGGGACGGGGCCTTCCGTACGCCGAACCGATGGCGTAGTGCCGACAAAGCCGCCAGGTAGCCGCACATCCCATGGACCCCCGGCCCCGGCGGGGTCGCCGATGAGCAGAGGAAGAGGCCGGGCAGCGGGGTGCGGTACGGGTCGAGGCGGGGCACCGGACGGGCGAGGCTCTGCCGGATCGTCATCGCGCCCGAGCCGATGTCCCCGCCCACGTCGTTGGGGTCGTACGCCTCCAGGTCCCGCCCGGACATCCCGCGCGCCGCGAGCACCGTGTCGCCGAAGCCGGGGGCGTACGTCTCGATCCGGGAGCGGATCAGCTCCACCGGATCGGTGTCGTCGCCGTTCGGCATATGGGCGTAGGCCCACACCGGGCGCCTGCCGGGCCGGGCGCGTCCGGGGTCGGTGACGGCCGGGTCGACGAGCAGCACGAAGGGCGCCCGGCTGCGGACCCCGCGCGCGGTCCGGTTCTCCTCCCGGACCAGCTCGGCATGGGTGCCGCCCAGGTGTACGGTCCCGGCGCGGCCCACGGCGGGGTCGGCCCACGGGATCGGCTCGCTCACCAGGAAGTCGGCCTTGGCGGCGGCCGGACCGTAGCGGAACCGCCGCAGCGCCCTGACGTAGCGGTCGGGCAGCGCGCGCCCGGCGATGTCCAGCAGCCCCGGAACACCGGTGTCGAGCAGCACCGCGCGATACCCGTCCAGCTCACGGAGGTCGCCGATCGCGCGCCCGGTGTGGAAGGTGCCGCCGTGCGCGGTGATGTCGTCCACCATGGCCTCGGCGATCCGGGCGCTGCCGCCGCGCGGCAGCGGCCAGCCGGGGCCGTGGGCCAGATGCCCGAGCAGGGCCGCCACCGCACCGCCGGGCAGGCTGGGCAGTTCGCCCACGGCATGGGCGGCGACCCCGGTGAGCAGGGCGGGCGCCGCCGCACCGGTGAAGCGGGCGGCACCGAGCCCGGTGCCGTGCACGAGGATCCGGGGGGCCAGCAGCAGCGGTGCCACCGGATCGCGGGGGAGGGCGCGCTGCCCGGAGAGGATGAAGTCGACCACGCCCTCGCTGTGTCGTACCAGCGGCGCCATCAGCCGCCGCCAGCGCTCCCCGTCCGGGCCGAGCCCGGCGCAGGTGGTCCCCAGATCGCGGTGGGCGAGCGCGGCGCGGCCGCCGTTCAGCGGATGGGCGCAGTCCAGCGGATGGCCGCCGTCCAGCGGATGGGCGTAGGAGACCTCGGGCGTCAGCAGCTCCACCCCGCGCGCGGCCAGGCCGAACTCGCGGAAGAAGCGGGAGGCGGGCGCCATGGGGTGGACCGCCGAGCAGATGTCGTGGGCGATCTCCGGGTCGAAGAGCGGCTGGGTGCGCAGTCCGCCGCCGATGTCGGCGGCGGCCTCGTACACCGCCACCCGCAGCCCGGCGCGGGCCAGGGTGACGGCGGCCGCGAGCCCATTGGGCCCGCTGCCCACGATCGCCGCGTCGGCCATCCGGCACCTCCCCACCGCCCCCATCTGTGTCCTATCGCACGAGTTCCTCGTACGACGTGTTCGAACCGGCCGGAAGCGGAACCCGGGGCGCCGCACCCCCGCGGCCCCGCGCCCCGCCGCAGGTCGCCGCCGTTCAGTGCGGCAGAATCGAGGGGGCTTGGACAAAAACACCAGGAGGAAGCGTGTCCGGATTCGTTGAGAAGCCCGAGCCGGTCGAGGTTCCGGGCCTTCAGCACCTGCACACCGGCAAGGTGCGCGACCTCTACCGGAACGAGCGCGGTGAGCTCGTCATGGTCGCCAGCGACCGGATGTCCGCCTACGACTGGGTCCTGCCGACCGAGATCCCCGACAAGGGCAAGATCCTCACCCAGCTCTCCCTCTGGTGGTTCGATCTCCTCGCCGACCTCGTCCCCAACCACGTCCTGTCCACCGAGTTGCCCGTCGGCGCCCCCGCCGACTGGGAGGGCCGGACCCTGGTGTGCCGGTCGCTGCGGATGGTCCCGGTCGAATGCGTGGCGCGCGGCTATCTGACCGGCTCCGGCCTGGCCGAGTACCGCGAGACCCGTACGGTGTGCGGAATCGCCCTCCCCGAGGGGCTGACCGACGGCTCCGAGCTGCCCTCGCCGATCTTCACCCCGGCCACCAAGGCCGCGGTCGGCGAGCACGACGAGAACGTGGCGTACGAGGAGGTGGCCCACCGCATCGGCGCCGAGCCCGCCGCCCAGCTGCGCCAGGCCACCCTCGCCGTCTACAACCGGGCGCGGGAGATCTCCCGGGCGCGGGGGATCATCCTCGCCGACACCAAGTTCGAGTTCGGCTACGCGAAGGCGACCCTCGGCGTGGAGAGCGCCGAGCCGGTGCTCGCCGACGAGGTACTGACCCCGGATTCCTCCCGCTTCTGGCCCGCCGACCAGTGGGAGCCCGGCCATGCGCAGCCGTCCTTCGACAAGCAGTACGTCCGCGACTGGCTGACCTCCCCGGCCTCCGGCTGGGACCGCACCAGCGAGCAGCCGCCGCCCCCGCTCCCGGCGGAGGTCGTCGAGCGGACGCACGCGAAGTACGCGGAGGCTTACGAGCTGCTGACCGGCACCAGCTGGAAGTAGGCCGCGGGCCGAGAGGCACGGAAGAAACGACAAGAACGACCAAGGGCCCCGACCGATCGGTCGGGGCCCTTGCGTTCCCTGAGCGGACGACGAGGCTCGAACTCGCGACCTCAACCTTGGCAAGGTTGCGCTCTACCAACTGAGCTACGTCCGCCTGCGCCGGACTTTTCCGGTTCGACGCGCCTCTACTATAACCAAACCCTCGACCGGTGAACTACCACCCCGACCGCCGAGCCCGCCCCAGGGCCACTCCGAGCGGCCCTGGGGACGCCCGGCGGACCGTAACGCCTACGGCGGACCGTTCCCCTCCCCGCCCTTTCCCGACACTCGACGACATGCGGCTCGCCGCGTGGGGCCCTCCACTCCGGACCCCGGCCGGACGGCCGGGATGTGTGCGGGCGCCCGCCCGGTCATCCGCCGCCGTGTCGGCGTGTCGGCCGCGATCAGCTCACCGGTGCAGGCGTTCACGCCCTCGCCGCCCGCCGCGAGCAACGGCCGTCTCGCGGACGCCCTGGCCCCCTGCTCACTGGTACCCGCTCACCGGTCGGCCGCTCGACCATCGCGGCGACGGTCGGCTCGTCGCCCCCGGGGGCCAGGGGGAGCGGAGTCGGGGCTCCGCCCCGGACTCCGGCCGGACGGCCGGGATGTGTGCGGGCGTCCGTCCGGTCATCCGCCGCCGCGTCGGCGTGCCGACTGCGATCAGCCCGCCGGTGCAGGCGCCCGCCGCGAGCAACGGCCGTCTCGCGGACGCCCTGGCCCCCTGCTCACTGGTACCCGCTCACCGGTCGGCCGCTCGACCATCGCGGCGACGGTCGGCTTGTCGCCCCCGGGGGCCAGGGGGAGCGGAGTCGGGGCTCCGCCCCGGACCCCGGCCGGACGGCCCGGATGTGTGCGGGCGCCCGCCCGGTCATCCGCCGTCGCGTCGGCGTGCCGGCCGCGATCAGCCCGCCGGTGCGGGTGTGCACCTCGGCGACCGTCGGCTCGTCGATGCCCGGGGTCCAGGGGCGGAGCCCCTGGTAGCGGGAAGGGGCGGGGAGGGGAAAGACCCGCCGGGGCCCGCTCGAGGTACCGGCGCCCCGGCCGACCGTGGCTGGTCACGGCCATCGTCATCGTCATCGTCTGAACAGCGACCCGACTCGCCGTCTCTGAACAGCGATCCGACCCGCCGTCACATTCCAGGCAGCACGCACCCGTTGCGACGACACGCACCCGAAAACGCCTAAGGCGCCGGTCGATTCGACCGGCGCCTCAGATCTGGAGCGGACGACGAGATTCGAACTCGCGACCCTCACCTTGGCAAGGTGATGCTCTACCAACTGAGCCACGTCCGCATGCCTCCGACCGGCTTTCACCGATCGGCGCGCGCATCACTCTACCTGATCCTCGTCAAGAGGACGCCGATAGGCGATGAGAGCGGGTGACAGGGATCGCACACTGCGCCTCCCCCTTGGAAAGGGGGCGCTCTACTACTGAGCTACACCCGCATGGTGTCTTCCTCGGGGTTTCGGCCTTTCGGCCTCGCCCCTCGGCGTGCTCCAGACTTTAGCGGACCACCCGGGGTGGTGTGCAACTCGGCTGAACGGGTGCCTCTACAGGTGCCTCAACGGATGCCTCGGATGAACGGGCGCCTCAGGCCGACTCGTCGAAGGCTTCGTAGACCTTCTTGGGGATCCGGCCGCGCGGAGGCACCTCCATGCCGTTCGACCGGGCCCAGGCACGCACCGCGGCCGGGTCCGGGGCGACGGCGGTACGCCGGTACGTCTTGCCCGAGCGGGCCCGCTTGCGGCCGGCCTCGACGTACGGTGCGAGGGCGTCGCGCAGTTTCGACGCATTGGCAGAGTTGAGGTCGATCTCGTACAACCTGCCGTCGAGTCCGAACGTGACCGTCTCTTCCGCTTCGCCTCCTTCGAGGTCGTCGGAGAGCGTGACTACTACGCGCTGCGCCACGGATATCGGTCCTTTCGGGCTGCATCGTTGCGTTGACGTGCAAAGATGTCAGCTGTCCAGTTGTGTCCAACAATGCTTTTTCATTTGTACAGTGACTGGCATTGCATTGTGAACCCCAGTAATTCCATCCGCGTGTCACGCCGCGATCGGGACCGTACGTTTTTCCCCGACCTTTCCCCGCCAGTTGCCGCCGACGATGCTTAAACGTGACCGAACCCTTGCATATCTACTCGCGTAGATTTTTGGCCGGGGTAGGCTTGGGCACCGCCTTACGCACCAGCACCACACCACCGGGAGTGCCAGTGGCACGCGTCGTAGTCGACGTCATGCTCAAGCCGGAGATCCTCGACCCCCAGGGCCAGGCGGTGCAGCGAGCACTGCCCCGCCTCGGTTTCGAGGGGATCGCCGACGTCCGCCAGGGCAAGCGCTTTGAACTCGAGGTGGAGGGCCCGGTCGATGACGCCGCCCTCGCCCGTATCCACCAGATCGCCGAGACTTTTCTGGCGAACACCGTGATCGAGGACTTTTCCGTAAAGGTCGAGGCCGGCGAGGGTGCCGATGCCACCGCCGTGAAGGCGGAGTCGTGACCGCACGCGTCGGAGTCATCACCTTCCCCGGCACGCTCGACGACCGCGACACCCAGCGCGCGGTCCGCACCGCCGGACTGGAAGCCGTACCGCTGTGGCACCGCGACAAGGACCTCAAGCAGGTCGACGCGGTGATCTTGCCGGGCGGCTTCTCCTATGGCGACTATCTGCGGGCCGGAGCGATCTCCCGCTTCTCCCCGGTAATGGACTCGGTGATCGACCAGGCGAAGGCCGGTATGCCGGTGCTTGGCATCTGCAATGGCTTCCAGGTACTCACCGAGACCCATCTCCTCCCCGGTGCGATGCTGCGGAACAACCATCTGCACTTCATCTGCCGTGATCAGAAGTTGCGAGTGGAAAACGCGGAGTCGGCCTGGACGCGCTCCTATGAGCGGGGTCAGGAGATCAACATCCCGCTGAAGAACATCGACGGCCGCTATGTCGCCGATGAGCGCGTCCTCGATGAACTCGAGGCCGAGGGACGCGTCGTCTTCCGCTATCAGGAGCTCAACCCCAACGGTTCGCTCCGCGACATCGCCGGTATCTGCAATGCGGCGGGCAATGTCGTCGGTCTCATGCCCCACCCCGAGCACGCCGTCGAACCGCTGATCGGCACCGGTCGCACCGACGGTCTCGGATTCTTCACCTCGATCCTCAAGAGGCTGGTCAGCGCATGACCCTGGACACCACCAAGCACGCGGCGCAGACCCCGGAGGCCGAGCAGCCCTGGGCCGAGCTCGGTCTCAAGCAGGACGAGTACGAGCGCGTCCGCGCCATCCTGGGCCGCCGCCCCACCGGCGCCGAGCTCGCGATGTACTCCGTCATGTGGTCCGAGCACTGCTCGTACAAGTCGAGCAAGGTCCATCTGCGGCAGTTCGGTGAGAAGGCCCCCGAGAACGACGCCCTGCTCGTCGGCATCGGCGAGAACGCGGGTGTGGTCGACGTCGGCCAGGGCTACGCGGTCACCTTCAAGGTCGAGTCGCACAACCACCCCTCGTACATCGAGCCCTACCAGGGCGCGGCCACCGGCGTCGGCGGCATCGTCCGCGACATCCTCGCCATGGGCGCCCGCCCGGTGGCCGTGATGGACCCGCTGCGCTTCGGCGCCGCCGACCACCCCGACACCAAGCGGGTGCTGCCCGGCGTGGTCGCGGGCATCGGCGGCTACGGCAACTGCCTGGGCCTGCCCAACATCGGCGGCGAGGTCGTCTTCGACCCCTGCTACCAGGGCAACCCGCTGGTCAACGCGTTGTGCGTGGGTGTGATGAAGCATGCGGACATCCACCTCGCCAAGGCGTCCGGCACCGGCAACAAGGTGATCCTCTACGGCGCCCGCACCGGCGGCGACGGCATCGGCGGCGTCTCGGTCCTCGCCTCCGAGACCTTCGACGACAGCAAGCCCACCAAGCGTCCCGCCGTCCAGGTCGGCGACCCCTTCCAGGAGAAGCTGCTCATCGAGTGCACCCTGGAGGTCTTCAAGGAGGACCTGGTCGAGGGCATCCAGGACCTCGGCGGCGCGGGCCTGTCCTGCGCCACCAGCGAGCTGGCCAGCGCCGGCTCCGGCGGGATGCGGGTCGAGCTCGACACCGTGCCGCTGCGCGACTCCTCGCTCTCCCCCGAGGAGATCCTGATGAGCGAGTCGCAGGAGCGCATGTGCGCGATCGTGAAGCCCGAGAAGGTCGACCGCTTCCTGGAGATCTGCGAGAAGTGGGACGTCATCGCCACCGTCATCGGTGAGGTCACCGACGGCGAGCGGCTGGAGATCTACTGGCACGGCGAGCAGATCGTGGACGTCCCGCCGCGCACCGTCGCCCACGAGGGCCCGGTCTACGAGCGCCCTTACGCCCGCCCCGAGTGGCAGGACGCCCTCCAGGCCGACGACGCGGGCAAGCTGCCGCGCCCGGCCACGGCGGAGGAGCTGCGCGAGCAGATCCTCAAGGTGATCGGCTCCCCGAACCAGTCGTCCAAGTCCTGGATCACGGATCAGTACGACCGCTTCGTGCAGGGCAACACGGTCCTCGCCCAGCCCGAGGACTCGGGCATGGTCCGGGTGGACGAGGAGACCGGCCTCGGCGTGGCCGTCGCCACGGACGGCAATGGCCGCTACGCCAAGCTGGACCCGTACGCGGGGGCGCAGCTCGCGCTCGCCGAGTCGTACCGCAATGTGGCCGCGTCCGGCGCCAAGCCGCTGGCCATCTCCAACTGCCTCAACTTCGGCTCGCCGGAGGACCCCGCGGTCATGTGGCAGTTCGCGGAGGCCACCCGCGGGCTCGCGGACGGCTGTCTGACCCTGGGCACCCCGGTCACCGGCGGCAATGTGTCGCTGTACAACCAGACCGGGGAGGTGGCCATCCACCCCACGCCGGTCGTCGCCGTTCTCGGCGTGATCGACGATGTGGCCCGCCGCACCCCGATCGCCTTCGCGGAGGAGGGCCAGCTCCTCTATCTGCTGGGCGACACCACGGCGGAGCTGGGTGGCTCGGCCTGGTCCCAGGTGATCCACGACCACCTGGGCGGACTGCCGCCGAAGGTGGACCTGGAGCGGGAGCGGCTGCTGGCCGAGATCCTGATCTCGGCCTCGCGCGACGGCATGGTGGACGCGGCCCACGACCTGTCCGACGGCGGTCTGATCCAGGCGCTCGCCGAGTCGTGTCTGCGCGGCGGTAAGGGCGCCCGGATCGTCGTCCCCGACGGTCTGGACCCCTTCGTCCTGCTGTTCTCCGAGTCCGCGGGCCGCGCGATCGTCGCCGTACCGCGCAGCGAGGAGGTCCGCTTCAACGACATGTGCGGGGCGCGGGGGCTTCCGGCGGCCCGTATCGGCGTGGTCGACGGGGACGCGATCGACGTCCAGGGGCAGTTCTCCATCCCGCTGGCCGAGCTGCGGGAGTCGTACGAGGCGACGATCCCGGGTCTGCTGGCCTGAGGACTGCACTGAGGGCTGCACTACTGAGGACTGCACTGAGGACCGGTGGCCTGAGGACCGGCCTGAGAACGCATGCCGTACGGCCCGCCCCCCGACGTCGGGGGGCGGGCCGTACGGTCCGTTCGGGCCTTGTGGGGCTCACTTCCCCCAGAAGGCGTTGGCGGCGTCGATGTCCTCGACGCACTGGTCGATGTCGCTGATCTTCCCGCCGACGATGGTGAAGAACAGCCCGGTCTTCATGTCCAGCGTGCGGTTGCCGCGCTCGGCGCGGACGTGGTGGCCGGAGATCACATGACCGCGCCCGTCGGGCATCACCGTCTCCAGATCGACCCGCAGCGTGCCACCGGTCTCCTCGAACTCGGTGCGGTACAGCCGCATACACGCGTCCCGGCCCTTGTGGTGTCCGGAGATCATGTTGTCACCGGGCACATGCTGCATGACGTCCGCCGTCAGCAGCGTGGAGAGGGTGTCCAGGTCGCCCTGCTGGAACGCGGTGCATGCGCGGCGCACCACGGCGGCATCGGGGTGCTCGCCCATGGTCATTCACACCTTTCGTTCTGATTGATACCTCTCTATCCCCTTCTATCCATCGTCCGCCCGCCCCGCGGGGCTGTCGATAGGCTCGGCGCCATGCCGCCTCGTGCCCGTGCCCGCAGCTATGACCCCGCCAAGACCAGGACCGCCGTGGTCGCGCAGCTCCGGCAGGTGCGGAAGGCGGCCGAGGGGCTGGACGAGACCGCCCTGGACGCCCCCACCCGGCTCGGCGACTGGACGGTCCGGGAGCTGATCGCGCATCTGGCGATGGCCGTGACATCGGTCGTACGGCTCCTGGAGCGGCCCGCGCCGCCCGCGCGCGAGGTCACCGTCACCGGCTGGGCGTCGGCGGTGGCCGGGCATGCGGGGCCGATCGACGACGACACCCGCGCCCTCGCGGCGGACGCGGACCCGGGCGAGCTGCTGGAGCGCGCCGAGGCCCGGTTCGCCGAGGTGGCCGCCGTCGCCCCCGCCGACCGGCTGCTGGCCGCTCGCGTCGGGGCGATGCGGCTGGACGACTACCTGGTCACCCGCTGTGTGGAGCTCGTGGTCCACGCCGACGATCTGGCCGATGCCACCGGCGTCCCGGTGCCGCACGACCGCCAGGCGCTGGCCACCGCCACCCGCGTACTCGCCGACGCCCTCGCGGTGAAGGCGCCCGGCGGCTCGGTCGAGGTCCGGGTCCCGCCGTTCGCCGTGATCCAGTGCGTCGAGGGCCCCCGGCACACCAGGGGCACCCCGCCGAACGTCGTCGAAACCGATCCGCCGACCTGGATCCGCCTCGCCACGGGCCGTCTGACCTGGGCCGAAGCCCTGGAGTCCGGGCCGCTGACCGCGAGTGGCGACCGCGCCGACCTCTCCGCCCACCTCCCGGTGCTCGGCTGACGGGCCCGAGATGTGATCCTCGCCTCGGACGGGCGGCCCCGCCCCCGGCCGTGCCCAGGTCGGGCGCGGGTCCCGGGGGTCCGCGAGCGGCGCGGGGAATGTGACTTACGCCCTCCTGACGGGTCCCTCGTTCGGAGGCACCGCCGAACTGGCCTAGACTCGATGACGTGCCACGTGGTGACGGACGACTCAGCCACGACCTGCTCCCCGGTGAGAAGGGCCCCCAGGACGCTTGCGGCGTCTTCGGAGTCTGGGCACCGGGAGAAGAGGTCGCCAAACTCACCTATTTCGGGCTGTACGCACTGCAGCACCGTGGACAGGAGTCCGCGGGCATCGCGGTGAGCAACGGCTCCCAGATTCTCGTCTTCAAGGACATGGGCCTGGTCTCACAGGTCTTCGACGAGACCTCCCTCGGCTCCCTGAGGGGCCATATCGCGGTCGGTCACGCCCGCTACTCCACCACCGGAGCCTCGGTGTGGGAGAACGCGCAGCCGACGTTCCGGGCCACCGCCCACGGCTCGATCGCGCTGGGCCACAACGGGAACCTGGTCAACACCGCCGAGCTGGCGGAGCTGGTCGCGGCCCTGCCCCGCGACGGCGGCCGGGCCACCCAGGTGGCGGCCACCAACGACACCGACCTGGTCACCGCCCTGCTCGCGGGCCAGGTGGACGAGGACGGCAAGCCGCTCACCGTCGAGCAGGCGGCCCCCGTCGTGCTGCCCAAGGTCAAGGGCGCTTTCAGCCTCGTCTACATGGACGAGCACACGCTGTACGCGGCGCGCGACCCCCAGGGCATCCGGCCGCTGGTCCTCGGCCGCCTCGAGCGCGGCTGGGTGGTGGCGTCCGAGACCGCCGCCCTGGACATCGTGGGCGCGTCCTTCATCCGTGAGATCGAGCCCGGCGAGATGGTCGCCATCGACGAGAACGGGCTGCGCTCCACCACCTTCGCCGAGGCCCGCCCCAAGGGCTGCGTCTTCGAGTACGTGTACCTGGCCCGCCCCGACACCGACATCGCCGGGCGGAACGTGTACCTCTCCCGGGTCGAGATGGGCCGCCGGCTGGCCAAGGAGGCCCCCGCCGAGGCCGACCTGGTGATAGCGACGCCCGAGTCCGGCACCCCGGCCGCCGTCGGCTACGCCGAGGCCAGCGGGATTCCGTACGGCTCCGGGCTGGTCAAGAACAGCTATGTGGGCCGGACCTTCATCCAGCCCTCGCAGACCATCCGGCAGCTCGGCATCCGGCTCAAGCTGAACCCCCTCAAGGAGGTCATCCGGGGCAAGCGCCTGGTGGTCGTCGACGACTCGATCGTCCGCGGCAACACCCAGCGCGCCCTGGTGCGGATGCTCCGCGAGGCCGGGGCCGCCGAGGTCCATATCCGGATCTCGTCCCCGCCGATCAAGTGGCCGTGCTTCTTCGGCATAGATTTCGCCACCCGCGCCGAGCTGATCGCCAACGGTCTCTCGGTCGAGGAGATCGGCAAGTCGCTGGGCGCCGACTCGCTGGCGTTCATCTCCACCGACGGCATGATCGAGGCGACCACGATCGCCAAGCCGAATCTGTGCCGGGCCTGCTTCGACGGTGAGTACCCGATGGACCTGCCGGATCCGGAGCTGCTGGGCAAGCACCTCCTGGAGTCCGAGACCCAGGCCCCGAGCAGCGGTGACGCCGACGGTGTGACGACGCTGACCGCCGGTGTCGGCGGCGGCGACGCCCTGCGCCGTCCCTGAGCGCCGCCCTGCCCGTCATCCCCGATACGAAAGATCTCAACGTCATGTCCGAGTCCGGGTCCACCTACGCCGCCGCGGGCGTCGACATCGAGGCGGGCGACCGCGCCGTCGAGCTGATGAAGGAGTGGGTGAAGAAGGCGAGCCGGCCCGAGGTCGTGGGCGGCCTCGGCGGTTTCGCCGGGCTCTTCGACGCCTCCGCCCTGGCCCGCTACCAGCGTCCGCTGCTCGCCTCCGCCACCGACGGGGTCGGCACCAAGGTGGACATCGCCCGGCGGATGGGCGTGTACGACACCATCGGCCGCGACCTGGTCGGCATGGTCGTGGACGACCTGGTGGTCTGCGGTGCCGAACCGCTGTTCATGACCGACTACATCTGCGTCGGCAAGGTCTACCCGGAGCGCGTCGCCGCCATCGTCAAGGGCATCGCCGAGGGCTGCACCCTGGCCGGCTGCGCCCTGGTGGGCGGCGAGACCGCCGAGCACCCTGGGCTGCTGGGCGCCGATGACTTCGATGTCGCCGGGGCCGGTACGGGCGTGGTCGAGGCCGATCGGGTGCTGGGCGCGGATCGCATCCGAACGGGTGATGCGGTGATCGCCATGGCATCGTCCGGACTTCACTCGAACGGGTACTCACTCGTCCGCCATGTGCTCTTCGACCGGGCCGGCTGGGCGCTGGACCGTGATGTGCCGGAGCTCGGCCGGACGCTGGGGGAGGAGCTGCTGGAGCCCACCCGGATCTACTCGCTGGACTGCCTGGCCCTCACCCGCACCACCGAGGTGCACGCCTTCTCGCACATCACCGGCGGCGGGCTCGCCAACAACCTCGCCCGGGTCATCCCCGAGGGGCTGGGCGCGGTCGTGGACCGCTCGACCTGGACCCCCGGAGCGATCTTCCAGCTGGTCGGCGAGGCCGGTTCGGTCGAGCGCCTGGAGCTGGAGAAGACCCTCAACATGGGCGTCGGCATGATGGCGGTGGTCCCGGCGGACTCCGTGGATGTGGCGCTCACCACGCTCGCCGACCGCGGCGTCGAGGCCTGGGTCAGCGGTGAGATCACCGAGCGCACGGCCGGGGACACGGAAGTGGTGACGCTGACCGGTGACCATGCGGGCTGAGATGGCCGCGCCGTGTGCGCGGACAGCACAGAAGCCGGTCCGAGGTGGGTACCCCGGACCGGTGGAGGTGTGCGGCGATATGCCGAGCGCCTGGAACGTGTGGTTCAGGCGCGGCGACGCTGCGGGGACGGATCGGACTGTTCGTCGTCCTCGTCCTCATCGTCGTTGTACAGATCCGCGTACTGTGCGTACGGGTCGTCGTCCAGCTCATCGTCCTCGAACCGCTCACCATTCGGCGGTGGATTCGTTGGCGATGCGCCCAGCTCCTCGGCCAGGCGTGAGAGATCCGTCCCACCGCTGTTGTACTTCAGCTGGCGGGCGACCTTCGTCTGCTTGGCCTTGGCCCGGCCGCGCCCCATGGCTCGACCCCCTCAACGACGGGGCTCGACGGCCCCAGAGTCTTGACACGCGTTCACGTTCATAAATCGGAGCGGACTCTCAAAAGAGAGACCGGTCCGTAGGGCTTCAACGGTACCTGCTTCTGTGGCCATACGGTACGTCGCCCACACGACGTGCCACGAGGCAGAACCCGCGAGGAGCCCGTTCCTCGCTGGTCAGCTGCGATTTTAACGTGTCTTGTGCGCCGACCCGCCGACGGGTCGTGAGGGATCTCTCCTCGATGGCTTCCAGGGGGCTCTCACGCTCCCCGTACGGCCGCCTCCGGCAAGGGTCCCGCACGGCCCGTCCACGCGGCCTCACACCGCTTCTCAGACGCTCTCAGACGCTTCCAGCGGTCCTCGGGCGCCCCGTGGCCCATGCCCGTGGCATCTGCCAGGCCACGGCTCAGGCGTCATGGCCCTCCGCCATCCGGTGCTCGGCCAGCCGGTCGGCGGCCGCGGCGGGCGGGATGCCGTCGGTCTGTGCCCGATCGAATATGGCCAACGTCGTGTCGAAGATCTTCGCCGCCTTGGCCTTGGCCCGGTCGAAGTCGAAACCGTGCAGCTCGTCGGCCACCTGGATGACACCACCGGCGTTCACCACGTAGTCCGGCGCGTAGAGGATGCCGCGGCCGTCCAGGTCCTTCTCCACGCCCGGATGGGCCAGCTGGTTGTTGGCCGCGCCGCACACCACCCTCGCGGTCAGGACGGGCACCGTGGCGTCGTCCAGGGCGCCACCGAGCGCGCACGGGGCGTAGACGTCCAGGTCGGCGCGGATCAGCGCCTCGGTGTCCCGGACCGCCCGCACGCGGGGGTGGCGGGCCAGCACGCGGTCCACCGACTCGGTGCGCACATCCGTGACCACGACCTCGGCGCCGTCCTCCAGCAGGTGCTCCACCAGGTGGTGGCCGACCTTGCCCACCCCCGCGATGCCGACCCGGCGGCCGCGCAGCGTGGGCGCGCCCCAGGACGCCTGGGCGCTCGCCCGCATCCCCTGGAAGACGCCGAAGGCGGTCAGCACCGAGGAGTCGCCGGCGCCGCCGTTCTCGGGGGAGCGGCCGGTGGTCCAGGGGCACTCGCGGGCGACGACGTCCATGTCGGCCACATAGGTGCCCACATCGCAGGCGGTGACGTAGCGACCGCCGAGGGAGGCCACGAAGCGGCCGTAGGCGAGCAGCAGCTTCTCGGTCTTGATCTCCTCGGGATCGCCGAGGATCACGGCCTTGCCGCCGCCGTGGTCGAGCCCGGCGAGCGCGTTCTTGTAGGACATGCCGCGGGCGAGGTTGAGCGCGTCGAGGAGCGCCGCTTCTTCGGGGTGCTCCTCGGAGGCGTAGGCGTGGAAGCGGGTGCCGCCGAGGGCCGGGCCGAGGGCGGTGGAGTGGATGGCGAGGACGGCTTTCAGGCCGCTCTCCCGGTCCTGGCAGAGCAGTACCTGCTCATGCCCGCCGAGATCGGAGCGGAACAGTGTCGAAAGCGGTGAGAGAGGGTTCGGCACGCGACTCTCCGTCGGACCGTCGGCGCTGACGGTGTGACGTACGTCGGTCACGGTGGTGACTCCCATAGGTCGGGGTAGACGCCCTCCTGGGCTGGTGGGGAGGGCCGTGGGCAAGAGGGTAAGCCCTGGGGGTCCGGGGGATCGGCCATGTCCCCGACGAGTCCGTATGCCGGGCATGGGACGATGCCGTCAGGTGGGGGTAAGGGAGCCCCTGGCGGTGGTCTCAGCCTTGAGGGAGCGCGTGTGACCTTGGCGTCTTCGGTGATTGTCCCGTACGCGGCGTATCTCCGGGTCTATGAGCCACTGGCAGCGTTTCCGGAGCCGGAGAGATCGCACTGGGCGCGGTATGCCAAGCGCGACGACCTGCCCGGTGCGCAGGACGAGCTGCGCCGCTCGCTCGCCGACCTGCTGCCGGTGCCCCCGGTGGCGGTTCCGGTGCACGAGAGCGCGGACGCCTTCGTGGCGCTCGTGGACGGCGTCACCTGTGTCTGCCCGTGGCGTACCCGGCTGAGGGGCTGGATGGCCCTGGAGGAGCTCCCGGAGCGCCTTCCCGGGCCCCTGCTGGACGCGGCCCTGCCCCCGGTGGTGCGCCGGCAGGCGGTGGCCGACTTCGAGCGGTGGCTGGAGCGCAACCCGGACGCCCGGCCGTGGATCCGCTCGGCCACCTGGCATGTGCCGGTGCGCTGGTTCGTGCTCTTCGGGGACGAGGAGCGCGAGTTCACCAAGGGTGACGACGGTCTCATCCTCCGCTACCGCACCCCAATGGTCCAGGCCAGGCGCCGGGTGGCGCGTGGGCTTAAGGTGCTCAAGGAGGCTCTCGGCGAAGGGCCGCTGATCGACGGGCTGGTGGACGTCGGCCGGTGGCTCGAGGAGTTCCACCCCCGGTCGTTGGTCGAGCTGGACTACGGCGGCCTGGTGCACACGCTGCCGGCCGGGCAGCTGGAGGACGACCACTCGGCCGCGGATGTGGCGGAGGGCCTGGCGGCGCTGCGCGACGGGGACGGGGAGCGTGCGGGTGTCGCGTACGAGCGGCTGACCGACCGCTGGAGCGTGATCCGCGGGCGGCAGAGCGCGAGCTGAACGCCCGGCCGAACGGGCGCCGGGTGACCGGTTGAGCGGTTCGCCGGAACAGAGGGGACGTAGGTCCCGATCCGGGCCATTGCCTCAATCGTGACCTAAAGCACTGACTTCGGGCCTTGCGGTAATCACCCATCCTCGTGTCAAAATAGGACAAGGAGTCCGGGAGGGACTCCTTCCGCCCAACTATGGGCGGATTCATCGGTATTGCACTCCTTGACGGATCTGGTGACCACTGATCCTGTTGTGACTGATCGTCACGGCCGTGTGACAGTCCGTTATGGCATGGTCCATCGGCTTCCGTCGAGGTTGGTCACCTGAGAGGGCAATTCCATCGGTTTGGCCGACGGGGCTGGACAGATGGTGTAGTTGTAGTGCCGAGGACAAGCCGTTCGTCCTATAACCGACTCGGCCCGCGTCCGCCATTTCGGGCAACGTGGGTCAAGGTGCAGAATTTAGAGGAAAGAACCGTGATGGTTCGGTTCTCCCGAGGAGGCCGCTCATGACCGCTCGCACCCCTGATGCCGAGCCGCTGCTGACCCCGGCTGAGGTTGCCACGATGTTCCGCGTGGACCCGAAGACGGTCACTCGCTGGGCGAAGGCAGGCAAGCTCACGTCGATCCGCACGCTCGGAGGGCATCGGCGCTACCGCGAAGCGGAGGTCCGTGCTCTTCTTGCGGGCATCCCGCAGCAGCGCAGCGAGGGCTGAACAACCGCATAACCGGGCATTTCCGGGCGACCCCAGCCCGGCTTTCGCCTGTATTGGCTCCACCACGACGGGTGCCTGCCCCAACAGGCCCTCCACCGCTCGACATGGGTGCGTCGTTGATCGCGCTGGACTCCGCCGGGTCCGGCGCGATCTTTTTATGCCCTGGGACAGCCTTCCGGAGGGTGCCTCCAGGGGTCTTCAAGTGCCCCTGGAAGCGCAATCGTTCGCGTTGCGCGGGGTGGTCCGCAAGGGGCTCGGGGAAGCTCGCGGAGCGCTTTCGGGGGGCTCGTGGGGGTCACGGACAGAGGGTGCAATTGCACATATTAAATTGACCGGTGGTGAGCGGGGTGTAAGTTCCCTCACTCCGGAAACTCATTCGGTGACTCCCGTCACACTGCCCAACCCTTGCCCTGTGTCCAGTGGTTGCGCTAAAGGGCAACCGCGGTAAGGGCTTACCGAGTTGGCGGTGGCGAGGCCGCCGTCGTCTCCTCGCGCTTCTCGTGTTCGGCCCCGTCACCCGCCCCGTCACCCGCCTCGTCACCCGCCTCGTCGGCCGCCGAGTGCTCCATCGCCAGCCGCAGCAGGCGATGGCAGATCGGACAGTGCCGGGTGAAGTGGCGGTTGCCGACGGCGGCCGCCAGATGGGCGCGCAGCAGCGCCCTGGTCTCATGCCTCGCGGACGTCGTCATACGCCGCACCTCCCGCGCACCCCCGCGCACACCTTTTAGCTTGGGTACCTCTGTATGTGGTGTGCCGTCAAGACGCAGAAGGCCCGGATCCATGAACGGATCCGGGCCTTCCGGGTAAGCGGTCCTGACGGGATTTGAACCCGCGGCCTCCACCTTGACAGGGTGGCGAGCACTCCAAACTGCTCCACAGGACCAACAGTGACGCGTGCGGCTCAGCCGCCGTGCGCCGCGCTGTGTGCGCTGCGATGCAGACTCTACAGCAGGTCAGGGGGTGCGGTCGAACTCGCGCCCGGCGGGGCCCCGGCGGGCCGCCGGAGCCCCCGGGACACCCTTACGGCGCCGCCGCGTCGATGGCCTTGACGATGCGCTTGTCGGACACCGGATAGGCCGTGCCGAGGGCGTGCGCGAAGTAGCTGACCCGCAGCTCCTCGATCATCCAGCGGACCTCCAGCGCCTCCTGGGGCACCGGGCGCCCCGGCGGGAACTGCTCCAGCAGCCAGGCGTACTCGTCCCGCATCTCCCGCACCTTCGCCATCCGGGCGCGGTCCCGGTCGGCGTTGCCCGGAAGCTGCTGGAGCCGCCGGTCCACGGCCACCAGATAGCGCATGAGGTCCGGAAGCCGCCGTACGCCGTGGGCGGTCACGAAACCTGGTGTGATGAGCTCCGAGAGCTGCTCCCTGATGTCCGTGAGCGACGTCAGCAGCACCGGGCTGCGGGTGGCCTTCAGCCGCCGCTCGCACGACTGCCAGGCCGCCAGCACCTCCTGGACCTTGCGCACGGTGTCCAGCGTGGCGTCCATGATGTCGCCGCGGACGGCGTCGAAGAGCTTGCGGAACGATTCCTCGTCCCAGGCCGGGCCGCCACGGGCCGCGATCAGCCGGTCCGCCGCCGCGGCCACACAGTCGTCGAACAGCGCCTGCACACTGCCGTGCGGGCTGCTGGAGAGCGCCAGCTTGGCCTGGTTGGAGAGCTTGCCCTGGACGAACTTCGCCGGGTTGGACGGCAGCTGGAGCAGGATCAGCCGGCGCGTCCCCCGCCACATCGCCGCCCGCTGCTCGGCCTCGGTGTCGAAGAGCCGTACGGCCACCGAGGAGCCCTCGTCGACGAGCGCCGGATACGCCTTGATCGGCTGGCCGCCGCGGCGCGTCTCGAAGGTGCGCGGCAGCGTGCCGACCGTCCACCGGGTCAGCCCGCCGCGCTGCTCGATCCCCACGGCCTCCTTGGAGGACTCGAACGCCTTGGAGATCGCGGCCCGCGTCTTCGGCCGCAGCCGCTGCCCCAGCGCCTCCAGGTCCTTGTCCTCGGCCAGCTTGCGGCGCCGTTCGTCCACCACCCGGAAGGTGATCTTCAGGTGGTCGGGGACCTTCGTCAGGTCCCAGTCCTCCGGCTCGATCCGTACGCCCACCATCCGCTGGAGCTCCCGCCCCAGCGCCGCCGTCAGCGGCTCCTGGAGGGGGACAGCGCTTTCCAGGAACCGCTTGGCGTAGTTGGGCGCCGGGACGTAGTGCCGGCGGACCGGCTTGGGCAGCGAGCGGATCAGCTCGGTGACCAGATCCTCACGCAGCCCCGGGATCTGCCAGTCGAAGCCGTCGGGGGTGACCTGGTTGAGCACCTGGAGCGGGATGTGGACGGTCACACCGTCCGCGTCCGCCCCCGGCTCGAACTGATAGGTCACCTTGAACTTGAGCTTCCCCTGGCGCCAGGAGTCCGGATAGGAGTCCTTGGTGACGCCCTGCGCCCGCTCGTTGATGAGCATCGACTTCTCGAAGTTGAGAAGCTCCGGCGCACTCCCTCCTTCGCGTCGCTTGTGCTTCCACCACGAGTCGAAGTGGGCGCCGGAGACCACATGCTCGGGGATCCGCTGGTCGTAGAAGTCGAAGAGCGTCTCGTCGTCCACGAGGATGTCGCGGCGCCGGGCGCGGTGCTCCAGCTCCTCGACCTCGCCCAGCAGCTTGCGGTTGTCGTGGAAGAACTGGTGGTGGGTGCGCCAGTCGCCCTCCACCAGGGCGTTGCGGATGAACAGGTCGCGGCTGGTCTCGGGGTCGATCCGGCCGTAGTTGACCTTCCGCTGGGCGACGATCGGCACCCCGTAGAGCGTGACCCGCTCATACGCCATCACCGCGGCCTGCTTCTGCTCCCAGTGCGGTTCGCTGTAGGTGCGCTTGACCAGGTGCTGGGCGAGCGGCTCGATCCACTCCGGCTCGATCTTCGCGTTGACCCGCGCCCACAGCCGGGACGTCTCCACCAGCTCCGCCGACATCACCCACCGCGGCGGCTTCTTGAACAGCGCCGAGCCGGGGAAGACCGCGAACTTGGCGCTGCGCGCGCCCACGTACTCGTTCTTCTCGGTGTCCTTGAGACCGACGTGCGACAGCAGCCCGGCCAGCAGCGAGGTATGCACGTGGTCCGGCGCCGCGTCCTGCTCGGACATATGGATGTCCATGGTCTTGGCGACCGTGCGCAGCTGGCTGTAGATGTCCTGCCATTCGCGTATGCGCAGGTAGTTGAGGTACTCATGGCGGCACATCCGGCGGAACGCGGAGGAGGACAGCTCCTTCTGCCGCTCCCGGACGTACTTCCACAGATTGAGGAAGGCCAGGAAGTCACTGGACTCGTCCTTGAAGCGGGCGTGCTGCTGATCCGCCTGCTGCTGCTTGTCCGAGGGGCGCTCGCGCGGGTCCTGGATGGACAGCGCCGCCGCGATCACCATGACCTCGCGGACGCACCCGTTGCGATCCGCCTCCAGCACCATCCGGGCCAGCCGCGGGTCCACCGGCAGCTGGGCCAGCTTCCGGCCGACCTCGGTGAGCCGCTTGCGCGGGTCCTTCTGCTTGCCGTCCAGGGCGTGCAACTCCTCCAGGAGCTGGACGCCGTCCTTGATGTTGCGGCGGTCCGGCGGGTCGATGAAGGGGAACTTCTCGATGTCGCCGAGGCCGGCGGCGGTCATCTGGAGGATGACGGAGGCCAGATTGGTCCGCAGGATCTCGGCGTCGGTGAACTCCGGGCGGGTGACGAAGTCGTCCTCGGAGTACAGCCGGATGCAGATGCCGTCGCTGGTCCGGCCGCAGCGGCCCTTGCGCTGATTGGCGCTGGCCTGGGAGATCGGCTCGATGGGCAGCCGCTGGACCTTGGTGCGATGGCTGTAGCGGGAGATCCGGGCGGTGCCCGGGTCGATCACATAGCGGATGCCGGGGACGGTCAGCGAGGTCTCCGCCACGTTCGTCGCCAGCACGATCCGGCGGCCGGTGTGTCTCTGGAAGACCCGGTGCTGCTCGGCGTGCGACAGCCGCGCGTACAGCGGGAGCACCTCGGTGGATCTGAGCTGCTTCTTGTTCAGCGCGTCGGCGGTGTCGCGGATCTCCCGCTCACCGGAGAGGAAGACCAGGATGTCGCCCGGACCCTCGGCCTGGAGTTCGTCGACCGCGTCGCAGATCGCGGTGATCTGGTCGCGGTCGCTGTCCTCGCCGCCCTCCTCGAGCAGTGGGCGGTAGCGCACCTCGACCGGATACGTACGCCCGCTGACCTCGACGATCGGCGCGTCGCCGAAATGGCGGGAGAAGCGCTCCGGGTCGATCGTGGCGGAGGTGATCACGACCTTGAGGTCGGGGCGGCGGGGCAGCAGCTGGGCCAGATAGCCGAGCAGGAAGTCGATGTTGAGGCTGCGCTCATGGGCCTCGTCGATGATGATCGTGTCGTACTGGCGCAGCTCGCGGTCGGTCTGGATCTCGGCGAGCAGAATGCCGTCGGTCATCAGCTTGACGTGGGTGTCCTGGCCCACCTGATCGGTGAAGCGGACCTTCCAGCCGACAGACTCGCCGAGCGGCGTCCGCATCTCCTCGGCGATGCGCTCGGCCACCGTGCGGGCCGCGATCCGGCGCGGCTGCGTATGGCCGATGAGGCCCTTGACGCCGCGCCCCAGCTCCAGACAGATCTTCGGAATCTGGGTGGTCTTCCCGGAGCCGGTCTCACCCGCGACGATCACCACCTGGTGATCCCGGACGGCCTCGAGGATCGCGTCCCTCTTCTGGCTGACCGGCAGCTCTTCCGGATAGGTGATGGCCGGCACCGCGGCGCGGCGGTCCGTGACCCGCAGCTCGGCACGCGTCATCTGCTCGGCGATCTCGCCGAGCACGGCCGCACGGGCCTCGGGTTTACGGATCCGGCGCGCACCGTCGAGTCGGCGGCCCAGCCGCTGCTGGTCGCGCAGCATCAGCTCGGGCAGCCGCTCCAGCAGGGCGGGCAGGGCGGGGGCAGGCGTGGTGGACATACGGATCCAAGGATCTCACCTCCGGAAAACGGCTGGCGAACCATTTCCGTCCGCGCCGTGTTGTGCGATATGTGCGATATGTACGGGCTCATCGCTTTAGCGTGATCTCATGGCCGATGACCTGGCGCAGCGCCCCGAGCCCGAGCCCGAGCCCGAACGCCGATCACCGCGGTGGGGGTGGCGGGCCTTCAAGCGGTCCCCCTACTTCCCCGCGACGGTCATCGTGCTGATCATCTCCGCGGGCGCCGGGCTCTTCGCGGGCTCGTACACCTACGCCTTCGCGAACCCGACCCCCCGGAACGTCCCCACCGCCGTCGTGGTCCCCGACCACGGCGCCGCCCCGCTGAACCGGTTCCTCGCCGGGATGGAGCAGGCCCTCAACGCCTCCCTCCGGCTGCATCCCTACCCCAGCTACGCCAAGGCCCGCTGGTCCCTGGAGGAGCAGCGGGTCTTCGCGGTCCTCCAGGTGCGCGGCCGCGGCGTACGGATGGATGTGGCGAGCGCGGCCGGGGCGACCGTCGCCCAGGTGCTCGGCCAGGCCGCGGGCAAGGTCGGCCGGGTATCCGGGGTGCCGGTCACGGTCAAGGACGTGAAACCGCTGCAGCCCGGCGATCCACGCGGCCTCGCGGTCTTCTACATCTCCCTGGCCGCCACGATCATCGGCTTCCTCGGCGCCATCCAGCTCAGCGTGAACGCCTCCGAACTCAACCCGGCCGAACGGATCGCCTTCATGATCGCGTACGCCCTGCTCGGCGGGTTCACGATCGCGGTGATCGTCGACCAGGGGCTGGGCGCGCTCCGGCTCCCCTTCCCGGAGTCCTGGGCGATCCTGGCGCTGACGATGTTCACCTCGGGGCTGGTGTTCTCCATGTTCAACGTCCTCTTCGGGCGCTGGGCACTCATCCCCACCTGGGGTCTGATGGTGCTCCTCGGCAACCCCTCCTCCGGCGGCGCCGTCTCCTGGCCCCTGCTCCCCTCCCTCCTGGGCGCCGTCGGCCGCTGGCTCCCGCCGGGCGCCTCGGTCAACGCCCAGCACACCGCGATCTACTTCCGCGCCCACCAGCACGCCTTTCCGTTCCTGGTGCTGGTGGCCTGGTGTCTGCTGTCCGCCGCGGTCTTCTGGACCTGGCGCCACCGCCACCCGGGCGGACGGCCGCCGAGGGCGACGCCGACGCGGTGCTGAGGGGGTTCTGGGGTGTCCGGCGGGTCTTGACGCCTGCGGCGGGCTGCTCCCCTCCCCGCCCCTCCCCGACACCTGGCGATATGCGGCTCCGCCGCGTGGTGGGGCTCGGCCCCAGGCCCCCGGTCCGGGCTCCGCCCCAGACCCGCAACCGGGGCTTCGCCGACTCCGGTGGCGCCCGCATCCAGGAGGGCGTGGCCCCAGACCCGAAACCGGGGCTTCGCCCCTTCCGGCAGCATCGATATACGGCTCCGCCGCGTGGCGGGGCTCGGCTCCTGGTCTCGGGCCGGGGGCCGTCTCGGGCTTGGGCGGGGCTCGGCTCCTGGTCTCGGATCGGGGGCCGTCCCAGGCTTGGACGGGGCTCGGCCTCAGGCCTCGGGCCGGGGGCCGTCCCAGGCTTGGGCGGGGCTTCGCCCCAGGTCTCGGGCCGGGGGCCGTCCCAGGCTCCGGACGGGGGCTTCGCCCCTTCTCGCGGCATCCGGTATGCGGCTCCGCGGCGTGGTGGGGCTCCGCCCCGGACCCGGGGTCCAGGGGGCGGAGCCCCCTGGTAACGGGAAGGGGCGGGGAGGGGAACAGCCCGCCGCAGGCGGCACCCGGACACACGAAAAAGTCCCTCCCCCGCGATCAGGGGAGGGACTTTCCTAAGGAGCGCCGAGCAGGCCTTGCACCTACATCCCTCGTTTGGAGACGAGTATCTTTCCTTAGACGACCGACGCATCAACTCCCGCCCTCCGGGGCGGCGTTGCGAGATCAACTATACCCCATCCGGGGGATCACAGCCGCCACAGCGGGGCGTCGTACCGCTCGGGCTGAGTCCCGATCAGCAGGGCCCGCAGATCGGCGCGTTGGACACCGCTGAGCCCGAGAACCTCGGTGAGACGGCGGAAGGTGGTGTGGCTGACACCACGGGCGCGGGCCTCCTCCGCGAAGCGGGCGACCCCGGCGAGTACGGCCCTGGGCCGGAACGGACCCTCGGGCGCCGCCCCGAATCGCGCGGCCTTCTCCCGCTCGTAGTCGATCTCCGAGTAGCCGCAGATCTCCCGGCAGTGCCGCTCGGCCTCGGCGAGGCCGGTGGTATCGGCGATGGCCCCGGCCAGCCGGTTCCGGCGGAACGCGGTGTCGAGATCCGCCTCATGAACCATGGCCCCGTCCTCCGTCAGGGGAATGGTGAGCCCCGCGTCCCGTACTTCGCACAGCCCGCGCACCCCCCGCGCCGCGGCCGTGAGCATGCCAGTGGCCTCCGACGGATGCCACTCCATGACGGGCCCGATGGGCGCGACATCGTCGGCGGTCAGCGTGTGGACCACCCGGTCCAGCCGTTCGCGCAGCACCTCCACCGGAATCTCCCCGTCCAGCCCGGGCCCGGCGACCAGCAGCCGGATCTCCGCGTTCACCTGCGCACACGCGGCGAGCGACAGCGCGTCCCCGAGCGGGCTCCGCAGCGTCGGCTCATCGCCGTGCGCGAGGATGTCACCGCCCACGTCCAACAGGTCGATCGATGCCGGGGCCAGATGCTCGATCAGCTCCTCCAGCTGCCGGACCATGCCCTCCACGCCGTGGTGGGGGTCGAGCAGGGCGAAGGTGTGCGGCAGTTCGGCGGCCAGCCGGGGCAGCGTGGACCCGGCGGGCGCCACGGGCTTCGCGTCCCCAGGTACGGCGTACACGCTCGGCGTCAGCGCCCGCAGACCGGTGAAGTCGGCCGCTGCCCGGGGCCCGGGGACGGGGTCGACGAGCAGCCGGTCCCAGGCGTAGGTCAGGACCACCGCCCGATCATCGCCCGTCCCGTGCCCGTACAGGGCCCGGTCGAGCACCGCGGCGGCAACGGCGTCCCCGCCTCCTCCACCCGCCACGATCAGCCGCGTCATCCGCCCAGCGTACGGCGGGAACGGACAATTCCGTCGTACGGGACGCGCGGTCGTCAGTGCGCGGTGAGCCCGCCGTCGACCACGAGCTCCGAGCCGGTGACGAACGACGACTCGTCGCTCGCGAGGAAGAGCATCGCCGGTGCGATCTCGTCCGCCCGGCCGGCGCGGGCCATCGGCGTGCGTACGATGTCCGGCTGCTGATCGCCCTGCTCGTCCAGAAGGTCCTGGATCATCGGAGTGGCGATGACCCCGGGGTGCAGCGAGTTGACCCGTACGTTGTCGCGCGCGTACTCGACCGCCGCGGTCTTCGACAGCAGCCGGACGGCGCCCTTCGACGCCTGGTACGCGGCCGCCGCACCGCTGCCCACCAGCCCCAGCACCGAGGATGTGTTGATCACCGACCCCCTGCCGCTCGCGCGCAACAGCGGCATGGCCGCCTTCATCCCCAGCCAGGTGCCCTTCTGGTTCACCTCGATGACGCGGTCCCAGGATGCCTCCTCGGTGCCCTCGATACCCGGCCAGTCCAGGATCCCGGCGATGTTGACCAGTACGTCCAGACGACCGAAGCGCTCCCTTACGGTGGCGATCACATCGCCCCACGCCGCCGCCGAGGCGACGTCCAGCACGGCCGAGGCCACCTCGGTGCCGCCGCGCTCCTCGATCCGTTCCTCCAGAGCCTTCAGGGGCTCCGGGGCCACATCGGTGAGGAGCAGCCGTGCTCCCTCCTGTGCGAAGAGTTCGGCGGTCGCCGCGCCGATCCCTCCCGTCGCTCCGGTGATCAGGGCGACCTTGTCGTGCAGTCGTCCAGGCATGGGCGCTCCGTTCCTCGTCTCGCTCTCGACCCAAGATTCGACCCAAGATCCGACCCGTGTCTCGACCTGCGTCTCGACCCGAATCCCGGCCAAGTCTGCGCAGGTCAGCGGGGGTCAACCAGGACGCACGCTGCCTGGGTGCGGCACACCCAGGCAGCGATACGGGAACGAGGCCGACGGGCCCGTCAGACGGCCCGGGACTTCACCTCGGCTTCCTCGGCTTCCTCGGCCTCTTCCGACTCCTCCGACTCCTCCGGTTCCTCCGGAGCCTTGCGGCCCTTGAGAACGGCAGGGTTGGTCTCGGGAGCGGCCGCCACGGCGAAGACCGTGACCGCGCCCATGCCGATCATGAACAGCGCGATCGGCCAGGACGCGCCCGCCCACGCGAGCAGCGCGGTGGCGACGATGGGGGAGAACCCGCCGACGATCATCGAAGCGAGCTCATGCCCCAGGGCGAGCCCGCTGTAGGCCACCCGGCTGGCGAAGAGTTCCGTGAAGAACGCCGGCTGGGTGCCGATCATCGACCCATGGCCGATCACGAGCGCCACGAAGATCGCCACGAAGACCAGCACCGGATTGCGCGAGTCGAACATCGCGAAGAACGGAAAGGCCCAGACGATCACCGCGATCGCGCCCCCGATGTACACCGGTCGGCGTCCGACGCGGTCGGAGAGCGCCCCGAACATCGGCATGGCGAACGACTCGAACAGCATTCCCACCACGAGCGCGGCCAGCACCACCCCCTTGCCCACCCCGACCTCGGCCGCGTAGGAGAGGCTGAAGGTGAGGAAGAGATAACTCGCACCGGTTTCGGCGACCCGGGCCCCGAAGGCGATCAGTATCGACTTGGGGTGGGTGCGGATGACGTCGAGGAGCGGCGGGGTGGACTTCTTCGGCTCCGACTCCTTCTCCCGGAACGCGGGCGTCTCCATGATCCGGAGCCGGATCAGGAGTCCGACGGCGGTGAGCAGGATGCCGACCACGAACGGAATACGCCATCCCCAGGCGAGGAAGGACTCCTTGGTGGTCACCGACTGGGTCAGCGCGTAGGCGGACGCGGAGAGGACGAACCCGAGCCCGACACCGGTCTGGCTCCAGGCCGAGTAGAAGCCGCGGCGGTGGCTCGGCGCGTGTTCGCTGACGATCAGCACCCCGCCGCCCCACTCACCGCCGACGGCGATGCCCTGCACGATCCGCAGCACTATCAGCAGCACCGGCGCCCAGACCCCGATGGTGGCGTAGGTGGGCAGCAGACCGATCAGACAGGTGGCGACACCCATGATCACCAGGGTGGTCACCAGCATCGACTTACGGCCGATCCGGTCACCGAAGTGCCCGAAGATGATGCCGCCGAGCGGCCGGGCGAGGAACCCCACCGCGTTGGTGCCGAAGGCGGCGATCGTCCCCACCAGCGGATCGAAGGTCGGGAAGAAGAGGGAGTTGAAAACGAGCGCGGCGGCCGTGCCGTAGAGGAAGAAGTCGTACCACTCCAATGCGCTACCGAACAAACTTGCGATCGCTGCCTTGCGTACTTCGCTCGGGGTGCCCTTCACGTCTGCCATGTCGGCTCTCCAATGCCGCTTCGAATGGGATCACGACCTGCGGCTCGGGTGTGTTGGGGGATTGTTCGCAGCTGGTTCTCATGGCGGGAATCGCGGCGTTCCGCTCACCGGGACAGGACGTGAACCGGCGGCCTTCGGCCGTTCAGGAGGGCTGCACCCGTACGCCTCTCACACGTCCCACGTTCGTGGGATATGCATACTTTCATGCCTTACTCTCCGTCTCGCCTGGTCACGCCTTCACGGTGTCGGTCCCGTCCAGGGGCCCGTGACGAAGGGAAGACACACATGCGTGGAAGGCTCGTCATCGCTGCCGCGGCATTGACCATGGCGCTGACGCCAGGCGTCGCGTCGGCGACACAGGACGGCGACGACCACACGACCGGCTCTTACAGCGCCGAGGCGACCATGCCCCAAGGCTCCGAGGGGACCGGTTCCCACGGCTCCGAGACGACCATGACCCAGAGCTCCGAGGGGACCATGTCCCAAGGTGACGAGTCGACCGGTTCCATCAGCTCCGAGTCGACCGGTTCCGTCAGCTCCGAGGCGACGGCCTCCCAGAGCGACGAGCCGACCGGTCCCCAGAGCTCAGAGGCGGCCGTTTCCCACGGAGCCCCCCGCTCCGACGAGGGCGTGCCCGGCTACGAGGTGGTCACCCTGCCCAATGAGAACGTCCCGAACTTCCAGCGGCGCACGGTGTACTGCCCGAAGGGGAAGAAGGTCATCGGCGGCGGTGCCGAGGCCCGGGGCAACACCGCCATCCTCGTCGGCAGCTTCCCCACCGATGACGCACGGGGCTGGATCGGGCTGGGCCGCCAGACCTCCACCGACAACGTGGGCATCAGCGTCTTCGCGATCTGCGCCAACGTCTGATCGTTAACGTCTGATCGTTTCATGCGGGACAAGGGCACCCCCGTGGGCGTCACGGGCAATAAGGAAGCCCCCTCCGGACGGACCGGGAGGGGGCTTTGCCCTGGTGAGGGCTGCGGTGGCTGGGGCCGGGGTCGAACCGGCGACCTTCCGCTTTTCAGGCGGACGCTCGTACCAACTGAGCTACCCAGCCGCAGCGGTCCTGACGGGATTTGAACCCGCGGCCTCCACCTTGACAGGGTGGCGAGCACTCCAAACTGCTCCACAGGACCTTGCGTGTACGAGCACGAGTCTCGCACATGTGGGGTGCGCTCCCAACGGGATTTCCCGTCGTGGATTCGCACTCCTTGCGATCTTCGAACCGGGGCCTTGATTTCTCTCCGCCGCGTCGTTGTCGCTGGATCAGCGTATCAGAACTCCGGCCGCGTTCTGACCGCTCACCGGGCGGGCCGGCCCGGTCGGGCTCAGCCGATCTCGACTCGTCCCGGCCCGGGTCAGGGGCGGTCGCCGCGCTCCAGGGGGATCTTCTCGCCCGCCTCGATCGCGACCGGCAGTCGGTTCTCGGTGGGCGGCAGGGGGCAGGTCGCGAGGTCGGTGTAGGCGCAGGGGAGGTTGGTGGCGCGGTTGAAGTCGAGGGTGACGCGGCCGGCCTCGTCGGGGGCGTCGATCTGGAGGGAGCGGTTCGCGGCGTACGTGGTCACGCCGGAGGTCGCGTCGGTGAGGAGCACCATCAGGCTGCCGGGCCGCTTGCCGTTGAAGGCGGTGAGCCGGAACGTCTCGCCGGCCAGCTCGAACTCGACCTGTCCAGGCGCGTCGTAGACGTGCTCCAGCCCCTCCGCCACGGCGCCCACGGTGATCGCGCGTGGCTCGTCGAAGGGGAGGTAGCGGCCGGTGCGGACCCAGCGGGGGTCGGGGGCGTAGGCGGGTGTGTGGGCGAAGTCGGTGCGGAGGGGGTTGCCGGGGTGGCGGGGGCGGACGATGTCGTGGCCGCCGCGCTTGGCGATCTCGATCACCGCGTCGCCGTACCCCGCGTACACACTGGCCCGCTCGGCGATCGCCCCGAAGGCGTACCGCCCGTGCACCGCCGTGCCGTCGATCGTCAGCTCCTCGCCGTCGGCGAGCTCGACCAGCACGCCCTCCGGGCCGCTGGACCAGGCCCCGGGGGCGTCCTCGAAGCGGGTCGGCTCCGGGCTCAGCCAGCGCAGGCTGGTGATCGCGAGAAATCCGTGGGGGTCGGCGAGCGCCTGCTCATGGGCGCGGTGCCAGCGCTCCCACTCCTTGGCGAAGCTCACCCGGTCGATGTCCTGGACGGTCATCTGCGCTCCCTCGAGGTCCGGTGCTGTCGCGTACGCGTACGTACAACCGCTTCGGGGAGGGAGACATTCCGGGAGCCGCAGGAGCCGCGGGGCCGCCATGCGGCGCGCAGGAAAAAAGTCCCCAGCAGGTACGTTCCGACCTGCGGTGACTCAAAGAAGGTGGTGCCCCCAACGGGATTCGAACCCGTGCTACCGCCTTGAAAGGGCGGCGTCCTGGGCCACTAGACGATGAGGGCCGATGGCCCACCTGGGCGCCTCGCGGCGCTTTCGGGGACGCGAGAAGCATATGGGATGCCGGTGAGGTTCGCCAAAACGGTTTACGGAGTGGTGGGTGTCGGTGTCGCGCCCGGGCGGTTCTCGGCCGGCAGATGACGGCTGACCTCGGCCTTCGCCAGGCCCAGACCGCCCAGATCGATCTCGTCCCACGCCTGGAGCCGTCGCGTGTCCCGGTCCAGATAGAGGACCGACGCCTGCACCGTGTCCGGTGTGCCGTCGTCCACCGCCCGCAGCCCGCTGCCGCCCGTCGACCCCTCGGTCATCAGCCGGGTGCCGCCGGGGAGCACCTCCGTACGGCGGTGATGGACATGGCCGGTGAGGGCGAGCGGAACGGTGCCGTCGGTCTCGCGGGCGGCGATCGGGTTGTGGGCGAGGGCGATGTCGACCGGGGCGCCGGCGGCCTTGCGGTCCCGGATCGCCTCGGCGAGTTGCCGTCCGGCGCTGTGCTCGGCCGCGTCACCGGCGGCCGCGGCGGAGCGGTCGGGGGTGAACTGCGGATCGCCGATACCCGCGATCCGCAGCCCGGCGACGTTGATCACATCGCCGTTGTCCACGACATGCGCCCCCTTGCGCTTGGCCAGGTAGCGCTGGGTCGACGCCGAGTCGTGGTTGCCGCGTACCCAGACATAGGGGGCGCCGAGGTCGGAGACGGGGTCGAGGAAGCCGTTCTCGGCGGAGGTGCCGTGGTCCATCGTGTCGCCCGTGTCGATGATCACGCTGATCTTGTACTGCCGCACCAGCGACTGCACGATGTGCCACGCGGCCGGATTGAGATGGACGTCCGAGATGTGCAGCACCCGCATGGTGGTCGGATCGGGCTGGTACGCGGGGAGCGTCGAGGTCACCTCGTAGAGCTGGGTGACATTGGTCACCAGTCGGGCCAACTCCCGCTGATAGACGTCGAAGTCGGTCACGATGCTGCGCGCGTTGCCCACCACCGAGGGGGCGCTGGAGAGCAGCCCGGAGTAGCGCGGCTCCAGTACGGAATTCGGGTTCCACGTGGCGTAGACGGCACCACCGGAGGCGGTCAGCAGCGTGAGCGCCAGCCCTCCGGCGGCCAGCGCCCGGCGGGGGCGGCGGTAGACCGCCAGGCCCAGCGCGGTGGCGCCGAAGACCACGGCGACGCAGGAGCGGACCGCGAGGCCGAGGGTGCCGCGGGTGACATCGCTCGCGACCTCGTCCTGGAGCCCGGAGAGCCGCTCGGGGTGGTCGACGAGGGCCTGGGACCGTATGGGGTCGAGCCGGTCCACGTCCACGTCCAGGCGGAGCGGGGCGTGGTGGCTGTTCAGCTCGAGCGCGCCCAGCGGGGCCACGTTGATCTTGGTGCCGCCGGTGAGGGACGGTCGCAGCGCCATCCGCGTGTCCATCGGGCCCACGGAGATGTGGACGCTGCCGACCACCAGCAGCCCGACCCAGGCGCCGAGGACGGTCACGGCGGCCAGTCCGGTGGCACGGACGAGGGGGCGGGGGCGCGCGGTGGGATCGAGCGCCGTGGGGTTGAAGGAAGCGGCGGGGGAGGGGGTCTGCGAGGGGCGGCGGAAGGCGAGAAGGGAGGGGCGGCGGGAAGGGCGGTGGAAGCGGCGAAGGGGGGAGACGGCCGCGGTGCCCGCGCGCTGAGCGGTGGCACGGAGCAGCCGGAGCGGTTCGCGGGCCATTGGTCCCGTATGCCCGGCCGCGCGGGGGCGTATGCCTGGGCGGCGCGGGGGTGGGCCGGGGCCGGGTGGCGGTTGTGCCGGGCGGCGGTCGCGCCGGGTGGCGGTCGCGCCGGGCGGCCGGAGACGTCCGGCGCGGATACCTCGGCGCCGACGGCTCCTTTCCGGGCCCGGCTGCCCGACAATGGCCTCGTGCTGGAGATGACGCGCGAGGAGTTCGAGGAACTGGTCGCCGAGGCGCTGGACCGGATTCCGCCGGAGCTGACACGGCTCATGGACAACGTCGCCGTGTTCGTGGAGGACGAGCCACCGACGGACGGTCCCGAGCTGCTCGGGCTCTACGAGGGGACGCCGCTCACCGACCGGGGTGAGTGGTACGCGGGCGTCCTGCCGGACCGGATCACCGTCTACCGGGGGCCGACGCTGCGGCTGAGCGAGACGCGGGAGGACGTCGTCCAGGAGACCGAGGTGACCGTGGTCCACGAGATCGCGCACCACTTCGGGATCGACGACGCGCGGCTGCACGCGCTCGGGTACGGCTGATCTTCGGGTACGGCTGATCCTCGGCTACGGCCTGATCGCGGGCGCCACCTGATTCCGGTGCCGATGTCCGACGCCGGCCGCCCTCGCCTACGACCGCCTCCGGCCGCCCCCGCCTACGACCGCCTCTGGCCGCCCTCGCCTACGACCGACGCCGGACGCGCGGTCTACGCGGCGGGCCGGGTCCGCACCGCATGCGTGTCCTGGGCGGGGCCGCGCCAGTTGGGCAGGGCGTCACATCCCTGCCGTCTGGAGGTGTCCCGCGCATGCCCGGATCCCCCGTGCCCGGATCCCCCGCTCCTCGCACCCCCCGTTCCGACCGTTCCCCCCGTTCCCCCCGGCGCGTGCCCCGTGCAGCCGTGCGCCGTGCCGCCGCGCCCCATGCAGCCGTGCCCCGTGCCGCCGTGCGCGGGGCGGCGGTCGCGGCGCTCGTGGCCGTCGCCCTGGCGCTGGGCGGCTGCATGAGCATCTCCGACGACCCCGAGCGGCCGGACAAACACCGCGGCTCCCACCAGAAGGGCGGGGCGGCGGACACGGGCGGCGCCGTGGTGCGGTCCGACGACAGAGGGCGGCCGTACGGGGACTCCGATCGGGACGAGAAGGACGGTAAGGGGAAGAAGGGCGAGAAGGGGAAGAAGAAGGACGACGAGGACCGATCGGCCTCGGCCTCCGCGACCGACCCCGGGGCCGACCCCTCGGCCCCGCCCGGTAAGAAGGGCGCCCCGAACCACCGCCCGGCGCCCTCCGCCCCGCCGCAGCCGGGCGGCGCCACCCCGTCCGGCGCGCCGCCCGCGCCCCGGCCGTCGAGCCCGCCGCCGAGCGTGCCGGACCCGAAGCCGACCGACCCCGAGCCCCCGACCGCGCCCGCCTCCCCGGCGGACCAGCCCGCGGGGTAGCGCCCAGTCGTCGCCGGCCGGCGCGGATGGAGTGAATTTGCTCTTGAGGGGTGGAGGTGCGTATGGTGGTAGATCGTTTGATCCCATTTGCCCGGCGCCTCGTAGAAGTGCGCCGTGAGGCGCGTTCCTTGCCATCCCGTGGCTGACCGCATAGAGGCGGTCGTTTGCGACAACACACGGAGTTTGGGCGCGTGCCGAGACTCCGGAAGGTTTCGCATTTCGCATGTCCGTTTCCACTGATCACGCCGTCATGCCCGCCCTCGACGAGACGAGCGAGCTGACCGCCCCGGCCGCCCCGGCCGAGCCGTTCGAGCCGTCGGAGCAGAACGAGCAAGCCGCCACGGAAGCCCCCGACACCCCTAAGGCGCCCGACATCACATTCGCCGACCTCGGCCTCTCTGAGCAGATCGTCCGCAAGCTGGCGCAGAACGGCGTCACCACGCCCTTCCCGATCCAGGCCGCGACCATCCCCGACGCCCTCGCCGGACGCGACATCCTCGGCCGCGGCCGTACCGGCTCCGGCAAGACCCTCTCGTTCGGCCTTCCGCTGCTGACCACGCTGGCGGGCGGCCACACCGAGAAGAAGCGCCCCCGCGGGCTGATCCTCACCCCGACCCGCGAACTCGCGATGCAGGTGAGCGACGCGCTGCAGCCGTACGGCGATGTTCTCGGCCTCAAGCTCAAGGTCGTCTGCGGCGGCACTTCGATGGGCAATCAGATCTACGCGCTGGAGCGCGGCGTGGACATTCTGGTCGCCACCCCGGGCCGGCTGCGCGACATCATCGAGCGCGGTGCCGCGTCCCTGGACAAGGTGCAGATCGCGGTCCTCGACGAGGCCGACCAGATGGCCGACATGGGCTTCCTGCCCGAGGTCACCGAGATCCTCAACCTGGTGCCGCAGGGCGGGCAGCGGCTGCTGTTCTCCGCGACGCTCGAGAACGAGATCGACACCCTGGTCAAGCGCTACCTGGTCGACCCGGTCACCCACGAGGTGGACCCGTCCGCGGGCGCCGTCTCGACCATGACCCACCATGTGCTGGTCGTGAAGCCGAAGGACAAGGCGCCGGTCACCGCCGCCATCGCGGCGCGCAAGGGCCGCACGATCATCTTCGTCCGCACCCAGCTGGGCTGCGACCGGGTCGCCGAGCAGCTGTGCGACGCGGGGGTACGCGCCGACGCGCTGCACGGCGGCATGACGCAGGGCGCGCGCACCCGCACCCTGGCCGACTTCAAGGACGGGTACGTCAATGTGCTCGTCGCCACGGACGTCGCCGCGCGCGGTATCCACGTCGACGGCATCGACCTGGTGCTGAACGTGGACCCGGCCGGTGACCACAAGGACTATCTGCACCGCTCCGGCCGTACGGCGCGGGCGGGCCAGAGCGGCACCGTCGTCTCGCTGGCCCTGCCGCACCAGCGCCGCCAGATCTTCCGGCTGATGGAGGACGCGGGCGTCGACGCCTCGCGCCACATCGTCGGTGGCGGCGGAGCCTTCGACGAGGACGTGGCCAAGATCACGGGCGCGCGTTCGCTCACCGAGGTGCAGGCGGAGGCGGCCTCGAACGCGGCCAAGCAGGCCGAGCGCGAGGCGCAGGACCTCACCCGGGAGCTGGAGCGGGCGCAGCGGCGCGCGACCGAGCTCCGCGAGGAGGCCGACCGGCTGTCCGCGCGGGCGGCGCGCGAGCGCGGCGAGACCGTGGCACCGGCGGAGTCCGCGACCGCGACCGCGACCGCGGCTGAGGCCGGGGCGGAGACGGTGGCCGAGGCCGCCGCCGTGACGCTGCCGGCGCAGCGTACGGCGGAGCCCGCGACGGTGCCCGCAGTGAAGGGCGCGGGGGCCGAGGCCGTCGAGGGCGCGGGTGACGGCGAGGCGCCGCGCCGCTCCTCGTACGACCGCCGGGACAACGACCGGGGCCGGGACGACCGTGGCGGCCGTTCCTTCGACCGTCGGGACGGCGACCGGGACCGCGGCTTCAACCGCGACCGTCGTGACGACCGCCGTGACGACCGTGGCGGCTTCAACCGCCGTGACGACCGGGGCGGCCGTTCGTACGACCGCCGGGACGGCGACCGGGACCGCGGCTTCAACCGCGACCGGCGCGATGACCGCCGTGACGACCGACGGGACGACCGTCGCGACGACCGCTTCGGCCGTGACCGCGACCGGGACCGGGACCGCCGGGACAACGACCGTGGCGTCGGCCGGGACCGCCGTGACGACCGCTCGTTCGGCCGCGACCGCCGGGATGACCGTGGCGGCTTCAACCGCCGTGACGACCGTGGCGGCAGCCGTCCGTACGAGCGCCGCGACGACCGTGGCTTCGGCCGCGACCGCCGGGAGAACAACGACCGTGGTGGCCGCTCCTTCGAGCGCCGCGACCACAACCACCGTGGCACGGACCGTCCGTTCAACCGCGACCGTCGTGACGACCGCCCGGGTCGCCGTGACGACCACCGGGGCGGCACCACCACCGGCGGCCGTTCGTACGAGCGCTCCGGCAGCTCGCACGACCGGTCCTTCGACCGCCGCGCCGACAAGCCGCGCTGGAAGCGCAACGGCTGATCGAGCTGTGCGACGCGGCTGATCGGGCCGTGCAACACCACGCTGTTGCACGGCCTTTCGCTCCCGGAGGGTATTGGCTCGGGTGTTGGCCCCTCGCCGGGCTATGCTGCGGGGGTGCGGGTCATTAGCTCAATTGGCAGAGCAGTGGACTTTTAATCCATTGGTTCAGGGTTCGAGCCCCTGATGACCCACCTCGGAAACCGCAGGCGCCATTGGTGACCTGCGGTTTCATCGTTCCTGAGGGTCCCGCCGCGCTGTCTTCCGCGGCCCGGGAACGGGGGGTTCTCACCCCCGTCGTACAGAAGATCGAGTCTCACTCGACCGGCGCTTGAGCGGATGCCGAGCGGTACTCGAGCGAAGAGCCTGAACCTGCTGCGTCTGGCCCGCTGCTCGGAAACGCTTAAGGAGACTCCTCGTGCGACTCGCGACAACGATCCGGGGTCTGATCCCCGTCATGGCGCTGGCGGTATCGGCATGGGCGGTCTCCGCTCCGGCGTCCGCCGAAGGAAAGGGAGGCAGCGGTAAGGAGGGTGAGAAGGCGGCCCCGGTGCCCTGCGGGGACGCGGCGGCGCTGGTCAACGCGGTGAGCGAGGCCAACAGCTCGCCCTCGGGAGGGTCCGTCGTTCTGACCACGGGGTGTGTGTACACGCTGGGCTCCGCGGCGTTCACCGGTCCCAACGGCGCTGACGGACTGCCGCTCATCACCCGTGACGTGACCATCAGTGGGACTCTGGCGACCATCAGACGCAGCGCGTCCGCGGCGGACTTCCGGATCGCGGAGATCGCGCCCGGTGGAAGCCTTACGGTCAACGGCGTGACCTTCTCGGGGGGCCGGGCGACCTCGGGGGCGGGCACCGACGGCGGTGGCATCCTCGACGGGGGCTCGCTGCGGCTCATCCAGTCCACGGTCACGGGCAACACCGCGAGCAATGTCGGCGGGGGTATCGAAATCGCCTCGGGCGGCTCGGGGGTGCTTTCGGGCACGGATGTGACGCACAATTCCGCGGGGGACGGCGGCGGTATTCACATCAATACGTCGGCCACTCTCAGCGTCTCGGGCGGCAACATTTCGGACAATACCGCGGACAGCTCGGGCGGTGGCGTCAGCAACTTCGGAACGACGCTGTTGAGCGCCGTCGGGATCGCCCGGAACCGGACCACCAACTTCGAGGGCGGCGGCATCTCCACCGCGATCGGAGATCTCACGATCAACGGCGGCCGGGTGACCGAGAACACCGCCGGCAGTTTCGGTGGCGGTATCACCAATATGGGCAGCGCACTGCGCGTACAGTCCACCACGGTGAACGGGAATACCGCCACGCTGAATGGCGGCGGTGTGTTCCAGCACGCGGGTTCCACACAAATGACCGGCGATACCGTGACCGGTAATACGGCCAATGGCGGCCAGGGCGGTGGGATCTTCACCGACGGCGGCTCGATCACGCTCACCGCGACCACGGTCACCGGGAACAACCCGAATCAGTGTGTACCGGCCCTCGCCGGATGCTGAGAGAGGCGTGACGACCGCTGAACCGACCGACCCTGCTGAACGCCGCGGCGCCCCCGGAAGCCGTTCTTCCGGGGGCGCCGCCTGCCTGACCGCCTGCTCTACCGTCAGTGCTTGCAGTCCTTCTTCTTGGCCTTGGCCTTGTGCGAGACCTTGGCCTTGTGGTGCTTGGTCGCCTTGTGCGCGCACTTGTCCTTCTTGTGCGGGTCCTTGGCCTTGTGTGAGGACTTGGCCTTGTGCTGCTTCTTGGCCTTGTGCGAGTCCTTGGCCTTGTGCTGCTTCTTCGGCGGGTCCTTGTGAACGACGACGACCGGGTCCGGCTCGGCGAGGGCGATGTTCGCGCACTTGGCGCCGATGCTGGTGTCGCCCGTCGGGGCGGCGGCGCCGGTGACCAGCGTGGTGCCGGTGGCCGTGTCGCACTCGTTGGCCTGGATGACCGAACCGTTGTGACCGCTGCTGAAGTTGACGCAGTCCGAGCCGAGGTTGAGGTCGCCGGTGGTGGCGGCGCCGCCGAGGTTGCTGGTGGCGCCGGTGGCCGTGTCACAGAGGTTTCGCTGAGCCCCGCTGGACTGCGGGAAGAGGCCATGGGCACTCGCGCTGCCGGCGCCACCGACCACCATTGTGCCCGCGGCCGCCGCGGCCATGAGAGCTGCCTTCTTACCGATCTGCATTGTTCTGGTGCCTCCATATCGGGTTCTCCGCGAAAATTCCGCAGACACCTCTTGAACGAGATTTCCGCAAGCCGGGATCCGGGAGAATCGAAAGCATCACCCATCCGCCACAGTAAAGGTATATTCGGCCGTCCGTGGAAACGAAAAAATGAACGCGGCCCCGGGGAGAGTTTCCCCAAGGCCGCGTTCATGGCGAGCGGATGATTCCGGAGCTCGGTGGTGAGTGCCGGAGGTTCGGTGTTTCAGGAGTGCTGACGGTTTCCCTGGCCACCGCTCTTGCCGCTCTTCGTGCCGTTCGCGCTCTTCCCCTGAGTTCCGTTCTGAGGATCGGCGCCCGCGGCATTGACGCAGTTGGTCTCGTTGGTGACCTCGGAGCCGGGGCCGATGGTGATCGGGCCCGTCACGGAGGTGGTGCGGCAGTTGTTGGTCTGCTTCGTGACCCCGCCCGACTCGCTGACGTTAACGCAGTTGGTCCCGTTCTTGATTTCGGATCCGGGAGCCAGCGCGACGGTGATCGGACCGATGACGGAGTGGGTACGGCAGCGGTTCTCCTGCGTCGTCACACCCGATTCGGCGGTGTTGACGCAGTCGGTCTGATTGCTGATCTCGGTCGGGCCGGCCGCCACGGTGATGGTGCCGACGACGGAACTGGTGGTGCAGCGATTGCTCTGCGTCCCGCCGTTGGCGCCGGTGGAGCGGCTGGGACCGGGGCCGGTGGCTTCGGCTCCGCCCGCACCGCCGATGAGCAGCGCGCCCATGGTCGCCGCTAGAAGCGCCGTCCTTTTGCGCTTGTGCATAAAGAGCCTCCAATCGGGCTTCGGGTGCGGCACGCTCAGCACCGTCACCGAAAAGCCTTTCTCATGGCAGCGGCCCTGGAAGAGGCTTCCAGGGCCGCGATTCCCAACGGGGGGATGCCTCATGGTGTTACCGCGGGCGGGAACACCATGAAAGGGTCAGCGACTCAGTGGCGGCCGCTGTCCTCGTCGACGGCGATGTTCGCGCACTTGGAGCCGATGTTGGTGTCGCCCGTCGGAGCGGCGGCGCCGGTGACCAGCGTGATGCCGGTGTGCGTGTCGCACTTGTTGGCCTGGACGACCGAACCGCTGCTGTTGGTGAAGTTGACGCAGTCCGAGCCGAGGTTGATGTCGCCGGTGGCGGCGGCGCCGCCGAGGTTGCTGGTGGCACCGGTGGCCGTGTCGCAGTGGTTGAGCTGCGCGATGAAGTCGTCGTTGTTGTTGGCCAGGGCACCGCCCGCGCCACCGATGACCAGAGCGCCGGCGGCCGCGGTCAGAAGAACTGCCTTCTTGCCGATGTTCACTTAAATCCTCCGTCTGGGTTGCTCCGCGAATTCACGGACGCATGACACAACGAAGCTCATCAGTTAAGGCTTCGGGCCGCCAGTCAGCTTCACCCGTCCGGCATAGTGCGGCTCTTCCGGTGCGTGTTATCCGAGAATCCCGCTAAGGGGGACCAATGCGAGCTCCATTTGGCCCAGCGGAATCTGAATCCCTTTTATGAGGAGGGGAGGAGGGCGGCTGCCGGGCCGCGGTGGGGCGGGGACGAGACGGTGGCACGGGGGTGGCCCGCGGGCGCTCGGCCGCCGGGCAACGGCCGGACGACGGCGGTGTGGTGACGGGGCGGTGGAGCGCCGATGGCCACGTGGTGACCGGCCGGGTCGCCCTGCCCCCGGCCCCCGCGCTTGTTCGACCGGTCGGACGAGTGATACATCCAGGCTCTACGACGCAGGAGTGAGTGAGGCACAGTCACACCGACAGCTTCGCCGAACCGCAGCGCGGCGCGTGTTCACGCCGCTACGCTAAGTGCGCGAAGTGGTCGCCCGGGGGGCGCGGCGAATCTACGCCGGGAGGCGGGAGGAGAGACATGGGGCACTCACGAGGGGAAGGGACCCCTGCCGAGCTGATGGACGGGCTGCTCGCCCGTGCGCAGAACGGCTTCGAGATCGACGAGGCGGTGCTGGCCCAGGCGCGCAGCGCCCTGATGCACCAGTCCGAGCTGCGGTCCTGCCGGCAGTGCAATGAGCGGTGCGGCCAGCTCGGGTACAGCACCTATCGGCATGTCTTCCTGCTCCCCGACGGCAGCAGCCTGCTGCTGTGGGAGCTGGAGCACAACACCGGCGAGGGCGGCCGCCCGCTGTACGAGCTCTACGCGGACGAGGACGCCCTGGCGCTGGCCGAGCGCCGCGTCCATGAGCGCCTCGGCGGCGCCCGCTGGGAGGAGCTCGACGGGTTACCGCTGTGGCTCCCGGACCAGCTGCTGCACACGGCCGAGCCGGTGGAGACCTCTCGTGCGTATGTGGCCGACAACTCGGCCGACCACGCCCGTCGCGTCCTGCGCCGCGCGGAGAACCCCGACCGTCCGGGCGAGGAGACCGAGCGGCTGCTGGCCACCGCGTTCGCGCATGACATCGCCCTCGCGCCCAAGCCCCGGCGCCGCTCCGGCGGTCCCGACGCGACCTGGTGCCGCTTCTACGAGCACGCCTTCCTCCTCACTGGAGGGGACGAGATCGTGCTGTGGGAGCTGGAGCACAACCTGACCCGGGACGGCCGGCTGGTGTGCGAGGTGTACCTCGACGAGGTCTCGGCGGAGCTCGCGGCCGACCGCCACGCCCGCGCGCTGGGCGTCGACCTCTGACGCACGCGGTTTGGGCGTCGGCCGTTGACGCAGGCGGTTTGGGCGTCGGCCGCTGGCGTACGCGGGATCTCCTGACGTACGCGGTTTCTGACGCTTCCGTAGCCCGCCTGCAGCCCGTCCGCGGCCGCCGGTCGCGGTAGCCCGCCAGTCGCGGTCTTGGCGCCCGCCCGCACTCCCGCATGCGTGGGGCCGCGAGACGTCCCCGTACGGCGCCCAGTACCCGCTTGGCCGACACCGGCTCGCCTGGCGGCCCGTCAGCCGGAAGCCTGGTGACGACGGCGGCACCGTGACGACGGTGACGCCGTGCCGCTGTGACGGCGGCGGGACGCGGACCAGGGAAGCGAGAGAAGCCGGTGCGGGTGCGAGGGAGCAGGGCTCGTACGGGCGCCCGTGCGGAGGGCCGTGCGGAGGGCCGTACGGAGCGGCGTACGGCCTGGCCCCGGCTGAGCCGCCCGCTCGCCCGCCGCCCCACCACCCGCGTCCGTACGCTCATCGACACCGGCGCCGCGGCCGGTGCCGCAGCCGACGCGTCCGCCGGGTCCACCGCGGGGCCCGCTCCGGCCGATGAGAGCGGTCAGGAGGCCTCTGGCCGCCGTATGGCCCGCTGGGTGCCCGCCGTCCTCGTCCTCGGCGGCATCGCCTTCGACCTGGCCGCCCCGCCCGGCTACACCGCCTCCCCCTTCTTCGCCGCCGCCCCTTTGGTCGCCGCGGCGCTCTTACCGCTGCGGCAGACCCTCGTCACGGCCGTCGTCGCCGTCCTCACCACCTGTCTGCTGGCGGAGTTGCACGGGGTGCGGGACCCGACCCAGGCGGCCACCGAGATCATCACGGTGGCGACCGTGACCGTGCTGGCCGTGGTGATCAACCGCGTCGTACGCCGCAGCTACCACCGGCTCGCCTCGGCGCGCGGTGTCGCGGAGGCGGCCCAGCGCGCCGTCCTGCCCGCGCCGCCCGCCCGGCTCGCCGGGCTGGAGATCGCCGCGCGTTACGTACCGGCGGAGAAGTACGCGGCGATCGGCGGCGACCTGTACGCGGTCCAGGACACCCCGCACGGCGTACGGCTGACCGTCGGCGACGTACGCGGCAAGGGGCTGGGGGCCGTGGAGGTCGTGGCGATCCTCCTGGGCTGCTTCCGGGAGGCCGCGGAGCAGGAGACGACCCTGGAGGCGCTCGTGGGCCGCCTGGAGCGGGCGCTGCGGCGCGAGGGCGCCCGGCGGGCCGACCTGGAGGTGGTCGAGGGGTTCACAACGACCGTAGTGGCCGAAATTCCGCGCGGCGACTCCACTCTGCGGCTGATCAACCGCGGCCATCCGGCGCCGCTGCTCCTGGAGGAGGGCGGCGCGGTGCGCGCCTTGGAGCCGGAGGTGCCGGCGCTGCCGGTGGGGATGGCGGAGTTGGCGGGTTGGCCGGACCGGGTGATGGAGCTGGCGTTCGCGGAGGGCGAGACGCTGCTGCTGTTCACGGACGGGGTGACGGAGGCCCGGGACCGCCATGGCGAGTTCTATGACCCGGAGGAGCGGCTGCGCGGCCGCCGCTTCGCCGGTCCGCAGGAGCTGCTGGACGCCTTGGTGGCCGATGTCGAGCGCCATACGGGTGGCGGGACGCCGGACGACATGGCGTTGCTGGCGGTCCGTCGGACCCCGGCCCGCGGCAACGGGCGGGCGAGCGGACGGGACAACGGACGGGACAACGGGCGGGCGAGCGGACGGGACAACGGGCGGGCGAGCGGTGGGGGGAACCGGCGGGACAACGGGCGGGCGAGCGGTGGGGGGAACCGGCGGGACAACGGTGGGGGGAACGAGGGGGCGAACCCCACCCCGCCGTAGGCATCCGCACCGCACACCGTGCGTAACCGACCGAGCCCCCTCCGCATAACAATTGACGCACGATCGATCCGTACGCGGTTTTGCCAACTCTTGCCCAGTACGTCGACTCGCCCCTATTTGTCCCTTCTTGAGCGCTAAGTTCATGCCAAAGGTGCGCGGATTCCTCGGAACAGCTTGGAATCACATCGCGCTCTCTATTAACGTTCGATAACGCAGCGCGGTCGTCACAACCGTCGCAAGGGCGGCACCGTGCGCCGTCGCCGAATCCCGTACGCACAGCGGCAGCACCGCACCAGCAGCACCAAGGGAACCGGGGAACCAACAACCTTGGGGTGAATCGGGTCGAACCTGACCCGTAGGAGACCTTCCTGCTCCGAACCCGTCAGCTAACCCGGTAGGCGAGAAGGAAGGAAAGGAGTGCGCCTCCGTGGCGTCCAACAGGTCTGTCCTGGACGAAGCCCCGTATCGCACACGGGGAGGCGGTTTGGGGACCGCCACCGCCTACGGCCCCGGCTTCGATGCCGGCGGCGGGATGAGCTCAGGGGACGGCCGATTCGCCCCCGACGACCCCTACGCGTTCGGTCCCGACGACACTTACGCGTTCGGCCCCGACAACCGCTATGCGGACGACCGCTTTGCGGATGAGGGCGCCTCCGAGGGCCCGGGTGCCGGATTCGAGGCCGAGACCTGGGAGGAGTGGAACCCCACCGAGGAGTCCATCGCTCCCGTACGCGGCCGGCACCGCGTGGCCAAACAGCGCGGCGGAACCATGGCGCGCAGCGGCGCCGTCCTCGGGGTCGGCGTGATCGCGGCGGTCGGTGCGGGCGGTATGGCCAGCGCCAAGGACCGTCCCGCGCTCCCCATCTCCATGCCGGACCTCGGCCATGTCGCCGATGAGGTCAAGGCCAGCCTGCCCGCCGCCAAGGACCTGCCGGGCATCGGCTCCTGGGCGTCGGACGACAGCAGCGGCGCGCAGACCGCCGCCGCCCCGCTCTCCCAGGCCGGTCTGACCAGCGAGGACGAGCAGCGCGGCACCACCGACGCCGGCGAGGCGCTCCGCGCCCGCATCCTCCAGCAGGCCGAGAACCAGCAGAACGCGGCGGACGAGGACAGCCGCACCGCCGCGGCGCAGGCGGCCGCCAAGGAGGCCAGGGCCGCCGCGGACAAGGCCGCCGACCAGGCCGCGGAGGCGGCCGCCAAGCGGAAGGCCAAGGCAGCGGCGGAGAAGAGAGCCGCCGAGCAGCGGGCGAAGGAGGCGGCCGAGAAGAAGGCCGCGGCCGAGCGCCAGGCCAAACTCGCCGCCGCGTACACCCTCCCCGTCGGCTCGTACACCCTGACCGCCAGCTTCGGCCAGGCGGGCGACATATGGTCGGCCGACCACACCGGCCAGGACTTCGCCGCCCCGACCGGCACCCCGGTCAAGGCGCTGCACGGCGGCACCATCACCCAGGCGGGCTGGGCCGGGTCGTACGGCTACCGCATCGTGCTGACCCTGAGCGACGGCACCGAGATCTGGTACTGCCACCTGTCGTCGATGGTCGTCACCTCCGGCAAGGTGTCGACGGGCGACGTCGTCGCCCGCGTCGGCGCGACCGGCAATGTGACCGGCCCGCACCTCCACGTCGAGGTCCGGCCGGGCGGCGGCTCGCCGATCGACCCGATGCCCTGGCTGCGCCAGCACGGGCTGAACCCCTGATACTCCGGCGGCCCTGGCGCTCTCTCCCCCCTTGACGCCAGGGCCGCCGGTTTACGCCCCGACGGGGCCGGCGATCAGGAACGCACGCGGGAACAACAGGCCGGAACAACACGCGGGAACAACAGGCCGGAACAACAGGCCGGAACAACCCCGCCCAGCCAGTCGTTGTAAAAACGTATGGCTGACAACACACAGAAGATCGGTGATCTGTCCGTATTCCCGCTCTCTCTCGGCGGGAACGTCTTCGGCTGGACCGCGAACGAGGCCGAGTCCTTCCGGGTGCTCGACGCCTATGTGGCGGCCGGCGGCACCTTCATCGACACCGCCGATGTCTACTCCGTCTGGGTGCCGGGCAACGAGGGCGGCGAGTCCGAGACCATCCTCGGCAACTGGTTCGCCTCGCGCCGCAACCGCTCCGACATCGTCCTCGCGACCAAGGTGGGCGCCGGCTCCCCGGAGCCACGCGGGCTGACCTCGTCCGCCATCAAATCGGGCGTAGAGGAATCCCTCCAGCGGCTGCGCACCGACTACATCGACCTCTACTACACCCACTACGACGACCCGTCGGTGCCGGTGGACGAGATCATCACCACCCTGGACGAGCTGGTCAGGGAGGGCAAGGTCCGCGAGATCGCCGCGTCCAACATCGGCGCGGACCGCCTGGAGGCCCAGCTGACCTTCTCCACCCGGGAGAACCTGGCCCGCTACGTCGCCCTCCAGCCGCACTACAACCTTGTCTCGCGCGACACCTTCGAGGGCGAGCTCTCCGAGGTCGCCGCCCGCCACGACCTGGCGACGATCCCGTACTACTCCCTGGCGTCCGGCTTCCTCACCGGCAAGTACCGCCCGGGCACGGCCGTCGACAGCCCCCGCTCCACGGGCGCCGCCAAGCACCTGGAGACCGAGCGCGGCCAGAAGGTCCTCGCCGCCCTGGACGACGTCGCCGCCAACCACCGCACCGAGCCCGCCACGGTCGCCCTGGCCTGGCTCCTCGCCCAGCCCACAGTCGTGGCCCCCCTGGCCAGCGCCAGCTCCCCCGACCAGCTCCCGGCCCTCCTGGCCTCGGTCGACCTCAAGCTGACCCAGCCGGAACTGGACCTGCTGACGTCGGCGTCGGACTGAGCGGAAGACGGGGCGGGAGGCTCCGTAAGGACTGAGCGGAAGACGACGGGACGGGCGCTGTAGGACGGCGGGCGGGCGACAAGCCCCGCCCGCCCAAGCGCGACCCATACGCCAGTGCCGCTACGTACGGCCTACGACCCCTCTACCGCCGATCGGCAAGGGCCCAGGACGCGAGGGCGACGCCACCGGCGACGGCGAAGACGGACGGCCAGGCCCCGATCTTCTTCGCCAGCGGATGCGACCCCGCGAATGCGGCGACGTACGCCGCACTGAGCGCGGCGGCGGTCCCGTTCCCCGCCTTCTCCCGCCACCCCCGAGCGGCCACCGCCCCCGCAGCGGCCAGGGCAACCCCACCCAAGGGCCGCCGCTTGGTCCACCGAGCCACGCCATACCCCCCGACCAACCCACCCGCAGCCACAACCCCCGCCGGCACTCCAGCCATCCCCATACCTCCCACTCCAAGGATCTCCTGGCCCCGACCCTACGCAGCAGGCGCTCCGAACGGACTCGCAAGCCCCAAACGGACACGGGCGACCCGAGTGGGATTCCGCCGCGCGGCCTCAGTACTTCTGTCGGCCACCTGGATAACGGACCGGCTGACGGCACTCCGGCGCGTCTTCGGGTGCAGGCTCGTCGCCAAGCGCGTAACACAAGGCGGCGTGCAACTGCTCCGCTTCCACCACCGTCAGCACCAGCGACGCCAAAGACGCGTGACCGGGCCGGAGCACGTGAAGCGGCAGCTCAAGCAGGCCGCCCTTCGCAGGACGCAGACCGCGCCCCGGGGCCGGACCGACCTGCCAGCCTCCTGGCACCTCACTCATTGCGCCCCCTCATCCGTGCGAGCCGCTCCGTCACTCTCGGCCTCGTCGGGCGCTGAGATACGCCCGCCGCGACTCTCCGAGATCCGGAGAGCGTCTTGCAGCGCTTCGATCAGGCGGTTCGAGAGGTAGCGGAGCTCTCGAGCGTCCGCTTTCCGGTCGCTGAGCATCAGGCGGGCGTGGCCGATGAGTTCAGTGCCCATCTGGAGCTGAACCGCTTCCATTTCGTCAGCCAGCTTCGACAGGTAGCCCGTGCTGTCCGCATCGGAGACCAGATAACACCGCTGCCCTGCGGGACCGGGCCACGGCAGCAGACGGGGACGTACGCTCACAGCGCCACCGCCACCACAGATACACGTGCCGGGCGGACCGTCGGTGTATCCGCACACGCCATGGCGGGCCGGGCCCCAACGGCGCGATGACGGGCCGATGCGGGCACCATCAGCCGCAACAGCCATTCCATGGGTCGGGCGATATTCTCCTGCACGTTGACGCTCCTTCACAGCGTTGACCACGCTCCCGGGCCGCCTGCAACGGTCGCGGGAGTCTTTTCGCGATCATCGCGCTGTGATCAGGACGTAGGAACCTCCCTTAAACCCCACTTCGGGACGTCCTGCGTCGGGTAAAACGTCCCTAGTGCCGTCCCGACATGTGGGGAGAGACTCAGGTGCCGAACGAGAGGCTACGTGCCGTCATGGCGACCGGAGGGTGGACATACGCCACCCTCGCGGAAAAGGTCGAGGTAGACCCCAAATCCGTAGAACGATGGGTCAACCTCAACCGTACGCCGCGACGTAGCACGGCCATCCTGGCAGCGGAAACGTTAGGAGAAGACGTGCACGCCCTATGGCCAGCGCTCCGCCAAGCACGCCCCGCCCGCGCGGTCAGCCCCGAGCTTGTGGCGCTCTACGACCAGCGTGCGGACATCCCCGTGTCCACGTTCGTGGAGATGCTGACCCAGGCCCGCGAACGGATTGACGTGCTCGTATATGCCGCCGTCTTCCTGCACGAGGCGTACCCCCGCCTCAATGACCTTCTACGGGAACGAGCCGCCCAAGGCTGCGCCGTGCGTGTCGCGGTCGGCGACGCCGACAGCCCCAACGTCCAGCAGCGGGGCCAGGAGGAGAAGTTCGGCCACGGCATCGAATCCCGCTGTCGGCTCGCTCTCCTGCACTATCGCCCCCTCATCGGCACCCCGGGCGTCGAGGTGCGGTCTCACGGAACAACCCTCTACAACTCGCTCTATCGTGCAGATGACCAAGTCATGGTCAACGCCCACGTCTGGGGTGTGAACGCGTATGGGGCTCCCGTCTGGCACCTGCGCCGACACGGCGAGGGCGGCATGTTCGACACCTACGCCCAGAGCTTCGACGCCGTATGGGCGACGGCGATGCCGGTACAGGGAGTGTGACCCCGTGGCGCGGACCGAGTACTACGACGATCCGGACGCCCCCGAGCCGAACAGCTTGGTTGTCGCCGCATCCGCTGTCGTCACCGACGAGAACGGCCGCATCCTGCTCCAGCGCCGCCGAGACAATGATCTTTGGGCACTGCCCGGTGGTGGCATGGAGATGACCGACTCTCTACCGGGCACGGCTGTCCGTGAGGTCAAGGAAGAGACCGGACTCGACGTGGAGATCACGGGACTCGTCGGCACGTACACCGACCCGCGTCACGTCATCGCCTACACGGACGGCGAGGTCCGCCGACAGTTCAACGTCTGCTTCACCGCCCGCATCGTGGGCGGCCAATTGGCGATCTCTGATGAGTCCACGGAACTGAGGTTCGTCTCGCCGGAGGAACTTGCCGAGCTCCCCATGCACCACACACAACGGCTCCGGCTTCGTCACTTCCTGGCCCACCGCGACCGGCCGTATCTAGGCTGACCCACGAGCGCTACCCCGCTGCAATGGCCGAATAGGTCCAGACATCGGCAGGTAGCTCATGCTGGAGTCGCCAGACAATGCCCATGGGCTTGCTGCCCTCGTGGGATTCGTAATCGGCGGGACCGAGCAGCATCCAGGGCTGAGGCCCCCCGATATCCGTCTTCTTGTAGCGCCGCACGAAGAGCAGCACATGGGATCCCCGTTCCCTGTGGTGCTGGTAGCGCTGCCCCGTGGGCGAGGAAGTCGACGTTTGGTTCTGTGATTCCCAGTGGAAGCGGTCTGGGCTCATCGCGAAGTCCTTGTACCGAGTCTGCGGCGAGAAGTCCTTATCATCCTTCTCGAGCGTGATGAGGAGCGCGTCCGTCTGAATCCCTTCGCACCACTTCACGCCTTCGCGGAAATTCCCCGGCACGAAGCCGCCCACCTCTGCCTGCCCGAGGGCGGGCAGGATCTCCTCCCGACTGTACGAGGCGTGGATGGCCAGTGGTAGGCCACTGTGTTCGCCCAGGAGCGGGATGGGGTAGTGGTTGGTGTGCTTCAGGTTGTATGCCAGGACCTGGCTCAGTTCGCTTCGAAAGGCGCTCTGCTGGTGCAACGACTCGAAGCCATCGGCATAGTTGCTGAATCCACCGCCTAGAGGCCACAAGGAGAAGAAGAGCATCCGTGCGTACGCCTGCCCTGATGCATCGAGCGAGTCGTACCCGGGGGCGTCATCGGCCAGCATCCGACGGTAGGCATTCACCCGCTGTGGGTCACTGACATGGAGAAATGCGGAGACGCGCTTGAGGAGGGCGACCTCTCCTTCGGGCGGCTCGCCGGTGAGGAGATTGGCTCGCCTCAAGAGACCTGTCCATGAGTTGTTGGCCCGGTAGAGCTCCTTGAGCTCGCGGCGGCTCTCACGAAGGTAGGCGTCGAGTTGCGGCTCGGCGTACGCAGCAACCTCCTGCGCCAACTGCCGCACATTGACATTGATCTGGCTCCTGATGTTGTCCAGGATCCGCTCCTTGGACTTGCGGTCCAGGATGATCTGACAGCCAGAAGGGAGCTGTGGAAAATCTCGCTCCATATGCTCGGTCAGCCGGTGACGGGTGAAGTTCGTCAGCGCACGGAACTGCTCCTCGAATCGGAACTCCTTACGGTGCTGGCCGATGAAGTCGAGCACGGTGAGGACCGGCTTGTCCGGCGTACGCCGAAGCCCTCGGCCAAGCTGCTGGAGAAAGACCGTGGCGCTAGAGGTGGGGCGGAGCAAGAGAAGGGTGTCCACATCCGGGACGTCCAGCCCCTCGTTGAACAGGTCGACGGAGAAGAGAATCTGTACCGTGCCGTCACGGAGGTCTCTCAGGGACTGGGCGCGTTCAGCGGTAGGAGTGGAACCGTCGAGGGCCTTGGCATTGACACCCGCCCGACGGAAGAAGTTAGCCATGAAGTGGGCGTGTGCCACAGTGACGCAGAAGCCCAGTGCTCGCATGGTCCCTGGGTCGGTGACCTTCTCCTGGACGGCCTTGACGATGAGCCGCGCTCGAGCGTGGTTGCCAGTGTAGATCTCACTGAGCTCACTGATGACGTAGGAGCCTTGCTTCCAGGTGACACCTTCGAGATCGGTGTTGTCCGCGATGCCAAAGTAGTGGAACGGGCTGAGGAGATCGTTCTCCAGCGCTTCCCATAGCCGCATCTCGGCCGCGATGTGGCCCTCGAAGAATTCATCCTGGACGTTCCTGCCGTCCATCCGCTCAGGTGTGGCGGTCAGACCAAGAAGCTCAACGGGCTTGAAGTGGTCGATGATGCGCCGATAAGTGGGGGAAACGCCATGGTGGAATTCATCGATGACCACCACATCGAAGTGATCGGGAGCGAACTCTTCGAGGGCCCGGGCGTTGAGGGACTGAACGCTGGCGAAGACATGCGTCCAGTCCTTCGGCACCTCTCCTCCGACGAGCAACTCGCCGAAGTTCGCATCGTCGAGCACCTCCTGGTAGGTGCGCAGTGATTGCTTGAGAATCTCCTGGCGATGGGCCACGAAGAGGAGGGTGAGGGGCCGCCCTTGATGGGCGCGTTTGAGTGCCTTGTAGTCGAGGGCCGCCATGACTGTCTTGCCGGTCCCAGTCGCTGCGACGAGCAAGTTCCGGTGCCGGCTGTGGATGTCACGCTCGATGCGGAGTCGTTCGAGCATGTCTTGCTGATGGGGGTACGGGCGTACTTCAAGGCCGGACAGGCTGATGGCGTGGGTATCGCTCTTCTGCTTACCGCTGGCCAGCGTGAGGGCCTCGTCTAACCGGGTGGCATCGCGCCCGGGATCGTAGGTCTCAAAGGCGGGCTCAGCCCAGTACGAGTCGAAGGTCGCCTCGAACTTCCGCAACACCGGCGGCGTCGCTACGGATGACAGCCGGACGTTCCACTCCAAGCCGTCGAGAAGCGCTGTCTTGGAGAGGTTGGAACTCCCCACATAGGCGGTGTCATAGCCGCTGTGACGTCGAAACAGCCATGCCTTTGCATGGAGGCGCGTGGACCGCGACTCGTAGTTGACCTTGACCTCGGCGTTGAACTCCGTCACGAGGCGGTCCAGCGCGCGTCGCTCCGTAGCACCGATGTAGGTGGTCGTGATGACGCGGATCGGCACCCCGCGATCGCGAGCCGCCTTGAGTGACTCTTCCAGGACGCGCAGACCATGCCACTTCACAAACGCACAGAGCAGATCGACACGGTCGGCCGTCGCCAGCTCGGCCCTCAGCTCGAACCCGAGGTTCGGATCCTCGGGTGCGTTGGTGATGAGTGCCGTCTCGGACAGCGGCGTGGCCGGACGAATGCTGTACACGCCCGGCGCTTCCTGCTCGGCAATGGCCGTCAGCTGATGGGGCCCGTCCGCGACAAGGTCCACCCATTGCTTGGCCCCGTCGAGGGTGCTGATCGACTCGAGGATGTGATTCGCCGCAACGACCTGCTCTTCGGTCGTGAGGGAGATGAAGATCTGCCGGACGGTCTCGCCGATGTGACGGGCGAGCACATGAGGCGAAGAGTGCTCGCCTACCTTCTGCCGGATGGTCTTCCACCCATGGGCATCCAGGGCGTTGAGCTGCTCCTCAATCCGAGAGGTGATCAGCCGCTCATACAGCCCAGGCACCGGCGTCGCCTGGTCCGCAAGGTGATCGGCCATCGCAGCGCCTCCTCGTATCGAATCTCTCCCTGATGTTGTATCAGCGGCCCCTGACACTCCTCAGGTGGGTCAACCCAGCTGGGGTGGCCGCTCACGCTGCTCAGGGATGATCGGACGTGATCGAGATCGAGTCCTTGTCGGTCTGTTCGTGCATAGTTTTGAGCATGGACATACGTCATCTACTCCTTGAACTCGCCCGGACCTACGACGAGGGCAAGGGAACGTCATCGGGCGTCCATGCGCAGGATCTTCTTCGCAGGGCGGGGGAGGAGTGGAGACACCTTCTACCGGCGGGCTTTGATGCTGAGGGCAATGGTGGGAGTGGTGGTGCCAGCCGGACTCCGTGGATCGGCGTGTACGACCCCGACATCACCCGCGATCCAAAGAAGGGTCTCTACCTGGCCTACATTTTCGCGGCTGACCTCAGCACGGTGACGCTGACGCTCCAACAAGGGGTGACGTCGCTGCAAGCGAAGTTGGGTGAGGGTGAGAAGCGCCGCAGGTATCTGCGGAGCAGGGCCAAGCAACTGCGAGGCGGACTAGCGAAGGACCTGGTGGAGGGCTGGGGTGCCCAGCCGGACTTTAAGTGCGACGTGCTGAGAGCACGCTCTTATGAGGCGGGGAGCGTGGCAGCGCGAACTTACGACACCGCTGCCATGCCCCCAGAGATCAGCTTGCGTGAGGATCTCTGGCACATGGCCGAAGTGCTGCAACACGCGGCTGCCGTGGAGCGGAACCTCAGGGACGAGATGACCTCCAGCGGGCTACCGGTCACCAAGTGCGTAGAGGGTGAGGAAGAAGAACACGCAGGGCTGGACGGCTTCCGCCCGAAGGACGGCAGCGACTACTACGTCCTTATCCGTCAGCGGAAGATCAAGAAGTCCCGTAGCCACGAGGTGCTGGTTCGCTTGTTCGGCGAGTACATCGAGGAACGTGGCTTCGTGCCGATCACAAAGAAGATGCACCCCAAGGACATTGTGCTGCGGCGGGACGGTGTGGAGTGGATGGTGGAAGCCAAGACCGTGAAGCGGGGAAACCCCACCAAGGCAGTGCGTGAGGCACTGGGGCAGCTCTATGAGTACAGCCACTTCTTGTACGAGGAGCAGGGGAAGGGTGAGCCGTTCCTTCTGGCGCTCTTTACCGAGGACATCAAGGCGTATGCCCCCTATCTCGAGAAGCGAGGCATTGCGTCCGTCTGGAAGACAGTGGACGGGTGGGCGGGGTCGCCTATGGCTGTCGCTTGGGGAATGGTTGATGCGCAGTAACGATCCTTCGCTCTACGTGCTTGCGGGCACCCACGCCCTGGTGGCGCGGGTGCCCGCATCGTTGAGCAGACTCAGCGCAGGGCGCTGAGCTTTTGCCAGGAGGGGTAGGGGAGGTTCCAGTCGCCGAAGCCGTTGCCGGTGGAGACCGTGGCGCGGGTGGAGCCGGATATTTGGACGATGTCGCCTCGGGTGGCGCGGTTGTAGAACCACTTGCCGTCGGCGAGGGACATGCCGACGCAGCCGTGGCTCTGGTTGGACTGGCCGAAGTAGCCGAGGCCCTCGTTCCAGGGGGCGGCGTGGGCGTAGGTGCCCGAGGTGGTGAGGTGGACGGCCCAGGGGACGTCCTTGTTGTAGGGGTCGGCTATGCCGACGGACTCGCTGGTCATGTTGACCATGGGGGCCTTGTCGAGGACGACCATGGTGCCGTTCCAGGTGGGGTAGGAGGGCTGGCCGGCGGATATCGGGATGGTCTTCTGCTTCTGGCCGTCCTCGTAGACGGTCATCGTGTGGTTCTTGATGTCGACCTTGGAGATCCGGGGCGTGCCGATGGTGAAGGTGGTCGAGACATCGCGGCGGAGGTAGCGGGAGTCGCCGGTGTTCACGCCGCTGAGGCGGGCTCGGAGGGTGACCTTGGTGCCCTTGTGCCAGTAGGTCTTGGGGCGCCAGTCGACGCGCTCGATGCCGGTGAGGGGGTCCTTGACCCAGCCCCAGGAGCCTTCGACCTTCGGGCTGGTGGAGAGGGAGAGGCTGCGCTCCACCGCTGCCTTGTTCGGCACCGGGTGGTCGAAGGCCAGGGAGACCGGCTGGCCCACGCCGACGGTGGAGCCCTTGGACGGGGTGACGGTGACGCCGTTGACCTGCTGGGCGGCGCGGGTGCGGAAGGTGGAGTGCTGGACGGCGGTCTTGCCTGCGGCGTTGGTGGCCGTGGCCTCGACGGTGTAGGTCGTGCCCGGGGTCATGGTGCGGTTGGAACGCCAGCTGGTCTTGGAGTGGGAGAGGGCGCCGGTCACCGTGACGGCCTGGGAACCGGCACCGTCGGGGGCGATGCGGACCTTGGTGAGGGTGCCGTGGGAGGCGGTCACCTTGACCGGGGCGTCGGGGGCTATCGCCGCCGAGTCGCTGCCCGGGGTGATGGTGATCCGGGCGGGCTTGGCGTCGGCCGGGTCCACCGAGGCGGATTTCGACGCCGACTGGCATCCGGCGAGCAGGGCGACGGCGATGGCGGGCACCACGAGGGTGCGCAGGGAACGTACGGAGAGCACAGAGGACCTCTTGCGGGAGTCATGAGGGGTGGTGGGAGGGGAGGAGCGGGTCAGCAACGCCTCTTCACCTCCTCGGGGTTGGCCCGGTACGGACCGGGGGAGGCGGTGGCGGTGGGATCGAGGCGCCACAGCGAGACCGATATGCAGTAGGCGGAGGGACCGTCGGTGTAGTCGCCGGACGGGCTGCCGATGCCCTCGGCCTGCAGGACCCCGACCCGGGTGCCCGAGCGCATCAGGACGACCTGGGCGTCATGCGGTGCGCGGGACGAGTGCCAGCCGTAGGTCATGGTGGTCGGCCGGTCGGCCGCGAGCTTGGGTGACGAGGTGGTGCCCAGCGCCTTGGGGCGGGCGCATCGGTCTTTGAGGGTGTCCTCAAGGGAGGCGAAGACCTTCGCGGCCTCTCCGTCGCTCGCATAGGCGTTGATGGTGTGACGCGCCTGCTCCGCCTTGCGGCCCTGGTAGTCGCGGGTGCGCTGGGCGAGGGGACGCGGACCGTCGAGGCGGCAGCTGGGGGAGAGGTCGAGCAGCGGTGCCCGGCCGTTGTCGGTGGGGTTGATGGTGGAGTCGGCCGTCTTCCAGCGCGTCATCGCGTCGAACGGCAGCGCAGAGGGGCGAAGGAGAGCGCTCGTGGGGATCGGCGCCCCCGGGACGCGGTCCGTTCGCGGGGCGGGCGGGGCCGCCGGGAGCGTATGGGTGGAGTCGTCGCCCGGCAGCAGCCGCCAGGAGCCCGCGGTCACGGCGGCCACCGCCAGGACAGCCGCGGCGGCGATCGCGGTGCGCTGCCGTGCGCGGCGCCGATGGCCCCGCGCACGCACGGCTTCCGGGCCCGCCAGACGTATGGAGGGCTCGACATCGCGAGCGATATCGCGCAGGCGCTCGTCCAGATCAGCCATGGGAGGGCACCTCCTTGGGGTGGCAGACGGGCGGATGGGGGGACGGTGCGGGTGTTGGTGCCTCGGTGTCGGCTTCCGCTTCGGCTTCGGGGTCGGCGAGATGGGAGCCGAGGGCCTTGCGGGCACGGCTCAGCCGGGTGCGCACGGCGCCGGGGGAGACGCCCGTCTCGCGGGCCACCTGCTCAATGGGCAGATCGAGAAGGTGGTGCAGGACCACGGCCGTACGCTGCTCGGGCTTCAACCCGCGCAGGGCATGGACCAGCGCCACCCGGTCCGGGGCGAGATCGGGGAGATCGGGGGGCGGGCCATGGCGGAAGTGGGCCCGCATGCGGTTACGGGCGCGGCGCCAGGAGCTGACGGCGAGACGCAGGGCGACGGCGCGCACCCACGGTGTGGGATCACCCTCGGCGGTCAGCCGGTCCCAGCGCTGCCACGCCCGGGCATACGCCTCCTGCACCGCGTCCTCGGCCTCGGCGAGATCGCCCGTCGCCGCATAGACCGCGGCCACGAGCCGCTTCGCCGTAACCATGTAGAACTGGTCGAAATCGGATGGTGTGGATGAAGGTGATGGTCCTGACATGAATCCCTCGCGCCCCCGCGTGCTCCCCGCTTCTATGTAGGAACACGTCCGAAAGGGGCGGGAGGTTACAGACGACTTTCGGGGCCGCCGGATCCGTAGGGCACGGGGGAGGGGCGGGGCGTCACCGAATTCGCGGGCGGCAGCGGGCTCCGCGGTGGTTGCGGGGGCTGCGATGGCCGTGGGGTCTGCAGTGGTTGCGGGGTCTGCGATGGCTGCCGGGTCCGCAGTGGTTGCGGCGTCTGCGGGCCGTGCGGGGGAGGGGCGCCCCACGGTGCGTAGGTGGGGTGGGGCCCGTACTGCGCTTGGGCGCCGGAGCCGGGGTCGTTGCCGTAGCCGTAGCCGGGCTCGTAGCCCGACCCGGGGCTGCCGTGGCCGGTGCCGGACCCGGAGCCGCCATAGCCGTAGCCGTAGCTGGACGCGGGGCCGCCGTAGCCGTAGTCCTGACCGCTTCCGTAGCCGTACGCGTATCCGCCGCCGTACGGCCCCGCGGGCCAGAACGGCGCGGGCATCGTGCCCGGGGCCGGCCGGGGTACATGGCGCGGCCGGGGGAGCGGCACCGACAGCGCCGCGTGGGCCAGGGCGGGCTGGGCCGTCTCCCGCCGTTCCCACAGCCGGTCCAGCAGTTCCTTCTCGCGCGCGGTGAAGTCCGGCCCGGCCGTACCCCGGTACGCGCGCCGCCGCAGAAGGGCCAGCGAGGTCGCGAAGGCGGTGTACTCGCCGACCGTACGGGCCGCCGCCGCGCCGTGGATGCGGCGGGCGAGGTCGCGGGCGATCCCGCGGGCGCGCATCGAGGACAGCGCGAGAGGTTCGGGCGGGGTGAGCCAGCCGGCCGCCTGGTAGGCGGTGAGCTGCTCCCGTATCGCGCGCAGCTCCTTGGTGCGGGACCAGATCGTCAGCCAGGTCAGCAGCCCGAACACCGGGACCATGAACAGGGCGTAGACGATGAGGAAGCCGTAGCCGCCGAGGGTCGCCGAGCCGTTCCAGACGCCGTGCAGGACCATCGCCGTCAGCAGCATCGCGACCGGTATGAGGACGCGGCGGACGCGCTGGTGCCGTGCCGCCGCGGCGGCTATGCCGAAGCCCACACCCGTCATCGAGGTGAAGAGGGGGTGTGCGAAGGGGGACATCACCGCGCGGATGAAGAAGGTCGCGGCCGTGGTCGACCGGATGCCGGAGTAGCCGAGCGTCTGGTCGCTGACGAAGGCCGAGCCGAGATAGAGGATGTTCTCGGTGAAGGCGAAACCGGTGGCGGTGATTCCGGCGACGACGACCCCGTCCACCAGCCCGTTGAAGTCACGGCGGCGGAAGAGGAAGAGCAACAGGATGGCGGCCGCCTTGGCGCTCTCCTCCACGAACGGCGCGATGAAGGTGGCGCCCCAGGTGTCGGCGTCGGCCTGGCCGGTCGGGGACGAGGAGTCCACGGTCGTCATGAGCCACTCGGTGGCGAAGCCGTTGGCTATCAGCGCGACCAGCGTCGCCGCGCACGCCCCCCAGGCGAAGGCGAACAAAAGGTTTCGCCAGGGCTTGGGGTCCACGCGGTCCAGCCACCGGAACACCGCGATGATCAGCGGCACGGGGAGGACGGCGAGGCCGAGCCCCACCAGGAAGCCCTTGGTGCCCGTCTGCTCGCGCACCAGCGCCAGGATGATCAGGCCGGAGAGCGAGAGCAGACCGGTGAGCGCGGTGGCCCGGAGCGCCTTGTTGTGCCAGACGCGGGCGAGGCGGCCGCCCGGGCCCCACAGCCGCTGACGGGGCGGTTGCGGCCAGCCCGCCGGTGCGGCGCCGGTGTGGAACCACGGGTGCTGGTCACCGTACGGAGAGCCGTAGGGCGTGCCGTGCGGGGCGTCGGCGTGCGGTGCGCCGGGGTGCGGCGCTGCCTGTGCCGCTTCGTACGGTGCGTCCCCGTGCGGGGCGTCCTGCGGTGTCCCGTGCGGCACGCCGTGTGGTGCCTCGTGCCGCGCTCCTTGCGGCGCCTCGTACGGCGGCGTGGCCGGTCGTGGTTCGGGCGGCTCTTGCGGGGGCGGGGACTGATGCACTCGACCGACCCTAACGAAAGGGGGAGGGGGACTCAGGGGTTATGCCCATCCCCTTGGGGGCGTTATGTGTCGTTGCGGCGGAAGATCAGGTCATGGACGAGGTGTCCCTTGTCCAGCCCCTGGCCCTCGAACTTGGTGAGCGGCCGGAAGTCCGGGCGCGGGGTGTAGCCGCCGTCGGCCAGGGAGTTGTCGAAGGCCGGGTTCGCGGCGAGGACCTCCAGCATCTGCTCCGCGTACGGCTCCCAGTCGGTCGCGCAGTGCAGCAGCGCACCTGGCTTCAGCCGGGTGGCGGCGAGCTCGATGAACTCGGGCTGGATGAGGCGGCGCTTGTGGTGCCGCTTCTTGGGCCAGGGGTCGGGGAAGAAGACCCGCAGCCCGGAGAGCGAGGCGGGGGCCAGCATCTCGCGGAGCAGGATGATCGCGTCGCCGTTGGCGACCCGGATGTTGTCCAGGCCGTTCCGCTCCGCGAGCGCGAGCAGATTGCCCTGGCCGGGGGTGTGGACGTCGGCGGCGAGGATGCCCGTGCCGGGGTCGGCGGCGGCCATCTGCGCGGTGGCCTCCCCCATGCCGAAGCCGATCTCCAGGACGACGGGGAGGTCGGGGCGCGGGCCCGCCTCTGTGGCGAACAACTCACCGAGGTCGATACGGCTCAGCCCGTCGATGTCCAGGCCCCACTGCGGCCACAGGCGGCGCAGCGCCTCGCCCTGGCCCGGGGTCACCCGGCCGCGGCGGGGGCGGAAGGAGCGGATACGGCGCTCGTGGTGCGAGCCCGCAGGGTCGGCTACGGGGCCGCCGGGGAACATCGGCTCGCTGCGGTCGCGCGGGGCGGGCAGAGCGCGCTCCACGCGGGAATCGGGGGCGGTGGGCTTCTCGGACACAGTGCTTCGATTCTACGGGCGGGGGCGGGGGCGGGGGCGGGGGCGGGGAGGCTCGGCCGTGCGGACCCGGTGGGGTGGGTGGCTGGCTGGGGCCTGCCTGCGCCTCGGCGGTTGGGTCCTGCCCCGTCTTGGCGGTTGGGCTCGGCCGTACGGCGGCGAGCTCGGCCGTACGGTGGCGGGCGGGCTCCGCCCCGTACGGCGGCGGCGGGGCCCGGGCCGTACTTTGGCCGCGGGGCCTGGCCCGTAGCGGAGGGGCTCGGCCCGTACGGTCGCGGCAGGCCCCGGCCCGTACCTCGGCAACGGTTCTCGCCCGTACCTCGGCAACGGTCCTCGGCCGTACGGCGGTGGTGGGCTCCGGCCCCTTACCCCCTCAACCCCGCCCGCCCTGACACCCCGCCCGCCCCCTCACCCCGTCCGCAGGGTCTCCAGCACTCGGCCGGCGACCTCGCGGCCGATCGGCAGGGAGGCCGTGGCCGCGGGCGACGGGGCGTTGAGCACATGGACGATCCGGGGCGACTGCGAGATGAGGAAGTCGTCCACCAGCGTGCCGTCCGGCAGCACCGCCTGTGCGCGCACGCCCGCCGGGGCCGCTATCAGGTCGTCGGCCGTCACATCCGGCAGCAGGCGGCGCACGGCGTCGGTGAAGGCGCGCTTGGACAGGGAACGCCGCAGCTCACCTGCCCCGTACCGCCAGTGGCGGCGGGCGATCCGCCAGGAGCCCGGATACGCCAGCGTGCCGGCCAGCTCCTGCGGGCGCACCGTATGCCAGGCGTACCCCTCGCGGGCCAGGGCCGGCACCGCGTTGGGCCCGATGTGGACGCCGCCGTCGATGCCGCGGGTCAGATGGACGCCGAGGAACGGGAACGCCGGGTCGGGCACCGGGTACACCAAACCGTTCACCAGCGAGGCGCGGGAGGGTACCAGCTCGTAGTACTCACCGCGGAAGGGCACGATCCGCATGCCCGGGTCGTCGCCCGCCAGCCGGGCGACGCGGTCGCAGTGCAGCCCCGCGCAGTTGACCAGGGCCCGTGCGCGCAGCACCGTGCCGTCCGCCGTGCGCACCGCGACCGCGGAGGGGCGCCGGCCGATGGTGCGCACCTGCGCCCCGTACCGCACCGAGGCGCCCGCGTCCTGGGCCAGCCTGGCCAGCCGGGCCGCCACCGCGCCGAAGTCGCAGACGCCCGTCGTGCCGACATGGATCGCGGCGAGGCCGCGCACCCATGGCTCGTACTCCGCGATCTGGGCGGGGCCCAGCTCGCGCACCGGAATGCCGTTCTCCCTGCCGCGCTGTACGAGGCCGTGGAGCCTCGGCAGCTCGGAGCGCTCCGTGGCGACGATGAGCTTGCCGGTGACCTCGTGCGCGATGCCGTGCTCGGCGCAGAACTTCACCATCTCCGCGGCGCCGCGCACCGCGAACCGCGCCTTGAGCGACCCCGGCCGGTAGTAGATACCGCTGTGGATCACGCCGCTGTTCCGCCCGGTCTGGTGGCGGGCCGGACCCGCCTCCTTCTCGAGCACGGTCACGCGGGTGCCGGGTGCCGCGCGCGTGATCGCATACGCCGTCGACATGCCGACGATCCCGCCCCCGATCACCAGCACGTCGCAGTCCAACGCCGTCACGCCATGTCACCTCCCCACGCGCCACACCGTTCAGTCGCCCGACCGTCGATCCCTATCATGACCTGCGCCAGTGACAACGGCCTGAAACCCATGTGAGGACTAGGGCCCGGGCTAGGTCGACCGGTCATGTGGATCGATTCATGCCGAGCCGCTCATTCCGGGCGAACCCCCTCCGAGTCGCCCATTCCGGTCGACTCTCGCCTCGCCGCTCATCCCCGGCCGTTCACCACTCATCGCGGTCGCTCGCACCCGCTTCCGTGCCGCTCGCACCCGCTCCGATGCCGCTCGTACCCGCTTCCGTGCCGCTCGCACCCGCTCCGATGCCGCTCGTACCCGCTTCCGTGCCGCTCGCACCCGCTCCGATGCCGCTCGTACCCGACCCCGTGCCGCTCGCACCCGCTCCCATGCCGCTCGCACCCGCTCCCATGCCGCTCACGCCGGGGTCACCAGCAGCGGCCGGGCCTGCTCGCGCAGCTCGGCGACGCGCGGCTCGTCGCGGTACGCCTCGAGGCGCCGCATCAGGTCGCGCACGTACTCCGTTGTGCGCGCGGACGAGATCCGGTTGGCGACCTCCACGGCACGGGCGCCCGCCGCACAGGCCGCGTCCAGATTGCCGGACTCCAGTTCAGCGACGGCGGACACCACGAGCCGCAGCCCGTGCGACCGTACGAACTCCTCCGTCGGCCGGGCCAGCGCCTGCTCGGTGAAGCGCCGCACCTGGCGCGGCAGCCGGAGATCGCGATAGCACTCGGCGGCGTCGGCCGCGAACCGCTCATGGCTGTAGAAGTCGAGCCAGGACGGATCGGGGTCGCCCGCCCGCGAGCGCTCCAGCCAGCCCTCGGAGGACTTCAGGGCCGCCCCGCAGGCGGGCCCGTCCCCGGACTTGGCCTGGGCGCGCGCCTCCACGAGCCGGAAGAAGCTCATGGTGCGTGCGGTGGCCAGGCCGCGGTTGCGCTCCAGGGCGGCCTGCGCCAGGTCCACGCCCTCGTCGGCGAAGCCCCGATAGGTGGCCTGGAGGCTCATCGACGCCAGCACATAGCCGCCCAGGGGGACGTCGGCCGCGGCGCGGGCCAGGCGCAGCGCCTGGATGTAGTACCGCTGTGCGGCCTCCTGTTGGCCGGTGTCGAAGGCCATCCACCCGGCGAGCCGGGTCAGTTCGGCGGTGGCGCCGAAGAGGGAGCGGCCGACCTCGTCGCTGTACGAGCCGAGGAGCAGGGGCGCCGCGTCCACCCGGAGGCACTCGGGAACCATGGAGGAACGCCAGTCGCCGCCGCCGTACTTGGAGTCCCAGCGGCGCGCGTCCTCGGCTGCCTCGCGCAGCTTCGTGACGTCACTGTGGCCGACGCGCTGCGGCGGTATGGCGTCCGGCGCCACCGCGCCCGTGGTGCTCACGGCGTTGGTTCCGTCCTCGGCGTCCTTGGGTTCGCGGGCCACCGAACTGTCGGCGGGAGATATGAGCCAGCGCGAGGCCGGGGTGGCGTACGCGCTTACTGAGAAAGATCCGGCCAGGCTCTGCCAGATGCCGACGCCGCCGCGCCGACCCGCGAGATCCAGCCGGTAGAGCTCGGTCGCGGAGCGGACGGCCTGGCCGATGTCGCGCGGGAAGGCAAGCCCGACCTCGGGGGCCGGATCGGCATCGGCCAGGCCGATTTCATGCAGGGGGACGGGGCGGCCGAGTTTGCTCCCGATCGCAGCCGCAATGAGGTGGGGCGCGGCGCCTTGGGGCACCATGCCCTTGGACACCCAGCGCGCGACGGACGTCTTGTCGTAGCGAAGCGTCAGGCCACGCTGGGAGCCGAGGTCGTTGACTCTGCGCGCGAGCCCGGCATTGCTGATCCCAGCGAGGGCGAGAACGGTGCCGAGCTTTTCGTTCGGCCCGCGTGGCTCCCTGGACATGCGCACCCCTCGACAGCACCGACGGCCGCCCCGGCATAAGCGCGGGACATTCGTAAACCCAGCGTAGTTCGCCGCATCCCGACCGTTAAGAGGTGGTGTCCCGGATGGCGAGATTCTTGTACGAACGGGCGTGCGGGGCGTGACGTGTGCTCCCGGTGTGTGTGGCTGTGCGCCCGTGTGTGCGCTCTGTCTCCGCCACGGCGGGGACGTTTCGATGGGTCCTGCGTGGGTCGGCCCGCTGTACTGGATCCAGTGGGCTGGGGGACGCCGCCGCCTCATTCCCCGCGGGCGGCGGAACGGTCCGGGAGGCGAATGCCGCCTCCCGGACTGTCGTGTCGGGAGGCGCGAGAGACGGAAGTTGAGTCCTTACAGGTCGTCCGCAAGACCAACGAGAGCGCCACGGCAATTTGGCTGAATATCGCCCCTCACGGCCGGGCTCCCGCGTCGGGCCGGGGAGGGGGAGGCCCGACGCGGGAAGCCCTCTTCCGCGTGGATCGCGCCCGGATTCGGCATGGATTCCGCCCAGTTCTCCCCCGGAGTGGTGAGTCACGTAGCACATGCCGCGGATGTCGCCGCGTGCGGTGGCCGTCGCGGAACGGGCCGGTAAGGCCCCCGTGTGGTCTGCGGATTGGCGCTCGGTCGGCGCTCTTTCCGTGCGCCCCTTCGTGCGCCTTTTGCGCGCCGCTCCGCACACTCATCGATGCCCTTGCGCTCTTGTGCGCCCCAACCGTGGCAGCATGGGCCACGGCGGAACGGCGGGTCGCTACCGGCGGTGGTTCCCTCGGCGGGCTCCTTACGGATGCCTTCGTGAGAGGCGCCACCCCCTGGGATCAACTCTGCGATTCCTGCGGTCATCTGTGGTCACAGGACATCCAGGAGATCCATGTTGTTGTCCGGTTCGATGCCGAAACCGTCAACATGCTGTGCATGATGGCTCCTACTTCTTGGTTGCCCTGGATGCCCACAGCCTGTGGAGGCGGCGATGCGGTGGTTGGTGGGGTGGAGCAGTACCGCATCCGGCCCGGTCTCCTCGGAGGGCCATGCGATCCAGCCGGTCGGTGCCCAACTCCTGTGGTCCGACCCCGATCCGCTGTGGGCGGTTGGCGACTGGCGGCCCGATGAAGTACGCGTCGTCCAGACCGACCCCTTCACCCGCCTCGCCGTCTTCGGCTGCTGCGGCGCCTCCGACGAGGAGCTGCGGGTGGGGCTGTTCGCCGCCCGCGGCGGCGCCCTGCGCCATCTGACCGCCTGGCCCGGCAGCTACACGGCCGTGGCCCAGGCCGGCCGCCGCGTCACCATCGTCGGCGACCTCGCGGGCGCCCGGCCCGTCTTCCACACCGATTGGGGCGGCGGCACCGCCTACGCCACGGCCGCGCTCCCGCTCGCCGACCTCATCGAGGCCCAGCTCGACGTCGGCCACCTCGGCGCGCTGCTCGCCTGCCCCGACTCCCCGGAGGCCATGGGCGACGGCACGCCCTATATGGGCGTCAGGCGCGTCCCCCCGGGCCATGCGCTGATCCTGCGCGACGGTGCCCGCGACATCACCGGCTACGAGCCCACCGCGTCCCTCGCCGTCGCCGCGCCCCCACTCGAGCAGGACAAGGCCGTGGACGCGGTCCGGGACTCCCTCGTGGAGGCCGTACGGGCCCGGCTCACCGCCCCGCGCCACGCCCCCGAGACCGATGACCTCGACCCCGGCCCGGTGCCCGGCATGGGGCCCGCCGAGCGGCGGGCCGCCCGCGGCGCCCCGGCCCCCGGCATCGGCGCCGATCTCTCCGGAGGCAGCGCCTCCGCCACGCTCGCCCTGCTCGCCGCCGGTCTCCCCGGCATGCCCGGCACCCTCTTCGGGCACGGTACCGAAGCGGGCGAGCGGCTCCTGGCCGTCACCTTCAACGACCTCGCCACGGCGGGCGGCGCCCGCACCCGCGAGGCCGAACTCGAACGGGCCGGAGCCATCGCCGCCAATCCACGGCTGCACCATGTGGTCGTCGCCGCGGGCGAGGACGCCCTGCCGTACGCGGGCCTCGACACCGGCGCCCTTACCGACGAGCCCGGCCCCTCCCTCGTCACCGCCGAACGCCACCGGCGCCGGCTCGCCGCGGGCAGCGCCGACCACTTCATCGGGCACGGCGCCCGCCAGGTCCTCGACGCCCACCCCGCGCGCCTCGCGGACCTGCTGCTCGACCGCCGCAGACGCCACCTGCTGCGCCCCGCAACGGCGCTCGCCAAGGCCGACGGCCCCTCCGCGCAGTCCTTCTTCGTGCCCTTCACGGTCTACCGGGCCGCCCGACGGCTGGCCCGCACCTCCTACCGCGACGGCGTCCAGGAGGCAGCCGCGCGCCTTATGGAGCGCCACTTCATCGACGAGCAGGCGCTGCACGGCCCCGGCGCCGTATCCGCCTCCCTCGCCGCCCTGACGTGGTGCCGCCCCGGGCCCGCCGCCCGCTGGCTCACCGGCGAGACGCTCGCCGAGGTGTCCGTCCGGCTCGAGGAGGCGGCCCTGCGCCCCGTGCTGCTGCGCCGCCCCGGGGAGCGCCGCGCCGACGCCGCCCTCGCCCGCTACGCGGCGGATCACCGCGTCTTCGAGCAGGCCGCCGAGATCCGCAGCCAGCGCCTGCACGCGCCCTTCCTCGACAACCAGGTCGTACGGGCCTGCCGCGCGCTCCCCGAAGCGCTTCGGGTGCAACCGGGGGCGCGCGCCGCGGTGCTGCGGTCGGTCCTCGCCGGAGCGGGCATCCGGGAGCTTCCCCCCGGCTGGGGAGCCACCTCCCACGCCGCCCACACCGCCGCCGTGCGGACCGGCATGCGCACCTGGACGGGCGAGCTGATGACTCTCTTCGACGCGCCGCTGCTGGCCGACGCGGGCCTGATCGAGGCCCGTGTCGTCCGTAAGGCGCTGCGCGCCGCCGCACAGGGGGAACGACTGCCCCTGGACGGCCTGGCCGAGCTGGTCTCCACCGAAGTCTGGCTGCGGCGCCTGCTGGCCCGCCGCGGCACCTGCTGGACGGGGACCGCGGCGCCACGGCAGCGGGCGGTGGCGGGCGGAGTGGTGCCGCGGCCGAGCCTGTGACGGCTTCCGTCACCGAGGCGGCATGAGGCGGCCCCCTGTGACGTCCCGCCCGCGGAGTCCTTGAGGGACATGGCCCCTGACGCCCAGGGAGCCGGGGTGACCGGGGTGCTTGCCCCTCGCGCTCAGGGAGCCGGGGTGCTCGCCGCGCGCCGGAACTCGGCGTTCTTACGGGGGGCGGGAACCCAGCGCTCTCACGGGGGCGGGAATCCAGCGTTCTTACGGGGGCGGGAACCCAGCGTTCTCACGGGGAACGAGAAGCCGGTTCCTTACGGCGGACGAAAACGAATGGACCCCTCCGCCGCCACTCCGCACCATCTCCCCAGCGGCAATCCGCAACCAAGGAGAATGGCCCCCGTGCGGTATCTGATACTCGGCACCACCGAAGCGCGCGACGACCACGGCGACCCGCTCCCCCTCGGCGGCCCCCGGATCCGCGCGCTGCTCGCCGCGCTCGCCGTAAGGGCCGCACGCACCGCCCCGGCCTCCGTCGACGTCCTGATCGACGAGGTGTGGGCCGACGACCCTCCGCATGACGCGCCCGCCGCGCTCCAGGCGCTCGTCGGCCGGTTGCGCCGGGCCATCGGCAGGGACGCCGTCGTCTCCTCACCCGGCGGCTACCGCCTCGCGACCGCCGCACCCCGCGACGACGTCGACCTGCTGCGCTTCGAGCGGCTGACGCACGAGGGCATACGCGCCCTGGACGCCGACGACCCCGAGACGGCCGCCGCCACCCTCCGTAAGGCGCTCGCCCTGTGGCGCGGCCCGGCCCTCGCCGACCTGCCGGACCGGGACGCGGCCGCCGCCCGTCCCGAGGCGCTCCGGCTGACCGCGCTGCACCGCCGGATCGACGCCGACCTCGCGCTCGACCGCCCTACGGACGTCATACCGGAGCTGCGCGAGCTCGTCGCGGACCATCCGCTCGACGAAACGTTCCACGCCCAGCTGATCCGCGCGCTGCGGGCGGCCGGTCACTCCGCCGACGCCCTCGCCGCGTACGAGGACGTCCGCAGGATCCTCGCCGACCGCCTCGGCACCGACCCGGGAGCTGAGTTGAAGGAACTCCACAGACGGCTGCTGACGACGGACGCCGAGTCGGCCCACCAGGAGCCGCGCGGCGGCGCTTCCACCGCGCAGGCCGCTCCGCCGAGGGCCGACGGCCATGAGGGGAGCGGGGACGGAACCCGGGCGGACGGTACGGCGTTCGACGGCCGCAGGGCGGCCAGGGGCGCGTTCGACGGCCGGGCCGGGGGCGGAGGAACCGACGGCGGGGCGGGAAGCCGGGTAGACGGCCGGGAGGCGGCCCCGCGCACCGCCGTGCCGCCTCTCCCGCACGGCAACCTCAGAGCCCGCCTCACCAGCTTCGTCGGCCGTCAGAAAGAGATCGGCGACATCCTCCGCGACCTGGAGGGCGCCCGGCTGGTCACCCTCACCGGCCCCGGCGGCTCCGGTAAGACCCGGCTCTCCGAGGAGGCCGCCGGGGCCGTGACGGACGGCTACCCGGACGGAGTCTGGATCGCCGAACTCGCCCCGCTCGACCAGCCCTCCGCCGTCCCCGGTGCCGTCCTGAGCGCGGTCGGCCGCCGGGAGACCATGCTGCTCGCCTCCGGGCTCGAGAGCCGCACCACGGGCGCGGACGGCGGGGATCCGACGAGTCGGCTCGTCGAGTACTGCGCCGACCGTCGGCTGCTGCTCCTGCTCGACAACTGCGAGCACGTCATCGACACCGCGGCCCGGCTCGCCGAGACACTGCTCGCGCACTGCCCGGGGGTGACCGTGCTCGCCACCAGCCGGGAGCCGCTGGGGGTGCCCGGCGAGACCGTAAGGCCGGTGGAACCGCTGCCGCCCGCCCCCGCCCACCAGCTGTTCGCCGAGCGCGCCGCCACCGTACGGCCCGGTTTCGACCCGGCGGCGGACCCGGACACGGCGGCCGCGGTCGCGGAGATCTGCCGCCGCCTGGACGGTCTGCCGCTGGCGATCGAGCTGGCCGCGGCGCGGCTGCGGCTGCTGACCCCACGCCAGATCGCGGACCGGCTGGACGACCGCTTCCGCCTGCTGACCAGCGGCAGCAGAACCGCCCTGCCCCGCCAGCAGACCCTGCGGGCCGTCGTCGAGTGGTCCTGGGACCTCCTCGACGAGCGCGAGCGCACCGTGCTGCGCCGTGCGTCGGTCTTCGCGGGCGGGTGGACGCTGTCCGCGGCCGAGGCGGTGTGCGCGGACGCCCCGCCCGGCGCGAGCGCCCTTACGGACGGTACAGACGGCACGGACGGCACGGACGGTGCGGATCACACGGACGGCACGGACGCCGACGGCGTCAACGCGGACCGCGTCCGTAAGGGCATCCGTGACGCCCTTACGGACGCGACGGCGGGCATGCCGACCCCGGGCGACACGGTTGCGTACGCCGAGACGAGCGCCCCCACGCGCTCTCATAGGCGCCCCCTCACCAGGATCGCGCCCGCCGAGGTGCTGGATCTGCTCGGGGCGCTGGTCGACAAGTCGCTGTTGATCGTCGACCATCCGTCGCACGGTGCGGCGGCGGAGTCCTCCGGCCCGGCGGGCGGCGAGCCCCGCTACCGGATGCTGGAGACCATCAACGAGTACGTCGGCGAGCGCGCCACCGAGGACCACGCGGCCCGCGCCGACCACAAGGCCGCCATGGCCCGTCACACCGCCCACTTCCGGGACTTCATCCGCACCGCCGAGCCCCGACTGCGCTCCGCCGGACAACTGCCCTGGCTGCGCCTCGTCGAGACCGACCTCGACAACATCCGGGCAGCGCTGCACCGCTCCCTGACCACCGCGGACGAGGACACCGTCTTCGCGCTCATCCGGGACCTGGCATGGTTCTGGTGGCTGCGCAACTACCGGGACGAGGGCGCCGCATGGGTCGGCCGTGCCCTGGCCCTGGAGAGCCGCACCCATGGCACGGACGGTGAGACGGACCAGGCATCGGGCGGCGGCCACCCCCTCGACCAGTTCCCGCTCATCCCGGCCCGGGTACCGGACGGCGAGGACGGCGTCGACGAGGAGGCCACCCGGTACTGGCAGTTCATGGACCTGCGGCTGCTGCTCTTCTTCCTGCTCGCCGAGCAGGGCACCGGCCCGGATCCGGCCGACCCCGAGATCCGGGACGCCGCGGTACGCATGCGCGACGCCTACGCGAGCCATCCAGGGCCCCGCAGAGCGTGCTTCCCGGGTCTGCTGTGGCCCTTCGCGGCCTTCGTCATCCAGGGCTTCAGCGGCGAGATGCTGCCGTTCATGGACCAGACCGTCGCCGACTGCCGGGCCCACGGCGACGACTGGGCGCTCGGCGTCTCGCTGATGTACCGGACCCACCTCGCCATCGACATGCCGGGCGGCGTCGAGAGCGCCGGCGACGACCTGGCCGAGCTGCGCGAGCTGGCCGCCCGCGTCGGCGACCGCTGGATGCTCGCCCAGGTGGAGGGCGCGCGTGGCGAGCTCGCCACCCATCGCGGCCGGTTCGGGGAGGCGAAGGCCGCCTATGAGAGGGCGACGCGGCTCGCGCAGGAGCTCGGCGCCCACACCGAGGTGCCGTTCCTCTACACCCGCCTCGCCGACCTCGCGGTCCACGAGAGGGACGTGGACGGCGCGCTGAGGCTGGTGAAGCGCTCAGAGGAGGAGGCGGAGCGCTGCGGAACCCAGGACGTGCTGGCCTTCAACGACATCGTGCGCAGCGAGGCCGAGCTGGTACGCGGTGATCTGGCGCGGGCCAGGACGTATTGCGACGCCGCGCGACAGCGTGCGCTGCACGGCACCTCGCCGCCGCAGTTCTGGGTCGTGGCCAACGGCCTGGACGCCCGTATCACCGGCCTGGAGGGCGATCTGGTCGATGGACTGCGCAAGCTGCGGAACACGCTGCGCGAGGGCCTCGCGGTGAACTCCATGGAGCTGCTGCTGGCCCATCAGGCGGAGGCGGCGGCCGAGCTCCTGGCGGGATGCGGACAGGAGCGGCTCGCCGCGCGGCTGCTGGGCGCCGCCGACGGCTGGCGCGGTCGGCTGCCGCGCTCACCGCTGGTGGCCGGGGACGTCGGCGCGACCGCGGCGCGCGCGAGCGAGGCGCTGGGCCAGGACGTGGTGGAGAAGCTGCGCACCGAGAGCACGACCCTGACCCCCGATGAGGGCCTCTGCCTGCTCGACGAGGCGCTGAGCTCTCTCGACGCCGCCGATGCTGATGCCGCCCATGCCGCCCATGCCGACGCCGCCGATGCCACTGACGCCGACGCCACTGTCCCTGACGCCGCCGATGACTAGGCCGACCCGGCCGAAACCGCCGACCCGGCCGAAACCGCCGACCGGGACGCAACCGCCGACGTGGCCCAAAAACCGCCGACCGGAGCGCCGCACCGCCGACCCGCCCGCTGACACGGGCACGAGCAGCAGGTACGACGTCCCGGCCGACCGTCACACGTCGTCACTCATCATGTTGTCACTCATACGGAGGGGGCGAGACGCGCCGCTCACCCCCTGAAACCGACGCGCGAAGACGAGCACATGTCTCGCTCCGGGGCCGACGGCATCACCCCATGGGGCGCGACCGCAGCCCGTCCAGCAGGATGTCCAGCAGCCGGGCCGAGGCCGCCGCCTGCTGTGCCGCGTCCGGCAGCGAGGGCGCCGCCGTGGCGATCACCAGCAGCACATCGGCGACCGTCACATCCGGGCGAAGCTCGCCCGCGGCCCGTGCCCGCTCCACCAGTTGCCCGACGACCTCCAGCAGCGCCGCGGCGCCCGCGTCGTCCGGCTCGTCCTCAGCGACCATCGGCCGCTCGACCAGCCGGAGCTCCGGCTGAGCCGGTGCGACTAACGCCGCCTGCCGCTGCTGCGGCAGCCGGATCTCGGTCTCCACGTCGACCCCGACCCGCAGCACCTGCGGCGGCAGCAGCCGGCCCGCGCCGGACGCCACCGAAGTACGCAGGAACCGGGCCAGCGCCGACCACGGCTCGTTCTCCTGACCCAGCGCCGCTCGCGCCTGATCGGTCAGCCTTGCCGTCTCCTCCTCGGCTATCCGGCGCACCAGCACGTCCTTACTGGGGAACCGCCGATAGACGGTGCCCACCCCTACCCGCGCCCGGCGTGCCACGTCTTCCATCGGAGCCCCGTACCCCAGCTCACCGAAGACCTCGCGCGCCGCCCGCAGGACGTGCTCCAGATTGCGCTGCGCGTCCACGCGCAGCGGTGTGTTCCGTCCGCCGTTTCCGTCCGACGACGCGACGGCTGCGGACCATGACGAACCCTGAAGGTGCATAAGTGATCCCCCGGTAATGATGTCTCCCCCCGGAGACTCCCCGCCCAGACTGTCGAGGCAGTCACAACCCCGACGAACTACGAACATAGTTGAGCGCAGGTCAAGAAAGAAGAGGGTAGCTCGGGACAGAACGCCCCCCGATCAGAGCAGCAGATCACCTCTTTCCGGCTATCCGCCCGCTTGCCCCCACCTATCCCGGGGCTGACCTGCGGACATTTCGTACGTGTAACCGATTCCGCGGCTCGGGGCCGAGCGAACCGTCCGGTCACACAATTCGCCGGGCCTGTGGACAAACCGCGGTCGCGCGTGCCTCATGGGAGGGTGAAGGAACCAGCGCGCATTCTCGTTGTCGGTGGTGGCTACGTCGGGATGTACACCGCGCTGCGCCTCCAGCGAAAGCTGAAGCGGGAGCTGAGGCACGGCGGGGTGCAGATCATCGTGGTCGACCCCGAGCCGTATATGACCTACCAGCCATTCCTGCCCGAGGCGGCGGCCGGATCGATCTCGCCCCGCCATGTGGTGGTGCCGTTGCGGCGGGTCCTGCCCGACTGCACGGTCGTCATCGGCGAGGCCACCGCGATCCACCACGGCAAACGCACAGCGACCGTGAGAACCCTCGCCACGGAGGAAGAGGGCACCGGCACGGTCGACATCCACTACGACGAGCTGGTGCTGGCCCCCGGATCCGTGTCCCGCGCCCTCCCGGTCCCCGGTCTCGCCGAGTTCGGCATCGGCTTCAAGACCGTCGAGGAGGCCATCGGCCTGCGCAACCACGTCCTCGAACAGCTGGACATCGCCTCCTCGACCCGGGACCCGGACGTCCGCGACGCGGCGCTGACCTTCGTCTTCGTCGGCGGCGGATACGCGGGCGTCGAGGCGCTCGGCGAGCTGGAGGACATGGCCCGGTACGCCGTCCGCTACTACCACAACATCGCCCCCGAAGACCTGAAGTGGATCCTCGTTGAGGCCACCGACCGGATCCTTCCGGAGGTCGGCGAGGAGATGGGCAAGTACGCCGTCCGGGAGCTGCGCGGCCGCAATGTCGACGTCCGGCTGGAGACCCGCCTGGACTCCTGCGCCGACCGGATCGCCGCACTGAGTGACGGCTCGCGCTTCCCCACCCGCACGCTCGTGTGGACCGCGGGCGTCAAACCGCACCCGATCCTCGCCTCCACGGATCTGCCCCTGAACGAGCGCGGTCGGCTCAAATGCACCGCGGCGCTCCAGGTCGACGGCGTGGAGCACGCCTGGTCGGCCGGGGACGCCGCGTCGGTGCCCGATCTGACGGCCGACCGGCCCGGTGCGGAGTGCGCCCCCAACGCACAGCACGCCGTGCGCCAGGCCAAGGTCCTCGCCGAGAACGTGGCCGCCGCGCTCGCGGGTCAGCCGCTCACGGACTACGAGCACAAGTACGCGGGCTCCGTGGCCTCCCTGGGGCTCCACAGAGGCGTCGCACACGTCTACGGGCGCAAGTTGAAGGGCTACCCGGCGTGGTTCATGCACCGCGTCTACCACCTCAGCCGGGTGCCGACGTTCAACCGTAAGGCACGCGTGCTGGCCGAATGGATTCTGTCGGGGCTGTTCAAACGCGAGATCGTTTCGCTGGGGTCGCTGGAGAACCCGCGCGCCGAGTTCAAACTCGCCGCGGACACCGGTCGCCATCCCGGGGCCAGTTGAGCCGATCGGGGCGGAGCCGGGAACTCCCCTCCCACGATCGGCGTCTCACGGATGTCAGTCCGGTCGGCCACACTGGTCGTGTGACCATGGGTGGGCTCGTATCTGCAAAGAGTGACAATCGCGAGGATTCGGAAGTTTGCTGCATTCCCCTGGGGGTCGTCCCCCGTACCCGCACCCATCTCCCCGATCCCGCGCCGGCGCGCCGCTCCGCCACCACCCCACGAGGTAATCCGCAGTGAACTTCACGCGCTGGAGCGCCCGGCTCCCCCGAACCCAGCGACGCATCGCCGCCCGGGCAGACCGCGGTGCGCGGCGGCCGAAGCCCGCGGCCGCCGCGGGCGGCGGCTCCGTCCCGGCGGCCCGGGGCGAGAGCGCCGACCCCTCGGGGCGCGGTGAGCCTCCCGCTGCCGCCCCTTCCGACGCGGCGCCGCCCGCCGCCGTCCCGACCCTCGACGGGCTGTCCGCCCATGACCTCCTCGGCCAGGTGCCGGCGCTGGTCGCGGTGGTCTACGGCCCCGAGCACCGCATCGCCTATCTCAACGACACCTATGTCGAGCTCTTCGGCTCCCGGACCCCCGGCACACCCGCCGGCCAGGCCCTGCCCGAGCTGAGAGAGCTGGGGCTGCTGCCGCTCATGGACCAGGTCCTGCGCAGTGGCAAGCCCCGTACGGTCAAGTCCCGGCGCGTGCCCGCGGGCGGCCCGGCGACCACGCCCGGGCCGCGGCAGGAGGGCGCGGCCCCCGGCCCCGGCCGGTCCCGCCACGGCTACTACACCTTCACCTGCTCCCCGATCGAGATGGCCGCGCCGAAGGCCGTCGCCCCCGCGCGGCCGGCGGACGAGCGGGCGGGGGAGGGGGCCGTGGATGGAACGCCGGTGGACGGAATGCCCGTGGATGGATCGCCGGTGGACGGCTCGGTCCTGGAAGGCGTCGTCCGTAAGGCCGTCGCCGTGCCGGAGGCGGTCGCCACCGAGACCGTCGCCACCGCCACCCCCACCGACACCGACACGGCCACCGAGCCGGTCCGCGGCGTGCTCGTCTTCGGCGCCGACGTCACCGACCAGGTCGAATCCGCGGAGCGGCTGCGCGCCAGCGAGCGCCTCCAGCGCGAGGCGGCCGTCACCCTCCAGCGCAGCCTCCTTCCCCAGGGGCTGGAGCAGCCCGACGATCTGCGGGTGGCCGCCACCTACCAGCCCGGCGGCACGGACGCCGCGGTGGGCGGCGACTGGTACGACGTCATCACCCTGGGCGCCGGCCGCACCGCCCTCGTCATCGGCGACGTCATGGGCCGCGGTGTGCGGGCGGCCGCCGTCATGGGCCAGCTGCGCACCGCCGTCCGCGCCTACGCCCGGCTCGACCTCCCGCCGCACGAGGTGCTGCAGCTCCTCGACGGCCTGGCCGCCGAGATCGACCCCCACCAGATCGCCACGTGCGTCTACGCCGTCCACGACCCCAACGAGAACCGCCTCGTCTACGCCTCCGCGGGCCATCTGCCGATCCTGGTCCGCGACCCGGACGGCACCGTGCGCCGCGCCTCCGAGCCCACCGGACCGCCCCTCGGCACCGGCGGCTGGCTGCACACCACCGGCTCGGTCCCGCTCGGCCCCGGGGCCAGCGCGGTCCTCTACACCGACGGTCTGGTGGAGCGACGGGACAAGGACATCTACGACGGAGTGGCCGCGCTCGAGCGCGTCTTCGCGGGCGCGACCGGCTCGCCCCAGGTGATGTGCGACCGCCTCATCAGGGCCCTGGGCATCACCGCGGAGCACGACGACGATGTGGCGGTGCTGGTCCTCCAGCACCCCGCCCGTACGGGGCATGACGCGGAGCTCTTCCACAACGCCGCGCTGGAGCTCCTCGGCGGGGTGGAAGCCGCACCGCGCGCCCGGGCCTTCGCCTCAGGGGTCCTCGCCAGCTGGCGCTTCCCCGTGGAGCTGCGCGATCTGGGCGTGCTCGCCGCCAGCGAGCTCGTCGCCAACTCCCTCCAGCACGGCACACCGCCCATGCGGCTCCGGCTGCGCCGCACCGACCGCCGCCTGATCATCGAGGTGACGGACGGCGATGAACATCTGCCGCGCCGCCGCCGGGCCGAACCGGTGGACGAGGCCGGACGCGGTATCTCGATCGTCGCGACCATCGCCTCGGCCTGGGGCTCACGTCGCACACCGGGCGGCGGCAAGGCGGTGTGGTGCGAGTTCGCCCTGCCGGCGGGCTAGCACCACGGGGTCCGGCAGCACGGGCCTGAGCGGGGACACGACCGCCCCCGACCGACAGATCGCCCTGGCACGGCGGAGCCGACTGGCTCCTTCGCCGTGCCAGGGCGGTGGCGGAATGTCCGACCGGCTCAGGCCGCGGTGGTCACCTCGTCCGACGAGGCCGCCCGCGGCGCGGGCACCGCGGTCCCGGCGACCGCCCGCAGCGGGTTGTCCTGCTCGGCCGTGAGCCGCTTGCCGAGCATCAGCGCGAGCGCGGTGATGCCGAGCGAGCAGACGACCAGCGTCACGATGTACGCCCCGTAGAGCCCGGCGCCCGCCATCAGCCCGCCGGCCGCCGGACCCACCGCCAGGGCCAGCTGCTTGACCAGTGCGAACGCCGAGTTGTACTGCCCGAGCGCCGACGGCGGTGCCAGATCGGCGACCAGCGGCGCGACGGTCGGAGACAGCATCGCCTCACCGAGCCCGAAGAGCGCGTACGCCGAGATGATCGCGGTCACGCCGACGGCCTGGCTCCCGGGTATCAGCCCGGCGGTCCCGGCGGCGCACCACGCCACCGTCCAGACCAGCCCGACCAGCGCCATCACCCGGCTGCGCCGCCGCCGCTCGACCAGCTTGAGCACGACGAACTGCGCCAGCACGATCGCCGCCGTGTTCGCGGCCAGGGCGATGCCCAGCATCGACGGCGATATCCGCGCGACATCCACCGCGAACGCCGACAGCCCGGACTCGAACTGGCCGTAGCAGGCGAAGAACATGACGAAGCCCAGCGCGCACAGCTGCACCATGGCGCGGTGGCCGAACAGGGCACGCCAGCCACCGGAGCCGCCGAGCCGCTCATCGGCGGTCGGCACCGGGTCGTCGAACACCGGCGTCCGCTCCAGCCTTACGGTCGCCACCGCCGCGCCGAGCACCAGGAACATCACCGCGTCGATCGCGAAGAGCCGCACAAAGCTCGAGGCGGCGGAGGTGTCCACCAGCAGCCCGCCGAGCAGCCCGCCGACGCCGAGGCCCAGATTGCCGAGGAAGAACTGGGTGGCGAAGGCCCGCGACCGGGTGGTCGGCGTCGAGCACCAGACGATCAGCGTGGCCAGCGCCGGCTGTATGGCCGCTATGCCCGCGCCCAGCACTCCGGCCGCGGCGATCACCAGTGGCTCGCTCGACGCCAGGCCGAGCCCCATCGATCCGACAGCGGCGGCGACCGCGCCCGCGACGGCAACGGACAGCGGCCCTCGCCGGTCGATCACCCGACCGATGAAGGGCAGCACGGCAAGCGCGGCCACGGCGAATGTCGCGAGCACCATGCCCGCGGCGTTCGAACCGAGGTCCCGCACCTGCGCCACATAGACGAAGAGGAACGGGACCGTGAAGCCGTTGCCGAACGCGCTCAGCGCGTTGCCCAGCTGAATACGGCGCAGCGCTGCGCCCATCGCGGTGGTCACACTCACCTACCTAGGTCGAGGAGGGTCAAAGGACAACGGGCTGACCTGCGGGTCAGCCCGGAGGATCGATGTCTGAAGACTTCGAAGCTAAACTTCAATGCTTAAGAGTACAGAGCGAAGGACTCCAGCGCCAATGAGTTTCGTGTCATACTCCTCATATGGCGGAGACCCCCGACCCGGACGACCTGCTGAGCCTCGAAGAGCAGATCGCGGCCTACCAGCGCGAGTTCCAGGGCCTGGACCCTCAGGTGGAGCAGGTCGTCAGCGCGCTCAGCCGGCTCACCCGGCGAATGAACGTCGCCTACGGACGCCAGTCGGCCACGCTGGGGATCAGTAACTCCGAGTGGGAGGTCCTCAAGGTGCTCGTCCTGTCCGGGGCTCCCTACCAACTGGGCCCCGGCGACCTGGCCAAGCGGCTGGGCCTCACCCCCGCCGCCATGACCCACCGCATCGACCGCATGGTGAACGAGGGTCTGGTCACCCGTGAGCGTGATGCGGACAACCGGGTGCGCGTCATCGTCGAACTGACCCCGGACGGCCGGGAGAAGTGGGTCGAGGCGATGCGCCGGGCCACGGTCTTCGAGGCGGACCTTCTCCAGGACCTTTCCGGCGAGGAGCGCGGAGCCCTCGGCGAGATGCTCACCCGCGTGCTGCGCCGGGTGGAAGAGGACCAGCCCGACGCCGAGGGACGGCTGAGCGACCTCGACTGAGGCATTTGGCCCAGCCGAGGTTGACACGGGTCCGGGCGATCCGTAATGTACTCCGAGCTGCCACGGAGCCTTAACGGTTCTCTGGGGTCAGCACTTGAGCCGCACCGGCGGCAAACCACTACTGCACGGCCCCTCATCGGGATGGATTTCGGCATGCCGGAATTCGGACCAGGGAACTCGATTATGAGCATCCGGGGGAATCCGCTAAAGTAGTGAACACGCCGGAAGGCGCGAAAGG
>NZ_JAERRG010000119.1 GCF_016741935.1 Streptomyces endocoffeicus | reverse complement strand
TCGGAGCCGGCGGACACGGACGACGAGCGGTCATCACACACCCCTGCTCGTCCTTCTACTGCGGTCCCGACCCGATGTCAACAAACCACCGCTAGGCTGCTGACGCGAGCCAACTGGGACTGCAGCGGGCGTGGCGGAAGATCCGCCAGCGCTTGACGGTGGCCACCCCTCGCTCGACCGGGCAGCGCAGTCGGGCGTGCGCCTTGTTCAGCGGCTTCTCCCTCGCAGTGAGCTCCTGCTTGGGCCGGCGGCGGACGGGGACGGCGATGCCCGGGCCGGCGCCGGTGTAGGCCAGGTCCGCGAGTGCGGGGATCCGCAGCCGGGTGCAGGCTGCGATGATTCGATGTCGGCGTGCGGCCGTCAGGTCATGTGTGCGGCCGGGCCGCGGAGGGGAGATCCAGGACAGTACGCCTTCGGGACCGGTGATGACCTTCAGGTTCACCCCGTGGCGGCGGTGCTTTCCGCTGTAGTCGGCCCGGCCGTCGCCCATCCGGTCGCATTCGGCGATGCCGTCGATCAGTACGTACTCGCTGCCTGTCTCGCGCAGGGCCCGGGGCAGACCGGGCGCCCTACGGGCGAGGAGGGTGGTGACCGAACGGACATAGGCATGGGCGGTGCCCACGCTGATCCCGAACCCGGCCGCGATCTGCGACAGGGTGTCGTGCTTGCGTAGGTACACCAGCGCGACGATCGCGCGTTGCGACGGTGGCAGCTTGCACCTCCTGTCACCTTCACGGGTGACGAGCAGCATGGTGACCCACTCGACAAGGGCATGGGGGAGGTCCAGTGCTACAGGATAGGAGACCAACGAGGCCCTCCGGGTAAGAGTTGAGACGTCAAGCACCTCTCTCAACACTGCGGGTGCCGATAAATCATCCACGCAGGTCGGGAGCCTGATCACGGATCTTCGGTTCTCCTCGACGGTTCACCCCGGGGTCTTCACCAGTGCAGGGCCCCGGCGGCATCATGATCTGTCGTGCTGCTGCGTCTGGCCTACCTCGCCGCGACCAACGCCCTGGCGTTCCTACGCCTCCTGCCGATGAGCGACAGAGAAAAGGACGTCGAGATCCTCGTACTCCGGCACCAACTGCTGGTCCTGCGACGCCAGCAGGTCGGCAAGCCGACCTTCACCGACACAGACCGCGCCATCCTCGCCGGTCTGCTCCACCACCTCCCCAAAGACAGACTGCGGCACCTTCTGCTCCTGGTCCGCCCCGACACGGTCCTGCACTGGCATCGCAACCTGCTCAGGCAGCGCCATGCCGCAACCTGCGTACCCAGACGACGCGGACGCCCACGCACGATCCCATCGATCCGCGCCCTGGTCCTGCGCCTGGCCAAGGAGAACGCCTCGTGGGGGTATCGCCGGATCCACGGCGAACTCGCAGCACTGGGTATCAAGATCGCCGCCTCCACCGTCCGGGAAATCCTCCGCCAGCAGGGCATCCCACCCGCACCCGAACGGCAGAGCACCACCTGGGCGGGCCTCCTCCGCAGCCAGGCCAAAGCTCTACTCGCTTGCGATCTTCTGACCGGAGCCCGCCTGTACGTCTTCGCCGTCATCGAGCACACCACCAGGCGCATCCGGATCCTCGGCGCCACCGCTCACCCCACGCGGACTGGATCGTCCAGCTCGGACGCAACCTCCTCATGGACCTCGAGGACGCAGACAGCAAGGCGAAGTTCCTCATCCGCGACCGCGACTCGAAATTCACGGCCGCCTTTGACGCCCTGACGGCCGATGCCGGCGTGAAGGTCGTCCACCGGCATTCGAGTACCGCGGATGAACTCGCTCATGGAGCGCTGGATACAGACCTGCCGCACCGAACTCCTGGACCGGACCCTGATCTGGAACCAGAGCCACCTCCTCCACGCCCTGCGCGAGTACGAATCCTTCTACAACGAACACCGCCCACACAGAGCCCTGGAACAAGCCGCTCCACGCCGCCCACTACCCGCCCCCATCACGCAACAAGCCCAGCTCACCCACCTGGAAGTCCGCAGACGAGACCGACTCGGCGGAACCCTCCACGAATACCGACGAGCGGCCTGAGCTGTGCGGATGATTTATCGGCACCGGCACACCTCGACACCCCTTGTTTCACCGCGATTTCATCGGATGCTCCTAGCATCCGACGTGACGTGGCCACGGCCATTGTGGACCGGAACGTCTTTCTGCTGCTGATCTCCGAAGAAAGGACGTACACATGCGCAGACGAAAAAGCTTTGGCGCGCTCGCCAGTGTGCTGGGTGTCTTCTTGGCCGTCACCGGCGCCACGGAGGCGGCCAGT
>NZ_JAERRG010000118.1 GCF_016741935.1 Streptomyces endocoffeicus | reverse complement strand
CCGCTCAAGCACGCCCGAGCCCACGCCTACGTCGAGCAGCATCCCATCGTGGAGCCCATGGAACCGGGCGAGACCTGGCGGTGGTGCTACGCCCACGAGGCCATGGCCTGATGGCAGGCGACGACCGACCTCCCGAGGCCGCTCCCGACGAGGCGGTGCCGTTCGAGACCCCGGATCTGTACGGCGCCTACCCCCGGCTGTCGCAAACCCAGATCGCGTTCCTCGCCGAACACGGGGAGCGCTTCCGGGTCGAGCCGGCCCAGGTGCTGGTCCGGGAGGGAGAGCGGTGTGCGGAGTTCCTGGTCATCCTCAGCGGCTCCATCGAGATCGTAGAGGCCCACGGCACCCCCGACGAGCGGGTCCTGAGGGTGCATGGGCCGGGGCGCTTCCTCGGCGAGCTGGGGCTGCTCCAGGGGCAGGTGGCCTTCTACACCGCCCGGGTCCGTGAGCCCGGGGAGGTGCTGTCCCTTCCGATCGACCGGCTGCGGATGCTGGTCGCCCGCGATCCGATCCTCGGCGACCTCATCCTCCGCGCTTACCTGGGCCGCCGCGCGCTGCTCGTCGGGGTCGGCGCGGGCTTCCGCCTCCTCGGCTCGCGCTACTCACCCGACACCCGGCGGCTGCGCGAGTTCGCGGCCCGCAACCGGCTGCCGCACCGCTGGATCGATCTGGAGGCGGACGAGGAGGCCGAGGCACTGCTGCGCCGCTTCTCCATCCCCCCGGAAGAGACACCGATCGTCATCTGGCGCGATGAGCGGGTGCTGCGCAACCCCAGCAACGCCGAACTGGCGCGGCTCATCGGTCTCTCCCCTCCGTCCACCGAGGAGACCCGCAGTGATCTGATCATCGTCGGCTCCGGACCCGCCGGGCTGGCGGCCGCCGTCTATGGCGCGTCCGAGGGACTGACCACAGCCCTCCTGGACGCGATCGCCACGGGCGGCCAGGCGAGCACGTCGTCCCTCATCGAGAACTACTTCGGCTTTCCGAGCGGGATCTCCGGTTCCGACCTCGCCGAACGAGGCGAACTCCAAGCGCGCAAGTTCGGGGCCCAGGTGTGGGTTCCCGCGGAAGCGGCTTTGCTCAAGCCCGAGGACGACGGCTACTACCGTGTCACCTTCGCCGACGGCGGCGATGTGGTGAGCCACACCGTCGTGCTGGCTACGGGCGCCTGGTACCGCAGGCTCGAAGTGCCTGGCATCGAACGGGTGGAGGGGACGAGCGTCTACTACGCGGCGACCGTGTACGAGGCGCAGCAGTGCAGCGCGGATCCGGTCGCGGTGGTCGGCGGCGGTAACTCCGCGGGCCAGGCCGTCCTCTTCCTCGCACAGCGCGTCCCGCGCGTGCATCTGCTGATCCGGGGCCCGGACCTCGGCGCCAAGATGTCCCGTTACCTCGTCGACCAGATCGAACGTCATCCACGGGTGAATGTGCTGCGGAACAGTGAGGTGCGCGGGGTGGTGGAGGGCGACGATGTCCTGCGGGCCATCGTGGTGGAGAACAACCGTACGGGGGAGCGCCGCAATCTGGTCGTGCGCGCGATGTTCGTCTTCATCGGGACCCGGCCCCGTACGGCGTGGCTCGGCGACGTGGTCGCCTTGGACGACCGGGGCTTCGTGCTCACCGGCGCCTCGGCGCAGGCCCGCGCGAGTGGCACGGTCTGGGAGGGTCAGGGCCGTACCTGTCTGGGGCTGGAGACCAGCCTGCCCGGCGTCTTCGCCGTGGGCGACGTGCGCAGCGGCTCCGTCAAGCGGGTGGCCTCCGCCGCCGGCGAAGGGGCGATGGCCATCCACCAGGTCCACGAGCACCTCGGCCACACCACCGTCGACGTCGCACGCCACCCCGATGACACAGAAGCTCCGTCCGGCCGGTTCACCGAGCCGGGCGGTGGTCACAACACATCCCCTGCCCACTAACCGACACCGGAGGTGACGGACGATGAACATGCCGGTTCGCCGACAGCAGCGAGGCCAGGGAACGGCGGAGCGTCCCAGGGGCTGGGCGCGCAATCCGCTTCTGGAATTCGACGACCTCATCAACCAGATGGGTGGTCTGCTCGAATCCACGGTCGGAAGCGCGGCTCCCGCCATAGCGGCGTGGACGCCGTCCGGCGACGTGACCGAAGCCGACGACGCCTATCACATAGAACTCGAGCTCCCCGGCGTGGACCGCAAGGACGTCGACATCGAGGTCAATGGTCAGGAGCTGGCCGTCACGGGGGAGATCAAGGAACGGGAGCGCAAAGGCATCATGCGGCACAGCAGTCGCCGTACCGGTCGCTTCGAGTACCGGTTGCTCCTTCCGAGCGAAGTGAACACCGAAGACGTCACGGCGAGCATGTCCAGCGGCGTGCTCACGATCACCGTCCCCAAGGCGGCGACCGCCAAGCCCCGTCACATCGAGATAACCGAGAGCAGCGAACGCCAGGGCGGCTGAGACCGCCGGGATCCGGCTCTC
>NZ_JAERRG010000117.1 GCF_016741935.1 Streptomyces endocoffeicus | reverse complement strand
GCAGTGTGTGAGGACTCAGCCGCTTGTGAAGAATTGTCCTTTTCTGCGTGAATCAGTGTGGCAAGAGCTGACTCAGCGCTGTTCTGGCCCGCCCATAGCGCAGGCTGACCATGGCGTCTTCGCCCGGCGCATCCAGGTCGTAGCCGGAGCGGCACTGCAGGGCCTGGGCCTCGGCCGTCGACGTGAGCAGCCGCTTCCATGCCTTTCCGCCCGCGCCGGAGTCCGGAAAGACCGGCAGTTCCAGCGCATCGCTCACCGTCGCGCCCAAGGCGGCGCAGCGGGCGCCGGCGGCATCGGATCCCGCGCCCCCGTCCGGAAGGTATGTGTCGAACCGGCCGAGCACCGCGGAGCCTCCCCCCTCGTACCAGCCGACGGCCCGGTCCTTGACCGCGGCGCTCACCGCGGGTCCGTCGCGCCACTCGTTCATCTCGTCGGACATCTCGCGCAGACGGGCACGTGCCTGCGTCGCCCAGTCGTCCTCCGCCTGCGCCCAATTCGCGAACGGGTTCACCGCAAAGGCGCTGATCAGCCAGATGACACCGTACATCCAGGCGCGGGCCGCACTCGCCTCGTCCGCACTCCGCGCCCTGCGGCGCGGGAATACCGCAAAGCCGGTGGCGATGATGAGCGGCCCCACAAGATACGCGAGATAGATCACCGTCTGCGCCGGGACCGCGTCGAGCTTCAGCCAGGAGATCACCGAGTAAATGATGGTCACGTACGCGACGAGGAAGACCGCGATCTGCAGCTTCGTGCCGCCCTTGTCCTCGGAGCGGGGGTTGTCGATTTCGGCCAGGCGCTCACTCCAGGTCGGGTGGTTGCGCAGAAAGCAGGGGAGCCGAAGCCGGGGCAGCGCGGCTGACCGCGATTCCACCTGCTTTCTCCACACCTCCCGGTCGCTTCCGAACTCGAATACGGCATCTCGGTCGGCGACCAGCTCACGATGGCGCAGGATGTCGGCCCTGGCCACGTAGACCAGCGCGGTGAGCACCACCGCGAGCAGCGCGGTCTTCGCTCCGGGCTCGTATCCGTCCCAGTACGCCCGCTCGGTGCCCTGAAAGCGGTCGTGGAGCACCAGGGCCGTGTTCAGGGCCAGGCAGGGCAGCAGCACGGCGATCAAAAAGACCCGCCACAGCGCGATGGCGAGATAGGCCAGATCGACGTCCCGGTTACGTACATGGGCAAGCTCATGCAGCACGACCGCGTCGAAATGCGACCTGTCCTTGGTCGTCCGTTTGGGCAGCAGCCCCACGTTCAGGCAGACGGTGTAGCGGCCGACGCTGCCGAAAGTCACCGCGCCGGCGGACAGCGCCCGGGGATTGCACACGAAGCCGGGCAATCGGTCCCGGGGCAGCTCGGCGCGCTGCACCAGCCGGGCCAGATGCGCCAGCCGCTCGTCGTTCCCGCTGCCGCCCTCGACAGCTGCCACGATCCGCTGCGCGGAATACAGCTCCGGGAGCCGGTCCTTGCGCTGCCGCCACCGCGGCAGCCACCGGGACAGCAGCACGGCCGCCACCGCGACGCCGGCGGTGCACAGTACGGTCGCGTACAGCGCGGTCCGAGCACCGTCCGCCCGGCAGGCGACCAGCTCCTGGTGGAAACGCAACCCCAACTCGGTGCGCCACTTCGGCCCTTGGAGATCCATGCCGGCCGCGGAGGCACAGTGCGGGAGCGAGGTCGCGGAGTGATACGTGAGCACCGCTTCGCCGATGAGCGCGGTTCCGGACGCGAGTAGCACCGTGACCAGCATCAGCATCCGCCGGGTGGTCGCACGCGCGGTGAGCGCTCGTGACTGCGCCGTCGTCATTGCCCGGACGGCCCCATGGCCAGCCGGGCGACGACGGCTTCCCCGAGCTGCTTCGCGGCCGCCTCCTCGAGGCCCCGCAGGCACGCCTCGCCGTAGACCCGCTGGTAGACCGCCTTCTGCTGCTCGGGGGTCAGCGGCACCGGGTCGGCGGCAACACCTGTGCCGCGGGCGGGAGTCCGGGAGAAGCGTGCCCGGATACGGGCGAAGAAGCCGTCCGCCGCGACGCCTGCTCCCCGGGTGACGAACTCGTTCACCACCAGCCATACGACGGGGGTGATCAGGCTGACGACTTCCGCCACGCCGAAGCCGAGCAGCTCGTCGCTATCGGGCCGGGTGAACAGCCGAGTGATGCCGTCGTCGTCGAGTGGCCGCAAATATTCGAGCAACTCCCGTTCATGCGGCACATGCTCGGCAATGAGCGGCGTGACGATCCCCCGTACGGACGCGGCCATGGCGGGCACGGTAACAGATGACCTTGGCGTAGGGGTGCTCGGCCGTTCAGGAATGCGTCGCTGCAGGTCGTAGGCGGTCTGGCGGGGTTTGCGGGAGCGCTGGGACCATGTCCAGGTGATCGTCTCACTGGTGTATCAGGTCACACGGAAGCTGCTCTCGGTTCCAGCGGTGTTGCTGCGTCGGCGGACGGCCAGAGAAGCTGAATTGCTCGTGCACCGGCCCGAGAACGCGGTGCTGCGCAGGCAACTTGCGAGTCCGGTGCGGTAGCGGTGGGCGGACCGGTTGTGGTTCGCGGCATCGTCCTCGCTGATACCCCGGCGTCGCTGGGCAC
>NZ_JAERRG010000116.1 GCF_016741935.1 Streptomyces endocoffeicus | reverse complement strand
GATCGCCGGTGTGCTCGGCAACGCGGGGCAAGCCAACTACGCGGCCGCCAACAGCTTCCTCGACGCCCTGATCACCCACCGCCGCCGCCAGGGCCTGCCCGGCACCTCACTCGCCTGGGGCTGGTGGCAACGGGAAGGCGGCATGACCGCCCACCTCACCCAGGCCGACCACGACCGGATGACCCGGGACGGGATCCACGGGCTCACCGACGCCGAGGGCACCGCGCTGTTCGACACCGCCCTCGGCCTCGGGCTGGGCGCCGTCGCACCGGTCAAGCTCCACCTGCCCACCCTCAACCGGGCCGACACGGTACCCGCGGTGCTCCGCGGGCTGGTCCGCGCCGTTCGGCCCGCTGCCCGCCAAGCGACGGTCCCCGGCGAGAGCTGGGCGGACCGCATCGCCGCGCTGGTGCCCGAGGAGCGGGACCGGGCGGTGCTGGACCTGGTCCGCCAGCAGTCGGCGCGGGTCCTCGGGCATAGCGACGCCGACCGGATTGACCCCGGCCAGGCGTTCAAGGACACCGGCTTCGACTCGCTCACCGCCGTCGAGTTCCGCAACCGCGTCACCGCCGCCACCGGACTGCGGCTACCCGCCACCCTGATCTTCGACCACCCCACGCCGAACGCGCTCGCCGATCATCTGCTCGCCCAGCTCGGGCCACTGGGCGACGGCGGGTCGTCGTCCCCGGAGGTGCTGCGCGACCTGGAGCGTTTCGAACGGCAGTTGTTCGGCACCCGGCCGGACGACGAGGTAGGCACCGCGATCGCCGTCCGGTTGCGCTCCATCCTGGCCCGCCTCGACACGCCGGCCGCGGCACCCGCCGCCACGACGGGCAGCGCCCAGGTCCTCGACACGTTGGAGGACGCCTCCGAATCGGAGCTGCTCAGCTTCATCGACAAGGAATTCGGCCGCGCCTCCAACTGACCGCTCGGCTCGCCCTCATCTCAAAAGGTTGATACCGCATGGCTGATTCGAAGACCCTCACCGACTACCTGAAGTGGGTCACGGCGGATCTCTACCGGACCCGTGAGCGGCTCGCCGAAGTCGAGTCCGCGTCGGCCGAGCCGATCGCCATCATCGGCATGGCCTGCCGCTTCCCCGGCGGCGTGACCTCACCGGAGGCGCTGTGGGAGCTGGTGTCGTCCGGCACCGACGCGATCTCCGGCTTCCCGGACGACCGGGGCTGGGACCTGGAAGGCTTCTTCGACTCCGACCCGGCCCAGGAGGGTACCTCGTACATGCGGGAGGGTGGCTTTCTGACGAACGCCACCGGATTCGACCCGGCGTTCTTCGGCATCTCGCCGCGCGAGGCAGTGGCCATGGACCCGCAGCAGCGACTGCTCCTGGAGACCACCTGGGAGGTCCTGGAACGCGCGGGCCTCGACCCCACCTCACTCCGCGGCAGCCGCACCGGCGTGTTCACCGGGCTGATGGCCAACAGCTATACGACCCGGGTACGGCGGATCCCCGGCGAGCTCGAGAGCTACGCGGGCAACGGGGAGGCGGCGAGTGTCGCGTCCGGGCGGGTGTCGTACGCCTTCGGCTTCGAGGGCCCGGCGATGTCGGTCGACACCGCCTGCTCCTCGTCGCTGACCGCGTTGCACCTGGCAGTACGGGCACTGCGCGCCGGCGAGTGCCCGCTGGCGGTCGCCGGTGGGGTGACCGTGTTCGCCACGCCGCGGATCTTCTCCGACCTGAGCCGGCAGCGCGGGCTCGCCAGGGACGGCCGCTGCAAGGCGTTCTCCACGTCCGCCGACGGCACCGGGCTCAGCGAGGGCGTCGGCCTGCTGCTGGTCGAGCGGCTGTCGGACGCCCAGCGGCTCGGGCATCCGGTGCTGGGGGTGGTGCGCGGCACCGCCGTCAACCAGGACGGCGCCTCGAACGGCCTCACCGCGCCGAACGGCCCCGCCCAGCAGCGGGTCATCAAGGCCGCGCTCGCCGACGCCCGACTGACCGCGGCCGACGTGGACGTGGTGGAGGCACACGGCACCGGCACCAAACTCGGCGACCCGATCGAGGCCCAGGCCCTGATCGCCACCTACGGGCAGGACCGGGAACAGCCGCTGTGGCTTGGGTCGTTGAAGTCCAACATCGGCCACACCCAAGCCGCCGCCGGAGTGGCCGGCATCATCAAAACCGTCATGGCCATGCGCCACGGCATCATGCCGAAGAGCCTGCACATCGACGAGCCGACCCCCGAGGTCGACTGGTCGGCGGGCGCCGTCGAGCTACTGGCCGAGGCCCGCGACTGGCCGGACGCGAACGAACGCCCCCGACGCGCGGGCGTGTCGTCCTTCGGAGTCAGCGGCACCAACGCACACGTCATCCTCGAACAGGCACCGCCCGCGCCCGAGCCGACGGAGACAGCGGAGCCCGTCGAGCCCTCCGACGCGGCCGAGCCTTCCGGCCCCGTCGGGCTTGCGTTGGAACCCTCCGGTCCGATGCCGTGGGTGCTCTCCGCACAGAACGAAGCCGCGCTCAAAGACATGGCCCGTCAACTCGTGACGGAAACCGAAGGCTCGGTCCACGAAATCGCACACTCCCTCATCACCCAACGATCCACCACACTCCCCCACCGCGCCGTCCTCGTCGGCTCCACCCGAGAAGAATTCACCACCGCACTCGACAACCTCACCGGGCACACTCCGGATGGTGGCAAGACC
>NZ_JAERRG010000115.1 GCF_016741935.1 Streptomyces endocoffeicus | reverse complement strand
GCAGTACTCACTCTGGAGGGGCAACGCTGAAAATGCTCACTCCCTGGTCCTGGGCACTAGGGTTCGTCTTCAAACGGATCTTGCCCAGAGCAGAAATGACGCGAGACTGACCGCTGTTTCGTAGGAGGTGGCGGTCTTGTCGTATCTGGTGGCGATGCCACGGAAGCCTTTGAGCTGATTGAAGGAGCGTTCGACGACGTTGCGTCGGCGGTAGATGTGCCGGTCGAATGCGGGTGGCCGGCCTCCGTGGCGACCGCGGTTGTGGCGGTGTCTCTGCTGGTCGTTCTTCTCCGGGATGGTGCACGCGATGCCGCGTCGTCGCAGGTAGGCGCGGAAGCCGCGGGAACTGTAGGCCTTGTCGGCGACCACCTGGTCGGGTCTGCAGCGGGGGCGGCCGAGGCCGGTGCGCGGGACCCGGATCCGTTCCAGGAGGGGGCGTGCGCAGATGCTGTCGTGGCGTTCGCCTGGGGTCAGCAGGACGGCGAGGGGACGACCGCGGCCGTCGCAGGCGAGGTGGATTTTGGTGGTCAGTCCGCCTCGGGATCGGCCGAGGGCGTGATCGTCCGGTTCGTCCGGCCGGTGGATCCCCCTTTTCGCCCCGTCGCGGCGGCGTGCTGGTGGGCGCGGACGATGGTGGAGTCGATCTGGACGAGCCAGTCGATGTCGCCGGCTGCGTCCGCGCGTGCCTGGATCTGCTGGAGGGCCCGGGTGAACACGCCGTCCAGGGCGTAGCGACGAAAGCGGGTGTAGACCGTCTGCCATGAGCCGTAGCGTTCCGGCAGGTCGCGCCAGGAGATCCCGGTCCGGATCTTGTAGACCATCCCGTTGACGACCTGCCGGTCCCCCACGCGCGGACGGCCTGTCGCGGCCCGCGGTATGAGGGGAGCGAGTAACTCCCACTCCCGATCGGTGAGTTCATGGCGACGTATCACCGCACCATGATCCACCACCCAATGATCTTTGAAGACGGACCCTAGCGTCGGTTCCGACGCCGTTGCGGTCTTGGAGAGCGTCAGCAACGATCGCATGGGCGCTTGGCGATGGCTGGCGGCACCGCCGGTGTCTTCCTTGCGGTAGGGGAGATGCTGTACTTCCCCTCCGAACAGGCCGCGCTGAAGGTGCCCTACCTTGCCGTCCGCGAGCAGATCAGGTGCCGGGCCGCCGGGTGGGAACGGAGTTTCTGATCGCCGATGACGCGGCGAGGAACGCGTCATTCTCGGTCGGGGACCCGATGGCCGTACGCAGGTGCCCGTCGATGCCCACGTCCCTCAACAATACCCCGCGGTCGACGTAGCGGTTCCAGGCCGCGGCCGCATCGGGGAATGATCCGAACAGGAGGAAGTTGCCGTCGCTGGGGGCGACCGTAAACCCGAGCGATGTCAGTTCCTGAGTCACCCGTCGTCGCTCCGCGATCAGCAACCGCACCGTTTCCGCCATGCGCTGATGGTGTGACAGTGCTGCTCGAGCGGCCGCCTGGGTAAACGTCGAGAGGTGGTACGGCAACCGGACCAGGCGCATCGCCTCGACAACAGCCGGATGCGCCACAAGGTAGCCAAGGCGTATCCCGGCCATGCCGAAAGCCTTACTCAGGGTCCGTGACACCATGAGCTTCGTAGGGTGCCGCTCGACCAGCGTCGTCGCGCTCGTCTGAGCGGAGAACTCGACGTACGCCTCGTCGACGACGACAATGCCGGGAGCCGCGGTCACTAGTGTTTCTATGCCTTCGAGGCTCACCGAGCCCCCGTCGGGGCTGTTGGGGTTGGCGATGACGACCACGTCCGGACGGCGTTCGACGATGGCGCGGCGTGCATCGATCAGGTTGAGAGAGAAGTCGTCGCCCCGCTGCTCGGCCATCCACCTTGTGCCGGTCCCGAGGGTGAGGTGTCGGTACATGGAATAGGTCGGCTCGAATCCCATGGCTGAGCGGCCCGGGCCGCCAAAGGCCTGCAGGACGTGCTGCATGACCTCGTTCGAGCCGTTGGCCACCCAGATGTTCTGGGCGGAGACCTCCGCACCGTCCGTTTGCGATACATACCCGGCGAGATCGCGCCGAAGCGCACCGGCGTCCGGGTCAGGGTAGCGATGCAGGTCCGAGGCCGCGGCCCTCAAGGATTCACCGATGGCATCGAGCAGGGCCTGCGGCGGGGGGAACGGGCTCTCGTTCGTGTTCAGCTTGACCGCTGTGGCGATCTGCGGGGCTCCATACGCCCGACGGTCGCGCAGTTCCTGCCGCAGTGGCAGCGCATCAAGCGTGGTCATGAGCGGCCTCCCCTTCATGAGGCGGCGGGCCCATCTTCGGCCCACCGACGGGCTTCATCGTCTCCTGTGCCGGCCGCATCGAGCTGTGAGAACGGAGGGGGTCAACGCCCCCTCACATTCATGCCGACCTTGCCAAGCGGTTGTTCAGGATGCTCGCTGCGGGCTGATGTCCGATCCGACCGTCTCGACGGACTCGGAGTTGCTCCGCACCCGGTTGCCGATTCCGAGGGCCGCAGCCACCACGGAGAGGCAACACAGGGTCGAGAGGTAGAACCCCGGCCACGACGAATGGCCGTTGCCGACCAGCCACGTCGCGATGTAGGGGGCGGTGCCTCCAAAGAGTGCATAGGCGACGTTGTAACCAAGCCCGCTCGCCGAGGAACGGACGCCGACGGGGAACAGCTCGACGAGCGCGAGCTG
>NZ_JAERRG010000114.1 GCF_016741935.1 Streptomyces endocoffeicus | reverse complement strand
GATGGATGCGGGTGTGGTGGCGTTGCAGTTCGCGTCGTTCAGCTTCGATGCGGCTGTTCTCGATGTCGTTGTCACGCTTGCGGCTGGTGGCACTTTGGCCGTGGCGAGTGCGGAGGAGCGTAGGGATCCGCAGGCGTTGGCGGAGATGGTCGGCCGGTGTGGGGTGGGGGTGGCGAGTGTGGTGCCGTCGCTGTTGGGGGTGCTGGATCCGAAGGCTGTGCCGGGTGTGGGCAATTGGGTGCTGGGTGCGGAGCGGTTGAGTGCGGAGCTGGCCGGGCGGTGGTCGGCGGGTGCGCGGGTGTGGAACACGTACGGGCCGACCGAGGCCACCGTCATCACCACCGCCACCGCGACCGCACTGAAGACCGGGTTGGAGGCTGCGCCCCCTATTGGCCGGCCGCTGCCCAACAACAAGGTGTTTGTGCTGGATCCGTTCCTTCGGCCGGTTCCCGTTGGCGTGATCGGCGAGGTCTATATCGCCGGTGCGGGTCTGGCCCGGGGCTATATCGGTCGGCCGGGGCTATCGGCGGAGCGGTTCGTCGCGTGTCCGTTCGCTGTTCCGGGTGGGCGGATGTATCGCAGTGGTGACCTGGCGAAGTGGACCGCCGATGGTGATCTGGTCTTCGCGGGTCGGGTCGATGAGCAGGTCAAGGTCCGTGGTTTCCGTGTTGAGCCCGGTGAGATCGAGGCGGTGGTAGGGGCCTGTGAGGGTGTGGGGCAGGTCGCGGTGGTGGTCCGGGAGGACGGGCCGGGGGACAAGCGGCTGGTCGCGTATGTGGTCCCCAGCGGGGAGCTGGACGTGGCGGCCGTGCGGGAGTTCGCGGCGGACCGGTTGCCGGAGTACATGGTCCCGACCGTCGTCGTGCTGGACGCGCTGCCGTTGACGATCAACGGCAAGCTGGACCGCGCGAAGCTCCCGGCGCCCGATGCCACAGTCACCGTGGCGGGCCGGGGCCCGGCCACTCCGACCGAAGAGATCCTCTGTGGGCTTTTCGCCGAGGTGCTCGGCGTGGAGCGGGTCAGCGCTGATGCCTCCTTCTTCGAGCTTGGCGGTGACTCACTCCTGGCGATGCGGCTCATTGCCCGGGTCCGGGCGGTGCTCGACACCCGGATCACCATCCGTGAGCTCTTCACCGCCACCACGGTCGCCCTCCTCTCCCGCCGTATCGAGGAAGAAGGCAACGCGAACGGCCAGGCCCGCCCCGCGCTGGTGCCGTGCCCCCGGCCGGACTCCGTACCCCTGTCGTACGCCCAGCGCCGGATGTGGTTCCTCAACCGCCTCGAAGGCGTGGGGGAAGGCGCGGGCTACAACCTGCCGCTGGCGCTCCGGCTTTCCGGCGAGCTCGACAGGGTTGCTCTGGAGGCGGCGCTCGGGGATGTCGCCGACCGGCACGAGAGTTTACGTACCGTCTTTCCCGAGGCCGAGGCCGAGGCCGAGACCGACGGCGAGCCGCGCCAGCGTGTGCTGGCGGACGGCGCCGGCCGACCGTCGCTCGTGGTCGTGGAAACGACGGAGCAGGAGTTGCCGCAGGCCCTTACGGCGCACTCGGCCCGTGGCTTTGATCTGAGCGTTGATCTGCCGTGGCGGGCGCGGCTGTTGGAGACGGGGCCGTCGGAGTATGTGTTGCTGATCGTGGCGCATCACATCGCGGTTGATGGCTGGTCGATGGGTGTGTTGGGCCGGGAGATCGGGGTGGCGTATGCGGCCCGGCGGGCGGGCCGCGCTCCCGGTTGGGAGCCGTTGCCGGTGCAGTACGCGGATTACGCGCTGTGGCAGCGTGAGGTGTTGGGTGACCTGGAGGGCCCGGACAGTGTGATCAGTGGCCAGCTCGGCTACTGGCGCGAGGCATTGGCCGGCGCACCGGAGGAGCTCGTCCTGCCCACCGACCGGTCCCGGCCCGTCGTGTCCTCCTTCCGTGGCCGTTCCATGCCGGTCCGGGTGAGCCCGCAGGTCCACGCCCGGCTGGTGGCGCTCGCCCAGCGCGGGCGGGCCACGATGTTCATGGTCGTCCAGGCGGCCCTGGCGCTGCTGCTGTCGCGGATGGGTGCGGGGAAGGACATTCCGGTCGGTACGGCGGTGGCGGGGCGTGGGGATGCTGCCTTGGACGGGCTGGTGGGGTTCTTCGTCAACACGTTGGTGTTGCGGAGTGATGTGAGTGGCGATCCGACTTTTGTGGAGTTGCTGTCTCGGGTGCGGGAGGCGGATCTGGACGCGTATGCCCATCAGGATGTGCCGTTTGAGCGGTTGGTGGAGGATCTCAACCCTGTGCGGTCGTTGGGGCGTAATCCGCTGTTTCAGGTGTCGTTGGGGCTTCAGGGGGCGCCTGCGGGTGAGGGGCGGTTGTGGGATCTGCCGGGGTTGCGGGTGCGTCCGTTGGAGTCGGGGGCGGAGGCTTCGGCACGGGTGGATCTGGCTTTGGATTTGGCCGAGCATCGGGATGGTGACGGCAATCCGGGCGGGATTGACGGTGCGTTCCTGTATGCCACCGATCTCTTTGACGAGCAGACGGTGGAGGGGCTGGCCGAGCGGCTGGTGCGGGTGTTGGAGCAGGTCGCTTCGGATCCTGCGGCTCGGGTGAGTGAGGTCGCCGTACTGGGGCCGGGCGAGCGGGCGTGGGTGCTGGAGGAGTGGAACGCCACCGAGCGAGAGGTTCCTGTACGGCCGTTGGGCGAGCTCTTCGACGAGCGGGCGGCCGCATGCCCGGAGGCGGTGGCGGTGGTTGGTGCGGGTGGTGCGGAGTGGTCGTACGGGGAGT
>NZ_JAERRG010000113.1 GCF_016741935.1 Streptomyces endocoffeicus | reverse complement strand
TGGCCGGGGCGTCGGTCACCGTGGCCGCGTGTGATGTGGCCGATCGTGATGTGGTGCGTGAGCTGTTGGCTGGTGTTCCGGCGGAGGTGCCGCTCAGGGGTGTGGTGCACACCGCGGGGGTGGTGGACGACGGTGTCGTGGAGGGGCTGACCGAGGAGCGTGTCCGGCGGGTGTTGGCTCCGAAGGTGGATGCGGCTTGGCATCTGCATGAGCTGACGCGGGACATGGGGTTGGAGGCGTTCGTGCTCTACTCCTCTGCCGCGGCCACGCTCGGTGCCGGTGGGCAGGGGAGTTACGCGGCGGCCAACGCCTTCCTCGACGCCCTGGCCCAGCACCGCCACGCCCACGGCCTGCCCGCCCTCTCCCTCGCCTGGGGCCACATCGCACAAGAGAGGACCGCCGGCCTACTCGACGCTGCCCTGGCAACGGAGCGGGCCCATGTGTTGTCGATGAAGGTGGACCTGAAGGCGACCAAGAAGCGCACTGACGCGGTTCCGGCATTGATGAGGGGACTGATTCGCGCGCCGTATCGCAAGGTCGCGGCTGGTCAGCAGAGTGCGGAGGCATGGAAGGAGCAGATGGCTCAGGCCGCGCCGGAGCAACGAGAGCAGCTCTTGCTGGAGCTGGTCCTTACCCACGCCGCGTCTGTCCTGGGGCACAGCGGTCACACCGGCATAGACCCTGACCGAGCGTTGAAGGAGTTGGGCTTCGACTCGCTCACCGCGGTCGAGCTCCGCAACCAGCTCAGCACAACCACGGGGATGCGTCTGCCGGCGACGCTGGTCTTCGACCATCCGACACCGCTTGCGGTTGCGCACTACCTGGATTCTCAGATTCGTGGCGTCGACCAGAGTGAAACGAAAATGTCCGCACGCACTGTGCTGGCTGAATTCGACAAGCTGGAAGTCACTCTCTCTCGGCTGCGCTATCGAGAGGACGAGAGGGATCAGATCTCAGCACGTCTCAAGGGGCTCATCCTGGCATTGGGGGATTCACGGCTGGACGATGGCGCGCAGGCACGGAGTGACGACTTGGAATCAGCCGACATGGACCAAGTTCTCAAGCTGCTCAATGACGAACTTGGAACTTTCTGAGCGAATCAGTGACTCTCCAGTGAAAGGGCAGGGCCCATGGAAGACTCCACGGTACTTGAACACCTCAAGCGCGCGACGACTGGCTTGCGTGAGGCTCGGGCTCGTTTGCGTGAGGTTGAGGAGCGGGCGCGCGAGCCGATAGCCATTGTTGGCATGTCTTGCCGGTATCCAGGTGATGTGACCTCACCGGATGACTTGTGGGGACTCGTCTCGGACGGCGTGGATGCCATCTCCGTGTTCCCCGCCGATCGTGACTGGTCGGCCGGGGTCCTGGACGACAAGGACTCGGATCAGGAGTCGGCTCCAGCCGAGCTGCGCGGCGGATTCTTGCATGATGCGGCCGATTTCGACGCGGAGTTCTTCGGGATTTCTCCACGTGAGGCACTGGTCATGGATCCGCAGCAGCGGCTGCTGTTGGAGGCGTCCTGGGAGGCCATGGAGAGTGCGGGAATCAATCCGGCTGATGTGCGCGGTACTGAGACCGGTGTGTTCGTTGGAACTCAAGGGCAGGATTACCTGTCACGGTTCCAGCAGCACCCTGAGGGCAGCGATGGCTATGTGCTGACGGGTAACACGGCCAGTGTGATGTCCGGGCGTGTGGCGTATGTGTTTGGTCTTGAGGGTCCGGCGGTGACGGTGGATACGGCGTGTTCGTCGTCGTTGGTGGCGTTGCATCAGGCGAGTGTGGCATTGCGCAATGGTGAGTGTTCGATGGCGTTGGCCGGTGGTGTGGCGGTGATGTCGACTCCGGGGACGTTTGTGGAGTTCTCCCGGCAGCGTGGCCTGTCGGCCGACGGCCGCTGCAAGGCGTTCGCGGACGCGGCGGATGGGACCGGGTTCAGCGAGGGTGTTGGTGTGTTGTTGTTGGAGCGGTTGTCGGATGCTCGGGTGCGGGGGCATCGGGTGTTGGCGGTGGTGCGTGGTTCCGCGGTGAATCAGGATGGTGCGTCGAATGGGTTGACGGCGCCGAATGGTCCGTCGCAGGAGCGGGTGATCCGGCAGGCGCTGGCCAACGCGCGGTTGTCGGCGGCGGATGTGGATGCTGTTGAGGGTCATGGGACCGGGACCCGGTTGGGCGATCCGATCGAGGCGCAGGCGTTGCTGGCTACATATGGGCGGGAGCGTGAGGGTGGTCGGCCGTTGTGGCTGGGGTCGTTGAAGTCGAACATCGGCCATGCGCAGGCGGCTGCGGGTGTGGGTGGTGTGATCAAGATGGTCATGGCCCTGAACCGCGAGATGCTGCCGCGAACGTTGCATGTGGATCAGCCGTCCTCGCATGTGGACTGGGGCGCGGGGGCGGTTGAGCTGCTGACTGAGGCGGTGGCTTGGCCGCGTGGGGTGCGGGTCCGGCGGGCTGGGGTGTCTTCCTTCGGTGTGTCGGGGACTAACGCACACGTTCTCCTCGAGGAAGCACCGGTGGATGAGTCCGTGGAGGTGGAGGTTTCCGCTGTTGGTGGTGGTGTGACGCCGTGGGTGGTGTCGGGGCGTAGTGCGGGTGCGTTGGCGGCTCAGGCGGGTCGGCTGCTGGAGCATGTCAGCGCTGCTCAGGCCGACGGTGACGTGGATGTGGTGGGTGTGGGGCGTGCTCTGGTGGGTTCCCGTGCGGTGTTCGAGCACCGTGCCGTGGTTCTGGGCTCGGATGTGGAGGAGCTGACCGCTGGGCTCGCGGCGCTGGCGGAGGGTGAGACC
>NZ_JAERRG010000112.1 GCF_016741935.1 Streptomyces endocoffeicus | reverse complement strand
CGTCCACCCGGTCCAGGTCCGGTGTGTCGGGCTCGCCGGCCAGTACGGCTGCGGCGGACCAGTCCACGAACTCGGTGAGTGCGTGGTCGGTGCGTAGCACGCTGTCGCGGAAGACGGTGGAGCTTTCCCACAGGTGTCGGCCCATGCCGATCCACTGTGATCCCTGGCCGGGGAAGATGAAGGCCACTTTTGACGCTCGACCGGACCCGCAGGTCAGCGTGTCGAGTTCGGCGGTGAAGTCCTCCCGTGTGGTGCCGATCATGACCGCGCGGCAGGGCAGCGCCGCGCGACCGTGCAGCAGGGAGTGTGCCACGTCGTGGACGGATATCTCTTCGTTCTCGACCAGCGCCGTCAGCCGTCGTGCCAGCTCCCGCAGGGCGGGTTCGGTGTGTGCGGAGAGTATCCAGGGCACCGGTCCGGTCGGGGGTGTCTGTGAGGTGTCGGGTTCTGGTGTGGTGGGGGTCTGTTCGAGGATGACGTGGGCGTTGGTGCCGCTGACGCCGAAGGAGGAGATGGCCGCGCGGCGGGGGTGTTGGTCGGTGGTGGGCCAGTCGCGGGGTTCGGTGAGGAGTTCGACGGTGCCGGTGGTCCAGTCGACTTCGGGGGTCGGTTCGTCGGCATGGAGGGTCTTGGGCATGACCCCGTGCCGCATCGACAGGACCGCCTTCATCACGCCGGCGACTCCGGCGGCGGCTTGGGTGTGGCCGATGTTGGACTTCAGCGATCCGAGCCACACGGGCTGGTCGCGGTGTTGTCCGTAGGTGGCGATCAGGGCCTGGGCCTCGATCGGGTCACCGAGCCTGGTGCCGGTGCCGTGTGCCTCGATGAGGTCGATGTCGGCGGGGGTGAGTCGGGCGTTGGCGAGTGCGGTGTTGATGACGCGTTGTTGGGAGGGGCCGTTGGGGGCGGTGAGGCCGTTGGAGGCGCCGTCCTGGTTGACGGCGGTGCCGCGTACAACCGCCAGCACCTGGTGTCCGAGGCGCAGGGCGTCCGACAGCCGCTCCACCAGCAGCAGGCCGACGCCCTCGCTGAGCACGGTGCCGTCCGCGGCCGCGTCGAATGCCTTGCACCGCGCGTCGACGGCCAGCCCCCGCTGCCGGCTGAACTCCACGTACGGGTGTGGGACGGACATCACCGTGACGCCGCCGGCGACCGCCAGCGAGCACTCGCCGGAGCGCAGCGCCCGCACGGCGAGGTGCAGGGCGACCAGGGAGGAGGAGCAGGCGGTGTCCAGTGAGACGGCCGGGCCCTCGAAGCCGAAGGTGTACGAGACCCGACCGGACGCCACGCTGGACGCGCTGCCGTTGCCGAGGTAGCCCTCCAACTCGGCGGGGAAGCCGCGCAGGCGGGTCACGTAGTCCTGGTACATGATGCCGGTGAAGACGCCGGTGCGGCTGCCGCGGAGTGAGGTGGGGTCGATGCCGGCACGTTCCAGCACCTCCCAGGTGGTCTCCAGCAGCAGTCGCTGCTGAGGGTCCATGGCCAGTGCCTCGCGCGGTGAGATCCCGAACGGGTCCGGGTCGAAGGCACCGGCCTGGTCGAGGAAGCCGCCCTCGCGGACGTACGCGGTGCCCGGGTGGTCCGGATCCGGGTCGTACAGGCCGTCCAGGTCCCAACCGCGATCGGTGGGGAACGGCGAGACCGCGTCCCCGCCCGAGGCCATCAGCTCCCACAGCGACTCCGGCGAGTCGACCCCGCCGGGCAGCCGACAGGCCATCCCCACGATGGCGATCGGCTCGGCCGCCCCCTCCTGAAGCGAGGTGTTCTCCCGGCGTAGCCGGGCGTTCTCCTTGGCCGACACGCGCAGCGCCTCGACAAGCTGTTCATTGGTCATCATCGCGCCCCTCAGGCTTCGGTTCCGTCCATCACGTGCCGGATCAGCGCCTCGGCGTCCATGGCGTCGATCAGGTCGTCCTCGTCGGGCTCGGCCGCGTCCGGTGCCTGCGCCGGGTCAGGGCCGGCCAGCTTCAGCAGCGCCTCCAGCACGCCGGCATCGCGGAACCGGGCGACCGGCACGCGCGCCAGGACCCGGCGCAGCTCGTGCTCGTCCATCTCGTCCTCGGGCCCGGCGGCCGTCGGGGCGGGGGAGACCTGGTCCAGCAGGTGCCGCGTGACAGCGTCGGCCGCCGGATAGTCGAAGACGAGTGTGGCGGGCAGCCGGAGCCCGGTCATCGCCGACAGCTGGTTGCGGAACTCCACGGCGGTCAGGGAGTCGAAGCCGAGGCTCTTGAACGCCTGGTCCGGCTCAATGGCGCCGGGGTCCGGATGCCCGAGCACCTGGGCCACCTGCTCGATCACCGATGCCAGCACCGACTGCTCCCGGTCCTCCGGGGCCAGCATCGCGATCCGTCGCGTCCAGGACTCGTCCCCGCCGGCGCTCGTCCCGACGGCCTGTCGGCGCGGCGTGCGCACCAGCCCGCGCAGCAGGACCGGCACCGCGCCGGAGCGCCCGCTGGTGGACAGGTCGAACATGGCCGTCACCACCTGCTCGAGGTCCGTGGCCAGCGCGGCATCGAAGAGCTTCAGGCCCTGCTCGTCGGTGAGCGGCCGCAGGCCGGAACGGGCCAGCCGGTCGTGGTCCGCGCGGACAAGGTGGCGGGTCATGCCGCTGGTGCGTTCCCACGAACCCCAGGCGAGTGAGGTGCCGGGCAGGCCTTGGTGGCGGCGGTGGGCGATCAGGGCGTCGAGGAAGCTGTTGGCGGCCGCGTAGTTGGCCTGTCCGGCGCTGCCGAGCATGCCGGCCAGCGAGGAGAAGACGACGAAGAGGGTCAGATCCTGGTCGCGGGTGAGTTCGTGGAGGTGCCAGGCGGCGTCGGCCTTGGGGGCGAAGGTGGTGGTCAGGGCGTCGGTGTCGAGGTGGTCGATGGTGGCGTCGGCCAGCGCCCCGGCCGCGTGGATAACGCCGGTGAGCGGGCCGGTCTCGTCGATGAGGCGAGCGAGGGCGGCGCGGTCGGTGAGGTCGCAGGAGATGGTGCGGACGCGGGCGCCGTGTTGTTGGAGTTCGGTGGTGAGTTCGGTGGCGCCGCCCGCGTCGGGTCCCTGGCGGCTGGTGAGGACGAGGTCGCGGACGCCGTGTTCGGTCACGAGGTGGCGGGCGATGAGGGAGCCGAGGCTCCCGGTGCCGCCGGTGATCAGCACGGTTCCTTCGCCGATCGTCACCGGCTCGGTGAGAGCGACCCCGGTC
>NZ_JAERRG010000111.1 GCF_016741935.1 Streptomyces endocoffeicus | reverse complement strand
ACACAGTGGACGCGAGCAACTGAGGACAAGCCCTCGGCCTATTAGTACCAGTCAACTCCACCGGTCACCCGGCTTCCATATCTGGCCTATCAACCCAGTCGTCTACTGGGAGCCTTAACCCATCAAGTGGGTGGGAGCCCTCATCTCGAAGCAGGCTTCCCGCTTAGATGCTTTCAGCGGTTATCCCTCCCGAACGTAGCCAACCAGCCATGCCCTTGGCAGGACAACTGGCACACCAGAGGTTCGTCCGTCCCGGTCCTCTCGTACTAGGGACAGCCCTTCTCAAGACTCCTACGCGCACAGCGGATAGGGACCGAACTGTCTCACGACGTTCTAAACCCAGCTCGCGTACCGCTTTAATGGGCGAACAGCCCAACCCTTGGGACCGACTCCAGCCCCAGGATGCGACGAGCCGACATCGAGGTGCCAAACCATCCCGTCGATATGGACTCTTGGGGAAGATCAGCCTGTTATCCCCGGGGTACCTTTTATCCGTTGAGCGACGGCGCTTCCACAAGCCACCGCCGGATCACTAGTCCCGACTTTCGTCCCTGCTCGACCCGTCGGTCTCACAGTCAAGCTCCCTTGTGCACTTACACTCAACACCTGATTGCCAACCAGGCTGAGGGAACCTTTGGGCGCCTCCGTTACCCTTTAGGAGGCAACCGCCCCAGTTAAACTACCCACCAGACACTGTCCCTGATCCGGATCACGGACCCAGGTTAGACATCCAGCACGACCAGAGTGGTATTTCAACAATGACTCCCCCTGAACTGGCGTCCAGAGTTCACAGTCTCCCACCTATCCTACACAAGCCGAACCGAACACCAATATCAAGCTATAGTAAAGGTCCCGGGGTCTTTCCGTCCTGCTGCGCGAAACGAGCATCTTTACTCGTAATGCAATTTCACCGGGCCTATGGTTGAGACAGTCGAGAAGTCGTTACGCCATTCGTGCAGGTCGGAACTTACCCGACAAGGAATTTCGCTACCTTAGGATGGTTATAGTTACCACCGCCGTTTACTGGCGCTTAAGTTCTCAGCTTCGCCACACCGAAATGTGACTAACCGGTCCCCTTAACGTTCCAGCACCGGGCAGGCGTCAGTCCGTATACATCGCCTTACGGCTTCGCACGGACCTGTGTTTTTAGTAAACAGTCGCTTCTCGCTGGTCTCTGCGGCCACCACCAGCTCAAGGAGAAAATCCCATCACCAGCAATGGCCCCCCTTCTCCCGAAGTTACGGGGGCATTTTGCCGAGTTCCTTAACCATAGTTCACCCGAACGCCTCGGTATTCTCTACCTGACCACCTGAGTCGGTTTAGGGTACGGGCCGCCATGAAACTCGCTAGAGGCTTTTCTCGACAGCATAGGATCATCCACTTCACCACAATCGGCTCGGCATCAGGTCTCACCCTGCATGAGGGACGGATTTACCTACCCCTCGGGCTACACCCTTACCCCGGGACAACCACCGCCCGGGCTGGACTACCTTCCTGCGTCACCCCATCACTTACCTACTACCACCTTGGACCGGCGGCTCCACCACTCCCCTCAACTCCGAAGAGATCAGGGCGGCTTCACGGCCTTAGCATCAGAGGATTCGATACTGGGCGTTTCAAAGCGGGTACCGGAATATCAACCGGTTGTCCATCGACTACGCCTGTCGGCCTCGCCTTAGGTCCCGACTTACCCTGGGCAGATCAGCTTGACCCAGGAACCCTTAGTCAATCGGCGCACACGTTTCCCACGTGTGTATCGCTACTCATGCCTGCATTCTCACTCGTGAACCATCCACAACTCGCTTACGCGGCTGCTTCACCCGGCACACGACGCTCCCCTACCCATCACAGCGGTCGTTGGACCACATGCTGCAATGACACGACTTCGGCGGTACGCTTGAGCCCCGCTACATTGTCGGCGCGGAATCACTTGACCAGTGAGCTATTACGCACTCTTTCAAGGATGGCTGCTTCTAAGCCAACCTCCTGGTTGTCTCTGCGACTCCACATCCTTTCCCACTTAGCGTACGCTTAGGGGCCTTAGTCGATGCTCTGGGCTGTTTCCCTCTCGACCATGGAGCTTATCCCCCACAGTCTCACTGCCGCGCTCTCACTTACCGGCATTCGGAGTTTGGCTAAGGTCAGTAACCCGGTAGGGCCCATCGCCTATCCAGTGCTCTACCTCCGGCAAGAAACACACGACGCTGCACCTAAATGCATTTCGGGGAGAACCAGCTATCACGGAGTTTGATTGGCCTTTCACCCCTAACCACAGGTCATCCCCCAGGTTTTCAACCCTGGTGGGTTCGGTCCTCCACGAAGTCTTACCTCCGCTTCAACCTGCCCATGGCTAGATCACTCCGCTTCGGGTCTTGAGCGCGCTACTAAACCGCCCTATTCGGACTCGCTTTCGCTACGGCTTCCCCACACGGGTTAACCTCGCAACACACCGCAAACTCGCAGGCTCATTCTTCAAAAGGCACGCAGTCACGAGACACCAGCAAGCTGATGTCCGACGCTCCCACGGCTTGTAGGCACACGGTTTCAGGTACTATTTCACTCCGCTCCCGCGGTACTTTTCACCATTCCCTCACGGTACTATCCGCTATCGGTCACCAGGGAATATTTAGGCTTAGCGGGTGGTCCCGCCAGATTCACACGGGATTTCTCGGGCCCCGTGCTACTTGGGAAATAAGCAAGCAAGCCACTACGATTTCAGCTACGGGGGTCTTACCCTCTACGCCGGACCTTTCGCATGTCCTTCGCCTATCGCAATGGTTTCTGACTCACCCAGCCGCCGGCAGACGACTGAAGCTCACTCCCACAACCCCGCATGCGCAACCCCTGCCGGGTATCACACACATACGGTTTAGCCTCATCCAGTTTCGCTCGCCACTACTCCCGGAATCACGGTTGTTTTCTCTTCCTGCGGGTACTGAGATGTTTCACTTCCCCGCGTTCCCTCCACACTGCCTATGTGTTCAGCAGCGGGTGACAGCCCATGACGACTGCCGGGTTTCCCCATTCGGACACCCCCGGATCAAAGCTCGGTTGACAGCTCCCCGGGGCCTATCGCGGCCTCCCACGTCCTTCATCGGTTCCTGGTGCCAAGGCATCCACCGTGCGCCCTTAAAAACTTGGCCACAGATGCTCGCGTCCACTGTGCAGTTCTCAAACAACGACCCGTACCCCGTCACCCACACCC
>NZ_JAERRG010000110.1 GCF_016741935.1 Streptomyces endocoffeicus | reverse complement strand
GCAGAAGCATCCCGGCGCCTTCGGACAGGCCGGTGCCGTCCGCCGCGTCGGCGAACGATTTGCAGCGGCCGTCCACCGCGAGGGCGCGTTGCAGGCCGAAGAAGGTGAGGACCTCGGACGTCGCCATGACGGTCGCGCCGCCGGCGAGCGCGAGCGAGCATTCGCCGGACCGCAGCGCCTGCGCGGCCAGGTGCATCGCGACCAGCGACGACGAGCACGCCGTGTCCACGGTCAGCGCGGGGCCTTCGAGGCCGTAGGTGTAGGAGAGGACGCCGGAGGCGACCGCTCCGGCGGAGCTGCTGCCCACGTAGTCGTGGTGCATGATTCCGACGAACACGCCGGTCTGGCTGCCCTTCAGCGACGCCGGGCGGATCCCCGCCCGTTCGAGCAGTTCCCAGGACGTCTCCAGCAGCAGCCGCTGCTGCGGGTCCATGCCGAGCGCGTCATGCGGGCTGATCCCGAAGAAGGCGGGGTCGAAGTCGGCGGCGCCGTGCAGGAAACCGCCCGACCGCGTGTAGGACTTACCCGCCTTGCCCGGTTCCGGGTCGTAGATCGCGTCGATGTCCCAGCCCCGGTCGGCGGGAAAGCCGGTGACGGCGTCGCGGCCCTCGGCGACCAGCCGCCACAGGTCCTCCGGCGAGCCGACGCCACCGGGATAGCGGCAGGCCATGGCGACGATCGCGATCGGTTCGCCGTCGGCGGGCCGCGGCGCCGTGCTGGTCCGCTCGGCGTCCGCGAGGCCGCCGGCGCCGAGGAGGAGGTCCGCGAGGTACGCGGCCACGGCCTCCGCGTCGGGGTGGTCGAACACCAGCGTGGCGGGCAGCCGGAGCCCGGTCGCGAGGTTGAGCTGGTTGCGCAGTTCCAGGGCGGTCAGCGAGTCGAAGCCGATCTCCCGGAAGGCGCGGTCCGTGGCAACCTCGTCGGGCGAGGAGTGGCCGAGCACCGCGGCGGCCTTCGCCCGGACGAGGTCTACCAGGAGGGCGCCGCGGTCGGCGGCCGGCACGCCCGCCAGGCGGCGGCGCAGCGCCTCCGGTCCGGCGGAGCCTCCTGCGGCGGCGCGCCGGAACCGGCCGCGCGTCAGGCCCCGGAACAGCGGCGGCAGGTCGGCGGCGCCCGTCGCGAGCGCGGTGGGGTCGAGGGCGAACGGCACCACGGTCGCGTCATCGACTGCGGTGGCCCGGTCGAACAGGTCGAGGCCCTGCTCGGCGGTCATGCCGTTGATGCCGGAACGCCGCATGCGATGCCGGTCGACCGCCGACATCTGGGACGTCATCCCGCTGTCGTCCGCCCACAGGCCCCACGCCAGCGACTGCCCGGCGAGCCCCCGGGAGCGGCGGTGCGCGGCGAGCCCGTCGAGGAAGGCGTTGGCCGCCGCGTAGTTGCCCTGGCCGCCGCTGCCGGAGACTCCCGCTTCGGAGGAGAACAGCACGAACGCCGACAGGTCCATGTCCCTGGTCAGCTCGTGCAGGTGGGCGGCGCCATCGACCTTCGGCCGGAAGACGGCGTCGATCCGCTCCGGGGTCAGCGATCCGATGACGCCGTCGTCGAGGGTGCCCGCGGCATGCACAACGCCGCGCAGCGGGTGGCGAGGGTCGACGCCGGCGAGCAGCGCGGCGACCGCGCCCCGGTCCCCGACATCGCACGGGACGATCGACGCCTCGGCGCCGAGATCGGCGAGTTCGGCGCGGAGCGCGGCGGCGTCCTCCGAGACGGTGCGGCCCGTCAGCAGGAGGCGCCGGACGCCGTGGTGCGCGGCCAGATGCCGGGCGACCAGCCGGCCGAGCGTGCCCATGCCGCCGGTGACGAGCACGGTCCCCTCAGGGCCGAACGCGGCGGGAGGTGCGTCGCCGTCGGCGCCGCCCTCGACCGGCACGCGCGCCAGGCGTGCCTTGTGCGGCGTGCCGCCGCGGATCACGAGTTGCGGTTCCCCGGTCGCGGCGAGGGACGCGGCGGCGGGCGCGTCCTCCTGGTCCACATCGCCGTCGACGAGCAGAATCCGGCCGGGGTTCTCCAACTGCGCGGAGCGGACGAGGCCCCAGACGGCGGCTCCGGCGAGGTCCGCGACGTCCTCGCCGGGCAGCGCGACCGCGCCCCGGGTCGCCACGAGCAGCCGGGTCGCGGCGAACCGCTCGCCGGCGAGCCACTCCTGCACGGTGGCGAGCACGCGGTGGGTGACGGCGTGGACGGTGTCGAGGCCACTCCCCGGCTCAGTGCGCAGCACAACCAGGTCGGGGACGTCGTCGCCGCCGTCGCCCACCTCCTCCCAGGGACGGGACGAAAGGCCGGGGGCGCCGGCGGGCACCGCGCACGGCGTCCATTCGACGCGGAACAGGGAGTCGTGGACCGCGGCCCCGCCCGCGCCGGCGAGCTGTGCCGCCGAGACCGGGCGGGTCAACACCGACTCCACCGACAGCACCGGGGCGCCGGACTCGTCCGCGACGGCGATGGCGAGCTTCTCCGGCCCCTGCCGGGTGAGCCGCACGCGCAGCGCGGACGCGCCGGTCGTGTGGAGCGCCACCCCGTTCCAGGCGAACGGGAGCACCGTCCCGGACTCGCTGGGCCGGTCGTCCTCCAGCAGGGTCGCGTGGAGGGCGGCGTCGAGCAGCGCGGGGTGCAGACCGAACCGCCGGGCGTCCGCATGCGCATCGCCGTCGAGGACGGCCTCGGCGAACACGTCGTCGCCGCGGCGCCACGCGGCCCTGAGGCCCTGGAAGACCGGGCCGTAGTCGTAGCCGCGGGCCTGGAGCAGCTCGTAGGCCCCGTCCACGCGCATCTCGGCGGCCCCGGGCGGCGGCCAGACGGCGAGGTCGGACACGGACCCCGCCGCGCGGTCCGCGAGGACCCCCTCCGCACAGCGCGTCCACGGCGCGTCCCCGTCCTCCGACCGCGCGTGGACGGTCACGGTCCGGGCTCCGGCGTCGTCGGGCTCGCCCACCAGCACCTGCATCTGGACGCTGCCGTCCTCGGGGAGGACGAGCGGGCTCCGCAGGGTCAGTTCTTCGAGGAAGCCGCAGCCGACCTCATCACCGGCCCGGACCGCCAGCTCGACGAAGGCCGTCCCGGGCAGCAGCACGGTGCCCAGGGCGACGTGGTCGGCGAGCCATGGATGGGTCTTCAGCGACAGCCGGCTCGTGAACACGCGGCGGTCGCCGTCGGCGGGAGTGATCGCGGCGCCGAGGAGGGGATGGTCGACCGCGTCCTGCCCGAGCACGGACGCCTCGGCCGCCCCCGACGACTCCGT
>NZ_JAERRG010000011.1 GCF_016741935.1 Streptomyces endocoffeicus | reverse complement strand
GGAACGGGATCGGTTAGCAGACTCTCTCCCCAAGGGTGACAAATCGGACGCACGAACGTCCGCGCTTGTGGGGTCTAATTTCGCCGCCCCAGACCGCCACCGAGGACAGGTACGAGCAGGCGCGATCCGGGCGGCCCACACCCGGGCATACCGGCTCGCCGCTTCCCAGGCCGACCCGGGCAAGGATGGCAGCCCGCGCGGCCAGGATGCGCCCCGGCCCCGTGGGCCTCGGGGCACCGGGACAGCGGCGCCCGGCCGCCGGGTCAGCCGGAACCGTCCGGGTGCAGGATGACCTTGGTCCAGCCCTCGTCCCGGCGGTCGAAGTGGTCATAGGCGTCGGGGGCCTGGTCCAGCGGAAGCTCATGGGAGACCACCCAGCTGGGCTTGGCCTTGCCCCCGGCGATCAGGTCGCGCAGCCGGCGGTTGTACCTCTTCACCGGCGCCTGGCCGGTGCCGATCTTCTGGCCCTTGAACCAGAGCTTGCCCCAGTCGATGGGTACCTTGCCCTTGGCCTCGAAGTCGCCGATCTGGGGCTGGTATTCCCTGCCGCCGGGGTCCTCGGGGACGAACACGCCCACCACGCCGATGCACCCGGTGAAGCGGACGTTCTCGATCAGGCTGTTCATCGTGCGGGAGGCGTCCTCGTGGCCCGACGGGTCATGGGCCTGGTAGCCGACGCACTCGCAGCCGTTGTCGGCGCCGAGCCCCAAAGTGGCTTCTTTGATGACCTCGCCCGGGTCCTGCTCGCGCATATCGATCGGCATAGCGCCGATCTCCTCGGCCTTGCGCAGCCGATCGGTGTGGAAGTCGCACACCCACACCCGTCCAGCACCCTTGATCACCGCCGAGTAGGCCGCCATCAGCCCCACGGGACCCGCACCGTAGATGACGGTCTGGTCCCCGGGCTTGACGCCCGCCATCTCGGTGGCGTGGTAGCCGGTGGGGAAGATATCGGCCAGCATCACGTAGTCCGTCTGGCGCTCTTCGGCGTCCTCGTCCAGCCGCAGCGCGTTGAAGTCCGCGTACGGCACGCGCAGGAACTCGGCCTGGCCACCCTGGTACGGCCCCATGTCCGCGAAGCCGTAAGCGGCTCCGGCGGCCGAGGGCTCCGGCTGCATGGTCAGGCAGTAGTTGGTCAAGCCGCGCTCGCACTGTTTGCAGAAACCGCAGGCGATGTTGAACGGCAGCACCACATACATGCCGACCTTGAGCTTTCTGACCGCCGAGCCGACCTCGATGACCTGCCCCAGGTTCTCGTGCCCGAAGATGCGGCCCTTCTCGAACGACGTACGCCCTTCGTACATGTGCAGATCGGAGCCGCAGATATTGGTGGTGGTGATTTTGACGATCGCGTCGCAGGGGTGCTCGATCTTCGGGTCGGGCTTCTCCTCGACCGCGACGTTCCGCGGTCCTTCGTATACGGCTGCTTTCATGATCACTCCTCGCTCACCACCACACGCATGCGACCACTGCCGTCACCCGGCCCGAGGCCGCGAGTGATGGTGGATGGATGGTGGCGCGGCCGTCATGTCCTGCGGCCCCGCTGCGATGGCGGCACGTGCCGCCTGCCGTGGGAGACGGGTCGCCCTGCCCTTCACGGTCTCACCAGGGCACTTCGAACGCGACCGCAGCCGGCGGGGGTGGTGGGGCGGCGCCCCTCGGCCCCGCTCAGTCGTCTGAGAGATCCTGCTCGGCCCAGATGGTCTTGCCATGGACCTCCAGGCGAGTGCCCCAGCGCTGGGCGAGTTGGGCCACCAGGAAGAGGCCGCGGCCGCCCTCGTCGAGCGCGCGGGCCCGGCGCAGATGCGGTGCCGTGCTGCTGAAGTCGGAGACCTCGCAGATGAGCGCGCGGTCGCGAATCAGGCGCAGCCGGATGGGCGGGCTGCCGTAGCGGATCGCGTTGGTGACCAATTCGCTGACGACCAGCTCGGTGGTGAGGACCAGCCTCTCCAGTCCCCAGTCCATCAGTCGGGCGGTGACCTCCCGCCGGATCCGGGAGACGACGGCGGGTTCCGGGGGGATCTCCCAGGTGGCGACCCGGTCGGGGCCGAGGGCCCGGGCGCGGGCGAGGAGCAGGGCGACATCGTCTTCGGGGCGGGCGGGGAGCAGAGTCCGCAGGACGGTGTCGCCGAGGGCGTCCAGGGACGGGCCCGGCTGGGCCAGGGCCTCGCACAGCGCCTCCAGTCCCTCGTCGATCGCGCGGTCGTGGCCCTCGACCAGGCCGTCGGTGTAGAGGGCGAGGACACTGCCCTCGGACAATTCGGTCTCGACCGCCTCGAAGGGCAGGGTGCTGAGGCCGAGGGGCGGGCCGTTGGGGACGTCGAGGATGTCGGCGCTGCCGTCCGCGGTGACCACGGCGGGCGGGGGGTGGCCGGCGCTGGCGAGCGTGCAGTGGCGGGAGACCGGGTCGTAGACCGCGTACAGGCAGGTGGCGCCGGTGGCCTCGGGGGGTTCGGGATCGTCCTCGGCGGCCAGCCGGGTCACGAGATCGGCGAGGTGGGTGAGCAGCTCGCCGGGCGGCAGATCGATATCGGCCAGGGTGCGTATGGCGCTGCGGAGGTGCCCCATGGTGGCGGACGCCTCGACGCCGCGGCCCACGGTGTCGCCGACCACCAGGGCGGCGCGAGCGCCGGAGAGCGGGATCACGTCGAACCAGTCGCCGCCCACGCCGGCCCAGGTTTCCGAGGGCAGATAGCGCGAGGTGACCTCCACCGCGGCCAGGTCGGGCAGGCGCCGCGGCAGCAGATTGCGCTGCAGAGCCCTGGCCGTCATGCGCTCGCGCTTGTAGCGGCGTGCGTTGTCCACACATACGGCCGCTCGGGCCGTGATTTCCTCGGCCAGCAGCAGGTCGTCCTTCTCGAACGGCACCGGCGTCCGGTGGCGCGCGAGGAACACCACGCCAAGGGTGACACCGCGGGTGCGCATCGGCACCACCAGCTCCGAGTGGATCCCGTACTCCCGGATCCGGGCGGCCCGTACCGGATCGAGGGCGTCCCACCGGACCATGAGCTCGTCGGTCACCTGGTAGAGGATGGCCCGGCCCTCGGCCAGGCATGCGGCCGACGGTGAGGACTCCGGGTGGGTGTCCAGTTCGCCCACGTCGGCCACGGCCTCCGGGGTTCCGGGGAGGACGGAGCGATGGGCGGCGCGGCGCATGGTGATGGGACCGGACAGCGGGCCCGAGGGGGGTTCCTCACCCTGGTCGAGAAAGGTGAGCAGGTCGACGCCGACGAAATCGGCGACCCGGGGGACGGCCACGTCGGCCAGTTCATGGGCGACATGCGCGAGGTCCAGGGTGGAGCCGATGCGCTTCCCCGCCTCGTTCAGCAGCAGCAGCCGCTCCTGGGCCTGGTGCCGGCGGGCCGTGTCATACGCGGCGAAGCACACGCCGTACACGCGGTCCGTCCGGTCCTTGAGCGGCGCGAGCGAGATCGTCCAGGCGTGCTCGCGGCTCTCCCCCGGCACCCGCAGATAAGCCTCCAGGACCTGCCGTTCGCCGCTTTCCAGCACGCGGCGCATGCCCTCCTCGGTCTTCTCGCTCTCCGGATGCGACAGGAGCTCGACCAGGCGCATACCGCGCATCCGATCCTCGGTGAGGGCGGCCGCCGCCTCCATCTCGGCGTTCGCCCGTACCAGCCGCAGGTCCGTATCGAAGGCCGCGAGCACGCACGGGGCCTGGGTGAACGCCCCCACAGCCGCGTCGGCCTCGGGCGGACGCGGTTCCCGCGCGACGGCGGACACCAGGAGCCACCCGGTGGCACCGCCGTCCGCCACCACGCGGTGCGCCAGCGCCTCCGCCTCCATACGATGGCCGTCTCGGTGGCACAGCCCCACCCGTCCGCTCCACCTCGACCGGCCGGCCAGACAGCGCCCGACCGCCTCGACGGCGGTCTCCCCGGCCCACAGCTCGGTCACCGCTCGCCCCACGATCTCCTCGGGCCGGTAGGCGAGCAGCCGCTGGGCGCCCTCGCTCCACCCGGTCACGACGCCGTGCGAATCCATCGTGGCCGTGGCCAGGTACACCATGTCGAGAGGCTCGTTCACCACGGGGGACATCGTCTTACGGTCCCGGCGGCCACCATTCGATCATCAGAATCGTGGCGTCGTCGCTGAGTTCGTCGCGCCGGCGGTCGACGATGGCGTGAATGAGCAGGCGGAGCACCTCCGTGGCGTTCTGCCCGGCGGCCGTCGACCGGATGATGTGGTCGGTGAAGCGGTCCAGGCCGAATTGTTCGCCTCCCTCATTGCGCGATTCCACGACACCGTCGGTGTACAGCAGAATCCGGTCACCGGGTTCCAGGGCCGCCTCGTGTATCTGCCGGGCACTGGCGGCCAGGCTGGCGGGCAGCCCCAACGGAGGCTCGGAAGGCCGCTCCAGTTCCTTCTCCAGCAGCCGGTGGCGGCGGATGAGCAAGGGGGACGGATGGCCGCAGTCGGACCAGCGCAGCACCCCCGTGGGCATGTGCAACTGGGTGAAGATGCCGGTGCAGAACTGATCCGGCAGCCAGGTCGACAGCGCCGAGTCCACGGCGCCGACGAGCGAGGCCAGGTCGGCGCCCGTGCGCCGGGCGTTGCGTGACCCCGCCATGGCCACGGAGGTGGCGAGGCCGGACGCCAGATCGTGGCCCATGCCGTCGAGGATCGTGGCGTGCAGCACGTCCGCGGTGAACGAATGGTCGAAGGCATCGCCTCCCAGCTCGTACGCGGGCTCCAGGACCGCGGTGGAGACCACCCGGCCGGTGCCGATCGAACGTGGCGGCAGAAAGGCCCGCACCATCTCCGTGGACAGCTGCATGGGCCGGGTCCGGGTGCGCTGCGCGAACGTGTCGATGTAGGTGCGCTTGGAGGTGATCACCAAGCCGAGGAGCGAGGCCAGCGCCCGCGAGCGCCACAGCCGCAGCCCGTTCAGGGACTCCATCCGCAGTCGCAGGACTCCCAGCCGCTCGGCCCCGTTGGCCAGCGGCAGCCATACGACCAGCCCGCCCGAGCCGTCCTCCTCCACCCGCAGGGCGTCCGTGCGGTACGCCCATCCGGCGAGGGAGGCGTCCACCGGGAGTTCCGTCTCGTCCTCTGCCAGCGGCAGCAGCAGCCGCTGCTGGAGATCGATCAGATGGACGACGGCACGGCCCAGGCCCATGGCCCCGGCATAGCGGTTCAGGACCTCCGGGAACTCCGCAGGTGAGGCTTGCTCGGCGGCGCTGACCAGCTCCTCGAGCATCCGTTCGGCGGCCCCGGCCGAGGTCGACACATCCGCGTCCACCATACGAGCAACTGTACGGCGGGCTCTCTTCCGGCGTCGTCCGCGGCCACCGTCCCGGCCGCCCCGCGGGGCCGGCTCAGCCCTCCTCCGTCGGCGGCCGGGGCGCGCCCTCGCCCTCCGCACGGGCCACCTGTTTCTCCGCCTCGCCCAGCTGAGCGCGCCCCTCCTGCCGGGCCGGCTCGACGTCCCCGTTCCAGTAGTGTCCGGCCCACGGCGCTCGTCAGCTCCTCCAGCGCCCGCACCAGCGGCTCCGCCTCGCGCCGTATCCCCGGCAGTTCCCGCAGATCGGTGACAACTCCGTCGACCACGACGCCCGCCGCGCCCGCGGCCCGCGCGACACAGCCGGTGACAGCGCCGATCGGAGCGTGGGTGAGGTTCTGCCCGGTGTCGACCACCGGCACGTCCACGGGGCCCAGCAGGTCCAGCGCCTCGGCCATCGGGGTGGCATCCGGTGGCACGATCCTCAACGTCACCGCCCGGCCGACAATCTTCCCGTCCGGCACAAGTGCATGGATCCGCGGATCGACGAACCTCTCTTCAAGGAAGTCGCCGAGGGCCGGGAAGCCGACCTCCTGGAGCTTCCCCGTCAAGGAGTCATCGGGGTCCGCGGTCTGTGTGGTGCGCGCTCGTTGTCATCACATTCTCCCGCCTACGCGTGTGATTCCGAGGGACATACCGCGACGCAGTCCACTTCGAGGCGCACTCCCCACAGTCCTACGGCGACGGTGGTCCGGGCCGGCATGTGATCGGGTCCGAAGATCTCGCGGTAGATCTCGTTGAACTCCTCCATGCGGTCTTCCTCGACCAGGTGGGCATTGACCTTCACCGCCTCGGACAGATCCGAGGCGGCCTCCGCGAGCACCGTTGCCAGATTGGCGAACGTCTGCCTCACCTGGCCGGCGAAATCCACCGGCATGTCTCCCCCGGGGACGGCGGGAACCTGACCCGCGGTGAAGCCCAGTCCGTTCGCCACGACGGCCTGCCCCTCCCTTGAGGACGGCCCGCGCAAGTGGACCAGGAGGATGCCGGGGGAGTCATTAAGGCATCACCTTCGTGATGCGGCCCCCGTGCATGACGCCATGCGCGGGGGCCATCGGTCCACACTGCCGACGCCTACCCCGACTGCGCGGTGTCGGCCTCCTGGCGTTCACGCTCCGCTTGCTCGCGGCGCTGGCGTTCCCGTTTGCCGTAGGCGGCGCGGCGGACCGCTTCGTCGCTCTCGAATTCGGATCCGAGGGCTCCACCCACGATGGCCGCCGCGCTCGCCAGCGACGCCAGGCGCGCGTAGTCGCCCAGTCCGACCGAGCGGCCCACCTGCTTGGCCAGCACTCCGCCGTCAATGAGGAACAAGGACACCGCGAAGTCCACGACATAGAGGCCGACGAGACCGCACAGGACGCCCAGGGACAGGGTCAGGACCGTGGAGAGGTTGTACAGCGCCGCCTTCTCCCTGTCCTCGGGGGAGGGAGTTTCGGGCCGCTCCCACAGACGCCGGTGGACGATGAGCCAGGTCACCATGGCCGCCACCGAGAAGAGGGAAATCACGGCGAGCCGCTCGACCCGGATCCCGGTGGCCACGTTCCAGACAGCCCCGTTCATCACGGCGATGGCGCTGGTGGCCAGCGCGGCAGCCAGCGCCTTGGCGAGGGCGGGGACCAGCCGCCAAGGGCCGTTGGCGCGAACCATTCCGAGCAGCAGACGCAGGCGTCCTCTCGCCGGAGACCCCACGATCCGCAGATCGACAATCTCTTCGTCCGTCGCCACGCGCTTCACGGGGGCGGTCCGCTCCGGAACGATCGGTCCGATGGCGCCCTGGCCCGGCCGCGTGGAGCCGTCGCCGGTCGTGGTGAGCATCAGATCTTTCAGGAGCCGGACGACGGAGCGACGGAGCCGCCGCCGTAGGAAGATCCCACCGAGCGCGGGCAGCGACACCAGCGCCACCCGATCTTCGGCGTCCACATCGACCACCAGTGGTCGCCTGCCGGTACGCAAGGGCAGATCGGTGAGGCAGACGGCGATGTCCCAGTTCTCCCGGAGCTTGTGCTCCCGTGTCGCGTTCAGGATCGCGACACTGTCCTGCAACGTGGCGGTCAGCGGGTCACGGACGACCCGCAGGCTCCACTCGATGTCTCGGTTCACGGCTTCGGCGAGCGGTTCCGGCAGATCCTCGGCCAGCTCCTCCGCCAGTTCCGCCGGCGCGTCCGGATCGACGAGGAGGCCCACCACAACGCGCGGCTGCTCGTTGTCCGCATCCGGAGTAGCCCGCATCCCCACTCCCGTCTTCCGTGATGTGAGCAGCAGGTGCTGGGGCAGGCCGTGGGGCCGCGCCGAATCACGGTAACGGCACGCTCCCGGAGGACGGCGGCGACACGCACGCCCGACCCGTAGCGCTTCAAAGCTGCTTCACAGGTGCTGACCTGGTGCAATGTGCTTGATCAGCAGTCCGGCCGCCCATCGGCGCTGTCCCGATTCGGCCCCGTCATGATCACACCCGGCCCCGACATCACCAGCGAGACCGAGACATGCGCTCGGAAGGCCACCGGGACCTCCTACCACCCCTCGGACACCTGCCGCATGGGCGTCGGCGCGAACACCGGGCTGGACCCCGAGGGCCGGATGAGCGCCCTCAGCGGGCCGCGCGTCGTGGACGCCTCGATCATGCCGAAGGTCATCACCGGCAACCTCAACGTCCCCGGTGATGATGGCGGAGAAGCTCGCCGACGGATCGTGGGATGTACACCAATGAAGCCGTCCGAGACGACGCATCACAGCCAGCCGACGGCCTGACGGCGGAGCGCCGTGGTGGCGATGCCTGACTCCGCCGATCGAGCGCGACAAGAGACATGGCTTGGCACATTATTTTCGGCAACAACAACCTTCAGCCAGCGAAGGCCGACTACTACCGCCCCGCACTTGTCGGGAAAGTAAAGGGATCACCGGGGTCAGGAAACCGATCAGGCCAGTGGTGGTCGGATTGTGGTCGTAAGGAGTTTCCATTCTCCTTAGCCGCGATTGACAATGAAAATGCCGCAACAATTCCGTGTCGCCGTAGAAGGTGATCGTCATGGGCACCCACGAGACCGTGGGGCGCGTCTACCGCCGCTGCGGCTGCCGCGACGAGCAGCGCCGCCAGCTCGGCACCCACTGCCCCCAGCTGATCTCCGATCCCGCCCACGGGACCTGGACCTTCGCCCTCGACCTTCCCGCCACCGCACCCGGTGAGCACAACCGCACCGTGCGCCGCGGCGGCTTCCCCACCGAGGACGACGCCCGCACCGCCCTGCACCGCTACCGCGCCGGCCGCCGAATCGGCATCAGCGCCGACCCGAACCAGACCGTCGCCGACTACCTCACCCAGTGGCTCGCCGCCAAACGACTGCGGCTCAAGCCCACCACATGGGTCCGCTACCGCGACTACGTCCACGACGACCTGATTCCGGCCCTCGGCCCGATCCGCCTGGACGAGCTCGCCTACGAGCACATCCACCACTTCGTACTGGCCCAGCTCGCCGCTGGACGAGGACGCCCCACCGTCTGGCACATCCTCGCCACCCTCTCCAGCGCGCTCGGCGACGCCGTCCGCCAGCACCGACTCCCCACCAACGTCGTCCGGCCCACCGTGATCCCCCGCCCAGCCTCCACCGAGCGCACCATCTGGACCCCAGCCCAGGCCATCCGCTTCCTGCGCCACTGCCACACCAGCGATCCGGACTTCGCCGACCTGATCGAGTTCCTCATCGGCACCGGCCTCCGCAAAGGCGAAGCCCTCGGCCTGCACTGGGACGACGTCCATCTCGGCTCACGCACCGTCTACGTCCGCTGGACCCTCTCGGCGATCGACAACAACAAGCTCGCCCTGACCCGCCCGAAGACCCGCAAGAGCAGCGACTGGGTCGCCCTCTCACTCCGTATCCACGCCATCCTCACCCGCCGCAAAACTCAGCGCCACGCGCCCAGCGACCCGGGCGGCGGATTCGTCTTCCACCGCGAAGACGGACGCCCACTGCACCCGGAATACGTCCTCAACCACTTCCACTACCTCGCCCGCCAGGCAGGCGTCCCGCGCACCAGCGTCCACGACCTGCGCCGCCTCGCCGCAACACTGGCCCTGACCCACGGCGTCGAGCTGACCATCGTCTCGAAGACCCTGCGCCACTCCACGATCTCCACCACAGCCAACATCTACGGCCACCTCACCAAACCCGCAGCCCGCCAAGCCGTCGACGCCATCGCCAAGCAGCTCGACCGCGAGGAAGAACGCTACGACCACACAACGACCACCAACCCACCCGCCCCGCGAAACCAGCCCCACAGCGACCAGTACACACAAGCAGCATGAAACAGCATCAGCGCCAGAAGCGGGTCCGAAGCAGATCTACGACCACCCAACGACCACCAACCGAAAAGGCCGCCCCCACCTTCCAGCGGAAACGGCCTCCGACCTGCAATAACACCGTCGGGACGACAGGATTTGAACCTGCGACCCCTTGACCCCCAGTCAAGTGCGAACGCCGAATTCCCCGGAATTACGACGCTTTCCGCAGGTGAAATACGTGTGGTAACACCTGAGTTGTGCGGGGTCGCGCACACCGTGTGGTCCCCAAATGGTCCCCACCGCAGTGCCTCCAAAAGCCAGCTTCGCTTGCACTTCCATCATGCACCGCTTGGCAACATTCGACAAAAGCCCATCCGAGAGAGGAATGTGCGGGCGCACCCCGGGCCGTGGCGACGAGTAGCCGTGCGCCGCCTGAGGCGCAGGGACGGGGTATTCAAGCCCCGCAAGATTGCGCGGTCGGCCCAGTCCAGGGGTGGCCTCGGGGCACTGCCGCGCAGCACAGCATTCGCGTGGCGTAGCACGAACCGCTCGACGTCCCTGGGAGTGAAAGAGTGGCTGCCCCGTACTCTCCGACCTGCGCTTCTCATCCGCCGCCGCCCGTCTGGAGGCTGTCCTTCAGTCTGTGGAGCCGTGCTCCGGGTGCGCCGGCGTCCACGGAGCGCCGTCACCTGGCAACGGCCCCCACACGAGCGCGCCCCGGTGGATGCCGGGTGTGGCCTCGGCCATCAACGGGCCGGTGCCTTGGGTGAGGGCTTCGGCCACGGTGCCCAAGAACTCGCTGAGGGATCCGTGCCCGGGGTAGGTGAGCGGTGCCGACGGCGGCTCACCGCCGTCCTGGCTGAAGGTGGCGAGGCGGCCTTCGGCGTCGATTGCCAGGCCGCCCCACGGAGGCAGGGAGTAGTCGGTGACGGCGAAAGGCACCCAGGAACCCCAGTACTGATCGGTGGTCCCTCCGCTACCCCGGACTTGCGCGATCTCCTCAAGCGGCAGCAGATGGTGCTGGGCGAGAAACAGGCCCGGATCATGCTCGTCGGGGTCGCGGTCAAGGGCTGAGGCATCGACCGTTCCGTCGCACACCATCAGCAGCGTCACCAGGTCGGCGGGCAGACCCATCCCCAACTCATTCTCTGCGGATCGAACGTCTGCCACGGCAGCGCCCGGCCGTAAAGTGGCGTGCGAGGCAGGCGCGTGCACCGCCAGCCAGTGAGCGATGGCGGTCCAGGCGGGCCGAACGTCACTCATGGTGTCCTCCATGTTCACCCGCGTGTACCGGACTGACCTCGATCAGCTCGGCCCTGCGCGGATCGCGTTGCGGATGCGGGAGATTGCGGATGCAGAAGGGGATCACCGGCTGGTCCTTCTCTGCTTCCAGGACTTGGCCAAGCCGGGACTGTGGTGTCACCGCCGGGTCTTCGCTGCGTGGTGGAAGGATGTCACGGGTGATGAAGTCCGCGAGCTGAGTCCAATGGTAGGCGGCCACGAGCAAGGCACTCTTATGCAAGGGAACGGATTGTCTGCGAATACCCCCGCGGCAGTAGTGCCCGACCGTATGGCCGCCCAGCCGGGCACAGCGGTTTGAAGTAGAAGGCGAATCCAAATTCTGGGTTAAGCGCGAATCGAGCCTCGGTTGACTGTAGGGCGATGGCGTTTACTGGCGTCGTTTGTAATCCACTCTCAATGTGATCGGCGCGCCATCGCCGAAAATGTTAAGCAGCAGGTTGTGATTCTCCACGCCTGATGAGGACGTTGCCCGACCTGCCCGACCTCGGCATGTGGCGGCTGTTGCGAACCCTCCAGGGCTGACGAGAACGCGTCGACGCAGCGGCTCCCCACCTACGAGCTCGACACGTTGCCAACCCTTCAGGGCTGGTGAGGATTTCTCTCCTCGGCCCTCCAGGCTGATGAGGACACGTCGCTCAGATGGTGCTCACCGCCGTCGTGCAGTTGCCAACTCTCCAGGGTTGATAAGGACCCTGTACGGCTCCACCCTCCGATGCACCGTCCGCCTGGTGTTGCCAGCCTTCCAGGGCTGATGAGGACGCCGTGGGCGGACCCCAGCCAGTCTCGGCGGTCCTGGTTGCCAGCCCTCAAGGGTTGATGAGGACCGTCCGCGACAGCGGCCCCGCATCCACCTGGACGCCGTTGCCAGCCCTCCAGGGTTGATGAGGACGCGAGCGGCGCGAATACCTGGCCGCCAACCGCCGCCTGGTGTTGCCAGCCCTCCAGGGCTGACGAGGACGGCTCGCGCTGTCGTACGCGGACCGGCCCGGGTACCGGTTGCGAACCCTCCAGGGTTGATGAGGACCGCGAGGAGCGCGGCCGCTGGACCTACGCTGCCAAGTTGCGAACCTTCCGGGTTTGATGAGGACTGTGCGGCCTGTGGCACGACACCCCCTGCGGCTTCATGTTGTGAACCCGCCAGGGCTGATGAGGACAAGAGGTCCGGTGCCGGCCTCGCACCCGCCAACTCGTGTTGTGAGCCCTCCAAGGCTGATGAGGACCCGCCGCTGGGCCGGGGTCATGATCACGCTGATCGCGATGTTGCCAGCCCTCCAGGGCAGATGAGGACGACCGGCTGGACCCAGCATCCCGGATCGGAAACGGCTCCGGGTCGTCGTGTTGCTAGCCCTCCAGGGCTGGTGAGGACACGGACGTCCCCATGGACCCCGACCGCATCGGCCTGTTGCCAGCCGTCCAGGGCTGATGAGGACCACCAGGCCGACTCTACCTACTACTACCTGTACGGGTTTCGAGCCCTCCAGGGCTGATGAGGACCGGGGTCGGGCGCGGGGCCGACCGGCGCATCCTCTTGCCAGCCCTCCAGGGCTGATGAAGACCGGACTCGGCGGGCCGCACATGGCAGGACATTCTCACGTTGCCAGCCCTCCAGGGCTGATGAGGACCGGCGACCGCGTCCCGCACCGTCACCGCGATGTCGCGTTACGAGCCCTCCAGGGCTGATGAGGATCCGAAGTCCGGCCCGCCTACACCACCGCGCTCCTCGCGTTGCGAACCCTCCAGGGTTGATGAGGACCGACCTGGTATCGGGCGGCGGCGGGTGCGCCCCGTCGTTGCCAGCCCTTCAAGGCTGATGAAGACGGGAGAGGACGTCACCACCGCACTCATCCAAGCCCGGTTGCGAACCCTCCAGGGCTGATGAGGACCGGAATGTCTGGGTCCGGGTAGCGGTACCCTGGATCATGTGTTGCCAGCCCTTCAAGGCTGATGAGGACGCGGGTAGGCCGTCCGAGTGATGCAGGGCCCGGGCCGTGCGCTGTTGCGAACCCTCCAGGACTGACGAGGACCTTGGCCACGAGGGCCTCCAGACATGAAGAAGGCCCGTTGCGAACCCTCCAGGGCTGATGAGGACCCAGGCCGCCCGCGTTGCCTGGGACCTGGTCAAGGCGTTGCGAACCCTCCAGGGCTCATGAGGACGGGTGGCGAGGGCGTCGGTCAAGTCGGCCCAGCGGTGTTGCCAGCCCTGCAGGGCTGATGAGGACCTGGTCTGCTTGTGCGACCGGCGCACCGGGCTGGGCGCGTTGCGAGCCCTCCAGGGCTGATAAGGACCGGGGTCGGGCAGCTCCTTCTCACGGTGCCAGGGGGGCCAGCCCTCCAAGGCTGATGAAGACAGGTCTGCTCGCCGAACTCTGCGGCGGCCCAGTTGTGTTGCCAGCCGCCAAGGCTGATGAGGACCAGCTACACGGTCGAGGTCCACGAGGCGAACCACCCGTTGCCAGCCTTCCAGGGCTGATGAGGACGAGGGTGCCCGGGATCTACCTCCTCCCGGCGAGCCTGTTGCCAGCCTTCCTGGGCTGATGAGGACCGGAGATCACCCGCGCCCGAGCCTCCACCGTCATAGTTGCGAGCCCTCCAGGGCTGATGAGGACGACGCTGATCGCCGGCGGGGTCGCCAGCCCGGGGTTGTTGCGAGCCCTTCAAGGCTGATGAGGGCACCCGCGTCCATCAGGGACTCGGTCATGCGGACCTGTTGCGAGCCCTCCAGGGCTGATGAGGACGTGGAGACCTGGGGCGATCGCACCCAGGCGGTCGCCGGACGTTGCGAGCCCTCCAGGGCTGATGAGGACACGCGAGTGCCGGAACACCGGGCTGGCATTGCGAGCCTTCCAAGGCTAATGAGGACGGGCGTCGGAGTTCGCGCGGGTGATTCCGGCGGAGTTGTTGCCAGCCCTCCGGGGCTATGAGGGCCAGGGCCCGACGACTGCCGTGCACGGTCGGATTGCAGGTTGCCAGCCCGCAAGGGCTGATGAAGACACGGATTCCTGCCGCTGAACCGGGTGATCGAGACGTAGTTGATAGCCCTCCAGCATCGACGAGGATGCGGAAAATGGGCCCCAAACAGTCATTGTGGGCGCGCTGTGAACCTTCCTCGGTTGAAGAGGTCGCGGGCCAGCCGCATGGATAACAGGGGTATGCCCTGTTGGTGCCCCATGTAGGGGTAATGAGTGGTGTGAGGTTGTCAAGTCGCCATGCGCTCGCAGGCTCTCCTGGGGCGACGACTCCGACGCTACCCCACCCCTCTGACAACTGTCCCAACTTGCTTGAGCCGGACCGCTTTTGGAGTCCGGTCTGATCGATTCCGACCGTTGTCGGTAGCCGCTGGTAGACCCTCACTCATGAGCGCAGCATGCGGGATTCGGGTGTGATAGACATACCGCCTCAGTCGGGCAATTTAAGGAAAAGCTCGTACCGAAACCAGCTCTCTTCGCGGGCACACGTGTGCCCGCTGACCAGCAGAAAGGAGGAGATGTGCGCTTACGCGTCCATGTCAGCACCAGGGCGAAGGAGATCCCGTGGGATCAGGTCATCGCGCCGGGGCGGGCGATCGTCTACGCCGCGCTGACCCGCCAGGCGCCGCAGCTCGGGGCCAAGGTCCACGAGACCGGATGGGGTCCACACCGCATGGCGCCCTTCGGTCACAGCGCCCCGGTCTTCCCCAAGCCTGTCCGTGCTCGCGGCACGTATGTCGCCGGAGGTACCGGCACGCTCGAGTTCGGCAGCCCGGTCGAGGAGATCGTCGAGGCCCTCGCCAAGGATTTCGCGATGATCCCCATCCTGGACTGGGGCGGTGTGGCATTGAACATCGAGGGAGTCACGCGAGTCGAGCCGCCTGCCTTCGCCTCCGGCAGGGCGCGGTTCCGGACCGCCAACCCCATCACGGTCCAGAGCGAGGCCCTGCGGTCGCCAGACGGTCAGCGGATCCGAAGGACGTGGCTTCTCCCAGGCGACACCGGGTTCGACGTCGCGCTGGGCCACAGCCTGCGCCGGAAGGCAGAGACTTTCGGGCACGGCACGGTCACTCTTGAGGCGATTACCTGGATCGGGCCTCAGCGGTCCTTCTCCGTGGTCGGTCACGGTGGCGATGCGTCCGGTACGGTCCATCGGGGCAAGAAGACCGGGGCGCCGGTGGAGATTGATGTCTCGGGTGCACCGGCGGCGCTTCAGGCGCTGTGGTCCGCGGGTATCGGTGGCGCCACATCCGCTGGTTTTGGCTGGGTGCTGCCCTGATGACAGACCAGCTCACGCAGAACGAGCTCCGGCTCACCCCGCATCCCCTCCAGCGTGCCGGTGCCTACGCGATCGCCGCCATCGCGAAAGCCGCTCACCCGGAGAAGGTCACCGGGGAGCAGTTCGACCAGGTCGTCCAGCGCATGATCAGCGACCTTGTCGCCACCAGCACGGTGGCGAAGGGCCAGGCCGGGTGGTACCTCCTGGGCATCTCGTACACCTTGTGGCCCAACTGCGCGCTCCACTACAAGAGCAAGCGCACCCCTGAGGGAATCGCCGCCTGGCGCAGTGTGCCGCCTGCGCAGGCGTGGCCGGGTGTTCCCTGTTCGCTGTGCGGGCGCCCCGCCTGCGACTGGTACGGGAACGTCGACATCCCTCTCGGCGCCAGTGTCGAGCATCGCAACACCACGGCCCCGGATCATCAGGGGACCCCGTTGTGCTTTCCCTGTGTCACGAGCTTCCACGCTCTGCCGTACGCCTTCACCGCGGGCGGAGGGGTGCTGTACGGGCTCCATTCCTGGGACGAGAGGTTCATGGCCCGCGCCACCTCCGCCGCCGTCCCCGGCAATCAGCGGCACATGATGGTCCGCGGTGATCTGAAGAAGGACGGAGGGGCCTTCCCTGTCGAGTTCGCCGCCTTGAGGGCGCTGCGCTGGTGGGACAAGCGCATCACTGCCGGTGTGCAGGCCATCCAGTTCAGCAACAGCACCCGGGATATGAAGTTCCGGGTGGAGGACATGGGCCAGCCGCTCGCCGAGTGGCTGCGTTCCACCGCTTCGGACACCGGCCGCCGTGCCGGTGTCCGCTTCCTTGCCCGTGCCCAGGCCACCGCCAAGGTCTCCGGACTGCGCATGCTCGCCTGGCGCGCGTTCAACCAGCCCGACCAGATCCCGTCCCGGGCGACCGGGTGGCTGCGCGACCGGATCACTGAAACGGGTCGCATCCCGGCGGCGGTGCCGCACCTCGCTCCCTTGATCCGCACCTATCTCATGGAGGTCCTGCACGTGCTGGAAAAGGACGTCGGACACGTCACCACCATCGCCCGCCGCATCGCCGACGTCGTCACCGCCGACGACGACAAGCGGCTGAAGAAGTTCGTCGTGGCCACACGCCGGCCCAACGACCTCAAGGGCTGGCTGCGGAGCCAGATCGCCGACTGGGCCAAGAAACGCCCCGCCGAGGCCGCGAACGAACCCTTCATCACCGTCCCCCAGTGGCGCGTGCTCTTCGACTCCGGCAACACCTCCTGGAGCGCCCGCGAACTGCTCTTCGTCGCCGTCTTCGAAGAACTGTGCGCCCGCGGTGCCACGGTCACCGCCACCGACGAAACCACCACCGACGAGGACTTCACGACCCTCGACACCAACGACCAGGAAGAGAGCGACTGACTATGAGCATCTACCTCACCGGCAAGGCCGTCCTCGACATCCAGGCCGGCGCCCCCAACAACGGACGCGGCACCGCCGACCAGGGCAACGTCACCCCCGTCAAGCAGCACCGCACCGGCGGCAAGACCTACCCCTACGGCTCCGCCCAGTGGTGGCGCCGCATGCTCAGGGACAGCCTCCCCGAAACCGAGACCCCCTCGCCGGTCCTCGTCAACGGCAAGGACGCCAAGCAGCAGGCATATACCTCCGGCCGCCCCGACCGGTACACCGACGACGACCTCTTCGGCTACATGGCCGCCACCAAGAACGGCTCCCACATGCGGGATACGGTCCTGTCCACGGGCACCTTCGTCTCGATCGCGCCCGAACGGCCCACCCGCGACTTCGGCACCATGAACCGCGGTCTGCCCACCGGCGCCAACCCCATCCTCCACGAGCACGAGTTCTACACCGCCGCCCTGCAAGGGGATCTCCGCCTCGATCTCGCCCGCGTCGGGTTCTTCGAGCAGGACGGCGGCGTCCGCAAGGCCGCCCTGTCGGACGAGGCCGTGCAGGAAGCTCTCCAGGCGGGATGCACCGAGGCCGCCCGCCGGGGAACCTCCGGTCTCCTTCTGCCCCTCCAGGAACGACGCCGCCGTGTCGCCGTTCTCCTGCGCACCATCGCCGCCATGCACGGTGGCGCGAGCCAGGCCGCGCACTACGGAGACCGCACGCCGGCTTTGATCCTCCTCGCCCCGATCCAGGGCGGCAACCAGCCCTTCACCCGGATCCTGGCACCTGTCGAGGGTGAGATCCGGTTCTTCACCGACACGCTCCGCGAAGAGATCGACGCCTGGTCCGACCTCATCGACGGCAAGATCTACCTGGGGTGGGCTCCGGGCTTCCTCGGCGATCAGCGCGAGACCGCTCGCGCCGACCTGGACGACCTCATCAAGGATGATCGCCTGGTCATCGACCACCCCCGCGTGGTCCTCGAACGGCTCGCCACCGCGATCGAGGCCGGACAGCACGACGCCTGGTACCAGGACTGAGCTCAGGCAACCACTCATGCACCCGCACGGGACCAGCACGGGAACGGCATTCCCCCAAGCCTGTTCCACCAGCCGCATCCCGGCCGTCAGGAGATACCGGTGACCCGTATCGACGCCCTCGAAGTTACCGTCAACGCCCCCATCGTCAGCTTCCGCAACCCTCTCTACCAAGGCATCCAAGTCGGCCTGCCCTGCCCGCCACCCAGCACCGTGGGCGGCATGCTCGCCGCCACAGCCGGCGCCTGGACCCAGGTCCCTGAGAACACCCGCTTCGCCATGACCTTCACCGCCCAAGGCTCCGGCACCGACCTGGAGACCTACCACCCCGCCGCCACCAAAGCCGCCTACCGCAACGCCACCATCAAGGACCGCGAGTTCCTCACCAACGTCACCCTCACCCTGTGGCTGACCACCGACCTGGAGATGTGGGAAACCGCCATCCGCGTACCCGTCTGGCCCCTGCGCCTGGGCCGGTCCCAGGACCTGGCCACCGCCCGCACCCGCCGCGTACCCCTCACCCACGGCGGCACCGGCACTCAAGGCCACGCACTCATCCCGCACACCACCGCCCCCGCCCCCCGCACCATCCACAACGGCGAGCAGCTGCAACTGCCCACCGCCACCACCCTCGACCGCTCCCGCACCACCTGGGACACCTACCGCTACGCCCGCACCGGCACCGACGCCACCCTCCCTGCCGACTACACCACCGACACCGGCCAGGCCCTCATCCTGCTCCCCCCAGTCCACCCCACGCACGCAGCCGCGAAGGACACGCATGCATGACGCCCGGCCCCTGCGCGCGAAGAGCGCCCGCCACGGCGAAACCGCGGGCGAACTGCTCACAACCCATTCCCTGACCACACTCCGACGAGCCGACACCATTACGGCACGCATCGGACACATCCCCGGCCTGCCCCCGCGGTTCCCCCTCCGGTTACGGGCCGCCAGCTTCCTCCACGACACGGGCAAGGCCGCAGAAGGTCTCCAACGCCAGATCGGCAACACCAACGATCCCCCAAAAATATGGGGCGAACGGCACGAAGTCCTCTCCCTCGGCTTCCTCCCCACCGTCCTCGCCACACTCAAGGAGGAAGAGATCCTGTGGATCGCCACCGGAGTCGTCACCCACCACCTGCCTCTCACCGGCGAAAAGGGCCGCCGACACGCACTGCTCCCGATCTACAACCGCGACACCGCGGAGGACTTCGCCAAGAAGTTCGGTCCCATCGACGCGGACACGGTTCAAGACCTCACCGACTGGCTGCACACCACCGCTGTCAATACCGGTCTCATCCCCGCCGGGCCATGCCCCACCCTCACCCCCGAAACACTCGTGAAGGACGCGCACACACTCTTCGGTGAACTCATCGACCAGTGGGAATGGCCACTCCTGGAGCCTGATGCCGAAATCGACGGCATCACCGCCGTCCTCCTGCAAGGCGGAGTCACCATGGCCGACCGCATGGCCTCCGCCCACACACCCGTCCACCAGAACCACCCCCTCACCCCCGCATACCGTGACCGCCTCGAAGACCGCCTCACCGCCCACGGCCACCGGCTCCGCCCCCACCAAGCCGAAGCAGCGCGCACCAGCGGTCACGTCTTCATCCGCGCCTGGACCGGCTCCGGCAAAACCGAAGCCGCACTCCTATGGGCCCTGCGGAACCTTCACGAGATGACCGCCGCTGGGCAAGGCACACCCCGGATCTTCTATCTCCTGCCCTACCTTGCCGCGATCAACGCCATGGTCCGCCGCCTGGAAAGCGACCTCCACGCTCAGGGAGAAATCGGTGTCTCCCACTCGCACGCGGCCTCCTACTACCTCAGCCGCGCACTGGAAGACGAATGCCCCACCGATACCCGGGCCCTGGCCGCCGCACGCAAGTCACTGTCCCAGGAGAACGCCACCCGCCTGTTCCGCGAACTGATCCGGGTCGGCACCCCCTACCAGCCCCTGCGCGGCACCCTCGCAGGCCCCGCCCACTCCAGCGTCCTCCTCGACACCACCAACTCGCTCTTCATCCTTGACGAACTCCACGCCTACGACCCACGACGCCTCGGCATGATCCTGGCCATGATGCGCTTCTGGGAACGCCTCGGCGGGCGATTCGCCATCGTCTCCGCCACCCTCCCCGACGCACTCCAAGAAGCCATCCGCACAGCCCTCACACACCAGGTGCGCCTGATCGAGCCGCCGGAAGGAACCGTCTTCCCCCGCCGGCACCGCCTCTCCATCCGCCGCCACTCCCTCCGCTCGCCCGAGGCCATCGCCGAGATGACCGGTCGGCTCGAAGCAGGCGAAGCCCTTCTCGTGGTCGCCAACAACCGGCCCACCGCACGCGCCCTCTACCGCGAACTCGGCCCCATCGCCCGCCGCATCCACGGTGGTCCGGACGCGGCCATCATGCTCCACTCCCGATACCGCCGAGATCACCGCGCCGACATCGAAGACCGCATCCGCCACCGCTACAAAAACGGCCACGAGGACCGCAAAGGCGGCCTCCTCGTTGCCACACAGACCGTCGAGGTCTCCCTCGACGTCGACTTCGACAGCGTCCACGCTGCCTGTGCCCCCATGGACGCCCTGTGCCAACGCTTCGGCCGCGTCAACCGCAGCGGCGCCCGCCCACCGGCCGACGTCATCGTCCACGCCCCCCAGTACATGCCTCGCCGCGGTGAACCCGGCTTCTTCGCAGACGGGGTCTACCCGAAACAACCCGTCGCCCTGGCCTGGAACATCCTCCAGCGCCACCACGCTGACATCATCGACGAAGCCATGATCACCACATGGCTCAACGAGATCTACGCCAACACCGACGGCTCCTGGGGCGCGAGCTGGCGCACCGAGCTCGAACACTTCAAAGAACGGTTCACCGAAGCCTTCCTGACCTGGACCGAACCCTTCCGCGACCGCTCCGAACTCAAAGACGACTTCGACGCCATGTTCGACGGCAAGGAAGCCATCCTCACAACAGACCGCGACGAATACGCCCGACGCCTGGCCACCGACAACGGCCGACGACCAGGCCGCCTCCTCGCAGAAGACCTACTCATCCCCATCGCCGGCAACACCGAGACCACCTGGGACAACAAACTCAAGGTCCACATCATCAACGCTGAATACGACAAGGAAAACGGCCTCGGCACAGTCCGCCCCTGAACCCGCCGCTAGAATCAGCGCCCATCAGGGCACGCAGCTTGAAACCTCCATACCCTTCATCACCCCGTCACGGGGTCACAACGTACGCGCTTTGCCTTACGCGCGTCGCACGTCATCAACCTGAACAGGACTGCCAACACACAGCCACAACCACTTCTGGCGGGTTCGCAACTGCATCTCTCTGGGACAAGGCTCCGCGGGTCACCTTGTCGTCAACGCTCCTCGTGGGCTGGCGAGACGAGCCCAGCCCGGCCCCGGTCATCGTGATCAACGCTTTGACCTGCACAGATGCACTACCGTTGGACCGCTGCAAAACGACCCCCGAGACTGCGAATCATTAGCTCACTGACCTGCGGCTTTACCGTCGGGGAGAAGTCCTTATCTACCCGAGAGGGTTCGCAACTCCTCGGCCAGGACCTGGGCCCCGGTGCGGCGGACGAGTCCTTATCTACCCGAGAGGGTTCGCAACGTGGTTGGTGTCGGCGCCGGGTCTGCTTGGGTGCTCGTCCTTATCTACCCGAGAGGGTTCGCAACCGGCAGGCAGTGACGAACTCGGCGATCGTCTGGACGTCCTTATCTACCCGAGAGGGTTCGCAACGGCCAGCCGGGGCCGGGCTGGGGCTCAGGGCGCCCGTCCTTATCTACCCGAGAGGGTTCGCAACAGCAGCTGCTGAAGGGCTTCCTCGAGGGCGGCCCGTGTCCTTATCCACCCGAGAGGGTTCGCAACCACACGCGATGGTGGACGCCTTGTGGCGCCGTGGCGAGTTCTCATCCACCCGAGAGGGTTCGCAACATGTCCGGGGTGCCCTGGGGGAGCGCCTGGATATCGGTGGTCCTCATCCCCACCCGAATGGGTTCGCAACACGTCTTGCGTGCCGCAGAGGAACGGCCGGAGCGCGGCCTCATCCACCCGAGCGGGTTCGCAACCCCGCAACCGGGTCTGGGTCGCACGTCGGCGCCTGCAGTCGTCATCCGCCCAAGAGGGTTCGCAACCCGTGCTCCCTCAGGAGTCGGACGAGGCCGCCGATGTCCTCATCCACCCAAGAGGGTTCGCAACACGCGCCGGGTGTGTCCGTGGCCCTCGGGGCAGCGGGTCCTCATCTACCCGAGAGGGTTCGCAACGACGGGGCATACCCCAGCCCCCACTGCTGCTGGACGTCCTCATCCACTCGAGAGGGTTCGCAACGGATGCACCCCGTCTCGAGCGAGAATGGCACCCTCGTGTCGTCATCCACCCAAGAGGGTTCGCAACATCACCTTGGGGGTCTGGCGTCCGGGCAGGATGAGGTCGTTATTCGCCCAAGTGGGGTTCGCAACATGTAGACCACGTTCTTGACGTAGTCCACCCACATAGTCCTCATCAGCCCTGGAGGGTTCGCAACTCCCGTTCCAGCGCCAGTACACGGCCGATGCACCTGTCCTTATCAGCCGTGGAGGGTTCGCAACGGGAGGTCGTTCCAGGCGAAGAACTGCGTGGTCACGGGTCCTGATCCACCCGAGAGGGTTCGCAACCGGAGGTTGGTGTCGGCGCCGCAGTAGCGGCACGGCGTCCTCATCCACCCGAGAGGGTTCGCAACAGGTACTGGCGCAGCGCGGCGTAGGTGTCCTGGTGTCCTCATCCACCCGAGAAGGTTCGCAACACGATGTACAGACCACTGTCACGCGGCTCGGTATTGGCGTCGTCATTCACCCAAGAGGGCTCGCAATGTGCCGTACTCCACCCAACGGGCATACGGCATCGCGGTCGTCATTCACCCAAGAGGGTTCGCAACACGGACGGGTTCACGGTCATGCCGCCACCGCCTCGGCGTTCCTTATCCACCCGATAAGGTTCGCAACTCGGCACCGGCATGCGCTGGAGCGAGCCCACCGCCCTCGGTGCTCATCCACTCGAGAGGGTTTGCAATCTGCGGGCGTGGGCGAGCCCGCACGCCACCGGGCCGATGTCCTCATCCACCCGAGAGGATCGCAACCCGGTGAACGCGAAGGTGTGGCATGCCCTGGGGCAGGGCGCGACGGTCGTCCGCCCAGGCGATCGAGGATCACAAAAGCTGCGCCTGCCAGTCCGGCACGTAGGGTCCGTGGCGGTCCTGTGGGGTGGCCGAGGACCGCGACAAGCGTCCTATCAACCGCGCGGTGGCTGCCGAGAGGCGTGGCCCGGTTACGCAGCACAGCAACACAGAATGGTTATGCGCCTCAGACGGCGATCACAAGATCAACATACAGGGGGCTGACTGGTCGTGATCGTCTGCGCATTTGGCACACTTTTTTCGAGGTAACGTGCTTCCCACGCATGAGCACTGGCTACCCCGCACTTGTTCGCCCCACCAGGGGATCGCCGCAGGTCAGGAGGGCCACAGATCCTATTGTGGTCGCATGTGGTCGCAGGATTACCCAGGCCGTGAGCGACAATGGGCGTAGCGGTTCAATGTGCAACTTTTGGAAGCGATCATCATGCGCTCCGCCACGGCTCGCGGGCGTGTCTACCGCCGGTGCGGCTGCCGGGACCAGCGGGACAAGCAGCTCGGCTCGCGCTGCCCACGGCTCCCTGACGAGCCTGATCACGGCACCTGGACCTTTGCCGTCGATCTCCCCTCGCCTGCTCATCACCGCCGTACCGTTCGCCGCGGCGGCTTCCCCACGCAGAACGATGCCTCGGAGGCCATGCAGCGGCTGGTCGCCAGCGACGGCGAGGGGTTCTTCGCCGATCCGAGCCAGACGGTCGGCGACTACCTAACTGCCTGGCTCCAGGCCAAGGCCATAACTCTGAAACCGACCACCATGGCCCGCTATCGCGCCTACGTCCAGGCCGACCTCGTCCCCGCCCTCGGACACATCAAGCTCGACGACCTCGGCTACGCACACATCGCCGCCTTCGTACGGAACCAGTTCGCCCACGGCCGCGGGCCGGTCACCGTTCACCGGATCCTGGCCACCCTCTCCAGCGCGCTGGGCGAGGCCGTCAGACACCATCGCCTCGACCGGAACCCCGCCCGGCCCACGATCATCCCCCGCCCCGCGGCAGCCGAACGCCACATCTGGACCGTCCAGGAAGCCCTCGCCTTCCTGCGGTACAGCCATACGGTCGACCCGCTCATGGCCGACTTGGTCGAGCTGCTGATCGGCACCGGCATCCGCAAGGGAGAAGCTCTCGGACTGCGCTGGGAGGACGTCCACCTCGATGAGCGCGTCCTCTATATACGCCGCACGCTCTCCGCGATCGACAACAACCAGCTCGCGCTGACCACGCCCAAGACCCGCGGTAGCAAGAACTGGGTCGCCGTCTCCGACCGCGTCGCCACCGCCCTCCGCCACCGTGCCCGGGAGAAGTGTTCCTCGACAGCGCAGGGGCTCCGGGGCGACTTCGTCTTCCACCAACCCGACGGCAGGCCGCTCCACCCGCAATACGCACTCAACCGCTTCCACCTACTGTGCCGAGACGCCCACGTCCCCCGCACAACACTTCACGACCTCCGCCACCTCGCGGCCACCATCTCGATCAACGCCAGCGTCCCACTGACCGTGGTCTCGAAAACCCTGCGCCACTCGACACTGTCCACCACCGCGAACATCTACAGCCACCTCACCGCGCAAGCAGCACGCGCAGCAGTTGACGCCATCGACAAAACCCTCACCCAGGCCGCCCGGCCGACCACTCCCCCACAGCCCATACCGGCAGCGCGACCACACTGCGACCACATTCCGAAACGGCACAACCAGGTGACCATCATCAGACGGCCCACAGAAGCCACGAGTTACAGCAGCCCGGCCCCGAAACGCTCGGGGGCATGCGACCACCTTGCGACCACAAGCCGACAAAACGTCAGAAAGGTCGTTCCCTCACTTCGAGGAAACGACCTCCGACCTGCGAAAACGCTGGTCGGGACGACAGGATTTGAACCTGCGACCCCTTGACCCCCAGTCAAGTGCGCTACCAAGCTGCGCCACGTCCCGGTGCTCGTTCGGCTTGGGCTCTCCCTCGCCGACCGCGCATGAAGAACAATACCGCACTTCAGGGAATGGTCGCTGCCACCCCGGGCGGAGGTCGGGAGTCCGGCGGGACCAGCTGGGGTGTTCACCTAGTGGGGTCGGGTCATTGCACACTGTCACCCGGGGAGGCGAGGGGCGGCGCGCGCAAGGGCTTGACTTGAAGTTTGGTTTAAGTTGCACGCTCGGAGCATGACCTTCACTGACGTTCACACCGGGTACGGGTACGACGATCTTCCTCGGCTGATGAGTCTGATGACCGGGGACGAGAAACACGGGCCGGCCGCTACCTCGACGCTGGACGCGCTCTGGGTGCTCTACGACCGTGTGCTGCGGGTTTCGGCGGAGGGCGGGGAGGCGCCGGAGCGGGATCGGTTTTTGCTGTCCAAGGGGCATGGGCCGATGGCGTACTACGCGGTGCTTGCCGCCAAGGGGTTCTTTCCCGAGTCGCTGCTGGCGGGGTTCGGGGCGTATGACTCGCCGCTGGGGCACCATCCGGATCGGGTGCTGGTGCCGGGGGTCGAGATCAGCAGTGGGTCGCTCGGGCATGGGTTGCCGCTGGCCGTGGGGAGTGCGCTCGGGTTGGGGGCGCAGGGGGTCTCCGGGGCGGTGGTCTGGGTGCTCATTGGTGATGCCGAGCTGGACGAGGGCAGCAATCACGAGGCGATCGCGTACGCCGGGGCCGTGGGGCTGGAGCGGTTGCACGCGGTTGTTATCGACAACGCCTCCGCCAGCCATGGGCGGCCCGGGGGCATCGCCGCGCGCTTCAAGGCCGCGGGGTGGTCCACGGCGACCGTGGACGGGCGTGATCACGAGGCGCTGTACGAGGCGTACACCGCGTCGCACCCGGGGCGGCCGCATGTCGTGGTGGCCCGGGTCGAGGCCAAGGTCTGATGCGATTCCAGAGTGAGAGGGACTGTTCTCATGGACACCATGCGTGAGCGTTTCGCCTCCGTCGTCTCCCGTCTCCTGGACGGCGATCCCCGGCTGGCCGTCGTGCTGGCCGAGATCGGTAAGGACGGCTTCACGGACGCGGCCCGGGCGCATCCCGACCGGGTGATCAATGTAGGCATCCGCGAGCAGCTGCTGGTCGGCGTCGGCGGTGGACTGGCCCTGACCGGGATGCGGCCGGTTCTGCACACCTTCGCCAGCTTTCTGATCGAGCGACCCTTTGAGCAGGTCAAGCTGGACTTCGGGCATCAGGGCGTGGGCGGGGTGCTGGTGAGCGCGGCCGGTTCGTACGACTGGCCGGCGGGCGGCTACACCCATATGGCGCCCGGCGATGTGGCCCTGCTGGACACGCTCGACGGCTGGACCGTCCATGTGCCCGGCCATCCGGACGAGGCCGAGACCCTGCTGCGGGACGCGGCCGCGGCCGGTGACGACTCGGTGTACGTACGGCTGTCGGCGCACTCCAACTCCGCCCCGCGGGACATCGTCCCCGGCCACTTCCTGACCGTACGGGAGGGGCGCCGCGGTGTGGTGATCGCGGTTGGGCCGATGCTCGATGACGTCCTTACGGCCGTCGAGGGGCTCGACGTCACCGTGCTCTACGCCACGACTGTGCGGCCCTTCGATGAGCCCGCGGTGCGTACCGCCGCGGGGGCGGCGGCGGGTGGCGTCGATGTCGTGCTGGTCGAGCCGTATCTCGCGGGCACCTCGACCGCCGCCGTGAACGACGCGCTCGCCGATCGCCCGCATCGGGTGCTCGGCCTGGGCATTCCCCGGCGCGAGCTGCGCCGCTACGGCACGATCGACGAGCATCTCGCGGGGCAGGGGCTGGATCCGGTGGCGTTGCGCGAGCGGATCTCCGCCTTCCTGCGGTGAGGCCCGAATTCGACGTTCAGATGTGCTTTTCCAGCCAGGTCAGCAGGTCCTGCTGGACCTCGTCCCGGTTGGTCTCGTTCAGGATCTCGTGCCGGGCCCCCTGGTACCCCCTCCAGGTCAGCTCCCGCGTGCCGCCGTAGCGGAAGTCCTCCAGGAGTTCGTAGACGAGCGTCATCCCCTGGTTGCACGGGTCCTCGGTGCCCACCGCCACATGCACCGGCAGCCCGGCCGGGATACGGGCCTGGTGGCGCGGGTCGTTGATCTTACGGACGCCACGGACCCAGTCCTGGGACAGCCCGGCGCTGAACGCGAAGCCGCACCGCTCGTCCCCCGCGTACGTGGCCACCTCCGCCGCGTCGCGCGACAGCCACTCGAAACCGGTCCGGTCCTGGATGTGCTCGTACGGGTCGTTGAACGAGGCGAAGAGGGTCGGGGTGAAGGTGGACCGCTCGTTCCGGCCCCGTTCCGCGATCTCCTGGGCGATGCCCGCCAGCGCCTCCTCGGTCTCGGTACCCGGGAGTGAGCGGAAGGTCCCGGAGAGGATCAGCCCGGCCAGCTCCTCGCCGTACTCCTGGGCGCAGTCGCGGGCCAGCATCGAGCCCATGCTGTGGCCGAGCAGGACCAGGGGCGCGCGGGGGTGCGCGGCCCGCGCGCGGTCGCCGATGGCGCGCAGGTCCGAGACGATCGCCCGCCAGCCGTCGCCCTCCTCGCCCACGACGCCGAAGCCGCCCGTCGAATCGGCGGTGGCTCCGTGGCCGCGATGGTCCGAGGCGACCACCGCATACCCGTGGGCGGCGAGGAAGCGGGCGAACCGGTCGTAGCGCCGGGCGTGCTCCGCGGCGCCGTGGGCGATCTGGACGATCGCGCGCACGGCGCCGTTCTCCGGCAGCCAGCTGTAGGTCACGACCCGCACACCGTCGGGCATGGGCAGATGGTCGGTGCGGTGGGTGATACCGCCGTCGGGCATGCCGTCTCATCTCCTGGCTCGAATCGATCTGGTGCGAATCGATCTGGTGCGCATGATCTGGTGCGAATGATCTCGTGCGTTGGAAGCCCACTCTCCCTTTGCCTGGCCCGCAAGCCAAGGGCATCGACGCGGTCCTGTCCTCCGGGGCGCGGGGTGTGTAACGATCAAGGGCTTGGTACCGCGTATCGACTGCCGATCCATACAACTCCCTTGTTCCAGGAGGACCGTTGGACTCGCACGACGCTTCGCTCTCCACCAGCTCCCCCAACTCCCCAGGTTCGAGAGGCACTTCCGGGTCGCCCAACTCCCTTGATTCGACGGACGCTTCCGGTTCGCCCGCCACAGCGGATGTTTTCGCCCTGTCGCGGCGGCGCTTTCTGCAGGCCGCCGCCGTGGGGACCGCCGCTGCCACCGCGGCCACCCTGCCCTTCGAGACGGCCGCCGCCGCACCGGCCCGGGCGGGCTCGCTCTCCTTCACCGCCGCCACCAACGGCGCGGCGACCCTCTCCCCGTCCGGCGACCGCCTGATCGCCGAGGTCCAGAACGTCCTGTGGTCGGTCGCCCGTAAGGGTGGCGAGGCCGTCGCGCTCACACCGGCCGATCTGGAGCCCACCCGGCCGGTGTACTCCCCCGATGGAAAGCTGCTGGCCGTCTGCGCCTACCGGGGCGGCGGATTTCATATCTGGACGCTGCGGCCCGACGGCTCCGGTTTGCGGCAGCGAACGGACGGGCCGTGGGACGACCGCGGTCCGGCCTGGTCGCCCGACGGCACCCGGATCGCCTTCGCCTCCGAGCGCGGCGGCGACCCCGTGGCGGGCAGCCCGTACCGGATCTGGGTGCTGGAGGTGGCCAGCGGTGAGCTCACCCGGCTCACCGGAATGGACGGCCAGGACGGGCCACTCCAGGACGGCGCATGGGAGGACTTCGACCCCACCTGGTCGGCGGACGGCGAGCGGGTGCTGTTCGTGCGCGGAGCGCTCGCCGGGACGGCGCTGAACGCCCGTACGGTGGCCTCCGTACGGGCCGACGGCACCGGACCGGTCACGGCCGAGCACACGGATCCCACCGCCAACGCCCAGGTGATGACGCCGTCCGTGTCGGCGGGCGGCCATCTCGCCTATCTGCGCACCACGGCCGCTCCCGCCGCCTCCTGCACGCTGGTCGTGAACGGGGAGCCGGCGGCGATCACGGGCGATGTGCAGCCCGTGCCGCCCCGTTGGGTGTCGCGGGATGAGCTGCTGCTCACCGTGGACGGGCGGTTCCGGGTGTTCCGGGTGCCCTCGGCGATGCGGTCCGGCGCCGAGGGAGACGCTGCCGGCGAGAACACCGCCCGGGCCGGGCGCGCCGGTGAGGGTGGTGACCGTAAGGCGCTTGCCTACGAGGAGATCCCCTTCTCCGCCACCCTCCCCGTCGACCGGCCCCGGTATCGCGTCAAGCGGTACGACTTCGACGGTGGCGGGGTGCGGCCGGTGCGCGGGCTGCATCTGCCCGCGCTCTCTCCCGACGGCCGTAAGGTGGCCTTCGCCGCCCTCAACTCCCTCTGGGTCGCCGATGTCTCCGGCGGCCGGGCCCCGCGCCGGGTCGTACGGGCGGCCCCCACCCGGTATCTGCTGGCTCCCACCTGGACGCCCGACGGGCGCGCCCTGGTGTACGCCGACGACCGCGACGGGCTGCTGGCCGTGCGCCGCCGGGACCTGGCCTCGGGCGAGGAGACCGTGCTGGCCTCCGGTGGCCGGGTGCATCCGGCGCTCTCCCCCGACGGCAAGCGGCTCGCCAGTGTCGACATGTCGGGAAACCTGGTTCTGCGCGATCTCGACGCCGGTACGGAACGGGTGCTCGCCGCGCCGATGGGCGCCGGGGGGCTGCCGGGCCGGCCGAGCTGGTCGCCCGACGGGCGCTATGTCGCCCTGTGCGATCGCAATCGCCTGAACCAACGGTTCCGCGAGGGCTACAACCTGATCCGGGTGATCGACGTCAGCACGGGCGCGGCCAGGCAGCACGCCGTCGCACCGCACACCTCTCTCTCCGACCGCTATGACTCCGGACCGGTCTGGTCCCCCGATGGCCGCCATATGGCGCTCATCGTCGAGTCCGCCCTGTGGCTGCTGCCGGTAAGGGCGGATGGCACCCCCGACGGCGCGCCGCGCCGGCTGACCGACGAGGCCGCCGACCACCCCTCCTGGTCCGGGGACTCCCGCAGCGTCCTGTATCTGTCGGCGGGCCGGCTGCGGCTGCTGGACGTCAAGAGCGGCACCGCCCGGACGGTCCGTGTCCCGCTGGACCACCGGCGGCCGCGCCCCGCGGACACCGTCGTCCACGCCGGGCGGTTCTGGGACGGCACCGGCGGCGAGGGCGGCGGAGCCGGTCGTGACGGCCGTAAGGGCGGCACGGTCCGTGAGGACGTGGACATCGTGGTGCGCGGCGGACGCATCGCGGCCGTGGCGGAGCACCGGGCCGGGCGGCCCGCGAAGCGGCGCGTCGACGCCTCCGGCCGCACCGTCATCCCCGGGCTGTGGGACGCCCACACCCACCCCTGGCAGTACACCTATGGCGGCCGTCAGACCGCCCTTCAGCTCGCGTACGGCATCACCACCGCGGTCTCCCTCGGCGGGTTCGCCTATGAGCAGGCGCGCCTCAGGGAGGCCGTCGCGGCGGGCGCCCTGGCCGGGCCGCGGCTGCTGGCCACCGGCGAGCTGCTGGACGGGCCGCGCGTCGCGTACAGCATGGGCCGGGCGCATCGCACCCGCGAGGGGCTGCGGCGATCCCTGGCGCGCGGTGCCGCGCTCGACTGGGACTTCGTCAAGACGTATGTGCGCGCACCGGGTTGGATCATGGAGGAGGCGGCCCGGTTCGCGCATGAGCGGCTCGGCGTGCGCACCGGCAGCCATCTGTGCTCACCCGGCATACAGCTCGGGCAGGACCTGACGACGCATCTGCAGGCCACCCAGCGGCTGGAGTACGGCCACGCCACGACGGCGACCGGGCACTCCCAGCAGGACCTGGCGGAGATCTACACCGCGACCTCCGACTTCCGGCTCATCGCCACGCCGTTCACGGCCTCGCCCCTGGTCGGGGCGGACCCCTCGCTGGCGGAGGACGAGCGGGTCACCCGGCTGATGCCGCCGTGGGACACCGCGCTCGTACGGCAGCTCGCCGGAGCGCCCCCGACCTCGGACCAGCTGAACACGCTGCGCATAGAGATCGGGGTCTACCAGCGGATCCTCGCCGGGGGCGGGGTGGTGGCCCTGGGGACGGACCAGCCGCTGGTGCCGGTGGGCCTCCATCTGCACATGGCGCTGCGCGCCCTGCACCGGTTCGGGCTGTCGCCGGAGGAGGCGCTGCGCACGGCGACCGTCCTCCCGGCACGGGCCTTCGGCGCCGACCGCGACCTGGGCACCCTGGAGGTCGGCAAGCTGGCGGACCTGACCGTCGTGGACGGCGATCCCTTCACGGACTTCGACACGCTGGTACGGACGGTGTCGGTGCTGCGGGGCGGGGTGCCGTACGAGCAGCGCGAGCTGGTCGAGTCCTTCCCCGGGGCCGGTGCCGCGGCGGCACCGCACGGGAAGTCGGCGGATGAGTGGCTGGAGGTGGGGCGGCTGCTGCGGCGTGACTCCTGCTGCTCGGTGGACGGCTGAGGGTGTTGGGGGGCGGGGCGGGGGCTTCGGCTCCTGGCCCGCCTCAGCCCGGCCTCCGGCCTCCGGCCCGCCCGTGCCTGGCCGGAGGCCTATGCCCGGCCTCCGGCCCGCCCGGCCTCGTCCTTGCGCCGGCCCCCGGCCCGCGTGCCCGCCGAGGGCCACGCCGAGCCAGGTGTCCGGAAAGGTCAGCGGGGGACGTCGATCCTGGCCAGGGCTCCCGTCTCCAGGGCGCACCACAGCGCGCCGTCGTGCGCGGCGATGCCGTGCGGTTCGCAGTCGGCCCGGGGCAGGTCGTACGCCGTGATCCGGCCGTCCGTGGTGATGCGCCCGACTCCGCCGCGGCCCCATTCGGTGAACCACAGCGCCCCGTCCGGGCCGCTGGTGATGGCGTGTGGCCGGGCCTGCCGGTCGGGCAGCGGGTACTCGGTGACGGTGCCGTCAACCGTGATGCGGCCGATCTGGCCCGCGCCGATCTCGGTGAACCACAGGGCGCCGTCCGGCCCTTGGGCGAGGCCCACCGGCGCGGCTGCCTCGGTCGGCAGGGGGTGGGCGGTCGTCCGGCCGTCCATGGTGATCCGGCCGATGGCGTTGCCCTGGTTGAGGGTGAACCACATGGCGCCGTCGGGCCCCGCCGCCATGGCGGACGGGAAGGCTCCGGGAGCGGGGTACTCGGTGATGTCGCCGTCCATCGCGATCCGCCCGATGCGGTCGGCGGCCGACAGCGTGAACCATATGGCCCCGTCCGGGCCCGCGGCGATCCCGTACGGCCCGCCGTCGGCGGTCGGCGGGGCGAAGGAGGAGGTCGTGCCGTCCACCGCGATCCGGCCGATGCGGTGGGTGCCGTACTCGCTGAACCACAGGGCGCCATCGGGCCCTTGGGCGATCATCGTCGGCTTGGCTCCGACGGAGTGGACGGTGATCCGGCCGTCGGCGTCCCTGCGGCCGATCGCGCCCTGGTGTACCAGCGTGTACCACAGGGCGCCGTCGGGGCCGTCGGTGAGCGCGTAGGGGCCCGCGTCCGGGTCGCTGACGGTGAAGACGCGGACCGGGTCGGCGAGCCACCGGCCGATCCGGTCCAGCAGCACCTCGCCCGGCTCGGACAGGTGGAAGGCGTGCGGCAGGCCCTCGTACTCCTCCAGGCGCACGCTCACCCCGGCGGCTTCCGCCGCCTCGGCGAAGCGGCGGGCGTCGTCCAGGAGCACCTCGTCCGTGCCGACGGCGATCAGCAGCGGCGGCAGCCCGCGCGGATCCCCGTACAGCGGCGACTGCGGGGCCCGGTCGGCGGGCGCGCCGGCCAGGTACTGGGCGCTTATGGAGCCCAGCGCGGCCCGGCTCAGTACGTCCTTACCGTCGTTGGCGGCGATCGACGCACCCGTAAGGGCGAAGTCGGTGACGGGTGAGACCACGATCGCGGCACCGGGCCGCGGACCGCCGGTCCGCTGGATCTCCAGCAGGGCGGAGAGCACCAGCGTGGCCCCGGCCGACTCCCCGGCGAGAACGACCTCGGCGGCCGGGACGCCCTCGTCCAGCACACCGCGCCAGGCGGCCAGCACGTCCTCGAGCGCCGCGGGATACGGGTGTTCGGGCGCCAGCCGGTAGTCCACCCGCAGGGCGGGGCGTCCGGTCGCCTTCGACAGCCGATAGGCCATCACCCGCTCGGCCTCGGGCATCGTATGGGCGAACCCCCCGCCATGCACATAGATCACCGCGCCGCCGCGGGCGCCGGGCGCGCGGATCCAGTCGCCCCGCACCTCGGCGTCGTCCGGGAGCGGGGCGGCGATCAGCGCGTCGGGGCGGTCGCGGACCGCTCGGGCCGCCTCGGGCGGCATGGGAACGGCGATGACGTTCGGCAAACGGTCCTCCGTCGTGGGTGGTCGGGACTCGCGGGGCAGCGGGCTCACCGGGGAGGCAGGCTCACCGGGGAAGCGGGCTCACCGGGGAGGCGGGCTCATCTCCCTCGCGAGGAAAAGTTACGGCGGACGCAAAGTTAGGATCGTCGCGTATTGCGCGTCAACATAAATATGCTACGAGGGTAAGATTTGGGGTCATGGATATCGAGTCGAGCACCACGACGGACCCCGCGGCCACCGGCCTGCGCGAGGCCAAGAAGCGTGAGACGCGGCAGTTGATCTCCGACCGGGCCACGGGGCTCTTCATGGCGCAGGGCTTCGAGCGCACCACCATCGCCGAGATCGCCGACGCCGCGCGCGTGGCCAAGAAGACGGTGACCAACTACTTCCCGCGCAAGGAGGATCTGGCCCTCGACCACCAGGACGAGTTCGTCACCGGCCTGGCCCGCGCCGTAGCCGCCCGGGAGCCCGGCGAATCCGCCTTCGTGGCCCTGCGGCGCGCCTTTCTCACCGCCGTCGCCGCGCATGATCCGGTCGCCGGTTTCGCCGGGCCGGAGTTCACCCGCATGATCGCGGAGAGCCCCACTCTCTCGGCCTGTCTGCGCGGCCTGCACGACCAGCGCGAACAGGCCCTGGCCGTCGCTCTCGCCGCGGCGACCGACGCCGCCCCCGGTGACATCACCGCGCGCACGGCCGCGTCCCTGCTCACCGGGGTCCATCGCGTCCTGTTCCGCCGGATTCTGGACCTCACGCTCGCGGGGCACACCAACCCGGAGATCACGGCGATCCTCGAACCGGAGGCCACCCGGGCGTTCGCCCTGCTCGAACCGGCCCTCGCCGACTACGCGCGGGCCTGAGGCCGCGCCCGGCCCTCATACAGTCAGCGCGCCGCCGCCAACGCGGCCGTAAGGACGGCGGGCGCCTCCGCCAGCGAGGGGCCGTACCAGGTGAGGTGACGGCCGCTGACCAGGGCAGCCGGGCAGCCGGGGAACGCCTCGGGGCCGTCGTCGGCCGTGAAGCGGTACGGCTCGTCGGGCAGCACCACCAGATCCGCCTCCCCCGCCGTCAGCTCCTGGATCGGGATCCGCGGATAACGCTCGGGATGCGCGCTGTAGAGGTGCCGTACGCCCAGCCGGGCCAGGACGTCACCGGCGAAGGTGTCCCGGCCCAGCACCATCCACGGACGCCGCCACACCGGTACGACGGCGTGCCGCACCGGGCCTCCGGCCCGTACGTCCGCCCAGGCGGCCTCGGCCTCGTCCAGCCAGCCGGGCCGGGCCAGTCCGCAGCCGCGCACCAGGACCCGCTCCAGCTCGGTGAACGCCTGCTCCAGGGTGCGCACTTCGGTCACCAGGACCTCGAGACCGGCGGCGCGCAGCGCGGCGAGGTCGGAGGGGCGGTTCTCCTCCTCGTTGGCGATCACCAGGTCGGGGGCGAGGGCGGCGATCCGGGCGGTGTCGGGGTTCTTGGTGCCGCCGATCCGCTCCGCGGTGAGGCCGGGCGGATGGGTGCACCAGTCGGTCGCCCCGACGAGCAGCTCCGGCGCGGTGGCGGCGACCGCCTCGGTGAGCGAGGGCACGAGGGACACCACGCGCCGTACGGGGGTGCGAGGGCTCATCGCTCCACCGTACGCCGCGACGAGGCGTGCCCTACGCCCGGCCACCTCAACGCCCACGCGCCCCAACCGGACGCCCCTACACCCGTCCCCGCCCCAATGCCCGCGCTCCTACGCCCGGCCGCCCCAACGCCGCCTCCTGCAGCGTCTCCCACGGCCAGACGGCCCGGCCGCCACGCCCACCGCGGCCGCCACCGCCATCGCCGTCGCCGTAGCCCTCCGACAGCAGCCCGACCATCGTGAACAGCTTGTCGCTGAAGCCGCCGATCTCGTACCGGTTCGGCCGACCGGTGTCGATGGATGTGGCCCCGTAGCCGGTGGTGTTGACGCCGAACACCGGCGCCCGCGCCGGAACGGCCTCCGAGACCGGAACGGACCGGCCGCGGCGCGCCTCCGCGAACGCCTGCATATCCGAGACGATCACCACCCGGTCGTGGCCGCGGTAGGCCGCCCGCAGCGCCGTACCCGTCTCCGTGCCGTGCCCGACCTCGCCGATCCGCGCGCGGAACGCCTCGATGTCGCGAAGCACCGAACCGCCCGGGGTCAGCCGGTGGCCGAAGTGCCCGGAGGCGAAGCCGACCAGGTCCACCTGGCAGCCGCGGTGCGCGAGCGCGACCCCGAAGAGCGCCCCGACGTCCACATGGCGCACCTGGGAGCGGCTCGAGACCCGCGTCTGCATCGAGCCGGAGGTGTCGACGAGCACGAGGGTGCGGCCCGGCAGCGCCGGGACGGCCGCCGTGGACGCGGTCAGCGCCCGGTCCAGGGCGTGGCCCCAGCGCAGCGACGGCGCGGCCCGGTACGCGGACAGGAAGCGGTACGGGAACTGGCGGGAGCGGGCCACCTCCGCCGGGTCGGCCAGCCGTGCCGCGACCCGGTCGGCGACCGCGTCCGGCAGCCCGGCCTGGTCGAAGTTGCGCAGATTCCGCAGCAGCGCCATGTAGCCCATGGAGGGCAGCACGGCCTGCCAGGCCGGCGCGTCCATCGGGCCCTGAAGCCAGCCCGCGAGCGCCTCCCACGTCATGCCCGCCTTACGGAGCGCGTCGGCGGCGTCCGGCCGCTCCAGCACGGCACGGCGCTCCCACTGCGGCAGGGCCGTCAGCCGGGTGCGGGCGCGCAGGGTGCGCAGCGAGACCGGGGGCGCGGCGTCCCGGTGGTGGCGGCGGTCGATGGCGTGCCGGAATAGCTCGCCCTGCCACGGCTTGTCGGGGTCCGGGGCGGCGTGCACCAGCTCCAGGACGTCGGCGAAGCGGAAGCCGTGGCGCTCGGTGTCGTACTTGAGCAGCGAGCGCTCGGTGTAGAGGCGGCGGACGGCGTCGGCGAGGCCGCGCTTGACCGGCTTGGGCAGCGCGCGGCCGTGGTGGGCGGTCCAGTAGGCGAGGAACTCACCGGGCTCGTCGGCGCGCAGGCACGCGGCGTCGACGATGGGGCGGTTGCCGCCGTGCAGCCCGGCCGCGAGACGTGCGGCGACGGCCTCGGCCGCGGCGACGAGCGACGCGGTGCGCATGAGGGCCTCGGCGCGCAGCCAGCCGATGAAGCGGGCGGTCCAGTCGGCGTCCTCGACGGCGACCGTACGGACGAGGGCGCGGAAGCGGTCGTCGCGGTCGTCGGAGGGTTCGTAGAAGGTCTGCTCGCCGACCATGTTCACCACGGCCAGCAGCACCAGTTCGGACTTGCTGTCGCGGGTGACGGCGGCGCCGCCCTCGTAGGTGGTCGCCGTGGCCCCGGCGCGCCGGAAGACGCGGTTGAACTTGGTCATGCGGTCATGCCTCTCCCCCGAGTGGGCATTGGGAGGAGGCGACGCGCCGGTGCGTCGGCGGCGCCTGAGGTCAGGAGTGGGCGGCGGACTGTTCTGGAAGGGAAGTAACCGCGGCCCGCGCACCAGGCGCTCCGATGCCACCGGTTTTCTCCGCCCGGCGCGGCACAGCGCCCGCAAGACACGGCAACGGGCGGGGCAACACGACACCGCGGCCCGGAGCATGCGCTCCGGGCCGCGGTGTCTGTGGTGCGGACGGTGGGTCAGGAAGCCACCGGCGCCATCTTGTCGACGATGCCGGGGTGGGCGTCAATCCACTTCTGGACGCCCTTCTCCTCGTTGCCCTTACCGGCGTCCTGGATGGCCTGCTCCAGGGTCGCCAGCTCCTTCTCGGTCATGTGCCACTTCTTCAGCCACCCGTTGAACTCGGGGAACTTCTTCGGGAAGGACTTGTTGGCGAGGGTGTGGAGCTGGTTGCTGGCCCCGAACGCCTGCTTCGGGTCGGCGAGCTTGGTCAGCTTGTACTTGCTGTAGGCCCAGTGCGGGGTCCACAGGACCACGGCCACCGGCTCCTTCTTGGCGTACGACCGCTCCAGCTGGGCCAGCATCGCCGGCGAGGAGCCGTCACTGACCTTGTACTCCTTGTCCAGGCCGTACTCCTTGAGCACCTTGCCCTTCAGGAGCTTCATCTCGCCGGTCCCGGGTTCGATACCGACGATCTTGCCGTCGAAGGTGCCGGCCTTCCCCTTGAGGTCGGCGAGCGACTTCACGTCCTTGACGTAGGACGGCACCGCGATCTCCAGGGAGGTCTTGTCGTACCACGACCCGACGTCGACCAGGTTCTTCTTGTATTTGTCCCAGTACTGCTTCTGGGCGACCGGTAGCCAGCCGTCGAACTCGACGTCGACCTGTCCGGTGCTCATTCCGGTGAACATCGAGCCGACGTCGTACTGCTTGATCTCCGGCTTGTAGCCACGCCGCTCGAGGACGTTCTTCCACAGGTAGGTGGTGGCGATGTCCTCGTCCCACGGGAAGTAGCCGATCATCGGCGCGGCGCCCGCGTCCTTGCCCTTCTGGTCGGCGCCGCCGGGCACCGGGGCGAGCTTGTTGGCCATGCCCGGGTTCTGCTTCAGCCAGGCGCGCACGCCCTGCTGCTCCTTGCCCTTACCGGCGTCCTGGATGGCCGACTCCAGGCTGGTGAGCTGCTTCTCCTTCAGCTTGAAGTTCTTGATCCACTTGGCGACCTGCGGGTTCTCCTTGGAGAAGCCCTTGCGCGCGAGAGTGTCGATGTGGTCGCCCTTGCCGAAGGCGCCCTTGGGGTCCTTCAGCTTGGTGAGCTTGTACTTGTCGTACGCCCAGTGCGGGGACCACAGGGTGACCGCGATCGGCTCCTTCTTGGAGTAGGAGCGGTCCAGCTGGGAGAGCATGGCCGCGGTGGAGCCCTTGACCAGGCTGAAGTCCTTGTTCAGCCCATAGCCCGGCATGACCTTGTCCTGCATCAGCTTCATCTCACCGGCACCGGGCTCGATGCCGACGATCTTCTTCTTGAAGGTGCTGGACTTCTTCTCGAGGTCCTCCAGGGTCTTGACGCCCTTGACGTACGAGGGGACCGCGACCTCCAGGGAGGTGGGGCCGTACCAGGAGCCGAGGTTCTCCAGCTTGCTCTTGTACTTCGACCAGTACGAGGCGTGGGTGGTGGGCAACCAGGAGTCCGTCTCGAAGTCGATGTTGCCCGCGGCCATACCGGTGTACAGCGCGCCGACGTCGTACGACTGGACCTTCGGCTTGAAGCCGCGCTGCTCCAGGAGCTCCTTCCACAGGAAGGTGGAGGCGACGCCCTCGTCCCAGTTGATGTAGCCGATGTTGACCGACTGGCCCTTGCCGACGTTGGCGGAGACCTTGGGGCCCTCGTCGTCGCCGCCGAACATGCTCATGCCGCCGGCGACCAGCGCCAGGACGACCACGCCGACCATGGCGACGGAGGTAGCGGGACGCCAGTGCAGCACCTTCAGGCCGCTGAGCGCCTTGGCCTTCTCCTTGGCCAGCGCGCGGCGGGCCAGCGGGGAGACGCGCTGATTGAGCGCGCTGGTCATCCGGTCCAGGTACATGGCCAGGATGACCACCGCGATACCGCCCTCGAAGCCCATGGCGACGTCGACGGAGCTGATCGCCTGGAAGACGGTGGAGCCGAGGCCCTCGGCGCCGACCATACCGGCGATGACGACCATGGACAGCGCCAGCATGATCACCTGGTTGACGCCCGCCATGATGGTGGGCAGGGCCAGCGGGAGCTGGACGCGCAGCAGGGTACGGCGCGGATGGGTGCCGAAGGCGTCGGCCGCCTCGACCAGCTCCGCATCCACCTGCCGGATGCCCAGTTCCGTCATGCGGACGCCCGGGGGCATCGAGAAGATGACGGTGGCGACGACACCGGGGACCACCCCGAGGCCGAAGAAGAAGATGCCGGGGATCAGGTAGACGAAGGCGGGCATCGTCTGCATGAAGTCCAGCACCGGACGGATCACGGCGCTCACCGCGCGGTTGCGCGAGGACCAGATGCCGAGCGGCACCGCGAACACGATAGTGATCACACCGGCGACCAGCACCAGTGCGAGGGTGTTCATCGCCTCGCCCCACAACTCGATCGAGTCGATGAGGGCGAATCCCAGGAAGGCGAGCACGGCGGGCAGCAGCCCGCGCAGCCACCAGGCGAGCAGCGCCAGGATGCCCGCGAGCAGCAGCGGCTCGGGGCCGCTGAGCACCGTGTTCACCCCGTCGTACATGCCCTGGACGACGTTGGAGATGAAGTCGAAGAGCCAGCTCAGATTGTCTCGGAGCCAGTTGACGCCGGAGTTGATCCAGCTGCCGAGCTCAAGCCTAGGCACCGGTGATCACCTTCTTGGTGGTCTCGGGCGCGTCCGGAGTGCCACCGGCCGGCGGCTGGGCCCCGTCGGGCCCGCCGTCCGGCTCGCCGAGGGCGGCGAGCAGCCGGGCGCGGGTGACGACGCCGGTGAGCGCGCCGTCGTCACCGGTGACGGCGACCGCGACTCCACTGCGCGAGCAGGGCTGGAACAGCTCGATGATCGGGGTTCCCTCGGTGACGGTGGCGGGGGCGGCGGCCAGCACGTCCTGCGCGGTGCGGAGCGTGGTGCCGTCGTCGGTCTTGGTGCCCAGCACCTCGTCCGGCTCGGACATGATCGCGCCGGCGGTGAGCACCCGGCTGCGGTCCACGTCCTGGGTGAAGGAGGCGACGTAGTCGTTGGCGGGGGTGACCAGGATGTCCTCGGCGGTGCCGATCTGGACGATCCGGCCGTCGCGCATCACGGCGATGCGGTCGCCGAGCCGCATGGCCTCGTTCAGGTCGTGGGTGATGAAGACGATGGTCTTCTTGAGCCGCTTCTGGAGCTGGAGCAGCTGATCCTGCATATCGCGGCGGATCAGCGGGTCCAGCGCGCTGAAGGACTCGTCCATCAGCAGCATGTCGGCGTCGGTGGCCAGGGCCCGGGCGAGGCCGACCCGCTGCTGCATACCGCCGGAGAGCTCATCGGGCCAGGACTTCTCCCAGCCGGCCAGGCCCACCATCTCCAGCGCCTCGGTGGCGCGCCGGACGCGCTCCTCGCGCGGCACGCCCTGCACCTCGAGGCCGTAGGCGGCGTTCTCCAGGACGCTGCGGTGCGGGAAGAGGGCGAAGTGCTGGAAGACCATGCTGATCTTGCGGGACCGGACCTCGCGCAGACCCTTGGGGGTGAGCGCGGTCAGGTCGTCGTCGTCGAAGAGCACGCGCCCGGCGGTCGGCTCCAGCAGACCGTTCAGCATCCGCAGCAGGGTGGACTTGCCGGACCCGGACAGACCCATGACGACGAAGATCTGGCCCGCCTCGACGGCGAATGAGGCATCGACGACCGCTGCGGTCGTCCCGTTCGCTCGGAGCTCCTCGCGGTCCGCGCCGCCTTCCAGCCGCGCCACCGCCTCATCGGGTCGTCTGCCGAACACCTTGTACAGGCGTTCGGCTCGCAATTTGGCCACATGTACCTCTCAGATCGCACCAAAAAGCGACCCGCCACCCCCGCCGGCGGGTCGTGGAGCGGAACGGCATAGGACCGCTGACCGCCGCAATAGTTGAATCACTGAACGGGTTCGCTCCGGGGGCGCGCCTGCCCCGATCGGTTTGGCGTAAACCAAACGGTGATCCACTTCACATTATCCTCGGGATCAGTGTCAGTGGGGTAGTGCATAGTCAGGTTCGTGACGCGACGCCTGATGCTCCTCGACACCGCCTCTCTCTACTTCCGAGCCTATTTCGGGGTCCCGGACTCGGTCCGGGCCCCCGACGGCACGCCGGTGAACGCCGTGCGCGGGCTCCTGGACTTCATCGCCCGGCTCGTCCAGGACCACCGCCCGGACGACCTGGTGGCCTGCATGGACTTCGACTGGCGCCCGGCCTGGCGGGTCGCCCTGATCCCCACGTACAAGGCCCACCGGGTGGCCGAGGAGGCCCCGGCGGGGGCCGGAGTGGACCAGGAGGAGGTGCCGGACACCCTCTCCCCGCAGGTCCCGGTGATCGACGAGGTGCTGGACGCGATCGGCATCGCCCGGGTCGGCGCCGCGGACTACGAGGCCGACGACGTGATCGGCACGCTCACGGGCCGGGCGGCCGGCCCGGTCGACATCGTCACCGGCGACCGCGATCTGTTCCAGCTGGTGGACGACGCGCGCGGGGTGCGGGTGCTCTACCCCGTCAAGGGCGTGGGCACCCTGCAGCTCGTCGACGAGTCCTATGTGCGCGAGAAGTACGGAGTGTCCGGCCGGGGGTACGCGGAGCTGGCGCTGCTGCGCGGCGACCCCAGCGACGGGCTGCCGGGGGTACCCGGCGTCGGCGAGAAGACCGCCGCCAAGCTGCTGGCCGCCCATGGCGACCTGGCCGGGATCATGGCCGCCGTCGACGACCCCGCCGCCAAGCTGACCCCCACCCAGCGCAAGCGGCTGGCCGAGGCGCGGGCGTATGTCGAGGTCGCCCCGAAGGTGGTGCGGGTCGCCTCGGACGTGGCGCTTCCCGCCTTCGACCCGGCGCTGCCGCGGTCGCCGCGCGACCCCGGAGCCGTGGCGGCGCTGGCGGAGCGCTGGGGATTGGGCGGATCTTTGCGCAGGTTGCTGTCCACACTTGAGGAGTGAGCTGTTAGGTTAGGTAAACCTAACTCTTGTTGATCAGGGAGGTCGCCATGGCGGACCGTCCGGCCCGTAAGACGCGCACGCCGCATCGCGCACAGGTGGTGCGCACCGACCGGCTGACCCCGCACATGGTGCGGGTCGTCCTGGGCGGCGACGGCCTCGCGGACTTCCATGCGGGCGAGTGCACCGATCACTACATCAAGCTGCTCTTCCCGACCGGGGGCGCCGTCTACCCCGAGCCGTTCGACCTGGAGCGGATCCGTGCCGAGTTCCCCCGCGAGCAGTGGCCGGTCACGCGGACGTACACGGTCCGTGCGTGGGACCCGGCCGCCCGCGAGCTGACGGTGGACTTCGTGACCCATGGCGACGAAGGGCTGGCCGGTCCGTGGGCCGCCCGGGTCCGGCCCGGCGAGGAGATCCACTTCATGGGGCCGGGTGGCGCCTACGCCCCCAGCACCGAGGCCGACTGGCATCTGCTCGCGGGCGACGAGAGCGCGCTGCCCGCGATCGCCACGGCGCTGGAGCGGCTCACCGACAGCCGCACGGGTGGCGCGGCCGAGGTGCCGGTGCACGTGTTCGTCGAGGTGGCGGACGAGACGGAGGAGCTCAAGGTCACCGCGCCCGAGGGGGTCCAGGTGAACTGGCTGCACCGGGGCGCCGCGCCGGTCGGCGAGGCGCTGGTGGCGGCCGTACGGGGGCTGGAGTTCCCGTCCGGGCAGATACACGCCTTCGTCCACGGCGAGGCGGGCTTCGTGAAGGAGATCCGCCGCCATCTGCGCCTGGAGCGCCAGATCCCGCGCGAGTGGCTGTCCATCTCCGGGTACTGGCGGCGCGGCCATGACGAGGACGGCTGGCAGGCGTCGAAGCGGGAGTGGAACCAGCAGGTCGAGGCGGAGCAGGAGGGCGCGGGGCCCGAGGAGGCCGCCGCGTAGGCGGCTGTCGCCGCGCGGGGAGTCGTCGCGTAGGCGGCTGTCGCCGCGCAGGAAGTCGTCGCGCAGGGCACCGCACCGGCGCCGCGTGGGGGACGCGGTGCCCAAGCGCTCCGCTGGAAGTGTCGCGAGGTGCGGTCGTTCATCCGCGGCTGCGTCGTGGCCGGTCGCCCACGCGGCGGAGCCGCATATCGACACAGCCCCGCGCCCCGTCGGGGCGCTGCCCGAACCGTAGCGGACTTCCTCCGCCCTCTCAGAGGACGCGGTGCGTACGATCATCAGGCCCCGGCCGGGAGCATCCGGCCGGGGCCTGCCGCATGTACCGGCCCCGGCGGGCACGGCAGAGCGGCCGGCATCGATCCGACGGCGCGGAGGGCGCACTCCGGCTCACGGGAGCCCATCGCGAAGGCTTGACATATCGTCATATGAGCTCCGTTCGAGCCTTTTTCGCACCTTCCGCACTTATCCCTTCTTTGGTTCACTCACATCGAGCGAGAGTTTCGGCACCACGGTGACCTCGGCGCCGACCCGTTCCATGCATGACTCGCCCTAATTACGGCCGGCACCCGGGCACGAGTCCCTCTCAAGTCGCCATCACCGGTCATGCGGTCCCCGCTGAAGACCGTGGCGTCCCAGGCCCCCGAGGGTCCGTCTCCCCTTCCACCCCTCTGCGCGACGGAAGCCGGTGCGGGCAACGGCCACGTGCCCATCTCTCCTCTCTCGGCACACCCGCCCGGAGCACGACGATCGAACAGGAGAAAACTCATGCCCATCACCACCCTCACCCCCAGCCAGGGCACGGTCGGCACCACCGTCAACATCAACGGCACATCGCTGGGCACGACCGTCTCGGTGAACTTCGGCGGCGCCGTCGTCAGCCCGACGGCGGTCTCCAACACCGTGGTCACCTTCGTGGTTCCCTCCTCCGCGCCGTGCTCGGGTCAGGTCTCGGTCAGCACCAACCTGTCGAACGGGACCCGCACCAACTCGGTGCCGTTCTTCGTCATCGTGAGGCCGACGACCACGGGGCTGGACGAGTCCTGCCTGCCCGCCGCCGGTGGTTCGCTCACGGTCTTCGGCACCGGCTTCGCGGCCGGGGGCACCGTCAACGTGGGCGCGCTCACCCCGGTCGCGTTCGCCGCCGGCGGCAGCAACACCCAGGTCACCGTCACCGCTCCGGCTCACACCCCGGCCGGCTGCTTCGACACCCAGCAGGTCACGGTCACCACGGCGGGTGGCACCGGGACCGCGGGGACCGCCCTGATCGACTACTACAACGCGCCGAGTCTGACCACCGCCACACTGACCCCAGCCACGGGCGCGGCGGGAACCGAGACCACCGTCTCCGGCGCCACCTGCCTCATCGGCATCACCAACGTCACGTTCACCGACTCGGCGGCCACCGCCTTCACGGGCCTGCCCTTCACCCCCATCGACGCCACGTCCATCGTCACCGCGGTGCCCGCCGCGGCGGCCGCGGGCGCCGGGGCCTTCACGGTCACCACCTGTGGCGGCACATCCGGCCCCGCGGGCTTCACCGTCACCTGATCCACCGGCCGTGGGCGGGCATGCCCCGCACGGCCGTCCCCCGGGTCAGCACCCCGCATGGCACACGGTGATTTCCGATTCCCCGTGCCCTGGCCGACGTCCCGCCGGTCAGGGCACGGCCGTCCGCACGGCTCAAGAAGGAGAAGGGCATCATGGCCCCCGTAGTGACCAGCGTCAGCCCCGCCCAAGGCAATCCGGCCGGGGGCACCCCTGTCACCATCAACGGTTCCGGCTTCATCGGCGCCACCGTGGTCAGGTTCGGCCCGAATCTCGCCACCAATGTGGTCATCGTGAGCAACACACAGATCACGGCGAGGACTCCGCCGGGGAGCGGCACGGCCAAGGTCACGGTCACGGGCCCGACGGGCACCAGCACCCAGAACGTGTTCTTCACCTATACGACGGTCGCGGCTCCGGTGCTCACCACGCTCAGCCCGACCACGGGGCCCACCGGCGGCGGCAATACGGTCACCATCACCGGCAGCAACCTCACCGGGGCCACCCAGGTTCTCTTCGGCGCCACCCCGGCGACGATCCTCACCAACACCGCCACCCAGATCACCGTCACCGCCCCCGCGGGCACCGGCACCGTCAACGTCGCCGTCACCACCCCGGGCGGCACCAGCAACTCACTCCCCTACACCTACACCACGGTCTCCGCCCCCACCCTCACCAGCCTCAACCCCAGCTCAGGCCCCACCTCAGGCGGAAACACCGTCACCATCACCGGCACCAACCTCACCGGCGCCATCCAAGTCCTCTTCGGCGCCACCCCCGCCACCATCCTCACCAACACCGCCACCCAGATCACCGTCACCGCACCGGCGGGGCCGGCGTCGGTGGTGAATGTGACCGTCACCACGCCGGGGGGCATCAGCAATCCGCTGTCGTACATCTATGTCGCCGCCCCGGTCGTCACCGGTGTGAGCCCGCAGTTCGGTCCGGACACCGGCGGCAACTCCGTCACCATCACCGGCAGCGGCCTGGCCCTGGCGAGCGCCGTCAACTTCGGCCCCAACCTCGCCACCGGCTTCACCGTGATCTCCGACAATCAGCTGACGGCGACCGCTCCGCCCGGAACCGGCACGGTCGTGGTCACCGTGACCACGCCGGGCGGCACCAGCACCCTGGGCCCGGGGAACCCGTACTACACCTATCTCGGCGCCCCGGTGATCAATTCGCTGATCCCGGACGAGGGTTCGTCGTTGGGCGGCGACTCCGTCACGATCAACGGCTCCAACCTCACGTACACCGACTCCGTGACCTTCGGGGGAGTCCCGGCCTCCTTCAGCGTCCTCTCGGACAACCTGGCCGTGGCGACGGCTCCGGCCCATGCGGCCGGAACCGTCAATGTTCAGCTCCACACCCCCGCGGGCAACAGCAATACCCTCCCCTTCACCTACGATCCGGCCTGAGCCCACCGCGGTGGGCGACGGGCTCAGCCGACCGAGGAGTACGCCACGACTCCGCGCAGCAGCCCGTCGACCGCCCGGCGGGCGCTGCGCGCCACGGTGCCCTCGGGGGCCGCCGCGGCGATCTGGCCGAGCACATCGATCAGTTGCTTGGTCCAGCGCACGAAGTCACCGGCGGGCATGTCGATTTCGCGCAGCACCTCGTCGAGCCCATGGCCGGAGGACCAGCGGTAGGCGGCCCAGGCGAAGCCCAGGTCCGGCTCGCGCTGGCCGACGCCCTCCGTCTGGTTGATCTTGTGGTGCTCCTCCAGGGCGTCCAGCCGCCCCCATATGCGCACCATCTCGCCGAGCGCGTCCTTGGCCCGGCCCGTGGGCAGCTTGGGCGGCAGCGCGTCATCGGCCGTCCGCGCCTCGTAGACCAGCGCGGAGGCGCAGGCCGCGAGCTCGGCGGGGGGCAGCCCCTCCCAGACGCCCTCGCGCAGGCATTCGCTGGCCAGCAGGTCCAGCTCGCCGTACAGCCGCGCCAGCCGTCTGCCCTCGTCCGTGACCTCGTCGCCGCGCAGATAGCCGAGCTCGCTCAGCAGGGCGCAGATCCGGTCGAAGGTGCGGGCGATGGTGTTCGTACGGCCCTCGATGCGCCGCTCCAGCTGCCGGGTGTCGCGCAGCAGCCGGTGGTAGCGCTCGCCCCAGCGGGCGTGGTCCTCGCGATCGCTGCAGCCGTGGCAGGGGTGGGCGCGGATGGCCGCGCGCAGCCTGCTGATCTCGGTGTCGTCGGCGGCGGCCGAGCGCTCCTTGCGGTGGCGCCGCATGTCGTGGTGACCGGCCTTGGTGCGCAGCGCGGAGGCCAGATCGCGGCGCGACTGGGGGCTGCGCGGATTGAACGACTTGGGGATCCGCATCCGGTCCAGCGGCTCGACCGGGACCGGGAAGTCGATCGACGCCAGCCGCTTGACCTGCCGCTCGGCGGTGAGCACCAGGGGCCGCGGCCCGTCGTGGTACTCCATGCCGCGGTGGCCGCCCACCCGCCCGGCGGGCAGCCCGGGGTCCAGCACCAGGGCGAGCCCGGCGAACTTGCCGGTGGGCACATGGATGACATCGCCCGGGCGGAGCTTCTCCAGGGCGACCGCGGCGGCCGCGCGCCGCTGGGCGGCACCCTGCCGGGCCAGCTCGGTCTCGCGGTCCTTCAGCTCGCGGCGCAGCCGCGCGTACTCGTCGAAGTCGCCGAGGTGGCAGGTCATGGAGGCGCGGTAGCCGTCGAGGCCCTCCTCGTTGCGCTGCACCTGACGGGAGATCCCGACGACCGCCTTGTCGGCCTGGAACTGCGCGAAGGAGGTCTCCAGCAGCTCGCGCGAGCGGTGCCGCCCGAACTGGGAGACCAGGTTGACCGCCATGTTGTACGACGGCTTGAAGGAGGAGCGCAGCGGATACGTGCGGGTGCCGGCCAGCCCGGCGAGCGCCGCGGGGTCCATGGTGCGCTGCCACAGCACCACCGCATGGCCCTCGACGTCGATACCGCGCCGCCCGGCGCGGCCGGTCAACTGGGTGTACTCACCGGGGGTGATGTCGACGTGCTGCTCGCCGTTCCACTTGACGAGCTTCTCCAACACCACCGAGCGGGCGGGCATGTTGATGCCGAGGGCGAGGGTCTCGGTGGCGAAGACCGCCTTGACCAGGCCGCGGACGAAGAGCTCCTCGACAACTTCCTTGAAGGTGGGGAGCATTCCGGCGTGGTGGGCCGCGATGCCCCGCTCCAGGCCCTCCAGCCATTCGAAGTACCCCAGTACATGGAGGTCCTCGTCGGGGATCCCGGCGGTGCGCTCCTCGACGATGGCCCGCACCTGGGAGCGCGCCGACTCGTCGTTGAGCCGCAGCCCCGCGTGGAGGCACTGCTGGACGGCGGCCTCGCAGCCGGCCCGGCTGAAGATGAAGGTGATGGCCGGAAGCAGCCCCTCGGCATCGAGCCGGTCGATCACCTCGGGGCGGCCCGGGGTCCAGATCCGGGTGCGCTGACGGCGCTCGCGCTCCCGGTCGGCCTCGCGCATATTGCGGCCGCGGCGCTTGTCGCGGCCGAAGCTGGGGCGGCTGTTCTCCATCCGGGCCAGCCGGACCAGATCGGGGTTGACCTCGCGGCGTCCGCTCTGGTCGCCGTCCTGGCCGTGCTTCTCCTCGAACAGGTCGTACATCCGGCGCCCGGCCAGCACGTGCTGCCACAGCGGCACCGGACGGTGCTCGGAGACGATGACCTCGGTGTCGCCGCGGACGGTGTCCAGCCAGTCGCCGAACTCCTCGGCGTTGGAGACGGTCGCGGAGAGTGAGACCAGCGTCACCGACTCGGGGAGGTGGATGATGACCTCCTCCCAGACGGCGCCCCGGAACCGGTCGGAGAGGTAGTGGACCTCGTCCATCACCACATAGCCGAGGCCGAGCAGCGACTGGGAGCCGGCATAGAGCATGTTCCGCAGCACCTCGGTGGTCATCACGACCACCGGGGCCTCGGAATTGACGCTGTTGTCCCCGGTGAGCAGGCCGACCTGGTCGGCGCCGTAGCGCTTCACCAGGTCGGTGTACTTCTGGTTCGACAGCGCCTTGATGGGCGTGGTGTAGAAGCACTTGCGGCCCTGGGTCAGCGCCAGGTGGACGGCGAACTCGCCCACGATGGTCTTGCCCGAGCCGGTGGGGGCGGCGACCAGCACGCCCTTGCCGCCCTCCAGGGCCTTGCACGCCTCGATCTGGAACGGGTCCAGCTCGAAGTCGTACATCTCGCGGAAGGGGGCCAGCGCGGCGGCCTGCTCGGCGGCCCGGACGCGGGACGCCGCATAGCGCTCGGCGGGAGATAGCTCGTCGGTCATCGTATCTACGAGCCTACCGGCCACCTCCGACAGCGCACGCGATCTTTATCGGGGCTTTGTTCGGCCCACCGGACCGGGCCGCTCACCGGGCCGCTCACCAAGCCGCCCGCCGGGCCGTCCGATGGGCGGCCACAGGCGGGCGGTTATGACCGGGTACGGCCGGATGTGACCGGGTTCGGGTGCGTACGGCTATGTGACGTCGTCGTAGCCGTTGCGCCGGGCGGGGCCGGAGTCGTCCCCGTCGGTGAGCTCCGGCTTGGCGCCGGGCGCGGCCACGGCCTCGGGGGTCAGATCCAGCTGGGACGCCTCGTCGTCGCTCAGTCCGAAGTCCGGGTCGGCGGCCCGGCGGCGCTCCTTGCGCCGGTCGTTGAGCAGGGCGACGCCCACGGCGCCGAAGTAGAGCACGACGACCGGTCCGGCCAGGGCGAACATGCCGATCGGGTCGGTGCTGGGAGTGGCGACGGCACCGAAGACCGTGATCCCCATGATCATGGCGCGCCACCAGCCGAGCATCCGGCGTCCGCTGAGGATGCCGGTGAAGTTCAGCAGGATCAGCAGCAGCGGAAGCTCGAAGGCGAGCCCGAAGACGACGACCATCCGGGCGAGCAGATCGAGGAAGTCGTCCAGGGGGAGGAGGTTGTTGGCCCCCTCCGGGGTGAAGCCGATGAGGACCTTGGCGCTGGTCGGCAGGATCAGGTACGCGAAGTACGCGCCACCGACGAAGAGCGGGACGCCGAGCCCGACGAAGAACAGGCCGTACTTCTTCTCGTTGCGGTGCAGCCCGGGCGCGAGAAAGGCCCACAGCTGGTAGAGCCAGACCGGTGTGGCCACCACCAGACCGGTCGTGAAGGAGACCTTCAGCATGATCGTGAACGGCGACAGCAGACCGTTCACGGTGAAGTAGGCGCAGTCGTGACCCTTGCCCCCCGCGTCTCCCTTGCCCGTGAGGTCGGAGAACGAGACCCCACCACAGCCGACGGCGTCCAGCACCGGCCGCATCAGGAACTTCGCGATGTCCATGTAGTAGAACATCGCGATGATCGTGATCACACAGATCGCCAGGACCGATTTGAGCAGCCGGTTGCGCAGCTCACGCAGGTGCTCGGAGAGGGGCATCCGCCCCTCGGGGTCCTTCTCCTTGTTGCGGGCAGACTTGAGCAACCCACGTCCTCATCTCGTGCGTCCGGCGGCGGCCCTTCGCGCCGCCGTCAAGTGGCCCTGGGTCAGCGCTTGGTGGTGTCGCTCGGCTCCGACACCGGGCGCGAGCTGGTCACGTCTCCGGGCGCGGCCTGGATGGTGCGGTGAGTGGCGTCGTCCTGACCGGGGTGGGGCGGGTCGGCCGGCGCCGCGCTCTGCTGCTGGCCGTCCGACTTCATCGCCTTCGCCTCGCTCTTGAGGATCCGGGCCGACTTGCCCAGCGAGCGCGCCATGTCCGGAAGCTTCTTGGCACCGAACAGCAGCAGCACGACGACAAGGATGAGGAGAATCTCGGGAACGCCGATCTTTCCGAACAGCATAAGCGTCTACCTTCTCACCGAGGCGGCTGGGGGTGGGGCTGCCCGACCGGTCGGACAGGTGTCCGGCAGCCGTGCTGTCAGCGATCGTAGCGCGCGGGGGTAAACCGGAAGCAATCCCCGTGCGGACTCCGGGTTGCGGCCCTCCGCCTCGTTTCCGGGGCCACGGAATCTCAGCGTACCCCGCTTGGCTGTGGGGCAGCAGAGTGCCCATCAGCGGCGAACGGCGAGGAATCCGGCGGCGGCCCTCACCGCCGACGCGGCGCCGCAGTCACCGCCGACGCGGCGCGCCCCTTACCGCCGACACGGCGCGACAGTCACTGCCGACGCGGCGCGGCCCTTACTGCCGACGCAGCGCGTCGACGGTTGACCCCAGCGGAGTCGAGGCCCGCTCCAGGTCCTCCGCGGCCCGGGTGATCCGCTCCGAGCTGTCCGACACCTGCCGGGCCAGCCTGCGGACCTCGGCGTAGACCCGCGCCGAGAGCACGGCGAGAACGGCGATTCCGCAGAAGGCGAGGGCGAGGGCGAGCATCGGCCAGAGCATGCGGGAGAGCCTAGACGGTGGAGTGCAGGCGCAGTGTACGCACCCCGCCGCCGGTGAGCAGCTCCACGATCCGCTCCCCCGCCGGTTTGCGCACCGCGGTTCCGCAGTCGGGGCAGGTGAAGGAGTAGAAGGTGGTGCGGTGGCTGGCCCCGATGGCCAGCCGCAGGGCGCCCGCGGCCAGCTCGAACCGGCCGCGGCACTGCGGACAGGCTGCCTTGAAGATCACCGACGTGGCACTCCCCCGTGCGGTCACTGTGTGCGTCCCTTCACTCACCGTACGCCGCGAGCGCCTGCCGCGCCGCGTCCCGAGCGCTGTCCGCCAGCTCCCGCGGCGAGACGATCCTGCCGTCCCCGCCCAGCCGCAGCGCCAGGCGCCGCAGCGAGCCGGGGTCGGGCGCGCGCAGCGTGATCCGGAGGCCGCCGTCGGGCAGCTCATCGGCGCTGTCGTGCGGGTAGTACTCGGCGACCCAGCGCCCGCCGGGGCCGACCTCGACGACCACCTCGGGGTCCTCGGCGCCCGTCTGCACCAGGGCGGAGGACAGCTCCGACAGGTCGCGCAGCTCGATCGGCGGCGGATCGGACGCGTCGTCCAGCAGCTTGATCTCGACGACCCGGTCCAGCCGGAAGGTCCGCCGCGCCTCGGAGAGGCGGCACCACGCCTCCATGTAGGTGCGGCCGACGGCGAAGAGCCGGATCGGGTCGACCTCGCGCTCGGTGATCTCGTCACGCGCGGGTGAGTAGTAGCGCAGCCACAGCCTGCGGCGCTCGGAGATGGCGCGGTCGACATCGGCGAAGACCCCGCCCTCCGACTCGAAGATCACCGACAGCCGGGAGCTGGCGCCCGCCGCCTCGCCCGCCGCGGCCTCCAGCTTGGCGGTGGACCGCAGCAGCGCGTCCCGGTCGCCCTCGCGCAGCCCGGGGAGGGTGGCGACGGCGCGGGCGGCGACCAGCAGCGCGGTGGCCTCGTCGGCGGCCAGCCGCAGCGGCTCGGCCACGTCATCGGGGTTGTGCCACCAGATCCGCTCTCCGTCGGTGTCGATGTCCATCAGGTCGCCGCCGCGGAAGCTGGTGCCGCACAGCGGCAGCACATCCAGGTCGGCGATCAGCTCGTCCTCGCTGATGCCGAAGGCCCGGGCGACGTCGGCGACGCGGGCGCCGGGGCGCTCGCGCAGATACGTCACCAGGGAGAGCATCCGCCGGGTCTGGTCAATGGCGTTTCCGGCCATGGTGAAGTAAGTCCGTCCCCTCAGCCCTTGGCGACCGCGCGCAGCCGGTCCACGACATCCGCCCGCAGTTCCTCGGGCGCCAGTACGACCACGTCCGGGCCGAACTCCACGAGCCAGGCGTCCAGGCCGTGCCCGTACGGAATCTCCAGCTCGTCCCAGCCGTCGCCGGCCTCCCCGGTGGACAGCGCCTTCGCCCGCAGCGGATAGCCGTGGCCCGAGCGCAGCCGGATCCGGGCGGTGCCGTTGGCGGTCTCGCCCGCCCAGCTCTCCACGGTCTCCCGGACGGTGACGTGGTCGGGCACCTCGGCGGTGAACTCGCCGGACCGCAGCCGGACCCGGCCGGTGATCCGGGAGAGCCGGAAGACCCGCTCGGCGGCGCGCTCACGGTCCCATCCGGCGAGATACCAGTGGCCGCGCCAGCACTCCAGGGTCCAGGGCTCGACCTGCCGCTGCTCGGGGCGCGCGGCGTTCGCCTTGCGGTAGTCGAAGACGACGGGGCGGCGGTCGCGGCAGGCGAGCATCAGCGGCTCGAAGGCGCTCTCATGGACCGGGATGCGCGGCTCCAGCGCGCTGTGCCCGGGCGTGTCGTACGGGTCCTCGGCGACCGGCATCCCGGCGGCGCGCAGCTTCTGCAGGGCGCCGCTGGCGGCGCCCGCGAGCCGGGCCTGCTGCCAGACCTTGGCGGCGAGGCCGAGGGCGGCGGCCTCCTCGGCGTCGAGGGTGATCGGCGGGAGGCGGTTGCTGTCCCGTCGGGCGAGATAGCCGATCTCGCCGTCGAGGCCCTCCACCGTCTCGATGATCAGGCCGAGTTCACGCAGATCATCCTTGTCGCGTTCGAACATACGGTTGAACGCTTCGTCGTTGGCCGTGTCGGTCTGGAGGTACGCCTCTATGGAGCCCCGCAACTCCCGTTTGGTCAGCGGACGCCGCGTTCCCAGCAGGCACAGGGCCAGGTTCATCAACCGCTCGGCCTTGGCAATCGCCATCGACGCCCTTTCTTCGTGACCTTACGCACGTGACCGTACCGCTACCGGGACGCGCGGCAAAAGCCGAGGGCCCCTGCTCACCGGCAGGAGCCCTCGGCGCGACGGACGGCCGTCTCAGACGGAGACCAGGTCGCAGACGAAGATCAGCGTCTCGCCCGGCTTGATCCGGCCACCACCGGCGCCCCGGTCGCCGTAGCCGAGGTGCGCCGGGACGATGAGCTGACGGCGGCCGCCGACCTTCATCCCCTGCAGGCCCTGGTCCCAGCCGGAGATGACCTGGCCAACACCGAGCTGGATCCGCAGCGGGGCGCCGCGGTTGTAGCTCGCGTCGAACTCCTCACCCGTGCTGAAGGAGACCCCCACATAGTGCACGGCGACGTTGTCGCCGGCCTTGGCCACGGGCCCGTCGCCCTCCCAGATGTCCTTGATCTCCAGCTCGGCCGGCGGCTCGCCGCCCGGGAAGTCGACCTCGGGCTTCTCGATGCTCACGAAATTGCTCCTTGTGACGTGGTGGGCAACCCGCACAGGCTACAGAATCGCCAGGATATCCACGGAGAACACCAGCGTGGAGTTGGCGGGGATGCCCTTCTGGGCCGCCTTGCCGTAGCCCAGGTCCGGGGGCACGACGATCAGCACCCGGCTGCCCACCTTCTTCCCCGTCAGCCCCTGCGACCAGCCCTTGACGACCTGCTGGAGCGAGAACTGGGCGAGCTCGCCGCGCTTGTAGGTGGAGTCGAACTCCTTGCCGCCGTCCCACAGCACGCCCTTGTACTGGACGAGCAGCGCGTCGGTCTTCTTGACCTCCTTGCCGTCACCCTCGATGACGTAACCGGAGACCAGCTTCTTCGGCGCGGACTTCTTGGGGACGGTGATACTGGGCGCCTTGCCGTCGGTGTTGACGGACACCTTGGGCAGAGCGGCGTCGGTCTGCTCCACCTTGCTGCCCTTGGCCGAGCTCTTGGCGTTGTAGGCGCCGACGAGGTCGATGACGAAGACCAGCGTGTCGGTGCCCTTGATACCGGCCTGCGGCTGGCCCTGCTTACCGTAGGCGTACGCGGGCGGGACGGCCAGCTCCAGCCGGCTGCCGAGGTTCCGGCCCAGCAGTCCCTGGTCCCAGCCCGGGAGGACCTGGCCCTTGCCGATCGGGAAGGCGGCGGTCTTCTTCTTGTCGAAGGTGTTGTCGATCACCTTCCCGGTGTCCCAGATCTGCGCCAGGTAGTTGATCTGGAGCCAGTCGCCCTTGACCGTCTTCTTGCCGTCGCCCTCACTGATCGTCTTGACCGCGAGATCCTGCGAGGGCTTCCCCGTGCCCTTGGCGACCTTCGGTTTCTCACCGAACTTCTTGCCCGCGGTGATGGCCGGCACCGGACCGGAGACGATCTTGCCGCTGGGGGCCGGTGAGGGACTCTGGCTCGTCGGCTCCTGGGACGGCTTGGTCTTGTCTGACCCTGACTTATCGTCACCGCAGCCCGCGAGTGTCAGCAGGCCCGCGGGCACGGCAAGGAGTACGGAGCGTCGACGCACGGAGTCCTCGTTAGGTAGATCTTCGATGGCCAGTGCGCGCCACTCTACGACGTGACTCGGGCCCCGTCCGGAGAACGCACGGGGCCCGAGGGGAAGGTAAGCCGTACGCCGGTCACATACCGGCGATCAGCTTCTCCACCCGGTCGTCGACCGAGCGGAACGGGTCCTTGCACAGCACGGTGCGCTGCGCCTGGTCATTGAGCTTCAGATGCACCCAGTCGACGGTGAAATCGCGGCGCTGCTCCTGGGCCCGGCGGATGAAGTCGCCGCGCAGCCGGGCGCGGGTGGTCTGCGGTGGGACCGACTTGCCCTCGAAGATCTTCAAGTCGTTGCAGACCCGGGCCGCCTGGCCGCGCTTCTCCAGCAGGTAGTAGAGCCCGCGGCGGCGGTGGATGTCGTGGTAGGCGAGGTCTATCTGGGCGATGCGGGGATGCGACATGGTGATGTTGTTCTTCGCCCGGTACCGCTCGATGAGCTGGTACTTCATCACCCAGTCGATTTCGGTGCCGATCCGGTCGAGCTCCTCGGTGCGGATCGCGTCGAGGGTGCGGCCCCACAGCTCGAGGACGCGCTCGACCATGCCGGTGCGGATGCCCCGGCGCTCGCAGAAGTCGACGGCCTTCTCGTAGTACTCCTGCTGCACCTCCAGGGCGGACGCCTCGCGCCCGCTGGCGAGCCGCACCTTGCGCTGCCCGGTGATGTCGTGGCTGACCTCGCGGATCGCCCGGATGGGGTTCTCCAGGGTCAGGTCGCGCATCACCGTGCCCGCCTCGATCATGCGGAGCACCAGGTCGGTGGCGCCGACCTTGAGCAGCATGGTGGTCTCGGACATGTTGGAGTCGCCCACGATGACATGCAGCCGGCGGTAGCGCTCGGCGTCGGCGTGGGGTTCGTCGCGGGTGTTGATGATCGGCCGGGAGCGGGTCGTGGCGGAGCTGACGCCCTCCCAGATGTGCTCGGCGCGCTGGCTGACGCAGTAGACCGCGCCGCGGGGGGTCTGGAGGACCTTGCCCGCGCCGCACAGGAGCTGTCGCGTCACCAGGAACGGGATGAGAATGTCGGCGAGCCGGGAGAACTCCCCGTGCCGTGCCACCAGATAGTTCTCGTGGCAGCCGTAGGAGTTGCCCGCGGAGTCGGTGTTGTTCTTGAAGAGATAGACGTCGCCCGCGATTCCCTCCTCGTGCAGGCGGCGCTCCGCGTCCACGAGCAGACCTTCGAGAATGCGCTCGCCCGCTTTGTCGTGGGTGACCAGTTCGGTCACATTGTCACACTCGGGTGTCGCGTATTCCGGGTGTGAGCCCACGTCGAGATAGAGGCGGGCGCCGTTGCGCAGGAAGACATTGCTGCTGCGGCCCCAGGAGACGACACGGCGGAAGAGGTACCGCGCCACTTCGTCAGGAGACAACCGGCGCTGTCCCCTGAATGTGCACGTGACGCCGTACTCGTTCTCCAGCCCGAAAATGCGGCGGTCCATGCCTGAACATTACGCCTGATGGCGTGCTCTGAAACCGGGTTCGGCGGCATGGTTGCGATCATTTTCCGCGGGAGGTTCATCCGGTGTTCGGTACGCGGCCGGCCGGATGACGGGGCGCGGCCCGTCCAGGAGGAACCGCTGGGCCGCCAGCAGCACCGCCAGCGCGGCCGCGCCACCGGCCGCCGGCACCGCGAATCCGGGGACCACCCCGCCGAACTGGACGGCGGGCCCGGCCACGGCGGTGCCGACCGCGTTGCCCACCACGAAGGTGGTCACCAGCCAGGAGAACGCCTCGGTGACCGTGCCGGACGGCGCGTGGCGGTCCACGACGACGAAGGCGCAGGCCAGCGCCGGAGCCAGGAACACGCCCGCCACCCCGGCGAGGACGGTCATCGTGACGACGCCCGGCACCAGTATCAGCGGCAGATAGCCCAGCGCCAGCGCGGCCACGAGCAGCCGCAGCCGCCGTTCGGGCGCGCCGGGCCAGGCGCGGCCGCCGTAGACGATGCCGCCGACCAGCGCGCCCACGCCGAGGGCGGAGAGCAGCGCGCTGGAGACCATGCCGCCGCCGCGCTCGTCGCTGTAGGCCACGGCGGCCACCGCGATGGCGCCGAGGGCGAGCCCGATGAAGAAGAACGAGCCGAGCAGCACCAGCAGCCCGGGCGAGCGCAGCGCGCCCAGCCAGTGGGCCTCGCGCGGCGCGGAGCGCCACTGCCGCGAGGGCCGCGAGACCACGACGGAGAGCGCGCCCGCGACCCCCACGGCGTTGATGACCAGCAGCGCGGCAGCCTCGGACCACACGGCCACGGACAGGGTGACCAGCAGCGGGCCGACCGCGAACATCACCTCCTGGGCCACGGCGTCCAGCGCGTACGCCGCGTGCACCTGGTCCTCGCGCCGCAGCACCGCGGGCCACAGCGCCCGCAGCCCGCCCTCCAGCGGCGGGGTGAACAGCCCGGCGATCAGCATCGCCGCGTACGCCACGGGCAGCGGTTCGAGCCCGACGACGGCGAACAGGACCATCCCGAGGGCGGAGGCCACGGCGGCGGGGAGCATCACCCGGGGCTGGCCGACGCGGTCCACGGCCCGGCCCAGCAGCGGCTGGCCCACCGCGTTGGCCGCGCCGTAGACGGCCGTGAGCCCCCCGGCGAGGGCGTAGCTGCCGCCCTCGGCGCGGGCGAAGAGCAGCACGGCGAGGGCGGCGGTGGCGTTCGGAAGCCGTCCGAGCAGCGTGCCGGTGAGCAGCCGTGCCGCGTGCGGGGTGCGCAGCAGTTCCCCGTAGCCAGCCGCCATTGCCTGCCCCTTCCTGCGGGTTCCGGTGGGTTCCGGTGGTTCCGCCGGGTTGTCGCGAGCGTGTCGCGGGTCGTGAGTGACGTTGTACGTATAACGTCCAGCGTCATACGTACCATGGCCGCCACCGCGGGTCCACTCGCGGGCCGGAATGAGCAGCCTGCGGTCAGCCGTACGGCGACCGAGGGGAGCGGAGGCGATGGTGGCGAGCGCGGACCGCGCCCACGCGGCGGGCGGGGCCGCCGGGAAAGGTTCCCGGGGAACCGGCCGGACGGGTGAGTCCGCGCGGCGCGGTGACCCGGGCGGCGGGACGGCTCCGGGCGGTGGGGCCGCGACGGGCGGCGGCGGGGCGGCCGCGGGCGGCGGCGGGGCGGCCGCGGGCGGCGGCGGGGCGGCCCCGGGCAGCGACAGGACGGCCCCGGGCAGCGACAGGACGGCCCCGGGCAGCGACAGGACGGCTCCGGGCAGCGGCGGGGCGGCCGCGGGGCGGCCGGCGGCGGGACGGGCGACGAGCCGGGATGTGGCGCGCGCGGCGGGCGTGTCCCAGGCGACCGTGTCCCTGGTGCTCGGGGAGAAATGGCCCGGACGGGTCTCCGAGCGCACCGTGGAGACCGTGCGGGCCGCCGCGCGGGATCTCGGCTACCGCCCCAACCTCGCGGCCCGCAGCCTCCGCCTGGGCCGCACCCGGACCGTGCTGCTGGTGGTGCCCGCGCTGACGACCGAGTTCTTCGCCCGCGTCTACACCGGCGCCGAGCGGGTCGCCGCCGACCACGGCTTCGGCGTGGTGCTCTATCCCTCCCCCGAGGGCGTGGGCCCGGCCCGGGACCCGTTCGACTCGGCGCGCGCCTCGCTGGACGGGGTGATCGCCTCCTCCATGGCGGCCGACGCGCTGGTCGCGGTGCGCGGCGGCGGGCTGCCGCTGGTGATGCTCGACAGCGACCCGGACGACCCGGCCGCGGCGGCCACGGTCAACCTCGACATCGCGGACGGGGCGCGGCAGGTGGCGGAGCATCTGCTGGGGCTCGGGCACCGCCGGGTGGCCCATCTCGCGGCGGCGGTGGACTCCTGGACCTTCCGGGTCCGCGCCGGGGCCCTGGCGGAGGCGGTGGACGGGGTCCCGGGCGCCGCGCTGAGCGCCGAACGCGCGGGGCTGAGCGTCGAGGAGGGCCGCCGGGCCGCCGAGCGCGTCCTGGCCCGCCCCGGGCCCCGGCCGACCGCGCTGGTCTGCGACGACGACATCCTGGCCGCGGGTGCCTGCAAGGCGGCCCGGCGGCTGGGCTTGCGGATCCCGGACGACATCTCGGTGACCGGCTTCGACGATCTGGCCCTGGCCACGGCGGTGGAGCCGGAGCTGACCACGGTCCGGCTGTCGGCGGAGGCGGTGGGCGCGGCCGGTATGCGGGCCCTGATGACGCTCCTGGACGGCGAGACGCCCCAGGACACCGTGCTCCCCGTCGACCTGCTCCCCCGAGGCTCCACGGCCCCTCCCCCACGGTCCTGACCCGGGCCCGGACCCCATAACGCCCACCGCCGCCCCGGTGGGCCGGGGCGGCGGTGGCGGTGAGAGAAAAACGGCGGGTGGGTCAGTCCTCGGATTCCGAGGAGGACTCCTCCGAGGACTCGGCCGGCGCCTCCGCGTCGGTCTCGCCCTCCCCGGGCTCCAGGAGCCGGGAGAGCTGGCCGCCCAGGACGCGCTTGAACTTGCGCTTCTGCGGGCGGTTGCGGTCCAGGACCGCGACCTCGAGCTGCTCGGCGGTGAGGCTGCGCTCCCCGCCGTTGTTGTCACGGGAGAGCGAGTCGACGGCCAGCTTGAGGGCCTCGGCAAGGGTCATGCCGTCCCGGTGGCGCTGGTCGAGGTAGCTGCTGATCTGGTCGGCGTTGCCACCGACGGCGACCGAGCCGTGCTCGTCCACGATGGAGCCGTCGTGCGGAAGCCGGTAGATCTGGTCGTCCTCGGGGCCCTCCCCGACCTCGGCGACGATCAGCTCGACCTCGTACGGCTTCTCGGCGGCGCTGGAGAAGATCGTGCCCAGGGTCTGGGCGTAGACGTTCGCCAGCCCGCGGGCCGTGACATCCTCGCGGTCATAGGTATAGCCACGCAGATCGGCGTAACGGACACCGCCGATGCGCAGATTCTCGAATTCGTTGTACTTACCGACCGCCGCGAAGGCGATCCGGTCATAGATCTCACTGACCTTGTGCAGCGCGCGGGACGGGTTCTCCGCAACGAAGACGATGCCGTCGGCGTACTGCAGCACGACCACGCTGCGGCCGCGCGCGATGCCCTTACGGGCGTATTCCGCTCGGTCGGCCATGGCCTGCTGAGGAGAAACATAGAACGGCGTCGTCACCGGCTGTCCGTCCCTTCTGTCATTGGCGAATGCATTCCGGTAGGACCGTCCCGATCAGAGCAGGGCGGCGCGGGGGCCGTCCGGCTCTTCGAGGCGCCGTTCATGGATGGCGCGGGCGAGTTCGGACACCTCGTCCTCGCTGAACCTCTTGAAACCGTCCTCGGTGAGGGAGGTGATGATCGGATAAATGCGGCGGGCGAGATCCGGCCCTCCGGTGGCCGAATCGTCGTCGGCGGCGTCATAGAGCGCCTGGAGCACGGCCGTGGCGGCCTGCTCCTCGGTCGAATCCTCGCGATAGAGCTTCTTGAGCGCGCCCCGGGCGAACATCGAGCCCGAGCCGGTGGCGGCGAAGCCGCGCTCCTCCGAACGCCCCCCGGTCACGTCGTAGGAGAAGATGCGGCCCTTCTCCCGGTCGACGTCCCACCCCGCGAAGAGCGGGACCACGGCAAGACCCTGCATCGCCATGCCGAGGTTGCCGCGGATCATGGTCGACAGCCGGTTCGCCTTGCCCTCGAGCGAGAGCACGGTGCCCTCGACCTTCTCGAAGTGCTCCAGCTCCAGCTGGAAGAGCTTGACCATCTCCACCGCGATACCGGCGGTCCCCGCGATCCCGACCGCCGAGAACTCATCGGCGGGGAAGACCTTCTCGATATCACGCTGCGCGATGACATTGCCCATGGTGGCGCGGCGGTCACCGGCGAGCACCACACCGCCGGAGAAGGTCACCGCCACGATGGTGGTGCCGTGGGGGGCCTCGATGGCGCCCTGCACCGGGGGCAGCGGACGGTTCCCCGGAAGCAGCTCGGGCGAGTGGTCGCCCAGGAAGTCCATGAACGACGAGGAGCCGGGCGTCAGGAAGGCAGCCGGCAGACGCCCTGTGCTACGAGTGTTGGCTTCCACACGTTTCCTTCCACCAGATCTTGAAATGATGCACGGACCATACCCCTGGCCATGGAAGTCATCCGTCCTGCGTCCCCTCCGCGGGGACGCAGGACGGAGAAGACGCGCCTTACTGCCCGCCCTTCTGGACGAAAGACCTCACGAAGTCCTCCGCGTTCTCCTCGAGTACGTCGTCGATCTCGTCCAGCACGGAGTCGACGTCGTCCGAGAGCTTCTCCTGCCGCTCCTTGAGGTCGTCCGCGGCCTGTGCGTCCTGCGTCTGCTCCTCGACCTCTTCGGTCGAGCGCGACGCCTTCTGCTGACCGCCGCCGGTGTCCTTGGTCGCCATTTCCCTCACCCCGCTCGGTTCGCCCGCTGATTCGATCGGTCTCAAGATCAGACCCTACAAGCAGGGTCCGACATCGGCCTCCCACTCGCTACAACGCACGGAGGCCACCTCGATGATTCCCGGCCCAAGGGCATTTCAGCCTCCGGACAGCACCCGGACCAGGTCCTCGGCCGTGCGGCAGCGGTCCAGCAACTCCTTGACGTGGTTGCGGGTGCCGCGCAGCGGCTCCAGGGTGGGAACCCGTTGCAGAGAGTCACGACCCGGCAGGTCGAAGATCACCGAGTCCCAGGAGGCCGCGGCCACGTCGTCCGCGTACTGCTCCAGGCAGCGGCCGCGGAAGTAGGCGCGGGTGTCCTCCGGGGGCTTGTTCTGGGCACGTGCGATGTCCTGGTCCTCCAGCAGCCGCTTCATCTTGCCGCGGGCCACCAGCCGGTTGTACAGGCCCTTGTCCGGGCGCACGTCGGCGTACTGCAGGTCCACCAGATGGAGCCGGGCCGCGTCCCATTCCAGGGCGTCGCGGCGGCGGTAGCCCTCGAGCAGCTCCCGCTTGGCGATCCAGTCCAGCTCGCCGGACAGGCTCATGGGGTCGCGCTCCAGCCGGTTCAGCACGTCCTCCCAGCGGGCCAGGACGTCCCGGGTCTGCTCGTCGGCGTCCGCGCCGTAGCGGTCCTCGACGTATTTGCGGGCGAGCTCGAAGTACTCCATCTGGAGCTGCACCGCGGTAAGCGTACGGCCGCTGCGCAGCGTGACGAGACGGCGCAGCGTCGGATCGTGCGAGACCTGGTGCAGGGTGCGCACCGGCTGGTCCACCGCGAGGTCCACGGCGATAAAGCCGTCCTCGATCATCGACAGCACCAGGGCGGTGGTGCCCAGCTTGAGGTACGTCGACAGCTCGGAGAGGTTGGCGTCGCCGATGATCACATGGAGCCGGCGGTACTTCTCGGCGTCGGCGTGCGGCTCGTCGCGGGTGTTGATGATCGGGCGCTTGAGCGTGGTCTCCAGGCCGACCTCGACCTCGAAGTAGTCCGCCCGCTGGCTGATCTGGAAGCCGTGCTCATGGCCGTCCTGGCCGACGCCGACGCGGCCCGCGCCGGTGACGACCTGGCGGGAGACGAAGAAGGGCGTCAGGTGGCGCACGATGTCCGAGAAGGCGGTCTCCCGCTTCATCAGGTAGTTCTCATGCGTGCCGTAGGAGGCGCCCTTGTTGTCGGTGTTGTTCTTGTAGAGGTGGATGGGCTGGCCGCCGGGCAGCTCGGCGGCGCGCAGCGCGGCCTCGGCCATGATGCGCTCGCCGGCCTTGTCCCAGAGCACCGCGTCCCGGGGGTTGGTGACCTCGGGGGCGGAGTACTCGGGGTGGGCGTGGTCCACATAGAGCCGCGCGCCATTGGTGAGGATCACATTGGCCAGGCCGATGTCCTCGTCCGTGAGCTGGCTGGCGTCGGCGGACTCACGCGCGAGGTCGAATCCGCGGGCGTCCCGCAGCGGGTTCTCCTCCTCGAAGTCCCAGCGGGCGCGGCGCGCCCGGTGCATCGCCGCCGCGTAGGCGTTGACGACCTGGGATGAGGTGAGCATGGCATTGGCGTTCGGGTGCCCCGGGACGGAGATCCCGTACTCCGTCTCGATTCCCATTACGCGCCGTACGGTCATGCGGCCCTCCTTGCCCGGCGCCGCCCCCGGCTGGGGTCGGCGCTCAAGTACCGCTGCGCTCCCGGTCCATCCGCGGGCCCCGATCCCCCGTGCCGCGATACTGCGGTACCGAAGAGCCTAGAACGGCCAAGCGGTGCTGCGGAGATCATTACAGTCATTGCTCCGGTCGGGCTCGTAGGACTCATACGAAGAATGCGGTCCGAAAAGCGCATCCGGCTGCGGATGCCCCGTCCAGGACATCCGCAGCCGGACCGCGGTGTTACAGGTACTGACCGGTGTTCGCCACCGTGTCGATGGAGCGTCCGGTGTCCGCGCCCTGCTTTCCGGTGACCAGGGTGCGGATGTAGACGATCCGCTCGCCCTTCTTGCCGGAGATCCGGGCCCAGTCGTCCGGGTTCGTGGTGTTGGGCAGGTCCTCGTTCTCCTTGAACTCGTCCACGCAGGCGGCGAGCAGATGGGAGACCCGGAGGCCCTTCTGGTTGTGGTCCAGGAAATCCTTGATCGCCATCTTCTTGGCGCGGTCCACGATGTTCTGGATCATGGCGCCGGAGTTGAAGTCCTTGAAGTAGAGGACTTCCTTGTCGCCATTGGCGTAGGTGACCTCCAGGAAGCGGTTCTCCTCGGACTCGGTGTACATCTGCTCGACCACCGACTGGATCATCCCGCCGATGGCGGCCTTGGGCGACCCGCCGTGCTCGGAGAGGTCGTCGCCGTGGATCGGCAGGGACTCCGTCAGGTACTTCGAGAAGATGTCCTTGGCGGCCTCGGCGTCCGGACGCTCGATCTTGATCTTCACATCGAGGCGGCCGGGGCGCAGGATCGCGGGGTCGATCATGTCCTCGCGGTTGGAGGCACCGATGACGATCACGTTCTCCAGGCCCTCCACGCCGTCGATCTCGGAGAGCAGCTGGGGGACGATGGTGTTCTCCACGTCCGAGCTGACCCCGGAGCCACGGGTGCGGAAGAGGGAGTCCATCTCGTCGAAGAAGACGATGACGGGCGTGCCCTCGCTGGCCTTCTCCCGAGCCCGCTGGAAGACCAGCCGGATGTGCCGCTCCGTCTCACCGACGTACTTGTTGAGCAGCTCGGGGCCCTTGATGTTGAGGAAGAAGCTCTTCCCCGCGGGCTTGCCGGTCACCTCGGCGACCTTCTTGGCAAGGGAGTTGGCCACGGCCTTGGCGATCAGCGTCTTACCGCAGCCGGGCGGGCCGTACAGCAGCACACCCTTGGGCGGCCGCAGTTCGTGCTCCTTGAAGAGGTCGGGGTAGAGATACGGGAGCTCGACCGCGTCGCGGATCAGCTCGATCTGGTTTCCCAGACCGCCGATCTTGTTGTAGTCGATGTCCGGCACCTCTTCGAGGACGAGCTCCTCGACCTCGCTCTTCGGTACCACCTCGTAGACATAGCCGGACCGGGACTCGAGCAGCAGGGCGTCACCGGGCCGGATGGTGGTGCTCAGCAGCGGCTCCGCCAGCCGCACCACCCGCTCCTCGTCGGTGTGCCCGATCACCAGGGCGCGCTCGCCGTCCTCAAGGACTTCCTTGAGGGTGACGATGTCCCCGGCGCGCTCGTACTCCATGGCCTCGACCACGTTGAGCGCCTCGTTGAGCATGACCTCCTGGCCGCGCTTGAGGTCGTCGAGCTCGACACTTGGGCTGACATTCACCCGGAGTTTACGGCCCCCGGTAAAGATGTCCGCCGTGCCGTCCTCGTTCGCCTGCAGAAAGGCTCCGAAACCGGCCGGCGGCTGGGCGAGCCGGTCGACCTCCTCCTTGAGGGCCACGATCTGGTCGCGGGCCTCACGGAGTGTGTTCGCGAGCCGCTCGTTCTGTGCGGAGACTCCCGCCAGATTGGTCTGCAGCTCGACGATCCGCTCTTCGAGAATCCTCGTATGACGCGGAGAGTCGGCGAGCTTGCGGCGCAGGACGGCGATTTCCTGCTCGAGATAGGCAACCTGGCCGGCAGGGTCGTCAGACCCCCGCCCCGGCCGGATGCCGCGGTTGATGTCGTCGTCGTGGGCTGCCACGGTCCTCACCTCCTCCAAGGGGAGCTGGACGCTTCCTGACCCTACCTGGGCCGGTGCGGGTTGAAACCCCTAGATCACAAACCCGGTCGGCGTGTGTCCGATCTTCACCCTTGCGCACTCCCTCACGCCAGGTGAATACCCACCCAACAACATCGGAAAGCGAGCGGTTGTATCGTCGACACGGTCAACACCCGTCAGCGTTGGCGATATTTAGACAATGTTGAATGGCGTATCGAAGGAACAGGAGGGGGCACACCGTGCGGAACGAGGAGCTCGGCGGTCTTGAGGTCTGGATCGACCAGGATCTGTGCACCGGGGACGGCATCTGCGCCCAGTACGCTCCCGAGGTCTTCGAACTCGACATCGACGGTCTAGCCTACGTCAAGAGCGCCGACGATGAGCTGCTGCAGGAGAAGGGCGCGACCACCCCGGTCCCCCTGGCCCTGCTGACCGAGGTCAGGGATTCCGCCAAGGAGTGCCCCGGCGACTGCATCCATGTACGCCGCGTCACGGACCGGGTCGAGGTCTACGGACCCGACGCGGAGTGACACACCGCGAGTAACCGCTCACACACTCCCCGGCACCGGCAGCGCTTTCAGTACGAACTTTCCGTCCCGCCACCGCCAGTTGACCTTGCGCTGCAGATCCGGACAGCACCGCGGGACCTTGGCCGACGAGTATCCCAGCAACGTGGCCGAAACCCTCTTTCCGCGCACCGCGAAATCGCTGATGCTCATCCCTTCCTTCGGATCCACGAAGGTGGCCACCACGCGGGGCGCGGCGCCCGCGTGGCCGGTCGGCTGGGAGAGCACATAGACGCCGCTGGGCGGGGTGCCGAAAGCGGTCCGGCAGCGCACCACGGCGACGGTCTCCGGCCGCCCGTCCCCGTCCAGGTCCGCCGAGCCCCGGTCGACGACGTCGGGCCGGGCCCGTCCGCAGTTCATCGGATAGTCCGCGGCGCGGGGGTCGGGAGCCTTGGCGGCCGGGAGCCCCCCGGTGCCCGGCGCGGAGGCGGTGGTGGACGTGGTGGCCTTGGCGTCGGAGGGCTGGAAGAACGACCCTCCGGCGATGACCGCGGCCACGGCGGCCGCGGTCGCCACCCAGTGCACCGGACGGGGTTGGGTGTGCGCGAGATCCGGGCCCAGAGGCTGCACGCGGGATGACTCCATGTGAGGGGCTGAGGCGGGAGATGACCCGCATCGTGCCACATCTCACAGGGGCGCGGCCACCGCCCTCACACGGGGAATTCGGTGGCCGCGCCGAGCCGTTGTGGCGCCGGTTTCCGCCGGACGGGCCTCGGGTGGCCGTCGGACGGGTCCCGGAGGGCCGTCAGGCGTCGCCGGAGGGGGTGTCCTGGCCGCCGGAAGAGGTGTCCTGGCCGCCGGAGGGGCGCCGGTCGCCTCCTGAGGCGTCCATGGCACCGGTGTCCTCGGCGTTGCCGATGTCCTTGGCAGCCCCGGTGTCCTTGGCGGCACCGGTGTCCTTGGCGGTGCCCCAGCCCACGTAGTCCTCGCCGTAGGCACCCTTGGCGGGCCTGCGGCGGCGCATCGGGGGCTCCACACCGTCCGCGAGCCGGCGGGCGGTGAGCAGGAAGCCGGTGTGGCCGATCATGCGGTGGTCGGGCCGTACCGCCAGGCCCTCCACGTGCCAGGTGCGCACCATGGTCTCCCAGGCCGACGGCTCGTTGAAGGTGCCGTGCTCGCGGATGGCCTCCACGGTGCGGGCGAGCTGGGTGGTGGTGGCGACGTACGCGCACAGGATGCCGCCGGGGACGAGCGCCTTGGACACCGGCTCCAGGCACTCCCAGGGGGCGAGCATGTCCAGGATCACGCGGTCCACGTCGGTGTCGCTGAGGTTGTCCTGGAGGTCACCGACGGTGAGCCGCCAGGCGGGGTGCGGGGCGCCGAAGTAGCGCTCGACGTTCTGGGCGGCGATCTCGGCGAAGTCGGCCCGGCGCTCGTAGGAGTGCAGCATGCCCTGGTCGCCGATGGCCCGCAGCAGGAACGTGGAGAGCGAGCCGGAGCCGACGCCCGCCTCGACGACACGTGCGCCGGGGAAGATGTCGGCCATCGCCAGGATCTGCCCCGCGTCCTTGGGGTAGACCACGGCGGCACCGCGTGGCATGGACAGGACATAGTCGGGGAGCAGGGGGCGCAGCGCGAGATACGCGACGTTTCCCGTGGTGCGCACGACGGTTCCCTCGGGGGCGCCGATCAGCTCGTCATGGGGGAAGGATCCCTTGTGGGTGTGGAAGTTCTTCCCGGACTCGAGCGTGAAGGTGTAGTGGCGTCCCTTGGGGTCGGTGAGCTGGACCTGGTCCCCGACCTGGAAGGGCCCGCGACGGCGGGCGGCACCGGTCGGTTCGGACATGTGAACAGCCTACCGGGCACTTCGCCGTGCCCGGACCACGCCCGGGGGCCTCAGGAGCGGCCGGAGGGCGTCCTGGCCATCGCCGCCACGAAGGCGCGCTCGACATCGGCCGTGGAGAGCACCCCGTAGATCTCGCCGGTCTCCTCGATCACCAGGTACTCGGTGGCCGGGGTGGCCCGCAGGGTGTCCAGCAGTTCCTCGCCGGTGAGCTCGGCGGAGACCCGCATACCGTCCTTGAGATCCTGGGCGAGACCGCTGACCGCGACCCAGGGGCGGCGGTGCTCGGGGATCCCCACGATGGCCGCCTCGCGCACCACGGCGGTCGGGGCGCCGTGGCCGTCCACCACGACCAGGGCGCGGGCCCCGGCCTCGTTCGCCCGGCGCAGCGCCTCGGAGAGCGGGGTGTCGGCCGCCACGGGGACGGCGCGCCGGGTGAGCGTACGGGCGCGCAGGTCCGGCAGCCGCTCCCGCAGCCGGGCCATCCGCAGGCTGTTGCCCGCGCCGGTCCAGATGATCGCGGCGAGTATGGCGGCCAGCAGCGCGTCGGTGAGCGAGTCGACGCTGCCGAAACTCTTGGGCTCGTCGCCGAGCCCGCCCGCCTGGGTGAGCAGCGGCAGCCCGATGAGCACCGCGACGGCGAGCGCGCGGCCGCTCCAGGCGGCGGCGACGGTGCCGGTCATGGGCCTGCCGCTGATCTTCCAGACGACGGCGCGCAGCATCCGCCCGCCGTCCAGCGGCAGCCCGGGCAGCAGGTTGAACGCGGCCACGATCAGGTTGGAGATCATCAGCCCGGCGAGCAGCACTCCGGGCACGGTGCCGGGCTCCACGACCATCATGCCGAGGTAGAACACGCCCGACAGGACCAGGGAGAGCAGCGGGCCGACGAAGGCGAGCACGAACTCCCGGCCGGGGGTCTCGGTCTCCTTCTCGATCTCCGAGACCCCGCCGAAGAACTGCAGCTGGATCCGGCGCACCGGCAGCTTGAAGCGGAGCGCGGCCACGGTGTGGGCGAGCTCGTGCACCAGCACCGAGGCGTAGAAGGCCACCGCGAAGAAGAGCGAGACCAGATACCGGGCGGCGCCGAGCTCGGGCAGCACCCGGTCGAGCTGGCCGCCGAAGACCCAGGTGATGAGGGCGGCGACCAGGAACCAGCTGGGCGAGACGTACACGGGCACGCCGAAGGGCCGGCCCATGAGAATGCCGCCGCCCACGTCCCGTGGGCGCGGCTGCTTACCGCCCTCGGGCTCGGTCGCGCGGTCCGATTCCCCGTTGTCGGACTGCCGCTGCCCGCTGTTGTCCACGGTGTCCCCTCGTCGGATGCTCGGTCGCACCCTTCTTTTTGATACGGTCCCCACGATCATGCAGTGCCGGGGGCTCGAACGTCGATGGTATGCGTCCGGCTGTCGGTGGCGGGTCGTAGGGTCTTCGCCATGGGAACCACCACGGGAACCACCACCGGGAAGGCCGAACCCGCCGACGGGCCACCGAAGTCCGCCCCCGCCGCCTCGTTGTCACCCTCACGGGCGGCCGACTTCATGCGGTGCCCGCTGCTGTACCGCTTCCGAGTGATCGACAAACTGCCGGAGAAGCCCAGCGCGGCGGCCACCCGCGGGACCGTGGTCCACGCGGTGCTGGAGCGGCTCTTCGACGCCCCGGCCGCCGACCGCACCGCCCCGCGGGCCCGGTCGATGGTGCCGGGCGAGTGGGAGCGGCTGCTGGCGGCCAAGCCGCAGCTGGCGGAGCTGTTCCAGGAGGAGGACGGCGCTCCGGCGCCGGACCGGCTGGCCGAGTGGCTGACGGGCGCCCAGACGCTGGTGGAGCAGTGGTTCTCGCTGGAGGATCCGACGCGTCTGGAGCCCGCGGAGCGCGAGCTGTTCGTGGAGACGGAGCTCGAGTCCGGGCTGACGCTCCGTGGAATCATCGACCGGATCGACATCGCCCCCACCGGTGATGTGCGGATCGTGGACTACAAGACGGGCAAGGCCCCCGCGCCGCAGTACGCGGGCGAGGCACTGTTCCAGATGAAGTTCTACGCCCTGGTGGTGTGGCGGCTGCGCGGGGTGCTCCCGCGGCGGCTCCAGCTGGTCTATCTGGGCAGCGGGGATGTGCTGACGTACGACCCGGAGGAGCGGGATCTGCGGGCCGTGGAGCGCAAGGTGCTGGCCCTGTGGGAGGCGATCCGGCTGGCCACGGAGACCGGCGCCTTCGTGCCCCGGCAGACCAGGCTCTGCGGCTGGTGCGACCACCAGGCACACTGTCCGGAATTCGGGGGTACACCACCGCCGTATCCGCTGGCGGTGGTGCCTACTCAGTCCGGCAGAATGGACGCGGTCTAGGAGAAGGAGTTCCCGTGGCGATCCGCGTCCTACTGGTCGATGATCAACCGCTGCTGCGCACCGGTTTCCGGATGATTCTGGAGGCGGAGCAGGATCTGGCGGTCGTCGGTGAGGCCGGGGACGGTCTGCAGGCCCTCGATCAGGTGCGGGCGCTCCAGCCCGATGTGGTCCTGATGGACATCCGGATGCCGCGGATGGACGGCGTGGAGGCGACCCGCCAGATCACCGGCCCGGGGCGGGACGGCCCGGCCAAGGTGCTGGTGCTGACCACCTTCGACCTGGACGAGTACGTGGTGGAGGCGCTGCGCGCCGGGGCCAGCGGCTTCCTGCTGAAGGACGCGCCCGCCACCGAGCTGGTGCAGGCCATCCGCGTGGTGGCGGCGGGCGAGGCGATGCTGGCGCCCAGCATCACCCGCAGGCTGCTGGACAAGTACGCCGGGCATCTGCCGTCGGGCGAGGAGCCGGTGCCGGACACCCTGCACACGCTGACCGAGCGCGAGGTCGAGGTGCTGAAGCTGGTGGCCCGGGGGCTGTCCAACGCGGAGATCGCCGCCGATCTGTTCGTCAGCGAGACCACGGTCAAGACGCATGTGGGCCATGTACTGACCAAGCTGGGGCTGCGCGACCGGGTGCAGGCCGCCGTCTACGCCTACGAGAGCGGGCTGGTCCGCCCCGGCGCGCAGTAGGCGTCACGGTTGATCGTCACCGGGAGGGCTCGGGCGGGGACGGCCGGCTGATCGGCCGGTCGTCCCCGCCGGACCGTCAGCCCGTGCGGCCCGTCAGCCGTCGGACGACTTGCCGATCTCCCAGAAGCGGAAGACCGTCGAGGAGTCGAGGGTCCACTGCAGCCCAGTGATGTCGTCCTGGGCCACCGCGTACTGCTTGCCCTGCCACAGCGGGAGCATCGGCACCTCGTCGGCGATGATGTCCTGGATCCGCTGGAAGTCGCCGACCGTGGCCTCGCGGCTGGGCTGCTCGGCGGTGGCGGGGATGAGCTGCGCGGTCAGCCGCGGCGAGGTGTAGTGGTTGGCCAGGACATTGCCGGCGCCGAAGAACGGGGCGACGAAGTTGTCCGGGTCCGGGTAGTCGGGCACCCAGCCCTTCACATAGACGCCGTACTTCCCGCCGGCCACGCCCTTCTCGTACGCGGCGACGTCCGCGCTCTTCACATCGACGTCGAACAGCCCGCTGGCGTTGAGCTGCTCGGCGATCCGGCGCAGGCCCGGGACGGTGCCGGGGCCGTAGCGGATCGGGGTGCCCCACAGGGTCAGCTTGACCTTGCCGGTGATCCCCTCGTCCCGCAGCGCCTGCTTGGCCTTCTCGGGCTGCGGGCGGTCGCCGTACTTGTCGTAGAAGGCGGTGTTGTGGCCGGTGATACCGGCCGGGACCACCGAGTACAGCGGTTCGGCGGTGCGCTTGTAGACGTCCCGCACCAGGGTGGAGCGGTCGATGAGGTACGCCATGGCCTTGCGCACTCCGAGCTTGCCCGCCACCGGGTCCTTCATGTTGAAGACCAGGTGCTGGACCTCGGCGCCGGTGCCCTCGACCACGTTCAGGCTCTTGCCGCCGCCGAGGCTCCGCGCCTGGAGGTCGGCGAGGTCGCGCATGGCCAGCCCGCGGTAGGCGAGGTCGACATCGCCCTTCTGCACGGCGGACTTCAGCCGCGCCTGCTCGCCGTGGAAGAACTTCAGGGTCAGCCCGGAGTTCTTCGGCTTGGCGGGCCCCTGGTAGCCGTCGTTGACGGAGAAGTCCGCCTGGGCCTTGGTGAAGGAATCCAGCTTGTAGACGCCGGAGCCGACCGCCTTGTGGTCCGTGCGCAGCTTGTCGGCCGGGTACTCCTCGTGGTCCACGATGGACCCGGCACCGGAGGCGATCTTCTGCGGGAAGGTCGCGTCGGAGTCCTTCAGATGGAAGACGACGGTCCGCTTGTCCGGGGCGTCGATGCTCCCGATGGAGGTGAGCATCAGCGCCGGACCGTTCGGGTCATTGATCCGCTTGGTGCGCTCGAAGGAGTACTTGACGTCCTCGGAGGTGAGCGGATGACCGTTGGAGAATTTCAGGCCGTCCTTCAGCGTGCAGGAGTAGACCCGGCTGGTCTTGTCCTTGAAGGAGCACTTCTCCGCCGCCTCCGGCTGCGGTGTGGTGCTGCCCTTCGGGAAGCTCAGCAGCGACTGGAAGACGTTGTTGAACAGCAGCCAGGAGCCCGGGTCGTAGCCGGACGCCGGGTCGGTGGCGAGCACCTCGTCCGACATCCCCATGGCCACGTGCTCGCCGCTGCCCGCCGCGTCCCCGTCCTCACTGCCGCAGCCGGTGAGCAGGGCGGCGGCCAGCCCCGCCCCGAGGGGAGCTGCCAGCCACTGATCACGTTTCCTCAACGGTATTCCTCACACACTCGACGTCTTCGTATCCGACCCCCGTAAGTCGTTCTCAGTCTCCCTTACCGAGCTCCCACAGCTGGAGCATGGTCGAGGAGTCGAAGGCGTACTCGGCGCCCGTCACGTTCCCCCGGGCGGCCACGTACGTGTTGCCCTGCCACAGCGGAAGGTAGGGCACATCGCTGGCGACGGCGTTCTGGATGGACTGGTAGTCCTTGTCGGCGAGGCTGCGCTGGGCCTCCTGCCGGGTCTTGGGGATCAGCTCGTCCTGGATGGTCTTGTTGCGGTAGGGCGAGTTGAGGAAGTTGTCCTTGGTGAGGAACGGCGCGGTGTAGCTGTCGGGGTCCGGGAAGTCGGGGAGCCAGCCCATCCCGGAGGCGGAGAACTCGCGCTTGATGAGCGCGGGGCGGAAGTCCCGCCACGGGTAGCCCTTGATCGTGACGGAGAACAGTCCGCTGCCGTTGAGCTGCTTGCGCAGCTCCTTGAACTCCCCGGCCGTCTCCGGGCCGTAGTGGTCGGTGGTGTAGGTCAGCGTCAGCTTCACCGGGGTGCTGATACCGGCCTCGCTCAGCACGCGCCGGGCCTCGGCGGGGTCCGGGTCGCCGTACTCGTTGTGGAACGAGTTGATGTGCGAGGAGATGCTGGTGGGGATCATCGAGTACAGGGGCTCGGCGGTCCGCTTGTACACATCGCGCACCAGCGCCTGGCGGTCCACGAGATGGGCGATGGCCTGCCGGACCGCCTTGTTCTTCACCGTCGGGTTGGAGGTGTTGAAGACCAGGTAGCGGATGCCCTGTCCGGAGGACTCGAAGAGGCGGACGCCCTTGATCTCGCCCTTGTTGAGCTTGTCGATCTGCTCGGGCGAGAAGCCGCGGTGGACCAGGTCGATGTCGCCCTTGACCAGCGCCTGCTCCATGGTCGACGCGGATTCGTAGAACCGCATCTCCACCTTGCCGGCCTTCGGCTGGACATCGCCCTGGTAGTGGGAGTTCTTGGTGAAGACGACCTTCGTCAGCCGGTTGTCGCGCACCTCGGTCTTGGCGCTGTACGGGCCCGAGCCGGTCATCTCGAAGCCGTTGCGCAGCGCGTCGGGCTTGTAGACCTCGCTGTCCAGGATCGCGGCGGCCGGGGTGGTGAGCTTCGACGGGAAGGTCGCGTCCGGCTGCGAGAGATGGATGACGATCTCGCGGTCGCTGGGGGTTTCGATCTTGTCCACGTTGGACAGCAAGGACTTGGTGCCGTTGGGGTCGTCGATGCGCAGCACCCGCTCGAGGGAGAACTTGACGTCCTTCGAGGTGAGGTCGTGGCCGTTGGAGAACTTCAGCCCACTGCGCAGCGTGCAGCGGTACTGCTCGCTCTGTCTGTCCTGGAAGCCGCATTTCTCGGCCGCGTCGGGTATCGGCTCGGTTCCCGACCGGGGCAGCCGCATCAGCGTCTGGAAGGCGTTGTGCAGCACGCTCCAGGACGCGAAGTCGTAGGCCAGGGCGGGATCCAGCGGCGCGGGCGCCGCCTTCGACGCCTCTATACGGTCCGTGCTGCCCAGGACGAGCGTCTTGCCGTCCGAGCCCGAGCCGTCGGTACCACCGCACGCGGCGAGCGTGGAGATCAGGAGGCCGGCCACAGCCGGCAGCACCAGCGACTTGCGCGTCATTGTCGGGAGTCTCCCTGCCATCGATCAACTACTCGCGACGAGATTAGTCCGAGGCGCCAGTGATACTCAGACACAACGAAGTTGAGGCGATATCACGCCCCGATAACGAGCGATCATGGACCGATATCCGGACGCGGCGGCGATTCGTACGCCATGCCACCAATCCGGACACAAGGGCTCACCCAAATCGCACCAGACAGGACGCGCGACAGCCAACCACCGCACACGTCTACGGCATATGCAGTGACAAACATCACGTTCCGTTGTCGCCAACGGAACGTGAAAAGTCCGCCCGCGCTATTCAGTTTGTAATTTACAGGAATACGCTCGGTGCGCGATCAGTGCACTGCCGTGACCAGAGTGCGCAGGAAATCGAGATCGACTTCTTCGAGCGAGCCGATGACCGTACGCCCCGCCGCGGGCTCGATCGCCACCACGGACGGCACCGCGACCACCCGGCACCCGGCCGCCTCCGCGGCCCGTACGCCCGTGTCGGTGTCCTCGATGACCACGCACCGCCCCGGCTCGGCGGCCAGCCCGGCCGCGGCGAGCAGATAGGGGTCCGGATGCGGCTTGGTCCGCTCGACCTCGTCACCCGCGACCGTCAGGGCGAAGTGCTCCGGGCCGAGCGAGCGCAGGACGCGGTCCATCACCCGCCGGTGGGAGGCGGAGACCAGGGCGGTGGGGACGGAGTGCGCGGCCAGCTCGGTGAGCAGCCGGTGGGCGCCGGGCAGCATCGGCACACTGCCGTCGATCAGCTCGGTGAAGCGGCTGTTGAGCAGGCCGGTGAGCTCGGCGAGGGCGATCTCGGCGCCGGTGGCCTCGATCAGGAACTGGGCGCTGCGCGACATCGGACCGCCCACCACGACCTGGCGGTACTCCTCGGCGAGGGCGTGCCCGAGTTCGGCGAAGATGGAGACCTCCGCGTCCCACCAGATGCCCTCGGTGTCGACCAGGGTGCCGTCCATGTCGAGCAGCACGGCTTGCAGAGCCGAGCCTTCGGCCGTACGGGTGTCGACGGCGGGGATGCTGCTGGTCATCCAAACACCTCCGGATAAGGGGCACGAAGGCCGGCCCCCTTCCACTGACGGGAAGGCGACCGGCCTCTACCGGATCGACCAGTCTACGTCGCGCCGCGCCGACGCGCCCGGTGAGCACCAAGGCGGTCACAGGTGGCCGCCGGAGGGCTACCGCGCGTTCTACCGCGCGTTGAAGTACTTCGCCTCCGGGTGGTGGATCACGATGGCGTCCGTGGACTGCTCGGGGTGGAGCTGGAACTCCTCCGAGAGCTTCACCCCGATCCGCTCCGGCTCCAGCAGATCGGCGATCTTCGCGCGGTCCTCCAGGTCGGGGCAGGCGCCGTAGCCCAGCGAGAAGCGCGCGCCGCGGTACCTCAGCGCGAACATGTCCTCGATGTCACCGGGGTCCTCCCCGGCGAAGCCAAGCTCGCCGCGGACCCGGGCGTGCCAGTACTCGGCGAGCGCCTCCGCCAGCTGGACGGACAGCCCGTGCAGCTCCAGGTAGTCGCGGTAGGAGTCGGCGGCGAACAGCTCGGCGGTGGCCTCGCCGATCTTCGAGCCGACGGTGACCACCTGAAGGCCGACCACGTCCGTCTCGCCGGACTCCTCCGGGCGGAAGAAGTCGGCGAGGCACAGCCTGCGGCCGCGGCGCTGGCGCGGGAAGGTGAAGCGGGTGCGCTCACTGCCGTCCTCGTTCAGCAGGACCAGGTCGTCGCCCTTGGAGACGCAGGGGAAGTAGCCGTAGACGACGGCCGCCTCGAGCAGGTTCTCGGTGTGCAGCTTGTCGAGCCAGCCGCGCAGCCGCGGACGGCCCTCGGACTCCACCAGCTCCTGGTAGCTCGGCCCGTCGCCGGTACGGGCCTCCTTGAGCCCCCACTGGCCCTTGAACAGCGCGCCCTCGTCCAGCCAGGACGCGTAGTCGACCTGCTGGATGCCCTTGACCACGCGGGTGCCCCAGAAGGGCGGGGTGGGCACCGGGTTGTCGGTGGCCACGTCGGACCGGGACGGGCCCTCCGGCTCCGGCTCGGTCACGGACACGTCCCGCTTGGGCACCCGGCGCTGCTTGAGCTCGGGCAGGGTGGCGCCGGGGACACCGCGCTTGACGGCGATCAGGGCGTCCATGAGCCGCAGCCCCTCGAAGGCGTCGCGGGCGTAGCGCACCTCGCCCTCGTAGATCTCGTGGAGGTCCTGTTCGACATAGGCGCGGGTGAGCGCGGCGCCGCCGAGGATGACGGGGTAGTCGGCGGCCAGCTTGCGCTGGTTCAGCTCCTCCAGGTTCTCCTTCATGATCACCGTGGACTTCACCAGCAGGCCGGACATGCCGATCACATCGGCGCGGTGCTCCTCGGCGGCCTCCAGGATCGCGGAGACCGGCTGTTTGATGCCCAGGTTGACGACGTTGTAGCCGTTGTTGGACAGGATGATGTCCACGAGGTTCTTACCGATGTCATGGACGTCGCCGCGGACGGTGGCGAGCACGATGGTGCCCTTGCCCTCGTCGTCCGACTTCTCCATGTGCGGCTCCAGATGGGCGACCGCGGTCTTCATGACCTCGGCGGACTGGAGGACGAACGGCAGCTGCATCTGGCCGGAGCCGAACAGCTCGCCGACCACCTTCATGCCGTCCAGCAGCGTCTCGTTGACGATGTCCAGGGCGGGGCGCTCCTGGAGGGCCTCGTCGAGGTCGGCCTCCAGGCCGTTGCGCTCGCCGTCGATGATGCGCCGCTTGAGGCGCTCGTCCAGGGGCAGCGCGGCCAGCTCCTCGGCCTTGCCCGCCTTGAGGGACTTGGCGGTGGCGCCCTCGAAGAGCCCCATCAGCTTCTGCAGCGGGTCATAGCCCTCGGCGCGGCGGTCGTAGATCAGGTCCAGGGCGGTCTTGACCTGCTCCTCCTCGAACCGCGCGATCGGCAGGATCTTGGAGGCGTGCACGATCGCCGAGTCCAGGCCCGCCTTGACGCATTCGTCGAGGAAGACGGAGTTGAGCACGATGCGGGCGGCCGGGTTGAGGCCGAAGGAGATGTTGGACAGGCCCAGCGTGGTCTGGACGTCCGGGTGGCGCCGCTTGAGCTCGCGGATCGCCTCGATGGTGGCGATGCCGTCCTTACGGGACTCCTCCTGACCGGTGCAGATGGTGAAGGTCAGGGTGTCGATGAGGATGTCCGACTCGTGGATGCCCCAGTTGCCGGTCAGGTCGTCGATCAGCCGCTCGGCGATCTCCACCTTGTGCTCCGGCGTACGGGCCTGGCCCTCCTCGTCGATGGTCAGCGCGATGAGGGCGGCGCCGTGCTCCTGGGCCAGCCGGGTGACCTTGGCGAACCGCGACTCGGGGCCGTCCCCGTCCTCGTAGTTGACGGAGTTGATGACCGCGCGTCCGCCGAGCTTCTCCAGCCCGGCCCGGATGACGTCGACCTCGGTGGAGTCCAGGACGATGGGGAGGGTGGAGGCGGTGGCGAACCGCCCGGCCAGCTCCTCCATGTCCGCGACGCCGTCCCGGCCCACGTAGTCCACGCACAGGTCGAGCAGATGGGCGCCCTCGCGGATCTGCTCCCGGGCGATCTCCACACAGTCGTCCCAGCGGGCCTCCAGCATGGCCTCGCGGAACTTCTTGGAGCCGTTGGCGTTGGTGCGCTCGCCGATGGCCAGGTACGAGGTGTCCTGGCGGAACGGCACGGTCTGGTAGAGCGAGGCGGCGCCGGGCTCGGGGCGCGGGGTGCGCTCGGTGGGGGTCAGCTCGCGGACCCGCTCGACGACCTGGCGCAGATGCTCGGGCGTGGTGCCGCAGCAGCCGCCGACCAGGGAGAGCCCGTACTCGCGGACGAAGGTCTCCTGGGCGTCGGCCAGCTCGCCGGGGGTGAGGGGGTAGTGGGCGCCGTCCTTGCCCAGCACCGGGAGGCCGGCGTTGGGCATGCAGGACAGCGGGATCCGGGAGTGGCGGGCCAGGTGGCGCAGGTGCTCGCTCATCTCGGCGGGGCCGGTGGCGCAGTTGAGGCCGATCATGTCGATACCGAGCGGCTCGAGGGCGGTGAGCGCCGCGCCGATCTCGGAGCCGAGCAGCATGGTGCCGGTGGTCTCGACGGTGACCGAGCAGATCACCGGGAGGTTGGCACCGGTGGCGTCGAGGGCGCGGCGGGCGCCGATGATCGAGGCCTTGGTCTGCAGCAGGTCCTGGGTGGTCTCCACCAGGAGGGCGTCCGCGCCGCCCGCGATCATGCCTTCGGCGTTGGCCTGGTAGGCGTCGCGGAGGGTGGTGTACGGGGCGTGGCCGAGGGTGGGCAGCTTGGTGCCGGGGCCCATGGAGCCGAGCACCCAGCGCTGCCGTCCGTCGGCGCCGAACTCGTCGGCGACCTCACGGGCGATCCGGGCGCCGGCCTCGGAGAGCTCGTGGACGCGGTCGGGGATGTCGTACTCACCGAGCGCCGCGTGGTTGGCGCCGAAGGTGTTGGTCTCGACGCAGTCCACGCCGACGGCGTAGTACGCCTCGTGGACCGAGCGGACGATGTCCGGGCGGGTGATGTTGAGGATCTCGTTGCAGCCCTCGAGCTGCTGGAAGTCGTCGAGACTGGGCTCCTGCGCCTGGAGCATCGTCCCCATCGCGCCGTCGGCGACCACCACGCGGGTGGCCAGCGCTTCGCGGAGCGCGTCGGCTCGGGCGGCGGATGTGGGCGATGGCGTATGAGAGGCCATGGATGTGCTCCCTGGAGTGCGACGGCTGTCGGCTTTGCGCCCTCCCCTGGGGACGGCGCACCACGCCAGGGTAGCTGCCAGTGGTCATTTCACGATGGTCGTTCCATCAGCCGGGATGAGTACGGCCGATCGGCCCCCGGTGAGTCCGTCGATCGCCGACACGCAGCGTCAGGTACCAAGCAGTCGACATGGACCGATAGTGTTCAGCATTGTCGAACCGCAGTCAGGAGGTTGGCGATGGCCCGGAACATCCAGTCGTTGGAGCGCGCCGCCGCGATGCTACGCCTGCTCGCCGGTGGTGAGCGACGTCTGGGACTGTCCGACATCGCCTCCACCCTGGGGCTGGCCAAGGGCACCGCGCACGGCATATTGCGCACCCTCCAGCAGGAGGGCTTCGTGGAGCAGGACGAGGCGTCCGGCCGCTATCAGCTCGGCGCGGAGCTGCTGCGCCTGGGCAACAGCTATCTGGACGTCCACGAGCTGCGCGCCCGGGCCCTGGTGTGGACCGACGACCTGGCCCGCTCCAGCGGCGAGAGCGTGTACCTGGGCGTGCTGCACCAGCAGGGCGTGCTGATCGTCCACCATGTCTTCCGGCCGGACGACAGCCGCCAGGTACTGGAGGTCGGCGCGATGCACCCGCTGCACTCCACGGCCCTGGGCAAGGTGCTCTCCGCCTACGACCCGGTCGCGCACAGCGAGGTGACCGAGGGCGACCGTAAGACGTTCACGCCCCGCACGGTGACCGGGGAGCGCGAGTTCGAGGGCGTGCTGGACCTGACCCGGGCGCGCGGTTGGGGCTGCGACGTGGAGGAGACCTGGGAGGGCGTGGCGTCCGTCGCGGCGCCCATCCACGACCGCCGCCGGCTGCCCGTGGGCGCGGTGGGGATAACGGGCGCGGTCGAGCGGGTGTGCCAGGACGGGGAGCTGCGCTCCGAGCTCGTGGCCGCCGTACGGGACTGTGCGCGCGCCGTCTCCCGGGACCTGGGCGCCCTGCGTTTCTGAATCGCGCCAACGCGTGTGGATCTGCCCCCATATCCCGGCATGACCCACTTCATCACGGTTTCACATACGCGCGATTTTTCCTTCACACGACCCTTGACGGGGTCTTCAGCGTGAAGAAAACTGCCGTTCATCGGTCGGCATTGTCGAACACCTGACGACAATATTCGCTATGGTGGACTCGCCGCGGGCCGACCAACGCCCTCCCACGAGGGCGCGGACCACCGGATAGACCCGGGGGTTCGCCTTCCCCTGGACGAAGGACAAAGGAGTCGCGGGTGTCCAGCTCCGACATCTTCATCGGCGAGACCATCGGTACCGCCGTTCTCATTCTGCTCGGCTGCGGTGTCGTCGCCGGCGTTGTCTTGAAGCAATCCAAGGCGTTCGAGGCCGGGTGGGTCGCCATCACCCTCGGGTGGGGCTTCGCCGTGCTCACCGGCGCCTATATCTCCGCGCCGCTCTCGGGGGCGCATCTGAACCCGGCGGTGACGGTCGGCCTCGCCATCGAGGGCGGCGTCGAGTGGAGCAAGGTGCCCATCTACTTCCTCGGGCAGATGCTCGGCGCCGTGATCGGCGCGTCGCTGGTGTGGCTCGCCTACCTCGGCCACTTCCACGCCCATCTCACCGACCGCGAGATCGTCGGCGGCCCGGGCGCCCAGGACACGGTGGCGGCGGACAAGCAGCAGGCCACCGACGCCGGCCCGGTGCTGGGCGTCTTCTCCACCGGCCCCGAGATCCGGAACGTCGGTCAGAACCTGGCCACCGAGATCATCGCCACGGCCGTGCTGGTGCTCGCCATCCTCACCCAGGGGCTCAACGGCGACGGTAAGGGCCTCGGCGTCATCGGCGTCATGATCACCGCCTTCGTGGTGGTCGGCATCGGCCTCTCGCTCGGCGGCCCGACCGGTTACGCCATCAACCCGGCGCGTGACCTCGGCCCCCGGATCGCCCACGCCCTCCTGCCGCTGCCCAACAAGGGCGGCTCGGACTGGGGCTATGCCTGGATCCCGGTCGTCGGCCCGCTCATCGGCGGCGCCATCGCCGGCGGGATCTACGAGATCGCCTTCGCCTAGTCCACCCCACCACCCGCAGGAGAGCAGCAGATCATGACCGACACCCACACCACCAGCGCCTCGTCCCACGGTCAGGGACCGTTCATCGCGGCCATCGACCAGGGCACCACCTCCAGCCGCTGCATCGTCTTCGACCGCGACGGCCGCATCGTCTCGGTGGACCAGAAGGAGCACGAGCAGATCTTCCCCAAGCCCGGCTGGGTGGAGCACAACGCCACCGAGATCTGGGAGAACGTCAAGGAGGTGGTCGCCGGCGCCATCGCCAAGGCCGAGATCACCGCCGTCGACGTCAAGGCGATCGGCATCACCAACCAGCGCGAGACCACCCTGCTGTGGGACCGCAGGACCGGTGAGCCGGTGCACAACGCCATCGTCTGGCAGGACACCCGCACCGACGCCCTCTGCCGCGAGCTCGGCCGCAACGTCGGCCAGGACCGCTTCCGCCGCGAGACCGGCCTCCCGCTGGCCTCCTACTTCGCCGGTCCCAAGATCCGCTGGCTGCTCGACAACGTCGAGGGGCTGCGCGAGCGGGCCGAGGCGGGCGACATCCTCTTCGGCACCATGGACTCCTGGGTCATCTGGAACCTGACCGGCGGCGTCAACGGCGGCGTGCACGTCACCGACGTCACCAACGCCTCCCGCACCCTCCTGATGAACCTGCACACCCTGGACTGGGACGAGAAGATCCTGACCTCGATGGACATCCCGGCCGCCGTGCTGCCGCGGATACGCTCCTCCGCCGAGGTCTACGGGCACACGGCCGAGGGCGTCCTGGCGGGCGTGCCGGTCGCCTCCGCGCTCGGCGACCAGCAGGCGGCCCTGTTCGGCCAGACCTGTTACTCCGAGGGCGAGGCCAAGTCCACCTACGGCACCGGCACCTTCCTGCTGATGAACACCGGCGAGAAGCCGGTCAACTCCTACAACGGGCTGCTGACCACCGTCGGCTACCGGATCGGCGACGAGAAGCCGGTCTACGCCCTGGAGGGCTCGATCGCGGTCACCGGTTCGCTGGTGCAGTGGATGCGGGACCAGATGGGCCTGATCAACAGCGCCGCCGAGATCGAGACCCTCGCGAGCTCGGTCGAGGACAACGGCGGCGCGTACTTCGTACCCGCCTTCTCGGGCCTGTTCGCCCCGTACTGGCGGTCCGACGCGCGCGGTGTGATCGCGGGCCTGACCCGCTACGTCACCAAGGCGCACATCGCCCGCGCCGTGCTCGAGGCGACCGCCTGGCAGACCCGCGAGATCGTCGACGCGATGACCAAGGACTCCGGGGTCGAGCTCACCTCGCTCAAGGTCGACGGCGGTATGACCTCCAACAACCTCCTGATGCAGACCCTCTCGGACGCCCTGGACGCCCCCGTGGTGCGCCCGATGGTCGCCGAGACCACCTGCCTCGGCGCCGCCTACGCCGCCGGTCTCGCCGTCGGCTTCTGGCCGGACACCGACGCCCTGCGCGCGAACTGGCGCCGGGCGGCCGAATGGACCCCCCGAATGGACGCGGACGTCCGCGACCGCGAGTACAAGAGCTGGCTCAAGGCCGTGCAGCGGACCATGGGCTGGATCGAAGACGAGGAGTAATCAATGACCACCCTGCAGAGCGTTCCGTCCTCCCTCGGAACGCACCCGGCTGCCGGTTCGAACCCGAGCCGAGCCGAAACCCGGGAACAGCTCTCCAAGGCGACGTACGACCTCCTGGTGATCGGCGGCGGCATCCTGGGCATCACCACTGCCTGGCACGCCGCGCAGTCCGGGCTGCGGGTGGCGATGGTGGACGCCGGTGACTTCGCCGGTGCCACCTCCTCGGCCTCCTCCAAGCTGCTCCACGGCGGCCTGCGCTACCTCCAGACGGGCGCGGTCAAGCTGGTCGCCGAGAACCACTTCGAGCGGCGCGCGGTCTCCCGTACCGTCGCCCCGCACCTGTCCAACCCCCTCACGTTCTACCTGCCGGTCTACAAGGGCGGTCCGCACGGCGCGGCCAAGCTGGGCGCGGGCGTCTTCGCCTACTCGGCGCTCTCGGCCTTCCGGGACGGCGTGGGCCATGTGATCGGCGCCGAGCGGGCCGCGCGCGACGTCCCCGAGCTGCGCACCGAGGGCCTCAAGGCGGTCGCGGTCTACGGCGACGGCCAGATGAACGACAGCCGCATGGCCCTGATGACGGTCCGGGCGGCCGTGGAGGCGGGCGCCACCGTCCTCAACCACGCCGAGGTCGTCGGCCTGCGCAAGAACGACGGCCGGGTCGCCGGCGCCGAGCTCAGGGACCGCACCGACGGCACCGAGTTCGGGGTCGGCGCCCGTCTGGTGCTCAACGCCACCGGCCCCTGGGTGGACCATCTGCGCCGGATGGAGGACCCGGGCGCGGCGCCGTCGATCCGGCTGTCCAAGGGCGCGCACCTGGTCCTCAAGCGCACCTCCCCCTGGCGGGCGGCGCTGGCCACCCCGATCGACAAGTACCGCATCACCTTCGCCCTCCCCTGGGAGGACATGCTGCTGCTGGGCACCACGGACGAGGAGTTCGAGGGCGACCCGGCCGATGTCGCGGTCAACGAGGCGGACATCTCCCAGATCCTGGACGAGGCCGCCTTCTCCATCCGCGACCAGCAGCTCTCCCGCGATCTGATCACCTACTCCTTCGCGGGTCTGCGGGTGCTGCCCGGCGGTCCGGGCGACACCGCCAAGGCCAAGCGGGAGACCGTGGTCACCGAGGGCAAGGGCGGGATGCTCTCCATAGCCGGCGGCAAGTGGACCACCTTCCGCCACATCGGCCGCACCGTGATGCAGAAGCTGGCCGAGCTGCCGGGCCGTCCGCTCGCCGACGACATGGAGCCGGTCAAGCTGCTGCCCCGGCACATGCCGCTGCCGGGCCTGGCCAATCCGCACGCCGTCGAGCACCGGCTGCTGGTGGACGGCGGCACCCCCGGTCCGCGCATGGCCGCCGACACCGCCCGCCATCTGGCGACCCATTACGGCTCGCTCTCCTTCGACATCGCCCGGCTGGCCGCCGGCGACCCGGCGCTCGCGGAGCGCGTCCACCCGGACGCCCCGGAGATCTGGGCGCAGGTCGTCTACGCCCGGGACTACGAGTGGGCGCGCACGGCGGACGACGTGCTGCGCCGCCGCACCACCCTGACCATCCGCGGCCTGGACTCCGAGGACATCCGGAGCCGGGTCGAGGATCTGCTGGCCAAGCGACCCTGACCCCCGCGGGGCCGCCTTCCCAGGTCCGGGCGGCCGGGTGAGAGGAAACGTCTCCTCACCCGGCCGCCCGGACTGCTCATTGCCCCCACCCGCCCCGCGGAGCGCGGCCGGAGCCGTGCCGAGATCCCGCGAACTCGCCGTGCTTCGGGGGCAGTTGGCGGCCGGTCCGCCGCGAGCCGCGAACTTACTCGCGCGTTAAAAATCAGCTGAATCGCTCTTGCCTTCTTCGGCGGTGCGCGCATCAATGACATTCGCCCGTGGATGACGGGCGGGAACCCCCCACACATCAGCCGCACTTTCCCCCACTCCGGAAGGCAATCCCATGAGACGGATCAAGCTCGGGATCAGCACGGCAATGGGAACAGCAGCACTGGCCGCCGGCGCGCTGGCGCTGGCACCGACCGCGACCGCGGTCACCCCCACGACCGCCACCCTCACGGCCGACTGCGGGACGTACGGGTCGGGCCTGGCCAGCCTGACCGCCACACAGAGCGGCACCGCCGCGACCATCACCCTGTCCTCGGGGGCGATCAAGGCCCCGATCGACGTTCCGGCGGGCTCGGTGAGCTCGACGCTGACGCTGTCGAAGAAGGGCGGCGGAACCAAGACCTTCACCGGCAACTCCAACCCGGCGATCCCGACCGGCTCCGATGTGACCACCGGCCCGCTCAAGGGCACGGTGGCCGCGGGCGACGTCCTGGAAGCCAAGTCGCTCAAGCTGGTCATCTTCGGTCTGATCACGGTGAACTGCACCGCCACCTCGCCGCAGTCCCCGGGGCCGTTCACCTTCTGAGCCATCCGATGAACCGGCCCTGAGCCCGCTTCGGGCCCTCCTGGTAAAAGGTCACAGTGGACCGGCGGCGTCCCCGGCAGACGCCGCCGGTTCAAGCACGTCATAATGGACCTGATACATCGGATGTTTGGCCCGGGGAGGTCCACCATGGCGGTCACCGACGAGGCGATCGAAAAAATCAAGGGCATGATCGTCTCGGGTGCGCTGCGCCCCGGTGACCGGCTCCCCAAGGAGAGCGAGCTGGCCGCCGATCTGGGGCTGTCGCGCAACTCGCTGCGCGAGGCCGTCCGGGCGCTGTCGCTGATCCGGATCCTCGACGTACGGCAGGGCGACGGCACCTATGTGACCAGCCTCGACCCCCAGCTGCTGCTGGAGGCGCTGAGCTTCGTGGTGGACTTCCACCGCGATGACACCGTGCTGGAGTTCCTGGCGGTGCGGCGAATCCTGGAGCCCGCGGCCACGGCGCTGGCCTCCACCCGGATCAGCGACGCCGAGCTGGACCGGCTCCAGGAGCAGCTGGACGCGCTCGGGCAGGAGCCGTCGGTGGAGGAGCTGGTCGCCTGCGATCTGGAGTTCCACCGCGGCATCGTCCAGTCCTCGGGCAACTCGGTGCTCTGCTCGCTGCTCGACGGGCTCTCCGGGCCCACCACCCGGGCCCGGGTGTGGCGCGGTCTGACGCAGGAGGACGCGGTCAGCCGCACCCTCCACGAGCACCGGGCGATCCTGGCCGCCCTGCGGGACCGTGACGCGGAGGCGGCACGGTCCTGGGCGACGGTGCACATCGCGAGCGTGGAGCAGTGGCTGCGCTCCACGCTGTGAGCTCACCGGGGCTCCGCCCCGGCCCCCGCCGGGGGCTCCGCCCCCAGACCCCGCCCGCGGGGCCGGGGGGCGAGCTCGCCCCCCGGCCCCGGGTGAAGCCCTGCCTCGCGGCGGAGCCGTGCACCGGGTACTGCGGGGGTGCGGTGGGGGTGCGGTGGGGGGCCTTCCGCTACGGGGTGTCCGGCGGATCTTGCCGCCTGCGGCGGATCTTTCCCCTCCCCGCCCCTTCCCGAAACTGGGGCTCCGCCCCAGACCCCGGGGCCCAGGGGCGAAGCCCCCCACGCGGCGGAGCCGCATATCGTCAGGTGTCGGGAAGGGGCGGGAGGGGAGCAGCCCGCCGCAGGCGGCAAGATCCGTCGGACACCCCCTAGGTTCCCAGACCGTAGGCGCGGGCCGCGTTGCCGCCGAAGACGGCGGCGCGCTCGTCCTCGCCGAGCCGGAGGACGGCCCGGTCCGCGAGGGCCACCACCTCGTCGTAGGTCGCGGCCAGGACGCACACCGGCCAGTCGGAGCCGAACAGCACCCGGCCGGGCCCGAAGGCGTCCAGGACGTGCCAGGCGTACGGAAGCACCTGCTCGGGCTTCCAGCCGTCCCAGTCGGCCTCGGTGACCAGACCGGACAGCTTGCAGTCGACGTTCGGCAGCGCCGCGAGCGCGGCCAGCTGCCACGCCCAGGGGTCGCGCTCCCCGCTCGCCACGGGCGGCTTGGCGGCGTGGTCGAGGACGAAGCGCAGCTGCGGCAGCTCACGGACGGCGTCCACGGCCGCGGGGAGCTCGCGCGGGGTGACCAGCAGGTCGTAGACCAGCCCCGCGTCGGCCACGGCGGCCAGCCCGCGGCGGGCGTCGTCGCGGTCCAGCCACCGCGGATCCGGCTCGTCCTGCACCTGGTGGCGCAGGCCCACCAGCCGGTCACCGCCGGGCCCGGCGGCCAGCTCCGCGAGCACCTCGCCCACCCCCGGGTCGGTGAGGTCGGCCCAACCGACGACGCCCGCGATCCGGTCCGACCCACCGGCCAGGGCGAGGAGTTCCCGGGTCTCCTGCACGGAGGAGCTGGACTGGACGACGACGGTGGCGTCGATCCCATGGGCGTCCAAGTGCGGGGCGAGGTCGCCCGGGGTGAAGGTACGGCGGATGGGCTCGGCCCACGCGCCGTCCATCCACGGCTGCTCACGGCGGGTCAGGTCCCACAGATGGTGATGGGCGTCGATACGGCGCGGCAAGGGCACTCGGGCACTCCTCGGGTGGTTCAGACCGGCAGCGGGATGTCGTCGTCGAGCAGACCGCGCCGGACCAGGGCCTGCCACAGCTCATCGGGGATGTCGTGGGCGAACAGCTCGGCATTGTCCCGGACTTCGGCCGGGGAGGCGCAGCCGACCACCGCCGCGGCCACCGCGGGGTGCCCGAAGGGGAAGCGCAGCGCGGCGGCCCGCAGCGGCACCTGGAACTCGGCGCACACCTCGGCCAGCCGCCGGGCCCGCGCGAGGAGTTCGGGCGGCGCCTGCTGGTAGTCGTAGCGGGCCCCGGGGGCGGGGTCGGCGAGCAGCCCGGAGTTGTAGACCCCGCCGACCACCACGGAGGTGCCGCGCCGCTCGCACACCGGCAGCAGATCGTCGGAGGCGGTGCGCTCCAGCAGCGTCCAGCGCCCGGCGCACAGCACGACGTCCACGTCGAAGTCGGCGACGAACCGGGCGAGGAGGTCGCTGTGGTTCATGCCGAAGCCGATGGCCCGGACGAGCTTCTCCCGCTTCAGCTCGGCCAGCGCCGCGAAAGCCGTCTCATAGACCTCGGGGACGTGGTCTTCCGGGTCGTGGAGGTAGACGATGTCCACGGCGTCGACCCCGAGCCGCTCCAGGGAGGACTCGAGGCTCGCGCGGATGCCGTCCCGGGTGAAGTCCCACTCCCGGACCCGGTCGGGGGTGTCGGCGAACCCGTCCGCCTGGACGGGCTCGCCGGGGGCGCGCGGCCGCAGCCGCCGCCCCACCTTGGTGGAGAGCGTGTACCCGGCGCGGTCGCGCCCGGCCAGCACCCGCCCCAGCCGCTCCTCGGACAGCCCGACGCCGTAGTGCGGCGCGGTGTCCATATAGGTGAGGCCGGTGTCGAACGCCGCCCTTACGGTGTCCAGGGCGCGCTCCTCCGGCACCGCCTCGTAGAGATTGGCCAGCGGCGCGCAGCCAAGCCCCAGGGGTGGTACGCGCACCCCCGAGCTCCCCAGTTCGCGCGGGCCGCTCGGTGCCCGTCCGCCGTCGACCGCCATGGTTTCCTCCCGGCTCTCAGTCCTGCTTCTCGCCGCTGGCGTAGCGGGAGATGATCAGCGCGACGATGATGATCGAGCCGTTGATGAACTGGTTCCACAGGGGCGGTACCCCGCCGAGGGTCATCACATTGACGACCAGCTGCAGCGTCAGCACGCCGGTGAGCGCGCCGAAGAGGGTGCCGCGGCCGCCCTTGAGGCTGATCCCGCCGATGACCGCGGCGGCGAACACCTGGAAGATCCAGCCGTTGCCCTGGGTCGCGGCGACCGAGCCGTAGTGGCCCGTGTACAGGATGCCCGCGAAGGCGGCCAGCAGTCCGCCGACGCTCAGCACGATCCAGGTGATCCGGTCCACCCGGATGCCCGCCGCGCGCGCGGCCTCGGGGTTGCCGCCGATCGCGTACAGCGAGCGTCCGTGCCGCAGATAGCCCAGCGCCAGGCCGCCGAGGGCGTACAGCCCCAGGCAGATCCACACGGCGGCGGGCACGCCCAGCCACTCGGCCTTGCCGAGGTAGCGGAAGGACTCGGGGACGTTGACGATCGACTGGCCCTCGGCGATGCCGACCTGGAGTCCGCGCAGCATGGTGAGCATGCCCAGGGTCGCGATGAAGCCGTTGACGCGCAGTTTGAGCATCAGGAAGCCGTTGGCCGCGCCGATCAGCGCCCCGACCGCCAGGCACAGCGGTATCGCGGTCCACACCGGCAGCAGTCCCAGGCCCTCGAACCGCGCCCCGTGCTCGGGCAGCACCAGCCACAGGGCGATCACCGGCGCCACGGCGATGGTCGACTCCAGGGAGAGGTCCATCCGCCCGCTGATCAGGATCAGCGCCTCGCCCAGCACCAGCAGCCCCAGCTCGGTGGACTGCTGGACGACCCCGATCAGGTTGTCCTCGGTGAGGAAGGCGGGCGAGACGATGAAGCCGATCACCCCGAGGACGAAGATCACGGGGACCAGCGACAGATCGCGCCAGCGCGCGATGTCGATCCGCGGCCGGCCCCCCGCCGGGTCGTCAGCCACCGCCTCGGCGGTCCGCTGCCGTGCGGTATCGGTCATGTCTGCCTTCCTTCTGTGCGGTCTTCGGTGTCCCCCGCCGTGCCGTTGGTGCCCGGCTCCGTGATGCCCTCCATGGCGGCCACGAGCTGACGGTCGCTCCAGCCGCTGCCGAACTCGGCGACCACCCGCCCGTGGAAGAACGCCAGGATCCGGTCGCAGACCCGCAGATCGTCCAGTTCGTCGGAGACGATGACCGCGCCGCTCCCGGACGCGGCCACGTCCCGTACGACGCCGAGCAGCGCGTCCTTGGACTTCACGTCCACCCCGGCGGTCGGCCGGATCGCGACCAGGAGGCTGGGCTCACGGGCCAGCGCCCGCGCGATGACGACCTTCTGCTGATTTCCGCCGGACAAACCCGAAACGGGCTGCGAAGGTCCCGAGGTCTTGATGTCCAGGGAGGTGATCATCCGCTGGGCGAAGGCGCGGGTCCGGGAGGGCAGCACCGTGCCGTAGGGCCCGAGCTGGTCGGTGACGGTCAGGGTGGCGTTCTCGGCGACGCTGCGGCCCAGGACCAGGCCCTGGTCGTGCCGGTCCTCCGGGACGTAGCCGATGCCCGCGTCGATGGCATGCGGCACGCTGCCGGGGCGCACCGGCCGGCCGCGCACCGACAGCCGCCCGCCGACCGGTTTGCGCAGCCCCACCAGGGTCTCGCCGACCGCCGTGTTGCCGCTGGCCGTGGCCCCGGCCAGGCCGAGCACCTCACCGGGGCGCACCACCAGGTCCAGCGGGTCGAACTCGCCCTCCAGGGCGAGCCCTTCGGTGCGCAGCACCGGCTCCCCGTCCGGGTCGGCCTCCTTACGGGCGACGGGAGCGCGGACGACGGCCCGGGAGTCGCCCTCGGGCGCCCCGCCGTCGTCCCCGGTCATCGCCGCCACCAGCTCCTCCTTGGGGAGGCCGGCGACCGGGGCGGTCAGCACATGGCGGGCGTCGCGGAAGACGGTGACGGTGTCGCAGAGTTCGTAGACCTCTTGCAGATGGTGCGAGATGAACAGGAAGGCGACCCCCTGCCGGCGCAGCTCCAGCAGCTTGGCGAAGAGCCGGTCGATACCGCTCGCGTCGAGCTGGGCGGTGGGCTCGTCGAGGATGATCAGCCGGGCGCCGAAGGAGAGCGCGCGGGCGATCTCCACGAACTGCCGCTGCTCGACGCTGAGATCCTTCGCGCGCGCTTGCGGGTCCACCTCCACGCCGTACTCGGCCAGCAGCGCGCGGGCGTCCTCGCGCAGGGCGCGCCAGCGGATGCGCCCCGCGCCCGGGAAGCGGTTGAGGTAGAGGTTCTCGGCGACCGTCAGGTCCGGGACCACCATCGACTTCTGGTAGACGCAGGCCACCTTGCGCTGCCAGGCGGCGGTGTCGCCGTAGCCGGGGGCGGGCTCGCCCGCGAAGGTCACCTCGCCCTCGTCCGGGCGCTCCATCCCGGTCAGGACGGACACCAGCGTGGACTTGCCCGCCCCGTTGCGCCCGACGAGCGCATGGGCCTCCCCGGGCCGCACCGCCAGCCGGGCCTGGTCCAGGGCGACGGTGGGCCCGAACCGTTTGACGACGCCCTGGGCCCGTACGACGGCGGGCTGCTCGGCCTCGGCCATGGTCACTTCTTCTCGAGCTGGTTGGCCCACAGCTTCTTGTCGTCGACGTTCTCCTTGGTGACCAGCGGCGCCGGGAGCTGGTCCTCCAGACCGTTCTCGATCTTGACGATGTTGGAGCCGTGGTCGGTGGGGCCGGGTTTGAACGTCTTGCCGTCCAGAGCGGCCTTCGCGTAGTTCAGGGCCCACTGGGCGTAGAGGTCGGCGGGCTGGGAGAGCGTGGCGTCGATCTTCCCGGAGCGGATCGCGTCCAGCTCCTCGGGGATCCCGTCGTTGGAGATGATCGTGATGTGCTTGGCCGAACCGGCGGGCTTCAGCAGCCGCTTCTGCTCCAGCAGCGCGAGCGTGGGCTGCAGGAAGGCGCCGCCCGCCTGCATGTAGATGCCGTTCACGTCCTTGTGCTGGGCCAGCAGGCTCTGCAGCTTGGCGGAGGCCACATCGCCCTTCCAGTCGGTGGGCAGCTCATGCACCTTGATGCCGGGGTACTTCTTCTTCATGCAGGAGGCGAACGCCTGTGAGCGGTCCCGGCCGTTGATGGAGCTGAGGTCGCCCTGGAGCTCGGCGATCCGGCCCTTGCCGCCCAGCTTCTCGCCGAGGTACTCGCACGCCTTGGTGCCGTACGCCCGGTTGTCGGCGCGCACCACCATGTAGACCTTGCCGGAGTCGGGCCGGGTGTCCACGCTGATGACGGGGATCTTCTTCTCCTCCAGCTGCTCCAGGGTGGAGGTGATGGCCCCGGTGTCCTGGGGCGCCATGATGACCGCCTTGGCGCCCTGGTCGGTGAACGCCTGGACGTTGGCGACCAGCTTGCCGATGTCGTTCTGCGAGTTGGACAGCGGGAGCGCGGAGACCGTGCCCTTGTCGATGCCCTTCTCCAGATACTGCTGGTAGGAGTTCCAGAAGTCGGTGTCCGTCCGCGGCATGTCGATGCCGACCTTGCCGCCGCCGGCGCCATTGCTCTCTCGGTTGCAGCCGGTGAGCGCTGCGACGGCCAGCAGCACGGCGCAGGCGGCGGTGCCGGTGGTGCGGAGTCTCGTCATCGAGTCCCGTCCTTGGTCGTTCCTGGGTCGAGTGGTGCGGATGGTGCCGGCCTCGGGCGGAGGCGATTGTGCGGTTGTCTCAAGCGGCCGGGCGGTTGTCCAGGCCGGGCGGTTGTCTAGGAGGAGGCGGGGCGCAGCCGCAGCCCCTGCATCCCTCCGTCGACGGCCAGCGCGGTGCCGGTGACGGCCGCGGCGGCGGGGCTGGCGAGGTACGCGACGGCGGCGGCCACCTCGTCGGCGGAGACCAGCCGTCCGGTGGGCTGCCGGGCCTCCAGGGAGGCGCGCTCGGCCGTCGGGTCGGGGGCCTGGTCGAGCAGCCGGCCGACCCACGGGGTGTCCACGGTGCCGGGGTTGACGCAGTTGACGCGCACCCCTTCGCGGATGTGGTCCGCCGCCATGGCGAGGGTCAGCGACAGCACCGCGCCCTTGCTGGCGCTGTAGGCGGCGCGCTGCGGCAGCCCCGCGGTGGCGGCGATCGAGCAGGTGTGGGTGATGGAGACGGCGCCGGGCCGGTCGGCCGCGGCGGCACGCAAGTGGGGCAGCGCGGCCCGCGCGGTGCGGACCAGGCCCAGCACATTGATGTCCAGCAGCCGGTGCCACTCCTCGTCGGAGTTGTCCTCGACGCTGCCGATCGCACCGATGCCCGCGTTGCCGACGACGGTGTGCAGGGCGCCGAACTCGGCCACGGCCGCGTCCACCGCGGTCCTGACCCCCTCGTCGGAGGTGACATCGGCCTTGAGCGGCAGCGTGCCGTCCGGGGCGCCCGACGGATCGCGGTCGAGCACGGCGACCCGCGCGCCCCGGTCGCGCAGCGCGGCGGCTATGGCGGCGCCGATACCGGAGGCGCCGCCGGTGACGAGCGCGGCCAGCCCTTCGAAGTCGCCGGTGGTCACTGGTGGTCCTCCTGAGGCTGTGCGGGTGCGGACGGTGCCGGTACGGGCTGAGCCGGTACGGGCTGTGCGAGGCGGGCCCGCCATTCGGGCCCGTCCGGATAGCGGTAGGCGGCGATCGACTCTGGGTACATACGGGCGGAGAAGCCCGGCGCGGTCGGAGTCCGGTAGCGGCCCGACTCGATGACCACGGGATCGGCGAAGTGCTCGTGGAGGTGGTCGACATACTCGATGACCCGGTCCTCCCAGCTGCCCGAGACGGCCACGAAGTCGAACATGGCCAGGTGCTGGACGAGTTCGCACAGCCCGACGCCGCCCGCGTGCGGGCACACCGGGAGTCCGTACTTGGCGGCGAGCAGCAGGATTGTGAGGTTCTCGTTGACCCCGGCGACCCGTGCCGCGTCGATCTGGACGAAGTCCACCGCCTCGGCCTGGAGCAGCTGCTTGAAGACCACGCGGTTGGCGACGTGCTCACCGGTGGCGACCTTGACCGGCTGTCCGGCGCGGATGGCGGCGTGGGCGAGTACGTCGTCCGGGCTGGTGGGCTCCTCGATCCAGTGCGGGTCGTACGGCGCGAGGGCGCTCATCCAGCGCACCGCCTCCGCCACGTCCCAGCGCTGGTTGGCGTCCACGGCGATGCGTACGTCCGGGCCGACCGCCTCGCGTGCGAGCCGCATCCGTCTGAGGTCCTCGTCCAGATCGGCCCCGACCTTGAGCTTGATCTGGCCGAAGCCGTCGGCGACGGCCTCCTGCGCCAGCTTGATCATTTTCTCGTCGGAGTAACCGAGCCAGCCGGGCGAGGTGGTGTAGGCGGGGTAGCCCCGCTCGCGCAGCCGCGCGGCGCGCTCGGCGCGGCCGGGCTCGGCGGCCCGCAGGATGGCGAGCGCCTCCTCCAGGGTGAGCGCGTCGCTGAGGTAGCGGAAGTCGACCAGCTCGACCAGTTCCTCGGGCGACATCTCGGCGAGGAACTGCCACAGGGGCTTTCCGGCCTGCCGGGCGGCGAGGTCCCAGGCGGCGTTGACCACCGCACCCGCGGCCATGTGCATGACGCCCTTCTCGGGCCCGAGCCAGCGCAGCTGCGAGTCATGGGTGAGCTCACGGTGCAGGGCGGCGAGATCGGCCGCCGTCAGCGGCGCGGGGCGGCCCACCACATGGGGGCGCAGGGAGCGGATGGCGGCCGCGGTGACATCGTTGCCGCGGCCGATGGTGAAGACGAAGCCGTGTCCCTCGGAGGCCGCCGCGCCCTCCCCCGCGTCCGTGCGCAGCACGACATAGGCGGCGGAGTAGTCGGGGTCCGGGTTCATGGCGTCCGAGCCGTCGAGCTGCTCCGAGGTGGGAAACCGGATGTCATGGACCTCGAGCTCGGTGACGGATGGACGCTGACTCAATGGGGGCTCCCTGAAACGATGCGCGAGAGAGAACATCGGACCTTTCGCGATGATCCGATGTATAGCGCTGTCCTAGGGGTTTCGTCCAGAGGTGCGTGCGAACTTTCGAAGGACAGATCGGATGAATCTCTGAGTACTCCTGGACAGGGGCTGCGGCCGGAGCCCCGGAAAGCCGTAGGCTTGGGTGGCACGCAATGGGAAACTGCAGCTGGAGGCGGCACCATCCGTCCGCCCCGGTCGGAAGGAGGCGCTGGGTGATCGAGCTTGAGGGGGTTCCCGAGCTGATCGACCCGGTCATGATCTGTGCCTTCGAGGGCTGGAACGACGCCGGAGACGCCGCCTCGACCGCCGTCGGGCACCTGGACCGGGAGTGGAAGGGCGAGGTCTTCGCCTCGCTCGACGCGGAGGACTACTACGACTTCCAGGTGAACCGCCCCACCGTGGCCCTGGAGGGCGGGGTGCGCAAGATCACTTGGCCGACGACCCGGCTCTCGGTGGTCCGGGCGGACACCGGGGAGAAGTCCCGGGACCTGGTGCTGGTGCGCGGTATCGAGCCGAGCATGCGCTGGCGGTCGTTCTGCAACGAGATCCTCGGCTACGCCCATGAGTTGGGCGTGGAGATGGTCGTCATCCTCGGCGCGCTGCTCGGCGACACCCCGCACACCCGGCCGGTGCCGGTCAGCGGGGTCACCTCCGACCCGGACCTGGCCCGCAGCCTCGACCTGGAGGAGACCCGCTACGAGGGCCCGACCGGGATCGTCGGGGTCCTCCAGGAGGCGTGCGCCCACGCCGGCGTCCCGGCGGTGAGCCTGTGGGCGGCCGTGCCGCACTACGTCTCCCAGCCGCCGAACCCGAAGGCCACCCTGGCGCTGCTGAACCGCCTCGAGGACCTCATCACGGTGCGCATCCCCCTCGGCGAGCTGACCGAGGACTCGCGGGCCTGGCAGTTGGGCGTGGACCAGCTGGCCGCCGAGGACAGCGAGGTCGCCGAGTACGTCCAGTCGCTGGAGGAGGCGCGGGACACCGCCGAGCTGCCCGAGGCGTCCGGCGAGGCCATCGCCCGCGAGTTCGAGCGCTATCTGCGGCGGCGCGACGGCCAGCCCGGCCCCGCCGGCGGCCATGCGACCGAGAGCGGCGGTCTGGCGGAGGGCCGGGAGGGCGGCACCGGCGGCCCGGGTGCCCCCTATCTGCGCGACCCCTCCACAGGGCATGGGCGGCCGCGCAAGCCGTCCGCCAAGGACGAGATGGCCAAGGACGACGCCGAGGACACCGGAGGCGACGGGGACGAGGCCATGGACGTGGACGACGTCAAGGAGGCGGACGACACCAAGGAGGCCGACGGAGCCAAGGGGGCGGACGACGGCCAGGGCGCCGAGGACCGGGACACCGAGGGCCAGGACGCCTCCCGCCGCGACGAGGGCCGCACGGACCGGGGTGGCAGCGGGGACGAGGGGTCCGGCTCCGACCGGTAACCACGACCGCCGCACACGGCGCACGACGCCGCACAACGCGCGCCACACCACGCGCGCCATGTACGCCACGTAGGCCGCGCACACCACGCACGCCGCGTACGCCGCGTACGAGACAGCGAGAAGCCCGCGCCGGGAGGACCCCGGCGCGGGCTCATGCGTTCACCGTCGCGGCGCGGCGCCCCGATGTCGCGTCAGAGGGCCACGCCCAGCAGCGCGTCCACGGCGCGCGAGACCAGACCGGGCGCCCCCTCGTCCGTACCGCCGGTGGCCGACTGCGCGGCGGCCCAGCGGTCGACGGCGGCCAGGGCGGCCGGGGAGTCCAGATCGTCCGCGAGCGCCTCGCGGATCTCCTCCACCAGCGCGTCCGCCGAGGGCCCGTCGGGCCGCGAGACGGCGGCACGCCAGCGGCCGAGGCGCTCCTCGGCCTCCCGCAGCAGCCCGTCCGTCCACTCCCAGTCCGAGCGGTAGTGGCGGGCGAGCAGCGCGAGCCGTATGGCCGCCGGGTCGACGCCGTCGCGGCGCAGCGCCGAGACGAAGACCAGGTTGCCCTTGGACTTGGACATCTTCTCGCCGTCCAGGGCCACCATCCCGGCGTGCACATACGTCTTGGCGAACGGCCGCTCACCGGTGAGGACCTGGGCGTGCGAGGCGCCCATCTCATGGTGCGGGAAGGCGAGATCGGATCCGCCGCCCTGCACGTCGAAGCCCATGCCGAGGTGGTCCAGGGCGATGGCCACGCATTCGATGTGCCAGCCGGGGCGGCCGCGGCCGAGCGATCCGCCGTCCCAACTCGGCTCGCCGGCACGGGCGGCCATCCACAGCATCGGGTCGAGGGGGTTCTTCTTGCCGGGGCGCTCCGGGTCGCCGCCGCGCTCGGCGGACAGCAGCCGCATGGCCTCGGCGTCGAGCCGGCTGACCGAGCCGAAGGAGGGGTCGGACTCCACGGAGAAGTAGATGTCGCCTTCGAGTTCATAGGCGGCGCCCAGGTCGCGCAGCCGCTCCACGAGCGGCACGATCCCCGGGATGGACTCGACGGCGCCGATGTAGTGCTGTGGGGGCAGCATCCGCAGGGCCGTCATGTCCTCGCGGAAGAGGGCGGTCTCACGCTCGGCGAGGGCCGTCCAGTCGTCGCCGTTCACCTGCGCCCGCTCCAGCAGGGGATCGTCGACATCGGTGACGTTCTGGACGTAGTGCACCTGGCGCTTGGTGTCGAGCCATACGCGCTGAACGAGGTCGAACGCGTTGTAGGTCGCCGCATGACCCATGTGGGTCGCGTCGTACGGGGTGATCCCGCAGACGTAGATGCGCGCGACGGGACCGGGGGTCAGGTTGATCCGTCCCCCGGTCGCGGTGTCGTGAATGCTCAGGTCGCGGCCACTGCCGGGCAGGGCGGGAACCTCAGAAGCGGGCCAGGCATACATGCAATGAGCGTAACCGGATGCAGCGTCCGCATACGAACCGGACCAGTGGTGTTGGCCGGATGGGCGGTCTTGCGCGGACATCCGCGAGCTGCTTGAGCTGCCCGATCCGCGTTCCAGGGACTCCGGGCGGGGGCGTGACGGGCCCCACCCGGCCCCGGAACGGACGGCCCCACGGCCCCGGAGCGGGCCGGTCCACCCGGTCCGGAGCGGGCCGGTCCACCCGGTCCGGAGCGGCCTGTCCACCCGGTCCGGAGCGGCCTGTCCACCGGTCCGGAGCGGCCTGTCCACCCGGACCGGAGCGAACCCATCCGGTCAGACCGGCGGCCAGGGGATGGCGGGCCACTGGCCGCTGGGCTCGGGGTGCTTCCCCGTGCGCAACAGGGCGGCGACACGGGCCCGCAGGGCCTCGATCTCGGCCCCGGTGATCAGCTCCGCCAGCCGGGCGCTCAGCGGGCCGCCGTCGGCCAGCTCGCCCGCCAGCCGGCGCAGCACCTCCAGCACATCGTCCGGCAGCGGCTCCCCGGCCCAGCCCCACAGCAGGGTGCGCAGCTTGTCGTCGGCGTTGAACGTCACTCCGTGATCAATCGCATAGAGCCGGCCACCGGCCGCGGGCAGCAGATGGCCGCCCTTGCGGTCGCCGTTGTTGATCACCGCGTCGAGGACGGCCAGCCGGCGCAGCCGTACGTCGTCGGCGTGGACCAGCAGCGCCGTGCGGCCCTCGCCCACCTCGGCGTAGCCCACCGCCTTCCAGCCGGGGCCCGGTTCATCGCCCTCGACGAGCGCGAGCAGCTCCGCTCCCCCGATCTCCTCCGAGCCATCGCCGTCCGGCCCGCCGTCGGCCCCGTCCGGCCCGTCGGTGGCCGTCTCGACCTCCACCCAGAGCTGGCACATCCCCTGCCCGTACGGCCCGTCGCGCAGCACCGTGGGCGGCACCAGGCCCCAGCCGGTGGCCTCGGAGATCTCGTACGCCGCGACCTCGCGCTGGGCGAGGGTGCCGTCCGGGAAGTCCCACAGCGGCCGCTCCCCGGCCACCGGCTTGTAGACACAAGGGGCGCTGTGGCCCTCGTACTCGACCGTGCAGTACAGCACCGCGTTGGACGCCTCCCGGACCCGGCCGCGCACCGTCAGCTCACCGAGAGCCAGCAGCTCGGCCGGGGGCAGCAGCTCGGCCGGGGCCGGGGGCGTCAGGCTCCGCGGCGGTATCCGTTCTGGCGCGGACATACGTGTCCCTCCGGGTCGAGCGGCAGACTGCACAGCGGACAGGGCGGCCGGCCGGCGTTGACGACCTCCAGGGCGCGCTTGGCGAACGCGCGCGCCTGCGTCCCGGTGAGCCGCACCCGCAGCATGGGCGGGCCGTTCACATCGTCCTGGAGCAGCCGCTCCTCGGCCTCGGCCAGGTCCTCCTCGGACTCGGCCTCCAGCTCGACCAGTGCCTGCGCCTCGACGATCATCCGCTGCTCCTCGCCGTCCCAGGCGAGTGCCATGGTGCCGACCCGGAACTCCTCCTCCACGGGGACTTCCAGCGGTGCGATGTCGCTGAGTTCGGTCGGTGCGACGGCGGGGACCGGGGCGTTTCCGCCGGTGCGCCGCACCACCTCGTCCAGCAACTCGTCTATCCGCTCGGCCAACGCGGCGACCTGCGTCTTCTCCAACGCGACACTGGTGGTCCGGCTGCCGGCGGATGCCTGAAGGAAAAAGGTACGGCGACCAGGCAGCCCGACCGTACCGGCGACGAAACGGTCCGGCGGGTCATAGAGGAACACCTGACGGGACAACGTCCTGCTCCATTTGGTTCGACTGCTCGGCTGACTGACTGCTGACCGCTGGGTGTCACGACCGCCCGGTCACGGCTGTCACGGCGCCCTCGCACCGCGGCACCACCCTACTGCGCACAGCGATCACGGTGCTCCCGCGTCGCCGCCCACCGCCGCGTCCCCGCCGCGGTGGCCGGAGTTCTCCTCGCGCGGCGCCAGACCGGCGAAGTCCCCGGTGTCTCCCAGCCGGACGAGGAAGGGCCGGGTCGGGGTGTAACGGATCGCGGTGACCGAGCAGGGCTCGACCGAGATCCGCTGGAACAGATCGAGATGGAGTCCGAGGGCGTCCGCGACCAGCGCCTTGATGACGTCCCCGTGGGAACACATCAGATAGACCGCGTCGGCGCCGTGCTCCCGCTCGATCCGGGCGTTCCAGTCGCGCACCGCCTCGACCGCGCGCGCGTGCATGGCGCGCATGGACTCGCCACCGGGGAAGGCGGCCGCGGACGGATGCTGCTGGACGATGTTCATCAATGGTTCATCGGCGAGCTCGGCCAGCTTCCGGCCGGACCAGTCGCCGTAGTGGCACTCCCCGATCCGGTCGTCGGGGTGCAGCGGCAGTTCGGGGCGGGCGGCGAGCAGCGGGGCCAGGGTCTCCCGGCAGCGCTGCAGGGGGCTGGTGACGGCGGCGGCGAGCGGCACCCCGGCCAGTCTGCCGGGCAGCGCCGCGGCCTGGGCCGTACCGCGCTCGTCGAGGGCGACACCAGGTGTCCAGCCCGCGAGGACGCCCGCGGTATTGGCGGTGGACCGGCCGTGCCGTACGAGGATCAGCATGGGCATGGCTGCCACCCTACGACCCCTCCGGCGCCGCTCAGCGGGGATGCGCACCGATCCCGTACCGGGGGTCCCCCTGTGCCGATCGGCATCACGCGAGGCACAATGCGCAGCGTGATCGTGGATTGTGCCATCTACCGGGACGGGGCCCGCACCGAGGGACCCGCCGACTTCTCCGACGCCCTGGACGAGGCGCGCGCGAGTGGGGACGCCTTCTTGTGGATCGGGCTGCATGAGCCGACCGAGAAGGAGTTCGAGCTGGTCACCAGCGAGTTCGGACTGCATCCGCTGGCCGTCGAGGACGCCCTGTGCGCCCACCAGAGGCCGAAGCTGGAGGTCTATGACGATTCGCTGTTCCTGGTGCTCAAGCCGGTGCGGTACGACGACCGGGCCGGGACCGTCACCGCGGGTGAGCTGATGGTCTTCGTCGGTGACTCCTTCGTGGTGACCGTAAGGCACGGCGAGGCCAATCCGCTCGGCTCGGTGCGCGACCGGCTGGAGAAGATGCCCGAGGTGCTGCAGCACGGCCCCACGGCGGTGATGTACGCGGTCTCCGACGCGGTCGTGGACCACTATCTGGACGTGGCCGACGATCTGCACGGGGACCTGGAGGAGCTGGAGACGGAGGTCTTCGCCCCGAACGCGGGCGGCGGGCAGAACACCGCCGGGCGGATCTACGCCTTCAAGCGCGAGGTGATGGAATTCCGCCGCTCGGCCGGGCCGTTGGAGGAGCCGATGGAGCGGCTCACCGGCGCCGGGGTGCCGTTCGTGCACGAGGGCTCCCGGCCGTTCTTCCGCGATGTCAGCGACCATCTGACCCGGGTGAACGAGCATGTGGAGGGGCTGGACCGGCTGCTGTCGGACATTCTCTCCGCCCATCTCGCGCAGATGGGCGTGCGACAGAACGACGATATGCGGAAGATCTCGGCGTGGGCGGCCATGGCCGCGGTCCCGACGATGATCGCCGGGATCTACGGCATGAACTTCACGCACATGCCGGAGCTGAAGCAGCCCTGGGGATACCCGGCGGTGGTCGCGCTCATGGGCGGTGTGATCGCGCTGCTGTACCGCTATTTCAAGCGGCGTGGGTGGCTCTGAGGTCTTGAGGCGGGGGGCTGGTGTGGCGAGGCCGGGCTGTCGGAGTCGGACGGCCGACGTGGCGGGGCCGGGCCGTCAGACGAACTCGGGTGCCTCTGGTGCCTCTGGTGCCTCTGGTGCCGGTGCGCCGGAAGCGCTCTTCGCGGGTCCGCCCAGCGCGTTCCGCCGCTCGGGCATCCGCAGTGACACCATGCGCCGCCAGCCGCCCAGCCGCTCGTACCCGTGCAGGGCGTGGATCCCGGCCGCGAGCAGCGCGGACTTCGGCTTGGGCCAGCCGAGAAGGCGTCCCATATGGGCCATCACGGCCAGGCTGACGTCCCGGTAGACCTCCATCTCGACGAGCGCGCTCTCCCGCAGGGTGCGCTGGATGGTCCGGCCGTATCCGTCGGCGGCCAGGCGCAGCAGCTCCTCGTGGCAGTAGGCGAGGTGGTTGTCCTCGTCGTCGGCGATCATGCGCACCGCGCGGCCGAGGCCGGGGTGGTCGCCGAAGTACCTGCGCAACATCATCATCTGGGCCGAGGCGCGCTGTTCGGTGACCCGGCTATGGGCGAGGTAGACCACGATGTCGTGCTCGGTGAGCGGCTCGTCGCGGCGCAGCTTGTCATGGGCGAGGCCGATGCCGCGCGCCTCCAGGAGCATCGTGTAGTCGGTCTCGGGCGGCACCTCCATGGGCTCCAGACCGCGCTTGCGGAGCAGGGCGTTGAAGATCCGGCCGTGTTTGTCCTCGTCGGCGCCATGGCGGGCGATCTTGGGCGCGAGGTCGCGGCGGCTCTCGGGCACGAGGGCGGCGATCCGGCCGTTCTCCCAGCCTCCCTGGGCCTCCCCGCTGGCCGCGACGGAGCAGAAGAGCCGGAACGACTCGTCGTTGTCGAGGATCTCCTGGAACACGCTTCTCGCCGAGAGCATCGCCGCCACCTCCGTGCGCTTGCCGTGCGCCGCCCAGCGCTTGCCGGGCCGGCATCCACGCGCGACGAGCGCAGAAAAAGTCAACGGCCCGGCGGGGGCGGCGGCAACAGCTGGGGCACCCGGCTCGGCCGAACGGGGGACCCCTCCGGACGACGCGTCCCCGTAACCCCTGGGCGGCGGAGGCGTTGTGCTGGATGACGGCCGTGGCGGGGAAGACCCCCGAGCCCCCACCACGGCCGCAGAACTGTCCCGGTGTCGTGGCCCTCAGGCGAGCCCGGCCCGCTCCAGGGCCTCGACGCCCGCCCGCAGCCCGGCGAGCCGCTCCTCCAGCGTGAAGCCCGCGGGCGTGAGCGACAGGGTGGTGACCCCGGCCCCCGCGTACGCCTGCATGCGGTCGGCCATGCGCTCGACGGGGCCGAGCAGCGCGGTGGAGTCGATCAGCTCGTGGGGGACGGCCGCGGCGGCGCCCTCCTTGTCCCCGGAGAGGTACTTCTCCTGGATCTCGGCGGCCTCCTTCTCGTACCCCATGCGCTGCGCCAGCTTGTTGTAGAAGTTCTGCTTGGCGCTGCCCATACCGCCCACGTAGAGCGCGGTGTACGGGCGGAACTGGTCGGCGAGGGCGCGGACGTCGTCGCCGAGGGCCATCGGGACGGTGGGCACCACGTCGAAGCCCTCGAGGTCCTTGCCCGCCTTCTCGCGGCCCGCGCGCAGCGAGCTGAGGGTGGTCTCCTCGGCGTGCTCGGGATCGTAGAAGAGGACCAGGGCGCCGTCGGCGATCTCGCCGGTCTGCTCCAGGTTCTTCGGGCCGATGGCAGCGATGTACAGCGGGATGTACTCGCGCACCGGGTGCACGGTGAGCTTGAGGGGCTTGCCGGGGCCGTCGGGCAGCGGCAGGGTCCAGTTCTGGCCCTCGTGGGTCAGCCGCTCGCGCGACATCGCCTTGCGGATGATCTCCACGTACTCGCGGGTGCGGGCGAGCGGCTTGTCGAACCGCACCCCGTACCAGCCCTCGGACACCTGGGGCCCCGAGACGCCGAGCCCGAGGCGGAAGCGGCCACCGGAGAGGGTGTCCAGGGTGGCGGCGGTCATCGCCGTCATGGCGGGGGTGCGGGCCGGGATCTGGAAGATGGCGGAGCCGACGTCGATGCGCTCGGTCTGCGCGGCGACAAACGCGAGCACCGTGGCGGCGTCCGAACCGTAGGCCTCGGCCGCCCAGCAGACGGAATAGCCGAGCCGGTCTGCCTCGCGGGCGACCGCGAGGTTGTCCGCGTCCATTCCGGCGCCCCAGTAGCCGAGGTTGATGCCGAGCCTCATACCGCACCCCTTACTGATCAGTAACGTCGCTGCTCCGGGGACTCTAGCGCGCATGGCCCCGATACGTCAGGGGTGGGTTATCCACAGGCTGCCACGTGGCGCTTTGCGGCCAGTAATCTCGATGTTCATGGAGCTAAGGCACCTCGGCCGCACGGGCCTGCGCGTCTCCCGGCTCGGGCTCGGCACGCTCACTTGGGGGCGGGACACTGACGAACACGACGCCGCGGATCAGCTCAAGGCGTTCTGGGAGGCGGGCGGGACGCTCGTCGACACCGCGGATGTGTACGCGGACGGCGGCGCCGAGTACCTCCTGGGGCGGCTGCTGGAGGGGCTGCTGCCCCGGCGCGATCTCCAGATCGCGACCAAGGCGGGCAGTGTGCCCGACCCCGACCGCCGCTTCGACACCTCGCGCGGCCATCTGCTGGCCGCGCTGGACGCCTCCCTGGAGCGGCTGGGCACGGACTATGTCGACCTGTGGCAGGTGCACGCCTTCGACCCGTTCACCCCGCTCGAGGAGACCCTCCAGGCGCTCGACATCGCGGTGAGCAGCGGGCGGGCCCGCTATGTGGGGGTGTCCAACTTCAGCGGCTGGCAGCTCGCGAAGGCCGCCACCTGGCAGCTGGCCTCCTCGGGCGCGCACACCCGGCTGGCCAGTACGCAGATGGAGTATTCGCTGCTCCAGCGCGGTGTGGAGCGCGAGGTGCTGCCCGCCGCGCTCGACCTGGGCGTCGGGCTGCTGCCGTCCTCGCCGCTCGGCCGCGGTGTGCTCACCGGCAAGTACCGCCATACGACGCCCGCCGACTCGCGCGGCGCCTCCGAGCTCGCGGCGTTCGTCGAGCCGTATCTGGACGAGGAGGCGAGCGGGATCGTCGAGGCGGTCGCCATAGCCGCCGACGGCCTGGCGACCACCGCGCTCAATGTGGCCCTGGCCTGGGTCCGCGACCGCCCGGGCGTCACCGCCCCGATCGTCGGCGCGCGCAACGCCCAGCAGCTGAGGGCGGCGTTGTCGGCGGAGACCCTTAGTCTTCCGGACGAGATCTGCCAGGCGCTCGACGATGTGTCGGCGCCCGTGCACCGCTATCCCGATCAGGACTGGAGCACGCTGTGAGTACCGACCGCCTCGCCGGCGACGCCGCACCCGCGCCCGAGGAGGCCGACCCGAACCCCACGGGGCCGGCGGAGTCGGCGGACACCGGCGCCCTGGGTCCGGGCGGCCCCGGGGACCCCGCCGCCCCCGGGACGGACCCGAACCACCCCCTGGGCGACCACAGCGAGCCCGGCACCGCGGGCGCCTCCGCGGGGGCGGAGCAGAACGTCGCGGGTGTCGTGGCGGCCGCCGGGCCCGCCGAAGAGGATGGGGCCGACGACGCCGAAGCTCCTGCCGCCGACGGGAGCCCGCGCGGCGGCCCAGCGGCGGGCGGCGAGGCCGACGGCCCCGCAACGGGTGCGCAGGCCCCGCCGCCCGCCGGACGCGGCACATCCGGCGGCCCGGGGGCGGCCCCGGGCGCGGGAACCGGTGGTTCCGTACCCGCCGGGCAGGGTGAGCCCAGCGGTGCCGAGGCCAGTCCCCGTGCCGGGAGCGCCGACCGCGAGCAGGCCCTCGCCGGGCGCGGCGCATCCGGCCCTGGGGCGGGCCAGGGCGGCTCCGGGGCCGACGAACCCGGCGACGCGGAAGCCACCGCCGGAGCGAGCTCTCACGGTGACCAGGTCGGCAAGGGACGGCGGTCGGCGGCGGCTGAGGCATTGGCTGCCGCCGTACGGGCGGTGGAGAGCGGTGAGCGGTCGGCGGCGTCGTTCTTCAACGCCGCCCCGGCCGCGCGTCCGGCGGCGCCAGCCGCCCCCGCCGCCCCCGCGGCCCCCCGTGAACGGGCCCGTGCGGCGGCCCCCGCCTCCGCGCCCGCTCCCGTACGTCCGCCGTCGGCCCGTCCGGCGCATGGGCCGGGGGGCGAGGTCCCCGGCAGTGGCGACGTCCGGGAGGTGCTCGCGGCGGGCGGGGCCCCCGAGACCCTGGCCGGGAAGGTCGCCGAAACGCTCGGGGAGCATGCCGCCGAGGCGCTGCGCGAGGACCCCTGGCAGCTGCTGGCCGTGCCCGGCGTACGCCCCGACCAGGCGGACGGATTCGCCCGCTCCCTCCTCGGCCCGGCCTGCGAACCCGGCGACGAGCGCCGTGGGCTGGCGCTCACCGGCTGGCTGCTGGAGCGCGCCGCCCTCGAAGGACACACCGCGCTGGAGTCGTCCGTGCTGCGCGACGCGCTCGCCAAGGCGTCCGTGCCCGACCCGGACGAGGCGCTGCGCACCGCGATCGCGGAGGCCGCGGTGCTGGTCTTCCAGGACGCGCTCGACGCCCCGGCGGGGGCCCGTCGCCAGGCGGCCGAGGAAGAGGACGCCGAGCAGCCGGTGCGGGTGCTGCTGGGGCTGGATCGCTATGCCCTGGCGGAGGAGAGCCTGGCCGACGGTCTCGCCCGGCTGGCGAGCACCTTCGCCCCCTCAACCTTCGCCCCCGCACAGGACGACGAGGCCACGGCAGGCGATGCCGCGTGGGAGAGCGCGGCCGCGGCCGCGCCGTCCGCCTCCGCCGCGGAGCTCATCCGTACCGTCGCGGCCCACGGCCTGGTCGCCCACAGCGGTGGCGAGGCTGCGCGCGCCGAACCGGCGGCGCTGGTCGCCGCCGCCCGTGCGATGGGCCTGCGGGCCTACGCGGCCGCGCACACCGAGGACGGCAGGCGGCGGCTGGCCGCCACACTGAGCGAGACCCCGGACGCGGGCGCGGACGAGGCCCCGGAGTCCGTCTCCCCCGCCGTGACGGTCGCCGGGTTGCTGGCCGACGCCGAAGGTCCCGGACGCGACGAGGAGGGCGCGCTGGCACTCGATCTGCTCGCCGTGCTGGACGCCCCGCAGCTCGATGTGGAAACGGCCGCGATGCTGGTCGAGTCGCTGCCGGACGGCGCCCGTCTGGTGCTCAGCGGGGACCCCGGGGTGCTGTGGTCGGCCGGTCCCGGCCGGGTCTTCGCGGATCTGGTGGCGGCCCGCCGCTGCCCGCAGGTCGTCTCCCGCACCCCCGACCCGGGCCCCATCGGCGAGCTGATCTCGGGGATCGGGATCGGCGAGCTGAACCAGGTGGAGGCGCCCGACAAGGAGGTCGTGATCGTGCCGGTGCGGGACGCGGGCGAGGCGGTGCACCGCACCGTGCAGCTCGTCGCCGACTCGGTGCCCCGTGCGATCGGCATCCCGCCGGAGCAGACCCAGGTGATCACCCCGGGCCACGGCGGCGCGGCCGGCACCCGCGCGCTCAACACGGCCCTGAAGGACCGCCTCAACCCCGGCCCCGGCCGGTTCGGCGGCTTCGACCCCGGCGACCGCGTGGCGTACACCCCGGCCCCGGGCCGTACGGTGCCGGGCACCGTGGTCTCGGCGGACGCCGAGGGGCTGCGGCTGGACTGCGCGGGCACGCCGGTCGTGGTGGCGCGCGAGGAGGTCGGCGAGCTGGTGCGGCACGGCTGGGCCCTCACCGCGCACCAGGCGGCGGGAGCGCGCTGGTCCGCGGCCGTGGTGGTGCTGCCGGGCGACGCCACGGCGGGGCTGACCCGGGCCTGGGTCTACACGGCCTTCGGCCGCGGTGAGCGCCATCTGTCGGTGGTCCATGGCGCGGATGCGGCGCTGCCGCGAGCGGTGGCGGAAACCCCCTTCAAGGACCGCACCACCCGCCTGCGCGCCCTCCTCCAGGCCCAGGTCCCGCCCGCGCCCACTGGCTGACCGACGGCCCGCGCCGGGCCCCGCCCCGCGACGAGCCTCCGGCACGCCCCCGGCCCCGGACCGCCAGGCCTCACGACCAAGCGATCCGGGGCCGGGGTATGGGGCCGGGGTACGGAGCCGGGGTACGGAGCCGGGTGACCCGGTCCCGAGCGGCCCGGAGCCACCGCCGGGCCCGAGCCGCGCGGAACCGAGCGATCCGAGGGCAGACGGCCCCGGGCCGAGCGGCCCCGAACCCCAGACCTCAGCTGCCCGGTTCCAGGACCTCCAGGTCGTCCTCGTCCTCGTCCTCGAGCTCCTCGTCGTCCTCGAGCTCCTCGTCGAAGACCGAGCTCATGTCGAAGCGGCACACGACCATGTGCGGATCCGCCTGGTCGAAGGGGGCGGACAGCCACTCCCCCGGCTCCGGGGACTCCTCGGCCGCCACCACCCAGAGCGTGGAGTCGCCTTCCTCCAGGCCGAACTCCTTGTGCCGAGAGGCGATCTCGTCCGGCTCGAACTCGCCGAAGACCACCCCCAGCGCGGTGTGCACGCTCTCCCCGGCGGCCGCCCCGCCGCCCTGCTTGTCGTTCCCCGTGTCGATGTCCGGATCCAGGTCGGCGATCCGCTGCGCCTGCGAGAGCAGTCGCTGCGGTTCGGCGACGACATAGTCCCTGCGGATCAGCACGCTCAGCGCGCTCGGCTCCTCCGGCCCGGTGTAGGCGGGGAGGCGGTCGTCACCAGGGATCTCGAAGGGCGTCACCTCGTCGTAGGCGTCATAGAGCAGCTCGTCGTAGACCTCGGCTGCCGCGGCCAGTTCGTTGAACGCGGCGTAGACGGCCGGATCGCCTTCCCCCGACCGACGTTCGACAGCGTCGAGGTGACGATCCAGTGCGGCTTTCACCGCTTCGGCGGCGGCACGTACCTCGGCAGCGGATGGCTGCGCAGCATCAGACATAGTGCAGACGCTATCCGTAGCAGGGCAGTTCCCGCACAATAGATGCGATGCCGGAATACGAATTCTGTGATGTGTATGTGCCGCGCGGCGTTTCCCGCAAGGCCACTACCCGCCTGCTCACCGACCATGCTGAGTACGGACACTGGGAGTTGGATCGCTTGAGACTCAACCCCGACGGCAGCCGCAGGGTGCGATTGCGGCGCCGGATCATCCGCCAGCTTCGGGCGACCTGGTAGCGGGCCGGGACATGACCGAGCGGGCCCCGCCGACCGCGGGACCCGCCCGGAGTGATGCCACCATCACCCGGCGTATGGGATCCGGTGTGTGATGTGCGGCGCGCGAGGTGCGGTGCACGGTGGGTGATGCGATGGAGCCACCACCGGGCACCTGTCAGCACCCATCAGCGCGAGGTTTGATCAGCGCTGTGCGGCGCGGGCCCGGCGGTAGAGCACCGTGCCCGCCAGCAGCATGCCCGCGGCGGCCGGAATGGCCAGCCCGACAGGACCGGCACCGGTGTGCGCGAGCTGCTCCTTGCTGCCGAGGTTCGCGGACGGGTCGAGGCCGTGGGCTCCCGTGTGCTCGGCCTGGTGGCCCTGCGAGGAGTGCCCGGGCTGCTCCGAGCCACCACCGGGGTTCGAGCCCCCCGGGTTGCTCGGGTTGCCGGGGTTGCCCGGATTCCCAGGCTGACCCGGGTTTCCGGGGTTCCCAGGGTTGCCAGGGTTTCCGGGGTTGCCAGGGTTTCCGGGGTTGCCCGGGTTACCGGGGTTCCCAGGGTTACCGGGGTTCCCCGGATTGCCGGGGTTGCCCGGGTTCCCAGGCTCCTCCGGCTCCCCCGGGTTCTCCGGCACCGCCGGCACCGTCTCCCCGCAGTCGCCGCCGTCGCTGCTGTTCCCGTACCCGACCGCGCTGATGTTGTTCCCGCACACATTGACCGGGACGCCGATCGGGGCCTGGATGTTGTTGCCGGAGCCGATGCCCGACGAGTCGCTGCTGCTGCCCTGCGCCTGCGAGCCGCCGGACTGCGAGCCGCCGCCGGACGAGCCGCCCGAGCCACCGCCGGACCGGTCGCCGCACTCTCCCCCTCCGGCGCCGTTGAAGACACCGACGACGCTCACCGTGTTCCCGCACAGGTTCACCGGCACATGCACCGGCACCTGGATGTTGTTGCCCGAGACGACGCCCGGCGAGTACGCGGCGCCACCGTCGGCGCCCGACCCCGCCGCGTGGGCATAGCCGCCCGTCACGGCGAGAACGCCGCTGGCCGCGGCTACGGTGATCAGGCCCTTTTTCGCAACCTGTCGCATAACTGTCTGCTCCCCTAGCCTTCCGTCCCGGACGGAGCGCGCGCGGGCGATCTCGCCCGCACCCCCATCCCCGAGCGGCCCCGGAGCGCGCACACTCCGAAACCGCCCGGGATCACACCCCGGTGGACCGTGACCCGATGTCACGTGATCGATGCGGTAGTCGCCGAAGGCGGGGCACAGCACCACCCCCCTCGTCGGCATCGCGGCCCGGTTACGGGCCGCACACACCATGTAACGAGGAAGGAGCAATCAAGCTATCAAGCTACGACACCATTCACCCTTTTTGGTCCCTTCGGTATGTGTGATCGATTAGGCCGATCGGGTAAGCCCCTCGGCGAGCCCAGCAGGCCCAGCAGCTCCAGCCCCAGCGGCCCCTCAACAGACTCAGCAAGCAGACTCAGCAGGCGTCCAGGAACCGGTCCAGCACCCGCACACCGAACTTCAGCCCGTCCACCGGCACCCGCTCGTCGACCCCGTGGAACATCCCGGCGAAGTCCAGCTCCGGGGGCAGCCGCAGCGGCGCGAAGCCGAAGCAGCGGATGCCGAGGTCGTCGAAGGACTTCGCGTCCGTACCGCCCGAGAGGCAGTACGGCACGGCGCGGGCGATCGGGTCCTCGGCCTTCAGCGCCGACTGCATGGCCTCCACCAGCGCCCCGTCGAAGGTGGTCTCCAGCGCCTTGTCCGCGTGCACGTCCTCCCGCTTGACCCGCGGGCCGAGGATGCGGTCGAGGTCGACCAGGAACTCCTCCTCGAACCCCGGCAGGAAGCGCCCGTCCACATGCGCCGTGGCCTGCCCCGGAATGACGTTCACCTTGTAGCCGGCGCTGAGCATGGTCGGGGAGGCGGTGTTCTGGAGCGTGGCCCCGATGATCTTCGCGATGCCGCCCAGCTTGGCGAGCGTCTCGTCCATGTTCTCCGGGTCGAGCGGGGTGCCGAGCGCGTCGGACAGCTCGTCCAGGAAGGACCGTACGGTCTTGGTGACCCGCACCGGGAACTTGTGCCGCCCGAGCCGCCCGACCGCCTCGGACAGTTCGGTGATGGCGTTGTCGTTGTTGGTCATCGAGCCGTGACCCGCGGTGCCGTCCACCGTGAGCCGCATCCAGTGCATGCCCTTCTGCGCGGTCTCGATCAGATAGAGCCGCAGCTGCTCGTTGACGGTGAAGGAGAAGCCACCGACCTCGCCGATCGCCTCCGTCACGCCCTCGAAGAGCTCGGGGTGGTTGTTGACCAGGTGCTTGGCACCGTAGACCCCGCCCGCCTCCTCATCGGCGAGGAAGGCCAGCACGATGTCGCGCGGGGGCTTGCGGCCGCTGCGCAGCCGGTCCCGGACGACCGCGAGCGTCATCGCGTCCATGTCCTTCATGTCCACCGCGCCCCGGCCCCAGACGCAGTCGTCCACGACCTCGCCGGAGAAGGGGTGCTGGGTCCAGTCCTCGGCATTGGCCGGTACGACGTCGGTGTGGCCGTGGATGAGTAGCGCGGGACGGGACGGGTCCTCCCCCTCGATCCGCGCCACGGTCGACGCCCTGCCCTTGTGCGACTCGAAGATCTTGGGCTCGAGCCCCACCTCGGCCAGCTTCTCGGCTACGTACTCGGCGGCCGCGCGCTCACCGGGGCCGGAGTGGTCGCCATAGTTACTGGTGTCGATCCGGATCAGGTCACGGCAGAGGTCGACCACCTCGTCCTCGCCCTTGACCGTCCCGGTCGTCGTCGCGCCCGAAAGCGACTCACTCACGATGCCTCCTCGTCGTTGCGCTGCCGCGGAACGCCCAGCCACGGACCCCGCGGCAGGGGTCACCCGCCCATACTCCTCCGCCCGCCCGCCCAGCCCAAGGCGGCAATACCACCGTCATGCCCCCGTCACACAGCCCACCCACCCGGCCACCCCGGGAGCACGACCGCCCGTGATCGAGCACGTCCCGATGTTTGCTATGGTTTTCCCTGTCGGAACGGCCACGGGCCGACCGGCGGACACCTGGTCCGGGTGGCGGAATGGCAGACGCGCTAGCTTGAGGTGCTAGTGCCCTTTATCGGGCGTGGGGGTTCAAGTCCCCCCTCGGACACAGACGATATCCCCAACTTGTGCGGGTCGAGCGTTGCCTCGGCCCGCACGAGCTGTTTTCCGGGCTCGTAGATCAGCGGACGAGGCACACACGTTTCGCCGCGGGGGCATCGGCGATGTTCCACGGGCCGAGTGAGATCACGAGGCCGTCGACGGAGTCGTGAGGCGGATCACGTCTGGCGGGGGTCAGGTGATCGCGGCTCGTGCGAATGGCTGCCGAAGGTGGGGCCACCTGCCGTTTCATAAGAGCCGAAGCAACAGCCTGATCCATTGCGTGAAAAGCGTGTACAGCTGTTAACTCTGTGTTTCGTAGGGAAGTTTGCGCCGCGCCGCCGGGCAATGGATACGATCACGGCATGGTTACGGCTTGGTCGCGCTCCGGCATGCAATGGCTCCGTTCCGCGGGGCTACTGCGTCTGCTGTGGCCGACCGTGCTGGTGTTCGGCGTCCTGGTCACGCACGGCGCGAGCGCGGAGAGCGTCCAGGGGCACGCAGGGGTTGGTGCAACCGCGCCCGCACACGCGTCCGCCGTGATGCAGGAAGGTCACAGGGGGGCCGGAGGAGGCGGCGCCGTCGCGAGCGCGTCGCCTGACTTCGCGGCAACCGACGGCCAGCACGAGGGTGACGGTTCGCCCCACCCGGTTGAAGACTGCGTCTCCGGCCAGCCCCAGCAGGACCCGTATCTGGCCGCTCCAAGTCTGTCCACATGGGGCCGTGTGCCATCGACGCGCCCGTTTGCATTGGGGAAGTCCGACCCCTTCCGGTCGAAGTCGGCCGTTCCTTCGTTGACGGGTTCGAGAGTCTCCGTGGTGCAGCAGGTCTAGATTCCGGCGTGCCCGACTGGCCGCCGCTCTCCTGAGAGATGACAGACCCGCCCTGCCGGACGGGGCGGCCAAGTGCGGTCAGTTCCCGGCTCCCTGGACGTCCGTGGCCACGCTTCCACGCGTTGAACGGACCGCTCCTCGGCGCCTGCCTGCTCGGATGCCTGCTGATCCCGATCCGCCGCTCCCTCCCCACGCCGTGGGAGCGGCGGCCGCTCCCCGGAGGAACCGTGCCGTTACACCCCCTTTCCCACGCTCACATCAGCTGCCCGGCTACCAGGGCTCGGCTGCCGCGGCCGCTGGTCTTCGTCCTCGGAGTCCTGCTGCTGTGGGCGTTCGGCTGTTCTGCGACGCACGCTGACGACAGCCACACGCGGGGCCGACCCTCGGCCTCGGCCGGTCTCCCCCCGCTCGCGTCGGCAGACACCGAGCGTGCGATGCCCCGCGGACCGCATCCACACTCCGGTGCACATTGCGCGCCATACGTGGTCAGCCAAGTTCTCCCGCGTGCCCGGCAGTTGTTCACGGACACCGCGGTCATCGCCGACTTCGCCGGAGTGGCGGCCGGAGTGACCTCCGCCGTTGCCGGCCGGCGGTGGGTCGCTCGACACGGCGGAAGCAGACCCCGGATACGGCGTTCAGGCCGGTCCACCCTCGCCGTCGTCTGCCGGTGGCGGATCTAGACGGGCCTTCGCGGCCATCGACACGGGCCGCGCGTGCCGCCACCAGGTACCGAGGCGGATGCCTCTTGCTGGGCCGGACGGCGCGCCCGACGAAACCCCGTCACACCACCGATGAGAGCGGAAGATGCACCCGCAGACCACAACCGAGATCACACTTCCCGCCCGCTCGGCCCTGTCCGGGCTCGTGGGCGACACCCCGGTTCTCCGGATCTCCGATCCCCTCACCCTCGCTGACCGGGGGTTCTGGGCGAAGCTGGAGGGTTTCAACCCCGGCGGGATCAAGGACCGGCCCGGCCTGTACATGGTCGAGCGGGCCCGCGCCCGTGGTGATCTGCGCCCCGGCGCCAGGATCATCGAATCCACCAGCGGCACCCTCGGCCTGGGACTGGCCCTGGCCGGCATGGTCTACGGCCACCCCGTCACCCTGGTCACCGACCCGGGGTTGGAGCGGTCCATGACCCAGCTGCTGACCACCTACGGAGCCCAGGTCGACGTCGTCCCCGAACCCCACCCCACCGGCGGCTGGCAGCAGGCGCGGCGCGAGCGGGTGGCTCAGCTCATGGCGCAGCACCCCGACTCGTGGTGCCCCGACCAGTACAACAACCCCGACAACACCACCGCCTACACCCCGCTCGCGCTGGAGCTGGCCTCCGAACTGGGCCACATCGACATGCTGGTGTGCAGCGTGGGTACCGGCGGCCACTCCGCCGGCGTCTCCCGGGTGCTGCAGGCCCTGTACCCGGAGCTGAAACTCGTCGGCGTCGACACCATCGGCTCGACCATCTTCGGGCAGCCCGCCCGCACCCGGCTGATGCGCGGCCTGGGTTCAAGCATCTACCCCCGCAACGTCGCCTACGACAACTTCAGCGAGGTGCACTGGGTGGCACCGGCCGAGGCGGTGTGGACCTGCCGCCGGCTCGCCGCCTCCCACTACGCCACCGGCGGTTGGAGCGTCGGCGCGGTCGCCCTGGTGGCGGGTTGGCTGGCCCGCACCCTGCCCGCGGACACGAAGATCGCGGCGATCTTCCCCGACGGCCCGCAACGCTATCTCGGCACGGTCTACGACGACGACTACTGCGCCACCCACGGTCTGCTCCACTCCCCGCCGCCCGTCGAACCGGAAACCATCGGCCGTCTGGACGAGAAGGAAGTCAGCCGCTGGACCCGGTGCACCACCGTGGTCGACCCGCTCACCCTGTCCGATCCGGCACAGGAGCACGACGCCGCAGAGCTCGCTGAGTTCGACACCCGGGAGGAGGGAGACCGGTGATGGACCGGCAGTCACGTTCCGGGGGAACCTGGGCGCAGATGCGCTCCTACCCGCGCAGCGTCCAGTTGTTGATGGTGAACCAGTTCTCCATCAACCTCGGCTTCTACATGCTGATGCCGTACTTGGCCGCGCACCTGTCCGGCACGGTCGGGCTGGCCGGCTGGGCCGTCGGGCTCGTGCTCGGCATACGCAACTTCAGCCAGCAGGGGATGTTCCTGGTCGGCGGAACCCTGGCCGACCGGCTCGGCTACAAGCCGCTGATCATCGCCGGGCTGATGCTCCGCATCGTCGGCTTCGCGACCCTGGGACTGGTGGACGCGCTGCCCGCGCTGCTCGCCGCATCCGCGGCGACCGGGCTGGCGGGCGCCCTGTTCAACCCGGCGGTGAGGGCCTATCTGGCGGCGGACGCCGGGGAGCGCAGGGTCGAAGCGTTCGGGCTGTTCAACATCTTCTACCAGGCCGGCATCCTGCTCGGCCCACTCGTCGGCATGGTGCTCACCGGTGTCGACTTCCGCGTCGCCTGCCTGGTGTCGGCCGGGATCTTCGCGCTGCTGAGCATCGTGCAGCTCCGCAGTCTGCCCGCCCGCCGGGCCAATGACGCACCGACCACCAAGGGAAGCGGCCAGCAGGACGGCGTACTGTCCCAGTGGCGCACCATCGTGGCCAACCGGCCGTTCCTACTGTTCTCGGTCGCCATGATCGGCTTCTATGTCATGCAGTTCCAGGTCTATCTCGCCCTGCCGCTGGAAGTGCGGCGCCTGGGCGGCGACGGAACGTCCGGGACAGCGGCGGTGGCGATGCTCTTCGCCGTCTCGGGCCTGAGCACGATCCTCTTCCAGACCAAGGTGACCGAGTGGTGCAAGGCCCGTATGGAGCCGGGCCGGGCACTCGTCTGGGGGCTGTTCACCATGGGCGTGGCGTTCCTGCCCCTGCTGGTACCGACGGCCGTGCCCGTGCCGGAGGGCGGCGCGGGGCTGTGGCTGCTCGCGGCCGTCCCGCCCGCGCTCTCCGCTCTGCTCCTGGCGGTGGGGACGATGATCGCCTACCCGTTCGAGATGGACACCATCGTCCGGCTCTCCGGTGACCGCCTGGTCGCCACCCACTACGGGCTCTACAACACCATCTGCGGCGTCGGCATCACGCTCGGAAACCTGCTGACCGGGGCCTCTCTGGACGCCGTCCGCGCGGCCGGCGTCTCCGCGCTCCCGTGGATCACACTCTGCGCGCTCGGCCTGGCCTGTGCCGCCGCCCTGTACGGACTGCACCGTACCGGCCGCCTCGCGCCGCCGGTACGCGAGACACAGCCCGAGTCGGTGTCTGCCTGACCGATGCTCCTGCGGCAGGGGGGACGAGCTTTCCTTCGTCCTCCCTGCCGGCCATGCGTCGAAGCCGCCGCCGTATGCGGCCGCCGAGGCGGCCGTTCCGCAACGAACCAGTAGGGATTGAAATCCACCGTGAGCTCGAAACCTGTCGTACTCGTGGCTGAAAAGCTGTCGCCCGCCACTGTCGGCGCCCTGGGCCCCGACTTCGAGATCCGGCTCTGCGATGGCTCCGATCGAGCCGAACTCCTCCCCGCGATCGCGGATGTCGACGCGATCCTGGTGCGAAGCGCGACCAAGGTCGACGCGGAGGCCATCGCCGCCGCCAAGAAGCTGAAGGTCGTCGCCCGCGCCGGGGTCGGCCTCGACAACGTCGACGTCCCCGCCGCCACCAAAGCCGGCGTCATGGTCGTCAATGCCCCGACCTCCAATATCGTCACCGCCGCCGAGCTCGCCTGCGGCCTGCTCATCGCCACCGCGCGGAACATTCCGCAGGCCAATACGGCGTTGAAGAACGGCGAGTGGAAGCGCGGCAAGTACACCGGTGTGGAGCTGAGCGAGAAGACCCTCGGCGTCATCGGCCTCGGCCGGATCGGCGTCCTGGTCGCCCAGCGGATGTCCGCCTTCGGCATGAAGGTCGTCGCCTACGACCCGTACGTGCGGCCCGCGCGCGCCGCGCAGCTGGGCGTCGAGCTCCTCTCGCTCGACGAGCTGCTGGAGGTCTCGGACTTCATCACGGTCCACCTCCCCAAGACCCCGGAGACCGTCGGTCTGATCGGCGACGAGGCGCTGCACAAGGTCAAGCCCGAGGTCCGGATCGTCAACGCCGCGCGCGGCGGGATCGTCGACGAGCAGGCACTGGCCAGCGCGCTCAAAGAGGGCCGCGTCGCCGCCGCGGGTCTGGACGTCTTCGCCCAGGAGCCGTGTACCGACTCCCCGCTATTCGAGTTCGACAACGTCGTGGCCACCCCACATCTGGGCGCCTCGACCGATGAGGCCCAGGAGAAGGCGGGCATCGCCGTCGCCAAGTCGGTGCGGCTGGCGCTCGCGGGAGAGCTGGTCCCGGACGCGGTCAACGTCGAGGGCGGCGTCATCGCCGAGGACGTCCGCCCCTGCGTGCCGCTCGCCGCGAATCTCGGCCGGATCTTCACCGCCCTGGCCGGCGAGGTCGCGGTCCGGCTCGACGTCGAGGTGTACGGCGACATCACCCGGCACAACGTCAAGGTGCTGGAACTCTCCGCACTCAAGGGCGTTTTCGAGAACGTCGTCGACCAGGCGGTCTCCTACGTCAACGCACCACTGCTCGCGCAGGAACGCAGGATCGAGGTGCGCCACACCACCAGCTCGAAGTCCCCCGACCACCACCATGTGGTGACCGTCCGCGGCACACTCACCAGTGGTGAGCAGGTCGCGGTCTCCGGCACGCTGGCCGGCCCCAGGAACATCCAGAAGATCGTGTCGGTGGGTCAGCACACCATCGACCTCGCGGTCAGCGACCACCTGATCTTCCTGCGGTACAAGGACCGGCCCGGCATCGTCGGCACCGTCGGCCGCGTACTCGGCGAGTCGGGCCTCAACATCGCCGGCATGCAGGTCTCCCGGTCCGTGCCGGGCGGTGAGACGCTCGCCGTCCTGAACGTCGACAGCGACGTCCCCGCCGGCGTACTCAACGAAATCGCCCAGGAGACCGACGCCACCTTCGCCCGCTCGGTCACCCTCGGCTGACCCCATACCAAGGTCGTAGAACCCGGGCCGCTCACTGCTTCGGCGGTGGGCGGCCCTTCACCGGCGCGGTGGCGTCTGCGGCGGCCTGTACGCCCTTGCCGGTGACCGAATCGATCACGACCGTATCCGGCGAGTTAGGCAAGAGCGGGTGAAGGTCCCAACTCCTGGTTTCCTCTGGCCTTTCGGCCCACCGGCCTTCGCTTCTTGGATCATCCTTCTCCCGCCGTGGACTTCAGCCTTCCTTGCGGTTGGCCTACCGAACCGAGGCTTGGACCGCGTCGGGGTTTCCACGTTCCGCACCAGTAAGACGCGGCCGGGGTGGGCGCTCCCTCTATCCAGGGGAGGATCAGGTCGGGCTGGGTCTGCTCGACGGGTTCAGTCCGTAGAAGCAGCGGTGAGGGCATCGACCCCACCCGGACGGGACGCCGAATTCGGCGGCCCGTGCCGACGCACAGGGACTGGCCGAGTTACGGACCGTATCCATGTCATCGCTCTCGCAGGAGCGCGAGGCACCGTTTGCACTGCCCGCAGCGATCTCTTCGCGCGAGCCTTGCCCGCTTGGGCCGGCGAGGAAAGATCCGGGGTTGGTCCCGGCGCCGAGCCGAAAGGCCCCAATCGGGCCACTGTTCCGGCACGGACTCCGCCAGCCGTGCACCCGGGTATCGCGGAGCCAGACCCTATCGCTCTCGGGTCATGGGCTGCGCGTGCTCGAAGGCGTCGTCGATGAGTACGACCTGGCGTCCCGCGGCGGCCAGCAGCGAGGCCGCGATCGCGGCTCTGAAGCCGCTGTGGCAGTGCACCCAGGTCTCGGTGTCCGGTAGAGCGGGAAGGGTGCTGGGCAGTTCAGGCAGGGGTACGTGCCGGGCGCCAGGCAGGTGCCCGCGGTGCCATTCGCCGCCGTTTCTGACATCCAGGATCTCCAGCGGCCGCTCGGCGCGAGCAGTGGCGAGGGTGGGGAAGTCCGAGCGCGGGTAGGAAGCCAGTCGGGGCGGGCCCGCCCATTCCAGTGGGCTTCCGGCGGCGATGGCCGCGAGGTGGTCGAAGCCGATACGCAGCAGTTCGTGCCGGGCGGTTTCAAGTTGCTCAGCGTCGGCGGCCAGCAAGGTCACCGGGCTGTCGAAGGGCGCCAGCCAGCCCAGGTAGGTGGCGAGGGATCCGCGGGCGTCGACGTTGACCGCGCCGCGCAGGTGGAGGTGGGCGAAGTCGCCTCGCGGCCGGACGTCCACCACCCACTCCCCGGCCGCGATACGGTCGGCCAATTCGGTCGGTCCGGCGGAGGGTGGCGTCGCGAGCCCGGCCACGGGCGCCGGCCCGGCGGCGTTGATGGGTGCCATCCGGTTGTAGTACGCGGGGAAGGACTCAAGTCCGGTGAGGGCGCTGGAGACGAAGGCTTCCTCGGTGAGAGTGAACGCGGGGTTGGCGGTGCGTTCCCGGCCTATGGTCGATCGCTCGACCGCGCCGGCCGTCGCCGCTGTACAAAAGCTGCCGAACCCGTGGGTCGGCAGGACCACGGTGTCATCGGGGAGAACCTCAGCCAGGCGGCGGGCCGAGTGGTACTGCCGATGTGCCAGCGGCTCGGCCAGGTCCGCACCCATCAGGTCCGTGCGCCCGGTCGTGCCGTACAGCAGGGAACCCCCGGTGCATACCAGCCGGGGCGCCCTGTCGCGGGGCGCGAAGGCATAGGCGACGTGATGGTCGGTGTGCCCGGGTGTGGCGATCACCTGCATTTGCAGCTCGCCGACCTGAAGTTGGTCACCGTCGCGCACGCGTGCGGCGTCGAAGCCGAGCCCCGGTCCGGCGGGCACCGCGTAGAGAGCGTCGAAGCGGCGAGCCAGTTCGAGTCCCCCCGTCACGTAATCGTTGTGCAGATGGGTCTCCGCCACTGCGTCGAGCCGCAGATTCCGGGAGTCGAGCACAGTGGTGATCCGCTCCAGGTCCCGTTGAGGATCCACCGCGACCGCGGTCGAGCCGTCCGTGATCAGGTAGCTGCGGTTGCCCAGACTGAGCGTGGCGAGCTGGATGATCTCCAGCTCCTCGGGCAGTTGTGCCGACAGCCGCAGATCAGCCTCGGTGACCTGGCCGAGCTGGGCCTCCACCGGCAGCTCGGTGACGCCCCGCGGCGACAGGGCGCGCAGCACCCACCGCCCCGGCGTCACGTAGAAGCGGAACGTACCGGACGAGGCGGTGACCACCTCGCCGACGAACTCTCCCGCGGAGTCGAGAAGGCGGACCCAGGCGCCGGCGACCGGACCGCCGACGGCCACGACGCGGCCGGCCACCACGGTCCGGGTAGACGTGTCGAGCTCGGGCACCGCGGCCGCGTGACGTCGGTCACCGGCTGATACCGCTGGGCTCCTGGCCACTTCCGCTGCCATGCTCACGCTCCGTGAGGCCCCGGCTCGGTCACCTCTCGATGGGGACGCCGACCATCGAGCCGTACTCGGTCCACGATCCGTCGTAGTTCTTGACGTTCACATGGTCGAGCAGTTCGTGGAAGACGAACCAGGTGTGGGCGCTGCGCTCACCGATCCGGCAGTACGCGATGGTGTCCCGGTCAAAGTCGACCCCCGCATCGCGGTAGAGGTCACGCAACATCTCGTCCGGTTTGAAGGTGCCGTCATCGTTGGCCGCCTTCGACCACGGCACGTTCCTGGCAGAGGGGATATGACCACCTCGCTGCGCCGATTCCTGCGGCAGGTGGGCTGGGGCCAGCAGCTCCCCGGAGAACTCCTGCGGAGAGCGGACATCGATGAGGTTCTTCTCGCCGATCGCGGCCAGCACTTCATCCCGGAAGGCCCGGATCGAGAAGTCCGGTTCCTGGGCCGTGTAGTCGGTCCTGGGCCGCTGCGGCACTTCGGCGGTGAGCGGCCGGGACTGCAGTTCCCATAGCTTGCGGCCGCCGTCGAGCAGACGTACCCGGTCATGTCCGTAGATCTTGAAGTACCAGTAGGCATACGCGGCGAACCAGTTGTTGTTGCCGCCATACAGCACCACCGTGTGGTCAGGCGTGATGCCACGCTGTGACAGCAGCTCCTCGAACTGCCCGCGGTCAACGAAATCGCGGCGGACCGAATCCTGGAGGTCGTTCTTCCAGTCGAACTTCACCGCGCCACGGATATGGCCCTGCTCATAGGCGCTGACGTCCTCGTCCACCTCGGCGAACACCACGTGCGGGTCATCCAGGTGCTGCTCGGCCCAGTCGGCATCGATCAAAGAGTGCTCACGACTCATCGTCACCTCGCCACCCAGCGGATAACGCGGTCCGCTATATCGGGAGCGTACTAATTGAGCCATCTCTTGATTACAGGACAACTCTCATCGGTGCGGGTGTCAATTCCATAGTGGTAGCCCGCCAGCGCCGTGTCCATTGCTGTTACGTGGGGTCGAGGCCGTGACCGCGAAGCCAGGCCAATGGGTCTATCGCGTCGCCGCCGCCGGGATGCACTTCAAGATGCAAGTGTGGCCCCGACGAGTTGCCTGAGCTTCCCGCGTAGGCGATGGTCTCTCCCGCCTTGACATGGCCGGCGCGGATTTTGGCACTGGCGAGGTGGCAGTACCAGGTCTCGGTGCCATCGGGAGCGGTGACGATGACCATGTTTCCGTAGAACGGATTCCATTTGGCTTCGACCGTGCCGTCGGTGACGGCCATCACCGGGGTGTTCATGGGCACGGGGAAGTCGAGTCCGGTATGCCGGCTCGACCACATGGAGCCGGCCGCTCCGAACAGTTCGCCGACTCCTCGCTGTGCGACGGGAAGAGCGAACTTCGGGCGGAGCGCCTCCTTGCGTGCCGCTTCCGCCTTTCTGTGTGCGGCTTCGGCCGCCTTGCGCCTCCGCTCCTGCAGCTGACGTTGCTTGAGATCGATGCGTTGCTGCGTACGGCTGGCGCGATCGGCGAAGTCATCTGCGCCGCGAGTCACACCGGCGAGCTGCGCGTCGAGCTTGCCGTTGGCAGCCGACGGCTCGATGACCTGTGTCGCGTCCGGCGCGGCCTGTGTGGCCTTCTCATCCTGGTCGTCGACGCTGACGGAGACGGCCGCCGCTCCTGTGATGGCCATAACGACAGCGGACGGGACGGCGACGGTCAGGAGCGCGGATCGCCGGGCGGACGCACGACGGTTACGGACGTCGGCACGGCTCGGTCCGGGTGAGGCGATCCCCGCGTCCGCGGTGGCGTCCCGTGACTCGGAGTCTTCGAAGCATGCTGTGGAATCGACTCCAACGCGCCCTTGGCCGGTGGAGTCCTCCCACTGGGCTATGTACCCGCTCGGGTCTGCCGGGCCGAGGTCGGCCGCGGACGAGCTCATTTCCGCATGGCCGGGGGTGTCCCACATCGTGGTGGGGTCATAGCCGTAGGCGTTGCACGACAGCCGATGGTCGGGCTCGTCGTAAAGGGCGGCCGTGGTGTCGTACACGCTGGGCATCGCGCCGAACAGCGGGTCCTCGTCGTCGTAACCGCTGGATCTCACACCGCCGTGCTGGGCACCATCGTGGTAGTAGGCATGGTAGATCCCGTACGCGGCGTCGGGGGACTGGGTCCCGGCCGGGACCCAGTCCCCCGACGGCTGTCGCTCGTTAACCACTGGCTTCTCTTCTGTCTCGGCGGCGGGAGCACCGACAGCCACGACTGAGTTCGAGCGGTACGCGGCATCGGTCATCGTCAACGGGTCTCAGTACTCCAGCGAAGCCATCCCCTCGTGAGCAGGCGCCTGAGGTGGGAGCCAGACCTCAGAGCGAGGTCGTGGATCCGCCATACGGCTAATCTACTTAACAATATAGGGGATGGTCTCGGCAGAGGTGCTGTGTGACCCCGTCGACAGCAAGCCCGCGCCCCGCCTCCGCGGCAGGATTGTCGGCGCGGCCGACGTGGCGTTTCGTGGAGGGGTCAGTGGCCGCCGCTCGATTCGACGGCGAGGCGCTTGGTAAACGTCTTGCCGCCGTCCTTCGACTCGTACACGCCGCTCTGCGTCGCCGCCAGGACGCGCTGGGCGTCGACGGCGGTGAGCGCCTGAGGCTGTCCGCCGGGGACGGTGGCGAGCTTCTTCCACGTGGTGCCGCCATCGGTGCTGCGGCTCAGCCTGCCGGAGGTGTCGATGCCGTAGAGGGCGTTCGTGGCCTTCCAGGAGAGGAAGGCCATCACCGGCTGCCTGCCCTCGGCGAAGGTCTTGCCGCCGTCGGTACTGCGGGCGACTCCTTCCGCGGTGGTGGCGAGGACGAGGTCGGCGTCGTCCGGGTTGACCGCGATGTCGAGCGCCTGGAACGTGGCTCCGTCCGTCCAGGTGGTGCCGTCCTCGCTGGTGCGGAGCAGGCCGTTGGTGGAGTCGTAGCCGTAGACGGTGCCGTGAGCGTAGTCGAGGGCGTGGAAGTCGGACTTCCCTGAGAGGGAGAGCGACCTCCAGCTCCTGCCCGCGTCGGTGCTCTTGATCAGTCCCTTGTTGCCGGGACCGTCCGCTCCGGCGGTGGGGTGGCCGCTGGCGTAGAAGGTCTTGCCCTGGGCCACCGTGAAGCCCATGAAGTCGTCCTTGCTGTCGCCCACCAGTTTGGGATTGCCCTTGGAGCCGGGGGTGTAGATGCCTTCGTGGGTTGCGACGTACAGGCGCTGGTCGGACGGGTCCAGCCCGAGTCCGTGGATGTGGCTGACAGTCGTGGCGGCATCGGACGAGTCCGTGTCGCCGTCTCCGCTGGAGCAGGCGGCCAGCGCGAGGCCGAGGGCGACGGCGGTGGCTGCCTGGACGGCGCGGTGCATCTGCATGGGTCCTCGGGAGTCGTGGGGGCGGGCCGGGACATGACCGGGCACGGCCCGAGTAAGGAGTGTGTGGGCGTGACCGCCCCGGGCTCCCCGGAGTGACCGGCTGAGCCCGGAACGGTCAGCGTGTGATCGGATCAGAGCTTGTCGAGGATGCCCTGGAGCGTCTTGACCTCGGCGGTCTGATTCTTGACGACATCGTCGGCGAGCTTCTTCGCGGTGGCGTTCTTACCGCTCTTCTGCTCGTCCTTGGCCATGTCGATCGCCCCGTTGTGGTGGTCGATCATCATCTGCGCGAACATCTTGTCGAAGTCCGTGCCCTTGGCCGCCGTCAGCTCCTTCATGTCCTTGTCGGACATGATCCCGGGCATGCCCGACTTCTCGGAGCTGCCGGAGCCGTGGTCCATACCGGGCATGCTGCTGTCGGACCCGTGGTCCATACCGGGCATGCTGCCGCCCGACTCGGGCTTGCCCCATGCCTTGAGCCAGGACTTCATCGTCTTGATCTCGGGATCCTGAGCCTTCTCGATGTCCCCGGCGAGGGTCTTGATCTTGGCGTCCTCGGCACGCTCGTCGGCGAGCTTGGACATCTCGACGGCCTGCTCGTGGTGGGGGATCATCATCTGCGCGAACTTCACGTCCGCGTCGTTGAACGTGCCCGGTGCGGGGTTCTCCCCGGTGGTCGCGCTCGCCGAGGCGGAGCTCTTGCTCTTGCTCCCGTGGTCCATGCCGCTCATGTCGTCGTCGTTGCCACAGGCGGCGAGGACCAGGCCTGCGGCGGCAACGGTGCTGACGAGAGCGATGCGGCGGACGCGCGGACGCAGCGTGCTGCGCTTGATGGCGGTCATGTCGAAAACCTCGTGGTGTCTGTTCTGCGGAAAGTCTGTCGAACGGGGTGCGCGGGCAGCGCGAGCCGCCCGCGGTGGCGTTCGGCCTAGATCCGCAGGATTGACAGTCGAGCGAGGTCAGGTGGTCTGCGCGGAGGGGGATTGGGGCGCAGGACCGCCACGGCGGCATCGCGAAGCCGTGCCGGCCAGTCCGTCCCGCGGCTCAGAACCGCGCGGAGAAGACCGGCGAGAATCCACGTGCCGAGCACGGCCACGCACAGCGAGGCCATGTCCATACCCATGGCCGGGGAGTGGGAGGACGTCTTACTGTCCTGATGCGAGTCCGAAGAGTGCAAGGAGACGACAACGCCCTGCGGCGAGGGCATGCCGCCGCCTGGGTGGGCGGTCGTGGCCGATGCGTGAGCCGCTCCCATGCTCGTGTTGGAGGCGCTGTCGGGATGGCCCATCGAGTGCATCACGAAGACGCCCATCGCGAGCACGACGACGAGCAGCAAGTGCCCGAGGGCAGTTGCCGCTCGTACGTATCGGCTCACATGCACGTCGTGACTCCATCTGTGGTCGCTCCGCCGTCCGACATTACCGAAGCGGACCGGACCATGCTGGGTGGTTCGGGCGTAGGGGTGACCTACTAAGCTGTTTGGCAGTAATGGTAACGGCAGAGAGGCGGGCGCATGCGCACGTGGACGCCACAACAGTGGGTGGCGGCAGTGGCCGTGGCCCTTGTCGCCGGGGCCGCGATCGGTGTGCCGACCGGGGTCGTACCCACGCCTTTCTACACCCGGATGACCCCGGTGCTGTGGTGGAACTATCCGGTCTGGGTGGCGTCATCGCTGCTCATGGGACTGCTGGTGGCGACGTACATGAATGGGCCTCCGGCCGCGCGGGCCGATGGGCCGCGAGGGCGCCGGGCACTGCTCGCGGGCGTGCTGTCCGCGTTCGCCGTCGGCTGCCCGATCTGCAACAAGCTGGTGGTACTGGCCCTCGGGGTGAGTGGAGCCCTCTCCTACTGGGCCCCCGCACAGCCAGTCCTGGCCATGGCCTCGCTGGCGCTGCTCGCGCACGCCCTGGTGCGGCGTCTGCGTACGGCCGCCGCTTGCCCCGTGCCGAGCGCGCCCCCTCGTCAAGGCTCCGCAGGGGCCCAGGACTCTGCCCACTACGATGAGCGGTCACTGGTGCCGGAGGCTTCGCGTTCCGGGGGCGAAGGGAGCGATCGTGCGTCAGCTGGGTGAGCTCGAGGCGGAGATCATGCACCGCCTATGGGCCTGGGGGCGGCCGGCGACCACACGCGACGTACTGGTGGACCTCAGCAAGAAGCGGCCCATCGCCTACAGCACGGTGAAGACCGTGGCCGACATTCTGCACAGTAAGGGCATGCTGAAGCGGCACAAGGAGGGACGGGCCTGGGTGTACGAGCCCACGTGTACCCGGCAGCAGTACACGGCGTCGCAGATGCAGGAGGCGCTCGGTGGCAACCCGGATCCGGTCGGAACTCTGGTCAGTTTCATCGATCAGATCACGCCGGAAGAGGCGGACGCCCTACGCTCGGCTCTCCGAGCGGCCAAAAAGCGGAGCGACGCGTGATCACAGCTGTGGCATTGGCCGGATACGCGGCCCTGGTGGGCGCCGCGATGCCCCCTCTGCTGTCACAGGCACGGTGGCCCCACCGCGCTCCGGTCATAGCGGTCCTCGCATGGCAGGGACTCATGGTGACGTTCGTCGTCGCCACCGCGCTCACGGTGTACCACTTGGTCCTCACCGAGCAGCATGCGCACGAGGGTCTCCTCGGGCTGCTCAGCGTCTGCGGTCTGGCCGCCGACGCCCCGGTAAGCGAGTCCGCGCCCACCCTCGGGGACGCCCTGGCGCTCAGCGCCCCCGCCGTGATCGCGCTGCTGCCTCTGGGCTGGTTCGTGGTCTGCACCTGGCGGGCCCGCCGAGCGCGGCGGCGTCACCTCGACATGCTCGCCCTGGTCGGTGAGCCGGCCCCCGGATACGACGCCACGGTCGTGGACCATGACGCACCCGCCGTGTACTGCCTTCCCGGGCGTCGGTGTCGTGTCGTCATCACCCGGGGGGCCCTCGGCGTCCTGTCCGATGCGCAGCTGCGCGCCGTACTGGAACATGAGCGCGCCCATATCGAGGGCAGGCACCACCTTCTCCATCTGCTCGTGGACGCGTTCTCCCGCACCTTCCCCGGCCTGCCGCTCGCCCGGCACGCCAAGGAGCAGATCACGCTGCTGGTGGAGATGATCGCGGATGACAGAGCCCTGCGGAGCCACTCCAGGGACGCGCTGGCGACCGCCATGTGTGAGGTAGCCGCAGGGCAGGCGCCGCGGGGAACCCTGGGGGCCGGCGGGCCGGGTGCCCTCATCCGGCTGCGCCGCGTCCTCACACCTCAGCCCCGGCCGCACCGTGTGACGTGGCTGGGTGTCGTGGCCGCCAGTACCGCGGCTCCGCTGCTGCCGCTGCTGGTGGCCTGCGGACCCTGATCGCACCGGCCCCCACCCCACTCCTGTCCCGCACCTCCCGGGAGCCCCGGCCCGCCTTCCTGCGTGCACCAGGGGCGCCGCTCGGGCAGAGGCTCCCGGTTCGCGAGGTGCTGCCGACAGCATACCGCTAATCCACTTAGCGGAAATATGGCGGGGGGACAGTGACCGGACGTCGCCAAAGCGGCGGAGCCACAGGCGCGGCGCCCTGGAGTGCGATGCTGATCACTACCACCAGGCGCGTGAAGGGAAGGCATTCCTGGCACGGCCCACGGGGGCCGTGCCGGAGGTGATCGAGTCAAGGATTAGCTAAGTAGCTTAGCTGTTTAGCGTATGCTGACTGGATGCAACTCGCTTACCTGCCCAGTCCGGCGCAAGGAGTCGTACACCTGGGGCCACTGCCTCTGAGGGCGTACGCGCTCTGCATCATCCTGGGTATCGTCGTCGCCGTTTGGCTTACCCGACGACGTTGGGCCGCCCGCGGGCACGACCGCCACGAAGTCGACGACATCGCGGTTTGGGCCGTTCCGTTCGGCATCGTCGGCGGCCGTCTATACCACGTGATCACTAGTCCCGACGCCTACTTCGGCGAAGGCGGCGATCCATGGAAGGCCCTGCGGATCTGGGAGGGCGGACTGGGCATCTGGGGCGCGGTCGCGCTCGGTGCGCTCGGTGCCTGGATCGGCTGCCGACGCCGAGGCGTCTCCCTGCTCGACTTCGCGGACGCCGTGGCACCGGGCCTCGCCCTGGCCCAGGCCGTCGGCCGCTGGGGCAACTGGTTCAATCAAGAGCTGTACGGGCGGCCAACGACGCTTCCGTGGGGGCTGAGGATCGACCCCGCGCATCGCCCAGGAGCCGGCCCCGATATCGCGACGTACCACCCGACATTTCTGTACGAGTTCCTGTGGGACATCGGCGTCGCCCTCCTGCTGATCTGGGCCGGTCGGCGGTTCGCCCTGAAGCGGGGCCAGACCTTCGCCCTCTATGCCGCCGCGTACACGGTCGGCCGCTTCTGGATCGAGTATCTGCGCATCGACGAGGCCCACACCTTCGCTGGGCTTCGCCTCAATGACTGGACCTCGATCGCCGTCTTCTCCGCGGCCGCGGTCTTCCTTATCCGTTCGGCGGGGCGCGGTGAGCGCGAGGCCCCGATGGGCTCGGACACCGCATCCGCACGCCCAGACCCGGAAGAGAGAACCCTGGTATGACCAAGGAAGCACAAAAAATCAAGGTGGGCCGACTGCACACCCGCTCCCGGGCCTCTCGGATCGCCGGGTGGTCCCTTCTCGGGCTCAGCCTGATCACGTTGGTGGTCAACTGGATCGAGGAGTTCACCGATACCGTGACGATCCTCCCGGGCGGCCATTCGCCCTTCTACCTGGTGGGAAGCATTTGCGTCATCGTCGTCGGGGCATGGCGGGCCGGTATCTTCGACGCCAAATAGGTCGCGACTGCACCGCATGAGTGGCTCGGGGCGGCAGCCCCGGAGCGCTGTCGCCTCGACGGCCGGATGCCCGGTCCACCGACCGGGCACCTCTCCTGGGCGGGGCCGTGTACCCGCCCCTCGTTATTCGTGCTGTCCGCGACTCACTTGAAGGACCGCAGCCGCAGGCTGTTGGTCACCACGAAGACCGAGGAGAACGCCATCGCGGCGCCCGCGATCATCGGGTTGAGCATGCCGGCCGCGGCCAGGGGCAGGGCCGCGACGTTGTAGCCGAAGGCCCAGAAGAGATTGCCCTTGATGGTGCCCAGGGTCTTCCGGGAGAGCCGGATCGCGTCCGCGGCCACCCGGAGGTCACCACGTACGAGAGTGAGGTCCCCCGCTTCGATCGCCGCGTCCGTGCCCGTTCCCATGGCCAGGCCCAGGTCCGCGGTGGCGAGGGCGGCCGCATCGTTGACACCGTCGCCCACCATGGCGACCACACGGCCTTCGTCCTGCAGCCGCTTGATCACGTCCACCTTGTCGTGCGGCAGGACCTCGGCGATCACCTCGTCGATGCCGACGGTCTTGGCGACGGATTCGGCAACGGCCTGGTTGTCGCCGGTCAGCAGGACGGGCCTCATGCCCAGCCTCCGCAGCTCGGCCACCGCGGCGGCGCTGGTCTCCTTGACCGCGTCGGCGACGGTGAGCACACCCCGCGCCTCCCCGTCCCAGGCGACGGCGACCGCGGTACGGCCCTCAGCCTCCGCGGCGGCCTTGGCCTCGGCCAGCTCCCGCGGGAGTTCGATCGCCCACTGCCGCAGGAGTTCCTCGCGCCCGACGAGCACCGCGTGCCCGTCGACGAGGCCCTGGACACCGAGACCGGCGACGCTGTCGAAGTTCTCCGGCACGGGGAGGCCCCCGGCCCGCTCGATGGCTCCGGCCGCGATCGCCTGGGCGATCGGGTGCTCGGAGGCGTGCTCCAGCGAACCTGCCAGTCGCAGCAGTTCCTCCTCGTCCACCTCCGGTGCGGAGAAGACATCCTGAAGCCGCATCCGGCCCGTGGTCACGGTGCCGGTCTTGTCGAGGACGACGGTGTCCACTCGGCGGGTGGACTCCAGAACCTCCGGACCCTTGATCAGGATGCCGAGTTGTGCGCCACGTCCGGTGCCGACCATGAGGGCGGTCGGTGTCGCGAGCCCGAGCGCGCAGGGGCAGGCGATGATGAGCACCGCGACCGCCGCGGTGAAGGCGGCCGTTGCGTCGCCGGTGACGAACAGCCAGGCCAGCAGGGTGCCCAGGGCGATGAGGAGGACCACTGGGACGAACACGCCGGAGATCCGGTCGGCGAGGCGCTGCACCTCGGCCTTGCCGTTCTGGGCGTCCTCGACGAGCCTTGCCATCCGGGCGAGCTGGGTGTCGGACCCGATCCGGGTGGCCTCGACGACCAGCCGTCCACCAGCATTCACCGTGGCACCCGTGACGGCGGCGCCGACCGTCACATCCACCGGTACGGACTCACCGGTCAGCATGGAGGCGTCCACGGCGGAACTGCCCGCCACGACGGTGCCATCGGTCGCGACCTTCTCACCGGGGCGTACGACGAAGCGGTCGCCGACGGCCAACTGGCCGACGGGGATGCGTACTTCCTTGCCACCCCGCAACACCGAGACGTCCTTGGCGCCCAGCTCCAGCAAGGCCTTCAGCGCCGCACCCGCCTTGCGCTTGGACTTCGCCTCCAGATAGCGCCCGGCGAGGATGAACGTGGTCACACCGGCCGCGGCCTCCAGATAGATGGAGGAGGAGCCGTCCGAGCGGGAGATCGTGAATTCGAAGCCGTGGCGCATGCCCGGCATCCCGGCATGCCCGAAGAACAACGCCCATACCGACCAGCCAAGTGCGGCGAGCGTCCCGAGCGACACCAGCGTGTCCATCGTGGCAGCGCCGTGGCGGACGTTCGTCCAGGCCGCCTTGTGGAAGGGGAACGCGCCCCAGACGACGACCGGAGCCGCCAATGTCAGCGACAGCCACTGCCAGTTGTCGAACTGCAGGGCCGGAATCATCGCCATCAGGACGACGGGTACGGAGAGCGCCAGCGACACGAGCAGGCGCTGCCGCAGAGGGACCGACTCGCCGTCGGCCGCGACCGGCCCGGATTCGGCTTCCCCGCCGGCCGAAGACGCGGGAGGCAGCGGCTCCTCGGCGGTGTAGCCGGTCTTCTCGACGGTGGCGATGAGATCGGCGACCGCCACCCCGTCGGGGTATGAGACCTTCGCCTTCTCCGTGGCGAAGTTGACGGTCGCCGTAACACCGTCCATGCGGTTGAGCTTCTTCTCGATGCGGGTCGCGCACGAGGCACAGGTCATGCCGCCGATGGAGAGTTCGACCTCGGTCGAGGGCGTCAACGTCTTCTCGGGAACCGTACTGGTCATGAAGGTTCTCCTGGGGAGGGGCCGGGACGCACGGCGTCCGTATCAGCGGAGCGGTACGTCCCGGCCGGAAGGAATTCGCGTTCCTGAGGGAAGTGGCGGGCTGAGTCAGGCGGTGCCGACGAGCTCGTACCCGGCCTCGTCGACGGCGGCGCGGACGGCCCCCTCGTCGAGAGGAGCACTGGAGGTGACGCTCACCTCACCGGAGGCGGCGACGGCCTTGACCGCGGTGACGCCGTCCAGCGCGGATATCTCCTGGGAGATCGCGCCCTCGCAGTGGCCGCAGGTCATACCGGGCACCTTGTACACGGTGGTGACGCCGGCGCCCTGGACGTCGGCCTTGGTACCGGAGCCGCAGGAACCGTCGGAGCTGCAGCAGGAGCCGGAGGTGGTCTGTGAGGTCATGGCTTCTCCCTCGGGGTGTCGTTGCATGCGGTCGTCCGCCAGAGGGCGGGTTCCCCCGCCCTCCAACGACAGCCAAGATACCCCTAGGGGGTATCTTCCGCACCTGTGGCGCTGACCACAGATCTTGTTCAGCGAGGCAGAAATGCGACCAGACACCGGGAAGTGGCGCGGCCCCGCCCTCCTCGGCACCAGACCAGTGACTCAGGTCCTCGCCCCGCTGACCGAATCTCTGACCGAACGCCGGCTTCGCGCCGCTCGCCGGGGTCGGCTTCCGGGTACGCACGCAGGAACCGACACCGTCAGACGACCATCATCAAGAGCATCGTGGACATGGTTCCACCCATGCCGATGTGTGCTGCCAGCGCCGCGTCCGGTGCGGCGCCGAGCTTGCGACGGCGGCCCTGGCCCGCCCGCTCCCCGGTCCGGGTCCTGTCCCACACGGAGATCGTCAAGGAGACCAGGAAGACAATCACCGTGTCCGGCATGGAGAGCAGCCAGCGCCCCCAGTCGCGACCTCGGCCGCCCTCCCGGCTTTCAGCCGTACCACCCCTACCGGTGCCCCGAACCCGCGCCCACACGGATGCGCCGATCGACAACAGGAAGTAGACAGCCAGCGCCGCAACCGCGAAGCGCCACACGGGAGTCGACCCCACAGTTCCCCCGCCATCGGTCGCGGCAGCCGTCGGCACGCCCGTGGCGTCATGCGCACAGGTGGGGCCCTGCTCGTACCGGTCGGCCTACTGCAGGTCAGTGACCTGTGGAGGCAAATGATCAGCGCCATGCAGAGCTGGGTCAGCGGATACCAGCTCCCCTTGTGACGCCCCTGTTGTGACGCACCTGCACGCCACAGACTGGACGTAATGACCGCGGCGATTCCCCGCGTGGCGGGGATGACGGCGCCGGCGGTCACCAGTCCCCACCGTCGACGTCTTGCCGACGCCGGGGCGGGTGCGCGAAGCGGCGGGCCGATCGCCGGACACTTCACCCAACCGCCTACCCCTTGCGGGCGACGCCGATGACACAGGGAGAACTCGGCGTGGTGCGGCCATTGATGAGAAAGTCGAAGTGCCGTGCCTTTTCGATGACGAAGCCGGAGTCCGCGATGGCCCGCTCAGGGTCCTTGACGAGGCTGCAGCCCCCGGCGAGCAGGGGCCATGCCACGTTCAGGATGCGCTGCCTGCGGGCGAGCCGGCGGTCCGTTGCGCGGGTGTGTTCATAGAAGTGCAGGTGCCCGCCCGGCCGCAGAACACGGGCGGCCTCCTTGAGGGCCTGCGGCGTATCGGCGATGCTGCACAAGACGAGAGAGACCACCACCGCGTCCACCGACTCGTCCGGCATCGGCAGCGCTTCTGCCCGGCCTGCCCGGACCTCCACCGGCACAGGAGCGTCGGCCGCCGCTCGTTCGGCGACCTTGCGCAGCCGCGACTCCGGCTCGACCGCGATGACCTGCTCCACCCGTGGTGGGTAGTGCGAGAAGTTCGCGCCGGTGCCCGCGCCGATTTCCATCACCCGACCAGTGACACCGGCCAGTAGTTCCGCACGGTGTTCCAGCGCGCCATGGGCTTCCGCGAACGCGTTGATCTTCGGGTAGATGCGGGCGAACAGCGGGTGCCTGATGCGCGATTGCTTGGCGGCAGCGATGACCATGGTGACAACTCCTTTCCTTGCGCCACCAACCTACTACGCATTCGTAGTATCTACTATCCCCGCGTAGTAGAACCCGCGTTACCTCTATCCCCTACAGGTCCAGCCGGTAGCGATCAGCGCTGCCGAACCGGTGAGTGCCCAAACGTAAACCGCGACTCCGGTGAGGGTGGCGAACACATGTCGAGGAGTGGGTGGAGCCGGACGTGGTGGCCAACCGGCTTCCAATTGGGTGATACGCGCCTCGAGTTGGTCCGTCCCGCTCATAGCCGCGGCCGGGGCCGCGCGCGCCCATCGAGGGGCGTCGGCGGCTTTCAGCAGTGCCCCCGCTACGGCAGAGGTCCCGCAGCGGGCCACGGCGCGCCGGTCCGCTGCCAGTTCCCGGCCGAAGACAAAGACCGCGCGCAGATGCTCCAGGAGCGGGAGGGTGAAATTTCGGGTGGCGAGGGCGGTGGAGATCAGGGCCTTGAGCGGGTCACGGCTTCGTACATGCTCGTGCTCGTGGGAGAGGACCGCCGCGAGTTCCTCTGGCGTCGCGATCGCCACCAGCCCGCTGCTGACAACGACCTGAGGGAAGAGCAAGCCGTAGGTGAACGCGAACGGATCGGCGCTCTTGGTGAGCTTCACGCGTGAGGCCAGCCCGGCCCGCTCCGAGGCGGCGCGTACTGCCGGGCTCGCATCCACCGCGCCGGAGCGTACCGCCCGTATCACGCCGAGGGTCGCGCGCAGCCCACGCCACACACGCGCCGCCGACCGCGCCGTCCCGGCGGCGGCCAGCGCCAGTAATGTCACGCCGGCCCAGACCGAGACGGACAGGAGGGCACCGGCACCGCGGTGGCTGACCTGCCGCACGAGAGCCGAGGTCAGGCAGCATGCGAGATACGCAACCCCGACCCGGACGGTCAGAGAGAAGCCGACCAATGCCCAGAATGCCCGGTTTCCGGTGTCGGGTGGCTCGTCACTCACGGCGAGTCCTCCAGAAGGCGCCGTAGCCTGTCGCGCAGCCCCGGGTCGACGGATGCCTCAGCGGCGAAGTGGGTGATCGCGGCGTTCCCGTGAGTACGCAGAACCTCCCGCACGGCTAGCGCGGCCTCATCCGCGACGGCAGGCGTGTACATGAAGCCACGTCCCACTCGTGTCCGGTCGAGCGCGCCCTTGTCCGCGAGGCGACCCATCGATGTCATGACCGTGGTGTAAGCCAACGGCCGACTCCGGGCGGCGTTGAGCGTGCCGAGTACGTCACGCACGGTCACTGGAGTGTCTGCGTCCCAGCACACCCGCATGATCTCGCTTTCGAGTGGCCCCAGAGCCAACACATCGCCTTTCCGAGACATCATTTACTATCCGAGCGTAGTACGTACACAGGGGGCACGGACGGCCGTGTCGCCGCCAATAGCGCGTTTCCGAGCGCCCGAAGCGCCCGACTCCGCAGAACAGTTCCTCAACCCCGGCCAGGCCCTTCAGGCTGCCTCACACCAAGGGGGCGCCGTGCCGGTACACGAGACGATCAGGGTGGACCGGAAAGAACCGTGTAGTGGTCGTCGACCTCGGTGGGCTGACGTTCTGCGACCGCAGGGGGCTGAGCGCGCTGTTGGCCGCCGCCCGCGCTGCTCGAGCCGGTGACGCCACCCACGCCACCCACGCCGCCTCGCGCCGTCCTGCGGCGCCTCGCGCGGCCCCTCGGCGGCAGAACGATCGGTTCCGGCCACCCCTCGCCGTAGCGCCCGTAAGGGCCGCGTCAAAGGCGTGCTGATCGCCGTATGGGACCCGTCAACGACGGTCGGATCCGGCCATGGGGCGGGGTTTCCTTCTTGCGTTGTCCGTTCGATCCGCTGTTCGCGGATCTCCCCGACCTCTTTCCAGGAGTTCGCGATGGCCGATGTGGCCTTCGTCGTCGCCACGATCGCGGTGTTCGCGCTGGTGGCCTTTGTCGCCAAAGGGGTGACGAAGCTGTGACCGTCGAAAACGTCGTCGGCCTGATCGTGGCCGTCGCCCTGCTGGGCTATCTCGTCCTCGCCCTGATCTTCCCGGAGAGGTTCTGAGAACCAGCATGAGTCCCGTACTCGCCGGCGTGCTACAGCTGCTCGCCCTCATAGGGGCACTGGCGCTCGCCTATGTCCCCCTCGGCAACTACATGGCCAGGGTCTACTCCTCCGAGAAGCATGTGCGGGTGGAGAAGTGGATCTACAAGGGCATCGGTGCCAACCCCGACACCGAGATGCGCTGGACCGCGTATCTGCGCGGGGTGCTGGCCTTCTCGGCGGCCGGGGTGCTCTTCCTCTATCTGTTGCAGCGGCTCCAGGGCGGCCTGCCCGGTTCGCTGGGGTTCTCCTCGATCGAGCCCGCGCAGGCCTTCGACACGGCCGCGTCCTTTGTGACGAACACCAACTGGCAGTCGTACTCCGGCGAGCAGGCCATGGGCCACGTCGTGCAGACCGCCGGTCTGGCCGTGCAGAACTTCGTGTCGGCGGCGGTGGGCATCGCCGTCGCGGTGGCGCTGGTGCGCGGTTTCGCGCGCTCGCGCACCGGTGAGCTCGGGAACTTCTGGGCCGATCTGGTGCGCGGCACGGTCCGCGTCCTGGTGCCGGTGGCCGCGGTCGCCGCCGTAGTGCTGGTCGCCTGCGGGGCGATCCAGAACTTCTCCGGCATTCACGAGGTCGGCCAGTTCATGGGCGGCTCGCAGCAGTGGAACGGCGGCGCCGTGGCCTCGCAGGAGGCCATCAAGGAGCTGGGCACCAACGGCGGCGGATACTTCAACGCCAACAGCGCCCACCCGTTCGAGAACCCGACCCCGTTCACCAACCTCTTCGAGATCTTCCTGATCCTGGTCATCCCGCTGGCGCTGACCCGGACCTTCGGCGTCATGGTCGGCTCGGTCAAGCAGGGCTACGCGATCCTGGCGACCATGGTCACCATCTGGGTCGGCTTCGTCGCCCTGATGATGTGGACCGAGTTCGCCCACCATGGCCCGGCGCTGCAGGCCGCCGGTGGTGCGATGGAGGGCAAGGAGACCCGCTTCGGGGTCGGCGGCTCGGCGCTCTTCGGGGTGTCGACCACGCTCACCTCGACCGGAGCGGTGGACTCCTTCCACTCCTCCTTCACCGGCCTGGGCGGCGGTATCACCATGCTCGGCATGATGCTGGGCGAGATCGCGCCCGGCGGGGTGGGCTCCGGCCTCTACGGGATGCTGATCATGGCGATCATCGCGGTGTTCATCGCCGGGCTGATGGTCGGCCGTACGCCCGAGTACCTGGGCAAGAAGATCGGTCCCCGTGAGATCAAGCTGGCGGCCTGCTACATCCTGGTCACCCCGGCGCTGGTGCTGATCTTCACCGCCGCCTCCATGGCCCTGCCGACACCGCCGGACTCGATGCTCAACTCCGGTGCGCACGGCTTCTCCGAGGTGCTGTACGCCTTCACCTCCGCCTCGAACAACAACGGCTCGGCCTTCGCCGGTCTGAACGCGAACACCGACTGGTACAACACCACGACCGGGCTCGCGATGCTGCTCGGCCGCTTCATGCCCATGGTCTTCGTGCTGGCGCTCGCGGGCTCGCTCGCCGGGCAGCGGCCGGTCCCGGCCACCGCGGGCACGCTGCGCACCGAGAAGCCGCTGTTCACCGGGTTGTTGGTGGGCGCGATCCTGATCATCACCGGTCTGACGTACTTCCCGGCGCTGGCGCTGGGGCCGCTGGCCGAGGGGCTGGCGTGATGACCACCCGCAGAGAAATACACGAGGACTCCATGTCCACTGCCACTCCGACCAGGGCGCCGCACAGCGGCGTTCCCACCGGGCACGCCCCGGCCGAGGACCGTGTCGGCGCGGGCCTCTTCGACCCCGGGCAGCTGCTGCGGTCGCTGCCGGACGCCTTCCGCAAGCTGGACCCGCGGGTGATGGTGAAGTCGCCCGTGATGTTCGTCGTGCTGGTCGGGTCCGTACTGACCACCGTCTTCTCGTGTCAGGACCCGGGCGACTGGTTCGGCTGGGCGATCAGCGCCTGGCTGTGGCTGACCGTGATCTTCGCCAATCTGGCGGAGGCGGTCGCCGAGGGCCGTGGCAAGGCGCAGGCCGACACCCTGCGCAAGGCCAAGACCGACACCGTCGCGCGCCGGCTGCTGGGGGACGGCTCGGAGGAGCGGATCCCCGGCACCGGGCTGACCATCGGTGACCTGGTGGTCTGCGAGGCCGGCGATGTCATCCCCGGCGACGGCGATGTGGTGGAGGGCGTCGCCTCGGTCGACGAGTCGGCGATCACCGGCGAGTCGGCGCCGGTCATCAGGGAGTCCGGTGGCGACCGGTCGGCCGTGACCGGCGGGACGAAGGTGCTGTCCGACCGCATCGTCATCAGGATCACCACCAAGCCGGGCGAGACCTTCATCGACCGGATGATCAACCTGGTGGAGGGCGCCGCGCGGCAGAAGACGCCCAACGAGATCGCGCTGAACATCCTGCTCGCCTCGCTGACGATCGTCTTCCTGCTCGCCTGCGCCACGCTGCCGCCGTTCGCGGACTACGCGGGCACGCATCTGACGATGGTGGTGCTGGTGGCGCTGCTGGTCTGTCTGATCCCGACGACGATCGGCGCCCTGCTGTCGGCGATCGGCATCGCGGGCATGGACCGCCTCGTCCAGCGCAATGTCCTGGCCATGTCGGGCCGGGCGGTCGAGGCCGCCGGTGACGTCTCCACCCTGCTGCTGGACAAGACCGGCACCATCACCCTGGGCAACCGGCAGGCGGCGGAGTTCGTGCCGGTGCGCGGCACCACCGAGGCCGAGGTCGCGGACGCCGCCCAGCTGTCCTCACTGGCCGACGAGACCCCCGAGGGCCGGTCCGTCGTCGTCCTGGCGAAGGAGAAGTACGGGCTGCGCGAGCGCCACCAGGGCGAGCTGGTGGGGGCCGAGTGGATCGAGTTCACCGCGCAGACCCGGATGTCGGGTGTGGACGTCGGCGCGCGGAAGATCCGCAAGGGGGCGGCCGGTTCGGTCCTCGCCTGGGTCCGGGAGCGGGGCGGTACGGTCGCCGAGGACGCGGACCGGATCGCCCACCGGATCTCGGCGGCCGGTGGCACCCCGCTGCTGGTCGCCGTCCAGGACGACGAAGGCGCTCGTGTGCTGGGTGTCGTCCACCTCAAGGACGTGGTCAAGGAGGGCATGCGGGAGCGGTTCGACGAGCTGCGCCGCATGGGCATCAAGACCGTCATGATCACGGGTGACAACCCGCTGACGGCCAAGGCGATAGCCGAGGAGGCGGGCGTCGACGACTTCCTCGCCGAGGCCACGCCCGAGGACAAGATGGCCCTGATCAAGCGGGAGCAGGCGGGCGGCAAGCTGGTCGCGATGACCGGTGACGGTACGAACGACGCGCCGGCGCTGGCCCAGGCCGATGTGGGTGTGGCCATGAACACCGGTACGTCGGCCGCCAAAGAGGCCGGCAACATGGTCGACCTCGACTCCAACCCGACCAAGCTGATCGAGATCGTGGAGATCGGCAAGCAGCTGCTGATCACCCGGGGCGCGCTGACCACCTTCTCCATCGCCAACGATGTCGCGAAGTACTTCGCGATCATCCCGGCGCTGTTCGCGGCGGTCTACCCGGGCCTGGACAAGCTGAACATCATGCAGCTGTCCTCACCGGACTCGGCGATCCTGTCCGCGGTCATCTTCAACGCGCTGATCATCATCGCGCTGGTGCCGCTCGCCCTGCGGGGGGTGCGCTACCGGCCGATGAGCGCGGACCGGATGCTGCGGCGCAACCTCGGGATCTACGGTCTCGGGGGCCTGATCGCGCCCTTCATCGGCATCAAGATCATCGACGTCCTCATCTCCCTCATCCCCGGGATCGGCTGATCGCCATGAACCATTCCGTCATGAACACCGTCCGGCTGTTCGGCGCCGGGCTGCGCGCCCTCCTGATGCTGACCCTGGTGACCGGCGTCATCTACCCGCTGCTTGTCACCGGCGTCGCCCAGGGGCTGTTCCACGACAAGGCGAACGGCTCCGAGATCACGGCGCACGGCAAGGTCGTCGGCTCCTCGCTGATCGGGCAGTCGTACGACCTGCCGCTGAAGAAGGGCCAGGAGACCCCGGACCCCGATCTGAAGTGGTTCCAGGGACGCCCGGCGAACGGCCTCGGCAGCAACAGCCTCAACACCCAGTACAAGCTGCTGCTGTCCGGAGCCACCAACCTCTCCGCCGACAGCAAGGACCTCCTCCAGCAGGTCCGGGACGCCAAGGCCGCGGTCGTCAAGAACAACTCGGTGCCCGGTTACACCGTCAAGCCGTCCCAGGTCCCCGCCGAGGCGGTGACGTCCTCCGGCTCCGGTCTGGACCCGGACATCTCCCCGCGGTACGCGAAGATCCAGGTCCACCGGGTCGCGGAGCGGAACGGGCTGTCGGTCGGCCAGGTGGAGAAGCTGGTCGAGGACAAGACCGAGGGCCGTACGGCCGGGTTCATCGGCGAGCCGCGGGTGAACGTCCTCGAGCTGAACGTCGCGCTCAAGGAGCTGGTGGCCCAGCGCTGAGGCGCGCGCCGCGCGCCGAGGAGTTCCGCTGGCCTTCCGAGGAGTTTCGCGGCCTTCGGGAGTGGGAGTCGGTCCTTCGGGAACGGGAGCCGGCGGCCGGAGACATTCTCCGGCCGCCGGCTCTCTGTGCCGCTGAGCAGATCGGCGGAAGCCGGCTCCGATGCGGAGGCGCCCTCAAGGGGCGCGGGGCTGTGTCGATGTGCGGCTCCGCCGCGGCTGTGTCGATATGCGGCTCCGCCGCGTGGGCGACCAGCCACGACGGCGCCGCAGGCGATCGACGGCAGATCAGGGCACTTCCAGCGGAGCGCTCAGGCGGGGGAACCGCTGCGTGGCCGCTCCGGCAGCACGGCCCGGTCGGCGGGAGGCGCGACGTCCGTGGTGGTCTTGGTGGTGGTGAGGTCCTCGATGCGGTCGGCGAACCCCGGTTCCGGCAGCGGCAGGTCGATGTCGGGGTCGTCGGTGAAGTCGACGGCCTCGGCGACGTAGTGGATGACCGCCCTGGTGGCGGGCGGGACCTCCTGTCCCCTCTTCAGGCCGTGCAGGATGCGGAGGGCGGCGGCCATCTCATGGTCGGTGGCGGTCCAGTCCTCCACGGTGTCGGTGACCGGCGGAATGTCGTTGCCCGCCTGCTCGTGCCACCACTCGAGCCACGCGTGCGCCTGGCCGTCCTCGCCCAGCGCCATGTGGTGGAGGTAGAGGCAGTACGCGGCGGCGGGGTCGCCGGCCCCGGCGGCGAACTGCCACCAGAACTGGGCGTGGTCCTCATGCCCGGCCAGCTGGAGCACGCACCCCAGGACCCGGGAGCCCGGCGGTTCGAGGATGCGGCGGGTGAGGAAGTCCCGCAGCTGGGTCAGGGCGTCGGGCCGGGCGATGATCGCCTCGCACAGGGTGTGCAGGTCCTGCGCCATCCGCTCGTCCGCGCCCGGCGCCGCGGCTCCGGTGGCCCCGGTGGCCGCGGACGTCCGCCGGTCCTGTTGAGGGGGGCGCTCCTGGGGCGGGGAGCCGCCGGGGTTGGCGTGGCGGGCGGCGAGCCGGGCCTCGGCGGCCTCGAAGTCGATGGGAGGGGTGGGGTTGAGCAGGGCCCGCGCGAGGATGCGGTCAATGGGTGAGGTCATCGGTTGTCCTTGGCCAGGAGTTGTTGCAGACGGCGGCGGGCGTAGCGGGCGGTGGAGCGCACACCGGCCTCGGTGATGCCGAGGTGGGTGGCGGTCTCGGCGACGCTGTAGCCGCGGCAGTGCAGCAGGATGACCACGTCCTGCTGGCGTTCGGGGAGCTTCTTGATCGCCTGATAGAGATTCAGGCTCTCCTCCAGGGCGGCGATGGGGTCCACCGCGTCCTTGAGTATCGCGGTCTCGAAGGTTGCGTTGTCCAGGAGGGCGGGGCCCCGGTTGCGGGCCCTGGCGAGGTCGATGACCCGGTTCTTCATGACCTTCCAGGCGTAGGCGGCCGGGTTCTCCATGCTCAGCACCCTGGGCCAGCAGCGCAGGAGCTGTTCGAAGGCGGCGTCGACGGCCTCTTCGGCGTCCGCGTGGTTGCCGAGGTAGACCATGGCCCGGTCGATGTACGCCTTCCGGTGGAGTTGGTGGAAGGCGCGGAAGTCCGCGGGGAGTCCGGTGGTCATCGAGGTGATCTCGCGCGAGCGCGGGAAGTCGTTGGTCACCGCTCCCCTCCCTCCTGGTTGTTGCGATGCAGTTCCGATACGCCGACGCGGACTCCCATCGCGGCCGCGCGGCGCAGGAGGGCGATGGCGTCACTGCCGAATACCCGGGTGACGAGTACGGCGGTGACGACGTTCACCACGGTTTGAAGATTCACCGGACTTCGCTGTCCTTCTGTTCGTCGTACAAGGGTGGCCCCCACACGCCCCGCGAGTGCGCCGTGTTGCGCCCTCTGTTCAGATAGCGCGCACCAACGCCGGTTCGTGCATCGGATGAGCCTAAAATCTTACGGAACGCAGCGATCCAATTACGCAAATATGAAAATCTCATCGCCAGATTCGGGGGTACGGGGGTCCGGCGGGTCTTTCCCCTCCCCGCCCCTTCCCGTAACCAAGGGCTCCGCCCCTGGACCCCGGGCGTCGACAAGCCGACCACCGCCGCCGTTGCACACCCGCACCGGCGGGTGCACCGGCGGGCTGATCGCGGTCGGCACGCCGGCGCGGCGAACGACCTGACGGACGCGCGCACACGTCCCGGCCGTCCAGCCAGGTCCAGGGGCGGAGCTCCGGTTCCGCTCCGCCCCTGGACCCGGAGGCGACGGGCCGACCGTCGCCGCGAGCAGCTCAGCAGGGGGGCACGGCGTCCCAGGGCCAGGCGCTGTTCGCGGCGGACGGCGAGAGCGTGAACACCCGCACCGGCGGGCTGATCGCGGTCGGCATGCTGGTGTGGTGGATGATCGGGCGGATGCCTGCGCACAACCGGGTCGTCCGGCCGGGGGCTGGGGCGGAGCCCCAGTTGTGGGGAGGGGCGGGGAGGGGAGCAGCCCGCCGCGGGCGGCATGGGTCGCCGGGCGCCCCTAGCCGGTGAGCGTCTGGGTGCCCAGCACCGTGAGCAGGGCGAGGCGTTCGGCGTCCTCGGTGTCGGGCTCGGCGGTGTAGACCACGATGCGCAGATCGCTGCCCGCCACGGTGAGCACATCGCAGTCCAGCGTCAGCGGGCCCACCCGTGGATGGTCGATGGTCTTGCGCGATGCCTCGTGGTGGCCGACGGTGCCGGAGTCCCACAGTTCGGCGAACCGCTCGCTGTTCGCGCGCAGCTCCGCGACCAGCCGCCGCAGCCGCTGGTCGGCCGGGTAGCGGGCGGCGGCCGTACGGAGGTCGGCGACCAGCGCGGCCTGGAACTCGCTCCGGGCCTGATGCGTCTGCCGGGAGCCGGTGTCCTCGCTGACGAAATGGCGCCAGACTCCGTTGCGCTCGTTGCCGCGCCACCGGGACGGATCGCCCCTCAGGGCCACATACGGCGGATTGGCCATCAGCAGCGTCCAGGACGCGTCGCTCACGGCGACGGGCGTTCCGGTCAGCCGGTCCAGCAGCCGCTGGACGCTCGGGGTGATGTACGCCGGGACCGTCTCCGGGCCCGGTGGGGCCAGCCCGGCCAGCCGGAAGAGGTGGGCGCGCTCGGCAGCCGACAGCCGTAGCGCCCTGGCCAGGGCCTCGACGACCTGGGTCGAGGGATGGGACGCCCGGCCCTGTTCGAGGCGGGTGACGTAGTCGACGGAGATCCCGGCGAGCAGGGCCAGTTCCTCACGGCGGAGCCCGGCCGCCCGCCGCTGTCCGCCGGCCGGCAGCCCGGCGGCCTCCGGCGGGACCCGGTCCCGCCAGCGCCGTACCGCCTGCCCGAACTCCGTGGTCGCCATGGTCACCAGTCTGCACCTCGGCCGGGGGACGAGCCTGGTACCCGCGGTCCCAGGAAGACAGGGCACCTGGCTGGCCGCCCGGACCGGACGCAGCCTGGAGGGCATGACGACAACACTCATCACCGGAGCCAACAAGGGTCTCGGCTTCGAGACCGCCCGCCGTCTGATCGCCGCGGGCCACACCGTCTATCTGGGCAGCCGGGACGCCGACCGCGGACGCCGCGCCGCCGAGCGGCTGGGGGCGGGGGCGCGGCTGGTCGTCCTCGATGTCACCGATGACGCGTCCGTGGCCGCCGCCGCGAAGACCGTCGAGGCCGACGGCGGACTGGATGTACTGATCAACAACGCCGGTATCGAGGCCCGGACGCCGGACGGCGGGGTGATCGGCGCCGCGGAGGTCACCGCCGACATGATGAAGGAGGTGTTCGATACGAACGTCTTCGGCGTGGTGCGGGTGACCCATGCCTTCCTGCCGCTGCTGCGGCGGTCCGCCGCGCCGGTCGTGGTCAATGTCAGCAGCGGGCTGGCCTCGCTGGACCGGGTCTCCACCCCGGACACCCCTACGCACGCCTACCCGGGCGTCGCCTATCCGGCGTCGAAGGCCACGGTCAACATGGTCACCGTGCAGTACGCGAAGGCGTTCCCGGAGATGCGGATCAACGCCGTGGAGCCCGGCTACACCGCGACGGACCTCAACGGGCGCACCGGTCACCAGACCGTCGAGGAGGGCGCCGAGATCATCGTCCGTATGGCGACGGTGGGCCCGGACGGGCCGACGGGAGGCTACTTCGACATCGAGGGCGCCCTTCCCTGGTAGCGGGTCCCTTCCCTGGTGGCGGGGCCCTCCCTGGTAGCGGGCAGCGGGCTCGTCGGCGCCGCCGCGCTCACCGCGCTCACCGCGCCCGTCGCGCCGTCGCGCTCACCGCGCGCGGGCGGCCCGGGTGCGCCACAGCCACCTGATGTCGCGGGCGAAGGACCAGCTGAGCAGGGTCAGGGCCAGCAGGGCGGCGCCGAAGGCCACCGGATACGGGAGTACATCGGCGCCGACGACCAGCAGCAGGACGCCCTGGAGCGCGGCCACCGTCTTGCGGGCCGTGCTCGGGGGCAGCTGGCCGTTCAGCCAGGGCAGCATCCATGCCGCGGCGACGAAGGCGTACCGCATGGCGCCGATCAGCAGCACCCAGGGGCCGAGGAAGGTGGCCACGTAGATGCTGAGCACCAGGATGAGGACGGCGTCGACCTCCATGTCGAATCGCGCGCCCAGGGAGGACGAGGTGCCGGTGCGGCGCGCCACCTGTCCGTCGACCGCGTCGAGGATCAGCGCGACCGCGGTGAGGGACACCAGGGCGGTGACCGGCGTCGGGCTTTCGAAGGAGTCGGCGACCAGCGCGGTCACCCCGCCGACGAGCGTGGCCCGCGCCAGGGTGACGCGGTTGGCCGCGCCGAAGGAGGCGAGCCAGGACCGCTGCAGGGCGCGGGTGAGCACCGCCCAGGTGGCGGCCGCGAAGGCCAGGCCGGTCAGCCAGCCCGCGGGTCCCAGGTCGATCGCCGTGCCGAGCAGGACGAGCAACAGCAGCTGCGCGGCCGCGCCCACGGCTGTCTCGTTGCGCAACGCGGCCGCGCCCGCGGCGCTCTGGTCGCGTGACAGCGTCGTGTTGTAGGGATTGTTCAGGGCCACCGTGCACCCTCCGGGCTGTGTGGCGGAGTGGATGGGTGCCGCGTACCGTGTTCGCGGCTTCATGGTCATCCGTACGTGGGCCACCGTCCGATTGTTCAGCCCCTCAGGAGAACGTCGTATGACGCGCACCGCCCGTGCCTTCTGGCTCCGCTCCCCCGGCCATGGCGAGATACGGGAGGTGGACCTGGCCGGACCCGGGCCCGAGGACGTGGTGGTGCGCACGCTGTACTCCGGGGTGAGCCGCGGTACGGAGACCCTGGTCTTCCGCGGTGGGGTACCGGAGAACCAGTACACCGCGATGCGCGCGCCGTTCCAGGACGGCGAGTTCCCGGGGCCGGTGAAGTACGGCTATCTCAATGTGGGTCTGGTCGAGGAGGGGCCGGCGTCCCTGCGGGGGCGCACCGTCTTCGGTCTGTATCCGCATCAGACCCACTATGTCGTCCCGGCGAGCGCGGTGACCCCGGTGCCCGAGGGCGTGCCCGCGCCGCGCGCGGTGCTGGCGGGGACGGTGGAGACCGCGGTGAACGCCGCCTGGGACGCCGCGCCGCTGCTGGGTGACCGGATCGCGGTGGTGGGGGCGGGGATGGTGGGTGCCTCCGTCGCGGCGGTGCTGTCCCGGTTCCCCGCCGTACGGGTGCAACTGGTGGACGCCGAGCCGGCGCGCGCGGAGGTCGCGCGGGCGCTCGGGGTGGACTTCGCGCTCCCCGAGGAGGCGGCGGGCGGCCTCGATCTGGTGGTGCACGCCAGCGCCACCGAGCAGGGGCTCGCGCGTTCGCTGGAGCTCCTGGCGCCGGAGGGCACCGTGCTGGAGCTGAGCTGGTACGGGGACCGGCGGATCGGCGTGCCGCTGGGCGAGGCGTTCCACTCCCGGCGGCTCACGGTGCGCAGCAGCCAGGTGGGGACGGTGTCCCCGGCCCGGGGCGGCCGCCGCTCCTACGGCGACCGGATGGCGCTGGCGCTCGAGCTGCTCGCCGACCCCGCCTTCGACGCCCTCGTCACCGGCGAATGCGGTTTCGAGGAGCTTCCCGAGGTGCTTCCGAGGCTCGCCTCGGGCGAGATTCCGGGGCTGTGCCACCGGGTTCGGTACGCCGCGGAATCTGCCGTGTCATCCGTCTGAACACGGGGAACGCGACGGCCGTACTAGAGGGCGTGCCCCGGCCGAGGGCCCGATGCGCCGTATCTGGAGGGTCATCCGTTGTTCAGCATCACCGTTCGCGATCACATCATGATCGCTCACAGTTTTCGCGGCGAGGTCTTCGGACCCGCGCAGCGGTTGCACGGGGCGACGTTCCTCGTGGACGCCACCTTCCGCCGTGCCGAGTTGGACGACGACAACATCGTCGTCGACATCGGCCTGGCCACCCGTGAGCTGGGGGAGGTGTGCGGCGCGCTCAGCTATCGCAACCTCGACGACGAACCCGACTTCAAGGGGATCAACACCTCCACCGAGTTCCTCGCCAAGGTGATCGCCGACCGCCTCGCGGCACGGGTGGGCTCGGGGGCGCTGGGCGAGGGCGCCCGGGGCCTGTCCGGGATCACCGTCACCCTGCATGAGTCGCATATCGCCTGGGCGAGTTACGAGCGTGAGCTATGAGCCCGGCCGCACCGCGCACGGTGCACTTCGTGATGCCCGGCGGCGTGGCCGACCCGGCCGCGCCGAGCGGCGGCAACGTCTACGACCGGCGGATCTGCCGGGATCTGCCCGGCTCCGGCTGGCGGGTCGAGGAGCACGCCGTCGCGGGTGACTGGCCCCAGCCGGGCCCGGCCGCCCGCGCCGAGCTGGCCCGGCTGCTGACCGCGCTGGCGGACGGCACGCTGGTCCTGCTCGACGGGCTGGTGGCCTGTGCGCTCCCGTACATCGTCGTTCCGCAGGCCCAGCGGCTGCGGCTGTCGGTGCTGGTGCATCTGCCGCTGAGCGACGAGACGGGGCTGGCCCCCGGCCGGGCCGAGGATCTGAGGGCGCTGGAGGGCCGGACGCTGCGCGCGGTGCGGACGGTGGTGGCCACCAGCGCCTGGGCGGCCGGGCGGCTGGTGGATCTGCACGGGCTGGTCCCGGACCGGGTCCATGTGGCGGCGCCCGGCGCCGACATCGCACCGCTCGCCTCCTCGGGCGGCGACGGCTCACGGCTGCTGTGCGTGGCCTCGGTGACCCCGCGCAAGGGGCAGCTGCGGCTGGTGGAGGCGCTCGCGCGGATCGACGATCTGCCCTGGAACTGCGACTGTGTGGGATCCCTGGAGCAGGACCCGGAGTACGCCGCCCGGCTCCGGGAGCTGGTCGAGAAGCTGGGCGTGGCCGACCGGGTGCATCTGCTCGGCCCGAGGACCGGCGCCGAACTGGACGCCGGCTACGCCTCCGCCGACGCGATGGTGCTCGCCTCGTACGCCGAGACCTACGGCATGGCGGTGACCGAGGCGCTCGCCCGGGGGATCCCGGTGCTGGCCACGGCCGTCGGCGGGGTCCCGGAGGCGGTCGGGCAGGCACCCGACGGCAGGGTGCCGGGCATCCTCGTCGACCCGGACGACCCCGACGCGCTCACGGCGGCGCTGCGCCGCTGGCTGGGCGACCCCGGTGCGCGCCGCCGGCTCACCGCCGCCGCGCACGAGCGGCGCACCGCGCTGGCCGGGTGGGAGAACACCACCCGCAATCTGGCCGGTGCGCTGGAACAACTCCTGGACGAACCGCGGAGGGCCGCGTGAAGACGACCGACGTACCTCGTTACACCCCCGACTGGCTGGAGCTGCGGGAGGGCGCCGACGCGGCGGCCCGCTCCCCCGAACTCCTCGAGGCGCTCGGCCCCCAGCTGTCCGGCCCGCCGCTGGTGATCCACGACCTGGGCTGCGGCACCGGCTCCATGGGGCGCTGGCTGGCGCCCCGGCTGAGCGGCCCGCAGCTGTGGATCCTGCACGACCGCGACCCCGATCTGCTGGACCGGGCGGCGGTGCGGATGCCCCGGGCGGCCACCGACGGCAGCCGTATCACCGTCGCGACGGCGCGCGGCGACCTCTCCCGACTGACCGCGAGCACGCTGGACGGCGCCTCGCTGGTGACGGCGTCCGCGCTGCTGGACGTGCTCACCCCCGAGGAAGTGGGCGGGATCGCCGCGGCCTGCGCCGAGGCGGAGTGCCCGGCGCTGCTGGCGCTGTCCGTGGTGGGGCGGGTCGAGCTCACCCCGGCCGACCCGATGGACGCGGAGATCACCGAGGCGTTCAACGCCCATCAGCGGCGCGGCGGTCTGGTGGGCCCCGACGCGATGGCGGTGGCCTCCGAGGCGTTCGCCCGGCACGGCGCGACGGTACGGACCCACGCCAGTCCCTGGGTGCTGGGCGCCGAGCGCTCCGCGCTGACGGCCGAGTGGCTGCGGGGCTGGGTGGGCGCGGCCGTGGAGCACCGGCCGGAGCTCGGCGCGCGCGCCGAGGCGTATCTGCGCCGCCGGCTGGCGATGGCCGCGGCGGGCGCGCTGCGGGTGGTGGTGCACCACCACGATCTGCTGGCGCTGCCCGCGCCCCGCACGCTGGGGGCGGCCGCGTGACCGGCGCGCTGCGGGCCCGGCTCGGGGCGGCCGCGGGCGTCGCCATCCTCGGGGTGGTGCTGTGGCGGCTGGGCACCGGGGCCTTCGTGGACGGCTTGCGCACCATCGACGGGCTCACCCTGCTGGCGGCGGTCGGCCTCGGCCTGCTCACCACGGTCTTCAGCGCCTGGCGCTGGTGTCTGGTGGCGCGGGGGCTGCGGATCCGGCTGCCGCTGGGCCCGGCCGTCGCCGACTACTACCGCGCGCTGTTCCTCAACGCCGCGCTGCCCGGCGGGGTGCTCGGCGATGTGCACCGCGCGGTGCGGCACGGGCGGGACGCGGGCGATGTCGGCCGGGGTGTGCGCGCGGTGGTGCTGGAGCGGGTCGCGGGCCAGGTGGTGCTGCTCGCGGTGGGGGTGGCGATCCTGCTGGCCCACCCCTCGCTGGCGCTGGAACACACCGGTCGGCTGTTCGGCGGACCGGCCACGGCCGGGGCACTGGCCGCGGTGTGCGTCCTGTCGCTCCTCGCGGTGGTGGCCGTCCGGCGCCGCCGCCGTGCGGCGCCGGTGGCCGGACGGCGGCGGGGCGCGGTCCGCGGCGCGCTCCTGGAGGCGCGCCGCGGGCTGCTGGCCCGGGGCAGCTGGCCGGGGGTGGTGATCTCCTCGGTGGTGGTGCTGGCCGGGCATCTGACGACGTTCGTCCTGGCCGCGCGGGTGGCGGGGTCAGACGCCCCGCTGACCGAGCTGCTGCCCCTGATGGTGCTCGCCCTGATCGCCATGGCCCTGCCGCTGAACGTCGGCGGCTGGGGCCCCCGCGAGGGCGTGACCGCCTGGGCCTTCGGCGCCGCGGGCCTGGGCGCGAGCCAGGGGCTGACCGTGGCCGTGGTCTACGGGGTGCTCACCTTCGCCGCGAGCCTCCCCGGTGTCGTGGTGCTGGCCGTCCAGTGGTGTGGCCGGCTGCGGGGCCGACGGGCCGGGTTCGAAGGCGGCCGACAGGTCGAGTTCGAAGAGGGTGTCCTCGCCGAGGGTGTCGCGGCGGACCGGCGGGCGGAGCGCGTTCCGCATGACCGTCGTCCCGTCGAAGCGCAGCCCGGGGATGCCGTCGCCGAGCAGGACCGGGGCCACGGTGACGTAGAGCCGGTGCAGCGCCCCCGTGTGCAGGAAGCGCGACACGGTGACCCCGCCGCCCTCGACGAGTACCCGGCCGAGCCCGCGCCGCCGAAGCGCCCGCACCAGGTGGTGGGGGGCAAAGTCGTCCGGGTCGTCAAGCGTCAGCACGTCCACGCCGTCCGGCGGCGCCGGCCGGCGCTCACCGGTGGTGCCCACCACCCACAGGGTCGGAGCTGAGCCATCGGTGAACACCCGTCGGTCGAGCGGCACCCGTCCGCGCGGATCGAGTACGACCCGCACCGGGTGGGCGCCCGCGCAGGCGCGCACGGTCAGCTGGGGGTCGTCCGCGACGGCGGTGCCGGCCCCGACGACCACCGCGTCGGCGAGGGCGCGCAGCCGGTGGAGATGGCGGCGGTCCTCCTCGCCGGTGACGTAGTCGGCGTCGCCGGTGCGGGTGGCGATGAAGCCGTCCAGGCTCTGGCCGAGCTGAGCGATGGTCAGCCGCGGCCCGGCCAGGCACAGCGGGAGATAGCGGTCGACCAGGAGCCGGGCCTCCGGCGAGGCGGCCTCGCTCCACCGCCACCGGCCGTCCGGGCCCCGGACCAGACCGGTGGCCCCCGCGTCCGCCTCGGTCCGGACGGAGCGCAGCCGCTCCCATGCCTCTTCCGTCTCCAGGAAGGTCATCACGCCTCCTTCTCGGCACCGACCAGGGAAAGATACTCGGCGAAGCAGTCGACGAGCCCGGCCAGGAGTTCCTTTCCCTTATCCGCGGACGCTCTGGACGGACGGCCGACGACTCCGGACTCGGTATAGGCGGACATACCGAGGGTGAGCAGATGTTTCCGATCGTCGGATATCCAGTCGGAGGTTTCATGACCGGGCCGTACGAGTTCCGGATGGGCATGCAGGAGGATCGATGTCTCCAGTTCGCCCGCATGCATATCGCTGTTGCTCGGGGTGCGTACTCCGGCGCGCGTCCTGGCGGCCTCCCAGTCGGCCGACCCGGGGAATAGCGCCATGCGGAAGTCGGTGCCCGCGGATTCCTGAACGATGTTGCGCAGCACGTAATTTCCGCCGTGTCCGTTCACCAGAATCAGACCGCGTATGCCGGAGCGCCTGAGTGAGTCCGCGATATCGCGGACCACGGCGTAGAGGGTGGCCGCGGAAATCGACACCGTCCCTGGCCAGGCGGCGTGTTCATGGGAGCAGGAGACCGTCACCGGGGGCAGCTGGAGCACCGGATACGCGGCCGCGATCTCGGCCGCGACCGTGCAGGCGATGACCGTGTCGGTCACCAGCGGGAGAAAGGCGCCGTGTTGTTCGAAGCTGCCCACGGGAAGAACGGCGGCATCGGGCCGGTCGGCCCGCACTTCCTCCGTCGTCCGTGTCGGCAACACCATGCCGGCCTGCGGGCGCGTTCCCGAACCGCTCATATCTCGTGGACCTTTCATGCGTCGGCCGGACAGCTTGTTGCTGCGGCTTTCTCATTCTCCTGTACAAGGACGGTGGTTTTCCAGATAAGATCGGAACATGACAGAAAGTGATGGCGTGTTCGATGTCGACACCCGGACCTCGGGCGTCGAACGAGTGGTGAATGTCCGGCTGGCCACGAAGCATGGCGACTTTCTCGCGATCGGCTATCGGGACCTCGTGCGCGGTGATGAACAAATAGCGCTGGTATACGGCGATGTCGGCGGGGAGGAAGCGCTTACCCGGCTGCATTCCGAGTGCCTCACCGGAGACGCGTTCGGCTCCCGTCACTGCGAGTGCGGCGACCAGCTGTCCGCCGCGCTGAAGGCGATCGTGGCCGAAGGCCGGGGCGTTCTGGTCTATCTGAGGGGCCACGAGGGACGCGGGATCGGGCTGCTCGCCAAGCTCCAGGCGATGAAGCTCCAGTCCGAGGGGCTGGACACCGTCGAGGCCAACCTCGCCCTCGGCCTGCCGGCGGACGCCCGTGACTACAAGGTGGCGGCGGATGTGCTGCACGACCTCGAGGTGCGCTCCGTGCGGCTGCTGTCCAACAACCCCCAGAAGCGGGACGCGCTGCTGCGGCACGGCGTCCGGGTCAGCGAACAGGTGCCGCTGCTGATGACTCCGCACAAGGAGAACCTCCCGTATCTGCTCACCAAGCGGGACCGCATGGACCACTATCTGCCCCATCTGGAAGCCGTGATCCAGCGCACCTGAAGGAGGTCCTGGCCCCGGGCCGCGGCCTGGTCCACCGGTGTCGGCCGGGCGTGGGCCGCGGCCCGTATCGGTACGGAGCTTCGGCGTGACCATACCGCCGAACGGGCGATCAGTGCCCATATGTCCGAGAATGGGGGTGCCGCGTGACGTTCCGAAGGACGACGATCAAGGGTAGGGATCATGGACCTCGAGATCGAGCTCCGGGTGGACGGGACCGAGCACCGCCTCACCGTCGACACCCGTACGACGCTGCTGGACGCCCTGCGCGAACAGCTGGGGAACACCAGCCCCAAGAAGGGCTGCGACCACGGACAGTGCGGCGCCTGCACCCTGCTGCTCGACGGCCGCCGGATCCTCGGCTGCCTCGCGCTGGCCGTCGCCCACCAGGGCGCGGACATCGTCACGGCGGCCGGGCTCACCGACGGTGAGCTGCATCCGCTGCAGCGGTCGTTCATCGCCCATGACGCCTTCCAGTGCGGCTACTGCACACCCGGTCAGATCGTCTCCGCGGCCGGAATGCTCCAGGAGGCCCGGAACGGCTGGCCCAGCGCCGCGAGCAAGGACCCGGGCGCCACCGATGTGGTGCTCGACGACGAGGAGATCGCCGAGCGGATGAGCGGCAACCTGTGCCGCTGCGCCGCGTACGCGAACATCGTCCCGGCGATCGCGGAGGTGGCGCACCGATGAAGCCCTTTCGCTACGAACGCGCCGATGAGGTGCCGGCGGCCGTCGCCACCCTGGTGAAGGAACCCGAGGCGGCCTATCTGGCCGGGGGCACCAATCTGGTCGATCTGATGCGGCTGGAGGTGACGACCCCGGAGGTGCTGATCGACGTCCGGCGGCTGACCTCGGACCGGATCGAGGAGCTGCCCGACGGGGGGTTGCGGATCGGGGCGGCGGTGCCCAACAGCGATCTGGCCGCCGACCCGCGGGTCCGGCGGCGCTATCCGGTGCTCTCCCAGGCGCTGCTCTCGGGCGCCTCGGGCCAGCTGCGCAACCTCGCCACCACCGGCGGCAATCTGCTGCAGCGCACCCGCTGCCCGTACTTCCAGAACGTCACCACCCCCTGCAACAAGCGCATACCGGGTTCTGGCTGCTCGGCGGTGAACGGCTATCAGCGCGATATGGCGATCCTGGGCGCCTCCCCCGCCTGTGTGGCCACCCACCCCTCCGACATGGCCGTCGCGCTGGCCGCGCTGGACGCGGTGGTGACGGTGGCCGGCCCGGCCGCCGAGCGGCGGATCCCGCTGACCCGGCTGCACCGGCTGCCGGAGGACACCCCCGAGCGCGACACCGTCCTGGAGCGCGGTGAGCTGATCACCGGGGTGGAGCTGCCGCCGCCGCACTCCGCGACCCGTTCCCGCTACCGCAAGGTGCGCGACCGCGCCTCGTACGCCTTCGCGCTGGTCTCGGTCGCCGCCGCGCTGGAGGTCACCGGCGGGGCGGTACGGGACGTGGCGATCGCGCTGGGCGGGGTGGCGCACAAGCCCTGGCGGGCCACCACGGCCGAGGCGATGCTGCGCGGCGCGCCCGCCACGCGGGAGAGCTTCGTGGACGCGGCGGCCGCCGAGCTGGCCGCGGCGCGGCCGCTGGCGGGCAACGCCTTCAAGGTCCCGCTCGCCCGCAACACGATGGTCGCCACCCTGCTGGAGCTGCTGGAGGAGGCGCGATGAGCGACGTCACGGCACGCCCCCGCGCCATCGGCGTCCCGATGGACCGGATCGACGGTGTGCAGAAGGTCACCGGCACCGCCACCTACGCCTATGAATGGCCCCTCGACCAGCCCGTCTATCTGTATCCGCTGCAGTCCACGATCGCCGCCGGGCGGGTCACCGGGGTGGACAGCGCGCTCGCGGAGGCGGAGCCGGGGGTGCTGGCCGTGCTCAGCCATCTCAACGCGCCCACGCTGACCCGGCCGGAGGATCCGGAGCTCGCGGTGCTGCAGTCCGCCGAGGTCGCCTGGCGCGGCCAGTTCATCGGGGCGGTGGTGGCCGAGAGCCTGGAGACCGCGCGCCGCGCGGCGGGGCTCGTCCGCGTGGACTACGAGAGCCGGCCCCCCGATGTGGTGCTGCGCGCCGACCGCGGCGACCTCTGCTCCCCGGTGCATGCCGCGGCCTTCGGCTCGGGCGGCGGAGAGCTGCAGGACGGCTCGCCCGCCGACAGTGTGCTCGGGGACGTGGATACGGCGCTGGCGGCCTCGCCGATCATGGTGGACCTCACGTACGCCACGCCGATGTACCACAACAACCCGATGGAGCCGCACACCGCCGTGGTCACCTGGCTGGACGGTGAGCTGATCGTGCGCTGCTCCACCCAGGGCGCCTCCATGAGCCAGGCCCTGATCTCCGGGGTGCTGGGTCTGGAGCCGGGGCGGGTGCGGGTGATCTCCCCGCATGTCGGGGGCGCGTTCGGCTCGAAGGTCTACCCCCATGCGTACGCCGTGCTCGCCGCGATGGCGGCCCGGATGGTCCGGCGGCCGGTCAAGTTCACCCTGACCCGGCAGCAGATGTTCGCCCTGGTCGGCTACCGCCCGGCGTCGATCCAGCGGATCCGGCTGGGCGCCGGCCGGGACGGCAGGCTGACCGCGCTCTCCCACGAGGTGATCGAGCAGACCGCCAAGGCCAAGGGGTACGCGGAGCAGGTGGCCGTCTGCTCCCGGCTGATGTACGCGGCGCCGCACCGGCGCACCACCCACCGGCTGGCCCCGCTGGATGTCCCGGTGCCGACGATCATGCGGGCGCCGGGCGAGGCGCAGGGGATGTTCGCGCTGGAGTCGGCGCTGGACGAGATGGCGATCGCGTGCGGTCTCGACCCGGTGGAGTTCCGGATCCGCAATGAGCCGGAGGTGCATCCGGAGTCCGGGCTGCCGTTCTCCAGCCGCCATCTGACGGACTGTCTGCGCGAGGGCGCCCGCCGGGCCGGCTGGGACCACCGCGACCCGGTCCCCCGGTCGCGGCGCGCGGGGCGCTGGCTGGTGGGCACCGGCGTGGCCGCCTCGACGTACCCCTCGCCCCGCTTCCCCGGCAACGCGGCCACGATCCGGCTCGCCCCGGACGGCCACTACACGGTCCGGATCGCCGCCGCCGACGTGGGCACCGGCACCTGGACGGCGCTCACCCAGATCGCCGCGGACGCGCTGAGCGTCCCCGTGGGGCAGGTGGAGATGCGGATCGGGGACACGGCGCTGCCGGCCGCGTCGGTCGCCGGGTTCTCGGCGGGCATCAACAGCTGGGGCACCGCGATCTGGGAGGCGGCGGACCGGCTGCGGGCCCGGCTGCGGGCCGAGCACGGCGGTATCGCGCCGGCGGAGGGGCTGGAGGTCACCGCGGAGCTGCCCGGCGGCAATCCGGAGGCCGAGCGCTACGCGATGCACAGCTTCGGCGCCCAGTTCGCCGAGGTACGGGTGGACGAGGACACCGGCGAGGTGCGGGTGGCGCGGCTGCTGGGGATGTTCGACGTGGGCCGGGTCATCAACCCCAAGACGGCCCGCTCCCAGCTGATCGGCGGGATGACCCAGGGCATCTCGATGGCGCTGTACGAACACAGCGTGCTCGACCCGCGGTTCGGCCATGTGGTCAACCAGGACTTCGCCCAGTACCACATCGCCTCCGCCGCCGATGTCCATTCGGTCGAGGCCCACTGGCTGGACGAGTCCGATCCGTACACCAACCCCATGGGGGCCAAGGGCCTCGGTGAGGTGGGCATCACGGGCACCGCCGCGGCCATCGCCAACGCGGTGCACCACGCCACCGGTGTCCGGATCCGCGAACTGCCCATCACCCTCGACAAGTTGGTGTGCTAGCCATGCCCGATCCACCGATCCTGGTGACCGGTGCCGCGGGCAGCGTCGGGGCCGTCGGCCGCACCGTGGTGGAGGAGCTGCGCCGCCGCGAGCTGCCCGTGCGCGCCATGGTCCACCGCGAGGACGAGCGGGCCGAGGCCCTGCGCGCGACGGGCGCTGAGGTGGTGGCGGGCGATCTGACCCGCGCCCCCGATGTGGCCCGCGTGCTGGACGGCTGCGGGCGGATGTACTTCGGCATGAGCGTCTCGCCGAAGTATCTGGAGGCCACGATGACCACGGCGGCGGTCGCCCGCGACTACGCGCGGCTGGACGCGCTGGTCAACATGTCGCAGATGACGGTCTCCCAGATGGATCTCACCAGCACCTCGGAGTCGACGCAGCAGCGGGAGCACTGGCTGGCCGAACAGGCGCTCAACTGGTCCGGGCTGCCCGTCACCCACCTCCGGCCCACCGTCTTCATGGAGAATCCGCTCTTCACGACCTTCGCGTACCGCTCCATCGCGGAGGAGGGCACGATCCGGCTGCCGTTCGGCACCGGGCGCACCTCCCCGGTCGCGGCGCGGGACGTCGCCGCGGTGGTGGCGGCGATCCTGGTGGACCCCTCCTCGCACATCGGCAGGACCTACCACCTGACCGGCCCGGCCTCGGCCGACATGACCACCATGGCCGAGGAGTTCGCCGCCGCGCTCGGCCGGCCGGTCGCCTATGTGGACGTCTCCTACGAGGCCTGGGTCAACCACGACCTGAAGGCGCTGGGCCTGCCCGACCACCTCTTCGACCACCTCGCCACGATGGCACGGCTGCACGCGGAGAACCGCTACGACCGCAGGACCGACGACATCGAGACGATCACGGGAAGGCCCGCGACCGGGGTGCGGGAGTACGTCCGCGAGCACCCCGAGATGTTCACGACATGACGTGGGCGGAACGGAAGCGCGGTGCGAGTACTGCTGGGCATCATCGGCGCCGTCATCGTGCTGGGAATCTTCTCCTCGGTGCTGCGCACCCTGGTCATCCCCCGGCCGACCCCGGCCGGGTTCACCGGGTTCGTCCAGCGCTCGGTCAGCCGGCCGTTCCGCTTCCTGGCCGACCGGCTGCACGGCATCGAGGCGAAGGACCGGGTGCTGGCCCCGGTGGCACCGGTGTCCATCGTGATCACCCTGCTGGGCTGGCTGCTCTCCTTCATGATCGGCTACGGGCTGCTGGAGGCCTCGGTGAGCGGTCTCAAGGTCCATGAGGGGATCTACGAGGCCGGGTCCTCGCTCTTCACCCTCGGCTTCGCCAGTAGCCGCCGGGCCAGTCTGACCGCCATCGACTTCTGCGCGGCGGCCACCGGCCCCATCGTGGTCGGTCTGCAGATCGGCTATCTGCCCACCCTCTACAACGCCTATCAGCGCCGCGAGACCCAGGTCACCCTGTTGCAGACCCGGGCGGGCGCCCCGCCGTGGGGCCCGGAGATCCTCGCCCGCTACGCCCAGGTGGGTCTGCTGGACGACATCGGCGACCTCTTCCGCGGCTGGGAGCAGTGGTGCGCCGTGGTGAGCGAGACCCACACCACCTATCCGGTCCTGATCCACTTCCGCTCCCCCAAGGCCGACCGCAACTGGCTGATCGCCCTGCTGGCGGTGCTGGACGCGGCGGCGCTGCGGGCCGCCTTCAACCCCTCGCAGCCGCAGGCCCGGACCCGGCTGGCGCTGCGGGCGGGCTTCGTCTGTCTGCGCGACATCGCCGATATCCGCGGCATCCCGTACGACGTCGACCCGCATCCGGACGATCCGGTGCGGCTCGGCTACGAGGACTTCCTGCGCGGGGTGGCGCGGATGCGCGCCTACGGCTATCCGATGGAGCGCACCGCGGAGGAGGCGTGGCCGCACTTCCGCGGCTGGCGGGTGAACTACGAGACGCTCGCGTATCGGCTGGCGCGGGACATCGACGCGGTCCCGGCCCCCTGGTCGGGCCCGCGCCGCACCGCACTGCCCGTCTGGTCCCCGCTGACCCCGGTGGACCGCCGCCCGATGGGTTAGCACTGAAATACACCTCTAAGGGAGTAAATTTTCCCCATGGGCATGGACGTGGCCATCGCCGCACGGATACGCATGATCACCGAGGCGGGTGACGGGCTGAGCGGCCCCGATCTGCTCGGCTTCGCGCTCGACCACGCCGTGACGGAGACCGGCGGTCTCGGCGGCATGGTGCATCTGCGCGCCCCCGGCGCCCGGTCGCTGCTGCTCACGGCGGTGCACGGGCTGATCCGTCCGGTCGCCCGGGACTGGGCGGAGGTCGAGCCGGCCGGCGCCAGCGCCCCGGCCCGCGCGATGGCCCAGGGCACACCGGTGTGGGCGCCGACCCTCGGCACCGGGGACGGCACGGGCCCGGCGCTGCCCGCCGGAAGCGGGCTGCTGGCGGTTCCGCTGATCACTCCGGAGCGGGTCACCGGCGCGCTGTCGGTGCTGATGGTCCCGGCCGAGCGGCCCGCACCGGAGCGGTGGGCGGCCGTCGAGGCACTGACCGCGTGGGCCGCCCCGCGGCTGCGGAATGACCCTCCCGACCAGAACCAAGACCAGGGGCGGGACCGGAACCGGGACCGGGACCGGGACGGCACCGGCACCGGCACTTTGCTGGCGGACGACCAGGTGAGCCAGGCGCTCTGGCATATGAGCGACGCGTTCTTCGCGGTCGACGGCGACTGGCGCATCACCTTCGTCAACGGCGAGGCGGAGCGGCTGCTCGGCGCCGCCCGGACGACTCTCGGCCGGACGCTGTGGGACGCCTTCGCGCGGCTGAGTGTCGACGAGGCCGAGCCGGGCCTGCGGAGCCGCTACCGGCGGGCCGCCGAGAGCGGCACCCCGGTCGGGTTCGAGGTGCGCTGGCCCACCAATCAGCGCTGGTACTCCATGCGGCTGGTCCCGGTGCCGAACGGGCTCACGGTCTACGCCGCCGATATCACCGCGAGCCGGGCGCGGGAGGCGGAGCGGGCCGCGGCCGAGCAGGCGGCGGCCGAGCGCACCGCGCGGATCGGCGAGCTGACCAACGCCCTCGCGCAGGCGCTGACGATGCGCGACGTGGTGAACGCCATCGCCGACCGGGTGCTGCCGCCGTTCGGCGCCTCGGGGATGGTGGTGCAGCTCATCGAGGGCGACGTGATCCGGATCGCCGGGGCCGTCGGCTATCCGCAGCCCTTCCTGGAGTCGATCGACGGGGCCTCGATCCATGAAGTGTCGCCGGTCTCGGAGGTGCACCAGACCGGGGCGCCGGCCTTCGTCGAGTCGGCCGAGGAGTACACCGCGCGCTATCCCTCCATGGCCGGGCGGCCCGCCGCGGCGCAGAAGCAGGCATGGGCCTTTCTGCCGTTGATCGTCTCCGGCCGGAACATCGGCTGCACGGTGGTCGCCTTCGCCGAGCCGCGCCGGCTCGACGCGGAGGAACGGGCCCTGCTCACCGCGCTCAGCGGGCTGATGGGGCAGGCCATCGAACGCGCCCGGCTCTACGACGTGGAGCACACCCGGGCCAAGGAGCTCCAGCGGGGGCTGCTGCCCCGTGCTCTGCCGTCGCTGTCCTCGGTCACCACCGCCGCCCGCTATCTGCCCGCCAGCGAGGGCATCGACGTGGGCGGTGACTGGTACGACGTGATCCCGCTGTCCGGCGCCCGGGTGGCCCTGGTCATCGGCGATGTGATGGGTCACGGGCTGTCCGAGGCGGCCACCATGGGCCGGCTGCGCACCGCCGTGAACACCCTGGCCGAACTGGAGTTTCCGCCCGCCGAGTTGCTCACCCGGCTCAATGACGTGGTGAGCGAGCTGGGCGACAACCTCTACGCGACCTGCCTGTACGCCGTGTACGACCCGGTCGCCGCCACCTGCGTCTTCTCCAGCGCCGGACATCCGCCGCCTGCCGTCGTACGCCCCGGCCATCCGGTCCGCTTCGCCGGCGGCGCCCCCGATCCACCGCTGGGCGCGGCCCAGCCGCCGTTCGAGACCACCGAGGTGAGTCTGGAGGAGGGCAGTCTGCTGGCGCTGTACACCGACGGTCTGGTGGAATCCGCCGCCCGGGACATCGACCGCGGGATGCGGCAGCTGGCGAGCGCGCTGTCCAGCGCGGCCCGCGCGCCCGGCCCGGGGGACGCCCGGCGCGACGGAGAACGGGGCTATGGAGAACGGGGCTACGGAGAACGGCGCGACGGAGAACGGGACGAGAACGCGTCGCTGGAGCGGCTGTGCGACGAGGTGCTCGCCGAGTTGCTGCCGGAGAAGCAGCTCACCGCCGATGACGCGGCACTGCTCATCGCCCGTACCCATGCGCTCGCCCCCGACCACATCGCCGCATGGCCGCTGTCCGAGGGGCCGATCGCCGCGGGCGAGGCGCGCGATCACGTCCGGGACCAGCTGATCCGCTGGGAGCTGGCCCCGCTCACCCCCACCGCGGAGCTGCTGGTCAGCGAGTTGGTCGCGAACGCGATCCGGCACGGCAGGGGCCCGGTCGAGCTGCGGCTGCTGCGCGGCGAGGGGCTGATCTGCGAGGTGACCGACGGCTCCTTGACCACGCCCCGGATCCGCCATGCCTCGGAGACCGACGAGGGCGGGCGCGGGCTCCAGCTGGTCTCGGCCCTCTCCCACCGCTGGGGCACCCGCTACACGCCCACCGGCAAGTGCATCTGGACCGAACAGCCGCTCCCCTGACGCACCACGGAGGGCGGACACCCCGCGGAAGGCCGGCGCCGCGGACACCCCGCGGAAGGCAGCGGTATCCGTCGCGCCTCAGCCGGCCCAGACCCCGCCCCGCGCGGCCCGCCGCACGAAGTCCGCGAAGTCCCCGGGCTCGCGCCCCAGGACGCGCCGGACGTCGTCCGTCAGATGTGCGTTGCGCCCGTCCAGCAAGGTGGCGAACAGCTCGGTCAGAAACGCCCCCAGCTCGTCCGGCAGCCCGTGGTCGCGCACCAGCGCGGCCCCGTAACTCTCGGCGGAGACCGGCACATAGCGCACCGCGCGGCCCGTCGCCCCGGCGATCTCCGTGGCCGCCTCGGCGAAGGTCAGCAGCCTCGGCCCGGTGATCTCGTACGTCCGGTCTCCGGCTCCGTCCCCGGTCAGCGCCGCGACCGCGACCTCGGCGATGTCGTCGGCGTCCACGAAGGGCTCCTTGACGTCCCCCGCCGGGAAGACGATCTCGCCGTCGAGCACCCCGTCGCGCAGAATGCCCTCGTCGAAGTTCTGGAAGAACCAGCTCGCCCGCAGCACGGTGGCCGCCACGCCCGGCACCCGCACCGCCTCCTCGGCGGGCAGCGCCGCCTCCACACCCCGGGCGGAAAGCAGCACCAGCCGCCGGGTTCCGCGCTCGGCCGCCCGTTCGGCGAAGGCGCGGAGGGTGGCGGCGGCTCCCGGGTCGCAGACGTCCGGGTAGTAGGCGATGTACGCGGCGGCGGCCCCGTCCAGCGCGGGCTCCCAGGTGCGCGGGTCCTCCCAGTCGAACGGCGTCTCGCCGGACCGGGAGCCGATCCGCACCGGGTGTCCGGCCCGGCTCAGCCGGTCCGCGACCCGGCGGCCGGTCTTGCCGGTGCCGCCGAGCACCAGAACGGTCGTGCGCTCCGTGGCCTGTGTTTCCGTGTGCTGTGTCGTCATACGGCCAGTCAACTCGCGGCTGGTGAGACGGGCCATGGCCGAGAGGCTCCGTCGCATGCGCGAGCGTCTACGCTGTGCGCCATGGACGCGCTGGCGAGTCTGCTGGACGGCCCGCGGGCCCGGGGGGCCTTTCTGCTGCGGGTCGTGATGGAGCCGCCCTGGGCGGTGCGGATCGAGGACCGGGCCCCGCTGTGCGTGATGACCATGGCGCGCGGCGAGGCGTGGGTGGTGCCGGACGCGGGCGAGGCGGTGCGGCTGCGCCCGGGGGACGTGGCGATCGCGCGCGGCCCGGATCCGTACACGGTGGCCGATGACCCCGCGACCGCCCCGCGGGCGTGGATCCTCCCCGGTGAGGTGTGCCGCACGGCGGACGGCGCCGATCTGGCCGAGGCGATGGCGCTGGGGGTGCGCACCTGGGGCAACAGCCCGGACGGTTCGGCCACGATGCTCATCGGCAGCTATCTGCTGGACGGGGAGATCAGCGGGCGGCTGCTGGACGCGCTGCCCCCGCTGCTGGCGCTGGACGGCGAGGTATGGGACTGCCCCCTGATGCCCTGGCTGGGCGAGGAGATCGTCAAGGACGAACCCGGGCAGGAGGCGGTCCTGGACCGGCTGCTGGATCTGCTGCTGATCTCGGTGCTGCGGGCCTGGTTCTCCCGGCCGGAGGCCCGCGCGCCCGGCTGGTACCGGGCGCTGGGCGACCCGGTGGTGGGCCGTGCCCTGCGGCTGCTCCAGAACAACCCGGCCCATCCGTGGACCGTGGCCGGGCTCGCCGCCGAGACGGGTGTCTCGCGGGCGGCGCTGGCCCGGCGCTTCACCGCGCTGGTGGGCGAGCCGCCCATGGCGTATCTGACCGGCTGGCGGCTGGCGCTCGCGGCGGATCTGCTCCGGGATCCGGAGCACACCCTGGCGGCGGTGGCCCGGCGGGTCGGCTACGGCAGCGCGTTCGCCCTCAGCGCCGCGTTCAAGCGCGAGCGCGGCCAGAGCCCCCGGGCACACCGCGCGTCGGCATGAAGCATGACCAACGCTTCGGGCAGTAAAAGCTGACCGTGCTGTGGGGCCTCGGCCCTCCCCGCCATCCGGGTCGGCATCGACGGCCTGGGGGTGGCCGGGCTGTCTGTTCCCGCGGCTCGTGGTGGCGGCCCTCGCGCTGATGCTGGTGGCGCGGTTCACCAAGGTCCGGCTGGAGCGCCGCCGTGATCCGCCGATGGTCGCGCTGTGCGGGGCCACGGGCATGACCGCGCTGCCGGGCACCGCCGCGCCGCTCAGCCTCCACCCCCTGGTCCAACCCGTGCGCGACGTGGTGCCGGTCCCCAACGGCGGCGGCGGGTCCGCGCCGCGCGGCTGATCCCCCGTCGCCGGAGCCGTCTCAGCCCGCGGGCGCGCCGCGCCGCGGCATGCGGCTGACCGGCACCCGCAGACAGCCGTCCGGGCCGCAGGTGGTGGTGCGGTCGTAGAGGTCCATCAGACGGCGGGCGCCGCGGGCGATGTCGTAGCGGTCGACGGCGTCCGGGACCGGGAAGCGCAGCGGGCCCTGGGCGGCCTGCGCGCGCAGGGCGGCGGCGAGGGCGGCCGGGCCGGGGGCGATGCGGCGGGCGCCGGGCGCCGCGCCGTGGGGGAGTTCGTCGAGGGCGGGGCAGACGGTGTGCAGCACCGGCAGCCCGGCCGCGAGCCCCTCCAGCGCCGCGAGGCCGAACGCCTCCTCGGCGGACGGCGAGACCAGGACGTCCATGGCGGCCAGCAGCGCGGGCAGCCCCGCGGGCCGGTCGTCGGCCGGGGCCACCGCGCCGTCCCGCTCCCCCAGCAGCCGGACCCGGTCGGCCACGCCGAGCCGGGCGGCCAGGTCCTCCAGGGCGGGCCGCTCGGGGCCCTCGCCGACCAGCAGCAGCCGGACGTCCGGCACCTCGGCGACCGCCCGCACCGCCGTGTCGAACCGCTTGTCCGCCACCAGGCGCCCCACCCCGCCGACCACGAAGGCCCGGTCGGGGATGCCGAGCCGGGCGCGGGCGGCCGCCCGCGCGGTCGGCTCGAAGCGGAAGTGGCGGGCCTCGATCCCGTTGGGCACCAGATGGATCCGGCGGTTGGGCACGCCCCAGTCGCGCAGCCGGTCGGCCACGGCGGCCGAGACGGCGACGGTCGCCGAGCCCAGCCGCTCGGCGGCGAGATAGCGGGCGCGGAGGGCGGCGTTGAGCGGACGGCCGTCGATCCGCCGCTCGCCCAGGCCGTGTTCGGTGGCGATGACCGCCCGCACCCCGGCCAGCCGGGCGGCGATCCGGCCGAGCACGCACGCCCGGTACAGATGGGTGTGCACCAGGTCGTAGCCGCCGGACCGGATGATCCGCACCAGCCTGGGCACGGTGCTGAGCTGCCGCTCTCGCCCGCCGTCCAGGGGCAGATGGGTGACCGGGATGCCGTCCGCGCGGATGCCGTGCGCGGTGGCGCCGGGGCCCGAGAGGGCGATGACGTCACAGCGCACCGGCACATGGCGCAGCAGCAGCCGCAGTTGCTGTTCGGCTCCTCCGGCCCCGAGGCGGGAGATGATGTGCAGGACTCTCATCGGGCGACTGCGCCCCATCCTCCGTATTCCGATGGGCTTCGATCGGTGCCGACCCTGCCAGACGGCGGGATGTAAATCACGTAAGACGCGCGCCGCTGGGCCGTCGGAGTGGATGCCTTACGGACCGTCAACAATGGCGCGCCGAATATCCGATGTGCACGCTCATGCCCCATGGGATTGTTACCTTCTCATCTCGCGCGATGACCTGAAGAATATGGCCCGTATGGGTCATCGTGGCGCGACATTCGGTTCGAGCCAGCCCCGCGGGAGTGCCCAGATGTCTGCACCGACCCCCGTCAGAGATTCCCCCCGGAAAACCACCGCACGCGCCGTAGCCGGGCCGCCGCCCGCGCGTACCGCGTCGGATTCCCGCGTCCCGCACCACCGTCCCGCCCCGGTGTACGAGTACAAGCGGTACAGCGAACTGGCGGGCCCGCTGACCAAAGCCCCCATGGACCGCCCCTACCGGGTGCGCTGCCGGAGCCTGCTGGCGCAGGAGCCGCACCGGATCCGGGCCGCGCTGCTGCTGTGCGCGGCGCCGATGTGCTCGGCGGTGCTGCTGCTGTGGCTGCTGCACCCCGACCACTGGGTGGAGCGCGACTACGCGCCGGGGTGGCAGCGGGCGGCGGATCTGGCGATGCTGGTCTCGATCGCGCTGATCGAGGGGTTTCGCCTGTTCACGGTCGTCTCCAACGCCCATGCCACGCTGGTGGCGCGGGATCCGGTGCCGGTGGTGGCCGAGCCGGGGACCCGGGTGGCGTTCCTGACCAGCTTCGTGCCCGGCAAGGAGCCGATCGCGATGGTCCGGGCCACGCTGGAGGGGGCGGTGCGGATCCGGCACACCGGGCCGCTGGACGTCTGGCTGCTCGACGAGGGGGACGACGACGAGGTCAAGGCGCTGTGCAAACGGCTGGGCGTACGGCACTTCTCACGCAAGGGCATCGAGAAGTGGAATCAGCCGAAGGGCGCTTTCCGGGCGCGGACCAAGCACGGGAATTACAACGCCTGGCTGGACGCGCACGGCGACGGTTATGAATTCATGGCATGTGTGGACACCGACCATGTGCCGCTGCCCAACTTCCTGGAGCGCATGCTGGGTTACTTCCGGGATCCGGATATCGCCTTCGTGGTCGGCCCGCAGGTCTACGGGAATTACGACACCCCGGTCACCAAGGCCGCCGAAAGCCAGCAGTTCCTTTTCCACGCGCTGATCCAGCGGGCCGGAAACGCCTATGGCGGCCCGATGTTCGTGGGCACCAACAACACGGTGCGGATCAGCGCGCTGCGCTCGATCGGCGGGCTGTACGACTCGATCACCGAGGACATGGCCACCGGTTTCGAGCTGCACCGCCACCGCAACCCGGCGACCCGGAAGAAGTGGCGCTCGGTCTACACCCCCGATGTGCTCGCGGTCGGCGAGGGCCCGAGCACCTGGACGGACTTCTTCACCCAGCAGATGCGGTGGAGCCGCGGCACCTACGAGACCGTGCTCAAGCAGTTCTGGAAGGGCCCGTTCACCCTGTCGCCGGGCAAGCTGCTGAACTACTCGCTGATGATCGCGTACTACCCGATGACCGCGCTCAACTGGCTCCTCTCCGCGCTGTCGTGCGCGCTGTTCCTGGTGCTGGGCGCCGCCGGAATCCACATCCCGGCCGAGATGTGGATGATGCTCTACAGCGACGCGGCGATGCTCCAGATCGGGCTGTATGTCTGGAACCGGCGGCACAACGTCTCCCCGCACGAGCCGGAGGGCTCCGGCGGGCTGGCCGGGATGCTGCTCTCGGCGCTGTCCGCGCCGATCTACGCCAAGTCGCTGTGCGACGCGGTGCTGCGGCGCACCAGCCGGTTCGTGGTCACGCCCAAGGGCGACTCGTCCAGCCCCGACCGGCTCTCCACGTTCCGTATCCATCTGCTGTGGGCGGGGGTGTTCGGCTCCTCGCTGGTCGGCTCGTTCTCCCTGGGTCACACCCATGCGGTGATGCGGATCTGGGCGGTGCTCGCCCTGGCCCTGTGTCTGGCTCCGGTGGCGATCTGGTCGGTGGGGCTGCTGCGCCGCGACCGGAAGCGTCCGGCGCGTGGCACGGTGCCGACGGCACGCGACGCGGCCAGCCCCTGCGCGACACGTAGGTCAGGGCACCTCCAGCGGAGCGCTTAGTGGCGGTGGGGGGCGTTACGGGCCAGGTCGAGGGCGTACTTGGTCCACCAGTGGCCCGCCGGGGGGCCGCCGTTGCAGGTGCCGTCGGACTCGCCGGGCCGTTTGATCCACAGATAGGCGTCCACGAGGGGGTCCCCGGTGTGGGTGCTGGGCGGCTCGCCCAGCGCCCGCCCCGGCGGATTGCACCAGGAGTCCCGCGCCCGGATGCCGTGCCGGGCCGCGCCGTGGGCCCGCAGCGGGCCGTTGCCGTTGCGGCTGGTGTCGATGATGAAGTGGGCCTTGTCGAGGGCGGTGGAGAGCCGATGGCCGTACGCCTTGGTGCGGCGGGTCGGCTGGAAGTTGGAGACGTTCAGCGCGAAGCCGTCCGCCTGCTCGATACCGGCGTCGCGCAACGGCCGCACCAGCCGGGCGGGATTCTTGATCCAGTTCGGGTTCCCGGCGTCCAGGTACACCTGGACGTGGGGCAGCGCGGCGAACAGGGCGACCGCGTCGCGGAGCATCTCCAGCCTGGCCTTGCGCAACGTGCGCGGCACACAGCCATCGACCAGTTGGGCCACCGCGTCGGGCTCCAGGACGACGATCGCCCTGCGATCGCCGATGCCGAGCGTGAACTGCTCGATCCACCACCGGTAGGCCATGCGGTTCCGCGCGCCGCCCGCCGAGTACCGCCCACAGTCGCGATACGGGATGTGATAGGCCACCAGGACCGGGGTGGACCCGGTCCGCGCCGCGGATTCGGTGATGGAGCGGGCCCGTTCCCGGGGCGGCGCGGGGCCGAACCATTCCGCGACCGGCTGCTGGGCGATCTGCCGGATGAGCGCGGCGTCGCCGTTCTTTCCCTCGTGTTCCCTCTCATGAGCCTGCCGGGCGGCGGGGCTGTCCGGGTTCACCCAGAGCCCGCCGCGCCGCAGCGAGGACTCGAACATGCGGCATCCACTCATCGGAAGCATCACCGCGAGGCATACGGCGGCATGCAGCCAAAGCCGCATAACGCTTGTTCTTGGACCTTTCTCTCGCATGCGACGATCATGGCACCGGGTGTCACGGGTTCAGCGCTCTCGGCGCTCCCGCGCGTCCTCGTCCGTACGCCACAGGGGGTGCTCCCGGGCCGCCCACCCCCGCTCGACCCGGCCCGTGCGCATCCCGCGCCGGGCCTCCGGATCGGCGAGCGCCTTGCCGATATGGCCGAGCAGGACGATGCCGATGGCCAGCGCCAGCCAGTCGTGGACGAAGGTGGCGCTGGTGCGCCACACCAGCGGGGCCAGACCGGTGAACCACATCAGCAGCCCGGTGCCCGCCATCACCAGCACCGCGCCCGCGATGTACCCCGCGTACAGCTTCTGCCCGGCGTTGAACTTCCCCGCCGGGCGCTCCTGGCGCCGGTGGTCGCGCCGCAGCGCCGCGCGCAGCCAGCGGCGGTCGTGCGCGCCGAACCGGTTGAGCCGGGTGAGATCGGCGCGGAAGGCGCGGGAGACGAGCCCGAGCAGGGCCGGGAGGGGCGTCAGGATGCCGGTCCACTCATGGACGGTGACGACGAGCTCACGCCGGCCGACGAGTTCGGCGAGCGCGGGCAGATAGAGACAGGCCGCGCTGACCACACACGCGCCCAGCAGCAGGGCCGTGGTGCGGTGGATCCAGCGCTCGGCGGGGCTGAACCGGAGCACTCGGGAGCCGCCGTCCCGGTCGTCGGCCCGCCGCACCGGCGCCATCGCCTCCTCAGGCGGTGGGGTCATCGTCGCGTCCGTTCGACCTGCCGACCCAGGCATCGACGTCATAGCCCCGCTCCTCCCAATAGCCGGGCCGCACCTCATCGGTGACGGTGATACCGGAGAGCCATTTCGCCGACTTGTAGAAGTACATCGGCGCCACATACAGCCGCACCGGCCCGCCGTGGGAGTGGCCCAGCGGCTTGTCCCGCAGCTTCAGCGTGACCAGCACGTCCGGCCGCCGCGCCTGGTCGAGGGTCAGGCTCTCGCTGTACGCGCCGTCGAAGCAGGTGAAGCGGACCGCCTTGGCCCCTCGGCGCACTCCGGCGGCGTCGAGCAGCGCCGACAGCCGCACCCCCTCGAACGGGGTCTCGGGCACCCGCCAGCCGGTGACGCACTGGACGTCGCGCACCAGGCGGGTCTGCGGCAGCGCGCGCAGATCGGCGAGGCGGTACGCGCCGGACTTGTCGACGAGTCCGTCGACGGTGAGGCGGTAGCTGTCGGCGTCCTTGTGGGGCACGGAGGAGGTGACGGAGTAGTAGCGGAAGCCGCCGCCGTTGGGGAGGAGTCCGGTCACCCCCGTCGGGTCCTTGTCGGCCACCGCGCCCAGGGCGGTCTCCAGCTTGCCCTGGAGCCAGGGGGCCGCGGCCATCGCGCCCGCGCCGAGGCCCAGCATGCCGAGGACGAGGCGCCGGCCGACGGGCGTGCCGTCGCCGTCGGGTCCGGCACCGGTATTGGGGTCCATGGATTGATGAGAGCACCGGGCGGGGGTGGTGCGCCATCTCCTGCCGGGATTCGTCAGACTTCGGTAAGACTTGGGGCCGGCGGACTTCGGTAGGGCTCTGGGGCCGGCGGACTTCGGTAAGGCCCTGGGGCCGGCGGCGTACCGGGGGGGTACGCCACTACCGGCTACCCCACCGCCTCGGCCGCCGCCCGGCCCGCCGTACGGCCCGAGAAGAGGCAGCCGCCCAGGAAGGTGCCCTCCAGGGAGCGGTAGCCGTGCACTCCGCCGCCGCCGAAGCCCGCCGCCTCACCGGCCGCGTAGACGCCGGGCAGCGGTTCGCCGCCCTCGGTCAGGACGCGGGAGGAGAGATCCGTCTCCAGGCCGCCGAGCGTCTTACGGGTCAGGATGTGCAGCCGCACGGCGATCAGCGGGCCCGCCTTGGGGTCGAGGATCCGGTGCGGGGCGGCGGTGCGGATGAGCCGGTCCGCGATGTACTTGCGGGTCCCGCGCAACGCGGTGACCTGGAGGTCCTTGGTGTAGGGGTTGGCGATCTCGCGATCCCGGGCGACGATCTCCCGGCGCAGTTCGGCCTCGTCGATGAGCGGCTCCTTGGTGAGCTCGTTCATCCGCCGGACCAGCGCGGGCAGCGACCGCTCGACGATGAAGTCCGCGCCGTGGTCCATGAACGCCTGGACCGGGCCCGGGGCCCCGGCCCGCCCGCGGCCGATCACCCCGCGGACGCTCTTGCCGGTGAGGTCCGGGTTCTGCTCGGAGCCGGAGAGCGCGAACTCCTTCTCGATGATCTTCTGGGTGAGCACGAACCAGGTGTAGTCATGGCCGGTCCGCATGATGTGCTCGAGCGTGCCGAGGGTGTCGAAGCCGGGGAACAGCGGCACCGGCAACCGCTTGCCGCGCGCGTCGAACCACAGGGAGGACGGGCCGGGCAGGATGCGGATGCCGTGCCGGGGCCAGATGGGGTTCCAGTTCTGGATGCCCTCGGTGTAGTGCCACATCCGGTCGCGGTTGATGATCCGTCCGCCGGCGTCCTCGGCGATGCCGAGCATACGGCCGTCCACATGGGCCGGGACCCCGGAGATCATCCGCTCGGGCGGGGAGCCGAGCCGCTCGGGCCAGTTGGCGCGGACGAGGTCGTGGTTGCCGCCGATGCCGCCGGAGGTGATGATCACGGCCTGGGCGCGCAGTTCGAAGGCGCCGGTGACCTCGCGGCCGCTGGGGCTGCCGCGCTCGGCCTGGCTGGGCTCGAGGATGTCGCCGGTGACGGTGTCGACCGTGCCCGCGCTGCGGGCCAGCCCCGTCACCCGGTGCCGGAAGCGCAGCTCGACCAGGCCGCGGGCGACGGCCGCCCGCACCCGCCGCTCGAAGGGGGCGACGATGCCGGGGCCGGTGCCCCAGGTGATGTGGAAGCGGGGGACGGAGTTGCCGTGCCCGGTGGCGTCGTAGCCGCCGCGTTCGGCCCAGCCGACGAGCGGGAACAGCCGCAGCCCCTGGGCGTGCAGCCAGGACCGCTTCTCGCCCGCCGCGAAGTCCACGTACGCCTCGGCCCAGCGGCGCGGCCAGTGGTCCTCCTCGCGGTCGAACCCGGCCGTGCCCAGCCAGTCCTGCCAGGCGAGTTCGTGACTGTCGCGGATGCGCAGACGGCGCTGCTCGGGCGAGTCGACGAGGAAGAGACCGCCGAAGGACCAGTGGGCCTGGCCGCCGAGCGACTGTTCGGGCTCCTGGTCGAGCAGGATCACCTTACGGCCGGCGTCGGCCAGTTCGGCGGTGGCCGCGAGGCCCGCGAGCCCCGCGCCGACCACGATCACATCCGCGTCGTACGCCATGGTGTGATGTCCCATTCTCGTGAGCCCGCCGACGGCCACCGGCGGTGTGCCGACGGTGTACCGCCGGAGTCATGACCGCCGATCCTGCCTACCGGCCAGTACGGCGTCAACCCGGGGTGTGGGAGCGGTTTCCGGCCGACGCCGTCCCCGCGCCGAATGGTCAACTTCCTCCGCGCAACCTGGGCGTGGAACAAAAGGCCACATTCGTTCACCGACATTGGACAGGGTTCGGCCAAACCGGCATCATCATCGACCATGGCTGACCGCTCCGTTGAGCACTCAGGGCCGAGGCCCGACGTCGAACGTCGTGTGGTGAACCCGACGCTCATCACGCCCGGCCCACAGCCCCTCGAAGCCGGGCCGCCCGTGGACGAGGCACAGGTGCTCCGCGGCGAGGTGGTCGGGCCCCGGCACGCCCGCCGCCGCCCGGCGGACAACCGGCGCAAGGCGGCCGCCGGGGCGATTCTGCTGTCGGCCACCGGCGCGGCCACCGCGCTCTTCATGCTCATGGGCAAGGACGCCCGCCAGGCGACGGCCGCCTCCGGCCACGACAGCTCGACGGCCGCGCCGGACGAGCCCGAGAGTCACGCCGTCCCGTACGCCGAGGCGGCGGCGGGCGAGACCCCGCTGCGCGGCGCCCGCGCCGAGCAGCCCGAGCCGCAGCCGCCGGCCGCCGCCCAGCCGACGGCCCAGGCCCCGGCGGGCGACTCCGCGCCCGACAAGCCCGCGGCCTCGTCGTCCGGCAAGGGCCGCTCCACCCCGTCCTGGCCGGGCTGGTCGTCCCGGGGACCGGGTGAGTACGACGACTGGCAGGACGCGGCCGAGGCGTTCGACAGCTGGGCCGAGCAGCAGGCCAGACAGCGCGGCCAGGACGACGGCTCCGGGCCGTACGGACCGGGGCAGGGCCAGGGCCAGGGCGGCGGTTACGGGGGCGGCTACGGCGGCGGGAACGGGAACGGCGGCGGAAACGGCCACGGCGGCGGCTATGGCGGCGGGAACGGCTACGGCGGGGGCTATGGGGGCGGCTACGGCGGTGGCCACCGACGCTGACCGCGCCCACAATCTGCTTGTATGGCGGTATGCCTGATCAGGAGCCGCTTTCCGCCAACGAACTGCTGGACATCGTGGACGAGCGGGATCGCGTGGTGGGCCAGGCCCGACGCGGTGACGCCATGGCCCACCGGCTCCGCCACCGCTGCGTCTTCATCCAGGCGCGGGACGCCCAGGGCCGGATCTTCGTCCATCGCCGCACCGCCGAGAAGCTGGTCTTCCCCTCGCTGTACGACATGTTCGTCGGCGGGGTCGTCGGCGCGGGCGAGGGCTACGACGAGGCGGCGCTGCGCGAGGCGGAGGAGGAGCTGGGGGTGCGAGGGCTGCCCGCGCCCGTACCGCTGTTCTCGTTCCTCTACGCGACGCCCGAGCACACGTGGTGGAGCCGGGTCTACGAGGTGCGCTGCGAGCCGCCGGTCGATCCGCAGGCCGAGGAGGTCGCCTGGCACACCTTTCTCACCGAGGAGGAGCTGACGCGGCGGCTGACCGAGTGGGAGTGGGTCCCGGACGGGTGGGAGGCGTACCGGCGGCTGGTGGAGTGGCGCCGTGAGAAGGTCGGAAAGTGACGGATTCTTCCGGGCCCTCGGAGCCTTCCCGCCACACCGAGCCGCGTGGCGGTGGCCGCCTCTCAGCGGTCACGGACATCCGGCTGTGGTTCGCGCCCGAGCGGCTGCGGGAGGAGGGGAGCACCCCCGACTACCGCTTCTCGCTCGCCAACGAACGGACCTTCCTGGCGTGGCTGCGTACCGCGATGGCGCTGGTGGGCGGCGGGTTCGCGGTCGACCAGTTCCTCCCGGAGACCGGCCGTCCGCAGCGGCTCGCGATGGCGCTCATACTGCTGGCGGCCGGCGCGCTGTGCGCCCTGCGGGCCATCAGCCACTGGGTCCGCTGCGAGCGGGCCATGCGGCGCGGCGAGGACCTGCCGGCCTCCCGCTTCCCGATCGTGCTGGGGCTCGCGGTCGGGGTGGTCGCACTGCTGATGGTGATCGTGGCCGCCTTCGGGTGGGGCGGGTGAGCCGGGAGGTGTGAGGCAATGCCGGAGGGGAATGGGACGGACGGATCCCGAACGCGGGACCGGGACCCCGGCCTCCAGCCGGAGCGGACGCGGCTGGCCTGGCGGCGTACGACGCTGGCGTGCGCGGTGGCCGCCTCGCTCGCGGGCCGGCAGACGCTGCACAGCGGTATCGACCCGGTCTCGCTCGTGGTCCTGGCCCTGGTGGTGCTGGCCTGGCTGGCCTTCCTGGCCCTGGCCCACCAGCGCATCCGGGCCATGCACGCGCCCCGGCCGCCCGCCCTGTCCCCGCGGGCGGCCGTGGCCGCGGTCGCCTGCACGGTCGCCCTGGCCGTCCTGGGGGCGGTCATGCTGCGGTAAGGCGGGCCTGGTGCCGGTGCTCGCGGGCACGGCCGACGGGCTGGCTGGCCGGCCGGCTGGGGACGCGGTCAGAGTTCGTAGACGCGTCCGGTCTGGGCGCCTTCGATGGAGCGGATGTATGCCTGGGCGACGTCGGTGAGGTCAACCGAGCCCATGCCGGGGAAGTACGCCCCGAAATCGGGCAGGGACTCGGTGAAGACGTTGGGGCTGACGGCGTTGATCCGCCGCGGTGCGATCTCGACGGCCGCGGCGCGGACGAAGGCTTCCACGGCACCGTTGGCCAGCGCGGCGGCGGTGCCGGTGCGAACGGGTTCGCGCACGGGAATGCCGGTGATCAGGGTGAACGAGCCGCGCTCGGCCACATGGGGCAGGCCTTGGCGGACCAGTTCGATCTGGGGGAGCACCTTGCCGGTGAAGGCGGAGCGCCAGTCGGTGGGCGTCATCTCGGACAGCGGTTTGTAGGGGACCTCGCCGGCGGCGCTGACCACGGCGTCCAGCGGGCCGGCGGCCTCGTACAGGGTGGCGATCTGCTCGGGGTCGGTCAGGTCGTGACGCAGGTCGCCAGAGGTACGGCCCACGGTCAGGACCCGGTGGCCGCGCTCGCGCAGGGTGGTGTGGAGGGCCCGGCCCAGGGTTCCGGCGGCGCCGATCAGCAAGATGTTCATGCCTTTGACGGTGGCACTCCCCTTGCCCGGAGGGAAATGCTTCTGATCAGGGACTTATGCTTGGGAGGCATGAATGTGGACATGCGGCATCTGCGGGCGCTCGCGGCGATCGGTGACGAGGGAACGGTGACCGGTGCGGCCCGTGCCCTGCACATCACCCAGCCCGCCCTGTCGCGAACTCTGGAGCAGTTGGAGAGCCGACTCGGGGTCCGGCTGGTCGAGCGCACGACCCGCCGCCTGGAGCTGACGGACGCCGGTCTGCGTCTGTGGGAGCACGCGCACCGCATCCTGCGTCAGCTCGATGACGCCCTCGCCGAGGCGGCCGCCCCCGCCGGACCGCCCCGGCCGCTCAGGCTGGCGTTCGCCTGGGCCGCTCTGGGCCGCCACACCGTCCCGCTGCTGCGGGCCTGGCGCCAACGGCGTCCGGAGGTCCGGGTGGAGATCCGCCGCCTGGACGACCCGGAGGCCGCTCTGCGGCGCGGCCTCGCCGACCTCGCCTTCCTGCGCGTCCGTCCGCACGACACCACCTCGCTCACGTTGGTCGAGCTCGCCAGCGAACCGCGTCTGGCGGCACTGCCCGAGCACCACCACCTGGCGGGCCGCGCCGAGCTGACCCTGGCGGACCTGGCCGATCAGATGGTGGCGCTGTGCTCCACGGCGGCCACCACCGGTGTCGAGCTATGGCCGCGAGGGCGGCGTCCGGTCACGATGGACGTGCCCGGAGTGGACGAGTGGTTGACGACCATCGCCACCGGCGAGGCGGTCGGGGTCACCTCCGAAGGCACCAGCCACCACCACCCCCACCCCGGCGTGCGCTACATCCCCCTGGCCGACGCCGCGCCCGTCCCCGTCTACCTCGCCCGGCCCACCGACCCGGCGCACTCCGCCACCGTGGACTTCGTCCGCCTGGCACACCACCACTTCGGCCATTCATCACCGTCGGACATTCATCACCGTCGGACATGAACACATTCCCGGACCCGTCAGTCCACGGTGATGGCGATCTTGCCTCTGACGTGGCCCTCCATGCTCAGACGCTGTGCGTCCGCCGTCTTCTGGAGGGGGAAGACCGCGGAGACCTCGACGCCGAGGGCGCCGCGTTCGGTGAGGTCGGTGAGGTCCTGGAGGTCGTCGGGGTCGGGGCGGACGAAGACGTAGCGGCCGCCCAGGCCGAGGACGGCGGGGTCGGCGATGGAGGCCAGGCGGCCCTCGGGGGCGAGGAGTTCGGAGGAGACGGCGAGCGCGTCGCCGCCGACGAGGTCGAGCACGGCGTCCACGCCGTTCGGGGCGAGGGCGCGGACCCGGTCGGCGAGCCCGTCCCCGTACGCGGTCGGCTCGGCCCCGAGCGCCCGCAGATACTCGTGGTTGCGCTCCCCCGCCGTGCCGATCACCCGCGCCCCCATGTGCCGGGCCAGCTGCACCGCCATCGAGCCGACCCCGCCCGCCCCCGCGTGCACCAGCACCGTGTCACCCTCGCCGACCCTCAGCGCCCGCACCAGCGACTGGTACGCCGTCAGGCCCGCCAGCGGGATGCCCGCGGCCTGCGTGAAGGAGAGGTTCCGCGGTTTGCGGGCGAGGGTGCGAACGGGCGCGGCCACGTACTCGGCGCAGGTGCCCCGGGAGAGGAAGTCCTCCCGTACGTACCCGATCACCTCGTCACCGGGCTGGAACTCCGTCACCGCCGGGCCCGGCTGCTCCACGACCCCCGCGACGTCCCAGCCGGGGATGACCGGGAAGACCGCGTCCAGGACCGGTTCGAGGTATCCGGCCTGCGCCTTCCAGTCGACGGGGTTCACGGCGGCGGCCCTGACCCTGATCAGCACGGAGTCGGGGCCGACCGTGGGCTCCGGCCGCTCCCCGTACTCCAGGATCTCGGGGCCGCCGTAGCGGCGGTAGCTGATGGCCTTCATGGTGGCGCTCCTCGCGGTCTTCGCGGTTCGTGGCGGGCTCGCGGTTGTCGTTCGCGGTTCGTCAGCGGGTTCGCGGCTTCCTTCGTGGGCTCGCGGTTGTCGTTCGCGGGTTCCCCGTCCCGGCGTGTTCTTGCCCGCTCCTCCCCTTCGACGCTCCTGCTCGCCCACCGCCACCGCAAATCCGCACCACATCGCGCCACCCACCGCCGCCCATCCCGCCGAACCAGAACCCCGCACCCGAGACCCACTGGACTACATACCGACTGGTCGGCATCATGAGGCGGGACGAACGGTCCGCCCGTTCCCCGTATACGAGTACGAGAGAGGTTCGATGAACGCAGGCAATCCCCCAGGGCTCGACCTCGAACGGCTCCGCGCCCACCTCGACCGCGAACGCGCGGGCCTGGTGCGCGGGCCGCTGAGCGCCGAGCTGATCGAAGGCGGCCGCTCGAATCTCACCTACACCGTTACCGACGGCACGTCGCGCTGGGTGGTCCGCCGTCCGCCGCTGGGCCATGTGCTCGCCACCGCCCATGACATGGCACGGGAGCACCGGGTGATCAGCGCCCTGCACCCGACGGCCGTGCCGGTGCCGGAGCCGGTGCTGCTGTGCGAGGACGAGTCGGTCATCGGATCGCCCTTCTACGTCATGGAGTTCGTCGAGGGCACCCCGTACCGCACCGCCGAGCAGCTCGCCGGCATCGGCCCGGAGCGCACCCGGCAGGTCGTGCTCTCCCTCGTCGACACGCTCGTGACGCTGCACTCCGTCGACCCGGCCGAGGTCGGGCTCGGCGACTTCGGGCGCCCGGAGGGGTTCCTGGAGCGGCAGCTGCGCCGCTGGGGCAAGCAGCTGACCGCCTCGCGCAGCCGGGAGCTGGCCGGGATCGACGAGCTGCACACCCGGCTCGCCAAGGCGCTCCCGGCCTCGCCCGCGCCCACGGTCGTGCACGGCGACTACCGCCTCGACAACGTCCTGGTGAACGCCGACGACCGGATCACCGCGATCCTCGACTGGGAGATGTCCACGCTCGGCGATCCGCTGACCGACCTCGGGCTGATCGTGATGTACAGCGGTCATCCGAATCTCGCCGACTCCCCCATCTCCTCCACCCAGGGCGCCCCCGGCCACCCCTCCACGGACGAGCTGATCCAGCGCTACGCCGAGGGTTCGGGGCGCGATGTCGGCGGCGTCTCCTGGTACACCGCCTTCGCCTACTTCAAGCTGGCGGTGATCCTCGAGGGCATCCACTACCGCTACACCCTCGGCCAGACCCTCGGCGCGGGCTTCGACCGCATCGGCGACATCGTCCCCGCCTTCATCGACCACGGCCTCACCACCCTCCAGGAGAGCTGATCCCGTCATGGACTTCGCATTCGACGCCCGGACCGAAGAGCTCCGCGCCAAGCTGCTCGCCTTCATGGACGAGTACGTCCGTCCCGCGGAGGCGGTCGCCGAGAAGCAGCGGGCCGCCCTCGACTCCCCGTGGCTGACCCCGCCGGTCGTCGAGGAGCTCAAGGCCGAGGCCCGCCGCCAGGGGCTGTGGAACCTCTTCCTGCCCGACGCCGAGTACGGCGCGGGGCTGACCAACCTCCAGTACGCCCCGCTCGCGGAGATCACCGGCCACAGCCCCCAGCTGGCCCCCACCGCCCTGAACTGCGCCGCCCCCGACACCGGCAACATGGAGGTGCTCGCCCAGTTCGGCGACGAGCGGCAGCGCAAGCAGTGGCTGGAGCCGCTGCTCGCGGGCGAGATCCGGTCGGCCTTCGCGATGACCGAGCCCGAGGTCGCCTCCTCCGACGCGACCAATATCGAGACCCGGATCGAGCGCGACGGCGACGACTACGTCATCACCGGGCGCAAGTGGTACATCTCCGGGGCGATGAACCCCGACTGCAAGATCTTCATCGTGATGGGCAAGACCGACCCGGAGGGCGCCGATGTGCGCCGCCAGCAGTCGATGGTGCTGGTGCCGCGCGACACCCCGGGCGTCGAGGTGCGGCGGGCGATGCGGGTGTACGGCTACGAGGACCACTACCACGGCGGCCACGCCGAGGTGGTCTTCGACCGGGCGCGGGTGCCGGTCAGCAACCTCATCGGCGAGGAGGGCGGCGGTTTCGCCATCGCCCAGGCCCGCCTCGGCCCCGGCCGGATCCACCACTGCATGCGGCTGATCGGCATGGCCGAGCGCGGTATCGAGCTGATGTGCCGTCGGGCCGTGGACCGGCAGGCGTTCGGCAAGGCGCTCGCCCAGCAGGGGCAGGTGCACGAGTGGATCGCGGACGCGCGGGTGGCGGTCGAGCAGCTGCGGCTGCTGGTGCTGAAGACGGCCTGGCTGATGGACACGGCGGGCAACCGCGCGGCGCACACCGAGATCCAGGCCATCAAGATCGCGACTCCGCGGACGGTGGTGGAGATTCTGGACCGGGCGGTGCAGTTGCATGGCGCGGGTGGGGTGAGCCAGGACTTTCCGCTGGCCGAGCTGTGGGCTGCGGCGCGGACGTTGCGGCTGGCGGATGGGCCGGACGAGGTGCATCAGCGGTCGCTGGCGCGGCGGGAGTTGAAGCGGTACGTGTAGCTGGGGCGGGGCGGGGTTTGCGGGGGCTCCGCCCCCGCACCCCCGGTCCTCAAGCGCCGGACGGGCTGGATTTTCCAGCCCGTCCGGCGCTTGAGGACGTTTACGGCCGTAGCGCGCGCATCAGGAGGTCGGCCAAATGGTCGGCGACCTCCTGGGGGGCCCAGCGGCCGCCGGGGCGGTACCAGGTGCCCAGGTGGTGGACGGAGCCGAAGTGGTAGTCCACCACCAGGTCCGCCGGGGTCCGGGAGCTGAACACCCCGGCCCGCTGCCCCTCCTCGATCAGCGCGCGGAACCGCTCGTGGTAGCGGCGCCGCTCGGCGCGCACCTGCTTGTGCTTCTCCGGGCTGAGTTGATGCATCGACCGGAAGAAGATGGTCGCGTCGTCGAGGTTCTCGATGGTGGTGACCACGACGTCGGCCGCCGCCTCCCGCAGCCGCGTCTCCACCGGCGCGTCGGCGTCCGCGAAGGCGTCCAGCCGCTCCTGCTGCAGCCGGAGCACCCGGCCGTAGATCTCGTGGAGCAGATCGTCCTTGGAGCCGAAGTAGTGGTAGAGCGCACCCTTGGTGACGCCCGCCGCCTCGACGATCTCCTGTACGGACGTCCGGTCGTAGCCCCGCTCCGCGAAGAGGCGGGTGGCAGCGGCCAGCAGCCGCTGTGGCACCGGCTGTCCGTCACCGTCCGTCGCTCTGGCCATGGTCGCCACCCGTTCTCTTCCTCTTCTCTCTCATCCTCGCAGTTCCCGCCGGAGGATCTTGCCACTGGTCGTCTTCGGCAGCTCGGGCAGGATCTCCACCTCGCGGGGGTACTTGTACGCGGCAAGCCGCTCCGCACAGTACGCGGACAGCTCGTCCGGTGTGACCTCGGCCCCTGATCGGAGGCTCACATACGCCTTGACCGTCTCGCCGCGGTACGCGTCGGGTTTGCCGACGACGGCCGCCTCCCGCACGGCGGGGTGAGTGTAGAGCACGTCCTCGACCTCACGCGGCCACACCTTGAACCCCGAGGCGTTGATCATGTCCTTCTTGCGGTCGACCACGTACAGCCAGCCGCCCTCGTCCATGAAACCGATGTCGCCGGTGCGCAGTTCCCCGCCGGGGAGGGCGGCCGCGGTCGCCTCCGGGCGCCGCCAGTAGCCGGGGACCACCATCGGGCCGCTGACGACGATCTCGCCCTGCTCGCCGAACGGCACGTCCCGCCCCTCGTCGTCCGCGATGCGCACGATGGTGTCGGCGCCGGGGACGCCGACGGCGAGGGTGCCGGAGACCGGGTCGATGGGGGCGCGGACCCCGGGCGGGACGCTGGCGCAGGGCGCGGTGCACTCGGTGAGCCCGTAGCCGTTGTGCAGATACGGGCCGAGGCCGGACTGGAAGCGCTCGACCAGCGCGGGCGGCAGCGGGGCGCCGCCGGAGGAGATGATGCGGAAGGACGAGAAGTGGTCGCGGGTGGCCCGGGGGTGGGCCATCAGCGCCATGAAGGCGGTGGAGGGGCCCACGGTGTAGAGGGGGCGGTGCTCGGCGAAGGCGTCGAGGACGACGCCGGTCTCGAAGCGGTAGGCCAGGGCCAGGGTGCCGGCTCCGGCCATGCACGCGCAGAGCTCGCAGACCATGCCGGTGATGTGGAACAGCGGGGCCAGCGCGAAGAGCGTCGAACCGGTGGGCAGCTCATGGAGGAGGTGCTGCCGGTCGGCGTTGTAGGAGATGTTGCCGTGGGTGTTGGTGGCGCCCTTGGGGGTGCCGCTGGTCCCGGAGGTGTAGCTGATCAGCGCGATGTCATCGGCGCCGGGGGCGGGGACGGACGGTGGGCGGACCCCGGCGCGGGCGACGGCGAGGAGGTCCTCGGTGTCCTCGGGGACCGGGATGGGCTGGTCGCGCAGCACCCGCTCGTCGTCGCGGGTCTGCAGGTCGCGGGCGTCGGCGGTGAGCGCGATGCGTACCGGGGACGCGGCGGCCGTGTCGCGTATGTAGTCCTCCCAGCCGTGGCGGGAGCAGACCAGGGCGCTCACCTCGGCGTCGCCGAGGATGTGCGCGAGCTCGGCGCCCTTGTACATGGGGTTGACCGGCACGACCGTACCGCCCGCCTTCCACGCCCCCAGCAGCGCGAGCACGAAGTGCGGGGTGTTCTGGAGCATGATCGCGACGCGGTCGCCGGGCCGGAAGCCGCGCTCGGCGAGATGGCCGGCCACCCCGTCCGAGAGCTCGTCGACCTCCCGGTAGGTCAGCCGTCCGTCGAAGTAGGCGAGCGCCGGATGGTCGGGGGCGGTGCGCACGGCGTCCCGGAACGCGTGCAGCGGACTCGGCCGCGGGACGATCGGTTGGCGCTGTTTCTCATTGAGCTGAGCGAGCCATGGCTGGTCCTGGTACGTGGTCATGGGTGCGGCCCTGTCTCGACGGGGGTGAGGGTGGCGGGCGGAGGGGTACGAAAGATACGGGAGCGCCGGGCCGCGGGGTCAGCCCGAGGTCCCGGACGCCGCCTCGATCGCCTCGAGATCTTCGAGCTTGCGCTGCAGCTTGTTGATGCCGCCCAGCCAGCGGTCGGTGTCGCCGGCGCGGGAGGCGTAGTGACGGGCCACCTCGGGGTGCGGAAGGATCAGGAAGCGCTCCTCGTCGATGCCCGCGAGGACGGCGTCGGCCACCTGCTCGGGCTCGATCGCGGAGGGCGCCAGCACCAGCTCCCCGGCGGTCCCGGAGGCGGTGAGCATGTCGGTGCGCACCCCCTGCGGGCAGACGGCGTGGACGCCGATGCCGCGGTGGCGGTAGGTGCCCGAGAGCCATTCGGCGAAGGCGAGCGCGGCGTGCTTGGAGACGGCGTACGGCGCCGAGCCGATCATGGTGAGGATCCCGGCCGCGGAGACGGTGGCCACGAAGCGGCCGCTGCCGCGCTCCAGCCACTCGGGCAGCAGTTCCCGGGCGGCCCGCACATGGGCCATCACATTGACGTCCCAGGACTGCTGCCACAGCGAGTCGTCGGCCTCGGGGCCGCCGTCGTGGCCGACGCCCGCGTTGGCGCAGAAGATGTCGATGGAGCCGCCCAGCGCCTCGCGGGCCGCGGGTACGACACCGGAGGCGTCACCGGGTACGGAGATCCCGCCGATCTCCCCGGCGACGGACGCGGCCTTGGCGGCGTCGAGGTCGTTGACCACGACCCGGGCGCCCTCGGCGGCGAAGCGCCGGGCGAGGGCGGCGCCGATGCCGCCGCCCGCTCCGGTGACCACTACACGCGCCCCACGCACGGTACCCACGATTCGCAGCTCCTCGGATCGGCTCGACTCGACTCGGATCGGCTTCCGCCCGGTTCGGCTCCTGCCCGGCACGGCTTCCGCCCAGCGCAGACTAACCAGTCGGTATGTGTAAACGGAAGAGGCATATCCGCCACCGCGCGGACGGCCGCGGGGTTACCCGCCGACGACTGGCGGGTTACCGGCCGGGGCGCTCCTTGCGCATGACGCTGCGCCACCGCGCGTTCTCCCCGGCGAGCGCGCTCCACAGCACATTGAGCGGATGGCCGGCGTCCTGCGCGCTGCGCTCCCCGGCCCGTACGAACACCCCGACCAGCACTTCCAGCTCCGGCCCCATGCCATCGGTCAGCTCCAGGGTGCGCAGCCCGGCACCGGCCCGGATCCGCCCGTGGGCCACCGCGTCGCCGATGCCCTCGGTGACCAGCACACAGCCGCGCAGCACCCCCGAGGAGAGCAGCTCGAGACCGTACTGCACGGTGTCGATCTCGGCCGCGATATGCAGCTCCTGGCGGTAGCGGGCGCCGAACCAGCCGCGCAGGAAGCCGGGTATGAGGCCGTCGGCGGAGACCGCGAGCGGCAGTCCGGGCAGCTCGCTCACCGGGACCGAGGGTCCGGGCAGCTCCTCGGCGTCGATGTTGGTGACCAGGGACAGCCCGCTGCGCCGCCACTCCATCACCTCGAAGCCGTCGAGCCGGCCGTCGTGGCCCGCCGTGGTGAGCACGCTGCCGCAGACCAGGTCGAGTTCCTTGGCGTCGAGCCGCTGGAGCAGATCCCGGGTGCGCACATGCTCGACCTTGAGCTCGACGCCCCGGCCGTCGAATTCCGCGGTGACCAGCTCCACGGCATTCAGCAGAAAGCCGAGGGTGTAACGGGTGGAGCCGACCACGAGCCGGCTGCCGAGCCGGCGGCGGGAGTCGTGCAGCCCCTCCCGCCAGTCCTCCAGGGTGCCGCGCGCGAGTCCGGCGAGCGACTCCCCGGTCGCGGTGAAGAGCACATTCTGACTGCGTCCCCGTTTGACCACCAGCGGCTCTCCGCACAGTGCGCCGAAGTTCCGGTTCAGGGTGTCCAGTTGTTTCTGCACACTGGACTGCTCCCGCCCCAGCAGCCGGGCGGCGCCCAGCGCGGTGCCCGCCTCATGGACCGCGAGCAACGTCCTGAGCTGGTCCATCGTGGTGTCCAGCAGCGCCGTCGGGTACTGCCATCGATCTTTTAAGGGCATTCCGGCCTTCCGCTCGAAGAGTATTCGGCACCCCAATGACGTTTCCGTTCGCAGCATAGTGCAGCGCCTTGTCATGTACTGATCCCGAGTACAGCGGCGATATTCTTCCGATGGATATTCGGGAATTCCCTATCGCCGGACGGTGACGGAGCCCGGCATTCCAGGTTCCGCCCGTCCCATTCCGGGTAAGTCGAACGGCTGGCCGATTGTCCGACGGCGACCGTACGCGTGTCGTATGGCCAGCGGTCGGAGCAGTTGGGACGATGCACGCACATCGGACCATCCGAGGGGAAAGAACGATGACGGGGATGAGCGTAAGGCCGTACTGGGAGCTGAGATTCGACGCGGACGGGGACGTCGACACCCGGCAGCGGGACCGGCTGCTGGAACAGGCCGCTCAGCAGGAGCTCACCGATCTGGTGGTGTTCTCGCACGGCTGGAACAACACCCGGACGATGGCCACACGACTGTACGACCGCTTCTTCGCGCCCTTCCCGGGGCTGCTCGGCGAGGCGGGCCCGGCGCGGCCGGGCTATGTGGGAGTGGTGTGGCCGTCGATGCGGTTCGCCGACGAGTCGCTCGGGGGGTTACCCCGGGAACAGGCGCCCGGGGCGCCGCCGGGGCTCGACGCGGACACCCACCGGGCGCTGGACCTGGTCTTCCCGGGGCGGCAGCAGATCGTGGCGCGCCTCGCGGAGCTGCTGGCCGAGCGGCCGGAACGGCCGGTGGCGCTGGACGAGTTCGCGGTGCTGCTGCGCGGTCTGGTGCGGGTCCGCGGGATGTCCGGCGGCGCGGGGGACGTGGCGGACACGGACGCGGAGCCGGACGAGGACGGCGTACCGGCGATGTTCGGGGAGGACGTGACCGAGGTCTGTGAGCGGTTCGCCGCCGCGCTCACCGAGGCGCGCGGGAAGACCGACGCCGAGGACCGCGCCGTCTTCGACAGCGGGCTCGGCGGCCTCTGGGACGGGGCGCACGAGCTGCTGCGCCAGGGGACGTACTACGTGATGAAGCGGCGGGCCGGCACGGTCGGGCGCGAGGGCCTCGGGCCGGTGCTCGGCGCACTCGCGGCCCTCCGGCCCGCGCCGCGGCTCCATCTGGTCGGCCACAGCTTCGGCGGCCGGCTGGTGTCGTTCGCGCTGACCGGGATGGCGGAGGGCGCCACGGTGGCCTCGGTGACCCTGCTCCAGGGGGCGTTCTCGCACTACGCCTTCGCCGAGCGGCTGCCGCACGCCGCCGACCGCGGCGGGGTGCTGCACGACGCCCCGCGCCGGGTCAGCGGGCCGGTGGTGTCCTGCCATTCGCGCCATGACACGGCGCTCGGGCTGCTGTATCCGGTGGCGTCGCGGGTGTCCTGGGACGATGCCTCGCTGCTGCCGGGCGACATCCGCTGGGGGGCGATGGGGTACGACGGCGTCCGGGCGGTGGCGGACTGCCCGCGGCTGGAGCTGGCCGAGGCGCTGGACGGCCCGTTCCCGGACGGAGGCTGTGTGAGCGTCGATGTCTCGGAGGTGGTCCGGCACGGTGTGCCGCCGGCCGGGGCGCACAGCGACATCTGCCATGAGGAGCTGGCCCGGGTGGTGCTGCGCGCGGGCCGGATCGGAGCGGGGTAGCGGACCGGAGCGGGGTAGCGGACCGGGGTAGCGGACCGGGGCGGGGCCTCGCCGGGTGCGAGTCCCCGCCCCTCAGGGCCTCAGCGGTGCGCCGGGAACTCCACCACCTGCTGGAAGGTGGGCCGGTTCTGCCAGCTGATCTTGTCGTGGGTGAGCCCGCCGACCGGCCGCTGGATGATGGCGTCGGCACACCACTGGTCGCCCGCGGAGCAGTTGTCGTCCCCCGGGTAGACCTGGGCGGCGGTCTTGCCCACGGCCGTCTTCAGGCTGGTCAGCAGGGCGTCACGGCAGGCACCGAGCTGTCCGCCGCCGCAGTACGGGCGGGCCAGCGGGCCCTTGACGTCCTCGCCGAGGACCGTGCGCAGATCCTTGTCGACATAGGACCACCAGCCGTACTGGAAGGACGACCCGGCGTGCGAGCCGGTGGGGCCGTGTCCGGCCGAGGGCGCTTCGTCGACCGTCAGATTGGCGCGCAGCGCGTCGTAGAGCCCGTCGCCCAGGCCGGACTTGAACTCGGCCTCGACCAGCAGCGGCCACCAGGCGTCCATGATCCGTACCGCGTCGGCGTGCCCGTAGGTGTGCGAGCCGGCGCTGGTCTCATGGCGCTGTGAGCCCGCCGACTGCCAGGAGTCCAGCTGCTGTACGGCCGTGGCCAGCTGGGGATCGTCGATGGGCTTGGAGCGCACCACCTTCAGCAGCTCCGGCAGCACGTCCTCGCCGCGCAGATCGGTGACGGCGGCCTCGGCCATGGCCCGGGTGAGCGCGGAGCGGGTGACACCGCCCTTGCGGACCAGGGCGCGCACCCGGTCGTCGAGGAGGTTGCCGCGGTGCACCGAGCCGTTGCCGAAACCGGCCGCGCTGTAGTCCTTGGCCAGCTTGTTGTTCCAGCTGATGTAGTAGTCCTGGTCGATGGACTGGGGGTGTTCGGCGGGCGGGGTGGCGGCGGAGGTGTTGTCCTTCGGGTCGAAGTCCCGCCACTCATAGGCGGTTTCGGCCTTCACCGGCAGCGAGGAGTCGACGTCCGCGGCGCGCACCGGGTTGAGCCCGCTGTTGTAGTAGCCGGTCTGCCGGGAGTCGGCGTAGAACCAGTTGAAGGTGTAGTTGATGTGCTGTGCCGCGCTCTGGAAGGACTTGGCGTCGGTCACATAGCCGGGGTCGTTGAGCATCTGGAAGCCGACGATGGAGTCGGCCTCGTGGCGGTAGGTGGAGCGCAGCACGGTGTAGGCCACCGGTTTGCCGCCGACGGTCGCGCGATGGGTCACCAGCCCGTACTTGGTGCGGTAGACCTGCATCCGGTACGAACCGGCGGCGGTGGAGTCGGCGAGGGTGGGCTTCCAGGCGTTGCGCCGCTCCAGCTTGTCCATCTGCACGCAGTCGCCGCGATAGCGGTAGTACGTGGAGTCCTTGGACGGCGCGGAGCCGTCCGGGGAGCAGAGCTCGACCGCGTAGGTGTCGGTGATGTCCTGGGCGGAGGTGGTGGCGCTCCAGGCGTAGTCCTGGCCCCGGCCGAGCTGGACGTACATCCCGACCCCCGCGAAGGAGGCGCCGCGGGCGCTGATCCCCGGGCCCTGGATCTCCTGGAGCATCAGCAGCTGCGGGGCGAAGTAGCCGGTCTGGGGGCCGAAGACGGCCACCGGGTGGCCGCTCTCGGTGTACTTGCCGGAGACCACGAGCGCGTTGGACATGCCCTTCTTGCGGCTGAACAGATCGCGGGGCAGCACCCCGTCGTCGTAGATGCCGCGCAGCGGCTCCAGGGACGACTTGGGGGCCTTGACCTGGGTGCGGGCCTTGGTGGCGGCGCCGCCCTCGCGGTCGTAGACGAGCTGTTCGGGGGTGACCGAGCCGCTGTCGGGCAGGGCGGTGCCCTTGGGCGCGGCGGGCTTGCCGGCGTACGGGAAGCTGCCGTCGCGTACGGTCAGCGCCGCCTCCGGGTCGTTGCGCTCCCGGAAGGACTCCCACACCTTGGTGCCCTCGGCGAGGCCGTACTTCTGCTGGGCGGCGAGCAGCGAGAGCGCGCCCTCCACCTCGCCGCCCCCGCCGTTGCCGAAGAGCGCGCCGACGACGGAGGCCAGCGCGATCAGGTCGGTGAGCTTGAACGGCTGGATCTCACCGGCGTTGGTGATCGCGTCGATATGGCCGGTGAGCACGTACTCACCGGGGAAGTACCGGCCGTCCTTGGACTTCTTGGCGTAGGCGTTGATCCCGTCGACATACGCCTGGGCGTCGGCCAGCGCCTGGCGGCCGCGCTCCCCGCCGGTGGCGAGGATGTAGTCGATCTGCGCCTGGTAGTCCTCTTCGGTGTACGGCGCCTGGCGGAAGAAGTCCTGTTCCAGGCCCTGGTTGGCGGGGGCGCCACCGGCGAAGGGGGTCAGCTCGCCGCGGCCCACATGGCGGAAGAGGTCCATCAGCCACAGCCGGTCCTGGGCGGCGGCGTATCCGGCGCCGTACTCGGTGCCCTCGCGGGTGGTGCCCTGGATGTGCGGGACGCCGGTCTTCTTGTCGCGGGTGATCGTGACGTCGTCGCGCGGCTTGGTCACGGAGGCGACCTGGTCGGCGGGGACTCCGAAGGAGGAGTCGTTGAAGAAGCTGTTCAGCTTGTCGTCGGTGAGGGTGGGGTAGCCGCTCGCCAGATCGCCGTACGGGCCGAGCTGGTCGGCGGTGTGCTCGGGGTGGGTGCCCAGCACCCGGTTGGCGAGGATGTCGGCGAGGGTGGCGTTGCCGGTGGCGCCCGGCGGGAGGATGTCGGAGCACTGGCCCCGGCAGTAGTCGGTGGCGGCCGCCGCGGCGGGCTGCGCCCGGGCCGGCTGGGGCACCGGGGCCGCGAGGGCGATGCCGAGGCCGAGCGCGGCGGCCGCGGCGAGCACGGTACTGGTGAGCCTGCGGGTTCTGGTGGGCCTGGGGGTTCGTCGTCGCATGTGCGCTCCTCCCGATTGCCGTCGGACGGAGGTTACCGGCGGTATTAGCGGCCCGGAAGGTGAGCGGGCGTCAACTTCTTTCCATTTGCGGACGGATGAGGACTGCCCGCGAAGATCCAGGGAATTCGATGGATCCGGATCGCGCTGCGTTACGTCCATTCGACAACGAGTCGGGTCCGCAATCGCGGAGGTGGTAGGAAGTGGCCGGTTTCAGAGCACTTGCCCGAGAGGTTCGCAATCCACGCAGACACATCACCGCCCGGCGCACATCGCTGCGCAAATGCCTGGAACGGTTCGCGCCGTACGGGCACCGGGCGACCTGGCATCATCTGTGCACCCGCTCCGGGATGACCCCGGAGGATCGCAGGCCGGACCCCCTACGACTGCTCACCGCCCTTGAGGAGCTCGAGGAGGCCCGCACACTGTGGCTCGCGTACGAGGCGGACTTCGCCGCCCGGCGCAGGCAGGAGAAACTTCTCGGCATCCGGCAGCCGAGCGCTGTCGACGACTGGCATCTGCGCACCTGGGGCGGATGCGACATCATTCCCTGCGAGAGCCCCTCGGCCCATCCCGGCGACCGCCTCGCGGATGTGCTGCGACGGCTGATCGCGGCGATGGAGTCGGGCCCTGGGGCGGCCTGCCCGGTATGCATCCGGCCGGGCCTGGTCTGGCGCGAGGACCTGGACCGCTATCCCTCGGCCGGGCCGGTCTGCGCGGACTGCGGCATCGTGGTGCCGCTGCCGCTGCTGACCACCGAGGCCCTGGCGGCGGCACGGCGCGTGGTCCGGATGAGCCGGTACGCCGCCGTATGACACCCGGCCGCCCCGGCCGGGAGCGCGCTCGTCGGACCCTTTGAGCATCGGACGACCGGCGAGCGCGCCGGAATCACCCTGAGACAGCCGTCGATCACCGACGCCCGTCGATCACCGACGCTCGCCGATGGCCGCGTCGGCGCGGGCCGCGTTGACAGGGCCCAGGTCAGCCGACCATGCTGAGCAGTCGCTTAGTGAGTGGTTGCCCGGGAGGCACGTATGGCAGAGCCCAGGATCTTCACCTCGCCCGATGAACTGCGGTCCGCGGTCGGCGAGGAACTCGGCCCCAGCGACTGGCTGGAGATCGACCAGAAGCGCATCGATCTGTTCGCCGACGCGACCGGCGACCACCAGTGGATCCATGTGGACCCGGAGCGGGCCGCCGCCGGTCCGTTCGGCACCACGATCGCGCACGGCTATCTGACGCTGTCCCTGCTGCCGTCGTTCACCCCGCAGCTGCTGCGGGTCGAGGGCGTGCGCATGGGCATCAACTACGGCGTCAACAAGGTCCGCTTCCCCTCCCCCGTCCCGGTCGGCTCCCGGCTGCGCGCCACCGGCCGCATCGTGGAGGTGGCCGAGGTCAAGGACGGTCTCCAGATGACGCTGACGGTGACCCTGGAGCGGGAGGGCGGCAACAAGCCGGTGTGCGTGGCGGAATCCATCGTCCGCTACTACGTCTGACCGCCGCCGGCGCCCACCATGCGCAGCACCAGACCCGCGTAGAGGTCGCCGACCTCATCGGGGGTGCTGCGCCCGCCGGCGTTGAACCAGCGGGCGACGTCGATGCACAGGGACAGCACCGCGACCGTGGTGCCACGGACGTCCGGGACGTCGAAGACGCCCGCCTTCACCCCGTCCTCGATGATCGAGCGCACCGCCCCGTCCGTGGCCTTGCGGACCGCGATGACCTCGGCGTGGTGCTCCTCCGCGAGCGCGCCGAGCTCGTACTGCACCACGCGCGCGGTCGTGTGGTGCTCGGCGTGCCAGCGGACGAAGGAGCGGACGGCGTCGGCCAGCCGCTCGGCGGGGGTGCCTTCGCTGTCCCGCGCCCGCTCCACGATCGTCAGGGCGCGCTCATGGCCGACCTTGCTGATCTGGTAGAGCAGCTCTTCCTTGGTCTTGTAGTGGATGTAGAGCGCGGCCGGGCTCATTCCGGCGCGGCTGGCGATGTCCCGGGTGGTGGTGGCGTGGTAGCCACGCTCCGCGAAGGCGTGCACGGCGGCGCTCACCAGCCGCCGGGCGGCGTCGGGGGTGATGTCGCCCCAGGGCTCGACCTTGCCTCCGGTGTTCTTGGGCTCCGCGTCCATGGCGCACACCCTACACGGAGAGTGAGCAAGCGCTTAGGCCCTGTCCGGGGCCGCGGTGGACGCTCATGGGCCGCCGCCGTCTCGGTGCCCACCCGGCCGGGGAACTCCGCGCCCACCGGCCCGACCAGCGCTACGCGCGCTTCGCCTCGGGGGACGCCGGCTACGTCTCCGTGGTGCCGGAGACGGCCGGCGCGGACGACGCGGACCGGCTGGTCGGCGAGATCCGTTCGCAGAAGGTGCCGTTCAAGGCGCTGGTGGGCGGAGCCGCGGCCACCAACAACACCGCCCCCGCGCCGCGACAACGACCGGGCTCTCACCGGCTGACCGGCCCACGACGCATGGCGGCTCACGGGTCCACCGCCCGGCACCCCGGGCGGCGGACCCGCCGCAGGCGGGCGGCCCGCCACGGGCCGCCTCCCGCCGGGCGGCCGCACGCGAGCCCGCTCACACGTGCCGTCTAGGGGGTCCGACGGATCTTTCCCCTACCCGCCCCTTCCCGACACCAGGGGGTCCGCCCCTGGACCCGGGATCCAGGGGCGGACCCCCTGCCACGCGGCGGAGCCGCATACCGATACCCCGACCCGGGGCCTGGGGCAGAGCCCCGGTTTCGGGGTCTGGGGCGGAGTCCCAGTTTCGGGAAGGGGCGGGGAGGGGAGCAGTCCGCCGCAGGCGGCACGATCCGCCGGACACCCCTCATGCGGACCGTCCTACAGCGGTTCCGCTTCCGTCGCGGCGTACACCTTGCGCAAGGTGTCCAGGACCGGATGCTCCGGGTCGAACTCCACCCCGTCGATCGACCGGATCGGGCGCACGCCCGCCCCCGCGTTCAGCGCGAAGGCCGCCTGCAGTTCGCCGAACCGGTCGGGGTCGATCCGCTCGGTGTGCTGCGGGCCGCCGTGGCCGCGGCGGAGCAGTTGCTGGGTGACGCCGGGCAGGCACGTGGCGTCCGGCCACAGCAGGCGATCGCCGTCGAAGAACCCCACGTTCCAGGTCGCGCCCTCGGACACCGCGCCCCGTTCGTCCGTCAGCAGCACATCGTCGTAGCCGTCGAGCTGAGCCAGGCGGCGCAGCCGCAGCAGCCCGAAGAGGCCGACGTGTTTGACCTCCGGCAGGTCGCGGTGGTGCGGTGCGATGCGCACGTTCAGCGGGGGCAGCGAGGGCGCGGCGGCGGGCCGGGTGGTGACCAGGATCCGCGGCGTGGCCTCGGCTCCGGGCCGCTCCAGCCCGAGGTCGGGGTCGTATACGGTCACCCGGACAGTGAGCGGTCCCGTGGTGTCCGCGACCGTGCGCCGGACCAGTTCGCGGATGCGGTCCCGGTCCGGGTCGGTGCCGAACAGCACACCGCAGTCCCGTACCAGCCGGTCGAGATGGAGGGACAGCCCGCGTACCCGCCCGGCCTCCACCCGCATGGTGGTGAAGTGGCCGTAGTTGGTCATGGCCAGCGCCGTCAGCTCGCGGATGCCCGCCGGTTCCCCGTTCAGCTCTGTCATGGGGCCAGTCTTACAGCCGAGGGGTGGACGGACTCGGCGAGTCGCCCGAGCTTGTCGGGGTTGATCAGGCCATAGATGCCGCGCACCCGCTCGCCGTCCGGCGCGGGGTCGAACACCGCGGCCGCGTACAGCGTTCCGCCGATGAACAGGACCACCCCCGGGCCCCCGTTGATCTGTACCGGGCGCGCGTGGAAGCTGGGCAGCCGGCCGCTGACGGCGGCCACCAGGCGGGCCGCCTTCTCCCGGCCCTCGATCACGCGGAGCGCGGCGCGGCGCTTGCCCCCGCCGTCGCTCCACATGACCACCTCGGGGGCCAGGACGTCCATCAGGGCGTCGACGGCGGCCGGGCTGCGGCCCAGGATCGCGGCGATCTCCGCGTGGTCGTAGGCGAACGCCTCGCGCAGCACGAACACCGCGCGCTGCAAGGGGGTCAGGGTCTCCAGGACCACCAGCATCGCCAGGGACACCGATTCGGTGCGGATCGCGGTGTCGGGGGTGTCCGGTCCGGTCAGCACGGGCTCGGGCAGCCAGGGGCCGATAGCTCGCACCGATATGAGGCGGCATGCCGCTCCGGCCACCGCATAGGATCGGCTCATGCCAGATCTCGTATCCGTCAACTACCGCAAGTACGACGGCTCTCTGCACTGGAATCTGCGGATGCGCAGGCTGGGCGAGGACGACCATGGGGTCTGGCTGGGGCTGCCCGGCGGTGGCGTCATGCGCAAGGGATACGGCCCGATGGTGCCGATCGCCTGCGCGCATGTGGTCCTCCTCCCGCGCGACGCGTGGTGGACCGCGGCGTTCAACGCCCCGCCCCGGGAGACCGAGATCTACTGCGACATCGCCACACCTGCGCGGTGGGTCTCCTCCCACGAGGTCACGATGGTGGACCTGGACCTCGATGTGATCCGCAAGCGGGCGGACGGCAGGACCCTGTTGGACGACGAGGACGAGTTCGCCGAGCACCAGGTGCGGTACGGCTATCCGGCGGACGTCGTAGCGGAGGCCGAGGCGGCGGGGCGGTGGCTGATGGAGGCGGTCGAGGGGCGCGCCGAGCCGTTCGGGGACGCCTCCAAGGCGTGGCTGGACATGGTCGACGGCGAGCGGCCCTGAGGCCATCTCACTCTCACTGCCGGCTCACCGGGGTGGCCGTCCCGTGCCCCGCGAGGCCGAGGACGACTCCTCCGTACGCCGCTTCTGCGGCACCGGCCGGTCCCCGGCGGGATCCGCGGCGGGATCCCCGGCAGGATCCTCCGCCGGGCGACCACGCAGCGGCCGGACGGCTATCGCCGCCGAGATCAGGAGCAGTCCGCCCAGCATGACGAAGGGGGCGGCGGTGCCCGCGAGCCCCGCGAGCACACCGGCGGAGGCGGGCGCGGCCACCTGGCCGAGCCGGTTGCCGGTGAGCCGCAGCGCGAGGGCCGTGCTGCGCGCCCCCTCGGGGGCCGCCTGGACGACGGTCGTCATGGACAGCGGCTGGCCGACGCCGAGGCAGAAGCCGAGCCCGGCCAGCAGCACTCCGAGCGCCCAGGCGGGCACCGGCAGGGCGATGCCCGCGCACAGCAGCGCGGCGCCCAGACAGCTGACGGCCATCAGCACGGTGCGGCCCATCAACCGGATCATCGGGGTCATGGCGAGCCGGCAGGCCACGGTGGCGGCGGCGCGCAGGCTGAGCAGCACCCCGACGACCGCGGGCGAGATGCCGCGCTGTTCGCCGACGACCGGCAGATAGGCGGTGAGGATGTCGGTGGCGGAGAGCACCGCGAGGCTGATGAACATGCCGGAGGCGACCCCGCGGGTGGTCAGGATGGACCGTACGGAGACCTTGCGGGCCGGGGCCTCCTCGGCACGCCCGGCCGCCGTTCCGCCGGGGCGGCGCTCGATGCGCCACAGCGAGGTGACGGAGAAGGCCGCGAGGGCGGCGGAGACGAACAGCGCGGCGGCGCTGGTGCGGCCCATCGCCCCGTCGTGTTCGGAGACCACCAGACCGGCCGCGACGGGCCCGATGAGCTGGCCGAGCGAGGCGCCGATGGTGAAGTGGCCGAAGTTGCGGTCCTGGTCCTCGGGCGCGCTCTGGCGGGCCACGATGGACTGGGCGCCGATGACGAACGACAGATGGCCGAGGCCCATCACCCCGCTCCACGCGGCCATCGCGGGCAGCGATCCGGCCGTGCCGCTGAACGCACAGCCGGTGGCGATGAGGGCGACCCCGATGGGCAGCAGCGGGGCGCACCGCCCGTGGTCGGTGCGCCGTCCGAGGGGTACGGCGGCGAACAGCGGCAGCAGGGCGTAGATACCGGCGATCACGCCGATGGCACGGGCGTCGGCCCCGAGCGCGAGCGCCCGGTAGGAGACGGCCGGCCGCGCCATGCTCACCGCCCCCTGGGTGAACGAGAAGGCGATGACCAGGCGCAGCAGCCAGCCCCTACCGGGCTTCGTTATCTTCACGGGTCAGATGATGCCGAAGGCGAGACCCGCGGCGAGCACCACCAGGGAGGTGAGCGCCGCCCATTTCACGGTGAACCGGGTGTGGTCGCCGAATTCGACCTTCGCCATCCCGACGAGCACGTAGACGGCGGGGACCAGCGGGCTCGACATGTGCAGGGCCTGTCCGACGAGCGAGGCGCGGGCGATCTCCAGTGCGGACACCCCGTGGGCGGCCCCGGCCTCGGCGAGGATCGGCACGATGCCGAAGTAGAAGCCGTCGTTGGACATGAAGTAGGTGAGCGGGAGGGACAGCACACCGGTGACGATGGCCATGTGCGGGCCCATGCCCTCGGGGACGCCGTCGACCAGCCAGCGGGCCATGTGCTCGACCATGCCGGTGCCGGTGAGGACGCCGGTGAAGACGGCCGCGGCGAAGACCATGCCGGAGACGTTGACGACGTTCTCGGCGTGCGCGGCCACCCGCGCCTTCTGGTCGTTCATGTTCGGGAAGTTGACGGTGAGCGCGACGGCGGCGGCGAGCAGGAAGAGGACCGGGATCGGCATGGTCTCGGTCACCATCAGGGCGAGCAGGGCGACGGTCAGGGCCGCGTTGAACCAGTAGAGCTTGGGGCGCAGGGTGGCGCGGTGGGGGTCGAGCCCCTTGAACTCGTCGGCGTCCTCACCCTCGTGGGAGGAGGAATCCGAGGAGCCGGAGCCGCTCGAGGAGCCGGAGCCGTTCGGGGACTGGGCCTCCGCGTCGGTGCCGGAGCCCGCGCCGCCGCCGGTCAGCGCGGCCTTGACGCCCTTACGGCCCTTGGCCCCCTTGCCGCCGGAGCCCGCGCCGACCAGCACCTGCTCCGGGTCGCCGGCGGTGACCTCGTCCAGCGTCAGCACGCCGAGCCGCTTGCGCTCCCGCAGGCCGAGGCCGTAGGAGAGGGCGATCACGAAGAGCAGACCGACCGCGAGGGCCGGGATCATCGGCACGAATATGTCGCTGGCGTCGACCTTGAGCGCGGTGGCGGCGCGGGCGGTCGGGCCGCCCCAGGGCAGGGTGTTCATCACGCCGTTGGCCATGGCCGCGACACCGGTCATCACCACCAGGCTCATCTTCAGCCGCCGGTAGAGCGGCACCATGGCCGACACGGTGATCATGAAGGTGGTGGAGCCGTCGCCGTCGAGCGAGACGATCGCCGCGAGGATCGCGGTGCCGACCACCACCCGCATCGGGTCCGCCTTGCAGAACCGCAGGATGAGCCGGACGATCGGGTCGAAGAGGCCGACGTCGATCATCACCCCGAAGTAGATGATCGCGAACATCAGCATGGCGGCCGTGGGTGCCAGATCGCCGACGCCCTTGAGGACGTAGTCCCCGAGGTGCGCCCCCTTCCCGACAAGCACACAGAACAGCGCGGGGATGAGCACCAGGGCGCCCATCGGGGACATCTTCTTCATCATGATCAGGACAAGGAATGTCGCGATCATGACGAAGCCGAGGATGGTCAGCATAGTTGGCTACCTCACGTTCGCCTTTGAACTCCCCCAGATTTGGCGGTCGAGGCGACGTTAGGTGCCGCAACTTTCCGTTAACAAGGTCTTGACGCGTGAGCAATAAGCGCAAAACCCCAGGTCAGTGCCGTAGCGAGGGTGATACGCGCACCGGGTGGCCATTGAGCACCGCCGTCCCCGAGAGCGGATCCAGCCGTGAGCCGTCGAAGAGCTGGTTGACATTGACCCCGGGCCGGGCCCCGGCCACGGACAGCCGGACGCCGGGCCGGGCATGGCCCCAGCCGTGCGGCAGGCTCACCACTCCGGCCCGTACCGCGTCCGTCACCTCGACCGGCACCTCCAGCTCCCCGCCCTCGCCCTTGACCCGGGCCAGACCGCCGTCCGCCAGGCCCAGCCGGGTGGCGTCCTCGGGGTGCACCTGGAGCGTGCAGCGGTTGCTGCCGCCCATCAGGGCCGGGACGTTGTGCATCCAGCTGTTGTTGGAGCGCAGATGGCGGCGGCCGACCAGCAGCAGCCCCGAGGGCCGGTCGGCCAGCGACCGGCGCAGCCGGTCCACATCGGCGGCCAGCGGCTCCGGGCACAGCTCCACCGTGCCGCTGCGGGTCTTCAGCAGCCCGGGAACGCGCGGCCGCAGCGGCCCCAGGTCGATACCGTGCGGATGGGCGAGCAGCTTCTCCAGGCTCAGCCCGTCGGGGTCGGCGCCGAAGCCGTCGCCGTACGGGCCCAGTCGCAGCATCATGTCCAGCCGGCGCTCGGGGCCGTCCACCCCGGTCAGCAGCGCGGCCAGCTCGCCGGGCTCGCGTCCGTGCACCGGGGAGTGCGGGTCGGCGACCTCCTTGCCGAGGGTCCCCTGGATCGCCATCGCGTCCACCGCCTCCGGGTCGGCGCCGCCGTTCCCGCTCACGCACAGCACCAGCCGCGCCAGGATGGCGCTCTCGCTCAGCCGGTCCGCCTCCAGGGGGATGGCGGGGCGGGTGTAGCGGACCTGGTTGCGCACGGCCAGGCTGTTGAAGGCGTAGTCGAAGTGGGGGCTGCGGCTGGGCGGCGGCGGGGGCAGCACCACATGGGCGTGGCGCGAGGTCTCGTTGAGGTACGGATCGACGCTGACCATGAAGTCGAGCCCGGCCAGCGCCCGGTCCAGGCGGTCGCCGTCCGGCGCGGAGAGCACGGGGTTGGCCGCGAGCGCCAGCACCGCCCGTATCCGCCCCTCGCCCGGGGTCTCGATCTCCTCGGCGAGCGCGACGGTGGGCAGTTCGCCCTTGGCCTCGGGGTATCCGCTGACCCGGCTGTGCCAGCGGCCGAGCGCGAATCCCTTCCCGGGCCGCGCCGGGCGCTCCCGGCGGCCGGTCGCGGCGAGCGGGAACATCATGCCGCCGGGCCGGTCCAGCTGCCCGATGAGCACGTTGACCACATCGACCAGCCAGCTGGTGAGGGTGCCGAACTCGACGGTGGTGGAGCCCACCCGCCCGTACACCACGCCCTGGGACGCGGCGGCCAGCTCGCGGGCGAGGGTGCGGATCTCCTCGGCGGGCACATCGCACGCCTCGGCCACCGCCTCCGGCGGGAAGTCCGCGGCCAGCCGCCGCACCTCCGCCACCCCGCTGACGTGCTCCGCGAGCGGGCCGGGCGCCACCAGGTCCTCGGCGAACAGCACCTGCACCATGGCGAAGAGCAGCAGGGCGTCGGTGCCGGGCCGGATCGCCACATGGTGGTCGGCCAGCGCGGCCGTACGGGTGCGCCGGGGGTCGATCACCACCAGCCGCCCGCCGCGCCGCCGCAGCGCCCGCAGCCGCCCGGGGAAGTCGGGGGCGGTGCACAGACTGCCGTTGGAGTCCAGCGGGTTGGCGCCGAGCATCAGCAGATGGTCCGTACGGTCCAGGTCGGGCACCGGAAGCGCGTTGGCGTCCCCGTACAGCAGTCCGCTGGAGACGTGCTTGGGCATCTGGTCGAGGGTGCTGGCGCTGAAGACGTTACGGGTGCGCAGCGCGCCGAGCAGCAGCGGCGGATAGAGCCCGCCGGCCACGGTGTGCACATTGGGGTTGCCGAGCACGACCCCCACGGACTGCGGGCCGTGCTCGCGCAGCAGCGGGGCCAGCCCCTCCGCCACGGCCGCGAACGCCTCGTCCCAGCCGGTCTCCACGAGTTGCCCGGCGCGGCGGACGAGGGGGCGCCGCAGCCGGTCGGGGTCGGCGTCGAGCTGCCCGAACGCGGCGCCCTTGGGGCAGATGAAGCCGCGGCTGAAGACATCCTCGCGATCGCCGCGCGCCCCGGTCACCCTCCCCTCGTCGATGGTGAGGGTCAGCCCGCAGGTGGCCTCGCAGAGCGGGCAGATACGCGGGGCAGTGCTCATCGGTCTCTCCCAGGGACGGCGGCGAGGCCGCGATGACGCGCCGGACCCGCTCACCATACCGACTGGTAGGCATGTCGGGGAGGGATCCCGGTGGATCCGGTGGACCTTCGGGGCCCAGGCCCGAGGGCCCAGGGCCCCGAAGGACCCGGGGACCCGGAGAATCCGGGGCCGGGAGGATCCGGGCTCAGCAGACCCGGAGAATCCGGGGGATCCAAGGGCCGGGAGACTTGGCAGACCGGGAGCCCGGCGGGCCCAGGGAACTCGCAGACCCGGGGGTCCGGCGGGCCAAGCGGGCCCAGGCAACCGGCAGACCCGGGGGCCCGGGAGACCCTGAGGAACCGGGGGCCCGGGGACACCCGGGCGTTTGTGAGTCAGTCCAGGACCCGGGCCAGATAGGCGCGCAGCAGCTCCTTCGTCTCCGCCACGATCGCCGGATCGCCCTCCGGGTCCACCCGGAACGCCAGCCGCAGCAGCGCGTCCGCCGTCTCGACCGCGAGCAGGAAGGCCACCCGCAGCCGCTCCTCGGTCGCCCCGTCCCCGCCCGTCCCGAGCCGGTCGGCGAGCAGCGTCCGCAGCCGGTCGGCGACCAGATGGTTGGGCTGCTCGGGCGGCGCGGTGGCCGGGACCGGATGGCCGAACTCGATGAGCGCGAAGCCCGGCGCCCCGCGTTTCATCGCCAGATACTCGTCCACGACGACGTCCATCGCCTCCCGCCAACCGCCGCCCCCGCCCCCGTCCGGTCCGGAGCCGGAGGCGGAGCCGGAGCCGGAGGCCGCGTCCGAGGCGGCCAGCCGCCGGGTGATCCGCTCGGCGTACTCGTCCAGATTGCGGTGGGCCAGGGCCTCGGCCATCGCCCGCTTGTTGGAGAAGAAGCGGTAGACCGAGCCGATGGGCACGTTGGCGCGCTCGGCGACGGCCCGGGTGCTCAGCTCTTCGTAGCTGATCTCGTCGAGGAGTTCGGCACACGCGTCGAGGATCCGGCCGAGGCGCTCGGCGCTGCGGCGCTGGACCGGATGGCGGCGGAGGGGCGGTATGGGCACGCCACCATCCTGCCCGATCATTGACGAGCCCGGGTTTCGATTCCTATCGTCTGACATAGGAATCAAGTGGAAACTAGTGGTGTGCGGCGGAGCGGTGGGAGCGCGCGATGGGCGACGGCACGGGGATCCAGCACAGCGAGCGGCATGGCGATCAGCATGGCGATCAGCGAGGACACGAGCAGGGGATCGAGCGGGCGCGCAAGACGGCCGAAGAGCTGGTCTACGCCTCCGGTTTCGGCAATGAGCACAGTAGCGAGGCCGTGCCCGGCGCACTGCCCATCGGCCGCAACTCCCCCCAGCGCGCCCCGCTCGGGCTCTACGCGGAGCAGCTGAGCGGCAGCGCCTTCACCGAGCCGCGCGCCACCAACCGGCGCTCCTGGCTGTACCGCATCCGGCCCTCCGCCGCGCATCCGCCGTTCACCCGCGTCGCGGGCGGCGCGCTGCGCGGGGCGCCCTTCACCGAGGCCGCGCCCGACCCCAACCGGCTGCGCTGGGACCCGCTTCCGGAGCCGCCGGAGGGCACCGACTTCCTCGCCGGGCTGTGGACGCTGGGCGGCAACGGCGACGCCACCCAGCGCGCGGGCATGGCCATCCACCTCTACGCCGCCAACGCGCCCATGGCCGACCGGGTGTTCAGCGACGCGGACGGCGAGCTGCTGATCGTCCCCGAGCGGGGCGGGCTGCTGCTGCACACCGAGTTCGGCCTGCTGCGCGCCGAGCCGGGGCATGTGGCGCTGATCCCGCGCGGGGTGCGGTTCCGGGTGGAGCCGCTGGAGCCGTCCGTGCGCGGCTATGTGTGCGAGAACTACGGCCGCCCGTTCACCCTCCCCGACCTCGGCCCGATCGGCGCCAACGGGCTGGCGAACCCCCGGGACTTCCTCGCCCCGGTCGCCGCGTACGAGGACGTGGAGCGCCCGGTGGAGGTGGTCAACAAGTTCTGCGGCAATCTGTGGGCCGCCACCTACGACCACTCGCCGCTGGACGTGGTCGCCTGGCACGGCACCCATGTGCCGTACGTGTACGACCTGCGCCGCTTCAATGTGCTCGGCACCATCAGCTACGACCACCCGGACCCGTCCATCTTCACGGTGCTCACCTCGCCCTCCGACACCCCCGGGCTCGCGGGCGTGGACTTCGTGGTCTTCGCCCCGCGCTGGCTGGTCGGGGAGGACACCTTCCGGCCGCCGTACTTCCACCGCAATGTGATGAGCGAGTACATGGGGCTGATCGAGGGCGCGTACGACGCGAAGACCGGCGGCGCGGGGGGCTTCGTACCCGGCGGTGGCTCGCTGCACAACATGATGTCCGCACACGGCCCGGACCATGAGACCTTCGAGCGGGCCAGCGCGGCCGAGCTGGCCCCGCACAGGCTGGACGACGGGCTGGCCTTCATGTTCGAGACGCGCTGGCCGGTCACGGCCACCCGGCAGGCGCTGGAGGCGGACCATCTCCAGGGGCGCTATGACGACGTATGGCAGGGTCTGGAACGCCATTTCCGCCCCTGAACGCCGCCGTTGCCGCCGTCGACCGGAGACCGTGTGACCACCTTCGCGCCCGACTCCCTCGCCCTCAACCGCAAGTTGCCGCTGTGGTACCAGGTCTCGCAGTCGCTGCGGGCCTCGATACTCGGGCGGGCCCCGCACGATCCGCTGCGGCTGCCGACCGAGGACCGGCTGGCCGAGCACTACGGGGTCAGCGTGCTCACCATGCGGCAGGCGCTCAAGGAGTTGGAGACCGAGGGGCTGATCAGCCGCCACCGGCGCCGCGGCACCTTCATCGACCCGAGCGCCCGCCGGGCCGCGCCGGTGCGGCTGCTGGGGTCGGTGGACGCGATCGTCGCCCAGCAGTCGGGCGAGCGGACGACGGTGCTGGAGCACGGCCCGGCGCCGGTGCCGGCGGCGCTCGCGGAGTACTTCCCGGACCTGGACGAGGCGACCGCCTACCGCCGGCTGCGCCGGGACGGCCACAGCGGCGAGCCCACCAACTGGGCGGAGAACCTGGTCCGCCCCGAGCTGGCCGACCGCATCGACCTCGCGGACCTCGCCCGCTGGCCGATGACGAAGGTGCTGCGGGACGCGGTGGGGGTGCGGATCAGCCGGATCACGGACACGGTGGAGGCCCGCCTCGCCGACCCCGAGACCTCCCGGCTGCTCCAGGTCCCGCTGCTCAGCCCGATCCTGCACTACACGGGGGTCACCTACGACGAGAGCGGCCGCGTGGTGGACGTGGCCCGCATCCACTACCGGGGCGACCGGTTCTCGTTCTCGGTCACGGTCGAGGCCGAGTAAGCGCTCCGCTGGAAGTGCCCTGACCTGCCGTCGATCGTCCGCGACGCCGTCGTGGCCGGTCGCGCCCACGCGGCGGAGCCGCACATCGCCACAGCCCCGCGCCCCTTCGGGGCGCACCCGAACCGCACCGGACTTCAGCGAGGCCGCTTAGAGGGTGCCCTGCGAGCCTTGACACCTGCGGCAGGCCGCCCCGCCCGAACCAGGGGCTTGGGCCCTGGGGTCTGGGGTCTGAGGCGGGCCCCGAGGTCTGGGGCGGGCCCCGAGGTCTGGGGCGGGGCCCCAGTTTCGGGAAGGGGCGGGCCCCGGAGTCTGGGCGGGCCCCGGGGGTCTGGGCGGAGCCCCGGGGGTCTGGGGCGGAGCCCGGGGGTCTGGGGCGGAGCCCGGGGGTCTGGGGCGGAGCCCGGGGGTCTGGGGCGGAGCCCGGGGGTCTGGGGCGGAGCCCCGGGGTCTGGGGCGGAGCCCGGGGGTCTGGGGCGGAGCCCCGGGGTCTGGGGCGGAGCCCGGGGGTCTGGGGCGGAGCCCCGGGGTCTGGGGCGGAGCCCCAGTTTCGGGGAGGGGCGGGGAGGGGAAAGACCAGCCGGGCCGCACAGCCCCAGGTGCCGTGGCCACGTCGGCCGGAGCCACCGAGCGACGTCGGGCAGGCCCCTGGCGGAAGGGGCGGCATCGATAGCATGCCAGGCGTGGGAGAACGTGAGGCGCCGCCGCTGGGGGACCTGATGCCGTGGGCCGTGGGGCCGCTACGGCTCGGGCGGGCCTGGGTCATGGGACCGGACGCGGCCTCGCTCGGGGCGCGCTGGGAGCGGCTGACCCGGGCCGAGGACGAGGCGGCGCGGGCCGCGCTGTTCCGGCCGACCCGCGCCCGTACACCGCACAGCTCCGTACCGCAACTGCCCGGCCAGGCCACCTCCACGGCCCGGCTGGCGCGCGAGGACGGGCCGTGCCCCGAGCCGGTGCGGATCGCGCACGGGCCCTTCGACCAGCAGTGGCTGATACCGGATCACCGGCTGATCGACGCCGCCCGCCCCGAGCTGTGGCGAGTGGCGGACGACCGGCAGATCCATGTCGTCGAGGCCGCGGGACCGGACCCGGACCCGGTGCTCACCTTCTCCGCGCTGCTGCCGGACGGCCACTCCCCCGCGGGCCGCCCCGGCCGGATCCGTCCGCTCTACCGCCGCCCCGGCGGGCAGGAGCCCAATCTCGCGCCCGGACTGCTGGACCATCTCACCGCGCGACTCGGCCGCCCGGTGACCGCCGAGGACTTCCTGGCGTGGACCGCCGCCACGGCGCGCGGCGCGCCATGCGCCGTACCCTTGACCGCCGATCCGGTGCTGTGGGAGTCGGGCGTGGAGCTGGGCCGCCGTGCGCTGTGGCTCCATACGCGCGGGGCGCACAGTGGTGAACGCCCGCGCATGCCGGGTGGCCGGCGCCCCTATGTGCGGGCCGCGCTTCCGTCGAGCGGGCTGCCGGGCTCCCTGGACTACGACCCGGACGAGGCGGCCCTGCTGCTGGGCGAGGGCCGTATCTCCCCCGTCCCCAAGGCCGCATGGGACTTCCAGGCGGGCGGGGTGCGGGTGCTGGAGACCTGGTTCGAGCAGCGCACCACATCACATGAACCGGGCACGCTGGAGGCGGTCGGCCCGGCGGGCTGGCCGTCCGCCTGGACCTCTGAGCTGCTGGAGCTGATCACCGTGCTGGCGCTGCTCGCCGAGCTGCGCCCGGAGCTGCGGGCCCTCGCCGACCGGGTGGCGGACGGCGCGCTGATCGACGCGGCGGAGCTGCGGGGGGCGGGGGTGCTGCCGGTGCCCGGCGCGGCCCGGCGCCCGGCGTCCGTACTGGACCACCACGAGGAGGGCCCGGAGGGGCAGTTCGCCCTGCTCTGAGCCCTCTGAGAGCCCTCTGAGTCCTCTGAGCCCGAATCCTCGGAACACGGGCCGCGCGACCGGCCGTGGCCTCTCGTCGGCATCCCACGACGACAGCGACGTGGGGCGGATCACAGCACGGACTCACCGGCTGGAGCGAACCGGTTGACCCCGTGCCTGCCCGGGATGACGACGAAGACGCCTACGGGCCGGCCGGGTCAGCCGTGGTTGCCGAACAGCGAACGGCGCAACCGGCGCAACGGCGCGAACAGCGACACCCGCGCACTCCGGCTGTTCTTCACGCGCGCGTGATCGCGCGCGGTCAGCTCCTGCATCAGCACCGCCGCGCTCTCCGCCTCCCGCTGCGGGACGGCAGGGCCGCCCATCACCGCGAGATGGCGCTCGAGGCGCGCACTGGACGCACCGCTTCCGCAGTTGATCGCAGGCACTCGTGGCCTGCTCCGTACCGTTATCTGCTCCATGACACTCCCCACCCGTACGAGGGCACCCGCCCCGGGCAGAGTAACCCTACCTCCCCGAGCCGTCACCCACGCATCCCAGGTTCCGGATTCACCACCGCGTCAAGGGTGTTGACGATACCTATCACGCGCAAACAAATTCCCGGGCCGACCAATCCATTCGTTCGCCGGGTCCGAATAGCCGCATGAAGGACTGCTCCAACAAGCGTGCGAAGGACCTACAGGATGACCGCAATCACCAAGAGCTTGGCCACGCTGGTCAGCTGCGCACTGGCCGCCGGCGGGCTCACGGCCGCCGGAGTGGCCGTACTGCAGCCCGGGACGGCGCAGGCCTCGAGCCACCGCGAGGCGCCGCTGATCTCCGGTCAGCCGCAGTACGACGCCACGGACGTCTACGCGTTCGTCAGCCCGGACAAGCCGGACACGACCACCATGGTCGTGAATGTGCTGCCGTTCCAGGACCCCGCGGGCGGCCCCAACTTCTACAAGTTCGCCCATGACGCCCGCTACGACCTGCACGTCGACAACGACGGCGACGGCCAGGGCGATCTGCTCTTCCGGTGGACCTTCAAGGACCACCTCAAGAACGGCGACACGTTCCTCTACAACACCGGTCCGGTGAACTCGCTCGAGGACGCCACCCTCAACTTCACCCAGACATACGACCTCGAAGTCATCAAGCTGAAGCATCAGAAGGCCGTCGCCCGCGCCAAGCTGGGCAGCGATCTGCCGGTCGCGCCGTCGAACGTCGGCAAGGCGTCCATGCCGGACTACTCCAAGCTCCGCGACCAGTCGGTGCAGAAGATCGGCTACAGCGGGGGCTCGACCGCCTTCGCCGGTCAGGCCGACGACCCGTTCTTCCTCGATCTGCGCGTCTTCGACCTGCTGTACGGCGGCGACATGTCCGAGGTCGGCAATGACACCCTCAAGGGCTACAACGTCCAGTCGATGGCCCTCCAGGTGCCGACGTCGGCGCTGACCGAGTCCAAGGACCAGCCGGTGATCGGCGTCTGGGCCACCACCCACCGCCAGACCGCCGACGGCGACTGGACCCAGGTCTCCCGGCTCGGCAGCCCACTGGTCAACGAGGTGGTCATCCCGCGCAAGGACAAGGACAAGTTCAACGCCTCCGCGCCGTGGGACGACGGGCAGTTCCTGAAGTCCGTCCAGGACCCCGAACTCCCCAAGCTGGTCGAGCAGATCTACAAGATCAAGGCGCCGGACACCCCGCGCGACGACCTCGTGCAGGCGTTCCTCACCGGTGTGCCCAAGCTCAACCAGCCACCGAACGTCCGGCCGGCCGAGGAGCTCCGGCTCAACACCTCCATCGAACCCAACGGCAGCCCCAAGCGGCTGGGCGTCCTGGACGGTGACAACGCGGGCTTCCCCAACGGCCGCAGGCTCTCCGACGACGTCCTGGACATCGCGCTCCAGGCCATGGAGGGCGAGCTGCTCGGCAAGAAGAACGACCTGGGCGACGCGGTGGACGAGAACGACCAGAAGTTCGGCGGCTCCTTCCCGTATCTGGCGCTGCCCAGTTCCGGTTCGGACGCCAAGGCCGTCTCGAAGAGCGCCGGGCAGTCGCTGCTGAACGGCGGCTCGGGCGTCGGCTCCTCCTCCGACGACAACATGCTGCTGGCCGGGTCCGCGGCGGCCGGTGGCGGGGCCGTGTTGCTGCTGGGCCTCGGATTCCTCTGGATGCGGTCGCGCCGGCGGGGTCCGCGCGTGCGTCGGCACTGAACCACGGGTGCGTCGGGCCCGTACCACCGGGCGCGGCCCCGCCGAAACCCGCGCGGCGGCCGCGCCCCGCACCCACGCCTCTTCCGTCTCTTCCCTCTCCTCCATCTCTTTCCTCTCCTCCGTCCCTTCCGCCTCCTCCGTCCCTTCCATCTCTTTCATCTCTTTCGTCCGCCCGTCCGTTCCATGCGTTCGTGCTCATCGCGAAAGGCAGCTGTCACCATGGCTCTTCGGCCATCCCTCCCCCCTACGGCCCGGACCGCGGCCGTGGTGTTCGCGCTCGCGGCCGGGCTGACCGCCGCCTCGATCGTGATCGACGCCTCGGACGGGCCGGGCGGGTCCGGCGGCCAGGACGCCGCCCGCGCGGTGCACCCGGCCGCCGCGCGGTACGAGCAGCTCAGCGGCGACGGCCTCGCCCGGCAGATCGACGCGATGCAGACCCATCTGCGCGGTGAGCCGAAGGACGCGGAGAGCTGGGCCGGTCTCGGCTCGGCCTATGTCGAACAGGCCAGGACCAGCGGCGACCCCACCCGCTATCCGCAGGCGGACAAGGCGTTCGCCCGGTCCCTGACCCTCGAGCCGCGCGACAACGACGTGGCGCTCGCCGGGCGCGCCTCGCTCGCCGCCGCCCGCCATGACTTCCGGGGCGCGCTGCGCGACGCCGACAAGGCGCTGAAGGTGAACTCCTACAGCCAGGGGGCGCTGGCCGTCCGGGTGGACGCCCTCGTCGAACTGGGCCGCTACAAGGACGCGTACACGGCCGCGAAGAAGGCCGACTCCCTGCGCCCCGGCATCCCCGTCTTCACCCGCCTCGCCTACGTCCACGAACTGCGCGGCGACCCGACCGGGGCGCGCCGGGTGCTGCTGCGCGCCCAGGACTCCGCCACCTCGCCCAGCGATATCGCCTATGTGTCGACGGCGCTCGGCCAACTGGCCTGGAACCAGGGAGAGTACGACACCGCGCGGCGCGCGTACGGCACCGCGCTACGCGCCGTCCCCGGCTATCTCCCGGCGCTGGAGGGCCAGGGCCGCACATCGGTCGCGGACGGCCGCCAGAAGGCGGGGATCCGCGACCTGGAGGCGGTCGTACGGCGCTATCCGCTGCCCGCCGAGCTCGCGGCCCTGGGCGAGGCGTACGAGGCGCGAGGCGACCGCTCCAAGGCGCGCGGGCAGTACTCGGTGGTCGACACCTGGATCGCGCTCGCACGGGCCAACGGGGTGGCGACCGACCTGGACAGCGCGCTGGTCGCGGCCGACCACGGCGATGTGAAGGAGGCGCTGAAGGCGGCCCGCGCCGAGTGGGACCGACGGCGGACCGTACACACCGCCGACGCCCTGGCCTGGGCCCTGCACCGCAACGGCAAGGACGAGGAGGCCCTGGAGTACGCCAAGGACGCCGCCGAACCGGGGTACCGCAACGCGGCGTTCCTCTACCACCGGGGCGTCATCGAGAAGTCCCTGGGCGACGACGGATCGGCGCGCCGCCACCTGAAGGCCGCGCTCGGCCTCAACCCGGGCTTCTCCCCCACGGGCGCGCGAGCGGCGAAGGCGGCACTGAAGGAGCTGGAGGCCGCCCGATGACGATCCCCCACCCCGCCCCTCCCCGAACCGGGGACCAGCCCCCGACCCCCCGCCAAGGGCTCCGCCACCCAAGCCGCAGCGACGAAACCCAGAACCCCGGGCAGCGCATCCGTTGGTGGCTCGCGGCCCCATCCCTAGCCGGGGGCCAGTCCCGGGCTCCCCGCCCCCGAATCCCCGTCGGCGAAACCCGGAACCCCGGGCGGCGCATCCGTAGGCGGATGGCGGCCTTCGGGGTGCTGGTGGGGGCCGTGGCGATGGTGGTGCTGCCCGCCGGGAGTGCCGAGGCGCATCCGCTCGGGAACTTCACCGTCAACCGTTACGACGGGCTCGTGGTCACCCCCGGGACGCTGCGGGTCGACCATGTCGAGGACCTCGCCGAGATCCCCGCCGCCCAGGCGAAGCCGGAGATCGACCGCGACGGCGACGACGCGCTGTCCGGGCGGGAGTTGGGCGCGTGGGCGGCGCGGCGGTGCGCCGACGCGGCGGAGGGGGCGCGGCTGACGGTCGACGGGCGCGAGGTGCCCGTACGCGCCGGGCGCGCGCAGGCCCGTCAGCGCCCCGGCCAGGCCGGGCTGCCGACGCTGCGGGTGGAGTGCCGCCTCACGGCCGCGCTGGGCGACGGCGAACGGGCGACGGTCGCCTATCGCCCGCGCGACATCGGTACGGGCCCCGGCTGGCGGGAGGTGACGGCACAGGGCGACCGTATGACGCTCACCGATGCCAACGTCCCCAAGACCTCCGCCTCCCACCGGCTGGTCCGCTACCCGGCGGGGCAGCTCTCCTCGCCGTCCGATCAGCGGTCGGCCGCGCTCAAGGTCGAGGCGGGCGGCCCCGCGCTCGCGAGCGCGGCGGAGTCCGACCGGGAGGACGCGGTGGGCTCGTCGGTGCTGCCGCGCGGGGTGGACCGGTGGACACAGGCGCTCACCTCGATGGTCGCGCGCCATGACATCACCTTCGGCTTCGCCCTTACGGCCTTCGCCACGGCCGTTCTGCTGGGCGCGATGCACGCCCTGGCCCCCGGCCACGGCAAGACGATGATGGCGGCGGCCGCCGCGGCGGGCGGGCGCAGCGCGCTGCGCGACGTACTGGCGCTGGGCGCGTCGGTGACAGTCACCCACACCTTGGGGGTGTTCGCGTTGGGGCTGCTGGTCACGGCGGGTTCGGCGGCCGCCCCCTCGGTGATCTCGTGGCTGGGCATCGCGAGCGGTGTGCTGGTGGCGGTGGCCGGGGCGGGGCTGCTCCGCAAGGCGCTGCGCCGCCGTCGGCATATGCACGCCCACCACCACAGCCACGATCACGCCCACGACCACGAACACGGCCATGCGCACGCACACGGCCACGGCCACGACCATGCGCATGCACACGGCCACGACCAAGCGCAGACGCACACCCACGACCACGGCGACGGTCACACCCACACCCACGAGGTGCGCCCCACCCTGCGCGGCACACTGCTGCTCGGCTTCGCCGGGGGCATGGTGCCCAGTCCCTCCGCCGTCATCGTGCTCGTCGGCGCGGCCGCGCTGGGCCAGGCGTGGTTCGGCTTCGTCCTGGTGGTGGCGTACGGGCTCGGGCTGGCGCTGACGCTCACGCTGGCGGGGTTCACCGCGGTGCGCCTGGGTGTGCGGGCCACGGAGCGGCTGGCGGCGCGCAAGGGGTCCGGGGGCCGGATCGACCGGCTGCTGGGGGCGGTACGCCGCGCCTCGCCCGTCGGAACCGCCGCCATCGTCCTCGCGCTGGGATGCGGATTGGTGCTGAGGGGGGCGGCAACCACGCTCGGTTGAGGTACATTCAGCCCGAATTGCTCGGTTGAGGGGGAGGGGCTCGGCCATGAGCGAAGAGGGTGTCGGGCGGCAGGGCGAGCGGGTGGGCGGCGGCCGTTACCGCCTGCTGGGCGAGTTGGGCCGGGGCGGCATGGGCGTGGTGTGGCGCGCGTACGACGAGGCGCTGGGCCGCGAGGTCGCCATCAAGGAGGTGCGCGCCCCGGCCGGGCTCGGGGACCGCGACATCGACCGGCTGTACGCGCGGATGGAGCGCGAGGGCCGGGCGGCGGCGCGGGTGTCGCACCGCAATGTGGTCGCCGTCTACGACGTGGCCATGGAGGGCCGCCCGTGGATCGTGATGGAGCTGGTGCGCGGGCTGTCGCTGGCCGATGTGCTCGACGCCGAGGGGCCGCTGCCGCCCGCACGGGCCGCGCGCGTCGGCGCGGAGGTGCTGGCCGCGCTGCGGGCCGCGCACGCGGTGGGCGTGCTGCACCGGGACGTCAAACCGGGCAATGTGCTGATGGCCAACGACGGCCGGGTGGTGCTCACCGACTTCGGGATCGCGGTGGTGGAGGGCGATGCGGCGCTGACGCTGACCGGGGAGCTGGTGGGCTCCCCGGAGTTCCTCGCCCCGGAGCGCGCCCTGGGGCGGTCGCCGGGCCCGGAGGCGGATATGTGGTCGCTGGGCGTGCTGCTGTACGCGGCGGTGGAGGGGCTCTCGCCGTTCCGCCAGGACACCCCGCTGAGCACACTGCGCGCCGTGGTGGACGAGTCGCTGCCCGAGCCGCGCCGGGCCGGACCGCTCACCTCCGTTCTGGAGGGGCTGCTGCACAAGGATCCGCGGCGGCGGCTTGCGGCGGCGGAGGCGGAGCGGCTGCTGCGGCTGGTGGCCGCGGGAGGCACACCGGCGGGCGGCTCGGTGTCGTCCTCGAACGCCTTCGGCCCTGCCGCCACGGCGGAGACGGAGCCCCTGGGCCGGTTACCTGAGCCCGGTGCGACGCCCACGCATCCCCCGGCCCCGGACGGTCCGACGGGGCCCGCCCATGAGCCACCGCCACCCCGGCGGCAGCGGGCCGCGGTGGCGGCGTTGGTGGCCGGGACGCTGCTGGCCGTACTGGCGCTGGGCGGGCTGGCCTGGGCCCTGCTGAACAACGGCGGCTAGGCCGTCCGACGAACCGCGCCGCCCACGGCGGGCCGCTCCCCCCGCCCTTCCCGGCAGCATCGATATGCGGCTCCGCCGCGCGGTGGGGCTTCACCCCTGGACCCCGGAAATCCAGGCTCCGCCCCTGGGCCCCACGGGTGAGCAAGCTCCGCCCCAAACCCCTGGGGCCCAGGGGCGGAGCCCTTGGTATCGGGAAGGGGCGGGGAGGGGAAAGCATCGATTTTGCGGCTCCGCCACGTGGCAGGGCTCCGCTCCAGACCCCGGACCGGGCCTTCGCCCATCCCGCAGCATCGACACGCGACTCCACGGCGTGGCAGGGCTCCGCCCCTGGACTCCGGGGTCTGGGGCGGAGCCCCAGTTGAGGGAAGGGGCGGGCAGGGGAGCAGCCCGCCGCAGGCGGCAAGATCCGCACCGACCGCCCCGTAAGGGCCACAGGTGCGGCGAGACCGGGTGCCCGCCACGGCGGAGGGAGCTGCGAGGAGGCCCCGGCGGACGGGGCCTCCTCCCCTGCGCGTGGTGGCAGGCGCGGGTCAGGCGGCCGAGCTGAAGACCGGGAGGTAGCCACCGGACTGGCCGGCGGCGGTGGGGTGGTAGGACTCGTCGATGGGGATGGTGACGCTGTTCAACCAGGCGCTGCCGGAGCAGATCTCATGCCCGGTGAAGGTCGCGGTGACGTCGCCGAAACTGAAGCCGTGGTCGGCGGCGCGCTTGGCGGTGACGGAGTTGAGGACATCGGCGCCGCTGTTGATCGCGGCGCGCTCGGCCTCGCTGAGGCCCACGATGCAGGAGCCGCTGAGCTTGTAGAACCGCGGGTAGCCGAGGACGACGACATGCGCGGAGGGGGCTTTGGCGCTGATGGCGTTGTAGACCTGGTCCAGCTTGCCGGGCAGGGTGTTCTGGACGAAGTTCTTGGCGCTGTTGACCGCGTTGATGCAGGTGGACTCGGACTGCAGCACGCAGGTCATCATGATGTCGGCGAAGCCCGCGTCATTGCCGCCGATGGAGATGGAGACGAGGCCGGTGCCGGAGTTCAGCGGGCCGAGCTGGTTGTTCAGCACATCGCCGGTCTTGGCGCCGGAGCAGGCGGTGAAGTTGAAGCTCGAGGGGGCGTGCGAGGCGGCCCAGAGCGCGGGGTACGCCTTGGTGCTGCGCTTGCAGTTGCCGCTGGCGCCGTCGTAGCTGCCCGCGCCGACGCCGGATGAGTAGGAGTCGCCCAGCGCCACATAGGCGGGGCCCGCGCTGTTCTCGGTGGCCTGGGCCGTGCCGGCCCCGGTGAGGACGAGGACGGCACCGACGACGAACGCACCCATCGTCGCCGTGAGTCTGGACAGTTTCATTCGAACTCCCTAGCAGGATCACTGCTGTGCCGATATGAGGCGTGATGGCCCGACATAGGGGCAATCACGTTCGAAACCGTCAGTCACGCCGCCCGGGATCGGTTTCGGCGGTGTGACATGGATATGTCATCCCGCGCAAACGGCCGATCTATGCGGGTAGTTGGCAAAAATCTTTCGATACGCGCGGGCCTCGGCGCGGCACTCGCGCTGGCCGGTCCACTCACCGCTGCGGGCACCGTTCACGCTGTTCTTCCTGCTCGCGGCGCCCGCACTGGCCATAGGCAGCACGCTGCGCGGACTGGACGCGCTGACCCGCCCGGTGCTGGCGGTGGCGGGCGCGCTCGTGCTGGATCTGCTGGTGGCGGAGGCGATGCTGGCGCTGCGGACGTGGTCGGCGCGCGGCGGCGTGGCGGCGGTGGGGGCCGTGAGCCTGCTGATCCTGGTGCCGACGCTGCTCACCCGCCTCGCACGGCGGCGACGTATGACACGAAGTCAGCACTGAAACAACGGACTGAAACAACGTGGACATCGGCGTGTATCGCCCCGGCGAGCTGACGGCGGCCGACCGGGCGGTGTGGACGGCCACGCAGTCACAGGGGCGTCTGCTGGGCGCGCCGGAGCCGGCGAACCCCTTTCTGTCACCGGAGTTCACGCCGGCGGTCGGCCGCTGCAGACGCGGGGTGCGGATGGCGGTGGTCCGGGAGGAGGGGGAGCCGGTGGCGTTCTTCCCCTTTCAGCGGACCCGGCTCGGGGTGGGGCCCGTGGCTCCTTCCCCTCCCCCGTGATCGATGTGGAGTGCGGCTATGAGGCGTATCTGGCCGGGCTGCGCGATCGGTCGCCGAAGTTCACCCGCACCACGCCGGCCAAGGAACGCAAACTGGGCCGGGACGCGGGAGAGGTGCGCCGCCTCCTACCAAGGGGCTGTTGTCGGTGCTGTACGCGGGCGGGCGGCCGGTGGCCGCGCCGACTCCGGTCCGCGCCGCCCATCGTCCCCGCCGGGTCGGCTGGAGCAGGTGGCCACAATGACCCTTTTGGCGGATCTCAGCCGGAAGGACCCTAGCGCACCACAACGGGTAAGAAAATCCGTGAACGCCCCCATTCCGGTGGGCTTCCGTGGAACAGCTCGGTAAACGGCGACAAACCTTGGTGCGCCCTCGCCCTCCGTCCTGGATCATGGGGGCGGGTGCGCTGACCGACGCACCAGGCCCCCCGTTCTCAGGAGGCAGACCCTGCCTACGACACCCGCCGAAAAGTCCCTTCCCATCCGGCTGAACGTCGATGACAGCGATTCGCCGTCGGACGTCGTCGACGCGCTCTTCCTGGGGCGCTTCGCGACCGGCGAGCAGCCGTACGCCCGCAGTCACTCCGTCGACCGGGTGAGGTCGGGCGCCACGCTGCTGCCGCCGTCCGCGACCGTGCTGCGCGCGGCCCGTGACGACGACCGCAGCGCGACGCTCGCCGAGGGCGACGGCTGGACCCTGCTGATCTCCCGGTGGAACCGGGGGGCGGACGTGACCGTGACCGCCGTCGACGACGCCCTGGCCGAGAAGGTGCTGCACCAGGCCGTGGACGGCGCGGAGGACGAACCGGAGCCGCAGCCGGAGAACGTGGCGATGGGATTCTGGTACGTCTCGCCGCGGCGCGGCCCGCACCGCACCACGCGGCAGATCTCGGCCGGGACCTGGGAGGAGATCCGCGGCAACTACACCGCGCCGGTGGCCGAGGCCATGGACGGGCTGATGAAGGTCACCCCGGACGACATCGCCGGCCGCCTCCTGCTGCTGCACGGCCCGCCCGGCACCGGCAAGACCTCGGCGCTGCGCACCCTGGCCCGCTCCTGGCGGGACTGGTGCCAGGTGGACTGCGTCCTGGACCCGGAGCGGCTGTTCACCGACGTGGGCTATCTGATGGACATCGCGATCGGCGAGGACGACGGCACGGCCAAGGGACGCTGGCGGCTGCTGCTCCTGGAGGACTGCGACGAGCTGATCCGCGGCGAGGCCAAGCACACCGCGGGCCAGGCCCTGTCCCGGCTGCTGAACCTGACGGACGGTCTGCTCGGCCAGGGCCGCAATGTGCTGGTCGGAGTGACCACCAACGAGGACCTGGAGCGGCTGCATCCGGCGGTGGTCCGGCCCGGCCGGTGTCTGGCCCGGATCGAGGTCGGCAAGCTGACCCGGCCGGAGGCGGTGAGCTGGCTCGGCGGGGAGGTCGACGACCGGGAAGGTGTCATCGGGCGGGACGGGGCGACGCTCGCGGAGCTGTACGCGCTGCGGCGCGGCACCCGGCCGCCCGCCGTGCCGTCACAGTCGGCGGAGTCGAACGCGGGGCTGTATCTCTGAGCCGCCGTACGCCGAAGGGGGTACGGCGGGGGGGGGTACGGCGAGGGAGGTGCGGCGAAGGGGGCTGCCCGGCTCCTCAGCCGTCCCGCCCCCAGCCGTACGTCAGCCGTACAGCCGCGGGCCGTATGTCAGCCGTACGGCCCCCGCAGCCGCATGTCAGCCGTACAGCTCCCGCAGCCGTACGGACAGGCAGGTCACACAGCCCTCCATCTTCTCGAACTCGCTGATGTCCACCGGCACCGGCTCATAGCCGAGGTCGGCGAACAGCTCGGCGCTGCGCGGTGCGCTCGCCGCCATCAGCAGCTTGCCGCCGCCGAGCAGCACCACATGGGCGCCGGACTCCTCGGGGACGGGGAGGAAACGGGGGAACGCGGCCGGGTCGTCGACGAGGGGCGGGTAGCCGATGACGGTGCCGTCCGGCAGCGCGGTGACCGCCGACTTCAGGTGGAGCACCTTGCTGACCGGTACGGCCACCACCCGCGCGCCCAGCGGCTCCAGCGCGGCGCGCAGCTGGCGGATGCCGTCGCCGTTGGTACGTCCGCCGCGTCCCACGTAGATGGTGTCGCCGATCTTCAGGACGTCCCCGCCGTCCAGCGTCCCCGGCTCGCGGATCCGGTTCAGCGAGCAGCCGAGACCGGTCACGGCCTCCTCGACGGTCGCGGTCTCGGGCCTGCGGGACTCGGCTCCGGGGCGGCCGATCACCGCGACGTTCCGGTGGACGACCATGGTGTCCTCGACGAACACCCCGTCCGGGCAGTCGTCCAGCGCGGGCAGCTCGACCGTCTCCCAGCCGTGCGCGCGCAGCGCCACGACGTAGACCTCCCACTGCCGCAGGGCCAGCGCGGGGTCGACCGGGGTGCGGTCGATATGGGTGACGAGCCCGTCGGCGAGGCGGGGGCTGGGACGCCGGACGAGGGCTTTGCGGCTGGTCGGACGGCCGGTCATGGGGTTGGGCAGCGCGCTGGTCATGGAGGACAGCATGTCAGGCGGCGTCACTGCCGGGGCCACCCCGGCCGGGTCACTCGGAGTCGCCGTAGACCGCCCGCAGGGCGTCCTCGACGGTGGCGAGGGCCGCCGCACGGTCCAGGCCCAGCCGCCGCGCCCGCTGGGCGTAGGTCTGGGCGGCCTCGGCGGCCCGGCGCAGGGTCGCGTCGCCCGCCGCCGCGATGAAGGTGCCGTGGCGGCCGCGGGTCTCGATCACACCGTCCGTCTCCAGGGCCCGGTACGCCTTGGCGACGGTGTTCGCGGCCAGCCCCAGCTCCTCGGCGAAACCGCGCACGGTGGGCAGCTTGTAGCCCACGGGAAGCGCGCCGGAGCGGGCCAGCTCGGCGATCTGCGCGCGGATCTGCTCGAAGGGGGCGGTCGCCGCGTCCTGGTCGATGGTGATCTGCAAGGCCACGTTGGGGCTCCTGGGGCGTGGGTGCGGGACGGTGTTTGTGGCACCCATTGTGTGCCAGGCCGAGGGGAACGGTGTGACAGGTTGCGGGGAACCGTGTGCCAGGTCGCGGGGAACCGCATGGCCCCGGTGATCTAGCCCACGAGCTGCGGGAATTGGCGGGCGGGCCGGGCTGACAGGCCGTAATCTGCGCAACCATGACCATGACTGTGCGCGATTTCCGGGCCACCGACGCGGAGGCCGTGGCGGCGGCGCGGCGCTCCGCCTTCCCCTTTCTGGTGACCACACCCCGGACGGTGGTCTGGACGTCGGAGAGCGCGCCCGTCGAACAGCACTACCGGCTGCTGGTCGCCGAGGCGGACGGGCAGGTGGTGGGCTCGAGCGAGGTGGGCGTCTTCCACGACAGCGACGAGCCGGGGCTGGCCTTCGCCAATACGACGGTGAGCGCGGAGGCGCGCGGGCGGGGCGCGGGTTCGGCGCTGGTGACCGCGGCGGAGGAGTATCTGTCCGGGCTGGGCACGGCGAAGATCTTCGCCTGGGCGCTGGACGAGGCGTCTTCGGTGACCTTCGCCGAGCGGCGCGGCTACCGGCGCGGCCGCTGCTCCCGGGTCCAGCGGCTGGACCTGACGGCGGCGGCGCTGCCGCCGCTGAGCGCGGGCGGCCTCCCGGATGGTCTCCCGGACGGTCTCCCGGACGGGGTGGAGCTGCGCACGGCGGCGGACTTCGCGGACGATCCGCGTCCGCTGTACGAGGCGGATGTGGAGTGCACGGCGGACGAGCCGGGCGATGTGGACACTGCCGCGCCGCCATACGCCGAGTGGCTGGCCCTGACCTGGGAACATCCCGCGCTCGATCGCGAGCTGACATCGGTGGCGGTGGTGGACGGCACTGTGGCCGCCTACAGCGTGGCCCACACGGACAGCCGGGGCCGCTACTGGTCGGGCATGACGGGCACCCTCCGCGCCTTCCGCGGCCGCGGCCTGGCCAAGCTGACCAAGAACGACTCGCTCCACCGCGCCCGCTCGGCGGGCTGCCGGGAGGCGTTCACCGGCAACGACGGCGACAACGGTCCAATGCTGGCGGTGAACAAGTGGTTCGGCTACGAACCGGCGGCCACGGAGTGGCGTTACGTACGGGAGCTCTCGGCGTAACCCTCGGCACCGGTCTCCGGAGGACCGGGTCCCGCCCCGGACGTCTGCCGCCCAGGGACCGTGCCCGAGGTGGGGATGCGGCCCCACCCAACGGCCCACGGCGCGCCCCCGAGCCGTCGGGTCGACGGGTCGGCGGGTCGGCGGGTCGGCGGGTCGGCGGGTCGGCGGGTCGGCGGGTCGGCGGGTCTGCGGGCCCGGACGACAAGCCCGTCAGTGGGTTCGGCGCAGACCCGAGATGAGCAGCCCGACGAGATGACGTGCGTCGTAGCGGGGGTTGTTACCGGCGCCCGCGCAGAGGCTGCCGACGCCGCGCATCAGCTCGTAGGCGTCCTGGCCGGAGCGGATCTCGCCCGAGGCGACGGCGGCGTCGAGCAGCTGATCGCAGACGGGCAGGAGCCGGTCGATGAAGTACGAGTGCAGGGGGTCGAAGCAGGAGTCGTCGGACTGCAGCACGGCGGCGAGGCCGTGCTTGGTGACCAGGAAGTCGACAAAGAGGTCGATCCACCGCCCCAGCGCGGTGTGCGGGGTCTCGCCGCTCGCCAGCAGGGCGGGACCGGCCTCGGCGAGGGCCTCGACCTGGTGCCGGTAGACGGCGACGATGAGGTCGGCTCGGGTCGGGAAGTGGCGGTAGATCGTGGCCGTCCCGACACCGGCCTTGGCCGCGATATCGCGTATCGGCGCTTCCACGCCCGAGGCGACGAACACCGCGGCGGCGGCCTCGAGCAGCGCCTTCTCGTTGCGCCGCGCGTCCGCCCGCTTGGGCCGGGCCGCGCGCTCCGCGTCTCGATCGTTGTCGTTCACCGCGCCCTCCCTTCGCGCTTGAGTCTAGCTAACCGGGACAACGTCCCAGAACCTCCGACCGTCAGAGCGGGGTCAGCCGATCGGGCCCCTCGGGGGCGTACGCGATGGGGTCGTCCGGCTCATGCCAGTGGAGGGCGAAGCGCTGCCCTGCGCGATACGCCTCGAGGCCCGCGCGGCAGTACGCCACCATGTCGTCCGGCAACGCGTCCAGCGGGAACCAGCCCAGCTCCGAGCACTTCTCGGGCTCCCGATTGACGGGCTCGAGCCCGCCCTCTCCCCGCTCCCCCACCTCCGCCTCGAAGAACCACCCCGTACGGGCGTCCCCGGTCGGCGCCTTGTGCTGCAGCACGAGCACGACCCGCACCTCGTCCAGGCCGAGGCTGATCCCGATCTCCTCGGCCGCCTCCCGAAGCATCGCGGCACGCACGTCCTCACCGTCCTCGACATGCCCGGACGGGGCATGCAGCAGCCCATCCGCATAGCCCGTATTCGCCCGCCGCGCGAGAAGGACGTCCCCGCCCCGGCGCAGGATCAGATGCACATCGACGATCTCCCGATGCCGCCGAACCGGCGCGAGGTCCGCCACCAGGGCATACCGCTCGTCGTGCACGGCCCGCCCCCACAGCGCCGCGTCCGGCGCGAGCTGCTCGACCGACAGCCGCTCCGTCAACGGCCCGACCAGCGCGGCCAGCTCGGTGGCGGTCAGCCCGACGGGCTCGGACTCGCCCCACCGCCCCTCGATCAGCACCAGCCGCCCACCCGGCCGCAGCAGCCGCACCCAACGCCGCAGCACCGCCCGCTGATCCGGCAGCATCCACAGCAGATGCCGCACCAGCACGACATCGAACCGCCCCTCCCCCACGGGCGGCTCCGCCGCGTCCCCGACGATCACACTGGCCCCCGTCCCGGCCAGCTTCGCCCGCGCCAGCTCGACCATGCGCGGCGACCGATCGACCCCCGTCACCCGATGCCCCCACTCGGCCGCGAGCAACGCGAGGCTCCCCGTGCCGCACCCGAGGTCAAGCACATCCACGGCCCGCCCGGGCAACCACCCCCGCAGCCGCCCGGCCCACGCCTCCCGCACGGCCGGGTCCCGCAGCCCATGATCCGGCTCATCGTCGAAACCCCCGGCGGCGGCGTCCCAGTAGGCGGTGGTCGAGCTCTCTGCACGCATGCCGCGATGGTCGCATCGACCACTGACAACGCCTCTCATGCGGATGAACACCCCTCGTTCCCCATGTGGCGAATATCGTGCACGACATGAACGACGCGTTGCACAGCCACTGGAAGCGGGCGAGCGAGCGCAAGCATGCCGAGGGTTACCAGGAGTCCGCCGAGGTCGAGCAGGAGCGTCAGGAGCACCGCCTGTCCATGGCGCTGGCCAAAGTCGTCTACGACCGCCGCATGGAACTCGGGCTGTCCCAGACCGAACTGGCCGCCCGCACCGGGTTGACCCAGGCCAAGATCTCCCGGATCGAGGGCTCCGACACCGTGCCCACGCTGCCCCTTCTCGCGAAGCTGGCCAAGGGGCTGAACGCGTCGTTGAACATCGCCATCGACGAGGCCGACGCACGCGTGACGCTCACCGCTCACGAAGCCGCTTAGGCACCGAGATCACCGTGACGCTCAGGGACTCCGGCGCAGTACGAGCGTGACGAAGCCCAGCGTGCCCCGGTAGCCGGACAGCCACTGGGAACGGTGTTCGGCGGCGACCTTGTACGCGTCCAGGGCGTCGGGTTCCTCGCGGTGGTCCAGGGCCCAGCGGGAGAGGGAGCCGGTCCAGGACCACTCGTAGTCGTCCCACTCCCCGGCCGTGCTGACATGGCCGTAGACCGGCGTCCAGCCGTCCGCGACGACGCGGTCCACGGTGGTCGCGAGGTCCGCGTAGTCGTCCCACGTGGCGCCCAGCGCGGAGAGGGCGGCGGCGTCGGGTTCGCGCTCCCAGAAGCCGTCGCCCACCAGGACATGGCCGTCCGGGGCGAGGAGTTCGCGCGCCGCCGCGAGGGTGGGCAGCAGGCCGCCGAAGGCGTGCGCGGCGCCGACGCTCAGGACCACGTCGAAGCGGTGCGCCGAGGCGAAGACCGCGGCGTCCATCTCATGGAGGATCAGCCGGTCCGCGACCTCGGACTCCTCCGCGCCCTCGCGCGCCTGCTCCAGGGCCGCGGTGTGGATGTCCACCCCCTCGGCGCGCATCCACGGATAGCGGACCAGCAGCCGCCGCAGCCATTCGCCGCCTCCGCAGCCGAGGTCGAGGGCATGGTCGGCCTCGTCCGCCACCGCCCGGTCGAGCAGTCGGGCCACCGACTCGTCGGCGATCGGGGCGGCGATCGGGTGGTCGGCGTGCGCGAGATGGGATCTCCGTTGACGGTCCATCCGCACAGCGTGGCAAGACCCGTCCCCCTCCGCAGCCCCTTTTAGGGCTTGGGTCGCCTCCGGCTACGGCTGGGAGGCGCCTCCCGTCGGGGTGCCGTCGCGTTCCCGGATGCCGGGATTTCGGTGGTCAGCCGCCCCCGGGGAGTGGGGATTGTGCGCCACCGGCGCGGCGTCGGCCCGCGGGGTCAGTAATCCGAAGCCCTCTCGGGCTCACCCCGACGGGGCGAAAGCCGTCGATATGCAGGGGCGAACCAGCGCATGTCGGGGCGGCTTTGATATCAGGCGAGGGCGGCGACCAGCAGGGTGAAGGCGGCGATGATGACGGCCACGCGGACGTAGTGGTAGCGGTTCCAGCGGTGCAGCTGCTGCTTCCAGTCGGCGGGCCGGTTCTCGGGGGTCCAGGTCCTGTTCCGGTTGTTGATCGGGACGAGCAGCAGCATCGACATGACCACGCTGACGATCAGCAGGCCGGCGGCGGTGACGACGAGTCCGGCCCCGCCGTGGTGCCATCCGGCGACGGCCCAGATCGCGCTGAGGACGAGCGAGCCTATGTACCAGAACGGCATCAGGGCGCCGAGCATCCGGCCGCCGTGGGCGTGGCCAAGCTGGCCGCTGTCCTCGGGAAGCGCGTCCAGGATCCGGTTCATGATGAAGGCGACGGAGAACTCCACCCCCACCATCACGCCGACGATCACGGTGGTGACGACCTCGAGTGCGTTGAGCATGATGCCCCTCTTCGAATCTAGTACTGCTAGCCGATGAGGCAACGCTAGTACTGCTGCCGCTCGATTGTCTAGTAATGCTAGGATCGTTTTATGTCGGTACAAGAACGCAAGCAGCGCGAACGGGCGGAGCGCGAGCGCCTCATCGTGGCGACAGCCCGCGAACTCGCCGAGCAGCAGGGCTGGGACGCGGTCACCACCCGCCAGCTCGCCGAGCGCATCGAATACAGTCAGCCCGTCCTCTACAGCCACTTCCGCGGCAAGCGCGAGATCATCGGCGCCGTCGCCCTGGAGGGCGCCACCGAGATGGCCGCGGCGGTGCGGGCCGCGACCTCCGCCGAGGACGACCCGCGCGCCCGGGTCACCGCCCTGGCCCGCGCCTACCTCGACTTCGCCGAGCGCAACCCGGCGGTCTACGACGCCTTGTTCCAGCTCGACGGCGGCCTGGCGTACGCGCGGGAGGACACCCCCGAGCCGCTGAAGGACGCCTTCGCCGCCCTGCTCGAATGCCTCGCCGAGGTCGCCGGGGACGGCATCGCCCCGGGGCTGTTCACCGAGATGTTCTGGGCGGCCCTGCACGGGCTCGCCACCCTGACCCGAACGGGCCGCCTGCTGCCCGAGGACGCCGAGCCGAGGGTGGAGCTGCTGGTGGACCGGCTCGCCATGGTCTGACGCAGCATCCCGGCGGGCACGCAGCCGGGGCCCTCGGGCCCCGCCGCTGTCTGCCTTCCTCAGTGAGCGGACCGCAACGGGTCCCGCCGGGTGAGGCAGACGAGAATGCCCACGAGGACGATGGCTGCCGTGATGAGCGGGGCGACCAGGGAGTTCGCGGGGTACAGGATCCAGGCCCAGGGCTCGGGGCGACCGCCGCTTCGCCAGCCGGCCGCCGCGCACAGCAGGGGCACGACGGCGACGGTGACAGCCGCGATGCGGTGGCCGAGGAAGGGAAACAGCAGCAGCGCCAGGCCGACGTATCCGGCGATGTTGCGCCCCAGCACCAAGGCGATGCTGTCGGCCCCCAGGACGTAGCAGAGGGCTGCCACCCCCGCCCCGGTGGCGGCGACCGCCGAGCCGAGCGCGGCGTCCCACCTCCGAACGGGCCGGCAGGCGACGCCTTCGGTGCGCAGGTCGCCGCGTCCCATGCCGTGGAGCAGCATCACCGCCGGCAGCAGTGTGATGAGGTGGCCGACGAGGAAGTGTCCGGACTGGCCGGTCAGCACGGGCACAGGGAGTTCGGCGTTGCCCATGAGGAGTCCCACCGCATTGGTCACGACGACGGACACACTCAGCGCGGGAACGGCGCGAGCCTTCAGCCACCAGTTCATCGGTGGCTCCCGTCCATGCCCAAGTGGGGGCGTACGTCGCACGATCGCATGGCGCGGGTGTTGCGCTCGTACCAGTCGAGCTGGGCCTGTCGGGACTGTTTGAGGACGTGCTGGGCCAGGGCCAGTTCTCGCGGTGCCACCCGGTTAGTGAGGGTCCGGGGCGAGGCGCCGGCAGTGAGGGAAAGCCACGCTCCGACGGGGCCGTAGGCGTCGGCGGCCGGGTAGGGCTCTCCGCTGTCCGCGCAGGCAGGCGATGGTGGAAGGAGCCCTGCCGCCACGCCGGTGGGCACACCGAGGGCACTGATGCCGGGCCCGATGGCGAGCTTGGTCTCGTCAGGGCCTGGCCGGTCGGCCATGGTCAGTGTGGCGGGCACCGCGACGCCGGCCTGACGGAGCCTTGCGACGGCCTTGCGTGACTCGGTGCGGACCATGTCGGCTCGCTGGTCCATCTCGGGCCACAGGCAGATGCGGGGCCGACCGTGGTCGCACACCAGGTCGCCGACCGGGCGGGAGGTCACCGGGTCGGCCCCCATGCCATGGGCGGAGGCGGCACCGCCCGCGAACCCCCCGACGAGCAGCGCGGCCGCGGCGACGACGGCGGGGACGGCCTTCCGGTACTGGATCAGCACGACGGCGGACAGACAGACCCCCGTACCGAACGCTCCCGCGCTGACCAGCGCCCATACGTCCAGGCTCTGGTCGAGCATGCAGCAGTCCTGCAGTCCTCCGCCCACCAGGTGGCGGATCCACAGGATGCTCCAGGAGACCGGGTAGGCGTTGGCGACGAAGCTCGCGATCAGCGTGACCGGCACCGCGACGATCGGAGCCCACAGACGACCCAGAACGAAGCCGACCAGGGTGTTGGCCGCGAGCAGCACCGCTTCGACCACCAGGATGCCGAGATTCGGCATGCCGAAGCCGACGTCGGCGGCGGCCGCGGAGACGTACAGGGCCGCGGTCATGCCGACCACGCCCATCACGAACACCGGCAGCAGGAGAGGGAAGGCGATGGCCAGCGGCGAGCGCACCGCGTTCTGGTCGGAGATACGTGCGCGCCTGAGCCGGCTTCCCTCCCAGGCACCGGCTCCGGCACACGCGGGGCCCACGAAGGAGAGGGCCAGGCTCGCGGTGCCGGTGGCGGAGAGCCAGTAGTGGGGCGTGACCCACTCGGACAAGTTGTCGCTGAGGGCGATGACGATGAAGCCGGCCAGAAACGGCAGGAGACGGGTACCGGACGAGACGCGGACGACGGTACGGAGCAGCATGGGTCAGATCTCCTCGCCCACGAGCTGGGCGTAGGCCGCTTCCGCGCGCTCGCGAGGCCCCTGGGCGTTGTCGGCCATGGCATGGAATTCGGCGGTGGTGCCGTGGAAGCGCACCGTGCCCCGGTCCAGGACGACCACGTGCTGGTAGAGGTCGGCGAGGTCTTCGGTCTGGTGGGTGGAGACGACGATGTGCACGTCGTCGGCGAGCTGTTCGAGTAAGGACCGGAAGACCTTGCGCTGAGTGGGGTCCAGGCCCGCGGTCGGCTCGTCCATGAGGATGAGCTCGCTGTGGTGGGTGAGGGCGCCGGCGATGCCCATCCGGCGCAGTTGGCCACCGGAGACCTGGTGGCTGCGGCGGTCGGCGAGCTTGTCCAGGCCGACACGGCCGAGAGTGGTGGCCGATGCCTTCCAGGCATCAGAGCGGTTCATGCCTTTGAGCCACCCGGCGAAGGCGACTTGCTCCCGTACGGTCAGGCCCGGTACGGGCGTGATGTGCTGCGGCAGCCAGGCCACTGCCTTCCGGTACGCCCTCACATCCTTGCGGGCCGCGGGGTCGCGGCCCTTCCAGGTGACAGTGCCGTCCAGGGGCTTGAGCTGGGAAGCGGCCAGCGCCATGAGCGTGGACTTCCCAGCCCCGTTCGGGCCGAGCAGCACCGTTGCCGCGCTGCTGACGCGAAGGTCGAAGCCGTCGAGAACGGTCGTCTTCCGGTTGTACCGGAAGGAGACACCATGTAATTCCAAGGCCATGAGCCGCACAATCCGCCGCCAGGGTGGTCCCGAGGAGGCTGTGGTGAGGAGCGGGAGCCGCCCCGGCGCAGGCAGTACCCGCCTGCACCGGGGCACCCGTGAAGACGTGCCGTACCGTCTCCGGGTTCTCGTAGGCGATGACCACCCTGTTGGCGCTCATGGCGCCGCCCGTGTTGAAGCTGAAGAGCTCGAAGTAGTACTTACCAAACGACTGGTCACTCCAGGCGGACTTGCCGCAGCTGTTGGCGCGGGTGCCCTTGTCATCGTCAGGCAGCAGGTCGCGGCCCCAGCAGGCCCGAACATCGTCGTTACGGAAGCGAGCCGAGCATGACCCCCACATCGCCACCAACACCCCTGTTCGACAACAACCTCATGTCCGACCCGCACGGCGTGTACGCCCGCCTGCGTCAAGTCAGCCCCGTGCACCGCACCACCACCCCCGACGGCACGCCGGTGTGGGTCGTCACCCGGTACCAAGACGTGCGCGCCGCGCTCGCCGACCCGCGGCTGTCGCTGAACAAGGCCAACGCCCGCACCGTCGGCCGCTACCAATCGTCCATGCCGCCGGAGCTGGACGCACACCTGGTCAACATGGACCCGCCCGACCACACACGGCTTCGACGCCTGGTGGCCAAGGCATTCACCGCCCGCCGTGTCGAAAGCCTCCGGCCGCGCATTCAGGCCAGCACCGATGAACTCCTCAATGCCATCACCGAGCGGCCGGCGGACCTGATGCGGGCCCTGGCGAACCCACTACCCATGGTCGTGATCTGCGAGCTGCTCGGCGTCCCGGCCCAGGACCGCCGAGACTTCCGCAGGTGGACCAACACCCTGCTCGGACCTGGCCCCGACGCGGCCGTGGAGTCCCGAACCGCGATGCGGGAAATGCACCACTACCTCGTCGGCGTCATCGCCGCCAAACGTGCCCGCCCGACCGACGACCTGCTCACCGCCATGATCGAGGCGCGCGACGAGCGCGACAGCCTCAGTGAGTCCGAGCTGGTCGCGATGGCGTTCCTGATCCTGTTCGCGGGCTACGACAACGCGGTCAACCTCATCGGCAACGCCACTCTGGCGCTGCTGCTCCACCCCGCAGTGATGACCGCGGTCCGCGACGGGCACACACCTGTCCGCGCCGTCCTGGAAGAGACACTGCGCTGGAACCCGCCTTCCACACTGGGCGTGCGACGCTTCGCCCTCGAGAACCTCACCATCGGCGGAGTCGACATTCCGGCGGGCGCACGGGTCTGGGTCTCCCTCATCTCAGCCAACCGCGACGGCCAGTTCGAAGAGCCGGACCGCTTCCGTCCCGAGCGCGCTGTCGCCCACCTCGGCTTCGGCCACGGCATCCACCACTGCCTCGGTGCACCTCTCGCGCGTCTGGAGGGCGAGATCGCCCTGACCAGCCTCCTGGAGCGGTTCCCCGATCTGCGACTGGCGATACCCGCCCGCGATCTGGCTTGGACGCCGTCATTCCACAGGCGCGGCCTGATGGAACTGCCCGTCGTCTGGTAAACGCCGGCACACCGCCCCGTGATCACACCGAGGCTCCAGCTCATGTCCGGGTGCGGTAAGCGCGCTGTCGGCATGCCCGTGAGCAGTATTGGCGGGGCCGTCCGGTGACGGTTGGGGGGAGGGGACGGCCGCACACAGCGCAGCTACGGGTGGGGGCAAGATCCTCCGAGGTTTCGTCACACCCGGGTGCCTCGCCGAGCCCGCTGCGGCGGACTTCCTCATACACCGCCTGGCCGGAGCTGTCCGAGACCGGTGCCTTGGAACAGTGCCTTGACGGTCCGTATGTTAGCGGTAACACTCCCCCTCGTGGACTCCTTGGAGCAACCGGAGCAACCAACGAGCACCCCCTCACCGCCACCTCCTCCCCGACGACTCTTCAGCCGCGCCGCCGTGGCCGCCTCCTGCGTCGGCTTCGTTCTCATCGGCGCGCTCCAGGCGCTCTACGGGCCGTCGATCCCCGCCCTGCGCGACACCTACGGGCTGTCGCCGTCGGCGGCCGGGGTCGGGCTGAGCGCGCATTTCATCGGCGCGGTGGCGGGTGTCCTCGTCTTCGACCGGCTCTTCGGGCGGATCGGCAACCGCCGGCTGCTGGGCTGGTCCTACCTGCTCATGGCGGGTGGCGCGGCCGGGTTCGCGCTCGCGCCCAGCTGGCCGCTCGCCCTGGGTCTGGCGTTCCTCGCGGGGCTGGGCTTCGGCGGGATCGACTACGGGCTGAACCAGCTCTTCGCCGTCGGCTTCGGGCGCCGTAGCGCCGCCATGCTCAACATCCTCAACGCCCACTTCGGCATCGGCGCCGTCCTCGGCCCGGCCCTCATCGGCCTGGTCGGGGCCGCCCACTACCCCGCCGTCTTCCTCGGCTTCGCCGCGCTCACGCTGCCGCTGCTGCTGTGTCTGGCCGGGGTGCGCGACGAGGCCCCGCCGCGCGGCGGCGACACGGGGGCGGACGCCGACGCGGACAAGCACACCGGCGCCCAAAGCCGCGTTCGCGCCCGCGGCCTCGCCACCGTCCTGGGCGCCTTCGTCGTCCTCTACGTCCTCCACGTCGCCATCGAGTCCGGCGTCGGCGGCTGGGAGCCGACCCATCTGGAGGCCATCGGCTACGGGGCGACCGCCGCCGCCTCCGCGACCTCCGCCTTCTGGCTGATGATGACGGTCGGCCGTTTCCTCGTCGCCCCGCTCGCCCTCCGCTGGTCCGCCCAGGCGATCATCGCGGTGAGCTGCGCGGGGATGACGGGGTGTCTGCTGCTGGCCGCGATCCCCGCCGCGGCCCCGTACGCGTACGCGGGCGCCGGGCTGTTCATCGCGCCGATCTTCCCCACCGGGCTGCCCTGGCTGCTCCGGGCCGCGCCGCGCGCCCACCGGGCCGGGGCGCTGGTCATGGCGGCCTCGATGGTCGGCGGGGTCGCCGCACCGCCCGCGCTCGGCAAGGCGATCGAACTCGCGGGCGTCCGCGCCGTACCGCTGATCCTCTGCGCCATCTCCGCGGTGTGCCTGATCACCACCGGATGGCTGATCCGCGCCGCGTCCCCGTCCGTACTCCCTACGTCACTTCCTACGTCACCCACACGCCCAACGTCACCCTCGTCCGTACCTCCTGCGTCACCCGGACGCCCCGCGCCACCCTCATCCGACAAGCCCGCCACCGGCGACCCCGCCACCGACGATCCCGCCCCCGCCCCCGAAAGGACCTCCTGACCCCCATGCCCGCCGTCCCGCCCGCCCTGACGCTCTCCGACGACGGTTTCCTGCTGCACGGCGAGCCCTTCCGGATCCTCTCCGGCGCCCTCCACTACTTCCGCACCCACCCCGACCAGTGGGCCGACCGGCTGCGCAAGGCGCGGCTGCTGGGGCTCAACACCGTGGAGACCTACGTCCCGTGGAACCTCCACCAGCCCGCCCCCGGCGCCCTGGACCTCGACGGGCTGCTCGACCTCCCCCGCTTCCTCGAGCTGGCCCACGCCGAGGGGCTGCGCGTACTGCTGCGCCCCGGGCCGTACATCTGCGCCGAGTGGGAGGGCGGCGGGCTGCCGTCCTGGCTGACCGCCCAGCCCGGTCTGCGCCCGCGCAGCCGCGACCCCCGCTTCACCGCCGCCGTGGACGCGTACCTCGATCTGCTGCTGCCACCCCTCGCTCCCCATATGGCGGCGCGCGGCGGCCCGGTGATCGCCGTCCAGGTGGAGAACGAGTACGGGGCGTACGGCGACGACACCGCCTATCTCGCGCAGCTGGCCGACGCGTTGCGCACCCGTGGCGTCGAGGAGCTGCTGTTCACCTGTGATCAGGCGGACAAGGCGAAGCTGGCGGCCGGGAGCCTGCCCGGAGTGCTCACCACCGGCACCTTCGGCGGCCGGATCGGCGACTCGCTGGAGGTGTTGCGCACTCACCAGGAGAGCGGGCCGCTGATGTGCGCGGAGTTCTGGATCGGCTGGTTCGACCACTGGGGCGAACCGCACCACGTCCGCTCCGCCGACGACGCGGCGGCGGACCTCGACACGCTGCTGTCGGCGGGCGCGTCGGTGAACATCTACATGTTCCACGGCGGCACCAACTTCGGTTTCACGGCCGGCGCCAACCACGACCACGCCTACACCCCCGCCGTCACCTCCTACGACTACGACGCGGTGCTCACCGAATGCGGCGACCCGGGCCCCAAGTACGCCGCGTTCCGCGATGTCATCGCCCGCCACGCCGCCGTCCCCGACGAGCCCGTCCCGGAGCCCTCGCCCAAGCTGCCGCCGACCGAGGTCCAGCTCACGGCCTCGGCCAACGCCCTGGTCTGCGCCGAATCCCTGTCCCCCGGCGAGCAGTTCACCGACCCGCCCACCATGGAGCGGCTGGGCCAGGCGTACGGCTTCGTCCTCTACGGCGCGGAGCTGCCCGCGCTCGGCGACCGCGTCCTGCACTTCACGGGCGGGGTGGGCGACCGGGCGCAGGTCTTCGTCAACGGCGCCCCGGCGGGCGTCCTGGAGCGCGAGCGGCACGAGGACACTCTGCATGTGCGGAGCCCGGAGTACGGGGCCCGGCTGGACGTCCTGGTCGAGAACATGGGCCGGGCGAACTACGGACCGCGCATCGGCGACCCCAAGGGCATCACCGGCCCGGTCACCCTCGACGGCGAGCCGCTGGAGAACTGGACCTGCCACCCGCTCCCCCTGGACCACCTCCCCGAACTGCCCTTCCGTACCACGGACACCCCCGTCGCCGGTCCGTCCTTCCACCGTGGCACCTTTACGGTGGACACCCCGGCCGACGCGTTCCTCGCCCTGCCCGGCTGGACCAAGGGCGTGGCCTGGATCAACGGCTTCCACCTCGGCCGCTACTGGTCGCGCGGCCCGCAGCGCCGCCTCTACGTGCCCACGCCGGTGCTGCGGCCGGGGACGAACGAGCTGGTCCTGCTGGAGCTGCACGCGGCGACGACACGGACGGTACGGCTGACGGACGAGCCGGACCTGGGCTGGACGGACGAGACCTGAGACGTACGAGGCCTGAGACGCACAAGGGCTCAGACACACGAGAGCTGAGACTCACGAGAGCTCAGACGCACGAGGGGAGACACAACGGACATGGGCGGGCCGGAGGAGGAAGCGGGCGAGCCCCAGCGCGTCCGGCGGCGCCGGGCCACGGCGGGCGGCGGGGCCGTGATGGCCGACGTCGCCCGCCGCGCCGGGGTCTCCGGCCAGACCGTCTCCCGCGTCCTCAACGACCATCCCCGGGTCCGCCCCGAGACCCGCGAACGCGTCCGCGCCGCCATGCGCGAACTGGGCTACCGCCCCACCGCCAGCGCCCGCACCCTGGCCAGCGGCCGGAGCCGGACGCTCGGCGTGATCTCCTTCGACGCGGCCCGCTTCGGCCCGGCCGCCACGCTCGTGGGCATCAACGAGGCCGCGCAGGAGGCCGGTTACCTGGTCAGCGCGATCGCGCTCACCGCCGCCGACCAGGAGGCGGTGCGGGGCGCGGTCGACCGGCTGCTCGGCCAGGGCGCGGACGGCATCATCGCGATCGCCCCGCAGCGCTCGGTGGGCGAGGCCCTGGTCGAGGCCGACCACGGCATCCCCATGGTCACCCTGGACAAGAGCTTCGGCGCCCGCTTCCCCGTCGTCGCGGGCGACTCCGCGTCCGGCGCCCGCCAGGCCACGGAACACCTGCTGCGCCTCGGCCACCGCACGGTCCGCCATATCGCGGGCCCGGTCGGCTGGATCGCCGCCGAGGCGCGGGTGGACGGCTGGCGGGCGGCCCTGAAGGACGCGGGCGCGGAGGCGCACGAGCCGCTCTTCGGCGACTGGAGCGCGGACTCGGGCCATGAGCTCGGCCGCCGCATCGCCCACGACCCGGCCGCCACGGCGGTGTTCGTCTCCAACGACCAGATGGCGGTGGGCGTCCTCCGCGCCCTCCACGAGGCGGGCCGCCGGGTCCCCGAGGACATCAGCGTCATCGGCTACGACGACATCCCGGAGGCGGCCCATCTGCTGCCCCCGCTCACCACGGTCCGTACGGACTTCGCGGAGATCGGCCGCCGCTGTCTGAGCCTGATGCTGGACCAACTGGAGCGCACCCCCGAGCCGGGGGTGCGCGTGACCATTCCTACGGAGCTGGTCATACGCGAGAGCTGTGGGCCCTCCCCGGGCTGAGGCGGCTCCTCAAGCGCGACATCAGCGCTTCCCGCGCACCGCGCGCACCACCTCGGCCACAGCCCCGAGAATCCGTGCCCGATCCCGCGATTCGGCCCCGCCCAGGGCGGACCGGACGACGAGCACGGCCGCACCGGAGACGATCAACAAGGTGACGACACCGCAGGCAGCGGCGGCAAGAAGCGGGTCCATTGCGGCTCCTTCGGAACACGGGAAGATGATGTCGACGATGGTGTCGGGCCCGTCATCACCGCTGCACCGGCCGATCCTGCTGATTTCGGATGACATTGCAGGTCAGAGCGGTAATGTACGACGTTCCGACTCGGCCGACCCGGCCGAGTCGGGGGCACCGGGGCGAGCACGGACGGGGGCGGGGAGCCATGGCGGGATCGCCAGGGTACGAGGAGGCACTGGCGCGGCTGATGAGGCTGGCGGGCAGCCCTGCGGCGGCTGATGTGCGCGAGGAGATGAGGAGAGAACTTCCTCGATCGCAACGGCCTCCAGCGGACAGCACCATCGCGGACTGGATCACGGGCCGGACGATTCCCCGTCAGAATGAGGACCTCGAAGCGTTCCTGTCCGCGCTGTATCGCATGACGAAGACGAGGCGGCTCCCCTCGCCACAGCCGACCCTCCCAAGCCGTCAGCAATGGCGGAAAATGGCGGACGAAGCGCGGGAGGCCCGCCGCAACGGGACGGCCGCGCGAGGCGCCCACGCCTTTTCCCCACCCTCCACCCCCAACACACGGCGGATCTGGCTGGACGAGGCAGCGGGGTCCCGGGCATGGCGGTTGCTGAAGGCGGGTGACGAGCGGCGGGCCGAGCCATTGCGGAAGCAGACCCTGGAAGTCGCCGGTCGGCTGGCCGAGTTGTACGAGGAGGCGCGTGAAGCGCTGACCGACGACCCGTGGCAGGACACAAACCTGGCGCCGCGCACCGCCCGCAGGACCAATCAGCTACTCCACATGGTCTGGCGCGACGAGCAGGACGCACTCGTTCCCGCCGAGGCCGCCCTGCTCGCGCTGCTCCCGTTCCTCCACCAAGTGCACCGGACGCGTACGGCCGCCGAGCTGTCCCACGTCAGTCCGACCGATCTGCGGCAGATGGGCTCGGCCGACCCCGAACGGCAGGCGTACGAGGTGCTGCTGCGGGGGCACGAACGGCTTGTACGCCGGACGGAACTCGGCCATCTGAGCGACCGGACGGACGGACGCCGGGAAATCGGGTGGTGGCTGTTCCATCAGTGGGCGAAGCGGCAGCCCGGACAGCCGCAGGCACTCCGGATGGCCATGGACGTGGACGGCACCGACATCGGAGCAGTACTCGATCCGGAGCTGCTGCCCCGGCTGTTCTCCTCCGCCCATGTGACCCCGCAGGAGATGTACGGCGCCACCCACGAGGGGCACCGACGCAATGAGGTGTTCCCGCTCGACTTCGGTGGCCGCGACTTCCAGGACGTGCGAGAGTGGTTGTTGGGGCTGGTGATCGCGGTGGCCCATGGCCTGGCGATCGAGGTCACCGACCTGTCTTCGGCGATCGTCAAGCACGTGGGAATCCCCGATCCCCTCGATCCCGCCCGGCTCCTCGCCACCGTGCGAGCGGCGTCCTGGCGCCACCACCTGGATGTGCTCGGGCTCACGGCCGAGTGCGACCACCCCGCGGCTGTGGCCGCCCTCACCGACCACACCTTGCGGGTGGAGTCGCTGCTGCGCGGCATACGGCAGACCGCCGTGCCGGAGCTCGGCACGCTACCGGTGTACACCAACGCCGACCAGGTACGTGAGGCCGACGCCCTCAGCACGCCGGGGACCGCCGACAGGGTCATCCGCTTCCGGCTCGACGAAGAACGCGTCCAGGAACTCCTCATGGGCGAAAACCTTTACCGCGACCGTTCCCTCGCCATCCGCGAGCTCTATCAGAACGCCCTGGACGCGTGCCGCTACCGCCGGGCCCGGGAGCAGGCCCGCAACGGCCCGGATGACGACACGTACCAGGGTCGGATCGCGTTCCATCAGGGGATCGACGACGAGGGCCGCTCCTACCTGGAGTGCCGGGACAACGGCGTCGGCATGAACGAGATCATGCTCTCCGAGGTCTTCTCCCAGGCCGGGGTCCGCTTTACGGATCTTCCCCGCTATCAGGAAGAGCGACAGGAGTGGCACAACCAGGGCATCACCATTTATCCGAACAGCCGGTTCGGCATCGGTGTGCTCAGTTACTTCATGCTCGCCGACGAAATCCGCGTCATCACATGCCACATGGATGGGATCAACGGCAGGTTGGCGGAGATCACCGTCCTCATCACCGGGCCGGGACACTATTTCAGGATCCGCTCAACCGGCCGACCGGGGACCATCGGGACCACAGTCCGCCTCTATCTGCGGAACGGCGACAAGACGCTCTCATGCGTCACGGAACTCCGGAGGCTCTTGGGCATCGCCGAATTCAGGACCACCGCGGAGCATGGAACACAGCGGGCGGAGTGGCAGCCGGGCGTCATGAACCCCCGGGAGTCACCGGGATCCCGGTACGACGGCTTTGAGGCCCACAGCCCGCTGGCCAGCTGGTCCGCGAGTCCCGGGGACAGGAGCGGCCAGGTCGTCTGGTGCGAGTACGGCGGAGGCGTCCTGGTCGACGGAATCTATGCCGAGCCCCGCGTACAGCACGGCGTATTAACCGACCCGGGTGGCTTTGGCAAACTCTACGGCGCCGTGGTGAACCTCACCGGAGAGAGCCGCCCCAAGCGGCTTTCCGTGGACCGCACGGAGATCCTGGACGACGATGTCTGCCTGGAGGTGGAGCGGCTCATCAGGGCAGCACTGCCGACGCTGCTCACCTCCGAGCCCGCGGTGCTGGACACCGACTGGCTGGAAAACGTCTCGGGCTGCAGCCCCAGGCTCGCCGATATCGTGACCGAGGCGGCCGGAGCGGCGGGCTACAAGCTGGAATTGCACGACCATTCCTCGTCCGTCGCCACGGCCGGGTTCTTCCCACAGGACATGCACATCGTCCATCGCGACGACTCGGGACTCTCGGAGACCGAAACGGTGCTGGGCGAAACGCTGTCGGGACGCGTGTACGGCCATCCGGGCGACGCCACCTTGCTGTGGCGCTTACTGGCCCAGCGACCCAACGCCGAATTGGCCGCGCTGGTCGAGATCGTGCCGGAACTCGCCCGAGTCAGGAGCGTACTCACCGCCCTCCCCTCGGACGTCTTCGTGCTAACCACCCACTTCAAGAAGTGGAATGATCGAATGTGGCCCGGCAAGGACGCCATAACCATGCAACTCGCCACCCCGGGCCATGCGCTCTTCGTAGCCAGCGTCAGCGGGACGTCATACGGAGAAGTTGTCTCGCGTATGGAGCAGCTCCGCGTGCCGTCTCCCGCCCGGCCCAGTGGCGCCCCCGTTGTCGACGCGGTTGGCCTCGCGCTGCTCACTCATGACCTTCACGGACTCAGCCGCTACGAGGAGACGGAGGTGTTGTACTGGATCGAAGCCGACGAGCCGGTGCCACCGGGACATCTCCTGACCGCCAACTTGGTGCTTGACATCAGCGTGGAGGAAGCCATTCGCCGGATGAGAGCCTTCGGCTTCACCGTCCCGGACGAAGACGCGTTGCCACCGAACCCGAACGAACTGACACTGCGGGTGCTCAGCACGTGGCTCACCGGTAAGTGGCCCTGGCTGAACCCGTCCGAGCCCGTCGCGCTCGACCATGTCCTCCGGGCGGCCGTGAAGTTACAACGCTCGGCACTGGAGGTGACACAGGAACTTCGAACCCACGGTTACCGTGTGGAGATCGACTCCACCCATGAACGGTCGGCCGACGGCCTCCTAAGGCAGGGCGCTGAGTGGGGCTGGTACATCGAAGACTGGCAGGGCCTGAAGGACGGTGAGACGATTCCACCTGGTCTGCTCGCCCGTACATCACTCGACCTGAGTGTTCCTCTCATCGAGGTCGCCCGGCGGATCCAGGAACTGGGCTTCGCCCCGCCCTCCGCTCTCCCGGATCACGCGGACGACACGGACCGGGTAATACTCAGCGTTGACGCGAAGGGCGAAGCCCCTTGGCTCACAGTCCACACCGACCTGTATGTCGATTATGTGGCGAAAGCGGCTGTGGCGACCGGGCTCTCACCATCAGCGGTGACATCCCGGCTTCACGCCTACGGGCTCGTACCGCCAGACCCCCCGTTCCCCGCACGCGCCGAGCCGAACGACGTCCGCCTGCTCAAGATGGCGATCGTCTCCTCTGAGACCCCCTCCTCGGAGGACGAGCCGGTACTGGTTCATCAAGTGATTCAGATCGCCATCGAACTCGGCGTATCACCCGCGGCCGTCGTCGACCGTCTCGCCCAGTACGGTCTGCGCACCTCCCTCGGCACAGCGCCGGCGAAGGGGAACAGATTCGATTCCGACCTTGTCAGCCTGGGGCTGAAGAGCGACGGTCGACATGAAGAATGGCCGCCGCTCGACTGGGACAAGCCGGTACCGCTTCACCATCTGATCACCGCCTCGGCCAGACTGTTCCTGGAGCCGCGTGAGGTCACGGAGCGCCTGTCCGCCTTTGGCTTCCGCGTCCCCGACTACCAGTCGGCACAGGTGGACGAGGTGGACCGCCGCCTCTGCGCCGAACAGCACCAGTGGGGCAACCAGGCCAATTACCTTCCCCTCGGCCTCCGCCACCCCATCACCGACTTCCTTCGCATCGCCCGCTTCTCAGGCGTGCCGACAGGCGAGCTCGTAAGGCGGCTGAGACACTTGGGGGTCGACCTCCAGCGAGTGGCCGACACCGTCCGCGCCGCCCTGCCCCAGGTCCCCGGCCTGGTCATGGAGGACGGCAGCGGCCCGCCCCCCGGGACCCCGTGAGCGCCTCGTCAGGGACAGGCCCCAGGCGCCTCGATCTCACAGCGTGCCACCCCGCTCCTGGCGATCCTGGCATCGCTGGTGATGAACGGCACGCCTAGGCTTTCGGCAAGCGCGACGTACTGGGCGTCATAGGTGGACAGGTTGCTCGACAAACCCTTGACTCGCTCCCAAAGGATCAGCGTTTCATGCCGGTCGATCGGCAGGTCGCGATACGTCACCACGGCCTTGCGGAGCTGCTTATCGCTCAGCTTGGGATCGTCACCGCGTCGCCCGCGCGCCAGGCCGAGCAACGCCGACATGATCTCGTAGTCGAGCAGGTGGGGTGCGGCGAGCCGATCTTCCTTCGCGACACGTTCACGTACCCCGTGCCCGGTGGAACCCTCGTCCGTCAGGAAGAAGACGAGCGCGGAGCAATCGATGACGATCAACGGCCCGCCCGTGCGTCGTCGATCGCGGCGAGCACGTCCGATGCGCTCAGGCTCGCGCCGGCCTCGGCTTCGGCACGGGCTGTGACCTCGGCAAGCGTGGGCCTGGAGGCTTCACCGACAAGCACATCCAGCGCATACGCCTGGAGCGACTTGCCAGCCCGCGCGGCGCGGGCCTTCAGCGTGGCGAGGGCGTCGTCGGGTACGTCGCGGATGGTCAGAGCAGTCATAAGCTGCATTTTAGCAGCATCGCATGCATAATGCAGCTGCATCGCAGGTCCACCCCCTGGCGGTGGCGCGGACAGCGGCAGGGCGGGAACTGGCTGGACCGCAGGGGTTCGAGCTTGTCCTTGACCACGACGACCACCCTGCCGAGCTCCTGCGTCACGACCGCGCCGTCCGGCGAGACGCGGTAGACGCGCATCGTCATCCGTGGGGCGGTGGATTCGGTGTGTGTGAACACGTTGACCTGTCTTTCCGGTCGGCCAATTACGTTGAGTGCACACACCGTTGCGTTCCGGCACGTAGGCTGGAAAGAGGCGACACGTCCCAGCCAAGATCGCGGGACAAGAGGGGATGCACCATGCCGTTCCAGCCACGCGAACTGTTTCCCGACCGCTCCGCCCGCGACCTCTTCGGCGCGGAGATCCGCCGCCACCGCGAGAAGGCGGACATGTCGCTGCGGCGGCTGTCCGAGGTGCTGAACTACAGCAAGTCGCACCTGGCCCGGATCGAGGCGGCGGAGTCCCTGCCGTACGACGACCTTCCGGCGAAGTTGGACGCGTGCTTTGGGACGGACGGGATGTTCGCGCGGGTGTATGCGCTGGCGAAGAATGAGCTCTTTCCGGGCAAGTATCGGCGAATGATCGAGATCGAGAAGCGCGCCGCCGTCATCGAGCAGTACGTGAGCGTGGGTGCTCCCGGACTCCTCCAGACACCGCAGTACGCCGAGGCGTTGATGCGCCGCGTCCATCCGCATGCGCCGAACGCGGAGATCGAGGCCATGGTCAAGGCTCGTATCGATCGGCAAGCCCGGCTGGCCGAGCCCAAGCCGCCACGCTGCTGGTTCGTTCTGGACGAGGCCGTGCTGCGCCGCCCCGTCGGCGGACCGGACGTCACCTGCGGCCAGTTGGCGTCCCTGCTCAGGCGTGGGACACGGTCGCACGTGACCATTCAGGTGCTTCCCTTCGCGGCAGGGGAGCACCCGGAAATGCTGGGCGGTGTCCTGAAGCTCTACACCGTGCCCGGCGAACCGCAGGTGGCCTACGAAGAAGGCAGTCGGTCAGGCGTCCTCATCGAGGACCAAGTGGGAGTCGCCATGCGCCGGGAGAACTACGATCTGCTCAGGGCAATGGCCCTCTCGCCTCGTGATTCCGAGGTAATGATCCAAGCCGCGATGGAGGACTACACCCCATGCCCACGACCAGGGACGTAAGTGCAGCGGTCTGGCGCAAGAGCAGCTACAGCAACGGCGATGGCGGCGACTGCGTCGAGGTCGCCGACAACCTCCCCGGCATCGTTCCCGTACGCGACTCCAAGGACCCCGACGGCCCCACCCTCATATTCCCCAGCGATTCATGGAGCACCTTCATAGCCAGCCTGAAGAAGAAGGCAGGGATGTGAGACGCCTCCTCGTCGTCCGCAACGCGGAGCGCAGTGGGCCGGGGCGGTTCCGGCCGTGGTGGGAGGAGATGGGGCTGACGGTGGTCGAAACCGACGGTGCGTCGGCCCCCGCGTCCCCGGAGGGTTTTGACGCGGTGGTCCTGCTCGGTGGTGGCTTCCTGCCGGATGCCGACGCGTACGCGCCCTGGCTACCGGCCGAACGGGAACTCGCCAGGCGTGCCATCGCCGAGGGCATCCCGTTACTGGGGATCTGCCTGGGGGCCCAGGTGCTCGCCGTCGCGGCGGGTGGGACAGTGGTCGGCGATCATGGTCGGCCCGAACGGGGCTCCTGTGCTGTCCGGTTGAGGCCCGAAGCCGACGCCGACGCGCTGTTCGCCGGGGTACCGCGTGAGTTCCGCGCCATCCAGAACCATCGTGACCAAATCACCGTGCTTCCCCCTGCCGCCGTCTGGCTCGCATCGAGCGACGCCTGTCCGGTGCAGGCGTTCCGGATGGGCGAGCGGGCCTGGGGCGTGCAGTTTCATCCGGAGGCGGGGGCAGACCGCCTCGACGGCTGGGACGAAGCCGCCCTGGCCGACGCGGGCCTGGACCTGCGCGCGCTCCGGGCCGAGGCCGAGCGGGTCGAGCCGGAGTCCATGCGTACGGCGAGGCGACTGGCGGCGAACTTCGCCGATGTGGTCCTCAGCGCAGCAGCAGCTGAAGTCCGCCCAGCACCGTCGCCGCGATGACCAGCCGCTCGAAGAGCTTCTGGTTGATCCGGTCCACGCACGCCTTACCGATGTACGCACCGGGCAGGACGAAGAGCGCCAGCAGCGCGTCCAGGAGCAGGGAGCGGCCGTCGATCAGGCCGAGGCTGACGCTGAAGGGCACCTTGGCGACGTTGACGATCAGGAAGAACCACGCCGAGGTGCCCAGGAAGCCCAGCTTCCGGAAACCGGCGGAGAGCAGGTAGAGCGACATCACGGGGCCGCCCGCGTTGGCCACCATCGTGGTGAAGCCACCGAGCACGCCGTACGAACCGGCCTTGAGCCGTGCGCCCGCCCCGTCGGCGGCATCGGCGGCATCGGCGGCCGGGACCTCCGGGGCCGCCGCCCGGGCGGCCGCACGGCGTCGCCATAGCGTGACGCCCGCCATCAGCAGCAGGATCGCCCCGATGGACGTCCGCACCTCCGCGTCCCCGGCCCACAGCATGAACACCGTCCCCACCACGACCCCGACCGCGACGGCCGGGAACAGCCGCAGCAGGGTCCCCCAGTGGGCGTGCCGCCGGTAGGTGCCCACGGCGAGCACATCGCCGACGATCAGCAGGGGCAGCAGCACACCGGTCGACTCCCGGGCCGGAAGCACGGCCGCGAAGATCGCGAGGCTGACGGTATTGGCGCCGCTGACGGCGGTCTTCGAGAAGCCGACGAGTATGGATGCCGCCGCGAGCGCGGCGAACTCCCAGAGGGTAACGGTGTACATGCCACGGAATCATTCCAGGCCACCGCAACCCCCCGGAGCCAGGGACCTCAGCGCACCCAGCCCTGGAGCGACTCGGTGTCCAGCGTGACGCCGACCGGCGCGGGCAGCGTGAGCGGCTTGCCGAACGGCACGGTCTTCGTGCTCTCGTACCGGACCCCGTCGGGCTCGCTGAACACGGTGACCTCACCGGCCTCCCGGTCGACCAGCAGATACACCGGGATGCCCGTCTCGGCGTAGGCGCGTGGCTTCTCCACCCGGTCCCTGCGATCGGTGTCCGAGTCGTACGAGGTGACCTCCACGACCATCAGGACGGGATCGGCGTCGGCCCACTCCCCCTGGCCGACGAACGCGTCACTGTGGGCGAGGGTCCCGTCGGGGCGGGCATGGCCGTTGCGGTAGGTCTCGACCTTGAGGCCCTGGTCGTGCAGCCACAGGTCGGGATGGGCCTGAATGCAGATCCGCGCCAGCCACTGGATGATCCGCCCGTGATCGCCGTCCGGCACCGGCGTGACCCCGATCTTTCCGTTGATGAACTCCCACCGCACTCCCTCCGCCACGCGGGCCGCCAGCCGCGCGTACTCCTCGAACTCCTCCGGCAGCATCTGCGGACGATCGTGGGTCGCGGTCATGACCGGGAGCCTCCTTCGGGTGCGGTGCGCTCTCAGCGTAGTCGTTCTCAGGGGCCACCACCTGTGAGACTAAGGTGCACACATGGTGACAAGACGAACGCGGGACGGGCTGCTGGAGTTGGTGGATTGGCTCGAAGGGGAGCACGGGCCGGTCACCGAGGAGGAGCGCGCCACCGCTCAAGCAGAGCTGCGCGAGATCGACGCGGAGCATGACCGGCGGGCGAGCTCGCCCGCAGGGTGATACTGGGCGCATGAGCAGCCAGGAGTTCGTGCGGGCCGGGGTCGGGCTCGGGTGCGGGCTCGGGGGGATGGTGGTGTCCGCCGTGGGGTATCGCTCCCAGGGGATACCGCCGACGTTGCACCGGGGGCTGCCGTCCCCCTACCTGACGCTGATCTTCTCCCTCGATGGGCCCGTCGTCGGCGGGGTCACGCCCGAGCAGGCGCGGGGGCCCGGCGCCTCGCGGACCGAGATCGTCGTGGGCGGTCTGCATCAGCGACCGGCGTATATCGTCCAGCCCGGGAGCGAGGCCGGGGTGCAGCTCGCGGTGCATCCGCTGGCGGCGCGCACGCTGCTGGGGCTTCCGGCGGGCGCACTCGCCTCCGAGCTGGTCACCTCCGGGGCGGATGTGCTGGGCAAGCGGGCCGCCGACATTCGCGAGCGGCTGTGTGAGCAGCGAGCGTGGGAGGACCGGTTCGCCACGCTGGGCGCGTATCTGCGTAGGCGCGCGGCCGAGGGCGAGGACGGAACGCCGGTGCGGAGCGAGGTCGCCGAGGCGTGGGGCTGGCTGGCCCGGCATCGGGGGGCCGGGACGCTGACGGACCTGGCCGCGCATGTGTCGCTCAGCCCGCGCCGGCTGACCAGCCTGTTCCAGGCCGAGACGGGGCTGAGCCCCAAGCAGGCGGCCCGGCTGATGCGGTTCCAGCACGCCAGGAACACGGTGGTCCGGGCCGTGGCGGCGGGCCGGGCGCCGGACCTGGCCCGGGTCGCCGCCGACTGCGGCTACTTCGACCACTCCCACCTCGTGCGCGACTTCCGTCAGTACACCGGGGTGAGCCCCACCGCCTGGCTGGCCGAAGAGTGCCGGAATATCCAAGCCGGGGGCCATCTCTACGGCGAAGAGTAGAGCCCATGAACACCGCACCGGACCAGCAGCAGACGCAGCAGAACCAACAGAACCGGCAGAACCAGCAGCGGCAATCCCGTGAACCCGCCGTCTGGCCCACGCTCCAGGCCCATGACGCCGTCGCCCTGATCGACTTCCTGGTCGGCACGGTCGGCTTCCTGCGCACGGCCGTCCACCAGGACGGGGACCGCGTCGCCCACGCCCAGCTCGACTGGCCCGAGGGCGGCGGCATCATGCTCGGCTCGTACGACCCGGAGACCAAGACCTGGTGCCTGGAGCCGGGCACCTTCGGGGCGTACGTCGTCACCGGCCACGTCGACGCGCTGTACGAGCGCCTCACGGCGGCCGGTGTGCGGGTGCTCCGGCCGATCGAGGACCAGCCGTACGGCAGCCGTGAATTCGCCATCGCCGACCCGGAGGGCAACAAGTGGTCCTTCGGCACGTACCGGGGCGAGCCCCGGCCCGCCGAGTGACCGACTTCCGTCCTCACTCCTCCAGGTAGTGGAAGCCCGGCCGGGGGTGCATCAGGAACTCGTGGTGCGAGATGTTCCACGCGTACGCACCCGCCATCGCGAAGGCCACCCGGTCCCCCACCCGTAGCTCCGCGACCGGGATCCGGCCGGCCAGGACGTCCTTCGGGGTGCACAGCTGGCCGACCAGCGTGACCGGCTCGTCCCGTACGGCCGGGCGCGCCCAGGGCCGGGTCCACACGGTGTCCGTGGGCAGCACCTGGAACGGCTGGTCGTGCTGTTTGGTGGCGGGGGTGCGGATGTGGTGGGTGCCGCCGCGCAGCACCGCGAACGCCTCGCCGCCGCTGTGCTTGATGTCCAGCACCTCGGTGACGTACCAGCCGCAGTAGACGGTCAGCGCCCGGCCGGGCTCGATCCGCAGGGTGAGACCGGGGTGGCGCAGGGCGAGGTCCGCCATGCCCCGGCCGTAGGCGGCCCAGTCGAAGTGGCGGTCGGGGTGGGCGTAGTCCACGCCCATCCCGCCGCCGACGTTCACCTCGGTGATCCCCAGACCGTGGCGTTCGGACAGCTTCCGCGCCCAGTCGGCGATCGCGGCGGCCACGGCCACCTGGGCGGGGGCGTCGAGGCCGCTGGCGAGGTGGGCATGGATGCCGCGCAGCCGGAGGGGGCCGCCCGCGCCGCCCGGGGAGAGCAGGCCGCCCGGGGAGAGCAGGGGAAGGCAGCGCTCCACGGCCTCGGGGTCGAGCCCGAAGGGGCTGGGGCGGCCGCCCATGGCGAGCGCCGCGCCGCCCAGCGCGGCGCCGAGCGACCCCGCACTGCCCGGCGCCGCCCCGAGCGACCCCGCACCGCCCAGCGCCGCGCCGAGCAGCCCTTCATCGTCCGCCCGCTCACCGGTCAGCGGGAGATTGACGCGCAGGAGGACGTCCACGGTGTCGATCCCCGCGTCCTGCGCCGCCCCGGCCAGCAGCCGCAGCTCCTGCTCGCTCTCCACATGGAACCGCTCCACGCCCAGCGTCAGCGCCCGCCGCAGCTCCCCCTCGGTCTTGCCCGGCCCGCCGAAGGCCAGCGGCGCCCCGGGCACGGCCGCGCGGACATGCTCCACCTCACCGCCGGAGGCGACCTCGTAGCCGGTGACGTGGGGCGCGAGGGCCTGGAGGATGGCGGGCGCCGGGTTGGCCTTCGCGGCGTAGTACAGCTCCAGGCCCGGCGGCAGCGCGTCCCGTACGGCCCGCGCGTGCGCGCGGAGCGCGGCCAGGTCGTAGACGTAGGCGGGAAGGTCGTCGCCGGAGAGCTCCGTGGCGAGGGTGCGGACGGCGGAGGTGATCAACGGCTGCTCCCGGGGTGCATGACATGGGCCGCCTCGGACAGCAGGGCGGAGGCGAGCGGACTGGCGATACGGACATAGCCCGCGTGGCGGTCGGCCCGACGGCCCCAGCGGGTGAGGAGGTTGGCCTTGGCGGGCAGCGGCACGCCCGCCACCAGGGCGCGCAGCGCGGGCGGGTGGTCATGGGCCGCCGAGCGCTCGCACAGCACCCGGCGGACCGCCGACCACAGCGCGGGCTCCAGACCCGGACTGCGGTCGGCGAGGGCGGCCACCATCTCGGCGATGTGGTTGACCAGCAGGCAGTACACCACCCGGTCCCAGCCGCGCTCCCGCTCGTACGTCAGCGGGCGGGCCACCGCCTCGGGCAGCGCGGCGAGCGCGGCGGTGTGGTGCTCGGGCACCAGCTTGGTGCCCTCCAGATCGCGGAAGAGCACCTGGTGCGGGGTGCCGTCGGCGGGATCGACGCCGATGACGACGTTCTGGAGGTGGGGTTCGAGGACCACGCCGTGGTCGAAGTAGGCGGCCAGTACGGGCGGTACGAGCAGTTCCAGATACGCCTGCCACCAGGCGGAGAGCCGGTCGGGGCCGGCGTCGGGGAGAAGCCGGGAGATCTGGGCGCCGCTCGTCGGGTACTCATCGGCGACGGCCGCCGCGAGCAGCGCGGTCAGGCCGGGCCGCAGGCGGGCGGCCAGCCCTTCGCGGACGATCACCCCGAAGCCCTCGATCAGCTGACGGTCGCCACCGTTGATGTCCTTGCCGCCGAGGTCCAGCGTCCGGTACGCGGGCTCGCGCAGCAGCTCACAGCCGGGGAAGCGGGCGGCGAGATCGGCGGCGACCGGCTCCAGCAGCCGGGTCAGGGCGACCGCGCCGGACAGCTCGTACTCGGCGTTCTTGCGCAGACAGTTGGTGATCCGCACGTTCAGGCTGAACTTGAGGAAGTCCCGGCCGTCGTAGAGCGTACGGACCGACGCGGTCGGCGCGAACTCCGCACCGCCCGGCCCGAGGTCCAGCACCTCGCCCCGGGCGATGGCCGCGCGCAGTAGCCGGTGGTCGCGCAGCATCGCGTACTGCCAGGGGTGCGCGGGCAGCAGCCGGTAGCCCTCGGGGACGGCACCCTGCCGGTCCAGCGCGGCGAGCGCCCCGGGCCGCGCGGACTCCTCGCGCACATACTCCTGGCGTACGGCGAGGTGGTGCAGCGGGAAGCGCGCCCCGGCCTCGGGGGCGAACCGCGACCAGGCGTCGGCGCTGCCGGTACGGGCCTTGGGGGTGGGGTGGAAGCGGTGGCCGAAGCGGAGGGACTGCTCGGAGGCGAGGTAGAGATCCTGGGGGCGGTCGATGCGGTCGGTGCTGTCGGCGCGGTCACTCACGGTGCTCCGGTCCTCCAGGGCCGCCAAGGCGGCCGTCATCCCCGCGTGGCTGGAGGCGACCTGGCCCAGGAACTCGTCATTGCGCACCCCCGTGCGCAACTGCAGCTCCCGGTGGATCCGCTCGGCCAGCCCGCGCCAGGACACCTCGGCCCATGTGCCGTCGCGCTCCTCGCTGACCGGCCCGGTGAAGCGGTGCGCCCCGATGAGGGAGGTGCGCCGCAGCCCGACGCGCAGCAGCACCCCGCAGCGCGGCAGCCTCAGCCGCAGCCATCCATCGGCCACGACGGTCTGGTGCTCCGGTCCCGACACCTCACGGAGCAGACAGTTGAGGAGGGTGTGGGCGGTGGCGTGGTCGGCGGAGGCCACGGTCGCGGCGGGCGAGGAGGTCATGGGCATGGGGCGGCTCCAACGGGTGCGGAGGAGAGAGGTACGGAGGGAAGTGCGAGGGGGCGAGGGGTTCGGGGTTCCGGGGCGGCGGGCCGATCGGGCGCGGCGGTCATCCGCCGCTTCCCCGCAGCAGATAGTTGGGCCCGGTGACGTAGTGCTTGTTGATGTCCGAGGCGCCCGAGCGCTCCTTGGTGAACAAGGTGCCGGCGGTGACCATCGCCTTGACCGGCAGCCGGTCCGCGTCCAGCACCCGTCTGCGCAGCAGCCCGGCGGCGCCGCCGGGCCGGGTGACGGCGAGCCGGTCGACGGCGTCGGTGAGCCGGTCGCGCAGCCGCCGCAGCAGGGCGTCGAGCGGGGCCCGGCCGAGGCGGGCGAGCTCGAAGAGGGGGGCGGCGGCGCAGAGGTGGACGGTGATGGTGGTGAACACATCGGCCACCGGCCCGTCGCCGGACGTCAGGATCCTGCGGTCGTCGAATCCGCACAGATCGGCGGCCGGTCCTCCGCCGATCATGGCGGCGAGGCGTATCGCGTGGACGCGGGGGCCGTCGTGGTCCTTGATGAGCAGCCGGAGCCGGGGCACCGCACCGCCGTTCCCGCTGCCGTCCTCGAAGACCAGCGACAGGTTCTGCTGATGGGACTCCAGCGCGATGCCGTACGCGAAGAGGGTGGTGTGGAAGTCGAACAGCAGCGTGAGGTAGTCGTCCAGCAGGGCGAGGACGTCCCCGCCGTAGTGGCGTTCGGCGAGCCCGTCGATGACGAGCGTGCCGTCCGGGGCGGGCGCGAGCAGCCCGGCCAGCGGCACGATGGTGGCGTTCTCCAGGCCGGGTGGGTAGCGGCGGACGAGCGTGGCGAGCAGCTCGTGTCCGGCGTGAAGGTGGGTGGTCTCGTCGGCGAGCAGCACGGTGGCGCCGAACCTCGGCTCGCGCTCGATCACGGCCTCCACGAGCCGCTGCGCCACCTCGCCGTCGATCAGGGTGCCGGGTTTGACGGACCGCCGGTTGCGCTGCCCCAGGGTGGAGGTGGTGAGGGGCAGTTTGAGGTGGACGAGGCGGTCGTCGGCGAGGTCGTCGGCGACGGCCACGGTCCGCATGGAGAGGGTGGGCCGTACGGTCAGCAGAGGGCGTTCGGCGAGCCGGGCGGCGTCTTGGAGTCCGGCCGCGCGGAGGGCGTTCTCCAGCGGGGGTCCGAGGGTGAGCGGATGCACGGGGAGCAGGAACCGCCCATCGCTCGGCCCCGGCCCGAGGTCCCCGGGCGTGGGCCACCAGTCGGGCAGCCGCGCCGGATCCCCGTACACCGCCTCGCGCGGGAGAACGAGCCAGCGCAGCGGAAAGGTGGGGTGGAACTCGGGTGCGTGGGCGCGTAATTGCTCCTCGCTGAAGGAGGACCGCCCCCGGCTGGTGGGATAGACCGGATGGTCGCGGAAGGCGGCGAGCGTGTCATACGCGAGGGCCCCGGCCATCCCGCCCCACCGCTCCCCGTACCGCGCGGCCAACCCGGCGACGACGCGAGGCCGAAGGCGGGTATGCAGCCGCATGGCGTCGAGTGCCTGCCGGCATTCGCCCACGAAGACGTCGTAGAGCGCCCGGTCCTCGTCCGGCACGGCCCCCCGCAGCCGCCCGAGGACGGCATCGAGCCCGGTCAGAACGGTGGGTGCGGAACGACGACCGGGCACGCGGAGCAGGCGGGCCGGGCGGCGGGTGCGGATGTCGCATTGGAAGCCCTCGGGTTCCACCGGCAGCAGCACGCTTTCGCCCTCCTCGAACCCCTCGAACCCCTCGAGCGCGATGCGCAGCCAGTCGCCGTCGGCGCGCCGCACCGGGACGGCGTGGCTGCGCAGCTTGTAGGCGTCCTCTCGGAGGAGCGTGTCGAGTACCCGTCCGAGAAGCTCCTCTTCCTCTGTTTCCGCTGTCACACGATCTCCCATCGGTGGGCCGCGAGGAACCGCGCCACCGCCGCGTCGATCCGCCCCTGGTCGGTGCCGGTGGCCCGGAGTACGCCGAGGAAGTCGCGGTTGGTGCGGTGGAGCGGGTGCTCCTCACCGATCCCGCGCAGCGGCCGGTAGTCCAGCCGTACGCCGTCGCGCTCGGTCACACTCGCCGGAGGGGCGGAGGCGAGCCGCCCGGCGCGGTCGGCCATGACGTACTCCATGCGAACCCTGCCGTCGGTGCGGGCGCCGAGGTCGTCCGGCAGCGGCTCGCCCAGGTGCGTACGGAGGATGTACTCGAAGAGGGGGATGCCGAGGAGTTCGGCGAGGACGAGGTCGCACTGGTCGCCTATGGCACGGTAGTTGACCTCGATGAGGCGGGCCCGGTCCCCCTGGACGACGTACTCGGTGTGGCATACGCCGAAGCCCACGCCCAGCGCGCGCAGTTGCGCCAGCACCTGATCGGTGTGCGGCCGCGGCGGCGGGGCGGGCAGCAGGTGCAGCCGTTCCTCGATGAAGTGCGGGGGCGGCGAGAGCTCGGTGCGGAAGGCGCCGAGGACGTGGAGGGTGCGGCCGTCGCCGAGGGTTTCGAGGGTGCGCAGCTCGCCGTCGAGGAACTCCTCCACGACGAGGGCCGCGCCCGGCCGCCGTTCCCGTATCTCGGCGCAGCGCCGGACGAGTTCGTCAGCGTCGGCGACGAGGACGACGTCCTCGCTGGCCACGCCCTCGCGCGGTTTGAGCACACAGGGGTAGGGCGCGTCGAGTCCGGCGAGGGTGGCGGGGTCCTGCCCGGTGGCGAGTTCGGCGGACCAGACGGGGTCGGCGACGTCCGGGCCCGCGGCGGCGAGGGCGCGGCGCAGCTCGGCCTTGTTCTTGGTGCGCAGCGCGGCGCGCCAGTCCTTGCCCGGGAGGCCGAAGTACTGGGCGGCGAGGGCGGCCTGGGCCTGGAGGTGGTCGCTGTTGGTGAAGACGGCGCGGGGGTGGGTCCCGTCGGCGGCGATGCGGCTGATGACCTCGGCGAAGTCCCGTACGTCACAGGGGACGATGTCGAGGGCGGGGAAGGGGTGCGGGGCGGCGCCGTCTTCTTCCCGTCGGCCGTAGGCGCGCTCATGGGCCTCGGGCTGGTCGGTGAGGAGGGTGACCGCCAGGCCGAGCCGGGCCGCCGCGGGGAGGAAGCCCTCGGTGACGGAGTCGGTGGGGTTGAGGGCGAGGAGGTGGAGCCGAGGCGGCCGCGGGGCGGGGGCGGCCGGGGCCGCCGAGGAGCCACGGAGGGCAGGGGAGGAGAACGGCCGTGACGCCGCATCGAGATCATTCTCGTTCACGGCCCGAGATTAGGTTAGGCATGCCTAAGACCGCTAATTCGGCGTTCCGGTCCGCCCGTTTGGCCCTGATTAGCCGTCAAGATCGTCAACGCTCGGGGTCAACGGGGTCAACGGGGTCAACGGGATAGCCCGATACGGCGATGGCGGACGCGGCGCGCGGCGAGCCGCTCGTCCGGGTCCTGGGCGCGGAGGGTGGCGAGTTCGGCGCCGAGGAGCCGGCCGAGGCGGCTGAGGAAGGCGTCGGGCGCCCCGGAGCCCTCCGCGTCCTCCGCGTCCTCCTCCACGATGCGATCGACGATGCCCTGCGCGAGCAGGTCGGCGGAACGTACGCCCTGACGGGCGGCGACCTCGTAGGCCCGCTCCGTGGTGCGGTGGAGGATCGCGGACGCGCCCTCCGGCGGCAGCGGCGACAGCCAGGCGTGGCGCGCCGCCACGACCCGGTCGGCGGGCAGCAGCGCGAGCGCGGCGCCACCGGCGCCCTGGCCGAGCAGCAGACAGAGGGTGGGCGCGGGCAGGGTCACCATGTCGGCGAGACACCGCGCTATCTCCGCCGCGAGCCCGCCCTCCTCCGCCTCGCGGCTGAGCGCGGCGCCCGCGGTGTCGATGACGGTGAGCAGCGGCAGCCCGAGCTCGGCGGCGATCCGCATCCCGCGCCGAGCGGTCCGCAACCCGGCCGGCCCCAGCGCCTGCCCCTCCCCCGGCCCCTCGGCGGTGTCGCCCTTACGGGCACTGCGCCGGTTGTGCCCGAGAACGACGCAGGGCGTCCCCCCGACCCGGGCGAGCGCGAGCAACAACCCGGGATCGTGCTCCCCGGCCCCCGTCCCACTGAGCGGACTCACATCCTCGGCGGCCACCCGCAGCAAATCCCGCGCCCCGGGCCGCTCGACCCGCCGGGAAGCCCGTATCGACACTTCCGCGGACGGCGCGGCTGCCTCCACCTCCGTGTCGCCGGGTGCCCCAGGTGCGGATGTCATGGAGCCGCCCGGCGCCTCCGGCGCCCCGCCGGGCACGCCAGGGCCGGGGGCGGGCTCGGTGGAGGCGCCGCTCCCTGTCCGGCCAGGGGCGGCCACCGGGCCGGGCCCGGGCCCGGCATTCTCGCGCCGCCCGGGCTCCCCCGGCTCCGTCGCGGGCGCGGAGGCCGGGGCGGCGGCGGGTGCGGGGGCACCCGCGCAAAGCACCCTCAGCACTCGGGCCGCCACGCCCGACAGGCGGCTCAGCGGGAGGACCGCGTCGATCAGGCCGTGGTTCATCAGGTTCTCGGCGTTCTGGACGCCGGGCGGGAACTCCTCCCCGTACAGGGCCTCGTGCACCCGTGGGCCCATGAAGCCGATGAGGGCGCCCGGCTCGGCGGCGGTGACATGGCCCAGGGAGCCCCAGGAGGCGAGGACGCCGCCGGTGGTGGGGTGGCGGAGGTGGACGAGGTACGGCAGGCCCGCGGCCTTGTGGTCCGTGATCGCCGCGGCCACCTTCACCATCTGCAGGAACGCGACCGTGCCCTCCTGCATCCGGGTGCCGCCCGACGCCGGCGCCGCCAGCAGGGGCAGCCGCTCCGCCGTGGCCCGTTCCACGGCCCGTACCAGCCGCTCCCCCGCGGCCACCCCTATCGAACCGGCCAGGAAACGGAACTCGCAGGCGACCAGCGCCACCCTGCGCCCCTCGATGCGGCCCTCACCGGTGATGACCGACTCGTCCAGCCCGGCGCGCTCCCGTGCCCGCTCCAGGTCGGCCCGGTACTCGGGGTCGTCCGTCGTGATCTCCACCGGTTCGTCCCAGCCGTGCCAACTGCCGGGGTCGACGATGGCCTCGATCAGCTCACGGGCCGACGGGCGGGAGTCGCGGGAGTCGCGGGAGGCACCCGTGGCGCGGGGCGAGTTCGTACCGGTCATATGTGTCACCCTGCCACGCCACCGGCCCCTCGCAACCATCGGCGATCACCTCAGGTGGATCAGGTGGATCACCTCGGGTACCCCCGTGCCCCGCCCAGTCTCAGCTGCGCCTGAGCTGCTCCTTAACGGCGCCATAAGACCGGCGGGCAGGCCCGTGGGCGGGGCTAGCGTGCTGCGCGTCACCTCCCACCGCGCGTCACCCCCACCGCGCGTCACCCCCCACCGAAGGAGTCCCCGACGATGACCGCTCGTGCGACCGTTCGCCGCAGAACCGCCCGCATCGCCGTGCTCGGCATGGTGCCGCTCGCCCTCACCGCGCTGAGCGCGGACCCGGCCTCCGCGCACGGTTCGATGACGGACCCGGTCAGCCGGGTGTCGGCGTGTTTCGCGGAGGGGCCGGAGAGCCCGGACTCGGCGGCCTGCAAGGCGGCCGTCCAGGCGGGCGGCACCCAGGCGCTCTACGACTGGAACGAGGTCAACATCCCGGACGCCGCCGGGCGCCACAAGGAGATCATCCCGGACGGAAAGCTGTGCAGCGCGGGCCGCGACAAGTACAAGGGGCTGGACCTGCCGCGCGCCGACTGGCCCGCCACCGCCATGACGGCCGGTGAGCACACCTTCGCCTACCGGGCCACCGCACCCCACCGGGGCAGCTTCGAGCTGTACATCACCAAGGACGGCTACGACCCGACGAAGCCGCTGACCTGGGCTGACCTGGAGGCGGAGCCGTTCGCCAAGGTCACCGACCCCACCCTGCGGGACGGGAGTTACGTCTTCTCGGGGAAGGTGCCGGGCAAGTCCGGCCGCCATCTGATCTACAGCGTCTGGCAGCGCTCGGACAGCCCGGAGGCGTTCTACACCTGCTCGGACGTGACCTTCGGCGGAGGGGCCGCCGCGGCCGGGGGAGCCGGGACAAAGGCGGATTCCGCACCCACCGCCGCCGCGCCCGACGACGCCCAGATAGCGAAGGGCGCCGAGAAGTCCACGGTCGATCACCACGGCCACGGCGGCGACAGCGGCGCCGAGGCCAACCACCAGCCGAAGGCGTCGGAGGCGGCGGACGAGAAGGGCACGGAAGCGAACCACCCCGAGGCCAAGAGCGCCGAGGTCATGGCCGCGAGCACCGGGCCGGAGGGCCCGCAGGATTCGCAGGACGGGAGCGCCGCCGACGGGCAGCGCCTCGCCGAGACCGGGGGCGACGGGTCCACCGGCCCCATGGCCATCGGCGGCGCCGCCGTCCTGGCCACCGGCGCGGCCGTGCTGTTCGCCGTCGCCAACCGCCGCAAGACCGTGCGACGGGGCCGCGGCTGAGCCCGTGGGCGCGACACCGATATGCGGCTCCGCCGCATATCGGGGGCTCCGCCCCTGGACCCCGGGGTCTGGGGGCGGAGCCCCACCTTCCAGCCCCTCAGGGGGCACCTCCGAGCGGTAGCTGGGGGAGCTTGAGGAGCGGGGTCCGAGGAGAAACCCCACCCTCTCCAGCCCCTCCGCCACCCTCCAGCCCCTCCGGCGATTGAGGAGCGGGGTCTGGGGCGGAGCCCCAGTTACGGGAAGGGGCGGGGAGGGGAACAGCCCGCCGCAGGCGCCACGCCCCGCCCGACACCCCCACGGTGCCGCTGCCGCCATAAGCGTTCGCGGCCGATCGGACGGAGTCGGTCCCGGGGGCCCGGGGAGGACGACGCCACCCCCGGGACCGGCTCGCCTACGTGCCGACCGTCCGCGCGGACGCTGCGCGCCAGGCGGCAAGCACGGCATCCGCCGCGGCATGCAGATCCCGGGCGGGCACGCCATCGCACACCTGCGTGGAGACGCCGAGCAGGAAGCCGTGGATCATGGACGTGAAGCCGTCCACGTCAGTTTCCTCGGCGAGTTCTCCCGTCGCGACGCCACGGACGACGCACTCCCTGATCCGTGCCCGGTCCAGCGCACGGCGCGCCGCCACCGTCCGGCGCACCGCGGCTTCGTCGCCCCCGGGGGCCCGGACGGTGCCCGACAGGGCCACGAGGCAGCCGCGCGGGTGGGAGGTGTCGGTCTGCATGTCGATGGATCCGTGCAGCATCCGGGCGATGGCCTCGCGCGGGCTCAGAGTTTCGTCGCCGATGATGTCGGTGACGCTGCCCGGCCCGGCGAGGTAGTGCTCCACCGCCCGCTCGAACAGCCCCTGTTTCGAGTCGAACGCACCGTACAGGCTTGCCGAGGACAGGCCGGTGGCCTCCCGGAGCTGGGCCATCGATGTCGCTTCATAGCCCTGCTCCCAGAACAGCCGCATCGCGGCTTCCAGGACGCCCTCGACGACGAAGGCGCGGGGGCGGCCGGCGGGGGACACGGCGTACCTCCTCCATAAAGGAACGATCAGTCCAGTTTACAGGTCCATGTGCTACGAGGCCGCCTGGGCTGAGGATGTCGAAGCGTCTGTCGCGTCGTTCCAGGGGCGCCAGCGGCCGGAGCCGTCAACGGTTCCCAACTGCTGGTCGGCGAAGTGGACACCGAAGCCGTAGACCCCGTCCCGGGCCAGGTAGTCCACGAGCCGGCGCCGCGACCGTTCGGCCTCGTCCCGGTCGGTGTCGAGGACGACTTCCCAGTCCGGGTGCTGGACCTGGACCGGTGAGTGCATGGCGTCGCCGAAGGCCACGACCTCCCGGCCGTCGCCGGTGTCGAGGATCCAGGCGGTGTGCCCGGGGGTGTGCCCGGGAAGGGACCACGCGCGGACGCCGTCCGCGATCTCGGTCCCGTCGGTCACGACCACGGTGCGTTCGTCCTGGCCGGCCAGTATCGGGCCGGTCCCGGGCGGAACGCTCTCCAGCTCGCCCTCGCCGACCATCCAGCGCGCCTTCGTGAACAGGCTCCGCGGATCCTCGACCGCGTCGGGCCGGGCCCACCCGGTGTGGTCGCCGTGGAAGTGGGTGAAGGCCACCGTCTCCAGCTCGGCCGGGTCCACGCCGAGGGTCGCCAGCGACTCGGGCAGGTCCCGCACATGGCCGAAGGCGTGCTGGAAGTGCTCCAGTTCCTCGCCCGATATGCGGCCATGCCCGGCGTCGATGAGCAGGCGGGTGCCGCCCCGCTCGACGAGCAGCGCCCCGCATCCCATGGGCAGATGGCCCGCCTCGGTCATGTGCGCGCGGTGCGCGTGCCAGTCCTCCTCGGCGGAGGCCGGGTAGACCCGGGTCGGGATCATGTCGACGCCCGCGTCGGGAACGTAGCTCAGGGTGAGTTCGCCCAGGGTGCGTATCCAGATGGCGGGGAGCCGGAATCCCGAGTCGCCGCCGCCCTCGACGCCTTTCGTCTTGGTGTACCGCTCGTGCGTTGCCACGGGGTCGTGCCTTTCGCGTTCGGGTGTGCCGTAGGTGGTGGTGGGTGGTCCGCTCACGGGGCTCGCGTGGGGCTCGCCTCGGCATGGACGTCCGGCTCCGGCGCGGACTCGGTGGATCTCAGGCACAACCGGCCTCCTCACGGCACGGGCTCACACGGCCCGCGCCTGCCGGGTGCCGCACGGCCGCCGACGAGACGGCCGCCGACGGGACGGTCGCCGACGGGACGGTCGCCGACGGGGCGGTCGCCGACGGGGCGGTCGCCGACGGGACAGCCGCCGACGAGACAGCCGCCGACGAGACAGCCGAGGAAGGGACAGCCGCCGACGGGACGGCCGGCGGTTCGGCGGGGCTGGGGTGGACCAGCTCCAGAATCCAGACGCCGGCCCCGGCCAATGCGATGACCAGGCCGAGCGCGCTCACGCCCAGCCACCCCACGAGCGGGTACAGCGCCGCGGTGAGCGCCGAGGCGACGGTGGCCCCGGCGAACGCGGACACCATGAGGGCCGTCGTCACGCGGCTCCGCGCGTGCGGGACCCGGCGGTATATCGCACTCTGGTGGCTGATCAACAGGGCCTGCTGGGCGAGGTTGAGCGCGATGATGCCGACGGTCAGCGCGATCAGGCCGCTCGGCCCGCCCACCCCGGCGACGGCGAGTACGGGCCAGCTGACCGCCAGCAGGACCAGTCCGCCCGTGGTCACCCGACGGCCGTGTCCGCGGTCGGCGAGCCGGCCGGCCTTCGCCGCCGCGGCGGCTCCGACGACCCCGGCCAGGCCGAACAGCCCGATGACGGCGGGGCCGAACTCGTACGGCGGACCGGCCAGCAGGAACGACGACGCGGTCCACAGGACGGTGAAGCAGCCCATGCCGACCGCCGCCAGGGCCATCCGCCTGCGCAGCAGCGATTCGCCGCGCACCAGCGCCGGCACCGACCGCAGCAGCTCGGGATAGGTGCTGCTCTCCGACCGCGGGACGGGGCGCAGGACCAGGCGCAGGATGACCGCCAGGGCCGCCATCAGGACCGCGGCGAAGACGAACACCAGCTGCCAGTCCCCGATCTGGGCGAGCACCCCGGCGACGGTGCGCGCGATCATGATCCCGATCAGCAGTCCGCTCATCACCGTGCCCACCGCCGACCCGCGCTGGTGGTCCGGCGCCAGCGACGCGGCCATGGGCACCACGATCTGCGCCACCGCGGAGGTCGCCCCGACCACCGCGATCGCGGCGAGCAGCAGCCCGAGCGACGGGGACGCCGCCGCGCCGAGGAGCGCGAGTGCGCTCAGGCCCAGCAGCACGGTCACCAGGCGGCGCCGTTCCAGTACGTCGCCGAGGGGTACCAGCAGCGCCAGCGAGAGCGCGTAGCCGATCTGCGAGACGGTGATCACCAGGCCGCCGGCCCCCTGGGACACCCCGAGCGCCCGCGATATCACGGGCAGCAACGGCTGGGCGTAGTAGATGTTCGCCACCGCCGCGCCGCACACCACGGCCAGCAGCAGCACCGTCGCCCGGCTCAGGGCCGGAGGGGCGGTACCGGGCCCGTCGGCGGGCACTGTGCGAGGGCGAGCCGCACCGCTCGCGACGAATTGTGGATCGTTCATGCCACAATCCCTACTCCGACACCTCGCGAACGTCAATAAATTACGGATCGAACGATCCAAATGTGAGGCGGTTCACCTCTTGCATCGAATTTCAGCGAAAGAGCTCCAGGTTGTCGGCGGCCCAGCGGCGGAACGGACGGCCGGGGCGGCCGGTCAGCCGCTCGATGGAACGTGCCGCCTCGTGGTGCCCGGTGGGCAGCGCGGCCCAGTAGTCCAGGACGGACTCGACCAACGGCGCGGGCACATGGCCGCTCAAGTCCGTGGCGGTCCTTTCCCTAGTGGGTTCGCGCAGCTCGATCGGACGGTTGAGCAGCTGCCCCAGTATCCGGGCCTGATCACGGAAGCTGAGCACTTCCGGGCCGCCGAAGCTGACGGTCTCACCGTCCAACTGGTCGCCGGTGAGCGCCAGTTCGGCGACGTCGACGATGTCATCGGGATGGATGACATCGAGCCGGGCGTCCGGATACGCCTGCTCGACCGGCCGGCCGGCGCGGACGGGCTCGGCCCACTGCCGCGCCATGGTGGCGAACCCGCCCGGACGCAGCACGGTCGCCGTCAGCGGTGTGGCCCGCAGCGCCCGTTCCACCCGCAGGTGGTGGCGGGCCAGCGCGTTGTGCTCCGCGTCGGGGAGGGCCGCCGAGTCCGACGAGAGCAGTACGACCCGCCGCACCCCGGCCGGGACGGCGGCGGTCAGCAGTGCGTCGATTCCGGCCGGTTCGGCGTAGAGGAAGACATCGGTGACTCCGGCCAGCGCGGGGGCGAAAGTCGTCGGGTCCGCGAGATCGAGGGGGACGGCGGATACGCCGGCGGGCAGATCGAGCTTTTCCGGGGCGCGGCTGGCCGCCCGGACCCGGTGCCCGGATTCATGCAGGCGGCGGAGCAGGCCGGCACCGATGCCGCCACGGGCTCCGGTGATCAAGAGGGTCATGTGTTCCACTCCTCGCGATGGCTGGGATACGACCCGAGCTGGGATACGGCCCGCGAACGGTGCCGGTCACCAGCCTGTGGCGACTTCACCATCGAGTCCAACGAAGATTGCCGATGTCACTCATCGGTACTTGCTATAAATAGACGAGTGGAACTACGTCAGCTGGAATGCTTCGTCGCCGTCGCGGAGGAACGCAGCTTCACCCGCGCCGCGGCCCGGTTGCACATCGTGCAGTCCACCGCGTCGGCCACGATCGCCGCCCTGGAGAAGGAACTGGCCTCCCCGCTGCTGGTGCGCACGACCCGACGGGTCAGCCTTACCGATGCCGGGCTCGAACTCCTCCCCAAGGCCCGAGTGGCGCTCGACGCCGTCCGGGACGCCCGCGATGTCGTCCACGCCGTTCAGGGCGGACTGCGCGGCACCCTGCGCATCGGCACCATGAGCTCACTCGGGCTGATCGACCTGGCCGCCCTGCTGGGCCGCTTCCACCGCGCTCACCCCGAGGTGTCGGTGCGCCTGGCAACGGCGGCGTCCTGCGGGGGATCGCCGGAGCTCATCGCGGCACTGGCCGAAGGCCGGCTCGACCTCGCCTTCGTCTCGATCCCCGGGCAGCATCCGGCCACCGCACGACTGCGCCATCTGACCTCAGTACGGCTCGATCTCGTGGTTCCGCGAGAACACCCCCTGGTCGCCCGCGACACGGCGACGATCCCGGACCTGGCCGACGAGCCCTTCATCGACTTCCCCTCCGGATACGGGAACCGGGCCGTGACCGATCGCGCCTTCACCGCCGCCGGACTCCGGCGGCACGTAACCATCGAGATCACCGACATCGCCGCCGGCGTGGACTTCGTTCGCAACCGCCTCGGCCTGGCGCTGCTGCCTCGCGGCGCCGTCAGCCCCGACGACGATCTCACCACCCTCGGCATCGCCGACGCCGACCTGGACTGGCCCATCTCCCTCGCCACCCCGGCGGAACGCGCCCCCTCCGCGGCGGCGCGCGCGTTCGAGCAACTCGTTGACCGCCACCTCGCGGAGCGCTCCTGAAGCGCGCAGTGCTCCTGAAGCGCGCAGTGTGATCACGCCTCCTCGGCCAGCGCCGCGTCGAGGGCCGCCGTCAGCCGCCGGACCCGCGCCTGAAGGTCCACCGCCTCCTCCAGGCCGAGGCCGCTGGCCTCGATCGCCGCCAGGGGTACGCCCTGGGCGCGCCCCTTCAGCGCCGCACCCTCCGCCGTGAGCCGGACCGTCACCGAGCGCTCGTCGTGCGCGCTGCGCTCGCGCTGGACGAGTCCGGCCGACTGCATCCGCTTGAGCAGCGGGGAAAGGGTGCCGGAATCCAGCCGCAGGTACTCCCCCAGCCGCTTGACCGGCATCTCCCCGTACTCCCAGAGCACCAGCATGGCCAGGTACTGCGGATAGGTCAGCCCCGTGTCGCGCAGCACCCGGCGGTAGAGGCTGTCGAAGGCGCGGGAGGCGGCGTGCAGGGTGAAGCAGAGCTGCCGATCGAGCCGGAGCAGTTCGTCGGAGGGCCGCGGCTCGGAGGGGGTCTCGGGGGTGGTCTCGCGGTCGGTGCCGCGGTCAGTGCCGCGGTCGGCAGTGCTGTCGGTGGTGCGGTCGGACTGGTGTGACATGCCTCCAGCGTACCCTTTAGTTGTGCACAACTTAATTGTGTGCTCTACTTCTGCCCGGAGGCGGGGCACCCCGAGCCCCCACCTCCCTCCGACTGCCGGAACACGAAAGGGATGGTCTTCATGGACGCGCTCTACACCGCGGTGGCCACGGCCAACGGACGCGACGGCCGGGCCGTGAGCTCCGACGGACAGCTCGACCTGCCGCTGGCCATGCCGCCCGCCCTCGGCGGCAACGGCAAGGGCACCAACCCCGAGCAGCTGTTCGCCGCGGGCTACGCCGCCTGCTTCGCGTCCGCGCTCGGCCTCGTCGGCCGCCAGGCCAAGGTCGACACCAAGGACATCTCCGTCACCGCCGAGGTCGGCATCGGCAAGGACGCGGCGGACGACGGCTTCGGGCTCAAGGTGACGCTGCGCGTCGAGCTGCCGGGCGAGCTGGAGAACGAGACCGGCCGCAAGCTGGTCGAGCAGGCGCACCAGGTGTGCCCGTACTCCAAGGCGACGCGGGGCAACATCGAGGTCGAGCTCATCGCCGAGTAACGGGCAATGAGTAACGGGTAACGGGTAACGGGTAACGGATCCTCCGACGGGCGACGCGCCCTGCTCGTACGGACCGAGGCAGGGCGCGCCATGCATGACGGAGGTGTCAGTCGTCCGACGCACACGTCGTCGGCGTGGCGTGTTCCGGATCGAGGGCGTTGACGGCCTCGTGGAAGGCCAGACCGTCGGTCAGCCCGATGGTCACGTGCTCGGAGATGTCGGTCGCGCACAGGTCCTGGATCAGCACGTTCTTGACGTTCGGACCGGAGAGGAACTGCGCCCGGTAGGGCGTGGCGACCTCGTCGTACTTGGTCGAGATGACGGTGTAGCGCACTCCGGGGACGGTGTCGCCGCCCTCGTTGAGGCGCCGCAGGAAGTCCGAGCCGACCACCTGGTCCATCAGCCCCGGGGCGCCCTTGGCGATGATGTCGCCGGCCCCGGGGAAGTAGTCCAGCAGCTTCGTCAGCCCGGACAGGGTGGTTCCGTGGTTGGTGGGGGCGATGCCGACCAGGGCGTTCACCTTCGGCGCGCCACCGAGGAACTTGAGGTAGTAGCGGGGCATCATCCCGCCCTGCGAATGCCCGACCATGTCGACCTTGGCGGCGCCGGTGGCGGCGAGCACCCGGTCCACATAGGCGGACAGCTGCTTGGCCGACTGGTCGACCGGCCCCAGACCGTGGAACAGCGGGACGAGGGGCAGTTGGCCGTAGTCGAGGGAGAAGACGCAGTAACCGCGCTGGACCAGGTAGGGCGCGAAGCCCAGCCAGTTGTCGACGGAGTTGCCGAAGGTGCCGTGCACCAGGACGACGGGGCGGGGGTGTTGGGCCGATGGCTTGCAGGAGTAGTCGTTCCAGCCGCTGCTCACCGCCTTCGACGCGGTGTCCGTGGCGAGCGCGGCGGTGGGGGTGGCCGCGCTCGCCGCGACCGCGAGGGCCAGGGCGGGTAGTAAGGTGCGGGTCTTGGTCTTCCGGATTCGCCGGATACGCCTCCAGGGCAGCATCACATGAACTCCTCGCTGGTGGGGGAGAGAGTCGCGCTGACGGTGCGCTTGCGCTGCGCCTGCGATCCGGATCACAAGAGTGGTGCGCTCACTCGAAATTACGCGCGAGTAGCAAAGCCATCCAGCCATTCGTCAGTGAAGGAACGTTTACACGCTTTTCACGGGACGTCCAGGAATGCGCCGGGTTACGCGAAGTGGGGAAAACCAGTGGGACTGGTGGGACCTGCGGCTTACGCGACATCGAGGAAGTCGAGGAAGTCGAGGAAGCCGAGGAAGCCGAGGAACTTACGCGACGTCGAGGAACCCGGCGGGCCGGACCGCGGAGACGCCGAAGCGGGCACGGGCCCGGTCGGCGGCGGCCTCCAGCCGGCGTGACTTCTCGTCCGCGGGGTCGAACGTCAGCTGGTGGGAGGCGAGTCCGGCGTCCGTCAGCCCCTCGACGCGCAGCGCCACGGACCGCACCCGGGCCCGCTGCAGCCCGAGCGCGTCATGCAGCGCGTACGCGGCGGCGGTCAGCGCCGGGGTGTGGGCGGTGGGCTCGGTCAGGGTGCGGGTGCGGGTGGTCGTGGAGCGGTCGGCGTAGCGGACGGTGAGGCTGATCGCGGCCGCCACCTGCCCGCTCGTCCGCAGCCGGACACCGAGCCCGTCGGCGAGGGTGAGCAGCGCGCGGCGACGGCGGACGGGGTCCAACTCGTCGCGGCGGAAGCGGTGTTCGGCGCCCATCGCACGGGCGGGGGCGTTCGGGGTGACCGGCGCCGGGTCGATACCGCGCGCCCAGCCGTGGACACGGCGCGCGGTCGCCGCGCCGAGGATCCGCTGGAGGGTGGACAGCGGCGCGGCGGCGATCCGCGCGGCGCTGTCCAGCCCGTACGCGCTCAGGGCGCGCGCGGTCGCGGGCCCCACCCCGGGCAGGGCGATGGGCGGCTTACGGGCCAGGAACGCGGCGACGGCGTCCGGATCGCCGGGAACGGTACGGACGGCCCCGGCCGTACGGACGGCCCCGGCCGTACGCCCGGACCGACCGTCCCCGGGGGCGCCGGACTCCTGAGTGCCCTGAACCCCCTGAACCCCCTGGGTCTCCTGGGCCTCGTGGGCTTCGTGGGCTTCGTGGGCTTCGTGGGCGGCCATGCGCGCGAGCAGGGGGTTGGCGGCGACGCCGATGGTGCAGTCCACGCCGTACCGGGCCAGCGCCCGGACCCGTACGATCTCGGCCAGCCCCGCCGCGTCCCGCCCGAAGTACCGCAGCGCGCCCCGCACATCCGCGAGCGCGGCGTCGGGCGGCAGCGCCTCGACGACGGGCGTCAGCTCGCCGAGCAGGGTGAGCAGCCCCTGGTAGACGTCCTCCCCGGGCGCGGGGTGGAACCGCACGTACAGCACATGCGGCACCTCGCCCGCCCGCTCCGGGCCCACGGCCCGGCCACCGCCCGGCGGGGCCATGTCCATCAGGCGGGTCGGGAAGGGGCGCCGGCCGGCGGTCATCCCGCGCTCCCCGGGCTGGAGTGCCACAGTTTGCGGCCGGTGGCGGCCTGGTCGCCCGCGGGCCGGAGGTCGGCCCAGGGGTGCATGGCGTAGCCGGTGGGCATCTCGATGCGGCGGCCGGAGTCCACTTCGGCCGTCTCCGGGCCCGCCCCCGCCAGTTCGGCGGCGACCGCCCCGAGACCGCCCTCCTTCCTGAGCTGGGCCAGTTCGGCGAGGTTCCACACGGCCGAGCCGACGATGCTGAGGCTGCGCGGGCCGCGCCGCTGGACCACGCCGCGGACGAGCAGCAGCCAGGAGTGGAAGACGGTGTGCGCGCACGCCGCGTGGCTGTCGTCGAAGAAGGCGCAGTCGACCAGCCCCGTACCGTCGTCGAGCGTGGTGAAGATGACCCGGCGCCCGGAGCGGATCGGCGGGGTCTGGGTGGCGGCCTTGGCGCCGGCGACGAGCACGACCTCCCCGTGCGGCGCGTCGCGCAGCCGCTTCGCGGGGATCGCGCCCAGCTCCTCCAGGAAGTCCCGGTGATCGCCCATCAGATGGCGGGAGACGTCCATGCCGAGGATGCCGAGTTCGGCGCCGAGGCGTTCGTCCGCGTCGAGGTCGGGGAGCCCGGCGGGGGCGGCGGGGCCGGTCTCGGCCAGCGGAAGCTGGCCCTCCGCGTTGTGCCGGGCGGCGGCGCCCCGCTGCTGCCGGTGCAGCTCGGCGATCCGCAGCAGCAGATCGCGGCGGCTCGCGCCGAACGCGTCCAACGCGCCGACCTGGGCCAGCCGTTCGGCGACCGGCCGCCCGGGATGGGCTCGCAGCCACAGGTCCTGGAGCGAGGAGTACGGCTGTCCGGCCGCGATCCGCTCGGTCTCGGCCTCGCTGATGCCATGGACGTCGCTCAGCGCCAGCCGGATACCGGCGTCCGCTTTACGACGGCTGTCACGCTTATCACGGCCGTCATGTTTATCACGGCTGTCACGTTTATTTTGGCTGTCACGAGAATCACCAGACGTCAGTTCGATTCGATAGGTGGCCCCCGACCGGTTCACATCCAGCGGCAGGATCGGCACCCCGCGCCGCCGCGCGTCCGCCAGCAGCAGCCGCTTCGGGTACATCCCGGGGTCATGGGTGAGCAACCCGGCGTAGAAGGCGGCCGGATGGTGCGCCTTGAGCCAGGCGGACTGATACGTCGGGACCGCGAAGGCGACGGCATGCGCCTTGCAGAAGCCGTACGAGCCGAACGCCTCGACGATCTCCCAGGTGCGCAGCCGCACCTCCGGCGCGTAGCCCCGCTTCTCCGCCTCCGCGTGGAACCAGGCCCGCACCCGCCCCTGCCGCTCGGGGTCGGACAGCGCGCGCCGCGCCTCATCGGCGAGGTCCCTTTCACATCCGGTCATGATCGACACGATCTTGATGATCTGCTCATGGAAGACCACGACCCCGTATGTCTCGCGCAGCGCGTCCTCCAGGTCCGGATGCGGATAGCGCGGGGGCTTGCGGCCGTGCCGGGCATCGATGAAGGGCCGGACCATGTCGGCGGCGACCGGACCGGGCCGGAAAAGCGATATGTCGACCACGAGATCGTGGAAGGAGGTGGGCTGCAGCCGGCCGAGCAGATCGCGCTGACCGGGCGATTCGATCTGGAAGCAGCCGAGGGTCTCGGTGGAGCGGATCAGGTCGTAGGTGGCCGAATCGCCGGGCCGCACCTGTTCGGGGTCGTCGATGTCCACGACACGCCCGGTGGCCCGCTGGATCTCCGCGACCGCGTGCGCCATCGCGGACTGCATCCGCACCCCGAGGACATCCAGCTTGAGCAGTCCGAGCTCCTCCACGTCGTCCTTGTCGAACTGCGACATGGGGAAGCCCTCGCCGCTGGTCGGCACGATGGGCGTACGGGCCAGCAGCCCGGCGTCCGAGAGCAGCACTCCGCAGGGGTGCATGGCGATGCCACGGGGCAGTCCGTCGAGCGCCTCGACCAGCTCCCAGAACCTGCCGAAACGTTCCTGCTCGACGGTCGCCTCCCGTAGCTCCCGCAGCTCGGGCAGTTCCGCGAGCGCCGCGCGGGCATCGCGGGCGCGGATATGCGGGAAGGACTTGGCGAGCCGGTCCACCTCGGCCGGGTCCATGCCGAGCGCCGCGCCCACGTCCCGTACGGCGTGGCGCACCCGGTAGGTCTCGGGCATCGAGACGGTCGCGACCCGCTCCGCCCCGAACCGCTCGAAGATCGCGCGATAGACGTCGAGCCGGCGCGCCGACTCCACATCGATGTCGATATCGGGCAGCGCCGCCCGCCGCACCGACAGGAAGCGCTCCATCAGCAGGCCGTTGGCCACGGGGTCGGCATGGGCGATGCCCAGCAGATGGTTGACGAACGATCCGGCGCCGGAGCCCCGGGCGGCCACCCGGATGCCCAGCTCCCGGGTGTCGTCGACGACCTGCGCGACGGTGAGGAAGTACGAGGCGAAGCCGAGCCGTTCGATGGTGCGCAGCTCGTCCTCCAGCCGCTCCCAGCGCGCCCGGTCGCGGTCGTACCCCCGCAGCACCATCGCGGCGGCGCAGCGCGACCGCAGCACCCGCTCGGCGCTCCGCCGTCCGGCCCCGACCAGCCGGGGCTCGGGGAAGTGGACGCTGCCCAGGCCGATGTGGTCCTCGGGGTCGACCAGACACCCGGCGGCGGTGCGCCGGGTCTCCTCCAGCAGCCGGTGCGCGGCGTCCCGCCGCAGCCCCGCCGCCTCCACGATCCGCTCGGCCGCCTTCGCCATGTCCCGGGGGCCCTTGAGCCAGCGCTCGCCGCTGTCGAGCGCCCCGGGGTCGCGCGGGTCGATGGGGACGAGTCGGCGGGCCGAGTCCAGGACGTCGGCGACCGGCCCCTCCCCCGGATCGGCGTAGCGGACGGCGTTGCTCAGCACGGCCGGGACGCCCTGCTCGGCGGCGAAGCCGACGGTACGGGCGGCGAGCCGCAGCGAGCCCGGTCCGGTGCCGGTGCGGCCGTGCCATACGGTCTCCAGCCGCAGCGCGTCGCCGAAGAGTTCGCGCCAGGGGGCGATCAGCCGGGCGGCCCGGTCGGGGCGCCCGGCGGCCAGGGCCCGGCCGACGTCGGAGTCCGGGCCGAGCAGCACGGTCAGCGGGGCGAGCGCGCCGGGGTCGCTCACCAGATCGCGCCAGTGCAGCAGGGGCGGGCCGGCGCCGTTCGTCCGGGCGGTTCCGGGGTGGGCGAGGCCCGCGTGGGCGGCGGAGACCAGCCCGCAGAGCGCGGCCCAGCCGGGCGCGCCGTCCCGGGCGAGGAAGACCGCCCGGGGCGTGGACTCGTCGATGAACGCCCCGCCGCGCACCGGCGTACGGCGCCGGGCGGTGCGCCCCGGCTCCGGGGCCTCCATCCGTACGGCGAGGTCCACCCCGAACAGCGGCCGCACCCCCGCGCGCTCACACGCCCGGGCGAACCGCACCGCTCCGGCGAGGCTGTCGCGGTCGGTCAGCGCGATCGCGTCCATGCCGCGCTCGGCGGCACGCCGCGCCAGCCGCTCCGGGTGCGCGGCCCCGTACCGCATGGAGAACCCGGACGCGGTGTGCAGATGCGTGAAGCCTGGCATCCACACCTCCCGCTGCTCACACCCCCTGACCGACCCCGCATGTCCCACGCCCCACCATAACCCCATTCTCGAACACGCGTGCGAGTCGGTTTCGATGGCACTTCCCTCTCCACCATAAGCACCTAAAACGCCCCTTAATTCCGCGTGTCGCCTTGTGAACGCGGCACGCGGAAGCCGGTGGGTCGAATCAGTAGGCGGGCCACCGGCCCGTGCGTATGCTGATCACCATGACGGAGGGATCCCTGCTCGATCTGCTACGGGAGCAGCGCACCGGCGCGCTCGTCACCCTCAAGCGGGACGGACGGCCGCAGCTGTCCAATGTCGCCTTCACCTATGACCCCGCGACGCGCCTCATCCGGATCTCCGTCACCGACGACCGCGCCAAGACCCGCAATCTGCGCCGCGATCCGCGCGCGAGCTTCTACGTCACCAGCGGGGACCACTACTCCTATCTGGTGGCCGAGGGCGATGCCGAGCTGACGCCGGTCGCCACCGATCCCCATGACGCCACCGCCGATGAGCTGGTGGAGGTCTACCGCGCGATCCAGGGCGAGCATCCGGACTGGGAGGAGTTCCGCGCGGCGATGGTGACCGAGCGGCGACTGGTGGTGCGGTTGCGCGCGGAGCGCGGCTACGGCTGGGGGAGCCGGACCGGACCCCTGAGCGGAGAGCTGCGCCAGGACGGCTAGGGCCCCGGGGGAGCCACGGATTCCGGGGTCCGACCCCACTCCGCCGGTCGGCTTGTCCTGGCAGGTTCTCGCCCTGGCGCGGCACGCGACAGCCCTCACCCCAGAGGCATCACGGACATCATTCGATCTCGCTCACCTGAGCGCTCTTGAATCGATTTGAGCACCTCGGCACCTCGCTGAGCACGCCATCCGCAGGAGCGCGGGACGGCGGACGGGGTCCCTCGAGGGGCGCAATGCGCGCGGCACCGCGCACCCGGTCGCCACGCGGCGTTCCGCGCCCGGACATCCATCGCACGCGACAATAAGCCACCGAACGACTACTTGTAGCGACCGGAAGTGCTCGATCGACGTGCGTTCCTGGCGCGCACCGCGTAGAACTCCGTCCGGTATCTGCAACGACGAGCAAGGGAGTGTTCGAAATGCGGAAGACTACTGGGGCGATCGGGCTGGGAGCCGCACTGGCCGTGAGCGCCGTGCTGGGGATCGGCACGAGCGGCGCGGCACACGCCGCGCCCGCCAAGCCGCAGAGCCTGTATCCGCCGTCCGCGCTGGTCCTGACCGTCGGCTGGGGAGCCGACGCGGCCACGACCGAGGTCCAGCGGGCGGTGACTCTGAGCTGTCGCCCCACCCCCACCGGTACCCACCCGGCGCCCGCCAAGGCATGCGCCGAACTCCGCTCCGTGGGCGGCATGTTCGGTCAGCTGCGGACCGGGGCGGAGTCCGGCCGGGTGTGCACGAAGGAATGGCACCCCATCACCGTCACCGCCGAGGGGATCTGGGACGGCCGCCGGGTGTCGTACGAGCACACCTTCGCGAACAACTGCTTCAAGAGCGCGGCCCCGACGCTGGTCTTCGAGTTCTGATGAACTGACCGGAAAAGGGGAAGGCCCCCGGACACCGTCCACGGGTGTCCGGGGGCCTGCTTTCGTTCAGGCAGGTCAGGCAGGTCAGCCGATCTCGGCGCCGAACGCCTGCAGCGCCTCCGGCACCGGCTGGAAGAAGGTCTCGCCGCCCGAGGAGCAGTCACCGCTGCCACCGGAGGTCAGACCCAGCGCCGTGTCGCCCGCGAAGAGCGCGCCGCCGCTGTCGCCGGGCTCGGCGCAGACGTTGGTCTGGATCAGCCCTTCGACCGTCCCTTCCTGGTAGTTGACGGTCGCGTTGAGGCCGGTGACCTCGCCGTCGTGCACCTGGGTGGTGGAGCCGCTGCGGGTCACCTTCTGGCCGACGGTGGCGTCACCGGCCTTGGCGATCGCCTGGGTGCTGCCGTTGTAGAGGTCGACCGCGCTCGGGTGGTCGGTGTCCTTGGTGTACTTGACCAGGCCGTAGTCGTTGCCCGGGAACTCGCTGCCCTCGTTGGTCCCGATCTCCTCGCCGCCCTGCGAGTCCGACCAGCTGCTGATGGCCTCGGTGCAGTGACCGGCGGTCAGGAAGTACGGCTGGCCGCCCTTGACGACGTTGAACCCGAGCGAGCAGCGCCCACCGTCGCCCCAGATGGCGTCGCCACCGGCGATGAAGGTGGAGAACTTCGCGGTCGAGCGCTTCACCTCGACCTTGTCGCCGAGCGTGTCGGCGACCTTGTTGAGGGTGGTCATCCGGGTGCCCTTGACGGAGCTGTCCGCGGTGACGACGACCTTGTTGCTTCTGGGGTCCACCGACCACGAGGTGCCGGGGATGGTGGCCTTCTGCTTCAGCGTCTGACGCGCGCTGCTCAGCTCGGCCAGGGTGTTCGTGACCACCTTGGCCTCGGCCCCGGCCTCCCGGACCTTGTCCACGACGCCCTTGTTGACCACGTTGACGACGAGCTTCTTGGCCTTGGCGTCGTAGTACGAACCCGCTGTGTCGCTCTTGAGCGAGGAGGTGAGCGTGCTGGCGAGCTTTCCGGCGGCGCCGACCGAGAGGGTGTCGGGCTGGGGCTCACCGGGGGCGGCGTTGGCGCTCTGCAGGGTGATGCCCGTGGCGACCAGGGCCGCTATGCCGGCTCCGGCGATGACGACACGACGCTTGGGTATGCGGCGGTGCTTCAACTCTCTGCCTTCCAGTGGGGGGTTGGGCCCATCGGCAGTGGGGTGCCAGGGCCCGGAGGGCGTAACGGCATAGCGCTTCTCCCCACCCGGGGGCGCGTCCATGCCAATTTGCGCCGCCGAGTATTCCCATCACCACCGGGCACGCACAAGGGCGCGTTCACGTCATGGGTGTGAAATTTACACTGCGGACTCATGTCCGGACATGGCGGTGCCCGCACACCTTCGAGGTGTACGGGCACCGGATCAGGCCTCCGGACGAGCCGTCAAACCGGGCGGATCACCTCAGGGAAACCCCTCGCGGGATTCCCCGCCGGACGTCACCTCCCACGGCTCATCGCTCGACCGAATGCGGCTCCGGCTCGCGCTCGGTGAGCGTCGGCATCGCCTGCCGAGCGGGCTGGGCCGGCTGCGTCGGCTGCGCGGGCGCGGCCTCCCGCTCCGGCGCGGCGGCCGGAGCGGCGGCCGGAGCGCCGCCCTCCGTCCGGGCCGCCGCCGGGATCTCCTGCTGGCCCTTCTCCAGGAAGCGCAGCAGCTCGACCGGGATGGGCAGCACCAGCGTGGAGTTCTTCTCGGCGGCGACCGCCATCACCGTCTGCAGCAGCCGCAGCTGGAGCGCCGAGGGGGTGTCGGCCATCTGGGCGGCGGCCTCGGCCAGCTTCTTCGACGCCTGCAGCTCCGCGTCCGCGTTGATCACCCGGGCGCGGCGCTCCCGGTCGGCCTCCGCCTGGCGGGCCATCGACCGCTTCATGGTCTCCGGCAGCGACACGTCCTTGATCTCCACCCGGTCGATATGGACGCCCCATCCGATGGCCGGGCTGTCGATCATGAGCTCCAGGCCCTGGTTGAGCTTCTCCCGGTTGGAGAGCAGATCGTCCAGATCGCTCTTGCCGATGATCGACCGCAGCGAGGTCTGGGCCATCTGGGAGACGGCGAAGCGGTAGTCCTCCACCGCGACCAGCGCCTCGGCCGCGTCCACGACCTTGAAGTAGACGACGGCGTCGACCCGCACGGTCACATTGTCCCGGGTGATGCCCTCCTGGGCGGGGACGGGCATCGTCACGATCTGCATATTGACCTTCTGGAGCCGGTCGACGAACGGAGCGATCATGGTGAACCCCGGCCCCCGGATATCCGAGCGGAGCCTCCCGAGCCGGAAGACCACCCCCCGCTCGTACTGCTTGACCACCCGGGCCGCGGCCAGCATGCCCAGGGCTCCGAGGCAAGCCAGTACCACTATCAGTGTCACGAGCGCATCGACCATCACGGCCACCTGCCGTCCGTATCGCGAACAATGCCCCTCGTGGGGTACTGATGTCCACGATAGTCCGCCCGCCGAACAGTGGGGAGGGCTGTGGAAAACCCCCGCCGGGCCGCCCGGAGAGGCGTTTCCCACCGATTTTCCCACCGATTTTCCCACCGATGCGGAGAGCCCCCGTCCGGCAGTACGGACGGGGGCTCTCCCTCAGCCTGGTGCGGAGCTGATCAGCTTCCGGAACGGCGTCGATCAGTAGACGCTCACGCCGTACGCGTTCAGCGCCTCGACGACCGGCTGGAAGAACGTGGTGCCACCGGAGGTGCAGTTGCCGCTGCCGCCGGAGGTGAGGCCGAGGGCGGTGGAGCCGGCGTAGAGCGGGCCGCCGCTGTCGCCGGGCTCGGCGCAGACCGTGGTCTGGATCATGCCGTAGACGATGTCGCCGTTGCCGTAGTTGACCGTGGCGTTCAGCGCGGTGACCCGGCCGCTGTGGATGCCGGTGGTGGAGCCGCGCCGGGTGACCGTCTGGCCCACGGTCGGGTTGGCGGCCGAGGTGATGTCCTGGCTGCCGACGGTGCCCTGGGGGGTGACCGAGCCGCTGTACCGGACCAGACCGTAGTCGTTGGTCGGGAAGCTGGAGCCGGACGTCGGGCCGATGGTGGTGGTGTGGCCGGAGTTCGACCACCAGGTGCCGGCGCCGTCGGTGCAGTGACCGGCGGTGACGAAGTAGTTCGCCCCACTGCTGTTGCGCACGTTGAAGCCGAGGGAGCAGCGCCAGCTACTCGCGTAGATCGCGTCGCCGCCCGAGATCAGCTTCTGAATCTTGCCGGAGGTCCGCTTGACCTCGATCGCGTCGGCGTTCGAGCCCGCGGTGTTCTTGATCTTGGCTATCTCGCTCTGGGACACCGTACTGTCGGCGGTGACCACGAGCTTGTTGGTCCCCTTCTCGACATACCAGGCGGTGCCCGCGACATCGGCCTCGAGGACGGCGCCGCTCGCCGACTTGGCCTCGGCCGCGCTGAAGGTGCGGGCGCCGTCGCTGCCGGCGTAGGCGGCGGGGGCGGCGAGCGCCGTTCCGGCCACCAGGGCGGAGGTCGCAGCGACCAGGGCTATACGTCTCGCCTGCTTACTGTGGGGGGCGTTGCGCTTGATCCTCAACTCTTCCTCCGTGGGAATCGGGGGTCCGCTTGGGTGGGCAGGCCCGTGAGGCGCAGTCAACGAGCACGCCGATATGACCGATTCGGCGTGCCCCTGACAAGCGCTTCCGGAAGTATTCGTGGCTCCGGGCGCAGCGCGCAAGAGGACAATTCGGAACAGCCGTCGGGCACACGCCACATAGCCCCGGCGGGTTCAGGCCGCCGGGGCTTGTGCTCCCATCCCCTTGGGTATCCGGTGAGACGGACGCGCGGGCGATCGGGTTCCGTCATGACGCGGACGTCTCGCGTCCCGGCGCCCGGGCCGCCGCGCGGCCGCTCAGCCCCGCTCCCCCGGATCGGTAAGTCCCAGGTGGTCCCGGAGTGTCGGACCGGTGTACGCGGTGCGGAACACCCCGCGCTCCTGGAGCAGCGGCACCACCCGGTCCACGAAGTCATCGAGCCCGCCGGGGGTCAGATGGGGTACCAGGATGAAGCCGTCGGCGGCGTCGGCGGCCACGAATTCCGCCAACTCCGCCGCGACCGCCTCCGGGGTGCCGATGAACGACTGACGCCCGGTCGCCTCGATGACGGTCTGCCGGATGGACAGCCCTTTCTCCTCCGACAGCGCCCGCCACTTGGCGGCGACGGCCAGCGGATCGCCGTGCCGCACCCGGCCCTGGGCCAGTTGGGATTCGGGGTCGGGGTCGATGTCCGGAAGTGGTCCGTCCGGGTCGTGGCCGGACAGGTCCACACCCCAGATCTGCTCCAGGGTGAGGATCGCGGTCTGCGGCGAGACCTGCTGCCGCCGGATCTCGGCGGCCTTCTCCCGGGCGTCGGCCGGGGTGTCGCCGAGCACCAGGGTCACCCCGGGCATGATCTTCAATTCCTCGGGGGCGCGTCCGTACCGTGCGAGCCGCCGCTTGACGTCGGCGTAGAAGGCGCGCCCGGCCTCCAGTGAGCCGTGCCGGGTGAAGATGATGTCGGCGGTGGAGGCGGCGAACTCCCGGCCCTCGTCGGAGTCCCCGGCCTGGATCACCACCGGATGGCCCTGCGGCGAGCGTGGCACGCCGAACTCGCCGTCGATGGTGAAGTGCCGGCCGGTGTGGGCGAACGGGCGCGGTGTGCCGTCCGGCGTCCAGGAGTCCCACAGCTCACGGGCGGCGGCGACGAACTCGGCGGCCCGGGTGTAGCGGTCGGCCCGGTCCAGGAATCCGCCGCGCCGGAAGTTCTCGCCGGTGAAGGCGTCGGAGGAGGTCACCACGTTCCAGGCGGCGCGGCCCCCGCTGAGATGGTCCAGGGAGGCGAACCGGCGGGCCAGTTCGTACGGTTCGTTGAACGTGGCGTTGACGGTGGCGGCCAGCCCCAGCCGTTCGGTGACGGCGGCCAGCGCGTTGAGCACGGTGATCGACTCGGGCCTGCCGACCACGTCGAGGTCGTGGATCCGGCCGTTGTGCTCGCGCAGCCGCAGCCCCTCGGCGAGGAAGAAGAAGTCGAACAGCCCGCGCTCGGCGGTGCGCGCGAGGTGTTCGAAGGAGGAGAAGTCAATCTGGCTCCCGGAACGGGGATCCATCCACACGGTGGTGTTGTTGACGCCGGGGAAGTGGGCCGCGAGATGGATCTGCTTGGGCCGCGAGGTCATCGGGCGGCCTCCCGCTCCGGGGCGTAGCGGTTGGCCGGGCGGGAGAGCCCCAGGTGGTCGCGGAGTGTCGCACCGGGGTAGAAGGTGCGGAACAGCCCCCGGTGCTGAAGCAGCGCCACGCTGCCGTTGACGAAACGTTCCAGGTCATGACGTGGGTCGACGGGGGTGATGTGGAAGCCGTCCACGGCGTCCGCGGTGTGCCAGCCGGTGATCAGCTCGGCGAGTTCCACCGGTCCCCCGTGGTACAGCGGCGGTCCGCCGGGCGTGTCGGTCAGCGGGACCGGTGCGTCGCCCATGGCCGGGGAGCTCCCGGGCGCGCCCTCCCCGTCGGCCAGGTCCACGGCGACGGCGGCGAGCACCGTGAGCGCGCCGGGCTCCCGGCCGTGCGCCACCGCACGCCGCCGCAGCTCGTCGCGGACACGGCCCGCCTCCTCCGGTGAGGTGGCGCGGATGTACACCACATCGGCGTGTCGGGCCGCGGTCTGCCAGGTCACCGGATCGGTGGCGGCGACGGCCAGCACCGGGTGGCCCTGCGGGGGCCGGGGCACGATGGCCGGGCCGCGCACCGTGAAGTGGGCGCCCTCGAAGTCCACGTAGTGCAGCTTGTCGCGGTCGACGAAGCGGCCGGTGGCGGTGTCGCGGATCTCGGCGTCGTCCTCCCAGCTGTCCCACAGCCGGGCCACCACATCGGCCACCTCCCCCGCCTCGGCCCACAGCTCCCCGGCGGGGGCGGCGGGGCGGCGGCCCACCAGCCGCGCCTCCGCCTCCGTCGTCGACACCTCGACCCGCCAGCCCGCCCGGCCGCGGCTCACCCAGTCCAAGGTGGCCACGGACGAGGAGACATGGAACGGCTCGGTGTGGGTGGTGGTGACCGTGGGCACCAGGCCGATCCGCCCGGTGGCGGGCGCGACACGCGCGAGGACGGCGAGCGCGTCGAGCCTGCCCCGACCCGGCCCCGGAGGGCCGAGGCTGTCGTCCAGGGTGATGAAGTCGAGCGCGCCGTCCTCGGCGAGTCGGGCGAGCTCCACGTAGTACGGCGCCTGGTACTGCCCGTCGCCGTCGATGGCGTCGATGGCGGCGGCCAGATGCAGGGTGCCGGTCGGTACGGCCATGGTCGGGGCCTTCCTCGTGCTTCGGTCCTGTGCTTCGGTCCTCGTGCTTCGGTCCTCGTGCTTCGAGGGGTCAGCGGGTCACGGCTTGGGCAGACCCGGCGGGTTGATCTCGGACTTCTTCACCGCCTCGCTGGAGAGCCCCCACCGCTTCAGGACCTTGGCGTACGAACCGTCCTGGATCACGTGGTCCAGGGCCGCGGCATAGGCGCCGACCAGCCCGCTGCCCTTCTTGGTGGTGGCCGCGATCTTGCCCTGCACCTGGTCGCCACCGCCCGAGAACCGGCCGATGATCTGGGTCTGGCCGGCCGAGGCGACGTGGTAGGCGGAGGTGGGGTTCGGGCCGAAGTAGGCGTCGATACGGCCGGACTGGAGGGCGAGGTAGTAGTCGGTGTCCTTCTGGAAGTACTTGATGTCCACGGGCTTGCGGCCCGCCTTCTCGTTCTGCTTGCTCCAGTCGACCAGGATCTTCTCCTGGTTGGTGCCGGAGGCGACCGAGATGGTCTTGCCCGCCACGTCCTTCGGCCCCTTGACCCGCCAGGAGGTGCCCTTCTTGGCCTCGAAGGCGAGGTCGTCCAGCCGGTAGGTGGCGAAGTCGTACTTCTCCTTGCGCTCCTCGGTGACCGTCACATTGGAGAACACGCCGTCGAACTTGGAGCTGTCCAGGCCGACGAAGAGGTTCTCCCAGGAGACCGGCTGGAAGTCGACCTTGAGCCCGAGGGTGTCGGCCACCAGCGTGGCGATGTCGAGCTCGGAGCCGATCCGGGTCTTGTCGTCGGTCGCGTAGAAGCCGAGCGGGGCGGAGGCGTCGGCGCTGCCGCCGATGCGCAGGGTGCCGCGCTCCCGGATCGCGGCCGGGACCTTCGCCGCGATCGAGTCGACCTTCTTCCCTCTGACACGGTGCTGGTCCGGGCTGATGTTGATGGCGTTCTTCGAGCCCTTGGAGCCCACCGTCTCCTGGGCATCGCCGTCGCCGCAGCCGCCGAGCAGGGCGGAAGCGGTGAGCGCGGCGACGGCGGCGACGAGGGTGCGGCGGGTCTTCACGGGGGTGCTCCTTGCGTAGGTGAACATCGGTGGTCTGGTGGACATCGGTGGTCTGGTGGACATCGGTGGTCTGGTGGACATCGGTGGTCTGGCGTAGACCGGTGATCGGGTGGACATCGGTGATCTCGTGGACATCGGCGGACTCGTGAACATCGGTGGCCTCAGAGGACCTTGGAGAGGAACGCCTTGGTGCGCTCGTGGCGCGGGGCGTCGAGCACCTCGGCGGGCGTGCCCCGCTCGACGATCCGGCCGCCGTCCATGAAGACGACGGTGTCGGCGACCTCCCGCGCGAAGCCGATCTCATGGGTGACGACGATCATCGTGGTGCCCTGGTGGGCCAGGTCCTTGATGACGTCGAGGACCTCGCCGACCAGTTCGGGGTCCAGGGCGGAGGTCGGCTCGTCGAAGAGCAGCAGTTCTGGCTCCAGGGCGAGGGCGCGGGCGATCGCCACCCGCTGCTGCTGTCCGCCGGAGAGCTGCCGGGGGTACGCGGCCGCCTTGTCGGCCAGACCGACCCGGTCGAGCAGCGCCTCGGCGGCGCGCACCGCCTCCTTCCTGGGGCGGCGCAACGCCGATATCGGCGCCTCGACGATGTTCTCCAGCACCGTCAGATGCGGGAAGAGGTTGAAGTTCTGGAAGACGAAGCCGATCCGGGTGCGCTGTCTGAGGATCTCTCGTTCGCGCAGCTCGTAGAGGCGGTCGCCCTGACGGCGGTAGCCGACCAGCGAGCCGCCGACGCTGATCCAGCCGCTGTCCACCTTCTCCAGGTGGTTGATGGCGCGCAGCAGGGTGGACTTGCCGGAGCCGGAGGGGCCGAGGACGACGGCCACTTCCCCGGAGCGCACCTCCAGGTCGATGCCACGCAGCACCTGGAGCGACCCGAAACTCTTGTGGACGGAGCGGATGTCCACCATGGCGGTCATCGGGTGGCTCCCCGCGAGAAGTGGCGCTCGACGTAGTACTGCGCGACCGAGAGCACGGTGGTCAGGATGATGTACCAGACGGTCGCGACCATCAGCAGCGGCACGACCCGGCCGTTGCGTCCGTAGATGACCTGCACCTGGTAGAAGAGCTCGCCGATCGCCATGACGGAGACGATCGAGGTGCCCTTGAAGAGCGAGATGACCTCGTTGGCGGCGTTCGGCAGGATCGACCGCATCGCCTGCGGGAGCACGATCCGGCGCAGCTGCCGCAGCCGGGGGATGCCGAGCGCGGCCGCCGCCTCCAGCTGTCCGCCGTCCACGGCGAGGACGCCGCCGCGCACGATCTCCGCCGCGTAGGCCGCCTGGTGGAGGGCGAGTCCGAGCACCGCCGCGCTCATCGCCCCGACCAGACCCGCGGTGTCGAAGGAGAAGAAGCCGGGGCCGAAGGGGATGCCGAAGTCCAGCCGCTTGTAGAGATAGGTGAGGTTGAACCAGAACAGCAGCTGGACGATGAGCGGGATGGAGCGGAACGCCCAGATGTAGGTGAAGGCGACCGACTTCAGGAAGGGGCTGTGGGACAGCCGCATGAAGGCGAGGACGATGCCGAGGGCGAAGCCGAGCGCGGTGCCGTAGAAGGTGAGCTGGATGGTGATCCAGACCGCCTTGAGGATGGTCCGGGTGGTGAAGAAGTCGGCGAAGACGTCCCACTCCCAGCCGGGGTTGGTGATCAGGCCGTGGGCGAACTGGGCCACCAGGACGGCGGTGACGACGACGGCGGCCCAGCGCCAGGGGTGGCGTACCGGGATGACCTTGAGGGCGGAGTAGTCCTCGCGTTCGGCGCCGCTTGCGGCGGCCTTGCCGACGGGTGGATCGGAGGTCAGGGACATGGAGGGTCCTTCGGAGGGAGAGCTGGGGGTTGTGCGGGGGACGGTTTCCGGGGGCACTCAGTCGGCCGGACCCCAGGCGGTGAAGCTCAAGCGGTGAGGCTCAGGCGGTGAGGCTCAGGCGGTGAGGCTCAGGCGGTGAGGCTCGGGCGGCGAACCTCAGGCGGTGAGGCTCGGGCAGTAAGGCTCAAGCCGTGAGGCTCAGGCGGTGGCCGTGGCCGGACAGGACAGCTCGCGCAGACAGCGCAGCAGGGCGCGCGCGGTGGCGTCGTTCTGCCGGAACGCGGGCGCGTTGGTGCGGGGCCGGGCGAAGGCGCCCGAGGCGCGGGCGTCGGTGTGCGGGCCGAGCGCGAAGCGGCGCGGATGCGGACGGCCGGCCCGGTCCAGGATCCGGGCGTCGGCGGGGCTGACAGCGAGCAGTCCGGCCGGGGTGGCGGCGGCGCCGTCGCGGTGCAGGGAGCGCAGCAGGGTGTCGCGGGAGCGGTCCACGGTCGGCTCCGGCAGCCGGGCCTCGACCAGCGCACGGGCCTCGACGGCATGGCCGGGCACGCTGGCGGAGCTCGCCCGGAACACCCCGCGCACCGGATCGGCGGTCACGGTCGTCTCGGCGCCGAGGAAGCGGACCACTCCGGCGCGGGAGAGCGCGAGCAGCTGCTCCAGCCGTGGCCCCGGCGGGCCGGAGGCAAGGAAGCTGAAGAAGCCGTGCCACCAGCCGCCGATGTCGCCGAGCCGGATCAGCTGGCCGTAGACGGAGAGCAGGGCGAGGAAGACGGCCAGGTCGGGGCTGTGCACGGGGTCGTGGCGGCGGGCGAGGTCGGCCTCGACATGGCCGCGCAGCGCGTGCTGCAGGGCCTCGTGGTCGCCGAACCGCAGCCCGGCCAGGGGGTGGTCGAGGGCGTCCAGGTCGAGCCGGTCGGCCGGGTCGGGGACGGCCGCGGCGACCAGGACGTCCAGGTCGGGGCCGCCGGGCGGGCAGGCGGCGTACTTCTCCTGAAACGCGGACCACTCCCCGGCCACGCGCTCCGGATGGGCGGTGAACAGCCGGTGGTAGTGGGCGAACCCCAGCTCCTTGGCGATCAGCGGCCAGACGTCGCGCCGGAAGTCCGGCCGCCCGGGGCGGGAGAGCAACGCATCGACCTCGGCGGGGCCGAAGAAGCGCGGCACCGGGGGCCGCTCACCGCTCAGCGAGTAGCCGATCTTGGCGTGGTACGGCACACCGCGCCGCGAACCGGCGTACAGCACGGGCTCGCGGCCGGAGGGCCGGTAGCCCAACTCGCCGTCCGGGCCGCGCTCATAGCGTCCGCCGCGTCCCTCGGTGAGCAGCACCATCAGATCGACGAAGGCGAGGCCGAGCCCGCGCACGATCACCGGCTCGCCGGGGCGCAGCGCGCTCACATCGCTGTCGGCGGTGAACTCCGGGGGGAGGTGGACCAGTTGGTGCTCGGCGGCGAAGGCGGTGAGCGCTCGCTGCTCGGCGTCGGGTTCGGCGTCGAGGTGGCCGAGGGCGAGGACCACGGCGTCGGCGGTGAGCGGCGCGGTCCGCCCCTCCAGCCACACCTGCTGCCGTCCGTCGCGCGGCCCGGTGACGCGCACGGCCCGGTCCCGGTGCTCATGGACGGTGGTGCCGGGCGGCAGATCGGCCACCGAGCGCTCGTACACCCAGCGCAGATAGGCGCTCTGAAGCCGTCTGGTGGCGAAGCTCTGCCCGGTCAGGGCGGCGGCCTCGGCGGCGAGTTCGGGCGGCAGGGCGTACGGCGGCTCCCCTCCGCGGCCCCCGCGGACCTCGCGGCCCCCACGGCCCCCGCGGACCTCACTGCCCTCGCGGGCCCATTCGGCGAGGGAGGGGCCGGGGCGTATCGGGCCCTCGCGCTCCACCGACTCGTCGGTGAACATGGTGACGTCCTCGGCCATGGAGTTCATCCACAGCAGCGGGGACTGGTCGGGGCGCCAGATGCGGCCGCCGCCGGGCGGATGCGGATCTATCAGGTGCAGCTCGAGCGGGACGCCGTCGCCGTACAGCTCGGGGGCGTTGGCGGCGATGCGCTCGATCAGACCGGTGGCACGCGGGCCCGCGCCGACGATGACGATTGTGGCGGGTGAGACGACCGTGGCGGGTGATCGGGGAGGCTGGTCCGGGTTCGCGGACATGCGGAGGCTCCGTGAGTTCTGAAGTGAACACACGCATGGCCTTCACACACGGCCGAGCCCCTCAGCTCGGCAGGCGAGCCCCTCAGCTCGACATGGGCCAGAGGTTAAGGCGTCCCCACGGTGCGCTGTCAAGACTGTCCGAACTGTGAGCGGCGCGTCTCACCGCGGTTGACGCGGAAGCGGATGGCTGCTCCACTTGGCGCATGGACTCAAGGCAGCGGCTGGTCACGCGCGACCACATCGACTTCGGTCGAGTGTGGTCGTCGTCCTGTTCGGGCTGACCGCCCGCCTCCGCTGCCGTGCGGGATGCAAGGGATTCCCTGCCCCCAGCGCTTCGAGGCTTCGCCCGCGCCCGCCGGATTCCCTCCCCCGGTGTGGCCGCAGCAGATCCGCGTCGTCACGCGCGTTCGGCCTTCCCACACACGTAATTGCTCCCCTCTCCCCTCAGCCGTCCGGCGATCTCTCCCCGCCCCTCCCCGCCCCTTCCCGTTACCAGGGGCTTCGACCCTGGACCCCGGAGTCTGGGGCGGAGCCCCGCCTTCCAGCCTCTCCGGCGTTTGAGGAGCGGGGGCCGGGGCGGAGCCCCGGTTTCGGGAAGGGGCGGGGAGGGGAACAGCTCGCCGCAGGCGGCGAGACCCGAGGGGAGCAGCCTGCCGCCACGCGGCGAGACCCGTTGGGCACCCCTCGCCCTCGCGGCTAGCAATCGCAGCCGCAGTCACACCCATCACAGCAGTCGCAGCTGCAGCAGTCGCCGCAGTTGCCGCAGCAGTCACAACAGTCGCAGCAGTCATCGCACTTATGGCACAGGCCCTCGCGCGGCTGCCCGGTCCACGGGTCGTGGTACGGGTCGCGGCAGCACACCTGGCAGGTGCAGCAGAGCCCGGTCCACACCAGACAGCCCGCGATCAGCCCCCGCCGGCGGCCGTGCGGCGGCTCCGGGGGCGGGGGCGCGCCGCCGGGGCCGCCCGGGTTGATCCACGGCGACTGCGGCGGCCCGTAGGAGGACTCCGGGGTGCCCGGGGCGCCCGAGGCGCTCGGAGTGCCCGAGGTGCCCGGAGTGCCCGGAGTGCCCGCCTCCCGGCCGCCGGTGTGCGCACAGCCCGTGGTGCCGAAGGCGCGGTCGACCGCGCGCCCCAGCTCATGGGCCAGCAGTACGTGGGCGAGCCGCCCGGAGCCCTTGTCCGCGAATTCGGTGTCCTTGAGCGCCAGCCGCACCCCGTGCACCGCGTCGTCACACAGCCTGCGGACCTCGGCGAGGTCGGCCCCGGTGGCCGCGATCGGGTTCCAGGCGCCCGTCTCGGCGTCCTCGGCCAGGTCCTCCACCGCGTCCAGCAGATGCGCCAGCCGCCCGAAGAGCCGGCCCGCCTCCTCCAGCGGGGCCCGGTTGCCGGGCCGCCCGGCCAGGACGGCGGTGTGCCCGAAGGCCGCGGCGGTCGCGGTCTCGGTGGGCTCGGTGACGGTCAGCAGGGAGGTGCCGGGGCCCGCCAGGGCCTCCAGTTCCTCCTGCCGGCCGACCGCGTCGAGCAGCAGCGCGGTGTCGAAGCCGAGCGCGGCGCCGCTGCGCTCCCCCGCCCGGTCCCACCGCCCGGCCACCCGGCGGGCGGCCGCGGCGACCGGCCGCCGGGCCAACGCCCCGTCGCCGTCCGCCACATGGTCGCGTACCTTCGCCGAGGCCAGCACCAGCGAGACGGTGGCCGCGAGACGCGCCCCCTCGCCCTGGGCGACCGACGCCGTCCGCATCCCGCGCAGCGGACAGGGCCCGGCGGTCCGCCGCCAGCCCTCCGACCGCCCGGCCTGGGCCTCCACCAGCACCGATATCACCAGGCCGTCATAATTGGTGGCGACGCGGGCGAACTGCCCGTGGTCACCCCTCAACGCGAGGCACAGCCCGCACAAATGCGCCATCCACTCAGTGCGCAAGTTTTCCGACAGCCGATGCCGACAAGGCCGGATAATGCCAAACACCACGATCCCCGTTCACCCGTACGTCCCCGACGTCACCCGTCCGGCAGCGGCGGAGTCTACCCACCACTCCGTCAGCCTTCGTAAGCAGGTGGAACTCTGATATGGCGCCAGCCGTTGTGCACCAGTAACGTCACGAATCCCCTGTGCGGCCGCAATCCACGTGGCAGACCATCCGCATCATGGACGACCATAGAGGGGCGGACGGTACACACCATCAGGGAGAGGAGGCGTCCATGGGATCGGTACGCAAGGCAAGTGCCTGGCTTGGCCTCGTCGACGACAGCGATGACGAGCGCTACTACGACGACGACTACGCCGAGGGGTCCGAGCCCGGCGGCTCCTGGATGACCGACCCGCGAGCGCGGGTGGCCGACGAGACCGCGCGGGACCAGGGCACCCGGATCGCCACGGTCACCCCGGACGGATTCCGGGACGCCCGCGGCATCGGCGAGCTTTTCCGGGAGGGCGTACCGGTCATCGTGAACCTCACGACGATGGAGTCCGCCGACGCCAAGCGCGTGGTGGATTTCATGGCCGGGCTGATCTTCGGGCTGCGGGGCTCGATCGACCGGGTGGCCAACCGCGTCTTCCTCCTCACCCCGGCCGACTTCCAGATCGTCAACGGACAGTCCGGCCACGCCACGGGCTTTTTCAACCAGAGCTAGCCCCGGGGCCGCTCACCGGAAGGCGTCGATTCCGGTGAGCGCCTTGCCCAGCACCAGTTGGTGCATTTCGACGGTGCCCTCATAGGTGAGCACGGACTCCAGATTCGTGGCGTGCCGCATCACCGGATACTCCAGCGAGATCCCGTTGGCGCCCAGAATCGTCCGGGCCGTACGGCAGATCTCGATCGCCTCCCGCACATTGTTCAGCTTGCCGAAGCTGATCTGCTCGGGGCGGAGCCGCCCCGCCTCCAAGCGCCGCCCCAGATGGTGGGCGAGCAGCACCCCCTTGTGGAGCTCCAGCGCCATATCGGCCAGCTTGGCCTGGGTGAGCTGGAAGCCGCCGATCGGCCGGCCGAACTGCTCCCGCTCCCGCGCGTAGTCCAGCGCCGACTCGAACGCGGAGCGGGCCGCGCCCATCGATCCCCAGATGATGCCGTAGCGGGCGTGGCTCAGACAGCTCAGCGGCCCGCGCAGGCCGGTGACCTCGGGCAGCACCGCGTCGGCGGGCAGCCGCACCTCGTCCAGGACCAGCTCGCTGGTGACCGACGCGCGCAGCGACCACTTGTGCTTGATGTCCGGGGCCGAGAAGCCGGGCGCGTCGGTGGGGACGACGAAGCCGCGGATGCCCTCGTCGGTGCGGGCCCACACCACGGCGACCCCCGCCACCGAGCCATTGGTGATCCACATCTTGCGGCCGGTGAGCACCCAGTCCGAGCCGTCCCGCTTGGCGTAGGTACGCATCCCCGCCGGGTCGGAGCCGTGGTCGGGCTCGGTCAGCCCGAAGCAGCCGATGACCTCGCCGGCGGCCATCCGGGGCAGCCATCGCTCCTTCTGCTCCTCGGAGCCGAAGCGGTGGATGGCGTACATGGACAGGGAGCCCTGCACCGACATCAGGGAGCGGATCCCGGAGTCGGCGGCCTCCAGCTCCAGGCAGGCCAGACCGTACTGGATCGGGCCGGCGCCCGCGCAGCCGTAGCCGGTGAGGGACATCCCGAGTGCGCCGAGGGAGCCGAGCTCCCGGGCCAGTTCGCGGATGCCGGGGACCTCGCCGCGCTCGTACCAGTCGGCGATGTGCGGCAGTACGCGGTCGGCGGCCCACTGCCGCATGGTGTCGCGGACCGCGAGGTCCTCGGGGTCGAGGAGATCGTCGAGCCCCAGCGGGTCGCGCGGATCGAACGACGGCAGGGTGCCAGCGGACATGGGTGGCGGCCTCCGGTGGATGCGGTTCCGGGTACGCCGGGCGCGTACCGGCCACCGGGGCGCGTCCTCCCGCCCGGCGGCCGGGGTGATCAACCCGGCCGATCCGACGCTACGGCCGGGTAACCCCTGGCGTCCAGACCTGCTCACGCCGGGTCATCAGGGGCCGGGCAGCACTCGGGCAGGGCGGGGGCGGCACTCGGGCGGACTGTCCCGTACCCGCGGCGGGCCGCTCCCCTCCCCGCCCCTTCCCGCCGCGTCCATACGCGGCCTCCGCCTCGTGGCAGGGCCTCCGCCCCTGGACCCGGGGTCTGGGGCAGCGCCCCAGTTTCGGGAAGGGGCGGGGAGGGGAAAGCACCGCCGGACACCCCGTAGGCCCCGGACCGGGTCGGTCAGGACTCGACGGCGACGGTGGCGGTGGCGCGGTCGAGACGGGCCGGGGCGTCCGGGGCGTCCGTGCCGTCCGTCCCCTGCTGCTGGTCCGCCGCCCCCTGCTGATCCGCCGAGCCCTGGGCGGGCTCCTCATCGTCGGCGGCGCACTCCATGGCCTTGGGCAGCCGCAGCGCGGCCAGCGCGCCGAGCGTCAGCAGCCCGGCGCTGACCGCGAGCGTGACGTGCAGACCGTGGACGAAGGCGGTGCGGGAGGCCGAGCGCAGGGCCTCCCCGGCGTGGCCGCCGAGCCGGTCGGAGACCTTGTACGCGGCGCCCAGCGACTGGCTCGCATCGGAGCTGGCGGAGGCGGGGACGCCGGGCACCGAGGAGACACCGGGCTTGTAGGCGGCGTTCATGACGCTGCCGAGGAGGGCGATGCCGATACCGGCGCCGAGCTGGTAGGAGGTCTCGCCGATGGCGGCCGCGCCGCCCGCGGAACCGGACGACGCCTCGTTGAGCATGGACTCGTACGCGCTGAAGAGCGTGGTCTCCAGGCCGAAGCCCAGGACGATGAAGCCGCCGACGAGCACGGCGGGCCGGTCGGACAGGCCCATGGCGGTCAGCGAGAGCACGGCGAGGGCGGTGAGCGCGAAGCCGACCACGACCATGGCCCGCGGGCCGAGCCACTGGAGCATCCGGGACCCCACGAGCCCGGCGGCCATGGCGGCGAAGGTGAGCGGCAGCAGCCGCAGACCCGTCTCGAGCGGGGTGAGCCCGAGCACGAGCTGGAGGTACTGGGCGGCTATGAGCTCCAGGCCGACGAGCGCCAGCAGGGCGAGCACGATACAGCCGACGGAGATCGAGAAGGCGGGCCGCGCGAACAGCTTGAGGTCCACCAGCGGATGCGTACGGCGGCGCTGGCGGCGGACGAAGAGCACCAGCAGCACCACCCCGACCAGCACCGGGGCGGCGGTCACGGCGTCCAGCGGCCCCGCGCCGCTGCCCACCCGCTTGACGCCGAGGACGACGCAGAACAGCCCGCAGGCGGCCATGAGCGCGCCCAGCACGTCCCAGGGGCCGTTCTTGTCGCCGGTGGACTCCGGCAGCAGCCAGCGGCCGACGGGCAGCGCCACGATCATCAGGGGGAGGTTGACCAGGAAGACCGAGCCCCACCAGAAGTTCTCCACCAGGAAGCCGCCGAGCAGCGGGCCGACGGCCGCGCCGACGGCGGCGACCGCGCTCCAGATGCCTATCGCCAGGGCCCGCTCCCGGCGGTCCGGGAAGACCTGGCGCAGTATCGACAGGGTGGCAGGCATGATCATCGCGCCGCCGACGCCCAGCAGGGCGCGGGCCATGATGAGGATCTGGGGGTTGGGGGCGAAGGCGGCGATCGCGGAGGCGGCGCCGAAGAGCGCGTAGCCGAGCAGCAGGACGCGTCGTCTGCCGACGCGGTCGCCGAGGGTGCCGAAGAGGATCAGCAGCGAGGCGCAGACCAGTGGGTAGACGTCCACGATCCACAGCAGTTCGATCCCGCCGGGGCGCAGATCCTCGGTCACCGCCGGGACCGCGACATGGAGCACGGTCGCGTCCACGGCGACGAGCAGCAGACTGACGCAGAGCACGAGGAGCACGACCCAGCGGTTCGCCCCGCCGTTCGCCTCGGTGCCGCGCCATTGCCGGGGAACGCCCGCCGTCCGCCGATTGCCGGCCGTGGTCGTCCCGGACATGTACGCACCTCCCTGGGTCTTGCGCTCGCGGTCCGCCGTCGTGACGGCGATACGTCACGTCGCAGGGACGTCCGGGTGACCCCGGTGGCGAAGGCGCGAGTGAGAGGTCAGGGTACGCGAGTCCCCGCGCGAGCCGTGTGCCGCAGGTCATGTTGGGACCTTCCTGCGGATGGTTACGGAAGCGTACGTTCCAGACTTCCCCTTTTGTCCCTCGCCCTGTCCCCCGTCCGTCTGTCGTCCGTCCGCCGTCCCTCCTGTGTCCTCCCGGCGTCCCACCCGCGTCCCACCGGTGGTCCACCCGTGGTCCACCGGTGGCCGTCTTCCGTTCGTCCTCCGTTGCCGTCCGCCGTCCGTCCTCCGTTGTCGTCCGCGGTTCCCCCGACGTAGTTGTCCACAGCCTCCGCGGCCTCTCCGCGGAGGGTTGTCCACAGGCCCCGCGAGTAGCCCGGAACATCCTTGATAATCGTCGCCGTGACTGATCTCGCCCAGGCCGGCACCGCGCCGCTCAGCGACGACGGCCGACCGGGCCGCGCCGCTGGTCGAGCGCTGCGCCGGGCCGCTCCAGCACTGCTCGCATATGCGGGGACGCGCCTGCTCGGGCTGGTGGTTCTCGCGATCTGGGGAGCCTTCGCGGACAAGAGCCCGCACCAGCTGCTCTCCGCGCGCTGGGACTCGCTGTGGTACACCCGCATCGCCGAGGAGGGGTACGGCTACACGCTCCATCTGCCCGACGGCGCGGTCCACTCCAACCTGGCGTTCTTCCCCCTGCTCCCGGCGCTGGAGCGAGTGATATCGGCCATAGCCCCGCTGGGCGCGGCCGACGCCGGTCTGCTGGTGAGCTCGGTTACGTCCCTGTTCGCCGCCTGGGGGATCTTCGCGATCGGGGATCTGCTGTACGGACGGCGGGTGGGCGTCACGCTGGCCGTGCTGTGGGGTGTGCTGCCGGTCGGCATCGTGCAGTCGATGGCGTACTCGGAGTCCCTGTTCACGGCGCTGGCCGCCTGGGGGGTCTACGCGGCGCTCACCCGCCGATGGCTGTGGGCGGGGCTGTGCGCGGCGCTCGCGGGGCTCACCCGGCCGGTGGGGGCGGCGGTGGTCGCGGCGGTCTGGGTGGCGGCCGCCGTGGAGCTGCTGCCGGACGGGCGCTGGCGCCAGGCGTGGCGGAACGATCGAAGTCTGCTCGCGGGCGTCGTGCTCGCGCCGCTGGGCTGGCTGGGCTACGTGGTGTGGGTCGCCCTCCGCACCGGAAGCGTCACCGGCTACTTCGACGTGCAGAACGGCTGGGGCAACGGCTTCGACGGCGGTCTGGCCTTCGCGGGCTTCATCGGGGGGCTGCTGATCGAGCCGCCCTTCGTGGGCGGGCTGGGGCTGCTGCTCGGCGTCGGGGCGCTGATCTGGCTCGCGGTCCGCTGTGTGCGGCAGCGCCAGCCGCTGCCGCTGCTGGCCTACGGCGGGGCGGTGCTCGTCCTGGCGCTGGCTGCGAAGGGGTACTTCGGCTCCAAGCCCCGGCTGCTGATACCGGCCTTCCCGCTGCTGCTGCCGATCGCGGTCGCCCTGGCCCGGCTGCGCCCGGTGCGCAGCGCGCTGATCCTGGGGTCGGTGGGGCTCGCCTCGGCCGTGTACGGGGCCTTCTGGCTGCATGGCTCCGGGCCGCCCTGATCCGGCCACCGCCGCGATCCGGCCACCCCGAGCGGCCGGACGGAGCCTCGCCGACGATCACTCCCGGCCACCCGGCGACACCTAGGGAAACTTCGGGGAACGCTATGGCTAATAGGCGATAAACAGGCCCTGTAAGAATTCCATAAAGTCCCTGAGACACGCCCATTGGAAGGCCGCGAGCAGAAAAGTCCCGGGGCCTCGTGCATTCCTTGGAAAGGGCGCGGCCAAAAGCCGTGGACGAGACGCACTCCACATCACATCGTCATCACAAAGCGACCTGATCGACTGAACCCACCTGTCACGCAATGTAACGTCGATTAGGTGCGTACCGAAGACAAGCTCCCCACGACCGAGGAGCGAAGGCCCGATCTCGCGCGACCGCGGATGACCCGAACACGCTTCTGGCTGCTCGGGACCACGCTGGCGGTCTACGCGGCGACCGTGATCGGCGTGCTCACCACCTCATGGCTGGTGAAGCTCGACTGGCAGGTCATGCTCTTCCGGCCTTACAAGCAGTGGCCCGAGTTCCACACCTTCCTGGACTACTTCGTGGTCATGGGCCAGCGCGGGCCCACCGCCGTGGCCGTCGCCGCCTGGCTGGGGTGGTGCTGCTACCGGCAGCGCACCCTGCGCCCGCTGCTGGCGCTGGGCACCTCCCTGCTGCTGCTGAACGCCACCGTGGGCGCGGTGAAGATCGGCTTCGGCCGGCTCGGTCCGCACTACGCGACCACCGTCGGGTCCAATGAGATGTGGGGCACCGGCGATATATTTCCTTCGGGTCACACCGCGAACGCCGTGGTCACCTGGGGCATTCTGGCCTATCTGGCGACCACCCCGGTGGCCCGCAGGGTCGCCTCGCTGATCGCCGCGGGTTTCGCCTTCGGGGTCGGCATGACCACCGTCTACCTCGGCACCCACTGGCTGAGCGATGTGGTGCTGGGCTGGGCCGCCGGAGTGCTGGTGCTGCTGGCACTGCCCTGGCTGGAGCCCGCCATGGCCCGCGCCGAGGTGCTGCTGCTGACCCTGTGGCGCCGGTTGAGCGAGCGCCGGGTGCCCGTGCCGGTGCCGTCCGGTCGGCCGGTCGCCGGGACCCCGCTGGCCACCCCGCGCACCGCCCGCGACGACGAGCTGCCCACCCGCGAGACCGTGGCCGTGGTCCGGCCCGGCTCCGCCACCGGCCGGAGCCCCGACGGGCGGCCCCTGCACCCGGTCCGCCAGCACACGGTGCGCTCCGAGCGCACCCCGGTCACCCCGGTCGGCAGCCGACGGCCGCCGCACGCCGACCGGGTGCCACGCGCCACGGCGCCCTTCGGCCCGTCCGGCGCCTCCCGGGGCCGGACGGCCACCGGAGGCTGAGCCACCTCACCGGCCCGCGGGGCGGTACGCACTCCCTCCCCCGCGCCGACCGGTCGCACCCGCACCACGGCCCCGGAACGCTCCGCCGAGAGCGCTCCGGGGCCGTCGTCGTATCCGTGCCGGACGCACCGGCCCCACCGGCCCATCTGCGCGCACCGGCGCATCGGCGCGCACAGGCGCGCACCGGCGCATCGGCGCGGACTCGGGCCGGTCGGCGGTCGGCGGTCGGCCCGTCAGCCGCGCCCGGTCAGCCGCGCCAGCACCGCTTCACCGTGCCCTCGTCCACCTCGAAGTCGATCCGCCCCTTCAGATACTCCATGGTGATGATCGCGCCCGGCGGAAGCGTCCGTACGGTGCTCCAGCCGCGTGCGCGCGCCCTCTCCTCGGCGGTGCCGGCATCGAGGCCCACATAGCTGTCGAGGTCGTCGTCGGGTTCGGCCGGAAGGTTCGGTACAGGTCCCATGAGAGCCACCGTAGGTGGCTCCCTACGGGTGGCAAACCCAGAGTTGTCTTGGACCGCCGCGGGACTACCACCGCCCCATGCCTCTCATGGCCGCCATTCGTCACACTTGTGTCACAGAAAACACGCCCGGGTTTGTGAACGACTTCATCACTCTTACGGGGCTTGTGTTGACGCCTCGAAGATGATTGCGAGTTTCCGTCGATATCCCGCGCCAAACGGTCGGCTCCGGTATGGGCAGCGGTGCGCGGGCGAGATCTGTCGAACAATTCCCGAGGCGGCCGGAAAGGCATGGCCCGGACCCCTCCGGAGCGCACATTTCCACCACAAATCGCCGGGGGCCGAAGCCCGAGGTTTACCCCCACCCGGACGCGGTACCCGCCGCCCCGGAGCCAACATGACTGACAGATCCGATGAGACCCCCGAGAAGACGGCGGCCGGCGGTACGAGTCCGCTGGCACTCCTGCGTGCCGCCCGTGAGCAGCTCGTCGAGCTGACGGGCCTGTACCCCGAGTCCCTCCCCCGGCTGGAGCGGACCGACGACGGGTGGCTGCTGGAGGCCGAGGTGACGGAGCTGGCCCGGGTGCCGGAGACGATGAGCCTGATGGCCCTGTACGAGGTGACCCTCGACCCGGACGGCCTGCTGACCGGCTACCGACGCCTCCGCCGCTATGAGCGCGGCCGGAGCGACCGCCGCTGACGTCGGCGGTCGGCGGGGGCCCGGACGCCACCGGAAACGACCGGACGCCACCGGAAACGAGAGGAACCCACTCGACATGACCACTGTTGTCCCGGCACAGCAATCCAGGGGCGGGGGCGGCTCCAGCGGCCTGTACGACGTCCTGGAACTCATACTCGACCGAGGGCTGGTGATCGACGCGTTCATCCGAGTCTCCCTGGTCGGCATCGAAATACTCAAGATCGATATTCGGATCGTGGTCGCGAGCGTCGACACCTATCTGCGATTCGCCGAGGCGTGCAATCGCCTCGACCTGGAGTCGGGCCCGAACAAGTCCCCCGGACTGCCCGAGGTCGTCGAGGGCATCACCGAGAACGGCGCGCGGGCCAAGACCAAGGGCGCCCTCTCCGGCGCCGGGGACACCGTCTCCAAGGCCGCCCAGTCCGTGGCCGACGCGATCCGGCCGTCGGAGGAGGATGAGGAGGAGGAGCCGCGTCGGCGCCGTCCGGCCCGTAAGGCGGCACCGCGGAAGTCCGAGGAGTCCTCATGACCACGTATGTCTACGGCATCGCGCGGGGCGAGGTCCCTGACCTGGGCGATCGGCTGCTGGGCATCGGCGACCCCCCGCTGCCGGTCCGGGCGCTGAACGAGGGCGAGCTGGCCGCGATCGTCAGCGACTGCCCGCCCGAGCTCAAGCCCCGGCGCCGCGATCTGCTGGCCCACCAGCATGTGCTCACCGAGGTCAGCGACTCCCGCGCGGTGCTGCCGATGCGCTTCGGCAGCGTCTCCTCCAGCGACGACGACGTCCGCAGCGTGCTGGCCGAGCACGCCGACCGCTACCAGGACCAGCTGAACCGGCTGACCGACCGGGTGGAGTACAACGTCAAGGCCGTGCACGACGAGGACTCGGTGCTCCACCAGGTGCTCGCCGAGGAGCCGGAGCTGCGGATGATGGCGGAGGCCAACCGGGCGGCGGGCGGCGGCACCTACGAGGACCGGGTGCGCTTCGGCGAGCTGATGGCGGGCGCGGTACGGGCCCGTGAGGTGCGGGACGCGAAGCTGGTGGAGGAGGCGCTGGCGCCGACCGCCGAGGATGTGCGGCCCGGCCCGGAGAGCGGCGGCTGGTTTGTGAGCCTGTCGCTGCTGCTCGGCAAGGACGCCGCCGATCCGCTGCTGTCGGCGGCCGCCGAACTGGAGCGGGCCCACCCCTGGCTGAAGCTGCGGATCAACGGTCCGCTGCCGCCGTACAGCTTCGTCGAGTCCTGATGCTGATGATCGGCTGGGTGCTGAGGCAGGTCGTCGCCGCGGCGGAGCGGGAGTACTACGACCCGGCCAACATCCAGCGCGCCCTGGCCGAGCTGGAGACCCGGCTCGACCAGGGCGTGATCGATGAGAAGGAGTTCGAGCGGCAGGAGGACGCGCTGCTCGACCGGTTGGAGGAGGCGCGCCAGTGGGCGAACGGGACTCTGTGACCACCCGGGGCGGTGCGGCCCCGACGGCCGGTGCCTATGGCTCACCGGCGTCGTCGCTCGGCTCCTCGGGGTCGTACGGCCTGGCCGGACGGGGCGAGGGCGGGGCGAACCTCGCCGACATCCTGGAGCGGGTGCTCGACAAGGGTGTGGTGATCGCGGGCGATATCCGCATCAATCTGCTCGACATCGAACTTCTCACGATCAAGCTGCGACTGATCGTGGCCTCGGTCGACAAGGCGAAGGAGATGGGCATCGACTGGTGGGAGCACGACCCGTCGCTCTCGTCACGCGCCCGGACCGGGGTGGACGGCGGCGGGAAGGCCGAGGTGACCGGCCGGGACAGCCGTGAGAAGGCCGAGGTGACCGGCGGGGAGAACCGGGAGACCACCGAATGACCGACGGACTGCGGTACGCCTACGCGGTCGTGCGCGACACCGGTGCGCCGGAGGCCGCCCTGGACGCCCTCACCGCCCTGGAGGGGGTGACCGGCGTCGCGGACGAACCGGTGTACGCCGTACGCCATCTGGGGCTCGCCGTGCTGGCGGGCGCCGTACCGGCCGAGGATTACGACGAGGGCTCGCTGCGGAAGCGGCTGGAGGACATGGCCTGGCTGGAGAAGATGGCCCGAGCTCATCAGCGGGTGGTCGACACCGCCGGCGCCGAGTCCTGTGTCATACCGGTCCGGCTGGCCACCGTGTGCCACGGCGACGAGGGGCTGCGGCGGATGCTCGCCACCGGGCGGGAGCGGTTCGCCTCGGCGCTGGACCGGCTGGAGGGCCGGGTCGAATGGGGCGTCAAGGCGTACGCCACACGGCCCGCCGCCGAGGAGCCGCCCGCCGGGACCGCGGACACCGCGGATGCGGCGGACGCCCCGAGCACCCCGAACTCCCCGAGCACCCCGAACTCCCCGAGCACCCCGGGCACCCCGGGCGCCCCGGGCGCCCCGAGCACCCCGAGCACCCCGGGCACCCCGGGCGCCATGTCCGGCCGCGACTATCTGCGCCGCCGCAAGGCGCAGCGACAGGCCGCCGAGCGACGCTGGGGCGATACGGAGGAGGGCGCGCGGCTGGTGCACGACACCCTCAGCGGGCTGGCCGAGCAGTCCCGGCTGCATCCGCCGCAGGACCCCCGGCTGTCGGGGATCTCCGACCGCAATGTGCTGAACGCCGCGTATCTGGTGCGGCGCCAGGACAGCGCCGACTTCGCCGAGCGGGTCGGTGAGCTGGCCGGGCGGACGCCCGCACTGCGGGTCGAGCTGACCGGCCCCTGGGCGCCGTACTCCTTCACCGCCATGGACGAGACCTCCGGCACAGAAGGGGAGAGCGCGGGGACGGACGGATGACGATGGCCCCCGAGGGCCCCCTGGCCCATCAGCAGATCGCCCTGGTGGACGTGTTGGACCGGCTGCTGGCGGGCGGCGTGGTGATCACCGGTGATCTGACCCTGCGGATCGCCGACGTCGATCTGGTCCGTATCGATCTGCGCGCGCTCATCAGCTCGGTCAACGCCAATGTGCCGTCCCCCTGGGAGGAACCGTGAGCCGCAAGCTGGAGCTGGACCAGGACACCGTCGAACGCGATCTGATGAAGCTGGTGCTCACCGTCGTGGAGCTGCTGCGCCAGCTCATGGAGCGGCAGGCGCTGCGCCGGGTGGACCAGGGAAATCTGACGGAGGACCAGGAGGAGCGGATCGGGCTGACGCTGATGCTCCTGGAGGACCGGATGGGCACGCTCTGCGACCGCTACGGCATCGCGCCCTCCGATCTCAATCTGGACCTTGGGCCACTCGGTCCGCTCCTGCCCCCGAGGGAGTGACGCTCGGGACAGCTCCCCGGTTCACGCCGTCCACCGGGTGATCATGGCGATACCCGCCCAGGACACGGAGGAGGCCCGATGGCGACAGAGACCGCGCGGGCCGCCGGTCCGGTACGGGAGACGCGGCAGGGCAGTGTGCTGGTGGACTGGCTCACCACCACCGACCACAAGAAGATCGGGCATCTGTATCTGATCTCGTCGTTCGGCTTCTTCCTGGTCGGCGGCGTACTGGCGCTGGTGATGCGCGCCGAGCTGGCCCGTCCGGGCCTCCAGATCGTCTCGCGGGAGGAGTTCAACCAGGCGTTCACCCTGCATGGCACGATCATGCTGCTGCTGTTCGCGACCCCGGCGTTCGCGGGGTTCGCCAACGAGATCATGCCGCTGCAGATCGGGGCGCCCGATGTGGCCTTCCCGCGTCTCAACATGCTGTCGTACTGGCTGTATGTGTTCGGCGGGGTGATCGTGGTGACCGGTCTGCTGGTGCCGGGGGGCGCCGCGGACTTCGGCTGGACCGCCTATGCCCCGCTCAACAGCCCGGTCCGCTCCCCCGGTGTCGGCGCCGATATGTGGATCATGGGGCTGGCACTGGCGGGGTTCGGGACGATCCTGGGCGCGGTGAACTTCCTGACCACCATCATGGCGATGCGCGCGCCGGGCATGACGATGTTCCGGATGCCGATCTTCACCTGGAACACCCTCTTCACCTCGATCATGATCCTGATGGCGTTCCCGGTGCTGGCGGCGGCGCTGCTGGCGCTGGAGGCGGACCGGCGGTTCGGGGCGGTGGTCTTCGATCCCCGGTACGGCGGGGCGCTGCTGTGGCAGCACCTCTTCTGGTTCTTCGGCCATCCCGAGGTCTACATCATCGCGCTGCCGTTCTTCGGCATCATCAGCGAGATCATCCCGGTCTTCTCACGCAAGCCGATCTTCGGCTATGTGACGCTGATCGGCGCGACCATGGCCATCACCGGGCTGTCGATGGTCGTCTGGGCCCACCATATGTTCGCCACCGGATCGGTTCTGCTGCCCTTCTTCTCCCTGATGTCGTTTCTGATCGCGGTGCCGACCGGGGTGAAGTTCTTCAACTGGATCGGCACCATGCTGGGCGGCTCGGTGTCCCTGGAGGCGCCGATGCTGTGGGCGGTCGGTTTCCTGGTGAGCTTCCTCTTCGGGGGGCTCACCGGCGTCATCCTGGCCTCACCGCCGATGGACTTCCACGTCACGGACAGCTACTTCGTCGTGGGCCACTTCCACTACGTGGTCTTCGGGACGGTCGTCTTCGCGATGTTCGCCGGGTTCTACTTCTGGTGGCCCAAGTTCACCGGGAAGCTGCTGGACGAGCGGCTGGCCAAGATCCACTTCTGGACGCTGTTCACCGGCTTCCACACCACCTTCCTGGTGCAGCACTGGCTGGGCGTGGAGGGGATGCCGCGCCGCTACGCCGACTATCTGGCGGCGGACGGCTTCACCGCGCTCAACACCGTCTCCACGATCGGCTCCTTCCTGCTGGGCATGTCGACCCTGCCGTTCCTCCACAACGTCTGGAAGACGGCCAAGTACGGGAAGAAGGTGGAGGTGGACGACCCCTGGGGGTTCGGGCGCTCCCTGGAGTGGGCGACCTCCTGTCCCCCGCCCCGGCACAATTTCCTCACCCTCCCCCGGATCCGCTCCGAGTCGCCGGCCTTCGATCTGAACCATCCCGAGGTGGCGGGCCTGACACGGGACAAGGACCAGCGGCTGACGTCGGGGGGCCCGGTCAGCCCAGGGCCCGGTCCAGCCGATTCCTGAGCTCCCGGATGGTGTCGTTCAGCTCCACCGGCTCGCGCACCTCGAAGTCGAAGCCGCTCAAGCCGATGTGAATCACCAGCGCGTCGAGGCTGTGGGCACCGGTGTGCAGCAGACAGCTGTGCTCGTCCACGGCCTCCAGCACCCCCACCATGGGCGTGAACCGCTCGGCCGCCCGCTCGGCGGGCACGCGCAGCAGCACGGTGGCCCGCTGGGCGTAGACGGAGGTGGTGATGCCCCTGGCCACATAGGCGGCGAGGTCGTCGGCGGGCGGGCGGCGCGGGGTGAAGCGGGGGCCGTGCGGCGGGGTCGGGGTGATCCGGTCGACCCGGTACGTACGCCAGTCGGCGCGGTCCACATCCCAGGCGACCAGATACCAGCGGCGCTGCGCGGCGACCAGCCGGTGCGGTTCGGCGGTGCGGCGGGTGACCGCACCGCCGTGGTCGCGGTACTCGAAGCGCAGCTGATGGCAGTCCCGGCAGGCGGCGGCCAGCTCGGTCAGCACCGCGGGGTCCACCCCGGGGCCGCCGCTCCAGCCGGACAGCGGCACGGTGAAGGCGGTCAGCGCGCCCACCCGGCGGCGCAGCCGGTCCGGCAGCACCTGCTCCAGCTTGGCCAGGGCCCGCACCGAGGTCTCCTCGATGCCCTCGACCCCGCCGCCCGCCGCCTGGCGCAGCCGCACCGCGACCGCGACCGCCTCCTCGTCGTCCAGCAGCAGCGGCGGCAGCTGGGCGCCCGCGCCCAGCTGATAGCCACCGCCGGTGCCCGGCGCGGAGTGCACCGGGTAGCCGAGCTCGCGCAGCCGGTCGACATCGCGGCGCACGGTGCGCGGGGTGACCCCGAGCCGGTCGGCGAGGTCCGTGCCGGACCATTCGCGGTGGGCCTGCAGCAAGGAGAGCAGGCGGAGCAGGCGGGCCGAGGTCTCCAGCATGCGGCCGAGTCTGTCACCGATCGAGGACAGCTTTCGTCCTCAAGGCTTCGTCCTCAAGGCTTCGTCCTCAAGGCTTCGTCCTCAAGGCTTCGTCTTCAAGCCTTCGTCCTCAAGGCCGCCCTCGGTCGGCTCTCAGGATCCCGGGCTCAGGCGAGCGCCTCGATCCGCACCGCGAGATCGTTGTCCCGGGTGTAGTACGGCCGGGCCAGTGCCTCCCCGTGCCGACCGGCCACCGTGCGCGGCGGATAGGTGAAGATCTCCTTCTTGTCCGCGACATCGTCCAGGATCCGGGCGAGCCGCGCCGGGGCCACGGTCCGGTCCGCCGGGCGCAGCCACAGGTCCCAGACGTCCGCGCCGCCGCCCCAGGTCCGCGCGAGGTCGGCGTAGGAGAGAGTGAAGGAGAAGTCCGGGCCCTCCACCTCCAGCGGTGCCGTGCGCACCGGGGCCTCGCCCCCGCGGCAGCGGGCCTCGACCACCGCGTCGGCCAGCCACTCGGACGGGTACGCGACGCGGTAGAGCCGCCCCCGCACCGCCATCGTGTCGTCCTCCAGCCGGATCTCCCCGGCCTCGGCGTGGGGCGCCCGCCGCCAGCTGCGCAGCGAGAGGTTGCCGTGCTTGGTGGCGTACGGGATGCGGACGGACAGCGGGGAGGTGCTCGGCCCGGGACGGCGGTCCACGAGCGAGCGCAGATCGTTCAGGCCCGGGGCGAGCCGCCGCGGCTCGGCGTCCCGGTAGGCCACATGGACGTCCCAGCGGCCCTCGGGCAGCGCGACGATGCTGGGCAGGGCGGCCTGGAGCCGGCCGTCCGCGGTGGGGCCCAGCGGCAGCCGCACCTCCCCGTCGGGGGTGTCCTTCCCGCCCCGCCGGATCAGCACCAGCGCCCCGCTCCAGTCGTCGTGGCCGCCCGGGGCGGGGCGGCCCCAGTCGGCGATATGGAAGGTGAGTCCACCGGCGGAGTCCGCCACGCAGTCGGCGCGGGCGGGGGCGGCCTCGGCGGCCTCACTCATTCCGTCCTCCTCGACGTGCTGCGTTGCCTGTGCCGACGCACTCATGCGACACGCACCTTCCGCAGGGAGTCCTTGGCGGCGAACGCGCCACCGATCAGGGAGCCGCGGGCGCGGTGCAGGGAGCCCCGCAGGCCGCTGCGGCCGATCAACTCGGAGAACAGCGTCTCGTAGCGCCCGGCCACCCGCGAGGGGTCGAAGCGGGCCGAGTCCTTCAACGCGGCCTGCCCCATCTGCTGGCGCAGCTCGTCGTTGTTGATGAGGTCGAGCAGCGCGGCGGCGATGGCGTCGGTGTCTCCGGTGGGCACGAGACGGCCGTCCACACCGTTGTCGATGATCTCGGCGGGCCCGTGCGGGCAGTCGGTGGACACCACGGGGAGGCCGCAGCGCATGGCCTCCACGATGGTCATGCCGAACGACTCCAGGCTGGAGGTGACGGCGGCTATGGAGCCCTTGGCCCACTCGGGGTCGAGCGGATTGGCCGGGCCCATCAGGAAGACGTTGTTGTAGAGGCCGAGCTGGTCGATGAGGGCGCGCAGCTTGGCGTGCTGGGCACCGCCGCCGTAGATCCGCAGCCGCCAGTCGGGGCGGGCCTCGCTGACCTTCGCGAACGCGCGGATCAGCAGGTCGTAGCGTTTCACCGGGGCCAGTCGGCCGGCCGCGACCACCCACTTGCCGGTGCCGTCGGCGGGGTCGAGACCGGGCGCGGGCACGCTGTTGGGGACCGCCTCGACCCGCACACCGGGCAGCCGCATCTGGCCGCGGTAGGTCTGGGCGTCGGCCTCGGTCACGGTGGTCACCGCGTCCAGTCGGGGGTAGACGGCGCGCAGGGCCCGCTTCAGTCCCTTGGAGTGGGTGCTGAGCGTCAGATGCTCCTGGCCGACCCGTACCGGACCGCGACGGGCCTCCCGGGCGATGTGGACATTGAGCCCGGGCCGGGTTCCGACAACGATATCGGCCTCGAGCGAGCGCAGATGATCCGCGATACGGCGGTCGGTGAGGGCGCTGTACTGCCTGGAGCGGCCCTCCATCGCGGGGAAGACCTGCGCCGGGCGGCCGTGGTCCGGATCGGCGCCGTCGTAGGACGGGCTGCTCTTCCTGAGGTCCACGAGATGGCTGAGCCGCACCTGCGGACCCGGGTCGAAGATCGGCTGGTCGCGGTGGCGGAAGACCGACACGATCTCCACATCGTGCTGCTCCCCCAGGGTGCGGGCCAGGTTGTACGTGGTCCGGATCGTCCCGCCGATCCCGTACGCGTTGTGAATAAGGAAAGAGATGTGCATCCGGCCCCGTATCCCACTGCTTCCCCGCGGACGGGTGTGTCGTCCGCCTACCACGATGTAAGACGGTGAAAAGTGGCACAGGGTTGGGTTTCATCACCTTCTTGTGCCCCAACAGATGTGAAATCGGTAGGGAGTCGGGGGAACTTTTCGGCCCGACGGCGCATCAGACCGCGGGGTGGCCGGACGCGTGACCCACGCCCCGCATGGCCCGTTGTCTACGTATGAGCCGGGAACCACTCGGCTCACCCACCGAGACCGAGGAGCCACCCGTGCCGCGCATGCTCGACGTCAGCGATGACGTACGCGCCGAGATCGGCGACGAAGAAGCCGACCGGCTGCTCGCCGGGGACAACGCCCCGGGCGCTTACGACTGCACGTCCTGCCGCACTCCCGGCAACACCGAGCAGGAGCGCACCAGCACCGTGCTCTTCGTGGGGCAGGAGACGGCGGTGCTGGCCTTCGCGCACGCCACCTGCGTGCCCTCCCAGGTCGTCCCGGTCTCGGAGGACCAGTTGCGCGGTGCGGTGCGGTCCATCACGGGTGAGGACAGCGCGCCGCCGACCGCCGAGGCGTCCCACGCGCCGCCCGTGCCCGCCGCGTCGCATGCCGCCACGTCCTACTTCCCCGGCCCGGCGGCCCCTGCCGCGGCCCCGTCGCCCGCCCCGGTCCCGTCGCCGGTGTCGCCCGTCGCCGTGTCGCACGCCCCGGCGCCGTCCGGCCACGCCCCGGCCCCGTCCGGCCACGCGCCGGTGCCGCAGCAGGCGGTGCTCGGTGTGACCAGCGGGGTGGTGCTGGTGGGTCAGGAGGCGTGCGCGGCGCTGGTGGTGGAGCCGACCGCCCCGATCATCCGCCCCGGTTCGATCGGCCACGGCGATGAATTCCTGCAGCTCCTCAGCGAGCAGGGGTTCGCCCCGGTGGTCGATCTGGGCCGGCCGCCCGCGCCCAACCCCGGCTGGTCGGTGCTGCTGGCCATGGGGCGGCTGCACGCGGTGCTGATGCCGGCGCCGGGCGGCGGCCACCCGGTGGCCTGGTGGCAGGCGCACAGCCCGATGCCGCTCAGCGAGGGCTGGCGGAGCGCCGTCGGCCGCTCCCAGAAGGTGCTGGTCTACGCCGCGGCCGCGGGCACGATCGGCACCCAGCCGCGCGAGGACCAGCTGCGCGCGGCGCTGGACCGGGCCGCCGCGCGCGGCGCCCTGGTCGGCGCTTCGATGCCGCTCGCGGGCACATGACCGCCATGGCCGCCGCCGTCCCGGACCTGCCCCCGGACTTCCCCCCGGACCTCACCGGCCCTTGGTGGGCAGCCCATTCGCCACCGATGCCGCATCCGACGGGCGGCCGGGTCGTTGGCACATACGTGCACGCATACGACCTCTCCTACCGTCCCCCCTCATACGGCTGCATTCCGGCCATGCGCCCCGCGCTGGAGGCAGCGCACGATCCTTGGCGCCACTCCGCCACGCCGATCTACGACGCGTTGTACGCGGAGTACCGCAGGCTGTTCCGGGCGCTGCCCGGTGACCGCTCGGACGAGGAGAACATGGAGTTCGTGGCGTTCGCCGCCATCGGCCAGCCCCGGGGCCTCGTCAGCGGCTACGGCCGCCCGGACGACCATGGGGGGTCCTGGCACACCGACGAGCTGTACTACCGCGGCTATGTCCCCGCGCTCCCGCCCGGCCGGGGCGAGGAGCCGGGGCACACGTACTGACGCGGTGCCGGGGGCCGGGGCGGCGTGAGCCCCCCGGCGCGGCCGCCGCTCCGTCCCGCGACCGCGCCACCGCTACCGCTGCTTCTTACGGCCGCGCCGCCGCCATGTCTTGCGGCCGCGCCGCCGCTACTTCTTGCGGCCGCGCTTCTCGCGCACCCGCACCGAGATCTGCAGCGGCGTCCCCTCGAAGCCGAACTCCTCGCGCAGCCGCCGCTCGATGAAGCGGCGGTAGCCCGCCTCCAGGAAGCCCGAGGCGAAGAGCACGAACCGCGGCGGCCGGGTCCCGGCCTGCGTCCCGAAGAGGATCCGCGGCTGTTTGCCGCCCCGGATCGGATGCGGATGGGAGGCGACGATCTCGCCGAGGAAGGAGTTGAGCCGCCCGGTCGGGACGCGGGTCTCCCAGCCGGCCAGCGCCGTCTCGATCGCCGGGACCAGCTTCTCCATATGGCGGCCGGTGCGGGCCGAGACATTGACCCGCGGCGCCCACTGGATCTGCACCAGCTCCGTCTCGATCTCGCGCTCGAGGTAGTAGCGGCGCTCCTCGTCCAGGGTGTCCCACTTGTTGTAGGCGATGACGAGCGCGCGCCCGGCCTCGACGGCCATCGTGATGATCCGCTGGTCCTGGACGCTGATGGACTCGCTGGCGTCGATCAGCACGACCGCGACCTCCGCCTTCTCCACGGCGGCCGCGGTGCGCAGCGAGGCGTAGTAGTCGGCGCCCTCCTGGAGGTGGACCCGGCGGCGGATACCGGCGGTGTCGACGAACTTCCAGGTGATGCCGCCGAGTTCGATCATCTCGTCGACCGGGTCGCGGGTGGTGCCCGCCACCTCGTTGACGACCACCCGCTCCTCGCCCGCGACCTTGTTGAGCAGCGAGGACTTGCCCACGTTCGGGCGGCCGATCAGGGCGATCCGGCGCGGTCCGCCGATCGTCGCCCCGAAGGTCTGGGCCGGGGCCTCGGGCAGCGCCTCCAGGACCGCGTCGAGCATGTCGCCGGTGCCGCGGCCGTGCAGCGCGGACACCGCGTACGGCTCGCCGAGGCCCAGCGACCACAGCATCGCGGCATCTGCCTCGGCGCTGGGCCCGTCGACCTTGTTGGCGCACAGCACCACGGGCTTTCCGGCCCGGCGCAGCAGCTTGACCACGGCCTCGTCGGTGTCGGTGGCGCCCACCGTGGCATCCACGACGAAGACCACCGCGTCGGCGGCCTCGATCGCGAACTCGGCCTGGGCGGCCACGGACGCGTCGATGCCGAGCACGTCCTGCTCCCAGCCGCCGGTGTCGACCACCTTGAAGCGGCGGCCGGACCACTCGGCCTCGTAGGACACCCGGTCGCGGGTGACGCCGGGGCGGTCCTCCACGACCGCCTCCCGGCGGCCGAGGATCCGGTTCACCAGGGTGGACTTGCCGACATTGGGGCGGCCGACGACGGCCAGCACCGGCAGCGGGCCGTGCCCCGCCGCGGCGAGGTCGCCCTCGACGTCCGTCAGGTCGAAGCCCTCTTGCACGGCGAGCTCCATGAACTCCGCGTACTCGGCGTCGCCAAGCTCCCCGTGCTCGTCGCCGCCGCTGTGGATCTGGTCGTTCATGAAGATTTCCTCGTCGTCCCTCAATACCGCGCACCGCCCCTGGCGGTGCGCGGGTCTATGTCTGATCCGGTCGGCCGGTCAGCCGCCTGGCAGTGCCCAGATGCGCGCCCAGCCGCTTCTGGATGCGCTCGGTGGCCTGGTCCAGGGCCGCCCGCGTCCGCCTGCCGCTGCCGTCCCCCGCCTCGAACGGGTCGCCGAACACTACGTCGATCCTGCTGCGCAGCCGGGGCAGCGGCCTGGACCGGCCGTCGTCGCGCGGGGTGGCGGTGCCCAACACCGCCACGGGCACGATCGGCGCGCCGGAGCGCACCGCGAAGTACGCGAGCCCCGAGCGCAGCGAGGCGAAGTCGCCCTCGCCCCGGGTGCCCTCGGGGAAGATCCCCAGCACCCCGCCGCGCTCCAGCACCCCCAGGGCCTGGCCGATCGCGGTGCGGTCGGCGCTCGTACGGTCCACCTTCAGCTGCCCCATACCGCGCAGGAACGGGTCCAGCGGGCCGATGAACGCCTCCTTCTTGACCAGGAAGTGCACCGGCCGCGGCGAGGTGCCGATCAGCATCGGGCCGTCGACGTTGTGGGAGTGGTTCCCCGCGAGGATGACGGGCCCGGCGGACGGGATCCGCCACGCGCCCAGCACCCGCGGCCGCCACAGCCCGTACATCAGGCCGATGCCGATCCGGCGCGCCACGACGGCCCCGGAGGGGCTGGGCAGGGTCTCGTCGGTGGCGCTCACGCGACCGTCCGCTTCTCCTCGACGAGGGTGACCACGCACTCGATGACCTGGTCGAGGGTGAGCTCGGAGGTGTCCACCTCGACCGCGTCGTCCGCCTTGGCCAGCGGCGAGGTCTTGCGGCCGGAGTCCAGGGCGTCCCGCTTGGCCAGCGCGGCCTGGGTGCTGGCCAGGTCGCCGGCCTCCTTGCCCTTCAGCTCACCGCTGCGGCGGGCCGCCCGGACCTCCGGGGAGGCGGTCAGGAAGACCTTGAGGTCGGCGTCCGGGAGGACCGTGGTGCCGATGTCCCGGCCCTCGACCACGATGCCGCGCGGCGCCTCGGCGGCGATGGTCCGCTGCAGCTCGGTGATCACGGTCCGCACCTCGGGTACCGCGCTGACCGCGCTGACCCGCGAGGTGACCTCCTGGGTGCGGATCGGCCCGGAGACATCGGTGCCGTCGACGGTGATCGTCGGGTTGGCCGGGTCGGTGCCGGAGACGATGGCGGGCTTGCCGGCGGCGTCCGCCACGGCCACGGCGTCCTCGACGTCGATGCCGTTGGCCACCATCCACCAGGTGATCGCCCGGTACTGGGCGCCGGTGTCCAGGTAGCCCAGGCCCAGCTTGGCGGCGACGGCCTTCGAGGTACTGGACTTGCCCGTGCCTGCGGGGCCGTCGATCGCGACAATCACTGCGGCCGGGGCGGTCCGGGCGGCGGTTTCCACGGTGACAGACACCTTTCGTGTGCACGGGGCTGAGTTGAACGGGCCATGTGAGCCTCGGACAAGGTTACTGGCTTCCTCCGGGCGGCTTCGCACCGCTGGGGGACGGCCCCGGGGCCGGGGCCGTGGGCGGTCCGCCCCACCGCTACTGCCGGATGGACCATTACTGCCGGATGGACCATCCCCGCTCCCGCAGGGCCTGGGTGAGCCCCGGGGCCGCCGAGGGCTCGACCACCAGCTGGATCAGACCGGCCTGCTGCCCGGTGGCGTGCTCGATCCGGACGTCCTCGATGTTGACACCCGCCCGGCCCGCGTCGGCGAAGATCCGGGCCAGCTCGCCCGGCTGGTCGCCGATGAGCACCGTCACGGTCTCATAGACGGCCGAGGCGGCGCCGTGCTTGCCGGGCACCCGCTCGCGCCCGGCGTTGCCCCGGCGCAGCACGTCCTCGATCCCGGCCGCGCCGCCGCCGCGCTTGGCCTCGTCGGCGGACTGGAGCGCGCGCAGCGCCCGCACCGTCTCGTCCAGGTCGGCGGCGACGGCGGCGAGCACATCGGCCACCGGGCCGGGGTTGGCGGAGAGGATGTCGATCCACATGGCGGGGTCGGAGGCCGCGATCCGGGTGACGTCGCGGATGCCCTGCCCGCACAGCCGCACCGCCGTCTCATCGGCGTCCTGGAGCCGCGCGGCGACCATGCTCGACAGCAGATGGGGGGTGTGCGAGACGAGCGCCACCGCCCGGTCGTGGGCCTCGTCCTCCATCACCACGGGCACCGCCCGGCACAGCGCGACCAGCTCGAGCGCGAGGTTGAGCACCTCGGTGTCGGTGCCGCCGGTGGGCGTGAGCACCCAGGGCCGCCCCTCGAAGAGGTCGGCGGTGGCGGCCAGCGGCCCGGAGCGCTCCCGGCCCGCCATCGGATGCGTGCCGATGTAGCGGGTCAGATCGCAGCCGAGGGCCTCCAGCTCACGGCGCGGGCCGCCCTTGACGCTCGCGACGTCCAGGACGCCGCGGGCCAGCCCGCGGCGCAGCACATCGGCCACGGTCGCCGCCACATACGCCGGGGGCACGGCGACGATCGCCAGGTCCACGGGCCCCTCGGGCTCTGCCTGCGTCCCGGCGCCGCGCGCCTCGGCGGTGCGCGCCTGGGCCGCGTCGTGGTCGGCGAGGTGCACCTGGACGCCACGGCCGACCAGGGTCAGCGCGGCGGAGGTGCCGATCAGGCCGGTGCCGATGACGAGGGCGGTTCTCATTGGGCGATGTCCTTGCGGAGGGAGCCGGCGGCACCCAGGTAGACGTGGGCGACGTCGGACTTGGACAGGGAGGTCTCGACATGCGCCAGGATGCGGACGACGCGGGGCATCGCCCCTTGTATGTCCAGCTCCTGGGCGCAGATCAGCGGTACGTCGGTGATGCCCAGCTTGCGGGCGGCGACCGCCGGGAAGTCGCTGTGCAGATCGGGGGTGGCCGTGAACCACACGCTGATCAGGTCATCGGGGTCGAGGGTGTTCCGCTCCAGGATGGCGGTCAGCAGCGCGGAGACCTGCTCATGCATGTGCTCCGGCTCGTCCCTGTCCAGCTGGACGGCCCCGCGGACCGCTCGTACCGCCACGTCTCGCTCCCTGTGCGCGCTGTGCCTGTCGTGCGTCGGGCGCGGCCGCGGTGTTTCGGCCGCACTCCCGATCAGCGTAACGAGCGGGTCGGACAGGCTCCCGGGGCGACCGCTGGGCGAGACGCGGCGCCCCGCGGACGGCCGGGGCCGTCAGCGGCGCCGGGTCCGTAGGCGCCGGGTCCGTGGGCGCCGGGTCCGTATCAGAGTTCGACCTCGCGCATGAGCATGCCGACCTCGGTGTTGGTCAGCCGACGCAGCCAGCCGGACTTCTGGTCGCCGAGCGCGATCGGGCCGAAGGCCGTCCGCACCAGCTTGTCGACCGGGAAACCGGCCTCGGCGAGCATCCGCCGCACGATGTGCTTGCGGCCCTCGTGCAGGCTCACCTCGACCAGATAGTTCTTGCCGGTGTTCTGCACCACCCGGAAGTGGTCGGCGCGGGCGTAGCCGTCCTCGAGCTCGATGCCGCTCTTGAGCCGCTTGCCCAGGTCGCGCGGGAGCGGACCCTGGATGGCGGCGAGATAGGTCTTCCGCACGCCGTAGCGGGGGTGGGTGAGGCGGTGGGCCAGCTCGCCGTGGTTGGTGAGCAGGATGATGCCCTCGGTCTCGGTGTCGAGGCGGCCGACGTGGAAGAGCCGGGTCTCGCGGTTGGTCACATAGTCGCCCAGGCACTGGCGGCCGTCGGGGTCCTCCATGGTGGAGACGACACCGGCGGGCTTGTTCAGCGCGAAGAAGAGGTACGACTGGGTGGCCACGGTCAGCCCGTCGACCTTGATCTCGTCCTTCTCGGGGTCGACGCGCAGCCCCTGCTCGGTCACGATCTTGCCGTTGACCTCGACCCGGGCCTGGTCGATCAGCTCCTCACAGGCGCGGCGCGAGCCCATGCCGGCGCGGGCGAGGACCTTCTGGAGCCGCTCGCCCTCCTGCTCGCCGAAGGTCTTGGGCAGCTTGACCCGCGGCTTGTCGTGGCGGGCACGGTTGCGCTCCTCTATCTGCGCCTCGTACTCGCGCGGACGGGCCGGGCCCGGCTTGCGGCCACGGCCGCCGCCACCGCCCTTGGGACCGCCCTGGGCGCCCTTGGGGCCGCCGCCCTGGGAGCCCGTCCTGGGGCCGCCCTGGGAACCCTGGGAACCCTGGGAGCCCGTCCTGGGGCCGCCCTGGGACCCTTGGGAGCCCTTGGGGCCGCCCTGGGAGCCCTTGGGGCCCGCCTTGGGGCCGCCGCCCACGTCGTAGCGGCGCTCTTCGGGGCGGGGGCGGCCGGCGCGCTGCTGCTGCTCGTCGCGCCTGTTGTTCCCCGCGCCCCGGTAGTTCTTGCCGCCGCTACCGCTACCGCTGCCCCTGCTGTTCCTGCCGCTGCTTCGCATCAAGTTTCCGTCTGAGAGTGGGCCGCTGTCGGCTCGGTGTTCTACGTCGTCGTGCGTTCTGCGTCGACCTGCGCGTCATCGCTGTCAATGGCGTCCGGATCGAACGACGGCACGCCCTCCTGGGACTCGCCCTCGACCGCGTCCGCCTCGGGGAGGAACGGCGCGAGCTCCGGGAGCTCGTCCAGCCCCCGCAGGCCCATCCGCTCCAGGAAGTAGTTCGTCGTCCTGTACAGGATCGCACCTGTTTCGGGTTCCGTGCCCGCCTCCTCGACCAAGCCCCGCTGGAGGAGGGTCCGCATCACGCCATCGCAGTTGACGCCGCGGACGGCCGAGACTCGGGAACGGCTGACCGGCTGACGGTACGCGACCACCGCGAGGGTTTCCAAAGCGGCCTGGGTGAGCCGGGCCTGCTGGCCGTCCAGGACGAACCCCTCGACGGCGGCGGCGTAGGCCGGGCGCGTGTAGTAGCGCCAGCCGCCCGCGACCAGCCGCAGCTCGAAGCCCCGGCCCTGGGTCGCGTACTCGTCGGCCAGCTCGCGCAGCGCGTCCGCGACGGCGCGGCGCGGCCGCTGGAGGACCTTGGCGAGGTTCTCCTCGGTGGCGGGCTCGTCGACGACCATGAGGACGGCCTCCAGGGCGGGCTTGAGATCCAGCTCGGCGACCTCGGAGAGCCCGGCGGGTGTCCGCTGCTCGCTCAACTCGCTACCTCTTCCTTCTCCTTCTCGGGCGTGGCCGTCCCCTTCTCGGGCTCCTTCTCGGGCTCCTTCTCGGACTCCTTACGGGGCTTGGCCTCCTGGTCGAACTCGTCGGTGACCAGTGGCCGCTCACCCGCCTCGCCCGTCCAGCGGACCATGAGCGACCCGAGCGCCTCCGGCTGGTCCAGGAGGACCGCGCGCTCGCGGTAGAGCTCCAGGAGCGCCAGGAAGCGCGCGACGACCGTAAGGACGTCGGGAGCGTCCTCGGCGAGCGCGGCGAAGCTCGCCTCCCCCAGCTCCCGCAGCCGCGCGACCACCACCTCGGCCTGCTCCCGGACGCTGACCAGCGGGGCGTGGATGTGGTCGACGTACACCTGCGGCTTGGGCTTGGGCTGCATCGCCTTGACGGCCAGCTTGGCGAAGCCCTCGGGGCCGATGCTGATGACGACGTCGGGGAGCAGCTCGGCGTGGTGCGGCTCCAGACCGACGGTACGGGGGTGACGGGCGGCCTCGGCGGTCAGCCGGTCGTTGAAGATGTCCGCGATCTGTTTGTACGCGCGGTACTGGAGCAGCCGGGCGAAGAGCAGATCGCGCGCCTCCAGCAGCGCCAGGTCCGCCTCGTCCTCGACCTCGGCGGCGGGCAGCAGCCGGGCCGCCTTGAGGTCCAGCAGGGTCGCCGCGACGACGAGGAACTCGGTGGTCTGGTCGAGGTCCCAGTCCGGCCCCATGGCGCGGATATGGGCCATGAACTCGTCGGTGACCTTGGAGAGGGCGACCTCGGTGACATCCAGCTTGTGCTTGGAGATCAGCTGGAGGAGGAGGTCGAAGGGCCCCTCGAAGTTGGCCAGCCGCACGGTGAACCGATTGCCGCCGTCCTCGGCTCGCGCCTCGCCCTGACCGCCCCCACCGCTCCCCTCGCCCCCACCGCTCGCCTCGGTCCCGCCGCTGACGTCAGCCCCGCTGCTCGCCGCCCCGGCCGCCTCACCGCCGTGCCCGCCCGCCGGGGGCGCCGCATCGAGGTCGGCCCGTGCGTGCACCGGCTCCGGCTCGTCCGCCGAGGCCCCCTTACGGCCGCGCCCACCGCCCGCGCCCCGCCGCTCGGCCGTGGCGACGGCCTCGGCCGCCGCCGGGGACGGCTCGGGCTCGGCATCCGGCGCGGTGCGTTCCTCCGCGGCGGCTTCGGGCGCCTCTGGCTCCACGACGGCCTCACGCGCCTCGGGCGCGGCGGACGCCTCGGACGCAGCGGACGCAGCGGACGCAGCGGACGCGACGGACGCCTCGGACGCGGCGGGCACCTCGGGCGCGGCGGGCGCCCCGGACGCGGCGGGCGCCCCGGACGCGGCGGGCGCCTCGGATGGCTCAGCAGGGGCCTCGGGGGCCGCCTGTGCGCCGTTCTGCGGCTCTTCCGCCGCTGCTTCCACCGCTTCCGCCGCCAGGGGCGGAGCAGGGCGCTGAGCGGCCTCCTGCGGAGGCGTGGGCTCGGTGGACCGGTCCGGACCCGTCGTGGCCGGCGCCGTGCCGGGCCCCCGGCCGAGGGAGCGGCGGGAGGGGCGGGGCGGCGGGGCGGGGGTGTCGTTCGTCGGCATCGCGGTCCAGGGTGCTCAGGGCCGGGCGGGGCAGCCCGTACGACCGGGCAGGCTATCTCGCCCGGCCCGGTCAACGGCCGCGGAGGCGGCGCACCAGGATGCTCGCGTCGCCGCGCGACTCGAGGTCGGCGAGGACGACCGCGACCGCCTCGCGGACGATCCGGCCGCGGTCGACGGCGAGCCCGTGCTCGCCACGGAGCACCAGACGCGCGTGCTCGAGGTCCATCAGCTCCTCGGCGGAGACATAGACCGTGATCTTCTCGTCGTGGCGCTCGCGCCCGCTGGGCCTGCGGTTCGGCGTACGGGCGCGGCGGCGGGCCGGGCCGTTCTGCTCGGCCGCGGCCGAACCGCCCTGGGCCTGGCGGCCCTTGGGCCGGTCCCCGGCGGCGGGGCGCCGCTCACCGACCGCGTCCGGGGAGGCCGTCTCCCGTCCCGTGTGTTCGCCCGAGCCGGACTGCTCACCGTCCGCGCGCTGCTCCTGCCCTTCGCGCGGCTCGGCGCCCGTGTCGGGTTCGGCGGCGGGCGGGGGCACCCGGGGGCCCTCGCCGTTCGCCTGGCGGCGCCCGGCGGCGGGAGCGGAGGACTGGAGGCCCATCCCTCCCGTGGTGCGGAACAGTTCGTCGGCTCCCGGCAGACTCACTCGGCGTGACACCGGGCGAGCACCTCCCTGGCGAGCTGGCGATAGGCGGCGGCACCGACGGAGTTGGACGCGTACGTGGTGATCGGCTCACCCGCGACCGTGGTCTCGGGGAAGCGGACCGTACGGCCGATGACCGTGTGGTAGACGTGATCGTCGAACGCCTCGACCACGCGGGCGAGGACCTCACGGCTGTGCACGGTGCGCGAGTCGTACATCGTGGCGAGGATGCCGTCCAGCTCCAGGTCGGGGTTGAGCCGCTCCTGGACCTTCTCGATCGTCTCCGTGAGCAACGCCACACCGCGCAGCGCGAAGAACTCGCACTCCAGCGGCACGATCACCTTGTGCGCGGCGGTCAGCGCGTTGACGGTGAGCAGACCGAGCGAGGGCTGGCAGTCGATGACGATGTAGTCGTAGTCGGCCATCAGCGGCTTGAGCGCGCGCTGGAGGGTCGACTCCCGGGCGACCTCGCTCACCAGCTGCACCTCGGCGGCCGACAAGTCGATATTGCTGGGCAGCAGGTCCATGTTGGGCACGGCCGTCTTCAGCAGCACCTCGTCGGCGGACATGCCCCGCTCCATGAGCAGGTTGTAGACCGTGAGGTCGAGCTCCATCGGGTTGACCCCGAGGCCGACCGACAGGGCGCCCTGCGGGTCGAAGTCGACGAGCAGGACCCGGCGGCCGTACTCGGCCAGGGCCGCGCCCAGGTTGATGGTGGAGGTGGTCTTGCCGACCCCGCCCTTCTGGTTGCACATCGCGATGATCTTCGCGGGACCGTGGTCGGTCAGCGGCCCGGGGATCGGGAAGTACGGCAACGGGCGCCCGGTGGGGCCGATCCGCTCGCGGCGCTGGCGGGCAGCGTCGGGCGCGAGCGTGGCCGCGTATTCGGGGTCTGGCTCGTACTCCGCGTCCGGGTCGTAGAAGTGCCCGTCGGGGAGGTCGTCGTAGTCGGCGAAGCGGGCGGGATCCGTGCCCCCCTGGTCGCCGGCCATGGCGTTCACGTGATGGCCGTCCATGCTGTGGCTCTGGTGGGCTGTCGTCGGGCTCTGGCGGGTTGCGAAGGTACGGACAGCGACGGAGCCGACAGCCTCGAGCCCCGAGGGGCCCTGGCCCCGCGCAGCCGGTCCTGGTTGACCACCCCCGGGAGAAAATGTCGACTCATTCACAAGTCGTCCTACCTCCTTGGTGACCAGGAAATTTCTCTATAGGTCAGCGTGACACCATGCCGACGGTTGGCGACTCTATGGCGTGTCACCGGTCCGCAGCAACACAATCCACCGGACACGGCACGATGTGTCGGCAATCGAACACCCCGATGTCAAGGGCGTGTGAACGGTGCCACGGAGATTTCACCACCGCATAAAGCGTCTTAATAGTTGCATTTAGGGCGAGTTGGCCGAGCGGTGGTCGGCGCGCGATACGGGGCACAGCGGACACACCTTCGGCCGGGCCTCGTCCTTCGACAAGACCCGGCCGGATGCCCGATGTTGACATGTGGTTGACGGTCCGGGTTGACCGTCCGGCAACCGGGGTTAACGGGCCCGGCGGCCGGGTCCGGTGAACTCCGGGCGCCATTCAGCCGATCAGCGAGCCCAGTTCGACGACGGGCAGGTCATGGGCCTCGGCGACCGGGCCGTAGACGACCTGACCCTCATGGGTGTTGAGCCCCTTGGCCAGCGCGGCGTCCCGGCGCAGCGCGTCCCGCCAGCCGCGGTTGGCCAGCTCCACGATGTACGGGAGCGTGGCGTTGGTGAGCGCGTGGGTGGAGGTGTTCGGCACCGCGCCGGGCATGTTCGCCACGCAGTAGAAGACCGAGTTGTGGACCTCGAAGGTCGGCTCGGCGTGGGTGGTGGGACGGGAGTCCTCGAAGCAGCCGCCCTGGTCGATCGCGATGTCGACAAGGACACTTCCCGGCTTCATCCGGGACACCAGCTCGTTGGTGACCAGCTTGGGCGCCTTGGCGCCCGGGATGAGCACCGCGCCGATGACCAGGTCGGCCTCGAGGACGGCCTTCTCCAGCTCATAGGCGTTGGAGGCGATGGTCTGCACCCGGTTGCCGAAGATCCGGTCGGCCTCGCGCAGCTTGTTGATGTCCTTGTCGAGCAGGGTGACGTGGAAGCCCATGCCGATGGCGATCTGGGCGGCGTTCCACCCGGAGACGCCACCGCCGATGACGACGGCCCGCCCGGCGGCCACACCCGGCACCCCGCCGGGCAGCACACCGCGGCCGCCGGCCGAGCGCATCAGGTGGTACGCGCCGACCTGCGGCGCGATCCGGCCCGCGACCTCGGACATCGGCGCGAGCAGCGGCAGGGCGCGGTTCGCGGTCTCGACGGTCTCGTAGGCGATGGCGGTGGTGCCGGACTCCAGCAGCGCGTCGGTGCAGGCCCGGGAGGCGGCCAGGTGCAGATAGGTGAAGAGCGTCTGGCCCTTGCGCAGCCGGTGGTATTCCTCCGCGATGGGCTCCTTGACCTTCAGCAGCAGGTCGGCCGTGGCCCAGACCTCGTCGGCGGTGCCGAGGACGTGGGCACCGGCGGCGGTGTACTCCTCGTCCGTGATGGACGAGCCGAGGCCCGCACTCCGCTCGATGACGACCTCATGGCCGCCTCGGACCAGCTCGTGCACACCGGCAGGGGTGATGGCCACACGGAACTCGTTGTTCTTGACCTCGCGGGGGATGCCGACCTTCACGTCGATCACGGTCCTTGAATGGGGGAAATGGAACATATCGCCATAGCCAGCCACGGGCCGATACACCATCGACCATAGACAGGCAAACCGGCACGCGCGTCCGCATGCCGGAGACGACCGCAACAATCGCGGTACAGCCAGTCTAATGAAGGACGTCGCGCTGTCTAGCCTTGCAATGCATCAATCTTTTGGAAGACCACTACTGATTTCGTAGGTCGGCAGCGTTTCAGGCCCCACTCTGAGGTGACGGACCGGTGTCTTCCGCCTCGCCCGCCTCGATCCTCCGGGCGGTGCGCCGCAGCGACCGCGCCACCGCGGGATCCCCGCCGAGCCGGTCCATCGCGTCCGCCGCATGGCGCGCCAGCTCGGCGTGCAGCCCGGTGTCACCGCAGGTCCGGGCGGCCGCGGCGGTCTCCGCCCAGGTGCGCAGCGCCTCCCTCGGCCGCCCCGAGCGCTCCTGGGCGTCCGCGGTGCCGCCGAGCGCCCGGGCGTACCCCGGCTGGTCGCCCGCCCGGCGGCAGGCGGCCGCGGCGGCACGCCAGTCGCGCAGCGCCTCGCCCCACCGCCCGGCGTAGCCGTGGACGGTGCCGAGCCGTGCGTACAGCCGGGCCGCGGCGGGCGTGTCGCGGCGGCTCAGCCGCAGCTCCAGGGCGCGTCCGTACCAGTCGGCCGCCCGGTGCCAGTCCTCCAGCGCCTGGTACGTGCCGCCGATCGACTCCAGCGCACGCCCGGTCGTATACGGATCGCCCGAGGCGCGGGCGGCCTCCAGGGCGCTCTTGTAGCGGGCGAGGGCCTTGTCCACCCGGCCCGCCCCGCCGTCCAGATCGCCGAGGTTCAGCAGCGCGGCCGCCCGCTCCACCGGGAGATCGCGGCGCCGGGCCACGTCCAGCACCAGCTGATGCAGCCCGTACAGCTCCACCGCCGCGCCCTCGAAGCCCCGGTGGGCGGTCAGCGCGTGGGTCAGCGCGGCGACCAACCGCCGTGCCAGGGTGTCGAGTTGACCGGTCTCGACGGCCATCCGGGCGGCCTCGATCAGGGTGGGCAGCCGCTCCTCCAGCCAGCCGGCCGCCTCCGCCGACGACGAAAACCGCAGCGGCTTCGGCATTCCGGCCAGCTTCTTCCGGCCCGGCGAACCAGGGGGCTCGGCCGCCAGCCGGCAGGTGTGCAGCTGCCGTACGGCGCGCTCCAGCATCCGCGCCCGCGCCAGCTCCACCTCCGCCGGGCGCTCCTCGGCCGCCAGCCGCTCCCGCAGCAGCGGATCGAGGCAGCCGGGCACCAGGTAGCGGCCGGTGCCGCGCGGGCGCAGCATCCCGTACGCGGCGAAGCCCTCCAGCGCCGCCTCGCCGTCCGCCACCGAGCAGCCGGCCAGCGCGGAGGCGATCTGGGCGTCGGCCGATCCGCCGGGCGCCAGCACCAGCAGCCGCAGCATCCGGGCGGCGGCCGACGGCAGCGCGGCGTAGGCCAGCCGGAAGGCGCGGGTCAGCGGGCGGGCGCCGTGGTCGAGGTCACCCTCGTCCGGCGGCAGTTCGCGCAGCCGGGCCAGGGCGTCGTCCACCGAAGCCTGGGGGCGGGCGGCGAGCCAGCCGCCGACCAGGACGAGCGCCGCGGGCTGGCCCGCGCACTCCTCGACCAGGGACTGCGCGGCCACCGGATCGCAGGTGATCCGGGTGGGGCCGGTGTACTGCGCCAGCAGCCCGACCGCCGCGCTCACATCCAGCCCGCCCACCGTGCACGGCCGCACATCCGGCACCCCGGTCAGCGGGCCCCGCGAGACGGCGACCACCAGGCAGTCGGGCTCGTCGGGCAGCAGCGCGTCCACCTGCTCGGCCCCGGCCACGTCGTCGAGCAGCAGCAGCACCCGCTTGCCATCGAGGGCCGCGCGCAGCGCCTCGCCCAGATCGTCCTCGTCCGCCCCCGGCGGGGCGCTGACCCCGAGCCGTCCCAGCAGCTCACGGGCGGTGCGCTCGGTGGGCACGGGATCGCCGGCGGAGGTCGTCAGCCGGGCGCTCAGCACTCCGTCGGGGTAGTCGTCGGCGAGCCGCCGGGCGAGTTCCTCGGCCAGCGCCGTACGGCCCCAGCCGGGACGGCCCGCGATCAGCAGCACCCGGCTGCGGGCGGCCTTGCGGCCGGCGATGGTGTCCAGGCCCGCGCGCTCGATATCGGCCCGCAGCGAGAGCAGCTCGCGCCGCCGCCCGGCGAACCCCCGCCCCACGGAGGCGGCCGCCGCGAACAGCACGGCCCGGGTCGCCCCGCTCCACACCCCGCCGTCCTGGGCGCCCGCGGTGGAGCGCCGTTGCCGCGGCGGGGTGTCGGAGGAGGAGGTCTCATCTTCCGGCGGACTACCGGGGGCGGATTCGGGCGGACGGCCGGGGACGGACTCCGGCGGACGGCCGGTAGCGGATTCCGGCGGGCGGCCGGGGACGGACGAAGCGGATGAAGCGGACGCGGCGGGCGGCGGCTGCCGCTTCCCTGGGGCGCCCGGCTCCCCATCGGTGTCGACCGCCTGCTCCGCCACGGGCCCACTCCCGTCCACCTGCGCGTACGAGCCCCTTCGGCTCACTATGAGCGTAGTTCACTCCGCGTCAGGTACCCGGTACTCGCCGCCCACAGCACGGACCGAAAATCACTCCATCGGATCTTCACCGAGGCCGAGCGGGGCCCATGCGCCCCATCAGTGGCTCAGGCAGTGGCTCAGGCGTCGAAGGGCCGGGCCGGCCAGGAGGCGTCGGCGGGCCGGAGGGCGTCGATGCCGTCGCCGGAGAGCGCGGCCCGCAGCGCCAGCACGCCCGTCGCGAGGCAGTTGTTGTGCAGCTCGCCCGCGAGCGCGCCGCGCACCAGCTCCTCCAGGGACACCCGGGCGAGCTCCATGTCGGCCTCCTCCTCGGAGACCTCGAACCGCTCGCCCTCGGCCACGGAGACCTCCCTGGCCAGGAAGATCCGCACGGCCTCGTCACAGCCGCCGGGCGAGGTGTAGAGGTCGATGAGGACCCGCCAGTCCTCGGCCTTGACGTGCGCCTCCTCGTACAGCTCCCGCTGGGCGGCGTGCAGCGGGTTCTCACCGGGGATGTCCAGGAGACCGGCCGGGATCTCCCACAGCCGCTGCCGGACCGGGTGCCGGTACTGCCGCAGCACGATCACGCGGTCGTCCCCGTCCAGGGCGAGGACGGCGACGGAGCCGGGGTGGACCTGGTAGTCGCGCTTCACCCGGCTCCCGTCGGGCATCTCCACCTCGTCCGTGCGCACGCTCGTCTTGTTGCCGGTGAACGGCGTGGCGGTGGCGGTGACCGGCCATTCCTCGGGGGTGTCCTGGATGCGCATGCTTGCCTCAGCGTCCTTTCCGCGTGCGGTTGCCGGGGCGGTGGGCCGCGCCGGCCGCCCGCCCCTGCCAACCGTAACGGTCAGACGCTCGCACCCCGCGTCTGAGCTGCCACCTGTCGCCCGACCGCCGCCTTCACCAGGCCCGCGAAGAGCGGATGCGGACGGGTCGGGCGGGAGCGCAGCTCGGGGTGGGCCTGGGTGCCGACCAGATAGGGGTGGACCTCGCGCGGGTACTCCACGTACTCCACGAGCTTGTTGTCCGGGGAGGTGCCGGAGAAGACGATCCCGGCCTTCTTCTCCAGCTCACCGCGGTAGGAGTTGTTGACCTCGTAGCGGTGGCGGTGGCGCTCCTCGACATACGGCTGGTTGTCGTAGACCTCGCGGACGATCGAGCCCTCGGCCAGCTTGGCCGGGTACATGCCCAGCCGCATGGTGCCGCCCATGTCGCCCTCGCCCGCGACGATGTCGAGCTGCTCGGCCATGGTGGAGATCACCGGGTCGGTGGTGGCGGGCTCGAACTCGGTGGAGTTGGCGCCCTCGATGCCCGCGAGGTTGCGCGCGGCCTCGATGACGATGCACTGGAGTCCCAGGCAGAGGCCCAGTACCGGGATCTTGTTCTCCCGGGCGTAGGTGATCGCGCCGACCTTACCGATGACACCGCGGTCGCCGAAGCCGCCGGGGATGCAGACCGCGTCCACGCCGTCGAGCTGCTCCCGGGCGCCGGCCGCCGTCTTGCAGTCGTCGGAGGTGACCCACTTGATCTTCACGCGGGCGTTGTTGGCGAAGCCGCCGGCCCGCAGCGCCTCGGTGACGGAGAGATAGGCGTCGGGCAGGTCGATGTACTTGCCGACGAGCGCCACGGTGACCTCGTGGTCGGGCTCGTGGACCCGCTTCAGCAGGTCGTCCCACTGGGTCCAGTCCACGTCGCGGAAGGGCAGGTCCAGCTTGCGGACGACATAGGCGTCCAGGCCCTCGGAGTGCAGCACCTTGGGGATGTCGTAGATCGACTTGGCGTCGATGGCGGCGACCACGGCGGCGTCGTCCACGTCACACATCAGCGAGACCTTGCGCTTGATGGAGGTGGGGACCTCGCGGTCGGCTCGCAGCACGATCGCGTCCGGCTGGATACCGATATTGCGCAGCGCGGCCACCGAGTGCTGGGTGGGCTTGGTCTTCAGCTCGCCGGACGGGCCGATGTAGGGCAGCAGGGAGATGTGCACCACGAACACGTTGTCCCGGCCGACCTCGTGCCGGACCTGCCGGACGGCCTCCAGGAAGGGCAGCGACTCGATGTCGCCGACGGTGCCGCCGACCTCGGTGATGACGACGTCCACGTCATCGGTGGCCATGCGCCGGATGCGATGCTTGATCTCGTTGGTGATGTGCGGGATGACCTGCACCGTGTCCCCGAGGTACTCACCGCGCCGCTCCTTGGCGATTACGGTGGAGTAGACCTGTCCGGTGGTCACATTGGCCGAGCCGTCGAGGTCGACGTCGAGGAAACGCTCGTAGTGGCCGATGTCCAGATCGGTCTCGGCGCCGTCGTTGGTGACGAACACCTCGCCGTGCTGGAAGGGGTTCATCGTGCCCGGGTCGACATTCAGATACGGATCGAGCTTCTGCATGGTGACGCGCAGACCGCGCGCCTTCAGCAGCGCCCCCAGACTGGAGGCGGTAAGACCCTTGCCGAGTGAGGAGGCGACACCCCCGGTGACGAAGAGGTGCTTGGTCGTCATGGGCTTAGCGGCAATGGCCAAGAGGGGGCTCCCGTGGTCGCGTCGTGAGGGTGCGTACGGCAGCCGCTCCGAGGTCCGGGGGCGCCGCCGCTGAGGTTCGGGGGTTTTGTGCCCGCCGCTCCACGGGCTACCAGGGTATCAGCGCCCCGGAGCGGTCGTTGCTGACCTGGTTCCCGCGTTCGGTCTGCGCAATCGCCCGAACACCATGCGTGACCTGGCCACCCGATCGGCCGTGAGATGCGAGCCACGATGTGGACGGGCTCAAGCGGATCACCGTTGTCCGTCGTATCCTCATCGGACGCACGCATGCGAGCCACCCCGGCACGGCACCACCAGCACGCCCCCGGAACAAGAGCTCGTCAAAATTTTCCGAGACCGTAGAAAACGCCCTCCGGGGTGATACGGCCGTTCGAATGGGGAATGCACGTGGCCGGGCGTATCGAGGATTACGCACTGATTGGTGATATGCAGACGGCCGCCCTCGTCTGCAGAGACGGGACCGTCGACTGGCTGTGCCTGCCGAGGTTCGACTCCCATGCCGTCTTCGCCGGTCTGCTGGGCACCGAGGAACACGGTTTCTGGCGGTTGGGGCCCGCCGCCCCCGCGGGGAGCCCGCCGCCCGCCGCGGACCGCCGCCGCTACCGCGGCGACTCCCTGGTCCTGGAGTCGGAGTGGGACACCCCGCGCGGCACCGTCCGTGTGATCGACTTCATGCCGCCCCGTGACGGCGCCCCGCAACTGGTGCGGATCGTCGAGGGGGTCAGCGGCCGGGTGCCGATGCGCTCCGCGCTGCGGATGCGGTTCTCCTACGGCTGGGTCGTGCCCTGGGTGCACCGGGTGGACGGCCGTACCGTCGCCGTCGCGGGTCCGGACTCGGTGTGGCTGGACACCGAGGCCGACACCTACGGCAAGGACCTCACCACCTACTCGGACTTCACGGTGGGCCCCGGCGACCGGATCGCCTTCACCATCAGCTGGCAGCCCTCGCACCGCGAGCCGCCCGCCCTGCCCGAGCCGGAGGGCGCGCTGGAGGCCACCGAGGCGTTCTGGAAGGAGTGGGTCGAGCACTGCACGTACCACGGCCCCTACCGGGACGCGGTGGTCCGCTCGCTGATCACGCTCAAGGCGCTGACCTACGCCCCCACCGGCGGTATCGTCGCGGCGCCCACCACCTCGCTGCCCGAGGAGATCGGCGGCGTCCGGAACTGGGACTACCGCTTCACCTGGCTGCGGGACGCGGCGATCACCCTCTCCTCGCTGCTGCGCACCGGCTACCGCGAGGAGGCCCGCGCCTGGCGCGAATGGCTGCTCCGCGCGGTCGCGGGCGACCCGGAGAACCTCCAGATCATGTACGGCATCGCGGGCGAGCGGGAGTTGTCCGAGGCCGAGCTGACCTGGCTGCCCGGCTTCGAGAACTCCCAGCCGGTCCGGATCGGCAACGGCGCGGCGGGCCAGGTCCAGCTCGACGTCTACGGCGAGGTCACCGAGGCGCTGCACCTGGCCCATATGACGGGCCTGGCGCGCAACGACTACGCGAGCGTGCTCCAGCTGAAGCTGATCCGCTACCTCGAGGAGCACTGGGACGAGCCGGACGAGGGCATCTGGGAGGTGCGCGGGCCGCGCCGCCACTTCGTGCACTCCAAGGTGATGGCCTGGGTCGCGGTCGACCGCACCGTCAAGCTGATCGAATCCGGCGATGTGGACGGGCCGTTGGACCGCTGGCGGGAGCTGCGCGACGAGATCCACCGGGACGTCTGCGAGCGGGGCTACGACGCCGAGCGGAACACCTTCACCCAGTCCTACGGCTCCAAGGAGCTGGACGCCTCGCTGCTGCTCATCCCGCAGATGGGCTTCCTGCCGCCGGACGACAAGCGCGTCATCGGCACCATCGAGGCGATCCAGCGGGAGCTGTCGACCGAGGACGGCTTCGTGATGCGCTACCCCACCGCGGGCGAGGACGCCGGGGTGGACGGTCTCGAGGGTGACGAAGGGGCCTTCCTGGCCTGCTCGTTCTGGCTCGCCGACGACCTGGCGATGATCGGCCGGGTGGACGAGGCCCGGAAGCTCTTCGAGAAGCTGCTGGCGCTCCGCAACGACCTCGGGCTGCTGTCCGAGGAGTGGGACTCGCACAACCAGCGTCTGGTGGGCAACTTCCCGCAGGCGTTCAGCCATGTGCCGCTGATCGACACCGCGCTGCGGCTGACCGCGTCCGGCGCGTACGGAGGCTGACCCCCGGCCCGGGCCCTGGGGGCCCGGGCACCCCCAAGGGGCGCGGGGCGGTGTCGATATGCGGCTCCGCCGCGGCGGTGTCGATATGCGGCTCCGCCGCGTGGGCGACCAGCCACGACGGCGCCGCGGACGAACGACCGCACCTCGCGGCACTTCCCGCGGAGCGCTTAGCGTGGCGGCATGGAACCACAGGGAACGATCACCGTGGCACGGGCCCTCGGCCTGCCCGCCCTGCGCCGCGGGCTCCCCGAGGTGGTGTCCGGGCAGGAGCTGCTGGACCGCCCGGTGCGCTGGGTGCACGCGGGCGAGGCGCCGAACATCGCCGCGCTGCTCAAGGGCGGTGAGCTGCTGCTGACCACCGGTCTCGGGGTCGGTCCGCGCCCCGCCGAGCAGCGCGCCTTCGTCCGCCGGCTCGCCGAGCGGGGCATCGCGGCGCTGGTGGTGGAGCTGGGCGCCCGGTTCCGCACCCTGCCGGGGCCGGTCGTGGACACCGCGCGCTCGTGCGGGCTGCCGCTGGTGCAGCTCCATCGCGAGGTGCCGTTCGTGACGGTCACCGAGGAGATCCACACCGAGATCGTCAATGAGCACTACGCCCTGCTGCGCCAGGCCGATGTGGTGCACCGGCAGGCCACCGAGGTGCTGCTGCGCGGCGGCGGGGTGCCGGAGATCCTGCGCCACTTCGCCGCCTTCGCGGCCAATCCGGTCTTCCTGGAGACCCCCGAAGGACAGCTGCTGTACGCGGCCGGGCCGGGCGGTACGCCCCCGGCGGGCGCGGCCGATCCGCTGCAGGTGTGGGAGGGGCTGCGGGCGCCGCGCGCGGCCGAGCGGCCCGAGCCGCCGGCGGGCAGCGTGATCGCGGACATCCCGGGCGGCGGGCCCGGCCCCGGTGCCGTACGGGCGCGGCTGACCGTCCTTCCGGTGGCCGGGCCGCTGGGCCCGGTGCACCGGATCGCCGCCGAGCGGACGGCGGATCTGCTGGCGGTGGTGCTGCTGCGGGCGCGTCAGGAGGAGGAGCTGGCGGCGCGCGGGCGCGGGGACTTCCTCACCGATCTCGCCGAGGGCCGGATCGAGGCGTTGGACGCCCCCGCGCAGGCCCGGGTGCTGGGCTTCCGGCCGGGCTCGGGCGGGCCGCTGCTGCCGGTGGTGATGCGGCTGGTGGAGGATCCGCGGCCGCTGGCCGGGGGCGGGGAGAGCTGGGCCGCGCTGGTCCACGCCGTGCAGGAGGAGCTGGCTGGGGTCGGGGTGCCGGTGCTGCTCGGCGTACGGCTTCCGGAGGGTCGGGTTCCGCTGCTGGCGGGGCTGCGCGACGCGACCGAGCGGAGCGCGGTGGCCGAGCGGATCGCGGCGGCGCTGCGGGCCGGGGTGGAGCGGGCCTGGCCGGACCGGGCCGGCGCCCGGCCGCCGGTGGTGGTCGCCGGGCTCGCGGTCGGCTGGGACGCGGCCGGAGCCGAGCTGCGGCATGCGGCGGAGGCGGCGAACGCGGCGTGCGGATCGCCGCCCGACCGGGGCTGGTACGACGTACGCAGCCTGGATGTCGACCTATTGCTGTGGCGACTGCGCGAGCACGGCGATCTGGCCGCCTTCGTGGACCGGGTGATCGGTCCACTACTGGCCCATGACCGCACCGCCCGCCCGCCGCTGGTGCCGACGCTGGAGACGTATCTGCGGCATGCGGGGCGCAAGGCGGAGACGGCCCGCGCACTGCACCTCAACCGCCAGACGCTGTACGACCGGCTGGCCCGGATCGCGTCGCTGCTGGGCAGCGATCTGGAGGACCCCCGGACGGTGCTCGCCCTGGGGGTGGCCCTCCAGGCCCGCCGCCATGTCCGGTGACACGGCAACGGGCCACCCCGCCTGACGCGGTTGGGCCCGCCCCGACGCAGGCACGGCCCGCCTGACGCGGATGCGGCCCACCCCGACACGGGCACGACCCACCCGACACGGGAACAGCCCACCCCAACGCACGTGTGGCCCGCCTGACACGCGTGCGGCCCACCCGACACAGGTGCGGCCCGCCTGACACGGATGCGGCCCACCCCGACACAGGCACGACCCACCCCGACACAGGCGCGACCCACCTGACACGCATGCGGCCCACCCCGACACGGGAACAGCCCACCCCGACACAGGCACGACCCACCCCGACGCGGATGCGGCCCGTCCCGTATGCCCGGGACCCCGCCCGGCGTCCCCCCGTGTCGCCGGGCGGGGAGTGGCTCCCTCGCTGTCCGCGGCGCCGCCCTCGCCGTGTGCCGCGAACACCTCCCCGCCCGGCCGCCCGGTGCCCCCGCCTCTGGCCCGGCCCAGCCCGGCGGATCTTCGCGGCCCGCGACGCCTGGTACGGCGCCCCCGGCCACCGCCGGGAGGCACCCCCCGTACCAGACGCCGCGGGCCTCGTGGCGGCGGCCGCTGATATCGCGGGCGCGAAGACCGCTCCACCGGACGGGCCTACCGGGTGTCCGCCGCGTGGCGGGGCTCCGCCCCTGTACCCCGGGGTCTGGGGCGGAGCCCCCACGCGGCGGAGCCGCATATCGTCAGGTGTCGGGAAGGGGCGGGGAGGGGAAACAGCCCGCCGCGGGCGCCAAGCCCCCCCACACCCCCTAGAACGGGGTCAGGGTCAGCGTGATCCCCTTCGGCGCGGTGTCCTGGATGTAGGACGCGAACTCGGCCACGTCGTCGAAGGCGAAGCCGTACGCCTTGCCGTCCACGGTCGCCGCGTGCATGGCCTTGGCGTAGTGGTTGGTGACGTCCTCGCCGTAGAAGGCGGCCGGGTCGGTGGTCGGCTGGGCATCGGCGTTGTGCAGCGTGGAGCGGTTGAAGCCCGCGCCGAGGATCGCCGCGACCGGGCCCGTGGTCCCGTCGTTGGGCGCGGCCAGGGCGCCGTCGCAGAACAGCACGTCCTTGGTGGAGGGCTTGTCGAAGGAGACCGAGGCCGGGCCGGTGAAGGCGAACTTCCCGCCGCTCACCCGGCCGGTGAAGGTGCCCGCGTTCGTGGTGACCTTGAGGTCCTTCGAGCCGTAGGCGTCCCAGACCTGGTCGATGTACGACGCGAAGTAGTCCTCCGCGAACACCCCCGCGCCCATGCCGTGGCCCGGAGCGATCACCCGCAGATTGTCACCGACGATCAGCTTCTTGAAGGCGTCGACACCGGCGAGGTCGGAGAAGACCTTGGCGCGGGCGCCGTCCTTGAGGGTGCCGGTCGTCTGGTCCTGGGCGCCGGTGAGGTGGATCGACAGCGGGACGCTGAACATGTCCACCATGGTGGTGTTGCAGAACATCCCCGAGGAGTTGTACGTGAACTCCGCGCAGTCGTGCATGATGTCGTAGTTCGGGTCGCCGGACACCCAGCCCGCCGGGTACTGCAGCGCGGCCTTGCCCGCCCCGTCCTCGACCACCTTGAGCTTGAGCTTGGAGCCCAGCGCCACATAGATCCGGCCGGACATCTGAGGCAGGTTCAGCTTGGTCTCGCCGCTTCCGGCCAGCGGGATCGCGTAGTCGGTGAAGCCGTCCGAGCCGTTGTCGGAGAGCGCGACGGGGGCGACGTTGCCGTCCGGGGTGACGTGGACCTGCCGGTCGCCCTCGTTGCCGACGATGTAGAGCCATACCGACGCGTTGTCGTACTGCCCCGTCTTGTTCACGACGGTCAGGGGCAGGGAGGCGGCGGCCTTAGCGCCCGGTGCTCCGCTGGCGCGGCCGCCGGCGAACGCGAGGCCGGTTCCCGCGGCGGCGGCGGAGGCGGCGATTCCACCCAGCAGCTTCCTGCGACTGATCATGATGATGGTGCTCCTCGGCGTAGTGGGGGTTGCCGGGAAAATGGCGTGGGGGGTGACGGGAGGCACAAAGTTGAGAGCGCTCTCTCGTTCCTCTGCCCAGCACCCTGCCGATCAACGACCGGGCCCGTCAACCCCTTCACGCAGAAAGGTCTGCACCAACTCATCGTAGACGCTCAGGACATGGGCGACGGTGTCGTCCTCCGTCGGCCAACCCGCCGTCCGCGCCCGCCCCGCCGCCGCGAGCTCCACCCTGCGCACCGGATCGGCGAGCAGCCCGGTCACTGCCTCGGCCAGGGCCTCGGGGTCGCCGTACGGGACGAGTTCGGCCGCCTCCCCCACCAGCTCCGGCACCCCGCCGACCGCCGTGGCCACCAGGGGCACCCCCGCGTGCAGCGCCTCCTGGGCCAGCAGCGACCGGGCCTCCCAGCGGCTGGAGAGCACCGCGACATCGGCCGCGGAGAGCAGCTGCGGCACATCCTCGCGGCGGCCGAGCAGCCGCACCGGCAGCCCCTCGGTGTCGATCCGGCGCTGGAGCACCGCACGGTCCGGCCCCTCCCCCGCCACCACCAGCAGCGGCCGCGGATCCAGCACCCGCCAGCGCCGCGCCGCGTCCAGCAGCGGGCCGTGTCCGGCCATCGCCTCCAGCCGCCCGGCCGTGACCAGCAACGGCCGCTCCACCACGCCCAGTTCGGCCCGCGCCTTCTGGCGGCGCCCGTCGGCGGTCTCCGGCGGCCGGCGCGGGGCGGGCACCGCGACCGGGGCCAGCCGGGCGTCGCGCGCACCGCGGACCCGGGCCCGGGCCACCAGATCCGAGGAGGCCCCGAGCACGATCGCGGCGGCCCGCGCCACCCGACGCTCCATCAGCCGGATCAGTCGGGCCCGCGCGCCCTCGGCGTCCACGCGGGTGTGCCAGGTGACGATCAGGGGTACGTTCCGGCCACGCAGCGCCACCGCCGCCAGCAGCCCCGACCGCAGCCCGTGGGCGTGCACCAGGGCCGCGCCCTGGGTGGCCCTGCGCAGCGACGCCATGCTTCCGGCGTCCGTCAGCGCGTCGAGCCCGGTGAATCGCGCTCCCGTCTGAGTGAAGCCGTAGCCGCGCTCGGCGCTCCAGGGCCCGCACACGGTCACCCGCAGTCCGCGCGCCACCAGCCCGGCCGACAGCGACCTCACATGCACCCCGCTGCCCGAACTCCCGGCGCCCAGCACCTGGACCGCGTGCAGCGACGACCGCCCGTGCGGCTGGACCGGGGTGTTGCTCACGGTACTGCTCACGCGGGCGGAGCTCCTGAGACGGTGTCGGGGCGATGGGGGGACGGTGCGGACGCGCTCCGCCCAAGAATGCCAGCACTCGCCGAACCCTCGTCGCAACGCTCCCAGGTGACGCCTGCCCCGAACTCGCCCGCTCGTCCGCGGTACCACCCGTTCGGGTGAAGGATTGGGGAAGCGTCGCGTGAAGGTTCGGGAGGAGCGTCGCGCAAGGGATCGCGTGAAGCGTCGCGTGAAGCGTCGTGTGAAGGGTCAGCGTCCCGCGCGGGCCGCCTCCAGGAGCTCTTCCGCGTGCGCCCGCGCGAGTTCGGAGTCCTCCTGGCCCGCGAGCATCCGCGACAGCTCCCGTACGCGGTCCTCGCCCTCCATGGCCTTCACGCCACTTCGGGTCACCGACCCGTCGTTGGTCTTCTCGACCACCAGATGCCGGTCGGCGAAGGCCGCGACCTGCGGCAGATGGGTGACCACCACGACCTGCGCGGAGCGGGCGAGCTTGGCCAGCCGGCGGCCCACCTCGACCGCAGCCTTACCGCCGACACCCGCGTCCACCTCGTCGAAGAGATACGTCGGTACGGGGTCGGAGCCCGCGAAGACGACCTCGACCGCGAGCATCACCCGGGACAGCTCACCCCCGGAGGCGCCCTTGGCGATCGGCCGGGGCGGGGCGCCCGGATGGGGCGCGAGCAGCAGCTCGACCTCATCGGCGCCATGCGGCCCGAAGACCACCGGGCGGCCGCCCACCTCGATGCCGTCCGCCTCCGTCTCCGTCTCGGTCTGACGGATCGCGAACGTGACCCGGGCGTGCGGCATCGCCAGGGAGGCCAGTTCGGCGGTGACCGCCTCCGCGAAGCGCCCCGCCGCCTCCGTACGGGCGTCGGTGAGCGACTGCGCCAACTCACCCAGCTCGGCGCGGAGCGCGTCGTGCTCGGCGGTCAGCTCGCCGATGCGGTCGTCGTCGCCGTCGAGTTCGGCCAGCCGCGCGGCGCCCTGCTCGCCCCAGGCCAGCACGTCCGCGATGGTCTCCCCGTACTTACGGGTCAGCTGAGTCAGCGCGGCGCGGCGCTCCTCGACGGCCGCCAGACGGATCGGGTCGGCGTCCAGGTTGTCGGCGTACCCCGCCAGATCCCCCGCCACATCGGACAGCAGGATGCCGACCTCGCCGATCCGGTCGGCGAGCCCGGCGAGTGCCTGATCATGGGAGCGCACGGCCTCCACGGCGCGATGGGCGCCCGCGACCAGGGTGGCCGCGTCCACGCCCTCCGGGTCCTCCGGGTTCCCTGCGAGGGCGGCGTGCGCGACGGCGGCGGCGGACGCCAGGGCCTCGGCGTGCCCCAGCCGTTCGGCCTCGGCCGCCAGCTCCTCGTCCTCGCCGGGGCGGGGCTCGGTCGCCGCGACCTCCTCGAGGCCGAAGCGCAGCAGATCCGCCTCCTGCGCCCGCTCGCGGGCCCGCGTGGTCAGCTCCTCCAGCTCGGCCGAGACGGCGCGCAGCCGGCGATAGGCCCCCGCATACTTCTCCAGGGGCCCGGCCACCGCGGCGCCCGCGTACCGGTCCAGCGCCTGCCGCTGCCGGGCGGGCCGCAGCAGGCCCTGCTGATCGGTCTGGCCGTGCACGGCCACGAGATCGTCGGCCAGCTCGCCCAGCAGCCCCACGGGGACCGAGCGGCCGCCCAGATGCGCGCGTGACCGCCCCTCGGCGGAGAGCGTACGGCTGATCAACAGCACACCGTCGTCGAGCTCGGCCCCCGCTTCCTCGGCCCTTACGGCCGCCGCCGAGCGGGCGTCGACCGTAAGGCGGCCCTCGACGACCGCCGCCTTGGCCCCGATCCGCACCAGGGCGGCGTCGGCGCGGCCGCCCAGCAGCAGCCCGAGGCTGGTGACGACCATGGTCTTGCCCGCACCGGTCTCACCGGTCACCGCGGTGAAGCCGGGCGACAACTCGACGACCGCGTCGTCGATGACGCCCAGGGCACGTATCCGCATCTCCTCCAGCACGTGCACGACCATACGAGGTTTGGTCGGTGCGATGCGACGAAGGGGCGCCACTTATGGGGTCCACCCGCACATCTGCCCGGTACGGGGTGGGCGGACGCCTCCGGCGGAGAGCCCCCACCCCGCCCCTTCCCGAAACCGGGGCTCCGCCCCGGACCCCGCTCCTCAAGCGCCGGAGGGGCTGGGGTTCGCCAGAGACGCTGAGGTAGCGGAACTCCGCCGCGGGGCAGGGGTCTCGCCCCTGGATCCCGGGGTCCGGGGCGGGGCCCCGGTGGGGGTGCGAGGGGGCGCGGCCCCATCGTTCGGGAAGGGGCGGGTAGGGGAACAGCTCGCCGCAGGCGGCACGAGCCGTCGGACACCCCCTAGTGCGGAGCGCCCCGCCACCCCGCCACCGGCAGGGCGAACTTGGCGACCAAGCGGTCCGTGAACGACGCATGGTGGAGTCGGGCCAGCCGCACCGGCACCGCCCCCCGCCGCACCTCGACCCGCGCCCCCGCCGGAAGCTCCACCGTGCGGCGCCCGTCGCACCACAGCACCCCGTGCGGGGTCTGCGGCTGCACCTCGACCGCGAGCACCGACTTCGGCGACGTCACCAGCGGCTTGGCGAACAGCGCGTGGGCGCTGATCGGCACCATCAGCAGCGCCTCCACCTCGGGCCACACCACCGGCCCGCCCGCCGAGAAGGCGTACGCCGTCGAGCCGGTCGGGGTCGCACAGACCACGCCGTCGCCACCGAACCGGGAGACCGGACGGTTGTCGACCTCCGTGACCACCTCGAGCAGCCGCTCACGCGCGGCCTTCTCCACCGACGCCTCGTTCAGCGCCCAGTCCGTGTGCACGATGTGCCCGTCGTTGCGGACCAGCACATCGATCGTCATCCGCTCCTCGACCTCGTACTGCCGGGTCACCACCCGGTCCACGACCTTGTCGAGGTCGTCCCGCTCGGCCTCGGCCAGGAAGCCCACCCGGCCGAGGTTCACCCCGAGCATCGGCACGCCTGAGACCCGGGCGAACTCCGCGCCGCGCAGCAGCGTCCCGTCCCCGCCGAGGACGACCAGCAGCTCACAGCCGTTCAGCACGTCACGCTCCGCGTCGACGCGCTCGACAGCGGGGGGCAGCGGCAGGTCCGCCGCCTCGGCGGCGAGCACCCGCACCCCGATTCCGCTGCGCAGCAGCCCCTGAACGACCAGTTCGGCGCTGCGGATGGCCGCAGGGCGGCCGGTGTGCGCGAGGAGGAAGACAGTGCGGTCCGCCGTCGCCTCGGCCGCCGGCGTCATCGGCTCGACCGCCGGTGCCACCGCCACGTCCCCGGCTCCGGGCTCGGACACTGCGTCCTTCTGCTGCGCTGCTTCTGAAGTGGTCAACTGGGCCCCTCCGCCACTGCACGGTCAACATCCGCCGGGTCCAGTGCCGGCGCCCCGGCGCGCATCCACAAAAAGTACTCGACGTTACCCGATGGCCCCGGGAGCGGGCTGGCCGTTACGCCCAGCACCCCCAGTCCCAGGTCCGCCGCCCGCCCGGCCACCGTGCGCACCGCCTCGGCGCGCAGTTCGGCGCTGCGGACCACTCCCCCGCTGCCCAGCCGCTCCTTGCCGACCTCGAACTGTGGTTTGACCATCAGCACCAGATCGGCGTCGGGCGCCGCGCACCGCACGAGGGCGGGCAGGACGAGCCCGAGCGGAATGAAGGAGAGATCACCGACCACCAGGTCCACCGGTTTCCCACCAATCCGCTCAAGTGTCAGCTCGCGTACGTTTGTACGGTCGTAAACACTGACGCGTTCATCGCTCTGCAGCGACCAGGCGAGCTGCCCGTAGCCGACGTCGACGGCGAGCACCTCCGCGGCGCCCGCGCGCAGCAGGACGTCCGTGAAGCCTCCGGTGGACGCGCCCGCGTCCAGCGCCCGCCGCCCGGCGACCTGCAGCCCCGTCCCCGCTCCCGCGGCCGGGCGGACCCCGGGGTCCTGCCCCGCGCCCGCGCCCTTCCGGTACTCCTCGCTGAAGGCGTACAGCGCGCCCGCCAGCTTGTGGCCGCCGCGCGAGACATAGTCCGGATCGCTGTCGTCCTCGATCACGACGACTGCCGCGCTGGTCTCCACCTGGGTGGCCGGTTTGGTCGCCATCGTCCCGCCGACGGTGACCCGGCCCGCGGCGATCAGCTGGCTGGCATGCTCACGCGAACGCGCCAGCTTGCGGCGCACCAGCTCCGCGTCGAGTCGTACGCGTCGTGGACGGGTCACTGCCACGGGTGGTTCAGCTCCTGAGGTCGTTTACGCAGCGGACGGGGGCCGCGGGCCAGGCGGCGGGGGTCCGGGCCGCCGGTCGAGTGCAGTCAGCGTGTCGCGCAGGCCCTGGTGGACATCCTCGTACACCTCCAGATGTCCGCTCGTCCCGAGGTGGTCGGCGTCGGCCAGCCGGGCCAGCCGGGCGTCCACCTCGGCGACGCCGGTGGGCGTACGGTCCACGCCGAGCGGGGCCGGATCGGCGGGCCCGGACGGCTCGGGCACGGCCTCGGGCACCGGCTCCGGCGGGACGTCCTCGGCTCCCTCGATCCCTTCGGGCACCAGCTCCGGCGCGACGTCCACGGCCCCTTCGATCCCTTCGGGCACCGGCTCCGGCGCGACGTCCACGGCCCCCTCGGCCCCTTCGGGCACCGGCTCCGGCGCGGCCTCCCGGGCCTCCTCGGCCGCCGGACCGGGCTGCGGGCCGGGCCACCCGGCCGACATCGGCTCACTCATGGCCCCGACGCTACCGCGAATCCCTCGTTCTCCGACGTACGAGACCTGGGGTAACGTCGTCCGCGATGGCGACCTTGGAACAGTGCCGCAGCGCACTCGACAAACTGGCGGAGAACCTCGCGACCGCGAACGGGGACCTTCGCAGCGCTGCCGCGCTCGATCGCTCGGTCAGCTGCTGGATCACCGACCTGGACACCACTTTCGTCGGCCGTCTCGAGGACAGCCGGATCGAGGATGTGACGACCGCGTCGGGCCCCCCGGCCGAGCGTGCGCAGATCCGGCTGGCGATGACCGGCGACGACCTGGTGGCCCTGGTCGACGGCGAGCTGCACTTCGCACGCGCGTGGGGCACCGGGCGGATCAAGCTCGAGGCCGGGCTGCGCGACCTGCTGCGGCTGCGGAAGCTGATCTAGACAAGCGCCCCACCCCGGGCCCTGCCCCACCCCGGGGCCCCGCCCCGCCCCGAGCCCTGCTCCGGCCCGAGCATTGCCCCACTCCAGGCGCCCCCACTCCGCGCCGCCCCTCAGGACTCGCTCACCGCGGCGGTCGCCAGAGGCGCCTCCGCCCCTGCCGTACGGGACCGGCGGGCGGCCGGGATGACCAGCGGTGTCCCCGTCTCCGGGTCGTCGATCACCTGGCAGCGCAGCCCGAAGACCCGCTCCACCAGCCCCGCCGTGACCACGTCCCCCGGCACCCCCTCCGCGACGACCTCCCCGCCCCGCATCGCGATCAGATGGGTGGCGTAGCGGGCGGCGTGGTTCAGATCGTGCAGCACGGCGACGAGGGTGCGGCCCTGCTCCTCATGGAGCTGGGCACACAGGTCCAGCACATCGATCTGGTGCTGGATGTCCAGATAGGTCGTGGGCTCGTCGAGGAGCAGCAGCGGGGTCTGCTGGGCGATGGCCATCGCGATCCACACCCGCTGGCGCTGACCGCCGGACAATTCGTCGACATAGCGATCCGCGAGCTCCGCCACCCCGGTCGCCGCCATCGATTCGTCGACGATCCGCTCGTCCGTCTCCGACCACTGCCGCAGCAGCCCCTGGTGCGGATAGCGGCCTCGGGCGACCAGGTCGGCGACGGTGATCCCGTCCGGGGCGATCGAGGACTGGGGCAGCAGCCCGAGGGTGCGGGCCACCTTCTTGGCGGGCAGCGAGCCGATCGACTGCCCGTCCAGCAGCACCGATCCGGCCGCCGGCTTGAGCATCCGGGACAGGGCGCGCAGCAGGGTCGACTTCCCGCAGGCGTTCGGCCCGACGATGACCGTGAAGGAGTGGTCGGGGATGGTCACGGACAGCTTCTCGGCGACCGTGCGCCGGTCGTAGGCGAGGGTCAGCCCCTCCGCCATGAGCCGCTGCCGCTGCCGCTGGTCCTGGGTGCCACTCGTGCTGGAAGCCACGGTCTGCCGGGTGTCCTTGTCCATGTCGTCTTCCGTCCGGGTCGTGTCCACAGTTTCCGTCCGGGTCGTGTCCACCGTCGTCATATCCGCCCCGCCCTGCGTTCGGTCACCAGCAGCCACAGCAGATAGGCGCCGCCCAGCATCCCGGTGAGCACCCCCACCGGCAGCTGATCGGCCCCGAAGGCGCGCTGGGCGGCCCAGTCGGCGGTGACGAGCAGCGCGGCGCCCATCCAGGCCGCGGGGAGCAGGTTCGGACCGGGCGAGCGGGTGAGCCTGCGGGCCAGCTGCGGGGCGACGAGCGCCACGAAGGCGACGGGCCCGGCGGCGGCCGTGGCGGACGCGACCAGCAGCACGGCCGCGCCCATCAGCACCATCCGGGTCCGCTCCACCCGCACCCCGAGGGCGTAGGCGCTGTCGTCGCCCATCTCCAGCATCCGCAGATTCGGCGCCTGCCCGAGGACCACGGGCATGAGCACCGCGCAGACGGCCAGCAGCGGCCAGACCTGGTCCCAGTCGCGGCCGTTCAGCGAGCCGGTCAGCCACATCACCGCGCGTGCCGCGTCCTCATGGCGGGCCTGGGTGAGCAGATAGCCGTTGACGGCGGTGAACGTCGCGGAGGTGCCGATGCCCACGAGGACCAGCCGATAGCCGTGGACGCCCTGCCGCCAGGCCAGCGCGTAGACGGCCAGTCCGGTCAGCACCCCGCCGAGGACGGCCCCGGTGGCGACCGCGTTCGAATCGCCCTTGACCAGCACGATGGCCGTGAGCGCCCCGGCCGCCGCCCCCTGGCCGAGGCCGATCACATCCGGACTGCCCAGCGGATTGCGGGAGATGGACTGGAAGATCGCCCCGCCCATCCCCAGGGCCGCCCCGACGAGCAGCCCCACCAGCACCCGCGGCAGCCGCAGTTCGTTGACGATGAAGTCCTGGGCCACGGTGCCGTTGCCGAGCAGTGTCCGCACCACATCGGCGGGAGCGATGGGGAAGTCGCCGGTGCCGATCAGCACGACGCTCATCACGAGCGCCACGGCGATCAGCAGCAGCCCCACGACCGCGCCGCGGACGTCCAGGCGCAGCGAGAGACCGGCGGTGCGCAGCGTGACCCCGCGCGTCCCGGACTTGGCGGTGCGCTTGCTCGCGTTCACAGTTGGGCCATCCTTCGGCGGCGTACGAGGTAGATGAAGAGGGGCCCGCCGATGAAGGTGGTGACGACGCCGACCTGGAGCTCCGCGGGCCGGGTGACCAACCGCCCGACCACATCGGCGCCCAGCAGCAGAACGGGCGAGAGCACCGCGGCATACGGCAGGATCCAGCGCATATCGGGCCCGGTGAGCGCGCGGACCAGATGCGGCACGATCAGCCCGACGAACGCGATCGGGCCGCAGGCGGCGGTCGCGGCCCCGCACAGCAGGGTGACCGCGATCATCGAGAGCGCCCGGGTGCGGTTGAGGTTGCTGCCGAGCGCGCGGGCGGTGTCGTCGCCGAGCGCCACGGCGTTCAGCGAACGGCCCAGCAGAACCGCCAGCACGGCGCCGACCAGGAGGAACGGGGCCACCTGCCGGAGCACCGTCATATTGGCGGAGGCGAGTGAACCCACCGTCCAGAAGCGCATCTTGTCGAGCGCGGCGGTGTCCAGCAGCTCCACGGCGTTGACGTATCCGTAGAGCGCCGCGTACACCGCCGTCCCGGCGAGCGCGAGCCGCACCGGGGTGGCGCTCCGGCTGCCGCCGAGCGCGTAGACCAGCACGGACACGACGGCGGTGCCGAGGAACGCGAACCACACATAGCCGGTGAGGGAGGTGACGCCGAGGAAGCTGATGGCCGAGACGACGGCGGCGGACGCGCCCGCGTTCAGCCCCAGCAGCCCCGGGTCGGCCAGCGGGTTGCGGGTGAGGGCCTGGATGACCGCGCCCGCGAGGCCGAGGCCGACGCCGACGAGCAGCCCGAGGATGGTGCGCGGCAGCCGTACGTCCCGGATCACCACATCGGTGTCGCTGCCGCTGTAGTGGAACAGCCCGTGCCACACCTGGTCCAGCGGAATCGGTTTGGCGCCGATCGCGATGGACGCCGCGGCGATCGCCAGCAGCACGCCCAGCGAGACGGCCAATCCGGTCACACGGCGCGCGGTGCGCCACCGGGGCGGCGCGCTCGCTGTCTCGGTCCCGGCTTTCGCCGGACTGACCAGGGTCACGCGGAACTCCACCTCACAGCACGGCCGATCAGGACTCAGGTTAAGTTAGGTTACCCTAAGTCCTGCTGGTCGCATCCATGCGGGCTCCCCGGAGCGCGAGTTCGGCCGCACAGCCCTCGTCGGCTCAGAACCTCGGCCGCGGCGGCGCTCGAAGTCCCATCCCCCGTCGGCGCGGAGCCCCATCCCCCGTCGGCTCGAAGTCCCAGCCTCCGTCAGCGCGGAGCCCCAGCCTCCGTCGGCGCGGAGTCCCAGCCGCGGCGGCTCACAACCCCAGCCGGGCCAGAGCCTTCCCGGCGTCCGCGCCGCTCACACCGTCCCCCGCCCCGGACCACGCCGCCGCGCACAGCGCCCGCAGCCCGTCCAGCGGCTCCTCGCCCCCGCCCTCCAGCACCAGCGCGCCGTTCTCGACCCACGCCGCCCAGCCCCCGCACCGGAAGCCGCCCGACTCCCCGTCGTGCGCCACCTCCGGCTGCGGGGTGAGCAGCCCCCGCAAGTCGCGGTCCACAAACGACGGCCGGTGCCCGGGCTCGGCGGCCAGCAGCTGTGCGGCCGTGGTCACCCCGGTCAGCACCAGCAGCGAGTCCACCCCGCCCGCGTACGCGCCCTCGATATCGGTGTCCAGCCGGTCCCCGACCACCAGCGGCCGCCGGGCACCGGTCCGCAGGATCGTCTCCCGGTGCATCGGCGGCAGCGGCTTCCCCGCGGCCTGCGGGGACGTGCCCGCCACGATGCGCACGACCTCCACCGCCGCGCCGTTGCCCGGGGCGATGCCCCGTCCGCTGGGGATCGTCAGGTCCAGGTTGGAGGCGAACCACGGCACCCCGCGCGCCACCGCGTACCCCGCCTCCATCAGCCGCGCCCAAGGCATGTCCGGCCCGCCGTACCCCTGTGCCACCGCCGCCGGGTCGTCGTCCGCCGAGTCCACCGGCGTCAGCCCGCGCTCGCGCAGCGCCACCCGCAGCCCCTCCCCGCCGATCACCAGCACCCGGGCCCCCTTCGGCAGCTGCTCGGAGATCAGCCGGGCGACCGCCTGCGCGGAGGTGATCACATCGTCGGGGGTGGCGGGCATCCCGAGCCGGGTGAGATGCTCCGCCACCGCCTCCGGCGTCCGCAGCGCGTTGTTGGTCACATACGCCAGCCGCATCCCGCCGTCCCGCGCGGTGACCAGCGACTCCACGGCATGGTCAATGGCCTCGCCGCCCGCGTACACCACCCCGTCGAGGTCCAGCAGGGCCGTGTCGTACGCCTCGTTCAGCGACTGCCGGCTCGCCTCGGGCCGGGTGCGGACGGGCTGGTTCATGGGGGCCACTCCTCGCAGATCTGTGCGCTTCTCCCCCGATCATCGCGTATCGCCGCGCGGGGCATAACATTCACTGATGAGCATTCCAGGGCCTGGCGGACAAGGTCTGCAGCTCACCCCCTTCCGGGGGTTGCGCTATGTCGCGGAGCGGGTCGGCAGTCTCGCCGCCGTCACCTCACCGCCCTACGACGTGGTGGTCAGGCCCGAGGGCCTGCGCGAGCTCGAGACGGCGGACCCGTACAACATCGTCCGGCTGATCCTGCCGCAGGCCGGGACCCCGGAGGCCCGCCACCGCCAGGCCGCCGAGACGCTGCGCCGCTGGCAGGCGGACGGAGTGCTCGCCCCGGACCCCGAACCCGCGCTCTACGTCTATGAGCAGCGCGACGGCCCGGCCCTCCAGCGCGGGCTGATCGGCGCGCTGCGGCTGAGCCCCCGAGAGGAGGGCATCGTCCTCCCCCACGAGGAGGTCATGCCGCATGTCGTCGAAGACCGAGCCGATCTGATGCGCGCCACCGCCGCCCATCTGGAGCCGCTGCTGCTCGCCTACCGCGGCAACGGAAACGGCAACGGGAACGGGAACGGGAACGGGACTTCGGGAAACGAGCCCGACGAGCCCTCAGGGAGCGGAGCCGCCGGGCCCGGCACCGGCGGGGCGGCGCGGGTCATCGAACGCACCATCCTGCGCGAGCCGTTGCTCTCCACGACCACCGAGGACGGCGTCGACCACCATCTGTGGCGGGTCACGAACCCCGCCGACCTCGTGGCGGTCTCCACCGACCTCCGCCACCACCAGGCCCTCATCGCCGACGGCCACCACCGCTGGGCCACCTATCTGCGGCTGCGCGAGGAGCGACGGGAGCCCGGCCCCTGGGACTTCGGGCTCGTCCTGCTCGTCGACACCGCCCGCTATCCGCTCCGGGTCCGGGCCATCCACCGGCTGCTCCGCCGGCTGTCCCCGGAGGAGGCGCTTCCGGCGGTGCGGCGCGCCTTCCGGGTGCGGACGGTCGACGGCCCGCTTCCGCGCGCCCTGGAAACCCTCGCCGAGGCCGCCGAGGCGGCGCGTGCCGAGCCCGGCGCTCCGAACGCCTTCCTGCTGGCCGGGGGCGGCCGCTTCCACCTCCTGGACCGGCCGGACCCGGAGCTGCTGGCCCGTACGGTCCCCGACGGACGACCCGAGGCATGGCGGACGCTGGACGCCACGGTGCTCCACCACACCCTGCTGGACCATCTGTGGCACGTCCCGGACACGCCCGAGCACATCGGCTACCTCCACGATCCGACGGCGGCCGTCGAGCAGGCGGAACGGCTGGGCGGCACGGTGGTGCTGATGCATCCGGTACGCGAGGACGTGGTGCACGAGCTGGCGCGGCAGGGCATCGCGATGCCCCACAAGTCGACGTCCTTCGGGCCGAAGCCGGCGACGGGTCTGGTACTGCGGAGCCTGACGCTGGGCTGAGCCCTTCGGGGGCGGACATGCGAAGGGGGCGGGATCCCGGTCCGGGATCCCGCCCCCTCATGTCATGGCGTCAGCGGTCGTCGCCGTCCTCGTCGGACCGGGCCGCCTGGACCTCGGACGTCGCCTCGGCCACCGGCTCGGCGGCGTCGTCGACATCGTCGGCCTCGGCCTCGGCCTCGGCCTCGGTCTCGGTCTCGGCCTCGGTCTCGACCATGTCCTCGTCGGACGGGACCTCGTCGACCTCCGGCTCCTGGGCCTCCGACTCCTCGACCGGCTGGTCGACCTCCGACTCCTCGACCTTCGACTCCTCGACCGGCTGACGAGCGTCGCCGTCCACCGCCTCCTCGGGGTCGAGGGCGTCCACGAACTCGACCCCGTCCAGCTCGGCGAGCCGGTCCGACGCGTCCGTGCTCCCGCTCTGATCCGCCTCGAGCGCCTTGGCGAACCACTCGCGGGCCTCGTCCTCGCGGTCGACCGCCAGGAGCGCGTCGGCGTAGGCGTAGCGCAGCCGGGCAGTCCAGGGCTGGATGGAGTTCGAGGCCAACTCCGGGCTCTGCAGGGTGACCACGGCGGCATCGGCCTGGCCCATGTCACGCCGGGCACCGGCGGCCACCATCCGCATCTCGACCTGACCGGCCCGGTCCAGCTTCTGCACCTCCGGCTCACCGGCCATGGCCAGCGCCCGCTCGGGACGGCCCATGCCACGCTCGCAGTCGGCCATCACCGGCCACAGCTCGGAGTTGCCGGTCATCCGGCGCGCGGCGCGGAACTCCGCGAGCGCCTCGGCGTACTTCCCGACGGCGTACGAGGCGAAGCCCGCGGCCTCGCGCACAGCGGCCACCCGGGAGGCGAGCCGCAGGGCGACGCGCGAGTACTGGTACGCCCGCTCGGGCTCGTCGTCCAGCAGCTTGGCCACCATGACGAGGTTCTTCGCGACGTCCTCGGCAAGGGTCTTCGGCAGGCTCATCAGCTCCTGCCGCACGCCCTTGTCGATCTCCTCGCCGGTGACGTCCTCGGCGATCGGCAGCCGCTTGATCGGCTCGCGGTCGCGGTCCCTGCCGCGCTCTTCGCGACGCCCGTAGCCGCCGGTGCGGTCGTCACGGCGCTTGAACCCACCGCCGCCGCCGGAGCGCCGGTCGTCACGGCCCTGTCCCTGACCATACGGACGACGCGGCCCGCGGTCGTCCCGACCACCCCGGAAACCACCGTCCCGGTCATCACGGCGAGGCCCACGCGGCCGCTCGTCACGACGGTCATCCCGACGATCGTCACGCCGCTCATCCCGCCGGAACCCGCTGCGGTCGTCGTCACGGCGGTACGAGGGCCGCTCGTCCCGGCGGTCATCTCGCCGGAACCCACCACGGTCGTCATCACGACGGTACGAAGGCCGCTCATCCCGACGGTCGTCCCGCCGGAAACCACCACGGTCATCGTCACGACGGTGCGAAGGCCGCTCGTCCCTACGGAATCCACCCCGGTCGTCATCACGACGGTGCGAAGGCCGCTCATCCCGGCGGTCATCTCGCCGGAACCCACCACGGTCATCGTCACGGCGGTACGAAGGCCGCTCATCCCGGCGCTCGTAGCCGCCGCCCCGGCCGCCACGGTCACGATCGCGGTCATCGCGGCGGAACCCACCACGGTCATCATCTCGACGCGGCCCACGCGGCCGCTCGTCCCGGCGGTCATCGCGCCGGAAACCGCCACGGTCATCGTCCCGGCGGAAGCCCGGCCGATCGTCACGGTCCCGGCGGAAGCCGCCCTGGCGGGAGCCACCGTCGCGGTCATCACGGCGAGGCCCGCGCGGCCGCTCGTCACGACGGTCGTCCCGGCGGTCATCACGACGGTCGTCCCGGCGCTCGTATCGCCCGGCGGGGCGGCCACCCCGGTCATCGCGGCGCACATAACCGCCGGGGCGGCCTCCGCGCTCATCGTCCCGACGCGGGCCACGCGACCGGTCGTCCCGGCGATCATCCCGGCGCTCGTCCCGCCGGTCATCGCGGCGGATGCCACCGCGGTCGTCATCGCGGCGGAACCCACCACGGTCATCATCGCGACGCGGCCCGCGCGGCCGCTCATCGCGGCGGTCGTCACGCCGGAAACCACCACGACCACCGTCGCGGCGCGGCCCGGAGCCGCGGGCCTCCCGCCGATCGCCGGCTTCCCGGCCCCGCGGCTCGCGGCCCGACCGGTCGTCGGGAGAGTTGGTGGACATCGGCATGACTCCTGTCTTCATGTACTGCAGCCATTCTCCCGCACCAGTCAAACCGATGCGGGCCCAGAAAAAACAAAAGGACCCTTGGTCCCAGCATGAACGCTGGGACCAAGGGTCCTTCAAAGATTGTTCGGCGGCGTCCTACTCTCCCACAGGGTCCCCCCTGCAGTACCATCGGCGCTGAAAGGCTTAGCTTCCGGGTTCGGAATGTAACCGGGCGTTTCCCTAACGCAATGACCACCGAAACCCTATCGGGTTCTAGCGAACAAGCACACTCTTCAATTAAGTAAAGTAGAACTGATTCACCGGTGCGACTGTTCGCAACCCGGGAACC
>NZ_JAERRG010000109.1 GCF_016741935.1 Streptomyces endocoffeicus | reverse complement strand
AGTACGTGTTTCTGATCCCCGTTTCTGAGTAGCCTTGGGTTCTACGCTGGCGTGGTGTCCAAGGGCGCCGGGCGGGCTGGGGAGAGGAACTGTCGGGCTTGTGGCGACCGACTGAGGTCGAGTTCGCGGTCTGACGCTGTGTTCTGTTCCGCGGCATGTCGTGCCAGGCAGTGGCGTACGGAACGCCGGTTGCGCAAGCTCACGGCTGCCGCGTTGGTCGGTGCGGGCGAAGTGGAGTGTCCCGAGTGCGGGACCCGGTGGGTGGCGGGCGTCGGCCGGCGCTCGAACGCCGTGTACTGCTCGCGCCGGTGTGTGGTGAGGGCCTGGAGGCGCCGGAAGGAAACGTTCGGCGAACGGGCACAGTGACCGCATCGCGAACGCATCCTCAGTCCAACTTCGTTCAAAAACCGGTCATTTATAGCCGTTCGTTGTGATCAGCAGATTTACAGTCTGACTCTCGGTGGTGAGCGGGTCGTGTCCACGTCACGGACGCCAGCTCCGTGCTGCGGCCCGCATGGGTGGTGAACCCCATGCCGAAGGAGATCGACAAGGTCGGAAGCGTCAGCCAGTCCCGTTACGAGCAGATCGTGTCCGAGCTGCGGGACGTGGTGGAACAGCAGACCCGCGGGCAGTTCACGATCGGGGACCGAGCCCTGGAGATAGAGCCGATCAGGGAGCCGGGCGGCCACAACGCGGCCGCCCCGGAGTGGTCGGTGACCACGACACTCACACGGCTGGCCGAGGACATCGGCCTGAAGTTCAGCACAGTGAAGTCGGCGAGGTGGACATCTTCACGCTGGCCGGCCGACCGCCGCCAGACGGGCGTCTCCTACACCGTTCACCGAATCCTGGCCTATATCGAGAACGACCAGGAACGGTTTGACGCGATCCTCACGCCCCCTGGGGGCAAGGCCCGGTGGACGCCGGACGACGCCAGCCGGCGGGTCGGCAACCGGGTCGAGACACCGGTGACGCCGAAGGAGAAGATCACCGCGATCCACACGCTCGCTCAGGACGACCAGGTCGCCGCGGCGGTGACCAGTGACTTCCTGAAGCGGCCGGAGGTGACGACCAAGGTGACCACGGTGGACAAGGCCCGGGTGGTGGAAGAGTTCACCCGTGACGAGCAGCTTGCCACCACGGCGGCCACGAACCTGCTGCGCCGGCCGGACGTCGCGTTCAAGGCGATGAGTGACGACACTGCCCGCTTCCAGGTCAACCATGCCCAGGTCGAGCGGTCCCGGCAAGCCCGCGACCACTTCGAGGACACCAGCCCGGTCGCACCGGCGGTGAAAAAGATCGACCGGACGGTGGAGTTCCTGGACCTGGTCACTGCCTGCCACTCCTTCGTCGCCGCGGCCGGCCGGACTGTCCCGAGCCTGCGTGACCGCACCCTGAGCGAGGACGAGGCCGGCATCGTGCACCAGAACGTCGCCAAGGTGCGGGCGACGCTGGACTGGATCGAGACCGCGGTCGACACCGGCAAGGTCGACATGGATGACGAGCTCGCCCGCATGCTACGAGGCGAGTAGTCGTGCCCCGCGCCTCACGGCGTCGGGGCGATGCCGCCCAGCGGCATGCGGACACCCTGCGGTTCGTGCTGTTCGAGGCCAGACCCGCGGGGCTGCTGTTCCCCCAGTTGACCCGCGCGAGCGGGCTGTCCCCCAGCCAGGTCAGGTCGGGGCTGGCCGCCCTGCGCGACATCATCGCCGAAAACGGCTGGCCACCACTGATCTGGACCAGGGCCGACGGCTACCAGCTCGGCGCCGAACGGGCCGCGCTGGAGGCATACGAACGGGCCGTGCTCACCGAGAAGCTGACCGAGTTCCGCCGGTTCATCACCGGCACCGTCGCCCCCCACGCCGCCGCCCACCCGCGCGACAAATGGGTCAAGCACATCATCGCCCAGCTCAACTCCATCGAATCCACCCTCGACCTCGTGGTCTCGTCCTGACCCCACGAGGGGCGCTCGGCCAAGGCCGGGTGCCTGTCCTCGACTGCCCGGAGGGAGCGAAGCCGCCATGCGCCGCCGCCGCTATCCCTCCGACACCACGAACGCGGAATGGGCCCTGATCGAACCGCTGCTGCCGACCCCGGCCTGCGAGACTCACCGCGGCGGTCGGCCGGAGAAACATCCCCGGCGCGAGATCGTCGATGCCATCCGCTACGTCGTCGACACCGGCTGCAAATGGAGGGCCCTGCCTGTGGACTTTCCGCCCTGGCGCACGGTCTGGGGGTTCATGGCGCGCTGGGCGGCCGCCGGGGTCATCGGGCAGATACGCGACCAGCTCGCCGGCCGGATCCGCCGCGACATGGGCAAAGGCCCCCGAGCGGTCGCCACGGTCATCGACTCCCAGAGCGTCAAGGCCGCAGAGACCGTGGGGAGAGACAGCCGCGGTTACGACGCGGGAAAAAAGATCAATGGTCGGAAGCGTCACCTGGTCGTGGACACACGCGGGCTGCCCCTGCTGGTTATGGTCACCCCGGCCGATCTGCACGATTCCGCCGCGGCGAAGGAAGTCCTCTTCCGCCTTCGGCTCATGCACCCCCAGATCACCATCGTCTGGGCGGATTCCGCCTACGCGGGGAAGCTCGTGGACTGGGCGAAACAGCACCTCAACCTGACCATCAAGCCCGTCAGCCGCCCCAAGGACACCTCCGGGTTCGTCGTCCTTCCCCGGCGCTGGGTTGTCGAACGCTCGCTCGCTTGGATCATGCACGCGCGTCGTCACGCCCGCGACTACGAGCGCCTGGTCCAGCACTCCGAAACCCTCATCACCTGGGCGGCCATCACCCTCATGACCCGACGCCTCACCCGCCGCAAGAACCATCCCGCCGAACGCCGCGACACCACCCACGGCTACGTGATGGCCGAAGCCGCCTGACCTACCGATCGGCCCAATGGAGAGACACAGGCTCTCAGGCTCCCTCGGGAGTGATCAGGCAGAAGGGATGGCCGACGGGGTCCTCGTAGACCCGGTAACCGATCGGCTTGTCCGAACCATCCAGCAGCGTCGCACCGAGAGCGAGCACCTGGGTCTCGGCCGTATCGAGGTCCGTGACCATCACATCGATGTGCATCTGCTGAGGGCGCGCGGAATCCGTCCACCGCGGCGCGCGGAAGTCGTCCACCCGCTGGAAGGCGACCACCGGGGCGCCCGCGGCGTTCTGGAGCACGACGAAGTCACCGGTGTCCTCCTGTCGTGAGAGCGACAACAGCTTCTCGTAGAAACCGGCGAGCTCACCCGGGTCGGGGCAGTCGATGACAACGGTGTACAGGCGTCCGATCATCCGGCTCACTATGCCACTCGCCCGCGAGCGCTACGGCACCGACCTGGGGGTCGGTACAGCGCCACACGCAAGAATGCCAAGCGGCCAGCACCCAGCTCAGGTTCAGACACAGGCTCT
>NZ_JAERRG010000108.1 GCF_016741935.1 Streptomyces endocoffeicus | reverse complement strand
GCCCGCGGTCCTGGCTGAGTCCGACGAAGGCGGTCGGGGTGGCCATGACCGTCGAGCCCCCGACGAGGGCCAGGGAGCAATCGCCGCTGCGCAGGGAGTGGGCGGCCCAGTGCAGTGCGACGAGGGAGGACGAGCAGGCCGTATCGATGGTCACGGCCGGCCCTTCGAGGCCGAACTTGTAGGCGACCCGGCCGGAGGCGGCGCTGGCGAGTCCACCGGTGCCGCCGCCGGAGGGGTAGTCGTGGTAGACGACCCCGGCGAACACGCCGGTGCGGCTGCCCTTGAGGGAGAGCGGGTCGATACCCGCACGCTCCAACGCCTCCCAGGACACCTCCAGGAGGAGCCGCTGCTGCGCGTCGGTCTCCTTGGCCTCGCGGGGGCTCATCTTGAAGAAGTCGGCGTCGAAGCGGCCCGCGTCGTGGAGGAATCCGCCGTGCCGGGTGTACGTTTTGCCCGGCGTCGACGGGACGGGGTCGTAGAGCCCCTCGATGTCCCAGCCGCGGTCGTCCGGGAAGAATGTGATGGCTTCGGCGCCGGCCGCCGCCAGTTCCCACAGGTCCTCGGGCGACGCGACGCCGCCCGGGAAGCGGCAGCCCATTCCGATGATGGCGATCGGCTCGTGCCGGACCGCCTCGGCCTCGCGCAGGCTCCGCCTGGACTTCTGCAGTTCGGCGGTCGCGCGCTTGAGGTATTCGCGCAGCTTCTCGTCGTTCTCCATTGATCCTCCCTCCCGGTTCAGGACGCGCCGAGCTCGCTGTCGAGCGCTTGGAAGAGTTCCTCGTCGCTGGCGGTCGCGAAGTCGTCGCCGGGTTCCCCGGCGGCCTGCGGGGACGTGTCCGCGTTCCGCCAGTCGCGCAGCACTGCCTCCAGCCGGGCCGCGATCACGGCCCGTTCCCCGGGGCTGAACACCGAGAGCGAGGACCCGAGTTGCTCGATCTCGGCCAGCACCGGCTGGACGGCGTCCGCCGGCGCCGGTTGGAGTTCGGCGGCGAGGAACGCCACCGCGGCCCGTGCGGTCGGGTGGTCGAACACGAAGGTGGCGGGCAGCCGCAGACCGGTGGCCGTGTTCAACAGCCTGCGGAGCCGGACAGCGGCCAGGGAGTCGAATCCGAGTTCCTGGAAGGGCCGGTCCGGTTCGACCGCGGCGATGGACGGGCTGCCGAGCACCGTGGCGGTGTGAGTGCGGACGAGGTCCAGCAGGACGCGTTCCCGCTCCGGCTCGGTCAGCTCGTCCAGGCGCCCGCGGAGCGCGCGCCCGCCATCATTCCGGGGACCGGCCTGGGACGTGACCCGGATGAGCGCGCGGAGCGGCGCGGGCAACTCGTCGGGCTTGGCACGCAGCACCGCCCGGTCGAGCCCGATCGGCACGAGCAGCGTATCCGGCACGCCGAAGGCGGCGTCGAACAGAGCCAGGCCCTCCTCCGCGGTCAGCGGAACGACACCCTCCTGTTCCGGCGCGGTCTCCCAGGGACCGAAGGCGAAGGACCTGGCCGGCAGGCCCAGAGACCGCCGGTGCACGGCGAGGGCGTCCAGGTGGGCGCTCGCGGCGGCGCGGGCGACCCGGCCCATCCCGTGCATCAGCCCGGCGGACGAGGAGATCATCACGAAGGCCGCGAGGTCGCGGTCGCGGGTGAGCTCGTGCAGGTTCCACGCCGCCTCGGCGGCGGAACCGAAGACGGCGTCGAGTCGCTCCCCCGTCATCGCCCCGACGGGCCCGTCCCCGTCGGCGGCGTCCGCCGCGTGGACCACGGCGACGAGAGGATGCGATTCCGGGACAGCCGCCACGAGCGCGTCCAGCGCCGCCCGGTCGGAGATGTCGCGGTCGGCGGCCGACACGTCGGCGCCCCGCCCGGTGAGTTCGGCCTCCAGCCCGGGGTTCGGCGGGCCAGTGAGCAGCAGACGCCGGACGCCGTGCACGACGACCAGGTGCCGGGCGACGAGCGCACCCGCCCCGGTCGTGCCGCCGGTGACCAGCACTGTGCCCGGCGTCGTCCAGGGCACCGGGGCGTCCGCCGCGGGCTCCGCCTTCGCCAGCCTCGGCACGAGCACCTCGCCGGCGCGGACGGCGACGTCCGTCTCCCCCGTCGCGAGCGCCGCCGGGAGCTCCCGGTCCGCGTCACCGGATTCGTCCAGGTCCACCAGGACGAACCGGTTGGGGTACTCGCTCATCGCGGCACGGACCAGCCCCCAGACCGGCGCCCGGCCCGGGTCCACGGGTTCGCCACCGTCGACCGCGACCGCGTTCCTCGTGACGACGACGAGCTTCGACGTGGCGGACCGCTCGTCCGCGATCCAGTCCTTGAGGAGCGCCAACATCTCGCCGAGCGCGGCGGGAGCCGGGGCGACGGCGAAGTCGGGCACGGCCTTCCCGGACAGGGCGGTCTCATGGGAGGACCAGGTGAAGTCGGTGGGCATGGCCCCGGCCTCGGCGGCCCCCGGCGCGGGCACCCACTCCAGGCGCAGCAGCGACACCGGACGGGTGCCCGCGGCGGAGGCGAGTTCGCCCGCCGAGACCGGCCGCGACTCGACCGAGCCAATGGAGATCACGTGTCGTCCGCCGGGCTCGGACAGCGTGATCGACACACCACCGTCCCCATGGGGTGCGACGTGCGCGCGGAGCACCGCCGAGTCCGTGGTCTGAGCGACCACGCCCCGCCATGCCGACTCCAGTTCGGCGCCGCCGCCGAAGCGGGAGAGCTGGACGGCCGCGTCGAGCATCGCGGGATGCAGGACGAAACCGTCCCGGTCGGCGTCCTCCGGGAGCGAGATCTCCGCGAAGAGGTCCTCGCCGCGCCGCCACACCGCGTTCAGCGCCTGGAAGGTCGGGCCGTGTCCGTAGCCGATCTCCAGCAGCCGCGCGTGGACGCCCGGCACGTCGACCTGCTCGGCTCCGCGCGGCGGCCACTCGGCCGGGACCTCCGGCTCGAACCGCGGCTCACTCGCCAAGACGCCGCCGGCGTGCCGGCGCCACGGAGCGTCGTCCTCGCCGCCGCCGTCCACACGCGAATAGATCTGAACCGTCCGTTCCCCGGACGGGCCGGCGGCGCCCATGACGACGCGGACCGCGACCGGCACGTCGCCGGGCAGCGGCAGCGGGCTCTCCGCGACGAGTTCCCGCAGCGCGTCGCAGCCGACCTGGCGGCCCGCCTGGAGCGCCATCTCGACAAGCCCGCTCCCGGCGAACGTCACCGTTCCGAGCACGTCGTGATCGGCGAGCCACGGTTGCCGCGTCACCGAAAGCTGGCCGGTGAGGACGACCGCGCCCGTGTCCGGCACCGCCACGACCGCGCCCAGAATCGGGTGCCCGGCACCCTCGATGCCCATGACGGCCAGATCCCCGCCAAGGGCGTCCGGCATCTGCCAGTACCGCTGCCGCTGGAACGCGTAGGTCGGGAGATCGGTGACACGGGCACCCGTCCTGGCGAAGAACGCCGCCCAGTCGACAGCAATCCCATGGGCGTGGAGCCGGGCCACCGCGGTGACGACGGTGTACGTCTCCTCCCGG
>NZ_JAERRG010000107.1 GCF_016741935.1 Streptomyces endocoffeicus | reverse complement strand
GGCGCGTTCTCCGTCACCAGCTCCACCGCACCAGAGCCCCAGTCCACATGCGGCGTCGGCTCGTCCACATGCAGGGTGCGGGGTACGACGTCATGGCGCATCGCCATGACCATCTTGATCACACCGGCCACGCCCGCCGCCGCCTGGGTGTGGCCGAGGTTGGATTTCACCGAGCCCAGCAGCGCGGGGCGTTCGGCGGCCCGGTCCTGGCCGTACGTGGCGAGCAGCGCCTGTGCCTCGATGGGGTCGCCCAGGGCCGTACCGGTCCCGTGCGCCTCGATCACATCCACCTCGGACGAGGCCACGCCCGCGTCGGCCAGCGCGTCCTGGATCACCCGCCGTTGGGCGGGGCCGTTGGGCGCGGTGAGCCCGTTGGAGGCACCGTCCTGATTGACCGCGGTGCCACGGATCACGCCGAGCACCTGGTGGCCGTTGCGGCGGGCGTCGGACAGCCGTTCCACCAGCAGCAGCCCGACGCCCTCGGCCGCGCCCATGCCGTCCGCGGCGGCGGAGAACGCCTTGCACCGGCCGTCCCGGGCCAGCCCCTGCTGCCTGCTGAACTCGGTGAACAGATCCGGCGTGGACATCACGGCGACACCGCCGACGACCGCCATCCCGCACTCGCCGTCGCGCAGCGCCCGCACTCCCAGATGCATCGCCACCAGCGAGGACGAACACGCGGTGTCCACGGTGAGGGCCGGGCCGGTCAGCCCGAAGGTGTAGGCGATACGCCCGGAGACGACACTGCCCGCGACACCGGTCATGGCATGGCCCTCGACTTCCTCCGGGATCGCGGGCAGCCTGCTGCCGTAGTCATGGAAGCTGGCGCCGATGAACACCCCGGTCCGGCTGGAGCGCAGCGACACCGGATCGATGCCCGCTCGCTCGAACAGCTCCCAGGACGTCTCCAGCAGCAGTCGCTGCTGGGGGTCCATCGCGAGCGCCTCACGTGGGGAGATGCCGAAGAAGGAGGCGTCGAACTCGCCCGCGGTGTGCAGGAATCCGCCCTCGGCGGTGTACGAGGTACCCGGCCGTTCGCCGTCCGGGTCGACCAGCCCCGCCAGATCCCAGCCACGGTCGACCGGGAACCCGGAAATGGCGTCCCCGCCGCCTTCGACGAGCTCCCACAGCGCCTCGGGCGAGGCCACTCCGCCGGGATAGCGGCAGCTCATCCCGACGATCGCCACCGGCTCGGCGGCCGCGGACTCCGCCACCCGCAGTTGCGCCCGCGTCTCCTTGAGCTCCGCGGTGACCCGGGTCAGATAGTGGCGGAGCTTGTGCACATCGTCCATGTCGGGGCTCCATGCGAAGAGTCGGCGGTGAGAGGTGGGTATGGCGGAGGACCGGCCGGTCAGCGGGCCGGGCGGAACGGGATCAGGAGATCCCGAACTCCTTCTCGATGTAGTCGAAGAGCTCGTCGTTGGTGGCCGCTTCGAGATCGTCGGACGTCACCGGCTCCTCGGCGGTGTCCACGGTGCCTACGGCGTCGATGGCGTCCATGGCGTCCACGGCGGAGCGGAGCAGCCGGCGCAGCCGGTCGGCGATCTCGGAACGGGCGGGGGCGTCGCTCGGCAGTGACCCCAACAGCCGTTCCAGGCCGTCGAGTTCGGCGGCACCGTCACTCGCGGCACCGTCACCCGTGGCGCCGCCATACGAGGCGCCGTCGATGCCGCTGAAGAGCTGTGCGTACAGGTAGTCGACGAGCTCGGTCACGGTCGGGAAGTCGAAGATCACGGTGGCGGGCAGTTGGAGACCCGTGACGCTCCCGAGCCGGTTGCGCAGCTCCACCGCCGTGACCGAGTCCAGGCCGAGCTCCAGGAACGGCCGCCTGGTGCCCACGGCCTCGGCCGAGCCATGGCCGAGGACGGCGGCCACCTGACCGCGTACGGCCTCGAGGAGCCGCCGTTCGCGCTCCTCGGGCTTCGCGTCGGCGAGCCGGTCGCGCAAGGTCGCCACCGTACCGCCCGTACTGCCCCTACCGCCGCCCGGCGCCGGGGCCGCCGCACCGTCGACTATGGCGAGCGCCCGCCGGGCCTCGGGGATCTCATCGAGGAGGTGGCTGGGGCGGGCGGCGGTGTAGGCGTGGGCGAAGCGGTCCCAGTCGATATCGGCGATCACCAGGGCCGTTTCGTCATCCGCCAACGCTGCCTCCAGCGCGAGGAGCGCCGACTCCGGCGGCAGCAGCGGTACGCCATGGCGCAGCCGCAGCTCGGTCACCGCGTCCCGTTCGGCCATACCGCCCTGCGCCCAGGAGCCCCAGGCCACGGAGGTGGCCACCAGCCCGCGCGTGCGGCGGTGGCGAGCCAGGGCGTCCATGTAGGCGTTGGCGGGCGCGTAGTTGCCCTGACCCACCATGCCCACGGTGCCCGCCAGGGAGGAGAACAGCGCGAACGCGGACAGCTCCAGGTCCCGGGTCAGCTCATGCAGCCGCCACGCCGCATCGGCCTTCACCCGCAGCACCCGGTCCACCTGCTCGGGGGTGAGGGCGGTGATCGCGGCGTCGTCCAGCACGGCCGCCGTGTGGAACACCGAGGTCAGGGGGTACGCGGCCGGAATCGACGCCAGAAGCGCGCGGAGCGCGTCGGCGTCCCCGACATCGCAGGCCGCCACGGTCGCCTTGGCCCCCGAGGTGGTCAGCTCGGCCACCAGCTCGGCCGCTCCCGGCGCGGTGTCCCCGCGACGGCTGACGAGCAGCAGATGCTCGGCGCCACGGGCCGCGAGCCGACGGGCCACCTGGCTGCCGAGGGCGCCGGTGCCACCGGTGATCAGGACCGTGCCCGGGCCGGGGGACCAGCCGTCGTCGAGCACATCGCCGAGGCGTGGCGCCCTGACGACACGGCGCCCGAGGACCCCGGTGGCGCGGACCGCGACCTGATCCTCGTCGTTCTCGGCGGCCAGTACGGCACACAGCCGGGCCGTCGTCCGTTCGTCCAGATCCTGCGGCAGATCCACCAACCCGCCCCATCGGGTGGCGAGTTCCTGTGCCGCCACCCGGCCCAGACCCCACACCAGCGCCTGCGCCGGGCCGGTCAGCGGATCGTGGTCGCCGACGGACACCGCACCCTGGGTGACACACCACAGCGGCGCGAACAGCCCCGCCGCCTCCAGGCCCTGGATCAGCCGCAGGGTGCGGTGCAGCCCGGCGGTCTCGTCGCGGGCGAGCAGCGAGAGCAAGCCGACGACGGGCGCGGTGGTGTGCCCTGTGGTGTGCCCGGTGGTGTGCGCCGTGGTGTGTGGGGTGAGGGCTGCGAGGGTGTCGGCCCAGTGGCGTGGATCGTCGGGCGTCACGATCACCGTTTCCACCGTGGCCCCGTGGCGGCTGAGGGCCGTGGCGATCGCCTCGTACAGCGCATCGCCCTTCTGGTCGGGTGCCAGGACGACGAGCCAGCTGCCGGACAGCGCGGGCGTGGCGGTGTCGGGTAGCGGCTTCCAGCCCTCGCGATACCGCCACGCGTCCATCGTGGACGCCGCGCTCCGCTGTCGATGCCACGCTGACAGCGCGGGCAGCAGGGTCGTCAACTCCGCCTGTGACTCCTCCAACCGCAGCGTCCGGGCCAGCCCTTCCAGGTCCTCGCGCTCCACGGCCTCCCAGAATCCGGTGTGCGGGTCCGGGCCCGTTGTCGCGTTGGCGCGGTGTCGGCCCGGGGGCGCGGTGTCCAGCCAGTAAC
>NZ_JAERRG010000106.1 GCF_016741935.1 Streptomyces endocoffeicus | reverse complement strand
GAGAGCCTCGAGGCGGGCGGTGGTGTGGGAATCGTCCAATAGCACCCGAGGCACGGCTTTCGCTTCGGCGGGTGTGGGGAGGGTGTGGGCGACGTTGGTGGTGGTGATCAGGACGGTGGGGTCGCTGTCGCTGAGCAGGTAGGCGAGGCGTTGTTCGGGGTAGTCGGGGTCCAGCGGTACGTAGGCGGCACCCGTTTTGAGGACAGCCAAGATGGCGGTGATGGTCCACGGTGAGCGGGGGAGAGCCAGCGCGATGCGGTGTTCGGGTCCGGCGCCGGCTTCCAATAGCAGCCGGGCCAGTTGGTTCGCGCGCTGGTTCACCTCTTGGTAGGTCCACCGTTGGTCTTCGTGGACCACAGCCACTTGGTCCGGAGTCCGTACGACCCACTCCTCGAACAACCCCGACAACGACACCTTCGGGTCGGCCACCGTGACACTGGCGTCCCGGCGCGGTACCAGCCGCTTCCGCTCGTCATCCGAGAGCACGTCGATCCGATCGACGTTCCGGCCCGGATCGTCGGCGATGGCCTCCAGGACGCGGACCAGCCGCTGCGCCACCGCCCGCATGGCCGGGGCCTCGAACACATCCGGACGGTAGCCGAGGCGCAACCGCAGCCGTTCGCCCGGGACCACGACCACCGAGAGTGGGTAGTGCGTGGCGTCCTGACCATCGGTGGCCGTCAGCCGCAGCCCGGCGCGGGCCGCCTGGGCGTGGGCACCGGCGCCCACGGGGTAGTTCTCGAAGACCACCACCGTGTCGAAGAGCTGCCCCGTTCCGCCGGCGGGCCGTAGCTCCGACAGCCCCAGGTGGTGGTGCGCGGAAAGCTCGCCGTGCTGGCGTTGTACGGCCGCCAGCAGCTCCTCCACCGGTCGGCCGACCGGCACCCGGACACGTACCGGCACCGTGTTGATGCACAGCCCGACCAACGACTCGATGCCCGCCACCTCCGCCGGGCGCACCGCCACCGTCGTACCGAACACCACGTCGTCCCGGCCGGTCAGCCGACCCAGCAGGATGGCCCACGCGGTCTGCACCAGCGTGTTGAGGGTGAGCCCCATCCGCCGGGCGCGCTGCGCGAGTTGGGCGGTCCGCTCCAGCGACAGATCGACGGCCATCTCGTCGGGCGCCACGGTCGTACGGCCCGGATCGGCCGGTGCCAGCAGGGTGGGCTCCGCCACACCGGCCAGCGCCGTGCGCCAGGCGGCGCGGGCCGCGTCCCGGTCCTGCCGTCGCAGCCAGCCCAGGTACTCCCGGTAGGGCGCGGTGGCGGGCAGGCCCGAGTCGTCCCCGTCCCGCTCGTACAGCGTGAACAGCTCCTGGACGACGAGCGGCACTGACCAGCCGTCCAGCAGGATGTGGTGGCTGGTCATCACCACCCGGTACTGATCCGCGCCCCACTGGACGAGAGCGAAGCGGATCAGTGGCGGCCGGGTGAGGTCGAACCGCGTGGCGCGGTCCTCGGCCAGCCACCGGTCGAACGCGGCGGGGCGCTCGTCTTCGGGAAGGTCGCTGAGATCCAGCTCGTGCCAGACGGAGGGGACGGCGGGCGCCACCACCTGCACGGGCTGGGACAGTCCGTGGTGGTGGAAGGACGCGGCCAGGTTCGGATGGCGGCGCAGCAGGGCATCCGCCGCCCGCCGGAAGCGCGGGCCGCTGACCTCCCCTTCGAGGTGGAAGGTGAACTGCACCAGATAGACGTCCGGGGCCGCCTCGTCGTACACGGCGTGGAACAGCAGCCCGCTCTGGAGTGGGGTCAGCGGCAGCAGCTCCGCGGTGTCGGCGGTGTGCGTGGTGTGCGTGGTCTCGGCGGTGTGCGTGGCGTGCGTGGCGTGCGTGGCGTGCGTAGCGTGTGTGGCTTTCGCCGACAGGCCGGTGGACTCCGCCGACAGGCTCTCGTATTCGGGTGGGGTGAGGGTTACCAAGGGCCCCGCGTCCCCGGAGGTGAGCTCCTGCGACGGGGTCGCCGGGCCCTCCCCGGAGTGGGCGATGGAAGCGAGCCCTTCCGGCGTCCGGTGTTGGAAGACCTGCCCCGGTGTGAGGACGAGTCCCTCCGAGCGGGCGCGGCTGACCAGCCGCATGGCGAGGACACTGTCGCCACCCAGGTTGAAGAAGCTCGTGTCCGCGCCTACATCGGGGATGCCGAGCACCTCGCCGAAGAGGGCACACAGTCGTGCCTCCAGGGGCGTGGCAGCCGGCCGTCCCGAAGCGAGCGCGGAGAAGTCGGGTGCGGGGAGGGCCGCGCGGTCGAGCTTGCCGTTCGCCGTGAGCGGCATCCGGTCGAGCGCGATGACCGCCGAGGGCACCATATGGGCGGGCAGCCGCTCGCTGAGATACGACCGGAGCGAGGCGACCACCGCATCGGTCCCGTGGGCCAGCCCCGGCTCGTTGGCGTAGGCGGAGGCGGGACGGCGGGGGGTGGTGGAGGGCGGTGCGGCGATGTCGAGGGTGGGGACGCCGACAGTGGGCCCGTCGAGGGTGGCGGTGTCGCGGATGGTCTCATCAGGGGTTGCCATATGCCGGTCGGCGTTGAGGTCGATGAACACACCGTCCAGACGCGCTTCATCGGTCACCCAGCGCAGTGCCAGGTCGTAGCCGCGAGCCTCGGCGAGCCGGTGGAGCGCTTCCGGGTCCGGCCCTGCGTCCAGCTCGGTGTCCGGCTCCGTGTCCGGCTCCGTCCCCGAGGTGTCACGCCCGGCCGTCGGGGCCGCTGCCGTGAGGTGGTGCCGGGCGTCGTCCGGGTCGGCACCGGTGTCGATCCGGTGCAGGGCGGTGAGCTCGCCGGTCAGCCGGGTGTTGGGGATGCCGGTCACCCGCAGCGCTCGTGGGCGGCGGTCTCCCGTCAGCGCGTCGCGCAGGTCGTCCACCGTATGGATGTCCTCGCCCCACCGGAGGTGTGGCGCGTGTTCGGTGGCGAGGGGCGTGACGGGAGCCTTGGTGAGGATGACGTCGTAGCGGTGCCGGGTGAGTTCGTTGCGCGCCGAGCCGCGCTTGACGCGGACGTCGACGGCGCCGATGGCGGGCACGGCGGACGTGAGGGTGGTGAAGTACTCCGGGTCCACCAGGAGTTCGCGCTCCAGGCGGATGGCGTTGTCCACGGTGGCGCGCAGGCTCTCCGGCGTGGTCCCCGCGGGCGCCTGGGTGAGGCCGACCGCGGTGGCGAAGCAGCGCAGCAGGCGAAGGTTGCGTACGTCCCCGATGAACAGCTTTCCGCCGGGCTTGAGGACCGCCATGGCATGGGTGATGACGTCGGTCAGGTAGTCGACGTTCGGGAAGTACTGGACGACGGAGTTGATGACGACGGTGTCGAAGTGGCCCTCGGGCAGTGTGCTGAAGTCATGGGCGGGCCGGCACTCGAGCGTCATCCGGCCGTCGCCTGCGCCCAGCGCGGGATCCTGCGCCACACGCTGATCCAGGGCGGCGATGGCGGAGGCCGAGACGTCGGTGCCCCAGTAGCTCGCACAGTCCGGAGCCAGACGTGACAGGAGCAGACCGGTGCCAACCCCGATCTCCAGGACATCGCGCGGGCCGAGCGCGCTGATGCGGTCCACGGTCGTGGCCAGCCACTCCCGCATCTCCGGCAGGGGGATGGGCCGCTGGTCGTAGCTGCTGTCCCAACCGACGAAGTCCTCGCTCAGCGAAGTGGCGGCCCGGTCCCCGTAGAGGGAGTCATAGACCGCGCGCCACTCCTCGACCTGCTGGTCCACCACGTCCGCCGCCCGATGAACGCTCCGGCTGG
>NZ_JAERRG010000105.1 GCF_016741935.1 Streptomyces endocoffeicus | reverse complement strand
GCAGAAGGGGAAGTGACGCCTTCGCGTACTCGCTCGGCCGCCTTGCGGCCCGGTAGGTGGCCTGGCTGTTCCGTAGCAACGAACCTCGAGCGTTCTCACCGAAGTCTGGTGGGTGGGCGTCTGTCGCCTCGAAGGGTTGGCGCAAAGAGCCTCATGCGGAGTCCGAGCGGGCGGCATCCCTGCCCGCAACGTGCGTGGGCGGGAGCCGCCGTGTGCAGGGCTGCTCGCTTCTCGGCCGGTGCTTGGCCAGACTGGGCCGCGGATGAGGTGGGTTGAGGAGTCGGAAGGGAAATGGCGTCAATCGCTCTGTACTACCCGTGGATGCACTTCCAGGACAGCGACTGGCTCAAGCTCGCGCTGCTGTCATGGGAAAGGATCGTCAGGCTTCGTCCACGCGCGGTCGATGATCGCGACAGCGAGGTAGTCCGCGCAATCCGCGGGGAGAGTGATCTGCTGCACGAGACTGCCCCGAGCAGGCACGACCTGGAGACGGTGGCCGGCGCCTTCTTCGAAATTCTCGGGGGCGAGGGCCCGGCTGCGCGGTACGAGGCCGCCAGAGCGCTGCGAGCGTCAGATCCCGCACTCGACGTCTCCGCGGGTGAGGAGTTCCTCATGGTGCCGCTCAGCCAGCAGGTGGAAGACCCCCTCACCATGGTGCCGCTCAGCCACTCCCGAAAGCTGCTGTGGATCTACTGTGGCGGCACCGGCACCAAGATTTCGGATGAGCTGCGGCGCCACCTGGTCGAAGCGGGTGTGGCCCGCCAGGTCAACGAGCGGGACCCGTGGGTCGGCCTGCGTCCCAAGCTGGGCACCGTCTACCTGACCGCCCTGGCTGACACCGTCGCCCGTCACAATGCACTGTCACCCGTGACTGACGATCTGCGGATGCACCACGCGGTGGGTGCTCTCGACCAGCTCGCCGATCTGCTCGATCAGCCCGTGACCCCGGCTTTCGAGGACACCCGGGCCGCCTACGTCCATCTCTCGCTCCGCGCGGTGATCCGGCCCGAGAGAATCGCCGCTGTGCCCGTTTCCCGGCTGTTGGGCTTCCGACAGCGGTACGCGCCCGAGCTCGCGGCCTTCCACGCGCACATCGACTCCCTGGCAACCGAACTGGAGCAGATTGCCGCTGTCGAGAACTCCGCGCTCGCCCAGGCCCATCTGCAGGCGCTCTATGAGCGGGCCACCAAGCCTCAACTGGACGAACTGCGCCGGGCGCTGCGTGCGTTCGGCATCGAGTCGACGGTGGGCACGCTGGGGTTGAAGGTGGACCTCGGGGCCGCCTCCGGCACGGCGTTGGGCAGCCTGGCCATCTCCGAAGGCCACCCGGCGGTCGGGACCGCGGCGGTCGCGCTCACCGTCGTTCCCTACATCGCGGGCCGCCTGAAGGCCCGTCGGGAGCAGCGAACCGGCTCACCCGTGGCCTACCTGCTGGCAGCAGAACGGAAGCTGAACCGGTCGCCGCTGGGGTTCCGCACCTGAGCGCCCAGCCCGACAAGGCCGCTGCACCTGGCGCTGCGCTGACACACCCCAACGACACAAAGACTGCGCGACAAACCTGGCTTCCGACCCGGCTCTGATCAGCCGCTCATCCTTCGACACGAAAGACGCCCAGCCACCAGACTTCGGTGAGAACGCTCAAGGATCGTTGCGATGGAACACTGGCGACACGCGGGCCGCATAGACCGCTTCACGCGCCGGTGACCGTGCCCGAGTGCGAAGCGGTGGCCGCAGACCGGACAGCGCACGACATCCTCGGTCTCCCGGCCCAGGGTGTACTACAGGCCGATGGTGACGGCCTCCAAGCGGTGACGGTGCCACCGTAAGTGCGCGATCTTGCACGAGCGGTCGCAGAAGTGCCTGTCGCTGCGGGAGTTCGCCGACAGCGGCTTGGAGCAGTTGATGTACGCGCAGCGGCGTACCCACCCGGACATAGCTCCACCGTACGCCCGAGCCCTGTCACAGGAGGCCACGGCGGTATCACCCTGTTTGGCGACACCGCCGTCATCCGGGCACTCAGAGCTTCAAGATCAGCTACTGGCGGAGGTGGCCCTCGGGATTGGTGGGTTCGCATGTTGCGGTGTCGCGTATTCAGCGGATGAGTCCGGCTCCTGATTACTGAATGTCGCCGGTCACGGTGGTCCAGCGCGGATCGAGGTGGCCGAGCCATGCGTCTTGGTCGTCGGCCAGTGGTTGTTTCAGGGGAATGGGGAGGAACCGGCAGGCGAAGGCGAGGCCGGCATCGTCTCCGTCGCCGTGGACGTGGTGGTCCCACGCATCGGGGGTGTCTGCTGGTGCCTGGAGGAAGAAGAAGCTGGTTCGTCGTGGCTGACCTGTGTCGGGATGGGGCTTGTCCTCCACGGCGATCTGCCGGACTACCGTGGCTGTCAGCAAGCCGGTCTCCTCGGCGACCTCTCGAAGGACCGCTTCTTCCAGTCCTTCGCCTGATTTGGCTCCTCCCGCGGGGACTTGGGTGCCGGCCTCCGGCATACCAACGTGGTCGAACACCAGAACTTCAGGGAAGGCGCGATGCCGGATTACGTATGCGGCGACACGGATTCTGGGTCGGGTCATCCCGGCATTGTCAGTCATCGGCGCCTTTCATGGTCGCCAGGGGCGTATCGGCTCCAGGTTCCGCCGGCTTCGGTGACCAGCCGTGTGGCGGTCTTGTCGTGGTAGCCGAGGGCCTTCGCGATGACGGGGGCCGGGGCCTGGAGGACAAGTTGGCGGATCGCGGAAGTCCTGCCGCGCTGCGGGGGGACACCGATCTCGCGGAGGTGGGCCTGGAGGCTGGCCGGATTCATCGGCTGCCCGGACTGGCGGCCGGGGAAGAGCCAACGGGCGCTTCGGCTGCTGGCGTAGGGCAGGTGCCGGCGGGCGTGGACGTAAGCCCGCATCAGTTCGGCGACGGGCTCCGGGAGGGGAGACGGTGGATCCCCCAGGCAGACGGAGATGGTGGTGATGTCGTCGATGGTGAGGCGAACGATGCGGCTGACAGGCTGGGCATAGACGAGAACGAGTGCGGCAACGATGCGGCTCCGCAGAGGCAGAAAGTCATCGTTGAGGACCCGTCGGAGCAGGGCGAGTCGGCGGTGCTGGTGCAGTGGCGCCTGGTCCTGGGTGACGGCCTGGGGCGGAAGGGTGAGGCTGGGCATCCGGCAGGTCTTGAACTTCTCCTTGGTCAGTCCGTCGTCATCGTCGTAATGCCAGGCCGCGCCACCCTTGTAGTCGTAGGCGGTCACCTGATCAGGCGCTCCACCGGTGCGGTCGGTTGTGGTCACGGAAGTGACCACGTACTTGTTGAACCACTGCCGCTCGGGGTCATCGCTCGTACTGCCGCCGATGTACTGCGGGAAGCAGCGAGTGGTGTTCGTCTGCGGGGCCGGGAGGGAGTTCCAGTCGCATGCCTCGGCGGAGTAGTTGACGTCGACCTGACCACCGGACTCATCAGCGACCGTGGACAGTCGGTCCGCCCAAAGGCATAGCAGACTCCCCCCACAAGGCCTCCCCAGACCTTGCTCAGTTATGAACAACTCGCGATGGAATCGTGAACGCGAGAGTAGACATCGCCTCGCACACCAGTCCAGGTAGCCAGAAAAGGATATCGATCAATATTTGGAGCAATAGCCATATCTTTGCCTGGTGACTTGCGCCACATCTGACACCGATAGGGAACCGCTGCCTCAAGCCGACTCGACACGCCAACCACCGACCACACCCCAAAGGGGTCAGCACCGGTCAGCAC
>NZ_JAERRG010000104.1 GCF_016741935.1 Streptomyces endocoffeicus | reverse complement strand
TCGGTCCTGCCCGGCGCACAACTACGCCGTCGGCTGTTCTGGCGCTACACGCTCGTATGGAATCACCGTTGATCGCCCCCTCCTTCAACCATGAACCTTATTTCTGTGAAAGCCAGGTGGTTTGAGAACGCCAACCGTCGACGTTCTCAAACCACCTGCCGCCTCCGCAGGTCAGCGAGCTGCTATCTGCCAGATGCGCTGCGACAGGACATTCCGATCCCCAGCGTGATGGACATCGGAGGCCCCGATGGCTGAGAATTGAAGCGATTCACAGCCATCAACAGCACATCGAGAATTCTGCCCGGTGATGGAGTCGGTGCGGGGCGCGTGTCCCCTCTCCGCGCCTACACTGGACGATTCCAGGCGGCGACAACGGGTCGGTACATTCGGGCACCGACGACTTGGGCGTGCCGTCCCGCCGGGCAGCGAAATGGACTCGCCGTGCCATCGGCGAACTATCGTTCCCTGCTGCGTGCCCCGGGCGCCGCAGCTTTCTTCTTGCCAGCATCGCTCGGACGGGTCGGTCTTGCGATGACCAGCCTCAGCATCCTCTGGCTCGTGCACGACCAGACTGGCTCCTTCGCCGCGGCCGGCTTGGTCAGCGGAGGGTTCGCGGTGACCGACGCGCTCGTGGCGCCACAACTGGCCCGTCTTGTGGACCGGTTCGGGCAGACCCGTGTCCTCCCGCCCTCACTGCTCGCCCACGCCGCTGCGGTGGCCGTCCTCATGTCCCTGGTCACCGCAGATGCTTCCGCCCCCCTCCTGGTTCTGGGCGGTGCGCTGGTCGGAGCCAGCTTTCCCCAGCTCAGCGCGATGTCTGCGGCACGCTGGGCGACACTACTGCGCCCTGGCCGAGCAGCGGAACTACCCACCGCTTTCGCGCTGGAGTCGATGAGCAACGCGGTGGCCTTCCTCGTGGGCCCGATGTTGGTCAGCGCGCTCGCCGCGGCCGGACATCCCGTGGCCGGGACGGTGCTGGCCGCCTCGTTGTCAGTGGTCGGCGGTCTGGTCTTGGCGGCGCAGCGCAGCAGCGCGCCCTCACCGACGATCGACAGCGCCATGCACGCTCACAAGGACCGGTCGTTGCTGTGCGGCGCGGTCTTCGTGCTGATGGGCCTCAATCTCGCTCTCGGAGTCCTCTTCGGTGCCATGCAGGTGTCGGTGACCGCCTTCGTGGTGGAGCACGGTGCACCGGGCGCCGCGGCCCCGATCTTCGCCGTCTCCAGTTGCAGTGGTCTGCTGGCCGGATGGTTGTACGGGCTGCGCCGGTGGCGTGCCGCACCCCCGGTGCAACTGCTGGCGGTGACCAGTGCGCTGATGCTCGCCACGTTGCCGTTGCTCACGGTCGGCTCGCCGTTCGGGCTTGGGCTGGCCGTGGTCGTGACCGGTGCCACGATCCAGCCCCTTCTGGTGCTCTTCTCGGTGCTCACCGAGTCGACCGTCCACCACACCGTCCTGACCCAGGCGTTCTCCTGGCTCGGCTCCGCCAGTGCGGCGGGCTCGGCCGCCGCGGCGGCAGTCACTGGCTGGGCGATCGACTCACTCGGGGCACGCGGTGGCTTCGCGGTCCCCGCCATGGCCGCCGCCGCGATGAAACTCCAAAGCCTCGTCGGCCTGCGCCTGCTACGCACGAAAAGGGGCAGTTGACACGTGCGGAGCCGACAACGAATTGATGCCACCCGCCGTGCGGCGTTACGAAGTCTGGGTCAGGTCGTGGAAGTCCTTCATCGCTTCTCCGTTCGCGATCCAGATCCGCGACGTGCTGTACATCCTGGTGCTCCCCGGCACGAGCACCGCCGCCATCGGCCTGCCCGGCGTGCGCGTGCTCTCCACCGGCAGCCAGCTGCTCATCCCGGTCACCGAGCACGGCACCCCGGCGGCGCACTGGATCAGCCCGCCGCACCCATCCCCGCCCCGCCTGGTCCCCACCGACTGGCTCACCACGCACCTGCGCCGCCTGACGGTCCCGCCTTACGAAGGGACGGCCGCGCGGTGAACCAGGGGCTGTACGACCTCCAGGGGCTGATCGAGGCGAACCAGCCGTACGACCGCGAGCCCTACGCGTCGCTGGTCAAAGCGGTACTGTCCTAGACCAGCGCCGACGACGCACTCGAGCCCCGCGACTACGAGCAGATCGCGCTGGTGCTGACCGGACACACCCGCGCCGTCGCCGCCCTCATCCGCGACGCCGGCACCGACCGCGACATCACCGACCGCGCCACCGTCCTGCACACCGAGAGCACCGCTGCCGGCCTTCCCTGGCTCACCCCACTCATCCAGACCACCGTCGCCTTCCACCACTCCATACGCGGCGCACAGGATGACCTGACAGCCACCATCGACCGCCTGCGCGAGGCAACCGCGAACGGTGACTTCGCCTACTACGTCGACATCGCCACCGCCATGGGCGACCTGCCTCAGCCCGCCGACAGCGCCATTCAGTGGCTCGACGACGCACACACCGTCCGGGAGCGCTGGCGCGCCCTGGTCACCGCCCGCCAAGACCACCTGCGCGGCGTCCAGTAGACGGCGAAGGGTGACCGGGGGCACCTCGACCAGGATGGCAACGACGGCGACGGCGACTGATCAAGCCGCCCGGCCGCCTGCCTGAAGACTTCCCCCCAGAGCTTGAAGGGGCCGCGTCCGCCGCTGTCCGGTGGGCGCGGCCCCTTCATCTCGTTGGGCCGTGCTGATGAGTTACGGCGCTTGGAGGGGGCTACAGGTCCGCGAAGGGCGGGCAGATGTACGTGATGGCGATCAGCTGTAAGCGGGGCAGGGGCAGCGCCAGCATGAAACCGTCCTCGAGGAGGGGAAGGCGCCGCACGCCGCCGGCGGCCCCTGGACGCGGGCCTTCTCCGATGTCCGTGACGTCGATCCCCATCTCGGCCAGGTCGATGAGCTGTCCGGCGAGCCTCTCCACTTCAGCGACGACGCGTTCAGGCAGTCCCTTCGCCACGTGCTCGAAGCCGGGCTCGTACTCCCACCGCCATCCACTCTCGCCGGTCACCCGCCGGCCCGCCGGTCGATACCCGCCTCGTCTGCCGCCTCGGTCTGGATGGCGGACACCTCGGCGGCGATTGCGCGGGCCTCCGTCAGGTCCTCCACTTGAGCGGCGCGTGCCTCCAGCTCGCGCAGGCGTGCTGCGCGGGCGGGGTGGCGCTCGATCGCCACGGTCAACGCCCACTGTCGCAGGAACCGCCGCATCGACGCCGCGTCCACATGCTCACGAGCGGCCGCCATCGCCTTCGTCCGGTCGGCGTCGAATGCGGCCACCTGGTTCGGCGCGATCCGCACCAGTGCGGCACGCAGTTCCTCCGCGGTCGCCTTGGGCTGCGGGATCAGGGGGCCGTGTCCGTCGGCTGCTGCCTCGCTCATGCTGCCTCGCTCCGTGTCGTGCTCGCCGGGGCCACGACGATCCGCGGCTCGCTACGCCCGGCGAGTAGCTCGACGATCTGCGCCTGGTTACGGTCCATCTTCTGGCCGAGCTCTTCCATGTCGCCTTTCAGATGGTCGACCTTGTGGTCAAGGTTCCCGGCCTTCTGGTCGAGGTTCCCGATCTTGGGACGCACCGCGGTCAGGTCGCTCTTGATGATCCTGAACTCGCGGTCGTTCTTCTCCGCGGCCTCTTCGAAACGCCGGGTCAAAGCGGACAGCTCGCCGTGGGCTATGGGGTCCTCGGGCACGCGGGGCGCTCCTGCCAGGTCATGGAAACGAGCAGACATCAGGCGATCCACGATATCGCGCTCACCGGGCGCCGGCCCCGCCCCTGCATCACGCCGGGTCGCCATCGGGGCGGCTCAGTAGGGCAACGCCCGGACACGCAGCAGGCTCCCTCGACATAGCGTCGAGGGAGCCTGCTGCATTGGTAGCGGGGACAGGATTTGAACCTGCGACCTCTGGGTTATGAGCCCAGCGAGCTACCGAGCTGCTCCACCCCGCGTCGGCCCGCCTACCCTACACGGCGCGGGCGAAGGAGTTCGACGTACTCCACGCCCCTGGTGTTCGGTGCGGGAGCGCCTGCTCTGGCTCCGGCAGCCGGACGGATGCAGTCGGGTCAAGGGCCGAACTCAGCTACCTGTGAAGCGGACGGCATGGGCCGACGCCTGCGGATCGGTGGCCGCCAGCAGCCGGGAGCCCTCCGCTTCCAGCGCCTCCCGGTCAGCGATCCCGAGCCGCCCGAACGGCTCGACCAGCACCGCCGCCTCGCCTCGCCGCCGCTCGAACTT
>NZ_JAERRG010000103.1 GCF_016741935.1 Streptomyces endocoffeicus | reverse complement strand
TTGGTGATGACGTCGATGAGGTTCCAGTCGGTGTAGGGGGCGAGGGCTTCGGCGCATTCGTGGAGGCGAGCCGCGAAGACGGGTGAGGTGTCGAGGAGTTGGGCTCCCATGCCAGTCCACTGCGCTCCCTGGCCGGGGAAGACGAACACCGTCTTGCCGTCGGTGCCGGTCTCCCCGGTGACCAGGTTGGGGTGGGGCTGCCCTTCGCTGAGGGCGGTGAGGGCGGCCGTCGCCTGGTCGAGATCCGTGGCGAGAACGACCGCACGGTGTTCCAGCGCGGCGCGGGTGGTGGCCAGCGACCAGCCCAGGTCCACCGGGTCGGTGTCGGGATGGGCGTGAAGGTGGGTGATCAGACGCTCGGCCTGCGCCCGTAGCCCCGCCGGGCTCTTGGCGGACAGCACCCACGGCACCGCGCCCCCCGTGGCCACCAGCCCGGGAGCCTCCGGTTCTGTGGCTTCCGTTTCGGCGGCCGCTTCTTCCGGGGCCTGTTCGAGGATGAGGTGGGCGTTGGTGCCGCTGACGCCGAAGGAGGAGACACCGGCGCGGCGGGCGTGTCCGGTCTCCGGCCAGGGCCGGGCCTCGGTGAGCAGGGACACCGCACCCGTTGTCCAGTCCACCTTGGTGGTGGGCTCGTCGGCGTGGAGTGTCCTGGGCAGTACGCCATGCCGCATGGCCTGCACCATCTTGATGACGCCCGCGATCCCCGCGGTGGCCTGGGTATGGCCGATGTTGGATTTGAGCGAGCCCAGCCAGAGGGGTTGGTCGGCGGGGCGGTTCTGTCCGTAGGTGGCCAGGAGTGCCTGGGCTTCGATGGGGTCGCCGAGGGCGGTGCCGGTGCCGTGGGCTTCGACGGCGTCGATGTCGGCGGTCGACAGCCTGGCATTGGCCAGGGCCTGCCGGATGACGCGCTGCTGGGAGGGCCCATTGGGGGCGGTGAGGCCGTTGCTGGCGCCGTCCTGGTTGACCGCCGTGCCACGGATGACGGCCAGCACCTCGTGGCCGTTGCGGCGCGCCTCGGAGAGCCGTTCCAGCAGTACCAGCCCGACGCCCTCGCTGAAGGTGGTGCCGTCCGCGCCCTCGCTGAAGGACTTGCTGCGGCCGTCCGGCGCGAGACCGCGCTGGTGCGAGAAGCTCACGAACCCGTCCGGAGTCGACATCACCGTCACACCACCGGCCAGGGCCATCGAGCACTCGCCCTCACGCACTGCCTTGGCCGCCCAGTGGATGGCCACCAGCGAGGAGGAGCACGCCGTGTCCACGGTCACCGCCGGACCGGTCAGGCCCAGTGCGTAGGCCACCCGCCCGGACACCACGCTCCCCGACTTCCCCGTGCTCAGATAGGTCTCGGACCCCTCGGGCAGCTCACCGGCGTTCGTCGCGTAGTCGTGGTAGATGAGCCCGGCGAACACACCGGTGTCGCTGCCCTGCATCGACCGCGGGGCGATACCGGCCTGTTCGAAGGTCTCCCACGCGGTCTCCAGCAGCAGCCGTTGCTGCGGGTCCATCGCCACGGCCTCGCGCGGGGAGATGCCGAAGAAGTCCGCGTCGAACCGGGTGGCCCCCTCCAGGAACCCGCCCTCGCGCACATAGGTCGTGCCCACCCGGTCCGGATCCGGGTCGAACAGCGTGTCCAGGTCCCAACCGCGGTCGGTGGGGAACGCCCCGATGCCGTCCTCCCCGTCGGCCACCAGCCGCCACAGCCCGTCCGGGTCGGTCACGCGTCCGGGGAGCCGGCAGGCCATGCCGACGACGACCACGGGGTCGTCCGTGTCCGCCCCCGGGCCGGTGACAGCGGTGGGGGCCGCCCGCGTCGAGCCGAACAGCTCGTCCCGCAGGTGCCCGGCGGCGATCGCGGCGGTCGGGTAGTCGAACACCACTGTCGCGGGGAGCCGCAGTCCGGTGGCCGCGTTGAGGCGGTTGCGCAGTTCCACCGCCGTCAGCGAGTCGAACCCGACCTCCCGGAAGGGCTGGTCCGGCCCGATGCTGTCGATCGTCGTATGTCCGAGCACGGCGGCGGCCTCGGTGCGGACGAGCTCGGTGAGGTGGCGCAGCCGTTCGCCGTGGTCGAGGGCAGACAGCCGCCGCATGAGCGACGACGTGTCGGCGGGCGCCGCTGTGTGGGCCGTACGGCGCGTGGGGCGCCGTACGAGATGGCGGAGCAGCGGGGGAACGGGCCGCGCCCTGTCGTCGGCCCGAAGCGCGGCCGGGCTGATCTTGATCGGGACGAGGTGAGGGTGGGTGGTGGTCAGGGCCCTGTCGAGGAGGGCGAGACCCTCGTCGTCGGTGAGGGGCGCGACACCACCGCGGTGGGTGCGGCGGCGGTCCCCGGTGTTCATGGTGGCGGTGAGGGCGCTGGTGGTTTCCCACAGGCCCCAGGCGAGGGAGGTGGCGGGGAGCCCGGCGGCGTGGCGTTGGTGGATGAGGGCGTCGATGTAGGTGTTGGCGGCGGCGTAGTTGGCCTGGCCGGGGGTGCCGAGGGTGCCGGTGGCGGAGGAGTAGACGACGAAGGCGGCCAGGTCGTGGTTGTCGTGGGTGAGGTCGTGGAGGTGGGTGAGGGCGTCGACCTTGGGGCGGAAGACGGTGTCGAGGCGCTGCGGGGTGAGGTCGGTGAGCAGCGCGTCGTCGAGGGTTCCGGCGGTGTGGATGACGGCGGTGAGGGGGTGGTCGGCGTCGATGTCGGCGAGGGTGGTGGTGAGTTGGTCGCGGTCGGCGGTGTCGCAGGCGGTGATGTGGATGTGTGCGCCGAGTTGGGTGAGTTCGGTGGCGAGTTCGGTCGCGCCGGGGGCGTCGGGCCCTTGACGGCTGGTGAGCACCAGGTGCCGGGCGCCGTGGTGGGTGATGAGGTGGCGGGCGGTGAGGGCACCGAGGGTGCCGGTGCCGCCGGTGATGAGGACGGTGCCCTCGGGATCGAGGGGGAGTGGCTGGGCTGGTGCGTTGGTGGGCGCGGCGGTGAGCTGGGGCGCCCAGAGGGTGTTGTCGCGGAGGGCCAGTTGGGGCTGGTCGGTGGTGAGCGCGGTGGTGAACGCGGTGGTGAGTGCGTCGTTCGAGTGGCCGTCGGTGTCGATGAGGTGGACGCGGCCGGGGTGTTCGGACTGGGCCGAGCGGACCAGACCCCAGATCGCCGCCGCGGCGGGATCGGTGACCTCGGCGGAGTCGTGTACGGCCAGCGCACCGTGCGTGAGTAGCACCAGCCGTGTGTCCGACAGCTCGGGCAGTGTCACCCACTGCTGCAAGAGGTCCAGCGCCCGGGTGGCCAATCCGCGTGCCCGGCCGGTGGGTTCGGTGTCGCGCGACTCCCACGCGGTGGTGTCGGCGACGATCAGGGTGGGCCGGTCCTCGGCCTCGGCGACCTCCGTGACATCGGCGAAGGCCGGGGCTTCCGCGGTGGCGAGGGCGGGGGAGATGTCCCCGACGGTGCCCCAGGGGACCTCGTCCGTGGCGGTGATGGCGCTGTGTTCGGTCCAGGTGACCGTCCAGAGCGCGTCGTTCAGCGACGTGGAGGTCAGCGCTTCGAGCTGCTCTGCGTCAACCTCCCGCAGTATCAGCGAGCCGATCGACGCGACGAGCCCTCCGGCCGCGTCGACCAGGGCCACGGAGAGCCCGGTGTCCTCGGTGTAACGGGCGTGTACGCGCACCGATGTGGCTCCGGTGGCGTACAGGCGTATGTCGTTCCAGGCGAACGGCAGCAGCATGCGGCTGCCGGGCTCCCCGGGCAGGCAGTAGTTGCTCGCGTGCAGTGCGGCGTCCAGCAGTGCCGGGTGGATGCCGAACCGGCCGGCGGCCTCCGACTGCTCCTCCGGCAGTGCGGCTTCCGCGAACACCTCGCCGTCGCGGGTCCAGACCGCCCTCAGGCCCTGGAAGGTCGGCCCGTAGTCGTAACCCCCCTCGGCCATCTGCTCGTACAGGCCCTCGACGGCCACCGGCTCGGCGCCGGCGGGCGGCCACTCGGCCACGGCGGGCGGCGGGGGCGCGGTGGTGTCCTGGGCCAGCGTGCCGGTGGCGTGCTCAGTCCACTGGGCGCTTTCCTCGACGCGCGAGTAGACGCGTACGTCCCGTCGCTCGGACTCGTCGGGGCCGCCCACGACCACCCGGAGGTCCAGGGAGCCACTGTCCGGCAGGACCAGTGGCTGCTCGATGACCAGCTCTTCCAGGGTGGGGGTGCCGGTCTCGTCTCCGGCGCGGATGGCGAGTTCGGCCATCGCGGCGCCGGGGAGGAGTACGGCGCCGGACACGGTGTGGTCGGCCAGCCAGGGGTGGGTGGTCAGGGAGAGGCGCCCGGTGAGGACGGTGCCACCGGTGTCGGGCAGATGGACGGCGGCGGTGAGGAGCGGATGCGCGGGGTCGTGGAGACCGGCCGAGGCGATG
>NZ_JAERRG010000102.1 GCF_016741935.1 Streptomyces endocoffeicus | reverse complement strand
AAACCCACAATCAAACTCCCCCGCCCCATACAAAAACCCACCCTGATCGACATAACTCGAATCAGGACGCCCCCCCGTCACATCGACCAGAGAAGCAAGATCCCAACCACGATCACCCGGAAAACCAGAAACAACATCACGCCCCTCCGCAACCACACCCCACAAATCCTCCGGAGACCCCACCCCACCCGGATACCGACACGCCATCCCAATAATCGCGATCGGCTCGTGCCACGCCGCGGTGAGCCTGCGGTTCTGGGCGCGGAGCTGCTCGGCCTCCTTCAAAGAGGCGCGCAGCGCGGCGACCAGCTTCTGGTCGGACTCAGCCATCGGGTATCTCACCTCTCCGCAGCGGTGTCGTCGGCGCCGGAGCCGTTGAGCGCCAAGTTGATCAACTCATCGGTGTCCATCGAGTCGATCGAGGCGTCCTCGCCCGGCTCGGCGGCCACACCGTCCGCCAGCGCGAGCAGCCCGTCGATCAGGCCGGCGGCGCGTAGGCGGGCGAGCGGGATCGTCCGGAGGGCCTCCCGGATCGACTGCTCCTCGGGGGCGCCGCCCACCGCGTCCTCGTCCGGCACCAGCTCCTGGAGCAGGTGGGCCGCGAGGTCGCGGGCGTTCGTGTACTCGAAGACGAGCGTCGCTGGCAGCCGCAGCCCGGTGGCCTCGCCGACGCGGTTGCGGAACTCGACGGCGCTGAGCGAGTCGAAGCCCAGCTCGCTGAAGGCGCGGTCCGGCTCGACGGCGTCGGCTCCGGGGTGCCCGAGGATCTCGGCGGCGCTGCCGCGGACGAGGCCGAGCACCTCGTTCCGCCGTTCGGCCGGGGACAGCGCCGCGAGCCGCCGACGGTAGGCGGCGGGCGTCGCGCCCGTCCGCGCGGCCCCGGCGGCGGACCGGCCATGGACGCGGACCAGCCCGCGGAACATCGGCGGCAGTTGGTCGGCGGACCCGCGCGCCGTCCCGAGGCCGAGCCGGATCGGAATGACCACGGTCTCGTCGATCCCGGTCGCGGCGTCGAAGAGCCTGAGTCCGTCCTCCACTTGCAGCGGCAGGACACCGCTGCGGCTCATCCGCTGCCGGTCGGCCGCGGAGAGGCCGCCCGCGATGCCACCCCCGGTGTCCCAGAGCCCCCAGGCGAGCGACTGCGCGGGGAGCCCGCCGGCGCGACGGTGGGCGGCCAACGCGTCCAGGAACGCGTTCGCCGCCGCGTAGTTGCCCTGACCCGACGCGCCCAGCACGCCGGCACCCGATGAGAAGAGCACGAACGCCGACAGGTCCAGGTCCCGGGTGAGGTCGTGAAGGTTCAGTGCCGCGTCCACCTTGGGGGCGAAAACGGTGTCGAGGCGTTCCGGCGTGAGCGAACCGATCACGCCGTCGTCCAGCACACCCGCCGCGTGAACGACGCCCCGCAGCGGGAACTCCGGCGGGATCGCGGACAGCAGGGCGGCCACGGCGCCCCGGTCGGCCACGTCGCACTCGGCGATCGACACCTCGGCGCCCAACCCGGCCAGTTCGTCCCGGAGTTCGGGTGCGCCCGCCGCCTCCATACCCCGGCGGCTGGTGAGGACCAGGCGGCGAACACCGTGGGCGGCCACCAGATGCCGCGCCACCAGTGCGCCGAGCGCACCCGTGCCACCGGTCACCAGGACCGTCCCCGAGTCGTCGAACACCGGCTTCCGGTCGCCGGCCAACTGCTCGGCCGCCACTCGCGCCAGGCGAGCGACGCTCACGGCACCGTCGCGCACGACCACCTGCGGCTCGTCGGAGGCGACCACCAGAGGCAGATCGTCCGGGACGGCGTCGGCGATCGTGATGCGGGCGCCGGGGTTCTCCGCCTGAGCCGAACGAATCAATCCCCACACCGCGGCGGCGCCAGGGTCCGTGACGTCCTCACCGCCGGCGGACACCGCCCCGCGTGTCAGCACCACGAGCCGCGACCCCGCGAACCGATCGTCCGCGAACCAGGACTGGAGGACCTCCAGTACGCGACCGGCCCGCGTCCGGGCATCGCCGCCGCCGACCGTCAGCACGACCACATCGGGCGCGGGTCCCGCCTGGACGTCCTCCCAGTACCGCCAGTCGAGGGGGGCCCGGTCCGAGACCGGGACGGGGAGCCATTCGAGGCGGAACAGCGAATCATGGAGGGCGGGTCCCGATGCCGCGGGGACCCCGTCCGGAACGGGCCGTGTCACGAACGACGCGGCCGAAAGCACCGGAGCGCCCGTGGCGTCGGCCACATGCAGGCTCAGCCCGTCCGATCCGGTTGGGGAGAGCCTGACGCGTCCGCTCGACGCCCCCACCGCGTGGAGCGTCACCTGGGACCAGGAAAACGGCAGCGCCGCCTCCGCACCGGCCCGGCCGTCCCGCAGCGCGGCCGGATGCAGGCACATGTCCAGCAGCGCCGGGTGCAGCCCGAACCGGTCGGCGTCCTCCCGGTCCTCACGGGAAAGCTCGACCTCCGCGAAGAGGTCCGCGCCGTCCCGCCAGACCGCGCGCAGACCTTGGAACGCCCGCCCGTAGTCCAGCCCGGCCGCGGCCATCCCCTCGTAGAAGCCGTCCAGAGCCACGGGCTCCGCGCCAGGGGGCGGCCACGCGTCCAGGTCGAAAGACGACGTCTGCGGCGCGGCGGAGCTCAGGACGCCCGAAGCGTGACGCGTCCACGGCCCTTCCCAGCCCTCCGGACGGGAGTGCACGGCGACCCGGCTGCGGCCGTCACTGTCCTCCGCCGTCACGACTACCTGGAGCTGGATCGCGCCCCGGTCGGGGACGGCGAGCGGCGCCTCCAGGACGAGTTCCTCGACGATCTCGCAACCGGCCTGCTCGCCGGCCCGCAACGCCAGCCCGACGAACGCGGTCCCCGGCAGGATGACGGTGCCGCGGACGACGTGGTCGGCCAGCCAGGGCTGATCGGCGAGCGAGATCCGTCCCGCGAGGACGGCACCACCGGAATCCACGAGCGGAACCACCGCGCCGAGGAGGGGATGTTCGGCGGAGCCGAGCCCCATCGCCGCCGGGTCCGCACTCGACCGGCCGTTCGGCAACCAGAACCGCTGGTGCTGGAAGGCATAGGTGGGGAGGTCGACATGGCGGGCGCCGGTTCCGGTGAAGAACTTCTCCCAGTCGATGGTGACGCCGTTGGTGTGGAGGCGGGCGAGTGCGGTGATGAGGGTGGTCGTTTCGTCGCGGTCGCGGCGAGAGCCGGGAATCACCGTCGCGTCGTCGACGGTGTGCTCGACCATGAGGGTGAGCGCCGCGTCCGGGCCGACCTCGAGGAATGTGCCGACGCCTGCTTCCGACAGATGTGTGATCGCGTCGGCGAACCGCACCGGTCGGCGGATCTGGTTCGCCCAGTACTGGACGTCGGCTTCGGTCAGCGGCTCCCCGGTCACGGTGGAGATCACCGGGATCCGCGGCGGCTCGAAGGTGATGCCGTCCACCGCGCGGGCGAAGTCGTCCAGCATCGGTTCCATGAGGGCGGAGTGGAAGGCGTGTGACACCGCGAGCCCGCGCGTCTTCCAGCCCCTGTCGGCGCAGGCTCCCGCCGTCCGGGCCACGGCGTCCTCGGGGCCGGAGACGACCACGGAGGCCGGGCTGTTGACGGCCGCGATCTCCGCACCGTCCAACAGCTCCACGACCTCGTCCTCGGAAGCCTGCACGGCGACCATCGCACCGCCGGAGGGAAGCGCCTGCATCAGACGGCCACGCGCACCCACCAGAACACACACATCAGGCAGCGAGATCATGCCCCCCACGTGCGCTGCCGCGATCTCCCCGATGGAGTGCCCGACCAGATAGTCGGGTCGCACACCCCACGACTCGAGAAGACGGAACAACGCGACCTCGACCGCGAACAGCCCGGCCTGAGCCCACACCGTCTGGTCCAGCAGCGCCTTGTCCTCACCCCACAACACCTCACTCAGCGAACCCTCCAACACGCCCTCAAAACCGGCACACACCTCATCGAACGCCGCCGCGAACACCGGAAACGCCCCATGCAACTCACGACCCATCCCCAGACGCTGCGCACCCTGACCCGTGAACACCCACGCCGACTTCGCAGGCCCGCGCACCTGCCCACGATGCGCACCCCGTGCCGACTCGTCGTTCGCCAGGGCACATAGGCCGCTCATCAACTCGTCGCGGTTTCCGGCGATGAGCGCCACTCGTTCATCGAAGGAGACCCGGGTGGTCGCCAGGGAGAAGGCGACGTCGGCGGGGTCGAGGTCGGTCCGTCCGTCGAGGTGCGCGGCCAGCCTCCCGGCCTGCTCTTTGAGAGCCTCCTGGGTCTTGGCGGACAGCAGGTACGGGAGGGCGCCGCCGCCGCTCGCCTCCTCCTTCTCCAACGCGCGGACCGGTTCGGCCTGTTCAAGGATGAGGTGGGCGTTGGTGCCGCTGACGCCGAAGGAAGAGATCCCAGCCCGGCGCGGGTGCCCGTTGACCGGCCACTGGCGCGCCTCAGTCAACAACTCCACCGCACCAGACGCCCAATCCACCTGCCGCGACGGCTCATCCACATGAATCGTCCGCGGCAACACCCCATGCCGCATCGCCTCCACCATCT
>NZ_JAERRG010000101.1 GCF_016741935.1 Streptomyces endocoffeicus | reverse complement strand
ACCATCCGCCAGTCGTTCGCCCAACTGCGAACCCTGACCGCCGCCAACTGATCCACAAAACACGACGAAGGGCCCCGCCGTGGGGCGGGTTCTAGTGATCCCCGCAACACCCTGAAGTTCAGGGTGTTGCGGGGATCATGGGTTTTGCGGAGGTTGCGGGCGAAGGCCCGCAAGGACGGTAGGCCGCTGCCCTCAGCGGCCTTGATCCAGCGGCGCAGGAGATGGCCGTGAAGGTTCGCCATCATCGCGGCGAAGTCGTGTATGTGCCTGCGTAGATCGGCGAGTTCGGGGCAGCGGGTCACGACGCGTTTGAGGCGGAGCTGTTGGCCGCAGCCAAGGTTGTCGGGGCGGCGGGTGAGCCAGCCGAGCAGGGTGTTGGGGCTGACAGTGCAGTGCAGCATGGCCGCCAGTCGGGCGCCGGCCCGTCCGGCGAGGAAGCATCCGATCGCGGTGAGTGTCTGTTGCTGCGTCTGGCTGCGACGACCGTGCCGGAAGGTGAGCCCGTCGACCTGCTCGACGAAGGTCCTGCGTGGGCAGGACGGCAGTTCGCACCGGAACCGTCGGACCCGCAAATGTATCGTCGTGGGCCGCTCGCCGATCGCGACGTCGGCAAGCCGCCGACGGTAACGATCATGCACGCGCTGCGAGTTCGTCCCGCAGCCGGGACACCGACCTGCACCGTGAACGGCCGAGGCAATGATGCAGACGCTTCCGTTTCGGCCCATATGTCCTCTATCGCGACGCCCGCCAAGTGCGGCAGCAGCACATCGACTATTCGATCTCCCAACACGACTGCTCAACAAGCGAATTGGCTGCCAGTCACGCTCGGTCATCCCAAAAAGTTGATCAGAGCCGAACGAAATGGCCGTTGACAGTAGATCCTGGCACGTTCGGTTAGGAACAGCCACCCCCACAACAGCCGACCGACCCCACACAAGTCAGAAAACAGCAGCCGCTTGGTCACCCCATGACAGCGACCCCACCCCCACACGAGCCCCCGGACCAGGCACTCAGCACCCCGCCCTGCTGACACCCACCCAATGCCACCAACGCGCCCGCTCACACCGTCCGGCCTGGCCGGTGGCAAAGCAGGCAGGGTGTTCGACAACGATGCCTTCATCTCTTCGAGCCGCTCGATCTCAGCGTGGAGGAGCAGCTCCCAGCCCCTCAGCGCCCGTCGCGGATGCGGTCTGCGCCACGACCGGCCCGACGTGCGAGACGCCAGCTCCGGGCCGGGTGCCGAGCCAGGGTCCTTTCGCGCGCGGTCTACACGGCCACGGGTCCCGGCGCCGGGGCAGGGCGCGCCGTCAAGAGCAGCGTGCACGGCGCGGCGGCCAGGAGCGGGAGGGTGAAGTGTCGAGGCCGACGGCGGTGACGCTGCGAGGGCACCTGCCTCCGCCGTCTCACGGGGAGGCGGGGTACCCGCTGGCGGCGGCCCATTGCCGGGTGAGGCGGACGAAAGCCCGGGCGGCGGCGCTCTGGTAGGAGCCGGAGCGACGGAGCAGAGTGACGGTGCGCTCGGGCAGGGGCGGGTCAAGAGGGACCGTGCGCAGCTGAGGGTGATCGTGGGCGATGGCCTCGGGCAGGACCGAGGCCAGAGGGGTGCGCTGGATTATTTCGGTGACGGCGTGGATCGAGTTGGCTTCCACCGCGATGTGCGGTGTGGTGCGGTGCCGGCCGAAATAGGTGTCGATGTGCCCGCGGGTGACGAAGTCGCTGCTGAGCAGGGCCAGCGGGCGTCCCTCCAGTTCGCGCACCGGTAGTGGTCCGGTGCGGTCGGCGTCGGGGTGATGGCTGCCGACGACGAGGCTGAGGGTTTCGGTGAACAGGTCGCCCGCGGTGATGCCGGGCAGGTGGGAACCGTGAAAGGCGATGCCGAGATCGAGGTCGTCGGCGAGGAGGGCGGACTCAATGCGGTCCTGCGTCATCTCCCTGATGCTCAGGCCGATGTGGGGATGGCGGGCATGGAGCTGCCCGGCGAGGGGGCCGATGAGGTAGGCGGTGAAGGTGGGGGTGACCGCCAGACGCAGGCTGCCGCGGGAGAGGTCGGCCACGTCGTGGACGGCGCGTTCGGCGGCGGCGAGTTCCTGCAGGGCACGACGGGCGTAGTGGACGTAGGTCTCGCCGGCGTCGGTGAGTCGTACGGCACGGCCGGTGCGGTCCAGCAGCTGCGCGCCCATCGCGCGTTCCATCTGCCTGATCTGCTGCGACAGGGTGGGCTGGGATATGTGCAGGGCTTCGGCCGCGCGGGTGAAGCTGCCGTGTTCGGCGACGGCGAGCAGATAGCGCAGATGACGCAGTTCGAAGCCCATGACATCCACTATAGATGTGACCAATAGATCTTATGTCCAGAGCGTCTTGGACTCTATAAACACAGCTCATGCATGGTGGATCTCGTCAATCCCACCCGACTTCGGTGCTCGCCGAAAGGAGTGACCATGCAAGACCTCGCTGAGGGAGTCGCGCATTTTCAGCAGGGCGTCTTCCCCGCCAAGGCGGCGCGCTTCCGACACCTCGCCACCACACACCAGCCCAGCACCCTGTTCATCAGCTGCTCCGACGCGCGCGTCATACCGGAGCTGATCACGCAGAGCGAGCCGGGCGAGCTGTTCGTCATCCGAACGGCCGGAAACCTGGTGCCCGCCCATGACCCCAGCGCTGACGCGGTCGCCGACGGGGTCACGGCGAGCATCGAGTACGCCGTGGCCGTCCTGGGCGTGTCCGACATCGTCGTCTGCGGTCATTCCGCCTGTGGTGCGATGACCGCCCTGGCCGACGACCAGGATCTCGCCGCCCTGCCAGCAGTCGCCCGCTGGCTGCGGCACGCGGACGTCTCCCGGGCCCGTGCGGCCCGTGCCGAGCCCGGGGAGGACAAGGTAGGCGTTCTGGTACGGAGCAACGTGATCGCTCAGCTGGCGAACCTGGCGACGCACCCCTGCGTCGCCAGGGCACTGGCGGCACAGACCCTCACGCTGCGCGGCTGGGTCTACGACATCCCCACCGGCGCGGTCGACCAGCTCGACCCCGTCACAGGCTCATCCGCCGCGCTCGCGGCCTGAGCCGCCCTGCCCCCTCTTCTCCAGGCCGCCGTCCGGCGGTCTGGTCCCCCGACCGTTCGAGTCCGCTGTGCCCGCCGTGGTGCGGGCCGGCACGTAGGAAAGGAACACCCTCATGGTGCACGCCCAGTTCGACCCCACCGCTCGCCAGGCTCTGGCCGCCGAAGTCGTCGAGGCCAAGACGCGCAAGGACCTGTCCTGGCAGCAGATCGCCGACGTCACCGGCCTGTCGGTCGCGTTCGCCACTGCTGCCCTGCTGGGTCAGCATCCCCTGCCGGAGGCCGCCGCGAGGGCGGTCGCCGAGCTGCTGGACCTGGACGAGGAGGCGGCCGTACTGCTGCAGACCATCCCGGTCCGCGGCTCCATCCCCGGCGGCGTCCCGACCGACCCGACGATCTACCGCTTCTACGAGATCGTCCAGGTCTACGGCACCACGCTCAAGGCCCTGATCCACGAGCAGTTCGGCGACGGCATCATCAGTGCGATCAACTTCAAGCTCGACGTGAAAAAGGTCGCCGACCCCGAGGGCGGCGAGCGCGCGGTGATCACCCTGGACGGCAAGTACCTGCCCACCAAGCCCTTCTGATCGGGCCGTTCGCCGTGCCGGCGGCCAGTGCCGATGAGCCTCCCCCGCCGGCACGCCGATCCGCTTCGATCGATCGGGGCTGCCACTGCGGACCCCGCCCTTCCCACAACCCCGGCACGACAGGGGGTCGCGGTGAGGAGGCGGGGCCCTGGGCTCGCTCCGGCCGTGGGATCAGCCAGAACGGTGGAGAAACGTCGCGCGTAGGCAGGCCGCGCCCGCGTGAGTGGTGTAGCCGCGCCGAGTTCAAGACTTCGTCGAAGCGCCTTCAGGGCGGTGGGAAGTCCCAACGGCTGGCAATGATGACTGGCCTCGCTCGGTCTTCGTCCCACAGCACCACAGCATTCAGTCTGTAGCTCTTGAGGCCCTGGTAGATCAGCTCCCACAGGGAGCCGTCCTCACCGCGCCGGACAAGAATGGTGCCCTCGACTTCCCAGCCGAGTGCGATGGCATAGCGACCCAACTGGTCTACGCGTGCCTGCTCGGCAGGACTGAAGTGCTCAGTCCCGGTCTTCACGTAGATCAAGATGTTGTTCCGGGCGATGTCGTCGGCCATGCCGCTGTCCTCTCCCTCCTTCTCCGTCGCTACACCACTCGGTGGGCACGCGCTGGGACGCCACCCGAGGGCAGCCCGGGGCGGTGCCTCCAGGGGGTTCTTGCTCTCAGCCAGCGGGCGCGGGCAGGTGCTGCACGCTCCACCGGCCTGCCAAGACCGCACTGGAAGAGCGGGGCCGGCGGGCGCTCCCGCCGGGTCGGCACGCCGGAGTAGTCGATGTCCTCGATGGGAGTGACCAGCCGAGCAGGCTGACGCCGCGGCGGCCATGGTTCCGGCTTGGGCGTGCCATATGGCCGCTCATGTTCCGTGCCCGCATGGATTCCTCGTCGCCCACGTTGCCAGGTTCAGGCTGGTGAGCGGGGTGGTGCACGAACGGAGCCGACGTGTGAGTGGGCATAGTGAACTTCCCCGGCTGCTGGCAGCCGCGGAGACGGCGGCGCCGGCGGAAGCCGTCGACGTGGTCGCCGAGGACCTCCGGCGGCGCTTCAACGCCACGCAGCTCTCTTTCCTCATCCTGGAT
>NZ_JAERRG010000100.1 GCF_016741935.1 Streptomyces endocoffeicus | reverse complement strand
AGGTGTTCCCTGTCACGCCAGGGACGTTGCTCCGCCGGCATCGGCGTCTCGTTACACGCAGGTGGGACTACAGCGAGTGCCGGACCCAAGGAGTTGGTGCTGCGGCCGGCGCGGGAGAACCCACGCTGGAGCTGCCGCAGAATCCACGGCGAGCTCGCCCGGCTGGGCCACGGGATCGGCGCCTCCACGGCGTGGAAGATCTTGACTGCAGCCGGTGTCGATCCGGCTCCCCGCCGCATGGCGACGACATGGCGCGAGTTCCTTACGGCTCAGGCCAGCTCCATCATCGCCTGCGACTTCCTGCACATCGGCCCGGCGGACCTTCGCCGGGTCTACGCGCTGGTCTTCCTCGAGCACGGTACACGCCGCCTCCACGTCGCCGGGGTGACCGCACATCCGACCGCTCAGTGGACGGCCCAACAGGCCCGCAACCTTGCCCTCGCAGAGGGCATGCGCCTGGAGCCACCGCGCTTCTTGATCCGTGACCGGGACAGCAAATACACCGAATCCTTCGACGCAGTCTTCGAAGCCGAAGACATCGAAACCCTGAAGACCGCCCCGCGGTCCCCGCGGATGAACGCGCACTGCGAGAGAATGATCGGGACACTGCGGTGTGAACTCTCGATCACTTGCTGATCTGGAACGAGACCCACGCTCGGCACGTCCTCGACGTCTACGCCCGGCAGGACGTCGGGCTCGACCAGTGTGAGGAGTGCCTCCCGAACGGCCGTGTTCCGGTCGACCACGCGTTTGCGGCCAGCACCGGGCCGACGGATGCGTCCCAACGGGGCTTCTCCGGAGTCGAGTTCCCGCATTCCGCCAGACAGGGTGGCCTCACGGACACCGGCGGCACGGGCGACTGCTCTGATCCGCCGTGGCCGAGGGACTGGGCCTCCGCCCCTATCAGCAGGCGACGCTGCCCCTCGTCGAGGTGCGGCAGAATCGCCTCGAATTGGCTGCCAGCACAGCCCGTTGCCCATCCAACCCGCTCATGCCAGACCAACGAACCACCGGATGGAAAGCCACGAGTTAAAGATCTGCACGCCCTAAGCAGGGTCTTATGTGAGCAGGGGGATGAAGATCGTGTCAACGATCTCCTGGATGGCGTGCGCGGACATTGGCGCCAGGTCCATGAGCACTTCGTGTCGGAGCAGGTCAAAGGGCAACCGTGTGATTCGTGGGGTCAGCTTCGAACCATCGATCTCTCCTCGCTCGACGGCGCGCTGCGCGACGGACTCGATCAGCGCCCACCTCTCATCGATCAGGGACGCACGCAGCTCGGCAGGTGTTGTTCCCGTCTCTTCGAAGTAGGCGGCCAACTGTGCGGTCATGGCGACGGCGAACACAGTGAACGCCCCGTTGAGCTGTTCGAGCAGCCCGATCGTGTCATCGCGCAGCGATCCGGTGTCGGGATCGGTGAGCGGGAACTTGTCGCTGGCATGGCCGATGGCATCACGGACCAGCATGGCCTTGGTCGCCCAGTGACGGTTGACGACCGGGCGACTGGTGCCGGCGCCGTCCGCTACCGCGGCGAAGGTGAGGCCCGCGTAGCCGCGTTCCATCAGCTCTTCCCAGGCGGCGTCAAGTAGAGCGGCCTGCAGTTCTGCGCCGCGCCGACGGCGGCGGGGGGCGGGCTCCGGGCTTGCAAGATGCATGACCGCATCTTATTGTGGATTTGGGCGGGCAGCAAACGGGCTGGCGCATTCCGTGTACGCAGCTGGACCGTCGCCGCATCCGCATTGCCCGCCTCCTGCCATGAAAGACATCCCAGGAGCGTAGATGTCACCCCGTAGCCAGTTCCGCGTGATGCGACCAGGCGGTTGCCTCGTCGTAGCGGGTGCCAGTTTTGAGGCATCCGTGGAGTATGCCCACGAGCCGGTTGGCGAGCTGGCGCAGGGCGGCGTTGTGGCCGACTCCGCGGGCGCGTTGCCGCTGGTAGTAGGCGTGGGCGTTGGGCGAGACGCGCAGGGTGCTGAATGCCTGGGTGAGCAGGGCGTCGATGAGCCGGTCGTTGTGGACGTAGCGGGCCAGGGCGACCTTCTTCTTGCCGGAGGCGCGGGTGATCGGGGAAGTGCCGGCGTAGTTCGTGCGGGCCTTGGCGGAGGTGTAGCGGGCGGGGTCGTCGCAGAACTCTGCGAGCACCCGGGCGCCGAGGACGACTCCCACCGGCTGGGAGAGGATGATCTCAGCGGCCGGGTACCGGCCAAAATGCGCTTCGACCTGCCCTTGCAGGGTCTTGATCTGGGTGTTCAGCACGTTCAGGACCGCGAGCAGGGCCTGGACGGACCCGGCGTAGGCACTGGTGATCGCCTCCGGCTGAGCCAGGTGTTCGGCACGCAGCGCCGTTTGGAGCGCTGCTGCCTTGGCGGCCACGTTCTTGCGGCGGGCGCGTTTGAGCGCGGCGCTGATCTGCGCCACGGTCAGCCGGGCAGCTTGTGCCGGGGTTGGGGCCTTGCCGAGCAGTTCCAGCGTGTCGGCGGCGTCGAGGTCGTCGAAGGCATCCAGCGCGGCCGGGAAGTAGTCGCGCAGTGCATGCCGCAGCCGCTGGGCGTGCCGGGTCCGCTCCCAGATCAGGGTCTTGTGGGTACGGGTGATGACCTTGACCGCCTCGACTTGGGCGGAGTCCCCGGCGACGGGCCGCAGCTCGTGGCCGTGGGTGCGGACCATGTCGGCCAGCACGTGCGCGTCCCCGGGGTCGCTCTTGGCCCCGGAGCCCCCCAGCCGGTCACGGAACCGGGCGGCCTGCGACGGGTTGACGGCCGGCACCGTGTACCCCGCGGCGACCAGGGCACGCCCGCACGGGCCGCGGTCGGTCTCGATCCCCACCAGGACCTCGGCCTTGTCGGCGTCCTTCCCGGCCAGCTCACCCACGATCGGGTGCGGCCGGGCCATGCCCGTCACGCCCTCGGGCAGCCGGGCCCAGGCCAGCCGTCAGCCGGCGCTGTCCATCACCTCGATGTCGTGATGGCCCTCGGCCCAGTCATCTCCCACGAACAGTCGCAACGGTCCTCCGCTCTCGAAGCCGATCACCTTCAGCAGCCTGCCGGAGAACCGTCAGCGACCTAATCAAGCAGTGCTCACGCCGGCCAGAGGCGGGCACGACATCCCATCAGCGATCAACTCTCCGGGCCGAACGGCAGGGGCACGGTCCTTCATCAGGACTCAACAGTCCAGGAACCAGGAGTGCTCACCTGCCGCTGGCTACCACCTGGAGTCTGCCAGATGGCCGACTCCCCAAACCGATGAGGAAACACACGTGAACACCCACACCGAAGCACAGCAGACCACCCTCGTGACCGTCGATGTGCACACCATGGGCCGCACCTTCGACGAGACCGAAATCGACCGGTGGGAGCTCAAGGCCGCACGCCGGGCCTTGATGAACCTGAAGAACGTGGCCGGCGGCCAGGTGATGATGGACCTGCTCGCCGAGCAGATCGACGCCGGCGACCGCTACTACAAGGAGCTCGTCGCGGCCTCGGGAGGCACTTTCCGTGAGTCGCGCACCGAGTTCACCGTCCGCGGGCTCAGCGGCACCGACCTGGCCAACTGGTTCGCCGCGCAAGCCGGCACCGGCCGCTTCCAGGACAAGTCACTGCTCGTCAACGCCCACCCCGAGCACTACGTCGAACCGCCCACCTACACGGGCGGCATGGTGGAGACGATCGGCGGCCACCTCACCCGGTTCAAGGTCTCGGTAGCGCGCGAACTGCCCGCCGCTGTCAGCGCATTCCTCGACGCGTCCTACCCGGTGACGCTGATGAACGCCCTGCTCAGCCTGGACGACGCTACTCCCTTCGCGTACTGCCTGCACCAGGCGCGGGACACCGAGACCGGCGCGAACGTGGTGGTACGCGTCGTCTATCCGTCGGCCGCTCCGGACTCGATGATCGAGGGTCACTGCGAGCACCTGGCGATCGAATTCCGCAGCTGGATCCGTAACGCGGCCGCCGCGGCGCGCTGACCCGACGAAGGCCACGCTCATGGATTTCAAGGGAAAGAACGCACTGGTCACCGGCGCCGGTGCCATCGGTGGACTGGGGTACGCGGTGGCGCGGATCCTCGCCTCCGGCGGTGCTGATGTCACGGTCACCGGACGCGACCCGCGGCGCGGTGCCCAGGTGGTTGAGAATCTCGGCGGGCGACTCCGCTTCCTGTCGGCTGATCTGAGCAAGGTCGAGGACGTGCGGCGGCTCGCCGACGCGGTCGGCCCCGTCAATATTCTTATCAACAACGCCGCGGTCCTGCTCGGCGCGACGCAGGAACCCGCCGCCTTCGACGATGCGTTCGCTGTCAACGTGCGGGCTCCCTTCGTGCTCACCACGGTCCTGGCACCGCGGATGGCCGCGAACGGGGGCGGCAGCATCGTCAACATCTCCTCCACCGCCGCAGGCATCGGCATGCCCGCCATGGCCGTCTACGGCGCGACCAAGGCGGCGCTGGAGTCCCTGACCCGTGCCTGGGCCGCCCAGTTCGCCCAGGCGAACGTCCGCGTCAACGCCGTCTCGCCGGGTCCGATGCGCTCGGCGAAGGCGGTCGAGTCACTCGGCCAAGATGTCGGCGGATACGGCGACACGGTGCCGCTGGCGCGGGTGGCCGACCCGACCGAAGTCGCCGAGGTGGTCGCCTTCCTGGCCAGTGACCGGGCCAGCTTCACAACCGGGGCGATCATCGCCGCCGACGGCGGCCGTTCCGCAGTCTGACCCGGCTCCCGCCTGCCCCACATGAGCCGAGCAGCAGCCCCATCGCAATTCCATCGTCGGCGGCGCCGTAGGCACCGCCGACGATGGTGCGCGGTCGCAGCTACAGCTGAGGACGGGGCCCCTACTCCGGCCGGACATCGACCGGCAGGGGCACTCGGCGGCATGCTTCGGCGTGGACACTGCCC
>NZ_JAERRG010000010.1 GCF_016741935.1 Streptomyces endocoffeicus | reverse complement strand
TCTTCCCTTCGGTGTTTCCAACCTTACCAGATCCGATTCCCGGTCGTTTCCGATCCGAATTCCGTTTCCGGCCCCCTGCTGGAGCGGGGTCTTTCGCGCCTTCCGGCGTGTCCACTACTTTAGCGAATTTCCCGCTCGGCTCCTAATCGGAGCCCCGGGCCTTATTTTCGCGCAGCGAAACAGGACCCTGTTCGGGAGTCGTCGTAGTGGTTGGCCACTCCGGGGCCGCGGTGACTCGATCCTGGGATCGTGGCCACAGCACTGCCCGTCTCAAGCGGCTCGGGCTACGTTAGGCGTCCCGTCCAGCGGAGTCAAGTTCCGACCTGACGGCGCGTCGCATTCCGGCGGCGCGGGGTGTGGGCCCGGTACGGGCTCACCGAGGGATCGCCGTCGATCCAGAAGCGCCAGGGATGGGTCGCGCCCTCGCCGCCCACACCGGTGCGCGGACCACTGAGCACCTGCTCGGGCCGGGCGGGGTGGCCGGTGAGTATGGCGAGCGGGGCATCGGGGCTCCCGCACACATCGCTGCCGTCCAGTCTGCGGTCCACGCCCAGGGCCGTGGCCAGCCGGGCCGGGCCCTTGGCCAGCTCATGGTCGTTGCGCGCCTTCGGTCTGCGCCGATGGGCCCACTCATGGCCGTGCAGCACCTCGCCCGCGCGCAGCAGCACCCCACTGGCGTGGCCCTCCGGTCCGCAGACCAGGTTGAGGCAGTGCCACATGCCATAGGTGAAGTAGACATACGCATGCCCCGGGGGGCCGAACATCACGGCGTTGCGCTCGGTGGGGCCACGGTAGGCGTGCGAGCCGGGGTCCGCCGGGCCCGCGTACGCCTCGACCTCGGTCAGGCGCAATTCGATCGGTCCGTCCGGGGTACGCCGGACCAGGACGCGGCCCAGGAGGTCGGGGGCGACCTCGAGGACGGGCCGGTCGAAGAAGGCACGGTCGAGGGGGGTGCGGTCAGGTCCTGCTGTCACGCGCCCCGAGCGTAGTGGAACAGATATGAACCGGTGGTTGGAGGCGGCACCGGTCCGCTGGAAGGGTGTGAGCCGCGGAACCGTCCATGGCTGTTTCGCGTTTCTAGGTGTCAACAGTGATCGAATGCGATCGAGTCAAGACGCAGTCGCGTCCTTGAGAGGGAGAACATGGGCTTCAAGAAGCTGCTCGCGAGTATGGGTGCCGGTGGCGCTTCGGTGGAGACGGTGTTGACCGAGGAGAACGTCGTCCCGGGCGGCATCGTGCAGGGCGAGGTCCGGATCCAGGGCGGCTCGGTCGCGCAGCAGATCGAGGGGCTCTCGGTCGGCCTGCAGGCGCGGGTCGAGGTGGAGGGCAACGACCAGGAGTACAAGCAGGACGTGGAGTTCACCCGGCAGCGGCTGGGCGGTGCGTTCGAGGTGCAGCCGGGCGCGGTGCACGCGGTGCAGTTCGGCCTGGAGATTCCGTGGGAGACCCCGATCACCATGTTCATGGGCCGGCATCTGACCGGTATGAACGTGGGGGTGACCACCGAGCTGGCCATCGCGCGCGCGGTGGACTCGGGCGACCTGGACCCGGTCAATGTGCATCCGCTCCCCGCCCAGCAGGCGATCCTCGATGCCTTCGGCAACCTCGGCTTCCGGTTCAAGGGCGCCGACCTGGAGCGTGGCCACATCCGTGGGACCCGGCAGCGGCTGCCCTTCTACCAGGAGATCGAGTTCTACGCGCCGGAGCAGTACCGGGGCCTGAACCAGGTGGAGTTGACCTTCGTCGCGGACGACCGCGAGATGGACGTGGTGCTGGAGATGGACAAGAAGCCGGGGCTGTTCTCCGAGGGCAGTGACACCTACCGGTCGTTCACCATGAACCTGGCCAGCTTCCAGGACACCGACTGGGCCGCGTACCTGAACCAGTGGCTCGCCCAGGTCGGCGGCAAGCGCAACTGGTTCTGAGGTTTCCCCCTCCCCGGACCGGACTTCCGCGCGGGGCGTGCACCGAGGGCGGCTCGGTGCACGCCCCGCGTTCGTGTGCGCGGCGCCCCGCGGCCCCCGGCAGCGGCCGTCCTCGTGCCCTCAGGGGCGTCGTCGTAGCGCAGCCCTCAGGGGCCGTCGTCGTAGCGCACCACCAGGGGCCGTCCCCGCGCCGCCCAGTACGCCTCCGCGTCGGCCAGGATGTCGGCCGCGATCGCGGCGGCGTCGGGGTCCGCGTCGCGGAAGGCCGGCCAGCCCTGGATGTCCAGCAGACAACCGCTGGGCTCGCCGCCCTCGGCCCACCAGGACAGATCGGTGACGCAGTCGGCGAGGGCATCCCAATTTCGCCCGTACCAGTCGGGAAAGCGCAGGTCCCGGGCGCAGCGGGCGAGGAAGCCGTCCTTGTCCGTCACGCCGTCGAGGCGCAGGTGGAGGGCGAGGGTGGGGCCGGTCATGGGCGCCATGGTGCCAGCCCGCCGGGTACCGGTCTCGTTAGGCTGGCCGCGGAGATGATCCACTGCGACTTCGGAGGTTCTCGACGTGTCCGAGCAGAACCGGGCCCCGCTCCCCCACGACTTCCATCCGCCGGTGCCGTCGTTCACGGTGGTGAGCGACGATGTGGCACCGGGCGGCACGCTCAAGTCCGCCCAGGTGCAGGCGGAGGGGAACACCTCTCCGCAGCTGCGCTGGGAGGGTTTCCCGGAAGGGACGAAGAGTTTCGCCGTCACCTGCTTCGACCCGGACGCGCCGACGGGCAGCGGGTTCTGGCACTGGGTGGTGTTCGACATCCCGGCCACGGTCACCGAGCTTCCGGTGGGTGCGGGCAGCGGTGGCTTCACGGGCCTGCCCGAGGGTGCCGTACAGGCGCGCAACGACTACGGGACCCGTGACTTCGGTGGGGCCGCGCCGCCGCCCGGGGACGGTCCGCACCGCTATGTGTTCACCGTCTACGCGGTGGACGCCGAGAAGCTGGGCCCGGACGCGGACGCCTCGCCCGCGGTGGTCGGCTTCAATCTGCGGTTCCACACGCTGGGGCGGGCCCAGTTGATCGGGGAGTACGAGGTGCCGACCGCGGGCTGACGCGGCGAAATTGCGTTGTTCTCGGCCACACTCCCGGCCAGAGTTGATCCCGGTCCCGCCGATCTCCGGCGCGGACCGGGACACCGGGATGCGGGGGGTGGTCGGGATGCGCGAGACGCTGGTTCTGAACGCGAGCTTCGAGCCGCTGGCGACGGTCACGCTGCGGCGCGCCGTGGTGCTGGTCCTCCAGGACAAGGCCGTCGTCGAACACGCCCACCCCGGGCTGCGGGTGCGGGCCGCGGACGTCGATCTGCCGCTGCCGCGGGTGATCCGGCTGTGCCGTTACGTACGGGTGCCGTTCCGAAGACGTGCCCCGTGGTCGCGGCGCGGGGTGCTGGTCAGGGACCAGCACCGGTGCGCGTACTGCGGCCGCCGGGCGACGACCGTGGACCATGTGGTGCCGCGGTCGCGCGGGGGCGGGGACACCTGGCTGAATACGGTGGCCTCGTGTGCCGAGGACAACCACCGTAAGGCGGACCGGACTCCGGAGCAGGCGGGGATGCGGCTGCTCAAGGCGCCGTTCGAGCCGACGCCTTCGGATGCGCTGCTGCTGGCGCTGGGGGCGGCGGAGCGGGACGGTCTGCCGGAGTGGCTCGCGCTGCCGGCCTGAGTCTCATCCCCTGGCACAAGGCCCTGACAGAAGGCCCTAAGGGGCCGCCCCGCCGCCGTGTCCTAAGGGGCCGCCCCGCCGCCGTCCGTTCAGTCGATCGTGGGCTGTTCGCGGCGCGGGGCGGGCTCCTTACCGGTGCCGCTGGGGGTGCCGCCGCCGTTTCCGCCGCCGGTCAGCGGGCCGAAGTTGCCCATGGCCCCGCCGAGGCCCTTGAGGGCGTCGCCGATCTCGCTGGGCACGATCCAGAGCTTGTTGGCGTCGCCCTCGGCGATCTTCGGCAGCATCTGGAGGTACTGGTAAGAGAGCAGCTTCTGGTCCGGGTCTCCGGCGTGGATGGACTCGAAGACCGTACGGATGGCCTGGGCCTCGCCCTCGGCGCGCAGCGCGGCGGCCTTGGACTCACCCTCGGCCCGCAGGATCGCGGACTGCTTCTCACCCTCCGCGCGCAGGATCTCGGACTGCCGGACACCTTCGGCCTGGAGGATCGCGGCGCGCTTGTCACGGTCGGCGCGCATCTGCTTCTCCATCGAGTCCTGGATGGAGGTCGGCGGCTCGATGGCCTTGAGCTCGACGCGGTTGACGCGGATGCCCCACTTGCCGGTGGCCTCGTCGAGGACACCGCGCAGCGCCGCGTTGATCTCCTCGCGGGAGGTCAGGGTGCGCTCGAGGTCCATGCCACCGATGATGTTCCGCAGGGTGGTGACGGTCAGCTGCTCGATCGCCTGGATGTAGCTGGCCACTTCGTAGGTGGCGGCGCGGGCGTCGGTCACCTGGTAGTAGATGACGGTGTCGATGTTCACCACCAGGTTGTCCTGGGTGATCACCGGCTGCGGGGGGAAGGGCACGACCTGTTCACGGAGGTCGACGCGGTTGCGGATCGAGTCGATGAACGGGACGACGATGTTCAGGCCCGCGTTGAGCGTGCGTGTGTAGCGTCCGAAACGCTCCACGATGGCGGCACTGGCCTGCGGGATGACCTGGATCGTCTTGATCAGTGCGATGAAGACCAGCACCACCAGGATGATCAGGACGATGATGATCGGTTCCACAGCGGCTCCCCGTGCCCTTCATGCGGCGATTCGGATGGTCGGGATGATCAAGTCTGGCGGTTCCCGAGGGTGGAGTCTGTCAGATCCATGGTCGACTCCGCAGCTCAACCGGGTCGTCCTCAACTCTTGGTAGGACACTCCCGGTACGGCGTCTACATGACGACGGCCGTCGCACCGTCGATCTCCACCACGTCGACCTGCTGCCCTGGTTCGTAAGCCTGGTCGGGGTCGAGCGAGCGCGCGGACCACACCTCGCCCGCGAGCTTGATCCGGCCGCCTCCGCCGTCGTCGACGCGCTCGAGGACGACGGCCTGGCGGCCTTTCAGCGCCTCGATGCCGCTGCGCAGCTCGGGCTGCTGACGGCGGCTGCGGACCGCCATCGGGCGTACGACGGCGACCAATGCCACGGAGACGGCGCAGAAGACGACGACTTGAAGCACGATGCCGCCGCCGAGCGCGTCAGTGATGGCACCGGCTACGGCGCCGACCGCGACCATCCCGAATTCGGGCATCGCGGTCAGCACGAGCGGGATACCCAGTCCTACGGCGGCGATCAGCCACCACACCCACGGATCCACATGGTCATGGTAGTTGTCCCAAGTCGCCGGGGACAGTGCGCGGATCACCTGCCGGTGGCACGGTGGGCGCAGGGGGCGGACATCAGGTCAGTGGCAGGCCCTGGGCGGTCCAGCGGTCGCCGTTGCGCTCGACGACCAGCGGCAGTCCGAAGCAGCGGGAGAGGTTGCGGGAGGTCAGTTCGGTCTCGACCGGCCCCGCGGTGAGCACCTTCCCCTGGCGGATCATCAGAACATGGGTGAAGCCGGGGGGGATTTCCTCGACATGATGTGTCACCATGATCATCGACGGGGCGAGCGGGTCGCGGGCGAGCCGTCCGAGGCGGCGGACGAGGTCCTCGCGGCCGCCGAGGTCGAGTCCGGCCGCGGGCTCGTCGAGGAGCAGCAGCTCGGGGTCGGTCATCATGGCGCGGGCGATGAGGGTGCGCTTGCGCTCGCCCTCGGAGAGGGTGCCGAACCTCCGGTCGAGGTACTCGGTCATGCCGAGGCGGTCGAGGAAGGCGCGGGCGCGGGTCTCGTCGACCGCGTCGTAGTCCTCCTGCCAGTGGGCCGTCATGCCGTACGCGGCGGTGAGGACGGTCTGCAGGACGGTCTGGCGGCGCGGCAGCTTCTCGGCCATGGCGATGCCCGCCATGCCGACGCGGGGGCGCAGCTCGAAGACGTCGACGCGGCCGAGTTGCTCGCCGAGGATCCGGGCGGTTCCGGCGCTCGGGTAGAGATAGCTGGAGGCGAGGTTGAGGAGGGTGGTCTTGCCGGCGCCGTTGGGCCCGAGGATGACCCAGCGCTCTCCTTCTTTGATCGACCAGGAGACCTCGTCCACCAGAGCCCGCCCATCGCGGACCACCGATACGTCCAGCAGCTCCAGAACCTCGCTCATGAGCGCGTTGTCTCCCATTGCAGTCTCGAGTCGTGCGTGCGCCTGTGGGCGCAGCCCCCTGAGGAAAACCTACGCCACACGTTGTCGGTGACAGTCCTTAGGCTGGTTCCATGCTCGATGAACCACGTTCAGGGCGCCTCGCAGCTTGGGGAAATGCCCTTATCGCCGGACTTGTCTCCCCCGATGAGGCGGCACATCGCATCGCGGGCGAGGACGCGTCGCACCGGGTGGCCGGACTTCCGGGGGAGTCCGCGCAGGTGGGGCTCACATTGGCGCTGGGGCGGCTGCGGGCGCTGGGGGCCAAGGGGCTGCGGGTGGCGCTGCCCATAGCGGGGCATCCCCTGGGGCTGAGCGGCCCGCCGGAGTTCAACGCCCACGCGCTCGACGCGGGCGAGGCGGTGATCGCCACCGGGGCGGCGCTCGGTCTGGTGCCCGAGGTGTCGGCGGCCGGGCCCGAGGGCGATCAGCACATCGAGGTGGTGTGGCGATGTCAGGCCGTGCGGGAGGCGCCGCCGGCCGACGTGCCGTCGCTGAGCGAGGCCGAGCGGGAGCTGGCGGAGGCCCTGCGGGAGGCCACGGAGGTGCTCTCGCGGCTGAACGTGGCCGGGGCGGGCCCGGTGGCCGAGGCGGCCCTGGAGGCGTATCGGGCGCGGGCCGAGCGGGGGCGCGAGGTGCTCGCCCCGGGCTATCCGCCGCGGGCCATACGGGTGCTGGAGCTGGCGCAGCGGGTGGGTGCGCTGGTGGAGATCGCGTATATGGCGGGCGGGGACGGCCGGGAGCACGGCGGGGCGGTGAGCGCGTCGGAGATCACGGCGCGGGCCGAGGCGCTGCGGCCGGTGGAGCGCACCTCGCGGCGGGCCCAGGTGGCGGCGTACAACGCGTATGTGGAGGAGCGGGAGCGGGGCGGTCTCTGACCACCGCGGGTCACCGGCCACCACAGGGCTCTGACCGCCATGGGTCTCTGGCCGCCATGGGTCTCTGGCCGCCATGGGTCCCTGACTGCCATGGGCCTTTGGCCACCGCGGGTCGCTGACCACCACGAGTCGCTGACCACCGCAGATCTCTGGCCGTCACGGGTCTCTGACCACCACGGGGGGGATGTCGCGGGGCTCGGAGGCCGACATGGGGCCGGCCCCGGAGGCGGGTGCCTCCGGGGCCGGCCGGTGGTGCGTCGGGATATCCGCCAGGGGGGCGGTCAGCGGCCGCAGGGGACGCCGTACGCCGGGTTCATGGCCCCGATGACCGAGATGGTGTTGCTGCAAGCGTTCACGGGCACGTGGACGGGCGCCTGAATGTTGTTGCCGGAAACGACACCCGGGGACGTCATCGCCCCACCGTCGGCCTGGGGGCCCTGGGCGGAGGCGACACCGGCACCGGCGACGGCGAGTCCGCCGGCCACGATCGTGAGGGCAGCGAACCTCTTGATGTTCTTCACTTCTCAAGACCCTTCATTCATCAGCGCATCACCGCGGCGGTACGCCGCGGTACGCCGTGAAGAACGGCCCGGCCGATGGCGAGTTGCGCTGTTCGAGTGATCGCCACACGTTGGTGTGATTTCACGGAGAAACGCTGTTCATGCTCCGATCCCGTGCCGTACCGCCCATAGGGCGGCCTGAGTGCGATCGGCCAGATCCAATTTCATAAGAATGTTGGACACATGGGTTTTTACGGTCTTTTCGGATAGCACCAGCGCACGGGCGATCTCCCGGTTGGACCGGCCGTCCGCGATCAGCGCCAGCACTTCGCGTTCGCGCTCGGTGAGCGACCCGCCGCGCCCCTGGCCGCCGCCGTCCTCCTGGGAGAGCAGCGCGAGGGCCACCTCGGACTGGAGCAGCACATGCCCGGAGTGGACGGACCGGATGGCGCGGGCCAGCGCCTCGGGGTCCACGTCCTTGTAGACATAGCCCGCGGCGCCCGCGCGCAGGGCGGGGACCACGGTGCGCTTCTCGGTGAAGCTCGTCACCACCAGCACCCGGGCGGGGTTGTCGAGGTCGCGCAGGGTGCGCAGCGCCTCGATCCCGTCCAGGCCGGGCATCTTCACGTCCATGAGGACGACGTCGGGGCGCAGCTCCTCGGCGCGGGCGACGCCCTCCTCGCCGTCCGACGCCTCCCCGACCACCTCGATGTCGTCCTGGACCTCGAGGAAGGTCCGCAGGCCGCGCCGGACCACCTGATGGTCGTCGACGAGCAGCACCCGAATCCGTCCCGGGTCAGCCACCGGGCACCTCCATCTCGATCACGGTGCCCTTGCCGGGCGCCGACTCCACCGTCAGACCGCCGCCGACGCCGCCGGCCCGGTACCGCATCGACACCAGCCCGAGGTGGTGCCCGGCGCGCCGTACGGCCGAGGGGTCGAATCCCCTGCCGTCGTCGGCGACGCGGAGCCGGGCGCCCTGGCCGCGCCGGGCGAGGGTGACGTCCACCTGCCGCGCGTCGGCGTGGCGCAGCGCGTTGTGCAGGGCCTCCTGGGCCACCCGCAGCACGGCCTCCTCCTGGGCGGCGGGCAGCGCCCGTACGCCGTGACAGGCGAAGGTGACATGGGCCGAGTGCGCCCGGTCGAGCACCTGCACCTGGGTCCTGAGGGTCGCCACGAGGCCGTCCTCGTCGAGGGCGGCGGGGCGCAGCTCCACGACGGCGGAGCGCAGTTCGTCGGCGGCCTCGGCGGCGAGCAGCGCGATTTGCTGGAGCTCGTCCTTGGCGCGGCCGGGGTCGCGGTCCACCAGGGCCGTGGCCGCCTGGGCGGTCAGCCGCAGCGAGAAGAGCTTCTGGGAGACCGCGTCGTGCAGCTCATGGGCGAGCCTGGCCCGCTCCCCGGCGATGGTGAGCTCGCGACTGCGCTCGTAGAGCCGGGCGTTGGTCAGGGCGATGGCCGCGTGCTGGGCCAGGATGGACAGCAGTTCCTCGTCCTCGGCGGTGAAACCGCAGCCACCCTCGGGCTTGGGACATCGCTTGTTGGCGAGGAATACCGCGCCGAGAACTTCATCGCCGTCGGCAATGGGAAGTCCCAAGAAATCCGACATAACGGGATGAGCTGATGGCCATCCCTCAAAACGGTCATCCAGCCGCACATCGGCGAGTCGCTGCGGAGTGGCGTCCTTGAGCATCGCGGCGAGAATGCCGTGCTGCCGAGGCAGCGGTCCGATGGCCCGCCACTGCTCCTCACTGACCCCATCTACTACGAACTGGGCGAAACCCCCGTGATCATCCGGAACCCCCAGAGCGGCATACTCCGCATCGAGCAGCTCACGGGCGGACACAACGATGGTCTTTAGGACATCACGGACTTCCAGATGTCGGCTCATGGCGAGCAGCGCCGCGCTCACCCGGCTCAGCCCGGCCTCGGCTCCGCCACCCCGTCCTTTCGTCATGGGCATTACCGTACCCACCGCCATCCGTGGGCATATCGGCCGGTCGGCGGCCACCCGATAAGACCTGAGCCCTAGGTCGAACGGCGCACACGAGGCCCCCAAAGGGGCTGTTACAGGGGTGGAAAAAACAAACACCCTGAGCATTTGCGTGGGCACAGCGCGCAATATGAGAAGCTCCGCGATGTGAGCCCGGACACACGACCGAAATCACGTACGAACGCGCTTAGTGGACGTTTCATAGGCGACTGAGCGGGGATGACGGCCGTCCGCGTGGGCATGAGCGGCCTACTTATCCACTAAGCAGCATCGTATGTCACGCCTTTGCGACAACTTTTTGCGGCAGCTAAGAATTTCACCCAGTCGCACGGCGCCGTAGATCCAGGAACGGCGCTCTGCGCGCCGATATGGCCTGCGACTCAAGCGATTGGAAGAGGTCTACTCCGCCATGCCCCTGCCCAAAATCCCCGGTTACAGCCGTCTCAACAAGACGCACAAGTACTCCGCCGCCGGAATCGCAGCCGCCGGTGCGGCCGCCATAGCCTTCGCCGTCGTCCCCGGTGGTGACGCCAGCGCCAAGACCACGGCCCAGGACCTGCCGAACAAGCCGGTCGCCCTCACCTCGCAGAAGGCCGACGCCCAGGCCCACCACGAGGTCCTGGTGAAGCAGTCCGCCCTCGCCTCCAAGCAGGCCAAGGAAGAGGCGGCCAAGAAGGCAGCGGAAGAGGCCGCCGCGAAGAAGAAGGCAGCGGAGGAAGCCGCCGCGAAGAAGGCGGCGGAAGAGGCCGCCGCGAAGAAGGCCGCCGAGGCCAAGGCCGCCAAGGAGCGCGCCGTCAAGCAGGCCGCGAGCCGCTCCGCCACGCGTATCGAGACGGTCGCCGTCCAGAAGAAGACCTACCCGGACAACCTCGACGGCTGGATCCGCGAATCCCTCGACATCATGAAGAAGAAGGGCATCCCCGGCTCCTACGAGGGCATCCGCCGCAACATCATCCGGGAGTCCGGCGGCGACCCGCGCGCCATCAACAACTGGGACATCAACGCCCAGAACGGCGTGCCCTCCAAGGGCCTGCTCCAGGTAATAGCCCCGACCTTCCAGGCCTACCACGTCGAGGGCACCGCCTGGGACGCCTACGACCCGGTCGCGAACATCACCGCCGCCTGCAACTACGCCGCCGACCGGTACGGCTCCATGGACAACGTGAACGGCCCGTACTGAGCCTGAAGGGCCCATCAAGAACCCGGCGTTCCGACGCCGAAGGGCGACGGCACCCCCTGTGTGCGAGGGGTGCCGCCGCCCTTCGGCGTAGCCGTGCTTTTCGCGGCTACTTGCGCATGACCTCCGGCTCATGGCGGCGCAGCAGCCGTGCGACCGTGATGCCGCACACGATGCCCAGGACGATCAGCGCGACCATGTCGATGCCCCACTGGGTGGTGGTGTGCTCCCACAACGGGTCGGTGTCCAGGGGCTTCTTGCTGTCCCACGGCGCCATCATGTGACCGACGCCCGGGCCGAGGTCCAGCGTGGCACCGGCCGCGCCGATCGCCCAGCGGGACGGCATCAGCCACGCGAACTGCTCCACACCCGGCGATCCGAAGATCTTGAACAGCACACCGGTGAAGACCACCTGGATGATCGCGAACATGACCAGCAGCGGCATGGTCTTCTCGGCGGTCTTCACCAGGGACGAGATGACCAGGCCCACCATCATCGAGGTGAAGCCGATCGCGATGACGGCCACGCAGAGTTCGGCGGCCGGCGGCATCAGCAGGCCCTCTTCGGGCAGCTTGCGCGTCGAGAGACCGATGGCGGAGATGATGACGCCCTGGCATGCGGTGATCACGCCGAGCACGATCACCTTGGACATCAGATACGCGGAGCGGGACAGGCCGACCGCCCGTTCCCGTTCGTAGATGACCCGTTCCTTGATCAGTTCTCGTACGGAATTGGCCGCGCCGGTAAAGCACATACCGACCACAAGGATCAGCAACACCGTCCCGGCGGCCTGGTTGAAACTGCCCTTCGGGGCCAGCTGAAGGCCGAACTTCGCCGGGATGACGACGCTCACCGCCCCCAGCACGGCGGGCAGGATCACCATCAGCCCCATGAAGCCCTTGTCGGAGCCGATCACCGACAGATAGCGGCGGATCAGCGTCCACAGCTGCGAACCCCAGCTCTGTGGCTTCTGCATCCGGGTCGGCGGCGCCTGGACATGGACGGACTGCGGGGCGACGGAGTCCAGGTCCGCGGCGTACATCTGGTAGTGCTGCGAACCGCGCCAGCGGCCCGCCCAGTCGTAGTCGCGGTAGTTCTCGAACGCCGAGAAGACATCCGCCCAGCTGCTGTAGCCGAAGAAGTTGAGCGCCTCGTCCGGCGGGCCGAAGTACGCCACCGAGCCGCCCGGCGCCATCACCAGGAGCTTGTCGCACAGCGCGAGCTCGGCGACCGAGTGGGTGACCACCAGCACCGTACGGCCGTCGTCGGCCAGACCGCGCAGCAGCTGCATGACATCGCGGTCCATGCCCGGGTCGAGACCGGAGGTCGGCTCGTCCAGGAAGATCAGCGACGGCTTGGTGAGCAGCTCCAGCGCGACCGAGACCCGCTTGCGCTGACCGCCGGAGAGGGCGGTGACCTTCTTCTCCCGGTGGATGTCCAGCTTGAGCTCGCGCAGTACCTCGTCGATCCGGGCCTCGCGCTCGGCCTCGGCGGTGTCACCGGGGAAGCGGAGCTTGGCGGCGTAGCGCAGGGCCTTCTGGACGGTCAGCTCCTTGTGGAGGATGTCGTCCTGGGGCACCAGACCGATGCGCTGGCGCAGCTCGGCGAACTGCTTGTAGAGGTTCCGGTTGTCGTAGAGGACATCGCCCTCGTTGGCCGGGCGGTAACCGGTGAGCGCCTTGAGCAGCGTGGACTTGCCGGAGCCGGACGGGCCGATGACCGCGACGAGGGACTTCTCCGGGACGCCGAAGGAGACGTCCTTGAGGATCTGCTTGCCGCCGTCGACCGTCACCGTCAGATGGCGGGCCGAGAAGGAGACCGCACCGGTGTCGACGAACTCCTCGAGGCGGTCGCCGACCAGCCGGAAGGTGGAGTGACCGACGCCGACGGTGTCGGCGGGGCCGATGATCTGCTGCCGGACCGGCTGACCGTTGACATAGGTGCCGTTGTGGCTGCCGAGGTCACGTATCTCGAAGCGGCCGTCGGGCAGCGCCTGGAACTCGGCGTGGTGGCGCGAGACCTGCAGATCGGAGACGACCAGCTCGTTCTCCAGCGCACGACCGATGCGCATCACCCGGCCGGCGGCCAGCTGGTGGAAGGTGGTCGGGCTGCGATCGCCCTGGGCGGTCGCGGTGCCGGCCGGGCCGGAGGGACCGGCGCCGGGGCCGCTCTGCGCGAGGTTGCTCTGCGGGGCCTGGGGCTGCTGCTGGTGCGGCTGGGGGGCCTGCTGCTGCGGCTGCTGATGGGGCGCCTGCTGCTGCGGGATGAACGGCTGCTGCTGGTGCGGGGCCTGGGGCTGCTGCTGCCAGCCTTGGGGCTGCCCCTGGGGCTGCGCCTGCGGCTGCCCTTGGGGCGGCTGTCCGCCCTGCTGCGGCCAGCCGCCGGGGCCGGGCTGCTGCGGCTGCTGCTGGGCGGGGGGCTGCTGGCCCTGGTGAGCCTGCTGGCCCTGCTGGGGCATGCCCATCGCCGCCTGCTGGCCGTACGCGCCCGCGGCACCCGCGGCACCCATCGAGGGCGCACCGCCCGAGGGGGCACCGCCGCCGGAGACGCTGAGCCGGGGGCCATCGGTGGCATTGCCGAGATGGACGGCCGAACCAGGGCCGATTTCCACCTGTTGAATTCTCTGGCCCTGCACATAGGTGCCGTTGGTGGAACCCTGATCCTCAATGATCCAACTGCGCCCACCCCAGCGCACCGTGGCATGTCGCCAGGAGACCCTGGCGTCGTCCAGCACCATGTCGCCCTGCGGGTCACGCCCCAGGCTGTACGACCTGGATGGATCAAGTGTCCAGGTCTGTCCGTTCAATTCCAGTACGAGTTCCGGCACTCCGCGCCCCACTAGTTGTCCCCCGAGTTACCCCCTGACACAGGGAGTCTAGGGATGGCGAACATCGTGAGGAACTATTTCAGGCTCAGTCCCTTCACCGGAAGTCGGGTTTTGACAAGACCGCATCTCGGGCGTCATTGACTCATCCGAAAGGCCCTCGGAAAGTGGTAAGCGCTCACGGATAGTGCGGATCATGGTTTATCCGGGCAACTCGCGACGATCGGGGGGTCGGCGGTATGAGCGCGAGCGGCGGCGTACGAGTGCCCTGGGGGCCCGCGCTGCTCGCCGCGATCGCCTCGGTGAGCTGGGCGTTCCTGGCCATGGTCGGCATCGCCGCGCTCGGTCTGCATCTGATCGGCGCGGACGGGGCGGGCGCGCTCGGGCCGATGGCCGCCGCGGCGACGGTGCTGGCGGTCGGCGGTTCCGTCACTCCGTCCGGCGATGTGGGCGTCTTCGGGCTGGAGGGGGCCCAGGCTCACGCCGCCATCGATATCGCGCCACTCGGGGTGAGTCTGGTCGGCGCGCTGCTGCTGGGATGGCTGTTCGTACGGTCGTTGCGGGGCGCGGGGGCGGTGATCGGCCGGGCCGAACTCGCGGCGCGGGCGGGCCTGGTGGCCCTGCTCTTCCTGCTGCTGCTCGCCGGGCTGACCTGGGTGGGCAACGATACGGTCACGATCGACGGCGCCACGCTCGTCCGCCGCGGCCTCGGCACCGAGCAGGCCGAGCATGATCTGCTGAGCCGGCTCCCCGAGCAGCTGGGCGATATCGCGGACATCGGCGGCGGGCTGCTGCCGGACCGGCTGTCCGACCTCGTCGGCGCCAAGGCGTCCGTCGGCTTCACCGTGGTCCCCGGCCGCTCGCTGCTGGGCGGCGTGGTGTGGGTCGTCGCCGTCCTGCTGCTCGCGCTGCTCGCCTCGCGCCGTACCCCGCTGCCGCCCGGTACGCGGGCGCTGCACCGCACGGTCCGGCCGGCGGTGTCCGCGCTGTGCGGGGTGCTGCTGCTCGCGGTCGGCGCGGGCCTGGTGGCCGGAATCTACGCGGCGATCGGGGACGACCATCCGGGGCTGGTGCTCGGGTCGGCGCTGCTCGGCGCGCCCAACGGAGTCTGGATCGGGGTACCGCTCGGGCTGTTCGTCCCCTGGTACGGCCGGGCGAGCGGTGCGCTGCGGCAGGTGCTGCCCGACCCGGTGGACGAGCTGCTCGCCGGGCCGGGCGGGGAGCGGCTCACGGTGGGGCGGCTGGCCGAGCTCGACGGCCGGGTCTGGCTGCTGGTGGTCGCGAGTGTGCTGCTGATGCTCGCCGCCGGGGTACTCACGGCGGCCCGTACGCCCGTGGGGGGCTCCCGGCCGTCACCCACCGGGGGCTCCCAGCCGTCACCCACCGGGAGCTCCCAGCCGTCACCCACCGGGAGCTCCCGGCCGCTCGCCTTCGCGGGGTGGTGTGCGCTGCGGCTGGCCGTGGTGACCGCGCTCGCGCTGCCGCTGCTGGTGGGGGTGACCCGGGTCTCGGCGGGGGCGAGCCTGTCCGTGCTCGGCTTCGACGCCTTCGGGGCGGGGATCGAGCTGTACGGGAACGCCGCGTCGGCGCTGGCGCTGGGCGCGGGGTGGGGCGCGGTGACGGGGGCCGCCGGGGCGCTGGCGGCATGGGCGACGGGGGCGGCGGGGCGCCGGGCGGTGGCGCTCGCGCGGCCGGACGAGGGCGACGGCGGGCCCCGGGAGCAGGGCGGCGGGCGTGGCGCATGACGCCGCCGATCATGCGAGGGGTGACATCATGGCGACCGGGACATGAATGTTCCGCCTCGGATGGCCGTCCACGGTGCGGGCTGCCGCGCGCACCGCGCGAACAGCCGGATACGGTGGGAAGACCATGAGCGCATCGCGGATCCCCCCTGTCACCACCGTTCCGGACGATGATGTCCCGACCCTCCTTGTCAAGATCTTCGGCAAGGACCGCCCCGGTATCACCGCCGGGCTCTGCGACACCCTCGCCGCCTACGGCGTGCACATAGTCGACATAGAGCAGGTCGTCACCCGGGGCCGCATCGTGCTGTGTGTCCTGGTCACGGCGCCCAAGGCCGACGGAGCGGAGGGCGATCTGCGGGCCACCGTGCACAGCTGGGCGGAGTCGATGCGGCTCCAGGCCGAGATCATCTCCGGCCGGGGCGACAACCGGCCGCGTGGCACGGGCCGGTCGCACGTCACCGTGCTGGGTAATCCGCTGACCGCCGAGTCGACGGCCGCCATCGCCTCCCGGATCACCGGCACCGGCGGCAATATCGACCGGATCTTCCGGCTGGCGAAGTATCCGGTGACGGCCGTGGAGTTCGAGGTGTCCGGCGCCGAGACCGAACCGCTGCGCACCGCGCTGGCCACCGAGGCCGCCGATATCGGCGTCGATGTGGCCGTGGTGGCGTCGGGGCTGCAGCGCCGGGCGCAGCGGCTGGTGGTCATGGACGTGGACTCCACCCTGATCCAGGACGAGGTGATCGAGCTCTTCGCCGCGCATGCGGGCTGTCAGGCCGAGGTCGCCGAGGTCACGGCCCGGGCGATGCGCGGTGAGCTGGACTTCGAGCAGTCGCTGCACGCGCGGGTCGCGCTGCTGGCGGGGATCGACGAGTCCGTGGTGGAGAAGGTGCGTGCCGAGGTCCGGCTCACCCCTGGCGCCCGTACGCTGATCCGCACCCTGAAGCGGCTCGGCTATCAGGTGGGCGTGGTCTCCGGTGGCTTTACGCAGGTCACCGACGACCTCAAGGAACGTCTTGGCCTGGACTTCGCCTCCGCCAACACCCTGGAGGTCGTGGACGGCAAGCTGACCGGCCGGGTGATCGGCGAGGTGGTGGACCGGGCGGGCAAGGCCCGGCTGCTGCGGCGCTTCGCGGCCGAGGCGGGGGTGCCGCTGGTGCAGACGGTCGCGATCGGCGACGGGGCGAACGACCTGGACATGCTGAACGCGGCCGGTCTGGGGGTCGCCTTCAACGCCAAGCCGGTGGTCCGGGAGGCCGCGCACACCGCCGTGAACGTGCCGTTCCTCGACACCGTGCTGTACCTGCTGGGCGTGACCCGCGACGAGGTCGAGGCGGCGGACGCGCACGTGGACTGACGGGCCCGGTCCGGAACGCGGAACGGCCCCCGCTCCCCCGTACGACTACGACGACGGTGGAGCGGGGGCCGGTCCGTTGGGACGTGGCATCACGCCCGGGGCGGCACGTCCGGCGAGCGGCTCGCTCGGCTCACTCGTGGGGCGCCCAGAAGCTGGTCAGCCGCCCGCAGCCGATCTCGACCGACTTCCACGAGCCGCTGAACGTCACGACCGCGAACGCGGAGGTGGGGAAGGCACCGCGGTCCATGTGCTCCTTGGCGTCCTCGTCGGCGTCGCCCGCCAGCGCGTCGGCGAGGCCGTGCATCCCGGGGTTGTGACCGACGACCAGCAGGTCGGTGATGTCGTCCGGAGTCTCGTTGATCACCTCGATGAGCTGACCGACCGGGGCGTCGTACAGCCGCTCCTCGTAGACGGTCTTGGGGCGCCGCGGCAGCTCGTGGACCACCAGCTTCCAGGTCTCACGGGTGCGCAGTGCGGTGGAGCAGAGGGTGAGTTCGGGGGTGAGACCGGCGTCCGCGATCCGGCGCCCGGCGAGCGGGGCGTCATTGCGGCCGCGCTCCGCGAGCGGGCGCTCATGGTCGGCCACCTGGGGCCAGTCGGCCTTGGCGTGTCGAAGGAGGACAATCCTGCGGGGCACATCGACGCTCATGCGTCCCAGCTTCGCATGAATCGGTGCACGAGGCGCAGGGTGTTGGAACGACCTCGTCAAACGTGAGCACACCCGCGATACGGCGGACACAACTGATCTCCACCACCTACGGTGGTCACGGTGCCGCCTCCCCGAAGGCCCGCTGCACCAACTCCACGACCTGCGAGACCGGCCCTGAGCCACCGCTGTCGGCATGGGCGTCGGTGGGTCCGGTCAGCAGGAGCAGCAGCGCCGCGAAGGCCACGGCCGGGAGGGCGACGGCCCACCACGGCAGCCGGGTGTCCATGCCGCTGTCCACCGGATGCGCGGGCCGGGTATGGGTGCGGGCGGACATGGGATCGCCTCCGGGGTCGCCGAACGTGTCGATGGTTCGACGGTACGGAGCGGGCGGGGCGTCTCCCATCCGGTGAGCCACCCAGTTACCCCTGAGCCCAGCCCCCTAGGGGATGGTGGGGCCAGCCCCACCATCCGGCGTCTCGCCCCAGGTCAGGGTGAGGCGATGGTGGCGATCACGCCGATGATCACGGTGATGCCCAGCATCACGCCGAAGATGACGAGGAGCTTCTTCTGGCCGTTCGGGGGGTTCTCATCGAGCACTGGCATGGCACCAGTGTCCCATCCCCGGTACGCGAGACCGCGCGAGCCTCGCCCTGCTCGGGCTTGGCGCTGGTCAGGCCTCGTCCTCGTCCGGCTTCGAGCTCGTCCGGCTTCGAGCTCGTCCGGCTTGCCTTCGTCCTCGTGCTTCGCGCTCGTCAGGCCTCGTCCTCGAGGTGGCGGTCGCGTCCGGCCAGTACGCCCGCGACGATCTGCGGCACCATGAACCCGGCCATCAGCGCGATGGGCTGCCCCCAGCCGCCGCTGTGCTGGTAGAGCACGCCGACCAGCAGCGGGCCGGGGATGGACAGCAGATAGCCGACGCTCTGTGCGAAGGCCGACAGCCGGACGACGCCCGCGTGGGTCCTCGTCCGCATGCCGATCATGGTGAGGGCGAGCGGGAAGGCGCAGTTGGCGATGCCGAGCAGCACGGCCCACGCCCAGGCGCCCTCGGCCGGGGCCAGCCACAGCCCGGCGTAACCGGTGAGCCCGAAGACGCCGAGGATGACGACCAGGACGCCCTGGTGCCGCAGCCGGGCGGCGATCCGCGGCAGGACGAAGGCGAGCGGCACGCCCATCGCCATCATCACGGCCAGCAGCAGACCGGAGGTGGAGGCGGAGACCCCGGCGTCCCGGAAGATCTGCGGCATCCAGCCCATGGAGATGTACGCGGCGGTGGCCTGGAAGCCGAAGAAGACGGCCATGGCCCAGGCGAGGGGGGAGCGGGTGATGCGCATCGCGGGGGCATCGGCGGGGGCCGCGGCGGTCTCGGCCGCGGCGGGTGCGTCCGTATCCGTACCGCCCGCCTCCGAGCCGCTCCCACCGGCTCGGGCGAGGAACAGCCAGGGCACCAGTGCCACCGCGGCGAGCAGCGCCCACACCCCGAGCCCGCTCCGCCAGGAGCCGCCCAGTGCGTCGGTCATCGGCACGGTGGCCGCCGCGGCGGCGGCCGTGCCCAGCGACAGGCCCATCGAGTACAGCCCCGTCATCGCGCCGACCCGGTCCGGGAACCAGCGCTTGACGATCACCGGCATCAGGATGTTGCTCACCGCGATCCCGGCCAGGGCGAGCGCGCTGGCGGCCAGGAAGACCACGGTCCCGCCGGCGAAGGGGCGCAGCAGCAGACCGGTGGCGATGGCGGCGAGCCCGGCGCAGACGACGGCCCCCGCCCCCCAGCGCCGGGCCAGCCGGGGCGCGGTGAGCCCGAAGAGCGCGAAGCAGGCCGCGGGCACGGAGGTGAGCACTCCGGCGACGGTGCCGCTCATCCCGAGGTCGTCGCGGACCTCCTCGAGCAGTGGACCGAGACTGGTGACGGCGGGGCGGAGATTGAGCGCGGCGAGCATGAGCCCTGCCGCCATGACGCGGCCGCGCCAGGGCGAGGCCGCGCGGCGCGGTCCTCCGTGTTCCGCCGGGCGGGGCGCGGAGGCGGCGGTCTCGGGCGTCGCGAGGTCGTCAGTCGGGGGCGTATGCATGCCGACCATCATAGAATCATGGGATGAATGCTCGTCCAGTGGATAGCGACCACCCGGTAACGGCCGGGCGGCATCATGGAAGGGTCGTCGTCCCTTCGCCCACCTCGGGCCCCATCCGCATCGCATCCGCGTCCGCGTCCATATCCACGTCCGTATCCACGTCCGCATCCGTATCCGCGTCCGCCGCAAGCACGCCCGCAAGCACAGCCGTAAGCACAGGAGAGTCATGCCGCTGACCTCGCCCCGGCGCTCCGCCCTCGCCGACCAGGTGATCGCCCAGCTGCGCGCCCAGATCACCTCGGGCGAGTGGCCGGTGGGCTCGCGGATCCCCACCGAGCCCGAGCTGGTCGAGCAGCTCGGGGTCGCGCGCAACACCGTGCGGGAGGCCGTGCGCGCCCTCGCGCACAACGGACTGCTGGACATCCGCCAGGGCTCGGGCACCTATGTGCTGGCCACCAGCGAACTGGCCGGGGTGATGCACCGCCGCTTCGCCGGTGCCGACCCCCGCCATGTGGCCGAGCTGCGCAGCGCGCTGGAGACGAAGGCGGCCCACCTGGCCGCGGAGCGCCGTACCGAGCAGGACCTCAAGCAGCTGGACGCCCAGCTGGACCGGCGCGAGCGGGCCTGGGAGGCGGGCGACCCGGACGCCTTCGTCGAGGCGGACGCCACCTTGCACATGGTGGTCGTGGCCGCCGCGCACAACGATGTGCTGGCCGAGCTGTACGCGGATCTGGGCGCGGTCGTACGGGACTTCCTGCGCGCGGACGTCGACAGCGGGATGGGCCCGGACACGTATGTGGACCACGGACGGCTGGTGGAGGCGATCCGGGAGGGGGCCGGGGAGCGGGCGGCGGCCGAGGCCAGCACCCACCCGTTCGGCTGCCGTTTCCGGAGCGGCTGAGCGACCTGGCCACGGGCTGACGCATGCGTAGTAGCCCCCGCGCTCAGCGGTGGCTCACCCAGGCCTTCCGTATCTCCTTCCAGCAGCGCTCGGCGAGCCGCACATACTGGGCTGGGCCGACCTCCACCGGGCGGGCGTCCATGTCCGGGTCCCACCAGTGGGCGCATTCGACGTGCAGCTGCACCCGGTCGGCGCGGGGATTGGGGTTGAAGCAGCTGGCCGTGGCGTGCGAGCCGCGCACCGTGGTGCTGCAGGCGGCCTCGCGCGGCCGGGGGCGGTCCTGCGCGGCGGAGCTGGAGGCGGCGATGATCAGACCCACCGTGGCGACGAGCAGCACCGCGGCCGCGACACGGCGGGTCGTACGCATGCGGGACCTCCTCGGCCGTGTCGCTGGCGCGGGCGCTCCGGTGAGTCGGTTCGTCGTATCAGGCGTATCGGGGGTATCGGGGGTATTAGGCGTTACGGGGTGTATGACTCCACAGTGCGTGTATCCACCACCCGTACGCGCGTCCTGCTCCCCCGAACGGGTGAACGTGAACGCGGACACGGAACGTGAACGCGGACACGGAACGGCCGCCGCCCGGACCCGCGGTGCGCGGGAGCGGGACGGCGGCCGTCACGCGGAAACGCCGTGGGCGCGGCCGGTGGGCTCAGGCACCCATCATGTGCACACCGCCGTCGACATGCACGATCTCGCCCGTGGTGCGCGGGAACCAGTCGGACAGCAGGGCGACGACGCCGCGGCCGGCCGGCTCCGGGTCGGTCAGGTCCCAGCCGATCGGGGCCCGGTGGTTCCACACGTCCGCGAGCTCCTCGAAGCCGGGGATGGACTTCGCGGCCATGGACTTGATGGGCCCGGCGGAGACCAGGTTGCAGCGCACGTTCTGCTCGCCGAGGTCGCGGGCGAGGTAGCGGTTGGTGGACTCCAGCGCCGCCTTGGCCACGCCCATCCAGTCGTACTTCGGCCAGGCGAACTGGGCGTCGAAGGTCAGGCCGACGATCGAGCCGCCCCGCGGCATGACCGGCAGGCACGCCATGGTGAGCGCCTTGAGGGAGTAGGCGGAGACGTGCACGGCCGTGCCGACGTCCTCCCAGGTGCCCTCGAGGAAGTTGAACGCGCCCTGGGGGCCGAAGGCGATGGAGTGCACCACGCCGTCGAGGTCGACGCCCTCGCCCAGGTGCTCGCGCACCTTGTCGGCCAGGCCGTCCAGCTGCTCCTGATTCTGCACGTCCAGCTCGATGACCGGGGCGGGCTTGGGCAGCCGCTTGGCGATCCGCTCGACGAGGGAGACGCGGCCGAAGCCGGTGAGGATGACCTCGGCGCCCTCCTCCTGGGCCAGCCTGGCGGCGTGGAAGGCGATGGACGCCTCGGTGATGACGCCCGTGACCAGGATGCGCTTACCAGCGAGAATTCCACTCATGACGTTCAGTGACCCATGCCCAATCCGCCGTCGACAGGGATGACGGCTCCAGTGATGTACGCGGCCTCGTCGGAGGCCAGGAAGCGGACCGAGGCGGCGATCTCCTCGGGCTGCGCGTAACGCGCGAGCGGTACCTGCTTCACGATGTTCTCGCGCTGATCGTCGTTGAGCGCGCGCGTCATGTCCGTGTCGACGAAACCGGGCGCGACCACATTGACGGTGATGTTGCGCGACCCCAGCTCACGGGCGAGGGAGCGGGCGAAGCCCACCAGACCCGCCTTGGACGCGGCGTAGTTCGCCTGACCGGCCGAACCCATCAGCCCGACGACCGACGAGATCAGCACCACGCGCCCCTTACGGGCCCGCAGCATCCCCCGGTTGGCCCGCTTGACCACGCGGAACGTGCCGGTGAGGTTGGTCTCGAGGACGGCGGCGAAGTCCTCCTCGGTCATCCGCATCAGCAGCTGGTCGCGGGTGACCCCGGCGTTGGCCACCAGGACCTCGACCGTGCCGTGCTTCTCCTCGATCTCCTTGTACGCCTGCTCGACCTGCTCCGGCTCGGTGATGTCGCACTTCACCGCGAGGAAGCCGGCCGGCGGCTCACCGGACCGGTAGGTGATGGCGACCTTGTCGCCAGCGTCGGCGAAGGCACGGGCGATGGCGAGGCCGATGCCGCGGTTGCCTCCGGTGACGAGAACCGAGCGGCTCAAGGGACCACCTTCTCTTGTCGATCTCCGTCGACGTCTGTCGACGATGTCTGTCGGGGTCCGCCACGGTTCTGACGCGGTCTGACGCGGTCTGTCCATGGACCGCCGGACGTCACGGACGTCACCATGAGTGCCGACCCCTACCCCCGCAAACTATCGGTCCCAGGCCCTCGAGGAGGAATCGGGCACCCACAGGGGCGGGTGCCCCTCCCTGTCGACTTCCTACAGAAACCCAGTGGTCACCGACCTCCGCCGGACCCGGTCCCGGTTTCCCCCAGCTCCCTCACCACCGGACGGCCTCACCCCCAGAGGGCCTCACCACCGGACGGCCCCGAAGTCGATCGGCCGGGGCCGCAGCAGCCCCGTGCGCTCCGCCAGCGCCCGCAACCGCCGGGACATCTCGTCGGCGCCCAGATGGCACCGATCCCCGTGGCCCGGCAGGACCCACTCACAACGCAGCCGTCCGGCCACCCTCGCCAGTGAGGCGGCCAGCTCCTCGATGGAGTGCCAGGTCACGCTCTCCGCCACGGCCAGATCTCCGAGCGCGCGCGACCAGTAGATGCTGTCACCGCTGAAGCAGTACCGGTCGTCCGCGAGGTAGAGCACACTGCCCAGAGTGTGGCCCGGCAGCGGATGGGCGGTGACCCCCGGGCCGATCTCCACGGGCTCCAGGCCCCGGATCACCTGGTCCGCGTCGGGCGCCGCGTCCAGGTCGCCCTCGTGGATCCACAGCCGGGCGCCGAAGTGATCGGCGTAGCGACGGCCGTGTGCGGCGTGGTCGCGGTGGGTCAGCAGCACATCGGTGACGGGGCCCGATGCCGCGTAACGCCCGGCCAGCTCCCGGCTCCAGCGCGGCGTGTCGATCATCATCGCCGTGCCGGACGGCCGCCGCAGCAGATAGGAGTTGGCCCCGGCGGTGTGCTGGGAGTTGTGACCGCAGATGAGCACGCCGTCGTCCAGGGCCATGGGGAACGGGTCGAGCGCCCGGTCCGGCTGCCCGGACGCCGGGCGGATCGAGCGGGTGGGGCAGGCGAACACGGCGGCATGCAGGCGCCGGGTCTCCGCCTCGTCGCGCGGCTGACGCACGATCTCCGACCGCCCGCCGACCTCGCTGATCAGCTCGGGCGCGAACTGCCGGGCGACATCGCAGTTGGTACAGCGGTCGTCCACATACCAGTCGTCGTACCAGTCGTCCATGACTGGGCTCCTTCCGGGAACGCGGCCCTGACCGGGACCGCCCTTCCAGGGATAGCCAGCCGCGGACAAAACCGGTAGGCCCTGCCGATCTTGTACTTCCGGGCCCGAGCCCCTCTGACGGGCCCGATGGCTCCCGAGCGATCTGTCATCAAAAGCATTGACATTTACCCATTGAGAAAAAGCTCCGCGCATCGGCTGAACGGCGGAATCTCTTGACGGGATTGGTTCAGACCTTTACGTTCACCTCGCCCATCTGCGAAGGGCCGTGCCTCTGCGGTGGTGAACGACCCGCTCCGCAGCCGTGTCGGCGTTCGCCGTCAATGTCCTGATCCCCCACCCGTGACAGCGGCATCATCCGTACAGCGAGGAGCACGCATGCGGAAGAGCGAAGACCTCAGATCGTCCAGGACGCCATCCGTGGCCATACGGCTGCTGGTGTTGCTGGCCACGCTGCTGGGGCTGGCGATCACCCCCGTCCACGCGACGGCGCGCGGCGCGGCCGCGCCGTTCAAGGTGTTGGCCCTGTACAACGGGACGTGGGACGCCGCCCACATCAACTTCGTTCACGAGGCGAACGACTGGTTCCCGAAGCAGGCCGAGCAGAACGGTTTCACCTATACGGCGAGCAACGACTGGAACCAGCTCAACGACATCGGGACCGACGACTACCAGGTGGTGCTGTTCCTCGACGACCTGCCGCAGACCGCCGCCCAACGGTCCGGGTTCGAGCGCTATATGCGCGCCGGCGGCGCCTGGATGGGGTTCCACGTGGCGGCCTTCACCACCGAGGCGCAGAGCTGGCCCTGGTACCACGACGAGTTCCTCGGCAGCGGCAACTTCAAGTCCAACACCTGGGGCCCGACCACGGCCACCCTGCGGGTCGAGGACCGGACCCACCCGTCCACCAAGGCGCTGCCCGCCACCTTCACCTCGTCGGTCAGCGAGTGGTACAGCTGGTCGAAGGACCTGCGGAAGAACCCGGACATCAAGATCCTGGCCTCCGTCGACCCGAGCAGCTTCCCGCTCGGCACCGACCCCGATCAGACCTGGTACGACGGCTACTACCCGATCCTGTGGACGAACAGCAAGTACAAGATGCTGTACGCGAACTTCGGGCACAACGCGATGGACTACGAGCACAACACCCCCCTGTCGTCCACCTTCGCGAGCCAGACGCAAAACCGGTTCCTGCTCGACGGGCTGAAGTGGCTCGGCGGCGCGGGTGGCTCCCGGCAACCGGCCGAGTCCATCGCCGGAACCGCCTCGACGCCCTGATCCAGAAGCTCGACGCCCTGATCAAGAAGCTCGGCGCCCTGATCCAGAAGCAGGCCCCGTAGCGGCACAGCGAAGGCCGCCCCGGACAACCGGGGCGGCCCTCTCCGTTCTCCCGAGAGCAGGTTCAAAGGCATGGCGATCTATGACACGCTCGGCGCGACGTACAGCCGGACGCGGCAGCCGGATCCGCGGATCGCCGCGCGGATTCACACCGCTCTCGGGGACGCCGCAGACGTGATCAACGTAGGAGCGGGCACCGGTTCCTACGAGCCGGCGCGGACAGTTCTCGCCGTCGAGCCCAGCCAGGTCATGCTTGCCCAGCGCCCACCCCGGTCAGCGCCCGCCGTAGCCGCGGTCGCCGAACGCCTTCCGCTGCGCGACAACGCCGCCGACGCCGTCATGGCACTGCTGACCGTCCATCACTGGAGTGACCTCGCGGCCGGCATCGCCGAACTCCGCCGGGTCGCGCGCCGTCGCATCGTCGTCCTGACCTGGGACCAGCGGATCTTCCGCGAGCGGTTCTGGCTGGTACGCGAGTACCTCCCCCAGGCCGCCGCCTTCGACGACACTCGCGCCATCCCGACCGACCGGCTGGCCAGTCTGCTCGGCGGGGCGCGTCAGGAGCCCGTCCACATCCCGCACGACTGCACGGACGGGTTCGGCGCGGCGTACTGGCGCCGCCCCCACGCCTACCTCGACCCGCGGGTCCGCGCCGGAATCTCCATGCTCGCCCAGACCGGAGACGACACCCTCGCCCCCGGCCTGACCATGCTCGCCGACGACCTCACAACTGGCCGATGGCATGACCGCCACACCGACCTGCTCGCACTCGACACCCTCGACGTCGGCTATCGGCTCCTGGTGGCGGACGCCTGACCTGGACGGGCGGCGGCCGCGGGGATCCGGCTGCGGGGAGCGGCGCGCCGGTTACCGAAAGTGTCGGTCAACTGTGTGAAGATAGCCCTCATGTTTGGCGGAGGGGACAGCAGACCGCCTGCTCAGGCTGGCAAAACGACGCTGGCGGACCTCATCCGCCAGGAGACCGCCGCGCGGATGCCGGAGCGGGAGAAGTGGGCGGCGCTGCGGAAGGCGCGGCTGTACTTCCAGCGTCCGGAGGAGCCGGGCTTCCTGGTCTCGGAGACCGCCGAAGACGGCCCGCTCATACCGGTCTTCACCTCGGTCGAGGGGCTCGCCCGCTTCGCGGGGGCGTGCGGATGGGCGTCCACGACCGTCGAGGACCTGGTGGGCCTGTTGCCCGAGGGCGTACGGGCGCTGGTGGATCCGCTGGGCGAGCGCCCCTTCCTGCTGGACGCGCGGACGCTGCGCGACGCGGACGGCCAGGAAGCGGAGCCCCACCAGGAAGCGGAGCCCCAGGAAGCGGAAGCTCAGGAAGCGGAAGCTCAGGAAGCAGACGGCCAGGAAGCGGACGGCCGCGAGGAGGGGGCCGAGCGTGGCGGATCCTGATGCCCGGAATGTGAACCGCGCCCCCAGCGAGGGCGGCGAACACGGCAAGTACGGCGGCAACGAGGGTGCCGACGGCTACAAGATCGAGATCGCTTCGGTGAAGGGCCTAATCGCCCCGCTGGAGGAGTCGGTCATCGGGGCCCGGGCCGTGAAGAACGGCCAGGAGAAGCTGACGTCCTATCTCCAGCACTGCGGCGCGCCCGAACTCCTCGAATCGGGCAAGGGGTTCCTCAAGGAGTGGGGCTTCGGCATGGGCGAGCTGGCCGATCACGCGGACGCGGTGGTGGAGCGGCTGTACGAGGCGATAGCCGGGTACATGCTGGCGGACCTGATGCGGATCAAGGACTTCTGGCCCTCGGACGAGAACATGGCCAAGCTCCCCTCGGGCACGGCCGGCAAGTGGTCCTGGGAGCACGTGGGCGCACCGGAGATGGAGAAGCGCCCGGAGGACACGGCGCTGTCGAAGTTCGCGCGCACATTGCAGAGTGAGTACGGGGACGAGTCCTGGTGACTCCGCCCACACGTAAACGCGCGGGCTTCCTGCGTCGCTGGCTAAGCAGCGTCGCAGAGGACCAGCCCGGCCCTATCGAGGACGTTCAGAGCGCCGACATGGTCCGCGTTCGCCGTGAACCCGCACGCTCTGCACTGGAACTTCGCTTGAGTAACGCGGTTCTCCCTCGCCACGTGGCCACACCCTCCGGCAGAGGGCGGGCACGTGCGGGAGGTGTTGCGGGCCTCCACCGGGATCACCAAGCGACCGGCACTCTCAGCCTTGTTCGCCAGGATTCCGAGGAACTGCCCCCAGCCCGCGTCGAGGATCCCCTTGTTGAGCCCGGCCTTGGCTGCCGCGCCGTTCGGGAGGAACGCACCGTTCTGGTGGGGGTCGGGCTTGGGTGCGGGCGCTTTCGTCATGCCCGTCAGGTTCAGCCGCTCGTGCGCGATGACGTCGTAGTGGCGGATCAGCGCGCGGGCGATCTTGTGGTGGTGATCGAGTCGCCGCCGCCGGATCTTGGCATGAAGCTTGGCGACCTTCCGAGCCGCAGCGCGGTGCTTTTTAGTGCGTTGGCGAGTCCGCCTCGGGAAGGTCGCAAGGTGCCGCTGGGCTGCGGCCAGCTCCTCGGCCGCGTCGTCGAGGAACTTCGGGTTCGGCTCGTGCACGCCGTCCGAGGTGGTGAACAAGTGAACGGTGCCCATGTCGATGCCGACGACCGTACCGGTGGGCGGCAGCACCTCGGCGGGGATCTTGTCGCACGCCATGATGACGTACCAACGCTTACCCTCACGCTTGATGCTGATCGTCTTCACCCGGCCCTGTACCGGCCGGTGCTGGTGCACCCGGACGTGCCCGACCCCCTTGAGACGCACACGGGTGTGCGGGTCGTGCGGGGTGGAGTCCCAGCGGCAGCCGTCCCCGTTCTTGGGGAAGACCACAGTGTCGAAATGCCCCACGCCCTTGAAGCGGGGGTAACCGGGTTTCTCGCCGTTCCTGACACGGCGGAAAAAGGCGGCGAAGGCGTTGTCCAGGCGTCGAAGCGTGGCCTGCTGGGAGGAGAACGACCAGCGGCCCTGCTGCTCAGGGTCGAACGCCCGGATCTCCTTCAACTGAGCCGACTGGTCCCCGTATTTGATGCTCGTCTTCGATCTATGCCGCCAGGCTTCCCGCCGCTCCTGCAACGCCCCGTTGTACAGCGAACAGTGGTCTTGCAGCATCTCTCCCAGCGCAGCCGCCTGACGGGCTGTGGGACGCAGGAGGAACTTGTAGGCGCGGATCACGAGCTGTCCTCCTTCGCCTTCCTTCAGGGGGGTTCCCACTGGATTTCGATCTACCGCTGTGCTGTCACCACACCACGTGCGGCGCGAGGTCACACACGGCGCCTGGGAACCGACGGACCTTCGCGGTCACAGCTGCAGGGCGAATATAGAAGCATCGTGGGTAAGTCCAGCATCGGTCTCCCGAACCTCACACATACGTGTGAACCGGCCGCCCCGGCTATACCGGGCCGACCTCCAAAGGGGCCTTCGATTCCCCACCGGCTCCCCACCGGCCAAAGCCGGTGACCCCCTCGAAGGAGAACTGATGGGCGATCCGGACGCTGGGCGGCCACCGCAGATACGGATACCGGAGGACGCCAAGCCCAAGGATCTGATCCCCGGCAATCCGGACGACATCGACGACCTGGTGCTGGAGCTGCGCGCGTACGCGGGGGCCTTCCAGGACGGCAAGGACAAGCTGCGGCCGCTGGAGCTGGCGGACTGGTCGGGCAAGGGGGCGAACGAGTTCCGGAAGTCGGTCGACCGGCTGCCGAAGGAACTGACCTCGGGCCATGACCAGTTCACCCATGCGGCGAGTGCGCTGGCGGCGTACCACCAAGCTGCGGTCGGTGCAGAAGCGGTGTGAGCCGATCATCGAGGACGCGGACGCGGCGCGGGCGGCGTCCAAGGCGTACGGCAAGAAGGTCGAGTCGTACAACGACGCGGTGACGCGCGGCGACGAGCAGCTGCCGGAGAAGCCTTCGGAGACCGATCCGGGCATCGCCGCGATGGAGGGGTGTGTCGGTCGGCTGGACAAGCTGATCGAGGAGTTGCAGCTGGTCGTCGACGCGTCCAAGAAGAAGATCGACAAGGCGGCGGAGAAGGCCCCGAACAAGCCGAGCAACTGGCAGAAGGTCGGGGACGGCCTCAAGGACGGGCTGTGGAAGGCCCACTACGGCATCCTGGGCATGGCCGAGCTCCCCGCCTCGCTCCTCAAGGGCGACGCCCAGGGCTTCGCGATGCAGCTGGCCGGCATGGTGGACGGCGCGGCGTACGCGGCCCAGCACCCCAAGGAGTTCGCGAAGGCGGTCACGAACTGGGACATGTGGTCCAAGGACCCGCTGCGCGCGGCGGGCGAGATCACCCCGTCGCTGCTGCTCGCCCTGGCCACGGGCGGCGCGAGCGCGCTGCGCAAGGAGCTGCGGACGGGCCAGACCGCCGCCCAGCGGCTGGCGGCCCGTAAGAAGGTCCTGGGCCGGGACGGCGAGGCGTCCGGGCGGGCGGACAGCGAGGGTACCCACGACCGGCACACCCACGACAGGGACTGCGAGGACGACCCGGTCGACGTCGCGACCGGCGAGATGGTCCTGCCGGCCACGGATGTGTCCCTGCCCGGGGCGCTCCCCCTGGTCCTGGAGCGCACCTTCGTCTCCGGGCACACCTGCGGCGGCTGGTTCGGCCGCACCTGGGCGGCCACGCTCGACCAGCGGCTGGAGCTGGACGCGGACGGGATCGTGTTCGTCACGGCCGACGGGATGGTGCTGCGCTACGGGGTGCCGACGCCCGGGGAGGACACTTATCCGGCGCGGGGCCCGCGCTGGCCGCTGCGCTGGGACGGCGCGGCGGGCGGCACGATGCGGATCGAGATTCCCGAGCGGGGCCGCACGCTGCACTTCACTCCGCTGGGCGGCAACGGCAATGAGCTCCCCTCGAGGTGATCGAGGACCGAAATGGCCGGTCCATCACGTTCACCTACGACGAGGAGGGCACCCCGCGCGAGGTGGCGCACTCCGGCGGGTATCGCATCGCGATCGACACCGATCCGGAGCTCGCGCGCATCACCGGACTGCGGCTCCTGGGCGTCGGCGCCGCCGAGAGGGGCACCACGCTGGTGTCCTTCGGCTACAACGGCGCGGGCGACCTGACCGAGGTCTTCAACTCCGCCGCCGAGCCGATGCGGTTCACCTACGACGACCAGCACCGCATCACCTCATGGACCGACCGCAACGGCACCAGCTTCGGGTACGTCTATGACCACCGGGGCCGGGTGCTGCGCACCATCGGCTCGGACGACATGATGACCGGCCGCTTCCACTACGACGAGGCGTCCCGCACCACCGTCTACACGGACTCGCTCGGCCACCGCATCACCTACGTCTTCGACGAGGCGTACCGGGCGGTGTCCCGCACCGACGCGCTGGGCCACACCACCCGCACCGAATGGGACTCGGAGACGCGCCGCCTGCCGCTGTCGGTGACGGACCCGCTGGGCCACACCACGCGTTACGCGTACGACGACTCCGGCAACCTCATACGCGTCGACCGCCCGGACGGCACGTCGGCCACGGCCAGGTACGACGGGGACGGCCGGCCGCTGGAGGTGTGCGAACCGGACGGCGCGGTGTGGCGCCACGCCTATGACGACCGGGGCAACCGCGTCCGGACGACGGACCCGATGGGCGCGGAGACGCACTACGCCTATGCCGAGTCGGGGAACCTGACCTCGGTCGTCGATCCGCTGGGCCATGCGGTGACCGTGGTGTGCGATGCGGCGGGCCTGCCGGTGGAGGTCACCGACGCGTTGGGCAACACGACCACCGTCCGCCGGGGCACCCATGGCCGTATCACCCGCGTCACCGACCCCCTGGGCCATGTCACCCGCCAGGGCTGGACCATCGAGGGCAAACCCGCCTGGCGCACCCGGCCGGACGGCAGCCGCGAGACCTGGGCCTGGGACGCCGAGGGCAACCTCGCCGAACACACCGACCCCGCGGGCAACACCACCCGCCACACCCACACCCACTTCGACCTCCCGGCGACGCGGACCGACCCGGACGGGGCGACGTACGCCTTCACGTACGACACCGAGCTGCGCCTGACCGGGATCACGAACCCGCAGGGCCTGACGTGGACGTACACGTACGACGAGGCGGGGCGGGTCACCGCGGAAACGGACTTCAACGGCCGCACGCTCAGCTACCGGCACGATGCGGCAGGCCGCCTGATATCCCGGGAGAACGGCGCGGGCGAAGCGCTGGCCTACACGCGTGACGCGCTGGGCCGCACGGTCGCCACCCGCACGGCGGACGGCACGGAGACGACGTTCGCGTACGACGCGGCGAGCCGCCTGACGCGGGCGGCGAACCCGGACACGGAGCTGAACCGCACGTATGACGGGCGGGGCCGGGTCCGGACGGAGACGGTGGGCGGTCGTACGACGTCATACGCGTACGACGCGGCGGGCAACCGCACCGAGCGGATCACCCCGAGCGGTCTGCGCTCGGCGTGGACGTACGACGCGGCCGGCCGGCCGCTGTCCCTCACCACGGCCGGCAACTCCCTGCACTTCGGGTACGACGCGGCGGGCCGCGAGACGACACGCGCCTTCGGCGACGACGTGACCCTGACCCAGGGGTGGGACGCCCTGGACCGCATGACGGGCCAGACCGTCACCGGCCCGGCCAACGCCCTCATCCAGCACCGGGCGTACGCCTACCGCCCGGACGACCACCTCACCGAGATCCGCGAGCTGACGTCCGGGACCCGCCGTTTCGACCTGGACCCGGTCGGCCGCGTAACAGCGGTCCACGCCCACGGCTGGACCGAGACCTACGCCTACGACGCGGCGGGCAACCTGACGCACGCCACGGCCCCGGGCCACGAGGCTCCCGGCGACCGCGAGTTCACCGGCACGGTGATCCACCGCGCGGGCCGCACGTTATACGAACACGACGCCCAGGGCCGCCTCACCCGCCGCACCCGCAAACTCCTCAACGGCCAGACCCGCACCTGGACCTACACCTGGAACGCCGAAGACCGCCTGACGGACGCGACAACCCCGGACGGCGAACGCTGGCACTACACGTACGACCCACTGGGCCGTCGCACGGCCAAGCAGCGCCTGGCCGAGAACGGCACGGTCGCCGAATCGGTGGACTTCGCCTGGGACGGCACGAGGCTGGCAGAACAACTCACGCCGGAGGGCGTGGCAACAACCTGGGACTACGCCCCAGGAACCCACCGCCCGATAGCCCAGACCGAGCACCGCCCATCGCGTGAGCCAGTGGAGGAAGCTTCATCGCTTCTCCGCCGCCTGACCGAGACGACTGCCCAATCGGAATACGACGCCCGCTTCTACGCCATCATCACCGACCTCATCGGCACCCCCACCGAACTGGTCACCCCCGACGGCACCCTGGCCTGGCAACACCGCACCACCCTCTGGGGCACCCCCCTCCCCGCCCCACCCGGATCAACCGACTGCCCCCTCCGCTTCCCGGGCCAATACGCCGACCCGGAAACGGGGCTGCACTACAACTACTTCCGCCACTACGACCCCGAAACAGCGCGATACGCCTCCCCTGATCCTCTGGGCCTCGCACCCGCCCCCAACCCGGCGTCCTACATCCGCAATCCCCACAGGTGGGCCGATCCCTTCGGCCTCGCACCGGAGTGCGGCGATAAGTGGAGTGGTCCAGGATCTAGAACGCCATCAGAGGCGGGCATAAGCCCGAACGATGCTCGGCGAATTCAGAATGCTGCCGACAAAGCAGGGCAGCCCATCATTGTGGTTGGAAGCCGCGCGGGAGGAACAGCCAACCCTGCATCTGACTGGGATTACATCCTATCCGGCCCGTCCAGGACTCGACACAGCGTCCAGAATTCTCTACCAAGAGGAACGGGTGACGGTGAAGGCAGTGGGCGCGGCCGAGACTTCTGGCAGACTTATAATCCAAACCGGCCAGACTATGCAGAGCTGGAAAAGGATAAGCCGTATGTCGTATTCGAGCCAGGGAGCGGGTGATCACATGAATGAGTCCGAGCGAATGATCAATGAGGTTGCCCAAGGTCTACGCGGCATGGACGAGGCCGCGAATTGGTTCGGTTCGCTGGACCAGGCCGAGCAGCGGGCTGTGCTGAAGGAGGTGGTTCGATATTCGATGCAGGCGCACGCAACAGCAGAGGATGGACGAAACGGCCTGGCGCAGTCGGGGGTGAAGCCGACGATGACCCCTGCTGTCTTGATTGTCCGAGAACCAATCCTCGAACAGATGGGGAAGATCATCAATCTCCCACCAAACGAGTACATAAAGTCCTTCCGCATTCTTCTCTCGACGTTCGCAGTTGCTGACACGCGGCGAAGAGAAACAGAGTGTCGCGGCGCATGCAATCACGCCTGGCACAACCTGTGAATTTCACAGCGAAGCATACGGTGCGTCTTTCCGTAGATTACGAGTGCCATCCCGTATGGGTCGTGACTGAACAAGGGCTGGATAACGTAGCACCCGAATCGCTTCTTCTCAGCAAACAGCTCATCGAGGATCTGGATCGCTGGGGGGACGAGTACGAGGCAACCTACAACCGGGATGACCCGATAACCTCCGGATTCGCTTCGGAAGAGGCAGAGCAAAGCTTCTTTGAACGGGGACATGGATTGGCTCGCCGCCTACGAGATGAGCTCGACGAGACCTGGCGTGTCTCCTACTTCGATCAGTCGACAGCGACACACGTCGAGATCGGTTGAACGCCGAGTGGAGCGAGCGATTGCCGACCGCCGACGGCGGTCAGCAGGTCAACGGTCCTCGGGATAGGTCCGCAGATCCGTGGCGGCGAGTGTCCAGTCACCAATGGTCACCTCGTCGCCAAAGGCGTAATCACTGCGGGTGCGGTAACGGGAGCCCTCCCCGCCGAGCCCGGGCCCCGGATCGGACAGGGCCGCGATCGTGCCCTTCCGTGGATCGACGAGAAGATAGAGCGGGATACCCATCGCCGGGTAGTCGTGCATCTTCTCGACATAATCGGTGGAGTGATTCGACGGCGAGACGATCTCGGCGACCAGAGCGACATCTCGAGGATGGAACGGCGCCATCGTGTTCTCGGCGAACACCGCGTCGGGAACGACGATCAGATCAGGACGCCGAAGTTTCCCAAGAGAGGAATCTTCCACCTCACCGCCCGTGTGAGCGACCAGAAAAGATGGGATTTTCCGGTCAAGCTGCTGGCGGATACGCAAAGCGATGAACTCGTGCGGACGCGAGGTCGACATCATCATGACGATCTCGTCACCACTGATCTCATAGCCCCGGAACGGGTCGGGGGCGTGCTCGGCGAGCCGCTCCGCGATTCCCCGTAGACGACCGTACTCCACGGCCGACGCCCCTTCACCACCGCGAACCTGCTCGTCTGTGCCCCCATCATCGCGCATCGCCGACTCCAGTGTCTCCCGTGACCTGCTGCGACCGGCACTCCTCGGACGCGAGAGCGTATTCGCACCACACCGTCTTACCGACGCCTCGTTCGGCCACTCCCCACTTCGAGGCCAGCGCGTCCACGAGCAGCAGCCCGCGTCCGCCCTCCGCCTCGTCTCCTTGGTCACGGAGCACAGGACGCCGCTCGTCGCGGGCGTCGGACACCTCGATACGGGCCGAGGCAGGGGCCCGACGGCCATCGGGACCGGGCGGCGGCTGAACGCTGAGCCGCAGATGGAAGTGCCGACCGGGCACGTGCCCATGGCTCACGGCGTTCGCCGTGAGTTCCCCCGCGATCACCGCAAGGCTCTGCGAGGCGTCACTGTCGCGGGCAATGCCCCATTCCTCCAGTCTGCGAACGACGAGGCGCCGGGCGAGCCGGGCACCGCGCCGCGAAGAGGTGAAGAACATCTCGAACGTACCGCCAGGGGGATTTTCGCCATTCACGTCACCGAGCGTGGCGAAGCGCGCCTAGCCTGACCAGACGGGCGGCGGGTACGCAGGGTCGCGGTACGGGCACGGCCGGTGCCCGTACGGGAGGACCGCCGTGACGCCGAGGGGAAGGGGCGCGTTCTCGCGCAAGGAGGTGGGTGGGTCATGGCGGGTGACATCGTCAAGTGCATCGGCAGGCAGGTGAAGCTCTTCCGCGAACGGGCGGGGCTCACACAGGCACAGTTGGGTGAGGCGATCGGGTACAGCGAGGAGCAGGTCTCCTCGGTCGAGCAGGGACGTCGAGTGCCCCAGCCGGATTTCCTGGACGCGGCGGACGAGGCGCTGGAGGCGTTCGGAGTGCTGCGGGCGGCCAGGGAGGAAGTCGCCAACGTACAGCTCCCGGCGTTCTTCCGGGGCGCGGCACGGCTGGAGGCGCAGGCGGTCGAGTTCCACGCGTACGAGAACCAGGTGATCAACGGGTTGCTCCAGACCGGCGATTACGCCCGCGCTGTCTTCACGATGCAACGCCCGATGCTGGGCGAGGAGATCATCGAGCAGCGGGGCACCGCCCGGTTGGCACGGCAGGAACTCATCACTCGGCAACCCCCGCCCATCATGAGCTTCGTGACCGAGGAGGCGGTGTTGCGCCGACCGTGCGGCGGAACACCGGTGATGCGCGCGCAGTTGGAACATCTGCTGCACATCGGCCGGATGCGAAATGTAGATCTTCAAGTCATGCCGACGGGGCTGGAAGAGCACGCCGGAGCGGGCGGCCCCTTTGCCTTGCTGGAGCCCAAGGGGCGCCAGATGATGGCCTACGTAGAGGCCCAGGACATCAGCAGATTGCTGACGGATCGCAAAGCGGTCCGCACCCTCGAACAGCGCTACGGGATCATCAGGGCCCAGGCTCTCACTCCACGGGAGTCGCTGGACTTCATCGAGAAACTGCGGGGAGAAACGTGAACGACAACGACATCGAACTGTCGTGGTTCAAGAGCAGCTACAGCAGCGGTGAGGGCGGCATGTGCGTCGAGGTGGCCGCCACCGCCGACACCGTCCACGTACGGGACTCCAAGGACCGCCACGGATCACAACTCGCCTTCTCCATACGCCAGTGGGACGCGTTCATCGACCGTCTCACGGCTGAGGAGTTCGGCGCGTAACCACCCACCCTTGGGGGCCGCCCCGGGCAACCGGGGCGGCCCTTGTCGTCTTCATAGAACAGAGCGGTGCGGCCGGAGGCCGAGGGCGGCGACCTCGACCCGGCGGGCCGGTGGCAATTACCGCGCCCAATGTCGTAGCGACATGGTTCACTGCCGACGGACAACATCATCGACAGAACCGACGAAGGGGAGTCGCCCGTGGCGCACGAGATTGATCCGTCCTTCCTCGCGCTGCCCCTGAGGGCGCTCGCCGACGCGGCGCTCGCGCGGGCTCGGGCGCTCGGGGCCGAGCATGCCGACTTCCGGTTGGAGCGGGTGCGGAGTGCCGCGTGGCGGTTGCGGGATGCCAAGCCCGCGGGGGCGGCCGACAGCACCGACCTGGGGTATGCCGTACGGGTGGTGCACGCCGGGGCGTGGGGGTTCGCGTCGGGGGTGGATCTGAACATGGACGCCGCCGCGCGAGTGGCCTCGCAGGCGGTGGCGATGGCGAAGCTGTCGGCCAAGGTGATCGAGGCGGCCGGGTCCGATGAGCGGGTGGAGTTGGCGGACGAGCCGGTGCACGCCGACAAGACGTGGGTGTCCTCGTATGAGGTCAACCCGTTCGATGTGGCCGACTCCGACAAGACCGGACTGCTCGCCGAGTGGAGCCGGCGGCTGCTCGCGGCCGATGGGGTCGCGCACGCGGACGCGTCGCTGCTGACCGTGCAGGAGAACAAGTTCTACGCGGACACGGCGGGCACCGTGACCAGCCAGCAGCGAGTGCGGCTGCACCCGCAACTGACGGCCGTGGCCGTGGATCCGGCGAGCGGGGAGTTCGACTCGATGCGCACCCTGGCTCCGCCGGTCGGGCGCGGCTGGGAGTATCTGACCGGTGGGCCCGGCGCGGGCGGCGGCTGGGACTGGGACGCGGAGCTGGCGGAGATCCCGGAGCTGCTGGCCGAGAAGATGCGCGCGCCATCCGTCGAGGCCGGGTCGTACGACCTGGTGGTGGACCCGTCCAATCTGTGGTTGACCATCCATGAGTCGATCGGCCACGCCACCGAACTGGACCGCGCGCTCGGCTACGAGGCGGCGTACGCGGGCACCTCCTTCGCCACCTTCGACCAGCTCGGAAAGCTGAAGTACGGCTCCGAGGTGATGAATGTGACCGGGGACCGGACCGCCGAGCACGGGCTGGCCACCATCGGCTACGACGACGAGGGCGTGGCCGCCCAGTCCTGGGACCTGGTGAAGGGCGGCACCCTCGTCGGCTATCAGCTGGACCGCCGGATCGCCCGGCTGACCGGTTTCGAGCGGTCGAACGGCTGCGCCTTCGCCGATTCGCCGGGCCATGTGCCGGTGCAGCGGATGGCGAACGTATCGCTGCGGCCCGCCCCCGGTGGCCCCTCGACGGAGGAGCTGATCGGGGATGTCGAGAACGGTCTGTATCTGGTCGGCGACCGCTCCTGGTCGATCGATATGCAGCGGTACAACTTCCAGTTCACGGCGCAGAGGGCGTATCGCATCAGGAACGGCGCTCTCGCCGGGCAGGTGCGCGACTTCGCCTACCAGGCCACCACCACCGACTTCTGGGGTTCGATGACGGCCGTGGGCGGCCCGCGGACGTATGTCCTGGGCGGCGCCTTCAACTGCGGCAAGGCCCAGCCCGGGCAGATCGCGGCGGTCTCGCACGGCTGCCCGTCGGCGCTGTTCCGCGGCGTCAACATCCTCAACACCACCCAGGAGGCCGGACGATGAGCGTGCAGCCCCATGAGATCGTCGAGCGCGCCCTGGAGCTGTCCCGCGCGGACGGCTGTGTGGTGATCGCCAACGAGACCTCGACGGCCAATCTGCGCTGGGCGGGCAACGCCCTGACGACCAACGGCGTCACCCGCGGCCGCACCCTGACCGTCGTGGCCACCGTGAACGGCGGGCAGGGCACCGCCTCGGGCGTGGTGTCCCGGTCCGCGGTCACCGCCGAGGAGCTGGAGCCGCTGGTCCGGGCCGCCGAGGCGGCGGCGCGGGAGGCGGAGCCGGCCGAGGACGCCCAGCCGCTGGTGGAGCGGGATCCGGGCGCGGCGGTCTCCCCCGGCTTCGCCGACTCCCCCGCGGTGACCTCCTCCGAGGTGTTCGCCGGCTTCGCGCCCGCCCTCGGCGAGTCCTTCGCCCGGGCCCGCGCGGGCGGCCGGGAGCTGTACGGATTCGCCCACCATGAGCTGGTCTCCAGCTATCTCGGCAGCTCCACCGGGCTGCGGCTGCGCCATGACCAGCCCACCGGCACGCTCGAGGTCAACGCCAAGTCACCGGACCGGACGCGTTCGGCCTGGGCCGGGCGGGCCACCCGGGACTTCACCGATGTGGACCCGGCCGCGATCGACGCCGAGCTCGCCCGGCGGCTCGCCTGGGCCGAGCGCAGGGTCGAGCTGCCGGCCGGCCGCTACGAGACGCTGCTGCCCCCGAGCGCGGTGGCCGATCTGCTGATCGACCAGCTGTGGTCGTCCTCGGCCCGGGACGCGGCGGAGGGCCGTACGGTCTTCAGCAAGCCGGGCGGTGGCACCCGGGTCGGCGAGAAGCTGTCCGAGCTGCCCTTCACACTGCGCAGCGACCCGGCCGCGCCGGGGCTTGAGGCGGCGCCGTTCGTGATCGCGCACTCGTCCGGGGACGACACGTCGGTCTTCGACAACGGTCTGCCACTGTCCGGCACCGACTGGGTCCGGGACGGGGTGCTGCAGCAGCTGATCACCACCCGGCACACCTCCGCCCTCACCGGGCTGCCGCTCGCCCCCGCGGTCGACAACCTGATCGTGGACGCGGGCGGCACCCGCTCGCTGGAGGAGATGGTCGCGTCGACCGAGCGCGGGCTGCTGCTGACCTGCCTGTGGTACATCCGCGAGGTCGATCCGGCGACGCTGCTGCTCACCGGGCTGACCAGGGACGGCGTCTATCTCGTGGAGAACGGCGAGGTGGTCGGCGAGGTGAACAACTTCCGGTTCAACGAGTCGCCGGTGGGTCTGCTCGCCCGCGCCACCGAGGCGGGCCGCACCGAGCGGACGCTGGCGCGGGAGTGGAGCGACTACTTCAACCGCGCCGCGGTGCCGCCGCTGCGCATTCCGGACTTCAATATGAGCTCGGTCAGCAAGGGGGTGTGAGGAGCCGAATAGACTGGTCCAGGCCCATCCGAAGCGACCGTTTCGGATCCATCCATATCCGTTTCGTCTATCACCAGGAACGCCATGACACGCCTCGGCGAATCCGTCGCCCGCGCCAGCGAGCTCCTCAGCCAGGACCTCTCCTCCGACAAGACCGTCGAGCGGCTGCTCGAGGAGACGGGCTCGCGGCGCTATATCGACCTGACGGATCTGTCGCCGACGGAGCAGGCCGAGCTGATCGCGTCCCGTACGGTCGAGATCCTGCCCGGTGTGGCGGAGCTGGCCAAGCGGATCGAGGAGCGCCGCGGCGCCGGCCAGGGCCTGGCGATCAAGCTGGGCATCGACCCGACGGCCGCCGATGTGCACCTCGGCCATGTGGTCCCGATGATCATCCTCAACCGCTTCCAGCGCATGGGGCATGACGTCACACTGCTGATCGGCGACTTCACGGCCAAGATCGGCGACCCGTCGGGCCGTACGGCGGAGCGCCCGCCGCTGACCGACGAGGACATCGCCCGGAACCTCGCGGGCTACCAGGACCAGGTCCGGCCGTTCTTCGACTTCGAGAAGGTCAACTTCCGGCAGAACAGCGAGTGGCTGGCGCCGTACACCTTCCCGGAGCTGCTGGGGCTGCTCTCCCAGGTGCCGGTCTCCCAGCTGCTGCAGCGCGAGGACTTCCGCAACCGGCTGGCGGCGGGCTCCGGGCTGACCATGTCCGAGCTGCTCTACCCGATCGCGCAGGCCCTCGACTCGGTGGCCCTGGAGTGCGATGTGGAGCTGGGCGGTGCGGATCAGCTGCTCAATCTGCAGATGGGCCGCAAGCTGATGGAGCTGCGCGGGCAGCGGCCGCAGCTGGTGGTCACGATGCCGCTGATCGAGGGCACGGACGGCACCGGCGCCAAGATGTCCAAGTCCAAGGGCAACTATGTGGCGCTCTCCGCGACCGCCGACGATGTCTTCGGCAAGATCATGTCGATTCCGGACCGGCTGATGAAGCCGTACCTGGAGGCATGGACCGAGTGGACGGACACCGAGATCGCCGCCTCGATCGCCCGGGTCGAGGAGCGGTCGCTGCACCCGATGGATCTGAAGAAGGTCCTGGCGGGCGAGGTGGTGGCGGCGCTGTACGGCCTCGAGAAGGCGATGGCGGCCCGTGCGGGCTTCGTCGCCCAGTTCTCCAAGAAGAGCTTCACCGACGTCGAGACGCCGGTGGTCGACGCCGAGGAACACGGCACCGAGTCCATCGCGACCGTGCTGAGCAAGGTGCTGGAGTTCCAGCCCAGCGCCTCGGCCGCCCGCCGGGTGGCCAAGCAGAACGGTCTGCGGCTGGTGATCGAGACCGAGGGCGGCCAGGAGTCGGTGGTGCTGCCCGAGGCCCAGGCGGTGCGCCCGCTGGCCGAGGTGGTCGCGGAGACGCTGGCGTCCGCCGGGCTCACGGGGGCCTCCGGCGCGGTCTACCTCAAGGCCGGGCGGAAGATCGCCCAGGTGCGCGGGGTGTAGTCCAGCCCCCGGCCCACAGCCGTAAGGGGGCGGCGGCCGGTGCGCGTCCACCACGCGCACCGGCCGCCGCCGTCGTACCAGCCGTCGCATCGGCCGCCGTCGTACCGGCCGCCGCCGTCGCGCACCGGATCACACCGCCGCCGCGCCCCTCAGGTCGTACTACGTCTGCGTCCGCCACCGCGGATGGAGTGCCACAGCGGGGTGCCCATGGCCACGATCGCCACCGCAAACCCCAGCTGCAGCAGATGCCGGATCCAGTCGAAGCCGCCGGTGGTCCTGACCCCGATCCAGCCGGCCACCGCGTTCCCCAGCATGCCGCCGAGGATGCCGTAGACGCAGGTCAGCCACAGCGGAATGGCCTGTTTGCCGGGCAGGATCGCCCTGGCGATCACACCCAGGATCAGGCCCACGACGATCGCCCATAGCCAGTTCATGTCGCCTCCCTGACACGCGGCGAGGGGATGCACATCCCTCCCAGTGTTCGACCACTTCGGGTACGGCGCACGCCGGAGAGCCGATACGCCCTCTGGCGTAGCCGGAGACGGCACCCATCAGGGTGCCCCGGTCTCGAACCGACAGCAGGCGCGGCGTAACGTTGAGTACGTCCCAGAGCGGGGTAAGCCCGCTCGGTGATCAGGTGGTGGAACGTGATGCGGAAGCACGGCGATGCGGAGGTCTTCCGAATCACCGGAGCGCGACAGGGGCTGGCCGACGACGTACGCGGCCGGCAGCGCCGCTATGTGATCTCGATGTCGGTCCGGACCCTCGCGGTCGTGCTGGCGGCGGTGTTGTGGAACGTGGAGCGCCATGTGGCGATCGTGGCTCTGGTGCTCGGCGCGGTGCTGCCCTACATCGCGGTCGTGATAGCCAACGCGGGCCGGGAGAACGTCACTTCGCTGCCCACCACCTTCATCCCGACCCCGCCCCGTCCGATGCTGATCGCCGGGCGCGGAGAGGAGCCGAGCGATCCCGATGGGGCGGAATCCGTCCCGGAGGACGTCGGACATATCAGCGAGCCTGGACGCGGTGAGCGTGGCTGACCTGCCACGTTTCCGTAAGCTCAAGAAAACCTCAGATCAATAGTGCAGTACCGGTGCACCGGGCCCCATCCCTCGTGACATACTGCGTACGCGCTCCGCATCCCCCGTCGGAGCGACGGACCGACGCCGGGCGGCTCCCCCCGTGGCTGCCCGGCGTCGTCATGTCCGGCGCGCTTTTCGTAGAGTCTGCGGTGTGAACACCCGTGAGACCGCCGCCGAGACCGACACCGTGATCTGCTCCGCCAAGGGCTGCCACGCCCCCGCCGTATGGGTGCTGGCCTGGAACAACCCCAAGATCCACACCCCGGAGCGGCGCAAGACCTGGCTCGCCTGCGAGGAACACCGCGAATATCTCTCGGAGTTCCTCGGAGTGCGGGGCTTCCTCAAGGACGTGGTGACGCTGGAGGAATGGTCGGCCACCGAAGACCAGTGATCAGCCGCCGATCGCCGACATCGGCCGGTCCGGCTGGAGGAACGACGGGTCATCGAGCCCGGATCCGGCCTTCTTGCCCCACATCGCCAGCCGCCACAGCCGCGCGATCTCCTCGTCCGGGGCGCCGGAGCGCAGCGCTCCGCGCAGATCGGACTCCTCGCGCGCGAAGAGGCAGGTGCGCACCTGCCCGTCGGCGGTCAGCCGGGTGCGGTCGCAGGCGCGGCAGAACGGGCGGGTGACCGAGGCGATGACGCCGACCCGGGCCGGGCCGCCGTCGACCAGCCAGCGCTCGGCGGGCGCGGAGCCGCGCTCGTCCTCGCCCTCGGCGGTGAGGGCGAAGCGGGTGCGGAGACTGGTCAGGATGTCCCCGGCGGTGATCATGCCGTCGCGCTTCCAGCCGTGCTGCGCATCGAGCGGCATTTGCTCGATGAAGCGCAGCTCATAGCCGTTTTCCAGGGCCCAGGCGAGCAGCTCTGGCGCCTCGTCGTCGTTGAGCCCCGGCATCAGCACGGCGTTGACCTTCACCGGGGTCAGCCCGGCGGTGTGCGCCGCGTCGAGGCCGCGCAGCACATCGCCATGGCGCTTGCGCCGGGTGATGGCCTGGAACACCTCCGGACGCAGGGTGTCGAGCGAGACATTGACCCGGTCCAGGCCCGCGTCGCGCAGGGCCTGGGCGGTGCGCTCCAAACCGATGCCGTTGGTGGTCAGCGACATCCGGGGGCGCGGGTCGAGGCCCGCGCAGCGCTCCACGATGCCGACCAGACCGGGGCGCAGCAGTGGCTCACCGCCGGTGAAGCGGACCTCGGTGACCCCGAGCTCGGTGACGGCGATCCGGATCAGCCGGACTATCTCGTCGTCGGTGAGCAGATCCGGTTTGGCGAGCCACTGCAGGCCCTCTTCGGGCATGCAGTAGGTGCAGCGCAGATTGCAGCGGTCGGTCAGGGAGACACGCAGGTCGGTGGCTACGCGACCATAGGTGTCGATCAACATGGTGGCGGCCCCTCCACGGTTGGTGTGCGTGCACTGCTCAATTGTCTCGCAGCGTACGTGACAGGTGTGACATGGAGGGGCCGCGCGGGTGGGAGTGACCGCTCAGTGGGCTCCGTGCCCGGTGAGCGAGCGCACCTCCAGCTCGGCGTACTTCTCCTTGTCGGGCTGTTCCTTGGAGACGACGGTGCCCAGCCAACCGAGCAGGAAGCCCAGCGGGATGGAGATCAGTCCCGGGTTCTCCAGCGGGAACCAGTGGAAGTCCACGTCCGGGAACATCGAGGTCTCCTTGCCCGAGACGACGGGCGAGAAGAGCACCAGGAAGACCGAGGAGATCAGTCCGCCGTAGATGGACCACAGCGCGCCCTGGGTGGTGAAGCGTTTCCAGAACAGGCTGTAGAGGATGGTCGGCAGGTTGGCGGACGCGGCGACCGCGAAGGCCAGTGCCACGAGTCCGGCGACGTTGAGATCTCGTGCGAAGACGCCGAGGACGACGGCGACGGTGCCGATGCCGACGGTGGCCCAGCGCGCCGCCGAGATCTCCTCCTTCTGCGTCGCCTCGCCCTTGCGGATCACGTTGGCGTACAGGTCGTGGGCGAAGGAGGACGAGGAGGCGAGGGTGAGTCCGGCGACCACGGCGAGGATCGTCGCGAACGCCACCGCGGAGATCACCGCGAGCAGGATGGCGCCGCCCGTGGAGTCCGGTCCGCCGCCGATCTCCTCGGCGAGCAGCGGGGCGGCGGTATTGCCCGATTTGTTGGAGGCGATGATGTCGTCGTGCTTGAGCAGCGCGGCGGCGCCGAAGCCCAGCGCGATGGTCATCAGGTAGAAGAGGCCGATGATGCCGATGGCCCAGTTGACCGAGTTACGGGCGGCCCGCGCCGTGGGCACGGTGTAGAACCGGATGAGGATGTGGGGCAGGCCCGCGGTGCCCAGGACCAGGGCGATGCCGAGCGAGATGAAGTCCAGCTTGGTGGTGGCGTTGACCCCGTACTTCAGCCCCGGCTCCAGGAACGACTCTCCGATGCCGCTGTTCTTGGCCGCCTCGCCCAGCAGGTCGGAGATGTTGAAGTTGAACTTCAGCAGCACCAGGAAGGTGATCAGCAGCGTGCCCGCGATCAGCAGCACGGCCTTGACCATCTGCACCCAGGTGGTGCCCTTCATGCCGCCGATGGTGACGTAGAGCATCATCACGACGCCGACGAGGACGACGATGAGGATCTTCCCGGCCTCGCTGGTGATGCCCAGCAGCAGGGAGACCAGCACCCCCGCGCCCGCCATCTGCGCCAGCAGGTAGAAGATCGAGACGACGATGGTGGAGACGCCCGCGGCGGTGCGCACCGGGCGCTGGCGCATCCGGTAGGCGAGCACGTCGCCCATCGTGTAGCGGCCGGAGTTGCGCAGCGGCTCGGCGACCAGCAGCAGGGCCACCAGCCAGGCGACGAGGAAGCCGATCGAGTACAGGAAGCCGTCGTAGCCGGAGAGCGCGATGGCGCCGGCGATGCCGAGGAAGGACGCGGCGGACATGTAGTCGCCGGAGATGGCCAGGCCGTTCTGGAAGCCGGTGAACTGGCGGCCGCCGGCATAGAAGTCGGTGGCGTCCTTGGTCTGCCGGCCCGCCCAGACGGTGATGACCAGGGTCGCCACGACGAAGACCGAGAAGAGCGTGACGATCAGCGGCCGGTTGTCCGAGGCGCTCTCGGCAGCGAGCAGATAGGTACTCATGAGCGCTCCTCCAGGCGGGACTTAATGGCCTGGGCGCGCGGGTCCAGCTTGGCGGCGGCGTGCCGGGAGTACCACCAGGCGATGAGGAAGGTGGTCAGGAACTGGGCGAGCCCGAACACCAGGGCCACGTTGATGTGGCCCACGACCTTGGTGCCCATGAAGCCGTCCGCGTAGTTGGACAGCAGCACGTAGAGCAGGTACCAGCTGACGAACGCGATGGTGAGCGGAAAGGCGAACGAGCGGTGGGCACCGCGCAGTTCGCCGAACTCCGCGCTCGCTTGCACCTCGGCGTAGGCAGAACGGTCAAGTTGCCGCTGATCGTCGGGGCGATCGTTGGCCGGTGCGGTATCCACGGTCTCTCCTGGTGAGTGGGTCCGACGGGAATGCGGCGGCGAGTGATCCAGATCACGCATGGTAGGGCGGCGCGGACCCGTACGACAGAGGCCGGTTGATTGAAAGACGGATAAGAATTCGGGGGAGGGATCGGCTCCGGGTACTGTGGCGGGTTTTCTTCCGGAATGCATTGATGTCCGACCTTGATCAGCGATAGCTTCCTTCGTCATGTACCCGCCCAGCCGCGGACGGCGTTCGGGCGGCCCGTAAGGATGAAGTGGAGACCCCATGGCTCATCTGAGATCGGCTCCTCCAAGACCCGGACGGCGGGTTTTTGACGGCCCGTCGGCTTCGCACCACCCCCTCACCACTCCCCGCCGCCGCTGCCCCGGTTCCGCGGCGTCCCGGGGCATCGAGGCGGCGCGCGGGAGCCGCGCCACGAGGGCGCGCACATTCGCTTGTGCGGATGACCCCGGCCGGACCGCCGCCGTTGACGCGGCCCGCCGGACCGCCGCCCGCGCCCGGGGGCTCCACGTCCCCCGAGTGGCGCGCTGAGCGCGCGTCCGCGCCCCCGGTCCGGAACGCTGACCATCCAGCCCGGTCCGCCCGCCCAGAGCCTTCTCAGCCACCTCGAGAGAACCGTCGAGAGAACCGGAGTACCCATGACGCCGCGCCGCACCTCCCTGCCGCTGCGCACCGCCGCGATACCCGCCGCCATGGCGCTCACCACCGCGCTGGCCTTCCTGCCCACCACCGCCACCGCGCTCGGACGGGACGGCCACGCCGCCGCGGCCACCACGGCCGACGGTCCGTCCCTGAGCTATGTCGTCAACACCCGCACGGGGCAGGACCCGTCCCGGATCCGCAAGGCCATCGCCCAGGCCGGCGGCACGGTCGTCGTGTCCTACGACCGGATCGGCGTCATCGTCGTCCACTCCGCCAACCCGGACTTCGCCAAGACCGTCCGTAAGGTGCGCGGTGTCACCTCCGCCGGGAACACCCGCACCGCCCCGCTGCCCGCCCAGTCCACCGACGACATCGACACGCCGAAGCTGCTGAGCGAGAAGCAGCGGCAGGCGGTGGCGGCGAAGGCGAAGGCCGGGCAGGACCCGCTGGAGCCGCTGCAGTGGGATCTGCCGGCGATCAAGGCGGACAAGGCGCATGAGAAGAGCCTGGGCAGCCGTAAGGTCACCGTCGGGGTCATCGACACCGGTGTGGACGACACCCACCCCGATCTGGCCCCGAACTTCGACCGTAAGGCGTCCGTCAACTGTGTGACGGGCAAGCCGGACACCGCCGACGGCGCCTGGCGGCCGAGCGCCGAGGAGTCCCCGCACGGCACGCATGTGGCGGGTGAGATCGCCGCCGCGAAGAACGGCATCGGCGTCACCGGCGTGGCACCGGGCGTCAAGGTCTCCGGGATCAAGGTGTCCACGACGGGCGGGTTCTTCTACACCGAGGCGGTCGTCTGCGGTTTCATCTGGGCCGCCGAGCACGGCGTGGACGTCACCAACAACAGCTATTACACCGACCCGTGGTACTTCAACTGCACCACCGACCCGGACCAGAAGGCCCTGGTCGAGGCGGTGCGCCGGGCCTCGTCGTACGCCGAGCGCCGGGGCGTGGTCAATGTGGCCGCGGCGGGCAACGAGAACTACGACCTGACCTCGGACACCATCACCGACCCCTCCAGCCCCAACGACACCACCCCCGGTGACCGGGAGGTGGACCCGAGCGTCTGCCTGGACATCCCGACCCAGCTGCCGGGCGTCGTCACGGTCGCCTCGACCGGCGCCAAGGGGCTCAAGTCCTCGTTCTCCAACTACGGCCTGGGGGTCATCGACATCGCGGCCCCCGGCGGCGACAGCACCATCTACCAGAAGCCCGAGCCCCCGGCCACCAGCGGCCTGATCTACAACACGCTGCCGGGCGGGCAGTACGGCTACATGGCGGGCACGTCGATGGCCTCGCCGCATGTGGCCGGTGTCGCGGCGCTCATCAAGAGCACTCATCCGCACGCCTCCCCCTGGCAGGTGAAGGCGCTGCTCAAGGCCGAGGCCGATGACCTGGCCTGCCCGACGCCGTACGACATCGACGGCGACGGCACGGTCGACGCGGTGTGCGAGGGCGGCAAGCGGTACAACGGCTTCTACGGCGCCGGGCTCGCGGACGCCCTGGACGCCGTCGAGAAGTGACCCGCTGACACAATGCACGGGCCGCCGGGGCGGAGCAGCCGCCCGGCGGCCCGTGTGTGTTCCCATGAAGCCGCGAGAGGACCCCGTTCCCGTGCACCACGACGACTCCTGGGGACCGCTGCCCCCGCGGCCGGCCTTCTCGCTGCTGATCCGGTTCGTGCTGACCGTGCTGCTGCTGCCGCTGTGGTGGGTGCTGATCGTGGTGATCTTCCTCTGCTTCCTCGCCTTCGGGCTCGTGGCCGAGATCCTTACGGTGATCCCCGGGTTCGAGAAGGGGTTCCTCGGCCTGATCGACAAGTTCGGGGACAGCGTGCAGGTGTGGCCCGCCTGGTGTGTGACGCTCCCGGAGCTGCGGCACGAGGGCGACGCGGCCTTCTACCGGGCCCGGGTCGACAAGCGCATCGCGGCCTGGACCGCCAAGGAACTGGCCGCCCAGAAGGCGAAGAAGGCCCCGCCGCCGGGCCCGCACGACATCCCCGTACGCGAGTACCGCGGGGTGGGCGCGGGCTATGTGGTCGAGGCAGCCCGCGCCCGGGACTGGGAGCTGAGCCATGACCGCCACTCGGACCCGCTGCGCGTGGTCCGGCTCAGGCGGCTGCCGGTCATGGACTGACGGGGGTCACGGCCTTACGGGCGCCACGGGCTGACGGGGTCACGGCCGTACGGACGCCACGGGCTGACGGGTGTCGCTGCCTTACGGGCGTCACGACTTACGCGTCACGGCCTTACGGACGTCACGGGCTGACGAGCGCCCGTTCCGGCGCGGGGCGCGGGATCGTGTCGCGCGTCGCCCCCGCCGCCAGCAGCCACTGGGCGGCTATGTAGGTGGCCATGATCCAGAACTGGGGCACCGGCGGTCGTGGCCAGTCAGCGAGCCCGGCCGCGATCAGGGTGTCGGAGAGCATGAACAGCGCCCCGCCGAGCCCGGTCCACACACCCGCCCGGAGCGCGGCCAGCGCCATGACCGTCAACAGCAGGCTGTAGCCCGCGACAGGAAGCCGCAGATGCGGGGCGAGACCGGGCCACAGCAGCGCCACCGTGCCCAGCCACGCGGCCCCGTACCCGACGGCCGCCCAGGGCCGCGTACGGCGCCGCCCGGCGCGGGCGAACAGCGCCAGATAGCAGAGGTGCCCGGCGGCGAAGCAGCCCATTCCGGCCAGGAACGCGGTCTCGCCGCCGATCTGCAGCAGCACATCGCCCCCGCAGCCGCACAGCAGCGCGGCCGGGAGCGGCCACGGCCCGCCGCGCGCCACGGCCCATACGGCGAGCACGGGCATCAGGGCGGGCTTGGTGAGGTGGACGACGGTGGTGGCGTCCATGAGCAGGGCGCCCAGGTGAACGGCGGTCAGCAGCGCGAAGAGGGCCTGAAGGACCGTCGTCGCGCGCCCTGCGGCGGCCGTCACCGCACGCTCTCGCCGACCGGCTCCGGCCGCCCGGCCTCCGGACCCGTCTTCGGAGAACCGGCGTCCGGACCGGTCTTCGGGGAACCGGCCTCCGGGAGACCCGCCTCCAAGACCGTCGCGGGCTGCCAGCCCGGTCCCCGGAAGACCCGGCCCGCCCGCTCGCGCCAGTCCCGCGCCGCCGCGATGTCGCGGGCGATGGCCGCGTACTCGTGCGTGGCCACGCGCAGCGGGTTGTAGGTGTCGATGTTCTTCGTCAGGCCGTAGACGGGCCGCTCGGTCTCGGGGACGAAGGACCCGAAGAGCCGGTCCCAGACGATGAGGATGCCCCCGAAGTTGCGGTCCAGATAGCCGCCTTGGGAGGCGTGGTGGACGCGGTGGTGCGAGGGGGTGTTGAAAAGGAACTCGATGGGGCGCGGCAGGGTGCCGATCCGCTCGGTGTGGATCCAGAACTGGTAGACGAGGTTCACCGACGAGCAGAACGCCACCGCCGCCGGATGCACCCCGAGCGCGATCATCGGCACGTAGAACGGCCAGACGGTCCAGGTGGTCCACGGCTGCCGCAGGGCGGTGGTGAAGTTGAACTTGCGGCTGGAGTGGTGCACCACATGGCACGCCCACAGAATGCGGATGACATGGTGCCCGCGGTGCGACCAGTAGTAGAAGAAGTCCTGGGCGAGCAGCATCAGCGGCAGCGTCCACCACACCACCGGCACGCGCAGTGGGGTGAGTTCGTAGATGGCGGCATAGATCGCCACAATCGGGATCTTCCACAGCAGATCGAAGACCAGGCTGCCGAGCCCCATGGTGACGCTGGTCGCGGCGTCCTTCGCCGCGTAGCCCTCGGCGTCGTCGTCGGGGTGGAAGCGGTAGCTCACCATCTCCACGACGGCGAGCAGGACAAAGGCCGGTATCGACCACATCACGGCATTGGGCAGGTGCGGCATGTCCGCAACATAGAACCGCCCGTAAGGCCGCCGCTAGGGGTAGTTACCAACAAGTATGGTAGATGCGGCGTCAACAACAGGTCCCGCCTCGGACGGCATGACCGATGGCGGCATGACCGATGGCGGCATGGCCGATTAAGCTCCCTGCCTGTGCGCAGAGCCAGAGAACGGTTCCGGATCGGTGGCATAGCCTTCGCCTGCCTGCTGTCGGCGCTCACCACGGGGTGCTCCTCCGGGCCGGGCGGCGATGACTCCGCCTCAGCCCTGATGGACGCGGTGGGGCACATCTCGACCGCGGGCGCGCAGGGGGCCCAGGTCTCCTATCTCGATGCCGCCCGGGTGCGGTCCCTGGAGAAGGGCGGCTCCCAGCGGTTCCGCGCCGTCGGCCAGGCGGGCAGTCCGCTGCTGACGGGGTACCGCTTCAACGCCCATGCCTATGGCCTCGATCCGGCCATGATCGACACCGATGTGACCAATGGATACGCCGGGCGCTGGCAGGGCTCCTTCGACGCCGGCCGCGTCACCGCCAAGCTCAAGGCGGGCGGATTCGCCCGGCGCGCCTGGCACGGCGAGACGGTCTGGGCGAAGGACGGGATCACCCTCCAGGTCGCCAAGGACGAGATCTCGTTCGGCTACGCCGGTAAGGACCTGTCGGCGGTGCGCCCGGCCAAGGGCAAGTCCGTGGCGGACGACCCGGACTACCGGGCGCTGGGCGACTGCCTGGGCGATGTCTACCGCGTCGACTTCGGCGGGAGGAACCCCAAGGACCCGGTGCGCCTCTCGGCCACCGGACAGCTGGCGAAATCCGCGAAGCAGACATCCGGGGTCATCTGCGCCCTCACCGATGGCAAACGGACCGCCGAACGGGCCGCCGAACGCCTGAAGTCCGTCATCCATCAGCGGGCCCCGCGCTTCGACGGCGCCAAGGTGACGGTTCTCACCGGGGATTCGCCCGGGGTGAAGGTGACGGTGCCCGACCGCCCGGGCGACAAGCGCGCCGGCCGCCTCCTCATCAGCGACATCGATCTGCAGCTGGCCCTGTCCAGGCTCTGACCCCGCCGCGTCCGGGCTCTGACCCGCCGGGTACCGGTTCTGACCCGCCGGGTACCGGTTCTGACCCGCCGGGTACCGGTTCTGACCCGCCGCCCGGGCCCGACGCCCCGTCAACCCCCGGGCGGCGGACGTCCCGACCGGCCCGCCGGTCAGGGTTGTCGGTGACGGCCCGTATCCTCATTGACCATGCTCGAAGACCCCACGGCAGCCGCCCCGCACCTCGCCCCGCCGTCCTCCTGGCCGGCCACCTATCCGCAGGGGTACGCGGTCGTCGACGTGGAGACCACCGGCCTCGCCCGCGACGACCGGATCGTCTCCGCGGCGGTCTATCAGCTCGACGCCCGGGGCGCGGTGCAGGACCACTGGTACACGCTGGTCAATCCGCAGCGCGATCCGGGCCCGGTGTGGATCCACGGCCTGACCGAGGAGATGCTCGCGGGCGCCCCGCGCTTCCCCGAGATCGCCGCGGAGCTCTCCGAGCGCCTGGCCGACCGCGTCCTGGTCGCGCACAACGCCGCCTTCGACTGGTCGATGCTCGCCCGCGAGTACGCCCGCACCCGCGGCGCCGCGCCCGTACGGCAGCGGCTGTGCACCATCGCCCTCTCCAAGGAGCTGGGCCTGCCGCTGCCCAACCACAAGCTGGAGACCCTCGCCGCGCACTACGGAGTGGTCCAGCGGCGCGCCCACCACGCCCTGGACGACGCGCGGGTGCTCGCCGAGACCTTCCGGCCCAGCCTCCACCGGGCCGCCGAGACCGGGCTGCGGCTGCCGCTGCTGGCCTGCCAGCCGCTCACCGAGTGGTCCGAAGGACCGGCCATCGGCCGCCAGCGGTCGTACCAGCAGACCTGGCGCCCCAGCCGTAAGCGCCCCGCCTGCCCCTACCCCAACCCCGGGCGCTACGAGCCGGGCGGGCAGCTGGTCCAGGGCATGCGGGTGGCGTTCTCCGGGGACACCTCCGTGGACCGCGAGCTGCTGGAGGACCGGGCCATCGAGGCCGGGCTGCACGTGGCCACCAGCGTCTCCCGGCTCACCAGCGTGCTGGTCACCAACGATCCCGAGTCGCCCACGTCCAAGACCACCAAGGCCCGCTCCTTCGGCACACCCGTGATCGACGAGGCGGCCTTCATGCAGCTCCTCCAGGACGTCACCCCCGCGCCGCCGACAAACAGGTGAAGTCGGCGCGACGCGCCCGCCCGCCGCTCGCCCGCCACCGCGCGGCCCCGCACGCTGAGGCGCATGGCACGTTGTGAGGTCTGCGGAAACGACTACCGGATGACATTCGAAGTGCACGCACAGGGCAATGTGCACGTCTTCGACTGTTTCCAGTGCGCCATCCACCGCATGGCGCCCATTTGCGAGCACTGCCGGGCCCAGATCATCGGGCAGGGCGTGGAGGCCGACGGCCACTTCTACTGCTGTGCGCACTGCGCGCGGGCGGAAGGGAAGGTGGGCATCGTCGACCATGTGTGAACCCGGCCACCTGCGTGGATTGTCCTGGGGCGCCCCCAGCGGCCGAGGGACAATCCACGCCGAGTAGGGTCAACGATGTGTACCGCTTCCTGTTGACCCGGCAGTGGGTGATCCTCACACTCGTGGCCCTGGCCCTGATCCCGACGATGATCAGGCTGGGTTTCTGGCAGCTGCACCGCCATGAACACCGGGTCGCGCAGAACCAGCTGATCGGGGACAACCTCGACGCCCCGGCCGTGGCCGTCGAGAAGTTCACCGCCCCCGGCCGTACGGTCCCCCGCGACGACACCTGGCGCACGGTGACCGCCACCGGCACCTATGACACCGCCCATGAGGTCGTCGTCCGCCAGCGCACCGGCTCCGACGAGCAGTCCATCGGCTACTTCGTGCTCACCCCCATGCTGCTCCGGGACGACCGCGCGGTGCTGGTCAACCGGGGCTGGATCCCGGCGGGCACGGACCTCACCAAGTTCCCCAGGGTCCCCGCCGCCCCCTCCGGCAAGGTCACCGTCACCGGCCGGCTGAAGGCCGACGAGACCACCGGCAACAGCGGTATCAAGGACAAGCAGGGGCTGCCACCCCGCCAGGTCTCGCTGATCAACAGCGAGCAGCAGGCGAAGGCGCTGTCCCGGCCCGTCCTCGGCGGCTACATCGAGCTCACCTCGTCCTCCCCCAAGGGCGGCAAGCAGCCCCAGCCGGTGGCCGCGCCCAACCACAGCGACATCGGCCCGCATATGGCGTACGCCGTCCAGTGGTGGCTGTTCTCCGCCGGTGTGCCCATCGGCTGGTTCGTACTGGCCCGCCGCGAGCGCCGGGACCGCGTCGCCGAGGCCGCGAAGGCGGCGGCCACACCGGAGAAGGTCCCCGCCACGGCCGCGGCGGACTGAGCGCTCCGCTGGAAGCGCCCTGACCTGCCGTCGATCGTCCGCGGCAGCGTCGTGGACGATATGCGGCTCCGCCGCGTGGCCCGCCGGACACCCCGTAGGCCCTCGCCCAGCGGATCTCGGCCGGGCAGGGTCTAGGAACCGCTTCCCCGGGAAGGCGCCCGGACATGGCCCAGCACATCGACGACTACGCCCTCATCGGTGACCACCAGACGGCGGCACTGATCAGCCGCCATGGCTCGATCGACTGGCTGTGCCTGCCCCGCTTCGACTCCCCCGCCTGCTTCGCCGCGCTCCTCGGCGACCGCGACAACGGCCACTGGCGGCTCGCCCCCAAGGGCGCGGGCGCCTGCACCCGCCGCGGCTACCTCGACGACTCCCTCGTCCTGGAGTCGGTCTGGGAGACGGAGACGGGCACGGTCAAGGTCATCGACTTCATGCCGCAGCGCGACCGCGCCCCCGACGTCGTGCGCATCGTCGAGGGCGTCTCCGGCAGCGTCGAGATGCTCGGCGTCCTGCGGCTCCGCTTCGACTACGGGCGGGTCGTCCCCTGGATGCGCCGCACCGACGGCCACCGGATCGCGATCGCCGGGCCGGACTCCGTATGGCTGCGCTCGGAGCCCGAGGTCCGCACCTACGGCGAGGACTTCAGCACCCGCTCCGAGTTCACCGTCTCGGCCGGGGACCGGGTGGCCTTCGTACTCACCTGGCACCCCTCCCACGAGCCCCGCCCCCGGCTCATCGACCCGTACCACTCCCTCCGGACCAGCCTGGAGGACTGGCGCGGCTGGGCCGCCCGCTGCCGCTACGAGGGCCCGTACCGGGACGCCGTCATGCGCTCCCTGATCACCCTCAAGGCGCTCACCTACGCCCCGAGCGGCGGCATCGTCGCGGCCCCCACCACCTCGCTGCCCGAGCGGCCGGGCGGGGTCCGCAACTGGGACTACCGCTACTGCTGGCTGCGCGACTCCACGCTCACCCTGAACGCCCTGCTCCGCGCCGGCTACCACGAGGAGGCCGTCGCCTGGCGCGACTGGCTGCTGCGGGCGATCGCCGGCGACCCGGCCGAGCTGCAGATCATGTACGGCCTGGCGGGCGAGCGCCGGGTCCATGAACAGGAGCTGACCTGGCTGGAGGGGTACGAGCGCTCGACCCCGGTCCGGGTCGGCAACGACGCGGTCGACCAGCGCCAGCTCGACATCTACGGCGAGGTGCTCGACACCCTCCACCTCGCCCGCGCCTCCGGGCTGCCCGCCGAACCGCACGCCTGGAAGATCCAGACCGCGCTGATGGACTTCCTGGAGTCCGCCTGGCGCGACCCCGACGAGGGGCTGTGGGAGGTCCGCGGGCCCCGCCGCCACTTCGTCCACTCCAAGGTCATGGCCTGGGTGGCCGCGGACCGCGCCGTCCGCGCGATGGAGGCCGACCCCCGGCTGGGCGGGGACGCGAACCGGTGGCGCGCGATGCGCGACGCCGTCCACCGCGAGGTCTGCGAGAAGGGCTACGACCCCGAGCGGTCCACCTTCACCCAGTCCTACGGCTCGGCCGAACTCGACGCCGCGACCCTGCTCATCCCGCGCCTGGGCTTCCTCCCCGCCACCGACCCCCGCGTCCTCGGCACCATCGACGCGGTCCGCCGCGAGCTCAGCGAGGACGGCCTGATCCGCCGCTACACCACCGACGGCGGCGTGGACGGCCTCCCCGGCTCCGAGGGCGCCTTCCTCGCCTGCTCCTTCTGGCTCGCCGACGCCCTCCAGCTGGCCGGCCGCCACAAGGACGCCCTGGCCCTCTTCGAACGCCTCCTCGCGCTCCGCAACGACGTCGGGCTGCTCGCCGAGGAGTACGACCCGGCGACCGGCCGGCAGCTCGGCAACTTCCCGCAGGCGTTCAGCCACATCGGACTGGTGGGGACCGCCCTCACCCTCGCGGAACGGCCCAGGGCAGACTGACCCCATGGATCTTGGACTCAAAGACCGGGTGTACATCGTCACCGGAGCCACCCGCGGGCTGGGGCTCGCGGCCGCCCGTGAGCTGATCGCCGACGGTGCGAAGACCGTCATCACCGGCCGTGACGCCGATACGGCGGCCGCCGTCGCCGCCGACCTCGGGCCGAACGCGGCCGGGGTCGCCGCCGACAACGCCGACCCCGAGGTGGCGGCCCGCCTCATCGCCACCGCCCGGGAGCGCTTCGGCGGCTTCGACGGCGTCCTCATCAGCGTCGGCGGCCCCCCGGCCGGGCTGACCGCCGACATCACCGACGCCCAGTGGCAGACCGCCTTCGACTCCGTCTTCCTCGGCGCCGTCCGCCTCGCCCGCGCCGCCGCGGAACAGCTCCCCTCCGGGGGCGTGATCGGCTTCGTCCTCTCCGGCTCCGTCCGCGAGCCCATCCCCGGCCTCACCGTCTCCAACGGCCTGCGCCCCGGCCTCGCGGGCTTCGCCAAGTCCCTCTCCCTCGAGGTCGGCCCCCGCGGCATCCGCGTCGTGGGCCTCCTCCCGGCCCGCATCGACACCGACCGGGTGCGCGAGCTCGACGCCCTCTCCGGCGACGCGGAGGCCTCGCGGGAGCGGAACGCGGCGGCGATTCCGCTGCGCCGGTACGGGACGCCCGAGGAATTCGGCAAGGCCGCGGCGTTCCTGCTCTCGCCCGCGGCGTCGTATCTGACCGGGCTGATGCTTCCGGTGGACGGCGGGGCCCTCCACAACATCTGAGGGGGCGTGGGGGTGGGTCCACGGACCTGGGCATGACACGGCACGGGCACGACACTGCACAGCACGGCCGGACGCCAAGCGCGGCCCGTGTTCGCCTCCGGCGGCCACAGCCGTCAGCGTGCTCGTTCCGCCCCGTGCCGGGCCACCCTCAGCCGCACCTCCGCCGGGAGGGCTTCCAGGCCCGCCGAAGTGCGGGCGCGTTCCAGGGCCTCCGCTCGCACCGCGTCCAGAGTCGACAGCGGGTCCGCCCGCGCGTCCAGCGCCAAGCCCATCCGGGCCTCCGGTGTCGTCCGGCGGCCCCGTAGCAGGACGTGGGCGCGCTCCACGCCGTCCAGCGACTCCGCGTCCGACAGGAGGGCGGCCTCCAGGGCGCGGCCGCGTAGCAGGGCGCCCTCGCCGTCGCCCGTCTCCACGAGCACTTCCTGGAGCCGACGCCGTCGCAGTTGGACCAGGAACCAGCACAGGGAGAGCACGAACAGCACCGCCAGCGCCCCGATGACGGCCGGCCACCACCATCCGGTGTCCCGCCACCGCATGCGGTCCGCCCGGCTGAGCAGCACATCGGCGCGGCCGTCGAACGGCGGCCCCCCGGTCAGGACCACCGCGCCCGCGGCGGCCAGCACCAGACCCACGAGCCCGAGCAGCACCCGGTTGACGACACTCAGCATGGCGCGCTCACCCCTTCGACTTCGCGGAGCGCCGTACGTGGACGGAGAGGGCGGGTGGCCGGGCCAGGCCGAGTTGGCGGATGCCCTCGTGGAGGGCGGCGTCGAGATCCGCGCGTACCTCGTCGAGGTCGCGGAAGTGGGCCAGCGCGCGGGCCCTGATCCGCCGTCGGCCGACGTCCACGCGGGCCGACCGGACACCGGGCACCTCCATCGCCCGGTCCCGCAGCACCAGCCCCGCCGACGTTCGGTCGATTCCCGCTCGAACGGGGGCCTCAGCTTCCGCCCCCGGACCCGACCCCGGCCCCGACTCCGGCGCTCGCATCGGCAGCAGCCCTCGCAGCCCCGGCGCCATCGCGAGGATCACCATCCACACCCCCAGCGCGGCCAGCAGCGCCGCACCGCCCATGATCCACGCGTTGTCCAGCGGGCGCGAGGCGAGTTCATCGGCGAGCCAGTCCCGCCACCCCATGGCGCGCCGGCCCGAGCGCACGGCCGCCACGTCGTACAGCAGCAGCCCGCTGACGGCGGCGATGGCCAGGGCGACGATGCCGGCCGGCACCCGCCGCTCGGACCAGAAGCGCCGGACGCGCCCGGCCGGATCCCCGTCCCCGGTGCCGGAGCCGATACCCGTCCCCGTCCCCGCCCTCGCGCCGTACGCCGACGCCGAGGTGGACTGACGCATCTTCTGGTCCGCGTTCATCGCACCCTGTCCCTCCCCCGACGCGCCCTGCGCTCCGGGCGCTCCCACTGCGGCACATGCAGCCGTTCGACCGTCACCGCGACCTCGGGCACCTCCATGCCCGTCATCTCGCTTACCCGTTCGATCACCTGGCGACGCACCGCACCGCAGTGCGCGCCGATGTCCGAGGGATAGCCGAGCTCGACGGCGACCCGGACGCGCGCGACGCCCCCGCGCACCGCGGCGACCGCGTACGGCCGCGCGCCGACGGCATCGGCGAGGGCGACCTCATCGGCACCCGCACCGGTATCCGTATCCGTATCCGCACCGCCATCCGCACCGGCATCCGCGGCGCCACCGCCCCGCAACGCCTCCCGTGCCGCCTGCGAGGCGATCTTCGCTACGACCCGGTCCGCGATCCGCGTCGCACCCCGCTCACCCGGCTCCACCACGGCACGTCCTTACGGTCGTCATGGCGTTCACCGTGGCCGTCCGTCACGGCCACGGGAACGGAAGAAGTCGCCCGGTTCCAGATCACCGTCCAGGAACCGGCCGACGATGAACCCGACGGCTCCCAACGCCGCCACCAGCAGAAAGGCCCCGAAACCACCGAAGTAACCTGCGAAAGCCAGCGCCATTCCCGCGATCATCCCGACCACGGCCATGCTCATCGTGTGCTCCTTCGCTGGAGCCGACCGGAACCGCTGCCGGCCTACTGGAGCCGCGGCTCCGGCGATTCCTCTTCCTCGTCCGGCAACTTCACATCGCTGACCGCGATATTGACCTCGACGACCTCGAGGCCGGTCATCCGCTCGACCGCCGCGATCACGTTCTCCCGTACGGCCCGTGCGACATCGGCGATGGAGACGCCGTAGTCCACCACGATCTCCAGGTCGAGGGCCGTCTGTACCTCCCCCACCTCCGCCTTCACCCCGCGGGTGACCGACCGGCCGCCGGGCACCCGGTCCCGTACGACTCCGAAGGTACGCGCGAGACCTCCGCCCATCGCATGGACGCCGACCACATCGCGGGCCGCCATTCCCGCGATCTTCTCGACGACGCCGTCGGCGATGGTGGTGCGCCCCCCGCACGGCCGGGTCGCCTCCGCCCCGCCTGGTCCGATCGGTGGCGGCGGCTGCCGCGGCGATGCCGGGCCCGTTGCCCAGTGTCTTGGGCGTACCGGCGGCGGGTTCCGTGGCGGGGTTCTCGGGTCGGTTCCGTGGTGCGGTCTCGGACATCACCGATCGTCCCTTCCGAGGCGAAGAGCGGTGGAAGCGATTTCCGCTCGCTCTAATTGCCACCTTAAAGGCGCCTTCCCCGAACCGCTTCGGAGATGCGGCACTCGCGCGATCAATACGGCAGGCTGAGAGCGGTAGGGCTCACGTCCGTACGGCGTAAGGGGTGGCACGGTGGTCACGGACCGGCTCGCGCAGACCGTAAGGGAGCAATTGCGGATCGGTCGGCTGCTGCCCCTTGGCGAGCGGGAGGACGGCTCCTGGATCACCGAACGCGCGGCGAGCGACGTGCTCGGGCGGGCCGCCGCCGAGGTCCCCGGCGCACACCTGGGAGCGCTGCGGATCGGGCCCGTCGACCCCGGCGCCGCCGGGACGCCCGCGGTTCCGCCTCCGCCGAGCGCACTGCCGCCGGGGCCTCTGCGCATCGCGGCGGAGTGCGGGGCGACGCTGGAGGAGCCGATTCCGGTGACGGCGGACCGGCTGCGCGGCGTACTGCTCGACGCGGCGACGGACCGGCTCGGCCTGCTGGTGGAGGCGGTGGACATACGGGTGACGGAGGTGCTGGACGAGCTCCCGGCCCCGCCCCCGGAGACCCCGCGGCCCCACCGGACCAAGAGCCCGGACCACGGCCCCGACCCCGCCACCGGGGCCGTCGCCCACGCCGCCGCCTCCGTGCCCGGCGTCGCCCGGCTCGCGCCGGTGCTGGGCTCGCCCCGGGCCGTGCGGATCGAGGGGGCGCACATCCTGATCGAGCTGGCCGTGGCGGCGGATCACCGGGCCGTGGAAGTGGCGAGGGCGGTACGAGCGGCGGTGGCGGATACCGCCCCGGCGCCGGGAGACCAGCCGCCCACGGTGGCCGTCCTCGTCACGGCCGTGGAGCCCTGACCGGTCCCCGGCCCCGTCACAGCCGTGGAGTCCTGACCGGTCCCCGGCCCCGGCCGGTCACTCCTCGACGTACTTCCGCAGCCCCTCGACCGTGCGCTCCAGCTCCTCGACCCGGTCGGACAGCTGCTCCGTCCGCGCCTCGAGCCGGCGGTTCTTGTGGTGCATCTCCAGGAACACATTGACCTTCGTCCGCAGCAGCCAGGGATCGAAGGGCTTGGTGAGGAAGTCGGCGGCGCCGATCGCATAGCCCCGGTAGGCGTAGTCGGAGTCGGCGTCGGTCCCGGTCAGCAGGATGATCGGGACGTCCTTGGTCTGGTCGAGCCGCTTGATGTTGGCGGCGGTCTCGAAGCCGTCCATGCCCGGCATCAGTACGTCGAGCAGAACGACGGCGAAGTCCTGCCGCAGCATCGCCTTCAGCGCCTCCTCGCCGGAGCGGGCGCGGACGAGCTGCTGATCGAGCGGGCCGAGGACGGCCTCCAGCGCGATCAGGTTCTCCTCCATGTCGTCGACGATGAGGATTCCGGCCTTCTCGGACACGCTCGTAGTCATCTCTCCCCCTGCCTCGGCCTCGGCGGACCGGTCTCAGCAGGCGCGGCGCCCTCTCCGGACACGCCTTCTCCGGACACGACGGTGTCACCGTCGGACCCGTCGGACCCGTCGGACCCGTCGGACCCGTCGGACGTGGTGTCATCGCTCCCGGACTCGCCCGACTCCCCCACCTCACCGTTCGGGTCGAGCAGGTCGAGGATCGCCGACATCAGCCGGTCGACGTCCACGGGCTTGGGGACATAGCCATTCGCGCCGCTGTCGATGGCCTTCTCCCGGTCGCCGGGCATGACCTTCGCGGTCAGGGCCAGAATCGGCACATCGGCGAGACGTGGCGTGCTCCGGATGGCCCGGATCGTCTCGTACCCGTCCATCTCCGGCATCATCACGTCCATCAGGACCAGCGAGACGTCCGGGTTGCGGTGCAGCACCTCCAGCCCCTCCCGGCCGTTCTCCGCGTACTTCACCGTCATGCCGACCCGGCCCAGCACATGCGTGAGCGCGAAGACGTTCCGGATGTCGTCGTCGACGATCAGGATGCGGCGACCGTTCAGCACCTGACCGGGGCGTCCGCGCTGCCACTCCTTGAGCCGGGTGGTCCCCGGCCAGCCGTCGTCGTGGTCCTCGCCCTCGGTCTCCCGCTCGCTCCCGGTCCCGGCCTCCGCCCCGCCGCCCGGGGCCCGAATGGCGAGCCGGCTGGCGACCAGGCTGTCCGCCTCGCCGAAGACCCCGCTCGGGGCGTGGTCGGCGGTGTCCGGCAGCGTCTCGTCCGGGGCGGGGGCGACCGCCGGGACGGTGGAGCCGGTGGCCCTGGGGTCCGAGGGGTCGGGCGCCGGGGCGACGCCGCTGTAGTGCGCGGGGACGTAGAGGGTGAAGCGGGAGCCGACGCCCAGTTCGCTCTTGGCCACGATCCGGCCGCCGAGCATTCCGGCGATCTCCCGGCTGATGGACAGGCCGAGGCCGGTCCCGCCGTACTTCCGGCTGGTGGTGCCGTCGGACTGCTGGAACGCCTCGAAGATCACCGGCAGCTTCTCCGGCGGGATGCCGATTCCGGTGTCGGTGACGGAGAACGCGATGACGGCGTCCGCGGCCCGCAGCGTCTCCTCCTCGAACTGCGCCACCGGGGTGCGCTCGACGCGCAGCGTCACCCCGCCCGAGGAGGTGAACTTCAGGGCGTTGGAGAGCAGATTGCGCAGGATCTGCTGGAGCCGCTGCTCGTCGGAGAACATCTCGCGCGGTACGTCCTCGCCGACCGCGATCTCGAACGACAGGCCCCGGTCGACGGCGAGCGGCCGGAAGGTGGCGTTCACATAGTCGAGGATCTTGACCAGCGGCAGCTTCTTCGGACGCACGTCCATCCGGCCCGCCTCGATCTTCGACAGATCCAGGATGTCGTTGATCAGCTGGAGCAGATCGGAGCCGGAGCGGTGGATGGTGGCGGCGAACTGCACCTCCTGGGGGGACAGCCGGTCCTCGGGGTTGTCGGCGAGCAGCCGGGCCAGGATGAGCAGCGAGTTCAGCGGGGTGCGCAGCTCATGCGACATATTGGCCAGGAACTCGGACTTGTACTGGGAGGCGGTCGCCAGCAGCGCGGCCTTCTCCTCCAGCTCCGCGTTGGAGCGCTGGAGCTCGTTCGAGCGCTGGCGCAGCTCGGTGGTGAGCCGCTGGGACTCGGAGAGCAGCGACTCGGTGCGGGCGTTGGCGATGATGGTGTTGATCGAGACGCCGATGGTGTTGACGAACTGGTCGATGAAGGCCAGGTGGACGTCGCTGAACCGGCTGAACGAGGCCAGCTCGATCACTCCGAGCACCTGGTCCTCGTAGAGGATCGGCAGGATGACCACGCTGGCGGGGAGCGCGGAGCCCAGCCCGGAGTTGATGGCGATGTAGTCGGGCGGGACGTCGTTGATGAGGATCCGCTTCTTCCCCACCGCCACCTGGGCGACCAGCCCGCGGTCCGGGTCGCCGCGCCGCAGCGTCTGGCCGTCACCCCCGACCGCGCCCTGATCGGTGCCGTATCCGGCGATGAACTCGAGCCCCTCACCGGGCTTGGCGCCGGCCGCGGTGAGGAAGAACGCCCCGAACTGCGCGTTCACCAGCGGGGTCAGCTCGCTCAGGATCAGATCGGCCACCTCGACCAGATCGCGGTGGCCCTGCATCAGGGCGGCGATACGGGCCAGGTTGGACTCCAGCCAGTCCTTCGCGCGGGTGGTCTCGCGGAGGTTGGCGACCATCAGATTGACGTTGTGCTTCAGCTCGGCGACCTCGCCCTGCGCCTCGACCGAGACGGACCCGGACATATCGCCCTGGGCGACGGCGGACGCGACCTCGGCGATCGCGCGCACCTGGGTGGTCAGATTGAGGGCGAGCTCATTGACGCCGGTGGTCAGCCGCTTCCAGGTGCCGTAGACGCCCTCGACCCGGGCCTGGCCGCCCAGCCGGCCCTCGCTGCCGACCTCGCGGGCCACCCGCGTCACCTCGTCGGAGAACGAGGAGAGCGTGTCGACCATGGTGTTGATGGTGGTCTTCAGCTCGAGGATCTCGCCGCGCGCGTCGACGTCGATCTTCTTGCTCAGATCGCCCTCCGCCACGGCGGTCGCGACCTGGGCGATGTTGCGGACCTGGGACGTCAGGTTGGACGCCATGAAGTTCACGTTGTCCGTAAGGTCCTTCCAGACCCCGGACACGCCCGGCACTCCGGCCCGGCCGCCCAGCTGGCCCTCGGTGCCGACCTCGCGGGCCACCCGGGTGACCTCGTCGGCGAACGAGCGCAGCTGCTGGACCATGGTGTTCACGGTGTCCTTGAGCTCCAGGATCTCGCCCCGGGCATCGACCGTGATCTTCTTCGACAGATCGCCGTTGGCGACCGCCGTGGTCACCTGGGCGATGTTGCGGACCTGGGAGGTCAGGTTCAGGGCCATGAAGTTGACGTTCTCGGTGAGATCCCGCCAGACCCCGGAGACGCCGCGCACCTGGGCCTGACCGCCGAGATTGCCCTCGGTGCCCACCTCGCGGGCCACCCGCGTCACCTCGTCGGCGAAGGACGACAGCCGGTCCACCATGGTGTTGATCGTCGACTTCAGCTCCAGGATCTCGCCCTTGGCCTCCACCGTGATCGTCTTGCTCAGATCGCCCTCCGCCACGGCGGTCGCGACCTGCGCGATGTTGCGGACCTGCGAGGTGAGGTTGTCCGCCATGAAGTTGACGTTCTCCGTAAGGTCCTTCCAGACCCCGGACACGCCGCGGACCTGGGCCCGGCCGCCCAGCTCGCCCTCGGTGCCCACCTCGCGGGCCACCCGCGTCACCTCGTCGGCGAACGCGGAGAGCTGGTCGACCATGGTGTTGATGGTCGACTTGAGCTGGAGGATCTCGCCCTTCGCATCCACGGTGATCTTCTGTGAGAGATCACCGGTGGCGACGGCCGTGGTGACCTGGGCGATGTTGCGGACCTGGGAGGTCAGGTTGGACGCCATGAAGTTGACGCTGTCCGTAAGGTCCTTCCAGACCCCGGACACGCCGCGGACCTGGGCCCGGCCGCCCAGCTCGCCCTCGGTGCCCACCTCGCGGGCCACCCGCGTCACCTCGTCGGCGAACGCGCCCAGCTGGTCGACCATGGTGTTCACGGTCAGCTTGAGCTCCAGCAGCTCACCGGTGGCCTCGACCGTCACCTGGCGGGTGAGGTCACCGCGGGCGACCGCCGTGGTCACCTCGGCGATGTCACGGACCTGCGCGGTGAGCCGGGAGGCCATGGTGTTGACGGCCTCCGTCACCATGCGCCAGTCGCCGGAGAGCCCCTGCACCTTGGCGCGGCCGCCCAGCCGGCCCTCGGTGCCGACCTCGCGGGCGATACGGGTCAGCTCGCCGGTGAACAGCGACAGCTGGTCCACCGTGCGGTTCACCCCGCGTCCCAGCCGCCGCAGATCGCCGCGGAGCTGGCGGTTGCCGTCGTGCAGATCCACCCGCTGGGTCAGATCGCCGGACGCGATCGCGTCGAGCACCCGCGTGGCGTTGGACACCGGGCCGACCAGGGCGTCCACCAGCTGATTGGCCGCGTCCACATTGGTGGCCCAGGCCCCCTGGCCGGGGCTCGCGGTGATCCGCTCGTCCAGCCTGCCCTGGCGCACCACCTCGCGGCGCATCCGGTGCAACTCCCCGGACAGATGCGCGTTGCGCACCACGAGCTGGTTGAAGACCCCGGCCATCTCGCCGACCAGGCCCGCGGCCGAGGCGTCCGCACGAACGGTGAAGTCACCGTCACACAGGGCGTTCATCGCCGCCAACAGCGACCGCAACTCGGCCGCGGTCTCCTCACCGCGCGCCGGGCCGGACGGCCGAGCGGATTCCGGACATTCCTCGGGCGGGGCCGGGGATGTGTCGGTGGTGATCGGGTCGAGAGCCATGGCGTCGTCCCTTAAAGATCATTCATATCCCTCTGTCTGTCATAATATGGCACCTAGATGGCCTAAATCGCCTGTATTGCCCTGGAGCCGCACGTGGGAGCCTTGTTTCCTCTCGCGCGTGAGTCCGTCTCGCGGACGACGTTGCCCGGAAGCGTCCGCGCGCCCGGCGCGGCACGCGCCTTCGTCCGTACGGCGCTCACGGGACGGAGCGCGGCGGAGGCGTTCGCCCCGATCACCCTCGACGAGCGGTCGATCGACGACGCGGTGCTGCTGGTGAGCGAGCTGGTCACCAATGCCGTGCTGCACGCGGGCACCCGGGTCGAGGTGGTCTGCCGGCTCCAGCCCGGCGACGGCGCCGCCGGGGAGGACTACGGGCCGGAGAGCGGCCCCTACCGGCCCGAGGGGACAAGCGGCCCGGACGATGTGCCGAGGAACGCGCCGAGGCGGCCGGGGATCGTCGTCGAGGTGGCCGACCTCCACCCCGCCAGCACCGTCTACGGAGGGCCGGAGACCCAGCGCCGGGGCCGCGGCCGCGGCCTCCAGCTGATCGGGGCGCTCGCCGAATCCTGGGGCGTGTCCTATCACCGCACCCGTAAGGCGGTCTGGTTCCGGCTGGACGCCGAGCGGGCGGGGACCGAGTACGACGCCGTCCCCACCAGCGCGCTCGGGCGCGAGCTGCGGTTCGCCGAGACCCTGGCCCCCATCGCGCCGCGTGAGCAGCGCGATCCGACCGCGGACTGGGTGGACCGCGGCGGACCGTCCTTCCTCGCCGAGGCCAGCGAACTCCTCACCGGTCAGCTTGACGAGAACATGGTGGCCGCCCTCGCCGGGCAGCTCCTGGTGCCCCGGCTGGCCGATTGGTGCGCGGTCTGGCTGACCACCGAGAGCGGCGGGCTGCAGCTCGCCCGCGTCTGGCACAGCAATGAGCACCGCATCGGCGAACTCCGCGTCTCGCTGGAGCGGCATCCGCCGCCGACCGGACTCGGCTCGGCGGGCACCTCCTGGCCCTGGCCCGGGGTCGCGGACAGCCAGGGGGCGGGCGGATCGGCGGTGTGCTTCCCGCTGATCGCACACGGCCGCAGCCATGGCGTCCTGCTGCTCGGCCGGGCGGGCGTGCCACGCATGGCGGAGGGCGTGGTGCGGCTCTCGGAGGACGTGGCGCGGCGGGTGGCCCAGGCGGTGGCCACGGCCCGGCAGTACACCCGTCAGGCGACGATCAGCCGGGCGCTCCAGCGCCGCCAGCTGCCCATGTCGCTCGCCCATATCCCGGGGGTGGACACGGCGATCGTCTACGAGCCGCACGGCGAGGGGCAGACCGTCGGCGGCGACTTCTACGACCTGTTCCCCATGGGCGACCGCCGCTGGTGCTTCCTGCTGGGCGACGTCCAGGGCAGCGACCCGGAGGCGATGTCGGTCACCGGGCTGGCCCGCCATCTGGTCCGGCTGCTGGCCCGCGAGGGCCATGGGGTGGAGTCGGTGCTCAACCGGCTGAACCAGGCACTGGTGGAGGAGGACGCGGAGGCGGCGGAGATCGACGGCGAGCAGTCCCGGCCGCGCTTCCTGAGCCTGCTCTACGGGGAGCTGGAGCCGGACCCGGCCGGGGGCGGCGCCCGCTGCACCCTGGCGAGCGCCGGCCATCCGCTGCCGCTGCGGCTGACCACCCGGGGCGCGGTGGCGCCCGCCGCCTCCCCACAGATGCTGCTCGGCATCGACGAGAACCCGGACTTCCACGCCGACACGCTGGCCCTGGAGCCCGGCGAGACGCTGCTGTGCGTCACCGACGGGGTGACCGAGCGGCGCAACGGCCTCCGTCAGCTGGATGACGACGACGGTCTGTCGGACATCCTGCGGGACTGCGTGGGGCTGGGCGCCAAGGCGGTCGCGGAGCGGGTGCGGCGCGCCACGCATGACTTCAGCCCCGAGCCGATCGACGACGACCTGGCGGTGCTGGTGCTGGAGGCGGTGCCGGCGGTGGAGCCGCAGCGGATGGCGTGACGGGGACGCCCGCGCCCCGAAGGGGCGCGGGGGCTGTATCAAGATGCGGCTCCGCCGCGGGGCGCGATCAGCCACCACGGCGCCGCAGACGATCGACAGCAGATCAGGGCAGATCAGCAGAGCTTCCGCGGAGCGCTCAGTCCGTGACCCCCGCCAGGTCGCGCAGCCGGCGGGCCTGGGCGGCGCGCTCGGCGGCACGCTGCTCCTCGTACGTGCGGTCCACGGCGCCCCGCAGCAGCGCCTTGGTCTCGACCACGGCGTCGCGGGGCGCGGCGAGCAGGGCCGCCGCCAGGTCCTGGACCGCGCCGTCGAGTTCGGCGGCGGGCACCACGAGATTGGCGAGCCCGGTCCGCTCGGCCTCCTCGGCGTGGACGAAGCGCCCGGTCGCGCAGATCTCCAGCGCACGGGCGTATCCCACCAGGCCGACCAGCGGCTGGGTGCCGGTGAGGTCCGGCACCAGCCCGAGGCTGGTCTCGCGCATGGCGAACTGTGCGTCGTCCGCGCAGACCCGCAGGTCACAGGCGAGCGCAAGCTGGAAACCGGCCCCGATGGCATGGCCCTGGACGGCGGCGATCGACACGATGTCGTTCCGCCGCCACCAGGTGAACGCGTCCTGGTACCCGGCGATGGTGGCATCCAGCTCGCTGTCGGAACCGCGCGCCATGTCGAGGAACGACGGCTCGCCGTCGAACCCCTCGGGCGTGAACGCCTGTCGGTCCAGACCCGCCGAGAAGGACTTGCCCTCGGCGCGCAGCACCACGATGCGCACGGTGCCCGGCACCAGCTTTCCGGCCTCGGCCAGCGCCCGCCACAAGGCGGGCGACTGGGCGTTGCGCTTCCCCGGGTTGTTCAGGGTCACCGTGGCGACCGTGTCATCGACGGTGAGCTGAACGCCGTCCTTGTCGAGCAGGGTCACAGGGGCCTCCGGTCGGGTGCGGTCAGTACAAGTGACTGCACAGTAACCACCCGGCCGAACCGACGATCAGCCGGGTGGCACCCCTGTCCCTGCCTGCTGATGGTGATGGAGCTTGCGGGCGATCAGGCCGAGGCGGTCTTCTTGCCTCGCGTCGCACCGCCACGTCCCCGTAGGGAAACTCCGGATTCGCTGAGCATCCGGTGAACGAATCCGTAGGAACGGCCGGTCTCCTCGGCCAGCGCCCGGATGCTCGCCCCGGAGTCGTACTTCTTCTTCAGGTCTGCCGCGAGCTTCTCGCGCGCGGCGCCGGTCACCCGGCTGCCCTTCTTCAGAGTCTCGGCCACCCGTGCCTCCTCATGGGAAGTGCGCTCTGGACTCTCATGATCACCCCTACAGGGCTTCCTGGCCACCCATTCGGCAAGGTCTGTGGATGAAGGATTGCGGGAAATCGCGGCACGACGACCTTCGGAAGCAAGGATTCCGGCGCTGTTCAACCTGACACTCTTTCGTGTTCATCGACGAAGAGGCAGGTCAGGGCATACGTGAGCTACGTCGCAGAGATGCGGACCGGCGCACGGCACGGGGTGTGCGCCGGTGGCCCGCGACGCGCCGCGATACCAGCCGTTCTCACTCAGATGATGGATCACGCCTAGGCCGAATGATCTACGAGAAGGGGATCGGACCGGAGGAACCGGACTCTTGGGGCGGCGTCCGGAACGCCACCCCCGGCCCTCCGCCGGGCCCGCCCCGCCCGCCGTCTGGCCTCGTCAGGCGAGCGCGACGAGGTCCGCGTAGTCCTGGCCCCACAGATCCTCGACACCGTCCGGAAGCAGAATGATCCGCTCCGGCTGCAGCGCCTCGACGGCGCCCTCGTCGTGGGTCACCAGGACCACCGCACCCGCGAAGGTGCGCAGCGCGCCGAGGATCTCCCCACGGCTGGCCAGGTCGAGGTTGTTGGTGGGCTCGTCCAGCAGCAGCACATTGGCCGAGGAGACCACCAGGGTGGCCAGCGCCAGCCGGGTCTTCTCACCACCGGAGAGCACCCGGGCCGGCTTGTCCACGTCGTCGCCGGAGAACAGGAAGGACCCGAGCGTCTTACGGATGTCGACGAGGTCGAGATCCGGGGCGGCGGAGCGCATGTTCTCCAGGACGGTGCGCTCCGGGTCGAGCGTCTCGTGCTCCTGCGCGTAGTAACCCAGCTTCAGCCCGTGTCCGGGGGTCACCTGGCCGGTGTCCGGCGTCTCGACCCCGGCCAGCAGCCGCAGCAAGGTCGTCTTACCGGCGCCGTTCAGCCCGAGGATGACGACCCGGGACCCCTTGTCGACGGCCAGGTTGACATCGGTGAAGATCTCCAGGGAGCCGTACGACTTCGACAGCCCCTCCGCGGTCAGCGGGGTCTTGCCGCACGGGGCCGGGTCGGGGAAGCGCAGCTTGGCGACCTTGTCGGACTGCCGGACGCCCTCCAGACCGGACAGCAGCTTCTCGGCGCGGCGGGCCATGTTCTGCGCGGCCACGGTCTTGGTCGCCTTGGCGCGCATCTTGTCGGCCTGCGCGTTGAGCGCCGCGGCCTTCTTCTCGGCGTTGGCGCGCTCGCGCTTGCGGCGCTTCTCGTCGGCCTCGCGCTGGGCCTGGTAGAGCTTCCAGCCCATGTTGTAGATGTCGATCATCGAGCGGTTGGCGTCGAGGTAGAAGACCTTGTTGACCACCGTCTCGACGAGGTCGACATCGTGGGAGATGACGATGAAGCCGCCGCTGTAGGTCTTGAGGTAGTCCCGAAGCCAGGTGATCGAGTCGGCGTCGAGGTGGTTGGTGGGCTCGTCCAGCAGCAGGATGTCGGAGTCCGAGAAGAGGATCCGGGCCAGCTCGACCCGGCGCCGCTGACCGCCGGAGAGCGTATGGAGCGGCTGGCCGAGCACCCGGTCCGGCAGGCCGAGGCTGGCGGCGATGGTCGCGGCCTCCGCCTCGGCGGCGTATCCGCCCTTGGTGAGGAACTCGGTCTCCAGGCGCTCGTACTTCTTCATCGCGCGCTCGCGGGTGGCGCCCTTGCCGTTGGCCATCCGGTCCTCGTTCTCGCGCATCTTACGGAGCACGGAGTCGAGGTCGCGGGCCGAGAGGATGCGGTCACGGGCGAGGACGTCGAGGTCGCCGGTGCGCGGGTCCTGCGGGAGGTAGCCGACCTGGCCGGAGCGGGTGATGGTGCCGCCGGCCGGGATGCCCTCACCGGCCAGGCACTTGGTGAGCGTGGTCTTGCCCGCGCCGTTGCGGCCGACGAGACCGATGCGGTCGCCTCTGGCGATGCGGAAGGAAGCGGACTCGATGAGGACGCGGGCGCCGGCACGCAGCTCGACGCCGGAGGCGGTGATCACGGGAATTACTCCTGGGCAGGGTGGACGGCGGACGGGACGGACGAGGGCGGCCGACGCCGTCTAATGCACGAGGAGAATTGCCATGGAGCTAGTTTAGCGGGGCGGGCAAGTCGATTTTCCCCCGGCTTGCCCCCGGCCGCCGCTCGCTCAGGCCCCGCCCGTGTGCACCTGGAAGGCCGCCCGGCGCACCGCCTTGGCCAGGGCCGGATCGGGGTGGGCCGCGGCCAGCGCCACCAGGACCTGCACGGTGCGGGGGTGCCCCACGGCCCGTACCTCCGCCAGCAGCGCGGGCACGGTGCCCTGGACGGCGGACTCCAGGTGGCGGACGAGCAGCGGGCTCTCCCCGTGGTCGGAGATGGCCGCGGCGGTGTCCACCCACAGCCAGGTGGCCTCCTCGCGGGTGAGCGCGTCCAGCGCCTCGTCCGGGTCGGCTCCCTCGTGCTCGGCGAGCCACAGAAGCGCGTACGGCCGCAGGCACGATTCGTCGACGACGGCCCGCACATTGGGCTCGGCGGGCGCCCCGACGACGCGCAGCGCCTCGAAGGCGAGCCCGCGCAGCAGCGCGTCGTCGCCGCGCGCCGCGTCGATGAGCTCGACGACGGCGCTGCCGACGGGGCGGGCGGCCAGCCAGGCGCGGTACTCGGCGCGGGCGGGGCCCGGGGTCAGACCCGCACAGCCGCGCAGCATGTCGGCGGCGTGCTGCTCGATGTTCCCGGCCGGGCTCTGGGCGGCGACGCAGATCTGCTCCAGCTTGACCCACACCGCCCAGTTGCCGAGCGCGGTCAGCTCGGCCTCCCGGCGGTCGCCCTTGGCGTCGTCGGCCGCGCTCCCGGCGCCCTCCGGCCCCTCCGGCCCGTCCTGGGGCTCCTCCCGCACCGTGAGCGCCCCGACGGACGAGAGGGCGTCCAGGGCCCAGTCGAGCAGCCCCTCCAGCGTGGCGGCGTCCTTGGCGTCCTCGGCGTCCTCCGCGTCCTTGAGATCGTCGGCGCTCGTGGCGCGCCCGGCGCCCTCCGCGGGCTCCCGCAGCTCCGTGACCTCCTGGGGGACCTCGCACCGCTCGGTGCGCAGCTCGGCGACCCGCTTCCGGAGCATGTCCAGCAGGGTGGAGATCGGCACGGGACCGGCCGAGAGCTGCAGCAGGGAGAGCAGCTGCGGTACGGCCTCGACGACCTCCGCGACCGCCGTCGGCTCGGCCGTCTCGGGGGCGGGGCAGGCCAGGGACCACGCGTCCAGGAGCGCGACCCAGCCCCGCAGCACGGCGCTGTCGTCCCGGTCCCACGCCTGGAGCCGCCAGCCGGGGCGGGTGGTGCCCGCGTGGTGCTCGATGAGGCCGATGAGGCGGGCGCGGTCCCAGTCGGTCCGCACCTCCCGCTCGCTCACCCCGAGTGCCTCGGTGGCGCGGGCGGCGGCCTCGTCGGACAGCGCGCCGGGCGCGCCGTGCTCGGCCGCGGCCCAGTGGGCGATCGCCACGGCCCCGGTGAGCCCCGCCCGGGCCCGCCGGGCCAGCTCCGACGGTGGTGGAGTGCCCTCCGGCGGACGGGGCGCCGGTCTTGAGCCGCGGTTCACCGCGGGCCGGCGGGCCGTGGCCATCGGCCGGTTGCGGACAAGTCGGAGCCGGGAGTCGCGCGGAGTACGGGACGTCACGGAAGCAGTCTCGCCGTTGACGGCCCGAAAGCCCAATCGGCACCCGTCCGGCGGTCGCCGCGAAGGGTTCACGCCATCTTACGGACGCTTCCGCCGCCGCCCCGCGAACGCTTCCCGCGCCGCCCCGCACGCGCTTTCGCGATCGCCTTACGAGCGCTACAGGAGGCCGGACGGCGCGGGAGATCGTCTTACGGGCGCTACAGGAGCGGTACCAGAAAGCGCCGCAGCGCCTCCTCGTACGCCTTGGGGTCCGCGTTCCACATCGCCGCGTGCGGGGCCTGCCGCACCGTGTGAAGGGTCACCAGATCCCGTCGGCGGTCGACGAGTTCACGCGAGACGTGCCAGGGCGCGAGGGTGTCGTCGGGGCCGTGGGCGACGAGCGTGGGCACGGACAGCCGCTCCGGGTCGGCCACCTCCGGGAGCCTGCTGTCGTGGAGTCCGGTGCGCCCCTCGGCGGCGCGCAGGGCCAGCGGGAGCAGCGGCGCGGGGATGCCGCGGGCCGCGGCGAGGGCGCGCAGGGTGGCCTGCCAGTCGAGCACCGGGGAGTCCAGGACGAGACCGATGACGCGGTGCCGCAGCGCGGAGTTCGCGGCGGCGTGGAGGGCCATCGAGGCGCCGATGGACCAGCCGTGCAGCACGACCCCGGTCGCCCCGTAGGCCACCGCGTAGCGGATGGCCGCGTCCAGGTCGCGCCACTCGGTGTCGCCGAGGTGGGATATGCCGTCCTCGGAGCGCGGGGCGCCGGGGTCGCCGCGGTAGGCGAGGTCGAGTACCGGCACCCGCAGCTGCCGCAGGAAGGGCATGACGACCATAGGGTGCTCACGGGTGGTGCCGAGGCCATGGGTGGTGATCACCCATGTGGAGCGTTCGCCGGGGATGAACCAGGCGGGCAGCGGACCGAGTTCGGCGGGCACGTCCACGTCGGCGTGGTCGATGCCGAGCGCGTCCCGCGGGTTGCCGATGTGCACCTGGGGGGTCAGCCGGACCCGGGTGCCGGGGGTGAGCTCGCCGTGGGTGACCCGCTCCAGGCGGCGCACGACGCAGTCGGCGGGGTGCGGGGCGTCCTCGATGACGGGGCCGACGACGGCGTGGCAGGAGCGGCCGGTGAGGCCGTAGGTGCCGGGGCGCAGCGAGGCGAGCGAGCGGGTCAGGGTGATCTGGCCGGCCGCGGTCGCGTGGACGGTCAGCGGCGCCTCGTTCGGCAGCGGACGGTCGGGTACCGGTTTCAGCGCAGCGCTGGTGGCGTACCGTCCGGCCGCCACCGCGGCCACGCCGACACTCAGCAGGGTGGTGGCGGCCGCGACCGCCGTTGTTCGCAGACGCATCCCTCCCAGTGTGGTCGGGGAGGCGGCCCCCGGCCAGCGGGCGTGCCCGGCCGGGTGACCGCCCGGCCGGGGCCCGGCAGCGTGCCGGCCGGGGCCCGGGGGGCGTGCCGAGCGCGCTCAGCCCTTCTGGCCGTAGCCGCTCAGCTTCTCGGCGGCGCGCCGCATCTCGTCCGGCGGGATCAGGGAGGGGGTGCGGCCGGGAACGGAGACCGCGGTGAGCCAGACCTGGCACATCCATTCGAGCTGGGCGGTGCGGTCGTACGCCTGGTCCAGGGTGGCGCCGTGGACGACGGTCCCGTGGTTGCGCAGCAGACAGCCGCTGCGGTCGCGCAGCGCCTCGAGCATGGCGTCGGCCAGTTCGTCCGTGCCGTAGAGCGCGTAGGGCGCGACGCGGACCGGGCCGCCGAGGGCGGCGGTCATGTAGTGGATCGCGGGGAGTTCGTCGACGAGCGTGGAGACGGCCGTGGCGTGGACGGCGTGGGTGTGGACCACGGCCTGGGCGTCGGTCTCGCGGTAGATCGCGAGGTGCATGGGCAGCTCGCTGGTGGGCTTCAGCATGCCGAGGACCTGCTGTCCGTCCAGGTCGACGGCGACGGCGTCCCTGGGGCCGAGGCGGTCGTAAGGGACGCCGCTCGGGGTCACCAGGACGGTGTCGCCGACCCGGGCCGAGACATTGCCCGAGGTGCCGACCACGAGGCCGTCGGCGGTGGTCCTGCGGGCCGTACTCACCACCTGCGTCCATGCCTGCCGCAGGGGATGCGTCAGCCGCGGCTGCGGCTGCCGCGTGGATCGCGACTGGGTCACCTGCCCTCACCTCCCGGGCCCGATCCTTCCAGGCGGCCGCCGGCCGCGCGGCGGCGGGACCGGAACGGGCGCGGCGGGCGACTACGACCGCGCCTCGTGGGCACTCGGCTCCGGGCGGGTGAACGCGGGGGGACCGCGGACGCCCGCGGGGCCGGTTCCGGGGCCCGCTCCAACGGCCCTCGATCGTGGCTCAACTCCCGTACGACATGGGAACGTAGGCTGAAATTCATCGGGTTTTAGCGGCACCGCAACCATGTCACTCCGATGCCCTACTCAGTTCATCTTCCGTTCACCCTGTTTCCTTACGTTCACCGTGCCCACTAACGACCTTCGAACTGATTGACCGGGTGTATGGAACACATCACGCTTCTCATCGGGATCGTGATCGTCACGGCCTTGGTGTTCGACTTCACGAACGGCTTCCACGACACGGCTAACGCCATGGCCACCACCATCTCCACGGGAGCACTCGGGCCCAGGGTGGCGGTGGCGATGTCGGCCGTCCTCAATCTCGTCGGCGCGTTCCTGTCCGTGGAGGTGGCCAAGACCATCTCCGGCGGGATCATCGACGAGGGTTCCGGTATCCAGCCAGAAGTGATCTTCGCGGGACTCGTCGGCGCGATCCTGTGGAATCTGGTGACGTGGCTCGCCGGACTCCCCTCCAGCTCCTCCCACGCCCTGTTCGGCGGTCTGATCGGCGCCACCGTGGTCTCCGTGGGCCTGGACGGGGTCAACGGCGACGCGATCGTCATGAAGGTCCTGATCCCCGCCGTCGCCGCGCCGATCGTGGCCGGCATCGCCACACTGGCCGCCACCCGGCTCACCTACCGGCTCGGCCGCGACCGTTCCCCGGAGGACACCGCGAAGGGCTACCGCGCGGGGCAGATCGCCTCGGCCGCCCTGGTCTCCCTGGCCCACGGCACCAACGACGCCCAGAAGACGATGGGCGTCATCACCCTGGCGCTGGTCACCGGGAACGTGGTGGCGCCCGACTCCGACCCGCCGCTGTGGGTCATCGTCTCGGCGGGCCTGGCCATCGCGCTCGGCACCTACCTGGGCGGCTGGCGCATCATCCGCACCATGGGCAAGGGCATCACCGACATCCAGCCGCCGCAGGGCTTCGCCGCCCAGACCGGCGCCGCGACCGTCATCCTCGCCTCCTCCCACATCGGCTTCGCGCTGTCCACCACCCAGGTCTGCTCCGGCGCCGTCATGGGCGCGGGTGTCGGCCGTAAGGGCGCCGTGGTGCGCTGGTCGACCGCGGGCCGGATGGTGGTCGCCTGGGTGCTGACCCTGCCGGCCGCCGGACTGGTGGCGGGCGCCGCCGCGCTCCTCGCCGACCAGGGGAACGCGGGAATCACGGCGGTGGCCGTGCTCGCCGTCCTGGCCTGCGGGGCGATCTGGATGCTGTCGCGCCGCAAGCCCGTGGACCACACCAACGTCAACGAGGTCGGCACCCAGGAGCCGGTGGGCGCCGTCACGGCCGCCCTGCGGTCCGTGGCCCCGCCGCCCGCCGGTGCGGTGAGCACCGCCCCCGAGGAGGGCACCTCGGAGTCCACACCCGAGCAGACCCCCACCCCCGCCGTCGCGAGCAGCACCACCCGCTAAGGAGCCAGGAAACATGAGCATCGACTGGGCGGCACTCGGCCAGGTCTTCGGCATCAGCCTCGCGGTGACGGTCGGCATGGTGGGCGTCTTCACCCTGGGCATCGTCGGCACCTCCCGTAAGCCGGCGCCGGATCAGGGCGGCACGGCCGCCGCCGTGCCCGGGGGCGCGGTGGGCGCCTCCCCGCTCGCGCGCACCGGCGCGTACGCCTGCTTCGCGGTGTGCGCCGCGGTCGTGGCGTACGGCATCTATCTGATCGTCGCCTGAGGACCCCGCTTCCCCGAACGCACCGGCCGCCGGATGGTCGCGCTGACCAGCGCCGACCGTCCGGCGGCCGTCCGGTGAGGGGCGGTTGTCTGTGGGGCTCGGCACACTCGGGCGTGATGGGTCATTTGCGAGTTGACGGCCATTCGCGGCCCATGGTGGACTTCCCGAGCCAAACGGCGGCAGGAGAGGAAGCCGGTGAGAATCCGGCGCGGTCCCGCCACTGTCACCGGGGAGCACCCTCCCATCGCCTGTAATTGGGGTCACGGCTCGTCCGTACGGTTCGTCGCGTACGCGGGGCTGGAAGACCGGGAGGGCCGCGGATCCGGGAGCCAGGAGACTCTCACCGCCGGTCACGTCGAACCAGGGCGCGGACCCTGAGTGAGGACATACCGCCATGCCCGGCATCGCCACGCCGCCAGCCCTCCCTGTCCGATTCGGCTCTTCCGGCCCCTCCGGCCCGTCTGGTTCCGTATCGCCGCGCCGAGGCGTGACGGCGGCCTGAGGGATGCCTGCCGACCACGCCTCGTTCGCGTGCGGCGCGGCCCTCGGCTTCCTCGGCGACCTCGCCACGGGTGATCCGCGCCGCGGCCATCCGGTGGCCGCGTTCGGGCGCGCCGCCGCGGCCGCCGAGCGCCGGCTGTGGCGCGACCACCGGGGCTACGGGGCCCTGCACACCGCGTTGTGCGCGGGCGGCGCGGCCGCCGGTGCCGCGCTGCTGACCCGCGCCGTAAGGGGCCTTGACGGCCGCCGTGGCGCGGAGGTCGCGCTGACCGCCGCCGCCACCTGGGCCGTGCTGGGCGGCACCAGCCTGGGCCGTGCGGCACGGGCCGTCGGCGGGGCGCTGGCCGCCGGGGACCTCGAGGTCGCCCGGGAGCGGCTGCCGCATCTGTGCGGCCGTGATCCGCAGGCGCTGGACGGGCCGCAGATCGCCCGCGCGGTCGTCGAATCGGTCGCCGAGAACACCTCCGACGCGGTCGTGGGCGCGCTGGTGTGGGGCGCCGTGGGCGGTGTGCCGGGGCTCATCGGCTTCCGCGCCGTCAACACCCTGGACGCCATGGTGGGCCACAAGTCGTCGCGCTACCGGCGGTTCGGCTGGGCGGCGGCCCGGCTGGACGATGTGGCCGGCTGGCCCGGTGCGCGCCTTACGGCGGCCCTGGCGACGCTCGCCGGCCCCGATCCGCGCGGTGCGTGGCGCGCCTGGCGGCACGACGGCCGACACCATCCGAGCCCCAACGCGGGCCCCGTGGAGGCGTCCTTCGCGGGCGCGCTCGGCGTCCGGCTGGGCGGCACCCTCGCGTACGGCGGCCGGGTCGAGCACCGGCCGGTGCTCAACTCCGGCGGGCGGCCGGTGGAGCCGGCCGACATCGAGCGGGCGATACGGCTGTCGCGGCGCGTCGGCGTCCTGGCGCTCGGGGTGTCCATAGCGGCCCGGCCGGTCCTGAGGGCGTTGACGGGACGGCCCCGGGCCTTGGGAAGGGGCGGCGGATGAGCGGGATACGCGGTAAGGGCGGCACGGACGGTTCCGGGGCGCGCGGTGGGGGGCTGCTCGTCGCGGGCACGACCTCCGACGCGGGCAAGAGCGTGGTGACGGCCGGGATCTGCCGGTGGCTCGCCCGTAAGGGCGTCAGCGTGGCGCCCTTCAAGGCACAGAACATGTCGCTCAACTCCTTCGTCACCCGGGAGGGGGCGGAGATCGGGCGGGCGCAGGCCATGCAGGCCGCCGCCGCGCGCGTCGAGCCCAGCGCGCTGATGAACCCGGTCCTGCTGAAGCCGGGCAGCGACCGCAGCAGCCAAGTGGTGCTGCTGGGCAAGCCGGTGGGCGAGCTGAGCGCGCGCGGGTACTTCGGCGGGCCCGGAGCCCCCTCGCCCGGCGGGAAGCTCTCAGCGGGGCGGGAGGCGCTGCTGGGGACCGTCACGGAGTGCCTGGAGGAGCTGCGGAGCGCCCATGACGCGGTGATCTGCGAGGGCGCGGGCAGCCCTGCCGAGATCAATCTGCGCCGCACCGACATCGTCAACATGGGGCTGGCGCGCGCCGCCGGGCTTCCGGTCGTGGTGGTCGGGGACATCGACCGCGGTGGCGTCTTCGCGTCCTTCTTCGGCACGACCGCGCTGCTGTCGGCGGCGGACCAACGGCATGTGGCCGCCTACTTGGTGAACAAGTTCCGCGGCGATGTGAGCCTTCTGGAGCCCGGTCTCGAGACGCTGCGCGACCTCACCGGGCGCCCGACCGTCGGAGTGCTCCCCTTCGCCCACGGGCTGGGGATCGACGAGGAGGACGGGCTGCGGGTGTCGCTGCGCGGCACGGTGCGGGAGAGCGTCGTGGCGCCCCCTTACGGCGCGGATGTCCTGCGGATCGCGGTGGCCGCCGTGCCGCTGATGTCCAACTTCACGGACGTGGACGCGCTGGCGGCGGAGCCGGGTGTGATCGTGCGGTTCGTGGACCGGCCCGAGGAGCTGGCCGACGCCGATCTGGTGGTGCTGCCGGGCACCCGGGGCACCGTAAGGGCGCTGGAGTGGCTGCGTGAGCGCGGGCTGGCCGACGCGATCGCCCGGCGGGCCGCCGAGGGCCGTCCGGTGCTGGGCGTCTGCGGCGGCTTCCAGGCGCTCGGGGAGCGCATCGAGGACGAGGTCGAGTCGAAGGCCGGGACGGTCGCCGGGCTCGGGCTGCTGCCGGTAAGGGTGCGGTTCGCGCCCGAGAAGACCCTGGCCCGGCCGGTGGGCGAGGCGCTCGGCGAGCGGGTGGAGGGCTACGAGATCCACCACGGAGTCGCCGAGCTGCTGGACGGGGCCGAGGAGCCCTTCCTGGACGGCTGCCGGGTGGGCTCGGTGTGGGGCACGCACTGGCACGGCTCGCTGGAGAGCGACGGCTTCCGGCGGGCGTTTCTGCGGCGGGTGGCCGCCGCGGCGGGCCGGGCGTTCGTACCGGCGCCGGACACCCGCTTCGGCGAGCTGCGCGAGGAGCAGCTCGACCGCCTCGGCGACCTGATCGAGGAGCACGCCGACACGGACGCGCTGCTGCGGCTCATCGAGGAGGGCGTCCCGGAGGGCCTGCCGTTCGTCCCGCCGGGGGTGCCAGGGGGAACGACATGACGAACTCCCGCCCCCACACCGGACCGTTGTGCCCACGCACCCCAGGAGGTATCGCCGCGTGACCACCACCTACCCCTTCAGCGCGATCGTCGGCATGGACGGCCTGCGGCTCGCCCTGCTCCTCAACGCCGTCTCACCCGCCGTGGGCGGCGTCCTGGTGCGCGGCGAGAAGGGCACGGCCAAGAGCACCGCCGTAAGAGCGATCGCCGCGCTGCTGCCCGAGGTGGACGTGGTGGCCGGGTGCCGGTTCTCCTGCGATCCGGCCGCGCCCGACCCGTCCTGCCCCGACGGGCCCCATGAGGCGGGCACGGGCGAGGCGCGCCCCGCGCGGATGGTCGAACTGCCCGTGGGCGCCTCCGAGGACCGGCTGGTGGGCGCGCTCGACATCGAGCGGGCGCTGTCGGACGGCGTGAAGGCGTTCGAGCCCGGGCTGCTCGCGGACGCCCACCGCGGGGTGCTCTACGTCGACGAGGTCAATCTGCTGCACGACCATCTGATCGACCTGCTGCTCGACGCGGCCGCCATGGGCGCCTCCTACGTGGAGCGCGAGGGGGTGTCCGTACGGCATGCGGCGCGCTTCCTCCTGGTGGGCACCATGAACCCCGAAGAGGGCGAGCTGCGGCCGCAGCTGCTGGACCGCTTCGGCCTCACGGTGGAGGTCGCGGCGTCCCGGGACACCGAGGAGCGGGTCGAGGTGGTGCGGCGGCGGCTGGCGTACGACGAGCACCCCGAGGGGTTCGCGGCGCGCTGGGCGGCGGACGAGGAGGCCCTGCGGGAGCGCATCGCGGCGGCGCGCGCGCTGCTGCCGCGGGTGGCTCTCGGCGACCGCGCGCTGCGGCAGATCGCGGCGGTGTGCGCCGGGTTCGAGGTGGACGGGATGCGCGCGGACATCGTGACGGCCCGCACGGCGACCGCGCTGGCCGCCTGGGCGGGGCGCACCGACGTCCGGACCGAGGACGTACGGGGGGCGGCGCTGCTGTCGCTCCCCCACCGGCGGCGGCGGGCGCCGTTCGACGCGCCGGGGCTCGACGAGAACAAACTCGACGAGATCCTGCGGCAGTTCGAGGAGGACGACCCGGAGCCGGATCCGGACCCGGGTCCCGAGGACGGACCGGGCGGTTCCGGGCCGGATGACGCGGGCGACCCCGAGGGCGGACCGCGGGAGGGCACGGGCGACGGGGCACGGGAGCAGGCGCCGCCCGCCGAACCCGAGCCGTCCGTCCCCGACCAGCGCACGGGTGAGCACGAGACGGCCGACCGCGAGACCGACTCCGCCCCGGCCGATCAGGACGGCGGGGCGGACGAAGCGGACGGCGGGGCGGGCGGGGCCGGCGGTGAGCGGGCGGCCGTGGGCGCCGCCGAACCGTTCCGGACCCGGCGGCTCGACGTCCCCGGCCTGGGCGAGGGCGCGGCAGGCCGTCGCTCGCGCGCCCGCAGCGCGCACGGCCGCACCACCGGCGCGCGCCGCCCGCGGGGCACGCTCTCCGCGCTGCATCTGTCGGCGACCGTCCGGGCGGCCGCCCCGCATCAGCTGGCGCGCGGACGGCGCGGGCCCGGGCTGCTGGTGCGCCGGGACGATCTGCGCGAGGCGGTGCGCGAGGGCCGGGAGGGCAATCTCGTCCTGTTCGTGGTGGACGCGTCGGGCTCGATGGCCGCGCGCAAGCGGATGAGCGCGATCAAGGGCGCGGTGCTGTCGCTGCTGCTGGACGCCTACCAGCGGCGGGACAAGGTAGGGCTGATCACCTTCCGGGGCGCGGACGCCGAGCTGGCGCTGCCGCCCACCTCGTCGGTGGACACGGCCGCCGCACGGCTGGAGCGGCTGCCGACGGGCGGCCGTACGCCGCTGGCGGCCGGGCTGTTGAAGGCCCGGGAGGTGCTGCGGGTGGAGCGGCTGCGGGATCCCGCACGCCGTCCGCTGCTGGTCGTGGTGACCGACGGGCGGGCCACGGAGGCGCGGCGGTCCGGCGGGCCCACACCGGTCGAGCGGGCCGGGCGCGCGGCCCGGATGCTCGCGGGTGACGGGGTCGCCTCGGTGGTCGTGGACTGCGAGTCGGGGCCGGTGCGGCTGGGACTCGCGGGCGCGCTCGCCCGCGAACTGCGGGGCACACCGGTGACACTCGACGAGCTGCGCGCGGACAGCGTGACCGCGCTGGTGCGCGATGTACGAACCGTTTCGAACCCTCGGAGGGCCGCCTGATGCCGCAAGGACAACCGACCGTCGTGCCGGACGACGGGCTGACCACCCGCCAGCGCCGCAACCGTCCGCTGGTGCTCGTCCACACCGGTCAGGGCAAGGGCAAGTCGACCGCGGCGTTCGGGCTGGCGCTGCGGGCGTGGAACCAAAACTGGCCGGTCGGTGTATTCCAATTTGTAAAGTCCGCGAAATGGCGGGTCGGTGAGGAGCGTGCGCTGCGCGTCCTCGGCGACTCGGGCGAAGGGGGGACCGTCGCATGGCACAAGATGGGCGAGGGCTGGTCGTGGGTCCAGCGCGACATGGCTTCCAGCGAGGAGGCCGCACGCGAGGGCTGGGAGCAGGTCAAGCGCGATCTCGCGGCGGAGACATACCGGCTCTATGTGCTGGACGAGTTCGCGTATCCGATGCACTGGGGCTGGGTGGACCCCGACGAGGTGGTGGCGGTGCTGCGGGACCGGCCCGGGACGCAGCACGTGGTCATCACGGGGCGTAACGCACCGGCGCAGCTCCTGGACTTCGCCGACCTGGTCACCGACATGTCCAAGGTCAAGCATCCGATGGACACCGGTCAGAAGGGCCAGCGGGGCATCGAGTGGTGAGTGTCCCGCGCCTGGTGATCGCGGCGCCCGCCTCCGGCAGCGGGAAGACGACGGTCACGGCGGGGCTGATGGCCGCCTTCGCGGAGCGCGGTCTGGATGTGTCCCCGCACAAGGTCGGCCCGGACTACATCGACCCTGGCTATCACGCGCTGGCGATCTCCTCGGCCGCCTCTTCGGGCGCCTCGGGAGCCGGCCGGTCGCGGGCCGGGGGCGCGCGACCGGGCCGGAATCTGGACGCCTATCTGTGCGGTCCGGACCGGATCGCGCCGCTGTTCCTGCATGGGGCGGCGGGCTGCGATCTGGCCCTGGTCGAGGGGGTGATGGGCCTGTTCGACGGGGCGGCCGGGCAGGGCGAGCTGGCCTCGACGGCGCATGTGGCCAAGCTGCTGCGGGCACCGGTGGTGCTGGTGGTGGACGCGTCGTCGCAGTCGCGGTCGGTGGCCGCGCTGGTGCATGGCTTCGCCTCCTGGGACCCCGAGGTGCGGGTCGCGGGGGTGATCCTCAACAAGGTCGCTTCGGACCGTCACGAGGCGATGCTGCGCGAGGCGCTGGAGGGGTGCGGGGTGCCGGTGTTCGGCGCGCTGCGCCGGACGCGGGCGGTGCGGGCCCCGAGCCGCCATCTGGGTCTGGTGCCGGTGGCCGAGCGCCATGCGGAGGCGGTCGATTCGGCGGCCGCGCTGGCGGCGCGGGTGCGGGAGGGCTGCGATCTCGACGGGCTGCTGGCGCTGGCGCGCAGCGCACCGCCGCTGTCCGGGCGGGCCTGGGATCCGGAGGAGGAGATACACCGGGCGATGGCCGCCGTCCCCGGTGCCGTGGTCCGGGGCGACCGGGCGGCGCGGCCGGTGGTCGCCGTGGCGGGCGGGGCTGCGTTCACCTTCTCGTACGCGGAGCACGCCGAGCTGCTCACGGCGGCCGGGGCGCGGGTCGTCCCCTTCGACCCGCTGCGGGACGAGCGCCTCCCGGAGGGCACCGGCGGTCTGGTGATCGGCGGTGGCTTCCCGGAGGTCTACGCCCCCGAGCTGTCCGCGAACGAGCCGCTGCGCACGGCAGTCGCCGGACTCGCCGCGTCCGGCGCGCCCATCGCCGCCGAATGTGCCGGACTGCTGTATCTGGCGCATTCGCTGGACGGGGAGCCGATGTGCGGGGTGCTGGCCGCGAAAGCACGGATGTCGGAACGTCTGACGCTGGGCTACCGTGAGGCCGTGGCCGTCTCCGACACCTCACTCGCCGCCGCGGGGACACGGGTGCGCGGCCATGAGTTCCACCGCACCACCATCGTGCCCGGAGCGGGGCCGGAGCCCGCTTGGGGGCTCGTCCACCCGGAGCGTCGTACCGAAGGGTTCGCACAGGGAGATGTGCATGCTTCCTATCTGCATGTGCACTGGGCCTCGGTCCCAGGGGCGGCGGCCCGGTTCGTCGACAGATGTGCGCCCCCTGCCGGTTGAGCCGGGGCGGTGAGCTGACGTGGAGGTCATCGGCCGGGGCACGGCGTCTCCCCCGCCCGCGGCACCGCTTGTCGTCGGGGTCGGGGCCGGCCGGGGCGTATCCGCCGGCGAGGTGCTCGCGCTGGTCGAGGCCACCCTGGCGGAGGCGGGCCTTTCGCCGCGCGGTGTCGCCGAGTTGGCCACGGTCGAGGCCAAGGCCGGGGAGGCCGGACTGCTGACGGCGGCCGAACGGCTTGGCGTGCCGCTGTGCGGATACCCCGCCGAGGCGCTGGCCGCGGTGGAGGTCCCGAACCCGTCCGAGGCGCCGCTCACCGCCGTGGGCACGGCCGGGGTCGCCGAAGCGGCCGCGCTGCTGGCCGCCGGTCCGGGGAGCCAACTGCTCGTCGCCAAGCGGAAGTCCACGCCACACGGCCGCCCGGGGAAGGCCACCTGCGCCGTCGCTAGGGTCCTTCTGACGGATCTCCGTGGACGCCGTGACGCCGCGGAGATCCATCAGAAGGACCCTGGCCGCCCGGCGGCGGTCAAATCCGGGCAGGGCGGGCAGCGAAGACCTGCCGTAGACCGCCCCGACGCAGGTCAGTAACGTCTCGGGGCGGAACAGCCCGCCCCTCGCCGACCGTGACACCCGCACCACTTGCACCAAGGAGACCTCGTGACGACCCCGCCCGCCCTGCTCATCGCAGGTATCGGCACGCGAGACGAAAGGCATGCCGCCGCCTTCCAGGCATTCGTCAGGGAGTTGGCCGCACGCCACCCGGACCTGCCCGTGGCGGGTGGCCTCACCGGACCGGGCAGCCACCCGCTGTCCGACGCGGTCACCCGGCTCGTCGGGGAAGGGGTGACCCGCTTCGCGGTCGTCCCGATGACGCTGATCCCGGCGGCTCCCCCGAGAGACGGCATCGCCGCCGCACTGGCCCAGCAGGCCGAGCGGCACGCCGACGCCTCGTTCGCCTCCGCCCGGCCGCTCGGCCCGCACCGCACACTGCTGAGCCTGCTGGAGCGGCGGCTCGACGAGGCGCTGGGCAATCGGCCCCGGCTGCCCTCGGACCGCGCCGAGACGACCGTGCTGCTGGTGGGCGACGGTTCGCCGCTCCCCGAGGCCAACGCCGAGGTGCACCGCGCGGCCCGGCTGCTGTGGGAGGGCCGTGGCTTCGCGGGCGTCGAGGCCGCCTTCGCCTCGCTCGCCGCCCCGGATGTGGCCTCCGGCCTGGACCGCTGCGCCATGCTGGGGGCGCGGCGGGTCGTGGTGCTGCCGTACTTCCTGTTCGAGGGTGACGCCCTGGAGCGGGTGCGGCAGCAGGCGGAGGGCTGGGGGCTGGCCCACCCCGAGGTCGAGGTGGTCTCGGCCGATGTCATCGGCCCGGCGCGGGAGTTGGCCGACCTGGTCATGGATCGCTATGAGGAGGTGGCCGACACCAGCGAGCGCGCCGGGTTCAGCGATGAGGCCCATGCCTTCGCGCATCCGGATGCCCACGCCGATGTCCGCTGAGCCGTTGGCGGACCCGCCCGCTGCCCCGCCCGACGATCGCGAATCCGCCGGGTTCGATCTGCGGCACCACGGGGACGCGGAGGTGCGGGGTGCCGATGCCACTCTGACGGACCTCGCGGTCAATGTCCGGGCCGGTACGCCTCCGGACTGGCTCAAGGCCCATATCGCCGCGTCCCTCGACGCGTTGGCCGCCTATCCGGACGGGCGGGTGGCGCGGGAGGCGGTCGCCGCGCGCCATGGGCTTCCGGTCGGCCGGGTGCTGCTGACGGCGGGCGCCGCGGAAGCGTTCGTCCTGCTCGCCCGTGCCATACCGGCCCGACGGCCGGTGGTGGTGCATCCGCAGTTCACCGAGCCGGAGGCGGCACTGCGGGACGCGGGACACAACGTGGAGCGTGTGGTCCTCGATGAGCGGGACGGCTTCCGGCTGGGCCCGGCGGCCGTGCCGGAGGACGCCGATCTGGTGGTGATCGGCAACCCCACCAACCCCACATCCGTGCTGCACCCGGCCGACGCCGTGGCCGGGCTCGCCCGGCCGGGGCGGACGCTGGTGGTGGACGAGGCGTTCATGGACGCCGTACCGGATGAGTCGGAGTCGCTGGCGGCCCGCACCGATGTGCCGGGGCTCGTGGTGCTGCGCAGCCTCACCAAGACCTGGGGCCTTGCGGGGCTGCGGATCGGCTATGTACTGGCGGAGCCGGACACCGTCACGGCGCTGGAGCGGGTCCAGCCGCTGTGGCCGGTGTCCAGCCCGGCGCTGGCGGCGGCCGAGGCGTGCTGCACCCCGTCCGCCCTCGCCGAGGCCGCGCGGGCCGCCGATCGTACGGCCGCCGACCGGGCCCATCTGGCCGACCGGCTGGCGGAGTTGGCGGAGTCGGCCGGGGTGCGGGTGTGCGGCCCGGCGGCCGGGCCGTTTCTGCTGATCCGGGTGGAGGGCGCGGCGGCGATCCGCACCCGGCTGCGGGAGCTGGGCTTCGCCGTCCGCCGCGGTGACACGTTCCCGGGCCTCGGCCCGGAGTGGCTCCGGCTCGCCGTCCGCGACCGCGCCACGACCGATCGCTTCGTCATCGCCTTGACGAAGGCGATAGCGGACACGACCGCGTAAGCGCTCCGCGAGGAGTGGCACGAGGTGCGGTCGTTCATCCGCGGCAGCGTCGTGGCTGGTCGCGCCCACGCGGCGGAGCCGCACATCGACACAGCCCCGCGCCCCTCCGGGGCGCAACCGAACCGCACCGGACTTCAGCGGGGCCGCTCAGCGCACACTGCCGCCCAGCGGACACCGCCGCCTGACCGCGCCCCGCTTGCGAGGCGACACACGGTCAACTACGGCTCGCCCGCGCCTTCGTGCCCCGTGCGCGTATCCGCCCCGCACCGGCACCGGCACCCACCCCGGTCCCGGCACCGGCGCCGGCCCCCGCGCCGGGTGGCGCGGGGGCCGGGACCAACGGACCAGCGTCAGGCGGCGTCGCCGCGGGTGGTGGCGGCACGACGGCGGCGGGCCAGGACGACGGCGCCGCCGCCCACGGCCAGCAGGAGGGCACCACCGGCCATCAGGTACGGCGTGGCCGAGCTGCCGCCGGTCTCGGCCAGGTGCTCCGGCTTGGGCTCGGGCTTGGTCTGGGAGCCCACGCTCGGACTGGGCTCGACCGCCGCGGCCACGGGCGACTCACAGGTCGCCCGGGCGAGGGTGACCTGCCCCTCGACCTCCGAGACGTTCAGCTTGAGCGGGTTCACGGAGACCTTCAGGTTGAGGGCCGTGGCCGCCGCCGTGCGCGAGGTGGTGGCCGTCCGCGACAGGTCGAGCCGGACCTGGCCGAGCGCCGGCACATCGACCGTGGTGGTGCCGCTCGTGCGCAGGGTGACCTTCTGACCGAGCACGCTGACGCCGCCGAGCAGGTTGGAGTGGGCGGTCGGCCGCTTCCCGACGGCACACACCGCCTTCGAGGTCACCTGCTCGACCGTGATCAGCGGCACCGCGGCCAGGCCCGGGACATGCACCTGGGCGTTGACGAGGTTGGAGTACCCCTCGGCGCGCTGCTTGTCCGCGGCGGCCCGGGCGGTGGCCACATCGGCCCGCAGGACACTGAACGGCCGGCCCCCGTCCACGCCGTCCAGGGTCGCGCTGAGCGCCGTCTTGCTGGCGGTCGCGGGCGCGTGCACATCGTTCAGCACAACCGAGAGCGGAGCCCTGAGGGTCTTGTTGAGCAGGGAGACATCGAGATCGGTGCGGAGCACGACCGCACCCGCCTTACCGGTGGTCGCACCGGTGTCGGCCTGCGCGGTCGTCGCGGGCAGCAGGCCCAGGACGGAGACCGCGGCAGCGGCGGTGGCGGCCGCCAGACGGTGGGTGGGCATGCCGAAGTAGGTGTTACTTGAACAGGACACGTGAGTGGACCCCCACAGGAGACATGGAGCCGCCGGCGCCTGCCGCGGGGGACTCCACGGGCGCCGACGGCCTCGACCACGCCATATTTGCGCACCGACGGTAAACAGGCAGACACATGATGTCCGTTCATCCCAAAGGGTGTGGTTCGCCGCCCAGTTCGAACCACGTTCCCTTCCGGCACCCCTCGCCCCACCTGTCCCCGCCCGTATCGGCCCCGCGTACCCCGTCGGTCAGCCGACGACCCGCCCCCGCAGTACCACCCGCCGCGGAGTCGTCAGCACCCGCACATCGGCGCGCGGATCCGCGTCGTAGACGACGAGATCGGCGGAGGCACCCTCGGTCAGCCCCGGCCGTCCGAGCCAGTCCCGCGCCTTCCAGGTCGCCGCCGAGAGCGCGTCCCGCACCGGGATGCCCGCCTTCACCAGCTCGGCGACCTCCTGCCCGACCAGCCCATGGGCCAGGCCGCCGCCCGCATCGGTGCCGGTGTAGATCGGGATGCCCGCGTCGTAGGCCGCGCGCACCGTCTCGTAGCGGCGGGCGTGCAGCCGCCGCATATGGTCGGCCCAGCGCGGGAACCTCGCCTCGCCGCCCAGCGCCAGCCGGGGAAAGGTGGCGATGTTGACCAGGGTCGGCACGATCGCGACGCCCCGCTCGGCGAACAGCGGGATGGTCTCCTCGGTGAGCCCGGTGGCGTGCTCGACGCAGTCGATCCCCGCCTCGACCAGCGGGGCGAGGCTCTCCTCGGCGAAACAGTGCGCCGTGACCCGCGCGCCCAGCCGGTGCGCCTCCGCGATGGCCTCCTCGACCGCGCCGCGCGGCCAGCAGAACCCCAGGTCGCCGGTCTCCCGGTCGATCCAGTCGCCGACCAGCTTGACCCAGCCGTCGCCGCGCCGCGCCTCCGCGGCCACATAGGCGACCAGGTCCTCGGGCTCGATCTCATGCGCGTAGTTGCGGATGTAGCGCTTGGTGCGGGCGATATGGCGGCCGGCCCGGATGATGCGGGGCAGGTCCTCGCGGTCGTCGATCCAGCGGGTGTCGGCCGGCGATCCGGCGTCCCGCAGCAGCAGCGCCCCGGCGTCCCGGTCGGTCAGCGCCTGTTTCTCGCTCGTCGAGTCGTCCACCGCCCCATGGGCGTCGAGTCCGACATGGCAGTGGGCGTCGACGAGGCCGGGCAGCACCCAGCCCTCGATCAGCCTGATGTCCCTGGCCCCGGACGGCCGCTCGAAGGTGATCCTGCCGTCGACCACCCACAGCTCGTCCGGTACGTCCCCGGCAGCGTCGCCGGTGTCCGGTCCGACCAGGACCCGGCCCTTGATGTGGAGCACCGCGCTATCCCTCATGCAACGCACTGTACGAGACCGGGGCAGGGCGTTGACCGGCCAATTCCCATCAGCGCGAACGGCGCCACTCGAACAACACGCAGAGCGCTGCTACGCTCACGCAACCCACCGGACGAGCCGCAGTGAGGAGGTCCTCGTGAGCGCTCCCGCCGATGACGCGGCCGCCTCGGGCACCGCGCGAGCCGTACGGATGGACGCGGCGCGCATGACGGACCCGGCACGGGATCCGGGGGACCCGGGGGACCCGGGGGACGTCTCCCCGCGGGCTCCCGACGCACCGGAGGGCCCCGACGGCTTACCGGCCGACGCCTTGTCCGCTGACGCCTCACCGGCCGGCGTTATGTCCTCCGACGCCCTACCGGCCGACCCACAGGCCGAGTTCCGGGATTTCTTCGAGCGGCACCACGCCGAGCTGGCCCGCCTCGCCCATCTGCTGCTCGGCAGCTCCGACGGGGCGGATGACCTCGCGGCCGACGCGCTGGTGGCGGTCTGGCACCAGTGGGACCGGGTGCGGGCCGCCGACCACCCGGCCGCCTACGCCCGGGGTGTGGTCGCCAACCTGGCCCGTTCCCGGATCCGCAGCCTGGTGCGCGAGCGGCGCCGCGTGGCGCTCTTCTCCTCGCAGCGCCCCGACCGCGTGGACGACCCGGATGTGTCCGCCGTGGTGGATGTGCAAGCCGCCCTGGTACGGCTGCCGTTCCGCAAGCGCGCGTGTGTGGTGCTGCGCCACGCCTTTGACCTCTCCGAGCGGGAGACGGCCCGTACGCTGGGCATTTCGGTGGGCACGGTCAAGAGCCAGACCTCACGCGGCATCGCCGAGCTGGAGCGGCTGCTCGGCCCTCCGGACGGCGAGGACGAGGAGGATCTGTCCGCGGCGGCCGAGGCAGAACGGACAGGACGGACGGTACGAACGCTCCGCACCGGAAACGCGGGCCACACAGGCCACACGAGCCACACAGGACCTGCCCGCCACTCCGGTCACATGGGCCACGCCGGGCACGCAGGAGGGGGCAGTTGATGATCGAGCATCGCGAGCGCCCCGAGAGCCACGGCCGCTCCGAGGGCCGCGGCCGCCCCGAGGGCCACGGCCACTCCGAAGGCCGCGGCCGCCCCGAGGGCCGTGATGTCGTCGCCGAGCTGCGTACGGCCGCCGCCTCCCATGAACCGGACCGGATCCGGATGCTGGCCAGGGTCACGGCGGGCATGGCGGCCGACGACCGGCGCCGCGCCCCGCGGACGAGCCCGCGCTGGACCCGGGTGGTGAGCCCGGTCGCCGGGCTGGCCGCCGCGGTGGCCGCGACGGGGATCGCGGTGGTGGCCACGGACGGTGCCGAGCGACCGCAGACGGTGCGCACCTCGAGCGAGCCCGCCGCGCCCCCGGCGGGCGCGGGCGCCAGCGCGGGCAGCGCGAGCGCGGACGCGGACCGGCGGCCCGGGGACGAGCCGGACGCCGGGTCGCAGAGCGATGCTGAGCGGCACACTCCGAGCGCCTATCCCACCGCGGCCGGTCCAAACCACCTCGCCGAACCGACCGTGCGGTCCAAGGGCGCCATCAACACCCATTCCAATCCGTACTGGGCGCAGAGCGACATCACGCTCACCACCGGCAGGCCGCTGACCTCGCTGACGGTGGAGCTGCGAGTGGCGGACACCGGGGGTGTGCGCTCCACCGGGTCCTGGAGCTCGCTGCCGACCGGCGATGTGACCACCGCCACCCATGTCGAGGACGGCGTGCTGGTCTACCGCTGGACGCTCCGGAAGGGCGCGACCGTGCCCGCGGGCCGGTATGTCCTCGCGGGGCAGTACAACCACGCCGAGGGCGACCGGGACACCGGCCGGGACGCGTACGCGGCCTCGGGCAACGGCGCCTCCGGGGCCTTCGCGGTGCGGGGCGACTTCCCTCAGTTCACCGTGGGAGATTGAATTCATGGCAGCTTGGCCAGAAATTCCCCGCGTTTTTCCGCTACTGCTTCCACATTCGTCTGCCCGCTTTTGTGATTCCTAAACGCAAAATTTTTCACGGGATCCTGCCACCAAAATTCAAGCCGGTCACCAGCCAGTTACGCACATGTGACAGACTCCACACGCGATCCGCTATGACCCAGTAACTCCCCCACAAATCAAGGCCTTTCGGCCAACGGCCGCGCGCGCACACGCTCCCGCGTGATAACACAGCGACCCCCCTCCACGTAACCCCCCACCGCGATGCATTTTCTGATTCTGCTAGGTAAATTGAATTTGCATGACCGCCGCACAAGCAGACCTAGTCCGTAGCGAATTGGATTTGCCGGAGGGCCTGTCTCTCGACACCCCGCGCGTCGAGGACGGAGCCGCGATCTGGCGAATCGCCCGCGACTCCAAAACCCTGGACCTCAACTCCTCCTACAGCTACCTCCTGTGGTGCCGCGACTTCGCCGCCACATCCGTAGTGGCGCGCGACGCCGACGGCGGACCGGTCGGCTTCATCACCGGCTACGTCCGCCCGGAGCGCCCCGAGACCCTGGTCGTCTGGCAGGTCGCCGTCGACCACGCCTGGCGTGGCCGCGGACTGGCCGCCACCCTGCTGGACGGGCTGGTCGAGCGGGTCGCCGCGGCGGGCGTCCGCGGCATCGAGACGACGATCACCCCGGACAACACCGCCTCGAAGCGGCTGTTCACCTCGTTCGCGGAACGGCACGAAGCCCCGCTCGAGAGTGAGGTCCTCTTCCACGGCGGTCTGTTCCCCGACGGTGCGCACGAGCCCGAGGTGCTCTACCGCATCGGTCCGTTCGGCCCGCGCGCCGACCGGACCTGACCCCGACCTCGCCTCACCCCGATCTCTCACCCCCTCCTCACCCCCCTCACACCCCTCTCCCAGGAGAACGCTGTGACCATCACCCCGCCCGCCCTGAGCGTCTTCGAGGCCCTGGAGTCGGAGGTGCGCAGCTACTGCCGCGGTTGGCCTGCTGTCTTCGACCGCGCGCAGGGCAGCCACATGTACGACGAGGACGGCCACACCTACCTCGACTTCTTCGCCGGGGCCGGATCGCTCAACTACGGCCACAACAACCCGGTGCTGAAACGGGCGCTGATCGACTACATCGAGCGTGACGGCGTCACCCACGGCCTGGACATGTCCACCACGGCCAAGCGCGCGTTCCTCGAGTCGTTCCAGAACAACATCCTGCGGCCGCGCGACCTGCCCTACAAGGTCATGTTCCCGGGCCCGACCGGCACCAACGCCGTCGAGGCCGCGCTCAAACTGGCCCGTAAGGTCAAGGGCCGCGAGTCGATCGTCTCCTTCACCAACGCCTTCCACGGCATGTCGCTGGGCTCGCTGGCCGTGACCGGCAACGCCTTCAAGCGCGCCGGTGCGGGCATCCCGCTGGTCCACGGCACCCCGATGCCGTTCGACAACTACTTCGACGGCACGGTCGAGGACTTCCTGTGGTTCGAGCGGCTGCTGGAGGACCAGGGCTCCGGGCTCAACAAGCCCGCCGCCGTGATCGTCGAGACCGTGCAGGGCGAGGGCGGCATCAACGTGGCCCGGCCCGAGTGGCTGCGCGCCCTGGCCGAGCTGTGCGAGCGCCAGGACATGCTGCTGATCGTCGACGACATCCAGATGGGCTGCGGCCGTACCGGCGCCTTCTTCTCCTTCGAGGAGGCGGGCATCACCCCGGACATCGTGACCGTCTCCAAGTCCATCAGCGGCTACGGCATGCCGATGTCGCTCGCCCTGTTCAAGCCCGAGCTGGACATCTGGGAGCCCGGCGAGCACAACGGCACGTTCCGCGGCAACAACCCCGCGTTCGTCACCGCCGCCGCCACCCTGGACACCTACTGGGCGGACGGCCAGATGGAGAAGCAGACCCTCGCCCGCGGCGAGCAGGTCGAGCAGGCCCTGCGCGCCCTCTGCGAGGAGCAGTCCGGCACCCACTTCCGCGGCCGTGGCCTGGTGTGGGGCATCGAGTTCGAGGACAAGCCGCGCGCCTCGGCCGTCTGCAAGCGCGCCTTCGAACTCGGCCTGCTGGTCGAGACCTCCGGCCCCGAGAGCGAGGTCGTCAAGCTGCTGCCCGCGCTGACGATCTCCCCCGAAGACCTGGACGAGGGGCTGCGGACCCTCGCCCGCGCGGTCCGCGAGACCGCATAACCCTCCCGCACCGCAGAGAAGAGAAAGGCAAGTACTCACCGTGATCGTCCGATCCTTCAAGGACATCGAGGACACCGAGAGGCACGTCAAGTCCAAGTCCGGCACCTGGGAGAGCAAGCGCATCGTGCTCGCCCGGGAGGGCGTCGGCTTCTCGCTCCACGAGACCATCCTCTACGCGGGCACCGAGACCTCGATGTGGTACGCCAACCACATCGAGGCGGTGCTGTGCGTCGAGGGTGAGGCCGAGCTGACCAACGACGAGACCGGTGAGAAACACTGGATCACGCCCGGCACCATGTACTTGCTGAACGGGCACGAGAAGCACACAATGCGCCCCAAGACGGACTTCCGGTGCGTTTGTGTCTTCAACCCGCCGATCACCGGACGGGAGGACCATGATGAGAACGGCGTATACCCGCTGATTACTGAGACCGAGGAGGCATGATCCGATGACCACGGTCACTGACCTGTACCCGACCCGTGGGGCCATGGAGGTGGCCACACCACGCGTGGACCCGGTGGTGTGGTCCGAGCCCGGGGCTCCGGGGCCGCTGCAACCGTCCGAGCTGAGCGATTTCGATCGCGACGGCTTCCTGGCGATCGACCAGCTGATCACTCCGGATGAGGTCGCGGTGTACCGCGCCGAACTGGACCGGCTGGTCACCGACCCGGACGTGCGCGCCGACGAACGCTCGATCATCGAGCCGAAGTCCAGGGACGTACGGTCGGTGTTCGAGGTGCATCGGATCAGCGAGGTCTTCGCGAACCTGGTGCGCGACCCACGAGTGGTGGGTCGCGCACGGCAGATCCTGGGCTCGGACGTCTATGTCCACCAGAGCCGGATCAACGTCAAGCCGGGTTTCGGGGCCTCGGGCTTCTACTGGCACTCGGACTTCGAGACATGGCATGCCGAGGACGGCCTGCCGAACATGCGGACGGTGTCGGTCTCGGTCGCCCTGACCGAGAACTTCGACACCAACGGCGGCCTGATGATCATGCCGGGCTCGCACCGCACCTTCCTCGGCTGTGAGGGAGCCACGCCGAAGGACAACTACAAGCGGTCGCTGCAGATGCAGGACGCCGGCATCCCGTCGGACGAGGCCCTCACCGGTTTCGCCGACAAGCACGGCATCAAGCTGTTCACCGGCCTGGCCGGGTCGGCGACGTGGTTCGACTGCAACTGCATGCACGGGTCCGGCGACAACATCACGCCGTACTCCCGCAGCAATGTGTTCATCGTGTTCAACAGCGTGGAGAACACGGCGGTGAAGCCGTTCTCCGCGCCGGTCCCCCGGCCGGAGTTCATCGGCGCGAGGGACTTCACGCCCGTACGGTGATGACCGCCGTGCGATGACGTGACGTCCGTGCGTGATCTGAGGGAAGCCGGAGTGTCCCGGCTTCCCTCAGATCTTCCGTGCCGCGAAGATCTTCTGTGCCGCGGATCCCCCGTACCGGGGCCCGCTCAGCCGGACAGCAGCTCCAGCAGCCGGTCCACATCGGCCGCGGTGTTGTACAGGTGGAAGGAGGCGCGGAGGTTGCCGGCCCGCGCCGAGACATGCACCTCCGCCTCCGCCAGCCGGGACGCGGCGCCGCCCAGGCCCGGTACGGAGACGATGGCCGAGCCGGGGGCGGCCACGGGCCGGTGGCCGAGCGCGACGGCCCCGTCCCGGAAGCGGTCGGCGAGCGCGCGGTCATGCGCGGCGATGGCCTCGGTGCCCAGCTCCTCGATCAGCCCGAGGGAGTGCCGGGCCGCGACGTACGCGTACACGCTCGGGCTCTCGTCGAAGCGCCGTGCGGAGTGGGCGAGTTCCTCCACCGGGCCGTAGCAGCTGTCCCAGGGCTTCTCGCCCGCGACCCAGCCCGCGAAGACGGGGGTGAGTTCGCCGAGGTCCTCGGGCACGGTCAGGAACGCGGCCCCGCGCGGGCACATCAGCCACTTGTAGGCCACGCAGACCGTGTAGTCGGCCTCGGCGGCGTTCGCCGGGAACCAGCCCGCCGCCTGGCTGAGGTCCACCAGCGTGCGGACCCCGTGGGTCCGGGCGGCCTCCCGGATGGCGTCGAGGTCGGCGATCCGCCCGTCCGCCGACTGGACCGCGCTCACGGCCACCAGCGCCGTACCGGGCCGCACCGCCTCGGCGATCTCCTCCAGCGGCACGCTGCGCAGCTTGAGGTCGCCGCGGACGGCGAAGGGGTTGACCAGGGAACTGAAGTCGCCGTCGGCCACCAGGACTTCGGCCCCGGGCGGCAGCGAGGTCGCGATCATCCCCGCGTACACGGCGACCGAGCTGCCGGCCGCGACGCGCCGGGGCGGTACGCCGACGAGCCGGGCGTAGGCGGCGCGGCTCGCCTCGACCGCCTCGAAGGACACGTCGATGATGGGCTGTCCGGCGGCCGAGCCGTCGAGGACCGCCTTCACGGCGGCTACGGAGCGTGCGGGGATCAGACCGCTGGACGCGGTGGTGAGATACGTCGTATGTGGCGCGAATTCGGCGCCCGCCAGGCTCTCCATGTCCATCAACTATGGGACGGGCGCACCCCCGCGTCCATCGCGTTTCCGTGTCGGATGCCTTCAAGCGATCCTTATACATACCCGCTGACCAGCGGCGATTCCGATGGCATGGGCAGCGCCCGGGTGGACACCGACGCGAATCGGCCGCCGGACGCGCGGGTCAGATCCGCGGGTCCGGCGGCCGAGTCGCGGTTCCGGGGGTCAGCCGCGCTGCTCCCGGACGCCGTTGATCCGCCGCGGCAGCTCCAGCGGGTTCTCGTCGCGCAGCTCCGGCGGCAGCAGGGCGGCCGGGGTGTCCTGGTACGCGACCGGCCGCAGCCAGCGCTCGACGGCGGTGCCGCCGACCGAGGTGGAGGTGGAGGTGGTGGCCGGGTAGGGGCCGCCGTGGTGCTGGGCCGGGGCGACCGCGACACCGGTCGGCCAGCCGTTGACCAGCACCCGGCCGGCCAGCGGGGTGAGCTCGGCGATCAGCTCACCGGCCCGGCCCTCGACGCCCTCGCCCTCGGCGGCGGAGAGGTGGACGGTGGCGGTGAGGTTGCCCGGGAGCCGCCCGAGCACCGCGCTGATCTCGTCGTCGCTCTCGTAGCGCGCCACGACGGTCACCGGGCCGAAGCACTCCTCCAGCAGCACATCGTGCGGGCCGCCCTCGGTGAGCCGCCGCGCCGGGACCGTCAGGAAGCCCGCGCTCACCGTGTGCTCACCGCCGGAGCCGGGGGTGACCGGGGCCTCCACGTCCGCCAGCTCGGCGCGCTCCTTGATCCCGGCGACGAAGTTGTCCCGCATCCGGTGGTCGAGCAGAACTCCGGCGTCGGTGTTGCTGACCGCGTCGGTCAGGGACTTCAGCAGGCCGTCGCCCGCCGGTCCGGCCGGGGCCAGTACGAAGCCGGGCTTGGTGCAGAACTGGCCGACGCCCAGCGTCATGGAGCCCGCGAGCCCCGCGCCGATCTGGTCGCCGCGCTCGCTTGCCGCGGCCTCGGTGACCACGACCGGGTTGAGGCTGCCCAGTTCCCCGTGGAAGGGGATCGGCACCGGCCGGGAGGCCGCCGCGTCGTGCAGGGCGCGGCCGCCGCGGACCGAGCCGGTGAACCCGGCGCCGGCGATCAGCGGATGCTTGACCAGCTCAAGACCGGCGTCGAAGCCGTGCACCACCGCGATCACATCGGCGGGCACCCCGACCCGCTCGGCGGCGCGGCGCAGCGCGGAGGCGGCCACCTCGGAGGTGGCGGGGTGGTCGGGGTGGGCCTTGACGATCACCGGGCAGCCCGCGGCGAGCGCGCTCGCGGTGTCCCCGCCGGGCACGGAGAAGGCGAGCGGGAAGTTGCTGGCGGCGTAGACGGCGACGACGCCGAGCGGCAGCTTGTAGCGGCGCAGATCGGGCCAGGGCGGGGTCTGGGTGGCGTCGGCGTGGTCGATGCGGACGTCGAGGAAGGCGCCCTCGTCCACGATGGTCGCGAACGACCGCAGCTGGTAGGTGGTGCGGGCGAGTTCGCCGGTGAGCCGGGCCGGGCCGAGGGCGGTCTCCGCGTCGGCGGCCTCGACCAGCTGGTCGCGGGCCTCGTCGAGCAGATCGGCGGCGGTGCGCAGCAGGGCGGCGCGCACCTCGCGGTCGGCCAGGGAGCCGCGGGCGGCGTGGGCCGCGTGCACCACGCGGTCGACCTCCTCCGCCGTGGCTTCGACCGCTACCTGCTCGCGCTGCTTTCCGGTTCGGGGGTCGACGCTCCACACTGGTGCTGACACCGCGGATTCCTCCTGCTGTGGTGTTACCGCTGCTTGCGTCACACACATCGACGGTGTTCGATATGCTGAACGCTGTCCCGGGTGATGAATTTCCCCTCGGGACTCTATGGCTGGTCGAACAGAGGGGTCAAGGCGATGTCAGCTGCCGAGACAGGCGGGGCCCAGGTCAAATCGGCAGTCCGCACGGTCGAACTGCTGGAGTTCTTCGCCGGGCGGCCCGGGATGCACAGCCTCGCCGCGGTCCAGGAGGCCGTGGGCTATCCCAAGTCGAGTCTCTACATGCTGCTGCGCACCCTGGTGGAGCTCGGCTGGGTGGAGACGGACGCCACCGGCACCCGCTACGGGATCGGGGTGCGCGCCCTCCTCGTCGGCACCTCCTACATCGACGGCGACGAGGTCGTGGCCGCCGCCCGCCCCACCCTGGACCGGCTCTCGGACGACACCACCGAGACCATCCACCTCGCCCGGCTCGACGGCACCAATGTCGTCTACCTCGCCACCCGGCAGTCGCAGCACTATCTGCGCCCCTTCACCCGTGTCGGCCGCCGGCTGCCCGCCCACTCCACCTCGCTGGGCAAGGCGCTGCTGGCGACGTACTCCGACGAGCAGGTGCGCAAGCTGCTGCCGGAGACACTCGGCCAGCTGACCGAGCACACCATCACCGACCGCGAGAAGCTGATCGAGGAGCTGCACCTCATCCGGGAGCAGGGGTACGCGGTGGACCGCGAGGAGAACACCCTGGGCCTGCGCTGCTTCGGCATCGCCATCCCGTACCGCACCCCCTCGCGCGACGCCATCAGCTGCTCGGTGCCGGTGGCCCGGCTCACCCCCGCCCATGAGCAGATGATCAAGGACGCCCTGTTCGACGCCCGGGACCGGCTCACCCTCGCGACGCGCCGCCTCTGACCCACGGGAGGACGGTCCCCTCCACCGCGCGGCGGAGGGGGATCGTCGGGCGGGGTGACGCGCCCCCGCCACCGCGCCGGGAGGCTGGTGGCCATGACCCAGACCCTCCCCGGCGCGCGCTCCGCCCCCGCCCGCGTCCCCGGTGACTCCACCGCGCGGATCCTGCGGGCCGTCGCGATCCTCGCCTGTCTCCCCTACATCGGCCTCAAGGTCGCCTGGGTGGCGGGCAGTCATATCGGCATCCCCGAGGGCAGCGAGCTGCGCGACCCGAGCAGGCAGACGCTGATGGCCGTGGTCAACGGGGTGTCGGTGCTCATGGACGCCGCCGTGGTCGTCCTCGCCCTGCTGCTCACCCGCCCCTGGGGGCTGCGGGCACCGGCCTGGCTGACGGCCCTGCCCGCATGGGCGGCCTGCGGTCTGCTCGCGCCCATCATGGCCGGATTCCCGGCCCAGTTGGCGGCCAGGGCGCTGGGCCTCGACGGCGGGGACGGGGGCGGGTCGTCCGGATCGGGCGGGACGTTCCTCGCCGAGTGGGTCTTCGGGATGGTCTACGGGGGGTTCATCGTGCAGGGGCTGGCCCTGGGCGGCCTGTTCGTGCGGTACGCGCGCCGCCGCTGGGGCCATCTGTGGCGCGGCCGGATCGCCGATCTGCCCGCCCAGGGCCCGGACCGTGCCCTCCGGCGCCCGGTCGCCGTCGTCATCGCCCTGCTCGCCGCGGTGCCCGCCGCCGTCCATCTGCTGTGGGCCGCCGGTTCGGACACCGGGCTGAGCCAGGAGCGGGCCCGGGACCGCGGCGGCGACTTCGCCGTCCTGGAGGGCGTGTACGTCCTCTTCGCGCTGGTCACCGTCGTCGGCGTGCTCATGGTCGCCTTCCGCGCCGGGCGCCCGGTGCGCCTCGCCCTGCCGCTGGGCCTGGCCTGGGTCGGCTCGGCGGCGCTGGCCTGCTGGGGCGGCTGGCTCCTGATGACCGGGCTGACCGCCCGGAGCGCCGCCAAGGAGCCGACCGCGCTGATGAATCTGACCTACGCTGTGCAGATGACCGTCGGATTGCTCGTCCTCACGGCCGGCGGGCGCTTCTTCCGCGAGCGCGGCTCCGCCGGTCGCGCGGCGGAACGCCCCACCCGGTGACCGGGGCGTGGTGGCGGCGGGCGGTCCGGGCGGTGGTCGGCCGCCGGGCCCAGCTGCGCTGGGTCCATCTGGTGCTCGGCGGTGCCCTGCTGATGCCGTACTACCTGCTGACCGCCGTGGTCTTCGCGATGCTGGTCCGGGGCGCCGATCCCTTCACCTCGCTGCGCTGGCAGCTGGTCACCTTCGCCTCGGCCCTGCCGCTGGCCGCGCCGACCGCGCTGCTGCCGCTCGTACGCCCTCTGGAGGCCACCGCCGCGCGCTCGCTGTGCGGGCTGCCGGAGTCCGCCGAGCTCGCGGCCGGGCCCGCCGGGTCGTGGGACGCACGCGCCCGCACCTCGCTCTGGTACGGGCTGCACCTGGCCATCGGCGGGCTGGTCAGCGGGCTCATCCTGGCCCTGCTGCCCGCCTCGGCGCTGCTGGTCGCGCTCCCGTTCACCGACGACTCGTACGCCGACGGGCTGAGCTGGCCGCACGCCTTCGCCTCGGCTCCCGCCGCGCTGGCGCCCCTGGCCGGGGTGGCGCTGCTGGCCCTGCTCATGGGGACCGCCGCGGCCGCCGGGGCGCTGCTGGCCCGCTGTGCGCCCGCGCTGCTCGGCCCGGCCCCCGCCGAACGGCTCGCCGCCGCCGAACGGCGGGCCGCCCGGCTGGCCTCCCGCAACCGGCTCGCCCGCGAGCTGCACGACTCGGTCGGCCATGCGCTGAGCGCGGTGACCCTCCAGGCGAGCGCGGCCCGTAAGGTCCTCGACTCCGATCCGGACTTCGCCCGGGAGGCGCTGGCGGCCATCGAGGAGACCACCCGGGACGCGGTCGGCGAACTCGACAGCGTGCTGGGCCTGTTACGGGAAGGGGAGGCCGCCCCGGCCCCCGCCCCCTCCCCCACCCTCATGGACCTGGACGGGCTGCTCGCCCGCACCCGGGCCGCGGGCGTCGCCGTCGAGCTGACGGCCCCGGGCACGCTGGACCGGCTGCCGTCCGTGGTCTCCCGCGAGGCGTACCGCATCGTCCAGGAGGGGCTCAGCAACGCGCTGCGCCACGCGGGCCGGGTGCCGGTGCGGCTCCGGATCGCCGAGGACCGGAAGAAGGTGGAGATCACGATGGAGAACCCGGTGGACGGAACGACCCGGGCACGGACCGCCGGCGGCGGCCGCGGGCTGCGCGGCATCGCCGAGCGGGTCACCCTGCTGCGCGGCACCTGCGCCTGGGACACCGTGGACGGCGTCTGGCGGCTGACGGTCCGGCTCCCGGTGGAGGCGTCCCGGTGAGCACCCCGCCGTCCCCCTTGCGCATCGTGCTCGTCGACGACGAGCGGATGGTGCGCACCGCGCTGCGCGCGATCCTCTCCAGCGAACCGGACCTGGAGGTCGTGGGCGAGGCCGGAAGCGGCGCCGAGGCCGTGCCGATCGTCCGTGAACTGCGCCCGGACGTGGTGCTGATGGACGTCCGGATGCCCGAGGTGGACGGCATCCGCGCCACCGAGCGGATCCTGGGCACCGTACCGGACCCGCCGCGCGTCATCGTGGTGACGACGTTCGAGAACGACAGCTATGTGTACGACGCGCTGCGCGCCGGGGCCAGCGGCTTCCTGCTCAAGCGGGCCCGTGCGGAGGAGCTGGTGCAGGCGGTGCGGGTGGTGGCGCGCAGCGATTCGCTGCTGTTCCCGGCCGCGGTGCGGGCGCTGGCCGCCGAGCACGCCGCCGCCCGCGGCCCGGACCGCGAGGCGATGGCGCGGGCGCTGCGCGAGCGGCTCTCCGAGCGGGAGGCCGTGGTGCTGCGGCTGATGACCGACGGCCTGTCCAACTCCGAGATCGCGGCCCGGATGGCGGTGGGACCGGCCACCGTCAAGACGCATGTGGGGGCGGTGCTCACCAAGCTGGGCGTCCGGGACCGCACCCAGGCGGTGATCGCCGCGTACGAAAGCGGTTTCGTCACACCGGGCTGACATCCGGCGGCCGGGGTGGTCTGCTGTGACGGGTCGGGCGGACGAGCAGGAGGAGCAGACGCATGGAGTACGTACGGCTGGGCGCGTCGGGCGTCAAGGTGTCGCGGATCTGCCTGGGCATGATGAGCTACGGCAACCCCGAGCACCGGCCCTGGCAGCTGGACATCGACGACGCGCGGCCGATCGTGCGGCGCGCGGCCGAGGAGGGGGTGACCTTCTTCGACACCGCCGACATGTACTCGGTGGGCCGCAGCGAGGAGATCACCGGTGAGCTGCTGCGGGAGCTCTTCCCCAGCCGCGACGACTACGTCCTGGCCACGAAGGTCTACAACCCGATGGGCGAGGGCCCCAACGACCGCGGGCTCTCCCGCAAGCACATCATGGCGGGCATCGACGCCTCGCTGCGGCGGCTGGGCACCGACCATGTGGATCTCTACCAGATCCACCGCTTCGACCACGAGACGCCGCTCGAGGAGACGATGGAGGCGCTGCACGATGTGGTACGGGCCGGAAAGGCCCGGTACATCGGCGCGTCCTCCATGTACGCCTGGCAGTTCGCCAAGGCCCAGCACATCGCCGAGGCGCACGGCTGGACCCGGTTCGTCTCGATGCAGAACCACTACAACCTGCTCTACCGCGAGGAGGAGCGGGAGATGAACCCGCTCTGCCTGGACCAGGGTGTGGGCGTCATCCCGTGGAGCCCGCTGGCGCGCGGGCTGCTGGCGGGCACCCGCGACCGGGACCGCACCGGGCAGACCGTCCGGGCGGGCAACGATCCGCTGGTGGAGAGGTGGTACGCGGACGCGGACTTCTCCATCGTGGACGCCACCCGCGCGATCGCCGAGGAGCGCGGGGTGTCCCCGGCGCAGGTCGCGCTGGGGTGGCTGCTCAGCAGGCCCGCGGTCACCGCGCCGATCGTCGGCGCCACCAAGACCCGCCACCTCGAGGACGCGGTCGCGGCGGTCGGGCTGACGCTCGACGAGAAGGAGGTGGCCCGCCTGGAGGCCCCTTACCGCCCGCGCCCCATCATGGGCCACAGCTGACGGGGCGGGGCGGCTCCGGCGCTGAGGCGGCTCAGGTGAGCAGCTGCTCCAGGGGGTCGATCGCGAAGTAGACCACGAACAGCGCGGCCGTCCCCCACAGCAGCCAGTGCACCTCCCGCGCCTTGCCCAGCACCGTCTTGATCACCACATACGAGATGAACCCGGCGCCGATCCCGTTGGAGATGGAGTAGCTGAACGGCATCAGCGCGATGGTGAGGAACGCCGGGACGGCGATGTCGATCCGCTCCCAGTCGATGGACCGCACCTGGCTCATCAGCAGGAAGCCGACCGCGACCAGCGCCGGGGCGGCGGCCTGGGCGGGCACCACGGTGGCCAGCGGGGTCAGGAAGAGCGCGAGCCCGAACAGCGCTCCGGTGACCACGCTGGCGAACCCGGTGCGCGCGCCCTCGCCGACCCCGGCCGCGGACTCGATGTAGCTGGTGTTGGACGAGGCGGACGCGGCGCCGCCGAGTGCGGCCGCCGCGCCGTCGATGAGCAGCACCCGCCCCAGCCCCGGCACCCTGCCCTCGGCGTCCAGCAGCCCGGCCTCGTTGCTCACCCCGACGACCGTGCCCATGGTGTCGAAGAAGTCGGACAGGATGAGGGTGAAGATCAGCAGGACGATGGTGACCACACCGACCTGCTGGAACGCCCCGAAGAGGCTGAAGGAGCCGAGCAGCCCGAAGTCCGGGGTGTCGACGACGCTGTCGGGGAGGGTGGGCACGGTCAGCCCCCATGCCTCCGGCCGGATGTCGGCGATCTCGTTGATGACGATCGCGAGCACGGTCGAGACGACGATGCTGATCAGAAGCGCGCCCTTGGCCTTGCGCGCCATCAGCGCGATGGTCAGCAGCACCCCTACGCAGAAGACCACCACCGGCCAGCCGGTGAGCCGCCCGTCCGAGCCGAGTTGCACGGGTGTGGAGCCGGTGGGGCCGGGGATGCGGGAGACGAACCCGGCGTCGATGAAGCCGATGAAGGCGATGAACAGCCCGATCCCCACGCTGATGGCCTGCTTCAGCGGCTGTGGGATGGCGTGCATCACCGCCTCGCGCAGCCCGGTCATCACCAGCGCGCAGATGATCAGGCCCTCCAGGACCACCAGACCCATGGCGTCGGCCCAGCTCATCTGCGGGGCGATCTGGAAGGCGACGACCGCGTTGAGCCCGAGGCCCGCGGCGAGGGCGAGCGGCAGATTGCCGCCGATGCCCATGAGGACGGTCATCACGGCGGCCACCAGCGCGGTGGCGGTGGCGAGTTGGGTGCCGGAGAGCTGCTCGCCGAACTTGTCCTTCGCCCCGCCCAGGATGATCGGGTTCAGGACGAGGATGTACGCCATCGTGAAGAAGGTGGCGAACCCGCCCCGGACCTCCCGGCCGAGGGTGGAGCCCCGCTCCGATATCCGGAAGTAGCGGTCGAGCAGAGGGAATCCAAGCCCTGGTGGGACCGGGGCCTTGTCCGTGATCTGTCTCGCCATGGTCACGCTCCTCGGGGGACGGCGGGCGGGTCGGCGGCGTGCCGGATCAGGGGATTGTGCCCGCCAGGAGCGCGATTCAGGTTTTCCCGGGGTTTCAGTTCATCGGCGAACCGATCTCGGTGCGGTCCATGACCACGAGGAAGCCGGTGAGCGGCAGCGAGCCGTTCGGCCGCCGGGGTCCGAAGGCCGTGGTGGGTTCGGTGGTGACCAGTGGCGGGGTGGCCCGGCCGCCCGGCGCCCAGTTGTTGTCCCGCGAGACGGCGAGGAGGCCGGTGTCGGCGCTGCCGCGGCCGTTGGAGAGCGCGAGGTTGCGGGTCAGCTGGGCGCGGGAACCGGCGACGGCGTAGCCCTTGCCCCAGTTGTCGAAGGAGGTGGTGCGCTGGAGCCGGAGGGCCCCGGTGTTGCCGCCCGCGTCGAAGCCGCTCTTGGTGTTGGCCCAGGCGGCGGAGGACCGTACGACATGGGCGGGCGAGGGGGCGTCCCGGCGGTCGGCGCCGAGCTGGAAGCCGCTGCCGTCGCCCTTGAAGTAGGGGATGTGCCAGCGGTTCCGGCCGTTTCCGAAGGCCCAGGAGTGCTCGATGGTGACGGGGCTGGCCCACATCCACAGGTCGACGCCGTCGTCGCTGTTGTGGAACAGCCGGGATCCGGTGACCACGTTGCCGGTGCCGGAGCCGTGGGTGATGGCTATGCCGTCGGCCCGCTGGCCGCCGCTGGCGTCGTCGTGGTTGGCGTAGGAGTCCAGGTTCCGGATGAGGTTGCCGTTGGTGTCGTCGCCGCGGAGGGTGAGTCCGGTGTCGCCGTTGCCGTGGGTGCTGAGGTCCTGGAAGACGTTGCGCGCGCAGGAGGTGCAGACCAGGCCGCCGCCCGGGGCGTTGCGCAGTTCGATCCCCGAGACCGTCCAGTAGTCGGCGGTGAGGGAGACCAGGGAGGAGCCCCGGCCCAGCCGGGAGCCGTCGAGCCGGACCTTCTCCGCCCGGTACGAGCGCAGTTGGACCCGCTCGCGGGGGGTGCCGCTGATGGAGCTGCGCAGGGTCCTGGAGGGGTAGTACGTGCCGCCGCGGACCTCGATGGTGGTGCCGGCCTTGGCGGTGGAGAACGCCTTCTCCAGGCTTCGGTAGGGGGACTTGAGGGTGCCGGTGTTGCCGTCGCTGCCGTTGGTGGCCACATACAGGGTGGTGGGCACGGCGCTCGCGCCCTCCGGCGAAGCCGTCAGATACACCCCGGCCACGGCCGACGCCACGATCACGGCGCTGCCCAACGGCAGCGTGCGATCCTTGCGCCGGCGGTGACGGCCCCGTTTGCGTCTCAACCCCATGGCAACTCCTGTTCCGCGTCGAGAGAACGGGCCGGAGGATCCGGGCCGGCCCGCTCCATGTCGTAGTTGCCGCCACTCCAGATTAGGTTGCCGGGCTCCCGAGGATTCTTAGATTACGAAATCCCCAACGCATCGCGATAGCTTGCGACAACTCTTGATCATTTTGTGGCCGAGGATGTTCGAACACGACGGAGATCGTGTCGGTCTGTTGCCTCATGGGCGATAGACCTTGCCCGCTTCCGGGACGGCCGGGGCCATCAGCTGGGAGACCGTCACCACCGTGTAGCCCTCCTTCTTCAGCTTCGCCAGTATCCCCGGCACGGCGGGCACCGTGCCCTTGTAGATGTCGTGCAGCAGGATGATCCCGTCGCGCTTCGTCTGGTCCAGCACCCGCTTCTCGATCAGCGCGGAGTCGTTCGTCTGGTAATCCTTCGCCGTCACGCTCCACAGCACCTGCGCCACGCCCAGCTCACGGCAGATCTTGGAGACCCGCTCGTCCGTACGCCCCTGCGGCGGGCGCATCAGCAGCGGCGTACGGCCGGTGAGCTTCTTGACGGCGGTCTGGACGCGGCTGATCTCCGAGCGGACCTCGTCGGAGTCGGTCTTGGTCAGGATCTTGTGCGACCAGGTGTGGTTGGCCAGTTCATGTCCCTCGTCGGCGATACGGCGCACCAGGTCGGGGCGTTTCTCGATGTGCTTCTTGCCGAGCATGAAGAAGGTCGCGTGGACCTTCTCGTGCTTGAGGATCTTCAGCAGCCGGGGCGTGTTGCCGCTGGGGCCCGCGTCGAAGGTGAGGGCGACGCACTTGGCGACGGCGCAGTCGACGGAGCCGTCCTTACCGTTCGCCCCGGTCGCCCCGTCGCCCTTCTTGAGCACGTCCGGCTTGGAGGCGGCCGGTGTCGAGTGCTTGGCGTCCGACGCCGCGTGCTCCCGGGCGCTGCGCGGCGAGGTGGTGTCGTACGACGCGCCACAGCCGCTGAGGCCCAGCGTCAGGCAGACGGCACCGACGAGACTGACGCCCAGCCCGGATATTCGACCTTTTCGCCCCATTGATATCCCCGAAGTCCTCTTGTGGCCAATAGTGGTCGCCATGCCACCAACGTCCGGCCAAATACGTAAAGTTGGCAGCACAAACTGCGAGCACTATACATCGCAGGTATACATGGAGTTCATAGAGGGTTCGAGGGGCCGAGGGCCCATGGGTGGCTAGCTCCGGTGCTTCTTCCAGTCCGCCTGTGCCGCGTTGAGCTCCTTCGCGACCTTGTCGCAGAACGCCTTGGCGGTCATCTTGCCGAGGAGCACCTTCTGGAAGCTGGGCTCGTTGTCGGCCTTGCTGATGTTGTTCCAGTCCGGGAGGTAGTACGGCAGCTGGACGACCTTGGTCCGCGGATCGTTGAGCGACTCCAGCGCGGCCTTGGTCGGCGGGGCCTTCGCGATCCAGTCGTCGTCCGCGGCGCCGACGTTGGCGGGGATCGCGCCGACGTCCTCGTTCCAGAGGCTGTTCATCTCCGGGGAGGCCGCGAACTCGATGAACTTCCAGGCCGCCGCCTTGTTCTTGCTCGCCTTGAACAGCCCGAGGCCGTCGACCGGGTTCGAGACGATGGTGCGCGCCGCGCCCGGCCGGGACGGCGGCAGCGGTATGCCCGCGATCTTGTCCTTGCCGAGCAGCCGTACGTGGTCCACATAGCTGCCGAGGTTGTGCTGGAGCATCCCGATGTCGCCCTGGTCGAACTGGGCGACCATCTTGGCGAAGTCGTTGTTGAGGTCGGCGGCGGGGGTGACCTTCTTGAAGAGGGCGATGTACTTCTCGAGCGCCGTGACGTTCTTCGGGTCGTTGAGGGTGGTCTTGTCGCCGTCCCCGCCGTCTCCGCCGTCCCCGCCGTTCCAGAAGGACGCGATGCCGGACTGGGCGTACATCATGTCCAGCGCCTGGGCGATCGAGCCCGCGCCGCCGCGCAGGGTGAAGCCGAACTTGTTCCGGCCCTTGTCGGTCAGCTCGTCGGCGGCCTTGTAGAAGTTCTCCCAGCTGTCGGGCGCGGGCAGCTTCGCCGCCTTGAAGAGGTCGGTGCGGTACCAGAGGGTGCCCTGGTTGGCGGAGGTCGGGACGGAGTACAGCTCCTTGTCGTCACCTCCGGCCGCGCGGACGCTCTCGACCATGTTCTTGATCAGCTTGCCCTTGAGGGCGCTGTCGCCGATGCGGTCGGTCACGGGGTCGAGGGCGCCCTGGGCGACCAGATTGGCCAGATACGCGGTGCCCACGCCGCCGACGTCGGGCAGGCTGTCGCCGCCGCTCTGGATGGCGGTGTCGTACTTCGACTGCACGTTGGCGATCGGGATCGGGACGTACTTGACCGTGATGTCGGGGTTCTTGTCCTCGAACTTGGCGATGATCTGCTTCCAGATCTTGGTGCGGGGGCCGCCATTGTTGTCCCAGAAGGTGATGGTGCCCTTGCCGGAGCCCTCCTCGCCGGAGGTTGAGCCGTCGTCTCCGCAAGCGGATGCTGTCAGGGCGAGGGTGAGGGTTGTGGCCAGGGCGGCTGCGGTGCGGGTCGCTCTGCGGCGCGTTGGTTTCATGGTGTTCGTCTCCTGTGGGTCAGCTTGCGGTTTCCGGTCGTTGCGGGTCGCGCCGTTGTGGCTGGGGGCGGTGGCCATCTGCGGGTCGGTTGTGCCCACCCGTTCCGCCCCGCGGAACGATTGCCCACAACCTGTTTTCATACCGCCGCGCCCTTGTCTGAGAGGTGGGCTGCTAGGCGGGCTGCTGCCGGGTGGCTCAGGTGGGTGTCGGCTATCGCTGTGACGATGCGGCGGGTGACCGTGTCGGCTGGGGGCATGGACAGGGGGTGCTGCCAGGTGAGGGCCGAGCCGATGCCCGGGTGGTCGCCGGTGCGGACCCACCACGGGTCGGCCCGGGTGTCGCCGGTCGCGCCGACGAAGACCAGCGTCCAGTCGTCGGTGGCCAGCGCCAGCCAGTCCGCGGGCCGTCCGTGCACCGCCGCCTCGCCCTCGCCGTCGGCGCTGAAGACATGCGCGGGCTCGGGGCGCCGGGGGACGCGCCAGAAGAAGCCGCCCCCGTGATCCGCCCCGCCGAGGGCGATCTCCTCGCCCGTCACATTGGTGAGGGCGGAGGTGAAGTCCAGCGCCCAGCACTCCGTTCCGAGGGACCGTACGGCCACCGTGCGCCGTTCCAGCAGCAGTTGCCGCCCACCGGCCGTCCACGACAGCTCTTCCACGAACCCGTCGGGGTCGCGCAGCAGCCAGCTGAGGTGACGCTGGCGGCCGTGGTGCTCCCGTCGGCCGGGACCGCCCCGGAAGTTCCATCCGGCCACCTCCGGGATGGCCATGGACACCCCCAGGTGGGCCGTGACGGTGGCACCGCCGAGGGTGCGCACGGGGTGCAGATACGGGCGCGGCGCGACCGTGCCCGGCAGTTCGGGGCGGTGCACATACGTCCCGACGACCCGGTGCTCATGGCGCAGCAGGGTGCACGGGGGACGACGGGTGAGGGAGGGAGTGAGCGGGGTGAACGGGGTCAGAGGGCTGGAGGGGGTCAGGGGTGTCATGGGTGCGGGACCTCCGTGGGGGGAGCGGCCCAGGGGGCGCGCAGTTCGGAGTACAGGGCGAGGCGCTCGGCTCCGGCGGTGACCAGTCGGTCGATGCCGGTCACCACGCGCCGCTCGGCCGCTCGCGCGGTGACGCCCGCACCGGGCTCGGTGCGCCAGGCGTCGGCGGGCAGCGGGACCGGTGCGGGGGCGATGCGGACCGCCTCGACGACGTGCATGAACGCGCCGGTGCGGGCCGGGGGAACGAGCAGTTCGGTGCCGTCGCGCAGATGCGCGACGAGGTTGTCCAGCAGATCGGTGCGCGCGTGGCCGGTGGTCTCGGGCGGCGCTCCGTCGCGTTCGATACGGACCCGGTCCAGCTTGTACCAGAAGGTGATCCGGCCCCGGTCGCCGTGGACGACCACATACGGCTCACCGGGCTCCTCCGCGCACAGGGTGACGGCGGCGGCCACGGTGGTGCCGCGGGTGGTCCGGATCCGTACGCAGGAGGTGTCGTCGGCCTCGATGGCGTTGGCCCGGTACAGCTCCAGCTCGATACCGGCCACGTCCTCGGCCCGGTCGGCGTCGGCGAGGTGCAGGCCGGTGGCGATGGCGTGGGCGAGGGGGTTGGTGAGGACGCCGTCCACGACGTCGCGGCCGTCGAGCGCGCGGTGTCCGGCCCAGGGGGCGCGGGTGTAGTAGTCCTCGTCGCGGGCCCATGCCCCGGCCGCGCCGATGCCGCGGACCGCCCCGATGCGGCCGTCGGCGACGAGCTTCCGGATGGCGGGCAGGGCATGGGAGCCGAGCGACTGGAAGCCGATCTGGCAGGCGGTTCCGTATCCGCGTAGTCCTTCGCTCAACCGGGTGAATTCGGCGTACGAGGGTGTGGGCGGCTTCTCCAGCAGAAGGTGCGCACCGCGTTCGGCGGCGGCGAGGGCGAGGTCGGCGTGGGTGTGGATCGGGGTGCAGATGACGGCGATTCGGGCGCCGGTGCGGGTCACGAGCGCGGCGAGGTCGGCGGATTGCTCGGGCTCGCCGAGCCCGTCGCCCAGCTCCTCCCGGGTGAGCGGCGCGAGTTCGCACACCCCGGCGAGGCGGACCTTTCCCTCGGCGGTCAGCCGCCGGATGTTGTCCAGATGCCGGCGGCCGTGGCCGCGGGCGCCCGCGAGGACGAGGGGTATCGGTTCCTGCGGTTCCGTCGGCTGCTTCGGTTCCGGGGCCGTGCCCATGCTCGGACCTCCTTGTCCGGCTCGTTCGCGAATGCTCGTTCCACCGACCCGACGGGTCCGGTTTCGGTCAGCCCTTGACCGCCCCCGCGCTGAAGCCGGTGATCAGCCACTTCTGGATGAAGGCGAAGACGATGACGACGGGCACCGCGGCGATCACCCCGCCCGCCGCGAGCGCGCCCAGGTCGACGCTGTCCGCCCCGATGAGGGTGTTGAGGCCGACCGGGATCGTCTGTTTGTCCTGGGAGCTGAGGAACATCAGCGCGAACAGGAAGTGGTTCCAGCTGTGGACGAAGGCGAAGGAGCCGACCGCGATCAGCCCCGGGCGCAGCAGCGGCAGCACCACCGCGCAGAAGGCCCGGAAGCGGCCGCAGCCGTCCACCCATGCCTGCTCCTCGAGCGACACCGGCACGTTCTTGATGAAGCCGCTGATGAGGATGATCGACAGGGGCAGTTGGAAGACCGTCTCCGCGATGACCACGCTCCCCAGCGAGTTGATCATCTGCAGGTTCTTGAAGATCTCGAAGAGCGGCACCAGCATCAGCGCGCCCGGGATGAACTGCGAGGCCAGCAGCGCCAGCATGAAGCCCTTTTTGATCCGGAACTCGAAGCGGGCGAGGGCGTAGCCACCGGCCAGCGCGACCGCCGTCGTCATCACCAGCGAGGCGACTCCGACGATCATGCTGTTCTGGAAGAAGATCCCGAAGCTGCGCTCGTTCCAGACCTTCCGGAAGTGCTCACCGGTGATCGGCCAGGGCACCAGCGCGTTCGAGCCCGCGGGGCGCAGCGCGAACAGCAGCATCCAGTAGAAGGGGACGAGGGTGAACAGCAGATACAGGCCCAGCGGCAGATAGATCTGCCAGCGCGGGACGTCCTGGTCGGACCCGCGCCGGCGCCTTCCGCGGGCGGTGGGCGGCGGGGTGGCCGCGGCGGCGGGCAGGGTGCCCTTCTCGGCGAGTGCGGCGGTCACTTGGTCTCGCCTCCGAACTTGCTCAGGCGCAGATAGAGGATCGAGCAGAAGAGGAGGATCACGAAGGCGACGGTGGTCAGCGCGGAGGCGTAGCCGAAGTCATGGCCGTTGATCCCGGTGTTGGCGACGTAGAGCGGAAGGGTGGTGGTCTGCCCGGCCGGTCCGCCGCCGGTGAGGGTGTAGAGCAGATCGACGTTGTTGAACTCCCAGACGCCGCGCAGCAGCGTGGAGAGGACGATCGCGTCCTTCAGATGCGGCAGGGTGATGTGGAGGAACCGCCGCACCCGGCCCGCGCCGTCGACCGAGGCCGCCTCGTAGAGGTCCCTGGGGATGGACTGGAGGTCGGCGAGGAGGAGGATCGCGAAGAACGGGACGCCGCGCCAGAGTTCGGCGACGACGGCGGCCCAGAAGACGGTCCCGGTGTCGGAGAGCACCGAGGTGCCGTAGGTGCCGATGCCCGCGTCCGCGAGATAGCGGCTGACGCCGGTCGAGGGGTTGTAGAGCAGCATCCAGATGGTGGTGGTGAGCACCCCGGACACGGCCCAGGGCGAGAAGACCAGGGCGCGGGCGAGGCCGCGGCCGAGGAAGGTCTGGTTCACCAGCAGGGCGAGCGCGAGGCCGAGCAGGAGCTGCAGCAGCACCTCGGTGACGACCCATTTGCCGCTGAAGACGAGCGTGTCCCAGAACTGCGGGTCGTCCGTGAAGATCCGGGTGAAGTTGTCCAGGCCCGCGTAGCCGTTCCGCCAGGGCTTGGTGACGTTGTAGTTCCGCAGGCTGTAGTAGAGGACGCTGAGCATCGGATAGGCGATGAAGCCCAGCATCAGCAGCCCGGCGGGGGCGATCAGCAGATACGGGAGGCGGCGGGCCGGTCCTCCCGTACGGCGCCGGGTGACCCGGGGTGGTTTCGCCACGGCGTGGGCCATGACTGCTTCTCCGTTCTCAGGGGTGCGGGGTCTGGTGAAGCGCTTCCGTGAAGCGCTTACCGAATGTTGTTCGGGATCTCGTACAAAATTTTTTGCGCTGGGAGGTGGCGTCAGCCCGCGTAGGGTTCGGGCACCGCCCCTGGGCGGGCCAGGAAGCGGAAGTCGCAGCCGGTGTCGGCCTGGGTCATCTGCTCCTGGTAGAGCGCGCCGTAGCCGCGCTCGTAGCGGGGCGGCGGGGCCGTCCACCGCGCCCGGCGCCGTTCCAGCTCGGCGTCGTCCACCTCCAGCCGCAGCACCCGCGCCGCGACATCGAGGGTGATCGGATCGCCGTCGCGGACGAGGGCGAGCGGGCCGCCCACATACGACTCGGGCGCGATGTGCAGCACACAGGCCCCGTAACTGGTGCCGCTCATCCGGGCGTCGGAGATCCGCACCATGTCCCGCACCCCCTGCTTCAGCAGATGGTCGGGGATGGGCAGCATGCCGTACTCGGGCATTCCGGGGCCGCCCAGCGGACCCGCGTTGCGCAGCACCAGCACGCTGTCCTCGGTGATGCCGAGACCGGGGTCGTTGATGGTGGCCTGCATCGTCCTGTAGTCGTCGAAGACCACGGCGCGGCCGGTGTGTCTCAGCAGCCGGGGCTCGGCCGCGATGTGCTTGATGACGGCGCCGTCGGGGCACAGATTGCCGCGCAGCACCGCCACTCCGCCCTCCTCGGCCAGCGGGCGGTCGCGGTCCCGGATCACCTCGGCGTTGTGCACCAGGGCGCCGTCGAGCTGTTCGCGCAGGGTGGGATGGGCGACGGTGGGGCGGTCCAGGTGCAGGACGTCCGTCAGCCGGGAGAGGAAGCCCGGGAGCCCGCCCGCGAAGTGGAAGTCCTCCATCAAGTACCGGCCGCCGGGCCGCAGATCGGCCAGCACGGGGACGGTGCGGGCGATCCGGTCGAAGTCGTCGAGGGTGAGCCGCACCCCGGACCGGCCCGCCATCGCGATCAGATGGATCACCGCGTTGGTGGAACCGCCGAGGGCGAGCACGGTCGCGACCGCGTCCTCGTACGCCTCCCGGGTGAGGAGTTCCGAGAGCCTGAGGTCCTGCCAGGCCAGCTCGACCACGCGTAACCCGGAGGCGGCGGCCATCCGGTCGTGCCCGGAGTCCACGGCCGGGATGGACGAGGCGCCGGGCACGGTCACGCCCAGCGCCTCGGCGGCGGCCGTCAGCGTGGAGGCGGTGCCCATCGTCATGCAGTGACCGGGCGAACGGGCCAGCCCCCGCTCCAGCTCGGAGATCTCGCAGTCGCCGATCAGCCCGGCCCGCTTGTCGTCCCAGTACTTCCACATGTCGGTGCCCGAGCCCAGCACCTCGTCGCGCCAGTGCCCCGGCAGCATCGGCCCGGCCGGGACGAAGACCGCCGGGAGGTCGGCGCTGGCCGCGCCCATCAGCAGCGCCGGGGTGGACTTGTCGCAGCCGCCCAGCAGCACGGCGCCGTCGACCGGGTACGAGCGGAGCAGTTCCTCGGTCTCCATGGCGAGGAGGTTGCGGTAGAGCATGGGGGTGGGCTTCTGGAAGGTCTCGGAGAGCGTGGAGACCGGGAACTCCAGCGGGAAGCCGCCCGCCTGCCAGACCCCCCGCTTGACCGCCTGGGCACGGTCGCGCAGGTGCGCATGGCAGGGGTTGATGTCGCTCCAGGTGTTGAGGATCGCGATGACCGGCTTGCCCAGGTGCTCCTCGGGGAGATAGCCGAGCTGGCGGGTGCGGGCCCGGTGGCTGAAGGAGCGCAGGCCGTCGGTGCCGTACCACTGGTGACTGCGCAGCTCGTCGGGGCGCTTGCGCGTTCTGGGCGGGGCACCGGTGGGCCGGGCACTCATACCGACCACCCCTCGACGATCGCGGCGACTTCCGCGCGCCTCGGCTCGGGCAGCGGCCTGCTCGGGGCGCGGACGTCGCGCCGGCACAGGCCCATCGCGGCAAGCGCTTCCTTGACCACCGTGACGTTGTTGGCGGACTGCCGCTCGGCCCTGAGGTCCTCGAACCGCCGGATCTGCTCCCACACCTTCATCGCGCCCGGGTAGTCCCCCGCGCGCAGCGCGCCCAGCATGTTGAGCGAGACGTTGGGGGCGACGTTGACCAGGCCCGAGGTGAAGCCGGTGGCGCCGACCGCCCAGTACGAGGGCGCGTACAGCTCGGCGAGCCCGGCCACCCAGACGAACCGGTCCAGCCCGGCGTCGCGCGCCACGGCGGCGAAGCGGGTGGCGTCGTGGACCGCGTACTTGACCCCGATGGCGTTGGGGCACTCCTCGCCGAGCCGGGCGATCGCCGCGCCCTCGATGAGCGGATTACGCAGATACGGCACCACGCCCAGCTCGGGGACGGCCTCGGCGATGGCGCGGTGGTAGTCGATCCAGCCGTCCTGGGCGACGTACGGATGCACCGGCTGATGGACCATCACCATGTCGGCCCCGGCGGCGCGGGCGTGGCGGGCGGCCTCGACCGCGGTGGCCGCGTCATGGCCGACCCCGACGAGCACGGCGGCCCGCCCGGCGGCCTCCTCGACGGTCAGCTCGGTGACCAGCCGCCGCTCTTCGAGGGTGAGGGCGTAGAACTCCCCGGTGTTGCCGTTCGGGGTGACGGCCTTGACCCCGCCGTCGAGCAGCCGGCGGAGCAGGGTCCGGTAGGCGGCGCGGTCCACGGCGCCCTCGGCGTCGTACGGGGTCACCGGGATCGCCACGACGTCCGCGAGCGCCGTCCTCAGCGGTGAGTAGTCCATACGAACCCTTTCTCTCGATGGTCGGCATCGGGACGAGCTGTTCGGATGGTGCTGAGTGCTTGGTGCTGCGTGCTGCGTGCTGCGTGCTGCGTGCTGCGTGCTTGGTGCTGCGTGCTGAGTGCTGGGGTCGGCGGCCGGGGCCGCCGGGCGCTACTCCCCGTCCGGGAAGGCGCGCCGGACGAAGGAGGCGATGTGCTCGTGCAGTGCGCGGGCGGCCCCGTCGGCGTCGCCGTCGAGCGCGCGGGCGAGGATCTCCCGGTGCTCACGGGCCTCCTGCTCCCAGGAGGGCACCGCCTGCCAGGCGATGGCGGACACCAGCGCGGCCTGGTCGCGCAGTTCGTCGAGCATCCGGGTCAGCAGGGGGTTGCCGCAGGGCAGATAGAGCGCCCGGTGGAAGTCGCGGTTGGCGAGCGACCGCCCGGCCGGATCGGCGGCCGCGTCCGACCGCTCCAGCGCGGCCCCGGCGTCCTCCAGCCCGGCCCGCGCGGCCACGGTCCGGCGCAGCGCCTCGGGCTCCAGGAGCAGCCGCACATCGTAGACGGCGTGCGCCATCGCGGTGTCCACGGTCCTGACCGTGGCCCCCTTGTACTCGCTCATCACCACGAGCCCCCGCCCCGCGAGCGTCTTGAGCGCCTCCCGCACGGGCGTCTTGGACACCCCGAACTGCGCGGCCAACTCGGCCTCCACCAACGCCTGTCCGGGCCGCAGCCCCCCGGTGAGGATCGCGTGCTTGACCGCCTCCAGCACGTACTGGGTGCGGGAGGGGATCGGGCTCGGGGCGATGTCCATGGATGCTCTCAGATCTCACATATCGCGTCTCATATATGACATACGAAGTACGACGCGATGAAGTTAGGGCGGCCCCAGGAGTTCGTCAACGGTTCTGACAAAAACGGGCCGAGGGTGCCGATGCCGGGCCCGTCCCGCCCTTACGCCCGCTCAGGAGCGTCGGCCGGGTGGGGGTGTTGGGTGATGGCTTCGGGGAGGGCGGGTTCGTCGAGGGGGCGGAGGAGGAGGCAGCCGAGGGCGGGGAGGGCTATCAGGGGGGCCAGGGCGGTTTGGAGGGTGGTGGCGTCGGCCAGGGCGCCGATGAGGGGGCTGGCCAGGCCGCCGACGCTGACCGTCAGGCCCAGGGTGACCCCGCTGGCGGTGCCCACGCGGCGGGGCAGGTAGTCCTGGCCGAGGGTGACGTGCAGGGAGAACGGCACGTAGAGCCCGGCCGAGGCGAGGGCCACGCAGAGGTAGAGCGCCGGGCCGGGGACGAGGACGACGCCCGCGACGGCGAGGACGGTCAGGGCGTACGACCACTGGACGACCGGGACGCGGCCGTGGCGGGCGGCGAGCGCGCCCCCGGCCACCGTGCCCACCGCGCCGCCGGCGTAGAGCACGAACAGGGCGGCGGTACCGGCCAGTTCGCCTCCGCCCGCGCGCTCGCGCACGTACAGGGAGATGAACGCGCTCAGCCCGACGAAGACGATCGAGCGGCACATGATGGCGCCGGACAGCCGGAGGAAGGAGGGCCAGTCGTCCCGCCCCTCTCCCCTGCGGCTCGCCCGCGCGGGCCCGGCCGCCGCGTCCGGGGCCCTGAGCGCCCGTAGCGCGGCCGCGCACAGGGCGGCTCCGGCGACGGCGGGGACGGCCAGCAGTGGGGAGGCGCGCAGACCGCCGGTGGCGATGACGGCGGCGACCGCGAGGGGCGCGGCGGCGAAGCCGATGTTGCCGCCGAGGGAGAACCAGCTCATCGCGGTGTGGCTGCCCCGGCTGGCGAGCCGGGCCACCCGGGCGGACTCGGGGTGGTAGGCGGCCACGCCGATACCGGAGACGGCGACCACCGCCAGGGTCGCCGCGTAGGAGCCGGTGACCCCGCTCAGCGCCACACCCGCGCCGCCCACCAGCGTGCTCACCGGCAGCAGCCACGGCATGGCCCACCGGTCGGTGAGCGCCCCGAACAGCGGCTGTACGACGGACGACAGCAGCGAGGCGGCCAGGACGACACCGGAGGCGGCGGCGTAGCCGTAGGCCCGTTCCGAGACGAGGAACGGCACCAGCGCGGCCACCGCTCCCTGGTAGATGTCCACGCAGGCGTGTCCCAGGGACATCAGCGCGATGGGTCTGCGGTGTGCGGGGGTCCGTTTCCGAGAGGTGGTCCGTTTCGTCGACACCCCTCGATCGTGGCGATGCCACCGGGTGTCGCGCTTCCGATAATCCGCCGGGCCGTCCCGGAAACCCGCCAAAGGGTGACGGGTCCCCGGGCTCGCTTCAGCCCAGCTCGGCCAGGGCCGTGCGGACGGCCGTCAGATCCTGGTCCGAGGCGAGACCGGCGTGGTACAGGCGGAGTTCGTCCGCACCCAGCTCCACCGCGTGGGCCGCGTCCCGGGCCAGCGTCGCCGGGCTGCCACCCATTCCCGCCACCACCGTGAAGTTGGCGGCGAGGACGGTCCGTTCGGTCCGGTACGGGACGAACGGGGGCAGGACCCCGGTGCGCGCTGCCTCGCCCCCCGTGCAGGGCAGTACGACCCCGTCGGCCTGGGCCAGCACATCGGCCGGGTCCACGCCCACGTTGGCGCCGAGCCGGTGCGGGGCCGGGTCGGCGTGCAGCAGGACCTGGAAGTCCTTGTCCGCCGCGGCCCTTACGGCGGCCACGGCCTCGCCCCGCAGACCGCTCGCGACCCGGTCGCGCCAGGCCGCGAAGAGCGCGGCGTGGTCGGCGCCGAGCAGCTTCTCGACCTCGGCCCACTCCCCCGCGCGGTCACCGCCGTCCGCGGTGGTCTCGCCCGTCCACACCGGCCGCAGGGCGCGCACGACGAGCTCGCGCAGCTCCTCGGGGTCGGCGCCCAGCCCGGCGTAGCCCGCCTCGCAGCTCTCGCAGAAGCACAGCGACATCAGGTACTGGCCGGCGCCGCCCAGCGGCACCCCGCCGATCTTGTCGTGGGCGTGCAGATGGGCGAGCCCGTACCAGCCGCAGGACTCCAGCTCGGTGCCGCGGGCGCCGGGCCGTACGGCGGCCTCGGCGGCCAGGTCCACCAGATAGGCGCGCACCTCGGGGCGGGCGATGCACGGCGCCCATGGGTAGCGGTCGCCATAGGCGTTGCGCACGGTGATCCGCGGGTGCTCCTCGCCCAGCCGGGTGTTGTGCGCGAGCACCACCCAGGCGTGGACCTCGAGACCGGCGTCGGCCAGCGCGGCGGCCGCCTCCCCGTACGGGTCGTCGCCGGGCACCCAGGACTGCTCGTACGGCCGCAGCTCGCGCCCCTGCCAGCGCTCCGCGCTCGGCGGGTAGAGCACGGCCGCGTGACGGGCGGTGACGATGCGGTGGCCGGGGTGGCGCGGGGTCAGGGCCCGGGTGGAGTGGTAGGCGGAGGCCAGTGTGACCTGCTGGACGCCGAGGTCGGCGATGCGGCGCGCGGCGTCCGGGTCCCCGACGACGTCCCAGGGGTAGACGAAGGCGGAAGCCTTCACCGCGCCTCCCCGTCCCCGTCCCCGTTTCCGTCCTTGTCCGCGTCTCCGTCCGCGTCCCCGACCAGCGCCATGCCGCGCTCGATCAGCTCGGCCAGCTCCTTGACGTGGGCGGGGCTGGGCTCGCTCAGCGGCGGCCGCACCTCGCCGACGTCCAGTCCGCGCAGCCGGACCCCCGCCTTGACCAGCGACACCGCATAGCCGCGGCCCTGGTTGCGGAGCTCGACCAGCGGCCGGTAGAAGCCGTCGAGGAGCTTGTTGGCGGTCTCGTCGTCGCCCGTCATGAGCGCCTTGTGGAAGGCGAGGGCGACCTCGGGAACGAAGCAGAAGACGGCGGAGGAGTAGAGCGTCACGCCGATCCCGCGGTAGGCGAGGCCGGTCAGCTCGGCCGTCGGCAGCCCGTTGAAGTAACGGAAGCCCTCGTCGGGGGCGTCGGCCCGCACCGCGCTCACGACGCGCTGCATCAGGTCGAGGTCGCCGATGCCGTCCTTGAGGCCGATGATGCCGGGCACCTTGGCGAGCCGGGCCACGGACTCCGGCTCCAGGACGGCGTTGTCCCGCTGGTAGACGATGATGTCGAGGTCGGTCGCGCCCGCGAGGGCGCTGTAGTGGCGGATCAGCCCCTCCTGACCGGCCACGACCAGATAGGGCGGCATGGCGAGCAGCCCGTCCGCACCGGCCCGCTCGGCCAGCTTGGCGAACTGGATGGCCAGCGCGGTCCCGTACCCGGCGCCCGCGACCACGGGCACCCGCCCGGCGGCCTCCTCCACGGCGACCACGACGCAGTCGTGGAACTCCTCGGGCGTCAGGGCGTGGAACTCGCCCGTGCCGCAGCACGCGAAGACGGCGCCCGCCCCCGCCTCGATCCCGGCGCGGACGTGAGCGCGGTAGATCTCCAGGTCCAGGGCGCCATCGGGACCGTAGGCGGTCACGGGGAAGAACAGCAGCCCGTCAAGGCGCTCGGCGAGTGAAGCTGAGGTCACGGGCTTCTCCCTGTCGTGTACACCGACCCGCCGTCACCCACCGACGCCGTGTGCACGTTTCTGATCGTCATCTACATTCGTGAACGAGTTCACCGTAAAGCAGCGATCGGCCGCCGGTCAAGGCCGCCAACCGGGTGACGCCACTCACCCGACGGTGAATTGGTCGGCATCGCGCCACCCTTGACGGCCCATGCGTCGATCCTTACGGTGTCCATGAATCTGAACCACATACATGAACAAGAACCACATACGCAAGAGCGCTCTGCTCGATAGCCCCATTGCGACAACCCCATAACGCGATACCCCTCACGGAGGATCCGCCCATGCCCGCTCCCCGCACCGTCCTCCTCACCGGCGCCGCCGGCGGCATGGGCACCTTGATGCGCGAGCTGCTGCCGCCGTACGGATACCAGCTGCGGCTGCTCGACCAGCTCCCCATCGAGGGCGAGCCGGACGCGATCACCGCGGATCTGTCCGACCGGGACGCCCTGCGCGAGGCCGTGCGGGGCGTTGACGCGATCATCCATCTAGCGGGTATCTCCCTGGAAGCCCCGTTCGAGAAGATCCTGCGGGCCAATATCGAGGGCACGTACAACGTGTACGAGGCGGCGCGCGAGGCCGGGGTCCGCCGGATCGTCTTCGCCTCCAGCAACCACGCCGTGGGCTTCACCCCGCGCCCGGTGGGGAACGACCCGCTCATCCCGCTCAACGCCCCGCGCCGCCCCGACACCTACTACGGGCTGTCGAAGGCGTTCGGCGAGGACCTGGCCTCGTTCTACTGGGACAAGCACGGCATCGAGACGGTCGCCATCCGCATCGGCTCCTGCTTCCCCGAGCCGACGACAGTCCGCATGCTGTCCATCTGGATGAGCCCGGCGGACGGCGCCCGGCTGCTCCACGCCGCCCTTACGGCGGAGAACGTGGGCTGTACGACGGTCTACGGCAGCTCGGCCAACACCCGCCTGTGGTGGGACCTCTCCTCGGCCCGCGCCCTGGGGTACGAGCCGATGGACGACTCCGAGCCGTACGCCGCGAAGCTGATCGCGGAGCAGGGCGAGCTGGAGCCCGGTAACCCGGACCACGAGTACCTCGGTGGCGCGTTCTGCACCAACCCGCCTATCTGGCCGCGTTGAGGTTTTCGGGCGGGCTCGTGTGCGTAGGGGTGCCGCTTACCGAGGCGAGGTGGCTTTTGAGCATGGGTCCGGGGGTGGGGGGCGGGGCGCCGCCGCAGGCCGTCGGGCCGGTGGGATGTGGGGGTCGTGGCGGCTCGGCGACGTGGGAGGGGCGGCTCTCTGTCCGGAGTGCGGACCGGTGAGCCCCGGGGCGGCCCCTCCGGGTACCCCTGCAAAAAACGCTTGATCTGAAGCAACTAATTTGTCAAGCAATTCCGAGAGGGGTACCCACCCCCGGGCCGTCCGGAGGATGGTCCGGCCCCGACGCCCGATCGACCCGCCGGTCCGGCAACGCCCCCGGCCTCCGGACACCGGAGCCGCCACCGGGCCCCGCCCCCACCGGCCCGGCGCCCGGCGACGAGGGCCGGGCCCCCACCCGCCGACCCATGCTCAAATGCGCCGAAGGCGCGAAACGGCGCCGCACCCAACCGAGCCGCTCAGCCCGCCTTCCGGGCCCACTCCTCCACCGTCGTGACCTCGGCCTGACGGGGGAACACCTTCTCGGTGAGCACCCGGTGGACCTCCTCGTCGGAGTCGGCGCAGCCGTCGGCCAGCACGGTGAGCCGATAGTCGAGGTCGGCGGCCTGGCGCAGGGTGGAGAGGACGACACCACTGGTCGCAACGCCGCTCAGGACGAGGTGCGTGATCCCACGGGCCCGCAGGACCATCTCCAGGTCGCTGCCCGCGAAGGCGCTGACCCGCTTCTTGGTGATCACGATCTCGTCGGTCCGGGCCGCGATGTCCGGATGGATGGCGGCGTTCGGATCCTCGGGTGTGAAGGCGCCCGCCGGAAGGGCGCTGAATGACGCGTTGCGGTCAGAGACCTCCGGGTGCCCGGACCGGAAGCCGACCACGATGTGCAGGACAGGGATCCCGGCGGTACGGGCCGCCTCCACCGCGCCCACGAGACGCGGCAGATACCCGGAGCCCGCGATCCGGCTCACGATGCCCTCTTGGACGTCCATCACGAGCAGGGCCGTCTTGTTCGCGTTCACGTTCACGTTCATGAAGCCTTTCGCTGCGTCGATTGTTGTGCGGAAGAGGAATCGTCGGACCCGATACGGCCCAGCGAGCGGTCCACGAGCGTCAGCGCCAGGCACAGGCCGGTGATGGCGAGCATGAACCAGGCCAGGCCGTGCAGCCCGCCGGTGTCGGCGCGGGCGCCGAAGAAGGCGCCGTTGGCGCTGGAGGCGACGATCGCGCCAAGATAGAAGAAGGTGCGGAGCAGCCCCGCCGAGGAGCCCATCAGCTCCGGATCGGCCTGGTGGTACACCGCGTTCTGCAGGGCGAGGTTCATCAGCCCCTGCGGTACGCCGAAGACGACCCCGACGACGATCAGCAGCCATATCGCGCTGTGCGGCTGGAGCGGGAGCAGCAGGACGCAGGCGACGATCTGCCCCACGGCCCCCACCAGCAGCTTGCCGCGCACGGCGGCGCGGCGGCCGGTGGCGGTGGACACCGTGATCCCGGTCAGGAACATGGGCAGTTGGGCGAGCCCCGCCTGTGAGGCCGTCAGTCCCCGGCCGTCCTGGAGCCACTGGGTGTAGCCGTACAGAAAGACGTACGAGACGACGGAGACGAGGAGCGCGCGGGCGTAGGTGAGCAGCAGGGGCAGATTGCCGCCGAACACCCGCAGATCGATGAACGGCTCCGCCGCCCGCAGTTCCCGCACCGCGAACCCGGCCGCCGCCACCGCCATCAGCACCGGCAGATACCACCGGTCGGCTCGCGGCTCCATCAGGAACAGCAGCAGCGAGACGAGCGTCGCGGCGAACAACCCCATGCCGATCAGGTCCAGCCGGACGCGCTCGCCGGTGCGTTCCGCCAGGGGCCGCTCCTTCGGCAGCCGCCGGACGCCGAGGATCAGACCGGCCGCCGCCAGCGGGATGTTGACGGCGAACGTGGAGCGCCAGCCGCCCAGCCCGATCAGCAGTCCGCCCAGGGGCGGTCCGATGACCGCGATGGTCTGACTGGCGACCGCGATCGTGGCGAGGATCGCGGCGGGGCTCTCCTGGCCGGTCCGCCGGGCCTCCCCGCGAATGAGGTACATCGCGGCCGGATAGCCCGCGCAGGTGCCGAACCCGAGCACCACCCGCGCGACGATCAGCGTCCCCAGATTCGGGGCGAGCAGACCGATCAGCCCCGCGATCCCGGTCAGGGTCGCCCCGGCGAGGAAGAGGCGGCGCGGCCCGTAGAGGTCGATCAGCCGGCCCATGACCGGCTGGCCTATCGAGGTGGCCAGATAGAGCGCGGAGACCAGCCAGGCCGTCTGCGACGGCGGCGCCCCGAACGCGGCGCCGATCGGCACCAACGACACGGAGATGATCGAGGAGTTGACCGGGTTCAGTACCGAACCCAGCATCATCGGGGCCAGCAGCCTCCGGTCGAAGGCGTTCCCCGCGTCCGCCCTGCCCTTTCGTCGTGTGAGCCGCGTCAGCCGCTCGATCATGCGCGGCTGAGCCGGTCCAGCAGGGCCAGCGCCTCGAGGATGGTCTCCCGTTCCGCTTCCGTGTAGCCGCTCTCCAGGGCCTGGGCGAGCCATTCCTCGCCCGCCCGCCGCTTGTCGTCCAGGAACGCGCTGCCGCTCTCGCTCACCGAGACCAACTGCCGCCGCCCGTCGTCGGGATCGGGGCGCCGCTGGATCAGCCCGCGCTCGTCCAGCACGGCGAGCGTGGCCGCCATCGACTGCGGCCGTACGCGCTCGGCCGCCGCCAGCGCGCTGGCCGAGGCGGGGCCCTCCTTGCTGAGCCTGCTGAGCGCGGACGTCTGCGAGGGGGTGAGTTCCTCGAGGTCGTACGACTCCTTGATCCGCCGCCGCAATCGGCCGATCACCACACGGATCTCATGCGCGGCGCGCACGGTGGACTCGGACATGCCGCCAGGGGTCTCTGCCATGCCCCGCACGATATTTCCTTCAGCTCAAGCTGTCCAGTTCAAACTGAACAGTTTGGACTGTCTATCTACTCGGCGAAGGCATCGACCCCCGTGAGCTCCGCCGACAGCGCCCACAGCCGCGCCGCCCGCTGCGGATCGGTGGCCCACGCGCTCACCCCGCTGCCCAGTTCGGTGCCCTCCGGCGCGGGCTCGGCGATGTCGCAGTCCTCGCAGTACACGCCGCCCATGCCCGCGAGCCGGGGCGAGGTCGCCGCCCAGACCTGGGTGGCCGCACCCTCCTCGGGCGTCTTCCAGCCGACGTTGGTGGAGCTGGCGTCGATCGTTTCACTCAGCCCCGCCAGTTCCTCCGGGGACATGTGGCGCCCCAGCTGGGTGGCGATCGTGCCGGGGTGCACGGAGAACGCCCGCACACCGGTGCTCCGCCCCAGCGCGTCGAGGTGCAGCGCGAACAGGGCGTTGGCCGTCTTCGCCTGCCCATACGCCTGCCACTTGTCGTAGGCGTGTCGCTGGAAGTGCGGGTCGTCCCAGTGGATGTCCGAGAGCTGATGCCCATTGGAGGAGAGCGACACCACGCGTGCGCCACCGCCACGGGCGATCGCGGCCCACAGCCGGTTGGTCAGGGCGTAGTGGCCCAGGTGGTTGATGGCGAACTGGGCTTCCCAACCGGGGCCCACCCGGGTTTCGGGCGCGGCCATGATCCCGGCGTTGTTGATCAGAATGTCGATATCGCGACCGGACGCGAGGAATTCCTCCGCGAAGGCCCGAACGCTGTCCAGATCCGCGAGGTCCATCTCGGCGACCTCGACGCCCTCGATCCCGTCGAGCGCTTCGACGGCCGTCGAGCGCCGCCGCGCGGGCACGACGACGCGGGCCCCCGCACCGGCGAGAGCCCGCGTCGTCTCCAGCCCGAGCCCCGAATAGCCCCCGGTCACGAGCGCGAGCTTCCCGGACAGATCAATGCCCGCGAGAACGTCGCTCGTCGTACTGCGCACCCCGAAACCGGAGCCGATCGCATGTTGCTTGGTCGTCATGCCCGGAACGTACGGTTTGGAGCGCGCTCTAGGTCAAACGACGCCCCGCGCGAAGGCGACGAAGTCGCTCCACGCGGTTGCGGGGAACGTAAGGTTCGGCCCGTCGGTGTCCTTGCTGTCCCGCACATGCACGGTGCCTGGGCGGCATGCGGCAACCTCGATGCAGTCGCCGCCCTCGCCGCCGCTGTAGCTGCTCTTGAACCACACGAACTGACCTATGTCATTGCTCATAGCTCTCCCAGCAGCTTCTCGATGAAGATGGACGACTCCCGTGGAGTGAGAGCCTGGGCCCGGATGATTCCATATCGGGCGGCGATCACACGGACCTCTTCTCGGTCAGTGAGTAGGCTGCCACGCCCCTGACCTTCGAGATAGGCGAGCTGCTCACCATCCTTGGGGGTCATCAGAGTGAACGGCCCGTCCGCCCCAGCGTTGTCCTCCCGGCTCAGGGGCATCACCTGGATCTCCACGTTGCGCTTCGCCCCGATGAGGAGCAGTTGCTCCAACTGCCCACGGAGCACCTGTACTCCGCCGATCGGCCGCCGCAGCACGGACTCCTCGACGACAAAGCCCAGGAGGGGCGCGGGCCGCGCACCGAAGATCGCCTGCCGTTCCATTCGCGCAGCTACACGCTGTTCGACGACCTCTTCGTCCAGGTGTGGGCGGCGCATGGTGAAGACTGCCCGCGCGTAGTCCTCCGTCTGCAGCAGCCCCTTGACGACATGGGTGTCGTACGCCTGGACCTCAACCGCTTCAGACTCCAACCGCGCCGCATCGCGGAAGAACGCCGGATACCGCGCGTGCGCCAACTCCTCCTTCATCGCCTTGAGGACGCCCCCGGCGTCCAACGCCTCATCGGCCTTGTCGACCAGCTCCGGCTTGGGAATGCGTCGCCCGCACTCCACCGACGCCACCTGGTCCGGGCTGTACCCGATACGCGTCCCTAAGTCCGCCTGGGTGAGCCCGGCCCGTTCCCGGAACAGCTTCACCTGCCTCCCGAAGCCCCTCAGGAACGGGGACCGTTCCGTACCCGCCATGTCGCATGCCTCCCATCACACCTGGTGTGCACGTACAGACACGGTCCGTACTTGCACGCTTCCTGGTCAGGCTAGGCACGTCCCCGCAAGGCTCGTGCCCATGACGACCGAAAATGCCCCCTCACGAGGTACCCGGCCGGGACAACCAGCGCCCGCGCTGGGCGAGTTCGCGATGCGCTTCACCTCGACACCTCGTGGTGCGCGCCTCGCTCGGCGACTCGTGTCGCACCGGCTCGCCGCGTGGGGCTACCCGTACGATTCCGGCCCCAACGAGACCACGACCCTGATCGCCAGCGAGCTGGCCGCCAACGCCGTACGGCACGGCCGCGTCCCGGGGCGGGACTTCCACGTACGGCTGACCGCACCCCTGGGCGACGCGTCCGGGACGATCCGTATCGAGGTCTCGGACACCCGTACCGAGAAGCGGCCCGCGCTCATCGCCGCCGCACCCGACGCCGAAACCGGACGCGGCCTGTATCTGGTCTCACAGCTGGCCGAGCGCTGGGCGGTCGGGCCCCGCTCCGGCGGCGGGCCCGGGAAGACCCTATGGGCCGAGATCGCGACCGAGACCAAACCGTCCGGCCCAGGCTCAGGCCCTGGCCCGCTCCAGCGCCCGCAGGGCTAGCTCACGCGCGATGCCGACCGGATCGCCGACCACCGAAAGACCGTTCAGCACCGTGGCCCCCTCGTGGAGCAGCAGCAGCTCGTCCGCCAGCTCGTCGGGGGCCGTCACGCCCGCCTCCTCGCACAGCCGCCGCAGATAGCCCCGCAGCCAGTGCTTCTGGTCGGCGACGACCTGCCGGGCCGGATGCGCGGCGTCCGGCAGTTCGGCCGCCGCGTTGACGAAGCCGCAGCCGCGCGGGTTCTCGCGGCGCACCCACTCCGCGAGCGCGTCGAACGTGGCGAGGGCGCGATCCGCCGGGGGCGACTTCTCGACCTCGGCGGTGAGCCACGCCCGCCACCGCTCATCGCGCTCCCGCAAATACGCGGCGACCAGCGTTTCCTTCGAGCCGAAGCGGTCGTACAACGTCTTCTTCGTGACTCCGGCGCGCTTGGCGATCAGATCCACGCCGACCGCGTTGATCCCCTGCCCGTAGAAGAGCTCGGCGGCGGTGTCGAGGATGCGGCGCGCGGCGGGGGTGAGCACTCCCGTAGGCGCTTCCATGACGTGATCACCTCCGGGTGAAGGGTTGACGTGTATACCGATCTGTTTAGTCTAGTGGATGAGGGACTAAACAGACCGGTATACCCGGAGCCTGAGCCGACCCGGAACCCCAACCCAGAACGAGGAACGCCCCATGCCCGTCAGTGCCGCCGTCACCGCCATCGGCCTCGTCGTGATGTGGAGCTCCGGCTTCATCGGTGCCGAGCTCGGCACCCGCGAGGCCGCCGCCGACACCCTGCTGATGTGGCGCTTCCTCGCGGCGGCGGCGGTCCTGGGCGGCGCCTGGGCGCTGCTGAGGCGCCGCAGACCGCGCCCGCGCGCGATCGCCGAGCAGGCGGTGATCGGAGCGCTCTCGCAGGGCGGCTATCTCGGCGGGATCGTCTGGTCGGTCGGGCTCGGCGTGCCGTCCGGCACCTCCGCGCTGATCGCCGCGTTGCAGCCGCTCGCGGCGGGCGCGCTGGCCGGGCGGCTGCTCGGGGAGACGGTCAGCCCGCGCCAGTGGGCGGGGCTGGCCATCGGCCTCGGCGGGGTCGCGCTCGTCGTCCAGGGCGATCTGTCGGCGGGCCCGGCCACCGCCCCGGCCTGGGCGTACGGGCTGCCCTTCGCCGCCATGGCGGCGCTGCTGGCCGCGAGCTTCCTCGAACGTAAGGTGCGGGCGCCGCTCGACCCCGTGGACGCCATACCACTGCACTGCCTGGTCAGCGCCGTCCTGTTCACCGGGGTCGCCGTGGCCGGGGGCCATGCCGCGCCCCCGGCGGGCGGGGGCTTCTGGGGCGCGGTGGTCTGGACGGTGCTGCTCTCCACGGTCGGCGGCTACGGCTTCTACTGGCTGAGCCTGCGCCGCAACGGCGTCACCGGCACCAGCGCGCTGATCTACCTCACGCCCCCGACCACGCTGGTGTGGGCGTACGCGATGTTCGGGGACGCGCCCGGGTGGACGGCGCTCGCGGGCATGGCGGTGTGCGTGATCGGGGTGACGGCGGCCACCATGCGCCGCCGCCCCGACCGGTCAGCGCAGCTCGCGGAGGATCCAGTCCGTGATCGAGCGGTGTCGCGGGTGCCAGCCGAGTAGCTCGCGGGCGCGGCCCGCCCGTACGCGGCTGTTGGAGCCCAGGGCGTGCCGGGCGAACTGGGGGTCCCAGACGTTGTCCGGCGCGTCGGGGTCCCAGGGGCGGGGGCCGGGCAGGCCGAGGGAGCGGGCGACGGCCTCGGCGATCGCGCCGAACGACTCCTCCCCGTTCTCCACGAAGCAGAAGGTGCCCGGAGGCGCCTTCTCCAGCGCGAGGAGGTACAGGTCGGCGACGTCGTCGACATGGACGGTGGACCAGATGTTGCGGCCGGGGCCGACCTGGCGGACGACTCCCCCGGCGCGGGCCTGCCGGACCAGTGCGGCGATCAGGACGCTGTCCCGGCCCAGGCCCCGGCCGTGCCCGTAGATCAGGCTGTCGCAGAGCACCGCCGACCGTACGCCCCGCTCGGCCGCGCTCAGGACCAGGCGGTCGATCGCGACCCGGGCCGCGCGGATGGGGTGATCGGGCTCCCAGGCCGAACCCGGGTCGAGGAGGTCCTCGCCGTGGACCGCCTCCGACGCCTCGCCCTCGGTGCCGGTGCCGACCGTGCTGGAGCCGCTGGTGTGGATCAGCGGCTTGCCCGATCCGGCGAGGGCGGCGATGAGCGTCTCCACGGCCGCGCGGTGGTCGCTGTCGGCCGCGTTGACCACGGCGTCGGCGCCGCGGGCGCGCTCGGCGAGAAGGTCCGCGTCGTCGAGCGAACCCACCACGGGTTCGATGCCCAGCCGGGTGAGTTGTCCGGCCTTGGCCGGATCACGGGTCAGACCACTGATGTGATGGCCTGCCTGGCGGAGGCGGACGGCGACGGTGCCGCCGATGTAGCCGCTCGCGCCGGTAAGGAAGACATGCATGGGAGAGGTGCCTCTCTGACGGGGGTCAGAGCGCAGAATCGACCTGGGCGCGAGGAACCCCCAACGGGGTTTGCCGCGACGGCAAATTCCGTCAGCAGCACTGCCAGGTGAACAGGGCCTTCTCGAAGCGGCCCGCGGCGAGGTCGTCGGGGCGGATCAGCCAGTACAGCGCGCCGCCGTCGCCCCACATCATGTCCGCGTCCTCGTCGGAGTCGAACTGCGCGAGCAGCACCCAGCGCCCCGCCTCCTCCTCGAGCCGTGGGTCCTCCCAGGACACGTCCCGCCCGCCCAGCGCGCCATGGGCCACCACGATCTCCACCGCGCCCTGCACGGACTGGGCATGGCCGCCGATCTGATGGGCGACACCGCTCTGGTGGCCCCATATCGCCCTCGTGAACGCGTCCGGGAACGCGTCCTCGCCGAACGCCGCGGTCAGCGCGGGCAGATCGAAGTCGGGGGCGCTCGGGCTCGTGTGGGCGGTCAGCTCCACCTCGGGGTACGGGGTGAGACCGGCCGGTGCGGGCCGTTCGGGCGCGTCGGCGGGCGCGGGCGGGAGGTGGAGCACCCGGGCGCCGGCCCAGGTGTCCGGGTCGGCGGTGTCGACCACCGCGTCATAGTCCTCGTCGTCGCCGTAGTAGAAGAAGGCCAGGCGGCCGTCGGCGGGCAGCGGTATGTCCAGCTCCGCCCGGGGCAGCGCGGCGCAGTCCACCTCCGCCACGAACGCCAGCGGGCCGTGCCCCTCCCACTCCGGCCAGTCCATGCCCTCGGGCAGCCGGGGCAGTCCGCCGAGCCGGCCGACGACCGGATCACCGGCCGCCCCGGCCCGGCGGAGGTGGGCGGCCGGGCGCAGCAGCCCGGTCCAGCGGTCGGCGAGGTCGGCGGGCAGATGGGCGCGGGCCAGGGTGGGCAGCGCGTCGGGCTCGGTCGTCATGCGGACCATGATGGCGGCGGCCACCGACAGCCGACCCGTGCCCCGCCCCGGGCCGACCGCACCGGGGCAGGGCCTGGCAGAAGTCACTCCGCAGGTCAAGGAACCGTAAAGCGGGGACGTTCGTTACCCCGGGCATGACCGCTATGACACCCGGCTCGAACCTCCCCCTCTCCGTCGCGCGCGTGGCGGTTGACGTCACCGCCCCGGTGCGGCTCGACGTATCGGGCCTGCTGCTCACCGCCAACGGCAAAGTGCGTTCCGACGACGACTTCGTCTTCTACAACCAGCCCACCGGGCCCGGCGTGACCCACCGCGCCGGTGCGGCGGGCGCGGGCGACACCATCACGGTGGACACCGCCGCCGTCCCCGCCGACATCGAGAAGATCGTGGTGACCGCGAGCCTGGACGCGCCCGGGGCGACGTTCTCGGGCACCGAGCCGACCGCCACCGTGCGCGGCGCCGACGACGGCGCGGTGATCGCCACGTTCACCCCGCCGCGGCTGGGCAACGAGACCGCGCTGGTGACCGTGGAGGTGTACCGGCGCAATGGGGCGTGGAAGGTGCGCGCGGTCGGGCAGGGGTATGCCAACGGTCTCGCGGGCATCGCCACCGACTTCGGCGTGACGGTCGAGGAGCCCGCCGCCCCGGCCGCCCCCACCGCCCCCGCCACTCAGACGCCGCCCCCGCCGAGCGGCCCGCCCGCCGGTTTCCAGCCCCCGCCGCCCATGCCGTCCGCTCCCCCGGCCGCGGCGCCCGCCGCAGCGGCGGCCCCGGCCCCGGCCACCGGGAAGATCAACCTGGACAAGGGCCGGGTCAGCCTCCAGAAGAACCAGACGGTGTCCCTGGTCAAGGGCGGCCGCCCGGTGCTCAGCTCGGTGCGGATGGGCCTGGGCTGGGAGCCCGCCTTCCGCGGCAAGGACATCGACCTGGACGCGTCCGTGATCGCCTTCGGCGTCGACCGCAAGAAGATCGACGCCTGCTTCTTCGGCAAGCTGGCCATCCTCAACGGCGCCATCCAGCACTCCGGCGACAACCTCACCGGTGAGGGCGGAGGCGACGACGAGTCCATCACCGTCCACCTCGGCGGCCTCCCGTCCGAGGTCACCGGCCTGGTCTTCACGGTCAACTCCTTCTCCGGCCAGAAGTTCACCGATGTGGCCAAGGCGTACTGCCGCCTCCTCGACGCCCAGAGCGGCGAGGAGCTGGTCCGCTTCGACCTCACCCACGCCGAGCCGCGCACGGGCGTGATGATGGCGAAGATGATCAAGCAGTTCTCGGGTGAGTGGGAGATGACCGCGATGGGCGAGTACGTGGACTCGCGCACCGTCCGAGGCATGGCCAAGCCCGCCGGCAAGGCCCTGTGAGCCAACCCGCCCGCCGCTTGTCAGGTGATTCCGGATACGGATTATGAAACCGATTGCTAAACTGGCCGCATGACTGAGGACTCAGTGGAGCCGGGGATCGGTGAGGGTCCCGCGAAGGCACTCAGCGTGTCCCTCCCGGAGGGCACGGTGCGGGCGTTGCGGGACCGGGCGGGCAATCGCGGCGTCTCCGCCCTTGTCGCCGCGGCCATCGAGGAGCACCTGCGGAACCAGGCCACTCGCGAGAATCTCGCCGAGTTCGAGAAGGAGCACGGGGCCTTCACGACCGAGGAGCGCCAAGCGGCCGCGGACGTCTGGTCCGCGGCCGAAGGCCGGGAGTCCCGGTGGCGCGAGGCCGGCTGACCGGGGGCGGCAGCCTGGTGCTGGACAGCCAAGGATTGTCGCTCTGCCTCGAAGAGGACCGGGCCGTGATGAACATGGTGCGGTCCGCGCTGGACCGCGGCGCCGACCGCGTGGTCAGCGGAGCCACGCTCATCGAAGCCCAGCACAACGGCATCAAACGCGCCCGCTGGAACTACGTGCTGTCGCAATTGCGCGTCGAACCGCTCAGCGTCGACTGGTCCAAGGAAGCCGCGCTGCTCCTGGGGGACACCGGTCTGCACGGCCACAAATACGCCATCGACGCCATGGTGGCCGTCACGGCGCTCCACCAACCGGGCCCTGTGGTCATGCTGACCTCGGACACGGACGACATGGCCAAGCTGTGTGGGGAGAGGATCACGCTTGTCGCCGTCTGACGTGAGGCCATACGAATCAACGGGCGCCGATTGCCACCAGGCCGCGCGGCGGCAGATCGAGCGGGACCGTCTTGCCGAGCTGACCGCCGAGTACGAGGCCCGTCATGGGGCACTGAGCCGAGCGGCGGTCAGCGCGGCGCGGGCGCTTCCGCGCCACTGCGGTTGCCGGCCCCCTGCCCACTGCTCGGCATGCGCGAACCCGGTGACGTAGCGGCCGACACGGAACCGGAACCCGGGCCGGAGTCGCCCGACAGCCCCGCCAGGCGGGCCAGGCGGCGGTAGGAGTCCAGAAGGGCCTCGCGGTCGTAGGTGCTCGTCGTGACCAGCACCTCGTCGGCGTCGCTGCGCTCGATCAGTTCGTCGAGCGCGGCGGCGACCTCGTCCTCCGTGCCGTACAGCTGGCCGCGCAGGCCGCGCTCGTAGAAGCCGCGCTCCTTCTCGGTCATCTCCCGGGCCTCGATCTCCGCGGCCGGGGCCAGCGGCGGGAAGACGCCGTGGGTGCGGGAGTGGGCCATCGCCCATGCCTCGGGGAGCAGCAGCCGGCGGGCCTCCTCCGTGGTGTCGGCGACCGCGACATTGCCCGAGACGACGACGTACGGGGCGGAGGACCACGCCGAGGGGCGGAAGCCCGTGCGGTAGCGGTCGATCGCGCGCAGCATCTCGTCCCGGCCCCGCAGATCGCCGATCACCAGGGACAGTCCGGCCCGCGCCGCCAGATCCGCGCCGGCGCCGGTGGCCAGGACGAAGACGGGCAGCCGCAGCCCCTCCGCCGGGTGGGCGTGGACCTGGGGGTGGGCGTCCTGCTCGCCGGTGAACCAGCCGAGCAGCTCGTCCAGTTGGTCGCCGAAGTCCCGCGCGGCGTCCTTCTCGGCGCCCAGGGCGCGGCGGATGCCGTCGGTGAAGCCGACGGAGCGGCCCAGGCCCATGTCGATCCGGCCCGGGAAGAGGGATTCGAGCACCCCGAACTGCTCCGCCACGACCAGCGGGCGGTGGTTCGGCAGCATCACACCGCCCGTGCCCACGCGGATGCGGACCGTCGCCGCCGCGACGGCGGACGCCAGCACCGTGGGCGCCGAACCGGCCACGCCGGGCACGCTGTGGTGCTCGGAGACCCAGAAGCGGTGGTAGCCGAGCGCCTCGGCCTGCTGGGCGAACCGTACGGTGTCGCGCAGCGCCTGCGACCGCTCCCGCCCCTGGCGGGTGCGGGAGCGGTCCAGGATGGAGAAGGGGGTGGTGCGCAGGCGTGAGGTCACGCTCACGTCAACGCGTGCCCCGGCCGGGACGATTCCCCCCGGCCCGTCGGCGTCAGCCCCCGGCCCTTGGCCTCAGCGCTGGCGGCGCCAGGGGCCGGTGATCGCGAGCATGATGCCCGGCACCTGGATGTTGGCGTACAGCGTCGAGCCGTCGGGCGAGAAGACCACACCGGTGAACTCGCTGAACTCCGGCTCCTCCGCGCTGCCGATGTTCAGGTCGTTGCGCGCGATCGGGTACGTCCGGCCGTCCTCGGTGGCGCCGAAGAGGTGCTGGATGCCCTCGCCGTCCTCGGCGATGACCAGACCGCCGTACGGCGAGACGGTGATGTTGTCCGGGCCGTCGAAGGCGCCGTCCTTCGACGGGTCGGGGTTGACGCCCAGCAGCACCTTGAGGGTGAGGGTGCGGCGCTTGGGGTCGTAGAACCAGACCTGGCCGTCGTGCTGGACCGGGCTCTCCGCACGGGCGAACGAGGAGACGATGTACGCGCCACCGTCCGCCCACCACATGCCCTCCAGCTTGCGGGCCCGGGTGATCTCGCCGTCCTTGAACTGCTTGCGCACCGACACCGACTTGGCGTCGCGGTCCGGCACCGGCTCCCAGTCCACGCCGTAGACCGTGCCGGTCTTGGTGGCGCGGGACAGGTCGTCCACGAAGTTGCCGCCCGAGTCGTAGCACTTGGGCGCCTGGAGCACGCCCGCGTCGTCCTTGAGCGTGCCGAGCTTGCCGCGGCCGTGCTCGAAGCCGTGCGGCGGGACCCAGCGGTAGAGGAGGCCGTTCGGTCCGGAGGCGTCCTCGGTGAGGTAGAGGTGGCCGCGCTTGGGGTCCACGACGACGGCCTCGTGCGCGTACCGGCCCAGGGCCTTGATCGGCTTCGGGTCGCGGTTGGCCTCGCGGTCGTGCGGGTCGACCTCGAAGACGTAGCCGTGGTCCTTGGTCATGCCGTTCTGGCCGGCCTTGTCCTCGGTCTCCTCGCAGGTCAGCCAGGTGCCCCAGGGGGTGCGGCCACCGGCGCAGTTGGTGGCGGTGCCCGCGATGCCGACCCACTCGGTGACGTGGTCGCCGTGCTTGGCGACCTCGACGACGGTGCAGCCACCGGAGGCCGCCGGGTCGTAGACCAGGCCCTCGGTCAGCGGGACCGGGTGCGGCCACTTGCTGCGGGGACCGGCCAGCTCATGGTTGTTGACCAGCAGCGTCGCACCGCGCGAGCCCTCGAAGGTGGCGGTGCCGTCGTGGTTGGACGGGGTGGACTCGCCGGACTCCAGCTTCGTCTCACCGGTACGGGTGATGATCTTGTAGCGGAAGCCCTTGGGGAGGGCCAGGATGCCCTTGGGGTCCGCGATGAGCGGACCGTAGCCGAGCGACGAGCCGCCGTGGCCCTCGACCCCCGCGACGCCCTCCTCGGTCGCCTCGGCGGCGAGCGCGCCGGGTGCGGTGGCGAGCACCCCCGCGCTTCCGACCAGGGCGAACCCGGCCCCGGTGTACGCGGAACGCCTCGCGAAGTCTCTTCGGCTGAGCGGCATGTCTTCTCCCGAGCGCAGGATGGTGTCCTCCGGACTGCGGCCATACGTTTCCGTCCCCGGCCGAACATCAGTTGAACGGCGCGCGACATCAACGGACGAATGGCCGCCGATCCCTTATACGGCGAGCAACGCCCGCGGGTGTTCCGCGGCGGGGTTACGCCCTTGAGCGGGCCTTGAAGGCGGCCTTGCGGGCCTCCTTCGCGGCCTTCTTGTCGGGGTGCAGCCGCCCCATCGCCTCCAGCACATCCGCCGTCGCCGGGTGATCCACCCGCCACGCCGAGTCGAAGAAGCTCCCCGACTGGTCGACCAGGCCCCGCACCAGATCACGGAGCTCGGCCGAATCACCCTCCGAGGCGAGCTGCGCCGCAAGCGTGTCCACGGTGAGCCAGAAGACCATCTCCTCCGACGGCTCCGGGACCCCCGCCACCCCGTGCTCGGCCAGCCAGACCCGGGCCAGCCCGCCCAGGTGACGGTCGTCGAGCACCTCGCGCAGGGCGGGCTCGGCCTCGGTCCCGGTCAGCGAGAGCGTCTGCTGGCAGGTGAGGCGGCGCAGCGGCGCGTCCTCGTCGTCGCCGCGGGCGGCAGCCAGCAGCTCGCGGGCGGCCTCCTCGGGCGTGCGGCGGGCCAGCCACTGCTCGGCCTCGGCCCGCGCGGCGGGCTCGGGGTGGCCGGGGAGGGCGTCCAGCAGGATGTCGGCGCCCCTGTCGGCCAGGTCGCCGACGGCCGGGGCGTCGATGCCCGCCTCGAGCATCCGGGCCCGTACGGCGTAGACGCCGAGCGGGGTGAGCCGCACCATGCCGTAGCGCGAGACGTCCTCGTCCTCGAGCTCCTGGGCCGTCTCGGGCTCCTGGATCCGGCCCTCGCCGTCGACCTCCTGGATCAGCGCCTCGTCCACCGGCTGGTAGTCGACGAGGCCGGTCGGGGCCAGCAGCCGGAACTGGTCGTCCAGCCGCACCATCGCCTCGGAGACCTCTTCGAGGATGTCGTCGGTGGGCTCGTCCATGTCCTCGGGGACGATCATGGAGGCGGCGAGCGCGGGCAGCGGTACGGGGGCCGTGGCGGCCTCCTCGTCCAGGGCGGTCAGCAGATAGAGGTTGCCCAGCACCCCGTCGAGGAGCTCGGCCTCCTCCTCCGGGTTCCAGTCGAGCGCGTCGAGGTCGAGCTCACCGCTCTCGCCGATCTGGGCGGCGATGTCGCTCAGGTCGGGGGCGGCGGCGTCCGCCAGCACCGTCTCGAAACCGTCGAGCCAGATCTCCAGGACATCGCGGGGGCCGCCCTCGGTGATCAGCCGCAGCTCCTCGCCGCTGGTCGCGACGGCGGGGAACTCGTCCTCGGCCGTCGCCGCACCGTCCGCCCGGTCGCCGTCAGTCTCGCCGTCGCCGTCACTGTCGCCGTCGGCCCCCGACGGTTCCTCGATCTCGACCAGCCCGGTGTCCACCGCCAGCTGCCACGCCTGCGCCGCGTACAGCGGCCCGTCCTCGTCCCCCGCGAGCTCCAGCAGCTCGGTCGCCTCCCGCAGCTCGCCCTCCGGCAGCGCCCCGCCCGACGCCACCGGCTTCCCCCGCTCGGCCCAGCGGGCGAGCCGGACCGCGCGGGCGAGCAGCGGCGCGGCGAGTGCGTCCCGCGCGAGTTCCGCGTCGGTGCGAAGCCGCACGGGCGGCATGGTGGGGCGCTCTTCTGGCATGGGCGGACGTCACTCCTCGAGGGCACGGAAGTCGCGGGCGCGGAGGTCGCGGGCGCGAATGCGGGGCTATGCGGCTATGCGGCTGTGGGGCCATGGGTCCACGGGACCGCGGAGCCATGGGGGTACGGCGATGCGGGGTGTACCGGCGCGGGTGCGCGGATACGGCCCGGACCCCAGCGTAGACGGAACGGGACGGCACTTTCGTCCCGATGTGGTCTGCGCCCCGTCCCGCGCCCCCTACCGCACCACATCCCGCACCCCCCGCACCACATCCCGCAGCACATCCCGCGGTCCTCGTTCATGTTTCCGTCCCGCTTCCGCCATTCCCGGGCCACTCGTCCTCCCTTGACAACTTCCGTGGCGAGGAAAGAGATTGACGCGCGTAGAGGCGTATTCCTCGCCGTTCACTCCTTTCCGGAGGCCACCACCATGTCCCCTCGCGCCCCGCGCGGCCCCGTCGCCCTCACCGCCGTCGCCGCCTCGGCCCTCGCCGCCGGGCTCCTCGCGGTGCCCTCGTCGGCCTCCGCCGCCGAGGTCCGCATCCATGACATCCAGGGCAGCACCCGAATATCCCCGCTCGCCGGACAGCAGGTGAGCGACGTCCCCGGCACGGTCACGGCGATACGCGCCTTCGGCTCCTCGCGCGGCTTCTGGATCCAGGACACCCGGCCCGACAAGGACGCGGCCACCAGCGAGGCGATCTTCGTCTTCACCGGGTCGACCACGCCCTCGGTCGCCGTGGGCGACTCGGTGCTGGTCTCCGGGACGGTGTCCGAGTACTACCCGGGCGGCAAGGCCGCCGGTGGGCAGTCGCTCACCGAGCTCTCCAAGACGACCTGGACGGTCCAGTCCTCCGGCAACGCGCTGCCCGCCGCCTACCGGCTCAACCCCTCCACGATCCCCGACCGCTACACCCCGGACGCCGGTGGCGACTCCATCGAGGGGCTGACGCTGCGGCCGCGCTCGTACGCGCTGGACCGCTACGAGTCGCTGGAGGGCATGCGGGTCTCGGTCGAGAACGCCCCCGTGGTCGGCGCGACCAACACCTACAAGGAGCTGTGGGTCACCGCCGAGCCCCACCACCAGCGCACCGCGCGCGGCGGCGCCCTCTACGGCTCGTACCGCGATCCGAACGCGGGCCGGGTAAAGGTGGTCTCGCTCCTCCCCTACGCCCAGCACCCCTTCCCGGTGGCGGACGTCGGCGACGCGCTGACCGGCACCACGGCCGGGCCGATGGACTACGACAACTTCGGCGGCTACACGATCGCGGCCACCGCGATGGGCGAACTGGCCGACCACGGCCCGCAGCGGGAGACCACCCGCGAGCAGAAGGCGGACGAACTCTCCATCGCCACCTACAACGTGGAGAACCTCTCCCCCAAGACCGCCCAGTCGAAGTTCGACCGGCTGGCCACCGGTCTGGTGGAGCACCTCGCCTCGCCGGACATCGTCGCCCTGGAGGAGGTCCAGGACGACAACGGCGCGACGAACGACTCGGTGGTCGGCGCCGACGCCACGCTGAAGAAGCTCACCGACGCGATCAAGGCGGCGGGCGGTCCCGCGTACGAGTGGCGGCAGATCAACCCGGTGGACGACCAGGACGGCGGCGAGCCGGGCGGCAACATCCGCGTGGCGTTCCTCTACAACCCCGAGCGGGTCTCCTTCACCGACATCCCCGGCGGCGACTCCACCACCCCCGTGGAGGTCGAGAAGAAGGACGGGAAGGCCACGCTGTCCGCCTCCCCCGGCCGTATCGACCCGGCGAACGGCGTCTGGAAGGCCAGCCGCAAGCCGCTGGTCGGGCAGTTCTCCTTCCGGGGCCGCCCGGTCTTCGTGGTCGCGAACCACTTCAACTCCAAGGGCGGCGACCAGGGCCTGGACAGCCGCTTCCAGCCCCCGGCCCGCTCCTCGGAGACCCAGCGCACCGGGCAGGCCACGGCGGTCAACACCTTCGTCAAGTCGCTGCTGAACGCCGACCCGAAGGCGTCGGTGGTCGTCGCGGGCGACCTCAACGACTACCAGTTCTCGCCCGCGCTGGCCGACCTCACCAAGGGCGGCGTGCTGACGGATCTGGTGACCCGGCTGCCGGAGGGCGAGCGCTACGGCTATGTCTACAACGGCAATTCGCAGGTGCTGGACCACATCCTGACCAGCCCCGCGCTGCGCCGCGCCGACTACGACATCGTGCACATCAACGCCGAGTTCTCGGACCAGTCCAGCGACCACGACCCCCAGGTGGTGCGAGTGCGCCCCTAAGGGGCGCACTCCGAGGGTGCGGGGGCTGCTGCCCCCGCACCTTCCCACTGTTGTGCCCACCCGTTCCGCGGGGCGGAACGGGTGGGCACAACACCCCCCACCGGCCCGCACCCGACAACGAAACCCAAGGGGGCGAACCCCGGCCAACTCAGTTGTGGCTGTGCAGCGCCTCGTTCAGCCCGCCCCAAGAACCAGTGCGGGGCAGCGCCTCAACCGTGCCGGTGATGGAGTTGCGGCGGAAGAGGAGGTTGTTGACACCCGAAAGCTCCAGGGCCTTGGCGATCTTGCCGTCCGGGAGCGTGACGCGGGTCCCCGCCGTCACATACAGCCCCGCCTCGACGATGCAGTCGTCGCCGAGCGAGATGCCCAGGCCCGCCTCGGCACCGAGCAGGCAGCGCTCGCCGATGGTGATCGTCTGCTTGCCGCCGCCGGAGAGCGTGCCCATGATCGAGGCGCCGCCGCCGATGTCGGAGCCGTCGCCGACCACGACGCCCGCGCTGATCCGGCCCTCGACCATGGAGGTGCCGAGCGTTCCGGCGTTGAAGTTGACGAAGCCCTCGTGCATGACCGTGGTCCCGGGGGCGAGGTGGGCGCCGAGCCGGACCCGGTCGGCGTCGCCGATGCGGACACCGGCGGGGACGACGTAGTCGGTCATCCGGGGGAACTTGTCGACACTGGTCACCGACAGCTGCAGCCCCTCGGCGCGGGCGGCGAGCCGGGCCCGCTCCACCTGGTCGGCGGCGACCGGGCCGAGCGAGGTCCAGGCGACGTTGGCCAGCAGGCCGAACTGGCCGTCCAGGCTCAGTCCGTGCGGCTTGACCAGCCGGTGGCTGAGCAGATGCAGCCGCAGATAGGCGTCGTGGGCGTCCCTGGGCTTCTCGTCGAGCGAGGCGATGACCGTGCGGACGGCGACGACCTCGACGCCGCGCCGGGGGTCCGGTCCGACCGCCTTGAGGGCGGTCTCGCCCAGCAGCCGCGTGGTGTGCTCGGCGTCGAGCCGCTCGGTCCCGGCCGGGCCGGGCTCGGCGGTCAGCTCGGGGGCCGGGAACCAGGTGTCCAGGACGGTGCCGTCCTCGGTGAGGGTGGCGAGACCGGCGGCGACGGCGCCGGTGGGGGCGGTGGTGGGTGCATCGGTCATGGTCAGAACGCTAACCGGAGCCGGGCCCGGGAGGCGAACCGGTCTCAGCGAACGGTCCCGGGCGGTCCGCCGTGCGGCCTCGTCGAGCGGGCGGCCCGCGCGGTCTGCGGTCTCATCGAACGGACGGCCCGCGCGATCTACGGTCCGCGGCCTCATCGAACCGACGGCCCGCGCGACCTACGGTCCGCGGTCCGCGGTCTCAGCCGGCCGGCGGCCCACCGTCGCCGTCCCCGCCCATGATCCGCGCCAGCGCCGCGCGGGTGTCCTCCTCGTCGTACGGGCGGTCCGCCAGCAGCACTTGCAGGGTCAGCCCGTCGATCAGGGCCACCACGACGCGCGCCGTGGCCGCGTCGGGCATCAGTCGCGTCAGCATCCGGGCCATCTCGTCCAGGCACTCGGCGGCGAGCGGCCGCAGCCCCTCATGGCGCAGCGCGGCGAAGTACAGCTCGTACTCCAGCTCCAGCCGCGCCCGGTCGCCCGTGAACTGCTCCCCCAGCCACCGGGCCAGCTCGTCCGCGGGCGGTGCGGCCGGGTCGACGCCCTCCACCCAGGCCTCCACCTCCGCCAGCCACTCCGCGTTGATCTGGCGGAGCGCCGCGATCATCAGGTCGTCGAGGGTCGCGAAGTGGTAGGTCGTCGAGCCCAGCGGCACATCGGCCGCGGCGGCCACGGCCCGGTGGCCGAGCCCCGCGATGCCGCGCTCGCGGACCACGGCGGCCGCGGCGTCGATGATCCGCTGCCGCCGCTCGGGGTCGTAGCGGCGGCCCATCAGTGGGCGCCGTTCAGATTGAGCACCACCACTCCGGCGATGACCAGCAGCACGCCCAGCACCTTGGCGGCGGTCATCGCCTCCCCCAGGAAGAGCATGCCGATGGCGGCGATGACGGCGGTCCCGGCCCCGGCCCATATCGCGTAGGCGGTGCTGACGGAGATGGACTTGAGCGTGTGCGCGAGCAGCACGAAGGACACCAGATAGCCCACGCCGGTGGCCAGCGAGGGCCAGAGCCTGCTGAAGCCCTCGCTGTACTTCATCGAGGTGGTCGCCAGGATCTCGGCCAGGATGGCCCCGGAGAGCGTCACATATCCCATGCGTACGAGTGTACACAACGATGCGTACGCCCGTACGCAACGACCCACAACATACGAAGATCCACGACATACGAAGATCCACGACATACGAAACGGCCCCCGCGCCGAAGCGCGGGGGCCGTTTCGACAAGCCCAGGGGAGCCCGTCAGACGTTGAAGCCGAGCGCCCGCAGCTGCTCACGCCCATCGTCGGTGATCTTGTCCGGGCCCCACGGCGGCATCCAGACCCAGTTGATCCGCAGCTCGTTCACGATGCCGTCGGTCGCGGACTTGGCCTGGTCCTCGATGACATCGGTCAGCGGACAGGCCGCCGAGGTGAGCGTCATGTCGATGGTCGCGATGTTGGCGTCATCGATGTGAATGCCGTAGATCAGCCCGAGGTTGACCACGTCGATGCCCAGCTCGGGGTCCACGACGTCGTACAGGGCCTCGCGGACCTCTTCCTCGCTGGCGGGCTTGGTGGTGGTGGTCACGTTGTCACTCATGCGGTCTTCCCTCCGGCGGTCTCGCCCAGTGCCTGCGCCGTGGCATCCTTCCAGGCCATCCAGCTCAGCAGGGCACATTTCACCCGGGCCGGGTACTTGGAGACACCGGCGAACGCGATCGCGTCCTCCAGCACCTCCTCCATGGCGTCGTCCGGCTCGGCCTTGCCCTTGGACTGCATCAGCTCCAGGAAGGTCTCCTGAATTCTGCGGGCCTCGGCCAGCTCCTTGCCCACCAGCAGCTCATTGAGCACCGAGGCGCTGGCCTGGCTGATGGAACAGCCCTGGCCCTCGTAGCTCACGTCCTTGATGGTGTCGCCGTCAAGCCGCACCCGGAGCGTGATCTCGTCGCCGCAGGTGGGATTGACATGGTGTACCTCTGCGTCGCCGTTCCTCAGCCCCCGGCCGTGGGGGTTCTTGTAGTGGTCCAGGATCACGTCCTGGTACATCGAATCCAACTTCACGCGGCACGCCCCTACCCGAAGAAGTTCCGTACGTGCTCCAGGCCCTCCACCAAGGCGTCGACCTCGGCAGGCGTGGAGTACAGATAGAACGACGCTCGGGTGGTCGCCGGAATTCCGTAGCGCAGGCATACGGGGCGGGCGCAGTGGTGACCGACCCGGACCGCGATCCCCTGCTCGTCCAGCACCTGGCCCACATCGTGGGGGTGGATGTCGCCGAGCGTGAAGGAGATCGTGGCACCGCGCTCCTCGGCCGTGGTGGGGCCGATGATGCGCAGGTCCGGCACCTCCAGGAGCCTGCCGACCGCGTAGTGGGTGAGGGCGTGCTCATGGCGGGCGATGTTGTCCATGCCGATCGAGGTGAGGTAGTCCACGGCCGCACCGAGGCCGACGGCCTGGGCGATCGGGGGCGTACCGGCCTCGAACTTGTGCGGCGCCGGGGCGTAGGTGGACGAGTGCATCGAGACGGTCTCGATCATCTCGCCGCCGCCGAGGAACGGAGGCAGGTCCTCCAGCAGCTCCTGGCGGCCCCACAGCACCCCGATACCGGTCGGACCGCACATCTTGTGGCCGGTGAAGGCCACGAAGTCGGCCTGCAGCGCCTGCACGTCCAGCAGCATGTGCGGGGCGGCCTGGGAGGCGTCGATCACCACGAGGGCGCCGACGGCCTGGGCGCGGCGGACGATCGCCTCGACCGGGTTGACCGTGCCGAGGATGTTGGAGACCAGCACGAACGAGACGACCTTGGTCTTCTCGGTGATGATCTGCTCTATCTCCGACAGGTCGAGGCGGCCGTCCTCGGTGAGGCCGAACCACTTCAGCTTCGCGCCGGTGCGCTGCGAGAGCAGCTGCCACGGAACGATGTTGGAGTGGTGCTCCATCTCGGTGATGACGATCTCGGTGTCCTGGTCCACCCGGTAGGGCTCATCGGCCCAGCCGAGCATGTTGGCGACCAGGTTGAGGGACTCCGACGCGTTCTTGGTGAAGATCACCTCGTCGCGGCTGGGAGCGTTGATGAAGGCGGCGACCTTGTCGCGGGCGCCCTCGTACAGCGCCGTGGCCTCCTCGGCGAGCACATGGACGCCCCGGTGCACATTGGCGTTGGAGCGCTCGTAGTAGTCGTTCAGCACGTCCAGCACCTGGCGCGGCTTCTGCGAGGTCGCCGCGTTGTCCAGGTAGACGAGCCGCTGGCCGTCGTGGACGACCCGGTCCAGGATCGGGAAGTCCTTGCGGATCGCCTCGGTGTCGAGGAGGCCCGGCAACTGTGTCACTCGGACGCGCCTCCCTTCACGTACTCCTCGTAGCCCTCTTCCTCCAGCTTGTCGGCGAGCTCGGGACCGCCGGACTCGGCGATCCGGCCCGCCGCGAAGACGTGGACGTGGTCGGGCTTGATGTACCGCAGGATGCGGGTGTAGTGGGTGATCAGCAGGGTGCCCACCTGGCCGGACTCGCGGACCCGGTTGACGCCCTCGGAGACCACCCGCAGCGCGTCCACGTCGAGGCCGGAGTCGGTCTCGTCGAGGATCGCGATGGCCGGCTTCAGCAGCTCCAGCTGGAGGATCTCGTGGCGCTTCTTCTCACCGCCGGAGAAGCCCTCGTTCACATTCCGCTCGGCGAAGGAGGAGTCGATGTGGAGGCGCTCCATGGCCTCCTTGACCTCCTTCACCCAGGTGCGCAGCTTGGGCGCCTCGCCGCGGATCGCGGTCGCGGAGGTACGCAGGAAGTTGGAGACCGAGACGCCGGGGACCTCGACCGGGTACTGCATGGCGAGGAAGACACCGGCGCGGGCGCGCTCGTCGACGGACATCGCGAGCACGTCCTCGCCGTCCAGCGTCACGGTGCCGCCGGTGACCGTGTACTTCGGGTGACCGGCGAGCGAGTAGGCCAGGGTGGACTTGCCGGAGCCGTTGGGGCCCATGATGGCGTGCGTCTCGCCCTGCTTCACGGTCAGGTCGACACCGCGCAGGATCTCGCGGGGTCCGCCCTCGGCGTCGACGGAAACGTGCAGGTCGTGGATCTCAAGCGTGGCCATGGGTGCCTCAGGACTCCTGGGTGACGGAGACGAGCACATCGTCCCCTTCGATCTTTACGGGGTATACGGGGACCGGGCGCGTCGCGGGGAGGCCGGACGGCTTTCCGGTGCGCAGGTCGAAGCTGGAGCCGTGCAGCCAGCACTCGATCTGGCAGTCCTCCACCTCGCCCTCGGACAGCGAGACGTTCGCGTGCGAGCAGATGTCGCTGACCGCGAACACCTCGCCCTCGGTGCGCACCAGAGCGACCGGCACGCCCTCGAGCTCGACCCGCTTGGGGGTGTCTTCCTCGAGTTCGTCCAGCGCGCAGACGCGTACGAAGGTCGGGGTCATCCTACGGACGCCTCCAGCTCGGCCTCGATCTTGGCGATGAGCCGCTCCTCCAGCTCGGGGAGCCCGATCTGCTGGACGAGCTCGGCGAAGAAGCCGCGGACCACCAGTCGGCGGGCCTCGTCGGCCGGGATACCGCGCGCCATCAGGTAGAACAGCTGCTCGTCCTCGAAGCGGCCGGTCGCGCTCGCGTGACCGGCGCCGACGATCTCACCGGTCTCGATCTCCAGGTTCGGCACCGAGTCGACGCGGGCGCCGTCGGTGAGGACCAGGTTGCGGTTGAGCTCGTAGGTGTCGGTGCCCTCCGCGGCGGCCCGGATCAGCACATCGCCGATCCACACCGCGTGCGCCTCGGCGCCCTGCAGCGCGCCCTTGTAGGCCACGTTGCTGCGGCAGTGCGGGGTGTCGTGGTCGATGAAGAGCCGGTGCTCCTGGTGCTGGCCGTTGTCGGTGAAGTACAGGCCGTAGAGCTCGGCCTCACCGCCCGGGGCGCCGTAGACCACCCGCGGGTGGAGCCGCACCAGATCGCCGCCGAAGGTGACGACCACGGACTTGAAGGTGGCGTCCCGGCCGACCAGCGCGGTGTGCTGACCGGCGTGGACCGCGGTGTCGTCCCAGTCCTGGACCGAGACCACGGTGAGCTTGGCGCCGTCGCCGATCAGGTACTCCACATTGGCGGCGACCGTGGCGTCACCGGTGTGGTCGATCACCACGACCGCCTCGGCGAAGGCGCCGATCTCGATCACCTGGTGGCCGAAGGCGGTGCCGCCCTCGCCGTGCACGGCGATCCGCACCGGCTCGGTGAGCACCGTCTCCTTGGGCACCGAGACGACCGACGCCTTCTCGAAGGAGCTGTACGCCTGGGCCGCCACCCGGTCCACCGGCTTGCCGGCCTTCCCCAGGCGCGCGTCGTCACGGCCCACGGTCTCGACCGTGACGCCCGCGGGGGCGGTCACCTCGACCTTGACGCCGCCGTCGGCGACGGCCGTGCCGTCGTGGAGACCGCGCAGCCGCTCCAGGGGGGTGAACCGCCAGTCCTCCTCGCGGCCGTGGGGCACCGGGAAGTCGGCCACGTCGTACGACGCGGGCGCGCTCACCCGGGCATCGGTGGGCTGGCCCACCTGGATGACGCCGTCCGTGGTGGATCCGGCCGGGATGGTTTCAGCCATGGCTGTCGTACTGCTCGCTTTCTGCCTGATGGGCCTGAGTGGGGTGCCCGGGCGGAGGCTTCGGCCCCCGCCGGGCGGGGAGGGGGGTGGCGTCAGCCGACCGCGCCCTCCATCTGCAGCTCGATCAGCCGGTTGAGCTCCAGCGCGTACTCCATGGGCAGCTCGCGCGCGATCGGCTCGACGAAGCCGCGCACGATCATCGCCATGGCCTCGTCCTCGGACAGACCGCGGCTCATCAGGTAGAAGAGCTGGTCGTCGCTGACCTTGGAGACGGTCGCCTCATGGCCCATGGACACGTCGTCCTCGCGGACGTCCACATACGGGTAGGTGTCCGAGCGGGAGATCGTGTCGACGAGCAGGGCGTCGCACAGCACATTGGACTTGGAGCCCTCGGCGCCCTCGCCGATCTCGATCAGACCGCGGTAGGAGGTGCGGCCACCGCCGCGCGCCACCGACTTGGAGACGATGTTCGACGAGGTGCGGGGGGCCATGTGGACCATCTTGGCGCCGGCGTCCTGATGCTGGCCCTCGCCCGCGAAGGCGATGGACAGGGTCTCGCCCTTGGCGTGCTCACCCATCAGGTAGACGGCGGGGTACTTCATGGTCACCTTGGAGCCGATGTTGCCGTCGACCCACTCCATGGTCGCGCCCTCGTAGGCCACGGCGCGCTTGGTGACCAGGTTGTAGACGTTGTTCGACCAGTTCTGGATGGTCGTGTAGCGGCAGCGGGCGCCCTTCTTGACGATGATCTCGACGACCGCGGAGTGCAGCGAGTCCGACTTGTAGATCGGCGCGGTGCAGCCCTCGACGTAGTGGACGTAGGCGTCCTCGTCGACGATGATCAGCGTCCGCTCGAACTGGCCCATGTTCTCGGTGTTGATGCGGAAGTACGCCTGCAGCGGGATCTCCACCTGCACGCCCTTCGGCACGTAGATGAACGAGCCGCCGGACCAGACCGCCGTGTTCAGCGAGGCGAACTTGTTGTCGCCCGCCGGGATCACGGTGCCGAAGTACTCCTTGAAGAGCTCCGGGTGCTCCTTGAGCGCGGTGTCGGTGTCCAGGAAGATGACGCCCTGCTCCTCCAGGTCCTCGCGGATCTGGTGGTAGACGACCTCGGACTCGTACTGGGCCGCGACACCCGCGACGAGGCGCTGCTTCTCGGCCTCCGGGATGCCCAGCTTGTCGTACGTGTTCTTGATGTCCTCGGGCAGCTCCTCCCAGGAGGCGGCCTGCTGCTCGGTGGAGCGGACGAAGTACTTGATGTTGTCGAAGTCGATACCCGACAGATCCGAGCCCCAGGTGGGCATGGGCTTCTTACCGAAGAGCTTCAGGCCCTTCAGACGGAGCTTGAGCATCCACTCCGGCTCGGACTTCTTCGCCGAGATGTCGCGTACGACCTCCTCGGAGAGGCCGCGCTTGGCCGAGGCGCCGGCCACGTCGGAGTCGGCCCAGCCGTACTCGTAGTTGCCCAGACCCTCGAGCTCGGGGTGAGCGGTCTCCGTGGGGAGAGTCATTCGGGGTTCCTCCCGGCCGTGCTGGCAGATGCGGTGGTGGTCCTGGTGGTGCTGGTGTCGGTCTTCTCGACCTCGCCGGTCTTCGGAACGAACGTCGTGCACACCCCGTCGCCATGGGCGATGGTGGCCAGACGCTGCACATGGGTTCCGAGCAGCTGGGAGAAGACCTCGGTCTCCGCCTCACACAGCTGCGGATATCGCTCGGCTGCGTGGGCGACCGGGCAGTGGTGCTGGCAGAGCTGTTCGCCGACCGGCGCGCTGCGCGCCGTAGCAGCGTACCCGTCCGCGGAGAGTGCTCCGGCGAGCGCTTCGGTGCGGCCGCCGGGGGCGGCGGCCTCGACGGCCCCGCGGTACTCCTCCGCCTGGACGGCGAGCCTGGCGCGGGCGAACGCCGCGACCGCGGCACGCCCCGCCTCGCCGCCTCCGGCGCTCTGCTCGATCCAGCGGAGAGCGTCGACGGCGAGCTTGTCGTAGGCCTGGTCGAAGGCGTCGCGACCGCAGTCGGTGAGCGCGAAGACCTTGGCCGGGCGGCCGCGCCCCCGCGCCCCGTACACCCTCTTCTCTCGGGGCTCGACGACGCCGTCGGCGACGAGGGTGTCCAGGTGGCGGCGGACGGCCGCCTGGGTCAGCTCCAGCCGCAGGGCGAGCTCCGCCGCGGTGGAGGGGCCATGGTCGAGGATGGAGCGCGCCACCCGGTTGCGGGTGCCGTGCTGCTCTTCCGGCGCGGACGCGGGCGTGCCGGACCGCGCGGCCGCTTCGGCCGCGCGTTCGTTCGGAGCCTCGCTCGCGTATTTCACAACGCCATTGTTGCGTAATTCTCCCGCGATCCACAAGCGAGGAGTTCGCCGGTTCCGGTGTGGTACATCACTTAGGTCTGCCTAACTCCGAGACCGGGGCTCACCTGCGGCGACGCATCCGGGCCCGATCGTCGTGCGCCGCGGCTTTCGGCCCTGCCGCCCACGGACGGCCCCGGGATTCGTAGACTGCCGGACATGCGAGAAGAGCCCGCGGTCGACATCGTCGGCCTGGTCAAGCGGTACGGCCCGAAGACCGCGGTCGACGGGCTCGATCTGTCCGTCGGCCGGGGCACCGTGACCGCCGTTCTGGGCCCCAACGGAGCCGGTAAGACCACCACCGTCGAGACCTGCGAGGGGTACCGCCGCCCCGACGCCGGGACGGTCCGGATATTCGGACTCGACCCGGTCGCGGACGCCCCGGCGCTGCGCCCCCGGGTCGGGGTGATGCTCCAGTCCGGAGGCGTTTATTCCGGCGCGCGCGCAGAAGAGATGCTGCGCCACACCGCCTCCCTCCACGCGCATCCGGTGGATGTGAATCTGCTGATCGAGCGGCTCGGCCTCGGCTCCTGCGGCCGGACCACCTACCGGCGGCTCTCCGGCGGCCAGCAGCAGCGGCTCGCGCTCGCCATGGCCGTCGTCGGCCGCCCCGAGCTGGTCTTCCTCGACGAGCCGACCGCCGGGCTCGACCCACAGGCCCGCCGCGCCACCTGGGACCTCATCCGCGATCTGCGGGACGACGGGGTCACCGTGATGCTGACGACCCACTACATGGACGAGGCCGAGCAGCTCGCCGACGATGTGGCGATCATCGACGGCGGCAAGGTGATCGCCCGGGGCACCCCGGAGGAGCTGTGCCGGGGCGGCGCCGAGAACACCCTGCGCTTCATCGGCCGCCCCGCGCTCGACCTGGCCTCGCTGCTCAAGGCGCTGCCCGCCGACTCCACGGCCGCCGAGCTGACGTCCGGCTCGTACCGGGTCACCGGCAAGGTCAACCCCCAGATGCTGGCCACCGTCACCTCCTGGTGCGCGCAGAACGGGGTGATGCCGGACCGGATCTCGGTCGAGCGGCACACCCTCGAGGACGTCTTCCTGGAGCTCACCGGTAAGGAGCTGCGAGCGTGACCGCCACGGGCACTTTTCTCCCCAAGCCGGGGGCGGCCCCGCTGCCGCGGATGATCCGGGCGCAGGCCGCGCTGGAGACCCGGATGCTGCTGCGCAACGGCGAGCAGCTGCTGCTGACCGTCGTCATCCCGTCCCTGGTGCTGGTGCTCTTCAGCACCGTCGACATCGTCGACACCGGCTCCGACGGCAGCACCGTGGACTTCCTGGCGCCCGGTGTGCTGGCGCTCGCCGTGCTGTCCACGGCGTTCACCGGACAGGCCATCGCCACCGGCTTCGAGCGGCGCTACGGCGTGCTCAAGCGGCTCGCCGTCTCACCGCTGCCGCGGTGGGGGCTGATGGCCGCCAAGACCTGCGCGGTGCTGGTCACCGAGGTCATGCAGATCGTGCTGCTGACCGCGATCGCGCTGGCGCTCGGCTGGTCGCCGCACGGCGACCCGCTCTCCGTCGCGCTGCTGCTGATCCTCGGCACCGCGGCGTTCTCCGGCCTCGGGCTGCTGATGGCGGGCACCCTGAAGGCCGAGGCGACCCTGGCCGCGGCCAATCTGGTCTTCCTGCTGCTGCTCGTGGCCGGTGGCGTCATCGTGTCGCTGGACAAGTTCCCGGGTGGCGTGCGGAGCGCGCTGGAGCTGCTGCCGATCTCGGCGCTCTCGGGCGGGCTGCGGGACGTCCTCCAGGACGGGGCCGGGATGCCATGGCGGGATCTGGGGATCCTGGCGGTCTGGGCGGTGCTGGGGCTGGGCGCGGCGGCCCGCTTCTTCCGCTGGGAGTAGCCCGGGTGCCTCCGGGAGCAGCGCGAGCTCCGCTGGGAATAGCCCGGGGCGGCCCTTACGGCCTGCGGCTTTACCGGAACACAACCCCCTCGTGAAAAGCTGCACAAGCGGCGGCCTACGATGGGCGGGTGCCGAATTCGCTGAATCCCTTCGAGCTGATCGCCCGGCGCTGGCAGCCCTCCGCGCGCTTCGTGGAGCGAGCCGCGCTGGCCACCGTGGTGATGGCCGTGGTCATCGTGGTGACCGGGGGCGCGGTCCGGCTCACCCAGTCCGGCCTGGGCTGTGACACCTGGCCGAAGTGCACCCCGTCCAGCCTGACGCCCACCGCCGACATGGGCATCAACGGCGTCATCGAGTTCACCAACCGCATGCTGACGTACGTCCTGTGTGTCTTCGTCGGTGTGCTGATCATCGCCGCCCGGGCCCGCACGCCGGTGCGCCGCTCCCTCACCCGGCTGGGCTGGACCCAGTTCTGGATCGTGATGGGCAACGCCGTCGTCGGCGGCATCGTGGTCCTCACCGGGCTCAACCCGTACATCGTCAGCTCGCACTTCCTGCTGTCCTCCGCGCTCCTCACGGTCGCGATGGTGGTCTGGCAGCGGGCTCGCGAGGGTGACGGCGAGCCACGCGACCTGATCGCCCGCCCGGTGCGCCAGCTGACCTGGCTGCTGGTCGGCGCGACCCTCGCGCTGATCCTGATCGGCACGGTGGTCACCGGCGCGGGCCCGCACGCCGGTGACGCCCGTAAGGTGCACCGCATCCCGCTGAACTGGCAGGAGATCACCCAGCTGCATGTGGACTTCGTCTACATCGTGCTGGGCCTCACCGTCGCCCTGTGGTTCACCCTGCGGGCCGTGAAGGCCCCCGCCGCCCAGCGCCGTACGGTCCTGGAACTCCTCGCCGTACTGCTCGCGCAGGGCGTGATCGGGTACGTGCAGTACTTCACCCATCTGCCCGAGGTCGTCGTCGGCATCCACATGCTCGGCTCCTGCCTGGTGTGGATCGCGGTGCTGCGGGTGCTGCTCGCCCAGCGCGAGCGGGCCGCGCTCCCGGCGGCCGCGCCCGCCCCCACCGGCGGCCACGAGACCGTTCAGCCCGAACCGGCCGCGTCCAGCCGGTAGACCCGGCGCGCGGTCCCGGCCGCGACCAGCCCGGCGATCCGCTGGGCCTCGGCCCGGGTGCAGATCCCCTCGCCGACCCACTCCTCCGCCAGCCGGGCCATGGCCCGGCCGAACAGCCGGGACGCGGTCACATACAGCTCCGGCAGCGCCCGCGCGCCCGTCGAGAACAGCAGCTTGCCGAACGGCGCCTCGCCCAGGGTCTCCCCGGGCCGCGGCCCGGCGTCCGCGTAGACATGCGGGAAGGCCGCGGCGAGCTGGGCCGCCCGCCGGTGGTGCGGCCGGTCCGGCAGCAGCACCAGATCGGTGCCGAAGCCCGCCGTGGCCCGCAGGAAGCCGATGAGCGACTGCGGATCGGCACAGTGCAGCTGCACCGGAAGGCCGGTCGCCACGGCGCTCCACAGCAGATGCTGGGCGAGCGCGGGGTCGGGGGCGCGGCCCGGGGCCGGGCGGACGGTGAGCGCGAGCCAGCGGGCGGCGGCGCGCCGCACCTCGCGCGGGTCGGGCGGGATCTCGTCGCAGAAGGCGATCCCCATGGCGAAGGCGGTCGCGTGCTGGGCCGCCGCGTACAGCGCCTCCGCGGTGTTGCCGATGAAGGCGTCGACCGTGCCGGAGGTGTCGGCGACCTGCTCGGCCAGCGGCTCCAGCCGGACCACCTCGAGGACCGTGCCGTCGGCGGCCGCGGCCAGTTCGTCCGGGGTGCTGAGGCCGTCCCGGGCGCCGGACTCCAGCAGGAAGGTGCCGATGCCGGCGCCGCGCAGCAGCAGCCGCGCGGCGCGGTAGGCGCCCAGCTCACGGCGGCGGGCGAGATAGCTGACGGGCGCGCAGTGGGGCTCCATGCCCAGCAGCGGGGGGCACCAGCGGCGCACCGCGAGGCCGGTCCAGCTGTCGAAGAAGGTGGTGCCGGCCGGGGCCGCCCCGGACCCGGCGGCGGCCGCCAGATGGGTTTCGAACGAGCCGACCCCGAGCTCGCCGTCGACCGTGCCGTGGCTGTGCTGGTCGACCAGCGGCGGCAGGGTGATCGGCCCCGCCGCCGGGCCCGGCCCGTCGCGGGGGACCGGACCGGTCGGCGGGCCCACGGTGTCCGGGGAGTCCGTCGCCTCGTGCATCGCCGCCCGCCTCCTCGCCCTCCGGCATCGACGGGCTTAACGGACGGAAGGGGCACGAGGTGTCGCCGGACCCGTTCTCAGGCGTTCTACGAGGCGGCTGCCGGAGGGTTGCCGGGTCCGCCGAGCTGGATGCCCGCCATGCGCGTCCACTCGTACGGACCGGTGCGGACCTTGGCGGCGAGCTCGCCGTCGAAGTCGTCCTTGACGGTCAGCCCGGCGATCTCGGCGGCGCGGCGCGCGCTGTCCTGGGAGGGGGCCACGAGGACGCCCCATTCGCCGTCGGCGCCGACGAGGGCGATCCGGACGGCGCCGCGCCCGATGTGCGCGATCTGCCCCTCGGCGCCGCCGTGGCTCCCGGCGAAGGCCGTGATCTGGCGGGCGAGCCGCTCGGCCCGCTTCTCGTCCTTGGACGGCTTGGGCGGCTTCGGCGGCTTGGCCGGTGCTTCCGGCGCGGAGGGCTGGGCGGCGGACTCGCCGCTCTCGGGTGTCTCCGGCTGAGTGGTGTCTGCCATACAGCCGATGCTACCCGCCGGTAATCACCGCAGGAAAGGGTCCACGGCCACGGCGACGAACAGCAGCGACACATAGGTGATCGACCAGTGGAACAGCCGCATCTCCTTGAGCTTCGCGCCCGTGACCCCGGCCCGGGCGCGCGCCTGGAGACCGTGCGCCTCCTTGAGCCAGAACCCGCCCAGCACGGCCGCGACCGCCGGGTAGAACCAGCCGGTGTAGCCCAGCGGCCACAGCAGCAGCGAGACGCCGACCATGGCCCAGCTGTAGAGGACGATCTGGCGCGCGACCGCCTTGTTGCCCGCGATCACCGGCAGCATCGGCACGCTGGCCCGCTCGTAGTCGTCCTTGACCTTCATCGACAGCGGCCAGTAGTGCGGCGGCGTCCAGAAGAAGATGACGAGGAAGAGGATGACGGCGGCCCAGGAGACCTCGTTGGTCACCGAGGACCAGCCGATGAGCACGGGCATGCAGCCCGCGATGCCGCCCCAGACGATGTTCTGCGAAGTGCGGCGCTTGAGCAACATCGTGTAGACGACGACGTAGAAGGCCAGCGCACCGAGCGACAGCATCGCGGACAGCGGGTTGACCAGCACCCAGAACCAGGCCGTCGACCCCGCCGCGAGCGCGAAGGCGAAAACGAGGCATTCGCGCGGCGAGACCATGCCGGTCACGAGCGGGCGCTGCGCGGTGCGCTCCATCAGCGCGTCGATGTCCCGGTCGTAATACATGTTGAACGCGGCGGCGCCGCCGGCCGACAGATAGCCGCCGACGCAGGTGGCGACCACCAGCCACAGATCCGGGACGCCCTGGGCGGCCAGGAACATGACCGGCACCGTCGTCATCAGCAGCAATTCGATGACGCGCGGCTTCGTCAGCGCCACGAACGCCATGACACGGGCCCCGAACGGCCGGTGACCGGAGCTCGTTTCGCTCGTCTCGAGCACCCCCGCAGGACGGGATTCGACGGCCGTCACGCACACCCCTGGTGGAAGCAAGAACCAGCAAGCACCGGACATGAAGAGCCGGTAAAGACTTGCGCGTACCACGCCACTCTAGACGTAGCGGATACGCCGCCCGCCGCCGGGGTCCCTCGTGTTGTAGGGGCGCGGCAAGGCGCCCGTAAGGCGGCCACACCCGGGGGACGGCGGGCCCGGCCGGGCCCGGAACGGCGCCTTCCGTAGGGCTCGGGACGCCCTTCGGACGGGCCCCGGAGGGAATGCGGCAACCTCGGAATTCGTTCCTTATCCCGTTGGGTGGAACTCGAAAAGATGACCGTTGTTCCAGGGGTAGGCTCGACATCGCCGGTGTACATACGGTCACCGGATTTCGACATTGTGGAGAGGAGCCCTGACTCAGGGTGAGCACAAAGCCGACTACCACAGACCTCGAGTGGACCGATCTGGACCAGCGAGCCGTCGACACGGCCCGAGTCCTGGCCATGGACTCCGTACAGAAGGTCGGTAACGGCCACCCTGGCACGGCCATGAGCCTCGCGCCCGCCGCGTACCTGCTCTTCCAGAAGCTGATGCGGCACGACCCCTCCGACGCGGGCTGGGCGGGCCGGGACCGCTTCGTCCTCTCCCCCGGGCACACCAGCCTGACCCTCTACGTCCAGCTGTACCTGGCGGGCTTCGGTCTTGAGCTCGACGATCTGCGGTCGTTCCGCACCTGGGGCAGCAAGACCCCGGGCCACCCCGAGTTCGGCCACACCACCGGTGTCGAGACCACCACCGGCCCGCTGGGCCAGGGCATCGCCAACGCGGTGGGCATGGCGATGGCAGCCCGCTATGAGCGTGGCCTGTTCGACCCGGAGGCGCCCGAGGGCGCCTCTCCGTTCGACCACACCATCTGGGCGATCGTCTCCGACGGCGACCTGGAGGAGGGCATCTCCGCCGAGGCGTCCTCGCTGGCCGGCCACCAGAAGCTGGGCAGCATCGTCGCCCTGTACGACGACAACCACATCTCGATCGAGGGCGACACCGCGACCGCGCTCTCCGAGGACGTGCTGAAGCGCTACGAGGCGTACGGCTGGCACGTCCAGCGCATCGAGCAGTCCGAGAGCGGCGACTTCGACATCCACGCGCTGCACGCGGCGCTCAAGGCGGCGCAGGCCGAGACCGAGCGCCCCTCGATCATCGCGGCCCGTACGATCATCGCCTGGCCCGCCCCGAACGCGCAGAACACCGAGGCGTCCCACGGCTCGGCGCTCGGCGCCGACGAGGTCGCCGCCACCAAGCGCGTCCTCGGCTTCGACCCCGAGCAGCACTTCGCGGTCGACACGGACGTCATCAACCACACCCGCGCCCTGGTCGAGCGCGGCCGCGAGGCCCACGCCGCCTGGGACAAGAAGCTCCAGGAGTGGCGGAACGCCAACTCCGAGCGGGCCACCCTGTTCGACCGGATCACCGCGGGCGAGCTGCCCGAGGGCTGGGAGAGCGCACTGCCGGTCTTCGAGCCGGGCAAGGACGTCGCCACCCGTAAGGCGTCCGGCCAGGTGCTCAAGGCGCTCGGCGGGGTGCTCCCCGAGCTGTGGGGCGGCTCCGCCGACCTCGCGGGCTCCAACAACACCACGATCGACGCGTCCTCGTCCTTCCTCCCGAAAGGCAACCCGCTGCCGGAGGCCGACCCGTACGGCCGCACGATCCACTTCGGCATCCGCGAGCACGCCATGGGCTCGACCATGAACGGCATCGCCCTGCACGGCAACACCCGTGTCTACGGCGGCACCTTCCTGGTCTTCTCCGACTACATGCGCCCGGCCGTCCGGCTCGCCGCGCTGATGAAGCTGCCGGTCACCTACGTGTGGACGCACGACTCCATCGGCCTCGGCGAGGACGGCCCGACCCACCAGCCGGTGGAGCACCTGTCCGTGCTGCGCGCCATCCCGGGCCTGAACGTGGTCCGCCCGGCCGACGCCAACGAGACGGCCATCGCCTGGCGGGAGATCACCCGCCGCCACACCGCGAACCCGGCTCCGCACGGCCTGGCCCTGACCCGGCAGAACGTGCCGACCTACGAGGCCGACGAGAACGCCGCCAAGGGCGGCTACGTCCTCTTCGAGGCCGAGGGCGGTCAGCCGCGGGTCATCCTCATCGGCACCGGTTCCGAGGTGCAGCTCGCCGTGGAGGCGCGCGAGCAGCTCCAGGCCGCCGGGATTCCCACCCGCGTGGTGTCAATGCCCTCGGTCGAGTGGTTCGAGGAGCAGGACAAGGGGTACCGGGAGACAGTGCTGCCGCCGTCCGTCAAGGCTCGGGTGGCCGTCGAGGCGGGTATCGGCCTGACCTGGTACCGCTACGTCGGCGAGGCCGGCCGCATCGTCTCGCTGGAGCACTTCGGCGCCTCGGCCGACTACAAGGTGCTCTTCCGGGAGTTCGGCCTCACCGCCGAGGCCGTGGTCACCGCCGCCCGCGAGTCCCTCGCCGACGCCGGGCGCTGACCTCCACAGACGACGTAAGTGCGACGAGTAGGAGAACACACCCCATGACAGACGCACTCAAGCGGCTGGCCGACGAAGGCGTCGCGATCTGGCTCGACGACCTCTCCCGCAAGAGGATCACCTCCGGCAATCTGGCCGAGCTGATCGACCAGCAGCATGTCGTAGGCGTCACCACCAACCCGTCGATCTTCCAGAAGGCGATCTCCGGCGGCGACGGCTACCAGCAGCAGGTGGCCGACCTCGCGGTCCGCGGGGTCACCGTCGAGGAAGCCGTCCGCATGATCACCACGGCGGACGTCCGCGACGCGGCCGACATCCTCCGGCCGGTGTACGACGCGACGGGCGGCCAGGACGGCCGGGTCTCCATCGAGGTGGACCCGCGCCTGGCCCACAACACGGCCGCCACCATCGCCGAGGCCAAGCAGCTGGCCTGGCTGGTGGACCGGCCCAACACCTTCATCAAGATCCCGGCGACCGAGGCGGGGCTGCCCGCGATCACCGAGGTGATCGGCCTGGGCATCAGCGTCAATGTCACGCTGATCTTCTCCCTGGAGCGGTACCGCGCGGTCATGGACGCCTTCCTGGCCGGTCTGGAGAAGGCCAAGGCCGCGGGCCTCGACCTGCAGAAGATCCACTCGGTGGCGTCCTTCTTCGTCTCCCGCGTGGACACCGAGATCGACAAGCGCATCGACAAGCTCGGCACCGATGAGGCCAAGGCGCTGCGCGGCAAGGCCGCCGTCGCCAACGCCCGCCTCGCGTACCAGGCGTACGAGGAGGTCTTCAGCTCCGACCGCTGGGCCGTCCTGGACCGGGCGAACGCCAACAAGCAGCGTCCGCTGTGGGCCTCGACCGGTGTCAAGGACCCGGCGTACAAGGACACCATGTACGTCGTGGACCTGGTCGCCCCCGGCACCGTCAACACCATGCCGGAGGCCACCCTGGAGGCGGTCGCCGACCACGGCGAGATCAGCGGTGACGCCGTGCGCGGCACGTACGAGCAGGCCAAGGCCGACCTCGACGCGCTGGCCGGGATCGGGATCTCCTACGACGACGTCGTCCAGGTGCTGGAGGACGAGGGCGTCGAGAAGTTCGAGTCCTCCTGGAACGACCTGCTGAAGTCCACCGAGGCGGAGCTCAAGCGCCTCGCACCCTCGGAGGCGTGAAGACGTGAGCAGCAGCAATCCGCTGCGTGACCCACGAGACCGACGGCTCCCGCGCATCGCGGGGCCGTCCGGCCTCGTGATCTTCGGCGTCACGGGCGACCTGTCCCGTAAGAAGCTGATGCCGGCCATCTACGACCTGGCCAACCGCGGGCTGCTGCCCCCGGGCTTCTCGCTCGTCGGCTTCGCCCGCCGCGACTGGGAGAACGAGGACTTCGCCCAGGTCGTGCACGACGCGGTCAAGGAGCACGCGCGGACCCCGTTCCGCGAGGAGGTCTGGCAGCAGCTGGCCGAGGGGTTCCGCTTTGTCCCCGGCGTGTTCGACGACGACGAGGCGTTCGTCCGGCTGCGGGCGACCATAGAGGAACTCGACAAGGCACGCGGCACCGGCGGCAACTTCGCCTTCTATCTGTCGGTCCCGCCGAAGTTCTTCCCCAGCGTCGTCCAGCAGCTCAAGAAGCACGGGCTGTCGCACGGGCAGGGCGACTCCTGGCGGCGCGCGGTCATCGAGAAGCCCTTCGGCCACGACCTGAAGAGCGCCCAGGATCTCAACCAGGTCGTCCACGAGGTCTTCCGGCCCAGTGACGTCTTCCGGATCGACCACTACCTGGGCAAGGAGACGGTCCAGAACATCCTGGCGCTGCGCTTCGCCAACACGATGTTCGAGCCGATCTGGAACCGGTCGTACGTCGACCACGTACAGATCACCATGGCCGAGGACATCGGCATCGGCGGGCGCGCGGGCTACTACGACGGCATCGGCGCGGCCCGCGACGTCATCCAGAACCACCTGCTGCAGCTGCTCGCGCTGACCGCCATGGAGGAGCCCGCCTCCTTCGACGCGTCCTCCCTGGTCACCGAGAAGCTGAAGGCGCTCAGGGCGGTCAAGCTGCCCAAGGATCTGGGCAAGCACACGGTGCGCGCCCAGTACGCCCCCGGCTGGCAGGGCGGCGAGGAGGTGCACGGCTACCTCGAGGAGGAGGGCATCGACCCCCACTCGAAGACCGACACCTACGCCGCGATCAAGCTGGAGATCGACAACCGCCGCTGGGCGGGTGTCCCCTTCTACCTGCGCACCGGCAAGCGGCTGGGGCGGCGGGTCACCGAGATCGCGGTGGTCTTCCAGCGCGCCCCGCACTCCCCCTTCGATACCACCGACACCCAGGAGCTCGGGCAGAACGCCCTGGTCATCCGGGTGCAGCCGGACGAGGGCGTCACCATCCGGTTCGGCTCCAAGGTGCCCGGCACCTCCATGGAGATCCGGGACGTGACGATGGACTTCCAGTACGGCGAGTCCTTCACCGAGTCCAGCCCCGAGGCGTACGAGCGGCTGCTGCTGGACGTCCTGCTCGGCGAGGCGAACCTCTTCCCCCGCCATGAGGAGGTCGAGCAGTCCTGGCGGATCCTGGACCCGATCGAGGAGTACTGGGACCAGCACGGCAGGCCCGAGCAGTACACCTCCGGGACCTGGGGGCCGAAGGCCGCGGACGAGATGCTCGCACGAGACGGACGGAGCTGGCGGCGGCCATGAACATCGATCTCACGGACACCACGTCCAGCCGGATCAACTCCGCCCTGGTCCAGGCACGCCGGGCCACCGGCACCCCGGCCGTGGGCATGGTGCTCACCCTCGTCATCGTCACCGACGAGGGCAACCACTACGACGCGCTGCGGGCGGCGAGCGAGGCGTCCAAGGAGCACCCCTCGCGCACCCTGGTCGTCATCAAGCGGCCGGGCCGGTCGCCGCGCGACCGCAAGATGGCCCGGATGGACGCCGAGGTGCGGGTCGGCGGCGAGACCGGCACCGGCGAGACGGTGCTGCTGCGGCTGCACGGCGAACTCGCCAACCACGCCTACTCGGTGGTCCTGCCGCTGCTGCTGCCGGACGCCCCGGTGGTGGTGTGGTGGCCGGAGGACGCCCCCGAGCACCCCGCCGAGGACCTGCTCGGGAAGCTGGCCCAGCGCCGGATCACCGACGCCCAGGCCACCGAGGACCCGGTGGCGTCCCTGGGGCTGCGGGCCGCGACCTACACCCCGGGCGACACCGATCTGGCGTGGACCCGGATCACCCCGTGGCGCAGCGTCCTGGCCGCGGCCCTGGACCAGCGGCACTCCCCGATCACCTCCGCGGTCGTCGAGGGCGAGGCGTACAACCCGAGCAGCGAGCTGCTCGCGCTGTGGCTCGCCCAGTGTCTTGGGGTGCCGGTGGACCGGCAGGTCTCGGAGGGCCCCGGGCTGACCGCGGTGCGGCTGGAGACGGCCGACGGCGTGATCTGCCTGGACCGGGCGAACGGCTCGCTGGCCGAGCTGGCGATGCCGGGCCAGCCCGACCGGCATGTGGCGCTGCAGCGGCGTGAGATGTCGGAGCTGATCGCCGAGGAGCTGCGCCGGCTGGACCCCGACGAGAGCTACGAGTCGTCGGTGAAGTTCGGCGTGAGCAAGCTGGGCAAGGGCGGCGTGGGGACGCTGGAGCGGGACGCCAAGGCCGCCCCGGCCACCCAGGTGGTGCCGCCCGGCGCGGACCTGCCGCCGCTGCCGACCCGGGACCCGGAGACGCCGTCGGAGCACGCTCCGGGCTCGCCGAAGAACCCGCCGCAGGCACCGGCACAGCCGCCGGTTCCCAAGCCCCACCCCCCGAAGTCCCAGGAGCAGAAGTCCCAGGAGCAGAAGTCCCAGGAGCAGAAGGCGGACGGGAAGGCGGACAAATGACCGCACCACAGGTGGTCGTCCACCGCGACAAGGAGCTGATGGCCCAGGCCGCGGCGGCCCGGCTGATCACGAAGATCGTGGACGCCCAGGCCGCCCGTGGCTCGGCCTCGGTCGTCCTGACCGGCGGGCGCAACGGCAACGGCCTGCTGGCCGCGCTCGGCGCCTCCCCGGCGCGCGACGCGGTCGACTGGTCGCGGCTGGACCTGTGGTGGGGCGATGAGCGATTCCTGCCCGACGGCCACGCGGACCGCAATGTCACCCAGGCCCGCGAGGCGCTGCTGGACGCGGTGGAGCTGGACCCGGCGCGGGTGCACGCGATGCCCGCGTCCGACGGGCCCCACGGCGGCGATGTGGACGCGGCCGCCGAGGTGTACGCGGCCGAGCTGGGCCGGGCCGCGCGGCCGGAGAACCACGGCGCGGTGCCGTCGTTCGACGTGCTGCTGCTCGGCGTCGGCCCGGACACCCATGTGGCCTCGCTCTTCCCCGAGCTGCCCGCCGTCCGGGAGACCGAGCGGATGGTGGTCGGGGTGCGCGGCGCGCCCAAGCCGCCGCCGGTGCGGATCTCGCTGACCCTGCCGGCGATCCGCGCGGCACGGGAGGTGTGGCTGCTGGCGGCCGGTGAGGACAAGGCGAAGGCGGTCACGATAGCGCTGTCGGGCGCCGGGGAGCTGCAGGCTCCGGCGGCGGGCGCGCGCGGCCGCCGCCGGACGCTGTGGCTGCTGGACCGGGCCGCGGCGGCGGGGCTGCCGCGCGAACTGTACCCCCCGGCCTCGCCGTAACTCTCGTATCGCACAGAGACGATCCCCCGGGCGCTTCGGGCGCCCGGGGGATCGTCTCTGTATGCGCCCGAGGACTTCAGCGGCCGCGCAGCGAGCGGTAGGTGGCGACCAGGTGCTCGGTGGAGGCGTCCAGACCGGGCACCTCGGCGCCCTCGGTCAGGGCGGGCTCGACGCGCTTGGCGAGCACCTTGCCCAGCTCCACCCCCCACTGGTCGAAGGAGTCGATGTTCCACACCGCGCCCTGGACGAAGACCTTGTGCTCATAGAGGGCGACCAGCTGGCCCAGCACCGACGGGGTCAGCTCGTGGGCGAGGATCGTGGTGGTCGGGCGGTTGCCGTCGAAGGTCTTGTGCGGCACCAGCTCCTCGGGCACTCCCTCGGCGGCGACCTCCTCGGCGGTCTTGCCGAAGGCCAGCGCCTGGCCCTGGGCGAAGAGGTTGGCCATCAGCAGATCGTGGTGGGACTCCAGCCCGGCCGGCAGGTCCTTCACCGGCCGCGCGAAGCCGATCAGATCGGCCGGGACCAGCTTGGTGCCCTGGTGGAGCAGCTGGTAGTAGGCGTGCTGGCCGTTGGTGCCGGGGGTGCCCCAGACGATGGGGCCGGTCTGCCAGCCGACGCGGTTGCCGTCCCGGTCCACATGCTTGCCGTTGGACTCCATGTCCAGCTGCTGCAGATAGTCGGTGAACCGCGACAGATAGTGGCTGTACGGCAGGACGGCATGCGCCTGAGCGCCGTGGAAGTTGTCGTACCAGATGCCCAGCAGGCCCATCAGCAGCGGGACGTTCCGCTCCGGCGGGGCGGTGGAGAAGTGCTCGTCGACCAGGTGGAAACCGGCCAGCATCTCGCGGAAGCGGTCCGGGCCGATGGCGACCATCAGGGAGAGGCCGATGGCCGAGTCGTAGGAGTACCGCCCGCCGACCCAGTCCCAGAACCCGAACATGTTGTCCGTGTCGATGCCGAACTCGGCGACCTTCTCGGCGTTCGTCGACACCGCCACGAAGTGCTTGGCGACGGCCTCCTGACCGGCCCGGAGCCCGGTCAGCAGCCAGTCGCGGGCGGAGACGGCGTTGGTGATGGTCTCGATGGTGGTGAAGGTCTTGGAAGCGACGATGAACAGCGTCTCGGCCGGGTCCAGGTCGCGCACCGCCTCGTGCAGATCCGCGCCGTCCACATTGGAGACGAACCGGAACGTCATCGAGCGGTCGCTGTAGGAGCGCAGCGCCTCGTACGCCATCTTCGGGCCCAGATCGGAGCCGCCGATGCCGATGTTGACAACGTTCTTGATCCGCTTGCCGGTGTGGCCGGTCCAGTCGCCGGACCTGACGCGGTCGGCGAAGACGGCCATCTTGGCGAGCACGGCGTGCACTTCGCCGACGACGTCCTGCCCGTCCGCCTTGATCTCCGCGGAGTGCGGTGCGCGCAGCGCGATGTGCAGCACCGAGCGGTCCTCGGTGGTGTTGATCCGCTCGCCGCGGAACATGGCGTCGCGCAGCTCGGCCACCTTGGTGGCGCTCGCCAGTTCGCGCAGCAGCCGCAGGGTCTCGTCGGTCACCAGGTGCTTGGAGTAGTCGACGTGGAGATCGCCGACCTGAAGGGTGAGACGGCTCCCGCGCTCCGGGTCGCCCGCGAACAGGTCGCGCAGATGAGCGTCGCCCAGCTCCTTGCGGTGTGCGGCCAGCGCGTGCCACTCCGGCAGCTGGTCCAGCCTGGTGCGGCCTTCCATGTTCATCTCGGACATCAGCCCACTTCTCGTCGGTACCTGGCCCCCGTGGCCACCAACCTAATTGATGACGGACCGCATTCCCGGAACGAGGGCCGCCACCCCGCAGACGAAGAGCGCGGCGGCCCCCAGCGCCGGGGTGTTGAGTCCCCACGCCTGGGCCATCACCCCGCCCAGCAGCGCGCCGAGCGGGGCGCCCGCGGTCGACAGGGTGCGGAACGCGGAGCTCACCCGCCCGAGGGCCCCGTCGGGGCTGCGCTGCTGCATCATCGTCACCTCGGTGACGTTCCAGACGATCCCCGCGAAGCCGAAGAGGCCCATGGCGGCGACCGCGACCGGCAGGCTCCGTATCGCCCCGAGGGCGGCCAGGGCGCCGATCTGCGCGGTGCCGCACACCACGAGGGCACGGGCGCGCCCCAGCTTCTCGGTGAGCCGGGCGGCCACCAGACCCCCGGTCACGCTGCCGATCCCGTAGACGGTGATCACGGCCGCATAGCCGGTGTTCCCGGCGTCCAGCCAGCCGGTGATGTGCAGTACCAGGGTGGCGATGAGCGCGCCGATGCCGATGTTGCACAGCGTGGTGGAGGCGCACAGCGCCCGCAGCGTGCGATCCCGCCACAGCACGGCCAGGCCCTCGGCGATATCGCGCCGCAGCGACCCGCCCGGCGGGCGCGGGGCCCGCTCGGGGGGTGCCGCCCCCAGTGAGGCGACCAGCGCGGCGGCGGCGAGATAGGTGACCGCGTCCGCCACGTACGGCATCGCGGCGCCGAGGCCGAGCAGCACCGGCACCAGCGGGGCGCCCACGAACCGGCCCATGACCTCCTGCCCGGTCATCAGCCGGGCGTTGGCCCGGCCCAGCGCCCGCTCCCCCACCACGGACGGCAGCAGCGCCGTGGCGGCGTTGTCGAACAGGGTCTGGAGCGTGGTGAGGGCGAAGGCGAGGGCGAGCAGCAGCCCGATGGTGGCCCGGTCCAGCCACACCGCGACGGCGAACCCCGCCATCAGGACGGCCCGCGCGCCGTCCACCGCCCACATCGCCCGCCGCTGGTCCACCCGGTCCGCGACCGCCCCGCCGATCAGCCCGAACAGCAGCCAGGGCAGGAAGCCGCAGGCGGTCACCAGCGAGACCAGCACCGGCGAATCGGTCAGCGAGACGGCCAGCAGCGGCAGCGCCGCACCCCGCAGCGCGTCCCCGAACCGGGAGACGACCGCGGCCGCCCACAGCCGCCCGAACCCCCCGCGCCACGCGGGCCCCGCCGGTTTCCCGGCACCCACCTCACCGGCGTCCACCGCGGCCATGACGATCCCCCCTCCGCCCGATGCGCCGGCCCCCGCCCGGCGGGACGGCTCCCCCCGGTGATCCAGCACCCCATGACCGTAGCCCGCACCACTGACAACGGCCCGGCCGCGCACCCCTCGAAGGAGGTGCCCGGCCGGGCCGTCGTACCGCGTTGTGTGTCTAGATCTCGCCCCGGAGCTTGGCGAGTGCCTCGGCGAGGATCGCCTCGCCGTCGGCGTCGCTGCGCCGCTCCCGTACGTACGCCAGGTGCGTCTTGTACGGCTCGGTGCGCGGCGGGTCCGGCGGGTTGTCCCGGTCCTTGCCGGCCGGGAAGCCGCAGCGGGGGCAGTCCCACGTGTCAGGGATCTGCGCGTCGCTGGCGAAGCTCGGCACGGTCTCATGCCCGTTCGAGCACCAGAAGGAGATGCGCAGGCGCGGCGCCGATTCGCCTCGCTCGGCTTCTCCCATCGGCCCCGCCCCGACCCGACTTCCACGGATCGCGTTGCCACTTGCCACGGTCGTAACTCCCTGCGTGATGGTGCCGCGAAGCCTCGATTGTCAGCTTCGCCGCCCGGCGCCCCAGTCTACGTAAGGCCCAACGCGCGTCCAGTGAGAGGAGTTACACCCGTCACGGAGGACGCCATGCCATCATAGGCCGCATATGGGCCCCGCTGACGACGGTACGTCAGTTATCGGGCGTCAGCCGGGCCCCGGACGGGCCCCGCCGGCGGACCCTCAGTCGAGCTTCATCAGCAGCCCGAGCACGACGATGCAGACGAACCACAGCAGCCCGACCACCACGGTGATGCGGTCCAGGTTGCGCTCGGCGACCGAGGAGCCGCCCACCGAGGACTGCATGCCGCCACCGAACATGTCGGACAGGCCGCCGCCCTTCCCCTTGTGCATGAGCACCAACATCATCAACAGCAGGCTGAAGATGATGAGGGCGATCGAGAACCCCATGATCACAGCTGGACCAACCTTCTCGGGCTTGTACGGACGTCGGGGGCCGGACGGTGCGATTTCCGCCGCCTCGACCCCCGACAGGGTACGACGACGCGCGTGCTAGGGCCTACTCACTGGTCGCGGAAACGAACGATCTTGACGAATTCGTCCGCGTCCAGCGACGCGCCGCCGATCAGGGCGCCGTCCACATCCGGCTTGGCCATGATCGCGGCGACGTTCCCGGACTTCACCGAGCCGCCGTACTGGATCCTGACCTTGTCGGCGACCTCCTGGCCGTAGAGCTCGGCGAGCCGGCCGCGGATGGCCCCGCAGACCTCCTGGGCGTCCTCGGGGGTCGCGACCTCGCCGGTGCCGATCGCCCAGACCGGCTCGTAGGCGATCACGATGGTCTCGGCCTGCTCGGCCGGGACGTCCCTCAGGCCCCCGTCCACCTGGGCGAGGGTGTGCGCGACCTGGTTGCCCGCCTTACGGACGTCGAGGCCCTCGCCGACGCACAGGATCGGGGTGAGGTCGTTACGGAAGGCCGCCTTGACCTTGGCGTTGCACAGCTCGTCGGTCTCGTCGTGGTACTGGCGCCGCTCCGAGTGCCCGACGACGGCGTAGGCGCACCTGAGCTTGGCCAGCATCGGGCCGGAGATCTCGCCGGTGTAGGCGCCGGAGTCATGCGCCGAGATGTCCTGGGCGCCATACTTGATCTTCAGCTTGTCGCCGTCGACCAGGGTCTGCACGGACCGCAGATCGGTGAAGGGCGGCAGCACCGCGACCTCCACGGCCTCGTAGTCCTTGTCGGCGAGCCCGAAGGCGAGCTTCTGGACATGGGCGATGGCCTCGAGGTGGTTGAGGTTCATCTTCCAGTTGCCCGCCATCAGCGGCATACGGTCACTCACGGTGTTCAGTCCTCCAGTGCGGCGAGGCCGGGGAGCGTCTTGCCCTCGAGGAATTCGAGGCTCGCTCCACCGCCGGTCGAGATGTGGCCGAAAGCGTTCTCGTCGAAGCCCAGGATGCGCACGGCCGCAGCGGAGTCGCCGCCGCCGACCACGGTGAAGGCCGGGCTGTCCAGGAGCGCCTGGGCCACGGCCCGGGTGCCCTCGGCGTAGTCGGGGTGCTCGAAGACGCCCATGGGGCCGTTCCAGAAGACGGTGGCCGCGTCGGCCAGCTTCGAGGCGTAGAGCTTGCGGGTCTCCGGGCCGACGTCCAGGCCCATGAGGTCGGCCGGGATCGCGTCCGCGGCGACGAGCCGCGGGTTCGCGGGGGCCTTGGTCTTCAGGTCCGGGAATTCGGACGCGGCCGTGACATCGACCGGGAGCACGAACTCCACACCGCGCTCCTCGGCCCGGCGCAGATAGTCCTGGACCGCCGGGACCTGGCCCTCCTGCAGCAGCGAGCCGCCGACCTCGTGGCCCTGGGCCTTGAGGAAGGTGTAGGCCATGCCGCCGCCGATCAGGATGCGGTCGGCCTTCTCCAGGAGGTGGTCGATCACGCCGAGCTTGTCGGAGACCTTGGCGCCGCCGAGGACCACCGCGTAGGGCCGCTTGACGTCCTCGGTGAGCTTCTTCAGCACCGAGAGCTCGGCGGCGATCAGATCGCCCGCGGCGTGCGGCAGCCGCGCCGGGAGGTCGTACACCGAGGCGTGCTTGCGGTGGACCGCGCCGAAGCCGTCGCCCACGTAGAGGTCGGCGAGGGCGGCGAGCCGGTCGGCGAAGGCGCCGCGCTCGGCGTCGTCCTTACTGGTCTCACCGGCGTTGAAACGCAGGTTCTCCAGCAGTGCGACCTCGCCGTCGCCGAGCCCCGCCACGGTGGCCCGGGCGCTGTCGTCCACGGTGTCGGTCGCGAAGGCGACCTGCTTGCCGAGGAGTTCGCCGAGCCGCCGGGCGACCGGGGCGAGCGAGTACTGGGGGTCCGGGGCGCCCTTGGGGCGGCCCAGGTGCGAGGCGACGATCACCTTGGCGCCCCGGTCCAGGAGCTTGGTGATCGTCGGGACGGCGGCGCGGATCCGGCCGTCGTCGGTGATCGTCTCGCCGTCGAGCGGGACGTTCAGATCGGCGCGGACGAAGACCCGCTGCCCGGCGACCTGAAGATCGTCAATCGTCTTCACAGGGATGACTCCTTGATCATGGATCGGGGCCCGTTACGACGGCGTCGTAGCGGGCCCCGTTTCCTAGCTCATCGGGACAGCGGTCAGAGCCGGCCGCCGACGAAGACCGTCAGGTCGACGAGGCGGTTGGAGTAGCCCCACTCGTTGTCGTACCAGCCGACGACCTTGACCTGCTTGCCCTGGACCATGGTCAGGGAGGAGTCGAAGGTGCAGGACGCGGGCCAGTTGACGATGTCCGAGGAGACGATCGGGTCCTCGGTGTACTCGAGGATGCCCTTGAGCTGACCCTCGGCGGCCTTCTGGAAGGCGGTGTTGATCTCGTCCTTGGTGACCTCGCGGTCGAGCTCCAGGACGAGGTCGGTGACCGACCCGGTCGGGACCGGGACGCGCATCGCGATGCCGTCCAGCTTGCCCTTGAGCTGCGGGAGGACCAGCGCGGTGGCCTTGGCGGCACCGGTGGAGGTCGGGATGATGTTCTCGGCCGCCGCGCGGGCGCGACGCAGGTCCTTGTGCGGGAAGTCCAGGATGCGCTGGTCGTTGGTGTACGCGTGGACCGTCGTCATCATGCCCTTGACGATGCCGAAGCTCTCGTCGAGGACCTTGGCCATCGGCGCCACACAGTTGGTGGTGCAGGAGGCGTTGGAGATGACGTGGTGGTTCGCCGGGTCGTACTTGTCCTGGTTGACGCCCATCACGATGGTGATGTCCTCGTTCTTCGCGGGCGCGGAGATCAGGACCTTCTTGGCGCCGGCGGCAAGGTGCTTGGCCGCGTCCTCACGCTTGGTGAAGATGCCGGTGGACTCCACCACGATGTCGGCGCCGAGCTCGCCCCACGGAAGGGCGGCCGGGTCGCGCTCGGCCATCGTCTTGAAGGTCTGGTTGCCCACCGTGATGGTGTCCTCGGTGTGGCTGACCTCGTGCTTCAGCCGACCGAGGATGGAGTCGTACTTGAGCAGGTGCACCAGGGTGGCGTTGTCGGTCAGGTCGTTGACACCGACGATCTCGATGTCCGCGCCCTGCTCAAGGAGCGCGCGGAAGTAGTTGCGACCGATGCGGCCGAAGCCATTGATGCCTACGCGGATCGTCACGAACCGATCTCCTCGTTGGTGTGCCGGTCTGGACGCCGGCGAACGTGTAATGGGATGTCCCCGACCGCCTCCGACCCTACCGCTATCACGGGACGTACGTGACATTGGCATCGGCGGCCCATGACCACCGGAAAGTGGTACGGACCGCCGATTCAGTCACGATGTGTCACGCGCTGTCAACGACGCAGCGCACGTAGCGCGTCGCCCACCAGCCGGGCCCTCTGGGCGGCGTCCGGGACGTGCTCCAGGCCGAATCCCAGCAGCACGGTGTCCCGGGTCGTGACGCCCGCGACGGTGTGGAACAGCTCCCGGGAACGGGACCAGTCCCCGGCGTTCGCCGGGCTGCCCTCCGGCGCCCCCCGCACCGACCACGGGCCGAGCGCGGTCTCGAAGCCCTCGGAGTCCTCGGCGGTGCCGCCGACGGTGAGTTCGGTGGCGTCCACGAAGGCGCCCCGGCCGCCGGTGCCCGGGTCGGTGACGTACGAGATGGCCAGCTCGACCTTCTTGCCCGCGTAGCCGCTCAGGTCCAGCGAGACCGGCCGCCATCCCTCGGAGGAGCCCGTCAGGCTGTTCCAGGAGCCCGTGCTGCCCTTCGCGGTGCAGCCGTCGTCGCCGGGGGTCAGGTAGTGCTTGAGGAACGGGTGCAGATTGAGCAGGAAGCCCCCCTCGCACTCGGTGGGCACCTTGGTGGAGGAGCCGCCGCCCGCGTCGGGGAGGGTGGTCCAGTCGTCCTGGCCCGCGGTGCGCGCCTCGATGATCACATGGTCGTAGCCGGGCTCGGTGTCATAGCTGAGCCGGAAGTCCAGGGCCGGTTTGTCGGCGGCGGACACACCGCCGAGGTCCACCGTGCGGGACAGCCGCATCCAGGAGTTGTCACGGTGGCCCGCGGCGGCCATCCAGTCGCCCGCATAAGGCTGGTACGGGGTGCGCGTGTTCGGGTACTCCCCCGCGCCCGCGCTGCTGAACTGGGGGAAGTCCTCGGGCGGCAGCACATCGGAGGTGACGGTGTAGGCGCCCGCGGCGTCCAGGGGGTTGCCGGGTGCGTCGCCGAGGTTCGCGCCGGTGCCCGCGAGCGCGCCGGCGCCCCGGAAGGACGTGGGCGACTTCAGGGTGAGCCGGCTGTCGGCGCCCAGGTAGTACTGGCTGAAGTCGTCGGTGTCGGCCGGTCCCACCTCGGAGCTGCCGCCCGCCCGTTCACCGGTGGTGATCAGCTTGCCGCCCTCGTTGAGGAAGTCGCGCACCGCGAGCAGGGTCGGGCCGCCGGGCCGCTCGGCGCCGGTGTACCAGAGCACGGTCTTGAAGTGGCTCAGCACTCCGAGCGCGGACGGCGCCCCCTGGGTGGCCACATCCCAGACGGCCGCCTTACGGCCGTTGTCGGCCAGTGCCCGGGCGTACGCGGCGGTGTGCCGGGCCGGGGAAGTGCCGCCCTCCTCGGCGATCACCAGCGTGTCGGCGCGGGGCCGCTCGGCGACGGTGAAGGTGAACGGCTCGCTCGCGGTCCGCTTGCCGTTCTCCGTACGGCCGGTGAACCAGACCTCGACCTGCTGTCCGGGGTCCGCGCCCTTGACGGCGGCGCGGTACTGGTCGAAGCGGATGTTGTCCTCGCCGCCGTAGGTCTCGCCGCCCTTCCACGCCTTGAGCGGGGCGGTGCGGGTACGGCCCCCGTCCACCCGGTAGTTGAGCTTCTTGTCGCGAACGCTCTTGCGGACGGTCACCGAGACGTCCTGGTCACCGCCGCGCGCGTACGACGTGCTGAAGGAGTCCGGGGTGAAGTCCCGCGCGCTCATACCGACCGATGACGAGGGCCGGTCGGGGTGTTCGGCGGTCTCGGCGACGGAGAGCGCGAACGGGATGTTCTTGGTGAACTCCTGGGCGATCAGCTTCTCGTCGTCCGGGAAGGTGAAGACGGACGCGCAGTCGCGCGGCTGCCAGGCGTCGTCCGGGTCAACGTTGGAGGCGGTCTGACACGTCGACATCTCCGGGGTGAACATCATCATCCCGTTGACGTTCGCCGCGTGGCCGTCGGCCTCGCCGTTGGTGGTGTACAGCTCGGAGGAGACCTGCGGGTGGTAGCCGGGGATCGCGGAGTGCTCCGGGGTGCCGGCCAGCGACTTGTAGAGGACGTCGTCGGGGGTCGGGGTCGCGACCTGCCAGCCGACGCCGTACAACAGCAGTTCGGCGGCCGAGTGGTAGTTGATGCCGTAGGTGAAGCCGACGCGCTTCTCGAAGGCGTCCAGCGCCCTGGTCTCCGGCTCGGAGGCGGGGGCCGGGCCCCGGTAGGTCTCATCGGCCGGGTCGGCGGACGAACCCTCGTTGTCGTAGCCCCACTTGTAGCGGAAGTTGCGGTTGAGGTCGACGCCGTCGCCCGAGGTGATCTTGCCGTCGCCGTTGTTGTCGCGCAGGTTCTTGCGCCACTGGCGGTTGGCCGGGCTCTGGTGCGTGTAGTCGTAGCCGTCCGGGTTGGCGGACAGCACGAACCACAGCTCCGTACGGTCCACGATCCTGGTGACGCGGTCGTCCTTGCCGTAGTTGTCGAGGTAGTAGTGCATCAGCCGGCGGGTCATCTCCGGCGTGATCCACTCACGGGCGTGCTGATTGGACATGTAGAGCACCGACGGCTTGCTGCCGTCGCGGGTCTTCGCTGCGCCCTTGCTCAGCTTGAGGGCGAGGATGTCCTTGCCCTGGCCGGTCTTGCCGATGCTGACGACCTTGGTGAGGCCGGGGTGCGCCCGGCCGGTCTCGACGATCTCCTGCTTCAGCCCGCCCTCGCCGCTGTAGGGACGGAAGACTCCGTCGCCCGCGGCCTTCAGCCGGTCGCGGCCCTGTGCGGAGACCTTCTTCTCGGTGAGCCGCACGCCCTTGCCGCGCAGCCCGGCGGCCTGCTTGGCGGTGAGGTAGAGCTCGACCGGGCCGGTGCCCTTGTCGGGCACCTGCCGCCCCAGCTCGGTGCCGTCCGCTCCGGCGCGGAGCAGCAGTGGGATCTGATCCTTGGCGACCTGGGCGCTCCATACGGACAGCCCGTCACCGGCGGCGTCCGGCGGCGGTTGCGCGGGGGCCGCGGGTGCCGCGGCCAGTCCCCCCAGGAACAGCGCGGCCAGTGCCACCACCGCGCCGCTCGATCTCACCGTGCGTCTGAATCTCACCGTGCGTCTGAGCTTCATGAGCCCCCCTGGCTGTCGTTCGAAGACACGCGGGTGCGCAGCGCTCCAGACTTGTCACGACACATGGTCATGTCAACAGCGGCGCGCGGAACGGCTGTCACGTGCCCCGGGACGCACCACGTCCCCGGATCGCTCGCGTGATCCGGGGACGTGGGGTGCGGCTCTCGTACGGCTTGTCGGGCCGTCAGCTGATCGGGGCCGTCGGCTCGCGCGACGGTCGGCTCGTAGGACCGTCGGCTGATGGGACCCGTAGGCTCGCGGGACCATCAGCTCGGGGGACGGTCGACTCGTGCGGCCGTCAGCTCGTGCGGCAGTCAGCTCGTGGGACCGGTCAGCCGACCATGCCGTCGGCCATCTCCTCGGTCAGGCTTGACTCGGTGCCGGGGATGCCCAGGTCCTGGGCGCGCTTGTCGGCCATGGCCAGCAGTCGGCGGATACGGCCCGCGACGGCGTCCTTGGTCAGCGGCGGGTCGGCGAGGGCGCCCAGCTCCTCCAGGGACGCCTGCTTGTGCTCCATGCGCAGCCGCCCGGCCGCGGCGAGGTGCTCGGGCACCTCCTCGCCCAGGATCTCCAGGGCGCGCTGTACCCGGGCCCCGGCGGCGACGGCGGCGCGGGCCGAGCGGCGCAGATTGGCGTCGTCGAAGTTGGCGAGGCGATTGGCGGTGGCCCGCACCTCGCGGCGCATCCGCCGCTCCTCCCAGGCGAGGACCGACTCATGCGCCCCCAGCCGCGTCAACAGCGCGCCGATGGCGTCACCGTCCCGGACGACCACCCGGTCCACCCCGCGCACCTCGCGCGCCTTGGCGGCGATCTGCAGCCGGCGGGCGGCGCCGACCAGGGCGAGCGCGGCCTCCGGACCGGGGCAGGTCACCTCCAGGGAGGACGAGCGACCGGGCTCGGTGAGCGAGCCATGGGCGAGGAAGGCCCCGCGCCAGGCGGCCTCGGCGTCGCAGGTGGCGCCGGAGACGACCTGCGGCGGCAGTCCGCGGATCGGCCGGCCGCGGCCGTCGACCAGGCCGGTCTGCCGCGCCAGCTGGTCACCGCCCGCCACCACCCGCACCACGTACCTGCTGCCGCGGCGCAGCCCGCCGGGGGCCATCACCACCAGATCCGAGGAGTGGCCGAAGATCTCCAGGATGTCCTTGCGGACCCTGCGGGCCGCGATCCCGGTGTCCAGCTCCGCCTCGATCACGATGCGCCCGCTGACCAGGTGCAGCCCGCCCGCGAACCGCAGGATCGCCGAGACCTCCGCTTTCCGGCAGCAGGTCCGGGTGACGGGGAGCCGGGAGATTTCGTCCTTCACCGCTGCCGTCATCGCCATGGGCCGATCCTTCCATGCATCCGAAAAATACGGTCGTACGCGGCCGCCAGAAGCTCCGGGTCATGCTTCGGGGCACCGTCGGTCGCGGCCACCGGCGCCAGCTCGACTGTGCCGCCCAGCCGCTTGGCGGCGTCGCACAGACTGCTCTGGTCGGGGACGGCGGCCTCATCGGCCAGCACCACGTCGAAGGCGAGTTTAGGGGCGTGTCGGGCCAAAACCTCCAAATGACGCTGCGGGGAGAAGCCGTCGGTTTCTCCCGGCTGAGGGGCGAGGTTCAGCGAGAGCACGCGCCGGGCCTTGGTCTCGGTGAGCGCCTTGAGCAGATCGGGGACCAGCAGATGGGGGATCACGGAGGAGAACCAGGAGCCGGGTCCCAGCACCACCCAGTCGGCGTCCATGACCGCCTCGACGGCCTCGGGGACGGCCGGCGGATCGTGCGGCACCAGATGGACCGACTGCACCTCGCCGGGGGTGAGCGCCACGGTGGCCTGCCCGGCGACGGTGGAGACCTCGTCCGGGCGCGCCGGGTCATGGCCCCGGACGTACGCCTGGAGCTCCAGGGGGACGGCCGACATGGGCAGCACCCGGCCGTGGGCGCCCAGCAGCCTGCCGACCAGGTCGAGTGCCTGCACATGGTCGCCCAGTTGCTCCCACAGGGCGACGATCAGCACATTGCCCACCGCATGGCCGTGCAGATCGCCCTCGCTGACGAAGCGGTGCTGGATGACCCGCGCCCAGGTCTGGCCCCAGTCGTCGTCGCCGCACAGCGCGGCCAGGGCCTTGCGCAGATCGCCGGGCGGCAGCACGCCCAGCTCGTCCCGGAGGCGTCCGCTGGAGCCCCCGTCGTCGGCCACGGTGACGACGGCGGTCAGATCGCCGGTGATCCGGCGCAGCGCGGCCAGCGACGCCGACAGGCCCATGCCGCCGCCCAGGGCGACGACTTTGGGCTGTGCACCCCGGTTCGTCCGCGCCCCGACCAGCCGTCGCAGCCGGTTGCTACGAATGGTCACTCGCGCCCCATGTCCCGGTGGACGATGACGGTCTCCACTCCCTCGGCGGCCAGCCGCGGGGCGAGCCGCTCGGACATCGCGACGCTGCGGTGCTTACCGCCGGTGCAGCCGATGGCGATGGTCACATAGCGCTTGCCCTCGCGGCGGTAGCCCGCGGCGATGAGCTGGAGCAGCTCCGCGTAGCGGTCCAGGAACTCCTTGGCGCCGGGCTGGTTGAAGACATAGCTGGAGACCTCCTCGTTGAGCCCGGTGAAGGGGCGCAGCTCGGGGACCCAGTGCGGATTGGGCAGGAAGCGGCAGTCCACCACCAGATCGGCGTCGACCGGCAGCCCGTACTTGTAGCCGAACGACATCACGGTGGCCCGCAGCTCGGGCTCCTCCTCGCCCGCGAACTGGGCGTCCATCTTGGCGCGCAGCTCATGGACGTTGAGGCTGGAGGTGTCGATCACCAGATCGGCGTCCCCGCGCAGCTCGCGCAGCAGATCGCGCTCGGCGGCGATGCCGTCCACGATCCGGCCGTCGCCCTGGAGGGGGTGCGGGCGGCGCACGGATTCGAAGCGGCGCACCAGCGCCTCGTCGGACGCCTCCAGGAACAGCACGCGCCGCTTGACGTTCTTGGCGGCGAGGTCGGCGAGGGACTCGCGGAGGTTGTCGAAGAAGCGGCGCCCGCGGACGTCCACCACCACGGCGATCCGGGCCACATTGCCCTGGGAGCGGGCGCCCAGGTCGACCATGGTGGGGATCAGCGCGGGCGGCAGATTGTCCACGACGAACCAGCCGAGGTCCTCCAGACACTTGGCGGCGGTGCTGCGGCCCGCGCCCGACATTCCAGAGATGATCACCAGCTCGGGGATGGCCGCCGCCTCGGCGGGCTCGCCCGACGTGCCCGTATTCACCTGCGCTCCGTCTCCATGGTTCTCGTGCTCGGTCATGGTCTGGTCCCCCCGTTCGACGACGCCGCGCCGGCGGCCTCGTCCTCAATGATCTCTCCTGTGGCGGTGTTCACGGCGGGCGCGGCCGGGGCGGCCCCGGCGAGCGCCGCGGCGACCGTCTCGGCCGTCTTACGGCCCACGCCGGGCACCTCGCAGATCTGCTCGACGGTGGCGGCGCGGAGCCGCTTGACCGAGCCGAAGTGCTTCAGCAGGGCCTGCTTACGGCTGTCACCGAGGCCCGGAACGGTGTCCAGCGGCCCGGCCTTCAGCGACTTGGCGCGTTTGCTGCGCTGGTAGGTGATGGCGAAGCGGTGGGCCTCGTCGCGGACCCGCTGAAGGAGATAGAGCCCCTCGCTGCTGCGGGGCAGCACCACCGGGTCCTCCTCGTCCGGCAGCCACACCTCCTCGAGCCGCTTGGCGAGGCCGCAGACGGCGACGTCGTCGACGCCGAGCTCGTCGAGGGCCCGTTGGGCGGCGGCCACCTGCGGCTTGCCGCCGTCGACCACGACGAGCTGGGGCGGGTAGGCGAACCGCTTCGGCCTGCCCTCCTCGTCGATCGGGCCGGAGGGCCCCTGGTCGGGGCCGTCGAGTCCGTCCGGGCCGTCGAGGGGCTGCCCGGTGGTCCCGGTGGACCCGGTGGACTCGGTGGACTCGGGAGTCTCGACGGCCCCGGGAGCCCCGGATGTTTCGGTGGCCCCGGAAACCCCGGCGATCCCGGATGCCTCAGTGGCCCCGGGAACCCCAGGAGCCCCGGTGGCTTCCTCCTGCCACTCCCCCGTCTTCTGCTTCTCCTGCAGATAGCGGCGGAAGCGGCGACTCACGACCTCGTGCATGGAGCGGACATCGTCCTGCCCGGCGAAGCTCTTGATCTGGAAGCGGCGGTACTCACTCTTCCGGGGGAGCCCGTCCTCGAAGACCACCATGGAGGCCACCACGTCATCGCCCTGGAGATGGGAGATGTCGAAGCACTCCACGCGCAGCGGAGCGGAGTCCAGCCCCAGGGCCTCGGCGATCTCCTCCAGCGCCCGGGAGCGGGTGGTGAGGTCGGAGGCGCGCTTGGTCTTGTGCAGCGCGAGCGCCTGCTGGGCGTTGCGCTGCACGGTCTCCATCAGGTCCTTCTTGTCGCCGCGCTGCGGGATGCGCAGATCGACCCGGGAGCCCCGGCGCTCGGCGAGCCACTGGGCGACCGGCTCGGCCGGTTCCGGCACGGCGGGCACCAGGACCTCCTTGGGGACGGCGTCGCCGCGCTCCTCCCCGTACAGCTGCTGGAGGGCGTGCTCGACCAGCCCGGCGGTGTCGACGGCCTCGACCTTGTCGGTGACCCAGCCGCGCTGACCGCGCACCCGGCCGCCGCGCACATGGAAGATCTGGACGGCCGCCTCCAGCTCGTCCTCGGCGACCGCTATCAGGTCGGCGTCGGTGGCGTCGGCGAGCACCACCGCGTTCTTCTCCATGGCGCGCTTGAGCGCCCCTATGTCGTCACGGAGCCGGGCCGCCTTCTCGTACTCCATGTCCTCGGCGGCCTCGTGCATCCGCTCCTCCAGGCGGCGCAGATAGGTGCCGGTGCGGCCGGCCATGAAGTCGCAGAACTCCTCGGCCAGTTGGCGGTGCTCCTCGGCGGTGACACGGCCGACGCAGGGGGCCGAGCACTTGCCGATATAGCCGAGCAGACAGGGGCGGCCGATCTGGGCGGAGCGCTTGAACACCCCGGCGGAGCAGGTCCGGACGGGGAACACGCGCAGCATCAGGTCGACGGTCTCGCGGATGGCCCAGGCGTGGGCGTACGGGCCGAAGTAGCGCACGCCCTTCTTCTTGGCGCCGCGCATCACCTGGACCCGGGGGAACTCCTCGTTGAGGGTCACGGCGAGGGAGGGGTAGCTCTTGTCGTCGCGGTACTTGACGTTGAACCGGGGGTCGAACTCCTTGATCCAGGAGTACTCGAGCTGCAGGGCCTCGACCTCGGTGGAGACCACGGTCCACTCCACGGCGGCGGCCGTGGTGACCATGGTGCGGGTCCGCGGGTGGAGGTTCGCCAGGTCCTGGAAGTACGACGAGAGCCGCTGGCGCAGGCTCTTCGCCTTTCCGACGTAGATCACCCGGCCGTGCTCGTCACGGAACTTGTAGACCCCCGGCGAGTCGGGGATCTGTCCCGGCTTGGGGCGGTAGCTGCTCGGGTCGGCCATGGTCACCACCCTACTTGCGGGGAGTGACACATCCGGTGCCCTCGGGACGCGGTTCGGTGAGGTCCAGGGGATTTGGGGATTCCGCCGTCCGCTCAGGCGTCGGGGCCCGCGATGAGCCGTCCGCCCCTCGCGGTGACCGGGACCGACGGCAGCGGCTGCTCCGCGGGCCCCTGGACGACCTTGCCGGTGCGGGCGTCGAACTGGCTGCCGTGACAGGGACAGTTGATCTTGCCGTCCTCGACCGTGTCGACGACGCAACCGGCGTGGGTGCACACCGCGCTGAACGCCGTGAACTCCCCCTTGGCGGGCTGGGCGACCACCACCCGCTGCTCTCGGTAGATCTTGGCGCCGCCGACCGGCACCACACCGGCCGAGCCGAGCTCGACGGGGGCGGTGGGCGTCGGGGACGCCTTCTTGCCCGACCCGCTCGGGGAGCAGGCCGCCACCCCGAGCCCGGCGGCTCCGGCCAGCGCGGCGCGGCACAGCACGGTTCGACGGGAGGCGGGCTGGCTGGACATCTGCGACTCCTGGGGGTGTGAGGGCCCTCCGACCATACCGGTACAGATCCTTCCGTTCGCCACCGCCCCCAGGGGGGACGTAAGCGCTTGCGCAAACGTTTACGTCTGCCGCCCGATGCGATACGTTACGTGCCCCCAGCAGGGCTCGGCAGCCCGACGGACCCGAACTCGCCCTTGGGACCGGCTCCCCCCTGGACCGGCTCCCCCTTGGACCGACTCCCCCGACGATCTCGACGTTAAGGACCGCAGCGGATGGCAACCATGGTCGATGTCGCCCGTCGCGCCGGGGTGTCCGTGGCCACCGTCTCGCATGTGCTCAACGAGACCCGGCCGGTCCGCCCCGGCACCCGTAAGGCCGTGCTGGACGCCATCGACGAGCTCGGATACATCCCCAATACGCTGGCGCGCTCCCTGGTGACCGCGCGCACCCGCTCGATCGGCCTGGCCGTCTCGGCGATCAGCAATCCGTACTTCACCGAGATCCTCCAGGGCGTCGAGGCCGGCGCCCTGGAGCGGGGCTACGGTCTGCTGATCGCCGATCCGCATGACGACCCCGAGCATGAGCTGACCGTCGTCCGGCTGCTGCATGAGCGACGGGTGGACGGCGTGCTCGTCGCCCCGTCGGCCGGGCCCGCCGGGCTGCTGGAGTATCTGGCCCGCCGTAAGATCCCCGCCGTCTTCCTCGACCGGCTGGTCGGCGACGCCCATGACCAGGTGTGCGTCGAGAACGTCCGCCCCGTCGAACAGCTGGTCGACCATCTCGCCGATCTCGGCCACACCCGCATCGGACTGGTCGCCGGGCTGCCGGGGCTGAGCACCACCACCGAGCGGATCGCGGGCTACCGGGCCGGGCTGGAGCGGCACGGGCTGCCGTTCCGCCCCGGGCTGCTGGCCGAGGGCCACTCCGAGGCGCGGGGCGCGGAGGACGCCGTCCACCGGCTGCTGGCCTTCCCCGAGCCGCCCACCGCGATCATCACCGCGAACAACGCGATGACCATCGGTGCGCTGCGCGCCCTGCGGACGGCGGGGCTGAGCGTGCCGGACGATCTCGCGCTGGTCTGCTTCGACGACTTCTCCTGGGCGGATGTCTTCTCCCCCGGGCTCACCGCGATCTCCCAGCCCGGCCGGGAGGTCGGCGCCACCGCCGTCCGGCTGCTGCTCGAGCGGCTGGAGAATCCGGGGCGGCCGCCGCGCACCGTCCGGCTGCCCTGTGCCTTCGTCCACCGCACCTCGTGCGGCTGTGTGGCCGAAGGCCTCGACCGACCGCTCCCCGGAACTCCCGGAATCGCCGGAAAGGACCCCGTCTCGTGATCGTCGTCGCCGGAGAAGCCCTGATCGACCTCGTGCCCGAGCGCACGCCGAGCCCCGCGGCGGAGGGTCAGTTGCCCGCGCTGCGGCCCGCGCGCGGCGGCGGCCCGTACAACACCGCGCTGGCCCTGGGGCGGCTCGGCTCGCCCACCGCGTTCTGCTCGCGGGTCTCCACGGACGGTTTCGGGGAGGCGCTGCTGGAGGGCCTGCGGAAGGACGGCGTGGACACCGCGCTGGTGCAGCGCGGCGAGGAGCCCACGACCCTGGCCGTCGCCTCCATCGGGGCCGATGGCTCGGCCGGGTACGGCTTCTATGTGCAGGGCACCGCGGACCGGCTCTTCACCCTGCCGCCGTCCCTTCCCGAGGGGGTGAGCGCGCTGTCGCTGGGCACCTGCTCGCTGGTGCTGGAGCCGGGCGCGAGCGCGTACGAGGAGCTGCTGCGGCGCGAGGCCGCGCGCGGGGTCTTCACCACGCTGGACCCCAATATCCGCACCGGTCTGATCCCCGACGCCGATGCCTACCGGGCCCGCTTCCGCGGCTGGCTGCCCCATATCGGCCTGCTGAAGCTGTCCATAGAGGACGCGAGGTGGCTGGCCGACTCGGAGGACGCGGGGGATGTCGAGAGGGCCGTGGGCGCGTGGCTGGCGGCGGGCCCGGCGGCCGTGGTGCTCACCCATGGCGGGGAGGGGCTGAGCGTACGGCGCCAGGACGGCCCGGTGATCTCGGTGCCGGGCGAGCGGGTGGACATCGTGGACACCATCGGGGCGGGCGACACCGTGAACGCCGCGCTGCTGCACCGGCTGGCGGGGCACCAGGCACTGTCGGCGCCCGCGCTGGCCAAGCTGGACGAGGCGGCCTGGCGGGATGTGCTGGGCTTCGCCGCCCGCGCCGCCGCGATCACCTGCTCCCGCGCGGGAGCGGAGCCGCCCTACGCGTCCGAGCTGGCCTGAGCCCAACCGTTGCGCCCGCGCTCGCGCCGCGCCCGGGTCGGTCCGGGCGCGGCGCGGGCATAGGAGCGTGGGCTACTTCGCGGCCGTCCGCTTGGCGGCGGCCGTGGTCTTGGCCGCCGCCTTCTTGGCCACGGTCTTCTTCGCCGCGGTCTTCTTGGCCGCCGTGGACTTCGCGGCGGCCTTCTTGGCGGGCGCCTTCTTGGTGGTCACGCCGCCCTTGCGCGCGGCGGGCACCGTGGCGTCGCTCACCCGGTCGCCCAGCATGTCCCGCAGGAACTTCCCGGTGTGGCTGACCGTGATCGAGGCCACGTCCTCCGGGGTGCCCTCGGCGATCACCAGACCGCCGCCGCTACCGCCCTCGGGGCCCATGTCCACGACCCAGTCGGCCGTCTTGATCACATCGAGGTTGTGCTCGATGACGATCACCGTGTTGCCCTTGTCGACCAGGCCGGAGAGCACGCTGATCAGCTTGCTGATGTCCTCGAAGTGCAGACCGGTGGTCGGCTCGTCCAGCACATACACCGTGCGGCCGGTGGACCGCTTCTGGAGCTCGCTCGCCAGCTTCACGCGCTGGGCCTCACCGCCGGAGAGGGTCGGTGCGGGCTGCCCGAGCCGGACATAGCCCAGCCCGACCTCGTTGAGGGTGCGCAGATGGCGGGCGATGGTGGGCACCGCCTCGAAGAAGTCCAGGGCCTCCTCGATGGGCATGTCCAGCACCTCGGCGATGGACTTGCCCTTGTAGTGCACCTCCAGGGTCTCCCGGTTGTAGCGCGCGCCGTGGCAGACCTCGCACGGCACATACACATCCGGCAGGAAGTTCATCTCGATCTTGATGGTGCCGTCACCGGAGCAGTTCTCGCAGCGGCCGCCCTTGACGTTGAAGGAGAACCGCCCGGGCTGGTACCCGCGGACCTTGGCCTCCATCGTCTCCGCGAACAGCTTGCGCACATGGTCGAAGACGCCGGTGTACGTGGCCGGGTTCGAGCGCGGGGTGCGGCCGATGGGCGACTGGTCGACATGCACCACCTTGTCGACGAGATCGTCGCCGGCGACCCGGGTGTGCCGCCCGGGAACCGCCCGCGCGCCGTTCAGCTCGCGGGCCAGATGGGTGTAGAGGATGTCGTTGACCAGCGTGGACTTACCCGATCCGGAGACACCGGTGACGGCGGTGAGCACTCCGAGCGGGAAGGACACGTCGATGTCCTGGAGGTTGTTCTCCCGGGCGCCGTGGACCGTAAGGCGCCGCTTGGGGTCCATGGGCCGGCGCGCCGCCGGCAGCGGGATGGCCTTCTTGCCGGACAGATAGTGCCCGGTCACCGACTCCTGGTTGACCAGCAGCTCGCTCAGCGGCCCGCTGTGCACCACCTTGCCGCCGTGCTCGCCCGCGCCCGGGCCGATGTCCACCACCCAGTCCGAGGTCTTGATGGTGTCCTCGTCGTGCTCGACGACGATCAGGGTGTTGCCGAGGTCGCGCAGCCGCACCAGCGTCTCGATCAGCCGGTGGTTGTCTCGCTGGTGCAGGCCGATGGACGGCTCGTCCAGCACATAGAGCACGCCGACCAGTCCGGAGCCGATCTGGGTGGCCAGCCGGATGCGCTGGGCCTCGCCGCCGGAGAGGGTGCCCGCGGCGCGGTTGAGCGAGAGGTAGTCCAGGCCGACATCGACCAGGAACCGCAGCCGCTCGTTGACCTCCTTGAGGACCCGCTCGGCGATGGTCTTCTCGCGCGCGCTCAGCTCCATGCCGCGCAGGAACTCGGCGCATTCGCTGATCGACATCGCCGAGACATCCGCGATGGACTTGTCCTGCACGGTGACGGCCAGGACGATCGGCTTCAGGCGGGTGCCCTCACAGGTGGGGCAGGGCACCTCGCGCATATAGCCCTCGAACCGCTCCCGGCTGGCGTCGCTCTCCGCCTCCGAGTGGCGCCGCTTCACATAGGGCAGCGCGCCCTCGAAGGCCGTGGTGTACGCCCGCTGGCGGCCGTAGCGATTGCGGTAGCGGACCTCGATCTGGGTCCGGTGCCCGTTGAGCAGCGCCTTCTTGGCGCGCTGCGGAAGCCCGGCCCAGGGGACGTCGGTACGGAAGCCGAGCGCGTCGGCGAGCGCGCCGACCAGACGGCCGAAGTAGTCCTTGGTGTGGCCGTGGGACCAGGGGTGGATGGCGCCCTCGTCCAGCGACTTCTCCTCGTCCGGGATGATCAGCTCCGGGTCGACCTCCATCCGGGTGCCGATGCCGGTGCACTCCGGGCAGGCGCCGAAGGGCGAGTTGAAGGAGAAGGTGCGCGGCTCCAGCTCCTCGAAGGACAGGTCGTCGTACGGGCAGTAGAGATGCTCGGAGAACATCCGCTCCCGCTGCGGGTCGTCCTCCTCCAGGTCCACGAAGTCGAGGATCACCATGCCGCCGGAGAGGCCGAGCGCGGTCTCCACCGAGTCCGTCAGCCGGCGCTTGGCGCTGTCCTTGACGGTGAGGCGGTCCACGACCACCTCGATGGTGTGCTTCTCCTGCTTCTTCAGCTTCGGCGGGTCGGACAGCTGGATGGTGGCGCCGTCCACCCGGGCGCGGCTGTAGCCCTTGGTCTGGAGATCGGAGAAGAGGTCGACGAACTCCCCCTTGCGCTCGCGCACCAGCGGGGAGAGCACCTGGAAGCGGCTGCCCTCGGGGAGCTCCAGCACCCGGTCCACGATCGCCTGCGGCGACTGGCGGGCGATCGGACGGCCGCATTCGGGGCAGTGCGGCTTGCCGATACGGGCGAACAGCAGCCGGAGGTAGTCATAGACCTCGGTGATGGTGCCGACCGTCGAGCGCGGGTTCCGCGAGGTCGACTTCTGGTCGATCGACACCGCGGGGGACAGGCCCTCGATGAAGTCGACATCGGGCTTGTCCATCTGCCCCAGGAACTGGCGGGCGTAGGAGGAGAGCGACTCGACGTACCGGCGCTGCCCCTCGGCGAAGATCGTGTCGAACGCGAGGGACGACTTGCCCGACCCGGACAGCCCGGTGAAGACGATGAGCGAGTCGCGAGGAAGGTCGAGTGAGACGTTCTTGAGGTTGTGCTCGCGAGCGCCACGAACGATGAGACGGTCGGCCACGCCGGTCGGCACCTTTCTTGAGAGGGTCGGGGTGCGCCGAGCCCGCTCGCGGGGCGGCCCTGCCGGTCGGAGCAGAGGCGGAGCGGAGCGAAGCCCCCAACCCAGGGTATGGGGGCACGACGACGATGTCTTAAGGATGCAGCACACCGAGCCTATAGCACGCACATTCGATTTGCGGGACACGGGAGCCGACTTCACCCGATCGTGTGGTGCGCACTACGGTCGGGTCATGACCGACTACGCCGGGGCCGACTACGCCCGGGACGCCGCCGCCGTTCAGGAGGCGACGGCCCGGCTGCTGACCGCCGTCGCCGCCCTCGACGATGCCTCCCTCGCCCGTCCATCGGAGCTCCCGGGCTGGACCCGCGGCCATGTCCTGGCCCACCTGGCCCGCAACGCGGACGCGATGGTGAACCTCCTCACCTGGGCCCGGACCGGCGAAGAGACTCCGATGTACCCCGACGCGGAGACGCGCGACGCCGACATCCGGCGGGATGCCGCCCGGCCGCTCGCCGTCCACCTGGACGACCTGCGCACCAGCGCCGCCCGCTTCGACGCGGCGGTCGCCGCGCTGCCCCCGGAGCGCCTGCCGTACGAGGTGGCCCTGCGCGGCGGTCTCCGGGAGCCGGCCGCCGGGCTGCCGCTGCGCCGCCTCACCGAGGTCGAGCTGCACCATGTCGATCTCGGCATCGGCCGCACCGTGGCGGATCTCCCCGCCACGTTCGTCGAGAGCCAGCTCACCGTGCTCACTGGTACAAGGTTCGCCGGGCACCCGGATATTCCCCCGCTGCGGCTGGCCACCGGGCCCGGCGAAGCGGACGTCCGGCACACCGGCCGCCCCGCCGCCCCCGGGGAGTCCCCGGTCACCGTCACCGGCTCGCCCGCCGCCCTGCTGGGCTGGCTCACCGGCCGTACGGACGGCGCCGGTCTATCCTGCCCCGACGGTCCCCTGCCCGCCCTGCCCGCACTAGGCTGAGGCCATGACCTACAGCGGAGTGGTGACGGTCGGCGGACCGGCCGACGTGCATGAACTGCCCGATCTCATGATCTCGAAGGTCGCGGTGGGCCCCATGTCCAACAACGCCTATCTGCTGCGCTGCCGGGCCACCGACGAACAGCTGCTGATCGACGCCGCCGCGGAGCCGCACACCCTGCTCTCCCTCATCGGCGAGAGCGGGATCGCGTCCCTGGTCACCACCCACCGCCACCCCGACCACTGGGGTGCGCTGCGCGAGGTGATGGAGGCCACCGGCGCCCGTACCTACGCGGGCCGCTACGACGCGGAGGGCATCCCGGCGCGCACCGATGTCCTGGTCGAGGACGGCGACACGCTGCGGGTCGGCCGGGTCGAGCTGACCGCCCGCCATCTGGTCGGCCACACCCCGGGCAGCATCGCCCTGATCTACGACGATCCGCACGGCCATCCGCACGTGTTCACCGGCGACTGCCTCTTCCCGGGCGGGGTCGGTAACACCCGTAAGGATCCCAAGGCGTTCGAGAGCCTGCTCAACGACGTCGAGACCAAGCTCTTCGACCAGCTCTCCGACGAGACCTGGGTCTACCCCGGCCACGGCGACGACACCACCCTCGGCGCCGAGCGCCCGCACCTCGGCGAGTGGCGCGAGCGCGGCTGGTAGCGGCGCTCGCACGCCCCGGAGCGCCGCGTGCCTCCGTACGCCCCGTGACCCCCGGCGGGCCGGGCCGGTTGTCGCGTCATGCAGCACGACCGCTCTCCGCAGCATGACCGCTCACCGTCCATGGTCCGCCTCGCCGCCGCGTCCATGGCCGGCACCGCGATCGAGTTCTACGACTTCTTCGTCTACGGCACGGCCGCGGCGCTCGTCCTCGGCCCGCTGTTCTTCCCCACCTTCTCGCCGCTGGCCGGCACCCTCGCCGCCTTCGGCACCTTCGCCGTCGGCTTCGTCTCCCGGCCGCTGGGCTCGATGCTCTTCGGGCCCCTCGGCGACCGCCACGGGCGCCGTCCGGTGCTCATCGCCTCACTGCTGCTCACCGGTCTCGCCACCGTCGCCGTGGGCTTCGTCCCGACCTACGACTCGATCGGCATCGCCGCCCCCGTCCTGCTGCTCGTGCTGCGCTTCCTGCAGGGGCTGGGGCTGGGCGGCGAATGGGGCGGCGCGGTGCTGCTGACCGCCGAGCACGCGCCCGCCGCACGGCGCGGGCTGTGGTCGGGCTTTCCGCAAGTCGGCCCGTCCATCGGCTTTCTGCTGGCCAACGGCACGATGCTGGCCCTGTCGGCCACGCTGAGCGATGGCGAGTTCCGGTCCTGGGGGTGGCGGGTGCCGTTCTGGGGCGCGGGGCTGCTGGCGGGCGCCGGGCTGCTGCTGCGGGCCCAGGTGACCGAGTCCCCGCGGTTCCGGGAGCTGGCCGAGCGCGGCGAGCAGGCCGCCGCGCCGCTGGCCGAGGTGGTGCGCGGCCACTGGCGGCTGGTCCTGCTGACCGCGGGCGGTCTCGCGGTGGGCTACGCCGTCTTCTACGCGGTCACCACCTGGGCGCTGGCGTACGGCACGGAGCGGCTCGGGGTCGCCCGCACCACCCTGCTGGGCTGCATCATGGCGGCCGTGGCGGTCCTGGGCGCCCTGACGCCCCTGGCGGCCCATCTCGGCGACCGCTTCGGGCGGCGGCCGATGTGCCTGGTGGGCTGCGTGGCCATCGTGGTGTGGATGTTTCCGCTGGTCGCGCTGTTGCGCACCGGTGAGCCGCCGCTGATGTTCCTGGGCTTCCTGGGCGCGCTGCTCGCCTTCATCACCATGTTCGCCGTGACCTCGGCCTATCTGCCCGAGCTGTTCGAGGCGCGGGTGCGGTGTACGGGGGCGGCGCTCGGCTACAACCTCGCGGGCGTCCTGGGCGGGGCGCTCACCCCGATCGTGGCGACGGCGGTCTCCCACGGCGACGGCCCGCCCTGGGGCGTCGCCGCGTATCTGACCGGCGTGGCGCTGCTGAGCCTGGGCTGCTTCGCCCTGCTGCCGGAGACACGGCCGACGGCCGACCGTCCGGATGGTGGACGGTCGGCCGTACGGCCTCTGGAGGCCGGGGAGGCGGCTGTGTGAGCCCGTCTCCCGGATCCGGGACTGGGCAGCTGTCAGACGCCGCCGGGCGCTCTCGGGCGCCGTCAGGGCGGTGACGCCGCGGGCGCCGTCAGACGTCGACGCTGTCCTTGTCCCGGGCCCGGTCCTCCCCGTTCCCCGCCTCCGCCAGGGCCTGTTTCTTCGAGGCGTACAGACTCGTGGCCGTGGTGACGGCGAGCACCGCGCAGATGACCCCGAGCGAGACCGGGATGCTGATCTCCGGGACATGCACCCCGGACTCGTGCAGCGCGTGCAGCACCAGCTTGACGCCGATGAAGCCGAGGATGATCGACAGCCCGTACGAGAGGTGGACCAGCTTCTTGAGCAGGCCGCCGATGAGGAAGTACAGCTGGCGCAGGCCCATCAGCGCGAAGGCGTTGGCGGTGAAGACGATGTACGGATCCTGGGTGAGGCCGAAGATCGCGGGTATCGAGTCCAGCGCGAAGAGGACGTCGGTGGTGCCGATCGCCAGCATGACGATCAGCATCGGGGTCATCAGCCGCTTGCCGTTCTCCACGATGAACAGCTTGGTGTCGTGGTACCGGTCGGTGGACGGGACTCGCTTCTCGACCGCCTTGAGCAGCCGGTTCTCCTCGAACTCCTCTTCCTCCTCATCGGCCCGCGCCTCCTGGATGAGCTTCCAGGCCGTCCAGATGAGGAAGGCGCCGAAGATGTAGAAGACCCAGGCGAAGGTCGAGACGATCGCGGCACCGGCGGCGATGAAGACCGCGCGCAGCACCAGGGCGATGAGCACACCCACCATCAGCACCCGCTGCTGGTAGATCGTCGGCACGGAGAACTTCGCCATGATCAGGACGAAGACGAAGAGATTGTCGACGCTCAGCGACTTCTCGGTGATGAAACCCGCGAAGAACTCGCCGGAGGGCTGACCGCCCGCGAAGACCAGCAGCCCGAGCCCGAAGAGCCCGGCGAGGGCGACCCAGACGGCGGTCCAGATCCCGGCCTCCTTCATGGAGACCTCATGCGGTTTGCGGCCGCCTATGAAGAAGTCGACGGCGATCAGGGCGCAGAGGCCGATGATCGTCAGCCCCCACATGGTCACGGATACGTCCACGGTTCCTCCGGCATTCGTACGGCAGTCTCAGCGTCGTCGCTGCCGGAGGTCTCTTCCGCCCATGGACCGCGCCATGGACCGGAGTCCCGGGATTCCGTCCGGCCTCCTGGTGCCGGACGGAATCCGTGGTGACGGGAACACCGCTAAGGAGTACTCCCCTCCGCGTAAAAGAGAGTACAGGAATCCCCATGAGATAGTAAAGAGAAAGGCAAAAGCCCTGGTCAGAACCAGGTCAACCCTGGTCAGCCGCCATAGGACTGGCGGGCCCGCGCGGCCCTCAGAGCCTGCGCGGCCCTCCCCACCTCCCCCAGCACCTGGTCCAGCACCCGGCTGCCCGGCGGCACCGTCGGCGGCTCATACGTCCACGCGTGGCCCACCCAGGGGTCGGCGAGGTGGTCGTCGGCCACCGGCGTGAGCCGCAGCAGCGACCGCCACAGCGGGTCCAGCACCGGACCGTAGGCCCGCGCGTCCTCGCGGTCGGCGACCATCATCAGATGCACGCCCACCGACGGCCCCTCGTCCGCCAGATAGCGCAGCTGGGTGACGGCCCGGTCGTCGAAGCCGTGCGGGAAGTCATGGACGATCAGCAGCTGCTCGGCGGTGTCCATATCCGGCGGCAGCGCGTCCGTGGCCCGGCTGCGGATCGCCATCTGCACCAGGTCGACACGCTGGGTCAGCGCGGCGAGCACCGCCGAGACCCCCTGGGCCCCGGCCGCCGGCGGCTCGGCCAGCACACCCGACCCCACCAGCGGGGCGAACGAGCCCGCGGCCGAACCCGCCGGGTCGATCACATGCACCGCGAACTCCCCCGCCGGATAGACGGCCAGCATCCGCGCCGCGATCGCCACCGCCGCGTCCGCGGCCAGCCTGCGCAGCTCACCGGAGTCGGCCGGCCCGTCGAACGAGCTCGAACGCCCGGCGTCGATCCACAGCCCCCGCTCCAGCGGCAGCCGCACCAGCATGGGGATGCGCAGATCGGCGCGCTCCGGAAGGTGCAGATCGCCCAGACGCAGGGCCATCGGGACCTCCATCGGCACCTCGTACGCCTGCCACACCGGGCTGTCCCAGCGGGCGTAGGCGTACGGCAGCGCGGGCTCCACCACCTCGGCCTCGGAGATGAGCTGCGCCAGATCGCGGTCGAGGGCGATCCGGGCCTGCTCGACGAGGTCGGTCTGCTTGGCGCGCGCCTCGGCGCGCGCGGAGTCGGCGGCCGGGCCCACCCGGGTGCACGGGTCGGAGAGCACCCGGTCCAGCTCCTGCTCCATGCGGGACTCGGCGAAGTCCACCGCGCTGCGGTAGGCGGCGGTCGTCCGGGCCAGGTCCTCGAACATCCCCCAGACCTGGTTGTAGAGCCGCTCGTCCATGGACCAGCCGGAGGCGTCGCCCGCGACCGGCCGGGTGGGCTGTCCGGGCGCGGCGGGCGGCGCCGTGGGCGGGGGTGTGGGCGGCGCGGCCGTACGGCGGCTCGGGTGCTGGTAGTCGATGGGCCCTCCGGCGGCGGGCGTGCCCTGCGGCTGCTGGGGCGTGCCCTGCGGCTGCTGCGGCGGGGTCTGCGGCTGGGCCGGGGCCGGGTCGGTGCCGCCGCCCGCGGCGGCCGTGCGCACCCGGCCGTCGCCCTCCGGGCGGGGCGGGGGCTGGGCGACCGAGCGGGCCATGCCGCGGGCCACCGCCTCGTTGATCCGCGCCGCGAGGTCGGTGCCCTGCTCCAGTCCCTGGTCGTGCAGCATGGCGGCCAGCCCGCCCGCGTACCCCTGGCCGATGGCGCGCACCTTCCAGGCGTCCTGCCTGCGGTACAGCTCCAGGGCCGCCACCGCGGACTCCGAGTCCAGATCGGTGATGGTGTAGCTGACGATCTCGGTGCCGTCGAGGCCGGTGACGGCGACGAACGGCGCGGCCATGGCGCCGAACCGGGCCGGGCCGCCGACGCCGGTCGGCAGCGCGAGCAGCACGGTGACCCGGTGGATGTGCCCGGGCATCGCGCCGAGGTCCACGGCGAGCCGGTGGGCGGCCGCCGCCTGTTTGGGCACCTCTATCCCGGCCAGCTGGGGCGAGGCGGGATGCGCGACCCATTCGGCGCCGTGCACCGTGCCCCGCTCATCGCCGAGTGTCGCCCCGGCCACGATCGGATTGCCCGCAGAGATCCGGATCTCCAAACGGGTCTGGGGCAGCGGGTGGTTCTGCCCTCGGACCAGCTCGGCCGTCATGGCTGCGTCCCCTCGTTGTGTTCCGCTGTGTGCCGTACGTGTGAGTGGTGATGCGGTGGTGCGGTGAGCGCGTCGGCCCGGCGAGCTCTGCTCAACCGGGCCGACGCGCTCACCTGGGCGGTACGCCTTTACAGACGCGGTACGCCCTTACAGATGCGGCAGGATGTGCGGCATCAGGTCCTGGAAGGTGCGTCCGTTGGCCGGCTCGCCGACCGCCTTCATCTGCCAGGAGCTGCCCGCGCGCTGGACCGTGGCCATGATCTGGGCGGTGTACTGCCCGCCGCCGGTGAGGGTGTAGCGGGCGAGCTCCTGGCCGTTGGTCTCGTCCACCAGCCGGCAGAACGCGTTCTGCACCTCGGCGAAGGTCTGGCCGGTGAAGGAGTTCACCGTGAAGACGATCTGGTCGATATGGACGGGCACCCGCTGGAGGTCGACCAGGATCGCCTCGTCGTCGCCGCCCTGTCCGGCGCCGCCCACGAGGTTGTCACCGGTGTGGCGGACCGAGCCGTCATCGCTGACCAGGTGGCGGAAGAAGACGACATCGGTCGGCTGCTTGTCGGCGAAGAGGACGGCCGACGCGTCGAGGTCGATCTCCCGCGTACGGGAGCCGAACAGCCCGCGGCGGGGCGCCGCCTGCCAGCCCAGCCCCATCCGCACCGCGGTCAGGGTGCCCCCGTCGGCCTTCTGCAGGCTGATGGCCTGTCCCTTGGACATGTTGACCGTCACGCGCTGTCCCTACTCTCGTCTCTCGATTCCCCGTGGCCGCCGCGGGTGTGCGGCCGTGGCCGCGCCGTACGCACGGCCCTTCCGAAAACCCTATGCACTGCGACCAGGACTCCGGCCGGACGAGCGGACTTTTGTGTCGGTCTTGCAACACAGGGAACCCACGGGCGCCCCGGTGAGGACCCGGGGCGCCCGATGATCAGGAAACTCCGGCCTCCCGCATCTGCCGCAGCTCCTTCTTCAACTCCGAGACCTCGTCGCGCAGTCGGGCCGCCACCTCGAACTGGAGCTCCGCCGCCGCGGCCCGCATGCGGTCGGTCATCTCCTCGATCTGCTCGGCGAGCTCGGCCGCGGGCCGGTCGGTCAGCACCGCCTCCTTGGCCTTGCCCTTGGCGGCCTTGGCCTTGCCGCCCTTGGCCGCCTTGCCGCCGGCCGCCGGCCCGGCCGCCTCCGCGCCCTTGCCGTCCTTCGTCTTGCGGTAGCCGGTGCCGAGCAGCTCCTCCGTGTCGACGTCCTCGCGGGCGATCTGGGCCACGATGTCGTTGATCTTCTTCCGCAGCGGCTGCGGATCGATCTTGTTCGCCTTGTTGTACGCGATCTGCTTCTCGCGGCGGCGGTTGGTCTCGTCGATGGCCTTCGCCATCGCCGGGGTGACCTTGTCGGCGTACATATGCACCTGGCCCGAGACGTTACGGGCGGCGCGGCCGATGGTCTGGATCAGCGAGGTGCCCGAGCGCAGGAAGCCCTCCTTGTCGGCGTCGAGGATGGCGACCAGCGAGACCTCCGGAAGGTCGAGGCCCTCCCGCAGCAGGTTGATGCCCACCAGCACGTCGAACTCACCGGCGCGCAGCTCGCGCAGCAGCTCGACCCGGCGCAGGGTGTCCACATCGCTGTGCAGATAGCGCACCTGAATGCCCAGCTCGAGCATGTAGTCGGTGAGGTCCTCGGCCATCTTCTTGGTGAGGGTGGTGACCAGGACGCGCTCGTCCTTCTCGGTGCGGGTGCGGATCTCATGGATGAGGTCGTCGATCTGGCCCTCGGTCGGCTTGACGACGACCTCCGGGTCGACCAGCCCGGTCGGGCGGATGATCTGCTCCACGAAGCCGTCGCCGCGGGACATCTCGTACGTCCCCGGGGTGGCCGAGAGATAGACCGTCTGGCCGACGCGCTTCAGGAACTCCTCCCACTTCAGCGGGCGGTTGTCCAGTGCGGAGGGCAGCCGGAAGCCGTGCTCGATCAGGGTCCGCTTCCGGGAGGCGTCGCCCTCGTACATCGCGCCGATCTGCGGCACCGTGACATGCGACTCGTCGATGACCAGGAGGAAGTCCTCCGGGAAGTAGTCCAGCAGGGTGTGCGGCGGGGATCCGGTCTCACGGCCGTCGATGTGCAGCGAGTAGTTCTCGATACCGGAGCAGGTGCCGATCTGCCGCATCATCTCGATGTCGTAGGTGGTGCGCATCCGCAGCCGCTGGGCCTCCAGCAGCTTGCCCTGCTTCTCCATCCGGGCCAGGGTCTCGGTGAGCTCGGCCTCGATCCCGGCGATGGCCTTCTCCATGCGCTCGGGCCCGGCCACGTAGTGGGTGGCCGGGAACACATACAGCTCATGGTCATCGCTGATCACTTCGCCGGTGAGCGGATGGAGCGTGGACAGCGCCTCGATCTCGTCGCCGAACATCTCGATGCGGACCGCGAGCTCCTCGTAGACCGGGAAGATCTCGATGGTGTCGCCGCGGACCCGGAAGGTGCCCCGGGTGAACGCCATGTCGTTGCGGTTGTACTGAATATCGACAAAGCGACGCAGCAGCTGATCGCGGTCGATCTCCTCGCCGACCTTGAGCGGCACCATACGGTCCACGTACTCCTGCGGCGTACCGAGGCCGTAGATGCAGGAGACGGAGGCCACCACGATCACATCACGCCGGGTGATCAGCGAATTCGTCGCCGAGTGACGCAGCCGCTCCACCTCCTCGTTGATCGAGGAGTCCTTCTCGATGTAGGTGTCCGACTGCGGGACGTACGCCTCGGGCTGGTAGTAGTCGTAGTACGAGACGAAGTACTCGACCGCGTTGTTCGGCAGCAGCTCGCGGAACTCATTGGCCAGCTGGGCGGCCAGCGTCTTGTTCGGAGCCATGACCAGCGTGGGCCGCTGAAGCTTCTCGATCATCCATGCGGTGGTCGCGGACTTGCCGGTGCCGGTCGCGCCGAGCAGGACGACATCCCTCTCCCCCGCGCGGACGCGCCGGTCGAGGTCGGCGATGGCGGTGGGCTGGTCGCCACTGGGCTGATAAGGGCTGACGACCTCGAAGGGCGCCACCTTGCGTTCGAGCTGAGTTACGGGCCGCATGAGACCAACCGTACGACTCACCACTGACAACGGCGGAGCGCTCGTCCGCACCACCCCCTCCCCGGACCTCCGGCCGGATTCGGATGATCATGCGCACGATGTCGCCCGTGGCACGAATTTTCCGTCCATCCGGCACCTATCCTCCACTGCCGTGCATCTGGGACCCTCTGCCCGTCCATGAGTCGGACGAGAATCAGACGACGCGAGGAGTCCGTATGCAGATCCGCCCGGCCGCCGCGTTAACCGGCGCGCTCATCGGGATGTCCGCGCTCTTCCTCCCCACGGCCACGGCCCAGGCCACCGGCCGGACGACGCACCACCACACGGTCACCGTGGCCCATCGCGGTGCCTCCGCGTACGCCCCCGAGAACACCCTGGCCGCCGTCGATGCCGCCGACGACCTGGGCATCGACTGGGTGGAGAACGACGTCCAGCGCACCAGGGACGGCGAGCTGATCGTCATGCACGACACCACGCTGAGCCGGACCACCGACGTCGAGCAGGTCTTCCCGGACCGCGCGCCCTGGAAGATCTCCGACTTCACCCTCGACGAGATCGAGAAGCTGGACGCCGGAAGCTGGTTCGGCCCCGAGTTCCAGGGCGAGGCGGTGCCCACCCTGGAGGAGTACATGGACCGGGTTTCGGACAACCACCAAAAGCTGCTGCTGGAGCTCAAGGCCCCCGAGCTCTATCCGGGGGTCGAGCGCCAGACGCTGCGGGAGCTGAGGAGAGAGGGCTGGCTGGACCACCGGCACAAGCGGCGGCTGATCATCCAGAGCTTCAGCGCCGACTCCGTGCGGACCGTCCACCAGCTGCGCCCTGACGTCAAGACCGGCTTCCTGGGCACCCCGGCCGTCGCCGATCTGCCGGAGTACGCCGAGTTCTCCGACCAGATCAACCCCAGCTATAAGACCATCGACGCCGGCTATGTGTCCGCGGTGCGGTCGGTGGACGGGGCGCACGGCAAGCCGCTGGAGGTCTACACCTGGACCGTCAACGACGGCCCGCCGGCGGTCTCGGTCGCGGGCATGGGCGTGAACGGCATCATCACCAACAAGCCCGATGTGATCCGGGACGCCCTCGACGACGCCTCGTGAGCCACGGCTCCCCCTGACGAGGCGCCCCGCCGGCCGACCGGCGGGGCGCTATCGGGGGCGCTATCGGTGGGGGCGCCGTCGGTGGGGCGCCGTCGGTGGGGGCGCCGTCGGTGGGGGCGCTGTCAGTGGGGCGCTCTACGCTGAAGGCGTGACGATCGCAGAGCGGCAGACACAGCCGGACCCGCGGGACCGGCCGGAGCGGCGGGAGCGCCCGGAGGGCCCGGACGCGCGCGCCTGGGCCTGGGCGGTCCTGGCCACACCCATCGGCCCGCTGCTGCTCGCGGCCACCGACGAGGGGCTGGCCCAGGTGGTCTTCCACGCGGAGGAGAAGACGGCCGCCGAAACCGTCGCCAGGCTCACCCGCCGCCTCGGCGCCGAGCCCACCGCCGCGCCGTCCGAGGCCCCCGGCACCGCGCCCGCCCCGTCCGCACCTCGCTGCGCCGGGCATCTCGCCGAGGCGATACGGCAGCTGGAAAGCTATTTCGCCGGGGACACCAAGGCGTTCACCCTCTCCCTGGACTGGTCCCTGATCACCGGCTTCAACCGCCGGGTGCTGCGGGAACTGGCCGCCCATGTGCCCTTTGGCACGGTCGTCGGCTATCAGAACCTCGCCGACCGGGTGGGTGAGCCGGGCGCGGCCCGCGCCGTCGGCGTGGCCATGGGGAGCAATCCACTGCCGGTCGTCGTGCCATGCCACCGGGTGGTGGAGAGTAGCGGGGGCATCGGCGGCTTCGGCGGCGGGCTGGAGACCAAGCGCATCCTGCTGGCGCTGGAAGGCGTTCTTCCGCAACCGCTCTTCTGAATCGTTCTTCCCGGCCGGACGGAAATATCTTGTTCCGGAATTCCGCGGCCGTCTTGTGGTGCTTGCCTATCACCCTTATCTTAAGAGCGCCCATCGCCCTGGCTTTCCGTCACCAGCCGGGCATGGGGCTCTCATTGCGTTCAGCCGTACGAACCGTACCGCGCGATAACGCTCTTCCGCTCTTCAGCTCTTCCCGCGCCACAGATCGTGCGTGCCACCCGCTCTGCCGGCACTTCCCGCACGTCCCGCACCCCCCGCACTTCCTTGCGCTTCCTCGCTCTTCCCCGCACTTCCTCGCTCTTCCCGCTCATCGGAAATTCATCGCTCAACTACGTCCCCACAAGTGATCGAATTGGAGAGCCATGTCCGGTGTTCTGCTCGCGGGCGGCGCGGTCGCGGCGCTATTCGCCTCGGCCCTTTCCACCCAGGGTGTTTCCTCGGCTCCTGATGGGCCGCCGGAAAAGATCCAGATAAGCGTCAAGACGGTGAACGGATCGGGCTGCCCCAAGGGCACCACCGCCGTGGCCGTCGCAGCCGACAACTCGGCGTTCACCGTGACCTACAGCGACTATCTCGCTCAGGTAGGACCCGGCGCGGACCCGACCGACATCCGGAAGAACTGCCAGCTCAGCCTGGGCGTGCATGTGCCGCAGGGGTTCACCTACGCCATCGCCCAGGTCGACTACCGGGGCTATGGCTACCTCGAAAAGGGCGCCAAGGGCACCGAGAAGGCGAGCTACTACTTCCAGGGCTCGGCGGACACCGCGTCGCGGACCCATGACTTCAGCGGTCCGTACAACGACAACTGGCAGACCACCGACAGCACCGACTACAGCGCCCTGGTGTGGGCCCCCTGCGGCCAGGACCGCAACTTCAACGTCAACACCGAGCTGCGGGTCAACGCCGGCACCTCTCCTACGGGCACCACCAGCTTCATGGCCATGGACTCGACGGACGGTGGGGTCAACACGGTTTACCACCTCGCCTGGAAGGAATGCCCTTCCGCCGTCCGGTAGCCCGGTAAATCCACCATCGAATGGAGAATCATGCCCGGTGTTCTGTACGCAGGCGGCGTGGTCGCGGCGTTATTCGCCTCGACGCTCACTTCCCAGGCATATGCGCAACCCCCGTTCGACACCGTGCCGCCCGACAAGATCGTGATCACGGTCGCGACCGTGAATGGGTCGGGCTGCCCGGCGGGCACCGCGGCGATCGCCGTCTCCCCGGACAACACGGCCTTCACCGTGACCTACAGCGAGTATCTCGCGCAGGTGGGCAAGGGAGCCAAGCCGACGGACTTCAGAAAGAACTGTCAGCTGAGTCTGGTCATGCATGTGCCACAGGGCTTCTCCTACGCCATCGCCAGTGTCGACTACCGTGGTTTCGCCCATCTGGAAAAGGGCGCGTCCGCCACGCAGAAAGCCTCGTACTACTTCCAGGGGCAGTCGCAGACCTCGTCGAACACGCATAGCTACAACGGCGCCTACGACGACAACTGGCAGGCCACCGACGTATCCGATATCGCCACCGTGGTGTGGTCGCCCTGCGGTGAACTCCGCAACTTCAACATCAACACCGAGTTGCGGGCCAACGCCGGAACGTCCAACACCCAGGAAACGACCAGCTTCATCGCCATGGACTCGACGGACGGCGATGTGAGCACCACCTATCACTTCGCCTGGAAGGAATGCCCGCCGACCAAGAAGTGACCCCCGCGCGCCAACCCGGACCCGCCCCCCTGCACCGCCTCGAACGTACCCGGCTACGACTCCGGGCGGTGCCAGGCCGGATGCCGGGGGTCGTCCGTCCGCACCACCACATCCGCCGCCTCACCGGGCCCCACCTCGTCCTCGTAGCGCGCGAAGGCGGGCAGGGTCCAGTGGTCGCCCTCGTCGGTGCGGCGGGCGAGGGCGGCGGGGGACAGCCGCAGATGCACCGAGAGGTCGAACGGGAACCAGTGCCCCAGCAGCAGCGCGCCGTGCAGCAACAGCACCCCGCCCGGCGGAAGTTCGGCGTACGGGCTGCGCGTGGCCCGGTCGGTCTCCGGATCCCACAGGTCGGGCAGCACCCGCCCGGTGCCGCCCGGCCCCGGTTCCAGCGGATCGAAGACCTCGCGCCACAGCGCGCCGGTGTCCAGCCACCGGTCGTAATACGCGTCGGGGTCCCGCTTCCCGTACTCGTAGCGCAGCGAGGCGGGCCGCCAGAACCCGGCCGCCGCGACCACCAGCACCGGCCGGCCGAGGACGCGCAGCGCCTCCGCCAGACCCCGCGCCAGCTCACCGGTGGGCGCCGCCGGAGCCCCGTCGACGGCGACCCTCAGCCAGGGGCTGCCGTCCGCCGCCGTCAGCCCGGCGATGCGGTCGGCGGTCGCGTCGGTCAGCCGTTCCCAGGTGATCGCTTCGAGCCGCACGCCCCCATCATGCCGTGGGTCCGGGGAGCTCTGGACTCCAGGGCTCAGGGACTCCGGAGAGGTACCCTCCGGCCATGGCATCTCAGATAGCGCTGCTCCGCGGCATCAATGTGGGCGGGAACAGGAAGTTCCCCATGGCCCGGCAGCGTGAGCTGATGGCCGAGCTGGGCTTCGAGGACGTCACCGTCCACCTCCAGACCGGCAATATCGTCTTCGCCGACCCCGGCACCCCTCCCGGGCAAACGGCCCGCACGCTCGAGGACCACTTCGCCGCCGGTCTCGGCTTTCCCGTGGACGTCATGGTCCGTACGCGCGACGAGCTGGCCGCGGCGATCGAGGCCAATCCCTATCCGGAGGCCGTCGCCGAGCCCAAGACCCTGCATGTGGTCTTCCTGGCGGACGTGCCCGCGGACACGGCCGCGCTGGACGCGCTGGATCCGGCCGTCCACGCCCCGGAGGCGTTCCGCCTCATCGGCCGCGAGATCTTCCTGCACTGCCCGGACGGGGTCGGCCGCTCCAAGCTGGCGGCGAAGATCACCAACGCCCGGCTCGGCGTGCCGGCCACCGCCCGCAACTGGAACACGGTCACCAAGCTGCTGACGCTGGCCGACGGCTGAGACGTTTCCTCAAGATCATCCGGAGACACGCCGAACCGCGCTCAGCTCCAGCCGTACCGCTGCCGCAGCCGCATGACGACCAGGTCGAAGCGCGGCCGGTCGAGCGCACACGCCTCACGCCGCATCCCGTCCGGGTGCACCCGCAGCACCCGGTCCACATCGACCCATGACTCCCGCCCGGCCCGGTCCCACGGCCCGGAGCCGATCGGCACCCACTCGCGGTCGGCGTCGTGCCGCTTGCTCGACAGCTGCACGGCGAGCAGCGTCCCGGCCCGCTCCCGCGCGACCACCAGCACCGGCCGGTCCTTGCCGCGGCCGTCGTTCTCCTCGTACGGCACCCATGTCCAGACGATCTCGCCGGGGTCCGGGTCCCCGTCCGGATCGGGTGCGTACTCCGTCCGTACCCGCCCGACCTGGCGCGGATGAGCCTCGACGGTGGCGGCCGGGCCGGTGCTTCCGGGAAGCGCCGCGCCGTCCCCCGTCCCTTGCGTTCCGTTCAATGGGCTGATCACGCCCGACACGTTAACCCGTCCGCGAAACCCGATGACATGGCGGCCCCCTCGACGTGGAAAGGGCATGTACGTGCCCGACGTTCTCGACCCATTGGCGGAGCTCGTCAAACGACGCCATGACCCGGTCGTCGTTCAGACCGTGCGCTCCACGGCGGCCGCGACCATCGCCTACGTCGTCGCCCTCGAGCTCAGCAAGGAACCCGCCCCGCTCACCGCGCCGCTGACCGCCCTCCTCGTCGTCCAGGTCACCCTCTACGCGACCCTCACCAGAAGCCTCCGCAGGGTCGAGGCCGTGGTCGTGGGCGTCCTGATCGCCGTCGCCTTCAGCGTGCTGGTGGGGCTGACCTGGTGGAGCCTGTGCCTGATCATCCTCGCCGCCCAGACCGCCGGTTATCTCACGCGCGTGGGCGACTGGGTCCAGGAGGTGGCGATCAGCGCCATGCTGGTCCTGGGCGTGGCGCAGGTGACCACCTACGCCTGGGACCGGGTGCTGGAGACCCTCATCGGGGCCGGTGTCGGGATGGGCTTCAACTTCTTCCTCGCGCCTCCGGTGTGGGTCGAGACGGCCGGCAAGTCCATCGAGGACCTGGCCCGCCGGATGCGTCAGCTGCTGCTGCACATCGGCGAGGAGCTGGGCAGCCAGATCGCCGTCGACCGCGCCGCCGCCCGGCTCTACGAGGCCCGCCGCCTCGACCACGACATCTCCCAGGTCGACGCCGCCCTCCGGCAGGCGGAGGACAGTGTGCGGCTCAACCCCCGCGTCAAGGAGGGCCTCCTCTACCGCGTGGTGCTCCGCACCGGCCTGGACACGCTGGAGATCTGCACCGTCATCCTGCGCGTCATGTCCCGCACCCTGACCGACCTCGCCAGGGCGCGGACGGACGAACCCCTCTTCCCCCAGGACGTGGCCGATGCCCTGAAGGACCTCTTCATCCATCTCGCCGCCGCCGTCGAGAGCTTCGCCGTCCTGGTCACCACCCAGGTCAGCGCCAACGCCGAAGAGGCCGAATCCCGCCTCTCCAGCGAACTCGTCAAGGCCCACGCCAGCCGCGACCGCGGCGCCGACCTCCTGCTGCGCCGGGTCCAGGAGCACCCCCGCCAGTGGCAGCTGCACGGTGCCCTGCTGGCGGAGATCGACCGCGTCCTCGACGAACTCGACATGGAGCAGCGCTCCAAGCGGCTCATGGAAGAGCTCGACCGCAGCACCCGCGAGAAGCGCGAGCGCTTCCTCTTCCTCCACAAGCTGCGGCGCCGGTTCCGGCGCGGCCGTACGGACGGCTCCGGGGCGGTCTGAGTCCCCGGGGCGGTCAGCTGAGCGGGTAGCGGTCGCGGGGGAAGACCACGTCGTCGTAGGGCTCGTACAGCTCCACCGAACGGTGGAACTCGGAGGCGAAGTCGTCGGCGAGTTCGGCGATCGTGCCGCGGCCCTCGGTCAGGGACAGCCAGGACGGCGGGAGGCGGAGGTCGCCGTGGTGGGCGCCGAGGATGTTGCCGCAGACCGAGCCCGTCGAGTCGCTGTCACCCGAGTGGTTGACGGAGAGCAGCAGGGCCGCCTGGACGGGGGTGCGCGGGGGCGCCGGGTCGTAGCTGATCTTGCCACCGGGGCCGTACAGGATCTGCTGGGCGGGGGTGCGGGCCAGGGCGCTGTAGACCGCGATGGCCAGCGCCTCCTCGGCGACCCAGCCGCCGCCGAGCGATTCGGCCTTCTCGGGGGTCGGATCGCCCTCGGCCGCCAGGTCGACCGCCTTACGGAGGGCGGCGGTGGTCTCCTCGTGGCCGGGGTAGCGGGCGAGGAGTTCCAGGGTGCGCAGGGTCGCGCCTTCCAGGGACTCGCCGTCGAGCAGGCAGGCGATCATGGCGGCCAGGGCACCGGCCGCGTAGTAACCCGTCGGATGGCCATGGGTGATCTGGGCGCAGCGGGCGGCGAGTTCGAAGCAGTCGCGGGGGTCGAGCCCGGTGAGGCCGAACGGCGCCGAGCGCATCACGGTGCCGCAGCCCTTGGAGCCGGTGTTCACCGGGCCGGGGGTGCCGTCGAGGGGAGCGCGCGGGGCGGGGACGTGCTTCGCGGCGAGGCCGGAGAGGCAGGCGTTGCCGGGGGCGCGGCGGGCGTACAGCCAGGGCTGGGTGCGCAGCCAGCCGGAGCGGACCAGGTCCCCGGTGCCCTCGGCGGGTGGCGGCCCGGGGTGGTTCTGGGTGTCCAGCCAGCGCAGATAGGCATGGCGGACGACGGCGGTCTCGGACCCTTCGATCCCCTTGGACGAGGTTCTGGCGTGGGCCCGTATCAGGCCCTCGGCCGTGAAGAGTGTCATCTGGGTGTCATCGGTGACCCGGCCCACGACTCCGCTGCCGTCCGGGACGAGGGTGGTGACGCCCGCGGCGCCATGGGTCTCGCGGATCGACCGCAGCGACAGGAACTCGATGGGATTGCCGAGAGCGTCGCCGATCGCACCGCCCAGCAGGCAGCCGCGGACGCGGGCCCGCTTGGCGGCTGTTTCGTCCCATGACTGGCGGATCACTGGCAGCTCCTCATCGTCCTGGTCCCATGCCGTCCCGTGTGGATGCACACGACATGATCTCAGGTGTCGGTCGGCGTCCCCGGGCGGTAGATTCGAGAGGGCGGAAAGCGGGAGGAAACAGCCGAAAACGGGAGATGCAGTGCCATGCCGATGCGGCTGATCCGAACAGGTGATGAACCGATCCACGCGCGCAGTCCGCTGCGGATGCGGCTGGGGCTGGCCACGTGGGGGCTGCTCTGGACGCTCGGCGGCGCGGTGGCCTTCGCCGTCGCGGGCCGGCCGGGGTGGGCGGCGGCGTGCGGGGCGCTCGCCGTCGTCACGCTGATCGACCTCGTCCTGGTCATCCGGCACATCCGGCAGGGGCCGCACTATCAGCCGGGCCGGGATGTGCCGCCGTACGCACCGATCGCCGAGCGCGGGCGGAGCCACGGGCGGCGAAGGGCTCCGTAAGGGCGGCAAGGACGACGGCGGGATCCGTAAGGGCGACGCCGCTGAAGCGTGGGCGCCGTAAGGCATCGCCGTCCTGAAGCGCGTGGCCACCGTAAGGCGGGCACGACGCTCCGTCGGTGACGGGATATCGACGGCGGGGAGCGCCGCGTTCCGGGGGATACTGCCCAGTACCTGCTGAGTACCTGCGGCGACAGGGGGCCGTCATGGGGGTGCTGGCGATCGGCATCGCGCTCTGTGCGCTCGGGCTGATGCTCTCCGGGACCGGAGAGCCGTACGGGCGGCGGGAGGCGCGGCGGGGACCGGAGGCCGACCCGTACGACATCGCCCGTCAGCGCGGAGTGGCGCTCGGGCTCGGCGGGGTGGTGCTGCTGGGCGCGGTGGTCCTCGGCGGCTTCGCCCTCTGGCGCTGACCGGGGGCGCGGGCGCCCGCCGCGCACCGCCGCGCACCTGGCGCGTACGGCGGCATGCGGGCCCCGGCCAGCACCGCGGCTGAGCCCGCGCCCCGCCTATCCGTCCCGGTCGCCCTTCTCGCCGAACCGGGCCGCCTCCACGAAGTCCGGGCGCGGATCGAGCGCCGCGGCCAGCCGGAAGTGGCGGGTGGCCTCGGCCGAGCGGTTGGCCCGCTCCAGGGTGCGGGCCAGGGCGAAGTGGGCGAAGGCGTTGTCCGGCTCGCGCTCCAGGACCAGCTGGAACTCCAGCTCCGCCGAGCGCAGCTGGGCCGCGCCGAAGAACGCGCGCGCCCGGAGCAGCCGGGCCGCCGTGTTCTCGGGGTGGGCGCTGATGACCGAGTCGAGCAGCTTGACGGCGCCCCGTGGGTCTCGGGCGGCGAGCAGGTGCTCGGCGGCGCGGAAGTCGATGACGTGGGTCTCGGGCGTAGGCACAGCCGTTTCCTTCCCCGGGTACGTACTCGGTGGTGAGGCGGTGGATGGAGTGAGGGGATGGGATGAACCGTCACGGATGATCGTTCGCTACGGGGTGCACAACAACCACCCCGCACGCGGCATTCCCCGCCACGGGCCGCCGCACGCTCCGCACCACGCCCCGGCTCATCGCGCCCCGCCCCGGCTCAGCCGTAGGCCTCCGCGCGCACCGCGCCCCCGCTCAGCCCTCCGCGGTGGCCGCCCGCTGCACCAGGTCCGCCCAGACCTTTCTGACCTGCGGCTCCAGCGCCTCGATCGGGCCATTGTTGTCGATCACGACATCGGCGATGGCCAGCCGTTCCGCGCGGGTGGCCTGTGCCGCCATCCGGGCCCGCGCCTCGTCCTCGGCCATGCCGCGCAGCCGCACCAGCCGGTCGAGCTGGGTCTCGGGCGTGGCGTCCACGACCATGACCAGGTCGTAGAGCAGCGCCAGCTTGTTCTCGGCCAGAAGGGGGACATCATGGACGACCACGGCATCGGGCGCGACCGCGGCCTGGAGTTCGGCGGAGCGGTCCCGGACCAGCGGGTGGACGATCGCGTTCAGCGCGCTCAGCCGCTCCGGGTCGGTGAAGACGATCCCGCCGAGCCTGGGCCGGTCCAGACGGCCGTCGGCGGTCAGCACCTCGGGGCCGAACTCGGCGACCACGGCGGCCAGTCCCGGCGTGTCCGGCTCGACCACCTCGCGAGCGATCCGATCCGAGTCGATCAGCACCGCCCCCAATGAGGTCAGAATCCGTGAGACCTCGCTCTTGCCCGCGCCGATTCCGCCCGTGAGCCCCAGGTTCAGCATGGGGCCCACGCTATACGGCACACCGGTGGGGTCATCGGTCAGGCTCCGCCGTCGCCCTCGCGCTCGGCAAGGAACCGTTCGAACTCCGCGCCCAGTTCATCCGCCGAGGGCAGCTCGGCCGGCTCCGCGACCAGATTGCCGCGGCTCTCCGCCCCGGCCACCGCGTCGTACTGGTGCTCGAGGCCCCGTACGAGCGCGACCAGTTCCTCGTCGCCCTCCGAGATCTGCCGCTCGATCTCCTCCTGCGTCCTGAGGGCCTCGTTGCGCAGGGCGTGCGTCGGCCCCGGCAGCACCAGACCGGTGGCCGCGGTGATGGCCTCCAGCGCGGTGAGCGCCGCGTCCGGATAGGCCGACCGGGCCAGATAGTGCGGCACATGCGCGGCGACGCCGAGCACATCGCGGCCCGCCTCGGCGAGCCGGTACTCGATCAGGGATTCGGCGCTGCCGGGCACTTGGGCCTCGTCGAAGTAGCCCCGGTGACCGGGCATCAGATCGGTGCGATTGCCGTGCGGGGTGATGCCGACCGGCCGGGTGTGCGGCACGCCCATCGGGATGCCGTGGAAGTTCACCGCGAGCCTGACGCCCAGCCGCTCGACCATCTGGTGCACGGCCGCCGCGAACCGCTCCCACTCCACATCCGGCTCCGGCCCGGTGAGCAGCAGGAACGGGGCCGCTGTCGCGTCGCGCACCAGATGCAGCTCGATCTTCGGGGTCTCGTACGCCGTCCACCGGTCGCGCTGGAAGGTCAGCAGGGGCCGGCGGGCCCGGTAGTCGACCAGCCGGTCATGGTCGAAACGCGCGACCACCTTGCGCGGCAGACCGTCGAGCAGCCGCTCCACGATCTGGTCCCCGGTCTCGCCGGCGTCGATATAGCCGTCGAAGTGGTACAGCAGCACCAGCCCGGCCGAGTCCCGCGAGGCTATCGCGTCGACCTCCGCCAGCCCGCTCGGTTCCCATGCGTACAACTCCTGCGGATCATGCACTGTGACCGCTCCTCCTCGTGTTCGCATTGAAGAACACCGAACGGGGGCGGGGGCATTCCCCGGGCCGGACCTTCGATGGCCGAGCGGCGCTGAACCCCGTCTCCAAGCGGCCGTCAACCCCGTCTCCGAGCGGCCGTCAACCCCGTCTCCGAGCGGCCGTCAACCCCGTCTCCGAGGGGCCCGATCGGGCGACGTCTCCAAGTGCCCACCGGGGCGAACGGAAGCGGCCCGATCTCGACGTCGGCGCACGTCGCGGGGTTGACGCGCATATTCGGCACGCCTATCTTCGCCAGCCGTCAGCGGTTCACCATGTCATCCGGCGTTCACTGTCCCGAACCCAGCGTGTTCACCTCTGACCACGGCACAGGAAGGCAGCCTCCTATGCACTCCCCCGGCCGCACACCCACCCGATTACGCGCCCTCCTCACCGCCATCGCCACCGGACTGATCGCCACCGGCGGGCTGGTCGCGGCGGGCATGACCGGGCGGGAGGCTCCCGCCGCCGCCGTCCCGATCTCCGTCGATGACGCGGACGGGCTCAGGGAGGCCCTTGCCGGGGCCCGGCCCGGCGATACGATCCGGCTCGCCGACGGCAGGTACCACGGCGGCTTCGAGATCACCGCCTCCGGCACCTCCGGCTCGCGGATCACCCTCATCGGCTCCCCGAAGGCGGTCCTCACCGGGAGCGGCGGCTACGGGCTGCGGCTGAACGGCGCCTCGTACTGGACCGTCAGGGGGATCACGGTCCACGGCGGCAAGGAGGGCATCAGGATCGACGGCGCCCGCGGCGTGACCGTGGACTCCGTTTCGGTCAGTGTGCGGCGCCATGGGCATGCGTAAGGCCCGCTCCCCAGGGGGAGCGGGCCTTACCTGCTCAGCTGGTGCCGACTAGCGGCGGCTGGTCAGCTCTGGCCACCGGCCAGCTTCTCGCGAAGCGCGGCCAGCGCCTCGTCCGAGGCCAGGGCGCCGGAGTTGTCGGCCGACTCCGAGGAGTACGAACCGCCGCCGCCGGACGCCTGCCCGCCGGGCGCCGGAGCGGCGCTGCCCGCCTCGGCAGCGGCCTGCTCGTCGGCCTCGCGGGACTTGATGACCTGCGCCTGGTGCTGCTCGAAGCGCTGCTGCGCCTCGGCGTACTGGGTCTCCCACGCCTCCCGCTGGGTCTCGAAGCCCTCGAGCCAGTCGTTGGTCTCGGGGTCGAAGCCCTCGGGGTAGATGTAGTTGCCCTGGTCGTCGTAGGACGCGGCCATGCCGTACAGGGTCGGGTCGAACTCGACCACGGACGGGTCGGCACCGAACGCCTCGTTGGCCTGCTTCAGCGAGAGGCTGATGCGGCGGCGCTCGAGGTCGATGTCGATGACCTTGACGAAGATCTCGTCGTTGACCTGGACGACCTGCTCCGGGATCTCCACGTGGCGCTCGGCCAGCTCGGAGATGTGGACCAGACCCTCGATGCCCTCGTCCACGCGGACGAACGCACCGAACGGCACGAGCTTGGTGACCTTACCCGGGACGACCTGACCGATCTGGTGGGTCCGGGCGAACTGCTGCCACGGGTCTTCCTGGGTCGCCTTGAGCGACAGGGAGACGCGCTCGCGGTCCATGTCGACGTCCAGGACCTCGACCGTGACCTCCTGGCCGACCTCGACGACCTCGGACGGGTGGTCGATGTGCTTCCAGGACAGCTCCGAGACGTGGACGAGACCGTCGACGCCACCCAGGTCCACGAACGCACCGAAGTTGACGATGGAGGAGACGACGCCGGAGCGCACCTGGCCCTTCTGGAGGGTGGTGAGGAAGGTCTGGCGGACCTCGCTCTGGGTCTGCTCCAGCCAGGCGCGGCGGGACAGGACCACGTTGTTGCGGTTCTTGTCGAGCTCGATGATCTTCGCCTCGAGCTCCTTGCCCACGTAGGGCTGCAGGTCGCGGACGCGGCGCATCTCCACCAGGGAGGCGGGGAGGAAGCCACGGAGGCCGATGTCGAGGATGAGACCACCCTTGACGACCTCGATGACGGTACCGGTGACGATCCCGTCCTCTTCCTTGATCTTCTCGATGGTGCCCCAGGCGCGCTCGTACTGGGCGCGCTTCTTCGAGAGGATCAGCCGACCTTCCTTGTCCTCCTTCTGGAGAACAAGGGCTTCGATCTCGTCGCCGACGGCCACGACCTCATTGGGGTCGACGTCATGCTTGATCGACAGCTCGCGGGAAGGGATGACGCCTTCCGTCTTGTAACCAATGTCGAGCAGGACCTCGTCCCGGTCGACCTTCACGATGACGCCGTCGACGATGTCGCCGTCGTTGAAGTACTTGATCGTCTCGTCGATCGCGGCGAGGAAGGCTTCCTCGGAACCGATGTCGTTTACCGCCACCTGCGGGGTGGTGCGGGTTGCCTCGGTGCTGCTCGTCATGTGGAAAAGGGCTCCGGTACGGACATGAAGTCGTAGGTACTGCTACGCCGGGACCCTTTATCGCACTGCCGAAGCCGGACAGCCTTGGAGACGCCGAATCCTTCCGATTTCAGGGATCGAAAGCCCGAGCGCCTCGACAACCGAGGGGACATACAACAGATGCGAGCGCGGCCTGCTCCGTCCGAGGCGCACAGGCCCGCAGCGCAACTTGTAGCATACGGGGGCAGCCGGGCATGGTCAATGCACGAAGAGCACACGCGGGGAATAACGCCCCAAACCCGGCAAATTGCATGGTCCGTACTGCGACGCGGCTCTCACCGCGCCCCGCAGCCACAGGTCGATACAGAGAGTACGACGACGCGCGCGATGGTCCAAGAACACGAGCCCAGCACCCCTGGGGAGGCCGCCGAGCCGACGGCCACCCGCCGGACCGCCGACACGGCGGAGAGCAGCCGGGCCAACCGGGGGTGGTGGGACCGCAACGCGGACGAGTACCAGGAGGAGCACGGCGCCTTCCTGGGCGACGACCGGTTCATATGGGGCCCGGAGGGGCTGGACGAGGCGGAGGCCGGGCTGCTGGGCCCGGTGGAGGCGCTCAAGGGGCGCGATGTGCTGGAGGTGGGCGCGGGCGCCGCGCAGTGCGCCCGCTGGCTGGCCGCGCGGGGGGCGCGGCCGGTGGCGCTGGACCTCTCCCACCGGCAGCTGCGGCACGCGCGGCGGATCGACGCGGACGCGGCGGCCTCAGGGGTTTCCGGGGCCTCGGGGGTTTCCGGGGCCTCCCGGGTTTCCGGGGCCTCCCGGGTTTCCGGGGCCTCCCGGGTTTCCCGGGCCTCCCGGGCCGGCGACGCGGCCGGAGTCGCGCTGGTGCAGGCCGACGCCACCGCCCTGCCCTTCCGGGACGGCTCGTTCGACCTGGCGTGCTCGGCGTACGGGGCGGTGCCGTTCGTGGCCGAGCCGGTGCGGGTGATGCGCGAGGTGCGCCGGGTGCTGCGGCCGGGCGGGCGGTGGGTCTTCTCGGTGACGCATCCGATCCGATGGGCGTTCCCCGACGAACCGGGGCCCGAGGGGCTGTCCATCGCCGCCTCCTACTTCGACCGCACGCCCTATGTGGAGCAGGATGAGTCGGGCCGGGCCGTCTATGTGGAGCACCACCGGACGCTGGGCGACCGGGTGCGGGACGTGGTGGCCGGAGGCTTCCGGCTGGTCGACCTGATCGAACCGGAGTGGCCCGCGTGGAACCACCAGGAGTGGGGCGGCTGGTCCCCGCTTCGGGGGAACCTCATCCCGGGCACGGCGATCTTCGTGTGCGAGCGGGACTGAGCGGGATCGAAGCGGAGGGGCGGAGGGTTTGACCATTCCTGCGGACGCGCGCACCAAGGCTCTGGACCGCCTTCCCGTACGCGAAGCCGTGCCCGAGCTGCTGCGCGCGCTCGACGACCGCGGGGTCGCCGTACTGTGCGCGCCCCCGGGGACCGGTAAGACGACACTGGTGCCGCTGGTGCTCGCCGGACTGGTGGGCGGCGGGCCGGTGCGGCGGGTGCTGGTGGCCGAGCCACGGCGGATCGCGGCACGGGCCGCGGCGCGGCGGATGGCGTGGCTGCTGGGCGAGCGGCCGGGCGACAGGATCGGCTTCACCGTGCGCGGGGAGCGGCAGGCCGGGCCCGGGACCGTGGTCGAGGTGGTCACGACCGGGGTGCTGTTGCAACGGCTGCAACGCGATCAGGAGCTGGCCGGCGTCGATGTGGTCGTGCTCGACGAATGCCATGAGCGCCATCTGGACGCGGACACCGCCGCCGCCTTCCTGCTGGACGTCCGGGCCGCCCTGCGCCCCGACCTCCGGCTGATCGCCGCCTCGGCGACCACGGACGCGGAGGGCTGGGCGCGGCTGCTCGGCGACGGCGGGGGTCTCGGGGATGGCGGGGGTGCCGGGGATGGCGGGGGTGCCTGGGGTGGCGGGGCGGACGGCGGGGAGGGCCCCGGGGAGCCCGCCCCGGTCGTCTCGGCGCCGGGGGTCTCCCATCCGGTGGAGGTGGTGTGGGCGCCGCCGGAGCGCCCGGTAAGGCCGCCGCACGGGATGCGGGTGGACCCCGCCCTGCTGGACCATGTCGCGGCCATGGTGCGGCGGGCGCTGCGCGAGCGGGACGGCGATGTGCTCTGCTTCCTGCCCGGCGTCGGGGAGATCGCCCGGGTGGCCGGAAAGCTGGGCGGGCTCGCCGACGCGGAGGTCCTCCAGGTGCACGGGCGGGCGCCCGCCGCCGTCCAGGAGGCGGTGCTCGCGGGCGCGGACGGCGGGCGGCGGCGGGTGGTGCTGGCCACCTCGGTCGCCGAGTCGAGCCTGACCGTGCCGGGCGTACGGATCGTCGTGGACTGCGGGCTGGCGCGTGAGCCCCGGATGGACCACGCACGCGGGCTGAGCGCGCTGACGACCGTAAGGGCGTCACGGGCCGCCGCCCGGCAGCGCGCCGGCCGTGCGGGGCGCGAGGCGCCCGGGGTGGTCTACCGCTGCTGGCCGGAGGCGGAGGACGCCCGGCTGCCGCGTTTCCCGTCCCCGGAGATCGCCGGTGCGGACCTTACGGCTTTCGCGCTCCAGACGGCGTGCTGGGGCGATCCGGACGCCTCTGGGCTGGCTCTGCTGGATCCGCCGCCCGCCGGGGCGATGGCGGCCGCACGCGAGACGCTCACCGCGATCGGCGCCGTGGACGCCGCCGGACGGGCCACCGGACGCGGCGCCCGGATGGCCCGCCTCGGCCTCCACCCCCGCCTCGCGCGGGCGCTCATCGACGGCGCGCGGGAGGTCGGCGCGCGCCGGGCGGCCGAGGTGGTGGCTCTGCTGAGCGAGGAGCCCCCGAGGGAGTACGGCGACGACCTCGCCGCCGCCTGGCGCACCGCCCGCCACGGCGGTGACCCCTACGCCGCCCGCTGGCGCCAGGAGGCCCGGCGGCTCGAACACGCCCTGACCGCCGCGGGGACCGCGCGGCGGGGCGGCGCACGGGGCAGTGACGGTTCGGGGCGCGGCGGGGACGGTCCGGCGCGCGACGATGGCGATCTCGTGCACGATGGCGACAGGCCACGCGGCGGCGATGGCGGCCCCGCGCACGGCAGTGGCGGTCCGGCACGTGGCGGTGATGGCCCGCGCGGCGGCGATGGCGCCCCGGCCCGCGGCGGAGACGGTCCGCGCGGCGATGACGCCGTGGCGGGGCTGATGGCCGCGCTGGCGTTCCCGGAGCGGGTGGCCCGGCGGCGCGGCGAGCGGGCGTACCTCATGGCCGCCGGGACGGGCGCGGAGCTGGGCGACGGCTCGCGGCTGGGCGGGGCGCCATGGCTCGCGGTGGCCGTCGCGGACCGGCCGGTGGCCTCCGCGTCGGCGCGGGTGCGGCTGGCGGCGGTGACCGACGAGGACACCGCCCGGACGGCGGCCGCGGCGCTGGCCTCGGAGGGTGAGGAGGTGCGCTGGGCCGACGGGAACGTCGTGGCGCGCCGGGTGGCCCGGCTCGGCGCGATCGAGCTGGTGTCCCGGCCGCTGGCCGACCCCGATCGGGAGCTGGTGCGGCGGGCGCTGCTGGACGGGCTGCGCCGCGAGGGCACGGGGCTGCTGCGCTGGTCGGCGCAGGCCACGGCGGTCCGGCAGCGGATGGCGTTCCTCCACCGGGAGCTGGGCGGGGCCTGGCCGGATGTCTCCGACGAGGCGCTGCTTGACCGCGCGGACGACTGGCTCGGGACGGAGCTGGCCCGGGCCCGCGGGCGCGCCGATCTCGGGCGGGTGGACGCCGCACAGGCGCTGGCCCGGCTCATGCCGTGGGCCACGGGCGAGGCCGCGCGGTTCGAGGAGCTGGCGCCGGAGCGGATCGAGGTGCCGAGCGGCTCGCGAGTGCGGGTGGACTACGGCGCGGACCGGCCCGTGCTGGCGGCGAAGCTGCAGGAGCTGTTCGGCTGGCAGGAGGCCCCCCGGATCGCGGGCGGCCGAGTGCCGCTGCTGATCCACCTGCTGTCCCCGGCGGGACGCCCGGCCGCGGTCACCGCCGATCTGGCGTCCTTCTGGAAGGACGGCTACCGCTCGGTCCGCGCCGAACTGCGCGGCCGATACCCCAAGCACCCCTGGCCCGAGGACCCGACCACGGCCCAGCCAACCCGCCGCACCAACACCCGCCGCTGAGCGATGCGGCCGAGAGGCCGCACGACCGCTGAGCGCTGAGCGCTCCGCGGGAAGTGCCACGAGGTGCGGTCGTGCATCCGCGGCCGCGTCGTGGCCGGTCCCACGCGGCGGAGCCGCATATCGACACAGCCCCGCGCCCCTTCGGGGCGCACCCGAACCGCACCGGACTTCAGCGAGGCCGCTCAGCGCTCAGTGGGCAGCGGGGCGCGGTGGGCCACGCGGGGCAGTGGGACGGCGGGACGCGGAAGGACCCGTGGGGCGCTGAGGCACGCGGCCAAGTGGGCCGCGCCGCGCAGGGGGTGCGCCGCGCAGGGGGCCGGGGACGCCGTAGGGGGCCGGGGACGCCGTAGGACCCGCGCGGGAGTGGGCCGCGGACACAGTGGGCGCGGGACGCGGTAGGAAACCCGGGGCGCAGCGCGCCGCACGGCGCGCCCGTCGGGGTCAGTCGGCCCAGGCGCGTAGGCGGCGGGCGGTTTCGCCGAGGCGGAAGCCGCTGATCTCCCGTATGTCGCGGACCAGTTCGACCATGGCGCCCGGCGGGGGCGCGATCGGCTCTCCGGACTCCTCTATGTACATCTGCGCGCAGGCCGCGCCGATCGTGGCGTTGTAGTCGGAGAACGGCTCGAGGATCAGTGAGGTGTGCAGAAAGGTCGCGGCGCGGGCGGCGGCCTCCTCGTAGTAGGGCTCGCCCGCGAACCGCTCGTAGCGGTGGCGCTCGGTCATGCAGTGCAGCGCACCCCAGTCCCGGACCGGGGTGTTCACCGGGGAGACCTCGACCTGGACGTTCAGCACCCAACCGGCGTCGACGTACAGGATCACCGCATGCCGTGCGGGAACTCCCGCTCGAACTCGGCCTTGTAGGCCAGAGCGAACTTCACGGCGCCCTCGACGAAGCGCTGCTTCTGACGCCGCCGCACCACGTCCTCGGTCAGTATGTCGTGCGCCAGCCGCTTGATCGCGACGCCCTTCTCCCTCGCCTCGGCACGCAGCTCGGCCAGCTCCTGCTCGGTGAAATCAATCGTGATGCCAGGCATGGGCGGCATGCTAGCCACGCCCGCATCCTGATCACTACCGGCTTGGCCACCACGAGCGAATCGCGAGGACGGAGGTTGACGCGACGGCCGCGCCGCTCAGCACTCCAGCCCGCTCAGCACTCCAGCCTGCTCAGCACTCAGCCCGCTCACCGCTCGCGTCCGCTCAGCACTCCAGTCTCAGGGCGAACTGCTCCCCCGTCGGGAACGGCTCGTCCACGGGGTGCGGCCCGACCCATATGAGCGCCTGTTCGAAGGTCATGTACGAGCCGTTGTCGACGCACTGGCCGACCACCACCGCATTGCCGCCGCAGCGCCATGCCGCGTAGTTCCACGGGTGGTCGCCCTTCTCGTCCCGCACCACGGTCTCCGGCTCGCCCAGGCGCCCGCTGAAAGCGTCCACGGCGGCGCGCCACCGGCCGTCGAAGCCGGAGCGGTCGGCCTCGCGGTCGAAGACCCAGCCGGGGTCGCCGGAGTGGTACTCGGCGAGCCAGTCGACATTGCCGGTGAGCCCGTCGGCCTGCAGCTCCGCGTCGAAGTCGTCCGGCTCGTAGTAGTAACAGAACGGGATCATGCATTCGGTGTCCGCGTCGTCGGGCCCGCCGAACCACTCCGGGAGGACATAGTGCCCGGTGTTGGTGGCGTACGAGGACGTGCGGGAGCCGTCGGGCACCCAGCCGAAGCGCTTCGCGGCGTCCGCCGTGGCGCCCGGGGTCCATTCCAGGCGCGCCAAGTCGGCGATGTGGCCGATGAGTTCGGGACCGGGGACGCAGCTGTTCACTGGCATGGTCATACGCTACGGCCCGCCACTGACAACGCGGCCGGCGCCGCCGGGGCGGACGGCGGGCGCGCGGCGCGACCGCGCGCCTCCAGCAGCAGCGCGAGCGCGAGCAGGGCCAGCCCCAGGATCAGGAAGCCCCACGGCAGATAGGCCGTGAGCAGCAGGACCAGCTGGCGCTGGGACTTGACCATGTCCACCGTGTGCCGGATGTAGTCCTCGCGCATCTTCACATGGCCGGAGAAGACGGTCACCCGGTCGCGGTCGCCCAGCAGTGTGCCGCCGCGCAGCTCCTCCTTGTGGATCTCCTGCCCGTTGACCGGGGCGCCGGTGGTGGGCTCGACCCAGAACATCCGCTTGGTGCTGTACCAGCGGGAAGTGCCGGCCTTGCGGACGGTCTCGGGGGTGACGCCGTTGACCGGCATCGTCTTGGGCAGCGGCACCTTGGTCCAGGGGATGGTCTGCTCGAAGTAGTAGACCTCCAGGCCGCGGAAGTTCCGGGTGCCCTTGTAGTGGATGGGGGCGGAGGTGCGGGTCTGGGCGTCGAAGTAGCGGTAGTCGCGCTTCTCGGTGAGGAACGGCCACTTGTATTCGATGCCGTCGCGGCGCACCGCGTCCCCGTCGACATGTTCGCCGCCCGCGTGCACCGGGTCCTGGGAGTGGGCGTCGAAGACATAGCGCTCGGGGATCTTGGAGACCATCTTGCCGTCGGGCCCGGCCACATACGACAGGGTGTCCCAGACGACGACATCGCGCCCGGTCGCCTTCTCCACCTTCTTCGCGGCGGGCACATTGCCGCGCAGGGTCTGCACGATGCTGACCTTGGGGACGGTGCGGGGCTTCATCGTGCCGTAGTCGAGCAGGGTTGCCGGACTGGCCTCCATCACCGCCGTCTGGTACTCACTGGGCGGGATCTTGGCCAGCCGGGGATAGGCGTACCAGCGCAGCAGCGGCGCGAGGGCGGCGAAGAAGACGGCGAAGGCCAGCAGCACCAGGCTTGCTCTGCGGCGCATGGCGGATGTCCCTCCCTCAGGGGTGCTTGGGGACGGTGGTGAGCAGGGGTTCCGGGGAGGTCTCACCGCTGGGGGCGCCGATGGCCGTCACCGTGAGAACGATGGCGAGGGCGGCGACGAGTCCGATCGCGGCGGTGGCGAGGGCACGCATACGGGGCCTCCTCGTGGTCGGTACGAGGCGCTGCCTGACGCTTCGTCAGGGATGGGGCACCGTAGCAACGGGGGGCGCAGATGAGAACACGAAGGCGTGAAAGCGTCACACCGCCCCCGGGCCCGGTGGGGGCTCAGGGGCGGTGCGGCGAACTGTGTGAGGGGCGCTTGTCTACGAGGCGGGGGCCTGGGTGACCGTCAGCTCGATGTCCAGGACGGCGCCGCCCTCGGCGGTGAGGCGGAGCAGGAAGGTGCCCGCCTGGTCATCGGTGAGGATCTTCGGCAGCGTGAGCCGGCCGAGGTCGTCGGTCTTCAGGGCGGCCAGGGTGCGCACCGGCTTGCCCTTGTCGTCCAGGAAGTAGGGCCCCTTGTCGCTGGGCTTCGGGTCCTTGGCCGAGGTGATCATGGTGGCGGTCACCGGGACATCCGCCATGACCTTGCCCTTTTTGGTGGCCTTGACGGTCAGCTCGTCGGCGAAGGAGGCGCCGGTCCGGGCCGTGAGCTTCTTGTCGCCGATCCGGGCCAGCGCGTCGGCCTGCGGCACGGGCCGGGCCTTGACGGTGGCGGTGAACTCGACCGGGGCGGCCTCCCGCCCCACGGCGGTGGCGCGCACGGTGAAGGTGCCGGTCTTCTCGCCCGCGAGCAGCTTCGGCGCGGTGGCGGTGCCATCGGCGGCGGTCAGCACGGTGGCGGACTTGACCAGGCCGAGGAAGCGCGCGTCGGTGTCGCCGAGGATCTCGTACCGCACCCGGGCACCGGCCACCGGCTTGCCCGCGGTGTCCACGGCCTTGACGCGCGGCGACCGGTCGAACCCGGTGCCCGCGGTGGTGGACAGTTCCTTCGCGCCGACGGTGGTGAGCTTGCTGGTGCCGCTCGGGGTGGACGGCGGAGTGGTGGGGGGCTTCGGGGTCGGGCTCCCGGTGCCGGGGGTGCCAGGGTTGCCCGGGGTGCCGGGGGTACCACCGGTCGGCGGGGTGGACGGCGGAGTGGTGGTGTCGGGGTTGTCGTTGGGCTTGGGCAGGGTGTGGGCCGGGTTCTCCTTGCCGTTCCCGGGGTCCTCGCCCTTGCCGCCGCCCTTCCCCGGATTCCTGCCCGAGTCCTTGCCCTTGTCGCCCGAGCCGGAGCCGGAGTCGTTCCCCGAGGGGATCCCACCGGTGCCGTCGGGGACCTCATGGGTGCCGCGCTTGTAGTACTCGAACCACGACAGGACGGTGTTCAGATACTCCCGCGAGTGGTTGTAGCCGAGGATCGCGCGGTCCAGGTCGGCCTTGACGGACAGGTCGCGGCCGTCCGCACAGAGGTAGCTGCCCGCGGCGAGGGCGGCGTCGAAGACGTTGTTGGGGTCCTTCTCGCCGTCACCATTGCCGTCCCGGCCCCAGCTGGCCCAGGTGGACGGGATGAACTGCATGGGGCCGACCGCCCGGTCATGCTGACTGTCGCCATCGTAGGCACCGCCGTCGGTGTCCTTGATCAGGGCGAAGCCGTCGCCGTTGAGCACCGGGCCGAGGATGGGCGAGACGGTGGTGCCGTCGGCGCCCACATTGCCGCCGCCGGCCTGACCGGACTCGACCTTGCCGATCGCGGCCAGCAGCTCCCAGGGCAGATTGCAGCCGGGGTTGGACTCCCTCAGGGTCGCTTCCGCCTTCTTGTAGGCGGCGAGGACGCTCGCGGGTATGCCCGCCTCGGGCTTGGTGCTGCTGCCCCCGGGGAGCCCGGGCAGATCGATCGAGGAGCCCGGTTTGTCGGGAGTGACCAGGGGTGGCAGATCGGTGTGGTACGAGGAACCACCGTCTATGGGGGTGTCATCCGGCGCCGGCGCCTCCCCCGCCCGCTGCTCCCGGTTCCGGTCGCCATGGTCGGAATTGGCGAAACCCGGCGCCTGGGACGCGGTGAGGGCGGCCATCGCGGCCGCCGCCACCGCTGTCGTGGCCGCCCCCTTGCGCAGTCGTCGGCCGATAAGCGGTGCCATCCGTGTGTCCCTCCCGTCGAACACGATGCGCTCCCCCAGCGCGTCAACTCTGGTGACACTACGACAACTTATGGCCCGCAGCTACCGGTGCAAACACCCCATCGGGCGAACTCTCAGTGAGCCGCGGACTCCCAGTCCGCACCGGATCCTACCGATACGCCCAGCGGAGCGCTCAGCTGGAAGGCGCCCGCCATCTCCCGGCGCACCAGTTCCTCGACCCGCTCCCGCTCACCGGGCGCGATCTCCAGCACGATTTCGTCGTGGACCTGCAGCAGCATCCGCGACGAGAGTTTCTCCTTCGTCAACGCCGCGTCCACCTTGAGCATCGCGATCTTCACGATGTCGGCGGCGGTGCCCTGGATCGGGGCGTTGAGCGCCATCCGCTCGGCCATCTCGCGGCGCTGGCGGTTGTCGCTGGTGAGGTCCGGCAGATAGCGGCGGCGGCCGAGCATGGTCTCCGTATAGCCGGTGGCGCGCGCCTCCTCGACGACCCGCTGGAGATAGTCGCGCACCCCGCCGAACCGCTCGAAGAAGTTCTCCATCAGCTTGCGGGCCTCGTCGGGGGTGATGCCCAGCTGCTGGGAGAGGCCGAACGCCGAGAGGCCGTACGCCAGCCCGTAGGACATGGCCTTGATCTTGCGGCGCATCTCCGGGTCGACCGCCGACTTGTCGACGGAGAAGACCTGGGAGGCGACCGTGGTGTGCAGGTCCTCACCGGAGGTGAACGCCTCGATCAGGCCCTCGTCCTCGGAGAGATGGGCCATCACGCGCAGCTCGATCTGGCTGTAGTCGGCGGTCATCAGCGACTCGAAGCCGTCGCCGACGACGAAGCCGCGCCGGATCGCCCGGCCCTCGTCCGTGCGCACCGGGATGTTCTGCAGATTGGGGTCGGTGGAGGAGAGCCGGCCGGTGGCCGCCACGGTCTGGTTGAAGGTGGTGTGGATGCGCCCGCCGGGGGCGATCGTCTTGATCAGGCCCTCGACGGTGGAGCGCAGCCGCGCCTGCTCACGGTGGCGCAGCATGATCACCGGGAGCTCGTGGTCGGTCTGCGCGGCCAGCCAGGCCAGCGCGTCGGCGTCCGTGGTGTACCCGGTCTTGGTCTTCTTGGTCTTGGGCAGGCCCAGCTCGCCGAAGAGCACCTCCTGGAGCTGCTTGGGCGAGCCGAGGTTGAACTCATGGCCCACCGCGTCGTGGGCCTCCTTCACGGCGTGCTGCACGGCGGCCGCGAACTGCTGCTCCATGCGCTCCAGCCAGCCGCGGTCGGCGGCGATGCCCCACCGCTCCATCCGGGCCAGCAGCTCGGAGACGGGCAGCTCCATGTCGTGCAGCAGCCCGTCCGCGCCCACGTCCTTGAGCCGGCCGCCGAAGGCCTCACCCAGGTCCAGGATGGTCCGCGCCTTGATCATCAGGGCGTCCCGCTCGGCCTCTTCATCGGCGCCGAAGGCCAGCTGTCCGCTGTCCGCGGCCGCCGCCGGGGACAGCTCACGGCCCAGGTACTCCACCGACAGGGCGTCCAGCTCGAAGGAGCGGCGGCCGGGCTTGACCAGATAGGCGGCGAGGGCGGTGTCCATGGAGACGCCCGCGACGGACCAGCCGTGCTCGGCGAAGACCCGCATGATCCCCTTGGCGTTGTGCAGCACCTTGGGGCGGTCCGGGTCCGCGATCCACTCGGCGAACGCCCGCTCGTCGGCCTCGTCCAGCTGCGAGGGGTCGAAGCAGGCGGCGGGGCCGGAGCCGGTGGCCAGCGCGACCTCGCTGACGCTGCCGCTGCCCAGCGCCCAGGTGTCGACGGTGGCCAGGCCCAGCGGGGTGTCGCGGTGGCTCTCCAGCCAGGGGGCGACCTCGCCCGCGCCCAGCGCCACTCCGTCGACCGCGACACCCGGCTCGGCGGCCGCGGGCTCGTCCGCCGCCGCGCCCGGGTCGACGGCCATGATCCGGTCGCGGAAGTTCTGGTGGCGGAACTCCAGCGCGTCCAGGATCACCCCGAGCGCCTCCCGGTCGTACGGGGCGCGCTCGAGCCCCTCGGGGCCGGCGGTGAGCTCCACGTCCCGCACCAGCTCGGTCAGCCGGCGGTTGAGCTTCACGGACTCCAGGTGGTCACGGAGCTTCTCGCCGACCTTCCCCTTGACCTCCTCGACTCGCTCCACCAGTTCCTTGAAGGAGCCGAACTGGTTGATCCACTTCGCCGCGGTCTTCTCGCCGACGCCCGGGATGCCGGGGAGGTTGTCCGACGGGTCGCCGCGCAGGGCCGCGAAGTCGGGGTACTGGCTCGGGGTGAGGCCGTACTTCTCCTGCACCTTCTCGGGGGTGAACCGGGTCAGCTCGGAGACGCCCTTGGTGGGGTAGAGCACCGTGACATGGTCGGTGACCAGCTGGAAGGAGTCCCGGTCGCCGGTGACGATCAGGACGTCGAAGCCCTGCTCCTCGGCCTGGGTGGCGAGGGTGGCGATCACATCGTCGGCCTCGAAGCCGTCCACCGCGAAGCGCGTGATCTTCATGGCGTCGAGCAGCTCGCCGATCAGCTCGACCTGGCCCTTGAACTCGTCGGGGGACTTGGAGCGGTTCGCCTTGTACTCGGTGAACTGCTCGGAGCGCCAGGTCTTGCGCGAGACGTCGAACGCCACGGCGAGGTGCGTGGGCCGCTCATCACGGAGCGTGTTCGCCAGCATCGAGGTGAAGCCGTAGATCGCGTTGGTCGTCTGGCCGGTGGTCGTGTTGAAGTTCTCCGCCGGCAGCGCGAAGAACGCCCGGTATGCCAGGGAGTGCCCGTCCAGCAGGAGCAGGCGGGGACGGTCATCCCCCGTGCGGTCGGGCGCGGGCGCCGCGGTCTTCTTCGATGCTTTCTCTGCCACGCCCCCGATCCTGCCACGCCCCACCGACAATGCCTCCCGCCCCGGCCACCGGACCGGGCCCGGCCACCGACCGCCGGACCGGGCCGCCGCCCCGGCTGTCGGTGGCCCGTGACAGGATCGGACCCACAGCCCCACACACAGGTCCCGCAACGCTCGAGCCCAAGGGGAGCGACATGGCAGCCAAGCCGCCCGCAGGCGATCCGATCCAGGACGCGCCCGAGGTCACAGCCCCACAACATGCCGCCGCCGGGCTGCCGGCCGTAGGGCATTCGCTGCGCATCGCCCACCAGCAGATGGGCGTGCGCCGCACCGCGCTCACCCTGCTGCGCGTCAACCAGAAGGACGGCTTCGACTGCCCCGGCTGTGCCTGGCCCGAGCCGGACAAGCGCCATGCGGCCGAGTTCTGTGAGAACGGCGCGAAGGCCGTCGCCGAGGAGGCCACCCTCCGCCGGGTGACGCCCGACTTCTTCGCCGCCCACCCGGTGGCCGACCTCGCCACCCGCAGCGGCTACTGGCTCGGTCAGCAGGGCCGGCTGACCCAGCCGATGTACCTGCCCGAGGGCGCCGAGCGGTACGAGCCGGTGACCTGGGACCGGGCGTTCGACATCATCGCCGACGAGCTGACCGCGCTCGGCTCCCCCGACGAGGCGGTCTTCTACACCTCGGGCCGCACCAGCAACGAGGCGGCCTTCCTCTACCAGCTCTTCGCCCGCGAGTTCGGCACCAACAACCTGCCCGACTGCTCCAACATGTGCCATGAGTCCTCCGGCTCGGCGCTCACCGAGACCCTCGGCGTCGGTAAGGGCAGCGTGCTGCTGGAGGACCTCTACAAGGCCGACCTGATCGTCGTGGCCGGGCAGAACCCGGGCACCAACCACCCGCGCATGCTCTCCGCCCTGGAGAAGGCCAAGGCCAACGGCGCGAAGATCATCTCCATCAACCCGCTGCCCGAGGCCGGTCTCGAGCGGTTCAAGAACCCGCAGAACGCCCGCGGTATCGCGGGGGGCGGCACCGCGCTCACCGATCTCTTCCTGCAGATCCGGATCGGCGGCGACCAGGCCCTCTTCCGGCTCCTCAACAAGCTCATCCTGGAAGCGTCCGACAGCGCCTCCGGCGCGGGGGAGGGAGCCACCGACGAGGAGTTCATCGGTGAGCACACCCACGGGTTCGAGGAGTTCGCGAAGGCCGCCCGCGACGCCGACTGGGACGAGACGCTGCGCGCCACCGGTCTCGACCGCGCCGACATCGACCGCGCGCTGCGCATGGTCCTCGACTCGAAGCGCACCATCGTGTGCTGGGCGATGGGCCTGACCCAGCACAAGCACTCGGTGCCCACCATCCGTGAGGTCGTCAACTTCCTGCTGCTGCGCGGGAACGTCGGCCGCCCCGGCGCCGGGGTCTGCCCGGTGCGCGGCCACAGCAATGTGCAGGGCGACCGCACCATGGGCATCTTCGAGCGCCCCGCCCCGGCCTTCCTGGACGCCCTGGAGCGCGAGTTCGGCTTCGCCCCGCCCCGCGAGCACGGCTTCGACGTCGTCCGGGCCATCCGTGCCCTGCGCGACGGCCAGGCGAAGGTCTTCTTCGCCATGGGCGGCAACTTCGTGGCGGCCTCCCCCGACACCGAGGTCACCGAGTCCGCGATGCGCACCGCCCGGCTGACCGTCCATGTCTCCACCAAGCTCAACCGCTCCCATGTGGTCACCGGCGCGCGGGCGCTGATCCTGCCCACCCTCGGCCGCACCGAGCGCGATCTCCAGGGCGGCGGCCCGCAGTTCGTCACCGTCGAGGACTCCATGGGCATGGTGCACGCCTCCCGCGGGCGCCTGGAGCCCGCGAGCTCCCATCTGCTCTCCGAGCCGGCCATCGTCTGCCGGCTGGCCCGCCGGGTGCTCGGCCCCGAGAGCCACACCCCCTGGGAGGAGTTCGAGAAGGACTACGCACGCGTCCGCGACCGCATCGCGGCCGTCATCCCCGGCTTCGAGGACTTCAACGACCGGGTGAGCGACCCCTCCGGTTTCGCCCTGCCGCACGCCCCGCGGGACAGCCGCAGCTTCCCCACCGCCACCGGTAAGGCCAACTTCACGGCGGCCCCCGTCGAGTACCCCGAGGCGCCCGAGGGCCGGCTGCTGCTGCAGACCCTGCGCTCCCACGACCAGTACAACACCACCATCTACGGTCTGGACGACCGCTACCGCGGCATCAAGAACGGCCGCCGGGTGGTGCTGGTGCACCCCGAGGACGCCCGGGAGCTCGGGCTGGCCGACGGCGCTTACGTCGACCTGGTCGGCGAGTGGAAGGACGGCACCGAGCGGCGTGCTACCGGCTTCCGCGTGATCCACTACCCGACCGCGCGCGGCTGCGCCGCCTCGTACTACCCGGAGACCAACGTCCTGGTCCCGCTGGACGCCACCGCCGACACCAGCAACACCCCGGCGAGCAAGTCCGTGGTCGTCCGCCTGGAACAGACGACCCCGGCCTAAGCGTTTGCTCAGTTGCCTGGTAAGAAGGTGGCCACCACAAGCAAAGGTGGCCACCACAGCAACCGAACGGAGCCTGTCCCGATGGGCGAGCAGACCAGCGTGAAGTTCCCGCAAGAGGTACTCGACGAGTACGCGGCGCTCGGCGTGGATCTTCCCGCGCTGTTCTCCGCCGGACACCTCGGCACCCGCATGGGCGTGCGGATCGTCGAGGCCTCGGCCGAGCGGGTCGTGGGCACCATGCCGGTGGAGGGCAACACCCAGCCGTACGGGCTGCTGCACGGCGGCGCCTCCGCCGTGCTGGCCGAGACCCTCGGCTCGGTCGGCTCGATGCTCCACGGCGGCAGCGGGCGGATCGCGGTCGGCGTGGACCTCAACTGCACCCACCACCGGGGCGCCCGCTCGGGCCTGGTCACCGGCGTCGCCACCCCCGTCCACCGGGGTCGCTCCACCGCCACCTACGAGATCGTCATCAGCGATGAGCAGGACCGGCGGGTGTGCACCGCCCGCCTCACCTGCCTGCTGCGCGAGGTGGACGACGCCGGGCGGGCCAAGACGGTCGCCGACATCACCGAGGCGAAGGACCGCGCCGAGGCGTGACGCCCGGCGCCATCGCCGGTGACGCCCCGCGCCATCGCCGTTGTCCCTCTGGGAGGCCGGGTCTACCGTGACCCTCCATGGGGGCAACGACCCGGGCGGGCTCCTGGCCCGCCGCCGTCCGTGGATGCGCTCTCGTACTCGCCGTGACGGTGACCGGATGCGGCGGCTCCGGTTCCGGCTCCCACAGCTCCGGCGACTCTCACAGCTCCAGCGGCTCTCACAGCTCCGGCGGCTCCCACAGCTCCAGCGGCTCTCACAGCCCCGGCGACTCCCGTAGCGCCCCGGCGTCCACGCCCGCCCCCCGCGACCCCACACCGCAGGCCACCTCCCCCGTACGGCTGTGCGCCGACCTCATCTCCTACTGGGCCGAGCAGGACCTCGCGGGCAGCCAGTGGGCCGGGCTCGACTGGGAGCAGAAGGGGCTCTCCAACGAGCAGTACGAGATCTACGACGACCTCGTCCAGGCCGCGCGCGCCGAACGGAAGCGGCATGGCACCCCGGCGGCCAAAGCGCTGATCAAGCGGCTGGCCGAGCGCCGCTGCGCGGCCGCGGACGGCGCCACCCACAGCTCCGAGAACTGGCGCCCGCCGACCTGAGCCGCACCGGCCCAACACCGGCCCGACACCGACGCGACACCGACGCGACACCGGCCCGACACCATTCCGGAACCCCCGCCCACCGCCCCGGACAGGCCCCGGGCCGCACCGCCATTCGTAACACTGCGTAACGCTGACGCAATATAAGATCGCATTTTCAGCACCCTCGGCGACCACGAAAACGATCTTCCCGCGCTCATCCGCGCACCCGCTTCCGCGCTTCATCCACAAGCTGAGCGCACTCCTTAGCGGAACTGCACCTTCTCAGGATCCGGACCTAATGATTGGTCCAAATGCGCCCTATTCGTCCCTTCCGTTCCGCTACACGGACATCCCGGGGTGACGCGCGTCATAACAAGACAGTCACATCATCGTCTAGACCTCTGCCCCATGTCGCCCCCCGCGCTTAGAGTCACAGCCAGTCACGGCCCCGTGGGGTGTACGCCGCGCCCACACGGCCATTCCAGGTTCATCCGGCGAGGACACGGCACTCCATCGACCCGGGGTGCCGGGCCAGCGAAAGGATTCCTCGTGCGACACCGTTCCTTGCTCATCATGACGACCGCCATCACCGCGGGCGCTCTCACTCTCAGCGCCTGCGGGTCGCGGGACGACAAAGACAACAGTGGCGGCAAGGACAGCAAGACGACCGTGGTCATCGGTGTCGACGCCCCGCTCACCGGCTCGCTGTCCGCTCTCGGCCAGGGCATCAAGAACTCCGTCGACCTCGCGGCGAAGATAGCCAACAAGAACAACGAGGTGGACGGGGTCACCTTCAAGGTCAAGTCCTTCGACGACCAGGCCGTGCCCTCCTCCGGCAAGGCGAACGCGACCTCGATGGTCGACGACGAGGACATCCTCGGCGCGGTCGGGCCGCTCAACTCGGGCGTCGCCCAGTCCATGCAGGGCGTCTTCGAGAGAGGCGACCTCGCCCAGGTCTCCCCCGCCAACACCAACCCGGCCCTGAGCCAGGGCGACGACTGGGCCTCGGGCAAGAAGTCGCGCCCCTTCAAGACCTACTTCCGCACCGCGACCACCGACATCATCCAGGGCCGCTTCGCCGCGCAGTACTACTACAAGGACGCGAAGAAGCGGAAGGTCTTCGTCGTCGACGACAAGCAGGCGTACGGCAACGGCCTCGCCACCATCTTCGCCCAGGAGTTCCAGCGCCTCGGCGGCAAGGTCGTCGGCCGGGACCACCTGACCGTCAAGGAGACCGACTTCTCCGGCATCTCCAACAAGGTCAAGTCCACCGGCGCCGACTCCGTCTACTTCGGCGGTCAGTACCCCGAGGGCGGGCTGCTGTCCGACCAGGTCAAGCAGGCCGGCGCGCAGGTCCCGATCATGGGCGGCGACGGCATCTACGACCCCGCCTTCATCAAGGCGTCGGGCACCAACAACGACGGTGACCTCGCCACCTCCGTCGGCTACCCGGTCGAGCAGCTCGACTCCGCCAAGACGTTCGTGAAGAACTACGGGGACCAGCACTACAAGGACCCGTACGCGGCCTACGGCGGCTACTCCTACGACGCCGGCTGGGCCATCATCCAGGCCGTCAAGGCCGTGGTCGAGGACAACGACGGCAAGCTCCCGGACGACGCCCGCGCCAAGGTCACCGAGGCGCTCGGCAAGGTCTCCTTCGACGGCGTCACCGGCAAGGTCTCCTTCGACCAGTACGGCGACACCACGAACAAGCAGCTGACCGTCTACAAGGTCACCAAGGGCGCCTGGAAGTCCGTGAAGAGCGAGACCTTCAAGGACTGACCCCGGCAGCGATCCGCACACCCACGAAACGAATCCGCGCGAGGGCGTACCCATCGCCCTCGCGCGGTGTCATATCCGACACGCTCATCGGAGGCCCTGCGGTGCACGAACTGCCGCAAACGCTGGTCAACGGCCTGACCCTTGGCGCCCTCTACGGCTTGATCGCCATCGGGTACACCATGGTCTACGGCATCGTCCAGCTCATCAACTTCGCCCATGGCGAGATCTTCATGATCGGGGGCTTCGGGGCCCTCACCATCTACATCTGGCTGCCCAGCGGCACCGCGCTCTCCCTCGCACTGCCCCTGATGCTGATCGGCGGCATCGTCGCCTCGGTCGCCATCGCCACCGCGGCGGAACGCTTCGCCTACCGGCCCCTGCGCGGCGGCCCCCGGCTCGCCCCCCTGATCACCGCGATCGGTCTGTCCATCGCACTGCAGCAGGCCGTCTGGGCCTTCTACCCCGACGCCAAGAAGCCCCGCAGCTTCCCGCAGTTCGAGGGATCGTCGTTCGAGATCCTCGACAATCTGCACATCCAGCGCGGCGACGCCTTCCTCCTCATCGCCGCCCCGCTGTGCATGCTCGCCCTCGGGCTGTTCGTCTCCAAGAGCCGGGCCGGCCGCGCCATGCAGGCCACCGCGCAGGACCCCGACACCGCCAAGCTCATGGGCATCAACACCGACCGCATCATCGTGATGGCCTTCGCCATCGGCGGTGCGTTCGCCGCCGTCGCCGCCCTCTCCCACGGGCTCAAGTACGGCCAGATCAACTTCGAGATGGGCTTCATCGCCGGTCTCAAGGCGTTCACCGCCGCCGTGCTCGGCGGCATCGGCAACATCTACGGCGCCATGCTCGGCGGCGTCGTCCTGGGCATCGTCGAGGCCCTGGCCATCAAGTACATCCAGGACATCCCCGGGATGGACCAGCTCGGCGGCGGTGCCTGGAAGGACGTATGGGCCTTCACCCTGCTCATCGTCGTCCTGCTGGTCAGGCCACAGGGCCTGCTCGGCGAACGCGTAGCGGACCGGGCGTGAGGGAGTGAACCGATGACCACCGACAAGACCCAGCCCAGCGCCGTGCGCAAGGCCGAGGCCGGCGCACCCGCCCCGCGCACCACCCTGCTCCGGGCCCTCACCGCGGCCGGCGGCGCCGCCGCCGTCGTCTCCACCTTCCTGGCCTGGACCTGGACCGCCGAATTCCCCGGTGATCTGACCGTCTACGGCTACCCCGGCGGACTGCAGCTCCTCACCCTCGTCCTGGGTATCGCCACCGGCGTCTTCGCGCTGGCCGCCCTCGACCTGAAGGGGCTGCGCTGGCTCACCCCCAGCGGCTCCACCCAGGCCCTGCGGATGCTGGCCCTCGGCACCTTCGCCGTCACCTGGTTCACCGTCATCGCGATCGCGGTGGATCTGGACGGCCTGGTCAACCTGGAACCGGGCGGCTGGATCGCCGCCGTGGTGACCGCCGCCCCCGTGGCCACCACCTTCCTGCTCCCGGACGACAGCCGACCGCTGCGCCGTCCCGAGAAGCTGCCCTCCTGGGCCGAGATCCTGATCATCGCGGCGGTCTTCGCCATCGGCCTCTACGTGGTCAACTACGGCATCCAGACCGACGCCGACCACCCCGAGCCGTTCCTCGGCTACCTCATCGCCGTCGGATTCGCGGCCGTCGCCCTGGTCAAGGCCGGGCTCATCAGCCGGATCAGCGAGCTCACCAGCTCCTACCGCTCCGTCACCCTGGTGGCGGCGCTGATCACCGCGATCGTCTTCCCCTTCTTCCAGGACAAGTCCAGCTTCACCGAACTGGGCGTCAACATCGCCATCTTCGCGACCGTCGCCCTCGGCCTGAACATCGTCGTCGGCCTCGCCGGCCTCCTCGACCTCGGGTATGTCGCCTTCCTCGGCGTCGGCGCCTACACCGCCGCCCTGGTCTCCGGATCCACCGCCTCGACCCTCGACGTCAAGTTCCCCTTCTGGGCCGCCGTGATCACCGGCGGCGTGGTCTCCCTGATCTTCGGCGTGATCATCGGCGCCCCCACCCTGCGGCTGCGCGGCGACTATCTCGCCATCGTCACCCTCGGTTTCGGAGAGATCTTCCGTCTCGCCATGCTGAACCTCGATGGCACCTCCGGGCCCTCCGTCACCAACGGCCCCGACGGCATCCCCAACATCCCCCCGCTGGAGATCTTCGGGTTCAACTTCAACGACGACCACAGCGTCGGCGGGCTCACCCTCGACTCCAACGGCAACTACTACCTGCTAATGCTGCTGGTCACCGTCCTCGTGGTGCTGATCTTCAGCCGGGCGGGCAACTCCCGCATCGGCCGCGCCTGGGTCGCCATCCGCGAGGACGAGACCGCCGCCACCGCCATGGGCATCAACGGATTCCGGGTCAAGCTCATCGCCTTCGCGCTCGGCGCCACCCTGGCCGGGGTCGCCGGTGCCGTATGGGCCCACTTCCAGTCCACGGTCGTCCCCGAGCAGTACGTCTTCGCCGGACCCGTCCCGCCCAACTCCACCTTCCTGGTGGCCGCCGTCATCCTCGGCGGCATGGGCACCATCGGCGGCCCGCTGCTCGGCGCCACCCTGCTCTATCTGATCCCCAAGAAGCTGGAGTTCCTCCAGGACTACCAGCTCCTCGCCTTCGGTATCGCGCTCATCCTGCTGATGCGCTTCCGCCCCGAGGGAATCGTCCCCAACCGGCGGCAGCAGCTCGAGTACCACGAGACCGGCCAGCTCGACGTCCCCGGCGCCACCGGACTCAAGGACAGTGCCGTCGGCGTCACCAAGGCGGAGGCATGACAGCGATGACCACCACCACGACCTCCCCCGTGCTCACCGCCACCGGCGTCACCATGCGCTTCGGCGGGCTCACGGCCGTACAAGCGGTCGACCTCGACGTCCACCCCGGCGAGATCGTCGGCCTCATCGGGCCCAACGGCGCGGGCAAGACCACCTTCTTCAACTGCCTCACCGGTCTCTACGTCCCCACCGAGGGCAGCGTCGCCTACCGGGGCACCGTGCTGCCGCCCAAGCCCCACCTGGTCACCCAGGCGGGCATCGCGCGCACCTTCCAGAACATCCGGCTCTTCGCCAATATGACGGTCCTGGAGAACGTGCTCGTCGGCCGCCACACCCGCACCAAGGAGGGCCTGTGGTCGGCCCTGCTGCGCGGCCCCGGCTTCAAGCGCGCCGAGGCCGCCTCCAAGGCCCGCGCCATGGAACTCCTGGAGTTCACCGGCCTCGCCGACAAGGCCGACCACCTCTCCCGCAACCTCCCCTACGGCGAGCAGCGCAAGCTGGAGATCGCCCGCGCCCTCGCCAGCGACCCCGGACTGCTGCTCCTCGACGAGCCCACCGCCGGAATGAACCCCCAGGAGACCCGCGCCACCGAGGAACTGGTCTTCGCCATCCGGGACCTGGGCACCGCCGTGCTCGTCATCGAGCACGACATGCGCTTCATCTTCAACCTCTGCGACCGGGTCGCCGTGCTCGTCCAGGGCCAGAAGCTCGTCGAGGGCACCTCGGAGGTCGTCCAGAGCGATGAGCGCGTCATCGCCGCCTACCTCGGCACCCCCTTCGAGGGCGCGCCGGGCGCGGAGGAGGCCGCCGAGGTCGAGGCCGCGGAGGCCGGGGCCACGACCGGAGCCACGGGAGGGGCCACGCAGGACGAGGCCCAGCGGGGCACCACAGCACGTACGGAGGACGGACAGTGACCGCACTGCTCGAGGTCGAGGACCTGCGGGTCGCCTACGGCAAGATCGAGGCCGTCAAGGGCATCTCGTTCAGCGTCGAGGCCGGACAGGTCGTCACCCTCATCGGTACCAACGGCGCGGGCAAGACGACCACGCTGCGCACCCTGTCCGGCCTGCTCGAGCCGCTCGGCGGGGAGATCCGCTTCGACGGCAAGCCGCTGCGGGGCGTCCCCGCGCACAAGATCGTCGCCCTGGGGCTGGCCCATTCGCCCGAGGGGCGGCATATCTTCCCGCGGCTGTCGATCGCCGAGAACCTCCAGCTCGGAGCGTTCCTCCGGAAGGACGCGGACGGCATAGCCGCCGACATCCAACACGCCTACGAGCTCTTCCCCATCCTCGGCGAGCGCCGCAACCAGGCGGCGGGCACCCTCTCCGGCGGTGAGCAGCAGATGCTCGCGATGGGGCGGGCGCTGATGTCCCGCCCCAAGCTGCTGATGCTCGACGAGCCCTCGATGGGCCTCTCGCCGATCATGATGCAGAAGATCATGCAGACCATCGCCGAGCTCAAGTCCCAGGGCACGACGATCCTGCTGGTCGAGCAGAACGCCCAGGCGGCGCTGTCGCTGGCCGACCAGGGCCATGTGATGGAGATCGGCAAGATCGTGCTGTCGGGGACGGGCGAGACGCTGCTGCACGACGAGTCGGTGCGGAAGGCGTACCTCGGCGAGGACTGAGAGCCGACGGAAAGGGTCCGCACCGCCGCTCGGGCGGTGCGGACCCTTTCCCCTTCTACTGCTCCTTGTTGGCGGCCTTCTTCTCCGCCGCGTCCTCGATGACGGCCTCGGCCACCTGTTGCATCGACAGCCGGCGGTCCATCGAGGTCTTCTGGATCCAGCGGAAGGCGGCGGGCTCGGTCAGCCCGTACTGGGTCTGGAGGACGCTCTTGGCCCGGTCGACCAGCTTGCGGGTCTCCAGCCGCTGGGAGAGGTCGGCGACCTCCAGTTCCAGGGTCTTCAGCTCGGTGAAGCGGGAGACGGCCATCTCGATGGCCGGGACCACGTCGCTCTTGCTGAACGGCTTCACGAGATACGCCATCGCCCCGGCGTCCCGGGCCCGTTCGACCAGTTCGCGCTGGGAGAAGGCGGTCAGCATCAGAACGGGGGCGATGCGGTCGGCCGCGATCCGCTCGGCGGCGGAGATGCCGTCGAGGATCGGCATCTTCACATCGAGGATGACGAGGTCGGGGTGGTGCTCCTGGGCGAGCGCGACAGCCGTCTCCCCATCGCCCGCCTCGCCGACGACGGAGTACCCCTCCTCCTCGAGCATCTCCTTCAGGTCGAGGCGGATGAGGGCCTCGTCCTCGGCGATGACGACGCGGGTTGTCTGCGGTGGGACGTGCGACTGCGCGTCGGGGGCGTCAGCGGTGCTCACTGTGCTCCTCGTTTTCCTGGCAGGTGGGCACCATGAGCCTACCTAGCTGCGGTAAGGTGGACGCGCAGCGGGTCATTGGTGACCTTCGAAACTGCAAGCCCCGGTAGCCCAATTGGCAGCAGGCAATGGATTCAAAACCCATACAGTGTCGGTTCGAGTCCGACCCGGGGCACTTTTCCTTCGATTCCAAGGTCACATTGGAATCGGTCTTCTTCACTCGATGAAGTGAACGCTTCGGCGAAATACCACGTCGGGCCGAAGTACTGAACCAGTACTTCGGCCCCAAGGAGCGAGGCTCGGTTACCTCAGGTCGTCCGCGCCGATGTGGTGGACGCGGACCAGATTGGTGGAGCCGGAGACACCGGGCGGGGAACCGGCGGTGATGATGACCAGGTCGCCCTTCTTGCAGCGGCCGAGGCGCAGCAGTTCCTCGTCCACCTGGGCCACCATCTCGTCCGTGGAATCGACCATCGGACCGAGGAAGGTCTCCACGCCCCAGGTCAGATTGAGCTGGGAGCGGGTGCCCGGCTCCGGGGTGAAGGCCAGCAGCGGGATCGGGGAGCGGTAGCGGGAGAGGCGGCGCACGGTGTCGCCGGACTGGGTGAAGGCGACGAGGAACTTCGCGCCGAGGAAGTCGCCCATCTCGGCCGCCGCGCGGGCCACCGCGCCGCCCTGGGTGCGGGGCTTGCTGCGCTCGGTGAGCGGGGGCAGGCCCTTGGCGAGGATGTCCTCCTCGGCGGCGGCCACGATGCGGCCCATCGTCTTGACCGTGACGATCGGGTACTTGCCGACGCTGGTCTCGCCCGAGAGCATCACCGCGTCCGTGCCGTCGATCACCGCGTTGGCGACGTCGGACGCCTCGGCCCGGGTGGGGCGGGAGTTCTCGATCATCGAGTCGAGCATCTGGGTGGCGACGATCACCGGCTTGGCGTTCCGCTTGGCCAGCTTGATCGCGCGCTTCTGGACGATCGGCACCTGCTCCAGCGGCATCTCCACGCCGAGGTCGCCGCGGGCGACCATGATGCCGTCGAAGGCGTCGACGATCCCCTCGAGGTTCTCCACCGCCTGCGGCTTCTCGATCTTCGCGATGACCGGGAGCCTGCGGTCCTCCTCGTCCATCACCCGGTGGACGTCCACGACGTCGTCGCCGTTGCGGACGAAGGAGAGGGCGATGACATCGGCGCCGATGCGCAGGGCCCAGCGCAGGTCCTCGATGTCCTTCTTGGACAGCGCGGGGACGGAGACGGCCACACCGGGGAGGTTGAGCCCCTTGTGGTCGGAGATCATGCCGCCCTCGATGGCGATGGTGTGCACCCGGGGGCCGTCGATGTCGACGACCTCGAGGGTGACCCGGCCGTCGTCGACGAGGATCCGCTCACCCTTGCTGACGTCGCCGGCCAGCCCCTCGTAGGTGGTACCGCAGCGGAACCGGTCGCCCTCGATGGGTTCGACGGTGATGATGAACTCATCCCCGCGTTCAAGGAGTACGGGCCCCTCACGGAAACGGCCGAGCCGAATCTTCGGACCTTGAAGGTCGGCGAGGATGCCGACGCTGCGACCGGTTTCCAGCGAGGCTTTGCGCACTCGCCGATAACGCTCCTCGTGCTCGGCATAGGTGCCGTGGCTGAGGTTGAAGCGGGCCACGTCCATTCCGGCCTCGATGAGCGCCTTGATCTGCTCGTACGAGTCGGTGGCGGGTCCCAAAGTACAGACGATTTTTGCTCGGCGCATGATGCCGAGCCTATGACTTACTGGCGAGTAAAGAACTGAGAACTTCACACTCCTCCATGGCCTTTGGATGGCAGGTTATTGACAACTAATGAAACGTGCAGTGGGCCGCTCCGATGAGCGTTTCGGAGGGTGGTTCCGGGGCTCCGGAGGAGGCGTTTCACAGCTCGGGCGGGGTCATGGTGAAGCGCGCGTTGACGTGCGCGTACACCGTCTGGCGCTGCGGTTCGAGGTCGAGCGCGGCCACGGCGTCCCGGTCGCCGGGGCCGCCGTAGCCGGACCGGGCGCGCGGGGCGGCGACGGCCACGGGCTGGAACGGTCCCTCCTCCGCCTCCAGGTCGGCCAGCTCGATGAGCGCGACCAGCCGGGCGTCGAGCGCCCCCGCGTACTCGCGGGCCCGCCGCACCGCCGCGCGCACCGCCCGCTGCCGGGCCCGGCCGTAGGCGGGTGAGTCGGGGCGCAGCCCCCACCAGGGGCCGTCGACCCGGGTGAGCTCGAGGTCGGCGAGGCGGGTGGTGAGCTCGCCCAGGGCGGTGAAGTCGGTGAGGGTCGCGGTCAGGTGCACCCGGCCGTGATAGGCCCGTACGCGCTCATGGCGGCTCTTGGGGTTGATCTCGGGGGCGACCGAGAAGGCGCCGGTCTCCAGCTTCTCGACCGCCTCGCCGTAGGACTTCACCAGCTCCAGGACCTGGTTGTTGCGGCGGGTGAGGTCCTCCAGCGCGGCGCGCCGGTCGGCGCCGCGGGCGCTGACGGTGATGGTGAGCCGGGCGATCTCGGGGTCGACCTCCAGGGTCGCCTCGCCGCGGACGGCGACGCGCGGGATCTCGGGGGTGCCGTACGGCACGGGGGCGGCGGGCTGCGGCGGCGGGCCGGGCTGAGCGGGCTGCGGCGGCGGGCCGGCCTGGGCGGGCTGCGGCGGCGGGCTGGGCCGGCCGGGCTGGGGCGGCTGATTCATGGCGGCTCCCGGTCAGGTGCGCGAGGGCTGGTGCGAAGCGGTGCGGTTGGGCCAGAATCTACGCGCGTTGTGCCCAATTCGCAGGTATCTCAGGGGAGATCAGCCATGCCGCTCAACCGTCGGAAGTTCCTCGGCCGCACCGCGGCGAGCGGTGCGGGGGCCGCCCTCGCCTCCGCCGCGGCCGCCGTCCCGGCCGAGGCGCGGGGCCACGAGCGGCCCCGGCGGCGGTACGCCTTCACCGTGATGGGCACGACCGATCTGCACGGCAACGTCTTCAACTGGGACTACTTCACCGACGCCGAGTTCGACGACACGGCGCACAACGATGTGGGCCTGGCGAAGATCTCCACGCTGGTCGACGAGGTCCGCAAGGAGAAGGGGCGCCGCAATACGCTGCTGATCGACGCGGGCGACACCATCCAGGGCACCCAGCTGTCGTACTACTACGCCCGGGTGGACCCGATCACCGGGGAAGGCGGCCCGGTGCACCCCATGGCGCAGGCCATGAACGCGATCGGCTATGACGCGGCGGCGCTGGGCAACCATGAGTTCAACTACGGCATCCCGGTGCTGCGGAAGTTCGAGGAGCAGTGCGACTTCCCGCTGCTGGGGGCGAACGCGCTGGACGCGAAGACGCTGCGGCCCGCCTTCCCGCCGCACCTGATGACGCGGCTGCGCACCCCGTGCGGACGGGATGTGAAGGTGGCGGTGCTGGGGCTGACCAACCCGGGCATCGCGATCTGGGACAAGGTCAATGTGCAGGGGAAGATGACCTTCCCCGGCCTGGAGGAGCAGGCCGCGAAGTGGGTGCCGCGGCTGCGGTCGATGGGCGCGGACGTGGTGATCGTCTCGGCGCATTCGGGGACCAGCGGCACCTCCAGCTACGGCGACCAGGTGCCGTATGTGGAGAACGCGGCGGCGCTGGTGGCCGAGAAGGTGGCGGGGATCGACGCGATCCTGGTGGGCCACGCGCATGTGGAGATCCCCGAGTCACGGGTGGTCAACAAGGAGACGGGGCGGGAGGTCGTGCTCTCCGAGCCGCTCAAGTGGGGTCAGCGGCTCACCCTCTTCGACTTCGAGCTGGAGTGGGAGCGGGGCCGCTGGCGGGTGACGTCGGTGTCGGCGAAGGTGCTGAACTCCAACACGGCCGGGGAGGACCCGCGGATCGTGCGGCTGCTCGACGCCGAGCACAAGAAGGTCGTCGGGTATGTGAACCAGGTCATCGGCACCTGCTCGGCGGCGATGACGGCCGCCGAGGCGCCGTACAAGGACGCGCCGATCGTCGACTTCATCAACCATGTGCAGACGGAGACGGTGAAGGCGGCGCTGGCGGGGACGGAGTACGCGGAGCTGCCGGTGCTCTCTCAGGCGTCCTGCTTCTCCCGTACGGCGGCGATCCCGGCCGGGGAGGTCACGATCCGGCAGGTGGCGGGGCTGTACCCGTTCGAGAACACCCTGGAGGCGCGGGTGCTGACGGGCGCCCAGCTCAAGGACTACTTGGAGTTCTCGGCGCGCTACTACGTCCAGACCCCGGCAGGCGGCGATGTGGACCCCGCGAAGCTGACGAACGCCTCGGACATCCCGGACTACAACTACGACGCGGTCGGCGGCCTCACCTACGAGATCGACATCGCGAAGGCGCCGGGTTCGCGCATCGCGAAGCTCGGCTTCGACGGCGAGCCGGTCGACGAGAAGGCGCGGTTCGTACTGGCGGTCAACAACTACCGGGCGAGCGGGGGCGGCAACTTCCCGCATGTGGCCTCCGCGAAGCAGGTGTGGGCCAATTCGGAGGAGATCCGGAACACGATCATCGCCTGGGTGCAGGCGAAGGGGACGATCGATGTGTCGCGGTTCGGGTCGGTGGACTGGAAGCTGACGCGGGACGGCGTTCCGGTGTTCTAGTTCGCTTCTTGAAGGACGAGGCGTGCCCCGTTGCAGGACGAGGCGTGCCCCGCCGGCTTGCAGGACGAGGCGTGCCCCCGGCGCGGTCAGGTCCGCGTCGGGGTGAGGGGGCTGCGCTGGTCGGGGAGGTGCGGGTTGCCGATGACGGTGCCGCACCGTCCCGACGGCTGGAGCCCGAAGGCGGTGAACGCGGTGCGGGACGGCAGCCGGTAGGCGGGGTCCGTGAGCAGCGAGTTGAGGATGACGGCGGAGCGCCAGGCGGCGAGGCCGAGGTCCGGGGTGCCGACGCCATGGGTGTGGCGCTCGGCGTTCTGGACGTACACCGAGCCCTTGATCATGGGGTCGAGGACCAGGCGGTGGTCGGCGTCGACGCGGGGGCGCTCGGAGGCGTCCCGGCGGATGTAGGGGTCGAGGGCGGCGAGGAGGGTGTCGACGCGGCGCTCTCGGTAGCCGGTGGCGAGGACGACGGCCTCGGTGGTGTGGCGGGCCCGGGTGCCCTGCTCGGTGTGTACCAGGTGTAGTTCGAGCTGGGCGGCGGCGATACGGCCGGCGGTGCGGACGGTGACACCGGGGGTGAGGACGGCGCCGGGCCAGCCGTCGGAGTGCAGGGCCCGGCGGTAGAGCTCGTGGTGGATGGCGTCGAGCGTCTCGTGGGCGATGCCCTTGTAGAGCTGCCACTGGCGGGGCAGCAGCTGGTCGCGGACGGGCTCGGGCAGGGTGTGGAAGTAGCGGGTGTAGTCGGGGCTGAACTGCTCCAGGCCGAGCTTGCCGTACTCCATGGGCGCGAAGGCGGGGGTGCGGGCCATCCAGTGGAGCCCTTCGGCGCCGAGGGGGCGGTTGCGCAGCAGGTCTAGGAAGACCTCGGCGCCGGACTGGCCGGAGCCGATGACGGTGACATGGCCGGTGACCAGGAGCCGTTCGCGGTGTTCGAGGTAGTCGGAGGAGTGGAGGACGGGGACGTTGGGGGCGTCGGCGAGCGGGCGCAGGGGTTCGGGGACGTATGGCTCGGTGCCGACGCCGAGGACGAGGTTGCGGGCGTAGACGCGGCCGAGGGCCCTGCCCTCCTCATCGGTCGCGGCATCGGCTGCGGCCGGATCGGACGCGGGGGCGTCGGCGGCCGGGCCGGGCCGGGCGAAGTCGATTTCGAACAGCTCGTATTCGTGGTCCCAGCGGACGGCGTCGACGCGGTGGTCGAAGTGGAGTCCGGGGAGCTGTTCGCTGACCCAGCGGCAGTACGCGTCGTACTCGGCGCGCTCGATGTGGAAGCGCTCGGCGACGTAGAAGGGGAACAGCCGCTCATGGGCCTTGAGGTACTGGAGGAAGGTCCAGGGGCTGCCGGGGTCGGCGAGGGTCACCAGGTCGGCGAGGAAGGGGACTTGGACGGTCGCGCCGTCGATGAGGAGGCCGGGGTGCCAGTGGAAGGCTGGCCGCTGCTCGTAGAAGGCGGTGCGCAGGGCGGGGACACCGTGGGCGAGGGCGGCGAGGGAGAGGTTGAACGGGCCGACGCCGATACCGGCCAGGTCCACGGGCCGGTCGGCGGCCCGGTCGGCGGCGGTGGCGGGATCGGCGGACGCGGCGGGGTGGGGGGGTTGTGCGGTGCTCATGGGGTGGTGTTGCCTTCCACGAGTTCGAGCAGCCCGCGCAGATCGTCGGGCTGGATGTGCGGGTTGAGAACGGTGGCCTTGAGCCACAGCCCCGAAGGAGTGGCGGCGCGGCCGAGGACGGCCGCCCCGTGGTGGAGCAAGCGGCGGCGCAGCGCGGCGACGGCGGCGGGCGGTGCCCCGGTGGGGCGGAAGAGAACGGTGCTGATGGTGGGGCGGGCGTGGAGCTCGAGCCCGGGGCGGGCCTCGATGAGGTCCGCGAGGTGCTGGGCGGCCGCGCAGACGTGGTCCACGAGTTCGCCGAGACCGCGGCGGCCGAGCGCCCGCAGCGTGACGGCGATCTTGAAGATGTCGGGGCGGCGGGTGGTGCGGAGCGAGCGGCCGAGCAGATCGGGCAGGCCGGCTTCGGTGTCGTCGTCGGCGTTGAGGTAGTCGGCGTGGTGGGCCAGCGCGGCGAGCGCGGCGCCGTCGGGCACGGCGAGGAGGCCCGCGGCCACCGGCTGCCAGCCGAGTTTGTGCAGGTCGAGGGCGACGGTACGGGCGCGGTCGAGCCCGTGGAGCCGTTTGTGGAAGGTGTCGCTGAAGAGGAGGGGCGCGCCGTAGGCGGCGTCGATGTGGAGGGTGGCGGCGTGGTGGTCGCAGACGTCGGCGATGTCGGGGAGCGGGTCGATGGCCCCGGTGTCGGTGGTGCCGGCGGTGGCGACGACGAGGGTGGGGGCGTCGCACGGCTGGTCGAGGGCGGAGTGGAGCGCGACCGGGTCGAGGACGCCGCCGGGGGTGGAGAGGGTGAGGGGCTCGGGCAGCCCGAGGAGCCAGGCGGCGCGCTGGACGCTGTGGTGGGCGTTGGCGCCGCGGACGATACGGAGGGGAGCGCCCTGGGCGGCCTCGCGGGCCAGGAGCAGGCCGAGCTGGTTGGATTCGGTGCCGCCGGTGGTGACGAGGGCGTCGGGGTCCAGGCCGTGGGGGTGGACGAGTTCGGCCAGGGCGCGGCAGGTCAGCGTCTCGAGCGCACAGGCGGCGGGGGCCTGGTCCCAGGAGTCGAGGGAGGGGTTGAGCGCGGAGACCGCGAGGTCGGCGGCGGTGGCGACGGCGAGCGGCGGGCAGTGCAGATGGGCGGTGCAGCGGGGGTCGGCGGGTTCGGCGGCGCCATGGGCGAGGGCGCGGACGAGGCTGCGCAGCGCGTGGTGGGGCCCCTCCCCCTCGTCGGGGATGAGCGGCCGGGCCGCACCGCGTATCCGCCGGGCCACCGCGGCCGGTCCCCCGGCCGGTAGGGGCCCACCGCGGTCGGCGGCGCCGTGAGCGAGGGCGTTGAGGACGGTGTCGACCATCGGGCGGAGCACGTCCGGTCCGCTCTGGCCCCCGGCGAGGAGGCGGGCGGTTCCGGATGCGGGCACGGGCATGGGTGTGCCCCTAGGGGGTGTCTGGGCGGCGGGCAGGGCTGCCTAAATTACTTCGCGCGCCGGTGGTCCGATCCGGGGTCGGGGTCAAGTGCACCCGTACGTGGTACGGCCCGGCCCCGCGGATTGATCGACGGGGCCGGGCCGCCCCGGGCCTGCCGCCTCGTCCGGCCCGATCGGTTACTCGATGTGCCCCGTCTCGGGGTCCACCTGGCGGAGGAAGTCCCGTGCGGACTCCTCCAGTTCCGGTGTGCTCATGGAGTCGGCTCCGTGCACAGCGGTGGTGAAGCCGTAGCCCGGGTTGGGCCCGGTCAGCCAGGTGAAGTCGTACGTCCCGGATTCGCCGGGACGCTCGGCGACGTCGAACCGCTCCCCGTCGACCTTCAGCATCCGCTGGCGGCGCGCTCCTCGATCCATGCCGTCAGTCTGCCCCGTGCCCGGACCGGGATGCGATCGGCATCGCGTCATGCCTGTTCCGGGTCGCCGCTCGACGGCAAGCTCACCGCGGAGGCGACGGAGGCCGCCACGAGGAGGAGAGAGCGATGATCGAACGAACGGGCAGGGTGATCTGCGACATCACGATCTCGGCCGACGGGTACTCGGCCGGGCTCGACCAGACCGAGGAACGGCCGTTCGGCGACGACGGCGGCGACGGATCCGGCGACAAGCTGCACGCCTGGATGTTCGATACGCCCGACGAGAACCGGGCCGAGGTCGACCGGATGACCGCCGCCGCGGCGTTCATCATGGGGCGCAACATGTTCGGCCCGGTGCGCGGCGCATGGGATCGGCGGTGGAACGGCTGGTGGGGCGGCAACCCCCCGTTCCACGCACCGGTGTTCGTGCTCACCCACCACGCGCGCGAGCCGCAGCCGATGGACGGCGGCACCACGTACTACTTCGTCACCGACGGAATCGCGTCGGCGCTGGCACAGGCACGCGCGGCGGCCGGCGACGGCGAGGTCGCGATCCATGGCGGCGCGACCACCGTCAACCAGTACCTCGCCGCCGGTCTGATCGACGAGTTGCGGCTGCACATCGTGCCGTTCACGCTCGGCGCCGGCACGCGGCTGTTCGAGGGCGTCCCGCCGCTGAGACTGGAGCAGGTGACGTCGCGGTCGGCGAGCCTGGTCACGCATATGACCTACCGCGTGCTGCCCTGAGCCCGGCGGCGGTCATGCGATGCGGAGGAGGCCGGCCGACGTGAAGTTCGCGCACGCCGGGACACCGCCCCAACTGCGCGCCGCCGGCCGGCACCCCGGGCCGACCGGCCCCCACCCCATCACCGCGCGGCAGGGGCGGCGGGGCGACCGAGCGCCCTCGCCGTCCCCGCCGTCGCGGGGTCACCCGCCCTGCTTCTCCCGTACGCGCAGGGCGCGCCGCAGGTCGTCGATCTGGTCGGCGAGGCGGCGGTGGAGGGCGGGTACGGCGTCGGGGGAGGCGAGGCACTCCTCGCCCAGGCGCAGGGTTTCGGCGTCCACGGTGCTCGGGAAGCCGAAGCGGGCGACGGTGTCGGCGATGGCGGGGCCCCGGCGGGCGCCGAGCGCGACGGCGGCCGGGAAGTAGCGCGGCACGTAGTCGGCGAGGACGTCGTGGTGCTCAGGCTGCCAGAAGCCCGCGACGGTCGCGGTGACCAGGTAGTTGGAGAGCTCGGCCCTCTGGCCGTCGGCCCCCTGACCGTCGGCTCCCTGGCCGTCGGTGTGCCGGTCGTCCTCCCCGTCCCCGAAGAGGGTCTGCCACGCGGCCTCCTTCGCGGCGGCGTCCGGCAGGGCGGCCCGGCAGCGGGCGGCGCCCTCCTGGCCGGTGGCGCTGGAGTCGCGGGCGCGTTCGGCGTCGATGTCGGCGGGGCCGACGGCGCCGAGGACGGCGAGGCGGCCGAGGATCTGCCAGCGCAGCTCGGGGTCGAGGGCGGGGCCGCCGGGGACGGTGTCGCCGTCGAGCCAGTCGCTGAGCTCGGCGGGCGCGGTGGCGCTGCCGATGAACGTACGGACGGCGGCGAGCCGCAGCCCGTCCCCGGAGCCGTCCTCGGTGCGGCGCAGCAGATCGCGGCAGGTGGCGCTGATGGTGGCCAGGGCGGCGGGGCGCCACTCGGCGGGGAGGTAGCGGTCGGCGATCTGGGTACGGGCGAAGGCGAGGACGCCCTGGACGATCGCTATGTCGGTCTCGTGCGGCAGATGCGCGCGGGCGGCCTCGAGGTAGTCGGTGGCGGGCAGGTCGCCGTCGCGCACCATGTCGCGGGCGGCGTTCCAGACCACGGCGCGGCTGACGGCGTCGGGGAGGCCGGACAGCGAGCGGTGGACGGCCTTCCAGGAGGCGGGGTCGAGCCGGATCTTGGTGTAGGTGAGGTCGCCGTCGTTCAGCAGCAGCAGATCGGGGCGGGGGCCGGTGAAGGAGAGGCTGAGGCCGGGCTCGGCGCCGTCGAGCTCGGCCTCGACGCGCTCGCGCAGGACCAGCTGGTGCGGGGCGGCGGGCGCGTGGTCGTACAGGCCGATCGCGATGCGGTGCGGGCGCCGGGTGGGGAGGTCCCCGTCCGGGCCGCCGCCCTGGTGGCGGATCTCGGCGCTCCACCGGTCGCCGTTGGCGGTGACGACCGGCGCGAGGGTGTCGACACCGGTGGTGCGCAGCCAGCGGTCGGCCCAGGCGTGGACGTCACGGCCGGAGGAGCGGGCGAGCGAGTCGATGAAGTCGGCGAGGGTGGCGTTGCCGAAGCGGTGCCGGGTGAAGTGGTCGTTGATGCCGTCGAGGAAGGTCTTCTCGCCGAGCCAGGTGACGAGCTGACGCAGCGCGGAGGCGCCCTTGGCGTAGGAGATGCCGTCGAAGTTGAGGCGGGCGGCGGCGGTGTCGGGGACCAGCTCGGGCGCGGGCGCGACCGGGTGGGTGGAGGGGCGCTGGTCGGCGTCGTAGCCCCAGTTCTTGCGGCGGACGCCGAAGTCGGCCCAGGTGTCGGTGTAGCGGGTGGTCTCGGTGAGGATCTGGTAGCCCATGTACTCGGCGAAGGACTCGTTCAGCCAGATGTCGTCCCACCACTTCATGGTGACGAGGTCGCCGAACCACATATGGGCCATCTCGTGGGCGATGACCATGGCGCGGGTCTGGCGCTCGGCGTCGGTGACGGCGGAGCGGAAGACGAATTCGTCGCGGAAGGTGACCAGGCCCGGGTTCTCCATGGCGCCGGAGTTGAACTCGGGGACGAACGCCTGGTCGTAGGAGTCGAAGGGGTACGGCTCCTCGAAGATCTCGTGGTAGCGGTCGAAGCAGCGCCGGGTGATGTCGAAGAGCTCGTCGGCGTCGGCCTCGAGATAGGGCGCGAGGGAACGGCGGACATGCAGCCCGAAGGGGAGTCCGGCGTGCTCGGTGCGCACCGAGTGGTACGGGCCGGCGGCCAGCGCCATCAGATAGGTGCTGATGGGCGGGGTGGGCGCGAGCTGCCAGCGGCCCTCCCCGGGGGCGCCGACGCGGGTGGCGACGCCGTTGCCGAGGACGGTCCACTCGGGCGGGGCGGTGACGCGGACGTCGAAGACGGCCTTGAGGTCGGGCTGGTCGAACGCGGTGAAGACGTCGTTCGCGTCCGACATGCAGCACATGGTGTAGAGGTACGTCTCACCGTCGGCCGGGTCGGTGAAGCGGTGCATGCCCTCGCCGGTGTGGGAGTAGCGCATGTCGGTCTCGACGCGCAGCTCGTGCTCGCCCGCGGTGAGCCCGGTGAGCGGGAGCCGGCCGCCCGCGAGCGCCTCGGCGGTCTCACCGGTGAGGTCCAGTTCCCGGCCGTCGAGCACGGCGCGGTGGAGGGCCGCCGGCTGGAGCTCGGCGAAGGTGTCCGCGCCCGCCTGGCGCGCGCTGAAGCGGATGGTCGTGACGGAGCCGAAGAGCTCCTCCCCGCGGGTGAGGTCGAGGTCGATGGTGTAGCGGTGGACCTCGATGAGGCGGGCTCGGTGCTGCGCTTCCTCGCGCGTCAGTACGGACATGGGGACATGCTGCCCTACGTGCGGCGGGCCGGACACGGGTGGGAAGTGGTTGCCCGGGGCGGACAGTCGCCCGGGCGCACTACCGGAGTGCGCCCTCGGGCCCCTCGGTGCCGTTGTCGGACCGCGCGATGGTCTCGTGGTGCCGGATGACCTCGGCGATGATGAAGTTGAGCAGCTTCTCGGCGAAGGCGGGGTCGAGCTTGGCGCTCTCGGCGAGCTGCCGCAGCCGGGTGATCTGGCGCGCCTCACGGGTCGGATCGGCCGGGGGGAGCCGGTGGGCGGCCTTGAGGTGGCCGACCTGCTGGGTGCACTTGAAGCGCTCGGCGAGCATATGGACCACGGCCGCGTCGATGTTGTCGATGCTGTCGCGCAACCGGGTCAGCTCGTCGAGGACGGACGGGTCGATCCCCTCGGGGTCTCCCGGCGTCGCCGGCTGTCCGGCGGTGTGGTCGCTCATGCTGTGCGTCATGCCTCCCGAGAGTACTTTTCCCCGGGGCCCGGTTCCGCCCGGGGTGCTTCGGCCCGCGTCGGCCGCGTCCGGGGCCTGCCCTCGGTCGGCCCCGGACCGCCCCGACCCCTGTGGGGGGTTTGGGGTCCGGCCCACGGGGGCGCGGAAGGGGGCGGGGCGGTCGTTGGTGGAGGGCCGCTGCCGAATACGGCGCCTCCACCGTGGAGGAGTCGCCTGGGCGGGGAGAGGTTCCACTTCCGACCCGACTTTCCCGGTGGCCTCCGGCCCGGCTTGCCCACGGCTTCCGGCCCGGCTTTCGTCTGCGGGCCCGCTCCGGAGGGAGTCGTTCCGGGCTAGGGTCCCGACATGATCGCGACGCTTCAGTGCACCGTCATCGACTGTCCCGACCCCGCCGCGCTGGCCGCCTTCTACGGCGAGATCCTGGGCTGGCGGGTGGACGGCAGCGATCCCGAGTGGGCGACCCTGACGGCCGAGGACGGCCGTAAGCTGGCCTTTCAGCTGGCGCCGGACCACCAGCCGCCGCGCTGGCCGGACCCGGCCCACCCGCAGCAGATCCATCTGGACTTCGACGTGGAGACGCGCGCGGACGCGGAGCGGGCGCAGCGGGAGCTGATCGAGCTCGGGGCGACGTTCCTGCACGACAGCGGCGGGGAGCGTTCGGGGTTCCGGGTCTTCAACGATCCGGCCGGGCACCCGTTCTGCATCTGCTACGGACAGACGGAACCGAGCTGACGGTGACGCTGAGGGAGCTCAGCTGATGGAGTTCAGCTGATGGAGCTCGTACGGGAACCCATACGGCTGACCGGGGCCGGCACGGTGGCCGGGCCCCGGTCAGTTCCCGTCGAAGGCGATGCTGAGGAGGGGTCAGCCGCCGAGCTGGGTGGCGCCCGCCTTGATGTCCTTGGCGAAGGTGCTCACCTCGGTGTAGACGCCGGGCTTACCGGGCCGTGCGCAGCCCTCGCCCCAGCTGACGATGCCGACCTGGATCCACTGGCCGCTGTCGTCCTTGCGGAACATGGGGCCGCCGGAGTCGCCCTGGCAGGTGTCCACGCCGCCCTCGGCCATCTTCCCGGCGCAGATCTCCTCGCCGGTGACGAGCTCGTCGTAGGCGGACTTGCAGGTGGCGTCGTCGACGAACGGCACGCTGGCCTTCAGCAGGTAGCGCTGCTGGCCGCCGCCCTCGACCGCGGCGCCCCAGCCGGCCACGGTGAAGTCGCCCTTGTTGTACGCCGTGGTCTCGGCGATCTTCAGGGTGGGCTGGTTGATCGGCTTGGCGAGCTTGATGAGCGCCCAGTCCTTGCCGGTGCCGTTGTAGCCGGGGGCCTGGAGCACCCGGGTGGACTTGACCTTGACGGCGCTCGAGCTCTGGAGGTCCACGACGCCCGCGGTGGCCGTGATGGAGGTGTTGGCGCCGGAGCCGTCCACACAGTGGGCGGCGGTGAGGACTATGTCCTGGGTGTAGAGGGCGCCGCCACAGCCCATGGAGAGCCGGACCATGAAGGGGAATTCGCCCTGCGCGGCGCGGGTGCCGCCGACCACGGAGGGGCTCGGCTCGGGGCCGGTGGGCTGGGCGTTGGCGCTGCCGGGGGTGAGGCTGAAGGCGGTGAGGGCGACCGCGCCGAGGGCCGAGGCTCTCTTGATGTGCTTCAGCGTGTTCCGCAACGGACTGTCCTTTCGTGGGGGGTTCGAGGCATGTCAGGCTCATGCCAAGCATCGATTCGCGGCTCCGCCACGTGACAAAAATCCGGAAACCTCTCCGAAATCCCGTGGATGAGCCGGTAAAACGCCCTGTGATTATGTGGACCGGGTGAACGGGGTGACAAGGGTCGGTTTCCAGCCAGCGCGGCCTACCCACTGCCCCGCCGAACGACCGTAAGGTTGATGTGAGACAGGGCGCACGGCTGGCGACGGGCACGGGGTGACGGCGTGGCGGCACCGGGCAGCGACATCGAGCACGGCTATCCCCACCTGGACACCGTCCGGGCCGCGATCACCGCGCTCTACCACCGACTGTCCCGCGACACGGTGGACACCTTCGGGCTCAGCGTGGTCCCCGGCGATGTGGCCTTCGCCGACCAGGACGACCTCTACCTGGGCGTACAGCGGGTGGCCCGGGTCATGGTGCAGCACCTGCGGCTGCCGGACGCCCGGATGATCGTGAGCTTCCGGGAGATGCGGCACGCGGGAAACGTGGAGCTGGCCGCGGGCCCGGAGTACTTCATCGAGCTCAACTCCCGCTTCAAGACCCACCGCAGGGACATCGGCGCGGCCCTGGCCCACGAGGTCACGCATGTGTATCTGCACCGCCTGGACCTGTCGTTCCCCGGCACACGCGACAACGAAATCCTCACCGACACCACAGCCGCCTATCTCGGCACGGGCTGGTTGCTGCTCGACGCCTACCGCCAGGACTCGGTTTCCAGCCAGAAACTGGGCTATCTGACGCCGGAGGAGTTCGGCTACGTCCTGGCCATGCGGGCGCTGCTCTTCGCTGAGGACCCCTCCCCCTGGTTCACCTCTCCGCAGGCGTACGAGGCGTACGCCAAGGGGCTGGAGCTGGCCCGCCGCGAACAGGCCCGGCCGCCGCTCACCGCGGCCGGCTGGACCGGCCGCCGCCGCTACGCCAAGGACCGCCGGTCGGCCCAGTCCGGCCATCCCTCCCCCACCGGAGGCGACTACGCCTTCGACGCGGGCCCTCCGCTGAGCGTCTCCTTCCCCTGCCCGACCTGCCGTCAGCGCATCCGGGTCCCGGTACGCGGGCGGCTGCGGGCCCGCTGCGGGCTGTGCCGTACGGTGCTGGAGTGCGACACCTGACACCTGACACCTGACACCTGACGCCGGGCCGGGCCGTGGCCCTACGGCCTTGGAGTGCGCTCGACGTCGTACGCTCGCCTGCATGAGCCCCTCCATCGCCACCAACACCCAAGTCGGCCTCGACGAGCTGCTGGAGTTCGTACGCCCGCGCCACCGTGCGCTGCTGATGACCCGCCGGACGGATGGCTCGCCCCAGGCGTCCCCGCTGACCTGCGGAGTCGACGACTCCGGCCGGATCGTCATGTCCACTTACCCCGAGCGCGCCAAGGTGCGCAACGCCAAGCGCGACCCCGCCGTGAGCCTCGTCGTGCTGTCCGACGAATGGAACGGCCCGTGGGTGCAGATCGACGGCACCGCCGAGGTGATCGACACCCCGGAGTCCGTCGAGCCGCTGGTCGAGTACTACCGCAATATCGCGGGCGAGCACCCGGACTGGGACGAGTACCGCGAGGCGATGCGCAAGCAGGGCAAGTCGCTGATCCGGGTCACCCCCGAGCGCTGGGGCCCGGTCGCCACGGGCGGCTTCCCGGCCCGGCTGGTGGAGCACGAGGGCTGACCGCGCCCGGCAGTGTTCAGCACTTCCCCGCGCGCCCGTAGAGCACGATCCGCATCCCGGTGACATCCCTGACGGCGCATCGGTGGAAGTGTTCCGCGAGCACCTCCCGTTTCATCCGCTCCTGAGGGGTGTCGTCCAGCGGCTGGCCGGGCGGGTCGTTCACCGTCACGATCCGCCCGGCCGTCAGCATCCGGGCCCTGATCAGCGGTGCGGGCAGCTCGATGCCGTGCAGCGTGCCCGAGGGGATCGCGGGCCGGGCCAGCGCCAGCTCCCGCAGGCCCCGGAAGTCCCCCGGGCTGGACATGATCGGCTCCCGGCGCCGGGCGGGCAGGAAGAGCACCCCGTCGCCGGGCCGGCTCAGCTCCCGTACGGAGCGTGCGGCCGCGAGGGGGTCGTCGAGCCGGCTCTCCGGGGTCCGCAGCTGGAGGGAGTACGGCAGCAGGGCCGCCACGGTGGCCACCGCCAGCCCTCCGGCCAGCGCGCGGGGGGCGGCGACGGTGCGCGACAGCGCGTCCAGCCGGGCCCCGATCAGCAGCGCGAGACCGGCGTAGGCGTAGAGCACATACCGGTCGACGTAGAGCGGATGGAGATACGACACCGCCAGCAGCGCGGCCGGGGGCAGGATCAGCAGCGCGAGCGCGAGGTCGCGCAGCGGGACGGGCCCGTGCGCGGGCAGCGGTCCCCGGGCGCAGCCGAGGCCCGCCAGGGCGATGACGCCGAAGCCGAGCAGTTCGGGCGGGCCCGGCGGGGAGATCCAGCCGACCAGCGCCGCCTGCTGCTGACTGACGATCACCAGCGGCGCCAGCACCAGGGCCACCACGGAGGCCGACTGCCCCCACGCCCAGCCGAAGCGCGCACCCACCCGGGCCCGGTACAGCGCGACGCCGTGTGCGGCGACGGCCAGGATCGCGAACTCGTGCAGCAGACAGGCCAGCGCCGCGACGGCGGCGTATCCGGCCCAGGTGCGTTTGCGGGGCCTGGCCACGGCGCTCAGCAGCAGATGCGTGGCCGCGACGACGGCGGCGCAGACCAGGGCGTAGGACCGCCCCTCCTGTGCGTACCGCTGCACCGCCGGGAACAGCGGGAAGACCAGCCCGGCGGCGAGTCCGGCGCGTGCCCCCGCGAGCCGCCGCCCGAGCAGTCCGACCCCGGCGGCCGCGGCGGCCATGGCCAGCACCGAGGGGAGCCGGAGGGCGACGAGACCGCCGTCCCAGAGGGCGAAGACGCCATGCATGATCAGGTAGTACAGACCGTGGGCGACATCGGCCTGGCCGAGCAGATGCCAGATGTCGGCGACGCTTCGGTGGGCGACCTGATACGTCGTCGACTCGTCCCGCCACATGCTGTTCTCGCGGCGGATCCCCCACAGCCCGAGCGCCAGCGCCAGCCCGGCCGGAACGAGCCCGACGGCGGCGCGCCCGGTACGCCCGGTGCGGCGGGACACCGGGTCCGGGGGCGCCGGGCGGGCGCGCGGGGCAGCCCCGGCGGTGTCGAGGGCAGGCGAGACGGCCATGGGAGGGGCAACTCCGATCGGAGCGGAAGGGCTGCTGGTGGAGGGAAGTGGCGCCGGTCAGGCCCTTCTGCGGCCGATCCACCACAGGCAGAGGGCGGCGAGCGCGACGGCCGCGGCCAGGCAGATCCCGGCCTGCATCCACTGCATGGGCCAGTAGTGGCTCGCCGGGTGCAGCTCCTCGTACCACCTCTTGGTGGCGCCGAGCCGGGCGAAGCAGCGTTCCCAGCCGTGCGCGCCGGTGGCGGACGAGCAGCTGTCCAGGGGGATCTTCGCCCCGGACCGGCTCAGATAGCCGTTGCCCATGCCACGCCACGCGTTGACGTAGACCTGAGGGGAGGTGTCCTCGGAGAGGGCGGAGACGATCGTCCGTGGCGTCATCAGATGGGGACGCAGGGCGTCCAGCCCGTACTGGACACCGGCGGTGGCCCCCAGCGTGACCACCATGGCGGGCACGGTGCGCCGCAGCAGCAGCCCGGCCGCGGCGCCGAGGAGGAAGGACAGCGGGGCGAGGGCGACCGCCGCCGGGCCGGTCGCGTCGAACGGTACGGCGGTGCCCCAGGCGATGTCCTGGAACTGGATCCGGGCCGCCCGCCACCACCAGGTGTAGAGGACCGCGAGGACCGCGGTGCCCGCCGTGACGGCGACGAGCGGGAGCGCGAGTTTGGCGATGAGCCAGCGGGTCCTGCCGACGGACTGGGTCCACACCACCTGGTGGGTGCCCGTCTCCAGCTCCCGGGCGAACAGCGGCGCGCCGACGAAGACGCCGATCAGCACGGGCAGCGCGATGAGCAGCCGTCCGGTGTTGAGCAGCGGTGTGCGGTAGGTGTCCATGAGGTGGCGGAACGCTTCGGCCGTCGGGTTGGTCCCCTCCTGGGGGCTGATCTCCCTGCCGTGGCAGAGCGCTTCCGCGTCCCAGTCCGCGCAGCCCAGGATGTCGTGCGCCCGCATATAGCCGACCATCTCGGCGCGTTGCCAGACGATGTACGCGGCGATCGCCACGACCACGGCCAGGCCCGCCCACAGGGCGGCGCGGTGCTGGCGCGCCACCAGCCACACCAGACCTCGGGCGCGGAGCCGTGCGCCGGGCACCCGGATCCGTATGCCGATCGAGCTCATGCCCCTACCTCCGTAACGGTCGCGCGCGCTTCGGCCGTGAACATCGGCGGGGCGTCGGGAGCGCCCAGATAGCCGAGCAGGACGTCCTCGAGGGAGGGTTCGGTGACGATCCAGCCGTCCCCGGCCGGGGTGCCCTCCGGGCGTATCAGGGCGGTGAGCTGACGGCCCGTCGTACGGGTCTCGACCACGGTGTGGCGGGCGAGCGCCTCCGGTGTTCCGCCGCCGGTCGCGCTCGGGCCGGTGACCAGGCGGTGGGCGGCCTGGATGGTGTCCGCCTCGCCCGCCAGGCGAATCCGGCCGCCGCCCATCAGCAGCAGGTAGTCGCAGACGCCGTCGAGTTCGGCGAGCACATGGGTGGAGATGACCACGCCGGTGCCGCGCTCGGCGGCCTCGGCCATCAGGGCGCCCATCATCCGGCGGCGGCGCAGCGGGTCCTGGTCGGCCATCGGCTCGTCCAGGAGCAGCAGATCGGCGCGCTTGCCGAGGGCGAGGGCGAGGGCCACACAGGTGCGCTGGCCACCGGAGAGCGAGCCGACGCGGGCGGACAGCGGCACATCGGCCTCCGCCACCACCTGTTCGGCGGCCTTCTGGTCCCAGCGGGGGTTGAGCTCCCGGCCCAGGCGCAGGGTGTCGGCCACGGAGAAGCGCGGGTAGAGCGGCTTGTCCTGGGCGACGAAGGCGATGCGCTCGCGGATGCCGGGGTCGGAGGCGGGCCGGCCGAAGACCCGCAGGGTGCCGGTGGTCGGGGTCAGCAGACCGGCGGCGAGGGACAGCAGGGTGCTCTTGCCGGAGCCGTTGGGGCCCACCAGGGCGCAGATCCGCCCGGCGGGCAGCCGGAAGGCGACATCTCTCAGGGCCCAGCCGCGTCGGTACTTCTTGCCCAGCCCGGACGCCTCCAGCGCGCCGGACGCGTCGATCTCGTCGGTCACCCGTTCTCCTCGTGTCCACGCTCGCCGGGGGCGGCGGTCTTGCCGAAGCGCTCTTCGAGGACGGAGGCCACCAGCGCCGTCACGTCCTCGCGGTCGAGCCCGGCGGCGCGGGCCCGGTCGGTCCAGTCGGCGAGCTCCGCGCGCAGCGGTGAGTCCGCGGCGGCGCCGGGCCGTGCCAGCGACCGGCGGACGAAGGTGCCGAGGCCCGGCCGGGGCTCGACCAGCCCTTCGCGCTCCAGCTCGCGGTACGCCTTCAGGACGGTGTTGGGGTTGATGGCGGTGGCCGCGACGACCTCCTTGGCCGTGGGCAGCCGGTCCCCGGGCTCCAGCAGTCCGAGGCGGAGCGCCTGCTTGGTCTGCTGGACGATCTGCAGATAGGTGGCGATGCCACTGCGCCGGTCGATGCGGTACTCGACCACCCGCTTCACCACCCTTTCACTAATCAGTTAGTGGAATGATGGTGGAACGCGTCTGAGGGAATGTCAAACGACCTGGTCAACTGGTTCGGTCAGCGGTCAGGCGACCCGAGCGAACGAGCGACTCGAGCGAACGAGCGACCCGAGCGAACGCCGGCCGAAACGCCACGCGGCGCCTACCCCCGGTCGGGAGGGGGAAGGCGCCGCGCGGCCGGTCCGTACGCCGTTGTACGGGCGGAGATCCGGGAAAGCCGGGAGGACCGGGTCAGACCATGAGGGCCCGGTCGGTGGGGCGGATCGGGGCGGGCAGTTCGCTGGCCCCGGCCAGATAGCGGTCCACCCCGCGCGCCGCGGAGCGGCCCTCGGCGATGGCCCAGACGATCAGCGACTGGCCGCGGCCCGCGTCACCGGCCACGAAGACACCCGGCACATTGGTGGCGAAGTCGGCATCGCGCGCGATGTTGCCGCGCTCGTCCAGCTCCAGGCCGAACTGCTCGACCAGGCCGTTCTTCTGGTCGGTGCCGGTGAAGCCCATGGCGAGGGTGACCAGCTGGGCCGGGATCTTCCGCTCGGTGCCCGGCTTCTGCTCCAGCTTGCCGTCCTTGAACTCCACCTCGATCAGGTGCAGCCACTGGACATTGCCGTCCTCGTCGCCCTCGAAGTGGGTGGTGGAGACGGAGTAGATCCGCTCACCGCCCTCCTCGTGCGCCGAGGTGACCTTGTAGAGCATCGGGAAGGTCGGCCAGGGCTGGCCCGCGTGCCGCTCCTCGCCCGGCCGGGGCATGATCTCCAGCTGGGTGACGGAGGCGGCGCCCTGCCGGTGGGCGGTGCCGACGCAGTCCGCGCCGGTGTCGCCGCCGCCGATGACCACGACGTGCTTGCCCTCGGCGGTGATGGGCGCCGTGGTGAGGTCGCCCTCCTGCACCTTGTTGGCGAGCGGCAGGTACTCCATCGCGAAGTGGATGCCGTTCAGCTCCCGGCCCGGGGCCGGCAGGTCGCGCGAGGTGGTGGCGCCGGCCGCGATGACCACGGCGTCGTACCGCTTGCGCAGCTTGGCGGCGTCGATGTCGCGGCCGATCTCGGTCTCGGTGCGGAACTTGGTGCCCTCCGCGCGCATCTGCTCGATACGGCGGTTGATGTGCCGCTTCTCCATCTTGAACTCGGGGATGCCGTAGCGCAGCAGCCCGCCGATGCGGTCGGCCCGCTCATAGACGGCGACCGTGTGACCGGCCCGGGTGAGCTGCTGGGCGGCGGCCAGGCCCGCCGGACCCGAGCCGATCACGGCGACGGTCTTGCCGCTGAGCCGCTCGGGCGGCTGCGGGGTGACGTCACCGGAGTCCCACGCCTTGTCGATGATGGTGACCTCGACGTTCTTGATGGTCACCGCCGGCTGGTTGATGCCGAGCACACAGGCCGACTCGCACGGGGCGGGGCACAGCCGCCCGGTGAACTCGGGGAAGTTGTTGGTCGCGTGCAGCCGCTCGCTGGCCTCGCGCCAGTCCTCCCGGTAGGCGTAGTCGTTCCACTCGGGGATGAGGTTTCCGAGCGGACAGCCGTTGTGGCAGAACGGGATGCCGCAGTCCATGCACCGGCCGGCCTGCTTGCTGATGATCGGCAGCAGCGAACCGGGGACGTAGACCTCGTTCCAGTCCTTGACGCGCGTCTCCACCGGGCGGGTCTCGGCGACCTCGCGGTCAGTGCTCAGGAAGCCCTTGGGGTCAGCCATTGATCGCCGCCTCCATCATCTTCTCGTGGGTCTCGGACTCGGAGAGCCCGGCACGCTCGGCGGCGTCCTTGGCGGCGAGCACGGCCTGGTACGTAGCGGGGATGATCTTGCTGAAGCGGGTGCGGGCGGTCTCCCAGTCGTCGAGCAGCGCGCCCGCGACGGTGGAGCCGGTCTCCTCGTGGTGGCGGCGCACCGCGTCGTGCAGCCACCGCTGGTCGGTGTCGTCCAGCGCGCCGACGGCGTCCCGCAGATCGACGTTGACGTTGTCCGGGTCGAGGTCGATCACATAGGCGATGCCGCCGGACATCCCGGCCGCGAAGTTACGGCCGGTGCGGCCGAGGACGACCGCGTGGCCACCGGTCATGTACTCACAGCCGTGGTCGCCCACGCCCTCGGAGACGACCGTGGCGCCGGAGTTGCGGACGCAGAACCGCTCGCCGACCCGGCCGCGCAGGAACATCTCGCCGCCGGTCGCGCCGTACGCGAGGGTGTTGCCCGCGATCGTCGAGTACTCGGCGAGGTGGTCCGCGCCCCGGTCCGGGCGGACGATCACGCGGCCGCCGGAGAGGCCCTTGCCGACGTAGTCGTTGGCGTCGCCCTCGAGCCGCAGCGTGACACCGCGGGGCAGGAACGCGCCGAAGGACTGACCGGCCGAGCCGGTGAAGGTGATGTCGATGGTGTCCTCGGGCAGGCCCTCGCCACCGAACGTACGGGTCACCTCATGGCCGAGCATGGTGCCGACGGTCCGGTTGATATTGCGGATCGCGACCTGGGCCCGGACCGGCTCGGCGGCCTCGGCGCTCTCGGCGTTCAGCGCGTCGGCCGCCAGCTTGATCAGCTGGTTGTCGAGCGCCTTGGCCAGCCCGTGGTCCTGCTCGATCGCCTGGTGGCGGACGGCGCCCTCGGGCAGCTCGGGCACGTACAGCAGCGGGGCGAGGTCCAGGCCCTGCGCCTTCCAGTGCTGGACGGCGCGGGCGGTGTCCAGCAGCTCGGCGCGGCCGATGGCCTCCTCCAGGGAGCGGAAGCCCAGCTCGGCGAGGAGCTCGCGGACCTCCTCGGCGATGAACTGGAAGAAGTTCACCACGAACTCGGCCTTGCCGCTGTAGCGCTCGCGCAGCACCGGGTTCTGGGTGGCGATGCCGACCGGGCAGGTGTCCAGGTGGCAGACGCGCATCATGACGCAGCCGGAGACCACCAGCGGCGCGGTGGCGAAGCCGAACTCCTCGGCGCCGAGCAGCGCGGCGATCACCACGTCACGGCCGGTCTTCAGCTGGCCGTCGGTCTGCACCACGATGCGGTCGCGCAACCCGTTGAGCAGCAGCGTCTGCTGGGTCTCGGCGAGGCCGAGCTCCCAGGGGCCGCCCGCGTGCTTGAGCGAGGTGAGCGGCGAGGCGCCGGTGCCGCCGTCGTGGCCGGAGATCAGCACCACATCGGCGTGGGCCTTGGAGACGCCCGCGGCCACCGTGCCGACGCCGACCTCGGAGACCAGCTTGACGTGGATCCGGGCCCGCGGGTTGGCGTTCTTCAGATCGTGGATCAGCTGGGCGAGATCCTCGATCGAGTAGATGTCGTGGTGCGGCGGCGGGGAGATCAGACCGACGCCCGGGGTGGAGTGCCGGGTCTTGGCCACCCACGGGTAGACCTTGTGGCCGGGCAGCTGGCCGCCCTCGCCGGGCTTGGCGCCCTGCGCCATCTTGATCTGGATGTCATCGGAGTTGACCAGGTATTCGCTGGTCACGCCGAAGCGGCCGGAGGCCACCTGCTTGATCGAGGAGCGCCGGGCGGGGTCGTGCAGCCGGTCGGAGTCCTCGCCGCCCTCACCGGTGTTGGACTTTCCGCCCAGCTGGTTCATGGCGATGGCGAGGGTCTCGTGCGCCTCCTGGGAGATGGAGCCGTACGACATGGCGCCGGTGGAGAACCGCTTGACGATCTCGCTGACCGGCTCGACCTCCTCGATCGGGATCGAGTGGCGCTCGCCCTTGAAGGAGAACAGACCGCGCAGCGTCATCAGCCGCTCGGACTGCTCGTTCACCCGCTCGGTGTACTTCTTGAAGATGTCGTAGCGGCGCGACCGGGTGGAGTGCTGGAGCCGGAAGACCGTCTCGGGGTCGAAGAGGTGCGGCTCGCCCTCGCGGCGCCACTGGTACTCGCCGCCGATCTCCAGCGTGCGGTGGGCGGAGGGGACGCCGGAGGCGGGGTACGCCTTGGCGTGGCGGGCGGCCACCTCCTTGGCGACGACATCCAGGCCCGCGCCGCCGATCTTGGTGGCGGTGCCGTGGAAGTAGGCGTCCACGAAGGACTCGTCCAGGCCGACGGCCTCGAAGACCTGCGCGCCCCGGTAGGAGGCCACGGTCGAGATGCCCATCTTGGACATGACCTTCAGGACGCCCTTGCCGAGCGCCTTGATGAGGTTCTTGATCGCGGTCTCGGCCTCGACACCGGGCAGGAAGGTGCCGGCCCGGACCAGGTCCTCGACCGACTCCATGGCCAGGTACGGGTTGACGGCCGCGGCTCCGTAGCCGATCAGCAGCGCGACATGGTGCACCTCGCGGACGTCGCCCGCCTCGACCAGCAGCCCCACCTCGGTGCGCTGCTTGGTGCCGATGAGGTGGTGGTGGACCGCGGAGGTGAGCAGCAGCGAGGGGATCGGGGCGTGCTCGGCGTCCGAGTGGCGGTCGGAGAGCACGATCAGCCGGGCGCCGTCCTCGATGGCGCGGTCGGCCTCGGCGCAGATCTCGTCCAGCCGGGCGGCGAGCGCCTGACCGCCGCCACCGACCCGGTACAGGCCCGAGAGGTTCGCCGCCTTGAGGCCCGGCATGTCCCCGTCGGCGTTGATGTGGATGAGCTTGGCCAGCTCATCGTTGTCGATCACCGGGAAGGGCAGGGTGACGCTGCGGCAGGAGGCCGAGGTCGGCTCCAGCAGATTGCCCTGCGGGCCCAGCGAGGAGATCAGCGAGGTGACCAGCTCCTCGCGGATCGCGTCCAGCGGCGGGTTGGTGACCTGCGCGAACAGCTGGGTGAAGTAGTCGAACAGCAGCCGCGGCCGCTCGGAGAGGGCGGCGATCGGCGAGTCGGTGCCCATCGAGCCGATCGGCTCGGCGCCGGCCTTGGCCATCGGCGCGAGCAGGACGCGCAGCTCCTCCTCGGTGTACCCGAAGGTCTGCTGACGGCGGGTGACCGAGGCGTGGGTGTGCACGATGTGCTCACGCTCGGGGAGGTCGGCCAGGTCGATCAGACCGGCCTCGAGCCACTCGCCGTACGGCTGCTCGGCGGCCAGCTCGGCCTTGATCTCGTGGTCCTCGATGATGCGGTGCTCGGCGGTGTCGACCAGGAACATCCGGCCCGGCTGGAGCCGGCCCTTGCGGACCACCTTGGCCGGGTCGATGTCCAGGACGCCGACCTCGGAGGAGAGCACGACCAGACCGTCGTCGGTGACCCAGTAGCGCCCGGGCCGCAGACCGTTGCGGTCCAGTACGGCGCCGACCTGGACGCCGTCGGTGAAGGTGACGCAGGCCGGGCCGTCCCAGGGCTCCATCATCGTGGAGTGGTACTGGTAGAAGGCGCGCCGGGCCGGGTCCATGGAGGGGTGGTTCTCCCACGCCTCGGGGACCATCATCAGCACCGAGTGCGGCAGCGAGCGGCCACCGAGGTGGAGCAGCTCCAGGACCTCGTCGAAGGTCGCCGAGTCGGAGGCGTCCGGGGTGCAGACGGGGAAGATCCGCTCCAGGCCCTTCTCCCCGAACAGGTCGCTGACCAGCTGGGACTCCCGGGCGCGCATCCAGTTGCGGTTGCCCTGGACGGTGTTGATCTCACCGTTGTGGGCGACGAAGCGGTACGGGTGGGCCAGCGGCCAGCTCGGGAAGGTGTTGGTGGAGAACCGGGAGTGGACCAGCGCGACGGCGGTGGCGAAGCGGCGGTCGGAGAGGTCCGGGAAGAACGGCTCCAGCTGACCGGTGGTCAGCATGCCCTTGTAGACCAGGGTGCGCGCGGACAGCGAGGGGAAGTAGACCCCCGCCTCGCGCTCGGCGCGCTTGCGCAGCATGAACGCCTTGCGGTCCAGGGCCACGCCGGTGCTGGTGCCGTCGGTGACGAAGAGCTGGCGGAAGGCGGGCATGGTGGTCCGGGCCCCGTTGCCCAGCAGCTCGGGGGCGACGGGCACCTCGCGCCAGCCGAGGACGGTCAGGTCCTCCTCGGCGGCGAGCCGCTCGATGTGCTCCGCGGCGGCCGCACCCTCGGCCTCACCCTCCGGGAGGAACGCGATGCCCACCGCGTAGGCACCGGCTTCGGGCAGCTCGAAGCCGGTCACACTGGCCCGCAGGAAGGCGTCCGGAACCTGGACGAGGATGCCCGCGCCATCGCCGGAGTCGGGCTCGGAACCGGTGGCGCCGCGGTGCTCGAGGTTCCTCAGCACGGTGAGAGCCTGCTCCACGAGCTCGTGGCTGGCCTCGCCGGTGAGGGTCGCCACGAAGCCGACGCCACAGGCGTCGTGCTCATTGCGCGGGTCGTACATCCCTTGGCGGGCAGGGTGGGATGCGGAACGCATCGGCTCTCCCGTCGTCGTCATGGCATTTTGCGTGTGCCGAGGGACGACGTTGGCCCTCCGCGAGAATTTCGTGCAGGTTACATGATGGGGTGAATCTCAGGAAGCGGAAGTTCCGTTTCATCATGCGGACACCCCAGGGGTGGGGTGAGGTAAGGCAGTACGGGCATTGGGGATGGGGCGACCGGCGTCGCCATGGCGCGGATCGGGCGACACTGCCCAAGCGCTTCGGGCTTATGCCCGCCCGTAAAAGGATCGAAACCGAGGAGTAACGGCGTGATTATGCGGCTCACCGTATGACCGTCATCCTACGGCCGTTCCGAAGAAAGCGCCCAGGGCATAGGTCACACCCGCCGCCGCGCCACCCAGCGCCAGCTGCCGCAGCCCGCTGTACCACCAGCTCCGGGCGGTCACCCGCGCCACCACCGCACCGCATCCGAAGAGCCCGATCAGCGCCAGCAGCAGGGCCGGCCACAGCGCCGAGGCGCCCAGCAGATACGGCAGCACCGGCAGCAGCGCGCCCAGCGCGAAGGAGCCGAACGAGGACACCGCCGCGACCAGCGGCGACGGCAGATCGTCCGGGTTCACGCCCAGCTCCTCGCGGGCGTGTATCTCCAGCGCCTGCTCGGGGTCGCGGGAGAGCTGCTCGGCCACCTCACGGGCCAGGGCCGGCTCCACCCCGCGCGACTCGTAGAGCGCGGCCAGCTCCTCCAGCTCGTCCACCGGGTGCTTGCGCAGCTCGCGCCGCTCCACCTCCAGCTCGGCCTGGACCAGCTCGCGCTGGGAGGCGACGGAGGTGTACTCACCGGCGGCCATCGAGAAGGCACCGGCCGCGAGGCCCGCGAGACCGGTGATCACGATGGTCTGCCGGTCCACGGCGCCACCGGCCACACCGGTCATCAGCGCCAGGTTGGAGACCAGTCCGTCCATGGCCCCGAAGACGGCGGGGCGCAGCCAGCCGCCGTTCACATCACGGTGGGTGTGGTTGTCGCGGTGGGCGATGTGCGGTGACTCGGCGCTGTCAATGACGGACATATGAAGATGTGCTCCCTTCGAGAAGGGTGTGGCGATGCGGCCCTCACCCCAACGGTTCGAAGGTACGCACGAATTCCCCCGCTCCGCCAGCAAGGAAGGCCGAACTTACCTCGCTGACCTGCGCAAACGCAGAAGGGCCGCCAAACCCCGAGGGGTCCGGCGGCCCGATGGGCGCACCTAGGCGCGCGTCAGGGATTCTTGGTGGGCTCCGCCTCGGCGGCCATCGCACCGGCCTCGTCCGCGTCCGCGCCGTCGCCCTTGGCCTCCTCGGCCGCGCTCTTGGTCGTGACGTCGCTCTTGGTCGTGGCGTCGCCGCTCGTCTCGGGGACCGGGGCCGCGCCGTCCTCGGCCGCGGCCGGTTCCACGACCTCCTCGCGGCCCGGGGACCGCTTCGCGGAGATCACCAGATAGGCCACCGCGGCCAGGAAGACCACGACGGACGTCCAGTTGTTGAGCCGCAGCCCCAGCACATGGTGGGCGTCGTCCACCCGGAGGTACTCGATCCAGAAGCGGCCCACGGTGTACGCCGCGACGTAGAGGGCAAACGCCCGGCCATGCCCCAGCTTGAAGCGGCGGTCCGCCCAGATCACCAGCAGCGCCACACCGACGCACCACAGCGACTCGTACAGGAAGGTCGGGTGGTACGTGCCGGCCACCCGGCCCGCGTCGGCGTCACCGTCGATCTTCAGCGCCCAGGGCAGCGTGGTGGCCTTGCCGTACAGCTCCTGGTTGAACCAGTTGCCCCAGCGCCCGATGGCCTGGGCGAAGGCGATTCCGGGGGCGATGGCGTCGGCGTACGCCGGGAGCGGGATCCCCCGGCGGCGGCAGCCGATCCAGGCGCCGAGCGCGCCCAGCGCGATGGCCCCCCAGATCCCCAGGCCGCCCTGCCAGATCTTGAAGGCGTCCACCCAGTCACGGCCGTCGGTGAAGTACAGCTCGTAGTCGGTGATGACGTGGTAGAGGCGGCCGCCGACCAGACCGAAGGGCACCGCCCAGACGGCGATGTCGGCGACGGTGCCGACCCGGCCGCCACGGGCGACCCAGCGCCGCCCGCCGTACCAGACCGCGACAAAGACGCCGATGATGATGCAGAAGGCATAGCCGCGCAGCGGGACCGGACCGAGATAGATCACGCCGGACGAGGGGCTGGGAATGTAAGCGAGGAGGTCCATGACAGGACCGACGCTACCGTGCCGGGCGGGAGATGCGGCAACCCACCCGGCAACGGCTGCGTAACAAGGATCAGTCGCGGGCCGCCGCGAGGACCATGCGCTTGAGCTTGTTGGGGCTCAGCGGCTTCTTGGGGTCGCCGTAGACCGACTTTCCGCCCAGCAGCACGGTCGGCGTGGAGGCGTAGCCGGAGTGGGCGAAGACGTCGTTGGACTTGCGCACCCAGGCGTCGTGCCGGCCGTCCTCGACGCAACGCCGGAAGGCGGGCGTGACCAGCCCGGGGACCTGGTCCGCGAGCTTGATCAGCCTGCCGTTGTCGGCGTAGGTGTCCCGGGTCTCCTGGGACTGGTGGCGGTAGAGCACATCGTGGTACGCCCGGAACTTCGCGGGGTCCTTGTCCTGGGCGCAGGCCGCCGCGTTCGCGGCGCGGAGCGAACCGGTGCCGCCGAGGTTTCCGTCGATGATCGTCACCAGGTGGTACTCGACCCTCATCCGGCCGGTGTCCTGCAGCTCGTGGACGGTCTTGCGGAAGACGTCCTCGAACTGCTTGCACCCCGGGCAGCGGAAGTCCTCGTAGACCGTCAGGGTCACCGGGCCCGCCTTCCCCGCCTTCCCTTCCTGCCCGGGCTTCTCCGACTTCCCCGAGGGGATCACCAGACGTCCCTTGCCGACGGCTCCGCGCGGCGGCACCAGGGCGCTGCCCGACTTCCCCGAGTCGTCGTCGGTCCTGGACGCGAACATGCCCACGCCCACCGCCGCGCCGAGGACGGCCACCACCGCCCCCAGGACGCCCAGCGTCCGCTTACGCTTCGCACGCGCCCGGTCCCGCTCGCGCTGTTCCCGCAGGCGCTCTCGGGCGCCGCGCTTTCCCTCACGGTTTCTCTGGCTCACGCCCTCGCCTAACGAGGCGGAGGAGCACCGCTGAGCTCCTCCGCCCCGTGTTCCCTCGAACGAGCGACCCTCTAACGGGCGAGGCAGACGCTCTCCTGGCGAAGCCCCGCCTTCCAGCCCCTCCGGCGATTGAGGAGCGGGGTCTGGGGCGGAGCCCCAGTTTCGGGAAGGGGCGGGGAGGGGAGCAGCCCGCGCAGGCGGCAAGATCCGTCGGGCACCCTCTAACGGGCGGTGCGGACGCCCTCCGCCAGCTCACCCGCGAGCTCGCGCAGCCCCGCCAGACCGGCCTCGGTGTCACCCTCGGCGTCCAGCAGCCGCTTGACGAAGGCCGAGCCCACGATGACCCCGTCGGCGAACACCGCGACCTCCGCCGCCTGAACGGCATTGGAGACGCCGAGGCCCACGCAGACCGGGAGCGAGGTGGTGGCGCGGGTGCGCTCCACCAGAGCGCGCGCCTCCTGGCCCACCGATTCCCTCGTTCCGGTGACGCCCATCAGGGACGCCGCGTAGACGAAACCGCTGCCCGCCGCCGTGATCTTCGCCAGCCGCTCATCACGGCTGCTGGGCGCGACCACGAACACGGTCGCCAGACCGTGCTGCTCGGCGGCCTTCCGCCAGATCTCCGACTCCTCGACCGGCAGATCGGGCAGGATGCAGCCCGCGCCGCCCGCCTCGGCGAGATCGGCGGCGAACCGCTCGACGCCGTACCGGTCCACGGGGTTCCAGTACGTCATGCACAGGATCGGGGCGCCGGTGCGGGCGTGCACCTCCCCCACCGTGCGGATCACATCGCGGATCCGGACCCCGTTGCGCAGCGCGATGTCGTCGGCGGTCTGGATCACCGGCCCGTCGAGCACCGGATCGCTGTGCGGCAGCCCGACCTCGACGATGTCGCAGCCGCCCTCGATCATGGCGGTCATCGCGTCCACCGCGCCGTCGATGGTGGGGAAACCGGCGGGCAGATAGCCGACGAGCGCGGCGCGCCCCTCGTCCTTGGCGCCCGCCAGGACGGACCCCAGCAGTTCCAGGTTCCCGGCCATCACTTCGCCCCCTCGTCGCCCTGCTGGTCGTAGAGCCCGAAGTACTGGGCCGCCGTGTCCATGTCCTTGTCACCGCGCCCGGAGAGATTGACCAGCACCAGGCCGTCGCTCCCCAGCTCCCGGCCGAGGTCCAGGGCGCCCGCGAGCGCGTGGGCGCTCTCGATCGCCGGGATGATGCCCTCGGTTTCCGAGAGCAGCCGCAGCGCCCGCATGGCCTCGTCGTCGGTGACCGCCCGGTACTCGGCGCGGCCGATGTCCTTCAGATACGCGTGCTCAGGGCCGACGCCCGGGTAGTCGAGACCGGCCGAGATCGAGTACGGCTCGGTGATCTGGCCGTCCTCGTCCTGGAGGACGTAGGACCGGGAGCCGTGCAGGATCCCGGGCTCGCCCTGGCTCAGCGTGGCCGCGTGCTCCCCGGTGGCCACGCCGTGCCCGGCGGGCTCGAAGCCGACGATCCGCACGCCCTCGTCCGGCAGGAAGGCGTGGAACAGCCCGATCGCGTTGGATCCGCCGCCCACGCAGGCCGCGACCGCGTCCGGCAGCCGACCGGTCCGCTCCAGGATCTGCCGCCGCGCCTCCACGCCGATCACCCGGTGGAAGTCGCGCACCAGCGCCGGGAAGGGGTGGGGTCCGGCCACGGTGCCGAAGAGGTAGTGGGTGCGGTCCACATTGGCGACCCAGTCCCGGAACGCCTCGTTGATGGCGTCCTTGAGGGTGCGGCTGCCGGACTTCACGGCGATGACCTCGGCGCCCAGCATCCGCATCCGCGCCACGTTGAGCGCCTGCCGCCGGGTGTCGATCTCGCCCATGTAAATGGTGCACTCGAGCCCGAACAGCGCGCACGCGGTGGCCGTGGCCACCCCGTGCTGACCGGCGCCGGTCTCGGCGATGACGCGGGACTTGCCCATCCGCTTGGTGAGCAGGGCCTGCCCCAGCACGTTGTTGATCTTGTGGGACCCGGTGTGGTTGAGGTCCTCCCGCTTGAGGAAGACCCGGGCGCCCCCGGCGTGCTCGGCGAACCGCGACGCCTCGGTCAGCGCGCTGGGCCGGCCGGTGTAGTTGACCAGCAGATCCTCGAGCTCGGCCGCGAAGGCGGGGTCCGCCTTGGCCTTCTCGTACTCGGCGGCGACCTCGTCGACCGCGGCGACGAGCGCCTCGGGGATGAACTTGCCGCCGAAGGCACCGAAATACCCCTCGGCGCTGGGCACCTGGCCCTCGAGGTCAGGGATGAAGAAATCAGAGGACATGCGACGTACTCCTCGATCGGGGCAGCGCCCCGCGACAGATGGGATGGCCCACTACGGGTGGGATGGATGGGAAAGCGTGCGGTGTGCGCTCAGCGCACTGCCGCCCGGCGCCATCGCCGCCCGTTGATCTGCCCCGGCTCGCATCCGATGTGGTAGCGCACGCGCCGCCCCCGCACCCGCCTCGCGGGCGCGCGGCAGCCCCGGGGCCGACAGCCCCGTGCCAGGCGCGCGTACGTCTCCATGGTCCGCCGATCCCGCCCCGTCGTCAGTCCCGGCCGTGGCGCAGCGCCGGATGGGCGCCCGCCGCCACCAGATCGGCCACCGCGGCCTTGGGGTCGCGCCCGGTCACCAGGGACTCGCCGACCAGCACCGCGTCCGCGCCGTCGTTGGCGTAGGCGATCAGGTCGTGCGGGCCGCGCACCCCGGACTCCGCGATCTTGACGATATGGTCCGGGATCTCCGGTGCGATCCGGGCGAAGTTCGAGCGGTCCACCTGGAGGGTCTTGAGGTCGCGCGCGTTGACGCCGATCACCCGGGCCCCGGCGTCGACCGCACGGGCGGTCTCCTCCTCGTCGTGCACCTCGACCACCGGCGTCAGCCCGATCGACTCGGCCCGCTCGATGAGCGAGACCAGCGCCTGCTGCTCCAGCGCGGCGACGATCAGCAGGATGACGTCGGCGCCGTGCGCCCGCGCCTCCCACAGCTGGTACGAGGTGACGATGAAGTCCTTACGGAGCACCGGAATGTCGACCTTCGCCCTTACGGCTTCCAGGTCGGCCAGCGATCCGCCGAAGCGGCGCTGCTCGGTCAGCACGCTGATCACGGCCGCGCCGCCCGCCTCGTAGTCCGCGGCGAGCCCCGCGGGGTCGGCGATCGCGGCGAGCGCGCCCTTGGAGGGGCTGGACCGCTTGACCTCGCAGATCACCTTGACGCTGTCGCCCTTGAGCGCCGCGACACCGTCCTTCGCCGGCTGGGCCTTGGCCGCCCGCTCCTTGAGCTCGTCGAGGGCGACGCGCGCCTGCCGCTCCGCGAGGTCGGCACGGACTCCGTCGATGATCTCGTCGAGCACACTCACCGAGCGGCCCCCTTCCGTGACGGGGATGAAGCTGAAGCTTCTGAATCTGTACCGGGTGGGGCGGTCCACCGCGCCACCTGGCACTGCGATGGTAGCCGCCGGTAGGCCGAGGTCTCGCATCCGGTTGACGCGGACGCCCGCCACACGCACATACACAACAACGGTCACGGCACCAGTAGTCCCCCGAACGGGAAATTCCGGACGATTGTGAAGACCAGGGCCACCACGCCGAGCGCCCCCGCGTGCCACAGCCGCGGTGCCGGGAAGCGTCCGCGCACGCACCACACCGCCCAGCAGACGGCGAAGGCCGCGTAACAGCCGACGGCGAGGGCGTTGTCACGCAGCGCGGCCGCCAGATCGCCGTGGGCCAGGGCATGGGCACCGCGCAGCCCGCCGCAGCCGGGGCAGTACAGCCCGGTCAGCCGCAGCAGCGGGCAGACGGGGTAGTGGCCGGGCTCCCGGGGGTCCACGGCGCCGACGTAGCCGAAGGCGACGAGAACGCCCGCGAGCACGCCGAACGGGGCGGCCAGACGCCGCACCAAGGGGACGAGGGCGGTCGGCGGTGGTTCGGTCACACCGCCGAGTCTGCCCGGGGATCCACGAAGGCGCAGCTCAGGGCCGGTGCGCCAGCCTCCGTACGGCTCAGTGCCGCGTACGGTGGAGGCGGGCACGGCCCCGGGCCGCGCCGGGGCTCAGCTCTGGGTCTGCGTCTGCGACTGCGCCGCGGGCTGGGGCTGCGGCTGCGGCGGGTGCTGCGCCTTGGGCATGCCCAGCCCGGCCGCGCGCATCGCCGCGCCGACGACACCGCCGAGGACGATGATCACCATGCCCGCCCAGAAGCCGAGCGGGTTGGCCGCCACGGTGAACGCGCCGGCGACGCAGAAGCCGATGAAGGCGATGGTGACACCGGTCCAGGCGGCCGGGGTGTGTCCGTGGTCGTGACCCGCCATGAATTCTCCTCGTAGCTGTACGCGCCTTGTCCGGGCGCTCGGGGGGCGAACGCTCCCACGCCATTGTCCCCGATGCGCGAAACGCCCTTGAGCGGGGGTGGGACCTTACGGTGCGAGGCGGGAGGGCGGGCGGCGAGGGCGGCGCCCTGGGGCGGGGCCTACGGGGGTGTCCGACGGTTCGTGCCGCCTGCGGCGGGCTGTTCCCCTCCCCGCCCCTTCCCGAAACCGGGGCTGTGCCCCTGGCCCCCGAGGCCCGGGGCGGAGCCGCGCCACGCGGCGAAGCCGCATACCGATGCCGCGGGAAGGGGCGGAGCCCCGGTTCGGGGTCTGGGGCACGGGTTAGGGGCGCAGCCCGGGGGCCCGGGGCGCAGCCCCGTCCGGGGGCCCGGGGCGCAACCCGGGGATTAGCGGCACAGCCCCGGTTTCGGGGTCTAGGGCATAGCCCGGGGACCTGGGGCGCAGCCCGGGGGGCTGGGCATAGCCCGGGAACCTGGGGCGCAGCCCCGGTTTCGGGGGTCTGGGGCGGAGCCCCGGTTTCGGGAAGGGGCGGGGAGGGGAACAGCCCGCCGCAGGCGGCACGGGCCGTCGGACACCCCTAGGCGCCGCGCTCGGCCTCCTGCCGCGCCGGAGCCTCCGTCGGGTCCTCGCCGCGGTCCAGGGCCTTCCACAGCTCCTCGGGACGGTCCGGGTCGGAGGCGGCGGCGCCGCGCCGGGCGCGGCTCCGTGCCGGGGCGCCCGCGGTGCCCGCGCGCTCGTACCGGCCGGACATGGCGGGCCAGTGACGGCCGTAGCCCAGGGCGAGCACGCCCGCGAGCAGCAGCAGCACCCCGCCCACCGCGGCGACCCACGGCCAGGGGGTGTACGCCACGTCGTGAATGGGGCTGTGGGTCAGCCCGCTCACCTTGGACGCCTTCTCCTCCAGCGCCGCCTTGTCGGACGCGCCGAGGGCGGAGCTGATCACGATGCCCGCGCCGCAGAGGGCCAGCAGCGCCGCGACGACGCCACGGCCGAGGCGGCGCACGGCGAAGACCGCGACCAGCGCCGCCAGGCCGACGACGGCCAGCGCACCGGGGAGTCCGGTGATGTCATCGCCGTTGGCGCTCTGCGAGAGGGATCCCTGGGCGACGGAGGCGGTGCCCTCGGCCCACTTGCGGCTGGTGGCCAGCAGGACCAGGGCGGCGCCGAGCGCACCGGCGAGCAGGGCGATGGCAAGGCTGCTCCGGCGGCCGCGCGCGACGGGGGCGGAGGGCTCGTGCTCGGCCCTGGGCTGGGGTACGGCTGCTGCAGTCACGCCTACCACTATCCCCCACCCGGGTACGGGAGAGTTCCCGGGTGGGGGATATGGGACCTACCGGGAGCCACCGGCCACCGGGAACCACCGCCCTGGCAGCCACCGGCCACCGGGAACTACCGCCCCAGGCGGCCCGCCGCATGCACCGCCCGCAGCACCGCCGCCGCCTTGTTGCGGCACTCCGCGTCCTCGGCCACCGGATCGGAATCGGCGACGATCCCGGCGCCCGCCTGGACGTACGCCGTGCCCTCGCGCAGCAGCGCGGTGCGGATGGCGATCGCGGTGTCGGAGTCGCCCGCGAAGTCGAGATAGCCGACACAGCCGCCGTACAGCCCGCGGCGGCTCGGCTCCAGCTCCTCGATGATCTGGAGCGCCCGCGGCTTGGGAGCGCCGGAGAGGGTGCCCGCGGGGAAGCAGGCGGTGAGCGCGTCGAAGGCCGTACGGCCCTCGGCGAGGCTGCCGGTGACGGTCGAGACGATGTGCATGACATGGCTGTAGCGCTCGACCGACATGAAGTCGACGACCTCCACACTGCCGGGCTCGCAGACCCGCCCGAGGTCATTGCGCCCGAGGTCGACGAGCATCAGATGCTCGGCCCGCTCCTTGGGGTCGGCCAGCAGTTCCTCGGCGAGCGCGGCGTCCTCCTGCGGGGTGGCCCCCCGGTGGCGGGTGCCGGCGATGGGGTGCAGCATCGCCCGGCCGTCCTCGACCTTGACCAGGGCCTCCGGGCTCGAGCCCACCACATCGAAGCCCTCGAACCGGAAGAGGTACATATAGGGGCTCGGGTTGGTGGCGCGCAGCACCCGGTAGACGTCGAGGGCGCTCGCCGCGCACGGCGTCTCGAACCGCTGCGAGGGGACGACCTGGAACGCCTCGCCCGCGCGGATGCGCTCCTTGATGTCGTCCACCGCTGCCATGAAGTCCTCGCCGCCCCACAGCGCGGTGTACTCGGGCAGCTCGGAGTCGGGCAGCGCGGCGGGGTCGGTCGCCACGGGGCGGACCAGGTCGGCGGCCATCGCGTCGAGCCGGGCCACGGCGTCCGCGTACGCCTCGTCCACACCCGTGTCGAGGTCGTTGTGGTTGATCGCGTTGGCGATCAGCAGCACGGTGCCGTCCCAGTGGTCCAGCACCGCGAGGTCCGAGGTGAGCAGCATGGTCAGCTCGGGCAGGCGCAGATCGTCCCGGCCGTGCTCGCCGACCTTCTCCAGGCGGCGGACGATGTCGTAGCCGAGGTAGCCGACCATGCCGCCGGTGAACGGCGGCAGCTGGACCAGCCCGCCGAGGTCGCGCGGGGTGTGCAGGGCCTCGACGGTGGCGCGCAGCGCCTGGAGCGGGTCGCCTTCGGTGGGGACGCCGACCGGCGGGGTGCCCAGCCAGTGGGTGCGGCCGTCGCGTTCGGTGAGGGTGGCGGCGCTGCGGACGCCGATGAAGGAGTAGCGGGACCAGGAGCGGCCGTTCTCGGCGGATTCGAGGAGGAAGGTGCCGGGGCGCTCGGCGGCCAGCTTGCGGTAGAGGCCCACGGGGGTGTCGCCGTCCGCGAGCAGCTTGCGGCTCACGGGGATGACGCGGCGGTCGGCCGCCAGCTTGCGGAAGGTCTCGAGATCCATCGTGACAGCGTCCTGGGTCTGGGGCTGGGGAGCCCGGCGGGGCACGGGGGCTGGGGACTTGCTGGGGCTTGGTTTTTGGGGTGGTGGCCGGTCTACCGGTCGGTCCGCGGGTCGGTCCGCGGGTCGAGCGGGAGCTCGTCGGCGTCGAAGCAGGTGCGGTCGCCGGTGTGGCAGGCGGCGCCGACCTGGTCGACCTTGACGAGGACGGTGTCGGCGTCGCAGTCGAGCGCGACGGACTTGACCAGCTGGACATGGCCGGAGGTGTTGCCCTTGACCCAGTACTCCTGACGGCTGCGGCTCCAGTAGGTGCAGCGGCCGGTGGTGAGGGTGCGGTGCAGCGCCTCGTCGTCCATCCAGCCGAGCATCAGCACCTCACCGGTGTCGTACTGCTGGGCGATGGCGGGGAGCAGGCCGTCGGCGCCGCGCTTGAGGCGGGCGGCGAGGGCCGGGTCGAGGGCGGAGGGGCGGTCGGAGCCGGTCATGCGACCATTCTGCACGTCCGGAGGGGGGTCCCCGCGAATGATCTCCGCCGGACCGGGAGCCGGACCGGAGGCCGGACTGGAAAACCGGGCTGGGAAACCGGCCGGTAGGCCGGGCCCGATGGACGGATTGTCAGTGGAATGGGGCATGCTTCGGGCATGACGTTTCCGCCGCCGTCGAACGAGCCCAACCGGCCTGGAAACGGCGGGGGGTTCGGTCCACCACCGCCGCAGCCGCAGCAGCAGCAGCAACCACCACAGCCTCAGCCCGCGCAGCCGCAGCAGCCCGCGCAGCCCCCGCAGGCGCAGCAGCCCCCGCAGGCGCAGCAGCCGCAGCAGGCGCCGCAGCCGCAGCAGGGCTTCGGGCCGCCGCCCCCGGCGGACCAGCCCGCCCAGCCCGGTCCGCCCGCGCAGCCGAGCGGCGGTTTCGGTCCGCCCACCCCACCGGCCCTGCTGCCCGGCGGCCCGCCCCCGGGCGCGCTGCCGCCGGGGGCCATACCCCCGGGGGCGCTGCCGCCCCCACCCCCGCCGCCCGGCAGCGGTGGCTCCAGGACCACGGCGATCGTCATCGCGGCGGTGGTGGCCGTGGCGGTGGTCGTCGGCGCGATCGTCATCGGGACGAAGGACGACGGCGGCAAGGAGACGTCTGCCGACGCCGGCCCGTCCGCCTCCGCCTCCGCCTCGGACCAGCCCCTCTCCTCGCCCTCGGACGCCGAGTCGTCCGCCGCCCCGTCGGGCTCGGAGGACCCCGGCGAGGGGGCGCCGCTGGGCGGCGGCAGCGAGGCCCCCGACGGGGATCCGGGCGCCTCGGAGTCGGCGGCCCCGGACGCGTCGGAGTCCGGCGCGCCCGGGGACAAGGTGCCGTATGTGGTGCTCGACCCCGGCCAGTGCTTCGACCACCCGGCGATGGACAGCAGCGTCACCAAGGTCGAGAAGCGGTCCTGCCACGGCCCGCACGACGGCGAGGTGATCGCCAACGAGACACTGAGCGGCGACTTCTCCACCGAGAAGGCGATTCAGACCAAGGCGCTGGCGCTGTGCGGGACGGATGCCAAGAAGCGGCTCAAGAGCGTCCCCAACGACGGCCGGATGTACTACTACTACGCGCTGTACCCCGCGCTGGGCACGTACTCCATCCAGGGCGAGGACCAGGTCTCCTGCGCGCTCACGCTGAGCGCCGGGCGCGACGGCAAGAAGCTGAGCAAGCCGCTGCCGGGGTAGGGAGTGTCGGGCGGTACGCGTACGCCTGCGGCGGGCTGTTCCCCTCCCCGCCCCTTCCCACAACTGGGGCTCCGCCCCAGACCCCGCTCCTCAAGCGCCGGAGAGGCTGGAAGGCAGGGCGGAGCCGCACCGCCGGGGCGCGCGGGGGCGCTCCTCATGGCTGCGGGCGGGCCCCGGTCGTAGGGTGGACGCATGTCCACTCACGCGAAGCGCGAACGCCTGCTCCTCGCCGACCTCTTGGACGGCGCGGGCCCCGGGGCCCCGACGCTGTGCGAGGGCTGGAGCACCCGCGATCTGGCGGCCCATCTGGTGGTCCGCGAGCGCCGCCCCGACGCGGCCGCCGGGGTGCTGGTCAAGCCGCTGGCCGGGCGGCTGGCCCGGGTGCAGGAGGAGTTCGCGGCGCGGCCGTACGAAGAGCTGATCCAGCTGTTCCGCACCGGTCCGCCGCGGATGTCGCCGTTCGCGCTGAAGCAGGTGGACGAGGCGGCCAACAGCTTCGAGTTCTACGTCCACGCCGAGGATGTGCGCCGCGCCCAGCCGGACTGGACACCGCGCGAGCTGGACCCGGTCTTCGCCGACACGCTGTGGTCCCGTATCGAGCGCGGCGCCCGGATCTTCGGCCGCCGCTCCCCCGTCGGCCTGGTGCTGCGCCGCCCGGACGGCCGTACGGCGGTGGCCCACCGCGGCACCCCGGTCGTCACGGTCACCGGCGAACCGGGCGAGCTGGCGCTCTTCCTCACCGGCCGCCAGGATTCCGCCCGGGTCGAGCTGGAGGGCGACAAGGAGGCCGTGGCCGCGGCGCACGAGGCCAAGTTGGGCATCTGAGCCGCCCCCGCCGAACGCCACCCGCCACCCGCCACCCTCCGAACGCGACGCGTCCCCGCCCGCGCCGGGCGGACGGGGACGATACGAGGGAATTCCCTAACAGGTCTCGCGGACGTAGCCGTCCTCGCCCGCGGGCGAGACGCCCTCGTCCCGCCGGACGACGCTGAGCCGGTCGCCCCAGCCCGCGCACGCCTTGGCGAAGCCCTCGTCGCCGTACTCGACCACCACCACATGGTCGTCGTACGCCTTGGCGAACTCACCGCACTCGTCGTACTCGCCGCACTCCTCGACCACCGCGAAGTCCAGTCCGGCCGCCTTCCGGTCGGGGAGGAGCTCCGCGGTGTTCTTCTGCGCGATGGCCAGCCCCTGGGCGTGGGCGTGCTCCGACAGCAGGGCCATGAACGCCTTGGCGTGAGCGGTGGTCAGCAGCTTCTTGGAGCGTTCGTAGCTGTCGTAGTTGTCGGGCTCGACGGCGTCGAACCCCTTGTTGGCGCAGCCGTCGATCCACCCGTCGACCTTGTCCGCCACGCGCTCGCGCTTCGCGGCGGTCCGGAGGTCGAGCAGCGGTTCCTTCCACTTGGTGTCGATGACGAGATCGCCGTTGCTGTCGCGCAGCAGCAGGTCGTCCGGCCACTGGTCGCGCTCGCCCGGCTGGACCTGGAAGGCGTTGACGTAGCAGATGTTGTACAGCCCGTTCGCCGGGGAGTCCCCGCGGTCGCGGCTGACGATGTCGACACCCTTCGGCGGGGTGTACGCCCCGCCGATCTGGTAGTCGAAGCCACCGTGGACGGGCGGCAGCGCCACTTCGGACGCGCTGGCTCCCGAGGACATGGACACGGTCACGACGGCGGCCGCCGCGGCGGCGGCCGTCACCACCGACGCGAGGGCCCAGCGGCGACGAAGACGTGCGGCATGGTTGGCTGGCATGAAAGCTCCAACACTCGCGGGTAGCGTCCCCGCCTCGGATGGCATCCGCCGTCCTGGCGACTGTGTCCGGGCTCGGGACCGGCACCGGGTCCCTACCGGCTGGGCGCACCTCTTGCGCGGCACGGGGCAAGTACACCGTGCGGCTGCTGCGATCAAAGCGGGCCGCGGCAACGGCGTCAAGTCGGCCGTCCGGCTGAACCGGATGGCATCACGTCGGCCGTCCCCCTGGACCGGATGGCATCAAGCCAGCAGCCCCATGGATCAGATGGCGTCACGTCGGCGGCCCCCCGGACCAGATCCGCTGGAGCGGCCGGTAGTCGATCACCTCAACGCCCTCCTCCGCCAGCAGTTCGCGGGCCCGCGCCGACGTCAGGAACGCGTGGTCGCCGTGGCGCACCCGCCATCCGCCGCCGGGCTCGGCGGCCCGCGACCGGGCGTCGTCCAGCCCGGGGTGGACCGCCCACTCGCTGAGCCCGGGCGGAAGAGCGCGCAGCAGCTCGGCGTAGCGGGCCGCCTTACCGTCGATGTCGAGGGCGAAGCTGTCCAGGAAGTCATGGTCGGTGACCGGCAGCCCCCGCCCGCGCGCCGTCCGGCGGCCGCCGTCGAGCCAGACCCGCACCGCCAGTCCGTACTCCCCCGCCAGCGCCACGGTCACCTCGAAGACGTCCTCGTGGCCGCCGTCGGCCAGACAGTGCCAGTCCAGATGAGTCGGCGTCAGTCCCGCGTCGGCCACGGCCTCGATCTGGGCCCGGAACTCCCGCTCGACCTCCTCGGGGCGCGCCCGCGCGAGCAGCTCCTCCCGCCGGTCGGCGGTGAAGAGCTCGCCCCGCTCGTCCAGCAGCGACGCCACCGTCCCCTGCGCGCTCAGCGGTCCCCACCGGAGGTGGTCCGCGTCGCGGACGAGCGTGAGGTGGATGCCGAACGGGATGCCCGGCCGCGCGCGCAGCATCCGCAGGGCCTGCGGCGCCCCCGGGCACGGCACCATCAGACTGCAGGAGCTCGCGATCCCCTCCTCGATCGCGTCGATGACGGCGGCATTGACCGACTCGTGCATGCCGAGGTCGTCGCAGTTGACGATGAGCACCCGCGCATCGGGCGGGAACCCCAGCAGCTGACTCGACAGCTGACTCGACGTAGCTCCGTCCATGCCCTCAGTGTGAGCCGCCGTCACCGATCGCCCTACCGGTTTTCCGCCCGCCCCTACTGGGCGCTCGCGGCCGGGCGCACCACGATCTCGTTGACGTCGACCTCGGGCGGCTGTCCGATGGCGTACGCGATGGCATCGGCGATCGCGGAGGCGGGGATGGCCACCGAGCGGTAGGTCTTCATGGCCTCACGGGCGCTCGGATCGGAGATGGACTCGGCCAGCTCGGACTCGGTCACGCCCGGGGAGACCAGGCTGACCCGGATGTCACCGGCCGACTCCTGGCGCAGCCCCTCCGAGATGGCGCGTACGGCGAACTTGGTGGCGCAGTACACCGCGGCGGTGGGCGACACCTCGTACGCGCCGACCGAGGCGACGTTCACGACATGCCCGCCGCCCTGCTCCCGCATCACCGGCAGGGCCGCGGCGATGCCGTACAGCACACCGCGCACATTCACATCGAGCATCCGGTCCCACTCGTCGACCTTCAGCGCCTCGAGCGGCGAAAGGGGCATCACCCCGGCGTTGTTGACCATCACATCCACCCGCCCGAACCGCTCCCGGGCGGCCGTCACGAAGGCCCGCATGTCATCGGCCGCGGTGACGTCCAGCCGCTGGTACGCCGCGCTGCCGCCCTCGGCGGTGATCTCCCCGGCCAGCTCCCCCAGCCGCTCCGTCCGCCGCGCCCCCAGATAGACCCGGTGCCCCTCTGCGGCGAGCCGGCGCGCGGTCGCCGCCCCGATCCCGCTGCTGGCCCCGGTGATGAGCACGACCTTGCCGGTCCCGGTCATGGCGTTCATGGCGTTCATGGCGTTCATGGCGGTATCCCTTTCCGTCCTGGTGCCGCTCTGTTCTGACCCCACCGAGTCTGCGCAGGTCAGAACCCCCGTACCAGGACGGGCTCCTCCTGGGTGCGACACTCCCGGTCAGCACGGCACATGGGCGGGAGCCAGTTCCGGCACCGCTGGGACACGAGGGGAGCGCACAGACGATGGGCCGACAGCACACCTACCGCGCAACTGTCCGGTGGACCGGTAACACCGGTTCGGGGACGAGTGGTTACCGGAACTACGGGCGGTCGCACGACATCCTCGGCGAGGGGAAGCCGACCCTGCGGGGCAGTGCCGATCCCGCGTTCCTGGGGGATCCGGAGTGCTGGAATCCGGAGGAGTTCCTGCTGGCCGCGCTCTCGCAGTGCCACATGCTGAGCTACCTCTCCGTATGCGCCCGGGACGGGGTGACGGTCACGGCGTACGAGGACGTCGCCACCGGCGTCATGGAGGAGACGGCCGGGCTCGGCGGGCACTTCACCGAGGTGGTGCTCAACCCGGTGGTCACCGTCGCGGACGAGGCGATGCTGGAGCGGGCGCGTTCGGCGCACGGGGACGCCCATCGGACGTGCTTCATCGCGAACTCGGTCAACTTCCCCGTCCGCCACGAGCCTGCCGTCCGGGTCGGCTGAGCTCAGGCCGCCGTCAGCGTCGGGTAGTCCGTGTAGCCGGTCTCGCCGCCCACGTACATCAGATAGGCGTCCCGGATGGGGTTGAGCGGGGCGCCGGTGCGCAGGCGGGTCACCAGGTCGGGGTTGGCCAGGAAGGTGCGGCCGAGGGCGATCAGGTCGGCGCCCTCGGCCAGCAGCGCCCCGGCCTGGCGCATACCGCCGTCGGCGGGGACGCCGTCTCCGGGCAGGGACGGGTTGGCGATCAGCGTGGCCGGCCAGGAGGCGCGGAGCTCCCGGAAGAGCGGCTGGTCCGGCCGGGCGCGGACGATGTGCAGATAGGCGAGGCCGGTGTCCGCGAGCTCCTTGACGAGCGCGGGGTAGAGGGCCTCGGTGTCGCCCTCCTCGATGCCGTTGACGGTGGATCCGGGCGAGATGCGCAGGCCCACCCGGGCGATGTCAGATTCAAGCCCGGACCGGCAGGCGAGGTGAGGAATGCGGATCGGCGAACTGGCGCGGCGCACCGGTGTCAGCGATGCGCGACTCGGACGGCGGCCCGTCGCGGACGGCCAACGGGCAGCTGGTCTCCGACCTGACGGTGGAGCGGGAGCGCATCGACCGCATGATCGCGGACCTGCTCCGCTCCCGTGAGGTCCTGGACGAGGTGATCGAGGCGGCGTCGGTCCCGGCCGAGTAACCGGGCGCCCAACCCCTGCCACGCGCCGGACACCTCGTAAGCGCCCGCGCCCCATGTGTGGCGCAGGTCACGGGAACCACCTCCGCCGTGCGGAGAGGCACGGGTGTGAGGTGTGAACGAGATGAGTGATGGCCTGCGGGCGCGGATACGGGCGGGTGACCGCGAGGCGTTCGCGGAGCTCTACGAGAGTTACGCGCGCATGGTCTACAACCATGCCTTCCGGCTGACCGGCGACTGGTCGGTGGCCGAGGAGGTGATGGGCGATACGTTCCTCGACGCCTGGCGGACCCGGGAGCGGCTGGAGCCGGGCGACGGCACGCTGAAACCGTGGCTGCTGGGCGTGGCGACGAACAAGGCCCGCAACGCCAACCGCGGCATCGGCCGCCGGCTGGCCTTCCTGGCCCGCCGCCCGGCCCCCGCCCCGATGGCGGACTTCGCCGACGAGACGGCGGGCCGGATCGACGACGCCCGCCGGCTCGCCGCCGTACGCACGGTGTTCGGCCGGCTGCGGCGCGGGGAGCAGGAGGTGCTGGCGCTGTGCGTCTGGTCCGGTCTGGACTACGCGCAGGCGGCCGAGGCCATGGGCATCCCGGTGGGAACGGTGCGCTCGCGGCTGTCCCGGGCCCGCGCCCGGCTGCGCACCCTCGCCGACCAGCGGCTCGTGGAAGAAAGGCGCGCGGAAGAAAAGCTCGCGGAAGCGAAGAAGGAACCGCCGCACCGGCGCGGAGAGGTACAGCGTGAGGCCGCGTTCGCGGCCCTGCCCTTTCAGGAGTTTCAGGAGGACCCCCGATGAACGCCGCCGGCTCCGGGCCCGCCCGGCCCGAGCGCGAGCGCGAGGACGCCGCGTACGAGGACACCGCGTACGACGCGTACGAGGACACCGCGCGCGCGGAGTTCGCCCGGCTGCTTCCTCCCGTCCCGGCCGAACGGGACGTGCCCTCCGCTCCGTACCTCCACCACAAGGACCGGTTGATGCAGCACATCGACGACGACCAGAACCGCACCCCCGCGCCCGCCCGGAAGGTCCGGTGGCGGCTGCCGCGCCCGGCGCTGCTGATGCCCGCCGTGGCCCTTGCGCTGGCCGGGGCGCTGGCCGTCACCCTGACCTCGGGCGGCGACTCCGGCGATGGCGCCCGCCCCCGCGAGACCGCCACCGTCCTGCTCGACCGGATCGCCGGAACCGCGGCGAAGTCGGACGTCAAGCCGGTGCGACAGGACCAGTTCGTCTACGTCAAGAGCGTGGGGCGGGGTGCCGAGCTGAAGGACGACGGCTCCTCCGAGCTGGAGCCGCGGGGCGAGCGGGAGGTCTGGCTGTCGCAGCGGGTGAAGCGGATCACCAAGATCGGCGAGATCCACGAGGGCGGGAGCTACTTCCCGCTGCGCGAACTGGGAGGCTCTCCGGCGGGCATCATCCGTCCCACGTACCAGTGGCTGGCGTCCCTGCCGACCGACCCGGACGCCCTGCTCAAGGAGCTCTACCGGATGACCGACGCGGACAAGGGCCAGGAGAAGGCGCAGGCCGTCTTCGACCAGATCGGCTCCCTCCTGGGCGAGACGGTGATGCCGCCGGAGAACGCCGCCGCCCTGTACAAGGCCGCCGCGAAGATCCCCGGGGTGACCCGGCACGAGGACGCGGTGGACGCGGCGGGCCGGCACGGGGTGGGCATCGTCCGCACCGACGAGCGGGGCTTGAGCGCCACCGAGTGGGTCTTCGACCGGGACAGCCTCGCCTACCTCGGTGAGCACAGCTACCGGACGAAGGACGCCGGGGCGGGCAAGAAGGGCGACGTCCTCTCGGAGCGCGCCGTCCTGAAGCGCGGCATCGTCGACGCGTACCGCCAGCGGCCGGGCTCCGCCGCGAACTAATACCAAGCACGCCCGCGGCACAGACACGCGGCTCCACCGCGCGGCCGGGGCTCCGCCCCTGAACCCCGGGACCTGGGGCTGAGCCCCGAACCGGGATCCGGGGCACAACCCACGCCCAGGGCCCAGGGCACGGCCCCGAACCGGGATCCGGGGCGCAGCCCCCGCCCGGGGCCCAGGGCACAACCCACGCCCAGGGCCCGGGACACAACCCCGAACCGGGACCCGGGACACAACCCACGCCCAGGGCCCGGGGCACCCCCGAACCGGGATCCAGGACACAACCCACGCCCAGGGCCCAGGGCACGGCCCCGAACCGGGATCCGGGGCGCAGCCCCCGCCCGGGGCCCAGGGCACAACCCACGCCCAGGGCCCGGGACACAACCCCGAACCGGGACCCGGAACGCAGCCCCCACCCGGGGCCCGGGGCGGAGCCCCGAAGCGGGGCCTGGGGCGGAGCCCCAGTTTCGGGAAGGGGCGGGGAGGGGAGCAGCCCGCCGCAGGCGTCACATTCCGCCGGACGCCCCACCCCCACCCCCCAGGCGGCGCGCCAGCGCCTCAGCGGACCGGATGCCCCGCGTCCCGCAGCGCGTCCTTCACCTGGCCGATCCGCAGATCGCCGAAGTGGAAGACGGAGGCCGCGAGCACCGCGTCGGCCCCCGCGGCGATGGCCGGCGCGAAGTCGGCCGCCTTGCCGGCGCCGCCGCTGGCGATCACCGGGATGGTCACGTGCTTGCGGACGGCCTCGATCATGGCCGTGTCGTAGCCGTCCTTGGTGCCGTCCGCGTCCATGGAGTTCAGCAGGATCTCCCCGGCGCCCAGCTCCGCCGCGCGGTGGGCCCATTCGACGGCGTCGATGCCGGTGCCGCGGCGGCCGCCGTGGGTGGTGACCTCGTAGCCGGACGGGGTGACCGTGCCCTCCCCGCAGCGGCGGGCGTCGACCGAGAGGACGAGCACCTGGCTGCCGAAGCGCTCGGCGATCTCGCGGATCAGCTCGGGGCGGGCGATGGCGGCGGTGTTGACGCCGACCTTGTCCGCCCCGGCGCGCAGCAGCTTGTCGACGTCCTCCGGGGTGCGGACGCCGCCGCCGACCGTGAGCGGGATGAAGACCTGCTCGGCGGTGCGGCGGACCACGTCATAGGTGGTCTCGCGGTCGCCGGAGGAGGCGGTGATGTCGAGGAAGGTGAGCTCGTCCGCGCCCTCCTCGCCGTAGATCTTGGCCATCTCGACCGGGTCGCCCGCGTCGCGCAGATTCTGGAAGTTGACGCCCTTGACGACCCGGCCGTTGTCCACGTCCAGGCAGGGGATGACTCGGACCGCCAGGGTCATGACTGTCGTGCTCCTCGGAATGCTTCCAGTTCGACTTCCACCAGGACGCGCGAGTCGACGAAGCCGGACACCACGACCAGCGTCGCGGCGGGGCGCACGGCGTCGAAGAGCTCCTTGTGGGCGCGGCCCACCGCGTCCACGTCGCGGGCGTGGGTGAGGTACATACGGGTGCGGATCACCGATTCGACGCCGAGGTCGAACTTGCTCAGCGCGTCCAGCGCATGGCCGAAGGCCGCGAGCGTCTGCTCATACGGATCCCCCTCGCCCTCCAGGACGCCGCGCTCCGCGAGCGGCATCGTCCCGGCGACGAGCACCAGGTCACCGGCCTCGACGGCCCGGGCGAACCCGATGGTCTGCTCCCAGGGACTCTCGGTCTGGACCCGTCGCCCGAACTCGGGTGAGGTCATACGGCCACCGCCTCCAACGCCTCTTCCAAGGTGAACGCCTTGGCGTAGAGCGCCTTGCCCACGATGGCGCCCTCGACACCTTCCGGTACCAGGGTCGCAAGGGCACGCAGGTCGTCAAGCGAGGAAACGCCGCCGGAGGCGACGACGGGGCGGTCGGTCGCGGCGCAGACATTGCGCAGCAGCTCCAGATTGGGGCCCTGGAGGGTGCCGTCCTTGGCGATGTCGGTGACGACGTAGCGGGCGCAGCCCTCGGAGTCGAGGCGGGCCAGCGTCTCGTACAGATCGCCGCCGTCCCGGGTCCAGCCGCGGCCGCGCAGCGTGGTGCCGCGCACATCGAGGCCCACGGCGATGAGGTCGCCGTGCTCGGCGATGATCTTGGCGACCCACTCGGGGGACTCCAGGGCGGCCGTGCCGAGGTTCACCCGGGTGCAGCCGGTGGCCAGGGCGGCGGCCAGCGAGGCGTCGTCGCGGATCCCGCCGGACAGCTCGACCTTGAGGTCCATGGCACGGGCCACCTCGGCGATCTGCGCCCGGTTGTCCCCGGTGCCGAAGGCGGCGTCGAGGTCCACCAGGTGCAGCCACTCGGCGCCCGCCCGCTGCCAGGCCAGGGCGGCCTCCATCGGGTCACCGTACGACGTCTCGGAGCCGGACTCGCCGTGGACGAGGCGGACGGCCTGGCCGTCGCGGACATCGACAGCGGGGAGGAGTTCGAGGCGGTTCGTGCGCATGCGGACAACCTTGGGTGAGAGGGTGCGGGCGGTGAGGGCTGGCGCGGGGGCCGGTCAGAGCGTGTCGAGCCAGTTGCGGAGCAGCCGCGCCCCGGCGTCGCCCGACTTCTCGGGGTGGAACTGGGTGGCCCACAGCGGGCCGTTCTCGACTGCGGCGACGAACGGCTCGCCATGGGTGGACCAGGTGACCCTGGGGGCGGTGAGATGCGGGTTGGTGACCTCGAGCTCCCAGGTGCGGACCGCGTAGGAGTGGACGAAGTAGTACCGCTCGCCCTCGTCCAGGCCCGCGAAGAGCTGGGAGTCGCCGGGCGCCTTGACCGTGTTCCACCCCATGTGGGGGACGATGGGGGCGCGCAGCGGCTCGACCGTGCCGGGCCATTCGTCCAGGCCCTCGGCCTCGACGCCGTGCTCGATACCGCGTCCGAAGAGGATCTGCATGCCGACGCAGATGCCCATGACCGGGCGGCCGCCGGACAGCCGGCGCCCCACGATCCAGTCGCCGCGCGCCGCGCGCAGCCCCTTCATACAGGCGGCGAAGGCACCGACACCGGGGACGAGCAGGCCGTCGGCGGCCATGGCCTTGTCGTAGTCACGGGTGATCTCGACCCGCGCGCCGACATGGGCGAGGGCCCGCTCGGCGGACCGGACATTGCCGAATCCGTAGTCGAGGACGACGACGCTCTTGTCGCTCAATTCCATACCTCGAGCCGCAGGACGCCGGCGAGCAGCGCCATGGTGGCACCGACCCCGAGCAGCGTGATGATGCTCTTGGACATGCCCTGCTTGACGAAGGAGATGACCCCGCCGAGCAGAAACAGCCCCACGAGGATGAACACGGTCGACAGGCCGTTCACGCCGCCACCTCGTTCGCTTCTCCGCCCGCGCGGCGAAAGCGCGGGTCGAATGCCGTCTGCGGCCCGGCGGCCGCGCGTGCGACGCTCACAGTTACAGGGCGCCCTTCGTGGAGGGGAGGATCCCGGCGGCGCGGGGGTCGCGCTCGCTGGCGTAGCGCAGGGCCCGCGCCAGGGCCTTGAACTGGCACTCCACGATGTGGTGGGCGTTGCGCCCGTAGGGCACGTGGACATGCAGGGCGATCTGCGCCTGGGCCACGAAGGACTCCAGGATGTGCCGGGTCATCGTGGTGTCGTAGGTGCCGATCATCGGCGCGATGTTCTCCGGCTCGGTGTGCACCAGGTACGGGCGGCCGGAGAGGTCGACCGTCACCTGGGCCAGCGACTCGTCCAGCGGCACCGTGCAGTTGCCGAAGCGGTAGATGCCCACCTTGTCCCCGAGCGCCTGCTTGAAGGCGGCGCCCAGCGCGAGGGCGGTGTCCTCGATGGTGTGGTGGGTGTCGATGTGCAGGTCGCCCTCGGTCTTGACCGTGAGGTCGAAGAGGCCGTGGCGGCCGAGCTGGTCGAGCATGTGGTCGTAGAAGCCGACCCCTGTCGACACATCGACCTGGCCGGTGCCGTCGAGGTCGATCTCGACGACGACCGAGGTCTCCTTGGTCGTGCGCTCCACGCGTCCCACGCGGGTCATGCGCTCTTCTCCTTCATCAGCTCGCGTACCGCGTCGAGGAACGCGTCGTTCTCGGCCGGGGTCCCCGCGGTCACCCGCAGCCATCCCGGTACACCGTTGTCCCGGACCAGGACGCCCCGGTCCAGCAGGCCCTGCCACGCCGCGTGGGCGTCCTCGAAGCGACCGAACTGGACGAAGTTGGCGTCGGAGTCGGTCACCTGGCAGCCGATGGTGCGCAGCTCGCTCACCAGCCGGTCGCGCTCGGCCTTGAGCGCCTCGACGTACCCCAGCAGCGTATCGGTGTGCTCGAGGGCGGCCAGCGCGGTGGCCTGGGTGATGGCGGACAGGTGGTACGGCAGGCGGACCAGCTGGACGGCGTCGACGACCGCCGGGTCGGCGGCGAGGTAGCCGAGCCGCAGCCCGGCCGCGCCGAACGCCTTGGACATGGTCCGCGAGAGCACCAGCCGCGGCCGCCCCTCGATCAGCGGCAGCAGCGACGGACGGTGGCTGAACTCCCCGTACGCCTCGTCCACGACGACGAGCGCCCCGGCGGTGTCCGCCCTGGCGTCCTGCGCCGCGTCGTGCAGCGCCAGCACCGTCTCGGCGCCGACCGCCGTCCCCGTCGGATTGTTCGGCGAGGTGATGAAGACGACATCGGGGCGCTGCTCGGCGATGGCCTTACGGGCGGCATCGACATCGATGGTGAAATCGGCGTTCCGGGGACCGGAAATCCAGCCGGTGCCGGTGCCACGGGAGATCAGCGCGTGCATCGAGTACGAGGGCTCGAAGCCGATCGCGGTGCGCCCCGGGCCGCCGAAGGTCTGCAGCAGCTGCTGGAGCACCTCGTTGGACCCGTTGGCCGCCCAGACCTGGGCGACACCGACCTCGAGACCGGCCGTACGGCTGAGGTAGCGGGCCAGCCCGGTACGCAGCTCGACCGCGTCCCGGTCCGGGTAGCGGTTGAGGTTCCGGGCCGCCTCGGCGACCCGCTCGGCGATCCGGGCGACCAGCGGCTCGGGCAGCGGATAGGGGTTCTCGTTGGTGTTCAGCCGTACGGGCACGTCCAGCTGCGGAGCGCCGTACGGGGATTTGCCACGGAGCTCGTCCCGGATCGGGAGATCGTCAATGCCGGTCACTTGCTCGGTGGCACCTTCCAGTCGAACCTTGCCTTCACCGCGGCGCCGTGGGCGGGCAGATCCTCCGCCTCGGCCAGCGTCACCACATGGCCGGCGATCTCGGCCAGCGCGTCCCGGGTGTAGTCCACCACATGGATGCCGCGCAGGAAGGACTGCACGGACAGTCCCGAGGAGTGGCAGGCGCAGCCGCCGGTGGGCAGCACATGGTTGGAGCCCGCCGCGTAGTCGCCGAGCGACACCGGGGCGTAGGCCCCGACGAAGATCGCCCCGGCGTTGCGCACCCGGGCCGCGACGGCCGCCGCGTCCTCGGTCTGGATCTCCAGGTGCTCGGCCGCGTACGCGTCCACGACGGCCAGACCCTGCTCCAGACCGTCGACCAGCACGATGCCGGACTGCCGCCCGGCCAGCGCCGGACCAATCCGGTCCGCGACGTGCTTGGTGGCCCCCACCTGGACCTCGAGCTCCTTCTCGACCGCGGCCGCCAGCTCCTCGGAGTCGGTGACCAGCACCGACGCCGCCAGCGGATCGTGCTCGGCCTGGCTGATCAGGTCCGCGGCGACATGCACCGGGTCGGCGGTGGCGTCGGCGAGGACGGCGATCTCGGTCGGCCCGGCCTCGGCGTCGATGCCGATCCGGCCCTTGAGCAGCCGCTTGGCCGCGGCGACCCAGATATTGCCAGGACCGGTCACCATCGAGACCGGACGGCAGTCCTCGGTGCCGTAGGCGAACATGGCGACCGCCTGGGCGCCGCCCGCCGCGTACACCTCGTCCACGCCCAGCAGCGCGCACGCCGCGAGGATCGTGGGGTGCGGCAGCCCGCCGAAGTCCGCCTGCGGCGGGGAGGCGACGGCCATCGAGACGACCCCGGCCTCCTGCGCGGGCACCACGTTCATCACCACGGAGGAGGGGTAGACCGAGCGCCCGCCCGGTACGTAAAGACCGACGCGCTCGACCGGCACCCAGCGCTCGGTGACCGTGCCGCCGGGCACCACCTGGGTGGTGTGGTCGGTGCGCCGCTGGTCGCGGTGGACCAGCCGGGCCCGCCGGATGGACTCCTCCAGGGCGGCCCGCACGGCCGGGTCCAGCTCGGCGAGGGCGCTCTCCAGCGCCTCCGCGGGGACCCGCACCCGCTCTATGGTCACGCCGTCGAACCGATGGGCGTAGTCGATCAGCGCAGCGGTTCCGCGATGGCGCACGTCGTCGCAGATGGGCCGCACCTTCTCCAGGGCGGCCTCGACGTCGAGCTCGGCACGGGGCAGCAGGTCGCGGTCGATCCCGCCTTCCGGGAAGGCGGCACCGCGCAGATCGATACGGGAGATCACGCGATCAATTGTCTCAGACCCGCCACGAGGCCCCTCCCCCCGTATCAGTCAGTGATACGGACCCCCTAAGTTGACCCTGACCGTTGGCGTTCAACCGGTTACTCAGCGGGAATGTGCTCCGTACGGGGACACGGAGAATCAGGAGGGGACACGGCTGTGACCGAGCCGCACGATGGCGATCCGCCCCCGGGCCTCGATCTGACCACCGCCGAATGGGGCATGTGGCAGGCGTTCCGCAATGGCAGCACCCATGATCTGCGCACCTCCCACCCCCAGCGGAACGACCCCTCAGGACCGTACGCCTGGGGCCCGGAGCGCAGTGTCCGCGCGCGTGTCGTGGCCCTTCTGCTGCTGGACGGGCCGCCCGCGCAGCCGGGCCGGGTCTCGGCGCTCAAGCTCAACGGGGTGCACATCACCGGCACGCTCGATCTGGCCGGCGGAAACATCGAGCCCTATGTGGAGCTCAAGAACTGCCGCTTCGAGCGGGAGGTGCTGGTCCCCGAGGCGCAGTTCACCACCCTGCGCCTGGTGGGCTGCTCCCTCCCCCGGCTGGAGGCGGCCCGGCTGCGCACCGAGGGCGATCTGCATCTGCCGCGCTGTGTGGTCGAGCACGGCATCCGGCTCACCGACGCCCATATCGGCACCGATTTACTGCTCAACCAGCTCATTGTGCGCCGTGACCGCCGGGGCATGTCGATCAGCGCCGACGGGCTGACCGTCGCCCAGGACTTCCAGGCCGACATGATCGAGTCGTACGGCGAGCTGAGCCTGCGCGGGGCGCAGATCGGCGTGTCGCTCAGCCTGCGCGGCAGCCGGCTGCGCAACCCTTACGGCCGTCGCGCGCTGAACGCGCCGCAGCTGACCGTGGAGCGCAGCCTGTACCTCACCGCGGGCGGGGTGAGCACGTACTCCAGCGGCTCCACCCCGCCGTACGGCACCGCCTCCACCCCCAGCCGCGGCACCCGGATCCAGCGCTTCGAGTGCGAGGGCGGGATCCGGCTGGACGACGGGCGGATCGGCGACGCGATCGACCTCGACCAGGCCCGCTTCATCATGGAGAACGACCAGGAGCTGTCGCTGCGCCGGGTCCAGACGCCCGAGCTGCGCTTCCTCGGGGAGCGGCCGCAGCGCGGACGGGTGATCCTCTCCGGCGCCCGGGTGGTCAACCTTGTCGACAAGTCGGTGAGCTGGCCGGGGCCCGGCGGGCTGACCATGGCCGGGTTCAGCTATGAGTGCCTGATCCCGCGCGGCCACTTCCCGCTGGCCCGGCGGCTGGAGTGGGTGGCCGCCGCCACCCCCGAGTACGCGCCCGAGCCGTACGAGATGCTGGCCAACACGATGCGGGCCAGCGGCGAGGACGCCGACGCGCGCGAGGTGCAGCTCGCCAAGCAGCGGCGCCGCCGGGAGACGCTACCGCTCGCCGGGAAGGTGTGGGGCTATCTCCAGGACTGGACGGTGGCCTACGGCTACCGCCCGGGCCGGGCGGCGGTGTGGATGGCGGTGCTGTGGGCGGTCGGCTCGGTGTTCTTCGCCCACAACCGGCCGGAGGCGCTGAAGCCCGATGAATCGCCGAACTGGAACGCCTCGCTGTACACGCTCGATCTGCTGATCCCGGTCATCGATCTGGGCATGGACGGCTACTGGAAACCCGAGGGCGCCGTCCAATGGGCCTCCATCGTCATGATCCTTCTGGGCTGGGTGCTGGCCACCGCGGTCGCCGCCGGCGCGTCCCGACTGCTGCGGCGCCAGTGACCGCTGCTCCGGCGCCAGTGAAAGGGAACGCGCGGGGCCATTAGGCTTACGCCCCGTGACCTCCGCGCGCCTTCCGCTCTTCCCGCTGAACACGGTGCTGTTCCCGGGGCTCGTCATGCCCCTGAACGTCTTCGAGCAGCGGTATCGCTCCCTGATGCGCGATCTGTCGGCGCTCCCCGAGGACGCGCCGCGCCGGTTCGGGGTGATCGCGATCAGGGACGGCCATGAGGTCGCCCCGAGCGCGATCGGCCTCCCGGACTCCCTCAAGATGCCGGACCCCGGCCCCACGGCCGGGTTCGGCCCGGACCCCGCCAAGTCCTTCTACTCCGTGGGATGCGTGGCGGACGCGGCCACCATCCGGGAGCAGGAGGACGGCACCTTCGAGGTGCTGGCCACCGGCACCACCCGCTTCGAGCTGGTCTCCGTGGACTCCTCGGGCCCGTATCTGACGGCCGAGGTCAAGGAGCTGGAGGAGGAGCAGGGCGAGGGCGCCGGGGCGCTGGCCTCGGGTGTCGTACGGGCCTTCCGCATGTACCAGAAGCGGCTCGCGGGCGCCCGGGAGCGGACCCTGGCGGCCGAGCAGGACCTGCCGGGCGAGCCGTCCGTCCTCTCGTACCTGGTGGCGGCCGCGGCCGTGCTCGACACGCCCGCGAAGCAGCGGCTGCTGCAGGCCCCGGACACCGCGAGCCGGCTGGCCGACGAGCTGAAACTCCTTCGCGCCGAGAGCGCGGTCATCGGTAAGCTCCCGTCCCTCCCTGCCGTCGATCTGACCCGCGGTCCCACCAGCCCCAACTGACGCGGACGAACATGCCGAAGAAGACCAAGAAGAACTCGGCGGGCACCCCCGCCACCACCGCCCTGACCGCCGCGGGCACGGACTTCACCGTGCACTCCTACGAGCACGACCCGGCGGCCCCGTCCTACGGCGAGGAGGCCGCCCAGGCGCTCGGCGTCGAACCGGAACGGGTCTTCAAGACCCTCGTCGCGAGCGTCGATGACCGCCTTACGGTCGCCATCGTGCCCGTCTCGGCCACGCTCGACCTCAAGGCGCTCGCCTCGGCGGTCGGCGGCAAGCGCGCCACGATGGCGGACCCGGCGGTGGCCGAGCGCACCACGGGCTATGTACGGGGCGGAATCTCCCCACTCGGCCAGCGCAAGCGCCTCCCGACGGCCCTGGACGCGTCGGCCGACGGCTACGAGACGATCTGCGTCTCGGCGGGCCGCCGCGGGCTGGAGGTCGAGCTGTCGCCCAAGGACCTGGCGTCGCTGACGGCCGCGGTGGTGGCACCGATCGCCCGCTCGTAGCTCTCACGGCGGGCCGGCTCATGGCTCGCGCGCCAGGTGCGGGCCCGCACCACGTGCCCGTCGCGGATCTCCACGTCGTACCCGGCGGCGGGACCGAGCGGTCCCCGGACGGCGAGCGCGTCCCCGTCCAGCCGGCCGCTCTGCCGGATCCACTCCAGCCGGACCAGGGTGTCGGCGGCCAGGGCGCAGGGGTCCGGGCCGGTCGGCGGTGGCCACAGGGCGGGCGCGGGACGGGCCCAGGCGTCCGCCACGCCCTCCACCCGCTCCAGATAGCGGCGGGGGAACCAGCGGGGCGAGGCGAGCGCGGCGATGACGGCGCGGGCCGTGGCCCCGGAGTCCACCACCGCCACCGTCCCGTGCGCCTCCAACGCGGCGTCGGCGCTGCGGGCCCCGCCCGGGGCGACCCGCAGCACCAGGCCCCGGCGCCGGTCCTCCGCCGCGGGCACGGACAGCGGCCCGGACGGCCGAGCGCGGTCCGGACATGCTGGTTCCGCTCCGGGGGCCCAGCGCCGTACGGCAGCGACCAGAGCGACCAGCCCCGCACAGGCCGCGGTCGCGCCGGTGGGTCCGGTCACCAGCCAGCCGCCGCTCCCGACCGCCACCCGCACCCCGGGCCGGTCCACCGCGCCGACCGCGGCGGCCACCGCCCGGCGGGCGGCGACCCCGCTGACCCAGGGCCGCGCCCAGTCGAACGCACCCCGCTCACCGCACGCCCCGCACATCCCGCCACCTTCCTTCTTCCACCGTTCCCGCTGCTGCCGTTCCCGCTTCTGTCGTTCCCGCTTCTGTCGCCCCCGAGCCGTATGCGTCCGGGCCCGGCCCGCCGAGTCCCCGGTCCGCGCCCGACGCGGGGAGGACAGGGCCGCGGCCGACGTGGGGAGGACAGGGCCGCGGCCGACGTGGGGAGGACAGGGCCGCGGCCGACGCCGACGCGGCTACGGCATCACATCGCCGCTGTTGGGGCCGAGGGTCTGACCGACGTACAGATTGCCGCCGGGGTCGCTGGCGAGCAGCACGGCGGTCGGAGCGACCTCCTCGGGCCGGCCGAACCGCCCCAGTGGCAGTTCGGCCTGTTTGGCCGCCTTCCACTCCGGGGTGATCCCGGCGACCAGCGGGGTGTCGATCGGCCCCGGCGCGATGGCGTTCACCAGGACGCCCCGCTCCGCGACCTCCAGGGCCAGCGACTTGGTCAGCCCGATGACCCCGGCCTTGGCGGCCGCGTAGTGGGACAGCGACCGGCCACCCTTGATACCGAGCTGCGAGGCGATGTTGATGACTCTCCCCCAGCCCCGTTCCGCCATCTGGGGGACCGCGTAGCGGCAGCAGAGGAAGACGCCCGTCAGATCGACCGCGAGGGTCTCGGACCACATCCGCGGGTCCATCTCCATCAGCGGCGCCTCCGTGAGGATGCCCGCGGCGTTGACGAGGATGTCGATCCCGCCGAACTCCCCGACCGCGGCCCACATCACCGCCTCCACCGCGGCCGGATCGCTCACGTCCACCGCCGTGTGCCCCGCGGCGCCGGTCCGCCCGGCCACGGCCCTCGCCCGCTCCCCGTCGCGGTCGGCCACCACCACCCGGGCCCCTTCGGCCGCGTAGGCCTCGACGACGGCGCGGCCGATCCCGCTGGCCCCGCCGGTGATGAACGCGGTCCGTCCGTCCAGCGCACCCATCAGCGCTTCCTCCTCATGCCGGCATCCTCACGGTGAGGCCGCCGTCGACGACCAGGCTCTGACCGGTGATGTACGAGGCGCCGTCCGAGGTCAGATAGGCGATCGCGGAGGCGATCTCCCCGGGCCTCCCGACCCGTCCCCAGGGGATGCCCCCGGCGGCACGGGACAGCCCCTCGGGACCGAGCGAGTTGACGGGGTCGGAGGACTGGGGGGTTTCGATGAGCCCCGGAATGACGGAGTTGACGCGGATGCCCCGCGGGGCGAGTTCGACCGCGAGACTGCGGCACAGCCCGAGCACACCGGCCTTCGCGGCGGCGTAGTGGGCATGGTCGTCCCAGCCGTAGACCCCGCCCGCGATGGAGGACACCGCCACCATCGCGCCCGGTCCGTCCATCCGCCGCGCGGCGGAGCGCAGGGTGCGCAGCACCCCGGTGAGGTCGACGGAGAGCATGTCGTCCCAGGCCTCGTCGGTGAGCTGATCGAGCGGTGCCCGGCGCAGCACCCCGGCGTTGGCCACGGCGATGTCCAGGCGGCCGAAGGCCGTAAGGGCGTGTTCGGCGAACGCCTCGACCTGAGCGGGGTCGCGCACATCGACCTCGCACCGTGTGCACTCCCCGCCCGCCGCCTTCACCAGGCGCTCGGTCTCGGCGGGGTCGTGGGGGTCGCCGGGGTAGCTGCCGATGACGGTGCGCACCCCATGGCGGGCGTACTCCACGGCGAGCGCGCGGCCGATGCCGCTGGCCGCCCCGGTGATGACGGCGACGCGCCGGTCCGTGGGATGGTCGGTCCTTGCCACTGTGGTTTTCTCCCGATGGTTTCAGGCTTCGACGGTGTCGACGCGCCGGGCGGCGAACATCACGAAGCCGGACAGAAAGGTGCCGACCGCCCCGACGAGCAGCGCGGTGCGATCCCAGTGGGCGCCGGAGGCGAGCATCGCGGTGGCGATCGCCCCGGCGGCGATGGCCCCGGGCTGGCTGAACGCGTTGATGAACGAGGTGCCGGTGGCCCGGCAGCGGGTGTCGTAGCACTCGCCCATGTAGAAGAGCATCGCGGCGTACGGGCCGACCAGGAAGAACATCCCCAGGGAGTAGAGCACCACCACGGCGACGGTGCCGTGGGCGACGGTCAGCATGAGGGCGAAGAGCACGCCCGAGAGGATCCAGCCGCAGGCGATCACATTCCGGCGTCCGAAGCGGTCACCGGCCCAGCCGTGGAAGAGATATCCGGCGAAGGCCACGGCGTTGATGATGATGAAGAGCACCAGGGAGTTGGCGAAGCTGACGCCCTTGGCCTTGGTGAGCACCGTGGTGCCCAGGACGCTGAAGATCTGAATGCCGAACCAGTTGACCAGCCAGGCGAAGCTGAGCACCAGGGTGTTGCGCCGGGCGCTGCCGCGGAAGATCTCCAGCAGCGGTGCGGAGGGCGTCTCGTCCACGCCGTACTCCGCGGCGACCCGCCGCGCCTCGTCCGCCTTGCCCTCCCGGTGCAGCCGGCGCAGCCGCTGCTGGAGCTCGAACTGCGGGGTCTCCGGCAGCCCCCGGCGCAGCAGGGCGATGACGATGGCCGGGAAGGTGGCCAGCAGGAAGCAGCCGCGCCAGCCGACGAGCGGCAGGAACACGGCGACGAACGCGGCGGCCACGAGGGTGCCGGTGGGCCAACCGGCCTGCACCAGGCTGTAGATGAAGCCGCGGCGCTTCCGGATCGCCTTGTCCTCGGTGACGGCGTAGATCTCATTCAGATAGGTGGTGTTGACGGACTGTTCGGACAGCCCGATGCCGCCCAGGGAGCGGACACCGACCAGATACCCGGCGTTCACGGTGCCGGCCGTGGCGGCGGATGCCAGAGCGGTGCCCGAGACGGTGAGGATCATGCCCTTACGGCGGCCGAGCCGGTCGACGAGCGGGCCGACCCCGAGGACCACGATGGCCGTTCCTGCGGATATCAGGGTGGAGACGAACGCCGCCCGTTCCTCGCTCCAGCCGAAGCGGTCGGAGATCTCCGGCAGCAGGGTGCCGAAGAGGATGTAGTCGTAGACGGCGAAGACCCATGCGAAGAACGCGATGGCCGTCGCCTTACGGGTGGGACGCACCCCGATGCGCGGCAGTCTGCGGGTGGGCGCTTCGGGATCGGAGGAGACTGTGGTCATGACGGGTGCCCCTTGTCGGAAGCGGGGGTCGCCGCGCCGTCGCGGCGAGGGGGACGGAGATGCGGGGACGGAGATGCGGGGACGGAGATGTGGGGACGGAGATGCGGGGACGGAGATGCTTCGGCCAGGGGTGGGGCCGGGGCCCGGCGGCATGAGACCTGTCGCCCGGGAGAGGGCCGCGCCACGCACGGGATGACCGCGCTGGGGGCGGGACGGAGAACGGGTTGATCAGGCGCGGGGGAAACGCGCCTTGAAGTCGGTGGCGATGTCGTCGAAGGTCGACCAGCGCACGCCCTCGTGGCCGCCGATGTATTCGATGAGCCGCTCCAGCATCAGCAGCGTCTGGGGCCTGCCGGAGACATCGGGGTGGATCGTCATGGTGAAGGCCGCGTAGTCCATCTCCCGGTACACCCAGTCGAACTGGTCGCGCCAGGTCTGCTCCAGTTCGCGCGGGGAGACGAAACCGTGGCTGTTGGCGCTGGCCTTGACGAACATCATGGGCGGCAGATCGTCGAGGTACCAGTTGGCCGGGATCTCGACCAGTCCGGTCTCCTGGCCGCGCACCAGCGGTTTCATCCACTCCTCGGCCGGGCGCGAATAGTCGATCTTCGTCCAGCTGTCGCCCACCCGGACGTAATAGGGCGTGAAGTCGTTGTGCATCAGCGAGTGGTCGTAGGTGATACCGCGCTCGATCAGCAGCTCGTTGGTCACCGGCGAGAACTCCCACCAGGGGGCGACATAACCGGTCGGGCGGCGCCCGGAGACCTTCTCGATCAGATCGATGCCGCGGTCCAGGATGGCGCTCTCCTGGGCCCGGGTCATCGCGATCGGGTTCTCGTGCGAGTAGCCGTGGGCGCCGATCTCATGGCCCGCGTCGACCACCTGACGGGTCTGATCGGGGAAGGTCTCCAGGGAGTGGCCGGGGATGAACCAGGTGGTGCGCAGTTCCTTCCGCTCGAACAGCCGGAGCAGCCGTGGCACCCCGACCTCCCCGGCGAACATCCCGCGGGAGATGTCACAGGGCGAGTCCTCGCCGCCGTAGGAGCCCAGCCAGCCGGCCACCGCGTCCACATCGACGCCGAACGCCACGAAGATCTCTTTAGCCATGGGTGTTCCTCTCCAATGAATCCAGTGAATGCGGTGAATGCGGTGAATGCGGTGAATGCGGTGAATGCGGTGAGTCCAGCGAATCGTTGAATTCGGCCCGCACCCGCTCCGGATCGCCATAGGCGCCGAGCAGGGCGATGAGCAGGACCCGCGCCTGGGAGGGGCGCAGGGTTCCGGTGGGGACGGCCCCGGCCCGCACCAGATCCGCGCCGCCGCCGTTTCCGTAGAGCGCGGCCACGGGGCCCGCGTGCACCCGGGTGGACAGGGCGACGACGACGCCGGACGCGGTGAGCCGGGCGACCTCCGCGGCGACCTCCGGGTTGGCGTTGCCCGCCCCGGTGGCTTCGAGCACCACCCCGCGGGCGCCCGCGTCGGCCACCGCGCGCAGCGCCCGGATATCGCATCCGGGGTAGCAGGCCACGATGTCGGTGCGGATTCCCTCGGGGCGGAAGGCGCCGAGGTCCAGCGGCTTGGGGCGCACCGGCACCGCCGAGATCCGCACCTCGCCGTCGCCGACCCGCCCCAGCGGACCGCCGTCGGGTGCCGCGAACGCGGCGGGCGCCGTGGTGTGCGCCTTACGGGTGCCACGGGCGGGGTAGACCTGGCCGTCGAAACAGACCAGCACCCCCAGGTCGCGGGCGGCGATGGCGTCCGCGACAGCGATCGCGTCCGCCAGATTGCGCGGGCCGTCGCCGTCCGGGGCGTCCGCCGGGCGCATCGCCCCGGTGAACACCACGGGCCGGGCGTCGCCGTGAAAGAGATCCACCAGATAGGCGGTCTCCTCCAGGCTGTCGGTGCCGTGGGTGACGACGACCCCGGCCACCGACTCGTCGGCCAGCGCCTCGCGGACGGCCAGGGCGACGCCATGCATATCGGCCGGGGTCAGCAGATAGCTGCCCAGGCAGAACACGTCCCTCGCCTCGATCGCCACCCCCGGCTGCCACGGGAGCCGCTCCAACAGGGCGTCCGCGGGCTCGGCGGCGAGCCTGGTGCCATGGGCGTCCTGCCGCGTGGCAATGGTTCCGCCCGTCGACAGCACGACGATCCTGCGCACCCTGCCTCCTCATCGATGACGCGAAACCGATCTCGTGTGGCTCGATCTCGCACCCAAACGTTTGGGCCAATCGTTTGGGTAGGATGTGGGCCACCGACGGCGGGTGTCAAGAGGTCCGCTGTTACCATCGCGCCAACTGGCCGCGACCGAGGTCCGGCTGCGGCAGCGGGACAAGGGGAGGCCGAGCGGAGTGGGTACGCAGCGATCAGGACCGGTCACCCTGCGCACCATCGCCGATCAGCTCGGCCTCCATGTCTCGACCGTGTCGCGGGTGCTGCACGCCAAACCGGACGAGAGCCTGCGCGCCGCCTCGGCCAGCACGGTCGAGCGCGTCCGCCGCCTCGCCGACGAGCTCGGCTATCAGCCCAACCCGCACGCCACGAGCCTGCGCACCCGGCGCAGCAACCTGGTGGGCGTGCTGGTGCCCCGGCTGTCCGACATGGTGCTGGCCACGATCTACGAGGGCATCGAGGAGGCCGCCGCCGAGCACGGACTGTCCACGTTCGTCGCCAACACCGGCGACCGCCCGGAGACACAGCGCACCCGCACCAATATGGTCATCGGGCGGCGCGTCGACGGCATGATCTTCGGCGACGCGTATGTGGACGGGCGGTTCCTGGACGAGGTGGCCGGCCGCGGCATTCCGTTCGTCCTGGTCAGCCGCACCGCCGGGGCCCATCCCTCGGTGACCTGCGACGACTATCTCGGCGGGCGGCTGGTGGCCGAGCATCTGCTGGAGCTGGGCCACCGCGATGTCGCCGTCGTCGCGGGCGAGCCGTACGCCAGCACCGGTATCGACCGCACCGCGGGCCTGGTGGACCGCTATCGGGAGGCGGGGCTGTCCGTTCCGGCGGACCGCATAGCCCAGTCCCGCTTCGACGTCTCCGGCGGCCACGCCGCGACGGCGCGGCTGCTGGACACCCCGAACCCGCCGACGGCCATCTTCGCGGTCAACGACTTCGCGGCCATCGGCGCGATAGGCGCGCTGCGCCACCAGGGGCTGCGGGCGGGGGATGACGTGGCCGTCGTGGGCTTCAACGACACGCCGCTGGCGGCGGAGTTGCCGGTGCCGCTGACGACGGTGCGGTCACCCATGCTCGACATGGGGCGCGAGGGGCTGCGGACGCTGCTGCGGCTGCTGGAGGGCGAGGCCGCAGAGTCCAAGCGGCTGCGCCCCGAACTCATCGTCCGCGCCTCCAGCGTCCCCTCTCCCTGAGCTGGGAGGGGCGGCCTCCCTGAGCTGGGAGGGGCGGCCTCCCTGAGCTGGGAGTGGCGGCCTCCCTGAGTTGGGAGGGGCGGCGGACCGGGCCCGCGAACACCGGGCCCGGCAGGAGACGCGCTCCGTTCAGCGCGCTCCCGGCGTCGCCGTAGGCGGCAGCGCGGGCTCCGGGTCCCGGGGGCCGAAGAGCCCGGTCAGCGCCAAGTGGATCACCATCGCCGCCACCGACCACGCCAGCAGCGCACCCTTGGCGCCCAGCTTGAGCGGCCCGTCGAAGGTGACGCCCTTACCGGCCGCCTTGGCATGCGCCACGACGTCCGAGGTGGGCCCCAGCCATACGCCCAGCCGCCAGGCGATCACCGAGGCGAGCACCCCGCCGATCGCCAGCCCGACGACCAGCGCGATACCGCCGTGGCGGAAGAGCAGAAAGACGATGATCGCCGAGACGGCCCCGAAGGCGAGCCCGAGCAGCGTGAACATCCCGTCCGCGCCGACCGCGTCCTCCCCTTCCGAGTTCTTCAGATAGACGGCGGAACCGTCCGAGACCAGGGGAACCTTCGGCGCCAACCACAGCCACAGCAGCCCGAGAAGCACCCCGGCGACCGCCACCGCGATGGCGACCAGCGACGCCTGCACCAGTTCGGCACGCAATTCGGGCCCGGGCTCGGAGTGCTCAGCATGCTCGGAGTGCTCAGCGTGCTCGGAGTGCTCAGCGTGCTCATCGGAGTGCTCGGCGTCCTCCGGATGCCCCGAAGCCTGCCCCGGATGCGCGGGATACCCAGTGGGGTACGGCACAGCGGAGTCCCCGGCAGGTTGCTCGTGGGACGGCGGCCGGCCCTCGGCGGGCTCGTCGTGCGGCGAGTGCTGATCATGCGGCGTCAACGGTGCGGTCACCCCGTCATCGTGCCAGGCGGATGGCGTACTTCGGTCGGCGGGACGTTCGCTGCGGCGCGTCACCGCACCGCCGCCCGCCGATAGGCCCAGGTCGCGGCGGCGAGGGACACCACGGCCACCCCGGCGCACACCCCGAGATCGGCGCAGACCACCCACCAGTCGGGCTGCCCGTCGAAGGACCGGGCCAGGGCCTCCACACCGTACGTCGACGGCAGCAGATCGCGCGCGTACGACACCACCTGCGGCATCCGGGCCGCGGGCAGCACACCGAGCAGCAACGCGGCGGACATCCCCAACTGCCCGCACAGCGTGGCAAGTTCCTGGCGCGGGGCGAGCAGCCCCAGTGCGGCGCCGAGTCCGGCGAGGGCGGCGCCGGACAGGGGGATCACGGCGAGGAGGATCCACAGGTTGGTCATGGGCAGTTGGAAAAGCACACTGCCCATCACCGCGGTGACGGCGGTCCCGGGCACGGTGAAGGAGGCGTACGCGGCGGCCGCCCCGAGCACCACGGCCGAGGGCGGCACCGGCAGGGTCGCGTAGTGGTCAAGACCGCCGCTGGCCCGCAGCTGGCCGAAGTACTGCGCGAGCAGGTTGAGCGCCACGAAGGCGACCACCAGCACGCTCGACCCGGCCACCACCGACCGCGCCTCGCTTCCGCCGTCCACCACCCCGCGCATCAGGATCATGATCCCGACGGACTGGAAGGTGGCCACGAAGAGCAGCGGGATCCGGGCCACCCGGGCCCGTGAGAGCTGGGCGCGGTAGACCGCGACGAGCGCGGGGAAGAGCCGCGCACGGGCAGCCAGCGGCGCGGGCATGTCACCGACGTCACCGGCGTCACCGGACGCCCCCGAGGTACCCGAAACACCCGAGGCACCGGGCAGCCCAGCAGACGCACCGGACACACCGGACGCACCGGGCAGCCCAGCAGACGTACCGGACACACCAGGCACACCAGTGGCCCCGGGCACACCGGATACACCGGACACGGCGGGCATGACACTCACGTTGTGCTGCTCCTCTTCGCCTCTTACGGCTCGAATACGGTCACGGTCACCGACACGTTCACCGACGCGTTCACCGACATGTTCACCGGCTCGCCCCGGCGGTCACGCCTTCACCAGCCCCTCCGCACCCTCCGCACGGCCTCCCAGGGCGATGTACACATCCTCCAGGCTCGGCGTGGCAAGGGTGAAATCGTCCAGCGCGGCGAAGGCCGGGCCGCCGGTCACGGTGGCGATGGCGGCGCGCGCGTCGTCCGGCGGCAGCCGGAGCGTCCAGCGCCGCCCGGAGGCGCCGCCGACGGCCCGGGCCGCCTCGGCGGACTTCCACAGGGCGGCGACCTCGGGCACCTCCAGCGGCGGCTCGGTGCGCCACACCAGCTCCAGCCGCACCTCGTCGGCCACCAGCGCCTTGAGTCCGGCGGGCGTATCGCAGGCGATGACCCGGCCGCGGTCCAGCACCGCGACCCGGTCCAGGACCGTCTCCGCCTCGATCACATTGTGAGTGACCAGCACCACCGTCACCCCCCGCTCGGCCCGCCGCCGGTCCACGGCCGCCCATACGGCGCGCCGGGCGACGGGGTCCATCCCGCTGGTGGGCTCGTCCAGCACCAGCAGCGGCCGCTCCCCCACCAGCGCGGCGGCGACGCAGGCCAGCCGCCGCTGGCCCCCGGAAAGCTTCCTCAGCGGGCGCCCGGCGACCTCCCCGAGCCCAAGCTCCTCGATCACCGCGTCGCGCTCGGCGCGGGCCGCCCGGGTCTCCAGGCCGCGCAGCCGCGCGGTGGTCTCGGCGGCGAGGGCGACGGTCAGCTCGTCCAGCGCGGTGGAGTCCTGGCCGAGATAGCCGAGCAGCCGGGCGGCGCGCTCGGGGTGGCGTACGAGATCGTGGCCGAGCACCCGCACCTGGCCCTCGTCGGGCCGCAGCAGGCCGGTGAGCTGCCGTACGAGGGTGGACTTGCCGGCGCCGTTGGGCCCGAGCAGCCCGAAGACCTCACCGCGCACCACATCGAGGTCGATGCCGTCGCTGGCCCGGACGGCGGGCGTGGCGGGCGCCCCGCGTCGGCCGCGCGCCGCGGGATAGGTCTTGACCAGGCCGCGCACGGTGCACACCACATCGCCACTCGTCGCCTGTTTCGCGCCCGTCCTCACGAGCTATGAGGGTACGCGCCCAAACACCCGCTCCCGCCCTCGGGGCCCTAGGGGCCCTCGGGGCGCGGTTCGCGGGGACAGGGCCGGACTGCGGCCTACGGGGCGCCGGGCGGATCTTTCCCCTCCCCGCCCCTTCCCACTACCAGGGGCTCCGCCCCCGGACCCCGGCACCCGGCCCCGGGACGCGCCCCGCCACGCGGCGGAGCGACATATCGATACCGCGGGAAGGGGCGGATCCCCGGTCCGGGGGCCTGGGGCCCTTACCCCGGCCCGAGGTAAGGGGATCCCGGGTCCTGGGCCAGGGGCGGATCCCCAGCCCGGGATCAGGGGCGCAGCCCGGGTCCGGGGCCAGGGGCGAATCCCCGACCCAAGGCCTGAGCCGGAGCCCCGGCCCGAGGTCTGAGGCGAAATCCCGGTCGGGGGTCAGCGGCGGAGCCCCGGTCCGGGGCCAGGCGCGGAGCCCCGGCCCGGAATCAGGGGCACAGCCCGGGGCCGAGGCCGGGCGCGGATCCCCGACCCAAGGCCAGGGCCAGAGCCCGGGTCCGGAGCCAGGCGCGGAGCCCCGACCCCAGGCCAGGGCCGGAGCCCCGGCCCAAGGCCAAGGCCAAGGCCGGAGCCCGGGGCGAAGGCCAGGCGCGGAGCCCCGACCCAAGGCCTGAGCCGAAGCCCCGACCCAAGGCCAGAGGCGGAGCCCCGGCCCGAGGCCAGAGGCGGAGCCCCGGCCCGAGGCCTGAGGCGAAGCCCCAGCTTCGGGGCCAGGGGCGAAGCCCCAGCTTCGGGGTCTGGGGCGGAGCCCCGGTCGGGGTCTGGGGCGGAGCCCCGGTCGGGGTCTGGGGCGGAGCCCCGGTCGGGGTCTGGGGCGGAGCCCCGGTCGGGGTCTGGGGCGGAGCCCCAGTTTCGGGAAGGGGCGGGGAGGGGCAGCCCGCCGCAGGCGGCACGATCCGCCGGATACCGCCTAGCCGCCCGTCTGGGCGTGCTCCGCCGCCGAGCGGAGGTCGATCTCGCGCCAGAAGCCCGCCCGGATCGCATAGCGGTCGTGCTCGTCGATCTGGTCGTCCTTGTGGGCCAGCAGCCCGAAGCGGGCCGCGTAGCGCAGCAGTTCACCGTCGATGCGGTGCGGGATGCGGGGGTACTCCGTGGAGAGTTGCTGGAGAGGGCCCGTATCGGCGAGCCGGTCGGTCCAGCGACGGGCGAAGACCTGGCCGACCTCGAACGGGTCGCCGCTGACCGCGGTGATGTCCTCCTCGCGGTCGGCCCAGCGCTGCTCGGCGCTGGTGAGCTGGGCCAGCATGGGGAGGTTGGCGGTCTCCGGCGGCTCCCCCATCCCGGAGCCGGGGCCCCGGTCGATCCAGCCCTTGTCGGAGGACCAGCGCAGCGTGGCGCCGGCCGGCTGCCGGTCCGCCTGGCCGCCGGGCCCGGCGGGGCCGCGGCCCAGGTCGGCGAGGTCCTTGGGGGTGGGCACGCCCTTGGCCGCGGCCCCTGCCGCGGCGTCCGTGCCCGCCTCGGCGGCCGCGGCGGCGGGACGGCCGGGGGCGGCGGCCGGTCCGGTCACGTCGGTGCCGGGCCGGGCGGCGCCGTTGCGGCCGGGGGCCGCCTCCGCCGCGCCGGGCGCCGCCGCCGCGGCAGCGGCGGCGGCAGCGGCGGCCGTGGCGGTCTCCGGCAGCGGGGCGGAGAGAATGGCCGCGATCTCCGGGCGCGGCTCGGAGACGGGCGCACAGGGCCCGGGAAGCTCCTTGGCGCGTACCGCCCGGGTGATCCAGGCGCGGTCCAGGACGCGCCGCTCATCGGCCTCGGCCACGAGGTCCTCGGACTGGTTGTAGTCGCCGTCGGCGGCCTGCACCGCCCAGAGGTGGACGGCGACTCCGTGCTCCTTGGCCGACATCAGCCCGGGCAGCAGATCCCCGTCGCCCGTGACGAGGACGATGTCGGAGCAGGCCCGGTTGCGGGCGAGCTCGGTGAGCTCGGCGTGCATGGCGGCGTCCACGCCTTTCTGGGCCCAGCGGCCGTCGCTGCGGGTGAGCGCGCCGAGCCGTACGGTCACCCGGGGCATCACGCGCAGCCGCCGGTGCTCGGGCTGGGGTACGCGGTCGGGGGCGCCGTCGAACCAGTAGATCCGCAGCAGCGGGCGTTCGGTATCGGCCTCGGCCCGCTCCCGCAGGCCCTGGATGAGGGTCGCGTGGTCGACGGAAATACGCGATCGGGCGGGCTCCCCGGCCAGCAGGCTCGCGGCGGCGCCCAGCAGGTACCCGGCGTCCACCAGGACGACGCAGCGGTCCACGTTCCACCCTCTTCCCTGACGAATCCAGTCCTCGGTCGCCCCCCGCGCACAGCCGCCCCGGATGTGGTCTTTCCGCTTTCCTTCGAGTCTGCCCGACCGTGCGGGGGTTATCAGTCCGAACTGGATCACCGGCGTGGCGGATACGGCTTACCCGCCAAGACCCCCCTTCTCACTCACCGTAATTGCCCGAAATGCACGGGTCACCTCGGCATGTCACTGTTCTTCCCGAAGGGCTTCTCCCAGCGGGGCCCTTCGCCGGGGGGCTGATCCCAACTGGAGGAACACCACCATGGGCAAGAACAAGAACCGCGATCGCAAGCAGCAGCAGGAGCGGCGTCAGGAGCGCGGCATGGCCGACCGCCCCGCCGACCAGCAGTCCTCGGTGGACGCGCAGTCGCAGGCGATGCGGTCGGAGGGCAGCCCCTCGACGCCGCGCAAGGACCGGCAGAAGAGCTTCGGCCACAACTGACGCACCGCGCACCGGCGCTGGGCCACCGCGGTGGCAGGCCGCGTGAAATGGCCCCAGGGGCGCGCCCGACACGGGCGCGCCCCTTGTGCGTTCCCCGCCACCGCGCCCCGCCGGAACCGCTGCTTTCGTCTTTCGTCAGGGCCGGGCGGTCACTGCTTCGTCAGGGCCGGGCGGTCACTGCTTTCGTCAGGGCCGGGCGGTCACCCGGCCAGGCAGGACGCCCCCAACAGCACCTTGAGATCGCCGAAGAGGGCCGGGTCGGCGGTGACGCGGTGCCGGTCGAGCCGCAGCACAGTGGTCTTCCGCGCCCCCTGGAGCTTGATCCGCACCTCGGTGGAGCCGCGGTGGTGGGTGAGCACCTCGCTCAGCTTCTCGACCAGCGGCGGGGTGACCTTGACCGTGGGAATGGTGATCGTCACGGGCGCGTTGGCGCCCGCCTCGGACAGATCGGGAACCATCAGCTCCATGGCGACCAGCCGGGGCACGTCCTCGCGCTTGTCCAGCCGTCCCTTGACGAAGACGACCACGTCCTCGATCAGCTGGGTGGAGACCAGCTGATAGGTGGCCGGGAAGAACATGCACTCGATGGAGCCGGCCAGGTCCTCCACGGTGGCGATCGCCCAGGCGTTGCCCTGTTTGGTCATCTTGCGCTGGAGACCGGAGATGATGCCGCCGATGGTGACGATCGCGCCGTCCGCGTGCTCACCGCCGGTGAGCGCGGAGATCGCGGCATCCGCCTTCTCGTTCAGCACATGCTCGATGCCGAACAGCGGATGGTCGGAGACATACAGGCCCAGCATCTCCCGCTCCTGGGCCAGCAGATAGCTCTTGTCCCATTCGACGTCCGCGAACTCGACGTCGAGCCCGAAGCCCGGCCCGTCGCCGTCCCCGCTGTCGCCGCCCATGCCGCCGAAGAGGTCGAACTGCCCCTCGGCCTCCTTGCGCTTGACGGCGACCACATTGTCGATCAGGGCCTCGTAGTGCGCCGTGAGCCCCTTACGGGTGTGGCCCATCTCGTCGAAGGCGCCCGCCTTGATCAGCGATTCGGTGGTGCGCTTGTTGCAGACGACCGCCTCGACCTTGTCCAGGTAGTCCGGGAACGAGGCGTACTTCCCCTTGGCCTTACGGCCGCGGATGATCGCCTCCACCACGTTCTGGCCGACGTTCCGGACCGCCGTGAGACCGAAGAGGATCACATCATCACCCTGGGCGGTGAAGTTGGCCTCGGACTCATTGACGTTCGGCGGCAGCACCTTGATGCCCATGCGGCGGCATTCGTTCAGATAGACCGCCGACTTGTCCTTGTCGTCGCGGACCGAGGTGAGCAGCGCCGCCATGTACTCGGCGGGGTAGTTGGCCTTGAGGTACGCGGTCCAGTAGGTGACCAGGCCGTACGCGGAGGAGTGGGCCTTGTTGAACGCGTATCCGGCGAACGGGACCAGGACGTCCCACACCGACTGGATGGCCTCGTCGGAGTAGCCGCGCTCGCGGCAGCCCTTCTGGAAGGGCACGAACTCCTTGTCGAGGACCTCCTGCTTCTTCTTGCCCATCGCGCGGCGCAGCAGGTCGGCCTGTCCGAGCGAGTAGCCCGCGAGCACCTGGGCGGCCTTCTGCACCTGCTCCTGGTACACGATGAGGCCGTAGGTGATGCCCAGGACCTCCTTGAGCGGCTCCTCCAGCTCGGGGTGGATCGGGGTGATCTCCTGCTGGCCGTTCTTCCGCAGCGCGTAGTTGATGTGCGAGTTCATGCCCATCGGGCCCGGCCGGTAGAGGGCCGAGACGGCGGAAATGTCCTCGAAGTGGTCGGGCTTCATCATGCGCAGCAGGGAGCGCATCGGACCACCGTCGAACTGGAAGACACCCAGGGTGTCACCGCGGCAGAGCAGTTCGAAGGTCTTGGGGTCGTCCAGGGACAGATCGAGCATCTTCAGGTCGACGCCCTTGTTGGCGCGCACCATCTTGACGGCGTCGTCCATGATGGTGAGGTTGCGCAGCCCCAGGAAGTCCATCTTCAGCAGGCCGAGCGACTCACAGGTGGGGTAGTCCCACTGGGTCACGACCTGGCCGTCGTTCTTCGGCGAGAAGACGGGCACGTGGTCGGTGACCGTCTCGCTGGACATGATCACGCCGGCCGCGTGCACGCCCATCTGCCGGACCAGGCCCTCGATTCCGCGCGCGGTGTCGATGACCTTCTTCACATCCGGCTCGTTCTCATACATCCCGCGCACCTCGCCCGCCTCGCTGTAGCGGGGGTGCTTCTCGTCGGTGATGCCGGAGAGCGGGATGCCCTTACCGAGGACGTCGGCGGGCATGGCCTTGGTGATGCGGTCGCCCATCGCGTACGGATAGCCGAGCACCCGGGCGGAGTCCTTGATGGCGTTCTTGGCCTTGATGGTGCCGTAGGTGCCGATCTGGGCGACCTTGTCGGCACCGTATTTCTCGGTCACGTACCGGATGACCTCGCCGCGCCTGCGCTCGTCGAAGTCGATGTCGACATCGGGCATGGACACGCGCTCGGGGTTGAGGAACCGCTCGAAGATCAGCCCGTGCTCGACCGGATCGAGGTCGGTGATGCCCAGGGCGTACGAGACGATCGAACCGGCCGCGGAGCCTCGGCCGGGGCCCACCGCGATGCCGTTGTTCTTGGCCCACATGATGAAGTCGGCGACCACGAGGAAGTAGCCCGGGAACCCCATCTGGATGATGACGTCCATCTCGTACTCGGCGAGCTTCTGCCGGTCCTCGGGGACGCCGCCGGGGAAGCGCTGGGCCATCCCCTTGCGGACCTCCTCCTGGAACCAGGTGACCTCGGTGTACCCCTCGGGCACATCGAACCGCGGCATCAGGTCGCGCTTTTCGAACCAGCCGTTGTTGTCGATCTGCTCGGCCACCAGGAGGGTGTTGCGGCACCCCTCCTGCCAGGCGTCCGAGGAGTCGATGGCGTACATCTCGTCGGTCGACTTGAGGTAATAGCCGGTGCCGTCGAAGCGGAAGCGGTCCGGGTCGGACAGGTTCTTGCCGGTCTGGACGCACAGCAGCGCGTCGTGCGCCACGGACTCGCGGGAGTAGGTGTAGTGCGAGTCATTGGTGACCAGCGGCGGGATGTCCAGCTTCTTGCCGATCTCCAGCAGCCCGTCCCGGACCCGGCGCTCGATCTCGATGCCGTGGTCCATCAGCTCCAGGAAGTACCGCTCCTTGCCGAAGATGTCCTGGTACTCGGAGGCGGCCTTGAGGGCCTCGTCGAACTGGCCGAGCCGCAGCCGGGTCTGGAGCTCGCCCGAGGGGCAGCCGGTGGAGGCGATCAGGCCCTCGGACCACTGGGCGATGGTCTCCTTGTCCATCCGCGGCCACTTGACGAAGTAGCCCTCCATATAGGCGTCCGAGGAGAGCCGGAAGAGGTTGTGCAGACCGGTTTTGTTCGACGCCCAGATGGTCTTGTGGGTGTAACCACCGGAACCGGAGACGTCATCGCGCTTCTGGTGCGGCTGGCCCCACTGCACCCGCCGCTTGTAGCGCCGCGACTCGGGGGCCACATACGCCTCGATGCCGATGATCGGGGTGATCCCCGCACCCGTCGCCTGCTGGTAGAAGTCGTACGCGCCGTGGAGGTTGCCATGGTCGGTCATGGCGATGTGGGTCATGCCCATCTCATTGCACGCGTTGAACATGTCCTTGAGCCGCGCCGCACCGTCCAGCAGCGAGTACTGGGTATGGACATGCAGGTGCGTGAAGGGCGGCTTGGTCACGGTGGAAGACCTCCGGCGAACAATCGATGACGGCACGGCGAGACAGCTCCGAAGGTTACCCCTCCGCACTGACAAGAGCCGGGCACTCGCGGGTAGCCTCAGGCGTTGATCCCGACGGGTCATCCGGTCTTCCCGCGCACCCGGCGAGACGGAACATACCCTGTCGTATCTGCCCCACCGATCATCTCTCCCATGCCCCAGGAGGCGTTCCGCGATGTCGACCCAGCAGACCCAGGCGGAACAGCGCGGCGAGCACATCCTCGCCGTATTCGACACCGCCTTCGGCGAGCTGCTCGCCGCCGACCCGGCCGCCTTCCGCGTCAAGTTCCGGAAGATGGCCGCCTCGGCGTTCGCGTTCTACCGCGGCACCGCCTGCCTGTTCTATTCCGATGTGGAGCGGGAGCGCTCCGGCGGACCGTACCTGGACGACCGCACCAGCCGGGTGTGGATCCACGGCGACCTCCACGCCGAGAACTTCGGCACCTACATGGACGCCAACGGCCGGCTGATCTTCAATGTGAACGACTTCGACGAGGCGTACGTCGGCCCCTTCACCTGGGACCTCAAGCGCTTCGCCGCCTCCGTGGCGCTCATCGGCTACACCAAGGCGCTCAGCGACGAGAAGATCACCGAGCTGGTGCGGACGTACGCCGGCGCCTACCGCGAGCGCGTTCACGCCCTGGCCACCGGCGCCAAGAACGACGAGGTGCCGCCCTTCACCCTGGAGACCGCGGAGGGCCCGCTGCTGGACGCGCTGCGTGACGCCCGCTCGCTGACCCGCTTCGGGCTGCTGGACTCGATGACCGAGATCCGCGACTTCGAGCGCCGCTTCGCGGCCGGCGGCGGGGCCATCGAGCTGGACGCGGCCACCCGCTACAAGGTGCTGGCCGCCTTCGACGGCTATCTGGAGACGCTCCCGGAGTCCAGTCTCTCGCGCCCGGACTCCTACCGCGTCAAGGACGTGGTGGGCCGCCGGGGCATCGGCATCGGCAGCGCCGGGCTCCCCTCGTACAACATCCTTCTGGAGGGCAACAGCGACGCCCTGGAGAACGATGTGGTGATCTACATGAAGCAGGCGCAGACCCCGGCGGTCTCCCGGCACATCACCGATGAGCAGGTGCGCGCCTACTTCCACCACGAGGGCCACCGCACGGTGATCTCCCAGCGCGCGCTCCAGGCCCACGCCGACCCGTGGCTGGGCTGGACCGAGCTGGACGGGGCGGGGCAGCTGGTCGCCGAGGTGTCGCCGTACGCGGTGGACCTGGACTGGTCCGACATCGACGACCCCGCCGAGATCGCCGCCGTCGTCGCGGACCTCGGCCGGGCCACGGCCACCATGCACGCGGCCGCGGACGACCAGAGCGGCCACTCGCTGGTGCCGTTCTCCACCGAGCGCGCCATCGACGCGGTGATCGTCGCCGACGAGGACGGCTTCGCCGAGCTCCTGGTGGACTTCGCGCACTCTTACGGTGCCCGCGCCCGCGCCGACCACCAGATCTTCGTGGACCTCTTCCGCAACGGCCGCATCCCCGGCCTCTGATCGCCTCCCTGGGGGACGCCCGTCCCCCGGGACTGTTGATCGTCACCCCGGCCATGGCCGGGGTGCGCTCGCCCCTCTATCGTTGTCGGCCATGTGGCCTGGACAGCAGCCGCCGGGGGGCGAGCGAGACCCGCAGCAGAATCCGTACCAGCAGCCGGGTCATCCGCCGCCCCCGGATCAGCCTCCGGGCTTCCCGCCCGCTCCCCCGCCGCCTCAGGGTCCACCGCCCCAGGGCCCGCCGCCCGGGCCGGGCGGCGGGCCCTGGGGCGGCGCTCCCGCACCGGCGGACCGGCAGCGCAACGCCGGCCTTACGGCCGTCATCGCGGTGGCGGCCGCCGCCGCGGTGATCGCGGGCGTTCTCGTGTTCACGGATGACGACAAGGGCTCCCGGGGCGGCTCGTCGGACGATGTCGTCCAGGGCCCGCCGGGAGGGCCGAGTCCGGGCGGTTCCGGGGACCCGGACGGCTCCGGTGGCTCACAGGGCCCGGGAAATCTCGTCACGCCCGCCCACAGCTCCGGGCCGAGCGGCACCACCGTGGTGATCGGCGAGGCCGGTGCCGGGCACACCCTCGACGTCTACGAGGACCTGCGCTGCCCGCCGTGCGCCTCCTTCGACCAGGCGGTCGGGCCGACCATCGCCAAGGACATCAAGGCCGGCAAGTACAAGGTCTCGTTCCACTTCGCCGCCATCCTCGACAAGAGCATGGGCGGCAGCGGCTCCGCGAACGCCCTGAGCGCCCTCGGGGCGGCGCTGGACGTGAGCACCGACGCCTTCCTCGACTACAAGGCCGCCCTGATGTCGGCGAAGAACCACCCCGAGGAGAGCAAGGACTCCTACGCCGACGACAACCAGCTGCTGACCGTCTCCCAGGAGGTGTACGCGCTCAAGACGAACGCCTCCTTCCGGGAGGCTCTGCGCGTGGGCACCTACGACCCCTGGGCGAAGAAGATGATCGCCGACTTCGACGCCTCCGGGGTGAGCGGCACCCCCACCGTCAAGCTCGACGGCTCCCAGCTGACCGGCAGCGGCGGCTCCGCCCCCGCGACCGCGACGGAGTTCACGGACGCGGTGAACAAGCAGCTCAAGGGGTGAAACATCCAGGTCAAGGGCGGGTAGCCGACCGCCCGGCCGATTCTTCACATGGTCCCTACAGCCGTTCATGGCAGAATTCGAAGTCATGGACGGCACCGGACCGCAGCTGAGGGCAGTGCGCGCGGCGCTCTTCACAGCGCTGTGCGTCACGCTGTCCTCGGCTTCGCATGTCCTGCTGTCGCGGGCCCCGCTGCCGCTGGGCACCGTCGCCGCGCTCGCGGTGGCCGTCTTCGCCGTCGCGTACGCCCTCGCGGGCCGGGAGCGGGGCTTCTGGTCCATAGCGGCCCTGCTGATCCCGCTGGAGCTGGCCGCCGACACGATCTTCACCACCGGCCAGCAGGCGTGTTACGGACAGTCCGGCGGCCCGGTGGCGGGCTCCCTGCGCTCGATGGGGGTCACCGTGCTGTGCGGGGGCGACTTCGGCGGTTCGCTGTCCGGGGTCTCCCAGAACGGCGTCGCCGGCCCGCTGGCGGCCGCCGTGAGCTCCGCCACCCCCTGGCTGCTGCTCGCCGCGCATATCGCGGTGGGTCTGATCGCCTCGGCCTGGCTGCGGCGCGGCGAGGCCGCCCTGAGCCGTCTGCTGGCCTCCCTGGCCGCCTTCGCCTTCCGGCCGCTGCTGCTGGCCGTCGCGGTCCACGCGGCGGCCCCGCTGCCCCACCGCCGGGCCCCGCGGCCCGTACGGCCGGTGCGCCCGGCACCGGCCCTCCCTCTCCTCGTGCACTCCGTGGTGCGTCGTGGACCGCCCTGCTCGGCCGCTGCCTGAGCACAGCTCGGCCGCTGCCTGAGCACAGCGCTCCACACCCCCGTACGCATCACTGACGACGCACACCCACGGAGATCGAACCATCATGAGCAATCGCAACAGCCAGCAGAACAAGCAGGCCGCGCGCGAACGGCTGCGTGTCGAGCGCGAGCGCCAGGCCAAGAAGGACCGGATGCGGCGCCAGCTGTTCGTCGGCGGCGCGGTCGTCGCGGTCCTCGCGATAGCCGGCGGCATCGGCTACGCCGTCACCAACATGAGCTCGGACGACGCCAACCAGAAGTGGCGGGCGGCGGCCGAGAAGAAGGCGTTCACCAAGCCCGCCAACGCCACCGGACCCCAGGGCACGACGGTCGTCATCGGCGACAAGAAGTCCAAGAACACCCTGCACGTCTACGAGGACATGCGCTGCCCGGTCTGTGCCCAGTTCGAGAAGTTCACCGGCCCGACGGTGCTCAAGGACATCAAGGACGGCACCTACAAGGCGCAGTTCACCATGGGCACCTTCCTTGACGACAACAAGCAGCAGCCCGGCGCCGGCTCCAAGAACGCGCTGAGCGCGCTCGGCGCGGCCCTCAACGTCAGCCCGCAGGCGTTCCTGGACTACAAGGAGGCGCTGTACGCGCCGAAGAACCACCCGCAGGAGACCGATGACGCCTTCGCGAACGACCAGAAGCTGATCGACGTCGCCCAGCAGGTCAAGGAGCTGAAGGGCAACACGGCCTTCGAGAAGGCCGTGAAGAACGGCACCTACGACCGGTGGGCGCTGGCCATGTCCAAGTCGTTCAACGACACCAAGGACGTCGACGCCACCCCGACCTTCAAGATGAACGGGAAGAAGCTGATGGTGGGCCAGAACCCGCCGATGACCCCGGACCAGTTCACCCCGCTCGTCAAGCAGAACCTCAAGAAGTAGCGTCCGGCCCTTCTCGGGCCGAGTCGGCGGGCGTGCCCTCGAGGGCGCGCCCGCCGACGGCGTTCCGCCCCGGCGGCCCACGGCCGTGGTGACCTGGCGGCGACGGGTGGGCGAACATCCCCCAAGCCCCCTGTCCTCGGGGGCTACTTGTCAGTAATCTCCTCGGCCGTGACCGACCTCCACATATCGCGCCGAAGCGCCGTCACGGCCGCGGCGGCCGCCGCCGCCCTGCTGCCCCTCGTCCCGGGCCCCACCGCCACCGCCGCCTCCGGGCCCGCCTTCCTGCACGGCGTCGCCTCGGGCGACCCGCTGCCCGACGGGATCCTGCTGTGGACCCGTATCACGCCCGCCCCCGACGCCGTGCCGGGCTCGGGGCTCGGCCCCGCCACCGAGGTGACCTGGGAGGTCGCCGAGGACCGGGACTTCCGCTCGGTCGTCGCCCACGGCACCGTCAAGGCCGCCGCCGACACCGACCACACCGTCAAGGCCGATGTGCGCGGGCTGCGGCCCGCCACCGGCTACTTCTACCGCTTCGGCGCGGACGGCGGCGTCCGCTCCCCCGTGGGCCGCACCCGCACCGCCCCCGCACACGACGCCGCGACCGAGGGGTTGCGCTTCGGCGTGGTCTCCTGCGCCAACTGGGAGGCGGGCTGGTTCTCCCCGTACCGCCATCTGGCCGCCCGCACCGACCTGGACGCGGTGCTCCATCTGGGCGACTACATCTACGAGTACAAGAGCGGCGAGTACCCGGAGACGAAGGACGTCCTCCGCCCGCACGCCCCCACCCACGAGATCGTCACGCTCGCCGACTACCGCGTCCGGCACGGGAACTACAAGACCGACCCCGACGCCCAGGCGCTGCACGCCGCGCTCCCCCTGATCGCGATCTGGGACGACCACGAGTTCGCCAACGACGCCTGGTCCGGCGGGGCGGAGAACCACACGCCCGGCACCGAGGGGGCGTGGGCCCAGCGGGTGGCCGCCGCCAAGCAGGCGTACTTCGAGTGGATGCCGGTGCGCCCCTCCACCCAGGGCACCGCCTACCGGCGGCTGCGCTACGGCAACCTCGCCGATCTCCACCTGCTCGATCTGCGCTCGTTCCGCTCCCAGCAGGCGGCCACCGGCAGCGGGGACGTGGACGACCCGGAGCGCACCCTGACCGGGCGCGCCCAGCTCGACTGGCTGAAGTCGGGCCTGACCGCCTCGGACACCACCTGGCGGCTGGTGGGCAACTCGGTGATGATCTCACCGGTCGCCTTCGGGGCGCTCCCCGCCGAGCTGCTGGGCCCGCTCGCCGAGCTGCTGGGGCTGCCCAAGGGCGGGCTGGCCATCAACACCGACCAGTGGGACGGCTATACGGACGACCGGCGCGAGCTGCTCGCCCACCTCACCGACCACGGAATCGGCAACACGGTCTTCCTCACCGGTGACATCCATATGGCGTGGGCCAACGACGTACCGGTGAAGGCCGCCACCTATCCGCTCTCCCGGTCGGCCGCGACCGAGTTCGTGGTCACCTCGGTGACCTCCGACAACCTCGACGATCTGCTCCATGTGGCACCGCAGACGGTGTCCCTGGCGGCGGCCGCCGCGATCAGGGCCGCCAACCGCCATGTGAAGTGGGTGGACATGGACTCGCACGGCTACGGCGTGCTCGATGTCACCCCGCGGCGGGCCCAGATGGACTACTACATCGTCTCGGACCGGACCGATCCGCACGCCACGAGCGCCTGGACGCGGTCGTACCGCACCCAGGCGGGCAGCCAGAAGGTCGAGCGCGCCGACGCGCCCGTGCGATAGGGCTCGCCCGTACGTTAGGACCCACCCGTACGTTAGGGCCCACCCGTGCGTCGAAGGCTCAGAGGCTCGCCAGGAAGCCGAGCGCCACCCGCCAGGTGGCCTCGGCGGCCTCCTTGTCGTAGTCCGGCAGCTCGGGGTCGGTGAAGATGTGCCCGGCCCCGCCGTAGCGGAAGACCTCCACATCGGCACCGGCCCGCCGCATCCGCAGATACCAGGCGTTGAGCCAGTCGTGCGGCTCGAACGGGTCGGGGTCGGCCACATGCAGCTGCACCGGCAGGTCGTCGGCCGCGGCGTCGTCGGCGATGTCCGAGGTGCCGTGCAGCAGGAGCAGTCCGCGCGCCTTGTCGTCGGCCAGCGCCAGGTTCTGCGCCAGGGAGCCGCCGAGCGAGAAACCGGCGTAGACCAGCCCGCGGTCCGAGTACGGCGCGGCGGCGGTAATGGCCCGTTTCAGCAGCTCGTCCCGGCCGATCCGCTCCTTGATCACCATGCCGTCCTCGACGGTCTCGGCGGTCTCCCCCTCGTACAGGTCCGGCACGACCACCTCATGCCCGGCCGCGCGCAGCCGGTCCGCCGCCTCGTGCACGGCCGGCCGCAGCCCGTACGCGGAGTGGAACAGCACAATCGTCGAGGTATCGGCCACCGCCGTCACTTTCCTTCCCGTTTCACTTTCCGTGGATCGCCCCCTCCTATCGTGCCAGTCACAGTCTGAGGGCGCCCGATCCGGGGAAGGCGGGACAGGACACCCTGGAGTCTCCCCTGGGAAGGATGAGGTAGGTGTCCATGGAGGACGTGCTGCGTCCGCTCATTGTCATCGGCGGCTCACTGGCCATCACGCTGTTCATCGGCTGGGCCGTCGACTGGCTGCTGCGGAGGGTCGATGCCCGGCATCCCGAGACCCCCCTGTGGGGTCATCTGCGCCAATGCCGGCTCCCTCTTCAGGTGACCGTGTGCACGGCGCTGCTGAGCGGTTCGTACGACGAGACGCAGGCGAGGGTCGTCCGGGAGCACGGGTCGGCGATCGGCCAGTTGCTCGCGCTGGTGCTCATCGCGGCCACGGCGTGGCTCATGGTGCGGGTCTCCTCGGCCGTGGTGGAGTCCTCCTACTTCCGCTACGCCTCCTCCAGCGCGCACGACCCCGCGCGGGTGCGCCGGGTGCGCACCCAGGTGACGCTGATCCAGCGGGTGGTGGCCGCGATCGTCGGCGTGGTGGCGGCCTCGGCCATGCTGCTGACCTTCCCGACGATGCGCACGGTCGGCACCTCCATGCTGGCCTCCGCCGGGATCCTCGGGGTGGTCGCCGGTGTGGCCGCCCAGTCCACGCTGGGAAACCTCTTCGCGGGGCTGCAGATCGCCTTCGGCGACATGGTGCGGATCGGCGACACGGTGGTCGTGGACGGCGAGTGGGGCACGGTCGAGGAGATCACGCTGACCTTCCTGTCCGTACGGACCTGGGACGAGCGCCGCATCACCATGCCGGTGTCGTACTTCACCAACAAGCCGTTCGAGAACTGGTCGCGGGGCGGCACCCAGAAGGTGGCCACGGTCTACTTCCACCTGGACCACACCGCGCCCATCGAGGAGATGCGGGAGCACCTGCGCGAGATCGTGCAGAAGTCCCCGGCCTGGGACGGCCGGGACTGGAACCTGGTGGTGACGGACACCACCCCGAGCACCATCATGGTGCGGGCGCTCATCACGGCGCGGGACCCGGACGACGCGTGGACCGTGCGCTGTGAGGTGCGCGAGAAGATGATCACATGGCTGCGGGACACCCATCCGTACGCGCTGCCGCGCATCGCCACCGCCCCGGCCGCGCGGGCCCCGCAAACGCTGCCGGAGAGCGAGCGCCGCCGTGAGCGCCACGACCACTTCGCCCGCTTCGAGGACGGGCTGCGCAAGGACGCCCGGCACTCACCGTGAGCCCGGCCGCCCGCCGCTACAACGACCGTCGCATCGCGCGGTGCGGAATGCCGCCGCCCTCGTCGAACTCGGCGCCGAACGCCTCGTAGCCCAGCCGCTCGTAGAAGCCGAGCGCATGGGTCTGGGACTCCAGATAGACCTCGGCCAGACCGCGCCGGTGGGCCTCCGCCTCGACGGCCCGGACCAGGTCGGCCCCCAGCCCCGTGCCCCGCGCCGCCCGGGTCACCGCGAGGCGGCCGAGCACGGCGGTGGTGGCGCCGTCGACACCGGCGTGGCCGTACTTCTTGTCCGCGGCGGCGCCGTGCAGGAAGCGGACGGTGCCCACCGGGCGGCCCCCGTCGTCGGTGGCCAGGAGGTGGACGGCAGGCGCGTCGTACGCGTCCATCTCCTCCTCCTCGGGGATCCGCTGCTCCACCACGAAGACCTCGCGGCGGACCGCGAAGCAGCCGGACAGGTCCCCGTCGGCCACGACCTCGATCACGCGCTCTCCGCCTTCACGATGTCCAGCGCCCCGCGCAGATCGTCCGGGTAGGAGCTCTCGAACTCGACCCATCCGCCGTGCGCGGGGTGCTCGAAGCCGAGCCGCACGGCGTGCAGCCACTGCCGGGTCAGCTTCAGCCGCTTGGCGAGCGTCGGGTCCGCGCCGTAGGTGAGGTCGCCGACGCAGGGGTGGCGGTGGGCCGCCATATGCACCCGGATCTGGTGGGTGCGGCCGGTCTCCAGCTTGATGTCCAGCAGGCTCGCGGCCCGGAACGCCTCGATGAGGTCGTAGTGGGTGACGCTCGGCTTGCCGTCCGCGGTCACCGCCCACTTGTAGTCGTGCTGGGGATGGCGGCCGATCGGGGCGTCGATGGTGCCGCTCAGCGGGTCCGGGTGGCCCTGGACCAGCGCGTGGTAGCGCTTGTCCACGGTGCGCTCGCGGAATGCCTGCTTGAGCACGGAGTACGCGAGTTCGGACTTGGCGACGACCATCAGCCCGGAGGTGCCGACGTCCAGCCGGTGCACGATCCCCTGACGCTCGGCGGCGCCCGAGGTGGAGACGCGGAATCCGGCGGCGGCGAGCCCGCCGATCACGGTGGGGCCGGTCCAGCCGGGGCTGGGGTGGGCCGCGACGCCGACCGGCTTGGAGACGACCACGATGTCCTCGTCGTCGTGCACGATGTCCATGCCCTCGACGGGCTCGGCGACGATCCGCACCGGCGGCGCGGCCTGCGGCAGCTCGACCTCGAGCCAGGCGCCCCCGGAGACCCGGTCGGACTTCCCGGCGACGCTGCCGTCGAGCTGCACCTTTCCGGCGGCGGCCAGCTCGGCCGCCTTGGTCCGGGAGAAACCGAACATGCGGGCGATCGCGGCGTCGACGCGCTCGCCCTCCAGACCGTCCGGTACGGGCAGGGTGCGGATCTCGGGAATCGTACTCACCTGACGAGTATGCCGGACCGGGAGCACCGGTTCGTACGCCCGTCGGATACCGGCCGTAACGCCCCTCCCGGGACCGGACCGGTGCCGGCCCCGGTCAGTCCTTGTGGACCGTGCCGTCCGGGTCCAGACCGCGGAAGGACAGGATCACGATCAGGAAGCCGCCGCACACGATGGCCGAGTCGGCGAGGTTGAAGACCGCGAAGTGGGAGGGCGCGATGAAGTCGACGACCGCCCCCTGGAAATCCCCGGGCGCCCGGAAGACCCGGTCGGTGAGATTGCCGAAGGCGCCGCCGAGCAGCAGTCCGAGCGCGATGGCCCAGGGCAGGCTGTGGAGCTTGCGGGCCAGCCGCGCGATCACCACGATGACACCGACCGCGATCACCGTGAAGACGATGGTCATGGCCTCGCCGAAGCCGAACGCGGCCCCCCGGTTGCGGATCACCTCGAACTGCAGCCAGGTGCCGATCACCTCGACCGGAGCGTGATGCTCCAGCTTCGCGACCACGGCCAGCTTGCTGGTCAGATCGATCAGATAGGCCAGCGCAGCGACCGTGAGGAGCACCCCGACACGCCGCTTGCCCCTGCCCGCCGCGGCCTCACCGGATCCGGCGGCGCTGGTCCCGGCGCCCCCCTCTGCCTTCCCCGCGTCCGGCGTACCGATGGCCTGCTCCGCCTCTGTCACGTGAGTCCCTCAACCTCGTGAGCCTGTCTCCCCCTGTGAGGGACGAGGGTACGGCACACACGTACGGGCGTCAGCGCCGCTCCTGGCGCTGCTTGCACTCGACGCACAGCGTGGCGCGGGGGAACGCCTGCATCCGCGCCTTGCCGATCGGGTTGCCGCAGCTCTCGCACAGCCCGTACGTCGCGGTGTCCAGCCGGTCCAGGGCCCGCTCGGTCTGCAGCAGCATCTCGCGGGCGTTCCCGGCCAGGGCCATCTCATGCTCGCGGGTGATGTTCTTGGTACCGGTGTCGGCCTGGTCGTCACCCGCGCCGTCGCCGGAGTCGCGCATCAGCCCGGTGATCGCCTCCTCGGAGGCGAGGATCTCGGTGCGCAGCCGGCCGGCCTCGGTCAGCAGCCCGGCGCGCGCCTCGTCCACCTCCTCGGCCGACCAGGGGTCCTCGCCGGGGCGGACCGCGAGCTCGCTGGGGTCGACGGGGGCGCCCGCCGCACGGGCCTTGGGCAGGGGCGGCGCGGTCGTCGTGGCCTTCTTGCCGGTCGGCGCACCACCCGAGGTCTTCTTCGCAACCACTTTCCTGGCTCCCGTCTTCTTCGCGGGCACCGCCTTGTCGGCGGGCGCGGCCTTCTTGGCGGGCGTCTCCGACTTCTTCTTCGGTGCGCTCTTCTTCGCCGCCTTGGCGGCGCCTTGCGCGGCGGCCCTGCCGGGTGCCGCGGTCTTGTCGACGGCCTTCTTGCCCGAGGCGCTCTCCTTGCCGGGCGCGGCCTTCGTCGCCTTCGCCGTGCTCTTCTGCACGGTGGTCTTTCTCGCCACCATGGCCGCGGCCCCTTCACATATTGTGATCTTGCGCGCGAATCGTTCCGGAACGATAAATCGACTCCGGGCGGGCGGCAACGGGGCACGCCGCCCGATTCGCCCGGCTTGCCCGTACGACAACCCGGTCTCCACCGTTGTGCCCCACTCCACGTCCGGTAATCCGTCCGGGATCCGGTACCCAGAGGTGACCCAGCGTGACTGTCCTGATCGCGGCCCCCGGCGTCCGGCCATTCGGGTCGGTCCGCGGACCCGGCCGTCCCCCACTCGGCGCAGTGCCCCAGCAGTGCCCCAGCGGTGACCGAGCAGTGCCCCAGCCGTGCCATATTCGGTCGGCCCCGGTCGCCTCGGCCCCGTACACTGGGGCGCAGCGAAAGGCATGGATGGGGACGAGTAGCGTCGTAGGCGGCCCAGAGCGACCCGGGGACGGTGTGAGCCCGGGGGCGAGCGCGATGTGAAGGATCACCCCGGAGCCGCCGGAAGAACGCCCGCCCTGGGTCAGTAGAACCGGCATCGCGATCCCAATGAGGGGGCCGGGAGCCAGCCGCTGCCGGTCAAGGAGGGTGGTACCGCGGGAGCGCACGGCTCTCGTCCCTCCGACGGAAACGGAAGAGCACGTGTCCGCCGGAGGAAGAAGAGCCCCGATGACGCCGCAGTACCGCCAGGTGCCCGCCCAGGTCGACCTGCCCGCCCTCGAGCACGCCGTGCTCGACTTCTGGCGGGAGAACAAGATCTTCGCCCGTAGCCTCGAGCAGTCCGAGGGACGGCCCGAGTGGGTCTTCTACGAGGGCCCCCCGACCGCGAACGGCATGCCGGGCGCCCACCACATCGAGGCCCGCGTCTTCAAGGACGTCTTCCCCCGCTTCCGCACCATGCGGGGCTACCACGTCGACCGTAAGGCGGGCTGGGACTGCCACGGCCTGCCGGTCGAGCTGGCGGTCGAGAAGGAACTGGGCTTCAACGGTAAGAAGGACATCGAGGCGTACGGCATCGCCGAGTTCAACGCCAAGTGCCGGGAGTCCGTCACCCGGCACACCGACGCCTTCGCCGAGCTCACCACCCGGATGGGGTTCTGGACCGACCTCGACGGCGCGTACTGGACCATGAACCCCGGGTACATCGAGTCGGTGTGGTGGTCCCTCAAGGAGATCTTCGACAAGGGGCTGCTGGTCCAGGACCACCGCGTCGCCCCCTGGTGCCCGCGCTGCGGCACCGGGCTGTCCGACCACGAGCTGGCCCAGGGCTATGAGACGGTCGTCGACCCCTCCGTCTTCGTGCGCTTCCCGCTGACCTCCGGCCCGCTGGCGGGCGAGGCGGCGCTGCTGGTGTGGACGACCACGCCGTGGACCCTGGTCTCCAACACCGCCGTGGCCGCGCACCCGGAGGTGCCCTATGTGGTCGCCACCAACGGCGAGGAGAAGCTGGTCGTCGCCGAGCCGCTGGTCGAGAAGGCGCTCGGCGAGGGCTGGACGGTCACCGGCGAGTCCTTCACCGGGGCCGAGATGGAGCGCTGGAACTATCGGCGCCCCTTCGAGCTGGTGGAGATCCCGGACGCCCACTACGTCGTCAACGCCGACTACGTGACGACCGAGGACGGCACCGGTCTGGTCCACCAGTCCCCCGCCTTCGGTGAGGACGACCTGCTGACCTGCCGGGCCTACGGGCTGCCGGTGGTCAACCCGGTCCGCCCGGACGGCACCTTCGAGGAGGGCCTGGACCTGGTCGGCGGCCAGTTCTTCAAGAAGGCCGACGAGGCGCTGACGGCGGACCTCAAGGAGCGCGGGCTGCTGTTCCGGCATGTGCCGTACGAGCACAGCTACCCGCACTGCTGGCGCTGCCACACGGCGCTGCTCTACTACGCCCAGCCGTCCTGGTACATCCGCACCACAGCGATCAAGGACGCGCTGCTGCGGGAGAACGAGAAGACCAACTGGTATCCCGAGTCGGTCAAGACCGGTCGCTATGGCGACTGGCTCAATAACAACATCGACTGGGCGCTGTCGCGGAATCGCTACTGGGGCACCCCGCTGCCCATCTGGCGCTGTGCCGAGTCCCATCTCACCTGCGTCGGTTCCCTTGCCGAGCTCTCCGAGCTGACCGGCACCGACCAGAGCGGTCTGGACCCGCACCGGCCGTACATCGACGCGGTCACCTTCACCTGCACCGCCGACGGCTGCTCGCTGACGGCCGAGCGGGTGCCCGAGGTCATCGACGCCTGGTACGACTCGGGCTCGATGCCGTTCGCGCAGTACGGCTACCCGTACCGCAACAAGGAGCTCTTCGAGCGGCGCTACCCGGCGCAGTTCATCTCCGAGGCCATCGACCAGACCCGGGGCTGGTTCTACACGCTGATGGCGATCGGCACGCTCGTCTTCGATAAGTCCTCGTACGAGAACGTGGTCTGCCTCGGTCACATCCTGGCCGAGGACGGCCGGAAGATGTCCAAGCACCTGGGCAACATCCTTCAGCCCATCCCGCTGATGGATCAGCACGGCGCGGACGCGGTGCGCTGGTTCATGGCCGCGGGCGGCTCGCCGTGGGCGGCCCGCCGGGTGGGCCACGGCACCATCCAGGAGGTCGTGCGCAAGACGCTGCTCACCTACTGGAACACGGTGGCCTTCCAGGCGCTGTACGCCCGCACCTCGGGCTGGGCGCCGTCCGCGGCCGACCCGGCCCCGGCCGAGCGGCCGCTGCTGGACCGCTGGCTGCTGGGCGAGCTGGGCACGCTCACCGAGCAGGTCACCGAGTCCCTGGAGGCGTACGACACCCAGCGCGCCGGAAAGCTGCTGTCGGCCTTCGTCGACGACCTGTCCAACTGGTACGTGCGCCGCTCCCGCCGCCGCTTCTGGCAGGGCGACGCCGCCGCGATGCGCACCCTGCATGACGTCATCGAGACGGTCACCCGGCTGATGGCGCCCCTGGTGCCCTTCATCACCGAGCGGGTCTGGCAGGACCTGGTCGTCCCGGTGAGCCCGGAGGCCCCGGCCTCCGTGCACCTGACCACCTGGCCGGAGCCCGACCGGACGATGATCGACCCGGCCCTCTCGGAGCGGATGGCGCTCGTGCGGCGCCTGGTGGAGCTGGGGCGCGCGACCCGTGCGGAGTCCGGTGTGAAGACGCGCCAGCCGCTGTCGCGCGCGCTGGTCGCCGCCGCCGGCTTCGAAGCCCTCGGCGCCGAACTGCGCGCCCAGATCGAGGAGGAGCTGAACGTCTCCTCGCTCGCGTCGCTGAGCGAGGTCGGCGGCTCGCTGGTCGACACCACCGCGAAGGCCAACTTCCGCGCCCTGGGCAAGCGCTTCGGCAAGGGCACCCAGCCGGTCGCCAAGGCGATCGCGGAGGCCGACGCGGCCGCGCTGTCGGTCGCGCTGCGCGAGGGAAACGCGTCGGTCGTGGTGGCCGGCGAGACGGTCGCCCTCTCCCCCGACGAGGTCATCATCACCGAGACCCCGCGCGAGGGCTGGTCGGTCGCCTCCGACGCGGGCGCCACGGTCGCCCTCGATCTGGAGATCACCCCGGAGCTGCGGCGCGCGGGTCTCGCCCGGGACGCGATCCGGCTGATCCAGGAGGCCCGTAAGAACAGCGGGCTGGATGTGGCCGACCGGATCGCGCTGCGGTGGCAGTCGGCCGACGAAGAGCTCCGTCAGGCCCTTGGCGACCACGCCGAGCTGATCGCGGACGAGGTCCTCGCGACCGACTTCGCGGCGGGCGACGGGGAAGAGGGCTACGGCGACGAATTCACCGACACCCCCCTGGGCCTGACCTTCCGCCTCCGCAAGGCGTAAGCCCCGACCGGGGGTTCGTTCCCCACCCCGCCCCTTCCCGAACCGGGGCTCCGCCCCGGACCCCGGTCCTCAATCGCCGGACGGGCTGGATAGCCGCAACCCGGGGCGCGGCATCGGGATCCTGGATAGGGACGCCGGACGGGCTGAATTTCAGCCCGTCCGGCGATTGAGGACACGCCCGAAGGGCGTCCGGGGTCAGGGGCGGAACCCCTGGTTCGGGAAGGGGCGGGTAGGGGAAAGCCCCCAGGCACCCCGCCCGCACGGCAAAGGGCCGGGCCCGGAAGCTCATCGCTCCCGGGCCCGGCCCTTGTGATTGCCGAACGCTCCGCGCTTACGCGCCCCGCGTCAGTTGTCGTCCTCGTCGATGAGGAAGCCCCGCATCGGGCTGGGCGCCTGCTGCATCGGCTGCGGACTCTGCGGCCGCACCGGTGCCATCGGCTGGGTCATCGCGGGAGACATCTGCTGCTGGCCACCGTAGGACGGCGCGCCGCCGTTCTGGTTGTGGCCGCCCATGGACTGGTTGCCGCCCATCGTGTGGCCACCCATCGTGCCGGCGCCGGCCGAGGCCATGGAGCCGCTCATCGAGGGGGACGGCGGCAGCGAGGCGGCGGCCGGGGTGCGCGGCGGGGCGAGCGAGTCGTCGGCCTGGTTCTCCAGCTGGCGCAGCTGGCTCTCCAGGTACGACTTCAGCCGCGTGCGGTACTCGCGCTCGAAGCCGCGCAGGTCCTCGACCTTGCGCTCGAGCGTGGCACGAGCGGACTCCAGGGAGCCCATCGCGACACGGTGCTTCTCCTGCGCGTCCCGCTCCAGCGCGTCGGCCTTGGCGCGGGCGTCCCGCTCCAGGCCCTCGGCGCGGCTACGGGCCTCGCCGACGATCTTGTTGGCCTCGGAACGGGCCTCCGCGATCGCCTGGTCGGCGGTCTGCTGCGCGAGCGAGAGCACGCGCGCGGCGCTGTCGCCGCCCGGGCCCTGCCCCGGCTGCGGCAGCTGCGGGCCACCGGGGCCGCCAGGACCGCCGGGGCCACCCGGGCCACCGGGACCGCCCATCGGGCCACCCATGGGGCCGCCGGGACCCATGGGTCCACCCTGCTGCATCGGACCGGGGCCACCCTGCTGCATCGGGCCGGGACCGCCCTGCTGCATCGGACCGGGGCCACCTTGCTGCATCGGACCGGGGCCGTTCTGGCCCATCGGGCCGGCCGGCAGCTGCGGGGCTCCGCCCGGGAGTTGGGGCGGGCCACCCATCTGCTGCTGGCCGGGGGGCACCGGCTGCGGCGGTCCAGATATGGCGGCGGGCACAGGTGCCCCTGGCCGCTCCTGCTGTTCGGGAGGCTTGCGCATGCCTTGTTGCTGGCTCTGGGCGGCGGCACGCGTCGCGGCTGCCAGCTTGGCGCGCAGGTCCTCGTTCTCCCGCAACAGCCGGGTCAGTTCGGCTTCGACCTCGTCGAGGAAGGCATCGACCTCGTCCTCGTCATAGCCTTCTCGGAGGCGGACGGTCGTGAACTGCTTGTTCCGCACGTCCTCGGGGGTCAACGGCATCTCTACTTCACCTCAACGTAGTCGTCGGCAATCGGCAAGACCGTATCGTTCACACCCTGCTCGCAAAATTGCTCACGACGGTGATCAGGATCCAGACGATGATCATCAGCACGAAGAAGGACAGGTCGAGCGCCACACCCCCGAGACGCAACGGCGGAATGAACCGCCGGAGCAGCTTGAGTGGCGGATCGGTCACAGTGTAGGTGGCCTCGAGGATGACCACCATCGCCCTACCGGGTTGCCACGAGCGCGCGAACTGGAAGACGTAGTCCATCACGAGCCTGAAGATCAGCACGATCAGGTAGCAGTAGAGCGCGATGTAGATCACCTGTAGTGCGATGCCCATCCCGCGCGTCCCTCTCCCCTGGTTCGTACTCGGCCTTTCGGCCTCGGATGACTCGGTGTTGCCGGTTTGCCGTTTTTGCGTCTCAGCTCTGGTTGAAGAACCCGCCCTCTGCGATACGGGCCTTGTCCTCCGCCGTGACATCGACGTTAGCAGGAGACAACAGGAACACCTTCTGCGTCACCCGCTCAATGCTCCCATGGAGACCGAACACCAGACCGGCCGCAAAGTCGACAAGTCGCTTCGCATCCGTGTCGTCCATCTCCGTCAGATTCATGATCACGGGAGTGCCCTCACGGAAGTGTTCCCCGATAGTACGGGCCTCGTTGTAGGTCCGGGGGTGCAGTGTGGTGATGCGGTACGGCTCCCGCTCGGACACGACCTTGGGCATGATCACTGGCGCGTTCTTCTCCAAGTTCTGACGTTCAGGTGTGATGGACGCCACGGGGGCAATTCGCGCGGGTCGCCCGGTTTCCACCGCAAGTGGAGCCGGTTCGCGTTGTGCGGGAGGGTGGACGACTCGCACAGATTCGCCCCTTTCCGGCCGCGGTTCGGTCTCCACCACCTGATGCCGCCGACGGTCCCGCTCGGGCTCCGGCTCGGGCTCGAACTCGTCGTCGGGGTCGAATCCCCGGCCGTCGTACCCATCGTCCTCCACGAGGCCGAGGTAGACCGCCATCTTGCGCATCGCGCCGGCCATTTTCTGCGTCCTCCGCTCTGTGGTGGATCGGCTCCGCCACCGGATGCCATGGATCCACGTGGCCCGCCCGCCTTTTGACGGGAATGACCATATTTTCTGCTGTGGTCCGACTTCTTCGCGACGTTACCGGAGCCTGGGTCGGACTCCGAGTACCGCAGTGCCGACGCGCACATGTGTCGCCCCCGCCGCCACCGCTTCCTCCAGGTCCGAGCTCATCCCCGCCGAGACCATGTTCGCAGCCGGATGGGCCACGCGCAGGCGGGATGAGATTTCCGTCAGCCGGTCGAACGCCGCCCGCGGCCGCCCCTCGTAGGGACCCGTCAGCGGGGCGACGGTCATCAGACCGTCGAGCCGGAGCCCTTCGGCCTCGGCCACGGACTCGGCGAGCCGTTCCACTCCGTCCGGTCCCACTCCTCCGCGTTCTCCCCGGTCACCGGAGTCCACGTCGAGCGCGACCTGAATCAGGACACCCAGCTCCCGCGCGGCCCCCACAGCCGCACGGGAGAGCGCGTCGACCAATCGCTTGCGATCGACAGATTGCACCACATCGGCATAACTCGATACGGAACGCACCTTATTGGTCTGCAATTGCCCGACAAAGTGCCAGATCAATGGCAGATCCGCGCATTCCGCGGCTTTGGGGGCGGCCTCCTGGTCGCGGTTCTCGGCGACATGCCGTACGCCGAGTTCCGCGAGCAAACGGACATCGCTCGCCGGATAGGTCTTGGTGACCACGATCAGGGTCACCTCTTCGCGCTTGCGGCCGGCCCCGGCGCAGGCGGCAGAGATACGTTCCTCCACCCGGGCCAGATTCGCGGCCAGTTCCGCCTTGCGATCCGTCACAGCTCTCAGCCGCCCAACCAGACATAGCTCGCGAGCCGCCCGGTGGTGCGCTCGCGCCGGTACGAGAAGTGGTCCGCCGACTCCAGGGTGCAGATGTGAGATTTTCCATCCATCTCGTCCATCCGCACACCCGCGCGTGCCAGTTGGGCCCGCACACCGGCCGCCACATCCACGGCGGGGGTACCCCAGCTGGTCTCGGCCCACGCCTCCGGCACCGTCTCGGCGACATCGGCGCGCATGTCCGCGGGGACCTCGTAGCAGCGGCCGCAGACCGCGGGACCGGTACGCGCGACGATCCGGGCGGGCTCGGCGCCCTGTTCGGTCATCGCCTTCACCACCGCCGGGACCACTCCGGCGACCAGTCCCGGCCGCCCCGCGTGGGCGGCGCCGACAACCCCGGCCACCGGATCGGCCAGCAGCACCGGGGTGCAGTCGGCGGTGAGGACGGCCAGGGCGAGGCCCCGACGCCGCGTCACCACCGCGTCCACCGCCGGGATCTCGCCGTCCGACCACGGTCCGTCGACCACCGCGACGTCCCGGCCGTGCACCTGGTTCATCCAGACGACCGCCGCCGGGTCCAGGCCCATCGCCTTGGCGGCCAGCTCACGGTTGGTCCGTACGGCCTGGGGGTCGTCGCCGACCGCCCCGCCGAGATTGAGCTCCTCATACGGAGCGGCGCTCACCCCGCCCCACCGGTCGGTGAAGGCGAAGTGCGCGCCGCTCGCGTCGTGCTGTTGCGCTATCACGTCTGGTTCACTTCAAAGTCGCCGTCGAGCCATACCGGACGGCTCACTTCAGGAAGTCCGGGACGTCCAGCTCCTCGGCCTGGCTGTCCTGGTAGGGGCGAGCCGGCGGGACCTGGGGGTGCGGGGTGGGCACCGGGGGCGGCGGCACCTCGGCGACCGGGGCGGGGTCCGCCGGGGCGGGCTCGTCCTCGCGCGGGGTGACGCTGCCGAGCCCGCCGAAGGACGGGCGGCTGCCGCTGTCCTGGCCGGCCGGGCGGTTCGAGGAGCTGCCGGATCCCTCTTCACGGCTGCCACCGCTGTAGGAGGAGCCGAGCACCTTGTCGCGGTTCTTCGCGGGCGGCTGACCGCCGTCGAAGCCCGCCGCGATCACGGTGACCCGGACCTCGTCGCCGAGCGCGTCGTCGATCACCGCGCCGAAGATGATGTTGGCCTCGGGGTGGGCGGCCTCGCTCACCAGCTGAGCGGCCTCGTTGATCTCGAACAGCCCGAGGTCCGAGCCGCCGGAGATGGAGAGCAGCACGCCCCGGGCGCCGTCGATGGACGCCTCCAGCAGCGGCGAGGAGATCGCCATCTCGGCCGCGGCCACCGCGCGGTCGTCACCGCGGGCCGAGCCGATGCCCATGAGCGCCGATCCGGCCTCCGACATCACGGACTTGACGTCCGCGAAGTCGAGGTTGATCAGACCCGGGGTGGTGATCAGGTCGGTGATGCCCTGAACACCCGACAGCAGCACCTGGTCGGCCGACTTGAACGCGTCGAGCACGCTCACCTGACGGTCCGAAATGGACAGCAGCCGGTCGTTCGGGATCACGATGAGGGTGTCGACCTCGTCCCGGAGACCCGCGATGCCGTCCTCCGCCTGATTGGCGCGGCGGCGGCCCTCGAAAGTGAACGGCCGGGTGACCACACCGATCGTCAGTGCGCCCAGCGAGCGGGCGATGTTCGCGACCACCGGGGCACCGCCGGTGCCCGTGCCGCCGCCCTCACCCGCCGTCACGAAGACCATGTCGGCCCCCTTGAGGACCTCCTCGATCTCCTCGCGGTGGTCCTCGGCGGCCTTACGGCCGACGTCGGGGTTGGCGCCGGCTCCCAGGCCCCGGGTGAGCTCGCGACCGACGTCCAGCTTGACGTCCGCGTCACTCATCAGCAGGGCCTGCGCATCGGTGTTGATCGCGATGAACTCGACGCCCTTGAGCCCGACCTCGATCATCCGGTTGATGGCATTCACGCCACCGCCGCCGATGCCGACGACCTTGATGACTGCGAGGTAGTTCTGCGGTGCTGCCACGTCGAAGGCCTCTCGCCTCGAGTTACGTGTCGCCACCCCGCTGTTGCCGCGGTGCGCCGACTGATGCCGAATGGGACGGTTCCGATTGCCGACCCCAACCCTAACGCTGAAGTTTAGGGTTACCAGTGCCTCTGTTTCCCGGACTCTTCGGAACAGGACACTAAGTCGACAAGTGTCGCGCGTTCAATGAACACGCCGAACCTCCCGCTTTTCTTTTCACCCTATGTGATCACCCAGCGGGCTAGCCAACCAGGGTGCTGGCCTGCCGCTATCCACGTCAACTGCGAGACACCGCGGGGGCACTCGGCGCTTGGACATCGAAGTGGTCGGCGTCCGGCCGCGCTTTCATCAGGGCGGTGAGCGCCTTCGCCTTCGCCTCGCCGCGCTCTCCGCTCCCCCAGGCGATGGTACGTCCCCCGGTCAGCTCCAGGGTGATCGAATCGTACGAGCGGACCCGGAGGGAACGGGTGTCCTGGCGGACCTTCTCGGGGAGTTGGGTGACCACCCGGACCGCCTCGCGGCGCAGTCCAGTGGGGCCGAAATGGCGCGAACTCGGCGACCGATCCGGCTCCATTTCCAGCAGCGGAACCCCCTTCCGACGCTCGCTCAGCGTGGAGAACCGGACTCCTGTGGCGTCCACTTCGTGGAACTTCCCGCCCTCTTCGACAATGGCTTCGGGCCTGCGTTCCGTCACCACCAGACTGATGGTGTGCGGCCACGACCGGGATACGTCCACTTTCGCAATCCGCTTCAGCCGCTCGCGTACCCGATGTTCGATCGCTCCCGTGTCCACCGCCACCAGCGGGGTGTTCAGGGATACATCGGCGGCGTCGCGCACCTCGTCGGCGGTGAGGACGGTGGTGCCGGCGACCCGCACCCGCTCGGCCCGCAGCCAGCTCGAGCCGTAGAGCAGCCAGACGGCCCCGGCGCCGAGCAGGGTCACCGCCACCGCCGTCACCAGCAGGGTGCGGCGGCCGGGCGGCCGGAGCCCCCGACGGACCCGGAGGAGGCGTGGGGGCGGGCCGGACCGAGTCGTCCCTCGTGCGCCGCGCTCGGCGGTCGACGGTCCGGCCACGCTCCCTGCCTCCTCACGCCTGGCGGCGTGCGCTGATCGCCTCGTACACCATGCCGACCAGCAGCTCGTCGGCGTCCCTGCGGCCGAATTCGGCGGCGCGCCGGGACATCTCGTACAGCCGGTGCGGGTCGCCGAGCACCGGCAGCACATTGCCCTGCACCCACTCGGGGCTCAGCTCGGCGTCGTCGACCAGCAGCCCGCCGCCCGCCTTGACCAGCGGCTGGGCGTTGAGCCGCTGCTCACCGTTGCCGATCGGCAGCGGGACGTAGGCGGCGGGGAGCCCGACGGCGGACAGTTCGGCGACGGTCATCGCGCCCGCGCGGCAGAGCATCATGTCGGCCGCGGCGTACGCGAGGTCCATCCGGTCCACATACGGTACCGGGATATAGGGCGGCATTCCCGGCATGTTGTCCACATGCGGCATTTCGTTTTTCGGTCCGACCGCGTGGAGCACCTGGATCCCGGCGCGCTGGAGGTACGGCGCCACCGTCTGGACCACCTCGTTCAACCGCCGCGCGCCCTGCGAGCCGCCGGAGACCAGCAGCGTCGGCAGGTTCTGGTCGAGCCCGAAGGCCGCGCGGGCCTCGGGGCGGACCGCGGCCCGGTCGAGGGTGGCGATGGAGCGGCGCAGCGGGATGCCCACATAGCGGGAGTTGCGGAGCTTGCTGTCCGGGGTGGAGACCGCGACGAAGTGGGCGTAGCGGGAGCCAATCTTGTTGGCGAGGCCGGGGCGGGCGTTGGCCTCGTGGACGACGATCGGCACGCCGCGCCGCTTGGCCGCCAGATAGCCGGGCAGGGCCACATAGCCGCCGAAGCCGACGACGCAGTCGGCCTTGGTGCGCTCCAGGATCTGCTCGGCGGCCTTGATGGTGCCCCGCAGCCGCCCGGGGACGGTGATCAGTTCAGGGGTGGGCTTGCGCGGCAGCGGTACGGCCGGGATGAGCCCGAGCTCATAGCCGCGCTCCGGTACGAGCCGGGTCTCGAGTCCTCGCTCCGTGCCGAGTGCCGTGATCCCCACGGTCGGGTCCTGCCTGCGCAGGGCGTCCGCGAGGGCGAGCGCGGGCTCGATGTGGCCGGCGGTCCCCCCACCGGCGAGTACGACATGCACCGAAATTCACCGCTCTCCGGACGGCCGCCTCTTGACGGGCCGTCTCATCGTCTTCCGTCTCACCCGAGCCAGCTTCTTCCGCAAAGCAGGCTGCCGCATGGCCAGCGCCGCCCGCGCACCGGGCTCTGCCCGGGCGAAGGCGATCAGCAGGCCGACGGCGAACATGGTCGGCAGCAGGGCGGACCCTCCGTAGGAGAACAGCGGGAGCGGAACACCAGCGATCGGCAGCAGACCCAGCACCGCACCGATGTTGACCACGGCCTGGGCCGTGATCCAGGTGGTCACACCTCCCGCGGCGTACCTCACGAAGGGGTCCTCCGTGCGTCCGGCCACGCGGATACCCGCATAGCCTAGAGCCGCGAAGAGAACGAGAACCGACAGCGTCCCCGCCAGACCGAGTTCCTCCCCGGTAATGGCGAAGATGAAGTCAGTATGCGGTTCGGGCAGTTCGCCCCATTTCTCCATACTTGCCCCGAGTCCTGAGCCGAACCATCCGCCGTTGGCGAGCGCGTAGATCCCGTGCACCGCCTGCCAGCACTGATCGTTGGCACCCGGCTCGGTGGCGCCGATGCAGGCGAGCCGGGACATCCGGTTGGCGCTGGTCTTGATGAGCAGCAGGCCGATGACCCCGGCGAAGGCGAGGACGCCCGCGAAGAGCCGGGTGGGGGCGCCGGCCAGCCACAGCAGGCCGAAAAGGATCGCCGTGAGAATGATCGCGGTGCCCATGTCCCCGCCCAGCATGATCAGGCCGAGCAGCATGCCGGTCGCGGGCACCAGCGGGACCAGCAGGTGCTTCCACTGGGCCAGCAGCCGCTTGTCCTGTTTGCGGGCGAGAAGATCGGCGCCCCACAGAACCAGCGCGAGCTTGCCGAACTCACTGGGCTGGAGCAGGAAGGGACCGCCGAAGGAGATCCAGTTCTGGTTGCCGTTGACCGCGATGCCCATGCCCGGGACCTGCACCAGACACATCAGGAAGACCGAGACCGCGAGCAGCGGATAGGCGAAGGCGCGGTGCAGTTTGATGGGCATCCGCACGGCGAGCAGCATCAGCGCGCCGCCGAGCGCGGCGGCGAAGAGCTGTTTGCGGAAGAAGTACGACGGTGAGAGCCCGGACTGCAGCGCCTTGATCTGGGAGGCGGAGTAGACCATGACCAGCCCGAGCACCAGGATCAGCAGCGAGCCGCCGAGCAGCAGGTAGTACGCGGTCAGCGGCCGGTCCCAGGCCCGCCTGACACGCTGCTGAAGCCCGCGCAGGGCGTCCAGCACGTTCACCCTCGGCGGGCGGCGCGGAGGCCGGGAGGCGCCCGCCGTGGAGCGCGGGCGGGCCGGTGACGCCGCCCGGCCCTTGCCCCGTACGGCCTCCCGCAGCCGCGGGGCGCCGCCCGAGCGCGGCACCTGGCGGCCGGTGCCGGGGCGGGCCGTCCGGGAGCGCGGGGCGGCGGGCTGGTCGGGCGTCATGTCGTATCCCCTCCGGTTTCCCCGCGCGGGCGGTCCTCGCGGGGGACCGGCGGGCTACTGGTCGTCCGGGACCCGGCCGGAGGCCAGGTCATGAACCGCCGCGGCGAAGGCGTCGCCCCGCTCGTTGTAGTTGGTGAACATGTCCATCGAGGCACAGGCCGGGGCCATCAGGACGGTATCGCCCGGCCGGGCGAGCCGCGCCGCTTCGCGCACAGCCGCAGCCATCGCCCCAGTGTCGGTCCGGTCGAGGTCCACGACCGGGACATCCGCTGCGTGTCGCGTGAGCGCTTCCCGGATCAGGGCGCGGTCGGCGCCGATCAGCACCACGCCGCGCAGCCGCTTGGCCGCCGTAAGGACGAGCTCGTCGAAGGTGGCCCCCTTGGCGAGGCCGCCCGCGATCCACACGATGTGCTCATAGGCGCCCAACGACGCCTCCGCGGCATGGGTGTTGGTCGCCTTGGAGTCGTCGACGTAGGCCACGCCGTCGACGTCCGCCACGTGCTCCACCCGGTGCGGGTCGGGCCGGAAGGCGCGCAGGCCGTCCCGTACGGCCGTCGGCGGGACGCCGTAGGCGCGGGCCAGGGCGGCCGCCGCGAGGGCGTTGGCGATGTTGTGCGGGGCCGGCGGGTTCACGTCGGAGACCTCGGCGAGCTCCTGCGCCTGCTTCTGCCGGTCCGCCACGAAGGCCCGGTCGACGAGGATGTCCTCCACGACGCCGAACTGGGAGGGACCGGGGGTGCCGAGGGTGAAGCCGATCGCCCGGCAGCCCTCCTCGACGTCGGCCGCGCGCACCAGGTCCTCGGTGGCGGGGTCGGCCACGTTGTAGACGCAGGCCACCTGGTTGCCCTCGTAGATCCGGCCCTTGTCGGCCGCGTAGGCCGCCATGGAGCCGTGCCAGTCGAGGTGGTCGGGGGCGAGGTTGAGCACCGCCCCGGAGTGGGCGCGCAGCGAGGGCGCCCAGTGCAGCTGGTAGCTGGAGAGCTCGACGGCCAGCACGTCGTACGGCTCGTCGCCCAGCACGATGTCCAGGAGCGAGACGCCGATGTTGCCGACGGCCGCCGTGCGCAGCCCGGCCGCTTCCAGGATGGCCGCCAGCATCCTTACGGTGGTCGTCTTGCCGTTGGTGCCGGTGACCGCGAGCCAGGGCGGGGCGTCCTTCCCGCGGAGCCGCCACGCCAGCTCGACATCGCCCCAGATGGGCACGCCCGCCTCGGCGGCGGCCAGGAAGAGCGGGCTGGTGGGCTTCCAGCCGGGGGTGGTCACGATCAGCTCGGTGCCGTCGGGAAGCGTCTCGCCGTCGCCGAGGCGGACCGTGATGCCCAGCGGCTCCAGCTCGGCCGCCTGGGCGCGCTGCGCTTCGCCGTCGCTGCCGTTGACCACGGTCACCGAGGCCCCGAGGCCCCGCAGCGCACGCGCTGCGGGGACCCCGGAGACGCCGAGTCCGGCGACGGTGACCTGCCGTCCGGCGAGGTCGGACACGTCGGGGGAAGCGGCGCCGGACGTCACGAGGCTCGCCACCCCGCGTAGAAGAGGCCGAGGCCGACGATCACGCACATGCCCTGGATGATCCAGAACCGGACCACCACAAGGACTTCGCTCCACCCCTTGAGTTCGAAGTGGTGCTGGAGCGGTGCCATCCGGAAGACCCGTCGCCCGGTCGTCCGGAAGGAGCCGACCTGGATGACCACGGACATGGTGATCAGGACGAACAGACCGCCGAGGAGGGCCAGCAGCAGCTCCGTACGGGAGCAGATGGCGAGGCCGGCGAGCGCGCCGCCGAGCGCGAGCGAACCGGTGTCCCCCATGAAGATCTTGGCGGGTGAGGTGTTCCACCACAGGAAGCCGAAGCAGGCGCCCATCAGGGCGGAGGCGACGACGGCCAGATCGAGCGGGTCGCGGACCTCGAAACAGGACGCCGGATTGGTGAGGGTCTGCGCGTTGGCGCAGGACTCCTGGTACTGCCAGACGCCGATGAAGGTGTAGGCGCCGAAGACCATGACGGAGGCGCCGGTGGCCAGACCGTCGAGACCGTCGGTGAGGTTCACGCCGTTCGACATCGCCAGGATCATGAACAGCGCCCAGATCGCGAAGATCACCGGGCCGAAGGACCAGCCGAAGTCCTGGACGAAGGAGAGCCGGTCGGAGGCGGGGGTCTGCTGGCGCGCGTCGGCGAAGTTCAGTGCGAGGATCGCGAAGGCGATACCGACGATCAGCTGCCCGGCCATCTTGGCCTTGGCCCGCAGACCCAGGCTGCGCTGCTTGACGATCTTGATGTAGTCGTCGAGGAAGCCGACCAGGCCCATGCCCGCGAACAGGAAGAGCACCAGCACGCCCGAGAAGGTCGGCTGGCTGCCCGTGATCACCTTCGTCAGGGCGTAGGCGATCAACGTGGCCAGGATGAAGGAGATACCGCCCATCGTGGGCGTGCCCTTCTTGCTGCCGTGCGTCCGCGGACCGTCGTCCCGGATGAACTGGCCATAGCCCTTGCGGGCCAGCAGCTTGATCAGCACCGGCGTGCCGATCAGGGTCAGAAAGAGCCCGATGGCTCCCGAGAAGAGAACCTGCCTCATGCCCATCGGCCGGAGACCTCACCCTCACCGTCGAGCAATGCCTGCGCAAGCCGCTCCAGGCCGACCGACCTGGATGCCTTCACCAACACGACGTCCCCCGGTCGCAGCTCGCTGCGCAGCAGATCGACCGCTGCCCGCACGTCGGACACGTGCACCGACTCCTCACCCCACGAACCCTCGTTCTTGGCGCCCATGTCCAGCCAGGCGGCCTCCTGGCCGCCGACCGCCACGAGCTTGCTGACGTTGAGCCGGACGGCCAGCCGCCCGACCGCGTCGTGCTCGGCCAGTGAATCCTCGCCCAGCTCGGCCATCGGGCCGAGCACCGCCCACGTGCGACGCCCCGGTGTGGCAGCGCCCATGGCGACCAGCGCGCGCAGCGCTGCTCGCATGGACTCGGGGTTCGCGTTGTAGGCGTCGTTGACGACCGTCACGCCGTCCGAGCGCTCGGTGACCTCCATCCGCCAGCGGGAGAGCTGCCCCGCCTCGGAGAGCGCCACGGCGATCTCGTCGACGGACATGCCCAACTCATGGGCGACGGCGGCCGCGGCGAGCGCGTTCGACACGTGGTGCTCACCGTACAGGCGCATGGTCACTTCGCCGCACCCGGTAGGGGTGTGAAGCGTGAAGGCGGGGCGCCCGCCGTCGGCGAGCCGGACATTCCCGGCGCGCACATCGGCGTCCTCGGCCTCGCCGAACAGGACGGTACGGGCCTTGGTGCGCGACGCCATGGCGCGCACCAAGGGGTCGTCGGCGTTGAGCACCGCCACCCCGCCCTCCGCTGCGGACGGCAGGGACTCCACGAGCTCGCCCTTGGCCTCGGCGATCTGCTCCCGGCCGCCGAACTCCCCGATATGGGCGGTGCCGACGTTGAGCACGAGTCCGATACGGGGCGGGGTGAGAGTGGCCAGATACCGGATGTGGCCCTTACCGCGGGCGCCCATCTCCAGCACCAGGTGCTGGGTGGCCTCGTCGGCGCTCATCGCGGTGAGCGGCAGGCCGATCTCGTTGTTGAGCGAGCCCGGCGTCCATACGGTGGGGCCGCGGCGCTGGAGCAGTTGGGCGATGAGGTCCTTGGTGCTCGTCTTGCCGGCGGAGCCGGTGAGGGCGACCACGGTGGTGCCCAGGCGCTCCACGACGGCGCGCGCGAGCGCTCCCATGGCGGCGATGACGTCGGGGACGACGATCGCCGGTACGGGGGCGTCCGGGGTGCCGACGGGACGGGCGGCCAGAACCGCCGCGGCGCCCGCCTCGACCGCGCCCCTGGCGAAGTCGTGGCCGTCCACGCGCTCCCCGGGGAGCGCGGCGAAGAGGCTGCCGGGCCGCACCTCACGGGAGTCGATCACGACGGGGCCCGTGACCTTCAGGTCCGGGTCCGGTATGTCGTGCGGCTGTCCACCGACTAGGCCGGCGATCTCGGTGAGGGACAGTGCGATCACTGATCACCTCCGGCCGTGCGGGAGAGCTGCCTGGAGGGGGCTGGTGCGCGCATGGCGGTCTGTCATCCCTGGTCGTCTAGGTGTTTGTCCCGGTGCTGTGGGCTCGCCTCGGGGCGCGTGGCATCGCGCCTGTGGGCTCGCTCACTGAGCTCGATGGCTTCGCGGAGTACCTGGCGGTCGTCGAAGGCCCGGATCACGCCCGCGATGTCCTGGCCCAGCTCGTGGCCCTTGCCCGCCACGATGACGGTGTCACCCGGCTCGGCGCGGGCCACGGCGGCCGCGATGGCGTTGGCCCGGTCCTCCTCGACCAGCACATCACCGCGCTCGTGGGCGGGCACCTCGGCGGCGCCCGCGAGCATGGCGGCGAGGATCGCGAGCGGATCCTCGGAGCGGGGGTTGTCGGAGGTGAGGACGGCCGTGTCGGAGTACCGGGCCACGGCGGCGCCCATGGGGCCGCGCTTGAGCCGGTCCCGGTCCCCGCCGCAGCCGAGGACGGCGTGCAGCTTGCCGTCGGTCACCTTACGGAGGGCACGCAGCACCGACTCCACGGCGTCGGTCTTGTGGGCGTAGTCGACGACCGCGAGGTAGGGCTGGCCCACGTCCACCCGCTCCAGCCGGCCCGGTACACCGGGGACGGCGGCGACGCCGTCGGCGGCCGTCTGCGGGTCGATCCCGGCGACGGCGAGCGCGACGACGGCGGCGAGCGCGTTGGCCACGTTGAAGGGGCCCGGGAGGGGCGCGGCGGCCCGTACGGACTCACCGTTCGGGCCGACGGCGGTGAAGGTCGAGCCGAGCGGGCCGACCTCGACGTCCGCGGCGCGCCAGTGGGCGTCGGGGTGACCCTCGGCGGAGAAGGTGGTGACGGGCACCTCGGACTGCTCGATGAGGCGGCGGCCGTACTCGTCGTCGTAGTTGATCACTCCGAGGCGGCTGCGGGCCTTGGTGAACAGCTGGGCCTTGGCCTGGAAGTAGTCCTCCATGCCGGAGTGGAACTCCATGTGCTCCGGGCTGAGGTTGTTGAAGACCGCGACGTCGAAGACGCAGCCGTCGACGCGGCCGAGGACCAGGGCGTGGCTGGAGACCTCCATGACGACCGAGCGGACCTCGCGCTCGCGCATCACCGCGAACAGGGCCTGAAGGTCGGTGGCCTCGGGGGTGGTGCGCTCGGACTTGATGCGCTCGTCGCCGATCCGCATCTCCACGGTGCCGATGAGACCCGTAAGGCCGCCGTCGTGCTTCGCGGCGGCCTTGAGGCCGCCCTCGATGAGATACGCGGTCGTGGTCTTGCCGGAGGTACCGGTGATGCCGATCTGGAGCAGGTCGTGGCCCGGCTCGCCGTAGATCGTGGCGGCCAGCGCGCCCATCCGGCCGCGCGGGTTGTCCACCGCGAGGACCGGCAGGCCGGTGGCGGCGGCGCGCTCGGCACCGGCCGGGTCGGTCAGCACCGCGACCGCGCCGAGGTCGGCGGCCTGGGCGGCGAAGTCCGCGCCGTGGAGGCGGGCACCGGCCAGCGCGGCGTACACATCGCCGGGGCGCACGGCCCGCGAGTCATGGGTGATCCCGGTGACCGCGGCCCCTTCCGAGGCTTCGGGGGCTTCGACGCCCAGCTGATCCGCCAGCTCCGCCAGCGGGATCGGGCGGACCTGGAGAGGACGGGGCGCTCCCGGGTATTCCACAGAAACGTCCTTCTGAGGGGTTTCGGACTGATCAGCGTGGGGCACGGCGGTGAGCGTACCCGGGACACCCGCTCCCCCGCGAAATGAGGCGGCGGTGCGAGGCCGTACCGGACCGTGGTTCCCGGGGTCCGGCGTGATCGTCGTCACTGCTGAGTCCGCTCACTGGCCCGGGCTGTAGCTCACCGGGAGCCGTTTGGGCTGCTTCCCGGAGGGCGGGACCTGAAGGGCCTTGAGGCCGAACTCCATGACCTTCTTGTAGACCGGTCCGCAGACCTGCCCGCCGAAGTAGCTGCCCTTGGTCGGGTTCTGAACGGCACAGTAGACGGTCAGCCGAGGTTTGTCGGCCGGGGCGAAGCCGGCGAAGGACGCGGTGTAGCCGCGGTAGCGGCCGGTCTTGGGGTCCACCCGGTTGGAGGTGCCGGTCTTGCCCGCGACAAGATAGCCCGGGATCTTCGCCTTGGTGCCGGTGCCCTGCTCATCGTCGACGACCGACTCGAGCATCTCGGCGAGCGTCTTCGCGGTCTCCTTACTGACGACACGGGTCTTCTTGGGGGCGGGCGCGGCGGTGAAGTCGCCGCCGGGCCCCCTGGCGCCGCGGACGAGGGTGGGCGCGATGCGCTCGCCCCCGTTGGCGATGGTGGAGTACACCGAGGCCGCCTGGATGGCGTTGAGCGACAGCCCCTGGCCGAAGGGGATGGTGTACTGCTGGGAGGCGCTCCAGTCCTGCGGCTTGGCCAGGATGCCCGGGGTCTCACCGGGGAAGCCGAGCCCGGAGGGCTGGCCGATCCCGAACTTGCGCAGGTAGGAGTAGAGGATCTGGTTCTTCTGCCGCTTGGTCTTGGCCAGCTGCTCGGTGGCGAGGATCGTGCCGATGTTGCTGGACTTGGCGAGCACGCCGTTGAGCGTGAGGTACCAGGTCGAATGGTCGATGTCGTCGGCGAAGGCCCGGTCGGCGCGGGGCAGCCGGTTGGGGACCACCACATGGGTGTCCCAGCGCGCCACGCCCTCCTGGAGGACGGCGGCCATGGACATCAGCTTGCTGACGCTGCCGGGCTCGTAGGCGTCGGAGACCGCGGCGTTGCCCAGGGCGTCGGCGTCCGTAGTGGTGATGTCGTTGGGGTCGAAGCCGGGGGCGTTGGCCATGGCCAGGAGCTGCCCCGTGCGGGTGTCCTGGACGATGACGTAGCCGCGGTCGGCCCCGGACTTGCGCACCTGGTCGGCGATGGCGCTCTGGGCGGCCCACTGGATGTCCCGGTCGATGGTCAGCTCGTAGTCGCTGCCGGGGACCGCGGGCTGCTCCCTGACGTCGCCGGTGGGCACCTGGTGGCCGCCGGACTGGGCGTAGACGCGCTTGCCGTCCTTGCCCGCGAGCTTCTTGTTGAGCTGCTGCTCGAGCCCGGCGGAGCCGCGTCCGTCGGCGTCCACGAATCCCAGAATCCCGGCGGCGAGGTCCCCGTTCGGATAGACCCGCTTGCTGTGCGCCTCGCGGTTGACCCCGGCCAGGACATTGGTGCCCTTGCCCTTGGCCGCCGCGTCGTCCAGGGCGCTCTTCAGGTCCTTGATCTGGTTCCAGACCTGCGGGGACTGCTGCCGGGCGAGCACGACGTACTGCGACCTGGGGTTGTCGGTGAGCTTCTGCTCCAGGTCCGCCTGGTCCTTGCCGAGGATCGGCGCGAGCAGGGCCGCGGCCTGGCGGGGCGCGTCGTGGGTCCTGGCCGTCTTGGGCGTGAGGAGGTCGGGGGCGGCGGTGATGTCGTAGGCGTCCACCGTGGTCGCCAGGTCGACGCCGTCGCGGTCGGTGATGGAGCCGCGCTCGGCGGACAGTTTCACCGGGATGTAGCGGTTGATGTTGGCCTTGGCCGCGTAGGCGCTGGCGTCGACGGCCTGCACCTGCAGCAGCCGTACGACGAAGATCAGCATGACGAGGGTGAGGCCGAGGCTGATCAGCCGCAGCCGGGGGCGCGGGCTGCCCAGCCGCAGCTGCTGGGCAGCACCGGGGCGGGGGCGCGGGGCCGGACGGCCGGACGGTCCGCCCTGGCGCCGGCGCTCGTCGGGGCGCCGTCCTGAGTCCTGGCGGGGGCGGCGGTCGCCACGGGGTCCGGCCGGGCCGGGCACCCCGCGGCGGCGGGGGTCCTGGGGGGCGCTCACGCGAGGGCCGCCTTCGGGTCGGTGGCCGCCGCCGTCGGCTCAGTGGCCGCCTTCAGCTTGGCGACCGTCCTCGGCTCGATGGCCGTCCACCGGGCGCGGGCGGGCGTCCACCGGGCGCGGGCGGGCGTCCACCGGGCCCAGGTGGGCGTCCGCGCGGGCGGGCTGGGCTGGGCGCAGGCTGGGGATCGCGTCACCGTGTCACCTACTGAGGGGCCGGGGTGGAGTTCGCGGAGGTGGATGCGGAGTGGCCGGCGGGCAGCCCCCACGGGGTCACCGAGGCCGCGGCGGACGGCGGCGTCGGCGGCGCGAGGGCGGATGGAGTGGGCGACGCCTCGGACCGGACGGGCGACGCCTCGGACGGCGTGGTGCCGAGCGAGGGCGGCAGCACCCGGCCGGGGCCGCCGAGCACCGAGGGCTGCCCCGTGGCGGGCGCGGGCACCCCGCTGACCGAGCCGTCCGGGTTGAGGAAGGCGGGGGTGCCGCCGGGCACCATCCCCAGCTCCCGGGCGCGCCGCTCCAGCTCGCCGGGCGCGGAGAGCTGGTCCACGTCCTGCTGGAGGGCCTGGCGCTCGTCGGTGAGCTCCTTGGTCTGCTTCTCCAGCCTGGTGAGCTCGAACGACCCTTGATTGAGGGAGGAGTTCAGCAGCAGCAGCGCGATCAGGCCGGAGCCGAGCAGGACCACGACGAGCAGCACGAAGGGCGCGCGTCTGGCCGTGGTGGCGCCCGGCGCCGGCCGTCCTTTCGGGCCCGTCCCCCGCGCGCTCATGGGGTGACTTCTTCCCGGATGCGCTCCGCCCCCCGGAACCGCGCCGGGGCGGCCCGGCGGTTCTCGGCGATCTCCTCCTCGGTGGGCAGCTCCGCGCCACGGGTGAGCAGCTTCAGCCGGGGCTGGTACTGCTCGGGGATGACCGGCAGCCCCGGGGGCGCCGTATTGCCGGCACCGGCCGCGAGCACCTGCTTGACCAGGCGGTCCTCCAGCGAGTGATACGACAGCACGGCGATCCGACCGCCGACCGCGAGCGCCCTTACGGCCGCCGGGATGGCCCGCTCCAGGACCGCGAGCTCGCCGTTGACCTCGATCCGCAGCGCCTGGAAGGTGCGCTTGGCCGGATTGCCGCCGGTGCGCTTGGCGGCCTGCGGCAGTGCGTCGCGGATCAGCTCGACGAGTCGGGCGCTGTTGGTGAACGGCTCCTTGGCGCGCTCGCGCACCACCGCGTCCACGATCTTCTTGGCGAACTTCTCCTCGCCGTACGTCCGCAGGATGCGCACCAGATCGCCCGGCGGATACGTGTTGAGCACCTCGGCCGCGCTGACTCCGGTGGTCTGGTCCATCCGCATGTCCAGCGGGGCGTCCTGGGCGTAGGCGAAACCACGCCCGGCCTCGTCCAGCTGCATGGACGACACGCCGAGGTCGAAGAGGATCCCCTGGACGCGCGGGACACCGAGCCGGTCGAGGACCTCGGGCAGCTCGTCGTAGACCGCGTGGACCAGCGTCGCCCGATCGCCGTAAGGGGCGAGCCGCTCCCCGGCGAGCCGCAGTGCGGACGGGTCGCGGTCGAGGGCGATGAGCCGGGCCTCGGGGAAGTCGCGCAGCAGCGCCTCGCTGTGGCCGCCGAGGCCCAGGGTGCAGTCGACCACGACCGCGCCGGGCTGGGCGAGAGCGGGGGCCAGCATGTCCAGACAGCGCTGGAGCATGACGGGAACATGGAGAGCGTTACTGCTCATTGCGCTGCTCGTGCGCCCTTCTGAGGATCGGGCGAGGATGATACGCACCGCCGGGTCCCCGCCCGCTCTGAAGGGGAAGTGGCCTACTGGCGCCGGGGAAGTGACGTCAGGCGACCGGAGCGGGAGGAGGCCGAGGGGTACGTACGCACCGCGCTCACGCGAAATTCCGGGATCCGAGGGGAGCGTCACGCCTCCCACTTCGCGCCACTTTAGTCCACTCGTCCCTTCGGTCAACCAACCGGCCTGCGCGTCCCGCCCGAGGGGTGGTATCCCCTCCCCCGGGCATCGGACACCGGGGCGCGGGGGGTTGTGGATTGCCTCACATCACCCCTTCGGCCCACCCCGTTGCCCTCGTTTGCCCTACCTAAAGAGAAGACAAAATTCCCTGGTGAGAGGTAGCGTCGTCATCATGTCGATATCAGCGCCGCAGCCGAACCCGTCCACCGACCGCGACGCCCGCACGGGAGACACGGTCACCGACAGCCTCGTGGAGGCCAACCGCAGTTACGCCGAGAAGTTCAGCGACCCGGGAATGGACGCGCGGCCGGTGCGGCGCGTCGCCATCGTCGCCTGCATGGACGCCCGTCTGGACCTGCACGAGGCACTCGGTCTGGAGCTGGGCGACTGCCACACCATTCGCAACGCAGGCGGTGTGGTCACCGACGACATCATCCGGTCCCTGACCATCAGCCAGCGGGCCCTCGGGACCCGCAGCGTCGTGCTCATCCACCACACCGGCTGCGGTCTGCTGAGCCTCACCGAGGACTTCCGGCACGAGCTGGAGGAGGAGGTGGGACAGCGCCCTTCGTGGGCGGTCGAGGCGTTCAAGGACCTCGACGCCGACGTTCGCCAGTCGATGGAGCGGGTGCGCACCTCGCCGTTCCTGGTGCACACCGACGACGTCCGCGGCTTCGTCTTCGATGTGACGACGGGTCTGCTGCGGGAGGTCACGCCGCGGACGTGAGAGCCGCGGACGTGAGAGATGCTGAAGATACGGAAGGGATTCAGCACTCGAACTCGTACAAGCGTGACAAATAACCCCGGGTTATCCACAGCCGAGTGACGCGAGGCCGCGGAGACCGCAAGAATGCATAGGTGACATCGTCCCCCGCAACCACGCGGGGGTCCGATGTCAGCGTTTGCGGTGGGCCGGTCCGTTCCGAGGGCAACGGCCCTGAGAACGGGCCGAGGAGGGCCGGGTGACGACCTATGACGAGCGAGCGAGCCTCAGCGATCTGACCACCACAGCGGATCGGATCCGCAGGTCGGTGGAGGGTGTGATCGAGGGCAAGCCCGAGGTCGTACGGCTTTCGCTGACCGTGCTTCTCGCCGAGGGACATCTGCTGATCGAGGACGTCCCGGGCGTGGGCAAGACGATGCTGGCCAAGGCGCTCGCCCGGTCCATCGACTGCTCCGTGCGGCGGATCCAGTTCACCCCGGACCTGCTGCCGTCCGACATCACCGGCGTGAGCATCTTCGACCAGCAGCGCAAGGAGTTCGAGTTCAAACCGGGCGCCATCTTCGCCCAGATCGTGATCGGCGACGAGATCAACCGCGCCTCGCCCAAGACCCAGTCCGCGCTGCTGGAGTCGATGGAGGAGCGCCAGGTCACCATCGACGGGGAAAGCTATGAGCTGCCCAACCCCTTCATGGTGGTGGCCACGCAGAACCCGGTCGAGATGGAGGGCACCTATCCGCTGCCCGAGGCGCAGCGCGACCGCTTCATGGCCCGCGTCTCCATCGGCTACCCCAGCCCGCAGGCCGAGCTCCAGATGCTGGACGTGCACGGCGGGGTCTCCCCGCTGGACGACCTGCAGCCCGTCGCGCACGCCCATGAGATCGTCAAGCTGATCGAGGCGGTGCGCTCGGTGCACGTCGCCGAGGCCGTCCGGCGTTACGCGGTGGACCTGGTGTCCGCCACCCGCAACCACCCCGATCTGCGGCTGGGCGCCTCGCCGCGCGCCACGCTGCATCTGCTGCGGGCCGCCAAGGCGTCGGCCGCGCTGGCCGGGCGGGACTTCGCGCTGCCGGACGATGTGCAGACCCTCGCCGTCGCGGTGCTGGCCCACCGGCTGCTGCCCACCGCGCAGGCCCAGCTGAACCGGCGCAGCTCCGAGCAGGTCGTCGCGGACATCGTGCAGCGCACCCCGGTGCCCACCTCCGCCCAGCGCGGCGCGGGCGGGATGCCGCCCATGCCGCCCATGCCCCCGGCCGACTTCGGCCGGCAGCAGCCGGGCGCGCGGAGGCTGTGATGGCCGCAGGGGGGACGGACATGGGCCCCGAGGGGCCCGGCGCCGGCGAGCAGCCGGGCGGGTTGCGGTCCGCCCTCGCCGGTCTGACCACCCGCGGCCGTTCCTTCCTGGCCGCCGGGGTGGCCGCCGCGGTGTGCAGCTACGTGCTGGGCCAGGCGGATCTGCTGCGGGTCGGGCTGCTGCTGGCCGCGCTGCCGCTGGTCTGTGTGGCCGTGGTCTACCGCACCCGGTACCGGGTGGCGGGCAGCCGACGGCTCGCGCCCGCGCGGGTGCCGGCGGGCTCCGAGGCCCGGGTGCACCTGCGGATGGACAATGTCTCGCGGCTGCCCACCGGGCTGCTGATGCTCCAGGACCGGGTGCCCTATGTGCTGGGGCCGCGCCCGAGGTTCGTGCTGGACCGGGTGGAGCCGGGCGGCCGCCGCGAGGTGTCCTACCGGGTCCGCTCGGATCTGCGCGGCCGCTATCCGCTGGGCCCGCTCCAGCTGCGGCTGAGCGATCCGTTCGGGATGTGCGAGCTCACCCGCGCCTTCAGCGCCTACGACACGCTCACGGTGGTGCCCCGGGTCGAGCCGCTGCCCCCGGTGCGCCTGACCGGCGAGGCCGCGGGGTACGGGGACGGGCGGCACCGCTCGCTGGCCCTGGCCGGTGAGGACGATGTCATCCCGCGCGGCTATCGCATAGGCGACGATCTGCGCCGGGTGCACTGGCGCTCCACCGCGCGCTACGGGGAGCTCATGGTCCGCCGGGAGGAGCAGCCGCAGCGGGCCCACTGCACGGTGCTGCTGGACACCCGGCGCACCGCCCACTACGGCTCCGGGCCGGACTCGGCCTTCGAATGGGCGGTCTCCGGGGCGGCCTCGGCCGCGGTCCACCTGCTGGAGCGGGGCTATGCGGTCCGGCTGCTGACCGACACCGGAAGCTCGGTGCCGGGCCCGGACGGCGGAGGCGGCTTCACCGGTTCCACCCATGACTCGGCGGAGACGGCCGGGCTGATGCTGGACACCCTCGCCGTGGTGGACCACTCCGACGGCGGAGGGCTCTCGCCCGCCTTCGAGGTGCTGCGCGGCGGCGGTGAGGGGCTGCTGGTGGCCTTCCTGGGCGATCTGGACGAGGAGCAGGCGGTGATGGCCGCCCGGATGCGGCACCGCACCACGGCCGCGGTGGCCTTTGTGCTGGACGGCGCCGCCTGGTCGCGCGGGGCGGAGTTCGGGGCCACACAGGAACTGGAGGACCGGCTGCGGCGGCTGCGCGAGGCGGGGTGGACGGCGCTGCCGGTCGGCCCCGGGGCCTCGCTGACGCAGCTGTGGCGGCAGGCCGACGCCCAGGGCGCCACCCGGGCGGACGCCGGAAGCCGCGCGGCCGGCGGCATGACAGGGAGTTGGACATGAGTGGAAGCGTTCGGCTCGCGATATGCGCGGCGCTGGCCACGGTGGCGGCGGCCTGTGCGCTGCTGCCGCTGGTGGATCCGGCGAGCTGGCTGTTGCAGGCCGTCCTGTTGCTGACGGTCCAGAGCGCCGCGGGCGTGGCGGCCCGCCGGGTGCCGCTGGCCCGCCCCCTGACGGTGGCCGCGCAGGCCGTGGTGACGCTGCTGCTGCTCACCCTGGCCTTCGCACACGACCAGGCGCTGGGCGGGCTGCTGCCGAGCCCGCAGGCGCTCCACGAGTTCGCGCTGCTGCTGCGCGACGGCGCCGACGACGTGGGGCAGTACGCGATCCCCGCGCCGCTCACCGACGGCATCCGGCTGATGCTGGTGGGCGGGGTGCTGCTGATCGGCCTGGTGGTCGACGCGCTCGCGGTGACGTACCGCGGCGCGGCCCCCGCCGGGCTTCCGCTGCTCGCGCTCTACTCGGTCGCGGCCGGTCTGTCCGACGACGGGAGCGACTGGCTGTGGTTCCTGCTGGCGGCGGCCGGCTATCTGCTGCTGCTCCTGGCCGAGGGCCGGGACCGGCTGTCCCAGTGGGGCCGGGTGTTCAGCGGCGGTGCCCCGCATCCGGCGGGTATGCCGCCCTCGGGCCTGGCCGGAGCCGGAGGCAGCCCGGCGCTCGCCCCGGTGCGCACCGGCCGCCGGATCGGCGTGCTGGCGCTCGGCATCGCGCTCGCGGTGCCCGCGGTGCTGCCGTCCCTGGACGGCGGGCTGCTGGACCGGCAGGGCGGCAGCGGCGGGTCGGGCAGCGGCGGCGGCACGATCTCGGCGGTCAATCCGCTGGTGTCGCTCCAGGACAGCCTGAACCAGCCGGAGAACAAGGAGGTGCTGCGCTATCGCACCTCCTCGCAGACCACCCAGGACCTCTATCTGCGGATCGTGGCGCTGGACCGGTTCGACGGCACCTCGTGGAAGTCGTCCGAGCGGCATGTCACCGATGTGCCCAGTCAGCTTCCCTCGCCCGCCGGGCTCGGCCCCTCGGTCCGGGTCTCCTCGATCGACACCTCGATCTCGGCCGCCGACTGGTACGCGCAGAACTGGCTGCCCCTCCCCTACCCCGCGTCCAGGGTCGAGATCGACGGCCGCTGGCGCTATGAGCCGGAGGGCCGCACGCTGGTCGGCGACCGCGGCCAGACCACCCGGGGCGCGCGCTACCGGGTCACCAGCCTGCTGGTGGAGCCGACGGCCGACCAGCTGGCGGCCGCCCCGGCACCGCCCTCCCGGCTGCGGAACGAGTACACCGAGGTACCGGACTCGCTGCCGTCCGTGGTGGCCCGTACGGCGCGGGAGGTGACCGCCGGCGCGGCGAACGCGTACGAGAAGGCGGTCAAGCTCCAGGACTGGTTCGCGGTGAACGGAGGATTCCGTTACGACACCCAGGTGCAGTCCGGCAGCGGCTCGGCCGCCATCGTCCGGTTCCTGAAGCAGAAGGAGGGCTTCTGCGTCCACTTCTCCTTCTCGATGGCGGCGATGGCCCGGACGCTGGGCATTCCGGCCCGAGTCGCGGTCGGGTTCACGCCCGGCACCGCCCAGGCGGACGGTTCGGTGTCGGTCGGTCTGAAGGACGCGCACGCCTGGCCGGAGCTGTACTTCGAGGGCGTGGGCTGGACCCGTTTCGAGCCCACCCCGAGCCGGGGCACCCAGCCCGACTACACGATGGAGCAGACGCCCTCGGGCACCCCGACCGACGAGCCCACGACCGAGCCCACCGAGACCTCCGAGCCGACGGCCGCGCCGACCGCGTCCGACAGCTGCTCCCCGGACATGAAGAAGCTGGGCACCTGCGGCGGCGCCGCGGCCCAGCAGCCGGACAACGGCGCCTCGGGCGGGGGCTGGTCGGCCACCAAGGTCACCAGCTGGAGTTCGCTGGCGGTGCTGCTGGCCGTGGTGCCCCTGCTGCCCATGCTGTGGCGGCGGCGGATACGGACCCGCAGACTGAACGGCTCGGGCGGGCGCACCGAGCAGGACGCGGCCGACCGGGTGCTCGCCGCATGGCGTGAACTCACCGACTCGGCCTGGGACTTCGGCGTACTGCCGGACGACTCGCTGACCTCGCGCAGAGCGGTGGCCCGGATGGTGCGGATCGCCGGGCTCGACGACGAGCCGGCCCGGGCGGCGCAGCGGGTGGCCGAGGCGGTCGAGCAGGTGCTGTACGCGCCGCAGCCGCGCCCGGTCACGGGCGTCGCGGACGACGTCCGGCTGGTGCTGGCCGGATTCCGGGCCAAGGCGGGGCGGCGGGAGCGGCTGCGGGCGCTGCTGGCCCCGCGGTCCGCGGCCCAGCTGATGTGGGCGGCAGGACAGCGCTGGTCCACGCTGGTCGATCGGTGGGGAGCGCCCCGCTGGGCCCGTTGGGCCTCCCAGCTGCGGACCCCGCGCGGCCAGCAGGAGAACTGATCCCCGGGCGGCCCTGAGCGCCTGTGGCTGAGCCCTCGCGCATGGCGAGGGGGCTCAGCCGTGGGCGGAAACGCACCACGAAAACGCCCCGTAAAAGCACACCGCACGTTTGAGGGGCGGTCGCCAGTCGGCGACCGCCCCTCAACCGCTCATCCGTGAATTCTCAGTCGTGAATTCTCAGTGGCCCTGCTCATCACGGCGCCGCTGCCACCGCTCCTCGATGCGTGTCATCATCGAGCGGCGCTGACGGCCCTGACGGCGGGGAGCCGCCCCGCCGCCACCCTGTGCCTCGCCGGGTTTGGGAGCCTTGCGCCAACCGGTCACCGCGAGCACCGCGCATCCCAGCATGATCAGGAAGCCCACCACGCTGATCCAGATCTGGGGAACGATCACCCCGACCATGAGGAGTGCGATACCCACCAGAAAACCCGCGACCGCCTGGTAGACCCGTCGCCGGGTGTACGTTCGCAGGCCGCTTCCCTCAAGCGCTGTCGCGAACTTGGGATCTTCGGCGTACAGCGCTCGCTCCATTTGCTCGAGCATGCGCTGCTCGTGCTCCGAGAGCGGCACGGAGTCCTCCTACTCGTCGGTCGCGGGGGGCGACCGGGTGCGACCCTTTCAGGATAGGCAGGGAATCGCCCCCGTGAAACCCGCCCCTCAACGCCAATTCGCCCACCCCTTCGGGCGTGGCGAAAGTTGACGCTGAGACGTCCATTCCCCTCCCGCCGATTGGCCATGCCGGACGGTGTACCCCGATCATACGGCGCCGGGCGTCCGAGCGGGTCTCCTGTGGCCGACTCCACCTGCGCCGCCCGTCGTCGGGCGGGGCGGGAGCAGCGCTCTAGTCCCGCTCGGCGAGGACGTGCAGCTGAGTGGCGACGGAGCGGAAGGCGGGCAGCTCGGCGGCGGCCTCCTCCAGCTGCAACAGGGCGTCCAGCGCCCCGGGCTCGGTGTCCACGAGCACTCCGGGGACAAGATCGGCGAAGACCCGCACCCCGTGCACCGCGGCGATCTCCAGACCGGCCGCGCGCACCAGACCGGACAGCTGGTCCTCGGTGAAACGGCGCGGCACCGGGTCCCCGGAGCCCCAGCGGCCCTCGGGATCGGTAAGCGCTTGCCGAGCCTCGGTGAAGTGACCGGCCAGGGCGCGGGCCAGCACGGCGCCGCCCAGGCCTGCGGCGAGCACGCTGAGGGTCCCGGCGGGGCGGAGGGCCGCCGCCGCGTTCCGCAGGCCCTCGACGGGGTCGTCCACGTACTCCAGCACGCCGTGGCAGAGCACCACGTCGTAACCGCCCCGCTCGACCACCTCGAACAGCCCGTGGGCATCGCCCTGGACCCCGCGCACCCGCTCGGCGACCCCGGCCTCGGCGGCCCGCCGCTCCAGCGCGAACAGCGCGTTCGGACTCGGGTCGACCACGGTGACGCGATGGCCGAGGCGGGCCACGGGAACGGCGAAATTGCCGCTGCCGCCGCCGGTGTCAAGGACGTCCAGCGCGCCGTGCACGGCCTCGCCCGCGGCGGGCTCCCGGCCCGTGGCCTTGGCCCGCCGTTCCAGGGCGTCTTTCAGGACCTCCCAGACCACGGCGGTACGGAGGGACGCACGGGGGCGCTGCGGGTCTGACACGGCGGGTGGCTCCTCGGCGCGGTGCCGCCACGCCCGGAGGCGGTGACGACGGCTTGCTGAACGTCGGCGCTCCCAGCCTATTGCCTCCGTGGGGCGGCCCGCGCCGAGGCGGCCCGCCCCATGGAGGACCGGCGCCACGCGATATCGGACCACCCCGCGCGGACACCGGGCCACTCCCACGCGGACACGGGACGGCTGCCGCGCGGACACCGGCCACCCTCACACGGACCCCGGGCCACTCCCACGCGGACACCGGGCCGCCCTCACGCGGACACCGGACGGCCCCGCGCGGGTGCCGGGCCGCCCTCACGCCTCGTTACCGGGCCGCTCCTCAGGCCCCCGGCGGGCCCGGCTCGTCGTCCGGCCTCTGGTGGGGCAGGGCCGGCTGCAGCATCAGCATGCGCTCCACCAGGCGCAGGAACATCGCGGTGGCGCGCAGCAGATCGTCCGCGTCCCGCGGGCTCGCGGCGCCCTGTATCCCCGCCTCGGCGCGGGCCCGGCGCTCGGCGCCGGAGGCGAACAGGGCGCTCCACTCGGCCAGTTCGGGAGCGACCTCCGGCAGCACCTCCCAGGCGCTGCGGATCCGGGCGCGGCGGCGCGGGGTGGGCTCGGGGCGGCCGCGCACGGCGAGCACGGCGGCGGCCGTGCGCAGTGCGGCCAGATGCGCGGTCGCAAAGCGCTCGTTGGGGGTCTCGAGCGCGGCGGCCTCCTCCAGGCCCTCATGGGCCTGGGTGAGCAGGGCCGCGGCGGCGGGCGGGGCGGACGCGCGGCGCAGCACGGGGTGAACATCGCTCGCGGGACCGGTCAACGAGGGGGCAGGGGCGGCGGCACGGTGCCGGCGCGCTGCGGCGGTACTGGCCATGACGAACCTCCTGTCGTCGCGTGGCGACCGCTCGTGTGGTAGAGCGTCCGCCGTATGGGGCCATCGTGGGGCACACCACTGACAATCGGCCCTGACCAGCGCGAACACCCCCGACGCCGCGCCTCGCCCGGCCATGCCTCATACTGTTTTTGCACTGACCAGTCAGTTCAAAAACCCAAGGAAGTGATCTGTGTGGGGGGCACCCCAGAAGCGGGGACCGGGGCGGCGGTGACGGCCGAGGGGCTCGGCGTCAGGGGGTCGCACGGCTGGGCGTTCCGCGGTGCCGACATCGCCGCCGATCCGGGTGCGCTGATCGCCGTCGAAGGCCCGTCCGGCTCGGGCCGCACCTCCCTGCTGCTCACGCTCACCGGCCGGATGCGCCCCACCGAGGGCCACGGCGGTGTCGGTGGCTTCCGAGTGCCCCAACAGATGGCGCGCATACGCCGGATCAGCGCGCTCGCGCAGGTGCCGGGCGTCAACGAACTGGACCCGGTGCTCACGGTCGCCGAGCATCTGCGCGAGCGGGCCCTGCTGCGGCGCCGGTTCGCCGACTCCCCGCGCGGGCTGCTGCGCCCGCGCCGGGATCGGGCCGCCGCGTCCCGGGCCGCGATCGACGCCGCCCTTACGTCCGCCGGGCTGGACCTCGACACGCTGCCCAAGGGGCCGCGTACGGCCGTACGGGACCTGGAGCGGCTGGAGGCGCTGCGGCTGTCGATCGCGCTCGGGCTCATCGCCCGGCCACGGCTGCTGGCCGTCGACGACGCCGACCTGAAGCTCTCGGACGCCGACCGCGAGTGCGCCTGGGCGCTGCTGCGGGAGATCGCGGAGGACGGCACCACGGTCCTCGCGGTGTGCAGCCAGGCCCCGCCCGGCGCGGTCGTGGTCCGCACCGCGCGCACCAGCGCCGCCGGGAACGGCGAGAAGGCCCACGAGACGCGGAAGGCCCACGCGCCCGCCACCGACCGACACGGACACGACGAGAACGACGAGAACGAGGAAGGGGCGGCGGATGCGCTCGCCGAAACTCGCCGCACTTGAGCTGAAGCGGTTCGGAAGAGGCAAGCTGCCGCGCGCGGCGCTCGCCGCCCTGCTCCTGCTGCCGCTGCTCTACGGCGCGCTGTACCTGTGGTCCTTCTGGGACCCGTACGGCAAGCTGAACAAGATCCCGGTCGCCCTCGTCAACTCGGACACCGGCGCCACCGTGCGGGGCGAGCACCTCACCGCGGGCGACGACATCACCGGCAAGCTGCTCGACAGCGAGACCTTCGACTGGCACCCCACGAGCGCCGCCGAGGCCCGTAAGGGGGTCGCGAACGGCACGTACTACCTCTCGCTGACCGTCCCCCCGGACTTCAGCCGCCGGATCGCCTCCAGCTCCGGCAAGTCCCCGGAGACCGGCGCCCTCAAGGTGCGCACCAACGACGCCAACAACTACATCGTCGGCCAGATCTCCCGCTCGGTCTTCTCCGAGGTGCGCGCCGCGGCCTCCACCAAGGCGTCCCGCGGCTTCTACGACAACATCTTCATCTCCTTCGCCGACATCCACGGCGAGACGGAGAAGGCCGCCAAGAGCGCCGACAAGCTCGGTAAGGGCATCGGCAAGGCCAAGAAGGGCGCGGACGACCTCGCCAAGGGCCTGGCCAAGGCCAAGGAGGGCAGCCGCGATCTGAAGTCCGGGCTCGGCACGCTCTACAAGGGCTCCGGGACGCTCGAGACCGGCGCGGGCGGGGTCGCCGACGGCACCCAGTCCCTGTCCGACAAGGTCAACGGCGTGGCGGCCAAGGTCCGCCCGTTCCTCAAGGAGCACGGCAAGGAGATCGGGGACATCTCCCAACTGGTCGCCGACGCCTCCCAGAAGGCGTCCGACAACCTCGACACCCTGCCCGAGAAGACCTCCACGGCGGCCACCAAGGCCCGTAAGGCGTCCGACGACCTCGCCGCCGACTACCGGACCCGCTGCGGGGGCGCGGTGCCCACCGACCCGGACTGCCCCGCGCTGAAGAAGTCGGTGGCGGCGGCCGGCACCGCCGCCGATGTGGCCGAGGACGTCAACAAGCTGGTCCAGGACCACACCGGCCAACTCGACACCCTCGGCGGCCATCTGGACGATCTGCACGACCAGGCGCTCTGGCTCGCGCGCACCGCCCCGCACCTCGACACCGATCTCGACACCGCGGTACGGAAGATCAACGCCCTCAACTCCGGGGCGCAGAAGGTCGCCAAGGGCGCCGGAACCCTGCACACCGGGCTGAGCACCGCCAAGACCGGCGCGTCCGACCTCGACAGTGGCGTCGGTAAGGCGCGCGGCGGCGCGGACACCCTGGGCGGCGGGATGTACCGGCTCGTGGACGGCTCCGGGAAGCTCTCCGGCGGTCTGTACGACGGCGCGGCCAAGATCCCCGACTACGGCAAGCAGGACCGGGACGCCCGTACGGAGGTGATGTCGGATCCGGTGCGGCTGGTGAACCAGGCTCTGCACAAGGCGCCCAACTACGGCACGGGGTTCGCCCCGTACTTCATTCCGCTCTCCCTGTGGGTCGGCGCGATGGTGGCCTACATGCTGATCCAGCCGCTCAACGGGCGCGCGCTGGCGGCGGGCGCCTCCTCCTGGCGGATCGCGTTCGCGGGCTGGCTGCCGGTCGCCGCGATCGGTGTGCTCCAGACGCTGGCCCTGATGGCGGTGTTGCACTGGGCGATCGGCCTCGAGATGGTGCGGGCCGCGGGTACGCTCGGCTTCCTGATGCTGGTGACGGCCTGTTTCGCGGCGATCGTGCAGTGGCTGAACGCCCGCTTCGGACCGGCCGGCCGGATCCTGGTGCTGGCCCTGCTGATGCTCCAGCTGACCTCGGCGGGCGGCACCTATCCGGTGCAGACCAGTCCGCGCTTCTTCAACGCCATCCACCCCTTCCTGCCGATGACCTACGTGGTGGACGGGCTGCGCCGGCTCATCACCGGCGGCGGGCTCGGGCCGGTGTGGTCGGCCTGCGGAGTGCTCATCGGATTCACCGCGGCCGCCCTGGCGCTCACCGCGTGGTCGGCGCGGCGCCGGCAGGTGTGGACGGTGGACCGGCTGCACCCGGAGCTGAGCCTGTGAGCGGGATAACATCAACAACGGGCAGAATCGGCGCCATGGACAGCAGCAGCACGCGCCGCCAGGCCACCCGGCAGAAACTCTTCGAGGCAGCGGTCACCCTCATCGCCGAACAGGGCTTCTCCTCCACCACCGTGGACGAGATCGCCGAGCGGGCCGGGGTGGCCAAGGGCACGGTCTACTACAACTTCGCCAGCAAGACCGTGCTCTTCGAGGAGCTGCTGCAGCACGGCGTCGAGCTGCTGACCGCCTCGCTCCAGACCGCCGCCGACGAGAACGCCGAGCGCGGCGGCAGCCATGTGGACGCGCTGGACGCCATGGTCCGGGCCGGGCTGGACTTCATCTCCCGCTATCCGTCGCTGACCCAGCTGTACGTGGCCGAGCTCTGGCGCACCAACCGCGCCTGGCAGTCCACCTTGATGATGGTCCGGCAGCGGGCCATAGCGGTGATCGAGGCCGAGCTGCGGGCCGGGGTGACCGCGCATGAACTCAGCGAGGACATCGACATCCCGCTGACGGCCTCGGCGCTGTTCGGGATGGTGCTGGTGGCCGCGCTGGACTGGCAGTCCTATCAGCCGGAGCGGTCGCTGGAGGATGTGCACGCGGCGCTGTCACGGCTGTTGCAGGGCCGCGTGGGCGGGACCGTGGCCTCGGGGTGAAAGCAGAAGGCGCTGTTCCGGCAGATCGACTTTCATCGACCTGACCGGAACAGCGCCTCCCCCCGTAACTCCCCCGTACTTCCCCCGTTGGAGGCTCCTGGTCCGGAGACTCCCGGTGACTCCCACCTTTCGTCCGGGCCCGCGCCGTTCCGCCGCCCCGTGCCGGCGGTGCGGCGCGCGCCCTTCCGTGTGCTCCACTCTCTCGTCCGCGCAGGTGGCGGCCCATCCGCGCGGCTACTCATCTCCCCGGCTGAGTACGCGTACTCAGCTCTGCGCGTTCGTCCCCAGGCACGGTGACCCGGCTGTCGGCGGGGGCGGATAAAGTCACGGTCATGGCACGGATTGTGGTGATCGGCTCCGGGATGGGCGCCATGGCGGCGGCCGCCCGGCTGGCCGTGGCGGGCCACCGGGTGGTGGTGTACGAGCGCGGGCGCACCCATGGCGGCGGGGTCGGCCGCTTCGAGCGGGACGGCTTCCGCTTCGACACGGGCCCGGGGCTGCTGCGGCTGCCCGCCGTCCACCGGGATCTGTTCGTGAAGACCGGCAAGCAGACCCTGGAGCAGAGCGTCGAGCTCGTCCAGGTCGACCCGGCGAGCCGGCACCTCTTCGCCGACGGCACGGACGTCCGGCTGCCCAATGCCTCGCGGGCCGGGGTCCTCCAGGCGCTGGACGGCGCCTTCGGCGCGGGCGCGGGCGAGCGCTGGAGCGATCTGGTCAACCGGGCGCGCGAGGTGTGGGACGCCACCCGCAGACCGCTCCTGGAGGAGCCGCTGCGCGCCGACTGGCACGTCCTGGGCCGCGATCCCTATCCGGCCGCCCCCGTGCGGCGCGGCCGGTTCGGCGGCCTGTTCCGCCGGGGCGGCGCCGCGGGGCCGCCCACGCTCGCCGAGGTGGCCTGCCGTGAGCTGGGGGATCCGCGCGCCGTGGCCCTCCTGGAGAGCCATGCGCTGGCGCACGGCCTGGACCCGCGCTGCGCCCCCGCCTCGGCCACCGTGCTGCCCTACGTCGAGCAGACGTTCGGCGCCTGGTATGTGCGCGGGGGGATGCGGGCGCTCGCCGATGCCCTCCATGAGCGCTGCCGTCAGCGGAAAGTGGAGTTCCACTTCGAGGCCGAGGTCACCGGCATCGTGGAGAAGGACGGCCGTGCGGCGGGTGTGGAGCTGGCCGACGGCACCGTCGCGGAGGCCGACGCGGTGGTCTCCGGCATCGACCCCGCGCTGCTGCCCCCGCTGCTCGGCGGGCAGCGGCCCTGGCGGGAGGGGGATGTGCGGCCGGAGTCCGGCGCGGGCGGCGGCACACCGGGGCGGCTGACCGTCTTTCTGGCGCTGCGCGGCGCCCGCCCCGAGGGCACCGCGCACCGCACCGTGGTCCACGCCCCGGACCGCGACGCGGAGTTGGCCGCCGTCTTCGGCGACGGCCAGGGGCTCCGCGAGCCCTGCCCCCGCCCCACGGTGACCGTGCTGCGCCCGGACGACCCCGCGGTGCGCCCGGACGAGGAGCACGAGGCCGTCACCCTTACCGCCGTCGTCGCCCCGCACGGCCCGGTGGACTGGACGGACGGCGCGGCGGCGGAGCGGGACGCCCAGCGGCTGATCACGGCCGCCGAGGCCGCGATACCGGAGCTGCGGGAGCGGCTGCTGTGGCATGAGGTCCGCACCCCCGCCGACACCGCGGCGGAGACGGGCGCCCGGGGCGGTGGCGTTCCGGGACCGGCGCTCGCCGGGGCGGACGGCGCGTTTCTGCGGCCCGCCAATGTCACCCGGATACCGGGTCTGTATCTGGCGGGCGGCTGGGCCCATCCGGGCGGCGGGCTCGCCCACGCCGGGATGTCGGGCGCGCTGGTGGCCGGGCTGATCGTCGAGGGCGGGGACTGGCGCGGCTCCCAGTAGCGCGGGCGCGAGCGGCGCGCGGGCGCGAGCGGCGCG
>NZ_JAERRG010000001.1 GCF_016741935.1 Streptomyces endocoffeicus | reverse complement strand
CCTTCGGCGCCGAGGTCAGCATTCGCGCGCTGTTCACCGCCCCGACGGTGGCCGACGTGGCCCGGCTGCTCGACGGCACGGGGGACGGCACCGCGCACACCGACTCCGACGACATCGGCCTGTTGCTGCCGCTCCGGACCGAAGGCGATCGGCCGCCCGTGTTCTGCGTCCACCCGAGCACCGGACTGGGGCGCTGCTACGCGGAACTCACGGACCACCTGCCGCCGGACCGCCCGGTCTACGCGCTGCAGGCTCGCGGCTTCGGCACGGATGAGTCACTGCCGCGGACGGTCGAGGAGATGGCGGCGGACTACGTGGCGCGGATCCGGACCGTGCAGCCGGCCGGGCCCTATCACCTCCTCGGCTGGTCGTTCGGTGGCACCGTGGCTCATGCGATGGCGGCGCTGCTGCAGCAGCAGGGCGAAACGGTGGACCTCCTGGTCAGCCTCGATGGCTACCCCGGCGCCGACGAGACGGAGCCGACCGGTGAGTCCGCCGATGAGTCCGCCGGTGAGCCCGCCGGTGAGCCCGCCGACGAGTCCGCCCAGGGGCCCCGTGGCGGGCGGCGCAAGCAGGTGCGGATGCTCTCCGAGATTCAGCGGGTCAACGCGAACAACAACCGGCTCCTCCAGCACCACACGCCCGGCGTCTTCCGCGGAAACCTGCTGCTCTTCGTCGCCACGGAGGGTCGGCCCGCGTCGGTCCCCGCGCCGCTGGCTCCGGACAGCTGGGCGCCGTACGTCGACGGGCATATCGAACCGGTCCGGATCGCCTCCGATCACGACGGGATGCTCACCGGAGAGCCCCTCGAAACGATCGGTCAGCTCATTTCCGCGCAGCTGCTGACGGAGAATTAGGGAAAGGGTGGGGAGAGAGAGTATGGACGAGAAGGAGAAAGCGGCCGCGGGTGAGCCGCCCGAGGGCACGCGTCGACAGGGCAGATTAGGCATTCTGCTCGTTTCGCTGGGGGCCGCCCTGGCGATTGCCATGGTGGCGGGCGGATTGGGTTTCACGCTCGGCTCCGACGATTCCCCGAAGTCCTCCGGCAGCGCCGGGGCGGGGGACAAGAAGGCCCAAAGCATGGCCTTCGTCGAATGCCTCCGGGACAATGGCGTGCCGGACTTTCCCGACCCCGCCGCGGACGGCTCGATTCTGCTCGACCCGAGCAGCGGCATAGACGTCAAGGGCGATGCGTACAAGAAGGCGGAGAAAGCCTGCGAGCGACTGATGCCCGAAGGCCGTCGAGCCTCCCCGCCGCCCGGTGGGATGCCCGATCTGACGAAGTACGTGGACTGTATGCGGAAGAACGGCGTGCCCGACTTCCCCGACCCGAAGGGCGGCGGCTTCGCCCCCGAGGAGGCCGGGATCGACGTCAAGTCGCCCGAGTTCCGGGACGCCCACAAGGCCTGCCGGCAGCACCTGCCCGCAGGGGCGCCGGGGCCGGCGTAACCCCGCGCGGTGCCCTGCCGGGTGCCGCCTCCGCCCCGGGCCGCCGGACCACCCGTCCGGCGGCCCGGGGCTTCCGCATGCCCGGTAGACCGGGGCTTCCGCATGCCCAGCGCGCCGGGACCAGGGCATTTCCGACCGCACCCCACCCCCGCCCCCACTGAAACCTCAGCGAAACCGCCCCCTCGCTAAAACAGGAGGTACAGGAAATCCCGAAGGAATGGGGACAGTGGCATGGTGGTTATCACGGAGCGGCCGTCGGATGGCAGTGCCGCACCCAAGAAGAGGCTGCGGCGCACCACCGCGCTGGCGGCGCTGCTGACCGGGGTCGCCCTGCTCGCCACTGCCTGTGGCGACAACGACGAACCCGATAAGAGCGTGGCCAGCGTGGGCTCCGGGAAGAACTCGCAGTCCAAGAAGCCCGAGGCCGGTGCACAAGGGGACGGGCTGAAATTCGCGGAGTGCATGCGGAAGAACGGCCTGCCCGATTTCAAGGACCCCAAGCCCGGTGAGGGCATGGGTGCCGGAATCGACCCGCAGTCGTCGGAGTTCCAGAAGGCGGAGAAGGCCTGCAAGCAGTACATGCCGGCACCGCCCCCGCAGGAGGGTGGTGGCGGTCCGGGCGATGTGTGGCCGACCGAGGACAAGCTCAAGTACGCCAAGTGCATGCGCAAGAACGGTGTGCCCAGCTTCCCCGACCCGGACGAGAGCGGTGGCTTCAAGCTGGAGGTCGACCCGACCACTCCGCAGTTCAAGAAGGCGGAGGACGCCTGCAAGCAGTACCAGCCCGAGTCCCTGCGCAACATGGAGCCCAACAAGCCCGGTGGGGGCTCGGCGTGAGTGCGACCCAGACCCCGACCGAGGACGAGGAAGCGAGTCCCCCGGAGCGGCAGAGCGCGCCACCACCGGCGCGGCGCAAGCGGCGCGGACTGACCGCGATCGTCGTCGTGGCGATCGTGGTCGCGGCGGGCGCGGGCGTCGTCGTGGCCGATCCGTTCAAGAAGTCCGAGAAGGACTCGTCGGCCAGGGCCAGCGCCCCCACCGGGGTGGCGAAGGTCACCCAGGGGTCCTTGTCGGCCCGCACCCTGGAGAACGGGACGCTCGGCTACGCGGGTTCGTACGACGTCGTCAACAACGCCAAAGGCACTATCACCAGGCTCCCCGCCGTGGGCGATGTGATCAGCCAGGGCAAGGTGCTCTACCGGGTGAGCGGCAAGCCGGTGGTGATGCTCCAGGGCGCCGCCGAGCCGGTCTACCGCGATCTGGCCTACGGCGCCGAGGGTGCCGATGTGCGGCAGCTCAACGCCGCGCTCGTCAGCCTCAAGTACGCCACCAAGGCGCAGATCGACCCCGACTCGGACTACTTCAGCATGCAGACGTACTACGCCCTCAAGGAGCTCCAGGAGGACGTCGGCCTGAAGGAGACGGGTGAACTGTCGCTCGGGCAGGCCGTGTTTTTGCCCGCCGAGGAGGTCCGGGTCATCAAGTCCGGGGCCGTACGCGGTGGCCCGGCAGGGCAGGGGCAGAACGTGCTGCAGGTCTCCTCGACCAAGCGGCAGGTCACCGTGGAGCTCAACGCCAGCCAGCAGACCGGGGTGGCGGTCGGTGACAAGGTGACCATCACCCTCCCCAATGGCAAGTCGACCGACGGGGAGGTGTCTTCGGTGGGGAAGGTGGCGAAGCAGGCCGACGACAAGACCACCATCGAGGTGCAGATCAGGCCGAAGGACCCGAAGGCCACCGGCGGGCTCGACCAGGCGCCCGTTCAGGTGGCCATCGTCTCCGACACGGTGAAGGACGTGCTGTCGGTGCCGGTGAACGCGTTGCTGGCGCTGGCCGGAGGCGGTTACGCCGTCGAGGTCGTCGATGCGGGCGGCAAGCACAAGCTGATCCCGGTGCGCACCGGGATCTTCGATGACAGCGAGGGCAAGGTGGAGGTCAGTGGCGCCGGGCTCGAGGTCGGCCAGAAGATCGCGGTGCCCGCGTCATGACCGGCGTGGAGACCGAGACGCGGCCGGTCGACGTGCGGACCACCGGCGAGGCGGTGCTGCAACTGGAAGGCGTGACCAAGGTCTATCCGGGCGCCTCCCCGGTCGTGGCGCTGGACGGGGCCGGATTCACCATCCACCGGGGCGATCTGGTGGCCATCGTGGGCCCCTCCGGCTCCGGCAAGTCGACCCTGCTGCAGGTGATGGGCACCCTGGACCGGCCGACGTCCGGCACGGTACGGGTCGTGGGGGAGGACGTGGCCGCGATGTCCGACCGGGCGCTGGCCGGGCTGCGCGCCACCCGGATCGGCTTTGTGTTCCAGCAGTTCTTCCTGGCCGAACACGCCACGGCGCTGGAGAACGTGGCGGATGGGATGCTGTACTCGGGCGTCCGGCGCCCGGCCCGGCTGTCGGCGGCCGCCGTGGCCCTGGACCGGGTCGGTCTCAGCCACCGGATCCACCACCGGCCGTCGCAGCTGTCGGGTGGTGAGCGGCAGCGGGTCGCGATCGCCCGTGCCCTGGCCGGTGACCCGGCGATCGTGCTGGCCGACGAGCCCACCGGCAACCTCGACAGCGTCGCGGGTGCCGCGATCTTCAAGCTGTTCAAGGAGCTCAACGCCGAGGGCACCACCATCGTCATGATCACCCACGATCGGGAGCTGGCCGCCCGGCTGCCACGCCGGATCGAGGTGCTCGACGGCCACATCGTCGCGGACGTCATGTCGGCGGAGGACCCGCTGGACATCGAGAGGCGGTTGCCATGACCTCCACGGCCACCGCCCCCGGCCGGCTCCACCCGGCCGACCTGGGCCGGACCGCCAGCGTGGGCCTGCGCACCCGCCGGATGCGGGCCGCCCTGTCGGCGCTGGGCATCGCCATCGGCGTCGCCGCGATGGTGGCGGTGCTCGGGCTGTCGTCGTCCTCGCAGGCCGGGCTGCTCGCCGAGATCGACAAGCTGGGCACCAATCTGCTGAAGGTCACTCCGGGCCAGTCGCTGGGCGGCGGGGACGCCAAACTCCCCGTCGAGGCACCGGGCATGATCTCCCGGATCGGGCCGGTCGAGGCGGTGCAGAGCACCGGCAAGACCGACGCCGAGGCGTACCGCAGCCCGCACATCCCGACCCTCAATACCAACTCCCTGTCGGTGAACGCCGCCAGCCTGCGCCTCCCGGCCGCGGTGCGCACCTCGATGGCCCAGGGCCGATATCTCAACGCCGCCACCGCGCGGCAGCCGGTGGCCGTCCTCGGGTGGGACGCCGCCAGCCGGCTGGGCATCTCCCGGGTCCACCCGGGCATGCGCATCTGGGTCGGCGGCCAGTGGTTCTACGTGTCCGGGGTGCTCAAGCCCGCGAAGCTGACACCGGAGATCGACTCGGCGGTGCTGGTGGGTTATGAGTCCGCGAAGAAGTACCTGGACTTCGACGGCCACCCCTCCACGGTGTACGTACGGTCGGACACCGACCAGGTCAAGGAGGTCCGCAACGTCCTGGCCGCCACGGCCAACCCGCAGAACCCCAGCGAGGTCAGTGTCACCCAGCCGTCGGCCGCGCTCGAGGCCCGGGCCGCCGCGCGGTCGGCGCTGGACGGACTGTTCCTCGGGCTGGGGGCGGTGGCCCTGCTCGTCGGGGGCATCGGCGTCGCCAACACCATGGTGATCTCCGTGCTCGAACGCCGCTCGGAGATCGGCCTGCGGCGGGCGCTCGGCGCCACCCGTGGCACCATCCGGCTGCAGTTCCTCTCCGAGGCCATCCTGCTCGCCATGCTCGGTGGCGCGGTCGGGGTGGTGCTGGGCACGCTGGCGACGTTCGTCTACGCGGGCGTCAAGGGCTGGGAGACCGTCGTCCCCGTGCTCGCCTGGGCGGGTGGACTCGGCGCGGCCGTGGCCATCGGCGCCATCGCCGGGCTGCTGCCCGCCCTGCGGGCGGCCCGGATGCCACCCACGGAGGCGCTGCGAACGGTCTGAACCGAGCCGCCCGGCACCGTGGTGAATCCCCCGTCCCGGTGCCGGGCTTCGGGCTGCCCGATACGGGGGAAACACCTACGCCCACGGCAACCGTGGTGGCGTGTGTTTGGCGTTGGCCCTCACGTCCAAACGTCCAAGTGCGCATTGCTGTATGGGAGTTGGCTCCCCGAGACTGGGCGGAACCGGTGACGGGGGAGGGCCATGGCCATGAGTGGCAGTGTGCTGGACGAGACCATCCGTGATGTGCTGATCGGCCTCGCCGTGGTCGTGCCCGCGGCCGTCGTCTGCGGGCGGATCGCCCAGCGGCTGCGGCAGCCGGCGGTGCTGGGGGAAATCGCCGCGGGTCTGATGCTGGGCCCCAGTCTGCTGGGGCTGCTCCCGGGCAATCCGACCGCGGTCCTGTTCCCGGACCAGGCCCGCCCCTTCCTGCAGCTGCTGGCCCAACTGGGCCTCGTGCTCTTCATGTTCGGGGTGGGATACCACCTCGACGTGGCGCAGCTGCGCGGCCGGGGCCGTCAGGTGGTGTCGGTCTCGCTCAGCTCCGTGGCCCTGCCGTTCACCCTGGGCACGGGCCTGGCCGTGGCCTTCGCGTCCTGGGGCCTCACCGAGCGGGGGCGGACGGGGCTGCTCGGCCCGGCGCTGTTCCTGGGCGCGGCCATGTCCATCACGGCCTTCCCGGTGCTCGCCCGCATCCTGACCGACCACGGTCTGGCCCGGGAGCGCATCGGCACCATGGCGCTCGCCTGCGCCGCCCTCCAGGACCTGCTGGCGTGGGGCATCCTCGCCGTCGTGGTCGTCGTGGTGAACGCCGACGGCTCCTGGCCACTCGCCCGGATGGCCCTGCTGTCCGCCCTCTTCGTCCTCGGCACGCGGTACGTGGTCAAGCCCGCGCTGCACTGGCTGCTGGCGCCCGAGCGGCCCTGGAACGGGGACAGCACAGTGCTCCAGGGCGTGGTCTTCAGCGGCCTGCTGCTGTCGGCCTGGGCCACCGACGCGATGGGACTGCACACCGTGTTCGGCGCCTTCGTCTTCGGCGCCGTCGTACCGCGCCGCCTGCTCGAGGCCCACGCCCCGGAGGTGCCCGCGCGCATCGAGCAGTCGAGTCTGCTGCTGCTCCCGGTCTTCTTCACCGTCACCGGGCTGTCCGTCAACTTCCGGGGACTCGGCGGCCAGGGCCTGGCCATGCTGCTCGCCGTGCTCGTCGCCGCCTGCGCGGGCAAGTTCATCGGCGCCGCGGGCGCCGCCCGGCTCACCGGGGCCACTCCACGGCAGGCCATCACCCTCGGCGTGCTGATGAACGCGCGCGGGCTCACCGAACTCGTCCTGCTCAACGTGGGTCTGGGCCTCGGTGTCATCGACGGCCGCGTCTTCACCGTGATGGTGGCCATGGCCGTGGTCACTACGATGATGACCGGCCCGCTGCTGCAGCGCCTGTTGCCGACGCCCCCGTCGCGCACCGCCTACCGCGGTGGCGAACACGGGGGCGCCGGTGGCGCGGCGGAAGCTGGGGCAGGTCCGCGGCCGCTGCCGCGCGACGCGGCCGGAAGCGGTCAGCCGGATACGGCGCTCAGGGAGCCGTGACGACCGCGCCGCCACCCGCCCCGGCCGTGATCCTGCCGGGGCACAGCCCCCGTGCCGCGAGCCCGCTGAGAATCTGCGGCACGGCGGCGACCGTGGTCTGGTAACCGCCGTCGTGCATGAGGATGATGCTGCCCGCCCGCATGGTGGCGGCGGCCTGGACGATCTGCTGAGTGCCGGCCCCGTTCCAGTCCTGGGAGTCCACGCTCCACAGCACCTCGGTCAGTCCGAGACCGGCCTCATCGGCCCTGACCTGCGCGTTGGTCTCCCCGTAGGGCGGCCGGAACAGGGTGGGTGTCTGTCCGGTGATGCGCCGGACGGTGTTCTGGGCGCCCGCGATCTCGTTGTACGCCGCCGGTTCGCCGATCTGGGTGAGATGGGGGTGCGAGGTGGTGTGGTTGGCGATCCACATACCCGCCGCCTGCTCGGCCCTGAGCAGGTCCGGATACTGGTCGGCGTGCTGCCCCCAGATGAAGAAGGTGGCCTTCGCGCCACCCGCCCGTAGCGCGTTGAGCAGCGCCTGGGTCGACCCCGGATTCGGCCCGTCGTCGTACGTGAGACCCACGTATCCATTGGGGCAACTGGCCCAGGCCCGCTCGGTGTGCGCCGCAGTGTGCGTGGCCGCGGGCGACGGGGCGGCGGAGAACCCCGCCAGGGCGGCCGTGGCCGCGGCGACGAGTGCGAACCGCCGCGCCTTCCCGGTGCTTCTTGTTCCTGCTCGTCTCGCCGCGGCCTTTCCGCGTCCGGTCATGGTCCCTCCTGAAGTGCGGATGTGGTCCCCTGCCGGTCGGCTAGGAGGCGGTGCACGAGCCGATGGTGGGGGCCGACCAGTCCCCGTTCGCCATGACCGTGAAGCCGAAGCTGGTGGCCGCTCCGGCGCCCAGGTTGCCGTTGCCGTTGGGCCTCATCGTCATGACCTTGCCGCTGCCGTCCCAGCTGGGGCTGCCGTTCCAGGTCGTGGAGACGCTCTGCGCGGAACGTACGGTCACCGCCACCGTCCAGTCGCTGATGGCGGAGGATCCGGCCGTCACCGTCACCTTGCCGTTGAAACGGTCGCCCCACCGCTGCGTCTCGGAGTACGACGCGGTGCACGACTTGGCGCCGCCACCGCCTCCGCCACCACCGCTGGTGCCGCCCAGCGCGGTGAGCACCGCGGTGTAAGCGGGCTTCTTGGCGTAGTTGTCGTCGAACAGCAGCGGGGTGCCACTGGCGCGCCATGAGTACTTGTCGGTGACACCCCATACGGTGATGCCGGTGCAGCGGGACACGGCCAGACACGCCTGGGTGACCCGGCGGTAGCTGTCGGCCTGGGCCGTGCCGGAGCCCTCGATGTCCAGCTCGGTGATCTGCACATCGACGCCGAGGTCGGCGAAGCGCTGGAGGTTCTGCTGGTAGTCACCGGGGACCGGGGACTGGCTGTTGAAGTGCGACTGGAAGCCGACGCAGTCGATCGGCACACCGCGCGCCTTGAAGTCCTTCACCATGTTGTAGACGGCGTTGCTCTTCGCGTTCTGGCCGTCGGTGTTGTAGTCGTTGTAGCAGAGCTTGGCGCCGGGGTCGGCCGCACGCGCGGTGCGGAACGCCTCCTCGATGAAGCCGTCGCCGAGCTTGTCCTGGAACGGCGAACTGCGATGCGCTCCGCTGTTGCCGTCCTGGAACGCCTCGTTGACCACGTCCCAGGCGTAGATCTTGCCCTGGTAGTGCTGCATCACCTTGGTGATGTGGTTGTTCATCGCCGAGCGCAGCTCGGTGGCGCTCAAACCGCCTACCCAGCCGGGGAGTTGGGAGTGCCAGACCAGGGTGTGGCCCCGGATCTTCATGCCCTTGCCCTGGGCGTGGCCGACGATCTGGTCGGCGCTGCCGAAGTTGAACGAGTTCCGGGAGCTTTCGACGGCGTCCCACTTCATCTCGTTCTCGGGTGTGACGGCGTTGAACTCGGTGTCCAGCGTGGAGGCGTACGGGGATTCGCCGAGGTGGTTGGCGGCCACGGCGGCGCCGAAGTAGCGGCCCTTGGCCGCCGCCGCGCCGCCGAGGGTGCTCGCGGCGCTGGCGGGACCGGACAGGGCCAGGACACCGGCCGCGGTGAGGAGGCCGACGACACCGAGGCTGAACGCCCTTCGGACGGGTAACCGAGGACGGCGATCTCCGCGCTCCTGACGGGCCTGACGGGAATCGATGACCATTGCTGTCCCTTCTTCGGGTGCGGGTGGCAGTGGTGTGCCGATGGGCAACGATCGATGCGGAGTATGCTGCGGGGCTGACACGACGTCAACGCTTCTTCCGGAATGATTCCGGTAGAAACTCTCGCCGATGGTGATAGCGCTTCGGCTCTGATCTGCATCTCTCCACTGTGTACGCGTGGTCATCGACAGCGCAAAGGATCTCGCCCCACCAGTCTCCGAAAAGTTTTCGGTGCTGCGGTGACGTGTTATCGGTCGTGCTGTCCGCCTACGTCAGCGACTGCAGTCAGGTGACGGATACCGCCCGTGGCCCACCCCGACGAGGATTCTGCTGCGAATCGGCGTCTCATGAACAAGGCGAATATCCATGCAGCAGGTAACCCTGGGTGATGTCACCGTCACACGTGTCGAGGAATACTTCGGATCCGTCGACCTGGCGCCCCGGACCTTCTTCCCGGAAAGCCCGGAGAGGGTCTGGGAGGACAACGCGTCCTGGCTGGCCCCTGACTTCTACGACCCTGCCGCCGACAATGTGCGGTCCGCGATTCAGACCTGGGTCCTGCGCAGTGAGGGCAAGACCATTCTCGTCGACACCGGTGTGGGCAACCACAAGCACCGGCCCTACGCACCGGTGTGGGGCTATCTGAACACCGACTTCCTGGGGAATCTCGCCAGGGCCGGAGTGCGGCCGGAGGACGTCGACGTCGTGATCAACACGCATCTGCATGTCGACCACGTGGGCTGGAACACTCGGCTCGACGGCCGTCAGTGGGTGCCGACCTTCCCGAATGCCACCTATCTCATGCCGGAGCGCGACTTCGAGTTCTGGAATCCGGAGAATGAGCACAAGACAGTGTTCGGCCGGGGCAATCAGAACGTCTTCGAGGATTCCGTGGCCCCCATCCGGGAAGCGGGCAAGGCGCTGCTGTGGGACGGCACCCTCGACATCGACACCAATCTGCGTCTGGAACTCGCTCCCGGGCACACCCCGGGATCGTCCGTGCTCGCTCTCGATTCCCGAGGCGATCGCGCGCTCTTCGTGGGGGACATGCTGCACAACCCGGTGCAGATCGCCGATCCCGACACCAACAGCTGCTTCTGCGAGGACCCGGCCGAATCCCGCGCCACCCGCCGCCGGGTCCTCGGCCGGGCGGCCGATCAGAACGCCCTGGTCTTCCCCGCCCACCTGGGCGGCCACGGCGCCGCCGAGGTGCGGCGCGAGGGCGGCACGTTCGCCGTCAAGGAATGGGCCGCCTTCGCCCGCCTGTGACCGGCGGCCGGAGCGATACCGAAGAAGCGACACCGAGGAAGAGACACACCACGCATGACGAACCACACCACCGCCCCCGTCGTCGTGACCTCCCACGGCGCCGTCCGCGGCCGCCAGGAGGAGCACGCCGCCGTCTTCCGGCACATCCCCTACGCCGCCCCGCCACGCGGCGCCGCCCGGTTCGCCCCGCCGACGCCGCACCCGCCGTGGGACGGTGTCCGGGACGCCACCGCGGCGGGCCCCACGGCGCCGCAGCCGAGGCGCGACGCGTTCGGCCACCTCGACATGTCTCCGTACTTCGGACAGGGGTGGGTCCCGGGCGAGGACTACCTCGCGGTGAACGTCTGGACGCCCGACACCACGCGCGACGACCTGCCCGTGATGGTGTTCGTGCACGGCGGCGGCTTCGTGGCCGGGTCCACCCGGTCCGAGCTCTACGACGGCACCGCCTTCGCCCGGGACGGCGTCGTCCTGGTCACCCTCAACTACCGGCTCGGGATACCCGGCTTTCTCCACCTCCCCGACGCCCCCGACAACCGCGGCCTGCTGGATGTGATCGCCGCGCTGCGCTGGGTCGGGGAGAACATCGCGGCCTTCGGGGGCGACCCGTCCCGGGTGACGCTCTTCGGCCAGTCGGCGGGCGCCACCATCGTGGGCGGGGTGGTGGCAGACCCGCGGGCCGAGGCGCTCTTCCAGCGGGCGATCATCCAGAGCGGCAGCGGCCTGGGGGCGTTCAGCCGCGCCCAGGCGAGCCGGGTCACCCAGGCCCTCGCCCGCGTCCTGGGGACGGCCGCGACCGCGGAGGCGCTGGCGTCGGTCCCCGACGAGCGCTTCGTCGAGGCCATGCCCCGACTCGCCGGGATCGACCTCGCGGTCGACGGGCGCTTCGACCCGCTGATCGGCCTGAGCACGTTCAGCCTCGTCATGGACCAGCAGCCGGCCGAGGCGGTGGCCACCGGACGTGGCGCGGGCATCGATCTGCTGCTCGGCACGACCGCCGAGGAGGGCAACCTCTATCTGGCCCCGTCGGGCCACCTCACGTCCTCGACCGAGGAGGACGTCCACGCCACGGCGGTACGCTCCCACCCCGCCCCCGAGAAGCTGGTGGAGGTCTACCGCCGCGAGCGGCCCGGGGCGTCCCCGGGCGAGCTGCGGGCCGCCATCATGACGGACGCCCTGTTCGGCGCGGGCACCCGGCGGCTCGCCACCGCCCACGCCCAGCACCCCTCGTCGCGTACCCACGTCTACGAGTTCGCCTGGCGGTCGCGGGCGCTGGACGGCCGGCTCGGCGCCTCGCACGTCATGGAGCTGCCGTTCGTGTTCGACCGCACCGGGTTGGCGCGGCTGCACGGTCCCGAGGCGATCCTCGGCCCGGCCGAGCCGCCCGCCGACCTCGCCTCCCGGGTCCACGCCACCTGGATCCGGTTCGCGAGGACGGGCGACCCCGGCTGGCCGCCGTACGACAGCGTGCGCAGGACGACCATGCGCATCGCCGAGACATGGACACAGGCGGCGGATCCCGGCGCCCAGATACGCCTGGCCTGGGAATAGCACCACCACGGGCGCCCCACCACGGGCGACCCGCACCCAAGCGCGCCACCGCCTGTCCCAACCGCGTCACGGACGACCCGCGCCCCATCCGCTCGCCGCAGCGGATGGGGTTCCGCGGGTCCGTTGTGTTTTCGGGTCCGGCAAGGGCTTGACCGGAGGCGAAGTGGCTCCTACATTCCTCACACCCTCGAGGTAGATCGATTAACCACTCGTTAACCGCCTGGTTGGAGACCCCCGCAGTGCACTCACCGCTGACCCGGCGCGGCTTCCTCGCCGCCGGTTCCGGCCTCGCCGCCGCGACCGTCCTGCCTGGCCTTTCCGCCTGCTCCGCGCTCACCGGCGCGGACTCCGATCCCGATACGCTCGTCGTGCACAGCCAGCTGGGCACCACCGCCCCGGGATCGCCCACCTACCTCGCGGCCCTCGACCGGTTCCGCAAGGAGAATCCGGGACTCAAGGTCAAGAACCTCATCAACGGCGACGACCTCGCGCAGGTCTACGAGACCTCGCGGCTGGCCCGCAAGGAGCCGGACGTCGTCATGGTCAACCTCTACGACAAGACGCTGGCCTGGACGGACGTCGGCGCCACGGTCGACGTCAAGGGCTACCTGGACGACTGGGGGCTCCGTCAGCGGGTGCTCCCGCGGGCGCTCGCCGAGTGGACCGACGCCAAGGGCAGGGTGCGGGCCTTCCCCTACTTCGCCACCAACTGGCCGATCGCCTACAACCGGGCCCTGCTGGACCGCGCGGGCGTCGACGCGATACCCACCACGGGCGACGAACTGATCGCCGCGGCCCGCAAGCTGCGCGTCAAGAAAATCGCGCCCGTGACCGTCGGCGGCAACGACTGGACCGGGCAGAAGCTGCTCGCCCAGATCATCCAGACCTTCCTCACCGAGGACGCGGCCCGGCACGCCTACTCCACGGGGGACTTCGGCAGCAGGGGTGCCCGGGAGGGCATCGAGTACTTCGTGACGCTGCGGGACGCGGGTGTCTTCGCCGACAAGGCGCAGGGCCTCATCTCGGACTCGATGGTGACGCAGTTCAACACGGAGGCCGCGGCGATCGAGTCGGCGATGTCCTCGGCGCTGGCCAAGGTGCCGCCGAAGGTGGCCCGGCACACCGAGGTCGGCGGGTGGCCGCTGGCCGACGGCGCCGCGCACGACAAGCCCACCATCCTGCGCACCTACACCCTGATCGGGTTCTGGATCAGCCCGAACGGCACCAAGAAGATCGACACCGTCGAGAAGTTCCTGCGCTTCATGTACCGGCCCGACACCGTCGCCCGGTTCATCAAGGAGAGCGGCCGCGACATGGCGCTGCGCTCCGACACCGTCAGCACCGATTTCCCGCTGGTCGCCGCGGCCCAGCGGCTGGGCTCGACGGTGAGCCAGGCGCTGCTGCCCGATGTGTTCGTCCCGCCCGCCGCCGCCCAGCCGCTGATCACCGCGACCAGCACCTCCTTCACCCGCGGCACCAGCGCCGCGAAGGTCCGCGCCGCGCTCGAGACCGCGTACCGCTCCGCGTGAACCGCCCGCCCGTTCGCTCATATCCCGAGCCCGACTCCACGGGAGCCACCTCATGACGACGCTGACGTCGCCCCCGGGCGGGGCCGCGATCCGCCACCCCGCACCGCCCGCCACCAGAGGCCGTACCGGCACACCCCGGCAGGGTGGCACGATCCTCGCCATCCCGGCGCTGGTCTGGTACGCGGTCTTCATGATCGGCCCGGTGGTCGCCATCTTCGTGATCGCCGCACTGCACTGGCCGGGCATGCTCCAGCCGGTGTCGTTCGCCGGGCTCGGCAACGTCCGTACGGTCCTGGACGACCCCGTCTTCTGGGACGCGGTGCGCAATACCGCCGTCCAGCTGGCGGTGGCACTGCCGATCATGATCGTGTGCGCCTACATGCTGGGCTACTACGTGGCCCAGAAGCCGCCCGGACACCGGGTGATCCGCTATCTGTTGTTCATCCCCGGCCTGATCTCCACCCCCGCCAAGGCCATGGTGTTCTACGCGGCGCTGTCCCCGGACGGGCTGGCCAACGGCGCGCTCCAGTCGGTGGGGCTCGGTTCGCTCACCGACGCCTGGCTCGCCTCGCCGTCGACGGCCCTGGCCTGCCTCATCGCCCTGGACGTGTGGAGCGGGATCGGCTTCACCGCCGTCCTGTTCGCCGCCCGGCTCGACGGCGTCCCCGACGACCTCGGCGAGGCGGCGCAGCTGGACGGGGCCGGGCACTGGCGGACCATGTGGCGCATCCACTTCCCCGTGATCCGCGACTACGTCGGCGTGGTCACCATGCTGCAGTTCCTGTGGACCCTCTTCGGTTCGGCGCAGCACGTGCTGCTGCTCACCCAGGGCGGCCCCGGCAGCTCGTCCACGACGCTGTCGTTCCTCGTCTACCAGAAGGCGTTCATCGCGGCCGACCTGGGCTACAGCCAGACCGTCGGCGTCATCCTCTTCCTGGCCGGACTCGTCGGGCTGCTCGCCATCCGCCGCGCGTTCCGCCAGAACTACTGACCGTAAGGCGGCTCACCATGAAACTCGGCAAACGCTGGCTGCCCGCACACATCCTGGTGTGGACCTACGCGGTACTGCTGATCGTGCCGCTCTACTACTTCCTCGCCTCCGCGTTCAAGAGCAACGAGGAGATCTTCGCCCATCCCTTCGCCCTGCCCGAGTCGTTCGGCTTCGGCAACTTCCGCACCGCCTACGACAGCGCCGACCTGGGCACGGCCGTCGTCAACTCCGCCCTGGTGACGGTCCTCGCCCTGGCGCTGACCCTGCTGCTGGCGCTGCCCGCGGCCTTCGCGCTCGCCCGCTCGACGGGACGGCTCGCCTCGGCGATGGAGAAGGTCTTCTCGCTGGGCTTCCTGATCCCCACCTTCGCGGCGCTCTTCCCCACCTTCCTGCTCGCCGCCGCCACCGGGCTGTTCCACACCCGGCTGTTCATGGTCTTCTTCCTGCCCGCGACGGCGATGCCACTGTCGGTGGTGATCCTGGTGCAGTTCATGCGGACCATCCCCAGGGAGATGGAGGAGGCCGCCCGGATGGACGGGGCGTCCACCTACGCGGTGCTGCGCCACATCTACATACCGATGTGCCTGCCCGGCATCGCCACCGTGCTCCTGCTGAACTTCCTCACCTTCTGGAACGAATACCTGTATTCGCTGATCATCATCGGCCCCGACCCCGAGCAGCGCACCGTGCAGGTGGCCCTGCCCACCCTCAAGGCCATCACCGGCACCGACTACGGTGTCCTCACCGCCGGCACCGTCCTGACGCTGATCCCCGTATGGGTCGTCTACACGGTGCTCCAGAAGCGCATGCAGCAGGCGCTCATCAACGGGGCGGTCAAGGCGTGAGCACGACCGCCGCGAAACCCGGACGGCGCCCCACCATCAAAGAGGTGGCGGCCGCCGCCGGGGTGTCCACCGCCGCCGTGTCCCAGGCGTTCAACGACAAGGGGCGGCTGTCGGAGGCCACCCGGCAGCGCATCCTGGACACCGCGATGGAGCTCGGCTGGTCGCCGAGCGCGTCCGCCGCCGCCCTGCGCAGCGCCCGCACCCGCACCCTCGCCCTCGTGGTCCGGCGCCCCACCGATGTGCTCGGCGCGGACCCGCACTTCAGCGAGCTGATCACCGGTATCGAGGGCGAACTGGCGCCCCGCGGCTACGGTCTGCTGCTGCATCTGGTGGCCGGGGCCCAGGAGGAGAACGCCCTCTACAAACGGCTCGCGGCCGAGGGCCGCGTCGACGGCGCCGTCCTGACCGACGCCCGCGCCGACGATCCGCGCCCCGCCCTGCTGGCCCGCCTCGGCCTGCCCGCCGTGCTGCTCGGTCCCCCCGACCGGGCCGCCACCGTGCCACGCGTCGGCCTCGGCCACCAGGCCGCCGCCGTCGAGGAGGTCGTCCGCCATCTGCTCGGGCTCGGACACCGGCGGATCGCCTATGTGGCGGGCCCCGCCGACCTGAAGCACACCCGGCTGCGCGGCGGTGTCTTCGAGACCGCCCTCCGGCAGGCGGGCCTGCGGCCCTACGCGGTCCTGCACACCGATTTCACCGAGGTGTCCGCCGTCGCCGCCACCCAGGCCCTGCTGGACGCCGCCGACCGCGCCACCGCGATCGTCTACGCCAACGACTCCATGGCGATGTGCGGCATCGGCGCCGCCCAGCGCGCCGGGCTGCGCGTCCCCGACGATCTGTCGGTCGTCGGCTACGACAACCTGACGCTCGGCCGCTGGCTGCACCCCCGGCTGACCACGGTCGACCAGCAGGTGCGGCGGGTCGGCGCGGCCGCCGCCCGGCTGCTCCTCGCCCGCTGCGGCGAGGACGTCGAGGAGGCGGCGCTCGACGACCGGCCGCGGCTGGTCATCCGCGAGTCCACCGGACCCGCCCCTGGCTGACGCCGTCCCGCCGACGCCCGGAACCCCGGCCCCGTGCCGGGCCACCCCCCACCCCGTACCACCGACATCCGAGAAGGACCATGCGACGCCACAGCGCCCAGCTCACCCACCACCCCGCCGTCCTGCCCTGGCTCGGCGCCAACTTCTGGTCCCGCACCGGCGGGCCCCTGATGTGGCGCGACTACGACCCGAAGACGGTCCGCGCGGAACTGCGGGTGCTGCGCGAGCACGGCCTGACGATGACCCGGTCGTTCTTCTACTGGCCCGACTTCCACCCGGAGCCCCACCGCGTCGACGAGACGCTGTGCGCACACTTCCGCGACTTCCTCGACGCCCACACCGAGACGGGGATGGGCACGGTGCCCACCTTCATCGTCGGCCATATGTCGGGCGAGAACTGGGACCCCGCCTGGCGCGGCGGCCGCGACCTCTACGAGGACGTGTGGATGGTCGGCCGCCAGGCCTGGTTCGTGTCCCAGATGACCCGCCGCTTCAAGGACCACCCGGCGGTCACCGGCTGGCTCATCACCAATGAGATGCCCGGCTACGGCCGCGTCTACCAGGTGGATCCGCCCTCCTCCGAGGTGGTGACCGCCTGGGCGCAGGCCATGTGCAACGCCGTACGGGCGGCCGGTGGCAACCAGCCCGTCTCCCTCGGCGACGGCGCGTGGGGCATCGAGGTCACCGGCCGCGACAACGGCTTCTCGCTGCGCGACACCGCCGAGTACGTGGACTTCGTGGGCCCGCACGTCTACCGCTCGGACACCGACCGGCCGCGTCAGCACCTGCGCGCCGCCTTCGAGTGCGAACTGGCGTCGGTCACCGGGCAGCCCGTCGTCCTGGAGGAGTTCGGGCTCTCCACGGACACCGTGTCCGATCGGAACGCGGCGGTGTACTACCGGCAGACCCTGCACAACTCGCTGCTCGGCGGGGCCACGGGCTGGATCGCCTGGAACAACACCGACTACGACGACCTGTGGGACCGCTCGCCGTACGACCACCACCCCTTCGAGATGCACTTCGGCATCACCGACCACACCGGCGCCCCCAAGGCCCCGCTGCTCGAACTCGCGGCGTTCGCCGAGGTGTTGAAGGCCGTGGACTTCGCACACTGCCGACGCGCCGACGCGGACGCGGCGCTGGTCGTGCCCGCCTTCCTGGAACGCGGCTATCCCTACAGCAGGCCCGCCGACCGGCCGCTGATCTTCACATCGCTGCACCAGGGCTATGTGGCCACGCGCGCCGCCGACCTGCCGGTGGGCTTCACCCGGGAGGCCGACGGGCTGCCCGGCGACGCGGCCCTGTATCTGCTCCCCGCCACCCGCCAGCTCACCACGCGCACCCGGCGTGCGCTCGAACGCCGCGCCCACGCGGGCGCCACCGTCTACCTCTCGTTCTGCTCCGGTGAGCACCCGGGGACCCGCGGCCCGTGGTTCGACGACCTGGACGGGCTGTTCGGCGTCGAACTGCAGCTCTCCTACGGCGTGGCCGAGCCCATCGAGGACGACGTCCTGGAGATGACGTTCACCGAGGACTTCGGCGGGCTGACGGCCGGGACCTCGCTGCGTTTCCCCGTCGCGGGCAACGAGGACAGCCGGGCGTATCTGCCGGTGGTTCCGCGTGACGCCCGGGTGGTGGCCGTGGACGCCCACGGGCGGCCCGCCCTGCTGGTGCGCGACACCGGGCGCGGCCGCACCGTCCTGGCCACCTACCCCCTGGAGCACATGGCCGCCCGCACCGCCCGCGCCAACCCCGAGGAGACCCACCGGCTGTACGCCGCGCTCGCCGACGTGGCCGGGGTCCACCGCCCGGTGACGGTCGACAGCCCCCACGTCGGCGCGGACCTCCTCGTCCACGACGACGGGCGCCGCTTCGTATGGCTGGTCAGCCAGAGCCCCGAGGAGGTCACCGTCCGCCCCGCCGCCGAGGGCACCCTGCACGACCTGGCGTCCGGCGCGGCGACGGCGGATGTGACACTCGGCCCGTACGGTGTGCGCGTCCTGGAGCTGACATGACCGGCCGGCTCTACCGCGACCCCACCGCGCCGGTGGCGGAGCGGGTCCGCGACCTGCTGGGGCGCATGACGCTCACCGAGAAGGTCGGCCAGGTCAACCAGCGGATGTACGGCTGGCATGCCTACGAGCGCACCGACAGCGGCCACCGGCTCACCGACGCCTTCCGCGCCGAGGTCGCCGCGTACGGCGGGATGGGAGCCCTGTACGGGCTCCAGCGGGCCGACGCCTGGTCCGGCGTCGGCTTCGCCGACGGCATCACGGCGGCGGACGGGGCGCGGGTCGCCGACGCCGTACAGCGGCATGTCGTGGAGAACACCCGGCTGGGCATACCCGTGCTGTTCGCGGAGGAGGTTCCGCACGGCCACCAGGCCCTGGACGGCACGGTGCTGCCGGTCAACCTCGCCGTGGGCGCCACCTGGGACCCCGCGCTCTACGAGGCCGCGGCGGCCGCGGTCGGCGCGGAGATGCGGGCACGCGGTGGCCACGTGGCGCTGGTCTCCGCCCTCGACCTGGTGCGCGACCCGCGCTGGGGCCGCGCGGAGGAGTGCTTCGGCGAGGACCCGTATCTGGCGGCCCGGCTCACCGAGGCGCTGGTGCGGGGGATGCGCACGGCCGACGTGGCCGTGGTGCTCAAGCACTTCGCCGGGCAGGGGGCCACCGTCGGCGGACGCAACAGCGCGGCCACCGAACTGGGCGCCCGCGAACTGCACGAGATCCATCTGGCGGCGGCCCGGGCCGGGATACGCGCCGGTGCGGCCGGGGTGATGGCGGCCTACAACGAATTCGACGGCCTGCCCTGCGTCGCCAGCCGGTCGCTGCTGACCGAACTCCTCCGGGAGCGGCTGGAGTTCGACGGCATCGTCATGGCGGACGGCGGCGCCATCGACCGCCTGGTCCGGCTCACGGGCGACCCGGTGGCCGCGGGCGCCCTGGCCCTCGACGCCGGATGCGACCTCAGCCTCTGGGACGCCTGCTTTCCGCGGCTGGCCGAGGCGGTGGCCCAGGGGCTCGTCGCGGAGCGGACCCTGGACACCGCCGTGGCCCGGGTGCTGGCGCTGAAGTTCCGCCTGGGCCTCTTCGAGCGGCCCTACGCGTCTGCCGTGGACCGGCCCTCCGACCCGCGTGAGCTGAGCGAACGCGTAGCCCGCGCGTCCATCACACTGCTCGCCCACGACGGGGGAGTCCTGCCGCTGACGCCCTCGGCCCGCCGGATCGCCGTCCTCGGCCCGAACGCCGACTCCATCGCCCAGCAGATCGGCGACTACACAGCGCCACAGCGCCCCGGCTCCCGCCACGTCACGGTCCTGGACGGCATCCGCTCGGCCGCCCCGCCGGACACCGAGGTCACCTACGCGCCCGGGTGCGAACTGGTCGGCGGCGACCTCTCCGGTGTCCCCGAGGCGGTCGCGCTGGCGGCAGCGGCGGACAGCGCGGTGCTCGTCCTGGGCGGGTCCAGCGCCCGGTCCGGTGACACCGCCTTCGACAGCAACGGCGCGGCCGTCGTGAGCTCCGCCAACCCCGCCGGTATGACCTGCGGCGAGGGCGTCGACCTGGCCGAACTTTGCCTGCCCGACGGGCAGTTGGCGCTCCTGGACGCGGTGGCGGCCACGGGTGTTCCGGTCGTCGTGGTCCTCGTCCAGGGCCGTCCGCATGCCCTGCCCGACCTCTCCGGCACGGCCGCGGCGGTGCTGAGCGCCTGGTACCCGGGTCCGTGGGGCGGACGGGCCGTCGCCGACGTACTGTTCGGCGCGGCCGGGCCCGAGGGGCGGCTGCCGGTGTCCATCCCCAGGTCGGCCGCGCAGCTGCCGGTGTTCTACAACGCCAAGGACCACCGGTACCGCGGCTATGTGGACCAGCCCGCCACCGCCCGCTACGCCTTCGGCCACGGACTGTCGTACACCACGGTCGGCTACGCGCCGCCACGACTCTCGCGCGCCCGAGTGACACCGGACGACCCGACGCTCAGCTGCCGGGTCACCGTGCGCAACACGGGTGAGCGGCCGGTGCGCGAGACGGTCCAGCTCTATGTGCGCCGGCTGTCGGGCGGCCACTCGTGGCCCCGCATCCGCGAGCTCCGCGGCTTCACCCGCCTCGATCTGCGACCGGGGGAGGAGGCCGACGCCGTGTTCGCGATCGACGCCGACACCCTCGCCTCCGTCACCCGGGACCTGGGCCTCGCCGTCGAACCCGGAGAACTCCTGCTGGAGACCGGGCCCTCGTCCGGCGAAACGCAGGGGGTACGGCTGGGGATCGAGCCGCCCGGCTGATCGCACGCTGTCTGGACGGTTATGTGAGGGACCGTCAGTATGGTGCCCGGGCGCGCCGGGTCCGGCGGAGCCGCGTTCGGGCACCATCGCTCACCCACGGGAAGGCCGCATGCCGACCAGGAGAACACTCAGGTACCTGACGGGAATCGCGTCGATCCTCGCCCTGCTGGCCACGGCGCCGGGACCGGTCGCCACCGCCCAGCAGCCCACCACGGGGGAAGCCCGCACCACCGCCCCGGCCACCTCCGTCACCACTCCCGCGGCCGACAGCTGGCAGCCGCCGCTGTCGACCCGCGGCCGGTACATCGTGGACGCCAAGGGTGACCGCTTCCGGCTCAAGTCGGCCAACTGGGACGGCGCGCAAGGGTCGTGGACGGGGAGCGGCAGTGTCGAGGACCCCGCCAACCACCACTCCGGGCAGAACTCCTCCGGCATCCCCCTCGGCCTGGACCGGGTTCCCCTCCCGACGCTGCTCGCCGACTTCCACCGGCTCGGCATCAACAGCGTCCGGCTGCCGTTCTCCAACGAGATGATCCACGCCACGGCGACCGTCCCGGACAGCGCCGTGGCCGCCAACACCCAACTGCGCGGAAAGACACCCCTGCAGATCTTCGACGCCGTGGTGTCCGCTCTCAGCCGGGACGGCTTCGCCGTCATCCTCAACAACCACACCAACACCACCCGGTGGTGCTGCGGCATCGACGGCAACGAGCGGTGGAACAGCGGCCAGTCCACCGAGCGGTGGATCGACGACTGGGTCTTCATGGCCCGCCGTTACGCCGATGTGCCACGCGTGGTGGGCGCCGACCTCTACAACGAGGTGCGCCGCGATGTCCTGGACGACCCCAACTGGGGTCTCGGCGACGAGCACGACTGGTACACCGCCGCGCAGCGCGCCGCCGACCGCATCCTCACCGAGGCCGACCCCGACCTCCTCATCGTGATCGAGGGCATCAACTGGACCGGGATTCCGGTGGACGGGCTGCCCCACGAGCGCCCCACCCTGGCCCCCGCGCGCACCCTCTCGCACACCCTCACAGACGCCCACAAGCTGGTGTACTCGGCCCACTTCTACGGATACACCGGCCCGCGCCACAGCGGCGCCACCGGCATCGGCGAGACACACGACCCCCGGTACCAGGACCTCAGCCGCGATGAGCTGTATCGAGTCCTCACCGACCAGGCGTTCTTCGTCGCCGAGGACAGCGGGCGGCACTACACGGCACCGGTGTGGATCAGCGAGTTCGGCATCGGATCGGCCGAGACGGGCACCGCGCCGCGCGCCTGGTTCACCAACATCACCGACTACTTCGCCGACCACGACGCCGACTTCGCCTACTGGCCACTCGTGGGATGGGAAGGCCACGACAACTGGTCGCTGCTGCGCTACGACTCCGCGGGCCGCAGATACGGAATCCTCGACCAGGGCGACTGGCGCGGTACGGCGTGGCAGCGGCTGATGACCGCGCCCGAACGCACCGGTCCCGTCGACCGCGTCCCGGTCTGGCGCATGCTCGTCACCGACCACGGCGACCATGTGCAGTCGCTCATCGAGCGGGGCCGGGGCGACTGGGATCCGGGCGCCTACAAGGCCGCCTGCCCCGATGGGCTGCGGCTGATCGGCCTCAGCCACACCGCCGGGCGCGGACTGTGCACCGACACCGGCGCCGACGACCCGCGCGCCCCCGGCACCGCCCATACGGTCGTCACGGATGAACGGTACGTGCCCGCCGGTGGCGACTGGGCCTCCGGCTACACCAAGTTCCAGTGCCCCTCGGACCAGTTCCTCATCGGATACAGCCGCCGCGGCGGCCGGGTGTCCGCCGCGCTGTGCGCCCCGGCCCGCACCCCGTTGGGCACCACCGGACGTACGGTCTGGTTCGACCGCTCCGACAACCGGCCCGCCGACGCCGCCGGTGGCGACTTCGCCCGTGGCGCCTACAAGGGCCAGTGCGCGGACGGCGAGTACGCGGCCGGTATCGCCTTCACCACGCGGGTGGGCAGCTCCGGCAGCCCGGACGCGCTGCTGTGCCGCCGCCTGTCCTGAGCTGTCGCCTGCTGCTGCCCCTGGGATGCCGGTCGCGCCGCCACCCTTGCCCGAATCTGACGGTCCGTCATATCGTGAAGCGGTGCGCGCAGCCGTTGTCGCACGACAGCCCGCTCAATCGGATCAGGAGTTACGGGGTGGAGCCGCACACCACACCCGGGGCCGCGCCGAAAGTACGTGCCCGCGCGGTGACCCGCACCTTCGGGCACGGAGCCCGGCAGGTGCACGCCCTCGGACCACTCGACATGGACATTCGACACGGGGAGTTCTGCTGCATCGTCGGCCCGTCCGGATGCGGCAAGTCCACGTTCCTGCGCATCGTCGCCGGACTCGTCCGCCCCAGCGGTGGCGAGGTCGAGATTCGCGCGCGTCGCCGCCACCCGGCCGCGATGATCCCGCAGGACTACGGCATCTACGACTGGAAGACCGTGCTGGCCAACGTCCGCTTCGGACTCGATGTGCGGCGGGTGCCACGCAGGGCCGCCGACGCGCGGGCCAGGGACTGGCTGGCCCGGCTCGGCCTCTCCGACTTCGCCGACGCCTACCCGGCCACCCTGTCGGGCGGGATGCGGCAGCGGGTGGCGATCGCCCGCGCGCTCGCGGTGGAGCCGGAGGTGCTGCTCCTGGACGAACCGTTCGCCGCGCTCGACGCCCAGTTGCGCACCATCCTCCAGGACGAGCTGCTCGCGGTGTGCCAGGCGACCCGCACCACCGCACTGTTCGTCACCCACAGCCTGGAGGAGGCGATCGTGCTCGGGGACCGGGTGGTGGTGATGTCGGCCAGACCCGGCAGGGTGATCGCCGAACGGCACCCGCCGTTCGAACGCCCGCGCACCGGGGCGCTGCGCCACGCTCCGCAGTTCGCCGCGTTGCGGTCCGAGCTGTGGGAACTCCTGCGCGACGAGGTCCAGCGGGGCGGGGCCGGTGCCACCGCTCCGGCGGACCCGGTGGGGAAGCCCTCATGACGAGCGAGAACACGGCAGCGTCGGCCCGGACCGCGGGGCCCGGTGAACACCCCCGTGAAGGTGAACAGGACGGCGGGTCCGCCGAGACGACGCTGCTGGTGCGGCGCCCCGGACCGGGGGAGCGCGATCCGGTCCGTGCCCACCGGCGCCGCCGCGCCATCGAGCTCTCCCTCGCCCTCGCCGTGCCCGCCGCGCTGGTCCTGCTGTGGCAGCTCGCCGCGGATCAGCGCTGGATCGACTCGCGTATCTACCCCGCGCCGTCCACGATCGCGGCGGACGGCTGGCAGCGCGCCGCCGACGGCAAGCTGTGGCCGGACGTATGGGCCACGCTCAAGCGGGTGATCGCCGGATACGCGCTCGGCACCGCCGCGGGCTATCTCTTCGGGCTGCTGATGGGCGCGCTGCGGATGGTCCGCGCGGCGCTGGAACCGTTGCTCGACGCCCTGTACGTCGTGCCCAAGCTCGCGCTGCTCCCCGTGTTCCTCAATATGTTCGGCCTCGGCGAGGGACCCCAGATCGCGCTCGTCGCGACCACCGTCTTCTTCTTCGTGTGGATCTCCACGATGGCCGCCGTGATGGGCGTCGCCGAGGGCCACCGGGAGGCCGGACAGGTATTCGGCGCCGGTCCCTGGCAGATGTTCCGCCATGTCCTGCTGCCCGCCTCGCTGCCGCAGGTCCTCGTCGGCATGCGGGTCGCGGCCGGAGTGGCGGTCCTGGTCATCGTCGCCTCCGAGCAGATCGCCGCGAACGACGGCCTCGGCCACCTGATCTTCGACTCGCGGACGCTGTTCCAGAACGACGTGATGTTCGTCGGCATCGTCTGCGTGGCCGTGCTCGGCGTGGTCTTCTCCGAACTCGTCCGGTTCATCGGCCGCCGGCTCACCCCCTGGGCGCCGCGGGACCGCGGCCGGCCCCAGTCCTGACCCCCACCTCGGCTCCGGCCCCCGGCCCCCGGAAGGCGGCACCCATGGCACGGACACCCTCCCTCGCCCGCGCCCTGCTCACGGGCGTGACCCTGTTGGGCGTCCTCGGCTCCCTCGCCGCCTGCGACGCACAGACCTCGGACTCGGCGGGCCCGGACTCGCGGGGCAAGCCCCGCCCGATCACCCCCGTCGCGGGCTGCGCCAAGGGCTGGACCGACCCCTCCGACCTGTCCGCCGCCCGCGGGCCCGCCCGTTGCGTACCCGGCGCGCCCGCGCCGAAGCCGCTCAAGAAGAAGACGAAGGTCGTCGTCTCCGCCTCCACGCTGACCGCCGAGTATCTGGCGCCCCTGCGGATCGGCGTGGCCAAGGGCGAATTCAGCAAGGAGAAGCTCGACGTCGAAGTGAAGCTGCTGCCCACCCCGGACGCGCTTCCGCTGCTCGCCAAGGGCGATATCGACGTCCAGTACGCGGCGCCGGAGGCCGCCGTGCTCAACGGCATCCGGCAGGGGTTCGACATTCGCTGGGTCGCCGGCAACTTCACGCCCGCGCCCGGCTCCAGGAGCGGATTCTGGGCCAGGCTGCGGCCGGGCGAGACGGCGGGCGGGGTCAGCCTCAAGGACCGTACGGTCGGCACCCTCATCGGCAAGGGCTCGGTCATCACCTACCCGATGGAGAAGGTGCTCGCCGCACACAAGGCCGATGTGGACAGCGTCCGCTTCCAGCAGCTCGGCCCCGCCGAGGTCCTCGCCTCGCTGAAGAACGGCGGAGTGGACGCGGCCTGGCTGCTCGACCCGGTGTGGCGCCAGGTGGACGGCGACGCGGGCTACGCCTTCCTCGGCGGTCAGCCGCGGGGCGAACCGCTCGGCGGGCTGCTGTTCGGACCCGATCTGCTGACCGGGGACCCGGACGCGGGGGTGGCGTTCCTGCGCGCCTACATCCGCACCGTCAACACCTACTTCGCCGGGGACTACAAGAAGGACAAGGCATTCCTCGACGACCTCGGCGACGCGCTCAAGACCGAGCCGGACATCCTGGCCGCCGTGCCGTCGCTGCGCATGGACTGGGAGATTCGCGCGGGCACCGTGAACCGCCTGCAGAAGGCGTACGCCACCGCCGGGGTGGTCGAGGGCGACCCACTGCCCGAGGACAAGGTCGTGGACCGCTCGTTCTACGCGGAGGCGGTCGGCCACAAGCCCTGACGCGCGCCATCCGCTGGATCACGGAGATCGGCCCCGCAGATTGGCCCCGCAGATCGGCCACGCTGTTCAGCCCGCCGAACGGCCGCTAGTGTGGCCTGCGCCGTAGCGGGCCGACTCTCGCTCCGTGCCGCGCGTCACATGCCGTGTGGCTTTCCCCCACACGGACCCGCGGCCCGGCCGGAATGGCCCAGCTGTCGCACTAAGGACACCGAAATGCACTTTCCTGCCTCCGCGCCGTCCGAGCTGGAGTCCCTGGCGGTCGAGCCGCTGATGACACGGGACTTCGAGACCCGGCCCGCCGCGGTCTACGCACGCCTGCGGGCCCGGTACGGGCCGGTGGCACCCGTCGATCTGCACGGGGTGCCGGTCTGGCTGGTGCTCGGCTACCGCGAGGTGCGGGAGGTACTGCGCGACGAGAGCGCATGGAAGAAGGACGTCCAGCACTGGCGGTGGCTGAGCGAGGGCCGGGTGCCGTCCGACTGGCCGCATCTGCCTGGCTACCAGGTCAGCCATCTGCTGGTCCAGGACGACCAGCGGCACAAGGCGACACGCGCCGCCGTGGAGGAGGCACTCGCCCCCTTCCAGGACTCCGACGCGCCCCAGTCCTGGGAGCTGGCGAACGCCGTCTCCCGCCACGCGGATGAGCTGATCACCTTCTTCGCGGACGGCGGCGACAGCGGATGGGTGGACCTGGGCGCGCAGTTCGCGCGGGCGCTGCCGCTGATGGCCGTCAACCGGCTGTTCGGCTTCCCGGTCGACCAGGGCGACGACGTGTTCATGGACTCCTGGCGCATGGTGGACGGCGGTCCGGACGCCGGCGCGGCCGTGGGCCGGCTGGTGGCCGCGACGACCGAACTCGCGGCGTACAAGAGGCAGAACCCCGGTGACGATCTGACCACCCGGCTGCTCGCCATCGAGCCCCCGCTGACGGTGGAGCAGATCGGCCTGGAGCTCTACGCGATCATCGTCATCATGTCGGAGCTGGTCAGCCACGCCATCACCAACAGCGTGCTGGAGGTGCTGGCCGGGGAGGCCGGGACGCGGGCCGGACTGATGGCGGGGCCGGTCGAGGAGCTGGTCAACCGCGTGCACATCGCCTCGCCGCCGTGGGTCAACCTCACCTTCCGCTTCCCCGCGGTCGACACCGACCTGGGGGACTTCCGGCTCGCCGCGGGCGATGTGGTGGTGCCCTCGATCGCCGCCGCGCACGGCGACCCGATGTTCGCCCCGCCCGGCAGTCAGGACGCGTCGGTGAGTTCGCGCGCCCATCTGGCCTGGGGCGCGGGGGCGCATCAGTGCCCGGGCCGGGGGCTGGCCGACATGATCGTCACCACGGCGGTGGGCAAGCTGTTCGAACGGTGTGACTTCGAACTCGGGCTGCCCGTCGACCAGTTGCCGTGGCGCTCGTCCACGTATGTACGCGGCATGAAGTCCTTCCCGGTCCGGTACCGGATGCGGACTCGGCAGGCCCCGCTGCCCCCGGCCGCCGGAGCCACGGCGCCCGCCCCGCTGCCGGAGCCCGCCGCGTCCGCCCCCGCCGAGCCGGAACGGCCCCGCTCCGCGCTCTGGCGCTTCCTGGCGAGCCTGCGCCGAGGCTAGGGGGTGTTCGGCGGGTCTCGACGCCTGCGGCGAGCCGTTCCCCTCCCCGCCCCTTCCCAAAACCGGGACTCCGCCCCAGCCCCCAAAACCCGGGACTCCGCCCCAGCACCCCGAAACCGGGGCTCCGCCCCTGGCCCCCGGACCCGGGGCCGCGCCCCAGAGCCCGGACTGGGGCTCCGCCGCCAGGGCTCGGACTGGGGCTGTGTTCCAGGGCCCGAAGGTGTGGCTTCGCCCCTGGTCCCCGGACCCGGGGCTCCGTCCTCAGCGCTCGGACTGGGGCTGTGCTCCAGACCCCGAAACTGGGGCTTCGTCCCAGGACCCTGGACCCGGGGCTGTGCTCCAGACCCCGAAACTGGGGCTTCGTCCCAGGACCCCGGACCCGGGGTTGCGCTCCAGACCCCGGACCGGGGCTCCGCCCCAAACTCCGGGGTCCAGGGGCGAAGCCCTTGGTAGCGGGAAGGGGCGGGGAGGGGACAGATCCGCCGGACACCCGTCGGCGTCCGCGCCCGAAGCTCGGCGCGTAACGCCCTTGCGCCGGGTCGCCGGGCTGTAGTGCGCTGACCCTCATGAGGAGCATGAGGGTCATGAGCGCCATGAGGAAGCCGAGCCTTGCCACGCTGGTCGCCGCCCTGGTGGCGGGCTCCCTCTGCGCGGGCGCACCGCAATCACGGGCCGAGGCCGCCGAGGCCGCCGATGCCGGCGGTGGCATTCCGTCGCCGGCATCGGCGGCCGCTTCCCCCGCCCAACTCGGCGTCGATCTCGACACGGTGACGATCCCCGAACTCCAGGCGCGAATGGCGAACGGTTCGCTGACCTCGTCGGCCCTGACCACCGCCTATCTGCGGCGGATCAAGGCCATCGACCCCACGATCCACGCGGTGCTGCGCACCGACCCCACCGCCCTGCGGCAGGCGGCCGCCAGCGACGCCAGGCATCGGCGCGGCCACACCCGTGGCCCGCTCGACGGCATCCCCGTCCTCCTCAAGGACAATGTGAACACCCGCGACCTGCCCACGACCGCCGGGTCGCTGGCGCTGGCCGGAAGCCCGCCGGACACGGACGCCGCCCTGGTGACACGGCTGCGCCACGCGGGGGCGGTGATCCTCGGCAAGACCAATCTGTCCGAGTGGGCCAACTTCCGTGCCGCGAAGCCGACTTCGGGGTGGTCCGCCGTCGGCGGGCAGACCAGCAACCCCTACGTGCTGGACCGCAACCCCTGCGGTTCGTCCGCCGGTTCGGGCGCCGCGCTCGCCGCGTCGCTGGCGCAGGTGGCGATCGGCACCGAGACCGACGGCTCCATCGTGTGCCCGGCCGGGATGAACGGGGTGGTCGGCCACAAGCCCAGCCTCGGCCTCGTCAGCCAGTCCGGAGTGGTCCCGATCTCCGCCGAGCAGGACACCGCGGGGCCGATGGCGCGCAATGTGATCGACACCGCGCTCACCTTCTCGGTGCTCAGCGGCACCGCACTCCGCGGCGATCCCGCCGCCCTCCCGGAGACGCCCGGTCTGCGCGGCAAGCGCATCGGCCTGTGGCGGCTGCCCTCGCTCGGGCCCGAGGTGGACGCCGTGATGACCCGTACCGCGCAGCGACTGCGCGCGGCGGGAGCCGAGGTCGTCGAGGTGACGCCGCCGTACCAGGACCGGCTGGCCGAGCTGGAATTCCCCGCGCTGCTGAGCGAGTTCCACCGGGACATCGACGCCTACCTCGCCACCCGCGAGGGGCCGCACGACCTCGCCGAGCTGATCGAATTCAACCGCGCACACCCGGCGGAGCAGACCTGCTTCGCAGGGCAGGAGCTGTTCGAGCAGGCGCTTGCCGCACCTCCCACCACCGACCCCGAATACCGGGCGATGCGCGCCGAGTTGAAGGACCTCGCACGGCGTTCCCTCGACGAGACCATGGCCACCCACCACCTGGACGCCATCGCCTCGCCGACGAACCCGCCCGCCTGGACCACCGACTGCGCGCGCGGCGACAACGATGTGATCCCGTCCTCGACCCCCGCGGCCGTGGCCGGATACCCGTCCCTGTCGGTGCCCGCCGGGTTCGTGGACGAGCTTCCCGTGGGCGTGCTCCTGATGGCCGGTGACCACGAGGACACCGAGTTGTTGTCGCTGGGCGCCGCGGTGGAGCGCCGGCTGCACGCCTGGCGGGCGCCGCGCTACCTGCCGTCAGCGGGAACCGGCGCCTCCCGGCGAACGGAGTGAACGGAGTGAGCGGCCCATCGGAACGTCTGCCGCAAAAGCCACGGATACTCGCGCTAGTGTGCGCGCGTGAACCTTCATGTCGTCATAGGATTCGGGCCCGCGGGGGCGGCCACTGCTCGGCTGCTCGCCGAAAGGGGCCATACGGTACGCGTCATCACCAGGTCGGGCCGGAGCCCGGAACCGGGTATCGAGCACGTCGCGCTGGACGCGACGGACAGCGAACGACTGACCGAGGCCGTGCGGGGCGCCGCCGCCCTCTACAGCTGTGGCGCACCGCCCTACCACCGCTGGGCGAGTGAATGGCCGCCCCTGGTCTCGTCGCTCTGCGCGACCGCCGAGGCCACCGGGGCGGTCCTGGTCATGCTGGGCAACCTCTACGGGTACGGCCCGGTGGACGGCCCCCTGACCGAGGAGCTGCCGCTCGCCGCCACCGGCACCAAGGGGCGGGTGCGCGCCGCCGCGTGGGAGCAGGCGCGAGACCTCCATGAGCAGGGCCGTATCAAGGCGGTCGAGGTGCGGGCGTCGGACTTCTTCGGGCCCGGGGTGACCGACGGCGGGCACCTGGCCGCGCGGGTCGTGCCACGTGTGCTGCGCGGCAAGCCGGTCTCCTCGCTCGGGGACCCGGACACCCCGCACAGCTGGAGCTATATCCCCGATGTGGCCGCCGCCCTGGCCGAGGTGGCGGGCGAGGAGCGGGCCTGGGGGAGGGCCTGGCACGTGCCGACGGCGCCCGCGCTGTCCACCCGGGAGATGGTGGGCCGCCTCGCCACGCAGGCGGAGACCGGGCCGGTCGCGGTGCGCGGGCTGCCGTCGGCCGTGCTGGCACTCGCGTCGCTGGTCTCTCCGCTGCTCCGCGAGCTGAAGGAGGTCCGGTACCAGTTCGACCGGCCCTTCATCATGGACGCGAGCGCCTACGAAGCCGAGTTCGCGGTGCGCGCCACCCCCGTCGACGAGCAGGTCAAGGCGACGGTGGAGTGGTGGCGCGAGCGACTGGACACCGCCGGGTGACGGCCGTGAGAGCGAAGGAATCCACAGTGGGCACAAGCGGAACGCGGCGCGATGACGTCGCGATCGTGGGAATGGCCTGCCGGTTCCCGGGGGCGCGGAACGTCAACCAGTACTGGCGGCTGCTCAACGAACCGAGGGCGCAGTTCGCCACCGTCCCGGACTCGAGATGGCGCACCGCCACCTTCCTCAGCGACAACTTACGCGACACATCCTCGACCTATACGGACACCATGGCGCTGCTGCCGGACGTGGGCCACTTCGACGCGGCGCACTACGGCATCCCGCCACGCCGGGCCAGATCGATGGACCCGCAAGGGCGGCTGCTGATCGACCTGACCCGTGAGGCCATCCAGGACGCCGGATGGGAGGCCGAGGACTTCGACCGCGAGGAGACCTCGGTGATCACGGCGCTCACCGAGAGCGGCTATCGCGAGATCACCACCATGCGCATCCGGATGCGCCAGCTGACCGGCGGTGAGTTCGGGGCGCGGGCCACCGATCCCCAGTGGCCGGAGACGGTCCGCGCGGTGGACGGGCTGCACGGCTCGTCCGTGGCCGGACTCCTGCTCAACATGGGGCCGAACACCGTCAGTTCGGTCTTCGATCTGCACGGCGAGAGCTATGCGCTGGACTCGGCGTGCTCCGGTGGCCTCATGGCCGTGGCCAACGCCGTGTTCGCACTGCGCGCGGGCCGCTGCCGCATCGCCCTCGCGGGCGGCGCCCAGCTGATCCTCGCCCCCGATCTGCTGGTGGGGCTGTGCCGGATCGGCGCCATCTCGCGCAGCGGCAGATGCCTGCCGTTCGGCGCGGAGGCCGATGGCTTCGTCCTGGGGGAGGGCGCCGGGGTCCTGGCGCTGCGCCCCCTGGCCGACGCGCTGGCCGCGGGCGACCGGGTCTACGCGGTGATACGGGGTGTGGGCACGGCCAACGACGGGACCGTACAGGGCGGAATGCACCCCCAGGCGGCCGGTCAGCTCAGGGCCCTGCGCCGGGCCTACCGCGACGCCGATCTGACCCCGGACGCGGTGGGCTACCTCGAGGCACACGGCACCGGGACCACCGTCGGCGATCCGGTCGAGGTCGGCGTCCTGGGCGAACTGCGGGGCGAGCGGGGCGCGCCCGCGTTCCTCGGCGCGGTGAAGGCGGTGGTCGGACACGCGCTCAACGCCGCCGGGATGGCCGGGCTCGTCAAGACCGTGCTGGCCGTGCACCGGGGAGTGATACCGCCACAGCCGGAGTTCGATCTCGCCGACCGCTCCGGGCTCGAGGCCGCGCGGCTGACCATTCCGACGAAGCCGACCGTATGGCCGGAGTCCGGGCAGCCGCGCCGGGCCGGGGTGAGCGCCTTCGGCTTCGGCGGCACCGGTGTCCATCTGGTGGTCGAGGAGTGCGCCACCGCACCGGCCCGTCCCGCACCGGACGAGGGGCCGCGGCTGCTGGTGCTCAGCGCCCGCGACCGGGCCGGGCTGGTCCGTTACGCCCGGGAGCTGGCCGACACCCTCGCCGAGGACCGGCCGCCGCTGGCCGGGGTGGCGGACACCCTGGCCCGCCGGGCTCCGCTCGCCGAACGCCTCGCCCTGGTGGCCGAGGACACCGCCGACGCCGTCACCAAGCTGACCGCAGCGGCCGAGGCCGTGGCGGCCGGCCGCGCCGGGCAGCTCGGGCCGGGGCAGATGGCCGGCACGGTGCCACCCGGTGAGCAGCCGGAGGCCGCCGTGCCCGCTCCGGGCTCGCTGCCCGCCGAGGAACGCTCGGCCGCGCTGGCCCGGCTCGCCGAGCGGGCGGTCACCGGCGCGGGGCTCCGCCCGGTGATGGAGCGCATACCGCCCTGCACCCTGCCACCGAGCCCGCTCGCTCCGCGCCACCACTGGGCGGTGGACGAGTCGGCGCGCGCCCCCGAGGAGGCCCCGCCCGCCCTCGCGGCAGTGGGGGAGGGCCGGACCGGGCCGGTGGACGCGCGGGCCGGTGGCGGATCCGCCGCGACCATCGTGCTCGAAGAGCTCTCGCGGACCGGTGTGTTCCCGCTCGCCGATCTGGCCGAGCGGATGGAGCTGGTGACCGACCTCGGCTTCGACTCCCTGATGCTCCAGGAGCTCGAGGTCAACATCGGCAAACGGATACCGGGATTCCGCACCGAGGAGATCTTCTCGCCCGACCTCACCGTGGAACGGCTGGTCGGGCTGGTCGATCCGCATCTCACCGGGGCGCCCGTCCTCGGTGAGCCACCGCCCCGGGAGACACGGGGGGACTGGGACGCGGCGACCGCGTGCGCCGATGACTTCCCCGAGGTGCGGCAGTTCGAGGAGCGCCTGAGCACGATCACGGGCAGCGGCGCGGGCTTCCCGTACTTCCGTGTCCACCAGGGCACCATCCGCGATACGACCATGATCGACGAAAGGCCGTATCTGTCCTTCGGCAGCTACAACTACCTGGGGCTCTCCGGCCATCCGGCGGTCAACGAGGCCGTGCACCAGGCGGTGGACCGGTACGGGACCTCGGTCTCGGCGAGCCGGGTGCTCTCCGGTGAACGGGACCTGACCGTACGGCTGGAGCGGGCGCTGGCCGACTTCCTCGGCACCGCGGACTGCCTGGCGCTGGTGAGCGGCCACGCCACCAACGTCACCGCGATCGGGCACCTCGTCGGCGCGCGGGACCTGGTGGTGCACGACGCGCTCGCCCACGACAGCATCCTCCAGGGCTGCGCGCTGTCCGGGGCGGCACGGCGCCCGTTCGCCCACAACGACATCGGCGCGCTGGAGGACACCCTGCGGCGCAACCGGTCCCGGTTCCGACGCGTGCTGATCGTCGTCGAGGGCGCCTACAGCATGGACGGCGACCTGGTGGACCTGCCCGCCATGATCGAGCTGAAGCGGCGCTACGGCGCCCTGCTGATGGTCGACGAGGCGCACAGCATCGGCACCGTGGGCCAACGCGGCCGTGGCGTCGGCGAGTTCTTCGGCGTCGACCGGACCGATGTGGACCTGTGGATGGGCACCCTGTCCAAGACGTTCGCCAGCTGCGGGGGCTATCTCGGCGGCTCGGCCCGGATGGTGCGGTGGCTGCGGCACACACTGCCGGGCTTCGTCTACAGCGTCGGCCTGACCCCGGCCAACGCGGCCGCGGCGCTGGCCGCCACCGAGCTGATCGTCGCCGAGCCCCACCGGGTGCGCGCGCTGCGGCGCAACGCGGAGCTCTTCCTGGGCCTGGCCGGCTCGGCCGGTCTGGCGACGGGCACCAGCGCCCACACCCCGATCGTGCCGTGTCTCCTCGGCGACTCGGCGAGGACCCTGCACATCGTGGACCGGCTGTTCGACCGCGGTGTGATCGCCGATCCGATCTTCCACCCCGCCGTGGAGGAGGGGCTCGCCAGGCTGCGGTTCTTCGTCACCAGCGAGCACCGTGAGGACGACATCCGGCGCACCGTGGCGATCCTGGCCGAGGAGGTGGCGGCCACCGGGGGATGAGTGAGGCACCGTCGGATCAACCTCAGATCAGGGTGCGTTCGATCCGGCTGAGCATGGCGTCCCGCCCGGATGCCCCGGCGTCCCCTGCCGTGGGCGCGCCATGCCGATCCTCGGTGCCGCCCACCCGTTGGGAGAGCAGATAGGCGATGATCTCCGCCTCCTGCTCCTGGACGTCGTCGTAGGTCGCGCGCAGGAGCATGTCACGCACGAGGTCGGGGTCGAGGTTGGGGAAGAGGAGGCGGGCGCTCGCCTCGTCCAGCCAACCCGCCCCGCGATGGCAGCAGATGATGTGGCCCAGCTCGTGCAAGATGATGTGCTCCTGATGCGCGCTGGTCGTGTTGGCGTCATAGAAGATGAGGTCCTCGTCGCGGGCGGCGACCCACATGCCGCAGGGGTGCGTCGCCGGCATCGGCATCGGGACCAGCGTGATCGGGCGGCCGCGGACCTCGCCGAGATGGCGGCAGAGCTCGGCCACGTCGGCCACTTCCGGCAGGCCGAGGTCGGCGATCCGCCGCGCACCGGCCTTCCGGAGCTTCTTGAGCTGACTGCGGCGGTCGTGATCGGCCGACCGTCCCCTGTTGGCGCCCCTCACCCAGCCGCACCCCTCATTCCGCATCCGAGGCGTCGTTGACCGGCGGAAGGCCCTGGAGCTGCCGGTACTGATCCATGATGGTCGTGATGGCCGCGAGGTTCTCCTTCTTCATCCCCGCCGCGCGCATCGCCACGGCGCGGACCCCGGCCTGGCGCAGCGCCTCGATGGCGGCGATCTCGCTGAGCACCGACTCGGCGACCTGGTCGTCGAAGAAGTAGGCCACCGACACGCCGAAGAAGCGTGCCAGGGCGGCCAGCAGGTCCGGTGAGGGATTGGCGCGCTTGCCCGTCCGCAACTGCGACAGATACACACCCCCGACTTTCAATTCGGGGTTGGCCCGCTTGAGCTCCTCCGCCACCTCGGCGTTGGTCCAGTGCTTGCCCTTGGGACGAACCGTCTTGAAGAGGTTGTCCAGACGCACTGCCAGCATGGGCCGGTCGTCAGTCTCGGACATGCGAATCTCCCTCCCTCACCTCCTCGGCTTTGCCCCCGGCTAATCGTCAGTTTCGCAGATTAGCGGTCAGTTGACAATCGGGCGCAACTCCGCCACCGTGGACCTCGCCGATAGCTGATAGCTAACTCCGCTCACGGGGGTGGTCGAGTTGGCTACCAGCTCCATCGGCCTGGTCCGGCCCGGCCTTCCGGGTCCGGGCCCGGGCCGGGCCGAGTGGGGCCACCCACTCGGCTCGGAAGAAGGAAACGGGGGAATCACGGGGGAAGTCCCGCTCGGCCTGACGGGGGCAGACCGGGCGGGATCCTCTCTCGGCACCAGCACCAGCACCAGCGCCCTCAGCCCTCGGCGCGGGCGCGCCTACGGTCCCTCAGCGCGCCGTGCGGCCGTTCAGCGCGCCTTGCCGAGCCGCCGGTAGGCGGAGGCCACCTTGGTGAGCCAGACGACCTCTGCGGTGAAGTTGTCCGTGTCGCGGTCCCCGAAGTCGCCGGTGTCCGCGTTGTCGTCGGGAATGGTGCCGGTGCGCTTGGCGTGCAGCGCCTGCCTGATCTGAGCCGCCTCGGCGAACGCCTGCCGGGCTTCCTCGCTCCCCCTGGGGCCCGCCCCGCCGTCGCCGTTCGTGGTGCGGTCGATGTAGGGGCGCAACTCCCGCCATCCGTCCCGTATTTCGATCACCCGCCGGTGCAGCCGGTAGTTGAGGTCGGAGACCGCGGCCCCGGGCGGCTCCAGGACGATGTCCGGCGAGGACTCGTACAGATCCCGCCACAGCGGATACAGGGCCCGGTAGGACCGGTAGCCGCGCGCCCACTCCAGTAGCTTGGTGGCCGACGGCCCCCAGGAGGAGATCGTCAGGGCGAGCGAGAGGGTGAGGATGCCCAGCGCGCTGAAGACGGAGGCGGCCAGGGTCCAGGCGCCGATGTCGAGCCCGCACGCGGCCGTGACGATGTTGACCACCCGGGCCAGGCAGTACAGGAAGAGGATCACCGCGGCGACGGAGAGCATCCGCAGGGCCTGCCGCAGCGAGGTCTTGCTCGCCATACGGGCGTAGGGCACGCACTGGCGCAGGATCGTGACGCACGGAACCGCCTGGGAGACCATGAAGACCAGGAGGTAGGTGAGGACCAGCGGCCGGCCACTGCCGGTGTTGAAGTCCTCGGCCGGCCGGCCCGGGCCGTCGGCGATGAAGAAGAGCGCCGTAAGAAGCGCGTTGAGGGCGATTCCGGTGATCAGCCAGTAGCGGGCCTTGCGCCCCGACTCCTCGGCGTCGGTCGCCCAGCGCAGCAGGATGATCTGGGCGCTGACGCAGAAGGCGACCGCCGACAGGTGCATCACCAGGATCGCGAGGTTGCCGACGCCCAGGAAGCGCTCGCTCCCCATGGCGACGGCACCCATCGTGAAGGTGAGGCACTGCAGCAGCAGGGTGACTAACAGGGTGCGGTAGGCGCTGTCCCGCCAGCCGCGTCTGACCTGGAACAGCCGGTAGACGAGCGCCGCGTACGACGACAGCGCCGCGATGACGAAGCAGAGAGTCTTGATGGTGTTCACGGCCCTTTCCCCCACAGGTGCCGCGCACGCGGCGAACGATTCAGTCGGTGTTCTCGCCCAAGGGAACCACGAGTCCGATCCCTTCGGCCGCGACGGCGACGGCGTAGTCGAAGAACGCGGCCTCGTCCCGGACGCTGTCATGGGTGCGGCTGAAGACCTGGAACACCAGGAGCCCGATCAGACCGCTCCACAGCACGATGCCGCGCTCGATGACGTCCGAGAACGGGGCCTCGGGCGTGCCGCCGAAGAGGTGCACCGCCTCCGGCAGCAGCAGCGGCGGCCCCGGCACCTGCCGCCGGGGCGCGGTGAGTTCACCGGCCTCCAGCGCCGACCGCACGATGCCTGCCAGCACCGCGGGGGTGCGCGAGGCGGGCGGGACGGTCTCCTGCGGGGCGTGGTAGTCCGGCACGGGCGAGCCGTAGACCAGCGTGAACTCGCCGGGGTTGGCGAAGGACCACCGGCGCAGCGCCCGCGTGACCGCGAGCAGCCGCGCGCCCGCCGGCGCGCCCGCGTCCCTGGCGTCCCGGTCGGCCTCCTCCATCGCGGCGCCGGAGCCGTTGTAGGCGTCGATGAGCAGCGCGGTCAGCAGATCGTCCCGGTGCGGGAAGACGGCTTCCACCTCGCTGACGGAAAGACCGCCCTCCTGGGCGACGGCGGCCGGGGACAGCCCTCCGGCGCCCAGTTTCACCAGCAGTTGGCGCGCGGTGGTCGTGATGGCCGCCCGAGCCCCGGAGTTGTCATCGGCGGAACGTGTCCCGGAAACATCCATGGGTCAAACCGTACCGGTGCCATGGCACTTCGCGCCCCGCGGACCCTGACGTGAACCCTGACCCCGGAGGGGTCTTCGCGGTTATGGTGAGCGGGATGTGAGGCGGTTGCACGGGCTCGGCGGGGGACGCGCGCCGACGCCGCGAGGGAGGGGCTGCTGTGGACGGCGGGGTGGGGCTGCGGATCGCGTCGGCAGTGGTCGTGCCGGTGATCAAACGACTGCTGCTGCCGCCCGCGAGCGCGCCCGGCGCGGAGTACGGCGAACGGCCCGTACCGATCCGCCGGCTCGTCTCCTTCGCCAAGGAGCACCGCACCCTCACCGAGGACGATCTGCACAAGCTCGCCCGCGAACTGGTCCGCCGCGCCGTGCGGGCCGCCGGGCCGCACGACCCGCCGATCGGCGCCGATGAGCACGACTCCGTGGGGCAGGCGCTGACCCGCACCCTGCACGCCCTCGGCGATCTCGACATGGACGATGTGCACGCCTTCGCGCTCGGCCCGGAGCGGCTGGCCGCCGAGCTGTCCCGGCGCGCGGGCCCCGACACCCGCAGGCTCCTCAGCGACGACGCCGCCCGCTTCCACGACCGGCTCCTGGAGACGGCCTGCGTCCACCTCATGCGCTTCTTCAGCCAGCGGCCCGGGTTCGCGGCCCGAGCCCAGATCGAGCAGAGCCGCGAGATCCGGGAGCAGAGCGAGAAATTGGACGCCATCCTGCGGCGGCTGCCCGACATCAGCCGCCAGGACGAACAGTTCGAGGAGGAGTACGCGCGCTACGTCGTCGAGTGTCACGGCCGGCTCACCATCTACGGCGTGGACCTGCGCGAACCGGATGGCCAGGACTGGCCGCTGGAGACCGCGTATCTGAGCCTCCAGGCCAGGCCGTACCGCGATGGCACCGACCGGGTGCCGGTGGTGAACGGCGAGCCCGGCGCCGACCGGGACACCGAGACCGATCGGGCGCCGGGCCCGGCCGAGGCGGTCTTCGCCACCCATGAGCGCGTACTGCTGCGCGGGGTCGCCGGCACCGGCAAGACCACCCTCGTCCAGTGGCTGGCCCTCTCCACGGCGCAGCAGGAGCGGGTGCCGGGCGGGCTGTCCCAGCTGTTCGGGCGGGTCCCCTTCGTGCTGCCGCTGCGCACCCTGGCGCGCAAGGACTCCGAGCTGCCGATGCCCGACGACTTCCTGCGCTGGATCGGCTGCCCGCTGGTGGGCACCGAGCCCGACGGCTGGGCCGCGCGGGTGCTGCGGCACGGGCGCGGAGTGCTCCTGATCGACGGGGCCGATGAGATCCCGAAGGACGACCGCACCCGCGTGCGGGCCTGGCTGAGGAAGCTGCTCGCCGTCTTCCCCGGCAATCTGTGGCTGCTCACCTCCCGCCCCGCCGCCCTCGAGCGCGGCTGGCTGGCCCGCGAGGGCTTCCAGGAGTTCGCGCTCGCCGCGCTGCGGCCCGCCGACATGAAGCAGTTCATCCGGCGCTGGCACACGGCGGCCGGGGCCTCGCAGGAGCTCGGCGACTCGCTCACCCAGTCGCTGCGCGGCAGCCCCGAGCTGAGCCGCCTGGCGACCAATCCGCTGATGTGCGGCCTGATCTGCGCCCTGCACCGGGAGCGCCGCGGCTTCCTGCCCCAGGGCCGCGCCTCCCTGTACGAGGCGGCCCTGTCCATGCTCCTGGAGCGGCGCGACCTGGAGCGCGAGGTCTACGGGCGCAGCCGTAAGCCCGTCCTGGACCAGAAGTCGGCCACGGAGCCGCTCCAGAGGCTCGCGTACTGGCTGATCCGCAATGAACGGACCCAGCTGGACCGCCCGGACGCGGTGAACGTGGTACGGCGGCTGCAGCCCTCCGTGCCCCGCCTCGCCGAAGTCGGAACGGCGGAGGAGACCCTGCAGCACCTGCTGGAGCGCTCCGGTCTGCTGCGCGAACCCGCCCCGGGCGCGGTCAACTTCATCCACCGCACCTTCCAGGACTTCCTGGGCGCCAGGGCCGTGCTGGAAGAGCGCGATATGGGCATGCTGGTGAACAACGCACACCTGGACCAGTGGGAGGACGTGGTGCAGATGGCCGTCGCACAGGCTCGACACCAAGAGCGTGCCGACCTGCTGACCCGGTTGCGCGAGCGGGGCGACCGGGAGCAGGACGCGACGATCCAGGCGCGGTTACGGCTCCTCGCGCTCGCCTCCCTCGAACAGGCCACCCGCCTGGAGCCCACGGTCCGCGAGGCCATCGAGGACCGGGCCGCGCGGCTGCTTCCGCCGCGCAGTCTGCGGGAGGCCAGGTCACTGGCGCAGACCGGCCCGCTGCTGCTGGGCCTGCTGCCCGACGCCAAGGACCTGGAGGGCGACGAGGAGCTGGCCACGGTCCACGCGATCTGCCAGATCGGCGGGGACGCCGCCATCCCCAGGCTCCGGGAGTTCCTGGGCACCGGCCAGCCCGCGGTGCGCGCCCAACTGCTCGCCCACTGGGACCGGTTCGACACCAAGGTGTACGCGGAGGAGATCGTACGGCCGCTCCTCGACACCGCGCCCGAGGAGATCGTCACGGTGCGCTCGCACGCCGAGCTGGAGGCCCTGCGCACCATGTCCGGCTATCAACGCGTGGGCCTGCACGGTGACTTCGCCCCCGAGGCGATCCGCGCCGCGCTCGACCCGCGGCAGCTGCGTGAGCTGCGGCTGCGCAACACCCTCCAGCTGGAGGACCTCGATCTGCTCTCCGCCTACCCCGACCTGGAGACCCTCGCCCTCCAGGGCTGCCGGAACGTGAAGGACCCCGCTCCGCTGGCCCGGCTGCCCCGGCTGCGGCGGCTGGAGCTGCGGGACCTGCCCCAGTTCGAGCCGCTGCTGAAGCTGGCCGACTGCCCCCGTCTCGAAGGGCTCCTCATCGGGCCGGAGGTGCCCTGGCGCGGCCTGTCCGACCTGCCCCGCCCCGCCGAGCTGCGGCTGCTCTCACTGCCGTCGTCGGCGGCGCAGCTCGCGGGGATCGTGGAGTGCCGGGAGCTGGCGGAGCTGCGACTCCAGGACGCCAGCGAGCGGCTGACGCCGGACGAATGGGGCTCCCTCATCGCCGAGTTGCCCCAGCTGCGCAAGCTGACGCTCTCCCCGCAGCAGCTGAGCATGCTGCTGTTCGCGCCCCGCACCGAGATACCCCAGGTCACCCATCTGGATGTGTGGGCCAGGGCCGGTGTCGCGGTTCCGCTGCGGCGGATCGCCCGGCGGCTTCCGGGACTTGAGGAGATCCATCTGTCGCAGGTGGCGGAGCTCGATCTCGCCTCCCTGGCCGGACTCCGGCGGCTGCGTCGGGTGCGGCTGGTCTACCCGGGCGAGATCCGCGGCGCGGACTCGCTCCCCGAAAGCGTCGACCTCGACATTTATCCACACCCCTGACCGGCACTATCTCCGACGGTGCCGCGTTCACCTGGTGGGATGTTTACCCAAGGGGTAAATTCAGGATTGTAGGCGTAGTGGGTACGGATGTCAGCGGCTGATGTCTCGGGGGAGCGGTGCCGCCCGTCTCCGAGGTCAGGGCTGCCGGGCAGCAGAGGACGACTGAGGCGGGTCGCAACGGGATGGGCGTATCGGAAGGGTCACCGCTCTATGGCCGGGACCCGGTGCTGCGCTCGCTCGTTCCCCGGCTGACCGGCCTGGCCTACGACGAGCGGTCCCGGGCCGGCCGGGAGCACCAGGGAGATCTGCCCGTGGTGCTGCTGACGGGGTACCACGGCATGGGGCGCAGCGCCGTCCTCGAGGAGCTGGCGGCGCGCTATCGGGACCGGCTGCCGCTGGCCCACGTCCGGGCCGTGGCCACCGAATCCGCCCCCTTCCCGTCCGCCCCGGCCGACGGCGGCGCCCCCACCGCCGCCACCCTCGTGGAGATCCTCGCGGAGCTGGTGTGCGGGCTCGCCCCCGCGCTGCGCCGTCGCTTCCCCGTCCTGCTGCCCGGCCTGTTCGCCGTCTCCGGCTGGTACCGCGGCAACGGCGAGCAGCGGGACGCCGCGTGTCTGTGGTTCGCCCGGCTGCTGCTCGCCTGCCGCCTCACCGGCGGCGACGAGAACGCGCTGAGACACGCCTGGGCCACCGCCGTCGAAGGCCGTCTGGAGACCATCGACGCGGTAGCCGACGCGGAGCGGGGCCGGGACGCGGTCACCGCCGCCGTGGTGGCCGAGTACACCGAACGGCACCAGCCGGCCGCGGCACAGGAGTGGTACCGGGGGCGCTTTCCGCGGGGCGCGGACGGCCAGGATCCGCTGGTGCTGCTGGGGGAGTGGTTCCAGCGGGGCGGCGACTACCGGCACGCGGCCGAGCAGAGCCTGATGGCCGCCTTCCTCCACGATGTCGCCTCCTCCTACGGCAGGCTCCAGCGGTGGAACCGCGAACCGTGGCCGCTCATCCTGCTCGACGACGCCCACTGCCCGCCCGGCCAGGACTTCCTCGACCTGCTCCTCGAACACCGCGCCCTGCCCGAGCGCCCCGACCACGAGGAACTCGTCGTCGTGGCCACCCGCCTCGGCGGCTTACCGGAGGAAGCGTCCGACGCGGTCCGCCGCGACCTGCCCGACCTGGTGAAGTCCTCCGGCTGGCAGCGCAGGGGCCTGGCCCCGTCCGCCGGGCTGCTCGCCGTCCCGCTCACCCCGCTGAGCCGGGACGACATCCTGCCCCTCCTGGTGCCCGGCTGGCCCGCCCGGCCGCTCCACCCCTATCTGGCCTCCGCCGTGCACTCCCTGACCGGCGGGCACCCCGCGGTGACCACCGTGCTGTGCGCCGCGGTCCTGGACGCCACCAAGCGGGGCCGCGGCGTGGACCCGCGGGACCTCCTCGAACTGAGCGCGAAGGACGGCCGCCCGGTCACCGAGGCGCTCCTGGAGCGGCTGCTCCCCGACCGGCGCCAGCGCGACCGGCTGACCCTGCTCTCGCTCGCCCGCGACAGCACCGCGGCCGAGGCGCTGGCCGAGCATCTGCGGCTCCAGGGCCCGGACCAGCTGCCCGCCAACTCCGCCACCGACTACCTCGAAGAGCAGCAATGGCAGCAACTCACCCCGCCCGACCAGCCGTTGGTCACCGACGCGCTGCTGCGCACCCTGCTGGTGCACGAGGCGCGCCGCACCTCCTCGCGGGCCGAGGACGGCCGCAGCTGGCAGGACATCCACCGCTTCCTGCGGATGCACCACGCCCAGCGCGGTGAGAGCGGCGAGGCCGACGCCCTGCGGCACACCCTCGCGGCCGGGAACGCCGAGACGGTGGTGGCCATGCTGACCGAGGAGTTCCAGTCGGAGAAGGACGCCAACGCCGCCGCCCACTGGCTGCTGTGCCTCCAGTACGCCGCCACCGCGCCCACCCCACCGGCCGAGGAGTGGACCGACGAACGGATGCAGATCGCCCTCGGCGCGCACGACGGCCGGTACGCCGAACTGCACGAGATCGAGCGCTGCGTCAACCGGCTGCTGCACGCCCTGTGGCATGTCTCCGAGCCGCACGCCGAGCCGGACCCCGATATGTGCAAGGCGGTCGGCGAGGAGCTGGCCTATCTCTCACCGCGCCATCCGTCCTGGCACGCCGTCCTGGGCCAGGCGGCCCGCAACTGGCCCGCGGCGGCGCGGAAGAAGCGCCCCTTCCCTATCTCCGGTCAGTGAGGAAGCATGCTGCTCCGTCTGTTCCGCCGTCATCCTCGCGAGTGGGGTCCGCTCGAATGGCTGGCCGTCGTCGGAATCGGCGCCCTGATAGCCGCCGCGATCACCATCGCCGTCAATGTGGCGCAGGGCCCCGGCAGGTGCGGTGACGACCTGCGGGACATCGACGGGGACTGCGTGGGCGTCACCGAGGAGGCCTTCGAGGCGGACCCGGGCATCGAGAGCCTCATCGGTGCGGTGGCGGACGAGAACGCCCGGGTGAAGCGGGACTGGGAGGACCCGCCGAGCGGGCCCAGGATCCCGTACGTGCGGATCGCGCTGATGATGCCCTTCACCGCGGACGACCACAGCGCCATGACGGCGGACATGATCCGCCGCGGCATCGCGGGGGCCCTGGCCGCCCAGCGGCAGGCCAACCGCTTCGGCGGACCGCACTACCAGCTGCTGCTCGCCCCCGACGGCCGCAACCTCGACCAATGGGAGCCCGTCGTCGACCGTCTCGCCGAGCTGACCAAGGACACCCGGGCGCCGCTGGTCGGCGTGACCGGCATCCCCAGCAGCACCCCGGAGACCCGTAAGGCGATCGCCGCGCTCAGCAAGCACAGCATCCCCACCGTCGGCCCGGTCATCACCGCGGCCAACATGAACTCCCCGTACTTCTTCAAGACCTCGCCCAACAACGACCAGTTCGCCCGCGCCCTCAAGCTCTACCTGGACGGCAAGCCGGCCCGGCACAGAGGCTTCCTGGTCTGGGACAACCGCAGCGAGGACGTCTACTCCCAGAACCTGCGCAGCGTCTTCGAACGGCACTTCGGCGACGCGTACGACCTGACCAACCACAACTCGAACTTCACCGGCACCTCCGGAACCGACAAGGGCATCCCGCAGCGGTTCACCGACGCCGTCCAGAAGATCTGCAACGAGAAGTCCGACACCGTCTTCTTCGCGGGCCGCGACCAGGACCTCCCCGCCTTCATGGAGCGCATGGCGCAGGAGGGCAGCTGCGGGCGCACCACGACGCTGCGCATCCTGAAGGTCGGCATCGGCCTGGAGCCCACGCTCACCGGGGACGCGCCCCGCCGATGGCTGGACGAGGCACGCGCCACGATCGTCGACGCCTCCGCCGTCGACCCCGCCTGGTGGACGGGGAAGGCCAAGAAGGCGCTCGGCCGCTTCCTGGACCGCTTCGAGGAGATCCAAAAGCAGCACAAGCTGGGGAACAAGCCGCTCGACGACGGCTACGCCGTGATGTACCACGACGCCTTCACGCTGCTCGCGGGCGCCGTGGACCGCACCTTCGCCGAGATCAACGAGGGCGGCAAGAAGGCGCCGGAGGCGTTGAGCATCCCGACGAAGGACGATGTGTACAACACCCTCATCATCCCGAGCATCGCCGGTGACGGGTGCAGCTCCTGCCTGGTCGGCGCCGGAGGGACCTACGGGTTCGAGGGGCCGGGCAAGAACGACCAATGGGCCGTGTGCAAACCCGTGCCCGTGGTCGAGTTCCCGCCGAGCGTCCGGTCCGGGGATCCGGGCGCGCCCGGCCTCTACCGCACCTACCGGAACGGCACCAAGAACGCCTGCCCCTCCTGACGTGCCCCGACGATCCCCGACGTCCTGACGCCGACCGCGGACCGCGCGCGGTGGTTCAGCCGGACTTGCGCGCCACCCCGCCGTAGTAGCCGATCTCCCCGGGCCCGGTCGGCGGCGGGGCGTCCGGGCGCCAGAACGGGACCTCGGCCAGACCGGGCTCGACCAGGGTGAAGCCGTCGAAGAATCGCTCGATCCGGTCGCGGGACCGCAGGCTCAAGGTGGCGGTGGCATCGTCGTAGACGGCCGAGGCCGCGCTGCGGTCGGCGAAGTCGTCCGTGGCGTGGGAGAGCACCAGGAAGCTCCCGGCCGGCAGCGCGTCGCGCAGGGTGGCGACGACCCGCTCGGGCCGCTCCACGTCGGTGAGGAAGTGGACGATGGCTACGAGGAGCACCGCGACCGGCCGGTCGAAGTCGATGACCTGGCGGACCTCGGGGTGGTCCAGGACGGCCCGCGGGTCGCGCAGATCGGCGAGCGCGATGCTGGTCGCGGCCGAGCCGCGCAGAAGCACATTGGCGTAGGTGTTGACGATCGGGTCGTTGTCGACGTACGCGACGCGCACGTCCGGCGCCGACTCGCGGGCGATCTCGTGCACATTGGGGGAGCTGGGCAGCCCGGTGCCGATGTCGAGGATCTGCCGGATGCCGCTGTCGACCACATGGCGCACGGCGCGCCGCAGGAAGTCGCGGTTGGCGCGTACGCCGCTCCACACCTCGGGTGCCGCGGCGGCGAGCCGGTCACCGGCCTCGCGGTCCACCTCGTAGTTGTTCTTTCCGCCCAGGAGGTAGTCGTAGATCCGGGCAGGATGCGGCCTGCGGGTATCGATCTCCTCGGCGCGGAAGCCGTTCTCCGTCAACGCAGTGTTCCTCTCGACGACCGTCACGGCCCCCGCCCGCGTTCGACTGACGAACAGCTTCCCACACCAACCCCGGTGCCGGACGCCGGAGTTCTCCGCGCCCGGCCTCCCGGTGTCAGACGGCAGGTCAGCCCTCGGCCGCCGCTGCCGGCTCCGCCTTCGCTTCCGCTTCCGCTTCCGCCGCTGCCGCAGCCGCGGCGGCGGCGCGGGCCTCGCCCTTGCGGCGCGACCGCTTGCCGTAAAGGGCCGTCCAGGTGCCGAGGGAGCCCAGCACGGCGTAGATCAGGACCGGGCTCAGCACCACCATGGTGTCGGTGCTGAGGCTGTACGACAGCACGACCCGGACCGCGGACTCGATGCAGTAGGCCACGCCCCAGACGGTCGTCATCGTCATCATGGCCTTGCGGAAGCCGTCGACGTGCCACAGGCCGTTCCACCAGGCGGTGCTCGCCTCGGTGCCGTCGGTGGCGAATTTGCGCCCCAGGTAGAACATCAGGGGGCGCGGCGCAAGCAGCGTCGCCAGGCACAGCACCCCGAACAGCCCGGTGACGCACGAGTCCTTGATCAGCAGCGCGCGGGCCGAGTGCGCGCCGACGGTCGACACCACGGCCGTGATCACGATGAACACCAGGGTGACGATGGCGAGTTCATCGAGGCGGCGACGCCAGGCGAGGTGGACGGCGCCGTCGACCACCGGCCAGGCGCTGCTGATCAGCAGCGCGGCGAATTCGCTGAAGCCGTGGTCGCGCAGTGCCTTGTACGTGATGATCGGTGCGACGACATTGAGGCTGAGCGTGACGGCCCAGCCGAGAATGGCGGCCCTCTTGGACCGGGCGGGTGCCTTGGGCCGCTCACCGGTCTGTGGCGCCTGTGTATCCGTATCCGTATCCGATTCCGATTCCGATGCGCTCGAGGCGCCTTGACTGGTCGAGTCCTGAGTGAGCACGGTTCCCCTGTAAGTGTGCCTGGTGGTGCTGTGCGTGGTGGTACGAGAAAAGAGAAACGTAAAGCAGTCATGTCGTAAGAGGACAGTGCGGGGACGCCGATGTTTCGAGAAGTCACAGTCCATTGCGCTGAGTGGCCCTGAGAAAAGCCTTTTGTGAACACCGTCCGGTTAACAGCAGTTTCCGGTGTGTACGGTGCACTGGAAAATCCGGCCGCGCCCCCTGATAGCGGGTCATTGCGGGAGTCATTGCGGGAGCGGCCCGACGAGCTCGGCGGTCGCGTCCCACAGCCGGCCGGCCATGGCCGGGTCGAGACCGGCCCTGCCCGGCCGGCGGACGGTCGGGGAGCCCCGGAAGCCGCCCGGACCGTCCGGCCCGATGTAGGAGTTGCCGGGGACGTCCTGGGTGGCGGCGTAGAGCAACGACAGCGCTCCGCGCTCCGATCCGGCCCTGCTTGACCATACGGTTGACCGCTCGTCCCTGGGCGCCTTCCTGCGTACCCGGCGTGCGGCGCTGCAACCGGAGGACGTCGGTCTGCGCCGCGGGCAACGCCGACGCGCCCCGGGCCTGCGCCGCGAGGAGGTGGCGGAGCTGTGCACCATGTCCGCCGACTACTTCGCCCGGCTGGAACGCGGCGACGGGCCGCAGCCTTCGGAGCAGATGATCGCGGCCATCGCCCGCGGCCTGCGGTTGACCCCGGATGAACGCGATCATCTGTTCCTGCTCGCCGGCTATCGCACCGCCCGCCGTGACCTGCGGCTTCAGCATGTGAGCCCCGGGTTGATGCGGGTCATGGACGGCTTGGCCGGCACCACCGCCCAGTGCCGGCCGCGGGGCCGGCCACCGGCAGCTCTAGCTGAAGATCGCGATGGCCTCGATGGTCAGCTCACCGGTCCCCGGGTTCCAGTCCCGCACCTTGCCCAGGCAGCGCGCCGGGAACGTGCCCTCGTGGCTGTCGTCGTTGCGCAGCCCGTCCGTGGCGCAGACCACGCGCACCTGGGGCCCCTCGGCCGGGTCCTCCGGGTCGCCGTACGGGGCGAGGAAGACGGTGCGCGACGAGGTCTGGCCGGCCTTGCGGAACCGGCCCCTGATGGAGACGAAGTCCTCGATGTCGCGCAGCCGGACGCTCTCCGCGGCCCCCGGGCCCGGGCGGTCGATCGTGTCCAGGGCTCGTTCCAGGGCGTGGTTCCGGGTGATGGTGCCGGTCCTGAGGTCGCCGTGGACGATGGCGTCGGTCCGTTCGAGGGTGTCCACGATGAGGCCGATCGCCGTGATGGGCTTGGCACTCTCGATGTACATGCTGATTTCCTCGCGGCTGACGTTCCGGCCGCCGCTGACGCCCACGCCGAAGAGCCGGGCCCGCAGCGAGCCGTCCGCGGTGCGGGTGATCCGGTGCTGGACCTCCCGCTCCAGTGCCTTCTCGTAACGGCCCATCTCGTAGAGGTTCATGATGGCCCGGTCGTGGAGGTAGAGACAGATGCCCTCCGTGGGCTTCTCCGTGCTCGATCTGAGCCGTTTGCGGTACCGGTGCACCCGGACCGCCAGCCAGGCCACGACGGCGATCAGGCTCACCGCGGTCACCAGCCACACGAGCATCCAGGGCCACCAGACGCTCCACCACATTCCGCTGTCAACAGCCACGGATCTCCTTGAAGGCCTCGGGAAGGGAGCGGGCGCCCGCATCCACCATGCGCCCGCCGGTCGTACGCGCCGCCCGGGTCAGCTCCGCGGTGTCCGCCTCGCCGAACCGCAGCGGGAAGGTGGGGACGCCGCGGACCGTCTCCGCCCGTGCCGCGTACCGGCGCTCGAACTCCTGGCGGGTGATGCCGGAGGTGTTCTCCCCGTCCGTCATGAGGACGATGGAGATGGGCTGTCCGGGGTGGTCGCGGGCGATGCCGGACGCCTTTCCGTAGGCGTGGTCCAGCGCGGACCAGATGGCGGTGGAGTTGTCGAAGTCGTCCGCCGCGACGAAGGACTTCACGGAGTCCAGGTCCCGCCGCCCGCCGACGGTGACATCGCGCTCGGCGAGCACGCGGCCCCCGAAGCGCATCACGGTGACCCGCTCACCCTGGTAGAACCGCACGAACTTCCCCGTGGCGGAGGTGTCGGCACCGCTGAGTCCGGCGAACGCCGCGCGCAGCGAGGCCACTCGCGCGCCGCGCATCGAAGTGGAGAAGTCGAGGAGGAAGATCACGTGGCGGGCGGTGGGCAGCCGGGGATCGCCGTAGTCCTCGACCAGTTGGTCCACCACCGCCCGCTGGTCCGGGAAGTACAGCGCGTTGCCGATGTCCGCCCGCAGCCTCGGGTCCCTGCGCACATCCGCGCCGAGCGGCCGGCGCAGCGTGCGCTCCATGATCTTCTTCTGTGTCGAGGCGCTCTTGAGCCAGTTCACCACCTTGTCGTACGCCTTGCGCTTGGCCGGGTCGAGGAGGAGCAGCGGATAGTCGGACAGCACCATGCCGTCCTTCGGATAGATGATCTCCAGCTTCTCGTGGAGCTTGCCGCCGGCGTTGAGCGAGAGCAGCTCCGATTCGTAGGTGATCAGGGCGTCCAGCCGGTCCTGGTGGGCGATGTACTGCTCGCGCAGGTCGGCGCTGCTGTCCGCGGTGAGCTTCTGGCCGGTGCGGAAGCCGCGCAGCCGGTCGCAGGAGATGTCCTTCGCGCGCAGCGCGCTGCCGGTCCCGGCCGCGGCGGTGGCGACGCCGACGAGCGCGGAGAGGCCGCTGTTGGTGCGTTTGGGGTCGGCCATGCCGAAGCGCACCGAGCCCGCGGCGGCGGCGTCGGCGATGTCCGCCCAGGACACCTGCCCGCCCTTCGCCCTCGCCCGCAGGGCCCTCGCCGTCTCCGGCTTCACGCCGACGACCACGGGGGAGAGCATGGTCGTGGTGGAGAGCGGTTTCGCGGTGCTCCTGGACTCCTTGAGCCTGAGCTGGAAGTACCGGTCGGAGGAGAGCCAGGCCAGGTCGTGGTGGTACGCACCCGGCCTCAGCCCGTCCCCGGCGTCCACGGTGGCCTTGTACTCCATGTCCAGGTCCACCCCCGTGTCCCGGCGCAGGTCGGCCAGCAGCGGCTCCATGTCCCTCAGCTCCGAACTCGCCAGTACGTGCAGGGTGGTGGACTCCTCGTCACCGGAGCCACAGGCGGTGGCCGTGCCGAGCAGGGCCAGACAGAGCGCGAGGACCACCCGGCGGCGAGGACCCCGGCGGCGAGGAGCCCGGGGGTGCGGAGCCCGGGGGTGCGGACGCAGGTGGTGCGGACGCCGCCTCATGAGGCCGTCTCCGGGGTCCGGTTCGGCGGCGGGCAGTCGCCGACGGACGTGATCATCCGTTCCAGCAGCGGCAGGCTCGGCAGTGTCGCCTTGGTGTCGTCGGCCGCCGAGGCGGGCGCCGGAATGCCCTGGTCCTCCAGGAACCGGTACAGCTCGGTGCTGGTCGCCTTGCCGCTGGAGTCCAGGACGCGGAAGCCCAACTCCATCGCCCGGCGCTGGAGTTGCTCATCACTGGCGAGCAGTTCTCCGAGCCGGTCGCCCTTGGGGGTGAGCGCGATGTACTCGGGCTCGGTCAGGAACTGGGTCGAGGGATAGAGCAGCACCCGCTGCGAGTCGGGTTTTCCGGTCTGCTGCCGCTGCCGTATCTGATAGGCGAAGTACTGGTGCTCGTACACCACCACGATCGGGGCGAGGCCCTTTCCTTCGGGCACCTCGTACGTCTTGAACATCTGCTCCGAGGGAAGCCCCTGGGACACCAGGGTCGGCTTGATCATCCGGGCCACCCGGTCCGCCGCCGCGTTGTCCGTCGGGACGGAGTTCCCGTTCTCGACGAAGGCGACCAGCCCCAGATACGTCCCGGCGTGGTTGGCCTCGCAGATGTTCGAGGTCTGGGCCAGGATCCGGTTGCCGTTCGTGGTCCGGTGCTTCTCGATGCCGATATCGCTCCATTTCTTCCCGCCCGCGCTCAGCCCGATGAACCTCTTCATATTGAGGGTGTAGTAGAGCGGGCTCTTCTCGTCCGCGGCCATGCCCTGCCGTGGCCTGGCGAGACCGTTGTCCCGCAGGGTTTCGGCGTATTCGCGGTAGGTGGCGAGGACGATGGGGCTGACGAAGGCCGAGTGCCCCTTGGCGTACGCGTTCTTGCGCTTGCGGTCATTCTTGATCATGTCCGCCGCGGGCTGGCCGGACGGAAAGGCGAAGTCGTAGCCGTCGAAGCCGGTGGTGGCGATGTCCCGGGAACCCATACGGGTGATGTGCACCCGGATGCCGTGTTTCATCAGGATGCGCTGGACCTTCTCGTCCTCGAAGAACTCCGACTTGGAGGCGATCTTGCCTTCGAGGGTGGTGACCCCGTCGAAGGGGAGCAGCAGATGCCCTCCCGCGGTGAGCGCCAGCAGCCCGGCCACGGGGAAGGCGAGCGCGGTCACCAGCGAGCGGAGGGCGCGGCCCCGCAGGGGGAGGCGTCGCGAGGGGCCACGGATGCTTAAACGTGGCTCCTCCGCGTTGGATCTTTCGGCGGTCACCGGCTCCTCCTGCCTGGGAAAGGGGAAAGATCCTTTCCTTTGGCCTTGGCGGATGCGTGAATTCCATAGGGATGAGGGCCGAATTCACCGTGGCCGCTCCAGGGAGGTGGTGGCGCGAGGTGGTGGGAGGCGGCGCGAGGTGGCGGGCGGTGGCCGGAGGCGTCGCGAGGTGGCGGGCGGTGGTGGGCGGTGACGGGCACCGGGCGGTGCCGGGCGCTCGGTTAACGCCGCAGAGCGGCACTTCTCGGCCAGCTTCGGTCCGTACCTGTAAGTGATCTCTTCCGGAGACGAACCTGTGGGCGTCAACGTCCTTGATCCCCCGTCACGGAAGGATCTGCCTCATGTGGTACCGACGGATCAGACGGACCGCGGCGCACGGAGCCGGAGCGCGCGGCGCCCGCGCCCTCGCGGCCGGATGCGTCCTGGCCGCCCTCGGGCTGGCGGCGGGCCCCGCTCCCGGCGCCCTGGCCGCCCCCACGGACCGCCCCCCAACGGCCGTGGCCTCCCCGGCTCCTGACGCCACGGCCCACACCGTCACCCTGGTCACCGGTGAGCGCGTCACGCTCGGCGCGGACGGGAGCGTCGTTGTGGCGCCGCGGCCGGGAGCCGAGGCGGACTATGTCACCCGCCGCTCGGACAACGATGTCTTCGTCGTTCCGCTGACCGCGCTGCCGTATCTGGGGCGCACCCTGGACCCCGCGCTGTTCAATGTCTCCGCCCTCGCCGAGGCCGGGGTGACCACCACCCCGGTACGGGTCGAGGCCAAGGGAGGTGCCACGGCGCCGCGTTCGGGTCCCGCCTTCGGCGCGGCGCTGGCGAAGCAGGCCGGCGCCGAGGCGGCGGAGGGCTCCGTGGGCGACGGCCCGCTGTTCGGCGGCGTCACCTCCGTCGTACCGGCGGTCGCCACGGCTGGTGGGCAGGCCCCCTCGCGCCCGCCCGCGCGGGCGGACCACCCGGTGGCGGACCACACGCGGGCGGACCACCCGGTGAAGGTCACCGTGCTCGGTACGGACGGCAAGCCCCTCCCGGGCACCACGCCGTTCGCCCTGGCCAACGTCGATGACGCCGCCCGCTACCGGGAGCCGTCCCTCCAGGCCGTTGACGGCGAGGCGAAGGCCGAGGTGCCCGCGGGCCGCTACAGCGCCATGGTCTCCGCCCCGGCCTTCGACAGCGCGGGCGAGTCGACCGGCATCCGCATGGCCACCGCCGAGTTCACCGTCCCCGACGGCGCCACCGGGACCGATGTCGTGCTCGACCTGCGCAAGGCCACCGAGCGGGTCACCTTCTCGACTCCGCGGCCGGCCGAGGAGCACCAGCTGATCCTCCACTATCTGCGCGATGACACCAAGGGCGAGGTGGCGGTCAACGGCGGCGTCGGTGTGTCCAGCGGCGCGCCCGTCTACGTACAGCCCTCCAACCGCCCCGTCACCACCGGCGATCTGCGCTTCAACGTCTACACCCACCGCAAGGCGCCCGCGGACGCGGCCACGCCCTACTCCTACGACCTCAAGTTGGCCAACCCCGCCGGTGTGATCGCGAAGAACCAGCACTACGAGGTCACCGCGCGCCAACTGACCACCGTGCGGACCAACTACCACAGCGATACGCCGGGCCGTGCCCAAGAGGTCGCACACCTGATGTATCTGCCGTACGAATCGAGCGGCGAGGCGCTGTCCGAGCCGTTCAAGACACCGGCGCGGCGGATCGAGTACGTGGGCGGCTCACCCGGCGCCTCCTACCAAGGCTGGCTCAAGGCCGGGGAGCGGCGCTTCGTGTCCGAGAAGCAGACCCTCCGGCCCGGCCGGACCACCACGGTCGACTGGCTGCGCGGCCCGCTGGCCCCGGGCTTCACCGAGCCCGCGCCGGGCGCCGCCGCGGACGAGACGTGGTACTGCGCGGCGTGCCGCAAGGGCGACGCCCTCACCTTCTCCCTGAGCACGGTCATGGACTCCGCCGGTCACCACGCCCTCGCGCTGCCGTCCGACATCACCTCCTCACACTTCGCGGTGGTCTCGGGCGACACGACCCTGTACGAGGGCGACGGCGTCTCCGGTGGCGTCCTGACCGTGCCGCCGCGCAAGGCCCCGTACACGGTGGTGTACGACCAGACCAGGACGAACGGCGAGTTCCACCAGTCGCTGACCACGCACACCGAGTGGACCTTCGCCTCGGGCCACTCGGGCGCCCAGTCCGTGCCGGACAACTGGACGTGCGTATCGGAGGCGGGCGAGTACGACGGGCCCGCCGAGTGCTCGGCGCTGCCGGTCGTCGTCCCGCACTACCGGCTGGACGCCGCGCCGGACGGCACCAGCCCGGCCGGTGACGACCATCTCGTCGTCGGCTTCGGGCACGTACCGGGCGGGGCGGCCGCGCCCGCGGTCACCAAGGCGAGGGTCGAGGTGTCCTTCGACGGCGGCGAGCGGTGGACGGCGGCGGCCGTCACGGCGCTCGGCAAGGGGCGGTTCCGCGCGGACTGGACCACACCGGACGCCGCGGCGGGCCGGGACGCGTCGCTGCGCGTCACCGGGGGCGACGCGGACGGCAACAGTGTGGTGCAGACGGTGAAGAGCGCGTTCACGGTGGCCGCGGCCCGCGGTTAGGACGCCTGCGGCGGGCCGTTCCCCTCCCCGCCCCTTCCCGAAACCGGGGCTCCGCCCCAGACCCCGGCCCGGGGCTCCGCCCCTGGCCCCGGCTCGGGGGCTTTGCGCCTGGCCTCGGCTCGGGGGCTTTGCGCCTGACCTCGGCTCGGGGGCTCTGCCCCAGGCCCCGGCTCGGGGCTTTGCGCCTGGCCTCGGCTCGGGGGCTTCGCCCCTGGCTCGGCTCGGCGTTTTGCGTCTGGCCTCGGCCCTGGGCTTTGCCCCTGGCCCCGGACTGGGGCTCCGCCCCTGACCTCGGCTCGGGGCTTTGCGTCTGGCCTTGGCTCAGGCTCTGCCCCAGGCCTCGGCTTGGGGGTTCTGCCCCTGGTCTCGGCGCGGGGGCTCCGCCCCTGACCCCGGCTCGGGAGCTCTGCCCCAGGCCCCGGCTCAGGGCTTTGCGTCTGGCCTCGGCTTGGGGGTTCTGCCCCAGGCCCCGGCTCGGGGCTTTGCCCCTGCCCCCGGGCCCGGGCTTCGCCCTCGACCCCGAAACCGGGGCTCCGCCCCTGCCCGTGGCATCGGTATGCGGCTCCGCCGCGCGGTGGGGCTCCGCCCCAGACCCGGGGGTCCAGGGGCGGAGCCCCCCACGCGGCGGAGCCCCCCACGCGGCGGAGCCGCATATCGTCAGGTGTCGGGAAGGGGCGGGGAGGGGAACAGCCCGCCGCAGGCGGCACGATCCGCCGGGCGCCGCGTGACCCGAGCCGTTCGCGTGACCCGAGCCGTCTGCGTGGCCCGAGCCGTCCGCGTGACCCGAGCCTTCCGTCGCCCACCGGGCGGTCACCGTGGGAACGGCCGGGCGGTCAGCCCGAATCGTCCTTCGCCCACCGCGCGGTCACCGTGCCGATGGCCGCCACCGCGTTCCGGAGCTGTCCGTCGCTCGCGCGCACCGACCGCGCGAACTCGATGTGCAGGAACGGCACATGTTCGGTGGCGGCCCTGCGGCCCTGGACGTTGTCGCGCCCCTCCAGGGGGCAGTCGCGGACCCAGGCGCGGCAGACGGAGAAGTGCCGTGCGGTCAGGGCGGCCGCGAGGCGGCGGGCGTCCGGGCGGCCCGCCCGGCCCTTGCCGGTGGAGGCGACGACGTCCCGGCCCGGCGCGGAGTCGTCGGCGAAACCGTGGATCTGGACGCCGGGCAGCCCGCGCCGGGCGAGCTCGTCGCAGACCGCGTCGAAGACCGAGTCCGTGCGGTGGGCGGCGTCGGCGGCATCGTCGTCCCCGGCCCTGCGGTGGGCGCCCGCGAGCACCAGGACGCCGCCGGGGGAGTCCAGGAGCACGCGCGCGCCGAGCCGTTCGGTGTCCGCGTCGGAGACCGGGTGCGGCACCTGGACCGACCAGCGGACGGGCGCGGAGAGGTCCACATAGACCCGGGCCCAGCCGCGCGGGCCGGGCCCGTCCCCGGTGCGGTCGGAGAACTCGGAGAGCTCGGCGTAGCGGTGGCCGGTGCCGGTGTCGGTGAGCGTACGGAGCCGGAAGCCGACGTCGGCGAGGAGCGGGCGGGCGCGGTCCGGGTGTCCGTCGAGGATCAGGCCCACCGCGTCGGCGACGTCCCGGCGTTCGGCGCGGCGCGGCTCCCGGTAGTCGCCGTCGGGGGCGAGCCCGGCGGCGAAGTCGGTGATCCTTCGCTCCAGCGGGACCTCGGGGGCCCGTGCGCCGTCCGACGTTCGGCCGTTGTCGTCTCCGGACGACCGGGCGATCATATACGTGCTCAATGCCGCCATGAGCAGGCCGAATGCGACCGTGACGGCCGCCACGGTGATCGCCTTCGCTCGTACCTTCGCCATGACCGCCTCATCGTAACCACCCGTTTTACAAGGGCATATCGGGATGAGACGGGCGAAGAATGACCTCTGGGTGAACGACCGGCAAAGAATGCAAGACCGCCGTTTGCCCAGCCTTGATTGAGACCAAACGGGTTTTCTCGTTTTTTCTTTAAGATGTGCAACCCTTTGATCCGTCTGGCTGTCTGACGGTCCGGATCGCACTCGAGTGCGCTCTGTGTGGTGTGAGTTGCATGAGAGGAGCCCATCCGTGGCCGCTTCGCGTTCGAAGCGGCGGCACAAGGTCCGCCGAAGGGCCGACATGTCGCTTGTGGGAGGTATTCGTCCCCCCATCGCCGTGCTGTCGGTTCTGCTTCTCTCCCTCGCGGGAATCACCGCCCTCACCCTGGGCAAACCGGATAACGCCCTGGTCCCCAAGGCGGTCCTGACCTCGCAGCAGTACGTCGCCGAGGACGGCGCCATCGCGCTGCGGGCGTCGCTCGACGAGTCGGTCACCGACCTCACCGGCACGGCGACCCTCTTCAACGAGGGCAAACCGGTCTCCGCCGACACCGTCCTGGACAAGGTCGGTGAGGTCTACCAGAAGTGGCGCGGCACCGCCGTCATCGAGATCAAGTCGGGCAAGATGCTCGCCGCCCGCGGCGAGAACGTCCCGCTGGCCGCGATCGATCTCAGCAAGCTCTCCCGCAGTGACGGGCTGGCCCCGCGCATGGTGCGGCTGGAGAACGGCCAGACCCGGCTGATCATCCCCGCCCTGCTGTCCTGGAAGGGTCAGCCGCAGCAACTGCTCGTCGCCTCCAGCACCCTCAGCTTCCCCGGCGTCGACCTCGGTCCGGGCCGCGCCATCGGGGTCGTCGACTCCACCGGCCGGCTGCTCTCCAGCCACGGCGCCCTGGACACCGAGCGGTCCAAGAAGCAGCTCGCCTCCTTCGCCGAGACCGCCGCGCGCAAGGGCCGGCAGCACCCCATCAAGGCCAAGGAGCCCGGCGCGGGCGGCTACACCGGCGTCAGCGGCCACCTCACCGGGGACGCCGCCGAGGACGTCCGCACCGTCGGCGGCTACGCCACGCTCACCCCGCCCCAGCCCGGTGAGCCCACCACCGCCAGCAGCCTCGGGCTGACCGTCGTCACCGGGGTCGACGCCTCCGCCAAGGTCTCCCAGATCACCCGCCCCGCCTTCGGCGTGGCCGCCGCCGGCGCCCTGCTGCTCATCGGCGGGCTCGCGGTGATGGTGCTGCTGGGCACCGTGCAGCGCCCGCTGATCCGGCTGTTCCTGGAGAGCCGCCGCCTCACCCGCGGCGACCTCGCCCGCCCGGTGAGCGTGCCCAGGGCCGGCGAGGCCGCCCGGGTGGGCGCCGCCCTCGAACGGCTGCGCCGGCAGCTCCAGGGCGAGCCCGCCGATGTCGAGGGCCCGGCCGTGCGCAAGGGCCTGGGCGCCCGCGCCCTGCTCGCGGTCTGCGCCGTCCTGCTGCTCGTCTGGTCGGTCCCGCTGATGCTGGTGCTCAACCGCGCCGACTCCTCCGTCAAGGTCCCGGCCCAGATCGTCCACGACCAGAAGTCCCGCACCGTCACCCTCAGCGACCGGGTCCGCCGCGCGCTCAACGAGGGCCACGCCGACCTGTCCGCGGTCGCCGCCCTGATCGGGGACCGCACCACGCCCGAGGACATGAAGAAGGTCCTGGAGCGCACCATGCAGGACCACGACCGCTACCAGTCGATGTACGTCCTCGGCGAGGACGGCGAGATCCTCGCGCGGGCCGGTGACGGCCCGCACCACGAGGACGGAAAGGCGCCCTCGAAGCAGGCCATCGAGGTGACCGGCGAGGGCGGTAAGAAGCCCGTGGTCACCGCCACCGCCCAGGCGCCCGGCCGGGGCGGCGCCGCCGTCGTCGGCGAGTTCCGCATCGAGTTCGTCAACGCGCTGCTGGGCCGCCAGGGCATGGGCGAGGTCCGCGTCGTGGACGCCAAGGGCCGGACCATCGGCGGCGACTCCGGCTATATCGCCTTCGAGAAGGCGCCCTCGTACATGAGCTCGCTGCTCGCCACCAAGGAGGCGAACGCCACCGTCCAGCGCGGCGGCACCGTACGGGTCGCGGCCGTCGCGCCGTTCAGCGGCGGCGGCGCGGCCAAGTCGCTCCAGTGGAGGCTGGCCAGCTGGCAGCCCGCCTCGGGCCTGGCGATCCCCGAGTACAGCCTGCAGAACCGGACCGTGCTGGCCGGACTGCTGGGGCTGACCGCCGCGGCCGCCTGTCTGGGCTGGCTGCACATCGTCGTCGTACGGCCGCTGCGCGCCCTGGCCGGACAGGCCGAGGCGCTGGCCGCGGGCGACCGCAAGACCGTGCTGTTCCCACGCCACCACGACGAGGTCGGCGCCGTGGTCCGCAGCCTGGAGTTGATCCGGCAGCAGCTCCAGGGGCAGCCCCGCAAACGGGACGGCGGCAGCCGGACCCCCGCCGGCGTCGGAAGGAACTGAGGACCCACCGTGCTCTTCCTCTACACCGTGCTCGTGGTGTGCGAGGCCGTTCTGCTGATCGCCGGCATCGTCGAACAGCGGCGGCACCAGACCAACCTCGATGTGATCCCCACCCGGGTCCTGGTCAACGGCATCCGCGGCAAGTCCTCCATCACCCGGCTGTGCGCGGGCGCCCTGCGCGGCGGCGGGCTGACCACCGTGGCCAAGACCACCGGTACGGCGGCCCGCTTCATCCACCCCGACGCCACCGAGGAGCCCGTCTACCGCAAGTTCGGCATCGCCAACGTGGTCGAGCAGATCGGCATCGTGCGCCGCGCCGCCGCCTACAACCCGGAGGCGCTCGTCATCGAGTGCATGGCGGTCATGCCGGCGCTCCAGGAGATCAACCAGTCCAAGCTGATCCGCTCCACCATCGGCGTGCTCTGCAACGTCCGCGAGGACCACCTCGCCGAGATGGGCCCCACGCTGGACGACGTGGCGCGCTCGCTGTGCCGGTCCATGCCGGAGAACGGCATATGCGTCACCGCCGAGCAGGACCGTTTCCACATCCTCCAGGAGGAGGCGGACGCCCGGAACTGCCAGTTGATCTACGCCGACCCCACCACGGTCAGCGACGAGGAGCTGCGCGGCTTCAGCTGGTTCACCTTCAAGGAGAACGTGGCCATCGCGCTCACCGTCGCCGAGCTGGTGGGCGTCGACCGCGCGACCGCCCTCCAGGGCATGTACGACGCCCCGCCGGACCCCGGTGTGCTCTCCGTCGAGCGGTACGCCACCGAGGACGGCAAGAAGCTGCGCTTCGCCAACGTCTTCGCGGCCAACGACCCCGAGTCGACGCTGATGAACATCAACCAGCTGCTCGACCTCGGCGCCATCCACCGCCCGCTCAACGTGGTCATCAACTGCCGCCCCGACCGGGTCGAGCGCAATGGCCAGATGGGCGAGATCATCCCCGATCTCGACCCCGAGCAGGTCTTCGTCATCGGCCACCCGGCCAAGTCCGCCATCGACGCCATCCCGGCCCAGTACCGGGACCGCGCGGTCGACCTCGGCGGCGACCGCCGGGATCCCGAGGAGTTCATGGCCGAGCTGCTCGGCCGCCTCGGCCCCGACTCCTCCCTGGTCGCCATCGGCAACATCCACGGCCAGGGCGAGATCCTCCTGGAGCACCTCGCCGAGCTGCCGCCCGACGAGAGCGCCGATGACACCGCGGAGGCACCGGCGGCACCGGCGGAGCCGGCGGAGTCGGCGCCCGGCGAGGGTCACGTCGAGTACGTGGACACGGTCCAGCTGTACGCGCCCCGCCTGGATCCCTACCAGGGCTACCCGGAGGCGTACGAGACCCGGTACGCCCCGGTGCACGTACCCGCTCAGCGCACCCCCGAGCGGCCGTACCCGCGGCCGGCACCCGACGAGGGCTCCCGGGAGCCCTGGCCCGCCGCCGTACCGGCCCCCGACGCCCCGCGGCCCCGCGGCCTGTTCGAGCCGCGGGTCCCGCCCGCCCCGCCCGCCGACGACTCCCAGCAGTGGCAGAACCCAGGAGAGCAGCACCGTTGATCCCCTCCGTCCTCACCCCTGAGATCGCCGCCATCGGCATCGCGATCGGGCTGCTCTTCTCACTGGTCTGCTACCTGACCACCAACCTCTCGCCCGGCGGCATGATCACCCCCGGCTGGCTGGCGCTGACCCTCGTCGAGGATCTCCAGCGGGCCGCGATGGTCGTCGGCGTCACCGTGCTCACCTACGTGGGCACGCTGCTGATGCAGAAGTACGTGATCCTCTACGGCAAGCGGCTCTTCGCCGCGGTCGTGCTGCTCGGCGTGACCCTCCAGGCGACCGTGATGATCATCCTGTCGATCGAGTTCCCGCTGATGTACGCGAACCAGACCCTCGGCTTCATCGTCCCCGGCCTGATCGCCTACCAGCTGGTCCGCCAGCCCCGGGGGGCCACCCTGCTGTCCACCGGGTCGGTGACGCTGATGGCCTATGTCGTCCTCACCACCGGAATCCTCCTCGGCGTCATGCCGTCCGCCTGACCCACCACCGGAGCCGATCCCATGCCACTGAAGAAGAAACGCCCCGTACTGCACGCCGTCACCGTGCTCGCGCTGCTCGGCGCCAGCGGCTATCTGACCGTGGAGCTCAGGAAGGACGAGCAGGACAAGACGCCCGCCACCCAGGCCGTCGTCGACGAGCCGAACCTGGAGAACGGCACCGGCCAGCAGAGCGGCAAGCAGACCTGGGAGCGGCTGAAGAACCCCGCCCGCACCATCCTGCGCGGCGGCAACGGCCAGATCCTCGCCACCTTCACCGACCGCGCCCGCACCGCCACCCTGCGCGGCCCCTCCCGCACCTTCAGCGAGCCCGCCAACACCAAGTCCAAGGTGATCAGCGAGGACTGGGTGCGGCTGATGCCGGAGCCGTGGGCCGAGGGCGCCGAGAAGGAGCAGTGGTTCAAGGACTGGTTCAAGGAGAACTACGGCAGCAAGAAGGAGGACCTCTTCGCCATCGCCTTCCAGTACGTGACGGGCGCGCAGGTCAAGAAGGACGCCCAGGGCATCCCGTACGCGGGCGACGCGGTCTTCGGGCCGTTCAAACCGGACGGCGTGGACCGGCTGGAGCAGAACGACTTCTACGACTACCTCGGCATCTCCTACACCTTCCGCGACGGCACCACGCTGGCCGCGCGCAAGGAGCGCTACCGGGCGCTGGACTGCTCCGGCTTCATCCGCATGGTCATGGGCTACCGCGCCCGCTACCCCCTGATGGCGAGCAACGCCATCGGCGACGGCCTGCCGCGCACCGCCAACGGCATGGCCCGCTCCAAGGTCGGCGTCGATATCATCAAGATCCAGGGCCCCGGCCCCTGGTACACCCGGCCCACCAACATCGATGTTCTCCAACCCGGTGACCTGCTGTTCTTCAAGATGGATCACCGCACCGGCGACCATATGGACCATGTCGCCCTCTATCTGGGGCTGGACACCGACGGCCACCGCGTGTTCGTCTCCAGCCGCAAGGAGCAGAACGGCCCCACCATCGGCGACAACGGCGGTGTCTCCCGGATCGACGGCAACGGCTTCTACGCCGGGCTCTTCCGCAGCGCCAAGCGCCTCTGAGGGCCCAGGAGGGTAAAATCGGGCTAAATCAGGACAAAAATTTTACCCGCGGCGCTAGGCTTTAACGGCTCGTTTCCTTGTAGCGTTCGTGTTTGTGCGGGTAGGTTCTGCGGCATGACCGCATCCCAGACTCCGACCACTGCCGAGGAGCTGCGCGGTGTCGGCCTGCGGGTGACGGCCGCCCGTGTCGCCTTGCTGGAGACCGTCCGGGACGGTGATCACCTCGGGGTCGAGGCGATCGCCTCCGGGGTACGCGACCGGGTCGGCCACATCTCCCTCCAGGCCGTGTACGAGGCCCTTCACGCGCTGACGGCGGCGGGCCTCGTACGCCGCATCGAACCGGCCGGCAACCCGGCCCGGTTCGAGGGACGCGTCGGGGACAACCACCACCACGTCGTATGCCGGTCGTGTGGTGCCGTCGCCGATGTCGACTGCGCCGCCGGTGAGGCACCCTGCCTCACCGCGTCCGATGACCACGGCTTCTCGGTCGACGAGGCCGAGGTCATCTACTGGGGCCAGTGCCCCGACTGTTCCACCGCCACCAGTTCCTGAGCACCATGATCCGCCCTAGCGTGGAAGGATTTCCATGTCCGAGAACCATGAGGCAATCGTCGTAGACCCGAAGTCAGAGGAAGCGGGGGGCTGCCCGGTCGCGCATGGGCGTGCTCCCCACCCCACGCAGGGCGGCGGCAACCGTCAGTGGTGGCCGGACCGGCTCAATCTGAAGATCCTCGCCAAGAACCCCCCGGTGGCGAACCCGCTGGGTGAGGAGTTCGACTACGCCGAGGCGTTCCAGGCCCTCGACCTCGCCGCGGTGAAGCGGGACATCGCCGAGGTGCTGACCACCTCGCAGGACTGGTGGCCCGCCGACTTCGGCAACTACGGCCCGCTGATGATCCGGATGGCCTGGCACAGCGCCGGCACCTACCGCATCAGCGACGGCCGCGGCGGCGCCGGTGCCGGTCAGCAGCGCTTCGCCCCGCTCAACAGCTGGCCGGACAACGCGAGCCTCGACAAGGCCCGCCGTCTGCTGTGGCCGGTCAAGAAGAAGTACGGCCAGAGCATCTCCTGGGCCGACCTCATGGTCCTCACCGGCAATGTCGCCCTGGAGACGATGGGCTTTGAGACCTTCGGCTTCGGCGGTGGCCGTGCGGACGTCTGGGAGGCCGAGGAGGACGTCTACTGGGGCCCGGAGACCACCTGGCTCGGCGATGAGCGCTACACCGGCGACCGCGAGCTGGAGAACCCGCTCGGCGCGGTCCAGATGGGTCTGATCTACGTCAACCCGGAGGGCCCCAACGGCAACCCGGACCCGATCGCCGCGGCCCGTGACATCCGTGAGACGTTCCGCCGGATGGCGATGAACGACGAGGAGACCGTCGCCCTCATCGCCGGTGGCCACACCTTCGGCAAGACCCACGGCGCGGGCCCCGCGGACGCCGTCGGGCCGGACCCGGAGGCCGCCCCGATGGAGCAGCTGGGCCTCGGCTGGAAGAGCGGCCACGGCACGGGCGCGGGCAAGGACGCCATCACCAGTGGCCTCGAGGTCACCTGGACCACCACCCCCACCCAGTGGAGCAACGGGTTCTTCAAGAACCTCTTCGAGTACGAGTACGAGCTCACCAAGAGCCCGGCCGGCGCCAACCAGTGGGTGGCCAAGGACGCCCCGGAGACCGTCCCGGACGCCTTCGACCCGAACAAGAAGCAGCGCCCGACGATGCTCACCACGGACCTCTCGCTGAAGTTCGACCCGATCTACGAGCCGATCTCCCGCCGGTTCTACGAGAACCCGCAGGAGTTCGCGGACGCCTTCGCCCGCGCCTGGTACAAGCTGACCCACCGCGACATGGGCCCGAAGTCGCTGTACCTCGGCCCGGAGGTCCCGGCGGAGACCCTGGTGTGGCAGGACCCGCTGCCCGAGGCCGAGGGCGAGGCCATCGACGCCGCCGATGTCACGGCGCTCAAGGCCAAGATCCTCGACTCCGGTCTGACCGTCTCGCAGCTGGTCGGCGCCGCGTGGGCGTCCGCCGCCTCCTTCCGCGGCAGCGACAAGCGCGGTGGCGCCAACGGCGCCCGGATCCGCCTGGAGCCGCAGCGCGGCTGGGAGGTCAACAACCCGGACGAGCTCGCGCAGGTCCTGCGCACCCTGGAGACCCTCCAGGGCGAGTTCAACTCCGGCGCCAAGAAGGTCTCCCTGGCCGACCTGATCGTCCTCGGTGGCTCCGCCGCCGTGGAGAAGGCCGCCAAGGACGCCGGTGTCGACGTCGAGGTGGCCTTCGCCCCGGGCCGTGTCGACGCGACCGACGAGCACACCGACGCCGAGTCGTTCGCCGCGCTGGAGCCGACGCACGACGGGTTCCGCAACTACGTCGGCAAGGGCAACCGCCTGCCGGCCGAGTACCTGCTGCTGGACCGGGCGAACCTGCTCACCCTGAGCGCCCCCGAGACGACCGTCCTGGTCGGTGGTCTGCGCGTGCTGGGCGCGAACCACAACGGGTCCAAGCACGGCGTGCTCACCGGGACCCCGGGCAAGCTCACCAACGACTTCTTCGTCAACCTGCTCGACCTGGGCACGACCTGGAAGTCCACGTCCGAGGACCAGACCACGTTCGAGGGCCGTGACGCCTCGGGCGCGGTCAAGTGGACCGGCACCCGTGCCGACCTCGTCTTCGGCTCCAACTCCGAGCTGCGCGCCCTCGCGGAGGTCTACGCGAGCGACGACGCCAAGGAGAAGTTCGTGCGTGACTTCGTCGCGGCGTGGGTCAAGGTCATGAACCTGGACCGGTTCGACCTCGTCTGATCCGCTCCGAGCACACCGTCCAGGCCGGTCCGCACGGACCGGCCTGGACGTTTTTCGGCCCGGATGCCGGTCCCGGCAGGGCCGGCCGACACGCTTTGCCATCTCTTTACAACCCGCCGCGCCGCTGCCTCGTCTCTCCGCTCGATCCGTAACCCAGCCCGCCGAACCGCCGGGCGGACCGACGAAAGAGAGCGACTCCATGCGCCGCACTGTCCTCAGCGCGATGACACTCGCGTGCACCGCCGTACTGGCGACCACCGTGCCCGCGTTCGCCGACGACGCGACCACCCCCGCCCCCCGCCGCACCCCCGCGGCCTCCGTCAGCCCGGTCCCGAGCAAGGCGCCGGCCCGTACGCCCGGCGCCGCCGCCCAGGCCCCGCGGGAGGAGCCGGCCAAGAAGCGGGACCGCGGCCAGGTCGCGGTCGTGCCGAAGGGCGCACCGAACACCGGAGTGACGGAGGAGTCCTCCGCGTCGTCCGGGAACGAGGGCGCGCTGATCGGCGGGGGCGCCGCCGTGCTCGCCGCGGGCGGCGCGGCGGTCCTCGTCGTCCGCCGCCGGCGGGCGACCGGGGCATGACCCCGTTCTCCAGGCGCGCCTTCGCCACCGCGGCGATGGCCTCGCTGCTCGCGGGCTGCGGCGGCCACCCGGCCCGGCAGACCACGGCCGCACCGCGCTCCGGGAGGAGGCCGCCGCCGACCGGTGTGAAGCCGGCGCGCCCCCTCGGGCGTTCGGTCCCGGTCGGGCTGCGGATCCCGGCCATCGGCGTCGACACCCCGGTCATCCGGCTGGGGCTGGCGCCGGACGGGAGCGTGGCGGTCCCGCCGGTCACGGCCCACGACCGTGCGGGCTGGTACCGGCACTCGCCGACACCGGGGCAGCTCGGCCCGTCGGTCATCCTCGGCCATGTCACGGTCGGCGGCTACGGCGACGGGGTCTTCCGTCACCTGACGCGGCTGCGCCGGGGCGACCGGGTCGAGGCGCGCCTGGAGAACGGCACGGCGGCACAGTTCGATGTCAGCGCCGTACGGACCGTCGCCAAGGCGGACTTCCCGGCGGACGAGGTCTACGGGAACGTGGACCGCCCGGAGCTGCGGCTGATCACCTGTGGCGGCCCCCGCTCCGGCGACGGCTACCTCGACAACGTGATCGTCTTCGCCGCGCTGACATCCGCCGGCCCCTGACCCACCCCGGATCCCGGGCCCATGGAACCCACACCGGCGGCCCGGGATCCTCCCCTGTGAAGTGCCCTCACGGCCGAGTGCCGTCGCGACCATGGAGTGCGTTGAAACGGTCCCGTGACAGGGCGGCGTCCGAGCTGTTCGCCGCCCTCTACCCGCGCCTGGCCGGCTGGTGCCGCCGACTCGTCGACGACGACGAGACGGCCCATGAGATCGCCTCCGAGGCGTTCACCCGGCTCTGGGCCCGCTGGACGTCCGTGGAGGAGCCCCGCGGCTTCCTCTACGTCACCGCGGCCAATCTCGTCCGGGACCACTGGCGCAAGGTGGAGCGCGAGCGCAGGGCCATGCGCCGGGCCACCACGGAAGCCGCCGTCCGCCCCCACACCGAACAGTCCGACCCGTCGGTGCGCCTGCTCGTGCAGTCGCTGCCGGAACGGCTGCGCGTCCCGATCCTGCTGCACTACTACGCTGACATGCCGATCCGGGAGGTGTCCGTACTGACCGGGCGCAAGGAAGGAACCGTCAAGGCCGACCTCCACGCGGCCCGGGAACTGCTCCGCGTCCACCTGAGGAGAAGCCTTGACCCCACGCTGTGACGACGGCCCGGAGCACATCGGCCCCGAGCGGGAGCCCGACGACCCCCTCGCGGTGATCCTGCGGCCCCCCTCCGACTACCTCGGCCCGCCCCCCGGCCGGTACGAGGCGGTCCGCCGCGCCGCGGTCCGCCGCAAGCTGCTCCGCACCGCGGCCGGGGTCGGCGTGTCCTGCGCCGTGGCCGCCCTCATCGCGCTGCCGCTCCGCGCGGCGGCGCCCGAGCCACCCGCGCGCCCGACGGTCCCGCTCGCCCCGCCGCCCGCGCCCGGCCGTACGACGCCTCCCCTTCCGTCGGCGTCCGCCGACCCCTCGGCGTCGCCCGCCCCGTCGGTCCCGTCCAAGTCGGCCGAGCAGCGCCCCGGCCGCGGGCCCCGGAGTGAGACATCCGGCCCCCGGGACGGCGCGAAGGTCCCCGCCCGCGAACGGTCGGCGGCTCCCGACTCCCCGGCGCGGGTCGTGCCGTCGGAGAGCCCGAGGGAAACCGCCACCACCCCCGGAACGACCCGTCGGCCGTAGGCGGTCCCCGGGCGGTACCGCCTACGGCCCTGCCGCTTAAGCCTTGGAGCCGATGCCGGTCAGCGACCGCACTTCCATCTCCGCCTGCTTCTTGGGGTCCGCGGGCTCCTTGCTGAAGACCGTGCCGAGGAAGCCGCAGAGGAAGGAGAGCGGGATGGACACCAGCCCGGGGTTGGTGAGCGGGAACCAGTGGAAGTCCACGCCCTTGATGATCGACGTGGAGCTGCCCGAGATGGCCGGGGAGAAGATGATGAGCACCAGGCCGGACACCAGTCCGCCGTAGATGCTCCACAGCGTCCCGGTCGTGTTGAAACGCTTCCAGAACAGCGTGTAGAGGATCGTCGGCAGATTGGCGGACGCGGCGAGCGCCAGGGCCAGCGACACCAGGAACGCGACGTTCTGGCCGTTGGTGACGATGCCGCCGAGGATGGCCAGGAAGCCGATCACGAGCGCCGTCAGCCGGGCGACCCGGATCTCGGACCGCGGATCGGCCTTTCCGTTCCGGATCACATTGGCGTACACGTCATGGGCGAACGAGGCCGAGGCGGCCAGGGTCAGCCCGGCCACCACCGCCAGAATCGTCGCGAACGCCACCGCGGAGACGATGCCGAGGAGCATCGCACCGCCGATCTCGAAGGCGAGCAGGGGAGCCGCGGAGTTCTCGCCGCCGGGCGCCTTCACGATCTTGTCCGAACCGACCAGCGCGGTGGCGCCGTACCCGACGAGCAGGATCGACAGATAGAAGATGAACATCGACCAGGAGCACCACACCACCGAGCGCCGGGCCTCCTTGGCGTCCGGCACGGTGTAGAAGCGCATCAGCACGTGCGGCAGGCTGGAGATGCCGAGGACCAGCGCCAGGGAGAGCGAGACGAAGTCGAGCTGGTCCATCGCGTTCCTGCCGTACCAGCCGCCCGGGTTGAGCAGTTCGGCGCCCAGCGGGCTGTTCTGCGAGGCCTGGTCGAGGATCGCCGAGAGGCTGAACCCGAACTTGCCGAGCAGGAACACGCTCATGAAGGTCACGCAGATCAGCAGCAGGCCCGCCTTGATGATCTGCACCCAGGTGGTGCCCTTCATGCCGCCCACCAGGACGTAGAAGACCATGACGAGGCCGACGCCGGTGATGATGAGGGCCTGCCCGCCCTTGCTGTGCACATTGAGCAGCAGGGCGATCAGACCACCCGCGCCGGCCATCTGGGCGAGCATGTAGAAGAACGTGATCACCAGGGTGGCGTTGGCCGCCGCCGCGCGCACCGGGCGCTGCTTCATGCGGAAGGCCATCACATCGCCGACCGTGAACCGCCCGGTGTTGCGCAGCCGTTCACCGACGAGCAGCAGGGCGACCAGCCAGGCCACGAGCCACCCCACGGAGTAGAGGAAGCCGTCGTAGCCGTGGACGGCGATCGCCCCCGAGATGCCGAGGAAGGAGGCCGCGGAGAGGAAGTCGCCGGAGAGGGCGATGCCGTTCTGGACGCCGCTGAAGGCGCTGCCCGCGGCGTAGTAGTCGGAGGTGGTCGAATTCCTGTTGGTGGCCTTGTAGACGACGAACAGCGTGATGACGACGAAAGCGAAGAAGACGCTCAGGTTGATTATCGGGCTGCCGGTCGCGCGGGCTGCGATCTGCACTGTCATTCCTTGCCGACTCCCGCCAGCTCGTGGATCGTGTCCACCTGGGGATCAAGTTTCTTGCGCGCGAAGCGCCGGTATGTCAGGACGATCGCCATGGTCGTCACGAACTGCAGCAGACCGAAGACGGTGCCGGTGTTGACCGCGCCGAACAGCTTACGGCTCATGAAATCGTGGCTGTAGGCCGAGAAGAGCACGAAGGTCATGTACCAGCACAAGAAGAACGCGCTCATCGGGAAGATGAACCAGATCAGCCTCTTGCGCAGGAGTTTGAACTCAGGGCTCTGCTGGATCGCCTCGAAGTCGGGCTCCCCGATGTCGTCACCGCGATCGGCGAACCCCGTTCCGATGGCCCGCTCGGATGGCAAGGAAGCGGGCGGTCGCACCGATTTATTCATGGTTTTCTCCGGGGTTTTTCTGACGAAAACGTCGGTTCGGGGCGCCCGCGCTCGGGCGTCAGGGGAGGGCAACCGGCGGGCCCTTGACGCGGCAAGTGTAGTAAGGCGCCGGACGCAGTCAACGTCGCACCCTGCTCCCCACCGGCGCAGGTGGGCACATGTCAGGGCGTGCATCCGGCTTCGGCGCCATCTCGAATATGACGGGAGAGGTCGCTGAACCGATACTTTGTCTCACCTTCCCGTGTTGTCCATTTTGACGTGGTGTCAGGTTGCCAATGGGTGCTCAGGGTTGCGCCTTGAGGACATTTCGGGGCTCGGCGTTGTGTCCCAAGTGTCGCCACTGGTAGAACCTCACCTCGGGTAGAACGTCCCACCGTGCGCGAGCATGAGTGCGGTGAGCATGCCGCCTGGGCAGCGCGTCTGCCATTGGCATATGACGGCAGCTCTCGGCTCGCCACTCCCTCCCCCGGGGTGTTTGGATAGGTCAAGGAATGCAGTCTGCGGGGGTGTTCCCAAGAAGCCGGAGGTAGGTTGATCTGTGGGTTTCCTCGACCGCTCTCGCATCGTGGCAGGCGCGGGCTGGAATCGTTGGCTGATTCCTCCGGCAGCGCTTGCGATCCACTTCTCCATCGGCCAGGCGTACGCCTGGAGTGTCTTTAAGATACCCCTGGAAGATTCCCTAGACATCTCGGGAACGGCTAGTGCCCTCCCGTTCCAGATCGGCATTCTGGTGCTTGGGCTCTCCGCCGCGTTCGGGGGAACGCTGGTGGAGCGAAAAGGGCCGCGCTGGGCCATGTTCGTGTCGCTCGTAGCCTTCTCGACCGGCTTCCTGGTCGCCGCGCTCGGCGTCGCCACGCGCAATTACTGGCTGGTCGTCCTCGGCTACGGAGGCATCGGCGGAGTCGGCCTCGGCATCGGGTATATCGCGCCGGTGTCCACCTTGATGAAGTGGTTCCCGGACCGGCCGGGCATGGCCACCGGTACGGCGATCATGGGTTTCGGCGGTGGCGCGCTGATCGCCTCTCCCTGGTCGACGGAGATGCTCAAGGCGTTCGGCAGTGACACCAGCGGTATCGCCAAGACGTTCCTGGTGCACGGCCTGGCCTACGCCGTGTTCATGTCGCTGGGCGTGGTGCTGGTGCGGGTGCCGCCCGAGGGCTGGCGGCCGGCCGGCTGGACGCCCCGCGTCGACGCGGGCAAGCCGCTCGTCACCACCGCGAACGTATCGGCCAGGAACGCGGTGCGGACACCGCAGTTCTGGCTGCTCTGGGTCGTGCTGTGCATGAACGTTACTGCTGGTATCGGGATCCTGGAGAAGGCCGCCCCGATGATCCAGGACTTCTTCCACGACACGGCGAGTCCGGTGAGCGCGAGCGCCGCCACCGGGTTCGTCGCGCTGCTGTCCCTGGCCAACATGGCCGGTCGCTTCGTGTGGTCCTCGGTCTCCGACGCGGTCGGCCGGAAGAACATCTACCGGCTGTATCTGGGCGCCGGTGCCCTGCTCTACCTCACCCTCATGCTCGAGAAGGACAGCAGCACCGCGCTGTTCGTCGCCTCGACGATGGTGATCCTGTCGTTCTACGGCGGTGGCTTCGCCACCGTTCCGGCCTACCTCAAGGACCTGTTCGGCACCTACCAGGTCGGCGCGATCCACGGCCGGCTGCTGACCGCGTGGTCGGTCGCCGGAGTCGCCGGACCGCTCATCGTGGATTCCATCGCGGATTCCGCACATGAGGACGGGCGCTCCGGCCCGGCTCTCTACACCTTCTCGTTCTCGCTCATGATGGGGCTGCTCGTCATCGGCTTCATCGCGAACGAGCTGGTACGTCCGGTGAATCCGAAGTTCCATGAGCCGGAGCCGGCGGCCCGGGAGGAGCCGGCGCCCCCGGAGGAAACCCCCGATCCCATTCCGGCAGAGAGGCGGTAAACCGGTGACTGACGCAGACGGCCCTTCGCCGAACGCGGCCAAGACGGGTTCCCCCGTGGTGATGGTCGTGGCATGGCTGTGGGTGGCGGTGCCGTTTCTGTACGGCCTCTATCAACTGGCGGAGAAAAGCAGCAAGTTGTTCGAGTAAAGGCAGGCGCGCCGGCGCATCGCCGAAGCGATGGGCCGGCGCGTTGCCGGGCGTTCGACTTTCCCCAGCCGGGGAAATCCCAGGAGAAACGGCATCGTGATACATCCCTGTGGGCAAGCCGGTCCGAGCGCGGAGCACGCCTCATGACCCCGGGCAGGCATGCGGCCGCGCGCGACCGTTCGCCGTCGTGGTGGGCCGGCGTCATGGAGTGGCGCAACTGGCGGCTGCCGGTGAAGCTGGGCGCCGTTCTGGTGGTGCCCGCTCTGCTCGCCGTGGCCTTGGGCGTCGTGCAGATCCAGCGCGACGTGGCGCGCGCCAACACGTACGCGGACGTGCAGCGGCTGGTCAAGCTGCGCGCTGGACTGAGGCCGTTGATCGGCGATCTGCAGATGGAGCGGACCCTGTCGGCCGAGCGGCTGGGTGAGGGCGGGTCCGCCGATCCGGCCATGCTCCGGCAGCAGGCCCAGCGCGTGGACCGTGCTCAGGCCGCCGTCACCCGCACCACGCAGCGGACCCACGGTCTGCGGGGGGTTTCGGCCAACCGCTACCGCGACGCCTCCAAGCTCCTGGACGGACTGCCCGACCTGCGCGAGCGGGTGACCTCCAAGGATCTGGGCTCATGGACCGCGGTGACCGAGTACAGCAAGATCATCAACAGTCTGCTCGACCTGGACCAGGCGCTGGGCAGCGGGTTCGGTGACGCTCAGCTGTCCGGACCGGCCAGCGCGCTGTACGACCTGGAGATGGTCCAGGAGCAGGTGCACCTCCAGCATGTGATCGTGATGGTGGCACCCAAGCCCGGCAGGCTGGAGGACCCCAAGCTCATCAGGGCGCTCCAGGAGTCCGACATCCGCCTGCGGGACAAGCTGAACGACTTCCGCGCCGTGGCCACCGCGGGGGACCAGCGCGCCTACGACCGCACGGTCACCGGCCCGGAGGTCGACCGGCGCACCAAGCTGCTGGACGGCGTGCTGTCCCAGGCGGGCTCGCTGAACGCCGGGCGGAACGGCGCCGACGCCCCGCCGTTCTCCGACCGCACCTGGCACCGCAGTTCGGAGGCGCACGGAAGCCTCATCAACACGGTGGAGAAGCGGCTCGCCGACCGGCTCCGCGTGACCTCCGCCAAGCTCCAGGACGAGACCAGCGACCGGGCCGGTGCGGAGTCCGTGCTGCTCTTCGCCGTGCTCCTGCTCGCCTTCGCCATCGGCATCGCCATCGCCCGGCATCTGCTGCGGTCGCTGACCGTGCTGCGCTCCACCGCGCTCGACGTGGCCGAGCGCCGGCTCCCGGAGGCGGTGTCCAGCATCCGCGAGGGTGAGGCGTCCAGCACCGCGATCAGCGCCGTACCGGTCCACACCACCGAGGAGTTCGGGCAGCTCGCGAGGGCGTTCGACGCGGTGCACGGGCAGGCCGTGCGGCTGGCCGCCGAACAGGCCGCGCTCCGTGGCGATCTGCGCGACACCCTGGTCAACCTCTCCCGGCGCAGCCAGAGCCTGGTGGACCGGCTGCTGCGCCTGATGGAGCAGCTCGAGTCGCACGAGGAGGACCCGGACCAGCTGGCCAGCCTCTTCAAGCTGGACCACCTGGCGACCCGTATGCGGCGCAACAACGAGAACCTGATGGTCCTGTGCGGCAGCACCCCGGTCCGCCCCTCCGAGCAACGGGTGCAGCTGGACAGTGTGCTGCGCGCCGCGGTCTCCGAGATCGAGCACTACCGGCGGGTGGTGGTGGAGCCCGTTCCCACCGCCGAGGTGATCGGGTACGCTGCCGGTGACCTGGCGCGAATGATCGCTGAGCTGCTGGACAACGCCACCGCGTTCTCCCCGCCGGAGACCCAGGTGACCGTCAGCAATACACTGCAGCTGGACGGTTCCGCACTGATCGAGGTCCGCGACGAGGGATTTGGGATGAGCGGTGCCGAATTGGCCAAGGCTCATCGGCGTGTGGCGGGGGACGCATCCGTGGAGGTACCTACGTCCCGGCAGATGGGCTTGACCGTCGTCGGTCAGCTGGCCCGTCGCCACGGCGTCACCGTGGAGCTGATCTCGGAGCGGGAGTCCGGTGGCGGGCTGCGCGCGGGTGTGCTGGTACCGGCCAGGCTGATGCTCGGTGACAAGCCCGCCATCGCGGGCCGGGAGAGTTCGCTGCCCGTCCGGAAGACCTCCGCCAGGAATTCCGAGTTGGCGCGGCCGCACCGTGAGCTCGGCGGCGCCCCGGCGGCACTGCCGCGCCGCGTGCCCGACGGCATCCGCTCGCCGTACGCCGGTGATGCCCCGGCCGCGTCCGAGCACGCGGGCCGCTCGCTGCCGGCCCGCCCCGGCTCCTCGCGGGCGTTCACGGATCCCCAGCAGCCCGGCGGACTGCCGCGCCGGGCCCCGGCCAAGCCCGGCCACCCCACCAGGCCGGGCCGTCCCACCCCGGCCGGCGAGGGCGCATCGGCCGGCGAGGGCGCACGGGTCGGCGACGGCGCACCGGAGAAGACCGGCGCCCCGTCCGGCGACGGCGGACCGCTCGCGGACCGCCGTACGCCACGGCCGCCGGGGCAGCCCACGGTGCCCCCGCAGCGTTCGCGCCCCACCGCCCCGGACGACGCCCCCTCGCCATGGTTCGCGTCGCCCGAGACGGCACCGGCGAGCTCCCGCGGCGAGCAGCCGCCCGACGGCCGGAAGTCCGCGGACCTGCCGGCGTCCGCCGCCTCCCGGCGGCCCGACCCCGTTCCGCCCGGACCCTCCGACGAGAGCCGGCCGGACCCCGCGGACGAGCCCGGCCAGATCGTCCACGAGCGGCCCGGTGCCGCGGAGCCGGGCGGCGTCACCCAGGCCGGGCTGCCCCGGCGGGTGCCGCGCCAGGGCCAGGCGGCGGACCGGGACAAGCCGCGCGCCACCGACAAGCCACGCGCCACCGGAGAGCGGCCCGCGCCGCGCGCCGCGGGCGACGCCGCCGCGCGGCGGAACGCCGGCCGCACCCATTCGTTCCTCAGCAATTACCAGTCGGGCATCCGGCGGGCTCAGCCCGACGGAAGCGACGAGACATAAGGTCTCAGCGAAGATGGACAGGAAGAACCAATGACCTCACCCCAGCTGCGGGAGGTGAGCCAGTTCGGATGGCTGGTCACCAACTTCACCGAGCGTGTGCCCAATGTGGCGTGCGCCGTGGTGGTCTCGGCCGACGGGCTGTTGCTCACCGCGTCGGACGGGCTGGCGGCCGATCGGGCCGAGCAGGTCGCCACCATTGCCGCCGGGGCCATCAGCCTGATCCAGGGCGCTGCCGAGTGCATGGACACCGGTGATGTGCGGTCCTCCGTGATCCAGATGGAGCTCGGGAACATGCTCCTGATGTCGATCAAGGACGGCTCGTGCCTCGTGGTGCTGGCGGCGCCGGACTGCGAGATCGGTCAGGTCGCGTACGAGATGACGGTACTGGTCGATCAGGTCGGCGAGATGCTGACCCCGGAACTCCGCGCAGAGCTGCAGGAATTGAACCTGCGGGCCGTAAAGCGGACAGCAGCGCAATAGGCCGGACGGGGAGATGATGAGCACCGGTGAAGGCCCTTCCGGGCAGGGACCTGGGAGAGATCAGGGGGCGGAGGACGAACAGACCTTCGCCGACGTGCTCAACGCCTTCAGCTTCGGCAAAGGGCGACGCGGGCGGAAGCCGCCGCGGTCCGACGGGGCGCCGGAGGGCGCCCGGTCCCGCCGCCGGGGCGGGGAGGCCCGGCCCGAGGATCCCGGGGAACCCTTCGCGCGGGGGGCGTCGGAGCCGGAGCGGTCGGGCGTCTGGGACGCGGAGCACGACGGGAGCCAGGGCCCGGCCTCGCTGGTGCGCGCCTACTCGTGGACGGGCGGCCGGACCAGGTCCGACCATCACTTCGAGGTCGAGACCCTGGTGACCACCACCGAGCTGGGCCACCGCTCGATGGACACCCTTCAGGCCGACCACCGCCCGGTGATCGCGCTGTGCCAGGAGCCGCGGTCGGTGGCCGAGGTGGCGGCCATGCTCGCGGTGCCGCTGGGGGTGGCCAAGGTCGTGCTCGGCGACATGGCCGAGCACGGACTGATCACCGTCCACCGGACGGCTTCCGCGGAGGGCGACGTCCCGGACGTCTCCCTGATGGAGCGCGTGCTGGTGGGGCTTCGGCGGATCTAGCGCCTTCGCCGCGCGGGAACCGGCAGGTTCCCGCGCGGCGATATGCCCGCTTCTGTGCGTAATGCCCCCGAAGGGCGCTCACCCGCTGATTGGTTGTGCGCGTTCAAAGCCAACACTGAGCAGTTTCACGCTCTTGACGTGATTCGATCTGATCGGTTTACTCCCTGGCACGCCGATGTCGAAATCTCGGCGGCAGAGGTACGCCCAGCCGGTATGCGGCTCCGCCGTGAGTCCGGCCCGAGTCGCCAGGTCGCTGTCCGTGACCGAGGCGGGGCCGTGCCCTCGGATCATGGAGCTCTCAGCGATGAGCCTGAACCGTTCGCGTATCCCTCCCCCTGTGCGCGGCGGTCCGTCCCGGCGTGGGGTGCTGCGTGGCGGCGGGGCGATGGCGCTCACCGGCGCCATGGGTGCCGCCGTGGCGGGATGCGGGACGGGCCTGGGGGTGGATTCCCACGGAATCGTGCACATCGAGGTGTGGCACGGGCAGACCAGCACCGCCCTGCGAGCGGTCAAGCGGCTCGTGGCCGACTTCCACCGCGGCCACCCCACGATACGGATCGACCTGAGCGGCGGCGTGCTGGCGGACGACATGCTGCAGAAGGTGATGGCCGGTCTCGTCGCCGGATCCCCGCCCGATATCGCCTACATCTTCGGCTCCGATCTGGCCAGCGTCGCCAGAAGCCCCCAGCTGGCGGATCTGACCAGCGTCGTGGAATCCGGGCGGGTGCCGTGGAAGCAGTACTGGCCCGCCGCCCGGGAGGGCGTCACGGTCGACGGTGTGGTCCGTGCGGTGCCCGCGGTGCTGGACTCGCTCGCCGTGGTGTGCAACAAGACCCTCTTCCGCCGGGCGGGTCTTGAACTGCCCGGCCCCGGCTGGACCTGGCGGGACTTCATCGAGACGGCCAGGAAGCTGACCGACCGCGGCAGGGGCACGTTCGGCACCGGCTGGCCCGCCGCGGGCGACGAGGACACGGTGTGGCGGATGTGGCCCATGATCTGGGATCTGGGCGGCGAGGTGATCGCCGAGGGCAAGCGGGAGATCGGGTTCGCGGGCGAACCCGGGGTCCGGTCCCTCGAGGTGCTCGCGGCACTCGCCAAGGACAGAAGTGTCTACGTCGATCCCAAACCCGGTGGCGAGCAGATGTACCAGGCGTTTGCCGCCGGCCGGCTGGGCATGGTCGCCACCGGTCCCTGGCAACTGCCCGACATCCGTCAGGCGAAGATCGACTATGAGGTCGTGCCGCTGCCCGGCTTCAGCGGCCGGTCGGTGACCATCTCCGGCCCCGACACCTGGAGCGTGTTCGACAACGGCTCCGCGCGGCTGAAGGCCGCCCGTACGTTCGTCGGCTGGCTCATGGAGCCCGAGCAGGCGTATCGGTGGGACACCCAGGCGGGCAGCCTGCCGCAGAGCCGCCCGGCCGAGCGCCGTCCGCAGTGGCGGGCGTACGCGGCCGAGGTGCCCGGTCTGCCCGTGTTCACCGAGGTGCTGGAGACCGCCCGGGTACGGCCCGTCGACCGGGCCTACCCCAAGATCTCCATGCCGTTCGGCGAGGCCATCACCGCCGTCCTGCTCGGCAAGAGCACACCGGCGAAGGCCCTGCGGCGGTGTGCCGACGAGGCCAACGCGGCCATCGCGAAGGTGCGTTGAGGAGCTCCCCATGTCCCGTCTGCCCACCCCCATCACCCGTCCGGCGCCCCGCACACCGGCCCGTCCCGCGCGCCGCAAAGGCCGCCGGGAGGCCGCGACCGCCTGGGCGTTCGTCCTCCCCTCCGTCCTGGTCATCCTGGGCCTGAGCGTCATCCCCGTCCTGTGGTCCCTGCTGCTGTCGTTCCAGTACAGCGATCTGCTCACCCCGAGCGTCTGGGTGGGCTGGGACAACTACCGCCAGCTGGCCGACGATCCGCAGTTCGCCCAGGCCGTGCGCAACACCCTGGAGTACACGGCGCTGTACGTACCGCTGAGCATCGGTCTGGGGCTGGTGCTCGCGCTGGTCCTCAACCGCCGGATCCGGTTCGCCGGTCTGTACCGCACGCTGCTCTTCGTGCCGTTCGTGGTCTCGGCCGCCGCCCAGGGCGTGCTGTTCTCCTTCATCCTCGACCCGGAGTTCGGCGCGGCCAACTCGCTGCTGCACCACCTCGGAGTCTCCCCGCAGGGCTTCCTGTCCGATCCGGGCCAGGCGCTGCTGGTCCTGGTGGGCATCTCGCTGTGGAGCGGCACCGGCTTCTGCGTCGTGATCTACCTGGCGGCCCTCCAGGACGTGCCCCGCGAACTCATCGAGGCCGCCACCCTGGACGGCGCGGAACGCCGCCATGTGCTGCGCCATGTCACCCTGCCCACCATCGCGCCGGTCAGCGTGTTCCTGCTGCTCTGGCAGACGATCAGCGCGCTGCAGGTCTTCGACCTGGTGTACGTGACGACGAAGGGCGGTCCGCTCGGATCCACCACCGTGATCGTCTACTTCGTCTGGGAGCAGGCGTTCCGCAACTTCACCGCCGGTTACGGGGCCGCCGCGGCCTACGTCCTCGGCGTCGCCCTGCTCGTGGCCGCCGCCGCGCTGCGGCTGGTCCGGCGCCGCGGCGACCGCCGTATCGAGGGAGCCACGTCATGACGGAACCGTCCGCACGGCGGCGGCCGCGGCTGCCGTTCAGCCCGTGGCATCTGCTGCTCGCGCCACTGGCGCTGCTCTTCGCCGTACCGCTGATCTGGCTGGGGCTGAGCTCGGTGATGAGCGACGCGGAGATCAACCGCTTCCCGCCCGCGCTCTGGCCCTCCGGGATCCATCTGGGCGGCTACCGCTTCGTGCTCGGCAACGCGATGTTCCCGCGCTGGTTCGCCAACTCCCTGATCGTCTCGGCGGTCGCGGTCGTGTCCAATCTGCTGCTGGGGACGCTGGGCGGATACGCCTTCGCCCGGATGCGGTTCGGCGGGTCCCGGGTGCTGCTGGTGCTGATGCTGGCCACCATGGCCATCCCGTTCCAGCTGACGATGATCCCGACGTTCCTGGTGATGCGGAAGCTGGGGCTCGTCGACACCCTCGGGGCGCTGATCGTGCCCTCGCTGGTGACGCCGTTCGCGGTGTTCCTGCTGCGGCAGTTCTTCCTCTCGCTGCCCAGGGAGCTGGAGGAGGCCGCCTGGATCGACGGGTGCTCGCGGCTGCGGGTGCTCTTCCAGATCGTCGTCCCGCTGTCCCGCCCGGCGCTGAGCACGGTCGCCGTCCTGACCTTCCTCACCACCTGGAACGACCTGTCGTGGCCGCTCATCGCGCTGAACCACGACGCCAACTACACCCTCCAGCTGGGTCTGACCACCTTCCGGGGGCAGCACCACACCCAGTGGTCGGCCGTGATGGCGGGGAACGTCATCACCGTCCTGCCGGTGCTGCTCGCCTTCCTCGCCGCCCAGAAGACCTTCGTCCGGTCGATCACCTCCACCGGTCTCAAGGGCTGACCGCCAGCACCGCCCAGCCTCTCCCTCACCCTTCAGGAACCCGTATGCCACCCACCTTCGACCTGCTCGTCATCGGGGACGCCAACCTGGACGTCATCGTCGGACCGCTCGACCCCCCGCTCGCCTTCGGCCAGCGCGAACAGCTCGTCGACAGCGGCGCGCTCACCATCGGCGGATCCGCCGCGATCACCGCGTGCGGCGCCGCCCGGCTGGGGCTGCGCGTGGCCTTCGCCGGACGCGTCGGGGACGACGGCGCCGGACACTACATGCGCGACCGGCTCGCGGCGCACGGCGTCGACGTCAGCGGACTGCACCTGGACAGCGGGCTGCCGACACCGCTCACGGTCATCGTGACCCGCGGGGACGACCGGGCCATCCTCACCGCGCCGGGCACACTCGCCGCCACCTCGGGCCGCGACATACCCCCGCACCTGCTGGCCTCGGCCCGGCACCTCCACGCCGCGTCCTTCTTCCTCATGCCGGGGCTCGCCGCCGATCTGCCGGACCTCTTCGACGCCGCCCGCGCGGCGGGCGCCACCACCTCGCTGGACACCAACGACGACCCCTCGGGCCGATGGGACCCCGCGGCGCTGGCACCCGTCCTCGCCTGGACCGACCTTCTGCTGCCCAACGCGGCCGAGGCCCACCGACTGGCCGGCACCGACGGCACGTCCGTCGCGGCCGCCGCCGAACTCCTCACCCGGCAGGTCCCGCTGGTGGCCGTCAAGGACGGGGCGGACGGCGCCCTGTGCCACGACGGCCGGACCCTGCTCACCACCGCCGGGATCCGTGTCACACCCCAGGACGCCGTCGGCGCGGGCGACAGCTTCAACGCGGGCTTCCTCGCCGGACGGCTCACGGGCCGGCCCATCGCCGAGGCGCTCGACCTCGCCGCCGCCTGCGGTGCGCTGTCCACCCGCGCCGCGGGCGGCACCACCGCCCAGCCCACCTGGGACGAAGCCCTCACCCACCTCACCGCCAACGGAGACATCCCGTCATGATCAACCCCAAGATCGTGCTGATCGGCGCGGGAAGCGTCGTCTTCACCCAGGGCCTGCTGGCGGATCTCTTCGCCTTCCCGGAGCTGAAGACCGCGCGGATCGCCCTGCACGACATCGACGCGGAACGCCTCGCCACCGCCGAGGCCGCCGCCCGGTACATCGCCGGGCGGCGGGGCGCCGCCGCGCTCATCACCGCACACGCCGACCGGCGCGAGGCACTCGACGGCGCCGACTTCGTCATCAACCTCGTCCAGATCGGCATGGGGGAGGCCACCCGGATCGACTTCGAGATCCCCGCGCGCCACGGGGTGCGGCAGACCATCGGCGACACCCTCGGCGTCGGCGGCATCTTCCGCGCCCTGCGCACCTTCCCGTTCCTCAAGGCGCTGGGCGAGGACATCGCCGCCGTATGCCCCGGGGCATGGCTGCTCAACTACACCAACCCGATGGCCATGAACGTGCAGTACCTCGTGGCGGCCACCGGGCTGACCCGGGTGGTCGGCCTGTGCCACTCGGTGCACTGGACCATCCACGACCTGTGCGAACTGCTGGAGGTCCCCTTCGATGAGGTCACCTACCGCGCCGCCGGGGTCAACCACCAGGCGTGGGTGCTCCGCCTGGAGCACGACGGCACCGATCTCTACCCCCGGCTGGACGCGCTGATCGCCGAGAACGGGCAGCTGCGGCGGCGGGTCCGCGTCGACATGTACCGGCGGCTCGGCTACTACCCGACCGAGACCAGCGAGCACTCCTCCGAGTACGTGCCCTGGTATCTGCACCACGACAGCGAGATCGAGCGGCTGCGGCTGCCCGTCGGCGCGTACCTCGGCATCGTGGACGAGAACGTGGCCGCGTACGAGCGGACCCGCGACGCCCTCGCGACCGGCGCCCCCATCGACGTCGAGGGGACCATGGAGTACGCCCCGCAGATCATCCACTCCATGGTGACCGGCACTCCCAGGACCGTCTACGGCAATGTGCCCAACCACGGGCTCATCGAGAACCTTCCGGCCCACGGCGTGGTCGAAGTGCCGTGTCTGGTCGACCGGTCCGGGGTCCAGCCGACCCGCGCCGGTGCGCTGCCGCCGCAGCTCGCCGCGCTCAACCGCACGTACCTCAGCATGAACGACCTCGTGGTGCGCGCCGCCCTGGAGGATGAGCCACGCCATATCCGGCACGCGGCCATGACCGACCCGGCGACCGCCGCCGCCCTGCGCGTCGAGCAGATCTGGGAGCTGTGCGACGAGATGGTGCGCGCGCACCGCGAGCGTCTGCAACCCGCGCTGCGCGTGACTCTCGCAATCTGACCATACGAAGAATAGTGTGCCAAGCGGCTCACGCCGCATACGCGGGCCGAGGCGCCTGGACGCGGCTACGCCGATCCGCGTGGGCGCCCGGTCGTGGACCGGCCCTTCGCGGTGCCGTCGGTCGCCTCGCGGAGCACGTCCCGCACCTGGCCGCGCAGCCATGCGTGCGCGGGGTCGCTGTCGTGCCGGTGATGCCAGGTGAGGACCACCTGGGTCGGCGGCAGCTCCAGCGGCAGCCGCCGGGTGACGAGGCCGAGCCTCGCCGAGGCGGGTCGGCAGACCCGCTCGGCGACGACGGCCACGGCGTCCGAACGGGACACCACGTCCAGCGCCGCGGCGCTCGTCGGCAGGGAGGCGATCACCCGCCGTCGCAGCCCGCGTTCGGCGAGGGCGTCGTCGATGGCGTTGTGCAGTCGGCCCCGGCGCGAGACGGTCACGAAGGTCATGCGGACGAGCTTGTCGAGGCCGACCCTGCCCTTGGCGAGCGGGTGCCCGCGTCGTAGCGTCAGGACGATCCGGTCGGTGCCGACCACCTCGGAGGAGATCTCCGGGCGGCCCGGCTCATCCGCGCCGATCTCCAGATCGACCTGGCCCCGGGCGAGGTCGGGCCGGTCGGCGGAGGACTCGGCCAGCAGGCTCAGATGGATGTTCGGGGCGGTGGCGCCGACCCTGGCGATCAGCGGGGCGGCGAGGGCTGCCAGCAGCGCGTCATGCCCCCGCACGGTGAAGTGCCGGTTCAGTCCGGCGAGGTCGAGCCGGCGTACGGGAGTGAGCACGGCGGTGGCCCGCCGGACCAGGTCGCGGGTCTCCTCGCGCAGTTCGACGGCGCGCGGGGTGGGGACCATGGTGCGGCCGGTGCGCACCAGGATGTCGTCGCCGGTCGCGCGACGGATCCGGGCCAGCGTCCGGCTCATCGCCGGTGGCGAGAGGCTCAGCCGGTCCGCCGCGGCGGTCACGCTGTTCTCCTCCAGCAGGGCGTCGAGCGCCACGAGCAAGTTGAGATCCACCCGCGCCACGGTAAGGCAAGCCCCGGCGGGATCGCGCAGGGCGTCATGTCCGGCCCGGGCACCCGGCGTGTGCGGCCCCCGCCGCCGGGCGGGGGCCGCGGATGTGCCGGGTGTCAGCGGGTGTACACCTCGGCGCGGTCCACGCTCACGAACGAGGCGCCCGACTGGGCGTTGTGCTCGCCGGTCACCCGGACGCGCAGGGTGTGCCGGCCGGAGGGGAGCCGGGGACTGAGGTACTGCAGGGTTTCGCCGGTGCGGATCGCCCCGTAGAAGTCGAAGCGTTGCTCGGGGCCGCCGTCGATGCTGAGGGCGGCGATGCCGTTGCCGGTGTCGCGGACCGACAGCAGGGCGATCCGGGTCCCGGTGAAGGAGAAGGTGGCGGTGTTGCCCGCCCGGTCGCTCCAGTGGTCGTCGCTCCAGAAGCACTGGGTGGCGCAGCCGGTCCCCGAGTTCCAGGTGCCCGTGTACGACACGCTTCCGTCGCCGCTGGACCGGCCGTCGTCATTGATCCAGTAGGTGCCCGCTCCCGGGTCGCCGGACGGCAGGTCCTGGGTGGCGCCCATGGCGAGCGGGCGGCCCAGGTTCGGGCTGCCGTCGGCGTTCCAGGTGATCTTCTGGGCGCGGGTGGTGCGGTTGGAGTAGGTGTTCACCGACGTGGTCTTGGCGTGGTAGACGATCCAGTCCTCCTTGCCGTCGGGCGAGCGGAAGAACGCGTGGTGGCCGGGGCCGTAGACGCCGTGGTCGTCGGCGCGGGAGAACACCGGGCCGGAGTGCTGGGTCCAGTTGCCGGGCACGAGCGGGTCGGCGCCGGACGGCAGGGACATCATCCAGACCTGGTAGTCCGGTTTGCCGGTGTCGCAGGTGGAGTACGTCATCCAGGTGCGGCCGTTGCGGTAGAGGAACTCGGGGCCCTCGCGCACCTCCGGGCAGCCGCCGGCCGCGTTGATGGCGACCGCGTCGCCCGAGACGGTGTACGGGTTGGACATCGGGGCGATGTTGAGGCCGTTGTGCTGGTACTGGTTGATGCCGGAGTAGGCGAGGTAGAGGCGCCCGTTGTGCTCCAGGATGCCGGGGTCGATGGCGAAGTCGGCGGCGTGGTTGGGCGGCGTCAGACGCGACTTGAAGTGGTAGGGACCGGCCGGGTCGTCGCGGTCCGACTCCAGCACATAGAGCCGGTGGTGGTCGTCGACCCCGTCGTCGGCGGTGTAGTAGAGGTACCAGCGGTTGCCGAAGCGGTAGAACTCCGGTGCCCAGATGTTCCGGTTGCGGGAGGTGTCGGTGTCCGTCCACACGGTGATGGGGTCGGCGTCGAGCAGGGTGCCCAGGGACGTGGAGCGCCACATCCGGATGCTGTTGCCCTGCGTGGTGGTCAGGTAGTAGTTCCCGTTCCAGGTGGTCAGAAACGGGTCCGGGCCGGTGTTGAGGGGGTTGCGGAAGGTGCCCGCGGCGGCCTGCGGGGCCGCCGTGGCGGCGGGCGGGGCGGAGATCAGGCCCCACAGGATGGCGAGCAGGGCGGTGAGCAGCGCCGCGTGGCGGCGGGCGGTGCGAGGGCTCATGGGCGCCTCCTTGAGTCGGTGCGAGTACTGCTTGTGGGGGTTGGTTTGCGGGGGAGGTGTCACAGGCCGTCCGCGGCCGTCAGCGCGCCGAGGGCACTGGCCTGGGTGCGCCAGTCCACCTGGTTGGGGGTGGTGCCCGCCCAGCGCTGGCCGAGCCGGTTGAGGGGGTCGCGGTCGGTGGCCCAGATCGAGTCGGCCTGCTTCTTGATGTACGCCCGGTAGGTGGCGGATCCGGTGGCGTCCGCGAGGTCGGCGACGTGGCGCATGAAGACGCCCTTGAACTGCTTCTGGTTGTCGTCGCAGGCGTTGCCGCCGGTGTCGCAGGACTCGGTGAGGACGCCGTCGCGGGTCAGCGCCGCCGAGGTGGTCGCGGCATCGGCCAGGCGCCGGGCGGTGTCCAGGTACTGGGCGTTGCCGGTGGACCGCCACAGTTGGGTGAAGGCGCCGATGGCGAGGCCCTGGTTGTAGCTCCACACGGTCTGGGAGTTGTTGCGGCAGCCGGCCGTCAGCCCGTCGTTGACCAGGCCCGCGCTGTTGATCAGCCCGCTGCCCAGGTACCAGGTCGCGGCCGTGGTCGCCCGGTCGCCCCACACGGTGTCGCCGGAGATCCGCCGGTGCAGCGACGTGGTCAGCCACAGGTACAGCCCGTTGGTCACGGCGTTCTTGTAGGTGCGCTCCCGGTCCCACCACACACCGCCGCCGCAGGTGCCGCTGTCCCAGTACTGGTGGACGTAATCGGCGATGGTGACCGCCTCGTCCAGGTAGCGCCGCTCATGGGTGTGGTCGTACGCCGTCAGCCAGGCCACGCCCCACCAGGCCGCGTCGTCGATGGCGCGGCTGATGAAGTGGCCCTCCACCGCGTCGGAGCTGCGCTCGCCCGGGGCGAAGGTGCCGCGGTTCTGCTCGAAGGTGCGGGCGATGACCCAGTCGTAGTCGTGCCGCCCGGTGCGCTGGGCGAAGTCGATGAGCGAGGTGACCGCGACGGCCGAGTTCCACCAACTGCTGCGCCACCAGCCCTCGTAGGTGTGGTACGACGCCATCAGCGCGTCAGCGGCGGCGCGCGCCCGGCTCGGCGCGGGTCTGACCCAGGCCGTGCAGCTGCCCTCCTGGTGGCTCGCCGCACGGCCGCACGCCCGGACCGCGCCGCCGAACATCAGCCCGCGCGGATCCCGGGTGGCGAACATGGCCGTCCGCGTCGAGGTCTTGCCGGACGCCACGCTCGTACGGCCGAGGGAGGAGCCCTCGGGCCAGCTGGCGCCGGTGTCCCAGGAGCGGTCGAGCCAGATCTCGTCGCCCGCGCCACCGCTTTCGATGACGCCCCACGCCAGCCCGTTCTTCTGGTCGGCATGGAGGCTGATGGTGCGCCCGAACAGGGTGGTGGAGGGCACCGGGCGGTCGTCGCCCGCCGCGGTGGCGGGGTCGGCGCCGTCGCAGAACGTGCCGTCGCACACCTTGGGGTAGACCCAGTCGGTGCAGGTGACCCCGGCTGCGTCACCGCAGGCGCGGAGCCGGCCGCGCCGGTGGCCCACCGGGTCGGTGAGGTTGTACATCAGGGTGCGGGTGCCGGTCCAGGTGCCGGGGATGCTCGCCTTGCCGAGCAGTCCCTCCCAGGTGGCGCCGCGGTCCCAGGACCGGTCGAGCCAGACCGCGTCGCCCGCCACACCGTTGTCGATACTGGCCCAGGCCATGGAGTCGGGGTCGGAGACGTGCAGCTTCAGGATCCGGCCGTTGAGGTTCACCTGCGGTACGGGGAAGGTGTCGCGCTGCGCCTTCGAGGGGTCGAGGGTGTCGCACGCCAGCGCGCAGACCGGGGTCGCGGCACGGGACGGCGCGGCACGGGACGGCGTGGGGAGGGCGACCAGACCGGCCAGGGCGATGGCAAGGGCGATGGCCAGGGTCAGGAGTCCGTGGAGGACAGGGTGGAGCCGCGCTGACATGACGTACCCGCCTTTCGTGGGGGGCCGTGCGCATGAGCGTGGGGGAGGAGAGAAGTGGTGGCCGAACGTGGGGGAGGAGAGCCGGGCGGCCGCCCGCGCGGGGGCGGCCGCCGGAGGGCGCGGGCCCGTTGATCAGGGCCCGCGGTGGTTGCGCTAGGGAGCCCAGGGCGACTCGATCGCCCAGGTGGTGTCCTCGGTGAAGCCGGCCGGGTTGTCCCAGGCGTGGCTGCCGCCGGACTGGGCCAGCCACAGCTCGGCGTTGATGTGCCGCAGATACTGCCCGGGGAAGTTGGCGGCCGACATCCGGATGCCACCGCTGCCCTGGGTCGGGCACCAGGTGGCGTCCTCCTTGGACACGGTGGAGCCGTCGCCCGCCTCGCGCCGGACGCGGAAGTCGCGGTGGCGCAGATACTCACCGGGGTAGTTGCGGGACTCGAAGGAGTAGCAGAGCTTGTTCGCGAGACCCTGCCTGACCGTCCAGGTGGCGTCCCGCTTCAGCAGGTCGGCGCTGGCTCCGTGTACCACCTCGGTGAAGCCCAGCCCGTCGTAGTGGCGGATGTAGCGGTCGGTGTAGCCGGGGGTGGTGACCCGGATCGACACGTTCTGCCCGACGGGCAGTTTCACGGTGGCGCCGGCCGACCGGGAGGCCGCGATGAGGGCCTGGTTGGCGGCCCGGACCCGGGCCTGGTCGACCTTGACCACCTGACGGTCGTAGGACATCAGCCCGTTGGCCTCGTTCTCCACGTCCGTGATCTGGGTGTAGACGGAGGCCGACAGACCGCCCGCGGGCATACCGCTCTCCCGGATCCCGTCGAGCAGGCCGACGAACCGGTTGTTGAGCGCGGAGACGCTCGGCTGGTCCTCGTAGCTGAATCCGCCGCCCGGATACCACTCATGGCCGGGCACCCGGTAGCCCAGGCCCCCGTACTCCCCGAGCACCGAGGCGCGCACCGGCTCCGTCGGGGTGTTGCCGGGCCCGACGTAGTTGTGGTTGTCGACGACGTCGCCGTTGCCGCCGTCCTTGGCGGCGCAGCAGTTGACGCCGCTCATGTTGTCGACCAGGCGCGAGGGGTCGTACGCCTTGACCATGTCGGCGATGCGGGCCTGGTCGTACTGGCCCCAGCCCTCGTTCTGGTCCACCCACTGGATCAGCGAGGGCGAGCTGCGGTGCTGGTCGATGATGGCGCGGTACTCGCTCTCCCACTGGGCGCGGGCCGCGGTGTCCGGGGTCTTGCCGCTGTCCATCGAGGGCATGTCCTGCCACACCAGCAGCCCGAGCCGGTCCGCCCAGTAGAACCACCGCTGCGGCTCGACCTTGATGTGCTTGCGGACCATGTTGAAGCCCAGGTCCTTGTGTTTCTGCAGGTCGTACTTGAGGGCCTCGTCGGTGGGCGCGGTGTAGATGCCGTCCGGCCAGTAGCCCTGGTCCAGGGTGCCGGTCTGGAAGACGAACGTGCCGTTGAGCACCGGCCGCCGGACCCCGCCCACGTCCTTCACCGCGATCGACCGCATACCGGTGTAGCCGCCGACCTTGTCGGCTCCGGCGGCGCCGGTCAGCTCGGCCGTGACGTCGTACAGGAACGGGTCCTCCGGCGTCCACAGACGGGTGTTCGGCACCGGTACGGAGAGCTCGCCGCCCACGGTGCCGGTGGCGCTGCCGACCGTCGTACCGCCGCTGGAGACGGTGACCTTGACGCCCGCGCCGTCGGCTCCTCCGGTGCCGCGCACCGTGACCCGCAGGGTGTTGTCCTCCAGGCGCGGGACCATGTCCAGGCGGGTGATGTGCGCGGGGGCGGTGGGCTCCAGCCACACGGTCTGCCAGATCCCCGAGGAGGCGGTATAGACGATGCTCTTCCCGGGGTGCGGGGTGACGTCCTGGACGCGCTGCTTGCCGATGGCCTGACCGCCGGTCTCCGTGGGGTCGTACACGGAGATGACGATGGTGTTGGTGCCGCCGTTCAGCAGGGGCGTGATGTCGTACGAGAAGGCGTCGTAGCCGCCGCGGTGGGCGGCGCCGGCCTGCTTGCCGTTGACCCAGACCGTGGTCTCCCAGTCGGACGCGCCGAAGTTGAGCTGGACGCGGCGGCCGTTCCAGCCGGAGGGGACCGTGAAGGCGCGCTTGTACCAGAGCTTGTCATTCTGGGTGATCTTGCGCTGGACGCCGGAGAGCGCCGACTCGGGCACGAACGGCACCCGGATCCGCTCACCGAACGTGGCCGGCTGTCCGGCGTCGCGGGAGGTGACCGCGAAGTCCCAAATCCCATTGAGAGGGGACCAGTCGGGCCGGGTGAGCTGGGGGCGCGGATACTCCGGCAGGGGGTTGTCGACCGGGACCTGGTTCGTCCACGGGGTCGTCATCGGGGAGGGTTTGGGATCCCAGGCCTGGGCGGCGTGGGAGGGGCCGGCGCCGGAGACGAGCAGACCGGTGGCGGCCAGCGCGGGGACCACGACGGCGGCCACGCGCCGCCGCCAGGTCCGTCTTGGACGGAGGAGGGAGGGGAAGCGAAGGAACAAGTGTCTCAGCACGCTGCTGCTCCATGGTCCGGTTGGCGCCGCCGCCCGGAGGACGGCGGAACTCTTCCACAGGGAACACTTGCTGCACGCATTACCAGAGCACTCACTCCAGTGTTTGTCCATACCTTGGGACAACGTTGTCGGCCGGGCAGGGTCGCATGCGGAGCGGCGGCGCGCGGGCGGGTCCTAGATCGCCTGGGACGGCCCGGAGGCGTCCCCCGGCGACCAGCGGGGCCGGATTCCGGCGATATGACAGGTCATGAAGTACAGCGGAATCGGGGGTGTGTAGGGCGAGTCGTCCTGGGGGTGATGGATCAGCCGGGGCGGCTGGGAACGTCCGGAGTACTCGCCGCTCAGGTCGGTCATCCGCGCCCCGACCGCGTAGCTGGTGAACAGCGGCCAGGCGACATCGATGTTCGACCCGGACGGCACGATCCACCACCACCGCTGGTCGTCGGCGAAGACACAGCCGATGCGGGGCAGGCACTTCATGACCCGCCTGCCGATGTCCGTGGGCATCCCGACCGCGTCGTAACCCAGCCTGGCGGGCAGTCCGTCGGGGAGACGCAGGCGTCCGCGGTGGCCGCGCCAGAGCCTCGCCGCGCCGAGTGACGGGGCCTCGGGAATCGCACGTGCCTCGGGTGCCTCGGGGGCAACAAACTGTCGGTCCATGAGTCAGTGACACTCTTCCGTGCGCGACGGCAGCTCGGCCCATACGATCCGCCCCGGCCCGTGCCGGGAGTCCCGGACGCCCCAGGCGCTGCTCACCGCGCCGACCAGCAGAAGCCCCCGTCCGCAGTGCTCATCGGGGTCGGGGGTGCGTGGCGCGGGGAGGGTGCGGGCCCGGATCTGATCCTCGACCTCGAGGCGCAGCAGTCCCGCGCCGACGCTCAGCCTGCACTCCAGGTGATCGCTGACCGTATGCGTGATCACGTTGGTGACCAGCTCGGAGACCACGAGGAGCGCGTCGTCGCACACGTGGGCGCTTACGCCCCAGGCGCGCAGCCGCTCGCGCACGGCCGCGCGGATCGTGCTCACCGTGGAGGCGGTGGCCGGAAGCCGTAAAGCACATCCCGGGTGGGTGTCCTGCTCCCGGGACGTCCGAAGGGGAGTCAGGGGAAGGGCGAGGGGAGCCACGAGCGGCCGCCTTTCGTCTGCCTGCGCATCATGACCGTGCCGTTCCCGCACTGCGCAGTGCCTACGGACGTACCCACGCAAGCGTTCCCACCGTGATCGGACGGTGTGACCACTGTGGCAGGTGCAACGAACGACTTGCAAGCGGTAAGTTGAAAATTGCAAGTTGCCATCGGGGGGATGCCGTTCGCGCGGCCGGCGACCGTGACAGACTGCAGCCGTAGCCCGGTGTGGGGAGGTAGAGCGTTGGCGGCGGAAACCGCATGGGGCGGTGCCCCCTCTGTCCTCCGCATGATCCTCGGCAGGCAGCTGGAGGAGCTGCGGACGCGCGCCGGCCTGACCTACGACCAGGCGGGCGTGGCGATCGGGGTCAGCCACTCCACGATCCGCAGGATGGAAGCCGCCAAGGTGGCCCGGCTCCGACTCGCGGACGTGGAGAAGCTGCTCCAGACGTACGGCATCACCGACCGGCATGAGCTCGACACCTTCCTGAAGTCGGTCCGTGAGGCCAACAAGCGCGGCTGGTGGCACACCTACCGCGATGTGATGCCGGACTGGTTCGCCGCGTATCTGAATCTGGAGCAGGCGGCGCTTCAGATCCGCGCCTACGAGGCGCAGTTCGTCCACGGGCTGCTGCAGACCGAGGACTACGCCCGTGCGCTGCTCAGCGCCGGAAACCCGCACGCTCCGTCGGAGGCCACCGAGCGCAGGGTCGCCCTGCGGATGCAGCGCCAGGAACTGCTGTCCCGGGAATCCCCTCCCCGGCTGTGGGTCGTGATGGACGAGACGGTGCTGAGGTGGCCGGTCGGGGGCCCGGAAGTGATGCGCGCCCAGATCGACCATCTGATCGAGGTCAGCGCCCTTCCCCAGGTGACCGTGCAGATCATGCCGTTCGGGAGCGGCCCGCATCCGGCCATGCGGGCCGGTGCGTTCCATGTCTTCCGGTTCAGGGCCCCGGAGTTGCCCGACATCGTCTACCTCAGCGGCCTGGTCGGCGCGGTGTATCTGGACAAGGAGGACGACGTGGTGGTGTATCGCGAGGTCCTGGACCGGATGGGCGCCCAGTCGGTGCCCGCCAGGAAAACCGAGGCCGTCCTCGGCGCAATTCGCAAGGAGCTCTGAAGTGCACCACCACATACGCAGCGGCATGCCCTCCCACGACCTCGGCACCCTGGGCTGGTCCAAGCCGTGGAGCGACGACGCCGGGGGCGCCTGCGTCGAGGCCAAGAAGCTGTACGACGGACGGGTGGCGCTGCGTCAGTCGACCGACCCCGACGGCCCCGCACTGGTTTTCACCACGAACGAGATGACCCGGTTTCTGGCGGGTGTGAAGGCCGGCGACGCCGACTACCTCTGCTAGCGCCACGGCACCGCATCCTTCCCGGTCGCGCGGGCCCGTCCCGGCCCGCGCGACCGGGGGCAACACCAACAGCGAACTGACGATCCACTGGGAGGGGACGCCTTGAGCGACAACGGATGGTCGGCCGACCGCATCGACACCGAGAGCGCGCATTCGGCACGTATCTACGACTACATCCTCGGCGGCAAGGACTACTACCCGGCCGACAAGGAAGCGGGCATCGCCATGTCCCGCGAGTGGCCCGCCCTGCCGATCCACATGCGGGCCAACCGCGACTTCATGAACCGTGCCGTGCGCTATCTGGCCGAGGAGGCGGGCATCCGGCAGTTCCTCGACATCGGCACCGGCATCCCCACCTCGCCCAACCTCCATGAGATCGCCCAGGCGGTGGCACCGGACTCCCGGGTCGTCTACGTGGACAACGACCCCATCGTCCTCACGCTCTCCCAGGGCCTGCTCGCCAGCACCCCCGAGGGCAGGACCGCCTATGTCGAAGCGGACATGTGCGAGCCCGCCACCATCCTGCGGGCCCCCGAGCTCCGCGAGACCCTCGACCTGACCCGGCCGGTCGCCCTGACGGTGATCGCCATCGTGCACTTCGTCCTGGACAAGGACGATGCCAACGGAATCGTCAACCGTCTCCTGGAGCCGCTGCCTTCCGGCAGCTACCTGGCGATGTCCATCGGCACCGCCGACTTCGCGCCGGACGAGGTGGCCCGGGTCGCCCGTGAGTACGCGGCCCGCGACATGCCCATGCGGCTGCGCACCGAGGCGGAGGCCGAGCGGTTCTTCGACGGCCTCGAACTGGTCGAGCCCGGCCTCACCCAGGTCCACAAGTGGCGCCCGGACGCCACCGTCACCGAGGACATCAAGGACGAGGACATCGCGATGTACGGAGCGGTGGCCCGCAAGCCCTGACGTCGTCGACCGGCGTCGTCGACCGGTGGGCCCGGCGCCGGAGGCGTTACGCCCGCCGGCTGTAGCGGCGCTCCGGGCGGCCGGCGGTGCCGTAGCGCAGGGAGACATCGGCGTGGCCGGTGGCGTGGAAGTACTCCAGATAGCGGCGGGCGCTGACCCGGGAGATGCCGATGGCGGTGGCCGCCTCGGCGGCGGAGACGGTGCCGTCCGCCTCGCGGAGGGCGCGCTCGACGAGCTGGGCGGTCTCCACGCTCAGGCCCTTCGGGAGGGCAGCGCCCGCCGGGGGCGCGAACGCGCCGGCCAGAACGCGGTCCACATCCGCCTGGCCGCGGACGACCGTGGTGAGCAGCCGTCCGCGCTGGGTCGCATAGCGTTCCAGGCGGGGCTGGAGATCCTCGTAGTCGAAGGGTTTGAGGAGGTAGTCGACCACACCCTGACGGACCGCGCCGCGCACCGCGTCCGCCTCCCGGGCCGCGGTGATCACCATGACGTCGCAGTCGTGCCCGGCGGAGCGCAGCCGGGGGATGACGTCCAGGCCGAAGAGGTCCGGCAGATAGAGGTCGAGCAGCACCAGGTCGGGCCGGAACGCGTCGACCGCCTCGATCGCCTGCTCGCCGGTGTGGGCGGTGCCGACGACGCGGAACGGCGCCACCCGCTCCACGAAGGTGCGGTGGACGCGCGCCACCATGAAGTCGTCGTCCACGACGAGCACATCGATCGTGCCGGCCGACTCGGTCATCGGGTCGCTCCTTCCGCCACCGCGTCGGCGGGGTGGCTGACGGACATGCGGGCGCTGAACATCGCGCCCTGACTGGTGTTGGTCACCGCGATCTCGCCGCCGCGGCGCTCGCAGACGAGCCGGGTGAGCGCGAGTCCGATGCCGCGCTCGCCCTCCCGGGCGGCCTTGGTGGTGAAGCCGTGGGCGAAGACCTCCTGGGCGAGTCCGGGGGCCACACCGGGACCGGAGTCGCGCACCACGATCTCCACACTGGTGTGGTCCTGTCGCAGCTCGACCTCCACCCACGGCTCGTCGCCCGCCCCGCCGCGGTCCTTGTTCTCACCGCCGTGCTCGGACGTGGCGGCGTCGATGGCGTTGTCGACCAGGTTGCCGACCACGGTCGCCACATCGGCGGCGTCCTCGGGGGGCAGCCGGTCCAGCGCGGTGCGGTCCGAGAGGCGCAGGGCCACCTTCCGCTCGGCGGCCTGGGACGCCTTCGCCATCAGCAGCGCGGCGATGGCGGTGTCCCGGACCCGGCGGCCGATGGACATGTCGAGCGACTGACGGCGCTGGTTCAGCGCCCGGATATAGCGCACCACCTCCTCCTGCTCACCGATCTGGATCAGCCCGGAGATGGTGTGCAGCTGGTTGGCGAACTCATGGGTCTGCGCACGCAGCAGCTCGGAGGTGGACCGGAAGGAGCCGATCTCGCGCTCCAGCCTGGCCAGCTCGGTGCGGTCCCGCAGGGTGGTGACGGACCCCAGCGGCCGTCCGTCCTTGACGACCGTCATGCGGTTCATGACCAGGACCCGGCCGTGCCGGACCACGACCTCGTCCTTCGGGTCCGCCGGTTCCTTCCGCGCCCCGGCCAGGACGTCCAGCAGCCGTCCCTCGATGCCCAGCTCGGCCAGGTTCCGGCCCACACAGTCCTCGGGCAGGTCCAGCAGCCGCCTGCCCATGTCGTTGACGAGGGTCACCCGGTGCTGCGGATCGAGGGCGACGACGCCCTCGGCGATGCCGTACAGCATCGCCTCGCGGTGCTCGGCCAGCCCGGTGATCTCGCGCGGCTCCAGGCCGAGCGTCTGCCGTTTGACCCGCCGGGCGAGCAGCCAGGAGCCGACGACGCCGAGCGCGCTGGCCACGCCGAGATAGACGGGCAGGTACGAGGACGCGCCGCTCAGCCGCTGCCACACCGTGGGAGAGGTCTCGCCGATCATCACGGTGCCCAGATGCCGCCCCAGGTCGTCCCCCGTGGCGCCGAGCACCGGCACCTGCGCCACCAGCTCCCGGCTGCCGTCCCAGTCCAGCGTGCCCGACCAGCCACGGCCCCGGCCCACCCCCTCGCCCAGGGGCAGCCGGTCGCCGAGCACGGTGGGATTCGTCGAGCTGACGACGCGCCCGTGGCGGTCGGCCACTGTGACGGACGTCACCCGCGACTGCACCCGTGCCGAGTACACCAGCGGGGCCAGCGCCTCCGCCGGCGAGGGGCCCACCAGCCTGCTGCGCACCAGCGGCTGGGCGGCCAGCTGCTCGGCGAGCGCACCGACCCGGCGGCCCTCCACCCGGTTGAAGGTGGCCTCCGACTGCGCGAGCGAGACCGCCGCCACCGCCATCAGCACCACCACGACGATGGCGAGCTGGAGGAGCAGCATCTCGCCCGCGAGTGTTTGGCGACGGAACGCGGCGACCACAATGAACTCAATCTCTCCTGCTGACACAACCTGGGCGCATTGTCCACCAGGCCGCACAATCATGGCGTCCGCCGTATGGGAAGCGAAAGGGAGGTGCCATGAGACGCCGCACCGGCAACGGCACCCGCACCCGCGTCCTGTCCGGCGCCCTGGCCGCCGTGCTGTCCCTGCTCGTCGGCGCCTGTGGCACCTGGCCGGGCACCGGCGACACCGGGGAGGACGGGCTGCGGATCCTGGTGCCGAACACACCCGGAGGCGGCTATGACACCACGGCCCGGACCGTGGCCCGGGTGCTGGAGGAGACCGGGACCACCTCGGACATGGAGGTGTTCAACCTGCCCGGGGCCGGTGGCACCGTCGGTCTGCGGCGCATCGTGGACGAACGGGGCAACGGACGGCTCGCCCTCCAGATGGGCCTCGGCGTGCTGGGCGCGTCGCATGTCGCCCACGCGAAGGTGACCGTGGCGCGGACCACCCCGATCGCCCGCCTGATCGAGGAGCCCGAGGCGGTGGTGGTCCGCGAGGACTCGCCCTACCGCACCATCGCGGACCTGGTCGCCGAGTGGCGGAAGCACCCGGGAGACGTCACGGTCGGCGGTGGCTCGTCGCTGGGCGGCCCGGACCACCTGCTGCCCATGGCGCTGGCCCGCGCCGTCGGCATCCAGCCGAAGACGGTGCGTTACGACGCCTACGACGGCGGTGGCGGCGACCTCCTCCCCGCGCTGCTGGACGGCCGGGTCGACTTCGCCACCAGCGGCATCGGCGAGTTCCTCGACCAGATCGCGGCCGGGCAGCTCAGGGTGCTCGCGGTCACCAGCGAACGGCCCGTGGCCGCGCTGCCCGGGGTGCCGACGCTGAAGGCGGCCGGGATCGACCTGGTCTTCGACAACTGGCGGGGGATCGTCGCCCCGCCCGGCATCAGCTCCGCGGACCGCGAACGCTGGATCGAGGTGCTGACCGCGCTGCACACCTCGCGGCAGTGGAAGGCCGAGCTCACCCGCCACGGCTGGACCGACGCCTTCGCCACAGGTGACGCGTTCGCCACGTATCTGGCCCGGCAGGACAGGAACGTGGCGGAGCTGGTCGGACACCTGGGACTGGACTGAGCGAACACTCCGCCGGGGCGGCCGCCGCACGCCCTTCCCGCCGCTGAACCACAACCACACCACCCCCATCCCGTGCCCACCCATGCCCTGGTGGCGTACGAACCCCCCGCATGCCCTGGTACGAACCCATATGTCCTGGAAAGGCATCGCATGACCGCACACACCTGGTGGTTGCTGCTCATCCTCACGGTGGCGATCGCAGCACTGATCTATCTCATCAACTCCCGGCTGCGGGTCCATCCGTTCGTCGCGCTGATCCTGGTCAGCGTGGGCACGGGGATAGCGGCCGGGGAGCCCGCCGCGAAACTCGCCGAATCCATCGAGGAGGGCGCCGGCGGCACCCTCGGCGACGTGGGCGTCACCCTCGCCCTGGGCGCCATGCTCGGCCGTCTGCTGTCCGACTCGGGCGCCACCGACGCCATCGCCCGCGCCCTCGTCGCCCGCGCCGAGCCCCGCAGACTGCCCTGGCTGGTCGGTGCGGCGGCGTTCGTCATCGGTGTGCCCATGTTCTTCGAGGTGGGCCTGATCGTGCTGCTGCCGTTGATCTTCAGCGTCGCCCGCAGGATGGAGGAGCAAGGCGGCACCAAGGGCAGCCCGTACGTGCTCCTCGGTGTGCCCGCCATCGCCTCGCTGTCCACCCTGCACGGCATGCTGCCGCCCCACCCCGGCCCACTGACCGCGATGACCGGCCTGCACGCCGACCTCGGTCTCACCCTCGGCGTCGGCATCGTGTGCGCCGTGCCGACCGTCATCCTGGCCGGGCCCGTCTACGCGCGCTGGATCGCGCCCCGGCTCCCCGATGTGGCTCCGGACGCCGAGCTGGTGGCGCAGTTCACGGGGGCTGAGCGTCAGCCCGCTACGGCCGTCGCCACGACGGGGGCCGGAGCGCCTGGCGCGCCTGGTGATGTGCCTGATTCGCAGGCGAGCGTGGAGGTGCCCCGCCGGACCGGTGTGCCCACCGGGCTGGCCGTGGCGGCCGTGCTGGTGCCCGTCGTCCTGATGCTGCTGCGCACCCTGGCCGAGACCGTGCTGGACGAGTCGAGCGGGCTGGGCGCCGCGCTCGTGTTCGCCGGAGAACCGCTGGTGGCGATGCTCGCCGGTTTCGTCTTCGCCCTCGGCGTGACGATGGTCGGCTCCGCCCGCGCGGCCCGCTCCGGCCACTCCGGCCGTACGGGTGAGGAGACCCGTGCCTCCCTGACCGACAGCCTGAAGTCCATCGCCGCCATCCTGCTCATCATCGGCGGGGGAGGGGCGTTCAAGCAGGTACTTCAGGACTCGGGCATCGGCGATGCCATCGCGTCGGCCGCCGAAGGCGCCCACATCAATGTGATCCTGCTGGGCTGGCTCATCGCCCTGCTGCTGTCGCTGACCACGGGCTCCGCCACCGTCGGCATCGTCTCCGCCACCGGCATCGTGGCCCCGCTGATCGGCGACGGCGGGGGCCTGGAGGCATCCCTGCTCGTGGTCGCGATCGGGGCCGGTTCGCTCGGCCTCAACTATGTCAACCACGCGGGGTTCTGGCTGGTGAAGGAGTCGTTCGGAATGGACCTCACCCAGGCCACCAAGACCCAGACCGCCGTGCAGACCCTGGTCAGTGTGCTCGGCCTGGTGATGGCCCTGCTGCTGTCGGTGTTCGCCTGAGACGCCGGTCGCCCGCGGTGGGTCCGGCGGCCCGGTGGCTGTCGGACCCACCTGCGAGACTCCGGCCATGGACCTTGACGAGCCGTTGCGGTGTCTCGCGGAGGCCGAGTCGGGTGAGCCGCGGGGTGCGTGACCGGTCGGGCACCTATGGCAGGACGGGACGACGGGACGCGAGAGCGCCCAGCAATGGGTCGACCACGGTCTGACCCACGACCAGGCCGTGGTGGACCGGCTCACCGAGGCGGTGGCCGGGAGCGAAGGGCCTGAACGCTGAGCGGCCTGGTGCGAACGCTGAGGTGAGGGCTGGGTCAACGCTGAGGTGAGGGCTGGGCCAACGCCGAGGTGAGGGATTGCCGTCCGGCTGGAACCCGCCGCTCCGTTCGCACCTCCCTCTAGGGGACGGCAAGTGAGTTGGGGAGCTTGATGACCGGACCGAATGGCGAGACCACGCTCCCGCAGGTCTTGATGGGCGCGGCGGACGCGGCCCCGGACCAGGCGCTGGTGCATGTCCGAGGCGACGGTGGCGAGCGGACCGTCACCTTCGCGGAGCTGCGGGACGAGGCGCTGTGCGTCGCCGGTGGCTTTCTCGCCGCCGGGGTGGCGCCCGGCACCTGTGTTCCGCTGCTCGCCGACCGCGGCGATGACTTCCAGGTGTTGTTCTGGGGTGCGTTGCTGGCCGGTCTCGTCCCGGTGCCGCTCGCGCCCGATGTCCGGCGGGTGGCGCCGGTGTGGGAATCGCTCGGCCACCCGCCGGTGGCGGTGGACGAGGCCACGGAGACGCTGCTGGGCGAACTGCCCGATGCTGTCGAGCCGTTGCGACTGGACGAGTTGCGGCAGGGTCGCCCACCCGCCCGGTTGCCGGAGGCCACGCCCGGCGATGTGGCCTTCGTCCAGTTCTCCTCGGGCAGCACCGGAGCCCCGAAGGGCGTCGAGCTGACGCACTCCGCCGTGCTGGCCAACCTGGAGCAGATGCGCCTCGCCGCGGCCATCACACCTGACGATGTGGTGGCGAGCTGGATGCCGTACTTCCACGACATGGGCCTCATCGGCACCCATCTGGCCCCGCTCGCCGCGCGGGCCAAGCAGGTGCGGCTGGAGCCGTTGTCGTTCGCCAAGCGTCCGGCGCTGTGGCTGGAGACGGCGGACCGCCACCGGGCGACCCTCCTGTCCGCCGCCAACTTCGCCCTGGCCCTGGCCGTACGGCGGATCCCGGATGAGGTCTTCGCCCGGCTCGATCTGACCTCCGTGCGATTGGTCCTGGTCGGTGCCGAGCCGATCGCCCCGGCGGTGTGGCGGAGGTTCGTGGCGAAGGCGCGGACGTCCGGGCTCGACGAGCGGGCACCGCTGCCGGTCTACGGCCTGGCCGAGGCCACCTTGGCGGTCACCTTCCCGCCCCTGGGCGAGGTGGCGGTGGAGCGTGTCCTGGACCGGGCGGCCCTCGGCCGAGGCCACGCGGTGGACACCGCCCGGGGCCCGGACGCCGTGGAGCTGATGGACGTCGGGCTGCCGTTGCCCGGGTGCGAGGTGCGCATCGTGGACGACGCGGACTGCCCGCTGGACGACCGGCGGGTGGGCCATATCCAGGTGCGCGGACCCCAGGTGGCGCGCGGCTACCGCAACGCCCCCGAGGCGACCGCCGCCATGTATGCGGGTGGCTGGCTGCGCACCGGCGACCTGGGCTTCCTGGCCGACGGCCGGCTGTGCGTCACCGGCCGCCACAAGGACGTGCTCTTCGTGTCCGGCCGTACCTTCCACGCGCCGGACCTGGAGGAAGTGGCGGCGGCCACCCCCGGCCTGCCGACACCACCCCTGGCCGCGGCGGTGGGCTCCACCGACCCGGCCGACGGCACGGAACGGGTGGTGGTGTTCGTACGCTGGCCCAGTCCGCCGAGCGCGGCGGCCACCGTACTGGCCCAGGTGGCGGCACGGGTCCGGCAGGCCCTCGCCCACGACGGCGTACGGGTGCTGCCCCTGCCGCCGGGCGCGTTCGCCCGAACCACAAGCGGCAAGCTGCGGCGACGTGCGATGCGCGAGCGCTATGAGGCCGGGGCCTACGCCGAGGTGGCGAAGCGGTGGGGGCGCGGGGGTTCGGCCGCGGCCGCCGGGGCCGTCACCGGGGCGTTGGACCGGCGGCCCGTCACCGGGGCGTTGGACTCGCGGCGGGAGGTCGCGCGGGCCGTCACCGGCATATGGGCGCGGGTGCTGGGCGTGTCCGAGCACGCCATCGGTCCGCATGACCGGTTTCTGGCCGTGGGCGGTTCCTCGTTGAAGGCGATGGAGGTGCTCGCCGAGGTGGAGGACGCCTTCGGCGTCACGGTGCCACCGGCGGTGCTGCGCGACCGTGACACGGTGGCCGCGCTGACCGAACACGTGGTGGCGGCGCGGCGCGACGGGCCGCCGGAGGCCGCCCGCCCCCGCGCCACCGTAAGCCACCCCGGCCCGGGAACGATCGCGGTCGTCTCCATGGCCTGCCGCTTCCCCGGCGCGGACACCCCGGACGCCTTCTGGGACCGGCTCGTGGCCGGCCACGACGCCGTCGGCCCCGTACCGGCCGCCCGTTGGACGCCCCGGCCGGAGGCCACCGCCCGGTGGGGCGCCTTCCTGGACGACCCGTCCCGCTTCGACGCCACGTACTTCGGCATGGACGACGAAGCGGCGGCCGCTACCGACCCACAGGCCCGGATCTTCCTCGAACTGGCCCACGAGGCCCTGGAGCGCGCGGGCTACGCGGGGTCCAGGCGGGCGGGCCGCCGCATCGGTGTGTTCGCCGCGACCGGGGACAGCGGCTACCGCGAACTGCTGTCCCGGGCCGCCGGCCCGGACGGCGGGCTGCCTCCCGCCGCGTTGGTCGGCAACCTCCCCAACCTCGTCGCCGCCCGCGTGGCGCAGAGCCTGGACCTGACCGGTCCGGCCCTCGCCGTCGACACCGCCTGCTCGTCGGCGCTGGTCGCGCTGCACCTGGCGCGCCGCAGCCTTCAGGCGGGGGAGTGCGACCTCGCCGTGGTGGGCGGAGTCAACCTCGCGCTGGCCCCGACCGGCCACCGGCTGCTGGAGCAGGCGGGCGTGCTCTCGCCGACCGGCCGCTGCCACGCCTTCAGCGCCGCCGCCGACGGCTTCGTCCCCGGGGAGGGCGGCGCGGCGATCGTCCTGGCCCGGCTGGACGACGCACACCGCGCGAACGATCCGGTCCTGGCCCTGCTGCGCGGCACCGCGGTGAACAACGACGGGCGTTCGCTGAGCCTGCTGGCCCCCAACGCGCTCACCCAGCGGGAGATCATCGTCCAGGCGTACCGCGACGCGGGCGTCGACCCCGACAGCGTGTCCTACGTCGAGGCCCACGGCACCGGCACCGCCCTCGGCGACCCCGTCGAACTACGCTCCCTGAACCAGGCGTTCCCGCCCCGCGCCGACGGCCGCCCCCGACTGCTGGGCTCGGTGAAGACCAACCTCGGCCACCTGCTCAACGCCGCCGCCATGCCGAGCCTGGTCAAGGTGGTCCTGGCCCTCAGCCATCGCCGGCTGCCCGCCTCGCTGCACCACGATCCACCCGCCACCGCTCTCCCCGACGATGGCACGGCCGGTTTCGAGGTGGTCACCGAGCACCGCGCATGGATGGCCCCCGGCCCGCTGGTGGCCGGGATCAACGCCTTCGGCTTCGGCGGCACCAACGCGCACGCCATCCTCGAGGAAGCACCTTCTCGCCCGCCGCGTCGCCGGGGGCGGCCGGTCACTGACGGGTGGGGTGAGGCGGACGCCGCGGGCGATGGTGGCTTGGGCGTCGAGGTCGGTCCGAGCCACGGCCCGGAGGTCGGTCCGAGCCATGGCCCGGAGGTCGGTCCGAGCCATGGCCCGGAGGTCGGTCCAGCGGACCAGGTCGGCTCACAGGCCGAAGGCAGTCCGCATTTGCTGACCCTGTCGGCGCGCGGCGCCGACGCCTTGGCGGCCGCGGCCCGGGACCTCGCGGCACATCTACGAGCTCACCCGGAGCTCGACGAGGGCGACGTGTGCGCCACCGTCAACACCGCCCGCGACCACGGCCCCCACCGCCTCGCGATGGTGTCCCGTGGCGACCTCGCCGAACGTCTCGAAACCCACCCCACTCCCGCCGTGGCCCGCTCCCGGCCCCGGCTGGCGTTCCTGCTGCCCGGCCAGGGCACCGCGCGGCCGGGGCTCGGCCGCGCCCTGTACCGCACCGCACCGGAGTTCCGCCGTGCGATGGAGGAGGCGTCCGTACTCGTCGGCGAGGTGCGCGGACGCACCCTGGCCCAGTGGTGCCTGGACCCCGACGCCTCGCCCGCCGACCTGGCCCACACCGAGGTCTCCCAGCCGCTGCTCGTGGCATTCGGTGTCGCGCTCGCCCGACAGCTGCGCGCCTGGGGCGTGACCCCTGATGCCGTCACCGGGCACAGCGTCGGCGAGATCACCGCAGCCTGCATCGCCGGGTCGCTGACCCTGGCCGAGGCGGTGCGGTTCGCCGCCGAACGGGGGCGGCTGATGCGCGAACTGGCCGCACCGGGCGCCATGGCCGCCGTACGCGGCAGCGAGGACGCCGTCGCCGGGGTGGTGGCCGAGTCGGCCGGCGCGCTGTGCGTGGCCGCGGTCAACGCCCCCGGGCAGGTGGTGATCGCCGGAGCGCCGGATGCCGTCGCCCGGGCCGTCGGGCGGCTGGCCGCCGACGGGATCACGGTCCGCGAACTCCCCGTATCCCACGGCTTCCACTCCCCGACGATGCGCCCGGTGGCCGATCCGCTCACCGCCGAGGCCACCGAACTGACCCCTCGCCCGCCCTCGATCCCCCTGCTCAGCACGCTGACCGCCGAGTGGCAGCCGCCCCTGGACCCGGCCCACTGGCGCGAACACGCCCTGCGGCCGGTGCGCTTCGGCGCCGCCGTCGAGCGGCTGCTGGACGGCGGGTACGACACGTTTGTTGAGCTCGGGCCCGGCGCCACCCTGCTGGGGCCGGTCCGCGCCGTGGCGGCCGAACGCGACCCGTCGCCCGAGGTGTTCGCGCTGGCGGCCCCGGGCACCGGAGCCGACACCGGTGTCGACGGCGGTGTCGACGGCGGACAGGCTCTGCTGACCGCCTTGGGACGACTGTGGACGCGCGGGGTGGACCTGGACCACGCGGCACTGGGCGAGGGACGGGCGCGTGTGCCCGCGCCGACGTACCCGTTCCAGCGCCGCCGCCACTGGCCCGAGCACCGACAGGAGCACAGGCCCGGGCGCCGGCCCGAAAACCGACACGAGCACAACCCCGACCCCGCAGCGTCAGCGCCGCTGCACCGACTCACCTGGCGCGAGACGCCTCCCACCCCCGATGAGGGCACACCGGACGCACCGGATACACCGGACACCGTTCGGCTGGCCGGGCCGGACTCGGAACTGGCCCGTGCGCTGGCCCACCGCCTGGAGTGGCGGGGTGTCACGGTCCGCCGGGACGGTGACGTCTCCCGCGCCGAGCCGCCCGCTCAACTCACCCTCTGGCTCGCCGGACCGGCGGCCGAGTGCCCGACCGTGACGGACCTCGACGCCGCGACGCACACCGTACTGACCACGCTCCGGGGCCTGCTCCCATCGCTGAGCCAGGGCGGTGGCCGACTGCTGACGGTCACCGAGGACGTGCACGCCACCGGCGCCACCACCGAACGGCCGCGCCCCGCCCAGGCGTTGCTCACCGGCCTGGCGCTGGCGCTCCCCGAGGAGTTCCCGGGCCTCACCGCGTACGGCGTCGACCTGTCCTCGTACGACTCCCTGGACGCCCGGCTCGACGCCCTGGAGCGGGAGGTGCTCGGGCAGAACGCGCCGGGCGGGGGTGCGGTGGCGTGGCGGGCGGGGCGCCGCCTGGTCCGTACCCCCGTGGCGATGGCGGCCGACGGGCCGCCCTCGTCCTCGCCGCTGCCACCCGACGGCAGCTACCTCATCACCGGCGGTACGGGCGGGATCGGCGCCGCCCTCGCACGCGACCTGGCCGGGCGTGGTCGGCCGACCCTGGTCCTCGCCGGCCGGTCGGCCCGTCCGCCGGGCAGCCTGATGGCCGAACTCGACGCGCTCGGCGCCACGACGGAGTACCGAGTGGCGGATGTGTCCGTCGAGGCGGATGTCGAGGCCTTGGTCGTGGATCTGCCGCCGCTGGACGGAGTGTTCCACGCCGCCGGAGTGGTGCGCACTGGCACGCTGCGGACCAAGTCGCCGGAGGAGATGGCCGAGGTGATGGCCGCCAAGGTGCGCGGCAGCCACCTGTTGTCCCGGGCCCTGTGGCGCCACGGCCACCGCCCGGCGGTCTGCGTGGCCTTCTCCTCGGTCACCTCGGTACTGCCCGGCCTGGCCGGTGCGCTCGGCGACTACGCCGCGGCCAACGCCTTCCTCGACGCGTTCGCCGCCTCCGAACGTGCGGCGGGCCGCCCGTGGCAGTCGCTCAACCTCGCCGCGTTCGCCGAAACCGGCCTGGCCGCCGGAGCCCCGTCGCGAACCGCCACCGCCACTGCCACCGCCACGGCCACCGGCACCGGCACCGCCACCGCCACGGCCACCGGCACCGCCACGGCCCGTGGCGTAGCGCCACTGACCCCGGGCGCGGGCCTGGCCGCACTGCACGCGGCATGCGGCATCGACGCGGCGCAGCTGGTAGTGGCCGAGCTGACGGCCGGGTCGGACACTGTCCGGCCCGGCTCCGCGGTGTCGGCCGCCGCCCAATGGGGGACTGCTGCGTCGGTCGCCATCGGGTCCGAGCCGGCGGCTTCTGCCACGGACACGTGCGGAAGTTCCGCCGGGGCCACCGGCGCACAGGGGACCACCGCGACCGGCCCGGCCGACCCCACCCCTGCCCACATCGCGGGCGTTCTGCGCCGCCTCCTTGCCGAGGCTCTGCATCGCCCACCCGCCGAGATCGCCGACGACGAGCAGTTCCTGACCATGGGGCTGGACTCGCTCTCCGCCGTGGACCTCGTCAGGAGGCTGGAGTCGGAGCTGGGCCGGGCCCTGCCGCCCACGCTCTTCTTCGAGTACCGGACGATCGGCGAGCTGGCCGCCCATCTGTCGACCGGCCAGGTGGCGGCGCAGCGGCCCGCGCCCACGCCGCACCCTGCCGACAACGACGGCGCGATCGCGTTCGACAACGGAGCCCCGCTCCTCCTCACACCCGTCCAACTGGCCTTCCACACCGGCGGCAAGCTGCACCCCGAGGTCGCCGCGTACGCGTACGTGCGCCAGACCATCAGCGGCCCCCTGGACGCCGGTCTGCTCGGCCGGGCGCTCGTGCTGCTCGCCGAGCGCCACCCGATGCTGCGCATCAGGATCGAGACCGACGGCACGGCGCCCGCCCAAAACGTGGCGGCGCCCGAACCGCACACCATGCCCTTCTGGTACGAGATCCGCCACGCCGACGGCCCCCTGGCCGACCTGGAGGAGGCGCTGTGCAATCGCCCCTTCGACCTGGCCACCGAGGCACCCGTACGCGCGGTGCTGGTGCGCGAGCGCGCCGACCTCGCCCACCTTCTGCTCGTACTGCACCACGCCGCCGCGGACGGATTCAGCCTCAACGTCCTCGGCGAGGAGTTGTGGTCGGTCTACACCGCCCTCGCGCACGGCCGTTCACCCGAGCCGCCACCGCTGGAAGCGGGCTTCGCCGACTACGCCGCCGCCGTCGAGGCGGAACGGTCCTCGCCGGAGTTCGCCGAGGACCGGCGGTACTGGCGTGACACGCTCGCGGCCCACGCTCACATTCACCCCGTGCCCCTTGACCTGCCCTGGGACGGCGACCCGGAGGCGCCGCCCGCCGCGCCGCTCACCGCACACCAGGTGGCCACCGACCCCGACCGCACCGCCGCGCTGCGCAAGTGCGCCGCCGCCCACGGCGTTTCGCTCTTCCATCTGCTGCTGGCCGGGTACGTGCGCTGTCTGGCGCGGTGGAGCGGGCAGCGCGGCATCGTGGTCAACGTGGCACGCGCCCGTCGCGAACTCCGGCTGGCCGGTGTCGACCGGCTGGTCGGCCCGCTCGCCGACACTCTGCCGCTGGCGGCCACCGTCGACCCGGACGAGCCCGTGCCCGCCCTGGCACAGCGGTTGCGCGCGATCTGGCTGGACGCGGAGCGGCACGCCCGGCTCACCGGCGTGGATATCGCCCGGCTGCTGCCCACCACCGGGTCCCGGCCGCGTACCGCCTCCCCGGCAGGGTTCAGCTTCGCCCGCTTCCCCGCCACGACCGACCCCGACTGCCCGGTCGAGGTACGCCCGGCCGCGGCGCGCACCGCATCCGCCGCCACGCGCCTGGGACTGCTGTGCTGGGAGAGCGAACGAGCCCTGCACTTCTCCTGGAACTTCCCGGCCCGGCTGTTCAACCGGACCACCGTGGAGCGACTGGCACGCGAACACCTCGCCGAATTGGCGGAGCTGGCCGAACTCGTCACGCCCGCCCGAAGGGATGTTCCGACACCGGCACTGACGCGGGCACCGACACCGGCACTGAGGCCGTCACCGATACCGGAACGGACGCCGTCACCGACACCGGAACCGACGCCGTCACCGATCCCGCTGCCCGCAGCCGGTCGCGGGATCGTTCAGCGGCTCTCAGCACGATTCCGGGCGGCCGCCGACCAGATCGCGGTCGCGACCGGCGACGCCACCATGACCTACGGCGCACTCGACCGGGCCTCCGCCGCACTCGCCCACCGGCTGCGCGCCCAAGGCGTCGCCCCCGGGGATCTGGTCGGCCTGCTGACCGAGCCGGGTGCCGACACCGTCGTCGGTGTCGTCGGCATCCTGCGGGCAGGGGCGGGGTGGGTGCCGCTGGACGCCACCCACCCCGCCGCGCGCCTGGCCGACCAACTCCACCGGTCGACGGCCCGGCACGTGGTGTGCCACGAGGCCACCCGACCGGCGGCCGACACACTCGGGGCCGTGACGACGGTGGCCATCGACGACACTTCACCAACACCGGTCTGCCCCGCAACCCCCGTCCCCGCTGCCCCCGACGCCGTCGCCTACGTCATCTTCACCTCAGGGTCCACCGGCCGCCCCAAGGCGGTACCGATCACCCACCGGGCGATGATGAACTACCTGGACTGGGCCGTGGACACCTTCGGCTACCGCGCGGGCGACCGGCTGGCCCAGACCGCCTCCGTGTGCTTCGACGCGTCCGTACGCCAACTGCTGGCACCACTGCTGGTCGGAGCCACCGTTCACACCCTGTCGCGGCATCTAGTCCGCGACCCCGAGGCGCTGCTGGACCGGGTCGTACGGGACCGGATCACCGTGTGGAGCTCGGTGCCCACACTGTGGGAGCGGCTGCTGACCGCCGCCGAGACCCGGGTGCGGCGCGGCGCGCCCCGCCCCGACCTGTCGGCGCTGCGCTGGATCCACGTCGGCGGGGAGGCGCTGCCCGCCGCGCATGTCCGCCGCTGGTACGACCTGTTCGGGCCCGGCCAGCGCATCGCCAACCTGTACGGGCCGACGGAGGCCACCATCAACGCCACCTGCCACCTCATCGAGACCCGCCCCGGCGATGAGGTGCGCCGACTGCCGATCGGCCGCCCCATCTCCGGCGCCGAGGTCGCGGTGGTGGCCGAGGACGGGCGCCACCGCACTGCCGACGAGCCCGGTGAACTCCTCATTGGCGGAACGGGGCTGACTCCGGGATACCTCGGCGATCCCGCGCTCACGGCGGCGGCGTTCACCGAGCGCGACGGCACACGCTGGTACCGCAGCGGCGACCGCGTCCGCCAACGCCCCGACGGCGTACTGGAGTTCCTCGGCCGCCTCGACGACCAGGTGAAGATCCGGGGCCACCGGGTCGAACCGGGGGAGATCGAGGCGGTGCTGCAGACCCATCCCCGGGTCGCCCAGGCTGCCGTACTGCACCACCACGGCCGACTGACCGCCTTCGTGGAACCCCTACCGAGCGGCCCCGAACCCGATCCGGCACAGCTACGCGCCCATCTGCGCGGCACCCTCCCGGACTACATGCTCCCGAGCCGATTCCGATTCCTGGACGCGCTGCCACTCACGAGCACGGGCAAGGTCGACCGCCGTCGACTCGACGCGACGGCAGGTGACGCGGACACGGAAGCGGCAACGGGTACGACCTCGCCGCAACCCCATGGCACCCCGGCGGCCACACCGACCGAGCGCACCTTGGCCCGTATCTGGTCCGAGGTACTGGGTGTCGCGGAGGTCGGCCGCGAGGACGACTTCTTCGCACTCGGCGGCGACTCCATCCTGGTCCTGGAGGTGTTCGCGCGACTGGAGAAGGCGTACGAGGGGGAACGGCCAGGGGGCGCCCTGCCGAGGCCGACGGTCATCTACGAGCACAGCACACTCACCGCCCTTGCCACGGCCGTGGATACGGCCACCACCGACCTGGCAACCCAGCCCGCCCAGCCCCTTCCGCCCGCTCCGGGAAACCCGCCCGCTCCGGGAAGCGGTGACATGTCCGCCCTCGCCGGTGCGGACTGTGCGGACTGTGCGGACCTTACGCCGTACCCCCTCACCCCCACCCAGCGCGGGTTTCTGGTCGCCGAGGCCATCGCGCCGGGCTCCGGGTCCGCGTGGCTGGCTCGATTGCGTCTGCGCGGTGCGCTGCGGGCCGATCTCTTTCAGCGCGCGGTCGATGCCCTTGTCGTCCGCCACCCCATGCTGCGCACCGTCTTCCCCGCAGGTGCCCGCCCGCCGGTGCAGCAGGAACTGCCGCCCGCGCTGCGGTTCCCGGTCGACTTCGAGACGCTGGCATCGCCGGACCTGGTCGAGGAGCGCGTCACCGACGAGCGCCGTCGTCGGTTCGAACCGTGGGCGTGGCCACTGCTGCGTCTGCGCGTGCTGACCACCGGCCCCGACGAGCACACGCTTGTCGTACACGCTCACCACCTCATCGGTGACGGCTACAGCGCGGCCCTGTTCGGCCGGGAACTGATCACCGTCCACGACCGGCTCAGCCGTGGCGAGCCGATCGGGCTGCCACCGCTGCGCAGCACTTTCCGCGATTACGTCAACCTGTTCCAGCAGCCGGATACGGGCCCTGGCCCGGACCCGGCTGCCATCGCCTGGCAGGCCCGCCACGCCGCCCCGTACCAGCGGCCCGACCTGCGCCGCTCGGGCGCGCGGAGTGGCGGGAACGCGGGCGCCGGGGCCACCGGGGTCGGCTCGGCGGAGTCCAGGTCGGCGGGGTTCAGGTCGGCGGGGTTCACACTCGATGCCGAGCTGACGGCCGGGCTGCGCCACCTCGCCACCACCGTCCGTGCCACGCCGTACGCCCCCGTCCTGACCGCCTACTACCGAGCTCTGGCGGACCTCACCGGCCGGCGGGACCTCGTCCTCGGCCTGGCGGTCACCGGACGCGACCACCAACTCCCCGACATCAGCCGACTGTTCGGCCCCCTGGCAGCCGCCGTACCGCTGCGCCCCGCCGTGGCGGAGGCGGGTGCCGGAGCCACGTCCGGCCGGTCGTTCCACTCCTTCCGGGAGGACCTGCTCCGGATCACCGAGGAGGCCGTGGCCGCACGGATGTACGGCGCTGGCGACGACAGCGGCGGTGGCACGAATGGTGGCACCGGCGGTACGTCCTCCGACCTGCTCCGGATCAGCGAGAAGGCCGGTGCGGCACGGCCGTACGGCACCGGTGGCGACACCGTCCCCGGCACCGGCGGCGGCTTCAGTCCTGCCACCGGCGGTGAGCCTTCCGGCAGCTCGCCCACCGCGATCGCCCCGCTCACTCCCCTCGGTCTGCCGAGAGCCACCCAATTCCTCTTCAGCTATCTGGACTTCTCCGCCCTCGGCTCACCCACCGGCGCGACGCTCACCCTCGACTGGGACCATCACGACACGGAACTCGCCCCGCCGCCGGTGGGAACCGATGTGTTCCTGGCCGTTCGGCCGGTCGGGGACGGGCTGCGGGTCACCCTGAGGGCCTCGGCCGCTGCTCTCGACGAGCCCGCCTTCGCCGCGTTGACCCGCCTCCTGCGGGACGAGCTCACCCAGGCGGCCACGCCACGTCCGCGCCCTGCCCTGGCCCCCGCCCCACGCACATCCCGCACGGACGCCGCGCTCATCGGCTATCTCCCCGCCCCCGGCCACCTCGCGGCACTCGCCGGGATCCCGGCAGCGGACCTGCCCCGCGAACACATGCGGCAACTGCTCTTCCCGGACGGCGGTCCCCGCCTCCTGGAGGAGATCGGGACACCATTGGGCCGCTCCGCGTTCGTCGCACTGCCGCTGTTCGCGGATGAACTGGCCGTGGGAAGCGGGCTCACCGGCCACACCGCCCGCGCTGTCGGCCACGCCGCATCCCTCGGCGCCCGCTGTGTCTCCCTGGCGGGCATGATCCCCGCGTTGACCGGCTACGGATTCGAGGTGGTACGCGCCACCGACGGGGCGGCGACGATCACCACTGGCCACGCCGCCACAGCGGTGTCCGTGGTCAAGACCGTCCAGGCCGCGCTTGCCACGACCGGACGCGACCTGGGCGACCTGACCATCGCCATGGTCGGACTCGGCTCGATCGGCACGTCTTCCCTCAACCTGCTGCTCACCCGCGCCCCGCGCCCGCCCGCTCACCTGCTGTTGTGCGATGTGGCGGGTAGCGCGCCCCGCCTGCGGGCGCTCGCCGCGGAGCTGCGCGGGAACGGGCTGGCCGGGTCGGTGGCGACGGCCGAGTCCGCTCCGGGCCTCCCCGCCGCGGTGTACGAGGCTGACTTGATCGTCACCGCCGTCAGCGGTGGCACCGCCGTTCTCGACATCGACCGGCTGCGCCCCGGCACCGTCGTGGTCGACGACTCCTTCCCGCACTGCTTCGACACCGCACGCGCCCTCGCCCGGATGCGGGAGCAGTGTGATGTGCTGACCGTCGGGGGCGGACTGCTCGCGGTCGGCGACACCGAGCGGCACATCGCCGACGACCTGCCACCGGCCGCCGCCTCCGGCTACGCGGAACGGTCCTGGCTGCCGGGCACGGTCGCCTCCTGCCGACTCGAATCCCTGCTGCACACCGCCGTGTCCGGGCTGCCGCTGGTCCACGGGCTGGTCGACGCCTCCCATGCGCACGCCTACTGGGACGCGGTCGAGGCGGCCGGGGTCGGCGCCGCGCCACTGCATCTGCTCGGCCATATCGTCGATACGCCGCCGTCATGGCCCGGGACCACTTCCCGCAGGGCCGCCTCCCGCCGGGACACCTCCCATACGCAGGACTGACACCGGTACGGATCCACGCCCGCCTTGCCCCCTACCCCCCTCAACACCAGCGCGAAATCCTATTCACCGGGAGGGTAGCCTGAAGAGCGACCGTACACGGTGAAAGGATGCGGACACAGTTGGTGACGATCCATGACGTGGCGCGAGCCGCCGGTGTTTGCACGCCTCGCAACGCAGTCATCGGAGTGGATATCGGCACCTCGAGCACCAAGGGCGTCCTCGTCGGTCTCGATGGCGCACTGATCCGCTCGGCCACCCGGGAGCACACCCCCGCAAGGCCGGGCCCCGGCCACTTCGAGATGGACGCCTCCCTCTGGTGGCGGGAGTTCACCGAGCTCGCCCGCGAGCTGACCGCCGCGGCGGACACCACCGTGGTCGCCATCGGGGTCAGCGGCATGGGCCCCTGTGTCCTGCTGACCGATGAGCACGACGCCCCGCTGCGCCCTGCCGTGCTCTACGGTGTGGACACCCGCTCGGTGCACCAGATCCAGCGCATCGAGGCGCGGCTCGGCGCCGACGAGATCATCCGCCGCGGTGGCTCCGCCCTGACCACCCAGGCCGCCGGGCCGAAGATCGCGTGGATCGCCGAGGAGGAGCCCGAGCTCTACGCGCGGGCCAAGCGCCTGTACATGCCGAGCTCCTGGCTGGTACGTAAGCTCACCGGAAACTACATCCTGGACCACCACTCGGCCAGCCAGTGCACTCCGCTGTACGACACGCTCGCCTGCGAGTGGTACGCCCCCTGGGCCGCCGAGGTCGCCCCCGGGATCGAGCTGCCGCCGCTGCGCTGGCCCGGCGAGGCGGCCGGAGCCCTCACTCCCGAGGCCGCCACGGCGACCGGTCTGCCCGCCGGAATCCCCGTCACCACCGGCACCATCGACGCCTGGGCCGAGGCCCTGAGCGTGGGTGCGCAGAACATCGGTGATCTGATGCTGATGTACGGCACCACCATGTTCCTCATTCACACCGTGCCCGAGCCGCTGACCAGTCCGTCCCTGTGGGGCACGGTCGGCGCGCTGCCCGGGACCCGGAATCTGGCCGGTGGCATGGCCACCTCCGGCGCGGTCGCCAACTGGCTGAAGGACCTTTTCGCCGACGGCGACCACGCCGAACTCACCGCGCTGGCCGCCGAGTCGGGCGTCGGCGCCAACGGCCTGCTGATGCTCCCGTACTTCTCCGGCGAACGAACCCCGATCATGGACCCCGACGCCCGCGGAGTGATCGCCGGGCTGACCCTGTCCCACACCCGCGGCGACCTCTACCGGGCCGCACTCGAAGCCACCGGGTTCGCCATCCGCCAGAACATCGAGGTCATCGAGGCGGTCGGCGGCGACATCCGCCGTGTGGTCGCCGTCGGTGGCGGCACCCAGGGCTCGCTGTGGACACAGATCGTCTCCGACATCACCGGCCGCCCACAGGAGTTGCGCGCCATCACCATCGGCGCGGGCTACGGCGACGCGCTGCTGGCCGCCCAGCTGGTCGGGGACGCCTCCATCGACGACTGGAACCCGGTGCGCGAGACGGTGACGCCCCGCGCCGAACACACCGGGCGCTATGACGAGCTGTACGCCCTCTACCGGCGGCTGTACCCGGACACCGCCGCGACCGTTCACGCGCTGGCCGCACTGCAGGAGCGCTGAGCGCCCACGCGCCCGTAGCGCCCCGTCTTCGACTATCGCTGAAACCCACATCAAGAGAATCCACTTCGGTCGTGGTGACATCGGTTCTGGCTGGCTGATCCGGGTCCAGCGCTTGCCCTTTGAACTGGATTCGGTTTTGCTGGGAGGGTCGTCCCAGGACCGAAGGCAGGACCGAAGGGGAGTCGCGTGCGCGCGGAAGAAGTCGATCTGCTCATCATCGGTGCGGGTATGGCGGGGTTGACCGCCGGTGCCCGCGCGGTTCGCAACGGTCTGTCCGTCACGGTCGTGGAGATCGGTACGGACGTCGGCGGTTCCACGCTCTTCGCGGGTTACGCATGGACCGCGCCGAGCCACGACATCATGGACCAGCACAATCCGTATGGGGACACCGCGCTCAAGCGCGCCCTCGTGGATCGGTTCCCCGAGGGCATCTCATGGATCCGTTCCCTCGGCGTGGACATCAAGGACGCGCAGCGCGTCCTCAGCTTCGGTCGCGGGCACCAGTTCGACACCCATCAGTACGTCGCCACCTGTCGACAAGCCATCCGCCGAGGCGGTGGCGCGTTGCTGTTGGAAACGTGCGCCGAAAGGCTGGTGGTCGAGGACGGGGGCGTGGCGGGAGCGGAGCTGAGGTTGGCCGATGGCACGCACCTGCGCGTGCGTGCCGGGTCCACACTCATCGCGACCGGCGGGTTTCAGGGCGATCAGGAACTCCGCGCCGCGCAGGTGCACCCCCGTGCCGGAGGCATGCAGCTCCGCTCCAACTCCTTCAGCCGTGGCGGTGGTTACCGTCTGGCCACCCAGGTCGGTGCCGCCACCGGCCACGATGACGCGGGCTTCTACGGCCATCTCATCCCCAGTGGCATCTCCTTCGCCGACCCGGCGGACTTCGTCGACCTGTCGCTCTACTACAGCGAGCACGCCCTTCTGTTCAACGTGGACAGCGACCGGTTCGTGGACGAGACGCTGGGCGACCACCTCACGGCCATGGCATTGCTGGAGCAGCCCGAGAGCCGGGGTCTTCTCATCGCTGACGCCCGGGTGTTCCGTGACTGGGTCGTCGGCTCGTATGTCGAGGGCGCGGTCGCCGTGGACAAGTTCGCACTGGCCGGTAAGCGGGGCGGCCGTGTGGGACTCGCCGAAGACCTCGACGAACTGGCCTACCTCCCCGAGGAATGGGGGTACCAGGGCGGTGCCGTGCGCGACGCGGTCAAGCTGTTCAACGAACACGCCGCGGCGGGGCTGGAGCCGGTGCCCGGCCGGCGGCTGGACCGCCTCCCGCTCGACGAGCCGCCGTACTACGTGATCGAGACGGTACCGGCCATCACCTTCCCGTTTCACGGTGTCCGCGTCGACGACCGGGCCCGCGTACTGCGCGGGGACGGCGAACCGCTCCCCGGACTCCTCGCGGCCGGGTCGGACACCGGTGGCCTGTGGCACCGCGCCTACGCCGGTGGCATCGCCTCGGCCCTGGTGTTCGGACTGACCGCCGCGGACACCGCCACCGCGACGGCGTCACACGCGACGGACTGACCGCTCGCCGCCCCACCACCCGGCTCGTCCGTCACGACGGTGGTGTCCCGTCAGCGTGCCGTCCAGCCACCGTCCACGTACAGCTCGGAGCCGGTCACGAAGCTCGCGTCCTGGGAGGCGAGGAACGCGACGGCCCCCGCGACCTCTTCCGGCGTGCCGAGCCGCCCCATGGGGGTGCCCTCGACCATCGCGGTGTGACGGGGCGTGCCCTGCCACAGTTCGCGCGAGAGCGGGGTCTCGATGAAGCCGGGGTGGATCGAGTTGACGCGGACGCCGCGCGTGGCCCAGTGCAGCGCGGCGTTCTTCGTCATCAGCCGCACCGCACCCTTTGCCGCGTGGTACGAGAACTGGCTGCCGAAGCCGCCCACCGTGCCGAAGATCGACGCGATGTTGACGATCGAACCGCCACCGGAGCGTTCGATCGCGGGGCCACCGTGCTTCATGCCGAGCCAGACACCGCCCTGGGTCACCGCGATGACCTTGTCCCAGGACTCCTGGGTCTCCGTCTCCACGGTGCGCATCTGGGCGATACCCGCGTTGTTGACGAGCACGGACAGACCGCCCAGTTCGGAGACCACACGCTCGACCGCGCCGCGCCACGCCTCCTCGTCGCTCACATCCAGCGCGAGACCCAGCGCCGCCGCTCCCTCGGCCGCCAGCTCCTTCGTCAGCTCCGCCGCCAGCTGCTCGCAGCGGTCGGCGTCCACGTCGGTCACCACCACCGTGGCGCCCTCGATGGCCAACCGCCGCGAGACGGCGGCTCCTATACCGCCGGTCGCGCCGGTGACCAGGGCGATCTGTCCGGACAGTCGGTCTCGCACGGGCTCTCCTCCGTCTTGCGTGGCATCGCGCATGGCATCTCCGGTGTCAGCGGTCACGGCAGCAGCTCCAGCCCCGAGCGCAGCAGCGCGGGCACCGCGGAGCCGACCCGCTCGAATCCCGTTCCGACCGTCTGTCCCGCCGTAAAGCGGGCGTGGATGCCCTCCGCGATGACGGCGAGCTTGAAACAGCCCAGTGCCTGGTAAAAGGGCAGGCCATCGATGTCCCGTCCGGACTTCTCGGCGTATCGCTCGGCCACCTCGCGGCCCGAGGGAAATCCGGAATTGGCCGTCGGGACGTGGCGCGCCCCGAGGACCGGTTCGCAGGTCCGGTCCCAGTACATGAGCAGCATCCCGAGGTCGGCGAGCGGATCGCCGAGCGTGGCCATCTCCCAGTCGACGACGGCGGCGATCCGCCCGAACTCGCCGGGTGCCAGGATGACGTTGTCCAGGCGGTAGTCGCCGTGCACGATGGCCGGGGCGCCGCTCGCGGGCAGGGAACGGGCCAGCCTGCCGTGCAGTTCGTCGAGGTCGGGCAGGCTCCGCGTGGCGACCTTGTCCCACTGCCCGCGCCATCGCCGCACCTGGCGCTCCAGATAGCCGTCGGGTCGGCCGAAGTCGCCGAGCCCGACGGTGGCGGCGTCCACCGAGTGCAGTGTGACCAGGGTGTCCACCAGCGCGTCAGCGGCGCGCCGCGCGTCGTCGGGCGGGAGGGCGGCGGCCTCGTCGCCGTCGCGCAGCACCATGCCCTCCACGAAGTCGACGACGCAGAACGGCGCCCCGATCACCTCCGGGTCCGTGCAGGACAGCACGGACCGGGCGACCGGCACCGCGGTGTCACCGAGTGCCGCGACGACGCGGTATTCGCGGTCCATGTCGTGCGCGGTCGGTGTCAGCACCCCCAGCGGCGGCCGGCGCAGCACCCACCGGTGTGCCCCGTCGGTCACCGCGTAGGTGAGATTGGAGCGCCCGCCCTGTAGGAGCGTGATCCCGAGCGGGCCCGCGCACTCGGGTACGTGGCGTTCGAAGTAGCGCTGCAACGCGGCCACGTCGACTCCGGCCAACGTCGTCCCGGAACTGGTCACCGGGTGCCCCGCCGCTCGCGCGCCGCCCGCACCGCGCGCTTGGCGATGGCCCAGCGATGGGTCTCGGAAGGGCCGTCGTAGATACGGAACGGACGCACCTCGCGGTACAGCCGCGACAGCGGGGCGTCCCCCGAGATGCCGAGCGCACCGCATATCTGGACGGCTCGGTCGACCACCCGGTTCACCGCCTCGGAGACGTAGGTCTTGGCGATCGAGGTGTGCTGGGCGGCCGGGCGGCCCTGGTCCAGCTCCCAGCAGGCCCGCCACAGCACCGCCCGGCTGGTCTCGATGTCGATCTCGGAGTCGGCCAGCATCTGCTGCACCATGCCCAGCTCGGCCAGCGGCTTGCCGAAGGCGGAACGGTCCGCCGCGCGCTCCAGGGCGATGTCCTGCGCCCGCCGGGCCACTCCGAGCCAGCGCATGCAGTGGGTCATGCGCGCGGGCCCCAGGCGTACCTGGGCGTACCCGAAGCCCTGGTCCACCTCGCCCAGTACGGCCTCGTCCCCGACCTCGCAGCCTTCGAAGGCGATTTCGCTGTGCCCGCCGAAGAGGCCCTGGTCCAGGGTGTCGATATTCCGGACGATCTTCATTCCGGGGTTGTCGGCGGCGACGAGGAACATCGTCGCGCCGCCCGAGTCGCCGGGGCCGCCGCTGGTGCGGGCCATGCAGATGGCGAAGGCCGCTCCGTCGGCGCCGCTGATGAACCACTTGCGGCCGTCGATCCGCCAGCCGCCGTCGATCTTCGTCGCGGTCGTCGAGAGCGCACGCGGATCGGATCCGGCGCCCGGTGCCGGCTCGGTCATCGCGAAGCACGAGCGCGCCTCACCGGCCGCCAGCGGGCGCAGATACCGCTCCTTCTGCTCCTCCGTGGCCACCACCTCGAGCAGATGCGTATTGCCCTCGTCGGGAGCCGCGCAGTTGAGCGCGAGCGGCCCCAGCAGCGAGTACCCGGCCGCCTCGAAGACCACTGCCTGTCCGCACAGGTCCAGTCCGAGTCCGCCCCATTCGGCGCCGATGTGCGGGGCGAACACCCCCGCCTCGCGGGCCGCGTCCTGAAGTCGGCGGCGCAGCGGCTCCGGCCCGGCATGGACATTGCCGTCACACGCCTGCTCCTCGGGGATCACCACCTCCCGTACGAACTCGGTGGTGCGCCGCGCGATCTCCGCGACTCTGTCCTCGATCTCGAACCCGATGGGCACGTTGCACTCCCGAACTCGGTACTGCCGACCAGTGCGGCGACATGCCGCTCCACCTTGTATGAGTAAACCGAATCGAATTCAGATACTCAACCCGTGACCACGGCACCTGCGGTGCTTCCTGAGAAAACCCTGTTCGACGGCTAGCTGTACTGAGTTCAGTTCTGTAGCGTCCCGGGCGTCGGCAGGGTACCGGACCGTGCCGCGGGGAAGGGAGCCGGATCATGAGCACCACACAGCAGCCCGCGCCGCCGGGGGAGGAGCCCGCGCCGCCGGAGGAGTCGCCGTCGTACGATCCGCGTACGGTGCGCCGCGCGATGCTCGCCGGGAGCATCGGCACCCTGATCGAGTACTTCGATTTCAGCGTCTACGGCTATCTCGCCGTGGCGATCGCTCCGCAGTTCTTCCCGGGCGACGATCCGGCGGCCTCGACGCTGGCTGCGCTCGCGGTGTTCGCCACGGGCCTCGTGGTGCGGCCGATCGGCGGTGTCTTCTTCGGATGGATCGGCGACCGCTGGGGGCGTCGCAAGGCGCTGGTCTCCTCGGTGCTGTGCATGGGGGTGGCCAGCAGCCTCACCGGACTGCTGCCGACCTACAGCCAGATCGGCGTGTTCGCCGCGGTGCTCCTGTTCATCACCCGGCTGGTGCAGGGCATCTCCTCGGGCGGCGAGTCGGTCGGCGCCTACACCTACATCTACGAGTCGGCGCCACCCCAGCGCAGAGCCTTCCTCGGCTCCGTCACACCCATCGGGTCCAACCTCGGGTTCATGTTCGCGGCCACGACGGCCGGAGCGATCTCCGCCCTCACCACCAAGGAACAGATGGGCGACTGGGGCTGGCGGCTGCCCTTCCTGATGGCCGTGCCGCTCACCATCCTCTGCCTGTGGGCCCGGCTGCGGATCGAGGACACCCCGGAATTCAAGCAGGCCGCGGAGCGCGCCGACATCCCCGCGGCTCCGATCCGAGAGGTCCTGGCCACCCACCGTACGGCGCTGCTGCAGTCCGTCGGCCTGGCCATGGCACAGGGCGGCGCCATCTTCCTCGGGCTGACGTACATCGGCATCTACCTGACCACCAACCTGGGATACGACACCACGCAGGTCTACTGGCTGAGTGCGGGTGTCGTGCTCGTCACCGTGCTGCTCATGGTCCCGGCCGGCCGGCTCGCCGCACGGTTCGGCTGCAAACGCGTCCTGATGGGCGGGCTGCTGGGCTTCCTGGTGACCGCCTACCCCGCGATGGTGCTCATGGGCCAGGACAGCCTGGCGCTGGCCGGTCTGGCCTATATGCTCCTGATGCTGAGCAGTGCGTTCGTGCAGGTCCCGGCGGCGAGTTTGTGGCCGCATCTGTTCGAACGCCGGGTCCGCTACACCGGTATGGCGATCGGGTACAACGTCGGCACCGTCCTCGCGGGCGGTACGGCTCCGTACATCGCGGCCTTCCTGGTCGACCGGACCGGGAACCTGCTCTCCCCGGCGTTCTTCGTCATGCTGGTCTGCCTGATCGGGATCGGTTCCCTGCTCACCGTTCGCAAGGATGTGTAGAGGTCGTTCGGCCGTGGTGGCGGCAGGCTGCCACGCACGGCCGCGGGCTCTCGGCGCCGCCCTAGTCCGCGGTGGAGTGGCGGCCATGCCCGATGGTCTGGCCGCCGTCGATGAGGAACTCCCCGCCCGTGGTGTAGGAGGCGTCGTCGCTCGCCAGGAAGAGCACCATGCGGGTGACCTCCTCGGGCTCCCCGATGCGCGCCACCGGCTGATGGGCGAAGAGTTCGGGTGAGGCGGTCTCACCCATGGACGTGCGGATGACCCCGGGGTGTACGGAGTTGATCCGTACCCCGCTGCCTGCCAGGTCCAATGCGGCGGCCTTGGTCATCCCGCGCACCCCCCACTTGCTCGCCACATAGCCGATGCCACCGGCGAAACCCGTCATGCCGGCGGCCGAGGAGACGTTGACGACGGCCCCGTGGCCGCGGTCGCGCATGCCGGGGAGGACGGTGTGCATGCCGAGGAAGGCGCCCACCAGATTGACGTCGATGATCCGGCGGAAGTGCTCGGGCGACTGCTCCTCCACGCCGCCGTAGTGCATGATCCCCGCGTTGTTGACCAGGACATCCACGGGACCGAGGGTGTCCTCGACGGTACGGACGACGGACCGCCACCCCGCTTCGTCGGTGACGTCGAGGTGGCAGTACCGCGTGTGGGGGAGCTCCCCGGCCAGGGCCTGCCCCTCGTCGTCCAGCAGGTCGCAGACGGCGACCCGGGCGCCCTCCGCGACCAGCCCCCGTACATGCGTGGCACCCATGCCCCGGGCGCCGCCGGTGACGATCGCCACTTTTCCGTCGAAGCGCATGCTGAACTTCCCTTCCGCGTCATCTGTGAGATCCCGTATCCGTGAGTTGCCACATCCGTGAGCCCCGGGTCCATGAGCCCATGCGTCCGTAAGCCCCCGCGTCCATGAGCCGGAGCCATCAGTCCACCGCGAATGTGATCAGTCCGGTACGAGCACGGTCCGGCCCCGCACCTCGCCCCGGCGAAGCCGGTCGATCGCCTCCGGAGCGGCGGACAGCGGGAAGCGCTCCGTCTCGACATGGAGCGCCCCCGAACGTGCCAGCGTGACGACCGCGGCCAGTTCCTGGCGCGTTCCCCAGAAGGGCAGTGAGAGCCGGAAGCCGGGTGGGAGAACACCCGGCTTGGACACGGTCAGGCTGCCGCCCCCGCTTCCGACGACGGCGAGTTCGCCGCCGGGGCGCAGGACGCCGGTCGCGAGTTCCAACGTCTGTGCGGCGCCGACGAAGTCGAACACGGCGTCCGCCCCCACGCCACCGCTGCGCGCCCTCAGGACGCGGGCGGTGTCCGGCCGTATCAGGGTGGAGAAGTCCGCGCCGGAATGGTCCGCGAGAGCCAGGGCGTCCTCCCGGACATCGACCGCCAGCACCCGGCTCGCGGTGGTCGCACGGAGGATCTGGATGGCCAGATGACCGAGCCCGCCGACGCCGATGACGACGGCGGTGGTGCCCTCGCCGAGTGCGTGCCGGAGCCCGGCCACGGCGTGGTAGGACGTCAGGCCCGCGTCGGAGAGCGGGGCGGCCTGGTCGGTCGGCAGCTCGCCGATCGGCACCAGATGGCGGGCGGAGGGGACGAGCAGATACTCGGCCATTCCGCCGTCCCGGCCCAGTCCCGCCCCGTGCCAGGCGAGGGTGTTCCGCCGGTCGCAGTAGTTGTCGGAGCCCGCGGCGCACCGGGCGCAGGAGCCGCAGCCCCACGGCCCGTAGAGCACCACGCGGTCACCTGCCCGCACCCCGTCGGCGGCGGGCCCCAGGGCCGTGACCTGCCCGGCGACCTCGTGGCCGAGGGTGAACGGCAGCCGGTAGGGGAGCGCGTCCGGAGCAGCGTCGATGACGTGCAGATCGGAGCGGCACAGACCGGCGGCCTCGACCCGCACCAGCACCTCGGCGCCGTGGGGGACGGGCCGCTCGACCTCAGCCGGTGCCGGAGCCTCGCCCCAGGCCGTCAGTCGCAGTGCCCTCATCTTCACCGTCCCGGGTCTTGTCAGCTCTGCGGCTGCCACGGTAACAGAGGTGAAGTCGGTTCAATAGATGGCTGAGGCAACGGAAGGGGATCGCAGTGACGCGCGAAGAGGTCCGTACGGGGAAGTTCGCCGGCAAGGTCGCGATGGTGACGGGGGCCGCCTCGGGCATGGGCGCGGCGGTCGCCCGGCAACTGGCCGCGGAAGGGGCGCGGGTCGTCGTCCTGGCGGACGTGAACGGCGACGGTGCGGCGGCCGTCGCCGAGGAACTGCCCGCCGCAAGGGCGGTCGCACTCGACGTCGCGGACGCGGCGGGCGTCGACAGGGCCTTCGAGGACGTGCTGCGCCGGCACGGGCGCCTCGACGTCCTGGTGCACGCGGCGGGGGTCGACGATCCCGAGGCGAAGCGGCGCATCGCGGACGCGGCCGTCGAAGGCCGGCCGGTCGAGGTGACCGACTCCCTCGACGACGCCTCCTGGCAGCGGGTCCTGCGCGTGAACCTGGACGGAACCTTCCATGTGCTGCGCGCCGCCGTGCGGATCATGCGGCCCCGCGGGGCCGGGGCGATCGTGGTGATCGGATCGTCGTCGGCCTTCGACGCGCCCGTCGGCTACCCCCATTACGCCGCCTCCAAGGCGGGTGTGCACGCCCTGGCCCAGGCCGTGGCCAAGGAGGTCATCGCGTCCGGGATCCGCGTGAACCTGGTGGCGCCGGGGCCGACGGAGACGGGGATGGCGGCCCGCACCCCCGAGGCGCTGCGGTCGGCCTTCGCCGACCCGCGGGTGCGCCCGTACGCGACGCCCGAGGAGATATCCGAGATCGCCCTCTTTCTCGCGAGCGACGCCGCGGCGAACCTCGTCGGCGCGGTGCTGCTCGCCAACGGCGGCCGGTTCACCGCCTGAGCGGATCCAGATCCGGATCCGGACCCGCCCCGATCCTGGCGCCGGACGGTCTTGCCTGCCTGGAGTCCCATGCTTACGGTCATGAATTGAGTTCAATTCTTGCGATCCATGTCCGCCGTACCAGCACGATGGAGATCCCATGCACCGTCGCCACCCCGAGATCGACCCCCAGCTGCTGTCCGAAACGGATGAACAGCGACAATTGCGTACCGTCCTGCGGGACCTCTACACCGAGGCGAGTGGTGTCGAGGAGGTGCGCAAGCATCTGGCCACCCCGCGCGGATACGACGAAGGGCTCTGGGCGCGGCTCGCGGGCGAGATCGGCGTCCACGGCCTGGCCGTTCCGGAGGAGTACGGCGGGTCGGGCTTCACCTTCGCCGAACTGGCCGTGGCCCTGGAGGAATCCGGACGCGCCCTGTACTGCGCCCCGCTGCTGCCCACGGTGGTCCTGGCCGCACATGCCCTGCTGTTCAGCGGCGACCGTACGGCATGCGAGCGCTATCTGCCCCGGATCGCCGACGGCACGCTCACCGCCACCGTGGCCGGGTTCGGCCTCGGCGCGCCCGGTGGGCCCGATGGGCCCGGCGAGCCCTGTAAGCCCGGCAAGCCCGGTGTCACCGCGGAACAGGGGAGCGACGGCTGGGTGCTGCGCGGGCGGGCGGACTTCGTGCTCGACGGGGCCGGTGCGGAGCTGCTCCTGGTCCGGGCCGGAACACCCGCCGGACCTCGGATCTTCGCCTGTGAGCCCGCTCCCGGTACCTGCCGGCGGACTCCACGCCGCGTCCTGGACGAGACGCGGCGCCAGGCGCTGGTGGAATTCATGGGTGCCCCGGCGACTGCCGTGGGTACGGCGGAGGAGGCCGAGGGCACGGTTTCGGCCACGTTGGACACCGGCCGGGCCGCGCTGGCGGCCGAGCAGATCGGCGGCAGCGGGCACGCGCTGGACGCCACCGTCGCCTTCGTGGCGCAGCGCCACCAGTTCGGCCGCCCCATCGGGTCCTTCCAGGCCGTCAAGCACCGGCTGGCCGATGTGCTGGTGGCGCTGGAGGCGGCGCGCTCGGGGTCCGCGTACGCGACCGCCTGCGCCGCCATCGCCTCGCCGCAGCTGCCGGTGGCCGCCTGTGCCGCCGCCGTGGTCTGTTCCGAGACCTTCCGCCTGGCGACGGCCGAGTACGTCCAGCTGCACGGCGGGATCGGCTTCACCTGGGAGCACCCGGCTCATCTGTACGTACGCCGGGCGCGCGGCGCCGAGGTGCTGTTCGGCACGGCGGACCAGCACCGGACCCGGCTCGCCGGGCTCGTCGGCCTCGCCACCCGCCCCGCTGCCTGAACCCGAATAGGTATGTCTCGATCAAGGGCTTGACACCTTGCGGCTCTGGAATCAGAGTTGTAGTGAATTCAGTTCAGTTTCAGCAGAGGGGCGAGGGATGACAACGGAAGAAGAGATCCAGTTCGAGCGCGACGGGCACGTCGCCCGGGTGTGGCTCAACCGTCCGTGGAAGAAGAACTGCGTCACCGTGCCGATCCTGGACCGGCTCGACGAGATCATCACCGAGGTGGACGAGGACCCCGAGCTTCGGGTCCTGGTGGTGCGCGGCCGCGGCGGCACCTTCTGCTCGGGGTTCGACCTCGACAGCCTGAAGGCCGAGTACGTCGGCAAGTCGAACGCGATCGACGTCGCGGTGAAGTCCGCGAAGGTGTGCGACCGCCTGTACTCGATGAAGACCCCCTCGGTCGCGGTCCTGGAGGGCCATGTCACCGCCGGCGGCTTCGAGATCATGATCTCCTGCGACTTCGCCATCTCCGCCGACGACGCGAAGATCGGCGACTTCCACATCCGCCGCGCGCTCTTCGGCGGGGCCGGTCCGATCTACCGGGTGCCGCGCATGATCGGCATCCGTAAGACCAAGGAGCTGATGCTCACCGGCAAGCTCCTCTCCGGTGTCGAGGCCGCCGAGTTCGGGCTGATCAACAAGTCGGCCCCGGCCGAGGAGCTGGACGCGACGGTCGAGGAGTTCATCAGCCACCTCGCCGACAAGAGCCCCTTCACGATGTGGCTCACGAAGATGACGATCGACCGCAGCCTGGACGCCGACACCCAGTCGCTGATGGTCATGGAGCACCTCGCCGTGGGCGTGGCGCTCAACTCCGAGGACGCGAACGAGGGCGTGTCGGCGTTCCTGGAGAAGCGCGAACCCAAGTGGCAGGGGCGCTGATCCGGATGACCACGGATCCGCGGAGCCCAGCCGCCGGCGGGCTCCAGGGCGCACGCTGCTCCGGCTGCTCGGTGGCGGTGTACCCCGCGGACGACACGTGCCCGCGCTGCGGAGGGCCGGCCGATCCGGCGGCCCTCCAGGGCACGGGCACGCTGTGGACCTGGACGGTGCAGCGGTACGCCCCCAAGTCGCCGCCCTACCAGGCCCCGCCCGGAGGCTTCGAGCCGTTCGCGCTCGGCTACGTCGAGCTGGCGGAGGGCGTGCGGGTGGCCGCCGTCCTCGACGTCGACGACCTCGACGCCATCCGCATCGGCATGCCGCTCTCCGTGACCGCCGGTCCCGGGGTGCCCCGGGCCAGGCCCACGTCCCTGAGCGAGGAGGGCTCTTGAGCACCGATGTGCTGATCTGCGGCGCGGGGCGCACCCCGTTCGGCCGGTCGGAGGCGACCGGCCGGCAGCTCGCCGTCACCGCCGTGAACGCCGCGCTGGCGGACGCCGGGATCGGGTGGTCGCGGGTGCGGGCCGCGTTCGGCGGCAGTGACAGCGCGGGCCTCGCGGACACCCTGGTGGCCCAACTCGGCCTGACCGGGCTGCCGTTCGTCAATGTCAAGAACGGCTGCGCCACCGGTGGCAGCGCGCTGGTCTCCGCCGTGAACGCGATCCGGTCCGGCATGGCGGACGTCGTCCTCGCCGTCGGCTTCGACAAACACCCGCGCGGCGCCTTCGACCCCAGGCCCGAGGACTGGGGCCTGGGCGCGGAGTACGGCAGCGACGGGCTGATGGTGACCACCCAGTTCTTCGGCATGAAGATCCAGCGCTATATGCACGACCACGGGATCACCCCGCGGACCCTCGCGCTGGTCGCCGAGAAGGCGTACCGCAACGGCGGCCTGACCCCCGAGGCATGGCGGCGCGACCCCGTGTCCGCCGCGGAGATCCTGGAATCCGGCATGGTCAGCGATCCGCTGACGCGCTTCATGTTCTGCTCACCGGGAGCGGGCGCGGCGGCGCTGGTCCTCTGCTCGCCCGAGGCCGCCCGCGCGATCGACGGCACGCCGGTCACCCTGCGCTCGGCGGCCGTACGCACCCGGCGCTTCGGCTCGTTCGAGGTGTTCAGCCCGTGGATTCCCGGGGGCGCGCTGACCAGCGTCAGCCGTGACGCCTCGACCGCCGCCTTCGAGGAGGCGGGGCTCGGCCCCGGCGACGTCGACGTCTGCCAGCTGCAGGACACCGAGAGCGGCGCCGAGGTCATGCACATGGCCGAGTGCGGATTCTGCGAGGACGGCGAGCAGGAGCGGCTGATCGCCTCCGGCGCCACCGGGATCGGCGGGACACTGCCCGTCAACACCGACGGCGGCTGCATCGCCAACGGTGAACCCATCGGCGCCTCGGGACTGCGCCAGGTCTACGAGGTCGTCCAGCAGCTGCGCGGCCGGGCCGGCGAGCGCCAGGTTCCCGACCGCCCCAGGACCGGCTTCACCCATGTGTACGGCGCCCCGGGCGTGAGCGCCTGCACGGTCCTGTCCCGTTGAAGGTCCCGTTGAAAGGCGCGCCGAATGTCGCGCCGAACGTCCCGCCGAATGTGCGGCCGAATGTCCCACTGAACGGCCCCCCGATCGGAGGTGGAGGAAGAGATGAGCGGTATCCCGGAACCCGATGAGTTCCGCGCCGAGGCCCGGACGTGGCTCGCCGGCGCGGCCCGGCCCCGCGCCGCCGACGGGGAGTGGGGCAGCGGCTCCGACTCCGTCGCCGTGTTCGAGAACTGGACCGAGGAGCAGGAGCGCGAGCACACCGCCCGCGTCCAGGAGTGGGAACGCACCCGCTACGACCAGGGCTGGTCCGCGCTCAACTGGCCACAGGAGTACGGCGGACGAGGGCTGCCCGCGTACTACGAGCAGCTCTACCGCGGCGAGGAGGCGGCCTTCGACGTACCGCACCGCCCCGAGATCTTCCCCGTGACCCAAGCGCTCGTCGCCCCCGCGATCGGCCTGTGGGGCACCGAGGAACAGAAGCGGCGCTGGCTCGTGCCCATGCTGCGCACCGACGAACTGGCCTGCCAGCTGTTCTCGGAGACCGAGGCGGGCTCCGACCTCGCCGCGGTGCGCACCAAGGCCGTGCGTGACGGCGACGGTTGGGTGCTCACCGGGCACAAGGTGTGGACCTCCGGGGCCCGCGTGGCGACCTGGGGCGTGGCGGTGTGCCGCACCGATCCGGACGTCCGCAAACACGCCGGCATCACCGTCTTCCTGGTGCGCATGGACGCGCCGGGTGTCACCGTACGGCCCATCCGGCAGATGACCGGTGGCACCAGCTTCAACGAGGTCTACCTCGACGGTGTGCGGGTGCCCGACACCGACCGGCTCGGGCCGGTCGGCGAGGGGTGGCGGGTCACGCTCAGCGTGCTGGCCGCCGAACGGCTCGACTCCGGCAGCCTCGGCCTGGACAACGCCGACCGGGCGCTGGACCTGGCCGGAAACCTGTCGCGCCCGCTCACCGGCAGCGAACGGCAAAGGGCCGCCGACCTCCACCTCCGCACCCTCGTCCAGCGGCTCATGGGACTGCGGGTGACCGCCGCCCTCGTCGCCGGGCGCGAACCGGGCGCGGAGGCTTCGGTCGGCAAGCTGTACGCCACCGAGACCATGCGGCGCACCGGCGACCTGGTGTCCGAGCTGCTGGGGCCGAGCCTCGTGGCGGACACGGAGGAGTGGGGCACCTACGCCTGGACGGAACACCTGCTGGGCGCCCCCGGCTACAGCATCGCGGGCGGCACCGACGAGATCCAGCGCACCATCCTCGCCGAGCGCGTACTCGGCCTGCCCAAGGAGCCCGTCCGATGAGCATGGCCACCGAGGTGCCGGAGCTGGCCGCCCGGGTCCGCGACCGGCTCGCCCGCCACCACCCGGGCGCGGCCATCGGCACGTTGGAGGTGCTGCCGGGCGGACACTCCGGGCTGACCTACGAGGTCGCGGCGGGGGACGCCCGGTACGTCGTCAAGGCCGTGCCACCGGGGCAGCGGCCCGTCGGACGCAACGACGTCCTGCGCCAGGCACGGGTGCTGGGCGCGCTGGCCGGATCCCCGGTGCCGGTACCGGGCGTGGTGGCCGTCGACGAGACCCAACCCGCCTGGTTCGCCATGGACTTCGCGGACGGTGAGGCCGTCGAGCCGGTACTGGACGACCATGAGGTGCCCGACGCGACGGCCCGCGCCCGGATGCTGGAGATCGCGTCCGTTCTGAGACGGCTGCACGGCACCGATGTGCACACCCCCGGGCTCGACCCGCCCGCACCGCTCGACCCCTCCGGCGAGCTGGAGCGATGGAGCCGCACCCTGCGTGCCGTTCCCCCCGAACTGCGGCCCGGCGGGGAGGAGTTGCTGGTACGTCTCGCCGATGGCGTACCAGGAGGCCTCCCGCCGGTGCTGCTGCACGGGGACTTCCGGCTCGGCAATGTGCTGTGCGTGGGCGAGCGGGCGGTGGCCGTCGTCGACTGGGAGATCTGGAGCGTCGGCGACCCGCGCATCGACCTGGGCTGGTTCCTGCTCTTCGCCGACCACCACAACTTCCCCCGACTGGGCCACGCCGTGCCCGGACTGCCCGGCGAGGCCGAACTGCTGGACACCTACGGTGCCGGGCGGCCCGCGCTGCCCGCGATGGACTGGTTCCGGGCACTCGGCCGCATGAAGATGGCCGCGATCATGGGCCACAACCTCCGCCGGCACCGCGAGGGCAAGCACCACGACCCGGACCAGGAACGCCTGCCGCCCACCATCGCCGCCATGATCCGCACGGCCCGCGACATCCTCGGCTGATCCGGCAGCGGTACGCCCCCACCGAACAGGAGCAATCGTGGATTTCGGATACTCGCCACGGGCGAGTGAACTCCAGGACCGCATGCGGTCGTTCATGGACGAACACGTCTTCCCCGCGGAAGCGACGTACGACCGGCAGCTGGCCGAAGGGGACGACCCGCACGCCCTGCCGCCGGTGATGGCCGAACTGAAGGAGAAGGCCCGCGCGGAGGGCCTGTGGAACCTCTTCATGGCGCACGGCGACTGGGGCGCTGGGCTCAGCAACCTCGAATACGCGCCGCTCGCCGGACTGGCGGGCGAATCCATCATCGGCCCCGAGGTGTTCAACTGCTCGGCGCCCGACACCGGCAACATGGAGCTGCTCGCGCTGTACGGCACCCCCGAGCAGCAGGAGCGCTGGCTGCGGCCCCTGCTCGACGCGGAGATCCGCTCGTGCTTCGCCATGACCGAGCCGGAGGTCGCCAGCTCCGACGCCCGCAACATCCGCACCCGCATCACCCGCGACGGCGACGCCTACGTCGTCAACGGCCGCAAGTGGTACACCTCCGGGATCCTCGACCCCGACTGCAAGCTGATCATCCTGATGGGCAAGACCGACCCGGAGGCGTCCACCTACCGGCAGCAGTCCATGCTGCTCATCCCCAGGGACACCCCGGGCGTCACGGTCCTGCGCGACCTGCCGATGTTCGGCTACACCGATCGCCTCGGACACGGCGATGTGCTCTTCGAGGACGTCCGTGTGCCGGTGGAGAACATCCTCGTCGGCGAGGGCGAGGGGTTCGCGCTCGCCCAGGGACGGCTCGGTCCGGGGCGGATGCACTACGCGATGCGCGCCGTGGGTTTCGCCGAGCGCGCCCTGCGGCTGATGTGCGAGCGCGTCACCGAACGCACCGCGTTCGGCGGACCCCTCGCCGACCAGGGCGTGGTCCGGGAGTGGATCGCCCGCAGCCGCATCGAGATCGAGCAGCTGCGGCTCCTCGTCCTCAAATCGGCCTGGCTGATGGACACCGCCGGCAACGCCGCCGCCCGCATGGAGGTCGCCGCGATCAAGGTCGCGGCGCTGGAGGTCGCCCACAAGGTCGTCGACCGCGCGGTGCAGGCGCACGGCGCGGCGGGGGTCAGCGACGACACCGTACTGGCCCGGCTGTACGCCATCACCCGGGCACTGAAGATCGCCGACGGCCCCGACGAAGTGCATCTGCGGACGGTGGCCCGCCAGGAACTCGCGCCGTACAAGAAGAAGACCGATACGAAGGCAGGGGCAGCGTGAGCGCCAACAGCCTCGACGGCAAGGTGGCCGTCATCACCGGCGGATCCCGTGGCATCGGCCTCGGCATCGCCACCGCCTACCGGGCGGCCGGCGCACATGTGGTGATCGCGGCCCGTAAACCGGCCGGACTCGCCGAGGCCCGCGAGGAGTTGCTGCGCGTCAAGGGCGACGGCGACGTACACACGGTGGTGGCGAACGCCGGTGAACCGGAGCAGGCCGAGCGGTGCGTCGAGGAGACCATGGCCCGCTTCGGCCGCCTCGACATCCTCGTCAACAACGCGGCGACCAACCCGTACCACGGCGATCTGCTCGACCTGGACCTGCCGCGCGCGGAGAAGACCGTCCGCGTCAACCAGTACGGCATGATCGCCTGGACCCGGTGTGCCTGGCGGTCCTGGATGGCCGAACACGGGGGAGCGGTGGTCAACATCGCCTCCGTCGGCGGGCTCATCGTCGATCCGCACATCGGCTACTACAACGCCACCAAGGCCGCCATGCTGCACATGACCCGGCAGCTCGCCTACGAACTCGGGCCGCACGCCCGCGTCAACGCCATCGCCCCCGGACTGATCAAGACCGAGCTGGCACGGGCGGTGTGGGAGGTCCGCGAGCCGATCCTCACCGCCAAGCTGCCGCTGCGGCGCCTCGGCACCGTGGAGGACGTGGCCCACGCCGCGCTGTTCCTGGCCTCCGACGCCTCCTCCTGGATGACCGGCCAGACCCTGGTGCTCGACGGCGGCGCGACCGCCCTGCCGATCGGGGTGGAGGGATGACCTCCAAGACGACCTCGAAAGGGACGACCGCGCCCCGCCCCGCCGATGGGGGCGGAGAGGCGGCCGAGCCACGGAACGTGCCCCGGCCCGCCGCGGAGCTGTTCTCGCTGCGCGGCAGGACGGCCGTGGTCACCGGCGCGTCCGCGGGGCTCGGCGCACGCTTCGCCGCCGTCCTCGCGCAGGCCGGCGCCACCGTGTTCGCCGCCGCCCGGCGGATCGACCGGCTGAACGAACTCGCCGACTCCGACACCCGCATCCACCCGGTCGCCTGCGATGTCTCGCTCGCCGCCGACCGCGCGCGGCTGACCGGGACGGCGCTGGGTGTCACCGGCCGCATCGACGTCCTGGTCAACAACGCGGCCACGTCCGGGGAGACCCGCGCCGAGGACGAATCCCCGGACGCCTTCGACGACGTCCTCGGCGTCAACCTCACCGCTCCCTTCCACCTGGCGCGCCTGGTGGCGGAGGCACCCGCCGTGGACGGCGACCCGCCCCGGAGCGTCATCAACGTCTCCTCCATCCTCGGCCTGGTCACCGCCGCCCCGCTGGGCGGCGCGAGCTACGCGGCGTCCAAGGCCGGGCTGATCGGGCTGACCCGGGAGCTGGCCGGTCAGTGGGGCGCGACCGGAACCCGCGTCAACGCGCTCGCCCCGGGCTGGTTCCGCACCGAGATGACCGCGGACCTCTTCGGCGACGAGCGCTCCAGCCGCTGGGTCGAGCGCAACACCCTGCTGCGGCGCGGCGGCGGGGCCCATGAACTCGACGGCGCGCTGCTGTTCCTCGCCTCGGACGCCTCCTCGTACTGCACCGGCCAGGTGCTGACCGTCGACGGCGGATGGACCGCGCGATGAGGGTCGGCATCGAGATCGACGACGGCCTGGCCCGCGTCACCCTGCGCCGCGGGGAGTCGGGCAACGCCATCGACCTGGAGATGGCAGGCGGACTGCTGGACGCGGCGCGGGCCTGCGCCGCCGAGTCCGTACGCGCCGTGCTGCTGACCGGCGAGGGGAAGTCCTTCTGCGTCGGCGGCGACCTCGGGGAGTTCTCCCGGCTCTCCGGCGAGGCGCTGGAGAAGCACCTCATCGCGGTGACCGGCGCGCTCCACGAGGCCCTGCGTACGTTCGCGGCGGGCGACGCGCCCGTGGTGGCCGCCGTGCAGGGAGCCGTCGCCGGTGCGGGCATCGGCCTGGCCGCGTCCGCCGATGTGACCCTCGCCGCCGACAACGCCTCGTTCACCACCGCCTACACCGGGATCGGTTACTCACCGGATGCCGGAGTGAGCTGGTTCCTGCCCCGGCTCGTCGGCCCCAAGCGGGCCCTGGACCTGCTGCTGACCAACCGCCGCGTCAAGGCGGCGGAGGCCGAGGCCATCGGCCTGGTGAGCCGGGTCGTCGCCCCCGACCGGCTGGCCGCCGAGGCCGTGCGCACGGCCGAGGCCCTGCGCGACGGACCCACTGCCGCCTTCGGCGCCACCCGCCGTCTCGTCGCCACCGGGCTGACCGCGGACCTCGGTACGCATCTGGACCGCGAGGCCCGTGCGATCGCCGCCGCGGCCTCCTCCGCCGCGGGCCGTGAAGGTGTCGCCGCCTTCCTGGCCAAGCGGGCGCCCGACTTCACCCGCGCCGCCCCCAGCACCTGACTCCTCCCCGAAACCCCTGGAGCCCCACCGTGACGGAAGCATTCATCGTCGGAGCCGTCCGCACCCCCGTCGGCCGCCGCAAGGGCACGCTCAGCGGCGTCCACCCCGCCGATCTCGGCGCCCATGCGCTGCGCGCCCTGCTGGAGCGCAGCGGAGCCGACCCGGGCGCCGTCGACGACGTGTACTTCGGGTGCGTCAGCCAGCTCGGCGCGCAGACCGGCAACATCGCACGCACCGCATGGCTGTCCGCCGGGCTGCCGCAGCACGTCCCCGGCACCACCATCGACCGCCAGTGCGGTTCCTCCCAGCAGGCCGTGCACTTCGCCGCCCAGGCGGTCGGCTCCGGGGCCGCCGATCTGGTGGTCGCCGGCGGGGTGGAGGTGATGAGCCTGGTGCCCATCGCCAGCCCCATGACCGTCGGCGAACAGGCCGGTATGGGCAGCCCGTACGCGGGGGACGGCTGGCGCGAGCACTTCGGGGACCAGGAGGTCTCCCAGTTCCGCGGGGCCGAACTGATCGCCGAGAAGTGGGGCGTCTCCCGGGCGGACATGGAGGGGTTCGCGCTCACCAGCCACCAGCGCGCCCTCGCCGCCCAGGCCGGCGGTGCCTTCGACGACGAGATCACCCCGGCCTTCGGACTCACCGCCGATGAGGGCCCGCGCGCCGACACCACCCTGGAGAAGATGGCCGGGCTGAAGACCCTCACCGAGGACGGCCGGCTGACCGCCGCCGTCTCCAGCCAGATCTCCGACGGAGCCGCCGCCCTGCTGATCGCCTCCGAGGAGGCGGTGCGCCGCCACGGCCTGACCCCGCTCGCGCGGGTGCACACCATGGCCGTCGTCGGCTCCGATCCGATCCACATGCTGACCGGTCCGATCCCCGCCACCGAGAAGGTCCTGGACCGGGCCGGGCTGTCGATCGGCGCCATCGACCTGGTGGAGATCAACGAGGCGTTCGCCTCCGTCGTCCTCGCCTGGCAGAAGGAGATCGGCGCCGACCCGGAGCGGGTCAACGCCTTCGGCGGCGCCATCGCGCTCGGACATCCGCTCGGCGCCACCGGCGCCCGCCTCATGACCACGCTCGTCCACCAACTGCGCAGGACCCAGGGGCGCTACGGTCTGCAGACGATGTGCGAGGGCGGCGGCATGGCGAACGCGACCGTGCTGGAGCGCCTTTGACCCGGATCTGTTCACGTCGATTGGCAACTGAGTTCAGCTTGGGGCTACTCTCGGGTACGGACACGGTGGGCTGCAGCCAGGAGACGAGGCATGGCGACGAGAATCGTTGAACCGGAAGCGGGACCGAGGTCCAAGCGGGCCGCCATCCTGACGGCCGCCGTCGACTGCTTCGGCGAGACGGGGTTCGAGGCCACCAAGTGGTCCACCGTGGCGGAGCGGGTCGGCATCGGGCAGACGGCGCTGTACCACTACTTCGAGTCCAAGACCCACTGCCTGCTGACCATCATGCGGCTGGAGCTCCAGCGGTCCCACGACAAGTTCACGGAGGCGACCGAGGGCGTCGAGGACCCGACCGAGGCGCTCCGGGCGGCCGTGCGCGCGGCCTATGACGTCTCGGACCAAGAGGTCCTGCAGATGCGGATCCTGCACAACCACATGGATCTGCTCTCCGGCACGCGCAAGTCCAAGCGGGAGGAGGCCGAGCGCGTCGAGGCCCGCAAGCTGGTTCAGCTCGTCGAGCGTAACTGGACGAACCTGCTGGTCCGGGGCATGTCCATGGGCGCTTTCCCGCTCCGGGACGCGCAACTGCTGGGCTCGGGCGTGCTCGGCCTGATCGTCAGCGTCTGGCGGTGGTACCGGCCGTCGGGGCCGACGCCGCTGTCGGAGGTCAGTGAACTGATCGAGGGCGCGTGTGTGCGGATGGTCGCCACGTGACCCCCTGAGCGGCCCCTCGTCGCCTCCGGCCCCCGGCGGATATCCGCCGGGGGCCGTTTCGCGTTCCACGGACCCTTGTCAGCCGTGTTTCCCCGGGATTAACATCCAACGTGAATTGAACTGAACTCAGGTTGATCTGGGGCTCGTGACGGCCCCGGGTCCCCGGGAGCGCTCGACCGCCGATCGAAAGGGCGCAGTCATGGCGTTGCTCACCTATATGACCAGTATGGACAGCCCGCATCCGGAACGGACGCTGGACCTGCTCGAACCCGACTTCCGATTCCTCATCGCCCTGCCGGGCCATGAGGTCACCGGCGAGTCCAAGGAGGACTTCGCCGCGTACATAGCCGGCCGGAACCCCAAGGAACGGTCGCATGAGATCCTGCGCCACAGCCGGGAGGGCGACCTCGAGACCGTGTACGGGGTGGTGACGGAGGGCGGGCGGTACACCGGCTCCTTCCTCTCGGCCGCGGTGATCTCGCCCGGCGGGCTCATCGCGCGCTACCAGTCGTTCTTCACCACCTCGTTCGAACTGGTCGACTGGGCGGGCGACGGGAGCCGGGCATGACGGACACCCCGGCCGCGGCCCCCTTCCTCACCGCGTGGTTCGAGATACTGGACGGTGATGAGCCGTCCCGGATCCTCGACCTGATCAGCGACGACTTCTCGCTGTCCATCCTGTTCTCCACCGGCGACGGCAACGCCACCGACTTCGCCGGGGACCGCGCCGCCCTGGTGGGCTACCTCGAACAGCGTGAGAAGGGCACCCGCACCCACCATCTGCTGTCGGCGACCACGCTCGGCCAGGACGAGCTCTTCCTGGGCGAGGTACGACGGGCGGGCGTCCCCGAGGCCAGCTTCGTCGCCGCCGGGCGGGTGAACGGCGAAGGTCGGCTGCGGCGCCTGCTGATCGGGCGCTCATCCGAGATCCGCTTCACCTGACCGGTACCTGACCGGTATCGGACCCGCCCACCACCCACATCCCATCGACACCGTGCGGAGTAGCACTGTCATGTACAACCTCGTCCTGCTGGCAGCCCGTCCCCCGGAGTGGACGCACGAGCAGTTCATCACCTGGTGGCGCGGCGACCACGCGGAGCTGACCTACCGCCTGCCCGGCCTGCGTGCCTGGCGCCACATCGACATCGACGCCGCTCTGGAGCCGCGTTCCGAGGGCTGGGACGGGCTCTCCGTGCTCGGCTTCGACTCCCCGGAGGACCTGAAGAAGGCCCTCGCGAGCCCCGAGTGGGCCGCGGCCGTCGCCCAGGTCGGCGACATGAAGGGCCGCCGGATCGCGGTCATGGGGCATGAGGCGGAGATGTTCGCCGCCTGAGGATTGCGGGCCACCCGGCCCGGTCCGGCGGCAGGGCAAGCACCACAGAGTTCGGCAAACGGAGTTCGGCACAGCGCGACGAGGGGCAGGATGCGACAGGTAGTGCGGGAGTTCCAGCAGCAGGCGGACGAAGCCGACTTCATCGCCGTGATCGACGACACCGGCAGCCATACGGCCCGGGAACTGATCGAGGAGGCCGTACGGCTGGCCGAGGCGCTGTCCGCCGACGCGCCCGACGACTCGGCGGGTGGCGGATCGGTCGGCACCGTCCTGGTCCAGGCCGACAACTCATGGCGTACCATCGCCGCCACCCTCGCCGTGGGCCTGCGGGGCGGGGTGCTCGCGGTGGTCAATCGGCACACCACCCCCGCCGAGTTCGACGCCGCATGGGAGGACATCCGCCCCGACGCCGTCGTCGCCGAGCCCTCGGCGATCGACGAGTGGACGGTATCCACCCGGCTTCCCGGCCCGGCGCGGACCGTCCTCGACGGCTGGACCTGCCGGTCCACACCCCACCAGCGCGAGGTGGCGCGGTGGTCGGACGGCGTCCTCATCGGCCTGACCTCCGGCTCCACCGGGCGGCCCAAGGGCGTCGTACAGTCCGAGCGGGCCCTGCGCTACGCCGCCACGAGCACCGTCAACGCCAACGGCCTGTCGCCGGGCGACGCCGTCGCGGCGATCGTGCCGCTGTCGTCCACGGCGGCCTACTGCTTCGGGGTCTATCTCTCCCTCCTGCTGCGCGGGCCGCTCGTCCTGACCGGGAAGTGGGACCGGGCGGTGGCGATGCGGCGGATGGCCGACGCCGGTGTCCGCTGGACCATGTGCGTACCGACCATGGCGCTGCAGATGGGCACCGAGGCGGCCGGCTCCGGCGTCCTCCGGGGCGTCCGGTCGATCACCGTCGGCGGTGGACCCATGGACCGTGGCGCGCTGGCCCGCGCCGAGCGGTCGCTGGGCACGAGGATCCTCCGCGTCTTCGGCATGTCCGAGTGCCTGGGCCACACCTCGCCCAGCCCCGACGACCCCGAGGAAATCCGGCTCGGCAGGGACGGCCGCCCCTTCCCGGGCACGGACGTGCGCGCGCTCACCCCCGACGGCCAGGTGGCCGGGCCGGGGGTGACCGGCCAGGCGCAGGTCCGCGGCCCCTCGCTCTTCCTCGGGTACGCCCGCGAGGGCAGAACCGATCCGCCGGCGCTGACCGAGGACGGCTATCTGCCCACCGGCGACCTGCTGATGACCCACGAGGACGGCACCATCAGCATCATGGGCCGCGAGAAGGACATCATCATCCGCGGCGGTCGCAACATCGACATCACCGAGATAGAGCGCGCGGTCGCCAGCCATCCGCGCGTGGCCAGGGCCTGTGTCGCGCCGGTCCCCGACGATGTCCTCGGCGAACGCGTGGCGCTGCTCGTCGTCGCCGAGAAGGACGGCGACGGCGTCGATCTGGCCGAGGTGACCGGCCATCTGGAGAGCGTCGGCCTGTCCAAGACCAAGTGGCCCGAGTACGTCTACGGCGTCGAGGAACTGCCCCAGACGAAGGTCGGCAAGCTCGACCGGGGCGGGGCCCGTGACCTGGCCTTCAGGCTGCACGCCCACGAAGGAGAAGCATGACAGCGCGGTTCGACCAGGCTCCGTGGGCGACGGCCGGAATCCAGACCGTACAGCCAGGGGTGCACCGAGTGCCGCTGCCCCTGCCGGACGACGGCCTGCGGGCCGTCAACGTCTACCTGCTGGAGGGCCTGGCCGACGACGGCGGCATCGTCATGATCGACGGGGGCTGGGCGATCCCCGAGGCGCGCAAGGCGCTCGAGGAGGCCTTGGCCGCCATCGACCGCGACCTCGGCGCCATCAGCCACATCCTGGTCACCCACATCCACCGCGACCACTACACCCAGGCGGTGGAACTGCGCCGGCTGCTCGGCTCGCGCGTCTACCTCGGCGCGGGGGAGCGCCCCGGCCTGGAGATGCTCGACCGGCTGCGCAGCGACCAGCCCGTCGGCTCGCTGCGGACCCTGCGCGCGGCGGGCGCCGGGGAACTCGCCGACCGCATCGAGGCGATGGACCACGGCGGCCACGACCCGAGTGTCTGGGAGGCCCCCGATCACTGGCTCGGCGCGGAGACCCTGCGCTTCGGCGAGCGCGAACTGCGGGTCGTCCCCACCCCCGGACACACCAAGGGCCATGTGGTCTTCCTGGACGAACAGCGGGGGCTGGTGTTCTCCGGGGACCACGTCCTGCCGCACATCACCCCGTCCATCGGCTTCGAGCTGGCCGAGCCCGGTGGCCGTCCGCTCGCCGACTATCTGGACTCCCTGCGGCTGATGACCCGCTACGCCGACGCCCGTCTGCTGCCCGCCCACGGACCGGTCGCCGACTCCACCCACACCCGGGTCGCCGAATTGCTCGCCCACCACGACGACCGGCTGGCCGGCAGCCTGACGGCGCTGGGCGAGAACACGCTCGACGCCCACGCGGTGGCGCGGAAGCTCGACTGGACGCGCCGGGCGGTGCCGTTCGGGGAGTTGAGCGCCTTCAACCAGATGCTCGCGGTCAATGAGACGGCCGCGCACCTGGATGTCCTGGTACTGCGGGGCCAGGCGGCGGTGGCCCACGCCGACGGTGTGCATCGGTACACGCGGGTGCGATGACGACGCCGTACATACGTCCATCGAATAGATCCGATGACCATGAGGTGACTAGCGGCTAATCCCGGGCAGTTTGGCGTTCTCTCTCGACAGCCGGATCGGAATTGCGTATCAATTCATCCGATCACTGAACTGTCGAGAGAAGGAAAGGCCGCATCATGCAGAGACCGGGCTTACCCGCACGCGCCTTCGGCCTCCTGGCCGCGACCGCCGCCGCCCTCGGGGCCTTCATGGCCACCGGAACCGAGTCCTACGCCGCCCAGTCCACCGACCAGTCCACCGTCCAGACCGCGACGCCCCCCGCCCCGCGCTCCTCCGTCGTCACCTGGGCCTCCAGCGCCTACCCGGCGGGAACCGCCGCCCAGGACCTGACCTACCGGTTCGTCGTCCACACCAGCGTCGGCGGCCGGGACCTGCGGATCCGGCTCTCCAACGCCTACGGCGACCAGCCGGTGACCTTCGGCCACGCCTACGCCGGGGTGCGCGAGTCCGGGGCGGCGGTCGTACCCGGCAGCAACGGACGGCTGACCTTCCGCGGCGCGTCGTCGGTGACCGTACCGGCGGGCGGCGTCGTGTACAGCGATCCGCTGCCGGGCCGCGTCCAGCCCCAGTCGGACCTCGCGATCAGCCTCTATGTGCGCGGTGCGGGCACCCTCGCGACCGGCCACAAGGGGGCCCGTGCCACCCAATACGTCGCACCGGCCGGCGACCACGCCGCGGAGGAGGGCGCCGCCGCCTACTCCCAGCAGATCACCTCCTGGTACTACCTGGACGCCGCCGTCGTGCGGCCCCCGCGCGGCACCGGCGCCGTCGTCGCCTTCGGCGACTCGATCACCGACGGCTCCGCCTCCACTCAGGACACCAACCGCCGCTGGCCGGACTTCCTCGCCCGGCGGCTGCTCGCCGACCCCCGCTCCCGGCTCAAGGGCGTGGCCAACGAAGGAATCTCCGGCAACAGGGTCCTCGCCGACGGCTCGGCCGAGAGCGCGCTGAAGCGACTCGACCGGGATGTGCTCACCCAGGCCGGTGTGCGCACGACGATCCTGCTGGAGGGCATCAACGACATCAAGGCCACGCCGGGCCCCACGGCCGACGACCTCATCGCCGGCTACCGGCAGATCATCGCCAGGTCCCACGCGCGTGGCAGGTGCGTGGTCGGGGCGACGGTCATGCCGTACGAGGGCTGGCGGGAGTACGAGGCCGTCGACGAGACGGTCCGCCAACAGGTCAACGCCTTCATCCGCACCAGCGGTGAGTTCGACGCGGTCGTCGACTTCGACAAGGCCGTCGGGGACCCCGCGGCGCCCACCCGAATGCTCCCCGCCTACGACATCGGCGACCACCTCCACCCCAATGACACCGGTATGCGGGTCATGAGCGACGCCATCTCCCTCCGCGCCCTCAGCTGCGACCGCTGACCCCCTGACCCCCTCCACCCCGGCCCCCGGCCCGCGCCGGGGGCCCGGCACCTCCTTCGGCTGGTGACTGGTCGGCGGGTGCTCGGCCCGCGGCCTTGCGGTACCGCCCCGGGGTGGTACCGAACTCCCGCTGGAAGGCGTGTGAGAGTGCGTACGGGCTGCCGTAGCCGACCCGGGCGGCGATGGAGGCCAGGGTGTCCGAAGTGTCCCGGAGCAGGGTGGCGGTCAGGATGATGCGCCACCATGTGAGGTACGCCATCGGCGGGCGGCCGACCAGGGTGGTGAACCGGCGCGCCAGGGTGGGGCGGGAGACGTTCACCTCCGTGGCCAGGCGCTCGGTGGTCCACGGGGCGGCCGGATCCGAGTGCAGCGCCCGCAGCGCGGCGGCCGTCACCGGGTCACCCAGGACGCGGGGCCAGGCTCCGCTGGTGGCCTCGGTCATCCAGGAGCGGATCATATAGACGAGGAGCAGGTCGAGCAGGTTCGGCAGCGCGATGCAGGAGCCGGGCCGGCTCTCGTCCAGTTCACCGGCGAGCAGGTCGATCGCGGCGCGCAGCTCGAGGTGGCCGCCCACGCGGCTGGGAAGGTGGACGACCCGGGGCATTTCCGCGAGAAGCGGGTGGATGCGGCTGCAGTCGAGCCGGTACTGCCCGCAGAGGATCTCCGTCTCGGCCGGGGAGTCGGCGAGCACATGGCCGGTGCCATGGGGGAGCAGCACCGCGTCACCCACGCCGAGGGACACCGGGTCACCGCCGTCGGGCAGCAGCCGGCAACCACCCTTGAGCACCACGTGAAAACCCGCGCCGCCGAACGGGTCAAGCCGCGTGCACCCGCCGCCGTTCATCCGCAGCCGCTGGGACGAGGGGTGCCCCAGACGCATGGCGGAGATCGCGTCGCTCACCACATCCATTGATGCAGCGTATCTTCCGTATGAGACATGAGACGGATGCGTATCTCAGTGAGCCGGATGCGCATTGAGAGGCTCTTATGGCCTTCCTAGGGTCGAGTTCATGATGAACGAGAGTGTGCACCGCCTCGTGCTGGGCGATGTCGAGGTCATCCGGGTCGTGGAATGGCAGGGCCCGTTCGTGCCCGTCCCCGACCTGGTCGCGGAGACCGCCGGCGAGGTGTGGAAGGACAACGCGGACTGGCTGGCGCCGGACCACTGGGAGCCGGATACCGACCGGCTGGTGCTGGCGCTGCAGACCTGGGTGCTGCGCAGCGGCGGGCGGACCGTCCTGGTCGACACGGGAGTGGGCAAGGGGCGCGAACGGCCGGGCTCGCCGCCGTTCCACCACTGGCAGGGCGATCTTCTCGGCTGTCTGGCGAAGGCCGGCGTCCGCCCGCGGGACGTCGACGTCGTCGTCAACACCCACCTGCACATCGACCATGTCGGCGGGAACACCGTCGAGGCGGACGGGGAGTGGATACCGGCGTTCCCCAATGCCCAGTACCTCATCCCGGCCGCCGACGACTTCCACTTCGGTCCGGACGGCATGTACGGCAACGGCTCGCAGGCCGACGGCCGCCTGATCTACGAGGACAGCGTCGCGCCCATCCACCGGGCCGGACAGGCCGTGCGATGGGACGGTTCCCACCGCATCGACGAGCACCTCACCCTGGAATCCGCGCCCGGCCACACCCCCGGCTCGTCCGTGCTGCGGCTCGCCTCCGGCGGCGACCGGGCCGTCTTCGTCGGAGACCTGCTGCACAGCCCGGTGCAGATCCTCCAGCCCTGCTGCAACAGCACCGCGTGCCTGGACTCGGAACAAGCGGTGGCGACCCGCCTGCGCATCCTCCAACGCGCGGCCGATCAAAGGGAGTTGGTCGTCCCCGCGCACTTCGCGGGTGCCGCGGGGGCCGTGGAGGTCCGGCGGGGAGGTGGCGGATTCACCCTGACTGAGATCTCCGGGCGAGGATTGTGAGATCGCAATTACGCTAAGGTAGAGGCGTGAAGTATCTGCCGGCCATCCTGAGCGAAGATCATCCGAGCCTCAGCGCCACCGAGCGCGCATACGCCACCATCAAGCGCCAGATCATCGAACTCGAGCTGGAGCCTGGCGCCCATGTCACCAAGTCGACCCTCGCGCGCCGGGCCGGTGCCAGCACGATGCCCGCCCGGGAGGCACTGACCCGGCTGCAGCGGGACGGTCTGGTGCAGGCGTTGCCGCGCTCGGGCTACCGCATCCTGCCGGTCACCCTCAAGGGGACCCGTGACCTCTGTGCCTTCCGTCGGCTGCTGGAGGTCGAGGCGGCGGGTCTCGCGGCGGAGATCGGCTGCCCCGAGCGCGATCTCGCCCGGATGGAGGAGCTTCTGTCGGTCACGTACGAGACGGGGGACCCGGCCAGTCTCGACGCGTTCCTTCGCGCCAACCTCGAGTTCGACGCGATCATCGCCAACCGGTGCGGCAATGACATGCTGGCTCAGGCGATCATCCGGGTCTTCGACGAGTTGGAGCGCGTCCTGCGGATCACGCTGAAGTCCCTGCCCTTCTCGGGACCGGCCGCGCACCAGCGGCGGGAGATCCTCGAGGCGATCCGGGACCGTGACGCGGCCGCGGCCCGTGCGGCCATGGGCGCCAGAACGCGGACCGCCCAGGAGCAGATCATCGACCAGCTCGTGTCTCATGCGTCGCTCGCCGAGGTCAGCATCAGCGTCACCTGATCCCGGAGGGCCGGACTCATTTCGCGTGCCCAGGGGGTTGAAGCGGTTTTCCGAGCGGATGTAAGATCTCAGTTATGGATATCTAAGATCCTAGTTGGGGGGTGGAAACCGACTCCTGCCCCCTGACGCATCGAGATGATCGCTATGAACGCCACAGCGCTCCGCCGGACCGACCGGACATTCTCCCTGCCGCCTTCCGCCGCCGACGTGCCCGTGGTCCGGAGTGCCCTGGTGGAGACCCTCCTCGAGTGGGGAATCCCCGAGGGGGGCGAGCTGATCCACACCGTCGGCCTCATCGCCTCGGAGTTGGTGACCAACGCCGTGCATCACGCCGGCGTGTTCACGCCGAGCATCGTCGTGATCCTCAGGATCGGCGAGGACGGAACGCTGGAACTCGGTGTCCGCGACAACTCGCGCGACGTTCCGAGGCCGACGGCCGCCTCCCCGGAGGCCACCCACGGCCGCGGAGCGGCGATCGTCGACGCACTGCTCACCGAATGCGGCGGGAGTCTCACGGCCGAACGGCATCCCGACGGCAAGACCGTCTGGGCCCGGCTGCCCGGCTGCCCGGCGCACCAAGATCCGTGAAGGGAACCTGATGAAGCTGGAACGTCTGCCGGCTCTCGAACTCGCCGACCGTGCCCGGATGGCACCTGCCCGGATGGCAGTGCCGGGCCATGCGGCCATGGTCCCCTTCCGGGGCGTGCCGATGCTGCCCATGCCGGAACACGTCGTGGAGGCGGTGCGGACTGCCGCGAGTGAGGTGTTCCCCCGGAGCAGCCGCGGTTCCGAGGAACTCCGCCAGGCGATCGCTTCCCGTCTGAGGGCCGCGTACGGGCTCGCCGTGGACCCGGGGCGCGAACTGCTGATCACCCACGGCGCCCAGCACGGGATGAGCGTGGCGCTGAGGGCTCTGCTGTCGCCGGGCGACGAAGTCGTGATCCCCGCGCCGAGCTATTTCTTCGACGGCATGGTCCGCCTGGCGGGAGCCCGGCCGGTGTACGTACCGTCCGACGAGAGCCGCGGCTGGGACCATGTCCCGGCGGCTGTCGAGGCCGCGATCACTCCGGCCACCCGGGCGCTGCTGATCTGCAACCCCAACAATCCGACCGGTTATGTGCCCAGCCGGGAGCGGCTGTGTCAGCTTCTCGGTATCGCCGCCCGCCACGGTCTGACCGTCTTCTCCGACGAGTCCTACGAGCGGTATGTATGGGACGGGCCCGGTTATGTGCCGCAAATGCTGCTGCGCGATCACCATCCGGACCTGGTCACCGTGACCAGCCTCAGCAAGAACTACGCCTTCACCAGCTGGCGGGTCGGCTATGTGCACGCCCCCGCCCACCTGCTGAAGCCGATACACCATGCCTTCGAATGGGACGCCATCAACGTCGGTGACGTGGCCCAGGCCGCGGCGCATGCCGTCATGACCGGCCCGCAACACTGGATCGAACAAGAGTTCGCCACCATGCGGGCCAGGCGTGACATTCTCCGCGGCGGGCTGGAGAGTGCCGGCCTCGCTTCGGTGCGCCCCGACGCCGGCGTCTTCGTCTTCGCCGACTGCACCCCGCTTCGATTCCGTGGGCGCGGGTTGGAGCGGCTGCTGCTGGATCACGGCATGACGGCCATCGCGGGAGACGCCTTCGCGGGGCCGGATACCCACGTCCGCATGGTGTACGGGGGATCCGCCGCCGACCTCGAGGAAGTGGGGCGGCGGCTCGGGGAGTTGAGGCGGGGGAGTGGGGACGGCGTAGTGGCCCGCCCGCCTGTCGCGGAGTAGCGGGAACGGAAGTGACGCGCGCGGTACGGCAAAGTGCCGCACCCACAACAAAGATCTTAACCACTCATTGCTGAGATCTCACATCTGCCTTATGGTCATCGCAGCTGCCGGAGGGGCGGCGCGAGGGAGCCCTCCAGGGCCGCCTTTCAAGGAGCCGAACATGCCAGGACCCGCTTTGACCGATCCCGACGGAAGCTGGCGAGTCGCCGCCGACATCGGTGGGACCTTCACCGATGTCATCGCTCTGGGCCCGGGAGGCCGGGTCGTCCCCGTGAAGGTCCTCTCCACACCGCCGGACTTCGGCAGCGGCGTCCTCGGCGGAACCCGGGCCGCGCTCTCCGCGGCGGACGCGCTCCCGCACCAGGTCACGGCGATGCTGCACGCCACCACGGTGGCCACCAACGCCATTCTGGAGATGCGGGGAGCGCGTACCGCCCTGGTGACCACGCGGGGATTCCGGGATGTCCTGGAACTCGGGCGCCTGCGCCGCCCCCTGCTGTACGACCTCTCCTGGCAGCGGCCGGTCCCGCTGGTTCCCCGGCGCCACCGCTACGAGATCGACCAGCGCATCACCGCCGACGGCCGCCTCGAGCCTCCGGCGGACTCCGCCGAACTGGCGCGGGTGGCGGCCGAGATCCGGGCCGAGGGCCTCGAGGCGGTGGCGGTGTGCCTGATCAACTCCTATGTCCGTCCCGAGGAGGAGCGCCGAGTCGCCGCCGAATTGCGGGCCCTCCTGCCCGGCGCGTATGTGACCGCCTCCGTCGACATCACGCCTCAGATGCAGGAGTACGAGCGCACCAGTACCGCGGTCGTGAACAGCTATGTGGGGCCCCAGGTCCATGACTATGTCACGGCGCTCGGCGCGGGTCTGCGGGAAGCGGGCGTCTCCGCGCCCTTGATGATCATGCAGTCCAGCGGCGGTCTCCTCGACGCACCCTCGGTGGTGGGGCGCCCGGTACAGATCATCGAGTCGGGACCCGCCGCCGGTGTCATCGCCGTACGGAAACTCTCCCAGCTCATGGGCCTTGACTCGGTGGTCGCCTTCGACATGGGCGGCACCACGGCCAAGGCATCCCTCATCGAGAACGGGGAGCCGTTCGTCGCCGGCGACTACGAGGTCGGCGGGGGCATGAACATCACGCGCGGCATGGGCAAGGGGGCCGGATACGCGCTGCGCGTGCCCTCCATCGACATCGCCGAAGTGGGTGCGGGCGGAGGCAGCGTCATCTCCACCGACGTCGCCGGCTCCCTGCGGGTCGGACCGGAGAGCGCCGGCTCCCGGCCCGGTCCCGCCTGCTACGGCAACGGAGGGACCAGCCCCACGCTGACCGATGCCAACGTGGTCCTGGGCTACCTCAGCTCGCAGGCCCTGGCCGGCGGGCGGGTGACCATCGAGCCGGACCTCGCCCGGCAGGCCATCGCCCCGGTGGCCCAGGACCTCGGCGTCGACATCCCGGCGGCCGCGCGCGGAGCCTACGAAGTCGCCGTGTCCAGCATGACCAAGGCAGTCAAGGCCGTCACCAGCGAACGCGGCCGCGATCCGCGGGAGGCCGTCATGGTGGCCTTCGGCGGTGCCGGGCCCCTCTACGGCGCGGCCATCGCCCGGGAGCTCGGTATCGACACCGTCATCGTCCCCGTGCACACCGGGCTGTTCAGCAGTCTGGGACTCCTCGTCGCCGACACCGAACGGCAGGCGGTGGTGCCCCACCGGGCGGACCTCGACGCGCTCGACCTGCTCGGCGCGGAGTTCGACCGGATGGCCAAGGAAGTCACCGAGGCCCTGCGGGAGGCCGCCCCCTCGGCGCACACCGAGGTACAGCGGGTCTTCGACATGCGCTACCGAGGTCAGCGGTTCGAGCTGTCCGTCACCGTCCCCGACGGGAAGCTGGACCCCGGTCTGATGGCCTCCGTGCGGCAGCGGTTCCACGCCGAGCACCACCGCACCTACGGCCGCGCCGGTACCGATGAGCTTGTCGAGATCGTCAACCTCCGCGTCCGCGGGCGGGTGCGCAATCCCGTCAGCGTCGAGCGGCTCCTGAGCCTGCCGCAGTCGGCGCCCCGTGCCGAAACGACCCGGGGGTGCCGATTCGACCGGACCGAGCCGACCCCGGTCATCCCCCGCGCCGCACTGTCACCGGAGCCCCGGCAAGGCCCCCTCGTCATCGAGGACATGGATGCCACCACCCTCGTACCGCCGGCGGCCACCGCCCACCGCGACCGCTTCAACAACATCGTCATCAGCTGGACGACCACAGTCCCGGAGGCAACCCCATGAGCCCGCGCCCGATCAGTGACGCCGCCACGTTCGAGGTCTACCGGAACGCGGTGACCGGACTCGCGGACGAGATGGCGATCACCATTCTGCGCACCGCGCACTCCCAGATCGTCGCCTCCAGCATGGACTTCTCGGCCGCGCTGTGCGACGCCTCGGGACGGGTGATCGCACAGGCCAACACCTGTCCGGTGCACCTCGGCTCCATCCCCGAAGCCATGGGCGCCGTACTGACGGCCTTCGGCGACTCCGTCCGCCCGGGCGACGTCTACCTTCTCAACGATCCCGACCTGGGCGGCATGCACCTGCCCGACATCTTCGCGATCGCCCCGGTGTTCACCTCCGGGCAGGAACTGCTCGGCTACTCGGTCACCGTCGTCAACCACGTGGACGTGGGAGGCTGGGCCGCGGGATCCATGGCGGTGCAGTCCACCAGCATCTTCGCGGAAGGCGTGCAAATACCGCCGTCCCGGCTGTGCGACGCGGGCACGCTCAATGAGACCTTCCTCGCGCTCATCCTCCGCAACGTACGCGAGCCGGACCTTCTCCGTGGCGACCTGGAAGCGCAGCTCGCCGCGTGTCACGCGGGCGGGGAAGGCCTGAAGGAACTGGCCGAACGCCACGGCACCGACGGGCTGGCCGCACTCAACGAGGAACTCCTCGCCTACTCCGAGACCCTGCTGCGCTCGGCGCTCGCCGAGGCCCCCGACGGTGCCTACGCGTTCGAGGACTTCATCGACGACGACGGCATGGGCTCGCCGCCCATCCCGTTCCGCGTCACCGTCACCATCACCGGGGACACCCTGCACGTGGACTTCACCGGGTCCTCCCCCCAGGTCGCCTCGGCGCTCAACGCCACCGAGTCCTTCACCCGGTCCGCCTCCTACGCGGCCATCCAGGGCGCCCTGGGCTCCGACATCCCGGCCAACAGCGGCTTCTACCGGCCCCTCACCTTCACGATCCCCGAGGCCTCCATCCTCAACGGCCGAAGGCCCTCGGCCCGCGGCGCCCGGGGCTTGGTCGCCTACCGCATCATCGATACCGTCCTCGGGGCGCTGGCGCCCGTCTTCCCCGACCGGGTCCCGGCCGCGGGCGACGGCGGCCCGGACTCCGTGGCCATCGGCATCACCGGGGAGAACGGGACCACCAACGTCCTGTGGGACATCCTGTGCGGGGCCTGGGGAGCCAGGCCGGACCGTGACGGTGTGGACGGCGTCAGCCCGCTCGGCGCCAACCTGGCCAACGTACCGGTGGAGGAACTCGAGCAGTCCGGCCATGTGCGCATCGACGGCTACGGCTACCTGCCCGACACCGGTGGCCCCGGCCGGTGGCGCGGCGGTCTGTCGACCTTCCGCGACATGACGGTTCTCGCTCCCACGGTCTCGGTGCAGATCCGCTCCGACCGGCGCACCCACCTGCCCTACGGGCTCCAGGGAGGAGCCCAGGGCACGCCGTCGTCCAACATCCTCAACCCCGGCACCCCACTGGAGCAGATACTCCCCGCCAAGGTCGTCCAGCTCCTCGCCGCCGGCGAACGCCACCGGCACGTCACCGCCGGCGGAGGCGGCCACGGGGACCCCTTCACCCGGGATCCCGACCGTGTCCTGCGGGACGTACTCGACGGGAAAGTCACCGCCTCCGCGGCGACCCGCGACTACGGAGTCGTCGTCACGCCCGAAGGCGCGATCGACACGGCGGCAACACGGCGACGGCGCGCCGCTGGGCGCCACTAGCACCGTCCCCGACCCCTCACCCTCACCTCACCGTCCCCGCCCCCTCACCTCACCCTCCTCACCCCCCACCTCACCACCCTCGGATCCCGCTCACCGAGAGGACCCCGCCATGGCCGAGGTCACCGCCCCGACAAAGACAACAGACGACGACATGCGCCGGGTCTGGCGCAAAGTAGGTATCCGCATCATCCCGCTCATCGGCCTCGCCTACGTGATGAGCTATATCGACCGTGCCAATCTCGGCTACGTGGCACAGTCGCTCAACAAGAGTCTCGGCATCACCGCCGGACAGCTGGGCCTGGCCTCCGGCCTGTTCTTCATCGGCTACATTCTCGTGGAGATCCCCAGCAATATGATGCTGCGCCGGTTCGGGGCGCGGAAATGGATCACCCGCATCCTGGTCTCCTGGGGCCTCGTCACCATGGGGACCGCGGCCGTGCAGAGCGTTGGTCAGCTCTACGTCATGCGCATCCTGCTCGGTTTCGCGGAGGCCGGGCTGGCCGCCGGAATCCTGCTGTACATGACCTTCTGGTTTCCCAGGAGACAGCGTGCATGGGCCATGTCGATCTTCTTCATCATGATTCCGCTGTCCGGCATCATTGGATCGCCCCTCGCCGCGGCCATGCTGTCCTGGGGCGAACAGCTCACCGGGTACGCCGGGTGGCGGTCGTTGTTCTTCACCGAGGGCCTGTTCACCATCCTGTCCGGAACCCTGATCTACGGCCTGCTGCCGGACCGGCCCGCCGACGCGAAGTGGCTGACACCCCAGGAGAAGGACGCCATCCAGCATCGACTGACCCTGGAAACCGCCCAGCAGAACGCACACGGCGCGCTCACCGGGGTGCGTCAGGCGCTTTCCAGCGGACGTGTGTGGATGCTGTCTTTCGCCTTCTTCGCCATCGTCTTCGGCCTGTACCCCATCGCCTTCTTCCTGCCGACGATGATCTCCACGCTTACCGGGAACGCGTCCACGATCTCGGATGTCAGCAGCGTGCTGCTCGCCGGCATCCCCTCGGCCATCGCCATCGTCGCCATGCTCGCCTGGGCCAAGGTGGCGGCGCGCCGGTCCGTGGTGTTCTCCACGGCGGTACCCCTGGCCTTCGGTGTCGTAGGCCTGCTGCTGGCCACCTTCACCCACAACGACGTGCTCTTCATCGGGGCGTTCTGCGTCAGTGTCTCCGGCGTCTTCACCGCCATGCCGCAGTTCTGGCGACTGCCGCCGCTGTGCCTGACCGGTGCCGCCGCGGCCTCGGGCATCGCGCTGATCAACTCGGTGAGCAACGTCAGCGGCTTCATCGGCCCCTACATGACCGGCGCCATCGCGGACGCGACCGGCGACTTCACCTACGCCCTCCTGGCCATCGCCCTCATGCTCACCGTCGGATTGGTGATCCTGCTGACGGCCGGGCGGAAGGCGGAACAGTCAACCGCCCAGGATCCACTGCCCCAGCCCCAGCCCCACGACACGGAGAAGATCGGGTGACCGGCCGTACCGACACCGCACTCATCATCGGTGACATGCAGACAGGCATCCTGGCCAACTACCCCTTCAGCCGAGCGCCCGTGCCTCCCATTCAGGAGTTGGTACGCGCCGCTCGTGCGCACGGCATCTTCGTCGTCTTCGTGCGTACGGAGCTGAGGGCATCGGGAGCCGATGTCTCCGAGAACAACACCCTGTTCACGGCGTTTCACCGAGCCGGCCCCCTGTTTCATGAGGGATCCGGGGAGACGGACATCAGTCCGCGACTGGCACCGCGACCGGAGGATGTCGTCATCACCAAGCGCCGCACCAGCGCATTCGTCGGAACGGAACTCGAACTGGTGCTGCGCGCCCAGCACGTCGAATCGCTCGCGCTGACAGGCGTGGCGACCAGCGCGATGGTCGCGGGAACGCTCTACGACGCCCTGGACCGCGACTACCGGGCCACTGTCCTGAGCGACGCCTGCGCGGACGCCGAGGCGGACGTCCATGACTTCCTCATGGAGCGCGTCTTCCCCGGACGAGGGGCGAGGGTCATGACAGTGGAGTCCTGGCTCAGCGAACGGTGAACCGCTCCCACGCTCATCGGTGGGCGCCGGGGGCCTTGCCCCCGGCGCCCACCCGGTCGGCAGCGACCGATGCGCTTGCCGGTGCCTAGGGACTACGGGCTACGGGCTACGACACGACAGCGCCACCGGCCGGCTGCTCGTTGCTCTCCGGCTCTGGTGACGGGTGGCTGAGCTGTTCGCGCACGTAGTTCCAGGCCACCGCGATCAGCGCGGCCACCGGTACGGCGAGCAGACTGCCCACGATCCCGGCCAGGCTGCTGCCCAGTGTCACCGCCAGCAGGACGACCCCCGCGTGCAGGCCGAGGCCGCGGCTTTGGATCATGGGCTGGAACACATTGCCCTCAAGCTGCTGCACCACGATGATGATCGCCAACGCGATCAGCGCGTCCGTCGGACCGTTGAACACCAGCGCGATGAGCACCGCGACCACACCCGCGAACAAGGCCCCCACGACGGGAATGAACGCGGAGATGAAGGTCAGGACCGCCAGCGGCAGCACCAGCGGCACTCCCAGAGCCCACAGCCCGAGTCCGATGAGGACGGCGTCGAGGAAGCCGACCAGCGCCTGGGAACGCACGAAGGCGCCGAGGGTGTCCCAGCTGCGCTCGGCCACGGCCGGGATGTCGGTGGCGAGCCGGCCGGGGAGCTGCTGGGCGAGCCACGGCAGGAACCGCGGGCCGTCCTTGAGGAAGAAGAACATCAGGAAGAGCGCCAGGACGGCGGTGATCACACCGTCGACCACCGTGCTCACTCCCGCGACGACAGCGCTGACCAGGCTGCCGGCACTGCTCTGCAACCGGGCCGCCGCGGAGTCGGTGGCCTGCGCGATCTGGGCATCGTCGATGTTCAGCGGCGGCCCGGCGGCCCATTCACGCACCCGCTGGATGCCTTCGGTCACACCGTCGGCCAGTTCACCGGACTGGGATGCCACGGGCACCGCGATCAGCGCCACGATACCCGTGGCGACCAGGAGGAACAGCAGGGTCACGGCCGAGGCGGCCAGCGCGGGAGGCCACCCCCACCCACGCAGAACGCGGGCCAGGGGCCAGGTCAGCGTCGTGAGGAGCAGGCCGACGACGAGCGGCCAGATGACCGACCACATCTGGCCCAGGGCCCACAGGACGGCCGCGGCCATGACGAGGATCAGAAGCAATTCGAGGGAGATACGCGCCGATACGCGGAGCGCGGTGCGGGTTTTCGTTGAACTCAACGTGCGTGGCATGGGGCCACCCGTACCTCATGAGTGCTTCCCCGCGCTGCATTTCAGCAGCACCCTAGCCAAAGTCCCAGTGTCCTCACCGGGGTTGGGAGTGAGAGGGACCCCGTGCGGGGTGCCGGTGAGTGTCAGGCTGACCGGGCGTCCGGCCGGTGCCACGTCGGCCCGCGCGTGCGGGCCGGCCGAGGACGACCCCGGCCAGGACCAGGACCAGTCCGCACAGTTGCTGAACGGTCAGCACCTCCGTGGCGACCATCGTGCCGAGCAGCACGCCCGTGACGGGGTTGAGCAGCCCGATCAGACCCACGGTTCCCGCGGGCAGGTGCCGCAGCCCGGTGAACCAGGCGGTGAAGGCCAGCGCGGTGGCGGCCAGGGAGACGTAGCCGAAGGCGATGAGCGCCGGTGTGGAGAGGGCGGGCGGAGGGCCCTCCACCACCGCGGCGGCCGGAAGCAGGAACAGCCCTCCGGCGGTCAGCTGCCAGGCGGTCGAGGCGAGCACATCGGTATCGGCGCTCCACCGCTTGGTCAGGATGTGGCCGAAGGACGACACCAGCATGGCGGCGGCCGAAGCGAGAACTCCCGGCACGCTCACCCCTTCCGCTCCCGTGAGCAGCATGAGGCACACCCCGGCGAGCCCGACCACGGCACCGGACAGATGTGCGGTCCGGGGCCGTTCGGACACCAGGGGCCAGGCGATGAGCGTCATCGTCAGCGGGGACACCGCCATGACGGTCGATGCGACGCTCGTCGGCAGCAGCTGGGAGGCGACGTAGACGAGGACGAAGAACACACTCACGTTGAGCGATCCGAGCACCGCTGACCGCCACCACCACGCACCGTGCGGCCGACGCCACCGGCACAACGCCAGCAGGACGAGCCCGGCGGGCAGCGCCCGCAGAGCGGCCCCGTACAGCGGGCTCCCGGCGGGGAGGAACTCGTGGGTGACGAAGTAGTTGGCTCCCCACGCCACCGGCGCGACCGCGGTCAGCGCCACCCAACGCGCATTAGCTTCCATGGAAGACAAATATAGCTTCCCGGGAAGCTATATTTGTCTTCCATGGAACATCGGCAACCGCTGGACCGCGTGGCCCGCATCCAGGCCGACTGGCGCCGCGAACGGCCCGACGTCGACATCTCCCCGCAGGGAGTGATCGGCCGGCTGCACCGCCTGGCCGGTCAACTCACCGAAGAACTCTGCCGCGTATACAGCCGCTACGACCTCACCGAGGGGGAATTCGACGTCCTGTGCGCACTGCGCCGCGCCGGCGAACCCTATGAACGCGCTCCCGGCGAGCTCGCCGCGCACACCATGGTCACCACCGGTGCGATGACCAAGAGGATCGACCGCCTCGAGCGAGCCGGACTCGTCACCCGCCGCCGCTCGGACGACGACCAGCGTGGCAGGATCGTCGCCCTCACCGGACCCGGACGCGAACTGATCGACCAGGCGTTCACCGACCACATGCGCAACGAACGCCACCTGCTGAATCTGCTGACGCCCGCGGAGTCCGAGACGCTCGAAGCACTGCTCACGACCTGGCTCTCCCGCCTGGAAGACCCGCGTCCTCCCCGCCACGAGTGACCCGCTCCGCGCTTCCGACGACCCCGGAAGCGACCGGCCCCGCTGCGTCAGGCCGTCGAACGCAACCGGTCCAGTTCGCTGCCGATCGCATCCCGCGGCACATCATGCCGCGTGCCGAGCCTGAACCGCTCGTCACTCCACCGGTCACGCGGATACGACCACACCGGCTTGCCCACAGCGCTCCAGCCCCGCGGCCAGCACGATGAACATCCCAAGGGCCGGCAGCAGACTCGGATCCCTCTCCGACCTCGACCCCGACCCCGTCCTGACCTGCCGCGCAACCCCCATTGCCCCGTACCCTTCGACCGCCCGGCGGAACGTGGCGGCTCGGTGAGAACGCGTGGGTCGTCGTTGACGATCGGGACGTGCGCGCTGAGCGAGTAGGCGGAGCCATGATCACGCTCGGCGTGAACGACCTCGACGACATCCTGGCCCGACTCGCCGCACACGGGATCGACCACGAACCGGTCGAGACCTACAGCAACGGCGTGCGCCACGTCACCGTGCTGGACCCCGATGGGAACAGCCTGTCGCTCGCCGAGGCGCCCACCCTCGATTGGTGAGAACAGTAGACAAACACGCCTAGCGCCTGTTAGGTACGCTCATATCGTGCACGCACAACCGGCGAGGAAGTCACCATGGTGTCAGCCGCATCGTCCCCGTGGAGAATATCGTCGGCGCCCCACCATACGGCCGAGATCCGCGAGCTGTTCCTGAGCCACGCCACCGACGATCTCTCGGCCCTCCGTCCGGTGATCGCCCGCTCGTGGCGGCGCAGTCGCGCTGCTGGCGTCGACTCGGAGGCCGACCGCGGCTACATCGACGAGGGGCGTGTCGACGAGCGTACGATGCTCATCACCGAGCCGCATCTGCGGAAGCTCGACGAGGTCGCTGAGGACATCGGCGGCCACGTGAGCCTGAGCTCGCCGAATGGAGCGCTGGCCAATCCAGCCTTCCTGAGAGAGGACGTCGACTTCCCGCCGGGCTACTCGCTGCTGGAGGCGAGCTGTGGCAGCAACGGCGAAGGCGTCGCACTGGAAGAGGGCCGTGCCGTCTGGCTATCGCCCGGGGAGCACTTCCGCGAGGATATGCGCGGCAACTGGTGCTTCGCCTCGCTTATCCGCGATCCGTTCCACAACCGGGTGCGAGCAGTGGTCGGGCTGACGCTGCCGGCCGCTCGGGTGCAGAGGCTTGACCCGTCGTCCACGCTCCTGATGCTCGAAGGGGTCACGTCGCGGATCGAGCGTGAGATCGAGACGCGTATGTCGTCGCGGGAGCGCACGCTTCTGCGCGAGTACCTCACCATCTCGCGTCGACGAGGGAAGGCCGCGGTCGTGGTGACCGATGGCAAGCACTCGTTCATGAACTCCGCCGCGACGGCGTCGTTGGAAGGCGCCGATCTTTCCGTCGTCACCGGCTATGCCAAGAGCGTGATGTCCTCGGGACATGGCACGAGCGTGGAAGTGATGCTTGCGGGCTTCGGGGCGGCGAGCATCGAGGTCTCGCCGGTGGACCTGTCCGCCTCGGGCTTCGGCGCCGTCGCCGTCGTCCGCCCCCACGCTGCCCGCCGGAGCCGGACGCTCGACGCGCCGACGGTCTCGCAGCACGACCCCTCGTCGTCCGCTGACCAGCTGCTCGAGCGCCTCGACGGACAGAGCCTCTCGTTGCAGAAGGCCGTCGCATCGGCCCGGACCGCGGTCGAGCAGTGCCGGTCCGTGGCCATCATCGGCGAGCCCGGTAGCGGAAAGACACGGCTCGCCGAGGCGATCGCCGGCGTCCGCGGCGATGTGATCCGGATTGACGCGCGCGCTACCGATGCCCGTACCCGGATCGATGAGGCGCGCGAGCACGTCACGGAGTCCGAGCTGGTCCTCTTGATCGCTCACGCCGACGAGCTCTCCCCCACGGACTCCCGCGACGTGGCCGCGCGGCTGCGAGGAGGCGTACACCACACCGTGATCTTCACTGCCGCGAGCGTCACGGATGCGACCCGCGCGATCGCCGACGCCGGCGGGGCGCTCGAGATCAAGCTCGCACCGCTGCGCAGACGGCGCGAGGACATCCCCCTGCTGGCGCACGCGATCGCGAGTGAGATCGGCGATCGTCGGCTCTCGCGAAGGCTCGTCGCGACCCTCACCAACTCCGATTGGCCGGGCAACATCGCCCAGCTGCGCCAGGTCGTCTCAGATGCGGTCGAGCGGTCTCGAGGCATCGAGGTCTCTGATGACGATCTGCCCGTGAGCTTCCACCGCATGCTGACCAAGGGGCGGCTGTCGCGTCTCGAAGACGCGGAGCTGGTCGAGATCCGCGGCGCCCTGCGTGAAGCGAAGGGCAATCGGCGACTTGCCGCCGAGATCCTCGAGATCGGGCGTTCCACTTTCTACCGGCGCATGGACTACTTCCGCAGTCGAGGCTTCGACCTCTGACCACCCGGCGAACGGCCCGGACCCAGCGGGTCCGGGCCGTTCGTCGTGTCCGAAAGCGGCCCGTCGAGTGTGTCGATCTGGCACGGATGGCCGCGCTCGCACCGGGTTTTAGTTGAGTCAGCTCTCCGGAACCGGCCTCGAGGAAAACGGGCCCCGGCCGCCCTCCGGCGACGACGAGAACCCGACGCGAACAGGACGACACGATATGAACGGCGATGAGCCGGGGACCATTCTGGTGGCCCCTCACCACTTCCCGGATCTGAATCGCGAGCATGCGCTCGCCGATGAGCTCGGCTACGAACTCATCGCGGCGGCTGACGTGGACGCGTTCCGCGCGGGACTGCCGGACGCCGAGATCGTGATGGTCACGCCCTACGCGCGGCTCACCGCCGAAGAGTTCCCGATCATGAAGAAGTGCCGCGCGGTGATCCGCTACGGCATGGGCTACGACAACATCGACGTCGACGCGGCCACGAAGGCCGGTATCCCGGTCGCCATCGTCCCGGGCACCGCCTCGGAAGAGGTGGCTTCGCACGCCCTCGCGATGGGCCTCGCGCTCGCCCGCCGGCTTCCGACCGGCGACGCCGCCATCCGCCGCTTCGGCTGGGCCGGGGTCATCGGCTACGACACCCCCGTGCTCTCGCGGCTCGAGGTCGGCGTCGTCGGCCTGGGGCGCATCGGTCAGCAGGTGGCACGGATGTACTCGGCGGTCGGTGCGCGAGTGCGCGGCTACGACCCCTTCATCGCCGACGGACCGGTCGAGCTCGGCAGCCTGGAGAGCGTGCTCGAGAACTCCGACATCGTCTCGCTGCACCTCCCGCTGAACGACGACACACGGCACTTGGTCTCCGAAGACGTGCTCGCGCGGATGCGCGAGGGGGCCGTGGTCGTGAACGTGTCGCGCGGTGGACTGATCGACGAGGAGGCACTCGCGACGGCCCTGACGTCGGGGCATATCGCCGGTGCCGGCATCGACACCTTCTCGCAGGAGCCGGTCGCCGCCGAGCACCCGCTGCGATCCGCGCCCAACACGATCCTCACCCCGCACATCGCCTGGCGTTCCAACCGCTCGACCGGGGCGCTGCAGGACGGCGCGGTGGAGCGGGCGCGGTCCGTGCTCACCGGGCTGCCCCTGACCGACCTCGTGTACTGATAAGTGGAGAAGACTGACGTGGCGACGAATATCCAGACAAACCATGTCTCGGGCAGCGCCCCCGCGGAGGATCCGCACCTGCGCCGGGGCCCGCGCGGCTATCCGCTTCTGCCGGGCGGCTACGGCCGATCCACCTATTACACCGGCGCGCCGAGCCCCTACGCCGTTCGCGGCGAGGGCTACCGCGTCTGGGACGACCGCGGCCGCGAGCTGATCGACGCGAACAACAACTTCACCTCGCTCATCCACGGCAACGCCCACCCGGACATCACGGAGGCGGCGACCAAGGCCCTGTCGTCAGGGGCGAGCTGGGGCATCCCCAACCTCTACGAGTGGGAGCTGGCCGATCTGCTGCTCTCGCGACTGACCGGCCTCGATCAGGTGCGGTTCACCAATTCCGGCACCGAGGCCGTCATGTCCGCCATCAGGATCGCCCGCGCCGGCACGGGTCGTGAGCGCGTGATCGTGACCAAGGGCGGTTACCACGGCACATCGGACATCGCCCTCGTCCCCGGCGGCCCGGCCTATACCCGCGGTGTGCCCCAGGGGGTGATCGACGACGTCACTCCCGTTCCGCTCGACGACGCCGAGTTCCTCCGCCGGGCGATCGAGGCAGCGCCCGACGCCTACGCGGCGATCATCCTCGACCTCCTGCCGAACCGCGCGGGGCTGCTGCGTATCTCCGACGAGTTCGTCACCACGGCGCGGGACCTCGCGACCCGCCACGGGATCGTCCTGATCATCGACGAGGTCATCAGCCTGCGGCTCGGCCCGCACGGTCTGAGCGGCGGGTACGGTGTCTCTCCCGACCTCCTGACCACGGGGAAGACGATCGGCGGCGGCTTCGCGGTCGGCGCGGTCGTCGGCCTCGGCTCGCTCATGTCCGAGGTGGACCCGACGCGGCCCGGAAGCCTGCCGCACGGCGGCACGTTCTCCGGCAATCCGGTCAGCATGGCGGCCGGCGCCGCGGCGCTGCGCCTCTACGGTGAGTCCGAGGTGCGGCGGCTGAACAACCTCGGCGACACCGCGCGCGAGTCGGTCATGGCCCGCGTCGCGGACGCGGGCTGGGAGGTGCGGGGGCGTGGCTCGCTGCTCCGGGCCGTTCCCGCGGGCTCCGAGAAGGTCGACGAAAGCACGCAGCACCGGCTGTGGTGGGAGTCGTACAACCGCGGCCTGCTCGGCTCGCCGGCCAACCTGCTCTCGCTGTCGACCCCGATGGACCAGGCGGTCGTCGACGACCTCGCGGACCGCCTCGCGGATGCCGTGCTCGCCGTCGCCGCCGGCGCACAGCACTGAGAGAGGGCAGAAGCCATGCGAATCGTCTCCTACCTCCACGAGAGCCGCGTCCGAGGCGGCGTGCTCCTCGACGACACGGTGTTCGACCTTGAGCGTCTGCTGAGGGCGGCCGGCACGGCGCCGGCCTCATCTGTCCGGGACTTTCTGGCCGTGTATGGCCCCGAGCTCAAGGCGTTCTCGACCGACCTGGCGGGGCTGATCGACCGGAATCCGGGTACGAGGGTCGGCGCTCGCTCCGACGTGCACCTGACCACTCCCGTTCCTGATCCGGCGAAGGTGCTCTGCGTCGGACTCAACTACAAGGACCACGTCGCCGAAACGGGTCGGGCGCTGCCGGAGCACCCGGATGTGTTCGTGAAGTTCGCGTCGACGCTCGTCGGTCCCGAGGATGAGATCCAGGGTGCCGATATCAGCGCGAACCTCGATTTCGAGGGCGAGGTGGCTGTAGTCATCGGCCGTACGGCGCGTCACGTGCCGGAGGAAGAGGCCCTCGACCACGTCGCCGGCCTCGCCCCACTGAACGACATCTCGGCTCGTGACCTGCAGTACCGCGGGACTCAGTGGACGGCCGGCAAGACCGTCGACCGTTCGACCCCGTGGGGCCCCGCGCTCGTCACCCTCGATGAGATCGGCGACCCGCAGACGCTCGAACTCGTCACCCGTGTCAACGGTGTGGAGTTGCAGCACTCAAACACCCGGCACCAGATCTTCCCGATCGCCCGGATCATCTCCTATCTCTCCAGTTTCCTCATGCTCGAGCCGGGCGATGTGATCGCGACCGGCACGCCGCAGGGGATCGGAGCGAAGCGCACTCCACCGATCTGGCTGAAGCCGGGCGACACCGTGGAGGTCGACGTGGAGCGCGTCGGCGTTCTCAGCAACCGGGTCGCCGAGCACTGACGCCGTGACGACGCCCCAGCCCACGTGGGCGACCACCACTCGCAAGCTCTCGACAGACATGGAAGAAAGATGACCGAGGCCCAGACGAATTCAGGCGGCCGTGACGCGCGATACCGCATCGCCGTCGACACCGGTGGCACGTTCACAGACGTGGTCGTCGGCTCCGACAGTGGCGACATGGCCGCCGGCAAGGCACTCACCACCTACGACCGCGTGTTCACCGGCTTCGAGGCCGCGGTCCGCCGTGCGGCCGAGTCCGTCGGCTGGAGCGGCGACGACGTGCTGCGCAACGCCGACGTGATCGTCTACGGCACCACCCACGCCACCAACGCCGTGCTGACCGGCAAAATCGCCAAGACCGCGCTCCTGGTCACCGAGGGCTTCGCCGACACCCTGCTGCTGCGAGAGGGCGGCCGCCGCGACGCCTTCGACTCGAAGGCCGCCTACCCCGGCCCGTACATCCCGCGCCGACTCACCTATGAGATCCGCGAGCGCGTCAACTCCGAGGGCTACGTGCTCGTCCCCCTCGACGAGGAGCAGGTGCGCAGCGCCCTCAAGACCCTCGTCGACGAGGGCGTCGAGGCAATCGCCGTGTCATTCCTGTGGTCGATCATGAACGACGCTCACGAGGCCCGCCTCGCGGAGCTGATCGAGGAGATCCTCCCGGGCGTCCCCTACACGCTCTCGCACCGGGCGAACCCGACCATCCGCGAGTACCGGCGTTCGTCGGCCGCCTCCATCGACGCCTCGCTGAAGCCCCTCATGGCCGACCACCTCGGCAACTTGCGCTCCGACCTGGTGAAGTACGGGTTCACGGGCGATCTGCTGGTCGTCACCTCGGAAGGCGCCGTGCTCGACGTCGCCGACGTACTGGACCGACCCGTACTGCTGCTCAACTCGGGTCCGTCAATGGCCCCGCTCGTCGGAGCGGCGGCGGCACCCGATCGGGAGACCGTCGTCGTCTGCGACATGGGCGGCACCACCTTCGACGTGTCGCTCGTCGAGAGGGGAGTCGTGCGCCACACCCGCGAGGCGTGGCTCGGCGAGCCCTTCGTCGGTCACCTGACCGGTCTGTCGTCGGTCGCGGTCTCGAGCATCGGAGCCGGCGGCGGCAGCATCGCCTGGATCGACGGCGGCGGGCTGCTTCGCGTCGGCCCGCAGAGTGCCCGCAGCACCCCCGGCCCCGCGGCGTACGGCCGCGGCGGCGAGGAGCCGACCGTCACCGACGCGTGCGTCGTGCTCGGCTACCTCGACGCCAGCGGCTTCGAGGGCGGATTCACCCTCGACCGCGACGCCGCTGTGCGGGCGATCGAGTCACGCATCGCCGGCCCGCTCGGCATGACCATCCAGCGGGCGGCGCAGGCGATCCTCGATGTCTCGGCCAACCACATGGCGACGGCGATCCGACAGGCCTCGCTCGAGCAGGGCGTCGATCCGCGCGGTGCGCTCATCGTGGCCGGAGGCGGCGCCGGAGCCATGGTCGCCGCGGCGATCGGCGTGCTGCTGGAAGCCGACACGGTTCTCGTTCCGGCGACCGCGGGGGTGCTCGCGGCCTACGGCGCCCATCGTGCCCCCATCGCCACCGAGTTCCTCTCGCCACTGCACAACGACACCCACGCGTTCGATGCCGAGTCGGCGACGCGGGCCATCGAGGAGATCAAGGTGAAGGCGGCCGGGTTCGCGGCCCGCTTCGACGGTGTCGGAGCCGAGGCCGAGGTCACCTACTTTGTCGACGCGCGCTACCCCGGCCAGGCGTGGGATCTGCGCGTGCACCTCGACGAGGCGCCGAACACCCGCGGCGACGCTGCCGATGTCATCGCGCGCGCGTTCCACGCGGAGCACGACCACCGCAACGGCACCCACGACGCGCAGAGCCGCGTCGAGATCATCACCTGGGGCGTGCGCGTCGAGGTGCCACGGCCGGAGCAGCTGCGGGACACGGTCGCCACGGGCGGATCGCCCGAGTCGCACCGCACCGATCCGATGACCTTCGGCGGCGAGAGCTTCGACACGGCCCGCTACCGCGGCGTGACACTCGGCCCCGGCGACAAGATCGCCGGCCCGGCCGTCATCGACCAGCCCACGACAACCATCGTCGTGCCGCCGGAGTGGGACGCGACGCTCGACGACCGCTCCAACATCTACCTGACTCGTAAGGAGGCGTGACATGTCACGTGAATTCGACCCGGTCAAACTCTCGGTGCTGGCGAACGCCTTCGACGGGATCGTCCGCGAGATGACCAGCGGGCTGCTCCGGTCCGCACGCTCCTCGGTGATCAACACGGCGCGCGACTTCTCCTGCGCCGTGCTGACTGCCGACAACCAGCTGCTCGCCGCGGCCGAGGGGGTGCCGGTGCACGTGTTCGGCGCCGGTCCGCTCGGTGAGGACATGATCAGGCTGCACGATGACATCCGCGAGGGTGACGCGTTCCTGCACAACGACCCCTACATGGGCAACTCCCACGCGGCCGACCACTGCGTTCTCGTGCCGATCTTCGTCGAGGGGCGGCACCTGTTCACCGCCGTCACCAAGGCCCACCAGGCCGACTGCGGTAACTCGCTCCCGACGACGTTCTACGCGACCGCGCGCGACGTCTACGAGGAAGGCGCGCTGATCTTCCCCTGTGTGCGGATTCAGCGTGACTACACCGATCTCGACGACATCATCCGCATGTGCCGCGCGCGCATCCGCGTGCCCGACCAGTGGTACGGCGACTACCTCGCCTCGGTAGGAGCCTCGCGCATCGCCGAGCGCCGCGTGCGGGAGCTCGCGGCGAAGTTCGGTGCCGACACGCTCGTCGAGTTCGTCGACGCCTGGTTCGACTACTCGGAGCGCCTGGCGACGAGCGCGGTCGAGACGCTGCCGGAGTGGTCTCTCACCGGCTCGACATCACACGATCCCTTCCCCGGCACCGGTCCCGACGGGGTTCCGATTCAGGCCACGATTTCGGTGAAGCCGGCCGACGGCCGGGTCACGATCGACCTGCGTGACAACCCCGACAACCTGCCGAACGGACTCAACCTCACGCGCGCGACGGCGACCGGAGCCGCGCTGGCGGGCATCCTGTCGGGTCTTCCGGAGTCCCTGCCGAGCAACGCCGGCACCTTCCGGCGCTTCGAAGTGCTGCTGCGTGAGGGCTGCGCCGTCGGCGTGCCGAAGCACCCCTACTCGTGCTCGTCGGGCACGACCAACCTGGCGGACCGGGTCGTCAACATCGTTCAGTCCGCGTTCTCGCAGATCGGGGACGGGTATGGCACTGCCGAAGGAGCGACCGGTCAGGCCCCGGCGAAGTCCGTGGTCTCGGGCATCGATGAGCGTAACGGCAACGCCTATGTGAACCAGATCCTGGTCGGCGGCGTCGGCGGTCCGGCCACACCGTACGCCGACGGCTGGCCGACCTACCAGCGCCCCGTGTGCGGCGCCCTTCTCTACCACGACAGTGTCGAGGTCGACGAGCAGCGCTACCCGATCCTCATCCACGAGCGCGTGCTCGTCGCCGACTCGGGTGGCGCGGGCCGTCAGCGTGGTGGGCTCGCGACGCGCGTCACGATGGAGGCCCGCGACGATGACGTGACGATCACGTACGGGCTCGAGGGCAAGTTCAACCCGCCGAAGGGCGTTCGCGGCGGTGCCGGAGGCGCTGTTCCGGAAGCCTGGGTCGAAGGTGTCGACGGAAGCCGTAAGGAGATCCCGGTCGTCGGCCGGTACGACATGCTCCGTGGCGAGAAGGTCGTGTCGATCACGCCCGGCGGTGGCGGCTATGGCGACCCCCTCGAGCGTGAAGCGGCCGCGGTGCTCGACGACCTGCGGGAGAGCCGCATCACGCCGGGGTCGGCAGTCGATGTCTACGGCGTCGTGGTCACGGAGGACGTCGTCGACGACACCGCGACGGCGCGGCTTCGTCGCGAGCGGGTGTCGGCCCGCTAGAAGGACTCGGCGACATTCCCTGCGCGGGAGCATCGGAACCCAGAAGAGAAGTGAGAGAAATGGATCCCATCCGAGTCGGCATCATCGGCGTCGGAAACGTGCTCAACCAGTACCTCGACAAGATCGGGGTCCATCCCGACGTCGAGATCGTCGCACTTGCCGACGTCAACGCCGAAGCGGTCGCCAAGCGCGCGGCGGAGTACTCGGTCCCGAAGGCGCTCACCCCCGACGAGCTGCTCGCCGACCCCGCGGTGGAGCTGGTGCTCAACCTGACCCCGCCGAATCTGCACGCTCCGGTCACACTTCAGGCGATCTCCGCCGGGAAGCACGTGCTGTCGGAGAAGCCGTTCGCAACCTCGCTCGAGGAGGCGCGGCAGATCCTCGACGCCGCCCGGGCCGCGGGCGTGAAGGTCGGGTCCGCGCCCACGACATTCCTCGGGTCGGGCATGCAGACCAGCCGCAAGCTCATCGACGACGGCTGGATCGGCCGGCCCGTCGCCGTCTTCGGCTCGTTCGCAAACCGCGGCTACGAGCACTGGCACCCGAACATCGATCCCTTCTACAGCCCCGGCGCCGGTCCCATGCTCGACATCGGTCCGTACCTCGTCACCAACCTGGTGAACTTCCTCGGCCCGGCGAAGCGGGTCTCGGCCAGTGCTCCGAGGTCCTCGGAGACTCGACCCCGCCCCACCGCGGACGGCGGCTACGACGGCGTCATCGACATCAAGACCCCGACCCACGTCACGGGCTCGATCGACTTCGAGTCCGGTGCGACCGCCACGCTGATCGTGAGCTGGGACGTGTGGAACCACCATCTTCCGCACCTCGAGATCTACGGCACGAGCGGATCGATTGCCGCGCCCGACCCGGACCACTTCTCCGGCGCGCCGATCCTTCGCCGTGGTGAGCCCCGCGACCTCGCCCTCGACATGACGCCTCCCGGCGGCGGCGACTGGCGTGAGACGGCCATCACACACCGTGACGACGCTTACCGCGGGATCGGCTTGGCCGAGTTCGGCCACGCGATCCGGAACGGACTCGAGCCCCGTACCGGCGGCGCCTTCGCCTACCACGTGCTCGAGGTGCTTCTCGCCTTCGAGAAGTCGTCGGAGCTCGGTCGTCACATCGAGATCGAGAGCACCTGCGAGCGCCCCCGTCCGCTTCCGTCGGTCGGGCCGCACGAGCCCTACCGATTCGACTGATTTTTTCCCTCTGGCAACCGTAGACCCAGGAGAAGGCATGACCACCACCGCGGCCGCCGACAGCGCAGTCGGCGCCCCCAGCAAGAGCGTGCGCCGGCGCACCGTCGCGCAGGCGATCGTCGAGTACCTACAGGTTCAGTACAGCGAACTTGATGGCGAGCGCCGTCGCCTGATCCCGGGGATGTACGGAATCTTCGGTCACGGCAATTCGGTCGGCGTGGCCCAGGGCATCGACGAGTACGGCGTCGACTTCCCTCATTTCGCCGGCAAGAACGAGCAGTCGATGGTCCACGCGGCAATCGGGTACGCCAAGGCGACCAATCGTGCGTCGACCCTCGCCTGCACCGCGTCCGCCGGCCCGGGCTCGACCAACATGATCAGCGGCGCCGCCACCGCGACCACGAATCGCCTCCCGGTCCTGCTGCTCCCCGCCGACATCATCAACAACCGCAAGGGCGACCCGGTGCTCCAGCAGATCGAGCACCCGGTGGAGCGAGACGTGTCGGCCAACGATGCCTTTCGCCCGGTGAGCCGGTACTTCGACCGCATCACCACTCCCTCTCAGCTGCTGGTGACCCTGCCCGAGGCGATGCGGGTTCTGACGGACCCGGTCGACACCGGTGCGGTCGTCGTCTGTCTTCCGCAGGACATCCAGGGTGAGGCTTACGACTTCCCCGAGGAGTTCTTCAGCCCGCGCGTCTGGCCCATCCGCCGCCGACCGGCGGCGCGGGAGGAGATCCGCGACGCGATCGAGATCATCCGCCGTGCGCGGCGGCCGGTCTTCATCGCCGGCGGCGGCGTGCGCTACTCGGATGCGGCCGACGAGCTCGCGAGGCTCAGCGCTGACTTCGGGATCCCCGTCACGGAGACCTACGCCGGCAAGGGGATGGGCCCGATCTCAGACCTCAACCTCGGCGGGCTCGGGGTCGACGGCACGATCGGCGCCAACCGGATCGCCGGGCGCGCGGACTGCGTGATCAGCGTCGGCTCCCGGCTGCAGGACTTCATCACCGCGTCGCACTCGCTGTTCGAGAACCCCGATGTCCGGTTGGTGCACTTCAACGTCAGCTCCTTCGACGCGCACAAAATGGGCTCGTATCCCGTCGTCGGAGACGCGAAGCTGTCGCTCACCGCGCTGCACGAGGGGCTGACCGCGGCCGCGTACCAGAGCGCCGAGGGCTACCGCGACGAGATCGCGGGCGCGCGCCGAGCCACGGCCGACGTGCTCGGGCACGACCTGGAAGACATCCCCGGCGAGAACATGAGCCAGGCGCAGGTGATCGACGTGCTCAACAAGCACACGGGCGCCGACGACGCGCTCGTGCTCGGCTCCGGTGGTGTGGTCGGCGGTGTCCACAAGGCTTGGGACACCTCGAACGGCACGAAGGTGCTCTCCGAGTACGCGAACTCCTGCATGGGGCACGAGCTGCCTGCCGGTCTCGGCTATCGGTTCGCCCGATCGGAGGCGCCGGGCGATGTCTTCGTCCTGATCGGTGACGGCACGTACTACATGCAGCCGACCGAGCTCATCACCGCGGTTCAGGAACACCAGAAGATCACCGTCGTGATCATCGACAACAGCGGGCATCAGTGCATCTGGCCGTTGCAGGTCGCCAAGGGCGGCCCGGGCCATGAGTTCGGCACTCAGCTGCGCGAGCGGAGCGCGGAGACCGGTCGCCTCGACGGGCCCGTCGTGCCCGTCGACATCGCCGCGAACGCGGCCAGTATGGGCGCGGTCTCGTGGTCGACCACGACGATCGAGGAGTTCAAGTCGGCACTCGAGGAGGCCCGCGGAGTCCAGGGCCGCCCGGCCGTCGTGGTGGCCCACGTGGAGCCCTGGCGTTACCTCACGGGGAGTGGCGCCTTCTGGGACGTCGGCGCCCCGATGACCTCGGAGCGCCCCGAGACCTTGGAAGGCGGCGAGAAGCACCGCGAAGGCCGTGAGCGCCAGCGCTACTACGGCCCGACGATCGCTCCCGGCAGCGAGGTCTGAGCGGAATCCCAGCGCGCGGACGACCGCGGCTGCCCCACGGCATCCCGTCGCGGGGCAGCCATCTCTTCCGGCACAGCATCCGGAACGCCCCAAGAAATCAAGGAGGAGGACAGATGGGCACCTTCGCCGTTACCGACCCGTCCACCGGCGAGACCGTCGCCGAATACCCCGCGGCGACCGCGGAGGAGATCGAGGCCGCCCTCGCGGCTACCCACAGGACATACCAGGGGTGGTCCCACCGAACCACGGTGCGCGAACGTGCCGCTCACGCTCGGCGTCTCGCCGAGCTCTTCATCGAGCGCCAAGACGAACTCGCGAAGATCATCAACCGCGAGATGGGCAAGCCGATTCCGCAGGGAATCGGCGAGATCCAGTTCGCGGCCAAGATCAGTGCCGCCTTCGCCGACAACGCGGAGCGGTGGCTCGCCGATGAGCAGCTCGAGGTCGCCGACGGACTGCGGACCTTCTTCCGCTACCAGGGCACCGGCGTGATCCTCGGGGTCATGCCGTGGAACTACCCGTACTACCAGGTCGTGCGATTCGCGGTACCGAATCTGATCCTCGGCAATACGGTCATTCTGCGTCACGCCGCCCAGTGCCCGGAGTCGGCACTCGCGCTGCAGCGGTTGTTCCTCGACGCCGGTTTCCCCGATGGCGCGTACGTGAACGTGTTCTCGACCCACCAGCAGATCGCCGACATGATCGCCGACGACCGCGTACAGGGCGTCTCGCTCACCGGCTCCGAGCGCGCCGGTGCGATCGTCGCCGAGCAGGCCGGCCGTGCGCTGAAGAAGTGCGTGCTCGAGCTGGGCGGCTCCGATGTGTTCCTGGTGCTCGACACGGCCGACATCGACGGCGCGGTCGAGCACGCGGTGGCCGGCCGCATGGACAACACGGGGCAGAGCTGCATCGGCTCGAAGCGCATCGTCGTCATCGATCGCTACTACGAGGAGTTCGCGGCGAAGTTCACCGCCGCGATCGGAGCCCAGTCGTACGAGAACGGCGATTACGGGCCGCTCTCGTCCGACTCCGCGACCAAGACGCTGACAGCCCAGGTGCGGGGCGCCATCGAGCAGGGCGCGACGATCCTCGTCGGTGACAACCAGCCGCGGGGCAACGTCTACACGCCGAGCGTCATCGGCGACATCACCCTGGGCATGGACGTCTACAGCGAGGAGTTGTTCGGCCCGGTGGCGCAGCTCTACCGCGTCTCCAGCGACGAGGAAGCGATCGAGCTCGCCAACTCCACGCCCTACGGCCTCGGCTCGGTCGTCATCTGTGACGACTTGGAGCGCGCCGAGTGCGTCGGCGACCAGCTCGACGTCGGCATGGTGTTCGTCAACGCCAACGGCCTCGGCGGTCCGGACGTGCCCTTCGGCGGCGTCAAGAAGTCGGGTTACGGCCGCGAGATGGGCAAGGTCGGCATGCTCGAGTTCGCGAACAAAAAGCTCTACCGCTTCGCGAAGTAGTCGGACGCGCTCTTTTCTCGACGGGGAGCCCCGGAATCGAAGCTTCGGGTCTCCCCGTCGGCTGCGCGCCGTCGCGTGACTGGAGAAACAAGGCGAGAAGCACTCAAAAGTGTCCCAGAACGGGGCATGTATGCTCTTTCGGTGTTCGCCATCATGAACCTCGGATTTCCGCCGAAATTAGCGATGAATGGAGCCGATGGTGGCTGCACAGAGAAATTCCGAAGCCGCTCCGCCGACCGTCGAAGTCGATGACGACGCGCCGGCCCAAGGTCTGAAAGGCCGACTCGGCGTCGGTTCGATCGTGTTCTCGGTCGTCGCCTTCGCCGCTCCGCTCCTCGTGGTAGTCGGGCTGATGCCCTCGGTGATCGGCTTCGCCGGGTACGCGATCGTGCCCGCATACGCGATGATCATGCTCATCGTGCTGCTGTTCGCGTTCGGCTACGCCACAATGACGCGCTATGTGAGCCGGCCCGGTGCCTTCTACGCGTACATCACGGCTGGGCTCGGCCGGAGGGTCGGACTTGGTGGGGCGTTCGTCGCGCTGTTCGGCTACCTGCTGCTTGCCTTGCCGACCTGGATCGCTTTCGGCGTGTATGTGTGGCAGCTCGTGACCGGCACCTTCCACGGCCCAGACATACCCTGGTACGTCTGGGCTCTCGTCGGCGCCGCCCTCACCGGCATCTTCTCCTACCGCCACATCGAGTTCTCCGCGAAGGTGCTCGGCGTCGCGCTCGGACTCGAGGTACTGCTCGTGATCGCCTTCGACACGGTCGCCTTCATCGACGGCGGGCCGGGCGGCATCCCCGTGCGGCCGCTCACGGCGGGCGCCGTCACCGATGGCGGCTTCGGCCTCGCTCTGCTCTTCGGCATGCTCTGCTTCATCGGCTTCGAATCGGCGGCGATCTACCGCGAGGAGGCCAAGGACCCCGAGAAGACGGTGCCTCGCGCGACGTATCTTTCGGTCATCCTCATCGGGGCCTTCTACGTCATCGCCGCGTGGGCGTTCCTCACGGCGCTCGGTCCGGACGGCGTCGCGGGCGCGGCGAAGGCCGACCCCGCGAGCCTCTTCGGTGAAACAGCCGCGCGCTACCTCGGCACCGTTCTCCCCGACGTCATCAGGGTGCTGGTGATCACCTCGACGTTCGCGTGTCTGCTCGCGCAGCACAACACGATCTCGCGCTACGGCTTCTCGCTCGGTAAGGACGGGGTCTTCCCCAGCCGGTTCGGCGCCGCGCACCCGCGCCACCATTCGCCGCACATCGCCTCGGTGGTCGTCACCGTGCTCACCCTGGTGACGGTCGTCGCGCTGGCAGCGGTGACCGGTTTCGAGAACGACGGCACGAACGCGTTCACGATCTACATCCGGACGAACGGCCTCGGCGCGATCATCGTGATCTTCCTCATGTGCCTGGTGTCGATCGCGATCATCGCCTACTTCGCCAAGAACCGCGTCGACACCCCGGCGCGCGTCTGGAAGACGGTCGTCGCGCCGATCCTGGGGCTGATCGGGCTCCTGTCCATCCTCGTGCTGAGCGTCGTGCACGTCGACGCCCTGATCGGGGCGGGGGAGACGGCGTCGCTCCTGATGACCCTGCTGCTGCCGGTCGTGCTCATCGCCGGAATCGCCTATGCGAGCCACCTGGCCCGTGCCAAGCCCGACGTCTTCATCAGGATCGGGCGGCAGTGAGCGCCCCGATCCGCCATCAGCCCACACCGTCGCCGAGAACGAGGAAGAGCCCATGACTTCACAGGGAACCCGCCTGGCCGGGAAGGTCGCCGTCATCAGCGGAGCGTCGCGGGGGATGGGCCTTTCCCACACCCGTGCGTTCCTGGACCAGGGGGCGCGTGTGGTCGCCTTCGACCTGAACGAGGACGCGGGCCAGACGCTGGCCGAGGAGTACGGCGTGGATCGTGTCGTCTTCCTGCGCGGCGACGTGCGCACCGCCGCGGACTGGAGCCATGCCGTCCAAACCGGTGTCGAGCGGTTCGGCGCGATCAACGTGCTCGTCAACAACGCCGGCGTATCGCCGCTGCAGCGTCTCGAAAGCGTGACCGAGGCGGACTATCGACGAGTGATCGACATCAACCAGGTCGGGACGTTCCTCGGCATGCGGGCGGTGATCCCGGCCATGCGGGAATCCGGTGGCGGCTCGATCGTGAACATCGCGTCCAGCGCGGCGCTCGTCGGTTTCGCCGACATCTTCTCCTACGTCGCGTCGAAGTGGGCGGTGCGCGGCATGACCAAGGCCGCCGCGCTCGAGCTCGTCGAGTACGGCATCCGAGTCAACGCGGTCTGCCCCGGCGACACCGATACGCCCATGATCCGCGAGAACGCCAAGACTCCCTCCGCCTCGATGCCGCCGGCCGAGGACCTGCCGTTCGGGCGGTGGGCACGTCCCGAGGAGGTCTCGGCCGCGGCGGTGTTCCTCGCCTCGGACGAGTCGTCGTACATGAGCGGCACCGAGGTGGTCGTCGATGGAGCCTTCACCGCCCAGTGAACCGACACGACACCGAATCGTCACGGCAGAGGAGCGTCATGGACCGGCTCGGCGGAAAGGTCGCCATCGTGAGCGGCGCGGGCAGCGGCATGGGCGAGGAGCACGCTCGCGCCCTCGTACACGCGGGGGCACGGGTCATCGGGTTCGACATCACCCCCGGTTCCGGACCGGCGCCGGCTGACGAGATGGGGCCGGATCGCTTCCGCCGGCTGCTGGGAGATGTCACCTCGATCGCAGACTGGCAGCGTGTCGTGGCGGAGTGTGTGGCGGCGTTCGGGCACCCGACGGTGCTCGTCAACAACGCCGGGATCGCGCGAGCCAACCGGGTCGAGACGGTGGAGGAGAGCGAGTACCGCCGTGTGATCGACGTGAACCAGGTCGGCCCGTTCCTCGGAATGCAAACGGTCGTGGAGTCGATGAAGGCGGCCGGTGGAGGATCGATCGTGAACATCTGCTCGACGTCGGGCCTGGTCGGCTTCACCGACAACTTCGCGTATGTCGCGTCGAAGTGGGCGGTGCGCGGCATGACCAAGGCGGCCGCCCTCGAGCTGGCCGAGCACCGGATCCGGGTCAACGCGGTCTTTCCCGGCGAGACGGATACCCCTCTTCTCCGCGCGGATCCGACGGCCCTGCCCCCCGAGTCGTCACGCTTCGGCCGCTGGGCGCAGCCGTCCGAGATCTCCGCCGCGGTCGTGTTCCTCGCCTCGGACGAGGCCGGCTATATGAGCGGCGCGGAACTGGTCATCGACGGTACGTACACCGCGGCGTGACATTGGCTCGGCGGTGTTCTGATCTGGCACATTCCACCGGCTGAGCTGCGAATTAGCGTCACCCGTAGACCATTTGCCCGAGGACAACTCTGTGATCGGAGGCTCGCGATCATGCGAGATCAGGTTCGTTTCGGCCTCATTGGCACCGGCCGGATCGGCCAGGTGCACGCGGCGAGCATCGCCGCGGATCCCGATGCGACGCTCTCCTGGGTCGCCGACCCGTATCTGGCGGGCGCGGAGTCGGTCGCCGCCCGCTACGGGGGAACCGCGACCGATTCCCCCGAGCGGCTGCTCGACTCCGCGGAGGTGGATGCCGTGCTGGTGGCATCGCCGACGCCGACGCATGTCACCCTCATCGAGGCCTGTGTCGACGCCGGTCTCCCGGTGCTCTGCGAGAAGCCGATCGACCTCGACATCGCGCGGGTCGACGCGCTGCGCCCGAAGGTCGCGGCGAGCTCCGTGCCGGTCGCGCTCGGATTCAACCAGCGCTTCGACCCCGCCTTCGCCGAGACACGCACGCGCGTCGCCGCCGGCGAGATCGGCGAGCTCGAGCACTTGTCGATCACCAGCCGCGACCCCGGGCCGCCTCCGGCCGACTACATCGCGGCCTCCGGCGGGATCTTCCGCGACATGACCATCCACGACTTCGACATGGCTCGCTTCTTCCTCGGCGAGATCGTCGAGGTGAGTGCGACTGGCGCGCGGTTGTTCGACGAGGGCGCTCGTGAACACGGTGACTACGACACCGTCGCCGTCGTGCTGCGTGCGGCCTCCGGTGCCATCGCCACGATCGCGAACTCGAGGCACAGCGCGATCGGCTACGACCAGCGACTCGAGGCGCTCGGCGCGGAGGGGCTGCTGCTCGTGGCCAACGCACCGTCCAGCCTGGTGAGCGTCTCCACATCCACCGCGGTGGAGGCGAAACGGCCCTATCTTGACTTCTTCATCGAGCGCTACGCGGAGGCCTACGTGCGCGAGCTGGCCGAGTTCATCAAGCTCGCGCGCGGCGAGGAGTCGACGAGTCCGACCTTCGAAGACGGACGCGCGGCTTTGCTCATCGCCGACGCCGCACACCGCTCGGCTGAGGAAGGTGCGGTAATCCGCCTCACCGAGTGAAGACGCGACCCGGACCGGAGGCGGTCTGGTCGGGGTCGCGCCGACAGCCGGGGCGGAGATCGGGGGAACTCCGCCCCTTCTGTGTGCTCCGCGGGTCTATGCCTGCGTCGTGGTCGTGCCGGTGACAGCGGGGACGTTGATCCACTGGCCGGACTCGGCACTGCGAAGCGACACATCGACCAGCTCGGAGGCCGACCAGCCGTCGGCAGCCGACGGCGCGAGCTGCACGCCTTCCGCGACCGAGCGCAGGAACAGCGCCGCCTCGATCGTCTTGAGGTCGTTGAAGCCGATGCCGGGCCCGGCGTTCGGTTGGAAGCGGCCGAACTCGCCGTATGACGTGGGAGTCATGATCGTGCGGTAGCCGCTGCCGTTGTCAGCCAGCTCGAGCTGGTTCATGCGGTCGAAGTTCCAACGCAGCGAGCCCTTGGTGCCGTAGACCTCGATGATGTACTCCGCGTGCGGACCGATCGCGACGCGGGTGGTCTCGAACATGCCGATCGCACCCCCGTCGAAGCGAGCGAGCAGGGCCGCGTAGTCCTCGTTCTCGACCTCGCGGGAACCGCCTTCGGGGAGCGGACGCCGCGGGATGAAGCGCTCGGTGACCGCGTTCACCGAGATGATGGGGGCCACGAGGAACTGCGCCAGGTCGAAGCCGTGACTCAGGACGTCGCCGAGCACCCCGGAGCCGGCCTGCGCCTGTTCGTACCGCCAGGTGAAGCCCTGGTTCGGGTCGGAGGCGTAGCTGGTGATCATGCGGATCTGCAGATTGGTGATGCGCCCGAGCTCGCCGGAGCGGATCAGGCGGCGTGCCTCGGCTACCGCCGGAGCGTGGCGATAATTGAAGCCGACCGCCGTGAAGAGTCCCGCCGCGGCCGCGCCCTGCGCGATCTCCCGGGACTCGCGGGCGCTGCGGCCCATCGGCTTTTCGATCCAGAAGTGCTTGCCGGCGTCGATGGTCGCGAGCGCGATCTCGTGGTGCAGGAAATTCGGCGAGCAGATGGACACGACGTCCACGTCCGGATGTGCGAGAAGTTGGCGATAGTCATTCGTCGTCTCGCGGAATCCGAGCGCTTCGGTTGCGTAGGCGCGTCCATTCGGATCCGGGTCGGCGGCGATCACGAGTTCCGCGCGCTTCGGCAGCTCCGGGAAGAACTGCTGACTCTGAAGATAGGAGCGCGCGTGGAGCCGCCCCATCACTCCGACGGAGATCAGTCCGACTCCGATGCGGTTCTGCTCTGGCAAGGTGACTCCTTCGTCTGACGCGGGTCTCGTGAATGCTCCGACGGGCGCTCCCGGACGGGATTCCGGCGCGTCGTGTACGCCAGCCTAGAAATGCCGACCCGGGAAGCGGTGTGCCAATCTGGAACATCGGTGGCCCTCGCCGCGCTGCTGTACTGACTCGCATCGGTCCTGCTGAGTCACGAGGGAGTTCCGGCGATGATGAGCGAACGGGTGCACCACATTGACCCCGAGCGCACGCGCGTGCTGATCACGGGTGCCACCTCCGGCGTCGGCGAGGCCACGGCGAAGCTCTTCGCCGCGCGCGGGGCCGCAGCCGTCGCCCTGCTCGGCCGGCGTCCCGAGGAGCTGAGCCGTGTGGCCGACGAGATCGGCGACCGCGCCCACACGTTCCGCGCCGATGTCTCGGACTCCGCGTCGGCAACCGATGCGGTGCGCGCGGCGGTCGAGGAGCTCGGAGGACTCGACGTGGTGGTCAACGCCGCGGGCATCGCGAGGGCTGCGTCTCTCGAGGAGCTGGACGACGGGTCGTGGCGCGAGGTGATCGACACGAACCTGTCAGGCACGTTCTACGTCTCCCGCGAGGCGGGGCTGCACATGCGGGCCGCCGGTCGGGGCGCGATCGTGAACGTCGCGTCCGACCTGGCCGGCATGGGGGTAGCGGGACTGGCGCACTACAGCGCCGCGAAGGCGGGCGTCGTCGGGCTCAGCCGCGCTCTGGCGATCGAGCTCGCGCCGACCGTGCGCGTCAACGTCGTGAGCCCCGGTCCGGTCGACACCCCGATGCTGCGGGGCGGGCTCGACGCGTGCGCCCCCGAGGCGTCGCTGCGCGAGAAAGAGGCCACCGTGCCGCTCAACCGACTCGCACATCCCGACGAGATCGCGCGGGCGATCTGGTTCCTGGCGATCGACGGGACCTTCGCGACCGGCACCAGCATGGCCTTCGACGGCGGCACCACCGCCGCCTGACCCACGCCCTCATCCGGGACGTCCCGCCTCCGCGCCGATCATTCCGCACCAAGCCCCGCTCAAGGAGCATCACACACATGTCCGACCCGAACATCAGTGAACTCCGCAGTGCGCGGTGGTTCAGCCCGCACGATCTCACGGGATTCATCCACCGAACCGCGATCCAGGCGGAAGGCTTCTCGAAATTCGCCATCAAGGACCGACCGGTCGTCGGTATCGCGAACTCGTGGTCGGAGCTGGTGAACTGCAACATTCACTTCAAGTTGCTGGCCGACGCCGTCAAGCGCGGCGTGCTGATGGCGGGCGGCCTGCCGCTCGAGTTCCCGACCATCTCGCTCGGCGAGAGCCTGATGAAGCCGTCGGCCATGCAGTTCCGCAACCTCATGGCCATGGACGTCGAGGAGTCGATCCGGGCCTACCCGCTCGACGCGATCGTGCTGCTCGGCGGCTGCGACAAGACGGTTCCGGCTCAACTCATGGGCGCGGCGAGCGCCGACGTCCCGACGATCATGCTCACCGGCGGGCCTCAGGAACCCGCCTACTTCCGCGGTCGTCAGCTCGGTGTCGGCACCGACACCTGGAAGTACGCCGATGAGCTCCGTGCGGGAACCATCACGCAGGAGGACTTCAACGACCTTGAGGCCAGTGCGAAGCCCACCGCCGGGCACTGCAGCGAGATGGGCACGGCCTCGACCATGACCTCCCTCGTGGAAGCGCTCGGCATGTGCCTGCCCGACACCGCCTCGATCCCCGCCGTGGACTCCCGCAGAGCCGCGGCTGCCGAGGCCACTGGCCGACGAGCGGTCGAAATGGCGGTCTCGCTGGGGCCCAGGCCGAGCGAGGTGCTCACCGAGCAGGCGTTTGACAACGCGATCACCCTGCTCATGGCCGTCGGCGGCTCGACCAACGCGGTCGTGCACCTACTGGCGCTGGCGCGGCGGGTTGGCTACGAGCTGCGGCTCGACCGCTTCCATGAGATCTCGAAGCGCACCCCGCGGATCGTGAATGTGCGCCCCTCGGGAGAGCATCTCATCAAGCAACTGTTCAACGCCGGCGGCATCTCCGCCGTGCTGAAGGAGCTCGGCCCCCTGCTTCACGGCGACGCGATCACCGTCACCGGCGAGACGCTGGCCGACGGCTACCGCAATGCGGCCGAGCCGGACGGCGAAGTCATCAGCAAGCTCGAGCAGCCCTACGACGCCTCGGGCGGCATCGCGGTCGTGCGCGGGTCGCTCGCCCCCAACGGCGCGGTCATCAAGAGGAGCGCCGCGTCGCCCGAGCTGCTGAAGCACCGAGGGCCGGCGGTTGTGTTCGAGGACATCTACGACCTCGGGCGCCGGATCGACGACCCCGCCCTCCCCATCACCGAGGACTCGGTACTGGTGCTGCGCAATAGCGGGCCCGCGGGTGCGCCCGGTATGCCGGAGTGGGGGATGCTGCCGATCCCCGAGCGACTCCTCCGCCGGGGCATCCGAGACATCGTGCGCATCTCAGATGCGCGCATGAGTGGCACCGCGTTCGGCACCACCGTCCTCCACATCTCGCCCGAGGCCGCGGTCGGCGGACCGCTTGCCGCCGTGCGAGACGGTGACCCCATCGTGCTCGACGTGGAGAACCAGCGTCTCGATCTCGACATCCCGGACGAGGAGATCGAACGGCGTCTCGCGGACGTCGAGCTGCCGGCCCCGAAGTACCGCCGTGGCTACGGCCGGCTCTTCATCGACCACGTCACACAAGCCGACGAAGGATGCGACTTCGACTTCCTGCGGAAACTGCCGGATGAAGAGCCGCAGCGGCTCCCGTACGGCCTCACCAGCGGATGGCAGGGCGGCTGGTAGCCGCACCGATGAATGGATGCGGCGCCGCGAAACGAGACGCCGCTCGAAGTGGAGAGAATATATGTATCGCCCGAAGGTGATCGTCATCCCTCCTCAGGGAGGACCAGTGCCGCCGCTCGCGGCGATGGAAGCGGAGGCGGAGGTCCTTGTCGTGCGCACGGCCGACGAGCTGCGGGCCGCCCAGGAGAACGCCGAGATCCTGTTCCTCAACGACTTCCGCAGCACGTTGCTGCGCGAGGTCGGACCGGGGCGGCTGCGCTGGATCCACACCTCCAGCATCGGCATGGATCCACTCCTGACCGAATCGGTCGTGAACAGCGATGTCGTGGCCAGTAACTCGCGCGGGGTCTGCGAGCGCCCGATCGCGGAATGGGTACTCGGCGTGCTGCTGATGTTCACCAAGGACCTGCGTCGCACGATCGAGCTCCAGCGCCAGCACCGCTGGCAACACAGGGAGACCGAACCCATCCTGGGTCGGAAGGCGCTCGTCGTGGGACCCGGCCCGGTGGGACGGGAGACCGTGCTGCTCCTTCGAGCCGCAGGAATGGCTGTCACCGTCGTGGGGCGCACCGCCCGGCAGGACCCAGCGCTCGGTGCCATCGCGGCCATCGCGGATCTCGACGAACTGCTCCCCGGAGCGGACGACGTCGTGTTGACCCTGCCGCTGACCGAGGACACCCGCGGCCTGTTCGACGCCTCCCGGCTGAAGAAGATGCGACGGGGCGCCCGGTTGGTCAACGTCGGACGGGGCGCCGTGGTGGTCGCGGACGACCTGCTCGCCGCCGTCGATGACGATCACCTCGATGCCGCGGCCCTCGACGTGTTCGAGCAGGAACCCCTGCCGGCCGACAGTCCGTTCTGGAGTCGGGACAACATCCTCGTGTCGCCGCACGCGTCAGGGGACCTGGTGGGCTGGCGCGGTCGCGTCGTCGACTGCTTCGTCGAAAACCTGCGCCGCTGGAAGGCCGGCGAGCCGCTGCGCGACGTCGTCGACCTGCGCAAGCTCGGAATCACCGCCCAGGCGTCGACCGCACCCTGAGTGCGCGACGCGTAAGGCCGGTTCGTCCGCCGGGCGAACCGGCCTTACGCATGCCTCAGCGTGTCCGGCGCAGTGTCTCACCTTGGCACAGAAGGGTGTGAAGGCTCGCCACTAGCGTCGTGCCATTCCGGATCATTCGACGATGGGGTTCATATGGCCGGCATTACCGAGACAGCGACGCAGGTCCCGGCGTCCGAGGGGATTCGACTCCGGGGCAATATGGGAGTCGGAGAGCTCGCGATGAGCGTGCTCGCATTCGCCTCACCCCTGGCAACCGTGGCGGGCACCATGCCCGTGCTCATGATGTACAGCGGCAAGACCACGCCGGGCATTTACATCATCATGACGGTGATGCTGCTCATCTTCTCGGTGGGCTTCGTGAAGATGAGCCGTTCGATCGAGAATCCCGGTGGATTCTACTCCTTCGTCACCGCCGGTCTCGGCAAGCCGGCCGGTCTCGGCGGCGCGTTCCTGGCTCTCACCGGCTATCTGTTCATCGGTTTCTTCTCGCCGCCATTCTTCGCGGTCACGCTGCAGGGGTTCGTCACGAAGACCCTCCATGGACCCGAAATCCCGTGGTATTGCTACGCGCTCGCGATCATCGCCGTCACCACCTTTCTCGCCTACTGTCGCATCGACCTTTCGGCAAAAGTGCTCACGGTCGCGATGATTCTCGAAGTCGTGATTGTCGTTGTCTTCGACGTGGTGTCGTTCTCGACCAGTGGCGAGCGCGTCGCTCACGGGATCGGGTTCTCGATGCCGTGGTTGACGGATGCCGGGATCGGGGTGGCACTTCTCTTCGCGATCGGCAACTTCCTCGGCTTCGAGGCGACCGTGATCTTCCGCGACGAAGTCAAAGACCCGGGTCGCACCATTCCGCGTGCGACGTACCTCGCCGTGGCCGGCATTGGCGTGTTCTACGTCGTCGCAGCGTGGGCGTACGTCGCGTACCTCGGCGCGGACCGGGCGCAGGAGGCCGCGAAGACGAACACCGTCGGCCTGTTCAATGACTCTGCGGCGCGACTGGTCGGAACGGTCTTCGCCGACGTCGTCTCGGTGCTCCTCATTACGTCGGTCCTCGCGACGATGCTCTCGACTCAGAACATCGCCGCCCGCTACAGCTTCTCGCTCGCGAAGGACGGGGCGCTGCCGAAGGTGCTCGGCCGTGTTCACCAGCGGCATCACTCGCCCTACATCTCGGCGTTGACCGCCGGCATCCTCTGGACCGTGGCCACGATCGTGTGCACCGTGTTCGGAGTCGGTCCGGACACCCTCTACCCGATCGCCAGCGGTAGCGGCACCTTCAACGTGCTGCTGCTCATGTTCGTCGTAAGCCTCGCGGTGCTGGTCTACTTCCTCCGCCGGCGGCGGGAGGAGCCTGAATCGTTGTGGAATACGGTGGTCGCTCCGGCGATCAGCGCGGTGTTCCTCGGCGCCGTGACCTATCTGGCCATCACGAACTACTCCGAACTCATCGGAGGGTCGACGCTGGTGACGGTGATCTTCATGGCGTTCACCTTCGCGCTGTTCATCGGTGGTGTGCTCTACGCCCTCTACCTGCGCAGGAAGCGTCCCGAGATCTATGCGAAGCTCGGGCGCGAGAGGGTCTGATGGCGCCTGGCGGGAAGCACGTCACCGGCGGTGGCTGTCCAAAACTGACGATCACCGTTGACACCTGGGTCTCCGATACCAAGGCACCAAAGACCTCGCACGTCGTTAGGGTGCGCCGCCGCCTGCGCGGATACTGGGGCGCATGCGTATCGACTTCGATCCCGAGACCATGGGCACCACCCCCTTCTACAAGCTGCTGACCTCGGTCATCGTGCCTCGGCCGATCGCCTGGGTGTCGACCGTCGGCCAGGATGGTGCCGCGAACCTCGCTCCGCATTCGTTCTTCACCGTCGCGGCCGTGGCTCCGCCCGTCGTGCAGTTCACCTCCGTGGGGCGTAAGGATTCGCTGCGGAATGTCGAGGACACCGGGGAGTTCGTGGTGAACCTCGCTCCCGAGGGGCTGTTCGAGCAGGTCAACGCGACGGCGACGGACTTTCCGCACGGGGTGAGCGAGTTCGAGGCGGTGGGGGTGGAGCAGGAGGCGAGCTTGCGGGTGAAGCCGCCTCGGGTGGCGGGGTCGCCGGTGGCGTTGGAGTGTGTGGTGCACAGCACGATGGGGCTCGGGAACTCGACGGTGGTCTTCGGGCGGGTGGTGCACGCGGTGATCGATGACGAGGTGATGGTCGACGGGCACGCCGAGATCACCAGGCTGCGGCCGCTGTCCCGGCTGGGGAGGAACGAATGGGGCACGGTCGGTGAGGTGCTGGATCTCGCCCGGATCCGTTACGCGGACTGGGAGGGCCAGGGGCCGGAGAGGGCGTGAGGGCCGCGGGTCATGGGAGTGCGGGCCACGGGAGTAGGGGAGGGGCGTGGTGATGGAGAGCGTGGTGTTCGACATCGGCTCGACCCTCGTCCGCGAGGACCGCTACTGGGGCTCCTGGGCCGACTGGCTCGGGGTGCCCCGGCACACCCTGTCCGCGCTGGTGGGGGCCGTCGTCGCGCAGGGGCGGGACGACGGGGACGCGATCCGGCTGCTGCGGCCGGGCGTGGACATCGACGCCGAGCGTCGGGCACGGGAGGCGGCGGGGCGGGGGGAGTGGCTGGACGAGTCCGATCTGTACCCGGATGTGCGGTCCGCGCTCGGCGCGCTGCGGGAGTCCGGGCTCCGGGTGGTCCTGGCCGGGAACCAGTCGCTGCGCATGGGTGAGCTGCTGCGGGGAATGGAGTTGCCGGTCGACGCCGTGGCGACGTCCAGCGGATGGGGCGTCGTCAAGCCCGATCCGGAGTTCTTCCGGCGGGTGCTGGAGCTCGGCGGCGCCGCACCGGGGGACACGGTGTACGTGGGCGACTATCCGGCCTTCGACATCCGCCCGGCGAAGGCCGCCGGGCTGCGGGCCGCGCATATCCGCCGGGGGCCGTGGGCGTATCTGTGGGGCGATACGGCCGACGCGGCGATGGCGGACTGGCGGATCGACTCGTTGGGTGAGCTGGTGGAGATCGTCGCCGGACCGCCCCGGGCATCGTCCCCGTAAGGCCGCAGCTCAGGGCAGGGGTGTGCGCTGGGTGAGGAATTCACACCGGTGTGATGCGAGTGCTTGCATATATCTACCGCACACCCTTCCCTGCCGCCCGGTATGGCGTTTGACTCGTCCCATGCCGCTCAGGGGGCGCCAGACCTGGGCGAAGGGGCCGCCGGACTCCTCCCTCCTCGGCCGGCGGCCCATCTCCCTGCCTGTCCGGTCTCCTGCCTGTCCGGCGGAGACCGGCGGAAGGCGGATACCGGCGGGTATCCGAGAGATGCGTCAGCCTGCCGACTCGGCCGCGTGGGCGCTCAGCACGCCGAAGCCGATGAGCGCGAAGAGCGCGATGCCCAGCAGGATCCGGTAGATCACAAACGGCATAAAGCTCTTACTCGAAATGAATTTCATAAACCACGCGATCACTGCATATCCGACAACAAAGGCGATGACCGTCGCGAAGATCGTCGGGCCCCACTCGGTATGGCCCTCGGAGGCGTCCTTCAGCTCGAAGGCGCCCGAGGCCAGCACCGCCGGCACCGCGAGCAGGAAGGAGTAGCGGGCCGCGGCCTCGCGGGTGTAGCCCATCAGCAGTCCGCCGCTGATCGTGGCGCCCGACCGGGAGACGCCCGGCACCAGCGCCATCGCCTGGCAGACCCCGAATATGAGCCCGTCCCGGATGCTCAGCTCCTGGAGCGACTTGCGCTGGTTGGCGACGCGGTGCCGGCCGCCCGTCTCATCGCGGGCCGCCCGCCGGTCCGCGAAGCCCAGCACGAGGCCCATGACCACGAGGGTCGTGGCTATGAGCCGCAGATCGCGGAACGGACCCTCGATCGCGTCCTGGAGGGTGAGCCCGAGCACGCCGATGGGCAGCGAGCCGATGATCACCAGCCAGCCCATCTGGGCGTCGTGGTTGCCGCGCCACTCCTTGCTGAAGAGCGAGCGGAACCAGGCCGACACGATGTTGACGATGTCCTTGCGGAAGTAGATGAGTACCGCGAGCTCCGTGCCGATCTGGGTGATCGCGGTGAAGGCGGGCCCAGGGTCGCTCCAGCCGGCGAACGCGGCCGTGAGCCGCAGATGGGCGCTGGAAGAGATCGGAAGAAACTCAGTCAACCCCTGGACCAGCCCGAGGATGAATGATTCAAACCACGACATTGAGTCTTCGCTATCCAAGGCTGATCGTGCGCTGCTCGGTCCCTGGTCTCAGATGTCCAGGCATGACCGATTCAGGCGGGGCGGTCAGTGGGAAGCCGACCGTCGAGGATCAACGACCGGTTGTGGGGGCAGCGTAGCGTCCCCGGCTGCGCGACCCATCAAGGGCCTGGTCAGACCATCGGTTCAGCGCTTTGACCTTGGGTACTCGGGCCGTATGACCGGGATCGGGCACGACGGAGGGCAGGGCGGCCGACGGGCCGGGGCCGGGGGCGGCGCCGGGCACGGGCCGGGCGGGACGATCACCACCGAGGTCCCGGCGCGGCTGGACCGGCTGCCCTGGTCACGCTGGCACTGGATGATCGTGATCGGCCTCGGCACCGTATGGATCCTGGACGGTCTCGAGGTGACCGTCGTCGGCAATATCGCCAGCCGTCTCGCCGAGCCCGGCAGTGGGCTGCCCATCACCGACGCGCAGGTCACCGGGATGGCGGCGGCCCTCTATGTGGCCGGGGCCTGCACCGGGGCGCTGGTCTTCGGCTGGCTCACCGACCGCTACGGCCGCAAGAGGCTCTTCCTCATCACGCTCGGGGTCTATCTGGCCGCCACCGCGCTCACCGCCGTCTCCTTCTCCGCCTGGTGGTTCTTCCTCTTCCGCTTCCTCACCGGCTTCGGTATCGGCGGGGAGTACGCGGCCATCAACTCCGCGATCGACGAGTTGATCCCCGGCAAGTACCGGGGCCGCGTCGACCTGGTCATCAACGGAAGCTTCTGGCTCGGCGCGATGGGCGGCTCGCTGCTCTCCGTGCTGATGCTGAACACGAACTTCTTCGCGCTGAACGTCGGCTGGCGGCTCACCTTCGCCCTCGGCGTCGTCCTCGGCCTGGTCATCCTGCTGGTCCGGCGGAACGTCCCCGAGAGCCCGCGCTGGATGTTCATCCACGGCCGGGCGGAGGGCGCCGAGGAACTGGTCGCGGCGGCCGAACGGAGGATCGAGGACGAGACCGGGCGGCGCCTCCCCGAGCCGGACAAGGCCATCACCATCCGCACGCGGAAGAGCACCGGCTTCATCGAGATCGCCCGGACGCTCTTCCGGGCGTACCCCCGGCGCGCGGTCCTGGGGCTGGCCCTCTTCATCGGGCAGGCGTTCCTCTACAACGCCATCACCTTCGGCTTCGGCTCGATCCTGGTGAAGTTCTTCGGCGTGCCCAGCGGCGACACCGGTTATTACTTCGCGGTCATCGCCTTCGGCAACTTCCTCGGGCCGTTGCTGCTGTGCGGGCTCTTCGACACGGTCGGCCGCCGGCCGATGATCTCGGGGACGTACATCCTCTCCGGTGTGCTGCTGTTCATCACGGCGTGGATGTTCGGCAACGGCTGGCTCAACGCGACCACGATGACCGCCTGCTGGTGTGTGGTGCTCTTCTTCGCCTCGGCCGGTGCGAGTTCGGCGTATCTGACGGTCAGCGAGGTCTTCCCGATGGAGACGCGCGCCCTGGCCATCGCCTGCTTCTACGCCATCGGCACGGCGGCCGGGGGCATCAGCGGTCCGCTGATCTTCTCGGATCTGACGGCGAGCGGAGTCGTCGCCGACACCGCGCTGGCCTTCTCCATCGGGGCGTCGCTCATGGTCGCGGCCGGGCTGGTCGCCGTCTTCCTCGCGATTCCGGCGGAGCGGCGTCCGCTGGAGGACATCGCCGAGCCGCTGTCCGCCCGCGCCGCCGCCGCATCCGCCTCCGGACCGGCCGACGGCTGACGGGAAGCCCGGCCTCGTCAGCCCCGCGGGGCCGGCTCGTCTGCCGACGCGCTCTCCGTGGGCCGTACGGGCTCTACCGGCCGTACGGGCTCTACGGGCCGTACGGGCTCTACCGGCCGGATACGGCCGCGTTTGCGCCAGGCCACCAGCGCCCCCGCGACGGCGGGCACCGTGATGAAGGCCAGCGCGAGGAGGAAGACGGGCGAGGTGGGGGTGGTGGCGCGGCTGCCCGCCACCACGTACGCGGCGGTGTTCGGCACACTGCCCAGCCCGGTGGCCAGCAGGAACGACGGCCAGCCCATCCGGGAGACGGCCGCGCAGTAGTTGGCGGCGGCGAACGGTACGCCGGGGAACAGCCGGATCGCCAGCATCGACCGGAACCCGTGGTGGCTCAACTGCCGGTCCGCCGCCATGAGCCAGCGGCCCCGCAGCAGCGGCCGCAGCGCGTCCTGCCCCAGCAGCCGCCCGAGGCCGAAGGCGATCCCGGCGCCGATCACCGTGCCGCCGATGGCCGTGGCCAGCCCGGCCTGGATACCGAAGAGCGCACCGGCCGCCAGGTTCAGCAGCGGCCGGGGCACCAGTGCGGCGGTGCCCACCCCGTACGCGGCCGTGAACAGCAGCACGGCCGTTCCGCCCGTCAACTCCGCCCAGCCGTGGGTCAGCAGCCGCTGCGGCTGCCACAGCCAGACCGCGATCGCGGAACCGGTGAGCAGCGCGGCGAGCAACCCCAGCCGCGACCACGGCGAGAGAAGCACGGCGCGGGCGCGGCGCGTGGCCGGTTTCACCGGCGGCGGGGCGACATCGAGCATCGGTGGAGCGTAACCGACCGGGCCCGGCGGACGCTGTGATGTCGTCGGGTTGTCGTCCGATTGTCGGCAGACCGTCGACAGAGGTTCCGGACCCTGGCGAGAGAGGCCGAGAGAGGTTCCGAACCACCCGCCCCACCGACCCCGGACGTACCGAAACGCACCGAAAACCATTCGACGCGGACCGAACAGTGCGCGAAGATCACAGCATGTTCCGGCTCGCCTTCCTCACGCCGACGTCCGCGGTCGCGGACGCGCCGAAGGCTGCCGTCCCCTCTCTCGCTTCTCTCGCTCCGGCCGCGGTCGCCGCCCTCACCACGGACCCGCCCGCCGCCGTTCCCGCCGCCTGCCTCGACGGCGCCCGAAGCTGACCCTCCTCGGACAACTCCGACGGATCCCCCAGGGGGAGGGTCGGCGAGGTTCTGGGGTCCGCGCTTCCCACCCCGCTGACGAGGAGAGATCGTCGCATGTCCAAGCAGACGTATGTGCGCACCAAGCCGCATCTGAACATCGGCACCATGGGCCATGTCGACCACGGCAAGACCACCCTGACCGCCGCCATCACCAAGGTGCTGAGCGAGCGCGGCACCGGCGGCACCTATGTGCCGGCGGACCGCATCGACCGGGCGCCGGAGGAGGCCGCGCGCGGCATCACCATCAACATCGCGCATGTCGAGTACGAGACCGACACCCGCCACTACGCGCATGTCGACATGCCCGGCCACGCCGACTTCATCAAGAACATGGTGACCGGCGCCGCCCAGATCGACGGGGCGATCCTCGTGGTCTCCGCGCTCGACGGTGTGATGCCGCAGACCGCCGAGCATGTGCTGCTGGCCCGCCAGGTCGGCGTCGACCACATCGTGGTGGCCCTCAACAAGGCCGACGCGGGCGACCCCGAGCTCACCGACCTCGTCGAGCTCGAGGTGCGCGAGCTGCTGTCCGCGCACGGCTACCCCGGCGACACCACGCCCGTCGTACGGGTCTCCGGGCTGCGGGCGCTGGCGGGCGACCCGCGCTGGACCGGGTCGATCGAGGCGCTGCTGGACGCCGTGGACATCTACGTACCGACGCCGGTGCGCCACACCGGGGCGCCGGTCCTGCTACCCGTGGAGAACGTGCTGACCATCAGCGGACGCGGCACGGTCGTCACCGGCGCCATCGAGCGCGGCACGGTACGGGTCGGCGACCGTGTCGAGGTGCCCGGCACCGATGTGGCCACGGTGGTCACCGGCGTGGAGACCTTCGGCAAGTCCATGGAGTCGGCCGAGGCGGGCGACAACGTGGCGCTGCTGCTGCGCGGAGTGGCGCGGGACGCGGTGCGCCGCGGCCATGTGGTGGCCGCGCCCGGCAGCCTCGTACCGCGGCGGCGCTTCACCGCGCGGGTGTACGTCCTGTCGGCGGCCGAGGGCGGCCGGCGGACACCGGTGTCCACCGGCTACCGCCCGCAGTTCTACCTCCGTACGGCCGATGTGGTCGGCGCCGTGGACCTCGGGGCCGCCGCGGTGGCCCGCCCCGGTGACACGGTCACCATGACGGTCGAGCTCGGCCGTGCCGTACCGCTGGAGCCGGGCCTCGGCTTCGCGATCCGCGAGGGCGGCCGCACGGTGGGCGCGGGCACGGTGACCACCGTGCTGCCGTAGCCACACCGGTCCCGCTCGTCCGCCTCCCCCGTGCGGGGGGCGGACGAGCGGAAGCCACGGCATGCGTGCGACGGCACAATGAGAGGGTGAACGAGCCGATACCCGTGAGCCGTGCCGTGGACGGCGGCACCGCCAAGCTGATGCCGGACCTGGACCGCCCGCGCGCCTGGCTGCTCACGGTGGAGGGCGCCCCGCAGTCGTACGTGGACCTGGACGATCCGGGCCATCTCGAGTTCGAGTACGCGCGGCGGATCGCCCATGTCCTGGACGCGGCCGCCGATCCCGGCGCCCCGCTCGACGTACTGCACCTGGGCGGTGGGGCGCTGACGCTGCCTCGCTATCTGGCCGCCGCCCGCCCCGGCTCCCACCAGGTGGTGATCGAGGCCGACCGGGGGCTGCTGGAGCTGGTCGCCGGGCACCTTCCGTTGCCGTCCGGGGCGGGCATCACGGTGCGGCCCGGGGACGCCAGGACCGCGCTGGAGGCCGCGCCCGAGGGATCCGCCGATGTCATCGTGGCCGATGTCTTCGGCGGTTCGCGGGTGCCCGCGCATCTGACCTCCGTCGAGTACGTCCGCGCCGCGGCCCGGGCGCTGCGGCCGGGCGGATGGTACGTGGCGAATCTGGCCGACGGGGCGCCGTTCGCCTTCCTCCGCTCCCAACTGGCCACCTACCGCACCGCGTTCGCGCATCTCGCCCTGATCGCGGAGCCGTCGGTGCTGCGCGGCCGGCGGTTCGGCAACGCCGTGCTGGTGGCCTCCGAGTCCGAACCGCCGGTCGCCGTGCTGGCCCGCCGCACCGCGGCCGACGCCTTCCCGGCCAGGGTCGAGTACGGGGAGGCGCTGGAGCGGTTCATGGGCGGCGCGGCGCCGGTGCGGGACGAGGACGCCACGCCCTCGCCGGAGCCGCCGGACGGGGCGTTCAGCGTGGGCTGACCGGCTCCGGGGCGGTGTCCGCGGCGGCGGCCGGTCCGCCCTCGGCGACGGGTGCGGTCTCGCGCCGGCGCAGCCGCCGTACGTCCGGGACCGTCAGCACCGCCAGCGTCAGCGCCAGGATCAGCGCCGAGCAGCCCCACAGCGAGGCCGACCGGCCGAACGCTTCCTCGGCCGGGCCCGCGAGCGCCGTGGCCAGCGGGACCATGGCGATCGAGCCGAACCAGTCGTACGCCGCGACCCGCGACAGCTTGTCCTCCGGGATCTCCTGGTGCAGCGCGGTCATCCAGGACACCCCGAACACCTCGACCGACACCCCGACCAGGAACATCACCACGGCCAGCGGCGCGATCGGCACCGGGACGGCGAGCGCGGCCGACGGCAGCGCGAGCGGCAGCACACACAGGGAGCCCGCGAGCAGCATCCGGCGCGGCCGCCAGCGCACCATCAGCAGACCGCCCAGAACGGTGCCCGCGCCGAACGCCGCGAGCGCGAGCCCCCAGGGGCGCGCCCCGCCCAGGTGGTCCTCGGCCACCAGCGGGCCGAACACCGCCTCCGCCGCTCCGACCACCGCGTTGACGACGGAGAACTGGACGACGATCGACCACAGCCAGGGCCGGCCGATGAATTCGCGCCAACCTTCGCGCAGATCCCGCAGCATGCCTCCGCCGGGCTCCCGCCGGGCGACGGCGCTGACGTCGAGCAGCGAGCGCAGGGCGCCCGCGACCGCGAACGCGGCGGCGTCGACGGCCAGCACCCAGCCGGGGCCGACCACCGCGACCAGCGCGCCGCCGAGCGCGGCCCCGCCGATCTGCGCACCGTTCATGCCCATCCGGAACAGCGCGAAGGCGCGGGCGGCCTGTTCGCCCTTGACGCTGGAGAGCAGCATGCCCTCGGCGGCGGGGGAGAAGAACGCCTGCCCGGTGCCGCCGAGCGCGGACAGCGCGGCCATCTGCCACAGCCGCGCCTCGCCGGACAGGACGAGCACGGCGAAGACCGCCTGCGAGAGGCAGTTGAGACTGTTGGCCGCCACCATCACCCGGTGGCGGGGCAGCCGGTCCGCCACCGCGCCGCCGATCAGCAGGAAGACGACCAGCGGAAGCGTACGGGCCGCCGCCACCAGCCCGACGTCGCCGCCGTCCCCGCCCGCCTCCAGCACCGCGAACGCCGCCGCGATGAGGGCTCCGGCGTTCCCGAGGCCCGTCACCACGGCGGCGGTGGTCAGCAGTGTGTAGTTGCGGCCGGCCCACGCGGGGCGGCGCGGTCGGGGGCTCGGGGCCGGAGGAGTCGTCACATCCGGACTATCCCTGGGGGCGGACCCCGGCGTCCAACCCAATTCCGGCCGTCACGATCGGAGCGGTCGGAAGGTTCGGAAGGTCAGGAGACCTCCGACTTCACCGGCCGCAGCGAACTCATGATCTTCTTGATGGTCGAGTCCGGGACCTCTTCCTTGGTGCCCTTGACCGAGTACAGGACCCAGGTGGCGAAGTCGCCGTTGGTGTCCGTGTAGGTCACGGTGACCGACTTGCCGTCGGTGGTGCACTTGTCGGTCTTCTTCACCCCGGTGACGGTGGCCGACGCGGTGTAGCCCTCGAGGCCGTGGGCGCTCTTGAACTTCTTGGCGTCGGTGACCTTACGGGTCCCGGTCTGCTTCTGGTCGAAGGCGGCGAAGACCCAGTTCTCGGCCTCGATCTTGGCGGCCGACGCCTCGCTCTTGGCGCCCTGCGCGCCCTTCGAGCCCGCCCCGGCGGCGTGGCTCTTGTCGACGTAGCCGTCCTTGTCCTTGACCGAGCAGTAGTCCTTCTTGTACCTCGCCGGAGCGGACATGACCACGAGCGGCTTGCCCTTGTCGTCCTCGAAACCGGTGCTCAGACCCGGCGATTCGATCGACCAGTCCGGGGGGACGTCGAAGGCGTTGTGCCGCTTGGGGCTGACCACCGGCTTCCAGCCGGGTATGACCGCCTTGACGTCGGTGGTGTCACCGCCGGCGCGCGGGTTGTCCGCACCGCCGCCGCCCGGGTCCTCGGTCGGTTCCTCGGAGGCCGGGGCCGATGTGGAGGCGGGCGCCTTGTCCTTCCCCTTCGCCTTGTCACCGCCGTCGCTGTCGTCCTTGCCCAGGACCAGCACACCGGTGATGGCAGCGGCGGCGACGACCGCGATGGCCGCGACGATGGCGATGGTGGTCGTGCGCTTCTTGTTGTCGCGCGGCGGCTGCGGTGCGCCGGGCGGGCCGGACGGAGTGCCCCACTGCTGGCCGGGCGGACCCTGTGGCGGGCCGTAACCGGGCTGCTGCTGCCCCGGCTGGCCGGGCTGGCCCGGCTGCTGCTGGGGCGGCTGCTGATAGGGATTCGGCTGTTGGTACCCCGGCTGCTGATACGGGCTGGGCTGGTTGTATCCCGGCTGCTGGTACCCCGGTTGCTGATAGGGGTTCTGGTCGTGCGGGTTGTTCTGCTCGCCCCCGGGCGGCTGCTGTCCTGGCCACATGGCGAGTAACGATAGAGGGGGCCGAAGACACCTGCTACGGCTGCCCCTTGAACTGCCCCTTTCCCGACTTTCTACTGGGTGGTAACTTCCGGGGCATGTCAGAAACCCTGCCCTCCGTCGGTGAGATGCTCGCCGCCACGGTGCCCATGGTGCGCACCCTGAACCTGGAGTTCCGCGAGGCGTCGCCCGAGCGCGCGGTGCTGTGCCTGCCCGACCAGCCCGACTTCCACAACCATGTCGGCGGCCCCCACGCGGGCGCGATGTTCACCCTGGCGGAGTCCGCGAGTGGCGCCATCGTGCTGGCGGCGTTCGGCGATCAGCTCGGCCGTGCCGTACCGCTGGCGGTGCGTGCCGAGATCGACTACAAGAAGCTCGCCAAGGGGCCCGTCACCGCGACCGCCACCCTCGGCCGGCCCGCCGCCGAGGTGGTCGCCGAGCTGGACGCGGGGGAGCGGCCCGAATTCCCGGTGAACGTCGCGATCACGCGCGAGGACGGTGCGGTTACGGGCGAAATGTCCATCGTATGGACCCTGCGCCCCCAGTCCTGAGCCCGTCGTCCCCGGCTCTGAGCCCGTCGTCCCCGGCCCTGAGAAATCCGATCTCCCCGGCCCTGAGTCCGACCTCCCCAGCCCTGGTCCGTCCTCCCTCCGCCGGAGCCGACGCGAGCGGGAGCACGACTTGGGGATGATGGCGACCGCGCGCCGATTGAGTAGGCTTCCCGGCGTGCGCCGCGTCCTGTCCGGCGCACGCCGGGAAGCGATCGCCACATGGGGAGGAACCGGCGTTGCATATCGAGGAATGGCTCGAGACCGTGCCCGCGGTCAGCGTGTATCTGCTCGTGGGTATCGTCATCGGCCTGGAGAGCCTGGGAATCCCGCTCCCCGGCGAGATCGTCCTCGTCAGCGCGACGCTGCTGGCGGCCTCCCAGGACCACATCAACCCCTACATCCTGGGGACGTGCGCCGTCGCGGGCGCGGTGATCGGCGACTCCATCGGCTATCTCATCGGCCGCAAGGGCGGACAGCCGCTGCTCGCCTGGCTGGGCCGTAAATTCCCCAAGCACTTCAGCGCCGAGCACGTGGCCACCGCCGAGCGCTCCTTCCAGAAGTGGGGCATGTGGGCGGTCTTCGTCGGCCGGTTCATCGCGCTGCTGCGGATCTTCGCGGGGCCGCTCGCGGGCGTGCTGCGCATGCCGTACTGGAAGTTCCTCATCGCCAATGTGCTCGGCGGCATCGTCTGGGCCGGTGGCACCACCGCGGTCATCTACTCCCTGGGCAAGGTCGCCGAGGACTGGCTGAAGCGCTTCTCCTGGCTCGGGCTCGTGCTGGCCCTGGCCTTCGGCCTCGGCTCGATGCTGGTCATGAAGTGGCGCGCAAAGAAGTCCAAGGCCGCGGCGGTCACGGCGGCCGATTCCGAGACCGCCGAGCCGGAGCCGGTCCCGGCCGGGGACTAGACCGGATCGGTTGGACCGGCTGTTGGACCGGCTGTACGGGGCTCTGCCGGAGCTGCCGGAGCTGTCGGCCGGGGCGCGGAACGCGAAGGGAACCACCAGGTGGGAGAGACTGTGCGCGCCTTGATCTTCGGCATCGACGGGAAGGAGCCACAGATCGACCCCGACACGTTTGTGGCCCCCACGTCGGTGGTGATCGGCGATGTCGTCCTGGCGGCGGGATCGAGCGTCTGGTACCAGGCGGTGCTGCGGGGGGACGGCGGCCCCATCGTCCTCGGCGCGGACAGCAACATCCAGGACAACTGCACGGTGCACGTCGACCCCGGATTCCCGGTCTCGATCGGCGCGCGGGTCTCGGTCGGGCACAACGCGGTCGTACACGGCTGTACGGTCGAGGACGAGGTTCTGATCGGCATGGGGGCGACGGTCCTCAACGGCGCCCGGATCGGTGCGGGGTCGCTGGTCGCGGCCCAGGCGCTGGTGCCGCAGGGGATGGAGATACCGCCCGGGTCGCTGGTCGCGGGGGTGCCGGCGAGGGTGAAGCGCCCCCTCACCGATGAGGAGCGCGAAGGCATCAAACTGAACGCCCAGGTGTACGCGGACCGGGCGAAGCAGTACCGGGAAGCGCTCAGAAGCGGCGAGTAGCCGGATGTGATCGGATGGTGGTCATGGACTGGGAAGCCTTCGCCGAGCGCATGGCCACCATGGCGCGGGACCTGCTGGCGCAGGAGTCCGTGGAGGCCACGCTGGACCGGATCAGCGCGTGCGCGGTGGACATCGTGGAGGGCTGTGACGCCGCCGGCATCCTGGTGCTCCACGGCAACCGAGTGGAGTCCCTCGCCCCCACCGAAGGGCTGGTGGTGCGGTCGGACCGGCTGCAGGAGCGGCTCCGCGAGGGGCCCTGCTTCGACGCCGCCCGCCGGCTGGACGGCGAGCGGGTGTACCGGATCAAGGACTTCACCGAGCCCGAGGAGCGCTGGCCGGATTTCGCCGGCGAGGCCCGCCACCTCGGCATCGGCAGCATGATGGGGTTCCTGCTCTACACCGAGCAGGAGAACCTCGGCGCCCTGAACCTCTACTCGCGGCACCCCGCCGCCTTCACCAAGGCCAGCGAGACGGCCGGCTGGCTGCTGGCCTCGCATGCCGCGGTCGCCTTCTCCAGCGCCCGCACCGCCGATCAGCTCCAGCAGGCGCTCCAGACCCGGCACACCATCGGCGAGGCCATGGGCATCCTCATGGAACGCTTGAAGATCACCGAGGACGACGCCTTCGCACTGATCCGGCGGGTGTCCCAGGAGCGCAACGTCAAGCTGCGGGACATCGCCCGGCAGATCTGCGAGAGCGGCGGAATCGACGACTGAAGCGTCGGCCCGAGCCGACGCGTCAGCCGAAGCCGACGCGTCAGCCGAAGCGGCTCTTCCGGCCCGCGGTCTGGACCGGAAGGGCCTGACCACCGTGGTCCCCCGGGGGTCGCTGCGATGGCGTGACGGCCAGGTACCCCCGTGGCCCCCAGCGGTAACCCCACCGTTCACCCGGATTTCGGCAGGGCCCGCGGGGCCCGGATCCCCTCCTTCGGCCGCCGCACCGGGCGTACCCGCGACAGTGTGCCGGGCCGGGCCATCCGCTCAGGCGGCGGTGACGGTGAACAGCCCGCCGTCCGGGTCGCACAGGATCGCCTGACGGTCCGTGGGGGAGGCGTCCGGCGGGAGGGCGACCGTGCCCCCGGCGGCGCGGGCCGCCGCCACGGCGGCCGTGACATCGGGGACGCGGAAGTGGACGTACCAGCGCGGCCGGACCCGCGGGTCGGGGGCCCGCTCGGCGCGGCGGTCCCCGCCGCGCCCGGACCGCGGCCTGTGCGACCCCCTGGGCTCCGGCCCGCACCCCACACAGCTTCTCGATCATGTGCGTCATGGAGTAGGGGGTTCCTGGGACGCTTCGGCTTATGCGTGGCAGGGCGGGGCCGGTCCGCCTGTGCGGGAGTGCCGGGCCGCGCTTCCGCTCAGCCCGTGGCCAGCAGCAGCGTGCCCACCAGGGCGAGCCCGGCGCCCGTGGCCTGGACCACCCGCAGCCGCTCGCCGAGCAGTCCGCGGGCCGCGAGGGCGGTCACCACGGGGTAGAGGGAGGCGAGCACCGCGGCGACGGTGACCGGGCCGTGGTGCGCGGCGAGGTTGTACGTGCCGTTGGCGGCCACGTCGGCGAGGCCCACGAAGGCGAGCGCGGGCAGCGACGCCCACACCACGCCCATCCCGCCCTCGGGCAGCCCGGGGTTGCCGCGCCGTACGGAGACCAGCAGCGCGGTGCCGCCGACCGCCACATTGCACACCCGCTGCACGAACAGCGCGAGGAACAGCCCGGTCAGCGTGTTCGACGCCTCGGCGATCAGCGCCATCACCGAGCCGAAGCCCAGCGCGGCCACCAGGGTGAGCAGCAGCGTCTGCCGCTGGACGGGCGCCCCGCCGGTCTGCGGACCGCTCGCCAGGACCACACCCGCGACCGCCACCACGACCCCCGAGACCTGGAGCAGCCCGGGCCGCTCGCCGAGCACCAGCGCGACCCCGAGCGGCACGATGACCCCGCCGAGTGCGCCGAGCGGGGAGACGACACCCATCGGGCCGAGCGCGAGAGCCCGGTAGAAGCACAGCATCGCGGCCGGGCCGACCACACCGGCCGCCGCGGCGAACCACAGCTGCGGGCCCGCCTCGGACCATCCGCGGGTGGCGACCACGATGGCGCCGAGGACGGTGACCGCGATGATCTGGGAGACGACGACCACGGTGAGCGCGGGTGTGCGCCGGGTGAGCAACCCTCCGCCGAAGTCGGCCAGCCCCCAGAGCAGGCTGGTGGCAAGCGCGAAGAGTGCGGACATGGTGGAACCTCGCCGTACAGTGTGGTGGACGTGGGAGTACAGCCCACAGTAGTTCACTGCACTCGACTACGCCATTCACTATCTTGGACGGATGGACGGACCGGAACGTGACGGACCTCGACCAGCTCACGCAGTCGCTCGCCCGCAACCTCAAACGGTGGCGCAACGAACGCGGCTTCACCCTCGACGCCCTGGCGGCCCGCGCCGGGGTCAGCCGAGGCATGATCATCCAGATTGAGCAGGCCCGTACGAATCCGAGCGTGGGCACCACCGTCAAGCTCGCCGACGCGCTCGGCGTGAGCATCACCACACTGCTCGACTACGAGCACGGGCCCCGGGTGACCTTCGTCCCGCCCGACCAGGCGGTGCGGATGTGGTCCACCGAGGCGGGCAGCTACACCGCGCTGCTCGTCGGCACCGAGGCGGACGGCCCGCTGGAGATGTGGGAATGGCGGCTGATGCCCGGCGACGGGAGCAGCTCCGATCCGCATCCGTCCGGCACGGTCGAGCTGATCCATGTGACGGCCGGCGAGCTCACCCTGGTGATCGGCGGTGAGACCCACACCGCCCCGGTCGGCACCTCCGTGGCGTTCGAGGCGAACACCCCGCACACCTACCGCAACGACGGGACGGCGCCGGTGGAGATGACCATGGCGGTGTCGGTACCGCCCGCCCGCTGAGGCCGCGGGGTCCGGCCCTCATGCCCCGCTGCGACTGCTAGTTTGGCGGCATGAGTACGCCGATGGATGCCTTCGACGAGGTCCGTCCCGCCGTCGAGTGCCTGGACCTGCTGACCGCTCCCGTCGCCGAGGCGCTGCGCACCTGGCGCGGCTCGGAGCCGGTGGAGCGGGTGCTCTTCGTGGACACGGACCCGGACAAGGCCGACACCGCCGTGCTCGTCGAGAACTACGGCTCCTGGCTGCTGGAACAGTCCGCCAACTGCGTGGTGGTCGCGGGCAAGCGGGGCGGCGAGACCACCCTGGCCGCCTGCCTGGTCCTGGCCCACACCCGCGCGGACGTCAACGGCGTGGTGCGCCGCCACCTCGGCGCGCGCAAGGCGTCGTTCGCCCCGATGGACACGGCGACGGGCGAGAGCGGCATGGAATTCGGCGGCATCACCCCGATCGGGCTGCCCGCCGACTGGCCGCTCCTGGTGGACGCCGCCGTGGCCGACATCCCGTACGCCCTCATCGGCAGCGGCGGCCGACGCGGCAAGCTCATCGTGCCGGGCAAGCTGCTCGCCGGCCTCCCGGGCGCGGTGGTCCTGGAGGGCCTGGGCGCGGCGGGCGCCGTCGGCGCCTGAGCTCGGGCGCGCCTGGCGCCGTCAGACGCCTGACCCCGGGCGAGCTGGGACGCCCGGCGGTGCGGCTCAGCCGAGCCGGGGATCTCGCACTACAACAGCCCCGTCGGGACCATCCGACGGGGGGCTGTTCGCGTTGTGGCGCTACTCCCAGACGGGTCGCCCGCCCTCCCAGAGTGCGGACACGTGGCCAGCGAACCGGTCGTACAGACCATCGTCGCCCATCCGGTGCAGGTGCAGCATCGGCGACTCATGGCCGAGGAGACTCGACAAGTGTGGAGTCACGAGCATTTCGGAATCGAAGCTGAACACCGACAGGGCGATGTGCTCGTCACTGAACCGAGCGTCGACGCCGTCAAGGTGCTTCAGCTTCGACAGCGCATCAAGCGTAATCCGGATCCGTGTGCTGACGGTGAGCGGGACGCCCTCGATCTCCTCCCGGCGTCGCGTCACATCAGATTCCGGGTCGCCGACGAGGAAGCGCACGCTACAGCCCGCGGCGGCCTTGGCCGTCAGACGATCGACGAGCCTTGGTTGCTCTTGCCATACGAAGTAGTTGGTGTATCCGGCAAACGTGATGGAGTGCGACGCGGCGTCGATCAGTTGCCCCCACACGGCACTGGGGCAGGCATTGCGGTATGGATAGGCTTGGGTGATTTCGCGGCTGGCCCCCGTCTTGACAACCGACCTGGCTGCCCTTGGCCACAACATGCCCTCATCTGCTCCTAACGCCTTGGCGACGGCAGACCTCGTATCGGGGTGTGGAGCCCGGCTGGGGTCCTTCAACCATCGCTCCGCGGTCTTGGCGGACACTCCCACCATACGAGCGAGGCGGTTGGTGGATACTTCAGCCTCGGCCATAGCATCTCGAAGGGCTTCGTTCAAGGTTCCTCCCCCGGATGTTTGGGACACTTGGGACCATAGCGCGAAGCTGTCCTGGCTGTCCCGTCCCTGGACGTTCAAACGTCCCGTCAGGAGGGCGACAGTATGCGCATGGAAGGCAACGCAACGGAATCAACCACCCTCGCATTCATTTACGACCGCGAGGCGACGCGCCAGACGGACCGGTTGGGCGCCCGTATCGCCCTCTGCAGGGAATATGCCGCGCGGCTGGGGTGGAGTGTCGCCGGCCAATGGGTTGACCGCGGAGACGCTGCCGTGGCCGAGCGTCGGCCGTTCTGGATCGGCATGGTCGCTGCCATGAAGCATGAGGGGCAGGGGTTCAACACCGTCTGCCTCGTGGCGAGTTGGGAGCGGATCGCCTACGACGAGAGGGACCGCGCCCAGATGCGTCGGCTCGTCAGCGACGTGGACGGTACGTGTGTGGCCATCGACGGGAGTTCGGTGTCGCCCAGCTCCCGAGATGCGACGTTGCGTCGACTCCGTGCCAGTGGGGAGCAGGTGGGACCGGGCGTGACGCTGGTTCGTCATGACGTCTTGTGAGGAAGCCGCGACGTCGTTCGAGGACCGGCGGCGCGCAGCCATCAAGGCGGCGTCGCGGTACCTGGCGGATCCGTCGACATCGCTCGAAGATGCGCAAGCCGCGATCAGGCTGCTTCAGCTTGCTCTGTCCGACGTGATCATGGTCGCGGAGGACCGACAGCGACGGCTGGTGCGGCTCCAGGAGGGCGCAAGACGCCTCGCCTGATGAGTTCCTCGTCCCTCATCAAGCCAGGCGCGGCCGACGGGGGACGCGGAGCGGCGGCGGACGTCGCCAGCGGGAGTCCTGCTGCTACGTGGGGTGCTCACAGGGCTCCTGCATAAAGCCCCTGCCTGTCGTGGTGCTGGAACGCCAGGGCGGGCAGGAAGCGGTCCGGGATTGCCTTGGTTGGCTCCGTCCCGGGCCGTGGCCCCCGCTCCGATGCCCGTGGTGCGGCGAGTGGAGGAGTGGGGGCCGCCCACAGCCTCACCCCGGTCGCGTGCTTGGAGGCCAGTGACCAGGGCGAGGGCAGCGCACCACTCACAGAGAAGAGGCACACGCATGACCGACGTTACTGCGTTGCTCGACCGGCCACAGCGGTTGGGCGTTGCCCGGACCGTCTTGAACAACAACCCGCGCCTGTCGGAAGGTATGGCGGAGCGGATCGTCGACGAGGCGGTGAAGTTCACGGCGACCTGCGCAAGGTTCCCCGAGGCCCGTCTGCGGCCGTCGCGGATCGTTGACGAGGGATGGCACGCGCTCATTCTGCACACGAGGCTGTACCACAGCCTCTGTGATGGGCTGGGGCGCTTCGTTCACCACGCCCCGGAGCTGCCGGACCCGTCCCGTCACAACGCGGGCGAGCTGACGCGGACGCAGGAAATGATCACAAAGGCGGGACTCTCTGTCGACGACGCGCTGTGGCTGGCACCGACCGACGAGAGCATCCCGGTCGCGGCCAGTTGTGAGCACAGCGAGCCCGGAGGTGAGGGCACGTGCAGCGGTGATTGCAGCAACACAGGCCCGAACTGACCGGATGCGCTGACAGCCCGCCCGTACCGTCCGTACTCTCAGTGTCAGGAGGTGGTCGCCTTGTCACAATGGGTGAATCCCAGCGCAGCCAAGGTCGTGCAGTTCGCAAGTATGTTCCAGTCACCGGATGCCCTCCCCGATGACCCCTGCGGATGCTGGGCCGGGCGTCGACGGCGATGGGGCACGGCTCGGCGTCCTCGACGCCGATTCGCGGCCACCGTGTTCGTTGGCACTGGCGGAGCGCTCTACGCCGTCCCGTGCAACAGGTGCGGCGGTAAGGGCGTCGTTCCGTAGTTCTCCCAACAGTGGCCCCGCCCTTGCGCTTCCCCGCGTGGCGCCGGGCGGGGCTTCTTCAGCCGTGGCGGCCGTAGCGCAGATTCCTGACGGCTGCCACAGTGATGGGGGAGCGGCCAAAGTTCGGCGGTGGCGCTCAGCCCAGCCGGGGGATCTCGATGGCCGGGCAGCGGTCCATGACCATGGCCAGTCCGGCGGCGCGGGTGCGGTCGTACGCGGCTGGGTCGATGACGCCGAGCTGGAACCAGACGGCCTTGGCGCCGATGGTGACGGCCTCGTCGGCGACCGGGCCCGCCAGATCGCTGTTGACGAAGACATCGACCACATCGATCGGGAAGGGGATCTCGGCGAGCGAGCCGTAGCCGCGCTCGCCGTGCACCGTCTCGGCCTTGGGGTGTACGGGCACGATGCGCTTGCCGAAGCGTTGGAGGACGTTGGCGACGCCGTATGCCGCGCGCCCCGGGTTCGTCGACAGGCCCACGACGGCCCAGGTGTCGCCCAACTCGGTGAGGATCTTGCGGACCGTCGCCGGGTCGCCGTACATGCCTGCCTCCTGTGGTCGCGATGCGCTCTCTTCGCAGCAGAACCGGCCGGGCACCCCGGAGATTCCCCGGGGCACGCCGGGGTGTCAACCCCGACGATGGTCAGGGGTCTGACCTGGCCGTTCGCCAGAGGTGGCGGGCCGTCGCCGTTTCTACGGTCACTGGCCATGGACGCAAGGACGCGATACGGCTTCGGCCGTTGACTGCTGCTCGCGGTGGCGCTGTGTGCCGCCGGGGCGGGAGCGGTGATGTGGCTGTCGCCCGGTGGGCTGGGCGACGCGGATCGGGTGGAGGTCGCGGGCGGCGCCTCGGCGTCGGTGTACCGGGCCGTGGCCGACGCGGTGGCCGGGGCGCCCTCGTGGGCCGGGGCGCTGCTGGAGATGGCCACCGAGGGCACGCTGGTGGCGCTGGGGCTGCTTCTGCTGTGGACGGGGTGGTCGGCCTTTCGGCGCGGGGACGCCTTCCGCGTGGCCGGGGTCGTGCTCACCGGGATCGGCACCGTGGTCGCCTACGCGGCGAGCGAGGCGGTGAAACTGCCACGTCCGCAAGGGGCCGCCACCCCGCCGCGAACGCGCACAGCGCCGTGGGCACCACCCACCACAGGCTGACCACGCTCAACCCGGCGGCGGCGATGGTGGCCGCCGGCGGCAGGTGGCCGGCCCAGGACGCCCACGGGCGGGCGCCGGATCGGGTCGTGTGTGTCTGTGTCGTCATGTCCCCCACCCGCGTGATCAGCCGACTCGCAGAGGTGACCTTACGAAGCCGGGGGACCGGCGGACACTGCCGAAAGACCAATCCCGCGCATCGCGCACACCGCACGGCATTCGGCCGACGCCCAGGAGACGCATGCTGGTTATGGGGGAGGGAACGGAGGGAACCCGACTCATGCGGTCGGCGATCAACACGATCATCAGCTGTCGGCCGCCACCGACCGAGGGGGCGGAAGGAGAGGAAGACACCATGCCCGCAGGATCCAGCCGTAAGCGTGAGCGGCAGTACGAGCACATCAAGGAAAGCGCCGAGCAGCGCGGTGCGTCCACCGGCCGGGCGAAGGAAATGGCCGCCCGTACGGTCAACAAGGAGCGCGCCCGCGCGGGCGAGTCCAGGTCCGCGAGCAGGACCTCGACCCAGGACCCGAAGTCCGCGCCGCAGCGTGGCGGCCAGCGCTCGGGCAGCCGGACGGGTCCCAAGGGCCCGACGCGCGACCAGCTGTACAACGAGGCCAAGCAGCGCGGCATCGAGGGCCGCTCAAACATGACCAAGGACCAGCTGGCCAAGGCCCTGGGCCGCTGACCCGGACACCGCCGCCCCTACAGGCCTGACCACCGCGCCAGGGCCGGGACATAAGGTGGCCTGATGCAGGAGCGGTACCGGACGGTCGCGCGCGAGGGCGTGCACGAGACCGAGATCAACAGATCGCGCTTCCTCTGCACGCTCGCGCCCGCCGCGACCGAGCAGGAGGCGCAGGACGTCATCCAGCGGGTCAGGAAGGAGCACCCCACCGCCAGCCACAACTGCTTCGCCTATGTCATCGGCGCGGACGGCGGTGTGCAGAAGGCGAGTGACGACGGGGAGCCGGGCGGTACGGCCGGGGTGCCGATGCTGCAGATGCTGCTGCGCCGCGAGATCCGGTACGCGGTGGCCGTCGTCACCCGCTACTACGGGGGCGTGAAGCTCGGCGCGGGCGGTCTGATCCGGGCCTACGGCGGCGCGGTCGGCGAGGCGCTCGACACGCTGGGCACCGTCACCCGGCAGCGGTTCCGGCTGGTGACCGTCACCGTGGACCACCAGCGGGCCGGAAAGCTGGAGAACGATCTGCGGGCGACGGGCCGGGCGGTCCGGGAGGTGCGCTACGCCGAGGCCGTGACGATCGAACTCGGGCTGCCCGACGCGGATGTGGACGCCTTCCGCGACTGGCTGGCGGACACCACCGCGGGCACCGCCGCGCTGGAGCTCGGCGGCGAGGTGTACCAGGACGCGTAAGGACGGCTTGGGCTCAAGGACGGCTTGGGCTCAAGGACGGCTTGGGCTCAAGGACGGCTTGGGCTCAAGGACGGTCTGGGCTCAAGGACGGTCCGGGCTTGAGGACCGCCTGGACTTACGCCGGTGAGCGCACCGGCGGCCTGGACCTACGCCGGTGAGCGCACCGAGGGCGGGGACGGAGTGGACTCCGGTGTGCTCCGGTCGCTCCGGACTCTCCGGGGCAGGCCGATTCTGGACGGGCGCCCCTGGGACGGGCGGCCCTGGGACGCCCGGGGCGCGGGCCGCAGCCGGATCGCGGCGTCGAGGCCGCCTCCGGGCGCCCGCGCCAAGGTGGCCTCCCCACCGCTCGCATGGGCGAGCCGCTGCACCAGCGACAGACCCAGACCGGTGCCGCCCTTCGGGGCGTCGGGGGCGCGCCAGAAGCGGTCGAAGGCGCGACGCCGCTGATCGGCGGTCATGCCGGGCCCCTCGTCGATGACATGCAGCTCGATCCAGGCGGGCCGGGCCGGGAGCTGGCGGCGGTCGGCGGCCGAACAGCGCAGCACCAAGGTGACGGTGGAGCCCAGGGGCGTGGCACGCAGCGCGTTGGAGAGCAGATTGTCCAGGATCTGCTCGATGGCCCCGGGCACCGCGAGCGCCTGGCCGACCCGGTCGCCGAGCAGGGCGAGATGGGCCCTGTGCCGATCGAAGAGCGGGCTCCAGGTACGCAGGCGCTCGGCGCACACCTGGTCCAGGTCGACCGGTTCGGGGGTGACGGCGCTCTCCTCCAGCCGCGCCATCGCCAGCAGCCCCTCGACCATCCGGGCCAGCCGGTCGGTCTCGGTCATCGCGGCGCTGAGACCGTCCCGGGCGTGCCCCGTCAGCTCCGCCTCCAGATTGTCCAGCCGCAGCCGCAGCGCCGCCAGCGGCGTCTTGAGCTGGTGGGACGCCTCGGCGGCGAAGGCGCGCTGGGAGGCCAGCAGATGCTCCAGCCGGGCGGCGGTCTGATTGAAGGTGGCGGCGAGGCTGCGCACCTCGGGCGGGCCGGAGGTCACGGGCGCGGGTGTGGTGAACCGGCCGTCGGCCAGCCGGTGCGCGAACCGCTCCAGCTCCAGGATGGGGCGGCTGGCCCAGCGGGCGAAGACCAGCCCCACGGCGGCGACGGCCGTGAGGATCGCGAGGCCGCCCACGGCCAGCAGCAACCAGATCCGGTGGACCCGGGCCTCCACCGCGTCGGTCGGCACGGTGAGGCGCACCGCGCCCTGCAGCTCGTCGCCGTGGACCACGGGTGCGGCGACCGAGAGATAGCGGACGCCGCCGATGGTGGAGGTCCGGACGTCGATCGCGTCCCGGCCGCGCAGCGCGGCGGCGATCTCGGGGCGCGACACCAGGTTCCGCGACTCCGTGGCGGACAGCGGATGCGAGGTCGCCAGCAGCCGGCCGTCGTCGCCGACGATGACCACCCTGCCCCGGATGCGCTCGGCGCAGTGCCGCGCCCGGTTCGGCAGCTCGCGCTGCTCCCGGCCCGCCATGATGGACAGCGAGGCGAACGCGGACACCGACTCGGCCTCGTCCTCCGCCGAGGAGATGACCTGCTCCCGCTCGGCTCTGCCGTAGACATAGCCGAGCGGTATGCCCAGGCTCAGCAGGGTCAGCACGGCGAGGCTCAGATATCCGAGCAGCAGACGTCGGGTCACGGCCGGACGGCCTCCGGAACCCCCGAAGGGGTCCCCGCCGGGACTCCCGCCGGGACGCCCGAGTGGACGGCCAGACGGAAGCCGACCCCGCGCAGGGTCTGGATCCAGGCCGGGTCGCCCAGCTTGCGGCGCAGGGTGGCGACGTGCACGTCCAGGGTCTTGGTCGGCCCGTGGAAGTGGGGGTCCCAGACGCGGTCGAGGATCTGCTGGCGCGAGTACACGGCGCCGGGGTCCTCGGTGAGCAGGGCCAGCAGCTCGAACTCCTTGGGGGTGAGACTGACGGGTGCGCCGCCCACCCACACCTGACGCGTCCGGCGGTCCACGACCAGTGGCTCCTGCTCCCGGGGCGGCGGCTGGGCGGCGGCCGGCGGGGTGACGGCGGGGGCCGGAGCGGGGGAGGCGGGGGCGGCCGTCGCGGTGGGCCCCGCGGCGGTGGCGGTGGCGGTGGCGGTGCGTTGGGAACGCCTTGTCACCGCGCGGATCCGGGCGATCAGCTCCCGCATGCTGAACGGCTTCGCCAAGTAGTCGTCCGCGCCCAGCTCCAGCCCCAGGACCCGGTCGGCCTCCTCGCCCCGCGCGGTGAGCATGATGATCGGCACATCGGACACCCGCCGGATGCCGCGGCAGACGTCGATGCCGTCCATGTCCGGCAGTCCCAGGTCGAGCAGAACGATGTCCCCGTACGGCCCCTCCAGCCCGGCTGCCCCCGTGCTGACATGACCCACCATCAGTCCATACCGCCCCAGTCCCTCTACGAGGGGCTCGGCGATCGTCTCGTCATCCTCGATGAGTAGCGCTCGTACGGTCATGGGGACCTGTGTACCGCAATACCGGAATGGCTTCCTGGTTTTTGTAATGTTGCGAGCGCGGAACCGAATATTGGAGAAGAACTTGTCATGCTCTAGTGTTCGTTTAGCCTTCGCCTGGTACGGCCCTCCCTACGGTGATTCGCATCTGGTCCAACCACCCGTCAGGGAGGCATGATGAGGACTCCGTGCGAATACCGGAAACTGGCCAACGGGCAATTTCCCGAATTCCAGCCGCGCACCGCGGGCAAGGAACTCGATCTCGATAACGACGGTGACGTCCGGGCGTACTCATGACGAGCGGACGACATGCCCGTGGCCGGATTCAGCCGGTTCCATCGCCGTCGTACGACATCGACGAGGTGTTCCCGCCGGAAGGGGCGCGCGACGCCCGGTCGACGCAACCGATGCCCGCATATGCGCCCGCCGCCGGAACCGTAAGAGAAACGGCCGAGGCTCCTGGCTTCCATAAGGCCGACGGCGGGGCGGGGGCCACCGCCGAAGGCAAGGGCAAGGGCAAGGGCAAGGCCAAGGGCGAGGGAAAGGGCAAGGTTGGGGGAAAGGCCGGCGGGACCGTCCAGGGTGTCGATCTCGGCACCGAGATCACCGCCTCCCTGGTCGTCTTCCTCGTGGCCCTGCCCCTGTGCATCGGTGTCGCCGTCGCCTCCGGCACCCCGGCCGAACTCGGCATCATCACCGGTGTCGTCGGCGGGCTGGTGGTCGGTATGACCCGGGGCAGCGCCCTCCAGGTCAGCGGGCCCGCCGCCGGGCTCACCGCACTTGTCGCGGAGACCGTCGAGGCCCATGGCATCGCCATGCTCGGGGTGATCGTGCTGATGTCCGGGCTGCTCCAGATCGGCCTGGGGATGATCCGGCTGGGCCGTATGTTCCAGGCCATCTCCATCGCCGTCGTCCAGGGCATGCTCGCCGGGATCGGGCTGCCGCTGATGTTCAGCCAGTCGTATCCGCTGGCCGATGCCACGGCCCCCGGTACGGCCATCGAGAACATCCTGGGCTTTCCCGCGCATGTCCTCGGCACCTTCACGAACGCGCAGACGGCGATCGCCGCGCTGCTCGGCATCGCCACGGTCGTCCTCAGCTTCGTCTGGAAGAAGGTGCCGGGGCCGGTCGGCAGGATCCCCGCCGCGCTGGTCGCCGTGGCCATCGGCGTCGTGATCGCCGCGCTGCCCGGTGTGGAGGTGAAGACCCTTCAGGTCGGCGATCTGCTGGCGGCCGTCCAGGTTCCCGGGCCGGAGCAGTTCGCGGGGCTCGCCGATCCCGCGGTGCTCACCGCCGTCCTCACCTTCACCGTCATCGCCTCTGCGGAGAGCCTGTTCACGGCCGCCGCGGTGGACCGGATGCACGACGGTCCGCGCACCCGCTACAACACCGAGCTGATCGCCCAGGGCGCGGGCAACACCGTCTGCGGCGTCCTCGGCGCGCTGCCCATGACCGCCGTCGTCGCCCGTAGCTCGGCCAATGTGCAGGCCGGGGCCAAGACCCGGCTCTCCCGCACCCTGCACGGCCTGTGGCTGCTGGCCTTCGCGCTGCTGCTGCCGAGCGTTCTCGCCCTGATCCCGATCTCGGTGCTGGCGGGTGTGCTGGTGCACAGCGGCTGGAAGCTGCTCGCCCCCGAGCAGTTCCCGAAGATGTGGCGCCAGGACCGCGGTGAGTTCGTCGTGATGGCCGTCACCACGGGCACCATCGTCGCCACCGCGCTGCTGGAGGGGGTGCTGGTCGGGCTCGCGGCCGGGATCGTCCTGGCGGCGCTGCGGATGTCGCGGACCTCCATCGAGCACCGGGTCGAGGGCGACACCGCCAAACTGGTCATGACCGGCAACGCCACGTTTCTGCGGCTGCCCAAGGTGATCGACGCGCTGGAGGCGGTGGGGTCGGCGGGGACGCCGCGGATCCGGCTGGACCTGATGGGGGTGACCCATCTGGACCACGCCTGCCGCAGCCAGATCGAGGAGTTCGTGGCGCAGAAGCGGGCGTCGGGCACCGTACGGGTGGAATTGCTGCTGCCCGACCTACCGGGGCCGGGATCGGGGCCGGGATCGGGGCCGGGATCGGGATCGGGGCCGAGGCCGGGGCCGAAGCCGAGGCGAAGGCCCAGGCCCAGGTCCTCGCCCGAATCCCCGCCGGGGCCCGTGTCCTCGCCCGTGTCCTCACCCGTGTCCCCGTCGTGGCCGCCGCCGCAGCCGCATGAGCGGTCGTCGTCCGGTGCGCTGTACGACGCGTTCTACGGCCCGTCACAGCCGGGCCCGTCCGCGGAGTGGTACTACCTCGACACCCGCCCCTTCGAAGGTCTCCAGGACTCCGAGGACGCCCGGTGGAGGGACCACCACGGCTAGCCACGGGCGGAAAACCGGGGAACGGGCCGCGACACGGGCGGGAAAATCGAGGTCCGTGAGAGACCGGGCACCGACCGCGGCTAACGTGGTCGGTGCCCGCACCGCGTACACGCCGCGGGTGTGATGCAGGCCACTGGGGTGGGAGGAAGGACAGAAGTGCAGGTCGGAGACCGCTTGTGAGAATTCTGCACACCTCCGACTGGCACCTCGGACGGTCCTTTCACCGGGTCAGCCTCCTTGCCGCGCAGCGGGAGTTCATCGACCACCTCGTCACCACCGTGCGCGAGCGGCGCATCGACGCGGTGGTCGTCGCGGGCGACATCTACGACCGCGCCGTGCCGCCGCTCGCCGCCGTAGAGCTCTTCGACGACGCCCTGCACCGGCTCGCGGACCTCGGGGTGCCGACGGTCATGATCTCCGGCAACCATGACTCGGCCCGCCGTCTCGGCGTCGGCGCCGGGCTGATCGACCGGGCCGGGATCCATCTGCGCACTGACCCCGCCGGCTGCGCCACGCCCGTCGTCCTCTCCGACGACTGCGGCGAGGTGGCCTTCTACGGTCTGCCGTATCTCGAACCGGGTCTGGTGCGGGAGGAGTTGGGCGCCTCGGCGGCCGGTCATACGGCGGTGCTGGGCGCCGCCATGGACCGGGTGCGCGCCGACCTCGCCACCCGGCCGTCCGGCACCCGGTCCGTCGTCCTCGCGCACGCCTTCGTCACCGGTGGCGCGGTCAGCGACAGCGAGCGGGACATCACGGTCGGCGGCGTCGCCTCCGTACCCGCCGAGGTCTTCGACGGCGTCGACTACGCGGCACTCGGCCATCTGCACGGCTGTCAGACCATCACCGAACGCGTCCGCTACTCGGGCTCCCCGCTCGCGTACTCCTTCTCCGAGACGGCGCACCGCAAGTCCATGTGGGTGGTGGAGCTGGGGGCGGCGGGCGAGGCGCCGTCGTGCGAACGGGTGGAGTGCCCGGTGCCCCGGCCGCTGGCCCGGATCCGTGGCCGGATCGAGGAGTTGCTCGCCGATCCGGACCTCGACCGCCACGAGGAGGCGTGGATCGAGGCCACGCTGACCGACGCGGTGCGGCCGCATGAGCCGATGGCCCGGCTGGCGCGGCGCTTCCCCCATGTGCTCACGCTGGTCTTCGACCCCGAGCGGCCCCCCGAGGATCCGCTCGCCTCGTACGCACAGCGGCTGCGCGGCCGCTCGGACCGGCAGATCGCGGAGGACTTCGTGGCCCATGTGCGGGGCGGCCGCGGCCCGGACGAGGCGGAGCGCGCGCTGCTCGGCGACGCCCTGGAGACGGTGAGGAGCGAGGCGCACGAGGGCGTCGTGCCCGGCGAGGAGAACGGCGCGGGCGCGACGACGGCGGGTGCCGTGACCGCGGGGGTGACCGCGGGGGCGACCGCGGGGGAGGCGGCACGATGAGGCTGCACCGGCTCGCCGTCACGGCCTTCGGGCCGTTCGGCGCCACCCAGGAGATCGACTTCGATGAGCTGTCCGCGGCCGGGCTCTTCCTGCTGCACGGGCCGACCGGCGCCGGTAAGACGTCCGTCCTGGACGCGGTCTGCTACGCGCTGTACGGCCAGGTGCCCGGCGCCCGCCAGGGCAGCGGGCTCTCGCTGCGCAGCGACCACGCCGAGCCGCTGACCCCGACCGAGGTCGTTCTCGAATTCACTGTCGGGGAGCGGCGCCTGGAGATCACCCGGCGCCCCGAGCAGCCGCGCCCCAAGAAGCGGGGCACGGGGATGACGCGGGAGAAGGCGCAGACCCTGTTCCGCGAGTACGCCTCGCCGACATCCTCGACCAGCGCGGAGGCGGGGAAGTGGAAGGCCCTCAGCCGCTCGCACCAGGAGATCGGCGAGGAGATCGCGCAGCTGCTCGGCATGAGCCGGGAGCAGTTCTGCCAGGTGGTGCTGTTGCCGCAGGGCGACTTCGCCCGCTTTCTGCGCGCGGACGAGCTGGCGCGCGGCAAGCTGCTGGGCAAGCTGTTCGACACCGGCCGCTTCGCCGCCGTCGAGGAGCGGCTGGCGGAGCAGCGGCGGGCGGCGGAGAAGCGGGTCGCGGCCGGGGACGAGCGGCTGCTCGCGCTCGCCCACCGCATGGCGCAGGCGGCGGGCCGCACCACGGAGCCGGACGGTCATCCGCTGCCCGAGCTGACCCCCGGTGAGCCGGGGCTGGCCGACGCCGTCCTGGAGTGGGCCGCCGTCGCGCGCGCGGGCGCGCGCGAGCGGCAGGACATCGCGCTGTCCGCCGTACGAGCCGCCGAGGCGGCCCATGACCCCGCCCGGCGGACCGCCGACGCGACCCGCGAACGGGCCGAGCTCCAGCGCCGCCACGCCGAGGCCCGCCGCCGGGCGGACGACCTCGAACGGCAGCGACCCGACCACGACCGTCTGCGCGAGCTGCTGGAACGCGCCCGCGCCGCCGACGCGGTGGTCCCCGCACTCGACCTCCGCACCGCCGCCGCCCACGACCACCACACCGCCGAATCCACCGAACACCAGGCCCGCGCCCGCCTGTCCGCCGAACCCGGCCTGGCGGCCATGACCCTCGCGCCGATCCCGGACATCCCCGACCAGCGCACCGCTCCTGGCTGGGCCACGTCGCCTGCCACCTCCCTGCCCTCGCAGATCCCCGCTTCCCCGGAAGAGGCCACCGCGTCCGCGGGGGCCGCCGCCGCTATGGGTACGGCAGTCGGGCGTGGCGAGCACGGACGGACCGCTCCGGAAGCGGGCGCGGGAAGCGCCGCGGACGATATACCGGACCGTACGTCAGCTGCTGAGGCGGGCGACTCAGAGCCGCCGGGTCCCGCCAGTGCGCGGTCGCTCAAGGACGGGCGTACCGGAACGGGCGCGCTGGGCTTGGGCCCGCTCGGCTGGGCGGAGGGCACCGCCGCGCAGGCGGGGGCGGCAGCAGGCGGCGACGGTGCCTCCGGAGGCAGGCCGGAGCAGGCACCGCCGGCGGCGGGGGGATCCCCGGGCATGCCGTCGCAGGGGCCGGGCTCGGGGGAGCCCGGTGCGCGGGGGCGCGGTATGCCCCAGGCGGGGCCGTCCGGCGGCGAGATCGCCGTCACGGAGGCGCGGGGTGCGTCGTTGCGGACGTCAGGGCCGACGTCCTGGGGCGAGCGCGCGTCGCACACCGACGCGGCGGGGCGGGTTGCGCCCGAGGCGAGTCGTGGCGGGGCGGCTCCGGGCCCGGGCGGTGCGTACGGCGAGTGGGACCGGCGGGCCGGGGCGCAGGGCGTTGACACCTCGGCGGTGCTCGCCGAAGCCGATGCCGAGTGGCTGGGACAGGTCGAGCGCCGGGTGCGGGAGGAATTGGGGGCGTTGGGGGCCGCACGGCGGGGGGAGGTCCGGGCGGAGGCCGTCGTCCGTGAGATCGCCGCGCTCGAGCGGGAGGCTCGCGCCGACGACGAGGCGCTCGAGGAGGCCGCCGAGTGGCTCGCCGGGTGGGAGGAGGCCCACCGGGCGCATCAGCGGCGGGTCGAGGCGGCGCAGGAGGCCGTCGCCCGGGCCGAGCAGCTCGGCGGGCGGATCGAGCCCGCCGAGCGGCGGCTGGAGGCCGCCCGGCGGCGGGACCGGCTCGCCGGGCAGGAGGGGCAGGCGCGGGAGGAGCTGTTGCGGGCGCGGGAAGGGGCCGCCGCCGCGCGGCAGCACTGGCTCGACCTCAAAGAGGCCCGGCTGCGCGGCATCGCCGCCGAGCTCGCGGCCGGGCTGCGCGCCGGAGAGCCCTGCGCGGTGTGCGGGGCGACCGAGCATCCGAACCCGGCCCGGCCCGGGGCCGGGCATGTGGACCGTACGGCGGAGGAGGCCGCGCTGGCGGACTACCAGCGCGCCGAGGAGGTCCGCGAGGAGGCCGAGCGGGCGCGGAACGCGCTGCGGGAGGCCCGCGCGGGCGCCGAGGCCACGGCGGAGGGCGAGGACGCGGCCGAACTCGACCGGGCCCTGGCCGAGTTGCGCACCGCGTACGCCGAGGCCCGGAACGCGGCGGCCGACGCGCACGCCGCCCGCGAGGCACTGGACCGGGCCGAGGGCGAGCACACCCGCCGTACGGAACAGCGTCAGGAGGCCGAGCGGCGGGCGGCCGCCCGCACCTCGCACCGCGAGGCCCTGGCCCGGGAGCGGGCCGCGCTGCTGGCCGAGCTGGAGCAGGCGCGCGGCGCGGACGCCACCGTCGCGCGACGCGCGGCGCGGCTCGAGCGGCAGGCGGGGCTGCTGGCCCACGCCGCCGAGGCGGCGCGGGCCGCCGAGACGGCCGCGAACCGGCTGAAGGAGGCCGACGCCCGGCTCGCCGACGCCGCCTACCGGGCCGGGTTCGAGACCCCGGAGCAGGCCGCCGAGGCCGTGCTGCACCCGGACCGGCAGCGCGAGGCGCGCCGCCGTCTCGACGCCTGGCAGTCGGAGTCGGCGGCGGTCGCGGCCGAGCTGTCCGACCCGAGGGTGCTCGCGGCGGCGCAGGCGCCGCCCGCCGACCCCGCGGCGGCGCGGACGGCGGCCGACGCGGCCACCCGCGCGCTGCGCGAGGTCTCGGCCGGGGACGCCGCGGCCCGCACCCGCTGCGAGGAGCTCGACGCGCTGTCCGCGCAGGCGGTCGCCGACGCCCGCCGGCTCGCCCCGCTGCGCGCGGAGCACGACCGGATCGCCCGTCTCGCCTCGCTCGCGGCGGGCACCTCCGCGGACAACGAGCGCAGGATGCGGCTGGAGGCGTATGTGCTGGCGGCCCGGCTGGAGCAGGTCGCGGCGGCGGCGAGCGTACGGCTGCGCCACATGTCCTCGGGGCGCTACACCCTGGTGCACTCCGACTCCCGTTCCGGCGGGCGCGGCCGCTCCGGTCTCGGACTGCATGTCGTCGACGCCTGGACGGGCAGCGAACGCGACACCGCCACCCTCTCCGGCGGCGAGACCTTCTCCGCCTCGCTGGCCCTCGCCCTGGGCCTGGCCGATGTGGTCACCGACGAGGCGGGCGGGGTCCGCCTGGACACCCTCTTCATCGACGAGGGGTTCGGCAGCCTCGACGAGCAGACCCTGGACGAGGTGATGGACGTGCTGGACTCGCTGCGCGAACGCGACCGTACGGTCGGCATCGTCAGCCATGTCGCCGATCTGCGCCGGCGGGTCCCCGCCCAGCTGGAGGTCGTCAAGGGCCGCCAGGGCTCGGCCGTACGGCACCGCGCGACCGCCGCACACTGAGCAGGTCGGAGGAAGTCCGCTACGGTTCGGGCAGCGCCCCGAAGGGGCGCGGGGAACTGCGCGACCAGCCACGACGGCGCCGCAGTCGGCCGACGACGCATCGCGGCACTTCCCGCGGAGCGCTCAGCGGGGCGGGCCGTACCCGTACGGATGCGGCCCGCCCCTACCAGGCGCGGAAGGCGCAGCGAGCTCAGAGTGCCGACAGCTCCTCCACCAGGTCGTCAAGCCCCAGCGACCCCTGCGACAGCGCCGCCATGTGCCACTTCTTGGCGTCAAAGGCGTCGCCGTGCGCCTTACGGGCCGCCTCCCGCCCCGTCAGCCAGGCCCGCTCGCCCAGCTTGTAGCCGATGGCCTGGCCCGGCATGCCCAGATAGCGCACCAGTTCACTGTCGAGGAACTCCGCCGGACGGCCGCAGTGCAGCCCGAAGAACTCGCGCGCCAGCTCAGGAGTCCACCGCTCACCGGGGTGGAACGGCGAATCGGCGGGGATCTCCAGCTCCAGGTGCATCCCGATGTCGACGATCACCCGGAGCGCCCGCATCATCTGCGCGTCCAAGTAGCCCAGCCGCCGCTCCGGGTCCGTCAGATAGCCCAGCTCGTCCATGAGCCGCTCCGCGTACAGCGCCCAGCCCTCCGCGTTGGCGCTCACCATGCCCACTGTGGCCTGGTAGCGGGAGAGCTGGTCGGAGACGTGCGCCCACTGCGCGAGCTGCAGATGGTGGCCGGGTACGCCCTCGTGGTACCAGGTGGAGACCAGGTCGTAGACCGGGAAGCGGGTCTCGCCCATGGTGGGCAGCCAGGTCCGGCCGGGGCGGGAGAAGTCCACCGACGGCTGGGTGTAGTACGGCGCCGCCGCGCTGCCCGGCGGGGCGATCATCGACTCGACCCGCTTGACCCGTTCGGCCAGGTCGAAGTGGGTGCCGTCCAGCTGCTCGATGGCCTCGTCCATCAGCTCCTGCAGCCACACCCGGGTCTCCTCGACGCCCTCGATATGGGCCCCGTGGGCGTCGAGGTGGCGCAGCGCCTCCCACGGGTTGGCGCCGGGCAGGATCTTCTCGGCCTCGGTGCGCATCTCGGCGTGGATCCGGTGGAATTCCGACCAGCCGTACGCGTACGCCTCGTCCAGGTCGAGGTCCGTGCCGTTCCACATCCGGGCCCAGCGGCGGTAGCGCTCGCGCCCCACCACATCGGGCGCGGCCTCGATGGCCGGGGCGTAGGTGTCGCGCAGCCAGTCGCGGAGCGCGCCCAGCGCGCCCGTGGCCGCCGCGGCCGCCTCGTTCAGCTCGCCGCGCAGCGTGTCGGGGCCCTCGGAGGTGAAGTCCGCGAACCAGCCGCCGTCCGTTCCGATCCACTCCGCCAGCTGCTCGAGGACCGTGGCCACCTGCCGGGGGCCGGCCGGCAGGTTCCGCCGCAGCCCCTCGGCGAGCGAGGCGCGGTACCCCTCCAGCGCGGCCGGTACGGCGCGCAGCCGGGCCGCGACCGCCGACCAGTCCTCCTCGGTCTCGGTGGGCATCACGGTGAAGATGCCGCGCACCGAGTGCAGCGGGGAGCTCAGGTTGCTGACCGCGCGCAGGTGCTCATCGGCCTCGTGCACATCGAGTTCGGCGGTCAGCCGCTCCCGCAGCAGCCGGGCGCAGCGGCGCTCGGCGTCGTTGTCCGCGCCGGGGCGCGCCTCGGCCTCCGCCAGCCGGTCCAAGGTGGTGCGGTCGAGGTCGGCGATGGCCTTCGCCCCCTCGGGGGAGAAGTCCGGAAGACGCCGGGAGCTCTCGGGAACGCCCAGGTAGGTGCCGGTGATCGGGTCGAGTTCGATGAGGGCGTCGACGTAGGTGTCGGCGACCTGACGGGGCAGCGGAGCGTTCTTGGTATCGGACATGCGGCCCATCCTCGTACGTTCCGGGGTGTGGCGTCAGCACCACGGGGGTGTGACGCATGGGAGCACGGGTGTGCTACGAGGTTGCCGAGCCGTCCCGGGCGGGCGGCAGCAGCGGGCCGCAGCTCCACTGCTGGAAGATCAGCCGGGTCTCGACCCGGGCCACCTCGCGGCGCGAGGTGAACTCGTCCAGCACCAGCCGCTGGAGATCCGCGGTGTCGGCCACCGCCACGTGCACCAGATAGTCGTCCGGTCCGGCCAGGTGGAACAGCGCCCGGGACTCGGGCAGCGCCCGGATCCGCTCCACGAACGGGCCGACCAGCTCCCTGCGGTGGGGCCGCAGCTGCACCGAGAGCAGGGCCTCGAGACCGCGCCCCAGCTTGGTTGGGTCCAGGCGGAGTTCATGGCCGAGAATCACCCCGGAGCGGCGCAGCCGGGCCACTCGGTCCAGACAGGTCGAGGGCGCCACACCGACCTGGGCGGCCAGATCGCGGTAGGTGGTCCGGGCGTCGTTCTGCAGCAGCCGCAGAATCTGAAGATCCACCGGATCGAGAGCGACGGTTTCGGCCATCGGCCGAACGTAACACGGACATCGGCTGCGAGAGCCCGGTGGTTGTTCACCCTTCACACATGGACATCAGGCAGAGCACGGAGAGCGCAGGGAGCACGGGAACCATACGGGGCACGGAGACCGCGCCGGGCGCACAGGGCTCGCGCGGCGAAGCCGCCGCACGGCACGCGTTCGCCACCGAGGCCGTCCACGCCGGGCGCGAGGACCTCCCGGGGATGGGCCTGCACGCCGTACCCCTGGATCTGTCGACGACCTATCCCTCGTACGACAGCCGCCAGGAGGCCGCCAGGATCGACGCGTTCGCCGCCACCGGCGCCCGGCCGGACGGCCCGCCGGTCTACGCCCGCCTGGACAACCCCACCGTGGCCCGCTTCGAGACCGCCCTGGCCCGGCTGGAGGGCACCGAGAGCGCGGTCGCGTTCGCCAGTGGCATGGCGGCGCTCAGCGCGTGTCTGCTGGCGCGCGGGGCCCAGGGGCCGCGGCATGTGGTGGCGGTCCGCCCGCTGTACGGATGCAGCGACCATCTGCTGGACACCGGGCTGCTGGGCACCGAGGTCACCTGGGTGGACCCGGCCGGCATCGCGGACGCGATCCGCCCCGACACCGGCCTGGTCATGGTGGAGACCCCGGCCAATCCGACGCTCGCCGAACTCGATCTGCGGGCCGTCGCCCACTCCTGCGGCACGGTCCCGCTGCTCGCGGACAACACCTTCGCCACCCCGGTGCTGCAGCGCCCCGCCGAGCGGGGCGCGAGCCTCGTCCTGCACAGCGCCACCAAGTACCTCGGCGGCCACGGCGATGTGATGGGCGGCGTGGTGGCCTGCGACGAGGAGTTCGCCCGGGTGCTGCGCCAGGTGCGGTTCGCCACCGGCGGGGTGCTGCATCCGCTCGCCGGATATCTGCTGCTGCGCGGGCTGTCCACGCTGCCGGTACGGATGCGGGCCGCGTCGGCGACCGCGGCCGAGCTGGCCCGGCGGCTGGCCGGCGACCCACGGGTGGCCCGCGTCCACTATCCCCGGATCGGCGGGGCGATGGTGGCCTTCGAGCCCCACGGCGATCCGCACGAGGTGATCGCCGGGGTGCGGCTGATCACCCCGGCGGTGAGCCTGGGCAGCGTGGACACCCTCATCCAGCACCCGGCCTCCATCAGCCACCGCATCGTGGCCGAGGGGGACCGCCGCTCCTCGGGGATCGGCGACCGGCTGCTGCGGATGTCGGTCGGGCTCGAGGACGCGGCGGACCTGTGGCGCGATCTGGACCGGGCGCTCGACGGCGGCCCGGCGGCGCTCGACGGCGGCCCGGCGGGGCGCGACGCCCGCCGGGCGGGGCACGGGGCCCCGGTCGGGCTCAGTGCGCGTGCGGCGGGACCGGCAGCGGAAGGGCCGGCTCGGGTGCCGGCGCCGGGTCGAGGCGGGCGCTGATCACCAGCGTGCCCTGCTCGATCTGGTAGTCCAGCGGCAGTTCGAGGGCGCGCATCGCGGCGACCATGCCGGTGTTGGCCGACTGAGTGACGGCGTAGACGCATCCGCAGCCGGTCTCGGCGGCCATCGCCACCAGCCGCCGCAGCAGCTCCCCGCCGACGCCGCGGCGCTGCCACTCGTCCTCGACGATCAGTGCGACCTCGGTCTCGTCCCCGTCCCAGAGCAGATGGCCGAGGGCCACCAGCCGCCCGGAGGCGGTGTACGCGGCCAGGGTGCGGCCGAAGCGGGGGCTCAGCAGATGGGCGAGGTAACGGTCGGCGTCGCCGACCGGCCCGTGGTAGCGCTGCCCGAGCGTGCCGGAGGAGCAGCGGGCGTGCATCTCGCGGGCGGCGGCCAGGTCGCCGGTGTCGGCGCGGCGTACGGTGATGGCGTTGCCCTCGGGCAGCGTCAGCACATCGCCGTCGTGCGGGATCCGCGGGCCGAGCCGGGCGTCCAGCTCGACCAGCGCGCGGGCCCGGGCGAACTCGGTCGGGGTGAACGGCAGATACGGCCGCTCGATGATGATCGCGCCGCCGGACGGGTCGCGCAGCCGCATCACGGTCTCCTCCAGGACACCTTCGGCGGGCGGTGTGCTGTCCAGGGACCGTCCGCTGAGGGACTTGGCGGGAACGGAGTGGATGGTGCAGCGGCCGAACAACTGGCGTAGGGCGAGCGGGAGTTCGGCGGCGTCCAGGGCGGTGCGGGTGGCCAGGGTCAGCGCCCGGGTCGGCGCGTCCACCAGGTCGTGGGTATCGGCCCGCTCGACCCAGGTGTCACGGCCGCCCGCGACGGCGACGGCGTCGGTCAGCCCGTCGGACGGCAGGGCCTCGGGCGCGCGCAGCAGGAACTCGTCCACCGTGCCGTCCGTCAGCGGATGGGTCTGCAGGGCCAGGATGTCGACCCGGTGCCCGGCCAGCGCCGCGCACAGCGCGGCAAGGGCGCCTGGCTCGTCCCGTACGGTCGTGCGCATCCGCCACAGCGTGGTGGGCTCGGGGGCCGTGGTCTCCGGGGCTGTGGTCTTCGGGGCTGTGGTCTCCGGGGCGCCCGCGGCGTGGGCGGGGTGGGCGTCGGCCGCGGGCGAGCGTGAGCTGTCCGGCGGTGCGTGGCCCTGGCGCCGTGACCACCATGCGACCAGATCGTGCCGCCAGCGGGGGCGGTGCCGGTGAGGGGGCTCGGGGGTCGCTCGGAATGTCATACAAACACCCTCGCGCAAAGGTGTTGCGTGATCACGAACAGACTGTGACCTATGGGTTAAGGGCGCATCTGGTAACAGAAGCTTATTTTGTCCGAAATCAAAAGGTTGAAGCCTGAGGTTCCGTCACCCTACCGCCCACCTGCGCAGTACTCTGCCGCACCGCCGTGCGTACGCCCGCTGGAAGAGCGGCACCAGCGGCCCTCCGGCCCGGCCGAACCAGGACTCCGAACGGCTGAACGCCGTCACCGTCAGTACCACTGAGCCATCCGGTTCCAGCTCCACCACGAACGACTCCTCGCCCCGCTCCGGATGGCCGGGCAGCGTGCCGTACGCGAAGCCGGTCCGCGACTCCTCCGCGACCGTCCACACCACCTCGCACGGCGCGCGCAGCCGCAGCCGCCCGACCCCCAGGCCCACCACAACCGGCCGCCCCGGCGTGGCGACCGGATCCGCGGCGCGGATCGACACCCCCACCGCACGGTGCATCCGCCAGTCCATCACCGCCCGCCCGGCCGCCTCGAACGTGGCCCGCCCGTGGCCGACCCGGGTCCGCACCCGCAGATGGCGATAGCCGGACGGCAGCGGCCACCGCCGGGTGGCGCCCACCTCCGGATAGGTGAGCCGGGAGGCCGGGCCGGGGGCGTCGCTGGATCCCATGCCCGTACGGTACGCGGCGGCCTTACGGTGCGCGGCGCGGGAACGCGGCGGCCTTACGGTGCGCGGTCCCGTCGGCGTACCGTACGGGGCCGCGCACCGCACACCGCGGCTACTGGCCGACCAGACCCGGCCGCAGCACCTTGGTGAACAGCACCTTGCCGCCGTCCTCGCGCAGCCGGACGGTCATCTCGGCGCTGTCGCCGTCGATGTCCACCTCGCCGTAGAACTGGAAGCCCTCGGCGGGCGAGACGTTCGCCACCGTCGGCGCCTTGACGAAGGGCTGCTCGGGGCCGAACGTGCCGTCCAGCTTGACCGCCGGGAAGGCGCCCGCGTTCAGCGGACCGGAGACGAACTCCCAGAACGGCGCGAAGTCCTTGAACGCCGCCCGCGACGGGTCGTAGTGCTGCGCCGAGGTGTAGTGGACGTCCGCCGTCAGCCACACCGTGCCGGTGATCTTCTGGTGCTTGATGTGCCGCAGCAGGTCGGCCATCTGGAGCTCACGGCCGAGCGGGGCGCCCGGGTCGCCCTGCGCGACGGCCTCGAAGTCGGTGGTCCCGTCCGGGACCACCAGGCCCAGCGGCATGTCGCAGGCGATGACCTTCCACACCGCGCGCGACCGCGACAGCTCGCGCTTGAGCCACGCCAGCTGCTCGGCGCCGAGGATGCCCTGGGCGTCCTCCGGCTGGCGGTTCGGCGAGTTGGGGTCGCGGTACGTACGGCAGTCCAGCACGAACACGTCCAGCAGCGGGCCCTGGTGCTGGACCCGGTAGACCCGGCCGCTCGCGTCCGGGCGCAGCGTGCTGATCGGGAAGTACTCGGCGAACGCCCGGCGCGCGCGGGCCGCCAGCACGTTGACGTTCTTCTCGGTGTAGCGGTCGTCGACCAGGATCTCGCCCGGGTACCAGTTGTTGAGCACCTCGTGGTCGTCCCACTGGGTGATGGTCGGCACCTCGGCGTGGAACCGGCGCAGGGCGGGGTCGAGCAGGTTGTACCGGAAGTTGCCGCGGTACTCGTCCAGCGTCTCGGCGACCTTGGTCTTCTCCGGGGTGATGAGGTTGCGCCAGGTGGAGCCGTCGGGCAGCTTGACGCTCTCCGTCATCGGGCCGTCCGCGTAGATGTTGTCGCCGCTGCACAGGAAGAAGTCCGGCTCGCGGCGGCGCATCTCCTCGAAGATGCGGTAGCCGCCGTGGTCCGGGTTGATGCCCCAGCCCTGGCCCGCCAGATCGCCCGACCAGACGAAACGCACGCCCTTACGGCGCTCGGGAACCGTGCGGAACGTGCCGTGCACCGGCTCACTCGTGCGGCGCGGGTCCTCCGGGTCGGCCAGCAGCACCCGGTAGTGCACCTGGCTCCCGGCGGGCAGGCCGTGCAGCGCGGTGCGCCCGGTGAAGTCGGTGCCCGGGCCGACCAGCGGGCCGTGCCAGCGCTTGGCCCGCGCGAAGGACTCGGTCGCGGAGGTCTCCACGATCATCCGGGCCGGACGGTCGGAGCGGACCCACACCAGCCCTGACGACGCCGTCACATCGCCCACCTGCACGCCCCACTGGGCGCTCGGACGCCCCGACAGCGCCTGAGCGGGCGCGCCGCCGGACGCGGCCGACGCGGCGGCCGATGCCACGGTGGGCACCGCGATCGCCGCCGAGGCGGCCGCCGATCCCTGCAATACCGTGCGCCGTCCGATCCCTCTGCCCGATTCCCGCCCCATGGTGCCCTCCGTCGCTCGTAGAACCGCTGTGCTCCTGTGTTTGCTATCGGTGCAAGATGCCGCTCTTACGAACGCCCAGTGAACAACGGCGCGACCACCCGGAGTAAAGACCCCGGACGTGTGCGGTACGGAGGGTGATGTACGGAGGGTGATGCACGGAGCCGGGCGGGGCGGTCAGCGGCTGCCGTCCAGGATGACGCGGGCGACCAGCGCGGGATCGTCGTTCATGGGCACATGGCCGCAGCCGGGGAGGCGGACCAGCCGGGCGCCGGGGATCACCTGCTTGGCGCGGACGCCCTGGCGGCACGGCATCAGCCGGTCGCGCGAGCCCCAGGCGATGGTGACCGGGACATCGGGGATGTCGTGCGTGAACAGCCCGGAGCTCCCGGCGGCCAGCGTGGCGCCGAAGCCGACCGCCTCGCGCAGCGCCCGCGTCTCGGCGACGACGGCGTCCGGTGAACGCCGCGTGGGCCGGGCGTAGATGGCGCCGGTCAGGGCGGCCCGTCCGGCAGCGCCGCGGGCCAGCCACGCCACCATCGGCGGCGGCAGCGCCCGCGCCCCGGCCCGCATCACGGACAGCACACCGAAGGCGTAGCGGCGCTCGGCCTCGGTCCAGAACCGGGCCGGGGACAGCGCCGTGACGGACCGGACGAGTCCGAGCCGGCCCAGCTCCAGGGCGATCAGCCCGCCGAGCGAGTTCCCGGCCACGTCCGGGCGCTTGACGCCGAGGGCCTCGAAGAGCGCGTCGAGCACGGGTATGACGCCGTCGAGGTCGTAGGGGATGCCGTCCGGGAGCGCGTCCGACGCCCCGAAGCCGGGCAGATCCACGGCGATCACATCGCGGTCGGCGGCGAGGATGTCCAGCACCGGCTCCCATGCCTGCCAGTGGTGGCCGATGCCGTGCAGCAGCACCAACGGCCGCCCCGCGCCGCGCCGTTCGTGGACGACCCGGGCGGTGCGGGGGCCGCCGGGGGTGGCGACGGAGAAGGAGAGGGACGCGGGCATCGGGTGGCTCCTCACGATCGGCGTTCCGGCAGGCGCACACGGCGTATGAGACAGCATGTCAGCAAGAGTTACCGGAGGGTAGACCCGATGCCGTTGGCCGTTGGCCGATGCCCGCGCAACCGCACGCCGCCGACCGCGCACGCCGACCGCGAACGCCGACCGTGTACGCCGCCGCCCCCCGTACGCCGCCGACCGCGAACGCCGCTACAGCCCGCCCGCGACCCGCAGCACCGCCCCCGTCGTGTACGACGCCTCCGGCGACAGCAGCCACGCCACCGCGCCCGCGATCTCCTCCGGCTCGCCAGGCCGCCCCATCGGCACCCGCCCCTGGACGCGCCACGGCCGCTCGGGGTCGCCCATCCGCGCGTGGATGTCGGTCAGCGTCATTCCGGGCTGGACCGAGTTGACCCGGACCCCCTCCGCCGCCAGCTCCTTCGACAGCCCGACGGTCATCGCGTCGACCGCCGCCTTACTGGCCGCGTAGTGCACATACTCCCCGGGGCTGCCGGTCGTCGCCGCCCCGGAGGAGATGTTGACGATGGCGCCGCCCTGCCCGCCGTGGCGCGTGGACATCTCGCGCGCCGCGCGACGGGCGCACAGCAGGGCCCCGGTGACATTGACGTCCACGACGCGGCGCATCACCTCCGGTGAGGTCTCGGTGAAGCGGCCCAACGGGCCGGTGATCCCGGCGTTGTTGACCAGACCGGTGATCGGGCCCAACTCCTCCCGCACCCGGTCGAACATCGCCTCGACCTGTTCCGCGTCGCTGGTGTCGGCCTGGATGGCCATCGACCGCACACCCTCCGCACGCACCGCCGCCGCCCACCGCTCCGCCGCGTCCCGGGCGTGCTCGTAGCCGATCGCGACGCTGTGTCCGGCGCGCGCGAGCCGCACCGCAACCGCCGCGCCGATGCCGCGACTGCCCCCTGTGACCACCGTGACCTGGTCCATGCCCATCAGCTCAGCTCAGCTCCCGCCCCGTGACGCATCCTGCTCCTACGGTCACCGACGATAACCGGTCAGGGATTGGTCTTGACCAAGTACGCACGCCGCCTTATGGTCGCATTGATACTGCAACAACCTTTAATAAAGAAGCGCGCATAACTGTGAAGGCGCGCGGGATCGTCAGCCGTCGGAATCAAGGGGGACAGGGTGGGGACCACGCAGCTGGAATCGGTGCCAGAGCCCAAGTACTGGCATCTGAAGACCGTGCTCAGCGACGCACTCGACTCGGAGTTCGCGGTCGGCGAGATCCTGCCCAACGAGCGTGAGCTGGCCGCCCGCTTCGGCGTCGCCCGCGCCACCCTCCGACAGGCCCTCGAGCAGCTCGAGCTGGAGGGCAGGCTGCAGCGCCGCCGCGGTGTCGGCACCACCGTCGCCCCGCCCCGCGTCGGCGTGGCCGTCGGGGACTACGCCCATGGCTGGACCGACACCTCCGGCGAGAACACCTGGCAGACCGTCGACAGCACCGAGGCGGCCCCGCCCGCCGAGGTCGCCCGGCTGCTGGAGATCGACCCCGACACCCCGGTCCACCGGGTGCGCCGCACCCGGATGAGCCACGGCCAGCCGCTCGCCGCCGAGCTGATGTACGTACCGGCCGAGTCCGTCCCCGGCCTCGCCGCCATCGACACCCCCAGCGGGCTGGCCCGCGCCCGCGCCGTGCTGCGCGAGCTGCGCCGGCTGGAGCTGGAGGGCCGTGAGCAGACCGTGGAGCTCGGTTCGGCCCGCGCGGACGACGCCAAGGAGCTCGACCGGCTGCCCGGCGCCCCCGTCCTCCTCGTGACCACCCGCTATGTGGCCCAGGGCCGCACCGCGGCCGTCGCCGTGGCCACGTACCGGGCCGACACCTGCCGGCTCACCTTCGGCGACGCGGGCGAGGAGCTGCTGGCGGGCTGACCCGGCCTCGATGCGGCGCGATCCAGCCCCTGTAGGGACTGATCCGGGCCCGGTGCGGCTTGCTCCGGGCCCGCCCCACGCCCCTGTGCATGTGTACGTGTCCCGTGCCGCCGCCGCGTGCGCGCCCTACCCGGCCACGTACACCACCGACGTGGCCGCGCACCGGTCCCGAAACGCCCCGCCCGCCGTGCCTCCCGCGTCAGCGGCTCGCGCGGCGGGTCGTCACCGTGCTGTCGACCGCGAAGAGCTCCTGCTCCACATGGTCCAGGGCCAGCCGCAGCGCCCCCGTGGTCACCGCCGCCTCGCCGAGCAGCGAGAGCGCGACCTGCGGGGGCCGCAGACAGTAGCGCGACAGCTCATCGCGCAGCGGGGCCAGCACCCCGTCCAGACCGGCGGCCCAGCCGCCCACCACCACGACCTCCGGGTCCAGCGCCAGCACCAGGGCCGCCGTGTCGTGCACCAGCCTGCGGACGAAGCGGTCCACGGCCGCGCGCGCCCGCTCGTCGCCGTCCCGGGCCAGCGCGAAGACATGCGCCACCTGCGCCTCGTCCAGCGGGTTCAGCGGCTCCCCGGTCGTGGAGAGCACCTCTTCCGGGGCGGCCTCCTGGCCCAGCAGATGCAGCGCCCCGATCTCCCCGGCGGCGCCGCCGAAGCCGCGGTGGAGCCGCCCGCCGATCAACGACCCGGCCCCCGGGCTCAACCCGGCCAGCACGAACACCACATCGTCCGAACCGGCCGCCGCGCCCTTCCAGTGCTCGGCCACCGCGGCCGTGTTCGCGTCGTTCTCCACCAGCACCGGACAGCGGAAGGACCGCCGCAGCCGCTCGCCCAGGGGCAGCCCGGTCCAGCCGGGGAGCGCGGTGCACAGATGGACGGTGCCGTCGGCCTCGACCACCCCGGGGCTGCCCACCCCGACCGCGCGCAGCGAGAACCGGGCCACCCCCGCGCGCCGCAGCAGATCCGCGACGGTGGTGCGCACCCGCTCCAGCCGCTCGTCCGCGGACGCCTTCTCCGACACCTCGCGCACGATCGAGCCGAGCGCGTGTCCGTCGAGGTCCGACAGGAGCGCGGCCACCCGGTGCGGCCCTATCTCTATGCCGAGCAGATGCCCGGCCTCGGCCCGGAAGCGGAAGCGGCGCGCGGGGCGTCCCTGGCGACGGACACCGCCCTCCTCGGCGGGCACCTCGACCACCAGACCGCTGTCGGCCAGCCCGTCGATCACCCCCTCGACGGTGGGCCGGGACAGCCCGGTCACCCGGGTCAGATCGGTGAGGCTCGCGCTCCCGGCGCAGCCGCCCGCGTCGTCCTGGCCACCCCCGGTGGCGGTGTCGGACGCGGTCGCCGCGCGCAGCGCGTGCAGGACCACGGCGGAGTTGATGCGTCGCAGCAGAGACGGGTCCCCGCCGGTGAGCCGCCCCAACGTCGGCCTCCCTCCCAGTGCGTATCTGCCGGATCGTATCCGCTGGACGGGGAGGCGGCGAGTGCCTCCTCCCAGCTCGGGCCGCCCTGCCCTCGCGCGGCCCAGCTGACGGGCGGCCAGATGTCCGACCTACACGGTTTACTGACTCCATGACCAGTACGGCGGACCATGTGACCACGATCGATCAACTGCGCGTGCGGGACTTCCCCGCGCAGCGGACCGCCGACGGATGGGTGGAGAGCGGCCCCGGCTTCCATGTCGCCGACCTCCGCGTCAGCGAGGACTTCTGGGACGCCGATCTGACCCGGGTCGAGGAGGTGCTGGAGGAGTTCGAGGCCGAGCTGAGCGCGCTGGACCAGGTGCTGACCTTACGCTGGGGCGCCCCCGACGTCCTCGACCTCACCGACTCCCTGGAGCGCTCGGCGATGGGCGAGCCGGTCCCGCCCCCGCTGGACACCCTGTGCGGTTACGTACCCGAGCTGCGCGTCTGGCGCGTCGAGGGCCGCTGGGTCGGGCTGGGCGTCGGCCAGGGCGACCGCGAGCTGCCGTTCCAGCTGCTGGTGGCGATAGGGGAGGAGGGCACGATATGACGCCCCCTCCGGCACTGGGCGCGACGGCTCGTCGATGTCGTCATCGTCGGGCTCGGCCGCGACCGGGGCACGGAACGACCGGGTGTCCTGATCGCATAGGCTCGGTGGATGGCGAAGTATTTCGATGTGCACCCCGATAATCCACAGCAGCGCACCATCAGCAATGTGGCTGACATGATCCGCTCCGGCGCGCTCATCGCCTACCCGACGGACTCCTGCTTCGCACTGGGATGCCGACTGGGCAATCGTGACGGCATCGGCCGGATCCGGTCGATCCGGGACCTCGACGAGCGTCACCACTTCACGCTGGTGTGCCAGAACTTCGCGCAGCTGGGCCAGTTCGTGCACGTCGACAAGGACGTGTTCCGCGTGATCAAAGCAGCGACGCCCGGCAGTTACACCTTCATCCTCCCGGCGACCAAGGATGTGCCGCGGCAGCTGCTGCACCCGAAGAAAAAGACGGTCGGAGTCCGGATTCCTGACCATACCGCCACTCAGGCCTTGCTCGCCGACCTCGGTGAGCCGCTGCTCTCCAGCACCCTGCTCCTGCCCGATGAGGACGAGCCGATGACGCAGGGCTGGGAGATCAAAGAACGGCTCGACCACGTGGTGGACGCCGTGGTGGACTCGGGTGACTGCGGCACCGAGCCGACCACGGTCATCGACTTGTCCGGCGGCGAAGCCGAGATCGTACGTCGAGGGGCAGGCGACACAGCACGGTTCGAGTGACCGCGCCGACGGCATCACCTCATGCTCGGGCTCTGGTGTCCCCTAGCCCTCCGCCTCGGCGGCGGTGCGCAGCCGGCCGTACTCCTCCGCCATGGCCGGCAGCGTCCAGTGCGCGTTGAGGCCGCTCGGGTTCGGCAGGGCCCAGATCCGGGTCTCGCCTATGGTTCTCGTCTGCGGCCCGATCTTCGCCTTCTTGTCGCCGAAGGCGACCCGGTAGGCGGTGACCCCGGCCACCGCCAGCCAGCGCGGCCGCAGCCGGAGCACCTTCTCCTCCAGGATCCGGCCGCCCTCCCGGTACTCCTCGTCGCTCAGCTCATCGGCGCGGGCGCTGGCGCGCGCCACCACATTGGTGATGCCCAGGCCATGGCGCACCAGCTCCGACTGCTCGGACGGGTGCAACTGCCGCGGGGTGAAGCCCGAGGCGTGGAGGGTGGGCCAGAACCGGTTGCCGGGGCGGGCGAAGTGGTGGCCGGTGGCGGCCGTCATCAGCCCCGGGTTGATACCGCAGAAGAGGACGCGCAGACCGTCCGCGACCACATCGGGGACGAGGCGGTCGCGGGCGGCCTCCAGTTCGGCGAGGGTCGGCGCGGGGGTCATCGCCGGCGTCAGAGGATCGAGCCGGGAGCGTAGGCGGCGGCCTCCGGGCGCTCCTTGACGATCTCCTCGATCCGGGCGACCACCGCGCCCACCTGGTCCGCGGCCGCGCCCGTGAAGGAGAGCTTGTCGTCCATCAGGGCGTCCAGCGCGGCCCGGTCCAGCGGGATCCGCTCATCGGAGGCGAGCGAGTCGAGCAGCTCATTGCGCTCGGCGCCCCGCTCGCGCATCGCCAGCGCCGCGGCCACCGCGTGCTCCTTGATCGCCTCATGGGCGACCTCGCGGCCCACCCCGGCCCGTACGGCGCCCATCAGCACCTTCGTGGTGGCGAGGAAGGGGAGGTAGCGGTCCAGCTCACGGGCGACGACGGCGGGGAAGGCGCCGAACTCGTCGAGCACGGTCAGGAAGGTCTCCAGCAGCCCGTCGAAGGCGAAGAACGCGTCCGGCAGCGCGACCCGGCGCACCACCGAGCAGGAGACATCGCCCTCGTTCCACTGGTCGCCCGCCAGCTCGCCGGTCATCGAGGCGTAGCCGCGCAGGATCACCGCGAGGCCGTTCACGCGCTCGCAGGAGCGGGTGTTCATCTTGTGCGGCATCGCGGACGAGCCGACCTGGCCGGGCTTGAAGCCCTCGGTCACCAGCTCGTGCCCGGCCATCAGCCGGATGGTCTTGGCCAGCGAGGACGGGGCCGCGGCCAGCTGCACCAGCGCGGTGACGACGTCGTAGTCCAGCGAACGCGGATAGACCTGGCCGACGGAGGTGAACGCCTGCCCGAAGCCCAGGTGGGTGGCGATCCGCCGCTCCAGCTCGGCCAGCTTCGCCGCGTCGCCGCCGAGCAGGTCCAGCATGTCCTGCGCGGTGCCGACCGGGCCCTTGATGCCGCGCAGCGGATAGCGGCCCAGCAGGTTCTCCAGCCGCTCGTACGCCACCAGCAGCTCGTCCGCCGCGGTGGCGAACCGCTTGCCGAGCGTGGTGGCCTGCGCCGCGACATTGTGCGACCGCCCGGCCATCACCAGCTCGGCGTGGTCGGCGGCCAGCTTGCCGAGCCGGGCCAGCACCGCGACCGTACGGTCCCGCACCAGCTCCAGGGAGAGCCGGATCTGGAGCTGCTCCACATTCTCGGTGAGGTCGCGGGAGGTCATGCCCTTGTGGACGTGCTCATGGCCGGCGAGGGCGTTGAACTCCTCGATGCGGGCCTTCACATCGTGGCGGGTGACCTTCTCGCGTTCGGCGATCGAGGCCAGGTCGACGGTCTCCAGGACCCGCTCGTAGTCGGCGAGGGCGGCGTCCGGCACCTCGATTCCGAGGTCCTTCTGGGCGCGGAGCACGGCGAGCCACAGCCGCCGCTCCAGCGTCACCTTGTACTCGGGGGACCACAGGACGGCCAGCTCCGTGGAGGCGTAGCGGTTGGCCAGGACGTTCGGAATGCGCGGCTTACCAGTCACGTGCAGAGAGTCTACTGGCCGTCCGCGCAGGCCAGACCGGTGGCCGACGGACCCTGCCGAAGGGCGGGGAAGCCGGCCTTATGTATCAGCCCTCGTACGGCTTACGGATCAGTCCTCGTACGGCAGCAACTCGGCGCGCTTGGGTGCACGCCCGTCGCCCGAGGAGCGGCCGGTCAGCCGCCTGCCGATCCACGGCCCGAGGTGCTGGCGGGCGAACCGCGCATCCGAGGTGCGGCGGGCCAGCCACCCGGCGGGCACCGCGGGCGGCAGGGGCGCGTTCCAGTCCTCCTCCGGCTCATGGCCCAGCGCCTGCCATACGGCCTCGGCGACCCGCCGGTGCCCCTCGGCGTTCAGATGCAGCCGGTCCTCGTGCCACATCCGGGGGTCCCCGACCGCCTCGGAGGCGTACAGGTCCACGACGGTCGCGTCATGCCGTTCGCCGAGCTCGTCGATGAACGCGAACAGCCGCTCCATCCGGGGCAGGAACCGCTCCAGCACCGGTCCGCGCCGCCCCGGGCTGCGCATCAGCACCAGCCGCTTGCAGCTGGGCGCCAGCCGCTCGACGGCCTCCTCCAGCAGTCCGCACACCTGGCCCACGTCGCATTTCGGCCGCAGCACATCGTTCAGCCCGCCGACCAGGGTCACCAGGTCGGCGCCCATGGCCGCCGCCGGGCCCGTCTGTTCCTCGACGATCTGCCCGATGAGCTTGCCGCGTACGGCGAGGTTGGCGTAGCGGAACCCGGGGCCGCGGGCCGCGAGGCGCCCGGCGAGCAGATCCGCCCAGCCTCGGTAGGTGCCGTCGGGAAGCGCGTCCGACATGCCCTCGGTGAAGGAGTCGCCGACGGCGACAAAGCTGCTGTAGGTGATGTTCGTCTGCATGGCTCGGGCGATTCTATCCGGGTGCGTGGGCTGCGTGGACCGCCGAGCGCGAGCATGATGAGCCGCATGGCGATGACCCACATCTACTTCGAGGGCGGAGCGCGGAACGGGACGACCGCCGGCTGGAATGTGGAGCCCGGCGCGGACATCTACGACGACAACATCTTCCGGCCACCCGAGCTGTACCGGCGGACGAACCGCACCAAGGTCATCGGACGGGTCGAGTACGTGATCTTCCGCTACGACCCGATGGGCACCCGGCCCGGTCCCGGCCCCGGTCCCGGCCCTGGTTTCGGCCCCGGCGCTGGTTCCGGTCACGGCCCCGGTTCCGGTTCCGGCCCCCGCCGCTGAGCCTCGCGCGGCCGTCCGGCCGGGGCCGGGGTTGGACCGGTTGGACCGCCCGGGGTTCCCGGCGCCGCGCGGCGGGGCAGTCTGGTCGGCGTGGATGCCTTCGAATGCGACCGTACGACCATGGCCATCGTCGCCGCCGCGCTCGCCGACGACGGGGAGGGCGCCGCCGCCCTCCTGGAGCCGCTCGATACGCGCGATGTGTGCCGGGTCGCGGTGCGGCTCGCCGCGATGGCCGCCCATGCGCTGGTGGCGGTGGCCGAGGAGGGCGGCGGCGGCCGGGAGGAGGCGCTGGCCCACTGGCAGGCGTGCATCATCGCCCATGAGTCCAGACACACCGGGGACTGACCGGACACGGGCCGGCAGCAGCGTTCAGGCGACCAGCTCGCGCAGTACGTCCTCCATGGTCACCAGCCCCTCCAGCCGTCCGTCCGCGGCGATGACCGCCGCGAGATGGGTACGGCTGTCGCGCATCGCGGTGAGCACGTCGTCCAGCGGCGTGAGCGACCGCACCCGGGGGATCGGGCGCAGCTGATCGGGGCGGAACGGCACCTCCCGGGGCCGTGCGTCCAGCGCGTCCTTCACATGCAGATAGCCCAGGATCCGCCCGGAGTCGTCCACCACCGGGAACCGCGAGAAGCCGGTCCGCGCCGACAGCCGCTCCAGCTCATCGGGGGTCACCCCGAGCCGCGCCCTGACCACCCGCTCCATGGGCAGCACCACGTCCCGCACCCGTCGCCGGCCCAGCTCCAGCACGTCCCGCAGCCGCTCGGTGGCGCGGTCGTCCAGCAGCCCGGCCTCGCTGGAGTCCGAGACCATCCGGGCCAGCTCAGCATCGGTGAAGGACGCCGCGACCTCGCCCTTGGGCTCCACGCGCAACAGCTTCAGCACCCCGTTCGCCAGGGCGTTCACCCCGAAGATCACCGGGCGCAGGGCGCGGGCGAGGGCGACCAGGGGCGGGCCGAGCAGCAGCACGGTGCGCACCGGCTCGGCCAGCGCCACGTTCTTCGGCACCATCTCGCCGAACAGCATGTGCAGATACGTGGCCAGGGTCAGCGCGATCACGAACGAGATCGGGTGCACCAGACCCAGCGGCAGACCCACCACATGGAACAGGGGCTCCAGCAGATGCGCGATGGCCGGTTCCGCCACGGCGCCCAGCACCAGCGTGCACAGTGTGATCCCGAGCTGGGCGGCGGCCAGCAGCGCGGAGAGGTGCTCCAGGCCCCACAGCACGGCCCGCGCCCGCCGGTCGCCCTGCTGGGCACGCGGGTCGATCTGGCTGCGGCGCACCGAGATCAGGGCGAACTCCGCGCCCACGAAGAAGGCGTTGAGGACCAGCGTCAACAGGCCGATCAGCAGTTGGAGAACGGTCATCGGCCCGTCGCCCCCTCGGCCCCGTGCACTCCGCCGGCCCCGTCGCCCCCGGCGCCGCGCAGCGGCGCCCGCAGCCGGACCCGGGCCGCCCGGTGGCTCGTCACCTTCCGCACCTCCACCGACCAGCCCGCCGGCTCGACGGTGTCGCCGACGGCCGGGATCCGGCCCAGCTCGGTGGCGATCAGCCCGGCAAGCGTCTCGTACGGGCCCGGGGGCACCCGCAGCCCGATGCGCTCCAGCTGATCGACGCGGGCCGCGCCGTCCGCGTCGTACAGCGGATGGCCCTCGGGGTCCCGGCCCATCGGGATCAGCTGGGCGGTCTCATGCGGATCGTGCTCGTCGCGGACCTCGCCGACCACCTCCTCGACGATGTCCTCCAGGGTGACGACCCCGGCCGTACCGCCGTACTCGTCGATCACCACGGCCATGCTGCGCTGGGCCGAGAGCCGGTCCAGCAGCCGGTCCACGGTGAGCGGCTCCGGGACGAACACCGCGTCGCGCATCACCTTCGACACCGGGCGGCGGGGCCGCTCCTCGGCGGGGACCGCCAGCACGTCCTTGATGTGGACGAGACCGGCGACGGTGTCCAGGCTGCCCCGGTAGACGGGGAAGCGGGACAGCCCGGTGGCGCGGGTCGCGTTGGCCACGTCCTCGGCGGTGGCCCGTACGTCCAGTGCCACCACCCGCACCCTCGGGGTCATCACGTTCTCCGCGGTGAGCCCGGCGAGGTTGAGGGTGCGGACGAACAACTCGGCGGTGCCCTTCTCCAGCGCGCCCTCCTTGGCCGAGTGCCGGGCGAGGGCGATCAGCTCCTGCGGACCGCGCGCGGAGGCCAGCTCCTCGGCGGGCTCCAGGCCCATCCGGCGCACGGTGCGGTTGGCGGTGTTGTTGAGATGGCTGATCAGCGGGCGGAAGACGGAGCTGAAGACGCGCTGCGGAGTGGCCACGGCCTTGGCGACCGGCAGCGGCCGGGAGATCGCCCAGTTCTTGGGCACCAGCTCGCCGACGACCATCAGCACGACGGTCGACAGGAAGGTGCCGAGCACCAGCGCGGTCGAGTGGACGGCCGACGGGGGCACGCCGATCGCGGTGAGCGGCCCGGCCAGCAGGGCCGCGACGGACGGCTCGGCCAGCATGCCGACGACCAGATTGGTCACGGTGATACCGAGCTGCGCGCCGGAGAGCTGGTACGTGAGGCTCCGCACGGCCTTCAGCGCCCCGGCCGCGCCGCGCTCCCGCCGCCCGGCCGCGCGTTCCAGCTCGCTGCGCTCGACCGTGGTCAGCGAGAACTCCGCCGCGACGAAGGCGCCGCAGGCCACCGCCAGGAGGAGCGCCACGGCCAGGAGGAGGACTTCGGTCATCGGGTCACCTCCGTCCCATGCTAAAAGCCCTCGCACGGCGGCGCCCCGCCCGGGAGGCCGCCGGGGTCAGGGGCGCAGTGGCTTGACCCAGCGGCTCCACTGCGGCTGCGGCGCATAGCCCGCCGCGCTCCACGCGTGGTGGGCGAGGTCGTTCCCGTTGAGCACCATCGCGTCCCCGCGCCGTCCGCCCAGGGCCGCGAACCGCTCCTCGGCCGCCGCCAGCAGGGCCGTCGCCACACCGCGGCGGCGGTGCCCGGGGTGGACGGCCAGCCGGTAGAGATGGCAGCGCCAGCCGTCGAAACCGGCGATCACGGTCCCGGCGAGCTCACCGTCCCGCTCGGCCAGCAGCAGCGACTCCGGGTCGCGGTCGAGCAGCCGGGCCACCCCGTCCCGGTCGTCGCTGATGCTGGTGCCCTCCGCCGCCTCCTTCCAGAAGGCGAGCACGGTGTCGAGGTCGGCGGGGGCCGCGGCCCGTATCCGGAGATCGTTCATGTCCGTATCCCACCATCGGACGGACCGCGGCGTCGACGGGATTCCGCCGGGTCAGCTGCCGTGCAGCTCCTCGATCACCGGGGCGAACGCCTCCATGTTGTGCTCCAGCACGGCGAAGTACGAGAAGCCGAACCGCTCGCGGTGGGCCCGCAGCTGCTCCGCCATCTCCTTGGCGTCGCCCAGCAGCAGCGCCGGGTGCTCCAGCAACTGGTCCTCGGTGAGGTCCGGTGCGTACGGGGCCAGCTCACGCACCTTGGCGCGCCGGTCGCCGGTGGGGCCGACCATCTGGATGAGGTAGTTCAGCTCGATGGCGTCATCGCTCTCGTCGGTCCCCTTGGTCCTCCCCGCTTCGGCGGCGAAGCGGCGGAAGGCGGCGACCCGGCCCTCCAGCGTCTCGGGGCTGATCAGCTGCAGGGTGCCCTGGGGCTTGCCGGCGGGCTGCACCGCGCCGGTGAAGGCGGTGATGTCCGCGTGGCGCGCGGCCAGCCGCAGCAGCCGGTCGCCGTTGCCGCCGAGCAGCAGCGGCGGGCGCGGGGACTGGGTGGACCGCGGCCGGTGCTCGGAATCGGTCAGCAGCCGCTCCAACTCGGCCACGGTGTGCACCAGATGGTTCACCCGCTCCCGTGGCGAACCGAACGGCAGCCCGGCGCTGTCGTGCTCGGCCTTGACATAGCCGGCGCCCAGGCCGAGCTCCAGCCGGCCGTCGGTGAGCGCGTCGCAGGTGGCCACCTCCCTGGCGAGCAGCGCGGGGTTCCAGAAGCCGGCGTTGAGCACGAAGGTGCCCAGCCGCGGGCGCTCGGTCGCCTCGGCGGCGGTGGCCAGTGCCGGGAACGGGGCGGGGTTGCCGAGGTGGTCGGCGGCCAGCAGCACGTCATAGCCGAGTCGCTCGGCGTGGCGGCACTTCCCCCGCCATGCCTCGGCCGATTCAAGGGTGAGCAGATTGACTCCGAAACGGAACGGCCTTGCCATGAGCCCTCCTTGATCGCGGATACCGCGAACGTATCCGAGATCGGCTCCGTTCGGGGCGCCTCACCCTTATTCGGCGGCCCGGCCGATTGGGCACCGGCCGGGGCCCGGGGCTCAGTTCAGGGGATCGGGGTCGGGGTCGGGGGTGGCGGCGGCCGCGAAGATGTGCATCCGTTCCAGCACCGCCTCGGCCGTGGGCCGCTCCATCCGGACCACGATCCGGCCGTCGGCGAGGAAGAGCACCAGATCGGAGTGGGCGGCGGCGGTCGGGTCGTGGGTGACCATGACGACCGTCTGGCCCAGTTCGTCCACGGCCTCCCGCAGGAAGCGCAGCACCTCCAGGCCCGCCCGTGAGTCCAGGTTGCCGGTGGGCTCGTCCGCGAAGATCAGCTCGGGGCGGGAGGCGAGCGCCCGCGCGCACGCCACCCGCTGCTGCTGCCCGCCGGACAGCTGGGCGGGCCGGTGCCGCAGCCGGTCCCGCAGCCCGAGGGTGTCGATGACCCGGTCCACCCACTCCCGGTCGGGCTTGTGGCCCGCGATGTCCATGGGCAGGGTGATGTTCTCGGCCGCGTTGAGCGTGGGCAGCAGATTGAACGACTGGAACATAAAGCCGATCCGGTCGCGGCGGAGCTGGGTCAGCTCCTTGTCGCCCAGGCCGGTGATCTCGGTGTCGCCCAGCCAGGCCCGGCCCGACGAGACCGTGTCGAGACCCGCCAGACAGTGCATCAGGGTGGACTTCCCGGAGCCGGATGGGCCCATCACCGCGGTGAACCTGCCCCGTTCGATCTCCACGTCCACCGCGTCCAGCGCGAGCACGGCCGTCTCGCCGCTGCCGTACGCCTTGGTCAGGGACCGGGCCCGGGCCGCCGCATGGGCGCCGCCGTCCGCGAACCCGTCCGTTTTCGTTGCCGCCGGTGTGGACACGATGCCTCCCCGTATCGGAACGTCGTGCCCTCGATGGTAGGGACCCGGCGGCCGGTACGCGCGCCTGCGGACGCGGGCGTACGGGAATGCGAACGCCGACGGGACGGCGAGACGGGACGGCGATCAGGGGCCGGAAGGCGATCAGGGGCCGGAAGGCGCCGATGGGCGGCGGGCGGCGCCGAGCACGCACGGGGACGTCGGCAGCGTCGGGCCCCGGTCCGGGATCCGCAGCCGGCGGTGGTCGAGCGGCTCGAAGCCCGCGGCCGCGATCTCCGACCGCACCTCGCGCGCGGTATGGCAGCCGCCGAACATCAGCGGCCACACCGTGCGGTCCAGCGCCCGCTGGGTCGTCGCCAGGACCCGCCCCTCGGCGCGGCCGTGCTCGAGGAAGCGCAGCTCACCGCCGGGCCGCAGCACCCGCAGCAGCTCGGCGAGCGCGCGCCGCACATCGCGCACCGAACACAGCACCAGACAGGCCACCGCCGCGTCGAACCCCTCGCTCTTGACCGGCAGCGCCTCGGCGACGCCCGGCACCACGTCCACCGGCACCCCGGCGCGCAGCCCCGCCCGGGTGGCCAGCCGCCGCAGATGGCGCTCGGGTTCGATGGCGACGACCTCGGAGACGGTCTCGGGGTAGTGCGGGAAGTTCAGCCCGTTGCCCGCGCCGATCTCGATGACCCGGCCGGAGAGCCCGGCCAGCAGCTCGCCGCGCAGCTCACCCAGCCCGGCCCGGTCGTCGGCCAGTGGGCTCAGTCTGGCGTAGGCGCGGGCGAAGAGCGGGTGGTGGACGGCGTCACGCGTGGGTGTGCGACGGCCTACGGGCATGGGAACTCCCCCTTGTCCAAGGTACGGACGGTTTGTCCCGGATGTCCCAGGGATGGACGATGACCGGTACCGGGATTGTGCCCAGGCGGGGGGTGTCGCTACGCGGCGAACCGTGTCGCGTCCCAGGTGCCGTCCAGCCGGGGCGCCAGCCAACCGGGTGCCTGGGCGCGGAACTCGGCGGGCGGCAGGGCGGGGGCGCCCTGGGGGATGGCGCCCAGCAGCGGGACGCCGGCGGACTCCGGCAGATCGGCCACATTGCAGCGGGAGGCCAGATCCGCGGCGGCGGGCCAGCTGCCGATGACGACGCCGGGGCACTCCAGCCCGCGGGCGCGCAGCGCCTCGGTGGTCAGGGTGGTCGCGTTGAGGGTGCCGAGGCCCGCGTGGGCGACGACGAGAACGGGCGCGCCGAGCAGCCGGGCCGCGTCGGCGAGCGTCGCCCCCGTCTCGTCGAACCGTACGAGCAGCCCGCCCGCGCCCTCGATCAGCACCAGATCGTGCTCGGTGGCCAGCTTCTCGGCCGCCTCCGCCACCTCGTGCGGCCGCACCGGAGGCCGTCCGGCGCGGCGGGCGGCGGTGGCGGGGGCCAGCGGCTCGGGGTAGCGGGCGAGTTCGAGCAGGGTCACCGCCCCGGCGAGGCGGCCCACCTCCGCGGCGTCACCCGGCTCGCCCTCCGCGACACCGGTCTGGGCGGGTTTGAGCACCGCCACCGAGCGGCCGCGCGCGAGGGCCGTGGCGGCGACGGCCGCCGTGCTGACGGTCTTTCCGATCTCGGTGCCCGTACCGGTGACGACCAGGACTGTCATCTTTGTTTCCGTTGCCTTTCGCTTTCGTTCGTGCCCGGGGCGTGCCCCGGGCTGCCCTCGCATGCCCCGGCCTGCGGTCGGTCTCCTTTCCCTGGGGAGAGCCGACCGCGAGCGGGGCGGGCGGGTCAGACGGCCGCGGCGGCGGCCGCCCGGACCGCCGCGCAGATCCGGGCCAGATCGTGGTCCCCGGTGATGTACGGCGGCATGGTGTACAGCAGATCGCGGAACGGGCGCAGCCATACGCCCTCGCGCACCGCGGCCCGCGTCGCCGCCGCCATCGCCGCGTCGTCCATCGGACGGTCCAGCTGGACGACGCCGATCGCGCCGAGCACCCGTACGTCCCGGACGCCCGGCACGGCGGCCGCCTCCGCGAGACCGTCCCGCAGCCCGGTCTCGATCCGCTTGACCTCCTGCCGCCAGTCGTAGGACAGCAGCAGATCGATCGAGGCGCAGGCCACGGCCGTGGCCAGCGGATTGCCCATGAAGGTCGGGCCGTGGGCGAGCACCGGCACCTCGCCGCGCGAGATGCCCTCCGCCACCCGCGGGGTGCACAGCGTGGCGGCGAGGGTCAGATAACCGCCGGTCAGCGCCTTGCCCAGACACATCACATCGGGGCACACCCCCGCGTGCCCGGCCGCGAAGAGCGTGCCCGAGCGGCCGAAACCCGTGGCGATCTCGTCGAACACCAGCAGTACGTCGTGCTCGTCGCACGCCTCGCGCAGCACCCGCAGCAGCGCGGGGGAGTGGAAGCGCATCCCGCCCGCGCCCTGCACCACCGGCTCCACGATCACCGCGGCCAGCTCATGGGCGTGCCGGGCCACCAGCTCACGGACGTGGCGCTCGTACGCCGGGTCGGGGTCCGCGTCGAAGCCGGGCGGTGGCGCGTCCGCGAAGATCTGCTCGGGCAGCACACCGGACCACAGCCGGTGCATGCCGCCCTCCGGGTCGCACACCGCCATCGGCTGCCAGGTGTCGCCGTGGTAGCCGCCGCGCCAGGTCAGCAGCCGCCGCTTGGCGGGGCGGCCGAGCGAGCGCCAGTACTGGAGGCACATCTTCACCGCGACCTCGACCGACACCGAACCGGAGTCGGCGAGGAAGACGTGCTGGAGCGGCTCGGGCGTGATCTCCACCAGCCGGGTGGCCAGCCGGACGGCGGGCTCATGGGTGAGCCCGCCGAACATCACATGGCTCATCCGGTCCAGCTGACCGCGCGCGGCATCGTTGAGCGCCGGGTGGTTGTAGCCGTGGATGGCGGACCACCACGACGACATCCCGTCCACCAGCTCGCGGACGCCCTCCACCGGCTCGGCCAGCCGCAGCCGGACCCCGGCCGCGGACTCCACGACCAGCGGGTCCTGGCGGCCGGGCATCGGGCCGTACGGATGCCAGACGTGCTGCCGGTCCAGCTCCCGCAGCTCGGCCGGGGTCAGCGGCTCAGGCATTGGGCGGCAGATCCGTGCCCGCGCCGCGGCGGCGCACCGCGACCAGGCCGGCGTGGGACTCCCGCGTGCCCGCGGGGGCGGAGACCGTCGCACCGGCCGCCGCCTGGGCCGGTACGGCATCGGCGGGTACGGCGTCGACGGGCGCGGCGTCCACGGGCGCCGCGTCACCGCACGGGCCGCAGCCGCCGCCCTCCCCGCCGTGGCCGCCGCAGCCGGCACCGGCGGCGGCAGCTGCGTCCGCGCGGTGCGCGGGCAGCGTCGTCGTGTCGGTGCCCTCCACCTCGAAGCCCGCGTCGGCGATCATCGCGAGGTCGTCCTTGCCCGACTGGCCCTCGGTGGTCAGATAGTCGCCGAGGAAGATCGAGTTCGCCAGGTTCAGGGCCAGCGGCTGCAGCGTCCGCAGATGGATCTCGCGGCCGCCCGCGAGCCGCACCTCGACGTCCGGGCAGACGAACCGCACCATGGCCAGGATCCGCAGACAGCGCTGCGGGGTGAGGTTCCAGTCCCCGGCCAGCGGGGTGCCCTCGATCGGGATGAGGAAGTTGACCGGCACCGAGTCCGGGTCCAGCTCGCGCAGCGAGAAGACCACGTCCACCAGGTCCTCGTCCGACTCGCCCATGCCCGCGATCAGCCCGGAGCAGGCGGACATCCCCGCCGCCTGGGCCTGCTGCACGGTCGAGACCCGGTCGGCGTAGGTGTGGGTGGTGGTGATGTCGCCGTACGTCGCCTCTGAGGTGTTGAGGTTGTGGTTGTACGCGTTCGCCCCCGCGCCCTTCAGCCGCTCCGCCTGGCCGTCGGACAGCAGCCCCAGACAGGCGCAGATCTCGACGTCCTGGTGCTCCTCCTTGATGGCGGCGATGGTCTGGGAGACCCGGTCCACATCGCGGTCGGTCGGGCCGCGCCCGCTGGCGACCAGGCACACCCGCTTGGCGCCGCCCGCGACCCCGGCGCCCGCCGCGGCGGCCGCCTGCTCCGGCTTGAGCCAGGTGTACTTGAGGATTCCGGACTTCGAGCCCAGCCGTTGTGAGCAGTACGAACAGTCCTCGGGGCACAGCCCCGACTTGAGGTTCACCAGATAGTTGAGCTTCACCCGCCGCCCGAACCAGGCGCGGCGCACCTTGCCCGCCGCGGCCACCACATCGAGCAGCTCGTCATCGGAGGTCGCCAGAACGGCGAGCGCCTCTTCGCGGGAGGGCGTCTCGCGCCGCAGCCCCTTCTCCACCAGCGTGTTCAGCAGGTCCATGGCGACGATCCTTTCCTACCCCACCGCCCGCGGCCAAGGAGAGACCGTACAAGACGCGCTGATCGGGGTGTGTGTATTGCCACACCATGACCGGGCATGGACGAGGCTACGTTCTATCCGGACCCGACAGTCGGTGCCCGAGACGAGGCCACGGAAGGCGAGGCAGCCGATGCCCCAGGACCGCGAGGACGCGTTCGCATGGATCGACGCACAGCGGGAGCGGCGCGACCGGGCGGGGCTGGTGCGCCGGCTCAGCCCCCGCCCCGCCGACTCCCCGCTGCTCGATCTGGCGAGCAATGACTATCTGGGGCTGGCCCGGCACCCGGAGGTGACGGCCGCCGCGGCCGCGGCGGCGCACCGCTGGGGCGCGGGGTCGACCGGCTCGCGTCTGGTCACCGGCTCCACCGAGCTGCACACCACGCTGGAGCGGGAGCTCGCCGAGTTCTGCGGATTCGAGGCGGCCCTGGTGTTCTCCTCCGGTTACGCGGCCAATCTGGCCGCCGTCTCCGCGCTGAGCGGCCGGGACGCCCTGGTCGTCTCCGACGCGGACAACCACGCCTCGCTCATCGACGGCTGCCGGCTCTCGCGCGCCGAGATCGCCGTCGTCCCGCACGCCGACCCGGACGCCGTGCGCAAGGCGCTGGGCGCGGCCGAGGCGGACGCGGGGGAGACGACGGTGGGGGACGCGGGGAAGGCGCGGCGGCGCGCCCTCGTCGTCAGCGACGCGGTCTTCTCCGTCGACGGCGACGCCGCCCCGCTGGCCGCCCTCGCCGGTGCCTCCCGGCGGTACGGCGCGGCGCTGGTGGTGGACGAGGCGCACGGCCTGGGGGTGCTCGGCGAGGGCGGACGCGGCGCGGTGCACGAGGCCGGGCTCGCGGGCGCGCCGGACGTGGTGGTCACGGCCACCCTCTCCAAGTCGCTGGGCAGCCAGGGCGGGGCGGTGCTGGGGCCCGCCCGGGTCATCGAGCATCTGGTGAACTCCGCGCGGACGTTCATCTTCGACACCGGGCTCAACCCGGCGGCCGTGGGCGCCGCCCTGGCGAGCCTGCGGCTGCTGCGCCGGGAGCCGGAGCGCGCCGCCCGCGTCCGTACGGTCGCCATGGGGCTGTACGGGCGGCTGACCGCCGCCGGGCCGGCCGCGGTGCGGCCGGACGCGTCGGTGGTGTCGGTGCGGGCCCCGTCGCCGGAGAAGGCGGTGCGCTGGGCCGCGGACTGCCGCGCGGCCGGGCTGATGGTGGGGTGCTTCCGCCCGCCGTCCGTCCCGGACGGCGTCTCCCGGCTGCGGCTGACCGCGCGCGCGGATCTGACGGAGGAGCAGGTCGAAGCGGCGGTCGACGTGATCGTGAGGACCGCGCCGACCGCCTGATGGCTCACTGACGGGAGGGTGAGCGGATCAGCCGCTCACCGGGGGGAGAGGTACTTCACCGGAAGAGGTACTTCACTGACGGATCAGCTTCCGGTTCCGGCCGAACGAGAGGTGCCGGAGCCGGGGCCGTCGCCCTTGAGTCCCTCGAGGAAGGAGACCCAGGTCGACGGGGTGAACAGCAGGACGGGGCCCGCCGTGTTCTTCGAATCGCGCACGCCGAGCCGGTCGGGCCCCAGCAGGGCCGTCTCGACGCAGTTGTTCATTCCGACGCTGTAGCTGCTGCGCAGCCAGTCGACGGAGTTGGCGGACATTTTGGACATGGTGCCCCCTCAGGCGCCGCCCCCGATTTTGTTGATGAAGGACAACGATTCCTCAGGTGTCAGAGCGTGAGCGCGCAGTACTTCGAACGCGGCGCTGTACGCCCGGAGGTCTTCTTTCCGCTCCAGATAGAGGCTACTCGTCAAGTGGTCGAGAACTACTACGTCCAGGTCACTAATGTGCGGAAAAGAGAAAATAATGAAAGGACCTGTCATACCAATGGGCATTCCGATAGAGAATGGCAGCACCTGCAGCTGCACCTGAGGCAATGCGCAGAGTTCGGCCAGATGGCGCAATTGCGCCGTCATCACTCCGGGCCCGCCCACCTCGCGCCGCAGCGCCGCCTCGTCGAGCACCGCGTGCAGCCGCAGCGGCCGCTCGCCGTGCAGCACCGACTGGCGCGCGATCCGCACCTCCACCAGCGAGTCCACCTGCGGCCCCGGCAGATCCGGGAGCGCCGCGAGGGTCACCGCCCGGGCGTAGTCCGGGGTCTGCAGCAGACCCGGCACCACCGTGGTCTCCAGGGTGTACGCGTCCGACGCCTCCGCCTCCAGGCTGATGAAATCCCGGTAGGCGGGCGGCAGCAGATCGCGGTACGCGTACCACCAGCCGCGCCGCGACCCCTCCGGATCCGAGGCGCCCCCGCGGCACAGCGCCTCCAGCAGGGCGCGCAGCTCCGGGTCGGCGACCTGGTAGACCTCCAGCAGCCGCGCCACATCCGAGGGCTTGGCGCCGCTCCGCCCGGTCTCGATCCGGCTCACCTTCGACTGGTGCCAGCCCAGCTGGTCGGCGACCTCACCGCTGGTGAGCCCGGCCAGATCGCGCTGGCGACGCAGTTCCGCACCGAGCTTGCGGCGACGCACCGCCGGGCCGTATCGCATCAGTTCTCCCTCCCGTTTTCCTTTTGGCGCGTCACCCACAGCGCGTGTCGCACCAGTGGCCCAGTGTGCCTTCCAAATCCGGTCTTCCGTAGCAGAGTTCACCGCTTTGGGCGACAGATATATGCATAACTCGGTGGATCGCCCCCGTTACGGAGGCCATTGGTGGCACTCTGACGCGTAGAGCCGTCGGGGCAGCCCACGACTTCACCGGCTTCGCAAGTCCACCCTCGAAACGCGTCCGCAGCCGCGCCCCGGCCGGAAAGGGACAGGCCGTCATGGCAGACCATCAGGAAGCATCCGTCACTCTGCCGAGCGCACCGGCGTCGGTTCCCGCGGCACGCGCCTATGTCACGGACGTGCTCGCCGAATGGGGGCTCGGGGCGGGAGCGGAGGCCGCCGACACCGTGCGGCTGATCGTCTCCGAGCTCGCCACCAACGCCGTGGAGCACACCGTGGGCCAGTCGCCCACCTTCACCGTGGACCTACGGCTCGACCGCGAGCAGCGGCTGGAGATCGGGGTCACCGACAGCCATCCGAAGTGGCCCAGGTGGCTGCCGCTGGCCACCCAGCAGGACAGCGGGCGCGGGATGGTCATCGTCCGCTGTCTGGCCGCGGAGTCGGGCGGCGAGGTGTTCGTCACCCCGACCGCGGACGGCGGCAAGACCGTCTGGATCGCCCTGCCGTGGACCGTCCCGGTCCGCTGAGTCCGGCGGCCGGACCGCCCCGACCCGCCCGAACCGCTCACAGCACGCGCTGGGCCTGCCCCTCCGAGGCCCGCGCCTCGGCCAGCTGGCGGATCCGGCTGTGGACCCGCCCGGCGGCCGGGCCGATCAGATAGTGCGGCATGTCGCCGCGCTCGATCACCCCGTACCGGCTCGTGCCCATCAGATACGAGGAGTACAGGATCAGTCCGCTCGGCCCGCGCAGATCGATGGTGAGCGCCGAGAAGCCGGGGAACTCCTCCGTCTGATAGACCCGCAGGCCGTCGGCCTCCGCCCCGTAGCGCTCCTTGAAGCGGCCGAACCGCTCCAGCGAATCCTTGATCTTCCGCGTCATGTCCTCCTGGTATTGGCGGGAGAGCGTGGCCGCCGCGTCCGAGGACGGATCCAGCAGATAGCAGTGGTAGGTGCCGCCCCGGCGCAGCAGCCCGAGGACCGCGTCGCGGAAGCGGGCCGGGCGCTCGGTGGTGACCAGCCGGCCGGAGGTGGTGCGCAGCGCCGTCCCCATGTCCAGGACCTCCTCGGCCGCCGCGTCCAGCAGCCGCGCCTTCTCCTGGGGGCTCGGCCGCTCCGGATACGCGTGCACCGGGGCGCCGTCCGCCAGCCCCCGGCCCGCCAGCCACGCCCTGGCCGCCCCGTCCGGGCCGCCGTCGCCCGCCATCAGATAGACGTCCTTGCCCTCATGGCTTCCCACATGGGCGAACAGCTCCGCGTACGGCCCCGCGGTGCGGTACACATCCTCCGAGACCGCCAGGCAGTCCGGCGGAGTCGCCTTCTCCAGATGCGCGGCCAGATTGATGTCGGGGGAGTGGATGGTGCCGGTCCGGCCCTCGCCGGTGTGCCGTATCGCCCCCTTGTGCAGCGCCATCCGCACATGCAGCTCGCCGTCCACCCCCGCCTGGGCGAACTCGTCCCGCAGATGGCGCAGATCGAGGGTGAGAAAGGTGCGGGCCGCCTCCAGCGCGACATCGCGGGCGACGCTCTCGCGGTCGTCGTGGACCGCGAAGAAGCCCCCGTCGCCGCGCCAGCTCCATAAGTCGCCGCGGGCACAGCGGTGCTGGGCCGAGAACTGCTCGATCCGCGCGCGCATCCGCTCGCGCAGCAGATCGAAGGCGTGGGCGGCGCGGTCCCTGGGGTTCGAGCGGACGATCGTCGAATATCCGGAGGTGTCGACGAAGAGCAGATACACCTGGTCGTAGGTCCGGTCCGCCTGGAAGGGCTCGCTCATGCCGGCACCACACCGCGCTCGACGGCGCCGCGCTCCACGCAGAACTCATTGCCCTCGATATCGGACATCACCACCCACCCCAGCCCGTCCTCCGTGCGCCGGTCGTCCACCACGCGCGCGCCGAGCCCGGTCAGCCGCTCCACCTCGGCGTCCCGGGTGCCCGACGGCGGCTGGATGTCCAGGTGCACGCGGTTCTTGACGGTCTTGGCGTCCGGGACCCGCAGGAACAGCAGCCCCGGCACCCCGGGTTGCCCCGGGCCGAGCAGCGCCCATTCGCCGTCCGGATCGGAGTCCTCCAGGGGGTAGCCGGTCAGCCCGGACCAGAACCGCGCGAGGGCGTGGGGATCACGGGCGTCGAAGGTGATGTGCCGGACCGGGTTGAGATACGCCATGCGATGCCTCCGGTGGTCGACGGGGCCGGTCCACGGCGGTGTCCCGGCCCCGTCAACCTACCCACGGCCACTGGCCCCTACGGCGGGTCAGCGCACATGTCCGTACCAGACCTTCTTGGTCCAGATCCGCTCCAGCCGCACCACCTCGCCGGTCTTGGGGGCGTGCCAGACGCGGCCGCCGCCCGCGTACACCCCGACGTGGTAGACCCCGCTGCCGGAGTGGAAGAACACCAGGTCACCGCCCTTGCGGGCGGCGGCCTTGATATGGCGGGTCCGGTTGTACTGGGCGGCCGCGGTGCGCGGCAGCCGCTTCCCGGCCCGCTTGTAGGCGTACAGCGTCAGCCCGGAGCAGTCGAAGCGCTTCGGCCCCGCCGCGCCGTACTTGTACGGTGCGCCCTTCTTGGACGCCGCGATCCGCAGCGCCTTGGCGGCGACGGTCGCGGCCTCGGCCTCCGGTGGACAGCCCGGCGTCGCCACGGTGCCGCCCACGGCGGCGACGGTGAGGGCGGAGACGGCGCTCGCTCGGGAGAACATCCTGGGGATACGTATGTGCGCAGACATCACACGACACCCTTCGTGAGCCGACCCCGCCCCGGTGCGGTCGCGGGGTCCTGTCGTCTCCAGGGATGGTCACGCAGGGCGGCGCCGGTTCCGACTCGAGAGGGCGCGGTGTGACGGTGGTCACAGTGGGGCCGTTCGGGTGGTGCCGACCGCTCCGCCCCACGGCGATGACCTGCCCGAACGGTCGTGCCACGGCGTGGTGGGGCGGGCGGTGGAACGGACCCGGGGCGGTCGCGGTGCGCAAGCCGACCCCGTCCGGAGCGCCGGAATCCCGCTCCGCCGTTCGGGTGACGGGGCCGCGCGACGGTGGACAGGCCCCGCGCCCCTCCGACCGCCCCGCGCTCCCTCCGACCGCCCCGCCCCCTGGCGAGCCCTCCTCAGGCCCGCAGCGCCGGGGGCAGCGTGACGCGCTCCGCGCGCCGCTCCCCGTCCAGCACCCGCAGCGCCCGGGCCAGGGTCTCGGTGTGCAGCTCGCTCTCCCCGCGCTCATGCATCAGCGTCAGCGCGTCCCGCAGCGCGGTGGCCTTCCCCACCAGCGCCTGGGCGGCCCGCAGACCGCCGTAGGTGTCGCGGCCGCGCGCCGGATTGATCCGGCCCAGCAGATCGATCACCTCCAGATAGCCGTCGATCACGTCTCCCTCCGCGCGGGTGAGCGCGGGCAGCGGGGGCAGCTCCGGTGGCAGCACCGCGCTCACCTCGCCCGCGGCGGCGGGCCCGGCCGCTTACGGCTCTGGGTGACCTCGTCCACCAGCCCGTACGCCCTCGCGCCCTCGGCGTCGAAGATCTTGTCGCGGTCGATGTCGGCCCGGATCCGCTCGGCGCTCCGGCCGGTGTGCCGCACCAGCATCTCCTCGAGCATCCGCTGGGTGCGCCGCAGCTCATTGGCCTGGATCTGCAGATCCGAGGTGGTGCCCTCGACCGGCTCGCTGAACGCGGCCTGGTGGATGAGGATCCGCGCGCCCGGCAGGGCCAGGCGCTTGCCCGGGGTGCCGGCGGCCAGCAGTACGGCGGCCGCCGAGGCGGCCTGGCCCAGGCAGACCGTCTCGATGTCGCAGGAGACGAAGCGCATGGTGTCGTAGACCGCCGTCATGGCCCCGAACGAGCCGCCGGGCGAGTTGATGTAGAGCGAGATGTCCTGGTCGGGCGCGGCGTGCTCGAGATGGATCAGCTGCGCGATCACATCGTTGGCGGCGGTGTCGTCGATCGGGGTGCCGAGGAAGACGATCCGCTCGGAGAGCAGCTTGGAGTAGGGGTCCATGGTCTGCGTCCCCGAGCTGGTGCGCTCGGTGAACTCGGGCAGGACATAGCGCGCGGTCGGTCGTTCCATCGCGTCACCTCTCGGCGTCGTCGTCGGCGGTGTCATTGGCTCCGTAAAAAATGTACAGGATGTACATCCAGATATGATGGGAGCATGGCTTACGAGATTCCGGTGACGCAAGCCCGTGCAGAGCTCGCGGAGCTGATCAACCGCGTGGTGTACGGCGGCGAGAGGGTGGTCGTCACGCGCCACGGGAAGCCGCTTGTCGCCCTGGTGTCCGCCGCGGACCTGCGGCGACTCGAGGAGATCGAGACGGGTGAGGAGGAACAGGTGATCAGCACCGTGTCCTCGATGCGCCCCACCTCGTCCGCTCCGGGCGAACGGCGGCGCTTCGGCATCGCGGCGGAACACAGCGGCCCGGACGCCGGGGATCGGCGTCCGGGCCGCGAGGAGTGACGGACGGGACCGGACCGGCTCAGCGCCGGTCCGGTGTGGGGGCGCTCGTCAGGAGCTGAGCGTCCAGATCGCGTTGGCGATGGCGTCGGTGTTCAGGTCCAGCGCCTTGTCGTCGATGTTCGACGTCTTGTCGCATGCGGAGTGGTAGCACGGGTCGAACGCCTCGCCCGCCTTGCCGCCCCACTGGTCGGCCTGCTCCTGGCTCATGGTGGCCTCGGCGCCGGTGAACAGACCGCCGACCCGCACGCCCGCGTCCTTGAACGGGGCGTGGTCCGAGCGGCCGTCGCCCTCGGTCTCCTTCTCGGTGGTGATGTTCTTCGCCGCGTACCAGTCCTTGAAGACCTTCTCCAGCTCGGGGTCGTCGTCATAGACGAAGTAGCCCGGGTTGGGGGAGCCGAGCATGTCGAAGTTGAGGTAGGAGTCGATCTTCGACTTCTCGTCGGCCGCCAGGCTGTCGACGTAGTGCGTCGACCCGACCATGCCGTCCTCCTCGTCGCCCCACCAGGCGAACCGCAGATGCTTGGTGGGCTGGAGGTCGGCCTTGGCCACGGCGAGCGCGACCTCGAGGATCGCGGCCGAGCCGGAACCGTTGTCGTTGATGCCGGGGCCGGCCTCGACCGAGTCGAGATGGGAACCGGCCATCACGACCTTGTCGTCGGCACCGCCCTTCCAGTCGGCGACGAGGTTGTAGCCCTTCTTGCCGCCGGAGGTGAACTCCTGGACGGAGGTGGTGAATCCGGCCTCGTCCAGCTTGCCCTTGATGAAGTCCAGGGACTTCTGGTAGCCGGGCTCGCCATGGGCGCGGTTGCCGCCGTTGGCGTCCGCGATGGACTGCAGCTCGCCCAGGTCGGCCTTGACGGCCGCGACGTCCACGTCGGGGGCGGCGGCCTTGGTGTTGACGTCGGCCTCGGCGCCGGAGGCGCCGCTCAGCAGGGCCGCGGCGAGCGCGGCACCGGTTGCCGCCGCGAGGCTTCCGCGGCGAATTGACGCTATTCGGTTCACAGTTGGGCTCCGTTGTGATGTGGGGGGTTGGAGCGGAGCAGGTGAATCATGGTGTTGCGGTGATGAGAATCGGGGCTATGCGGTGGGGCCGTCAAGTGCGATAGCCGGACGTACGGGTCCGCCGAGCGGATGTCGGGTGGTCGCCGAAGGGGGTACGGGAACGTGACGGTGGCTCATAGGACCGTCTTGAGCAGCACCGATCGAATTGATCATGGTTGCTCGGGCAAGGGCTCAGTTAACGCCGACGAAATGCCGCGGAACTAGCCTGCGAAGGCTGGGCGCGAGTCGACCCGGACGGCGCGGAGCGGGAGATCTCCGCCGGATAGGGGCTTTAGCGGGATAAGGGCGAGAATGAGGTGGAAAGCATGCGCTTGACCCCGCATGAGCAGGAACGCCTGCTCATCCATGTGGCCGCCGACGTGGCCGAGAAGCGACGGGCCCGGGGCGTGCTCCTCAACCACCCCGAGGCGACGGCGCTGATCACCGCACACATCCTGGAGGGCGCCCGCGACGGCCGCGGCGTCGCCGAGCTGATGGCCTCCGGCCGCCGGGTGCTCACCCGCGACGAGGTCATGGAGGGCGTACCCGAGATGCTCCAGGACGTGCAGGTCGAGGCCACCTTCCCCGACGGCACCAAGCTGGTCACCGTCCATCAGCCGATCGCCTGACGGGGGGGCCTGCCCATGATCCCCGGAGAGATCCTGTACGCCGATGAGCCGGTGCCCCTCAACGAGGGGCGGCCCGTCACCCGTCTCACCGTGCTCAACGCCGCCGACCGGCCCGTCCAGGTCGGCTCCCACTACCACTTCGCCGAGGCCAACCCCGGCCTCGACTACGACCGCGCCGCCGCCCGCGGCAAGCGGCTGAACATCGCCGCGGGCACCGCCGTGCGCTTCGAACCGGGCATCCCCGTGGAGGTCGCCCTGATCCCGATCGCGGGGGAGCGGATCGTGCCGGGGCTGCGCGGGGAGACGGGAGGAGAGCTCGATGACCGCTGAACTGAACCGCGCCGCGTACGCCGATCTCTACGGCCCCACCACCGGTGACCGCATCCGGCTCGCCGACACCGGCCTCTTCATCGAGATCGAGGAGGACCGCGGCGGCGGGCCCGGCCGGGCCGGGGACGAGGCGGTCTTCGGCGGCGGCAAGGTGATCCGCGAATCCATGGGCCAGTCCCGCGCCACCCGCGCCGAGGGCGCCCCCGACACCGTGATCACCGGGGCCGTCGTGCTCGACCACTGGGGCGTCGTCAAGGCGGACATCGGCCTGCGTGACGGCCGTATCACCGGGATCGGCAAGGCCGGGAACCCCGACACCATGGACGGCGTCCACCCCGACCTCGTCATCGGGCCCGAGACCGAGGTCATCGCGGGCAACGGCAGGATCCTCACCGCGGGCGCCATCGACGCCCATGTCCACTTCATCTCCCCGACCCTCGTCGACCAGGCGCTCTGCTCCGGGATCACCACCCTCGTCGGCGGCGGCACCGGACCCGCCGAGGGCACCAAGGCCACCACCGTCACCCCCGGCCCCTGGCATCTCGCCCGGATGTTCGAGGCGCTGGAGGGGTATCCGGTCAACATCGGGCTGCTCGGCAAGGGCAACACCGTCTCGCGCGAGGCGATGTGGTCCCAACTGCGCGGCGGAGCCCTCGGATTCAAGATCCATGAGGACTGGGGGGCGACCCCCGCCGCCATCGACGCCTGCCTCGGCGTCTGCGAGGAGAGCGGCGCCCAGCTCGCCATCCACACCGACACCCTCAACGAGGCGGGCTTCGTCGGCGACACCCTCGCCGCCATCGCCGGGCGCACCCTCCACGCGTATCACACCGAGGGCGCGGGCGGCGGGCACGCGCCCGACATCATCACCGTGGTCTCCCAGCCGAACATACTGCCCAGCTCAACCAATCCGACCCGCCCGCACACCGTCAACACCGTCGAGGAGCACCTCGACATGCTGATGGTCTGCCACCACCTCAACCCGGCCGTCCCCGAGGACCTCGCCTTCGCCGAGTCCCGCATCCGGCCCAGCACCATCGCCGCCGAGGATGTGCTGCACGACCTCGGCGCGATCTCGATCATCTCCTCCGACTCCCAGGCCATGGGGCGGATCGGCGAGGTGGTGCTGCGCACCTGGCAGACCGCGCATGTGATGAAGCGACGACGCGGGGCGTTGGCTGGGGACGGCCGCGCCGACAACCACCGGGCGCGTCGCTATGTCGCCAAATACACCATCAACCCGGCGGTGGCGCAGGGCCTCGACGGTGAGATCGGCTCGGTGGAGCCCGGAAAGCTGGCCGACCTGGTGCTCTGGGACCCCGCGTTCTTCGGCGTCAAACCCCACCTGGTCATCAAGGGCGGTCAGATCGCGTATGCGCAGATGGGCGACGCCAACGCCTCCATCCCGACCCCGCAGCCGGTCCTGCCGCGCCCCATGTTCGGCGCGCTCGGCCGCGCGGCGGCCAGGGGCTCGGTCAACTTCGTGACCCAGGCCGCCCTGGACGACGGCCTGGCGGACCGGCTGGACCTCCACAAGCGGTTCGCCGCGATCCGCGGCACGCGGGGGGTGACCAAGGCGGACATGCGGGAGAACGACGCCCTGCCGCGGGTCGAGGTCGACCCCGACACGTTCACCGTGACGATCGACGGCGAGCCCGTCGAACCGGCCCCGGCGACGGAACTTCCCATGGCCCAGCGGTACTTCCTCTTCTGACCGGACCCGTCATGCCCACGAACGAGACCCCGCCCACTCCTGGGGACGCCCGCGCCCCGGCCGCGGATGGCCGGCCGGCGGACGGGCCAGACCGGGCCCGCCAATGGTCACCCGTGGGCGGAGCCCCCGGTGGGGTCGGGGCGTTGCTGGTGCTCGCCGATGGTCGGTTTCCCGCCGGAGGCCATGCGCATTCCGGTGGTGCCGAGGCCGCTGTCGCGGCGGGCCGGGTCCATGACGCGGCCTCCCTGGAGGCGTTCTGCCGGGGCCGGTTGCACACCGCTGGGCTCACCGCGGCGGGGCTCGCCGCCGCGGCCGCCGCCGGGCTCGATCCGCTCGCGCTGGACGATGCGGCGGACGCCCGTACCCCCAGCTCCGCGCTGCGGGCCACCGCCCGGCGGCTCGGGCGCCAGCTGATGCGCGCCGCCCGCGCCACCTGGCCGTCGCCCGAGCTGGACGCCCTGGCCGCCGCCCGCCCGCGCGGGGCGCATCAGCCCGTGGTGCTCGGGCTCACCGCGCGGGCCGCCGGGCTGGGGCCGCCGGACGCCGCGTACGCCGCCGGGTACGAGGCGGTGAGCGGGCCCGCGACCGCCGCCGTACGGCTGCTGAGCCTCGACCCCTTCGACGCCACCGCCGTCCTCGCCCGCCTCGCCCCCGAGCTGGACCAGGTCGTGGCGCGGGCCGCCGACGCGGCGCGGCGGGCCCTCGACGAGGGTCCGGGCGCGCTGCCCGCCGCCTCCGCGCCGCTGCTCGATATCGCCGCCGAACAGCACGCCACCTGGTCCGTACGCCTCTTCGCCTCGTAACCGGGCCCGCGCCGTCCCCGCCCCCTGCTGGAACATCGGAGCCGTTCATGCATCTCGACCACGCGGACACCTACCCCCCGCGCCACACCTACGGCGCCACCGGCCTCCACCGCCCCGACGGCACCCGCCGGGCGCTGCGTATCGGCCTCGGCGGACCGGTGGGCTCGGGCAAGACCGCGACCGTCGCCGCGCTGTGCCGGGCGCTGCGCGACCGACTCTCCCTCGCCGTGGTCACCAATGACATCTACACCCGCGAGGACGCCGAGTTCCTGCTGCGCAACGCCGTACTGCCGCCGGAGCGCATCACCGCCGTGGAGACCGGCGCCTGCCCGCACACCGCGATCCGTGACGACATCTCCGCCAACCTGGAGGCGGTCGAGGAGCTCGAGGAGACCGTGGGTCCGCTCGATCTGATCCTGGTCGAGTCCGGCGGGGACAACCTCACCGCGACGTTCTCCAAGGGCCTGGTGGACGCGCAGGTGTTCGTCATCGACGTCGCGGGCGGCGACGACATCCCGCGCAAGGGCGGCCCGGGCGTGACCACCGCCGATCTGCTCGTGGTCAACAAGACCGACCTGGCCCCCTACGTCGGCTCGGACCTGGCACGCATGGCCCGCGACGCCGAGGCCCAGCGCGGTGAACTCCCCGTCGCCTTCACCTCCCTGGTCGCCGAGGACGGCGTCCGCCCCATCGCCGACTGGGTCAACGCCCGCCTGGCCGCCTGGACAGCGGCCCCGGCATGACCCCCGCCCCGGACACCGCGGCCGGGGCGGAGCGACCGCTGGTGGCCGCTCCGGACGCACCGGGTGGCGTACCGCCACACCCCGCGCCGCGGATGCCGGGGAGCGCTCCGGAGCGGGAAGCCCCGGACCCGCGGCGCGGCCCGGCCCCTTCGGCTACGACGGCCGCCTCGGCTACGACGGCCGCCTCGGCTACGACGGCCGTCTCGGCTACGACGGCCGCCTTGGCTACGACGGCCGCCTCTGCCGCGGAGGGCACCGCAGGCGCGGCGGACATCTCGGGCGCGACGGGCACCTCGCCTGCAACCGGCGTCTCCGGCCCGGCCGTACGGGCCACCGCCCGTCTCGTCGCCGAGGCGGACGGGCGCGGGGGTACCGCGTTGCCCGTGCTCGCCGGGGACGGGCCGCTCGCGTTGCGGCGTACCCGGGGCGCGGTTGGGGAGGCGTGGGTCACCGTGGTCGGGGCCATGAGCGCGCCCCTCGGCGGCGATCGGATCGCCCTGGAGGTGACTGCCGGGCCGGGTGCCCGGCTGCGCGTCGGCTCCGCCGCGGCCACTATCGCCCTGCCCGGACGGGCGGCCGGGCCCGCGTACTACGAGATCCGGCTGACCGTCGCCGACGGTGCGACCCTGCACTGGCTGCCCGAGCCCCTGATCTCCGCCCATGGCAGCCAACTGCTGATGACCACCCGCGTCGAACTCGCGCCCACCGCCCGCCTCGTGCTCCGCGAGGAGCAGATACTGGGCCGCACCGGCGAATCCCCGGGCCGTCTGACCAGCCGCCTCACCGTCCGCCGCGCCGGGCGCCCGCTCCTCGACCAGGAGCTCGCCCACGGCCCCGGCGCCCCCGGCTGGGACGGCGGCGCGGTCCTCGGCGGCCATCGGGCGGTGGGCCAGCTGCTCGTCGTCGATCCGGCCTATGACGCTCGTCCCATCACGCCCCGCACCCTCGCCGAGACCGCCGTTCTCACGCCGCTGACCGGCCCCGCCGCCCTCGCCACCGCCGTGGCGCCGGACGCCCTCCACCTCCGCCGGGCCCTCGACGCGGCGGTCGCGGCCGTGGGCTGATGTTCACGTCTTGATAAAGAAACGGCGGTTTGCCCTGTACTCGGCGGTAAGCAAGACAGAAGAATCCCCCTGACACTCTGTGATCATCGCCGCGTCGTGGCGGCGCAACAAAGCAGGGGGATGACTACGTGAGACGCACAGCACTCTTCGGCGCGACCGGCGGTGTGATCGCCGGTGCGCTGATAACCGGTGCGCTGGCCGCCCCCACGGCCGGGGCCTCGGAGCGGACGCCCGGCGGGGCCGCCGAGGCCCGTGGTGTGGCGGTGGCCGCGGCCAAGGCCGCGAAGAAGGGCATCGACTGGACGGACTGCCCGGCCGACTGGGGGCTCGCCAAGCCCATCCAGTGCGGCTATGTCACCGTGCCGCTCGACTACGCCAAGCCGAACGGCCGCACCATCAAGCTCGCGGTGGACCGGATCGCCAACACCGGCTCCGCCGCCGAGCGGCAGGGCTCGCTGATCTACAACCCGGGCGGGCCCGGCGGCTCCGGGCTGCGCTTCCCGACCCGGGTCACCACCAAGAACCCGCTGTGGACGAAGGTGTCGAAGGCGTACGACTTCGTCGGCTTCGACCCGCGCGGGGTGGGCCACTCCGCGGCCATCTCCTGCGTGGATCCCCAGGAGTTCGTCAAGGCCCCGAAGCTGGACCCGGTGCCCGACAGCGAGGCGGACAAGCGCGTCCAGCGCAAGCTGGCCCGTGAGTACGCCGACGGGTGCAAGGAGCGCAGCGGCTGGATGCTGCCGCAGATGACGACGCCCAACACCGCCCGGGACATCGACGTCATCCGGGCCGCGCTCGGCGACAAGAAGCTCAACTACCTGGGCGTGTCCTACGGAACGTACATCGGCGGGGTCTACGCGACGCTCTTCCCGACCCATGTGCGCCGGCTGATCGTGGACAGCGTGGTGAACCCCTCGCGGGAGAAGATCTGGTACCAGGCCAACCTGGACCAGGACGTCGCCTTCGAGACGCGCTGGAACGACTGGAAGGCGTGGGTCGCCAAGAACGACGCCGCCTACCACATCGGCGACACCCCGGCGAAGGTCCAGAAGCAGTGGGAGACGCTGCGCGCGGCCGCCAAGAAGAGCCCCATCGGCGGGGTCGTGGGCCCGGCCGAGCTGCTCGGGTTCTTCCAGAGCGCTCCGTACTACGACTCGTCGTGGGCCACGGTTGCCCAGGTGTGGAGCGACTACCTCGGCGGCGATGAGAAGGCGCTGGTCGAGGCCGCGGGCCCGGACATGTCCGACACCGCGGGCAACATCGCCTCGGAGAACGGCAACGCCGTCTACACCGCCGTCGAGTGCGCCGACGCCAAGTGGCCGACCGGCTGGGCGAAGTGGGATCGGGACAACACCCGGCTCCACCGCGACTACCCCTTCCTGACCTGGTCCAACGCCTGGATGAACCTGCCGTGCGCCACCTGGGGAGCCAAGCAGGGGACCCCGCTGGAGGTGGGGGCCGCCAAGGGGCTGCCCAAGACGCTGATCGTGCAGAGCACCCGTGACGCCGCGACCCCGTACGACGGCGCGGTGGAGCTGCACAAGCGGCTGAAGGGCTCGCGTCTGGTGACCGAGAAGGACGCCGGTTCGCACGGGGTCACCGGTCTGGTGAACCCGTGTGTCAACGACCGGGTGGACGCCTACCTGCTCCAGGGCACGGTGGACGCCAAGGACGTGACCTGCGCCCCGCACGCCACACCGGTGCCCGCGAAGTCGGGCGTGTCCGCGAAGGACGCGAAGGCAGCCAAGGAGGCGGCCGCCGTCGTGAAGTAGTCGGCGGTACGCGGTGATGGGCCGGGCCCGTGCGTTTCCCCGCACGGGCCCGGTTCCGTTTGTCCGCAGTGCGGCCCCGCGGCGATCAGGCCGTACGGCACCGCGCCGATCACGCTCTACGCCCCGTGTCGATCAGGGCGCGGGGGAGTTCCCGCCGCCCCGCAGCCACGCGTCCTCGGCCGCGTAGTCGAACAGATCGGTCATCGGGCCGTAGGCGGCGGCCATGTCGGGGAAGGCGGTGCGCCAGTCCGGGTCGGCCGCCAGCCGGTCCGTCAGCCAGGCGACGGTCGCCGGGAGCGATTCCGCATAGCCGGTCACCGGGCGGTAGCCCAACTCCCGTTCGGCCGCGGACATGTCGTAGACGAGGGGGTGGGCCAGGCTCCAGGGCGTGCTGCCGACATGCGGATGCGGCGGCTCCCCGTCGACCAGCACCAGCTCGCTGCGCACCTCCAGCACCGCGTCCACGGCGGCGGCGATGTCGGCGACCGTCGGGGCCTGTGGATCGCCCGCGTTGAGCACCCGGGAACCGGGCCGGTGGGCGGCCAGCCGCACCAGCTCCGCGATGTTGTCGACATGCACCGGATGGAACCGGCTGCGGCCGCCGTGCGCCAGGATCCGCACCGGCCGCCCGTCCAGCGCCCGTTTGACGAAGTACAGCTCGCGGGGGGTGCGGCAGTGCGGGCCGTGGATCGCCCCGGCGCGCAGCAGGGTCGTCGGCAGCCGGTCCCCGGCGCCCAGCAGCTCCCGCTCCAGCGCCACCTTCCGGCTGCCGTAGCCATCGCCCGGCGGGACGGTCCGCTGGGACTCGGGGAGCGGCACCGGATACCGCGGGGCGCCGTCCGGCCGGTCCTGGGTCGCGAAGCCCCGGCCCTGGTCGTCCTCGTACACCGCTCCGGTGGAGATCACCACCGCCGATCCGATCCGGTCGGCGAGCCCCAGCAACTGCCGTGCGTGCGCCCGGCCGTAGGCGACGCAGTCCAGCACCACATCGCGGCCGTCGCCGATCAGCGCGGCCACCGCGGCGTCGTCGTCCCGGTCCACGGCCACGCTCTCCACCGACCCGGGCCAGCTCTCGTCGCGGCCCCCGCCGCGCGAGGCGGCCCGCACCCGCCATCCCTCCTCGGCGAGCGCGCGCACCGCCGCCCGGCCGATCTGCCCCGTCGCCCCGATCACACATGCGCTCCCAGTGCTCATGCCGGGACGCTAAGAGCCCGAGTGCCACGCTGCCCAGACTCCTTCGCCATGAGCAGATTCGCCCTCGGCCGATCATTCACGGTCAAAGGGTGAGTGCAGATGATCGCTTTTTCACGCTCTTTGAATTCACCGTGATGCATTCCGAAGAAAAAAGCATCTTCGATTCATGTGACGGTGAAACCGCTATGCTCCAGGGCCCATGACGGGCTGGTTCATCGCCCGCATTTCGCACTCATTTTCTCTTCGCTGTTTTTAAGGATGCCCATGGTTTTCGCCGGCACCTCATCCGGAGGCGGCAGCTCACCCGGAGGCCGACGGCCCGCCTCCACGCTCGTATGGGTCATCCCTCCCGCCGCGATGGCGTTCTGCGCGGCGCTGGCCGTCGCCGTGGTCCCGTCCGGGGCGCGGGCCACGGTCGCCTGGTGCGGAGTGGCGGCGACGCTCGCGGTGGCCTTCGCGGCGGCCGAGGCGATGCGCCGCGGCCGGCTGATCAGCACGCTGCGCACCCGGCTCGCCGCCCAGGAGGCCGAGTCCCGGCAGCGCCTGGCGGCCCAGGAGGCGGAGATCCGGCGGCTGACCCGGGAGGTGCTCCCCGCGACGGTGGCCCGGCTGCGGCGCGGCGCCATGGTGCACGAGGCGATGAAGGACGTCGACTACGCGCCCCGTCTCGACCCGGACTTCGACGCCGCCCACGAGCAACTGCTGCGGTGGGTGCTGGACACCGTGCGGACCGAGGAGGACCTGAGGGACGCGGCCCAGCGGGCCTTCGTCAACATCGCCCGCCGGGTGCAGGCCATCGTCCACCAACAGGCCCAGGACATGCGGGAGATGGAGGACAAGCACGGCGCCGACCCGGACGTCTTCGAGGATCTGCTCCACCTGGACCACGGCAACGCCCTCATCGGCCGGCTGGCGGACTCCATCGCGGTCCTGGGCGGCTCCCGGCCGGGCCGCCAGTGGCAGAAGGAGGTGCCGCTGTTCAACGTCTGCCGCGGCGCCATGTCCCGCATCCTCGAGTACGAGCGGGTGGATCTGCACTCGGTGGCGGACGTCGCCATCGTCGGCCCCTCGGTGGAGCCGCTGATCCACGCCCTGGCCGAACTGCTGGACAACGCCACCCGCTACTCGCCGCCCAAGACCCGGGTGCACCTGACCGCGATCGAGGTCCAGTCCGGGGTCGCGATCGAGATCGAGGACGCCGGGGTGGGCCTGTCGGAGGAGGCGCGCAGACGCACCGACGCGGTGCTGCTCCAGGCGGCCACCGGATTCGACCTCAACGACCTGGGCGAGACACCGAGGCTCGGCCTGGCCGTGGTCGGCAGGCTCGCCGTGCGGTACCGGTTCCAGATCTCGCTGCGGCCCTCGGCGTACGGCGGGGTGCGCGCGGTGCTGATCGTACCGCAGGACATCATCTGCCCCACCCCCGCGCCCGGCGGCGCGATCGCCCGCGCGGCCAAACTGCCCCCGCCCAAGCCCATCAAGCGGGCCACCCCGCTGCCGTCGCCCACCCGCACCGGCCCGCTGGCGCAGGGCCGCCCCGGCCCCGGCTTCCGGCAGAACGGCGCCGGACTCCCGCAGCGCCGCCGCCGGATGCCCATGGTCGCCCCGGCCCCCCAGTCGTTCCGTGTCGACTCCGCGCCCCCGGCGGCGCCCGCCCCGCCCCGTGAACCGGCCCAGCAGCCGGTACAGCCGGGGATCTGGCTGGACGCCTTCACCAAGGGGCTCAACGGCGAGCCGATCCCGGCGGCGGACGCCGCCACGGACGCGCCGGACCCCCGGACGTCCCCCAGCGCCCCGGACAGCTCGAGCACCCCGAACACCCCGCACACTCAGAACACGTCGGACAAGGATGAGTAGGCAAGTGACGCAACCGCGGTTCAACATGGACTGGATGCTCCGGGACCTGGCGTCCAGCGTTCCGGAGACCCGGCACGTGGTCCTGCTGTCCTCGGACGGCCTGTGCATGGCCCAGGTGGGCACGGACAAGGACACCGCCGACCGCCTGGCCGCCGCCTGCGCCGGGCTGCAGAGCCTCTCCGGCGCGATCGCCGCCGAATTCCCCGACGGGGACGGCCGGATGCGGCTGGTCGTCATCGAGGTCGACGGCGGGTTCTTCTATCTGATGGCGGCCGGTACCAGCTCCTATCTGGCGGTGCTCGCCGAGGACAGCGTGGACGCCGGGCTGATGGGCCAGTGCATGAGAGATCTCGTCGCCCGGCTCGGGGAGCACCTCAGCAGCCCGCCGCGGGTCGACGGACGCGTGACATGAGCGAGCCCGGCAAGCCGTGGGACGAGGGCGGCCCGGAGCGGCTCTACACGGTCAGCCGCGGCCGTGCCCCGCAGGAACCCCGGCACCGGCCCGTCGAACTCGTCAGCCTCATCGTGGCGCGCGCCGAACCGGAGCCGGGGATGGCACCCGAGGCCGCGGCCGTGCTGAGGATGTGCCAGTTCCCGCTCTCGGTGGCCGAGATCTCCGCGTATCTGGTCCTGCCCGTCTCCACCGTCACCGTGCTCCTCGCGGGGCTGCTGCGGGACGACCGGGTGGAGGCCAGGGCGCCGGTCCCGGCCGCCGTGCTGCCCGACCCCGACCTGCTGCAGGCGGTGATGCATGGACTACAGAACCTCTGAGGGAATCGCCGGACCGCGCAGCGAGGACAACCTCCCCGCCTCCGCGGCCGCCGCCGTCAAGGTCGTGATCGTCGGCGGCTTCGGCGTCGGCAAGACCACCATGGTCGGCTCGGTGAGCGAGATCCGCCCGCTGACCACCGAGGAGACCATGACCCAGGCCGGGGTCGGCGTGGACGACATCGCCGGGATCGAGCGCAAGACCGAGACCACCGTCGCGATGGACTTCGGCCGGATCAGCCTCAACGAACGGCTGGTGCTCTATCTGTTCGGCACCCCCGGCCAGGAGCGGTTCTGGTTCCTGTGGAACGGCCTCTTCGAGGGCGCCCTGGGCGCCGTGGTCCTGATCGACACCCGCCGTCTGGAGGTCAGCTTCGACGCGGTCGGGCGGCTCGAGGAGCGCGGGGTGCCGTTCGTGATCGCGGTCAACGCGTTCCCCGAGGCCCCCGTCCACTCCATGGCGGACCTGCGCGCGGCCATGGACCTGCCCGACACCGTACCGATGATCGACTGCGATGCCCGCGACCGGACCTCCAGCCGCGACACCCTCCTCGCCCTCGTACGCCATCTGCAATCCCTCCACACCGTGACCCCGGAGACACCGTGACTCCTCATCCCGACGACCCCGGCACCGGGCCCGCCGATCCGCCGCCCACCCGGTGCCCCGTCCACACCGTGCTCTCCGACGGAGACGCCGGTCTGGTGGACCTCCTCGGGCCCGAGAACGAGAAGGACCCGATGGGGCTGTACGAGCGGCTGCGCGCCGAGCACGGCCCGGTGGCCCCGATCGTGCTCGACGGTGGCATACCGGCCTGGCTGCTGCTGGGCTACCGCGAGAACCTGGAGGTCTCCCGCACCCCCTCCCGCTTCTCCCGCGACTCCCGCCACTGGCACGCCTGGAAGGACGGCGGGATCGCCGCCGACTCGCCCCTGCTGCCGGTGGTCGGCTGGCAGCCCATGTGCACCTTCGCCGACGGTGACGAGCACGAGCGGCTGCGGGCCGCGCTCACCGAGTCCATGGGGCGCTTCGACCGCCGCGGGATCCGCCGCCATGTCACCCGCTTCACCCACCAGCTGGTGAACGACTTCTGCGCCGACGGGGGCGCGGAAATGGTCACCGCCTTCGCCCAGCAGCTGCCCATGCTCGTCCTCACCCAACTGCTGGGCATGCCCGACGAGTACGGCCCACGGCTGGTGGAGGCCACCCGGGACCTGATGAAGGGCACCGAGACGGCCCTGCGCAGCGACGCGTACGTCACCGACGCCCTCAAGGGCCTGGTGGACCGCAAGCGCGCCGAACCCGGTGAGGACCTGGCGTCCTGGCTGCTGGCCCACCCCTCCGGCCTCACCGAGGAGGAGGTGGTCCAGCATCTGCGGCTGGTGCTGCTCACCGGCAACGAGACCACCACCAATCTGATGGCCAACACGCTGCGCATGGTCCTCACCGACCCGCGGTTCCGCGCCTCCCTGGCCGGCGGCCATATGACGCTGCCGGACGCCATCGAGCACGTGCTGTGGAACGAGCCCCCGCTCACGGTCGTCCCCGGCCGCTGGGCCACCGGGGACACCGAGCTGGGCGGTCAGCGGATCAAGGCCGGGGACATGCTGCTGCTGGGGCTGGCCGCCGGGAACGTCGACCCGGCCATCCGCCCCGACATCGCCGCGCCCATGTACGGCAACCGGTCCCATCTCGCCTTCAGCGGCGGCCCCCATGAATGCCCGGGGCAGGACATCGGCCGGGCCATCACGGACACCGCCATCGACACCCTGCTGCTGCGCCTGCCCGATCTGCGGCTGGCCGTGGACGAGACCGAGCTGACCTGGCTCTCGTCCTGGATCTCCCGCCATCTCGTGGAGCTGCCGGTGGAGTTCATGCCCCGGCGCCCCGAGCCGGACATCATGGACCTCCCCGTCGAGGCCCTCCTGTCCCCTCGGCGGCGGATGCCCTCGCTGCCCGAGGAGGCGTCGGCCCCGGCCCCCGTCCGGTCCGGCCCCGAGGCGCCGGCCCCCGGGCGCGTCCCATGGTGGGCGGCGTTATGGCGGTGGCTGCTGGGCAGGGACTCGGAATCCGCTCCGAAGGGGTCCTCCGCCCGGTAGAGATCAGCCCCGGGCCACCACGACCCCCACGGTCAGCAGTCCGAGCACCACCCAGCTGAACCAGAGCCAGCCGTTGCTCCCCAGAGCCACGGTGTAGGCCGTCACCAGCACCAGACCCCCCACCGTGGCCACCGTCATCGCCTTCGCGGAACCGGGCATCCCCGACCTCCTCACGGCGGTCCCGACGCCCCTTCGCCAGGACCCGGGCCCACCCAGGGCCCGGGTCCATGGTCTCGCGGTCCGGGCCCGGCCGCTACGGGGTGTCCGGCGGGTCTTTATGCGGCTCCGCCGCGTGGCAGGGGCTTCGCCCCTGGACCCCTCACTGGCTCCGGGACTGGAGCGAGGCCAGATAGGCGTTGTACGCCGCGAGCTCCTGGTCGCCGTCCCGGTCCGCGGTGCGGTCGATGCGCCGCGCCTGGCGCTGCTCGGACTTGTACCACTGGTAGACCAGCGCCACCAGCACGATCACCGACGGGATCTCGCTGAAGGCCCAGGCGATACCGCCCGCCCAGGTCTGGTCCGACAGCGCGTCGATGCCCAGCGAGGCGGGCGGGTGCTTGTACGTGCCGACCATGGGCTCGGACGCCATCATCAGCGCGATGCCGAAGAACGCGTGGAACGGCATGCCCGCGAACAGCTCCAGCATCCGCATCACATAGCCGGGCCGGTGCGGGCCCGGGTCCACGCCCATGATCGGCCAGAAGAAGACCAGGCCCACCGCGAGGAAGTGGACCATCATCGCGATATGCCCGGCCTTGCTCTCCATCAGGAAGTCGAAGAGCGACGTGAAGTACAGCGCGTACAGGCTCGCGATGAACAGCGGGATGGTGAACGCCGGGTGGGTGATGATCCGCATATAGCGGCTGTGCAACAGCGCGACCAGCAGCTCCCGGGGCCCCTTGCGGCCGCGCCCGGCCGCCGGGAGGGCCCGCAATGTCAGCGTGACCGGCGCGCCCAGCAGCAGCAGGATCGGCGAGACCATGCTGATGATCATGTGCTGCACCATATGGACGCTGAACATGACCATGCCGTAGTCATTCAGCTTGGTGCACATCGCGACCGCGATGGTCAGCACCCCGAGCACGAAGGAGACCACGCGCCCCACCGGCCAGGCGTCACCGCGCCGCCGCAGCCGGACGACGCCCCAGCCGTAAAGACCGAGCGCCAGCACACAGCCGACCAGGAAGAACGGATCGCCGCCGAACTCCAGCCCGCGCGACAGCGTGAACGGCGGCAGATCCATCATCATGCCGTGCCCGCCGTGATCCATGAGCAAGTTCTCCTCCCGGTGCGCACGAAATGTGCTCGCACCAGCCTAGAACCGCTCAGATCACAGCACGCACTCGGCCTCGGCATACCGCTCGGTGGGGACCGTCTTCAGCCGCTCCACGGCCGTCGCGAGCGGCACCAGGGTGATGTCCGTGCCGCGCAGCGCCGTGATCGTGCCGAATTCGCCGCGGTGGACCGCCTCGACCGCGTGCCAGCCGAAGCGGGTGGCCAGCACCCTGTCGTACGCCGTCGGGGTGCCACCGCGCTGCACATGGCCCAGGATGACCGCCCGCGCCTCCTTGCCGAGCCGCCGCTCGAGCTCCACGGAGAGGTGGCGGGCGATGCCCGCGAAGCGCTCATGGCCGTAGACGTCCTTGCCGCCGGCCTCGTAGTCCATCGTGCCCTCGCGCGGCTTGGCGCCCTCGGCCACCACCACGATCGCGAACTTCTTGCCCGCCTCGAACCGCGCCCCGACGGCCCCGGCCAGCTCCTCGATGTCGAACGGGCGCTCCGGGACGACGATGGCGTGGGCGCCCGCGGCCATGCCCGAGTGCAGCGCGATCCAGCCGGTGTGCCGCCCCATGACCTCGACGATCAGCACCCGCTGATGGGACTCCGCGGTGGTCTTGAGCCGGTCCAGGGCCTCGGTGGCGACCCCGACCGCGGTGTCGAAGCCGAAGGTCACATCGGTCGAGGCGATGTCGTTGTCGATGGTCTTGGGCACGCCGACGATCGGCAGTCCGGCGTCCGAGAGCAGCCGGGCGGCCTTGAGCGTGCCCTCCCCGCCGATGGGGATGACCGCGTCCAGGCCGAGCTCCGCCACATGCCCCTTGGCCCGCTCCACGCCGTCCCGCAGATGCTCGGGGCGTACCCGGGTGGAGCCGAGGATGGTGCCGCCGAGGGCCAGGATGCCGCTCACGGCGTCCAGGTCGAGCTTGCGGTAGTCGCACTCCAGCAGGCCCTTCCAGCCGTCCTGGAAGCCGATCACCTCATCGCCGTGGTCGACGGTGGCGCGGTGGACGACTGACCTGATGACCGCGTTCAGGCCGGGGCAGTCGCCGCCGGACGTGAGCACACCAATGCGCATGGCACGCATACCTCTGTCTGAGATGGGGGCCGACGGCCGGACCGCGTCGTCCGGCGGGACCCCGCCACCCTACAAGCGGGCGGGCGGCGGGGGCGCGGTTGCCGGCCTGATGTCCGCCATGCGGTCACCCTGCGTTCGCACGGCGTCTGAGCTGCGCTCGAGCGAGCGGGGTGCGGCTCAGGCGGGCTGGGTCGCCGCCGCGATCCGCTCGTTGCGCAGCGCCTCGTACCACTGGTCGTTGACCGGCGGCAGCGCGTTCACATCGAGGGCCAGCTTCAGCAGGTGGTCCGCGATGTGCGGGTTGCGGGCCATCACCGGGCCGTGCATGTACGTGCCGAAGACGGTGTCGCTGTACGCGCCCTCGAAGCCGTCCCCGGTGCCGTTTCCGTTGCCGAACCGGACCCGGGCGAAGGGGCGGGCGGTCGGGCCCAGGTGGGTGACGCCCTGGTGGTTCTCGAAGCCGGTCAGCGGGGGCAGCGCCAGCCGCTCGTCGATGTCGGCCAGCACGTCCCCGACGCACCGGGCGCCCTCGCCGCGGGTGCTGACCACGTCCAGCAGGCCCAGGCCCTGCTGGCGCTGGCCGAGGTCGTTGACGAACTCATGGCCGAGGATCTGGTACCCGGCGCACACCGAGAAGACGATCGCCCCGTTGGCCACCGCCCGGTTCAGCCCGCCGTCCCGCATCAGCCGCTCGGCGGCCAGCCGCTGCGGGCGGTCCTCGCCGCCGCCGATCAGATAGACGTCCCCTGAGGTGGGGATCTGCTGGTCGGAGCGGACGTCCAGGCGGGAGACCTCCAGCCCGCGCTGCCGCGCCCGGCGCTCCACCACCAGGACGTTGCCCTGGTCGCCGTACGTGCTCAGCAGGTCGGGGTAGACCCACACCAGACGCAGGCCGTTCTGGCTCGTGCTACGCATCTTCGTGCCTCTCGTACGGGGGGTCAGTTGCCGACCCGGCGGCGCAGGTCCTGGAACGCGGTGTAGTTGGCGATCACCTCGATGCGGCCGGGCGGGGAGATCCGCACCGCCTCGTCCGCGTCCGCGCAGACCCGGAAGTCCAGCCCGGCGACCTCCAGGCGCACCGCGAGGTCCAGCTTGCGGTCGCCGATCAGGCAGATCGGGTGTCCGGCGAGCCGGGGGTAGTCCACGTCCCAGAGCCAGGAGGTGTCGGTGCCGTCGGCGCCGCGCGCGTTCACCGAGAGGATCACCGGGGTGGGCGGCGGGTCGATCAGCGAGAAGGTCTCCAGCCAGCCGGCCGGGTTCTTCGCCAGCAGCAGCCGCAGCTGGCGCTCCTGGAAGGTGACCACGTCATACCGGCCGGCCACGGCCTGGACCTGGTACATCCGCTCCAGCGCGACCTGCGGGGGCACCCCGAAGGTGGCGGCGACGGCGGCCGAAGTGGCCGCGTTGGCCTTGTTGGCGCGGCCGGGGAGCTGGAGGTGGATGGGCCAGGCGGCGCCGTGCGGGTCGAGGACGTAGTCGCCGTTCAGCGCCCAGCTGGGCACCGGGCGGCGGAAGCCGCACTCCCCGCAGACCCAGTCGTCGCCCGGGCGCTGCAGCACACCGCCGCAGGACGGGCAGGACCAGGCGTCGTCCTTCCACTCCTGCCCGGCCGCGACCCACACCACATTGGGGCTGGAGGAGGCGGCCCAGACAATCAGCGGGTCGTCGGCGTTGGCGATCACGACCGCCTTGCTGCCGGTCAGGCCCTCGCGCCACTTCTCGGCGAGCATCCGGGTCTCGGCGGCGCGGTCGAGCTGGTCACGGGAGAGGTTGAGGAGCGCGATGGCCTTGGGCTCGGTGTCGCGCGCCACACCGGCGAGGTACTTCTCATCGACCTCGATGACGCCGTAGCGGGCATCGGAGCCGCCCGCCAGGGCCGAGGTGATACCGGCCGGCATATTGGCGCCCAGCGCGTTGGAGACGACCGGGCCGGCCGCCCGCAGCGCCTCGGCGATGAGCCGGGTGGTCGTGGTCTTGCCGTTGGTCGCCGACACCAGGATGACGTCCAGGTGCTGCGCCAGCCTGCTCAGCAGATCGGGGTCGAGGCGCAGGGCCACCTTGCCGCCGATCACCGATCCGCTGCCGCGGCCCGCGGCCTTCGATACCGCCGCCGCGGCCTTGCCCGCCGTCACGGCCAGCTTGGCCCGCGGTGACAGCGGCTCCGAGTTGCCTGCCATCGTCTTCTCGATCCTCCTCGCATACCGGCGCCGCTCCTGCCCCCCGAGGCGCCGGTGGTATGCCCCCTCCGCGCCGCATCGCCAGCCGGGAGGCCACGGTCGGAGAGCAGCCTATCGAGATCCGGCGGCTGTCCCGAATTCCGCCCGCGCGCGTGGGGCACACCTCACCGGCGCCGTAGGCTTTGCTGCCATGCGACATGGCGTGATCCCGGGCAGCCGCGGAGCGGTGCGGCCCCTGCGGCTTTTCGGCGATCCGGCGCTGCGCGCGCCGTGCGAGGAGGTCACCGCGTTCGACGCCGAGCTGGCCCTGCTGATCGAGGACATGTACGCGACGATGTACGCGGCCCACGGGGTGGGCCTCGCGGCCAATCAGATCGGTGTGGGGCTGCGGGTCTTCGTCTTCGACTGCCCGGACGACGAGGACCACCGCCATCTGGGGCATGTCGTCAACCCCCGGCCGGTCGCGGCCGACGGGGTGACGGTGCGCGGGCCGGAGGGCTGTCTGTCGCTGCCGGGCGTCGAGGCGGGCACCTCGCGCTACGACCATGTGGTGATCGAGGGCGTGACGATGACCGGGGAGCCGGTGCGGATCGAGGGCACGGGCTTCTTCGCGCGCTGTCTGCAGCACGAGTGCGACCATCTGGACGGCGGGCTGTTCATCGACCGGCTGACCGGGCTGCGGCGGCGCCGGGCGCTGCGGGCGATCCGCCGCGCCCCCTGGGCGCCGTCGCCGGGCACCGAGACTGTGGGGGCGTAGGGACCTGTGGGGCGTCCGCCGCGTGGCGGGGGCCTCGCCCCAGACCTCGGGGTCTGGGGCGCAGCCCCGCCTTCCAGCCCCTCCGGCGATTGAGGAGGCCCGCCGCAGGCGGCACGACCCGTCGGCACCTCCCCGGGGCGCAGGGCCCGTTCGAGCCGGGGCACCAGCGGGCTTACGGGCGGGCCGCGAGCGATATGCGGGGTCTCAGAACCCCGGTGCGCCGACCCGGTCGTCCGCCAGCGACAGCCGCCCCCACAGCAGATCGGTGAGATGGCGCACCAACTGGTCGCGTGCGCAGGGCCGGTCGCGCAGCCACCAGTCACCGGCCGCGTGCATCATGCCGACGATCCCATGGCCCCAGACCCGGGCCACCTCGGCGCCGCCGGGGCCCAGCTCCACCCGCTCGGCGATCACCGTGGCCAGCTCCTCGCCGAGCCGCCGCAGCAGCGGGGCGGAGTGGTGGCCCACGTCGAAGGTCTGCTCCGGCTCCTGCTGGCCGTGGTCGGCCGGGTGCATCAGGAAGCGGTACACCTGGGGCCGCGCCTCGATCGCCGCCAGATAGGTGTCCAGCGTGGCCTCCACGCGCTGCCGGCGGTCGTCGGCGGGCGCGTCCAGGGCCGCGCGCAGCGAGGCGAGCAGGGCGTCGGTGTGGCGCTTGGCGAGCGCGCGGTACAGTCCGCCCTTGTCGCCGAAGTGGCGGTACAGAATGGGCTTGGTGATACCCGCTTCGGCGGCGATGGCGTTCATCGAGGCCTCTGGCCCGTCGCGCAGTACCACCCGGTCCGCGGCCTCCAGCAGCTCCTTGCGCCTCTGCTGGGCCGTCTGTCGCTGGTCGTCCCGCTGGCTGGTCCCGGTCCGCATGCGTTGCCTCCCCGCCCCCGATGTCGTACTCGCGCCTTACGCACCTCGCGCTTCCCGGCGCGATCGCGCTCCGCGCTCTGCGCAACGTAACACCCGAGCGGGGAGCGGGGCCCGTGTGCCCGGGGGAGTTGACATTGCCTACTGGGCGGTAACAGACTGCTGTTACCGCAGGTAACAAGCACGTGGAGGGGTCATGGCGGAGTTCTCGTTCGAGCTCGACGACGATCAGAAGGCGGTGCGCGACTGGATCCACGGCTTCGCCGCGGACGTCATGCGCCCGGCCGCCGCCGAATGGGACGAGCGCGAGGAGACCCCCTGGCCGATTATCCAGGAGGCCGCCAAGATCGGCCTGTACTCCCTGGACTTCTACGCCCAGCAGTACTTCGACCCCACGGGCCTCGGCATCCCCATGACCATGGAGGAGCTGTTCTGGGGCGACGCGGGCATCGCCCTGTCCATCGTCGGCACCGGCCTCGCCGCCGTCGGCGTCCTCGCCAACGGCACCGAGGAGCAGATCGGCACCTGGATCCCGCAGATGTACGGCGACGCCGACGATGTGAAGGTCGCCGCCTTCTGCTCCTCCGAGCCCGACGCGGGCTCCGACGTCGGCTCGATGCGCACCCGCGCCGTCTACGACGAGGCCAAGGACGAATGGGTGCTGGGCGGCACCAAGACCTGGGCCACCAACGGCGGTATCGCCAACGTCCATGTGGTGGTCGCGGTCGTCGACCCCGACCTAGGCTCCAAGGGCCACGCCTCGTTCATCATCCCGCCCGGCACCCCCGGTCTCTCCCAGGGCCAGAAGTTCAAGAAGCACGGCATCCGCGCCTCGCACACCGCCGAGGTGGTGCTCGACCAGGTGCGGGTGCCCGGCAGCTGCCTGCTCGGGGGCAAGGAGAAGCTGGACGAACGCCTCGCACGCGCCCGGGAGAGGGCCAAGTCGGGCGGGGAGCGGCTGAAGAACGCCGCCATGGCCACCTTCGAGGCGTCCCGCCCGGCCGTCGGCGCCATGGCGGTCGGCACCGCCCGCGCCGCGTACGAGGTCGCGCTGGACTACGCCAAGACCCGGCAGCAGTTCGGCCGCCCCATCATCGACAACCAGGGCGTCGCCTTCCAGCTCGCCGACATGCGCACCCGGATCGACGCCGCGCGGCTGATGGTGTGGCGCGCCTCGTGGATGGCCGTGAGCGGCCGGCCCTTCGAGTCGGCCGAGGGCTCCATGTCCAAGCTGTTCGCCAGTGAGACCGCCAAGCAGGTCACCGCCCAGGCGGTGCAGATCCTCGGCGGCAACGGCTTCACCCGCGAGTACCCGGTCGAGCGGATGCACCGCGACGCCGCCATTTATACGATCTTCGAGGGCACCAGCGAGATCCAGCGCCTGGTCATCGCCCGCACCCTCTCCGGCGTCCAGATCCGCTAAGTGCTCCGCTGGAAGTGCCGCGATGCGTCGTCGGCCGACTGCGGCGCCGTCGTGGCTGGTCGCGCCCACGCGGCGGAGCCGCACATCGACACAGCCCCGCGCCCCTTCGGGGCGCTGCCCGATCCGTAGCGGACTTCCTCCGACCTGCTCAGGAGCGGCGGGCGTGTCAGACGGGGCCGACGCCCGCGCCAAAACGCCGCTTCCGGGCCCCGAACGCGGTCAGCAGGGCGCGGAGCTCCTCACCCGTGAAGTCGGGCCACAGGGTGTCCACGAAGAAGAGCTCCGCGTAGGCCGCCCGCCAGAGCATGAAGTTGGAGATGCGCTGCTCCCCGGAGGTGCGCACCAGCATGTCGATGTCCGGCAGATCGGCGTGCGGCAGATGGCGGGTGAACAGGGCCTCGTCGATGAGCCCGGGGTCCAGCGCGCCGTCCGCCGAGGCGCGGGCCAGCGAGGTGGCGGCGCGGGCGATCTCCTCCCGGCCGCCGTGGTTGAAGCAGAAGGCCAGGGTCATGGCGCGGTTGTCGCGGGTGTCGTCCTCCGCGCGGCGGAGCGCGGTCAGCGTGGCCCGGGGGAGCCGGGCCTCCGAACCCAGCCAGCGCAGCCGCACCCCTCGCTCTCCGTAGCCGCGGAAGACGTCCGCGAGCTGGGCGGTGAGCCGCATCAGGGCGGCCACCTCGGCGCGCGGCCGGTTCCAGTTCTCGGTGGAGAAGAAGAACAGCGACAGGTGTTCGATGCCCTCCTCCAGAGCCGTGTCCACCACCCGCGGCAGCGCGAGCACCCCCGCCTGATGCCCCCGGGTGCGGGAGAGGCCGCGCAGGGCGGCCCAGCGGCCGTTGCCGTCCATGATGATGGCCAGGTGCCGCGGCCGACCCGGCGCCTCGTCCTGGTCGCGGCGCTGCCGTACGACGACGGGGGCACCGGCGACCGACGCCCGCAGCAGCCGCTTGACGGAGGGCATTCTCCAGGCCCCGACCTCGAACACCCGCGCGTCCCTCCGCCTCGCTTCCCGGCGCCGTGTCTGACGACGCGACGGGGGCGGGGGTTACCTCCCCGGTGGCCGAACCATTCGTTTGGTCGTCACCGACGTCACGGCTTGCGCGCCACGCCCCCGTGGACATCGGTGGTCTCGATGTCCGTCTCGGAGGGGGCCGGGCGCCACAGCGGACACGACACGATACCGGGCTCGATCAGCTCCAGGCCCTCGTAGAAGCGGCTGATCTGCTCGACGCTGCGCAGCACGTACGGCACGGCGCCGGTGTCGTCGTAGCCCTGCTGGGCCTGCTTGAGCGCCTGGTCGGTGTCGGTGCTGTCGTAGTGCACGAAGTAGCTGCCGGACGGTAAGGCGGCCTGGAGCCGCCGCACGATCGACACCGACTCGTCGTAGTTCTGGATGTGGCCGAGGATGCCCATCAGCATCAGGGCGATGGGCCGGTCGAAGTCGAGTGTCTTCGACGCGGCCTCCAGGATCCGCTCGGGCTCGTGCAGATCGGCGTCGATGTAGTCGGTCACCCCCTCGCGGGTGCTGGTGAGCAGCGCCTGGGCGTGCCGGAGCACCAGGGGGTCGTTGTCCACGTAGACGATGCGGGCCTCGGGCGCCACCCGCTGGGCCACCTGGTGGGTGTTGTCGTAGGTGGGCAGCCCGGTGCCGATGTCCAGGAACTGCCGGATCCCGCACTCGCCCGCCACATGGGTGACGGTGCGGATGAGGTACGCGCGCGAGGCGCGGGCCATGGTCTCGATGTTCGGGGCGACCTCCCGGTACTCGTCACCGGCGATCCGGTCGACCTCGTAGTTGTCCTTGCCGCCCATCCAGTAGTTCCAGATCCGGGCCGAATGCGGCACGGTGGTGTCGAGCTTGGTGATGGCCAGCTGGTCGGGGGTGGACGAGCCGTCTGTCATAGCGCCAGTCTCCTGCCGTGCGGATGCGATTCGCGGGGCACCAACTTAGGGCCGGCGCCGGGGAGTTCAGCTCTGCTCGGCGAATGGCACGGGGGACCGGATGCGCGGGAAGGGCCGGGCGAACGAGGCCACCGGGGGCTCCGGCGCCGCCGCGCCGTGGCCCGGATCCGGGTCAGGACCGCCGGCGGAGACCGGCCGCTCCTCGACGGTGAGGATCGGGGCGTGCTCGGCGAGGGTGGAAAAGGCGTGGTCATAGCCGGTGACCGCGGCGTCGATCTCCGCGAGGGCCGCCGCCGAGGCGCCGCGCGCGGCCAGCCGGTCCTCCAGCACATGCACCGGGGCGGTCACATGGACGAAGGCGCCGTGGCGCTCGGCCACCGCCTCCGCGAAGTCGAACGCCTGAATCCACGTCACCCGGGAGTGGCCACGGCGCAGCGGCCCGTAGACGAGCTCGCCGACCAGCGCGGCGTCGACCGCGAGGGCGCCGTCGTGCTGGAGGAGTTCGCGGTACGGCCGGACCGGGTCGACATGGGGGAGGTCCCGGGAGGCGCGGGTGACGGTGTAGCCGTGCCGGCGGGCCAGACCGGTCAGCAGCGCGTCCCTGCCGACTCCGTCACAGCCCTCGACGATCAGGGTGCGGTGCTGTGTCACCGCGTGGTCGAGGTTCATTACGGCATCCTGTCGGTCCCATGGGCTCTGCACATCTGTAAGGGGGACGACACCGCCGCCCGCCACGGCGTCTTCAGTGTGCGTGGCGGGACGGCGGGGACGGGAGTGCGGTGCGGGGTTGTGCGGTTGTGCGGGCGTAGTGGTTTTCGGGGAGTTTCGGGAAACCGGCCGTGGCCGGCCCGCTCTAGCCGTGGCCGGCCCGCTCTAGGCGATGAGGAAGTCCGCTTCGCCGGCCTTCGCCGCCTCCAGGAAGGACGCCACCTCCGCGCGGGTGTAGATCAGCGCGGGCCCGGCCGGGTCGGTGGACTGGCGCAGCGCGATCCGCCCGTCCGGCAGTCGCTTGGCCTCGATGCAGGTGCCGCCGTTGGACCCGCTCCAGGGCTTCTGCCAGCCCTCCGTGCCCAGGTCCGTAGCCGGCATTCCGGTGTAGACGGGGTCGTGCATCTCAGTGCTCCTTACGCAGTTCGGCCAGGATGGTGCTGCTGTCGCCGATCGGCTCGGCCTGGACCGCCATCCGGTCCAGGACCTCGAGATAGGCGACGACTTCGGCCGGCTTGTCCACGTAGACCGCCCCGGTGAGGCTCTCGGTGTAGACGACGTCCGGCAGTTCGGAGAATCCGAAGCGGAAGTAGTGGAAGGGGCCGAAGGCCCCGGGGTGCGGCCCCGCCGCGAACCGCATGATCTGCAGCCTGACCTTGGGGATGTCCAAGGTGTCGATGAGGTGGTCGATCTGGTCGCGCATGATCCGCGAGCCGCCGACCGGGCGGTGCAGCACCGTCTCGTCGAGGATGGCCCAGATGGTCGGCGCGTCCGACTTGGTGAGCAGGCTCTGGCGCTTGACCCGCAGGGCGATCCGGCGCTCCAGCTCCTCGTCGGTGTCGCGCGGGAAGCCCATGCGTAGCACCGCTCGTGCGTAGTCCTCCGTCTGGAGCAGCCCGGGGACGTAGTGGGGCTCGTACGCGCGAATGACGGTGGCCTCACTTTCGAGGCTTACGTAAACACTGAACCAGTCCGGAAGCACATCGCGGAACTGATGCCACCAGCCCGGCTGGTTGGCCTCGCGTGCCAGAGCGAGGAAATCATCCATCTCCGGACCGCGGACGCCGTAGTTCCGCAGCAGTTCCTTGAGATACGGGATCTTGAGGCCGACTTCCGCCTTTTCCATCCTGCGCACGGTCAACGGGGTGACCTCGATGGCTTTCGCGGCTTCCTCGAACGACACCTTCGCCCGCTCGCGCAGATGCCGCAGACGCTTGCCCAGGACTCTCCGTAAGACGGTGGGGGCGGCGCCGGCCGGCCGTGCCTCGCTCACGTCCGCCTCCCGTAGGAATGGCTGTCATATGCCTGCACAGTGTGCCACGCGATGGATGACACAGACAGAGCGAGCGGAGCGGTTTGAAATTATCAGAACGAAGGTTGCGGGGTGACGGCTTCGCCACGCATAGTGAGCACGTGACCCATCTCACCCTCCATGGCGAGGGCTCCCAACCACCTATGTCCACAACGTCGTTGAGGCCCCCGGCTGACCGGTGGGCCGCGAACGACGGGGATCCCGCAGACCGCCGTGGCTCGACACAGGGACGGTCACGGTGACGCATCACGCACAGCCGGTAAGCGGGCGCCAAGGCGCCGTGTCCAACGGCGCGTTGGCCGCCGCTCTGAAGGAATCCGGGTGCTCCTACGCCTCATTGGCCCTGCGGGTCAATGAACTGGGCCGTAGGCAGGGGCGCGAGTCGAACTACGACAAGGCGTCCGTCACCCGCTGGCTGCAAGGCGGACAGCCGCGCGGCACCACGCCGGAGCTGATCGCCGCCGTGCTCTCCCACCGGCTCGGCAGGCCCGTGGGCCCCGCCGAGCTGGGGTTCATCTCCGACCGACAGCGTCCGGTCGTGGCCCGCGCGCTGGCCTACCGGGAGGACGTAGCAGAAACCTTGCACACGCTCGCCGAACTCGGCTCCACCGACATATCCCGCCGCAGCCTGCTGGGTGCGGTGCCCTTCGTCGCCGGCGCGCTGGTGACCCCACAGCGTGAATGGCTGCTGTGGCTGGTCGAGAACCAGGACACCGCCCGGCTAGCACCCGCGGCCGAAGGCGGCCGCGTCGAACAGGTCCACGCGGCGATCAACATGTTCGACGAGATGGACAATCGCTTCGGCGGCGGCCAGGTCCGCGCCAGCATCGTGCTCTATCTGTCGACCGAGGTCGTCCCCATGCTCCAGCAGCGCGGCGCGCCACCGCAGGAGCGCCGCCAGCTGTTCACCGCGGCCGCCAAGCTGGCCGCGATGGCCGGCTGGAGCAGCTATGACAACGCCGAATACGGCTTGGCCCAGCGCTATATGACCCAGGCGCTGCGGCTGTGCGCCGAGGGCGGCGACCGGGTCCTGGGCGGTCAGATCCTGGCCGGCCTGTCCCATCTGGCGACCAACCTGGGCCAGCCCGAGGCGGGGGTCGAGTTGGCCCGGGTCGGTGTCGCCACCGCCAAGCACGCCGGAAGCCCGCTCGGGCTGATGCGGCTGCACGCCATGGCCGCCCGTGGCTACGCCGCACTGGACCAGCCCCGCGAGACGTCCAAGTCGCTGCGCACGGCCGAGGCCCAACTGGACGCCAGCCAGGGGCCCGAGCAGGAGTCGCCCTGGGTGCGCTTCCTCGACCACCACTATCTGGCCGCCGAGGCGGCGCTGTGCTTCCGCGACCTGGGGAACGCCACGGACGCCGAGCACGCCGCCGCCGAATCCGTGCGCGCCAACGCCGAGCGGCGCCGGCGCCAGGCCATCAGCAGATCCGTGCTGGCCACGGCCTACCTCCAGCAGAACCGGCTGGACGAGGCCGTGGGCACCGCGGGCGAGGCGCTCGACACGCTCAGCGGGGTGCACAGCGAGCGCTCGATCCAGGCGCTGCGCGACTTCCGCACCCGGTTGCGGCCGCACCGCGGGGAGCCCGTGGTCAGGGAGTTCGAGCAGCGCTCCCGGACCGTGCTCGGCGTGGCCGCCTGAGGCATCCGGCCCTGGGGCCTCGCCCCGCCGGTGCCTTGAGTGAGGTCTCCGGCCGCTCCGTGTGGGCGGCCGGTGGCGTGTCCGGAGCGCCTCCGCTCGGGGGAGCGCCGGGGGGTCAATAGCCTCCCGGCGTGGGGGCGTTCTGGGCCCGGTCAACGGGCAGATGCGCACCGGAGACCCCGCTCGCGGCGTCCGAGAGCAGGAACGCCACGACCTGGGCGACCTCTCGCGGGGTGACCAGTTCACCGCGCGGCAGCTCGGCCGTGAACCGGGCGTAGGCCTCGGGCTCTTCGGTGCGCATCCGGTCCCACCGCTTCCCGGGGATCAGCATGGACCCCGGGGAGACGGCGTTCACCCGGATTCCGTCCGGGCCCAGCTCACGGGCGAGTGAGGCCGCGAGATGGATCTGGGCGGCCTTGGCCGCCCCGTACTGCGCCTGCGGCCCCGGCTTCCAGCCGGAGATGGAGGCGATCACCACCACGGAGCCGCCGCCCGCCCGGCGCAGATGCGGCACCGCGGCCTTCACCAGCCGGGCGGTATGACCGACGTTCATCTCCCAGGTCAGCGACCAGTCCTGGGGACCGGCGTCCTCGATACCGCGGCCGCGGGCGCCACCGGCGCAGGCCACCACGCCGTCAAGACCGCTGAAACGTATCCCCGCCGCATCCACGAACCGCTCCAGCAACTCCGGCTCGGTGACGTCCAGGGCTCGGGTGAACGGCTCCCCGTACCCCTCGGCGCTCAGGGACGCGGTGAGGGACCGCAGGTGCTCCGGGGTCCGCGCACACGTGGCCAACCGCGCCCCGCCGGCGGCCAGGAGCCGTACGATCTGTTCCCCCAGCCCCCGGGAGCCCCCGGTCACCAGGACGCGTCTGCCGTCCACACCGGACCGTCCCCCCGGGCCGGGCCGCCCCTCGCGGCCCTCGCTCACGCTTGCCACGTCCGGACCGTACAGCCCGAACCACTACGCCCGTACAACCGGACAACCCCCATGCCCTCTCGCCCGCCGGCCGGTCCAACCGTTTGTCTACATGAACGGCGACCGATGGCGCTTTGCGCTGCCTTCGAAGGAGGAACCATGCCGGTAACCGGCACTCACCGCGACCGGGCCGTCTCCGTCCGTGGCAGCTGGTCCAGGCGGGTCGGGTGGGGTGTGCGCACCACCTGTCACCTGCTCAGATGCCACGCCGTCGGTCGCCAGAATGCGCTTACCCGCTCACCGGAACATCAATCACCCCATGTGCCCGTATGCCAGCAGAGTCCACAGACCGATGAGGACCGTGAGGACCGACACCGTGAGCCGATCCTGTCCAGGACTGTCGCACCGGCCGGCGTCGGCCGATGAGGAGGGCGAGACGATGGGCCCCAGCCGTGGCCTTGCGGTCTCCGCGGACCGCCCGCGAACCGATCCGGTTACCGGGCGGGCCGCCGCGCCGAGAACCGCGCCGGCCGACGGCCCGGCCGCCCCGGCGATCCCCGTCCCCTGCTCCGGAGGGGAGAGGACGGTGATCCCGCTGGACACCCGCCGGCTCTTCCGGGCGGAGTTCCCCGCCCTGCCCGACCGCGCCGCCGCGGTGCGCCGGATGGTCGCCGGACATCTGCGCGACTGGCGGCTCGGCGCGATCGTGGACCATGTCGTCCTCGCCACCAACGAACTGTTCGCCAACGCCGTGGAGCACGGCAGCTCCGGTCCCGCCGACACCGTCACCATCACCGTCTCGCTGGAACGCTTCGGCCGTGAGCTGCGGGTGGAGGTGGCCGACGGCTCGCCGGTGATCCCGGTCGCCCGCAAGCCGGAGCCCACCGAGGAATCCGGTCGGGGGCTGGCCATCGTCGAGGACCTGGCGGCCGACTGGGGCACCGAGCCGCCCGACCCCGGAGTCCGGGGGAAGAAGGTGTGGTTCACCCTGCCGCTGGTGGCCACCTCATGAGCGCGTGGGCGCGGGGGGAGCGCCGGATGCGGGTCACCGTGGAGACCGACGCGGCCGAATGGCTGCTGGCCGCGAGCGACGACCCCGGGCGGGTGCGGCTCCAGTGGGCCAGCGGCACCGGCCTCGCCGATCTGCCGGTGGGCCCGGTCTTCGACCTGGTGCGGATGTGCGACGACATCGGCACCGCGGTGGTCCAGGCGCTGCAGCGGCGCGACGCGGCGGGACCGGTGATGCTGGCCACCGCCAGCCATGTGCTCTCCTTCCTCGTGCCGCCCGGATCCGCGGCCGAGTGGAAGGTCTGGCTGGCCGGGACGGCCCACGCCCGCCGCCGCACGGTGGCCGCGGCCGGGCCGGGCCGGGTGCTGCGCTGCCCCAGGCCCGGCTGCGTACGGCAGGGCCATGTCTGGCTGATCCGGCCCGGCGGCCCCCTCACCGACAGCCGCACCCTGCGCGCCGCCCTCCAGGAGGCCATCGACCGCCCCGGCCTCCCGGGTGCGCTGTTCCGCTGAGCGCTCCGCGGGAAGTGCCGCGAGGTGCCGTCGATCGTCCGCGGCGCCGTCGTGGCTGGTCCCACGCGGCGGAGCCGCCCATCGACACTGGGTGGGAAGGTGCGGGGAGGGGAGCAGCGCGCCGCAGGCGTCACGTTCCGTCGGACACCCCGTAGCGGCCCGCCGGAGCCGAGTGGCTTTTCGCTCGCGCATCGCCGTACGTTCGCGCGTCGCGGCCGAGGCGGTCCAGGGGGCGTGAGATCTGCGGCATGTCCTGGAGTGAGCGTCGGGGCCGTTTGTCGTTGGTTGTCTGCGGCGCCGTTTCGCGCCTTCGGCGCATTTGAGCATGGGGGCGGCAGGTGGGGGGCGCGGGCCGCGTCGCCGGCCGCCGGGCCGGTGGGAGGTCGGGCCCGGTGGCGGCTTCCGCAGTCGGGGGCTTGGGCCGACGCCGGACGACTCTGCCGGGGGTGGGGTACTCCTCTGGAGATTGCTTGACTTATTAGTTGCGCCAGATCAAGTGTTTTTGAGAGAGGTACCCGGAGGGGCCGCATCGTCCGGCCCGCAGTCCGGATCGACCCCGGCCCGCGAGCCCGGATGCCGCCACTCGCCCCGCCCCCACGTCGTGACTTTCCGCGTTCATGCTCCCACTGTCAGTGCAGGCGGCTACCTTCACCAGTAACAGAGCGTTGGCTGCGGCGACCGGCAACTCTGGTCGAACGCAGGTTGATTGGCGTTGAGAGTTGTTGAGGGGGTGGCCCGCGTGGCCCAGTCGAAGAAGAAGGACTCCGCTCCGCCGACCGTGCAGTACTTCGCCGCTGTCCTGCGGCTTCTGCGGGAACGGGCGGGGCTGACCCAGGACGAGTTGGGTGCGCTGATGAACTACACCGGGTCGGCGGTGAGCGCCGTCGAGACATGCGCGAAGCCGCCGACCGACGAGTTTATCGACGCGGCCGAGAAGGCACTGGACGCGGGCGGGTTGCTTCGTTCCGCGATCAAGTACTTGCGGCTTGAGCGCTACCCGGTGTACTTCCAGGGCTTCGTTCAGCTTGAGCAGGAGGCGGCGGCTGTCTCGTCGTACTGCACACAGGTCATCGACGGTCTGCTGCAAACGAAGGACTACGCCCGCGCGTTGCTCAAGAGCGCCTATCCGCCGTTCGAGGAAGAAGAGCTTGAGCAACTTGTAGAGGCCCGTATCGACCGCAGGGCGCTACTGACTCGCAAGCCCATGGCACTGATCCACACCATCATCGACGAGGCTGCGCTACGACGAGAGATCGGCGGTTCAGAGGTCACGCGGGCCCAACTCAGGCACCTCATCGAGTACGCGCAACTGCCGAACGTGACGATCCAGGTCATGCCCCTAAGCCGCGCCGAACACGCTGGCCTGCTCGGCCCGATGAAGCTGATCGAGACCCCCGACGCGGCCACCCTTGGCTACATGGAGAGCAACGGCGAGAGCACGTTGGTGTCCAAGCCGGACCGGGTGAGTCCCCTGGCCCGCCGCTATGCAATGATGCGCACGCAGGCCCTCGGGCCAGAGGAATCCCAAAACTTCATCGAGCAGCTGATGGGTGAGAGATGACCGATCACCTGGCGTGGTTCAAGAGCAGCTACAGCGACGCGGGCGGGGGCGACTGCGTCGAGGTCGCCTACGACTGGCACAAGTCGAGCTACAGCGACGCGGGCGGCGGCCAGTGCGTCGAGGTCGCCACCACCCCCACCACCGTCCACATACGGGACTCCAAGAACCCCGACGGCCCCCGCCTCCACATAGCCGCCACCGCCTGGGCGGACTTCCTGGCCTTCGCGGCCCGCTGAGCCCGGCCGCTCCGGGGTGTCCGGCGGATTTTTCCCCTACCCGGACCGGGGTCTAGACGAACGTCTAGGCCGCCGACGGCGGGGCGAACGCGGCGCGGTGTGCCTCGGCGAAGGCGCGGAACGAGCGGGGAGCGCGCCCGGTGACCCGTTCGACGGTGTCCGTCGTACGGTCCTCCGCGCCGTGCCGGATGTCCTCGTCGAGCCCGGCGAGAAACGCGGCGTACTCCGGCGGCATCCCTGTCGCCTTCAGCCTCTCGACCAACTCCCCGGTCTCCACCGCGACATGGCGGACCGGCCGCCCGGAGACCTCCGCCAGGATGCGCGCCGCCTCCGGGTAACCGAGCGCTTCCGGGCCGGTGATGACGTGGTCCGTGTTGTGCGGACGGTCGTCCAGCAGGGCCCGGGTGGCGACGGCGGCGATGTCCGTCGCGTCGACGAAGGCCACCCTGCCGTCCCCGGTGGCGGTGACGATCTCGCCGTCGCCGCGGACGGCCTGGGCCGCCGGATGGTCACCGGTGAAGTTCTGCATGAACCACGAGGGCCGCAGCACCGCCCACTCGGGCACGGTCCGCCGCACCAGCGTGTGCAGCGCGCCGAGGCCGGTGTCCGACTCGTCGACCGCGGACGAGCTCAGCAGCACCGCCCGCCGTACGCCCTGGGCGACCGCCGTCTTCAGGAACGGCTCGACCACGGACAGCGGCTCGGCCACCCCCAGGGGCGCGACGAGGTAGAGCCGGTCCACGCCGCGCAGCGCCGCCGCGTGGCCGGCCGGGTCGTGCCAGTCGAACCGTACGGCGTCGGCCGCGCCCGCCGCGCCCGCGGCCTCGGGCCGCCGGGTGGCGGCCCGCGCCCGCCGCGCCCGCGGCCTCGGGCCGCCGGGTGGCGGCCCGCGCCCGCCGCGCCCGCGGCCTCGGGCCGCCGGGTGGCGGCCCGCGCCCGCGCGCCCTCCGCGCGCACCATCCGCAGCACCCTGGAGCCGGTGTTCCCGGTGGCGCCGAGGACCAGAACGGTGGGTTCAGCCATGGGTCCGGCCCTCCTCGGAACCGGAGCTCATCTCGTTGAGCATCAGCGGATTCCAGTAGTCACGGTACGAGGCGATCTCGCCGTCGCGGACGGTGATGACGGCGACGTAGCCGGGGCGGAGCGGGCGGCCGGTTCCGACGGCCACGGCGTCCATCGAGAACTCCACGATGAGCACGCCGGGGTCCTCGGTGAGATGGACGACCTCGTGCGCGACGGCGCGCAGATCGATGTGGTCGGTGTAGTCCCGCACGTATGCGCGCACGGCCTCACGCCCCTCCAGCAGGCGCGGCCGGCCGGGCGGGGCGAAGGGGAACTCCATGGTGCCGTCCACGGCCCACAGATCGGCGAATCCCATCATGTCGTGGCCGAGCAGCAGCTCCTTCGCCCGCTCGAACACCTTGACGCGGTCGTCCATGACGTATCTCTCCTCAATCAATAGGACGGGACGGTACCGTCCCGTCCGCACAGCATAGAACGAGACGGTACCGTCCCGTCCATCTGTTAACCTCGGAGTCATGCCGGAGCCCGTCCGGCGCCCTCCGAGCGGCGCCGCCACCCTGCGCGCGGACAAGACCGCGGCCATCTCCGAAGCCGTCCTCGACGAGCTCGCCGAGCAGGGCTACGGCCGGTTGTCGATGGAGGCCGTGGCCAAACGGGCCGGGGTGGGCAAGAGCGCCCTGTACCGGCGGTGGCCCTCGAAACAGCGGATGGTCATCGCGGTCGTGTCCGAGCTGAGCGTCGCCCTGGTCGAGCCGCCCGACACCGGATCCCTGCGCGGCGATGTGCTGGCCGGGCTGCACGCGGTGGCCGACTGGCTGACCCATCCGCGGTTCTCCCGCATCCTGCCGGACCTGATCGCCGAGGCGCAGCGCGACGAGGAGCTGAGCCGGGCCCTGGCCCGCTGCGTCGGCGAGCCGCGGCGCGCCCGGATGACCGATGCGCTGGACCGGGCGGTCGAGCGCGGTGAGCTGCCGCCGGACCTCGACCGCGAGCTGGCGCTGGATCTGCTCGGCGGGCTGGTGTACTGGCGGGTCTCGGCCCGTGGCGCGCCCCTGGAGCCCGGCTACTTCGAGCGCGCCGCCGATATGGCGCTGCGGGCCCTGGACGCCCGGCCGCGCGGGGCCTGACGGCCGCGGCGCCCACCGGGTGCGTGCGGGGCGCCTCCTCCGGATGGGGCCGGAGAACAGGGCATGGCGGGGCGCGGCCCCGCATCATCGCTTTTGACGAGCGATGGTGAGCCGCCGCACGTCCTCGACCCAAGGAGCCCTCATGTCCATCGGCCTCTCCGTCCACATCGGACTCAATCAGGTGGACCCCGCGGCGTACGACGGCTGGAGCGGTGAGCTGGGCGCCTGCGAGCAGGACGCCGTGGACATGGCCGGGCTCGCCGACTCCGCGGGGTTCGACGTGACCGGCCCGCTGCTGAGTCCGGCCGCCACCGCGGAGACGGTCACGGCCACCTTGGAGGCCGCGGCCGGGCGGCTGGCCGAGGGGGACATCCTCTTCCTCACCTACTCGGGCCACGGCGGCCAGGTGCCCGACCTCAACCACGACGAGACCGGTGACCGCCTCGACGAGACGTGGGTGCTGTACGACCGGCAGCTGGTCGACGACGAGCTCTTCGAGCTGTTCGGGAAGTTCGCCAAGGGGGTGCGGATCTGGCTGCTCTCCGACAGCTGCCACAGCGGCACCGTGGCCCGGCGGCTGCCCGACATGCTCAGCCCCCAGGAGCTCGACCGGCGCTTCAGCACCGCCGACCCCCAGGAGGTCGGCCGCAGGATCCGGGCCATGCCCCAGTCGGTGCAGACCGCCGTCTATCGGCGCGACCGCGACGCCTACGACCGGATCCAGAACACCCGCACCGCCAAGGACCTCGCCAGGATCGACGCCAGTGTGCTGCAGATCTCCGGCTGCCAGGACAATCAGACCTCGGCCGACGGGATCGTCAACGGGCTGTTCACCGGTACCCTGCTGGAGGTCTGGCGGGGCGGTGCCTTCGCGGGCAGCTACCGTGGGCTGCATCGGGAGATCGTCAAGCGGATGCCGCCCGACCAGACGCCCAACCTCTTCCAGGCGGGTGCGCCGAACTCCGCTTTCGCCCGGCAGCGGCCCTTCACCATCTGAACCGGGATCTGAGACCGTGCCCATGTCATATCCGTGTGCGGCGGCCCGCCGGGCGAGGTATGACAGTAGGAGGGCACGGCGAGCCGGTGAGGTGCCGGTATGACGACGCATGACCGTGTGGACCCGGAGGAAGAGGCGGCTATCAGCAGCATGGCGACCGGCCCGGGAGGGGTGCTCGACCTGCTGCGGGTCGCCGCCGTGGCCCTGGACGTCGAGGGACGGATCGCCCTCTGGAGCCCCGAGGCCGAACAGCTGTTCGGCTACCGGGCGGCCGAGGCGCTGGGGCGCCGCGCGGACAAGCTGCTGGTCCACCCGAAGGACCGTCGGGCGGCCGTGGAGCTCTTCGCACGCGTGCGGGCGGGCGACACCTGGTCCGGCGTCTTCCCGGTCCGCCGCCCGGACGGCTCCACCCTCAAGGTGGAGTTCCGCACCATGGGCCTGCGCGACACCCACGGCGAGGGCTACGCCCTCGGCCTGGCCGCCGACGAGGGGACCGTACGGCTGCTGGAGACCGACCTGGCCGTCTCCGGCTTCCTGATCAAACAGTCGCCCGTGGGGCTCGCGGTGTTCGACACCGAGCTGCGCTGGCTGCTTGCCAACCCGGCCCTCCAGCAGATGAACTCGATCACCGAGTCCCAGGTGCGCGGCCACCGCCTCGGGGAGGTGCTGCCGGGGCTCGACGTCCAGGCCATAGAGGGCGCGATGCGGCAGGTGCTGGAGTCCGGTGAGCCGCTGCTGGACCAGCAGAGCGTCGGCCGGACCCCCGCCGACCCCGACCATGACCACGCCTGGTCGGAGTCGTACTACCGGCTCGAGGACCCCAGCGGCCGGATCCTGGGCATCGCCGTCTCCATCATGGACATCTCCCGGCGGCACCGGGAGACCAGCGAGATCGCCGAGGCGCGGGAGCGGCTGGCCATGATCGCCGACGCGAGCGTCCGCATCGGCACCACGCTGGATCTGCGCCAGACCGCCCAGGAACTCGCCGATGTGACCGTGCCCCGGCTCGCCGACCTCGCGGCCGTCGACGTCCTGGACTCCGTGGTGCACCGCGAGGCCACGCCCCGGGTGTGGACCGACGGCTCCGCCCGCTTCCGGGCGCTCGCCGTCGCCGCCGGGTACCCCACCGACGCCGTCCACGCGGCGGACCCGGTCGGGCAGATCGCCCGCTACGAACCCACCCGGCTGATCACCCAGTGCGTCCGCGAGGCCCGGCCGCTGCTGGTGCCGCACGTGACCGAGAAGGACGTACGGCGGATCGCCCGGGACGACGACGCCGCCAGGGTGCTGCTGCGCGAGGGTGTGCACTCGTACCTCGCCGCCCCGCTGATCGCCCGCGGCAGTGTGCTCGGCACCCTCAGCCTGCACCGCACCATCAACCCCAGGCCGTTCGACGAGGAGGACCTCACCCTCGCCTGCGAACTGGCCATCCGCGCCGCCCTGTGCATCGACAACGCCCGGCTCTACGCCCGCGAACGCGACGCCGCGCTCACCCTCCAGCGCAGCCTGCTCTCCCAGCAGCCGCGCGACCTGGACGGCCTGGAGATCGCCTCCCGGTACCTGCCCGCGGTCAGCGCCGCCGGCGGCGACTGGTTCGATGTGCTGCCCCTCCCGGACGGCAAGGTCGGACTGGTGGTCGGCGATGTCATGGGCAAGGGCATCCACGCCGCGGCCATCATGGGCCAGCTGCGCACCGCCACCCGGGCCTTCTCCCGGCTCGGGCTGCCCCCGGCCCAGGTGCTGTGCCATCTCGACGAGATCACGCCCAGCCTGGGGGAGTCCATCGCCACCTGTCTCTACGCGGTCTGCGATCCGCGCACCGGACGGTGCGAGATGTCCACCGCCGGCCATCTGCCGCCGGTGCTGGTGCATCCCGGCGGCGACGCCGAGCTCATCGACATCCCCACCGGCGCCCCGCTCGGCGTCGGCGGCGTCCCCTTCGCCTCGGTGGAGCGGGAACTGGCCGAGGGCGCGCTGCTGGCCCTGTTCACCGACGGCCTGGTGGAGAAGCGCCATCAGTCCCTCGACGTGGGGCTGCACACCCTGGTCCAGCTGCTGCGCCGCCACCAGGGCCCGCTGGAGCGGATCTGCGACCAGGTGCTGGCCGCGCTGCACGGGGCGCCGGACGACGATGTGGCCCTGCTGCTGGCCCGGCTGCGCCGCCCTCGCCTGCCGGAGAAGTCCGTGGTTACCGTGGAGAGTGGCTGAAGAAGGGCCGACCCGTCACGCACTCCACCGATGAGATGACGTCCGCATGGCTCAGCTCGCCCGCCGCTCCGGCGTAGTGATCACTCTGGTGGCCCTCGCCCTGGGGGCCACGGCCTCCCTCGCCGGTGCCGCGGAGCCGATCCCCAGGCCCACCCCCAAGGTCGCCGTCATCGGCACCGGGGGCACCATCGCGGGCGTCAGCAGGACCAAGGTGTCCTTCGACGACTACCGGGCGGGGAAGCTCCCGGTGTCCCGGCTGGTGAACGACCTCAGACCCGAGGTGAACCGGATCGCCGACGTGACCACCCAGCAGTTCGGCAACAAGGACTCCAACAACTACACGATCCCCGAGTACCGCCGGCTCACCGCCGCCGTCGACCACGCCCTGAAGTTCAACGACGGGGTCGTGGTCACCACCGGCACCGACACCATGGAGGAGTTCGCGTACTGGCTGGACCTGACCGTCCGCAGCGACAAGCCCGTGGTGCTCACCGGCGCCATGCGGCCCTGGACGGTGATCGGCTCCGACGCCCCGGCCAACCTCTACAACGCCATCCACCTCGCCGCCAGCGGCCGGACCACCTGCTTCGGCACCGTGGTGATGCTCAACGACCAGATCCACGCCGCCCGCGAGGTGCGCAAGTCCGACACCCTGCGGCTGAACGCCTTCAGCAGCGGCAGCAGCGGAGAGCTCGGCGTCATCGACCAGAACCACATCCGCGTCAACCGCGCGCCCGCCCGGGTCGAGCAGTGCGGCAAACCCGGCTGGAAGACCCCGTTCGACCTCGACCGGATCGCCCGGCGGCCGCTGCCGAAGGTCGACATCGCCTACAGCTACCAGGGCGCCGGACCCCAGGCCATCAAGGCGTTCGCCGACGCCGGGGCGGCCGGGATCGTCACGGCGGGCACCGGGGCGGGCGGACTCTCCCCGGCCATGACCGAGGCCCGCGACGACGCCGTCAAGAACGGGGTGGTCATGGTCTCCGCCTCCCGCACCGGCTCCGGCGCGGTCTACGACCCCGATGTGCGCGGCGTCATCGGCGCCCAGGACCTGACCCCGCAGAAGGCCCGGCTGCTGCTGCTCCTCTCGCTCGCCACCACCCACAACGAGCACCGGATCCAGACCTGGTTCCACACCCTGGGCACCGGCCAGTTCACGGTCCACCACTAACTCCGGACGCCGTTGGGGCGTTGACGGTCCGCCCAGGTACTCACGAGGACCGGGTTGCGGCCGCATCGGCGCCCTGCGGGGTGGACGGTCAGCGGGCCGCTGAGCTCGGTGCGGCGCCGGCCGTGCGCAGCGCGGACAGGAACGCGTCGACTGGTTGCGCGCCGGAGAGGCCGTACGCGCGATTCAGGACGAAGAAGGGCACGCCTGTCGCGCCGAGCGCCTGGGCCTCGCGGGAGTCCTCCTGGACGTCGGCCGCGTAGGCGTCCCCGGCGAGTACGCGGCGCACCTCGTCGGCCGGCACGCCCGTTTCGGTCCCCAGCCGTACGAGCGTCTCCACGTCGTCGACAAGCTCGCCCTCCATCAGATACGCGCGCATCAGCCGCTCGTGCATCTCCGCGCCGAGGCCGTGGACGCGGGCCAGCTGATTCAGGCGGTGGGCGTCGAAGGTGCTGACGGAGATGGCGCGGTCGAAGTCGAAGGCCAGCCCTTCCTCCGCCGCCAGCTCCACGACCTGCCTGGACATCGAACGGACCTGGGCGCGCGAGACTCCCGTCTTCCTGGCCATGGCGTCGTACACCGGCTCCCGCAGGCCGCTGCGATGGGTGGGGTCGAGCTGGAAGCTGCGCCACACCACTTCGACGTCGCCGTCGTGCTCGAACCGGCCGAGTGCCTTGTCCAGCCTGCGCTTCCCGATGTAGCACCACGGGCACACGACGTCCGACCACACCTCTATGCGCAACTGCCGCTGACCGCTCACAGCGTTCATGGACCCCTCCAGGGTGGGTTACTTATTGTGCGTAACCTCAGTCTGCGACAGCATGAAAGGAACCGGAAGGAGGCACCTCGATGTCAGCGGCGAACATGGATGTACCCGAGACCATCAAGGCGACCGATGACTGTGCCGTCCGTGAGGTGCTCGACCTGGTCGGCGACAAATGGAGTGTGCTGATCGTCGTCCTGCTCGGCCGGCGCACGCACCGCTTCAGCGAGCTGCATCGCGCCATCGAAGGGATCAGCCAGCGCATGCTCACCCTGACCCTGCGCGCGCTGGCCCGCGACGGACTCGTGACCCGCACTCCGCATGCGACCGTGCCACCCCGGGTCGACTACGAGCTGACCGAACTCGGCCGGACCCTGCTCGCCCCGCTCACCGCGCTGGAAACCTGGGCCGACACCCACCGCGACGAGATCCGCGCTGCCCGCCGACGCCACGACGACGCCCTCCAGTCAGAGCCAAGGTCGTGAGACAGAACTGCCGTGTCCCTCAGATGAGATCATGACCGGCGGGCCAGGAGCCCGTACAGCAGCGGGATCCGCGGCGCCGGCAGCCGCCACCAGCCGGACGCGGCGCGTGTCATATGGGGCCAGCGCGGCCAGGGCAGTTCGGGGCTCTCGCGCAGTCGCCGGATGTCCAGCCCCGCTTCGACCAGGGCGTTGACGACCTCGTCCAGTCCGTGCATCCACTCGTAGCTGTCGGTGGCGCCCTCGACGGCCGGGCCGTCGGTGTAGGTATGCGTCGCGTCGCGGTGTACGGGGCCGTTGCCGCCCAAGTAGTCGTGGCGGAGCAGGAGTTCGGGCCCCGCTCCGGGGGTGGGCTTCGGGCCCAGTGAGTTGAGGAGCGGGTGGAACTCCACGAGGTACAGGTGGCCGCCGGGACGCAGCAGTTCGGCGACGACGCCGGCCCACCGGTCCAGGTCGGGGAGGTAGCACAGGGCACCTTTGCCGGTGTAGACGACATCGAACCGCCGCCCGCCGAGGGCCCGCACGGCGTCGTACACGTTGGCCCGCACATAGGTCACGTCGAGGCCCGCACGCGCCGCGATGCCGGTCGCCGCCGTCACGGACGCCGCGGAGAAGTCGAGGCCGACGGTCCGCGCCCCGCGCTGTGCGAAGGCGATCGTCTCCGTGCCGAGGTGGCACTGCAGGTGCAGGACGTCGCGGCCGGCCACCTCGCCGAGGTCGTCCCACTCCCAGGGGGCGAACCAGCGGGACGGGTCGGGCTCCTCCTCGACCCCGTAGAACCGGCTGGCGAGATGGACTGTGGTCCGGGCGTCCCAGTTCGCCTGGTTGGCCCGCATCATCCGCTCGTACGCGTCGGTCATGAGCTCACTATGGCAGGCACCCACGGAGGCGGGCGTGCCGGTGGCCGCCACCCGTCGCGCCGCCCGAACCGCCGGTGGTCCGGGGGCGAGCCCGTCTCACGGGCGGGCGGGCGGCCGGGGCGCGCCGCCGCGGAACGTGGCGCGGTAGGCGCTCGGTGACACCCCGAGGGCGGTGTGCAGATGCTGCCGCAGCGAGGCGGCGGTGCCGAAGCCCGCGTCCGCCGCGATCCGGTCCACCGGCAGATCGCTCTCCTCCAGCAGCTGCCGGGCGCGCTCGATGCGCCGCTGGGTCAGCCACCGCACCGGGGTCGTCCCCACCTCGTCCCGGAACCGCCGGGAGAAGGTCCGTACGCTCATCGACTCCCGTTCGGCCAGCTCCCGCAGGGTCAACGGACGGTCGAGCCGGGTCAGCGCCCAGGCGCGGGCCGCGCCGGTGGAGCCGCCGCGCCGCTCCGGCACCGGCCGCCGGATGAACTGCGCCTGGCCGCCGTCGCGATGCGGGGCCACCACCGAGGCGCGGGCCACCTCGCCCGCCACCGCCGCGCCATGGTCGCGCCGGATGATGTGCAGGACCAGATCGATACCGGCGGCGTCCCCGGCCGAGGTCAGCACCTCGCCCTCGTCCGCGTAGAGGACGTCCGGGTCGAGCGCGACGGCCGGGAACAGCTCCCGGAACCGGTCGGCCTCCTGCCAGTGGGTGGTCGCCCGGCGGCCGTCCAGCAGCCCCGCGGCCGCCAGGACGAACGCCCCCGTGCAGATCGAGGCGATCCGGGCACCGGGGCGGATCCGGGCGAAGGCGCCGGTGAGCTCGGCGCCCAGCTCGCCCTCGGTCTGTGGCGCGTCCGGTTCGTTGGCGGCCGGGACGAGCACGGTGTCGGCCTCGGCCAGCGCCTCCGGGCCGTGTGCGACGTTCATCGTGACGTCGGAGTCCGTACGCACCTCACCGGGGACCAGCGCGCAGGTCACCACCTCGTACAGCGGCTCGCCCGCGGCCGATACGGCCCGGCCGAACAGCCGGTGCGCGATGCCCAGCTCGAACGGCAGCAGCCCGTGGCGGACCAGCACCGCCACCCGATGGCGGCCGGGGTGGGTGAAGACGGACATGGCGCGATTCTCGCAGCCGCCGAGGATCCGGCCGTCACTTCTTGGCGCGGCTCGGCTGCACCCGCTTCGGCTCGCCCGCCATCTTCGGATGCTCCGGCGGATACGGGAGGTCGCCCAGACCGTGCTCCCGCTCGTCCCGCGCGGCCAGCTCCAGCGCGGCCTCCAGTCGGAAGGTGTGCTCGTCCATGTCCGCGTGCACATCGCCCAGCTCGCGGTAGCGCACCGGCATGGTGGCCAGGTCGAAGTCGCGCGGCCGGGCGTCGGGGACCTCCGCCCAGCGCAGCGGCGCGGAGACCGGGGCATGGGGGCGGGGGCGCACCGAATAGGCGCTGGCGATGGTGCGGTCGCGGGCCGTCTGATTGTAATCTACAAAGATCTTTTGGCCGCGCTCCTCCTTCCACCACTTGGTGGTCACCCGCTCCGGAGCCCGCCGCTCCAGCTCCCGCGCGATCGCGATCGCGGACCGCCGCACCTGGGTGAAGGTCCACTCCGGCGCGATCGGGACGAAGACGTGCAGCCCCCGGCCGCCGGAGGTCTTGGGCCACCCCCGCAGCCCCAGCTCGTCCAGCACCTCGCGCAGCTCTCCGGCCGCCCGCACCGCGTCCTCGTAGTCGGTGCCCGGCTGCGGGTCGAGGTCGATCCGCAGCTCATCGGGGTGTTCGGTGTCCCCGCGCCGCACCGGCCACGGATGGAAGGTCAGGCTGCCCAGGTTCGCCGCCCACACCACGGCGGCCGTCTCGGTGGGGCAGATCTCGTCCGCGTGCCGCCCGCTGGGGAAGGAGATCCGGCCGGTCGGAATCCACTCCGGGAGGTTCTTCGGGGCCCGCTTCTGGAAGAACGACTCCCCGTCCACCCCGTCCGGATAGCGCTCCAGCGTCGTCGGCCGGTCCCGCAGCGCCCGCAGCGCGCCCTCGCCGACCGCCAGGTAGTAGCGGGCGAGGTCCAGCTTGGTGAACCCGCGCTCCGGGAAGTACACCTTCCCGGGGTTGGTCACCCGCACCGTGCGACCGCCGACCGTGAGCTCCACCGACTCTCCCATAGGGACACGCTAGGCCCGCCCGCCCGGGGCCGCCTCCCGGCGGGCGCCCGGCCCGCCACAGGAGCACAATCGGAGGTCATGGACCTTCCGGTGATGCCTCCCGTCGAGCCGATGCTGGCCAAGGCCGTGGCCACGATCCCGCCCGGGATGGTCTACGAGGGCAAATGGGACGGCTTCCGGGCCATCGTCTTCCGCGACGGGGACGAGATCGAGATCGGCAGCCGCACCACCAAGCCGCTCACCCGCTACTTCCCCGAGCTGGCCGAGGCGCTGCTCGCCAACCTCCCGCCGCGCTGCGTTCTGGACGGCGAGATCGTCATCGTGCGGGAGGGGCGGCTGGACTTCGACGCCCTGCTGGAGCGGATCCACCCCGCCGACTCCCGGGTACGGATGCTGGCGGAGCACACCCCGGCCGCCTTCGTCGCCTTCGACCTCCTCGCCCTCGGCGACGCCTCGCTGCTGGACACCCCGCAGAGCGAGCGCCGCGCGGCCCTCACCGAGGCGCTGCGCGGCGCCGAGGCCCCGGTGCACCTCGCCCCCTGCACCGACGATCTCGAGGTGGCCCGGCAGTGGTTCGAGCAATACGAGGGGGCGGGGCTCGACGGCGTCGTGGCCAAGCGCCCCGACCTCCGCTACCGCCCCGGTGAACGCGTGATGGTCAAGGTCAAGCACGAGCGCACGGCGGACTGCGTGGTGGCCGGGTACCGCGTCCACAAGTCCGGCCAGGGCATCGGCTCCCTGCTGCTCGGCCTGTACGACGACACCGGCCGCCTCCAGCACGTGGGCGTCAGCGCCGCCTTCACCGCGCGCCGCCGCCAGGAGCTGTTGGCCGAGCTGGAGCCGCTGCGCATGGCGACCGTCGAGGGCCACCCGTGGGCCGACTGGGCGCGAGAGGAGGCCCATGCCCAGGGCCGGATGCCGGGCGCGCCCAGCCGCTGGACCGGGGTCAAGGACCTTTCGTGGGTGCCGCTGCGCCCGGAGCGGGTGTGCGAGGTGGCCTACGACCACATGCAGAGCCGCCGCTTCCGGCACACCGCCCGCTTCCGGCGCTGGCGGCCGGACCGGGAGCCCCCGCAGTGCACCTACGGCCAGCTGGAGGAGCCGGTCTCCTACGATCTGCGGCAGGTGCTGGGGCCGGCCCCGGGGGCGTAGCCGCCCCGAAGGGGCGCGGGGCTGTGTCGATGTGCGGCTCCGCCGCGCGGGCGCGACCAGCCACGACGGCGCCGCAGTCGGCCGACGACCGTAGTCACCGCTTGCCGCCCCGGGCCGGGCGCTTGGCCATCCGTACGAACCAGTCGCGCGCCGCCTCGGCGGCCTGCTCCAGGGTGCCGGGCTCCTCGAAGAGATGGCTCGCCCCGGGCACCACATGGATCTCCTGCGGGGCGGCGAGCATGGCGGCCGCCTGCTGGTTGAGCCGCAGCACCTCGTGGTCGTCACCGCCCACGATCAGCAGTACCGGCGCCCGCACCCGGTTCAGCGCGCCGCCCGCGAGATCGGGCCGCCCGCCGCGGGAGACCACGGCCGCCACCCGCTCCGGCCGCTCCGCGGCGGCCGTCAGCGCCGCCGCCGCGCCCGTACTGGCGCCGAACAGCCCCACCGGCAGCCCGGAGGTGGCCGGGTGTCCGTCGAGCCAGTTCACCGCGGCCCCCAGCCGGCGGCCCAGCAGTGGGATGTCGAAGCGCAGCTCGGCGGTGATCGCGTCCATCCGCTCCTCGGCCTCGGTGAGCAGATCGAACAGCAGAGTGGCCAGATCCGCGTCCTGCAGCACCCGGGCCACCGCGCGGTTGCGCGGGCTGTGCCGGGAGCTGCCGCTGCCGTGGGCGAACGCGACGACGCCGATGGGCTGCTCGGGAAGGGCCAGATCGCCCACGAGCATGGCGTTGTCCGCGGCGATACGGGCGGTCTCGGAGCGCATCGGCCACCTCCTGCCGGGGGTTGCGCGGGCTGGTGCCGCCGCTGGGCGGACGGGTCGCTGGGTGGGCTGCCGCTGGGCGACGGGCTGTCGCTGTCGCTAGGCGTAGGCCATGAGCCCTTGCCGCAGCTCGCTGTAGAGCCGCGAGAGCCTGCGGGATATGTGCATTTGGGAGAAGCCCAGGATCTCACCGATCTGGCTCTGCGAAAGCCCCGCGAAGAACCTCAGATAGAGCACGTAGCGGTCCTGCTCCGACAGTTCGGCGATCAGCACCCGCAGCGCCTCGCGATTGACGACGCGTTCGATCGCGGCGTCGTCCGCGCCCACCGTCTCGGCGAGCAGCCGCTCCTCGGCGCCCTGTACGGCGGCGTTGAGGGAGAGCGGGGTGCAGGAGGCGCTGGCCTCCAGACCGGCCTTCACATCCTCCTGGGGCATACCGGTGCGCAGACAGATCTCGTGGATGGTGGGGGTGCGCCCGCCGAGCTCCTGCTCCAGCGCGTCGCGCGCGGAGCGGGTGCGGGAGCGGACCTCCTGGATGTTGCGGGGGATGTGCAGCGTCCACAGATAGTCGCGGAAGTGGCGCTTGAGCTCACCCGTGATGACGGGGATCGCATAGGAGGGGAAGGCGTGGCCGAGGTCGGGGTTGTAGCGGTCGACGGCCTTCACCAGGGCCAGCGAGGCGACCTGGGTGAGGTCCTCCATGTTCTCGCCCTTGTTGCGGAAGCGCAGCGCCAGGCGTTTGGCGACGGGCAGCCAGGCGCAGATGATCGCCTCGCGCAGCGCGTCGCGTTCGGGCCCGGACGGGAGCCGGGACAGACGCAGGAAGGCACCGCCGGTGTCGGGAGTGTCGTCATGGCGTCGTTGGCGAGTCGCGGTTGCTGACATGGTCACTCGCCTCCGTGGTCCGATGTCACGGCGGTCGCCACCAGATTCGCATGGGCCCTAACACCTCGCAATTCGACCAAATTGGTGATGGTATGAGCGCCTTTGGGTGGTATCTGGGTTTAAGGCGCTTCGTTCCGGTTGCGGCGGGGTATCCACACGGGATGAACGCACGCCTTCGTCTCGCCCAGCAGCCCGAGGCGGACGCCCTGCTCGAGCGCGACCCCCTGGCCCTGATGATCGGGATGCTGCTCGATCAGCAGGTGCCCATGGAATGGGCGTTCTCCGGTCCGTACACCATCGCGCGGCGCCTGGGCAGGGACGACCTGGACGCCCAGGAGATCGCCGCCCATGACCCCGAGGGGTTCGCCGCGCTGCTGTCGGAGAAGCCCGCCGTGCACCGTTACCCAGGCTCGATGGCGGGGCGCGTCCAGCAGCTGTGCCGGTATCTGACCGAGCACTACGGGGGCGATCCGACCGCTCTGTGGCGCGATGTCTCCTCCGGCCAGGAACTGCTCCGGCGGCTCAACGAGCTGCCCGGCTTCGGCAAGCAGAAGGCGCAGATCTTCCTGGCGCTGCTGGGCAAGCGGATGGGGGTGCGGCCGGAGGGCTGGCGCGAGGCGGCCGGGGCGTACGGCGAGGAGAGCGCGTATCGCTCGGTCGCCGATATCACCGGGCCCGAGTCGCTGGACAAGGTCCGCGCCCACAAACAGGAGCTCAAGCGGCAGGCGAAGCAGGCGAAGGGCGGCGCCTGAGGCGGGTCATCCGCCTGAGGCGGGGCGGCGGGTCATCCGGGGCGGGGTTCTTCAGGCGCGGGGTTCCTCAGGCGGTGCCCAGCGAGTCCCGCAGGGTGTCCACGGCCAGGGTGAGCGCAGCCCGTGCGGCCCGGGTGTCGCGCAGCGCGTCCAGCATCAGGAAGTCATGGATGATCCCCTGCATCCGCAGGGCGGTGACCGGCACCCCGGCCTCCCGCAGCCTGGCCGCGTACGCCTCGCCCTCGTCGCGCAGCACATCCGCCTCGCCGGTGATGACCAGGGCGGGCGGCAACCCGGCTAGCTGGTCGGGGGTGGCGCGCAGCGGGGAGGCGGTGATCTCGGAGCGCTGCGCCGGGTCGGTGGTGTACTGGTCCCAGAACCACTTCATCGCCTCACGGGTGAGGAAGTAGCCCTCGGCGAACTGCTCGTAGGAGCCGGTGTCGAAGGCGGCGTCGGTCACCGGGTAGAAGAGCACCTGCCGCACCAGCGGCAGATCGCCGCGCTCCTTGGCGAGCAGGGTGAGGGCGATGGCCATGTTGCCGCCCACCGAGTCCCCGGCCACCGCGATCCGGGAGGCGTCGAGCCCCGCGCCCTCGCCGTGGGCCACGATCCACTGGCCCACCGCGTAGCTCTGCTCCAGCGCCACCGGGTAGTGGGCCTCGGGGGAGAGGTCGTACTCGGGGAAGACGACCGCGGCGCCCACCCGGACCGCCAGTTCCCGGACCAGCCGGTCATGAGTGTGGGCGTTGCCGAACACCCAGCCCGCGCCGTGGATGTAGAGAATCGCCGGAAGGGTGCCGACGGCCTTCGGAGGGCGCAGGATCCGCGCCCTGACGCCACCCGCCGGGACTCCCCCGACGCTGATCCACTCCTCGTCCACCTCGGGTTTGGGCACCTCGCCCGACTGCACCTCGTCGAGCGTGCGACGGCCCTCGGCGGGCGTCACCTGGTACGGATACGGCGGTTTGGCGGTGGCCTCGGCGAACGCCGCGGCGGCGGGTTCGAGGACGGGGCGGGCCGGAGCGGTGGTGGCCATCTGCTTCTCCTTTGCCGGTCCGGTTCCGTCCGACGATCTCACCCTGGCCGCCGCGGCACCCACCGCTGTTACGCCACCCGGGCGCTCACCGACCCGGTGAGCCCACCGGGTCAACAGGCTCACCGGGTCAGGGGACTCACCGGGTCAAGGGGCCGGGCGCCGGTGAGGGGTCAGGCACCGGGTCCGGGCCCGGCGGCCTGGGCACCGGATCGGGGGACGGGTCCGGTGTGGGGCCGGGGGTGGGGCTCGGCGGCGGCTCGGGCGGAGGAGTGGGAATCGGGTCGGGCGGCGGACCCGGGGGCGGTCCGGGCACGGGGCCCGGTGCGGGACCCGGTTCGGGTCCGCCCGGACCGGGCGACGGGGTCGGAGACGGCGGCCCGGGTTCTCGCAGCGTCGGGTGGATGGGGGTCGGGTCGGTCTGCCGTGCCACGGTGTCCTCCAAAGCTCTTGGGCTGGTGGCCACGTCACTTCCGGGGCGGGTGCCCCGGTCCCCTGGGATATACGCATGGTCTCGGCGGTCGCTGTCGCCATGCGACGTTTTCCTGATCCGGATCCCGGAAACGGAAATCCGGACCATCCATCGCTCACCCACATCGTACGTACGATGGGTGCGCGGACCGCGCATGATGTGCGCGGCTCACGCGCGATGGGTGTGCGGCTCAGGCAGGCGGGGCCCAGGCAGGTGCGGCCCAGACAGGCGGGGGCTACTCGCCCTCGACGACCGTGACCTCGACCCCCTGGGCGCGCAGCGCGCGAATCTCCTCGGGGTCCGCGTCGCCGTCGGTCACCAGTGTCCAGCCGGGCGGCAGCCGTACCCAGGTGTGGAAGGGGCGGCGGCCGATCTTCGCCGAGTGGGCCAGGACGTACACCGCCTCCGCCCGGCGGGCCATCAGCTCCTTCAGACGGGTCTGGCGCAGATCCGCCTCGCAGATGCCGTGTTCGGCCGTCACCCCGTCGGCGCCCAGGAAGACCCGGTCGAAGGTCATGCGCTCCAGGGCGGCCTCGGCGAGCGGGCCGAGGAAGCTCTGGCTCAGCGGGCGGAGCGTACCGCCGAGACATTCCACCTGCACGGTCTCCACATCGGCGAGCTCCTGCAGCGCGGTGAGCCCGGTCGTGGCGACCGTGAGCCCCTCGGCGGTGCGCAGTTCATGCGCGAGGGCGCCGACGGTCGACCCGGCGTCGAGCAGCACCGTCTCCCCGGCGCGCACCGTCGACGCCGCCCAGAGCGCGATGGCCCGCTTGGCCTCGAACGCCTCGCCCGTGCGCTGCCGCAGCGACGCCTCCGGGTGGGCCACCAGGGCCATCGCCCCGCCGTACGTCCGCGCCAGCCGACCGTCCGCGGTGAGCTGGGCGAGGTCGCGGCGGATGGTGGAGGCGGTGACCCCGAAGGTGCGGGACAGTTCCTCCACGCTGGTCAGACCCGTGGTCGTGGCCAGGTGGACGATCTGGTCGCGCCGGGCGCGCGCTCCGTTCACCGGCATGTCTTTCGCGTTCTTCACCGTGGACTGGGCCTCGCGTTCCTCGACGTGGCTCTGCGGGTCAGCGGGCGGGGGACGGCGACATCTCGGCGGCCTGCCGCAGCGCCTCGATCATGCTACCGGCGTCGGCCGTGCCCGTACCCGCGATGTCGAAGGCGGTGCCGTGGTCGACGGAGGTGCGGATGACCGGCAGGCCGACGGTCAGATTGACCCCGGCCTCCAGGCCCAGCACCTTCACCGGGCCGTGCCCCTGGTCGTGGTACATCGCCACGATCAGGTCGTAGTCCCCGCGCCCGGCCAGGAAGAAGGCCGTGTCGGCGGGGAGCGGACCGCGGGCGTCGATGCCGTCCGCGCGCAGCACCTCCAGCGCGGGCACGATCTTCTCCTCCTCCTCGCCGTAGCCGAACAGGCCGTTCTCACCGGCGTGCGGATTGATCCCGCACACCCCGATCACCGGTTCGGGGGTGCCGGCGCGGACCATCGCCTCATGGCCGCGGCGCACGGTGCGCTCGACCAGGCCGGGCTCGATCCTCCGCACGGCGTCGACGAGGCCGATGTGGGTGGTGACGTGGATGACCTTCACCGTGGGGGTGGCCAGCATCATCGACACCTCCTCGACCCCGGTGAGATGGGCCAGCAGCTCGGTGTGGCCGGGGAAGACATGGCCGCCCGCGTGCAGCGCCTTCTTGTTGAGCGGCGCCGTGCAGATGCCTTGCACCGCACCGTTCATGGCGAGTCCGGCGGCGGTCCGTATGTACTGGTACGCCGCGTCCCCGGCGATGGGGGAGAGCTCGCCCCAGGGCAGATCGGCGGGGAGCAGCCCGAGGTCGATGACGTTGATCCGGCCCGGGGTGAACGCCGCCTCGCCGGGCGCGGCCACGGTGACGACCTCGCACGCGATGTCGCGCAGCCGGGCGGCCTGCCGCAGCCGCTCCGCGTCCCCGATGACCACCGGACGGCAGCGCCGCAGGGTGTCCGGGTCGAGCAGCGCGGGGACGACCACCTCGGGTCCGATGCCCGCGCCGTCGCCCATGGTGACCGCGATCAGCGGAAGCGGGGCGGCATCGGTGTCCGCACCAGCGGCCCCGGTGGGGGCGAGGTGGGGGGAGGAGTTCATGAGGTGACCTTCCGTTCGGTCGGGTGGGGGCGCAGCGCCTGGGTGATGTGACGCAGGGAGTCGGGATCGCCGAAGCTGCCCGGTCGGGTCACGACGGATCGCCCGTCGGGGGTGCGGAGGTGGACGGCGCCGTGGTGCACCTGGCCGACCGGATCGAGCTCGGTCACCGCCAGCGCGTCCAGCACCCGGCGCGCCGTCTCGCCACCGGTCAGCACGAGGTCGATGGCCCCGTCGTGCGCGGCGACGGCCGCGCCGATGGCCCGGGCGAGCCCGAGCACCAGCCGCCGCCCGGACCCGGGCCCGGCGCCCGCCGACTGCTCCGGGCCTGTGCGGTCGGTCCCGCCGCCGGACGTCGGCGGGGTGGCGCGCCGGGGGCCGGGCGCCGGGGGCGCTGTGGTGTCGGGGCCGACGGCCTCGTGCGCGGGACGGGGGGACGGGATGGGAGCGGTGTCCGTCGTCGGCGGCGTGGGGCCGGACGGGGCGAGGGAGACGACGGTGACCGGGTCTGTCATCGGGGGCAGCCGCACCGGGGGACCGTCCGACAGCAACTCGGGGAGCGGTAGCCGGTGATGGGTGGCCCCGTCCTCGACCAGCCGCCGGACCTGCTCAACGGCCGCGGGTTCGGCCGTGCCCACGACGACCAGCACGGGCCGCCCGGCGCCCGCCGAGGGCGTCGCCGTTCCGGCGGCCCCTGTCGGCGGTGTGGTGGCGGGGGTGGCGGCCCGGCTCGCGGTGGCGGCTGGGGCGGTGGGGGTGTCGGAGGTGGGTCCGGTGCGGGCCGAGGTCGTCGCCGCCCCGGCTGCCGGTGCGGCTGCCCCCGTTGGTGTGGTGGCGGGGATACCCCGGGTGGCGGCGGTCGGAGCCGTAGTCGCGTCGGTGGCGGTTCCGGTGCTCGCGGATGGCGCTGCCGCTGCGGCGGCCGCAACCGGTTCGGCGTCGGGCACGGCCGGGCTCGTGGCGGCGGGAGCGGCCATGGCGGTGGCGGGGGTGGCGACCTGGCCTCCACCCGGGGCCGTGGTGGGGTCGGGGGTGGCGACCTGGCCTCCGGCCGTGGCCTGCGCCGTGCTGGGGTCGGGGGTGGCGACCCGGCCTCCGGCCTGCGCCGTGCTGGGGTCGGGGGTGGCGCCCTGGCCTCCGGCCGGGGCCGTGGTGGGGTCGGAGGTGGCGGCCCGGCCTCCGGCCGTGGCCTGCGCCGTGGTGGGGGCGGGGGTAGCCGGGCCCCCGGTGGCCGGGGCCGCCGTGGCATGAGGCGCCGTCGCCAGGTGGCGGCCCACTGCCAGGGCCAGGCCGCCCGAGCCGACCAGTCGCATCCCGGGGCCGTCCGCGAGCGATGCCTCGACGATCGCGTCGAGATCCGCGTCCGTTTCCGCGTCGCAGATGGCCACCCGTCCGGCCGTCGCGGCCGCGCGCAGGGCGGTGAGCAGGGTGGGGCGGGAGGACCGTACGGTCGTGAGCGGGATCAGGGCGGTCGGCAGGCCGCCGAGCGCCCGGGCCACCGAGGCGGGCGGGGGGACGGCCTCGGCGCGCCATGCGTCGCCCTCGTGGAGCGGCACTCCGCCGATGTGGACCACCCCCGAGCGCACCACGCGCCCGGCGATCGGCAGCGCGGGGGCGAGCACCACCCCCGCCCCGTCCTCCGCGAGCGCGGCGATCTCAGCGGCGACATTGCCCCGCAGCAGCGAGTCGATCTTCTTCAGGACGAAGGTGTCCAGCGCTTCCGAGGTGTCCAGGGCGCCCGAGGTGTCCAGGGTGTCCCGCGCGCCCGAGGCGTCCTGGGTGCCCCCGTCCGGCCAGGACATCCGCAGCGCCCCGCGGACCGCCTCCGCAGCCTCCGCCGCCGGGCGGTACCGGGAGTCCAGGTCCAGGACGGTCGCCTCGCCGACATGGCGGGGGCGAAGGGCCGTTGCCATGCCGGCGGCGCCCGGCCCCCCGAAGAGCAGCACCCGACTGCGTGTTGTGCGCGAGCAAACCGCGGCCGCCACCTCCGCGGCGCCCGACAGGTCATCCGCGATGGCCAGCAGCCTCCGGCTGGGTGTCATGTCCACCGGTACCTCCTCGAATGACCATGACAGGCGGAGTGGCCCAACACCGTGGGCATCGTCTCCGTGGCCCCGATGATGACATACGTTGCGCGAAGTGCGCGAGAAGTATTGCGTAAAGCGCGCAGTCATGTCACGGTGACCGCCGCGACACTTCGACCCGTACGGCCCTCATCCGGGCGCCGCACGAGTCGTGCGAGCAGGTCGCTCGCCCAGCACGTCGCTCGCCTCAGGAACGCCGAGAGGTCAACGATGACCCGTATCCCCAACGCTCCGGCCCTCAGCCGCCGGTCCGTGCTGCGCCTCGGAGCAGGCGCCTCAGCAGGTATGGCCCTCGCCCCGCTCACCGGGTGCGCGGGGCCCACCGGAGCCCCCGGGCCCGGCGCCATCAGTCTCGGGCTGAACCGCTCGCTGGTCAGCCTGGACAACAAGCTCAACCAGTTCGACGCGGCGGTCACGGTGCAGCGCGCCGTGCGCCAGGCGCTGACCCGGATCGGCAAGGGGCTCCGCCCCGAACTCGTGCTCGCCGACCGCTTCGAGATGACCGAGCCCACCGCCTGGACGGTGCGGCTGCGCGAGGGGGTCCGCTACTCCGACGGAACCCCGGTCACCGTCAAGGACGTCTCGACCGCGCTCAAGATGTACGCGGGCGTCAACGGCTCGTTCATCGTCGGTCTCTTCCCCGAGATGCCCACCGTCGAGCCGGTCGACGAGCGCACCTTCCGGCTGCACACCAAGCGCCCGGTGCCCATCCTCGACCAGCTGATGGCCAACATCCTGATCAGCCCGGCCGCCAGGAACCGGCCCGAGGAGCTGTCCGGCGGGGCGGGCTCCGGCCCGTACGTGGTCACCTCGGCCAACTCCGGCACCGGTGAGTACACCCTGGCCGCCAACCCCCGGTACTGGGGCCGCCGCCCCACCGTGGACCGGGTCCGGGTGCGCTTCGTGCCCGAGGAGTCCAGCCGTGTCGTCGCCGTGCGCAGCGGTGAGCTGGACGTCATCGACACCATCACCCCCGACTCCGCCGAGCAGCTCAAGGGCCTGCCGGGGGTGCGCCTGGACCGCACCTCGGGCACCCGCGTCAACCAGCTGTTCTTCAACTTCCGCAAACCGCGCGGACATCCGCTGGCCGACGCCCGGGTGCGCGAGGCGCTCAGCTACGCCATCGACGGCGAGGCCCTGGTGCGCGATGTGCTCACCGACTCGGCCCAGCAGGCCGAGGGTGTCGTCCCGCTCGCCCTCAAGGGGGCCGTACGCACCGGGCGTTACGTCCACGACCCCGGCGAGGCCCGCAAGCGCCTCGCCGCGCTGGGCGCGAGCGATCTCAAGGTGAAGATCATCTGGGAGTCGGGCGAGTTCCCCGCGGACACCTCGGTGATGGAGGCCGTGCTGGAGATGCTGCGCGGGGCCGGCGTCCGCGCCAGCCTCCAGCAGTTCGAACCGGGCGGCGACATCCAGCAGTGGCGGCAGGGCCGCCGCGGCGACTGGGACGTCCTCGGCAACGGCTTCTCCGTCCCCACCGGCCACGCCTCCACCAGCCTCCAGGGCATGTACGGCGGCACGCCGGAGAAGGAAAAGAGCCGGGACACCTACCAGGGCTATGTCTTCCCCCGGATCGCCACCCGGCTGGCCGACGCCTCCGCCGAAACCGACGAGAAGACGCGGAACGAGCGGCTCGCCGCCGTCCAGAAGCAGATCTGGGACACCCGCCCCTGCCTGTGGGCCTTCGTCCCCGATGTGGTGCTGGCCCGCCGCGCCCGGGTGCGCGACGTGGGCCTGCTCCAGCTCAACTCCTACGACCTCGCCGCCGTGCGTCTGGAGGGCTGAGCCGTGACGCGCTATCTGATACGCCGCCTGGGCCAGAGCGTCCTGACCGTCTTCCTGACCCTCTCCACCGTCTTCGTCCTGGTCCGCATGGCCCCCGGCGATCCCGCCGCCGCCCTGGCCGGGCCCAACCCCTCCAGCGCGGACCTCGCCCGGATCCGGGAGCAGTTCGGCCTCGACCGCGGACTGCTCACCCAGTACGGGCTCTTCCTGCGCGATCTGTTCACCGGCGACCTCGGCACCAGCTACTCCTTCCACGCGCCCGCCCTGGACGTGGTGCTCGACCGGGTGCCCTACACCATCACCCTCTCCCTCTCCGCGATCGCCCTCACCACCGTGGTGGCCGTGCCGCTCGGCGTGTGGATGGCCCGCCGTGCCGACACCAAGCGGGAGCTGGGCGCCAATGTGCTGACCATCGCCGGGCAGTCCATGCCGGACTTCTGGATCGGCGTGATGCTGCTGACCCTCTTCGCCGTGGCCGTCCCGGTGCTGCCCGCATCCGGCTTCACCACCTGGGGCGGACTGATCCTGCCCACCGTCACCGTGGCGATCCTCCAGATGGCGCTGATCTCCCGGCTGGTCCGCCGGGAGATGGTGGCGGCCCTCGCCTCGCCGTACGTCACCGTCGCCCGCTCCCGCGGGGTCTCGACCCGCGTGCTGACCTGGCGCTACGCCATGGGCAACTCCGCCATCCCGGTGCTCACCGCGCTCGGCACCCGGTTCGCCGCGATGCTCAACGGTGTCGTGGTGGTCGAGGTGGTCTTCGGCTGGCCCGGGGTCGGCTCGCTGGTCGTCCGCGCCCTGGAGACCCGCGACTATCCGCTGATCCAGGCGACCGTGCTGGTCACCGCCGCGCTGGCGGTCTTCGTCCAACTCCTCATCGACCTGGCGTACCCGCTGCTCGACCCGCGGGTACGCCTGGGAAAGGCGGCCTGAGATGCAAGGCGCCCTCGAACCCCCGGCCCCCGCGAAGGCCGGGCCCGGGACCCGTCCCAGCGCGGTCACCGCCAGGGATCTGGTCCGCGCCACCGCCACCCGGCGCCGCCGCAGCGCGAACCTCAAGCTGTGGGCGGGCGCGGTGTGCACCCTGCTGGTCGTGGTGCCCGTGGCCCTGGCGCAGGTGCTGCCCCTGCCCGGCGCGGGCGACCAGGACCTCTCCCGGCGCCGGCTCGCCCCGCTGACCGACGGCCATCTCTTCGGCACCGACCAGCTCGGCCGCGATGTGCTCTCCCGGGTGCTGCACGGCGGCCAGGTGTCCCTGACGGTCGGTGTGCTCGCGGTCGTCGTCTCCGGCCTCATCGGCATCGTCGCGGGCGCCGCCGCCGGGTACTACGGCCGCTGGGTGGACGCCGTCGTCTCCCGGCTGCTGGAGGCCCAGATGTCGCTGCCGCTGCTCATGATGCTGCTGCTCGTGGTGGCCCTCTTCGGCCCCTCCGTCACCGTCATCACCTGCGTCATCGCCATCGCCCAGTGGCCCGAGGTGGCCCGGCTGACCCGGTCGCTGGTGCTGGTCGAGCGGGAGAAGCCGTATGTGGCCGCGGCCCAGGTGCTGGGGCTGCCCCGGATCGCCATCCTGGCCCGCCATGTCATCCCCAACATCGTCCGCCAGGCATCGCTGGTGGTCCTGCTGCTGCTCGCCCAGGCGGTGCTGCTGGAGAGCGCCCTCAGCTACCTCGGCGCGGGCCCCCAGCGGCCGTTCGCCACCTGGGGCCGGATCATCTCCGACGGCCAGGACTACATCACCACCTCCTGGTGGCTGGTGACCCTGCCCGGCCTCGTCATCGTGCTGCTGGTGGTCGGGGTCAACCTGCTGGGCGACGGGCTGCGCGACCGCACCCGACGGCGTACGACGGAGGCCTCCCGATGAGCGATACGACGAGCACCCCGCTGCTGGAGGTCGAGGACCTGCAGATCGAGCTGATCACCGACCGCGGTGTGGTGCGCGCGGTCGACGGGGTCGGCTTCACCATCGGCCCCGGCGAGACGGTCACCATCATCGGCGAGTCCGGCTCCGGCAAGTCCACCACCGCGATGGGGCTGCTGCGGCTGCTGCCCGAAGGGCTCGCCGTCCTCTCCGGAACCGCCCGGATCTTCGGCGCCGACGTCATCGCCGACGCCACCGCCGCCGGACGGATCCGCGGCCGCGGGGTCTCCCTGATCCCCCAGGACCCGATGACCGCGCTCAGCCCGGTGCACACCATCGGCCGTCAGCTGGGCGAGGCACTCCGGCTGCGCCACCCGGGGATGTCCCGCGCCGACGCCCGCGCCAAGGGCGTCGAACTGCTCGGCCGGGTGCGGATCCCCCGCCCCGAGACCCGCTGGGGCGCCTACCCCCACCAGTTCTCCGGCGGCATGCTCCAGCGCGTCCTCATCGCCATCGCGCTGGCCGCCGAGCCCCGGCTGCTGGTGGCCGACGAGCCGACCTCGGCGCTCGACGTCACCGTCCAGGCGGGCGTCCTCGACCTGCTGATGGAGCTCCAGGAGCGCACCGGCATCGGCATCCTGATGATCACCCACGATCTGGGGGTGGCCCGGCTGGTCTCCGACCGCATCCACGTCATGCGCGACGGCCGTTTCGTGGAGTCCGGACCGGTGGAACAGATCGTGGACCAGCCCCGTGAGCGGTACACCCGCGATCTGCTCGCCGCCGTGCCCACTCTGGGCCCCTGGGACGAGACCCCCGCCGCCGCCGTCGCCGAGGAGGCGCTGTGACCCCCACACCCCTGCTGGCCGTCGAGGACCTGGTGGTCGAATACCCGGTCGCCGGCGGTGTCTTCCGCGCGGTGGACGGCGTCAGCTTCGCCGTCCCGCCCGGCGGGGCGCTCGGCGTCGTCGGCGAATCCGGCTGCGGCAAGTCCACCATCGCCCGCTCCATCGTCCGGCTGCTGCGCCCCACCCGGGGCCGGATCCTGCTCGACGGAACCGATATCGCGGGCCTGCCCGAACGGCGGCTGCGCCCGCTGCGCAAGCGGGTGCAGATGGTCTTCCAGGACCCGTACGGCTCCCTGGACCCGCATCTGACGGCCGAGGAGATCGTGGCCGAGCCGCTGCGGCTGAACGGCATGCGCTCCGGGGCCGAACGCGCCCGCCGCGCCGCCGCCCTCATCGACCAGGTCGGGCTGCCCGCCGGTGCGCTCCAGCGCCGCCCGGCCGAGTTCTCCGGCGGCCAGCGGCAGCGGATCGGCATCGCCCGCGCCCTGGCCAGCGGCCCCGAGCTGCTGGTGTGCGACGAGGCCACCTCCGCGCTGGACGTCTCCGTACAGGCCCAGGTGCTCCAGCTGCTGCGGGAGCTCCAGACCGAACAGGGGCTCGCCTACATCGTCATCTCCCACAACCTCGGCGTGGTCCGCGAGATCAGCTCCGAGGTGGTGGTGATGCGCGCCGGGAGGATCATCGAATCCGGGCCCACCGGCACGGTGCTCTCCGCGCCCGCCGACCCCTACACCCGGACGCTGCGACGGGCGGCGCTTGACCCGACGACCATGCGGGGACGCAAACCGCGCGCCCTCGTCTCCGCGATCGCGGCCGACCAGGAGTCCATCGCGGCCGACCGGGAGTCCGCCGCGGCCGGCCGGGAACCCGTCGCCACCGACCAGGAACCAGGAGCGACGCGGTGAACGCGCCTGCGCACACCCGCACCACCAGCCAGGCGTCCCCCGGCGGCGTCGCCCTGCCGGGCATCCCGCTGGTGGACCTCTCGCTGCGTCGGCCGCTCGGGCGGGAGGGGGTGGACGCGCTGCTGCTCGGCGGCTCCCGTGTCGAGCACCTCCGCGCCGACCTGGCCGCCGCCGGAGGGCCCTTCCCGGGCCAGGGGGTTCGCCCCTTGGCCCGGAGCGCCCCCAGGTGCCCGGGGCTCCGGGTCGCACCGGGCCGCGCGCCGCGGGAGGGCCCCTTGCCGAGCCAGGGGCTCCGTCCTTGGAGCCCGGACGCCCGTCGGGCGGGCACTGCGGACATCTCCGTATCACCACAACCATAAGGAGCCCGGCGAACAATGACCGCCGACGATGACACCGCGATACCGCTGACGGACGGGCGGCTTCGGGCGCGCCCGGGGGACCCGGGGCTGCGGGAGGCGTTCCTGCCCGCCCCCGCCGTGCAGAACCATGCCGCCAACCTCACCGTGCTGCCCGGAGGGGACCTCGGGTGTGTGTGGTTCGGGGGTACGCAGGAGGGCGTGCCGGACATCTCCGTGTGGTTCTCGCGGCTCGCCCCGGGGGCCGACACCTGGACCGAGCCGGTCCGGCTCTCGGACGACGACACCCGCTCGGAGCAGAACCCGCTGCTGTTCCCCACCCCCGCCGGGGAGCTGTGGCTGCTGTACACCGCCCAGCGGGCGGGCGATCAGGACACCGCCGAGGTCCGGCTGCGGGTGTCCGCCGACGCGGGTGTCACCTGGGGCGCGCCGCGCACGCTGTTCCCGGCCACCGAGGCGGGCGGGGTGTTCATCCGTCAGCCGGTGGCCGTCCTGGACTCCGGGCGGTGGCTGCTGCCGGTGTTCCACTGCGTGGCCACCCCCGGTGTCAAATGGGTCGGCGACCGCGACACCAGCGCGGTGATGATCAGCGACGACCAGGGGCGTACCTGGCGCGAGCGGCCGGTGCCGGGCTCGACCGGCTGTGTGCACATGAACGTGCACCAACTGCCGGACACCACCCTGCTGGCCCTCTTCCGCAGCCGCTGGGCGGACGCGGTGTACCGCTCGCACAGCACCGACGGCGGGGAGACCTGGAGCGAGCCGGTCCGTACCGAACTGCCCAACAACAACTCCTCCGTGCAGTACGTCCCGCTCGCCGATGGACGGCTCGCGCTGGTCTACAACCACAGCAGCCGAGGGGACGCCACGGCCCGCCGGGTGTCCCTCTACGACGAGATCGACGACGAGGGCGGGACCGGTCGGACCCCGGACCCGTCGGCCGCCACGCCGGACGACTCCGCGCCCGGCGCCTTCTGGGGCGCGCCCCGCGCCCCGATGACCCTCGCGCTCTCCTCCGACCACGGCCTGACCTGGCCCGTACGGCGCGATCTGGACACCGGTGACGGCCACTGCCTGACCAACAACTCACGCGACCGGCTCAACCGCGAGCTGTCCTACCCCACCATCCGGCAGGGCTCCGACGGCACGCTGCACATCGCGTACACCTACCACCGCCAGGCCATCAAGTACGTCCGCGTCGCACCGGATTGGGCGGCCGATGGCTGAGCCCCGCCACGCCGTGGTCACCGGTGTCAGCTCCGGTATCGGCGCCGCGATCGCGGCCCGGCTGCTGGACGAGGGGTGGCGGATCACCGGGATCAGCCGTACGGCCCCCGCGCACACCGTTGCGCGGCTGCACTGGATCCCGGCCGATCTGTCCCGGCCGGAGACCCTCCCCGAGGTGCTCGCCCCGGTGTCCGGGGTGGACGCGATCGTGCACGCGGCGGGCGTTCAGCGCTCGGCGCGGCTGGGGGAGCTCGACCCCGAGGACGGATCCCTCATGTGGCGGATCCATGTGCAGGCGGCGGGCGTCCTGGTGGACACGCTGGTGGACCGGGTCGCGGACGGTGGCCGGGTGGTGCTGGTGGGCAGCCGGACGATGACGGGCGTCCCCGGCAAGAGCCAGTACGCCGCCACCAAGGCGGCGCTGCCCGCCCTGGCCCGGTCCTGGGCGGCCGAGCTGGCGCCGAGGGCGGTCACGGTCAACGTGGTGGCGCCGGGGCCGACGGACACCCCCATGCTGCGGGACCCCGGCCGTAGCCGCACCCCGCCCGTGCTGCCACCGCTGGGGCGGCTGGTACGTCCGGAGGAGGTGGCGGGGCTGACGTCGTTCCTGCTGGGCCCGGAGGGCGGCGCGGTCACCGGCCAGACGCTGGTGATGTGCGCGGGCGCCTCACTCTGACGGCGGCGCGGCGTCGCCGCGGGCGAGCGCCAGCAGGCCCGGTGTGTTCCCGGGCCGGGCCTGCAGCGAGGGGAGCAGCAGGGTCCACAGATCGGCCAGCCGGTCCTCGACCAGCCGCCGCCCGTCGAGCGCCTCGGACACGGTGTGCAGCCCGAAGAAGGCGCATACGACGGTCCGGGCGGCGGGCAGCGGATCGACATGCGTGGCCAGATCGCCCTCGGCGCGCGCCTTCTCCATCATCTGCCCCACCGCGTCGATCCACCCCACGAAGGGCGGTGGCATGGGCGCCTCGATCAGGGTGCGCTCGGCCCACAGCCGGGCTCCGGCCCGCACCACGATGTCGTCGCGGAAGGCGCGGGCCACCGCGAAGCTGAGCCGGACGAGTTGCTCCAGGGGCGGCGCGTCGAGGGCGGCGAACCGCTCGACCAGCGGGGGCCAGGTGGCGAAGTGCTCCTCCACCACGGCCAGGGCGAGTCTTTCCTTGCTCGTGTAATGGAAATAGATCGCGCCGCTGGTGTGGCCGGACCGGGAGGTGATGTCGCTGATGCTCGTTCCCGCGTATCCCCGTTCGTCGAAAAGGAACGCTGCGGCCTCCAGAAGGGATCGGCGTGTTTGTTCGGCCCGTTCTTGCACGTGTTCGCCGTCCTTCCCCGTCGGATGTGACGGGGAGAACTTAGCGGACTTTCGGCCTGAGATGGTGATGAGGCGAGACAGGTCAAACATTATTAGTATTTTATGGTGATCGTTCGTGAGGCTCATGGCCTTTCGGAGCCGTCCGGTCCCGCCGGGCGGCCGCTCAGCTGGTCCCGCACGGTGGCGCGGGAGGCGGTGCACCGGGTCTCGGTGGCCGAGGTGCTGCTCACCGATGTGCGTACGCACGGTGACGACCGGTTCGAGGCCGCGGCCCAGTGGCCGAGGTCCCATCCCACCTTCCCGCACGGCGGAGACGGCCGCCATCATCCGCTGATGATCGCGGAAACCCTGCGCGAGCTGGGGATCTACATCCCCACGCGGTACTACGCGGTGCCCGCGGGGGCGCACTTCCTGATCCGGGACATCTCCTACCGGCTGGACCCCGAGACCGAGCCCCGGGCGCCGTACGGGGCCTCCGACATCACCTGCCGGGCCGCCGTCACCGACATCCGCACCGGCCCCTGCGGACGCTTCGTCACCGGGATGCGGCTGGATGTCGTGCTGTCGGCGGGCGGCAAGCTCTTCGCCTGGGCCGGGGGCACCGCGCGCTTCCTCGACGGCACCACCTACGCGGAGACCCGGGCCGCCGCCCACGGGCACACCGCGCGCCGCAGGTTGCGTGCCGCCGTACGGCCCTCACCTGCGCAACTGGCCGTTCCGGCGGCCCGGGACGTCCTGGTGGTGCGGGACGGGGGAGTGGTCTACCTCGACCCCGCCGACCCCCGTCATCCGTTCTTCTTCGACCACTGGAGCGACCATATGCCGGGCCTGGTGCTGCTGGAGGGCGCCCGCCAGGCCGCGGCGCTGGCCACCGGCGGGGCGCTGACCCGGCCGGTCGCCTGCCGGATGAAGGCGATCCGCTTCACCGAGTCGTATCCGCCGGCCGTGGTCGAGTGCACCTCCCATGGCCGGACGTGTGTCTTCCGGCTGCGCCAGGCCGGTATCTGCACGGCGGTCGGGGTGCTCCAGTACCTCTGAGCGACGAACACCCCGTGCGACGAACAATATGACGGCGAACAGGCTGAACGACGAACAAAACGCCGACATTCAGTAGCCTCTTGCTTACTGCGGGTCATCAAACTAACGTAGTGATCGTTATGTTTCGGGCAGGCGAACCCCACGGCCTGTACGACAACAGCGGTCGGCGCTCAGCGCCCTCAAGAGCCGCCAGGACGATTTCCACCGCGCGGCTCCCGCAGGTACGGGCATTCCCTGCGCCGATTCCTCCACCTCCCATGGAACGGCAGACAGATGACAGCCGAAAAGTTTCTCGGATGGACCCCAGCCGCCATCGTCTTCGACTGTGACGGCACCCTGATGGATTCCGAACGACACTGGGAGGAGGCGCGCGAAGTGGTCCTCAGAAGCCATGGAACCGCCCCCGACGAGGAGTTCGCGCGGCGCACGAAGGGGCTCCACTACACCGAATGCGGCCGAATGCTGGCCGAATTCGCCGGTCGCCCCGAACTCGCCGAGGAGATGACCGGACAACTCCTGGACGCCTTCCGCCGGCTGGTGGCCGACGACCCGGTCACCATGCCGGGGGCGCCCCAACTGGTCGCGAAGGCGGCCGTCTTCGCACCGCTGGCCGTGGCCAGCAACTGCCCGCGGGACGTCGTCGAGGACGGGCTCGCCAAGGCCGGGCTGCTGCGGTACTTCGGCCATGTGCTGGTCCCCGAGGGGGACGTGCGGCCCAAACCGTATCCCGACGTCTATCTCGAGGCCGCCCGGCTGTGCGGGGCGGCCCCCGGGGACGCCCTCGCGGTGGAGGACTCCCACTGTGGGTTTCTGTCCGCCTCGCGCGCCGGGCTGAGAGTGCTCGGCGTGGGTCCGCGGAAGCCGGTGGACGAGCCCCCGCCGGTCGATGTGTGGGTCTCCACCCTCGCCGACCCGGACCTGGTCAAGTGGGCGGACTCCCGGGTGGCCTGAGGGGCGTAAGCCACGCTCACCGCCTGGTCGGCGAGTGCCGCGGGTCACTTCTTCCCGTCGTGGCCCGCATGGCTCGCCGAGCCGTCCATACCCTCCATGCCGTCCATCCCGTCCATCCCGTCCATTCCGTCCCCCGTCTTGGTCCCGCCGTTGGACCCGCCGTGGGACATGGACATCCCCTTCTCGAGGGATCCGCCGATCTTCTCCCGCAGGGGCTCCAGCGAGCCCATGGACAGACCGGTGACCGACCAGCGCTTGCCGACCAGGTACATGCCCCCGTAGTCCTTCGACGTGGTCAGCCAGTCGTGCTGGCCCTTGTCGGTGGCGAAGGTGACCATCGTGAACCGCTTCTGACCGGAGCCGCAGGAGCCCTGACGCAACTCCTCCGCCTCGGTGATGATCGTGGCCTTGCACCCGATGGCGTCGGCGATCTTCGTCAGCTGCGCGGGCTTCCCGGGCTTGGCGAACTCCTTGGTGGCGGGGGACACCTTCTTCTGCTCGTGGCCGGAGCCATGTGTCCGATCGCCTCCACCGCAGCCGGCCAGGAACAGCAGGGCCGCGCCGACCGCGGTGGCACGGAGAGCGAGTGACACAACAACCTCCCGTAGAAAATCCGGCGGGGCGGCCCGGGCTCTGATGCCTCGGGCCACCCGCCGCGGTGGACCAAAAGTAGTGGTTGTCTCCCTTACTGGCCCGCCTTCTTGCCCTTGTCGGTGACCGCGAACCAGGTGCCCTTCACGCCCTGGCCATTGATGTCACCGGGCTTCTTGTCCCCGGTGAAGGTGTACAGCAGCCAGCAGTCGAACGCCGCCTGCTTGGTGCCGTCGGGGCGCTTGAAGGAGGTGACCTTCGCCGCGTCGACCCCGGCGACCTTGGTGGTGTCCACGGCCTTGACGGGCTTCCAGGTGTCCAGGCAGGCACCGAGGCAGCCGGTCTTCATCGGCCAGGCGCTGTCCTTGTTGAACCGGTAGACGGTCATGCCCTTGCCGTCCACGATGATCCTGCCCAGCTCGGCGTTGTTGTTGACCATCAGCTGGAGGCTGTCGTCCGCGGCCGCGGTCTTGCCGGCCGGCTTTCCGTCGGGCGCCAGCGCGTTCCAGGTGCCGCCCACGCCCTGGCCCTTGGTGTCACCGGGCTTGTTGTCGCCCGCGAAGCGGTAGACCGGCCAGCCCGCCAGTGTCAGCTGCTTGGTGCCGTCGGCGCGGGTGACCGAGCCCAGCTTGCTCGACTCGATACCGGTGGTGGCCGCGGCGTCGTCCGCGGGCACCGCGGGCCACTTGGTGGCGCAGTCGTCGTTGCAGTTGGACTTGGCCGGCTTGGGGGTGTCCTCGTCGAACCGGTAGAGCGTCCAGCCCTTGCTGTCGGTGACGAACTTGCCCAGCTTGGCGTCCTCCTTGACCGCCAGCTGCTTCGCCGGACCGGTGCGCTCGGACGCGCCGGCCGCGCCGGCACCGGAGTCACCGCCCGCCTCGTACCCGCTGCCGGCACCGGCCGCGGCCCCCGCGCCCGCCGACGCGGAGGCCCCCGCACCCACGGTCTGGCTGCCACCCGCCGGCTGCACATTGGCGCTGCCCGCGCTGTTGTCCTTGCTGCTGCCGCAAGCCGCCGTCAGCAGAACCATCGCTACCGACACCCCGGCGAATGCGATGTGACGCCGCTTCTCCATGACCATTCCTCTGCAATCTCGATCGGTCCGGCGGTGATTGCGCCGACGCCGGTCCATACGGAGCCCGTACGGACCGGCGTTCAGCGGCTCGCGAATTTGTCACCGGACGCAAAATTCTCCGGATCGCTGAGCGCACAGCAGTCGACGGCCGTTTCACACGGCCGTCGCGGTGTCGGTGGTGCGGCTGATCGTCCCCTCGCTACTCCTCGATGCGCAGCGCCAGGGCGGGGCAGCGGCGGACCGCGCGGACCGCCTGCGCCCGCAGCTGCCGGGGCACTTCCATGGTGGCCGAGGACGGATAGCCGTCGATCCCGAGCGTCAGCACCTCGGGCGGCAGGATGTCCGCGCACAGCCCATGGCCCTGGCACAGCGACCAGTCCACCAGGAGCTTCTCCGTCGGCCCCCGCTGGCGGCGCTCGTCGCGCGCCGCGGGGTTCAGCGGGGCGGGCGGCAGGGCGAGCGGCAGCGCGTCCTCCGGCAGCGGCAGCACCCCCATCGTGGGCCGTCCGCAGCCGGCGCCGAGCGCGTGCGCCTCGAACTCCTCGGGGAACGCGTCCAGCGCGGTGGTCACGAAACCGGCGGTGCCATCGGGATGGCTGCAGGCCCCGCGCTTCTTCACCGAGTTGACGTAGGCGCGCACATTGTCGATCGAGGACTGGCCACCGCCGCGCTCCACCTGGCCGATGGCGTCCGCGAGCGCGGGCAGCCCGATGAAGCAGGGCCCGCACTGACCGGCCGTCTCGGCGGCCAGCCAGCGCGCGATCCGCGCGGTTTCGCCGAGCGGGCAGGTGTTCTCGGGGAGGGGCAGCACCGCACCGGCGCCCAGCCGGGCGCCGTACTTCTTCATGGACTCCCGGGAGATCGTGGCGGCGTTGATGCTCTTGGGGTCCAGCCACTTGCCGTGGTAGCCCCCCACCAGGATCGCCTGACCTGGGGTGAGACCGCACAGCTCCAGGACGTAGGTCAGCGGCACCCCGGTGGGCGTCTCCATCACGTACTTGCCACCGACCGTCAGCAGCGTGGTGCCCGGCTCGGTGGGCAGCCCCACCGAGCGGTACGGCAGGGCGCCCATCCGGGCGGCCACCGCGAGCTGGGCGAAGGTCTCGGTGTTGGACAGCAGGGTCGGCAGTCCGCTGAGCCCGCTGTCGCTGGTCCGGATCTTCCGGCCGTTGGGGATGGCCGGGGCGCCGCTGATGCCGTTGATGACCGCGCCGCCCTCACCGGCCACGAACCGGTCCGGGGTGCGGCTCACCCCCACCGGGACGCCACTGGGGCCGCGCTCGGCGATCGCGGCGGCCACGGACTCCTCGACATCCTGGCGGTGCACCGCGATGGCCACCTCCTCGGCACCGAGCGCCTCGGCGGCCAGTACGGCGCCGTCGATCACCAGATGCGGGGTGTGCAGCAGCAGCGCGGTGTCCTTGAGACAACTGGGCTCGCCCTCACTGCCGTTGACCACCACGGTGCAGCGGCCCTCGCGCCGGCCGGCCGACTCCACGACCGCCTGGACCTTCTTGGCGAAGGGGAATCCGGCGCCGCCGCGCCCGCGCAGATCGATGTTCTCCGCGAGTGCCACGAGCTCGTCCGCCCGGAGGGCCGGCATGGTGCCATGGACGGTCAGATGGCCGACGCGGTCGAGCCGGTACACCTCGTCGAGCCCGGCCAGCAGCCGGGGCGGATCGACACAGGCGAGCCTGGGTTTGGTCGTGATCACCGGTCCCACCCGCGGGAGGCGCCGAGCGGCTGGTTGTCATACCGGCCGGGCTCGGCCGAACGGGGGCGCGGCACGGTGGGATCGGACCGCCGGGTCCGGCCCTCCTGCATGCTGCGGGCCGGAGGGTTCCTGACCTCGATGCCGTCCGCCCGGTCGATGTCCTGGCGCCGCCGCTGGACCAGCCGCAGCCACAGCGCGATGGCCACACCGGCGAGCGCCGCGAGGTAGCCGTAGGTCGCCCAGATCTTGGCGGCGCGTCCCGCCTTCAGACCGTGGATCAGCGCGGCGCACCACGCGGGGTAGGCGCCCACATGCAGCGCCCGCCACCAGCGGTACCGCCAGCGGGAGTTGCCCCTGGAGGCGAACGAGCTGCGGGCCGCACCGGTCACCGCGGCGATCACGAAGAGATAGCCGGCGATGGTGCCGAGCCCGATCAGCACCGGCTGATTTGCGTCAGCGAACGGTATCGCGATGGACGCGGCGTTGGTGTGGCTCTCCGCGACCTTGACCCAGATGTGAACGGCCAGGAAGAGCAGTCCGGCGACCGCGGCCGCCCGGTGGATGGCCTGGGCCAGCAGCCGCTGTTTGGAGTTCAGGATCATCTGGTCGGTCGCGGCGAGCCCCCACAGCACCGCCGACGTGAGACAGACCAGCGCGAGCACACCCGCGCCGAAGTCGAGGAACACGAACATCTTCGAGAACGCGCCGGCACTCCATGTCACGTACAGGGACAGTGCGATGGAGCCGACGACGGCATAGATCCGGGTATGGCGTGGCCACCCCAGTCCGGATGGATCACGCTGCTGGGTCCGGCGAGCGGCTCGTCGTCCGCCACGAGCTCGGCGTCCCCCGTGACGCCCCTGCGAGGAGGGGAGCGGCGTTTGGGACATGGACATTGGAGCCTCCCGATCGCGCGGATTCGCGCGGGTGACGAGATACGTCAAAGTCGTCTTGGGGGCAGCAGCTTCTCGGAAGTACACCTGATCTCCATAAGATTTGTCGTAACGTGACAACTTCTAGTGGACGAACCGTGCCCACACCGTCCCCGGCTGATCCACTGTCGTCTCAATGGCAAAGAACCGGCAAAGTGCCGGGACCGGGAGGGGGCGGGGTCCTCTATGACGTAGCGGAGGACCCTCGACTCCCTGACCGGTACTGGACGAACCGGTGACGGAGGCAACCTCCACGGACCTGACCGACCCCCCAACGGCCAGGTCTCCCCCCGGCAAGAACGAGGTAATGATGGGCGAACTCGTGAACCGCATCTGGTCCCGCCCCCGTGGCGAGTGGACCCGTGTGCTGCGCAATGAACTCCCGTCCCTGGCCGACGAGGTGGTTGAGAACCTTCGGCACAGAATTCCGGGATTCGCCGAACTCCTGGAGGACTCTGAGCGAGACAAGGTCCGGTGGGGAGTCGAGCAGGCTCTCCTGACCGCACTCGGCCACCGCAAGGCGGGCGAGGACGGCGCGGGCGAGCAGGCCGCCGCCTCCGGTGAGGAGGCGCTGGCCGAGGTGCCGCCCGAGCGGGCCCGGCGCGATCTGTTCGAGGCCCTCACCGGCGAGGTGGCGGTCTCCGAGCGCACCCTGGTGGAGCTCTCCCGGGCCGCCCGCTGGCCGCTTCCCGAGACGGTGCAGGCCATCGCCCTGCCCACCCCGGGCGAGGCCCCGCAACTGGCCGCCGTGCTGGGAGACACCCTCATCGGCGCGGTCGGCGACGAGCTGTGCCTGCTGATCCCCGACCCGGACGCGGACCCGGGACCCACCCCGGACCCCGGCACCGCCGCCGCCCAGGAGGGCGAGAAGGACCCGGAGCGGGAACCCACCCCGGCCGAGCCCGGCACCCGGGCGGCGCTGGAGACCGCGCTGCGCGGCCGTACCGCGGCCGTGGGCCATGTGGTGCCGCTCAACGACGCGGCCTCCTCGCTGCGTTGGGCCCGGCGCCTGCTGACCCTGACGCCCGCCCGCTCCGGCCCCGAGGCCCGGGTGCTCTTCGTCGACGACCATCTGTCGATGCTGCTGCTCCTCCAGGACGAGTCGCTGGTCCGGGCGCTGGCCGCCCGGTGGCTCAAGCCGCTGGTCGGGCTGACCCCCCGGCAGAGCGAGCGCCTGCAGATGACGCTGCTGGCCTGGCTTGAGGGCGGTGGCGCGCCCGAGGCGGCCAAGGCCCTCAAGGTGCATCCGCAGACCGTGCGATACCGGCTGCGCCAGATCGAGAAGCTCTTCGGGCCCGGCCTCCGGGACCCCCGAATACGCTTCGAGCTGGAGATGGCGCTGCGCGGCCGCAGGCTGATGGCGCAGGTGGACCGGATACGGCGGCAGGCGTCCCGGGTGAGCCGCCGGACCCGTACCGGCGCGCCCCCCGGTGTCCGGCCGCTGGGCATCGCCAGGGAGGCGCGCGTCAACGGACTCTGACCAGGACTCCGCCACCAGAAGACTCTGGCCAGGACTCTGTCACCAGAAGACTCCGGTCAGGATCCGCCACCAGAAGGCGAACCGCCGGCCGCGCTCACGCGGTCGGCGGTTTTCGCTGCCCCCGGCGGCTCGGGGAGCCCGCCGGGATCGCCGGAGCGGGGTGGTTCAGCCCCTCGCCCCGGCGGGCGCCGCCGTGCGCGGGGCCGTGCGCATCGCGGCGTTCAGGCCGAGGAGTTCGCGGTAGGCGTGGGCGCAGAAGGCGCATTCGGCGAGATGGCGCGCGAGCGCCCGGCCGCGCACCCCGCCGCGGCGCACCGAGGAGCCGAGCCGGCCGCTGTAGTGCCGGCACCGGTCGTCGCGCGCCGATTCCAGATGGGCCCGCAGATACGACTCCCGCAGCCCCTCCCGGGCCCGGAAGGCCAGCGAGGTCACCCCGCTGGGGGAGATGCCCAGGACCATGGCCACCCGGTGCGGGGTCTCCTCCTCGACGAGGGTCAGCCACAGCACGGTCTGCCAGCGCTCGGGGAGTCCCCGGAAGCTGCGGATGAGCAACCGGCGGTCCTCCCGGGCCACCAGATGCTGCTGGGGGTCGGCCGTGGGCGCGTGCTGCCGCCAGGACTCGAAGTCGGCGGTGAGCAGCACCCGGCGCTCCCCGGCGCTCCACTCCATCGCCGTATGGCGCACCACGGTGAGCAGATACGGCCGCCAGGAGCCCCGCGGACCGCCCCCGGCGCGAACGGCCTGGAAGGTGCGGAAGAACGCCTCGGAGGCCAGGTCCTCGGCGTCATGGGGGTCACGGCAGCAGGTCCGGGCGTAGCGCAGGGTCGCCGGGTGGTGGCGGCGGTAGAGCAGGTCGGCCGCGGCCGGACTGCTGCTGCCCGACCGGTAGCCCTCCACCAACTGCCGGGTGAGCTCCTGGTCCGAGGGGGGACGGACCGATCGGTCGGTATGTCCCGGTCCCGGGAAACCCTCGGTGTCCGGATGCTCCGCCGCCGGCGGGTCGGTGGCCGCGTCGTCGTCCGCGGCCTGGTGTAAGTGCCCGGTGACAGCGCGGCGCGCGCCGGCCTTCCGGCCGACGCGCGCCTGGTGAGTGTGTGCCATCAGCCGCACTGCTTGCCGCTGTTGATGCAGTCCACCGCCTCGTTCATCAGGTCCTCCGACATCACGTTGATGAAGTCGTCGTGGTCCGTGATGGGCTTGTGCAACTGCTCGGGGAAGCCGTCCACGGCGAACGGGGTGTTGGCCGGCACGTCGTAGGTGATGGTGTTCACCAGCTGGGGGATGGCCTTGAAGCCGTTGGGGCAGGAGCCGTCCTCGCCTGCGAACGCCACGTGGTCACGGTGGTTGGCGCTGTCGATGTTCTGCCCGTCCCAGCAGCTCTGGAAGTCGAAGGTCCGGGTGACCGAGCTGCCCTCGGGGCAGAGCGGGTACTTGTCGGTCAGCTGACGGTCCTCGAAGCCGGTGCAGCTCCAGGAGGCGTTGGCGTTCTTGTCGCCGTTGGTGAAGGCCTTGGCGTCACCGGTGATGATGCGCAGGAACTTCGGCATCGCGGCGACCTTGCTCTGCGCGTTGCCCTTGAACTCGATCTTGGAGCTCTTGGGGGTCAGGATCGTGCCGACGTTGCCCTCCTGGCCGCCGCCGAGCTGGTCGGCGTCCGCCTCGTCCTTGCCGTCCTGGGCGCGGACCACGGGCCAGTAGTAGGTCGACTTGTCGTCCTGGTTCTCGCAGGAGGTGCCGCCCTGCTCGAAGGTCTGGTTGTTGGCGAAGGCGTCGTTCTTGTCGCTGCCCACGTAGTCGTGCATGTGGTGGGCGCCGTTGCCGACACCGGGCGCGACGATCACGTTGTCACTGTTGCGCAGTCCGGGGTCGCCGACTCCGCACTCCGAGGAGAAGGTGCCGGAGGAGCCGTTCCCCTGGGCCTCCGGCGGCTGCTGGACGTTCGGCTGCACCTTGGTGATGTCGACGAAGTCGTCCTGCGCCGGGCCGTTGCCCGCCTGACCGCCGGCGTTGCCGGGCACCTCGTTGGCGCCCTCGCCGCCCTGCTGGTCGCCACCTTGCTGGTCGCCGCCCTGCTGCTGACCACCTTGCTGGTCGCCGCCTTGCTGCTGACCGCCCTGCTGGTCGCCGCCCTGCTGCTGACCGTCCTGGCCCTGGCCGGCCTGGTTGGCGACCTCCTGCCACTTGCAGTTGGCCATGCCCTGCAGCTGGGAGTTGTCGCCGCCCATGGCCGAGCCGATGTTGTCCAGCGTCTGGGAGCGGTCGTCGTTGAGCTTGGAGAGCACGGCGTCGTTCGAACCCTGCTGGTTCATCTGCTGGTAGGCCTTGGCCACCTGGTTGTCCAGCTCGGCCAGGTTCTTGTCGACCTCGGGCCTGGACTTCGACGGCACGTCACTCAGCTGCTGCCCCACATCGGGGCACTGGATCGTCCCCGCCTTCGCGGCCACGGTGCTGTTCTGCTGGTCGGAGCCGCTCTTGTCGCCGTGGGCGGACGCGTTGGCGGCGATGATCGCGGCCCCGCCGCCGCCGAGCGCCAGCGCGGCGACGATGGCGACGGTTTTGTTCGTAAACCGCCCGCGTTTGTGGGTCTGTTGCCTCATGAGATCACTTCACTTAGTCGTTAGAGGGCGTCGAAGTCGACAAGCCCGGTGTCCTCGAGGACCGTGATGTGGTCGAGAACGATGGCATTGGCCCTGGTGGCCAGAGATCTGACCATGGAGTTGCGGCTCTCGGCTCGCACTTGCGCCACAAGGTTGAACACCTTGCCGTGAGCGGCGCGCAACCGGTTTGCGAACACCCGCTCGAACTCGGCGCTGCTGCCGGCGTTGGTCATCTCATTCAGCCAGCCCTGCTGCTGTGCGTTGGGCTGACTGGGCAGCTGGATTCCGAGAGCCCGGCCGACCTCTTCGGAGCGGCGGTCGAGTTCGGTGTGTCCCTCGATGAGATGCTCACCCGCGGTCTTCACGGCGTCCCGGCCGCCACGCTCCTGGGCGAGGCGCCCGGCGGGGAGCTCCCACGTTCCGGCGAGCCTGACTTTGCGGACAAAGTCCCGGTCAGTGGCCGTGAGCGGCCCGTACTGGGTGCTGACCGTCCCACCGCCGTCGTCCGCGACGCCATTGCGCGGCAGGGCCACGCTGCTCTCACCGAACAACGACACCGGAATGAGGATCGCCGCCAGGGTGACGGCGAGCGCCCCGATGATGAGCCCGGTGCCGATGGTACGGCTGGAGGCGATGGATCTGGTGAGGTTTGCTGATGGCACAGCGCCCTCCTTGGTTCGGAGTGACACCGGACGCTAGTACCTCGTGTGGCTCGGTCGTGGAGACCTCATCACTAGTGAATAAAGCCGGGACAGAGATCATTACCTGCTGGTACCCTGCGCGGCCGCCCTCCGGAGGGCGCTCACAAAGATTTTTCCCACCCGGTTGAGCAACTCACCGGGCCCGTACGTACGGCAGGGAGAACCCGGTGCACGGCCTCGCCCGAGCGGGCCGGCCGCACACCGTCCCGACGACCCGGAGGCGCCCCGCCGTGGATGCGACAGCGCGGAAGACCACGCCCACCAGGCCCCGTCAGCCGCTCAGAGCCGAGGCCGGATGCGGTGACTGCCGGTACTGCCCCAGTTTGCCGTCGAGGACCCGGGCATCGGGGTGGTTCAGCTCCTGGAGAATTTCCAGGGCCCGCCGCCAGTCCGTGAGCGCGGTGGCCACATCGCCCTGGGCCAACCGGGTGTCCCCCTGGTGGTGCAGGGTGTCGGCCTCCAGATACCGGTCGCTGATCTCGCGGTAGAGGAGAATCGCCCGGCCGTAGGACGTGAGGGCGTGCTCATACCGTCCGAGATGGTGGTACGCGTACCCCAGGCTGTCCAGCGCGGCGGCCTCGCCGGACGCGTCGCCGATCCGCCGGTGCAGTTCGACGGCCTCCCGGCAGCGGGCCAGGGCGTGTTCGTACTCATCGAGCAGGATATGGGTCCAGCCGATCTCGTTGAGCACGCTGGCCTGTCCGCTGATGTGGTCCAGGGCGACATAGTGGCCGAGCGCCGGCCGGTAGTGGTCCAGCGCCTCCCGGCAGCGGCCCTGACAGTTGGCCAGGAAGGCCAGGGCGCGCAGGGTGCGGGCCTGCCCGGCCCGCTCGCCGAGCTCCGTGAACAGCTCAAGCGCCCGCTCCAGCTGGCCGTATGCCTCCTCGTACCGGCCCAGCCGTCCCTCGGCGAAGCCCAGGGTGCGGTGGCTGTGCGCCTGGCCGAGCCGATCGGACAGGGCGCGGGCCGCCCCCAGCGCGGTGCGCTGGATGGCGGTCTGCTCCTGCCAGTGGCCGCGCCGGTCCAGGAAGAGCTCCAGCGTCACGGCCAACTGCCAGGCGTGGGTCGGGAATCCGTGGTCGCGCGCGTGCTCGACGACCGACAGCAGTACGCGGCGCTCGGCCGACAGCCATGCCTCGGCGCGCTCCTGGCCGCCGAGGTGCTCGGGCGCCGCGTCGGGCCGGGCCGGGGACACGGGCAGCGGTTCGGTCCGGTGCGGGGCGAGCCGGGTGGCGGCGGTGCGCGCGGTGTGCAGATAGTGGTCGAACATCCGGTGCCGGGCGTCCTGGCGGATCTCCTCCGCCTCATGGTCCTGGACCAGCTCCATGGCGTAGGCCCGCAGCAGATCGTGGAAGGTGTAGCGGCCCGGGTCGTGCTCCACCAGCAGATGGGCGCGGGTGAGCGCGGCCAGCAGGGCCCGGGTGACCCGGAGCGGCAGCCCGGCCAGGCTCGCGGCCGCCGCGGTGGAGACCTCGGGCCCGGGATGCAGGGCCAGCAGCCGGAACAGCCGGGCGGCCTCCGGCTCCAGCGCCCGGTAGGACCAGGAGAAGACGCTCCGCGCGTCGGTGCTCGGATCGGCGCCCGCGAACGCGTCGAGGTTGCCCTGGCTCTCGCGCAACTCCGCGGCGACAGAAGAAAGGGGAAAGGAGGGACGGGTCGCGGCGCGGGCGGCCACCACCGCCAGCGCGAGCGGCAGCCGCCCGCACAGCCGGATGATGGTCGCCACCGCCTGCGGTTCCGCGGCGACCCGGTCCGTGCCCAGCCGCCGGACGAGTGCCTCATGGGACTCGGCCGGGGACAGCGGCCCCAGAGTAAGAGGACGGGCCCCCTCGCTCGCTATCAGCCCGTGCAGCTGATTGCGGCTGGTGACGATGGTCAGACAGCCGGGGGAGCCGGGCAGCAGCGGCCGTACGTGCTGGGAGTCCACCACATTGTCCAGCAGGACCAGCATCCGCCGCCCCGCCAGCAGACTGCGGTACAGCGCGGTCTTGGCGTCCAGACCCGTGGGCACCCGGCTCGGCGGGATCCCCAGTGCATGGAGGAATCCGCGCAGCGCGTCGTTCGGCGACATCATCGAACCGGTCGGATCGAAGCCGCGCAGATTGGCGTAGAGCTGTCCGTCCGGGAAACGGTGGGCGATCCGGTGCGCCCAGTGCACGGCCAGCGCGGTCTTGCCGATCCCGGCCATCCCGTCGATCGCGCTGATCACCAGCGGGGCCGGTGAGGCGACCCCGGCGCCCTCGGGCAGCAGGGCGTGGATACCGGCGAGTTCGTTGTGGCGACCGCTGAACGCGGGCAGATCGGGCGGGAGTTGCGCCGGGCGGACCGCCGGGGCGGGCGGCGTCGCCGGAGGGGTGGGCTGGACCGGCTCGGCGGGGGCCGGGGTCGACCGGGGCACCACCTCGCGGTGGGCGGCGCGCAACTCCGGGCCGGGCGCCACACCGAGCTGGTCCGCCAGCCGGTTCCGCGCCGTGGCGAAGACCTCCAGCGCCTCGGCCCGCCGTCCGGTGGTGGCGAGCACCCGGATCAGCTGGGCCTGGAGGGTCTCGTCCAGCGCGTGGTGGGCGGCGAACTGCTGGAGCACGGTGGGCAGTTGCTCCGGCACCTCGGAGGCCAGCGCCGTGGTGGCGGCCTCCTTGGCGATGGCCAGAAGTTCACGGTCGACACCGGAGAAGACGGGATGGGTCTGGATGTCGGAGGGGACCCCGGTGGCGGTCGGCCCCTGCCACAGGGCGAGCGCCTGGGCGAAGAGCTCCGCCCCCCGCTCCGGCTCGCCCTCGGCGGCGGTGCGCCGGGCCGATTCGCTCAGGCGCCGGAAGCGCAGCAGATCCAGCGCGTCCGGGTCGGCGTTCAGCCGGTAGCCGCCGGAGCTGCGCACCAGCCGGCTGCCCTCCGCCCGCGCCGCCAGGCCCGGTTCCAGCAACCGGCGCACCGAACCCACATGGCGGTGCACCACATTCACCGCGGTGCTCGGCGGATCCTGTGCCCAGAGGACGTCGACGATCTCGCTGAGCGCCACCGGCTGTCCCGCCCGCACCAGCAACAGCGCCAGCAGCGCTCGCTGTTTGGGCGGGCCCAGCTCCAGTTCGGCGCCCTCGCGCCACGCCCTGACCGGGCCTAACACCGTAAATCGCACAACTGGGGATCTTAGTCGAGCCCGTTTCGGGCACCGTGCTCTTCCGGCCGTGGTGTGACGTCAGACTTTCGTCACTCAATCGGCGTCCCCCTTCTTTTACGCTCCCGCCATCGACACATTCGCCTCGGGGGGAACGGGACGATGGACATCAACGCGGCGGCCGTCATGACCGACGCCGACACTTTCTTGAAGACGCTGTACCGGCGCCACGGCTCGGCGCTGCTCCGGCTGGCGGCCCGATTACTGGGCGGGGACTGGCACCGGGCCCAGGACATCGTGCAGGAGGTGGCGATCCGGGCCTGGCAGCGGCCGATGGACGTCGGCCCCATGGATGCCACCGCCCGCCACCGGCTGTTCACGGTGGTGAGCGATCTGGTCGGCGATCTGGCCGGCGACGCCCACCACGACCAGATGGAGCCGCGGCTGGAGATGGCCGGTGAGGCGGATATGGCGATGCTGGCCGCGCCGGACGCGGTCGATCAGACGCTCACCGCCCGGGTGGTGTGGGACGCCCTGGCGGACCTGGCGCCCCCGCAGCGGGAGGTGCTGCTGCATCTGCACTATCTGGACCGCAGTGTGAGCCAGGCGGCCCGGGCGCTCGGGGTGCCTACCGGAACCGTCAAGTCCCGGACGTACTACGCGACTCGGGCGCTGCGGTCGGCCCTGCGGGAGCGGGGGATCACCGACTGCTGACTGTCCCGGCCATCCGCCGACTGCTTTCTGATCGAATGATCGCTACTATGGCGGTGTTTCGATAGGAAGACGAAAGTCGATCGCGTCGGAGGTGGGGAACATGCGGGAGCCGGCGCAGAAGCGGCAGGCACGGATCGCGGCCCTCGTGGAGGCCCGGGGCAGCGCCCGGATCACCGATCTCGCGGATGAGCTGGCGGTGTCCGTCGTCACCGTACGGCGGGACGTGGAGGAGCTGGCCCAGCGCGGGGAGCTGCGCCGCGGCCACGGGGTGGCGCGCTCGCTGCGGCCGATGCCCACGGAGTCCACCGCCACCGGCGACACCATCGGCATGGTGGTCCCGGTGGGCAACACGTATCTCACCGAGGTCGTCCAGGCGGCGCGGGGGGCCGCCGAGAAGACCGGGCTGCGGCTCGCGCTGCACATCGCCGCGGACGAGCGCGGCACCGAGCGCGCGGTCCGCCAGGCGCTGGACGCGGGGGCGCGGGGGCTGCTGCTCGCACCGCGCTGGCGCACCGAGGCGGGGGCGCGGGCGGACCACGCCTGGCTCGCCGCCCTGGAGGTCCCCGTGGTGCTGGTGGAGCGCCGGCCCCACCGGGGCAGCGCGATCTACGGGCTGGACTGTGTGCGCTCGGACCACGCCTACGGGGTGCATCTGGCGCTGGAGCACCTGATCTCGCTGGGGCACCGGCGGATCGTGCTGGCGGCGCGCGACGACAGCCCCACCGCGCGGGTGATCCGGTCGGAGTTCGCCGCGCAGACCGCGGCCCGCGGCATCAGTGAGGGGTGCCCGGTGATGCTCAGCTCGCGCACCGCGGGGCCCGATCCCCGTCCGCGCGACGAGCGGGAGGCCGACCTGGTCGGCGCGGTGCGCCGGGCCGGGGCCACCGCCGCGCTGATCCATGGCGACATGGACGCGCTGGTGCTGGTCCAGCGGCTGTGCGAGGCGGGTGTCGAGGTGCCGGGCGACTGCTCGGTGGTGGCCTACAACGATGTGGTCGCCGACATGGGGCAGATCGCGCTGACGGCGGTGGCCCCGCCCAAGGGGGAGGTGGGGCAGGCGGCGCTGGAGCTGCTGACCCGGCAGCTGGAGCGGACCCGGGCCGGGCGGTGGGCCGGTGCCGCCCGCCATCTGGAGCTGCTGCCGGACCTGGTGGTCCGGGATTCCACCGCCCCGCTCCACTGAGCGTTTGACCGCTTTAGTTTCTTCTGTTCGATGTATTGACGGCTTTTCAGTCAAGCGATCAGGATTCCCTCTGACTCCACCGTTGAATCAGGGGAGGGTCCATGCCTGGCCACAGACGCCCAGGACGCCCGATGCCCGGACACCGGGCTACGGCGGGTACCACCGCACTGCTCACGCTGCTCGTCCTCGTCCTGGCGGGCTGCTCCACAAGCCGCGGGTCCGACACCGTCGGTGACGGTCCCGTGCGCCTCACCTTCTGGTCGGCGCTGCGCGGCAGCCAGGAGGTCGTCGACGAGTTCAACCGCACCCACACCGACATCAAGGTGAACTTCCAGCAGGTCCCCTCCGGCGAGCAGGGCGGCTGGGCCAAGCTCAGCAACGCCGCCCGCGCGGACAACGCCCCCGATGTCGCCACCATCGAATACCCCCAGCTGCCCAGCTTCACCATCGACGGCGTGCCCCGGGACATCACCAAGCTGCTGCCCGACTCGGTACGCCGCAAGATCCTGCCGCAGGCGCTGGACCTCACCACCTTCGACGGGCGCACCTACGCCGTACCGGTGGACATCGAGCCGATGGTCTTCCTGTACCGCAAGGACATCTTCACCAAGAACCACATCCCGGTCCCCAAGACCTGGGCGGAGTTCGAGAGTTCGGCCCGCAAGCTCAAGAAGGCCCAGCCGCGCTCCCGTATCGCCAGCCTCTTCACCACCGGCGGCACCCTCTACATGGCCGGGTACGCCTGGCAGGCCGGGGCCCAGTGGTACCAGACCTCCAATGACACCTGGCGCGTCTCCATGGACGACGCCCCCACCCGCAAGGTCGCCGGCTACTGGCAGCGGCTGATGGACGACGACCTGGTGCGCGTCGAACCCGGCTCCAGCCAGCAGTGGCGGGCCCATCTGCGCAGCGGTGAGACGTCCGGCTATCTGGCCGGCGCCTGGGCCGCGGGCTCCATGATGGCGTCCACCCCCGATGGCAAGGGCAAATGGGCCATCGCGCCGATGCCGCAGTGGGACCCGGCGAAGCCCAAGGTGAGCACGCAGGGCGGCTCGACCTTCATGGTCACCAAGGACAGCCGACACCCCAAGGAGGCCATGGAGTTCATCTCCTGGATGGTGACCAGCCCCGACGCGCTGAAGGCCAAGCTCGCCAGTGGTGTCAGCAGCGCCTTCCCGTCCGTGCCCAGCCTGGTCCCGGTCGCCCGCAAGGAGATGGACACCAGCTACTTCTCCGGACAGGACATCTTCGGCCTCTTCGGGAAGCAGGCCGAGATGATCACCTCCAGCTGGAAGTGGGGGCCGCGGATGGTGTCGACCACCACCTCCGGCGACGACGGGCTCGCCCGGGCCGGGGTCGGCAGCGGCACCGTCCTGGAGGCCCTGCGGGAAGCCCAGAACAGAACCATGCCCGACCTGAAGAGCCTCGGCCTGTCGGTCACCACCGACTGAGCCCGCCCCGCCACCTCACACCGCACCTTCAAAAGCCGCACTCACCACGCCCGAGCCGAGGTACCCCGTGAGCACAGTCACGTCCTCAAGACGGACGGCGCCGCCACAGGCGGCCGCCGCCGACCCGCCCCGCAGAATCGGACGGCGCCAGCAGCGGATCGCCGCCACCGTTCTGCTGACCCCCTTCACGGCACTGCTCATCGCCGTGTTCCTCGTCCCCGTCGGCTACGCCATCTACCTCAGCTTCTTCGGCGAGGACCACAGCGGCCTCGGCTTCGGCGGCGGGGAGACCGTCTTCACCGGACTGCGCAGCTATCTCGCGGTGCTGCAGGACCCCAGCTTCCTCTCCGGGTTCGGCACCATCGCCCTCTACTGCGTGATCTTCGTTCCCACCGTGGTCGTCAGCGCCCTCGCGCTCGCCCTGCTGCTCGACTCGGGCCTCATCCGGCTGCGCCGGACCTCGCAGATGCTGCTCTACCTGCCGCACGCCGTCCCCGGCATCATCGCGGCCGTCATCTGGCTGTACCTCTACACCCCGGGGCTCAGCCCGGTGATCAAGCTCTTCGCGCAGGCCGACATCACCGTCGACTTCCTCGGCCTGCACACCGTGCTCCCGTCGATCGTCAACATCGCCCTGTGGAGCGGCCTCGGCTACAACATGATCATCTTCTATGCCGCGCTCCAGGCGCTGCCGCGTGAGGTGATCGAGGCGGCGACCATCGACGGCGCCGGCGGCATCCGCACCGCGCTCCAGGTCAAGGTGCCCATCATCCGGGGCTCCGTGGTGATGGTGTGCATGTTCTCCCTGATCGGCGCGCTGCAGCTGTTCACCGAGCCCATGCTGATGAACCAGGCCACCCCGATGGTCAACTCCCGCTTCACCCCGAACATGTACATCTACGACGCGGCCTTCCGCCGCAACAACTACGGACTCGCCTCCGCGGCCTCCGTCATCCTCCTGATCGTCACCTGCGTCCTGTCGTACGCCGTGACGCGCTGGTCGGGCCGCCGGGAACGGAGAGCGTGATGACCACGACCACACCCACCACCCCCGTGGACCCCTCACCCCGGGGACCGTCCAGGCCGCTCGGCAAGCCCTTCGGCGGCTCCAAGCTGACCAGCCGCGGCATCGCCAACGCCGTGGTCCTGATCGCCGCCCTCTACACCATGCTGCCCGCGCTGTGGCTGGTGCTGGCGTCCACCAAGAATGCCGACGCCCTCTTCGGCAGCGACATCTTCTCGCTCGGCGACTTCTCCTTCGGCCGCAACCTCTCCGACCTGTTCTCCATGGACGGCGGGCTCTACGGCGAGTGGTACGTCAACAGCCTGCTGTACGCGGTCGTCGGGGCCCTGGTCGGCTCGCTCATCAGCGTCGCCGCGGGCTACGCCTTCGACAAGTACGAGTTCCGGCACAAGGAGAAGTTCTTCGGGCTCGTCCTCACCGGCGTCATGGTGCCGCCGACCGTGCTGGCCCTTCCGCTCTATCTGGTGGCCTCCGAGATCGGGATGGTCAACACCTTCTGGGCGGTCTTCATCCCGGTCCTCTTCAACCCCTTCGGCGTCTATCTCGCCCGCCTGCTCAGCAGCGGCTATGTGCCCAACGAGGTGCTGGAGGCGTCCCGGGTCGACGGCGCGGGCGAGCTGCAGACCTATGTACGGGTCAGCCTGCGGATGCTCGGGCCCGGGTTCGTGACCGTCTTCCTCTTTCAGCTCACGGCCATCTGGAACAACTTCTTCCTTCCGATGGTGATGCTCTCCGACCAGCATCTGTATCCGCTCAGCCTCGGCCTCTACACCTGGAACAGCGCCGCCACCGTCTCGCCCGAGTACTACCCCCTCGTGGTCATCGGCTCACTGCTCGCCGTCGTGCCGCTGATCGTGGCGTTCATCCTGTTGCAGCGCTACTGGAAGTCCGGACTGACCGCAGGGAGCGTCAAGTGACCGCAACCCACCTCTCCGCCCGCCGTCGCCCCCGTGCCGTCCTGGCCATGGCCGAGCGGTCCGCCCGGCAGGTGCTCGGGCCCGCGAGCCTGGACCGGCTGATCGACCTCCTCGACCTCGACCCCGGCCTCGTCCTCGACGACTTCACCACCCCGGCCGCCCGCCGCGCCCTCGCCGACACCGAACTGCTGGTCACCGGCTGGGGCTGCCCGCCCCTGGACCGCCGCACGCTCGACGCCGCGCCCCGGCTGCGCGCCGTGGTCCACACCGCGGGCACCGTGCGCCACCACATCACCGACGCCTGCTGGGAGCGCGGCATCGAGGTGTCCTCGGCGGCCGCGGCCAACGCCGTGCCCGTCGCCGAGTACACCGTCGCCATGATCCTGCTGTCCAACAAGCGCGTCCTGGACATCGCCCGGGACTACCGCGCCGAGCGGCGCACGATCGACTGGAACGAGCGCTATCCGGACGCGGGCAACTACCGCCGGACGGTGGGCATCCTCAGCGCCTCCGCCATCGGCCGCCTGGTGATCGAGCTGCTGCGCCCGTACGACCTCGACCTCCTGCTGTACGACCCGTATGTCACCGCTCAGGAGGCGAAGGAACTCGGGGCGCGCCAGGTGCCCCTGCGGGAACTCTTCGCCGGCAGCGATGTCATCAGCGTCCACACCCCCCTGCTGCCCGCCACCCAGGGGCTGGTCAGCCGGGAGCTGCTGGCCGCCATGCCGGACGGCGCCACGCTCATCAACACCGCGCGCGGGGCGGTGGTGGACCAGGAGGCGCTGACCGAGGAGGTGGTGGCCGGGCGGATCCGCGCCGTCCTCGACGTCACCGTGCCGGAGCTGCTGCCCGTCGACTCCCCGCTCTACGACTGCGACAACGCGCTCATCACCCCGCACATCGCCGGATCCAAGAGCGGTGAGCTGCGCCGCCTGGCCGACCTCGCCATCGGCGAGATCGAGCACTACGTCACCGGCCACCCCTTCGCCCACCCCGTACGACCGGAGATCCTCGACCGCTCGGCATAAGAGGGCGGCGCCACCCCATCCATCCGCGCGCCCTCTCACGTCCCGCGACCCCAGGAGGCCCACCCCACCATGCCCGAGCTCCCCTTCCTCCTCCCCGCCGACGACCGCACCCTCAGCCCCCACACCGGCTACACCCGCGCCCACTGGGAGGCCGCCGCGGACGGCATGCTGCACGCCGCCCTCCGCTACGCCACCCCCGGCCAGGCCCTGATCGACCTGCCCGGCCCGCCGTCCAGGTCCGGGGTGCGCTCCGACGGTCTCGAAGGGTTCGCCCGCACCTTCCTCCTCGCCGCCTTCCGCGCCGCCGGGGCCTCGGGCAAGGACCAGCACGGCATCCTGGAGCGCTACACCGAGGGGATCGCCCGCGGCACCCTCACCCCCGGGCGCGGGGACGCCGAGTCCTGGCCGGTGATCGGCCATCACGGGGCCCAGGGCCAGCCCATGGTGGAGTCCGCGTCCGTGGCCCTGGGCCTGCGGCTCACCGCGCCGTGGACCTGGGAGGCCCTGCCGTCCGACGCCCAGGACCGCACCGAGGAGTGGCTGCGCGGGGCGCTGCGCCACCAGCCCGCCCCCAACAACTGGTACCTCTTCCCCCTCACCGTGGCCGGTTTCCTGGAGTCCGTCGGACGCGGCGACGCCGAGACGGCCCGCGCCATCGAGCGTGGGCTCGGCCTGCTGGAGGGCTGGTACCAGGGCCAGGGCTGGTACTCCGACGGCGACGGGCGGTCGTTCGACCACTACAACGGCTGGGCGCTGCACATGTACCCGCTGCTCCACGCCCATCTCGCGGGCGACGGGGAACTCCTGGACCGGCTCGGCCCCCGGCTGCGCACCTTCCTCGAGGGCTTCTCGCTGCTCTTCGACGCCGACGGCGCCCCCATCCACCACGGCCGCTCCCTCACCTACCGCTTCGCCGCCGGAGCCTCGGTGGGACTCGGCGCCCTCACCGGCCACACCCCCCTCGCCCCCGGCACCACCCGCCGCCTCCTCAGCGGAGCGCTGCGCCACTTCCTGGACCGCGGGGCGCTGACCGAGGACGGGGTGCTGAGCCTGGGCTGGTACGGGCCGCACGCCGCGACCCTGCAGCGCTACTCCGGGCCCGGCTCGCCCTACTGGGCCTCCAAGGGGTTCCTCGCCCTGCTGCTCCCGCCCGACCACCCGGTGTGGACCGCGACCGAGGAGGCCGCGCCCGCCGAGGGGCCGGACCGGGCGCTGGCGCTGCCCGCCGCCGGGTTCCTCGTCCAGACCACGGGCCGGGACGGGCTGGTGCGGCTGCACAACCACGGCAGCTACAAGCTCCGCCCCTGGGAGGCCGAGCACGGGCCCGCCGATCCGCTCTACGCCCGGCTCGCCTACTCCACCCGTACCGGCCCCACCAGCGCGGACAACACCCCCGACAACCACATCGCCCTCGAAGAGCGCGGTGTGCGCACCGCCCGGCTGCGCGTCCACCCCCTGGCCGCGGGCCCCGACTGGCTCGCCTCCTCCCACACCCCGGCCTTCCCCGACGGCGGCCCCAAGGTGCCCTCGATCCGCATCGACAGCCTGACCCTCGTCCGCGGCCGCCTCGAAGTGCGGATCCACCGCACCGCGGGCGTCCCCGCCGGGACCCGGATCCACCACAGCGGCTGGGCGGTCGCCCTGCCCCCGGGCACCCCCGCGGAGACCGAGGAGGGCGCCGAGATACGGCTGGACGGGGGAGAGGTGACCGGTCAGCTCCTCGGACTGCACGGCTGGGCGACCGCCACCGCGGTCCGGGCGCCGCAGGGCACCGCGTACGGGCCGTGGGCCCTGGTCCCCGAACTCACCGGCACCGTCGGCGAGGACCCCTCCGGCACCCTCTTCGTCGCGCTGGCCTCGCTCACCGGGGAGCGCGACCCGGCCCCGCTCGCCGATCTCGCCACCGCCGAGGTGAACGGGCTCGCGGTCACCGTACGTCCGGCGGACGGCGGGGCCTTCGTGGTGGACTTCGGCGCGGGCGACGCGCCCACCGTCACGGAGGTGGGGGCGTGACGAGGCTCGGCATCTGCTCGGTGACCCTGCGCCGGCTCGACCCGGACCGGGTGATCGCCGCCGTGGCCGGAGCGGGCCTGGAGTGCGTCGAATGGGGCGGTGACGTCCATGTGCCGCCCGGCGACGAGGCCACCGCCCGGCGGGTCCGCGACGCCACCGTGAACGCGGGGCTCGCCGTCGCCTCGTACGGCTCCTACTACCGTGCCGGGCACAGTGATCCGGAGGAGTTCGACGCGGTGCTCCGCTCGGCCGTGGCGCTCGGCGCACCGCGCGTCCGGATCTGGGCGGGCGTCACGGGCACGGCGGAGACCCCGCCCGAGGGGCGCCGCGCGGTGGTCGAGGACACCCGGCGCGCCGCCGCGCAAGCCGCGGACGCGGGGGTCGAACTCGCCTATGAGTTCCACCGCAACACCCTGACCGACGGCGCGGACCACACCCTCCGGCTGCTGGAGGAGGTGGACCGCGCCGACGTCGCCACGTACTGGCAGCCGCCCGTCGACATGCCCGACGCCGAGGCGCTGAAGGGGCTGGACGCGCTGGGGGACCGGATCGCCGCGGTGCACGCCTTCTCCTGGTGGCCCGGGACCACCCGGCTGCCGCTGACCGCCCGCGCCCCGCTGTGGCGCAGCGCCTTCGAGCGGCTGCTCGCGCACCGGGCCGAGCTGTCCGCCGACGGCCCGCCGCTGGATGTCCTGCTGGAGTTCGTACCGGAGGACGACGAGCGGCTGCTGCCCCGGGAGGCGGCCACGCTGCGGGCGCTCGCCGACGTCTAGCGCCTACGGCGGGCGCTGCTCCCCTCCCCGCCCCTACCCGAAACCGGGGCTCCGCCCCAGACCCCGGGTTGGGGTTGCGCTCTGGGCCCCGGGCGGGGGTTGTGCTCTGGGTCCTGGGCGGGGGTTGCGTCCCCCGGTCTTGGGCGGGGGTTGTGCTCTGGGCCTCGGGCGGGGGTTGTGCTCCGGGTCTTGGGCGGGGGTTGTGCTCTGGGCCCTGGGCGGGGGTTGCGTCCCCGGTCCTGGGCGGGGGTTGCGCCCCCGGTCCTGGGCGGGGGTTGTGCTCTGGGTCCCGGGTCGGGGTTGCGCTCCGGGCCCTGGGTCGGGGTTGCGCTCCGGGCCCAGGGCGGGGGTTGTGCTCCGGGCCCTGGGCGGGGGTTGTGCTCCGGGCCTCGGGTCGGGGTTGCGCCCCAGACCCGGGCCGGGGCTCCGCCTCGGGCTCCGGGCCGGGGGCTCCGCCTCGCGCTCGGGGCGGGGGCTTCGCCCCAGACCTCGGACTGGGGTTCCGCCCCTTCCCGCCGGATCGATATGCGGCTCCGCCGCGTGGTGGGGCTCCGCCTCTTGACCCGGGGTCCAGGGGCGGAGCCCCTGGTTCGGGAAGGGGCGGGGAGGGGAGAGAACCGCCGGACACGGGATCGGCGGCGAGTAATGGACGGGTGATCACTTGGAGGTGCCGGACGCACCCCCGTAGGAGGTGCCCTCCTCGATGGTGCCGCCGAACCGCTCCCGGAACTCCTCCATGTTCTTCCGGGGCGACGACGACAGCACCCAGCGGTTGCCGACCAGATAGACCCCGCCGTACATCTGCGCCGTCTCCAGCCAGTCGCGCTGGTTCTTGGCGGTGACGAAGTCGAGGAAGAGGAACTTGCCCTTGGAGTTCTTGCAGACGGCCTGGCGGTAGTCGTCCACCTTGGTGGTGAACTCGGGCTCGCACCCGGCGGCCGAGGCGAGCTGCTCCACCCGCGCGGCCTTGGGCGTGGGGCTGGCGCTCGCGCTCGGCCGCGCGGCGTTCCCCCCGTTCCCCCCGGTCTCCGCCTTGGCGTCCGCCTTACCGTCGCCACCGCCGCATCCCGCGATGGCGAGCAGCGCGCCCACGGCCGCCACGGCCGCCACCGCGCGCGGGCCGTGGCGGCGCGGGGCGCGGCCGGCGGTCCGGACCGGGTGCGGAGCGTCGGCATCGGCGGCGTCGTACATGAAAGGCCCTCTCGCGTCGTCGGATCCGGGGTGCGGCGGTGTCCCCCCGCGTCTACGGGTACGGATGGCGGGCGCCGATCGTTCACCGGCCGCGCGCCGCTCCGTGGCGTTCCGCGCCGGTCTCCGCCGGGCCGGGCGCGCACGGGGATGCCCGGACCCTTGACAGCCAGGTCGGATGCTGGATTACTGGACCGCGCCCGAACGGTAACCGAATGTTCGGTCGGCATCCGGAGGTGGTGGACGGCCCATGGTGGAACCGCTGAGCGGGGCTCCGCTCGACGACGCCGAGCGGATGAGCCCCGAGGAGCTGAGGGCGCTTCAGCTCACCCGGCTGCGCGCCACCTTGCGCCATGCGTACGACCACGTCGAGGTGTACCGCAAGAAGTTCCGCGCGGCCGGGGTCGGCCCCGAGGACTGCCGCACCCTGGAGGACCTGGCCCGGTTCCCCTTCACCACCAAGGCCGATCTGCGCGACAGCTACCCCTTCGGGATGTTCGCCGTCGAGCAGAGCGAGGTGCGGCGGCTCCACGCCTCCAGCGGCACCACCGGCCGCCCCACCCTCGTCGGCTACACCGAGCACGACCTGTCGGTGTGGGCGGAGGTGATCGCCCGCTCGATCCGCGCGGCCGGCGGCCGCCCCGGCCACAAGGTGCACATCTCCTACGGATACGGCCTGTTCACCGGCGGCCTCGGCGCCCACTACGGCGCCGAGCGGCTCGGCTGCACCGTCATCCCCGCCTCCGGGGGGATGACCGCCCGGCAGGTGCGGCTCATCCAGGACCTCAGGCCCGAGATCATCATGATCACGCCCTCCTATCTGCTCACGCTCCTGGACGAGTTCGAGCGGCAGGGCGTCGACCCCCGCTCCACCTCCCTCCAGGTCGGCATCTTCGGCGCCGAGCCCTGGACGGAGGAGATGCGCCGGGAGATAGAGGACCGCATGGACATCCACGCGGTGGACATCTACGGGCTCTCGGAGGTGATGGGCCCGGGGGTGGCCCAGGAGTGCGTGGAGACCAAGGACGGGCTGCACGTCTGGGAGGACCACTTCTACCCCGAGATCGTGGACCCGCTCACCGATGAGGTGCTGCCCGGTGGCGAGGAGGGGGAGCTGACCTTCACCACCCTCACCAAGGAGGCGCTCCCTGTCATCCGGTACCGCACCCGGGATCTGACCCGGCTGCTGCCCGGTACCGCCCGCCCCGCCTTCCGGCGCATCCAGAAGATCACCGGCCGCTGCGACGACATGCTCATCGTGCGCGGAGTCAATGTCTTCCCCAGCCAGATCGAGGAGATCGTGCTGCGGGTCCCGTCGGTGGCCCCGCACTTCCAGCTCGAGCTGACCCGGCGCGGCCGGATGGACCATATGGCGGTGCGGATCGAGGCACGCCCCGGGGTCGGCCCCGAGCGGCGCGCGGACGCCGCCACGGCGATCGCGCGGGGCGTCAAGGACGGGGTGGGGCTCACGGTCGAGGTGGAGGTCGTGGATCCGGAGACGCTGGAGCGCTCCGTGGGCAAGATCCGCCGGGTCAAGGACCTGCGGATGGAGGGCTGAGCGGACACCGGGCCGAGCCGCCCCGGGCGCCGTCCGTGGACAGGACGGGACCCGGGGCGCATGGGCTCGGCGTGTCGGCCCGAGGGGTTTCTCAGGTGCCGGCCCGAGTGCTTCTCGGCGTGCCGGCCCGAGGGTTTCTCAGCGTGCCGGCCCGAGCGCTTCTCAGCGTGCCAGCCCGAGGGCGGCGACCTCGTGATGGAGGGGCAGCCGCGCCCCGCACACGGTCGCCTGGGCCTGCGCCGCGACCCGGCGCCGGTCGTCGACGTCCCGCATCGGCCGCAGCGGCCGGTGCACATTCACCCGCACCGTGAGCCCGTCGGCGCGGATCACCCGGCGCAGCGAGTGGCCGAAGTCGTCCTCGCCGACGAAGGCGGCCACCGTGGTCGGGGCGCCGTGCTGGACGTAGTCCAGGGTCACCGGGCGCACCGGCGCGCCCGCGTCCAGCGCGGCCTGGAAGGTGGCCCGGCGGAAGCTGCCGCCGGTGCCGGCACACCAGGTGATGCCCTGCGGGAAGGCCATCACCGACTGGCCGTCGCGCAGCCGGGCCGCCATCTCCCGTACGGTCGCGGGGAGTTCCCGCAGCGAGTCGCGGTCGATGTACAGCGTCCCCGCGCGGGTGACCATCGGGCCGATCAGCGGCCAGCCCGCGATCTCCCGCTTGGCCAGCATGACCACGGGCTCTATCGACAGCAGCGCGATGATGTCGATCCAGGAGATGTGGTTCGCCACGATCAGCGTGCCGGTGGTCCCCGGGGCGCTGAGCGTGCTGTCGCCCGCCACCTCCAGCCGGATGCCCAGGGAGTCCAGCAGCGCCGCCGCCCGCGCCCGCAGCGTCTCGGGCTCGGCGATCCGCCGGCCGGACACCAGCGCGCCCAGCACCGCCCGGCCGAAGACCGCGGCCCGCCGGGCGACCCGGGTGGCCGGGACGCGGTCGGCGGCGTGGGCGACACAGCCGGTGGTGCACGGTGACCAGGCCGCCCAGGCGTGTGCGGGCAGACTCATCGCGGCCGGGACGGTCACTGTGATTCACCCAGGAAGTAGCGGCGGTAACGGTCGTTCATCCGCTCGGTGTCGAGCAGCACGAAGAAGTCGGCGTCGTTGAAGGCCCGGTCGTGCTGCGGGGAGCCGCACATCCAGGCGCCCACCCGCAGATACCCGCGCAGCAGCGGCGGCAGATCGGCGTAGCTGGGCTCGCCGTCCAGCGGCCGCGAGGGTATCCAGGGGTCGAGCGGGTGGACCCGCATCTCCGGCGGGGCGGCGTGCTTGGTGGTGCCCAGCAGCCAGGCGTTGGCGGCGGCCTGCTCGCCCTCGGCCAGCGGCACCGAGGCGCAGCCCGCGAGGTAGCGGTGGCCGGACAGCAGTACATAGCGGGCCAGACCGGCCCACATCAGGTTGATGACGGCACCCGAGCGGTGGTCGGCGTGCACACAGGCGCGGCCGGCCTCGACCATGGACGAGCGGACCTCGGCCGGAAGGCCGTGCAGATTGAACTCGGTGTCCGAGTAGAGCCGCGCACTGCGCCCCGGGGGAAGCAGCCGGTAGGTGCCGACCACGGTGCCCGTCGACGTGTCGGTGACGATCAGGTGGTCCATGACCTCGTCGAACTCGTCCACGTCGCGGCCGTCGACCGCCGCGTCCAGCCGGCCGCCCCTCTCCTCGCCGAACACCTGGTAGCGCAGCCGCTGGGCGGCGTGGATCTGCTCCTGCGTGTGGGCGATCGAGGTGACGTACGAGCTGGTGGGCGCCGTCGTGGACGTCGTGAGCACGGACATTCCTGTTCTCCGTTCGAGGGAAGTCAGGAGCGGTGGGGACTGGGGAAGAGCGGAAGAAACGCCTCACTCGCCGTGCGGTACGCGGAGGCGGCGCGTACCGGGGCGTCCACCAGTCTTGCCGTGGCGACGTACGTCACAGTGTCCGTGCGGTGATTCGGCGACTGCCAGTCGATGACGAAAACATGCCGCAGGTCGGCCGTGGTTACGGAGCGGTAGCGCCGGTGCCGCCGCTGTCATCGGTGGCGCCGGTGGCGCCGGTGGCGCTCGGGAGCGGAAAGCCCAGTGAATGGGCCGCGGTGGCGGGGGTGGGCTGGGACCAGTAGTCGCTTACCGCCTCGGCCGAGGACAGGGAGCGGGTTTCGGCCAGATCCAGATAGAGGACGCCGTCGAGGTGGTCGGTCTCGTGCTGGACGATCCGCGCGGGCCAGCCGGTGAACTCCTCGTCCAGCTCCCGTCCCGTCTCGTCCTGCCCGCGCAGCCGGATCCGGTCCGGGCGGCCGACCACGGCCTGCCAGCCGGGGACGCTCAGGCACCCCTCGAAGAAGGCCGCCCGGCCGTCGCCGACCGGTTCGTAGCGGGGATTGACCAGCACCCGGTACGGCTGCGGCACCCGGCCGCGCGCCTCGCGCACCTCGGCCGTCACCTCCGCCGGGTCCTCGATCACCGCCAGCCGCAGCGGCACACCGATCTGCGGGGCCGCGAGCCCCACGCCGGGCGCGGAGTGCATGGCTTCCCGCATCGCCGTCAGCAGCCGGTCCAGCTGGTCCGCGGCCAGCTGGCCCTCGTACGGCAGGGCCGGTCGCCGGAGCACGGGGATGCCCGCGGAGAGGATCGGCAGCGGGCGGGTCCCGGAGAGCAGTTCGTCGACAAGCTCGGACAGGGTGGTGGTCGGCATGGGGGACAGCCTGGCAAGACGATCACGCCACGGCAATTCGGGGGGCGGGGGCGGGGGCGGGTCGGGGGCCGGGAGTCGGGCGCCCTCGTGCGCGGGCGCTCACCATCGGACAAAGGGTGAACAGCGCAGCGATGGGCTCCGTAGACGTGTGAGGAGCCGCCGGGGAACATCCCACGCCCCCGCGGCTCGGCCGAGTCTCCCGGCTCGGCCGCTGCCGCTCCGCGGTGCTCTCCCCGTTGTGCACGCGGGGCGGCAGCCTTCCCGTGGCCGTGGGGAGTGTCCGGCGGAGCTTGGCGCCTGCGGCGGGCTGTTCCCCTCCCCGCCCCTTCCCGAAACCGGGGCTCCGCCCCAGACCCCGGACCGGGGCTCCGCCCCAGACCCCGGACCGGGGCTCCGTCCCAGGCCCCGGACCGAGGCTCTGCCCCAGGCCTCGAAGCTGGGGCTTCGCCTCAGGCTCTGGACCGGGGCTCTGCCCCAGGCCCCGCGACCGGGGCTCTGCCCCAGGCCCCGAAACCGGGGCTCCGCCCCAGACCCCGAAACCCGGGGCATCCGCCCCAGACCTCGGACCAGGGCTCCGCCCCTTCCCGCAGCACCGATATGCGGCTCCGCCGCGTGGTGGGGCTTCGCCCCCAGACCCCGGGGGTCCGCGGGCGAAGCCCTCGGTATCGGGAAGGGGCGGGGACGGGGAGACCAGCGAGGTCGGCGCTCCTCGTGGTCGGATGCCCGGCTGCTGTGCCGAGTGCCCCGTGCCATTCGCTCAAACCGCCGCCGGGCGCCCGGCCTCCGGGGTGTCCTCCCGCCTGTCGCCCCGCCTGTCGTCCTCCCGCCTGTCGGCCCGCGCGGCGAGCAGCGGGCCCAGCACGCGGGTGCCGGGGCCGGTGCGCCCGCCGGGGCCCGGGAGCTGGGTGGTGTTGCCGACGGTCAGGGGCTCCCCGCAGTGGGCGCACGCGGACACCGGCGTGGTGTCCCGCCCGCAGCCGAGATGGCGGATCCGGGCCGGGGGCCCGGTGGGGCCCGCGTACCAGCGGTCGCCCCACTCCATCAGCGCGAGCAGCACCGGATAGAGCTCCTCGCCCTTGAGAGTGGCGCGATAGTGCTCACGCGGCGGCCGCTCCTGGTATCGCTCCCGGACCAGCACCCCCTCCTCGACCAGCCGGGACAGCCGGGCGGCCAGGACCTTACGCGATATGCCCAGGTCACGGGCGAGATCGTCGAAGCGGGTGACCCCGGTGAGCACATCCCGCATGATCAGCGCCGTCCAGGCATCGCCGAACAGATCGGTGGCGCGGGCGATCGAACAGGCCACATCGGCGAGCGGAGTACGGGTCATGACCCGACCCTATCCGAGTTCCCCGAGGGAACTTAAGGGTGTTAGGTTTCCTCGGGGAACCCGGCGAACGAGCCCGTCCGGGCCGCCCCAGACACCGGTGAATCCGCGCATCCGCGCATCCGTGAGGGAGAAGACGATGGCCGCCGCCCCGCACATCGAACTGGACTCACGGTCGCCCGAGGCCGTCGACGGCCGTCAGATCAGGGCCGTCACCTTCCAGGACAGCCGTCTGGAGTACGTCCGCACCACGCTCAAGAGCGTGGACCTGTCCGCGTCCGGAAGCCGCGCCGTGGTCGTGGGCAGCGGCCGCGGGCTGCTGGCTCGCGGGGTGGCCGGGCTCGGCTTCGACGTCGTCGCCGTCGACCCCTCCGCCACCGCGACCGAGATGGCGCGCGAGGCGGGCGAGCGCGAGCACCCCGGGATCGACTACCGCACCGCGCCCGCCGAGCGACTCGGCCTCGCCGACGGCGCGTTCGACCTCGCCTACTACGCGGACACCTTCGAGATCACCCCGGATCTGGACCGGGTGCTGGCGGAGGCCGCCCGGGTGCTGCGGCCCGGCGGGGTACTGATCTACGACACCGTCAACCGCACCCTGCTCTCCCGGCTGATCTACCTCGGCGCCTTCCAGCGCGTCCCGATGACCCGGATCATGCCCGCCGGCCGCTACACGGCGGCCCGGCTGCGCACCCCCGCCGAGCTGACCGCCGCCCTGGAGCGGCAGGGGCTGGGCAACGAGGACATCTGCGACTTCAAGCCCAAGGATCCGCGCAGCCTGGTCAAGGCCACCATGGCGCGCCGCCGGGGGCGGATCACCGATGAGCAGATCCCGCCGATCGTCGACTTCGTCCTCGCCCCGGACGCCCGGCCGCTGGTCACCTACCTCGGCTACGCCCGTAAGGGCTGATACCTCGGTCGCGCCCGTAAGGGCTGAACGGTGAGCCCGGCACCCCGCCCCGGCCGCGTGGGCGCACACTGGGCACCGTGACTCGTAAGCGCAGCGCGGGGCTCCTGCTGTACCGGGGCGCGGGCCCGGCCGTCGAGGTTCTGCTCGCCCATATGGGAGGCCCGTTCTGGGCCACCAAGGACGAGGGTGCCTGGACGGTGCCCAAGGGGGAGTACGACGAGGACGAGTCCCCGGAGGCCGCCGCGCGCCGGGAGTTCCAGGAGGAGCTCGGCGTGGCCCCGCCCGGCGGTGAGCCGGTTCCGCTCGGCTCCGTGACCCAGACCGGGGGCAAGCTGGTCATCGCCTGGGCGCTGCGGGGCGAACTGGACCCGGCGGGCATCACCCCCGGCACGTTCGCCATGGAGTGGCCGAAGGGCTCCGGCCGGATGCGGGAGTTCCCCGAGATCGACCGGGTCGCCTGGTTCGGCCCGGACGAGGCCCGCCGGAAGATGGTGACGAAGCAGCGGGTGTTCCTGGACCGGCTGGCGGAGCTGCTCCAGGGCGCGGAAGGAGCGGAGGGCACGGGCCCCGGCAGCCAATGACCGGGACCCGCGCCCACCAGCTGTCATGTCATGTCATGTCATTCCGTTCCGCAGTGCACCGTGGCCGCTCCCCAGTCGGCGTGGTCATGCGCGTTGCCGTCGCCGCCGTCGGTGACCCGCAGCCGGAGCCGCTGCGCGCCCTCGACCCGCGCCTCCACCGGTACGGCCGCGTCCGGGCCGCGCACCGTCTCACCCCGGTACACCCGCTCGCCGTCGGCGTAGACCTCGAAGACGACGCTGCCGTCGGCCCCCACCTCGTCGTCCAGGCCCGTCTTGGCGGTGAACGTCGAGCAGTTGCCGCCCAGGAAGACCTCGACCGTGGAGTCGGCGTGGGTGCCGAGGCCCCGCTCGTAGGCCGTGCCGTCGATGGTGAGGGCCTTGCCGTCGCCGGGGGCGGCCTCACCGTTGCTGCGGTCGCGTTCGACCGGGCCCCAGCCGTTGTCCGCGGTGATGAAGTCGAGCGTGGACACCGCCGCCGCACCGCGCGGCGGGGGAGGTGTGCCGTCGAGCTCGGCCGCCGCCGAGCCGCTCACCCGCGCGCCGCCGTCCGAGGTCGCGCGGACATCGGCCATGGCGGGCCGTAGACCGTCCGGGCTGCCCTCACCACGGGCGATCGTGGTCCGTACGGTGGCGGTCCGGCCCGCCGCGAGGTCGCCGAGGTCGAAGGTGCCGGGCTCGGCGGTCCACCCCTCGGCCAGGCCGAAGGCGGCCGTGACATCCCGCAGCGGGGTGTCACAGGGGTTGGTGACGGTCAGCTCGGCCGGGGTGGAGCCGCCCGCCGGCACAGTGGTGTCGGCGGCGGTGAGCTTCGCCTCGGGGGCGCAGACCACCGGGCCGTGCGGGGTGCCGGTGCGGGCCTCGGCGCCGGTCAGCGGGCGCAGCCGCAGGGTGTAGGCGTACTCCTTGGCGGGCCGCACCTGGTACTCGGGCAGCACGGTGTGGAACGTCTCGCTCACCCCGCTCACCGCGTGGTCCAGGTGCAGGGTGTTGCCTCCCGGGTCCTCGCGGAGGGCGAACGGGTAGGCGGCGCGGTCGATCCCGGTGTAGGGGGTCACCCCGGCCGAGAAGTCCCCGGACACCAGGAGCCCGCCGCTGCCGTCGGAGAGCGAGGCCCAGCGGACGTCCTCGTGGTTCCCGTAGTCCTGCGGCTTGGTGTATCCGGCGAACTGCTCGTCCACGTCGGTGGAGTACACCCCCACGGGGGCGCCGTCCTTACGGTCGTTGTAGTTCTCCTGTGGCCCGCGCCCGTACCAGCTGAACCGGTCGTAGCGGTCGGGTATTTGCAGCGAGAGCCCGATACGGGGCAGATAGGGCACCTTGCGCGCCGCGCCCCGGGCCTCCACGCGGTGGTCGAGGCGCAGCTCCCCGGTGCCGCTGACGGTGTACCGCAGGGTCTGGGCGAACGAGGAGTCCTTGACGCCGGGCGCGGCGGCGGAGGAGGGCACGGTGACGACGACCTCGCCGTTCCGCTCGTCCACCGTGACCTTGCCCGGTTTCGTGCGCAGCCGGTCCAGACCCGCCTCGCGCCAGGGCCCCTCCTCGGAGCCGATCTCATTGCTGACCGGGGCGCGCCAGGCGTCCAGCTCGGGGCCGGAGCCGAGCAGTTCCCGGCCACCGGACTTCATGGAGACCAGCTCGCCACTGGCCCGGTCGAAGCCGTACGAGAAGCCGTCGCCGGTGACCGTAAGGCGGTCGCCGGAGGTGGTGGCCTTCACCTTCCCCGGTGCCCGCGCCGGTGTCGTGCCCGCGAGTTGGCGGCCGCCGATGTCGAACTGCTCGACCGCCACCCGGTGTCCGGCCTTCGCCCAGGCCGTGTCCGCCGCCTGCACCGCCTCCACGGTCAGCTGCCGGTCGGCGTCCTGGGGGTTGGCGGGCGGCTTGGGCAGCTGGAGGGTGCTCCGCTCGCCGGGGGCGAGGCCGAGGCCGCGGCTGCCCTGGGCGAGGGTGCGGGCGCCCTCGGTAAGGCGCCAGCGCAGCCGGAGGTCGCCGGTGCCGGTGAAGGACCGCTCGTTGCGCACCTCGACCCGCCCGGCGCGGGCCTCCTCGCCCGAGATCCGGATCGGGGCGTGGACGGCCGCCATGGTGCGTGCCTCGGGCTGGACGGTGCGGTCGGAGGAGACCACCCCGTCGACCCCGCCGGTCCCGGAGCCGTAGGACAGGAAGTCCCCCTTACGGTCGAGCCGGTCGAAGTCGAGCGCCAGCACCGCGTCCCCACTGGGGTCGGCGGCCAGCTGATCGGGGCTCAGCGCCTTGTGGTAGACGCGGACCTGGTCGATGGTGCCGTGTGCCATCCGGGTGCGGATGTTCTCCTGGTCGGTCTCCGGGTTGCGGCCGATGTTCACCGGCTGCGCGGAGTAGCCGACGGAGCCGGTCCAGTCGGCCGACGCGGTCTGCTCGCCGTCGATGAGCAGCCGGAGCTTCCGGCCGTCGAAGGTGGCCGAGACGCGATGCCATGAGCCGTACCAGCCGTCGGGGACATCGGCCGCGACGGTGTGCCAGTCCCCGTCGCCGTAGACGAAGAACTCCAGGGTGTCCTTGTCGCGCATCTTCAGCGCATAGCTGTGGTCGCCCTTGGCGATCATGGTGAAGGAGCCGGTCCAGTCGGCGGGTTTCACCCGGGCGTCCAGGGTGAGCGCGTCCGACACTGCGTCCAGCTTCGGATCGCGGTAGACCTCCACGAAGTCGTCAAGACCGGACAGCTCCAGCGCCTTGCCCTGCTGCCCCGCCACCAGACCGGGCTTTCCGGAGACGTACGACAGGATGTCGTTGCCGGAGGTGTCGGGGGTGGTCAGCAGCGGCTGGGTGATGTTCTGCTCCGCCCAGTCCCAGATGTAGCCGCCCTGGACCTGGGGGTACTTCCGCACCACATCCCAGAACTCCCGGAAGTTGCCGAGCGAGTTGCCCATGGCGTGGGCGTACTCACCCATGATGATCGGCTTGGTGGTGGCCTTCGCCTTCTCCTCGAGACCCGAGGGGGAGGGGTAGCGCGGGCCCCAGACATCGGCGAACGGGGCGTCGCCGTCCGGGCTGTTGGGCTGGTGGTAGACCGGCCGGGCCGGGTCCTCGCGGTCCAGGAAGTCGGCCATCGCGTAGTGGGCCTTGCCCAGTCCGGCCTCGTTGCCGGTGTCCCACATCAGCACGCTGGGGTGGTTCTTGTCCCGTTCGTACATCGCGGTGAGGCGGTCCATGAACGCCGCCTGCCACTCGGGCCGTTCGGCCAGGCAGTCGTCCGGGCAGGCGTCGTGGTGATGGGTCTCGATGTCCACCTCGTCGTCGATCCACAGACCGCGGGCGTCGGCCAGTTCGTAGAGGTACGGATCCGAGGGGTAGTGCGAGGTGCGCACGGAGTTGATGTTGAGCTGTTTCATCAGCGAGACGTCCGAGGCGGTGCGCTCACGGGTGGCGTGCCGGCCGGTGTCGGGGTCGGTCTCGGAGCGGTTGACGCCCTTGACGAGGATGCGTTTCCCGTTGACGAGGAGCTGTCTGTCCTTGATCTCGATCTCGCGGAAGCCCACGGGCTGGGCGGTGGTGTGGGTGACCGTGCCGTCGGCGCCGGTGAGCCGGACGACGAGGGTGTAGAGGTGGGGCGTCTCATCGGTCCACTTGGCCGGGTTGGCCACATCGGCGGTGAGGGTGGTGGAGCCACCGTCGCCCACCGTCCCCGACATCGTTGTCACCTTGCGTCCGCGTTCGTCGTAGAGGGTGCCGAGGACCTTACGGTCGCCGAATGCCTTGCCGTCGTCCGCGGCGCGCTCCGGGCCCTTGGCGGCCACATCGACCTCGGCGGTCAGCCGGGCGTCGCGGTACCGGCCGTCCAGATCGGTCTTGACGGTGATGTCCCGCAGATATTCGGCCGGGGTGGAGTACAGCCCGACCGAGCGGAAGATGCCCGAGAACCGCCACTGGTCGTAGTCCTCCAGATGCGACCCCGAACCCCAGCGGTGGACCTGCACCGCGATGGTGTTGCGGCCCGGGTGCAGCCGGTCGCTGATGTCGAACTCGGCGGGGGTGTAGCCGCCCTGGTCATAGCCCGCGTAGGAGCCGTTCACCCACACCAGATAGCCGCTGGTGACGCCCTCGAAGCGGAGGAACGTCCGCCGCTTCTCCCAGCTCCTGGGCAGCTCGAAGGTCTTGACGTAGGCACCGGTCGGATTGACGTCGTGCGGGACCTTCGGGGGGTCGTCCGGATACATCTCGGTGGGGATGTTCCGGAACACCGGATGGTCCAGGCCGTCCGTCTGCCAGGTGTGCGGCACACTCACGCTGCGCCAGCCGTCCTCGGAGGTGTCGTAGCCCTCGGTGAAGAAGTCCTTCGGCACCTCCTCGGGGCGGTCGGACATATGGAGTTTCCAGGTGCCGTCGAGCGAGGCGGTCCAGCGGCTCCTGGTGCCGCCGCCGAGGGCCTCGGCGGTGGCGTCGTACGGGGTCATCCGGGCGTGCGCGGACTCCTGCCCGACCGCGGTGACCTCGGGGTCCTCCAGCAGCTTGTACACATCCGCGGGGGGAGCGGGGGCGTCCGCCGCTGCCGCCGGGGCGGCGGGGACGGCGAGCGCGAGGGCCAGCGCGACGGCGGCGAGCCGGGGAAGCCGGGAAAGCGCGGGAAAACGGGGGAGGGGGAGGCGACGTCGGGGGCGTCGGGGCATCTGGTGGTCCACCCTTCTGTGGGGTTGGAAACGCTCCAGAATGAACAGGCCCGAACATTAGCCAACGCACCCCCTCGCGCCAAGATGTCCCGCAGCACTCACCGTCGGCCCGGCGCGGCTACCGTGAAAGGAGTGAGGGCCGTGCGGAATGCCGTGCCGAGCGCGGTGGGGCCGACGGAGGCACCGTGGGTATGGAGAGCGCGAGGAGTACGGAGTACCTGCCCCGGCTGCGGCTGGACGAGCTGCTGGAAGAGCTGCAGGTGCGCATCGACGGGGTGCGTGGCACCCAGGACCGGGTGCACAGCCTGCTGGAAGCGGTGCTCTCGGTCGGCCGGGAGCTGGATCTGTCGCATGTGCTGCGGAGGATCGTCGAGGCCGCGGTGGTGCTGGTGGACGCCGAATACGGGGCGCTGGGCGTCATCGGCGAGGACCAGCGGCTGGCCGAGTTCCTCCCGGTGGGCATCGGCAAGGAGCGGGCCGGGGCGATCGGGCGGCTGCCGTCGGGCCACGGGCTGCTCGGCGAGCTGATCCGCCACCCCCAGCCGCTGCGGCTGGCCGAGCTCTCGGAGCATCCGGCCTCCTACGGCTTTCCGCCGAACCACCCGCCGATGCGCTCCTTCCTCGGAGTGCCCATCCGGGTGCGCGACGAGGTCTTCGGCAACCTCTACCTCACCGAGAAGCGCGGCGGTGAGGAGTTCGACGGCGAGGACGAGACGGTGCTGTCCACCCTCGCCGTGGCCGCCGGGGTGGCCATCGAGAACGCCCGGCTGTACGAGGAGGCCCGGCACCGCCAGCGCTGGCTGGAGGCGAACGCCGAGGTCACCCACAGCCTGCTGTCCGGAGTGGACGAGACCAGGGTCCTGGAGCTGATCGTCGAGCACGCCCGCCGGATCCTCTCCGCCGATCTCGGTGTGCTGATGCTGCCGGTGGCCGGCACCGACGAGCTTCAGGTCGCGCTGGCGGCGGGCACCGACGCCGAGGCCCACCGCGGTCTGGTGCTGCCCCGCCGGGGCACCTTCGGTGGTGCGGCCTTCACCGCCTCCGAGCCGGTCACCAGCACCGATGTCCAGAACGACCCGCGGATCACGGTCGGCCCGCAGCGCTGGGAAGGGCTCGGCCCGGCCGTCGCGGTGCCGATGCGGACGCGGGACGGAGTGGGCGGGGTGCTCTCGCTGGCCCGGGTGGCGGACAGCCCCGTCTTCACCCAGATCGAGACCGACACCCTGCTGGGCTTCGCGGGCCAGGCGGCGATCGCGATGAAACTGGCCGAGCGGCGGCGCGACGCCGAACAGCTGGCTCTCCTCGAGGACCGCGACCGGATCGCCCGCGATCTGCACGACCTGGCCATCCAGCGGCTCTTCGCCGCCGGGATGACGCTGCAGTCCACCCTGCGGTTCGTCCAGCACCCGGAGGGCTCCGAACGGCTGCTGCGGGTGGTGGACGACCTGGACGACACCATCAAGATCATCCGCTCGACGATCTTCGGGCTGCGCTCGCACGAGGCGGGCCCCGCCGTCCAGGGGCTGCGGGTCCGTACCGCCAAGACCATCGAGGAGGCCGTGCCCGCGCTCGGCTTCACCCCCTCGCTGCGCACCGAGGGCCTGGTCGACACCGATGTGCCGCGCTCGGTCGCGGACGACATGGTCGCCGTGCTGGCCGAGGCGCTGTCGAACATCGCCCGGCACGCGGGGGCCGACGCCGCCGAGATCTCCCTGATCGTGGCGTCCGGGCGGCTGACCCTCACGGTCACGGACGACGGGGTGGGTATCCCCGAGGGCGGCCGTCGCAGCGGACTGCGGAACATGGCCGAGCGCGCCGACAAGCTCGGCGGTGTGCTGGAACTCGGCGAGCCGCCGGGCGGCGGCACCCGCCTGGTGTGGGCGGTACCGCTGCCGGAGCGGTAGGCGCTGCCCGGCGGCGCGGCGATAAGCGGGGCCCGTCAGTGGTGCCTGTCCAGTGCCTCGGCCACCCCGTTGCGCGGCGTGGCCGGGCCCACCGGTCCGTAACCCAGCCGGATCAGCATCTGCACATGGCCGGGCGCCGGGTGGGCGTCACTCAGCGACCACCGCAGATCGGACCACTCCAGCGCCTGGTGCAGCAGGGACGCCCGGACCGCGTGCGAGGTCGCCAGCAGCAGGACGTGTTCCAGCGCCTGCCCGGCCCGCAGCCAGTCGGTGCGCCGGTCCTGGTCCGTGGTCAGCACGGCGATGGTCGGACGGGTCTCGAACGGGGCGGCGGGCCGATCGTCACCCCGGCGGCCGTCCGGCCGCGGGCCGAGGTAGTCGCGCATCGGCAGCCGCCCGGTGGCGTCCCGTGGGCCGAGGGCGGCCGGGGGGATTCCGTACGGTCCGGTGTCGCGGATCCAGGTGCGGCTCTCGGCGAGCCGGCGCGGGTCTCCGGAGATGCGCCGCTCCGCCTCGGCGGTCAGCCGCAGCAGCCCTGCGGTCTCCTCGGGGTCCGCCAGCCACAGCGTGGCCCCGTTCGCGCGCGCCGCCTCCGTCAGATCGCACAGCACCCGTGCGGGCAGCCGGCGCGCGGAGTAGGGGGAGCGGCTGCTGTGCCGCCGCCAGATGACGTCGTACAGGTCGTCGTGTCCGTCGTCATGGCCCCCGGCGCGGTCGGCGGGCGACGCGGCCAGGCGCACCGTGGCCAGCAGATCGGGCTGCGACCGGTACGGCAGCAGCCGGACCACCGGGTCCCAGCCGAAGTGGGCCACGGCGACCCGCAGATTGAACACGGCGGCCCCGGCGGAGACGCTCAGCGCCCGGCCCATCGGATCGGCGTACCGCAGCGCCCGCTCGGGGGCGGCCCGGACCTCCAGGGTGACGGTCTCGGGGTTCAGCCGGTAGCGCCAGGGCTGGGTGTTGTGGATCGAGGGAGCGGCCACGGCCGCGGAGATGAGCTTCTCCAGGATCGCCGCGTCGAGCATTGCGGGCTGCATGGGGTCCTCTCCTCGCCGGTGGTGGGGCCGTCCATCAGGGTGGTCGAGCCGTCAGCGGTACGGGCAGGGCCGTACGGCCCCGGCCCCGGGCCGTCCCGGGCCATTCAGAGTTGTCCCGGATGGCCGTCGTCGGGGCGCGGGGACGAGTGGGTCGCCAGCACCGCCGCCTGGATGCGGCGCTCCACGCCCAGCTTGGCCAGCAGCCGGGAGATGTGGTTCTTGACCGTCTTCTCGGACAGGAAGAGCCGCTTGCCGATCTGCCGGTTGGTGAGCCCGTCCCCGATCAGCACCAGGATCTCCCGCTCGCGCGGGGACAGCCCGGCCAGCACCTCGTCCCGGGGCTCCTGCGGTGCGGTGTCGCCCCGCAGGGTGCTCATCAGCCGGGCGGTGGTGGCCGGGTCCAGCATCGACTGGCCGGAGGCCACGGTGCGCACCGCCGAGACCAGGTCCGACCCCTTGATCTGCTTGAGTACGTAGCCCGCAGCGCCGGCCATGATCGCGTCGAGCAGGGCATCGTCGTCGTCGAACGAGGTCAGCATCAGACAGGCCAGACCCGGCATCCGGGAGCGCAGCTCACGGCAGACCGTGATGCCGTCCCCGTCCGGCAGCCGGACGTCCAGGATGGCCACGTCGGGCCGCAGCGCCGGGCCCCGGGCCATCGCGTGGTCCACGGTCCCGGCGTCGCCGACCACCTCGATGTCCGGTTCGGCGTCCAGCAGATCGTGCAGTCCGCGCCGGACGACCTCATGGTCGTCGAGGACGAACACCCTGATGGGCGTCGCCGGTGTCGCTCGTGTCGCTTCGGTCTCCGTCATGGGCTCTCGCACCGTTCGTCCGCCGTCCGCCCGGCCCCCGGTGGGAATCGTGGCGCAGCAGGTCAGCGCGGTACCAGGGCCGAACGGGCCCCCAAGGGGGCTGCCCGGCCCTCGTCCCGCCCTGCCCGAGCGTGCGACGGTCACGGCATGGGCACGCAAGTGCGGGGGCGGCGGCTGTGGCGATGGCGGCGCAACCCGCTCAGACGCCGCTCGGACGTGATTGAGGCGTGGGTCGTGCTCGTGACCGGCCTGGTGATGGCGGTCGGCGGCCCGGCGGCCGGAGTGGTCGCGGGCACCGCCGTGGACGCGTCGCTGCGGCAGGAGCGGGCGGACCGGCACCGGGTGCCCGCGGTGCTCAAGGAGGACGCGCCCGTCGCACAGCCCGCCGCCGACGGCTCCACCACCGGCCAGGTGCGCGCGATCGTCCGGTGGACCGGCCCGGACGGCGCCGTCCACACCGGTACGGCACGGGTCCACGAGGGGAGCAAGGCGGGCACCGCCACCGAGATCTGGACCGACGGCCGGGGCCACCTGGTCCAGCGGCCGCCCACCCCCGAGCAGATCGCCACCCGAGCGGTGCTCGCCGGGACGTCCGCCGCGGCGGGCGTGGGCGCGGTGTCGCTGGCCGGACGCGGTGTGGCGCGCTGGCGCCTGGACCGCGCCCGCGCCCAGGAGTGGGGCCGCGCCTGGGCCGAGGTCGGCCCCCGCTGGAGCCGCCACATCCGGTGACGCGATGGCCGCGCCCGGCCGGGTTGCGCGGGTGTGCCCGCTGCTGTCGCCCAGGCTGCCGTGCCCGGACGCACAGGACCCCGGCGCGGCGGACCCGGCGGGGCCCGGGACATCGCTTGATGAATTAGTTGCGCCAGATCAAGCATTTTTCGGAGAAGGGGGTCCGGACCCCGCCGACCCGCAGTCCGGAGGGGCTCTGGCCACCGAGCACGGAAGCCGCCACTGGCCCTGCCCCCACCGGCCCGGCGGTCGGCGGCGAGGCCCGCGCTCCCCGCCCCCTGCCCCGCTGCTCAATGGCGCCGAAGGCGCGAAACGAAACCCGCACCCAACAACCGACCGGCACCGGCACCGGGACCAGCAGCGGCGGCTGATGGCTGACCGAGCGGGCCCGCCGGACAGCGCTGCTACCGCCGCTGGGTCGTATGGGGCGCGGCCGTAAGTTGGTTGTCGAAGTCGACCACGCCCTCGATCGCGCGGATGAGGCGGGCCGCCGCCGGGATGAGGACGGCCTCCTTGACCCGTCCGGTCAGGGTGACCACGCCCTCGTTCACGCTCACCCGGACGGTTTCGCCCTGGGCCGGGAAGAGGTGGGACACCACCTCGCGGCGTACCTCGTCCTCGATGTCGTCGTCCGGCCGCAGGAACACCTTCAGCAGGTCGGCGCGGCTGACGATGCCCTCCAGGCGGCCCTCCTCGTCCACCACCGGGAGCCGCTTGACCCGCTTGTGGGTCATGATCCGCGCGGCCTCGGCGAGCGTGGCGCCCGCGTGCACGGTGATGGCGGGGGTCGTCATCAGCTCATCGGCCGTCACCGCGCCCGCCTTGGCGACACCGGGGAGGTCGCGCAGCTGCGCCACCCGCGCGGGATCGCTGTCGCGGAACTCCTCCTTGGGCAGCAGATCCGCCTCGGAGACCACGCCGATGACCCGGCCCTCGCCCTCCAGTACCGGCAGGGCGCTCACCCTCCACTGCTCCAGGGTTCTGACGATCTCCTTGAACGGCGCTTCGCGGCCGACGGCGACGACGGTATGGGTCATCACATCGCTCACGATGTGGGCACTCCGGGGCACGGCATCCTCCTTCGTCACGCTGCCTTCGTCACGCTGCCTGTCTTCCGCCCGCCTCACCACCGGCCGCCAGCCGGACCTCGATCCGGCGGCGCACCCGCCCCGCGAGCCGGGCCAGCCCGGCCGAGGTGGAGGGCCGGGGCGGGGCCGGGCGGCGGATCCGCCGGGCGTGCGGTGGCAGCCCCGCCAGATCGGTGTCGAACCGCCGCCGGGCGCGGTCGAGGGTGTCGGGGGCTCCGGTCCGTACGCCCTCCCGCATCACGGTCTCCAGCAGCGGCGCGCCGCCGTGGGGCGGAAGCTCGTCGCGCTCGCCGATCACATCGGCGAAACCGGGGCGCCGCCACACCTGCTTGGTGCCCGGGGCCGTGGCCTTGGCCGAGGACAGTTTCATCACCGGCCGCCCGTCGTAGGCGACCAGCTTGTACGCGGTGTCCAGGGAGGCGGCGTCGGCCGACACGCCCATCCGAGTACCCACGGCGTAGACATCGATCGGCGCGCCCGAGTGGATCAGCTCCTCGATGGCGTACTCGTCGAGCCCGCCGCTCGCCACGATCCGCACCTCCGGCAGTCCCGCCGCGTCGAGGATCTCCCGCGCCCGCACCGCCTCTTCTCCCAGGTCGCCGCTGTCCAGCCGGATCGCGCCGAGGGGCCCGGATTCCAGCTCGCGCAGCACCCGCGCCGCGGTGGCCACGCCGGCCGCCGTGTCATAGGTGTCCACCAGGAAGGTGACCGGGCCGGGGTGGGCACGGGCGAACGCGCGGAACGCGGTCTCCTCGTCCGGGAACGCCTCGATGTACGCGTGCGCCATCGTCCCGGTGGCCTCGATCCCGTAGGCCGCGGCCGCCGCCACATTGCTGGTCGCCGTGAACCCGGTCATCGCGGCCAGCCGCGCCGACTGCAGCCCGGACCAGGGGCCGTGGGTGCGGCGCAGCGAGAAGTCCACCACCGGACGCCCCGCCGCGGCCACCACACACCGGGCCGCCTTGGAGGCGATGGTGGTCTGGTGGCTCAGCTGCCCCAGCAGATACGTCTCGACCAGCTGGGCCTGCGGCAGCGGCGCGGTCAGCTCCAGCAGCGGCTCCCCGGCGAGGACGATCCGTCCCTCGGGCACCGCCCGCACCTCGCCGTCGAAGCCGAGCCCCAGCAGCGGTTCGAGGTCCTCGTACGGACGGCCCATCGCCGCGGCGTACGCCGCCACGTCCTCGGGCTCCACGCGGAAGCCGGACAGGAAGTCCAGCGTCGGCTCCAGGCCCGCGGCGACCAGGAAGCCCCGCTCGGGCGGCAGATCGCGGACGTAGAGGTCGAAGGTGGCAGGGGCGGCCATGCCCTCGCGCAGATACGACAGGGCCATCGTCACCTCGTAGAGGTCGGTGGTCATCGCCTCCGACACGTCACTCCCGCCTCCCCCCGGACATGGCCCGCTTCCCTCCGGACATGGCCCGCTTCCCTCCGGACATCACTCGTCTCCTTCCGGGCATCAGCCGCGTGGAACGACCGCCACCGGGCACGGCGCATGGTGCACCGCCGCGTGGATCACCGGGCCCAGATGGGGGACGGGGCCCGGCTCCGTCTCGTCGCGGCCCAGCACGAGCAGCCCCGAGCCCGGCGCGGTGTGCACCACGCCGAGCGCCGGGCGCTCCGCGGTGAACGCCTCCGCCACCGGCACCCCGGGGTATCGCTCCCGCCAGGGACGCAGCGCCGCGTCCAGCGCGCCCTCCGCTCCCGGCTCGTCCCCCGCTCCCGGCTCGTCCCCCGCCGCCGCCTCGTCCCCCGGCCCGTTCGTGCCCGCGTGCACCGCCCGCAGCACGCCGCCGCGCCGGGCGGCGGCGTCGAAGGCGAACCGCAGCGCCTCCTCGTTCGGCCACCGCAGGGACACCCCGACGGCCACATCGGCGGTCAGCGGCTTGTCGTCGGCGTGCACCATGATCACCGGGTGTACCCCGTGCGCGAGGACCTGGCGGCCGGTCGATCCGAGGAGGAAGCCGCCGGGGGCGCCGCGGCCGCGCGAGCCGAGCACCAGCATCTCGGCGTCCCGGGCCGCGTCCAGCAGGGCGGGCACGGTCTCGCGCGGCACCAGCTCGGCCGAGACCCGCAGCCCCGGGTGGGTGTCACGCAACTCGCCCACCAGGTCGGTCAGCAGCCGCCGCGACCAGTAGCTCTGGTCGTCCTCGTGGGGGAGGGCCGGGGCCGGGGGCGACGGCGGGTTCCAGACGTGGATCAGACGCAGCCGCAGATCGCGCAGCAGCGCCTCGCGCGCCGCCCAGTGCGCGGCCGGCGGGCTCTCGGCGAAACCGTCGATCCCGACGGCGATGGGTGCTCCCATGAGCGTCGCCTCCCCGCTCACGTCCCCCGGGCCACCAGCGGACGGGCGGCCTCGCCGAGCGCGATCTTGATCGCGCCGGTGTCGGCGGCGTGGGCGAAGACGTCGTACGCCTCCTCCATCTGGTCCAGCTCGAACAGATGGGTGATCAGCGTGGACGTGGGCAGCCGCCCGGCGCACAGCAGGGAGAGCAGAGTGGGGGTCGAGTAGGTGTCGACCAGCCCGGTGGTGATCGTCACGTTCTTGATCCACAGCTCTTCGAGATGCAGCGTCGCGGGCTGGGCGTGCACCCCCACGTTGGCGATCCGGCCGCCCGGCCGCACCATCCGGGTGCAGGTCTCGAAGGACCGCGGGCTCCCCACGGCCTCGATCACCACATCGGCACCGAGCCCCTCGGTGAGATCGTCGACCAGCCGCTCCGGGTCCTCGGCGGAGTCCGCCACCGCGTCGGCGCCGACCCGCTTGGCGGCGTCCAGCCGGGCCGTGTCCGGATCGACGGCGATGATCCGGCCGGGGGAGAAGAACTGCGCCGTGGCGATGGAGGCCAGCCCGACGGGCCCGGCGCCCACCACCGCGACCGTGTCGCCCGGCCCCACCCGGCCGTTGAGGACGCCCACCTCGTACGCGGTGGGGAAGACATCCGCCAGCAGCACGGCGTCATGGCCCTCGGCCGACCCCGCCAGCGGATGCGTGGACAGATCGGCGAACGGCACCCGCACATACTCGGCCTGGGTGCCGTCGACCGTACGGCCCAGGATCCAGCCCCCGCCGTCACGGCACTGCCCGTAGCCGCGCTCCCGGCAGAAGCGGCAGTGGCCGCAGGCCGAGATGCAGGAGATCAGCACCCGGTCGCCGGGACGGATCCCGCGGACGTCGGCACCGGTCTCGACGACCTCGCCGACCCCCTCGTGACCGAGCACCCGGCCGGGCTCGACGTCCGGCACCTCGCCGCGGAGGATGTGCAGATCGGTGCCGCAGATGGTCGTGGTGCCGATCCGGACGATCGCGTCGGTGGCGGCCTCGAGTTCGGGGTCGGGCACCTCCTGCCAGGAGGACCGCTCCGGCCCGTGGAAGACGAGTGCTTTCATGGCCGCTTCCCTTTCCTCCGATGGTGTTCCGCGGCGGGGCTCATCGCTGGGGCACGACCGCGACCGGGCAGGCGGCGTGGTGCGCCACGGCCTGGGTGACCGGCCCCAGCCGGGGGCCGAACCCCACACGGCGTGGACCGCGGCCCACGACCATCAGCGCAGTCCCCGCCGCCGCGGCCACCAGCCGCCGGGCCGGGCTGTCCGACGCGACCTCCTCGAAGACCCGTACCTCGGGAAACTTGTCCCGCCACGGCGTCAGCACCTCGCCCAGCGCGTGCTCGGCCTCCTTGCGCGCGTCGCTCAGCCCGATGTCCACCACCCAGGGGGCGTCGCCCCGGATGGCGGGGACCCGGGTGGCGTAGACGGCTCGCAGCACACCGTCGCGCCGGGCCGCGGCGTCAAAGGCGAACTCCAGGATGTCGTGGCACCGCTCGCGCGGTTCCACACCGACCACCACATCGCCGTGCCGCTCCTCGTGCCCGTCCGCCCGCACCAGGACCACGGGGGTCATGGAACGCGCCGCGAGCTCGAGGCCGACCGAGCCGAGGAAGAAGCCCGCGACCGCGCCGATCGAGCGGGACCCCACCACCAGCAGCTGGGCCCGCTCCGCCTCGGCCAGCAGGACGGGCGCGGGCAGGCCGGAGATCTGAGCGGTGAGGACCGTCGTCTCCGGGTGGTGGGCGTCCAGCTCGGCGCGCGCCGCGTGCAGGGCGCGCTCGGACCAGTACTGCCAGGCGGCCTCCCGGCCCGGTGTCAGATCCTTCTGCTCGGGCCCCGGCCACGCGTTCACCAGCCGCAGTGGCGCGCCGCGCGAACGGGCCTCATGGGCCGCCCAGCCGGCGGCGGCCAGACTCTCGTCGGAACCGTCCAGCCCGACGGTGACGGGGCGCGCCATCGCTGCCTCCTTCCCGGCAGATGCCCGGCCCGAGGCGGGGCGCCGGGGGCGCCCACTTCTCGCGGGCCCTGATTGCGCGGTGCGCGGTAGTGGGACGTCCGCTTCTCCGCGTCTGCTGGTTGCCCCCGGTGCCATCTCCAGCGGACCATGACCGGGCCCCCGCCGACAGGGCCGACCGGTCCCGGGGAGGCCCCGGGGACCAGGTCTTACGGCCCTTTCCGCCGCCCGGAGCCGGAGACTGGCCCGGCACCCCCTGGACACTGCTTGACGGACTAGTTGCGCCAGATCAAGCATTTTTCGGAAGGGGGTCCGGACCCCGCCGACCCGCAGTCCGGAGGGGCTCTGGCCACCGAGCACGAAAGCCGCCACCGGCCTTGCCCCCACCGGCCCGGCGGTCGGCGGCGAGGCCCGCGCTCCCCGCCCCCTGCCCCGCTGCTCAATGGCGCCGAAGGCGCGAAACGAAACCCGCACCCAACAGACGCCCAGCCCACTACCGCCCAGCCCACCAGCGCCTATTCCACCGGCACCAGCACCACCGGACAGTGCGCGTGATGCAGTGCCGCATGCGTGACCGGCCCGAGCTGCATGCCGAGCCGGGGCGTCCGCCGGTGGACGGCCAGCACCAGGACGTCCGCCGCCCGCGACGCCTCCACCAGGGCCTGCGCGGGGGCGCTGTGGGTGGTGTGCTCCCGCACCCGGATCTGCCCGAACTCCTCGCGCAGCCCGGCCACCATCCCGTACGCCACCGTCTGCTCCCGCTCGGCGCGCAGCGCCACCACCTCCCGCGCGGGCAGCGCGTGATCGCCCGCGAAGACCCTCGGCTTCGGCCAGGCGTAGAGCACCCGCAGCCGGGCCCGGCGCCGGGCGGCCTCCTCGAAGGCGAAGCGGGCCGCCGCCGCGTCCGCGCCGCTCTCCACCCCGACCAGCACCTTGCCGTGTCCCTCGGGCCCGTACGCCCTCGTGGACCCGCCGCGCACCACCAGCAGCGGGCGCCGGGTATGGGCGGCCAGCCGCAGCCCGACCGAGCCGAGCAGCAGCCCGGTGAAGCCACCCAGGCCCCGGGTGCCGATGACGATCAGCGAGGCGTCCTCGCCGATCCGCAGCAGCTCGGGCACCGCGTCCTGGGCCGTCAGGGTGGGCACGATCCGCAGCTGCGGATCCTGCTCCTGGGCCCGCGACATGGCCAGCCGCAGCACGGTCCTGGCGATCTCCACTCCGGGCCGCCGCGGTTCGCTGTCCGGGTCGAAGGCGAGCGGGTCGGTCCGGGCCCATGGCCAGGCGTGCACGATCTCCAGCGTGGCGTCACGCCGCCGCGCCTCGGCGACCGCCCGGTCCAGCGCGGCCCAGGCGCTGTCGGAGCCGTCCAGGCCCACCACCACCCGGCCGTCCCGCAGCGGCTTGCCGGCCGGGCGGGTCATCGCCGCGCACCTCCCCGGCCCGCGGAGTCGTCGACCCGGTAGCTGAGCCGGTCGACCACGGCCACCACGCCGTCCACCTGCCCGGTCATCCGGATCGCGATGGGGATCTCGCTGTGCCGGTCCAGCTGCCCCTCCAGCCGTACGACCCCGTCGGTCACGGTGACCGCGACGGACTGCGGGCCGAGCCACAGCGACCGGACCAGCACCTCGTCGATCACCTCGGCGCGAATCTCGTCGTCCGGGCGGAGGAAGACCCGCAGCAGGTCCCGGCGGGTGACGATGCCGATCAACCGGTCCTCCTCGTCGACGACGGGCAGCCGCTCGACGCGATGGCGGTCCATCGCGCGGGCCGCGTCCACGATGCTGTCCTGGGGGCGCACGGTGACCGCGGGGCGCGACATCAGCTGGCCGGCCGTCGGGGCGGGCTCGCTGAGATCGGTCCCGGTGATCATGCCGACCACCTTGTCGTCCTCGTCCACTACGGGCAGCCCGTTGAAGCGGTGCCGGGAGAGCAGCGCACCGACCTCGTCGAACGACGTCTTGGAACTCACCCGGACGACGTCGTCGGTCATCACATTGCCGATCTTGCGGTGCTTCATCCGTGCCTCCGCGGTCCGCCCCGGTCCGCTCCCAGCGTGGGACGGCGCTCCGGCCCCCTTCTTGGGCTGCCCGGGGTCCGCTCGGGACCGTTCGGCCCGCACGGGCGCCCTGGGCCGAACGACCCCCGGCGGGGCCGAAACGCCCCTCGCGCGGAATCCCGCACGGGCGGGAGGGTGAAGGCGTCGGGACAGGGGGGCGAAGCGTTCGGCACGAGCGCGGGACCGCCGCGCGGAAGGTGGTGGAAACGGTGGAGCTCCCCCTCGTGGTGGGCGTCGACGGCTCGCACCACAGCCTCCAGGCGGTGGACTGGGCGGTGGACGCGGCGGCCCGGCAGGCGGTGCCGCTGCGGCTGATCCACGCCTCGCTGTGGGAGCGGTACGAGGGCATCGCGCCCGCCGCCGACCCCGAGCGCCCCTGGGAGCAGATCAGGGACGAGGACATCGCCGCGTCCGCCGCGGAGCGCGCCCGCCGCCGCGGCCCCGATGTGAAGGTCGCCGCCGAGGTCCTGCCGGAGGACCCGGTGGACGCGCTGCTGCGCGCCGGGCGGGAGGCCTCGGGCGTGGTCGTCGGCTCCCGCGGCCGCGGTGAACTCGCCGGGCTGCTGCTCGGCTCGGTCGGCCTCGCGGTCGCCGCCCGCGCCACCTGCCCGGTGACGGTCGTACGCGGCGGCGAGCCCAACCGGGGCGGCGCCTTCGGCCGGATCGTGCTCGGCGTGGGCGAGCCCGGTGAGGCGGGCGGTCCCTCGGCCGCGGTCCGGTTCGCCTTCCTCGAGGCCGCGGCGGGCGGCCGCACGCTGGAGGCCGTACGGGCCTGGCGCGCGCCCGCCGGTGAGGTGACGGATGAACTGCTGCTGGAGGGGGACCCGGTGCGTGCCCACTGGGCACGGGCGGAGCGGACGCTGGAGGACGCCCTGCGGACCCCCCGACGGGACCACCCCGAGGTCACCGTGCACCACGCGACGGTCGAGGGCACGGCCCGCAAGGCGCTCCTCCACGCGGCCGCCACCGCCGATCTGCTGGTCCTCGGCGCCCGCCGCGGCCACGGTCACACCGCCGGGCTGCAGCTCGGCCGCATCGCCCACGCGGCCCTGCACCACGCGCCCTGCCCGGTGGTGATCGTGCCGGAGCGGGACTGAACGGCAGGCGGCACGACCGGCGGAAACACAAACACAGGCAGCACGACCGGGGGTACACAACAGGCGGCACGACCGGCGGGCACACAAAAACAGGCAGCACGACCGGCCGGCACACAACAGGCACACGACCGGCGGAAACACAACTGGACACCACGAGACGGGCACGTCACCGGAGACCACGAGGGAGAGAGGTCCATGCCAGACGCACCGACCACGACGGGCTCGCCGGGCGGCGGGCTCGCCGACGACCGGATCCGCGCCCTGGACGCCCACTGGCGCGCCGCCAACTACCTCGCGGCGGGCCAGATCTATCTGCTGGCCAACCCGCTGCTGACCGAGCCGCTGCGCCCGGACCACATCAAGCCCCGGCTGCTGGGCCACTGGGGCACCTCACCCGGACTCAACCTCGTCCACACCCACCTGAACCGCGTCATCAAGGACCGCGACCTGGACGCCATCTGTGTCTGGGGCCCCGGGCACGGCGGCCCCGCGGTGCTCGCCGGCTCCTGGCTGGACGGCAGCTACTCCGAGGTCTACCCGGACGTCAGCCGGGACGCGGTGGGCATGGCCCGGCTCTTCCGGCAGTTCTCCTTCCCCGGCGGGGTGCCCAGCCATGTGGCCCCCGAGACCCCCGGCTCGATCCACGAGGGCGGTGAGCTCGGCTACTCCCTCGCCCACGCCTACGGGGCCGCGCTGGACAACCCCGGGCTGCTGGTCGCCTGCGTCATCGGCGACGGCGAGGCCGAGACCGGTCCGCTGGCCGGCTCCTGGCACGCCAACAAGTTCCTGGACCCGGTCCACGACGGCGCCGTGCTGCCGATCCTCCACCTCAACGGGTACAAGATCGCCAACCCCGCGGTGCTCGCCCGGCTCCCCGGACCCGAACTCGACGACCTGCTGCGGGGATACGGCCACGAGCCGATCCACGTCGCCGGGGACGAACCGTTCGAGGTGCACCGGGCCATGGCGCACGCCCTGGACGAGGCGCTGGACCGGATCGCCCTGCTCCAGCGCACCGCCCGCGAGGAGGGCATCGCCGAGCGGCCGCGCTGGCCCGTCATCGTGCTCCGTACGCCCAAGGGCTGGACCGGTCCCGAGGAGGTCGACGGGGTTCCCGTGGAGGGCACCTGGCGCGCCCACCAGGTCCCCCTGCCGGGCGTCCGGGAGAATCCGGAGCATCTGCGGCAGCTGGAGCGCTGGCTGCGTTCGTACCGCCCCGAGGAACTCTTCGACGCCGACGGGCGGCCCCGGCCGGACCTGCTGGCCGAGGTCCCGGAGGGCGACCGCCGCCTGGGCGCCAATCCGCACGCCAACGGCGGACTGCTGCTGCGCTCGCTGCCCGTCCCCGACCTGGAGCGGTACGCGGTCCCCGTGGACAAGCCCGGCGCGACCCTGCACGAGCCGACCCGGGTCCTCGGCGGGCTGCTGGAGCAGGTCATGGAGGACACCGCCGACCGCCGCGACTTCAGGGTGGTCGGCCCCGACGAGACCGCCTCCAACCGGCTGGAGGCCCTCTACCGCGCCACCGGCAAGGCGTGGCAGGAGTCCATCGTGCCCACTGACGAGCACCTCAGCCGCAACGGCCGGGTCATGGAGATCCTCTCCGAGCACCTCTGCCAGGGCTGGCTGGAGGGCTATCTGCTGACCGGGCGGCACGGCCTCTTCTCCTGCTACGAGGCGTTCGTGCACATCGTGGACTCCATGGTCAACCAGCACATCAAATGGCTGAAGGTGTCCCGCTCACTGCCCTGGCGGCGCCCCGTGGCCTCCCTCAACTACCTGCTGACCTCCCATGTGTGGCGCCAGGACCACAACGGCTTCTCGCACCAGGACCCCGGCTTCGTCGACCATGTGCTCAACAAGAGCCCGGAGGTGGTGCGCGTCTATCTGCCGCCGGACGCCAACACCCTGCTCAGCGTGGCCGACCACGTCCTGCGCAGCCGCGACTACGTCAACGTGGTCGTCGCGGGCAAACAGCCCTGCTTCGACTGGCTCGACCTCGACCAGGCGCGCGCCCACTGCGCCCGCGGCGCCGGGACCTGGGACTGGGCCGGCACCGAGAACGGCGCGGGGGAGCCGGATGTGGTGCTGGCCGCCGCGGGCGATGTGCCCACCCAGGAGGTCATCGCGGCCGCCGGGATCCTCCGCCGCCATCTGCCCGATGTGGCCGTGCGGGTGGTCAACGTGGTCGACATGACCCGGCTGCTGCCGAAGGAGGAGCATCCGCACGGGATGCCGGACCACGAGTTCGACGCCCTGTTCACCCGCGACCGGCCGGTCATCTTCGCCTACCACGGCTATCCGTGGCTGGTGCACCGGCTGTCCTACCGCCGGGCCGTCCACCCCAACCTCCATGTGCGCGGCTACCTGGAGATGGGCACCACCACCACGCCGTTCGACATGGTGGTCCGCAATGACCTGGACCGCTACCGGCTGGTGATGGACGTCATCGACCGGACCCCCGGGCTCGCGGTGCGCGCCACGGCCGTACGGCAGCGGATGCAGGACGCCCGCACCCGCCACCAGGCCTGGATCCGTGAGCACGGCACCGATATGCCCGAGGTCGCCGAATGGTCCTGGACCGGCTGAACACCGGCCGGTGCCGCTCTCACCCGGTGGGGAAGTAGCCCTCCAGATAGGCGTTGCGGAACTTCCCCGCCGGGTCGTGCTCGGCCAGCAGCCGCGCGAAGTCGCCTGCCCGGTCGTACGAGGACAGGATCCGCTCCGGCGTGGCCGTCGTCAGCTTGCCCCAGTGCGGCCGCGCCCCCAGCGGCAGCAGCGCCTCCTCCATCGCGGCCACCACCTCGATCACCGCGTCGTGGTCGGGGACCCAGGTGAAGTGGAAGGCCACGCTGTCCCGGCCGTACGCGGGGCTCAGCCACAGCTCGTCCGCCGCGACCGTACGGACCTCGGACACCTGCACCACGGGCGCGATCCGGTCGCCGAGGCCGCGCAGCGCGGCGAACGCCGCCGAGGCCGCCGCGCGCGGCAGCAGCAGCTCCGACTGGAGCTCATCGCCGTTGCTGGGGGTGAAGTCCGGGCGGAAGTGCGGCAGCCGCTCATGCCACGGTCCCGGCGCGCCCAACTGCTCGGTGCAGTGCAGCGGCGGCATCGCGGGCACCGGGTGGTGGTGGCGGTCGGCCGGGTGGGCCCCCAGCCACGGCTGTCCGGGCTCGGGGGGATCGGGCAGATCGGTGCGGCACTTCAGCCACACCACGCCCTCGCCCGAGCGCCAGTCCGTGAAGACGCTGACGCTGTAGGCGGCGCCGAAGATCTCCTCGAAGCTGTCGTCCAGCCGGTCCAGCGGCAGCCCGGTCCACACCCACTGGGCCACGTCGAAGGTGGGCTCGATGTCCAGCGTCATGGCGGTGACCACGCCAAGACCGCCGAGCCCGACCACGGCCCCGTTCAGCCGGTCCGGGTCCTCGTCCCGGCTGATTCGGGTCACCTCGCCGTCGGGGCCGACGATCTCCAGCCCCGCGACCGCCGCCGCCAGACAGCGCTGGTCGCTCCCCGAGCCATGGGTGGCGGTGGTACAGGCCCCCGCGACCGTGATGTGCGGCAGCGAGGCGAGGTTGGCCAGCGCGAAGCCCTCCGCGTGCAGGGCCTGGGCCACATGGGCGTAGCGCATGCCCGCCGCGATGGTCGCGGTGCGCTGCCCGGGGTCGGTCTCCACCCGGTGCGGCAGCCGGTCCAGGTTCACCAGATCGCCCTCGGTGTCGGCGATGCGGTTGAAGGAGTGGCCGGTGCCCAGTACCCGTACCCGGTCGGCGGAGCTGACGATCCGCCGCAGCTCGTCGACGCTGTCCGGGTGGTGCAGCCGGGCGGCGGAGAAGGTGATGTTCCCGGCCCAGTTCGTCGGGGCTTGGGTGGTCGGCATCCGTGTCGTCCTGTTTCGGCTGGAGGGCGATGGGTGATGTTGTCAGCACCTTCGTACAGGTCCGCACCCTGATCCGTACAGACCCGGTTTCGCCGTCCATGGCCCGTCCCTGACCCGTCTCTGACCCACCCCTGGCCCGTCCCTGACCCGGACGGCCCCGCAGGACGGGCCGCCGTGCCGAAGCGCCCCGACGATGGGCCCATGACTGCCCCGAAGCCACAACGCCCGAGGTCGGTGCTGCTCGGCGAGCTCTGCGCGGAGTTCGCGGGCACCATGGTGCTGATCCTCTTCGGCTGCGGTGTGGTGGCGCAGGTCGTGGCGGGCGGCGACCTCACCAAGCCCCCGGGCGCGCTCGGCGATCACGACTCCATCTCCTGGGCCTGGGGGCTGGGCGTCACCTTCGGTGTGTATGTGGCGGCGCGGCTCAGCGGGGCCCATATCAACCCGGCGGTCACCCTCTCCCTGGCGGCCTTCAAGGGCTTCCCCTGGAGCAAGGTCCTGCCGTACACCGTGGCCCAGACGGCCGGCGCGTTCGTCGGGGCCCTGCTGGTGCGCTGGAACTACACCGAGGCGCTGGGCCACGCCGACCCGGGGCACACCTTCAAGACCCAGTTCGTCTTCTCCACCCTCCCCGGCAACGGAGTCCTTCCGGTCAGCGAATGGGGCGCGCTGCGCGACCAGGTCATCGGCACCGCGATCCTGGTGCTGCTCATCTTCGCCGTCACCGATGTGCTGAACTCGGCCCCGAAGGCCAATCTGGGGCCCTTCGTCATCGGGCTGATCGTGGTCGCCATCGGCATGGCCTGGGGCGCCGACGCGGGGTATGCCATCAACCCGGCCCGTGACTTCGGCCCCCGGCTGGCCAGCTATCTCACCGGATACGGCAGCGCGTGGCGGGACCAGTACGGGGATCTGTACTTCTGGGTGCCGATCGTGGGCCCGCTGGTCGGCGGGCTCATCGGCGCCGCCCTCTACCAGGTCCTGATCAGCCGCTTCCTCCCGGCGGCCGAAACGGAGGTGGGCCGCACCCCGACCCCCGAGTAGCCGATCCGGGCCGTACCCCACCCACGAGAGGCGGCAGCATGCCGGAATTCATCGGTGCGGTGGACCAGGGAACCACCAGCACCCGTTTCATGATCTTCAACCACGACGGTGACGAGGTGGCGCGGTACCAGCTGGAGCACCGCCAGATCCTGCCGCGCGCGGGGTGGGTCGAGCACGACCCGGTGGAGATCTACGAGCGCACCAACTCGGTGATCCAGAACGCCCTCCGCGCGGGCGGACTCGCCCCCGCCGACCTGGCCGCGATCGGCATCACCAATCAGCGCGAGACCACGGTGATCTGGGATCCGCGCAGCGGCCGCCCGTACTACAACGCCATCGTCTGGCAGGACACCCGCACCGACACCATCGCGGCCGCGCTGGAACGGAACGGCCAGGGCGAGGTGATCCGCCGCAAGGCGGGGCTGCCGCCCGCCACCTACTTCTCCGGTGGCAAGATCAAGTGGATTCTGGACAACGTCGAGGGCGTCCGCGAGGCCGCGGAGGCGGGCCACGCCCTCTTCGGCAACACCGACGCCTGGGTGCTGTGGAACCTCACCGGCGGCCCCGGCGCCGGCATCCACGCCACCGATGTCACCAACGCCAGCCGCACCATGCTGATGGACCTGGAGACACTGGACTGGGACGACGAGCTGCTGGAGATCTTCGGCATCCCGCGGGCGATGCTGCCGACGATCAACCCCTCCTCCCACCCCGAGGCGTACGGCCAGGCCCGCACCTCCCGCCCGCTGCGCACCGCCACCCCCATCACCGGCGTCCTCGGCGACCAGCAGGCGGCCACGGTCGGCCAGGTCTGCTTCGCCCCCGGCGAGGCCAAGAACACCTACGGCACCGGCAACTTCCTGCTGCTCAACACCGGATCCGAGCCGATCCGCTCGGCCAGCGGGCTGCTCACCACCGTGGCGTACCAGTTCGGCGACAGCCCTCCCGTCTACGCCCTGGAGGGCTCGATCGCCGTCACCGGCTCGGCCGTCCAGTGGCTGCGCGACCAGATGAAGATGATCGACGACGCCGCGGGCAGCGAGCGGCTCGCCCGCACCGTCGAGGACAGCGGCGGGGTGTACTTCGTGCCCGCCTTCTCCGGGCTCTTCGCCCCGTACTGGCGCTCCGACGCCCGCGGCGCGATCGTCGGCCTCACCCGCTTCAACACCAACGGCCACATCGCCCGCGCCACCCTGGAGGCCATCTGCTACCAGAGCCGGGACGTGGTCGAGGCCATGGAGCGGGACGCCGACATCCACATGGACGTCCTGCGGGTGGACGGCGGGGTCACCGACAACGAGCTGTGCATGCAGATCCAGGCCGATGTGCTGGGCGTACCGGTCAGCCGCCCGGTCATCGCCGAGACCACCGCCCTGGGCGCCGCCTACGCCGCGGGGCTGGCCACGGGGTTCTGGCGGGACACCGATGAGCTGCGCTCCCACTGGAGCGAGTCCAGGCGGTGGGAGCCCCAGTGGGACGAGAAGACCAGGAAGGAGGGGTACACGGGCTGGAAGAAGGCCGTCCAGCGCACCCTGGACTGGGTCACGGTCGAGTAGGCCCGGCGGGGCCCGGGGGCCCGGGGGTCCGGGGCGGAACGACCGCGCCGGTTGCGCCCGGCGTCCCGCGGCGGTTCGCTGGAAGTACCCGGTGGTGGCCGAGACACCCTGGGACCGAGACACCCTGGGACCGCGCCGTGTCCGCCACCACCGCCGCTTGTCAGTGATCGACGCGGAGGTGATCCAGGTGAAAGCCGTCGTCTATGAGAAGCCCTACTCGGTGGCGGTGAGGGACGTCGACGATCCTCGGATCGAGCATCCGAACGATGTGCTCGTGCGCGTCACCTCCAGCGCGATCTGCGGCTCCGATCTGCATATGTACGAGGGCCGGACGGCGGCCGAGCCCGGCATCGTCTTCGGGCACGAGAACCTCGGCGTGGTCGAGGAGACCGGTTCCGGCGTCGTGTCGCTGTCCAAGGGCGACCGCGTGGTCATGCCGTTCAACGTGGCCTGCGGATTCTGCAAGAACTGCCTCGCGGGCGACACCGGCTTCTGCCTCACCGTCAACCCCGGTTTCGCGGGCGGCGCCTACGGCTATGTGGCGATGGGCCCGTACAGGGGTGGCCAGGCCGATCGGCTGCGGGTGCCCTTCGCCGACTTCAACTGCCTGAAGCTGCCCCAGGGCGAGGAGCTCGAGACCGACTTCATCCTGCTCGCCGACATCTTCCCGACCGGCTACCACGGCTGTGAGCTGGCCCAGGTCTCCCCGGGCGAGAGCGTGGCCGTCTACGGCGCGGGTCCGGTGGGGCTGATGGCCGCCTACTCCGCGCTGCTGCGCGGCGCCGCCACGGTGTTCGTGGTCGACCGGGTCCCCGAGCGGCTGGCGAAGGCCAGGGAGATCGGCGCCGTCCCCATCGACTTCAGCAAGGGCGACCCGGTGCCGCAGATCATGGACCGCACCGGCGGCGAGGGCACCGACAAGGGCATCGACGCGGTGGGCTACCAGGCCCAGGCGCACGACGCCAGTCATGAGGAGCCCGCGTCGGTGCTCAACTCGCTGGTCGACACGGTGCGGCCGACCGGGCGGCTCGGTGTGCCGGGGCTGTACGTCCCCTCCGACCCCGGCGGCCCGGATGAGCACGCCAAACACGGTCAGCTGCTGGTCTCCATCGGCCGGATGTTCGAGAAGGGCCAGCGCATGGGCACGGGCCAGTGCAACGTCAAGCGCTACAACCGCCGGCTGCGCGACCTGATCATCGCCGGGCGTGCCCGGCCCAGCTTCGTGGTCTCCCATGAACTGCCGCTGGACCAGGCCCCGCAGGCGTACGAGAAGTTCGACAAGCGGGTCGAGGGCTACACCAAAGTGGTGCTGCATCCGGCGCTCGCCGCCTGACGGTCCCTCGGCGCCGTGGCCCCTGCGATCTCCCGTGATCCCCTACGGTCGCCCATGACCAAAAAAGTCACTGAATAGGGTGATATGCACCATACTTGGTTATATGCACCCGAACGGCTGTCTCGTTCAGCCCCGGGAGGAGGAGCGATCATGAAGAACTGCCGGGTGGCACTGGCCTTCGTCAGTGGCTATCTCTTCGGGCGCGGCCACCGGGGGACCTTGGTCCTCGGCCTCGCCGGCCTCGCCGCGGGCAAGCGCCTCACCTCCGGATTCAACCCACCGGGCGCCCAGCAGCTGAAGTCCTCCGAGCTCGGCAGGCTCGGCCAGGACATCGGCAACCGGCTGGTCTCCGCGGGCCGCGAGGCGGCCATGTCGGCGGCCAGTAACCGCATGGACGCCCTGAGCGACCGGCTGGAGCGGCGCGCCGCGACCCTGCGCACCGGTGGCGCGGGGGACCGCGAGCCGGAGGCCGGGGAGGACGAGGAGCCGGAGGGGCACGAGGAGCGCGGCGAGCGCGAGCGCGGGAGCGCCGCACGGTCCCGCGAGGGCGGGCAGCGTGAGCGCGCCGGCGGGCAGCGCACGTCGTCCGACCGTCCGGCGAAGGCCAGGAAGCGGACCGGTTCCGAAGGGCCCGCACGGCGAAGCCAGAGGTGAGGGCCATGGCTGAGGAAACCAAGGGGCGGACCGGCGGGCGCGCGCTCGCCCGGGAGCTGCCCACCGACCGCCTGCTGAAGGAGGCGCAGGGCCTGCTGGCGGCGCTGGGCGAACGGGCCCTGGCTTCGGTCACCCACCTGGGCAACCCCGGGCCGGGCGCGCTGAAGGGCGGTCTGGAGCAGGTGAAGGACAAGGTCGTCGACACGGCCAAGGAGCAGATGAAGGACCAGGTCAAGGGGAAGGTCAAGGACCAGGTCAAGGAGAAGGTCGTCGACACGGCCAAGAGCATCATCCCGGGCCTCGGCGGCGGTGACGGCGATGGCGGCGGTAAGGGCGGGAAGAAGCTCAAGGTCACCAACATCGTGGAGCAGATGGACGTGGGCGCGCCCCTCTCCCTCACCTACAACCTCTGGACGGAGTGGGAGAACTTCCCCTCGTACATGAAGAAGGTCGAGGACATCCGGAACGAGGACGAGGACGAGGTCGGCATCGAATCCGAGTGGAAGGCCCAGGTCTTCTGGTCGCACCGCAAGTGGCGGGCCGAGGTCATCGAGCAGGTGCCGGACAAGCGCATCATCTGGACGTCGCGGGCCGACAAGGGCCATGTGGACGGCACGATCACCTTCCACGAGCTGGCCCCCGACCTCACCCGCATCCTGTTCGTCCTGGAGTACTGGCCGCAGGGGTTCATGGAGCGCACCGGCAACCTCTGGCGCGCCCAGGGCCGCCGGGTGCGCCTGGAGATGAAGCACTTCCGCCGCCACCTCATGCGCGAGGTGCTGCTCGACCCCGACGAGGTCGTGGGCTGGCGCGGTGTGGTGCACGACGGCGAGATCGTGGCGGACGACGAACGGGAGGGGCGGGAGCACGAGGAGGAGCCCGAGGAGGGCGAGGAACCGGGGGAAGAATACGAGGCCGAGGAGCCCGGGGAGTACGAGGACGAAGAGCCCCGGGACGCATACGACGAGGAGGAGTACGAGGACGAGGAGCCCGTACGGCGCCGCGCGCGCCGCTGACGGACCCCGCCCCCGGAACGGGTGAGCGCGGTGACCGTAGCACGGCAGCAGCAGAGCCAGTATCTGGACCGGGCGAGTTCCAGCGCCCTGGTCGACGTGGTCGACCTCATCCTGGACAAGGGCCTGGTCATCGATGTGTATGTGCGGGTGTCCCTGGTGGGCATCGAGATCCTGACCATCGACGCCCGTATCGTCGTCGCCAGCGTGGACACGTATCTGCGGTTCGCGGAGGCGACCAACCGACTCGACCTCGCCCGCAGCGGCACCGAAACCCATGGTCTGCCCGGCCTCATGGACGAGATCCGGGAGGGCGGCGGCAAGAAGAAGACCAAGGGCGCCCTGGAGGGCGTCAAGGAATCGGTCTCGGATCTGCTGCGGGACGATGACGACGAGGACCGGGAACCCGAGGCCGAGGAGCGGGAGCGGCCCCGGCGCACCAGGGGTTCCCCCAGCCACAGGGAGCGCGAGCGGTGATGGCCGAGGACGGACGTGCCTGCTATGTCTACGGGGTCGTCACGGACGACCGCCCCGATGAGTCGGTCAAGGACCTGCCCGCCGTCGGGGACCCGGAGGCCCCGGTGACCCTGATCCGCCAGGGCGGCCAGGCCGCGGTGGTCAGCGAGGTGCCTGTCGACAAGCCGCTGGGCACCCCCGAGGATCTGCGCACCCACGCCAGGGTGCTGGACCACCTTGCCGCGCAGGGCTCACCGGTGCTGCCGTTCCGCTTCGGCACCGTGGTGCGCGACACCGCGGCGGTGGCGGACGAGCTGCTGGCCGAGGGGCACGACGACTTCGCCCGCGGCCTCGACCGGCTCCGCGGCCGTACGCAGCTCACCGTGCGGGCCCGCTATGACCAGGACGCGGTGCTGCGCGAGGTGGTGACCGAACAGCCCGAGGCCAGACGGCTCCGCGACGAGCTGCGGGGGCTGCCCGAGGACGCGGGCTACGAGCAGCGGCTCGAGCTCGGCCAGCTCGTCATGGACAGCATCGCCGCGAAGCGGAGCGTGGACGCGCTGGAGCTCGACCGGCGGCTGGCGCCGTACGCGCTGGGCTCGGTGTCGGAGGAGCCGGCGTCCCCCGAGGGGCTGATCAACGCCTCGTTCCTGGTGGCGGACGCGAAACGGGAGGCGTTCGAGGAGGCGGCCGAGGAGCTCGCCGCGCACTGGCACGGCCGGGTCCGGATGCGTCTGCTCGGCCCGCTGGCGCCGTACGACTTCGTGGCCGACGCGACGCTCGAAGGGAAGGAAGGCGACGAGTAGCCATGGGACTGTTCACCGGCCTGGCCACGCTGCCGCTGGCCCCGGTGCGGGGCGTCGTCTGGATCGCCGAGCGGATCCATGACGAGGCGCATCGGCAGCTGTACGACCCCGAGGTGATCAAGCAGCGGCTGGAGGAGGTCGCGGAGGCCCGGGAGAACGGGGAACTCACCGAGGAGGAGGCGGCCCGGGAGGAGGACGAGCTGGTCCGCAGGCTGATGTCCCAGGGGCCGCCAGACGGAGGCTTGGAGGTATGAGCCGTGCCCCGCGAACGGCCCCGGGAGGAACACCACCGCGAGGCGAGGCCCCGTGCCCGTGCCCGTGAGGAACGACCCCGTGAGGAACGGCCCAGCGAGGAGCGGCTCCGTGAGGAACGACCCCGCGAGGGCGAGCCGGAGCGGCGCGAGCCCGAGCGGGAGCGCCCCCGCCCACGGCGTCCCGCGCTCGTGGCCCGCGACGCCGCGCGCAGCGCGGCCCGCCATGTGCAGGGGCTGACCGGGCGGACCCCGGAGGGCGTCACCTCGCTGGAGCGCACGGAGGACGGCTGGACCATCGGCATCGAGGTGGTCGAGACCCACCGGATCCCGGACTCCACCGACATCCTCGCCGAGTACCAGGTCGAGCTGGACGACCGCGGCGAACTCGTCTCCTACCACCGCACCGAGCGCTACTACCGGGGCAGGGCGGAGAACCGGACATGAACCAGAGCTCCGACTGGAACCCACCGGTCCGGCGCGCCGGCGCCGCACCCGAACCCGCCCGCCGGGGCGCCGAGCCGTCCAGCCTGGCCGACATCCTGGAGCGGGTGCTCGACAAGGGCATCGTCATCGCGGGCGACATCCAGATCAATCTGCTGGACATCGAACTGCTGACGATCAAGATCCGGCTGCTGGTCGCCTCCGTGGACCGGGCCAAGGAGATGGGCATCGACTGGTGGGAGCACGACCCCTCGCTCTCCTCCGGCGCCCGGGACGTCCTGGAGGAGAACGAGCGGCTGCGGCGGCGCGTCGGCGAACTGGAGGACGGCCGCGGCGCGCACCGGGAGGACGACCACGGGACCCAAGGCGCGGAGCGGGAGGACGAACGGTGAACGGTTCCCTCGCCACCTGGCTGTACGCGGTGACGGCCGCCCCGGAGGACGGCGCCCCGCCACGGGGGCTCACCGGCGTGGCGGACGAGCCGGTGCGCCTGGTGGAGAGCGCGGGGCTGGCCGCCGTGGTGGGCTCCGTACCGCTGGAGGACTTCGGCGAGGACGCGCTGCGCGGCCATCTGGAGGACCTGGAGTGGCTGGAGCGCACCGCCCGCGCCCACCACCGGGTGATCAACGGCGCGGCCCGCCACGGCCAGGTCATCCCGCTGCGCTTCGCCACGCTCTACCACGACGACGACCGGGTCCGGGCGATGCTCCAGGAGCGCCGGGACGACTTCACGGCTACGCTGCGGCGGGTGGCGGGCCGTACCGAGTGGGGCGTCAAGGCGTATGTCGACCCCAGATCCTTCCTGCCCGACCCGGACGAGCCCACCGACGGCGAGGAGAGCCCCGGAACCGCCTATCTGATGCGGCGCCGTGCCCAGCGGCAGGACCAGGAGACCGCGCATCTGCGCGCGACCGAGCGGGCGGAGGAGATCCACGCCGCGCTGGCCGCGCTGGCGGTGGCCACGGCCGCCCATCCACCGCAGGACACCGCGCTGGCCGCGTACGAGGGGTGGATGGTGCTCAACAACTCCTATCTGGTGCCCGACGCCCTCGGTGAGGAGTTCACCGCCCTGGTGACCGGCCTGGGGGAGCGCTACCCCGCCATCACCCTGGAGGTCAGCGGCCCCTGGCCGCCGTACTCCTTCACCGCCCCGCCGAAGCGGGCGGAGGACGCCCAGCCGGAGGAGACGCCGTCATGACCCGGGCGATCGAGCGGCGGGAGGTGGCCCTGGTCGACCTGCTCGACCGGGTGCTCGCCGGGGGCGTGGTGATCGCGGGGGAGATCACCCTGTCCATCGCCGACATCGACCTGGTGCGGATCTCGCTGCGCGCCCTGATCGCCTCCGTACGGGTGGAGAACGAGGACGGGTGGGAGGGGAATCGCCATGACCGCCGTGAAGGGGGGCCGCCATGACGGATGACCGCGCTCCCCGGCGGCCCGGACGGCGGATCGAGGTGGACGAGGAGTCGGTCCGCAGGAGCCTGGCCGGTCTGGTGCTCACCATCGTCGAGCTGCTGCGGCAGCTCATGGAGCGGCAGGCGCTGCGCCGCGTCGAGCAGGGCGGCATCAGCGATGAGCAGATCGAGGAGCTCGGGCTGACGCTGATGGCTCTGGAGCGGAACATGGCCGAGCTGCGGGAGCACTTCGGGCTGACCGAGGACGACCTCAACCTGGACCTGGGCCCGCTGGGCCCCCTGCTGCCCCGCGACCGTTGAGCCCCTGACCAGGCAGTCCGGTGTCGATTCGCGAGACAACCGGTCCGGATCCGCCAGTCGCCGAGTAATGTGCGGGTGTGGGGATCACGCTCAACCTCCAGCGCGCCCAACCGGCCGACGTGCACGTCGGCCGGTCACCGCTGGCCGAGCTCATGTCAACGCTGCACATCATGGCCGAGCCCGACCACCACCCCGAGGCCCAGCGCTGGACGCGGCGGCTCGGGACGGCGCTCGCCCCCTCCCTCGCCGATGAGATGAGCGCCCTGTCCCCGCTGTGGGCCCGGCTCCGCTGCCGGCTGCTGTTCCCGCTGGAGCTCCCGCTGGACCAGCCCTTCGAGGACGAGCTGCGCCATCTGGAGAAGCTGCCGCTCGAGGAGTTCGTGGGCCTGTGCTCCCAAGGGGTGCTCGGCTTCCGGGAGGCCGTGCCCCCGGCCGGAAGCCTGCTCACCGACCCCGAGGCCGCCGAGCGCTATGTGGAGCAGTGCGAGCGGCGCTCCTTCCGGCGGGGCGAGCTGGCCCATGACCTGGTGGCCTCGCCCGAGGGGCTGCGCGACCGGCTCCTGTGCTTCCTGGACTCCTGCGCCGAGGCGTTCTTCGCCTCCGAGTGGCGCACGGTCCGCGACCGGCTGGAGTCGGCCGCCGCCCGGGTCCGTGCCGACATCCGGCGGCGCGGTCTGGCCGAGGTGCTGGCCGGGCTCAGCCCCACCGCGGTGGTCTCCCGGGGCGGCTCGCGGGTGCGCTACGACAAGCTGGCCGTCGCCGAGATCGAGATCGGCCCGCGCCCGCTGTTTCTGCTCCCCTCCGTCCATGTCTGGCCGCATCTGACCGTCAAGGACGAGGAGTGCCATCCCGTGGTGCTCCAGTTCGCCGCCCAGGAGGACAGGACGCCCGAGCAGCTGACCCAGGCCGAGCTGCGGGCCCGGATGTCCGCGCTGGCGTCCCTGGGCCGGATGGAACTGTGCCGCCATCTGCTGGGCGAGCCCATCACCACCTCCGAACTGGCCCAGCGGCTGGGGCTCGCCGATACGCAGGTCTCCCGCACCCTGCGCCAGCTCAGGGACGCCGGGCTCATCGAGTCCGAGCGCGATGGCAAGTACGTCTACCACCGGCTGGCCACCAGCACCCTGCTCCGGCTGGGGCAGGACGTGCTGACGACCATCATGCGGTGACGGCCGTACGCCGACCGCCAGTCAGCCCGGCTGGGTCCACAGCAGCACCGCCGAGGGGTGGTCCGCGTCCATGTGGACGCGGTTGGTCGCCACCACCTTGCGGCGGCTCACCGCCTCCGGCACCCCCGTGTTGGAGTTGACGTCGAACCGGGGGAAGTCGCTCGAGGAGATGTCCACGCGCAGCCGGTGCCCGGCCTCGAAGCGGTTGGCGGTGTCCGGGGCCGGGATCTCGATCTCGTAGACCTCGCCCGGCTCCAGCGGCTCCGGGCGCTCGAAGGACTTGTGGAAGCGGCAGCGGAAGATGCCCTCGGTGAGGTTCATCGCGAAGCCGTGCGGATAGTCCTCGTTCGGCGGATGCACATCGACCAGCTTCACCGTGAAGTCGGTGTCCGGCGCGGACGAGGAGATGAACAGCCGCGCGGTGACCGGCCCGGCCACCACCAGCGGCTCCGCCAGCGGCGGGGTGGCCAGCGAGATCACATCGGGCCGGGAGTTCAGCGGCAGATACGGCGGGTGGGCACCGTAGAACCGCTCGTCCGGCACCTGGTCGAAGGCGCCGCCGACCATCACCGGCTCGCCCGAGGTGACCTGGCCGCCGAGCGTGGGCACCGGGTCGTTCGGGTCGAAGTCGTACTCCACCCAGGCCCGTGTCGCCGTCGGCCGCTCCCGGGCCAGCTCGCCCGAGGGGTGGCAGTAGTACGCGGTCTCCCGGGTCCCGGCCGGGGGCCACTGGGTGTCGGTGTGCCACCGGCCGCCGTGCCGCATCCGCCCGGTCTCGTCCCGCCGGCCGTCCCCGCCGCCCATGAGGAAGTACTGGACCCGCGGGATCGACTCCGGGTCGCCGCCCTCCAGCACCGCGTCGAACCACCGCTGCCGGAAGGACAGATACGAGGTGTCCACATTGCCGCTGAGGGTCGCGGCGGGCCCGAAGTCCACATCGCCGGCGAAGGTGACACAGCGCAGCCCGTGCTTCCACGGCCCCATCACCAGATACGCCGGGGACCGCTTGAGCCGGCCCATGGCGGTGAAGTTCTCGATGGTGGAGCGGACATACGGGTCGTACCAGCTCGACATGTGCAGCGTCGGCACATCCGGGAAGCGGTCGTAGTGGCCGCGCCCGTAGATGGCCGGCTGGCGCCAGTACGCCCCGAAGGCGTCATGCCGCCACTGGTCCAGCAGATAGCGCTCGTAACTGTCCACTTGGCGCAGCGGTGAGACACCGGTCCGCCACGGCAGCACGGTGAACCAGTCGCGCAGGTCCGTCCCCGCGAACGCCTTGCGCACCAGCGGGTCCCGCTCCGCCTCCGGGCTCTCCTCACCGTGCCGGAAGGCCCAGGTGATCTGCTTGAGCTCGAAGGCGCCGCCCATCCGCATCCCGGCCTCGTAGGCGCTGGCGAAGCCGCCGGAGTCCATGAACATCGCGGACAGCCCGGCGGGGGACTCGGCCGCGGCGGCCGTCTGGGCGTGGGCCGAGTAGGACACGCCCATCATGGCCACCCGGCCGTCGCACCAGGGCTGGGCGGCGATCCAGTCGATGGTGTCCGCGCCGTCCGGCCCCTCGCCGAGGTACTTCACGAAGGTGCCCTCGGAGTCCCCGCGGCCCCGGCAGTCCTGCCGCACCACGTGATACCCGGCGCGGACGAAGAACGCCGAGGTCTCCTCGGGCGTCGGCACCGGCTCGTCGTGGCGGCTGCGGTCGGAGTCGCGGATCTGCCGGCGGCCGTAGGGGGTCCGCTCCAGGATGACCGGGCGGGGTCCCGGCCGCTCCTGGTCGGTGAAGAGATCGGCGGCCAGGACGATCCCGTCCCGCATCGGGACGCGCAGGGTGCGTCGCCACACCCGCTCGTCCAGCAGGCGGGCGGGCTCCTCCCGGGCCGCCCGCCCTCTGCCGCCGGTCGTTTCGGTCTGACTGGTTCGTGCCATGGAAGATCTCACTGGGTCTGGGATTGCTTGGAGCCGTTGAGGGCGATCTGGCCCCGGGTGACGGTGGACAGCGGCAGCCCCCACTGGCCGAAGAGCTTGGCGTAGGTGCCCGATTCGTACAGCTTCCGCAGCCCCTTGACGATCACGGGTGCGAGCCCGGAGTCCTTCTTGGCCTGGATGCCGTAGATGGCCGTCGCGGCGGGCAGGTCCAGCATGTCCTTCAGTTCGAGCGTCTCGAAGCGGTCGTGCGAGTTCTGGGTCACCGAGGTGTTGGAGGCGCTGGGCGCGGCCACCGCCTCCACCCGCTTGCTCTGCAGCGCCAGCGAGGCGGCGGGCAGATCGGTGTAGAGCTTCGCGTCCACCGACGGCTTGCCCTTCGCGGCACAGCGCTTGTTCTGCGCCGCGAGCACGTTCTGCGTTCCGGCGCCCTTCTCGACGCCGACCTTGTGGCCGCAGACCCCGAGGCCGTTCTTGGGGCGGAAGGAGCCGTCCTTGAGCACCATCATCGTCACACTGCTCTGCGCGAAGTCGGCGAAGTCCACCTCCTTCTGGCGCTCGGTGAAGTCACCGGAGGGCGCGCTGAGGTCGATCCGGCCGGATTTGAGCCCCGGGATGACCGCGTCGAAGTTGGTCCGCTCCACCTTGATCTTGATGTCGAGCAACGAGGAGAGCTGTGCGGCCAGTTCGGGGACCAGCCCGGTGATCTTCCCGTCGGACTCGAAGGTGACGTACGGCGCGTACTCGCTGACGCCCATGATCAGAGTCTTCTTGGTGTAGGCCTGGGGCACCTCGGCGGCCAGCGCGCTGTCCTTGGGCTCGGGGGCGAGCGTGGCCGCCGGACGGCTCTTGTTGTCCTTGCCGTCATCGGGGGTGTCGTCCACCGAACAGGCCGACAGGCCGAGCGTCAGACAGGCCAGCAGTGCGCATGCGGCGACATGGGGACGGTTGCGCATGGGTGCTCCATTCCGGGAGGTGGGGGTGGCGGAGGTGGAAGTACGGAGCCGGTCAGCGGCCCCAGACGGTCTCGGCGACGCGCCGTACGTTGCCCCCGGCCAGCTTGGCCACGTCCGCTTCGGAGTAGCCGCGGTCGAACAGCCACCGGATCATATTGCCGACGGCCTCCGCGGGGTTCTCACAGCCCCGTACGTACTCGACCTCCTCGTGCGGCGGCAGTTCGGGGGCCTTGCCGTCGTGCGCGTCGTCCTTGCCGAAGAGCGGGGCGAACGTCCGGTGCCAGGCCGTGTGATCGCCGAAGTTGGTGTCCGGCCCGAAGGCCACATGGTCGATGCCGACCAGATCGATACAGCGCTCGATGTGTTCCATCACCGAGTCCAGATCGTGCCGGGGGTGCCTGGCGGTGACGGTCGTGTGCGGCGCCGCCTCGACGCCGATGAACCCGCCGGACCCGGCACAGGCCCGGATCACATCGTCGGGCTTCATCCGCGGGGTCGGCCACAGCGCCCGGGACCCGGCATGGGTGATCACCACGGGGGCGGTGGAGCGGCGCACGGCGTCCAGGGCCGTCGCGTCCCCGCTGTGCGAGACATCGACGATGATCCCGAGGTCGTTCATCCGGCGCAGCGCCCGGCGGCCGAGCAGGGTCAGACCGGTGTCCCCGGCGTCGGCGAGCCCCGAACCCAGCTGGTTGCTCTCGCTGTAGACCAGGCCGAGCAGCCGCACACCCAGGCCGTAGAGCAGATCGAGCCGGTCGACGTCATTGCCGATGGGGGAGGCGGACTCCAGGGTCAGCACCACCCCCACCTGGTGGCCGGCCCGCGCCCGGTCGGCGTCCTCGAGGGTGCGGACGGGCGCCACCAGCCGCTGATGGGCGAGGTCCGCCTGGCGCATGGCCAGATCGCTGACCGCGTCGTCCCAGTCCCAGGGGGCGTGGGAGCGGATCATGCTCACCGCGGCCGGGCCGCCGTCGAAGAACAGGTCCACCCCCGAGTGGGCGATGCCCTCGTAGGGGATCGACTCCCGGCCCTGGCGGCGGTACGCGGCGAAGTCGCCGGGATCCGCCGGGCGCAGCGAGAGGTGGTCATGGGCGGAGATCACCGGATGGCGCTCCTCGAAGTCCCGCGCGCGGACCTCGACGTCCTGGCTCCACTCCAGCGCGGCCCCGGGGACCCGTCCGAGCGCGGGCGCCAGCTCGAAGGCGCGGTAGTCCGCCCCGGGCTCCAGATACTGGTACGAGCGGTAGGAGTCCCACAGCTTCAGGCGTCGGGCGGTCTTGGCGGGCAGGGGGAGTTCGGTGCTCATGAGGTGACCTTCGACAGGAACGTACGGGTGCGGTCGTGTGCGGGAGCGCGCAGGAGCTGCTCGGGAGCACCCTCCTCGACGATCCTGCCGTCGTCCATGAAGACGATCCGGTCAGCGATATCGGCGGCGAAGCGCATTTCGTGCGTGACGACGACCAGCGTCATGCCGTCGCGCGCCAGGTCCCTGATGACGTTCAGGACCTCCTGCACCATCTCGGGGTCCAGGGCGGAGGTCGGCTCGTCGAAGAGCATCACCTTGGGGCGCATCGCCAGGGCGCGGGCGATGGCCACCCGCTGCTGCTGGCCGCCGGAGAGCTTGTCCGGATAGCTGTCCAGCTTGTGGGCGAGCCCCACCCGGGTCATCAGCTCCACGGCCCGCGCGTCGGCCGCGGCCTTGGAGAGCCCGAGCACCCGGCGCGGGGCCTCCACGATGTTCTCGCGGGCGGTGAGGTGCGGGAACAGATTGAAGCTCTGGAACACCATGCCCATCGCCGAGCGCTGGGCGGCCAGCTCCCGGGGGCCGAGGTCATGCAGGGTACGTCCGCGCAGCTGATAGCCGATCACGCTGCCGTCGACCACCACCACGCCCTGATCGGGCACTTCGAGGTGGTTGACACAGCGCAGCAGTGTGCTCTTCCCGGATCCGGAGGGACCGATCAGGCAGACCGTCTCACCTCGGTGGATATCCAGGGAGATACCGTGCAGCACCTCGGTGCCGCGGAACGACTTGTGGATCCCGCGCAGGGAGACGATGGCCTGCGATTCCATTTGCGATGCCGCGGTCATACCGAGTGCTCGATCCTCTTCGCTTTCCCGGCCTTGTCGGCCGAAATCAGGGTGTGTCGTCCCAGACGTCGTTCCAGGCGCTGCTGAAGAAGAGTAATGGCGCCAGTGATGATCATGTACCAAATGGCGGCCACGATCAACAGTGGAACGGTCTGGAAGTTCTTGGCGTAAATCAGCTGGACCGAGTAGAGCAGGTCGGCCAGGGTGATCACGCTGACCAGGGAGGTGGCCTTGAGGAGAGATATCAGCTCATTTCCCATCGGGGGGACGATCACCCGCAGCGCCTGGGGAAGGGTGATGCGGAAGAAGATCTGAGCCGGCGTCAAACCCAGTGCGGACGCCGCCTGACGCTGTCCATCCGGCACGGCCAGCAGCCCGGACCGGATCAACTCCGCGATGTAGGCGGTCTCATGGAGGGTCAGGCCGATGATCGCGGCGGTCAGGGGTCCGATGACGCTGTTCGAATCGAAGGTGACGAAACGCGGCCCCCAGGGAATGCCGAGGGACAGCGTCGGAAAAAGGGCCGCGAGGTTGTACCAGAAAAGCAGCTGCACCAGCATCGGAATGCTGCGGAAAACCCAGATGAAGGCGGCCGCGACATTGGACATGAGCCGGGAGCCGCCCATGCGCATCAGCGCGACCACGGTGCCGCAAACCAAAGAGAGCACCATGGTCACCGCGGTCATTCCAATACTGACCCCGATGCCCTTCATCACCCGGATCTCGAAGAAGTATTTGCCGACGGTTTCCCACTCGAAACGAGGGTTGGTGAATATCGTGGTGATCGCCATCGCGGCCAGTACCAGCACGATCGCATTGGCCACCAGAAGTCCGGGGCGCCGTCGCTTCACGCGTTTGAGCACGGACGGCTCGGGTAGTGCATCGACGTTCAGGACTTTGGTCATGATGTGCCTTCGGACGGTCGGGTCGCGGCAGAATTACCGCATCCTAAAACCGCACCCACGGGAGTCCGGCAACAGTTGACACAGAACGGTCAACCGTAAACGCGGGAATGCGTCCGTCCGCCCGCAGCGGCCGGGCGGGCGGACGGACGCGCGTTGGCGGAGGGCGCTCCGCCGGGGCTACAGCCCCTTTTCGAACGGGAGCGGGCCGATGGTCTCCGGATCGGCCGAGACATCGAACAGCGGGGTGTAGCCGGTGGCCAGATACAGCCCGCGCGCCTCCGGCTGGCGGGGCCCGGTGGTGAGGTGGATCCGGCGGTAGCCGCGCTCGGCGGCCGATCGCTCCAGCTCCGTCACCACCCGGCGGGCCAGCCCGCGCCGCCGGTGGCCCGAGTGCGTCCAGATCCGCTTGAGCTCGGCCGTCCGCTCGTCGTACCGCCGGTACGCGCCCCCGGCGACCGGCTCACCGCCGTCCAGCAGCAGAAGCAGCTCCCCGTGCGGCGGGGCGAACTCCTCGGCCGGATAGCGGTTCAGCTCACCGTCGGCCGCCCTGCCGTAGCGGGTGGAGTACTCATGCGCCAGCTCGCGCAGCAGCGGCTCGACCCGCGGGTCGTCCACGGCCACCCGGACCACCGTCAGCTGCGGCTGTGGCTGCGGCTCGGCCACGGAGGTCATCAGCGCACCGCCGCGAGGGACCGCGGGCCCCGGTCCGCGCGCTCGGCGTCCCGCTTGGCGACCTCTTCGCGGACGATCGGGATGACATGGCGGCCGAAGTCGATCGCGTCCCCCAGCAGGTCGTAGCCGCGCGCGGAGAGGATGTCCACGCCCAGGTCGTAGTAGTCCAGCAGCGCCTGCGCCACCGTCTCCGGCGTGCCCACCAGGGCGTTGGAGTTGCCCGCGCCACCGGTGGCGGCGGCGGTCGGGGTCCACAGCGCCCGGTCGTAGCGCTCGCCCGCCTCGGCGATCGAGATCAGCCGCTGTGAACCGGCGTTCTGCGGAGACGCGGCTTCCGGGGTGCCCCCGCGGTGGTGGCGCACGGTCGTCGCCTCGCCCCGCTCCTTACGGGCGCGGATGGCGTCCACCGTGCGGTGCGCCTTCTCCCAGGCCAGCTTCTCGGTCGGGGCGATGATCGGCCGGAACGCCACCTGGATCCTCGGCACATCGCTCCGCCCGGCCGCTGCGGCGGCCGCCTTCACCGCCGCGATCTGCTCGGCGGTCCGCTCCAGCGGCTCCCCCCACAGGCAGTAGATGTCGGCCTCGGCCCCGCCGGCCGCGTAGGCCGCGGGGGAGGAGCCGCCGAAGGAGACACCCGGGCGCGGCCGCTGGACCGGGAAGACATCGCTGACGAAGTCGTGGAAGCGGTAGTGCTCGCCCTCGTGGTCGAAGGGCTCATGGGTGGTCCAGATCTTCTTGACGATCCGTATGTACTCGCGGGTGCGCGCGTAGCGCTCGTCCTTGGTGAGGGTGTCGCCCTCACGCCGCTGCTCATGGTCGTTGCCGCCGGTGATGAAGTGCACCGTCAGCCGGCCGTCGCTGATCTGGTCGAGCGTGGCGAACGTCTTGGCGGCGTACGTCGGATAGGAGACGTTGGGCCGGTGGGCCAGCAGGATCCGGAGCCGGTCCAGCCTGGCGGCGATGTACGCGGCGGCGGGCGCGGGATCGGGCGAGCCGGAGCCGTAGGCGAACAGCACCCGGTCCCAGCCGTGGTCCTCATGGGCCCGGGCGAGCCGCAGGGTGTACTCCTTGTCGAAGGCCGCGCCGGAGCGCGGCCCGGTCTCGGAGCCGTCGTTGGTGGCGGCGATGCCGAGGAACTCCACGGGCATGGGGTGACCTTTCGGAGGGCGAGGAAGCCGAGGAAGGTGAGAAAGCGGGAAGCGCCACGGACCCGGAAAGCGGCACTGGCCTACCGGGGGTGATGGCGCGTCAGACGCGGGAAGCGACGGGCGAGGGGCCCGGGATCAGAGGAGGGCGGCCGGTCGGACGGCCCGCTGCCGGGTCAGCCGGAACAGGAGGCGGACCACACCCGACCGAAGTCGATGTGGTCGCGGGTGACCAGGGGCAGCTCAGTCCTCACCCGCATCATTCAGCACCTCGGGGGCGCGTTCCGTCAACCGCTGTCCATATGGTGACCCGTATGCGCCCTGTCGCGACAAAGCCGCCCGTATCCCCCGCCGCCGTGCGGGTGGGCGGGGATACGGGCGGCCGGGAAGGTGACCTGGGCCGTAGGCCCTCTTTCAGCGGCCCGCCACCGGCTCCGGTGTGCCGGGCCGCTCCGCGGTGGTCGTGCGCCGGTCCGGACCGCGGCCCGGCAGCAGCGAGGCGACCGCGAGCGCCACCAGCGCGGCGCCGCCGCCGATCGCGAAGGCGGTGCGGAAGCCGCTCAGGGACGGGAGCTCGACGGGCCCGAACGCGGTGGTCATATGGGCGAGGACGACGCCGACCACCGCACTGGCGGTCGAGGTGCCGATGGACCGCATCAGGGTGTTGAGCCCGTTGGCCGCGCCCGTCTCGGACACCGGCACCGCCGACATGATCAGCGCGGGCATGGCCGAGTACGCGAGGCCGATCCCGGCGCCGATCACACACGAGATGACCACGATCTGCCATACGGCGTCCATCAGGAAGATGCCCATGCCGTACCCGACGGCGATCACCCCGGCGCCGAGCATCAGCGATGTCTTGGGGCCCTTGGTGGCCGTGATCCGCGCGGACAGCGGGGAGATCGCCATCATCACCAGACCGGACGGGCCCAGGCACAGTCCGGCGGTCATCATCGACTGGCCCAGTCCGTACCCCGTGGCCTCGGGCATCTGGAGCAGCTGCGGCAGCACCAGCGACATCCCGAACATCGCGAAGCCGATGACGATGGAGGCCAGATTGGTCAGCAGCACCTGACGTCGCACGGTGGTGCGCAGATCCACCAGCGGCCCGGTCACCCGCAGCTCCCACCGGCTCCACAGCAGCAGCACGACCACCGCGCCGCCGAACAGCCCGATGGTGGTCGTGCTGCCCCAGCCCCAGTCGGCACCCTTGGAGATGGCCAGCAGCAGACAGAGCAGTCCGGCCGACAGCCCGACGGCGCCCACCAGGTCGAACCGCCCGCCGCCGCGCACCGGGGACTCCGGTACGAGCGCCAGCACCAGTGCGATCACCACTACGCCGAGGCTCGCCGAGACCCAGAACAGCACATGCCAGTCGGCGTGTTCGGCCAGCGCCGCGGCCCCGGGCAGACCGAGGGCGCCGCCGACGCCCAGTGAGGAGCTCATCAGGGCCATCGCCGAGCCGAGCCGTTCGGCGGGCAGTTCATCGCGCATGATGCTGATGCCGAGCGGGATCACGCCCGCGGAGAAGCCCTGGAGCGCACGGCCGACGATCATCGGTGCGAGGGCGTCGGAGAGCGCGCACACCACCGATCCGACCACCAGCATCGCCAGGCTGAGCAGCAGCGTCCGCCGCTTGCCGTACATGTCGCCGAGCCGGCCCAGCACCGGGGTGGCCACGGCGCCGGCGAGCAGGGTGGCGGTGATCGCCCAGGAGGCGTCCGAGGCCGAGGTGTGCAGCAGTTCCGGAAGGTCCGGGACCAGCGGCACCACCAGGGTCTGCATCAGGGAGACGACGATCCCGCCGAACGCCAGGACGGCGACCACCGTGCCGGAGCGCGGCGGGTGGGCGGTCATCGCCGCTTCGGGGGCATCGGGGGTCGGAGGTGAGGAAGTCACGGTGGTCCTTCGTCGGGGCATGGCCGATTCACATCAGTGCGGCAGCAGTGTCGCATAATTTTGTGTAACTGGTACGTCAAATATGGCCGCCCCGGTCCCCGCTCGGCTCCTCGGCCATGTCGCGGTAGACCTCCCGCAGTTCACGCTTGAGGATCTTGCCGCTGGGATTCTTCGGCAGCGCCTCGGTGAGCCGGACGAACTTGGGCACCTTGAACCCGGCGAGCCGCGCCCGGCAGTGGGTGAGGAGCTCCTCCGCCGTCACCTCATGGCCCGGTTTGGCCACCACCACCGCGGTCACGGCCTCGATCCAGTACGGATGCGGCACCCCGAACACCGCGACCTCCGCGACCGCCGGATGGGCATGGACGGCCTCCTCCACCTCGCGCCCCGAGACGTTCTCCCCACCGCTGTTGACCATGTCCTTCTTGCGGTCGACGATCGTCAGGCAGCCCTCCTCGTCCAGCACCCCCAGATCGCCGCTGTGGAACCAGCCACCCCGGAACGCCTCCGCGGTGCGCTCCGGGTCCCGCCAGTAGCCGAGCATGGTGTGCGGGCCCCGGTGGACGATCTCGCCGACCGTGCCCGGCTCCACCGGCCGGTCCGCCTCGTCCACCACCCGCGTCTCGACGTTCAGCGCGGCCCGCCCCGCCGAACCGGCCTTGCGCTCCTGGTCGGCCGGGCCCAGCACGGTCGCGATCGGGGACATCTCGGTCTGGCCGTAGAAGTTGTACAGCGCCAGCTCCGGCAGCCGTCGGCGCAGCTCGGCCAGCACCGCCACCGGCATCGGCGCCGCCCCGTAGTACCCCTTCCGCAGCGACGACAGATCGCGGGTCCCGAACTCCGGATGGCGCAGCAGCGCGATCCACACGGTGGGCGGGGCGAACAGCTTGGTCACCCGCTCGGCCTCGATCGTGGCCAGCAACGTCGCCGGGTCCGGGCCCGGCAGCACCAGACAGGTGGCGCCCAGCTGGATGTCGGGGGTGAGGAAGGCATGCAACTGGGCGCAGTGATAGAGCGGCAGCGCATGGATCTCGACATCGTCGGCCGACATCCCGCCGTCCACGATCGCCGTCTGATACTGAGCGATCAGATTGCGGCTCGTCATGATCGCGCCCTTGGGCCGCGACTCGGTTCCCGAGGTGTACATCAGCTGGACCGGGTCGTCGTCCTCCAGGGCGGGATCGGGCACCGGATGCTCCTGCTCCGCGCCCAGCGCGGCGAAGTCCTCCCATCCCTCGCGCCCGCCTCCCAGCGCCGCGCGGAGCGCGATCCGGGGCGGTGCCGCCTCGGCCAGCGCGCCCTCGGCCACATCCAGCAGATCCGTGCCCGCGATGATCCCGACCGCTCCCGAATGGTCCAGGACATACGCCACTTCGGCCGTGGTGAGCATGAAGTTGACCGGCACCGAAACCGCGCCCAGCCGGGCCAGCGCGAAGTACGCCACCACGAAGCCGTGGGAGTTGCGGGCGAAGAGCACCACCCGATCGCCCCGGGCGATGCCCCGCGCCGCCAGGGCCCCGGCCGTCCGGCTCACCAGCGCGTCCAGCTCGGCGTAGGTCTGGCGCAGCGGTCCTTCGACGATCGCCGTCCTGGCGGGCAGCCGGGCCGCGGTGCGGGCCAGCAGATCGGCGATGCCGTGGCGGCGGGCGCGCACGATGTCCACGGGCAGGTCGGATGCGGTCATCGTCGGGTCTCCCGGGGCTCGGACGGGCCGGACAGGGCGTCACGCTGGCACGGCGCGGGGCGGCGTTCAAGGCCCCGGGCGGCCCGAGGTCCAAGGCGCCGGCGGCCACGAGGTTCACGGCCTCGGACGGCCACGAGGTTCACGGCGCCGGACGGCCACGAGCGGCGCCCGAGCGGCCTTGCGTAGCCTTGGGGCCTGGTACGACGGGGGCGAGCGAAAGGACACCGGATGGCCGGGACCGCGGAGGGTACCGTCCGCAGGGGACGTGGGCGCCCGCCCCGTCTGTCGCGCGAGCAGATCGTCCGCAGCGCCGCTGAGCTCGCGGTCCGCGAGCCGGAGACCGCGCTGACCGTCAAGAGGGTCGCCGAGGCGGTCGGCTCCGCCCCCATGGCGCTCTACCGCTACTTCCCCGACCGCGACGACCTCCTCCAGGCCGTGGCGGACCGCGTCCTGGCCGAGGCCCAGCACCGGGACCCGCCGGGGGACACCTGGCAGGAGCGGCTGCGCGCCTGGATGCACAACAGCCGCGACTATCTGCTGCCCTACCGCCAGCTGCTCCCGTATATGGCCGCCACCCAGCAGCCCGCCCGGATCTCCTCCCTGGTGACCCTCACCCGGATGCTGCGCCCCCTGAAGCTGACCGAGGACGATCTCGCGCTGGCCGTGACCCTCATCGGCTCCACCGTCATCGGCCACGCGGTCTACGAGACCCACCGCGGCCCGGTCTCCGCCCGCAAGCTGGACGCCCTGAGCGAGGCGCTGGCGGTCTACCCCCCGGACGAGCGGGAGGTGGTGGCCCCGCTGCTGGCGCGGCTGCCGCGGGCGCACAGCAGGCTGTACGACGTGGTGGTGGACCGTACGGTGGCCGCCGTCGAGGCGCTGGCGGCGGAATGACCCGCCCCGGGGACACGCGCCCCGGAACGGGTCACCACCATGGGCCGACGGGCAGCGCCCCGAAGGGGCGCGGGGAACTGCGCGACCAGCCACGACGGCGCCGCAGTCGGCCGACGACGCATCGCGGCACGTCCCGCGGAGCGCTTAGCCGGTGCACTCCATGGACGCCGGGTCCGCCGCGTCGCGGATCAGCGCCTGATGGGCCTGGCGCAGCCGCTTCACATCGGGCTTGATCTCCTTGCGGTCATAGGTGAGCAGCCCGTTGAGCTCGCCCTCCACATCCGTGATCTGGGTGTAGACGGCTCCGCTGCTGCCGTTGCACGCGACCAGCCCGCGCACCTTGTCCAGCAGCTTCAGATACTCGTCGGTGTACTGATCCTTGTCCACGCCGACATAGGTGTGCTGCACGGGCCAGGCATGCCCCGGGACGGCCAGGCCAAGACCGCCGTACTCGCCGGTGACCCCCGCCCGTGAGGCGTCCGGGCGCGGATCGCCTGGGCCGGGGTAGGCATGGATGTCGGCGAGGTCGCCGTTGCCGGTGTCGTTCCAGCCGCTGGCGCCGTTGATGAGCCGGCTGGGGTCCCAGCCCTTCGCGAGCACCGGCACCTTCGGGCCGCCGTACTGGCCCCAGCCCTCGTTGAAGGTCACCCAGATGACGACCGACGGACTGCTGATGTGCTGGTCGATCATCCGCTTCATCTCGTGCTCGTACTGCGCCTGCGCCTTCTCGGACGGGGTGACCGTGTTCATGGCGGGCATGTCCTGCCACACCATCAGACCCAGCCGGTCGGCCCAGTAGTACCAGCGGTCGGGCTCGACCTTGATGTGCTTGCGCACCGAGTTGAAGCCCATGCTCTTGTGCATCTTCAGGTCGTACGCGAGGGCCTCGTCGGTCGGCGCGGTGTGCAGGCCGTCGGGCCAGAACCCCTGGTCGAGGGTGGCCATGGAGAAGATCGGCTTTCCGTTGAGCACGGTGCGCTTCTTGCCGTCCACCTCCTTGACGGCGATGCTCCGCATGCCGAAGTAGCTCTCCACCCGGTCCGCCGAGGCGCCCCGTCCGACCGTCACCTTCAGTTGGTACAGATGAGGATCGTCGGGGGACCACAGGTGCGGGGAGGGCACGGGGACGGTCAGCGGCTTCCCGGTGCGCCCGGTGGCGGTGCCGACCACGCGCCGTCCGTCGTAGGCGGTCGCGGTGACCGGGACGCCGTCCCGCACCCCGCGGACCTCGGTGGTGAGGGCCTTACCGGGGACGTCCGGGGTGAGCTTGAGGGTGTCCACGTGGTCGGTGGCGACCGGCTCCATCCAGACGGTCTGCCAGATCCCGGAGGAGGGGGTGTAGAAGATGCCGCTCGGGTCGAGCCGCTGCTTGCCCATCGGCGGGTTCTCGCCGTCGGCCGCGTCCGTCGGGTCGTAGACGCCGACGATCAGCTCCTGGGTGCGGCCCGGCCGCAGGGCGTCGGTGACATCGGCGCTGAACCGGTCGTAGCCGCCGCGGTGGTCGGCCACCCGGGTGCCGTTCACATAGACCTCGGCCTGCCAGTCGACGGCGTCGAAGTTCAGCCGCAAGCGCTTTCCGTCGCCGACCTTCCAGTCGGCCGGGACGGTGAAGGTCCGCCGGTACCACATGCGGTCCTCATGCCGCTCCACACCGGAGAGCTTGGACTCCACCGGGTACGGCACCAGGATCCGCTCCTTGAGCTTCTGCCCGACCGGGGGCTTCTGGCCCTCCTTCGCGGCGGCGAACTCCCAGCTGCCGTTGAGGTTGCGCCACTGATCGCGGGTCAGCTGCGGGCGCGGGTACTCGGGGTGGGCGTTGTCCGGGCCGACGTCCTTGGCCCAGGGCGTGCTCAGCTGATACGTCGACTTGTTGCCACCGAAGGAGACATACGGGTCGATGGCGCCGTCGCCGTCCTCGAGACCGCCCTCGCCGTCGTAGCGCACGACGGCCTCGCCGCCGCGGCCGACCACCGGCTCCTTCAGGGAGAGCAGCAGCCGGGACGGATCGGCCGCGTCCAGCCGGGCGCGCCCGAGCGGCCAGGCCGCGCCGCCGATGACGGCGGACAGATGCGACGTCAGATCGGCCGGGGGAGTGGTCAGGGGCCGGGCGAAGTCCAGCAGCAGCGTCCGGCCGTCGGGCTGGACGGCACTGGCCACCGGGCCGTCGTAGTCGAAGTCGGCGGGCAGCCGGAAGGCGGACTCGGGCACGGGCGCCTTGGCCGCGCCCGGCGGGGTCCAGGCCAGGTGGAAGTTGGAGCCGCCGTAGTGCTCGAAGTACTCGACCTTGATGTCATACGCCTTGCCCGCGGTGAGCTCGACGGGCTGGGAGGTCTGCTCCTTGTCCCAGTCGTCCACCCAGTGGTCGATGACCGGTTTGCCGTCGATCCACAGCCGGAAGCCGTTGTCGGCGGTGATCGAGAAGGTGTGCGCACCGGAGCGCTCCGGTGTGATCTGGCCGGTCCAGCGGACGCTGACGTCGTCGGACCGTCCGGTGGTGGCCTGCAGCCGCGGCTCCAGATTGCCGAAGTCGAGGGCGGGGTCGAGGCTGGTGGCCTTCAGTTCGTGGAAGTCGAAGGCCCCCGGGGCGGACTGGAGGTAGTAGTCGCCGCGGAGGCCGTGGACGACCGAGGGGTCGTCGGAGGGGGTGTCGGCCGCGGCCGGACCTGGAGCGGTCAGCAGACCGAGCGCGCCAAGCGCCAAGGTCACGGTCGCGACCACGGATCTGGCGAAAGATGAACGGAAACGCACATGTCCTCCTTGCTGGAGCAGCTTTTGGGGCTGCTGCTGGGACAAGTGGGGCGCCGCCATTGCGCCATCCCCAACAGAACCTGTCAATAGTGAACGCAAGGCAACAGCCCGGCTGTTGGGTACTGAGCCTTGACGGGAATGCGCTTTCTTTCTAGCGTGCTTGTTCATAGATGTGACCAATATTCAACAAGCTGCACTGAGGAGGCCCGTGATGGGGCGACGGATCGTGGTGTCGGGCGGCGGTACCGGCATAGGACTGGCGACCGCGGAGACCTTCGCCGCCGAAGGCGACCGGGTGGTCATCCTCGGACGCCGCGCCGAGGTGCTGCGCACCGCGGCGGACAAGCTCAACGCCGCGTACGGCGCCGACCTGGTCACCTGGACCAGCGCGGACCTCAGCGACCCGGAGCAGACCCGGCGCGCCGCCGAGTTCATCACCGCGGACGGTTCGGGCGGTGATGTCGATGTCCTCGTCACCAACGCCGGCGGCAATGTCGCGCCCTCGAACGACGGCACCCTCGAAGGCATCGCCGGTCAGTACCAGCGGAACTTCGAGGCCAACGTGCTGACCGCGGTGCTGCTCACCGAGGCGCTGCTGCCCCACCTCACCCGGCCCGGCGGCCGGATCGTCCACCTGTCCTCGGTCGCGTCGCTGCGCGGCCCCGGATCGTACGGCGGCACCAAGGCCGCGCTGCACACCTACACCTTCGAGCTGGCCAGGCGGCTCGGCCCGGAGGGCGTCACCGCCAACGCGGTGGCCCCCGGCTATGTCGAGGACACCGAGTTCTTCGGCGAGCGCGGCACCCCCGAGTTCATCGCCCAGCAGATCGGGCAGACGCTCACCGGACAGCCCGGGACGCCCGTCGAGATCGCGGCCGCCATCCGCTATCTGGCCTCCCCGGAGGCCGCGTATGTCACCGGCCAGGTGCTGCACATCAACGGCGGGGCGCAGTACGGCCGCTGACCCGGCCTCGCCCCGGGCCCGGGGCGGGAAATCGGATGCGCGCTAGGGCCGGACGGCCCTGGAGCAAGGGCCGCGCAGCCCTGCCGCCGCGTTCCAGCCATGGTCCACTCTGGTCCTCCACACAGGTGGGGGGAAGACGGACGGACGGCCGCACCGAAGGAGTCAGCTCGCTGACTCCAAACCATCTTCGGGCGCGGCCGCCCGTCCGTCCTGCGTTACCGCTGCTTCACCACGCACCAACGCAAGGGGGGACTCATGTCCGCACACACCGTCCGCATCGGCGCGGCGCTCGCCGCCGGCTGCGCGATCGCCCTGCTGTACCCGGCCACACCCGCCGGTGCCGCGGGTTCCGTACACCTTTCCAAGATCTACTACGACTCTCCCGGCACGGACAACCGGAGCAACTCCAGCCTCAACGGCGAGTACGTCCAGATCAAGAACTCCACCTCGCGCGGGGTCAGCCTCAAGGGCTGGGTGCTCGTCGACGCGAGCAACCACAAGTACACCTTCCCCGGCTACACCCTCGGCGCGGGCAAGACCGTGACCGTCCGGACCGGCTCCGGCTCCGACACCTCGGCCACCAAGTACCAGGACCGCCGGGCGTACGTCTGGAACAACGACCGCGACAAGGCCACCCTCCGCAAAACCGGTGGCTCCACGGTCGACACCTGCTCGTACAACAACAGCCGGGTCGACTACACGAACTGCTGAGCGCGCGCCGCGCGGGGGCGCGGCGCAGCCGGTGAAGTCCTCCGGCCCGGACCACAATGGGGGTGTCGAGGAGGAGAGCCGGTGATCGGCCGTGTCGGACTGGGTGTGGGAGTACGAGGGCTACGAGCCCGCCGAGGAGCGGTTGCGGGAGTCGCTGTGCACGCTCGGCAACGGCTATGCCGCCACCCGGGGCGCGGCCCCCGAGACGGCCGCCGATGACACCCACTACCCCGGCACCTATGTGGCGGGCTGCTACAACCGGCTGACCTCGGTGGTCGGCGGACGCCAGGTCGAGAACGAGGACATGGTCAACCTGCCGAACTGGCTGCCGCTGCGCTACCGCGTCCGCGACCCGGACCGGCCCGCGGGCCCCGGCGGCTGGCTCACCCCCGACGGGGACGAGCTCACCGGCTACCGGCAGACCCTCGACCTCCGGCACGGCACCCTCATGCGGCGGCTGCGGTTCACCTACGGCCACGGCCGGGTGCTCCACGTCGAGCAGCAGCGCCTCGTCCACATGGGGGATCCGCATCTGGCGGCCCTGCGCACCACCTTCCGGGCCGAGGGCTGGTCCGGCACCGTCGAGCTGGAGTCGGGGCTCGACGGTGCCGTGGCCAACACCGGCGTGGCCCGCTACGACGCGCTGGCCGGCCGCCATCTCATCGACCATCGCACCGGCGCCGCGGGCCCCGACACCGTATGGCTGAGCTGCCGCACCACCGGCTCCGAGGTGCGCGTGGCCATGGCCGCGCGCACCCTGGCCGTGCGCGGTGGGACGCCCACCGGCACCGGGCAGCGGCTCACCCACAGCGCCGCGCTGCGCACCCTGGCCGTGCCGCTCGCGCCGGACGCCCCCGTCACCGTCGAGAAGACCGTGGCGCTGTACACCTCCAAGGACCCCGCGATCAGCGATCCGGCCCAGGCCGCCCTCGACGGGGTCGCCCGGGCACCGGAGTTCGGGAAGCTGCTCGCCTCCCACCGCACGGCATGGGAACACCTGTGGCGCGAGGCCGCGTTGGAGGTTCCCGGCGAGCCGGGCCACGTCCTGCGGCTGCACCTGTTCCACATCCTCCAGACGCTCTCGCCGCACACCGCGGAGCTGGACGTGGGCGTCCCCGCCCGGGGGCTGCACGGCGAGGCGTACCGCGGACATGTCTTCTGGGACGAGCTGTTCGTGCTGCCGTATCTGAACCTCCACTTCCCCGAGGTGTCCCGGTCCCTGCTGCACTACCGCCACCGGCGGCTGCCCCAGGCGTGCCGCGCCGCCGCCGACGCCGGGCGGGCCGGGGCGATGTACCCCTGGCAGAGCGGCAGCGACGGGCGCGAGGAGACCCAGACGCTGCATCTGAACCCGCGCTCCGGCCGCTGGCTGCCGGACAACTCCCGGCTGCAGCACCATGTGGGCTCGGCGGTGGCGTACAACGTGTGGCAGTACTGCCAGGCCAGCGGCGACACCGAGTTCCTGCACACCAAGGGCGCGGAGATGCTGCTGCAGATCGCCCGCTTCTGGGCGGACACCGCCGTTCTCGATCCGGAGCGGGGGCGGTACCGCCTCCGCGGGGTGGTCGGGCCCGATGAGTACCACGACGGCTACCCCGGCGCCGACCGCCCCGGGATCGACGACAACGCGTACACCAACGTCACCGCCGCCTGGGTGCTCGACCGGGCCCTGGAGCTCGCCCGCACCCTGCCCGAGCCGCGCCGCCGCGAGCTGTTCGAGCGGGTGGGCCTGGACCGCGCGGAGCCGGAGCGCTGGGAGGACGTCTCACGGCGGCTGCTGGTCCCCTTCCACCAGGGCGTCATCAGCCAGTTCGACGGCTACGGGGAGCTGGCCGAGCTCGACTGGGACGGCTACCGTGCCCGCTACGGCGACATCCGCCGGATGGACCGGATCCTGGAGTCCGAGGGCGACTCCGTCAACCGCTACCAGGTCTCCAAGCAGGCCGACGCGCTGATGCTCGGCTATCTCTTCGGCCCCGCCGAACTGGCGGGCCTCTTCCGGCGGCTCGGCTACGCCCTGGACGACGACATCTGGCGGGCCACCGTGGCGTACTACCTGTCCCGGACCAGCCACGGCTCGACCCTCAGCGAGCTGGTGCACGGCTGGGTGCTGGCGCGGGCGCGCCGGGCCGAGGCATGGCGGCACTGCCAGGAGGCGCTGCTGGGCGATGTGGCGGACGTCCAGGGCGGCACCACCGGCGAGGGCATCCACCTCGGCGCCATGGGCGGCACCCTCGATCTGGTGCAGCGCGGGCTGACCGGTCTTGAGACCCGCGAGGACGCCCTGTGGCTGGATCCGGTGCCGCTGCCCGAGCCGTCCGGGCTGCCGGGGTTGTCGGAGTATCGGTTCTCGATGCGCTACCGCGGTCACTGGGGCGTCGCCCTGCGGGTGCGCGCCGGGCGGCTGTGGATCAGCGTGCCGGACTCCGAGGAGTGCCCGATCGAGGTGCGGCTCGCCGACCGTTCGCTGACCGTGGCGCCGGGCGAATCCCGCTGGGTTCCGCTGCCACCGGGCTGAGCCCGCGCTCCCGCCCGGCCGGTCGCCGGTCGGCCCGCTCAGCCGAGGCCGGGGACCACCATCGCCAGCCAGACGACCGGCGGCACCGCGACCACCATGATCCCGCCGTAGATCATCAGCTGCCGGAAGAACCGGTCCCGGTCCACATCCGGCGCGTTGGCCAGCACCAGCGCCCCGTTGGTCGAGAAGGGGCTGATGTCGACGACGGTCGCCGACACCGCGAGGGCCGCGATCATCCCCACCGCGCCGATATCGCCCTGGGCGAGGAAGGGAACGGCGAGCGGGATCAGCGCGCCCATGATGCCCACCGAGGAGGCGAAGGCGGAGACGATCGCGCCGATGTAGCAGAGCAGCAGGGCGGCGAGCAGCGGAATCCCGATGTCGCTGACCGCCTTGCCCGCGTAGTCGATGGTGCCCATCTCGTCCAGCACCCCGACATAGGTGAGCACACCGCAGATCAGCAGCACGGTGGGCCAGGTGACCTCGTTCACCGCCTTCTTGCCGTGGTCCGGCCAGAAGACGCTCAGGGCCACGGCGAGGCTGATCGAGGTGAGCCCGGCGTCCAGGTCGAAGGCGAGCACCGCGACCACCAGCGCCACCAGCGCGGCCAGGGTGGCGATACGGGCCGGGGTGAGCCGGCCCTCCGCGCCGGCCGGTGCCTCCTCCGCCCCGGCGTCCCGCTTCTCGTCGGCGACGGCGGTCCTGGGGAGCTTCAGCCCGCCACAGACGACGAAGACGACGGCGGCGATGATCAGGTTGACCACCAGGCTCGCGAGGAACAGCGTGATCTCGTTGCCGGGGAGCTTCTCCCGGTCCACGATGCCGTTGACGATCGATCCGTAGATGCTGATGGGGGAGAAGCCGCCGCCCTGGGAGCCGTGCACCACCATGGCACCCATCAGCAGCGGGCTGATCTGGTACCGCGCGGCGAACGAGAGGGCGAGCGGGGCGACGATCGCCACCGCCGCCGGGCTCACCGCCCCGATCGCGGTCAGCGCCGCGCTGATCGCGAACATCACCCACGGGATCAGCGCGACCCGCCCGCGCACCAGCCGGATCGAGGCGTGCACCAGCCAGTCCGTGGTGCCATTGGCCCGGGCGAGGGCGAACAGATACGTCACCCCCACCAGCACCACGAACAGATCGCCCGGGAACCCGGCGAAGATGTGGTCCGCGCTGAAGTCGGCGACCAGCTCGCCCACGCCGAAGGCGGCGGCGAAGGACAGGGCGCCCATGTTGATCGACCGGGTGGTGGCGATGACGAAGACCACCACCAGCACGAGTATCGAGATCAATTCGTCGGACATCGAGCGCTCCCGTCACGGGGAATCGGTCGGCGGACCGGGGACGGTCGGGCCAAGTGGCCTGCTGGCTGACTCACGTTGAGGGCCCGGCGGTTCGGCCGTCAAGACATCGGTGGCAGATTGGCTCAGCCAATTGGCCAGTTATCCACAGGGCCGCACAACCACCACACCGCCCGGCCACCCGGTGCTACGCTGCGAATCGGGGCCATCACAAACCGCGATGGGGGGAGCCCGTATGGTCGAGGACGCGCTGCGCCCGATGAACCGTCAGCGCCTGTACGAGCAGGTGCTGGAGAGGCTGCGCGCCTACGTCGAGGAGGGCGGTCTGAAGGCGGGCGACCGGCTGCCCACCGAGCGCGAGCTGGCCCAGCGCCTCGGCATCAGCCGCGCCTCGGTCAAGCAGGCCATCGTCGTCCTCGAGGTGCAGGGGCTCGTCGAGGTGCGCCAGGGCGGCGGGATGTGCCTGCTGCGCGACAGCCTCGACACCGAGCCCGTCGAGCGGCTGGTGGAGCGCCGCCGCAGGCTGCCCGATGTGCTCGACGCCCGCGAGGCGTTGGAGACCAAGCTGGCCGAACTCGCCGCCGAGCGCCGCACCGACGACGATCTCATCGCCCTCCAGCAGGCCCTGCACTGGATGGAGGATGAGATCGAGTCCGACCGCCATGGCGTCGAGGGCGACCGCCGCTTCCACGCCGCCGTCACCGCGGCCGCGCACAGCCCGCTGCTCGCCGAGTTCATGCGCTCGATCGCCGACCAGATCGCGGAGAGCCGCGAGGAGTCGCTGCGTCAGCCCGGCCGCCCCAGGCGCTCGCTCGCCCAGCACCAGCGCATCCTGGACGCCATCGCCGAGCGCCGCCCCAAGGCCGCCGCCGCGGCCATGCGCCGCCATGTCCGCACGGTCGCCCAGGTGCGGCTGCTCAACTGGAATCCGGACGAAGCCCCTTGAGTCCGCGGCGCCATCCTGCCCGACCGTGACCGATCACGGCTTTGGTCTGGACTTTCCCCGGTGGCTCGCTAGGCTCTGCGCGATCGACCCGTGAAAGCGCTCTCACCTGCCCAGCAGAAGGGGAACTTCCATGAGACGGAAGCCCGTTGTCCGTGCCGGACTGTCCGCACTCCTCGTCCTCGGCGCCCTCTCGGGCGCCGGCGGGGCCTTCTCGACCGCCGCCGCGGCATCCGGCGCCGACGCCCCTGCGGCGAAGCCCGCCCCTGCGGCGAAGCCCGCCGCCGCGGCGGCGCCGTCCGCCACCCTCGTCCGCGCGCTCGGCCGGGACCTCGGCCTGACCGCGGACCAGGCGCGGGAGCGGCTGGGCCAGGAGGCCGCCGCCATGAGGCTGGAACCCAAGGCCAAGCGCGCCGCGGGCGCCTCCTACGGCGGCTCGTGGTTCGACACGGGCAGCGGGAAGCTGGTCGTCGGCGTCACCAGCGCCGAGCGGGCCGCGTCGGTACGGGCCACGGGCGCCACCACCCGGGTCGTGAAGCACAGCGCCGACGCGCTCGACGCCGCCAAGGCGCGCCTCGACAAGAAGGCCCGCAAGCAGGCCGCCCCGGCCGGGGTGAGCGGCTGGAGCACCGACCCCCGCGCGGGCGCCGTCGTGGTCCGGGTCCGCCAGGGGAGCGAAGACGACGCCGCCGTGCGGGCGTTCCTCCGCGCGGCGAAGCGCTCGGCCTCCGTCCCGGTCACCGTCGAGAAGGCCCCCGCCCAGGCGCCGACGACCTTCGCCGCCGGCACGGTGGGCGGCGACCCGTACTACACCGGCAACGTCCGCTGCTCCATAGGCTTCTCGGTCCAGGGCGGCTTCGTCACGGCCGGGCACTGCGGCCAGGCGGGGGGCTCCGTCAGCGGCTGGGACGGCTCGTATATCGGCAACTTCCAGGGCTCCTCCTTCCCCGGCAACGACTACGCCTACGTCAGCGTCGGCAGCGGCTGGTGGACCGTGCCGGTGGTGCTCGGCTGGGGCACCGTCCCCGACCAGCTGGTCCGCGGCTCCGCCGAGGCCCCGATCGGCGCCTCCATCTGCCGCTCCGGCTCCACCACCCACTGGCACTGCGGCACGGTCCTGGCCAAGAACGAGACCGTGAACTACAGCCAGGGCGCCGTGTACCAGATGACCAAGACCAGCGTATGCGCCGAGGGCGGCGACTCCGGCGGCTCGTTCATCAGCGGCGACCAGGCCCAGGGCGTGACCTCGGGCGGCTGGGGCAACTGCTCCAGCGGCGGCGAGACCTGGTACCAGCCGGTCAATGAGATCCTCTCGGTGTACGGCCTGCGGCTGCACACCGCCTGACGGGGCGATACGGCGACAAGGCGATACAGCGATACGACGACGGGGCGGGCCCGGCGGCCCGCCCCGTCGTGTCGCTCCGGCGGCTACCCCGGGCGGTGCGCCGAGAGCCGGTGCGGGTCGTAGCCGGGGATGGTGCCATCGGCCTTGGCGACCAGGAACAGCCCGGCCATGCCCATGTCGGAGTGGCTCTGGACATGGCAGTGGTACATCCAGGCGCCCGCGCCGACGTGCTCCCCGGCGATCACCTGGAAGCCGAAGGAGTCGGCGGGCCCGGTGATCTTGTTGTCGATGACCCGGCTCACGTCCTCCGGGCCCTCCAGCAGCCCGGTGCGGTTGTCCGCCCACCGGTGCCCGTGCATATGGAAGGTGTGGTAGTACTCGCCGTGGGTGATCATGATGATCTCGACGCGGTCGCCCACCGTGGCCCGGAACTCGGGGGCGTCGTGCCCCGCCTTGTTGTTGATCGTCATGTCGTTGAAGACGATCGTGAACTGCTTGTCCGGCAGGATGTCGCCCGCCCGCCGGACCACCACCGGCCCGTACAGCCCCTTCCGGAGGCCGCCGGTGCCGTGCGGGGTGCCCACCGCGTGGTCGTGGTAGTGCCAGTAGCCCGCGCTGCCCGGCCGCCAGGTGCCGTCGGCGCGCTTGCCCGGCACGTGGGTGCGCCAGGTGTAGGTGCGGGTGCCGCCCGGCTCCACGGCGCTGCGGTTGAGCTGGGTGCCGTCGCTGGCGACGTCGTAGTCCAGGCCGTGCACATGGAGGCTGGCCGTGACGTCCATGGTGTTCTCGAACTCGATGTGCAGGGTGTCGCCCTCGGTCAGCTCGATCAGCGGACCGGGGATGCTGGCCTTGCCCTTCTCGAGTCCGTACCCCATCTGACCGTCCGGCAGCTTTTCCGCGTAGAGCTTGAGATGGCGGACCGTGCCGCCCGCGGTCGCCGTTCTGACCCCGCCGGACGGGGCCTTCGGCGCCTTCGCGGCGGCGGAGGGGGTGAGGGCCAGCGGTCCGACGGCCGCGGCGGCCGCGCCGCCGGTGAAGAGCCGTCTGCTGAGACCGCGTCTGGAGGTGAAGCCGGGTGCGTCGCTCATCGTTCTCCCAAATCGCTGTGGATCCTCTGCCGTTGACGATGCGCAGATGCCCCGGGGTGTTTTCACGGTAGCCGGAGGACGCTCGTTCATCCACACTCAGGACAAAGTTCGTTGAGTTGCGGTCATAGCTATTGGCGACTTGCGAAAAGCCGTCTAGCTTCCTTCAGCGGTGTTATAGGTACGTGAGAGGGATGGGTGACCAATGCGGGACATACCGTACCAAATACCCTCAAAGAGGCGAGGGCTGACAGTCGGTCGGCTGCGAAAGAGACGCGCGGGGGTGGCGGCACTGCTCTTCGGCGCCCTCACCGCGACCCTGCTCGGCGGGACCCCCGCCAGCGCCCGGCCCGAGGATCGTGCGCCACTCACGCTGCCGTCGCCGCCCGGCGGTGACAACGTCCGGGTCCTGGTGTTCCACGGTGCGGCCGGGGACGAGCCGGCCACGGTGAACGCGGGCATCGAGGCCATCGAGCGGATCGGCAACCAGGGCCCCGCGGCGACCCGCTTCACCGTCGACGCCACCGCCGACGCCTCGGTCTTCACCAAGCCCAGGCTCGGCAAGTACAACGCCGTGGTCTTCCTGACCGGCTCCGGCGATGTGCTCGACCCCGAGCAGGAGGCGGGGCTCGAGTCGTACATGGAGGCGGGCGGCGGCTTCCTCGGCATCCGTGACGCGGCCCGCAACGAGCCGTACTCCGACTGGTTCAGCGGGCTGATCGGCGCCCGCCCGGCCACCACCAGCCCGGCCACCGCCCAGCGGGCCGTGGTGGAGGTCGGCGACCGCGTCCACCCGGCCACCAAGGAGCTGCCGCTGGAGTGGAAGCGCACCGACACCTGGCTCAACTGGAAGGACAACCCCTCCGGCACCGTGCACACCGTGGCCCGGGTCCGCGAGTCCAGCTACCAGCCGGGCGCCGGCGCCAACGGCGCGGACCACCCGATCTCCTGGTGCCGTGACTACGACGGCGGCCGCTCTTTCTACACCGGCATGGGCGGCACGGTGTCCAGCTTCCAGGAGACCGACTTCCGCGCCCATCTGCGCGGCGCGCTGCTGTGGACCACCCGGCTCTCCCGCGCCGACTGCAAGGCCACCATCAACGCGAACTACAAGGCCGAGCGCGTCACCAAGCCCAATCAGCCGGGCCAGTCCGACCAGATCGGCGAGCCGCACGGCCTCGTCACCGCCAAGGACGGCCGGGTGCTGTACATCGGCCGGGGCGGCGGCGACAACAGCGCGCCCGTGGTCACCGACTGGAACAACCCGGACATCGGCAAGGGCCAGGGCCAGATCCATGTCTACGACCCGGCCACCGGCAAGGTGACCCTCGCGGGCGCCCTGACCGTCTTCGGCAACAAGGGCGGCGGCGATGAGCTGATCAAGGTCGAGGAGGGGCTGCTCGGCATCGAGCTGGACCCGGACTTCCTCACCAACGGCTGGGTGTATCTGCACTACACCCCGCACTCCCGGATCAACCGGGACACCCAGATGGCCGAGCGCCGTGTCTCCCGGTTCACCCTGGACCTGAAGACCAACAAGCTGGACCTGGGGTCGGAGAAGGTCCTGCTCTCCTGGCCGGTCCAGATCCACAGCTGCTGCCACGCGGGCGGCGGGATGAGCTGGGACTCCAAGGGCAATCTCTACATCGCCACCGGGGACAACAACTCCTCCCAGTTCAGCGACGGCTACTCGGGCAACAACCCGCAGCCGAACTACAAGGGCGTCTCCTTCGCCGACGCCCGCCGCACCGCGGGAAACACCAACAACCTCAACGGCAAGATCCTGCGCATCCACCCCGAGGACGACGGCACCTACACCCTCCCCGAGGGCAATCTCTTCACCGGCAAGGAGCCCGACGAGGGCGGCGGCAAGACCCGTGGCGAGATCTATGTGATGGGGGTGCGCAACCCGGCCCGGATCTTCGTGGACCAGAAGACCGACATCCTCTACGCGGGCTGGGTCGGCCCCGACGCGGGCGAGCCCAGCACCACCTGGGGCCCGGCCAAGTACGACACCTTCGCCGCCATCACCAAGGCGGGCAACCACGGCTGGCCGTTCTGCATGGGCAACAAACAGCCCTACCGGGACCGCAATCTGCCCGACCCCAGCAAGCCGCTGGGCTGGTACGACTGCGACCACCCCAAGAACGAGTCACCCAACAACAACGGTCTGGTGAACCTGCCGCCCATCACCGGGAACACCATCTGGTACTCGCCCCAGGGCGGCGCCCCCGACTATCCGCGGGACGCGAACGGCATTCCCAGCTACAAGGCCTCGGAGGCCAAGTTCCTGCTGCCGTGGCTCAAGGGCGGCGGCCAGGCCACCATGAACGGCCCGGTCTACCGGTACGACGCCACCAGCAACTCCACCACCAAATGGCCGCAGTACTGGGACGGCAAGTGGTTCGTCGGCGACTTCTACGACGCCGACCAGCCGCGCCACGCGGTGCTGACCGACCCGAAGACCGTCGGCAAGGGCGGGCTGCCGGTGCACGCCGAAACCCTCAAGAAGATCATCCCGGTGGGTGCCGACGGCATCCGCAACCTCATGGACTGGAAGTTCGCCCCGGACGGCTCGCTCTACGTCCTCGACTACGGGCGCGGCTTCTTCACCTCCGACTCCAAGTCGGCGCTGTGGCACATCACGTACACCGGTGGCGAGCCCACTCCGCTCGCCCAGGATCTGGCCAGGAAGGCGGAGTGACCGTGAAACGAAGGCGCCCCAAACCCATCAGACCCTGGCTGCCGCTGCTCGCCGCGCTGCTCATGGTCCTCGGGCTGAGCTCGGGGACGGCGACGGTGGCCTACGGGCAGGACGACACCCGGCAGGCCGCCGCACAGCAGACCCTCACCTGGACCGCGGGTGACGACATCACCAAGTACGCCTCGGCGCCCACCACCGCGGTCGCCGGGAAGACCACCATCGTCTTCGAGAACAGCACGGCCACCGGCAACACCATGGGGATGCCGCACACCCTGACCTTCGATGTCTCCGACCCCGAATACAACAACGACGTCCCGCTGAACATCCTCGCCAACCCCTCGGACGACAGCGGCGGCAAGCACACCGTCGAGGTCACCCTCAGCCCCGGCCGCTACCGCTACCACTGCACCATCCCCGGCCACGGCCAGATGCAGGGCATCCTGGTGGTCACCGACGGCGGCGGGGGCGAGGACACCACCGCGCCCGACGCGTCGGCGAAGGTCGAGGGCGAGAAGAACGCGGACGGCGCGTACATCGGGATGGCCACCGTCTCGGTGTCCGCCACCGACGAGGGCTCCGGCGTGGACCGGATCGAGTTCGCCGAAGGCGACGGGGCGTTCCAGCCGTACACCGCCCCGGTGATGGTCCACCAGGTCGGGCAGCACACCATCCGCTACCGGGCGGTGGACAAGGCGGGGAACGTGTCGGAGGTGAAGTCGGTGGACTTCACCGTGGTGGCGCCGCCGACGGACGACTCCACACCGCCGGAGACCTCCGCCACCGTCTCCGGTGAGAAGGATCCGTCCGGTGCGTACATCGGCATGGCCACCGTGACCATCACCGCCTCCGACACCGGCTCCGGGGTCAACCGGATCGACTACGCCCTGGGCCAGGGGGAGTTCCAGCCCTACACCGGTCCGGTGATGGTCCATGACGCGGGCGCGCACACGGTGCGCTTCCGGGCGGCGGACAAGGCGGGCAATGTGTCGGCGGTGAAGTCCGTGGACTTCACGGTGGTGGTCCCGCCGGCCGAGGACACCATCCCCCCGTCGACCTCCGCGCAGGTCGACGGCACGAAGAACTCCGACGGCGCCTATGTGGGCAGCGCCAAGGTGACGCTCACCGCCGCGGACGACGACTCCGGGGTGGATAAGGTCGAGTACTCCCTGGACAGCGGCCCGTACCTCGCCTACACCACCCCCGTGGTGGTGGACCGGGTGGGCCGTCACACCGTGGCGTACCGCGCCACCGACAAGGCGGGCAACACCTCCGAGGCCCGGCAGATCGCCTTCACCGTGGCCGAGGGCGGCGGGGTGCCCGCACCCGCGTGTCCGGAGTGGGACGAGCGCCTCACGGTGATCGTCGGCACGGTGGACACCGGCGTCCCCAACCGCATCACCCGCAGCCGCTGCACCATCAATGAGCTGATCGAGGACGAGAAGGACTGGTCCTCCCACGCCCTCTTCCTCAAGCACGTCACCGCCGTCACCGACAAGCTGCTCGCCGACGGCGTCGTCGACCAGCGCGAGTACCGGGCGATCAACAAGGCGGCCAAGCAGTCCGGGATCGGCAAGCCCGGTCAGGACGAGGGCTACCGCCCGCTGTTCGACGGCACCAAGAAGTCCCTCGACAGGTGGCAGCACGTGGGCGGCGGGGCCTTCGGTCTCAACGACGACGGCAGCATCACCAGCAGCACCTCGGTCCAGGGCATGGGCATGCTGTGGTTCCCGCAGCGGACGTACGACGACTTCTCGCTGAAGCTCCAGTTCCGCGATGACGCACCCGGGACGGGCAATGCCAACGGTGGTGTCTTCGTGCGCTTCCCGTACGTCCATGACCACCCCGAGGAGTCCCGCCCGGAGTGGGTCGCCATCAAGTACGGGCACGAGGTGCAGATCCTCGACCGCCCGGACGGCGATATGTACAAGACCGGCTCGATCTACGGGTTCGACCGGGTCGGGCTGGCCGGGGCGGGGGTCACCCCCAAGGGCAGCTGGAACGACTATGAGATCCGGGTGGTGGGTCAGCACTTCTCGATCTACCGCAACGGTGTGCTGCTCAATGAGTTCGAGAACACCGGCGGCCAGGAGTTCACCCCGCCGCGCTCGGACGACCCCGGCACGGACGGCCGTCGGTACTCCTCCGGGTACATCGGTCTCCAGGTCCACAGCACCGATGATGTGATCTCGTACCGCGACATCCGCATCAAGGAGCTGTAGGAACCGCCTCGTACGGTATGAGGAACGGCGCGAGGGTGAGTGGCCGCCGGAGCACCCCAGTCCCCGGCGGCCACGGACCACGGACCACGGGCCCTGACGTTACCTCAGGTAACACTCATCGGTAACCCCTGTGCTCCAGACATGCCAAACCCCGCTCCCGGCTTGCGGAAGCGGGGGTTCGCCGTACTGGTTTGACGTACCGTCAGAAGATTGGGGCGGTCAGGACGCCAGGGTGTCCAGAACCCCCTGCCCGTACTTCACCAGCTTGTTCTCACCGACCCCGCTCACCGTGCCGAGCTCCTCGAGCGTGGCCGGGGCAAGGGTCGCGATCTCGCGCAGAGTGGCGTCGTGGAAGACCACATACGCGGGGACGCCCTGCTCCTTCGCGGTCGTCGCCCGCCAGGCGCGCAGCCGCTCGAAGACCGGCACGGCCTCCTCCGGCAGATCCACCGGGGCCTTCTTGGCCTTCCCCGAGGCCCCCGTCTTCGTCTTCGCGGTGCGCGACGCCTTCTCCGGCTCGCGCCGCAGCCTGACCTCGCGCTGCCGGTTCAGCACCTCCGCGCTCGCGTCGGTGAGCACCAGCGTGCCGTAGTCCCCCTCGACGCCGAGCACCCCCTGGGCCAGCAACTGCCGTACCACGCCGCGCCATTCGGCCTCGCGCAGCTCGGACCCGATGCCGAACACCGACAGCGCGTCATGGTCGAACTGGATGACCTTGGCCGTCTTCTTGCCGAGCAGGATGTCGATGATCTGCCCCGCGCCGAACTTCTGGTTGCGCTCCCGCTTGAGCCGCACCACCGTGGACAGCAGCTTCTGCGCGGGGACGGTGCCGTCCCAGGACTCCGGGGGCGTGAGGCAGGTGTCGCAGTTGCCGCAGGGGGTGGACTGCTGGCCGAAGTACGCCAGCAGCCCCACCCGGCGGCACTCCACCGTCTCGCACAGCGCCAGCATCGCGTCGAGATGGGCGCCGAGGCGGCGCCGATGGGTGTCGTCGCCCTCGGAGGTGTCGATCATCTTCCGCTGCTGGACCACATCCTGGAGCCCGTACGCCAGCCATGCGGTGGAGGGCTGCCCGTCACGCCCGGCCCGGCCCGTCTCCTGGTAATAGCCCTCCACGGACTTGGGCAGATCCAGATGGGCCACGAACCGCACATCGGGCTTGTCGATCCCCATGCCGAACGCGATCGTGGCCACCACGACCAGGCCGTCCTCGCGCAGGAAGCGCGCCTGGTGCTCGGCGCGGGTCCGCGCGTCAAGACCCGCGTGGTACGGCACCGCGTCGATGCCCTGGGCCACCAGGAACTCGGCCGTCTTCTCCACCGAGGAGCGGGACAGGCAGTAGATGATCCCCGCCTCGCCCGGGTGCTCGGTGCGCAACAGCTCCAGCAGCTGCTTCTTCGGCTCGTTCTTGGGGGCGATCCGGTACTGGATGTTCGGGCGGTCGAAGCTGGCCACGAAGTGCAGCGCGTCCTGGAGCTTCAGCCGGGACGCGATCTCGGTGTGGGTGGCCTCGGTGGCCGTCGCGGTCAGCGCGATCCGGGGCACGGTGGGCCAGCGCTCGTGCAGCTCGGACAGGGCCAGATAGTCGGGCCGGAAGTCGTGCCCCCACTGGGCCACACAGTGTGCCTCGTCGATGGCGAACAGCGAGACCGTGCCCCGGTCCAGCAGTCGCAGCGTGTGCTCGACCCGCAGCCGCTCCGGGGCGAGATAGAGCAGATCCAGCTCGCCCGCGAGGAACTCGGCCTCGACCATCCGCCGCTCGTCCAGGTCCTGGGTGGAGTTGAGGAACCCGGCCCGCACCCCGAGGTTCCGCAACGCGTCGACCTGGTCCTGCATCAGCGCGATCAGGGGCGAGACGACGACGCCGACGCCCTTCCGCACCAGCGCCGGGATCTGGTAGCACAGCGATTTGCCACCGCCGGTCGGCATGAGGACGAGCGCGTCACCACCGGCCACCACATGGTCGATGATCTCCTGCTGCCCTCCCCGGAACGAGTCGTAACCGAAGACGCGGTGCAGAACGCCGAGCGCCTCGCTCGTCTCGGGGCCGGGCGCGTCGCTCATATCGGGGCCGGTGTCGGGGAGAGCCATCCGGCGATTCTAGGGGGCCGGGAGGTACTCGCGGTGACCGCCTGTGGACAACCGGCCGGATGAGGCAAGGTGGGTGGGCACAGTGGCCGATGAGACGGCGACATGCCATGCTCATGCCCACTTGCTCCGTCCATCCTTCCCCCACGAGGAGGCCGATCGTGAGAGCCGGCAAGTTCATACGTGCCTTACCCGCCGCGGTGACAGCGGTGCTCGCCCTGACGGCCGGGCAGGCCGTGGCCGCCCCCGCCTCCGCCGCCCCGGCGGAGCACACCGCCGCCGCGCGGACGGTGACGTACGACGCCAGCGGGGCCGCCGAGTTCAAGGACGCCGTGGCCAAGGGCGCGGCGATCTGGAACCAGAGCGTGGTCAACGTCCAGCTGAAGCCGGTCGCGTCCGGGCAGCGGGCCAACGTCCGCATCATCGCGGACAACGGCTGGCCCCGCACCCTCTCGACCGGTCTGGGCAGCGGCACGATCTACTTCGGCCGCGAGGCCGTCGACGAGGGCTACAACACGGTGCGGATCTCCTCGCATGAGCTCGGCCACATCCTCGGTCTGCCGGACATGAAGCCGGGGCCGTGCTCGAGCCTGATGTCCGGCTCCACCGCCGGGGTCTCCTGCACCAACCCCAACCCGAACGCCGCCGAGAAGGCCGAGGTCGAGGACAGCTTCGGCCTCGTGGGCTCGGGCGCGACGGCCGCCGCCACGCCGCGGCTGTACCGGGACTGACCCCGATGTACCGGGACTGACCCGATGTACCGGGAGTGTGCGGGCCGGGAGCCGGGCTCCCGGCCCGCACACCCCGTCACCGCCACCGTCACCGTGGTGGTGCGCGGTCAGACGGTGATCACCTCGGTGTCGGGCAGTGCCCGGAACGGGCCGAGCTGGTCATCGGTGGCGCCGCTGTCGGTGACCAGCGTCCACGGCCGGTCCAGCGGGGCCCAGGCGGTGAACGGGGACTGGCCCAGCTTGCTGCTGTCGGCGAGGACGTACACCTCCTTGCCGCGGTCGGCCATCATCTCCTTGAGCGAGGTCTGCTGGAGGCTCGCCTCGCATATCCCCAGCCGCGCGTCCAGCCCGTCGGCGCCGAGGAAGACCTTGTCCGCGGTCAGCCGGGACAGGGTCAGCTCGGCGAGCGGTCCGACGAAGCCCTGGCTGACATGGCGCAGGGTCCCGGCGAGGGTGATCAGCTCGATGCCGTCCGCCTCGGCCAGCTCGCGCAGCGCGGTGAGCCCGCAGGTGATCACGGTCAGATCGACGCGGGCGCGCAGATGGTGGGCGAGCCGTCCGGTGGTGGTGCCGGCGTCGAGGATGACGGTGTCGCCCGGCCCGATCCGCGCGGCCGCCCAGCGCCCTATGCGGTCCTTCTCGGCGACCGCGAGTCCGCTGCGCTGTCCCAGGGTGGGCTCGGCGGTATGACCGGCGCTCATCGCGCCGCCGTAGGTGCGGGCGATGGCGCCCTGTTCGGTGAGGAGCGCGAGATCCCGGCGGATGGTGGAGGGCGTCACCTCCAGCGAGCGGGCCAGCTCCTCCACGACGACCGTGCCATCGGTCTGGATCATCCGGGCGATCAGTTCCCGGCGGTCCCCGGCGCGCAGCCGCCTGCGCTCCTCCGCCCCGACCTCCTGACGCATCGCGGCCCCCATCCTTCCGTAACTCTGCGCGACTCTGCGCAGCCCTGAGCAACCCTACCAGTCTGCGCATTTCGCGCTGTTTCGCCGCGGACGCGGGGCAGATGCTTGCGTGTTACGTGCAATCATGCGAGCGTGCCGCTCACAACACGCATGGGGTGAGACGGCCGTACAACTCCCCGAAGGAGAGAAGCCGACAGCATGAACACTTCCCCCGCCGACTTCGCGGCCCGGCTGCGCGCCCGCCGGCGGATCATCGGCTACTGGGTCGTCCTCGACAACCCCGTCGGCACCGAGCGGCTGGCCGGGCTCGGCTACGACTACATCTGCGTCGACGCCCAGCACGGCCTCCTCGACTACAAGGGCACCCTCGGCGCGATGACCGCGATCGACGCCCGTGGCACCGCCGCCGGTATGGTGCGCGTCCCGGGCAACGACGGCTTCTGGATCGGCCAGGCCCTCGACGCCGGCGCCCGCGGGGTGATCGTCCCGCTGGTCAACACCGCCGAGGAGGCGGCCGCCGCGGTGAGCTACTGCCGCTACCCCCCGCTCGGGGTGCGCTCCTACGGCCCGATGCGCTCGGGTCTGCGGGTCGGCCCCGCCCCGGCCGAGTCCAACCGGCAAGTGGCCTGCGTCGTGATGATCGAGACGGCCCGGGGACTGGCCAACACCGCGGAGATCTGCGCCACGGACGGTCTCGACGGCGTCTACATCGGCCCCTCCGACCTCACCATCGCACTCGGCGGCCGTACGTCGACGGACACCTCGGTGGCGGAGAAGTTCGAGGCGGCGCTGACGAAGGTCGCCGAGGAGGCACGGACCGCGGGCATCGCCGCCGGTATCCACTGCCCCGACGGGGCCACGGCCGCCAGGCGCCTGGCCCAGGGCTTCACCTTCGCCACGGTCAGCAGTGACCTGGCCCACCTGGAGCAGGCGGCGGCCGCGCATCTGCGCGACGCGACCGACGCGACCGGCTGAGCGCACCCTCCCGGGCACTCTCCGGGGTCCCGGGCGCCCTCCGGGGTCAACTCTCCACACGCAGCGGCGGGTCGGTCAGGCCCCGGGCCCTCGGCAGCAGCACCGTCCGCAGGGCGACCGAAGGAGACAGCAGCCGGGACGGGCCCGCCGCCAGATAGGTGACATCGCGGAACGCCGCGCCGACCACCCGGTCGACCGCCGCCCGATCCGCCAGCCGCCCGAAGTACCAGCTCCGCAGCCGCTCGGCCGCGCCCGGCGGCGTGGCGTCCGCGTCCGTGGCGTACGGGCGGTCCGCGCCCACGGCGGTCAGCCAGGCGGTGTCGCTCGCCCGGGCCACGGCGCGCTGCGCCGCGGCCGCGAAACCGGGCCGCAGGCCCCCCTCGGCCAGGCAGCGGCGCAGGGCCAGCCCGCTGAGGGCGGCCACCGCCATGCCCTGGCCGTAGATCGGGTTGAAGGTGCAGGCGGCGTCCGAGACCGCGAGGAACCCCTCGGGCGCCCCGCCCGGGGCGTCGTAGTGGCGGCGGCGGTTGGAGGTGTCGCGGAACCCGTACGGCGGGGACACCGGCTCACAGGTCAGCAGGTGTTCGTACAGCGCCGGCTCGCCCAGGGACTTGACGAAGCCGGGCACCTCCGAGCTCTCGGTCGGCGGATGCTGACCGCGCACCCCCGACAGTGTCAGCAGCCAGTGGCCGCCCTCGACCGGGGACCATGCCGCACCGCGCGGAAGGTCCGGGCGCGGCTGGATGACCATCACCATGTCCAGCGGTTCGGCAGGCCGGAACATCTGGGTGCAGTAGCCGATCCCGGCGTCCACGACCTCCTCGCGCGGTGCCGGGGCGCCCAGTTCGGCCAGCCACTTGGGGGCGCGCGAGCCACGCCCCGAGGCGTCCACGACCAGATCGGCGGTCAACTCCCGCTCGGCGCGCTCGGCGTCCCGCGTCCGCACCCGTATGCCGGTGACCCGGTCCGCGTCGCCGAGCAGCCCGGTGGCCTCGGTGCCCTGGAGCACCTCCACCCGGGTCCCGGACCCCTCGGCCTCGGCGAGGACCCGCGCCCGTACGGTGGCGTCGAACAGCGCCCGGGTGCAGCTGGTGGTGGCGTGTCTGCCCTCGTGGAAGCGGCGCTGCCAGCCGTTGGGGGCCTTGGTGATCACATCGCGCGGCGCCTCCAGACGGTGTGCGCCGGCCGCCTCCAACTCCCCGTTCAGCCCGGGTAACAGCTCTTCCAGGGCGCGCCGCCCGCCGCTGAGGAAGACATGCAGATGACGGCCCTGGGGCACGCCCTTGCGGAAGGCGGGCTGGTCCGGGTAGCGGTCGCGCTCCACCAGGGTGACCGTGTCGACGTGGCCGAGGAGCGCGCCCGCCGCCAGCGTGCCCGCGAGGCCCCCGCCCACCACTACCGCGTCGCCCTTGCCCATATGCCCGCCCCTCCCGCCGACCGTGATCGATAACGGCCCAAGCCTGGTGTCCCGGGCTTGGGCCGTCAACCACACACGGTTACGGGACGACCACGATCTTCCGGCCCACGCCCGCCTTGAACTGGTCGAGCGCCTTGGGGTACTCCTCCAGCGGCATCCGGTGGCTGATGAAGATCTTCGGGTCCAGCACCCCGCTCGCGAACAGCCCGGCGGCACGCTCATAGCTGTGCAGCACGGCCATCGAGCCGGTGATGGTGATCTCCTGGTTGTAGATCTTGTACGGCTCGATGGTGGCCCGCGTCGCGTAGTCGGAGACACCGAACTGCAGGAACGTTCCGGCTTTGGCCACCCGGCCCAGGCCGTCCTGAATGGCGGCCTGGTTGCCGGTGGCGTCGATGACCACGTCCCAGCCCCGCGGCTGGTCCAGCTCGTCCGCCGAGGCGGCGGACCGGGAGCAGCCGAGGGTGGTGGCGGTGGACAGCCGCTCGGAGTTGACATCGAGCATGTCCACGCTGGTGGCGCCGGTCCGCTTGGCCAGCTCCAGCATCATCAGCCCCATGGTGCCCGAGCCGTAGATGAGCACCTCGGCGCCCAGGTTGCCGTTGAGCACGTCATAGCCGCGCACCGCGCAGGACAGCGGCTCGATCAGGGCCGCGTCGGCCACGTCCACCTGCTCGGGCAGCTTGACGCAGTTGGCCACCGGGGCCACCGCGAACTCGGCGGCCCCGCCGGGGACGCTGACCCCGATCGCGTTCCAGTTGTCGCACAGATTGCCCCGGCCGATCCGGCAGTAGCGGCACTCATGGCAGTGCAGGGAGGGGTCCACGGCGACCCGGTCGCCCACCGCCAGCTCGGTGACATCGCTGCCGACGCCCACGATCTCACCGGCGAACTCATGCCCGGGGACGATCGGCAGCGTGGGCGCGAACTCCCCTTGCAGGATGTGCAGATCGGTGCCGCACAGCCCGCAGGCCGCCACATCCACCACGACCTCACGGGGGCCCGGGGTGGGGTCCGCGACGGTGGCGACGGTGACCTTCCCGGGGGCTTCGATGACTGCGGCCCTCATTTGACTGCTCCTAGAGACAGGCCCTGGACCAGCTTGTCCTGGGCGGCGAAACCGGCGGCGAGCACCGGCAGGGAAATGACCATCGACGCGGCGCACACCTTGGCCAGGAACAGCCCCTGGCTGGTGACGAAGGTGGTCAGGAAGGCCGGGGCGGTCTGGGCGACCACACCGGTGAGCACTTGGGCGAAGAGCATCTCGTTCCAGCTGAAGATGAAGCAGATCAGCGAGGTGGCGGCGATGCCCGGCCCGGCGATCGGGGCCACGACCCGCCACAGGATGGTGGGCAGCCGCGCCCCGTCCATCTGGGCGGCCTCGATGATCGACACCGGGATGTCGGCGAGGAAGGACTGCATCATCCACACCGCGATCGGCAGGTTCATCGAGGTGTAGAGGATGACCAGCAGCCAGACGTTGTCCAGGAAGTTGATGTCCCTGGCGAACAGGAACACCGGCAGCAGTCCGGCCACCACCGGCAGCATCTTGGTGGACAGGAAGAAGAACATCACATCCGTCCACTTGCGCACCGGCCGGATCGACAGCGCGAACGCCGCCGGAAGCGCCAGCAGCAGCACGAAGCAGGTGGAGAAGAGGGATGTGCCCACCGAGTTGAGCAGCGCGGGCCAGGGGCTCGCCCCGCCGCCCACGCCGAAGAAGTCCTTGTACCCGTCGAGGGTCAGCGGAGCGGCCAGCGACGGCGGGTTGGTGGCGGCGTCGGCCTCGGAGTGGAACGAGGTCAGCAGCATCCACAGCACGGGCAGTACGAAGACGATGCCGACGAACCAGGCCAGCACGCCGAGCGCGGCACCGCGCCGCTTGGCCCGGCGGGTGGCTTCGGGAACGGATGTGATGGTCACCGGGGTGCTCACGGCGGTCATGCGCGGGACGCCTCCTCACGGAAGAGGGACGACACCACGCGCAGCGCGAAGGTGGCGATGACGATCGTGCCGATCACCACCACGACCCCCGCGGCCGATGCCAGCCCGTACTCGTGGGCGTTGTAGAAGGTTTCGTAGATGGTGTAGGGGAGGTTGGCGGTGTCCAGGCCACCGCGGGTCATGGTGAACACGGCGTCGAAGTTCTGCACGATGTAGATGGACCCCAGCAGGGTGCCGAGCTCCAGATAGCGGCGCAGATGCGGAAGCGTCAGAAAGCGGAAGATCTGCCAGCCGCCCGCCCCGTCCAGCCGGGCCGCCTCGACCATGTCCAGCGGGCGGCTCTGCAGCCCGGCGAGCAGGATGAGCATCATGAACGGCGTCCACTGCCAGATCAGCGACGCCTCCACCGCGATCAGCGGCGTATCGGTGAGCCACTCCGGCTGGGGCCCGCCCAGCCAGTTGAGCACGCCGTTGAACAGGCCGTACTCGGGGTTGTACAGCGCGTGCTTCCACAGCAGCGCCGAGGCCACCGGCACCAGCAGGAACGGCGCGATGAGCATGGTGCGGACCAGGCCCCGGCCGCGGAACTTGCGGTCCAGCAGCAGCGCCAGCAGCAGCCCCAGCACCACGCTGACGATCACCACGGAGGCGGTCAGCAGCACGGTGGTGACGATGGACTCGCGCAGCGATTCGTCGCTGAGCACCGTCTGGTAGTTGTCCAGCCCCGCGAACGCACGGCGGTCGGGCCGGAACGAGTTCCAGTCGAAGAGCGAGATCACCAGGGTGGCCACGAACGGAAGCTGGGTGACCACGATCAGGAAGATCAGCGCGGGCAGCAGCGGTGCCCGGGTGGCCCACTCCCGGGCCCGGTTCCGGGTTGCCTTGGGACGCCCCGCGGAGGCGGGAGCCGCGCTCGGTGGCCGCTGGCCACTCACGGGTACTGCCGTCGTCGGATTACTCATCGGTACTCCTCGCCGACCTTCTCGGCCAGCTTCTGCGAATTCTTCAATGCCGTATCGACGGACTGCTTTCCGGCGATGGCGGCGCTGATCTCCTGGGCGACCTTGGTGCCGAGATCGGCGAATTCGGGGATGTCGACGAACTGGATGCCGATGGTCGGCCGCGGCTGCACTCCCGGATCACGCGGCTTGGCACTGAGGATCGCCTTGCGGGTCTCCTCGGAGAAGCTGCCGGCGGTCTCGCGGTACTCCGGAGAGGTGTAGGTGGACGACCGCTTTCCCGCGGGCACATTGGCCCAGCCGAAGTTCTTGCCGACCAGGGCCTCGTACTTCTTGCTGGATGCCCAGGAGATGAACTTCCACGCGTTGTCGGGGTGGCGCGATGCCTTCTGGACGCCCCAGGCCCAGGTGTAGAGCCAGCCCGAGCTCTGGGTCTTCACCACCGGCGCCTGGACATATCCGATCTTGCCCTTGACCGGGGACTTGCTCGCCTCCAGCGACCCGGCGGCCGAGGTGGCGTCGTACCACATGGCGCTCTTGCCCTGGGTGAGGTTGTTCAGGCACTCGGCGAAGCCCGACTGGGCCGCACCGGCCTCACCGTGCTTGCGCACCAGGTCGACATAGAACTTGGTCGCCTTGGTGAATTCCGGCGAGTCCAGCCGCGCCTTCCAGTCCTTGGTGAACCAGGTGCCGCCGAAGGTGTTGACCACCGTGGTGAGCGGGGCCATCAGCTCACCCCAGCCGGGCAGTCCGCGCAGGCAGATGCCGTTCATCCCCTTGCGGGAGCCGTCCACCTTGGCCGCGATGTCCGCGACCTGCTGCCAGGTGGGCCGCTCGGGCATCTTCAGATGCTTCTCGGCGAGGACGTCCTTGCGGTACATCAGGAACGACGACTCACCGTAGAAGGGCTCGGCGTAGAGCTTGCCGTCCTCGGCGGTCAGCGACTGCCGCATCGAGGGGAGGACGTCCTTCTGGTCGAATGCCTTGTCCTTGGCGGCGTAGCCGTCGAGCGGCATCAGCCAGCCGTTCTTCGCGTAGAACGGCACCTCGAAATTGCTGATGGTGGCCACGTCGTACTGGCGCGCCTGATTGGCGAAGTCCTGACTGATTTTGTCGCGGACCTCGTTCTCGGGCATCATCGTGAATTTGACCGTGATGCCCGTTTCCTTGGTGAAGTATTTCTTGGTGAGCTTCTGCAGGTCCACCATCTGGGGGTTGTTCACCATCAGGACATTGATGGTCTTGTCGCCTGAGCTGCCGCCCCCCATACCGGCGCAACCGGTGAGGAGCGCGCCCGCGGTCAGGGCCACCACCGGTATCCGGGCAGCACGAAGAGTCAGGACTGGCATAACGGGTCCAATCGAAGGGACGTGGGGAAGGAAAAACAGCGGGGGAAGGGCGTCAGACCCTGACGATCTGGGGCCCCAGCAGCGAATAGCGGTGTGCCTCGGTCAGCGGTAGACCCGTATCGGTCACGATGGTTTCGAAGTCCGAGACATCTGCGAACCGGCAGAAGCTGACGGCCCCGAATTTGGTGTGCACCCCGGAGAAGATCTTCCGCCGGGACACCCGCACCACCTGCGCCTTGACCTCGCTGACCGCCGGATCCGGGGTGGTCAGGCCGTACTGGCGGGAGATGCCGTTGGCGCCGATGAACGCCAGGTCGATGACGAAGCCCGAGAGCATATGCGTCGCCCAGTGGTCGACGGTGGCCATCGTGCCGCCGCGCACCCGTCCGCCGAGGAGCAGCACGGTGGTGTTGTCACGGGTGGCCATGCCGGTGGCGGTCGTGAGGGAAGCGGTGATCACGGTGAGCGGCCGGTCCCTGGGCAGGGCCTCCGCGATCAGCTGCGGGGTGAATCCCTCGTCGATGAAGACCGTCTCGGCGTCGCCCAGCAGATCGGCCGCCGCGGTCGCGATCCGCGACTTCTCCGGCACATGCATGGTGGTGCGGAAGGCGAGGGTGGTCTCGAAACCGGCGCTCTCCACGGGGTAGGCGCCGCCATGGGTACGCCGCACCAGTCCGTGCTGTTCCAGGACCCGCAGGTCGCGGCGCACCGTCTCCTTGGACACCCCGAGGTCGGCGGCGAGCTTGCCGACGTCGACGACGCCGGCACGCCGAGCCGTGTCGAGGATCTCCCGACGGCGTTCCTCCGCGTCCACGCCGCACCTCCTGCCTAGGTCTTTCGGCTTGCGTGGCAGTTTTACAAGCGCGCAACAGGGGAAGCCAGTCTTGGCACCACAGAGATCGTGACCGTATGCGCCCGTTTCACAACCGTTATAAGAGCAGGTCGTGATGGATGAGGCAACGGACGGTGAGGAACCCGGTTGCCTGATTGTCCACCCGGCGGGCCCGTTTCTCGCCCGTTTGCCAAAAGAGGGCGTGAACGGAGCCCGTCCGGGCGGGTTCAGATACTGGTGAATGCCCGAACGGACATGTGCTAGGGCCTGTCTGGGGTTGTGATCTGGATCAGGGAGCGGGGCGTGGTGCGTGCGATCGCAAGGCGCCGGAAGGCCCTCGTAGCGGAGCTACTAGGGCGTTTCGGCAACGCGGCGAGAGGGGGCACCTCCCAGCGGTAGCTGGGGGAGCGTGCCACGCCCCGCGAGCCCAGATCACAACCCCAGACAGGCCCTAAGAGCGGTTCAGGGCCCCGGAGGCGTCGAGAATCCGGCCCGCGACCTTGACCGAGTCCACCAGCGGGTGGAGCGCCAGGGCCCGCAGGGCCGCACCGCGGGCGATGCCCGAATCGCTGCCCGCTTCGGTCGTGGCCGCCTCGATGGCCGAGCGCTCCACCGCCTTGAGCGACAGCATCAGGCCGAGCTGGTCCGGCGCCACCGCGCCGGTCGCCAGCGGCCGCGCCCCGCCCGCGTCCACCAGACAGGGCACCTCGACCACGGCGTCCTCGTCAAGACCGGGGACGGCCGTCCGGTTGCGCACGTTGAGGATCAGCGTGGCGTGCTCATCGCGGGCGATCGCCCGCATGATGGCCAGCGCGATCCGGTCGTAGCCGCCGCCGTCCAGATCGCAGGAGTCGCGCTCCCAGCCGCCGGTGGCCTCGCGGCTCTCCGCCATGTACGTGGCCTCGCGCTCCAGCCGGGTGCGCTCCCACTCCCTGAGCGCCCCGGGCGCGCCCGAGCCCACCGTCGCGTAGAACCGGGCCTGCTGGTCGCGGAGGAACTCGCCACGGGTGGCCGGGGCCTGCCGGATCGAGGCCACCGCCTCCCGGTTGAAGTAGTAGTAGTGCAGATACTCGTTGGGCAGCGCGCCGAGCGCCCGCAGCCACTCGGCGCCGAAGAGCTTGCCCTCCTCGAACGACTCCAGGGCGCCGGTGTCGCCGAGCAGTTCCGGCAGCCGGTCCCGGCCGTCCACCACCATCCGGCGCAGCCAGCCCAGATGGTTCAGGCCCACATAGTCGTACGTGGCCCGGTCCGGGTCGGCGCCGACCGCCCGCGCGGCGCGGCGGCACAGGCCGACCGGGGAGTCGCAGATGCCGATCACCCGGTCGCCGAGCACCCGCTGCATCGCCTCGGTGACCATGCCCGCCGGGTTGGTGAAGTTGATGACCCAGGCGTCCGGCGCCGCGGTGGCGATCCGCTCGGCGATCCGCAGCGCCACCGGCAGGGTGCGCAGCCCGTAGAGCACCCCGCCCGCGCCGACGGTCTCCTGCCCCAGCACCCCTTCGCCGAGCGGAATCCGCTCGTCGTTCGCCCGCCCCTCCAGGCCGCCGACGCGGATGGCCGAGAAGACGAAGTCGGCGCCGCGCAGCGCCTGATCGAGATCGGTGGTGGCCCGGACCGAGGGGGCGGCGGGGCGGCCCGTGGCCTGTTCGGCCAGGACCGCGCGGATCGCGTCCAGCCGGCGCTGGTCGGTGTCGTACAGCACCAGTTCGGTGCAGCGCCCCGCCTCGTCCCCGGTGTCGTCGAGCAGCGCCCGGTACACCAGGGGCATACGGAACCCGCCGCCGCCCAGCACGGTCAGCCTCATACGGTCACTACCTCCACATCGCCCTCGCGGAACACGGCGAGCGTCGCCGGGTCGGAGGTCTTGTTGGTGATCAGGGTGTCGATGCCCTCAGGTCCGCAGATCCGGGCGAGACCCGTGTCGCCGGGGAACTTCCCCGCGGTGACCAGCAGCACCACCTCCCGGGCCGCGCCGAGCATGGCCCGTTTGACCGGCACCTCCACATGGGTGCTGTCCAGCACGCTGCCGTCCGGGAGCACCCCGCTCGCGCCGAGGAAGAGCCGGCCGACCCGCAGCTGGCGGATATTGGACTCGGTGAGGAAGCCGACCACCGAGCGGTAGTTGGCGCGCACCTGCCCGCCCAGCAGGATCAGGGTCACCCCCGGGTCGTCGCGCAGCTCGTCGTAGACCGCGAGATTGCTGGTCACCACGGTGACCGGGCGGCCGCGCAGCAGCTTGGCGAGCTGGAGGGTGGTGGTGCCGATGTCCAGCAGCAGCACATCGCCGTCCGCCACCAGCTCCGCGGCGGCGCGGGCCACGGCCTCCTTGTCCGCCAGGTCGTCGACCACCACCTCGTTGAACGGGCGCTCCTCGTCCTGGGTGGGCGCCGCCACCGCGCCGCCGTAGACCCGGGTGAGCCGGCCCGCCCGGCCCAGCTCGGTGATGTCCCGGCGGGCCGTGGCCTCGCTGACGCCGAGCCGTGTGGCGATCTCGCCGATGGGCAGCACGCCCTCCTCGCCGAGGATGCTCAGCAGCTTCTCGTGGCGGCTCTCTCGCAGCATGGTGGCAACGTACTGCAGATGAGCGAGTGTGCGCGACTCTGATCGACCTCTTGCATTCACCCCGGGTGAGGTGCAAGGTGTCGCTCACGCCATATCGCGAACAAGCCCTGCCGCACAAGGAAAGGCACGTAGGTGAGCACCACGGCCGGAACCCCCGATCCGATCCACCCGATCGACCCGCTCGCGGCGCTGCGCGCCTCCACGGACCCCGAGCACGACGTCTACCTCACCGGCACCGTGTTCCTGGACATCATCTTCACCGGGCTCGACCACGCGCCCGTCCGCGGCACCGAGTCCTGGGCGCGCGGCATGGGATCGAGCCCCGGCGGCATCGCCAACATGGCCACCGCCCTGGCCCGGCTGGGCCTGCACACCACGCTCGCCGCCGCCTTCGGCACCGATGTCTACGGCGACTACTGCTGGGAGAGCCTCGCCCTCGGCGAGGGCGTGGACCTCACCCCCTCCCGGCGCGTCCCCGGCTGGCACTCCCCGGTCACCGTCTCCATGGCGTACGAGGGCGAGCGCACCATGGTCACCCATGAGCACCCGGCCCCGCCGCCCGCCGTCCGGGGCGCGCCGCCGCGCTCCCGCGCCTGTGTGGCCACCTTCGAACCGGGGCGGCAGGAGGACTGGGTGCACCGGGCGCACGCCCAGGGCAGCGAGATCTTCGCCGATGTCGGCTGGGACGAGACCGGCCGCTGGGACCCCGCCGCGCTCCCCGATCTGCCCTACGCCCACGCCTTCCTGCCCAACGCCGCCGAGGCCCAGCGCTACACCCGCACCGACAGCCCCGAGCGGGCGGTGCGGGCCCTGGCGGAGCTGGTGCCGATCGCCGTCGTCACCCGGGGTGCCGAGGGCGCCGTGGCCATCGACTCGCTCACCGGGGAGCGCGCCGAGGTGCCCGGCCTGCCCGTGGACGCGCTGGACCCGACCGGGGCGGGCGATGTCTTCGTGGCGGGATTCATGACCGGCACGCTCGCGGGCTGGCCGCTCGCCGACCGGCTCGCCTTCGCCAACCTCACCGCCGCCCTCTCCGTCCAGCACTTCGGCGGCTCCCTTGCCGCGCCCGGCTGGCCGGAGGTGGCCGCCTGGTGGAACCGTGCGCGGCAGGCGGCCGATGGCGGTGCGGACGCGGCCGGACTCGCCCGCCGCTACGCCTTCCTGGGCGATCTGATCCCGGACCGGGTGCGCGGCTGCGCACGGCTGCGGGCCCTGCCCACCATCGGCTTCCGGGTGCACGACAGTGCCCAAAGGTCCTGACGGTCCTGATCACCGCATCGAGGAGAACCCCATGGAACTCGCCCGTACCGGGGCGCGCCGGACCCGCGGCAGAGCCGTCCCGGCCGCGCTCGCCATCGGCGTCGTCCTGCTCGCCGCGGGGTGTGTCCCCGGCACCGACGGCTCGGGGGCCGCCGGTGCCGGGACCGGCGCGGCCACCGCCATACCCGATCCGGCGAAGGCCGGAAAGACCACGCTGACCGTGTGGGACCAGGAGATACGCGGCGGGACCAACGGCGAGATACAGCAGCTGAACCGGGAGTTCGAGCGGAAGTACCCCAATGTGCGGATCAAGCGGGTCGCCCGGAGCTTCACCGATCTGAAGACCACCCTGAAGCTGGCCGTATCCGGCAACCATCCGCCCGATGTCATCCAGGCCAACCAGGGCTACCCGGACATGGTGGCCTTCGTCCGGGCCGGGCTGCTCGCCCCGCTGGACAACTACGCCGGGATCTACGACTGGAACAGCCGCTATCCCGCCACCCTGCTCAACCTCAACCGGGTCTCCGCCGACGGCAATGACTTCGGCAGGGGGCGGCTGTACGGCATCTCCCAGACCGGCGAGTACATCGGCCTCTACTACAACAAGGACCGGCTGAAGCAGGCAGGGCTCCAACCCCCGCGTACCTGGGGCGAGTTCACCGACGGCCTGGCCAGGCTCAAGGACCGCGGCGAGCTGCCGATCCAGTTCGGCAACCTCGACAAGTACCCCGCCATCCACACCTTCGGGGTGCTGCAGGACCAGCTCGGCGCCGCCGACGCCCGCGACACCGTCCTCGGCCGCGGCGACGGCTTCGACAACGCCGCCACCAAGAACGCCGCGGCCACCCTCGCCGACTGGACGAAGCGCGGCTATCTGCCCGGCGGCGCCAACGGCCTCGGCTACGACGACGCGGCCAAGAAGTTCGCCTCCGGCGACGGCGCGTATCTGCTGACCGGCACCTGGCAGCTGGCCGACCTGAAGAAGCCCATGGGGGAGAGGCTGGGCATCATGCCGCCCCCGCCCGCCAAGGCCGGTGGCGACCCCGTCACCACCGGGGGCCAGGGCCTCGCCTGGTCCATCACCTCCCGCTCCCGCCACCCGGAGGTGGCCGCCGCCTATCTGGACTTCCTCACCGACGCACACGCCGCGGACGTGATGACCCGGCACGGAGTGCTGCCGGCCGTCCCCGCGAAGGCCGCGGCAGGAGTGAGCCCGGACAGCGCCGACGGCCAGATGATCGCCGGATGGAAGCGGCTGAGCGCCGCCGATGGACTCGTCCCGTACCTGGACTACTCCACCCCCACCTTCTACGACACCCTCTCGGCCGCCCTCCAGGGCGTGGTCAGCGGCAAGACCTCCCCCGACAGCTTCGCGGGGACCCTCCAGAAGGACTACGGCGCCTTCGTGAAGAAGCAGCGCGAGCAGCACGCCGCGGCGGGACCCCGATGAGGCTCGCCGCCCTGACCAGGGCATACCGCCGCCGCGCCCCCGGCGAACCGCGCGCCATCGGCTATCTCTACATCCTGCCCGCGCTGATCGTGTACGCCGTCTTCCTGCTCTACCCCTTCGGGCAGTCGGTGTGGCTGTCCTTCGTGCACTGGGACGGGCTGACGGTCGCCACCCCCGCCGGATTCGACAACTACCGCGCGCTGTTCAGCGATCCGAGCCTGCGCGCCCCCTTCCTCCACGCGCTGCTGCTGCTCGTCTTCTACGCGGCCCTGCCGGTGGCGATCGGGCTGCTGCTGGCCGCCGTGATGTCCCGGGCCCGGGTCCGGGGGATGACCTTCTTCCGTACGGTCCTGTTCCTGCCGCAGGTCCTCGCGCTGATCGTGGTCGGCGTGGCCTGGCGCTCGATCCTCGCCCCCGACGGGCTGCTCAACGACGTCCTGCGCGCCGTCGGCCTCGGCGGCCTCGCCCGCCCCTGGCTCGGCGACTACACCTGGGCGCTGCCCGCCGTCGGCGTCGTCGGCACCTGGGTCGGCACCGGGCTGTGCATGGTCCTCTTCCTCGCCGGGGCCCAGCGCATCCCGCGCGAGCTGTACGAGGCGGCGCGGATGGACGGCGCCGGGCCGCTGCGCGAGTTCCGCACCGTCACCCTGCCCGGTCTGCGGCCGCAGATCGCGGTGGCGCTGACCCTGACCATCGTGGCGGGGCTGCGCAACTTCGACCTGATCTACATCACCACCAGCGGCGGCCCCGGAAACGCCACCTCCGTCCCCGCCTACGAGGTCTACCACCGGGCCTTCGAGACCAACCAGGTCGGCTCGGCCGCCGCCGTCGGCGTGGCCCTCACGGTCCTGATCTTCGTCCTGACCGTCACGGTCTCCCGGCTCGTGGAAGGGCGGCGGGCATGACCACACGCCTGGAACGCACCGTCACCTACGGCATCCTCGCCCTCTTCACCGTCATCGCCCTCACCCCCGTGATCGGCATCCTCTCCACGGCCTTCGGCTCACAGAGCTCCCTGGACACCGGCTTCTCACTGCCCAGGGACGGACTGCACTGGAGCAACTTCGCCGACGCCTGGAGCCGTGGCCACTTCGGCACCTATCTGGGGAACTCGGTGCTGGTCACGGCGGTCGTGGTGGCCGCCACCACCGTGCTGGCCATCCTCGCCGCGTACGCCTTCGGGGTGATGCGCTTCCCCGGCTCCACGGTGCTGTTCCACCTCTTCGTGATCGGGCTGACGCTGCCGCAGGAGGCGCTGATCGTCCCGCTCTACTTCGATCTGCGCCACGCCGAACTCACCGACAGCTACTGGGCGTTGATCCTGCCCCAGACCGCGCAGTCCCTGGCCTTCGGGGTCTTCTGGATGCGCACGTACTTCCGTGGCAGCGCCCGGGCGGTCATCGAGGCGGCCCGGATCGACGGGGCGAACACCTGGACCACGCTGTGGCGCGTGCTGGTCCCGATGGGCCGCCCGGCGATCTCCACCATGGTCGTGATCACCTTCATGTGGACCTGGAACGAATTCCTGATGGCCCTGGTGATGGTCAGCGACGAGGCCCACCGCACGGTCCCCCTCGGCCTCGCCTTCTTCCAGGGCCAGCACAGCTCCGACGCGGCGCTGCTCGCGGCGGCCTCGGTGCTCATCGCCCTGCCGGTGGTCGTGGTCTATGTGGCACTGCAGCGCCGGTTCATCGAGGGCATGCTGGGCGGGGCGGTGAAGGAGTGAGCCCGGCGGGCACCGGGCTGGGGTCCTTCTGACGGATCTCCGCGGAAGAAGGACCCTAAGCCGAGGGGGTGCGGCTGACCGGGCGGCCGAGGCGGGCCACGGCGCGGGCGAAGACGGCCGCGTCGTGCACCGCCGCCCCGCCCGTGTCGTTGTTGAAGTACGCATAGACCTCCGCGTCGGCCGGCCAGGTGTCCGCGATCCGCCGCGCCCAGGTGGCCAGCGCCTGGCGCCCGTAGCGCGGGGCCGGGCGGGCGAGGCCGCCATGGAAGCGCAGATACCCCCACCCGGTGGTCCGCCACAGCGGGGTGACCGGGCGGGAGCCGGAGTCGGCCCAGCACAGCGCGGCCGAGCGGCGCTCCAGCACCGCGCGGATCTCCTCGGTCCACCAGGAGGTGTGCCGCGGTTCGACGGCCACCCGCGTCCCGGAGGGGAAGCAGCCCAGACAGCGGTCCAGCAGCTCGCCGTCGGCTCGCAGAGTGGGCGGCAGCTGCACCAGCACCGGGCCCAGCCGGTCACCGAGCCCGGCCGCATGGGACATCAGCCGCTCCACCGGCTCCTCCGGATCGCGCAGCCGCTTGATGTGGGTGAGGTAGCGGCTCGCCTTGAGCGCCATCACAAAGCCCTCCGGCAGCCGCTCCCGCCAGGTGGCGAACTGGTCGTACGTGGGCAGCCGGTAGAAGGCGTTGTTGCTCTCCACCGTGGCGAAGGCGCGGGTGTACTCCTCCAGCCACAGCCGCTGCGGACAGCCCTCGGGGTAGAGATCGCCGCGCCAGTCCCGGTACTGCCACCCCGAGGTGCCGATGAGGGCGGTCATGCCTCGCCCGGATGCCAGGGCGGCCACTGCCCGGGCCGGTCCTCCCAGTGCACCTGGGCCGGGTCGTCCAGGTCGATATCGGGGAAGAGCTGCCGGACGCGCGGCTCGAACTCCTCCCGTTCCAGCGGTTCGCACCCCAGGCCACGCAGCCGCACCACCCGGTAGCGGCTGTCGACCTCGATTGACTCGACGAAGACGGGGTAACCGGACTCGTCCGGGCCGGTGGCGTTCTCCATACCTCCAGGGTGCCGGGTCTCCGGTATCCGCGCGCCCCGGCCGGCGGCCGGGAACCCGCCGGTTTGCGGATGGGCGGACCGTCGGCTTGATATGGAGATGAGTCCTTCAGGAGCGGGGGTGAGCCATGATCTTCACCGACCGGACGGACGCCGGGCAGCGCCTCGGCGAGGCACTGCGCCCCTTGGCGGATGAGAAACCGGTCGTGTTCGGGCTGCCGCGGGGCGGGGTGCCGGTGGCCTTCGAGGTGGCCCGCGCGCTCCATGCGCCCCTGGACGTGATCATCGTCCGTAAGCTCGGCGTCCCCTACCACCGGGAGCTGGGGTTCGGCGCCATCGGTGAGGGCGGCGTACGGGTCGTCCATGAGGCGATCGTCCGCATGAGCCGGGCCGATGAGGAGGACCTCGCCGAGGTGGAGCGGACCGAGCGGGAGGAGCTGGCCCGCAAGGCACGCCGGTTCCGCCAGGGCCGCTCGCGGATCCCGGCCGAGGGCCACACCGTGATCATCGTGGACGACGGCATCGCGACCGGCGCCACGGCCCAGGCCGCCTGCCGGGTGGCACGGGCCCAGGGAGCCGCGCGGGTGGTCCTCGCCGTGCCGGTGGCGCCGCCGGACGCGGTCGCCGCGCTGCGCCAGGACGCGGACGAGGTGGTGGCCCTCTCCACCCCCTCGGACTTCGCGGCGGTGGGGGAGTGGTACGAGGACTTCTCGCAGACCGCGGACGACGAGGTGGTGGAGTTGCTGTCCCGGTCGACCGGAGAGGCCGGTGAGGCGCATCCTGGAAGGTGACGCAGGAGGTGAGCGTGATGGAGACGATCGTGGGATGCGACATTCAGATGGAGTTCCGTGAGATCGGCCCGCTGACCGAAGCGGTCGTCCGGCTGAGGATGCACGACGGTACGGAGATGCTGGCCCAGGGCCGCGCCAACCGCAATCCCGACGACCCGGCACAGCCGAGGGTCGGCGAGGAGATCGCGGCGGCGCGGGCACTGACCAATCTGGCGCACCGGCTGATCGGCAAGGCGGGCGGCGACATTGAGGAAGTCACCCATTCCAAGGCGCATTTGGTGATGTAAGGCCGTTGGGGCGAAGGAGCGTCCGCCGCGGTGGTCCACCGCGGGCGGAGGCTCCTGTGCGTATGCGCTGCCCGTGTGCGGGCTCGTTCAGCGGTGGCCGAGGGTGAGCTGCTGGCCGGGCCGGATCAGATCCGGGTCGGCGCCGATGACCTGGCGGTTGATCTCGTAGAGCCGCTCCCAGCCGCCCGCCACTCTCTCCCTGTCCGCGATCCGGGAGAGGGTGTCGCCGCGGACGACGGTGTACGACCCGGGCCGGGGCTGGGCCTTGGCCGGTGGCTCGGGGACGGCCTTCGGGACGATGAGCAGCGGCTCGGCCTTCGTGGTCGTGACGGCCGTGACGGTGGAGGCGGCCGGGGTCGGCGAGGTGGGAGTGGGGGCTGAGGCGGCGTTCGCCTGGCCGATGCCGATGAGCGGCAGGGCGACGCCGGCACCGCCCGCGGTGATCGCGAGCGAGGTGCGGGAGACCCGGTGGGGCCGGGGCCGGCGATGACGTCCGCGTGCGGCCATGGAGTCCTTCTTCCTGTCCTGGTACGGCAGTTGGCGAGTGCGATGGCTGCCGAACAGTAATCCCAGGGTTCTGGCGTGGACAAGGTGTTCGGATGTTTGCGGTAGAGAATCCAATGTGAGGAATTTGAGCCCCGACGCGATCAATGTGCCCCGGACATAAGAGCCCGCGCGCGGGGAAGGGAGACCCAAGGGGGGAATGCACGGGAGGCGTCGGGGCACCCGCCCTCGATGCCGGTGGCCCCGGCAGACGGCTGACCTCGGGAGGTCGCTCATGAGTCAATGGAACGGTTCGGCTCTTCGGCGCATGACTCGGCGCACGGCTCGACGCACGACGGCAGCGCGGTCCCGGCCGCCCGTCTTATGCGCCTTGCTGGTCGGCGCGCTGGCCACGGTCACCGCGTGCGGCAGCGACACCGGGGACGGGGACTCCGCGCGGCGCGCCTCGTCCGAGACCTCCACCTCCGCCGCGCCACCCTCCTCTCCTTCGGCCGCCTCCGCCGCCTCCTCCGGGAGCGGCTCCTCCCGGAACGAACGGCCCGCCTCGCAGACCGCGCAGTCCCCTCCGCCCTCGGCGCGGCCCTCGCGACCGTCCTCCTCACGGCCCGCCGCCGCGTCCGGTGTGCGCCGCGTCTGCTCCAAGGCCCAGCTGACGCTGTCGGTCGGCCGGATGGACATCGGGGCCGGAAATGTGTACCTGCCCCTGGTCTTCACCAACAGGTCCGCCACGACCTGCACCCTCACCGGATACCCCGGTGTCTCGCTGCTCGACTCCACCGGAGCGGTGATCGGCGATCCCGCCACCCGGCGCGGCCCCACGCGCTCCCCGGTCTCCCTGCCGCCCGGCGGCAGCGCCTCGAGCAGCCTGCACACGCTCAACGAGGGCATGAACGACACCCCGTGCCGGCGCACCGCCGCGCGGATCCGGGTCTATCCGCCGGATTCCTTCGACGCGATGAACGTCTCGGCCCGGTCGTTCCGGGTGTGCGGAGGCGTGTTCGAGGTCGAGACGACGCAATCCGGAACGGGAGGATGACACCGGCATATCGGGGTGCTCCCGGGCGCGCGGAAGTGTCCGAAAATCTTGACAACGCAGGCGCCGACTGGCCGTGTTCACTCTTTCGCAATCATTAGGGGTAGGCCACCATAGGGATGCCTCATATGAGCCGTTAGGGAGCGTCCGGAGGGGGACGGTGTCATGGAGCGAGTCGCGACCGAGGTCGAGACGGAGCTGCTGGACCTTTCGGGGGCGACACTCGAAGACCTCGAGCGGCACGAAGGGATTTCCGCGGTGACGGAGCGGCTGCTCGACATCGTCCGGTGCCCACCGACGATCGCCAACGCGTCGTCGTCGGAACCCTGTGTGAGTTAGGCGGCTATGACGTCCTCCGTCACGCGGGGTCTCAACCATCGTTTATCGGCGGGGAGTTTCGCCGAGTTGGCGCGGGGTTCGGGCGGCCCCTCGGCCGTGGCCGAACTGAGGTCGGGACAGCGCAGCCGGGCCATGCTGCTGCTGCGCGCCCTGGTGGACATCGCCTCCGCGCACCCCGCCCTGCCCGGCCCTCTTCCCCCGCCCCGGGACGCCTGGCACCTGCTGATTCGGGCCGAGCACCGCTCCCCGGCCGCCGTGGAGACGCTGCTGCTGCACCCTCCCATGGGTGTGTGGCTCAACCGCTGTTTGCGCAGGCTGCGCGGTCTGGAATCGGGGGAAGAGCCGCTGTGGAGCGCGGTCGGTCATCTGCATGCCATAGCCGCCTCGGCCGCTCTTCTCGCCGGAATCGACTTTCGCGGCGCCGTTCCCGTGGGCGAGCGCGGGGTGATATTGCCGGCCCTGGGATTCGCCCGCATTCCGGACACCGCCGATGTCGCCGAGGTCGTCATGAACGGCCGGAAGGCGGTGGTGTTATCCGGCCCGTATTCGGTGACGCTGCCCGCCGACTTCTCCGAGGACGCTCCCGGTTGGCACGGACTGCGACGGCTGCGCGGAGAACACGAGGGGATTGTGTGTGCCCCCCTTGTCGACGACCTCGACCCCTATCGCGACTTTCTCCGGGTCCGGGAGCCCGATCGGCTCGGCGACGAAGAGTGGCGGGGCTGGCAGGAGAGATTCGGCAATGCGTGGCGGCTGGTCTCGGAGCAGCGTCAGGTGGACCCGCGGGGAATCGGCGCCTGTCTGTCCTCGGTCGTGCCCGTGCCGTACGCCGCCTGGCCCGAACCGTTCAGCGCCTCATCGCCGGAGGCGTACGGCTGTGTGCTGCTCAACGGGGCCACGGACCCGCTCACCCTCGCCGCCGCGCTGGTGCACGAGGCGCAGCACATCAAACTCAGCGCTCTGATGGACCTGGTGCCCCTGATCGAAGGGGGCCTGGAGGAGATCCACTACGCGCCCTGGCGGCTGGACCCGCGACCCCTGCGCGGGCTCCTCCAGGGGGTGTACGCGTTCCTGGGCGTGACCGGATTCTGGTGGGACCGGCTGCGGCGTGCCGAGCCCGGCCCGGCCCGGGACACCGCCGCGTTCGAGTTCGCCCTGCGCCGGGCGCAGACCGCCGCGGGGCTGCGTACGCTCCTCACCCACGCCGAACTGACGCCCAGGGGCGAGGAGTTCCTCCACCGGCTGGAGGAGCGGCTGACCCTGTGGCTGGCGCAGCGGGTGCCCTCCGTACCGAAGCGCCTGGCGTCCGATCTGATCCACGATCACCGGCTCGTCCACCGCATGCGCCACCTGGCGGCGGCCCCGGAGCCGACCGCCCGCTGGGCGCGGGCCTGGCGGGAGCGGACCGACCCTCCCGGGGAGCTGCCCGGGACCTCGGTGCGGCCGACCCGCCCCGAGGCGCCGGCACGCCCCGCGCTGGCCCGGCTCCGGCTCGCGGATCCGGCGGCGTTCGCCCGGCTGCGCGAGGGTGGGGGAGCGGGGATGTCCGGGTGGTTGTCCGGGGGAGCGGGGCTGCCCGGGGGCGGTGACGCCCCCGACCCGGCCGACCTCGACTGGGCCGCGGGGGACACCGCGGCCGCGCTGCGCGGCTACCGGGCCCGCCTGGAAGCGGACCCGGACGACATCGCGGCATGGGCGGGGCTGGCCCTCGGCCTGCCGGACGGCGCGGCCAGGACGACGCTGCTGAACCACCCCGAACTGGCCCTGGCCGTCCACCGGGAGGTGCGCACCGCGCCGGGCACGGGTCCCGATCCGGTGGCGCTGGCGCGGTGGATCGGGACCCGTACGCGCGGGTGAACGGCGCGCGGCACGGGCCCCGCGAACGGCGACGCGGACGCCGGTTCAGATGGCGGACGACGGTTCAGATGGAGATCGACTCGGCATCGCAGTCCGCCCGGATGCCCCGGGCCGCCGCGACCGTCGCCGGGTGGTTGGCCGTCAGCACCCGGCGCAGCCGGCCGAGCGCGTCCTGGTGCAGCTCCTCCGCCTGCCTGCCCTCGCCCAGCGCGCGCAGATCCCCCGACAGGTTGACCGCACACGCGAGCGTGGTGGGGTGGTCCGCACCGAGCCGGGACCGGCAGGCCGCGAGGGTCGTGGTGTCCAGGTCGTGGGCCTCCTGGTAGTCCGCGAGGGTGTAGTGGTCGCTGGCCGTGTTGATGGCGCACGCCAGCGCCGTGGGATGGTCGGCCCCCAGCTGCTCGACGAGCATCGGCAGCGTCTCCTTGTTCAGCGCGAGCGCCTCATCCGTCTCGCCCAGCAGCCGCAGCGTCACGGCGAGGTTGATCGCCGCGCCCAGGGTCGCCGGATGCCGCTCCCCCAGCAGGACGCGCATATCGTCGAGACATTTCCGGCCGAGCTCACGGGCGCCCTCCAGATCGGCGGTCTGCCGCAGATCCATCGAGAGGGCCAGGGCCGTGTTGGTGATGTGGAGGTTGGGCTCGGTGTAGCGCAGCCGGTAGCGCTCCAGCACCTCCCGGCTGAGGTCCAGCGCGCCCTCGTGGTCGCCGGCCTTACGACGCGCCACGGCGAGGTTGCGCAGGGCGTAGACCACGGTGGGCGCGTTCGGTGGGAACATCTGGCGGGCGCGGCTGCAGGTCTGCTCCAGCATGTCGCGGGCCGCCAGATAGTCACCGCCCTCGCGGACGTCGACGGCGAGGTTGGCCTCCACCAGGACGGTGAGCAGGGCGTCCTCGCCGAGCACCAGACCAGCGGTGCGCCGTGCGCCCTCGTCCAGCGGCCGGGCGTGCTCGTAGTCCCCCGCCGCGCGCAGCGCCACGGCGTAGTCGTTCGTCGCGGCGATGGAGTACGGGTCCTCGTCCCCGAAGAGCCGCAGGGTCCTGGTCCAGCGGTCCTTCTCCAGCTCCACATAGCGCGCGTAGTCACCCCGGTAGCGGGTGTCCACGGCGACCGCGCCCTGAGTCACCAGGGTGTTCTCGTGGTCGTCGCCATCTTTGGCGCGCTGGAGCTCCAGCGTCCGGCTGTTGAGTTCTCTGGCCTCCTTGAAGTGGCCGAGCACGGTCAGCACATGGCCCAGGGTCCGGGAGACGGCCAGCGTCTCCGCACTGTCCTCGCCGAGCGTCTCCACCCACTGCCGACGCACCTGGGTGGCGAGCTCCAGCGCGCCCTCGTGGTCGCCCCAGAGATGGAGGAAGCGAACCAGATTCCGCACCATCTGCCGCACCCATTTGTCATCGCACTCCATCGCGCGCGACGCCCGGACATGGGAGAGGAGGTCGGCGTACCGCCCCCAGTTCGGGGGAGCGACGTCATTGGGGTCGCCGAAGGCCAGCAGCACATGGGCGCTGTGCCGCATGTCCGCCTGCTGCTGTGTGGACATCTGGCCGATCAGCACGGCCTGCACCAGCCGGTGCATCTCGATCGTGTTGCTGCGGTGATTGATCTTGATCAGGGCGTAGCGGTTGATCTCACGGATCGCGTGACCGAGCTTGATCGGGTCCTGCAGCACCTCCGAGAGCTCGGGGGAGAGGGATACCCCGCGCACGCCCGAGAAGAGCCGCCGGGAGACCGGCTCGGGTGCGAAGAACGAGCACATCTGGAGGAGTTGGAGCGCGCCGGGATGGGTTTCGGCCAGCCGCCGCAGCGACATGTTCCAGGCGGCGGCGACCGGTTCGGGGTAGTCCACCGGAACGCCCGCCGCAAGCAGTTCATTGCGGCGGGTGGAGACATCGGCCCGCTCGTCCTCGAAGACCTGGAGATACTCGTCGACCGGCATCCCGGTTTCGGTGAGCCACGCGGCCGCCTGCTCGATGGCCAGCGGAAGGTCCCCCAGCGCGTCGGCGACCCGGTCCGCCTGGTCGCGCGGCAGCTCCGGCCCCCGGCGGCGCAGCAGCTCGATGCTCTCCTCGCGCTCGAAGACGTCCACTTCGACGGTGCGGGCGGCGCGCGACCACTGGGCGTTCCTCGAGGTGACCAGGATCCGGCCCGGCCCGCCCGCGGGGAAGAACGGCCGAACCGTCTCCAGCTCCTCGGCGTTGTCGAAGACCAGCAGCCAGTTGCGGCACGGGCGTCCGGTGCGCAGCGCGTCGAGGACGCTGGGCACGGCCGTGTTGGCCTCCATGCCCGCGTGCAGCCCGAGCCGGTCGGCGAGCTGGACCAGCGCCTGGCGGATCTGCTCGGGGCGCTCCGCCGGGATCCACCACACCGCGTCGTAGTCGGCGGCGTGCTGATGGACGTACTCCAGGGCGATCTGTGACTTGCCCACCCCGCCCAGCCCGTGCAGGGCCTCGGGCAGCACGGCGGCGGTGCCCTCGCTCTTCAGCCGTTCGTGGAGAGTGTCGAGCAACGTCTGCCGCCCGGTGAAGTTGTTGTTCCGGGGCGGTACATTTCCCCAAATGGACGGGGGTTCCCCGGGCTGGCGCTCCTCCACGGTGGGCAGGGTCCGGGCAGCGGTCACGGACACGAATGTTCCTCTCAGATGCTCCCCCGCCGGGCCCGGCGAGCCAGGCGCCGGCGGGGATGGTGAATCGTCGGCCTGGGACAGCGGGTCTGTTCGGGGAGTCGTGGAGTCAGTCATGGCCGCAACCGCCTCGGAGACCACATATTTTCCCCTGTGTGACGCGTCTTCAACTGGATCGGGCGGGCTTTCCCCCGAGCGGGCGAGCGCCTGATGGGCCAGGACAAGGGCGCGAAAGGAGCGCGCGCCCGCCAGATAGGGTCCGGAAAGCGCCTGGTAGACCTGCTCCTGGAGGCGGATGTAGGGCAGCAGGCGCTCCGTCCTGGGGAGGTCTCCCACCGAGCCCGAGGGGTGGTTGAGCAGATCGCGCAGCATCAGCAGCGGTTTCCAGCGGCGGCCCAGCCGGTCCAGGACGCTGCCGAGGATGTACAGCGACTCGTCCCGCATCCCGGCGGACAGCAGCAGTTCGCGCACCCCGTCGTGGAACTCGTAGCCGATGCCCGTCTCGTCCAGCGGGTCGGCGGTCGCCACCTTGCGCAGCAGCCCGCCCAGCAGGACCTCGGCCAGATCGCCCGGACTGCCCTCCGGCTGGTGGATGCCCTGCACGAACTCCATCACGGGAATGTTCAACGGGGCCGCGGCCAGCCGGGACGCCAGCCGGAAGGCGCTCGGCGAGGCGGTGGCGCGGAACCGGAAGACGCGATCCCAGGCGCTCGGTTCCGGTTCGGGATCCCAGCGCTCGGCGGGCGCCCCGGGCAGCAGCGCCATCGTGTCCTCGCCGCGCGCCGACGGGCGGGCCACCAGCCGCGCCCAGTTGGCCATCCACCGCGCCTCCAGCTCCAGCACCGGGACCGGCGGCGCGCCGCCCGGCCAGGAGCCGCCGTCCGCCCGCCGCCAGGTGCCGTTGGGGGCGCCCGGTTCGGGGATCCGCACCCGCACCCGCTCCGGCGCCACCCCGGTGTGGTGCCAGCGGCCCTGGTGCAGGACGTGCAGTACCGCGACCGACGCGTGCCGCGCCCAGCCGGCCAGCGCGCGCTGGGCGCTCTCATCGCCCCAGGCCGCGCCGATGCCGTCGGTCAGCACCAGCACCGTCCGCTTGCCGCGCGGTGGCATCCCCGCCACCGGCGACCGGTCCTCGGCGGGTAACGGATGGTCGGTGTTCACCCGGTGCACCCGCACATCCCGGAAGGCGCCGGTGCGCTGCAGCACGGTGACCAGATGCTCGGCCGTCCGCCGCCACACCACCATCGAACTGCCGCAGTCCACCACCAGGACGGCGTCCATCCAGCGCTCGCGCACGGGCACCAGGTCGGGCACCCACAGCCCCTCGCGCGCCGCCTGCTCGGCCGTGGCCTCCTCGTCGACCTCCATCTCGACCGGCGAGGGCGCGGTGCGCTTGAGCGGCCGCAGCGCCCGGGACAGGGCGCGCTCGGGCAACGGCGGCCCGTCGGCGGACGGCCGGCGCACCGGTACGAAGGCCTCCGCGACGGTCGCCGGCTCCGCCTCGCCGGGCGGCGCGGAGACGCCGACCAGCTCCGCGGGGAGCGGCGGTTCCGACACCGCGGGCGCCGCCTCGGGGCCGGACGCGGGGCGCTCCCCCCGCCGGTCCTGCCGCGGCTCGTCCGACGGCTCGTCACCGGGCGGCGGGGCATCCGCCTCCGGTGTCCCGGGGAGGGGGCCGGGGTCCGGCGGTCCGGGGCCACGGTCCGTCTCGGCCTTGCAGACCGCCAGCCACATGGCGTCGGCGAGCTGCCGCCAGTCGAGGTCCCGTGGGCCCGGCCCGGCGGACCTGCCGCCTGGGTGGTGTGTCATGTCGAGCCCGCTGCGCTGTCCAGCCGATGCCAAACGGCCTGCAGTAGCTCCTCCCACTCGGGCCCCGGAACATGCGACTGGGACGTCACCAGATACACCGCGTTGAGCAACTGGTCGGCGGCGAGGCCGCCTTCGCGCTCGCTGCGCTCGAGGAACATCTGGATCAGCTCCCGCGCACGCGGATCGTCGGCCCGCCCCAGATGCGCGGCCACGATCGCGGCGAGCCGGTCCGCGTCCGGGTCGGGCAGCCGCAGCTGGAGACAGCGCCGCAGGAACGCGGGCGGGAAGTCCCGCTCGCCGTTGCTGGTGATGACGACGACGGGGAAGGCGCGGCAGCGCACCCGTCCCGAGGCGATGACGGTACTGCGGTCCGGGTCGTCGGTGAGGACCGATACGGCCGGGCGGCGTCTGCGGATGCGCACCAGCTCGGGGATGGAGTACTCACCGGCCTCGAAGATGTCGAGGAGGTCATTGGGCAGATCGATATCGCTCTTGTCGAATTCGTCGATGAGCAGGACGCGCGGCAGGCGGTGCGGGAGCATCGCCGTGCCCAGCGGCCCGAGTTGGAGGAAGTCGCCGATGTCCTCCGGTCCGGGTTCGTGCGTGTCCCCCTCCGACGCCTGGCCGGCCGCGGCGGCGTGCACACGGCCGACGGCATCGTAGCCGTAAAGCCCGGACCGCAGGGTCGAACGCGTGGTGATCGGCCAGCGCAGCACCCGGCCCAGGCCCAACTCCCGGCTGATGCGGTACGCCAGCGTGGACTTGCCGGTGCCCGGGCGGCCGGTCACCAGAAGGGGACGCCTGAGGATCAGCGCCGCGTTGACGAGATCGGCCTCCTCCGGGTCGGAGCGCACGCCCAGGGGGGTCGCGCCCAGCCGCCGGGCGGTGTCCTGCTCGTCCTCCGGTGGCGCCGGGGGCTCGGTCGGGGCGTCGTCCGCGTCCGATAACGCGCCGGACCGGCCGTTGCCCTCGACCGGGCAGGCCGAGACCCCGCCGAAGGCGCGCCACGGGGGCGGCGGCGGAAGGATCTCCTCCAGGCTTACGTCGTGCAGCGGGCGCCCGGTGCCCTGGTAGATCCACCAGGGGCGCGGTATCCCGGACGGCAGGGCGGCCGAGGCGGAACCGGAATCCTGGTGGATCCGTCCGTTGTGGCGCCGCGCAGGCTCTTCGTCGCTCATCGACCACCCACCCCCTCGTCCGGCCCCGTCATGCGCCCTTGCGGTTCCACGGGACGGGTCGGGTCGTCCCAAACGAGCACCACATGTTGCCCCAGGTGATGCTCCCGCTCCGCGGAGTCGATCGTATGGGCGTCCAGACGTAACTCTGTCACGGCTTCGCGGAGCCGTGCCAGGTTCCCGCTGGCGTCGGCCTGTTTTTGTCCAAGCTGCTGGACGAAGCCGGGGGTCCGGGTCGCCCGGCCGTCCCAGGCGACCACCGGAATCCCGGCCCGCCAGGCGGTCAGCGCCTCCGAGGTGCCCTCGGGCGTGATGCCCGGAGGCGAGGTCAGGACCAGGGCCACCACCTGCGGATCGGCCTTGAGCCGGGCCAGCAGCGCGGTGGGGTCGCCGGAGCGCGGGCTGTCCGGGTCCTCGCCGTCCACGACGAGCTGCTTGGCGCGCTCGGGCTGCTGGTCGAAGAGGTTCCAGCGGTGCTTCCACTCCCGGTGCCAGCGCCTGGTCCAGCTGCGCTCCAGGCTCCGTACGACCACCGGATGGCCCAGGTACAGCGGAATCGGAAGCTCGCTGTCGAGCTCCAGACGCCAGCGGTGGACCGGCAGATTCAGGTCATCCGGGCCGAGCATGAACTCGATGTGGATCGCGCGGGCGTCGTCCCACTCCTCGGCCGCCCGGTACACCAGCGTCTGCACCGCCCGCTCCGCGGTCTCCGCGGTGACCTGGGTGACCGGGCCGCGGACCGGATGCCAGCCGGTGGGGTCGTACTGGTGCCAGGACGAGAGCTCGTAGTATCCGGCCTCCTCCCGCGGCAGCAGCCGGATCACCAGATAGGCGTCCACCGGACCGGCCGGGGCGGCATGCCCCACCTGCTGCCGCAGCGACCGCAGCTGAGGCGTCAGACCCAGCTCCCGGGCCTGCTCATCGGCCCAGTCGCGCAGCGCGTCGGCCCTCTGCAGCGGACGCGCCGCCGCCGCGAGGTACTCCACCAGGGCGAGCCCCGGCGGCAGCCCGCCCGGCTGTGCGTTCATCCGGCTGAGCACCTCGAAGGCGTGCCAGGGGCCGGTGACCGCGGGAACGTCCTGCAGCGGGCCCGCCGCCGTACGGCACAGCTGGCCCAGCTGCTCGATCTCCAGCTCCTCCAGCAGCGACCGCAGCTTCGCGATGGCGGTCTCGGGCAGCGCCGGACGGGCCGTCATCTGCTCCATGACCGAGTCGAGCCGCTTGATCGCCTCCTCGTCCGCCGCCGCCATCACCGCGAGGGACGCGCGTAGCGCGTGCATGATCCGCACGTTTTCCAGGCATTCGCGGGCCAGCTCCACCAGGAAGTAGTCGGTCACCCGGTGGGCACGCACGGGGACACTGGTCATCTCCAGCTCCATGGCGACCAGATCCAGACACAGCGTGCGCAGATCCGGATCCGTCAGACAGCGGAACTCCTTCAACGCCGTGACGAGGTTGCCGACCGATTTCAGGCCACCTTCCCCCATGGCCGCCATGCCGTGCCCTCCCCCGAGGCCGCATCACCGGTCCCCGCCGCCGATGATCCCGCCGGAGACCCTGCCATACGCGGGTGCCACCCGCCGGGACTCCGGGACAACTTGTATGCCCCGCAAGCCTCTCGTGACACCCCTGGCGAGTATGTCCGTGGCACCGTCCCCCGTGCCCCGGGCGGGCCCCGCCGGGGCCGGGACACCTCCCGGCGGTGGACTGGGGAGCCCGCGCCCACGGCGACCGCGAGGCGGAGGGCCGTCCTCCTCAGGGGCCCACCTGGACGGTTCCGCCGAGCTCGCGCGGGGACGCCCTCCCGGGGTGGCTCGCAGCGGGTGCGGGGGAGGGCGGCCCGGGGCCCTCATCCGCGGGGGTGGGAGGGTGAGGAGGGTCACTCCAATCCGAGTTCCTCGACACGCCGGGCGAGTTCGGCGGCCGCCGGATCGTCCGGCGCGAGCACGGCGACCACTTCCACCAGTTCGCCGATCGCCCGCCGCGCCTCGCAGACGCGCAGCAGGGACAGGGCCTCCGCACGGCTCGCCGACTGACGGCTCACCGCGGTGCCGACGGTGGGCAGTTCGTCGAGCAGCTGCTGCCAGCGTGCGGGGGAGGTCATCCCGGCCACGGCCAGCAGGGCGTCCGCGAGTACGCCGAGGTCACGGATGGTCAGCCTGCGGCGCCGGGCGGTCTCGGGCGGCGTACCGGCGGCGAGGGACCGCGCATCGGCGCTGAGGGACCGTGTATCGGTGCCGAGGGACCGCGTACCGGCGGCGAGCGGCCGGGGCGCCACAAGGCGCGCCACCGGAATGCGGCCGATCAGTTCGAAGGCGAAGGCGGCCGCGTTCCGCGAGGCCACCGGCTGCCAGCGCTCGTCGTGCGCCTCGCCCTTGTCCCCGAGCAGATCCGAGATGCCGCGGATCACCAGCGCGTCCAGATGCTGGTTGACATACGCCCCGGCGAGGAAACCGAAGCCCTCCATGTCCACCGCGAGCGCGTCCCCCGCACTGGCCGCGAGCCTCAGCCCGACGTCCGAGCGGTGGTGCGCCACCACCCGCCCGCCCGCCGCGAGGGGCTTCACATGGGCGCGGGGGCGCGGCGCGCCGTCCCCCGGCCGGACCCGTTGCTGCCATTCGTCGGCCGCCGCCACCCACCGGGCCAGCTGCACCAGCCCGTACGCCGACTGATAGGTCTTCTGCCGGGGCAGGAACCCGGTCTCGGTGTCCTTGCCGGTCTCGTAGTCGTACACCGCGTCGGCGGCCACCACATCGCCCAGCGCGACATCCTTACGGCCACCCGCAACCCCCACGAACAGCACCGCCCGGGGCGCGAAGAGCGCCGCCGCCCGTTCGACCGAGGCCGCGGCACCCGGGTTCCCCGGACCCGTCATATGGATGGCGACGCTCCGCGCCTCGGACCCGTCGCGGAACACCCCCAGCTCGAACAGCGCGCCCCGCTCCGCCGGGACCGGCCGCGGATCCTCCAAGTGGGCGCGCACCGCCCGGTACTCGACCTCCAGCGCGGTCAGGACCACCACATCGGCCCACAGCGCACCCCCATTGCCACCAGCGCCCACCGATCCCCCCTAGGACAGCCTCTGCCGACACCTTACGGACCCGACGCACCCCACGGGTGTCAACGCGTCACGGCCGGTGCAGATCCGCGTACAGCACGATCTGCACCGCCAGTACGACGACCAGCGCCACCTCCGCCACCGACACCCCCAGCAGCACCGCCCGCACCGGCTCCGACGCCCAGTACACGATGAGCGCGGCGAGCGGCGCCACCGTGAACAGCAGCAGGTCCGCCGCGAGCTGCAGTCGCTTGCGGGAGACCCGGCGGCCGTCGTCGCGGTGGGCCCGCTCCCAGCCGAACACCGGTGGCCGGCCCGGGGCGAGCGCCGTCAGCCGGGGCCCCAGATCCTCCCGGACATACCGTCCGATGGCCGATATCTTCTCGTCGTTGACCAGATATGCCCAGCCCAGCAGCGCCGACGCCGGGGGCAGCAGCAACAGCAGCTCCGGGCGCCCATGGCTCTGCAGGGAGAAGGTGATGATGGCCGCCATCGCGGCCAGCGTCGCGTAGAGCAGATTGTCGCGGAACCCGATCCGCGCCCGCTGCTCCTCCTTCACCTGCTCGTACTCCAGGATCAGCAGCCTGCCCGTGACCGCCTCGCTCTCGGCGCTGTTGTCTCGCGTCACCGTTCCCCCTCCGCGGCCCATGACCGGCTCCGGTGTGACCGGCCCCCTGGAGACTGTTTCCGCCGCTACGCCTGGTCCATTCCGTACGTCCGCAACTTCCGGTACAACGTGGCCCGGCCGATGCCCAGGGACTCGGCGGCCCGCGCCTTGTTGTCCCCGTGCCGGCGCAGTGCCTCCAGGATCGCGGTGCGCTCCGCCCGTTCGATACCGCTCAGCCGGCGGGTGGCCGGTGGCACCCGCAGTCCGTACGGCAGCTCCTCGCGGCGCACCGGCCCGGTGGCGCGGCGGCGCTCGGCCACCTCCCGTACGACATGGGTGAGTTCGGCCACATTGCCCGGCCAGGTGTGCTGCTCCAGCGCCCGGCGGGCGTCCAGGCTCCAGGTCAGCGGGGGACGTCCGGGGGAGGGGCGCCGGGTGAGGCCCGCCAGCAGCGCGGAGATGTCCTCGACGCGTTCGCGCAGCGGCGGCAGCGTCACCGACCGGGCCGCGAGGATGTCCAGCAGCCGGCTCAGACACGGTCCGGTGGGCGCGCCCGGGGTGTGGGTCGCCACCAGCGGCACCGCTGGCCGCTCCGCCAGCAGCGACAGCAGCGCCGCCACATCGGCCTGGCCCAGCCGCTCGGCGTGGCGCAGGAGCAGCGGCGGCGCGCCGCCGTCCCCCTCCGACTCCGGGAGCTCCGCGAGCGCGTGACACCAGCGCGGGACCTCGCCGGGCACCTGCTCGGCGGCGTCGACGACACGCGGCGCGGCCGTGCCCCGCAGGCCGAGCAGGGCGCGGGCCAGCGCGGTCTTGCCCACGCCCGGCTCGCCGATCAGCAGCAGCGGTTCCACGGCCCGCGCCAGCTCCGTCGCCCGGGAGACAGCCAGCCGCCAGGGCCGGGACGTGCCCACGAGCCCCGGGAGCCGGTCATGGCCCCGCCGTTCCGCCGACCGCGCCCGCCGGGCCGCCGTGCACACCGTGGCCACGGCCCCGATGACCGCGCCCCCGTGTACCAGGCGCGTCATCCTTACGGTGAGCCCGGCGCCGTCCGGTACGCGGATCTCGTCGTCCGGTACGGGGATCTCGTCCGGTGCGTGGTCCTGCGGTCCCGTGGCCAGCCCGGTGGCCGGTCCCGTGTCCGCGTCCCTGAGGAGGGCCGTGGCATGCCGTTCCAGCCGTGCCAGCGTCTCGTGCGACAGCAGTCGCGCGGCCTCCGGGCTGACGAGGCGGCTGCTGCCGTCGAGCGCCGCCACCGCCGCCCCCTCGGCCCGCTGCCGCAGATACGCGTCGAGCAGCACCCGCTCCGGCGGGCGCTCCCGACCCAGCAGCTCCGTCTCGATCGCGTGCGCGGTGGCCTCGGCGAGCGCCGCGCCCGGGTGGGCGGTGCGGCCCTCGCCCAGCGGGGCCACCACGGTGACGGTGCCGACCGGGCGGCCCGCCGTCGGCTCGTACAGCGGAACGCTGACCGCCGACACCTCCTGCCACAGGTCGAGGAAGTGCTCGGGGCCGTGGACCTCGGCCCGGCGCCCCGTGCGCAGCGCGAGCGCGGCGCTGTTGTGCCCGACCGCCTTCTCCGACAGATCGAAACCGGCCATCCCGTCGGGCGTACCGGCGTAACGCCCGCCGCCCGACCACAGCGCCCGGCAGCGGGAGTCGACCAGCACCAGCCCCATCGCACCGCTCAGCGTGGGCGCCACGCGGTCCAGTACGGGGCGCGCCGCGGCCAGCAGCGGGGAGTCCACCGGTGGCCGGACCCTGGGCGGGGCCGCCAGATCGCGCGGTACGCCGAAGAACCGCGCCCGCCGCCAGGCTTGGGCGAGCTCCTCGGGGATTCCGTCGCCCGGTGGCCGTCCGCTGAAGAACCGGTCCCGCGCCCGGCGCAGCGAGGAGAGGGCCGGGTCGGCGGGGGTGTCGTCGGTGGTCGTCACAGCTCCTCCACCGTATACGTCGCCACTGTTTCGAAATGAGACACCTCGGGGTCCGGGTTCTGGAACAAGATCATCAATGGTCGGCCGGCGATCACCGATCGGACCGGGAGACCGGCTGTCACGGTGGAGCCGGATCGGTCATCACGGTGGAGCCGCGAGACCGGCCATCACGGGGGAGAGCACGGGGAGAGGACCGAGAGGAGCCCTTCAGCAGTGGAGACCGTCGAGACCGACGTACTGGTCGTGGGCAGCGGCCCCGCCGGAGCCGCGACCGCGCTCGCCCTGAGCACCTACGGCGTGCCCAACGTCATGGTCACCCGGTACGGAAGCCTGGCGGACACGCCCCGCGCGCACATCACCAACCAGCGCACCATGGAGGTGCTGCGCGACCTCGGCGTCGAGGACCAGGTCACCGCCCTGGCCACCCCGCAGCCGCTGATGGGGAACACCGTCTTCTGCACCAGCCTCGCGGGCGAGGAGCTGGGACGGCTGCGCTCCTGGGGCAACGACCCGCTCGTCCAGGCGGGGCACGAACTGGCCAGCCCCAGCCGGATGTGCGACATGCCGCAGCATCTGATGGAGCCGGTGCTGGTGAACGCCGCGGTCTCCCGGGGCACCGCGCTGCGCTTCCACACCGAGTACCTCTCCCACGAGCAGTCGGACGACGCCGTGACCGCGCTGGTCGAGGACCGGCTGCGCGGGGACACCTACCGCGTCCGGGCCCGCTATCTGGTCGGCGCCGACGGCGGGCGCAGCCGCGTCGTGGAGAACGCCGGGCTGCCCACGGTCGGCCGGATGGGCGTCGCGGGCAGCCTCAACATCGTCTTCGAGGCGGATCTGACCCATCTGACCGCCCATCGCCCCTCCACGCTCTACTGGGTGCTCGCCCCCGGCGCGACCGTCGGCGGCATCGGCGCGGGCCTGGTGCGCTGTGTGCGGCCCTGGACCGAGTGGATGGTGGTGTGGGGCTACGGCCTCGACGCGGGCCCGCCGGACCTTACCGAGGAGTTCGCGCGGTCCGTGGTGCACCGGCTGCTCGGCGACGAGACGATCCCCGTGCGCATCACCTCCACCTCGGCGTGGACCGTCAACCATCTGTACGCCGAGAGCTACGCCGACCGGCGGGTGCTGTGCGCGGGCGACGCCGTCCACCGCCATCCGCCGTCCAACGGGCTGGGCTCCAACACCTCCGTCCAGGACGCCTACAACCTCGCCTGGAAGCTCAAGCTGGTCCTCGACGGCACCGCCGCCCCGGCCCTGCTGGACACCTACTCCGCCGAACGGGCCCCGGTGGGACGGCAGACCGTCGAGCGCGCGAACCGGAGCATCGGTGAGACCGCGCCGGTTTTCGAGGCGCTGGATCTGCTCTCCACCTCCGATCCCGAGCAGATGTGGCGCAATGTCGACGCCCGTAAGGACGCCACGCCCGAGGGTGCCAAGCAACGGCAGCGGCTGCGCGAGGCCATCGCGGCCAAGGTGTACGAGTTCAACGCGCACGGCGTGGAGATGAACCAGCGGTACGTCTCGGACGCCGTCGTCCCCGACGGTACCCCCGACCCCGGCTTCGACCGCGACCCGGAGCTGCACCACCAGCCCACGACGCATCCCGGCGCCAAACTGCCGCACGCATGGGTCGTCCGGGGCCGTGAGCGGCTGTCGACCCTCGACCTCGGCGGCCACGGCCGGTTCACCCTCTTCACCGGCATCGGCGGAGGCCGCTGGGAGGAGGCGGCCGCGGCGGTCCGTCAGGAACTGGGCGTCGAACTCGCCACCGTCTCCATCGGCCCCGGCCAGGAGTACGAGGACCCCTACGGCGACTGGGCCCGGCTGCGCGAAATCGGCGACTGCGGCGCCCTGCTGGTCCGCCCCGACAACCACATCGGCTTCCGCCACCCCGAAGTCTCCCCGCAAGCGGGGGAGTTGCTGCTCGGGGCGCTACGGAAGATCCTCGGCCACGGCTGACAGCCACCCCCCAGGCGTCCGGAGCTCACCCTGGGGCTTCATCATGGACGCGCCCCCATCCCCAGAGAAACCGTTAGTGAGATGACTGCAATGCCCCTCGCACTGCTCCGGCGCATGCGCACCAAGCGTCCGGACCGCGGATCAGGACTCAACATCGCCCTGCCCGTGGGTGCCGGAGCCTTCAGCTGCGAGGTCCTGGACCCCGTTGGCCAGGCCCTGGGCGGCGTGGAGGTCACCGTCACCGAGACGCGTGGCGCCGCCCGTACGGTGGCCAAGGCCACCACCGATCCGCATGGACTGTTCCTCGCCACGCTCGAGCCGGGGCAGTACACGGTGCTGCTCACCGGAAGCGGTCTGCAGCCCAACCGCCTCACCGTCGACATCACCCACGGCCAGAGCGACCCTCCCCGCCGGGTGCAGATGGAGCCCTCCCAGCAGCTCGAACTCCCGCCGCCCGGCACCTGGCTCTTCGACCCGCCGCACACCGCGATCCGCTTCATCGCCCGCCACGTGGGCATGGCCAATGTGCACGGCCGCTTCACCCGCTTCCGGGGCGGCATCCACATCGCCGAGCGGATGGAGGACTCCCGCGTCGAGGTCGTCATCGACGCCTCCAGCATCAACACCGGCAACAACACCCGCGACGCCCATCTGCGCTCGGCCGACTTCCTCGACGTCGCCAACTTCCCGGAGATCCACTTCGCCAGCAACCGCTTCACCTGGCGCAGCGGCCCCAAGTGGACCCTCCAGGGCCCCCTCACGATGCACGGCGTGAGCCGCTCGGTGACCCTGGACACCACGTACCTCGGCGCCGTCAACGGCGGTTACGAACAGGAACTGCGCTGCGCCGCCCTCGCCACGGCCGAACTCCACCGCGAGGACTACACCCTGAACTGGCGCAATATGCTCGCCCGCGGCATCGCCGTGGTCGGCCCCACGGTCAAGCTGGAGCTCGACATCCAGGCGATGTACCGCAACCACGCCACGCCGACGCCGCCTGAGTAGGCCGCTGCCCCGCTGGTCCGCCGCCTCCCGCGGGGCAGCCGTCACCAGACCGGCTGCCCCGCGGGATGCGGGAAAATCTTCCCCTTGGACGCCCAGGGTCGGAAGACTCTCCCCCGCATCCCGCGATCTACGGGTAAAGACGCAAACACCTTCGGGCGCATCCGACCTAGCGTTCCCTCCCAGAGCAAGAAATGCGAGAGGGAACGATCGTCGGATATGAAGACACGTCCCGCTCCACCCGACACGGATCCGAAGGAGAGCATGTACGTGGAGGACCAGACGCGGCAGAAGGTGGAAGACCAGACGCGGCGGGAACAGGCGAGCCCCGCGGTGCGGAAGCGCGTCCAGGACAGCTTCGACCGGCAGGGCCTGATGTCCCACCTCGGCGCGCGCCTCGCCCACATCGGCCCCGGCCGCGTCCGGATCGTGCTTCCGTCCCGGCCCGAGGTGACCCAGCAGCACGGCTACGTCCACGCCGGCGCCACCAGCGCCATCGCGGACAGCGCCGGGGGCTACGCGGCTCTCACCCTGTTCGACGAGGACTCCGACGTCCTCACCGTCGAGTACAAGATCAACCTCCTCGCGCCCGCCGCCGGCGACCACCTCGAAGCGATCGGCACCGTCCTCAGGCCCGGACGCACCCTGACCGTCTGCGGTCTCGAGGTGTACGGCGTCCAAGGCGACGGCACCCGGAAGCTCGTCGCCAACGGCCAGCAGACGCTGATCCGCGTGAACAGGTCCGCCGAATGAGCCCCCAGCCGTCTCCCTCGGCCCTACCGCCGTGGCTGACCTGGTGGCAGCGCCCCTTCCCCGACGCCAACACCCTCCTGCTGACCGGACGGCAACCGGCTCTGGTCGACAGCGGGTTCGTCGGCCATGCGCGGGAGACCGCCGACTGGGCCCGCGCACACGCCGGGGACATCGCCCTCGTCGTCAACACCCACTGGCACTCCGACCACGTCGGCGGCAACGCGCTCCTCCAGGCGGGCGGCGCGGGCATCGCGGCCGGGGCCCCGGAGGCGGAGGCGATCGCCCGCCGGGACCCGGGCTGCTGCGCGGCCGAGTACCTCGACCAGCCCGTCGCCCCGTACACCGTCGACATCCCGCTCGACGACGCCCAGGTCCTCCGCCTCGGGGACATCGACTGGGAGGTCGTCCGCACGCCCGGGCACACCCCGGGCCATCTGGCCCTGTGGCAGCCGGAGGAGCGGACCCTGGTGGTCGGGGACGCGCTGTCGGACTACGACGTCGGCTGGGTGAACCTCGCCCTCGACGGTCCCGACATGGCCGCCACCGCGCTCGCCTCCCTCAAACGGCTGGCCGACCTCGCCCCGCGGGTGATCCTGCCCTCCCACGGTCCGGTCCCCGCCGATCCCGCCGCGGCCCTCGCCGCCGCCGTGCGCCGTGCCCAGCGGCTCGTCGACGACCCCGACGGGGCGGTCTGGTACGGCGCCCGCCGGATCTTCGCGTTCGCCCTGATGATCCGCGGCGGCGTCCCGGCCGACGCGATCGAGCCGTACCTGCACGCCCGTGCCTGGCTGACCGACGCCGCCCGGCTGCTGGACCGTACGCCCGAGGCCCTCGCCCACGAACTGGTCACGACCATGCTCCGCAGCGGTGCCGTCGTCCTGCGCGACGGCCGCCTCCACGCCGCCGCGGACCACACTCCGGTGGCGGCCGAGACGCTGCGCGTACCGTACCCGCGGGCCTGGCCGGGTATGGCGGCACCCTGAGCGCCGGACGGGTGGCGTCCGGTCTCAGTCGGGCAAGCCCCAGAAGGGGCCGTGCAGGCCGACCTCGGCGAAGTAGGCACTGGCGGCGGCGGGGTCGCGGCGGGTGTAGCCCGGCTCCAGGCGGCCGGAGTACCAGTCACTGGCGAAGCGCCACAGGGTGGCCAGATCCATGACGTAGCCACGCTCCTGGCCCGTCTCGCGCAGCCAGGTGCCGACGCAGTCGGTGGAGCAGAACAGGCGCTGGTTGCCGCAGGTGTGCACGACATCGTCCCAGGCCCGGCTCATAGGGATGAGGAAATGGGCCACCTGGCCGCCCTGCGGGGGTGCCTCCCGGCCCACCACCCAGGCGTGCGGGGCGTCGCAGGCCGGACAGCGGGAGGGTCCAGGACCAGATCATGGCTGGCATGAAGGGTGCGCAGTTCCTGGCGTACCCGGTCGGGAGCGAGTCCGGTGAGCGCGGCGAGCCCCGGCACGCCCGGAGCCCGTCCGGTACGCGCGAATCCGTGGTAGACGGCCAGGCGGACCGTTTCCGTCTCGTCGAGGTTCATCGGTGCGCTCGAGGCGTTCTCGCTCATTCCTGTGGTTCCTTCGCTGGTTGAGGCGATGAGTCCAGCGTGCGCCTTGCGGAGGTCCGGGGCTTGAACGCTCGTGCGGCCGGGGTGGGCGAGGCGCTGGGTGATGTCGACGGTGAGCCGCTCTTGGTGACGACGGTGAGGGGCGGTGGTCCGCGCATAGGGGGTCTCAGCAGTACTCGCCGAAGAACAACGGCATCACCCGACCCGCCGCAGGGCGCGCTCGCGGCGTTCGGCCACGGTCGAGCCGGACTCCCGGCGTGCCATTCGCCGGAGCACGACCGGCGCCACGAGCAGGCCGAGCACCGCCCAGGCGCCCAGCGCACCCGCGGTCTCGAGGTGTCGCCAGGACTCGTCGATCTCGACCGCGGCGGCCGAGCCCGGCAGCAGGGCCGAGCGCATGCCGAGGCCGAGCCAGTAGATCGGGAAGCCCTGGGCGATCCACTGCACCCACTCCGGCAGCGCGGCGATCGGGTAGAAGATCCCGGAGATCGCGATCATCGCGAGTATCGGGAGCGTGAGAAGTCCCTGACTGCGGGTGCTGGTGAACACCGAGCCCAGCACCGCGCCGAGCGGCAGGGTTGCCACCAGGCCCAATGCCAGCACCCAGCTCAGGGTCAGCCAGGGCCCCGGGCCGCCGACCGAGAGGCCGGAAATGAGGAACAGGGCGGGGATCAGAAAGATCGCGACGTCGACCAGCAGGCCGCCGGACACCGAGACGACCTTGCCGACCAGGTAGCCCTGCATGCCGTGCGGTGTCGCCTTGGCGCGCAGCAGAGTTCCATCCTCGCGGTCGGCGGTGAGGATCTGACTCATGGTGACCATGCCCATCGCGGCGTTCATGCCAAGGATGCTGGGCAGGGCAAGGGCACCGAGCATAAATCCGCTCTGTTCGAAGGACACATCCCGCAGGAAGAACAGGGTGGCCAGCATCAACACGGGCCAAAAGAAGTGGTTGAACAGATCCCCGCCGTTGGTGAGGGTCTGCCGCAGCTCGATCAGGCCGCGGGACCAGCCGGCCCGGAGCGCCGTCGCCGTCGGATTCATCGGGCCACCTCTTCTTCGGCCTTGTTCACGTGTGCTGCTTCGTACCTGCCGGACTCGGCCCGGTGCACCAGGGAGAGATAGGTGTCTTCCAGCGAGGCCCGACGGATTTCGAGGTTCTCGATCGCCGCGCCGTACTGCTGGAACAGGTCGAAGGCGAACGCGGTGGACTCGGTGGTCGAGTGCCGGAAGTGCTGCCCGTCGCGGGTCCAGCGCACCTGGTCCTCACCCGCGATCCGCTGGGCGAGCTCCGCTGCCGTGCCGTCGGCGACGATCCGGCCGTGGTTGAGGACCAGGATGCGGTCGGCGAGGTTCTCGGCCTCGTTCAGATCGTGGGTGGTGAGCAGGATCGTGGTCTCACCTTCATCGGCGAGGCCTTGGACGAGGTCGTGGAACTCGCGCCGGGCGACCGGGTCGAGCCCGGAGCCGGGTTCATCGAGGAATACCAGTTCAGGGCGGCCCACGAGGCCGATCGCCACATCCAGCCGGCGCCGCTGACCACCGGAGAGCATCCTGATCTTCTTGTTCGCGTGCTCGGTCAGACCGACGGCCGCAATGAGGGTATCCGCGGCCCAGGGCCGGGTGATCCGCTCGGTGGAGTAGTCGGCGTAGTAGGAACCCAGATGGGCGAGTAGTTCGCGCACCCTCCATTTCCCGTGGTCCCGCCACGACTGGAGGACGACCCCCACCCGTGCCCGCCACGGCTCGTCGCCGTGGGCTGGATCGGCGCCGAGCACCTCGACCCGGCCGGCCGACCGCGCCCGGAAACCTTCCAGGATCTCGATCGTGGTGGTCTTGCCCGCGCCGTTCGGTCCCAGCAGGGCGACCACCTCGCCGTGGCGGACCTGGAAGGTGACGTCGTGCAGGACGTCGACCGAGCCGTAGCGCATGCGCAGCCCGTCGATGTCGAGCACGACCGTCTCGCTCGTCGTCATGAGATGACCTCTCTTCGCCGGAGGAAGGGGCGGTTCAGCCGTGGTCGGCCGGGCCGTGCGGGCAAGTGAATTCGGTGCGCCCGATTCACCAGTTGCCGCTCGCGAGCGTCTCCCGGGCACGTGCCATCAGGTCCGCCCGATCGATACCGGCCAGCGTGAGCGCGCGGGGTACGGTGCCGATCCCGGTGTTCAGGATGCCGAGCAGCAGATGCGTGGGGCGCAGGTCCTTCTTGCCGGTGGAGGCGGCGAAGCCGCGTTCGAGCGCGAGCCTGGCGGAGGCGCCGACCTTTGGTGGGCGCTTGGGGTCCCGGCTGGGCTTCGGGAGGCCGAAGGAGGCCAGGGACACCCCGACCGCGTTCAGGCTGTGCTCGAACTCCCGGTCCAGTGCGTTCCTGATCGTCTGCCGCCCGAGCCCCGCCGCGGTCAGTACGCGGTGCGCGGCGCTGCCGTCGTCGTCGGCGATCGCCAGCAGGAGGTGGTGGGCCTCGGTCGCCGCGGAGCCGTCCTCCCGCGCCTCCGCGGCCCCCTGCTCCAAGATCGCGTTGATGTAGTGGTCGATCGCGCTCACTGTCGCCTCCTCAGCGTGACGCCGACGGCGATGAGCCGCTTGGCGTGCTTCTTGTGGACCGCCTGACGGGTGACGCCGAGGGCCTCGGCGACGTCGGGCCAGCTCCAGCCCGCGCGCATGGCCTGCTCCACGGCGGCGTCCTCCAATTGGTCGGCCAGGCGCCGCAGCGCCACGACGGCCGCCAGAGCGTCGGCGGGTCCCTCGGGTACGGGTACGTCTTCTGCCGGCATGTAAGCAACTGTAGTTGACTAATGGCGATAGTCAACCTTGGTTGCTTAGGGCGGGTCGGCCCCGTGTCTTGAGAACTACCGGGACCCCCATAGATTGGGCTCACCCACCGAACGACGAAGGCGGTAGATCCCATGAGCCTGTACGACATCCCCCTGCGCACCCTCACCGGCGAGCCGACCTCGCTCGGTGAGCATCGGGGTGCGGCGCTGCTGGTGGTCAATGTGGCGTCCAAGTGCGGTCTGACCCCGCAGTACGAGGGGCTCGAGCGGCTGCAGCAGCGCTATGCCGGGCGCGGGTTCACCGTGCTGGGGGTTCCGTGCAACCAGTTCGCGGGGCAGGAGCCGGGGACGAGCGAGGAGATCCAGACGTTCTGCTCGACGACCTACGGGGTGTCCTTCCCGCTGCTGGAGAAGATCGATGTCAACGGCGAGCAGCGGCATCCGCTCTACGCCGAGCTGACGGGAACGGCGGACGCGCAGGGCGAGGCGGGGGATGTGCAGTGGAACTTCGAGAAGTTCCTGATCTCGCCGGACGGTGAGGTCGTGGGCCGGTTCCGGCCGCGGACCGAGCCGGAGGCGGACGATGTCGTCGCCGCGATCGAGGCGCAGCTGCCCCGGTGAGATGAGGCGAAGGGGGTGGGGCGAGGGGCCGGGAGACCCCTCGCCCGCCCGGTCAGCCGCGTTCCGCGGCGAACGCGGCCAGCCACGCCAGCGGCGCGTTCCAGTTGATCGCCACCTCATTCGTGGAGTACGAGCCGATGTCGTCGATGTAGCACGCCGCGGGCGCGCACCCGGGGAGCTTCTCCTGCGCCACCGGATCCTGCAGCCCCGAGTTCGCGCCGCCCGCGATCGATCCGGCGGGCGGGTTCGGCAGCGAGGCGTCGTACTGGTGTGCCCAGAAGCGGTGGTGCTGGTTCTGCGAGGCGCGCTCGCCGTAGCCGGTGACATACGACTGGCCGAGCGCGTTCCGGCCGAGCAGATAGTCCAGCGTCTCCAGCGCCCCGGTGCGGTACCGCCGCTGCTCGGTGAGTTCGTAGGCGACGGCCAGGACGGTCCCGTTGTTGGCCACCTGGCCGTTGGAGCCCCATACGTAGCCGTCCGCCGGAAGCGGCACCGCGTAGCCCTGAGCGGCCATCGTGCTCAAGCGGGCGTCGGCCGCGGACACCACGGAGGCGCGGACGCGGGCGAGGTCGGTGGCGGGCAGGCCGTTGGGGACGGTGGCCAGGACGATCCGGCCGAGGGGCCCGGTGTCCTGCCAGCTGAAGCCGACCGGGGCGAACACATCGCTCGCGGTGTGGTACGGCGAGGAGGTGACCGCGTCCCGGTACCGCGCCTCCCCGGTGGTCGCGTACAGCTCCGCCGCCGCCCAGTAGAACTCGTCGCCCACCTCGCTGTCGTCGTACGCCCCGCCGCCGGTGGAGTCGGATGCCGGTGCGAGCACACCGGGGTTCGCCCGCGCGGCGGCCCAGGCGCGGCGCGCGGAGTCCAGGCAGCGGGCGGCGAAGGCGGCGTCGTACGGGGCGTAGACCCGGGCGCACTGCGCCGCCGCGGCGGCCAGGTTGAGGGTGGCGGCGGTGGACGGCGCGTGCAGCTCACGCGGCTCGGCGTCCTGCTCCGGCCGGGTGGGCAGTCCGGTCCAGGCGGCGTCATGGACCTTGTGGAAGGCCATGCCCGCCCGCGGCTTGCCCTCCGGGATCTGCATGCGCATCAGGAACTCCAGCTCCCAGCGTGCCTCGTCGAGCACATCGGGGATCCCGTTGCCGCGCTCGGGGACGCGCAGCGTGGCATCCCCGAGCGCGGCCGCGTGCCCCGTACGCTTGGCGCGCTCGAAGGAGTTGACCAGCTGCCAGACCGCGAGTCCGCCGTTGACCACGTATTTGCCCTGGTCACCGGCGTCGTACCAGCCGCCGCGCACATCCCGGGTGTAGTCGCACACCCCGCTGACGCAGGGCACGGCGGTGTCACCCCGGTTGGGGGCGACGCCCAGATGGCCCGCCGGGCGCGCGTAGTCGGCGCCGGCGAGCGACGCCTCGATGGGAATGCCGCTGCGCTGCTGGTAGAAGAAGGACATCGCGTCCGCGCGCAGCCCGTCGTAGAGGTTCGCGCGGAGGTCGAAGGGGTGGCTGGTCCGCCCGTCCACGGTGAGCGTGTAGCCGGTGCCCGTCCCTCGGTACGCGGAGAAGTCCACCAGATGCGCCGACTGCCCGGAGGCGGCGTCCGCGCCCCGTACGGTGGTGGTGCCCGAGGCGGCCGTCCGCCCCGCGGCGTCGCGCAGCTGCCAGGGCAGGGCGGTGGTGCTCGCGCTGACGACGGTGGCGCGTTTGGGGCCGTCCGGCAGATACCCCAGCTGATTGACCTGGACGGCGGAGGGCGCGGCAGCCGCGGGAGCCGTGGGGGAGTCCGCTCCGGCAGGCGCGGACTGGGCCGCGATCAGCAGCAGCGCACCGGTGAGCAGTGCGGTGGCGGCCCGCGTACCGCGCGGACGGCGTAACAGGGGCAGGGACATGGGGGACCCTCCTGGGGAGTGGGAGGCATGGGAGCGCTCCCAACTTGTGTAATGATGTGATCGCAGCGCGTCAAGGGACTGGACGGGTGCACGGTCCGTCCCGCCTCTCTGTCACATCGCGCCCGGCCCATCCGTCAGCACGGTGTGGCCTGCGACGGTGCGGTCCGGACAAGGGGATATGACCGATGAACGAGAACCACCTTCTGGCGGAGGGCTTCGAGGCCAACCGCGGCCATCTGCGCGCGGTGGCCTACCGCATGCTCGGCTCGCTGAGCGAGGCGGACGACGCCGTCCAGGAGGCATGGCTGAGGCTCAGCCGCTCCGACACCGGCGCGGTGGAGAACCTGGGCGGCTGGCTGACCACCGTCGTCGGCCGGGTCTGCCTGGACATGCTGCGCTCGCGCACCGCCCGGCGCGAGGAGCCCCTGGGCGTGCGCCTCCCGGACCCGGTCATCAGCCGTGCGAGCGGGCCCGGCCCCGAGGACCAGGCGCTGCTCGCCGACTCCGTCGGCCTCGCCCTGCTGGTCGTCCTGGAGACGCTGGCCCCCGCCGAGCGGCTGGCCTTCGTACTGCACGATCTGTTCGCCGTGCCGTTCGACGAGATCGCCCCCATCGTCGACCGCACCCCGGCCGCCGCCCGTCAGCTCGCCAGCCGCGCCCGCCGCCGGGTGCGGGGAGCGGCCCCGGTCCCCGACGCGGACCTCGCCCGGCAGCGCGAGGTCGTGGGCGCCTTCCTCGCCGCCGCGCGCGACGGCGACTTCGAGGGGCTGATCGCCGTGCTCGACCCGGATGTGGTGCTGCGCGCCGACTACGGCTCCGCGCCCGCCCGCGCCCCGCGCGAGGTGCGCGGCGCCGCCGCCGTGGCGGACCAGGCGCTCACCTTCTCCCGCCTCAGCGGACCGGGCCTCCACGCCCGGCCCGCGCTCGTCAACGGGGCCGTGGGCGTGGTCAGTTCGCGGGAGGGGCGGCCGTATTCGGTGCTGGCCTTCACGGTCGCGGACGGCAGGATCGTGGCGGTCGACATCCTGGCCGACCCCGAGCGGCTGAGCGGGCTCGATCTGGCGGACCTGGACTGACGGGTCTGGACTGACGGGCCTGGACTGACGAACCCGGGCTGACGGACCCGGCCCGACGGGCCTCGGCTGACGAAACAGCGAAGGCAGGGAGGTACTCCTCCCTGCCACTATCAACCTATAGCGCACCGGGGGGCTTGCGGCAAGCCCCGGGGCGTGCCTCAGGATGGGCGGCCGATGCCAGGACCTGGGGAAACGGGGAGTTTGCGATATGCGTGTGGTGTTGTCGTCATGGGGGTCGCGCGGGGACGTCGAACCGCTGGCGGGACTCGCGGTGCGGTTGCGGGAACTCGGCGCGGAGGCGCGGGTGTGCGCGCCGCCGGACGAGGAGTTCGCGGCGCTGCTGGCCGGTGTCGGTGTGGAGCTGGTGCCGCTCGGCCCGACGGTGCGCTCGGTGGTGACCGGCGAGCGGCCGCCGTCGGCGCGGGACGCGTTCTGGCTCGCGCCCGAGCTGGTCGCCGCGCGGTTCGACACGCTCGCCGCGGCGGCCGAGGGATGCGATGTGCTCCTCGCGACCGGCCTGATGCCGGCCGGCGCCCGCTCGGTGGCCGAGAAGCTGGGCATCCGCTATGTGTTCGCGTGCTTCCATCCGTTCGGACTGCCCTCGCGGCACTTCCGTCCCGGGAAGCGGCCCGGCACGCCGTCGCCCCCGGAGGAGACCGACCTCAAGGTGCTGTGGGAGCAGGACGCCCAGCGCGTGAACGAACTGTACGGCGAGGCGGAGAACCGCCACCGGGCGGCGATCGGCCTGCCGCCGGTGGACAACGTCCGCGACTACGTCTTCACCGACCGGGCGTTGCTGGCGGCGGATCCGGTCCTGGGCCCGTGGCAGGACATGACGGAACTCGACCTCGTACAGACCGGGGCGTGGATCCTGCCGGACGAACGTCCGCTCCCGGATGAGCTGGAGGCCTTCCTGGACGCCGGTGAACCGCCGGTGTACGTGGGCTTCGGCAGCATGGCCATGCACACCTCGACCGACCTCGCCCGGGTGACCGTCGAGGCGGTCCGCGCGCAGGGCCACCGCGTGCTCCTCGCCCGCGGCTGGGCCGAACTGGCCCCGATCGACGACCGGGACGACTGCCTGGCCGTGGGCGAGGTCAACCATCAGGCGCTGTTCGGCCGGGTGGCCGCCGTCGTCCACCACGGTGGCGCGGGCACCACGACGACAGCCGCCAAGGCCGGCGCGCCTCAGGTGGTGGTCCCCCAGATCGCGGACCAGCCGCACTGGGCCGCCCGGGTGGCCGAGCTGGGCATCGGCGTGGCACACGACGGTCCGGCCCCGACCCTCGACTCCCTGTCGGCCGCGCTGAAGACGGCCCTGACCCCCGGGACCCGGGCGCGGGCGAGGGCCGTGGCGGGCACGATGCCCACCGACGGGACGACGGTGGCCGCGAAGCTGCTCCTCGACGCCGGGGCATCGGACGGTCAGGCGCGCAGGTAGGTGAGCACCGCGAGGACGCGCCGGTGACCGTGGCCGTCCAGCCGGAGGTCGAGCTTCTGGAGGATGGAGCTGACATGCTTGTTGACCGCGGCCTCGGTGACATAGAGGCCGCGGGCGATCTCGGCATTGGAGCGTCCCTCGGCCATGAGGGAGAGGACCTCGCGCTCCCGGGGCGTGAGCCGCCGCAAGGGATCCTGCCGTCGGCGCAGGAGCTGGCGCACCACCTCGGGGTCCATGACCGTCGCCCCGGCGGCCACCTGCTCGACCGCGCTCGCGAAGTGGGTGACGGCGCTGACCCGGTCCTTGAGCAGATAGCCGATGCCGCTCTCGCTGCCTAGGTCGAGCAGGTGGGTGGCGTAGGACTGCTCGATGTACTGGCTGAGCACCAGAATGGGCAGGCCGGCGCGGTGGCCGCGCAGCGCGACCGCGGCGCGGAGGCCGTCGTCGGCGTTGCCCGGTGGCATCCGCACATCGGTGATGACGATGTCGGGGTCGTGCTCATGGGCCGCGGCGATCAGCGCGTCGGCGTCGCCGACGGCCGCCGACACCCGGTGGCCGAAGCGGGTGAGCACGCTGACCAGGCCGTCCCGCAACAGCGGTGAGTCTTCGGCGAGCACGATGTTCAGCGGCACGGGAGCTCCACGCGCAGCAGTGTAGGGCCGCCCGCCGGGCTGGATATCCGCAGTCTGCCGTCCGCCGCGGCGACGCGGTCGGCCAGGCCGACCAGACCGGTGCCCGCGGCCGGGTCCGCCCCGCCGACGCCGTTGTCCCGGACCGACAGCGTCAGGACATCCGCGTCCAGCCTGGCGTGGACCTCGGCCCGGGTGGCCCGGCTGTGCTTGGTGGCGTTGGCCAGGGCCTCGGCGACGACGAAGTACCCCGTGCTCTCCACGGTCGCGGGCAAGCGGTACGGCAGCCGGATGTCGACGGTGACCGGCAGGGCGGAGCGGGTGGTGAGGTTGCCGACGGCCGCGGCGAGGCCATGGTCGGTGAGGGCCTTGGGGTGCACACCCCGGCTGAGCTCACGCAACTCGTTGACGGCTAGGGTGACTTCGCCCTGGGCCTGTGCGAGCTGCCGGGCCACCGGCGAGCCCGGCTCCGCGTCCAGACCGGCCAGGCCGAGTATGACGTTGATGGAGACCAGCCGCTGCTGGGCGCCGTCGTGCAGGTCCCGCTCGATCCGTCGGCGCTCCGCGTCGAAGGCGTCCACCAGACGCGCCCGGGAGGCCCGGACCTCGGTGAGCTCCCGGCCCAGTTCGCCGTCGCGGGGCGCCAGGATCAGGCGGGTCAGCGCGGCACGGGCGCCGGCCCAGGCGGTGATGGTGTACGGCGCCGCCGGCAGCAGGCACAGGCCGATGACCAGCCACGGCCACGCGCCGGGGTCATCCATCGGCGACGTCATGAGCAGGACGGGCAGGGCGAGGGCGAAGGCCAGGACGAGCAGGTCCATCCACCACAGGGCGGTCATCGACACCGCGGTGAAGCTCAGCTCCCGCCAGGTCGCGGGCTCCCGCAGCCGGGTCTCCAGCCACCCCCGCGGCCCCGGGCGTTCAGGGGCCCGGTGCGGATCCGGCGCCGGGTCCGGGTCCACCAGCCGCAGCCGCCGGCGTTCGATCCGGGTGACCAGGATGCCGGACAGCGCCACGGCGAGGAGGAGAACGGCTCCCACCCCCACGATCAGCGACACCAGCCCGGCCAGGGCCATGGTCAGCAGCGTGACCATGGCGACCGCGCCGAAGACGACCCCGGACAGCAGATAGGCCAAGGCCCGCCAGGGCCAGGCCGAGGCCAGGAACCCCAACGGATGCTGAGCGAGAGCCTGCCAGGCTGTTCGAGAAGGCACCCGCAGAAGATATGCGAGCCGGCCGTCCCCGGTCGGTAGTGCGCGCACTACCTCTGATCTCGTACGTACACCAATGCGCCGCCCGCCCCGCCCCGGTGGGATGAGCGCCATGCCGATCCGTGGATACAGACGTCTCTTCCGCCTGGCGGTTGCCCTGCTCATCGCCTCGACGGCGTTGGGCCGCCCGGCGACCGCCCACGCCACCACCCCAACCCACCCCACCCTGAACGCCGCCTCGATCGACGCCTACGTCAACGCCTATATGGAACGGACCGACCTGCCGGGCGCCGTGGTGGCGGTCACCAGGGGCGACCAGGTCGTGCACGCGGCCGGATACGGGCACACCGCGGCCGGGAAGGCCATGACCGCGCGGACACCGGTGCCCGTGGCCTCGCTCTCCAAGTCCATGACCGCCATGGCCGTCATGCGCCTGGTCGAGGAAGGCCGAGTCGACCTGGACCAGCCCGCCCATCGCTATCTGCCCGAGTTCACGATGGCCGACCGGCGGGCCGAGAAGATCACCGTACGGCAGCTGCTGAACCAGACATCGGGCATGGCCGACTCCGCCTACCCCGACCTCACCCGGCCCCAGGCACACACACTCACCGAGGCGGTCGCGGACATGCGCGGTGCCCGGCTCGCCGCGCGGCCGGGCACCGAGTGGAACTACCACAACCCCAACTACTTCGTCGCCGCACGGCTGGTCGAGGTCGTCAGCGGGCGGCCCTTCGCGGACTACCTGGCCACCCAGGTGTTCCGGCCCCTGGGCATGACCCACACCAAGTCGGTCGGCACCACCGATGACATGCCCGATCACGCCCGGGGCTACGTCCGCGCCTACGGCATGCTGTTCCCGCGCTCCCACCCCCGCTGGTTCGCGGCCGGCGGCCACGGCGTCGTCACCACGGCCGACGACCTCTCCCAGTGGCTGATCGCCCAGAACAACCAGGGCGTGTCCGCGGCGGGGCGGCGCGTCGTCTCCGCGCGGAGCGTCGACGTCATGCACACCCCGCCGAAGGGCCGCGAGTACGCGATGGGCTGGTCCCTGAGCCCGTCCGGGGAGGAGCCCCGGCAGATCCGGCACACCGGGGAACTCCTGACCCACAACGCCATCCAGACGCTGCTGCCCGACAGCCGGACCGGCATCGCGATCGTGGCCAACACCGGCATGATCTCCGGGGACGACGCCGCCGTCATGCTCGACGGCCTGGTCGACCTGGCCCAGGGCAAGCCGCCGGCGGTGCGCACTCCGTTCACGATGAAGGCCGACTACGTCCTCGCGGCGCTGACCCTGCTGGCGATCGCGCTGGGCGTGCTCGGGGCCGTTCGGGCACCCGCTGGGCGCGGCGCACCGCGGACCGGCCGCTGTGGCGAGTGGGTCTGCGCATGCTGCCCTGCGCCGTCCCGATCGTCTTGTTCACCCAACTGACCGACATCATCGGCCTGTTCATGAACCGTGAGGGAACCCTGGCCCAGCTCGTCTACATCTGGCCCGCCCTCGTCATCTGGTCGGCCGCGGCCGCCCTGGCCTCCACCGTGGTGATCACCGCACGGTCCCTCGCCGTGCTCCTGACCCGGAGGACCCGTGTGCTACCCCCCGAGAGGCCGATAGGTGGCGATGACGACGCCGGTGGCCGTCGGGGTCGCGTCGGCGAGACCGAACGCGATGGGACCGAAGCCGTCGGCGAACAGGCGGCGCCCGGCGCCCAGGACGAGCGGGTGGACGCAGAGCAGATATTCGTCGATGAGGCCCGGCGGGGAAAGTGACTGGATCAACGCGCCGCTGCGACTCATCGGCTCGGGCGCTCAGCCGCTGATGATCCGGGCGAGGGCCGCGTGGTTGTGGTAGTCACGGGACTCGACGATCCGGCCGTCGCGAACGCGCATCACGATCACGTTGGCCGTGGTGAGCGGCTTGTCGGTGCCGGGCACGCGCGTCTCATAGTCCCATTCGGCCACGATGACCTCGGGGTCGGCGGTCTCGTGGATGACCACGTTCTTCGCGGTCATCTCGAACCACTCCCGCATTCCGTCCAGAAGGCGCCGCAGGCCCTCCTGACCGCGGGTCACGGTCGGCTCCGGCACCGCGAACGGGTGCTCCAACACGATGTCCGGCGCGTAGAGCCGCCGGAGATTGTCGAAGTCGCGGCTGACCATGCCGGCCAGCAGCTTCTCGAACACCGCGCTCGGGCTGTCAGTCAATGCCCCCACCCCTTGAAAAGTAATCGGAGTCATCCTCCGATTCACTTATACGGAACGAAGTTCCGTTTGTCAATCGAGGGCGTCGCGGTCGGACTGGCCCGCCAGACCCTGGCGGGCCAGGGTCTGGCGGGCCGTCGCCGCCATCGCCTCGTCCACCATCCGCCCCTCGAAGCGCACCGCCCCGGCCCCCTCCGCCTGCGCCCGCTCCACCGCCGCGATCAGCCGCCGGCAGCGGGCCAGTTCCTCCGTGTCCGGCGAGAACACCTCGTTGACCACCGGCACATGCGACGGGTGGATCACGGCCATCCCCTCATACCCCAGCGCACGGTTCCGCTCCGCGAAGCGCCGTAGCCCCGCGAGGTCCGCCACGTCCGCCCACAGTCCGGCCACCGGGTGGGGGCGGTCCGCGGCGCGGGCGTCGAGCAGCACCCGGGCCCGTAGCTCGCGGGTCTCCTCGCCCTCGGGGCTCCAGCGGTAGCCGACCGCCCGTTCCACATCTCCGCCCGGGGCGGCCACCGCGCCCAGGTGGGCGATCCGGGCGGCGGCCCGGCCGATGGCGTACGCCTCGCGCAGCCCGCGTGCCGTCTCCAGCAGCGGCAGCAGGGCGAAATGGCCCTCGGGCAGACCGTGTTCGCGCTCGCACCAGGCCAGCAGCCGGTCGGCGGTGGTCACGTCCTCGGGGCCGCTCACCTTGGGCAGCACGATGCCGTAGAGCCCGGGTCGGGCGACCGCCCGCAGCTCGTCGGCGCCCTGCCAGCCCGCCGCGCGGTCCAGCGCGTTGATCCGTACGAGCAGCCGCATCGGACCGGGGGGCGTCCCGGCCGCCCGGTCGACGGCCGCGGCCGCGGCCTCCCGCGCCGCCGTCTTGCCGTCCTCCGGGACGGCGTCCTCCAGGTCGAGGATGGCCGCGTCGGCGCCCGCCGCCTCCGCCTTGGGCAGCCAGCCGGTGCGGCTGCCGGGCACGAACAGCAGGGAGCGCAGGGGGACGCGGTGCGCGGTCACGCCGGGCGCGCCCGGCACGCCGTCAGATGACACCCTCGGCCTCCAGCTTCGCCAGCCGTCCGTCGTCGATGCCCAGCCAGTCCCCGTAGACCAGCGCGTTGTCCGCGCCGAGTGCGGGACCGGTGCGCCACACCGCGCCGGGGGAGCGGTGGAAGCGCGGGATCACCGCCTGCATCCGCACCGGGCCCAGGTCGGGGTCGTCCACCGTGATGATGTCCTCGCGTTCGGCGTAGACCGGGTCGGCGACGATATCGGCGGCGGTGAACACCCGCGAGGCCACCACCTCGGCCCGCTCGAACGCCGCGAGGCATTCGGCCGCCGGGCGCGCCGTCACCCACTCCCGCAGTTCCGCGTCGAGCCGCTCGCGCCCCGCGTGCTGCTGCTCCACGGTGGCGAACTCCTCGTCGGGCAGGCCCAGCAGCCGCACCACATTGCGCACCGACCGGTTGGTGGCGGAGGTGACGGTGAGCCAGTCGCCGTCGGCGCTGCGGTAGGTGTTGATGACGGCGGCCGGGGCGACGGCCAGCTGGTTGCCCGCCCGCTCGGGGGCCGTACCGAGCTGGTCGTACGCGATGATCTGCCACTCCACCAGGCGGTACAGCGGCTCGAACAGCGCCAGGTCGATCCACTCGCCGTCGAACGAATCCGGATCGGTGTCACGGCGGTGCAGCGCGGCCAGGACCGCGAACGCGCCCATCAGCCCGGTGACCGCGTCGCCGTGCGAGAAGCCGGTGTGCACGGGCGGGCCGTCGGGGAAGCCGGTCAGATGGACCACCCCGCTGCGGGCCTCGCCCATCTTCCCGAAACCGGGGGCGTCGGCCCGCGAGGAAGTGGCGCCGAAACCGGAGATCTGCAACAGGATCGCGGTGGGGTTGAGCGCGTGGACGGCCTGCCAGTCCAGGCCCCAGGCGCGCAGCCGACCCGCCCGGAGCGTCACGATCACCACATCGGCCCAGGCGATCAGCTCCCGGGCGACCTCCCGGCCCTCCTCGTGGTGCAGATCCAGGGTCACTGAGCGCTTGTTGCGGCCTGCCACCTTGAACCACAGCGGTACGCCGTCGCGCCGCGGGCCCATCGCCCGCGCCGCGTCACCGGAGCCCGGCGGCTCCACGTGGACGACGTCCGCGCCCTGGTCGGCGAGCATCCCCCCGGCGAGGGGGCCCGCCACGACATGGGCGAACTCCACCACCCTCAGCCCTGTGAGCTGTCCCTGCCCTGTGCTGGTCTGGTCCTCCATGCGGCCAGGCTGCGGGGCGGGGGGTATGCGCGTCCAGCAATGAAGGGGGATCAATTCATGCGGATCTCGCAAGGATCGCCGCCCGGCGGTCGATCCCGCCGCTGTGCCCCCGGCGCCCTCACCGGTCCTCGCCCGCCTCCTCCCACTCCACCCCCGCGGGCAAGGCGTCCGCCGCGGAGCGGAACTCCTCCAGCTGCTCCAGAAAGCGGCGCGCCCCCGGCGGAAGCGTGCGGCGCGTCGGCAGGACGACGTACAGCCGGCGCTCCACCACCGGCCCCACCAGCGGGCGCCGCACCAGCCGGCCCGGCCCCACCAGCGGATGGACCAGGGCGGGCAGCGCGGAGACGCCGAGCCCGGCCGCCACCAGACCGCCCACCGTGGCCACGTTCGACGCCTCGGCCGCCGGGTTGGCCTCCATCCCGGCCTGGGCGAAGGCCGCGTCGGTCATCCGGCGCACGCTGGAGTCGGTGCCCACCGCGAGGAACGGTTCCCGGCCCAGTTCCTCCCAGGTCACCTCCGCCCGCTCGGCCAGCGGATGGTGCTCCGGGAGCACCGCGTCGAAGCGGTCCCGCACCAGCGGCCGCAGCGTGATGCCCCGGGCGCGCCGGGCCACCGTGCTGACGGCGAAGTCGGCGTCCCCGTCGACCACCCGGTCCAGCACCGAGCGCTCCAGCCCGTCCAGCAGCCGTACGGTCATCTCCGGGCGCCGTGCGCGGAAGGCGGAGATCACCGGCGGCAGCAGCACGGCCGCGACCGAGGGCAGGGTCGCCAGGGCCACCGCACCGCGCTCACCGGCGCCGTAGCGCCCCAGCTGGGCCAGGCCCGCGCGGTGCGCGGAGAGGATCTGGTCGGCGATCCGCAGCGCCTCGGCGCCCGCCGGGGTGAGCCGCACATTGCGGGTGTCCCGTTCCAGCAGCCGCATCCCCAGCGTCCGTTCCAGATCGGCGACCGCACGGCTCAGCGACGACTGGGACACATGCAGTTCGGCGGCGGCCGCGGTGAAGCTCACGGCACGCGCGACCGCCGCGTACGCGGTCAGCTGGCGCAGGGTGACGTCCATGGTCCGTGAGCGTAGGCGCGGCGGCCGGGCAGGGGAACTGTTGCGCGAAACGCATGGATAGATCTGTGTTCGATGCTGGACGCGGATCTTTCCCCGCTCGGAAACTCTTCGGCAGCACCCGACCGGACGAGGAAGCGAGCGGCCATGCTGGCAGCACTGGGGTTCTGCACGATCGGCGGCTTCCTGCTGCTCACCATGACCAAACGGGTCTCGGTGCTGGTGGCCCTCGTCCTCACGCCCGTGGCCACCGCGGTCATCGGCGGATACGGCGACGACTTGGGCCCGATGGCGCTCGACGGGCTGTCCAAGGTCGCCCCGACCGGCATCATGATCGCCTTCGCGGTGCTCTACTTCAGCCTGATGATCGACGCGGGCCTCTTCGAACCGCTGATCCGCGGCATTCTCCGCGCCACCAGGAACGACCCGGTACGGATCACGGTCGGCACCGCCGTTCTGACCCTGTGCGTCGGGCTCGACGGCGACGGCGCCTCCACCTTCCTCATCACCATCTCCGCGCTGCTCCCCGTCTATCAGCGGCTCGGGATGAGCCGGCTGGTGCTCGCCGGGGTGGTCGGCCTGGGCGCGGGCGTGATGAACATGATCCCGTGGGGCGGGCCGACGGCCCGCGCCGCCGCGGCCCTGAAGATCGACACCTCCGACATCATCACGCCACTGCTGCCCGCCCTCGCCGCCGGTATCGCCTGGGTGCTGCTCGCCGCGTATCTCATCGGACGCCGTGAGCGGCGGCGGCTCGGCGCGCTCGAGCCCGCGCCACGGGCCGAGATGGCGGCCGGGGACGGCCCCGGCACACCCCGGGTCGCCGCCCGCCCCGGTCTCGCGCTCACCGTCTTCAATCTGCTGCTCACCGTGGCCCTGCTGGTCTGCCTGGTGCTGGAGGCCATGCCGCTGCCCGTGCTCTTCGTCTTCGCCTTCGTCCTCGCGCTGCTGGTCAACCACCCCCGCTGGGAGGACCAGCAGGAACTGCTGGAGAAGCACGGCCGGAGCGTGGTGCTCGTCATCACCATGATCTTCGCGGCCGGGGTGTTCACCGGCATCCTCGGCGGCACCGGGATGATCGGGAAGATGGCCGAGGCGCTGGTCGACATCATCCCCGACGGGCTCGGCGGCCATCTGCCGGTGCTCGTGGCCGTCACCAGCATGCCGCTGAGCCTCGTCCTCACCCCGGACGCCTACTACTTCGGGGTGCTGCCGGTGCTCGCCGGGACCGCCGACGCCTTCGGCACCGATCACGCGGAGATCGCCCGCGCGGCCGTCCTCGGCCAGATGACCACCGGCTTCCCGTTGAGCCCGCTCACCGCCGCGACCTTCATCCTCCTCAGCATGAGCGGCGTACAGCTCGGGGAGCACCAGCGCTTCATCTTCCGCTGGGCGTTCGGGACGACGCTGGTGATGACCGCCGCGGCTCTGGCGACGGGCGCCGTGCCGCTCTGACCCTCGCGGCGACGGCCTCGGCGAGGTGGCCCCGGCCAGGCGGCCCCGGACAGGCGGCCCCGGCCAGGCCCCTGGACAGGCGGCCCCGGCCAGGCGGGCCCCGCCCAGGTGCCCCCGGCGAGGCGGCCTCGGCGAGGCGGCCCCGGCGAGGCGGCCTTGGCCAGGCGTTCGCGGCCAGGCGTTCCCGGCCAGGTGTCCCCGGCCAGGTGTCCCCCGCGAGGCGGCCTTGGCCAGGCGCTCCCCGCCAGGCGGCCCCGCCCAGGCGCTCCCGGCGAGGTGGCCTCGCCGCGACGGCCCCCGCGAGGCGGCCCGTCAGCTCCCGGCCACGGCCGCCCGTCAGCTCCCGGCCAGGGGCGGGCGGTGCGGTTCGATGACCGTGACCCCGCCCCTGCCCCCGGAGGCCATCGTGGACAGCGCCTCCGGGACCGCGTCCAGCCCGATCACATCGGTGACCAGCAGATCCGGCCGCAGCGAACCGGCCTCGACCATCGCCATCATCGGGCCGTAGTCATGGGCGGCCATGCCATGGCTGCCCAGCAGCCGCAGCTCCAGGGCGATGACCCGGTCCATCGGGATCATCGGGGTCCCGGCGGCCGGGGGCAGCAGCCCGACCTGGACATGGCGGCCGTGGCGGCGCAGGCTCTTGATGGACGCCGCGCAGGTCCGCGGGGAGCCCAGCGCGTCGAGCGAGACATGGGCGCCGCCGCCCGTCGCGTCCGCGACCGCCTCCGCCACCGAGCCCAGGGTGGACGCCACGTCCACGCACACCGCCGCGCCGAACCGGGAGGCGAGGGCGAGCGCCTGCGGCGAGATGTCCACCGCCACCACCCGGGCCCCGGCCGCGGCGGCGATCATCACCGCGGAGAGCCCCACCCCACCGCAGCCGTGCACCGCGACCCACTCGCCCGGGGCCACCCGGCCCTGGGCGACGACGGCGCGGAAGGCGGTCGCGAAGCGGCAGCCCAGACCGGCGGCGGTGGTGAACGAGAGCTCGTTGCGTATCCCGACCAGGTTCACATCGGCGTTCTCGATCGCCACGTACTCGGCGAACGAGCCCCAGTGGGTGAACCCCGGCTGGGTCTGCCGCTCGCACACCTGCTGGGCGCCCTCCGCACAGGCGGCACAGCGCCCGCAGGCGCATACGAACGGCACGGTGACCCGCTGCCCCGGGCGCCAGTTGAGGACGTCGGGGCCGATCTCCTCTATCACCCCCGCCAGCTCATGGCCGGGGACGTGCGGCAGCCGGATGTCCGGGTCGTGCCCCATCCAGCCGTGCCAGTCGCTGCGGCACAGTCCGGTGGCCTCGACGCGGATCACCGCGCCGCGCGGGGAGGGAGCGGGGTCCTCGACGCTCCGGACGTCGGGCCGGCGCCCGAACTCGTCGAACACCACAGCACGCATGGACACCGCTCCCTCGCTCGACCACTTCCCCCATGGCCCGTGTGTCCAGGCGGGCCATAGAACCTACACCACAACCGGCCGGTATCAGCCCTTGCGGGCGGCGCCCACCGACGGCGGTTCCGCGCCCCGGCCGGTGCCCCAGGACGACGGCTCGGTGGACAGCCGGTGGGCCAGCTTCCCGCCATGGGCCACCTGGTCCCAGTCCAGCCAAGTCCGCGCCACGTTCCGGCCGTTCAGCGACACACTCCGGACATATCGCTTGGCGTCGCTCGCGCCCGGCGCGGTGACCGTGAGCGTGCCGCCCTGCCGGGTGCCGTAGCGCCCGATACGGACCACGGCCGAGGAGAACTGCGGGCTGGACAGGGCGAGGAAGTCCCCGCCGCTCATCGTCGGGTACAGGCCCAGCGAGGAGAAGACGTACCAGGCCGACATGGTGCCGAGGTCGTCATTGCCGGTCATCCCGTCCGGCCCGGTGGTGAACAGGGTCATCGCCGCCCGCACCACGGTCGCCGCCTTCGCGGGCGCGCCCGCCCACAGATACATGTACGGGGCGTGCAGATCGGGCTCGTTGTTTGGGTTGTAGGTGGGCTTGCCGTAGTAGTCGTACGGGGCGGAGATCCAGTCATTGCGGGCGGTGCCCGCCGGATCGGTGAGCAGCTTGCCGTAGGCGAAGAAGTCGTCCAGCCGCTTCTCGGTCGCGCTCCGGCCGCCCATCAGCCCCACGAGCCCGGCCGGGTCCTGCGGCACCAGCCACTGGTACTGGTAGGCGCCGCCCTCGTGGAACTGCCGGCCCGCCTCCACCGGGTCGTACGGGGTCACCCACGCGCCGTCGGCCGTGCGCGGCCGGAACTGCCCGATCGAGGCGTCCCACAGCGTGCGGTACGTCTGGCCGCGCTCGGCGAACATCCGGGCGTCGGCGCGGTGTCCGAGCCCGCGCGCCATCAGGGCGAGCGCGGCGTCCGCGGCCGAGTACTCCAGGGTGGCCGAGGCCGGGTGGACGCAGTCGTTGTCGCCGCCCTTGTCGGCGCAGTCGGTGCCGAGCTTCAGCCCCGAGGGGACGTAGCCCAGCTCGCGGTAATAGTCCACTCCGGAGCGGCCGTTGTAGGGGGAGTCGGCGGGCGGGGTGCTGGTGGCGTTCTTCTTCAGCAGCGCGTACGCCTCGTCCTCGTGCCCGGCCAGCAGGCCCTTGGACCACGCCTCGACGAGGAAGGGGGTCACCGGGTCGCCCGTCATGATGTTGGTCTCGCTGTTGGCCAGCGCCCAGCGCGGCAGCCAGCCGCCGTCCCGGCCGATGGCGACGACCGACAGCGCCACATCGCGGGCCACCCCCGGCTCCACCATCTCCAGCAGCTGGTTCTGCGGCCGGTAGGTGTCCCACAGCGAGAAGTTCTGGTACGGGGTGTAGCCGGAGGCGGTGTGGGTCGCGCCGTCGAAGCCGGTGTAGCGGCCGTCCACGTCGCCCGCCACGTTGGGGTGCAGCTGGGCGTGGTACAGCGCGGTGTAGAAGGCGCGCTGCCGCTCCTCGGTACCGCCGCCGACCCGGATCGCGTCGAGCTTCTTCCGCCAGGTGTCGTGCAGCGCGGCGCGGGTGGCGTCGAAGTCGTACGAATCCCCGGTCTCGGCCGCGAGGTTCTTCCGGGCACCCTCGGGGCCGGTGTACGACAGCCCGACCTTGACCACGACATCCCGGTCCTGGGCCGCGTCGAAGGTGGCCCAGGCGCCGTTGCCGCCCTCTCCGGCCGCCTCGCGGGAGCCGGGGGCGGGGGTGGTGCCGCGCCAAGTGCCGTAGGAGGCGAAGGGGCGGTCGAAGGTGGCGGTGAAGTAGACGGTGTGCCGGTCCTTCCCGGCGCAGAAGTTCCCGGCCTCCACCCGGCCCTCGACGGTCCGGTCGCCGACCACGCGGATCTCGGAGCCGAAGACCTTCTGATTGGCCTTGCCGGTATTGAACAGCACATTGGCGGCGCCGGTGGCCGGGAAGGTGTAGCGCTGCCAGCCGGTGCGCTGGGTGGCGGTCAGTTCGGCGTCGATGCCGTAGGACTTCAGGCCCACCCGGTAGTAGCCCGGGGTGGCCTCCTCGTCGTCATGGCTGTAGGTGGAGCGGTAGTGGTCCGGGTCGACGTCGCTGACCGCGCCGGTCGTCGGCATGATGGGCAGCTCGCCCGCCACCCCGCAGCCGACCCCGGACAGATGGGTCTGGCTGAAGCCGTGGATGGCGTTCTGGTCGTAGTCGTAGCCGCCCTGGCCGCCGGTGTCCGGGCTGACCTGGACCATGCCGAACGGGGCGCTCGCCCCGGGGAAGGTGTTGCCGAAGTTCTCGGTGCCCACGAACGGATGGACCAGCGAGGTGGGGTCGGCCGGAGGGGACGCGGCCGCGGCGGCCGCGGCGCCCGGCGGCCCCAGCAGACCGCCGCCCAGCAGCGCCGCCGTCATCACGCCCGCGACCGTGCCCGCAGCGCGCGCACGGATTCCACCGATCAGCGACCGCATGGGACGCACCTCCGTCTGACAACGTTGTCGACCAGGGTCGCGAAACTTTGGCACGGGGGCTGGGCGGTGTCAATGACCCGTGCGCGAGCGGGTCTTTGTGAGCGCGCACGGGGCCATGGCGCGCGAGGCGCTATCGCTTGTCGCGCTGCCCGTCGGCGAGCTGACGGGACGTCTCGCCGGCTCCGGCGCCCCGCTGGGCCCGCTCGGCGATGGTCGGGAACAGTCCGCCGATGGCGCTGCCCAGGCGCAGCTCCAGCGGGGCCACGTTCACCTCGGCCCGGTTCCGCTCGATCGCCCGGATCGTCGCGGCCGCCACCCGCCGGGAGGAGACCGTACGGACCCCGGTGGGGAGGGACGACCCCGCGTCGGCGAACATCCCGGCGTCGCCCACGAATCCGGGCTGCACCAGCGAGACCCCGACCCCCGTGCCGTGCAGGTCCTGCCGCAGCCCGAGGGTGAAGCCGCGCAGCCCGAACTTGGCCGCGTTGTAGAGCGCCGCGCCGGGGGAGGCCGTACGGCCCGACAGTGAGCCGATCATCACCAGGTGGCCGGAGCCCGCCTCCACCATGCGCGGCGCCATCAGCCGGGACAGCAGCATCGGCGCGCGCAGATTGACATCGAGGGCGCGGTCCAGCTCCTCGGGCCGGTAGTCCAGGACCGGGCCGCTGGCGGGCAGCGCGGCGTTGGCGATGAGGATTCGGGCGTTCGCCGCCTCCTCGACGAGCCGCTCCACATCGGACCGTTCGGCCAGATCGGCGACGATCGCCCGGCCGCCCAGCCGCTCGGCCAGCGGCCGCAGCACCTCCTCACGGCGCCCGGTGAGCAGCAGCTTCGCGCCCTTGGCCGCGAAGGCGCGGGCCAGTGTCTGGCCGATGCCGCCGGTGGCCCCGGTGAGCAGGACGGTCGTGCCGGCGATCCGCATGCGATCTCCTCCGGTTACGGTCGAGTACGTTCTGGGCACGGTACTGCGTATGCGCTCCGCGCATGGCATGGGCCCCGGTCCGCCACGTACGCACGCGGCGCCCAGGGGCTGGGCGGCCTCCGCGTCTCGCATCGGCCGCCGTTCTCTGGGCCGTTTCCTCCGGGCGAGCACGGCTAAGCGCTCCGCGGAAAGTGTCGCGATGCGTCGTCGGCCGACTGCGGCACCGTCGTGGCTGGTCGCGCCCGCGCGGCGGAGCCGCATATCGACACAGCCCCGCGCCCCTTCGGGGCCCGAACCGTAGCGGTCTGGTCGGTCGGGGCGCAGGGCGGGGCCGGGGGAGTGGGCATCTGACCCCGTACCCGCGCGGGGCGGCGGCCCGTTGCTCTCCGGGGGGCAAGGGCGGGCAGGCCGCTCAGGTGAGCCGCAGGCGCCTGGGTGGTTACCCGTCGCGGGGGGCCGGGGTGCCCAGGCCGTAGACGCGGCGGGCGTTGTCCGCGCCCAGCAGCGCGGCCACCCGGCGGGCGTCGCGGCGGGACCAGGCGCCCTCCGCCACCCAGTGGGTCAGCAGCCCGGTCAGCGCCTCCCGGAAGAGCCGCGCCCCCACCACATACAGTTCGGGCAGACCGTAGGCGTCGGTCGAGAAGAGCACCTTGCCGAACGGGGCGAGTTCCAGCATCTCGGCGAGCACCGCCCCGGCCCGCGCCCCGGTGTGCGACAGGGCCAGCCCCACATCGGCGTACACATGCGGGAAGACGGCGGCCAGATAGGCGGCGCCGCGGTGGTACGGATAGCCGTGCAGCAGGATCAGCGTGCAGCCCGTGGGGCGCACGGCGCGGATGAAGTCGGTGAGGGCGAGCGGATCGCAGCGATCCAGCCGCAGATCGGGATCGCCGAACCCGGTGTGCAGTTGCAGCGGCAGCCCGGTGTACGCCGCCGACCACAGCAGATGGCGCAGCAGCACGGGGTCGGTGACCCGGGCGGCGGCGGTGCCGCCCTGGGCGCGCCGGGCCAGCCAGTGTTCGGCGGCGGTGTGGACGGCGCCGGGGCCCGGTGGGTCGGGCTCGAAGTCCAGGCCGTAGCGGTAGGCGGCCACCGATTTGAAACCGGCTGCCGTACGGGCCGCCTCCCGGATCCCGTCCGCCATCCCCGTCAGGAAGTCGTCGGCGGTCAGCGAGGTGTCCGCGATCCGCTCCGCCAGCTGCTCGAGACGGACGATCTCATGGGCGGTGCCGCCCGCCGCGAGGGCCAGCTCCTGAGGGGTGGTCAGATTGCCCGGCAGCCCGGTGTCCACCAGGAACTCGCTGATCCCGGCGGCGCCCAGCAGCCGCCGGGTCACCTCCCGCGCGCCCAGCTCGCGCCGCCGGGCGAGGTAGGGGGCGGGCGGGCAGTGCGGTTCGAGGTCCAGCAGCGGCGGACACCAGCGGCGCACCGCGAACCCCAGCTGGCTGTCGAAGAAGGTGGTGCCGAGCGCGGCGGGCGCGTCGGATTCGGTCAGGAGCGCCTCGAACTCGGCCGGGCCCAGCTCGGAGCGGGCCACCCCATGGCAGTGGTGGTCCACCAGGGGCGGCAGCGGCGGCTCGGTCGGATCCGTCTGCTCGGCGGCCTCCATCGGTCAGTACCGCCTCCGGGTCGCGATGGCGATCTCGCGCGGGGACGACTTCTCGAACAGGGCGGACTCCGCCCGGCGCACCGCGGCGATGGACTCGAAGAGCGGATCGCCCAGCGCCTCGCGCAGCACGGTCGAGTCCTCGAAGTGCTCCAGCGCCGTCAGCAGCGAGGTGGGCAGCCGCCGCTCGCGTCCCTCGACGGCCGGGTCCCCGGAGACGGGTGGGGGCAGGGAGAGCCCGGCGTCCAGCCCGCCGAGGCCCGCGGCGATGACCGCGCCCGCCACCAAGTAGGGGTTGGCCGCCGGGTCGAAGGACTTGATCTCGGCGTTGGAGGCGCCCGGGTCGTCCGGTGCGCCGGTGATGAAGCGCACCGCGGCCTCCCGGTTCTCCAGGCCCCAGCACTGGTACGCCCCGGCCCAGCGGGAGGGTTCGAGCCGGAGGTAGCTCGCGGGGGTGGGGGCGCCGATGGCGAGCAGGGCGGGCAGCTCGCGCAGCACCCCGGCGAGGAACGCCTCGGCCGTCGCGGTCATGCCGTCGGGCCCGTCGCCGTCCCGGCACAGATTGCGGTCCCCCTGCCACAGGCTCAGATGGAGATGGGCGCCGTTGCCGACCCCGCCCGGGTCCACCACCGGGCCGAACATCGGGTTGAACCCGGCGCGCCCGGAGCACGCCCGGATCGTCTCCCGCACCAGTACGGCGAGATCGGCGGCGCCGACCGGATCGGCGGGCGCCAGGGACACCTCGAACTGCCCGGGGGAGTACTCGGGGTGGAGCTGGTGCACCTCGGCCTGTTGCGCGTCCAGCGCGCCCAGCAGATCGGCGAGGTAGTCGGCGAGGTCGACCACCCGCGCCATGCCGTAGGCGGGGCCCGCGGTGGGGTACCGCGGCGGGTCCTGGTCCGGGTCGCCCGTGGTGACGACCCACTCGGTCTCGAACCCCATGCGCACGGTCAGCCCCCGCTCCCGCGCCCGCTCGGTCATCCGCCGGGCGAACAGCCGCTGGCAGACGGGGTGCGCCCGGCCCCGCTGGTCGTACCGGTCGACCGGGGCCCAGGCCCAGCCGGGCTGCGCGGCCAGCGGGGTGAGCCGGTCCAGGTCGGGGAGGAGCCGCAGATCCCCGTCCGGGCCGCCGACATGGCGGCTGGTGGTCATGGAGTCGTCCACGAGATAGACGTCGAAGACGGGGGACATCCCGACCCCGCGTCGCGCGGCCTGGGGCAGCCGCGCGGTGGGCACGGACTTCACCCGGGTCAGACCCGCGTTGTCCACCCAGGTCAGCGCGATGGCCTGGATGCCGTTCGCGGTGAGCCGCTCGGCCTCCTGCCGAGCCCGTGCGTATGCCTGCTCGCGATCCACGGTCCCCATGGGCGCCTCCTCAGCCACGTCCTGTACGCCGAGACTATTGCCTGCGGACGGTCTTGTGGTGACGCATTGTCCCGCTCGCATACGGGGTGTGACGGTGGCTTATGCCGGTCGGAGGTTGACACGACCGGCCGGGGCGTCGAGGGGATCGGCCCGCCCGCCGAGGCGTCCGGTTTCGGCCATGTAGCGGAGACCGCCTACGTCACCCGGCCCCCTCCCGGAGGATGTCGGCGAGGGAGGCGAGATACATCTCGATGGCCTGGCCGGGCTCGCGCACCCGGCGGCCCGACAACTTCCCGATCTTCTCCAGCCGGTACAGCAGGGTGTTCCGGTGGATGTGCAGCCGCTCGGCGACCCGGACCAGCGACAGGCCCCCTTCCGCCCAGCCGATCAGCGTCTCCCGCAGCGTCGGCCAGTCCGGCTGCTCGCGCAGCCGCCCCAGCACCGCCTCGGTGAACCGGGCCCGGTCGTGGGGCGGTATCGAGCCCAGCAGATGCGGCACCCGCAGCTCCGAGGCGATGAAGACCCGCTCGCCGGGGAAGACCGCCGGTCCGGTGCGCAGCGCCGTCGCAGCGTCGCGGTAGGAGTCGTGCATCCCGGCCGCCCCGGCCGCCGGCTCGCCGACGGCCATCCGGCCGTCCAGGCCATGGCGCTCCGCGAGCAGCGCCAGCAGGTGCTCGCACCGTTCGGGCAGCCGCTCCGGGGCCGCGCGCCCCTCGTGCGCGGCGGCCAGCACCGCGTACCGGCCCGCGGTCTGCTCGCCCGCCACGTCCTGGCGGTCGCGGAACACCTCCCGCACCGTCCGCAGCACCGTCAGCCGGGACACCGCCGCGGGGCCCTCGTCCGCCCGGTCGGGGGTGCCCGCCGAGCGCACCTCCAGCAGCACCGCGCTCCGGGCCACCCCGGGCGAGAGCCCCAGCTCGACCGCGCGGGCGGCCACCGCCTCCGGGCCGACCACCTCGGGGTCGTAGAGCGCGATGTCCCGGACGAAGTCGTCGACCGCCCGCTCATGGAGCATCCGCGAGCGCAGCAGCGCCGCCTCCTCCAGCAGGATCTCGGTCTGCCGCCGCACCACCAGGCCGAAGCGGTGCACCTCCTCGGGCACCCCGGTCAGACAGACGGTGCCGATCACCTCCTCCCCGACGGTGATCGGCAGGCTCATCCCGGGCCGTACGCCCCGCATCCGGCCCGCCTGCTCGGCGCTGTGGGTGGCGGGGCGCCCGGTGCGCACCACCTCCAGGGACGCCTCGTGGACGGTGCCGACGCGCGCGAGGTCGCCACAGCCGATGACGACGGCCCCGGGATCGGTGATCAGCACATTGAAACCGGTGATCCGCCCGATGTCGCGGGCGATCTCCTGTGCCAGCTCCGGCGTCAGTACGGGGGGGCCGCCGAGCGGGCCGCCAAGGTGGTCCATGGGCGGATCGTACAGACGTACCCGTTCTCAGGTCGATGTCTTCGTACACTTCGAACGATGACCAGGGGCCCATCGCTGCCTACCGTCTTCCGTCAACACCACCGGGCGCCCCGCACCGCCCGGCCATCCGTCCCCTCCTCCCCAGGAGCCCTCCTCAGGAGACGGCCATGAGCACAGCATCCCTGGAGAAGTCCCGTCCCACCCGCACTCACTGGCTCATCACGCTGTACGCCGGCGGCGGTGAGTTCTGCGACGGCTACATCCTCAGCATCATCGGCGTCGCGCTTCCGCTCCTCACCGCCGACTACCACCTCAACTCCTTCGACGCCGGAGTGGTCGGCTCGGCCTCCCTGGTCGGCATGTTCGCCGGTGGCCTGGTCTTCGGCTATGTCACCGACCGGGTCGGGCGGCAGAAGGTCTATCTCTTCGACATCGCCGCCTTCATCCTGCTCTCCGCGGCCCAGTTCTTCGTCGCCGATCCCTGGCAGCTCACCGTGCTGCGCTTCCTCATGGGCATCGCCATCGGTGCCGACTTCGCGATCGCGGGCACCATCGCCTCCGAGTTCGCGCCGCGGAACTCCCGGGGACCGCTGCTGGTCATCATGGTCACCATGTGGTCGGTCGGCGCCGCCGTCGCGTACGTCGTCGGCTGGGCGATGCTGTCCTCCGGCCATGACGACTGGCGCTGGATGCTCGCGAGCAGCGCGATACCCGCCGTCCTCATCCTCCTGCTGCGCTTCGGCACCCCCGAGTCCCCGCGCTGGCTGCTCAGCAAGGGCCGCGGCCAGGAGGCGGAGGCCGTGCTGAAGCAGATGCTCGGCCCGGACGCGAGCCTGGACGACCTGGAGGCCGACACCGCCTCGCGCACCCGCTACGGCGATATCTTCCGCGGCGCCTATCTGCGGCGGACCGTCTTCGTCAGCGTCTTCTGGGCGTGTCAGCTGCTGCCGATCTACGCCATCACCACCTACGAACCCACCATCCTGTCCTCCTTCGGACTGGCCGACGGCAACGACTCCTACCTCGGCTCGGTCGTGGTGCAGATCTTCTTCGTGCTCGGCTCGCTCTCGGGGATCCTGGTCATCAACAGGGGGCGGCGCACCCTGCTCCTGTGGAGCTTCGGCCTCTCCGCGATCCCCCTGCTCGGCCTCGCCGCCCTCGCCCACCCCTCACCGGCCGTCGTGATCGTCCTCTTCGCGGCCTTCGGCGTGGCGTGCTTCTCCAGTCAGTGCCTCCAGGCCATCTACCCCTCCGAGCTGTTCCCGACCGGGGTCCGGGCCACCGCCAACGGCTTCGCCACCGGCATCAGCCGCGTCGGCGCCGCCATCGGCACCTGGGGAGCGCCCGTCGTCCTCGACCACAGCACCCGGCTGGCCATGTTCCTCGGCGCGGTGATCTGCGCCATCGGCTGGGGAACGTCGTACATCCTCGCCCCGGAGACCAGCGGGCTCACCCTCGCCGACGCCAGTGCGGCGGATACGGACCACAGCCGCCGCGGGCGGTCGCGTGCCCGCCGTGAGACCTCTTCGACCACACCGTCCCCCGCGGTGAAGGAGCCCTCATGACCTTTCCGGACACCCCGCCTTCCACGGTCACGATCGTCGGTGGCGGAGTCGTCGGCCTGGCCTGTGCCCACTACCTCAGTGGCGCCGGGCTGCGGGTCACCGTCCTCGAACGCGACCGGCTGGGCAGTGGCGCGTCCCGCGGCAACGCCGGGGAGGTCTGCCCCGACCTGGTCGAACCGCTGGCCGCGCCCGGTGTCATCGGTACGGCGCTGCGCGGGCTGCACCGCCAGGACAGCGCGCTGGCGATCCACCCCCCGGGCGGTGCCGAACTGCTGCGCTTCCTGGTCCGGTTCGGGCTGCGGGCCACCTCGCGCCACCACGCGCGGGGGGCCGCCGCCCTCGGTGCTCTCGCGAGCGGCACCTTCGGGCTTTTCGAGGAGCTGGAGGCGGCCGGGGTGGACGGGGAGGCGCACAAGGACGGCTTCCTGTTCGCCTTCCCCTCCCGCGAGTACGCCGCCGAGGCGCTCGCCGCCTTCCGCCGGCTGGACGCGCCCATCGCGCCCGGCGGTGTGCTGGAGGGGGCCCGTCTCGCGGCGGCGGAGCCCTCGCTCACCGAGGGCGCGCGGGCGGGGTTCGTGGTGGAGCGTCAGTGGTCCCTGGACCCCTCGCTCTTCGTGGACCGGCTCGCCGAGCGGCTGCGGCGGCAGGGCGTCGAACTGGTCGAGGGCGCCCGGGTGTCGGCCGTCACGGACCGCGGTGGCCGTACCGAGGTGCGCACCTCGGCGGGGACGTACACCGGTGACGCGGTGGTCATCGCGGCGGGCGTCTGGTCGCGCGAACTGGTCCGCGGACTCGGCCTGGACATCGACCTGGTGGCGGGCAAGGGGTACAGCTTCTCGGTGGCGGCCGAACCGCCGCCGTCCCGGCTGGTCCACCTCGGCGCGGCCAAGGTGGTGCTCACTCCGATGGGCAAACGGGTCCGGGTCGCCGGGACGATGGAGTTCGAGCGTGACGCCGACCGGTTCCGGGGGCGCCGTATCGAGGCCATCGTCGCCGCCGCGCGCCCGTATCTGCGCCATGCCGACTGGGACGACCGCCAGGAGGAGTGGGTGGGGCCGCGGCCCATGACCCCCGATGGGCTGCCGCTGATCGGACCGGTGCCGGGCCATCCCCGGGTGCTGCTGGCGACGGGCCACAACATGCTGGGGCTGATGCTCGCCCCCGCCACCGGCCGCATGGTGGCGGGGATGCTCACCGGTGCGGCGGATCCTGCTCTTTCCTCCGCATTCGACCCGGTACGGAACGTTCGGCGCTATCCTTGGCGTGTACATGGCGCTTCATCGGGAAGAAGGAGTTCCAGTGATCGGACGCAGGACCGTACTGGCTAGCGCGTTAGGCATCGGCGGCGGCCTTCTCCTGCCGGCGACGGGCGCCGACGCGGCGCCCGCCGACTGGTCGCGGGCGGTGGTGGACTCCACCATCGCCCGCAAACCGGACCCCACGACCCTCGGCGGCTGGGGCTACACCCAAGGGCTCTTCCTGCTGGGCGCCTACCGCGTCTACCAGCGGATCAAGGAGCCCTCGTACCTGGCCTACATCAAGGGGTGGGTGGACAACTTCGTCGACGCCGACGGCCATATGAGCCGGAGCTTCGACAACCTGGACGCGATGCAGTCCGGCAATCTGCTGCTGATCCTCCACCAGGAGACCGGCGATCCGCGCTACCGGACCGCCGCCGACCAGATCCGGGCCCGCATCACCACCTATCCGCGCACCACGGACGGCGGGATGTGGCACGCCACCGGCAAGACCAACGAGCTGTGGGGCGACGGCGTCTTCATGGCCCAGCCGTTCCTGCTGCGCTACGGCATCGCCTACGGCGACGAGACATTCGCGTACGAGGAGGTCACCAGAAACCTCTCGACGTACTTCCGCCACCTCAAGGCGTCCAACGGGCTGATCTACCACGCCTATGACGCCGACGGCGACGCCCCCTGGAAGCCCGACCCCACCACCGGCACCTCCGCCCACTTCTGGGCACGGGCCATCGGGTGGACCGCGATGACCCATGTCGAGGTGCTGGAGCTGCTGCCCGCGAAACATCCGCGCCGCGCCGAACTGCTGGACAACGTAAGGCACTTGGCGAAGGGCTTCGCGCGCTACCAGGACCCGGCCACCGGCCGCTGGTTCCAGGTCGTCGACAAGGCGAGCGACCCCGGCAACTGGACCGAGACCTCCGCCTCCAGCATGTACACCCTGATGCTGCACGCGGCGCTGCAGCACGGCTGGATCGCCGGTGGCGGCTACGCCTCGGCGGTGCGCCGGGGGTATCAGGGCGTGCTGAAGAAGGTGTCGGTCGGTTCCGACGGGCTGACGAACATCACCGACATCAGCGAGGGCACCAACGTCGGGGACCTGGCCTACTACCTCGGCCGCAAGCGCAATACGAACGACCTCCACGGTCTGGGCGCCTTCCTGCTGATGAACGAGCGGCTCGCGCACTGACACACGCGCGTACGGTCGCGCCCCCGGTGGGAGCGCGACCGTACGCACGGCGGCCGCTACTTCAGTCCCACCTCGAAGACCTTGTCCGCGCCGTCCGGCTCCCCGCCGTTGTTGTCCGCGTTCGTCGTGGACAGCCACAGCGTGTTCTTGCCCGGCACGGTCTCCACGGTGCGCAGCCGCCCGTAGGAGCTGGTGTAGTACGCCTTCGGGGTGCCCGCGCTCGTCCCGTCCACCGGGATCCGCCACAGCCGCTCACCGCGCAGCGCCGCCATGTACATCGCGCCGTCGGCGTAGGTGACCCCGCTGGGCGAGGCGTCACCGGTCGGCCACTGGCGCTTGGGGCCGGTCATCCCCGAGGTGGAGCACTCGCCCTCGCAGACCGGCCAGCCGTAGTTCTTGCCCGCTTCGATGAGGTTGAGCTCGTCGTACTTGCTGTTGCCGAGCTCGGCCTCCCACAGCCGGCCCTGCGGGTCCCAGGTGATGCCCTGCGGATTGCGGTGGCCGTAGGAGTAGACGAGGGTGCCGAACGGATTGCCCGGGGCGGGCTTGCCGTCCGTGGTCATCCGCAGGATCTTCCCGTTGAGGGAGTTCTTGTCCTGGGCGAGATCGGGGGTCTGCGCCTCGCCGGTGGTGGCGTAGAGATAGCCGTCCGGGCCGAACTTGAGGCGTCCGCCATTGTGGTACTTGTTCTTCTTGATGCCGGTGACGATCGCCTTGTAGCCGCCGAGCGAGGAGCCGTCGTAGGTCATCCGGGCGATGCGGTTGCCGTCGGACGCGGTGTGCATCAGGTAGACGGCGTGGTCGGTGTTCCAGTTCGGGGAGACCGCGATGCCCATCAGCCCGCCCTCACCGTCCGTGGTCACCACATTGGGCACCGAGCCGACCTGCGTCCTGGTGCCCGACTGGGTGAGCTTGTAGACCTTGAACGAGTCGCGCTCGGTGATCAGCGCCGAGCCGTCGGGCAGCCAGCTGAGCCCCCAGGGGATCGACCAGCCGGACGAGACGGTCTTGATGTCCGAGGGAGCCGAATCGACCCGCGCCGGTGCCGCGTTGCCCGCGCCGGTCTGGGTGAGCAGCAGCCCGGCCGCGAGTGCGGTGGTCGCGGCCGCGGCCACGAGGGTGTTCCGGTGACTCTTCATCGCGCGCCCTCCTACTGGAGCTTGTAGGCCTTGAAGTTTCGGGTGAGCAGATACGTGGTCTGGAGGCCGCTGCTGTTCAGGCTCCGGTAGATGCCCCACTTGGGCCGCAGGTAGTTCTTGCCGCGCCACAGGTCCAGGCCGGTGCGCTTGTACGAGGCGACTTCTCTGCCGTCGGTGGTCACCGACCAGTCGGCGTACGCACCCGAGTCGGCCGCCTTGACCTCGACCGACACATCGCTCCACTTGCCCTGGATCGGCGCCATGTTCGCGGCGCCGGCCTCGGTGAGGTTGTCGTCGTCGTCCGACGTCCGTATCTCGACCTTCGGGCCGTCGCCGTGCTGGTGCAGCGACATGGTGAACAGCGGGGCGGCCACGTCCCCCACCTTGATCTGCATGATGTGGGTGAAGCCGGTGGTCGCGTCGAGGGTGTCCGGCACATACATCTGGTACTGGATCCGCCAGGTCTCGTTCTTGAGGATCTTGACGGCGGATCCGTCCTGCTTCATGCCCCTGACCTCTTGGCGCTGGCGGTCGGTGCTGGTGTCGACGTCCTTGGGGTAGTGGATGTCGGTGCGGAAACCGTCCTGGTACGGGTAGATGTGGGTGACGCCGGGATGGGAGTCGGCGCGGTCGTCCTCGGCGCCCTCGAACGCGGAGGCGACGCTCGCCCCCGACGCGGGGTTCCACTTGAGGCTCCAGGACGCGGCCGGCGCCTGCGGGGACCGCTCGGCGCCGTAGGCGACCGCGGCCGGGGCGATCAGCGCGGCCGTGGCCGCGAGGGTCAGGGCGGTGCGCGGTAAGAGCGGTGGGCGCTCCATCAAGGATTCTCCTGTCTGATCCTTGTTCACATCGAGGGACAGTAAGGAAAGCTTCCTAATGCGTCAACAGGTTCAGCCGCGCGTCACCCGGAAGACGACCGTGCCGTGCGCGGGCACCGAGGCGCTGATCGAGCCGCTCGTGGTGGAGGTGGCCTTCGACCACAGGTCCTTCAGGCGGTACGAGGAGGAGCCGCCGAGGCCGATCGCGCTCGCCGTCGTCGAGATCGTCTTGCTGGACGAGTTCTCGTTGAGCAGCGCCACGGCGCGGTCGCCGTTCGCCAGCTGCTTGGCGTACACGGTCGTTCCGCCGCTGGAGGAGACGATGGTGGCCTGCTTGCCCAGGGTGTCCTGGTCGAGCGCGATGATGTCGGTGTTCTTCAGGATCGACTGGGTGGTGGCGGAGGCGTCGCGGATGTCGCTGCCGATCAGCAGCGGCGCCGCCATCATCGCCCACAGGCTGAAGTGGGTGCGGTACTCGGTAGTGGTCATCCCGCCGTTGCCGACCTCCAGCATGTCCGGGTCGTTCCAGTGGCCGGGGCCCGCGTACTGCGCCAGGTCGTCGTTGATGTGCAGCTTGTCGATCATGCTGGACCACTTGTCGCTGATGTCGCCGGTGGTCCGCCAGGAGTTGCCGACCGGCTCGCCCCAGGTCCACACCTTGGGGTTGGTCTGACCCCATTCGCACAGCGAGTAGACGATCGGCCGGCCGGTGGCCGCGAGCGCGTCGCGCATGGCCTTGTAGCGCTGCTGGGCGTCGACGCCCTGGTTGTTGCAGTTGTCGTACTTGAGGTAGTCCACACCCCAGGAGGCGAACAGCTTGGCGTCCTGCTTCTCGTGGTTCAGTCCGCCCGGGAAGCCGCCCCCCGCGTTGCAGGTCTTGGTGCCGGCGCTGGTGTAGATCCCGAACTTCAGCCCCTTGGCGTGCACATAGTCCGCCACGGCCTTGATGCCGTTCGGGAAGCGGGTGCGGTTGGGCACCAGATTGCCGTCCGAGTCCCGGCTGGGCTCGGCCCAGCAGTCGTCGATGTTGACGTACGTGTAGCCCGCGTCCTTGAAACCGAGCCTGATGAACGCGTCGGCGACGCCCTTGACCATGGACTCGTTGAAGGAGGCGTCGCAGTGCGTGGCGTTCCAGTTGTTGAAGCCCATCGGGGGCGTACGGGCCACGCCGTTGTCGAGCGCCGCGGCCCGTGGCGCGGCCGTGGTGAGGCCGACGGTGAGGGCTCCGGCGGCGACCGTGGTGACCGCGATGGCGGTTGCGAGACAGGAGCGGAGTCTGCGCGATCGTGCCGATCTCTGCATGATCATCTCCTTTGGGCGTGACAATGCATCGCGGAAGGTAGGAGGTATGGCGTGATGAGTCAAGGATTGGTGTGGACCAAGAGCGAGATCTGATGGGGGTTCAGCGATGAGAATGCGCCAACTGCCTGTGCATTCCGCTTGGTTGGCTCCACCTGGTTCGATTATGCGTGGCGTGGCCATCGAAAGAGATCGGAGGACTTTTTTGCTGCACGCTTCTTGACCGCACCCCGACCGCTGGTAACCCTGCAACAGAACGGAACATCACCACGCTCCATCCCTCCATCGGCATTCACGGCTCGGAGAAGGAGCCCCCCATGGGCCGCAGATCGCGCCACCGCCTCGGCGCCTGGCTGGCCGCCGTGCTGTCAGCCGTCGTCACCCTCGCCCTCACCGGTCCCACCCCGGCTCGGGCCGAGGTCACCAACCCCCGGCAGCAGTGGCTGCGCCAGTCCCAGGCGGGACTCTTCCTGCACTGGGGCATGCGCACCTCGCCCGGCTACACCAGCTGCTCCGCCTGGGAGAAGGCGGTCACCGACGGTGGCTGGGACGCCGACTACTGGGTGGCCGAGGCCAAGAAACTGCACGCCTCCTATCTGGTGCTCGCCTCGTTCCACAGCCGTCTGGGCTATGCGCGGGCCTGGCCGTCCGCCGTCCCCGGAAGCTGCTCCACCAAGCGGGACTTCCTCGGCGAGCTGATCGACGCGGCGAGCGCCCAGGGGCTGAAGGTCATGCTCTACATGACCGACGATCCGCAGTGGCATGCCGAGGGCGGCCACGAATGGCTCGACTCGGCGGCCTACTCGGCGTACAAGGGTCATGACGTCGACCTGACCACACGCGACGGCTTCGGCGAGTACTCCTACGACAACTTCGTGGAAGTGATGCGGAAGTACCCGAAGCTGTCCGGGTTCTGGATCGACAACGACAACGACTACTGGATCGACCACGGGCTCTACGAGAAGATCCGCGCCGACCGCCCCGGCTGGCTGCTGAGCAACAACAACGAAGACACGCCGATCATGGACACGGTCAGCAATGAGCAGAAGACCGGGATGACCCCGGCCTATGACTACCCCCAGGCCATCTGGACCCCGCAGCCCCGGCTCACCGAGGCCTGCTTCAAGCTGCCCAGCAGCGGGGCCTGGTGGTACAGCGGCACCGACTCGGCGGTGGACCAGGGACTCACCCTCGGCCGGCTGATCAGCGACTCCGGATCCTCCGTCAAATCCCTCATGGCCGAGACCGCCCAGGTGAACGGGCGGTTCCCCGGCAAACAGGAGGCGTTCAACAACTACGCCAAGACCTATCTCGACAAAATCTGGGGATCGCTGGGCGGCACCGAGGGCGGTGGCTACTCCTACGGCGGGCTCCAGCCCGGCGCCTGGAACGACGGCGCCCACGGGGTGACCACGGTGAGCACGGCCGACCCCGACCGCCACTTCGTCCACGTCCTCACCCGGCCCTCGGGCTCCACGCTGACGTTGCGGGACAACGGCTACCAGGCGACCGGCGTCACCGACTACCGCACCGGGAAGAAGCTCGACTTCCGCCAGAGCGACGGCCGGATCACCATCTCCGGCATCACCGACTGGGATCCGTACGACACCGTCCTCGCCGTCCGCACCGACGGCCGCCAGGGCATCGTCCCGCCCGGTTCCATCACCGCGAGCGCCAGCGTCTCCGCGAGTGGCCACCCCGCCTCCGCCGTGCTCGACGGCGATCCGCAGACGTACTGGGACAACACCACCACCCTGCCCGCCTCGGTCACCCTCGATCTGCGGTCCGCCAAGAGCATCCGCTATCTGGCCGTCAACCAGCGGGAGTGGTCGGTCTCCTACGCCCGCTCCGACACCGAGCAGTCCGCCCGCATTCGCGACTACCAGGTGCATGTCTCCGACAACGGACGCGACTGGGGCAGCCCGGTGGCCTCCGGAACGCTGCCCAGCGCCCGCGGTGTGCGGTTCATCGACATCCCCGCCACCACCAAGCGCTATGTCCGGCTCACGGTGAACAGCACCTGGGCCGCGGCCACCGACACCAAGCACTACCGCAAGCTGCTGCTGGACGAGGTGCGCATCGGATCCGCCTACCCAGGGAGCGGCCGCACCACCACCGACGGCGGGGCACCGCGGATCCGGACCGCCCGCTGACGGCCCGTCCGCCCCGTCCCGTTGATTCATCCCCCACCCAGATGGAAGGCAGGTCGAAGCCATGAACGACACCACACCGCGCACGGCACCCGAGGGGGCGGACCGCACCCGTACCGAGGCCGGCGAGACCGCGTGGCAGACACCCGACTACGTGGTCGTGGAGACCGCGCTCGAGGTCACCGCCTACTCGCTGAACGCCCGCTGAGCTCCCCGCCATGCGCGTGCGCGTGCTCGGCACCGCGGCGGGTGGCGGCGTACCCCAGTGGAACTGCGCGTGCCCCGGATGCTCCGGGGCACGCGCCCACCCGGGGTGGCGCCGCCGCCATGCCTCGCTCGCCGTCCAGGCCGACGAAGGCCGCTGGTATCTGGTCAACGCCACCCCCGACCTCGGCGACCAGGTCGAGGACTGCCCCGAACTGCACCCCGGGCCCGAACCGCGCCGGACCCCGCTGGCCGGGGTGATCCTCACCGACGCCGAACTCGACCACACCCTCGGCATCGCCCGGCTGCGCGAGGCGGACGCCATCGAGATCGTGGCCACCGCCCCGGTGCGGCACGCCCTGCTGACCGGGCTCCACCTGGGCGAGGTCCTCACCCCCTACGCCCGGCTGGACTGGCGCCCCCTCGGCCCCGGGGACCGGCCGCTCGCCGAGGGCTCGGCGCTCGCCGTCGGCGCCGTCCCCGTCTCCGCCAAACGCCCCCGCTACGCGGCCGGACTCGACGCCCCGGACGACGACGCCTGGGTGGTCGCCCTGCGGCTGACCGACCGTGCCACCGGCCGCTCCCTCCTCTACGCCCCCGCGCTCGCCGCCTGGCCCGACGCCTTCCAGCGCGCCGCGGAAGAAGCCGACTGCGTGCTCGCCGACGGCACCTTCTGGTCCGATGACGAGCCCCTCACCAGCGGCTTCGGCTCGCGTACCGCCACCGCCATGGGCCATCTGCCGATCGAAGGACCGGACGGCACGGCGCACCGGCTGGCCGCGCTCGATGCGCGCACCCTGTACACCCACCTCAACAACACCAACCCCCTCAACGACCCGGCCGCGCCCCAGCATTCGGGCTTGGCGGGGCTGGGCGTCGAGGTGGCCGCCGACGGGATGGTGATCGACCTGTGAGCACCCCACGGACACGGCTCGAGGAGCGGTTGCGCGCGGTCGCGCAGGAGCGCTACCACGACCGCCACCCCTTCAACGTACGGATGCACGCGGGCGAGCTCACCCCCGCCGAACTGCGCCGCTGGATCCTCAACCGCTTCCACTACCAGCGCCACATCCCCGTCAAGGACGCGCTGATCACCGCCAAGCTCGACACCTCACGGCTGCGCCGGATGTGGCTGCGGCGCATCCAGGACCACGACGGCGCCACCGACGGCGAGGGCGGCATCGAGCGGTGGCTGCGGCTCGGCGAGGCCGCCGGTCTGGACCGGGACCGGCTGCTGTCGGGTGATGAGGTGGTGCCCGGGGTGCGGCTCGCGGTCGACGGCTATGTCAACTTCTGCCGGCTGCGCGGCCCGCTGGAAGCCGTCGCCGCCTCGCTCACCGAGCTGTCCGCGCCCGGCATCATGCTCACCCGGATCGACGCCTTCGAGCGGTACTACCCCTGGATCGAGCGCGAGGGCCTGGCCTACTTCCGCAACCGGGTCGACCAGGGGCGCCGGGACAGCACCGAGGCGCTCGACCTGGTCCTGACGTGGGCGCGGACCCCAGAGGACGAGGACCGCGCGGTGGCGGCGCTCGCCTTCAAATGCGATGTGCTGTGGTCGCTGCTGGACGCGGTCGACCACGCCGACACCAAGGACGGTCCGGGGGCCGACATCAAGGACGGGCAGGGGACCGACATCAAGGACGGCCCGGGGGAGGGCACATGACCGGCCCCGGCCCCGGCACCCGACCCGCCCCGGCCGGATGGCGGCCCGCGCTGTCCCCCGCCGTGAACCTGCGCCACGACCGGGTGCGGGACGCCGATCTGCTGGTGCTGCCCGAGCGGGTGGTGGTGCTGCGCGGCAGCGCCGCGAAGATCCTGCGGCTGTGTGACGGCGACCGCGACCTCGACGCCATCGTGGCGGAACTTCAGAGCCGCTTCCCCGGCGCGCCCGTCGCCGAGGACGTGCCCGCCTTCCTCGACCGGATGCGAACCCAAGGCTGGGTCCGATGACCGCCGCGCCCCGCCCCTGGGCCCTGCTCGCCGAGCTCACCCACGGCTGCCCGCTGCACTGCCCCTACTGCTCCAATCCGCTGGAGCTGGTCCGCCGCTCCCGTGAGCTGTCCACCGCCGAGTGGACGGAGGTGCTGCGCCAGGCCGGGGAGCTGGGCGTGGTGCACACCCATCTCTCCGGCGGGGAACCGCTGTTGCGGGGCGATCTGGCCGAGATCGTCACCGCCGCCGAGTCCGCCGGGATCTACACTCAGCTCGTCACCAGCGGCGTGGGCCTGGACAGCGCCCGGCTGGCCACGCTGACCGCCGCCGGGCTGCGCAGCGTCCAGCTGTCCCTGCAACACGCCGACCCGGCCGCCTCCGACCGGATCGCCGGACACCGCTCGTACGCCGCCAAGGAACGGGCCGCCGCGCTGGTGCGCGCGGCCGGACTGCCGCTCGGGATCAATGTCGTCCTGCACCGCGACAACCTCGACGCCCTCGACGCCCTCATCCGACGCGGCCTGGACTGGGGCGCCGACCGGATCGAGCTGGCCAACACCCAGTTCTACGGCTGGGCGCTGCGCAACCGCGACGCCCTGCTGCCCACCCGCGACCAGCTCGCCCGGGCGCGGGACACGGTCCAGCGGTGGCGGGACCGGCTGGGCGGCGCCACCGACCTGGTGTGGGTCGTGCCCGACTACTTCGACGGGGTCGCCAAGCCCTGCATGGGCGGGTGGGGCGCGGTCTCGCTGACCGTCGCGCCCGACGGCACCGTGCTGCCCTGCCCCGCCGCCGCGAGCCTGCCGGACCTGGACCCGCCCAACGTCCGCGACCACCCCCTGGAGTGGATCTGGGACCACTCGGGCGCCTTCAACCGCTACCGGGGCGAGGAGTGGATGCGCGAGCCGTGCCGCGCCTGCTCCCGCCGCGCGGAGGACTTCGGCGGCTGCCGCTGCCAGGCGTACGCCCTGACCGGCGACGCCGCCCGCACCGACCCGGCCTGTGCGCTCTCCCCGGACCACGGTGTGATCCGGGCGCTGACGACGGACGCCGGGCATCCGGCCGGGGCGGGCCCCCCGGCGCCGACCGGCGGCTATGCGTACCGCAAGCCCGGAGGGTGAGGCCGGGCGCGGTTTGGCGCATACGCCCCCGCTTCCGTAAAGTTTCGCCGTTGTCCAGGGGAACAGGCGAACCAAGAAAGCGGCAGCGGCGATGACGGTGATTGACGAAGGCCGGGCCGAGCGTGCCCCGGCCGAGGAGCCGGGCATCGACCCGGAGCGGCTGGCGACCTGTCTGAGCGTCCTCGCGGAGCTCGACCGGCTGCCGGTCGACCACCCCGACGCGATCATGGTCCGCCGGGCCACCTCCGGGATCTACCGCAGCGTGAAGCAGCGCAGGCGCCAGGAGCGGCGGGCCGCGAAGACCGCGAACGACAAGGCCGTGACCGAGGCCACCGCCACCGGTGCCGCCGACCGGATCGACGACGAGACGCTGGGCCGCGCGCTCACCAGCTCCGTCAGCACGGAGATCGCGGGCATCCTGGAGCGCCCCCGCTCCTGCTATGTCTGCAAGACCCGGTTTGTCGAGGTCGACGCCTTCTACCACCAGCTGTGCCGCGACTGCGCCGCCGAGAACCGGGCCCGCCGCGACGCCCGCACCGATCTCACCGGACGCCGGGCCCTGCTCACCGGCGGCCGGGCGAAGATCGGCATGTATATCGCGCTGCGGCTGCTGCGCGACGGCGCGCACACCACCATCACCACCCGCTTCCCGGTCGACGCCGTCCGCCGCTTCAAGGCCATGCCGGACAGCGGGGAGTGGCTGCACCGGCTCAAGGTCGTCGGCATCGACCTGCGCGACCCCGCCCAGGTCATCGCGCTGACCGACGCGGTGAGCGCCGCGGGCCCGCTGGACATACTGATCAACAACGCCGCCCAGACCGTCCGCCGCACCCCGCAGGCGTACGCGGAGCTGATAGCGGGCGAGTCGGCGCCGCTCCCCGCCGGGGAGCTCCCCGAGTCCGTGGTCCTCGGCGCCTTCGGCAGCGGCGCCCAGGCGTCCCTGCCGGCGCCCCGCGCGCCCCGGGACGGCGCCCTCACCCCGCAGGACCTCACGGCCCTCGCCCTCACCAGCGGCTCCGCCTCACCGGCCCGGATCGAGGCCGGGACCGCGATCGACGCGGGCGGGCTGGTGCCGGACCTGGACCCGAGCAACACCTGGGTGCAGCGGGTCGGCGAGGTGGACCCGGTCGAGATGCTCGAGGTCCAGCTGTGCAATGAGACGGCGCCGTTCATCCTGGTGAGCCGGTTGCGCCCGGCGATGGCCGCCTCGCCCGCCCGGCGCAAGTACGTGGTCAACGTCTCCGCGATGGAGGGCAAGTTCGACCGGGGCTACAAGGGCGCGGGCCATCCGCACACCAATATGGCCAAGGCCGCGCTGAACATGCTGACCCGCACCAGCGCACGCGAGATGTTCGAGTCCGACGCCATCCTGATGACGAGCGTCGACACCGGATGGATCACCGACGAGCGCCCGCACCCGGACAAGATGCGGCTGGCGGCCGAGGGCTTCCACGCCCCCCTCGACCTGGTGGACGGCGCGGCGCGGGTCTACGACCCGATCGTCCGGGGCGAGCACGGCGAGGACCTCTTCGGCTGCTTCCTGAAGGACTACGCCCCGACGTCCTGGTAACGGCGGGGCACCGCCGGACGGCGCGGCACCGCCGGACGGCTCGGCACCGCCGGACGGCGCGGCACCGCCGGACGGCGCGGCACCGTCGGACGGAGGTCTACCGCCGGACGGCGGGGCGCGCACATCCGCGCCCCGCTCGCCGCGGTCCGGCCTCGGGTCACGCGCTCGCCTTGTGGCCCGCCGCCGGAGTGCGGCGACCGGGGGAGAGGCCGAAGCGGCGGGCCAGCCGCCCCAGGCGGGCGCGGGCGGCGGTCCGGTAGCGCTCCCAGAGGCGGGCGGACCGGCTCGCGCGCAGTTCCTCGAAGAGCTGGTCGTAGCGCCGGGCGATCGGCTCCGGGTCATAGATCCGGGAGCTCTCCAGGGCGGCCGCGCCCATCGCCCGCCGGGCCGGGGCGTCGCCCATCAGCTCCATCAGGGCGCTGGCCAGCGCGTGCTTGTCCCCGGTGGGGACGAGCCGTCCGGTGACCCCGTCCTTGATGATCTCGCCGGGGCCGAGCGGGCAGTCGGTGCTCACCACCGGCACCCCGCAGCGCATGGCCTCCACGATCGTCATCCCGAACGACTCGGCATCCGAGGCGACCGCGACCAGCGACGCCTTGGCGAACTCCGCCTCGATGGGGGAGCGGGGGCCCATCAGCTCCGCGCTCCCGGACAGGCCCAGCCGCTCGATGTGCTCGGCGAGCCGCTCCTTCTCCGCGCCCCCGCCGTAGATCCGCAGCCGCCAGACCGGGAACTTCGCCGAGATCTCCGCGAAGGCGTCGATCAGCAGGTCGAAGCGCTTGCCGCGGACCAGCCGCCCGGCCGCCGCGATCAACGGCTCGGTGCCCTCGGAGGGGGCGACGTCGGGCTCGGGGACGCTGTTGGGTATCGCCAGGGTCCGCACCCCCGGCATCGGCATCTTCTTGCGGTAGACCGCGGCGTCCGCCTCCGTCGTGGTGACGACGGCGTCCAGCGTCCGGTAGAACGGGGCCAGCTCCGCCCGCAGCTTCTTGCTGTGCGCCTCGTACCGCAGGTGCTCCTGGGCGATGCGCAGGGCGCGGCGCGGGGCGAAGCGGGAGATGTAGACGTTCACCCCCGGCCGGGTGCCGACGATCACATCGGCGTCGCAGCCGCGCAGATACTCCGCGGCCCGCGTGTCCATCAGCCGGTTGTACTGCTTGATCCGCTTCTCGGCGGCCGGGAAGTCCCGGCTGGCCTCGAAGAACAGCGGGTCCTTCGCGTCCGCGCGCTCCGGACGCGTGTCCACCAGGGGGATCAGCCGCACCCGCGGGTCGAGGGCGAAACGCGGCGTCTCGCGGTGCCGCATCACCGAGACGATCTCGACCTCATGGCGGTCGGCGAGCGCCGTCGCGAGGTTCATCGTCGTCCGGATCGTTCCGCCGATCCCGTAGGCGTTGTGCAGCAGGAATGCGATCTTCATGCGGTATTTTCTCCGGCCGGGTGCGTCCCCGGGGCGAGTTTCCCCCGGAAGCTGGTCGACACCTTCTCGAGGCCCGGTAAGTCCACCGCGTGAAGAAGGTGAGAGCGGGGTAAGAAGCCCCGCTCAGGACCCCCGCCCGCCGCGGGCACCGCTGTGGCCTTGGCAGACTCGGGGTGTGACCAACACCGTGCTGCTCGCCGAGGACGACCGTGCCATCCGCCAGGCCCTGGAACGCGCCCTGACCCTGGAGGGGTATCGCGTCACCGCCGTACCCGACGGGATAGAGGCGCTGGCGGCCATCCACCGCGAGCGCCCGGACGTGGTCGTGCTGGACGTGATGATGCCGGGCGTGGACGGGCTCCAGGTGTGCCGGGTGCTGCGCGCCGAGGGGGACCGCACCCCCATCCTCATGCTCACCGCGCGGGTCGAGACCGCCGACCGGATCGAGGGGCTGGACGCCGGCGCGGATGACTATGTGGCCAAGCCCTTCGAGATCGAGGAGGTCTTCGCCCGGCTGCGCGCGCTGCTGCGCCGCGCCGCCCCCGCCGAACCGGCCGCGCCGGAGGACACCGCCATCGACGGGGTGCTGGAGGTCGCCGATCTGCGCCTGGACTCCTCGGCCCGGCGGGTCTGGCGCGGCGGTACGGAGCTGGAACTGACCCGCACCGAATTCGACCTGCTGGAGCTGCTGGCCCGCAACGCGGGCATCGTCCTGGACCACACCACCATCTACGCCCGCATCTGGGGCTACGACTTCGGCCCCGGCTCGAAGAACCTCGCCGTCTACATCGGCTATCTGCGCCGCAAGGTCGATCCGGAGGGGCGCGCCCCGTTGATCCACACGGTGCGCGGGGTCGGATACAGCCTGCGGGAGGAGTGATGGTGCGGCTCCCCCCGCTCCGACGTGGCCGGCCCAGTCTGCGGACCACCTTCGCGCTGTCGTTCTCGGCGGCGGCCACCGTGGTCACCCTCCTGGTCGGCGGGCTCAGCTATGACGCGGCGGCCGGGCTGGTGCGGGTGGACCAGCAGTCGGCGTTCGACGGCATCATCCGCGATCTGCGCAGTCAGGTCCGCGGCGAGAAGGTGGTCCTGCGGCAGTACCCCTCGGAGTCCGCCGTGCCCGTCCCGGACGACCTGCGGGACGATCTGCGCCGGATCAGCCGGATGGACGTCCAGGTGATCAACGGCCGGGGCACGGTCTACGACGCGGGCAAGCCCCCGCTGCCGGTGGTCGCCGAGGACCGGACGACCGCCGCCTCCGGCACCCCGGGCACCGTCGTACGGCGCGAGATCGGCATCGGCGGGGAGCAGTACCGGATGGCCACGGTGGCCGTGGGCGACGGCACCGGCGCGATCCAGGTGGCCCAGCAGATCAGCGACACCGAGGATCTGCTGCGCGAGCTCCAGAAGCGCACCGCGCTGTTCGTGATCGCCGTCATCCTGGCCGCCGGGCTGGCCGGCTGGTGGCTGGCCGGGCGGATCACCCGGCGGCTGGTGCGGCTGACCCGGGTCGCCGAGAGCGTGGCCGCCACCGGCCGGATGGAGGTGGCGGTGCCGGTCGCCGGGGACGACGAGGTGGGCCGCCTCGGGCGGGCCTTCGACGGCATGCTCGGACAGCTCGTGCGCTCCAAGGACGACCAGCGGCGGCTGGTCCAGGACGCCGGGCACGAGCTGCGCACCCCGCTCACCTCGCTGCGCACCAACATCTCCCTGCTGCGCCGCTTCGAGGAGCTGCCGGGGCCCGCGCGGGAGGATCTGCTGGCCGATCTGGCGGGGGAGACCCGGGAGCTGACCGATCTGGTCAACGAGCTGGTGGACCTGGCGGCCGGGCAGCGGGACGACGAGCCCCGTACCGAGGTCTCGCTGGAGGAGGTGGCCACCACCGCCGTGACCCTCGCCCGGCGCCGGACCGGCCGGGAGATCACCGTACGGGCCGAGGGCGACACCCGGCTGACGGGCCACCCGGCCACCCTGCAGCGCGCGGTCTCCAATCTGGTGGAGAACGCGGCCAAGTTCGACCAGGGCGGCAACGAGCCCGTCGAGGTGGTGATCAGCGGCCGCCGGGTGGAGGTCCTCGACCGGGGCCCGGGTATCGCCGAGGAGGACCGCGAGCGGGTCTTCGACCGCTTCTACCGCGCGCCCGGCGCCCGCAGCCTGCCCGGTTCGGGGCTGGGCCTGGCCATCGTGCGCGAGGTCGCCCTCGCACACGGCGGCACCGTCTTCGCCCGGCCGCGCCCGGGCGGGGGCTCCATCCTGGGCTTCACGGTCGGCGACGCCACGGAGGCGCCGTGACACCACGCCACGAAGCCCCGGCCGTCCTGCGCGCCGCTGCGGCTACGGGATATCCGGCGGGTCTTTCCCCTACCCGCCCCTTCCCGAAACTGGGGCTCCGCCCCAGACCCCGGGGGGCTCCGCCCCAGACCCCGGGGTCCAGGGGCGGAGCCCCTGGGAACAGCCCCGTCGCGGGCGTCACGACTTGCGGGCTACTCCCGCCCACATGTTGATGTCCGCGCTGCGGATGTCCTCCGGCCGGTCCTCGGGGTCCGGATTCCAGTGGTGGGGCTCCGACACACCCGGGTCGATCAGTTCCAGACCGTCGAAGAAGGCCCCGACCTCGCTCTGGGAGCGGGTGGTGAAGGAGATCCCGCTCTCCTTGTAGACCCGGATGACGTTCCGCCAGGTCTGCTCGGAGAAGTCATGCGTGGAGTGGGTCAGCATCAGATAGCTGCCCGGGACCAGCGGCGCCATCAGCTCGCGGATGATCTCGTACGGCTTGTCCCCCTCCGGAATGAAGTGGAAGAGGGCGTTCAAGGAGATCGCCACCGGCTGGTCCAGGTCCAGCGTCTCGTGCAGTTCGGGGGCGCTCATGATCCGCTGGGGATCGCGCACATCCGACTGCACATAGGCCGTACGGCCCTCGGGGGTGCCGACGAGCAGCGCCTGGGCGTAGGCCAGCACGATGGGGTCGTAGTCGGTGTAGACCACCCGGGCCTCCGGGGCGACCGCCTGGGCCACCTGGTGGAGGTTGGGCTCGGTGGGTATGCCGGTGCCTATGTCGAGGAACTGCCTGACCCCGGCCTCCCGGGCCAGCCAGCGGGTGGCGCGGTGGATGAAGGCACGGTTGACGGTGGCGTTGAGCCGGACGGTCGGATAGACCTCCAGCACCCGCCCGGCGGCCTCCGCGTCGACCTCGTAGTGATCCTTGCCGTTGAGGTAGAAGTCGTACATCCGAGCCGGGTGCGGCTTGGTGGTGTCGATCTGGTCAGGGGCGAGCCCGTTGTCGGTCACGCGGCCCTCCGTTCCGGTGCGGTACCCGCCGAGGTGGTCAGGTTTTCTGGGCGTGTGAGCAGGAAGTCCGCGGCGCCGGCCTTGGCGCCCTGGATGAACTTCTCGATTTCGTGATGGGTGTAGATCAGGGCGGGGCCGTCCGGATCGGTCGACTGGCGCAGGGCCACCCGCCCGTCGTTCAACCGCATGACCTCCACGCAGGCACCGCCGTTGGGGCCGCTCCAGGGCTTGGCCCAGCCTTCGGTTCCCAGATGTTTGGCGGGCATGCCGTTGTACACATGTACCTGATCCACAGTCAGAGCTCCTTGCGAATCCCACGGAGAAAGTTCTCCGTCCGCCGCGCCGGTGTGGCCTGGGTGCCCATGCGGTCCAGGGCCTCCAGATAGGCGACCACATCGGAACGTTGGTCGAGATAGCCGGCGCCGGTCAGGCCCTCGGCATAGACGATGTCCGGCAGTTCCGGGATCTGGAACCGGAAGAGCTGGAAGGGTCCGCCCATGCCCGGGTGAGGGCCGGCGGAGAACGGCACCACCTGAAGGGTGATGTTCGGTCTTTGCACCGATTCGATCAGACGGTCGACCTGGGCGCGCATCACCGCGGGACCGCCGATGGACAGCCGGAGCACCGTCTCGTCCATCACGACCCACAGATGCGGCGCATCCGGGCGGCTGAGCAGCTCCTGGCGCTCCATCCGCAGCGCCACGCGGCGCTCGAGCTCCTGGTTGGACCCGTGCGGGAAGCCGATGGAGAGCAGCGCGCGGGCGTAGTCCTCGGTCTGCAGCAGTCCGGGTATGAAGTGCGGCTCATAGGCGCGGATCCGGCTGGCCGCGCCCTCGAGGCTCACATAGAGGCTGAACCAGTCCGGCAGCACATCACGGAACCGGTGCCACCAGCCGGGCCGGTTGGCCTCCTCGGCGAGTGCGAGGAAGGAGTCGATCTCCTGCTGCCCGGCGCCGTAGGTCTGCAGCAGCTTCTCGACGTAGGGGAGTTTCAGGCCGACTTCGGCCTTCTCCATCCTGCGCACCGTGGTCTGGTTGACGTGCAGCGCCCTGGCGGCCACGTCGTAACTGACGCCGGCTTTTTCGCGAAGGTCCCTCAGCCGCATGCCGAGGACCATCTGCCCGACGGTCGGGGCAGATCGCGCTTCACCCACGTCGTACCTCCTGGGACGGTCTTGTCAGGATCAGTGTGCCACGTACGAGGTGGGGGCAACAGAGTGCTCCGGCTATTCTGCATTTTGCAGATCGCGCCTTGCCAACTGATGCTTGCAGCAACGATAGTGACGGGTGTGACCAGTCCAACGTGGCTGCTGTGTCGCGCACTTGCGGCATTCACGTACGGCATTCACGCCCCCACAGGTAGGACGGACGGAAGGCACATGGCCGTGGCATTGCGTCAGCGCTCGACGATGGCCCACCACCCGAGCTCCGGGAGCGTTGACTCCGCCCTCCGCCAGGAGAGGTTCCAGCTGCCCGCCAGAGGCACCTCGGTCGCGGTCGCCCGGCACCGGGTGCGGTCCCGGGCGCCGGAGTGGGGCTTCGCGGAGGAGCTCTGCGAGGCCGCCGAGCTGGTCATGTCCGAGCTGTTCACCAATGCCCTGGTGCACACCGGGAGCGAGCAGATCCTCTGTGTACTGCGCGCCCATGAGCGGCGGATGCTCTATGTCGAGGTCGCCGACCAGGGCGGTGGACCGGCCGTCCCCACACCGCGGGAGGCCGGTCTGGAGGATGAGTGCGGGCGCGGACTCGCGCTGGTCCGCGCCCTGGCGGACGCGTGGGGGGACCGGCCGGGCGTGAACGGCGGACGGGTGGTCTGGGCCCAGATGAGCGTGACCGTCGGCCGCTGACGCCGGAAACCGGCCCCTCGGCCCGTCACACCGCCGTCGTCCGCCGCTTCCCCGGCGCGGCCGGGTCGTCGGCGCGGCCCCGGGAGAGGGCGGCGTCCCGGGTCTCCCGCATGGTGAGGTAGACGACGAGCGAGACCGCGGCGCACGCCGAGACGTACCAGTAGTACCCGGACTCCACACCGCCCTTCTTGAACCACAGCGCCACATACTCGGCGGTGCCGCCGAACAGCGCGTTGGCCACCGCGTACGGCAGGGCCACCCCGAGCGCCCGGACATGGGTGGGGAACAGCTCCGCCTTCACCACGGCGTTGATCGACGTGTAGCCGGTGACGATGACCAGCGCCGCGAGCGAGAGCAGCAGCGCCCCGGCGAAGCTGTCGGCGTGCGAGAGCGCGGTCATGATGGGGACGGTGCAGAGCATCGAGCCGATGCCGAAGGTGATCAGCAGCGGACGGCGCCCGATCCGGTCCGAGAGCGATCCGGCCAGCGGCTGCAACAGCATGAACAGGAACAGGGCACAGAAGCTCACCAGCGAGGCGTCTGACTTGCTCATCCCGGCCGTGTTCGACAGGTACTTGGTGAGATAGGTGGTGTACGTGTAGTACGCGACCGTGCCGCCCATGGTCAGCGCGACGACCAGCGCCGCCTCCTTGCGGTGGCGCAGCAGCTCGGCGATCGTCCCCCGCTCCTGGCCCTGGTCCTCCTCCTCGGTGTAGACCTCGGTCTCCAGCAGATTGCGCCGCAGCCAGAAGACCACGGCCGCGCCCACGGCGCCGACGACGAACGGAATGCGCCAGCCGTAGGAGTGCAGCGCGTCATCGGACATGGTGTGCTGCAGCACGATCTGCAGACCGAGGCCGATCAGCTGACCCATCGTCATCGACACGTACTGGAAGCTGGAGACGAAACCGCGGCCGCCGGGCCGGGACGCCTCGGTGAGATACGTGGCGCTGGCCGCGTACTCACCGCCCACCGACAGGCCCTGCAGCAGCCGCGCCACCAGCAGCACGAACGCGCCGAAGTAGCCGACCTGGTCATAGGTCGGGGCGATGGCGATGAGCAGCGCGCTGGCCGACATCAGCGTCACCGTCAGGGTGAGCGCCGCCTTGCGGCCGCGCCGGTCGGCGAACCGGCCCAGCAGCCAGCCGCCGACGGGACGCATGAAGAAGCCCACCGCGAAGATCCCGGCGGTGTTGAGGAGCTGCGCCGTGTCGTTGCCCTTGGGGAAGAAGGCTCCGGCGAAGTAGGTGGCGAAACTGGCGTAGACGAACCAGTCGTACCACTCGACGAGATTTCCGATCGAGCCGCCGAAGACGGCTCGCCAGGGAGTGCGTGGTTGGCTCCGGGGAGCGCTGTCGGTCACGGGGCCTCCAAGTGAGCGGGGTGAACTCCACACCCCTACCCCGCGGAGGGCCGGTTGGAAAAGAGTTTCCGCGGTGAGGTCGCGCCCGTGGGCGTGCGGCGGCCCGGAAGTCAGCCCTGCCCCGCCTCCTCCAGCGCCGCCATCCGTCGCTTGCCCCACGCGCCCAGCGGGCCCAGCGCCGTGTTCAGCTCGTCGCCCAGCCCGGTCAGCGAATACTCCACCTTCGGCGGCTTCACGTCGTAGATCTCCCGGTGGACGATTCCGTCCGCCTCCAACTCCCTCAGCTGCTGCGTCAGCACCTTTTCGGTCACGCCCGGGACCAGCCGCCGCAATTCCCCGAAACGGCACCGCTGGTGATTGAGCGCCCAGATGATCAGGACTTTCCACTTTCCGTCGATCACATCCACGGCCGCGTCCAGACCGCAGACATAAGGCTGACTCCCCATGGCCCCGCCCGCCCCCACTGACCTCAAGGTAAGTACGCACTAATTAGTGCGTACTTGCCCACACTACCGCTGGGGAACGAGCCTGTGATCGGCGCGCCGAACCCCTACGACCGAGCGGTAACGAATCCCCTGGAGCAACCGAGATGAGCGAAACCCCCGTGACGGTGCTGGGCCTCGGCGACATGGGCACCGCCCTGGCCCGCGCCCTTCTGCGGGCCGGGCACCGGACGACGGTGTGGAACCGTACGGCGGCCAAGGCCGAGGCGCTCGCCACCGAGGGCGCGCTGACGGCCGCCACGGCCGGTGCGGCCGTCGCGGCGAGCCCCCTGGTGGTGGTCTGTCTGCTCGACTACGACTCCGTACGGCAGGTGCTGGCCCCCCTCGGGGACGCCCTGTCCGGCAAGGCCGTCGTCAACCTCACCAACGGCACTCCGCGGCAGGCCCGTGAGCTGGCCGCGTGGGCGGCCGGACACGGCGCCCAGTACCTCGACGGCGGCATCATGGCCGTCCCGCCGATGATCGGCACACCCGCCGCCTTCCTCCTCTACAGCGGCTCGCCCGCCGCCTTCGCGGACCACCGGCCCGTGCTGGACCTCTTCGGCGAGAGCCACCACCTCGGCGAGGACCCCGGCCGTGCCCCGCTGTACGACATCGCCCTGCTCAGCGCGATGTACGGGATGTTCTCCGGCGTACTGCACGCCTACGCCCTCGTCACGTCGGACGGTGTGGCGGCGGCCGATGCCGCCCCGCTGGTGGGGCGCTGGCTGACCGCCATGTCCGGGGCCGTGGACGGCTACGCGCGGCAGATCGACTCCGGTGACCACGCCACGGGGGTGGTCTCCAACCTCGCCATGCAGTCGGCCGCGTTCGTCAACTTCACCGGCTCCGCGCGGGACCAGGGCATCAGCCCCGAACTGATCGCCCCGATCGGCCGTCTCATGGCCCGCCGGGTCGCCGACGGCCATGGCCATGAGGGCCTCTCGGGGCTGGTGGAACTGCTCGGCCAGGGGCGGCCCGGCGCGGCCTGAGCGGCATCGTGACACTTCCCGCGGGGCGCTCAGGCGTGGTGCTGCAGGACGGCCTCGCCGCGGTCGGGTAGGTGGGGGTCGGACAGGTGGGGCTCGGGCTCCTCGTCGCCGGTGGGCTGGCGGGGGATCGGGTGGGGGAGACGGAGCGAGGGACCGGGCTCGGCGGGCACCTCGCGGCCGGCCGGCACCTCGTGCGGGCCGGGTCCGCCAGGCCCCTCCGGGACCTCCGGCCCGCCGATGCCACCGGCTCCACCCGCGGCATCGCGCCCGTCGTGGCCGGGGGCGTCCGGCGCCTCGACGACCGTGGCCTCGGCGTCCTCGGCGGCGGCTTCCGCTTCGGCCTCCGCCTCGGCGTTGTGCACCGTCAGCATCACCAGGCCGGTGCTCGCGACGAGGGCCGCCACCAGGGCGAGCAGCGTGCCGGGCGCGCCGTGCCGGAAGTGCTCGCCCAGCGCGGCGAGGCCGACGGCGGTGGCGACCACGGGGTTGACCACGGTCGCCGTCGCCAGCGGCGAGGCCAGCCCGGCGCCCCGGTACGACGCCTGGGACAGCAGCACCCCGCCCGAGGCCAGCAGCCCGATCGTGACCAGGCCGGGCAGGGCGTCCTCCCACGCGTCCCAGGTCCACTCCACGGCCACGTTCTTGGTGACCACCGACGAGACGCCGAAGGCCGTCCCCGCGGCCGCCGCCAGCAGCACACTGCGGATCCCGGGCGACCGCATCAGACGAGCCGCCCCGATCAGCACGGCGATGGCGGAGACCGTGATCACGATCAGCCAGAAGCCGTCCCGCTCGGCCAGCGACTGGGCCCGCGAGGAGCCGGTCAGCGAGAGCAGCCCGGCGAGCCCCACGGTGGCCAGCAGCGCACCCCGCCAGCCGGCCGCCCCGACCCGGCGGCGGACGAACATGGCCGCCATCGGCAGGGCGAAGACGATCGTGAGAGCCCCTAGGGGTTGCACCACGCTCAGCGGGCCGTAGGCAAGTGCGATCACATGGAGGACCGCGCCCGTCCCGTTGAGGCTCACCGCGGCCCACCAACTCCCGCGCCGCAGCGGAGCGGACGCGAGGCGCGGCGTCGTGGCCGCGACATGCTCCTGGAGTATGGCTCCGGCGGCGTAGCAGACCGCCGAGGCCAGGGCCAGCAGCACAGACAGCGCGAGGGAGGTCACGTCGCGGCCCCCTGGGCCGATCGGTCGTCGTCCATGCCCTCATCCTTGACGGTGGGGTGTGCCCCCGTCGTCGTCCTTGAGCACAGACTTGTGCGTACTACTTGCGTAGTAGGGCCCTCCACCAATGGGGTGCCTTCGCGGCCGCCGTACGGGCCCTTTGGAGCAACTCGTTCTGCGGCTCGGCGGGGCGGTAGACGGTGAGCGCCCCCGGCCACTTGTCGATGAGCAGCTTCTCCGCGGGGTCGGCGGCCACCTCTCCATCGTAGGCACGGCTGTCCACGCCGTGGAGGCCCGACAGGCGCAGTTGGCGCATGCGCCGCGTCGTATAGACATGTGACCGACCGAGCGTGCCGGTGAGCGCCGCGATCAGCAGCCGGGTGCGGGCCAGCCGCTCCTCGCCGTCGATCACCCGCACATCGAGCAGCCCGTCGTCGAGCTGCTGACGGTAGGCGGGCGCGAAACCCTCCGGGGAGTAGACGCCGTTACCGGCGAACAGCATCCACAGCCGCCGCTGCCGCCCGTTGACCTCGACCTCCATGGGGCGCGCGGTGCGCAGCACCCGGGTGAGCGCGACGGCGGCCGCGGGCCACTTGCCGAGCCGGCCCTGGAGGCTCTCCCGGATGCGCACCAGCTCCGGGTAGAAGCCGAGGCTGAAGGTGTTGACGAAGTGGCTGGTCTCGCCGCCTCCGGCGAGGGGCGTGGCGCGGCCGAGGTCCACGGCCACCGCGTCGCCCTCGGTCACGGCGTGCGCGGTGTCCTCGAAGGCCGGTACGCCGAGGTCCAGCGCGAAGTGGTCGAGAGTGCCGCCGGGGAACACGGCGAGCGGCAGCCCGCGTTCGGCCGCGACCGTGGCGGCCGCGTTGACGCTGCCGTCCCCGCCGCAGATGCCCAGCGCCCCGGCCCGTTCGACGGCGCGCTGGGCGGCCTGCCCGAGCAGGCCCATGAAGTCGTCGTCGGGCCCGCACTCCACGATGTCCGCGGCGGGCAGCAGTACCCGCAGCTGCTCGGCGACCGTGAACGCGCCGGTGGGGGTTCCCGTACCGGCCCGCTGGTTGACCATGACGACCAGACCGTCGCCCTTGGGCAGGGCGGGCGCCGAGATCCGCGGCCGGGCCCGCGCCGGGACCTCGGGGCGCGGCGGCCAGTAGCGGCAGGTCAGCGCGGCGGCCCCGGCGCCGAGGGCGATACCGGCCAGCACATCGCTGGGGTAGTGGACCCCCACGTACACCCGGGAGACGGCGACGGCGGCGGCGAGCGGGGCGACCAGCAGGCCGTACCGCGAGGACTCCAGCGCCACTCCGGTGGCGAAGGCGGCGGCGGAGGCCGAGTGCCCGGAGGGGAAGGAACTGGTCCACGGCTGCCGGCGCAGCCGGCGCATCAGGGGCACCCCGTCCATGACCGGACGCTTGCGTTCCACGGTCCACTTGACCACGACGTTCGACGCGAGCGAGGCGGCGGCGAGCGAACCCATCCCGCGCAGCGCGGCCCGCCGCGCGGTGCGGCCGCCGACCGTGGCGAGCACCCCGGCCGTGCCGAACCACAGCCGGCCGCGGTCGGCGGCCCGGCTGAGCCGGGGCAGCAACGGATGGGCACCGCGGAGCCGGCTGTCCGCGACCCGCGCGAACAGCCGGCGGTCGAAGTCACTGATGTGTCTCATGCGTGATGGGTAACCCGGAACCGGGGTCGGCACGCGTCATCCGTCGGCGGCCGGGCCCCGGCCGGGAGACCGTGGGCGCGGTCCGGGACGCGGTTCGGGACGCGGTCCGGGGTGCGATTCGGGACTCGGTCCGGGACTCGGTTCAGGTCGCGGGGAGCCCCCAGCGCGGCGCCGGCTCGCCCGCCTCGACCGGGCGGACCGTCAGGTCCGGGCGGTCGCCGCGGGCGGTGATGATCGCCTCCTGGCCCCTGGTGAGCGCGATCCGTATCGTTCCCGCGCCCACGGTCTCGTACGGCAGCCGCCGCCCGTGCCCGTCCCGCACCTCGATGGGCCCGTCCAGGGAGTGCCGTACGACACAGGGCGCGCCCGCCTCGCTGCGCAGCCGCACCCAGCGGGTCCGGCCGCCCTCGCGGGCGGCGCTCAGCAGGAAGGCGCCCTGGGTGCGGAAGTCGTGGACCATCAGCTCACTCCAGGCGGTGGGCAGCGCGGGGAAGATCCGGATCACCCCGCCCCAGCTCTGGCACACCATGTCGTGCAGCGACTGCGCGGCGGACAGCGGCGTCTCGATGACCGGGCCGGACTCCTTGTACATGGTGTTCGGCTGGATGAAGCGGCTCATCAGCTCGACCAGGTACTTCAGCGCGTCCTCACCACGCCCCATCTGCGCGGACATCGAGGCGGCGCCGGTGAAGGTGTAGCCCTGGAGCGCGCCCTCGAAGCCGACCCAGTGGTTGAGGGAGGTCTCGATCAGCTCGCGCTTGGCGGGGTCCTCCCAGGTGACCTCGTACAGCGGATAGACCGCGAGCATATGGGAGTAGTGGCGGTGGGACTTGGCGAAGGGCACGCCCGCGCCGATCATGAAGCCGTTCTCGTCGACGGGGTACGGGGCGAGCTTGGCCAGCACCTCCCGCCAGCGCGGTGCGGAGGGGTCCTTGACGCCGAGGATCCGGGCCGACTCAAGGAGGGTGGCGCAGCCCCAGCGCAGCAGCATCAGGTCGTAGTTGCAGTCGGGCGCGTTGACGCCGTACTCCGGCGAGAAGGTGGCGGGCAGATGCAGCTTGCCGTCGCTGCCGGGGGTGAGGAAGTGGAGGTAGTAGGCGATGGCCTTGCGCAGCAGCGGATGGACCACCTCGCGCAGCACCGACTCGTCCATGGTGTGGCGGTAGGTCAGCCACACGTTGTGCAGCGCCCAGGTGAGGTTGCCGACCTCGGGGGTGGGCGGGTCCTGGCCGGGGATGCCGACCGCGAAGCCGCCGTTGGCCACCGCGCCGCCGTTGACCAGATGGATGTCGGTGGTGCGGGGGATGCCCGCCGAGTCCTTGCGGTACGGGGCGTCGAGCTGGTTGGAGAGGTTGTCGCGGAATTCGCCGAGCGCCCGTGTCACCGCGTCGAGTTCGAGGTGGTTGGAGCCGTGGATCAGCCAGTACTCCAGCTGCACATTGAGGTTCCACCAGGTGGCGGGCCACGGGGTGGACTCCAGCCAGGGTCCCGAGGTGGCCATCACGGGGGCGTCGGCGCGTGCGGCCGCGGCCACCTTGTACAGCTGGATCCAGTAGAAGCGCTGGAGCCGGGCGTCGGGGAGGGAGAGGAAGCTCTTCCGGTAGTAGGCGTGCCACCAGGCGCGATGGGTGGGCGCGAGGGCGTCGTAGGGGAGCGCCGAGGCGGACCCGATGTCCTTCAGGGCGCGGTCGCGCGCGGTCCGCTTGGGGTGGGAGTGGGCCACGGTGACGTACAGCGTCCGCCGCCCGGCGCGGGTCCGCTCCCGCCAGGCCGTCACATGCTGTCCGCCGGCGAGCAGCGGCTGCACGGCGGCCTGGACGCCGTGGTGGTCCTCGACGACGGCCGGGGGGTTGCCGGTGTAGCCGTCGGGGACCGGTTTGAAGTCGACCCGCGGGCTGATGGCCTCGGCGGGGTGGAACACCCAGCGGAACGCGGCCTCACCGGAGGTCGGGGTCACCTCGATCGCCATGACGGAGCGTGAGTTGTGCACCAGGGCGCGGAGGGTGAGCGTGCCCTTGTCGGTGGTGATGGTCCCGGTCAGCTCGGCGTCGCGCAGCCGCAGCCGCCAGTCGACGGCGGTGATGGCACCGACCGGCTCCAGGGTGAAGTACCCGATGGGCAGCCGTGCGAGCCCGAAGAGGGAGCCGAACTCCGGCCGGTGGTCCTGGACCTCGCTGTGCTGCACGTTGAAGCGCACCGCGTTGGCGCCGCCCGGCTCGGCGTAGATGCCCGAGCCGAGCCGGGCGTTCCCGAGGAAGGGGCCCTCGTACCAGGTCCGCGGCAGCTTCTGCCACACCATGTCGGCGTCGGCGAGGACCGTGGCCCAGGGGTCCCCCGCGGGGCGGGCGGCCGCGGCGGGGGCCGGTGGCCCGGCGGCGTACGCGGTGGCCGGGCCGGCGAGTCCGGCGGCGGCGCCCGCGGCCATGGCGGTGCCGACGACGGTCCTTCTGGTGGGTGCGGATGACATGACGCTCCAGGGGTGTGAACCGGGGTGCGGGCGTTCTTCGGCGGGGGCGGCGGGGCGCGGCGGCGGTCACGTACATGCCTGAGGTTCCTCGATCTGAACCCCTCGGGCATGATGCAGGCCCCATGGCGGAACCGGAACCCCTCGGGCGTCATAAACATCGGATGGACGGTGGGGATGGCAGCCGGAAATGGCGCCCGCACCAGGGCAGGCGCGGCAAGACCTCGGATCTCCTGGCCCGGAAGCGGGCGGGTTACCCGCTCGCTTCCCGTCCCCTGACGATCAGCCCGACGCCGTGCCGGAAGCGGTGCTCGAAGTCACCGAAGTGTTCGGTGACCGCGGCGAGGGAGGGGAAGCGCTCGGCGGTGACCGCCCGCCGCAGCGGCTCCATGCCGCCGATGCCCTGGGCGGCCTGCTCCTCCTGGGCCAGGCCGAGCGTGAAGTACACCAGCGACCAGGTCCGCCAGCCCGCTTCGGCGGGGCCGTGGCCACCGCTGAGGAACGCCCCCGTCATGGCGTCCGCGAAGCGCAGGGTGTGCTCCTCGGCGATATATGTCCCGGCCACGACCCGGGCGCCGTCGCGGCGGGAGAGCAGTGCGGCGCGATAGCGGTGGGCGAGCGTCCGCGCCCGTTCGTCCCAGGGCTCCGGGAGCGGCGCGTCGGCGCATCCCTCGAGCATCGCGTCGGCCATCAGCTCCAGCAGCCGGGGCTTGCTGGAGGCGTGCCAGTAGACGGTGTTGAGCTGCACGCCCAGCCGCTCGGCGACCTTGCGCATCGTGAGCTTGTCCAGCCCCGCCTCGTCGAGCAGTTCCAGTGCCGCCGTCACCACGGCCGTGCGGTCCAGGCCCATGCCGTCGCTCTCCCTCCGCTTGCGTCTTGATCCGGGATCAAGTCTACTGGGGCCAGATCATTGATCCTGGATCAAGAGGCCGGGATCGGAACAGAGCGAGGGAGATGGTGTGGTGACCGACGTCGTCGTGGTGGGGGCCGGACCCGTGGGGCTGCTGCTCGCGGCCGAGCTGCGGCTGGTGGGCGTGGACGTCACCGTGATCGAACGCGCGGCCGCCCGCAGCCCGCACTCCAAGGCGCTGACCCTGCATCCGCGCAGCCTGGAGGTGCTGGCGATGCGCGGCATCGCCGGGCCGTTCGTCCGCGAGGGCGTGCCCGTGCCCACCGGGCACTACGGCGGGCTGCCGGTCCGGCTGGACTTCTCCGTGCTGGACACCCGGTTCCCGTACACGCTGGTACTGCCGCAGCTCCGCACCGAGCAGCTGCTGGAGGAGCGGCTGCGGGCGCTCGGCGGGGAGATCCGCCGGCGGCACCGGGCGCTGGAGGTGCGCCAGGACGCGGACGGCGCCGAGGTGGACGTGGCGGGCCCCGACGGGACGTACACCCTGCGCGCGGCGTGGATGATGGGCTGTGACGGGGCCGGGAGCGCCGTACGGACCTCCGCCGGGATCGACTTCCCCGGCACCGGGGCCACGACCACCGGTTTCCTGGGCGATGTGGTGCTCGACGCGCCGCCGTCGGTCCCCTCGGTCGACAACGAGTACGGGGGCTTCCTGATCGTCCCGCTGGCCGACGGGCACCACCGCATCGCGGGCTCCACCAGGGAGTCCCTCACCGTCCCCGCCGACCGGCCGCTCACCTTCGAGGAGCTGCGCGGCTATGTGCGCCAGGTCGCGGGCACGGACTTCGGGATGCGGGCACCCCGCTGGCTGTCCCGGTTCGGCAACGCCGCCCGGCAGGCCGCCCGCTACCGCGACGGCCGCGTCCTGCTCGCCGGGGACGCGGCGCATATGCACATGCCCATGGGCGGCCAGGGCCTCAATGTGGGGCTCCAGGACGCCTTCAACCTCGGCTGGAAGCTGGCCGCGGTGTGCCAGGGCCGCGCGCCCGACGGGCTGCTGGACACCTACCACGCCGAGCGCCACCCCGTGGGGGCCGCGCTGCTGGAGAACACCCAGGCCCAGACCGTGCTCGGCGCCACGCACACGCCCGACGTACAGGCCCTGCGCTCGGTGTTCGGCCGGCTCCTGGCCCATCCGGCGGTGAACCGGCGGTTCGCCGGGGAGCTCTCGGCGCTGGACGTGGCCTACCCGGCGGACGGGGCGCCCGACCGGCTCACCGGCACCCGGGCCCCCGACCTCGGGCTGGACGGGGCGCCCGAGCCCAGCCTGTATCCGCTGCTGGCCGACGGGCGCTTCGTGCTGCTCCACCTCGGCGCGGACGGCGATACGGGGCGTGACCCGGGCGACGCCCGTGCCACCGCCGACGCGCTCGCCGGGAGTCCGGACCGGATACGGGCCGTGACCGCGCGCCCGACCACCACCCATGACGGCTGGGCGGGGCGGCGGACGGTCCTGGTGCGCCCCGACGGCCATGTCGCCTGGGATACCGCGCTGTCCACCAAGTGAGACGTGTTCGGTGGGTCTCGTACGTACCAGCTCATCACGGATGGCTCCGCGCGGCCACCGGGCGCGGAACGCGGTCCCGGCGGCGGCTTGTTGTCCACTCCCTGAGAATCGACGCGCGAAGCGTTCAAGCGCTGGTTAACCTGACGACAGATCCGGTTCAGCCGACACGAGGGAGTGTGCGGTGACCCCCGAACAAACACAGAGCGACGACGCGCGCGCCGATAACAGCGGGAGGTTCGTGCAGGCAGCCGAGGTGGGCAGTCTGGAGGTATGGGCGCGTTCCGCGCCGATCCGACTCGCCGGTTATGAGGACGACCTCGCCGAGCCGCACATCCTCCAGAGCGTGGACTGATGGCCCGGTGCGTGCGCTGAGAGCGAGGGAGGACACCGGTCCCCCGGCCGCGGCCGCTGGCAGCAAGCGGACATCCCGGCCGTCGACCGGTCGCCTCCCTCGCCTGACGGATCACCCTTCTGGCTCAGCTACCAACTGGTAGTTAAGTCCTCCACCCCCGTGATGCGGCACCGGGCTGGTGTGCCCCGCGAGGCACATGGCAGGATGCATCGCGCGGCGTCGTTCGCCTTAACCAACCGTGAGGGCGTGCGAGCCCGGGAGCAGCCGTGAGGGGGCGCAGATGGCAGCGGGTGGAGACGGGTCACCGGACGCGGCCGGCAGCCCGCTGGCGGACCGGCTCAACTACCTGTTCACCACCATGCACCCGCCGGGCGCGCCGTACACCAACGCGTATGTCGCCGAGGAGATCAGCGGCGGCGAGGAGTACGGCGGGGTGAGTTTGACCGAGCAGTATCTGTCGATGCTGCGCAACGGCAGGCGCACCAACCCCAGTCCGGATGTGCTGCGGGGGCTCGCCAAGTTCTTCGCCGTGCCCGTCGGTTATCTGCTGGGCGATCTGTCGCCTTCGCAGGCGGAGCGGGTCGAGGAGGAGGTACGGTTCCTCGTCGCCATGCGCGACAAGCGGGTCCGCAGCATCGCGCTGCGCTCCGTGGGCCTCCCGCCAGAGGTCCAGGACAGTCTCACCACGATCATCTCCCAGTTCCGGCAGCAGATGAACCTTCCGCCCGAGCCGCCCGGGACGAACGGCGCCGGAGAGGCGGACGGTTCGGGCGGTCCGGACGGCGGGGCGACGAATGGCCGTCGATGACCCGGAACTCTTCTCCTCCTGGCGGCGGACCGGAAACGAGGGTGGTACAGGCATGCGAGTGGGCCGGATACGGCGGCGGTGCAAGCAGCTCATCAAGGAGCTCGGGCTGCCCGCCTCGACCGACCTGCCCGGTCTGTGCGACCTCGTGGCCCGCCGCGTCGGACGCCCCGTCCACCTGGTGCCGATGAGCCTGGGCGGTGTGGTCTCGGGCATGACCGCCTCCACCGACGAGGACTACTGGATCTTCTACGAGCTCAGGACGTCCCCCTGGCACCAGATCCATATCGTGCTGCATGAAATCGGCCATCTGCTGCTCGGGCACGAGCAGGACCCGGCGGTCACCGAGGACGCGCTGCGGATGTGGACGCCGTCGGTCGATGTGACCACCGCGATGCGCAGGCTGGGGATGACCCCGGACTTCGCCCGCCACCACTGCTACGACAACCTCACCGAGCGCGAGACCGAGGTGCTGGGCACCCTCCTGATGGAGCGTGTGGTGCCGACCTCGCCGGACCACGGGCTGCCGCTCGAGGGCCGGGCGGCCGAACTCGCCGCGGCGCTGGGCCCGGCGCTGCGCCATGTGCGCACCGACGGGGTCGTCCGTACCGATGGCGTACGCGGTGAACCGGGCGGTGACACCGGTGTTTGACCTCGTCTATCTGTGCTTCGGCGCCGCCGCCTGGACGATGGCCGGTTACAAGGCCCGCGCCTGGTTCCGCGACCGCGCCAACGCCGATCTCGGCCTGGCGTGTGTGATGACCGCGGCCGTGGCCAATGTGTTCCTGCTCTCCGCGCCCAGCGTCTACCGCTGGTTCGACGGGCTGGTGGGCGTCGCCAATCTCGCCATGGTCTTCCTCTACTCCTCCGTCGTGGTGTTCGCCACCGGCGCCCTGGTGCTGCTGCTGCGCTGGACGGGCTCCGCGGTGCCGCCCCGCGCGGTGGTCGCCGCCGTGGCCGTGGCGTGGACGGTGGCCGTCGTCGGCTTCGCGGTGGGCCGCCCGGACGCCGTGGAGCACCCCCGCGACTTCAGCACCGCCTACGCCGACGCCCCCGGAGTGGTCCTCTTCCTGGTGCTGTATCTGGCCATTTTCGGAGCCGGTCTGGCGGGGCTCGGCATCCTGTGCCCGCGCTATGCCGCCAGCCTGCGAGGCTCATGGCTGGCCCGGGGGCTGCGGGTGCTGGCCGCCGGATGCTGGCTGGGACTGGCGTACTGCGCCTGCAAGCTGATCGGTTTCGTCTTCTCCTGGGCGGGCCATGAGCTGTACTGGCTCTCCAACGGAGTGGCCCCGCTGACCGCCTCGGTCGCGGCGCTCCTGGTGCTGGCCGGTTTCGCCATCCCCGCGGTGGGCCCGAGGGCCTCCGCGTGGCGCCGCTTCCGGAGGCTGCGGCCGCTGTGGCGGGAGGTCACCGAGCAGGCCCCCGAGGTGTCCATGGGGCAGTCCCGCTGGACCGGCTGGTGGCCGTTCGCGGATCTGGAGTGGCGGGCCAACCGCCAGATGGCGGAGATCCGGGATGTCCAGCGCGGCGTACGGCGTCATGTGGAGGCCCGCGTGCTGGAGATTGCGCATGTCAAGGGCGGCGCGGCGCGACTCGGCGATTGGCAACTTGCTGCCGTAGTGGAAGCAGCGGCGCTCAGACGCGGTTTGCTGAATCAAGCAAACGGACATGTGCCGGAGTCCGCGGCGGACAGCGTGGTGGTGACGACAGGGGCCGAACTGGTGGCGGAGCACGAGCATCTGGCCCGCGTCGCCGACGTCTACCACCTGCCGCTGGTGGACGAGGTACTCGCGGAACTGAGAGAGGAGACCGCCGCCCGGCGGCGGTGAACGGGGGGATCACAGACGAGGTGGCCCTGGACGGGGGTCGGGGCCGCCCGTGGCACAGGCGGCGCCGGGGAGATTCAGCCCCGGCGCCGCCTCCCGGCCACCACATTTCACCATCGGCGTGCACATCGCCTGGACGGGCTGGAATGGCCCACCCGTCCAGGCACCGCGGACGCCACGGCCTAGAGTCGGGATCCATGCAGAACACCGCGAACGCCGCCGGAACGGACGGCCCGGAGCTCGTTGACACCGCCCCGCTGATCGAGGACCTCCACCCGGCCCTGGCCAAGCTGCGCGAGGCCGGCCCGGTCCACCGGATCGCCGGCACCGACGGACGCCCCGCCTGGCTGGTGACCCGTTACGAGGACGTACGGCGGCTGTTCGCCGATCCGCGCCTCGCCCTGGACAAGCGCCACGCCGGGCCGGGCAACTTCAGCGGCTTCTCCCTGCCGCCCGCCCTCGACGCCAATCTGCTCAACATGGACCCCCCGGACCACACCCGGGTGCGCCGGCTGGTGGTCAAGGCGTTCACCCCCGGCCGCGTGGAGAAGATGCGCGAACCGGTCCGGCGGATCGCCGACGAGCTGCTCGACGCCATCGAGCCCGACGGCCGCGCGGACCTCCTGGCCGCCTACGCCGGGCAGTTGCCGATCATCGTCATCTGCGATCTGCTCGGCGTCCCGCAGCGCGACCGGCGCGACTTCCGGGCCTGGAGCGACGCCCTGATCACCCCCGATCCGGCGCGGCCGGGCGCGGCGAAGGAAGCGGTCGGCAGCATGCTGCGCTTCTACACCGAGCTGATCGCGAAGAAGCGCGCCGAGCCCGCGGACGATCTGCTCTCGGATCTGATCCGGGTCCGTGACGACGAGGCCGGGGACGGCGGCGACGGTGACGGCGGCGGCAGGCTCAGCGAGGACGAACTGACCTCGCTCGCCTTCCTCATCCTCCTCGCGGGCTACGAGAACACCGTCCATCTCATCGCCAATTCGGTGCTCACCCTGCTCGACCACCCCACGGTCCTCCAGGAGCTGCGCGAGGATCCGAGCGGTCTCGCGGCCGCCTTCGACGAGCTGGCGCGCTACGAGGGGCCCGCGACGCTGGGGATCCGCCGCTTCCCGCTGGAGGACATCGAGATCGGCGGTGCGACCATCCCCGCCGGGGAGACCGTGCTGCTGTCGGCGGCCTCGGCCCACCGTGACCCGGCCCACTTCAAGGATCCGGACGAGTTCAATCCACATCTTGGCCGGTCCGGTCACCTTGCGCTCGGCCATGGCATCCACTACTGCCTCGGCGCGCCGCTGGCCCGAATGGAGATGGAAACCGCTCTGGCCGCGCTGCTTCGCCGTTTCCCGGGGCTGCGGCTGGACGTCCCGAGGGAGCGGCTCCGGTGGCGGCCGACGATCCGCGCGCGTGGCCTGATCTCACTGCCTGTCGCATGGTGATCGGGGGAAGCGAACAGGTTTTTGATGCATAACCCCCCGCCGATGCGGTAAAAAGGTCTTCGAGCCCGCCCGGTGTGCATCCCCCGTCGCACCGGGCGGGCCTCTGTGCGTCCGGGGCGCCGGCCCTCTGCGCGTCCGGGGCGCCGGCGACGGAGCGAGCACACGTCCCGACCCCCGCGGCCGGCCCATCCGCCTCACCCACCCCGGCCGAGGGCCGCCGTTACCCCTGAAATCCCTAGTGCTCACCCCTGAGATCACTAGAGAGTAAGCTCACAGCCCTAACCACTGCTCCGGCTTTAGCGGACCCCATTAGCCTCCTCCCTATGACGGTCCTGCCCGACGGGCTTCCCCTAGCCGACGATTTCCCAGAAGTGACGCGAGACCAATGGCGCCACCTCGTCGAAGGCGTGCTGCGTAAAACCGGCACCTCGGACGCCGTGGGCGCCGAGGCCGAAGAGGCCCTCGCGACCGCACTCGAGGACGGAATCACCGTCCACCCCCTCTACACCGCCGACGACGCCCCCGAGGACGCCGGATTCCCCGGTTTCGCGCCCTTCGTGCGCGGCGGCCGGGCCGAGGGCTCCGCCGTGTCCGGCTGGGACGTACGCCAGCGCCACGCCCACCCCGATCCGGCGCACACCAACCAGGCGATCCTCGCCGACCTGGAGAACGGCGCCGGTTCGGTCTGGCTCGCCGTCGGCGCGGCCGGGGTGCCGGTGGACGCCCTGCCCGAGGCGCTGAAGGGGGTCTATCTCGACCTCGCCACCGTCGCCCTCGACGCGGGCGCGGACTTCGAGGCCGCCGCCCGCGCCCTGCTGCGGCTCTACTCCGGCCGCGAGGTGCCGCCGGGCGCCGCGCTCGGCAACCTCGGCGCGGACCCGCTGGGCCTCGAGGCCCGTACCGGACGCGATGACGGCCTGGCCGGGCAGCTCGCCGCCGCGGCCGACCTCGCCCGGATCTGCGACCGCGACCACCCGGGGGTGCGGGCCTTCGCCGTGGACGCGATGCCGTACCACGAGGCGGGCGCCGGGGCCGCCCAGGAGCTCGGCTGCTCCCTCGCCGCCGCCGTGGCGTATCTGCGCACCCTCACCGCGGAGGGACTGGGCGTCGAAGCCGCCTGCGCGCAGCTGGAGTTCCGCTACGCGGCCACCGCCGACCAGTTCCTCACCATCGCCAAGCTCCGGGCCGCCCGGCGCCTGTGGGCGCGGGTGGCGCAGGCGTGCGGCGCGCCCTCCGAGGCGCGCGCCCAGCGCCAGCACGCGGTGACCTCGCCGGTGATGATGACCCGGCGCGACCCCTGGGTGAACATGCTGCGCACCACCGTGGCCACCCTCGCCGCGGGCGTCGGCGGCGCGGACGCGGTCACCGTGCTGCCCTTCGACAGCGCCATCGGCCTCCCCGACGACTCCGCCCGGCGCATCGCCCGCAACACCTCCACGATCCTGCTGGAGGAGTCGCATCTGGCCCGGGTGATCGACCCGGCCGGCGGCTCCTGGTACGTCGAGAAGCTCACCGACGACGTCGCCCGCGCCGCCTGGGCCTGGTTCCAGGAGATCGAGCGCGCCGGGGGCATGGCCGCGGCCCTCGCCTCCGGGCTGGTCCGCGACCGGCTCGCGGAGACCTGGGCCCGCCGCGGCCGCGCCCTCGCCCGCCGCAAGGAGCCGATCACCGGCGTCAGCGAGTTCCCGAACCTCGCCGAGCGGTCCGTCGAGCGCGACCCCGCGCCCGAGCGGCCCGGCGGCGGACTGCCGAGGGTGCGCCGCGACGAGGCGTACGAGGCGCTGCGCACCCGCTCCGACGCCCATCTGGCGGCCGAGGGCGGCCGGCCCAGGATCTTCCTGGCCGCGCTGGGCCCCGCCGCCGCGCACACCGCCCGCGCCTCCTTCGCCTCCAACCTCTTCCAGGCGGGTGGGATCGAGGCGGTCCACGAACCGGTCACCGTGACCGCGGAGACGGCCGCCGAGGCGTTCACCGCCAGCGGCGCCCGGGTGGCCTGCCTGTGCTCCAGCGACAAGCTGTACGCGGAGGAGGCGGCCGCCGTGGCCGAGCGGCTGAAGGCGGCCGGGGCGACCCGGGTCTACCTGGCCGGACGGCCGGGGGCACAACAGGACGAGTACGAGCGGGCCGGAGTGGACGGATACGTCTTCGCGGGCTGCGACGCGGTCGAGGTGCTCTCCTCGGCTCTGGACACCATGGGGGTGGCGTGATGACGGGCTCTTCGCTGGAGCCCGGGAAGATCCCGGACTTCTCGGCGGTCGATCTGGACGGACCGGCCGAAGGCCCGGTGCCCAGCTCCGCCGACTGGGCCGCCGCGTTCCAGAACGGCGCGGGCAAGGGCGTGGAGGACCTGGTGTGGGACACCCCCGAGGGCATCGGGGTCAAACCGCTCTACACCGCCGAGGACCTCGAGGGCGTCGACTTCCTGGGCACCTACCCCGGCGCCGCGCCCTATCTGCGCGGCCCGTACCCGACGATGTACGTCAACCAGCCCTGGACCATCCGGCAGTACGCGGGCTTCTCCACCGCCGAGGAGTCCAACGCCTTCTACCGCCGCAATCTCGCGGCCGGGCAGAAGGGCCTGTCGGTCGCCTTCGACCTGCCCACCCACCGGGGCTACGACAGCGACCACCCCCGGGTCACCGGTGACGTCGGCATGGCGGGCGTGGCCATCGACTCCATCTACGACATGCGGCAGCTCTTCGACGGCATCCCGCTGGACCGGATGAGCGTGTCGATGACGATGAACGGCGCGGTGCTGCCCGTGCTCGCGCTCTACATCGTGGCCGCCGAGGAACAGGGCGTACCGCCCGAGAAGCTGGCCGGGACCATTCAGAACGACATCCTCAAGGAGTTCATGGTCCGCAACACCTACATCTATCCGCCGCAGCCGTCGATGCGGATCATCTCCGACATCTTCGCCTTCACCTCGCAGCGGATGCCGCGCTACAACTCCATCTCCATCTCCGGCTACCACATCCAGGAGGCCGGAGCCACGGCCGACCTGGAGCTGGCGTACACCCTCGCCGACGGTGTGGAGTATCTGCGGGCCGGGATGGACGCCGGGATGGACGTGGACGCCTTCGCGCCCCGGCTGTCGTTCTTCTGGGCCATCGGCATGAACTTCTTCATGGAGGTCGCCAAGCTGCGGGCGGCGCGGCTGCTGTGGGCCAAGCTGGTCAAGCGGTTCGACCCGAAGAACCCCAAGTCGCTCAGCTTGCGCACCCATTCGCAGACCTCAGGCTGGTCGCTGACCGCCCAGGACGTCTACAACAACGTGGCGCGCACCTGTGTGGAGGCCATGGCCGCCACCCAGGGCCACACCCAGTCGCTGCACACCAACGCCCTGGACGAGGCGCTCGCGCTGCCCACCGACTTCTCGGCGCGCATCGCCCGCAACACCCAGATCCTGCTCCAGCAGGAGTCGGGCACCACCCGGGTCATCGACCCGTGGGGCGGCAGCGCGTACGTCGAGAAGCTGACCTACGACCTGGCGCGGCGGGCCTGGCAGCACATCGAGGAGGTCGAGGCGGCCGGCGGCATGGCCAAGGCCATCGACGCGGGCATCCCCAAGCTGCGCGTCGAGGAGGCCGCGGCCCGCACCCAGGCGCGCATCGACTCCGGGCGCCAGCCGGTGATCGGCGTCAACAAGTACCGGGTCGACAGCGATGAGGCGATCGAGGTCCGCGCGGTCGACAACTCCGTGGTGCGCGCCCAGCAGATCGAGAAGCTGCGGCGGCTGCGCGCCGAGCGCGACGAGGCCGTCTGCCAGGACGCCCTGCGCGCCCTGACCGCGGCCGCCGAGTCCGGTCCTGGCGCGGGCCTGGAGGGCAATCTGCTGGCCCTGGCCGTGGACGCCGCCCGCGCCAAGGCCACCGTGGGCGAGATCTCCGACGCGCTGGAGAAGGTCTATGGCCGCCACTCCGGCCAGATCCGTACCATCGCCGGTGTGTACCGAGACGAGGCCGGACCGTCGTCCGGCGTGGACCGCACCCGCGCGCTGGTCGAGGCGTTCGAGCGCGAGGAGGGCCGCCGCCCCCGCATCCTGGTCGCCAAGATGGGCCAGGACGGGCATGACCGCGGCCAGAAGGTGATCGCCACCGCCTTCGCCGACCTGGGCTTCGACGTCGACGTCGGCCCGCTGTTCCAGACCCCCGAGGAGGTCGCGCGGCAGGCGGTGGAGGCCGATGTGCACATCGTCGGCGTGTCGTCGCTCGCGGCCGGCCACCTCACGCTGGTGCCCGCGCTGCGCGAGCAGCTGGCCGAGGCGGGGCGCGAGGACATCACGGTCGTGGTCGGCGGAGTCATCCCGCCGCAGGACGTCCAGACCCTGCACGAGGCCGGCGCCGCCGCCGTCTTCCTGCCGGGCACGGTCATCCCCGACGCCGCCCACGACCTGGTACGGAAGCTGGCCGCCGACCTCGGCCACGAGCTGTAATGCCACGGACGATCGACGTCGAGGAGTATGCCAAGGGCGTACTCGACGGCAAGCGCGCGTACATCGCGCGTGCGATCACGCTCGTCGAGTCCACCCGCCCCGACCACCACGACCTCGCTCAGCGGCTGCTCGTCGAGCTGCTCCCGCACACCGGCGGGGCCCGGCGGATCGGCATCAGCGGGGTGCCCGGTGTCGGCAAGTCCACCTTCATCGACGCCCTGGGCACCATGCTCACCGGGGTCGGCCACAAGGTCGCGGTCCTGGCCGTCGACCCCTCGTCGACCCGCACCGGCGGCTCCATCCTGGGCGACAAGACCCGGATGGAGCGGCTGGCGGTCGATCGCAATGCCTTCGTACGGCCCTCGCCCAGCGCCGGGACGCTGGGCGGGGTCGCCCGCGCCACCCGCGAGTCCATGGTCGTCATGGAGGCCGCGGGCTATGACGTGGTGCTGGTGGAGACCGTGGGCGTGGGCCAGTCCGAGACCGCGGTGGCCAATATGGTCGACTCCTTCCTGCTGCTCTCCCTGGCCCGCACCGGCGATCAGCTCCAGGGCATCAAGAAGGGCGTCCTGGAGCTGGCCGACGTGGTCACCATCAACAAGGCCGACGGACCCCACGCACGGGACGCCAAGTCGGCGGCCCGCGAACTGGCGGGCGCGCTGAGGCTGTTGCAGCCGCATGACGCGCCCTGGAACCCGCCGGTGCTCACCTGCAGCGCCCGCGAGTCCACCGGGCTCGATGTGGTGTGGGAGCGCCTGGAACAGCACCGCCGGGTGCTGGAGGCCACGGGCGCGCTGCACGCCAAGCGGCGCGACCAGCAGGTGGACTGGACCTGGTCGATGGTGCGCGACCAGCTGCTCGCGCGGCTGCACGCCCACCCCGAGGTGCGGCGGCTCGGGCCCGAGCTGGAGCAGCGGGTCCGCGAGTGCGCGCTGACGGCCACGCTGGCGGCGGACCGGCTGCTGGAGGCGTTCCAGGGCCCGGCCGACGGCGGAGTGTCCCGGGCCTCGGCCGACGGTGGAGCGTTCCAGCCCCCGGCCGACGGCGGAGTGTTCCAGCCCCCGGCCGACGGTGGATGAGGCGCCGCTGCCGGACGCGGCGCGGGTCGGGCCGTTCTTCGCGCTGCGCACCGGCAGTGGCGACCCGGAGGCGGAGGGGTACGCGCGGATCGGCGAGGCGTACCGGCTGACCGGCGCGGGCGCCGCCGGGCCGGTGCTGCGCGCCCGTGTCGAGGCGGTCGCCGCGAGCCTGCGCACCGATGAACCGAGGGTCGCGGCCTCGCTCGTCTTCCAGGGGCTCGCCGCCCGGGTGTGGTCCCTCGCGCTCGGCCCGGCGGCCCTCTCCGGCGGGGTGCCCCACCTCCGGCCCGACCGGCTGTGGTGGAACCCCGGGCGGGTCGCCCCCGACGACCTGTGGTGGCCCGGCGCGCCGTCCGTGATGGGCGAACCGGGAGGACTCGCCGGACCGGTGGGCACCGCGGCAATCGTCCATCTGGTGCCGCTGCACCAGGCCATCGAGCGGGCGTACCGGGTCTCGGGGCGGCTGCTGTGGGGCAACTCGGCCTCGGCGCTGGTCGGTTCGCTGCGGGTGCTGCACGACTGGTGCCGGGCGCGTGGCCTCGACGAGGCGGCGGACCGGGCCGTCGAGCTGGCGCGCGCCCAGCTCGACCACCCGCCGCTGCGCGACGCGGGCACCCTCAGCACCGCGCCGCTCGGCTACCGGCGCCGCACTTGCTGTCTCTACTACCGGGTGCCCGGCGGCGGGTTGTGCGGCGACTGCGTGTTGCGCGAGGCGCCGGGGAGGGGAACGCCGGGGTGAGGCGGACGGTCTCCCGATGGGCCGATACGGTGGGCGAATGCCGAAGAACGAGAACGTGTTCTCATCCTGGCGGGGCTGGTGCGGGCGCGTCACTTCCCGGCTGGTCCACCGCGGCTGGCGCGCCGTACAGCGGGCCGGCGCGGTGACCGCCGAGCGCCCCGGCCCGTACCGCTTCGGCCGCATCGGCGTCGGCACCCGGCTGGCGTTCCCCCAGGGCACCCTCTTCGGCGAACCGTGGATCGAGCTCGGCGAGCACTGCGTCATCGGCGAGCAGGTGACCCTCACCGCCGGCATGATGCCCGATGTGGACCTCGGCCCCGAACCGGTGCTGCGCATCGGCAACGGCGTGGTGCTGGGCCGGGGGAGCCATGTGATCGCCTCCGTGTGCGTGGAGTTCGGCGACGATGTCTTCTGCGGTCCGTACGTCTACGTGACCAGCGACAACCACTCCTACGACGATCCGGACCGGCCCATCGGCCGCCAGTGGCCACGCTCCGCGCCCGTCCACATCGGCCCCGGCAGCTGGCTGGGCGCGGGCGCGGTGATCCTGCCGGGGGCGCGGCTGGGCCGCAATGTGGTGGTCGCGGCGGGCGCCGTCGTACGGGGCGAGGTGCCCGACCACGCCGTGGTGGCCGGCGCGCCGGCCCGGATCATACGGCGCTGGGCCCCGGACGAGGGCTGGCAGCCGCCGCTGCGTACCCCGGCGCCGGTACCGATCCCCGAGGACATGACCGTCGAGCAACTGCTCGCGCTGGCCGAGCTGGAGCGCGAGCGGGAGCGAGCGCCGGAACAGGCGGGGGAGCGGGACCTCGAGGTCGAGGAGCGCGGGCTGGAGCGGGACCAGGCGGGGGAGCGGGACCTGGAGCCGGAGGAGCGCGGGCTGGAGCGGGAGCCGGGGGCGGGGGCGTCGTAGCAGGTCAGTAGAGTTTCGTGGACTGTCCCCGACCCGCGAAGGTGACCACCGTGAGCCCGCCGCCACCTCCCCCCGTGACCGTCATCGGCATCGGCGCCGACGGCTGGGAGGGGCTCGGCCCCGCCGCCCGTGAGGCGCTGCGCACGGCCGAGGCGGTCATCGGCGGACGGCGCCAGCTGGGCCTGCTGCCTTCGGAGTGCCCCGGCGAACGGGTGCCCTGGCCGTCCCCGCTGCGCCCCGCCGTCCCCGGGCTGTTCGCCGCGCGCACCGGGCGGCGGATCTCCGTGCTGGCCAGCGGCGACCCCATGTTCTTCGGCATCGGCCGCACCCTGGCCGAGTTGCTGGGCGCCGAGCGGCTGCGGGTGCTGCCCCATCCGTCGTCCATCTCCCTGGCCTGTGCGCGGCTCGGCTGGGCGCTGGAGGAGACCGAGGTGGTCAGCCTCGTCGGCCGCCCCCTGGCCACGCTGAACCGTGAGCTCTACGCCGGGCGGCGGCTGCTCGTGCTCAGCGCGGGCGCCGACACGCCGTCCGAGGTGGCCGGATCGCTGGGGGAGCGCGGCTTCGGCCCGAGCCGGATGCGGGTGCTGGAACAGCTGGGGAGCGCGGGGGAGCGCTGTGTGGAGGGTACGGCCGAGGAGTGGCCCCATCCGCCCGGCGACCCCCTCAACGTCATCGCCGTCGACTGCGCCCCGGCGGACGGCGCCCGGCCGCTGTCGCTCGTCCCGGGGCTGCCCGACGCGGCGTACGACCACGACGGCCAGCTGACCAAGCGCCAGGTGCGGGCCGCCACCCTCGCGGCACTCGCCCCCGCCCCCGGGGAGCTGCTGTGGGACGTCGGCGGCGGCTCGGGCTCCATCGCCGTGGAGTGGATGCGTGCCCACCGCAGCTGCCGGGCGGTCTCGGTCGAACGCGACCCGGTGCGCGCCGAGCGCATCGGCCGCAACGCGGCCGCGCTCGGTGTACCCGGGCTGACCGTCGTCACCGGCGCCGCCCCGGACGCGCTGGCCGGACTGCCCACCCCCGACGCGGTGTTCATCGGCGGCGGCCTGACGGCGCCCGGAGTGCTGGAGGCGTGCTGGGCGGCCCTGCCGCCGGGCGGGCGGATCGTGGCCAACACCGTGACCCTGGAGTCCGAGGCGCTGCTCGCCGACTGGTACCGCCGCCACGGCGGCGACCTCGTCCGCCTCGCCGTCTCCCACGCCACCCCGGTCGGCGCCTTCACCGGCTGGCGGCAGGCGATGCCGGTCACCCAGTGGTCCGCCGCCAAACCGCCCACGTCCCGAGGCCCTGGCGAGGACGCCGCCGATCCCGGGGGATCCGTCGAAGCCGCTCAAGCCGGTCAAGCCGCTCAAGCCGCTCAAGCCGTTCAAGGAGAAACACGATGACGGTGTACTTCATCGGCGCGGGCCCCGGCGCCGCCGACCTGATCACGGTGCGCGGCGCCCGGACCCTGGCCCGCTGCCGGGTGTGCCTGTACGCGGGCAGCCTGGTGCCCCGTGAACTCCTCGCCGAATGCCCGCCGGACGCCCGGCTCGTCGACACCGCCCAGCTCGACCTGGACCAGATCACCGCCGAGCTCGTCGCCGCCCACGAGGCGGGCCACGACGTGGCCCGCCTCCACTCCGGCGATCCGTCGGTCTTCAGCGCCGTCGCCGAGCAGATGCGCCGCCTCGACGCGGCCGGCGTTCCGTACGACGTGGTCCCGGGCGTCCCCGCCTTCGCCGCCGCGGCCGCCGCGCTGAAGCGCGAACTGACGATCCCGACCGTCGGCCAGACCGTCATCCTCACCCGCATCGCCCAGCAGGCCACCCCCATGCCGGACGGTGAGGACCTGGCCACCCTGGGCCGCGGCGGCGCCCTGCTCGTCCTGCACCTCGCCGCCCGCTACGTGGACCGCGTCGTCGCCGAACTCCTCCCGCACTACGGCGCCGACTGCCCGGCCGCCGTGGTCGCCATGGCCAGCCGCCCCGACGAACTGGTCCTGCGCGGCACGCTGGACGACATCGCGCCCCAGGTGAAGGCGGCGGGAGTGGTCCGCACGGCGGTCATCGTCGTCGGCCGCACCTTGGCCGCCGCCCAGTTCCCCGACAGCCACCTCTACTCCCCACACCGCGAACGCCCCCACGAGCCCTGCGACACACCTGGCACCTGAGCCCCGTTGCCGCGCGACCGGGAACCACCACCCGTCGTGCGCGCGCCGAAACGCCTGACACGGTGGCGCGCGGCGTGCTCGCGGTGAGCCGCGCCCGCTCCCGGCACGTCACGCCCGGTGCCGAACGTGTTGGCATCCGCGTGCGTGGCCGCGTCGCGCCCTCGTGGCGGCGGAGTCGGTCAGCGGTTCCGTGGGCCGCGGGGTTCCGCGCGGCCCACGATCGTGCCGGCGCGGTCGATGCAGATGACGTCCACCGCCACCGGGGCCCCGCGTAGCACCCCGAGGGCCGTGTCGCGGGCCGCCGCCGCGACCAGGTCGCCGAGGGGGACGCCGCGGGCGGTGCACAGCTGTACCGTCTCCAGGCCGGTGTTGGCCGTGGCCACCGCCTCCGCCAGCTCCTCGTCAGCTCCTCCACGGCGGGCCAGTTCCGCGAGGAAGCCCTTGTCCACCTGGGACCGGGAGGAGTGCAGGTCCAGATGGCCCGCGGCCAGCTTGGAGAGCTTGGCGAAGCCGCCGGCGACCGTCAGCCGGTCCACCGGGTGGCGGCGCAGATACTTCAGGACCGCGCCCGCGAAGTCGCCCATGTCCAGGAGCGCGTCCTGCGGTAGCCCGTGCACGGCCACCGCCACCTTCTCGGACGTCGAGCCCGTACAGCCCGCGACATGTGTGCGCCCCGCCGCGCGGGCGACGTCCACCCCGCGCCGGATGCTGTCGATCCAGGCCGAGCAGGAGTAGGGCACCACGATGCCCGTCGTGCCGAGGATGGACAGCCCGCCGAGGATGCCCAGACGCGGATTCCAGGTGGAGCGGGCGATCTCCTCGCCGTGGTCCACGGAGATCTCGATCTCGACGTCGCCGGTTCCGCCGTACCGGGCCGCGACCGAGGCGATGTGGTCGCGCATCATCTGGCGCGGGACGGGGTTGATGGCCGGTTCCCCCACGTCGAGCGGCAACCCGGGCCGGGTCACCGTGCCGACGCCCGGACCGGCCCGGAAGACCACTCCGCTGCCGGGCGGCAGAACCCGTACCGTGGCCCTGACCAGCGCGCCGTGGGTCACATCCGGATCGTCCCCGGCGTCCTTGACGACCGCGGCCATGGCCCGGTCCGCCGTCAGCTCCTCGGCGGCGAGCGCGAACGCGGGCCGCTGCCCCTTGGGCAGTTCGATGGTCACCGGATCGGGGAACTCCGCGCCCAGCAGCGCGGTGTACGCGGCCGTGGTCGCGGCGGTGGCACACGCCCCGGTGGTCCAGCCGTGCCGCAGCCCCGACCGCTCCAGCTGCGCGCCCCGCCCCCCGGTCGCCTTGGCCGTCGCCTCCGATTCAGTCTCCGCCTCAGTCTCCGCCTCAGTCTCCGCCTCAGCCATGGGCGGGCCGCCGCGCATACGATGACGGGCGCACGGACGACGAAAGGCACCCGATCCCGATGAACAGCGCACCGGCGCGCCATGTGCTCATCCTCGGCGGCACCACCGAGGCGCGCCGCCTCGCCGAGGAGCTCGCCGACGCGCCCGCGCTGCGCGTCACCAGCTCCCTCGCGGGCCGGGTCGCCGCGCCGCGGCTGCCGGTGGGGCAGGTGCGGATCGGCGGGTTCGGCGGCGCCGAGGGCATGGCCCGCTGGCTCCGCGAGCACCAGGTGGACGCGCTCATCGACGCCACCCATCCTTTCGCCGACACGATCAGTTCCCATGCGGCCCGGGCGGCCGCAGACATCCATGTTCCCCTGCTCGCCCTGCGCCGCCCCGGCTGGGTACCCGGTCCGGGCGACCGCTGGCACTCGGCCGGCTCGCTGGCCGAGGCCGCGCGGCTGCTGCCGGGCCTGGGGGAGCGGATCTTCCTCACCACGGGGCGGATGGGCCTGGCCGCCTTCGCCCGGCTGACCGGGCAGTGGTTCCTGGTCCGCTCGGTCGACGCGCCCGAGCCGCCGGTCCCGCCCCGGATGGAGGTGATCCTCGACCGCGGCCCGTTCACCCTCGAGGGCGAGGCGGAGCTGCTGCGCCGCCACCGCATCGAGGTGCTGGTCACCAAGGACAGCGGCGCCCATGCCACGGCCCCCAAACTCGCCGCGGCCCGCGCCGCCGCCATCCCGGTCGTCATCATCCGCCGCCCACCCGCCCCCCAGGGCATCCCGGTGGCCGAAACCCCGGCCGAAGCCGCCGCCTGGCTGCGGACGGCCCTGGCCTGAGCCGGGGCGCGCCGCGCCAGGAGTCCGCCGGGCGCTACGCCTCCGGGTAGCGGCGCGGGGTCCAGACGATGTCGGTGCCGTCGCCGCGGCGGACCGTGCGGGTTTGGGAGGAGCCCACCAGGAGGATCGTGCGCATGTCGACCTGGGCCGGGTCGAGGTCGGCCAGCCGGACGATCCGCACGCGTTCCCCGGGGCCGCCGATGTCGCGGCCCAGCACCACGGGCGTGTCGGGGGCGCGGTGCTCCAGCAGGAGTTCGCGGGCCTTGCCCACCTGCCAGACACGGCTGCGGGAGCCGGGGTTGTAGAGGGCGAGCACCAGGTCGGCCGCCGTGGCGGCGCGCAGCCGCTCGGCGATGACCTCCCAGGGCTTGAGCCGGTCGGAGAGGGAGATCACCGCGTAGTCGTGGCCGAGCGGGGCGCCGACCCGGGCGGCGGCGGCGTGGGCCGCCGTCATACCGGGGACGATCCGCACCGGGACCTCGCGGTAGGGGTCCTCGCAGGCGGCCTCCAGGACGGCGGTGGCCATGGCGAACACGCCGGGGTCGCCCGAGGACACCACGGCGACACGCCGACCCCGCCGGGCGAGGTCGAGGGCGAACTCGGCGCGTACGGCCTCGACCTTGTTGTCGGAGGCGTGGCGCCGCTGGCCCGGCCGCACGGGCACCCGGTCCAGGTAGGTGGTGTAGCCGACGAGGTCCTCGGCGGCGGCCAGCTCGCCGCGCGCCTCGGGGGTGAGCCACAGCGGACCGGCCGGGCCGAGGCCGACGACCACGACCTCGCCCGCGCGGCGGGACGACGCACCGCCCGGCGCGTCCATATGGTCACCGCTCGGCGCGTCCGCACGGTCGCCGTGTCGCGCGTCCCCGCCGTCGCAGCGGGGTGTCTCCCCGCCGTCGCGGTACGGTGTCTCCCCGCCGTCACCGCGCGGCGCGTCCACGCGGCTCGGCAGCACCGCCAGCGAGAAGTACGGCACCGACTCCGGGTCGACCTCGGCCAGTGGGGCGGTCCGCTCCGCGTTCATCGTGGCGCGCTCCACATAGCGCGCGTCCGCGAGCCGTCCCGACCGCTCCAGCGCCCGGCGCACCGTCGGGAAGGTCCGGCCGAGCTTCATCACGGCCGCCGCGTCCGCCGTGGCCAGCCGGGCCGTCAACTCCTCCTCCGGCAGGGTGCCGGGGAGGACCGTCAGCACCTCCTCGCCCTCCACCAGCGGTGTGCCGAGCCGGGCGGCCGCGGCGCTGACCGAGGTGACACCGGGGACGACCTCGGTGGGGTAGCGGTCGGCGAGCCGCTTGTGCATGTGCATGTACGAGCCGTAGAAGAGCGGATCGCCCTCCGCGAGCACCGCGACCGTGCGCCCCGCGTCCAGATGCGCGGCGAGCCGGGCGGCCGCGTCCGCGTAGAACTCCTCCATCGCGCCGCGATAGCCGCCCGGGTGGTCGGTGGTCTCCGTGGTGACCGGGTAGACCAGCCGCTCCTCGAGGTGGTCGGGCCGCAGATGGCGCTCGGCGATGGAGCGCGCGATGCTGCGCCCGTGCCGGGCGCTGTGGTACGCGATGACATCGGCCGCGGCGATGACCTCCACGGCGCGTACGGTCATCAGGGAGGGGTCGCCGGGGCCGAGCCCCACCCCGTAGAGCCGGCCCGTCTGCTGCTCGCTCACTCTTCCTCGCTCGCTATCGCGTTGATCGCGGCCGCGGCGATGGCGCTGCCGCCGCGCCGGCCGTGCACCACCAGGTGGTCGAGCGCCGCCGGATGCCCGGCCAGCGCCTCCTTGGACTCGGCCGCGCCGATGAAGCCCACCGGCACACCGATCACGGCGGCCGGGCGCGGCGCGCCCGCCCCGCCTTCTTCGATCATCTCCAGCAGCCGGAACAGCGCCGTGGGCGCGTTGCCGACCGCCACCACCGCCCCCTCGAGCCGGTCCCGCCACAGCTCCAGCGCGGCGGCGCTGCGCGTGGTGCCCATGCGCCGCGCCAGCTCCGGTACGGCGGGGTCCGTGAGGGTGCAGATCACCTCGTTGTCGGCGGGCAGCCGCTTGCGGGTGACCCCGCTGGCCACCATGCGCGCGTCGCAGAGCACTGGCGCACCGGACCGCAGCGCGGCGCGGGCGCGGGAGACCACCTCGGGGGTGTACGCGAGGTCCTTGACCAGGTCGACCATGCCGCAGGCGTGGATCATCCGCACCGCCACCTGGCTGACGTCGGCGGGGAGCCCGCCGAGGTCGGCCTCGGCGCGGATGGTGGCAAAGGACGCGCGGTAGATGGCCGCCCCGTCCTTCTCGTAGTCGAACACGGTGTCCTCGATCATGTCGTTCCACGGGCCGCCGCAACGGCGCCGGCCAACTGCTCTGCTGTCACTTCCACGCCGTCCTCCGCCTCCGGCGTGTCGCCCTTCGCGCCGCCCCGCACGGTGACCCGATAGTCCGTGTCGCCGGTCGCCAGCGCGTCCATCCAGCGGCCTCCGGGGTGGCCGCAGCGCCGTTCACAGCCGGAGACGTACACCGGCAGCGGATCGGGCGCGGTGTCCGCGACCCCGCGCGCCGTGTCCGCGACCATGCGTGTCGCGTGGGATCGCACATCCGCCAGCGACTTGGCGCAGCCGGGCCGTCCCGTGCACGCGCCGACCCCGAGCCACGGCGAGTCCGGCGTGGTCACCAGTCCCGCGTCGGACAGTTCCGACAAAGCGTCGCGCGCGTCGTCCGGGGCGAACCCGGGCAGCACCACGCCGCGCCAGGGTGTCATACGCAGCTCATCCGCCCCGCTCCGGGAGGCGAACCCGGTGAGCAGCCGCCACTGCGCGGCGCTCACCCGGCCCAGGGGGAGGGCGACGGACAGCGCGTGGCGCCGGTCCGGGCCGGGGACCGGGCCGGGGGCGGGTGGCGGATGCGGCGGGCGCGGGCCCGGCGCGTCCGGGTGGCCCGGCGCGCCCGGGTGCGGCTCGGTGTCGATGCCCGCGTCGGCGAGTCGGGCCGCCAAGCGATCGGCGGTCACGGCGTGTTGCGCGGGCAGTTCGCGTACCCGCCACGCCCGGGTGCCGCTCTCCCGCGTCCTCGCCAGGAACTCCACCGCGGCCAGCGCGGCGGCCCGCGCCGCGTCCTCGCTCCGCACCCACAGATCACCCCCCGCGGCCGCCTCGCCCATGGCGACGCTCGCCACGCCCACACCCGCCGGCGGCCCTCCGACCCGCAGTACCGCTCCACCACCAGGCGTTGCGATCAATGTCACATCCGCACCCAACGCGGCCACGTCGCCACGCCCATCGTCCAGCGCGAACAGAAACCTGCCCGACAAGCCCGACAATTCCCCGCGTGCCGCCAACGTATCGACGGATGCCTCGTCGCACAGCACGGCGTCCAATTCCCGCACCCACGCCACCACATCGGCGTGCCCCGCGCCGTCCAGGCCGGACAGCGGCGATGCCACGATGTTGCGCACCCGGTCATGGCGGTCCGAGGGAAGCAGCCCGGCCGCCCGCAGCCGGGCCGCCAGCTCCGCGCCGCACCCCGCCGCCAGGCCGCGCACCTGCGCATTGCCCCGTGAGGTGATGTCCAGCCGCCCGTCGCCCAACTCCTCGGCCACCCGTCCCAGCGCCTGCGCCTGACGGGCCGTCAGCAGTCCGCCCGGCACCCGGATCCGGGCCAGCGAACCGTCGTCCGCCGGGTGCAGTCGCAGTGCGCCCGGACAGGCGTCAGCGCGCCCGCGTACGGGGGTTTCATCCCCGGATGGGGTGGTTGTCGGGGGGAGGGGCATGGCGGCGAGCATACCGACGATCCGGTTCGGCCCACCGCCCCGACCAGGCCGGAACTCACCACCCCGTGGCAGGTCGGCAACGCTTACTATGCTCAGCGGCGGGTCGATCCCGGCCCGCCGAACGCACAAGACGGCACTCACGGTAGGAAGCCGGTGGAAATCCGGCGCGGTCCCGCCACTGTGAGCGCGGCGGCTGCCGAACGGCAGCGGACGCGCGAGCCAGGAACTGCCGCCGTCTTCAACCCGCCCGGGGCGCGGACCCCGAGGAAGGCATGCGCCGCATGATTCTGCTGCTGTCGACGTCCGACACCGACCTGCTCAGCGCCCGTGCCGCCACGGGCCCGGTGCCGTACCGCCTCGCCAACCCGGCCCGCCTCGCCCTCGATGACCTCCCCGGCCTGCTCGACGGCGCCGAACTCGTCGTCGTACGGCTCCTCGGCGGCATCCGCGCCTGGCAGGAGGGGCTCGACACGCTGCTCGCGGGCGACCTGCCCGTCGTGGTCCTCAGCGGTGAACAGGCGCCGGACGCCCAGCTCATGGAGGCGTCCACGGTCCCGGTCGGCATCGCCGCCGAGGCCCACGCCTATCTCGCCCACGGCGGGCCCGGCAACCTGGACCAGCTGGCCCGGTTCCTCTCCGACACCGTGCTGCTCACCGGCCATGGCTTCGAACCGCCCGCGCCCGCGCCCACCTGGGGTCCGCTGGAGCGCACCGGCCACCCGGCCGCCCCGGGCGACGCCGCTGCCCCGGGCGACGCCGCCGCCCCGACCATCGCGGTGCTCTACTACCGCGCCCACCACATGAGCGGCAACACCGCCTTCGTGGAGGCCCTGTGCCGCGCCGTGGAGGACGCCGGGGGCCGCCCGCTGCCGCTGTTCGTCGCCTCGCTGCGCGCCCCCGAACCCGAGCTGATCGAGGCCCTCGGCGCGGCCGACGCCATCGTCACCACCGTGCTCGCGGCCGGTGGCACCCGCCCCGCCGAGGCCTCCGCGGGCGGCGACGACGAGGCGTGGGACGCGGGCGCGCTCACCGCGCTCGACGTGCCCGTACTCCAGGCGCTGTGCCTGACCTCGCCGCGCGCCACGTGGGAGGAGAGCGACGAGGGGCTGTCGCCGCTGGACGCCGCGACCCAGGTCGCCGTCCCCGAGTTCGACGGGCGGCTCATCACCGTGCCGTTCTCGTTCAAGGAGGTGGACGAGGACGGTCTGCCGGTCTATGCCGCCGATGCCGAGCGCGCCGCGCGTGTCGCCGGAATCGCGGTACGACACGCCCGGCTCCGCCACATCCCCGCCGCCGACAAGCGCCTCGCGCTCGTCCTCTCCGCCTACCCCACCAAGCACTCCCGGATCGGCAACGCCGTCGGCCTCGACACGCCCGCGAGCGCCGTCGCCCTGCTGCGCCGGCTGCGCGCCGAAGGCTACGACCTCGGCCCCGAGGAAGGGCCGGACGCGCTCCCGGGCCTGGTCTCCGGCGAGGGCGACGAGCTGATCTACGCCCTCATCGAGGCGGGCGGCCACGACCAGGAGTGGCTCACCGAGGAGCAGCTCGCCCGCAACCCCGTCCGCATCCCGGCCGCCGACTACCGCCGCTGGTACGCCACGCTGCCCCGCGAGCTCCGGGACGCGGTCGAGGAGCACTGGGGCCCGCCGCCCGGCGAGATGTTCGTGGACACCAGCCGCGACCCCGAGGGCGAGATCGTGCTGGCCGCGTTGCGCCGCGGCAACCTCCTGGTGGTCATCCAGCCGCCGCGCGGCTTCGGCGAGAACCCCATCGCCATCTACCACGACCCCGATCTGCCGCCCTCGCACCACTATCTGGCCGCCTACCGCTGGATGGCCACCGCGCGGACGGACGGCGGCTTCGGCGCCGACGCCATGGTCCACCTGGGCAAACACGGCAACCTGGAGTGGCTGCCGGGCAAGAACGCCGGACTGTCCGCCGCCTGCGGCCCCGACGCCGCGCTCGGCGATCTGCCGCTGATCTACCCCTTCCTGGTCAACGACCCGGGCGAGGGCACCCAGGCCAAGCGCCGCGTCCACGCCACCCTGGTCGACCACCTCGTGCCGCCGATGGCCCGAGCCGACTCCTACGGCGACATCGCGCGGCTGGAGCAGCTGCTGGACGAGTACGCGGCCATCTCCGCGATGGACCCGGCCAAGCTCCCCGCCATCCGCGCCCAGATCTGGACCCTCATCCAGGCCGCCCGGCTCGACCACGACCTGGGCCTGGAGCAGCGGCCGGACGACGACGGCTTCGACGACTTCCTGCTGCACGTCGACGGCTGGCTGTGCGAGGTCAAGGACGCCCAGATCCGCGACGGACTGCATGTCCTGGGCGGCGCGCCGACCGGCCCCGAGCGCGTCAACCTCGTACTGGCCATCCTCCGCGCCCGCCAGATCTGGGGCGGTACGTCCGCGCTCCCCGGTCTGCGCGAGGCGCTCGGCCTGGACGAGTCGGCCGCCACCCGCACCGGCGCCGACGAGGCCGAGGAGCGGGCCCGCGCGCTGGTCCAGGCGATGGAGGACGCCGCATGGGCCCCGGAGGCCGTCGAGAAGGCCGTCCTCACCCTGCCCGATGAGCAGCGCCCCGCGGTCTCCGCGGTCCTCGACTTCGCCGCCCGCGAGGTGGTACCCCGGCTGGCCGCCACGACGGACGAGATCGACCACGCCGTGCACGCGCTGAACGGCGGCTTCGTCCCGGCCGGGCCGTCCGGCTCGCCGCTGCGCGGACTGGTCAACGTCCTGCCGACCGGCCGCAACTTCTACTCCGTCGACCCCAAGGCCGTGCCCAGCAGGCTGGCCTGGGAGACCGGCCAGGCCCTCGCCGATTCGCTCCTGGAGCGCTACCGCGCGGACAACGACGGTCAGTGGCCGAAGTCCGTCGGCCTCTCGCTGTGGGGGACGAGCGCGATGCGCACCTCCGGCGACGATGTGGCCGAGGCGCTGGCGCTGCTGGGCATCCGGCCGGTGTGGGACGACGCCTCGCGGCGGGTGACGGGACTCGAACCCGTACCCCTCGACCAGCTGGGCCGCCCGCGTGTCGATGTCACCCTGCGCATCAGCGGGTTCTTCCGGGACGCCTTCCCGCATGTCGTCGGGCTGCTGGACGACGCCGTACGGCTCGCCGCCTCCCTCGACGAGAGCGACGACGACAACTACGTACGGGCACACACCCGCGCCGACCTCGCCGCGCACGGTGACGAGCGCCGTGCCACCACCCGGATCTTCGGCTCCCGACCCGGCACCTACGGCGCCGGACTGCTCCAGCTCATCGACAGCCGCGACTGGCGCACCGACGCCGACCTCGCCGAGGTCTACACGGTCTGGGGCGGCTACGCCTACGGCCGCGGGCTCGAGGGGCGCCCGGCGCGGGCGGAGATGGAGAGCGCCTACCGCCGGATCGCGGTCGCGGCCAAGAACACCGACACCCGCGAGCACGACATCGCCGACTCCGACGACTACTTCCAGTACCACGGTGGCATGGTGGCCACCGTGCGCGCCCTGAAGGGCACCGCGCCCGCCGCGTACATCGGCGACTCCACCCGCCCCGAGACGGTCCGCACCCGCACCCTCCACGAGGAGACCTCACGGGTCTTCCGCGCCCGGGTGGTCAACCCGCGCTGGATCGAGGCGATGCGCCGCCACGGCTACAAGGGCGCCTTCGAACTCGCCGCGACGGTCGACTACCTCTTCGGCTACGACGCGACCACGGGCGTGGTCGCCGACTGGATGTACGACAAGCTCGCCCAGACCTATCTGCTCGACCCGGAGAACCGCGCCTTCCTGGAGGAGGCCAACCCCTGGGCGCTGCACGGCATGGCCGAGCGGCTGCTGGAGGCCGAGAGCCGCGGGCTGTGGGACGAGCCCGACCCGGAGGTGCTGGAGCGGGTGCGGGAGCTGTACCTGGAGACGGAGGGCGGCCTGGAGGGCGGGGACGAGGAGTAGGCGCGTCCGCCGCGTCCCCGCGCGTCCCGCGCGGTGAGCCGGGCGGTGGATCCGGCCGCTGCTCAGTCGGCGGACGGGCGCGCCGCCGGGCGGGTCGCCGCCCGGATCCGGTCCGGCCAGGGGGGACAGTTGACCAGTTCGGTCCACTCGCGGTCGTAGCGCCCGGGCACCGCGCGCCCCGCGGAGGCCCAGCGCTCGACCAGCGCCGCGTAGATCGGTACGGATGTGGATGTGTGAACGGTCTGATGAACCGTTCCGTCGCCTTCGGTGCTCCGGTCCAGCGCTCTGCTCGGCTGCGAGAGAGAACGGCGTCGCATCGTCGTCGTCATATTCGGACAACGCGCCCTGCCCCGCCGGGTCACCTTCCGCCCGCCGGTCTCACCCGCATCGGCGTGGTGTCGCACATGTCAGCGACTGCCCGGTGACCTGACCCGGCGGCCCCACGCTGACCCGCCCGGACGACCGGTCCGTCCCCCTTTTGGCACCGCGAAATGAAAAGCATTGCCGCATTCATAAAGCCCATTCGGCGCCGGGGCAAGAGTTTATTGATAACCGTGTCCATTGCAGCCTTTGGCGAATTCCCCTCGGGCCTGTTTCAATTGCGCTGTCCCGAAGACGATCCGAGGAGGAGCCGGTGGGAGCTCATGCGCACGGACCCGACGAGGGGCACGGCGGGCCTGGCCACGGCGGCCACAGCCACGGGGTGGCGGAGAACGCCGACCGCCGGTGGCTGACCCTTGCCCTCGCGCTGATCAGCGGCTTCATGGCGGTGGAGGTCGTCGTCGGGATCATCGCCCGCTCCGTGGCGCTGCTGTCCGACGCGGCCCATATGCTCACCGACGCCGCCTCGATCGTTCTCGCCCTCATCGCGATCCGGCTCTCGGCGCGCCCCGCACGTGGCGGATACACCTATGGGCTCAAGCGGTCGGAAATCCTTTCCGCCCAGGCCAATGGGCTTTCCCTGTTGCTGCTCGGTGCCTATCTCGGCTACGAGAGTGTGGGACGGCTGATCGATCCGCCCGAGGTGACCGGTGGTCTGGTGCTGATCACCGCGCTGGTCGGTGTGGTGGTGAATCTCGCGGCCGCGTGGTGCATGTCGAAGGCGAACCGCTCCTCGCTCAATGTCGAGGGCGCCTTCCAGCATGTGCTCAACGATCTCTACGCCTTCATCGCCACCGCCGTCGCGGGGCTGGTGGTGGTGGTGACGGGCTTCGCCCGGGCCGACGCGATCGCCGGTCTGCTGGTGGTGCTCCTCATGATCAAGGCGGGCGTGGAACTGCTGCGGGCCTCCGGCCGGGTGCTGCTGGAGGCGGCCCCCGCCGGCGTCGAGCCCGATGAGGTGGGCGGCCGGCTGGTCGCCCATGGGCAGGTGGCCGAGGTGCACGATCTGCATGTCTGGCAGATCACCTCGGGCGAGGTCTCGCTCTCCGCCCATGTCCTGGTGGCGGCGGGCGGCGACTGCCACGCCGTCCGGGAGGACCTGGAGGCGGTGTTGAGCGGTGAGTACGGGATCACCCACACCACGCTGCAGGTGGACCATCTGGACGAGCCCGCCGAACGGGGACGTCTCGACGGGGAGCACTGTCCGACCGCCCACGGCCCGGTGCACCGGGCCGCGTCGTACGGCCACTGAACAGTCGTACGGCCACCGAGCAGTCGTACGGCCACCGGGCAGGGGTCCGGGAACGGCCGGCGGTTCCGGGGAACGGCCGGCGGGTAGGCCGGGTCAGGCCGCGGCCGGGGCGGCGGTTGGCCTGAAGGCGGCGGTCAGGAGCGTCTTCGCGAGCTGGGCGACCAACGCCTCGAGTGCGAGCTGGGCCAGCTTGACCAGGACGGTCGTGAGAATGTCGGCCATGAGTACCTCACTGGATGGAACACGATCGGAAGCGAGGCATCCGCTTCCAGTTCCATAGCCTGACCGGGGCCGGAGAGCGGGCGGCGCACATCGGGTGAGCGTCCGGTTAACGAACGGAAAGATCTGGGTGAGAAAAGCCCGGGATGTCCCGCTCTCGGGCTCCGTCCTCAGACCGCGAGCGGCACCCGCCGGGGGAAGAGCAGCCGCGGCGCGACGGCCGCCCCCACGGTGGCGGCGGCCGAGCAGCCACCGACGATCGACCAGGCCATCGGACCCAGCGGCGTACAGCCGAAGAAGTGGCTGACCACCGGCGTCTCCACGATGGCGAACAGCGTGGCCGCCGAGGCGACGCTGGTGATCAGCACCAGGGGGCTGTGCCAGTCGGTCATGAACGTCTGGCCCAGCTGGGTGCCGACCAGCGCCGCGAGCCCCATGGTGCTCGCCCGCCGGGCCCGGCCCGTCATCCGCCCGCACTGCCAGGCCGCCGCGGCGCCCAGCGCGGTGGCACTGCCGCGCACCGCGAGGATACGGCCCAGATCGGAGCCGAACAGCGCCGATGACGGGCCGCCGACCAGCGGGTCCTCACCGGACTTGTGCTCCCGGGCCCGAGCGAGGGCCACCGCGAGGGCGGGCAGCATGTCGGTCAGCAGATTCACCAGCAGCAGCTGACGGGTGCCCAGCGGCGCCCGCCCGGCCACCGCCGCGCCCAGGAGGGTGAACGCGACCTCGCCCGCGTTCCCGCCGACCAGGATCGCCACCGCGTCCCGCACACTGCGCCACAGCGCCCTGCCCTCCCGCAGCGCGTCGAGGATCCGGGTCGGGTCCGGGTCGGTGAGCACCAGGTCCGCCGCGGCGCGGGCCGAGGCCGAGCCGTGGGCGGACAGCCCGATGCCGATGTCCGCGAGGCGGATGGCGGCCGCGTCGTTCACCCCGTCCCCGGTCATGGCCACCACCTGTCCGGCCTGCCGCAGCGCCTGGACGATACGGACCTTGTGCTCGGGGGAGACCCGGGCGAAGACGGTGGCACGGGCGATCCGCTCGACCCGCTCGCCTTCGGGCAGGGTGTCCAGCTCCGCCCCGGTGAGCACCGGCTCGGCGTCCGGGATGCCCAGCTCCCGGGCGATGGCGACCGCCGTGGTCGGATGGTCGCCGGTGACCATGGCGACGCGCACCCCGGCGTCCGTCAGCCGCTTGACGGTCTCGGCGGCGCCCGGCCGCGTGGTGTCGGCGATGGCGATGAAGCCCAGCAGCGTCAGCTCCCGGGCGATCTCGGCCACCTCCGCCGTCGGCGTGTCGGACGCGGCGGGCCGGGTCTCGGCCACCGCCAGCACCCGGAGTCCGTCGGAGGCCAGCGAGTACAGCAGGCGCTCGGTGGCGCGCCGCCGCTCCGGGGTCAGCGGCACGGTGTCGTCCGCCGCCCCCGGGCTCAGGGCGTACGCGCACCGGGCGAGCACGATCTCGGGCGCGCCCTTGACGGCCAGGTGCGGGCGCCCGGACTGGGTGCCCAGACACGCCGAGAAGCCCCGGCTGGCCTCGAAGGGCAGCTCGGACACCGGACGCCAGGTGCCGTCCCCGTGGCAGTGCGCCGCCGCCGCGTCGATGACGGCCTGGTCGGTGGCGTGGGCCAGCGCCCGCCCGCCCTCGGGCTCGGGACACGCCCGGGCCGCCGTGCGCAGCAGCCGCTTGCCCAGCGCACCGCGGGTCGGCAGTTCCTGGTCGTACCCGGCGACCCGGGCCACGGCCAGCCGGCCCTCGGTCAGGGTCCCGGTCTTGTCGAAGCAGACGACGTCCACCCGGCCCAGGGCCTCCAGCACCCGCGGCGAGCGCGTCAGCACCCCGCGGTGCGAAAGCCGGCGCGCCGCGGCGGACTGCGCCACCGTGGCCACCAGCGGCAGCCCCTCGGGCACGGCGGCCACCGCGATGGCCACTCCGGTGGACAGCGCCTCGCGCACCGGCACCCCGTGCACCAGCCCCAGCAGGGTGACGGCGGCACCGCCGAGGCCGGTGGCGGGCAGCGCGACCTTGGTCAGCGCGGCCAGCCGGCCCTCGATCCCGATGGGCGCGGTGGCGCGTCCGGCCAGTTCGGCGGCGCGCCCGGCCTCGGTCTGCGCCCCGGCGGCCACGACCACGGCGTATCCGGTTCCGGCGAGCACCGTGCAGCCCTGGTAGAGCATGCAGGACCGGTCCGCCAGATCAGCGCCCGGCGTGGCGGCCGGGTCCTTGGCGACCGGTCCGGACTCGCCGGTCAGCCCGGCCTCGTCCAGCTCCAGCCGGTCGCTCACCAGCAGCCGGGCATCGGCCGGTACGACGTCCGAGGGCCGCAGCGCGATGATGTCCCCGACCCGGAGCTCCTCGGCGGCCACCGTACGCACCGGGGCGGTGGTCAGCCCCGCGAAGAACACCTCACGGTCCGCCGTCACCCCGTCCGCCAGGGACATCGCGGGCGCCCAGTCGACCAGCCGGCCGTTCATCCGCTCGCTCAGCAGCAGGCCGCGCAGCGAGCGCTCGGCCCGGAGCCGCTGTGCGCCGCTGATCACCGCGTTGCCCGCCATCACGCTGATGACGAGGAAGGAGTCCACCCCGGATCCCACCGCCGCGGAGGCCGCCGCGCCGAGCGCCAGCACCGGGGTGAGCGGATCGTGCAGCTCCTCGCGCACCGCGTGCACCAGCGAGACGGCGTTCCGGGTCAGGGCCGCGAACCGGGCCGGGCCGGGCCCCGCCGCACCGGGCGCCCCGGCCCGTACGACCGTCCCGGCGGCCCTGCGGACGGGCCGCACCCCGGCGGCCCACAGCGCCGGGGAAGTCCGCGACGCGCCCGGGTCCCCGGAGCCCGCGCCGCGCGACGCGCCCGAGCCGTCGGGCGGCTCCGTCCCGTTCTCCCGGAACGCGCACAGCACACTCAGGGTCTCCCGCGCCCCCAGAGCATGCCAGTTGCCGCGGACGCGGGGCGCCGGCGCCGGTCGGCGCTCCACCCGGCGCGCCGCGCCGATCCCGCCGAGCATGGCCAGGAACGCCGCGCTGTACACCGGGGAGGTGGCCAGCCCGGCCACCGCGGGCCGGGTCCCCGCCGCGGCGATCAGCGCGCCGAGCGCGGATCCGCCCATCGACAGCCGGGCCGACCGCCGGCTGACCGAGCGCGCGTCCTCCAGGGCCCGCAGGACACGCCAGGCGTGGACCAGCCCCGGGCCGCAGAGCAGATCGGCCGACCAGCACACCCGGCCCGCACCGCGCGCCGTGACGGCCACGCCGAGATCCGCCACGCCCAGCGCCTCGTCGTCCTCGCCGCTGATCACCAACACGCCGTGGTCCTCGATCTGCAGCCGGCGCACCGTGTCGGGAAGCGACACGCCGAGGGGGAGCAGCTCATCGGCCCATGGAGCGATCTCGTCCGTGCTGGCGTGGCTGGTGAGCACCAGGCGCCGCGCACCGGAGCGGGCCGCCGCCACCAGGGCGTCGGCCAGCGGGTCGAGTTCGCAGCCGATCCGGATCCGGGCCTGTCGCCGGCCGTCCTCGCCGTGCAGATCCGCGGTCAGGGCCAGCGGGCTCGCCGGGCGCGCCGCGGGGAGATCGGCGGGCCGCTCCAGCCGCCACGGGCCGCGCGTCCAGGGCCCCGCACCGGACAGCTCCCGCAGCGTGCGGCGGTCCAGGACGGACTGCGCGGCGCTCCACGCCTCGGCCTCCCCCAGGTCGCCCACGGTGGTGACCGACAGCAGCCGCGGCCGGCCGGCGCACAGCACCCGCGCGTCGATCAGCACCGCCGACACGCGGTCCAGCAGCCGCAGCGCGGTGCCGTCCATGGGCACCACGCCGTCGCGCGCCAGCACATCGCCCAGCCGGGCGGCGAACGCCTCCCGGCCCATGGCGGCCGCCTTCGGCACCGTGGCCAGCAGCGCCTTGGCGGACTGCTCGAGGTCGCGGGTCCACGCCAGCAGCCCGCCCGCACCGGACAGCGAGGCCAGCGAGGTGCGGTCGACACAGGTCTCCACCGGCCCGGAGGGCAGCGGCGTGGGCCGGGGGGCGGGCGGGTGCGAGCGCGCCGGGAGCCCATCGCCGTCCGCCACCAACTCTGGTTCCCGGCGCTGCCATACGACCTGCCGGCCGCGGATCTCGGCGAGTTGCAGCACACGCTGCAGCGCGTCCAGGGCGAGCGGGGCCTCACCCCTGGTCAGGGCGTGCACCACGGCGTTCGACACGCCGATCAGGGTGTCGGCGTGGGCACGGCCGAGGCGGGACTCCAGCAGACCGCGCACCCGCGGCTGGAGCTCCGCCATCACGGTCGGGATCCGCAGCGCGGGGGAGAGGGCGGGCCGCATCGCCACCCGCCGGATCGTGGCCGTCATCAGCCCCAGGCAGTCGGCGGCGAGCGCGGTCGCGGCCAGCGTCGCCGGGGCGGAGGCGAACGGCGGTTGCGGACGGCCCGCCGGGAAGGTGTCCGCGTCCGTCCCATGGGCCTCCTCGACGCGCTCGACCACCTCCAGCACGTCGTCCGGACCGAGCCGGTCCTCGTCGAAGTCGACCAGGACCTGGCCCAGCGCCGCGTTCACCCCGGCCCAGTTGACGCCCGCCACCCGCCGCAGCGCGTCCTCCAGCTCCCGGACCAGCCGCTCATGGCCCTCGCCGTGGCCGGTCAGCCCGCGTACCTCCACATGGGCCCGGCCCGCCCGCGCCCACACCCTCCGGCCGCCGCGCCGGTCGCCGGTGTCCCGCAGGACGTCGGTGATGTCCGCGAGCCGCATCCGCAGACCGTTCATTCCGCGGGACGGTGCGGAGACGAGGCCCGTGAGCGTCGTGATGGGCAGCACAGGCTGCTCTCCCCTCGGTCCTGATATGCCGTGATCTTAAAATCGGTCTATATTTACCTAATTCCGTCACAAAGTAACCAACGGGACGTCCGGTAGGAGGAAGGCGTGAGCGCAGCGACGACATCCAAGACCACCGATACCCGGAAGACGGGCCCGACTTCGCGGAAGAAGGGCGACCGCACGGTCACCTTCACCGTCCCCCGTGCCGCCGTGGCCACGGCGAACGTCGCCAAGGTGCCGATCAGGACCGCACGGCGGGTCCTGCCCGCCAAGGGCGGGCTGCCGCTCTACCTCGGCCTCGGCGCGATGGGCCTCGCCGGAGTGCTCGAATGGCCGATCGCGGTGGGCGTCGGCGTCGGCTACGCCGTGCTGCGCAACCCCCCGCCCGGCGCCGAGACCCCGAACGTCAAGGGCGCCACCGCCTGAGCGGAGTGGGCCTTGGCCCACCAGCCGGCTCGGCCTCACCCGGCCTGGTGTCACGCCCGTGACGAGCCGTGATCCTCCAGCCTGACCGGCGGCAGGAACTCGCTCAGCAGGGTGCGGTGCCACCAGGCCCCGGTGGCCCGCCGCTCCGCCCGGGTAGTGAAGCGGTAGAGATACAGCCGCGCCCGCAGATGGGTGGGCGGCGTCCCCGGGAACGGATTGACCCGCAGCAGCTTCACCGTCGCCCGGTCGTTGACCAGCAGCTTGCCGATCAGCGGGGCGAACCAGGACCCGGCGTAGCCCGGTGAGAGCCCCGCGAACCACATCATCCAGTCCAGCCGCAGATGGTACGGGGCGTACTGGCGCGGCAACCGGCGCACATCGCCCGGCTTGCCCCGGAACTCGTAGTCCTGCCAGACCGTGTCCGGGGTCAGGACCGCGTCGTCGGTGCCCTGGATCACCACCTCCTGCCGGCTGCGGTTGACGCTGCCGAACGCCCCGTAGGTGTTGACCAGGTGCACCGGATTGAACGAGAAGTTCATCAGCTGACGGCCCGACAGCAGATTGCGGGCCGGCCAGTAGCTGAGCACCAGCACCAGAGCGGTGGCGGCCAGCACGGTCACCTCGTACCAGACCGGGGGAGCGGCGAGGTCCGGCGGTCCGGGCAGCCCCAGCACCTCGGCGGCCCGGCGCCCGTCGACCGCCGGGAGCGCCAGCAGGATCGTCAGCCAGTTGAGCCAGGAGAAGTTCCCCGAGGCCACCAGCCACAGCTGGGTGACCACGACGATCCCCGCGGCCACGCTCGCGACCGGCTGCGGGGTGAACAGCACCACGGGCACGATCAGCTGCGCCACATGGTTGGCCGCCGCCTCCACCCGGTGCAGCGGCTTCGGCAGATGGTGGAAGTACCAGCTCAGCGGCCCCGGCATCGGCTGGGTCTCATGGTGGTAGTACAGACAGGTCAGGTCCCGCCAGCAGCGGTCCCCACGGATCTTGATCAGCCCGGCGCCGAACTCCACCCGGAACAGCAGCCAGCGCGTCAGCCACAGGATGAGCACGGGTGGCGCGGTGTGCTCATTGCCCAGGAAGACGGCGAGGAACCCCGACTCGAGCAGCAGGGACTCCCAGCCGAAGCCGTACCACACCTGCCCCACGTTGACGATCGACAGATACAGCAGCCACAGCGCCAGCCACGCCACCATCGCGACCGCGAGCGGCGCCCGGTCCGCGGCCCCCACCAGCAGCGCGGCCGACAGCGCGGCCCCCAGCCAGGCGCAGCAGGCGAAGAACCGGTCGGAGTAGTGCAGATGGAACAGGCTGGGCGAACGGCGGAACGGCACCCGGTCCAGGAAGCGCGGCACCGGCGTCAGCCCCCGCTCGCCGAGCAGCGCCCGCCCCTGCCGGGCCGCCACCAGAAAGGCGATCAGATAGACGGCGGCCAGCCCCCGTTGGAAGACCAGCCGGCTCAGCCAGTAGTCGGATGAGGTGAACCACTCCATGGGGACCGCTCCCTGGGCCGGTGCGCCTTCGGCCTGCGTATATCCGGTACCACCTCAGACGGGTGTCCGTCAGGCGCCGGGTCATACGGCGGACCGGGTTCATTCGGTAGGGGGCGTAGGGGGGTGATGGGTTAGGGGTTATCCGTGCCGTGCCCGGTCCGTAGCGTCGAAGCCCGGCATGGATCCGGAGGGAACCACCCAATGCTTCTTCTCGAGCACTGCCGCACCCCGCGAACAGCGACGACGGCGATGGCACCGGCGACGGCGGCGGTGGCCGCGCGGGCCGGGAGATCCAGATGACCGGGCAACCGGTCCGGACATCCGGCGGGCGGCCCATCGGGATCCTCGGCACCGGCTCGTATCTGCCCGCCGAGACCGTGTCCAACGAGCTGGTGGCCGAGCGCGCGGGGGTCACTCCGGACTGGATCTCGGCGAAGACCGGGATCCACTGCCGCCGTTACGCCGCCGACCACGAGGCCACCTCCGATCTGGCCGTGGCGGCGGCCCGCGCCGCCCTCGCGGACGCCGGGATCCGTGCCGATCAGCTCGGCTGGATCGTGGTGGCCACCTCGACCCCCGATCACCCCCAGCCCGCCACCGCCTGTCTGGTGCAGCACCGGATCGGCGCGACCGGCGCCGCCGCCTTCGACCTCAACGCGGTCTGCAGCGGCTTCGTCTTCGCCCTGGTGACGGCGGCCGGGCTGCTGTCCGCCGGGGCCGCCGCCCCCGCCCCGTACGCCCTGGTGGTCGGCGCCGATGTCTACTCCCGCATCATCGACCGCACCGACCGGCGCACCGCCGTGCTCTTCGGCGACGGGGCCGGGGCGGTGGTGCTGGGGCCCGTACGCCCCGGCTACGGCCTCACCGGGTCGCTGCTCACCAGCGACGGCGCGCTCCACGAGCTGATCGAGGTAACGGCGGGCGGCAGCCGCGCCCCGGCGTCGGAGAAGACCCTCGCCGACGGGGGCCACTTCTTCCGGATGCGGGGCCGCGCGGTCGGCGAATACGTCCTGGCCGAACTGCCGCGCGCGATAGGGCGCCTGCTGGCCGCGCACCGCACGGACCCCGCGAGCGTGGACCACTTCATTCCCCATCAGGCCAATGGCGTGCTGCTGGCCAAGGCGCTTCCGGGCCTCGGACTGCCGCGGGCGCGCACTCATCTGACGGTGGCCGAGCACGGCAACACCAGCGCCGCCTCCATCCCGCTGGCGCTCGACGACGCCCGGCGGCAGGGCGTGTTCGGCGACGGGGAGTTGCTGCTGCTGGCCGGTTTCGGCGGCGGGATGTCGCTCGGCGCCGCGCTCCTCAGATGGCAGGACGGCCACCGCGGTCCATGACCAACCCAGATCACATGGCAGGACGGCCACCGCGGTCCGTGACTACCCCAAGGTCCCAGCCAGCGAAAGGACTCATCGGCATGGCACAGCGCTTCCCCACCGTCGCGGTGTTCGGGCTCGGCACCACCGGCCGCCACCTCGTGGACGCCCTGGTCCGCGGTGGCCGGCGGGTGATCGCCGTGGAGCGGGACGAACCGGCCCTGCGGCGCGGCCGGGCGGGGGTGGCCGCGCCGGAATCCGCCGTCGAGTTCACCACCGACCCGGCGGCCGCCGCCCGGGCCGATCTGGTGGTCGAGGCGGTCCCCGAACGGCTGGAGACCAAGCGCCGGCTGCTCGCCCGCGCCCACGCCGACTGCCCGCCGGAGACGGTGTTCGCCACCACGACCACCGGGCTCGCGGTGACCGAGATCGCCGTCGGCTCCGGGCGGACCGACCGCACCGTGGGGCTGCACCTCTTCCCGCTGGGCCCCGACCGCGAGCGGCCGGCGGTGGAGGTGGTGGGCACCCCGCTCACCGCGGACGCGGTCCTGGCCGACGTCCGGGAACTGGTCCGCGACCTGGGCCGGATCCCGGTGCGGGTGGCCGACCGGCCGGGCTTCGTCGGGGGCGCGCTCACCATGGCGTACCTCAACAACGCGGTGGCCATGTACGAGCGGCGCTACGCCTCGCGCGACAGCATCGACACCGCCATGACCCTGGGCTGCGGACTGCCGATGGGGCCGCTGGCCCAGCTGGACGCCATGGGCCTGGACACCGCGCGGGACTCCCTGGAGGCGCTGTACGAGCGCACCGGCGACCCGCGGTACGCGCCCGCCCCCACCCTGGCTCATATGGTGACCGCCGGTCTGCTCGGGGTGAAGGCGGGCCGCGGCTTCTACGAGTACGGGGCGGGCGGCGCGGCGCGGGGCGGGGCGACGGACGGCCTGGGCGAGCCCGTACCGGCCCGTGCGGTGCGGCGGATCGGGGTGGTGGGCTCGGGCACGATGGCCGTCGGCATCGCGGAGGTGTGCGCGCGCTCCGGCTATCCGACGGTGCTGGTGGCCCGGAGCGAGATACGCGCGAAGGAGGCCACGGCCGCGGTGGAGCGCTCGCTGGAGCGCGGGGTGCGGCGCGGCAAACTGGCGCCCGAACTGCTCACCGAGGCGATGGGCCGGCTGACCGCGGGCTGTGAACTCCAGGCACTCGGCGCCTGCGATCTGGTGGTCGAGGCCGTGGCGGAGGACATCGGCGTCAAGCGGGCCGTCTTCGCCGATCTGGACCGGGAGTGCGCACCGGGCGCGGTGCTCGCCACCTCCACCTCCAGCCTGCCCGTGATCGAGTGCGCGATGGCGACGCGGCGGCCCGAGGACGTCATCGGGATGCACTTCTTCAACCCCGCCCCGGTGATGCGGCTGGTCGAGGTGGTGCACACCGTGCTGACCTCCAAGGAGGCGCTCGGCACGGCGCACGCGGTGGCCGCGGCGCTTGGCAAGCGGGCGGTGGACTGCCCGGACCGGGCGGGCTTCATCGTCAACGCCCTGCTCTTCCCCTATCTGAACAGCGCGGTGGCGATGCTCGAGGAGGGCTGGGCCACCGCCGATGACATCGACACGGTGATGGCGGCCGGGCAGGGCTATCCGATGGGCCCGCTGCGGCTGCTGGATGTGATCGGCCTGGATGTGTCCCTCGCCATCCAGCGAACTCTGCACGGCACCTTCCGGGATCCGGCCCTGACTCCGGCCCGTCACCTCCGGCGGCTGGTCGAGGCGGGTCACCTGGGCCGCAAGGGCGGCAGGGGGCTGCACCTCCACGAGCGATAGCGGCGGGCCACGGGGGGATGCCGGGGCCGGGGACACACCTCCCCGGCCCCGGCATCCGTATGCCCGCGGCGACGACAGGGGGTACGAAGATGCCATTGGAATAGTCCAACGGCGAGGTGTGTGGCTCCGGAATTCATCGGCGCAGGAATAGGTATGCCGACTCTCTGTCCACTTTATGGCATGAGAATTCCCGGCGAATCACTTGCGGTTACCAGCGGCAACAGACATAAGAATCGCATTGGCGATCAAAACGGGCAAATAAATGTTCGAAGTGAACCCGGGGGTCCTGTGTGTATGACCACTTCGTGTCGGAGTCAAGGATGTCGGAAGCTTTCCCGGGTGCGGCCAGGGGGTCTCGTGTATGCTGGCCCTTCCGAACGAATGCCCACGTGAACGGGGGTGGCGCAGGTTGTCAGGGTGTCGGTGCACTTCGGCTTCACGGTGTTGTCCCACGTAGCGGTGTCCCGCTCGCATCGCTTTTGTCGATCGTCGGGCGGTCTGCTCAGAATTGGTAATTCGTTAACGATGATTTTACGTGCGGCGATGGTGGCGTGCCCGGTGGGCGTATAGCTTACTGGGAGGCATTCGGGCTGCCGTGAGCAGTGCTTCGCGTCGCATTCGGGGGTGCGAGCAATGGTGTTTTCATTGGCCAGAGCCAGACAATTCGACGCGCAATTCGAGAGACTTCGGCGGGCGTTTTCCAGATGCCTGACCGGGGAGGCGGGCATTGTGCTCGTCGAGGGCGCGGTCGGTTGTGGCAAGACCCATACGCTCGAAGCCGTCACGGCCCATGCGGCGAAGGCCGGAGCCCTTGTCCTCAAGGCATACGGAACCTCGGCCGACCGGGCTCCGCTCGGCACACTGCGCCAGCTCCTCGACTCGCCCCGGCTGCCCAAGGCGACCGCCGACCAGCTGCGTCAGGCACTCGACCACCGCGTTCTCGACGCCGCACCGCCCCGGGAAACCCCAGGTGGCGACCCCGCGAGCGCGAACCCGACCCATGTCCAGGGAGCCCGGGAGTTCCGCGCCGCCCTCCATGAACTCGCCTCCCGCGAACCGGTGGTGATCTGCGTCGACGAACTCCAGCTCGTCGACACGGAGTCACTTCAGTATCTGCTGTACCTGGCGACGCGTTCGCGCTCCGCCAAACTCCTCATGGTGTTCGCGCAGGCGACGGACAGCGAACAGAAAGACGCCGTCTTCAATACCGAACTGCTGCGCCAGCCCAATTTCCAGCGGCTGCGGCTGGAACGGCTGTCCTGGGATGAGACGGCACATCTGCTCACCACTCGTCTGGGGCTTCCGGATTCCACCGATGTGGCCTACACCTGGTATGAGGTGAGCGGCGGTAATCCGTTGTTGCTACGCGCGGTGATAGACGATTACCGCACCGCGGGGGCGCCCCCACGGCGCAGTCGCGCAGTGGAGCCCGTAGTGGGCGACATGTTTGTGCAAGCCGTGCTCACCTGCGTCTACCGCAGCGGCCGCACCGTCTCCCGGCTGGCCGAGGGCATCGCGGTGCTCGGGGTGTCCGCCTCCCTCGAACTCCTCGGCCGGCTGCTGCGCATCGGCCCCGCCGGAACCCGCCGCGGAGTCGCCGCGCTGGACGCGGCGGGCCTCGTCGACGGTCTCGCCTTCCGCCACCCGTATGTCGAGGCCGCGGTGCTGGAGGACATGGACCCCGAGGTCCGGCTGGACATGAACCGGCGCGCCGCCGTCCTGCTCCACCAGGGCGGCGGGGGCACCCTCGCCGTGGCCCGCCATCTGCTCGCCGCCCAGGCCGCCGACGAGCCCTGGGCGGTGCCGCTGCTGCGGGACGCCGCGCAGCAGGCGCTCGCCGAGGACGACGCCAAGCTGGCGGTGGCCTGCCTGGAGCTGGCGTACGCGGCCTGCGCGGACGAGGACCTGCGGGCCGGCATCAGGATCGGCACCGCCGGGATCATGTGGCGGCTCAACCCCTCGGCGTCCGAGCGGATGCTGGAGGAGCCGCTGGCCGCGCTGTGCGCGGACCGGCTGCCCGCCGCCCATATCGGGCGGCTGATCGAGCTGTTGCTCGCCCACGGCCGGATCGAGGAGGCGCGCGGCGCCATCGGCCGGCTCAACGCCGTCATGAGCAACGCGGGACCGACCTCGATGTCCCAGTTCCGGCTGACCGCCCGCTGGGCCCAGGAGTCCGGTGCGCAGGACCGGGCCCCCGGAGCCGCGGCGCGCCAGGGCGAGGACGGCGGCGCCTCCCGTACGCAGCTCAGATCCCGCAGACCCTCCGCGCTGTCGACGATCACCGCGGCGTTCAGCGGCTTCTTCGGCCGCGGGGGGAGCGAGGAGTCGCCGGTGGCCGCGGCGGAGAAGGTGCTCGAGGTCTCGCCGCTCACCGACGCCACCTTCGAGCCCATCGTCAACTCGGTGAACGCGCTGGTGTACGCGGGCCGCCCGGACAAGGCGGCGCCGTGGTGCGATGCGCTGATGGAGGAGGCCGAGCAGCGCCGGGCGCCGGGCTGGCGGGCCATCTTCGCCTCGATCCGCGCCGAAATCGCCCTGCGGCAGGGCAATCTCGTGGAGTCGGCGGCCTACGCGACCACCGCACTGGAGATCGTGCCCGGCCGCGACGGAAGCGTCTTCATCGGCGGCCCGCTGGCCAGCCAGATCCTGGCGTACACGGAGATGGGCAAGCACGACGCGGCGGCGCGGCATCTGAGCCGCCCGGTCCCCGAGGCGCTGTTCAAGAGCATCTACGGACTGGGCTACACCCGCGCCCGAGGCCGCTACTACCTGGCCACCAACCGCATCAACGCGGCGCTCGGCGAATTCCTCATGGCCGGCCGGCTCGCCCAGCTGTGGGAGCTCGACCAGCCGGCGCTGCTGCCCTGGCGATCGGACGCCGCCGAGGCATGGCTGGAGCTCGGCGACCGGGAGAAGGCCGCCAACCTGGTCTCCGAGCAACTGACCAGGAACGGCGCCGGGGACTCCCGGGTCCGCGGCGTCTCCCTGCGGTTACTGGCCGCGGCGGGCGACCTCGAGAACCGGTCCCGGCTGCTCGGCCAGGCCGTCGAGGAGCTGCAGTGCTCCGGCGACCGCCTGGAGCTGGCCCGGGCGCTGGACGATCTGGGACGTACGCTGCGCGGATCCGGGGAGCTGGGGCGGGCCGACGCCATCATGGGCCGGGCCTGGCGGATGGCCAAGGAGTGTGGCGCCGAGGAGCTGTGCGCCCGGATCCGCCTCGACTCCGGTCTGGAGCCCCACGATCCACGGCCGGTGGTGCGGCCGGTGTCCGGACCGCTCGGCCCGAAACGGGCGGTGCCGCCGTCCCTGGGCACCAAGCTCAGCGAATCCGAGGCCCGGGTCGCCGCCCTGGCGGTGGACGGTTATACGAACCGGGAAATAGCGGCCAGTCTGTTCATCACCATCAGCACGGTGGAACAGCATTTGACGCGGGTGTACCGCAAGCTGAATATCAGGAGCCGGCAGCAGCTGCCGACCGCGCTCCGGGCCCAGGTGGATGAAATCGCCTGAGCGACGACGGTGACGATGTCCCGCGGAAGGGGTGGCCACACGCGGCCACCCCTGTTCCATGCCCACCCCTGATTACCCCCCTATCGCGGCGGCAGACCTGGAGCGCGGGCTGATCGCGTTGATAGCTTCTGGCCGCATGAAGGGCATAGTCCTCGCCGGAGGAAGCGGTACCCGACTGCATCCTTTGACACATGCGGTGTCGAAGCAGATCCTTCCCGTCTACAACAAACCGATGATCTATTACCCGCTGTCGGTGCTCATGCTCGGCGGCGTCAGGGAAATCCAGATCATCTCGACCCCGCTCCATGTGGAGCTGTTCCGCGCGCTTCTCGGCGACGGCGGCCGGCTGGGTCTTTCGATCGAGTACGCCGAGCAGGCCGAGGCCAATGGAATCGCCGAGGCATTCATCATCGGAGCCGAGTTCATCGGCGATGACCAGGTGGCGCTGGTCCTCGGCGACAATATCTTCCACGGGCCCGGGTTTTCGAAGATGCTGCACCATGAGGCAAGCCATGTCGACGGCTGTGTGCTCTTCGGCTATGGAGTCAAGGACCCCGAGCGCTATGGCGTCGGGGAAATGGATGAGCAGGGTCGGCTGATCTCCCTCGAGGAGAAGCCGGCCGCCCCCAAATCCAATCTGGCCATCACCGGTCTGTATCTCTACGACAACGACGTCGTGGACATCGCCAAGAACGTACGGCCCTCCGCACGCGGCGAACTGGAGATCACCGACGTCAATGGCGTCTATCTGGAGCGCGGAAAGGCCCGACTGGTGGGGCTCGGCCGCGGATTCGCCTGGCTGGACACCGGAACCCATGACTCGCTGCTGCAGGCGGGCCAGTATGTGCAGCTTCTGGAGCAGCGCCAGGGCGTGCGGATCGCCTGTCTCGAGGAGATAGCCTTCCGCATGGGGTTCATCGACGCCGCCGCCTGCTATGAGCTCGGTGCGGAGCTCAGCAAGACGGACTACGGACAATATCTGATGGATATCGCGGCCAATAACCGCTGAAGGGTTGTCTCCAGTGCGCATAGTTGTGACCGGCGGCGCGGGCTTCATCGGCTCCCACTTCGTCCGGCAGACCTTGACAGGGGCGTACGCGGCCTGGGCGGACGCCCAGGTCGTGGTGGTCGACAAGCTCACCTACGCGGGCAACGAGGCCAACCTGGCCGAGGTCGCCGACAGCCCCCGGCTGCGCTTCGTGCGCGGCGACATCTGCGACGGCGAGCTCGTCGGCGAGCTGCTGCGGGACACCGATCTGGTGGTCCACTTCGCCGCGGAATCGCATGTCGACCGCTCGATATCCGGCGCCGAGGAATTCGTGCGCACCAATGTCCTGGGCACCCACACCCTCCTCAACGCGGCCGCGAACGCGGAGGTCGGAAAGTTCGTCCACATCTCCACGGACGAGGTCTACGGCTCCATCGAAAACGGCTCCTGGAGCGAGGCGGAACCACTCGAACCCAACTCGCCGTATTCCGCCTCCAAGGCATCCTCCGATCTGCTGGCCCGGGCCTTCCACCGCACCCATGGACTGCCCGTCTGTGTGACCCGCTGCTCCAACAACTACGGCCCGTACCAGCACCCCGAGAAAGTCATTCCGCTCTTCGTCACCAACCTCATGGACGGCAAACCGGTGCCGCTCTACGGCGACGGCGGAAATGTCCGGGACTGGCTGCACGTCGACGACCACTGCCGCGGTATCGCCCTGGTCGCCGAGAACGGCCGCCCGGGAGAGGTCTACAACATCGGCGGCGGCACCGAACTCACCAATCTGGAACTCACGGAACGGCTGCTCGAACTGCTCGGCGCCGACCGGTCCCTGATCGAGCGGGTGCCCGACCGCAAGGGCCATGACCGCCGTTACTCGGTGGACATCGCGAAAATCTCCGCGGAACTCGGCTACCGCCCCGAGGTGTCGTTCGAGAACGGCCTCGCGGAAACCGCCAAGTGGTACATGACACACCGCGGTTGGTGGGAACCGCTCAAGAAGATGTGACCACCCCTACACCCGGGGTTAGGGGTGGATGCGGTTAGGGGTGGTTGAGTCGACTCCCGCCCCATACCGTCGACTTCCGGATCATGGTCAGTCCAGTCGCGTCGGAATCTCAACTGAGAGAAGAGTCTGAGGTCGTGATGTCGGAGAACTCCCTGATGCGTGACGGGCACATCGCGGTCGTCGGTATGGCATGTCGCGTGCCGGGCGCATCGACCCCGGATGAGTTCCGGCAGTTGCTGCGCAATGGAGAGAGCGCCATCACGGAGATCCCGGCGGACCGGTGTGCCGATGAGCTCCGGGACGCCGGTATTCGATTCGGCGGGTTCGTCGAAAGAGCGGCCGAGTTCGATCCGGAGTTCTTCGGGATTTCACCCCGAGAGGCACGGGCGATGGACCCCCAGCAGCGGCTCGCGCTGGAACTGTGCTGGGAGGCCCTGGAAAACGCCGGACTCGTCCCCGCGCAACTCGAGGGCAGCCGCACCGGCGTCTTCATCGGCGCCATCGCCGACGACTACGCGGCCCTGGTGCACCGCGGCGAACCGGCCGCCATCACCCAGCACACCCTCACCGGGCTGAACCGCGGCATCATCGCCAACCGGGTCTCCTACGCCCTCGGGCTGCGCGGCCCGAGCGTGGCCGTGGACACCGGGCAGTCCTCCTCCCTGGCCGCCGTGCACCTGGCCTGCGAGAGCCTGCGGCGCGGCGAGACCGAGACCGCCGTCGCGGGCGGCGTCCAGCTCAATCTCGCCCCCGACGGCTTCATCGCCGCCTCCCGGTTCGGCGCGCTCTCCCCGGACGGCCGCTCCTTCACCTTCGACGCCCGCGCCAACGGCTATGTGCGCGGCGAGGGCGGCGGCCTCGTCGTGCTCAAGCGGCTCCCGGACGCGCTGCGCGACGGCGACCCCGTGCTGGGTGTGATCCGCGGCTCCGACGCCAACAACGACGGCGGCGGCGACAGCCTCACCACCCCCGCGGCCCACGGACAGGAGGCCATGCTGCGCGCCGCCTACGAGCGCGCCGGGGTCGACCCCGCCCGGGTCCAGTACGTCGAACTGCACGGCACCGGCACCAAGGTCGGCGACCCGGTCGAGGCCGCGGCGCTGGGCGCGGTCCTCGGCGCCGGACGGGCGGACGGCGCGCCCCTGCGGGTCGGCTCCGCCAAGACGAACGTGGGCCACCTCGAAGGCGCGGCCGGCATCACCGGCCTCATCAAGACGGTGCTCTCACTCGCCCACCGCGAGCTGTTCCCGAGCCTCAACCACGAGACGCCGAACCCCGCGATCCCCCTGGACACCTTGGGCCTCACGGTCCAGACCGCCCTCGACGTCTGGGCCGCGGAGGCGGACGCCCCACGGCTCGCGGGCGTCAGCTCGTTCGGCATGGGCGGCACCAATGTGCACATGGTGCTTGAGGAGGCACCCGCCGATGTCCCGGCCGCGGAGCGCCCGACGGCCCTCGACACCGTGCCGTGGGTGCTGTCGGCCCGCGGTGAGGCGGCGCTGCGGGCCCAGGCGCGGCGGCTGCGGTCGTATGTGGCGGCGCGGCCGGAGCTGGATCCGGTGGACGTGGGCTACTCGCTGGCGCTGACCCGGTCCGCCTTCGGCCACCGGGCGGCGCTCGTCGGCCGCGACCAGAAGGAGCTGCTGAACGGCCTTGACCAGCTCGCCACGGGCGTGGTCCCAGGGGCGGTGGCGGGCGTCGGTGGGACGGCGTTCCTGTTCACCGGGCAGGGCGCTCAACGGCTCGGCATGGGGCGGGAGTTGTGTGCCGCGTTCCCGGTGTTCGCGGCGGTGTTCGACGAGGTCTGCGCGGAGCTGGACCGTCATCTGGACGGTTCGGTGCGGGAGGTGGTCTTCGGTGTGGACCCCGAGGCGCTGGACCGGACGGTGTTCACCCAGACCGGGCTGTTCGCTCTGGAGGTGGCGCTGTTCCGGCTGGTCGAGTCCTGGGGTCTGGCGCCGGACTTCCTGGTGGGGCATTCGGTGGGGGAGTTGGCGGCGGCGCATGTGGCGGGGGTGTTCTCGCTTGAGGACGCCTGTGCGCTGGTGGCGGCCCGGGGTCGGCTGATGCAGGCGCTGCCTGTGGGCGGTGCGATGGTGTCGCTGAAGGCCTCGGAGGCCGAGGTGCTGCCGCGGCTGGCCGGTTTCGAGGACCGGGTGAGCGTGGCGGCGGTCAATGGCCCGTCGGCCACCGTGATCTCCGGTGAGGAGTCGGCGGTGCTCGCGGTCGCGGAGGCGGTGGGGGTCAAGAGCAAGCGGCTGAGTGTCTCGCATGCGTTCCACTCGCCGCTGATGGAGGGGATGCTGGCCGAGTTCGCCGAGGTGGCGGGCCGGATCACCTACGCCATGCCGCGCATCGCGATCGTTTCGAACCTCACGGGCGAGTTGGCGGGCGAGGAGGTGTGCTCGCCGGGGTACTGGGTGCGCCATGTGCGTCAGGCGGTCCGTTTCGGGGACGGCATACGGTTCCTCGAAGCGCAGGGCGTCACCCGCTTTGTGGAGCTCGGCCCGGCCGGTGTGCTTGCCGCCATGGGCCGCGAGTGCGTCTCCGGCCCGGCCGCGTTCGTACCGCTGCTGCGCAAGGACCGCGACGAGACCGAGGCACTGCTCTCCGGTGTCGCCCAGGTGCACGCTCACGGTGGCGAGGTCGACTGGGAGGCGGTGTTCGCCGGGCGCGGTGCGCATCGGGTGGAGCTGCCCACGTACGCCTTCCAGCGGCAGCGCTACTGGCTGGACACCGACCTCCCGGGCACCGAGGACGCCGCCACCGATGAACCCCTCTCGTGGCGTGAGGAGTTCGCGGCCCTGACCGACGCCGCCGAGCGCGAGCGCGTGGCGCTGGAGCTGGTCCGTACGCACACCGCCTGGGTCCTGGGCTCCCCGGGCCCCGACGCCGTCGACCCCGAGAAGATCTTCAAGGACCTCGGCTTCGACTCGCTGATGTCCGTCGAGCTGTGCAACCTCCTCAGCACCGCCACCGGAACGCGGCTTGCCGGGGCCGTCCTCTTCGACCACCCCACCCCGCTGGCCCTCTCCCACCACCTCCGGGACGTGGTGACGGGCTCCCCGGCGGCCGTGGCCGCGCGCCGGACCGCCACCCGGACCGCCACCCGGACCGTCACCAACGACCACGACGACCCGATCGCCATCGTGGCGATGAGCTGCCGCCTCCCCGGCGGGGTGCGCACCCCCGAGCAGCTGTGGCAGCTGGTCAGCGAGGGCCGGGACGCCATCGCGGGCTTCCCCGCCAACCGGGGCTGGGACCTGGAGGGGCTCTACGACCCGGACCCGGCCCGCCACGGCACCAGCTATGTGCGCGAGGGCGGATTCCTCTACGAGGCCGACCAGTTCGACCCGGCCTTCTTCGGCATCAGCCCCCGCGAGGCCCAGGCGATGGACCCCCAGCAGCGGCTGCTGATGGAGACCGCGTGGGAGGCGTTCGAGCGCGCCGGGATCGACCCCACCACGCTCAAGGGCAGCGACGCCGGTGTGTTCGTCGGCGCCATGCCGCAGGACTACGGGCCGCGGATGGACGAGGCGTCGGAAGGTTTCGAGGGCTATCTGCTGACCGGCGGCACCACCAGCGTCGCCTCCGGCCGGATCGCCTACACCTGGGGTCTCGAGGGCCCGGCGGTCACCGTCGACACGGCCTGCTCGTCCTCCCTGGTGGCCCTGCACATGGCCGTACGGTCGCTGCGCCAGGGCGAGTGCTCGCTGGCGCTGGCCGGTGGCGCCACCGTGATGTCCAGCCCCGGGATCTTCGTGGAGCTGAGCCGCCAGAAAGCCCTGTCGCCCGACGGCCGCTGCAAGGCGTTCTCGTCCGACGCCAACGGCACCGGCTGGGGCGAGGGCGTGGGCATGGTGCTGCTGGAACGGCTGTCGGACGCGCGGCGCAACGGCCACCAGGTGCTGGCGCTGGTCCGTGGCTCCGCCACCAACCAGGACGGCGCGAGCAACGGCCTCACCGCCCCGAGCGGCCCGGCCCAGCAGCGGGTCATCCGGCAGGCGCTGGCCGACGCGGGGCTGAGCACGGCCGATGTGGACGCGGTCGAGGCGCACGGCACCGGCACCTCGCTCGGCGATCCCATCGAGGCGGGCGCGCTGCTGGCCACGTACGGCCAGGACCGCGTCGCGGACCGGCCGCTGTGGCTGGGCTCGCTGAAGTCCAACGTCGGCCACCCCCAGGCGGCGGCGGGCGTGGCCGGGGTCATCAAGATGGTGATGGCGCTGCGCCACGGTGTCCTGCCCCAGACCCTGCACATACACGATCCCTCGCCGCATGTGGACTGGTCGTCCGGGGCCGTGGAGCTGCTGACCGAGGCCCGGCCGTGGCCGGAGCCGGAGACCCAGCGGCCGCGGCGCGCGGGCGTGTCGTCCTTCGGCATCAGCGGCACCAACGCACACGCCATCCTGGAGCAGGCCCCGGCCGAACCGGCCGCCGGCCACGACGAGCCGCGCCCGGCGGCCCCGGGGCTGCCCGTGCTGCCCTGGGTGCTGTCCGGGCGCACCGAACAGGCCCTGCGCACCCGGGCCGAGCAGCTGCGGAACCACCTGGCCGACCACCCGGGCACCGACCTCGCGGCACTCGGCCACGCCCTCGCCACCACCCGCACGGCCTTCGGCCACCGGGCGATGATCCTCGGCCGGGACCGGGAGCGGCTCCTGGACGGCCTCGGCGCGCTCGCGCAGGGCACCCCGGCGCCCCAGGTGGTCCAGGGCACGGCGGACGGCCGGCGGAAGACCGTGTTCGTCTTCCCCGGGCAGGGCTCGCAGTGGATCGGGATGGCGCTTCCGCTGTGGGACGCCTCGCCGGTCTTCGCGGAGCGGCTGGAGGAGTGCGCCGACGCCCTGGAGCCGTTCCTGGACTGGTCGTTGCGCGAGGTGCTGCGCGGTGAGCCGGGCGCGCCGTCGCTGTCCCGTATCGACGTGGTGCAGCCCGCGCTGTTCGCGGTGATGGTGTCGCTGGCGGCGCTGTGGGGCTCGTACGGTGTCGAACCGGCCGCGGTGGTGGGGCATTCGCAGGGCGAGATCGCAGCCGCGTACGTGGCCGGAGGGCTCTCGCTCCAGGACGCCGCCAAGGTGGTGGCCCGGCGCAGCCAGGCATGGGCCGAGTTGAGCGGCAAGGGCGGCATGCTCTCGGTGCTCGCGTCGGCCGGGACGGTCGCGGAGCGGCTGCGGCCGTGGAGCGAACGGCTCGGCATCGCCGCCGTCAACAGCCCCGCCACCGTGACCGTCTCCGGCGACCCGGAGGCCCTGGACGCCTTCATGGCCGAGCTCGCCGCCGACGGGGTGAAGTCCCGCCGGGTGCCGGGCGTGGACACCGCCGGGCACTCCCCGCAGGTCGACGGGTTGCGCGAGCGGCTGCTGCGCGAGGTGGCGGGGGTGCGGCCGCGCGCCTCGCGGATCGCGTACTACTCCACGGTGACCGGCGGGCCGCTGGACACCGCCGAGCTGGACACCGACTACTGGTACCGGAACATGCGCGAGCCGGTGGACTTCGAGCGCGCCACCCGGGCGCTGCTGGCCGACGGCCACACGGCGTTCGTCGAATGCGCCCCGCACCCCATGCTCGCCATGTCGCTCCAGCAGACCATCGAGGACGCGGGCGGGAACGCCGCCGTCGTCGTCGGCACACTGCGCCGGGACGAGGGCGACCCGGAGCGCTTCGCCGGCTCGTTCGCCGAGGCATACGTCCAGGGTGTCGAACCGGCGTGGGACGCGGTGTTCGGGGGCGCGCCGGGGCGCGGTGAGCGTGCCCTGGAGCTGCCGACGTATCCGTTCCAGCGGCAGCGGTACTGGCTGGACAAGCCGGTCGCGGCGAGCGATGTGGCGGCGGCCGGGCTCGACGCCGCCGGGCATCCGCTGCTCGGCGCGGCGGTTCCGCTGGCGGGCGCGGACGACCACCTGTTCACCGGCCGGATCTCCGCACCGGACCACCCCTGGCTGACTGAGCGCACCGGCCCCGACGCCGCCGTGCTCCCCGGCAGCGCCCTCGCCGAACTGGCGATCCGCGCGGGCGACCAGGTCGGCTGCGACCGGATCGAGGAACTGTCCCTGGACGCGCCGCTGGTGCTGCCCGAGAAGGGCGCAGCGGTGATCCAGGTGCGCGTCGGCGCCCCGGACGGCGGGGGCTCGCGCGCCCTCAGCGTCCACGCGCGCGCCGAGGGCGCCGACTCCGACGAGCCGTGGACGCGGTACGCCACGGCGGTCCTGGGCACGGGTGCCCCGGCTGCCGGCATCGGCCTCGCCGCGTGGCCCCCGGCCGACGCCGTCCCGGTGGAAGCGGCGGGAGGCGCCGTAGCCGCCTGGCGACTCGGTGAGGACCGCTACGTCGAGGTCGGGCTGACCGAGGCCGAGGAGGCCGACGCCGGACGCTACGGACTGCACCCGGTGCTGCTGGAGTCGGCGCTGGACGCGGTGGAAACCCCGGACGGTGCCGACGATAGCGACGGCGGCGACGGCGGCGATGGCGGCGATGGCGGCGGGGCGCGGCTGGCCGCCGCATGGAGCGGTGTCGCCCTGCACGCCACGGGCGCCACGGCGCTGCGGGTACGGCTGACGCCGACTGGTCCCGATACGTACGCGGTCGTCGCGGCCGACCCGAGCGGCGCCCCGGTGGCCTCGGTGGAGCGGCTCGTGCTGCGCGCGGTGGCCACGCCCGAACCGATCGGCGGTCATTCCGCCCTCCACCCGTCGCTGTTCCGCCTGGAGTGGCCCGCGGTGTCCGCCGCGGACACCACCGCGACCGGAACTCCGGCGAGCTGGGCGGTGCTCGGCGACGACCCGCTCGGGCTCTCCGCGGCCGTGGACGCGGTGCCCTACGACGAGACGGCGGATGCACCGGACGCGGTGCTGGTGCCGTGCGTCGCCGAGGGCGACGGCGACGTGGCGGAGGCGGCCCACGCGGCCACCCACCGAACGCTGGCGCTGATCCAGCGCTGGATCTCCGATGAACGCCTCGCCTCCTCCCGGCTGGTGTTCGTCACCCGCGGCGCGGTCGCGGCCGCCCCCGGCGAAGAGGTCCCGGACGTGGCCCACGGCGCCGTATGGGGCCTGGTGCGTTCGGCCCAGTCGGAACACCCCGGCCGCTTCGTCCTCGTCGACCTCGACGCCGAGCCGGAGTCGGCGACCGCTCTCCCGGCCGCGATGGCCTCCGGCGAACCCCAGTGCGCGGTCCGCGAGGGCCGGGTGAGGGTGCCCCGGCTGGGTCGGGTGGCGAGAGGGACGGCGGCCGCCGAGGCGCCCGCCACCGGAGCTGCTGGCACCGCCACCAGGATTGCCACGGCTACCGAGGCCACGGCCACCGGGCTTGCCGGGGCCGGGGTCGCGGGGGAGACCACAGGAGCCATCGAGGCCACCACCACCGGGGTCACCGAGCCCGCCGCGGTTGCCGCCATCGGAGCTGCCGGGGCCACCACCGCCGGGCCTACCGGAGCCCACGCCACCGGGCTCACCGGGGCCGCCGCCACTGGGGTTGCCGAGGTTGCCGCCACCGGAGCTGCCGGGGCTGCCGCCGCCAAGGGGGCCGGTGCCACTGGCACTGCCGCCGCCACCGAGGCCACCAGGGTCGCCGCCACCAAGGCTGCCGAGGCCCCCGCCACCCGGGCCACCGGACCTGCCGACAGCCACCGACCGCTGGACCCCGAAGGCACCGTTCTCATCACCGGCGCCACCGGGACCCTCGGTGGGCTCGTCGCCCGTCATTTGGTGGGCGAGCACGGCGTACGGCATCTGCTGCTGGTCAGTCGGCGTGGGCCGGCGGCCGACGGTATGGGCGAACTCCGCTCCGAGCTGGCCGAGTTGGGGGCCGGCGTCACCGTCGCCGCGTGCGATGCCGCCGACCGGGAAGCGCTCGCCGGGCTTCTCGGCGCGATACCCGCCGCACATCCACTGACGGCCGTGATCCACGCGGCGGGTGTGCTCGACGACGGCGTCGTGGACGCGCTGAACCCCGAGCGGCTGGACCGGGTGCTGCGGCCCAAGGTGGACGCCGCGTGGAATCTGCACGAGCTGACCGCGGACCACGACCTGGCCGCGTTCGTGCTCTACTCCTCCGTCGTCGCCACCATCGGCAACGCCGGACAGGCCAACTACGCCGCCGCCAACGCCTTCCTGGACTCCCTCGCCCAGCACCGCACGGCCCGCGGCCTGGCCGCCCAGTCCCTCGCCTGGGGCCTGTGGGAGCAGCGCAGCGGCATGAGCGGGCATCTGGACGACGCCGATGTGCGGCGCATGGCGCGCTCCGGCATCCGTCCGCTGCCCAGCGCGGAGGGCATGGAGCTCTTCGACGCCGCGCGGGCGGCGGGCGATGCCACGCTGGTGCCCGTCCGGCTCGACCTGGCCGAACTGCGCAAGCGCGCCGCGAGCGCCGCCGCCACTCCCGGCCAGGACGCCGTACCGGCCCATCTGCGCGGCCTGGTCCGGACGCCGGTTCGCCGCGTCGTACGGGCCGGTGGCGGAGGCGGGGCCGCGGAGAGCGATGAGAGCTCGTTCGGGCGGCGGCTGGCCGCCCTGCCGGCGGCCGACCGGGACCCGTTCCTGCTGGACCTGGTGCGGGAACACGCGGCGGGGGTGCTGGGGCTCGCCGCCCCGGACGACATCGAGGCCACCCGCGCCTTCCGGGAGGTCGGCTTCGACTCCCTGACCGCCGTGGAGTTGCGCAACCGGCTGGGCGCCGCCACCGGGCTGCGGCTGCCGACCACCCTCCTCTTCGACTACCCGACCCCCGCCGTGCTGGTGGACCACTTGCGGCGCGAGGCACTGGGCGAGCGGGCGGAAGTGGCGGCCGTGGTGGCCGCCGTCCGCCCCGCCGACGACGATCCGATCGCCATCGTGGCCATGAGCTGCCGGCTGCCCGGCGGGGTCCGCGGCCCCGAGGACCTGTGGGAGCTGGTGGCGGACGGCCGCGATGTGATCTCGACCTTCCCGACCGACCGCGGCTGGAACGTCGAGGAGCTCTACGACCCCAACCCCGATACGCCGGGCAGGAGTTACGCCAAGGAAGGCGGCTTCCTCTACGACGCCTACGACTTCGACCCCGAGTTCTTCGGGATCTCCCCGCGTGAGGCGCTCGCCATGGACCCCCAGCAGCGGCTGCTGCTGGAGACCTCCTGGGAGGCGCTGGAGCGCGCCGGGATCGACCCGCACTCCACGAAGGGCAGCACGGCGGGCGTGTTCATCGGCTCCACCGGCCAGGACTACGCCTCGCGGCTGGGCGAGATCCCCGAGGACATGGAGGGTTACCTGCTGACCGGCAAGGCCGCCAGTGTGGTCTCCGGCCGTATCGCCTACTCCCTCGGCTGGGAGGGCCCGGCGCTCACCATCGACACCGCGTGCTCCTCCTCCCTGGTCGCCATCCACCAGGCGGCGCAGGCGCTGCGCCAGGGCGAATGCTCGATGGCGCTGGCGGGTGGCACGACGATGATGTCGACGCCGAGCCTGTTCATCGAGTTCAGCAGGCAGCGCGGGCTCGCCCCCGACGGCAGGTCGAAGGCGTTCTCCTCCGACACCGACGGCACCAGCTGGGGCGAGGGCGTCAGCATGGTGCTCCTGGAGCGGCTGTCCGACGCCCGGGCCAACGGCCATGAGGTACTGGCGCTGGTGCGCGGCTCGGCCGTCAACCAGGACGGCGCCAGCAACGGCCTCACCGCCCCCAACGGCCCCTCCCAGCAGCGGGTGATCCGGCAGGCGCTGGCGAACGCCGGGCTGTCGGCGGCCGAGGTGGACGCCGTCGAGGCCCATGGCACCGGCACCACGCTCGGCGACCCGATCGAGGCCCAGGCCATCCTCGCCGCCTACGGCCAGGGCCGGGAGGCCGAACGGCCGCTGAGGCTGGGCGCGTTGAAGTCCAACATCGGCCACACTCAGGGCGCGGCCGGCGGCGCCGGTGTCATCAAGATGGTCATGGCGATGCGCCACGGCCTGCTGCCCAGGACACTCCACGTCAAGGAGCCCACCCCGCATGTGGACTGGACGGCCGGGGCGGTCGAGCTGCTGACCGAGGCCAGGGAGTGGCCCGCGGGCGAGCGGGTGCGGCGCGCCGGAGTGTCCGCCTTCGGTATCAGCGGCACCAACGCCCATCTCATCCTGGAGGAGCCGCCCGCGAACCCGGTCACCGAACGGGAGCCGGAGCCGGAGCCGTCGGTGCGTGCCGATGTGGTGCCGTGGGTGGTGTCCGGACGTACCGAGGACGCGTTGCGCGCCCAGGCGGAGCGGCTGCGGTCGTATGTGGCGGCGCGGCCGGGGCTGGATCCGGTGGATGTGGGCTACTCGCTGGCGCTGACCCGGTCCGCCTTCGGCCACCGGGCGGCGCTCGTCGGCCGCGACCAGAAGGAGCTGCTGAACGGCCTGGAGCAACTCGCCGCGGGCGTCACCCCGGACACGGTGGCCGACGACGAGGGCAGGACGGCGTTCCTGTTCACCGGGCAGGGTGCGCAACGGCTGGGCATGGGGCGGGAGTTGTACGCCGCGTTCCCGGTGTTCGCGGCGGCGTTCGACGAGGTCTGCGCGGAGCTGGACCGTCATCTGGACGGTTCGGTGCGGGAGGTGGTCTTCGGTGCGGACCCCGAGGTGCTGGACCGGACGGTGTTCACCCAGACCGGGCTGTTCGCCCTGGAGGTGGCGCTGTTCCGGCTGGTCGAGTCCTTGGGCTTGCGACCGGACTTCCTGGTGGGCCATTCGGTGGGCGAGCTTGCCGCCGCCCATGTGGCGGGGGTGTTCTCCCTGGGGGACGCCGCCGCTCTCGTCGCGGCGCGTGGTCGGCTGATGCAGGCGCTGCCCGTGGGCGGCGCGATGGTGTCGCTGAAGGCCCCGGAGGCCGAGGTGCTGCCGCGGCTGGCCGGTTATGAGGACCGGGTGAGCGTGGCCGCGGTCAACGGCCCGTCGGCCACCGTGATCTCCGGTGAGGAGTCGGCGGTGCTCGCGGTCGCGGAGGCGGCGGGGGTCAAGAGCAAGCGGCTGAGCGTCTCGCATGCGTTCCACTCACCGCTGATGGAGGGGATGCTGGCCGAGTTCGCCGAGGTGGCGGGCCGGATCACCTACGCCATGCCGCGCATCGCGATCGTTTCGAACGTCACGGGCGAGTTGGCGGGCGAGGAGGTGTGCTCACCGGAGTACTGGGTGCGCCATGTGCGTCAGGCGGTCCGTTTCGGGGACGGCATACGGTTCCTCGAGGCGCAGGGTGTCACCCGCTTTGTGGAGCTCGGCCCGGCCGGTGTGCTTGCCGCCATGGGCCAGGAATGCGTCTCCGGCCCGGCCGCGTTCGTCCCCCTGCTGCGCAAGGATCGCGACGAGACCGAGGCGCTGCTGTCCGGTGTCGCCCACGTACACGCGCATGGCGGAGACGTCGACTGGGAGGCGGTGTTCGCCGGGCGCGGTGCGCATCGGGTGGAGCTGCCCACGTACGCCTTCCAGCGGCAGCGCTACTGGTTCGACCCTGCCACGCCGGGAACGCCGACCGCCGCCGCCACCACGGACGCGGCCTCCGTGGAGGCCCGCTTCTGGGAGGCGGTCGAGCGCGAGGACCTGGAGGCGCTGACCACCACCCTGGAGATCGACCAGCAGGCGCGGCTCGGCGAACTGCTGCCCGCGCTCTCCTCCTGGCGCCGGGGCCAGAGCGACCGCGCCACCGTGGACTCCTGGCGCTACCGGATCACCTGGTCCCCGGTGGCCGTCGAGGAGCGTACGGCGCCGCTGCCCGGCACCTGGTGGGTGGCCGTGCCCGAGGGCCGGGCGGACGGCGCGCAGGTCGCCGCCGTGGCGGCCGCCCTCGACCGGCGCGGGGCGCGCGTCGTGCCCCTCACCGTGGCCACGACGAGCCGTGACGCGCTCGCCGCGCGGCTGCGCCACGAGGCGGACACCGGTGGCACACCGGCCGGTGTGCTCTCGCTGCTCGCCCTCGACGACGATCCGCACCCCGAACACACCGCGCTCACCACCGGTCTGGCCCTCAACGTCGGGCTGATCCAGGCGCTGGGCGACGCCGGTGTCGCCGCCCCGCTGTGGCTCGCCACCACCGGCGCTGTCTCGGTGAGCGGATCGGATCCGCTCGGCAGCCCCGCACAGGCCGCCACCTGGGGCCTCGGCCGGGTCGTTGCCCTGGAGCACCCCCAGCGGTGGGGCGGTCTGGTCGACCTCCCCGGGAACCTCGACGAACGGACGGCGGACCGGCTGTGCGCCGCGCTCTCCGGCATGCCCGGCATCCCCGGCATCCCCGGCGACAGCGGTCCGGAGGACCAACTCGCCCTCCGCGACGCCGGGGTGTTCGTCCGACGGCTCGTCCGGGCGCCGCTGCGCACACGGGGCCGGGAGAGCTGGAAGCCGCACGGCACCGTGCTGATCACCGGGGGCACCGGCGGGCTCGGCGCCCAGGTGGCCCGCTGGCTGGCCCGCTCCGGCGCCGAACACCTCGTGCTGACCAGCCGCCGAGGCATCGCGGCGCCCGGCGCCGCCGAACTGCGCGACGAGCTGCTCGCGCTGGGCGAGGGCGGTGTCCGGGTGACGGTGGCGGCGTGCGACGTCCGCGACCGCGACGAGGTGGCGGCGCTGCTGCGCCGGATCACCACCGGGGGCGACCCGGTGCACGCCGTCTTCCACGCCGCGGGCGTCGTGGAGTTCTCCCAGCTCGCCGACAGTACGGTGGCCGACTTCGCGGAGATGGCCGACGGCAAGGTGCTGGGCGCCGCCCATCTGGACGCGTCGCTGGACCCGGACCACCTCGAGGCGTTCGTGCTCTTCTCATCCATCGCCGCCACCTGGGGGAGCGGCGGGCAGAGCGCCTACGCGGCCGCCAACGCCTACCTGGACGCCCTCGCCGAGCACCGCGAGGCACGCGGTCTCCCCGCCACCTCGGTGGCCTGGGGCCCCTGGGCCGACCACGGCATGATCGAGCACGGCGAGGTGGCGGAGCACCTCAGCCGCCGTGGACTGCCCGCGATGGCACCGGAGTTGGCGGTGGCCGCGCTGAGCGAGGCGCTGCACACCGGTGAGACCTCCCTCGTCCTCGCCGATGTGCGCTGGGACCGCTTCGTCCCCGGCTTCACCGCCGCGCGCCCCCGGCCGCTGATCGGCGGGCTGCCGGAGGTGCGCGACGCCCTCGCCACCACCGCGGCCCCCGACACCGCCGGGCCGGACGACGTGGCGGACACCTTCCTGGCGAGCCTCGCGGGCCTGACGGGCGAAGACCTGGACCGGGCGCTGCGGGACCTGGTGCACGCCCAGGCGGCGGCCGTGCTCGGCCACTCCTCGTCCGACGCGGTCGCCGGCGGCCGTCCGTTCAAGGAGCTGGGCTTCGATTCGCTCACCGCCGTCGAACTGCGCAACCGGCTGGCCGCGGTCACCGGACTCGACCTGCCCGCCACCCTCGTCTTCGACTATCCGGCGCCCGCGCCACTGGCCGAGTACCTCCGCGGCGAGCTGCCATCGGCCCGCCCCGTGGACGCGCGCACCCTCCTCGACGACCTGGACCGATGGGAGTCCGCGCTGCCCGAGCTGATGGCCGACGACGGGGTGCGGGAGCGGCTGACGGGGCGTCTGAACGACCTCATGGCGAAGCTGGGCGGCACGCCCGGGGACCACACCGGCGGGCCGTCCCCCGAAACCGGCCTCCTCTCCGCTACCGCCGACGAGGTCTTCGACTTCATCGACAACGAATTCGGGGCTTCCTGATGGCGAACGAGAACGAAGAGAAACTCCTCACCTACCTCAAGCGGGTCTCCTCCGACCTCAAGCAGGCCCGTGACCGGCTGGAGCGGATCGAGGCCGACGAGCGGGAGCCGATCGCCATCGTCTCGATGGGCTGCCGCTTCCCCGGCGGTGTCCGCTCCCCGGAGGACCTGTGGCGGCTGGTGGCCGAGGGTCGCGACGCGATCTCGGAGTTCCCCGCCAACCGGGGCTGGGACGTCGAGGGACTCTATGACCCCGACCCGGGCCGGTCCGGCACCTGCAACACCCGCGAAGGCGGCTTCGTCCACGACGCCGACCAGTTCGACCCGGCCTTCTTCGGCATCTCCCCGCGCGAGGCGCTGGCCATGGACCCTCAGCAGCGGCTGCTGCTGGAGGTGTCCTGGGAGGCGATCGAACGCGCGGGCATCGACCCGCTCTCGCTGAAGGGCACCAGGGCCGGGGTCTATGTGGGGCTCGCCTCGTTCCAGTACGGCGGGGACCCGCAGCACGCCCCGCAGAGCGTCGAGGGCCATCTGCTCATCGGCAACGTCTCCAGCGTGGCCTCCGGCCGGATCTCCTACACCCTCGGCCTCGAGGGACCGGCCATCACCCTGGACACCGCCTGCTCGTCCTCGCTGGTGACCATGCATCTGGCGGCCCAGGCGCTGCGCCGCGGCGAATGCTCGCTGGCGCTGGCCGGAGGGGTGGCGGTCATGGCCACCCCCGGTGTCTTCGTCGAGTTCAGCCATCAGCGCGGACTGGCCGCCAACGGCCGCTGCAAGTCCTTCGCCGCGGGCGCCGACGGCACCGGCTGGGGCGAGGGCGCGGGAATGGTGCTGCTGGAGCGGCTGTCCGACGCCCGCCGGAACGGCCACCCGGTCCTCGCCGTGCTGCGCTCCAGCGCCATGAACCAGGACGGCGCCAGCAACGGCCTCGCCGCGCCCAACGGCCCCGCCCAGCGCCGGGTCATCGAGGCGGCACTGACCGCCGCCGGGCTCACGGTGGACGACGTCGACGCCGTCGAGGCCCATGGCACGGGCACCGCGCTCGGCGATCCCATCGAGGCGGGCGCGCTGCTCGCCACGTACGGCAAGGGCCGCACCCCCGGCCATCCGCTGTGGCTCGGCTCGCTCAAGTCCAACATCGGCCACACCCAGGCGGCGGCCGGGGTCGGCGGGGTCATCAAGACGGTGATGGCGCTGCGCAACGGGACGCTGCCGAGGACACTCCACGTCGAGCAGGCCTCCGCGGCCGTCAACTGGTCCTCCGGCGCGGTCGAGCTGCTGACCGAGGCCCGGGAGTGGCCCGAGCGCGGGCGTCCGCGCCGCGCCGGGGTGTCCGCGTTCGGCGTGAGCGGCACCAACGCCCATGTCATCCTCGAACAGGCCCCGGCCGAGGGGAAGGACGACGAAGAAGGCGTCTCCGCCCTCGACGGGACCGCGCTCGGCGGCGCCGCCGTCCCCTGGGTGCTCTCCGGCAGGAGCGAAGCGGCCCTGCGGGCGCAGGCGGAGCGGCTGCTGGCCCATCTGCACGAGCGCCCCGAGGCGTCCCCGGCCGATGTCGGCCACTCGCTCGCCACCGGACGGTCCGCCTTCGAATACCGCGCCGCGGCGGTGGGCGCGGACCGCACCCAACTGCTAGGCCATCTGGAGGCGTTGGCCTCCGGCGGGGTGCCCACGGGCGTGGTGCGCGGCGAGGGCGCGGCGGTGCCGGAGGCCCGTCCGGTGTTCGTGTTTCCGGGGCAGGGGTCGCAGTGGGTGGGGATGGCGGTGGAGTTGTTGGATTCGTCGCCGGTGTTCGCGGGGCGGTTGGCGGAGTGTGAGGTGGCGTTGTCGGGGTTTGTGGAGTGGTCGTTGGTTGGGGTGTTGCGGGGTGGGGGTCCGGGGTTGGGGCGGGTGGATGTGGTGCAGCCGGCGTTGTGGGCGGTGATGGTGTCGTTGGCTGAGGTGTGGCGGGCGTGTGGTGTGACTCCGGCGGCGGTGGTGGGGCATTCGCAGGGGGAGATCGCTGCTGCGGTGGTGGCGGGTGGGTTGTCGTTGGAGGACGGGGCGCGGGTGGTGGCGTTGCGGTCGCAGGCCATCGCGCGTGGGCTGGCCGGACACGGCGGCATGATGTCCGTGTCGCTCCCGGTCGAGGAGGTGCGGGAGCGGATCGCCGTCTGGGACGGCCGTATCTCGGTGGCGGCGGTCAACGGCCCCGGCGCGGTGGTGGTGTCCGGGGAGCCGGAGGCCCTTCGTGAACTCCAGGCGGAGTGCGAGGCCGAGGACGTACGGGCGAAGCTGATCCCGGTGGACTACGCCTCGCACTCAGCGCAGGTGGAGAAGATCCACGACGAACTGCTGCGGATCCTCGCCCCCATCCGGCCGCGCACCTCACGGATCGTCTTCCACTCCACGGTCACCGGTGAACCCCTGGACACGGCTGGGCTCGACGCCGCCTACTGGGCGCGCAACCTGCGCGAGACCGTACAGCTCGAAGCGGCCACCCGGGCGCTGCTCACCGGCGGCCACCGGCTGTTCGTGGAGGTGAGCCCGCACCCCGTGCTGGCCGCCGCCATCGAGGCCACCGTCGAGGCCGCCGAGGGCTCGGCCGCCGTCATCGGCACCCTGCGCCGCGAGGAGGGCGGCCCCGAGCGGATGCTGCTCTCGCTCGCCCAGGGTTACGTCCACGGCGCGGAGGTGGACTGGCGGGGGCTGTTCGCGGGGCGGGGCGCCAGGCGTGTCGACCTTCCCACGTACGCGTTCCAGCGCGCCCGCTACTGGGTCGAGCCCCAGACCGGGCCGGTCGCCGAGGCGGCCACCGGCCCGGCGGAGGCGGAGTTCTGGACCGCGGTCGAGAAGGCCGACCTGGATGCGCTGACGACGACACTGGGCGCGGCCGCCGACGCACCGCTCAGCGAGGTGCTTCCGCTGCTCTCGTCGTGGCGTTCCCGGCTGAGCGACCAGGCGGCGCTCGACGCCTGGCGCTACCGCGTCGCCTGGCAACCGCTCGACGGACAAAGGCCCCCCGCGCTCCCGGGCCGCCTGCTGGTGGCGATGCCCGCCGAGGCGCGCCCCACTGATAAGGAGGACGCCGCCGCCGAGGCCATTACCGCCGGGCTCGCCGCCCTCGGCATCGAGATCGTCCCCGTACGCATCGGCCCGGAGGACACCGACCGCGCCCGGCTCGCCGCCCGTATCTCCGAGGCCCTCGGGGACGCCGGGGCGCCCGGCGGCGTGGTGTCCCTGCTCGCTCTCGACGAGGCACCGCACCCGGAACACCCCGACGTCCCCACCGGGTTCGCCACCACCCTCGACCTGGTGCGGGCGCTGGGCGAGGCGGGTGTCGACGCGCCCCTGTGGTGTGTCACCCGCGGCGCCGTCTCCACCCGCGGTGGCGACCGCCTGGAAGCCCCCGCGCAAGCCCTCGTCTGGGGCCTGGGCAGCGCGGTGGCGCTGGAGCATCCGCAGCGCTGGGGCGGGCTGATCGATCTGCCCGAGACGCTCGATGACGGCGCACTCAGGGCCCTCGCCCGCGCCCTGACCGGCCAGGACGGCGAGGACCAGCTGGCCGTCCGCGCCTCGGGCACCCTCGCCCGGCGGCTCAGGCGGGCCGGGGCCACCCGCTCCGGTGAGCGCTGGCAGCCCCGCGGCACCGTCCTGATCACCGGTGGCACCGGAGGCGTCGGTGCCCAGATCGCCCGCGGGCTGGTCGACGCGGGTGCCGAACACGTAGTGCTGGTCAGCCGTCGCGGGCCCCGGGCCCCGGGCGCGGCCGAGCTGGAGGCCGAACTGACCGAGCGCGGCGCCCGGGTGACCGTCGCCGCGTGCGATGTGGCCGACCGTGAGGCCCTGGCACACCTGCTGGACCAGGTCACGCGCGACGGCGTGGACCACCCGCTGACCGCCGTGGTGCACGCCGCGGGCGCGCTGGACGACGCCACCGTCGACGCGCTCACCCCCGAGCGGATCGAGGCCGTACTGCGCCCCAAGGTGGCGGGCGCGCGCCATCTGCACGAGCTCACCCGGGGCCGGGACCGGGGCCGCGGCCAGGGCCGGGACCTGGACCTCGACGCGTTCGTCCTGATCTCCTCGATCGCCGGCACCGTGGGCGCCGCCGGGCAGGGCAACTACGCGGCGGCCAGCGCGTATCTCGACGCGCTCGCCCAGCTGCGCCGTGCGGACGGCCTGCCCGCCACCTCGGTGGCCTGGAGCGCCTGGGCGGGCGGCGGGATGATCGACGGCGAGGTGGCGGACCAGCTGCGACGGCGCGGCGCGCCGCCCATCGACGGCGCACGGGCGCTGGAGCTGCTGCGGCAGACGGTCGCGCGGGGCGACGGTTTCCTCGTCGCGGCCGATATCGACTGGGGCCGTTTTGCCCCCGCCCTGTCCGCCACCCGCCCGCTGCCGCTGCTCGCCGATCTGCCCGAGGCGGGCGGCAGCGGGCAGGACCCGGCCGGAGCGGAGCGGGAGGAGGCCGGTGGCGCCGCCGCGCTGCGCACGCGGCTCGCGGAGCTCGGCCCGGCCGACCGCCACACCGCCCTCGTGGAGCTGGTGAGCGAGCAGGCGGCCGCGGCCCTCGGCTACGCCGACGCGGGCGCGGTCGAGACCGGACGGGCCTTCAAGGAGCTGGGCTTCGACTCGTTGACCGCCGTCGATCTGCGCAACCGGCTGAACGCCGCCACCGGGCTGCGGCTGCCGGTCACCCTCGTCTTCGACTACCCGACCGCCGACGACCTCGCCGTGCTGCTACGGGAGGAACTCCTGCCATCGGGCGAGGAGTCCGTGGACACCGTGGCGCTCGCCGAACTCGACCGCGTCCAGTCCGCCCTCGCCGCCCTGGAGCTGGACGACATCGAATCGGCCACGGACGACGAGATGTTCGAGCTGCTCGACGGGATGTTCGAGCTGCTGGGCCGGGATCTGACGGCCTCATGAACCGCCGTGCCACCGCCCCGGCCGCCACCGACGTTCCGGCCCTCTTGAGGAGCTGACGACCATGGACAACGAGAAGAAGCTGCGCGACTACCTCAAGCGGGCCACCGGCCACCTCCGTGCCGCACACCGCCGGATCCAGGAGCTGCAGACCCCCGAGCCCATCGCCATCGTGGCGATGAACTGCCGCTACGCGGGTGACATCCGCTCCCCCGAGGACCTGTGGCAGGCCGTGGCCGAAGGCCGGGACGGCATGGCCGACTTCCCGGCCGACCGGGGCTGGGACCTGCCGAACCTCTTCGACCCGGACCCCGACCGCGAGGGCCGCACCTACGCCCGCCAGGGCGGATTCCTCCAGGACGTGGACCAGTTCGACCCGGCGTTCTTCGGCATCTCGCCGCGCGAGGCCCTCACCATGGATCCGCAGCAGCGGCTGCTGCTGGAAGTGGTCTGGGAGACCTTCGAACGGGCCGGAATCGACCCGGGCACCCTGCGCGGCAGCGACACCGGCGTCTTCATGGGCGCCACCGACTTCGACTACGCCCGCGATCTGACCGAGCTCCCCGAGGGGCTCGAGGGCCAGATGTCCATGGGCGCGTCGGGCGCCATCCTCTCCGGCCGGGTCGCCTACACCCTGGGCCTGGAGGGCCCGGCCGTCACGGTCGACACCATGTGCTCGTCGTCGCTGGTGGCGCTGCACATGGCGTGCCAGGCGCTGCGCCAGGGCGACTGCTCGATGGCGCTCACCGGCGGCACCACCGTGATGTCCACGCCGAGCGGTTTCATCGAGTTCAGCCGTCAGCGGGCGCTGTCCACCTCCTCCCGTTGCCAGGCGTTCTCCTCCACGGCCGACGGCACCGCGTGGGGCGAGGGCGTCGGAGTGCTGCTGCTGGAACGGCTCTCGGACGCCCGCCGCGACGGCCACACCGTGCTCGCGGTCGTCCGCGGCAGCGCCATCAACCAGGACGGTGCCAGCAACGGCCTCACCGCACCCAACGGCCGTGCCCAGCAGCGGGTGATCCGCCAGGCGCTGGCCAACGCCACCCTGTCCGGGACCGATGTGGACGTGGTCGAGGCGCACGGTACAGGGACATCGCTGGGCGACCCCATCGAGGCGAACGCCCTGCTGGCCACGTACGGCAGGAACCGCCCGGCCGACCGGCCGCTGTGGCTCGGCTCGCTGAAGTCCAACATCGGCCACACGGCCGCCGCCGCGGGGGTCGGCGGCGTGATCAAGATGGTGCAGGCGATCCGCCACGGGGTGCTGCCCAGCACCCTGCACATCCAGGAGCCGTCGCCCAATGTGGACTGGACCTCGGGCGCCGTCGAACTGCTCACCGAGGCCCGGCCGTGGCCGGAGACCGGGCGGGTCCGCCGCGCCGGGGTGTCCGCCTTCGGTGCCAGCGGCACCAACGCCCACGCCATCATCGAGCAGGCCCCCGAGGCCACCGAAACCCTCGAGGTCACCGAAACCCCCGGGCCCGCGGACACCTCGGCAGAGGGCGTGGCACCCGTGGGCGGCGCGACGGTGCCGTGGGTGCTGTCGGCCAAGACCGAGTCCGGGCTGCGCGGGCAGGCGGAGCGCCTGCTGGCGCGCCTCGCGGAGGATCCGGAGCCGTCCCCGGTGGATGTGGGCTTCTCGCTGGCCACCACCCGTGCCCGTTTCGACCACCGCGCGGTGGTGGTCGGTGGCGGCGTCGAGGACTTCCGCGCCGGACTGACGGCGCTCACCCGGGCCGAGCCCGGTGGCCTCGTGGCCCAGGGCGTGGCGGGCCACGCCGGGAAGCCGGTGTTCGTGTTTCCGGGGCAGGGGTCGCAGTGGGTGGGGATGGCGGTGGAGTTGTTGGATTCTTCGCCGGTGTTCGCGGGGCGGTTGGCGGAGTGTGAGGTGGCGCTGTCGGGGTTTGTGGAGTGGTCGTTGGTTGGGGTGTTGCGGGGTGGGGGTCCGGGGTTGGGGCGGGTGGATGTGGTGCAGCCGGCGTTGTGGGCGGTGATGGTGTCGTTGGCGGAGGTGTGGCGGGCGTGTGGGGTGACTCCTGCCGCTGTGGTGGGGCATTCGCAGGGGGAGATCGCGGCTGCGGTGGTGGCGGGTGGGTTGTCGTTGGAGGACGGGGCGCGGGTGGTGGCGTTGCGGTCGCAGGCGATCGCGCGTGGGCTGGCGGGTCGTGGCGGCATGATGTCGGTGTCGGAGAGTGCCGATCGGGTGCGGGAGCGGATCACGGCCTGGGATGGTCGTATCTCGGTGGCGGCGGTCAACGGTCCCGGCTCGATCGTGGTGTCCGGGGAGCCGGAGGCCCTTCGTGAACTCCAGGCGGAGTGCGAGGCCGAGGACGTACGGGCGAAGCTGATCCCGGTGGACTACGCGTCCCACTCGACCCATGTGGAAGCGCTCCGCGAGGAGTTGCTCGACCTGCTCGCCCCGATCCGCCCGCGCACCTCGGACATCACCTTCCACTCCACCGTCACGGGCACACCCCTGGACACCGCGGGTCTGGACGCCGGGTACTGGTACACCAATCTGCGGGAGACGGTGGAGCTGGAGTCGGCGGTGCGGGCTCTGTCCGCCGCCGGGTTCGGGACGTTCCTGGAGATGTCCCCGCATCCGGTGCTGACGATGCCGCTTCAGGCGACCGCTGAGGACGCCGTGGTCGTGGGGTCGCTGCGCCGTGACGAGGGCGGTCCCGAGCGGTTCCTGGCCTCGCTGGGCGAGGCGTTCGTCCGTGGCGTGGCCGTCGACTGGGCCGCGGTGTTCGCCGGGCTGGGCGCGTCCGTGGTGGAACTGCCCACGTACGCCTTCCAGCGGCAGCGCTACTGGCTGGAGCGGCCCGCGGGGCAGGTGGCCGCCACCGGGGGCGACCCGGTGGACGCCGAGTTCTGGGATGCCGTGGAGCGTGAGGACCTGGCCGCGCTGACCACCGCGCTGGAGGTGGACGCCGACGAGGAGCGGTCGTCGCTGCGGACCGTGCTCCCGGCGCTGTCCTCCTGGCGACGTGGCCGTCGCGAGCGGTCCGTACTCGACTCCTGGCGCTACCACGTCACCTGGAACCGGGTGCCGGACCCGGCCTCAGCGGCCCTGACCGGCACCTGGCTGCTCGCGGTCCCGGCCGGACACCTCAGCGGGCACGCCGCCGGAAACCCGGCCGGACACACCGCCGACGCCGGACGCCCCGCCGGACCCCCCGGCACCGAGCTCATCGACGCCGTACGCGGCGGTCTGGAGACCCACGGCGCCACGGTCGTCACCGTCGAGGTGGCCGAGGCCGACCGCGCCGCGGTCGCCGCGCGGCTCGATGAGGCCACCGCCGGAGTCACCCCGGCCGGGGTGCTCTCACTGCTCGGGCTCCCCGACGCACCGCACCCCGCACACGCGGGCGTGCCCATGGGACTCGCGCTCACCCTCGCCCTCGTCCAGGCTCTCGGCGACACCGGGGTGGACGCCCCGCTGTGGCTGGCCACCCGTGGCGGCGTGTCCGTCGGCGGCACCGACGTCCTCGACAGCCCCGCCCAGGCGGCCGTATGGGGACTGGGCCGGGTCGCCGCCCTGGAACACCCCCAGCGCTGGGGCGGCATGGTCGACCTGCCGGACACCGTCGACGGCCGGGTGACCACCCGGCTGTGCGGTGCGCTCGCGGGCCGTCTCGACGACGAGGATCAGCTGGCCCTGCGGCCCTCCGGGGTGTTCGTCCGGCGGCTGGTGCGGGCCACGGAGCACCCGCGGCCGGTACGGGCCGCGGAGCACCGGGGGAGCGGCCCCGCCTGGACCCCCGAGGGCACCGTGCTGCTCACCGGCGGCACCGGTGGCGTCGGAGCCCAGATCGCCCGCCGGCTGGCCCGGGCCGGTGCCGAACACCTGGTGCTCACCAGCCGCCGTGGCCCCGAGGCGCCCGGCGCGGACAAGCTCAGGGCCGAACTGACCGAGCTCGGCGCCAAGGTCACCGTGGCCGCGTGCGACGTGGCCGACCGCGCCGCGCTGGAGGCGCTGGTCCGGCAGGTGGAGGCCGAGGGCCCGCCGATCCGTTCCGTACTGCACATCGCCGGTGCCGGTGTGCTCGTCCCGCTCGCCGACACCGATCTGGCGGAGTTCGCGGACACGGCGGAGGCCAAGGTCGCGGGTGCCGCGAACCTGGACGCGCTCTTCGACCGGGACACGCTCGACTCCTTCGTGCTCTTCTCCTCCATCTCGGCCGTCTGGGGCAGTGGCGAACACGGCGCGTACGCCGCCGCCAACGCCTATCTCGACGGGCTCGCCGAGCGGCGCCGGGCCCGCGGTCTCGCCGCCACCTCGGTGGTGTGGGGCATCTGGAGCCCCGAGGAGGGCGGGATGGCCGCCAACCTCGCCGAGGAGCAACTGCGCGGCCGGGGCATCCCGTTCATGTCCCCCCGGCTCGCCATCGACGCCTTCTGGCAGGTGATGGAGCGGGACGAGACCGTCGTGGTCGTCGCCGACGTGGACTGGGAGCGGTTCGTCCCCGTCTTCACCTCGGCCCGGCCCAGCCCGCTCATCGGCCAGGTGCCCGATGTGGCGCGGATCCTCGCCGCCGACGCCGACACCCGGGCGGACGCGACCGGCGAGTCCTCCTCACTGCGCGACCGGCTGGCCGAGTTGGCCCCGGCGGACCGGCGGGCGGCCGTGCTGTCGCTGGTGCGCTCGCAGATCGCCACCGTCCTCGGCTACTCAGGACCCGAGGCCGTCGACGCCACCCGCGCCTTCCGCGAGCTGGGCTTCGACTCCCTGAGCGCCGTCGACCTGCGCAACCGCCTGGGCACCGCCACCGGGCTCCGCTTCCCCGTCACCGTCGTCTTCGACTACCCGAGCGCGGAGGAGCTCGCCGGACACATCGGCGCCGAACTCTTCCCGGACGACACCGCCACCACCGCCCTCGACCCCGAAGAGGCCGACGTCCGCCGGGCGCTGACCTCCATCCCCCTGCTCCGGCTCCGCGAATCCGGACTCCTGGACGAGCTGCTGCGGCTGGCCGGTTCCCACGACCCCGCCACCGCACCGGCGGACGAGGAGCCCGCCGAGTCCATCGACGACCTGGACGTGGATGACCTCGTGCGCATGGCCTACGACAAGAACGACCTCTGACGAGACTCGACTGCGGAGCTGACAATGGCAAACCCAACCGACAAGATCGTTGGCGCGCTGCGGGAGTCTCTGAAGGAGACCGAACGGCTGCGCCGGGTCAATCAGCAACTCACCGCCGCGTCCCGGGAACCCATCGCCATCGTGGCGATGAGCTGCCGCTACCCCGGCGATGTGCGCGGCCCCGAGGACCTGTGGGAGCTGGTCACCGGCGGGCGCGACGCCATTTCAGGCTTCCCCGGCAACCGCGGCTGGGACCTGGAGAACCTCTACGACCCGGATCCCGACCGGCAGGGCACCGTCTACGCCACCGAGGGCGGATTCCTCCACGACGCCGACCAGTTCGACCCCGCGTTCTTCGGCATCTCGCCCCGCGAGGCCACCGTGATGGACCCGCAGCAACGGCTGCTGCTGGAGACCTCCTGGGAGGCGTTCGAGCGCGCCGGAATCGATCCGGCGGCGCTGCGCGGCAGCAAGACCGGCATCTTCGTGGGCGCCGCCTACCAGGGCTACATTCCCGACTGGCCCCATATGCCCGAGGGTCTTGAGGGCCACCTGGTCACGGGCATCTCCGCGAGCATCATGTCCGGCCGGGTCGCCTACACCCTGGGCCTGGAGGGCCCGGCCGTCACCATCGACACCGCCTGCTCGTCCTCGCTGGTCGCCCTCCACCTGGCCTGCCAGTCGCTGCGCCAGGGCGACTGCTCGCTCGCCCTCGCGGGCGGCGCCGCCGTGATGGGCGCCCCGATGGGGCTCATCGGCTTCGCCCGGCAGCGCGGGCTGGCGCAGGACGGCCGCTGCAAGGCGTTCGCCGAGGGAGCCGACGGCATGGGCCTCGGCGAGGGCGTCGGCATGCTGCTGCTGGAGCGCCTTTCGGACGCGCGGCGCAACGGCCACAAGGTGCTGGCCGTGGTGCGCGGCTCGGCCGTCAACCAGGACGGTGCCAGCAATGGCCTCACCGCCCCCAACGGCCGCTCCCAGCAGCGGGTGATCCGCCAGGCGCTCGCCAACGCCGCGCTCACGGCGGAGCAGATCGACGCGATCGAGGCCCATGGCACCGGCACCCCGCTGGGTGACCCGATCGAGGCGGGCGCGCTGCTCGCCACGTACGGGAAGGACTGCGCGGCGGACCGTCCCGTGCTGATCGGCTCGCTGAAGTCCAACATCGGCCATCCGCAGGCCGCCGGCGGTGTCGGCGGTGTCATCAAGATGGTGCAGGCCATGCGGCACGGCCTGCTGCCCAGGACACTTCACGCCGAGGAGCGCTCCTCGCGGATCGACTGGTCGGCGGGGGCGGTGGAGCTGCTGACCGAGGCCAGGGAGTGGCCGCGCGGCGAGGAGCCCCGCCGGGCCGCCATCTCGGCCTTCGGGGCCAGCGGCACCAATGTGCACACCATCCTCGAGGAGGCACCCGAGGAGGAGCCTTCGGAGGCCGTGGCCGCGGCCGAGGGGGACGCCCCGGTGGGCCGGGGAGTGGTGCCGTGGGTGCTGTCGGCGAAGAGCGCGGCGGGGCTGCGGGCGCAGGCCGAGCGGCTGCTGACGCATGTGACCGCGCGCCCCGCGCTGTCCCCGGCCGATGTCGGCCACTCGCTCGCCACCACCCGTGGCCGCTTCGACCACCGAGCGCTGGTCCTGGGCGGCGACCGCGACGAGCTGATCGGCGCGCTGGGCGCACTGGCGTCGGGCGGCGAGTCCCCGTGTGTGGTGCGTGGCGCGGGAGTGACGGCGACCGACGCCCGTCCGGTGTTCGTGTTTCCGGGGCAGGGGTCGCAGTGGGTGGGTATGGCGGTGGAGTTGCTGGATGCCTCGCCGGTGTTCGCGCAGCGGATCGCCGAGTGTGAGGTGGCGCTGTCGGGGTTCGTCGACTGGTCGTTGGCTGGGGTGTTGCGGGGTGGGGGTCCGGGGTTGGGGCGGGTGGATGTGGTGCAGCCGGCGTTGTGGGCGGTGATGGTGTCGTTGGCGGAGGTGTGGCGGGCGTGTGGGGTGGTGCCTGCGGCGGTGGTGGGGCATTCGCAGGGGGAGATCGCGGCTGCGGTGGTGGCGGGTGGGCTGTCGTTGGAGGACGGGGCGCGGGTGGTGGCGTTGCGGTCGCAGGCGATCGCGCGGGGGCTGGCGGGTCGTGGCGGCATGATGTCCGTTTCGGAGGGCGCCGATCGGGTGCGGGAGCGGATCACGGCCCGGGACGGTCGTATCTCGGTGGCGGCGGTCAACGGTCCCGGCTCGATCGTGGTGTCCGGGGAGCCGGAGGCCCTTCGTGAACTCCAGGCGGAGTGCGAGGCCGAGGACGTACGGGCGAAGCTGATCCCGGTGGACTACGCGTCCCACTCGGCCCAGGTCGAGGAGTTGCGCGATGAACTCCTCGACGTCCTGGCCCCGATCGCCCCGCGCCGCGCCGAGGTGCCGTTCTGCTCGACGGTCACCGGCGACACCATCGACACCACCGGACTCGACGCCGGGTACTGGTACACCAATCTGCGGGAGACGGTCGAGCTGGAGTCGGCGGTGCGGGCTCTGTCCGCCGCCGGGTTCGGGACGTTCCTGGAGATGTCCCCGCATCCGGTGCTGACGATGCCGCTTCAGGCGACCGTCGAGGACGCCGTGGTCGTGGGGTCGCTGCGCCGTGACGAGGGCGGTTCCGAGCGGTTCCTGGCCTCGCTGGGAGAGGCGTTCGTCCGTGGCGTGGCCGTCGACTGGGCCGCGGTGTGCGCCGGGGGCGCGGTCGTGGAGTTGCCCACGTACGCGTTCCAGCGGCAGCGCTACTGGCTCGAAGGCTCCTCCGCATCCGCCTCCGCGCCCGCCGAAGGCGAGGCGGTGGACGCGGACTTCTGGGATGCCGTGGAGCGTGCGGACCTGGCCGCGCTGGCCGCCGCGCTGGAGGTGGACGCCGAGGAATCGTCCCTCGCCATGGTGGTTCCGGCGCTGGCGGCGTGGCGCCGGGCGCGCCGCGAGCGGTCCGTGCTCGACTCCTGGCGCTACCACGTCACCTGGAAGCCCCTGGGCGACGCCCTCACCTCCCCCCACGACCGCTCGTCGGCCGGTGCCACCTGGCTGATCGCCGCGCCCGCCGGAGCGCCGGAGGGCCCGCGCGTCGCGGAGGCGCTGCGGGAACGCGGCGCCCAGGTGCGGCTGGTGGAGCTGACCGAGGCGGACGCCGTACGCGAGGCGCTCGCCCGCGGGCTCGGCGAGGCCACCGCGGACGCGCCACCGACCGCGGTGCTCTCGCTCCTCGCGCTTGTCGAGGACCCGTACCGCGCGGGTTCGGCGCAGCCGCTCGGCCTGGCCCTCAACCTCGCCCTGCTGCAGGCGCTCGGCGACAGCGGGGCCGATGTCCCGGTGTGGTACGCCACGCGCGGGGCGGTGTCCGTGGGCCGCGCGGACGCGCTGGACCATCCGCTGCAGGCGCTCAGCTGGGGCCTGGGCCGGATCGCGGCCGTGGAGTACCCGCGGCGCCGGGGCGGTCTGGTGGATCTGCCCGGCACCCTCGACGACCGTGCCGTCGCACGGCTGTGCGGTGTGCTCGCGGGCCGGCTGACCGACGAGGACCAGGTCGCGGTGCGCGCCTCCGGGGTCCATGGGCGCAGGCTGGTCAGGGCCTCGGCGGCGCCGGCCGACGCCATCGCGCCATGGCGGCCGCGTGGCACCGTGCTGGTGACCGGCGGCACCGGCGGCCTGGGCGCCCATGTGGCGCGCTGGCTGGCCCGGGGCGGCGCCGAACACCTGGTGCTCACCGGCCGCCGGGGCCCCGACGCCCCCGGAGCGGCCGAACTCGCCGACGAGATAAGGGAGTCGGGGGTCCGGGTGACCGTGGCCGCGTGCGACGCGACCGACCGCGATGCGCTGGCCGACCTCCTCGCCACGCTGGACGCGGACGAGGCACCGCTCGACGCGGTCGTCCACACCGCGGGCGTCCTGGACGACGGGGTGCTCGACACCCTCACCCCCGAGCGCGCCGACGGGGTGCTGCGCCCGAAGGTGGACGCGGCGCTCCATCTGCACGAGCTCACCCGTGACCGCGAGCTGTCCGCCTTCGTGCTCTTCTCCTCCTTCGCGGGCACGCTCGGCGGCCCCGGCCAGGGCAGCTACGCGGCCGCCAACGCCTTCCTCGACGCGCTCGCACATGCCCGCCGCGCCCAGGGCCTCCCCGCCACCTCCGTGGCCTGGGGCGCGTGGTCCGGCGGGGGGCTGGTGGACGAGGCCGTCCAGGCGCGGCTGCGCGCCACCGGTATGCCCGCGATGGCGCCCGACCTGGCGATCGCGGCCCTGCAGCGCGCCCTGGACGTGGCCGACACCCAGGTGGCGGTGGCCGATGTCGAGTGGGACCGGCTCATCGCCGCCACCCCCTCCCTGGACGGGGCCGCCGTGCTCGGCCAACTCCCCGACGCCCGGCGGGCGGTGGCGGCGGCGGCCACCACGGGCGAGGAGGACACCCCGCTGGCCCAGCGGCTGGCCGGGCTGTCGCCGCAGGAGGCCGAGGACGCGCTGGCCGACCTCGTCAGCACCGAGGTGGCCGCCGCGCTCGGCTACGCCGACACCGCGGCGGTCGAGGCCGGGCGCGCCTTCCGCGAGCTGGGCTTCGACTCGCTGACCGCCGTCGATCTGCGCAACCGGCTGAACGCGGTCACCGGGCTGCGGCTGCCGGTCACCCTCGTCTTCGACTACCCGACCGTCACCGCGCTGTCCCGTTTCCTGCTCGCCGAGAGCGGCGCCGGTGAAACCGCGGTCACCGCCCCGGCGGGCCCGGTGCCCGCCACCGTCGCGGTGGACGACGACCCGATCGCCATCGTGGCCATGAGCTGCCGCCTCCCCGGCGGGGTGACCACCCCCGAGGAGCTGTGGCGGCTGCTGATGGACGGCCGGGACGCCATCTCGGACTTCCCCACCGACCGCGGCTGGGACATCGAGGGCCACTACGACCCCGACTCCGACAAGCCGGGCACCTTCTACGCCACCGGCGGTGGCTTCCTCCACGAGGCCGACCACTTCGACCCCGAGTTCTTCGGGATCTCACCGCGCGAGGCGCTCGCCATCGACCCGCAGCAGCGGCTGCTGCTGGAGACCAGCTGGGAGGCGTTCGAGCGGGCCGGGATCGACCCGGCCGCGGTGAAGGGCACCCAGGCCGGAGTCTTCATCGGCGCCAGCTACAACGACTACGGCTCGCGCTTCACCCGTGCGCCCGAGGAGTTCGAGGGCTATCTGGCCACCGGCAGCGCCAGCAGTGTGGCGTCCGGGCGCATCTCGTACACCTTCGGTCTCGAAGGCCCCGCGGTCACCGTGGACACCGCCTGCTCGTCCTCACTGGTCGCCCTCCACCAGGCGGCCCAGTCGCTGCGTCAGGGGGAGTGCTCGCTGGCGCTCGCGGGCGGTGTCGTGGTGATGTCCACGCTGGACACCTTCATCGAGTTCAGCCGGCAGCGGGCCATGGCCCCCGACGGCCGCTGCAAGGCGTTCTCGGCGGACGCCGACGGCGCCGGGTGGGCCGAGGGCGTCGGCATGCTGCTGCTGGAACGGCTCTCCGACGCGCGGAGATACGGCCATGAGGTGCTGGCGCTGGTGCGCGGCTCCGCCGTCAACCAGGACGGCGCCAGCAACGGCCTCACCGCCCCCAACGGCCCCTCCCAGCAGCGGGTGATCCGCCAGGCGCTGGCCGGTGCGGGCCTGTCGGCCACCGATGTGGACGCGGTCGAGACCCACGGCACCGGCACCCGGCTCGGCGACCCCATCGAGGCGCAGGCCCTGATGGCCACCTACGGTCAGGGGCGGGACACCGACCGGCCGCTGTGGCTGGGCGCGCTGAAGTCCAACATTGGCCACACCCAGGCCGCTTCGGGTGTCGCCGGGATCATCAAGACGGTGCTGGCGCTGCGCCACGGCGTGCTGCCCAAGACCCTCCACGCCGATGAACTCTCGCCCGATGTGGACTGGTCGGCCGGTGCGGTGGAGCTGCTGACCGAGGCCCGGGAGTGGCCCGAGACGGGACGGCCGCGGCGCGCGGGTGTGTCTGCCTTCGGCGTCAGCGGCACGAACGTCCATGTGGTGCTGGAGCAGGGCCCCGAGCACACCGCGCCGGTGGCCGAGCGGACGGTCGACTCCGATGTGGTGCCGTGGCTGCTCTCCGCGCGCAGCGAGACGGCCCTGCGGGCGCAGGCCGGGCGGCTGCGTGCCCATCTTCAGGAGCGGCCGGAACTGCGCCCGGTGGACGTCGGCTACGCGCTGGCGACGGGCCGCTCGGCCTTCGGCCACCGCGCAGTGGCCGTCGGTGCCGAGCGGGAGGATCTGCTGCGGGGCCTGGCGGAACTGGCCTCGGGGACCGCCCGGGAGACGGTGGCCGACGCCGGTAGGACTGCCTTCCTGTTCACCGGGCAGGGCGCTCAACGACCCGGCATGGGAGGTGAGTTGTACGACACCTACCCGGTGTTCGCGGCGGCGTTCGACGCGGTGTGCGCGGAGCTGGACCGCCATCTGGACGGCTCGGTGCGGGAGGTGGTGTTCGGCGAGGACGCGGAGCCGCTGAACCGGACCGTGTTCACCCAGACCGCGCTGTTCGCCCTCGAAGTGGCGCTGTACCGGCTGGTCGAGTCCTGGGGCTTGGCGCCGGACTTCCTGGTCGGCCACTCGGTGGGCGAGCTGGCGGCCGCCCATGTGGCCGGGGTGTTCTCGCTGGAGGACGCCTGTGCGCTGGTGGCGGCCCGCGGTCGGCTGATGCAGGCGCTGCCGGAGGGCGGTGCGATGGTGTCTCTCCAGGCGGCCGAGGCCGAGGTGCTGCCGCATCTCGAAGGCCACGAGGACCGGGTGAGCGTGGCGGCGGTCAACGGGCCGCGGGCGACCGTCATCTCCGGTGACGAGGACACCGTCCTGCGGATCGCGGAAGCGACTGGTGCCAAGAGCAAGCGGCTCACCGTCTCCCACGCCTTCCACTCGCCGCTGATGGACGCCATGCTCGCCGAGTTCGGCACGGTGGCCGCCGGGATCGGCTACTCCGCGCCGCGCGTCGCGGTGGTCTCCAACGTCACCGGTGAGGCGGCGGGCGAGGAGCTGTGCTCGCCGGAGTACTGGGTGCGCCACGTCCGCCGGGCGGTGCGCTTCGGGGACGGCATCCGCTTCCTCGCCGAGCGGAATGTGACCCGCTACGTCGAGATCGGCCCCGCCGGTGTGCTCTCCGCCATGGGCCAGGAGTGCCTGGCCGACACCGACGCCGATACCGGTACCGACGCCGAGGCCGCGTTCGTCCCGCTGCTACGCAAGGACCGCGGCGAGGCCGAGTCGCTGCTGGCCGGGGTGGGCCGGGTGCACGCCCACGGTGGCGCGGTGGACTGGGAGCGGGTGTTCGCCGGCCGCGGCGCCCACCGGGTGGAGCTGCCCACGTACGCCTTCCAGCGGCAGCGCTACTGGCTGGAAGCGCCCGCCACCGTGGGCGATGTGGCCTCGGCCGGTCTCGGCGCCGCCGGACACCCGCTGCTGGGCGCCGCCGTGGAACTCGCCGACAGCGACGGCCTGGTGCTCACCGGGCGGCTGTCCACACGCGGCCAGCCCTGGCTGGCCGACCACGCGGTCTCCGGGGTGGTCCTCTTCCCGGGCACCGCCTTCCTGGAGCTCGCGGTCCAGGCCGGTGACCGGGTGGGCTGCGGCCGGGTCGACGAGCTGACCCTGCAGGCGCCGCTGATCCTCCCCGAGCGCGGCGCCGTCACCCTGCAACTGGTGGTGGACCCGCCCGAGGAGGACGGCCGGCGCTCCCTGAACGTCTATTCCCGCCCCGAGGACGCGGACGGTGAGCCGCCGTGGACCCGGCACGCCACGGGTGTGCTGGCGGACGGTGCCGTCGAGGGCTCGTACGACCTGGGCGGGGCGTGGCCGCCGCCGGGCGCCGAGCCGATCGAGGTCGAGGACCTGTACGAGCGGTTCGCGGCGGGCGGCTTCGGCTACGGCCCGACGTTCCAGGGGCTGCGCGCGGCCTGGCTGCGCGGCGACGAGGTGTTCGCCGAGGTACGGCTGGCGCAGGAGCAGCAGTCCGCCGCCACCGCCTACGGACTGCACCCCGCCCTGCTGGACGCCGCGCTGCACACCATCGCGCTCGGCCCGATGCTCCAGGCGGGCGAGGGCCGGTTGCCGTTCTCCTGGACCGGGGTGACGCTGCACGCCTCCGGGGCCGGTGAGGTACGGGTGCGACTCACGCCGAACGGCACCGACACGGTGTCCCTGACCGTGGCGGACACCATCGGACGGCCGGTGGCCACCGTCGAATCCCTCGTACTGCGCAAGCGGCCCGAACGGCTCGGCGAAGCCGCCACCGGCGGCGACTCGCTCTACCGGCTCGACTGGGCGGCCGCCGACACCTCCGCGGCCACGCCCGGACAACCCTCCGGACACTGGGCCCTGCTCGGCGACGACGACTTCAAGCTCGTCGGACTCGATGTGCGCACCTACCAGAACCTGGAGGCGCTGCCCGCCGACCCGGCCGCCGTGCCCGCCACCGTACTGGTGCCCTGCGCACCGGAGCCCCAGGGGGTGGCCGACGCCGTACGGGCCGCGACCCACCGGGCGCTGGCGCTGCTCCGGGCCTGGCTGACCGAGGACCGGTTCGCCGACTCCCGCCTGGTGTTCATCACCCGGGGCGCGGTGGCCACCACACCCGGCGCGGACGTACCCGATCTGGCGCACGCCGCCGTCTGGGGCCTGGTGCGCTCCGCGCAGTCGGAGAACCCCGACCGGTTCGTGCTCGTCGACCTCGACGAGCACGAGGAGTCGGCGCTCGCCCTGCCGACCGCGCTCGCCCTGGACGAGCCACAACTCGCCGTCCGCCAGGGTGACATCGCGGTGGCCAGGCTCGCCGCCACCCCCGTCCCCGACACCGCCCCGCCCGCCTGGGACCCCGAGGGCACGGTGCTGGTCACCGGGGCCACCGGAACCATCGGCGGGGTCATCGCCCGCCATCTGGTGGCCGAGGGCGGAGTGCGGCATCTGCTGCTCACCAGCCGCCGTGGCCCGGAGGCCGAGGGCGCGGTCGAACTCCACGCGGAGCTGGGTGAGTTGGGCGCCCAGGTCACCCTCGCCGCCTGCGATGTGGCCGACCGGGAGGCGCTGGCCGCGCTGCTGGCCACCGTCCCCGCCGCACATCCGCTGACGGCCGTCGTGCACACGGCGGGCGTCCTGGACGACGGTGTGGTCTCCTCGCTCACCCCCGAGCGGCTGGACACCGTGCTGCGGCCCAAGGTCGACGCCGCGCTCACCCTGCACGAGCTGACCCGCGACCTGGACCTGTCCGCGCTCGTCCTGTTCTCCTCCATCGCCGGCACCTTCGGCGGAATGGGCCAGGGCAACTACGCGGCGGCCAACGCCTTCCTCGACGCCTTCGCCCAGCACTGCCGCGCCCAGGGCCGGCCCGTCCAGTCACACGCGTGGGGGCTGTGGGCCCAGCGCAGCGAGATGACCGGCAAGCTGGCGGGCGCCGATCTGAACCGGCTGGCGCGCGGTGGCATCGTGCCGTTCTCCTCGGAGGACGGCGCCGGGCTCTTCGACGCCGCACGCGCCGTGGACACCGCCGTCGTGCTGCCGATGCGGCTCGACGCCGCGGGACTCGGGGCGCGGCCCGGTGACGTACCGGCGCTGCTGCGCGGGCTGGTGAGGGCCGCGCCCGCCACCAGGCCCAGCCGGCGGACGGCCACCGGAGCCGGGGCGGCGCCCGCGCGGCCGGAGGGGCTCAAGCAGCATCTGACGAGCCTGCCGGAGGCCGAGCGGGGCCGGTTCCTGCTGGACCTGGTCCGCACCACCGTGGCCGGGGTGCTGGGCTTCGAGTCGGTGGCGGCCGTCGAGGCGGAGCGCGGTCTGCTGGACCTCGGCTTCGACTCGCTCACCGCGGTCGAACTCCGCAACCAGCTCGGCAAGGCCACCGGCCGGCGCCTGCCGGTGACCCTGCTCTTCGACTACCCCACCTCCACGGCGATCGCCGCGTACCTGGAAGCGGAAATCGCCCCGGAGGCCTTCACCGCCGCGTCGATGACCTTCCCGGAACTCGACGCCCTGGAAAGCAACCTGGCCAAGGTCGCCGCCGACGACGAGGCGCGCACCACGCTCGCCTCACGTCTGCAGGACCTGCTGGCGCGGCTCGGCCAGGGCCCGGAGGACGCGGCGGACGTGGTCGCCGGCCGCATCGACGCCGCCTCGGACGACGAGATCTTCGACTTCATCGAGAACGAACTCGGCCTGTAGTGCACGGAGTTGGAATACACAGAGATGGGCGGTAAACGGTGAGCGAGGCAAAGCTCCGCGACTACCTCAAGCGAGTGACCACGGATCTGCACCGCACTCGCCAGCGCCTCCAGGAGGCCGAGGCAAAGGACCACGAGCCCATCGCCATCGTCGGGATGGCCTGCCGTTACCCCGGTGGCGTGGCCTCACCGGAGGACCTGTGGGAGCTGGTGGCGAACGGCCGTGACGCGGTCACCGAGTTCCCCGCCGACCGGGGCTGGGACCTGGAGGCCCTCTACGACCCGGACCCCGACCAGCCGGGGACGAGCTATGCCAGGGAAGGCGGCTTCGTCTCCGACGCCGACCACTTCGACCCCGCGTTCTTCGGCATCTCCCCGCGCGAGGCCCTAGCCATGGACCCGCAGCAGCGGCTGCTGCTGGAGACCGCGTGGGAGGCCATGGAGCGCGCCGGGGTCGACCCGGCCACGCTGCGCGGCAGCCGCACCGGCGTCTTCGCGGGCGTGATGTACCAGGACTACGCGACCCGGCTGCGCCAGGTGCCCGACGATGTCGAGGGGTACGTGGGCAGCGGTGGCTCCGGCAGCATCGCCTCCGGCCGTATCGCCTACACCTTCGGTCTCGAAGGGCCCGCGGTCACCGTGGACACCGCCTGCTCGTCCTCGCTGGTGGCCCTGCACCTCGCCGCTCAGGCGCTGCGCCGGGGGGAGTGCTCCCTGGCCCTGGTCGGCGGGTCGATGGTGATGTCCACGCCGGTGGCCTTCGTGGACTTCAGCCGCCAGCGCGGGCTCGCGTCCGACGGCCGCTGCAAGGCGTTCGCCGCCTCCGCCGACGGCACCGGCTGGGGCGAGGGCGTGGGCATGCTGCTCGTGGAGCGGCTGTCGGACGCGCGGCGCGACGGCCACCAGGTGCTCGCGGTCGTCACGGGCTCCGCCACCAACCAGGACGGCGCCAGCAGCGGGCTCACCGCGCCCAACGGCCCCTCCCAGCAGCGGGTCATCCGGCAGGCGCTGGCCGACGCCGGGCTGACCGCGGCCGATGTGGACGCGGTCGAGGCACACGGCACCGGCACCCCGCTCGGCGACCCCATCGAGGCGGGAGCGCTGCTCGCCACCTACGGCCAGGACCGCCCCGAGGACCGGCCGCTGTGGCTCGGCTCGCTGAAGTCCAACATCGGCCACACCCAGGCCGCCGCGGGCGTCGGCGGGGTCATCAAGACGGTGCTGGCGCTGCGGCACGGCGTGCTGCCCAAGACCCTGCACGCCGAGGAGCCGACGCCCAACGTGGACTGGGAGTCGGGCGCGGTACGGCTGCTGGCCGAGGCCCGGCCGTGGCCCGAGCCGGAGGCCGAACGGCCGCGCCGCGCCGCGGTGTCCGCCTTCGGCTTCAGCGGCACCAACGCCCATGTGATCCTGGAGCAGGCCCCCGCCGAGGAGACCGCGGACGAGACGTCCGCGGACGAGCCACCCGCCGACGAAGCACCCGCGGAAGCGACACCCGCGGAGACCGTGCCCGCCGCCGTGTCCGCCACCGTGTCCGGCCTGGTGCCGTGGCCGCTGTCGGGGCGGACCGAGGAGGCCCTGCGGGCCCAGGCCGCGCGGCTGCGGTCCTACATGGCGGGCGCGCCCGAGCCGTCCCCCGTGGACATCGGCTACTCGCTGGCGCTCACCCGCTCCGCCTTCGCCCACCGCGCGGTGGTCGTGGGATCGAACCGTACCGAACTGCTCGGCGGACTGGACCAGTTGGCCTCCGGCGTCACCTCCGGCGCGGTGGCCGGTGCGGGCCGGACGGCGTTCCTGTTCACCGGGCAGGGCGCACAGCGGCTCGGCATGGGACGCGCCCTGCACACCGCCTTCCCGGTCTTCGCCGCCGCGTTCGACACCGTCTGCGCCGAGCTCGACCGCCACCTGGACGGCCATGTCGGGCACGCGGTTCGGGACGTGGTCTTCGGCGAGGACGCCGAACTGCTCGACCGGACCCTCTACACCCAGACCGGTCTCTTCGCCGTCGAGGTGGCGCTGTACCGGCTGCTGGAGTCCTGGGGCGTGACCGCGGACTTCCTGGTCGGCCACTCGGTGGGCGAGCTGGCGGCGGCCCATGTGGCGGGCGTGTTCTCGCTGGAGGACGCGTGTGCGCTGGTCGCGGCCCGGGGCCGGCTGATGGACGCGCTGCCCGCCGGAGGCGCGATGGTCTCGCTGCGGACCGCCGAGGCCGAGGTGCTGCCCCATCTGGAGGGCGAGGAGGATCAGGTGTCCTTGGGCGCGGTCAACGGCCCGGCCGCCACGGTGATCTCCGGCGAGGAGAAGGCCGTCCTGCGGATCGCGGACGCGGTCGGCGGCAGGAGCAAGCGGCTGCGGATCGGCGTCGCCGCCCACTCGCCGCTGATGGACCCCATGCTGGAGGAGTTCGCCAAGGTCGCCGGTGAGCTGACCTACACCACCCCCCGGATCGCGGTGGTGTCCAATGTGACCGGCGAGGCGGTGGCCGAGGAGCTGTGCTCGCCCGAGTACTGGGTGCGCCATGTGCGGCAGCCGGTGCGGTTCCGGGACGGGGTGCGGTTCCTCGAGGACCGGGGCGTGACCCGCTATGTGGAGGTCGGCCCGTCCGGTGTGCTGTCCGTGCTGGGGCAGGAGTGCGTCGCCGACCCCGACGCCGCCGCGTTCGTCACCCTGCTGCACAAGGACCGCGACGAGGCCGAGTCGCTGCTGGCCGGGGTGGGCCGGGTGCACGCCCACGGTGGCGAGGTGGACTGGGAGCGGGTGTTCGCGGGCCGCGGCGCCCACCGGGTGGAGCTGCCCACGTACGCCTTCCAGCGGCAGCGCTACTGGCTGGACGGCTCGGACCGGGCGGGCGATGTGACCTCGGCGGGGCTGGGCTCGGCCGGGCATCCGCTGCTGGGCGCCGCCGTCGAACTCGCCGACACCGACGGCCTGGTGCTCACCGGGCGGCTGTCCCTGGCCGCCCAGCCCTGGCTGGCCGACCACGCCGTCTCCGGCACGGTCCTCTTCCCCGGCACCGCGTTCCTCGAGCTCGGGATCCAGGCCGGTGACCAGGTCGGCTGCGACCAGGTCGAGGAGCTGACCCTCCAGGCCCCGCTGATCCTCCCCGCGCGTGGCGCGCTCACCCTCCGGGTGACGGTCGGCGAACCCGACGAGAGCGGACGCCGCCCGCTGAACGTCCACTCCCGCCCCGAGGGCGCCGGGTTCGGCGAGCCGTGGACCCCGCACGCCACCGGCACGCTCGCCACCGCCACCCCGGGTGCCCCCGCCGAGCTGACCGCATGGCCTCCGGCGGACGCCACCGAACTCGACGTCAGCGACATGTACGAGCGGTACGCGGCGGGCGGGTTCGGCTACGGTCCGGCCTTCCGGGGCCTGCGCGCCGCCTGGCTGCGCGGCGACGAGGTGTTCGCCGAGGTGCGGCTGGCCCAGGAGCAGCGGACGGCCGCCGCCGGGTACGGGATCCACCCGGCCCTGCTCGACGCCTCCCTGCACGGCATCGCGCTCGGCACCCTCTTCGCCGGGGAGGACCCCGAGACCGCGCAGGGGCGGCTGCCGTTCTCCTGGACCGGGGTGTCGCTGCACGCCGCCGGGGCCGACGAGGTGCGGGTGCGGATCTCCCCGGCCGGGGAGGACACCGTGGCGCTCGCGGTGGCCGACCCCACCGGCCGCCCGGTGGCCACCGTCGAGGGCCTGCTGCTGCGGAAGATGACCGGCGATCAGCTCAGCGGCGCCCGCGCCGCGAGCAGCGAGTCGCTGTTCCAGCTCGACTGGCCCGCGCTCGCGGGCTCCGACCGGCCCACCCCGCTGACCCGGGCCGCGCTGGTCGGCGACGACGGTCTTGAGGTCACCGAGAGCCTCTTCGCGGCCGGGGTCCACCTGGAGTCCTATGTGGACCTGGAGTCGCTGGGCGCGGCCGTCGACGCGGGTACGGCCGCCCCCGCGGCGGTCCTGGTCTCCTGCGCCACCGGGCCCGGCGCACCGGCCGGCGCGGTACGGGACTCCCTGCGCACCGCCCTGGAGCTGGCCCGGAACTGGTCGGCCGACGAGCGGTTCGCCGACTCCCGGCTGGTGTTCGTCACCCGTGGCGCGGTGGCCACCGCGCCCGGCGCGGAGGTCACCGATCTGCCGGGCGCCGCCGTCTGGGGCCTGGTGCGCTCGGCGCAGTCGGAGAACCCCGACCGGTTCACCCTCGTCGACCTCGACGAGCACGAGGAGTCCGTGCGGGCCCTCCCGGCGGTCCTCCCCTCCGGGGAGCCGCAGCTCGCGCTGCGCGCCGGACAGCCGCACACCCCGCGGCTCGCCCGCGCCCAGGGCGCCGCCGGCGCCACGCGTGCGCTGGACCCCGAGGGCACCGTGCTGATCACCGGCGCCACCGGTACGCTCGGCGGGCTGCTCGCCCGCCACCTGGTGACCCGCCACGGCGTCCGCCATCTGCTGCTGACCAGCCGCCGGGGACCGGCCGCCGAGGGGGCCGGGCGGCTGCGCGAGGAGCTGACCGCGCTCGGCGCGACCGTGACCGTGGCGGCGTGCGACACCGCCGACCGGGAGGCCGTGGCCGCCCTGGTGGCCCAGGTGCCCGACGGCCACCCGCTCACCGGGGTGTTCCACACCGCCGGGGTGCTGGACGACGGGGTGATCTCCTCGCTCACCCCCGAGCGGCTGGACACGGTGCTGCGGCCCAAGGTCGACGCCGCACTCCACCTCCACGAGGCCACCCGGGAGCTGGACCTGGCCGCGTTCGTGCTCTTCTCCTCGGCCGCCGGTGTGCTCGGCGGCGCGGGCCAGGGCAACTACGCGGCCGCCAACGGCTTCCTCGACGCCTTCGCCCAGGCCCGCCGGGCGCAGGGGCTGCCCGCCCACTCCCTCGCCTGGGGGCTGTGGGCGCGGACCAGCACGATGACCGGCACGGCGGACACGGCCGGGGCCGCCCGCTCGGGCGTGGCCGCGCTCTCCTCCGAACAGGGCATGGAACTGCTCGACACCGCCCTCGCCCTGGACACCCCGCTGCTCATCCCGATGCGGATCGACCTCGCGGCGCTGCGCGCGGGCGCCGGATCCGGCTCGGTGCCGCTGCTGCTGCGCGGACTCGTGCGGACACCGGCGCGCCGGGCGGGCGCGACCACCCGCGGTGGCTCGCCGGGCGGCGGCTCCGCGCTGCGGGAACGGCTCGCCGCGCTGCCCGAGGACGAACAGGGCGCCGTGCTGGTGGAGTTGGTGTGCGCGCAGGTGGCCACCGTGCTCGGCCACCCGGACCCGTCCGCCATCGGCCCGGCCCATGAGTTCGTGGACTCCGGCTTCGACTCGCTCACCGCGGTCGAGCTGCGCAACCGGCTCAACGCGGCCACCGGTCTGAGGCTGCCCGCCACGCTCGTCTTCGACCACGAGACGCCCACCGATCTGGCCACCCGGCTCCGCTCCGAACTGGCCGCGGCCCGGCAGCCGGGCCCGGCCGAGCGGACGCCCGCGGGCGCGGCGCCCGCCGCGGCGGGGGAGTCCACCACGCTGAGCACGCTGTACACCGAGGCGTTCGAGACCGGGAAGTGGAAGGAAATCTTCGACCTGCTGCACGCCACGGCCGCGCTGCGGCCCCGGTTCAGCGCCACCTCCGACCTGGAGAAGCTGCCGACGCCCGTCCGGCTCAGCAAGGGCCCGGCGAAGCAGCACATGTTCTGCTTCTCCTCGTGCCTGGCGGTCGCGGGCATCCACCAGTACGCGCGGTTCGCGGCCTCGCAGCGGGGCCGGCGCGATGTGTCGGCGCTCGCGCTGCCGGGCTTCGGCCGCGGTGAACCCCTCCCGGAGACGGCGGCCGCGGTGGTGGCCGCCCAGGCCGAGGCCGTGGCGAAGGCCGCCGACGGGCAGCCCATCGTGCTCCTGGGCTCCTCGGCGGGCGGCTGGTTCGCCCACGCGGCGGCGGGACACCTGGAGCGGATGGGCGTCCGGCCGACCGCGGTGGTCCTGGTGGACACCTACGTGCCCAAGAGCAGCATCCTCAACCAGTTCGGGCTCTCGCTCATGGACGGGATGACCGAGCGCGAGGGCGTGTTCGTCACCATGGACGACGCCCGGCTGTCCGCCATGGGCTGGTATCTCAACATGTTCGGCAGCTGGGACCCCGAGCCGATCGAGACCCCCACCCTCCTGGTGCGCGCGCTGGAGCCGCTGTCCACCGGATCGCTGAAGCTGGAGGAGCTGCCCGACTGGCGGTCCTTCTGGGAGCTGCCGCACGACATCGTCGATGTGCGCGGCAACCACTTCACCATGATGGAGGACCACTCCCTCCCCACCGCCCAGGCCATCGAGGACTGGCTGGAGCGACTGGAGCGCGACGGCGCCTGACCCCGCCCGGACACCCCGCTTCAGGCGCCCGCCCCACATCAGATAAGGAACGACGACCATGGCGTTGCCCGTCACCGATGAGAGCCTGTGGTTCCGCAGGTTCCATCCGCGCCCGGAGGCCGAGGTCAGCCTGGTCTGCCTGCCGCACGCGGGAGGAGCCGCCAGCTTCTACTTCCCGATCTCCGAGCTGCTTCCGCCGACCGTGGAGGCGCTGGCCGTCCAGTACCCGGGGCGGCAGGACCGCCGCCATGACGCGCCCATCGAGGACATCCACGAGCTGGCGCGCGAGATCTACGAGGCGCTGAAGCCGCATACGGCACACCGGCCGATCGCGCTGTTCGGCCACAGCATGGGCGCGAGCGTCGGGTTCGAGCTGGCCAGACTGCTCGAAGGGGAGCTGGGGACCGTGCCCGTGGCGCTCTTCGCCTCGGGCCGCCCCGCGCCCTCCCACCACCGCGCCCTCGGCATCCACCGGCGCGACGACGCCGGGCTCATCGCCGAGCTCCAGCTGGTCAGCGGAACCGACTCCCGGATCCTCGGCGACACCGAACTGCTGCGGCTGGCCCTGCCCGCCATCCGCAGCGACTACAAGGCGGCCGAGACCTACGAATACCGGCCCGGCCCCCGGCTGGCCTGCGACATCGTGGGGCTCACCGGTGACAGTGACATCCGCGTCACCGCCCCGGAAGTGGCGGCCTGGCGGGAACACACCTCGGGCTCCTTCCGGCTGGAGGTCTTCTCCGGCGGCCACTTCTACCTGGGTGAGCAGAAGGCAGCGGTGGCCGGAGTCATCACGGACACCCTGCGGGCGGCCACCGCCCGCCCCCGACGACCCATCGACTGAGAGAGAACCGACGATGCGTATCCTTTTCGCGACGGTGTCCGAGAAATCGCACCTGTTCACCATGGTCCCGCTCGCCTGGTCGCTGGCCGCGGCCGGCCACGAGGTGCATGTCGCCAGCAATCCCGCGCTGACCGAGTCCATCAAGAGCACCGGTCTGACGGCCGTCTCGGTCGGCAAGGACCACAATCTCCACGAGATGCTGACGCAGAACCGCGAGTCGCTGGAGAACCCGCTCTCCGACTGGTCCACCCCCGAGCTCGATCAGCACTCCTGGGAACAGGTGCTGATGAAGTTCAAGATCAGCGTGATGTTCGCGTACCAGACCTACAACGACTGCATGGTGCACGAGCTGGTGGACTACGCCCGCCACTTCCAGCCCGACCTGGTCATCTGGGACCCGGTCACCTACGCGGGCCCGGTGGCCGCCCGCGTCGTGGGCGCCGCCCACGCCCGGCTGCTGTGGTGCGTCGACATCTACGCGAAGATGCGCGAGGTGTTCCTGGCCCGCCTCGCCGAGCAGCCCGAGGAGCGCCGCGAGGACCCGATGGCCGACTGGCTCGGTGGCATCCTCGCCCGCTACGACCGCACCTTCGACGAGGAGGTCGTGGTCGGCCAGTGGACCATCGACCAGATCCCCACCAGCCTCCAGGTCCCGCTGTCGGTCCAGCGGGTCCCGGTCCGCTATCTGCCCTACAACGGCCCCTCCGACATCCCGGACTGGCTGCGCGAGGTCCCCGAGCGGCCGCGGGTCGTGCTGACCTCCGGGGTCTCCGCGCGGGCCGCCCTGGGCGGCACCTTCATGCCGGTGGCCGAGATGATCGACACCCTGGGGAGCATGGACATCGACGTGGTGGCCGCGCTGCCGCCCGAGGAGGTCGAGGCGCTGGAGAAGGTCCCCGCCAACACCCGCATCGTCGACTTCGTCCCGCTGCACGCCCTGCTGCCCGGCGCCTCGGTCCTCATCCACCACGGCGGCTTCGGCTCCTGGGGCACCGCACTGGTCAACGGCGTACCGCAGTTCATCCCCACCATCCGCTACGCCGACTGGTGGAACAAGGGGGCCTGCCTGCACGAGGCCGGTGCCGGACTCGTCGTCCACGCATCGGAGTTGACCGCCGAGGTGCTGCGGGAGAGCGTCGAACGGCTGCTGAAGGACGCGTCGTACAAGGAGACCGCCGAGCGGCTGCGCCAGGAGAATCTGCGCACCCCCACCCCGCACGACGTGGTGCCGGTGCTGGAGAAGCTCACCGTGGAGCACGGCCGGTGAAGGTGCGCGAACTGGCGGTGCCCGGCGCCTACGAGTTCGGCCCGGACGTCCACCGCGACGAGCGCGGCGCCTTCGTCGCCCACTACACCGAATCGGCCTTCTCCGCGGCCGTCGGCCATCCGCTGCGCCTGGGCCAGAACCACCACAGCGTCTCCCGGCGCGGCACCGTCCGCGGGGTGCACTACGCGGACGTACCCCCGGGCCAGGCCAAGATGGTGACCTGCGTCAGCGGCGAACTCCTCGATGTGGTGGTGGACCTGCGGGTGGGCTCGCCCACCTTCGGCCGCTGGGACAGTGTGCGGCTGGACCCCGTGTCGTACCGGGCGGTGTATCTGGAGGAGGGCCTCGGCCACGCGTTCATCGCGCTCCGGGACGACACCGTGGCGGCCTACCTCAACTCGGAGGAGTACAACCCGGGCGCCGAGCACGAGATCGACCCCTTCGACCCCGCGCTCGGCCTGCCCTGGCCCAAGGACCTGGAGTACCTGGTCTCCGAACGCGACCGGAACGCCCCCCGGCTGGCCGAGGCCGAACGGGCCGGTCTGCTGCCGTCCTACGAGGTCTGCCGGGCGCTGCACGCCCGGCGCGGCTGACCCGGCCCGGTGTACCCCCATCCACCGATCGGTTGATGCGGCCGATCGGCCGGTCGGTGGAGGGAGGATCAGCCCGGTGGGCAGCCGATGGGCCGATCCCCCGGGGATATCCGCCTCCTACGGTGGAAGAGTGAACGAACCGAGCGAGGAGGACCCGGGCCGATGCCGCTGATCGAGGTCAGTAATCTGCGCAAGGAGTACCGCAATCACGTGGCGGTACAGGACGTGTCCTTCTCCGTGGAGGAGGGCGAGATCTTCGGCATCCTCGGCCCCAACGGCGCGGGCAAGACCACCGCCGTGGAGTGCATCGAGGGCATGCGCAAGCGCGACGGCGGCGAGATCTCCGTGATGGGGCTCGACCCCCTGAAGGACAAGGACCTCGCCGAACTGCGCGAGTCCATCGGCATCCAGCTCCAGCAGAGCGAACTGCCCCCCAAGATGAAGGTGTGGGAGGCGCTCGAGCTCTACAGCACCTTCTACCGCGACCCCGTCGACTGGCGCGAGCTCATCAAGGACTGGGGCCTGTCCGGCAAGGCCGACGCGGCCTACGGATCGCTGTCCGGCGGCCAGCAGCAGCGGCTGTCCATCGCGCTCGCCCTCGTCGGCAAGCCCAGGATCGCCGTCTTCGACGAGCTGACCACCGCGCTCGACCCGCACGCCCGGCGCGAGACCTGGAAGCTGATCGAGAAGGTCCGGGAGCAGGATGTGACCGTGCTGCTGGTCACCCACTTCATGGAGGAGGCCGAGCGGCTCTGCGACCGGATAGCCATCATCGAATCCGGCCGGGTCGTCGCCCTGGACACCCCCTCCGGACTGGTGTCCCGGGTCGATGAACAGCAGATCATCCGCTTCAAGCCGTCCGTTCCGATGGACGACGAACTGCTCACCTCGCTGCCCGAGGTGAGCAGTGTGACCCGGTCCAAGTCCCAGGTGACGGTGGTCGGCAAGGGCAATGTCGTCTACGCCGTGATCTCCGTCCTGGCCCGCAATCAGATCGTGGCGAACGAACTCCGCCTGGAGCAGGCGAGTCTCGATGACGCCTTCGTCGCCCTGACCGGCTCCAAGCCCGCCAACTAAAGCCGCCGAGGAGACTTCTGCCATGTCCGGGCGCACCAAGCTCACCTACGTCGAGAGCAAGCTGTTCCTGCGCGATCCCACCGCGGTGTTCTTCGTCATCGCGCTGCCGATCATGCTGCTGGCCATCTTCCACTTCGTCACCGCCAAGTCCGACGACGACGCCGCCACCAAGGCGTCGATGGCCGCGTTCGTCCCCGCGATGGCCATGTCGCTGTGTCTGACGATGCTGGCCCTCAACCTGCTGCCCACGACCCTCGCGACCTACCGCGAGAAGGGCATCCTGCGGCGCATGGCCGCGAGCCCCATCCACCCGGGGAACCTGCTGCTCGCCCAGCTCTTCATCAACCTGGTCACCGCGGCGGTCTCCGCGGTGCTGGTGCTCATCGTCGGCAAGACCGCCTTCGACACCAAACTGCCCGGCGACGTCCCCGCCTTCCTGGTGAGCTTCGTCCTGGGCACCTGGGCGCTGTTCTCCATCGGCTTGGTGATCGCGGCCGTGGCGCCGAGCAGCAAGTCGGCCACCGCCATGGGCCTGTCCCTGCTCTTCCCCAGCCTCTTCTTCGGCGGCGCGTTCCTCCCCAAGGAGGACCTGCCGGAGACGGTGTCCACCATCGGCGACTACACCCCGCTGGGCGCCGCGCTCCAGGCGCTGCGCGACTCCTGGGAGAACCAGTGGCCGCAGACGCTGCACCTGACCGTCCTCGGAGTGATCGCGGTGGCCGCCACCGCGGCCGCGGCCAAGCTGTTCCGCTGGGAGTGAGGTGAGCGCGTCCAAGGACGACGGCGGACGGTGGGAGCGGCACTCCGACATCCTGTTCGGAGGGCTGCCCTACCTTCTGCTGTTTCTGTCCACGGCCCTGAGCCTGGTCCACGGCCCGCCACCGGCCCGGCGGCTGCTCACCACGCTGGGCCTCGCGGCCGTGGCCGCCGCCTGGATCCTGGGCACCTACACCCTGCCCACGGGCCGCCGCAGCAGACAGCCGTACGGCACGGTGCGCACGGCCGTCTACTTCGCCGGGCTGCTCGCCCTCTCCGCCGCGCTGATGGCGCGGGACCAGGTGTTCACGATCTTCGCCGCCACCGGGTTCCTCCAGGCGCTGGTGCTGCTGCCGACCCTCTGGGCGCTGGTGTCCGTGGCGGCCACCTCGTTCGTCGTCAACACCGTGCCGGACGGCTTCCCGCGGGCCACGACCGGCGCGGTGGTCGGCTATCTCGCCGCCATCGTCTTCCAGACCGTGGTGATCGGCTGGATCAACCTGCTGTCGAGCAGGCTCAACGAACAGCACCAGCGGCGCAAACGGACCGTGGCCGAACTCCGCTCCGCGCTCGCCGAGAACGCCGGACTCCACGCCCAGCTGATCACCCAGGCACGTGAGGCCGGGGTGCTCGACGAGCGCCAGCGGATGGCGGGGGAGATCCATGACACCCTCGCCCAGGGGCTGGCCGGCATCATCCGGCAGCTGGAGGCCGCCGAACACGCCGAGGGCGACCGCGAGGTGTGGCGCCGCCATCTCGGGGCGGCCAAGGACCTGGCCCGGGACAGCCTCGCCGAGGCGCGCCGCTCGGTCCAGGCGCTGCGCCCCGAGCAACTGGAGTCCCGCACCCTGCCGGACGCCCTGGAGTCGCTGGTCGAGAGCTGGTCACAGGAGCGGGAGCCGAAGGTGGCGTTCGCCACGACCGGGACCGCCATCCCGCTCCACGCCGAACTGGAGGCCACGCTCTACCGGGTGGCGCAGGAGGCCCTCACCAACATCGCCAAGCACGCCCGGGCGTCGAAGGTGGGCATCACCCTGACGTACATGGAGGACGTGGTGGTCCTCGACGTTCTCGACGACGGCGTCGGATTCGACCCCACCGCCGCGGCGGCCGAGGCCGGCACCTCCGGCGGCCACGGCCTGGGGCTGGTGGCGATGCGGCGCCGACTGGGCCGGGTCGCCGGTACGTTGGACATCGAAAGCGCCCGTGGCGAGGGCACCGCCATCAGCGCGGCCGTCCCCGTGATCCCCCAGGAAGCCGGTGTATGAGCGGAAACACCCATGGTGGCGACACCCCCGGCCCCATCCGTATCCTCATCGTCGACGACCACCCGGTGGTCCGCGACGGGCTGCGCGGGGTGCTGGAGCGGGACCCCGACTTCACGGTGATCGGCGAGGCCGGTGACGGTGCCGAGGCCGTCGAACTGTACGAGCGGCAGCCGGCCGATGTGGTCCTGATGGATCTGCGCATGCCCCGGATGGGCGGCGTGGAGGCCATCAAGCGACTGCTGTGCGGCGATCCGGAGGCCCGGATCCTGGTGCTGACCACCTACGACACCGACAGCGACGTCATGGGCGCCTTGGCCGCCGGGGCGACCGGCTATCTCCTCAAGGACACCCCGCGCGAGGAGTTGACCCGCGCCGTGCGGTCCGCCTCCTCGGGCCAGTCCGTCCTCTCGCCCGCGGTCACCGGACGCGTTCTCGGCCAGGTCCGCAAACCGACCCAGGGGCCGCTGAGCGACCGTGAACTCCAAGTGCTCCGGCTTATCGCGGACGGGGCCACGAATCGACAGGCCGCGGCGGCATTGTTCATCAGCCAGGCGACCGTCAAGACGCATCTTCTGCATGTCTACGAGAAACTCGGGGTGAAGGATCGCGCGGCAGCGGTCAGCGAGGCCCATAAACGACATCTATTCGAATGACACCGCAGGTCGGGGCCGTGATAGGGGTGCCCGATAGGGGTGGGCGAGGGTAGGGGTTGTTCCGCTCGAAGCGGCGCCAATACGGTGGCGATATGGGCCACATCCGAGATCGGCAGGCCGTTGTCATCGGCGGCACCGGATTTATCGGGCGACATATCTGCAGAGCTCTCGCCAAGCGCGGATATGAAGTCCTGGCAATCGCGAGAAAACCCGCCGAACCCATTCCCGGAGTCGGCTTTCTGGCGCTTGACGCGGTATCCGCGCCGAGCGAGGACATCGTCCGGGCCGCACAGTCCGCCGATCTCGTCGTCAACGCCGCGGGCGACAGCTGGGAGGGCGACGAGGCGAGCATGACGGCCTCGCACATCCCGCTCGTGGACCGGCTGGTGGACGCCGCGGCGACCCTCCCCAGGCGGCCGCGCCTGGTCCATCTGGGCTCGGTGCACGAGTACGGCCCCGTCCCCGACGGCACGGCCATCGCCGAGGACCACCCCACCGCCCCCCGCACCCCCTACGCCCGCACCAAGCTCGTCGGCAGCCGGATCGTCCTCGGCGCGGCGGACGCGGGACGTATCGACGGCTGCGTGCTGCGCGTCACCAACGTCTGCGGACCCGGCACCCCGCGGGGCAGCTTCCTCGGCGGACTCGCCCACCGGCTGCGCCACACCACCCAGGACACTCCGCTCGCCGTCACCCTCGTCGACGACCGGCGCGACTTCATCGACGTCCGCGATGTCGCCGAGGCCGTGGTGCTGGCCGCGAGCAGCCCGGTCACCGGCCGGGTGCTCAACATCGGGCAGGGCGACGCCCTCGGCATGCGCGAACTGGCCTGGCTGCTGATCTCCGCCTCCCAGGTCCCCGCCCACCTGGTGCGCGAGGAGAGCGGCGCCGTGCACAGCAAGGGCGGCAGCTGGACCCAGGCCGACATCCGCCTCGCCCGGCGGCTCATGGGCTGGTCCCCGAAGGTGGCCCTCAAGGAATCCCTCCACGACCTGTGGGCCGCCTCCGCCACCTCGAGCCGGCCGGCTGCCACGGCGGCCCGTACCGAAGGACACTGATGCAGTACACCTATCTCGGCCGCACCGCCCTCCGGGTGAGCCGGCTCTGCCTGGGCACCCTGAACCTCGGGGTCAGGGCGAGCGACGAGGAGAGCCACGCGATCCTGGACACCGCCCTGGACCGCGGGGTCAACTTCATCGACACCGCCAACCAGTACGGCTGGCAGAAGCACAAGGGCTACACCGAGGAGTTCCTCGGCGGCTGGTTCGCGCGAGGAGGCGGCCGGCGCGAGAAGGTCGTGCTGGGCACCAAGGTCTTCAACCCGATGACCGACTGGCCCAATGACTCGGGGCTGTCCGCCCGGCACATCATCGCCTCCTGCGAGGACTCGCTGCGCCGGATGGGCACCGACTGGATCGACCTGTTCCAGATGCACCACATCGACCGCCACGCCCCCTGGGAGGAGGTGTGGCAGGCGATGGAGACGCTGACCCGGCAGGGCAAGGTGCGCTACGTCGGCTCGTCCAACTTCGCCGGGTGGCACATCGCCGAGGCCCAGGAGGCCGCGGCCCGCCGCCACTTCCTCGGCATCGTCTCCGAGCAGAGCGTGTACAACCTCGTCACCCGCCATATCGAACTGGAGCTGATCCCGGCCGCCCAGCGGTACGGGGTCGGGGTGCTCGCCTGGTCGCCGCTGCACGGCGGGCTGCTCAGCGGGGCGCTGCGCAAGCTGGCCGAGGGCACCGCGATGAAGACCGCCCAGGGCCGGGCCGCCCAGGCGCTGGAGGTCCACCGGGACGCCGTCGGCGGGTACGAGAAGCTGTGCGACGGCCTCGGCGCCGACCCGGCCGAGGTGGGTCTTGCCTGGGCGATGGGACGCCCCGGCATCACCGCGCCGGTCATCGGGCCGCGCAGCCTGGACCAGCTGGAAGGGGCCTTCAAGGCCATGGAGCTGACGCTGTCCGACGAGGTGCTGGCCGAACTGGACCGGCTGTTCCCGCCGATCGGCAACGGCGGCCCCGGACCGGAGGCGTGGGCGTGGTGAGCACGCTCCAGGAGCGGCTGATCCGCTCCGCCGCCACCGTCGACAGCTCGGTGACCCTGCTCGCCGACTTCCAGCGCTGGTTCCGCGAGCGGGCCGACGCCGACGAGTCCCGGATCGAGATCATCCCGTTCGAGGCGATGCGCGGCTGGGACTTCGCGCCGGACACCCACAACCTCGTCCATGAGACCGGCCGGTTCTTCTCCGTCGAGGGCATCCGGGTGCGGATGCCCGGGGCGCCGGTGGCGGAGTGGAGCCAGCCGATCCTCCACCAGCCGGAGATCGGCATCCTGGGCATCCTGGTCAAGGACTTCGACGGTGTACCGCACTTCCTGATGCAGGCCAAGATGGAGCCGGGCAACCACGGCGGGCTCCAGCTGTCGCCCACCGTCCAGGCCACCCGCAGCAACTACACCCGGGTGCACAAGGGCCGGGCGGTGCCGTATGTGGAGTACTTCCAGCGGACGGAGCGGCACCGGGTGCTCGCCGACGTCCGCCAGTCGGAGCAGGGCAGCTGGTTCTTCCGCAAGCGCAACCGCAACATGCTGGTCGAGGTCGCGCCGGACGAGGACGTCGAGATGCGCGACGGCTTCCGCTGGCTGACGCTGGGCCAACTGCACCATCTGCTGGCCGTGGAGGACCTGGTGAACATGGACGCCCGCAGCGTCCTGGCCTGTCTGCCGCACTCCCCGCTGGACCCCGTGGAGGCCGTCCCGGCCATCGGACCACACCAGACCGCGGGGCCGGAACGGCGGGGGCGGCACACGCTCCACCGCGACGCCGACATCCTCAGCTGGATCACCGGACTGCGCACCGAGCGCGAGGTGTTCACCGAGCGGATACCGCTGCGGAAGGCCACCGGCTGGCACCGCGGCGCCCACCGCATCTCGCATGAGAGCGGGCGCTTCTTCAGCGTGATGGCCGTGGACGTGACGGCGGGCGGCCGTGAGGTCGGCGGCTGGACCCAGCCCATGATCGAGCCCCATGGACCGGGCGTGGCGGCCTTTCTGCTGGCCCACGCCGACAGGGTGCCGCATGTACTGGTGCAGGCCCGCGCCGAACCCGGCTACACGGACGTGGTGGAGCTGGCCCCCACCGTGCAGTGCACCCCGCGCAACTACACCCATCTGCCCGAGGGGGCCACCCCGCCGTTCCTCAGGGAGGTGGTGGAGGCGCCGGCCGAACGGGTGCGGTTCGACACCGTGCTCTCCGAGGAGGGCGGCCGCTTCTTCCACGCCTTCAACCGCTATCTGGTCGTGGAGACGGAGATGAGCGCCGTCCCCGAGGAGCCGCCGCACTACCGCTGGATGGCCGTGCGTCAGCTGCTCGACCTGATCCGCCACAGCCATTACGTCAACGTCGAGGCCCGCACGCTCATCGCCTGTCTGCACTCCCTGGCCGTATAGGGGGGGCGCCTAGGGGGCGCCACCCGGGCGGAGCTAGGGGGTTATTCGGATCGTGGCCGCTGCCATAGCCTCCGGGACACAGAGTGCCCGGAGCGGTACATCGGAGGACTTGTCATGCAGGACATCATCAGCGCCGCGCTGGCAGAGGATGCGGCGGCCGCGGACTTCGCCGCCTTGGACCTTCCCGAGTCCTATCGGGGCGCGGTGATCCTCAAAGAGGAATCCGAGATGTTCGAGGGCATGGCCACCAAGGACAAGGACCCCCAGAAGTCACTCCACATCCGCGAGGTGCCCACACCCGAACCGGGGCCGGGCGAGGCGGTGATCGCGGTCATGGCCAGCGCGATCAACTACAACACCGTCTGGAGCGCCATCTTCGAGCCGCTGCCGACCTTCGGCTTCCTGGAGCGCTACGCACGCACCGACGACCCCGGAGCGGCCCGCCACGACCGGCCCTACCACGTGCTCGGCTCCGACCTCGCCGGTGTGGTGCTGCGCACCGGGCCCGGGGTGCGCCACTGGAAGCCGGGCGACCGGGTGGTGGCCCACTGCCTGTCCATCGAACTGCGCTCACCGGACGGCCACGACGACTCCATGCTCGACCCCGAGCAGCGCATCTGGGGCTTCGAGACCAACTACGGCGGGCTCGCCGAGCTCTCGCTGGTCAAGGCCAACCAGCTGATGCCGATGCCCGCCCACCTCACCTGGGAGGAGGCCGCGTCCTCCGGCCTGGTCAACTCCACCGCGTACCGGCAGCTCGTCTCCCGCAACGGCGCCCAGATGAAACAGGGCGATGTGACCCTCATCTGGGGCGCGGCCGGTGGCCTCGGCTCGTACGCGACCCAGCTGGCCGTCAACGGCGGGGCGATCCCGGTGTGCGTGGTCTCCGGGCGGCGCAAGGCCGAACTCGTCCGCTCCATGGGGGCCGAGCTGGTCATCGACCGGGCCGAGGAGGGCTATCGCTTCTGGAAGGACGCGACCACGCCCGACCCCAAGGAGTGGAAGCGCTTCGGGTCCCGGATCCGCGAACTCACCGGCGGCGACGACCCGGACATCGTCGTGGAGCACCCCGGCCGGGAGACCTTCGGCGCCAGTGTGTTCGTGGCGCGGCGCGGCGGAACGATCGTCACCTGCGCCTCGACGTCCGGCTACCGCCACGAGTACGACAACCGCTATCTGTGGATGGCGCTCAAGCGCATCATCGGCACCCACTTCGCCAACTACCGGGAGGCATGGGCCGCCAACCGGCTGATCGAGAAGGGGATGGTGCACCCCACGCTCTCCAAGGTCTATCCGCTCGAGGGGGTCGGCACGGCCACCCAGGACGTCCACCGCAACCGCCACTCCGGAAAGGTCGGCGTGCTGTGCCTGGCCCCGGAGGCGGGGCTGGGGGTACGCGACCCGGAGCTGCGCGAGCGCCATCTCCCGGCCATCAACCGCTTCCGGCAGGACTGAACCGGTTCAACGGGGCGGTACGCGGGCGTGGTTCACGGCCGTGGCCAACGGGCGTCACGGCTCGCGCCGGCGCGGCGGAGCCGTGCTGCCCCGGGGAGTGAGCGCCGGGGTGGGGGCCTGATGGGCGCGCGGAGCCGTCTGGTCCAGGACCTCGAAGAGGCGGTGCGCCACCTGCGCCCCGTAGCCGAAGACATCGTGGCTCATCGCCGAGAGTGTGGGGTGCGTCAGCTGGCACAGCTGTGAGTCGTCCCAGGCCAGCAGCGAGACATCGGCCGGCACCGACAGCCCCATCTCGGCGGCCACCGAAAGCCCCGCCACCGCCATGATGTCGTTGTCGTACAGGATCGCCGTGGGCCGGTCCGCCGAGGCCAGCAGGGCGCGGGTGGCCCGTGCCCCCTCCTCGCCCGAGAAGTCCGTGGCCACCGTGCGGCCTTCGCCCAGCCCCGCCTCCCGTACGGCGGCCCCGAAGGCGGCCTCGCGGATCGTGGTGTGCCCGAGCCCGGGGGCGCCGCCCACCCGGGCGATCCGGCGGTGGCCCAGCGCCACCAGATAGCGCACCGCCTCGGTGACGGCCGTGGCGTCGTCCGTCCACACCGAGGTGAACCCGTCCGCGAGCGAGGGGTGCCCGGCCACCACGGCGGGCAGGCCGAGCTGCCGCAGCGCGGGGACGCGGGGGTCGCCGTCCCGCAGATCGACCAGGATGGACCCACCGATCTGCCGCCCCCGCCACCACGCCTCCTGGACCGCGATCTCCTCGCGCACATCCCGGACCAGCCGCAGCAGCAGCGAGCAGGACCGCTCGACCAGCACGCTCTCGATGCCGGAGACGAACTCCATGGACCACGGTTCGAGGCCCAGCGTCCGGGCCGGGCGGGCGATGGCCAGACCGACCGTGTCCACCCGGGAGTTGGACAGCGACCGGGCGGAGAGATGGGGTGACCAGCCGAGTTCCCGGGCGGCGGTGAAGATGCGGTCCCGGGTGGCCCGGGAGACCCCGGGCCGGTCGTTGAAGACGAGCGAGACCGCTCCCTTGGACACCCCGGCCCGTGCCGCCACATCCCGGATGGTGACGCGCCGCGGCGGCTCCGTCCCGGCCTCGCTGCCCATGCCACCGCTCCCCGCCGTCCGTCCCCTGTGGACCGCCACACGATAGCGCGTCGGTAAACCGGTCCAGTCGGGTGCGGTCCAGCCGGGTGCGGTCCGCCCGGAGAGCCCGGGGGCGGCGGTCAGGACCGGGACGGCGCCACCGGCCGCCAGGGCGCGAACGGGCCCGCCCCGCGCGGCAGCACCCCGGCCAGCTCCGGGCAGTGCCGCAGGATGACCGAGGTCATGCTGGACTTCGCCACCCAGTCCAGCCCCAGCCGCGTGTACTCCTCGGGCCGGAAGTCCACGGTCAGGAGGCGGTCGTCCTGGATCCGCCGGGTGGCCATGAGCAGCAGCACGCGGAACGCCGACTCGCTGAAGCCGAACCCCTCGGGCGGGTTCTCCGCGTACAGCCCCACCGTGGTGTCGATCTGGTGGACCGAGCCATAGACCGCTTCGAGCCGCGCGGCCGTGTCCGGTTCGCTGGACAGCTCCTCGAAGGAGCGGATCCGGGGAGCGCCCAGCCGGGCCCGGAAGTCGTTGTACCGGGGTACGCCCCGCCGCCGGGCCCGCGCCAGATCCACCACCGGCAGATCGACGATCTCGCCGTCCCGCTCGAAACGCCGCAGTGTGCACGGGTAGTTGTTGAGGGTGATCGCGCCCGGATGGGCGATGCCGAAGGAATACAGGGTGTCGCCGAGCCCCGTCTTGCGCAGCACCGCCTCGGCCGCCGGGCCCCGCATCTCGTCGAACCCGAGCGCCCGGGTCCGCCGCCCGAGGCGGTGGTCGCACAGCTCGACGTCGTCCGGGAGCAGCGGATGTGTCCGGTAGACGGCCATGAACTGCTCGGCAAGGGCGAACGGCAGCTCGGGGTGGTCCGGTACGCCACGGGGGAGGCCCGCCGGCGCGTCCGCCTCGACCAGCCACCGGCCGAGCCGGGACAGCCAATGGGCGGGCGGGCCCTGCCAGTTGGCCTTCGAGCCGAGGTCGCTCAGCTCGGTGGTGAGGATCGCCGGGATCCACTCCACCGTATGGATCTTGGCGATGAGCGCGGAGACCACCAGCCGGGCCGTGCGGTGCGCAGACTCCTCGCTCATCGAGGGATGGGTGCGGCGCAGCGCCTCGCGGACCGCGTCGTGCTCACGGGCGAAGAGCGTGTGCAGGGCGCTGAGCCCCAGCCACCAGCCGCCGGATGGGCCGAGCGGTGGCACCCCGCCCGGGCCCAGCGGCAGATGGCCGTCCTCCAGCCGCGGCCCGCCGCCGTACAGCCGCGGGCCGTCCCACCGGTGGCAGGGGCCGTCCACCCAGTCGGGGGACTGGAAGTGGAGCCAGGCGGCCGTCAGGACATTGAGCGAGGTGGCGGGCCGGAAGCGCTCCCGGTGCAGCAGCTGTCCGGCGACGGTGGCGGGGTGGGGCACATGGATCAGATCGGGCCGGTGGAGCGGCGCGGGACCACGGCCGGAGGCGGCCCCGGCCACGTTCCTCCGCGCCACGGCGGGGTCGCCCGCCGGGCCGTCGTACGAGCGCGCCACCCGGGGTCTCTCCCCGGCCGCGGCGGGGCGCCGCGGCGCCCCGGGTGCGCCGTCCCCCTCGACGAGGCCGAGCCGGCGCAGCGTCCGGCCCAGCGAAGCCGGGTTGAGCAGCCCCAGCGGGGCCGGCAGCCGATGCCAGGGCACACAGCGGTCGACCAGGCCGAAGGCCGCCCGCACCGGCAGGTCGAAGGCGGCGCGGACCGGGACGGGCAGCAGCGCGGTGGGCCGCTGCTCGGCGGCGGGGGGCCGCAGGCCGAGCCGGTGCGCCGCGGCGGCCTCGTACGCGGCCTTACGGGCTCGGTTGAGATTACCGAGCGGACGGAACTCCTCGGTGGTGTGCCAGGGGTTGAACGCCAACTGCTCGACCCGGCGGGCCGCCGACCGGGCCCGGGCGCTGTCCAGGTCCTGGCACGGCACGGTGAGCACCGCGACCGGGACGACCGGCGCGTCGCTCTCCCGCCACTCCACCGAGCCGTCCTCGACGGGGGTGCGGCGGTCGTCCAGATAGCGCTGCACACACAGCTCGAAGGCGATGTCGCCGGTGGACAGCCGCATCGCCAGCTCACGGTGGAGATAGTCGGGGTCGCCGCCGTCGGGCGGGGGAGCGGGGGTACCGCCGGGCGCCGGCCGCAGCTGGTAGCGCACCGGACCGGCCGGGCCCCACAGGATCGCGCCCCGGCTCCAGAAGGTCTCGCGGGCGAGCGAGCCCACCGTGTGGCGGGTGGCGATCCGCAGGTTGCGGCGCATCCGGTCGGCGGTGGCCCAGCCGACCGCCAGCGGCAGCCGGACGAAGAGCCCGAACGCCTTCTCCACCGTGCTCCCCGCGCCCGCCGTGGCCTTGGCGAAGGCCACGAACTCGTGCGCGTCGGCGGCGTGGGACACCGGGAAGCTGGTGGCCTGCAGATCGTGGGTCTCCTCCGGCCCGGCCTGGACCCGCACCGCCAGCCGGCGCAGATCGGGCGTGGCGCCGTACCCCTCGGAGCCGCTCGCGCTGGACAGCCGCACCACGGCCGGGTACTCGGCACCCGGCCGGGCGTACCCCACGCACAGCTCCGGCGGAAGGTCGTCATGGAACCGCAGCCGGGCGTTCTCCACGCCCAGCGCCGCCTTGCCGCGGAAGGCGCGCAGCGGCCGAGGGGCGCCCGAGCCGTCGGTGCCGTCGGAGTAGCGCTGCATCCGCATCAGCTCGTGTGTCAGCTTCTGGAAGCGCAGCCACTCGGCCTCGGGGCTGCCGCCCTCGTACGCCTCATAGCCCTCGTACGCCGCGCCCCCCGTCCCGCCCGCCACCTCGTGCCGTGCCACGTCGTGCCGTGCCGCCTCGCCCATGCGTGCCGTTTCGCCCAGGCGTGTCTCACCGCCGTGTGCCGCCTCGCTGCGTACGGACTGCTGTCCGGTGTCGACCATGGGGAACGCTCCGTACGGGGCAGGCAGGGACGATAGGGAACAAATGAGACGCTAAGGGAGAGTGTGCGAGGCCGCAGCCCGGAGCGGTGCACCGGGGGGAATCGGGTCACCCGGGTCGCCGCGGGTGGTTCCGCTCCGGCCTGCGGCACACTGGTGGCATGCCGGAGCTGCCCGAGGTGGAGGCCCTCAGCGCGATCCTGGCCGAGCGCGCCGCCGGTCGGGAGATCGCCCGCGTCCTCCCCGTGGCGGTGAGCGTCCTGAAGACCTACGACCCGCCGCTGAGCGCGCTCGAGGGCCGCACCGTCACGGCCGCGGCCCGCCACGGCAAGTTTCTCGACCTGGCCACCGACGGCCCCCATCTGGTGGTCCACCTCGCCAAGGCGGGCTGGCTGCGCTGGCGGGACGGGCTCCCCGAGGCCCCGCCCCGGCCCGGCAAGGGCCCACTCGCGCTGCGGCTGCTCCTGGCCGGTCCTGAGCGCTCCGGCTTCGACCTCACCGAGGCCGGGACGCGCAAGGGGCTCGCGGTGTACGTGGTCGGTGACCCCCAGGAGGTCCCCGGGATCGCCCGGCTGGGCCCGGACCCGCTGGACGACTCCTTCACCCCGGAGGCGTTCGCCGGGCTGCTGCGCGGCGTGCGCCACCGGATCAAGGGGGTGCTGCGCGACCAGAGCGTCATCGCCGGGATCGGCAACGCCTACTCCGACGAGATCCTGCACGCCGCCCGGATGTCGCCCTACCGGCTCGCCTCGGACCTCACCGAAGCGGAGATCGCGGGGGTGTACGAGGCGATGGGCGCCACGCTGCGCTCCGCCGTCGAGCGCTCCCGCGGCCTGGCCGCCACCGACCTCAAGGGGGAGAAGCGCGGCGGTATGCGGGTGCACGGCCGCGCCGGGCAGCCGTGCCCGGTGTGCGGGGACACCGTCCGCGAGGTGTCCTTCCGCGACTCCTCGCTGCAGTACTGCCCCACCTGCCAGACCGGCGGCAAGCCGCTCGCGGACCGGCGGCTGTCCCGGCTGCTCAAGTAGCGGGCTGGTCTCAAGTACTGCCGGGTTCCGCCCCAAATGCCGCCCGGTGCCCGTTAGTTGAAGTCCCGCTCTTGACCCGGGGAGCTCCGGGCCGCCATATGGTGCTGTCGCAATCCCACGACACGACACCCCACGCCACGTCACGGAGCACCATGACCACAGCCCTGATCATCGGTGGCGGCATCGCCGGCACGGTGACCGCGATGGCCCTGCGGAAGGCCGGCATCGACGCGGTCGTCTACGAGACGTACGCCACGGACGCCACAGACGCCGGTGCGTTCCTCGTCGTCGCCGCCAACGGCCTGGAGGCACTGCGCACCATCGACGCCCATGAACCCGTGCTGAAGAACTCCTTCCCGGTCGGCCGCGTCGACTTCATCAGCAACACCGGCAAGCGGCTCGGCAACCGCCCCATGTCCGGATCGCAGGACGGTGGCCTCGGCTCCGTGACACTCAAACGCGCCACCCTCGCCCGGGTGCTGCGCGAGGAGGCGGTGCGCCGCGGAGTGCGCGTCGAGCACGGCAAGCGGCTGCTCGCCGCCCACACCAGCCCCGACGGCCGGATCGTCGGCTCCTTCGCCGACGGCGGCCGCGCCGTGGGCGACATGCTGATCGGCGCCGACGGCATCCACTCGCTCGTCCGCAGGTCCATCGACGCGGCCGCGCCCCGGCCCCGCTACACCGGACAGCACACCGTCTGCGGCTACACCCGCGACGCCGACTCGCCCCCGGCCCCCGACACCTACACGATGATCTTCGGCAAGCAGGCGTTCTTCGGCTGCACCACCGCCCCGGACGGCGAGGTCTGGTGGTTCTGCAACGCCCCGGCCGAGGAGATGTCCAAGGCCGAGCTCGCCGCCGTCACCTCCGAGCAGTGGCGGGAGCGGCTGCTGACGCTCTTCGCCGAGGACAACACCCCCGCCGCCGACCTGGTGCGCGCCACCGGCGACACCATCGTGGCCACCGCCGCCCACGACATCATCTCCACCCCCACCTGGTCCGAAGAGGCCATGGTCATCGTCGGCGACGCCGCGCACGCCTGCGCGCCCAACGCCGCACAGGGCGCCTCGATGGCCATCGAGGACGGCGTCGTGCTCGCCAAATGCCTGCGCGATCTGCGCACGCCCCAGTCGGCCTTCGCCGCGTACGAGGCACTGCGCCGGGAGCGGGTCGAGAAGGTCGCCGCGGCCAGCGCGGGCATGGCCCGCCGCACGGCGCAGGGGCCCGTGGCGCGCGCCCTGCGCGATGTCACCATGCCGCGCAAGCTGGACCGGGCGGGCAACGGCTCCTCGGACTGGCTGACCGGCTACCGCATCGACTGGGACGAGCGGATCGACGCGCAGACGGCCCGCCGGCGCCGCTGACGTAGGCGCCGCGTCCGGGAACCGCCCCCGGAGCACGGCCCCGGGGGCGGGGCCGACCGGGCCCCACGTTTGGTCCGGACTCTCACGGGCACTTGGAGCTCCCTGGCCCCGTATGCCCGGGAGATTCGTGTGAGCCCAGTACGCATAGTGATCGTCGGTGCCGGATTCGCCGGTTATCAGGCCGCCCGTACGCTCTCCCGCACCCTGCGCGGCGCGGCGGACATCGTCCTGATCAATCCCAACGACTACTTCCTGTATCTGCCCCTGCTGCCCGAAGTGGCGGCCGGGGTCCTGGAACCCCGGCGGGTCTCGGTCTCCCTCACCGGCACCCTGCCGCATGTCCGGCTGGTGCTGGGCGAGGTCCACGGCGTCGACCTGGACGCCCGCAGGATCTCCTGGCGGGACCCGGACGGACGGTCCGGCGAGATGGACTACGACCGGCTCGTGCTCTCCGTGGGCAGCGTCAGCAAACTGCTGCCGATCCCCGGTGTGGCCGAGCACGCCCACGGCTTCCGCGGTATGCCCGAGGCGCTCTACCTGCGCGACCACGTCACCCGGCAGATGGAGATGTCCGGCACCGCCGCCGACCCCCGGGAGCGGGCGGCCCGCCGCACCTTCGTGGTGGTCGGCGCGGGCTACACCGGTACCGAGGTGGCCGCCCACGGGGTGCTCTTCACCGACTCGCTCGCGCGGAAGAACACCTCGCTGCGCGACGCGCCACGGCCCCGCTGGATGCTGCTCGACATCGCCCCCCGGGTCCTCCCGGAGCTGGACAGGAAGCTGTCCCGCACGGCCGACCGGGTGCTGCGCAAACGGGGGGTCGAGGTCCGCACCGGCACCACGGTCAAGGAGGCCACCTCGGAGGCCGTGCTGCTGGACAACGGCGAGTTCATCGACACCAGGTCGCTGATCTGGTGTGTCGGGGTGCGCCCCGACCCGCTGGTGGAGCAGTTCGGGCTGGCGACCGAACGCGGCCGGCTGAGGGTCGACCAGTATCTGGCCGTGCCCGGCTATCCCGACGTGCTGGCCTGCGGGGACGCCGCCGCGGTGCCCGATCTGACCCGGCCGGGCCAGTTCACCCCGATGACCGCGCAGCACGCCCTGCGACAGGGGAAGGTCGCGGGCCACAACGTCCTGGCATCCCTCGGGCACGGCACCGCCAAGCCCTACAAACACCACGACCTCGGGTTCACGGTCGACCTCGGCGGGGTGCAGGCCGCCGCGAACCCGCTGCACATCCCGTTGTCCGGGCCGATCGCCAACGCGGTCACCCGCGGCTACCACCTGATGGCGATGCCGGGGAACCGGGTCCGGGTCGCCGCCGACTGGCTGCTCGACGCGGTGCTGCCACGCCAGGGGGTACAGCTCGGGATGGTCCCGCCCTGGGCGGTGCCGCTGGACACCGAGTCGCCCGAGGTCGCGCAGACGGCGCGGGCACGGGCGGGCGGCGGCTGACCGCCGGTGAAACCTGGAAGGAGAACAATGCGACACGAACAGCTCAGCGAGCTCGGGCAGCAGCTCCGTGTGGACTCGGTGCGTGCCGCCGCGGCCGCCGGGTCCGGCCATCCCACGTCGTCGATGTCGGCGGCGGACCTGATGGCCGTCCTGATGGGAAACCATCTGCGCTATGACTTCGAGCAGCCCGACCACCCGGGCAATGACCACCTGATCTTCTCCAAGGGCCATGCCTCCCCGCTCCTCTACTCGGTGTACAAGGCGGCCGGGGCCCTCCGCGACGAGGAGTTCATCACCTTCCGCAAGCGCGGCAGCAGGCTGGAGGGCCACCCCACCCCCCGGCTGCCGTGGGTGGACGTGGCCACCGGATCGCTCGGACAGGGCCTCCCGTACGGCGTGGGCGCCGCGATGAGCGGCAAGCGGCTGGACCATGTGCCCTACCGCGTCTGGGTGCTGTGCGGCGACAGCGAGATGGCCGAGGGGTCGATGTGGGAGGCGTTCGAGCACGCGGGCTACGAGCGGCTGGACAACCTCACCGCCATCATCGATGTGAACCGGCTCGGCCAGCGCGGGCCAACCCGCCACGAATGGGACCTGGACGCCTACGCCCGGCGCATCCGCGCCTTCGACTGGCACACCGTCGAGATCGACGGCCATGACATCGAGGCCATCGACCGCGCCTACGCCGAGGCGCTGTCCACCGTCGGCCGCCCCACCGCCATCATCGCCCGCACCATGAAGGGCCGTGGCGTGGCCTCGGTGGAGAACCGCGAGGGCATGCACGGCAAGCCGCTGAAGAACGCGGACGAGGCCATCGCCGAGCTCGGCGGCGTACGCAACATGGCCGTACCGGTGCTCGGCCCGCCCTCGGTGACCCCCACCCGGCCCGCGTCCGAGTGCCCGCTGGCGCTGCCGCGCTACAACCCCGGCGACTCGGTGCCCAGCCGTGACGCGTTCGGCGAGGCGGTGGCCGCCGTCGGCACCGCCCGCGGCGATGTGGTGGCGCTCGACGGCGAGGTGGGCGACTCCACCCGCCTGGAGTACTTCCACAAGGAGCACCCCGAGCGGTACTTCGAGTTCTTCATCGCGGAGCAGCAGCTGGTGGCCGCCGCCGTCGGCATGCAGGCCCGCGGCTGGAACCCGTACGTCTCCACCTTCGCGGCCTTCTTCTCCCGGGCCTACGACTTCATCAGGATGGCCTCCATCAGCGACGCCGACCTCAACCTCATCGGCTCCCACGCCGGGGTGGCCATCGGTGAGGACGGACCCTCGCAGATGGGCCTGGAGGACCTGGCCGCCATGCGGGCGGTGCACGGCAGCACGGTGCTCTACCCGTGCGACGCCAACCAGACCGCCCAGCTGACCGCGGCCATGGCGGAGGGGTCAGGCATCCGCTATCTGCGCACCACCCGCGGCGGAACGCCGGTCATCTACCCGCCCACCGAGAGCTTCCCCATCGGCGGCTCCAAGGTGGTGCGCGCCGGTGACGACGACCGGGTCACCCTGGTCGGCGCCGGAGTCACCCTGCACGAGGCCGTCGAGGCCGCCGACCGGCTCGCCCAGGAGGGGATCGCGGCCCGCGTCATCGACCTGTACTCGCTGAAGCCGGTGGACGTCGAGACGCTGCGTACCGCCGCCGAGGTGACGGGGCGGCTGGTCACCGTGGAGGACCACCACCCCGAGGGCGGACTGGGCGACGCGGTGCTCGAGGCGTTCGGCGACGGCCGTCCGGTACCCCGGATGATCCGGCTCGCGGTGCGCATGATGCCGGCCTCCTCGACCCCCGACGAGCAGCTGAGCGACGCGGGAATCGACGCGGACGCGATCGTCACGGCCGCGCGGCAGCTGATCGGCAAGGGCTGAAACCAGGACGCTGCCGAAAGGAGCGGAAACATGGGTGTCAAGCACGGAATGCGCGTGGTGGTGGTCGGGGCCACCGGCAACGCCGGTACGAGCGTCGTCCGCGCGCTCGGCGAGGCCCCGGACATCGAGTCGATCGTGGGCGTCGCCCGCAGGGTGCCCAGTTGGTCGCCGCCGAAGACCACCTGGGTACGCGCGGACATCGGGCGGGACGCGGGTGAGGAGGCCGGCCTCGTACGGCACTTCGAGGGCGCCGACGCGGTCATCCACCTCGCCTGGCTGATCCAGCCCAGCCACCGGCCCGCCGTCACCTGGGACACCAATGTCCTCGGCAGCAGGCGGGTCTTCGAGGCGGTGGCACGGGCCGAGGTGCCGGTGCTGCTGTACGCCTCCTCGGTGGGCGCCTACTCGCCCGGCCCCGAGGACGGCCGCCCGGTGGACGAGTCCTGGCCCACCGACGGCTGGCCGGAGGCCGCGTACTGCCGTGAGAAGGCGTATGTGGAGCGGATGCTGGATGCCTTCGAACGGGAGCATCCGCAGGTCCGGGTGGTGCGGATGCGGCCCGGCTTCCTGTTCAAGGAGGAGGCGGCGGCCGAGCAGCGCCGACTGTTCATGGGCCCGTTCCTGCCCCGGCGGCTGGTCCGCGCCACCTTCCTGCCCGCCGTCTTCGACCTGCCCGGACTGCGGCTCCAGGTCCTGCACACCGACGACGCCGCCGAGGCGTACCGGCTGGCGCTCGGCCGTCAGGTGCGCGGCGCCTTCAACCTCGCGGCCGAACCGCCGGTGGACGGAAAGACGCTGGCCGGTCTGCTGGACGCGCGGACGGTGCGGATCCCGCGCTTCGCCGCCCGCTCGGCCATGGCCACGGCCTGGCATCTGCATGTGCTGCCGCCCTCGCCCCAGCTGTTCGACGCCGCCCTGCGGCTCCCGCTGATGGACACCACCCGCGCCCAGGAGGAACTGGGCTGGCGGCCCCGGCACACCGCCGTCGAGACGCTCCAGGAGTTCCTCACCGGGCTGCGGCGCGGCACCGGGATGGACCAGACCGCGCCACTGGCCCCCGGCCCGCCCGGCGGACGAGTGCGCGAGGCCGCGACGACCGGCGCGGGGGAGCGGCCCTGACGGGTGAGACCCTGACGGGTGAGGCCCCGACGGGGGAGGCCCTGCCGGGGTGGCACCCTGACGGGTGGGGTGCCGCCCCCTGAACGACCCCAGCCGTGTGAGACGCGGCACATGAGACGGGCTCAGCGGCAGCACGCCGCCGGGCCCGTACCGCTGTGACCCATGACCGCTCGTAACCCATGACGTGACTCCCGTACGCTTCTGCCCAGTTGGTCGCGACATCGACGAGGGTGGGGACACATGGGCAGGGTGGGGACTCCGGCGCGCGGTCATGCCCGGCGCACGGGAACGGTGGCGGTCGCCGCGGCGGCCGCCGCACTGTGTCTGACGGCACCGGCCGGGGCCCGGCCCGCCACCGCGGACGATCCGTCGTACTCCGCCACCACCTCGGTGGGGGTGCACAACGCCTACGAGAAGGCCAAGTACCCCTACTTCGCCGACGCGCTGGACTCCGGAGCCTCGCTCCTGGAACTCGATGTGTGGACCAACGCCTTCGGCCCCGGCTGGCGGGTCTCACACTCCAACCCGCTCGGCAACGACAACAACTGCGAGAACGCCGCGGCCCCGGGCGAGCTGCGCACCAAGCCCCGCGACCAGAGCCTGGCCGGCTGCCTCGCCGACATGCGGGCCTGGCACCAGGCCCATCCGGGGCACCGCCCCATCCTCGTCAAGGTGGAGATGAAGGACGGCTTCAACGGCAAGAAGGGCCGCGGCCCGGCCGACCTCGACGCCCTCCTCGGCGCCACCCTGGGCGACGCGGTGCTGCGCCCGGCTGATGTGGTGGGCGGCCATGCCACCCTCGACGAGGCGGTTCAGGCGGGCGGCTGGCCGTCCCGCTCGGCGCTCGCGGGCAAGTTCATCGTCGAGCTGATACCGGGCACGGTCGAGGAGAACAACCCCCTCGACACGCTGTGGACCGACCGCGAGTACGCCACCCATCTGCGGGACCTGTCCGCCGCCGGGAAGCTCGGTCAGGCCGCGGCCTTCCCCGCCGTCCACGGCGCCGCCTCCGGCGACCCGCGCACCCGCTACACCGACGCCGCCCTCCGGCCGTGGTTCGTGCTGTTCGACGGGGACGCGTCCACGTATGTCACCAGCGGTATCGACACCGCCTGGTACGACGACCGCCACTATCTGCTGATCATGACGGACGCGCACAACGTGGCACCCCCGATCGACGGCACCAACCCCACCGAGACCCAGGCGCGGGACCGGGTGTCCGAACTCGCCGCGCGGCACGCCAGCTTCGCGACCGCCGACTGGTATCCGCTGCCGTCGGTGCTGTCCACCGTCGTGCCCCGTGGCTGAGCCCGGGTCAGCCGGCCCGGTCCCCGGAGCCGGCGTCGGGGTCCTCGAGCCGGAATCCGACCTTCAGCCCCACCTGGTAGTGCGCGATCCGGCCGTTCTCGATATGCCCGCGCACCTGGCCGACCTCGAACCAATCAAGATTTCGGAGCGTCTTCGAGGCACGGCCGATGGCGGAGCGGATCGCGTCGTCGACGCTCTCGCCGGACGAGCCGACGATCTCGGTCACCCGGTAGGTGTGGGCCATCGCAGTCTCCCCGGTCCGTGGGGTGGTCCGTTCGCTTCTCCCACGGTGCCTCACCGCGCCGGGCTCCGCGAGCCGGACGGGCGGCCCCTACGGCACCACGGTGACCGGCCAGCGCCCGGCCTTGACCAGCCGTACGGCCACCGAACCGACGAAGCGGTGCCCGGCCTGCTCGGACGCGCCCACCACCACCGCGTCGGCCTTCAGCTCATCGGCCGCCTGGGCCAGGCCGTTGTACGGATCGCCCCGGAAGGTGTGGAACTCCCAGCGCACCTCGAAGACCCCGCGCAGCCGCTCGGTGGCCTCCCGCATCTCCCGCATCAGCTCCTCGGCCACCTCACCCGTGGTGTCGGCCACCGAGGCACCGAGTGCCGCCCCCGCGGCCAGCACCGGCTGGATGTAGACCACGACCAGCAGCGCCTTCTGGCGTCTGGCCAGCCCGGCGGCGTAGGCCGTGGCACGCCAGGAGGATTCGGACCCGTCCAGTCCGGCCACGATGACCTTCGGTCCGTCGGTTCCCCGTTCAAAAGACGGAGGGAGTTTGTCCACCACATCTGCGAGGCTAGCGCCAGGGACGGTCCGGTGATCACCCGGCCCGTCCCGCGGTGCCCGCGCACCGCGACCGCGTCATGAGCGCCACCGTACGACAGGAGAGACAATGAGCGGCACCCACGGGGGCGAACTCCTCGCCATCAGCGACCTTCATGTGGCCTATCCGGAGAACCGGGCGATCGTCGAGCGGCTGCGGCCAGGCTCCGACGACGACTGGCTGATCGTCGCGGGGGACGTCGGCGAGGTCTTCTCCGAGATCGAGGAGGTCCTCGGCCTGCTGAGCGAGCGCTTCGCCAAAGTCATCTGGTCACCCGGGAACCACGAGCTGTGGACCCATCCCAAGGACCCATTGGAAGTCCGGGGGGTGGCGCGCTACGAGGCGCTGGTGGAGATGTGCCGGGCGAAGGGCATCGTCACGCCCGAGGACCCCTACCCGCTCTGGGAGGGCATCGGCGGGCCGCTGGTCATCGCCCCGCTGTTCCTGCTCTACGACTACACCTTCCGCCTCGACGGCCTGGCCACCAAGGAGGCCGCGCTGGCCCACGCCCATGAGGCGGGGGTGGTCTGCACCGACGAGCACTTCCTGCACCCCGACCCGTACCCCACCCGCGACGCGTGGTGCCGGGCCCGGGTCGCCGAGACCGAGGCGCGGCTGGCGGCCGTCGACCCGGAGCTGCGGACCGTGCTCATCAACCACTGGCCGATGACCCGGCTGCCCACCCGGGTACTGCGCTACCCCGACTTCGCGCTGTGGTGCGGCACCGAGCTGACCGCCGACTGGCATGTGCGGTTCCGGGCCGAGACGGTCGTCTACGGCCATCTGCACATCCCCCGGACGACGGTGGAGGACGGGGTGAAGTTCCAGGAGGTCTCGGTCGGCTACCCCCGCGAGTGGAAGGCCCACGGCCGGCTGCCCGAGGACCCGCTGCGCCGGATCCTCCCGGTGCCGGTGGCTTAGGGGCCGCGCGATGTCCGGTGGGCTCGGGGGGTCCGGTGGCTCAGGGCCGCGTGACGGGCGGGGCGTCCTGACGGGCAGGGTGTCTTGACGGGCCCGGAGGGCGGCGCCGTACGGTCTCGGCTGTGAACCCTGTCGCGGCGTTCCTCCCCGAGACCTACACCGCCGGTGTCCCGTACGCCCTGTTCGGCGAATTGCGGGCCACCCGCCCCGTCTGCCGGATCGACGAGCCCGCGGTCGGGGCCTGGCCGGCCGGCCCCGGCTTCTGGGCGGTGTTCCGGCACGCCGACGTCAAACACGTCCTGCGCACCCCCGAGGTCTTCTCCTCCCACCTCGGGGCCACCCAGATCCGCGACCCCGACACGCCCGCCGACCTGGAGTTCGTACGGGCGATGATGCTCAACCAGGACCCGCCCGACCACTCCCGCAGCCGCCGCATCGTCGCGGCGGCCTTCACCCCGCGCGCCGTACGGGAGCTGGAGGCGGTCATCGAGGAGCGCGCGGCGGCGCTCGTGGACTCCGTGGCCGGGCGCGGCGAGGCCGACTTCGTGGAGCTCGCCGCCGATCTGCCGGTCTGGACCCTCGCCCAGGTGATGGGCGTCCCCGAGGGCGACCGGCGGCTGCTGTTCGACTGGGCCGGCCGGGTCATCGGCTACCAGGACGCCGACTACGCCGGGTTGTCCACCGCGGCCCGCGAGGGGCTGAGCCCCATCGGGCGCGCCGCCCTCGCCCACCGGCCGTCCTCGGCGCCGCGCCGCCCCGACGGCCGGCCGATGAACCCGCGCTCCCGCGAGGCCCTGGCCGATATGTTCGCCTACGCCCACGCACTCGCCGAGCGGCCCCGGCCGGGCAGTGTGATGGCGCGGATGCGGGAGGGCGGGCTGAGCCGGGACGAGTTCGAGAACATGTTCTTCCTCTTCGCCGTGGCGGGCAACGAGACGCTGCGCAACGGCATCCCCGGCGGGCTGCTCACCCTGCTCGACCACCCCGAGAGCCTGCGGCTGCTGCTCGACCGGCCCGAGCTGACCGGCTCCGCGGTGGAGGAGATGCTGCGCTACTGGCCGCCCGTCATCGACTTCCGGCGCACCGCCACCCGCGATGTGGAACTGGGCGGACAGCTCATCCGGCGCGGTGAGAAGGTCGTCGTCTTCCACGCCTCGGCCAACCGCGACGAGACGGTCTTCACCGACCCCGACCGGTTCGACATCACCCGCACCCCCAACGACCATCTGAGCTTCGGCTTCGGACCGCATGTCTGCCTGGGGGCGCATCTGGCCCGGGTCCAGATGCGGGCCATGCTGCGCGCCGCCCTGGACCGGCTGCCGGGGCTGCGCCGGGCAGGTGAGCCGGTGCGGCTCACCTCCAACTTCCAGAACGGGCTCAAGACCCTCCCCGTGCGCTGGGGAACAGATCGGTGAAGGCCGTGGTCGAGTCGCCGACCGACCGCCCGAAGGGCTCGTCGAAGTCCCACACCAGGAAGAGCAGGAAGACGATGAGCGCGGTGAACATCACCGCGAGCATCAGCTCCCGGGGCGAGCGGCGGATCTGCAGGGTGAAGACCAGCCCGATCACCAGCGCCGCGCCGAGCATCAGGCCGAACCAGACCAGCGGGGGCATCGTGGACCCCGCGCTCTGCTGCCGGGCGCCACGCGCGTCGTCCACGGCGGCCACCTGATCCACCATCGGCTGGTACGCCTGCGACTGGAGATCGTTGTGCGGGGCGGCGAGGGTGACATCGCGGCGCAGGGTGGTCAGCAGTTCGGTGCCGCGGTCGGTGAGCTCGTCCTTGTCGATCATCACCTTCCACTCGGTGTGCACCACATGGTCCACATACGCGTCCACGTCGCCGCGGATGCGGTCGCGCACCGGGCCGGGGTAGACGCTCGCCCGCTCGGCCACCTCGTGCAGCGCCTGCGCCTCCGTACGGACCCCGTCCTGCGCGGCGGAGCGCGCCTCCCAGACACCGGCGATCGCCAGGCCCAGCACGATCGCGTAGACCACGCCGATCATCATGATCATGTAGTCGAGGACATCGGGGGTCTCGTCCGGATCGTCCTCCTCCCCGAGTCTGCGGGAGTTGAGGACTGCCCCGGTCACCACGACCGCGCAGGTCCCGGCCATCACCAGGGTCATAATCAGCCATTCGGGCATGGATGAACCTCCCAAGCGGTTCGGCGGTGGGCCATCAGCCGCGCCGCCCGCCGCGCGCGCCGGAGCGCGAACGCGGACGGAGAGCGGCGGCCGCGAGGACCGCGGGCGCGGTGAGCAGCAGGGTGAAGGTGACCAAGGAGGTCCCGTTGTCGGGCTTCTTGTGCACGGGTTTCTCATACGCGTGCATCTCGACGGCACGGGTCCTGGTCGGTGCGGGAGCCGGCGCGGGGGGTGATGCCGGAGGCTGGGTGCGCGAGGGCGAGGGCGAGGGCGAGGGCGGCGGCGGCAGCGCGGGCGCGCGTGTGGGGCCCGGCGCGGGGAGCCGCGGAGCGGGCGTGGGGGAGGGGGCCCGCGGCGTCGGGGTGGGGGGAGGAGTGGGGGTCGGCGTGGGCGTGGGCGTATGGCTCGGTGTGGCGGACGGGCTGGGGGTGGGTGTCGAGGACGGCGTCGGGGTGGGGGTGGGCGTGGGTGTCGGCGTAGGTGTGGGCGTAGGAGTCGGTGTCGGCGTGGGCGTAGGGGTCGGCGTCGGTTTGGGTGGTTTAGGTGGCTTGGGTGGTTTGGGGCACCAGCCGTATCGGGCGACGAGGCCGACCGGGCCCGCCGAGGCGGCGATGCACACACACAGGCCGGGACCGATCCGGATCCGCACCGAGGCGAGCGGTCCGTCGTCCGGGCCCCCGGGCCAGGACCGGGTATCGGCCGTCGGCCGAGGGGAGGCGGGCGCGGTCGCCGGACCGTCACCGTCCTCGTCGGCCAGGGCTGTCGCTCCCGCCGAGGTGAGGACAAGGGCAGTGGCCAGGACCCCCGCACGCCATACGCGCTGCCATCGCTTCACGAGGAGATATTCCGCCGAACGGGCGCCCGCCAGCCGTGTGACCACAGGAATTACCCCGAATAGGGGAATGGGTAATGCTGACATTGGCGCATCGACGTTTAGCCGAGGAGATTCCCCTCATGCGCGCTCGGCCGACCGAGGGCGGCCCGCCCCCAGGGCGCGTCCCGGGACCCGCCCCCAGTCGGCCGAGCGCGCCGGTCACGGCCCGCTGAAGCTCCCATGCCGTCCCGCGCCCGCGGCGAACCGCGCCGCGCCGTCCAGCCCCTCGGCCAGCGCCGCCTGACCGTGGCGCAGCTCCCGCGCCATGGCCTCGTCCTCCGGCAGCCCCTCCTGCTCCAGCAGCGAGGCCCGGTCCGAGCGCAGACACGTCTGCGGAAAGTGGGCGATCTCGGCCGCCAGCCGCTCCGCCTCGGCGCGCGCCCGCCCCGGCGGTACGACGCGGTTGGCGAGCCCGATGGCGTACGCCTCGTCGGCAGGCACCGGCCGTCCCGTCAGCACCAGGTCCATCGCCCGGCTCGCGCCGATCAGCCGTGGCAGCCTTACCGTTCCGCCGTCGATCAGCGGGACGCCCCAGCGGCGGCAGAACACCCCGAAGACCGCGTCCTCCTCGGCGACGCGCAGATCGCACCAGAGCGCCAACTCCAGCCCGCCCGCCACCGCGTGGCCGCTGACCGCCGCGATCACCGGCTTGGACAGCCGCAGCCGGGTGGGCCCCATCGGGCCGTCGCCGTCCTCGGCCACCCGATTGCCGCGCGGTGTGCCGACCGCCTTCAGATCGGCCCCGGAGCAGAAGGTGCCGCCCTCGCCCCACAACACCGCGACCCGCGCCCCGGGATCGGCGTCGAAGGCGCGGAAGGCGTCGGCCAGCGCCGTGGCGGTCGCGCCGTCGACGGCGTTGCGCACCTCGGGGCGGGAGAGCACGACCGTGGTGACCGGGCCCTCCCGCTCCGTGCGAACCGTAAGGCGCGCACCGGCGGCGTCCTCCGCGTCACGGGCGGCGTCCTCCGCCGCCCCCGCGCCGGCCGCGCCGGCCGCGCCGTCCGTGGGCGTCACCGTGCGTCCTTCGGGCGGGCCCGCTCCAGGATCGGGCCGGTGTCGGTGCCGGGCGGCAGGGTGCCGAAGGCGTGCCCCCAGTCCCCGTCGAGCCGCGAGGCGCAGAACGCGTCGGCGACCGCCGGATGGCTGTACCGCACCAGCAGGCTGCCCTGGAGCACCAGCGTCATCTGCTCGGCCAGCCGACGCGCCAGCAGCTGCGCCCGCTCGGGGTCGGTGAGCTGCGACAGCAGCCCGCGCAGCCGGTCCACGGCCGCGTCCAGCCGGGCGTCCGCCCCGGCCGCGGTGTCGACCTCGGCGAGGAACGTCTCCAGGGCGCCGTTCTCCCGGCCCAGCGCGCGCAGCACGTCGAGCGCCGCGACGTTCCCCGAGCCCTCCCAGATCGACAGCAGGGGCGCCTCGCGATACAGGCGCGGCATCCCGGACTCCTCCACATAGCCGTTGCCGCCCAGGCACTCAAGGGCCTCGGCGGCGTGGGTGGCGCCGCGCTTGCACACCCAGTACTTGCTCACCGCGAGCCCCAGCCTGCGCAGCGCCGCCTCGCTCTCGTCCCCGTCCTCGGCGCGGTCCAGGGCGGACGCGAGCCGCATCGCGAGGGTGGTGGCCGCCTCCGACTCGACCGCCAGATCGGCGAGCACATTGCGCATCAGCGGCTGGTCCACCAGCTCGGCGCCGAACGCCCGGCGGTGCTCGGCGTGGTGCAGCGCCTGCCGCAGCCCGGCCTGCATGCCCGCCGCCGAGCCGATGACACAGTCCAGCCGGGTGACGTTGACCATCTCCACGATGGTCCGCACCCCGCGGCCCGGTTCGCCGACCCGCCAGGCCAGGGCGGACTCGTACTCGATCTCGGCCGACGCGTTGGACCGGTTGCCCAGCTTGTTCTTGAGCCGCATCAGCCGCAGCGGATTGCGGCTGCCGTCCGGCAGCACCCGGGGCACCAGGAAGCAGGTGATCCCCTCCTCCGTCCGGGCCAGTGTCAGGAAGACATCGCTCATCGGCGCGGAGGTGAACCACTTGTGGCCGGTGAGCACGTAGCGGCCCTCGCCGTCCGGTACGGCCCTGGTGGTGTTGGCGCGGACGTCCGAGCCGCCCTGTTTCTCCGTCATCGACATGCCCGCGATCAGGCCCCGCTTGCCGAGCGGCGGGCGCAGCCCGAAGTCATAGGTGCGGGCGGCCAGCAGCGGCTCGTACACGGCGGCGAGCTCCGGCTCGGCGCGCAGCGCCGGGACCGCGGCGTACGTCATGGAGATCGGGCAGCCATGGCCGGGCTCGGCCTGCGCGAAGGCGTAGAACTTGGCCGCCCGCACCAGATGGGCGCCGGGACGGGTCTCGCTCCACGCCGCCGCGTGCTGGCCGCTCTCCACGGCGACGCCCATCAGCTGGTGGTAGGCGGGGTGGTACTCGACCTCGTCGACGCGGTGGCCGTAGCGGTCGTGGGTGTGCAGCACCGGGGGGTGCTCCTCGGCCATCCGCGCCCAGTCCTGCACCTCGGCGGAACCGGCCCGCGCGCCCAGGTCCCGCACCTCCTGTTCGCCCCAGCCGCCGCCGTGCCGCCGCAGCGCCTCCAGCAGGGCGGGGTCGTCCGCGGTGCTGAAGCCGATGAGCGGCGGGGCCTGGTTGAGGACCTCGTGCGTAGCGCTCATGGCAGACATCTCCTCGTTCGCGGTGGTCTCCCGGGTCCGGCCGGGTCTTACACTTCCATTATGCGCGACGCAGAACTGTAATGGATAGGGTTTCGCGTAACCATGGACGACACCGGAACGCTCACCCTGCGGCCACTGACCGCGCGCTCGGTCGTGCTCAGCACCCTGCTGGGCCTGCACCCGCCCCAGCTGCCCGCCCGCGCCCTGGTGCGCGTCGGCGCGCTCTTCGGCACCGCCGAGGGCACCATCCGGGTCGCGCTCACCCGGATGGTCGCGGCCGGTGACCTGGAGCAGAGCGGCGGCACCTACCGGCTCACCGACCGGCTGCTGGCCCGCCAGGCACGGCAGGACGAGAGCCGTGCCCCCCGCACCCGGCGCTGGGACGGCGCCTGGGAGATCGCGATCGTCACCTCCGACCGGCGCGAGGCGGCCGAGCGCGTCGCCCTCCGCCAGGCCATGGCCACCCTGCGCCTGGCCGAACTGCGCGAGGGCACCTGGATGCGCCCCGCCAACCTCGTCCACCCGCGCCCGGACGTCGCCGCCGAGCAGTGCGGCTGGTTCACCGGCGCGCCGGAGGACGATCCGGCCGAGCTCGCCGCGCGCCTGTGGGACCTGGACGGCTGGGCCCGCCAGGCCCGGCTGCTCGGCGCGGCGCTGGACGAGGCGGAGGAACCCGCGGACCGCTTCACCGTCGCGGCCGCCGCCCTCCGCCACCTCCTCGCCGACCCCGTCCTGCCCGCACGGCTTCTGCCGGAGGACTGGCCGGGCACGGAGCTGCGCCGCCGCTACGACGCCTTCGAACGCGACTTCCGGGCGTGGCTGCCGCGGTACGCGGGCGGCTGACCACGAGGGCGTCCCCGGGCTACGCCGATTCGCGGATCACCAGCTCCGTCGGGAGGACCAGCGCCGGTTCGATGCTCTCTCCGGCGGTCAGGCGCAGCAGCTGGCGGGCCAGACGGCGGCCGATGCCGCCTATCGGCTGGCGCACGGTGGTCAGCGGGGGTTCGGTGTAGCGCGCGGGCTCTATGTCGTCGAAGCCCACCACCGCCACGTCGTCCGGCACCCGCCGACCGGCCCGGCGCAGCGCCCGCAGCACCCCGATCGCCATCAGGTCGGAGGCCACGAACACCCCGTCCAGCCGCGGCTCCCGGTCGAGCAGCTCCCGCATCGCGAGCGCCCCCGACTCCTGGGTGAAGTCCCCGACCGCGACCTGCGCCGCCAGCCGCGCCCCGTCCAGCGCCGCCCGGTAGCCCGAGAGCCGGTCCATCCCGGCCACCATGTCCTGCGGGCCCGCGACCGTGGCGATACGGGTGCGCCCGGAGCGGATCAGGTGCTCCACGGCCAGCGCCGCGCCCGCCGTGTTGTCCACCCCCACGTACGGCGGCGACGCCGGGCCCGGCACCCGCTCGTTGCAGACCACCGGGATGCCCATCCGGGCCAGCGCGGCGGGCAGCGGATCGGCGCCGTGCATCGACGCGACCATGACCCCGTCCACATGGCGGGCCAGCGCGAAGCGCTCGATGCGGTCACGGCTGGCGGCGGAGCGGGCCATCATCAGCACCAGCTGCTTGTCCGCGGCCTCCAGCTCCTGGCTCACCCCGCGCACCACGCCCGGGAAGAACCGGTCGTCGGAGAAGACCCGGCCCGGCTCCTCGGGGAGCACCAGCGCGAAGGAGTCGGTGCGCTGGGTGACCAGGCTGCGGGCCGCCTGGTTGGGGATGTAGCCCAGCTCCTGGATGGCGCTCAGAACCGCCTCACGGCTGTCCTCGCCGACCTTGGTCGAGCCGTTGACGACACGGGAGACGGTGGCGCGCGAGACCCCCGCGCGCCGCGCCACGCTCTCCAGGGTGGGCCGGGGCCGGTGCATCCGCGCATACCTCGCTGTTCGCTCACTGATGGGTCGATACAGCATGGATCAAGACCGGTCAGGGCGCGAGGACGCGGGCGCGGCAAGCCGACGGGGAGCCCCGGGCGGAGCGGAGGGCGCGGGCCTCGCGGATCCACAGCGAGAGGTCGTACTCGTCGGTGCGGCCGAGCGCGCCATGCGGTTGGAGGGCGGTGCGCGCCGCCGTGTACGCGGCCTCGCCGGTGGCCACCTTCGCCGCGGCGACCTCCGCGCGGGCGTCGCCGGTGGCCCCCGACGCGAGCGCGCCGCCCGCGGGCCCCGACCCATGAGGCGAGAATGAGAACGTGCCGAATTCCACCAGGAACCGCGCTTCCACCGGAAACAGTGCGAAGAACAGCGAGAAGAAGACGACCGTGACCCCGTCCCCCGAGCGACGGCGCGAACTGCTCTCGACCGCGGCGGAGGTCTTCGCCGCCCAGGGGTACAACGCGACCACCGTCCGCCGGATCGCGGACGAGGCGGGGATGCTCGCGGGCAGCCTCTACTACCACTTCGACTCCAAGGAGTCGATGGTCGACGAGATCCTCTCCACCTTCCTGAGCGAGCTCTGGGCCGGGTACGACGAGGTGCTCGGCGCCGGACTCGGCCCCCGGGAGACCGTCGAGGCACTCGTCACCGAGTCCTTCCGGGAGATCGACCGGCACCGCGCCGCCGTCGCGATCTACCAGAAGGAGTCCAAGCACCTGTCCACGCAACCGCGCTTCCGCTATCTCGCCGAATCGCAGGGGAGATTCGAGCGGGCGTGGCTGGGCGCGCTGGAGCGCGGAGTGGCCGAGGGGGTCTTCCGCGCCGACCTCGACATCCGGCTGGCGTACCGCTTCCTGCGCGACACGGTGTGGGTCGCCGCCTCCTGGTACCGGCCGGGCGGCCGGCACAGCCCCCAGGAGATCGCCCGCCAGTATCTGTCGATGGTCCTGGACGGCATCACTCCGCGAGAAGAACAGACACGTCGAGAAGAACAGACACGTCGAGACCGGACACAACGAAAGACACAACGAACGACACAACGACCGTAAGACCGTCATGACCTGAGGGATCTCAAGGCGCCACGCTGATGAGGTCGAGCGGTTGTGAGGACTCCGACCGGACGCCTTCCCGTGGCGACCGCGCCCGGCCCCACAGATGATGGTGCTGCTCCGAGGGCGGGACCGAGGCCGGGAGGACAGTGCCATGGCGTGCGGATCGACCAAGCTCTGGAACGGCGAGGCCACCTGGTTCTGTTGTGGCAGCGCCTGGGGCCCGTGCGCCTCCGCGGGCGGCGGCGCGTGCGGCACCTGCCGGTCCAGCGCCCTGCAGGCCGCCTGGCCCAACGCCTCCAAGGAGTGCTGGGACATCACCCGGCCGGACCTGTGCGGCGAGGACATACCCCGGCGCGGCTGCGGCTCGGTCATGAAGGTGCGCCATGACTGCTCCGGCGCGAGCGTCTGTGTCACCGTCAGCGACTGCGGACCGCGCACCCGCGGCTTCTGCTCCGAGTCCACCTGCTGCGACGGGGTCTGCCGCACCAACCGGATCATCGACCTCACCCCCGCCGCCTTCTCCGCCATCGGCAGCCTGAGCTCCGGCACCCTGCCGGTCTCCATCTTCGAATGAGGCGGGCCCGGCCATGAGCGCGTACCGAACCCGCGACCCCCTCGACCGCCGTCGCTTCCTCACCACCGCCGCCCTCCACGGCGCCACCGTCATCGGGGCGACCGCCCTGGGCGCCGTGGACGCCGACGCCGCCTTCGCCGCGCCCATCCGGCCCCTGGACCCCGCGGTCGCCGAGAGCGCCTTCGCCGAGGGGCGGATCACGGCGATCAATGACGACGTCCTGGCGGTCGTGGGCTCCTACGGCGACCACTCCCGGGTGCGGGTCACGGGCGCCACCAGCGTCTGGAAGGCGCGGGCCACCACCGCGGCCGATATCGAGACCGGCGACGGACTCTACGCCCGCGGCGTTCCCCTGCCCGACGGCACTCTCGCCGCCGACGCGGTGTGGGTCAACATCGTGAACCTCCACGCCACCATCCGCGGCATCGAGAAGACCCGGCTGCACCTCGCCCACGGGCGGCACGAGATCGTCGGGAACCTCATGGCGGAGACCACCAACGCCGCGTACGGCACCGCCTCGCCCACCGCCGATCTGTCCCGGCTCACCATCGGGCAGAGCGCCCAGGTGCTGGGCGCGTGGCGGCCGTCCGACGGCTCCGTGGACCTGGTCCGGGTCGCGGTCGCCCCCGGCGCGGGGAGGCGGCGGTGAACGCCCTGGTCCGCGACCTCGCACCGCTGGTGCTCGCCGGGGTGCTCGGGCCGGCCGGTGCGGGCAAGCTGTTCGGCCGGGGCACCGCCCGGCAGGCGCCGCGTACCGCGCTCGCGCGGCTGCTGCGCGACGGCGGCCGGGCCGCGCTCGCCCTCCGTGCCCTCGGCGCCCTCGAACTCCTCCTCGCCGCCGCGCTGCTGGCACCGCCCGGCACCCCGCTCCCGGGAGCGGCGGCCGCCCTCCTCGGCGCGGGCTTCCTCGGCTACCTCGGCTACGCCCGCGCCGCCGCGCCCGGCTCCTCCTGCGGCTGTACGACGCACCACGACACCCCGCTCACCTGGTGCGCCTTCGCCCGCGCCGCCGCGGTCCTCGCGGGCGGGGTCGCGGCGGCCCTGGCCCAGCAGCCCTGGTGGACCGCGGCGGCCCGCCGTCCGGCCGCGGCGCTGTGCCTGGCCCTGGCCGCGGCGGCGGCCCTGACGGCCCTCTCCGCCGATCCCGACCGCCGCTGGCGGCTGCCGCTGCGCCGGCTGCGGCTGCGGATCACCGGGCATCCGCTCGCCGCGACCGGAGCGCGGACGGCGGTCCCGGTCGCCGCGACCGTCGAACTGCTCGAGCGCTCGCGCGCCTGGCAGAGCGTCTCCCGCGTGGTGCGCTCCGCGCTGCTGGACCACTGGGACGACGGCGGCTGGCGCATCCTGCAGTTCGCCGGGGTGTACGGGGGCGGCCCGGCCGCGAGGCCCGTGCTGGTGCTCTTCGCGGTGGACGCCGGGGCCAGCCTGGACACGGTGCGCGAGCCCGCCGTCCGGGTCAGCGTCATCGACGCGGACAGCGGGGCCCCGGTCATGGCCACGGCGTGAGGCCCGCCGAGCGGGCACCGACGGCGGCCCGGGCACCGCACATGTGTTCCGGTGGGAGTCCTGGCGGAGCGCCCGGCGGAACGTCACCGCCCCGAGTAGCCTGGACGGCACTGCCCAGATCGAGCCGGTGGCGCGAGTAGGGGAGCGGGTATGTCCGAGAATCGGTCCGCGTCCGGCTCCCGAGGGCCCAGGTCCTGGTCCTGGTGGCGGCGGTTGGAGGACGCGTTCGACCGGTCCGCGATCGGACGCGGATGGCGCCGGGGCAGCGAATTCGAGCTGCTGCACCGCGCGATGGGCTTCGCCGCCCTGGGCTTTCTCACCCTGGTGCCCCTGCTGATCGTGGTCGCCGCGGCCGATCCGGTGAACCGGCTCGGCTTCGCCCAGTGGCTGGCCGAGGGCCTCGGGCTCACCACGACCTCACGGGACGAGGTGCAGCGGCTGTTCGCCCCGCCCAAGCAGGCGCTGGAGTCCACCACCGCCTTCGGTCTGGCCACGCTGGCCATCTTCGGACTGCGCTTCGGCACGGTGCTCCAAGTCGGCTACGAGAAGGTGTGGGAGCTGCCGGCCGGCCGCTGGCACACCGTCTGGCGCCATCTGGTGTGGCTCGTGGTGCTGATCTGCTATCTGCTGCTCTCCGCCCATCTGGCGCCCGGCCTCTCCCGGGTGCTGGTGGCGGTGCTGGGCACGGTGCTGTTCTTCTGGTGGTCACAGCGGCTGCTGCTCGGCGGGCGGATCAGCTGGGGCGCCCTGCTGCCCGGCGCGCTGGCCACCAGCATCGGACTGCTGGGGCTGCGGGTCTTCTCCCAGCTGGTGTTCTCCCCGCTGATCGCCTCCAGCACGGTCTCCTACGGCCCGGTCGGCACCGTCCTGGTCGTCCAGTCCTGGCTGGTCGGCGTCGGCTACGTGGTCTTCGGCGGTGCGCTCGTCGGGCGGGTGCTGCACGAGGACTATCTGCGGACGGTGGCATGGCGCCGCAAGCGGCGCCGCGACCGGGCCAAGGCGGCCGAGCCGCCGGAGTGACGCCCCGGCCCGCGCGCCACACGGACACACAGGTGCTCTGGTGGCCCCGGTCGGCCCGACCCCCGAAACGCCGTCGCCCCGGGCCGGGGGCGCCTGGCATGCTGGCGGTGTGAATGGACCCGAGATCCACGTCAGCCTCGCCCCTGAGCTGCGATTCTTCGCCGTTCCCGAGCGCCGCCGCGCCTGGACGGCCGTCGTCACCGACGGCGTCTCCACCCTCGGCCATGTGGTCGAGTCGCTCGGGGTGCCGCTTACCGAGGTCGGCAGGCTGCTGGTGAACGGCGAGGAGGCCGCGGTCTCGCATGTGCCGGGCGCGGGGGAGACCGTGGAGGTCCAACCGGTCGTCCGCCCGCAGCGGGTGCCGGGCGCGCCGCTGCGCTTCCTGCTCGATGTGCACCTGGGCACCCTCGCGCGGCGGCTGCGGCTGCTGGGCGTGGACGCCGCGTACGAGAGCGAGGACATCGGTGACCCCGAGCTGGCCGCGCGCTCCGCCGCCCAGCGCCGGGTGCTGCTCTCCCGCGACCGGGGGCTGCTGCGCCGCCGTGAGCTGTGGGCCGGGGCGTATGTCTACAGCGACCGACCCGATGAGCAACTGCGCGACATCCTCGGCCGGTTCACCCCGGGTCTGGCGCCCTGGACCCGCTGCACCGCCTGCAACGGGCCGCTGGAGGACGCCGACAAGGAGACGGTCCGGGAGAAGCTGCGGCACGGCACCCGGCGTACGTACGACGTCTTCGCGCGCTGCACGGTCTGTGACCGGGTCTACTGGCGCGGTGCCCACCACGCCCGTCTGGAGGCCATCGTGGCCGGGGCGATGGGCGAGTTCGGCGACGCGCGGGCCGCGCTGTCCTGAGCGCCGGGCCGTTCGTCGCGCCGCCGAGCGGCGCTAGGGTCCTTCCTCCACGGAGATCCGTAAGAAGGGCCCTAACGGCCGCAGCGGGGGCACTGGAGGCCATGTCCGCCCGCGGTGAGTCCCTTGCCGCCGGTGCCGTAGGGGATCAGGGCCATCTGGAGCCGTCCGCAGGCGCAGCGGCTCCAGACCACGACGCCCTCGCTGGTGGTGTGCCGGGAAACGATGGTGTGCGTGTCGGTGTTCATGGCAGCAGGATGACGCCGGACGACCGTTGAGGTCCATTGCACGTTTTCCGGGTCGTATGTGCAAAATGATTTCATGATTGACCTGCGCCGGCTTCATATGCTCCGGGTGGTGCGCCAGCAGGGCACGGTCACCGCGGCCGCCGAGGCCCTGCACCTCACCCCGTCCGCGGTCTCCCACCACATGCGCGAGCTCGCGCGCGAACTCAAGGTCCCGCTCCTGGAGCCGCACGGCCGCGGCGTCCGGCTGACCCCGGCCGGGCATCTGCTCATCGAGCACGCCGACGCGCTGCTGGCCCGGTGGGAGGAGGCGCGGGCGGAGTTGGAGTCCTACCGCGCGGGCATGACCGGACCGCTGCGCATCGCGGGCTTCACCACCGCGATCAGCGGCCTGATCGCCCCCGCGGCCGGGCGGCTGCGGCACAGCCACCCCGACCTGCTGGTGCGGGTGCGCGAGTGCGACACCGAGGAGAGCATGGACCTGCTGGTGGCGGGCGAGGTGGATCTCGCGGTCGTGGAACCCATCGAGGGCGGGCCGCCGCCGGATGACGCGCGGTTCGAGCAGAGCCCCCTGCTGGAGGAGCCGCACATCATGCTGGTGCCCGCCGACCACCGGCTGGCGGGGGCGGCGTCGGTGCGGCTGGAGGACGCGGCGGCCGAGGACTGGATCGTCGCCGACCCGGGCACCTGCGACCACGCCCAGCGGGTGCGGATGCTGTGCGCGGCGGCCGGGTTCTCGCCGCGGATCGTGCACGCCGCCACCCACTGGTCGGCGGTCTGGTCGCTGGTCGGGAACGGGCTGGGCGTCTCGCTGATCCCGCGGCTGGCCGAGGGCCCGGCGGGCCAGGCGGTGGCACGGGTGCCGGTGGCGGGCGAGCACATTCCGACCCGGCGGATCCTCGCCTGCGTGCGCCGGGGCAGCCGGCGGAACCCGCTGATCGACCTCGGGATGGGGGCGCTGGAAGAGGCGGTGCGCCACCTCCAGAGCCTGGACGACTGGCCCCGATCGGCCGCCTGACGGCGCACCATGACGCCCTCTCGGGGCACCTCGACGTTCTCTCGGGACACTTCGGTGCCCTCTCAGGACACCTCGTCCTGGAGGGCCTCCGGAAGCGTGGTGTGGAAGGCCGGGTGGGCGTGCAGCCGTCGGACATAGGCGCGCAGCTGCCCATGGCGGGAGACCCGGTCGGCCGCGTCGGTGTCCAGGCGGAGCCGGTGCTCGGTGTCCAGCTGGACCAGGGCCACCCACAGGTCCACATCGGCGGCGGTCAGCTCCTCGCCCAGGGCGTACGGCGCGGCCGTCAGCCCGCGGTCGAGCCGCCCGAGGGCGGTCAGCAGCCGCTCCAGCGCCGCGTCCCGGCACTCCGCCTCGGCCGCCGTCCCGGCCTGCCGGGCGGCGTGGGTGATGTCCGCGTCGAGGAGGTCCCGGAGGGCGTCGATGTCCGTGGCGAGGGCCGCCGGGCGCAGCCGGGGGCGTCCGGTCCCGCTGTCGTCGCTCAGATGGCCGGCGAGGTCGCGCAGGATGTCGGGCGTGTGATTGCTGACGACACGTCCGGTCCAGCGGTCGCACAGCGCGGGCGCGTCCACCGGTCCGCTGTAGCGGTGCCAGGTGGCCTCGTAGGCCCCGCGCAGTGCGGCGTACGCCTCGGGGGTGTCGTCCGGGAGCCCGACGAGGGTGGTGGCCACGGTGTCCCGCAGCCCGAGCAGATCGAGGGTGATGGAGACGCGCAGGGAGAGCGGACAGCTCGCGGAGAGGTAGAGCCGATAGCGGTGCGGCACCGGGTAGAAGCCACCGGCGAGGTCGACGCCGATGCGGCTGCGGAAGCGGTGCGGTGGCGCGGGCGGGGCGATCCGGGGGCGGGGCGAGCAGGGGTCGGGGTCGAGAAGAGCGGCAGGACCTGAACTGACCGGAAACGTCTCGGACATGGCTCTCCAAGGCAGTGACGGAAGCCCCGGCCACCGCCGGTTGAGGGCGGCGCCGATGGGGCGACGGAAGGGAAGCCCGCGCGGGGCGCCCGCCGGGACGGTGCCGGGACACACCCGACCCCCGGCGCGCGGGACCGCGCTCGGTGACCGTGTCGGCTCGCGCCGACTCAGAGAGCTGGACTGGAGGCGCTGCAGATGCGCAGCAGATCGATGTGCAGCCGTCTGGTCAGGAGGCGGAGCCGGCGGAGCGGGGACAACGGCCGGGGACGCCGACGGGCGCCGTCCCCGTGGCTGTCGGTCCTGGGCATCTCCACCGATCCCATCATCGGGGGCTCGCGAGGCAGCGAGACCGCGCTTGTCCCGTCCACGCCGACGGAACCTGGTCGTCACCCGGGGGCACCCCGTCGCGGGAGAAGGGTTGCCTGTCAACGAGCCGGGGCCGATGACCCACCTGAGCGGGGGTTCCGCACGGTGGGCGCTGACAATCGTGACCGTCCCTGACAGTGTCGTCGCGCTCCGCGAGGGCGTCAACCCATGCCGGAGTCGCCAACACCGGCCGACGGTACGGCGGATGTACGGCGCCCTGGCGCGATCGGCTCGGAGATGGCGCTACCGGTTCGGAGACGGCGCGATCGGCTCGGAGACGGCGCGACCGGCTCAGCGGAACCGCCGGTCCGGGCCGCCGGTGTCCCGCTCGATGAGGACCATGGCCGCGTCGTCCGCCAGCCGTCCCTCGGCGTGCCGGACCAGGGCGTGGCGCAGCCCGTCCAGGTACTCGGACGGGGTGGCGCCGTCCAGCGTCTCCATGGTCCGGTGCAGCGGAAAGAACTCGTTGTCGTTGTTACGGGCCTCGAGCACCCCGTCGGTGTGCAGCAACAGCCGGTCACCGGACAGGAACGGAAAGGTCTCGACGCCTATCGCGGGAGGGCCGAGGAACTCCTCGAGTCCGAGTGGCGGCAGCGGGCGCGCCGGGTCCAGGGAGCGCACCTCGCGCTCGCGCATCACCAGGGGCGGTGGATGGCCCCGGTTGATCAGCTGGACCAGCGAATCGTCCGTCACCTGGGCGAGGAGCACGGTGACGAACTGCTCCTCGAGCTCCTGCGGATCCTGCAGCTGGGAGCGGTCCAGCAGCTCGTACTCGCGCGCCAGCGCGGCCGCACAGCGGCGCATCACCTCGGCGAGGTCCCGCTCGTAGTGCACCGCCTCCCGGAAGGCACCCACGACGGCCGCGGCGGACCGCACCGCGGCCAGCCCCTTTCCCCGCACATCGCCGACGATCAGCCGCACTCCGTAGCGGGTGCACATCGCCTCGTAGAGGTCCCCGCCGATCTGCGCACCGCGCTCGGCCGCCAGATAGACGCTGGCGGTGTTCACCACGCCCATCCGGGCCGGCAGCGGCCGCAGCACCACGTTCTGGGACACCTCGGCGATCCGGCGGATATGGGCCAGCTCGCGGTCCCGGCGCGCCCGCACCGCGCTGGTCACCACGCTCGCCACCGCCACCACCAGCAGGGCCAGCAGATTCGTGTACAGCTGCGGGGTGCCCCAGGCGTCGTTGTGGATGGCGGTGATCGCGCTGACCAAGCCCGCCAGCACCGCCACCCCGACGGTGCCGACCGGCCCCATGGTCACCGCCGCCAGCGCCGGAGCCGGGGAGAGCAGAGGGCCGGTGTAGAGGGTGTGCGCGGGGGAGAGCTCGATGCCGAGTACCGCCGCGAGGACCAGGAACGGCAGACACCGAGTGATCGCGAACAACGTCTGGCTGCGACCGCTCACCCCCGGGGCGGCACGCATGAATCGCATAATTCGGTACTTTATCCGATGAAGACCCCCGAACGGGGGTGTTTTCCACAACGCGACGGAAGCCCCGGGCGTAGCCTGACGCTATGCCCGAGCTTCCGGACGTCGAGGGGTTCCGGCGGACGCTCGCCTCCTGCGCCCAGGGCCACCGCGTCGAGCGGGCGGAGGTGGCCGATCCGGGGGTGCTGCACGGGGTGACCGCGCAGCGGCTGAAGCGCGACATCGAGGGCCGCCGCTTCGCGGCACCGCGCCGCCACGGCAAGTGGCTGATCGCCCCCACCGACGGGCCCACGGTCGTGCTCCACTTCGGCATGACCGGGCGGCTGGTCTGCGGGGCGGACTCCGAACCGGCCGGCCGGTTCCAGCGCGTCGCCTTCGACCTCGACGACGGCCACCGCCTCGGCTACGAGGACCAGCGCAAACTCCAGGGCATCTGGCTCGCCGCCACCGACGGCGACATCGACCGGATCATCGGCGATCAGGGCCCGGACGCGCTCTCGCTGGGCCGGGCCGATCTGGACCGGCTGCTGGAGGGGCGGCGCGGACGCGTCAAGGCCACCCTGACCGACCAGGCCGTGATCGCCGGACTCGGCAATCTGCTCGGCGACGAGATCCTGTGGCACTCCCGGATCCATCCGCGGCGGCCGGTGAACGCGCTGACCGACGGCGAGCGCGATCGGCTCCACAGCGCGCTGCGCGAGGTGCTGCGCGCCTCGGTGCGGGCGGGGCGGGTACCGGACGACCCGGACTGGCTCACCGGGCGGCGTGACGACCCGGATCCGCACTGCCCCCGCTGCGGCGATCCGCTGCGCCGCGGCCGGATCGCGGGGCGGACCAGCCTGTGGTGCCCCCACTGCCAGCGGGAGGACGTCTGACGGCCGACCGGGCCACCCGCTACTCCGCCCCCGTGCCCCGTGCCCCGTGCCTCGACAGCGCCCCCGTACTCCGCCCGCGCCACCCGCGTCCCGCCCGCCTCTCCCGGCGTGGCCGGTGGTCAGGAGATGTAGGCCGTGTAGGACATCACATCGCCCGCCTTCACCCGGTACTCGGGATCGTCCCGGGTGAACGTCTCCTCGATGTCCAGCACCCTGCCGTCGTCCGGGTCGAGGACGATCAGGTAACGGCTCTCGGGGGTGCCGGTGAACCGGAATCCCTGCCCCTCCCGGCCGAGCCGGTCGGTGACCTCGCCCGCCGGGCGAAGCCCCTTGAGCCCGGAGAGCAGGGTGACGATGTCCGCCGTCTGGCGCGGTCCCGGGATCCACACCGTGCGGAAGGACCCGATGGCCGAGAGCAGCTCCGCCGGGTCGCGGTCCGCGCCCGGGGACCAGACGGCGAGATACTCGCGCAGCGCGGCGGCACCGGCCGGGGGGTCCTCGAAGTAGCTCTGGTTGGCGCCGTCGATACCGGGCGGATAGTGCTCCTCGCTCAGCACCTTGCCGTCGTGGACCGTACGCGGCGGGGGACCGTCCTCGATCACCGGGCGGTCCGGATGGCGCGGATCGGTGGCCACCTCCAGCGTGGAACCGCTGCCGTCCGCGTTCCAGCGGGTCAGCGACTCCCGGGGCAGCGTCACCGCGTCCTCGCCCGACTTCATGCTCAGCGCCCAGCTCTGGAAATGGCTGCCCCGCTCGCTCTTCCCCGGGGACTCCTCGGCCGCCGCCCGCGCCCGCCGGACGATCTCGGCGAGCGATACGTCCGCCCGGGAGGCATGCGCCACCAGCGGCAGTGGTCTGGGCGCGGCCACGGCGGGGGAGGAGCCGGTGCCCGAGACGGTCAGCGCCAGAGCGACGACCGTCGCGGCCGCCGCGGCCCCCAGGCTCCAGACCGCGCGCCGCCGTACGGTGCGGCGCCGCCGGTCCCGGGACGGCAGCCGCCGCAGCAGCAGCTCGGCCCGCGCGTCCAGCGGCCGGTCCCGCCAGGGGCCGGTGTCGGCGGACACGGGGTTGGCCTCGCGGAGCAGATCCAGTTCGTCGGTCATGCGTGTCCATCCTTGTCGGCCCTGTCAGCCCTCTGGGCCCTGTCGCCCTTGCCGCTCGTGCACCCCGGCGAAATCCGGTCGTCCCGGCGCAGGGTCTCTATCTGCTCCCGCAGCCGCCGCCGCGCCCGGTGCAGCCGCATCGCCGCGGCGGACCGGCCGCACCCCAGCACGGTGCCGAGCTCCTCGACGGTCAGCTCCTCCCACGCCGTCAGCCGCAGCACCTCCTGGTCGGCCTCGGCGAGCCGGGACAGCGCCTCCAGCACCCAGGAGCCCGGCCGCTCCGCGTCCGGACTCGCCACGGTGCGCCCGCCGCGCGTCACCTCGTGGTGGCCCAGTCTGAGCAGCAGTCGGCGGTAACGGCCTTTGCCACGCACGGTGTTGGCCAGACAGTGCCGGGCCACCCCGTAGAGCCACGGCAGCGGCGACCCGGGCAGTTCGGCCCGGCGCCGCCAGGCCACCGCGAAGACCTCGGCGACCACTTCCTCGACGTCCCATGCCTGATCGTCCAGCCGCCGTGCCACAAAACGGCTGACCGCCCAGTAATGCTCACGGTAGGCGGCGTCGAAGGCGTCGTCGGTGCTCATGATCCGAAGGTGTCCGGCACACCGCAGATCATCACACCTGGCGGCGGGCCATCCTGACCGGCCGTCGGAGTGATGATCCACGGGGTGCCGGACACCTAGCGGTCATGAGGAACAACACCGTTGTCGCGGCGGCGCCGGCCGCCCCGCCGTCGCGCCGCCCCGGGCCGGGGGCCACGGCCGTGAAATGGCTGACCACCACCGATCACAAGACGATCGGCACGCTCTACCTGATCACCTCGTTCGCCTTCTTCTGCATCGGCGGGGTGATGGCGCTGCTGATGCGCGCCGAACTGGCCCGTCCGGGTACGCAGATCATGTCGAACGAGCAGTTCAACCAGGCGTTCACCATGCATGGCACGATCATGCTGCTGATGTTCGCCACCCCGCTGTTCGCGGGGTTCGCCAACTGGATCATGCCGCTGCAGATCGGCGCGCCCGATGTGGCGTTCCCGCGGCTGAACATGCTGGCGTACTGGCTGTATCTCTTCGGTTCGCTGATCGCGGTGGGCGGGTTCCTGACCCCGCAGGGCGCGGCCGACTTCGGCTGGTTCGCCTACTCCCCGCTGTCGGACGCGGTGCGCTCACCGGGTGTCGGCGCGGACATGTGGATCATGGGTCTTGCCCTCTCCGGGTTCGGCACCATCCTCGGCTCGGTCAACTTCATCACCACGATCATCTGCATGCGCGCCCCGGGCATGACGATGTTCCGCATGCCCATCTTCACCTGGAATGTGCTGCTGACCGGTGTGCTGGTGCTGCTGGCCTTTCCGGTGCTCGCGGCGGCGCTGTTCGCCCTGGAGGCGGACCGCCAATTCGGGGCGCAGGTCTTCGACGCGGCCAATGGCGGGGCGCTGCTCTGGCAGCATCTCTTCTGGTTCTTCGGCCATCCGGAGGTCTATATCATCGCGCTGCCGTTCTTCGGCATCATCTCCGAGGTCATTCCGGTGTTCTCCCGGAAGCCGATGTTCGGCTATATCTCGCTCATCGCGGCGACGATTTCCATCGCGGGCCTTTCGGTCACCGTCTGGGCGCACCACATGTATGTCACCGGCGGCGTGCTGCTGCCGTTCTTCTCCTTCATGACGTTCCTGATCGCCGTGCCCACCGGTATCAAGTTCTTCAACTGGATCGGCACGATGTGGAAGGGGTCGCTGAGCTTCGAGACCCCGATGCTCTGGGCGGTCGGATTCCTCATCACCTTCGTCTTCGGCGGTCTGACCGGCGTGATCCTGGCCTCGCCGCCGATGGACTTCCATGTCTCGGACACCTACTTCGTGGTGGCCCACTTCCACTACGTCATCTTCGGCACCGTGGTCTTCGCCATGTTCGCCGGATTCCACTTCTGGTGGCCCAAGTTCACCGGCAAGATGCTCGACGAACGGCTGGGAAAGATCACCTTCTGGACCCTCTTCCTCGGCTTCCACGGTACGTTCCTGGTGCAGCACTGGCTGGGCGCCGAGGGAATGCTGCGCAGAATTCCGGACTACCTGGCGGCCGACGGCTTCACCACCCTGAACACCATCTCGACCATCAGTTCCTTCGTCCTCGGCCTGTCGTTCCTGCCGTTCCTCTACAACGTCTGGAAGACTGCCAAGTACGGCGAGAAGGTCGTCACCGACGATCCCTGGGGCTATGGACGTTCGCTGGAATGGGCGACCTCCTGCCCGCCGCCGCGCCATAACTTCGTCAGCCTGCCGAAGATCCGTTCCGAATCCCCCGCGTTCGATCTGCACCATCCCGATGTCGGCCAGAAGGAGAGTGTGGCGTGACTATGGCCAGAGCCGCCGAGCCCCCCGGTATCGCCGCCGGAATCAACCAGATCGAGGGCTATCTGCTGCTGCGGGGCGAGCGGGACGCGGCCCGGGAACGGGCCCGCCGCCTCACCGGGCGGCTCGACTGGCTGACCTCCGCCCAGCGGGCGGAGGTCGAGCGGGTCTACCTCCAGGACCAGCTGGCCGTCACCGAGCAGACCCTGCGCACGGTGGTGCGGCGCTGCGAGGAACTGCGGGCGGAGTACCAGGAGGTCTACCGGACGCTGCGCCGCCGGCTGCTGCTGGTCTGCCTCCTCGGGGCCGCGGCCCTCGCCGCCGGCCTCGCCGCCGCCCTCACCGTGCGATAGGCCCCGTCTTGGCCGGCCCCGTCTCGGCAGGCCCCGTCTCGGCCGGGACCGGAACCGTCCCCGACCCCGGGCCGAGGTCGAACCAGGCCGGGGGCGCGTCGCCCAGCGCCTGGTCGGTGTAGTGGCTCCAGAGCTCGGCGACCCGCTGGACACGGGCGTTCTTCAAGGGGATCTGCTTCCGCTTCTCGGCGTCCTCGCCGAAGAGGGCGACCGCGGTGACCAGGTCCGGGGTGTAACCGACGTACCAGGCGGCCCTCTTGTCGTCGGAGACCCCGCCCTTGCCCGCCGAGGGCCGTCTGATGGCGCGTACCGCGGTCGCTCCGCCGTCCTCGATGAGACTCCGGGTGATCAGCTGGGCGGCCGCGGGGGCGATCGCCCGGTCGCCCACCGCCTTCGGCGGCCCGGCCGTCTCGTCGCCGCGCCGGGCGGACTTCACGATGCTCGGGGTGACCCGCTTGCCCTGATGGTCGAACGAGGCGTAGACACCGGCCATCCTCAGCGGGCTCGAGCCCATCAGCCCCAGTCCGACCGACTCCTTGGTGCCGAAGCCGTCGCCGTCGGTGTCCATGCCCAGGGCCCCGGCGGTGCGCTTGACCTCCGGCAGTCCGCCGGCGGTGGCCCCGTCCCGCATCTTGGCGTCCAGGGACGAGGCGACGGTGACCGGTTCGAAGACGGGGCCCACCTGGTAGTCGCCGCGGGTCGCGTTGGACAGATAGTGCCGGGTGTAGTCCCGGCCGCCGTAGAGCGCGACGATCCGCCCGTTCCTCGGGTCCACCGAGACCGCGCCGCCCTGGGTGGCGGCCGCGTCCGAGCGGGCCCGCTTGCCCTTGGCGGAGCCGTCGAGGCCCTGGTGCATCGTCTTCTCCAGCGCCCGCTGTTTGGCCGGATCGACGTTGAGGGTGATGGTCCAGCCGCCCGCGGCGAGCTCCTGTTCGCTGACGCCCGAGGCGATCAGCTCATTGCGGGCCGCGTCCACGAGATACCCGGCCTGGCCGCCGAGACCGGGGGCGGGCTCGGGGGCCACCGGCTGGGGGAAGCGCATCCGCTTCCGCTCCGCGGGGTCCAGCCAGTGCATGTCCACCATGTTGTCCAGCACGTAGTTCCAGCGCCGGGTGACCAGGCGCTTCGCCTTGGGGCTCGCGACGGCCCAGTCGTACTGGCTGGGGGCCTGCACCAGCGCCGCGAGGTACGCGCCCTCCTCGACGGTGAGGTCGTCCACGTCCTTGTCGTAGTACGCGCGGGCGGCGGCCTGGACGCCGTAGGCGACGCGGCCGAAGTAGCTGGTGTTCAGATACCCCGCGAGGATGTCCTCCTTGGAGTTGCGCTGGTCGACCTTGAGCGAGATCACCAGCTCCTTGATCTTGCGGCTGGCGGTCTGCTCCTGGCTCAGGTAGTAGTTCTTGACGTACTGCTGGGTGATGGTCGAGCCGCCCTGAGTGCCCTTGCCCGTCGCGGTGTTGACCAGCCCCCGCAGGATGCCCGTCGGGTCCACGCCGGAGTCCTTGTAGAAGGACTTGTTCTCGGCCGCCACGAACGCGTGCTGCACACCGGTGGGCACCCGGTCGAGGGTGACCATCTCGCGGTTGATCTCGCCGGTGCGGGCGAGGATCGTGCCGTCGCTGAACTTGTAGACGTTGCTCTGCGCCTTCGCCTGGGCGTTGGCCCTGGGGATGTCGATCGAGTAGTAGAGCACCGTGAACGCCCCGATCAGCAGCGCGCACAGGGCGGCCACATAGGCGAGCAGCTTCCGCCAGGTGAAGAACCGCCGGAAGCCGGTCCGCTTCCGCTTGCCGCGTCCTCTCGCTCCGCGCCGCCGGCCCGGGGGTCTGGTGTCCCGCGGCGTCTGCTCCGAGTCCGGTGTGAACCGTACGCGTAGTGCCGTCAGGGGACCTGCCATGCCGATTGCTCCTCCGTCGATCCCGGCCGCGAGGTTTCGCGCGGGTCGGCGCCATCCTCCTCAGCGAAGATCTTCGGAACCGCTACGGACGGTCTCGGCGGGGACTCGGCCGGGTCTCGACTTCCGCTCGACGATGTATCAGCCGTGTATCGGTCCGGGCTCCGGCCGTTCGGACTGCTCGGGGCGCTCGGGCAGGCGCAGCGTGGCGACCGCGCCGCCGTCCGGTGCGTTGCCGAACTCCAGCGTGGCGCCGATGACTTGAGCCTGGCCGACGGCGATGGTCAGCCCGAGGCCATGGCCCCGGCCGCGCTCCCGGACCCCGGTGCGGAACCGCTGCGGGCCCTTCTCCAGCAGATCGTCCGGAAAGCCGGTGCCGTGGTCGCGGACCGTCACGGTCCGGCCGTCCGCCGCCACCGTCACCTCGACCGGTTCGCGGCCGTGGCGATGGGCGTTGACCACCAGATTGGTGACGATACGGGTCAGCCTGCGGGGGTCCGTCCACACCTTCGGGCCGTCCGTGACGTCCTGCTGCCCGATGCCCTCGCGGTCCTGCTGCCCGATGTCCTCGCGGTCCCGCTGCCCGGTGTCCTCCGCCGTGCCGGTCCGCAGCCGCGCCGACAGCCCGGTGCCCGCGATGGCCTCCTCGAGCACCGGCCCCAGGGGGCAGGGGGACAGATCGGCCTCCTCCGCCCCCGCGTCCAGCCGGGAGATCTCCAGCAACTCCTCGACCAGCGTGCTCAGCACCCGCACCCGGTCGCGCACATACCCGGCCGCCTCGCCCGGCGGGAGCAGCTCGGCGGCGGTGACCAGACCCATCAGCGGAGTGCGCAGCTCATGCGCCACGTCGGCGGTGAACCGCTGCTCGTCGAGCAGCCGCTCCTGCAGCGCGGCGGCCATCGAGTCCACGGCCCCGGAGATCTCGGCGATCTCGTCGTGCGGGCGGGTGGCGGGGGAGATCCGGGCGTCCAGGTCCCCGGCCGCGATCCGCCGCGCGGTGGCCGCCGCCAGCCGCAGCCGCCGGCTCATCCGCTCGGCGGTCAGCACGCCCAGCGGCAGCACCACGGCCGTGGTCATCAGTCCGGCCAGGATGATGTTGGTGTCCAGCGCGCCGATGTCGCGCATCGCGGTGCTCATGTCGAGGCGTACGGACAGGACTTGGTCATCGGCGGGCCGGGCCGCCCACATCTCGGGTCCGTCCGGGCCGGTGGTGAACTCGGTGCCCTGATGGCCCTTTTCCACCAGGCGCCGCAGATCCCCGGGGAGCCCGGGCGCGTCCAGCACCGCGCCGGAGCCCTGGATGGCGCCGGTGCGGGCGTAGATGGCCGCGGCGCGGTCGAGCGTGGTCCTGGCCCCGTCGCGTGCCTGGGACAGTTCGCGGTCGCGCGAGGCGTGGTGCACCAGGACGCCCACCGCGGCCGCGGCGGCACAGGTCGCCGCCGCCACCAGGGCGACGATCCGCCATCTCAGCGTCATCGTCAGCGCCGCAGCTTGTAGCCGAAGCCGCGGACCGTCTCGATCCGTTCGGCGCCTATTTTGGCCCGCAGCCGCTGCACATGGAGGTCCACCACCCGGGTGTCGCCCTGCCATGCGTGGTCCCAGACCCGGCTGAGCAGCGTACGGCGCTCCAGCACCACACCGGGCGAGCCGGCGAACTCCAGCAGCATCCGCAGTTCGGTGGGGGTGAGCGCCAGCGGCTCTCCCGCGCGGCGCACCTCCATGCCGCGGGTGTCGATGGTCAGATCGCCGAAGGCGAGGGTGTCGGGACCGGCCGCGCCGTCCGCCTCCGGAGCCCCGCCGCGCTGGGCGCGGACCACGGGGGTGAAGGAGGCGCGGCGCAGCAGCGAGCGGATACGGGCCACCAGGACCGCGCTCTCGCACGGCTTGACCACATAGTCGTCGGCACCCGCCTCGAGACCGGAGACCACGTCCAGGGAGTCACCGCGCGCGGACATCATCAGGATCGGCGCCAGGCTGAACTCGCGGACCCTGCGGCACAGTCCGATGCCGTCCAGCTCGGGCAGCATCACATCCAGCAGCAGCAGATCGGGCTGTCTCTCCCGGAAGATCTCCAGCCCGGTGAGGCCGTCGCCCGCGGTGGACACGGTGAAGCCGTACCGCTCCAGGGCCATCCGCACCGTATTGCGGATCACCTCGTCGTCCTCGACGAGCAGCAGATGCGCCTCGGTCGGGGAGCCGGGGCCGGGCGGGGTGAAGGCGGTGGTCATCGCGTCGTCCTCGTCTTCGTACGGGTACCCGTGTCCGCCGCTCCGCGGGTGCTGCCCGGCACGGCCTCCGGTTGGGCGCCGGGGGTGGCGGTCCGGGCGGCCCCGCCGTCCTCCGGGATCGGGGGCCGGATGTCCGCGCCGTCATCCGGGACGGGCCGGATGTCCGTGCCGTCCTCCGGGACGGGGGTCCGGGTGGCCGTGCTGCCCTCGGGCGTCACGGCCACCATGACGTTGCCGTTCCAGCGGAAGCGGGTGGTGACCCGGCCGTCCCCGCCGATCGCGGAGATCAGCAGATCGCGGCCGAAGGTTTCGCCGGTGAGCCCGGGCGGGCCCCAGTAGATCAGCACGGGGCGGACCGTGCGGCCCGAGGCCGTGTAGACCTGAAGCAGCGTCCGCTCGAACGCCGGCAGATCGGCCGCCACCACCAGTTCGTCCCGGCCGTCACCGGTCAGATCGCGGTGGACGGTGTCCCGCAGCGGGCAGTGGCTGCCGTCCGGGCACAGCGAGACCTCCTTCTGCACCACCGCCGGCACATTGGGGTCGTGGAGCAGCAGGTTCTTCGCGGACAGGCGGGCCAGTCCGCCCGAGGGCACCTTGACCTTGTCCACCGGCAGATAGCGGGTGAAGTCGTTCTTCTGACGGGGCGTGGGCGGGGCCGAGGGGGTGTACTGGGGCCACAGTGGAACCGCGCTGGCCGGTGCCGAGAGCGGGGGTGCCGAGCCGTCGTCCCGCACCCCCGCCTGGGCCGCGCACCCCGCGGCGGTCACGGCGGCGCAGGCGGCCACCACGGCGGGCAGAAGGGCGCGGGGCAGCCCGGGGCGGGGGCGTCGTCGCGCGGTGCGCGATCCGGTGGGGAGTGAACGCATGGCCGTCTCAGCCTACTGAGCGACGGAGGCGTGCCACGCGGGACCCGTGAGGTATCGGCCGGGCCGCGGGACCCGTGACGTATTGGCCGGGCCGCGCGAGTCATGACGTATCGGCCGGGCCGCCGAGGACGACAGGCCCGGGGCGGTGTCGCCCCGGGCCTGTTCGGTGTGACGTGGCGTCACATGAGGTGCGTCACTTGATGAATTCCGGGCGAACGCGGGCCGGCCAGGTGCCGACGGTCAACATGCCCGCCGCGTAGGCGCGCGAGACCAAGGCCGCCCGGTTGGGTGCCTTCATCTTCCGCAACATGGATCCCACGTGGTATTCGACACCCTGTCTGCTGAGATAGAGCTTGGCGGCCATCTGTACGGTCGACGCGCCGGTGGCCACGCCCTCGAGTATCCGGGCCTCCAGCGGCGACAGCAGCTTCTGGCTGGTGGGGGTCGGTTCCTCCTCTGGTCGTTCGTCATCAGGTTTGACCATCACGACGATGGCCGCGAGTCGGTCGGACCGGCCCTGGATGGCCGTGCCGGTGAGCTTGCCCGAGAACACCTGGCCCCGTGAGTGGTAGCCGAGGACGCGCTCGGTGAAGCGGGTGCGCCGCCCGTCGTGCAGCCGTGAGAAGTGTTCCCGCAGGACGGAGGGGGTGCTGGGGTGCAGCAGGTCGAACAGGCTGCGGCCGCACAACTCGGCGGACGAGGCGCCGAAGTGCCGGAAGAAGTCCTCGTCCCCGGCCACCACATGGAGGTCGGGGGCGAGCGTGGCCATTCCGGTGGCGTGCCGCGAGGCGGCGGACACTGCCTGTCCGGGCACTCGAGGGGCACTCTGAGCGCTGTGGGGGAGGGCCAAGAGGAGTCACCGCTTTCGGTCGGTTCGTGACGGAGTGGTCAGTCCGTCTCGGGTGAACCCCCAGGTGACGGAGGGTCGGCGCATCGCGGCCACGCAATGCGCCGGACCCCAGGGGGAATTCAGTGACGGGTGTTAGGCCCGCTTCCTGGTGTATACCAACGCTACAGTGACTGTGGGGTGCCCGTTCCCAACAGAGTTGTGCCCGTTTTTTGACCGCTTTGCAGACGGAATCGATGCGGCGCGAAGCCGCTGGTCGAAACGTTACGCCGCGGCCTTGGCTGATCTACGCGTTCGCGAACGGCTCCCGGAGCGGGCGCTCCTCGAACTCGAGCGGTCCGAGGTGCGACCCCCGCCGCGGCCCGCGCCGCGCCGCTCGGACGGCTCGGCCATGATGCCGCCCTTGCGCAGCACCGCGTAACCGACCCCGATGCCGAGGGCCACCGGCCATTCGATGATCTCCACGGCACCGAGCGCGCCGAGCCCCACGTACAGCGGGAGTCCGCCCTTGGCGGGCAGCACCCGGCGGGCCATCTCGATGGGCTTCATCGCGACCTTCGCCGCACCACCGGTCGCACGGGTGGTGGCGTGGCCGACCGTCCCGAAGGTCTCCTTCGTGGCGTGGCCCACGGTGTCGAGGGTTTCTCTGGTGGCGTGGCCGACGGTATCGAACCCCTCCTTCGTGGCGTGGCCCATGGCGTTGAACGTGGGCACCGTGACGGTCAGGCTGCGCCTGCCGTCGCTGCGCGATGTCTCCATGGGGCCCTTGGCGGCCTTCGCCGTCCGCTGCCGCTGTGTGGTCTTCGACGGCCTGGTGGCCTTCGTCGGCCTCTTGGCCGCCGAGGGCTTCGAGGTGGCCGACGTGGTCTGGGACTTCGCCGTCGCCTTGCCGCCGCGCGCCGGTGATGCCGTCTTCTTCGCGGCGGTCGAGGAACTGCGCTTGCGTGAAGTAGCGGGAGTGGTCACTGGTCTCACATCCACACGGTGATGAGGGATGGAATCTTCTTCCCTTTTCAGGGTAATCGTGATGAACCGGGCGGGCCGCCCGGAGAGCGGAGGTCCCTTGATGTCACCGCTGCCGTCGCTGTCAGCATTGCGCCTGCCCCTGCCGCCTTCGCTGCTGCTCGCGCCACTCAAGAGCGGTGTGGCCGCGGGCGTGCGGGATGCGGCCGGAACCGTCGGACGGCTGGTCCGGCCCGCCGAGCGCGGGATCTGGTCCTACCCGGGGCGGTACTACATCGAGGTCCGCGGGGTGCACGGCATCGGCGGCGAGCAGGTGGCCCGCCGGGTGGAGCGGGCGCTCGAGGAACATCCGCGGGTGCGGTGGGCGCGGGTGAACGCGCCCTCCGAACGGGTCGTGGTGGCCGTGGGCAAGCCGCCCCCGTCCGAGCAGGACCTGATCGCCCGGATCGAGCGTGCGGAGGTCCAGAAGCCCGCCGCGCCCACCGAGGAGTTCGACGAATGGGCCCCCGAGCCCCGCCACCCCTCCGGCGGTGCCAGGGAGTCCCAGTCGCTGGCCGTCGTGGCCGCGGACGTCGTGGGGCTGAGCGTGGCCACCGCCCTGCGGATGGCCCCCTGGCTCAGGCTGCCCACCGAGGTGGCGGCGACCATGTCCGTCATCCAGAACCACCCCCGCCTGCGGCGCCTCGCCCTGGCCATCACCCGCGGGGAGCCGACCGAGGCGGCGCTGCCGGTGCTGACCGCGCTGACCCAGGGCGTGGCGACCCGGGGCGGTGGGCTCGCACTCGACCTCATCCAGCGGATGGCCCTGTGGCGGGAGGCGGAGGCGGAGGGCCGGGCCTGGGCCGCGATGGAGCCGCACCTGGTGCACGGCCCCCAGGACGTGGTGGCCGAGCCGATCGTGGTCGAGCGGCCCGGACCGACCCCCAAGGACACCGTGGAGCGCTTCGCGGAGCGCTCCATCGCCGCCGGCGCCGCGGCCGGGGTCCTTACCGTGCCCTTCGCCGGCCCGCGCCGCGGGTTCGCCGTCGGGTTCGCCTCCGTGCCCAAGGCGCCGGGGGCGGGCCGGGAGGGGTTCGCGACCAGCCTCGGCCGGTTCCTGGCACTGCGCGGTGTCCTGGCCATGGACCGCAGCTCACTGCGGCGGCTGGGCCAGGTCGACACGGTGGTGCTGGACGAGGCGGCGCTGCGCGGCGACCGCTACGAGCCCATCGACCTGGAACTCCTCGGCGGCGCCGACCCCGAGCGGACGGCCGAGCGGCTCTTCGATCTCTTCGACTCCGATGAGCCCCTGGAGACCCGCCGCGACAACGGATGGGTGCTCGGTCCCCTGGACCGGCTGGAGCTGACCGGGCGCACCGGGCAGCAGACCGCGGCGAGACTCCGCCGCAGGGGCAGCGAGCGGGTGCTCGGCCTGGCCCGGGGGAGCAAGCTCCAGGCGGTGGTGGGGCTCGCGCCACAGACCGTGCCGGGCGCCGAGGCCGTGGCGGCCGCCGCCCGCCGGGCGGGGTCCCGCATCGTCCTGGCCACCGACCGGCAGCAGCCCACCGACATCACCTTCGCCGACGCCGTGGTGCCCTCCGGCGGCCGCCTGGTGGCCTCCGTACGCTCCCTCCAGGCCGACGGCGCCGTGGTGCTGCTGCTCTCCGGCAACCGCCGGGCCCTGGGAGCCGCCGACTGCGGCATCGGGGTGCACCGCGACGGGGAGCCCCCCGCCTGGGGCGCGCATCTGATCGTCGGCGCCGACCTGGAGTCGGCCGGGCTCATCGTGGACGCCGTCGGCGTGGCCGCGCGGGTCGACCGGGAGAGCGCCCTGCTGTCCGCCGGCGGCAGCTCCATCGGCGCGGTGGCCGCCCTCCAGGCGCCCCCGGACCAGGCCACCGCGCGCGCCGCGGCGTCGGGCACCAGCGCGGGGACCCTGGCCTTCGCCCTGGGCAACTGGCGGGCGCGCCAGCTCCTCGCCCGCCCCATGGACCCGCCGGTGACCACCACCCCCTGGTATCTGATGCCCGTCCCCCGGGTGCTGGAGCGGCTGCGGACCCGGCCCGGCGGGCTGACCCCGGAGGAGGCGGCATCCCGCACCGCGCAGGGACCACGCCGGGGCGAGCCCACCGGCACCACCCTGCCCGCCGCGTTCATCGAGGAGCTCGCCAACCCGCTCACCCCGGTCCTGGCCGCCGGGGCCGCCCTGGCCGCCGCCGTGGGCTCGCGCACCGACGCCGCGCTGGTGGCCACCATCACCGGCATCTCCGCGCTCGTCGGCGGATTCCAGCGGGTCAGGACCGAGCGGGCGCTGTCCGAGCTGTTCGCCCGGTCGGCGATCGGCGCCCGGGTCCGCAGGGGTGGTACGGAACGCCTGGTGACCGCCGGGGACCTGGTCCCCGGCGACATCGTCGTGCTGGGCCCGGAGGACGTGGTGCCCGCCGACTGCCGGGTGCTGGAGGCCGAGGGGCTCGAGGTCGACGAGTCCTCGCTGACCGGCGAGTCCCTCCCCGTGCACAAGTCCCCGGCGCCGGTCGTCGGCGCCCACATCACCCAGCGCCGGTCGATGCTCTACGAGGGCACCACGGTCTCCGCCGGGCGGGCGGAGGCCGTCGTCGTGGCCACCGGACCGGCCACCGAGGTCGGCCGCAGCCTGGCCACCGCCCGCCAGGCCGCCCCCGTCACCGGTGTCGAGGCCCGGCTGACCGCGCTCACCCGCTCCAGCGTGCCCATCGCGGTCGGGTCCGCGGCCGCGGTCGCCGGTGCCGGACTGCTGCACGGCCTGCCGCCCACCGAAAACCTCGCCTCCGCCGTCAACCTCGCCGTGGCGTCCGTCCCCGAGGGGCTTCCGTTCCTGGTCAACGCCGCCCAGCTGGCCGCCGCCCGGCGGCTGGCCGACCTCGGCGCCCTGGTCCGCAATCCGCGCACCATCGAGGCGCTCGGCCGCGCCGACGTACTGTGCTTCGACAAGACCGGGACCCTCACCGAGGGCACCCTCCAGCTCGCGGCCGTCAGCGACGGCGGCGGCCCGCTTCCCGCCGACCGGCTCGACGCGCCCGGTAAGGCCGTGCTCGCCGCCGCCCTGCGCGCGACCCCGCCGGCCCGCCAGGCCGAGCCCATGGCGCACCAGACCGACCGCGCGGTGAGCGTCGGGGCCCGCCGGGCCGGGGTCGGGGTGCGGCGCGGAGCGCCCCGCTGGCGCCGTACCGACTCGCTGCCCTTCGAACCCTCCCGCGCCTACCACGCCACCGCCGGGCGCACCCCGCACGGCGCGCTGCTCAGCGTCAAGGGAGCGCCCGAGGGCGTCCTGGAGCGGGTCGTCCGGCGGCGCGTACCGGGCACCGGACGGGTCACCCCGCTGGACGCGGAGGACATCAAGAAGCTGGCCGACGCCGCCGAGGAGCTGGCCGGAGCGGGGCGGCGGGTGCTGGCGGTGGCCGAGCGCCCGATGCGGGACGGTGAGGACCTTACCGACGCCACCGTGCGGGACCTGGACTTCCTCGGCTTCATCGCGCTCGCCGACCCCGTCCGCACCAGCGCCGGTCCGGCCACTGAGCGGCTGCGCGAGGCCGGGGTGCAGACCGTGATGCTCACCGGCGACCACCCCGCCACCGCGGACGCCATCGCGGCCGCCATCATGGACGTCCCCGAGCCCAAGGTGAGCACCGGTCCGGAGCTGGACGAGATGGACGACGAGCGGCTGGACGAGCTGCTGCCCACGGTGGACGTGATCGCCCGGTGCAGCCCGCACCACAAGGTCCGTATCGTCCAGGCGTATCAGCGCCTCGGCCGGGTGGTGGCCATGACCGGCGACGGCGCCAACGACGCCCCCGCGATCCGGCTGGCGGACGTCGGGATCGCCCTCGGCCGGCGCGGCACCCCCGCCGCGACCGCCGCGGCGGACCTCGTCGTCACCGACGACCGCCTGGAGACCATCGTCTCGGCCCTGATGGAGGGGCGCGCCATGTGGGCCTCGGTCCGGGCCGCCCTCGCCATTCTCATCGGCGGCAACTTCGGCGAGGTCACCTTCAGCGTGGCGACCTCGGCCCTGACCGGCACCACGCCCCTGAGCGCGCGTCAGATCATGCTGGTCAACCTGCTGACCGATCTCGCGCCCGCGCTCGCCATCGCGGTGCGCGAGCCCACCGGGCACACCGGCGAACGGCTGCTCAAGGAGGGCCCCAGCCGCTCGCTGGGCGTGGCGCTCACCAAGGAGATGCTGCTGCGGGGCGTCATCACGGCCGCCGGGGCCGGACTGGCGTGGACCGGCGCCCGGGTCACCGGCCGGGGCCGCAGGGCCAGTACGGTAGGGCTCGCCGCCCTGGTGGGCACCCAGCTGGCGCAGACCCTGGCGACGGGCGGCATGGACCGGCACGTCCTGATCGCCGGTCTGGGCTCGGCCGCGGTGCTCGCCGCCATCATCCAGACCCCGGGCGTCAGCCAGTTCTTCGACTGCACCCCGCTCGGCCCGTTCGCCTGGGCCATCACCCTGGGCTCCATCACCGTGGCCACCCTGTTCGGCCCCATCCTCGCGCCGATGCTGCACCTCGGCAGGACGCCGTTCGAGGAGGCGGCGGAGGAGGAGCGCACGGACGCGGCGGACCGGCCGGAGACCGCGGCACCGCGGTGAGCACCGAACCTCTTGCGCCGCCCGGCACGGGCGATAGTGTTGAATGTCCCGGTTTGAGATGACGGGGGCGGGTCGGTGCGGAGGAGGGCGTGATGCGGAGCCGAGAGAGGTATGAGCTGGTCTTCGTGGATACGGCCGCCCCGGACCCGGGAGCCGAGGACGTCGTGGTGGTGCACCGCACGGAGAGCAGCGGTCCGGGCGGCCACCCCGTGTACGTGGACGACACCGGCATCGTGCGGGCGGAGATCAGCGACCGCGCGGAGGTACGGATGATCGCCAGCGGCGGTCATCAGGTGCACGCCGCCGCGGTCAGTGCCCGCCCGGTGTCCTGAGTCACCCGTCCGGCGCCCCGAGCCGTCTGTCGTTTGCGCAGGTCGGGGCCGTTGTCAGTGGGGCCCGCTAGGTTTGGCGCCGATGGGAGTCCGAAGAGCGATCGAAACGATCGAGGTGCGGCGATGAGTGATGTGGCGGCGGTGGACGGCGCGGCCGGTGTCGAGCTCCAGTTGGAGCCGTACCGCACGCAGCTGACCGGTTACTGCTATCGGATGCTGGGCTCGGCCTTCGAGGCCGAGGACGCCGTCCAGGAGACGATGGTGCGCGCCTGGCGGGGGCTGGACCGCTTCGAGGGCCGGTCCGCGCTGCGGTCGTGGCTCTACCGCATCGCCACCAATGTGTGCCTGGACATGCTCAGCGGAAGCAAGCGGCGGGCCCGGCCCATGGATCTGACCTCCGCGGCCACCCCGTTCCCGGCCACGCTCGCCGAGCAGCCGGAGGCCACCTGGATCGGGCCGGTCCCGGACGGCCAGGTGCTGTCGGACGGGGGAGACCCCGCCGAGGTCGCGGCCCAGCGGGACGCGGTGCGGCTCGCGTTCATCGCCGCGCTCCAGCATCTGGCGCCCCGCCAGCGGGCGGTGCTGATCCTGCGCGAGGTGCTGGCCTGGAAGGCGAGCGAGGTCGCCGAGCTGCTGGGCACCACCGTCGCGTCGGTCAACAGCGCGCTGCAGCGAGCGCGGGCCACCCTCGCCGCGAGCCAGGTCAGCGACTCCGACCCGGTCAAGCCGCTGGACGAGGAGCAGCGCGCGCTGCTGGCCCGCTATGTGGACGCCTTCGAGCGCTATGACCTGGACTCCCTCACCGCCCTGCTGCACGAGGACGCCACGCTCTCCATGCCGCCGTACGAGCTGTGGCTGCGCGGTCACGAGGACATCCGTCAGTGGCTGGTGGGCCATGGCATCGGCTGCCGCGGCTCCCGTCTGGTCCCGACCGTGGCCAACGGCATGCCCGCCTTCGGCCAGTACCGCCCGGGTGGCGCCGACGGCCGCCATGAGCCCTGGGCGCTTCAGGTACTGGAGATATCAGGGGGCCGGATCACCGGGCTCAACTCCTTCCTGGACACCGAGCGCCTCTTCCCGCTGTTCGGCCTCCCCGCCTGGCTCGGGCCCGAGGGCGTGCCCTAACGCCGCGGGGGCCGTCAGGGCCTCGTCCAGCCCCGTCCAGGCGAGCAGCCGCCGCAGTTCGCCGCGGGCGTTGCGGAGCTGGATCCCGCGCCCCAGCCGGCCGGCGGTCAGCCGCAGCCGGGCCAGGGCCTCGACCACGGCCAGGTCCGGCCGCCCCACCCCGCCCACGTCCACGGTGACCGGGCCCGGACCGGCGCGGCGCGCCAGCGCGGTCAGCCGTTCGCAGAGCCGTGCCACCTCGGCGCGGGTGACCGGCTGGGCCAGTACCAGCACGGCCGGGGGTGGCACGGCCGGGGACGGCATGGGCGGGTTCTCGGGCTCGGGACCGGTCAACGTCCACCTCCTGTCGCGGCGTTCACCGGTACAGACCGCCCGGCCCGGGAAAAATCATCGGGGAGCGTGCGACTGTGCCGCACGTCCCCCGATGACGGCGGGTCAGTTGTTCTGGACGAACTGCTTCGCAAGGCCGTCGCCGACCGACACGGCCTTGTCGTGGTTCTCGATGGGGGAGACGGAGGAGTTCTTGAACAGGATGTACGTCACCCCCGACTCGGCGCCGCCGGTCTCGGGGTCGGGGTCGATGCCGAGCGCGTTGGCCGTGGCGTAGGACGCCTCACCGATGATCTTGTTCGGCCCGGTGTCGCCCACCACCGCGTACTCGACCTTGTTGTTGTAGATGACCGCGACCACGCCGCCGCCCTTGATACCGGCCTGCCGGTAGTCCCAGGTGGAGCTCGGGCTGGGCACCACGACATACGGCAGCTTGTCGGCGATCAGGGGCTTGCCGTCCGACTGGTGGAAGGCGGTGTCGTCCTGGAACCACGGGTCGGTGTCCTCGTTGCACCGGGAGGTCACCTGGCCATCGCAGTCGACGTCCATGTCGGCCTTCCAGAAGACCGCGCCATTGGCGCCGCAGACCGGGACGGTGGCCGATGTCTCCTCGTCGGTGCGGTACTTGCCACTGGATATCTGGGAACAGCTCTGCATCTTGGCGAGCAGCTGCGCCGCGGTGACCGTGCCCTCCTTGGTGGACGCGGGGGCCGGCGCGGGGCCCCGGGTGCTGGCGTGGGCGCCGGCGGTGACGGAGCCGGCCAGCAGACCGGCCGTGGCGATCACGAACGCGAAACGCTTGCGCATAGGACACCCCTTTGTTAGGAACCTTTCCTAACCTCGACTGGGGCATCTTGGGTGAATTGATAAGCTCATGTCAATACGCTGGCGCCGCGGAAGCCGATGCGTATTGCCGCGCGAATCGGCGGCGTTCGCAGCAACTTCCCGCAGACGCTCTCAGCTCTTCAGGGCGCGGCCCGCACCAGCTTCAGCAGCCGCGTCACCTCGCGCGCCACCGCGTCCCGCGCGGCCGCGACATACCTGCGCGGGTCGACCACGTCGGGGTGGCCGGCCAGATGGTCGCGGATCGCGCGGGTGTAGGCCACGTTCAGATGGGTGGCGATGTTCACCTTCGTCAGCCCCGCCTCCACCGCACGGGTCAGATCCGCCTCGGGCACCCCGGAGGAGCCGTGCAGCACCAGCGGTACCGGCACGGCCGTGCGCAGCGCCGCGACCAGCGGCAGATCCACCACCGCAGCCTTGACGACCATAGCGTGCGAGGTGCCCACCGCGACCGCGAGCGCGTCCACGCCCGTGGCCGCCACGTAGGCGGCGGCCTCGGCCGGGTCGGTCCTGGCGCCCGGTGCGTGGACGCCGTCCTTGCCGCCCACCTCGCCCAACTCGGCCTCCACCCACACCCCGTGGGCATGGCAGTCGGCCGCCACCTCGGCGGTCGCCGCCACATTGCCGTCGTAGTCCAGGGCCGAGGCGTCGAACATCACCGAGCCGAAGCCGAGGTCCACCGCCTCCCGCACCAGCTCCGGCCCGGTGGCGTGGTCCAGATGCACGGCCACCGGCACCGGCGCCGCGCGGGCCACCTCCACGGTCGCCCGCCCGATGGCGGCCAGGGCGCCGTGATACCGCACCGCGTTCTCGCTGATCTGGAGGATCACCGGCGCGCCCGCCGCCTCCGCCCCGGCCACGATGGCCTGGGCGTGCTCGATCTGGATGACATTGAACGCACCCGCGCCGAGCCCGGCCCGTGCGGCCGCCCCGACGATCTCTCCGGTGGCCACCAGCGGCATCTACCGGCTCCTTCCGCCCGTTCCCGTGTTCAAAGGTCCTGTCCCGTATCCCGAGGTCCGCCCGTATCCCGAGGTCCGCCCGTATCCCGCGGTCCGCCCGTACTCGCGCGGACCGCTCGACCCGTCCGTCCTCGCCCGGCCCCGCCCGGCTCTGTTCAGCCGAGGATCACCGAGCGGCTGAGATGGCGCGGCTCGTCGGGGTCGAGCCCGCGCGCAGCCGCGATCGCGACCGCGAGCCGCTGCACCACCACCAGTTCGGCCAGCGGGTCGCGGCCGAAGCCGGCGACCCGGCCACCGGTGCGGGTGATCTCCTCGTCCGCCACGTCCGACGCCCCCTCGCCCAGCCACCACACCACGCTCCGCGGGCCGGTCACGCTGATCGGGCCGTGCCGGTACTCCTTGGCCGGATACGCCTCGGTCCACGCCCCCGCCGCCTCGCGCATCTTGAGCGCGGCCTCCTGGGCGACCCCATAGGTCCAGCCCCGCCCGAGGAAGGTGAACTGCCCGGCGTCCACGAGCGGCCCGGGCAGCGGCTCGGCGAGCGCCGCCTCCCCGGCCGCCTCCAGGTGGTCCAGTGGTGCGCCCAAGTGGGCGCGGAGCAGGGCGAGTTCGGTGGTGGCCCAGCGGGTCTGCACCACCGACCGCTCATCGGCGAAGTCGAGCACTACCGCGGCGTCCGCCGCGCCCACGACGGGTGAGTCGGGGACCGCCGTGACGACGGTGGTGGGCACCCGGCCGCGCACCGCGCCGAGCAGCTCCAGCACCTCGGTCGTGGTGCCGGAGCGGGACAGCGCGACCACCCGGTCGTAGGCGCGGCCGAGCGGCGCCTCCGACGCCGCGAACGCGTCCGTCTCGCCCTGGCCCGCCGCCTCGCGCAGCGCCGCGTACGACTGGGCGATGAACCACGAGGTGCCGCAGCCGACGACGGCGACCCGCTCACCCGGCCGGGGCAGCGCCGCTCGTACGGGCCCCTCCGGTTTCCGGGCCAGAGCGATGGCGCGCCGCCAGCAGTCGGGCTGGCTCGCGATCTCGGCCTCGGTGTGGCTCATGGGACTCCCCTCGTCGCACGGATGACCCGAGCAGTATGGATCAGTATGGATGCGCGGATGCGCGGAGTTGTTTCGTACGGGCTGATAATGCGCAGAATCACGCACGAAAGTCCAGAGCCGATGCATGCGGGGAGCGGGTAGGGTGATCGGCGTGAAACGGCCCGAGCGCTGGAACGCCCTGCTGGATGTGCTGTCCAGGGACGGCAGAATCGATGTCGAGGAGGCGGCCGCCGAGCTGGCGGTGTCCGCCGCGACCATCCGGCGCGACCTGGATGAACTCGCTCAGCAGCAGATGCTGACGCGCACCCGTGGCGGCGCGGTCGCGCACAATCTCTCGTACGACCTGCCGCTGCGCTACAAGACCGCCCGGCGCGCCTCGGAGAAGCAGCGCATCGCAGCGGCCGCGGCCCGGATGGCCGAACCGGGCTCGATCGTGGGGCTCAACGGCGGGACGACCACCACCGAGGTCGCCCGTGCCATCTCCACGCGCGGTGACCTTTCCACCTCGGGCGGCGGCCCGGCCGTCACGGTCGTCACCAACGCCCTGAACATCGCCAATGAGCTGGCGGTGCGCCCCCAGGTGAAGATCGTGCTCACCGGTGGGGTGGCCCGTCCGCAGTCCTTCGAGCTGATGGGGCCGCTGGCCACCGGGGTGCTGGACCAGGTGTCGCTGGATCTGGCGATCCTCGGTGTGGACGCGCTGGACACGGTCCAGGGCGCGACCGCCCACCATGAGGGGGAGGCCAGCATCAACCGCCTCATGGCGGGCCGGGCCACCCGGGTGGTGGTCGTGGCCGACAGCTCCAAGCTGGGCCGCCGGGCGTTCGCCCGGATCTGCGCACTGGACGAGATCGATGTGCTGATCACGGACACCGGCGCCGATGCGGAGCTGGTCGCTCCGTACACCGAGGCCGGTGTCCGTGTGATCAGGGCCTGAGGTCCGCTCAGGACCTGGGGCGTCGTACGCCTACGCCCTGGCGGCGGCCAGCAGGGCCGCCACCCGCTCGACGGCGAACGCGTAGCCCTGGACACCGCAACCGGCGATCACCCCGCTGGCCAGCGCGGAGACATAGGAGTGGTGCCGGAAGGTCTCCCGCTGGTGGATGTTGGAGATGTGCACCTCCACGATCGGCAGACCGTCGCAGGTGGCCAGGGCGTCGCGCAGGGCGACGGAGGTGTGGGAGTACCCCGCGGGGTTGATGATGACCGCCGCGTGGCGCTCCCGGGCCTCATGGATCCAGTCGATCAGCTGGCCCTCGTGGTTGCTCTGCCGGCAGTCGGTCGTCAGACCGTGCGGCGCGGCGGTCTCGGCCACCAGCTTCTCGATGTCGGCCAGCGTGTCGGTGCCATAGATCTCGGGTTGCCGTCGGCCCAGGAGGTTCAGGTTCGGTCCGTTGAGCACCATGATCGTGGAGCGGTCGCGCACGGGGGTGGTGGCCATGGCGTGTGGTCCTTCCTGGGCGGTCGGCACTTCGAGGGGCGGTTCACCGGGGGCACCGACCCGCGAGGCATCGTAGATCAGGGATATGACACCACAGTGGACGGCACGGTGGAGGTGCCCGAGGTGGGAGATCCGGTGTCATTGATGACGCGCTCGTACTGGCCTTGGCCGCCGAGCGAGACGACCAGCAGATTGTGGAACTTCACCCCCGACGCGTTCGGCGCGGCGAAGCCGTGGTGCTGCACGATGCTCGGGTCGACGTTGTAGTAGCAGTAGCTGCCGAGCCCCCAGCCCTCGTGTGTGGTGACCGAATCGGCCACCTTGTAGGCGGCGTAGCCCTTGATGGAGCCGTTCTGGATGGCCGCCTGGTTCGGGGCGTCGTACGCCTTCTCGTTCTGGAAGAAGATGGTCCGGCCCCGCTGCCCGAACCACTGCACGTCGTACTTGTTGAAGTGCTCCACGAAGAGCCCGGTGGCCAGCACGTCGTCGCCGTTGACCCGGACACCGTAGTCGGCGCGGTTGGTCTCCCAGCCGACCCCGTCGCCGTGGTCGGCGCGCCAGACCCAGGTGTGGTCGACGATGGTGTGCCGGCTGTTGATCACCATGCTGGTGGTGGCCTTGCCGGGCCCCGCGCCACCGATGCGGATGAACACGTCCTGGACGGTGATGGGGTTGGCCGAGTGGTCGGCCGAGGCCCCCTGCGGGCCGACTTCCAGCAGCGTGGCGGAGTTCACCGGTCCGGCGTCGATGAGGAAACCGGCCAGCCGCACCCCGTCGACATCGGCGACCTTCAGCGCGGTGACGCCGTTGTCGGGGATGAGCGTGGCGTAGCCGAGCCCGAGGACGACGGTGTTCGCGCGGTTCACCTGGACCGGCCGGTCGAGGTGGTAGATCCCCGGGGTGAGCAGCAGATGCAGCCCCTGGGTGAGCGCCTCGTTGAGGGTGGCCGCGGAGACACCGGGCTTGGCCACGTAGAACTGCGACAGCGGCAGCGAGGTGCCTCGGGGGGTGCCGTTGCCCCAGGTGACCCCGCGGGCGTTGGTGCGCTTCTCCGGCAGGAAGACCCTGTACTCGCCGCCGTTGAGGTACAGGAAGGGCTTCTCCCGGGAGACGGGGGTGGTGTTGAGCGTGGTGTACGGCGGGTTGGGGAAGCTCTGCCCGGGCGCGCCCTCCACACCGGAGAACACCATGTTCCACACGCCGTTGAGCCAGCCGCCGATCGCGCTGTCGCGGGTGTACCACTGCTGCTGGGAGTACGGTCCGACCTGGCCGTCGATGCGGCTGTCCGCGATGTATCCGCCGCTCGCCCAGCCGTAGCCGTTGGGGGCGAGGTTGAGCCCGCCGCGGACGTGCATCCGCCGGAAGGGGGCCGCCTGCGCCACGGCCCAGCGGTTGGTGCCGTTGACCGGTACGACCGCGAGGTTCTCCGCCGAGCGCCAGAAGTTCTGGGTGGCATTGCCGTTGAACCATCCGGCGTCCACCGTGATATCGCCGTTGATGGTCGTGTCGTCGGGGGACAGCCCCAGCCCGGCGATGGAGGTGTAGAAGCCGAGCTGGGCGTTGAGCCCGCTGTAGCTGCCGGGCTTGAACAGCAGGGCGTAGCGCCCGGTGCCGAACTGCGCCGACTCCTGCTTCTTGAACACCTCGTCCAGCTTGGCCTGGATGCCGGGGGTGGACGGGTCGAAGACGATCACGTTCGGGCCGAGGTCGCCGCCGCCGGGCAGGGCCTTGGCGCTTCTGCCCCGGCCCGAGGGGGCGGCGGCCGCGGAAGTGGCCAGGCCGCCGAGGGCGGGGACCGATGCGACGGCGGCCGCGGCGCCGAGCACCGCCCGACGGCCGACCGGGGAGCGGCCGGAGGAGCGACCGGAGGAGGAAGACGTGGGGGAAGGCGTGGAGGAAGGCGTCATGGGGGCGTCTCTCCTGGTTCAGTAAATGAACGGGATGGGGGGTGAGGGAGCGCTCTCTTGCCGTCGAATGCTTCATCCATGTGAATGACTCGTCAAGAGTTGTGACCGCAGTCCTTACATGTTGTTGCTTTTTGAACGTCAACTGCCCTGGTAGATCCCCTGGTTCGGGGGAACTTGGGGAGATTTGTGGTCGGCCATGTCCCTGGCCATTGTGTTCAAGAGGGAAATGGGGACCGGTGTCTGATCCTTTCCGCTCGACGCCTTGACACCTTTGCGTCCCCGCCCGGACACTCCCATCTCGGAGAGCGCTCTCCCATTATTGTCGCGGGCCGGTGACGGCCCGTCATACGGGCGGCTCGGCCCGCACCCACGGCGTCGCGAGTCCTCGCCGTGCGCCGGCCGCCCGGCCACCTTCACCCTCTCTCCATGTGGCAGGAGTCTCCATGGCACGGAGATCGAAGATCCTTTCAGGCCCCCTGATCGCAGGCGCGCTGCTGCTGACCTCGCTCGGGCTCGGTGGTATCGCCATGAGCGCCGAGACGCCCGCGGCGAAGTCCGCGGGCGGCGGTGTCACGGCAGCGCACGCGGCCCACGCGGGGCGCACGGGGCATGTCATGGCGGCGTCGCCCGCCTTCTCGCCCGAGGACCCGGACGGCGACGGCTACATTCCCGCGAACCCGCCGGTCACCGGCGTCACCCCGTCCACGAAGGAGCCGCCCCACCGCTACTTCCACGAGTTCCAGGCCAACTGCTCGGTGAGCCACACCAAGTCGGACGACCCCATCGTGTATCCGCAGCAGCCGGGCGCGTCCCACAACCACACCTTCATGGGCAACACCACGACCGACGCGGCCAGCACCACGGCCTCCCTTGACGCCGGCCGCACCACCTGCAAGGCGCCGGGGGACAAGTCGGGCTACTGGATGCCCACGCTCTCGAACGGCGACAAGCCGGTGCTGCCCATCGGCCCGCAGACCATCTACTACAAGGCGGGCGTGACCGACTACACCAGTGTCCGGCCGTTCCCCAAGGGACTGCGGTTCGTGGTGGGCGACCCGATGCAGACCGCCGAGGAGTTCCGCCGTCACCCCGGCTTCGTGGAGGGCTGGGAGTGCGGCGACAGCTACTTCAACGTCGAATTCCCCAAGGACTGCCCGAGCCGTCCCGACGTCCAGCTCAACATCCGTTTCCAGGCGCCCAGTTGCTGGGACGGAAAGTACCTGGACACGCCCGATCACCGCAGCCACATGGCCTACCCGGTGGTCAACCCCGGCACGAACAACAACGTGTGCCCCGCCGACCACCCGGTCGCGCTGCCGATGATCGAGTTCAAGATGGCCTTCCCGGTCAACGGTGACCTCTCCCGGGCGAGGCTGGCCAGCGGTCCGAGCTGGTCGTTCCACTACGACTTCTTCAACGCCTGGGACGCGCCGACGCTCAAGGCGCTCGTCGACCACTGCGTGGTCGGGGCGCTCCAGTGCGACGCCCGCGGCTATGACCAGACCCACCCCGAGGCCGGAGCGGCCCTCGACGAGAACTACGAACTGCCGTGAACGCGAGGCCCGGCCGCTCGCGGAACACACCGCCGCGGCCGGGCCGTCCGCACTCGACTCCCCCGCCGACACACCGAAAGACACCACCATGACCCGGATCCGTACCGCCCCACGCCGTATCGCGGCGCCCCTCGCCGCCGGTCTGCTGGCCGCCGGTGCCCTCGCGCTGCCCGGCCAGCAGGCACACGCCGCCGGAAGCGTCGTCAAGGTCACCGGCGCCCAGGGCGACTGGCGGCTGACCGTGGACGGCCAGCCGTATCAGATCAAGGGCCTGACCTGGGGCCCCGCCATCGCGGACGCCGACCGCTACCTCCCCGATCTGCGGTCGATGGGCGTGAACACCATCCGCACCTGGGGCACCGACGCCACCAGCAAACCCCTCTTCGACTCGGCGGCCGCCCACGGCATCAAGGTGATCGCCGGATTCTGGCTGCAGCCCGGTGGCGGACCGGGCAGCGGCGGCTGTGTGAACTACCGGACGGACACCGCCTACAAGGATCAGATGACCGCCGAGTTCACCAAATGGGTCTCCGCCTACAAGGACCACCCGGGCGTGCTGATGTGGAACGTGGGCAACGAGTCGGTGCTCGGCCTCCAGAACTGCTACGGCGGCGATGAGCTGGAGCGGCAGCGGGACGCCTACACCACGTTCGTCAACGACATCGCCAAGAAGATCCATGCCATCGACCCCGGCCACCCGGTGACCTCCACCGACGCGTGGACCGGCGCATGGCCGTACTACCGGAAGAACGCCCCCGACCTCGATCTGTACGCCGTCAACTCCTACAACGCCGTGTGCGACATCAAGGCCACCTGGGAGCAGGGCGGTTACACCAAGCCGTACATCGTCACCGAGACCGGCCCGGCGGGGGAGTGGGAGGTCCCCGACGACTCCAACGGTGTACCGGAGGAGCCCACCGACCAGGCCAAGGCCGCGGGCTACACCAAGGCGTGGAACTGCGTCACCGGCCACAAGGGTGTCGCGCTCGGCGCCACGATGTTCCACTACGGCACCGAGGACGACTTCGGTGGCGTCTGGTTCAATCTGCTGCCCGCCGGACAGAAGCGGCTGTCCTACTACGCGGTGAAGAAGGCCTACGGCGCGGACACCTCGCGCGACAACACACCGCCGGTCATCTCCTCGCTGGCCGTGGAGGGCGATGCCGCCAAGGTGGAGGCGGGCCGTGACCTGACCCTCGCGGTCAAGGCCACCGACCCCGACGGCGACGCCATCGCCTACCAGGTCCTGGGCAGCACGATGTACCTCGACAAGGACAAGAAGCTCATCCCGCTGCCCGCCACCGCCCTCGGCGGCGGGCGGCTGAGGGTCACCGCGCCGGATCGCCCCGGGGTGTGGAAGGTGTACGTCAAGGCCACCGACGGCAAGGGCAACGTCGGCATCGAGACCCGTTCCGTACGGGTCGTCCCGCCCGCCGTGAACGGCACCAACGAGGCCCTCGGCAGGCCCGCCACCGCCTCCTCGTACCAGACCGGTGGCGGCGACTGCCCCTGCACCCCCGCCAACGCCGTGGACGGCAAGGCGGACACCCGCTGGGCCGCCGACTGGAGCGATCCGCAGTGGCTCCAGGTGGACCTCGGCGCGTCCACTTCCTTCACCCACGTCCAGCTGGTGTGGGAGGCCGCCTACGCCAAGGCGTACACCATCCAGACCTCCGACGACGGCAGCGGCTGGCGCACCGTCCGTGAGGTGACCGACGGCAATGGCGGTGTGGACGACTTCGACGTCTCGGGCACCGGGCGCTACGTCCGTGTCCACGGCACGGCCCGTGGCACCGGCTACGGCTACTCGCTCTACGAGTTCGGCGTCTACCGCTGAGCCGCTGAGCCGCTGAGCCGCTGCGTCACTGCGTCACTGCGTCACTGCGTCACTGCGTCACTGAGCCATTGAGCCGCTGAGCCCGACGGTGGCGGGAGAGCGCTCTATGCCCCCGGGACACGCTGCCACTAGGGTGCGGACATGAACCGACAGGCCCCGACCTTGGAGGATGTCGCCCGGGAGGCCGGTGTCTCCCGGGCGACCGTGTCCCGGGTCGTCAATGGCGTCCGCAATGTGGATCCGGCCATCCAGGACCTGGTCCGCCTGGCGATCGAGAGGACGGGCTACGCGCCCAACCGGGCGGCCAGATCGCTGGTGACCCGGCGCACGGGCACCGTGGCGCTCGTCGTCTCCGGGGCCGGGGACACCTCGGAGGAGCAGCAGAACGCCTTCGCCGCGCGGGTGTTCGCGGACCCGTTCTTCGGCCGGGTGGTCGGTGGCGTGGTGGGATTCCTGCGGCCGCGCTCGATGCACCCGGTGCTGATGTTCGCCGAGTCTCCCGAGGCCCGGCAGGAGGTGGTGAGGTATCTGCGGCAGGGGAACGCGGACGGGGCCCTGGTGGTGTCCACCCACCCCGACGATCCGCTGCCCGCGCTGCTGGCCGAGGCCGGACTGCCCGCCGTGCTGTTCGCCCGGCCCGTGCGGCCGGTGGCGCTGAGCCATGTCGATCTGGCGCATTGGGACGGTGGCCGCATCGCCGCCGAGCGCCTGCTGGCCCGGGGGTGCCGGAAGGTGGCCACCGTGTCGGGGCCATGGGCCGTGGCGGCGAGCCAGGAGCGGCTCGCCGGGTTCCGCGACACCATGGCCCGCGGTGGGCATCCGTACGTTCCGGTGGCCGAGGGCGGCTTCACGCTGGACAGCGGGGTGGCGGCGATGACCGCGCTGCTCGCCGAACACCCCGATGTGGAAGGGGTGTTCGCGGCCAACGACCTGATGGCCCAGGGGGTCTGCCAGGTGCTGAGGGAGCGCGGCCGGCGGGTGCCCGAGGATGTGGCGGTCGTCGGCTTCGACGACTCCAGCGTGGCCGCCACCTGCCGGCCGCCGCTGACCTCGGTGCGCCAGCCGGTGGAGGACATGGCGGCGGCCATGGCCCGGCTGCTCGACGAGCACGTTCGCGGCCTGCGCACCGATCCGGTCGCGGTCCTCTTCGAACCGGAGCTGGTGGTACGGGAGTCGGCGTAGCGGCAGGGGAGTCGGCGTAGCCTCGCGCCCGACGTGTGCGCAGCGTGTGCCCAGTCCCCGCGCCCTGTGCGTAGCGCCCGCCCCGCGTGCGTAGCGCCCGCCCCGCGTGCGTAGCGCCCGCCCCGCGTGCGTAGCGCCCGCCCCGCGTGCGTAGCGCCCGCCACGTGTGCGTAGCGCCCGCCCCGCGCCTACGCCAGCCGCGTGTCCAGGGTCGTGCGCCACGCCGGGGACGGCTCCGGCGAGGGCCCGGCCGGCAGGCGGCGGCCACCGCGGGCGAAGAAGTCGGCGAGCGGCAGGATCGCGGCGCCCACCGTCACCGCGTCCGGCCCCAGCGCCCCCAGGTCGATGCCGACGCGTCCGGACGGGTACGGCAGCGCGTAGGACAGCGCGTGGCGGCGCACCGAGTCCAGGAAGCGCGCGCCGAGCTGGAGACCGGCCCAGCCGCCGACCAGGATGCGCTCGGGCTGGAAGAGGTTGATCAGGTCGGACAGCCCCGCGCCCAGGTACTCGGCCGTCTCGGCGAGGACGGCGGCCGCCACCGGGTCCGGGTCGCCACCGTCCTCGGGGTAGGCGGCGGCCAGCATCGCCGTCAGGGCGGTCTCCTCGTCGGTGTCGGACGGCGGCCGCCCGCCTGCCTCCTGCCAGCGCTCCAGCAGCGCCTCCGCGCCCGCGTACGCCTCCAGACAGCCCAGCGCCCCACAGCGGCACCGGCGGCCCCGCACCCGCACGGTGAGATGGCCCCACTCCACCGCCCGGCCGTGCTCGACGTCCTCGGTGACGACGCAGGCGCCGACGCCCGATCCGAAGAGCACCACCACCGCGCTGCGCGCACCGCGCCCGGCGCCGAACCACATCTCGGCCTGCCCCAGCGTCTTGGCGCCGTTCTCGATGAAGTACGGAACCTCCCGGGGGAGATGGTCCGGTCCGCGCAGCATCCGCTCCAGCGGGACCGCCTCCCAGCCGATCGGCTGGCAGTGCACCACCGCACCGCCCTCCGCGGAGTGCTCGACGATGCCGGGGACGCCGATGCCGACGCCGAGGAGCCGATCGGGGGTGAGCCCGGCCGCCGCCAGGACCTCGGCGATGCCGTCGCGGATATGGCCCGCGATCAGCTCGCTGTCGTAGCGGTCCCGGTGCCCGGCGCCGCGCGTGGGCAACGGCCGGTCCGCATGGGCCCGTTCGGCCAGCGCGAGGTCGAACAGCTCGACGCGGACCCGGGTCTCGCCCACATCCACCCCGATCATGTGGCCGCTGTGCGGGGTGATCCGCAGCAGGGTGCGGGGGCGGCCGCCGTCGGAGTCGATGCTGCCCGCCTCCTCCACCAGCTCCTCGGCGAGCAGTTCGGTGACCACGTTGCTGATGGAGCCTGAACTCAGCCCGGTCGCGGGGGCCAGCGAATAGCGGCTCATCGGCCCGTCGAAGTACAACCGGCGCAGCACGGCGGCACGGTTCTCCCGCCGCAGGTCACGAACCGTACGGCCGTTGTTCGCCGTCACCTGGCCTCCTCAACTCCGGGCTCCGCGCCGCAAGATACCTCCGCCGGATCTCTTGACGCGACCTTCTCTTGAGGTTTAACTCACGTCCTAAATTAAGCCGTGAGAGGCTTCGGGAGTTGAACGCGGTGGCGTACCCGGGCCCTTCTTGGCATTCACCACTCCCGGAAGGGACACCAGGAGCCATGCGCAGCATCCGAGTCGCGGCCATAGGCGCCGTCACCATGTCACTCGCCCTCGCCCTCGCCGTCTCGGCCTGCGGAGGCGGTTCCTCGACGGCCGGCGGCGGCGGATCCAACGACTCGCCCAAGACGCTCACGTACTGGGCCTCCAACCAGGGCGCCAGCATCGCGGTGGACAAGAAGGTCCTGAAGCCCGAGCTCGACAAGTTCGAGAAACAGACCGGGATCAGAGTGAAACTCGAGGTCATCCCCTGGTCCGAGCTGCTGAACCGGATCCTCACCGCGACCACCTCCGGCCAGGGTCCCGACGTGCTGAACATCGGCAACACCTGGAGCGCCTCGCTCCAGGCGTCCGGGGCGCTGCTGTCGTGGGACGACAAGAACTTCGGCGGTATCGGCGGCAAGGACCGCTTCGTGGACTCCGCCCTCGGCTCGACCGGGGTGAAGGGCGAGGACCCGGCCGCGGTGCCGCTGTACTCGATGGCGTACGCGCTCTACTACAACAAGAAGATGTTCGCCGACGCGGGCATCTCCAAACCGCCCGCCACCTGGGACGACGTCGTCGCCGACGGCAAGAGGCTCTCCAAGGACGGCAAGTGGGGCCTCGGTGCCGAGGGCGCGAACCTCTCGGAGAACATCCACCAGGTCTTCGTCTTCGCCAAGCAGCACGGCGCCGACTTCTTCACCGCCGACGGCAAGCCGGACTTCACCTCGGACGGCGCGGTCTCCGCGATCAAGCAGTATGTCGACCTGATGGCGAAGGACAAGATCATCGCCCCGGGCAACGCCGAGTACGCGCAGAACCAGTCCCTCAGCGACTTCGCCAAGGGCAAGACGGCCATGGTCCTGTGGCAGACCGCCTCGGCGACCTTCGCCTCCCTGGGCATGAAGGACGACGAGTGGGGCGTGGCCCCGGCGCCCGTAGGCTCCGGCACCCCCGGCACCGGCACCGCCGTCAACTCGATGGTCGCCGGCATCAACCTGGCCGTCTTCAAGAACACCGACAACCACGACGGCGCCCTGAAGTTCGTGAAGTTCATGACCGGCGACGCGGAGCAGAAGATCCTCAACAAGGCGTACGGCTCCATCCCGCCGGTCAAGGCCGCCCAGTCCGACCCCGCGTTCAACACCCAGGCGACGGCCGCCCTGCGGGCCACCCTCGCCAAGAGCGCCGAGGCGCTGCCGCAGGTGGCCGACGAGTCGCAGTTCGAGACGTCCGTGGGCACGGCCGTCAAGGAGCTGTTCGCGGACGCCGCCGCCGGACGCCCGGTGACCACCGCATCGGTGCGGGCCAAGCTGGAGAAGGCCCAGCAGCAGATGCCGGCGAAGTGAGCGCGGACACCTCATGACCACCACGACCGCCACCGCCGAGGCAGACCGGCGGACCGTGACGGGGAGCACCCCCGGGGCGGCGCGAGGCCGGCGCCGCCCCGGGCGGATCCGCCGCATCGGACTGCCGTATCTGCTGCTCCTGCCCGCCCTGGTCCTCGAGCTCCTGGTCCATCTGGTGCCGATGGTGATGGGCATCCTGATGAGCTTCAAGGCGCTCACCCGGTTCTCCATCCGGGACTGGAGCGCCGCGCCCTGGTCCGGATTCGACAACTACAAGATCTCGGTGGACATCAACGCGCCGGCCGGTGAGGCGCTGCTCCACTCGTTCTGGGTCACCTGCGGCTTCACCGTGCTGTCGGTCGGGCTGTGCTGGCTGCTCGGGACCGCCACCGCCATCTTCCTCCAGGACACCTTCCGCGGCCGGGGTGTGCTGCGCACCCTGTTCCTGGTCCCGTACGCCCTGCCCGTCTACACGGCCGTCATCACCTGGGCGTTCATGTTCCAGCACGACAACGGGCTGGTGAACCACGTCCTCCACGACCAGCTGGGCCTCACCGACAAGCCCTCGTTCTGGCTGATCGGAGACAACAGCTTCATCGCCCTGCTGACCGTGTCGGTGTGGAAGGGCTGGCCGTTCGCGTTCCTCGTCGTCATGGCCGGTCTGCAGAACATCCCCAAGGAGCTCTACGAGGCGGCCGCCCTCGACGGCGCCGGGATGTGGCAGCAGATCCGCCGCATCACCCTGCCCTCGCTGCGCCCGGTCAACCAGGTGCTGGTGCTGGTGCTGTTCCTGTGGACGTTCAACGACTTCAACACCCCGTACGTGCTGTTCGGCAAGGCGGCGCCGGAGGCCGCGGACCTCATCTCGATCCACGTCTACCAGACGACATTCGCCACCTGGAACTTCGGCACCGGGTCCGCCATGTCCGTCCTGCTGCTGCTCTTCCTGCTCGTGGTGACGGGCGTGTACCTGCTGCTGACCTCCCGACGAAGGAAGACGGCCGATGTCTAGCACCTCCCCGGCGCGGCCCCGCTCACCGATGGCCGCCCCCCGGTCCTTCCTCTGGGCCCGCCGGATCTTCCTCACCCTGCTCACCGGGTTCGTCCTGCTGCCGGTGTACGTGATGGTCTCCAGCTCCCTGAAGCCACTGGAGGACGTCTCGGGGACCTTCCGCTGGCTGCCGAGCGGGCTGACCATCCGCCCCTATATCGACATCTGGTCGACGGTCCCGCTCGCCGACTACTTCATGAACTCGGTCATCGTGGCGGGCGCGGCGACCGTCTGCTCGGTGGTGATCGCCGTGTTCGCCGCGTACGCGGTCAGCCGGTACCGCTTCCGGGGCAGGCGGGTGTTCACCGTCACCGTCCTGTCCACCCAGATGTTCCCCGGGATCCTCTTCCTGCTGCCGCTGTTCCTCATCTACGTGAACATCGGCAACGCCACCGGCATCGCCCTCTTCGGCTCCCGGGGCGGCCTCATCCTCACCTATCTCACCTTCTCGCTGCCGTTCTCGATCTGGATGCTCATCGGGTACTTCGACTCGGTGCCACGCGATCTGGACGAGGCGGCGCTGGTGGACGGCTGCGGACCGCTGGGCGCGCTGTTCCGGGTCGTCGTCCCGGCCGCGATCCCCGGCATCGTTGCCGTCGCCGTCTACGCGTTCATGACCGCCTGGGGCGAGGTGCTCTTCGCGTCGGTGATGACCAACGACACCACCCGCACCCTCGCCGTGGGCCTCCAGGGCTACGCCACCCAGACCGAGGTGTACTGGAACCAGGTCATGGCCGCCTCGCTCGTCGTCAGCGTCCCCGTGGTCGCGGGGTTCCTGCTGCTGCAGCGGTATCTCGTGGCCGGGCTCACCGCGGGAGCCGTGAAGTGACCGGCCTTCCCACCTCTGATCTCCCCACCTCTGATCTCCCCACCGCTGACCTTCCCACCTCTGAAAGGACGTACGTGTCCGAACTCCTGGACCTCACAGCCCTCCCGCACGACTTCCTGTGGGGCACGGCAACCTCCGCCTACCAGGTCGAGGGAGCCGTCGCCGAGGACGGACGGTCGCCCTCGATCTGGGACACCTTCTCGCACACCCCCGGCAAGGTGGCGGGCGACGACCATGGTGATGTGGCCTGCGACCACTACCACCGCTGGCGCCAGGACATCGGGCTGATGAAGCGGCTGGGCACCAACGCCTACCGGCTGTCCATCGCCTGGCCACGGGTGGTGCCGGGCGGGGACGGGCCGGTCAACGCCAAGGGCCTGGCCTTCTACGACGAGCTGATCGACGGGTTGCTGGACGCGGGCATCACCCCGTCCGTCACCCTGTACCACTGGGATCTGCCCCAGGTGCTCCAGGACCGGGGCGGCTGGCCCGAGCGCGACACCGCCGAGCACTTCGCCGCGTACGCCTCGGTGGTGGCCGACCGCCTCGGCGACCGGGTGCACCACTGGACCACCCTCAACGAGCCGCTGTGCTCGGCCTGGATCGGCCACCTCGAGGGCGTGATGGCGCCCGGACTCACCGATCTGACCGCGGCGGTCCGCGCCTCGTACCACCTGCTGCTCGGCCACGGCCTCGCCACCCAGGCGATCCGGGCCGCCGCGCCACGCGCCGAGGTCGGCATCGTCAACAACCTCAACACCGTGGAGGCGGCCACCGACCGGCCGGAGGACCGGGCCGCCGCGCGGCGCATGGACGGCCACACCAACCGCTGGTGGCTGGACCCGGTGCACGGCCGTGGCTTCCCCGCCGACATGCGCGAGGTGTACGGGGTCGAACTGCCGGAGCGCCCCGGCGACCTGGAGACCATCGCCGCACCCCTGGACTGGCTGGGCCTGAACTACTACTTCCCGGCCACCGTCACCGACGACCCCAACGGCCCGGCCCCGTACGCCCGCGCCGTCCGCCGCCCGGACGTCCCCCGTACGGGCATGGACTGGGAGATCGACGCCGGTGGTATCGAAACCCTCCTGCTGCGCCTGACCGGCGAATACGGCGCTCGTAAGCTGTACGTCACCGAGAACGGCTCCGCCTACCCCGATGCCGTACGCCCGGACGGGACCGTGGACGACCCCGAGCGTCAGGACTACCTCGTCCAGCACCTGGCGGCCTGCGCCTCGGCGGTCCGCAAGGGCGCCCCGCTGGCCGGGTACTTCGCCTGGTCGCTGCTGGACAACTTCGAGTGGGCGTACGGCTACGACAAGCGCTTCGGCCTTGTCCACGTCGACTACCGCACGCAGGTCCGCACCATCAAGGGGACCGGCCACCGCTACGCGGAGATCATCCGCGAGCACCGGGGGCGGGCCCGCCGCGCCGCCTAGGGGGTGGCCGACGGTTCTTGGCGCCTGCGGCGGGCTTGTTCCCCTCCCCGCCCCTTCCCTCAACTGGGGCTCCGCCCCAGACCCCGGGGCCCAGGGCCGATGCCCCTGGTGACGAGCGCGGTCGAGCAAACCGCTCGCCTCCCGCCCCTTCCCGCACCATCGATATACGGCTCCGCCGCGCGGCAGGACTCCGCCCCAGGCCTCGATCCGGGGCTCCGCCCGAGACCTGGGACCGGGCCTCCGCCCGAGACCTGGGACCGGGGCTCTGGCCGAGACCTGGGACCTGGGCTCCGCTCCAGATCTCGGTCCGGGGTTCTGCCCTAGGCCTTGGTCCGGGGTTCTGCTCCAGGCCTCGGGCTGGGGTTCTGCTCGAGATCTCGGTCCGGGGTTCTGCTCTAGGCCTTGGTCCGGGGTTCTGCCCCAGGTCTCGGTCCGGGGCTCCGCCCCAGGCTCCGGTCCGAGGCCTCGCTCCAGGCCCTGGGCTGGGGCTCATCCCAGGCCCCGGGTCGGGGTTCTGCTCCAGGCCTTGGTCCGGGGCTCCGTCCCAGGCTCGGTCCGGGGCTCCGTCCCAGGCCCCGGGCCGGGGCTCCGCCTCAGGTCTCGGGGTCCAGGGGCGGAGCCCCTGGTATCGGGAAGGGGCGGGGAGGGGAAAGATCCGCCGGCCCCACCCGACGCACACCGCACAGACCGCACCACGGCACCACCGCACGCAGGCACGACGGAAAGCACATCGGCACTTCGGAACCACGGAACCACGGCACTTCGGCACCACACGTGCACCCCCACGACCTCATCGAGGAGAGCCGCATGCCATCCCGTACCCCCCGCATTCTGCTGAGCGCCCTCGCCACCCTGGCCACGGTGGCGGTGCTGGCCACGGGCCCGGCCCTCGCCACACCCACCTCGCACGCCACCACGACCGCCGCCCAGGCGACGTGGGACACCGACCGGGCGGCGGCCGCGTACGCCGCCAACCAGGGCGCCGTCACCGCGTCCGGCAGCGAGAACGACGGCACCGCGCCGGGCCTGGCCTTCGACGGCAACGGGTCGACCCGCTGGTCCAGCCCGTTCACCGACAACGCGTGGATACGCGTCGACCTCGGCGCCACCATCCGGGTAGACAGGGTCGTCCTGGACTGGGAGGCCGCCTACGGCAAGAAGTACGTCCTGGAGGTGTCGAAGAACGGCACCGACTGGACCCCCTTCTACACCGAGGACGCCGGTACCGGAGGTTCCATCACTGCCCACACCCATCCGCAGGACGTCGTAGGCCGCTACGTACGGATGCGTGGCATCGAGCGCGGCACGCCGCACGGCTATTCGCTGTACTCGTTCAAGGTGTACGGCGGAGAGCCCGCCCCGGCGTCCACGACCCGCACCAATCTCGCCCTGAACCACCCCGCCTACTCCAACTACTACCAGCACGCGGGCAACTCGCCCGCCTTCGTCACCGACGGCGGCTGGCCCGCCAACCTCAAGGATGACCAGACCCGCTGGTCCAGCGACTGGAACGCCAACCGCTGGGTCTCGGTGGACCTCGGCGCGACCTCCACGATCGACACCGTCGACCTCTACTGGGAGGCGGCCTACGCCGTCGACTACCAGGTGCAGGTGTCCGACGACAACCGCACGTGGCGCACGGTCTACCAGCCCTCCGCCGCCGAGGTGGCCGCCCGCCGCGCGGATGTGAAGTCCCCCGCGGACGCGGTGGGCCGCCATGACACCGTGAAGCTGTCGCAGCCCGCCACGGGCCGGTATGTGCGGATGCTGGGGAAGGAGCGGCGCTCCTTCTACAACCCGGCCCCGGCCACCGCCCAATTCGGCTACTCCCTCTACGAGTTCCAGGTCTGGGGCACCGGCGGAAGCGCCTCCGCCGCGTACCCGGCCCTCCCCGGTGAACAGTCCGGGGCGTACCGGACGACGTTCTTCGACGACTTCACCGGCGCGTCCCTCGACCGCTCGAAGTGGCGTGTGGTGCGGACCGGCCAGGAGATGGGGTCGGTCAACGGCGAGTCGCAGGCGTATGTCGACTCCTCCGACAACATCCGCACGGAGAACGGCAATCTCGTCCTGAAGGCGAAGTACTGCAAGGGCTGTACCCAGGCGGGCGGCGGCACCTATGACTTCACCTCCGGACGCATCGACACCCACACCAAGCTGGACTTCACCTACGGGCGGGTCAGCGCCCGGATGAAGCTGCCGGTCGGCGACGGCTACTGGCCCGCGTTCTGGCTGCTGGGCAGCGATGTGGACGATCCGTCGGTGTCCTGGCCCTCCTCCGGCGAGACCGACATCATGGAGAACATCGGCTACGCCGACTGGACCAGCACCGCCCTGCACGGCCCCGGCTATTCGGCGGACGGCAACATCGGCGCCCGCCAGACCTACCCGGGCGGCGGCCGCGCCGACCAGTGGCACACCTATGAGGTGGAGTGGACACCCACCGGGATGCGCTTCCTCGTCGACGACCGGGTGGTCCAGGAGACGAGCCGCAACAAGCTCGAGTCCACCCGTGGCCAGTGGGTCTTCGGCCACAACCAGTACGTGATCCTCAACCTCGCCCTGGGCGGGGCGTACCCGGCCGGGTGGAACAAGGTCACCACCCCCTACTGGGGCCTGCCGCAGTCCAGCGTCGACCGGATCGCGGCCGGGGGAGTGCAGGCGGACGTGGACTGGGTGCGCGTCGAACAGAAGGGGTGAGCGCTGCATCATGGATCGTTGCCGGGCGGCCGCTGTGGCCGCCCGGCAACGGAAACAACAGAAACAGCGGAAGAAGAAGGAGGAGCGCCGATGCGGGTGGCGTTGCACTCGGTCCTCAAGGAGGGCCAGGAGTCCGGTTATGAGCAGGTGCACGCCACGGTCCCGGAGGACCTGCTGGCGGCACTGCGCCGGGCCGGGATCACCAACTGGCGGATCTGGCGCAGCGGACGCCATCTCTTCCACCTCGTCGACTGCGAGGACTTCGCGGCCGCGATGGCGGCGCTGGACGAGGACCCGGCCAACCAGCGCTGGCAGGAGTTCATCGGCGCGTACGTCGACCACTTCGAGGACACCGGCGGTTCCCCCGCCGAGGCGGAGCGGATGGCGCTCGGCGAGGTGTGGGAGCTGCGCGCCCAGGCCGAGGCCGCCGGGCGCGGATAGCCGGGCGGGCAGCCGGAGCGATCGGCCGAACCGGCGGAGCTTACCGATCCGGATCGTTCGGCGCAGCTTTTCATCAGACCTTGAGTACGGGTGAGGACGGGGCGAACGCGTCCACGTACGACGTGGTGGCCCCGCGCGGGGGCGTGGCGGAACGCGGCAAGCGCTCCGCACACGCCTGCCGCGCATCCCCGACTGGAGGTCAGTGAGTTGAGCCACCGACGTGTGAACAAGCGGACCCTCGCCATTTCCGGAGCCGCCATCACCGCGCTCGGGGCAGCCGCCATTCTGCTGCCCAACGCGAACGCGAACCCGGACGAGACGTCGGGAGCCAAGACCTTCTCGTCCCCGGCCGCGGTGAAGCTCGCGAGGAGTCTCGCCTCGGACCTCGGTGACAACGGCGCGGGCTGGTACTACGACAACGGCAACCGCCAGCTGGTCATGAATGTGGTGGACGAGGACTCCGCCGAGTCCGTCCGGGCCAAGGGCGCCGTGGCGAAGGTCGTCCAGAACAGCATGGCCGATCTGAAGGCCGCCACCCAGACGCTGAGCAGCGACGCGTCGGTGCCCGGTACCGCCTGGTCGATCGACCCGGTCACCAACAAGGTCCAGGTGACCGCCGACCGGACGGTGACCGGTACGAAGTGGGACACGCTGACCAAGGCCACGGGCCAGATGGCGGGCACGGTCAGCGTCAAGCGCAGCAAGGGCGAGTTCAAGAAGTTCGACGGCGAGGAGGCGGCCCAGCCCGGCGACAACGGCGGCGCGGGCGCCGGTGACGCGGCGGGTGACGCGGGCGACGCGGGCGCCGGGGACGCCGCCGGTGCGGCGGGCGGTGCGGGCGACGCGGGAGCCGCCGGCGGCGCGGATGACGCCGGTGCGGGTGGCGCCGGAGAGGCGGCGGGCGGTGCGGGTGATGCCGCTGGTGGCGCCGGTGACGCCGGTGACGCCGCAGGTGGTGCGGGTGACGCCGCTGGTGGTGCGGGTGATGACGCCGGGGGCGGCGGGGACGCCGCGGCCGGTGGACTCGACGGCGGCGATGCCATCTTCGGCGGTGGCGCCCGCTGTTCGCTGGGCTTCAACGTGAGCGTCGACGGCGCGCCGGGCTTCCTGACCGCGGGCCACTGCGGCAACGAATCCCAGACCTGGACCTCGGACGAGGCCGGCGCCCAGCAGGTGGGCACGGTGCAGGACTCCAAGTTCCCCGAGAACGACTTCGCGCTGGTGATGTACGACGACGCCACCACCCAGCCGTCCAGCACGGTCGACCTCCAGAACGGCAACACCCAGGAGATCGGGCGCGCCGTCGAGGCGAGCGTGGGTCTGAAGGTGCAGCGCTCCGGCTCCACGACCGGGGTCACCGACGGCACGGTCACCGGCCTCAACGCCACGGTGAACTACGGCAACGGCGACATCGTCAACGGCCTCATCCAGACCGATGTGTGCGCCGAGCCCGGTGACAGCGGTGGCGCGATGTTCGCCGAGGACGCGGCGGTCGGACTGACGTCCGGCGGCAGCGGCGACTGCACCCAGGGCGGTGAGACGTTCTTCCAGCCGGTGACCGCCGCGCTGGAGGCCACCGGCGCGGTCATCGGCGCGGACGGCGGTGGCGCCGGTGGCGGTGACGCGGCGGGTGGTGCCGGTGACGCGGCGGGTGGTGCCGGTGACGCGGCGGGCGGTGCTGGCGATGCGGCCGGTGGTGCCGGTGACGCGGCCGGTGGTGCTGGCGATGCGGCCGGTGGTGCTGGTGAGGCCGCAGGCGCGGGCAACGCCGGAGCCGGTGACGCGGGTGCCGGTGACGCGGGTGCCGGTGACGCGGGTGCCGCCGCCGGAGCCGGTGACACCGGCAGCGTCGCGGGCCAGGGTCTCAACTGATCCGGCCCACCCCATGAACGAGGTCCCGGGCGCCCTCCTGCCCCAGTGCCCGGGGCCTCCCCTTTCCCTACGGCCTGCCCCCGGTCTCCTGTCACTGTTCGGAGTCGTGATCACGTGGCGGGAAAAGGATTGGACGGGATGATGTCGGGCTTGTAGTTTGCAGTGGACCGTGACACCGCCCGAGGAGGTGAGACCCATGAACGCTGTATCGATGTGGGTGCTCCCCCTTCCCGTCACGGCCGGGCGATTGACGTAGGTGTCGCCGGGAGCGCCTCGCCAACAAGGCACTCCCGAAAGGCAACACCTATGCACTCTCCGCAATTCACCACCGATCCGTTGTTCGACGTGATCATTGCCGGGTGCGGGCCGACTGGCGCGATGCTGGCCGCCGAACTGCGGCTGCACGATGTGCGGGTACTCGTTCTGGAGAAGGAAACCGAGCCCGTGTCGTTCGTCCGCGTAGTCGGTCTCCATATTCGCAGTCTCGAGCTGCTGGCGATGCGCGGACTGCTGGAACGCATTCGCCGGCATGGAAGGCAGCGTCCGGCCGGCGGTTTCTTCGCCGCCATCCCCAAACCCGCGCCCAAGGGCCTGGATTCCGCGCACGACTATCTGCTGGGCATCCCGCAGCCGGTCATTGAACATCTCCTCGAGGAACAAGCGACCCAGCTGGGTGCGCAGGTCCGACGCGGTTGCGCGGTCGCCGGGTTCGAGCAGGACGACGAGGGCGTGACCGTCGAGCTGACCGACGGCGAACGGCTGCGTTCGCGCTACCTCGTCGGCTGTGACGGCGGGCGCAGCACGGTGCGTAAACAGCTCGGTGTCGGCTTCCCCGGCGAGCCCTCACGGAACGAGACGCTGATGGGCGAGATGAAAGTGGGCGTGTCACAGGAGGAGATCGCCGCCAAGGTGACCGGAATCCGCGAGACCCATCAGCGATTCTGGCTCCGGCCCTTCGGCGAAGGGGTCTACAGCGTCGTAGTGCCCGCCGCGGGAGTCAGCGACCGCGCGGAACCGCCCACCCTCGAGGAGTTCAGACAACAGCTGCGCACCATCGCCGGAACCGATTTCGGCGTGCACTCCCCGCGCTGGTTGTCCCGCTTCGGCGATGCCACCCGGCTGGCCGAACGTTATCGGGTCGGGCGGGTGCTGCTGGCCGGCGATGCGGCACACATCCATCCGCCCACCGGCGGACAGGGCCTCAACCTGGGCGTTCAGGACGCGTTCAACCTCGGCTGGAAACTGGCCGCACAGATCCGCGGCTGGGCGCCGGAAACACTGCTGGACACCTACCAGGCCGAACGCCATCCGGTCGCCGAGGACGTGCTGGACAACACCCGCGCCCAGATGGAACTGCACTCCACCGAACCGGGCCCGCGGGCCGTGCGCAGGCTGCTCACCGAGCTGATGGACTTCGACGAGGTGAACCGCTATCTGATCGAGAAGATCACCGCGATCGGCATCCGCTACGACTTCGGCGAAGGCCCCGACCTGCTCGGCCGCCGCCTGCGCGACATCGACGTCAAACACGGCCGCCTCTACGATCTGCTGCACCGCGGCCGCGGCCTGCTGCTGGACCGCACCGAACGGCTGACCGTCGGCGGCTGGTCGGACCGGGTCGATTACCTCGCGGATCCCACCGCGGCACTGGATGTTCCGTGTGTCCTGCTACGCCCCGACGGCCACGTGGCCTGGATCGGCGACGATCAGCAGGACCTGGACGACCACCTCTCCCGCTGGTTCGGCAAGCCCGCCGACTCGCCCACGAGGCCCACGAGGCCCACGAGGCCTACGACCCTCCGGCCCTAGCCGGAGACCGGAAGCCCCGCCGCCTCCGCCGCCGCGCCGAGCACCTCGCGCAGCATGGCCGGGGTGAGCCGCCCGGTGAAGGTGTTCTGCTGGCTCACGTGGTAGCAGCCGAAGAGCGTGAGCGGCGGCCCGTCGTCGGCCGCCCGCAGCGTGGCCCGCGCGCCGTGGCCGAACACCGGCCGGGGCCGGGGCACGGCCCATCCGGCCGCCTCCAGGGCGGGCAGCACGGCCTGCCAGCCGAAGGCGCCGAGCACCACCGCGGTCCGCAGCGTCGGCCGCAGCAGCCGCAGCTCCCGGGCCAGCCAGGAGCGGCAGGTGTCCCGCTCCTCGGGGGTGGGGCGGTTGGCGGGCGGGGCGCAGTGCACCGGCGAGGTGATCCTGACCCCGTGCAGCTCCAGACCGTCGCCGCGGTGGGTGGCGGTCGGCCGGCTGGCCAGCCCCAGGTCGTACAGCGCGGCGTACAGGAAGTCGCCGGCGCGGTCGCCGGTGAACATCCGGCCCGTGCGGTTTCCACCGTGGGCGGCCGGTGCGAGTCCCACGATCGCCATCCCGGCGTCCGGCGGCCCGAACCCGGGCACCGGCCGCCCCCAGTACTCCCAGTCGGCGTAGGCCCGGCGCTTGGTGCGGGCGGCCTCCTCCCGCCACTGGACCAGCCGGGGGCAGGCACGGCAGTCGATGACCCGGGCGTCCAGCTCGGCGAGGGTTTCGGCGCCGGGGGCCTGACGGGCGGGGTAGGAGCGGTCGGGTTCTGAGGTGGTCATGTTGGGGGCTGGTGCCCCGTGTCCTTGCGCAGAAAACGCCGCAGCCGGGTGAGCGACCAGGTGTTGATGACATCGTCCGGGGTCAGCCAGCCCCGCTGGGCCATGCCCACCCCGTACCGCATGTTGTCCAGATCCCGGGTCGAGTGGGCGTCGCTGTCCAGGGCGAACACCACCCCGTGCGACTTGGCCCGCAGGATGTTGTCGTCCGACAGGTCGAGCCGGTCCGGATGCGCGTTGATCTCCAGCGCGGTGCCGGTGCGGGCGCAGGCGGCGAATACCTCGTCCAAGTCGGCGTCGATACCGGGACGTTTGCCGATCAGCCGGGTGGTCGGATGGCCGATGACGTGCACGTACGGGTTCTCGCAGGCCCTCACCAGCCGCCGGGTCATGGCCTTGCGGTCCAGGCCGAACTGGGTGTGCACCGAGGCCACGCACAGATCGAAGTCCTCGAGGAACCCGGGCGGCCAGTCCACGTCCCCGTCGACGTCGATGTTCAGCTCCACACCGTGCAGCAGCCGGGTGTCCCCGCGGCCGCGCCCCCGGTCGAGTGCGCGCACCCGCTCCCGCTGGGCCAGCATCTTCTCCTCGGTCATCTGCTGCATGTACAGCTTGGGCGCGTGATCGGTGATGGCGTAGTACGCGTAGCCGCGCCGCTCCGCCTTGGCGATCATGTCCTCCAGCGATTCCAGCCCGTCGGTGAGGTTGGTGTGGGTGTGCAGATCGCCCCGGAGGTCGGACTCCTCGACCAGCCGGGGGAGTTGTCCTTCGAGGGCCGCCTTGACCTCGCCCCGGTCCTCGCGCAGCGTCGGCGGGATCCAGTCCATGCCGAGCCGGGCGTAGACGTCCTCCTCGCTCCGTGAGGCGATCGTCTTGCCGCTCTTGGTCTCGAAGAGGCCGTATTCGGAGAGTTTGAGGCCATGGCGCACCGCGATCGCGCGGATGCGGATGTTGTGCGCCTTGGAGCCGGTGAAGTACAGCAGTCCCGCACCCCAGGAGTCCAGTGGCAGGACCCGCAGATCCACCTGGAGTCCCTTCGTGGTGCGGATCGAGGTCTTCTTCCGGCCGTGGGCGATCACCTCGGAGGTGAGCGGCAGCCGGGTGAACGCCTCCATGAACGGGCCGGATTCCTCCGCCGCCACCAGGATGTCCACATCGCCCACGGTCTCCCTCATCCGGCGCAGCGACCCGGCGTACGCACACCGCCGGCAGCCGACCACCTTGGACAGAGCGGAGACGATGTCATCGGCCACGTCCATGGCCTCGTCGAGCGGGATGCGGCTGCCCGCGGCTCGCATCAGCCCGATGCCGTGCAGGATGTTCTCCTCGGACTTCGGACCGAAGCCCTTGAGGTCGCGCAGCTGGTGGTCCTCGATGGCCTGGGCCAGCTGGTCGATCGAGGAGATCTCCAGCTCCTCGTAGAGGATCATGGCCTTCTTCGGCCCGAGCGCCGGGATGGCGGTCAGCTCCCGCACCCCGGCCGGGATCGCGGCGCGCGCCTCCTCGACGGCGGGCATGGTCCCGGTGTGCAGGTACTCGACCACCTTGTCGGCGATCGACCGGCCCACATTGGGGATGTCCCGCAGCGCCTTCGCGTCGAACTGCGAGATGTCGGCCGCATGGCCGCCGATCGCCCGCGCGGCCTTCTCGTACGCACGCGCCCGGTACGCGTCCCCGCCCGTGATCAGGAGCAGATCGGCGTATTCGCGCAGGAGGGCTTCGACCTCCTCGTTGGAGCGAGCCATGTCTGCGATTTTAGTCGGCTCTGGCGATCCCGGTGAGGTGGAGGGATCCTGGTGTCAGGAGCGAAACGGCGATCCGCGCGAGACGGGTCGACCGGTTTCTGCCGTGTGTTTCCCCGGGTTTGGGGGAGGTCATGGACGTTGGATTCCTGAAGCCGTTGTTCGACCGCCCCGGTCCATGGGCGGGCGTGTACATGGACACTTCCCGCAGTACGGAGGACGCGCCCCGGCGGCGCCGACTGCGGGAGCGGTTCGTGGCGGATCAGCTGGCCGGCCAGGGCGCCGACCGCGCCACCTGTGACGCGGTGATCGAGCGGCTGGCCGGTGAGCAAGGGGCCAGGGCGTCCGCGGGGCGGGCGCTGTTCGCGGCGGGCGGCGAGGTGGTGCTCGACCTGCCGCTGGCCACGTCCCCGATCGACGTGATGACGTCCTGGTCGATGCTGCCGCGAGTGGCGCCGCTGGCCGCGTTCCGCGGTGAGTGGCCGGCCTGTCTGGTGGCCTTCGTCGACCAGGCGGGGGCCGATCTGGAGCTGCGGGACGACACCGGTGCCCGCCCGGCGGGGCGCGCCGGGGGCCGCAGAGCGCATGGCCGGGGCCATCGGTCGGTGCCCGCCGACCGCTTCGAGTGGCACTACCGCAACCGGGTCGGGAACACCTGGGAGCAGACCGCCGACCGGGTGGCCGACGAGCTGATACGGCAGTGGACGGACAGCGACGCCGATCTGCTGATCCTGGCCGGTGATCCGCGCGAGCGACGGGCCGTACGCGACCGGCTGCCCGAGCCGCTGCGGGCCAAGACGGAGGAGACCCGCCACGGCAGCAGGGCCGCCGGCTGCTCCGAGCAGCTGAACGTGGAGATCGACCACGCCCGGGCGGAGTACGCCCGCGCCCATCTGGAGACGGTTCTCGATCTCTTCCGCGCCGGGCGGGGCCGCCCCGGCGGACCGGCCCTGGGCGGACACGACGGCACCGGGCCGTCGAGCAGTGGGGCGGCGGAGGGCGTACCGGCGGTGGTGGAGGCCATGCGCCGCCACCAGGCGGCCACGCTGCTGCTGGGGCACACGGGCGGCGATATGCGCCATGAGGTGTGGATCGGGCCGGACGCCGATCAGGTGGCCGTGCAGCGCTCCCAGGCACGCGCCATGGGCGTCAGAACACCCGAGCCCGCCCGCGCGGACGATGCGTTGATGCGGTCCGCGACCATGGCCGACACCGAGGTGCTGGTGGTGCCCGAGGGAATCCAGGGACCGGCCGGGGGCCTGGGCGCGGTGCTGCGCTGGCACGCCTGAACGAGGCGCGGGGCCGGGCACGGAGCGTCAGCGCTCCGCGCCCGGCCCTCCCGTATGCGCACGGTGCACCCGGAAGGGCCATTTCCGGGCGGGGCTGGTTGACATGGCTCGCTCAGCTCTCTACCGTCCGTTGGTTGTTAGGAAACCTACTTAACCAATGCCCTGCCTGCCCCCAGGGAGACATCCGTGGTCCTCCGTCCGGCACCACTCCGGCGGCGGGCGCGAGCCCGCGTCCGACGCGCCCTGACCGCCTCGCTCGCCGTCGGCGGCCTGCTCCTCACCGTCTCCCTCACCACGGGCGCCGCGCCCCCGCGCGGCGGACCGGCGGCGGGCGGCCCGACCCCGGTGACCCGGGTGGGCGCGGCCCCCGGCACCGCGACCCCGCTCGCGGGCTTCGCCACGCAGTCCTCGGCCAAGGTGTCCGACACCCCCGCGGCCATCTCCACCCCCGGCTACCCCGCGTCCGGCTGGCACCCGGCGGGGCCCCGGTCGACGGTGCTCGCCGGGCTGCTCGCGGCCGACACGTACCCGGATCCGTTCTACTCGACCAACCTCAAGAAGATCCCCGCGGCCGACTTCACCGTCCCCTGGTGGTACCGCGGCGACTTCACCGTGGCCGACACCTCCCGCCGCACCTATCTGGACGTCAGCGGTGTGGTGTCCGCCGCCGATGTGTACGTCAACGGCGTCCAGGTGGCCACCAAGGACCGGATCGCCGGTGCGTACACCCAGCATGAGCTGGACGTCACCGACCTGGTCGGGGCGGGGACCAATACGGTGGCGTTCCGTGTCCAGCCCAACGATCCGCGCAAGAACCTCACGATGGGCTGGATCGACTGGCTGCAGCCCCCGCCCGACGAGAACATGGGCATCGTCCGCGATGTGCTGGTGCGCCGCGGCGGCCCGGTGGCCCTGCGCGACGCGCATGTGACGACCCGGCTGGACACCGAATCGCTCGCCTCCGCCGAACTCACCGTCAAGGCGCGGGTCCGCAACGACTCCGCCTCACCGGTCACCGCCACGGTCTCCGGCACGGCCGGCCCCGCGGCCGTCAGCCGCACGGTTTCGCTCGCCCCGCACGAGACCAAGGCCGTCACCTTCGCCCCCGCCGACTTCCCCCAGCTGCGCCTGGACCGGCCCAAGGTGTGGTGGCCCGCCGGGATGGGCGACCAGCCGCTGTACGACCTCGACCTCACCGCCACCGTCTCGGGCTCTCCCTCCGACACCGCCCACCACAGCTTCGGCATCCGCGACGTCAAGGCGCCACTGAACGCCGACGGTGCCCGCCAGTACCGGATCAACGGGCGCCCGCTGCTGATCAAGGCGGGCGGCTGGTCCCCCGATGTGTTTCTGCGCTGGGACGCCCGCTCGGTGGAGGACCGGCTGAAGTACACCCTCGACCTGGGGCTGAACACCGTCCGCCTCGAAGGCCATATCGAGCCGGACGAGTTCTTCGACCTCGCCGACCGCTACGGCGTCCTGACCCTCCCCGGCTGGGAGTGCTGCGACAAGTGGGAGGGCCAGGTCAACGGCGATGAGACGGGAGAGAAGTGGACCCCCGCCGACTACCCGGTCGCCAAGGACTCGATGGCCGCCGAGGCCGCGCGGCTGCGCGACCACCCCAGCGTCATCTCCTTCCTCATCGGCAGCGACTTCGCCCCCGACGCCACCATCGAGAAGAACTACCTCGACGCCCTCGAGGCCGCCGACTGGCCGAACCCCGTGATCGCCGCCGCCTCCGCCAAGTCCTCCCCGAAGCTGGGGAAGTCCGGCATGAAGATGACCGGCCCCTACGACTGGGTGCCGCCGGACTACTGGTACGCCAAGCGGGAGGGCGGTGCCACCGGCTTCAACTCCGAGACCAGCGCCGGACCCGACATCCCCACCCTGGACACGCTCCGCCGCATGATGTCCCCGGGCGAACTGGAGACCCTGTGGCGGGATCCGTCGGCCAAGCAGTACCACCGGTCCCCGTCCGCCACCTTCGGCGACCTCAAGCTGTTCGACAACGCGCTGATCGGCCGCTACGGAAAGCCGACCGGGCTGACGGACTACGTACGCAAGGCGGGGCTGGCGCGGTACGAGGCGGTGCGCGCCCAGTTCGAGGCGTACGCGCGCAACTTCTCCGACACCTCCCGGCCCGCCACCGGTGTCGTCCACTGGATGCTCAACAGCGGCTGGACCTCGCTCCACTGGCAGCTCTTCGACCGGTATCTGGACCAGGGCGGGGCCTACTACGGGGCCAAGAAGGCCAATGAGCCGCTGCACATCCAGTACTCCTACGACTCCCGCTCGGTGGTCGTGGTCAACAGTGAGCACACCGCCGCCACCGGTCTCACCGCCCGGGTCAGCCTCTACACCCCCGACGGCACCCGGAAGTTCGACAGAAGCGCCACCGGCCTCCGGGTGCCGGGCGACGGTGGCAAGGCCACCGCGCTCACCGTCCCGGCCGATGTGAGCGGGCTGTCCGGCGCCTATCTGGTCAAGCTCCAGCTCACCGATGGCGCGGGCAAGGAGGTCAGCCGCAATGTGTACTGGCTCTCCACCGAGATGGACGTGCTCGACTGGGACAACACCGACTGGTACTACACCCCCACCACCTCGTACGCGGATCTGACCGGCCTCGACGACATGGCCGAGGCGCCGGTGTCCGCCACCGCCACCACGACCGGCGGGCCGGACTCCACCGCCACCACGACCGTCACCCTGCGCAACACCGGGAGCGGGAGCACACCGGCACTGCTCGTGGACGCCCATCTGGTGAACGGCGCGGGCAAGCCGGCCCTGCCCGTTCGCTGGTCGGACAACGAGGTGAGCCTGTGGCCGGGTGAGTCGGTGACGCTCACCGCCACCTATCGCACCGCGGACCTGGGCGGTTCTGCTCCCTCGGTGCGGATCTCGGGCTGGAACACCGCCACCCGCACCGTCCCCGCGGCCACCAAGGCCCGCTGACCGCCCATGTCCTGAAATCGTGTCGAAAGGAATTTTCTCGGCGAGTCCGATGCATGGAGCAAGTTCACACTTTTGTATGCTTTCTCCAGCGCGTCGTTCCCTCGTGTCGGACAGTCACTGTCCGTACGCTCACGAAAGGGGCTCCATATGCACACCATGGAGGTTCGCCCGCCGGTACCCAGCCGTTCCAGCAGCAGATGGCGTCGATACGGCCGACTCGCCGCCGCCAACTTCGTCCGGGGTGCCTCGTACGCGTGCGGCACCGCGGCCATCGGTCTGATGGCGTGGTGGGTGCAGACCCGCTGACACACCCCACGCCGCCACCCCGTCCCGAGCCGGAGCCCCTGACCTGATCGTCCGCGGTCCGCCGCGGCGGCCACCCACGGCCGTCGCGGCGGCCGGACTACGCCTGGGGATGCGGTTGCGAGCGGAAGCGGGGGAAGTGTGTCCGCCGGTGCTCGGCGCGCGGGGCGCCGGGTCCGCCGAGACTGGCGCGCAGCTGGATGCCGTGCATGATCTCGATGATGCCCAGCGCGAGCAGCCAGATTCCGGCCACCACGGTGAGCGCCGTGAGCGAGCCGAAGGGCGCCACGATCAGGATGATCCCGCCCAGGATGGTGAGCAGACCGAGGAACACCTGCCAGCCCCGGGCGGGCATGCCCTCACCGGAGATCGCCATGGCGGTCTGCATCACGCCCCGGATCAGCCAGGCGAAGCCGATCCACAGCGCGAGCAGCAGGATCGACTGGGCCGGACCCCGGAAGCAGAGCAGTCCCAGCAGCACACTCAGCGCGCCGGTGACGAAACTCAGCACCCGCAGCTGCCTCGGAATATGCGAACCGAAGGCCCCGGCCAGCTGGAAGATCCCGCTGATCAGCAGATACGCGCCGAACAGGACGCCGATCACCACCAGGGAGGGACCCGGCCAGGCCAGCACCATGATACCGAGCGCGATCGCCACCAGACCCGCGGTCACCAGGACCTGCCAGGTGGTGTTGGACAGCATGTTCTGCATCGTGGCGTAGGGATTGCCCGCATCGGAGGGCCGCTCTCCCGGCCGGCCGTGGGGTTCCTCGCTCGGCCGCCCGGCGTCATGCGGACTGTCGGAGGGGTAAGTCATGGTCGTCCACCTCCTCGGGGGGACACGATGGCCGTAGCCCACAGATCCATCGTCCCTCCGTGCCGGTTCCAGCGCCTCGCGGGCGGTGGACCCGCATGGCAAGGTGGTGGTGAGGCCGTGTCCTGGTGCGCGTCATAGGGAGGCCCGCATGGACGACCGGGAGTTCTTCCAGACGGTGGCGGACCGCACCCAGCTGTCACGGCAGGAGGCGGCCGATGTCACCCGCGCCACGCTCGAGACCCTGGCGGCCCGCCTGAGCGCGGGCGAGGCCCGCGACCTCGCCCAGGAGCTGCCCGGACACCTCCGGGAGTCCCTTCGGCGCGGGCCGGAGGAGATGGAGATCTTCGACCCCGAGGAGTCGGTCCGCAGGGTGCACCTGCGCACCGGGCTGTCCGAGCCGGAGGCCGACCGGGGTGTCCGGGCGGTCCTCGCCACGCTCCGGGAGGCCGTCTCCGCCGAGGAGTACGGCCATGCCATGTCCCAGCTGGGCAGCGAGTTCGCGAGGATGGCGGAGTCCGTGCGCTGACCGGCCCACGGGCGGTGGGCTCAGCAGGCCCGCCAGCCGCTCCACCGGTCGATGGTGATCTCGACGACCGGCCCGCGCGGCGGCCGGTCCCGGTACTGGGCCGGGTAGGTGTCCACGAGCAGCCGGACGTAGTCCGAGGACACCGGCGACTCGCCGGCCGGTGGCAGGACGCGGGCCGTGCCATCGGCGCGCGCCCACCACAGGTGGTCCCAGTTCTCGTCGTAGTCGTCCACCAGGAGGCATACGGCGGGGTGGGCGCGGATGTTGTCCAGGCGCTTGAGCCGTGTCGTCCGCTTCGGTTTGTGATCGACGGCCGTCACCACCGTGTCGCCGGTCAGCGCGAAGACCACCGGCACCAGATGCGGGCGGTCCTCGGCGCCGACGGTGGCCAGCCGGGCCAGCCTGGCCCCTGCGAAGCGCTCCCGCGCCCGCTCGCTCGTCAGCTGTGGCATCGCGACCCCCGGCACCTCACTGGAACCGGGCGGCGATCCGGGCCATCGAGTCCAGCCGTGCGATCGTCTGCGCCTCCGGCATCGTCGGCAGATAGAACAGCGCCCGCTCCACACCGATGCGCTGATACCCCTCGGCCACCTCGGCGTCCTCGGGCATCACGTACAGCGTCACCGGCACCTCGCGGCCGGCCACCTCGCGCAGCCGCTCGATCTGCGGGCGCAGCTCCTCGGGGGATCCGCTGTTGGCCAGCCAGGCGTCGCCGACGGCGGCGATCCGCCGGAACGCGGCATCGCCGCCACCGCCCACATAGATCGGGGGATGCGGCCGCTGGACCGGCTTGGGCCACTGGAAGACGGGGTCGAAGTTCACGAACTCCCCGTGGAACTCGGCCTTCTCCTTCGTCCACAGTTCACGGATGGCCCGCAGCCGCTCGTCCATCAGCCGGCCCCGGGTGGACGGATCGGTCCCGTGGTTCTCCATCTCCTCACGGTTCCAGCCCGCGCCGACCCCGAAGACGGCCCGTCCGTCCGAGATCAGGTCGAGGGAGGCCACTTCGTTGGCGGTGGTGATCGGATCCCGCTGCACCACCAGGGCGATACCGGTCCCCAGCAGCAGACGCCGGGTGACCGTGGCGACCGCGGCCAGCGTCACGAACGGGTCGAGGGTGCGGTAGTAGACCTCCGGCAGGTCCCCGCCACCCGGATAGGGAGTACGGCGCTCCACCGGGATATGGCTGTGCTCCGCGATGAAGAGCGCGTCGAAACCGCGCTCCTCCAGGGCCCGCCCCAAGGGAGCGGGCCGGATGCCCTGGTCGGTGACGAACGTGGATACGCCGAACTTCACTGCGGCTCCCTGGGACGGTGCGTGGATGACATACGGGAACCACATGGGTACCCGGCCGCGCGGAAACCGCAACGGCGCGCACGAGTGACACGGCCGGGTGGCGGCGGACCGGGCGGCGCCGGCCCTACGACCGGGGCTCGCCCGAGCCGAGCAGGACACCGCGCCCCGCGTAGAACCGCCCGAGGTCACCCCAGGGGACCTCGGCGAAGCGCTGGGTCCCGGCCGGGAAGCCCGATGGGTTGTGCACGAGGAGATGGTCCGGGGTGGCGCCGACGGCCAGCACCAGATGGCCGCCCCGGTGCGGCGGCCGCGGGTCCAGGGTGCGCAGGGAGGGGTGGACGGACAGCATCGCCAGCCGCCCGGCCGCCAGATGCCCCGGCAGCTCCTCGGCCGGAAGCTGGGGCCGGGACTCGGCGAACAGCTCCCAGCGCCGCCGGGCGTAGGCGGCGAACGGGGCGTAGATCAGCCCGTCCACCCGGTCCGGGTGGCGCACATACGCACCCGCCTCGACACACTCCTCGGCGAGTGTCACCGCGGGCGGCGCGGTGCCGCGCCAGTGGTCCAGCGCCATACGCAGACACGCCATCCCGCACAGCCGCCACGACCAGAACGCGTACTCCTCCGGGTTCGCCGCCCCGGACTTCTGCCACAGCGGATCGTCGGCCGCCGACAGGGTGCCCGCGATGATGTCGGGCACCAGGCCGGGCGACTCCCACTGGGCGTAGTAGGGCACGGGGTGGATGAGGGAAACCGGGGTCTCGGGCATGTGCGCCAGTCTTCCCGAACTCCGCCCGCCGCGCCCCGGCCTCCGCTCAGCCGCCCGTGGCGAAGCCCGGGAAGAGGGTCATGCCACCGTCGACGTAGAGGGTGCTGCCCACCACGTAGTCGCACAGGTCGGAGGCCAGGACGACGGCGGCGTTGGCGATGTCCAGGGGGTCGCCGACGCGGCCGTACGGGATGAGCCGCAGGAGGGAGTCGCGCGCCTCGGGGGTCTGCCAGGCGCCGCGGTTGATCGGGGTCTTGATGGCGCCCGGCGCGATCGCGTTCACCCGGATCTTGTGGGGTGCGAACTCCTGGGCCAGGGTCTGCGTCAGCATCGCCACGCCGCCCTTGGACGACGCGTAGTTCACATGGCCGGCCCAGGGGATGGTCTGGTGCACCGAGCTCATGCAGATGACCTTCCCGGCCGCCCGCGACACCTCCGGGACCACACCGCGCCGCAGGAACTCCTTGATGGCCTCCCGGGCGCACAGGAACTGGCCGGTGAGGTTGACGGAGATGACCTTCTCCCACTGCTCGAGCGTCATCTCGGTCGTGGGCGCGTCCCGCTGGAGCCCCGCGTTGGCGACGAGGATGTCGACGGTGCCCAGGCGGTCGACCACGGTGGACACCAGGCCGACGACCTGGTCCTCCTGGGACACATCGGCCTGATGGGCGTAGGCCCGCACACCGTGGCTCTGGATCTCGGCGACGACGGCCTCGGCGGCCGGCCGGTCGCTGGCGTAGTTGACCACCACATCGGCGCCGGACCGGCCGAGCGCGATCGCGGTGGCCTTTCCGATCCCCGAGTTCGCCCCGGTCACCAGCGCCTTCTGCCCCTTGAGGAGTTCCGGGACGGGTACCGGAGGAGGACGATCGGGATTGCTGTTCACTGGCTCGGTCTCCTTCGTCGGTCAGTCACCCGCCGCCCCGACCCTCGCAGCCCGCCGGGGGAGCCGTAGCCCCCCACGGCGCCACGGTCACCCGCTAAGGCGATGCACATCGTTCCAGCGGCGCAATGTGGCGACCGGCTCAGTTCGCCTCCGCTAGCGCCTGGGCGCGCAGGGTGGAGCAGGTGCGGTTGATGAGCCGTGAGACGTGCATCTGCGAGATGCCCAGGTGCTCGGCGATCCGGCTCTGCGTCATATCGCAGAAGAAACGCATGTAAAGGATCTGCCGCTCCCGGTCCGGGAGCCGGCTGAGACCGGGGCGCACGGCCTCGCGGTCCACCACCCGATCGTACGCGGGCTCCTGGGCGCCGAGCGTGTCCGCCAGCGAGTAGCCGTCGTCGGCGCCGGTCAGCTGGGCGTCCAGGGAGAGCGGGGTGAAGCTGCCCATGGCCTCCATGCCGGCGCGCACCTCCTTCTCGGTCAGCCCGGTGCGCTCGGCGATCTCCTGGGCCCGCGGCGGCCGGTCGTCCGCCCCGTGGGACAGCTCGTGGTGGGCGGCCCGCACCCGGTTGCGCAGGTCCTGGACCCGGCGGGGGACGTGCAGCACCCACAGGTGGTCCCGGAAGTGGCGCTTGATCTCGCCGACGATCGTGGGCACCGCGAACCCGGCGAAGGCGGTGCCGTGTTCCGGGTCGTACCGCTTGACGGCCTTCACCAGGCCGAGCGCGGCCACCTGCTGGAGGTCCTCCAGGGATTCGCCGCGGTTGCGGTACTGCCGGGCCAGCCGTTCGGCCATCGGCATCCACATCTCCACGACCCGACGGCGCAGTGCCTCCTTCTCCGGCCCGTCGGGGAGCCGGGCCATTTCCGCGAACTCGGCGCCGGTGTCCGGCGCGTCGTCATGCGGGTGCTTCGTGGGGCCGGTCTGGGGCGGTGTCATGTGCTGCGTCTGCTGCGTCTGCTGCGTCGCGGTCGTCACGGAACACACCTCCTGCGGTGGGCTGACGGGTCACCTGGGACCGGGAGTGCATCGCGGGAGGTTCACGGGGACGTGCGGGGACCGGCGCGCCGCCGCGGTATGGAGCGTCGCAGACTGCTCCCGCGGTGCGTGCCTACGGTCCGAAGCACGAATATCCGCCTGCCCTGGGCCTCCAGGGGCAAACAAAGTTCTTCCGGACCGGTTGACGACGTGGCACACCGGTGCGAACGCCCGGTCCGGGTGTCCGTCGTGGGGCCGGGCTCAGCCCAGCAGCGCGGCCACCGTCATCAGCACCGGCGGCGCGAGCAGGGTGGACAGCAGGATCGACTCACGGGCCAGGACGGTGGCGGTCTGATACCGGGTGGCGTAGGTGAACAGGTTCTGAGCCGCCGGTAGCGCGGAGGTGACGACGGCGGCGAACAGCGCCGGGCCGCTCAGCCGGAACACACCCGCCGCGATGGCCCACGCCACCACCGGCTGGGCGAAGGACTTCAGCGCCACCGACAGCAGCACGGGCCCGCGCTCCTCGCCGCGCCCGGGGAGCTGACTGCCCGGCAGCGAGATCCCGAAGGCCAGCAGTACGGCGGGCACGGCCATGCCGCCCAGCAGCGAGAGGGGTTCCACGACGGGCCCGGGGACCCGCCAGCCCGTGGCGGACACCAGGACACCGGACAGCGAGCCGATCACGATGGGGTTCCGGAACGGGCTGGTCAGCCTGCGGATCAGCGAGGGGCGCGTATCGGGGCGGGAGAGGTCGATGACGGTCAGGGCGATCGGGGTCATGACGAGCTGCTGGAAGAGCAGCACCGGGGCGATCAGGCTCGCGTCGCCCAGGACGTACATCGCGATGGGGATGCCGAGGTTGCCCGCGTTCACATAGCTCGCGCACAGCGCGCCGATCGTCGTCCGGCCGACGCTCCACCCCCGTACGGCGCCGACGGCCACGAACGTGCCCGCGACCACGAAGGTGGACAGGGCCGTCACCAGCAGCGGTGTGGAGACGACGACGGAGAGGTCGGCCTTGGAGAGCGTGGTGAACAGCAGCGCGGGGGAGGCCACATCGAAGGAGAGCTTGGTGAGCACATCGCGGCCGTGGGCGCCCAAGGAGCGGCGGCGCCCGATGACATAGCCGGTGACGATGATGGTCGCGATGACACCGAAGCCGGTGATCACACCGCCCACTGGGCCTCCACCCCACCGCGGCCGGAGCCGCCGGCGCGGAGTGCCGCGGGGTCTCGTCCGCTCGTCGTGGTGGTCGAGGGCCAGGGCGCGGCGGTCATCAAGGGCGTCTTCCGGGTGCGTAGGGTCAGCATGCACCCTACAAGTAATTCGGCCGCCGCGCTGTGCTGTCGCTGACGGGCGGGGGCATCCGGGCTCAGGTGATGGGCTCAGACGATGGTGAGGGTGCGGCCCCGCTTGGCCAGGGAGCTGTTGCCCGCGAAGACCCGGATCTCGCCCTTCTGGAGCAGGAACCGGCCGTGCGGATCCTGGGTCCAGAAGCCCAGTTCCTCGGCGGTCAGCCGGAACCGGACCGTGGTGGCCTTCCCGGGGCCGAGGCTGACCCGGCGGAAGCCGCTGAGCCTGCGCACCGGTTGCACGATGCTCGCCACCGGATCGCGGATGTACAGCTGCACTACCTCATCGCCCTTGCGGCGCCCGGTGTTGCGCACCGCCACCGCGACCTCGACGGTGTCGCCCTTGCGTAGCGCCTCGGCCCGGACGCGGCTGACACTGAGCCGGGGTTCGCCGATGTCGAAGGTGGTGTAGCTGAGGCCGTGGCCGAAGGGGAACCGCGGTCCGTAGGCCAGGTCGAGGTACTTGGACGTGTAGTGGTTCGCCCGGTCGTAGGGGCGTCCGGTGTTCTCGTGGTTGTAGTAGATGGGGATCTGCCCGACCGTGCGCGGAAAGGTCACGGGCAGCTTGCCACCGGGGTTCACGGTGCCGAAGAGCACATCCGCGATGGCGTTGCCGCCCTCGATCCCCGGATGCCACGCCTGCAGCACGGCGGGTGTGCGGTCCAGCCAGCCCTCCATCGTCAGCGGACGTCCGCTGAGCAGCACCACCACGAACGGCGCACCGGTGTCCGCGATCGCGGAGATCAGCCGCTCCTGATGGCCGGGCAGGCCGAGGTCGCTGCGTACGGACGCCTCCCCGCTGAGCGTCGCCGCCTCCCCGACCACCACCACGGTCACATCGGTCGCCCGCGCCGCCGAGGCCGCCCGTGCGATGCCCCGGGTGTTCCGGCCGGACGCGTCCACGCCCTCGACATGGCTGATCCGGGCCTTCGGCGCCGCGTCCTTCACCGCGTCCACCACGGTGACCGGGCGGAACTTCTCGGCCCACGGGCCGGCCCAGGAGCCGCGCAGATCCGTGGAGTCGGCGAAGGGGCCGACGACGGCGATGGAGCCCGATCTGTCCAGCGGGAGCGTGGCCTTCTCGTTCTTGAGCAGCACCATGGTACGCCCGGCCGCCGCACGGGCCGCCGCCCGGGACGCCTTGGTGGGCCCGGCGATCGCCGCGTCCTCGTCCGCGTAGGGGTGCTCGAAGAGCCCGAGCCGGAACTTCAGCCGCAGGATGCGGGCCACCGCGTCGTCCAGCCGCTCGGTGGTGATCTCACCCCTGCGCAGCAGCCGCTTGCCGTACTCGTTGATGGTGGTGCTGGCCATCTCCATGTCGATCCCGGCGTTGAAGGCCAGCCGGGCCGCGTCGGAGCGGTCGGCGGCATAGCCGTGGACGATCATTTCCTGAACGCCGTTGTAGTCGCTGACGACGAAGCCGCCGAAGTCCCACTCCTCCTTGAGGATCTCGGTCAGCGCATGCCGGTAGCCGTGGGCGGGGACCCCGCTGACGGTGTTGAAGCTCGCCATGACGGTGGCCACCCCGGCGTCCAGGGCCGCCCGGAACGGCGGGAGGTAGAGGTTGCGCAGCCGGGCCTCGGAGACATCCACCGTGTTGTAGTCGCGGCCGCCCTCGACGCCCCCGTAGGCGATCATGTGCTTGGCGCAGGCCGCGAGATGGCGCCGGGAGCGCAGGTCGTCGCCCTGGTAGGCGCGGGTCTTGGCGGCCGCGAGCCGCGCCGCCAGATACGGGTCCTCGCCGTCGCCCTCGGCGATCCGTCCCCAGCGCGGCTCATGGGTGACGTCCATCATCGGCGCGAACGCCCAGTGCACCCCGTTGGAGCGGGCCTCCCGCGCCGACACCTCCGCGTCCCACTCGGCCACCGCGGGATCGAAGGCGGCGGCCTGGCCGAGGGGGATGGGAAAGGTGGTCCACATGCCATGGATGACATCGAGCCCGAAGATCAGCGGAATGCCCAGCCGGGACTCTTCGACGGCCATCCGCTGGAGCGTGTTGGTGGTGCGGGCCCCGTAGATGTTGAGCACGGAGCCGAGCCTGCCCCTGCGGGCCGCCTTCTCCGCGGCGGCGGTCTGCCCGCCACCGGGCCCGGTGGCGCCGGTCCAGGCGAGCTGCTGGAGCTGGCCGAGCTTCTCGTCGACGGACATCCGCGCCATCAGCGCCCGGATCCTGGTCTCGTACGGACCGGGCTCCCGCCCCGGCCGGGCCCGGCCGGCGGAGGGGGCGGGCGGGGCCTGGGCATGGGCGGTCGCGGCCTTGCCCGCGATGGCCGTCCCCCCGGCCGCGGCGAGCACCGTACGTCTGCGCACATCGTTCATGGTCTTCGTCCTGGCCTTCGGCGATCGGTTCTCCCCGAGCCCGGTTTCCTCAAGACCATGCCGGCCACGACCCCGCGCGGGACGTGGGCCGCCACCTGGGTCTTCTGCCAACGTACGACAGGATCGCCGTCCAGGCCCCCGGTACACCGGGCGCCGGGACCCGCGTGTGCTCATCGTGTCCGGACGGCTGCGCTCCGGCACCCACCTCGCCGCAGGCGCCCTCGCCGGTGCACCGCGCCGTCAGGCCCGGCGCTCGTCCATGCCCGCCATCAGGGCCTGGTGGCTCATCCGCACATGCTCCCGCATCACCCGCTCCGCGCCGTCGCCGTCCTTGGCCCGGATCAGATTGAGGACGCGGTGGTGCTCGTCGTCGGACTCGTCCAGCCGGCCGGGCCGGGACAGCGAGGTGCGCACCAGCCGGGCGTAGGCCAGCTGGTTCATCAGGGTGCGGTAGTGCGCCTCCAGCTTGCTGTTGTCCGCGCCCACCACGATCAGATCGTGGAACTCGTGGACCAGCGCCGCGTACTGCTCGGCGTCGCCGTCCCGGACGGCCGCGTCGGCCGCCTTCATATTGGCCTCCAGCCGCTCCACCTCCGGTACGTTCCCGCGGAAGGCGAGCAGCCGGGCGGCGGCGCCCTCCAGCAGCTCCTTCATCTGGAACAGCTCGGTGAGCTCGCGCCGGGACGGTACGGCGACGAATGTGCCGACCCGTGGCCGCACCTCGACCAAGCCCTCGATCTGGAGCTGTTTGAGGGCCTCGCGGATGGGCGTCCGGCTGACGCCGAAGGTCTCGGACAGCGCCATCTCGGAGAGGCTGGAGCGGGGCGGCAGCTCACCACTGATGATCATCTGCCGCAGCTCTTCGGCGACCCTCGCCTGCATGCTGGTCTGCTGAAGCCGCTTCCCTGTGGGTCGTTGCATGGCACGGGACCCTAGGTGTGGCCGTTGCTTCCCGTCAACTGTGGGAACGCAGGTGTGTTGTGCCATACAACAACCCTTCCTCGATCCAGGGGCCGGGGCCTCAAGGCCTCAGGAGCTCAGGACTTCAGGACCTCAGGATGAAGGGGTCCCCGGCGGGCTCCTCGCTGGTGTTGATCCAGACGCTCTTCAGCCGGGTGTACTCCCGGATCACCTCCGTGCCGTGCTCGGTCCCCATCCCGCTGGTCTTGAACCCGGCCCGGGGCGACATCGGCGACATCGAGCGATAGGTGTTGGCCCACACCGTCCCGGCCTCCAGCCGCGCGGCCATCCGGTGCACCCGGTTCACATCCCGGGTCCACACGCCCGCCGCCAGGCCGTACGCGGAGTCGTTGGCGATCGCCAGGGCCTCCTCCTCGGAGCCGAAGGGCATGACGGTCGCGACCGGCCCGAAGATCTCCTCCTGGCAGATCCGCATCCCGTTGTCGGTGCCGGTGAAGACGGTGGGGGAGTAGAAGTACCCGTCGAGACCGGTCTCCGGCCGCCTGCCGCCGCAGACCACCTTTCCGCCCTCGGCCTGCCCCAGCTCGACGTACGACTCGACCTTCTCCAGCTGATCGGCGATGGCGAGCGGGCCGAGCTCGGTGGTCTCCGCCAGCGGATCGCCGATGCGGATCGTGGCCGCCCGCGCCGTCACCCGCTCCAGGATCTCGTCGTACACCTCCCGGTGCACCAGCACCCGGCTGCCCGCCACACAGGTCTGGCCCGCGGCCGCGAAGACGCCCGCGATCACGCCCATGGCGGCCGAGCCCAGATCGGCGTCCGGAAAGATGATGTTGGGCGACTTCCCGCCCAGCTCCAGGGTGCAGCCGATCAGCCGGTCGGCGCAGGTGCGGGCGATCCGGCGGCCGGTCCCGCTGGAGCCGGTGAAGGTCACCTTGGACACGCCGTCGTGCTCGGTCAGCGGCCCGCCCGCCTCCGGGCCGTACCCGGTGACCACATTGACCACCCCCGGCGGGAACCCCGCCTCCTCGAAGAGCGGTGCGAGCGCCAGCAGCGAGGCCGAGGTGTGCTCCGAGGGCTTGACCACCACCGTGTTCCCCGCGGCCAGGGCCGGGGCCAGCTTGGTGGTGGTGAGCAGCAGCGGGGAGTTCCAGGGGGTGATGGCGCCGACCACGCCCACCGGTTCGCGCAGGGTGTAGTTGAGCAGCTCGCGGCTCGCCCCCGGGATCACCTCGCCCTGGATCTTGTCGGCGAGTCCCGCGTAGTAATGGAAGTACTCGGGCAGCCCGGCCAGTTGGGCCCGCATCTCGCGCAGCAGCTTGCCGTTGTCGAGGGTCTCGGTGCGGGCCAGCCGCTCCGCGTGCTCACCGATCAGATCGCCCAGGTTCCGCAGCAGCCGGCCGCGCCGGGTCTGGCTCAGATCGCGCCAGCGCGGATCCTCGAAGGCGGCGCGGGCGGCGCCCACCGCACGGTCCACATCGGCGGCGGTGCCGCGCGCCGCCTCGTACCAGGGCTCGGCGGTGGCCGGGTTGACGCTCGCGAAGTAGCCGCCTTCGGCGGGGGCGGTCCACTCGCCCGCGATGTAGTGGTCATGGCGCGGCAGGGGGTTCATGAGCGGTGGGACTCCTGTCCGGTGGGGGTTCCGGTCTGGGTGAGGATCACGTCGGCGAGTTCCTGGGGGCATTCCAGCGGCAGCAGATGGCGGGCGCCGGGCACGATCACCGCCCGGCCGCCGGGGATCCGTTCGGCCAGCCGGTGCGACATGGCCGGGGTCGAGCCGGGGTCCCGCTCGCCGGTCACCGCCACGGTGGGCGCGGCGATCCGGGGCAGCCACCGCCACAGCGCGGTGTCGGCGGTCGCGAAGACCCGGTAACACGCGAGGTAGGAGGCCCGGTCGTTGGCCAGCAGCGTATCGAGCACCTGCCGTGCCAGCTCGGGGTCCTGGGCCCGCCAGGCGGGCGAGAACCAGCGGTCGACCGCCGCCCACGCGGATGCCCCGAAGTCCTGGGCGGCCAGCTCCTGGCGGCGGGCCACCGCCGCGCGCTCCTCCTCCGACCGGCCCGCGACCGAGCTGACCAGGGTGAGCGAGGCGGTGAGCTCCGGCCGGTCAAGACCCAGCCGCTGGGCGACCAGGGCACCGAGCGAGAAGCCGACCACATGCGTGGGGCCGCTCAGCAGCGCCCCGACATCGGCGGCCAGCTCGGCGAGCGACACCCCGGCCGCCGCGGCCGGGGAGGCGCCGTGGCCGCGCAGATCGACCAGGGTCACCCGGTGCCGGGCCGCGAGGGCCGGGAGGCACCGGTCCCACATACGGCGGTCGAGGCCGACGCCGTGCAGCAGCACCAGCTCCGGGCCGTCGCCGTGCGCCTCGTGGCTGAGCGCCACCGGGGCACCGGCCCGGGAGGCCGGGACGCGCGCCCGCGCGTCCGCGCCGGACCTGCCCATGTCACTCACCGTGCGCTCACCGCTCCGTCGACAGCGGCGCCAGCCGGGCCTGGGGGCGGCCCTGGGCGGCCGCCGCGAGCCCGACGACGATCTCGTCGGCGCGCGGTCCGTCCGCCACCCGCATCTCGATGCTCTGGTGGTGCGAGCGGATGGTGGCGTCGGTGATGTGCTTGAGCGGGATGTCGAAGACCGTGCCCGCGGCGGCCCGCTTCTCCACGGCCGGGAGCAGGGTGGTGGCGTTCGCCGCGCGGCGGAAGTGGTCACCGAACTTGAGGGTGTGGATCAGCGCGGAACCGTGCTCGACCTCCCCGTCGAGACCCACGATCGCGGCCTTCCCGTACGCCTCCACCGGTGCGCCCAGCGCCTCGACCACGCGGGGCGCCAGCAGCTCGCCCAGCTTCGGCGCCACCTCGTCGATCCCCGGCAGCAGATCCGCCACGAAGCCCTGACCGGCCCAGGGGTTCTCGATGACGGCGAGCACCACGGCCGTACGGGCGGGCGGGTCCACCGGGCGGCCGCCCTCGCTGTGGATGTCCTCGGTGAAGGTGATGATCTTGCGGATGTTCACGTCACGGTCTCCAGGTCGTCGTCCAGATCGGCGAGGCGGATGAGGGGGTCGGTGGCGCGGTCCCCGATCCGGGCGTTCGGGCGGGGGCCGGACGCCCCGGCCGCGATGACGACGATCTCGTCCGGGCGGGGCGCGTCGGGGATACGGATCTGGCAGGTCTGATAGTGCGAGCGGGTCGCGGCCGCGGTCTTGTGCCACAGCGGCACGGTCAGCGGCTCACCGGCCGGCAGCCGGTCGTCGCTGAAGACGATGATCGAGGTGCCCTCGGTCAGCTCGCGGAAGACATTGCCGAAGAACGGGGTGTGGATCAGCGCGCCGCCGTGCTCGATCTCCCCGTCCAGACCCACGATCGCGGCCTTGCCGAAGGACTCGATCCGGTCGACCCCGCCCAGCGCCTCGCTGATCCGGTCGGTGAGCAGCCGGGCCAGCCCCGGTGCGATCCGCTCGACCTCGGGCCCCAGGTCGGCGACGAAGCCGCCGCCGGCCCAGGGGTTGCTGATCACCGCGGCCGCCGCCACCCGGCGCACCGGCGCCGCGACCGGGCGGCCGAGCTCCAGCAGCAGCTCATCGGCGACGGTGACGACCTTGCGCAGCCGTGCCTCAGCCATGACCGCCACCGGTGGTGAACCGCGGCATGACCTTCTCGGCGAACAGCTCCAGGCTGCGCATCGCGTTGCGGTGCGGCAGACCGGGGTGGGTGGTCCACAGCAGCAGATGTTCCAGGCCCACCTCGTCGCGCAGCTCGGCGATCTTCTCCGAGACGTACTCGGGGGTGCCGACCAGCAGATTGCGCCCCTGGAGGAAGTCGAAGGACAGCTCATGGGCGTCGGTGAGCTCCTCACCCGCCTCCATGAGGTTGGACAGCCCCCGCCAGTGCATGATCCACCGGTAGGTGGTCATCAGCGCCTCTTCGAACTCGGCGCGGGCCTGCTCCATGGTGTCGGCGACATACACATCGCGCACCAGGCCGATGCCCTCGCCCAGCGCGTACTCACGCCCGGACGCCTGACTCGCGGTGTCCCGGTAGAGCTCGAACCGCTCCTTGAGGGCGGAGACCGGCGGCAGCCAGAAGAGCCCCTGGACACCGTCGGCCGCGGCGGACTTGATCGAGCGGGGGCTGTCGATCACCTGCCACAGCGGAGGGTGCGGCCGCTGCAGCGGAAACGGCGTGACCTGCATCTTGGTGATGACACCGGCGTCGGTGTACTCCGGGGTGGCGGGGGAGAGGGGGTGGTTCCACTTCACCCCGGGGGCGGGGAACTCGTAGAACCGGCCCTGGTGCGAGAAGAACTCGCCGCTCCACGCCTTGCGCAGGACCTCCACGGTCTCGTCGTACAGGGCGCGGTTCTGCTCCTGGTCGCGCGGATCGGCCAGGGCGTTGAGGTTGAGCGCCTCGCGGCCGTACAGCCCCCGGCCGAGGCCGACCTCGACCCGGCCCCCCGAGAGCTGGTCGAGCATCGCGATGTCCTCAGCGAGCCGCAGCGGATGCCAGAAGGTGGCGATCGAGGCCGCCTGGCCGATCCGGATGTGTTCGGTGCGGGCGGCGATGTCCGCCCCCATCAGCACCGGGTTCGGGGTGATCTCGATCGCCTCGTGCCCGAAGTGGTGTTCGGTGTACCAGGTGGACCAGAAGCCCGCCCGGTCCGCGGTGACCGCGAACTCCCGGGCTTCGTTCATGACTTCGGCGTACTCGCCGAGACGGCCCGGGGCACCGAGGTTGTGGAATATCGAAAAGCGCATGCAGCGTCCGTCCTGTTCTTCCGGCTCACGCTGTGCCATGGCAGGGAGGCTAGGAGTCCGTATCGGGCCCGTCAAGGGCCAACGTCAGAGAAACAACTTTGACCTGTGCTTTTAGTAAGCGCTCGGAACTTTCTCGGCTCATCTGTCCCAAGGTGTTGACAGCCGTCGATGGCCTTTCTACGGTCCTCTGCCATACAAGAGCTGACTGAGGGAAGACGTCATGACGCACACTCTTGACCGCACCGCCCGCATCCGCTCCACCTGGCAGGCGGTCTGGGACCGGGGCGAGGTCGACGCGCTCGACCAGCTGCTCGGCCCCGCCTATGTACGCCGCCGCGGGCCCGCCGCGGCCCCCCAGGACCGAGAGCAGTTCAAGGAGTCCATCCGCGCCATCCGCCAGGCGTTTCCCGATCTCCGCACCGAGATCGAGGAGATCGTCGAGGACGGCGAATCGCTGGCCATCCGCTGGCGCAGCACCGGCAGCCACACCGGCGACTTCCTCGGGGTCCCGGCCACCGGCAGGCCGGTCGAGGTCTCCGGCGCCACCTTCACCCGCTTCGACCACGGTGTGGTCAGCGAGGAGTGGGTGACCTGGGACCCGCGCCAGCTGCTGGAGGCGCTCGGGATCATCACCACCACCCAGCAGGCGGCCGTGGACGCCGATGTGGTCCGTGGTGTGCACCGCAAGTTCATCACCGGTGTCACCGTCGTGACCTGCGACGACGACGGTAAGCCCCGGGGGCTCGCGGTGAACGCGTTCGCCAGCATCTCACTGGATCCACCCATGGTGCTGGTCTGCGTGCAGCGCAGCTCCACGACCCATCCCGCGCTGCACCGGGCGAGCCATCTGGGGATCAACATCCTCGCCGCCGGCCAGCTCGATGTGGCCAAGACCTTCGCCTCCAAGGCCGACGACAAGTTCGCCGGGCTGTCCTGGACCCCCGGTGAGTTCGGCGTCCCGCTGATCGACCGGTCCTGCGCCCAGCTCGAGGTGGAGATCGGCGAGCGGCTGGAGGCCGGCAGCCACACCGTCTTCACCGGCCGGGTGGTGTCCGCCCGCCATGCGGAACTGGCCCCGCTGGTCTACAGCGGCGGTGGCTTCTTCGACATCTCCCACACCGCGCCGCTGCCGTGGTGAGACACCGCCACCCCGATCCGCGGCGCCACCGACCCCCCGCCACCCCCTGACGCCCACTCCTCCCGTCCCAGGAGCACACCCATGACCCACGACGACACGGCGCCGGTGTACGGCAGCGCGGTCACCAAGGTGGAGCCCTTCGGGGTCGACCACATCCCCGACAACGAGCGGCACGGCAAGCCCAGTTCGCAGTTCTTCGTCTGGTTCGCCGCCGGTCTCAACTTCCCCATCATCCTGCTCGGGTTCAGCGCGGTCGGGCTCGGCCTCAGCTTCGGCGCGGCCGTCGCCGCCATCGTGGCCGGCGCGGGTCTCGGCTCGCTGCTGATGGCCGTGATGTCCCGGATGGGCGTACGGCTGGGGGTGCCCCAGCAGATCCAGGCGCGGGGCCCGCTCGGCTTCTTCGGCAACTTCCTGCCGGTGGCGTACATCAATGTGTTCGCCGGGGTCGGCTGGGCCGCCGTCACCGTGATCCTCGGCGGCAAGGCCATCGCCGAGCTGACCCATCTGCCCTTCTGGATCTGCGGACTGGCGCTCACCCTGGTCGAGCTGGTGGTGTCCATCTACGGCTACAACATGATCAATTTCCTGCAGCGGGTGCTGACCTACGTCCTCACCCCGCTGTTCGTGATGATCACGGTGGTGGCCCTGGTGCGCGGCGCGGGCACCTTCGACGCCGATCCGAAGGCGGCGGACTACGTCGGCTCCACCGGCGGCTGGATCACCTTCGGCGGCTGGTTCCTCTCCTTCCTCGTCGCCTGGGCGCCGTTCGCCTCGGACTACTCGCGCTATCTGCCCGACTCGCCGAACGTGGTGAAGCGCACCGCCTGGTACACCGGGCTCGGCAACTTCGTCACCATCTGCTGGCTCGGCATCCTCGGTGTGCTCCTCGGCTCCAACGCCACCAGCACCGACTCCATCACCGCCCTGCACCAGCTGACCGGGCCGTTCGCCATCCCCGCGCTGATCGCCATCGGGCTGTCCGCGCTCGCGCAGAACTTCCTCAATGTCTACGGCGGCGCGATCTCCGTCCAGACGCTGAAGGTGCCGGTCACCCGGACCCAGGCCGTCACCCTCATCTGCGCGCTGGCGTATGGGATCAGCCTGTGGGGACACTCCGGGATCGAGGACAAGTTCTCGGTGTTCCTCAACCTCACCGCGTACTTCATCGCGCCGTTCGCCACCGTGCTGCTGCTCGACTACCACCTGGGCGGCCGCTCCGACCCCCGCCGGATCGCCGAGCTGTACGACCGTGGGCGGGTGCTCTCCTGGGGCTTCGTCGCCTGGGTCGGCGGGGTGCTGGCCTCGGTGCCGTTCTGGCAGTCCGATCTCTACACCGGGGCGTTCGCCTCGGCGTATCCGCACGCGGGCGATCTGAGCATGTTCGTCGCGGCGGGCGCCTCGGCGGTGCTCTATCTGCTGACCTACCGGCTGCGGCCGCTGTGGACGCGGGACACCCCCGCCACGGCCGAGCCGCGGCAGGAGAAGACGGCGGCGGTGGCGGGCTCCTGACGCGGCGTCGATGAACCGGGGCGGGCGGTGTCGCGAACGGCGATGCCGCCCGCCCTTCGGCGTCCCCGCCCCTCCCGCCCCGCGCTATCGCCTCCGGCGGGAGGGCGGGGGGCGCTCGGCGGGGGCGGGGTCGATACAGCGCGACTGGGCGTGTTCGTAGACCATCGTGCTCTGCACATCCGCCACCTCACGGCGCTCGGTGAGGCGGTCGATGACGAACGCGTACAGCCCGTTGGTGTCCGGCACCGCCACATGGATGAGGAAGTCATGGGCGCCGGAAGTGACGAACAGCCCGATGGTCTCCGGCAGCTGGGCGGCCCATTCCCGGAACCCCTCGATGACCGGCCGGGACGGCGGGCGGATCCGCACCGAGATCAGCGCCTGCACGGGGCGGCCGACCGCCTCCAGGTCGACGGCGGCGTGATAGCCGCTGATGATGCCGCGCTCCCGCAGCGCCCGGACCCGCTCCAGCGAGGTCGACGGCGAGACCCCCGTCCGCAGGGCCAGCTCGCGATTGGTCTGGCGTGCATCGTTCTGCAGCTCCCGCAGAAGCGCACGGTCGAGTGCATCAAGTTCCACGAAGGCGCTCCTTTGCCTGAGGAAGTTCGGCGAGCCGTGCTCCGGCTCGGATGGATGGGTACCGTCCACCACATTAGCCATCGACAAGGAGTAGTGCTCGTGTCCGTTCCCCAGCTGTCCGACGAGGATGTACGCACCGATCAGTCCACCCGGCAGGCGAAGCTCAAGTGGGTGATCGTCGTGGCCGAGGAGATGCCCGCGGGCCGGGCGGTGAACGCGGCCGCCTGCATGGCCGCCGCCGTCGGCCGGGCGATACCGGAGCTGCTGGGGCCGGACGGCAGAGACGGCTCCGGCGCCGGCCACCCGGGGCTGCCGTGGGCCGGCTGCTCGATCCTGGCGGCCGGCCCGCAGGCGCTGCGCGAGCTGCGGGCCAAGGCCGCCGAGAAGGACGAGCTGTTCCTCGTCGACATGCCCGGACAGGCCCAGACCTCACGGGTCTACGACGAGTACCTCGACAGCCTGGCCGGCACCAAGACCGAGGATCTCGACTACCTCGCGGTCAGCATCGTCGGCCCGCGGAACAAGGTGAGCAGGCTCATCGGGAAGCTTCCCCTGCTGCGCTGACCTCCGTGCCACCCGTCGCGGCCGGATCGCCCGGCGCGTAGGGGGCGAGGATGTCGGCGATGGCCCGGTTGCGCGGGGTGGCGACGCCCAGCTCGGCGCCGAGTTCGGCCACGGCACCGCTGAGCCAGCTCAGCTCCAGGCGGTTGCCGCGGAGGAGGTCGTTGTGCATCGAGGACGTCATCGTGGCGGGCAGTGTGTCGCAGAAGGCGAGCCGGTCGTCGGCGAAACCGGGGTCCAGGTGCACCCCCTTGGCCCGTCCCACGGCGACCACCTCGCGCATCACATCACGCAGCAGATCCCGTGACCCGGGATTCCCGCGGACCACGCCGATCGGCTGCCGCACCGCCGACGTCGTCCCGGAGAGGCCCACCAGGAAGACGAACTTCTCCCAGATGGTGCGCTCGATGTCCCCGCTGATCTCGGCGTCGACACCGGCCGCGAGACAGCGGTCGAGGAAGTGGCGGGCGCGCGGGGACTCCTTGCGGTCGTACTCCCCGAACACCAGCCGCTGCAGCGTGCCGTTGTGCACCACCACCCCGGGCTCCTCGATGAACGCCGAGATGTAGCCCACTCCGCCCAGGACGGACTCCGCGGGCAGATGGCGCCGCAGCTCCGTGTCCTTCTGGACTCCGTTCTGGAACGACACGACGGCGGCGCCGCTCTCGGCGAGGGGCGCCAGCTGCCGGGCGACGTCCTCGGTGTCCCACAGCTTCACCGCCACCATGACCAGGTCCGGGGCGTCGAGGTCGGAGACCGTCGGGACGACCGCCTCGGACGGCACCCGCAGATCCCCCAGCGGGCTGCGCACCGTCAGCCCCTTCTCCCGGATCGCCGTGAGATGGCGGCCCCGGGCCACGAAGGTGACCTCGTCCCCCGCGGCGGCGAGCCGCGCGCCGAAGTATCCGCCGACGCCACCCGCGCCGATGATCGCGATCCGCATGGTGTCCCCTCGTTCTCAGCCGCTTAGTAACCCTTCAGACGGTTACTATATTCGCATGGATTCCTCGACGGAGCAGGTCCCGCGGCCGCGGGTCACCGCTCGGCTGCGGGCACTGCGCTTCGACGCCGGCAGCCTCGCCCTGAACCTCGTCGCCTCCCTCGGGCGGCGCGGCAGCACCCCGATCGAGCGCCTCGGCACCCTCGACCGGCTGCGGGAGTGGTGCGACGGCGTCGGGCTGCGGCTCCATGACGAGGCCGTCACCGAGGAGCTCCGCACCGAGCTGCGGACGCTGCGCGAGGCTGCGTACGACGTGGTGGCGGCGGTCGTCCACGGCCGGGCCCCATCCGCCGCGTCCGTCGCGCTGCTCAACGACCGGGCGCGCCCCGCCCCGCCGCGGCCACTGCTGAGGGCCACCGGCACCGGGGTCGAGGTCGACGGCGCCGATCGCCCGCTGACCGGGCGGGAGCTGCAGTCGGTCGTCGTCCGCGACCTCATGGCGGTGCTCGGGGACCCGGAGCGGCGCGAGGCGCTGCGGGCCTGCGACTCCTCGCTGTGCACCATGATCTACCTCGACCGCACACCGGGCGGGAGGCGCCGGTGGTGCTCCATGCGGCTGTGCGGCAACAGCGCCAAGGCCGCGAAACACCGGCAGCGGCAGGCGTCCGCCGCACCGGGCGGGTCCTGACGCCACGGCGGGGCGGGCGGGTGCTGAAGCCCCGGCGCCCCGGCCGGGTGCTGAAGCCCCGGCGCTCCCAGGGCCGCTGTTTCCGGTGGGCCGCCCGGGGCACCCGGGGTGGCCGGAGGGTTGCCGATGGCCGAAGCGAGCGACACCGACCCCGCACCGAAAGCACGACACCCCGGCCGGGCCTGCGGCTCCGGGGGAGCGGTGGCCGCCGTCGCGCTGACCGTGGCGACCGGGGCGATGGACGCGATCAGCTTTCTGGCCCTGGGCGGCGTCTTCACCAGCGTCATGACCGCCAATCTGTCCCTGCTCGGCATGTCCACCGCGGCCATGGACGCGGCGCTCGCCCGGGACTCCGCTGTCGCCATGGGCGGATACATCGTGGGCGCGCTGGTCAGCGGCCGGATCGTCCGCGGCTCCCGGCCGGCCCTGCGGGCCCGGTGCGCGCTCACGGTGGAACTGCTCGCGCTCGGCGTGCTCTGGGCGGTGTGGGCGGCCGCCGACGGCCACCCCGCCGGTGGCCGGCAGCTCGGGCTGCTGGCGGTGGCCGCCCTCGCCATGGGAGGGCAGAGCGGTCTGGTGCGGGCCGTCGGGCCGCCCGGCTTCTCCACCACGTATCTCACCGGCACCCTGACCGGGGTGCTGGTCGACGTGGTGCGCAGCGGAACGGTGGGCCGGCTCAGTATCGCGCTGCTGGGGGGCCTGGTGGTGGGCGCCGCGGCCGGCGGGCTGCTGGTGGCCCATGCCGCGCGGGCCGCGCCCGCCCTGCCGACCGGGCTGGTCGGCCTCGTTCTGCTGGCGTCCCTGACCTCCCTGGCCCGGGATGCCCAGGGCCATCTCTGGCCCCACGCCGAGTAGTCCGGCCCAAACCCGGCGGCCCCGGGGCGGGTTGACCGGTGATTCACTCTTCCAGCGGGGTGTCATCCGATGTCAGACTCGGCCCGTGACCGACTTTGACATGCTTGTGATCGGGTCCGGGCCGGGCGGCCAGAAGGCTGCCATCGCAGCCGCGAAGCTCGGTCGCCGGGTAGCCGTCGTCGACCGTAAGGAGATGGTGGGCGGGGTCTCCCTGCACACCGGAACCGTTCCGTCCAAGACCCTGCGCGAGGCGGTGCTCTATCTCACCGGACTGACCCAGCGGGATCTCTACGGCCAGAGCTACCGGCTCAAGGAGGAGATCACCGTCGCCGACCTGACGGCCCGCACCCAGCATGTGGTCGGCCGTGAGGTGGATGTCGTCCGCAACCAGCTGTCCCGCAACCGGGTCGCGATGTTCTCCGGCACCGGCCGGTTCGTGGACGACCACACCGTGGCCGTCACGGACGCCACCGACCAGGAGCAGCTGCTCACCGCCCAGCACATCGTGATCGCCACCGGCACCCGCCCGGCCCGCCCCGCGAGCGTGGAGTTCGACGAGCGGACGATCATGGACTCCGACAGCGTCCTCAATATGGAGCGGGTGCCGCGCTCCATGGTCATCGTGGGCGCCGGGGTGATCGGCATCGAGTACGCCTCGATGTTCGCCGCCCTGGGCAGCAAGGTCACCGTGGTCGAGCAGCGCGAGGGGATGCTGGACTTCTGCGATGTCGAGATCGTCGAGGCGCTGAAGTACCGGCTGCGCGACCTGGCCGTCACCTTCCGCTTCGGCGAGACCGTGGCGGCCGTCGAGCGCCATCCGCGGGGCGCCCTGACCGTCCTGGAGAGCGGTAAGAAGATCCCCGCCGACGCGGTGATGTACTCCGCGGGGCGCCAGGGGCTCACCGACGCGCTGGACCTCGCCAAGGCGGGGCTCACCGCCGACCGGCGGGGCCGGATCGCGGTGGACGAGTACTACCGCACCGCCGTGCCGCACATCTACGCCGTCGGCGATGTCATCGGCTTCCCGGCCCTGGCCGCGACCTCCATGGAGCAGGGGCGGAGCGCGGCGTACCACGCGTGCGAGGAGCCGGTGAACCCGATCCACCACCTCCAGCCGATCGGGATCTACAGCATCCCCGAGATCAGCTTCATCGGCCGCACCGAGGACCAGCTCACCGACGAGAAGGTGCCCTTCGAGGTCGGGGTCTCCCGCTATCGCGAGCTGGCCCGGGGCCAGATCGTCGGCGACGGTCACGGCATGCTGAAGCTGCTGGTCTCCCCGGAGGACCGGCGGCTGCTCGGGGTGCACTGCTTCGGCACCGGCGCCACCGAGCTGATCCATATCGGCCAGGCCGTGATGGGCTGCGGCGGCACCGTCGACTATCTGGTGGACGCGGTGTTCAACTATCCGACCTTCGCCGAGTCCTACAAGGTCGCCGCGCTCGACGCCACCAACAAGATGCGCGAGGTCGACCACCTGCGGGACTGACCTCCCGGCCCCGGCCCTCCTCCGCACCCCGCTCCTGAATATCCCTTTTGGGATACTGGGAGACAGACCGGGAGGAGGGCTGAGATGACTCGCGCAGTCGGTATTGACCTGGGTACGACGAATTCGGTCGTATCGGTCCTGGAGGGCGGCGAGCCGACCGTCATCACCAACACCGAGGGCACCCGGACCACCCCCTCGGTGGTGGCCTTCGCCAAGAACGGCGAGGTGCTGGTGGGGGAGGTCGCCAAGCGCCAGGCGGTGACGAACGTGGAGCGCACCGCGCGATCGGTCAAGCGCCACATGGGCGAGGACCGGTGGCGGTTCCCGGCCACCGGCGATGTGGACGGCAAGCGCTACACCGCGCAGGAGATCTCCGCGCGGGTGCTGCAGAAGCTCAAGCGCGACGGCGAGGCGTACCTCGGCGAGGACGTCACCGACGCCGTGATCACCGTCCCCGCGTACTTCAACGACTCCCAGCGCACCGCCACCAAGGAGGCGGGCGAGATCGCCGGGCTGAAGGTGCTGCGGATCATCAACGAGCCGACGGCCGCCGCCCTGGCGTACGGGCTGGACAAGGAGAACGACCAGACCATCCTGGTCTTCGACCTCGGCGGCGGCACCTTCGACGTCTCGCTGCTGGAGATCGGCGAGGGGGTGGTGGAGGTCAAGGCCACCAACGGCGACACCCACCTCGGCGGCGACGACTGGGACCAGCGGATCGTGGACCATCTGGTCTCCCGCTTCAAGAACGGCTACGGCGTCGATCTGTCCCAGGACAAGATGGCGGTCCAGCGGCTGCGCGAGGCATCGGAGAAGGCCAAGATCGAGCTCTCCGCGGCCAGCGAGACCACCATCAACCTGCCGTACATCACCGCGTCCGACCAGGGCCCGCTGCACCTGGACGAGAAGCTCACCCGCGCCCAGTTCCAGCAGCTGACCGAGGACCTCCTGGAGCGCTGCAAGGCCCCCTTCCACCAGGCGATCAAGGACGCCGGGATCAAGACCGCCGACATCGACCATGTGATCCTGGTCGGCGGCTCCACCCGGATGCCCGCCGTGACCGGCCTGGTCAAGGAGCTGACCGGCAAGGAGCCGCACAAGGGCGTCAACCCGGACGAGGTCGTGGCGATCGGCGCCTCCCTCCAGGCCGGTGTCCTCAAGGGCGAGGTCAAGGACGTGCTGCTGCTGGACGTCACCCCGCTGTCCCTCGGTATCGAGACCAAGGGCGGCATCATGACCAAGCTGATCGAGCGCAACACCACGATCCCGACCAAGCGCTCGGAGGTGTTCACCACGGCCGAGGACAACCAGCCGTCGGTGCAGATCCAGGTCTTCCAGGGCGAGCGCGAGATGGCCGCGTACAACAAGAAGCTCGGCATGTTCGAGCTGACCGGCCTGCCGCCCGCGCCGCGTGGGGTGCCGCAGATCGAGGTGGCCTTCGACATCGACGCCAACGGCATCATGCATGTCTCCGCCAAGGACCTCGGCACCGGCCGGGAGCAGCGGATGACCGTCACCGGCGGCTCCGCGCTGCCGAAGGACGACATCGACCGCATGATGCGCGAGGCCGAGAGTTACGCGGAAGAGGACCATCGGCGCCGCGAGGCCGCCGAGACCCGCAACCAGGCCGAGTCGCTCGTCTACCAGACCGAGCGGCTGCTGCGGGACCAGGCCGACAAGGTGCCCGGGGACGTCCGGCAGGAGGCCGAGGCGGCGGTCGCGGATCTGAAGCGGACGCTCGAGGGCGAGGACACCAACGCGATCCGCGAGGCCACCGAGCGGACCGCCACCGTCGGGCAGCGGATCGGCACCGCGATCTACGCCCAGGCCCAGCAGTCCGGCCCGGCCGACGGCGGCGGAGCCGGCGGCTCCGCGGGCGGCCCCTCCGGCGGCGGAGAGGGCCGGGCCCACGCGTCCGAGGAGGACGTCGTGGACGCGGAGATCGTCGACGACGAGAAGACCGGGGACGAGCCCAAGGGCGGCGCCGGCTGACCGTCACCGCCTTCCGGGGCGGCCCGACCGTTCACTGCTTCCTGGCCGGCTCGCCCCGCCGGGCCGATACCTCCACGAGTTCCGAGCGCCCCTTCGCGTTGAGATGCAGGATCGGAATGGCCTTGTTGCGCGGATTGCCATTGTTCTGGAACGAGATGAACCCACTGGCCCCCGGCACCTGCTGACGGCTGTTCATCTGGTGGAACATCCGCGCCACCGATTCCCCGGTCACATCGCCCAGCGCCGCCATCTGGATGCCCTGGGCGGCGGTGAGCACGGCGTCATGCGCCATGATGGCCTGGCCGTCCTGGTGCTGGTCGTCGGGGAACCACTTGGCCAGCAGCCCGCCCGGCTGGAAGTACTGGGCCGACGGGCGGGAGACGGAGTCGGGGTCCTCCCGCCACATATCGGGGTGCGCCAGGCCCGTGTAGAGCACCCGCACCTTGCTCTCGGCGGCGTGGGCCAGGTCGTCGGCGGTGAGGTTGGTGGTGTCGTCGCCGGTGATCACCATGAACTCCCGGTCCTGGCACGGACGGTTGGCGATCGCGTCCAGGAACCGGGTGAGGTGCTTGCCGCGGCCCGCGAAGAAGACCGCCTCCGGCTTCTGGTCGCACAGCTGCCCCGGCATATAGCGCAGCTCGTTCTCCCAGGCGCCGCGCACCGAGGAGTCGTAGGTCATCCGGTCCGCCACCAGCTGGTGGCCCTTGATGTCCTGGAAGACCTTGGTGAAGGCGTCCCCCAGGGTCTTGGCGTAGTAGTTGTCCCGGGCGTCGTCCTGGACCACCACCGCCCGGCGGATCTTCTCCTTCTTGAGGTACGCGGAGGCGGCGTACGCCTCGTCCACGTTGGTCGGCGAGACCCGGACGAGCCCCTTGATGCCCTCTATGTTGGTGGCCGTCATGGTGCTGGCGACCAGGGCGAGACCGTTGTCGGACAGCCGCCTCAGCGCGTCGAGGTTCTGGCTGTCGCTGGGGCCGAGCCCGGTGACCGCGACCAGCTTGTCGTCGGAGGTCTTCCGGTCGATCAGCTCATCGACGGTGTGCTCCCAATGGGCCGCGCTGCTGCCCATATTGGCGATCAACAGCTTGATCTTGGGGGAGGAGGAGAGATCGCCGCGGTTGTGCCGGTACTGCGCCAGATACGCGCCCTCGAGCTCATGCCGGACCGATTCCTCGGAGTTGCTGTCGTCCTCGGTCAGCGTGAACGAGGTCATGTAGGCGACGCTGACGTATTTGTCACCGTGCTTCTCCACCAGCTCGTTCTCCGCCTTGATCTTCTTCTCCACGCGCTCCAGATGGTCCGCGAAGGTGTACGAGCCGTCGGTGACGCCCACGCACTCGCGGTCGTCGCCCATCTTGACGACGCCGTCACCGCACCGCGCCCGCCTGTCCTGGAACCAGTTCACGGTGAGCGGGATCGCCACGGCGAGCACGGCCAGAACGATCACGCCGATCACCACTCGGCGCACGATGTGCAGCGGCCATTCCAGTCTCGGCACCGGTCTCACCCCTCGCTCGCGGACGTCAGCGGATGGCGCCAGTGGCGGTACCGCTCCGCCTCGTTGAACAGGGCCACGATGTCGTTCCTCCGCAGTCGTGAGAGCTGGTTGAAACCGTCGGCGATCATGTCGTTCAGCCGCATCCCGGGGTCGGCGAGCGGATCGCTCCACACCCAGCGCACCGTGATCAGCTCCCGGATCACCGAGGCCGTGGTGACCGCCTCCGGGGGCTCGTCCGGGGCGAGGTCGGCGAGCAGCTCCAGCGGTCCGCCGGCCTGGCCCAGCCGGTTGGGGGCGGCGGTGATGGTGTTGAACTCGCTGATCCACTGCGCGGCGGGCACCGCGGGGAAGCGCTCCACCAGATACCCGGTCACCTCGTCGATCCGCTCCGCCGCCAGCCGGTGGTACATCTCCTGGACCGGACGGCCCTCGGCCCTGAAGTGCTCGGCCAGCAGCTCGTGCACCGCGTCCCAGTCGTCCGGACGCCCGGCCAGCCGCCACAGCAACAGCCGCCGCAGCCAGGGGTGGAGGGCCGGGGTCACGGCCCCCGGGCTGTCCAGCAGCCAGCGGCCGCGGACCTCGCCGAACAGCGAGTCGCCCGAACCCAGCAGCCGGGTGCCGATGGACAGGTCGCGCGCCGCGGCGCACTCCTCGAGCGCCACCCGCCGCGCGGGGTCGAAACCGCGCAGCAGATGGTCCAGGGCGGCCTCCGCCAGCGTCCGGGTGTCCTCGCCCTCCCGGGGCGTACGGTCCGGAAGGGTGCGCAGCCAGCGGTCCTGCTCGGCGCCGTCATCGACGGGCACGGACGAGTGCCGGAGCAGCTCCAGGACCAGGCTGACCGCCCGGGGGAGCCCCGCGGTCAGCCGGTGGACGAAGGGCGCGAGCCGGGTGAACGGCGCGAGGTCGGGGTGGTGGCGCAGCTCCAGCTCGATCCGGATGCGCACCTCGTCCAGATTGAGGTCGCGCAGCCGCAGCGGATACCACCAGGTGTCATCGCTGTCCCGGCCCGGCCGGTGCTCGCTCCAGTCCGCCAGGGAGGCCCGGTCCGGGCCGCGCAGCCGCCACGGCCACTGGTCGCCGGTGGCCGGGCCCCAGCGGGGCAGCCACCGGTTGGAGCTCGCCACGACGGTGAGCGGATCGCAGTCGGCGCCCGCCACCACGGCGTCGTCATGGCGGGCCCGGATCAGCAGATCGAGAAAGCGACGGCCGTACTCCGTATGGGAGTTGTCGAGCAGCAGCAGATACGAGCGGGGCATGAACGAGTGGCGCACATTGGTGCGCATGTCCTCCAGCAGGGCCGAGAACAGCACCCGGTCCAGCCGCTCCTGATCGTCCTCGTCCCCGTCGTGGCGCCACAGGTTGAGCTCGACCAGCGCCTCCCACGGATCCCGGCTCTGCAGCAGCGGATGGCCGCCGTACCAGGCCGCGCTGCTGGTGAACTTGCGGCCCGGCAGCCGCCTCCGGCCGCGCCGCAGCGCGTCCCGCAGCAGCGCGAGCGCCGCCGTGGACGCGCCGTCGGGAGCGCCCACGGCGCCCCCGGCCACCTCGAAGAAGGCGGCGAGATAGTCGCCGTAGCGCGCCTCCGCCTGCTCCTGGAACGCGTCCAGCTCCCGCCGGATATTGCGCCGCCCCTCCGCCAGGCTCGTCATCCGCAGCTGGTGGTCGGAGGCGAGCAGACCGAGCGTCAGCCGCGGGAAGTGCGAGCGGCGGTAGCGCGGCAGCTTGCGCTCCAACTGGCGCGCGAGCAGCGCCAGGGCGTACCGCGGCAGCAGGGCCTGCTCACCGCCGACATTGACATACGCGAACGGCGTCTCTGGGCCGAACTTCTCCATCAGCGCGCCATGAGCGTCGCTGGCCCCACTGCCGCGCGGCCCCAACAGCATGATCACCGGCCGCTCGTCCGTCGGCTCCAGCCTGAGACACTCCCCGACCAGACTGATGATCCCGCTGCGGCCTCTTAAGCCCACGCCCATCCCGGATTCCGCCACGTGCCCCCGTCCCCCCGTTCAGGCCCCCCGTCGGCAACTAGGGGTCCTTTACCCACATTCACCCCTTCGATAGCGGGCCGTTCCCAAACGTACTCCTGCTCCGGGCGGCGCCGACATCCCTTTCCCACCGTGAGGTTCCACCGGCCGCGCGGCGCCGCCCCCCCGCTCAGCGGCGGAAGACCTCCAGCCGGCTGGGCGCGGGCCGCCCCGGCGCGGGCAGACCGAGGCCGTGGCGCCCCGGGGTGATCGACCCCAGCACGCTGGCATGGCGGGCGCCGGTGCAGCTCGGCACCGTACCGGCCAGCCCGTGGGCGGTCAGGAAGGCGAGGACGGCGAAGGCGTACGCCTCCTTCGCCGCCGCCGGAAGGCCGAGGTCGTCGGAGGTCCGCAGCGCGATGGGGCCCAGCTCCCGGCGCAACGCCCCCATCAGGGTGGGGTTCCGGGTGCCGCCGCCCGAGGCGATCACCTCGGTGGCATGCGCCTTCCGTACGGCGTCGGCCACCGTCCGGGCCGTCAGCTCGGTGACGGTGGCGACCACGTCATCGTCCGGCACCGGGCCCGTGGCGGCCAGGCCGGCGCGCAGATAGGACGCGTGGAACAGCTCCTTGCCGGTGGTCTTGGGCGCGGGCAGCGCATAGTACGGCTCGGCCAGCAGCCGCTCCAGCAGCGGCTCGTGGACGGTGCCGCGCGCCGCCATGGCGCCGTCCGCGTCATGGTCCAGCCGGCCGCCCGTCAGATCGCCGACCGCCGCGTCGATGAGCGCGTTCGCCGGGCCGGTGTCGAAGGCCAGCGGATCCCCGGCGCCGGCGACCACCGTGATGTTGGCGATCCCGCCCAGGTTCAGGGCGGCGCACACACCGGGCCGCCCGCGCAGCCACAGGGCGTCCACCAGGCTGACCAGGGGAGCGCCCTGGCCGCCCGCGGCCACATCGCGGGTGCGCAGATCGGAGACCACCGGGCGGCCGGTGGCCTCGGCGATCCAGGCGGGCCGGCCGAGCTGGAGCGTCCCGTGCACCCGCCCGCCCTCGGCCCAGTGGTACACTGTCTGGCCGTGGGAGCCGATGAGGTCCGCACGCCCCTCGCACAGCTCGCGGTCGGCGCGGACCGCGAGCGCGGCGAACGCCTGGCCGATCCGGGTGTCGAGCGCGCACACGTCCCGCATGGTGGTGGCCGCCGGGGGCAGCGCGGCGCTCAGCGCCGACCGCAGCGCCTCCGGATACGCCTCGCTGACCAGCCCCAGCGGGGCCAGCACCACGGTGTCGCCGTCGAGCACCAGATCGGCCGCCGCGGCGTCCACCGCGTCATGGGACGTGCCCGACATCAGACCGATCACCCGCATGATGTCTCCTCCTTCCGCTCGGCCCCCGTCGTGGCCCGCGCCGCGCCGGGCAGCGCGCCGCGGTGGTTCTCCCCGCGCAGGGTGAACAGGGCGACCACGCTGACGGCGCAGGTCACCGTCACGTAGTAGGCCGGGATGTCGACCTCGCCGGTGTGCTTGATCACCTCGGTGATGATGAGCCCGGCGCATCCGGAGAACACCGCGTTGGACAGCGCGTACGCCAGCCCCAGACCCGTGTAGCGGATCCGGGTCGGGAACATCTCGGCGAGCATGGCCGGACCGGGCCCCGCCATCAGCCCCACCACCACGCCCGCCACGAAGACCGCCGCCCCTTGGACCCATGCCGAACTGTCCGGATCCTGGAGGACATTGAGCAGCGGGAAGGCCAGCACCGCCACCAGCGCGGCCCCGGTCAGCATCACCGGCCGCCGCCCGATCCGGTCGCTGAGCAGCCCGGCCGGGAGGATGGAGAGCGCGAAGCCCGCGTTGGCCACCACGGTGGCGACCAGCGCCTGCTGGAAGGTGGCGTTCAAGGTGGCCTGGAGATACGAGGGCATGACGACCAGGAAGGTGTAGCCGGCCGCCGCCCAGCCCATGATGCGCGCGGCCCCCATGACGATCGCCCCGGCCACCTCACGGGGGTCCGCCACCCGCTCCGGCGCGGCGGCTGACGCCGTGCCGCTGTCCGCGTCCGCCGCCGCGCGGAAGAAGGGGGTCTCCTCCAGCCTCAGCCGCAGCCACAGGGCCACCAGCCCGATCGGCAGGGTCAGCAGGAACGGCAGCCGCCACCCCCAGTCGCCCAGCGACTCCTCGCTCATCACGGTGGCCAGCACCGCCGCCACCCCGGCCCCGGCCAGCAGCCCCAGCGCGACGGTGAACGACTGCCACGCCCCGTACAGCCCGCGGCGGCCCGGCGGAGCGAACTCCGTCATGATCGACACCGCTCCGCCGAACTCCCCGCCCGCGGAGAGACCTTGGAGGATCCGCAACAGGGTGAGCAGCCAGGGCGCGGCCGCGCCCAGCGTGTCGTACGTGGGCAGCGCTCCGATGAGGGTCGTGGCGCCGGTCATCAGCAGCAGCACCAGGATCAGCGTGGGCCGGCGGCCGATCCGGTCGCCGACCCGGCCGAAGACGGCGGCGCCGATGGGGCGGAAGAAGAACGCGATCCCGAAGGAGGCGTAGGTCTTGACCAGGCCCTCGAGCTCGTTGCCGCCGTGCGGGGTGAAGAAGTTCGCGGCGATGATCGTCGCGAAGAAGCCGTAGACCCCGAACTCGTACCACTCGATGAAGTTGCCGACCGAACCGGCCACCAGCGCACGGCGCGGGGCCCGCCCGGCAACACGTTCGCTGGGATCCGCTGGGGACGTCGTCACATCCGGGCCCTTTCAGCCGTCACCGCCAAGGGGATGTGATGTCCGTACCCGTCAGGGAGCGCGGTTACCGGTGCGAGCGCGGCTCCAGCGGCGCCCGAGGTCCGGGCAGATCCCGTACGGCCCCGGGGCGCGGGCCAACCCGGTGCCGTACGGGCCCGTCCTCAGCCGCGCAGCACCCCGTTGCACTCCCGCTGCAGCGCGATGTCCCGCCACATCGGGTGCTGGGGCGCCGCGTTGGAGCACACCACCGCGCCCCACGCGCCCACCCGGGCCGACTCCTCGACCGCGCGACGGCAGAACGCGGCCCCCACCGGGCCCTCCTCGAAGGTCCCGTGCAACGGGGTGTAGCCGATCCAGCCCTCGCCGAAGACCAGCGGAACCCCGCTCGCGGCCGCCCAGTCCGCGGCCGCCTCGATCCAGGTGACCAGCCGCTGGTCCATCGCCAGCCGGTGCACGGCGTAGCGGTCGTACAGCCAGGCGTCCCAGCGGTCGGGGTCGCACCAGTCGTGGACGTAGATCTCCCGGGGGCCGACCGTGGTGGCCTCCAGCCGCCAGCGATCGCCGGGCGGAGGGGCCCAGTCGGCCAGATCGGGGGCGCCGGGACGCAGCAGCTCCCGGCGGACCGCCTCCTGGGGGAAGGGACGGGCCCGGTCGCGGATGGCGAAGGTGGTCAGCAGCTCGTCCAGCACCCCGTAGACATAGGGGTGGAAGACCGCCACATCCACCTCGCGGGGGACCCCGCGCAGCGAACCGACCGGCACCTTGGCGTAGTTGACCGTGACCGGCCGGTTGGGGTGGCGCTCCTTGAACCGGGCGATCCCCCGCTCCAGCCGCGGCCGCAGGGCGACGACCCTGTCCTCGCCGTCCAGCCCCTCGGTGAGCCGGCTGCCCTGGACCTCGTTGTGCAGCTCGGTGAAGGCGATCCGGTCGTCCAGACCGTGGATCACCAGGAAGTCGATCAGATCGGCCAGCGCGTCCGCGAGCGCCTCGGCGCGCCGCTCGGGATCGACGGCCATCAGCGCGTCGAACCAGGCGCGGTCCTCGCCGAACGACGGGCTCTGCTGGTACTCCCAGCTGGAGAGGATGACGAAGCAGTCATGGCGCAGGGCCGCCTCGAACAGCTCGCGCAGCCACGCCCGTCCGTCGATCTCGCCCCCGCCGCCCAGGTCGTACCAGCGCATCCGCTGCCCGTACGCGCCGCCCAGCGCCGACGGCCGCAGCTTGGTCGTGTCCAGCCGGGAGCCGAAGAGCAGGTACGGCATGGCGCAGACGCGCACCGTGTTGTAACCGCGGGCCACGGCGTCCTCGAAGGCGCGGTCGAGATCGGCGAAGGGCTCATCCGGGCCGGTGCGGGTGTACCAGCTGAAGTCCCACAGCGAGATGGTCAGTTTGTCCGGCAGATGCGGCGACAGCGTCACAGGGGGCTCCCCGCGGTCGGCGGCTCGGCGATGACAGAAGACTCGGCGATGACAGAAGAGACGAGAGATCGGTTCATCGTCCGGGGGTGCCAACGGACTGTCAAGATGTATTCATAAATAATGGCCAGTGCTGGGGTGGTCGGGTTTCCACCCCGTTCATCCGGTACGGCGGGTGCCGGAGGCCGTCCGCCGGAGGCCGTCCGGGACCGGGACGCGACCCGTACGGCGGTCGCGCCGACTATGGGGGCGGTCCCTCAGGCGATCCAGCCGTAGCCGGGCCGTGGTCTGCGCGAGGCCGGGGGCTCGCCCACGCTCTCCAGGTCGTGCTCGGCGGCCCGCATCAGCTGCTGCCCCAGATCGCTGAGCGCCCGCCCGGCCGCGAGCTCATCGCCGATCACGGGCACGTCCTCGTCGTCCGGGTTGCACCGGGCCAGTCCCCGGCCGGTGAGCGCCGTGGACCCGGTGTCCAGCTCCACCCGCGCCCTGGTCCTCCCCTCGTCCTCGGAGAGATAGAGATGGACCTTCCACTCCACTGTCTGCGACATGGTCTGCTCCTCACCTTCCGGTGGCCGCTTCTGGCGCTTCTGGCACCCAGAGGCGGCCGGATCCCGCGGCGGCGGCCGGAGCCCCGCTCAGCGGCGGTTCCTGCCGGACCACGCGGGTTCCACCACCTTCCACTCTGCATCCCAGCGCGCGTAGCGCCTGCGATCCAGGGCCCGCCGGACCCGGGCCCGCCCCGTGAACGCGAGCGCGGCCACCGTGGCCGCGGTGATACAGCCGGTGAACCAGCCCATGGTCCGCGCGGTCGAGGGGGAGGAGGGCGGCTGCGCCAGGGCGCCCTCGCGGTTCACCCAGACCCGTACCTCGTCCCCGGAGTCGCCGTCGCCCGCCACCGTGGCGGTGCCCGTATGGCGCTCACCGTCATCCGCGACCCAGCGCACCCGCGCCTGCCGTGGCTCCCGCACATCGCTGTGGGCCGGGCCGGGGGCGGCATCGGCGAGCCGTGCGGTGATCTGGTGCCGGGCCGAGGTCTCGGCGGCCACGACGCGCATCTGGGAGGCGTGTGCCGCGTACCCCGCGCTGATCGCGGCGGCCGGCAGCCCGACCACGAGGATCAGCACGAACAGCACGGTGCACCAGGTCTGGATCCGGTCCGTCCGGCGGCGCAGCGGGTTGGGCCCCCTGGCCGGACGCTTGAGCAGGGGCGGACGCGGCCCGAATACGCGTCGCGGTCCGTGGGTGTTCATGGTCTGGCCTCCAGCGGGTGGTCTGGCCTCCAGCGGGTGCTGACGCCGGCGCGCGGTCGCGCGGGCGTCGGGGTCAGGTGGGCGGGGCGGGCTGATAGGCGCCGGGCACCATCCGTGCGCTGATCGCCGTGCGGTTGTAGGCGTTGATCACGACGGCGGCCCAGATCACGGCCGCCACCTGCGGTTCGTCGAAGACCTCGCGGGCGGCCGCGTAGACCTCGTCCGGCACATGGCCGTCCTGGACCGAGGTCACCGCCTCGGTCAGCTCGAGCGCGGCCCGCTCCCGCTCGGTGAAGAACGGGGTCTCCCGCCAGGCGGCGAGGGTGTGGATCCGCTGCTCGGTCTCGCCCTGGGCGCGGGCGTCCTTGGTGTGCATGTCCAGGCAGAACGCGCAGCCGTTGAGCTGCGAGGCGCGGATCCTGACCAGCTCCAGCAGCTCGGGCTCGACCCCCGCCGCCCGGGCGGCCCGCACCGCCGCCCGGTGCAGCTCGCCCATCGCGGCGGACACCTCGGGGGCGAGGCCCTTCAGATCCAGCCGGGCGGTGGTGCGGGCTGGGGTGGTCGTCGTCATCGGTGAACTCCGTTCGTCGCGGTCAGTCGCGGTCAGTCGCGGTCAGTCGCGGTCAGTAGCAGTCAGTCGCGGCCAGGCGGCCACGCGGTCAGGGGATCGGGGTGATCAGGGGATCGGGGCAGTGAGGGGATCGCGAACGCCGTTGAGCCAGGTCTGCCAGGAGGCGGCGCGCAGCGCCGGGCCCGCCCGCAGCGGGCGGCCCAGCCACGCGGTCACCGGGCGGATTCCGTGCACCGCGTTGACCAGCCACACCTCACGGCCGTCCAGCTCCTGCACGGTGCGGCGGCGGTGCTCGGTGCGGACGCCCAGCTCGGCCGCCCGGTCCTGGATCAGGGCCGAGGTGACGCCCGCCAGCAGCGGAAGCTCCGGGGGCGGCAGACACAGCACGTCGTCCTCCCACCACAGGACGCTCGCCGCCGTGCCCTCGAGCACCAGCCCGGAGGGGGTGGTGAGCAGCAGCTCCTGCGCACCGCGGGCGGCCGCCCGCTCCCGCAGATGCGCCAGGAGGGAGAGGTCGGGACCGGTACGGCGGGGATGCGACCGCGGATCGAACTCCTCGGTCAGGCACACGGTCACATTGACCGTCCGCGGCGGCGCGGGCCGGACCCGCAGAAACAGCCGGGCCGGTTCCGGACCGGCCAGCTCGACCCGTGGAAACCAGCGCTCGGTGCGGGGCAGGGCGGCGACCGCGTCGCGCCAGAAGCTCTCGATCCGGGCCGGGGAGTCGCCGCTCGCCTCGACGCACGCGGCGACGAACCGGCGGCGGTGGTGGTCGAGCCCGCGCACCCGCCCGTCGTCGATCAGCCAGGAGTCGGCGGCCAGCAGCGCGCTGTCCGGCACCGCCCGGGAGGGCATCAGCCCGCCGTCCTCGCGCCACATCAGCGTCCACTGCTTCTGGTCCGACGCGTCGGCGTGACCGATGTTCTGTGTGGCGACCATGTCCGCTTCCACGTCTCCGTCCCGATGTGCCTGATGTGCTCGATGTGCTCGGCGTTTCTCGATGTGCTCGTTGTCCGATGCCGTGCCGCCCCGATGCCGTACGTCCGCGTTCCGTTGTTCCGTTGTCCGTCCGGGTTCCTAGCCGTGCTCGCTGGATTGCCGGTCAATAGCCGCGCGCCGGGCCGCCCCGGGGGCCGTAGGGGGCGCGTTCCAGCCACTCCCCGCAGCGGGGGACCACCGGGGACAGGGCGGCCGCCGCGCGCTGGGTCGCCCGCTTCCACGGCCGGGGCCGCAGATGGTCCAGGGCCGCCCCGGCGGCCTCGCTGTTGTAGAGGGCCGCGCTCCGGCGGGCGGAGGCGTACCCGGCCACCGTCGCGGGTCCCCGCGATGGCTCGGAGCATGCCGCCGACACCGCCTCCGCCGCCGCGACGGCGTCCGCGATCCCGCTGTTCATCCCGCGGGCCCCGAAGGGCGGGAACAGATGCGCCGCCTCGCCCGCCAGCAGCACCCGGCCGGACGGATCCGCGAACGACGCGGCGACCTTGCGCAGGAAGTGGTACCGCGACACCCACAGCACCCGGTGGGCGCAGTCCTCGCCCACCAGCCGGGGCAGCCAGCGGCGCAGCGCCTTCTCGGTGCCGAAGGACTCCGGCGGATCGTCCGCGCGGCACTGCAGATCGATCTGGAAACCGCCGGTGAATGGCACCCGCAGCACGGTGCGGCCGCCGGTGCCGGGGTGCTCGTAGTGGAAGACCCGCTCCACCGGCAGATCCCCGCCGGGCGGATCCGCCACGTCCACGACCACGTGATAGCCGTCGGACCGGGTGCCCTCCAGCGGGATGCCCAGCGCCTTGCGCACCCCCGAACGGGCCCCGTCGGCGGCGATGACATGGCCGGCCGTCCAGCTCCCGCCGCCCTTCGCGGTCACCGTCACGCCGTCGCCGTCCGCGCGCACCTCGTCCACCTCGGCGTCGAAGCGGAACTCCACGCCCGCCTCCGCGCACGCCTCGTGGAGGAACCGCTCGGTGTCCACCTGACGCAGGCTGGTGAACGCGGGCAGGGCCGCGTCCCCGTCCCCGTCCCCGGCGGCCCGCGGAAAGGTCTGCGCGAACACCTCGCGGCCGCGGTAGAGGGTGCGCCGGGTGCGCCAGGTCGTGCCGTACGCCGCGATCCGTACGCCCAGCCCCGGGCGGGCCCGCTCCAGCAGCCGCAGCGACCGCCGGTGGACGAACAGCGCGCGGCTCCCGGGCCGCACCCGGTCCCGCGCCCCGGCCTCCAGTACCAGGACCGGCAGCCCGGCGGCGCGCAGGGTGAGCGCCGCCGTCATCCCCACCGGCCCGGAGCCCACCACCAGAACCGGCCCGCTGTCCGCACCCGCCGCCATGTCAGCCACCGACCGGAGCGGTGGACAGGGTGGGCAGCTCACCCGCGGCGAGCTGCCGGGCGATCTCCAGCCGCTTGATCTTCCAGGTGGCGGTGCGCGGCAGATCCTCGAAGCGGCACTGCACCGGCTCGGCCAGCGCCGGGAGATCCTCGGTCGCCCGCCGCCAGCTGTCGGGGTCCAGCGGCTCGTTCCCCCGGGTGCACACCACCGGTACCGGCTCGCGCCCCGGACCGTGGACGATGATCACTTCCCGGAGGTCGGCGAACCGCGACAGCAGTTCGTCCTCCACCTCCAGGGTGCTGTCCACGGTGGAGATCTGGTCCACCTCGCGGTCCAGCAGATACAGCGCGCCCCACCGGTCGCGGTAGCCCATGTCGCCCATCCGCCACCAGCCCCGGTCCACCTGCCGGGCGTAACTCTCCGGCGCGCCGAGGTAGGTGAGGATCCGGCCGCGGGTGCGGGCCTCGATGGCCCCCGTCGCCCCCGGCGGGCACCTGCGGCCCCGCTCGTCCACCACCCGGATCCGGGTGAACCCGGGGATGCCGGTGCCCACCCGCCGTGCCTCCACCCGGTCCGCGCCCCGCCGGGTGTACCAGCCGAAGGCGATGGGCCCGGTCTCGCTCTGCCCGTACAGCTGCATCAGCCGGGGGTCGCGGCGCCGGGACGCGGCGAGCAGCCGCCGCACCGTACGGGGGTGGATGGCGTCGAACGTGGAGCCGTACGCCCGGACGTTGGATAGCGGGCCGTTCGGCGCGTCGGCCAGGTCCTCCCACAGCACATAGGTGTTGGGATGTGTCTCCACGATGCCGGGGCGGTGCGCCGCCAGCAGCGGGCCGGCGTGGGCCGGGTCGGGGTCGACGAGCAGCAGCAGCGGGCTGCCGAAGTGCAGCAGTACGCCGAGCAGATGGTAGAAGCGGGAGTGGACGAACGACATGTGCAGCGCGGCCGCCTCCCCGCGGCCGGCCCGGCCCAGCGCCTGCTGGGGCACCAGCCGGTTCCACATGGTGTACGGGCAGTGCACGGCCAGCTTCGGTATGCCGGTGGTCCCCGAGCTGTGGGTGATCAGCGAGGGCTCCCGGGGGTGGAGCCGGACGGCCGGGCGGCGCGGCACTCCGGCGAGCGCGGCCAGCGCGATGGTGTTCCCGGGCGCCTCGTCCACCGTCAGCACGCCGCGGGCAAGGGTGGTGTCCACCGTGCTCAGCGTGGACTCCAGCGTCGCCCGGTCGGTGATCAGCCAGGGGGCGTGCAGCCGGTCCAGCAGCACCGCGGCCACCTGTCCGTCCAACGAGGGCGACAGCAGCGCCGGGACCGCTCCGATCCTGGAGACGGCACAGGTCAGCAGCACGATGTCGACGTTGTCGCCCTTGAGGATCGCCACATGCTCACTCGGGCGCACCCCCGCCGACCACAGCCGGGCGGCCAGGTCGTCGACCAGATCGGCGAGTTCGGTGTAGCCGAGGTCGGTACCGGCGTCGGGGGCGACGTCCAGTGGCCGGTCCAGGGTCACCCTGACCCTGCCGTGCCGGGCCGCGGCCTCCTGGAACATCAGCCCCAGATAGAACCCGCGCTCGGGGAGAAGCCGCTGCAACATATCGAGGTCCTCATCGTTCGAAGTCGGTCAGGGGGCCGCGCGCTCGGGCGCGGCCGGCAAGCCGGTTTGACCCGTCACCAGCGGCCGGTGCGGACGACATGGCGCCGCAGCTTTCCCGTCGGGGTGCGCGGCAGCGAGGCCACCAGGCGCACGGTGCGCGGCGCCTTGTAGGCGGCGAGCCGCCGCCGGGCCAGCGCGATCAGATCGGCCGTCAGGGCCTCCTCGTCCACCGCCGAGCCGCGCGGGCCGCGCGGGTTGTCCGAGCCGCGCGGGTTGTTCGAGCCGCGCGGGTTGTTCGGGTCGCCCGAGCCGCCCGGGTCGCCCGGGTCGCCCGAGCCGTCCGGGTCGGCCGCCCGGCCGCCCGCGTCGGCCGCCGGTACGACATAGGCGCGCAGCCGGGTCGCGCCCCGCTCGTCGGGGACGGCCGCCACCGCCACCTCCCGCACCGACGGGTGCTGCCGCAGCACCTCCTCGACCTCCAGCGGCGACACGGTGATCCCGCCGACCATCTCCAGGTCGTCCACCCGGCCCAGATGGCGATACGTCCCGTCGCGTTCGCGCCGGGCCCGGTCCCGGGTGGCGAGCCAACCGCCGTCCTCCGGGCGGCCGGTGACCACCGTCGGGCCCCGCACCCACAGCTCGCCCTCGGCCGAGCCGTCGGCGCCGTCCGCCACCACGGCGCCCTCGCCGTCCCGTAGCTCCAGCTCGAAGCGGGGCACCGGACGGCCGAGGGTGCCGGGGGCGTTGTCCCACACCGTGTTGGCGCAGAAGGCGTGGCCCGCCTCGGTGGAGCCGATCTGCTCCAGCACCGGTGCGCCGAGCAGCTCACCGACCCGCTCACCGAGGGCGGGCGGCAGCCCCTCGCCCGCGCTGACCGCCGCGCGGACGGAGGTGAAGCAGGCCGCGTGGCCGGTGCCGCGCTCGTCCACCAGGGCGGCGTACGAGGACGGCACCGAGTACAGCAGGGTCACCCGGTGCCGGGCCACGAGGTCGTCGATGAGGGCAGGTCCGGGGCGGTCCGGGGTGAGCACCGCGGCCGACCCCGAGAAGAGGGGGAAGGCGAAGGCGTTCCCGAAGCCGTAGGCGTAGAACAGCTTGGACACCGAGAACGACACGTCCGCCGGGCCGATGTCCAGCACCTCCTGCCCGACCAGGTCGTGGTAGGCGGCCACATCGCCATGGCTGTGGACCACCGCCTTGGGGCGGCCGGTGGTCCCGGAGGTGTACTGGATGTAGAGCGGGGTGGCGGCCGTCACCGGCTCGGCCGCCGGGGCCGGTGCCACCGAGCCCAGCGTGGCGGGCGGGCCGGTCAGCGCCGACAGCTGGTCGGCGCCCAGCCAGGGGACGCCGTCGAAGTGGTCCTGGAGGCCGGGGCCGGAGACGGCCAGCGCGGCGCGCGAGTCCTCGGCCATGTAGCGGTGGTCGCCGGCGGGGAGCGCGGGGTTGACCAGCACCGCCACGGCGCCCAGCCGGGCGGCGGCCAGGAACGTGGTCACCCACATGATGCCGTCGGGCAGAGCCAGCAGCACCCGGTCACCGGCCGCCACCCCCCGGCCCGCCAGTACGGTGGCCGCGCGCTCGGCGCGGTCGTGGACCTCGCCGTGGGCCCAGACCCGGTGGCCCTCGATGAAGGCGGCCCGGTCGGACCAGCCGCGGCGGTCCGCGAGCGCCGCGAGATGCGCGGCCACATTGGCCGAGACGGTGGGCCCGACGGGCATGGGTGGGGCGGACACCGATACGGCGGTCACCGGCCCAGCTCCTTCGCCGCGGGGGCGGGTGGCGCGGCGGCGGCGGCCACCAGCAGATCGTCGATCTTTCCGCCGGACGAGGTTTCCACCTTCCCGCCGGACGAGGGTTCCACGGCCTGGTAGGCGCGCATGGTGGCGGCGGTCTTCAGCAGCATCTCCTCGTACTCCTCGGCGGGATCGGAATCGAGAACGATGGCGCCGCCCGCGCCGATGTGCATCCGGCCGCCGGTGAACACGGCCGTGCGGATGACGATGTTGAGGTCGGCCGCGCCATTGCAGCTGAGGTAGCCGAGCGCGCCGGAGTACACACCGCGGGCCTCGGTCTCCAGCGAGTCGATGATCTCCAGCGTGCGCAGCTTGGGGGCGCCGGTCATGGAGCCGCCCGGGAAGCAGGCCCGGACGCAGTCGACGGAGCTGGTCTCCGGGTGCAGCCGGCCGCGCACGGTGGAGACCAGCTGGTGGACGGTGGCGTAGGTCTCGGTGTTCATCAGTCTCGGCACATACACACTGCCGGACGCGCACACCCGCCCCAGATCGTTGCGGAGCAGGTCCACGATCATCAGGTTCTCGGCGCGGGCCTTGGGGCTGGAGGCGAGGGCGGCGAGCGCCCGCGCGTCCTTCTCCGGGCTCTGGCCGCGCGGGGCGGTGCCCTTGATCGGCTTGGCCTCGGCGGTGCCGTCGGGGGTGATGCGCAGAAAGCGCTCGGGGGAGGCGCAGGCCACATCGGTGCCGTCGAACCGCAGATAGGCGGCGTACGGCGCCGGGTTGAACCGCCGCAGGGCCCGGTAGAAGGCGTAGGAGTCGCTCGGGGCGGGCAGCCAGGCGGAGTTGGTCAGGCAGATCTCATAGCTCACCCCGGCGCGCAGCTCCCGCAGACACGCCTCGATCGAGGCCAGATACCGTTCCCGGTCCCGCACCAGCCAGGGCTCCACGGCGGCCGTGGTGGCGAGGGCGGGCGGTTGCGGGGCGGGTCCGGTGAGCGTCGGCACCCCGCTGAGCACGGTCACGGTGGTGTCCAGCCAGTCCTTCGCCTCCCGGTGGCCGTCGGGGGTGTCCTCGGCGAGGCAGCAGATGTAGGTGACGCCCTCCTGGTGGTCGACGGCGACGAACCGGTCGGCGAAGAGCCAGCAGGCGTCCGGGGTGGTGGCCCGGTGGCGGTTGGGGGAGCCGCAGTCGGCCTTGAGTTCGTAGCCGAAGTAGCCCACGTAGCCGCCGGTGAAGTCGAAGGGCAGGTCGGGGGCCTTGACCCGGCGGCGGGTCAGCTCCCGCTTGAGATAGTCGAAGACGCCGCCGTCGACCCGGACGGCGGGCCGTCCCGCCCGCTCGACCTCGCACCCGCCGGTGTCGGTGTCGTAGCGGACGAACTCGGCGAGCGGGCCCGTGCCGTCGCCGAGGAAGGAGAAGCGGGCCTCGCCGGACTCGGCGCGCGAGCTGTCGAGCCAGAACGCGTGCGGCGCCTCCGCGTACAGCCGGGTGAAGGCCGCCTCGGTGTCGGTGGCGTCGGCCAGCCACCGGGCGTGCAGCCGGTAGCCGGGGCCCTCCGGGGGCGTCTGCGCCGGGACCCGCTTCTCGGGGGCGGGCCGCGCGAGCTCCTTACGGGGGTCTCGGGGGTCTCGGGGATCTCGGGGATCTTGGGGGTCTTGGGGGTCTCGGGAGTCCGCCTCGGGGGTGGGCGGCGAGCCCGGCGCGGTGCCCGCCGCGGCCGTCTTGGCCTTGGTCTTGGTCTTGGCCGCCGTACGGGCGCGGCGCGGCTCCTCGGCGGAGGCGGGGGTCACGGTGGAGGTCACCGACTCGCCGTTGGCGTGCTCGACGGTCAGATCGCGGAAGTTGCTGAGCATGCGGTGGCCGTATCCGGTCAGCACCGACTCGGGGTGGAACTGGACGCCCCACAGTGGCCGGGCCCGGTGCCGCAGCCCCATCAGCACACCGTCCTCGGACCAGGCGATGCCCTGGAGGCCCAGCGGCAGTGGCTCGGCCACGCACAGCGAGTGATAGCGCACGGCCGTGAAGTCCTGCGGAAGGCCGCGGAACAGCCCGCGTCCGCCGTGTTTGATCCGGGACAGATGCCCGTGCTTGGGCTCGGGCGCGGGCACCACCCGCGCCTGCGCGCCGAGCGCGATCCCCTGGTGCCCCAGGCACACCCCCAGCACGGGGATGGACGACCGCTCGATCAGCCGGGCGGTGGCGCCGAAGTCCCGGGGATCGGCCGGATGGCCGGGGCCGGGGGAGAGCACGATGTTGTCGAACGCGGAGAGATCGATGTCCGCGCACTCCGGCGCGTCATGCAGAAGCACCTCCGGTTCCTCGCCGTTGACCTCGGTCAGCAGATGAAAGAGGTTGTACGTGTACGAGTCGTAATGATCGACGAGGAGTGTCCTCAGCGATTCCATCCGGATTTGCCTCCTTGCGATGAGAAAACCGACCGGGTATCACCCGCCCCGGTCCTCGGGCCGCGGCGCCCCGCTCACCTACCGGCGAGCGCGTGGGCCGTCGGCCGCCATCCGCCTGTGACGTCCTCGTATCGACTGAAGCGGCGGGTAGAGCCACTTCTTCAGAAGCCGCTGCAGCCGCGGCATGACCAGCCAGGTCACCATCGCGGTCACACCGAGACACAAGGCCAGGGTCCGCAGCAGGAAATTGGCGTCCTTGATGAACGGGATCACCAGCACATTGAAGATGAGAACCGGAGGGAAGACCGCGCTCAGATTCACCAGCCACAGTTTCCATTTGGGCGGTGGCGGCAATGGCCGCACCGGCCCTTTGAACCAGTTCTCCAGTCCCGAGGTGCGCTGTGTTCCCTTTTCCTCGACAAAGGGTCCGGTACGGGACGCCAATCGTGCGCGCTCCAGCGAGGAATCCCATGCCCGAGCCGGGCCTTCCGCCTCGAACCGGTAGAGGACGTGCCACTCCGAGGAGGTCGAACCGGATCCCATCACCCCGCCTCCGAGATATCCCGGAAGGCTTGCGGCGGCATTGAGCATCTCGATCGCCCAGGCATAGAACTCGCTTTCGCGGCCGGGGTCCACCCGGTATGCGGCAGTCACCGTGACCGGTTCACTGTCCACTCCAGCCGCAACTCCTTTCCGCGCCGTTGCCTTCGCCTGTTGTACCCGGCGAGATGACACGAAGTGTTCCACACCGTGCGATCGGGAACAGTGGAATGCTCAACAACGTACATAAAAACTCGGAAAGGCCGCCGTGACCTGGGCGTTACCTACGGTTCGAGGTTCTGACGGGACCGCGACGGGGGCGCCGATAAAGAATCTCCGGGCGGGATTGAACATGACGGAGCGCCGGGCCGTATAAGACGTAATGCGGCCCGGCGCTTCGTGGTTTCGATCAATCGATCAGCTCGATCAGCTCGATCGGATCGGTCAGCTCGATGAGCTTCGGTCAGCCGAGTACCTTCTCCAGCGCCGCCAGCGCCCCCTCCAGCTCCTCACGGGTGATGGTCAGCGGCGGTGCCAGACGGATCGTCGAACCATGGGTGTCCTTGACCAGGATCCCCTCGGCCATCAGCCGCTCGCTCACCTCGCGGCCGGTGCCGAGCGCCGGGTCCACATCGACGCCCGCCCACAGTCCGCGGCAGCGGTAGCCCACGACACCCTTGCCGGTCAGCGCGGCCAGCCCATCCCTCAGCACCTCGCCCAACTCCCGTGCCCGGCGCTGGAATTCACCGGTGCGCAGCAGATCGACCACGGCCGAGCCGACCGCCGCGGCCAGCGGATTGCCGCCGAAGGTGGAGCCGTGCTCGCCGGGGCGCAGCACCCCGAGTACCGCACGGTCGGCCACCACCGCCGACACCGGCACGATGCCGCCGCCCAGCGCCTTGCCGAGCAGCAGCACATCCGGCATCACCGACTCGTGCTCGACGGCCAGCGTGGTGCCGGTGCGGCCCAGACCGGACTGGATCTCATCGGCGATGAACAGCGTCCCGGTGCGCCGGGTCAGCTCGCGCACCCCGCGCAGATAGCCGTCATCGGGGATGACGACGCCCGCCTCGCCCTGGATGGGCTCGATGAGGACCGCCGCCGTGGTCTCGTCGACGGCGGCCTCCAGCGCCGCGAGGTCGTTGTACGGCACGACGCGGAAGCCCGGGGCGAACGGGCCGAAGCCGTCGCGGGCCACGGGGTCGGAGGAGAATCCGACGATCGTCGTCGTACGGCCGTGGAAGTTGTCGGCCGCCACCACGATGGTGGCCTGGTCCGGGGCGACGCCCTTCACCTCGTACGCCCACTTGCGGGCGACCTTGATGCCGCTCTCCACGGCCTCCGCGCCGGTGTTCATCGGCAGCACCATGGAGAGCCCGGTGAGCTCCGCCACCCCCTCGGCGAACCCGGCCAGCCGGTCGTTGTGGAAGGCCCGGGAGGTCAGTGTGAGCTGGTCGAGCTGGCGGTGGGCGGCCTCGATCAGCGCCGGGTGGCGATGGCCGAAGTTGAGGGCGGAGTACCCGGCCAGCATGTCCAGATAGCGGCGGCCCTCGACGTCCCGGACCCAGCTGCCCTCGGCGTCGGCGACGACCACGGGCAGCGGGTGGTAGTTGTGCGCGAGCGAGGTCTCCTCGGCGTGGATCAGCTCCTGCGAGGAGCGAGCCGCGCCGTTCGCGCCGGCCGGTGCGGAACGGGGGGCGGTGGAGTCGGAGGAGATGGGGGTGGTGGCGGTCATCAGCGGATCTCCTGTGTGCAGCACTTGATGCCCCCGCCGGCCTTGTGCAGTTCCGACAGGTCGACGGGGACGGGGACGTAGCCGCGGTCGGTGAGCTGGTCGATGAGCCCGGTGGCCCGGGGCGCGACGAAGACATGGCGGCCGTCGGAGACGGAGTTGAGCCCGAAGGCCATGGCGTCGTCGCGGGTGGCGATCAGCGCGTCGGGGTAGAGCCGCCCCAGCACCTCACGGCTGCCGGGGGAGAACGCCTCCGGGTAGTAGGCGATGTTCCGGTCGTCGAGGACGAACAGCGCGGTGTCCAGGTGGTAGAAGTACGGGTCCACCAGCAGCAGGCTGATGGTCGGCACCCCGAAGAACTCCTGCACCTCCTGATGGGCCGCCCGGGTGGTGCGGAAGCCGGTGCCCGCCAGGACGTAGGGCCCGGCCGGCACCAGGTCGCCCTCGCCCTCGCACACCGATTCCGGCGGATGGACGTCGAATCCGGCCGCCTTGAACCACCGTTCGTAGGCGAGCTGTTCCGGCCGGCGCTGCGGTGCGTGGAATCGCGAGCCGAAGACCCGGCCCTCCAGGACGAGGGCCGAGTTCGCCGCGAACACCATGTCCGGCAGTCCCGCCACCGGCTCGATGAATTCGACCCGATGGCCGTGGTCGCGGTAGGCGCGGATCAGCGTCTCCCATTGCGCCTGGGCGAGGTCGGTGTCGACCTCGGTGTCCTCACGCATCCAGGGATTGATGGCATACCGCACATCGAAATATCTGGGGGCACAGGTCAGGAAGCGCCGGGGGCGCGGCACACGCGTCAGGGGCAACGGGGGATTCCTCTCGCTTCCGCGGGCGACCGGGGGGATGAATCAACGGTAGAAAGCGGAGGAGAGGGGAGACAAGAAAGGAAAACTGCGCGTCGGCGCACCGATGCTGCGTGCGGAGGCAGGTTCGCGGCGGTTCATTGCGTCGCGGTCGCGGGAGGGGCCGCGCCCGCCTCCGCACTGCCCGTGAGCAGGTGTGACAGCACCATGTAGCTGATCGTCTGGCGGACGAAGGGCTCGGCCCGGATGCGCTCCAGCACCTCCTCGAAATGCTCCACATCGGTGGCCATGACATGCAGCAGGGCGTCCGCTCCGCCGGTCACCGTCATGGCCGCGATGATCTCCGGATAGTTGCGCACGACCTCCGCGAGGCGCCGGGGTGGCGCGGCGCTGTCGCAGTACACCTCGACATATGCCTCGGTCCGCCAGCCGAGGGCGGCCGGGCGCACCGTGGTGGTGAAGCCGGTGATCACATCCGTCTCCCGCATCCGGTCGACGCGGCGCTTGACCGCGGAGGCCGAGAGCCCGATCGAGGCGCCGATCTCCGTGAAGCTGGTCCTGGCGTTGGCGACCAGCGCCGCAACGATTTTGCGGTCCAGGTCGTCGAACGGTACGGACTGGTGCGTCATCGTCTATCACCCTTTGCGTCTTTCGCCCCCTGTGTGCAGGGGCCTCTTCCCTGTGCTCAAAACCGCCCCATACTCAGTGAGTGCCTGAGGCGTCTTTTTCTCTACGCTCTTTCAGAAAGATTCCACAAGAGGGGGCGTGAACCGGGGCGCGAGCCCCCTTTTCTCCGGGGTCGCGTGGTATGGGCTCCGGGGGTACAGGGGCGGTGCACCGGAACGGCCGAATCCACCACGGTGATACGACACCACCTACCGGCCCCTGTCCGCCAAGGCGTAGCGTCAACTATTCCACCCGTCCTTTCCGAACGATGAGTGGCTCTCCCGACGGAGACGACTCACCATCCAACGGGGAAAGGGCTTCGAGTACGTCCAACGCCGCGCCGCACGCGCCGAATTCACCTGAACCGCGATTCCGGAATACCGGCGGTCTCACCGTGCATTCGGCGACTCGCCGTACCGGCGGCCCCCGTACTCCGGTGTGAGCGAAAGGGACCACCGTCATGACCCTCCTCAGATCCGGCCGGGCGTCGTGAGCCCGCGCCGGCCCCCACCCCGGCCGGCCCCCGGGGGCCCCGGAAACCCACGGGACGCCGTCGTCACCGGCCTGGGTTTCTGCCTCCCGGGCGGCACCGAACCCGTCTTCACCGCGGCCCAGGTGTGGGACATCGCCTCCCGGGGCCGTTCCGTCCTCGACCGGCACGACAGCCACTACGGCTCGGTGCACCTGAGCGCCGAGCAGTTCGAGGAGCGCCTCCCCGACATCCCCGAATTCTTCTCCCGCCACTACACCAGCGCCCACCGCTACGGCCTGGTCTCCCTCGTCGAGGCGTGCGCCGACGCCGAACTCGACCTGGCCACCGGCGATCTGTCCGAGGCGGCCGTGCTCGTCGGCCGCGGCAGCATCGACGCCAATGTGGACAGCTATCTCACCCTGCTCGGCATCGACCCCGACTCCGCCACCACCCTCGACGCCCTGGAGATGTTCGTCGCCGCCGAGCAGGCCGTGTCCCCTTCCGACGTGGCCGTCGTCCAGGGCGCGCTGACCCGGACCGTCGGCCCCTGCTTCACCGTCTCCTGCGGCTGCTCCTCCGCCGCCGTGCAGATCGGCAACGCCCGCCGCCTCATCGCGGCCGGCGAGACCGACCTCGCGGTGGTGACCGGCGTCGACGTCTTCAACGTCGACCTGATCCGGAAGGGCCGGCGGCTGCTGCACGGCGCCCAGCACGCCTACGACGCGATGGATGCCGCCGGAATGCCCGATCTGCTGCCCTCCTTCGACTCCCTGATGCGCCCCTACGACCGGCGTGCGGACTGCATCAACCACGGCGAGGGATCCGCCACCGTGGTCCTGGAGAGCAGGGAGCACGCCGCGCGCCGCGGCGCCCACCTCTACGGCCAGGTGCTCGCCGCCGCCATGACCCGCGACGGCCTGGCCAACCCGCTCGCCGCCGACGACTCCGGCGCCCAGCTCGCCAGGGCCGTACGCCTCTGCCTGGGCGACCGCCGGCGGATCGGGCAGGTGCCGTACATCAACGGCGCCAGCGACGGCGGCGCCGCCGTCACCGCCATGGAGGCCAACACCATCAGGGAGCTCTACGGCCCCGACCCCGCCGTGCTGATGTCCTCCCAGGAGGGATGCTTCGGCCACCTCGGCTCACCCGCCGGCTGCCTCGGCCTCGCCCTGACCCTGATGATGATGGAGTTCGGCGAGGTGTGCCCCACCGCCAACTGCGAACAGCCCGCGGACGGACTCCCCTTCGACCCCGTCCCCGGCACCCGCACCCGTCCCCTCGACTTCGACCACGCGCTCAGCTTCAACTACCAGATCGGTGGCGTGAAGCACGCGATGCTGCTGGGCGGCCCGGACGCCACCTGAGTCCGTGACCCCCGCGGCGATCTCCACCCCACGGCCCCTCACGGCCCCCACCCAGGGCCGAGCACCATCCACGGAGACCCCGATGCGTCAGCACACTCCCGCCCCCGGCCGTTCCCCCGGCCGCATCGCCATCGTCGGCATGGGCTGCCGGCTCCCCGGTGACACCGACTCACCCGCCGCCCTGTGGCGGCTGCTGGCCGACGGACGCGACGCCGTCGGCGAACCGCCCGCCGAGCGCGCCGCGCTCTGGGCGGCCGACCCCGCCACGACCGCCCGGCCCGCGTCCGCACCGCCCGTACGCGGCGGATATCTGCGCGATGTGGCCGGTTTCGACGCCGACTTCTTCGGCGTCTCCGGACGCGAGGCCGACGTCCTCGACCCCCAGCACCGGCTGCTGCTCGAAGTGGTCTGGGAGGCCCTGGAACACGCCGGAATGCCACCCGACCGGCTCGGCTCCACCGCCACCGGCGTCTTCGCCGGGCTCAGCTACAACGACTACATGAACCGGCTCGACCGGCACCCCCGGGAGCTGGAGGGCTCCGCCCTGGCCAACGGGCACTGCGTCGCCACCGGCCGGATCTCCTATCTCCTCGGCCTCCACGGCCCGTCGGTGGCCCTGGACACCGCGTGTTCGTCCTCCCTGGTCGCCGTCCACCTGGCCGTCCAGGCGCTGCGCGCGGGGGAGTGCGATCTGGCCCTGGCCGGCGGGGTCACGCTGATGTTCGAGCCGCGGATCACCCGCTCGTTCGACCGGATGGGCATGCTCTCGCACACCGGTCACTGCCACGCCTTCGACGCCGCCGCCGACGGCTTCGTCCGCGGCGAGGGCTGCGGCATCGTCGTCCTCAAACGTCTCACCGACGCCGTGCGCGACGGGGACCGGATCCTGGCCGTGCTGCGCGGCTCGGCCGTCAACCAGGACGGCCACTCCGACGGCCTCGCCGCGCCCTCGGCCGCCGCCCAGCGCGCCCTGTACGAGGAGGCCCTCGGCCGCGCCGGGGTCGACCCCGCCGACGTCGGCATGGTCGAGGCCCACGGCACCGGCACCCCCGTCGGCGACCCGGTCGAATTCACCAGCCTCGCCCAGGTCTACGGCACCGGCCGCGACCGCTGCGCCCTGGCCTCGGTCAAGACCAACCTGGGCCATCTGGAGCCCGCCGCCGGTGTCACCGGGCTGATCAAGGCCGTGCTGTGCCTGGGCCGTGCACACATCCCGCCCAATCTGCACTTCACCCAGTGGAATCCCGCCATCGCCGCCGAAGGGACCCGCTTCTTCATCCCCCGCGAGCTCACCCGGTGGCCGGTGCGGACCGGCCCCCGGCTGGCCGCCGTGTCCTCCTTCGGCTTCTCCGGGACCAACGCCCATGTGGTCCTGGAACAACCGCCCGCGCCCCGCCCCGCACCGCCCCGCCCCCGGCCCGCCACCCGCGCCGTTCCGCAGGTGTTCCTCGTCCCCGCCGGATCCCCGGCCGTGCTGCCCGGCGCCGCCCGCCGGATGGCGGACTGGCTGGAGGGCGACGGCGCGGACACCCCGCTGCGCGACATCGCCCACACCCTGGCGCTGCGCCGTGGCGCCGGGCGCGGACGGCTCGGCGTCACCACCACCTCGCGCGCCGAACTCGTGGGCGCCCTGCGGGCGTTCGCCGACGGGCGGGCCCACCCCGCCGTGGTGAGCGGGGCCGTGGGCGCCGCGGTCTCCCGCCGGCCGATCTGGGTGTTCTCCGGACAGGGCTCCCAGTGGCCCGGCATGGGACGGCGGCTGCTGGAGACCGAACCGGCCTTCGCCGAGGCGCTCGCCGAGGCCGACGCCCGCATCGCCGCCGAGTCCGGATTCTCGGTGCTCGACATCGTCCGCGGCGGTGCGCCGGTGACCGGCTGCGGCCGGGTGCAGCCCGTGCTGTTCGCCCTCCAGACCGCGCTCGCCGCCACCTGGCGCGCCCACGGCGTGGAGCCCGCCGGGGTCATCGGCCACTCCATGGGCGAGGTCGCCGCCGCCGTGGTGGCCGGGGCGCTCTCCCTCGCCGACGGGGCCAAGGTGATCTGCCGCCGCTCCGCGCTGCTCACCCGCGTCGCCGGAAACGGCGCCATGGCCACGGTGGGCCTCGGCGCCGACGAGGTGCAGGCCGAACTCGACAGCGGCGGCGTCGCCGAAGCCGTCACCGTGGCCGTCATGGCCGCGCCCGGCTCCACCGTGGTGGCCGGGGAGACCGCACACGTCGAACGGCTCGTCGCCGGCTGGCAGGCCCGCTCCGTCCCCGCCGCGCCGATCGCCGTGGACGTCGCCTCGCACTCGCCCCAGGTGGACCCGCTCCTGGCCGATCTGCGCACCGCCCTCGCCGACCTCGAACCCCGCCGCCCGGACGTGCCCTTCTACACCACCGTCCTCGACGATCCGCACACCACGCCCGCCTTCGACGCCGACTACTGGTGCGCCAATCTGCGCGACCCGGTCCGGTTCTCCGCGGCCGTCGCCGCCGCCGCGGCCGACCGCCACCTGGTGTACGTCGAGATCTCCCCCCACCCGGTCATCACCCACCCCGTCCTCGCCGGTCTCGCCGGACTGGTGGACGACCCCGTCGTCCTGCCCACACTCCGCCGCGAGGCGGACGAGCCGACCACCTTCCGGACCCAGCTGGCCGCGCTGCACTGCGCGGGTGTCCCCGTCGACTGGTCCGTGCCGTACGCGGACGGCGCACTCGCCGACGTACCGCCCATCACCTTCGACCGCACCCGCCACTGGGCCGACGCCCCGCTCCCCGCCCCCGCCGATGCCGCCTCGGCCGGTACGCTGCCCGGCGCGCACCTCGAAGTGCCCGGCGAACCCGTCCGCCACTCCTGGCGCGCCCGCACCGGCATCGCGGCCCTGCCCTGGCTCGACGACCACCGGGTGCACGGCGCCCCCGTCCTGCCCGGCGCGGCCTCCTACGCCCTCGCGCTCACCGCCGCCTGCGAGGTGTTCGGCGCCGGGCCCGAGGAGGTCGAGGTCACCGATCTGCGCTTCCGTGAACTGCTGCGGCTCGCCGACCACACCGACCTGTCCACCACGGTGACCCTCGCCGCCGCCGACCGCGCCGAATGTGAGATCTTCGGACGCGACGAGGACGGCGCCTGGGTGCGGCAGGCCACCGCGGTCCTCCGCAGACTCGCCGTACCACCGCGCTCCCGTGCCGCCTCCGTCCGTACCCTCGCCCTGCGTCATCCCGCGCCCGTCGAGGCCGAGGCGCTGTACGCCAATCTGCGGGCCCGGGGCGTGGCACACGGCCCGGCGTTCCAGGGCATCACCGAGGTGTCCGCCTCCCGCCACGGCGACAGCTTCTGGGCCCGGGTGCGGATCCCGGAGGCCGCCCGCGAGCCCGGACACGGGCTGCGTGTCCACCCCGTCCTGGTCGACCTGTGTGCTCAGCTCCTCATCGCCGGGCTGCTCGACGAGGGCGACCGGCGGCTGCTGCTGCCCGCGCGGATGCGCTGCGTACGCGTCCTCGGCGACCCCGGGACCGCCGTGTACTGCCACGCCCGGCTCGCCGAGACCACCCCCGGAGCCACCGTCGGCCATGTCCGACTGCTCGACGCGGACGGCCGGCCGGTCCTGGCCGTCGACGGGCTGCGGATCGTCCACCGGGCCGCGGAGCGCGCGGCCGAGGTCGACCAGTGGTTCCTCGAGGTCGGCTGGCGGCGCGCCGCCCGGCCCCCGGCCACCCGGCCCCCGGGGCGGTGGCTCGTCGTCGGAGAGGCGGACGGCACCGCCCGCCCGGTGGCCACCGCCCTGCGCGCCGCCGGAGCCACCGCCCGGGTGTGGGAGGTGCCCCTGGCCGACCAGGGGCTCGACGCGTTCCGCGACGCCCTCACCAACCGGCTCACCCGCCCCGGGGAACGGCCGCGCGCCGTGGTGTTCGTCTGCGGCCCGCACCCCGCCGGGGGCGGCGCGGAGGACGGGCTGCGACGCACCCGCAGGCTGCTCGCCGCCGCCCAGGCGCTCACCGCCCGCTTCCCCGAACCGCCCCGCCTCTACGCCGCCACCTCAGGCGCCCGCACCGTGGCGCCCGGCGACCCGGCCGACCCCGGACAGAGCGCGCTCCGCGGACTGCTGCGGGTGCTCGCACTGGAACACCCCGAGCTGCGGGCCACCTCGGTGGACACCGATCCGGCCGCCCCGGACCAGCTCGCGGACACCCTCGCCGCCGAACTCCTCGCCGACGGCCCCGAGGACGAGATCGCGCTGCGCGACGGCGCCCGCTACACCGCCGAACTGGACCACGCGCCCCTCACCGGCACCGAACGCACCACCGCCGCCGCCCGCACCGTGCGCTGCGGCACCGACGGCTTCCGGCTGCGCGCCGGCCGCCTCGGCGACCTCGGCAGCCTGGAGCTCACCACCACCCCCCGCCGCCCGCCCGGACCCGGTGAGGTGGAACTGCGGGTGCTCGCCGCGGGCCTGAACTTCCGTGACGTCCTCACCGCCATGGGCCTGCTCCCCGGCGACGAGGACATCCGCTACCGGCTCGGCTTCGAATGCGCGGGCGAGGTGAGCGCGGTGGGCCCCGGCGTCGACCACCTCCGCGCCGGTGACCGGGTGGTGGCGGCCGATGTGCTCGGCGGTGCCTTCGGCTCCTTCACCGTCGTCCCCGCCGACCGCACCGCGCCCCTCCCCGAGGGCCTCGACCCGCACACCGCCGCCGGACTGCCGATCGCGTTCCTCACCGCCTGGTACGCGCTGCGGCACATCGGCCGGGTGAGCGCGGGGGAGCGGGTGCTGATCCACTCGGCCACCGGTGGCACCGGGCTGGCCGCCATCGCGGTGGCCAGGCTGCTGGGCGCCGAGGTGCTGGCCACGGCGGGCAGCGAGGAGAAGCGGCGCTTCCTGCGGGGGATGGGCATCGCCCGGGTGATGGACTCCCGGTCGCTGGACTTCCGCGACGAGGTCATGGAGGCCACCGGGGGCGAGGGCGTCGACGTGGTGCTCAACTCCCTGTCCGGGGCCGCCATCCGGACCGGTCTCGAGTGTCTGCGCCCCTTCGGCCGCTTCGTCGAACTCGGTGTCCGCGACATCCTCTCCGACGCCCCGCTCGGACTCTCCCCGCTGCGCCACAACATCACCTTCTCCACCGTGGACCTCAGGGAGCTCCAGCTGGACCGCCCGCGGGAGTACGCGGCGATGCTGCGCGAGGTGCTCACCGCGATCGGCGAGGGCCGCCTCAAGCCACTGCGCTGCACCACCTATCCGCTCGCGGAGGTCACCGACGCGTTCCGGCAGATGGCCGGCGCCCGCCACATCGGCAAACTCGTGCTGACCATCCCGCAGGAGGGCCGGGTCGACGCGGTGCTGCCCGACGGGCCGCGCACGGTGCGGGACGGCGGGACGTACATCGTCACCGGCGGTCTGCGCGGTCTCGGACTCGCCACCGCCCGCTGGCTGGCCCGGCAGGGCGCGGGCCACCTGGTGCTCAACGGACGGACCGCACCGGCCGGCGCCGCCGCGCGGACGCTCGCCGAGCTCTCCGCCGCCGGCACCAGGATCACCGTCGTCACCGGCGACATCGCCCGCCCGGACACGGCCGAGCGGCTGGTGGCCGCCGCCACCGCCGGCGAGGGGGCCTCCCTGCACGGCGTCGTCCACTCCGCGATGGTTCTCGACGACGCGGCCGTGGCCAACATCCGCGAGGACCAGCTGCGCCGCGTATGGGCGCCGAAGGCCACCGGGGCGTGGCGGCTGCACCAGGCCACCGAGGGACACCGGCTCGACTGGTTCGCGGTGTACTCCTCGATGGCCTCCCTGCTCGGCAACGCCGGACAGGGCGCCTACGCGGCCGCCAACGCCTGGCTGGACGGCTTCGCCGCCTGGCGCTCGGCGCGCGGCCTGCCCACCCTCGCGGTCAACTGGGGCCCGTGGGGCGAGACCGGAGTGGCCACCGGCTTCGCCGACCGCGGCTACCGGACGATCCCCACGGACGAGGGGCTGCGCGCGCTCGGCGCCCTGCTGGCCCATCGGCGGGTGCGGACCGGGGTGATCCCCGGCGAACCGGCCACCTGGATCCCCGCCACCGGCCGCCGGTCCTCCCTGTTCGCCCCGCTGCTCCCCGGCGACGACACCCCGGCGGCCACCCGGGAGAGCGGCGACGACATCCGCGCCCGGCTGACCGCCCTCCCCGCCGGTCCGGCCCGCCGCACCGCGCTGGAGTCCTATCTCACCGAGCACATCCGAGCCGTGCTGCGGCTCAGCAGCGCCACCCTCGATCCGCGGACCCCGCTCAAGTCACTCGGCTTCGACTCGCTGCTCGCCATGGAGCTGCGGGTGCGGCTGGAGGCGGGGCTCGGCATCAAGCTCGCGGGCAACTTCGTCTGGCGGCATCCGACCGTGGAGGCCCTGGCCGCCGGGCTCGCCCGGCAACTGGAGCTCGATCCGGCCGACCGGCCGGAGGAGCGGCTGGGCGCCCCGGGCTGACGGGACCGTGGGACGGCCACGGCGCCACCGGCGGGCGACGGCCACGGCGCCACCGGCGGGCGGCTACGGACGGGCGTCCGGGCGCTCCGTCGGATCCGGGTCCGGGCGGGCCCAGGCGCTCACGCCCAGCTTGCCGGTGGTGCCCAGGTCGACAAGGTCGGGCACGGTCTGCGCGTCCGCTCCGCCGCCGTTCGGCGCGATCTTCAGATAGCGCCCGTCGGCGGCGGGGCGCGTCACGTCCGTCACCAGATTCCGCCACGCCAGCCGCGCCACCGCCCGCTCACCGGGGGCCAGCCGCACCGGCCCGGTGGCCGTCTCGAAGCCGTCGAGAGTGGCGATGGCCGAGGCCCCGTGGCTGACCGTGACCTCCAGCGGCTCCAGGTCCTCGTCCAGCACCTGGACGGACGGATGGCCGCTCACCGTATAGGCGCGGGTGCCGCAGTTCACCAGCTCGATCCGCTGCACCCGCAGCCCCATCGCCGCGTCGGCCTCCGCGGCCCGCAGCAGCACCCCCGAGTCGGGGCAGGCCGCGGGAGCGGTGGGGGCGGGGGTGTCCGGGGTGGCGGTGGGGCCCGCCGGGCGGGACGTGGCCTCGTCGGGCACCGCGGCCACTCCCGACGAGGACTGCGTACCGCACGCGGTGAGCAGACCGGCCGCCGCGAGCGAGCCGAGCAGCCGTCTTCGGCGGTGCCGGGCGGCGCTCCGGAAGAGGGGCGCCCGGGATGTGGTGATCGCGTCCGTGTCCATGCGGCTCATCCTGCCCCAACGCCGGGCGGGATGAGCCGCGTTGGACCGAACGCCCCGGTTACGGCGCCACGACGTCCGCCGTGGCCACCGGCTTTCCGCTGACGAACGACTGGTTGGCCGCGAGCCCGGTGACCAGGGCGAGCGCCCCGTCCTCCTCGGTGGCCCGCCGGCGGGAGGCGTCCGAGGCGTCCACGGCCGCCGCTCCGGTGGCCGCCGCCGGATCCATCGCGCCGTCCGCCGGATCCACCGGGCCGTCCGCCGGATCCACCGGGCCGTAGAGCACGTCGAGCATCCGCTCGTCCCCGCCGCCGTGCCCGGCGTGGTCGAACGCCGGCAGCTCCACCTCCCGCGGCGGCTCCCACAGCGGCCGCAGCACCAGCCGCGGACCGCCCGCGTTGGCCAGGGCCTGGTCGCCGTGGATGGTGCCGCGGCCGGAGGCGGTGCCCAGCAGCGGCGGCTGCCACGCGCTCTCCTCGACCTCCAGCTCCAGCCGGCCCCGGGTGCCGTTGAACATCACCCGGTAGCCCTCCCAGGGGGAGTAGGCGGTCAGGTGGTACGTCATGGTGGCGCCGGTGTCATAGCGGACCAGCAGCGCCATGTCGTCCTCGATGGTGATGTCGTCGCCGAACACATTGCGGTCGCGGTGGTAGCCGTCCGCGCCCTCGGCGTCCAGGTACAGCGAGCGCATCGCGTCGTTCTCGGCGAGCTCCAGCGCGAACGGGTCGTCCCTGGCGGCGGCGGCGCCGTGGGCCCGCTCGTAGTCGCGCCGGTAGCCGCTGCGCTCGCCCGCCGCACGGCCGTAGAAGCCGAGCCGGCCGTAGCCGAACACCTCCTCCGGCCGGGCCCCCAGCCACCAGTTGACCAGGTCGAAGTGGTGGCTGGACTTGTGCACCATCAGCCCGCCGCTGTGCTTCTTCTCGCGGTGCCAGCGGCGGAAGTAGTCGGCGCCGTGCCGGGTGTCCAGCAGCCACTCGAAGTGCACCGACAGCACCTCGCCGATGGCGCCGCCGGACAGCTGCCGGTGGACCTCCTCGTGCACCGGGTTGAAGCGGTAGTTGAAGGCGACCGCCAGATGGTTGCCGGTCTCCCGGACCGTCTCCAGGATGCGGCGGCACTTGGCCGCGTCGGTGGTCATCGGCTTCTCGGTGACCACCCGGCAGCCGGCCCGCAGCGCGGGCACGATGTATGCGTCGTGCAGCGCGTCCACGCAGGTCACCACCACCTCCTGGATATCGTCCGCGCGCAGCCGCCGCTCGAACTCAGCCGGGCTCCAGGCGGCCGCCTCCGGCTCGCCCGCCTCCTTGAGCAGCCGCTGGTGGTGGGCGATGCGCACCGGGTTCGGATCGCACAGCGCGGCGACCCTCAGCCGTGGGCGGCGGGCCAGCGCCTCGGTGAACATCTGGGCCCGGGAGCCGGTGCCCACCACCACGGCCCGGGACGGGGTGCTGCCGACGGTCATGCGTCCTCCAGCGGAAGCAAACGATTCAATCCGAAGTCGATCAACGCCTGCGCAGGATAGGACGATCGGCGGTCCGCCACCACGGGGAGTGCCGCACGGCGCCGGGGCGACCGTACGCGGGGGTGCACCGGTGGACCCTGTGCAAGGATGAAATGAGTGGACATGACCTCCAGGGTCCCGGCGCGGTGGACGCGTCCGGCCGCTGTCGGCGCCCCTCACAGGTCCCGGGAGGGCGACGGGCCATGACCGATATCCAGGAGTCGCTGCGCGAGGTGATGGAGTGCGAGGGCGCACTCGCCGTCTCGCTCGTCGACTATCTGAGCCGGATCACCCTGGGGGCCGTCCAGACCCCGCAGGGTCCGGACCTGGAGAAGGTGGCCTACGGGGACACGGATGTGCTCCGCGCCAAGATGTCCACTCTGGAGTTGCTCGGCTACAGTCCGGAGCGGCTCGAGGACATCGTCGTCACGCTGGACACCGAGTACCACCTGCTCCGTCCGCTCAGTCAGCGCGTCAGCCAGGGGGTCTTCCTCTATCTGGTGGCCGACCGGGCGCGGGCGGATCTGGACGCCGCGCGGGCGACGATGCGCGATGTGGCCCTCCGGCTCGATGTGTGACCGTTCGCCCCGACGGGGCCGGTGCCACCCGTCGAGGGTGCGGCGGTGCGTGGGCGGGGCGCCACGTATCGTGCCGATGTGTATCACGGAGCGGGACGGCCGCAGATCGTGCGCCACCGAGCTTCCGGATCGGAGGGGAATAAATGGTAGGAAGGGTGCGTGGTCGGAGTTTTCGGTCGATCTAGGCTTGCCCCACACACCTCCTCCCGGACACGTTTCCGCTCTCTCCTGCGCGGCTTGAGAGCGCGCAGCATCGCCGGGCAGGTTTTCGCTGTCCAAGTGCTGCTCGTGTGCCTGCTCATCGTGGCGGCCACGACGGCGCTCATCCTCCAGGCCCGTATCGACAGCGAGCAGGAGGCCCTCAACCGCGCGACCGCCGTTGCCCAGACCTTCGCCGCCTCCCCGGGCACCGCGTCCGCGATGAGCGCCGAGAATCCGACCACCCTGCTCCAGCCGCGGGCCGAGGCGACCCGTAAGCGAGCGCATCTGGACTTCGTGGTCGTGGCGAACACCCACGGCATCCGCTACACCCACCCCAAGCCGCAGTACATCGGCAAGGAGGTCGTCGCCAACTGGCGGCCGGTGGTGAAGGGCAAGATCGTCACCGAGGCCGTGCAGGGGCCCCTCGGCCGGGAGGTCCAGGCCACCGTCCCGATCCCCAGGGGCGATGGCACCGTGGCCGGTGTGGTGTGCGCCGGAATGACCGCCGCCGATGTGAGCGGCCGGGTCGAGCGCCAGCTGCCGCTGGTCTTCGGCTCCGCCGCCGGTGCGCTCGCGCTCGCCACCGGTGGGACGGCGCTGGTCGGCGGGCGGCTGCGGCGGCAGACGCGGGGGCTCGGCCCCGCCCAGATGACCCGCATGTACGAGCACCACGACGCCGTTCTGCACTCCGTGAAGGAGGGCGTGCTCATCGTCGACGGCCACGGCCGCCTGGTCCTCGCCAACGACGAGGCCGGCCGGCTGCTCGATCTGCCCCCGAACGCCGAGGGCCGCCCCGTCACCGAGCTCGGCATCGAGCCGCGCACCGCCGAGCTGCTCGCCTCCGGCCGGGTCGTCACCGACGAGGTGCATCTGGCCGGGGACCGGCTGCTGGCCGTCAACCAGCGCTCCACCCGATGGGACGGCGGGATGTTCGGAAGCGTCGCCACGCTCCGTGACTCCACCGAACTGCGCGCCCTGTCCGGCAAGGCCGAAGTGGCGGAGCGGCGGCTGCGGCTGCTCTACGAGGCCGGTGCGAAGGTCGGCACCACCCTCGATGTCGTACGGACCGCCGAGGAGCTGACCCGCTTCGCCGTCCCGTGGTTCGCCGACTTCGCCACCGTCGACCTCGTGGACCCCGTGCTGCGCGGCGACGAGCCCGTGGGCAGCGCCATGCGCCGCACCGCCACCTGTGGCGTCCGGTCCGACCATCCGCTGTGGCGGGTCGGCAAGATGATCACGTACAGCGGCACCGTGCCCCAGGCGCTGGGCTTCGGCGCGGGCCGGCCGGTGCTCGAGGCGGACCTGCGGACCTACGAGGGATGGCAGGAGCAGGACCCCGAACAGGCGGCCAAGATCGTCACATATGGCATCCACTCGATGATCACCATTCCGCTGCGGGCGCGGGACGTCACCCTGGGCATCGCCACCTTCTGGCGCTCGGAGAAGTCCGAGCCGTTCGACGAGGACGACGTGGCGCTCACCGAGGAACTGGTCGCGCGCGCCGCGGTCGCCATCGACAACGCCCGCCGCTACACCCGCGAACACGCCATGGCGGCCACCCTCCAGCGCAGCCTGCTGCCCCAGGGCCTGCCCGAACAGGACGCCATGGAGGTGGCCCACCGCTATCTGCCCGCCCGTGCCGGAGTCGGCGGCGACTGGTTCGACGTCATCCCCCTGCCCGGCTCCCGGGTCGCCCTCGTCGTCGGCGATGTCGTCGGCCACGGACTGCACGCCGCCGCCACCATGGGCCGGCTGCGCACCGCCGTGCACAACTTCTCCGCGCTCGACCTGCCGCCCGATGAACTCCTGGCCCATCTCGACGAGCTGGTCAGCCGGTTCGACCAGGACCAGGCCGCCGCGGGCACCGACGCCCCGGGGATCAGCGGCGCCAGCTGTCTGTACGCCATCTACGACCCGGTCTCCGGCCGCTGCACGATGGCGAGCGCCGGCCACCCGGGCCCGGCGGTGGTCCTCCCCGACTCCACCGTGACCTTCCCCGACGTCCCCCTCGGCCCGCCGCTGGGCCTGGGTGGCGAGCCCATCGAGACCGTCGAGCTGGAGCTGCCCGAGGGCAGCCGGCTGGCGCTGTTCACCGACGGGCTGATCCGGGACCGCGGCCGGGACTTCGACGAGGGGCTCGGCGTCCTGCGCACCACCCTCGCCGGGCTGCCCGAGCGCACTCCGGAGGAGACCTGCCAGGCCGTCTTCGACACCATGGCCTCCTCCCACCCCGGCGACGACATCGCCCTCCTGGTGGCCCGCACCCATCTGCTGGACCCCGGGCATGTCGCCGAATGGGAGCTGCCCTCCGACCCCGCCGCGGTGGCCCGCATCCGCAACGAGGCCGCCGAGCAACTGAGCGCATGGGGGCTGGAGGAGGTCGGCTTCACCACCGAACTCATCATCAGCGAGCTGATGACCAACGCCATCCGCTACGGATGCCGCCCCAGCCGGGTCCGGTTGCTGCGCGCCCGCACCCTCATCTGCGAGGTGGCGGACGGCTCCAGCACCTCCCCGCATCTGCGCCGCGCCGCCACCACCGACGAAGGTGGCCGAGGGCTCTTCCTGGTGGCCCAGTACGCCCAGCGCTGGGGGACCCGCTACACCCCCAACGGCAAGATCATCTGGGCCGAGCAGCCCCTGACCGACCCGGTGTCACCGCTGGGCGAATGCACCGGCGACGACCTCCTCGACCAGTGGGCCGACATCCCCGGCTGACCCCGATTGGCGCCGAAGCCCCGTCAGACGACACCCTCATGGCGTAAAGCGCCGCTCATCACAGGCCGTTGGGCCCGGCGGCGCGATGGGCTTTGGAGGAATGCGGCATGCGCAAGAGGCTGCGGGAGCGGCTGCGGTACTGGTTCGACGGGACGATGGACCGTGGCACCCCGGCGCTGATCGGCTGGCTGGGGCTGGCCTCATTGGCGTTGATCACCCTGGTCTCCGGAGTGGCGGTCGCCTTCGCCCACCAGGACACCAAGGAGAACGGCGGCTGGCCGGGCATCGTCTGGATGAGCCTGCTGCGTACCCTCGACCCGGGCACGATGGGCGGGGACAGCGGCCGGCCGCTGTTCCTCGTCCTCATGCTCACGGTGACCATCGGCGGCATCTTCATCGTCAGCGCGCTGATCGGTGTGATGACCACCGGCCTGGAGGCCCGGATCCAGCAGCTGCGCAAGGGCACCTCACGGCTGATCGAGCGCCACCACACCATCGTGCTGGGCTGGTCGGAGCAGGTGTTCACGGTGATAGCGGAGCTGGTGGAGGCCAATCAGAGCGAGCGGCGCTCCTGTGTGGTGATCCTCGCCGACCGGGACAAGGTCGACATGGAGGACGAGATCCGGCGTCGCATCCCGGACACCGGGAAGACCCGGGTGGTCTGCCGCTCCGGCAATCCGCTCCAGCGCGGCGACCTGGAGCTGGTGAGCCCGGACAGCGCCAAGTCCATCATGGTGCTCTCACCCGTCGGGGACGACAGCGACATCGACGTCATCAAGTCGCTGCTGCTGCTGAACAGCCGCACCTGGACCGGGACCCGGCCCAATGTGGTGGCCGCCGTGCAGAGCTCGGCGAACATGGCGGCCGCCCGGCTCGCCGCGGGGGACACCGCGCTGGTGATCGACGCCGATGACATCGCGGTCGGGCTGATCGTGCAGTCCCACCGCCAGTCCGGTCTCTCCACCGTCTTCAACGAACTGCTCAGCTTCGTCGGCAACGAGATCTACCCCTGGGACGAGCCCGCACTGACCGGTGCCACCTACGGGGAGTCGCTGAACGCCTTCGAGCTCGGTGTGCCCATCGGCGTGCACCGCGCGGACGGCGAGGTGCTGGTCAACCCGGCCATGGACACCGTGATCGGGCGCGGGGACCGGCTGCTGATGGTCGCGGAGGACGATCTGCTCATCAAGGCCGCGGCCACCCGGCCCCGCATCCTGCGCCCGGCGATGGCCATGGCCGAGTTCCAGCCGCCGGTGCCGGACCGGACGCTGCTGATCGGCTGGAACTCCCGCGCGGAGAAGATCATCGCGCAGCTCGACCTCCTGGTGAAACCCGGGTCGGCGGTGGACATCGCCGCCGCGCGCCCGCCCCGGGAGGAGGCCAACCGGGAGCTGAAGAACCTCACCGTGGGCTTCAAGTACTGCGAGCCCACCCGCCGTCCGTCGCTGGAGGCGCTCGGGCTGGACGGCTACCGCCACATCGTGGTGCTGACGGACGACGGGATCGACCCCGGACGCGCCGACGACCGCACCCTGGTCACCCTGCTCCACCTGCGCGACATCGAGATCCAGCTCGGCGATCCGTACTCCATCGTCACCGAGATGCACGACGACGCCAACCGCGAGGTCGCGCAGGTCACCAAGGCCGACGACTTCATCGTCTCCACCAAGGTGATCAGCCTGCTGCTGACCCAGCTCACCGAGAACCGCCATCTGTACGCGGTCTTCGCCGACCTCTTCGACCCGCAGGGATCCGAGATCTACCTCAAACCGGCACCCAGCTATCTGATACCGGGCGCGGAGGCCAACTTCGCCACCGTCATCGAGGCCGCCCGCCAGCGCGGGGAGACGGCCATCGGCTACCGGCTGGCCCGGCACAGCGACGAGCCACCGCTCTACGGAGTCCACCTCAACCCGTCCAAGACCGCGCCGCTGACCCTGGAGGAGGGCGATACGGTCGTGGTCCTGGCCGAGGACTGAACGCGGGCGGGAGGCGTCAGCCGAGCGCGCGATGGGCACCTGGGGTGTGGCCGAAGGCGCGGCGGAACACATCGATGAAGGCGCTGCTGGACGCCCAGCCGCAGCGATGTGCCACGGCCGTGACCGGGACGCCCTCGGCCAGCAGCCGCAGGGCGTGGTGCAGCCGCAGCTGGGTGCGCCACTGCGGAAAGGTCATCCCCAGCTCCGCCCCGCACAGCCGGGTCAGGGTGCGCTCGCCGGCCCCGACCGCGGCACCCAGCTGCCGCAGGGTCCGGTGGTCCGCCGGATCGTCATGGAGGAGGGCGCACACCGCCGCCAGGCGCGGATCCCCGGCGGCGGGCACATGCACCGGCTGCTCGGCACAGTGGCGGAGCTGATCGAGCAGTACGGCCCGCAGCCGGCGGCGTTCGGCGCCGGCGTCCGCCGGCCGCGCGGTGTACTCGATGATCAGCTCGCGCAGCAGCGGGCCGACGCCGAGGACCGCGGGCTGCTCCAGCCGCAGCGGGTTGTCGGCCACGGCCAGCCCCACCAGATGGAGGTGGGTGGCGCCGTACGCGCGGTGCTCATGGACGGTCCCGGCCGGAATCCACAGCGCCCGGTTGGCGGGCGCGATCCAGCTGCCCGCGTCGGTGGTGACCGCCAGCACCCCGCGCCCGGCGTAGACGATCTGGTGCTCGTCATGCCGGTGTGCGTCGATGCCACCACCGGCGGGCAGTGGACGCCGGCCCGTCGTCGCCTGGGGAGCGTGGCGGATTCTCTCCATCGCGACCTCATGGTATCGGCCACCGGAGCCGGTGGCCGGGGCGTGGCTTCCGCCACGGCCGTCAGTGGACGGCCAGGGCGCCGTCCACGTTCATGATGGTGCCGGTGGTCCACCCGGCCCGGGGGGAGGCGAGGAAGGCCGCGGCGGCGGCCACCTCATGGGGTTCGCCGGCCCGGCCCGGCGAATGGCCGTCCGGGGGGTGACCGGCTCCGTACCGCTCCCCGGCACTCACCGTGCTCATCGCGACGAGGCGGTCCCGTTCACAGGCCGGGGCGGGTACGGCGCCGGGGGCGATGCCGCCCACCCGGACCCCGGAGGGGCCCAGTTCACTGGCGAGCGCCCGGGTCATCGCGTTGATGGCGCCGCGGGTGGCGGAGTAGGCCGCGGACGGGCGGTCGGCGGACGCCGTATGGGCCCAGTAGCTGCTGATGTTGATGATGCTGCCGCGCCCCTCGATGAGCGCGGGCAGCAGCGCCTGGGCGAGCAGGAAGGGCACCCGGACATTGAGGTGCAGCATGGCGTCGAAGGAGTCGGCCGAGGTCTGGGCGAGCGGGCTGAAATGTGCCGTGCCCGCGTTGTTGACCAGGGTGTCCACCCGCTCGGTGAGCGCGAGCACCTGACGCGCGGCGGCGGTGGCGGCGCCGGGGTCGGCCAGGTCGACGCGGAGTCCGCGTACGGTGGTGCCGTGTCCGGCCAGGGTGTGGCGGGCCCGCTCCAGCTTGTCCCGGTCATGGGCGAGCAGCACCAAGTCGGCGCCCTCCACCGCGAAGGCGTCCGCGATGGCGTAGCCGAGGCCCTCGTCGGCTCCCGTGATCACCGCGGTGGTGCCGGCGAGGTGGCTCATGCACGGGCTCCCTTCGAGGTGTCGGTCCGGTAGCGGCGGCCTCCCTGAGCGGACGGATCTTGTCCGATTGGATCTTCAGCGTATGTATCCGGACAGATTCTGTCCATTTGATCGTGCGTCGGGTCGCCGCACGATCGGCTCCGATGACACTTCCGTACCGCACACTGGGGTGCCATGGAGCTGCAGATCACCGCCACGTCGCCCGAGCATCCGGCGTCCCTGCTCGATCTGCCGTGGAACGTCCCGCTGGAGGAGTGGCCGGAGGAGCATCTGGTCGCGCTGGACCGGGGCATCTCCCGCCATGTCGTGCGCTTCGCGCGGGCGGGCGGCGAGATCGTGGCGGTCAAGGAGGTCGGCGAGTGGGCGGCGGTGCGGGAGTACGGGCTGCTGCGCGACCTGGACCGGCTCGCCGTCCCCGCGGTGGACGCGCTCGCGGTGGTGACCGGGCGCACCGACGAGCACGGCGAACCACTGGAACCGGCGCTGATCACCCGCCATCTGGCGGGGTCGCAGCCGTACCGGTCGATGTTCCAGACCACCATGCGGCCCAGCACCATCAGACGGCTGCTCGACGCGCTCGCCGTGCTGCTGGTGCGGTTGCATCTGGCCGGGTTCGCCTGGGGCGACTGCTCGCTGTCCAACACCCTCTTCCGGCGCGACGCGGGCGCGTACGCCGCCTATCTGGTGGACGCCGAGACCGGGCAGATCCAGCCGAGGCTCACCAGCGGACAGCGGGAGTACGACGTCGAGGTGGCGCGGGTGAACATCGCGGGCGAGCTGATGGACCTGGAGGCCAGTGGCTCCCTGCACCCCTCGGTCGACCCGGTGCTCTTCGGCCAGGCCATCGTCGAGCGCTACTGCGACCTGTGGCATGAGCTGACCCGTCAGTCGGTCTATCCGCTCGCCCAACGCCACGCCATCGACCAGCGCGTCCGCCGCCTGAACGACCTCGGGTTCGACGTGGCGGAGATGCAGATCGAGCGCTCGCCCGACGGCGACAACGTCACCTTCCTGCCCAAGGTCGTGGACGCGGGCCACCACCAGCGGCAGTTGCTGCGGCTGACCGGGCTCGACGCGGAGGAGAACCAGGCCCGCAGCCTCCTGAACGACCTGGAGACCTGGATGGCCACCCAGGACGACTACGCGCCCGGCGATCCGCTCGGCGCCCGCCCTGAGGTGCTCGCCCACCGGTGGGTCCGCGATGTCTTCCGGCCCACCGTGCGGGCCGTGCCCAAGGAACTGCGCGGTGCCACCGACACCGCGCAGATCTACTACGAACTGCTCGAACACCGCTGGCTGTTGTCCGAGCGGACCGGCCGGGACGTGGGCCTGGACGCCACCGTGGAGGACTACATCCGGACCGTCCTGACCCACCGACCCAACGGCTGAACGCCCCGCGGCCGGGCGGGTGTTCAGGACTTCGCGGTCAGTACGTCCCGGATCGACGCGATCACCCGCGGCGCCTGGTCGTTGAGGTAGAAGTGGCCGCCGGGGTAGACCTGGAGGTCGAAGCCACCGGTGGTGTGCTCGCCCCAGGCGCGGGCCTCCTCGACGGTCGCCTTGGGGTCGTCGTCCCCCACATGCGCGTGGATGGGCGTCGCCAGTTGCGGGCCGGGGGTGTAGCGATAGGTCTCGGCCGCCTTGTAGTCGCTGCGGATCGAGGGCAGCACCATCCGGAGGATCTCGTCGTCGCCGAGGAGCGAGGTGTCGGTGCCGCTCAGGGCCTTCATCTCGGCGATCAGCCCGTCGTCGTCGCGGAGGTGGACGGACTCGTCACGGTGGCAGGACGGGGCGCGCCGCCCCGAGGCGAACAGCGCCACCGGCTGCACGCCCTTCTGCTCCAGGCGCAGGGCGATCTCGAAGCTCAGCGTGGCGCCCATGCTGTGGCCGAAAAGCGCCACCGGCTTGTCCGTATACGGCAGCAATTCGGGCACCAGCGCGTCGGCCAGTTCGGCGATGCTGTCCACGCACTTCTCGTTGCGCCGGTCCTGGCGCCCCGGGTACTGCACGGCGAGCACGTCTATCGTGGGCGAGAGGGCCTTGGAGACGGGGAAGTAGTAGGAGGCGGACCCGCCGGCGTGGGGCAGGCAGACGAGTCGCGTCGCCGCTGCCGGCGCGGGGTGGAACTGCCTGATCCACAGGCTTGTGCCGGTGGGGTTTGCGGTCACGTGATGTCCTTTCGCGCCGCTCGCTCCGCGGCGGCTGTCGGGTGGCTGTCGCGCGCGTGCCTCGGATCGCGCGCAGACCAGTAGACCACCCTGCCCGTCCCATCCGACCTGCGGCCACCCCTATTTCGGCCGGGAGTCCCCTAGTATTTCCCTCGTGTCGGTCATGTGTGGGAGACGGTGAGTCCGCCCCGTTCGGCAGTCCGCAGCGCCAGCGCCGCCAGCGCCTCGGGAGCCCCGGCCTGACCTCGGATTCCCGGGAAGGCGTTGATGTCCACGATCAGCGGGGCGCCGCCACCCGAGTCGATCAGATCCACGCCGTAGACGTCCAGCGAGAACACCGGACCGACCCGGAGCACCGGATCCAGCCAGCCCGGTGGCAGCGCGTCCAGGGCCAGCGGCAGGTTCGGACCGCGGCCACCGGCCGCCAGCTCCGACCGGCGCAGCGCGGCGAACACCCGGCCCGCGACCACCCACAGCTTGTGGTCCCAGCCGTCGTTCGGAACGAAGTCCTGCACCACCACGGGCTCATCCGCCCAGTCCACGGTCAGGGCACGCAGATGTGCGGCGTCGTCCACCCGGGCCACCAGATCATGGCGGCGGCTGTGACGGCTCTTGACGACGACGGGACGCCGGAGCGGCTCCGCCGCCAGTCCGGCGAGGGAGGCCGCGGTACGGGTGGGGGCGAACGGCAGACCGGCGCGGAGCGCCCGTTCGGCCATCGCCGTCCGGTCCTGGCACCACGCGGTGGCCGCGGCGGAGTTCACCACCGGGGCGCCACGCCGCTCCAGGGACATCGCGAGCGCCAGCGCGGGTGGTGTCCGGGCCTTCAGCAGATACACATCGGCGAGTTCTCCGGAGGCCGGGTCCCGCGTCTCCGTTCCGCGGTGGTCACGCGGGTCGAGCGCCACCACCTCATGGCGAGGGGTCAGCAGAGCCGTGGCGTCGGCGAGGAGTTGATGGCCGGGGTCGGCGGTGATCAGGCCGATCCTCATCGGCCGCCGCTCACCGTGGCGGTCATCCGGCTCGTGGCCGTGGGCGGCTCCGGAGTGTGCACCGCCGACTCGGCTCCGGTGAGGGCGCCGACGAGCTCGGGCCCGGACCGGCCACCGCCGCCGCGCGCCAACTCCAGTACCACGCGCCCCACCCGGGCAGCCGCGTCCGGCACCTCCTTGAAGCTGGGGAAGTCGTTCACATCGACGACCACCGGCCCGTCCGGGCCCAGCAGCACATCCACCCCGTACAGATCGAGGCCGTAGACCACACCGACCTCGGCGGCGATGGCCGCCACTTCGGCGGACAGCGGTACCCGACGGCCGCGTGCGCCCCCGTCGGGGCCGAGCGGCGACCCCCGCTCGGTGGCGTACAACTCCCCGCCCACGCAGTACACCTTGAGGTCGATGCCCGAATTCGGCACATACGGCTGGGCGATGAGCATGTCCTCCGCCGCCAGCTCGGCGCGCAGCGCCCTGAGCCGGTCCGGGGTCGGCACCAGCCGCACGGCCCGCCCCGAGCTGCCGTCCGCGGGCTTGACCACCAGCGGGAACTCGGCCTCCGGTATCTCCTCCAGCGCCTCGGGCCGGGCCGCCGCGTAGGTGGGCGGCATCGGCAGGCCACGGCTGCGCCCGATGGCGGCCGCCAGGGCCTTGTCCCGTACGCCCCGGATGGCGCGGGCGTCGTTGACGGTGGTCAGCCCGACCGCCGCCGCGGCCTCCAGCAGCATCAGCCCGGGGCCTCCGGACACCGTCTTGAGCACCCAGGCGTCATGGCTGCCCGCCCGCACCGCGTCGGACATCCGCATCAGGGAACGACCCGGCCGGACCACGTCCACCTGGTGGCCCCAGGCGGAGAGCTGACGGATCACCTCACGCGGCATGCCGTCATGGCGATAGCGCTCCTCCACCAGAAAGCAGAGTCTCATGGGTCTTCTTCCTCGTCACCGGACAGGTTCCCGGGCTGCTGCCGAGAGTGTCCGGCGAGCCATGGCTCCTCAGGATGTCATCCGCCGTTCTTTTACGATCTCCTGGGCCAACCCATGGCCGTCAGTGGCCTGTTCATCGGCCCCTGACGGGGCCTGTTTACCGAGCTAAGTTTGCTTTAGTCTGCTGAATATGACGCTGACGCGCAGGGAGCGGGAGATACTCGCGCTGCTGCGGCGGGACCCGCTGGCCGGGGCCCAGTCCATCGCCGACGCCCTCGGGACCACGCGGGCCGCGGTCAATGTGCATCTGTCCAACCTGGGCAAGAAGGGCGCCATCCTGGGGCGTGGCTACATCCTGCGCCAGGAGCACGCGGTGGTGGTCATCGGCGGGGCCAATGTGGACATCAAGGTGCGCAGCCTCGCCCCCGTGGCGTACCGCACCAGCAATCCCGGGCGGTCCCACACCAGCCCCGGCGGGGTGGCCCGCAACATCGCCGAGAACCTCGCCCGGCTGGGCACCCCCACCCATCTCATCGCCGCGGTGGGGCAGGACGCGGCGGGGGAGCGGCTGCTGAGCGAGACCCAGGCCGCCGGGGTGCGCGTCGAGCAGGTGCACCGCGGCCCGCACCCCACCGGCACCTATACGGCGGTGCTGGACGCCGACGGCGATCTGGTGGTGGCCATCGCCGACATGGCCGCCACCGACGCGCTGGCCCCCGAGCACCTCCACACCGCGCGGGAGCTCATCGGCAACGCCGGTCTGCTGGTGCTGGACGGGAACCTCTCCGCGCGGGTGCTCTCCTACGTCCTGGACCTCGCCTCCGCCACCGGTGTCCAGACGCTGATCGACCCGGTGAGCGTCCCCAAGGCGGCGCTGCTGGCCCCGCTGTTCGCCGCCGGGCGGCCGGTCTTCGCCGTCACGCCCAATGTGGCGGAGCTGGGCGCGCTGGCCGGGCGGGATCTCGACGGGGCCACGGACGCGGACGACCCGGAGCTGCTCGGGGCGGTGGCCGCCCTCCACGAGCGCGGGGTGCGGCATGTGTGGGTGCGGCTCGGTGCGCGCGGCTCCCTGCTGAGCACCCTCGACGAGGGCCGGGTGGGGCTGGAGGCGCCACCGGCCGAGGTGCGGGACGTCACCGGGGCCGGTGACGCGATGCTCGGCGCGTTCGCCCACGCCCTGCTCGGTGGCGCCGACCCGGTGGACGCCGCCCGCTACGGCCACGCCGCCGCCGCGCTGACGGTGGCCACCCCCGCCACCGTACGACCCGACCTGACCCCGCGTCTGATCGAGGACGCGCTCGACGCCCCGCTGCGGAGGACCACATGACCACGCCCCACCCCCGGCTGACCCTCACCGAGGAGGTCGCGGAGGCCCTGCACGACGGCCGTCCCGTGGTCGCGCTGGAGTCCACCATCATCAGCCACGGCATGCCGTATCCGCAGAACGTCGAGATGGCCACCGAGGTCGAGGCGATCATCCGCGCCGGGGGCGCGGTCCCCGCCACCATCGCCGTCCTCCACGGCAGGCCGCGCGCCGGTCTGGAGCGGGCCGATCTGGAGCTGCTCGCCACCAGCCCCGAGGTGGGCAAGGTCAGCGTGCGCGACCTCGCCCATGTCATCGCGCGCGGCGGCCATGGCGCCACCACCGTGGCGTCCACCATGAGGCTCGCCGCACTCGCCGGGATCCGGGTCTTCGTCACCGGTGGCATCGGCGGAGTGCACCGGGGAGCGGAGCGGTCCTTCGACATCAGCGCCGATCTCACCGAGCTCGCCACCACCCCGGTGGCCGTCATCAGCGCCGGGGTCAAGAGCATCCTCGACATCGGGCTGACCCTGGAGAAGCTGGAGACCCTGGGTGTTCCGGTGCTCACCTACGGCACCGACGACTTCCCCGCCTTCTACTCCCGGGCGAGCGGCTTCCGCTCCCCGCTGCGCGTCGACTCGCCCGAGGAGATCGCCGCCACCATGCGCGCCCAGTGGGAGCTGGGCATGACGGCGGGGCTGAGCATCGCCAACCCGGTTCCCGAGGCCGAGGAGATCCCCGCCGAGCGGATGGACGGCGTCATCGAGCGGGCCCTCGCCGAGATGGCGGAGGCGGGGATCGGCGGCAAGGACGCGACCCCGTATCTGCTGGGCCGGATCGTGGAGTTGACGGAGGGGGAGAGCCTGCGGACCAATATCGCCCTGGTCAGGAACAACGCGCGCCTCGGGGCCCGGATCGCCGTCCACTACGCCGCCGGGGCGGAGGGCGCGTCGTAACGCGCCGGCCCCGAGGGCCCGATAATCGATTGCCGTTGGCAGGGCCCGGTGCTGGGGTGGGCGGATGGATCGTGATGTGGTGCGTGAGCTGTACGACCGGGAGATGAGACAGGGCGCGCGGGCCGACGGCCCCGGTGTCCGGGTGGAGCGTGTGGGCGCGGTGGTGCGGCAGACCGGCGGCCGCGACGACTGGAACGGCGTCCTGTGGTCGGATCTGGACGCCGCCACCGCCGATGCGGAGATCGCCGCGCAGATACGGCACTTCGGGGGCGCGGACCGCGCGTTCGAGTGGAAGCTGTACGCGCATGACCGCCCCGGCGACCTCGCCGAACGGCTCCGGGCCGCCGGGTTCGCCCCCGAGCCCGAGGAGACGCTGATGGTCGCCCAGGTGGCGGAGCTGGACACCGCCGTCGAACCGCCCCAGGGCGTCCGGCTGCTCCCGGTGGCCGACGCGGCCGGTGTGGAACGGGTGGTGCGCGTCCATGAGCGGGCGTTCGGCGACGACGGCGCCCATCTCCGGCACCGGCTCCTCGCCCAGCTCGCCGAGGAGCCGGACACGGTCGTCGCGGTGGTGGCCATGGACGGTGACCGGCCGGTCAGCGCGGCGCGGATGGAGCTGCCGCCGGGGGTGCCGTTCGCCGGGCTCTGGGGTGGCGGCACCGTGCCGGAGTGGCGTGGCCGGGGCGTCTACCGCGCCCTCGTCGCGTTCCGGGCCCGTATCGCCGCCGACCGCGGCTATCGCTATCTCCAGGTGGACGCGTCCAGCCTGAGCCGCCCGATCCTGCGCCGGCTCGGCTTCGTGCCCCTGACCACCACCACGCCGTACGTGTACCCGGGCTGATGACAGCCGGGGCCGGGGGCGGACGTGGCCGGGAACCTTGTCGGTGGGGTGTTCTACGGTCTGGCCATGACCACCTCCGATGATGTCCGTGCCATCGCCCTGTCGCTGCCGGAGACCACAGAGAAGATCGCCTGGTCGATGCCCACCTTCAGGGTCGCCGGGAAGATGTTCGCCACCTTGCCCGAGGACGAGACCTCGATGGCCGTCAGATGTCCCAAGGTGGAGCGGGAGGAGCTGGTGCTGGCGGAGCCGGAGAAGTTCTGGGTCGCCGCCCATGAGGCGAGTTCGGCCTGGGTGCGGGTGCGGCTCGCCGCGCTGGACGACCTCGATGAGCTGCGGGACATCCTGCTCGACTCCTGGCGGCAGGCCGCACCGGCCGCATTGCTCGAATGATCACACCACGCGGCCGGTCGCTCCTCGAAATATGGCGTTATGGGCGTTCGAGTAGATAACCGACACGGGTGAAAGTCTGGACTTTTCCCGGCAATCGGAGCGCTCTCTTCCGCTGTGCGGGGTTCCCTGGAGGGGGATCAGCGAGGGAGGCCGCATGGTGCACGGCGGCAGGACGAACCGCCCCGCGGTGTGCGGCGGCCCGTGCGCGGCCGCCGTCCTTCTGCTGCTGGCGGCCACGCTGCTGCACGCCGTGCTGGCCCTGGGGGTCGTCCGCGCCTCGCCGTCCACCGGGCCGGAGCGGTGCGCGACCGGTAAGGCCGGGGCGGCTGGGGCGGCCGGGACGGCCGGAGTGCCGAACCGGGCCCCGGCCACGCCCGTGCCCGGTGGCGCCGGTGCTCCCGCCTCGGCCCGGGCCCTCGCCGCGTCCGCCCCCGCGGGTGCTCCCGCTCCCGTCATCCCTGTTCCGGTGGCGCCGGAGACCGAGGACGAGCGCCTCACCTCCTCGGCGTCGGCGGCGTTCTCCGTCCGGGACGGTGCCGGGCATCCGGCCCGGCACGCCGGGCGGGTGGCTCACGGCGCCTCGTTCGGCGCCCATCGGTCCCTCTCGACGTCGCTCGGCCCGCTCGTGCTCGGCGCGGTCCGCGGCCGCCCCGGCGATCCGGCGCCGGGCATCGGCGCGTTCGGCGCCGGGGGCGACGTCCCGGCCGGCCGGCTCTCCTCGCGGTCCGTCGTTCTGCGCTGCTGACCGGGCCCGGCCGTCCGTCATCCCGTTTCCGCGTCCGTCGCGGATCCCGGATGCGGTCCGGCCTGCCCGCCCAGCCGTAGGACGTCCGAGACCGCAGGAGTATCCGCATGCCCATCGATGTCTATGCCGCCATGCGCGCGATGCTGCGCGCGGAAGCCACCCGGCACCCCGTCGCACCGCGGACCGGCACCGCCGATCCGTCCCCGCCCGCGGTGGATCCGGCCGCTCCCGTCCCGGTGGACGCCACCGTTCGGGACACGTCCCCCGAGGAGGCCGTACCGGCTCCGCCGACCGTGCCGGCTCCCTCCGCCGCACCGCGCCCCGTCCGCCGGGCCCGCGCGTACCGTTGCCTGTCGCGCTGCCGTGCCGTGCTGCGCGCCGTACGCCACGCCGTGTCGTCCTGCTTCGCCGGGCGCGCGTCACGACAGGGCCGGTGACACACAGGGTCGCTGACACGCAGGGTCGCTGACACGCAGGGCCGGTGACACAAGGCCGGTGACACAGGGCCGGTGGCACAGGGCCGGTGGCACAGGGCCGCTGACACACGGCCGTTGACTGCCACCGAGGGAGGGGAGTCGGAAGCACGGGTGCCGGGAGGTCACACCGGCCCGTCGTTCCGTCCACCCTCCGGTGAATCCCCGCTCGAGAGCAACCGCTCGCGCTGCGCCACGGCCCAGGCGTAGCCGGGATTCAGCGCCACCGCACGCCCCAGATCCGCCAGCGCCGCCGCGCGTCTGCCCAGGGCCTCGTTGGCCATCGCGCGGCTCCCCAGGGCCCAGGCGTAGCCGGGGTCGAGGGCCAGCGCCCGGTCGTACTCCGCGATGGCCTCCTCGTAGCGGCCCGCGAAGCGGTGGACATCGCCGCGTTCGCCGAGCGTTCCCGGGATGCCCGGCTCCAGCGCCTCCGCCCGGTCCAGGTCCTCCAGCGCGCCCGCCGTGTCCCCCAGGGTGCTGCGGACGCGGGCCCGCCGGAGCAGTGCCCAGGTGTAGTCGCCGTGCTGCTCGATGGCCCGGTCCAGGTCCGCCAGCGCCTCCTGGATCCGGCCGAGCGCCATCTTGGTCTGGCCTCGGCTGCCCAGGGCCACATGGTCCGCCGGATCGGCCTCGATCACCGGGTCGAGCCGGGCCAGCGCCTCCTCGTACCGGCCCGCCCGGCGACAGGTCTCCCCACGCTCCCGCTGGACCCAGGTCGAGCCCGGCTCCAGCGCGTCCAGGCGGTCCAGCGCGTCCATCGCCGCGGTGAACTCCCCGGTCGCCCGGTGGACCACGGCACGCCCGAAGTGCGCGCGCACATTCCCGGGGTCCAGCTCGGTCGCCCGGTGGAAGTCCCCCAGCGCCCCGTCGAACTCGTCGACCGAACGGCGGTGCCAGCCCCGTACGACGAGGGCCGCGACCCGGGCGGCGGTGTCGAGCCCGGCCCGCGCCAGCAGCAGCCCCATCGCCTCGATACCGCGCCGCCGTTCGTCCGCCAGCGCCTCCACCAGGTGCCGCCCCCAGGTGCGCACCGCGTCCGAGTCGGCGTCCTCGCCCGCCTCGACCAGAGTGGTCGCCCAGCGCCGGGCCACCGCGGGGCCCGCGTCGCAGGCGCCGATCCCCTCCCGCAGCGCCCCGGGCAGCGCCGCCGACGGCCGTGCGCACAGCAGGTGGTACCACTCCTCCAGCCGCGGTCCGCTCCAGGTGTCCAGCCGCCATCCGTCGTACGGGTCGAGCCCTCCGGCCGCCGCCTCCCGCCATCCGGCGAAGGTCTCCGCCAGCCGGGTGTGCGCCGCGCCCCACCGCCGCGGTGAGGCGGTCCGCTGCAGCCGCAGCATGGGGGCGCGCACCACATCGTGGTAGCGGGCCGCGCCCTCGCGGTCGCCGACGAACGGCAGTGACCGCAGCCAGCCGAACAGCCCGGCCCCGTCGTCGTCCACCGCCGCCCTGAAGATGTCCTCGTTGAGCCGCCGGGGCAGCGCGCCCGCCAGGGCGGCGGAGCGGCGCACCGGATCGCGCTCCCACTTCAGGAACCGGTCGACGGCGGTGGCGCTGGGGTCGTCCAGGTCCCCGCCGGTCCCGGGGTTCTCGGCGAGGGTGGACACCAGGACCGGCAGCCGGCCGGACAGCCGCAGCACCTCCCGTACCACCGGCTCCTCGGTGATCCCCTTGGCGGTCAGCAGCTGCCGGGCCTCCGCATCGGTGAACGGCTCCAGCGGCAGCTCCGCCACCACATCGGCCAGATCGCCCCAGCAGCCGGGGTCCAGCCGGGTCTGCCCGGCCAGCACCAGCACGGTGTTGGCGGGGAGGGTGCCCAGGCGTTCGCTGGTCAGCAGGGTGCGCAGCCAGGGGTCGAGCAGTGGGCCGAGGCGCTCGTAGGTGTCGAAGAGCAGCACCAGCCACGGCACCGCCGCGGCCGCCTCCGACAACTCCCTGACCAGCAGCGGGGACAGCGTCTCCACCGGATCCAGCACCAGCTGGACGTCCTTGTGGTCGCGGAACCGCGAGCTGAGCGCCGCCCGCAGCCGGTCGGTGCCCTCGGCCAGCGGCACCGGATCGACGGCGCCCGCCAGCGCCCCGACACCCGGCACCAGGCCGAGCCCCGCGAGACCCGCCCGCGCGGCGGCCATACTGCCGCTGCTGGGCCCCTGCCGCTCGCCCTCCGCCGGTACCGACTCCGCCTCGTGGCGGCGCTGCCGATAGGTGGCGAGCCGCCGGTCGAAGGCCGCCAACTCCCGTCCCTGGCGGGCGAATTGCTCGCTGATCGCGGCCATCGCCTCGGGTGCGGAGCTCGCCGTCTCGTCGACGCGGGCGGTGAGCGCGCCGTACTCCTGGCGGGCGGTCTGCTCCAGCCGGCGCGTCAGCCAGGTCTTGCCCACGCCCGCGTGGCCGTGCACATGGAAGACGAAGCGATGCCGCGCGTCCTCCGGCGGCAGCCCGAAATTGTCCCGGAACGCGTCCAGTTCCCGGCGCCGGCCCACGAATCCGGCGTTCCTGCGCCGCTGGATGAGCTCCTGCATCGACAGCCGTGCCCTCCCCATCGGCCCCTCCTCCCCTCGGGATCCAGTCTGCCAGTACGATCGGTGGACGGGCTTATTGCGTACGATGCGCAGGTGCCCAGCTACCGCATCAGGACCGCGACCCCCGACGACCTCGACGCCGCCCGCGGCGTGATGCTCGACACCGTCTACCGCGACTTCGGAACCGGCTATGTGCCGCGCTGGCACGCCGACATCATCGATCCCGGCGCCGCGTATCTGGACGGTGCGCGCCACACCCTGCTGGTCGCGGTGGACGACGCCGACGGGGCGGTCGTGGCGACCGCCGCGCTCGACTCCCGGGGCCCGGCCCATCCGCCCAACCCCCGGTGGCTGGCCGCGCGTTATCCGTCGGGCGAGACCGCCCAGCTGCGCCGGGTCTATGTGCGCCCCGAGCACCGGCGCCACGGGCTGGCCCGGCGGCTGGTGCGTGCGCTGCTGGACTTCGCCGCGGCGGACGGCGGCTATCGCGCGGTCTATCTGCACACCGATCCGGCGGTGCCGGGTGCCGAGCCGTTCTGGCGGTCCCTGGCGAAGGTCGTCTGCGATGAGCGGGAGGCGCCCGGGGGCGGTCAGGGCATCGTCCACTTCGAGGTGCCCATGACCCCGGGGCACCCCGAGTTCATGGAAATGATTATCATGTAGCTTCCGTGTTCCGCCGCACCCGCGCAGCCCCTGGAGAACCACGCCCATGCACTCTGTCCGCCGCCGGTGGGCCGCCGCGCTGTCGCTGCTCCCGCTGCTCGCCGGGTGCTTCGCGGCCCGCGACGGTTCGCCGTACGACACCGGGGCCGAGGCGGGCGGCGGGCGCCTCCGGGTCGCGATGGCCTTCCCGCCCGCCGAACGCTTCTCCCCGTACGGCGCCGACGCCACCCTGCTCAGCAGGCTCGGCGTCACCGAGGGGCTGACCCGGCTGGACGGCAACGGCGGCGCGGTGCCCGCCCTCGCCGAGTCCTGGACCCGGGAGAGCGGCGGGGGTTGGGTGTTCACCCTGCGCGAGGCGCGGTTCCAGGACGGCACCGAGGTCACCCCGGCGGCGGTGGCGGGCGCCCTCACCCATGCCACCCGCGCCGATCCGCCGCCCGCCGCGCTCACCGGGGTCACGCTCACCGCGCAGGCGGTGGGGGAGCGGCGGGTCCGGGTCACCACCGCGACCGCGGACCCCGCCCTGCCACTGCGGCTGTCCAGCCCGAGCCTGGCCATCCTCTCGGCCAAGGCGTACCGGACGAAGACCGCTACCAGGCGAGGGGAGACGGCGGACGGGACGGCGGCGGACGGGACGGCGGCGGTCGATCCGGCCGGCACCGCCACCGGTCCGTTCACCCTGACCGGGACCACCGGCGCCACCCGTGCCACCCTCCACCGCTTCGACGACTACTGGGGCGGCCTCGCCCACGCCTCCGGCCTCGACGTCCGCTTCATCGCCGACGGCACGGCGCGCACCAACGCGCTGCGCGGCGGCGAGGTGGACATGGCCGAGGCGGTCCCGGTCTCCCAGGCGGCCACCCTCGACAAGGCCACGCTGCGCGAGGTGCCCACCGCCCGCACCACCGCCCTCTTCCTCAACACCCGCTCCGGGCCCTTCGCCGACCCCGCCGTCCGTGCCGCCGCCCGCGAGGCCGTCGACGCCTCCGCCCTCGCCGAGGACGTGTACGAGGGCCATGCCGACACCGGCCGCGGGCTGTTCGGCCCGGCCCTCACCTGGGCCGCGGGCGAGCGGCCCCGGCCGTCCGGCCGCCCCGCCGCCGCGCGGGTCCGTAACACCTCGATCACCCTCGCCACCTACGACAACCGGCCCGAGCTGCCCGAGGTCGCGCAGGTGCTGCAACAACGGCTGCGCAAGGCCGGGTTCGGTGTGAAGCTCGAGGTGCGGGAGTACTCCCGGCTCGAAACCGACGCCCTGGCCGGGAAGTTCGACGCCGTGGTGGCCGCCCGCAACACGATGCTCGACACCGGCGACCCGGTGTCCTATCTCGCCGACGACTTCACCTGTGACGGCGGCTACAACCTGGCGCGGGTGTGCGACAAGGCCGTGGACCGCGCGGTCGCCGAGGCCGGGTCCCGCGCCGACGGCGCGGCGCGCCACCGCGCCGCCCTGGCCGCGCAGACGGCCGTTCTGCGCACGGACGGGGTCGTCCCGCTGGTCCACCAGCGGATCCTCCACGGCGTCGGCGCCTCGGTGCGCGGTGTGATCCTCGATCCGTACGAGCGCACGCTCGTCGGCACCGGTACGCGGCGGTGAGCGGCGCACGGACGCGGTCCGGCGGGCGGAACGCGGTACCGCTGAGCACCGGACGGTCCACCGGGCTGGTCGCGCTGTGGCGCGTCGCGCTCGCGGGGGCGTTGCTGTGCGGCATCGGTCTGCTGCCCTGGCTGTCCCGTACCGACCCCGCCCGCACCGTCCTCAAGGCGCGCGCGGCCGACCGCGACCCCAGCCCCGAGCTCCTGGAGTCCCTGCGTTCCCAACTCGGCCTCGACGCCGGGCCGTTGCGGCTGCTCGGCCGGTGGCTCGCCGGGCTGCCCCATGGCGACGCGGGCACGTCCTGGATCTCGGGGACGGCCGTGGCCCCCTCGGTGGCGGTGGCACTCGGCGTCTCGCTGCTGCTCATGGGCGGGGCGCTGGTGGTCGCGGCGGCCACCGCGGGCGCGGTGTGCGGGCGCACCCTGTGGCTCGGGCCGCGGCGGCGGGCCGCCCGGCGCGGGGCCGGTGCGGGGAGCGGTGGCGCGCTGCTCGCCGCGCTGCCGGAGTTCCTGCTGGGGTCCGTGCTGGCCGCCGTGGTCGGGGTGCGGCTCGGCTGGCTGCCCGCGGTCGGCTGGTACGGGCCGCGGTGGATGGTGCTGCCCTCGCTCGCCCTCGGCCTGCCCGCGGGCGCCCTGCTGGGCCGGGTCCTGGCCGACGCCCTGCCCAGCGCGTTCGCCGAACCCTGGGCGCGGGCCGCCGCCGCGCGCGGGCTGCCCGCCCGGCGGATCGCCCGCCAGGCGCTGCGGCGTGCCGTGCCCGGAGTGCTGCCGAACATCGGGCTGTTCGTGGTCGGGCTCACCGGGGGCGCGGTCGCCGTCGAGCAGGCCTTCGACATTCCCGGGCTCGGCCGGCTCTCCCTCCAGGCGGCCATCGCCCAGGACCTGCCGATGCTCCAGGCGTGCGCCCTCGTCCTGATCCTGCTCGCGGCCGCCGCCGGAGGTCTCGCCCACCTCGCGGCCCGGCTGTCGCTCGGACCCGCGCTGCGCGACGGGGCGCTGCCCTCGCTCGACCGGCCGACCGCCCCGTCCGCCCGCGCGATTCCACTGTTCTACGGCGCGCTTCTGCTCGCCGTCGTGGTGCTCGGCGCCCTCCGGGACCCGCTGGCGGTGGACACCGCCGCCCGGCTCACCGCCCCGTCCTGGGCGCATCCGTTCGGCACCGACGCGCTGGGCCGCGATCTGCTGGCCCGGGTGGGACACGGCGCGCTGTCCACGCTCGCGCTCGCGGTGGCGGTGAGCGGCGCCGCGCTGGTGGCGGGTGTGCTGCTCGGGCTGGTGCCCCGGCTGTCCGGCGGACTCGCCGAGACGGTGAACGCGGTGCCGCCCGTGCTCGCCGGGCTGCTGGTCACCGGGGCGGCGGGCCGCGGCCCGTACACCCCCGCGCTCGCCGTGGCCGCCGTCGCCTGGGCCCCGCTGGCCACGCACACCTCCGCCCTGCTGCGGCAGCAGCGCGCCGCCACCCATCTCGCCGCCACCCGCGCGCTGGGCGCCTCCCGCCGCCATCTGCTGCGCCGCCACCTCCTGCCCGCGGTCCTGCCCCCGGTCGTCCGCCACGCGTCGCTGCGTCTGCCGTCCGTGGCGCTCGCCCTGGCCGCGCTGGGCTTCCTCGGCCTGGGCGCCCAGCCGCCGTCCCCGGAGTGGGGCCGGCTGCTGGCCGAGAACCACCCCTACGCCGAGCGCGCCCCGTGGGCCGTTCTCGCCCCGGCTGCCGCGCTGGCCCTCCTGGGGCTCCTGGCGGTGACGGCGTCCGGCGGGGTGCGGTGGCCCCGCCGACGCCCGCGCATTGACGACCGCCCGGGGCGCGTCGGAGACTGACGGTCCGCGCGAAGTGAACCGAAGTTCACTCAGCGAACACGCCCTTGGGGCGAGGGACCGCAAAGGACATCCGATATGACCCTCCACCGCGATCTGTTGATCGATGGCAAGGACACCCCGGCCGTCTCGGGGCGCACCGCCGAGGACCTCAACCCCTACACCGGGGAGGTGTTCGCCACCGTCGCGGCCGCCGGGGCCGAGGACGTGGCGCGTGCGGTGGCCGCCGCCGACGCCGCCTTCCCGGCCTGGGCGGAGCTGGCTCCGTTCGAGCGCCGTACGATCTTCCTGACCGCGGCGGACCTGCTGGAGTCGCGCGCCGCCCGGGCCGCCGAGATCATGGCCCAGGAGACCGGGGGCACCGCGCCCTGGGCGCATTTCAACGTGGGCCTGGCCGCGAACATCCTCCGTGAGGCCGCCGCCGCGATCACCGCCCCGCGTGGTGAGGTGCTCAGCGCCCAGGAGGCGGGCGCGCTCGGTCTCGCCGTCCGCGAACCGGCCGGTGTCGTCGCGGCCTTCGCCCCCTGGAACGCGCCGGTCATCCTCGGTGTCCGTTCCGTCGCGGCGCCCCTGGCGGCGGGCAATACGGTGGTGCTGAAGCCCAGCGAGGACGCGCCGCTCGCCTGCGGGCTCTTCGTCGCGGATGTGCTGCGTGACGCCGGGCTGCCCGACGGGGTGCTCAACGTGGTCACCAACGCCCGTGAGGACGCGGCCGAGGTGGCCGAGGCGCTCATCGCCGACCCCCGCGTACGGATCGTCAACTTCACCGGGTCCACCGGCGTCGGCAGGACCATCGGCTCACTCGCCGCGCGGCACCTCAAGCCGGCCGTGCTGGAGCTGGGTGGCAAGAACGCCATCATCGTCCTGGACGACGCCGATGTGGACCACGCGGTGAACGCCGCCACCTTCGGCGTGTTCATGAACTCAGGTCAGATCTGCATGTCGGGCGACCGGATACTCGTCCATGAAAGCCTCGCCGAGGAGTTCACCGCGAAGTTCTCCGCCAAGGTGGCCGCCCTGCCGTGCGGCGACCCCGCCGTACCGGCCACCGTGGTCGGCCCGCTGATCACAGCCGACTCGGCGCGCCGGGTGGCGGCCCTGGTGAAGGACGCGGTGGACAAGGGCGCCACGGTGCTGACCGGCGGTGGCGAACCCGACGGCGCGGTCCACCCGGCGACGGTGCTGAGCGATGTCACCCCGGACATGGACATCCACCACGCCGAGGCGTTCGGCCCGGTCTGCGTGGTGGACACCTTCGCCGACGACGATCGGGCCGTGGCCCTGGCCAACGCCACCGACCACGGCCTGACCTGCGGCATCATCACCGAGAACGGGACCCATGGGCTCAAGGTCGCCCGCCGTGTCCGGACCGGCATCGTGCACATCAACGACCAGTCGGTGGCGGACGAGCCCCAGGCCCCGTTCGGTGGCGTCAAGCACTCGGGGTACGGGCGGTTCGGCGGCCGCTGGGGCATCGAGGCGTTCAGCGACACCCGGTGGATCACCCTCGCCACCCAGCACGCCCACTACCCGTTCTGAGGGGGTGCGGCTCCGCCGCGTGGCGGGGCTTCGCCCCCGGACCACCCGGGGTCCGGTGGCGAAGCCCCCGGTAACGGGAAGGGGCGGGGAGGGGAAAGCGTCGATATGCGGCTCCGCCGCGTGGCCCGCCGGACACCCCGTAGCGCGGGCGCATGGCTCGGGCCGCTCCTCGGGGACACCTCAGCCTCTCCCCGCGCCCGTCAGTCGATCCCGGGAACCCGTCAGTCGATCCCGGGAATGAGGGGCACGGCCCCCGGTCGGCGCGCCGCCAGCCGCAGCACCCTGACCGTGGCGCGCACCACCTGCTCCTTGGTGCGCGCGGCCGCGCCACCGCGCAGCACCGTCTCGCGCGGGGAGTCGTCCGCCCGCACCAGCTGGATCAGCCCGTCCCGGCGGCCCAGGCTCACGCACTGCGCCACGAACCGGAAGCGCAGCGGCTTCGGCTCCCGGCCCCGCGTCTCGGCGATGATCGAGGAGGCGGCGTGCGAACCGGACGGGAGCGCGGTGGCACAGGCCATGCGCAGGGCACCGGCGGCCGGGGTGGCCATGGCCGCCGCGTCGCCCACCGCGTAGATCTCCGGATGGGACACCGAGCGCAGGGTGGCGTCGACGCGGACGCGGCCGCCCGGGTCGAGGGCGATCCCGGCGGCCTCGGCCAGGGCGGTGTTCGCGGTCATCGCGGTGGCCCAGACCACCGCGTCGGTGTCGAGGTCCTCCGGGCGCGCCACCCGGCGGCCCTCCTCGATCCGGACACCGAGCCCGGTGAGCGTCGTACGGACATGGGCCCGGCCCTTCGCCGAAAGCCCCGTGCCGACATCCTCGCCCGTGACCAGCCGGACCCTCCAGGCGTCGTGGGACTCGGCGATCTCGGCCGCGAGCTCGATGCCGGTGAGTCCCCCGCCGACCACCGTCAGCTCACCGGGGCCGTCCAGCAGCCGCTTGTGCAGTTCGTCCGCCGTCTCCGGGGTGTAGGCGCGCTCACCGGGATCGGCGGTGCGGCTGCCGAGCGCGTACACCAGCCGGTCGTACGGGAGCAGGCGGCCGTCGTCGGTGGTGATCCGCCGGGCGGCCGGATCGATCCCGGTGGCGCGGGCGGCCACGTGGACGATCCCGGCCCGCCGGGTCAGCGCGTCGAGTGGATGTGTGATGTCGGGCCGTCCGACGGCCCGCTCGTGCAGCCGCACGCGCTCGGTGAAGGCGGGGCTCGGATCGACCAGGGTGACGCGGGTGTGCGGGGCCAGCCGCAGGGCGGCGATCAGCCCCGCATAGCCCGCGCCGAGTACCAGGACCTGCTGCTTCTCCATGTGGGCGGCCTCCTTGCCGGTCGGTGTTCACGAGGAGGACGACACGGCGTCCCGAGATGTGACGGTGATGCCGGTCACAGGTTCGGCAGGTCGAGGTGGCGGAGCTTGTCGGGGTTGGCGACCGCGTCGATCTCGGTGATCACACCCTGGTGTACGGAGAACGCGAAGACCACGGCCTGCCGGCTCGCGGTGTCGACGATGACCAGGCCCGGGGCGCCGTTGACGTCGCGGTGGTGCACCAGCATCGTGGCCGGGTCGAAGCCCCGGGTCAGCCGCTGGGCGAAGCGGGCCACCTTCTCGTTCCCCAGCACCGGGAGCCGGGCCGCCGCCACCTTGCCGCCACCATCCGAACGCCAGACGACCTCCGGGTCCAGGATCTCCAGCAGCCCGTCCAGGTCGCCGCCCATGACCGCCCGGAGGAACGCGTCCACGGCCCGCCGGTGCTCCTCGCGGTCCACCGAGCGCCGCGGCGCCTCCGCCCGGACCCGCTTGCGGGCGCGGGAGGCCAGCTGCCGTACGGACTCCGGGCTCCGGCCCACCACCTCGGCGATCTCGGGGAACGGCACCGAGAAGACATCGTGCAGGATGAAGGCGGTCCGCTCCGCCGGAGTCAGCCGCTCCAGCACGGTGAGCAGCGCCAGACCCACCGACTCGTCCAGCGTCACCCGGTCCTCCGGACCGCCCGCCGCCACCACCGGCTCGGGCAGCCAGGGGCCGACGTACGCCTCGCGCCGCACCCGCGCCGAACCCAGCAGGTCGTAGCAGATGCGGCTGATGACGGTGGTCAGATACGCGCGGGGGTCGGCCACCTCGTTCGCGGGCAGTCCCTGCCAGCGCAGCCAGGTCTCCTGCACCGCGTCATCGGCGTCGGCGACCGAGCCGGTGATGCGATACGCGACGGCCCACAGCCGGTCGCGCTGTTCTTCGAAGGCGGTCAGCTCTGCCATGTCCCGATCCTCTCCTCGGCCTGAGAAGGAGGACGAGACAGCGGCCGGAAGTGTGACAGCCGCCTCCCGGGAGCGCGGTCGGGCCCCGGGCCGGCGGGTTGGCGCGGGGGCCACGGCAGGCGTAAGCAGTAGATGTGCACATGCGGCAAGGTCCCTCGGATCCGCGCCGGCCAAGGTGGCGGACCCGCTTCCTGGTCGTGATCCCCCTGCTGGTCATCGGGCTGATCACGCTCGGCGATGTGCTGTCCCCGGCGAGTGTCCGGCTCAGCCCGCTGCTGATCGCCGCCCCCGCCATGACCGCCTCGTTCGCCGGTCCGGTGCTCACCGCGTGCGTCGGGCTGCTGGCCGTCGCCGCGCAGATCGGGGCGAACGCCTCGGAGGGGTTCCTCGGCCTTCCCGGCCGCCTGACCGAGGTGATCACCCTGGCCCTGGTCTCGGCGATGATCGTGCTGTTCCGGGCGGTTCTCGACCGGCATATGCGCGAGCTGAACCGGGTGCGGGCGGTGGCCGATGTGGCGCAGCGGGTGCTGCTGCGCCCGCTCCCCGACAGGGTCGGCCCGCTGCTGATCGCCTCGGTCTACCTCGCGGCCGAGCCGGGCGCGGAGATCGGCGGCGATCTGTACGCGGCGGCGCGCACCTCGAACGCCACCCGCCTGATCATCGGCGATGTCCGGGGCAGCGGGCTGACCGCCGTCGCGGACGCCTCCCTGGTGCTCGGCGCCTTCCGCGCGATCGCCCACTGGCCCGTACCGCTGACCGATCTGGCGTCCCACCTGGACACCGCGCTGTCCGCGGAGCGGACCGAACCCCGCGACAAGGCGCCCGGGGCGGGGGAGTCGTTCGTCACCGCCGCCGTGCTGGAGATCCCCGACGACCGGCCGGTGGTCCGCCTCGTCAACTGCGGACATCCGCCACCGCTCCTGCTGTGCGACTCCGGTGTCAAGGCGCTGGAGGGCCAGGCGCCCGCACTGCCACTGGGCCTCGGCCACCTGGCGGCCGGCAGCTACCACACCGAGGACTTCCCGTTCGACGAGGGAGATCAGTTGCTGCTCTACACCGACGGGGTCGTCGAGGCGCGGAACAGCGAGGGCACCTTCTTCCCGCTCGCCGAGCGGCTCCCCGGAGTGGACGGCGGCGGCCCCCAGTACCTCATCGACCGTCTGCACCGCGATCTGCTCAGCCACACAGGCGGCCACCAGGGCGATGACGCCGCCCTGGTCGTCCTCGAACGCCACCGGGTGGAGCGCTGACGCACCCGGTGGCGCCGGGCGCCGTCCGGCAGCCGCAGCCGGGCCGCGGTGCCCGCTCGCGGAACCGGCCAGAAACGGACATCGGTCTCGATCGCTCGTAAACTGGTCATATGGGCAGCGGGAACGAGGGCCCGAATCAGGGCCCCGAGGACTTCGGGCCGGATCCACTCGGCGACTTCCTCGCACGCTTCCTCGGGACCGGGCCGGCCGGGCAGCGGCCCGATTCACGCCATGTCGACTTCGGCCGGCTGATGAGCGAGAACGCACGCCATCTCGTCTCGGCGGCCGCCTCCTACGCCGCCGAACACGGCAGCACCGACCTCGACACCGAACATCTGCTGCGGGCGGCACTCTCCGCCGAACCCACCCGCACCATGGTCTCGCGCGCCGGAGCCGACCCCGACCGGATCGCCGCGGAGATCGACCGGGAGGCCGGGGGCGGGCCGCCGCGCAACTCGGTCGCCGTCACCCCGGCCGTCAAACGGGCGTTGCTCGACGCGCATGAGATAGCCCGCTCGCGCGGCGCCTCGTACATCGGCCCCGAACACGTACTGATCGCGCTCGCCGCCAACCGCGAGTCCACCGCCGGGCAGATCCTGGGCGCCGCCCGCTTCGAACCCCGGGCCCCCGGCCCGCCGACCGGCGGCCTCACCCCGAGCGCCCCCACGGCAGACCAGAGGCCCGTCATGGACCAGCGGAAGACCCCGAACCTCGACCGGTTCGGGCGCGACCTGACCGAACTGGCCCGCGAGGGGCGGATCGACCCGGTGATCGGCCGCGACGAGGAGATCGAGCAGAGCATCGAGGTGCTCGCCCGGCGCGGCAAGAACAACCCCGTCCTCATCGGCGAGGCCGGAGTCGGCAAGACGGCCGTCGTCGAAGGGCTCGCCCAGCGGATCACCGACGCCGATGTGCCGGACATCCTGCTCGGCCGCCGGGTCGTCCAGCTCGACATCGCGAGCGTCGTGGCCGGCACCCGCTTCCGCGGCGACTTCGAGCAGCGCGTCACCAGCATCGTCGACGAGATCCGCGCCAACTCCGACGAATTGATCATCTTCATCGATGAGCTGCACACGGTGGTCGGCGCCGGTGGCGGTGGCTCCGAGGGCAGCCAGATGGACGCCGGCAACCTCCTCAAGCCCGCGCTCGCCCGCGGCGAACTGCATGTGATGGGCGCGACCACGCTCCGGGAGTACCGCCAGTACATCGAGAAGGACGCCGCGCTCGCCCGCCGCTTCCAGCCCATCATGGTCCCCGAGCCCACCTCCGCGGACGCCGTCGCCATCCTGCACGGCCTCCGCGACCGCTACGAGGCCCATCACCAGGTCCGCTACACCGACGAGGCGCTGCTCGCCGCCGTCGAGCTCTCCGACCGCTATCTGACCGACCGTTTCCTGCCCGACAAGGCCATCGACCTCATGGACCAGGCGGGGGCCCGGGTACGGCTGCGCTCCAGCGCCCGCGGCACCGATCTGCGCGCCCTGGAGCGGGAGGTCGAACAGCTCACCCGGGACAAGGACCAGGCCGTCGCCTCCGAGAGCTATGAACGCGCCACCTCCCTGCGGGACCGGATCGCCGAGCTGAACAACCGGATCGCGCAGGCATCCGAAACGCAGTACCACGGCGGGCGCGTCGCCGAGGTCACCGTCGAGGACATCGCCGAGATCGTCTCCCGGCAGACCGGGATCCCCGTCTCCAGCCTCACCCAGGAGGAGCGCGAACGGCTGCTGCGCCTGGAGCAGCACCTCCACCGCCGGGTCGTCGGGCAGGAGGAGGCCGTGTCCGCCGTGGCCGACGCGGTCCTGCGCGCCCGCGCCGGACTCGCCGACCCCAACCGCCCCAGCGGCAGCTTCCTCTTCCTCGGCCCCACCGGCGTCGGCAAGACCGAACTCGCCCGCGCACTGGCCGAGGCGCTCTTCGGCAGCGAGGACCGCATGGTCCGCCTCGACATGAGCGAGTACCAGGAGAAGCACACCGTCAGCCGGCTGGTCGGCGCGCCACCCGGATACGTCGGCCACGAGGAGGCCGGACAGCTCACCGAGGCGGTGCGCCGCCAGCCCTACTCGCTGCTGCTCATGGACGAGGTGGAGAAGGCCCATCCCGATGTCTTCAACATCCTGCTCCAGGTGCTCGACGACGGCAGGCTGACGGACGCCCAGGGCCGCACCATCGACTTCAAGAACACCGTCATCGTGATGACCAGCAACCTCGGCTCGCAGACCATCACCGGACGCGGTGGCCCCCTGGGCTTCGGCGGCGGTGGCGAGGAGGCCGACGACGCGGCGCGCCGGGAGCGGGTGCTGCGCCCGCTGCGGGAGCACTTCCGGCCGGAGTTCCTCAACCGCATCGACGAGATCATCATCTTCCGCCGGCTCGCCGACGACCAGCTGCGGCAGATCGCCGATGTGCTGCTGGAGGAGACCCGGCGCCGGCTGCACGCCCAGGACGTCGGCGTGGAGTTCACCCTGGCCGCCGTCGACTGGCTGGCCAAACACGGCCACCAGCCGGAGTACGGCGCCCGGCCGCTGCGCCGCACCATCCAGCGCGAGGTCGACAATCCGCTCTCCCGGATGCTGCTCGGCGGCGAGCTGCCCGCGCACAGCCGGGTCCGGGTCGATGTGCACGACGACCGGCTGACCTTCCACACCCAGGAGGCCGCCGAGCGTACGGGCCGGCCCGGCCCGCCGGGTCACCCGGAGCAGCCGGGCGGGACGGAGCGACCGGGCGGGACGGAGCGACCGGAGCGGTAGCGCCTCCGGGAGCGAGCCGGGTCAACGGCCCATGGACAGGCCGTCCTTCTTGCCGCCCCGGCTGAGCACCGCCTCCTGGATGGTGCTCAGGGCGCTGGTGTAACCCGGGTTGCCGGGGCTCTTCTCCAGGGCCCGGGGAAGGTTCACCAGGGTGATCGGGTCGTTGTCCACGGCGTGCGGGATGTACTCCGCCTTCTTCACCCGCCACGCCCGGCCCGGGGCGGACGGCGGGGTGAAGGTGAAGCGCGCCGCCGAGCCCATCTGGCCGCGCTTGTCCGGCATGACCCCCGCGATCTGGTCGCCCATGCCGTAGACCACCCAGGTGCCGTTGACCTTCTCGTACGCCTGGGGGATATGGGCGTGGGTGCCGATGATCAGATCGATATCGCGGCGGCCACCGTCCTTGGCGGCGGTGAGCTTCTTGGCGAGCGAGAGCTGGAGCTTGTCCGGCGCCTGCTGCCACTCGGTGCCCCAGTGCACGCTGACGACGACCACATCGGCCCCGGCCCGCCGCGCGGCCCGCGCGTCCTTGATGATCCGCGCCGGATTGATGAGGTTGACCAGCCACGGTTTGCCCTTGGGGACCGGGATTCCGTTGGTGCCGTAGGCGTAGGCGAGATGGGCCACCTTGGCGCCCCCGGCCTCCATGATCGTGGAGCGGGTGCTCTCCGCGGCGGAACGGGCCGATCCGGCGTGCTTGAGCCCGGCCTTGTCCATGGCGTCGAGGGTGCGGACCACCCCCTCCGGACCGGCGTCGAGGGTGTGGTTGGAGGCGGTGGAGCAGGAGTCGTAGCCGATGTTCTTCACGGCCGAGGCGAGCTGCGGTGGCGTCTTGAAGGTCGGATAGCCGGTGAACGGCCCGTGGGTGGCCCCGTAGACGGTCTCCATATGGCAGATGGCCAGGTCGGCCTGGGCGACGATGGGCGCGGCCGCCCGGATCATGCGCCGGAAGTCATAGCTGTCACCGCCCGAGTCCGCCTTCGCCTGGCGGATGACCGAGGCGTGCACCAGCAGATCGCCGGTGGCCACGAGGGTGAAGTTCTTCATGGACCCGCTCCTGGCCGCCGCCGGGGTCTTCGAGGGCTTCTCCTCGGCCTTCGGGGTGGCCGGTGTCCCGCTGCCGCACGCGGTGGCGGCGCCGAGCAGGGCGACGGCGAGAAGCGCCGTCCGATGGCGTGGGTGATGGGACACGGTGCACTCCGCACTGGTCCGGGCCATGCCGGACCCTTTTGTTCTGATTGTCGGATTGTCATATTTATTGCACGACATCAGAGGGGCTTGCGGAGTGGTGGGGAGCTTCACCGGTTCGGCCGACCGGTTGCACCCGATGGGCCCGGTCAACCCCTGTCCGGAGGTCATCGATGGGACAATGTGCGCCCGCCGCGCGGTGTCACGGCCGGGCGCGGTCCCCGGGTGGCCGTCCATCGGGTAACTCCCCTGTGAACAGCGGTCGTTAGCGGTGCGTGCCGGGGTGCCGAGCTGACACCATGGGGGTGTCGCTCGCGGCATCCGCGGTGGGACCTCGGGGGAGGACGTTCCATGCAGATCGGCCGGCCCAGCATCACCGCCCGCGGCGCGGCCGCGTTCCGCGCGGCCCACCAGGAGCTGGAGGGCGGCCGGGTGTTCTACGACCCGCTGGCGCTCCGCGTCCTCGCCGCCGACGCGGACGACGCCGACGACCCCGTCCTCGAGGCGGCCTTCCACCCCGGGCGCGAGGATGTGCGGCTGTCCGTGGCCGCCCGTGCGCGGTTCGCCGAGGACGCCGTCGCGGCCGCCGTGACGCGCGGGGTACGGCAGGCGGTGGCACTCGGGGCGGGGCTGGACACCTTCGGCTGCCGCAATCCGTACGAGGCGGAGGGCCTCCGGGTGTTCGAGGTGGACCATCCCGCCACCCAGGAGTGGAAGCGCGGACGCTTGGCCGCCGCGGAGATCCCCGTACCGCCGTCACTGACCTTCGCGCCGGTGGACTTCGAGCGGCAGAGCCTGGCCGACGGGCTGACGGCGGCGGGCTTCGACCTCGCCCGCCCGGCGTTCTTCTGCTGGCTCGGGGTGGTGCCGTATCTGACGCACACCGCAGTGCTGGACACGCTCGGCTTCATCGCGGCCCTGCCGGACGGCTCGGGCGTGGTCTTCGACTACGGCGAGCCGCCGGACGCGCTGCCACCGGAGCAACGTGCCGTGCACGAGGCGCGCGCGGCATGGGCCGCCGAGGCCGGTGAGCCCTTCCTCAGCTTCTTCACCCCGGAGGAACTCGCGGACGAACTGCGCCGGCTGGGCTTCTCCGCGAGGGAGGATATCCGCTACCGCGACCTCACGGCCCGGTACGAGAGCGGCCACCGGATGGCGCAGGGGAACGCGGACCTCGGCGCCCATGTGATCCACGCCTGGACGCAGGGTTGAGCGTGTGGATCCAGGGTTGAGCACCGGGACGCAGGGCTGAGCGCCTGGACTCAGGGCTGAGCCCGGACCGCCGGTGAACGGCGGCCCGGGCCTCGTCAACGCGCCTGTCAGCGAAGGGAGTCGCTGAGCCTGCCGGCGGTGGTCACCGGTACGGTCACCCGGCTGCCGCCCAGGTCCACCGTCACCTTCGCCCCGGTCGGGTCCTCGAAGTAGAGGAAGTCGGCGTCGGTGCCGCCGAGGACCAGACCCAGCCGATGGCCCGGCTTGATCTCGTAGTCGCCCGGCAGGGTCTTCCAGGTGATCCGGTAGGACCGGCCGGGGGTGAGCGGCTCGGGGGTGGTGAGCGAGTGGCGGTTCTGGGCGTCCATCCAGCCCCGGGCGATCACCTCGGAGGATTTGCGCGCTGTCACATTGGCGGTCTGCTGGTAGCAGGCGTCGTCCTGGGCGGTGCTCTCCCCGTGGCAGGACTCCTTGTCCAGCCCCCGCAGACCGTCGTGGATCCGGTTCTGGGGTTCGTTGCGGTTCCAGTCGATCCGTTCGTCCTCGCCGTAGTCCACGAGCAGCGCGGTGAGGTTCGACGTCGGTCTGTCGAGCGTGACCCGCAGATCCGCGGTGGGTGTGCCGGACAGCCGTACCCCGGTGCGCAGCGGCGGGGTGACGAACGCCAGCCGGCCCGGACGGTTCGCCGTCGGGTCGGCGGTGAGATCCGCCTCGCTCAGCTTGGTGTCGGTGAAGGATCCGGTGCCGCTCGCGGGACTCAGCGCCAGCGAGCCGTCGGGCCCGGGGTGCAGGGGGACCGAGGAGGTGCCGGCGGGCCAGTCGGCCTGGGTGGTCCAGGTGTCCGGGCCGGTCTGCAGATCGACGCGGGGCTCGTCCATGATTCCGTTCTGGATGCCGTACAGCCAGTGGTCGAACCACCGGTGCACGGTGTCGACCCACTGCGCGCGCCGACCGGGCCAGTCGAACGGATCGGTGTGGCCGTAGCGGCCCAGCCACAGCTTGCGTGGCACCCCGCGCTCGGCCAGCGCGCCCCACCAGTTCGCGAGCTGGTCGATCCGGATGTTGTAGTCGCTGATGTCATGCGCCGCGAGGACGCTCGCGCGCACCTTGTCCACCTCGGGCGCGGGCCGCGCGATGTAATCGCGCTCGTTCCAGTGGGCGTTGTAGTTGCCGGTGGCGTCGTCCTCACCGGCCTGCAACCGTTCGCGCACCGCCTGGCACTTCTGGGGCGGGTCGGTGTCCAGCGCGGTGGTCAGATACGAGGCGAAACCGTTCCAGTGCTTGGCGCCGTTGGTGCGGGCGAACTCGTACCAGGAGCTGACTCCGGAGATCGGGACGATGGTCTCCAGCCCCTCCACCCCGGTGCCCGCCACCGCGTTGGCCAGCATGCCCTCGTACGAGTGGCCGATCATGCCCACCTTGCCGGTGGACCAGGAGGCTTTCACCGCGCTGCCGTCGGCCGCGTACGCCGTGGCGCGGCCGCCCAGCCAGTCGATCGTGGCCTTGGCGGCCGCCACATCGGCGGCGCCGCCGACCGTCAGACAGCCGTCGGACCTGCCGGTGCCGGTCACATCGACATCGACCACGGCGTAGCCGCGCGGCACGAAGTAATTGTCGTAGAAGAGGGGGAACTTGGCCGGGTCGCCCTGGGCGTCGTAGGTCTTGCGCTCCGACTCGAAGCCACGGCCCACGGTGTCGTTGTAGGGGCTGGACGACATGATGACCGGCACCTGGAGACCCTGCTGGGTCTCCTTGGGCCGGATGATGTCCACCGCGACCCGGTCCTTGCGGCCATCGCCGTCACTGTCGACGGGCGTCTGGACCATCAGGTGCTCCCGCACGGCGTCCGCGTAGGAGAACACCGGCTGAGTACGGCCGTCCACCACCTTGGTGGCGGGTCTGGTGGCTGTCCGGGCCGACGCGGGCCCGGCGGGCAGTGCGGCAAGGGCTGTCGATATCGTGAGCGCGGCGATCACGACCGCGCGCCAGCGTGAAGTACGCATACGGACCTCCTGGCCACGACCCCCGCCCCGGGACCACCGGCCGGCGGTGGCCGGTCGGCGATCCCGGGGTTCCGGAGCCATGGAGGCTACTCGGCGATTTTCGTACGCATGGTCCAGCGAAAGATCGCTGTGGTGATGTCAGCGGAATCGTTGACGAGTTCGAAGTGCTCGTATCCATTGCGGTGCTGGATTTTGAGCTTCTTGCTGGTGAGGGTCGACCGCCCGGCCCTGAATGCCCGGGGCAGATCGTCCGGTCCGCCTTCGAGGACGACCTCGATCGGAGTGCCCTCGGACAGATATCTGATGTGTTCGCTCAATATCTCCACCTCCTTACGCCGTCCTCCTCAAGCGGGAACATGCAGTTCCAGTCGGTCATCCGAGGTGAGGATGGCCCGCTGCATGTCCTGCAGGGCCCGGCACGGTTCGAGCCCGAGTTCCTCATTGAGTGTCTTGCGCGCCGCTTGATACACATGCAAGGCGTCCGCCCGGCGGCCACAGCGGTAGAGCGCCAGCATCAACTGACGGTGCAGTGCCTCCCGCAAGGGATGTTCGGTGGTCAGCTGATACAGATCGCTCACCAGCTCGCGATGGCGGCCGAGCATGAGCCGGGAATCCGTCAGCATCTCGATGCATTCCAGCCGGGCTTCTTTCAGCCAGGTCTGAAAGCCTTCGAGGATCGGCCCATGGCATACGTCGTCCAGCAGTGGATCGCGCCAGAGATCGAGTGCGCTTTCGAAAGTCGCCGTGGCCTGCTGGTAACGCAGCTCCCGCAGATGGTCCCGGCCCTCGTACACCAGCCGTTCGAAGCAGTGGAAGTCGAGGCGGTCGTGGCCCAGCCGCAGGACATATCCCGGCGGGCGGGTGATAACGGGACTTTCGCTCTGGCCGGGCCGGCGCAGGAACTTACGGATCTGGGAGACATACACATGGAGCCCGGCGATCGCCCGGCGCGGTGGATACTCTCCCCAGATCTCCGTGATGAGCTGGTCGATCGGGACCACTTGATCGGCGCGGACGAGGAGGACGGTTAACAGGACCTCGATCTTCCGCGCCCTGACGGTTAATTTCCTCTCCTCTTCCACTACGCGGAGAGGTCCCATGATCTCATATCGCACGATGTGCCCCATCCGAGTCGCCGACGAGTGCGGTCATGGGACAGTCGGCGTCTTTGCCGGAATTGCCCGCGGGGTTGTCTGTGTGTTCTCTCGATTTCGAGGGCGGTCTGCTTCCGGAGGCGAACGCGTGTGCGGGTCGGGCTCTGGCGGTCCATGCGGACCGTCGACCCCTGCCGTCCGGGTGGCGCGCTGGAATTGTCACGTCCCCGGAGTCCGGCGACCCCGAAGGGGATGGGAAGTGGGCGCTTGCCGAGCCGCTTGCGTGTGGAAAGTGGTCCGGCCGCTCCGCACTGGACGGGTACGGGCGGTGCCGCCGGATCCACTGACGCACGCCGTTCGCGACTGCCATTACTCACCCCTCTTTTATCGGGGACCTGCCGAGGAATCAGAGGATGGACGAGGTCGTCGCCTTCGGCAGGTGCCCCACATCGTAAGCGAGTCCTATGACTACCCACCTCACCTAGAATCCGGATATACGCGCCCTCGAGGCGGCGTCCTCGACGGTGCGGAGCGGGTATTCGCAATACAGTCCGGAAGATCGGAGTCCGGATATCCCGCACTTGAGGTGTTGCAGTCCGCGAATGAGAATACGCGGATCACATCGGCCGGGACAAGCGCATCTTGCGAGATCATGGGCCCCTTGGTGCCGCTTTGATGAGGAGCGGAGAATTCCGTCTGCGCGGGACCCATGAAGGATTCTCGAATAACCGTCAGGTTTGCCGCCGATTCAGGGCTTGTGGGCCACCACGATGGCGCAGCCGGCGCTGGGCACGGTGGGCAGCGCCGACTTGGCGGCGTCCAGCACCTCCTGCACGCTGACCCCGTGGCGCGCCTCGAACTCCCGGCGACAGCGCAGGATGCCGTCGATCATGCGATTGGCGGTGTCCTTGGTGTTCTCGGTGACATCGGTCAGCTCATCGAGCACCAGCCCGGCGTCACCGACCAGACCGGGCCAGTCCTCCAGCCGGGTCAGCGAGGTGACCACAGCGGGATCGTCGTCCGGCTGATAGCTGCCGTCGCTCGGCGGGGTGACATCCGTGAGCACCACCCGGCCTCCCGGCCGCAGCACACGGGCCATCTCCCGCAGCGCCGTCGGACGGTCCATGTGATTGATCGATTCGAATGCGAGTACGGCGTCGAAAGCCGCGCCGTCGAAAGGCATCGCCATGGCGTCGGCGTATTGGAATGCCACCCGGTCGGACAGCTCGGCCAGCCGGGCGGATTCGGTCGCCTGTTTGACCTGGAGCTCGCTGATCGTGACGCCCAGGACATTGGCGCCGGTGGCGGACGCCAGCCGCATCGCCGGTTTCCCGATACCACAGCCGACATCCAGCACCCGGTCGCCCGGCCCTACCCGCAGCCGTTCGATCAGCAGATCCGTGAAGCGATCGGTGGCCTCTTGGACCGAACGGGTATCGGACGGGCCGTCCCAGTAGCCGAAGTGGAAGTTGTCGTCCCACGCCATCTGCAGAAGCGGGCCCAGCGAGCTGTAGTAGTCCGACACCGTGCCGCCCGGGGGCACGGCCGAGGGAGAGGTCATGGCACTCCTCCTGTGTGCTCGAAAGATCGGGTCGGCCCAGGGCACATAAAGGCTCACCCGCTCAAGCGATCGTCCGGGGTTCCGGTAACGCGTCTCTAAAGTCACCGGCCGTGGCCTATTTGGTCTTGCTTTAGAACCGAGCCCCACGATGGGCCACGTGCTCGCACCGATCATCAATCCGGAGCGGGAGTGCCGCCCATGACCACGAACACGCAGCCGTTCGCCGAGCGCCGTATGGGGTGCGATGGATAGCGCCGAGCCCACCCGCACACCTCAGCACGCGGAGCCCATCGCCGTGGTGGGAATGGCCTGCCGCCTGCCGAACGCACCCAGCCCGTCGGCCTTCTGGCAGCTGCTGCGGCAGGGCGGGAACGCCATCACCACCATGCCGGACGACCGCCGCCGGACCGGCCCCGCCGCCGATGGCCCCGCTACGGATGGCGCCGCCACCAACGGCCCCGCCGCCGACGGTCCCGTCAGCGACAGCCCCGCTACCAACGGCCCCGCCAGCGACGGTTCCGACCGGTTGGCGCCGACCTGGTACGGCGGCTTCCTGGACCGCGTCGACACCTTCGACGCCTCCTTCTTCGGCATCTCGCCCCGCGAGGCCACGGCCATGGACCCCCAGCAGCGGCTGATGCTCGAACTCGCCTGGGAGGCGTTCGAGGACGCGGGTATCCGGCCCGGAACGCTGAAGGACAGCCCGACCGGTGTGTTCGTCGGCGCCATCTGGGACGAGTACGCCGCCCTCCTGCGCCGGGACGCCACCGCGGCCACCCGGCACGCGATGACCGGTGTCCACCGCAGCATCATCGCCAACCGGGTCTCCTACGGCTACGGTCTGCGGGGCCCGAGCCTCACCGTCGACACCGCACAGTCCTCCTCGCTGGTGGCCGTGCACACCGCCTGCGAGAGCCTGCGCCGCCAGGAGTGCGCCCTGGCCCTGGCCGGAGGCGTCAACCTCATCCTCACCGAGGACAGCATGGCGGCCGCCGCCGCCCAGTTCGGCGGGCTCTCCCCGGACGGGCGCTGCCACACCTTCGACGCCCGTGCCAACGGCTTCGTGCGTGGCGAGGGCGGCGCGGTGGTCCTCCTCAAACCACTCGCCGCGGCCGTACGCGACGGCGACCCGGTGTACTGCGTCATCCACGCGAGCGCCGTCAACAACGACGGTGCCACCGACGGGCTGACGTCCCCCAGCCCGGCGGCCCAGGAGGACGTGGTGCGCACCGCCCACCGGCGGGCCGGAGTCTCACCCGACGAGATTCAGTACGTCGAGCTGCACGGCACCGGAACCCCCGTCGGCGACCCCGTCGAGGCGACGGCCCTCGGCGCCGCGCTCGGCACCGTACGGACCGACGGCACACCGCTGCTCGTCGGCTCCGCCAAGACCAACGTGGGCCACCTCGAGGGCGCCTCGGGCATCGTCGGACTGCTCAAGACCGCCCTCGGCATCACCCACCGCCGACTGCCGGCCAGCCTTCACTTCGCCACCCCGAACCCGCGGATCCCGCTGGCCGAACTCGGACTGCGGGTCCAGGACCGGCTCGGCGAGTGGCCCCGTCCGGACCGGCCGCTGCTCGCCGGGGTCAGCTCCTTCGGGATGGGCGGCACCAACTGCCATCTCGTCCTCGGCGAAACACCCTCACCCGGGTCCACGTCCGCACCGGCCGACACCCCCACACCCCCCGTGGTGGCCTGGCCGATCTCCGCGAAGACGCCCGCGGCGCTGCGTGCCCAGGCCGGGCGGCTGCGGGACCATCTGGCGGACCACGACGGCCACTCCCCGACCGACATCGGACACTCCCTGGCCACCACCCGGACCGCCTTCGGGCACCGCACCGTGATTCTCGGCGAGGGCACCGAAGAGCTGCTGAGCGGACTGGACGCGCTGGCCGACGGCATGGAGACCGCCGGAGTGGTGCGGGGCAGGGCCACGGGCGGCGGTCTCGCCGTCCTCTTCAGCGGCCAGGGCAGTCAGCGAGTGGCCATGGGGCGTGAACTGTACGCCGCCTACCCGGTCTTCGCCGCGGCGCTGGACGAGGTGTGCGACCGTCTGGACGGGCAGTTGGCGGAGCCGTTGCGCGAGGTGATGTTCGCCCAATCCCCTTCCCCGCGAGCGGCGTTGCTCGACCACACCGCGTACACCCAGCCCGCGCTGTTCGCCATCGAGGTGGCCCTGTACCGGCTGGCCGAGTCCTGGGGGCTCACCCCCGGCCATCTGATGGGCCACTCGGTCGGCGAGATCTCCGCGGCCCATGTGGCCGGCGTGCTCACCCTGCCCGACGCCTGCACCCTGGTGGCCGCCCGCGGCCGGTTGATGCAGTCCATCACGGCGACGGGTGCCATGGCCGCGCTGCAGGCCGATCCGGACGAGGCCGCGGGACTGCTCGCCGGATGGGAGGACCGGCTGGACCTCGCCGCCGTCAACGGCCCGTTCTCCGTGGTGATTTCGGGCGACCACGACGCCGTCCACGCGACCGCCGCCGCCTGGCGCGAGCGTGGCCGCAAGGCCCGGCTGCTGAAGGTCAGCCACGCCTTCCACTCGCCGCACATGGACACCATGCTCGACGAACTGCGCGCCGTCGCCTCCGGACTGGCCTTCTCCGCACCGGCCATCCCCCTCGTCTCCAATGTGACGGGACGGCTCGCCACCGCCTCGGAGCTCGCCGCACCGGACTACTGGGCCCGGCACGCCCGCCACGCGGTGCGCTTCATGGACGGTGTGCACACCCTCCTGGACACCGGTGTCACCACCTTCCTCGAACTCGGGCCGGACGCCCCACTCACCGCCATGACCCGCGAATGCCTCACCGCACAGCCCGGACCGGCCCCCGGGCGGCCACGCCCGGCCGCCGTGGCGGCGCTGCGCCGCGACCGCCCCGAGGTGCGCACCTTCGCCGCCGCCATGGCCGAGGCGTATGTCCGCGGCGCCGAGGTGGCCTGGGGCCGGGCCTGCGGCGGGCACCCCCGGCAGCGGGTCCCCCTGCCGACGTACGCCTTCCAGCGGGACCGCTACTGGCCCGGCACCACACCCGAATCCACCGCGCGGGCCACTCACATCACCCGGACGGAGGCCGCCCCGGACCAGGCAGCGCCCGCGGGAGAGCCGGCCGAGCCCGGCACAACGGGTCCGGACCGGGACCCGCTGGAGGTCGTGCGGACCCAGGTGGCACTCGTCCTCGGACACTCCGAGCCGGACTCCATCGATCCCGGCCTCACCTTCAAGGAGCTGGGCTTCGACTCGCTCGCGGCGACCGAACTGAGCGAGCGCCTCGGCGCCGCCACCGGACTGCCCCTGACCGCCACGCTCACCTTCGACCACCCCACCCCCCTGGCTGTCGCCGACCATCTGCGGGCCCACACCAGCCCCGCCGCCACCCCGCCCGCGTCAACGGCACCCGCACCGCGCGACGCCGGCGAGCCGATCGCCGTGGTGGCCATGGGCTGCCGCTTCCCCGGCGGCGTCGACTCGCCCGAGGCGCTGTGGCGGCTGGTGGCCGAGGGCGTCGACGCGATCGGGGAGTTCCCCCGGGACCGCGGCTGGGACCTGGCCGGACTCTTCGACCCCGACCAGGACCGCCCCGGCACCAGCTACGCTCACGAGGGCGGCTTCCTCTACGACGCACCGGAATTCGACGCGGAATTCTTCGGGATCAGCCCCCGGGAGGCGCTCGCCACCGACCCACAGCAGCGGCTGCTGCTGGAAACCGCGTGGCAGACCTTCGAACGGGCGGGCCTCCGCTCCACCGCCCTCCAGTCCAGCGCCACCGGGGTGTTCGTCGGAGTGATGCCCCAGGACTACGGCCCCCGGCTGCACGAGGCGCCCAAGGGGCTCGACGGCCATCTGCTCACCGGCTCCACCCCGAGCGTGGTGTCCGGCCGGGTGGCGTTCACCTTCGGCCTGGAGGGGCCCGCGGTGTCGGTGGACACGGCGTGTTCGTCGTCGCTCGTGGCCATCCATCTCGCGGTGCGGGCACTGAGGCAGGGCGAATGCGCGCTCGCCCTGGCCGGAGGGGTGACGGTGATGGCCGCACCCGGCATGTTCACCGGCTTCTCCCGGCAGCGGGGCCTGGCCCCCGACGGGCGGTGCAAGCCGTTCGCGGCCGCCGCCGACGGCACCGGATGGGGCGAGGGCGTCGGCCTGCTGCTCCTGGAGCGGCTGTCCGACGCCCGGCGGAACGGCCACCGGGTGCTGGCGGTGATCCGGGGCTCGGCCGTCAACCAGGACGGCGCCTCCAACGGCCTGACCGCGCCCAACGGCCCCTCCCAGCAGCGGGTGATCCGCCAGGCGCTCGCCGATGCCCGGCTGTCCCTGTCCGAGGTGGACGCCGTCGAGGCCCATGGCACCGGAACCACCCTCGGCGACCCGATCGAGGCGCAGGCGTTGCTGGCCACGTACGGGCGGGAGCGGCCCGAAGAGCGGCCCCTGTGGCTGGGCTCGCTGAAGTCCAACATCGGCCACACCCAGGCCGCGGCCGGCGTGGCGGGCGTCATCAAGATGGTGATGGCCATGCGGCACGGACTTCTGCCCGCCACCTTGCACATCGACACGCCCAGCCCGCACGTCAACTGGGACAGCGGCGCGGTGCGGCTGCTGACCGAGCCGGTGGAGTGGCCGCGCGACGAACACCCCCGCCGCGCGGGCGTGTCCTCCTTCGGCATCAGCGGCACCAACGCGCATCTGATCGTGGAGCAGGCCGCCGAACCGGAACCCGTCCCCAGCGGCCCGCGGACGGACGAGGACGACCGGCCGGTGCCCTGGGCGCTGTCCGCCCGCAGCGCCGAAGCGCTCCGAGGACAGGCCCGGGAGTTGGCCGCCCACACGGCCGCCGACGACACACCGTCGCCCCGGGACGTGGGCTGGTCGCTGATCACCACCCGGACGGCGTTCGACCACCGCGCGGTGGTGGTCGGCGGGAGCCGTGACGAACTCACCGCCGCCCTCGCGGCGTTGGCGGCCGACGAGACGCATCCGGGCGTGGTGGGCCCGGGTGCCACCCGCTCCGGCGCGGCAGTGGACGCGGGCCCGGTGCTGGTGTTCCCCGGGCAGGGTTCACAGTGGGCCGGGATGGGCGCCGGACTGCTGGACACCTCACCGGTGTTCGCCGCCCGGGTGGCGGAGTGCGAACGAGCCCTCGCGCCCCACGTCGACTGGTCGCTCACCGATGTCCTGCGGGGAGCCGAGGACGCCGCCGATCTGAGCCGGGTGGATGTGGTGCAGCCGGTGCTCTGGGCGGCGATGGTGTCCCTGGCCGCCGTATGGGCCCAGTACGGTGTGCGCCCCGCCGCCGTCGTGGGGCACAGCCAGGGCGAGATCGCGGCGGCCGTGGTGGCCGGAGCGCTGACCCTGGAGGACGGCGCCAAGGTCGTGGCCCTGCGCAGCAAGGCATTGCGGCGACTGGCCGGAGGTGGCGCCATGGCCTCGCTGGCACTGGGCCATGAGCGGGCCGAGGAGCTGCTGACCGGGCTCGGCGACCGGGCCGCCGCGGTCGTGGTGGCGGTGGTGAACGGGCCCGAGTCCACGGTGGTGTCCGGGCCGCCGGAGCAGGTGGCCGCTGTGATGGCCGCCTGCCAGGAGGCGGGTGAGCGGGCGCGGATGATCGAGGTGGACTACGCCTCGCACAGTCCCCAGGTCGATGAGCTCGCCGAGGAACTCGCCGAGCTGCTCAGGGGAGTTGAGCCGGTCGGGACGCCCTCGTCCGGAGTGGTGTTCTACTCCACCGTGACCGGTGGCCGGACCGATGTTTCCCTCCTGAACACGGACTACTGGGTGCGGAATCTGCGGGAGCGGGTGCGGTTCGCCGATGCCGTCGAGGCGTCGCTGGCGGCTGGGCATCGGGTGTTCATCGAGGCCAGCACCCACCCCGTCCTCACCATGGCGATGCGGGAGAGCTTCGAGCACGCCGAGGTCGGCGCCGCCGCGGTGCCCACCCTGCGGCGCGACCACGGGGACTCGGCCCAGCTGACCAAGTCGGTCGCGCAGGCGTTCATCGCCGGGGCCGAGGTGGACTGGTCGGCCGCCTTCCCGGCCGACCCCGCGCCCCGTACGGTCGATCTGCCCACGTACGCCTTCCAGCGTCGACGCTACTGGCTGGACGCCCCCGGCGGGCGCGCGGGGGACCCCGGCGCCCTCGGCCTGGTGGCCGCGGACCATCCGCTGCTGGGCGCCGCGGTGCGGCTCGCCGACGGCAGTGGCCATGTGCTGACCGGACGTATCTCCCCGCGGACGCACGGCTGGCTCGCCGACCATGTGGTGGCGGGCGTGGCCCTGGTGCCCGGCGCCGCGCTGGTGGAGTGGGCGCTGCGGGCCGCCGACGAGGCCGGCTGCGGTGCGGTGGAGGAGCTCGCGCTGCGGCTGCCGCTGGTGATGCCCGCGACGGGCGGCCGGTGTGTCCAGGTGGTGGTGGGCCCACCCGTCGACGACGGACGCCGCGACATCGCGCTCTACTCCCTCCCCGACGACGGCCTTCGCGCGGGTGGCGACACCGACTGGATGTGCCATGCCGTGGGCGTCCTCGGCCCCGCCGTACCGGAAAGCCGGTCGGGGGAGTTGCCCGGGACCTGGCCTCCGTCCGGAGCGCGGCCGGTGGACACCGACGGGTTCTACGCACGGATCGCCGCATCCGGATACGCCTACGGCGCCGCGTTCCAGGGGCTGCGCGCGGTGTGGCGGGACGGCGCGGATCTGCTGGCCGATGTGGAGCTGCCCAAGGCCGCGGGAGAGCCCGGTGGGTTCGGGATTCACCCCGCCCTGCTGGACGCGGTGCTGCATCCGACGCTGCTGACGGACGGGATGGACCGGATGGACCGGACGGACCGGACCCAGGGGGAGGAGGACAACGGCCGGATGTGGCTGCCGTTCACCATCAGCGGTGTGTCTCTGTGGGCGGCCGAGGCCACCGCCGTACGCGTCCGGCTCATCCCCCGTCCGCAGACCGCCGGGGCCGACGGTGAGCGTGAACTGAGGGTCGTCGTCGCGGATGCCGTGGGCGCCCCGGTGCTGACGATCGACGCGCTGGTGCTGCGCCCCGCCGACGCCGATCAGCTGCGGTCCCTGAACACCGGCCGAGTGGCGACCGAGAGTGCTGGTGGCGGAAGCGTACGGCGGCGCGCCGCCGCTGCCGTCACCGGCGTGTCGTCCGTCGACTGGGCCGCCCGGCTGGCGCGGCTGTCGGCCGTGGAGCGGTACCGCACCCTCCTCGGCCTGGTGCGCGACCACGCCGCCACCGTGCTGGGGCACACCGATGCCGAGGCGGTGCACGCGGACGCCAGTTTCAAGGAACTGGGCTTCGAGTCCCTGACCGCCGTCGAACTGCGCGATCGCCTCGCGGCCGCCACGGGCCTGCGGCTGCCCGCGGCCCTGATCTTCAGACATCCGACCCCGGAGGGCATCGCCCACCATCTTGTGCGACGGCTGACCTCCGACGGTACCGACGCCACCCCCACCGCGATCGTCCCTCCGAGCACGCAATTGCCGCGGCAGCCGACGGATGAGATGAGCGCGGCCCAAAGGCTGGAGTCCGCCTCCGCGGATCAGGTCCTTGAGTTTATTGACAACGAGCTTGGTGTGTCCTGAATGTGCCGGGCGCGACGATCGCTGAAGGCCGGGTGACCCTCATGGCGAACGAAGAGAAGCTGGTCGAGTATCTCAAGCGCGTTTCCGCCGATCTGCACGATACGCGTCTGCGCTTGCGCGAGGTGGAGGAGCGTTCCCACGAGCCGGTGGCCGTGGTCGGCATGGCCTGCCGCTTTCCCGGCGGGGTCACCTCCCCGGAGGAGCTGTGGGAACTGCTCGTCTCGGGTGTCGACGCGATCGGGGACTTCCCCACGGACCGTGGCTGGGACCTGGAGAACCTCTACCACCCCGATCCGGAGCACTACGGCACCAGCTGTGTCCGCCAGGGCGGATTCGTCGAGGCCGACCGCTTCGACGCGGCGTTCTTCGGCATCAGCCCCAGGGAAGCGCTCGCCATGGATCCGCAGCAGCGGCTGGTGCTGGAGATGGCCTGGGAATCCCTGGAGCGGGCCGGTATCGATCCGGTGTCGCTGAAGGGGACCCGCACGGGTGTCTACGCCGGGGTGTCCAGCCAGGACTATCTGTCCAGGGCCCCGCGCATCCCCGAGGGGTTCGAGGGCTACGCCACCACGGGCGGACTCACCAGTGTCATCTCGGGCCGGGTGGCCTACACCTTCGGCCTGGAGGGGCCGGCGGTGACGGTGGACACCGCGTGCTCGGCCTCGCTGGTGGCGATGCATCTGGCGGTGCAGGCGCTGCGGCAGGGGGAGTGCACCCTGGCCCTGGCGGGCGGTGTCACCTCGCTCGCCACCCCCATCATGTTCACCGAGTTCTCCCGGCAGCGCGCACTCGCCCCGGACGGCCGGTGCAAGTCCTTCGCCGCCGACGCGGACGGCACCGGCTTCTCCGAAGGCGTCGGGCTGGTGGTGCTGGAGCGGCTGTCGGAGGCCCGGCGCAACGGCCATCGGGTGATGGCGGTGATCCGGGGCTCGGCCATCAACCAGGACGGCGCCAGCAACGGCCTCACCGCGCCCAACGACGTGGCCCAGGAACGCGTCATCGGCCAGGCGCTGGCCAACGCCCAGCTGACGCCCGGCGATGTGGACGCCCTCGAGGCACACGGCACCGGCACCAAACTCGGCGACCCGATCGAGGCCGAGGCCCTGATCGCCACGTACGGCCAGAACCGCCCCGCCGACCGGCCACTGCTGTTGGGCTCGCTGAAGTCCAACATCGGCCATACACACGCGGCGGCCGGTGTGGCGGGCGTGATCAAGATGGTGATGGCACTCCGGCACCCCGGACTGCCCGCCAACCTGCATCTGGACGAGCCCACCCCGCATGTGGAGTGGGAGAGCAGCGGACTGCGGCTGCTGACCGAGCCGGTGGAGTGGCCCCACCTGGAGCGGCCCCGCCGCGCGGCGGTGTCGTCGTTCGGCATCTCGGGTACGAACGCCCATCTGATCGTGGAGCAGGCGCCTGAGGAGGAAGAACCGACCGAGCAGATCTCCTCGGACATGGGCACGGTGCCGTGGGTGGTGTCGGGGCGGAGTGTGGAGGCGTTGCGGGGGCAGGCTGCGGCTTTGGCTGAGCGGGTGGGGGGTGCGTCCGAGCTGTCGTTGGTTGATGTGGGGTGGTCGTTGGTTACGGCGCGGTCGGTGTTTGAGCATCGGGCGGTGGTGGTGGGTGGTGATCGTGCTGGGTTGTTGGCGGGTGTGGAGGCGTTGGCGGGAGGGGTGTCACATCCGGGCGTCGTGCAGTCCGGTGCGGCGGTGCTGACGGGTGATGTGGGTCCGGTGTTGGTGTTTCCGGGTCAGGGTTCGCAGTGGGTGGGGATGGGCGCCGAGCTGCTTGAGGTGTCGGCGGTGTTCGCTGAGCGGGTTGCGGAGTGTGAGCGGGCACTGGCGCCGTATGTGGACTGGTCGCTCTCGGACGTACTGCGTGGCGCGGAGGGTGCGGCGGATCTGGGGCGGGTGGATGTGGTCCAGCCTGTCCTGTGGGCGGTGATGGTGTCGCTGGCCGCGGTGTGGGCCGGGCATGGCGTACGTCCTGCGGCGGTGGTGGGTCATAGTCAGGGTGAGATCGCGGCGGCTGTGGTCGCGGGGGCGCTGTCCCTGGAGGATGGCGCCAAGGTCGTGGCGCTGCGGAGCAAGGCGTTGCGGCGGTTGGCCGGGGGCGGGGCGATGGCGTCGCTGGGCGTGGGTCAGGAGCGGGCGGGGCAGTTGCTGTCCGGGCTTGGCGATCGGGCCGCTGGCGTGGGTGTGGCGTCCGTCAACGGGCCCTCGTCCACGGTGGTTTCGGGTCCGCCCGAGCAGGTGGCCGCTGTCGTTGCCGCGTGCCAGGAGGCGGGGGAGCGTGCCCGGCTGATCGAGGTGGATTACGCCTCGCATGGTCCTCAGGTGGAGGAGATCCGCGAGGAGTTGAACGACGTTTTGGCCGGTGTTCGTCCGGTCGTCGGCGGCGCGGATGAGGTGGCGTTCTATTCGGCGGTGACCGGTGGCCGGGCCGACGTATCCGCCCTGGATACGGACTATTGGGTGCGGAATCTGCGGGAGCGGGTGCGGTTCGCCGATGCCGTCGAGGCGCTGCTGTCCGATGGGCATCGGGTGTTCATCGAGGCCAGCACTCACCCCGTGCTGATCCTCGGCCTGCAGGAGACGTTCGAGCAGGCGGGTGTGGACGCGGTCGCCGTACCGACCCTGCGCCGCGACCACGGTGGCCAGGTCCAGCTCCTCCACTCTCTCGGCCAGGCGTTCATCGCCGGGGTCGAGGTCGACTGGAAGGCGGCGTTCCCGGCCGACCCCACCCCCCGTACGGTCGATCTGCCCACGTACGCCTTCCAGCACCAGCGCTATTGGCTCGACGGCCTCAGTGGCCGGGGTGCCGACCCCACCGACCTCGGACTGGTCGCCGCGGGCCATCCGTTGCTGAGCGCCGCCGTGGAGCTTGCCGATGGCCAGGGCCATCTGCTGACGGGACGGCTCTCGGTGCGGTCCCATGGCTGGCTCGCCGACCATGTGGTGGCGGGCGCGGCCCTGGTGCCCGGAACGGCCTTGGTCGAGTGGGCGCTGCGGGCCGCCGACGAGGTCGGCTGCGGTGGGGTGGAGGAGCTGGCGCTCCAGGTACCGCTCGTGCTGCCGCGCAGCGGCGGGGTGCGCCTGCAAGTGGTCGTCGGCGGGCCGGGCGCCGATGGCCGACGTGATGTGCGGATGTACTCGCGCCCCGACGACGGCGCCGACACGACGGCCGGGTGGGTGTGCCATGCGGAGGGCGTGCTGAGCCCACCTCCCGACGGCTCCACGCCAGTGGAGGAGTTGGGCGGGGCATGGCCACCGGCGGGTGCGAAGCCGATCGACCCCATGGACTTCTACGAGCACATCGCCGCGTCGGGGTACGCGTACGGTCCCGCCTTCCAGGGGCTGCGCGCCGTGTGGCGGGACGGTGCGGACCTGCTGGCCGAGGTGGCGCTGCCCGAGGCCGCGGGGGAGCGGACGGGATTCGGCATCCACCCGGCGCTGCTCGACGCCGCCCTGCATCCCGTTCTGCTGACCGATGGTTCACCGAGCGACGCCGAGTCGGCCGTTGGCCGGGTGTGGCTGCCGTTCACCTGGAACGACGTGTCGCTGTGGGCGGCCGGGGCGAGCACGGTACGGGTGCGGATCTCTCCGTACGAGCCGAGCGCGGAGCGGGAACGTACGCTGCGGGTGACCGTGGCGGACGCCCTTGGCGCCCCGGTGCTGAGCGCCGACGCGGTGGTGCTGCGGTCCGCCGACGCCGATCAGCTTCGTACGGCCCAACGGCCGGGCGCGGATGGGCTGTTCGTCATGGACTGGGCTCCCCTGCCGGTTCCCGTACCGCCCAACCCGGTTCCCGCACCGCCCAACGGCGACCGGCGGTCCGCGGATCACCCGGCCGATGACACCGGCTGGGTGATTCTGGGGCCCGGGGACAGGGCTCCGGTCGGGTCCGCCGCCGTATGCCATCCGGATCCGCAGGCGTTGATCAGCGCGCTCGACGCGGGCGCCGCCGCCCCCGCCGTCGTCCTGGCACTCGAGCCCGCCGAGGCGGGCCACGCCCGGGATGGCGGGATGGCGGCCGACGGGCTGGCCTCGGCGGAGCGGGTCCTGGAGCTGTTGCAGAGCTGGCTGGCCGAGCCGCGCCTGGCCGAGGCCCGGTTGGTGGTGGCGACACGTGGCGCCATCGCGACCGGCGACCCGGTTGGAGTTGACCCCGCGGCCGAGGGCGTGGATGTGGCGGGCGCCGCGATTTGGGGCCTGGTGCGCAGCGCGCAGGCCGAGAACCCGGGTCGCTTCCTGCTGCTCGATCTCGACCCGCACGCCGTGGTGTCCGCCGACCTCGTGACCGAAGCGGTGGCGCGCGCCATCGAGATGGACGAGTCGCAGCTGGCCCTGCGCGCGGGGCGGGCGCTGATGCCCCGGCTGGTGCGCGCCGCGCCGAGCGCGGGCCTGGCGGCCCCGGTGGGGCAGTCCGCGTGGCGGCTCGGGCTCGACGGCGCCGGGACTGTGGACAGCGTACGGCCGGTGGCGTGCCCGGAGGCGCTGGAGCCCCTGCGGGAGGGCCAGGTGCGCGTCGACGTCCACGCGGCGGGCGTCAACTTCCGCGATGCGCTGATGGTGTTGGGGATGTACCCCGGGGACGCGGTGTTCGGTGGCAGCGAGGGCGCCGGTGTGGTGCGGGAGGTCGGCCCCGGAGCGACCGGCCACGCCGTGGGCGACCGGGTGATGGGCCTGTTCGAGGGCGCGTTCGGCCCGCTGGCCGTGGCGGACGCCCGTACGGTCGTGCCCATCCCCGAAGGCTGGACCTTCCGGCAGGCGGCCGCGGCCCCCGTCGTGTTCCTCACCGCCTGGTACGGGCTTGTGGAGCTGGGCGGGCTCCAGGCGGGTGAGCGCGTCCTGATCCATGCGGCGACCGGTGGTGTGGGAACGGCCGCGGTGCGGATCGCCCGGCATCTCGGCGCGGAGGTCTACGCGACGGCGAGCCCGGCGAAGCACGGGGTGCTGGAGGAGATGGGCGTCGACCAAGCCCACCGGGCCTCGTCGCGCGACCTGGACTTCGAGGAGGCGGTCCAGGAGGCCACCGGTGGCCGGGGCGTCGATGTGGTGCTCAACAGCCTCGCCGGTGAGTTCGTGGACGCCTCGCTCCGCCTCCTCCACGAGGGCGGCCGATTGCTGGAGATGGGCAAGACCGACATCCGCGACCCGGAGCTGATCGCGGCCGAGCACCCCGGCGTCCGCTACCACGCGTACGATTTGATCGCCGACGCCGGACCGGACCGTATCGGCGAAATGCTGTGCGAGCTGGGCGAGTTGTTCGCCTCCGGTGTGCTGGAGCCGCCTCCGGTACGGGCATGGCCGCTCGGCCGGGCGCGTGCGGCCTTGCGGTGTATCGGCCAGGCCAAGCACACCGGCAAGCTGGTCCTGGACGTCCCCGCCCCGGTGGATACGGACGGCACCGTGCTCATCACCGGTGGCACCGGCACCATCGGCGCACGCGTCGCCGAGCACCTCGTCCGTACCTGGAACATCCGCCATCTGCTGCTGGTGAGCCGCGGCGGACCCGACGCGCCCGGGGCCAAGGAGCTGGTGGCCCAGCTCGCCGACCTGGGCGCCGACGTACGCGTCGCCGCCTGCGACATCGGCGAGGCCGCCCAGGTGGCCGAGGTCCTCGCGGGCATCGACCCGGCACACCCGCTGACCGGTGTCGTACACGCGGCGGGGGCGCTGGACGACGCGATGCTTCCCTCGCAGGATCCGAAACGGCTGGCGCGGGCGTGGGCGGCGAAGGCCGCGGCGGCGGCCCATCTGCACACCGCCACCGCGCATCTGCGGCTCGGCATGTTCGTGCTGTTCTCCTCCTTCGCCTCCGACCTGGGCACCCCCGGCCAGGCCAACTACGCCGCCGCCAACGCCTTTTGTGACGCCCTGGCCACTCACCGCCGGGCGGCCGGGCTTCCCGGGCTGTCGGTGGCATGGGGACTCTGGGCGGCCACCAGCGGTCTCACCGCGCGGCTGGCCGACGCCGATCTGGCCCGGATCGGCCGTCTGGGCATCAAGGCCAACAGCACCGAGGAGGGGCTGGCGCTGCTGGACGCGGCCTGCCACCACGGCCATCCGCATCTGCTGGCGCTCCACCTGGACACCGGCTCCCTCGCCGCTCAGGTCCCGGGCACCCTACCCACCCCCCTGCGGGCCCTCGCCACCGTCGGTGGCAGTGGGCGGGCCCGGCCCACGGCGGCCGCCGGTGGACAGAACACCGACTGGGCGGGCCGGCTCAGGGGGCTGCCGCCCACCGAACAGCACCGGCTGCTGCTCAACCTGGTGCGCACCCAGGCGGCCACGGTCCTCGGCCACGCCGATCCGGGTGTGGTGCGGCCGGACGCGTCGTTCAAGGACCTCGGCTTCGACTCGCTGACCGCCGTGGAGCTGCGCAACCGGCTGGCCGCGGCCACCGGACTGCGGCTGCCCGCGGCCCTCGTCTTCGACCACCCGGAGGCGGCGGTGCTGGCCGAGCGGCTGCGCCGGGAGCTCTCGCCGGACGGTGAGCCGGGTGCCCGGGGCCCGGATGTGGCCCAGCCCCACCCCGTCCTCAACGAGCTGGTCAGGCTGGAGAACAGCCTGTCGGCGGCCGTCGTCGAGGACGTGGACTCCGGCGCGGTCACCGCCCGGCTGGAGACCTTGCTGTCCAAGTGGAAGGCGATGTGCTCGTCGGCGCAGGCGGACGACGGCGATGCCGTGGAGCGGTTGCAGGTGGCGACCGCCGATCAGGTTCTGGAATTCATCGACAACGAACTTGGCCTGTCATGAACAACGTGGCGCGCCCTTCGCTGAAGGCCGGGTGATCCTCCGTGACGCACGCTAATGAAGAGAAGCTGGTCGACTATCTGAGGCGAGTGGCAGGCGATCTGCACGAAACGCGTCAGCGGCTGCGCGAGCTGGAGGACCGCTCCGAGGAGCCGGTGGCCGTGGTCGGCATGGCATGCCGCTACCCCGGCGGCGCCGACTCGCCCGAGGCGCTGTGGCGGCTTCTGGCCTCCGGCGCGCATGCGATGGGGGAGTTCCCCGACGACCGCGGCTGGGACCTGGAGGGGCTGTTCCACCCGGACCCGGACCACCCCGGCACCAGTCATGCCCGCGAGGGCGGTTTCCTCTACGACGCCGACCGCTTCGACCCCGAGTTCTTCGGGATCAGCCCGCGCGAGGCGCTGGTCATCGACCCGCAGCAGCGGCTGCTGCTGGAGGTGTCCTGGGAGCTCCTCGAACGCGCCGGAATCGACCCGGTCTCGCTGAAGGGCACCTCGACGGGCGTGTACGCCGGGACCGCGCTGCCCGGCTTCGGCACCCCGCACATCGAGAAGAGCGCCGAGGGCTATCTGGTGACGGGCAACGCGCCCAGCGTGCTCTCCGGCCGGGTGGCGTACACCCTCGGCCTGGAGGGGCCGGCCGTCACGGTGGACACGGCGTGCTCGTCCTCGCTGGTGTCGATGCACCTGGCCTGCCAGGCGCTGCGGCAGGGCGAGTGCACCCTGGCCCTGGCGGGTGGGGTGACGGTGATGGCCATCCCGAACGTCTTCACCGAGTTCTCCCGGCAGCGTGGGCTGGCTCCCGACGGCCGGTGCAAGGCGTTCTCCGCCGACGCCGACGGCACCGCCTTCTCCGAGGGCGTGGGCCTGGTGCTGCTGGAGCGGCTGTCCGACGCGCGGCGCCACGGCCATCCGGTGCTGGCCGTGATCCGTGGCTCGGCCGTCAACCAGGACGGCGCCTCCAACGGGCTGACCGCGCCCAACGGACCCGCCCAACAGCGCGTCATCCTCCGGGCGTTGGCGAACGCACGGCTGTCCCCGGCCGAGGTGGACGCGGTGGAGGCGCATGGCACCGGAACCCGCCTCGGCGACCCCATCGAGGCCCATGCGCTGCTCGCCACCTACGGACGGGACCGGACCGAGGACCGGCCGCTGTGGCTGGGGTCGGTCAAGTCCAACATCGGACACACTCAGGGCGCCGCGGGCGTGGCCGGTGTCATCAAGATGATCATGGCGATGCGGCATGAGACGCTGCCCGCCACCTTGAACGTCGAGCAGCCCACGCCCCACGTGGCATGGGACACCGGCACCGTACGCCTGCTCACCGAAGCCGTCGGGTGGCCGCGTGGCGAACGGCCCCGCCGGGCCGCGGTGTCCTCCTTCGGCATCTCCGGGACCAATGCCCATCTGCTGCTCGAACAGCCCCCCGACGACGCGCCCTTCACATCGGACGGGACTCCCGGGCCGACCGCCGCGGACACGGCCACGCCGGACCGCCGTGTGGTGCCCTGGGTGGTGTCCGCCCGTACCGGCCAGGCGTTACGGGGCCAGGCCGAGGCGCTCGCCGCCCATCTCACCGCCCACCCCGGGCTGCCCGTGGCCGATGTGGGCTGGTCGCTGGCCCATACCCGCTCGGCCTTCGAACACCGGGCCGTGGCCATCGGCGAGGACCGCGACGAACTGCTGGCCGCCGTGCGGGCGCTGGCCGATGACGAGAGCCACCCCGGGCTGATCCGGGCCACGGCGGCCACCCGCTCCGGCGGCACCGCCTTCATGTTCACCGGTCAGGGCAGCCAGCGGCCCGGTATGGGCCGTGAGCTGTACCGGACCTACGAGGTGTTCGCCGCCACCCTGGACGAGGTCTGCGCCCATCTCGATCCGCTGCCCGGCCGGCCGCTCCGCGAGATCCTCTTCGCGGCGGAGGACACCGACCAGGCGCGGGCCCTGCACGGCACCGGTGTGACGCAGGCGGCCCTCTTCGCCCTGGAGACGGCGCTCTTCCGGCTCGTCGAGTCGTTCGGCCTCACCCCCTCGTTCCTGACCGGACACTCCGTCGGCGAACTGGTGGCCGCGCATGTGGCGGGTGTGCTGTCCCTGCCGGACGCCTGCGAACTGGTGGCCGCCCGCGGCCGGTTGATGCAGGCGCTGCCCTCCGGCGGCGCCATGGCCGCCGTCGAAGCCACCGAGGAGCAGGTCCTCCCCCTGCTCGCGGGCCGTGAGGACCACGTGGCGCTCGCCGCGGTCAACGGCCCCACCTCGGTGGTCGTGTCCGGAGCCGCCGAAACCGTCGACGAGATCGCCCGCACCCTGAAGGAACGAGGGCACCGCACCAAGCGGCTCCGGGTCAGCCACGCCTTCCACTCGCCCCTCCTGGCCCCCATGCTCGACGACTTCCGCGAGGTGGCGCGGCGGCTCACCTACCACGCACCGCGCATCCCGGTGATCTCCAACGTCACCGGCCGGCAGGCCGACCCCGAGCAGCTCCGAGACCCCGAGTACTGGGTGCGCCACGTCAGCGAGCCCGTACGGTTCCACGACGGGCTGCGCACCCTGCGCGGCGAGGGCGTGACGCGCTACCTCGAACTCGGCCCGGACGCCGTCCTCACCACCATGGCCCAGGACGCCCTGGCCGCCGACACCCCAGACACCCCAGACACCCCCGACACCCCCGACACCCCCGACCCCGCGCCCGTGTTGGCCACCGCCCTGCGTCCGGGCCGCGACGAGCCCCGTACGCTGCTGACCGCACTCGCCCTCACACACATCGACGGCGGTACGGTCGACTTCGCCGCCGCCCTCCCCGAGGAGGCGGGCCATGTCGACCTGCCCACCTACCGGTTCCAGCGGCAGCGGTACTGGCGGCCCGTCCCGAACGCCACCGCCGACGTACGCGCCGTCGGCCTCGGCGCCACCGGACATCCCCTGCTCCAGGCCGCCGTGGAAACGCCCGACGGCGGGCTGCTGCTCACCGGACGGCTGTCCGCGCACACCCACGCCTGGCTCGCCGACCACACCATCGCGGACAGCGTCCCCCTGCCCGGTACGGCCCTGCTGGAGCTGGGCCTCCTCGCCGCCGCGCACACCGGCTGCGAGCTGGTCGACGACCTCACCCTGGAGACACCGCTGATCCTGCCCGCCTCCGGCGCGGTACGGATCCAGCTCGCCGTCACCCCGCCCGACGAGGCCGGACGACGGACGGTCACCGTCGCCTCGCGCCCCGCCGACGAGGGCGGCGACGCCCTGGACGCCCCGGCCGCCTGGCGCCACCACGCCACCGGCCTCCTCTCCGACGCGACCCCGCCACCGCCCGACGACGAGCCGCCGGCCACGGCCTGGCCACCCGCCGGGGCCGTCCCGGTGGACGTGGCGGACCTGTACGAGCGCCTGGCCGCGCAGGGATACGCCTACGGGCCCGCCTTCCGGGGGCTGCACTCCGCATGGCGGCTCGGTGAGGAGATGTTCGCCGAGGTACGTCTGGCCCCTGAACAGCGCGGCGAGGCCGACGGCTACGGACTGCACCCCGCCCTGCTCGACAGCGCCCTGCATCCGGTCGAGGAGCTCTTCGGCCGCTTCGCGGGCCTGGACCGCCTCGGCGGCGACCACGCGCCGGACGGCGCCGCGGGGACCGTACGGCTGCCGTTCTCCTTCGGCGGGGTGCGCCTCTTCGCCACCGGCGCCACCCGGCTGCGCGTACGCATCACCCCCACCGCCCCGGACACCATCACCCTGAGGCTGACCGACGACCACGGCGCACCCGTGGCCACCATCGACGCCCTCGGGCTGCGGGAGATCTCCGCCGACCGCTGGCGCTCGGCCCGCGCCGCCACGGCCGACGCCCCGCTGTACCGCCTGGACTGGCAGCCGTATCCGGTCTCCGCCGACACCGCCCCGCCCTCGGCGAGTTGGGCGATCGTCGGATCCCAAAACCCGGACCCGGCCCTCCCGGCCCATCCGGACCTGGCCGCCCTGCGGGCCGCCCTCGACGGCGGACAGGCCGCCCCCGACATCGTCGTCCTCGAATGCCCCGGCGCGCCGGACACCTCATCACACCCGGACGGGACACCCGCCCGCGTACGCGCGGTGGTCCATCACGTCCTCGACGCGCTGCGCACCTGGCTGACGGACGAGCGGTTCAGCGGGGCCCGGCTGGTCATCGCCACCCGTGGCGCCGTCGCCACCGGCCCCGGGGACGGGCCCGCCGACCTGGCCGCCGCGCCCGTATGGGGCCTGGTCCGCGCCGCCCAGGCCGAACACCCCGAGCGCATCCTGCTGCTCGACCTGGACGACGACCCCGCGTCGCGCGATGCCCTGCGCACCGTCCTTCCGGCCGCCGTCGCCGCCGCCGAATCCGAGGTGGCGGTGCGGGCGGGAACGGCCCATGTGCCCCGTCTGGTCACCGTTCGCCCTGACCAAGACACCCCGCCCCGCCTCCTCGACCCGGACGGCACCGCGCTGATCACCGGTGGCACCGGAGCGCTCGGCCGGCTGGTCGCCCGCCATCTGGTCGCCGCACACGGAGCCCGCCATCTGCTGCTGGTCAGCCGGCGCGGTGGCATCACGGAGGACATCGACGCGTTCGCGGACGAACTGACCGCGCTGGGCGCGGCGGACGTACGCGTCACCGCGTGTGACGCCGCCGACCCCGAGGCGCTGGCCGACCTGCTCGCCACGCTCCCCGAAGCCCATCCGCTGACGGCCGTCATCCACGCCGCGGGGGTGCTCGACGACGGTGTGGTCACCGCCATGACCCCCGAGCAACTCGACACCGTCCTCGCCCCGAAGCTGGACGCCGCATGGCATCTGCACCGGCTGACCCGGGACATGGATCCGGCCGCGTTCGTGATGTTCTCCTCCGCCGCCTCCATCATGGGCAACGGCGGCCAGGCCAACTACGCCGCGGCCAACATGTTCCTCAACGCCCTCGCCGAACACCGCCGCGCCGAGGGGCGGACGGCCCACACGCTGGCCTGGGGGCTGCTGGCGTCCGCCGGTGGCATGACCGGCCACCTGGACGACGCGGACCTCGCCCGGATGGCCCGCTCGGGTATCGCCTCCGTCTCCAACGAGCAGGCGCCGGCGCTGCTCGACGCGGCGCTCACCACCGACCACCCCACACTCGTCCCCGCGCGTTTCGACCTCGCGGCGCTGCGCACCCGGGCTGCCGCCGGGCCACTTCCGCCCGTGCTGCGGCGGCTGGTGCACGTCCCCACGCGGGCCGCGCGGAACACCGGATCGGGCTCGTTGTCCGGGCGGCTCGCCGGGCTGTCCACCGAGGAGCAGAACCGGCTCATCGGCGAGCTGGTCCGCGACCAGGTGGCCACCGTGCTCGCCCATCCCGCACCGGAGGCCATCGACCTGGGCAGGGCCTTCCAGGACCTCGGCTTCGACTCGCTCACGGCACTCGACCTGCGCAACCGGCTCAACGCCGCCACCGGCACCCGGATTCCGGCCACCGTCATCTTCGACTATCCGACCCCCGACGCCCTGGTGCGCTTCCTGCGGGAGCGGCTGGTCGGCGCACCGGCCGGGACACCGCTACCGACGACGCCGGTCGTCGTGGCCACTGACGACGACCCGATCGCCATCGTCGGCATGGCCTGCCGCTATCCGGGCGGCGTGGGCTCCCCCGAGGAGCTGTGGCGGCTGGTGGCCGAGGGCGTGGACGCGATCGGGGAGTTCCCCGCGGACCGCGGCTGGGACCTCGGGGGCCTCTTCGACCCCGACCCGGACCACATCGGTACCAGCTACGCCCGCGAGGGCGGATTCCTCTACGAGGCGCCGCGGTTCGACGCCGAGTTCTTCGGGATCTCCCCCCGCGAGGCGCTGGCCACCGACCCCCAGCAGCGGCTGCTGCTGGAGACGGCGTGGCAGGCGTTCGAGAGCGCGGGCATCGACCCGGTGAGCCTGCGCGGCAGCCGCAGCGCGGTGATCACCGGGGTGATGTACGACGACTACGGCAGCCGCTTCCTGGGCCGCACCCCGGAGGGCGTCGAGGGCCGGCTGATGACCGGCAGCACACCGAGCATCGCCTCCGGCCGGGTGGCGTTCACCTTCGGCCTGGAGGGGCCCGCGGTGACGGTGGACACGGCGTGTTCGTCGTCGTTGGTGGCGATGCACCTCGCGGCGCAGGCCCTGCGGCAGGGGGAGTGCACCCTGGCCCTGGCCGGTGGTGTCACGGTGATGGCCACGCCGAACACGTTCGTGGAGTTCTCGCGGCAGCGCGGACTGGCCCCGGACGGCCGCTGCAAGCCGTTCGCCGCGGCGGCCGACGGCACGGGCTGGGGCGAGGGCATCGGGCTGCTCGTCCTGGAGCGGCTGTCGGACGCGCGCCGCAACGGCCGTGAGGTGCTGGCGGTGATCCGTGGGTCGGCGGTCAACCAGGACGGCGCGTCCAACGGTCTGACCGCGCCGAACGGGCCCTCCCAGCAGCGGGTGATCCGCCAGGCCCTGGCCACCGCACGGCTCTCCCCGGCGGACATCGACGTGGTCGAGGCCCACGGCACGGGCACCACACTCGGCGATCCCATCGAGGCGCAGGCGCTGCTGGCCACGTACGGGCAGGAGCGGCCGGAGGGCCGTCCGCTGTGGCTCGGCTCCATCAAGTCGAACATCGGCCATACGCAGGCCGCCGCGGGCGTGGCGGGTGTGATCAAGATGGTGCTGGCGATGCGCCATGGCCTGCTGCCCGCCTCGCTGCACGTCGACGAGCCCAGCCCGCATGTGGAGTGGGACGACGGCGGAGTGCGGCTGCTGGCCGAGGCGGTCGAGTGGCCGACGGGCGAGCGCCCGCGCCGGGCCGGTGTGTCGTCGTTCGGCATCAGCGGCACCAACGCCCATGTGATCCTGGAGCAGGCCGACCGGGCCGACCGGGCCGACCGGGCCGAACGCACCGTGCCCGTGCCCGAGTCCGGTGGCCCCCGGGTGGTGCCCTGGGTGCTGTCCGCGCGGGGCGCGGGCGCGCTGCGGGACCAGGCGCGGGCGCTGGCCGCGCGGCTGGCCACCGGCCCCTCGGCCGCGCCCGTCGAGGTGGGCTGGTCCCTCATCCGCTCCCGTACCCTGTTCGACCACCGGGCCGTGGTGGTCGGCGAGAGCCGCGCCGAACTGATGGCGGCCGTCGAGGCGCTGGCGGCCGACGAGACACACCCGGGCGTCGTGCACACGGGCACGGCCGCCACCACGGGCGGCGCGGGCCCGGTGCTGGTCTTCCCCGGCCAGGGCTCCCAGTGGATCGGGATGGGCGCCGGACTGCTGGCCGCCTCACCGGTGTTCGCCGCCCGGGTGGCCGAGTGCGAACGAGCCCTCGCGCCCCACGTCGACTGGTCGCTCACCGATGTGCTGCGCGGCGTGGACGGCGCGGGCGATCTGAGCCGGGTGGATGTGGTGCAGCCGGTGCTCTGGGCGGTGATGGTGTCCCTGGCCGCCGTATGGGCGGGCCATGGGGTGCGGCCCGCCGCCGTCGTGGGCCACAGCCAGGGCGAGATCGCCGCCGCCTGCGTGGCCGGGGCGCTGACCTTGGAGGACGGCGCGCGGATCGTGGCCCTGCGCAGCCGGGCACTGCGCCAACTGGCCGGTGGCGGGGCCATGGCCTCCCTCGGCGTGGGCCAGGAACAGGCCACGGAACTGCTGTCCGGGCTCGGCGACCGCGCCGCCGCCGTGGTCGTGGCCGCCGTGAACGGCCCCGCCTCCACGGTGGTGTCCGGCCCGCCGGAGCAGGTGGCCGCGGCCGTGGCGGCCTGCCGCGACACCGGGGAACGGGCCAGGATGATCGAGGTGGACTATGCCTCGCACAGTCCCCAGGTCGATGAGATCGCCGAGGAACTCGCCGAGCTGCTCAGGGGAGTTGAGCCGGTCGAGGCGCCCGCGTCCGGAGTGGTGTTCTACTCCACCGTGACCGGTGCCCGTGCCGACGGCTCCGTCCTGGACACGGGCTACTGGGTACGGAACCTGCGGGAGCGGGTGCGGTTCGCCGAGGCGATCCAGGCGCTGCTGGCCGATGGCCACCGGGTGTTCATCGAGGCCAGCACCCACCCCGTCCTCACAGTGGGCATGCAGGAGAGCTTCGAGGAGGCGGGCTTCCCCGCCGCCACCGTCCCCACCCTGCGCCGCGACCACGGCGACCTCGCCCAGCTGGTGCGGTCGCTGGCCCAGGCGTTCACCGCGGGGATCGACGTCGACTGGACCACCCTGTTCCCCACCGACCCCGCACCCCGCACCGTGCCGCTGCCCACCTACGCCTTCCAGCGCGAGCGCTACTGGCTCGAGGGCACCGCGGGCCGGGGCGGCGACCCCACCGACCTCGGCCTGGTCTCCGCGGACCACCCGCTGCTCGGCGCGGCCGTGGAACTCGCCGACGGCAGCACCCATCTGCTCACCGGACGGCTGACGGCCGGTGGCGGCGAGGGCTGGCTCGGCGAACACGTGGTGGCGGGCGCCCGGCTGGTCCCGGGCGCGGCCCAGGTCGAATGGGCGCTGCGGGCCGCCGACGAGGCGGGCTGCGGCACAGTGGAGGAACTCGCGCTACAGGTCCCGCTCGTCCTCCCCGACACCGGTGGGCTGCGCGTCCAGGTGGTGGTGGGCGAGGCCGCCGACGACGGACGCCGCGACGTACGGGTGTACTCCCGGCCCGACCGCGACACCGAAACCACCGCGGCCCCGGTCTGGGTGTGCCATGCGGTCGGCGTAGTCGGCCCCCACGGCGAATCGGCACCCCGGACCTCCGGGGCGTGGCCCCCGCCGAGCGCGGAAGCGGTGGACACGGACGGCTTCTACGAGCGCGCCGAGGCGGCCGGATACGGATACGGGCCCGCGTTCCAGGGCGTCCGCAAGCTCTGGCGCGACGGCGCGGATGTGCTCGCTGAGGTGGCGCTGCCCGAAGCCGCGGGCGACCGGGCCGGATTCGGCATCCACCCGGCGCTGTTGGACGCCGCGCTGCACCCGGCGTCCCTCCTCGACCGGACCGACCGGACCGACCAGCCCGATCAGCCCGAGGAGCAGCACGACGACGGCCGGGTGTGGCTGCCGTTCGCCTGGAACGGCGTGTCCCTGTGGGCCGCCGGAGCGACCACCGTACGCGTCCGGCTGTCCCCGCGTGAGCAGGGCGCGGACGGCGAGCGGGCGCTGCGGATCGCGGTGGCCGACGCCGTGGGCGAACCGGTCCTGACGGTCGACTCGCTGGTGCTGCGCCCGGCCCGCGTGGATCAGCTGCGGACCGCCGGACGGGGCGCCGTGGACGGGATGTTCACCCTGGACTGGATCCCGCTCTCCGAGCCGGCACCCGGCGCGGACACGGGCCTGCCCCAGCCGGTGGCCGGGGACGGCGGCTGGGTGGCATTGGGCTCCGAGGACCTGGACTGGGCCCCCTCGGGCGTGATCCGCCATCCGGACCTGGAGTCGCTGGTCGCGGCGATCGACGCCGGGACACCCGTGCCCTCGGTGGCGCTGACCGCCGTACCGGCCTCGACGACGGCCGTGGACATCGGGGCCGCGGAGGCCGATGCCCTGGCGGCCGTACGGCGGACCCTGGACCTGCTGCGGGGCTGGCTGGCCGAACCCCGGCTGGCCGAGAGCCGCTTGGCCGTGGTGACACACGGCGCGGTCGCGGCCGGTGGCCCGGTGGCGGAGGACCCCGGCTCCGGGGCCGTGGACACGGCCGGTGCCGCGGTGTGGGGGCTGCTGCGCAGCGCACAGGCGGAGAACCCGGATCGGTTCATCCTGCTCGACCGCGATCCGCACGGCGCGCCCGACCCAGACGAGATCGGCGCGGCGGTGCTGGACGGTGTGCTGAGGGCCGTCGCCCTGGACGAACCGCAGGTGGCGGTGGGCGCCGGCCGGGTATGGGCGCCCCGTCTGATGCGCGCGGGCGGCCCCGGCAGCGGAGGTCTGGTGGGTCCGGTGGCACAGCCCGCGTGGCGACTCGCCGTGGAGGGCGCGTCCACCGTGGCCAATGTGACGCCCGTGGCGTGCCCCGAGGTGCTGGAGCCACTGGGGCCGGGAGAGGTCCGGATCGCGGTGCACGCGGCGGGCATGAACTTCCGCGATGCGCTCATCGTCGTCGGGATGTACCCCGGAGGCGGGGTGTTCCGCGGCAGCGAGGGCGCCGGAGTGGTCGTGGACATCGGCCCGGAGGTGACCGGGCTCGCGGTGGGCGACCGGGTCATGGGCCTGTTCGAGGGCGCGTTCGGCCCGTGGGCGGTGGCGGACGCGCGCATGGTCGTGCCGGTCCCCGACGGCTGGAGCTTCCGGCAGGCGGCCGCCGTACCGGTGGTGTTCCTCACCGCCTGGTACGGGCTGGTGGACCTGGCCGGGCTGCGGAACGGCGAAACGGTGCTGATCCACGCCGCCACCGGTGGCGTCGGCATGGCGGCGGTGCACATCGCCCGCCACCTGGGCGCCGAGGTCTACGCGACGGCGAGCCCCGGCAAGCACGGGGTACTGGAGGGCATGGGCATCGACCAGGCGCATCGGGCCTCGTCGCGCGATCTGGACTTCGAGGAGGTGTTCCGCGAGGCCACCAGCGGACGTGGCGTCGATGTGGTGCTCAACAGCCTCGCCGGGCCGTTCGTCGACGCCTCCCTGCGACTGCTGGCCGACGGCGGACGGCTCTCCGAGATGGGCAAGACCGACATCCGCGACCCGGAACACCTCGCGGCCGTGCGTACGGGCATCCGCTATCGCGCCTTCGACCTGGTCCCCGACGCCGGGCCGGACCGTATCGGGGAGATGCTGAACGAGTTGAGCGGGCTGTTCGCCACCGGAGTGCTGCGGCCCGCACCCGTACGGCCCTGGCCGCTCAGCCGGGCGCGGGACGCGCTACGGCAGCTGAGCCAGGCCAAGCACACCGGCAAACTGGTGCTCGACGTACCCGCGGCGGTCGACCCGGACGGCACGGTCCTCATCACCGGTGGCACCGGCACCCTGGGCGCCTACATCGCCGAACACCTCGTCCGCGCCTGGGGAATCGGCCATCTGCTGCTGGTGAGCAGGCGGGGGCCGGACGCTCCGGGCGCCCGCGACCTGGCCACCCGGCTGGAGGGGCTGGGCGCGCGGGTGCGCGTCGCGGCAGCGGATGTCACCGACGCCTCGACGGTGGCGGAGCTGGTGGCGGGGGTCGACCCCGAGCATCCGCTGACCGGAGTCATCCACGCCACCGGTGTGCTGGACGACGCGGTGGTCACCGCACAGACCCCCGAACGGCTGGCGCGGGTCTGGACGGCCAAGGCCACGGCCGCGGCCCATCTGCACACGGCGACCGCGCATCTGCGGCTCGGCGTGTTCGTCCTCTTCTCCTCCGCCGCGGGCACACTCGGCAGCCCGGGACAGGCCAACTACGCCGCTGCCAACGCCTTTTGCGACGCGCTCGCCGCCCACCGCCGGGCTGCCGGGCTGCCGGGCGTCTCGATCGCCTGGGGCCTGTGGGCCGACGCGAGCGGCATGACCGGACACCTGGCCGAGGCGGATCTGGCCCGGATGTCCCGTACCGGCGTGGCGGCCCTGAGCACCCGGCACGGTCTGGCCCTGCTCGACGCCGCCGTCCAGCACGGCGGTGCCCATCTGGTCGCCGCCCAGGTGGACCCCCGAACCCTCGCCGGACTGCCCGCCGACAGCCTGCCCGCCACGCTGCGCGCCCTGGCCGCCACCGGCGGTGGTGGCGGCGCCGGGCGGCGCACCGCGGCGGCGGCCGGGGAGGGCGCACAAGTCGACTGGGGCGCCCGGCTCGCGGGCCTGTCCACGGCCGAACGACACCGACTTGTCCTCAACCTGGTCCGTGGCCACGCCGCCACGGTGCTCGGACACGCCGATGTGGACGCAGTGCAGGCAGAGGCCAGCTTCAAGGAGCTGGGCTTCGACTCCCTGACCGCCGTCGAACTGCGCAACCGCCTCGCCGCCGCCACCGGACTGCGCCTGCCCGCCGGAATGGTCTTCGACTACCCGGAGGCGGCCGTACTCGCCGACTACCTGCTGGAACGGCTGGCCCCCGGCGACGGGGCCACTCCGGGGCGGGACGCCGTCGACCCGGTTCTGGGCGAGCTGGCCAGGCTGGACACCACCCTGGCCACCCTCGACACGGACGACGAAGGCCGGCAGCGGATCGCCCAACGCCTGGGCGCCCTGCTGGCGAAGTGGAACGGCGGCGGGTCCGGCGACCCGGTCGGCGCGACCGGCTTCGACGCCCTCGAAGCCGCCTCGGACGACGAGATGTTCGAGCTCATTGACCGTGAACTGCCCTGATGGAGGCGCGGAACTGATGTCGGGTACCGAAGAGAAGCTCCGCCAGTACCTCAAGAAGGTCACGGCCGATCTGGGGCAGACGCGTCGGCGGCTTCGCGAGATGGAGGAGCGTTCCCAGGAGCCGGTGGCCATCGTCAGCATGGCCTGCCGGTTTCCCGGCGGAATCACCTCGCCCGAGGACCTGTGGCGGCTGGTCGCCTCGCGCGGGGACGCGATCGGGGAGTTCCCCACCGACCGCGGCTGGGACCTGTCCGGGCTGTTCCACCCGGACCCCGACCACTCCGGCACCAGCTATGTCCGCCACGGCGGATTCCTCGACCGGGCCGACGGCTTCGACGCCACCTTCTTCGGCATCAGCCCGCGCGAGGCCCTCGCGGCCGAACCCCAGCAGCGCCAACTGCTGGAAGTCGCCTGGGAATTGCTCGAACGTGCCGGAATCGACCCCACCTCACTGAAGGGCACCCCCACCGGGGTCTACGCGGGCGCCGGAATCCTGGGCTTCGGCACCCCGCAGATCGAAAAGAGCGCGGAAGGATATCTGCTCACCGGAAACACCCTGAGCGTCGTCTCGGGGCGGGTGGCCTTCACCCTCGGGCTGGAGGGGCCCGCGGTGACGGTGGATACGGCGTGTTCGTCGTCGCTGGTCGCGATGCATCTGGCCTGCCAGGCACTGCGGCAGGGGGAGTGCACCCTGGCCCTGGCCGGTGGCGTGACCGTCATGACCACCCCGAACACCTTCGTCGAGTTCTCCCGCCAGCGCGGCCTCGCCCCCGACGGCCGCTGCAAGCCCTTCGCGGCCGCCGCGGACGGCACGGGCTTCTCGGAGGGCGTGGGACTCCTGCTGCTGGAACGGCTCTCCGACGCACAGCGCAACGGCCACCAGGTGCTGGCGGTGCTCCGGGGCTCGGCCATCAACCAGGACGGTGCGTCGAACGGGCTCACCGCGCCGAACGGCCCATCGCAGCAGCGGGTGATCCGCCAGGCACTGATCAACGCGCAGCTGTCGTCCGCCGAGGTAGATGCGGTGGAGGCCCATGGCACGGGCACCACGCTCGGCGACCCGATCGAGGCCGAGGCGCTGCTCGCCGCGTACGGCCAGGACCGGGCGGAGGACCGGCCACTGTGGCTCGGCTCGCTGAAGTCCAACATCGGCCATACGCAGGGTGCGGCGGGTGTGGCCGGTGTCATCAAGATGGTGATGGCCCTCCGCCATCAACTGCTGCCCGCCACGCTGCACGTCGATGAGCCGACCCCGCACGCGGACTGGTCCGGCGGTGCGGTGCGGTTGCTCACGGACCCGGTGGAGTGGCCGAGGAACGAGCGGCCACGCCGCGCCGGGGTGTCCGCGTTCGGGATCAGCGGCACCAATGCGCATGTGATCGTGGAGCAGGCTCCTGAGGAGGATGCGTCGGAGCCGTCCTCTGAGGTGGGCGGGGTGGTTCCGTGGGTGGTGTCGGGGCGGGGTGTGGAGGCGTTGCGGGGGCAGGCTGCGGCGTTGGGTGAGTGGGTGGGTGGTGTGTCTGGGCTTTCGTTGGTTGACGTGGGGTGGTCGTTGGTCACTGCGCGGTCGGTGTTTGAGCATCGGGCGGTGGTGGTGGGTGGTGATCGTGCTGGGTTGTTGGCGGGTGTGGAGGCGTTGGCGGGGGGTGTGTCGCATCCGGGTGTGGTGGAGTCGGGTGCGGCGGCGTTGACGGGTGATGTGGGTCCGGTGTTGGTGTTTCCGGGTCAGGGTTCGCAGTGGGTGGGGATGGGTGCGGAGCTGCTTGAGGTGTCGCCGGTGTTCGCGGGGCGGGTTGCGGAGTGTGAGCGGGCGTTGGCGCCGTTTGTGGAGTGGTCGCTTTCGGATGTGTTGGGTGGGGTGGAGGGTGCGGCGGATTTGGGGCGGGTGGATGTGGTGCAGCCGGTGTTGTGGGCGGTGATGGTGTCGTTGGCCGCGGTGTGGGCCGGGCATGGCGTACGTCCTGCGGCGGTGGTGGGTCACAGTCAGGGTGAGATCGCGGCGGCTGTGGTCGCGGGTGCGCTGTCCCTGGAGGATGGCGCCAAGGTCGTGGCGTTGCGGAGCAGGGCGTTGCGGCGGTTGGCCGGTGGTGGGGCGATGGCGTCGCTCGGTGTGGGTCAGGAGCGGGCGGGGCAGTTGCTGTCGGAGCTTGGTGATCGGGCCGCTGGTGTGGGTGTGGCGGCTGTCAACGGGCCCTCCTCCACCGTGATTTCTGGTCCGCCGGTCCAGGTGGCCGCTGTGGTGGCCGTGTGTCAGGAGGCGGGCGAGCGGGGGCGGCTGATCGAGGTGGACTATGCCTCGCATGGTCCTCAGGTGGATGAGATCCGCGAGGAGTTGAACGACGTTTTGGCCGGTGTTCGTCCGGTCGTCGGCGGCGCGGATGAGGTGGCGTTCTATTCGGCGGTGACCGGTGGCCGGGCCGATGCATCCGTCCTGGATGCGGACTATTGGGTGCGGAATCTGCGGGAGCGGGTGCGGTTCGCCGATGCCGTCGAGGCTCTGCTGTCCGATGGGCATCGGGTGTTCATCGAGGCCAGTACTCACCCCGTGCTGATCCTCGGCTTGCAGGAGACCTTTGAGCAAGTAGGTGTGGACGCGGTCGCCGTACCGACCCTGCGTCGCGATCACGGTGGCCAGGTCCAGCTCCTCCACTCTCTCGGCCAGGCGTTCATCGCCGGGGTCGAGGTCGACTGGAAGGCGGCGTTCCCGGCCGACCCCACCCCCCGTACGGTCGATCTGCCCACGTACGCCTTCCAGCACCAGCGTTACTGGATGAACGCCTCGGGCGCGACTGGTGACCCCAGCGGCCTCGGTCTGGTCGCCGCGGACCATCCGTTGCTGGGCGCCGCCGTGGAGTTGGCTGATGGGAGCACCCATCTGCTCACCGGGCGCATCGCGGCCGGTGGCGGTGGCGGCGGCTGGCTCGGCGAGCACATCGTGGCGGACACCGCCCTGGCCCCGGGCGCGGCGCTGGTGGAGTGGGCGTTGCGAGCGGCCGACGAGGTCGGTTGTGGTGGGGTCGAGGAGCTGGCGCTGCAAGTGCCGTTGGTGCTGCCCGAGTCAGGCGGATTGCGCATCCAGGTGGTGGTGGGCGCCGCGGCGGAGGACGGGCGGCGCGATGTGCGGATCTACTCACGTCCGGATGGCGAGGTCGACTCGGGTCCCGACGTGGGCTGGGTGTGCCACGCCGAGGGGGTGCTGAGCCCGGCGCTGGAAGGCGCGGAACCGTCGGCCGAGGGACTGGGCGGGACATGGCCTCCGGTGGGTGCGCAATCGGTGGATCTGGACGGGTTCTACGAGCGCTCCGCGGCGGCGGGGTATGCGTACGGGCCGTCGTTCCGGGGACTGCGCGCCATGTGGCGGGACGGTGCGGACCTGCTGGCCGAGGTGTCGCTGCCCGAGGCGGCGGGCGACGCGGACGGGTTCGGCATCCACCCGGCGCTGCTCGACGCGGCCCTGCACCCGGCCCTCCTGCTCGACACGGGGTCCGACCAGGAGCGGGACAGCGGCCAGGTGTGGTTGCCGTTCGCCTGGAACGGGGTCTCGCTGTGGGCCGCTGGAGCCAGCACCGTACGCGTTCGGCTGTCCCCGCATCGGGGCGGTGCCGAGGGTGAGCGCGGGCTGCGCCTGGTGGCGGCCGATGCCGTGGGCGACCCCGTTCTGACGGTCGACTCCCTGGTGACGCGACAGGCGGCCGTAGAGCAGCTGCGGGCTGGGACAACGCGTGGTGTGGACGGTCTGTTCGTCCTGGACTGGACCCCACTGCCGCAGCCGACACTGTCGCAGCCGACGGGGACCGGCGGGCCGGTGGCCGATCGCGGCAGCTGGGCGGTGCTGGCGGCCGAGGGCGCCGGCCCGGATCTGGAGGCGTTGCTCGCGGGGCTCGATGACGGGAAGCCGGCTCCGGCCCTGGTGCTCGCCGAGTTCCCGCGCCCGGACGCCGATGCCGACATCGTGGCCGACCTGGCGACTGCTGGTCTGGCGATGGCACAGCGGGCTCTCGCGCTGGTGCAGCAGTGGCTTGCCGAACCACGGCTTGCCGATGCCCGGTTGGTCGTGGTGACGCGTGGCGCGGTCGCCGTCGCCGACACCGAGAGCGGTACGGATGTGGCCGCCGCCGCGCTCTGGGGTCTTCTGCGGAGCGCTCAGGCGGAGAACCCGGGGCGTTTCCTGCTGCTCGACCTCGACCTCGACCTTGACCTCGACCTCGGCTTCGACCCGGCGGCCGATGCGAGCGCGGACAACGTGCGGGACGCCGTCGCGCGGGCGGTGGACCTGGACGAGCCGCAGTTGGCCGTGCGGGATGGACGGGCGTGGGTGCCACGGCTGATCCGTGCCTCCGTCGACAGCGGTCCGGAGGGGCGGGACGACCCGGTAGCGCTCGATCCCGACGGCACCGTGCTGGTGACGGGCGGCACCGGCACCCTGGGCGGCCTGGTGGCCGAACATCTGGTGCGCACCTGGCAGGTCGGCCATCTGCTCCTGGTGAGCCGTCGCGGGCCGGACGCCCCGGGAGCTCACGAACTGGCCGCGCGTTTGGAGGAGTTGGGCGCACCGGTGCGGATCGCCGCCGTGGACGTCACGGACGCGTCGGCGGTGGCCGAACTCGTGGCGGGGATCGACGCCGACCATCCGTTGACCGGTGTCATCCATGCCACGGGGCTGCTCGACGACGCGGTGGTGACCTCCCAGACACCCGAACGGTTGGCCCGGGTGTGGGCGGCCAAGGCGATGGGTGCGGCGCATCTGCACACCGCCACCGCCGATCTTCCGCTCTCCCTGTTCGCGATGTTCTCGTCGGCCGCCGGCGTCCTGGGCAGCCCGGGACAGGCCAACTACGCGGCGGCGAACGCCTTTTGCGACGCCCTCGCCGCCCACCGCCAGGCCCATGGCCTCCCGGGGCTGTCGGTGGCCTGGGGCCTGTGGGCCCGGTCCAGCGAGCTGACCGGAAAGCTCGCCGCGACGGACCGGGCCCGGATGTCCCGCTCGGGCATCACCGCGATGTCCAGCGAGAAGGCGCTGGGCCTGCTCGATGCCGCCTGTGCACAGGGCAACTCTCTCTGTGTCGCCGCCGCCGTCGACACGGCCGGGGTGGCTCGTCAGGATCTTCCGGCGGTGCTGCGGGGGTTGGTGTCCGGCAGGACCGCGCGCCGGATGGCGGCCGGTGAGACGGGGACCTCGGGGTTGGCGGCTGAGTTGGTGGGGTTGGATGCGGCTGGTCGGTTGGGTGTGGTGGTGGATGTGGTGCGGGGTGGGGTGGCGGTGGTGTTGGGGTTTGGTTCGTTGGGTGAGGTGCGGGTGGATGCGGCGTTCAAGGAGTTGGGCTTTGATTCGTTGACGGCGGTGGAGTTGCGTAATCGGTTGTCGGTGGTGACGGGGTTGCGGTTGCCGGCGACGTTGGTGTTCGACTATCCGACGCCTCGTGCGCTGGCGGAGTATCTGTGCACCCGGCTGAGCGGCGAGACCGTAAGCTCCCGTGCTCCCCTCGCGGTGCGGGGCGACACGGACGAGCCGATCGCCATCGTCGCGATGACCTGCCGCTTCCCGGGCGGGGTCAGCTCCCCGGAGGAGCTCTGGGAGCTCGTCGCCTCGGGCCGTGACGCCATCGGGGAGTTTCCGACCGGCCGGGGCTGGGACCTGGACGGGCTCTTCCACCCCGACCCCGACCACCCCGGCACCTCGTACGCGCGCAAAGGCGGGTTCCTGTACGACGCGGACGCGTTCGACGCGGCGTTCTTCGGGATCAATCCGCGGGAGGCGCTGGCCACCGATCCGCAGCAGCGGTTGCTGTTGGAGGCGTCGTGGGAGGTGCTGGAGCGGGCGGGGATCGACCCGGTGTCGTTGAAGGGCAGCCCGACCGGGGTCTACGCGGGCGTGATGTACCACGACTACGCCGCCGGACTCAGCGGCGGCGACGCACGGCTGGAGGGCTACGCCATGCTGGCCAGCTCCGGCAGTGTGGTCTCGGGCCGGGTGGCGTACACGCTGGGCTTCGAGGGTCCGGCGGTGACGGTGGATACGGCGTGTTCGTCGTCGTTGGTGGCGATGCATCTCGCGGCGCAGGCGTTGCGGCAGGGGGAGTGCACCCTGGCCCTGGCCGGTGGCGTCACGGTGATGGCCACCCCGGATGTGTTCACCGGTTTCTCCCGCCAGCGCGGTCTGGCCCCCGATGGCCGCTGCAAGCCCTTCGCCGCTGCGGCCGATGGCACCGGCTGGAGCGAGGGTGTGGGCGTTCTGCTGCTGGAACGGCTGTCGGACGCCCGCCGCAACGGCCATGACGTCCTGGCCGTGATCCGTGGCTCCGCCGTCAACCAGGACGGTGCGTCCAACGGGCTCACCGCGCCCAACGGCCCCTCCCAGCAGCGGGTGATCCGGCAGGCCCTGGCGAGCGCCGGTCTGTCGCCGTCCGACGTCGATGCGGTGGAGGCACACGGTACGGGTACCACGCTGGGTGACCCGATCGAGGCGCAGGCACTGCTGGCCACCTACGGTCAGGAACGCCCGGCCGAGCAGCCGCTGCTGCTGGGCTCGATCAAGTCCAACATCGGCCATGCCCAGGCGGCGGCGGGTGTCGCGGGCGTCATCAAGATGGTGCAGGCGATCAGACACGGAACGATGCCCGCCTCCCTGCACATTGACGAGCCCACTCCCCATGTGGACTGGGAGAGCGGTGCGGTGCGGCTGCTGACCGAGCCGGTGGAGTGGCGCGACGACGAGCGACCGCGCCGGGCCGGGGTGTCCTCCTTCGGCGCCTCCGGCACCAATGCCCATCTCCTCTTGGAGCAGGCCCCCGAGCCGGTCGAGCGCGTCACGACCGAGCCCGTGGCCTCCCCCGACCACCTACCGGCCGTCCCATGGATGCTGTCCGCGCGGAGCGCGGAGGCGCTGCGTGGCCAGGCCGCCGCGCTGGCCGAACGGGTGGCCGGGCACGAGGAGATGTCGATGGTCGAGGTGGGCTGGTCCCTCGCGACCACCCGGTCGCTGTTCGAGCACCGGGCGGTGGCGTTGGGCGATGACCGAGCCGAGCTGCTGGCCGCCGTGGAGGCGCTGGCCACCGGTGAACCCCATCCGGGTGTGGTGCTCCCCGGCAGCGGAGCGGCGGCGGGCAAGACCGTATGGCTCTTCAGCGGTCAGGGCAGCCAGCGCCAGGGGATGGGGGCCGGGCTGTACGACCGGTTCCCGGTGTTCGCCACCGCGTTCGACGAGGTCTGCGGGCTGCTCGACCCCCACCTGGAACATCCCCTCCGCGACGTGGTCTTCCACGGTGTGGCCGAGCGGCCGGGGCTGTTGGACCACACCACCTACGCCCAGGCGGGGCTGTTCGCGCTGCACATCGCCTTGGCACGGCTGCTCGACTCGTTCGGGGTACGCGCGGACGCCGTCATCGGGCATTCGATCGGCGAGATCGCCGCCGCCCATGTCGCCGGGGTCTTCGACCTCCCCGACGCCTGCCGACTCGTGGCCGCCCGCGCCACGCTCATGGGCGAACTCCCCACCGGCGGAGGCATGGCCACCATCGCCGCCACCGCCGAGGAACTCGCCGAGGATCTGGCGGCTTACGACGGCCAGGTGGGCATCGCCGCCCTGAACACCCCCGGCAACACCGTGGTCTCCGGTCCGATCGAGCTGGTCGCCGACATCCGTGCCTCCTGGGCGGCGCAGGGCCGCAAGACCAGGCCGCTGACGGTCAGCCACGCCTTCCACTCCCCGCTGATGGACCCGATCCTGGAGCCGTTCGCGCAGGCCATCGGCGGCCTGACCTTCCACCGGCCCACCCTTCTGGTGCTCAGCAACCTCACCGGGGAGCCGGCCGCCGAGGAGTTGGCCACACCGGACTACTGGGTGCGGCACATCCGCCGGCCCGTGCGATTCCACCCCGCCGTCGCTCATATCGCGCCCGAAACGGGTGTCTTCCTCGAGCTCGGCCCCGACCCCGTCCTGGCCACCGCGACCCAGCACACCCTTCAGCACCTCGCCGCCGACGAGGCGACGGCCGACACCGACGGGGGCGAGGGCGGGACCGGGCGGCCGAGCCCGCTGGTGGCGGCCACCCTGAGCCGTAAACGGCCCGATGCCCACGCGCTCGGCCACACCCTCGCTCAGCTGCACACCCATGGCACCGATGTCGACTGGGCACGCTGGTTCCCGGCCGATCCGGCACCCCGGACGGTCGATCTGCCGACGTACGCCTTCCAGCGCGAGCGCTACTGGCTGGCGGCGGGCGGTGGCGTCGGGGACGTGGGGGCCGCCGGGCTGCAGCGCGTCGAGCACCCACATCTGCCGGCGGCCGTCGGGCTCGCCGACGGCGGGCTGGTGCTGACCGGCCGGATCTCGGCCAGGGGTGCCGGGGGTGCCGGGGATGCCGGGGGCTGGCTGGCCGAGCATGTGATGGTGGGCGCCGTGCTGGCGCCGGGCGCGGCGCTGGTGGAGTGGGCACTGCGGGCAGCCGACGAGGCGGGTTGCGGCCGGGTGGAGGAGCTGGCGCTCCAGATCCCGCTCGTCCTCCCCGCGTCTGGCGGGTTGCGCGTCCAGGTGGTCGCCGGCGTGGCCACCGAGGACGGGCGGCGCGATGTGGGGGTGTACTCCCGGCCCGACCGCGATGTCGAGCCCGGCGCCGACCCGGGCTGGGTATGCCACGCCGAGGGCATCCTGGGCCCGCCGTCTCCACAGGGCCCCGCGCGGGGGCCGGAGGACGAGCCGGGGCGGGCGTGGCCTCCGGTGGGCGCGGAGCCCGTACGGCTCGACGGGTTCTACGAGCGCGCCGAGGCGTCCGGATACGCGTACGGGCCGTCGTTCCGTGGACTGCGGGCGGTATGGCGGGACGGCGCCGATGTACTCGCCGAAGTGGCACTGCCCGAGGCCGCCGGAGACCCGGAGGGGTTCGGTATCCACCCGGCGCTGCTGGATGCCGCGCTGCATTCGGCGTTGCTCCTGGACCGGACCGAGGAGGACCACGACGATGGCCGGGTGTGGCTGCCGTTCGCCTGGAACGGCGTATCGCTGTGGGCGGGCGGTGCTACGACCGTACGGGTCCGACTCTCGCCCCAGCGGCGGGAGGCGGGCGGTGCCGAGGGCGAGCGCGGGCTGCGGGTCGAGGTGGCCGACGCCGTCGGCGGTCCGGTGCTGACCGTCGACTCGCTGGTGATGCGACCGGCCGCCGTCGACCAGCTGCGGACCTCCGGCGGGCCGCGGGTGGACGGGCTGTTCACCCTGGAGTGGACGCCCCTGCCCGTTCCCGCACAGGACACCGATGCGGGAGGCCAGGAGCCGGATTCGGCAGACCGTGGCAGCGGTTGGGTGGTTTTGGGACCGCAGGAGCGCGGGCCGATCGTGCCGGACGCGGTACGCCATCCGCATCTGGAGGCGTTGGTGTCCGCCCTCGACGGTGGCGACCCCGTTCCCCCGGTGGCCATCGCGTATCTGCCCGCCCTCGGCGACACGTCCGAGCGGCACATCGGCACGGACCTGGCGGCCGACGGTCTGGCGGCCTCGGAGTGGGCGTTGGAGCTGGCGCGGGGTTGGCTGGCCGAGCCTCGGCTGGCCGACGCCCTGCTGGTGGTGGTCACCCGGGGGGCCGTCGCGATCGACGCAACCGAGGCGGAGGCCCCCGGAGACGGCGGCGTGGACATGGCCGGGGCCGCCGTGTGCGGGCTGGTGCGCAGTGCGCAGGCGGAGAACCCGGGACGGTTCCTTCTGGTCGATCTCGACCCGGATGCCGAGCCGCTCGCGGAGGGTGTGCGCAGCGCGGTGGCGTGTGCCGCGCACCTGGACGAGCCGCAGGTCGCGCTGCGGGCGGGGCGGCTCCGGGTGCCCCGGCTGATGCGCGCCGGCGGTGTGAGCAGCGGCGGTGTGGCCGCACTGGTGGGACAGCCCGCATGGCGGCTGGAGCTGACCGGCGCGGCCACGGTGGAGAACGTGCAGCCGGTGCCGTGCCCGGAGGTGCTCGAGCCCCTCGGACCGCATCAGGTGCGGGTGGCGGTGCACGCGGCCGGTATCAACTTCCGCGACGCACTCATCAGTTTGGGCATGGTCCCGGGCCAGACCGGGCTCGGTGGAGAGGGTGCCGGCGTGGTGCTGGACATCGGCCCCGAAGTGACCGGGCTCGCCGTGGGCGACCGGGTCATGGGGGTCTTCGACCGCGCGTTCGGCCCGACGGCGGTGACCGACGCCCGTATGGTGGCGCCCGTTCCCGCCGGGTGGACCTATCCGCAGGCGGCCGCGGTGCCGGTGGCGTACCTGACCGCCTGGTACGGGCTCGTGGAGCTGGCCGGGCTCCGGGCCGGGGAGTCGGTCCTGATCCATGCCGCGACCGGCGGTGTGGGCATGGCGGCCGTGCGGATCGCCCGCCACCTGGGAGCGGAGGTCTACGCGACGGCGAGTCCGGCGAAGCACGGGGTGCTGGAGGAGATGGGCGTCGATGCGGCCCATCGGGCCTCGTCGCGCGATCTGGACTTCGAGGAGGTGTTCCGGGGGGCCACCGGCGGACGTGGCGTCGATGTGGTGCTCAACAGCCTCGCCGGGCCCTTCGTGGACGCCTCCCTGCGGCTGCTGGCCGAGGGCGGCCGGCTGATGGAGATGGGCAAGACCGACCTCCGTGACCCCGAGCGCGTCGCGGAAGAGCACCCGGGAGTGGCGTACCAGATCTACGACCTGGTCACTGACGCGGGACCCGAACGCATCGGCCGGATGCTGGCCGAACTGGGCGAGCTGTTCACCACGGGGGCGGCCGGGGCCGCCGGAGGTACTGGTGCCGCTGAGGTTGCCGGTGCCGCCAAGGCCGCGGGGGCTACCGGGGCCGCCGTGGGTGCCGGAGGTGCCCGGGCCGCCGGAGCCACCGGTGCCGCCGAGCTCACCGCAGCCACCGGAGGCACCGCAGCCACCGGAGACGCCCGAGCCACCGGCGCCACCGGAGCTATCATCCGAGCCACCGCAGCCCTGCCGCCGCTGCCGGTGCGGACCTGGCCGCTGAGCCGGACACGTGAGGCGCTGCGCCACCTCAGCCAGGCCAAGCACACCGGCAAGCTGGTCCTGGACGTCCCCGCCCCCGTGGACCCGGACGGCACGGTGCTCATCACCGGTGGCACCGGCACACTGGGCGCCCTGGTCGCCGAACACCTCGTACGGGTCTGGCGAATCGGGCATCTGCTGCTGGTGAGCCGCCGGGGCCCGGACGCGCCGGGCGCCCAGGACCTCGTCGCCCGGCTGACCGCCCTGGGCGCGCGAGTACGCATCGTCGCGGCCGATGTCACAGACGCGACAGCCGTGGCCGAGCTGGTGGCGGGGGTCGATCCCGAGCGTCCGCTGACCGCGGTCATCCATGCCGCGGGTGTGCTGGACGACGCGGTCGTCACCGCGCAGACTCCCGAGCGACTGGCGCGGGTCTGGGCGGCGAAGGCCACCGCCGCGGCGCATCTGCACACCGCGACGGCACATCTGCGCCTGGGCGCGTTCGTGCTGTTCTCGTCGGCCGCCGGGGTCATGGGCAGCCCGGGACAGGCCAACTACGCGGCGGCCAACGCCTTCTGCGACGCGCTCGCGGCCCACCGCCAGGCGCTGGGCCTGCCAACGGTCTCGGTGGCGTGGGGCCTATGGGCCGAGGCCAGCGAGATGACCGGCGGCCTCGCCGACGCGGACCTGGCCCGGATGTCCCGCTCGGGTGTCACCGCGATGGCCGCGGGCCACGCCCTCCGGCTGCTCGACGCGGCGTCCGAGCACGGTGGCCACCAGCTGATCGCGGCGGATATGGACACTCGTGTCCTCGCCGCCCAGCCCGCCGAGGGCCTCCCGGCCACGCTCCGCGCCCTCGCCGCCTCGGGGGCCGGTGGCGCGGCGGCACGGCGTACGGCGGCGGCAGCCGGCGCGCGGCCGGACGACTGGGCCGACCGGCTGGCGGGGCTGTCCGCCGCGGAACAGCACCGCGCCGTCCTCCAGTTGGTCCGTGGCCATGTGGCCACCGTGCTCGGACACGCCGACGCCGAGGCGGTGCAGGCGGACACCAACTTCAAGGAGCTGGGCTTCGACTCGTTGACCGCCGTCGAACTGCGCAACCGGCTCGCCGCCGCCACCGGTCTGCGTCTGCCCGCGGCCCTCGTCTTCGACTATCCGGACGCGGCGGTGCTCGCCGACTACCTGCTGGAGCGCATCGCTCCGGCGGTCGGCGCCACACCGGGCCGGGGAGGCGCCGATCCGGTCCTCAACGAACTGGCCAGGCTCGAAGCCACCCTGCTCGGCCTCCAGATGGAAGACGACGACTCGGGGGCGGTCACGGCACGGCTCGAAGGCCTGCTGGCGAAGTGGAAGGCGACACGAAAGCCGGCGGAGGAAGAGATGACCGCCGCGGAGAGGCTGGAGTCCGCGTCCGCGGCCCAGGTTCTCGACTTCATCGACAACGAACTGGGCGTGTCCTGAATGTGCCGGGCGCGACGACCGCTGAGGGCCGGGTGAAACCTCATGGTGAACGTGAATGAAGAGAAGCTGGTCGAGTATCTCAAGCGCGTTTCCGCGGATCTGCACGATACGCGCCTGCGTTTGCGTGAGGTGGAGGAGCGATACCAGGAGCCGATCGCGGTCGTGAGCATCGCCTGTCGGTTCCCGGGCGGGGTGAACACGCCCGAGGACCTGTGGCGGCTGGTCGCGGGCGGTGTGGACGCCATCGGGGACTTCCCCACCGACCGCGGCTGGGACCTCGACAGCCTCTACCACCCGGACCCGGACCACCCCGGCACCACGTATGTCCGCCGGGGCGGATTCCTCTACGACGCCGACCGATTCGACCCGCGGTTCTTCGGCATCAGCCCGCGCGAGGCGCTCGCCACCAGCCCCCAGCAGCGACTGCTGCTGGAAACCGCCTGGGAGGCATGCGAACGGGCGGGAATCGACCCGGTGTCCCTCAAGGGCTCCCGGACGGGCGTCTACGCCGGTACGGCCACCACCGGTGGCACCACATCGGGTGACCTTCCGCAGAAGGGATCCGAGGGATACGCGGGCAACGCACCGAGCCTGCTCTCGGGCCGGGTGTCCTACACCCTCGGTCTGGAGGGACCGGCCGTCACGGTGGAGACGGCGTGTTCGTCCTCCCTGGTCGCGATCCATCTGGCCTGCCAGGCACTGCGGCAGGAGGAGTGCGCCCTGGCCCTGGCCGGCGGGGTGACGGTGATGACCACCCCCGAGGTGTTCACCGGCTTCTCCCGGCAGCGGGGGCTGTCCCCGGACGGGCGGTGCAAGGCGTTCTCGGCGAATGCCGACGGAACGGGCTGGGGCGAAGGCGTCGGCCTGGTACTGCTGGAGCGGCTGTCCGACGCCCGGCGCAACGGTCATCGGGTCCTGGCGGTGATCCGGGGCTCGGCCATCAACCAGGACGGCGCCAGCAATGGCTTCACCGCGCCGAACGGCCCATCGCAGCAGCGGGTGATCCGCCAGGCCCTCGCCAGTGCCCGGCTGGCCCCGTCCGAGGTGGACGCGGTGGAGGCGCATGGCACGGGCACCAAGCTGGGCGACCCGATCGAGGCCGACGCGCTGATCGCCACGTACGGCCGCGACCGGGCGGAGGACCGGCCACTGTGGCTCGGCTCGCTGAAGTCCAACATCGGCCATACGCAGGGTGCGGCGGGTGTGGCCGGTGTCATCAAGATGGTGATGGCCCTGCGGCACGACGTACTCCCGGCCACCCTCCACGCCGAGGAGCTGACCCCGCATGTGGAGTGGGACGGCGGCGGTGTACGGCTGCTGACCGAGCCGGTGGAGTGGCCGAACGGTGAGCGCCCGCGCCGGGCCGGTGTGTCGTCCTTCGGGATCAGCGGCACCAATGCGCATGTGATCGTGGAGCAGGCTCCTGAGGAGGATGCGTCGGAGCCGTCCTCTGAGGTGGGCACGGTTCCGTGGGTGGTGTCGGGTCGGAGTGTGGAGGCGTTGCGGGGGCAGGCTGCGGCGTTGGCTGAGCGGGTGGGGTGCGTGTCTGGGCTGTCGTTCGTCGATGTGGGGTGGTCGTTGGTCACTGCGCGGTCGGTGTTTGAGCATCGGGCGGTGGTGGTGGGTGCTGACCGTGTGGAGCTGTTGGCGGGTGTGGAGGCGTTGGCGGGGGGTGTGTCGCATCCGGGTGTGGTGCAGTCGGGTGCGGCGGCGTTGACGGGAAATGTAGGGCCGGTGCTGGTCTTTCCCGGTCAGGGTTCGCAGTGGGTGGGGATGGGCGCCGAGCTGCTGGAAGCGTCGCCGGTGTTCGCGGCCCGGGTGGCCGAGTGTGAGCGGGCGCTGACGCCGTATGTGGACTGGTCGCTCACGGACGTACTGCGTGGCGCGGAGGGTGCGGCGGATCTGGGCCGGGTGGATGTGGTCCAGCCTGTCCTGTGGGCCGTGATGGTGTCGTTGGCGGCGGTGTGGGCCGGGCATGGCGTACGTCCTGCGGCGGTGGTGGGCCACAGCCAGGGGGAGATCGCGGCGGCTGTCGTCGCGGGGGCGCTGTCTTTGGAGGACGGTGCCAAAGTCGTGGCTTTGCGTAGCAAGGCGCTGCGGCGGTTGGCCGGTGGTGGGGCGATGGCGTCGCTCGGTGTGGGTCAGGAGCGGGCGGGGCAGTTGCTGTCGGAGCTTGGGGATCGGGCCGCCGGTGTGGGTGTGGCGGCCGTCAACGGACCCTCCTCCACCGTGATTTCGGGTCGGCCGGTTCAGGTGGCCGCTGTCGTGGCCGTATGTCAGGAGGCGGGCGAGCGGGCGCGGCTGATCGAGGTGGACTACGCCTCGCACGGCCCCCAGGTGGAGGAGATCCGCGATGAGTTGACGCGGGTGCTGGAGGGCGTCCGTCCGCTCGATACGTCCGGTTCGGATACGGCGTTCTACTCGACCGTGACCGGCGGCCGTGCCGTTACCACCGACTTGGACGCCGCCTACTGGGTGACCAATCTCCGTGAGCGGGTGCGGTTCACCGATGCCGTTCAGGCGCTGCTGGTGGCCGGGCATCGGGTGTTCATCGAGGCCAGCACCCACCCCGTGCTCACCCTCGGTCTGCAGGAGATCTTCGAGGAAGCCGAGATCCCGGCCGTCACCGTGCCCACCCTGCGCCGCGAGCACGGCGGCCGGGCCCAGCTCCTCCACTCGCTCGCCCAGGCGTTCACCGCCGGGGTGGACGTCGACTGGAGGGCCGTGTTCCCGGGTGACCCCGCCCCTCGTACGGTCGATCTGCCCACGTATGCCTTCCAGCGCCAACGCTACTGGGCCACCGCCACCGGCGGGATTGGTGATGTGGGTGCCGCGGGGCTGCAGCGGGTGGAGCATCCGTTGTTGCGGGCGGCGGTGGGCCTTGCCGATGGCGGGCTGGTGCTGACCGGTCGGGTTTCGGCCACCGGCGGCGACGGCTGGCTCGGTGACCATGTGGTCGCGGGAGCGTCGCTGGTGCCGGGTGCGGCGCTGGTGGAGTGGGCGCTGCGGGCGGCCGATGAGGCGGGCTGTGGCGGCATCGAGGAACTCGCGCTGCAGGTGCCGTTGGTGCTGCCGGAGACGGGCGGGCTGCGGGTGCAGATCGTGGTGGGCGAGGCCGCCGAGGACGGGCGGCGCGAGGTGCGGGTGTACTCCCGGCCCGACCGCGATGCCGAGCCCGGCGCCGATCCGGACTGGGTGGCCCATGCGGAGGGTGTCCTGAGCCCGGCGGCCGCGCCGGGCGCGGCCGGGGAGTTGGCGGGAGTCTGGCCTCCCGAGGGCGCGAAGCCGGTGGACGTCGAGGGCTTCTACGAGCATGCCGCGGCGTCGGGCTATGCGTACGGGCCGTCGTTCCACGGGGTGCGCACCGTGTGGCGGGACGGTGCGGACCTGCTGGCCGAGGTGGCGCTGCCCGAGGCGGCCGGGGACGCGGACGGATTCGGCATCCATCCGGCGCTGCTCGACGCCGCCCTGCATCCCATGCTGCTCGCCGCCGGCATCGAGTCGGCCGACGATGCCGGGGTGAGGCTGCCGTTCGCCTGGAACGGCGTGTCGTTGTGGGCCACGGAGGCGACCACGGTCCGGGTCCGGCTCTCGCCCCATCGGGACGGTGCGGCGGGGGAGCGCGGGTTGCGGGTGGTCGTGGCCGATGGCATGGGTGCCCCGGTGCTCACGGTCGACTCCCTGACGATGCGTGCCGCCGACCCCCGTCAGCTGCGATCCGTGGGCGGACGTGGCGTCGAGGGGCTGTTCACGCTGGACTGGATTCCGATGCGCGACGTGCCGGACGCGGACGCCTCCGACGCCATGGGCTGGGTCGTACTGGGCGAGGACGCGCTGCACCTGGCCGAGGAGCCCGGACTCGGTGGCGGAGGAGTGGTGTGCCACCCGGGTCTCGACGTGCTGGTCGCCGCGCTCGACGACGGTACGCCACCTCCCGCGTTCGCCGTGACCTACCTGCCTGCCGACGGTGGCCCGGCGGACGCCGGAGCCGCGGCCAGGGCGGCTGATGGCTTGGCCGCCGTCGGCCACGCGCTGGAGTTGGTGCGGGGGTGGCTGGCCGAACCACGGCTGGCCGAAGCCCGGTTGGTGGTGGTGACACGTGGCGCGGTGTCGACCGGCGACCCTGATGAAGGCGGGGATTCCGGCGACGGAGAGCTGAATGTGGCCGCCGCGGGGCTCTGGGGGCTGCTGCGGAGCGCACAGGCGGAACACCCGGACCGATTCGTCCTCCTCGACCTTCACCAGGCCATCGATCCGGCCGCGGGTGAGGTGGCGGACGCCGTGGTCCGTGCCGTACGGGCGGATGAGCCACAGGCGGCGCTGCGCACCGGGGGGCCGATGGTGCCCCGGCTGATGCGGGCGCGGGCCACCGACGGTGCCGACGAGGCGGAATCCGGCGGGCCGACCCCTGGTGGCCTCGACCCGGATGGCACGGTGCTGATCACCGGTGGTACGGGTCTGCTGGGCGGTCTGGTGGCCGAGCATCTCGTACGTACGTGGCAGGTCAAGCATCTGGTGCTGGTCAGCCGACGTGGCTCGGACGCGCCCGGCGCACCGGAGTTGGCCGAGCGGCTGAGCGATCTGGGTGCGCGGGTGCGCATCGCCGCGGTGGATGTCACGGACGCGGACGCGGTGGCCGGGGCGGTGGCCGGTATCGACCCGGCGCATCCGCTGACCGGTGTCATTCATGCGGCGGGGCTGCTGGATGACGCGGTGGTCACCTCGCAGACGCGGGAACAGGTGGCGCGGGTGTGGGCGGCGAAGGCCACGGCGGCCGCCCATCTGCACACCGCCACGGCGGATCTTCCGCTCCGCATGTTTGTGATGTTCTCCTCGGCCGCCGGAGTCGTGGGCAACGCGGGTCAGGCCGGATACGCGGCGGCGAACGCGTTTGCCGACGCGCTGGTGGCCCATCGGCGGGCGCTCGGGCTGTCCGGGCTTTCCCTGGCCTGGGGGCTGTGGGCGCGGGCCAGCGAGATGACCGGGCATATGGGCCGGTCGGATCTGACGCGGCTGCGCGGAATGAGGCCGTTGTCGTCCGAGCGCGGGCTGGCCCTGCTGGACGCCGCATGCCGGTTCGCGAACCCGCTGATGGTGGCCGTGGACTTCGACCCGGCCGGGGTGGCCGGTGAGGATCTTCCGGCGGTGTTGCGGGGGTTGGTGTCCGGTCGTACTCGGCGGCGGGCCGCCGAGGGTGGTCCGTCGGCCTCGGGGTTGGCGGCTGAGTTGGTGGGGTTGGATGCGGCTGGTCGGTTGGGTGTGGTGGTGGATGTGGTGCGGGGTGGGGTGGCGGTGGTGTTGGGGTTTGGTTCGTTGGGTGAGGTGCGGGTGGATGCGGCGTTCAAGGAGTTGGGTTTTGATTCGTTGACGGCGGTGGAGTTGCGTAATCGGTTGTCGGTGGTGACGGGGTTGCGGTTGCCGGCGACGTTGGTGTTCGACTATCCGACGCCTCGGGCGCTGGCGGAGTATCTGTGCACCCGGCTGACCGGTGGGACCGCGGCCTCCGGCGCTCCCCTCGCGGTGCGGGCCGACGTGGACGACCCCGTGGCAATCATCGGCATGACCTGCCGTTTCCCGGGAGGTGCGAACTCCCCCGAAACGCTCTGGGACCTGGTCGCCTCGGGGAAGGACGTGATCGGGGAGTTTCCGACCGGCCGCGGCTGGGACCTGGATGGGCTGTTCCATCCGGACCCCGATCACCCGGGCACCAGCTATGCCAACGAGGGTGCTTTCCTTTATGACGCGGACGCGTTCGACGCGGCGTTCTTCGGGATCAATCCGCGGGAGGCGCTGGCCACGGATCCGCAGCAGCGGTTGCTGTTGGAGGCGTCGTGGGAGGTGCTGGAGCGGGCGGGGATCGACCCGGTGTCGTTGAAGGGCAGCCCGACCGGTGTCTACGCGGGCGTGATGTACCACGACTACGCCGCCGGGCTCAGCGGCGGCGGCGCGGATGTGAAGCTCGAGGGCTATGCGATGCTCGCGGGTTCGGGCAGTGTGGTCTCGGGTCGGGTGGCGTACACGCTGGGCTTCGAGGGTCCGGCGGTGACGGTGGATACGGCGTGTTCGTCGTCGTTGGTGGCGATGCATCTCGCGGCGCAGGCGTTGCGGCAGGGGGAGTGCACCCTGGCCCTGGCCGGTGGGGTGACGGTGATGGCCACCCCGGATGTGTTCACCGGTTTCTCCCGTCAGCGCGGTCTGGCCCCCGATGGCCGCTGCAAGCCCTTCGCGGCGGCCGCCGACGGGACGGGCTGGGGCGAGGGCGTGGGCGTTCTGCTGCTGGAACGGTTGTCGGACGCCCGCCGCAACGATCATGAGGTACTGGCGGTGATCCGTGGTTCGGCGGTCAACCAGGACGGCGCGTCCAACGGGTTGACGGCGCCGAACGGCCCGTCGCAGCAGCGGGTGATCCGGCAGGCCCTGGCGAGCGCCGGACTGTCGGCATCGGATGTCGATGCGGTGGAGGCGCACGGTACGGGTACCACGCTGGGCGATCCGATCGAGGCGCAGGCACTGCTGGCCACCTACGGTCAGGAACGCCCGGCCGAGCAGCCGCTGCTGCTGGGCTCGATCAAGTCCAACATCGGGCATACGCAGGCGGCGGCGGGTGTCGCGGGTGTCATCAAGATGGTGCAGGGCATGCGCCATGGAATGCTGCCCGCCTCGCTGCATATCGACGAGCCGAGCCCGCATGTGGACTGGGAGAGCGGTGCGGTGCGGCTGCTGACCGAGGCGGCGGAGTGGCCGAACGGTGAGCGCCCGCGCCGGGCCGGGGTGTCCTCGTTCGGCGCCTCCGGCACCAATGCCCATGTGATCCTGGAGCAGGTTCCCGAGGAGGACGGGCCGGAGGCGGAGGCGGTCTCCTCCGACATGGGCACGGTCTCGTGGGTGCTCTCGGCGCGCAGCGCGGAGGCGCTGCGCGGCCAGGCCGCCGCTCTGGCCGAGCGGGTGGGCGGCGCATCCGAGCTCTCGCCCGTCGATGTGGGGTGGTCGTTGGTCACCACGCGATCGGTGTTCGAGCACCGAGCGGTGGTGGTGGGCGATGACCGTGCGGAGCTGTTGGCCGCCGTGGAGGCGTTGGCGGCGGATGTGTCGCATCCGGGTGTGGTGCGGTCGGGCACGGCGGCGCTGACGGGTGACGTGGGTCCGGTGCTCGTCTTCCCCGGCCAGGGTTCGCAATGGGCCGGTATGGGCGCCGAGTTGCTGGAAGCCTCGCCGGTGTTCGCGGCCCGGGTGGCCGAGTGCGAGCGGGCACTGGCGCCGTACGCGGACTGGTCGCTCACGGACGTACTGCGTGGCGCGGAGGGTGCGGCGGATCTGGGCCGGGTGGATGTGGTCCAGCCGGTGTTGTGGGCGGTGATGGTGTCGTTGGCCGCGGTGTGGGCAGGACATGGCGTACGTCCCGCGGCGGTGGTGGGCCACAGCCAGGGTGAGATCGCGGCGGCTGTCGTCGCGGGGGCGCTGTCGTTGGAGGACGGTGCCAAGGTCGTGGCGCTGCGGAGCAAGGCGCTGCGGCGGTTGGCCGGGGGCGGGGCGATGGCGTCGCTCGGTGTGGGCCAGGAGCGGGCGGGTCAACTGCTCTCCGACCTGGGAAACCGAGCCGGAGGCGTGGGCGTCGCAGCCGTCAACGGCCCCTTCTCCACCGTGATTTCCGGGCCGCCGGAGCAGGTGGCCGCTGTCGTTGCCGCGTGCCAGGACGCGGGGGAGCGGGCGCGGCTGATCGAGGTGGACTACGCCTCGCACGGTCCTCAAGTGGACGAGATCCGCGAGGAGTTGAACGAGCTCCTGGCCGGTGTCCACCCGCTCGACACGTCCGGTTCGGGTACGGCGTTCTACTCGACCGTGACCGGTGGCCGGGCCGACGGCTCCGTCCTGGATACGGACTACTGGGTGCGGAACCTCCGTGAGCGGGTGCGGTTCACCGATGCCGTTCAGGCGCTGCTGGCGGACGGGCACCGGGTGTTCATCGAGGCAAGCACCCACCCCGTGCTCACCCTCGGTCTGCAGGAGACCTTCGAGGAAGCCGAGATCCCGGCCGTCACCGTGCCCACCCTGCGCCGCGAGCACGGCGGCCGGGCCCAGCTCCTCCACTCGCTCGCCCAGGCGTTCACCGCCGGAGCCGACGTCGACTGGACCACCCTGTACCCGGGTTCCCCGACGCCCCGCGTGGTCGCCCTGCCCACCTACGCGTTCCAGCGCGAGCGCTACTGGCTCGACGGCCACGGCGGACGCGCCGGCGACCCGGCCGACCTGGGGCTGGTCTCCGCCGGACATCCGCTGCTGGGCGCCGCCGTGGAACTCGCCGATGGCCGTGGCCATGTGCTGACGGGCCGGATTTCGGCGCGTACGCACACCTGGCTCGGTGAGCATGTGGTGGCGGACGCGGTGCTGGTCCCGGGCGCGGCGCTGGCCGAGTGGGCACTGCGGGCGGCCGATGAGGTCGGCTGTGGCGGTGTGGATGAGCTGGCGCTGCACATGCCACTCGTCCTGCCGCCGTCGGGCGCGCTGCGGGTGCAGATCGTGGTGGGCGAGGCCGCCGAGGACGGGCGGCGCGAGGTGCGGGTGTACTCCCGGCCCGCCGCCGGTGAAGGAGAGGCCGCCGCCACGGGGTGGGTGTGCCATGCGGAGGGCGTGCTGAGCCCGCCACCGGACCGTTCCGACGAGGTGCCGGGCCTGGGCGGGGCGTGGCCTCCGGCCGGTGCGGCATCGCTCGGCGTCGACGGGTTCTACGACCGGGTCGCGGCCTCGGGCTATGGCTACGGGCCGTCCTTCCAGGGGCTGCGGGCCGTGTGGCGGGACGGGGCCGATGTGTGCGCGGAGGTAGTCCTGCCCGAGGCCGCCGGGGAGCGGGCCGGGTTCGGTATCCATCCGGCGCTGCTGGACGCCGCGCTGCATCCCGCCCTGCTGATCGACCGGCTCGATACGCACGATGACACCGAGACGACCGGTGACGAACCCACCGATGGCCGGGTCTGGCTGCCATTCGCCTGGAACGGCGTGGCGTTGTGGGCGGCCGGGGCGACCACGGTCCGGGTACGTCTCTCTCCCCACCAGGAGACCGCCGAGGGCGAGCGCGCCCTGCGGCTGACCGTGGCCGACGCCGTCGGCGCCCCGGTGCTGACCGTCGACTCCGTGGCGATGCGGCCCGCGAGCGTCGACCAGCTGCGGGCGGCGGTGGCCCCCGGCAGCCATGCCACGGACAGTCTGTTCACCGTCGAGTGGACTCCCCTGCCGCTCGCGGCCGGGGCCGGAGAGCCGGCGGCCGGGGCCGGAGAGCCGGCGGCCGGGGACGACGGCTGGGCGGTCCTGGGGGCCGACGGCCACCCGGATCCGGCCGCGCTCGTCGCGGCACTCGATGACGACGAGCCCGCACCGCCCGTCGTTCTCGCCGATCTGACCGACCTGAGCGGGCCCACCGCTCAGGACGAGGCGTCGGCCGAGGCGCTGGCGGCGACCGAAGGGGCGCTGGAGCTGGTGCGGGGCTGGCTGGCCGAACCGCGGCTGGCGGATGCCCGGCTGGTGGTGGTCACGCGAGGCGCGGTCGCGGTGGACGGCCCCGAGAGCACCGCCCGGGTGGACCTGGCCGCGGCCGCCGTATGGGGCCTCGTACGCAGCGCACAGTCGGAGCACCCCGGCCGCTTCGTCCTCCTCGACCGCGACGATGAGCCCGACTCCCGAGCCGAACCGCACACCGACGCCGTGCGCATCGCCGTGGCGCGCGCCGTGGAGATGGACGAGCCCCAGCTGGCCCTGCGCGCCGGTCGGGCCCTCGTGCCCCGCCTGGTTCACGCCGGTACCGGTGGCGCGGGGCTGGTGGGCCCCGTGGCGCAGCCGGAGGCATGGCGGCTGGACACAGCGGGCACGGCGACCCTGGAGAACGTCGTACCGGTGCCCTGCCCCGAGGTGCTGGAGCCCCTGGGAGCGGGCCAGGTGCGGATCGCGGTACGCGCCGCCGGTGTCAACTTCCGTGATGTCGTGGTCAGTTTGGGCATGGTGCCCGGCCAGACCGGACTCGGCGGAGAGGGCGCCGGAGTCGTGGTGGACATCGGCCCCGAGGTGACCCACGTATCCGTGGGCGACCGCGTCATGGGCGTCCTCGACCAGTCGTTCGGACCGCTCGCGGTCACCGACGCGCGGTTGCTGGCGCCGATCCCGGACGGCTGGAGCTTCCGGCAGGCCGCGGCCGTACCGGTGGCCTGTCTGACCGCCTGGTACGGACTGACGGACCTCGCCGGGCTGCGCCCCGGGGAGTCGGTGCTGATCCATGCGGCGACCGGTGGGGTGGGAACGGCCGCGGTGCGGATGGCACGGCACCTTGGCGCGGAGGTCTACGCGACGGCGAGCCCGGCGAAGCACGGGGTCCTCGAGGCGATGGGCATCGATGCGGCCCACCGGGCCTCGTCGCGCGACCTGGACTTCGAGGAGGCGTTCCGGGAGGCCACCGGCGGACGTGGCGTCGATGTGGTGCTCAACAGCCTCGCCGGCCCCTTCGTCGATGCCTCGCTCCGCCTCCTCCGCGCGGGCGGGCGGCTTCTGGAGATGGGCAAGACCGACATCCGCGAACCGGAGCCGATCGCGGCCGAGCACCCCGGGGTGACCTATCGGGCCTACGACCTGATCACCCACGCCGGTCCGGACCGTATCGGCGAAATGCTGCGCGAACTGGGTGAGTTGTTCGCCTCCGGTGCGCTCGAACCGCCCCCGGTCCATGCGTGGCCGCTCAGCCGGGCGCGTGCGGCGTTGCGGTATCTCAGCCAGGCCAAGCACACCGGCAAGCTGGTCCTGGACGTCCCCGCCCCGGTGGACCCGGACGGCACCGTGCTCATCACCGGCGGCACCGGAACCCTCGGCGCGCTGGTGGCCGAACATCTCGTCCGCGCCTGGCACATCCGCCATCTGCTGCTGGTGAGCCGCGGTGGCCCCGACGCACCCGGGGCCAAGGAACTGGTGGCCCAGCTCGCCGACCTGGGCGCCGAGGCCCGGATCGAGGCGGTGGACGTGACCGACGGCGCCGCGGTGCACGACCTCGTCGCGGGCATCGACCCGGCACACCCCCTGACCGGTGTCGTCCACGCGGCGGGTGTACTGGACGATGCGGTCGTCACCTCGCAGACCCCGGAGCGTCTGGCCAGGGTGTGGGGTCCGAAGGCCACGGCCGCGGCCCATCTCCACACCGCCACCGCACATCTGCGGCTCGGCATGTTCGTGATGTTCTCCTCGGCCGCGGGCGTGCTGGGCAGCCCGGCCCAGGCCAACTACGCGGCGGCCAACGCCTATTGCGACGCCCTGGCCGTCCACCGCCAGGCCATGGGCCTCCCGGCGGTGTCGGTGGCCTGGGGGCTGTGGGCCGATGCCAGTGGTATGACCGGGCATCTGGACGAGGCGGACCTGGCCAGGATGTCCCGCTCCGGCATCGCCGCCATGTCCGGCGAGCAGGCGCTGGGGCTGATGGACGCCGCCTGCTGGCACGGCAACCCGCGACCCGCGGCCGTACGGCTCGACCTCCGGACCCTGGCCGCCCAGCCCGCGGACACGCTGCCCGCCCTGCTGCGTACGCTCCTCGACAGCGGGACGACCACCCGTCGTACCGCCGCCACCGGGGCGCCCGCCGCCGGTCTGGTCGCCCAGCTCACGGCGGTGCCCGCGGAGGAGCGGCACCGGATCCTGCTCACGCTGGTGCGCACGCAGGCCGCGGCGGTGCTGGGCCACACCGACGCCGGGGCGGTGTCCGGTGACACCCCGTTCAAGGACCTGGGCTTCGACTCGCTGACCGGCGTCGAACTGCGCAACCGGCTCGCCGCCGCCACCGGGCTGCGGCTGCCCGCCACCGTCGTCTTCAGGCATCCGACGCCCTCGGCCATCGCCGCCGAACTGCGTGAGCGGCTGTGCCCCGCGCGGCCGGACACCTCGGCGCCCGTCTTCGGCGAGCTGGAGCGGCTGGAGGCGGCCATGGCGGGGCTCGGTGCCCACGACGAGGTCCGCGGCCGGCTGGCGAAGCGCCTGGAAGCGCTGCTGTGGCGGCTCAACGACGACACACCGGCCGAGGCCACCGGCGAGCACCGCCCCGCCGCGGACGACGGCGCCCTCGACTCCGCGTCGGACGACGAGTTGTTCGAGTTCATCGACAGGGAACTGCCCTCTTGACCGTGAGTGAGGCTTGATCGTGAGTGAGGACTGATGTCGGGTACGGAAGAGAAACTCCGCCAGTATCTGAAGCGGGTCACGGTGGATCTCGGGCAGGCCCGTCAGCGGCTGCGCGAGATGGAGGAGCGGTCCCAGGAGCCGGTGGCCATCGTGAGCATGGCCTGCCGCTACCCCGGTGGTGTGGGCTGCCCCGAGGAGCTGTGGGAGCTGGTGGCCTCCGGTGGCGACGGCATCACCGCGTTCCCCACCGACCGCGGCTGGGATCTGGAGGGCCTCTACCACCCGGACCCCGACCACCCCGGCACCAGCTATGTCCGGCACGGCGGGTTCCTGGACGGCGCCGACCGCTTCGACGCGGAGTTCTTCGGGATCAGCCCGCGCGAGGCCCTGGCGATGGATCCGCAGCAGCGATTGCTGCTGGAGGTGGCCTGGGAGCTGTTCGAGCGCGCGGGTGTCGACCCGGTGACGGCGAAGGGCAGCCGGACCGGTGTGTACGCGGGCGTGTCCAGCCAGGACTATCTGTCCCGGATGCCCCAGGTCCCCGAGGGCTTCGAGGGCTATGCCACCACCGGCAGCCTCACCAGTGTGGTCTCCGGCCGGGTGGCGTACACCTTCGGTCTTGAGGGCCCGGCGGTGACGGTGGACACGGCGTGTTCGTCGTCGCTGGTGGCCATGCATCTGGCGAGTCAGGCACTGCGCCAGGGCGAATGCGATCTGGCGCTCGCGGGCGGGGTCACCGCGCTCACCACACCGACCGCGTTCGCCGAGTTCTCCCGGCAGCGCGGGCTGGCGCCGGACGGCCGCTGCAAGTCCTTCGCGGCGGCCGCGGACGGCACGGGCTTCTCCGAGGGCGTCGGCCTGGTGCTGCTGGAGCGGCTGTCGGACGCGCGGCGCAACGGACATCGGGTGCTGGCCCTGATCCGGGGCTCGGCCGTCAACCAGGACGGTGCCAGCAACGGCCTCACCGCGCCCAACGACGTATCGCAGGAACGGGTGATCCGGCAGGCGCTGGACAACGCACGGCTCGCCGCCGATCAGGTCGACGCGGTGGAGGCCCATGGCACGGGCACCTCCCTCGGCGACCCGATCGAGGCACACGCGCTGCTGGCCACCTACGGCCGGGACCGGCCCGGTGAACGGCCCCTGTGGCTGGGGTCGCTCAAGTCGAACATCGGCCATGCCCAGGCGGCCGCCGGTGTGGCCGGTGTGATCAAGATGGTGATGGCGCTCCGCCACGAGACGCTGCCGGTGACCCTGCACATCGATGAGCCGACCTCGCATGTGGAGTGGGAAGGCGGCGGGGTACGGCTGCTGACCGAACCGGTGGCGTGGCCCAAGGGCGAGCGCTGCCGCAGGGCCGGGGTGTCCTCGTTCGGGATCAGCGGCACCAATGCCCATCTGATCCTGGAGCAGGCCCCCGAGCCGAGTCCCCCTGCCGGGCAGGAGGAGGCCGATCCGGAGGAGCCCGCCGACCGTGAGTCTCAGGCGGTGGCGACGGCGGTGGCGCCCTGGGTGCTGTCCGCCCGTAGCGGCCGGGCCCTGCGGGCGCAGGCCGCCGCGCTCGCCCGGCGGATGGCCGCCGACTCGGGGCCGTCCACCGCCGAGGTGAGCTGGTCGCTCGTCACCACCCGCTCGGTGTTCGACCACCGGGCCGTGGCCGTGGGCGAGACCCGCGAGGAGCTGATGGCGGCCGTGGAGGCGCTGGCCACCGGCGGGACGCACCCGGCCCTGGTCCACCCCGGTGGCGCCGCCGTGGCCGGGGACCTGGGCCCGGTGCTGGTGTTCCCCGGCCAGGGCTCGCAGTGGGCGGGCATGGGCGCCGAACTGCTCGATGCCTCACCCGTGTTCGCCGCCCGCGTGGCGGAGTGCGAGCGTGCCCTGGCGCCGTACGTCGACTGGTCCCTCACCGATGTGCTGCGCGGCGCCGACGGGGCGGGCCACCTGGGCCGTGTCGACGTCGTACAGCCCGTCCTGTGGGCCGTGATGGTGTCGCTCGCCGCGGTGTGGGCAGGCCACGGCGTACGTCCAGCGGCGGTGATCGGGCACAGTCAGGGCGAGATCGCGGCGGCCGTGGTGGCCGGGGCCCTGTCGCTGGAGGACGGTGCCAGGGTCGTGGCGCTGCGCAGCAAGGCGTTGCGGCGGCTGGCCGGTGGCGGGGCGATGGCCTCCCTGGGAGTGAGCCGTGAGCGGGCCGGGAAGCTGCTGGCCGGGCTGGGCGATCAGACGGCGGCCGTGGGCGTGGCGGCCGTCAACGGCCCCTCGTCCACGGTGATTTCCGGGCCGCCCGAGCAGGTGGCGCACGTCGTGGCGGCGTGTCAGGAGGCGGGCGACCGGGCCCGCCCGATCGAGGTGGACTACGCCTCGCACAGCCCCCAGGTGGACGAGATCGCCGACGAGCTGACGCAGGCCCTGGCCGGAGTCCGGCCGGTCCCGTCCACGGTGGCGTTCTACTCCACGGTCACCGCCGGCCGGATCGACACCACAGCCCTGGACACCGGTTACTGGGTGACCAACCTCCGGGAACCGGTGCGGTTCGCCGACACCGTCCGGGCGCTGCTGGCCGATGGCCACCGTGTGTTCATCGAGAGCAGCACCCATCCCGTACTGACCGTCGGCATGCAGGAGAGCTTCGAGGAAGCCGGGGCCGACGCGGTCACCGTGCCCACGCTCCGGCGCGACCACGGCGGCCCGGCGCGGCTGATCGAGTCCCTCGCGCTCGCCTTCACGGCGGGTGTCGCGGTCGACTGGACCACCCTCCACCCCACCGGCCCCACCGCCCCGCGCACCGTAGACCTGCCCACCTACGCCTTCCAGCGGGAGCGGTACTGGCTGGCCGACTCCGTGTCCTTCGACACGCGGGCCCCGGCGGACGAGGAGGAGTCCCGGTTCTGGGCCGCGGTGGAGGGAGAGGACCTGAGCGCGCTCTCCGAGACGCTGAGCCTCCCGGACGACACCGGCCACCGGACCTCGCTGGGCACCGTGCTCCCCGCGCTCTCGACATGGCGCCGCGCCCGGCGTGAGCGCTCCGCCGCGGACTCCTGGCGCTACCGCGTCGAGTGGCGGCCCGTCACCGATGGCGCTCCCGCTGCCGGGGGCTCCTGGCTCGTGGTCCACCCGAAGGCCCCCCATGCCTGGACCGACGTGTGCGTACGGGCGCTGGGCGCGGACGGCGGCCGGGTGCGGCGGCTGGAGGTGGCCGAGGACACTGACCGCGAGGGGCTCGCCGAGTCGCTGCGCTCCCGGTGCGCCGAGGAGCCGCCACCGACGGGCGTCCTGTCGCTCCTGGCCCTGGACGACGAGGCGCCGTCACCGCTCCCCGGCGTGGCCCCCGGCCTGACCGGAACGCTCACCCTGCTCCAGGCGCTGGTGGACGCCGCCGTCACCGCGCCCCTGTGGTGCGCCACCCGCGGTGCGGTCGCCATCGACGACTCCGACCCCCTGGACGCTCCCGACCAGGCCCAGCTGTGGGGGCTCGGCCGGGTGGCCGCCCTCGAACACCCGGACCGATGGGGCGGGTTGGTGGACCTGCCCAAGAGCCCCGACACCCTCGCCGCGGAGCGGCTGCGTGCCCTGCTCACCGGTGCCTCGGGCGAGGACGAAGTGGCGCTGCGCCCCGCCGGTGCGTACGGCCGCCGGCTCGTCCCCGACCCGATCGGCGGCCGGGCCCCGCGGCGCGCCTGGCAGCCCCGGGGCACCGTGCTCATCACCGGAACCGCCGACGGGCCCGCCGCCCATGTCGCCCGCCACCTGGCCGCCGACGGGGCGGAACACATCGTGATGCTGTGCCCGGGAGGCGGCGATGCCCCCGGCGCCGTGGAGCTGAAGGCCGAACTGGACGCGCTCGGCACCGGACTCACCGTGGCCGACCACGCGCCCGCCGACCGGGAAGGCACCGCGCGCCTGGTCGAGCGCGTGGCGGAGGCCGACGGTCGGATCGGGACCATCATCCACACCTCGGCCTCCGGCGAGCTGGCCCCGCTGATGGAGCTCACCCCGCGGCGGCTGGCCGAGGAGATCCGCGCCCATCTGGACGACACCGGGCGCCACCTGGACGAACTCTGCGGCATGGGCGCCGAGGACACGGTGGTCTACTTCTCCACCGTCGCCGCGTCCTGGGGCAGCAAGGACCACGGCTCCTACGCGGCCGCCACCGCCTGCCTCGACGCGCTGGCCCGGCGCGACCGGGCCGACGGCCGGTCCACCGTCTCGATCGCGTGGGGGCTGTGGGACCTGCCGTACGGCGGTGAGGCAGCGGACGCGACGACGGTCTCGCACACCGAGCGCTCCCGGCGGCAGGGCCTGTCCCCGCTGGACCCCGGGCCGGCGCTGACCGCACTGCGCCAGGTCCTCGACCACGACGATCCGGGCGTCACCGTCGCCGATGTGGCATGGGAGCGCTTCGCGCCGCTGTTCACCCTCGCCCGTCCCAGCAGGCTCTTCGACGGTGTCCCGGCCGCCCGCCAGGCCATCGAGGCCGCGCGGGGATCCGAGGCGGACACCGGCACCGACGAGGCGTCGGCGCTGCGGCGGGAGCTGGCCGCCCTGCCCGGGGACGAGCGGGTCGAGCGGCTGCTGGCGCTGGTACGCGCCCAGGTGGCGGCCGTACTGCACTATCCGGCGCCGGAGGCGGTCGAGCCGGACCGCCCGTTCAAGGAGCTGGGGTTCGACTCCATCGCGGCCGTGGAGCTCAGGAACCGGCTGCGCGCCGGCACGGGGCTGAGCCTGCCGACCACGGTGGTCTTCGACTATCCGACCCCCCGCACGCTGGCGGGCCACCTGCTCACCGAGGTGGACCCGGGGGAGGCCGACGCGGCGCATCCGGTGTCCGGACACCTCGACGAGGTCGAGGCGGCACTGGCCGGGCTGCCGACCGGTGACCCGCGCCGCGCCGGTCTGGTGAACCGGTTGCAGGCCCTGGTGTGGAAGTACACCGCCACCGCGCAGGAGGCCGATGAGCCCGCGGGCGAGCAGGATCTGGCGGCGGCCACCGCCGATGAGGTGTTCGCCCTCATCGACCGCGAGCTCGGGGTCTGACCGGCGGTCGCGGGCCCCGGGCCCGCGACCGCCGGTGCGTCAACCGCTGTGCTCCCGGCGTCGGCTGCTGATCGAGTCGGGGTCCCAGCCCGGTCGGGGAACGGACGCCAGCAGAAGCTGTGTGTAGGGGTGTCCGGGGTCGGTGAGGAGGTCCGCGACGGGGCGGTGTTCCATCGTGCGGCCCCGGTACAGAACGAGCGCCTCGTCGCACACGTATCGCACGACGGCCAGGTCGTGGCTGACGAAGACCAGGCCGATACCGGTGTCGCGGCGGATGTCCCACAGGAGGTTGAGCACCTGCGCCTGTACGGATACGTCAAGGGCCGACACCGCCTCGTCGAGCACGAGCACGCCGGGTTCGACGGCCAACGCCCGTGCGATCGCGGCCCGTTGGCGCTGCCCCCCGGAGAGCTTGCGGGGGAGCGCGGCCGCCTCGCGCTCGCCGAGGCCGACCTGGGCGAGCAGCTCCCTGGTGCGGGTGGCCCGGTCCGCCCGGTCCGTCATGCCGTGCAGGCACAGCACCCCGTCGATGGTCGCGCCGATGCTGATGCGCGCGTCCAGCGAGAGGTATGGGTCCTGGAAGACGATCTGGACCGCCTTGGCTCGGGCGAGGCGGGCCGCCTTGCCGCGTACGGTCGCGGTCAGCGGCTCGCCCTGGACCAGGATCCGTCCCGCGTCGGGGCGTTCGAGGCCGATCAGCATCCGGGCCGTGGTCGTCTTGCCGGAGCCCGACTCTCCTACGATGCCGAGCGCGCCGCCGGCCCGTACGGAGAACGACAGGTCGTCGACCGCGACGACCTCCGCCCTTCCCGTCCGGTAGGTCTTGCGCAGACCGCTCACTTGGAGCAGCGTGTCCGTCTCGCTGGTCAACCGTCCTCCAGGTGGGGTGAGTTGGGAGCGGGCGCCGTCGCGGCGAGCGCGTCGGGTGCGGAGGTGAGGTCGTCGGCGCGGTGGCAGGCGACCTGGGCCGTGCCGTGCCGCTCCAGGGGCGGTGGTGACTGGTCGCAGACGCCGGGCCGGGCGAAGCGGCAGCGGGCCGCGAACGAGCAGCCGGGGGCGGAGTCGAGCAGACCCATCGGGGCCCCGGGGATCGGAGTCAGCCGGGCGGGCGGGCCGTCCGGCGCCGACAGGGGAGGGGACGAGCCGAGCAGGCCCGCGGTGTAGGGGTGGCGAGGCGCGGCGAAGAGTTCGGCGGTGGGGGCCGTCTCCACGATCCGCCCGGCGTACATCACGTAGACGCGGTCGCAGGCGGCGGCCGCGAGTTCGATGTCGTGGGTGATGAGGAGCAGGCCCAGGTCGCGTTCGCGTTGCAGCCGCCCCAGGATGGCCATGATCTCGGCCTGGGTACTGACGTCGAGGGCGGTGGTCGGTTCGTCGCACAGCAGCAGCCGGGGTTCGGTGGTGAGCGCTCCGGCGATCATGACGCGTTGGAGCATGCCACCGGAGAGCTGGTGCGGATACTGGGTCAGGTGCCGGGCGGGGTCCGGGAGGCCGACCGCGGCGAGCAGTTCGGCGGCCCGTGCCTTCGCACGGTCCTTGGCCCAGCCGTGGCTGACGCGCAGCGACTCGGTGAGGAAGTCCCCGATGCGGCGCACGGGGTTGATGCCCGCCCGGGGGTCCTGGAAGATCATCGACGCCTTGGCCGTACGGATGGTCCGCAGGCCGGTGGCGTCGGCACTCACCAGGTCCGTCCCATCGACCCGGACATGGCCTTCGACGTCGGCCCCCGCCGGGAACAGGCCGAGGGCGGCGCGGGCGGTGACCGACTTCCCGGAGCCGGATTCACCGACCAGGGCGACGATCTCACCTGCGGCCACGGTCAGATCGACGCCGTCGAGAACCGAGCGGGCCATGCCGGGCAGGGCGATGCTCAGGGCCTCGTACTCGAGCAGTGCCATCAGGAATCCCTTCCCGCGAGCCGGTCGCCGAAGTTCTCTCCGACCACGTTGAAGGCGACGACGACCAGGACGACCGCGACTGCGGGCACGATCGACGACAGCGGCTGCCCCTGCAGCACCGCGGCCTGACTCTGGTTGATCATCGCGCCCCAGTCGGGTGTCGGCGGCTGAACGCCAAGGCCCAGGAAGGACAGGGCGGCGAGGTCGAGCAGCGCGTAGCCGAAGTTGACGGTCGACTGGGCGAGCACGGTCGGGCCGATGTTCGGCAGCAGTCGGCGCACCGCCACGAACATCCCGGAGTGCCCTTGCACACGGTAGGCGGCGATGTAGGGCCTGGCCTGCTCCTGCAAGGCGAGGCCGCGCACCAGCCGGGCGGTGTACGGCATGTACGCGAGGGACATGGCGATCACCGGTGCGGTCATCCCCTTGCCGAAGACCGCCACCGCGAGGATCGCGACGAGCAGCGCGGGGAAGGCGAACAGGACGTCGATCAGCCGCCCGATCACGGTGTCGACCCAGCCGCCCCGCCAGGCCGTGAACAGCCCGACGGCGATGCCCGTGACGGTGGAGAACAGCACCACCGTGAGCGGCCCGACCAGGCTCGTACGGCTCCCTTCGACGAGGGCCGAGAACGTATCGTGCCCACCCTGGTCCGTGCCCAGCCAATGCCCGGCGCTCGGGCCCACGAGCCCCGAGCGGAGGTCGCCGTAGGTCGGATCCTGCGGCGCGAGCCACGGCGCGAACACCGAGACCAGGACGAACAGGACCAGAAAAAGCAGGCACAGGTTCTGCAGCCACCCGCCGCCCAAGGACCGCAGCCGGGCGACCGGACCGCGCATCACGCCTGGGATCTGTACGCTCATCGTGCGCTCCCCGCTGCCGCCACCCGCGGATCGATCAGCGGGTGTACCACGTCCACCAGGGCGTTGACCACGACGAACGCGGCCACCACGAGCAGCACGATCGCCTGCACCACCTGGAAGTCCATCTGGTTGACCGACTGCACGAGCAGCGATCCCACGCCCGACATCCCGAACGCGGTCTCCACGATCGAGGTGCTCACCAGCATTCCCGAGATCAGGAGCGCGGAGACGGTGACGATCGGTCCGAGCGCGTTGCGCAGCACATGACACCGGATCACGGTCCACCGTGGTGTGCCACGGCTCACCGAGACCTCGACGTGCTCACGGCCCAGCTCCTCCAGCATCGCCGACCGGGTCACCCTGGTCACCAGCGCCATGAACGTCACCGACAGGGCCACCGCCGGAAGCACGACATGATGCAGCCGGTCGAGTACGCCGGTGCCATTGCCGATCGTCGGGAACCAGCCGAGCCGCACCCCGAACTGCGACCTCAACAGCACTGCGACGACGAAGGCGGGCGCGGCGGCCCCCACCGTCACCAGAAGCATCAGCACGGAGTCGGTCCGGGTGCCGCGGCGCAGCGCGCCGACCATGCCCGCCGCGATGCCCACCACCGCGATCAGCAGTGCCGACACCCCGACCAACAGCAGCGTGGCCGGCAGGCGCGACCAGATGACCGAGCTGACGTCCTGGTGGAAGATGTAGGACCGGCCGAAGTCGCCGTGCAGCACCTGGTCCAGCCAGTGCCCGTACCGGACCAGGAACGGCTGGTCGAACCCGTACTGGTGGCGGATCTCGGCGAGTTCCTGCGGGCTCGCGCTGCGGCCGCGCACCAGGAAGCTCGCCGGGTCGCCGGGCGCCAGGTACAGCGAGGAGAACACCAGGAACGAGGTGACCAGGAGGGTCGTGGCCATCCCGGCCAGTCTGCGCAGACCCTCGAGCGCCCGTGTCGCCGTGCGGTTCATCGCTTGGCTCCGATCTCGGCCGCCCACGGGTAGTACAGGTAGGCGATCGACGGCTGGACGCCGGTGATCCGGTTGCCGAGGAAGACGCTCACGGGCTGCGTGAGCAGGGGCAGCCAGGGCAGTTCCCGCAGGGCGATCCGCTGCGCCTTCGCGTTGGCTTCCGCGTGCGCGGCCGGTTCGTAGGTGCCGATGGCCTGCTCGACGGCCTTGTCGAAGTCCTTGTTCGACCAGCCCCCGTAGTTGGTGGACGCGCCGGTCTCCAGGGAGGTGTACATGTCCAGCGGATCGGTGATCGACGTGTACCAGAAGGTGAGGAACAGGTCGATGCCCTTGCGGGCGGCGGGGTCGGTGAAGAGCGTCGAGTACTTCTCCGGGGGGAGCGTGTCGATCTTGGGGTCGAGCCCGATGTCCTTGGCCGCCTGGGCGACCGCCTGTGTGGTGATCGTCGACTGCGAGTCGAGCGGGCTGGACGCGATGACGATGCGCTGGCCCCGCACTCCGGCCCGCTTCGCGAGCTTCTTGGCCCTGGCCGGGTCGTACGGGTAGCGCGGCACGTCCTTGAGGAGGGCCTTGCGGGTCGCGGCGGGCGCTTTGTTCCACATGTTGTCGGTGACCAGCGAGTCGGCGACCTCACCGACTCCGCCGGCGCCCGCCTTGACGATGCCCTCGCGATCGATGGCCATCATCAGGGCCCTGCGCACCCGGGTGTCGCCCAGCGGGCCCTTGAGATCGCCGACCACCTCGTCGGCGACAGTGGTGTTGCGGCCGAAGTAGAGCTTTCCCGCCTGGGACGAACCGAGTTGGGCGTAGGAGTCGGTGGGGACCATCCAGCCGCCGTCCACCTCACCGCTCTGGAAGGCGCTGACGCGGGTCGTCGCATCACTCAGGAACACGAACTTGACCTGGCCCGCCTTGGCCCTGAGCTTGGGGTTCCAGTAGCCGTCGAACTTCTTGAGCACGAGCGACTGGCCCGGGTTCCAGGACCCGAACGAGAACGGCCCGGTGCAGTTCACACCGCCCTTGGGGCTGCCGTAGTCCTTGCCCGCCTTGGCGAGGGTGGCGGCGGACTCGACGGTGCCGGGGCTGGCCGCCATCTCCTGGTTGAAGGTCGAGTCCGGCTTCTTCAGCCTGACGGTGACCTCCAGCGCACCGGTCTGGTCGATCGACTTCACATTGCGGAACGCGTTGGCCCAGGCGCTGCCCACGGCGGGGTCGAGGTGGCGGCGCAGTGAGGCGACGACGTCGTGGGCGGTGAGCACCGTCCCGTCGTGGAAGCGCACATGGGGGCGGATCTTGTAGACCCAGGTGGTGGGCGTCGGATTGCGGTACGAGGACGCGAGGTTCGGCGATGTCGTCAGATCCGGGTTCCAGCGCAGCAGGCTCTCGCAGACGTTGGAGAGGATCTGGTTGGGCGGGTAGTCGAAGGCGTAGGCGTAGTCGATCGAGGTGGGCTCGGCGTAGATCGACCAGCTGAAGGAGTCAAGTGCCCCTGCGGCGGCGGGAGTCCGGTGCGTGAGTTGGTACGCGGCACCCGTGCTGCCGCTCTTGTCCGAGTGCGCGGTGCCGCTGCACGCACCGGTGGTGAGCACCGTGGCCACCGCGAGGAAGGTCCCCACGGTGCGCCGCGATGGTCGTGTCCGTCGTCTCGTTCCTGCGCTCCCTGTGGGCATCGTCTGGCTCCGTCCGGGGTGGGCTCGGTGAAGTAGCGGGGATACGTCAGTCGGTCGCGGCGAAGACGAGCCGGCCGTCGATATAGGTCCGGCGCACCCGGGCGTCGGCGATCTCCTGGGAGGGACCCGCGAACGGGTCGCGGTCGAGTACCACGAGATCCGCGTACTTGCCTTCCTCGATCGTGCCGGTCACGTCGTCGAGGTGGTTCACCCAGGCGCTGCCCGCGGTGTACGCGGTGAGCGCATCGGCCAGGGACAGGGCCTGCTCGGGGTAGAACGGCGCGTACGGCGCTTCGGGGTTCTCCTCCGGGGGCACCGTGCGGTTGACCGCGACATGGATGCCCCACAGCGGGTTGGGGCTGCTCACCGACCAGTCGCTGCCCGCGACCAGGCGGGCCCCGGCGCGCCGCAGATCCCCGAACGGGTACTGCAGGGCGGCCCGCTCGGGGCCCAGGAACGGGATCGTCAGCTCGTCCATCTGCGGTTCGTGCGCGGCCCACAGCGCCTGGATGTTCGCGGCCACCTCCAGGCTCGCGAAGCGTCCGATGTCGTCGGGGTGGACGACCTGGAGGTGGGCCATGTGGTGCCGGTTGTCATTGACGCCATTGGCGGTGCGGGCCGCGGCGAGCGCGTCGAGGGCCTCACGGACGGCGCGGTCGCCGAGCGCGTGGAAGTGGACTTGGAAGCCGGAGCGGTCGAGCGCGCACACCGCCTCGGTGAGCAGCGCGGGTTCGACGAAACTGAGCCCGGAGTTGGCGGTGGGGCAGCCACAGCCGTCGAGGTAGGGCTCCAGCATTCCCGCGGTGAAGTTCTCCGCCACGCCGTCCTGCATGATCTTCACGCTGGTGGCGTTGAAGCGGCCCACCTGTCCGGTGCGGCGGCGCTCCTCCAGCTCGGGAAGTTGTTCCAGGCCGCGTTCGCGGTCCCACCACAGGGCGCCGACGACGCGGGCGAGCAGCGAGCCCTCACGGGCCGCGCGCAGATAGACATCGAAGTTGTCGGGGTTGCCGGGGAAGGCGCCGATCATGGCGTCCTGCCAGCCGGTCACCCCCAGCGAGAAGAGGTACTCCTGCGCGGCGAGCAGCCCGGCGTACGCCTCGTCCGGTGTCGCGACCGGCATATGGCGGGCCACCAGTTCCACGGCGCCCTCGTGCAGGGTGCCCGCCGGGGTCCCGTCCGGCTCCCGCTCGATCCGGCCGTCCGCCGGGTCGGGGGTGTGGCGGTCGACCCCCGCGAGGTCGAGTGCGCGGGTGTTGGCCCAGGCGCCGTGGCCGTCCCGGTTGGTGAGCAGGACGGGCCGGTCCGGCACCACCGCGTCGAGCATGCCGCGCGTCGGCGTACCCCCGGGGAAGCTGTCCATGGACCAGCCGCCACCGCGGATCCAGGCCGCGTCCGGATGGTCCTTGGCGTACTGGGCCACCACCGCGAGACAGCCCTCGGCGGTGCTCCGCTCGCCCAGGTCGCAGCCGAGCATCAAGGACCCGCCCACCACGGGATGGACATGGGCGTCCTGGAACCCGGGGACGAGCAGTCCGCCCTCCAGGTCGACGACTTCCGTGCTGGCCCCGGCGAGCGACCACACCGTGCTCGCGTCGGCGACGGCGAGGATCCGGCCTCCCGCTACGGCGACGGCGGCGTCCACCGGGATGGGCGTTGTTCCGGCTCCGGTGAAGACCCGGCCACCCACGAAAACGGTGTCGGCCTGTTGGCTGCGCTGTGCCATCGAAGCAACCTCCGGCTCGGCGGGCTGACCCCGCTGGCTTGTTGTTGTGGAGGAGTGAACGGCAGCGCAACGCTGTTGTCAACGGTATTGCGCTGATCGCTTCCTGGATCGATACACTGGCCGCACCATGCCGAAGTCACCCGCCAACACGGCCCGGAGCAAGCGCGCAGGCAGTCAGCTGACGCCCGACGCGATCATCGACGCGAGCCTGCGCATCGCGGCCCGCGGTAGCGAGGACGCCTTCACCGTCCGGCGCCTGGGCGAGGAGCTCGGTGCGGACCCGACCGCGATCTACCGGCACTTTCGCGACAAGGACGAGCTGCTGCTGTCCGTCGCGGACCGCACGCTCGGCGAGGTGCTCGACAGCATCCCCGAGGGCCTCGACTGGAAGGGGCGCATCCGGGCGCTCGCCGACGGCTCGCTGGCCGTCGCCCTCAAATACCCGGTGGTGGGCTCGGCCATGGCGAGCCGGACCACCCGGCGGCCCAACGAGTTCCGGGTCGTCGAACTCATCCTCGGCGCCGTCATGGAGGCCGGACTCGAGGGCGCCGAGGCGGCCCGCCACTACCGCATGGTCGCGGACTCACTCCTCGCCTATGTCGGACAGCAGGCCGCCTATCTCCTGTTCGACGCGGAGGCCCGCGCGGCCGACGAGTCCGCCTGGACCCGCGAGTACCGGCTGGTCGACCCGCGGGCATTCCCGAACATCACCCGCCTGACCGCCGAACTCGCCGAGGTGACGGACGAGCAGATCTACGAGGCCATGGTCGGGGCGCTGATCTCGGCGATCGAGAGGCGGGCCGAGACCCTGCGGAGCGCTTAGCCGTCGGTGGTGGGGGTGCCGTGCCGGTCAGCGAGCGGTGCCGACCGGCCGGAGGCCACGCGCCAGGTCGAGCAGATCGTCGGCCACCCGCCGGGGGTGCTGGGCGTGCAGATCGTGCTCGGAGTCGAGATACTCACGCATCGTCGCATGGCGCAGATCGGCCGTGGTCTCCCTGATCCGGGAGCGGATGCGGTCCGCCCACTTCGCGTCCGCGCCCTTGGGGATGGCGGGCATCAGCAGGGTGGGCACGTCGATGGCCGCGTACCACGGCCTCGGCGGCTCGTTCCAGATGCTGTGCAGGATCGACATGTGCTGCTCGGTGGACATGCGCCGGGACAGCGACCCGTCCGGGTTCTCCCGCATCGTGGCCACCGCGGCCTCGATCGCCGCCGGGGACCAGTCCGGGTGGATGGCGCGGAAGTAGTCGCTCACGCTCCGCACGGTGGCGCCCTCCAAGGACGCCGGCCGCAGCGCCCCGACGAACGCGTCCCAGGAGGAGAACGCCTTGGCCGGCTCCAGCCAGCCGCCGTCCACCAGGGCCAGCGCGGCGACCAGCTCGGGGTGCTCGGCGGACAGCCGCACCGAGATATTGCCGCCCCAGGAGTGACCGGCCACCACCGCCCGGTCCAGCCCGAGGGCGGCGGACGCCGCCACCAGATCCGCGACCGCGGTCGGGATGTCGTATCCGGTCTCCGGTGCGTCGGAGTCCCCGTGGCCGCGCAGATCCACCGCGTACACCGCATGGCCCGCGGCGGCCAGATGGTCGGCGACCTCGTCCCACAGCCGGGCGCTCGACGCCATGCCGTGGACCAGGAGAAAGGGAAGCGACGCCGTTCCCGGCCGGTGCCGGAAATGCAATTTCACATCGTCGGTTACGGGCACGGAAAGATCCATGGCGGAATTCTAGCCGGACCGTCCAATCCGATTCGACCGCTGGGGATGTGAGGTCTGCGCGAATTAGCGGCGCTTTAGCGGGCGGCGAGATGCTGGATGGCCGGGCGATTCATACTCTCATGCCGATCCACCTCCCTTGCCGACCGTAGACTCCGAGCCGAAGTGAGGCGCCGTGTATCCCCCGGAATCCAGGTTCGCCCATATCGACAACATCGACCTCACCGACTTGTCCTTCTGGGCACGGCCGTACGGCGACCGCGACGCCGCCTTCGCGGCGCTGCGCGGACGGCCGGAGCCCGTTCTCTTCCGCGAGCCGGTCATGCCCGGGTTCGGGCAGGGGTCCGGCTATTACGCGATGGTCCGGCATGCCGATATCGCCGAGGTGAGCCGGCGCCCGCAGGACTTCGGTTCCGTGCCCACCGCGATCAGCATCATCGATCTGCCGGAGGAGTTCAACAACTTCTTCGGATCGATGATCAATATGGACAATCCCCAGCACGCCCGGATGCGCCGGCTGGTCTCCCGCGCGTTCGGCCGGGGAATGGCCGCCGAGTTCGAGGCGGCATCCCACAAGGCGGCCCGGAAGATTGTCGACGACCTCATCGCGGAAGGGCCCGGCGACTTCGTCCGGAAGGTCGCGGCGATCATGCCGATCGCCGTGCTCAGCGGCATGATGGGGATTCCCGACGACGACTACGAGTTCATTTACGACCGGTCCAATATCATCGTCGGCACCTTCGACCCCGAATATGTTCCCCGAGCCGATCAGGCCACCGCCGCCCTGCTGAAGACCTCCCATGAACTCGCCGACTACATCGCACGGCTCGCCGCCGACCGCACCCGCAACCCCACGGGCGATCTGATCACCCGGCTGGTGCAGGCGCAGATCGACGGTGAGCGGCTCAGCCCCGAAGAGCTCTCGTCGTTCTTCATCCTGCTCGTCGTCGCCGGAATGGAGACGACCCGCAACGCCATCTCGCGCGGTCTGGTGCTGCTCAGCGACCACCCGGAGCAGCGGAAGCTGCTGCTCTCCGACTTCGAGACCTACGCGCCGGGCGCGGTCGAGGAGATTCTGCGGGTCGCGACCCCCATCAACTGGATGCGGCGCACCGTCCGGCGCGACTGCGAGGTGAACGGCCACCGCTTCAAGGAGGGCGACAAGCTGCTGCTCTTCTACTGGTCGGCCAACCGGGACGAGGACGTCTTCCCCGACCCCTACGAGTTCGACATCACCCGGGACCCCAATCCCCATATGACCTTCGGGTCGGTCGGCCCGCACTTCTGCCTGGGGGCCCATCTCGCCCGGATGGAGGTCACGGTGCTCTTCCGCGAGCTGTTCAGCCGGCTGCCGGAGATCCGCACGGTGGGGAAGCCCCGGCGGCTGGTGGCCAGCTTCGTCGAGGCCATCAAGCATGTGGAGTGCGCCTTCTGACACACCTGCCCCGCACCATCGAAAACGCCGCGCGGGAGGGGGCCGATCCCCCTCCCGCGCGGCGTTGTGCCCCGTGGGGGTGCGGGCCGGACTAGGCCGTGGCGCCGTCACCGGAGTTGACCGCGGCGTACGCCTCGGCGAGGTAGTGGCCGAGCTGGGTGGGGGTGGGGTACTCCAGGATGGCGACGAGGGGGATCTCCACGTCGGTGAGCGTCATCAGATTGCGGGTGAGCTCGAGAGCGGTCAGCGAAGTGAGCCCGTTCTCCAGGAAGTTGCTGTCGTCGTCCACCGTGGTGGGTGCCAGGACGTCGGCGAGCTGCGTCCGTACGGTCTCCCGCAGGATGTCCTCGCGCTCCTCGGCCGTGGCGATGGCGAGCGCCTGGTGCAGCGCCGCCCCGTCGAGTGCGGTCTCGCTCTTCTCCGTCTGCATCGCCGATCCGTCTCCTTGAGCTTCGGTGCTGTCGCCGGGGGTGTGGTTGTTGACCTTGGTGTGTGCGTTCATGGGTACTCCCGCCTGGTTGGGGCCGGTCGGCGTCGGTCACCGACCGCGGTGCGTATGCGGCGTGCTCGAAGGGCCGGAGACGTCATCGAAGAGCCGATGCGTTCCCGGCTCGGAGACGTGTCCGGTCATCCAGGCCCAGTCGATGTCCGCGATGACCACGGACGCCGTGTCCGCCATGACCGCCTGCCGCAGCAGGGCGGCGGCCGAGCGCTGGGGGAGTGCGGGCAGCCCGTTGGCGCGCAGCTGCTTGGCGGCGCCGACGGCCGTGTCGGGGTCGTCGACCGAGCCCCAGCACACCGAGGTCGCCGGTACGCCCCTTGCCCGGCACTCCTGGGCGAGCGCGCCCAGATAGGCGTGCGCCGGTGCCTGGTTGCCCAGACCCGGACCGGGCAGGACGCCCACGATCGAGCATCCGAGCACCAAGGCCGACAGCTCATGGTGGCTGCCGAGGGCGCAGAGGTTCACCGCGCCCGCCACCGTGGCCGCCCACTCACGCTCGATCCGCGCCACCTCCAGCTGCCCCGCCTCCGCGGCCAGGGGCGCCGTGAGATGCAGGACGGCCGTCAGCGGGAACTCCGCGGGAATGCCCGCGACGGCCGTGGCCAGCGCCTCCGGGTCCGCCACGTCGACGGTGGCCACGGACGTCCGTACGCCGGAGGCGCCGAGCTCGGCCGCCAGCTCGGCGGCCGGTGGCACGGTGTTGTCGATGAGCAGCAGGTGTTCGGCGCCGTCCTCGGCCGCCCAGCGGGCGGTGTGGGCGCCCAGGGCGGTGCCGGCGCCCGTGATGAGGACCGTTCCCCGGAGCCGTCGGGCCCGGGTGGTGAGGGCCGTGGGGACGTCGCGCACCAGGCGCCGGGCGAAGCAGCTGTCGCCCCGTACGGCCACTTCCACTTCGCCGTACGCCCCGGCCAGCACCCCCGCGAGCCGCCGCCCCGCGCGGTCGTCGAACCTGTCCGGCAGCTCGACCAGCCCGCCCCACCAGCGTGGACGCTCCATCGCCAGCGCGCCGCCCAGGCCCCAGAACCCGGCCTGCTCCGGACGGGACATCGGATCGCCCACGTCGACGCTGACGCCACCGCGGGTGGCCGGCCACACCGGCGCCTCGACCCCGGCCCGCCGCAGCGTCTCGAACAACTCCACCGTCGGGGCGAGCGCCGGGCTCCGCCCGTCGTCGGCCGGGGGCCGAGCGGCTTCCAGGGCCAGCAGCGAGAGGACCCCCGCGACCGGCCGCCCGGCGACGGCCTCGGCCATCCGCCGGGCCGGCGCCTCGTCGTCCCCCGGTGTGGTGTCCGGAGCGAACACGACGGTCTCCGCGCCATGGTCGCGCAGCGCGGTGGTCACGGCGGCCACCGTGGCGTCGTCCCCGCCGTCGCCGGACGTCACGACCAGCCAGGTGCCGGTCAGCCGTGGTGCCGGCGGGTCGGGGAGGGGCTTCCAGGCGATGCGGTAGCGCCACTCCCGCTGCCGCCGCCAGGTGGCCAGGGCGGGCAGGATCTCCGCGAGCGCCTCTCGCCGGTCGGCGGGCACCTCGAGCGCCCGGGTCAGGGCCGCCGTGTCGGTACGTTCCACGGCATCCCAGAACTCGGCCTCCGCCCAGGTCTCCACCGTGGGCACGGCATCCGCCGGCGCCTCGTCCTCCAGCCAGAAGCGCTGCCGCTGAAAGGCGTAGGTGGGCAGTGCGACGGTGCGGGGAGCGGGGTCGCCGGCGAACACGGTGGCCCAGTCCACGGTGGCGCCCATGGTGTGCGTACGGGCCAGGCCGCACATCAGCTCCCGCACCTCGGACCCCTCGCCGCGGAAGGGTGACAGCACCAGCGCCGCCGGGGCGGAGGGCAGCATCGCCGCCGGCCCCAGCTCCCACACCGCACCGGCCTCGTCGAGCGAGGGCATGGGCGGCCGCTCGTACTCCACCGCGCCCGGATCGGCGCCGGCGGCCACCAGCCGACACGCGTGGGCGAGATCGAGGGCACCGGTGATGTGCGCCGCCGCGATCTCACCGACCCCGCAGCCCACCACCGCGCCGGGGCGCACCCCCACCGAGGCCAGCAGCCGGGCCAGCGCGATGTAGAGGGCGAACAGCCCGGTCCGGGAGGACGCGTCGTGTTCCCCCTCCGTCCCGAGCAGCTCACCGACCTCGTCGAGGGCCGTGGCGAAGACGGGGAACCGGTCGTACAACTCGGCTCCCGTCCCCGGCGGATGACCGCCCTCGCCACCGAAGGCGAACACCGTCCCGCTCGCCGAGGCCGCCGCGCCGTTACGGGCCACTTCGGGCCCCACCACCGAGGGATGCGGCTCACCGGCCGCCAGCGCGGCCAGCCCCGCCCTCAGCTCGTCCGGCCCCCGGCCGACCACGACCGCCCGGTGGTCGAACACCGACCGCGTGGCCACCAGCGACCAACCGACGTTTGTGGGGGACGGCCCGGGAGCGGCCACATGCGCCGCCAGCGCATCGGCCTGGTCGCGCAGCGCCGCCGCGCCCCGCGCGGACAGCACCCACGGCACCACTCCCGGGTCGCGGGCGCCGGCCTCGTCGGCGGCGCCCTCCACCGGTTCGGCGAACTCCTCCAGAATCACATGGGCGTTGGTGCCGCTGGCGCTGAACGAGGACACACCGGCCCGCCGTGGCCGGTCCACCCGCGGCCAGTCCATCCGCTCGGTCAGCAGCCGCACCGCGCCCTTGCGCCAGTGCACCAGCCGGGTCGGCCGGTCGATGTGGAGCGAGCGTGGCAGCACGCCCCGGCGCATCGCCATCACCATCTTGATCACGCCGGCCATTCCGGCGGCGGCCTGCGTATGACCGATGTTCGACTTGATGGACCCCAGCAGCAGCGGCCGGTCGTCCGGCCGGTCCTGTCCGTACGTGGCGAGCAGCGCCTGGAGCTCGATGGAGTCGCCGAACGCGGTACCCGTGCCATGCGCCTCCACCGCGTCCACGTCCCCCGTGGACAGCCGGGCGTTCGCCAGGGCGTCGCGGATCAGCTGCTGCTGGGCGGGGCCGTTGGGCGCGGCCATGCCCGTACTGGCACCGTCCTGGTTGATGGCCGAGCCGCGGATCATGGCCAGCACCGGATGGCCGTTGCGCCGTGCGTCGGACAGCCGCTCCAGCAGCAGCAGACCGGCGCCCTCCCCGTACACCATGCCGTCGGCGGCGTCCGCGAACGACCGGCACCGGACATCGGGGGACAACTGGCGCTGGCTGGAGGCCACTTGGAACACGCTCGCGGTGTACATGATGGCGGCGCCACCGGCCAGCGCCAGTGTGCACTCGCGCCGCCTCAGCGCCCCGGCCGCCAGATGCATCGCCACCAGCGAGGACGAACACGCGGTGTCCAGGCTGACCGCCGCGCCCCGCAGACCGAGGGTGAACGCCACCCGGCCCGAGGACACACTGCCCGCGTTGCCGTTGCCGACGTGGCCCAGCAGACCCTCGGGGATCTCGTCCAGACGCGAGGCGTAGTCGTGGTACATCACCCCCGTGTAGACGCCGGTCCGGCTGCCCCGCAGGGTGTGCGGATCGATGCCCGCGCTCTCCGTCGCCTCCCACGCCAGCTCCAGCAGCATCCGCTGCTGCGGTTCGACGGCCGCCGCCTCCCTGGCGCCGATGTCGAAGAACTCCGCGTCGAAGTCGGCCGCGTCATAGATGAAGCCACCGGCCCGCACATACGAGGTGCCGTGGTTCTCCGGATCGGGGTGGTAGAGGTTCTCCAGGTCCCAGCCCCGGTCGGTGGGGAAGCTGGAGACGGCGTCCCGCCCGTCGGCCACCAGGTCCCACAGCTGGGCCGGGGTGCGCACCCCGCCGGGAAAGCGGCAGGCCATGCCGACGATGGCGATCGGCTCCTCGAGGCCCTCCTGGACCTCCCGCAGCCGCTGCCGGGTCTCGTGGAGCTCGGACGTGGTCCACTTCAGATAGTCGACGAGCTTTTCCTCGTTGCTCATGAGCCGCCCGCACCCACTGTGCTGCGCGGGCTCAGATCCACCAGAGCCAGCTCATCGGCGGTCAGCGGCGGCTCGGTGAGCTCCGGGAGGACCCGGTCCTTCTGCATCAGCGACAGGAAGCGGCTGGACGCCAGCTCGGACTGCGGGGCGGTGAGGCTGATGACATCGGTCACCACATCACACACCGCCGAGGAGCGGATCGACCGGTCGGCGATCAGATCGGAGAAGCGCTGCCGCGCCACGGCCCCGCCCGTCAGCCGTGGATCCGTCGTGTTCATCCGGCAGTTGACGTACTCCACGTCCTTGGACGCGGCCATGACCCAGGGGTCGTCCACGGTGGCGCTGATCGCCTGCTGGGCCCGGTGTGTCGTTCCCCCCGCGATCCCGGACCGCTGGAGCTCGGTGTCCAGCGCGGCGGCCGCGCGGGCCGCCGAGCTCATGCCATGGCCGTAGATCGGGTTGAACGCGGCCAGCGCGTCCCCGAGCACCAGCAGCCCCTCCGGCCAGATGTCGAGACGCTCCGGATACAGCCGCCGGTTGGCGCCGACCCGCGAGACGGCCACCGAGGTCAGCGGCTTCGCGAGCGCGATGAGATCGGCGACCAGCGGATGGCGCAGTGTCCGCGCGTAGGGCAGGAACTCGTCGTCGTGGGTGGGCAGTCCGGCGCCCCGGGTGCACGACAGGGTCACCATCCAGGTGCCGTCCTCCTGCGGATACACCACCCCGAACCGGCCCGGCTCGCGCAGCCGGTGGTCGGCGGCCACGTTGACGGCGGGGAATCCGGCCGCGGCGCCCGGTGGACCCTGGTACACACGGGTGGCGTACGCGATGCCCGCGTCGACGATGTCCTCCTCCAGCGGCGGCACCTCCAGCGCCGACAGCCAGTGCCGGAGCCGGGAACCGCGCCCGGAGGAGTCGACCACCAGATCGGCCTCCAGGGTTTCGCCCGCCCCGGTGTCCATATCGCGCACCCGGACCCCGGTGACCCGTTTGGCGTCGCCGATCAGATCGAGGATCTCGGAGCGCTGACGCACGGTGATCCGCCCGGTGGCGAGCACGCGGTCGCGGACCTTCCAGTCCAGGAACGGGCGGGTGCACATCAGGGCGTACTGCCGCGGCGGAAAGCGGTGCTGCCAGCCGTGGGACGTCAAGGTCACCAGGTCCTGATGGAAACCGATCCGGCGGGCGCCCGCGTCCAGCAGTTGGTCGATCATGCCCGGCAGCAGCGTGTCCACGATGCGCGCGCCGCTGGACCACAGCACATGGACATGGCGTCCCTGCGGCGATCCCTTGCGGTGCCGGGGGCCGTCCGGCAGCACATCGCGCTCCACGACGGTGACGCGCTCCACATGGCGGGCCAGCACATGGGCGGCCAGCATTCCCGCCCAGCCTCCGCCCAGAACGATTCCGTGTGTGGGTTCGGTCATGGTTCTCGCTCTCCTCCCTTCACCGCTTACGGCTTTCCCATCGGACTGGGGCTGCCCTTGGCCTGGACCATCTTGGCGAGGTTCTGGGTGACCGCCATGAAATGCGCGACACCGGTGAGTTCGGGGCCGTCGCCCACTTTCGTATCCGTGATGCCCCAGAACGCCTGGGCGTGATGGACCAGACCGTCATCACCGAGCTCGATCACGCCGATGATGCTGAAGGTGAGTTTGGCCGGCGCGTACACCGTGACCGTGGTCGGCACCGCCACCCTGCGGCCGTCCATGGAAGTGACCGGACGACCCGGGGTCTCATGCACCTGGCATTCGATGGACCAGGCGATGTGTTCGCGAAGCGCGTCCTTTCCGATGAGCGGGGGCGCGCCGACCGGGTCCTCGAAGACGATGTCGTCCGAGAACAGCTCCAATACGGCCTCGACATCACCCTCGTTCATGCGCCGCGCGTATTCCAGAGCCATCCTCTTGAGGGTCGCCTCATCGGCCATGAACGCCTCCTGTGCGGTGCGGGGGTTGTCGGGGATCAGCCGGTGATACCAATGTCCGACCTCCCCCAGAACATCTGCAGTTCCTGAATGAGGCCGCCGGCCCCCGCGCGCATCATCAGGACGTAGTCCCAGGTGATGCGGGAGTTCTCCGGGGCGTCCGGGGCCGTCAGCCAGCCGCGCTCGGCGAATCCGGGGCCTTTGGGCAGATAGTCCATGGTGGCCGTCACCGGCACCAGGACATGCACCCCGTCCTGCCCCGCGACCGGCTCACCGGGAATCTCGGAGATACCCGCCGCGGCGAGCTCCTCGAAATGCGCCCGAAGGGCGTCCCGCCCGGTCCTGCGCCCCGATCCGACCGGATCCTCGAACGTGACCTCGTCCGCGTAGAGTTCGAGAAGCCCATCGATATCCGCGGCGTTCATCCGGCGGCTGTGCTCGAGAATGAGCTTCTTCCGGCTTCGCTCATCAATCACCGTGTGCCCCCATGCGCGTGCTCTCCGTCGCTTTCGCTTCGGCCCAGGTCCTGGTCGATGAACTGGAAGATCTCGTCGGCCGTGGCGTCCTGAATACGGCCGGCCGCTTGGCCCTCCTCCGTCCCGCCGCCGTGCAGGGCGCCCAGTTTCGACAGCGTGGACTGAAGGCGCTTCAGCAGCGCCGCATGCGCCGTCTCGTCCTGGGCCACGGAAAGCAGCGCGCTTTCCAGCCTGTCGATTTCACCCAGCACCGGGGGAAGCGGATCCACCTCCTCGGGCGCCAATTCCGCATGCAGATGGACGGCGAGCGCGGCCGGATTCGGGTGGTCGAAGATAAGGGTGGTGGCCAGCCGCAGCCCGGTCACGGCCGTCAGCCTGTTGCGCAGCTCGATCGCGGTCAGCGAGTCGAAGCCGAGCTCCAGGAAGCCGCGCTCGGTCTGGATCCGCCCCGGGTCGGAGTGGCCCAGCGCCGCCGCGGCATGGGTGAGGACCAGATTGAGCAGCGTACGGCGCTGCTCCTCCACCGGCAGCGCGGCCAGATGACCGGCCCAGTCGGTGTGCGGCCGGGCCGTGGCCGCGGTACGCCGGGCCGTACCGCCACCGGTGAGCGCCCGCAGCGGAGCGGGCAGGGTGAGCGCCGGCTGGCCCGCCAGTGCCCGTACGTCCAGGTCGATGGCGATCAGATGGTGGTGGCCGTGGCGCACGGCGGCGTCCAGCAGCCCCAGCGCCCGCTCGCCGGACATCGCCCCGATGCCCGACCGGCTCATCCTGGCCCGGTCCGTCTCCCCCAGATGCCCGGTCATCCCGCTGGCGTCGGCCCACAGGCCCCACGCCACCGAAAGCCCCGGCAGGCCGAGGGCGCGGCGCCGGGCGGCCAGGGCGTCGCAATAGGCGTTCGCCGCGGCGTAGTTGGACTGCCCCGAGGCGCCCAGTGTGCCCGCCGTGGAGGAGAACATCACAAACAGGGACAGCGGCAGCTCCGCGGTCGCGGCGTGCAGATGGGCCGCGGCCGTGGCCTTCGGACGCCACACCCGCGCCAGCCGCTCCGGGGTCTGGGTGGTGAGGACGGCGTCGTCCAGCACCCCGGCCGCGTGGACCACACCGGTCAGCGGATGCGCGGGATCGACCCCGGCCACCAGATCGGCCACCGCGTCCGGGTCGGTGACATCGGTCGCGGTGATCCGTACCTGAGCCCCCAACTCGGCGAGCCGGTCGGTGAGTTCATCGGCGCCGGCGGCCTCCGGGCCGCTCCGGCTCACCAGCAGCAGATGCCTGACGCCCCATGTGCGCACCAGGTGTTCGGCGACCTGAGCGCCCAGAGTTCCGGTGCCACCCGTGATCAGCACGGTGCCCTCGGCGTCGAGTCCGGCGGTTCGCCGCTCGTCCTGACCCTCCGTGGCCGGGCTGGGGGCGGCCGTCGCGCGGACCATCCGGGGCACCAGCACCCGTCCGTCCCGCACCGCCACCTGGGGCTCATGCGCGTCGATCGCGCGCACCACGGCCTCCACGAGGCCCTGGCGGCCCTCGTGGTCCTCCCGGCCCTCGGCGAGGTCGAGCAGCACAAACCGGCCCGGGTTCTCCGACTGGGCGCTGCGGATCAGCCCCCACGCTCCGGCACCGGACGGGTCCAGTGCGATGGCGTCGGTGTCGTCGGCGCTATTGGCGTCTTCGGTGTCATGGGTGTCATCGGTGTCATCGGTGTCCATGCCGGGATGGGCCGCCGCCACCGCGCCCCGTGTGACGACCACCAGCCGTGTGTCGGCCAGCGCCGGGCGCCGCAGCCAGGACTGCACCAGGCCCAGCAGCTCCTCGGTCGCCCCCAGCCCGTCCCCGTGGTCACCCTCGGCGGCGTACGGATGGGCCAGGACGACGGCAGGGGCGGGCTCGCCCGCGTTGACGGCCTCGATCAGCGCCTCCAGGTCCGGGTGGCACGCCATGGCATCGCCCGTGTCCGCCTGGACCGGCTCCGCCAGCCCCAGCCGGTCCTCGCCCAGCACCACCCAACCGCCGTCGCCGACCACCGAGGTGGGGGACGGCGCGGTGGCCGGAGCGGGCAGTGGCGTCCAGTCGAGGGTGAACAGCCCGTCCACGGCACGGGCGGCCGTGCGCGGCCGGTCCGTCGCGGCAGGACGGGTCACCAGCGAGTCGACCGTCAGCACCGGCGCGCCCACCGTGTCCGCCACCGTGAGGCGCAGCGACTGCCGCTCCTCGTCCCGCGACAGCCGGACCCGTACGGTGGCCGCCTCGGTGGCCCACAGGGACACGCCGTTCCAGGCGAACGGCAACCACACCTGGTCGTCGTCCTCCTGCCCCTCGGGCCGGTCCATCAGCAGCGACGGATGCAGTGCCGCGTCCAGCAGCACCGGATGGATGCCGAATCCGTCCCGGCCTCCCGCGGCATCGGGCAGTGCCACCTCGGCGAGGACATCCCCGCCCTGGCGCCATGCGGCCGTCAGGCCCTGGTACGCCGGGCCGTATCCGTACCCCGCCGCCATCACCTGCTCGTAGAAGGCGCCGACGTCCAGCGGCTCCGCGCCCGGCGGCGGCCATGCCCCGCCCAGGCCCTCCACCGGGGCGGGGGCGTCGGCGGCGGGCGCGAGCACGCCCACCGCATGACACACCCACCCCGCGTCCAGGCCGGAATCGAGGGCCAGGGCGTGGCCGACGCCGTTGGACCCGTCGGGATGCCCGACGCCGTCGGGGCGGTCGGGGCGGTCGGGGCGGTCGGGACGTGAGTACATCCGCACCTCACGCCGCCCATCCTCCGCCGCGGCACCCACCACCACCTGCACCCGCAGCCCACCGGACTCGGGCAGCGCCAGCGGAACCTGCAGCGCCAGCTCCTCCACCCCGCCGCAGCCGACCTCGTCGGCCGCCCGCAGCGCCCACTCCACCAGCATCGCGCCCGGCGCCAGCACCGCACCCGCCACCACATGCTCGGCGAGCCATGGATGGGACCGGGTGGAGATCCGGCCGGTGAGCACGTGAGTGGTGCCGTCGGCGAGCTCCACGGCCGCGCCGAGCAGCGGATGCCCGGCGGCCGTCAGCCCCAGATCGGCCGGGTCGCCACCCGGCCCGCCCTCTCCGTCCAGCCAGTACCGCTCACGCTGGAAGGCGTAGGTGGGCAGGTCGATGACGCGGGGTGTGGGGTCGGTGCGGAACCAACGGGTCCAGTCGACGGGGACTCCGGCGGTGAACGCCTGCGCCACGGACCGTGCCAGCTGGGCCGGTCCACCGTGGTCGCGCCGCAGGGTAGGGATGGTGACCGCGTCGACCCCCGCCTCCTCGATGCTTTCCTGCATGCCGATGGTGAGGACGGGGTGGGTGCTGGCTTCGATGAATACGCGGTGGCCGTCGTCGAGGAGTGCTCGTACGGCGTCGGCGAAGCGTACTCGTTCACGGAGGTTCTTGACCCAGTACGCGGTGTCGAGCTCGCTGGTGTCCATGCGGGTGCCGGTGACGGTCGAGTAGAACGCCACCTGGCCCGGCACCGGCTTGACCCCGGCCAGGAGCTCGTTCAACTCGGCTGCGATTTCGTCGACTTGGGCGCTGTGGGAGGCGTAGTCGACGTCGATGAGTCGGGCGCGGTGGCCTGTTTGTTCGCATGCGGTGACGGCGTGGGCGACCTGGTCCGGTGGTCCGGAGACCACCACGGACCCGGGTCCATTGACGGCGGCGAGGCCTACGTTGTGGGCATCTTCGCCGAGTTTGGCGAGGAACTCCTGTGCCTGGTTTTGGCTGAGGGTGAGGGAGGCCATGGCGCCGTGGCCGGCGAGGCGGCGGAGGGCGTGGGCGCGGAGGGCGACGATGCGGGCGCCTTCGTCGAGGGAGAGGGCTCCGGCGACGCAGGCGGCGGCGATTTCGCCTTGGCTGTGGCCGACGACGGCGGTGGGGGTGACGCCGTGGTGGTCCCATACGGCGGCGAGGGAGACCATGACGGCCCAGAGGACTGGCTGGACGACGTCGACGCGGGCGAGGTCTGTGGCGTTGATTCCGCCGCGCAGGACTTCGGTCAGGGACCAGTCCACATGCGGGGTGAGGGCTTGTTCGCATTCGGTTACGCGGGTGGCGAAGGCGGGGGAGGTGGCCAGGAGTCCGGCGCCCATGCCGAGCCATTGGGAGCCCTGGCCGGGGAAGACCAGGACCGGGCCCATGCCGCCGCTGGTGGTGGTGGTTGGTTCGATGATGGTGGGGTGGGTGTTGCCGGTGGCGAGGGCGTTGAGTCCGGTCAGGAGTTGGTCGCGGTGTTCGCCGATGATGACGGCGCGGTGGTCGAAGACGGACCGGGTGGCGATCAGCGACCAGCCGACTTCCGCCGCTGATGCTTCGGGGGCGGTGGCCACCCGCTCGGCCAGTGCCCGTGCCTGACCGCGCAATGCCTCAGCACCACGCCCGGAGACCACCCACGGCACCACACCACCCGCCGCAACACCGCTCCCCGACGTGTCCAGCGCGGGGGCGACCTCGGCCGGTTCGGGTGCCTGCTCCAGGATGAGATGGGCGTTCGTACCGCTGATGCCGAACGACGACACCCCCACACGGCGCGGCCGTCCGTTCGCCGTCCACTCGACCGGTTCGGTCAGCAGCCGTACCTCGCCCGCACCCCAGTCCACATGCGGTGTCGGCTCGTCGATGTGCAGCGAGACGGGGAGCACCTCATGCCGCAGGGCCTGCACCATCTTGATGATGCTCGCCACCCCGGCGGCGGCCTGCGTATGCCCGATGTTGGACTTGATGGAGCCCAGCCACAGCGGCCGGTCCTCCGGCCGGTCCTTTCCGTACGTGGCCAGCAGCGCCTGCGCCTCGATGGGGTCGCCCAGCGTCGTGCCCGTACCGTGCGCCTCCACCGCGTCCACCTCGGACGGCGACAGCCCCGCGTTGACCAGGGCCTGCCGGATCACCCGTTGCTGCGAGGGCCCGTTCGGCGCCGTAAGACCATTCGACGCACCATCCTGGTTGACCGCCGAGCCCCGGATCACCGCGAGCACCCGGTGCCCGTTGCGCCGCGCGTCCGACAGCCGCTCCAGCAGCACCAGACCGACGCCCTCGGAGAAGCCCGTGCCGTCGGCGGCCGCGGCGAACGCCTTGCACCGACCGTCCGGGGAGAGCGCGCGCTGACGCGAGAACTCGGTGAACCCACCGGGTGTGGCCATCACCGTCACTCCGCCCGCGAGCGCCAGCGTGCACTCGTCCTGCCGCAGCGCCTGCACCGCCAGGTGCGTGGCCACCAGTGACGACGAGCACGCCGTGTCCACCGTGACCGCGGGCCCCTCCAGGCCGAACGAGTACGACACCCGGCCCGAGACCACGCTGCCGAGGTTCCCGGTGGCCACATAGCCCGCCGAGTCGCTCGTCGTCTGGCCGATCAGCGACAGATAGTGGTACGAGTCCACCCCGGCGAACACTCCGGTGGCACTGCCGCTCAGCGCCTCCCGCGTGAGCCCCGCGCGCTCGAACGCCTCCCACGCCGTCTCCAGCAGCAGCCGCTGCTGCGGATCCATCGCCGCGGCCTCACGCGGGCTGATCCCGAAGAACTCGGCGTCGAAGTCGGCCACATCGCGCAGAAATCCGCCCTCGCGGGCGCTGCTGGTACCGGCGTGCTCCGGATCCGGGTCGTAGAGGTTCTCCAGGTCCCAGCCACGGTCCTCGGGAAACGAGGAGATGACGTCCACGCCCTCGTCCACCACCCGCCACAGGTCCTCGGGGGTCGCCACATCGCCGGGGAAGTGGCAGGCCATCCCGACGATGGCGATGGGCTCCCGGGCGCGGTCCTCGACCTCGCGCAACTGCCGCCTGGCCAGACGCAGATCGGCGGTCGCCCGCTTGAGATAGCTGCGGAGCTTCTCGTCATCCGTCATATCGCATCAACCCGATCGTCACGGCTGTCCTGATTCAGCGGTCCTGGTCCAGCGGTCCTGGTCCAGCGGTCCTGGTCCAGTGGTCCTGATTCATCGGTCCTGAATTCATCGGAGACCGTCGTCGGAGGGGACGGTCAGCTCGTTGTCGAGCGCCCGGAACAACTCCTCGTCGCTGGCCGACGCCAGATCCTCCTCGGCGTCGTCGTCGCCGTCCGCGTCCTGCCACGGGCCGTCCGCCTTGCGCAGCAGTTCGCGCAGCCGCGCCGCGATCCGGGCCCGTTGCTCCCGGTCGGTGATCCCCCCGGTCAAGGCGGCGTCGAGGGAGTCGAGGCCGGTGAGGAGCGAGTCCGCCGACGCCGTCCCGGCCGGGGCCAGGAGCTCCTCCAGCAGACGCACCACCGCGGTGGGCGTGGGGTGGTCGAAGACCAGCGTGGCGGGCAGCCGGAGACCGGTGGCGGCGCCCAGCCGGTTGCGCAGCTCCACGGCGGTCAGCGAGTCGAAGCCCAGCTCCCGGAAGTTCTGGGCGGGGTGGATGGCATCCGCCGTGTCATGGCCCAGCACCGTCGCCGTGGCGTTGCGCACCAGCTTCAGGAGCGCCTGCTGGCGGTCCTCCCCGGACATGGCGGAGAACACCTCCGCCGGTGCCGCCCCGCCCGAGGCGACGGCTCCGGTGGCCGCCTGCGGGGCGGCGCCGCGTACGAGGCTCCTGAAGAGGGGCGGCAGATCGTCGGCATGGGCCTCACGCCGCATGGTGGCCAGGTCGAGCCGGATGGGCGCAAGGGTCGGCAGGCCGCTGTCGAGCGCGATGTCGAGCAGTGCGAGACCCTGTTCGGTCTCCAGTCCCACCATCCCGGCCCGCGCCAGCCGTGCCCGGTCGGTGTCGGTCATTCCCCCGGTCATGCCGGTGGCCTGGGCCCAGTACCCCCAGGCCAGGGAGGTGGCGGGCAGGCCCTGGGCATGGCGGTGCACGGCGAGCGCGTCCAGGAAGGCGTTGCCCGCCGCGTAGTTGCCCTGGCCCGCGGCGCCCAGCAGCCCGGCCGCCGCGGAGAACAACACGAACGCCGACAGCCCGGCGTCGCGGGTGAGTTCATGCAGATTCCACGCCGCGTCGGCCTTCGCCCGCAGCACCTCATCGAGCTGATCGGGCGTGAGTGCCTCGACGGTGGCATCGCGCAGCAGCCCGGAGGCGTGGACGACGGCGGTGAGCGGATGGCGGTCGGGAACGGTCTCCAGCAGTTTGGCCAGGGCGGCCCGGTCGGCCGCGTCACACGCCACGATGGAAACGTGCGCGCCGAGCTCGGTCAGCTCGGCCGCCAGCTCCGTGGCCCCCGGGGCGTCGAGTCCCCGGCGGCTGATGAGCAGCAGCCGCCGTACGCCGTGGTGGGCCACCAGATGGCGGGCGGTGGCGGCGCCGAGGGTGCCCGTGCCACCGGTGATGAGGACCGTGCCCTCCGGGTCGAGGACGGTCGGGAGCGTCAGGACGATCTTGCCGATGTGGCGGGCCTGGCTGAAGTAACGAAACGCCTCGGGGGCCCTGCGGATGTCCCACAGCGTGGTCGGCAGCGGTTGCAGCGTCCCGTTCTCGAACAGCGTCGACAACTCGGCCAGCATCCGCTGGATACGGTCCGGACCCGCGCCGCCGACCAGGTCGAACGCGCGATAGCCGACCCCCGGATACCGGGCGCCGACCTCCTCGGGGTCGCGGACGTCCGTCCGGCCCATGTCGATGAAGCGACCGCCGGGGGCCAGCAGCCGCAAGGACGCGTCCATGAAGTCACCGGCCAGGGAGTTGAGCACCACATCGACGGATCCGGCGGCGGCACGGAACCCCTCCTCGAAGTCGAGGGTGCGCGAGGAGGCGATGTGGCGGTCGTCGAAACCGCGCTCCCGCAGGGCGTGCCACTTCGCGGGTCCCGCCGTGGCGAACACCTCGGCCTCCCAGTGGCGAGCCAGCTGCACGGCCGCCAGTCCCACCCCACCGGTGGCCGCGTGCAGCAGCAGCTTCTCCCCGGCCCGCAGCCCCGCGAGATCGGCGAGACCGTAGTAGGCCGTGAGGAAGGCGGACGGTGTGGTGGCCGCCTGCGCGTAGGACCACCCCGTGGGGATCCCGGTGATCATCCGGACGTCGGTGACCACCAGCGACCCGGTGCCGTTGAACAGGCCCATGACCCGGTCGCCCACCGCGAACTCATCGGTGTCCGGCCCCACTTCGACGACCACGCCCGCACCGTCGCCGCCCAGTGGCCTGGGGTCCTCCACCATGCCCAGCGCCACGACGACGTCATGGAAGTTCACCCCGCCCGCCCGAAGTGCCACCCGGACCTCGCCCCGGTCCAGCGGGCGGGTGTTGTCCGGGCAGTCCACCAGCGCCAGCTGATCCAGGCTGCCGTGGCCCGTCAACCCCAGACGCCACGTGGCCGACCCCTCCGGCGGGGTGAGCCGCTTGGCCGCGTCGTCGTGGACGAGTCGCGGTACGTACGCCACCCCGTCGCGCAGCGCCAGCTGGGGCTCGCCCGAGGCCACGGCGTCGGACAGGGCTCGTAGCGAGTCGTCCCGTGCGTCGAGGTCGAGCAGCAGGACCCGGCCGGGGCTCTCCGACTGGGCGCTGCGCACCAGACCCCACACGGCGGAGGCAGGCAGATCGTGGACATCGTCATGACTCTGCGGGGCGACCGCCCCACGGGTGACCACCGCCAACCGGGCGTCGGCGCATTCGGGAGCGACGAGGAACTCCCGCAACACCCCGAGGGCCTCCCTGCTCAGGTCATGGGCGCGCTCCATCGGATCGCACCGGCCATCGGCGGAAGAGCCGAAGAAGGCGAACACCACATCGGGGGCCGGGGCCCCGCTCGCCACCGCCGCCCGCACGGCGGCCAGATCCGGGAGGTGGGAGGCGTCGGGCAGCGCCTCGGCCAGCGGACCGCCGTCCGGGCCGATCACGGCTGAACGGCATGCCGGGGCGCCCTCGACCGGTGTCATCCGCGTCCAGGCCAGCTGGAACAGCGAGTTCCTGCCCGCCGCACGGGCCCGGCCCAACCGCCCGTCCGGCACCGGACGCAGCATCAGATCGTTCACGACGGCCACCGGCGCGCCGGTTGGATCGGCCGCGAACAGGGTGAGGCGGTCCGATGCCGTCGGGGTGATGCGGATCCGCAGGGTGTCCGCGCCGGTGGCGCGCAGCCGCAGACCGCTCCAGGTGAACGGGAGCAGGATCCGGTGCGCGTCCTCGGAGTCGGGGGCGACGTCCAGGGCACGGGCGTGCAGCGCGGCGTCGAACAGGGCGGGATGGATGCCGTACGCGGCCGCGCCCTCGCGCTCCCCCTCGGGCAGGGACACCTCGGCGTAGATGTCGCCGTCCAGTCGCCACGCGGCGGTGAGGCCCTGGAAGGACGGTCCGTAGTGGTATCCGTGGTCGGCGAGTCGCTGGTAGAAGTCCTCGACGGGGAGCGGTGTCGCCCCTGGAGGCGGCCAAGCGCCGGGCAGAGCAGGGGAGTTGGATGCGGCGGTGGTGGCGAGCGCCCCGGTGGCATGCCGGGTCCAGGCCGTGTCCCCGGTGTCGGCCGCCGGCCGTGAATGCACCGTGATCGGACGCTCACCGGTGTGATCGGGAGCGGCCACGGCGATCTGCACATCGACCGCCTCGCCCTGCGGAATCACCAATGGTGCGTGCAGGGTCAGCTCCGCCACATGGTCACAGCCGGTCCGCGCGGCCGCGTGCAGGGCGAGTTCGGCGAAGGCGGTGCCCGGCAGCAGGACGGTGTCCAGCACCCGGTGGTCGTTCAGCCACGGATGGGTCCGCGGCGACAGCCGGCCGGTCAGCAGATGGGCGCCGCCCTCCGCGAGTTCCACGGCGGCGCCGAGCAGCGGATGCTCCGCGGACCCCAGCCCGAGGTCGCCCGGGTCGCCACTGTGGCCACCCCGCCCGTCCAGCCAGTACCGGCGCCGCTGGAAGGCGTAGGTGGGCAGGTCGATGACGCGGGGTGTGGGGTCGGTGCGGAACCAGCGGGTCCAGTCGACGGTGACTCCGGCGGTGAACGCCTGCGCCACCGAGCGCATCAACTGGGCGTGGTCGCCGTGGTCCCGGCGCAGGGTCGGCACCGCGGCCGCGGGCACACCGGCTTCCTCGAAGGTCTCCTGCATGCCGATGGTGAGGACGGGGTGGGTGCTGGCTTCGATGAATACGCGGTGGCCGTCGTCGAGGAGCGCTCGTACGGCGTCGGCGAAGCGTACTCGTTCGCGGAGGTTCTTGACCCAGTACGTGGTGTCGAGCTCGCTGGTGTCCATGCGGGTGCCGGTGACGGTCGAGTAGAACGCCACCTCCGCCTGGACGGGCTCGATCCCCGACAGCACCTCCCGCAACTCCTCGGCGATGGCATCCACTTGGGCGCTGTGGGAGGCGTAGTCCACGTCGATGAGTCGGGCGCGGTGGCCTGTTTGTTCGCATGCGGTGACGGCGTGGGCGACCTGGTCCGGTGGTCCGGAGACGACCACGGACCCGGGTCCGTTGACGGCGGCGAGGCCTACGTTGTGGGCATCTTCGCCGAGTTTGGCGAGGAATTCCTGTGTCTGGTTTTGGCTGAGGGTGAGGGAGGCCATGGCGCCGTGGCCGGCGAGGCGGCGGAGGGCGTGGGCGCGGAGGGCGACGATGCGGGCGCCTTCGTCGAGGGAGAGGGCTCCGGCGACGCAGGCGGCGGCGATTTCGCCTTGGCTGTGGCCGACGACGGCGGTGGGGGTGACGCCGTGGTGGTCCCATACGGCGGCGAGGGAGACCATGACGGCCCAGAGGACTGGCTGGACGACGTCGACGCGGGCGAGGTCTGTGGCGTTGATTCCGCCGCGCAGGACTTCGGTCAGGGACCAGTCCACATGCGGGGTGAGGGCTTGTTCGCATTCGGTTACGCGGGTGGCGAAGGCGGGGGAGGTGGCCAGGAGTCCGGCGCCCATGCCGAGCCATTGGGAGCCCTGGCCGGGGAAGACCAGGACCGGGCCCATGCCGCCGCTGGTGGTGGTGTTTGGTTCGATGATGGTGGGGTGGGTGTTGCCGGTGGCGAGGGCGTTGAGTCCGGTCAGGAGTTGGTCGCGGTGTTCGCCGATGATGACGGCGCGGTGGTCGAAGACGGACCGGGTGGCAATCAGCGACCAGCCGACTTCCGCCGCTGATGCTTCGGGGGCGGCGGCCACGCGATCGGCGAGTGCCTGTGCCTGACCGCGCAATGCCTCAGCGCCACGTCCAGACACCACCCACGGCACCACACCACCAGCCGACACGCCGTCGCTGTCGCCGTCGGCCGGCACCGTTGCGACGGATGGCGTTTCGGCGGGGGCGGGTGCCTGCTCCAGGATGAGATGGGCGTTCGTACCGGAGATCCCGAACGCGGACACACCGGCCCGGCGCGGACGCTCCCCACGCGGCCACGCGACCGGCTCGGTCAGCAGCCGTACCGCCCCCGACCCCCAGTCGGCGTGTGGTGTCGGCTCGTCGATGTGCAGCGAGGCGGGCAGCAGTTCGTGCCGCATCGCCATCACCATCTTGATCACACTGGCCGCACCGGCGGCGGCCTGCGTGTGCCCCAGGTTGGATTTGATCGAGCCCAGCCACAGCGGCCGGTCCTCCGGCCTGCCCTGGCCGTACGTGGCCAGCAGCGCCTGCGCCTCGATCGGATCGCCCAGGGTGGTCCCGGTGCCGTGTCCGTCGACCGCGTCCACCTCGGCCGTGGACAGCTGCGCGTTGGCCAGGGCCTGCCGGATCACCCGCTGCTGCGAGGGCCCGTTCGGCGCCGTAAGACCATTGCTGGCTCCGTCCTGGTTGACCGCGGAACCCCGGATCACCCCGAGGACACGGCGGTTGCGGCGCCGCGCCTCACACAGGCGCTCCAGGACGATCAACCCGGCGCCCTCACCCCATCCGGTGCCATCGGCGGCCGCCGCGAACGGCTTGCAGCGGCCGTCGGGGGCCATGCCACGCTGCCGGGAGAACTCGATGAACGCGCCGGGCGTCGCCATCACGGCCACCCCACCGGCCAGGGCCAGATCGCATTCGCCGCTGCGCAGGGCCTGACACGCCAGATGAATGGCGACCAGCGACGAGGAACACGCGGTGTCCACCGTGACCGCGGGCCCCTCCAGGCCGAGCGAGTATGCCACCCGGCCGGACACCACACTGCCGAGGTTCCCGGGCCCGACGTACCCCTCCACCTCGCTCGTGATGTCGCCGATGACCGACAGATAGTCATGCGAACCGACCCCGGCGAACACCCCGGTGTTGCTGCCGCCCAGCGACGCCCGGTTGAGCCCGGCGCGTTCGAACGCCTCCCACGCGGTCTCCAGCAGCAGCCGCTGCTGCGGGTCCATGGCCTGGGCCTCGCGGGGACTGATGTCGAAGAAGGCCGCGTCGAACTCGGTCGCGTCGTAACAGAATCCGCCCTGGTCCACATACGACTTCCCGTAGCTTTCGGGATCCGGGTCAAACAGCTCCTCAACGCCCCAACCCCGGTCCGCGGGAAAGCCGGAGACGGCGTCCTCGCCGTCCCGCACCAGCCGCCACAGCTCCTCCGGCGACCGCACCCCGCCCGGATAGCGGCAGGCCATGCCCACGATCGCGATAGGCTCCGGCTCGGCGGACTCGGCCTCCCGCAGACGCTCACGGGTCTGGCGCAACTCGGCCGTGACCCACTTGAGGTGGTCGAGCAGCTTCTCTTCGTTCGACATCTAGCGGAGGCTCCTTGGCGCGTCGCGGAGGATGGGGGTCATCTGGCTCACGACTTTCCGAGCTCGTCGGACCTTCCGAACTCGTCGGAGATGAGGTCGAAAATGTCTTCTGCCGTCGCCGTCTCGAGCTCGCTGTGGGCCGCGGAACGCTCCGTTTCCCGTTCCGTGTCGCTCCACTTGGCCAGCAGCAGCCGCAGTCGCCCGGTGATCCGGCGACGGGCCGCCTCGTCCACCGCCGAGGGCTCCGAGACCGAGTCCCACCGGTCGAGCTCCGACAGCAGATGCCCCTCGGAGGTCAGCTGCCCCTCGACGAGCCGCTCGCGCAGATAGTCGGCCAGCTCCTTGGGCGTGGGGTGGTCGAAGACCAGAGTGGGCGGAAGGTCGAGACCGGTGGCGGCGGAGAGCCGATGCCCGAATTCGACGGCCGTGAGGGAGTCGAACCCCAGCTCCTGGAACGGCTGGGCGGGTGGGATCGCGTCGATGGTGGGATGGCCGAGGACCGCGGCGGCATGCGTCTGGATGTGGTGGAGCAGGAGCTGATGCTGCTGGGCGGGGGAGCTGGTGGCCAGTTGCCGCTGAAGCGAGCTGCTCAACGCCGCGTCGGCGTCCGGGGTGGCATCGGCGCCCGGTGTCGCGGTGGCGGCCAGGTCGGACAGCAGCGGGCTGGGCCGCTGCGCGGTGAAACCGGCCGGGAACCTCTCCCAGTCGATGTCCGCGATGGTGATCGTGGTGTCGCCGTGGTTCAGGGAGTGCTGGAGCGAGGCGATGGCGAGATCGGTGTCCAGGGGACGCATCCCACGCCGGCGGTAGTAGTCGATGACGGCCTCGTCGGCGGCCATGCCCGCATCGCTCCACGGTGCCCAGGCGAGGCTGGTGGCGGGCAGGCCACGGGCGCGGCGGTGCTCGGCGAGGGCATCGAGATAGGCGTTGGCGGCGGCGTACGAGGGCTGTCGGCTGCCGCCCCACGCGGCCGCGCCGGACGAGAAGAGCACAAAGGCGCTGAGGTCGAGATCCTCGGTGAGCTCATGGAGATGGGCGGCCGCGAGCGCCTTGGGCCGCAGCACCGCCTCGATCCCCGGAAGGTCGAGCTCGGCGAGCGGGGTGTTCTCCGCGAGCCCGGCGGCGTGGACGACAGCGGTGAGGGGGTGTTCGGCGGGGACGGTGTCGAGGAGGTGCTGGAGTGCGGCGCGGTCGGACACGTCGCAGGCGGTGACGGTGACGGCCGTGCCCAACGCGGTGAGTTCTTCGGTGAGTTGGGTGACGCCGGGGGCGTCGGGGCCGGAGCGGCTGACGAGGTGGAGGTGGGGTGCGCCGTGGCGGGCGAGCCAGCGGGCCACATGGGCGCCCAGACCGCCCGTGCCGCCGGTGATCAGGGTCGTACCGGCGGGGCGCCACACGGCGGGCGCGGTGTCCGGGCAGGCCGCGCGCTCCAGTCGGCGGGCCAGGACGGTGGCGCGGATCGCCACCTGGTCCTCGGGATGGCCGGGCGCCAGTACGGCGGCGATACGGGCGGCTGCGCGGGCGTCCAATTCGGCCGGGAGGTCGATGAGACCGCCCCAGAGGTGGGGATGTTCCAGCGCCGCGACCCGGCCCACACCCCAGATCTGGGCCTGGTGCGGGTGGGGGAGCGGATCGGTGGCGGTGGCGGCCACCGCACCCTGGGTGACGCACCACAGGGGCGCGATGAGCGGCGTCTGGCTGAGGGCCTGGACAACGGCGGCCGTCGCGGCCAGCCCGGTGGGGACGGCCGGGTGGTCGGGGTGGGGCGCCTGATCGAGCGCGAGCAGACTCAGAATGCCCTCGGGTGTGCTGCCATCGGGGAGGTGTGAGAGCAGCGGGGCGAGGGCGTCGCGTCGGGCGTCTACGCCATCGAGCGACAGGACTTCATGAGCCGCGCCATGGGCATCCAGCGCCTGGACGGTGGCGTGGACGGCCGGGTGCTCCTCCAGACCCGAGGGGACGAGCAGCAGCCAGGTCCCGCTGAGGGTCGGCGCGGTGGCGGGGTCCGGCAACTGCTTCCACGCGACGCGGTAGCGCCAGGAGTCGATGGTGGACCGCTCGCGGTGCCGACGCCGCCAGGTCGACAGCACGGGGAGCGCGGGCAGCAGCGCGTCGACGCCGGGGCTGTCCTTCTCCAGCTGGAGTGTGCTGGTGAGGGCGTCGACGTCGAGCTCCTCGATGGCATGCCAGAGCCTGGCCTCGGCCGGGTGGTGGCCGTTGAGATGACCATCGGCGCGCGGAGCGGGCGGGGCGAGCCAGTAGTGCTGGTGGTGGAAGGCGTAGGTGGGGAGGTGGATGGTGCGGGGGGTGGGGGTGGCGGGGTACCAGCTGGTCCAGTCGATGGTGGTGTTGTTGGTGTGGAGTTGGGCGAGGGTGTGGGTGAGGGCGTGGGTGTCGGGTTGTTTGTGGGTGAGGGTGGAGGTGATGAGGGGTGTCGGTTGGTTGGTGGGGTTTTCGGTGGTGTGGTGGTGGAGGGTGTGGTGGGTTGCGGTGGTGAGGATGGGGTCGGGGCTGAGTTCGAGGTAGGTGCTGGTGTGGGGTGTGGTGTGGGTGATGGCGGGGTGGAAGTGGACGGGTTGGCGGATGTGTTGGGTCCAGTAGTCGGGGGTGGTGATGTGGTCGTCGGCTGGTTGTCCGGTGAGGTTGCTGATGAGGGGGATGGTGGGTGGGTGGTAGGTGAGTCCGCTGATGGCTTCCTTGAAGGGCTGCAGGATGGGGTCCATCAGGGGGGAGTGGAAGGCGTGGCTGACGGTCAGTGTCCGGGTCTTGCGGCCTTTGGCCGCCCAGGTGGTGCTGATCTCGGCGACGAGGTCTATGGGTCCGGAGATGACGGTGTTGCCGGGGGTGTTGAGGGCGGCGATGGTTACTTGGCCGTTGTGTGCGGCGAGGTCGTCGGTGAGTTCGTCGGTGGTGGCGGCGATGGTGGCCATGCCTCCGCCGTCGGGGAGCTGGCCCATGAGGGTGGCGCGGGCGGCGACGAGGCGGGAGGCGTCGGGGAGGTTGAAGACTCCGGCGATGTGGGCGGCGGCGATTTCGCCGATGGAGTGGCCGATGACTGCGTCGGGGCGTACGCCGAGGGAGTCGAGGAGTCGTGCCAGGGCGATGTGCAGGGCGAAGAGTCCGGCTTGGGCGTACGTCGTGTGGTCCAGTAGTGCCGCCTGTTCGGGGTCGCGGCTGAAGACCAGTTCCCTTAGCGGGTGTTCGAGGTGTGGGTCGAGGAGGGCGCAGACCTCGTCGAAGGCTTCGGCGAAGACGGGGAAGCGGTCGTAGAGTTCGGCGCCCATGCCGGGGCGCTGGCTGCCCTGCCCGCTGAACAGGAAGACCGTCTGACCCGTGGAATCGGCGGTCTCTCCGGCGTGTACGAGACCCGGATGTGGTTCTCCGGCGGCCAGTGCCTCCAGCCCCGCCATCAGCTCTTCACGGTCCTGGCCGATGACCACGGCCCGGTGGTCGAAGAGCGTCCTGGACCGCAGTAGCGACCATCCCACCTCAGCGGCGCTCACCTCGGGCTCGCTGATGATGTGCCCGGTCAGGGCCCGCGCCTGGCCCCGTAGCGCCGCGTCGCTCTGTGCGGAGATCACCCAGGGCACCACACCAGTGACGTCCGATACGGGGGCGGGCTCGATCGGCTCGGGGGCCTGCTCAAGGATGAGATGGGCGTTCGTCCCGGAGATGCCGAAGGAGGAGATTCCCGCCCGGCGGGGCCGTTCGCCCTGGGGCCAAGGGACGGGTTCGGCGAGCAGGCGCAGGTGGCCCGCGCTCCAGTCGACATTCGGGGTCGGTTCGTCGATGTGCAGTGACGCGGGCAGCACCCCGTGGCGCATCGCCATCACCATCTTGATGACCCCGGCCACTCCGGCGGCGGCCTGAGTGTGGCCGATGTTGGACTTGATGGAGCCGAGCCACAGCGGACGCCCCTCGGGCCGCTCCTGGCCGTACGTGGCCAGCAGCGCCTGCGCCTCGATCGGATCGCCGAGGGTGGTCCCGGTGCCATGTGCCTCCACGGCGTCCACCTCGGACGGTGACAGCCGGGCGTTGGCGAGCGCCTGCCGGATCACCCGCTGCTGCGAGGGCCCGTTCGGTGCGGTGAGCCCGTTGCTGGTGCCGTCCTGGTTGACGGCGGAGCCACGGACGACGGCGAGCACGTGGTGGCCGTTGCGCCGCGCGTCCGACAGCCGTTCCAGCAGGACGAGACCGACGCCCTCGCCCCACACCATGCCGTCCGCCGCGGCCGCGAACGGCTTGCACCGCGCGTCGGGCGCCAGACCGCGCTGCCGGGAGAACTCGATGAACGCGCCCGGGGTGGCCATCACCGTCACCCCGCCGGCCAGGGCCATCGTGCATTCGCCCTGTCGCAGCGCCTGGGCGGCCAGATGCATGGCCACCAGCGAGGACGAGCACGCCGTGTCCACCGTGACCGCCGGGCCTTCGAGGCCGAAGGAGTAGGCCACCCGGCCGGACACCACACTGCCGATATTGCCCGTGGCGACATAGCCTTCGACGTCGCTCGCCGTATCGCCGGTGAGGGAGATGTAGTCCTGGGACGTCACCCCCGCGAATACGCCGGTGTCGCTGCCCGCGAGTGTGTCCCGGTCCAGGCCCGCGCTCTCGAAGGTCTCCCAGGCGGTCTCCAACAGCAGCCGCTGCTGGGGGTCCATGGCGACCGCCTCGCGCGGGCTGATGCCGAAGAACCCGGGATCGAACTCGGCCGCCTGGTAGAGGAATCCGCCCTCGCGGACGTAGCTCGTCCCCGCACGGTCGGGGTCGGGGTCGTAGAGCGCGTTCAGATCCCAGTTGCGGTCGGTGGGCATCTCCGCGATGGCATCGCGGTGCGCCATGACCAGGTCCCACAGCTCCTTCGGGGAGTGTGCGTCGCCGGGGTAGCGGCAGGCCATGCCGACGATCGCGATCGGTTCGTCCTGGGCGGCCGTGGTCGGGGTGTGAGCGGCGACGGCCATCTGCTGGCCCGTGAGTTCGGCGCGCAGATACGTGGCGAGGGCGTTGGGTGTGGGGTGGTCGAAGACGAGGGCGGGAGCGAGGTCGATTCCGGTGGCGGTGGCGAGCTGGTTGCGCAGCTCCACGGCGGTCAGGGAGTCGAACCCGAGCTCCTGGAACGGCTGGCCGGGCGGAATGGCGTCCGGCCCGGAATGCCCCAGGATCGAGGCGGCGAGGGACTGGATCCGCTCGAGGAGGAGCTGGTGCTGCTGCTCGGGGGTGGCGGCGGAGAGCCGCTGCTGGAGCGAGGTGCCGGCGGATGTGCTGGCGGACGTGCCGGCGGATGTGCCGGCGGTTCGCTCGGTGGAGTTGTCGGCGGCCGTGACCAAGTCGTCGAGCAGCGGGCTGGGGCGCTGGGCGGTGAACGCCGTCGGGAACTTCTCCCAGTCGATGTCCGCCACGGTGACCGTGGTGTCACGGTGGTCCAGGGCGTGCTGGAGCGATGCCACGGCCAGCTCCGGGCTGAGCGGAGACAGGCCGCGCCGCCCGTAGAACGCGAGCGCGGTCTCGTCGGCGGCCATGCCCGCGTCGCCCCAGGGGCCCCAGGCGAGGCTGGTGGCGGGGAGTCCCCGGGCGCGGCGGTGCTCGGCGAGGGCGTCGAGATAGGTGTTCGCGGCGGCGTAGGCCCCTTGCCGACTGCCGCCCCACGCGGCCGCCCCGGACGAGAAGAGCACGAAGGCGCTGAGATCGTGCCCCTGGGTCAGCTCATGCAGATGGGCGGCGGCCAGGGCCTTGGGCCCGAGCACATGCTGCAGCCGCTCCGGCCCCAGATCGGCGATGAGCTCGGTGTCCGACGTTCCGGCGGCGTGGATGACGGTGGTGAGGGGGTGTTCGGCGGGGATGGTGTCGAGGAGGTGCTGGAGTGCGGCCCGGTCGGAGGCGTCGCAGGCGGTGATGGTGACGGTCGTGCCCAAGTCGATGAGTTCTGCGGCGAGTTGGGCGGCGCCGGGGGCATCGGGACCGGAGCGGCTGATGAGGTGGAGATGGGGTGCGCCGTGGCGGGCGAGCCAGCGGGCGATCTGGGCGCCGAGGCCACCGGTGCCGCCGGTGATGAGCGTGGTGCCCGTGGGCTGCCAGGTCCTGGGGGCAGTGGTGGGCGTACCGGCCCTACGGAGGCGCCGGGCGTATCCGCCGGTGGCGCGGATGGCGGTCTGGTCCTCCCGACCACCGGGGGCGAGCAGGGCGGCCAGCCGGTCGGCGGTGTGGTGGTCGATGACGGTCGGGAGATCGATCAGGCCACCCCAGCGGCGAGGGTGTTCCAGGGCAGCGGCGCGGCCAAGTCCCCAGGTCTGCGCCTGCCGAGGGCTGGGGAGCGGATCGCCGGGACCGGTGGCGACGGCGCCCTGTGTGAGACACCAGAGTGGCGCCGGGATCTCGGCGTCGCCGAGGGCCTGGACGAGCACGGTGGCCGCGGCCAGCCCGGAGGGCACGGCGGCGTATTCGGGGTGCGGCTCCTCGTCGAGGGCGAGCAGACTCAGCACTCCGGTGGGTTCGCCCTCCGTGGCCAGACGGGTGAGGTGGTCCGCCAGGGCGTCGCGATGGACGGTACGAGTGTCGAGCACATGGCGGAGTGGAGTGGCGCCGTGGGCGGTCAGGGCCTGCACGGCGGTTGCCACGGCAGGGTGGTCGGACTGACCCGCGGGGATGATCAGCAACCAGGTGCCGGAGAGGTCCGGACGCGCGGAAGAGGTGGACAGGCGCTTCCAAGTGGTCCGGTACCGCCAGGAATTGATGACCGACCGCTCCCGGTGCTGCCGCCGCCAGGCGGACAGCGTCGGAAGAACAGCGCCCAGCATGGGCTGCTGGTCCGCCGGTGAGTCGATGGTCGCCGCCAGGGCATCCAGATCCTCGCGCTCCACCGCCTCCCAGAACTCCCTGTCGACCAGAGCCGCCTCCGTGGGCGCCGGGGCCGAGGAAGAGCCGGACGACAGCCAGTAGTGCTGGTGGTGGAAGGCGTAGGTGGGGAGGTCGATGGTGCGGGGGGTGGGGGTGGCGGGGTACCAGCTGGTCCAGTCGACATCGACACCGGTGGTGTGCAGCCGGGCGAGGGTGTGGGTGAGGGCCTGCCCTTCGGGCTGCTTTCGGGTGAGGGTGGAGGTGATGAGCGGTGTTGTGGGGTTGTTCTGGTGGAGGGTGTGGTGTGCGGCGGTGGCGAGGACGGGGTCGGGGCCGAGTTCGAGGTAGATGCTGGTGTGGGGTGTCGTGTGGGTGATGGCGGGGTGGAAGTGGACGGGTTGGCGGATGTGCTGGGCCCAGTATTCGGGCGTTGCGATGTGTTCGTCCGCCGGTTGTCCGGTGAGGTTGCTGATGAGGGGGATGGTGGGTGGGTGGTAGGTGAGTCCGCTGATGGCTTCCTTGAAGGGCTGCAGGATGGGGTCCATCAGGGGGGAGTGGAAGGCGTGGCTGACGGTCAGTGTCCGGGTCTTGCGGCCTTTGGCCGCCCAGGTGGTGCTGATCTCGGCGACGAGGTCGACGGGTCCGGAGATGACGGTGTTGGTGGGGGTGTTGAGGGCGGCGATGGTTACCTGGCCGTTGTGTGCGGCGAGGTCGTCGGCGAGTTCGTCGGGGGTGGCGGCGATGGTGGCCATGCCTCCGCCCCCGGGAAGCCCTCCCATCAGGGTGGCGCGGGTGGCGACGAGGTGGCAGGCATCGGGGAGGTCGAAGACTCCGGCGATGTGGGCGGCGGCGATTTCGCCGATGGAGTGGCCGATGACGGCGTCGGGGCGTACGCCGACGGAGTCGAGGAGTCGTGCCAGGGCGATGTGCAGGGCGAAGAGTCCGGCTTGGGCGTAGGTGGTGTGATCCAGCAGCCCGGTACGCTCAGGGTCGGTGTCGAAGACCACCTGCCGTAGCGGGTGTTCCAGATGCGGATCGAGCAGACTGCAGACCTCGTCGAAGGCTTGGGCGAAGACGGGGAAGCGGTCGTAGAGTTCGGCGCCCATGCCGGGGCGTTGGCTGCCCTGCCCGCTGAACAGGAAGACCGTCTGACCGGTGGCCTCCGCGGTCTCCCCGGGCTCCACCAGACCCGGATACGGCTCTCCGGCCGCCAGTGCCTCCAGCCCCGCCACCAGCTCTTCACGGTCCCGGCCGATGATCACCGCCCGGTGGTCGAAGAGCGTCCTGGACCGCAGCAGGGACCACCCCACCTCAGCGGCACTCACCTCGGGGTCGGCGTTCACCCGTTCGGCCAGCGCCCGCGCCTGACCCCGTAGCGCCTCCGTACCCCGCGCGGACACCACCCACGGCACGGGCCCACCCATCAGCTCCGCCGAGTCCGCCGAGTCCACCGGTCCCGCCTCGATGGCTCCGACCGCCGCGACCGGCTCCTCGGGCACCTGCTCCACGATGATGTGCGCGTTGGTCCCGCTGATGCCGAACGAGGAGACACCCGCCCGGCGTGGATGTTCGCCCCGTGGCCACTCCCGCGCCTCGGCCAGCAGGCTGACATCGCCCGCGTTCCAGTCCACGTGGGGTGTCGGTTCGTCGATGTGCAGTGAGGCGGGCAGCACCTCGTGGCGCATCGCCATCACCATCTTGATGACCCCGGCCACTCCGGCGGCGGCCTGGGTGTGGCCGATGTTGGACTTGATGGACCCCAGCCAGAGCGGACGCCCCTCGGGCCGTTCCTGGCCGTACGTGGCCAGCAGCGCCTGTGCCTCGATGGGATCGCCGAGCGTGGTGCCGGTGCCGTGTCCCTCCACCACATCGACCTCTGCCGGTGACAGTCGGGCGTTGGCGAGCGCCTGGCCGATCACCCGCTGCTGCGAGGGCCCGTTCGGCGCGGTGAGCCCGTTGCTGGTGCCGTCCTGGTTGACGGCGGAGCCCCGGATCACCGCCATTACCCGGTGGCCGTTGCGGCGCGCGTCCGACAGCCGTTCCAGCAGCAGTAGCCCGGCGCCCTCGCCCCAGCCGGTGCCATCGGCCGCCGATGCGAACGGCTTGCACCGGCCGTCGGCCGCCAGACCGCGCTGGCGGGAGAACTCGATGAAGGTGGTCGGGGTGGCCATCACCGTCACACCGCCCGCCAGCGCCATCGTGCATTCGCCCTGCCGCAGCGCCTGGGCGGCCAGATGCATGGCCACCAGCGAGGACGAACACGCCGTGTCCACCGTCACCGCAGGGCCCTCGAGGCCGAACGCATACGCCACCCGGCCGGACATGACACTCGGCGTACCGCCCGCGAGCAGATATCCCTCGACCCGCGCCGAGGAGTTGCCGGAGGCGCCGTAGCCCTGATAGGTGCCGCCCGCGAAAACGCCGGTGTTGCTGCCCGCGAGTGTGTCCCGGTCCACGCCCGCGCTCTCGAAGGTCTCCCAGGCGGTCTCCAGGAGCAGCCGCTGCTGCGGGTCCATGGCGAGCGCCTCGCGCGGGCTGATGCCGAAGAACGCCGCGTCGAACCCGGCCGCGTCGTGGAGGAAACCGCCCTCGCGCGCATAGCTGGTGCCCAGATGCTCGGGGTCGGGATCGAAGAGGTTGTCCAGATCCCAGTCGCGGTCGGCGGGCATCTCCCCGATGGCGTCCCGGCCCGCGACGACCAGCTGCCACAGCTCCTCCGGCGAGCGCACCCCGCCCGGGTAGCGGCAGGCCATCCCGACGATCGCGATCGGCTCGTCGTCGGCGGCCACGGACGACGCGTGGGTGGTGACGGCGGCCTTCTGCCCCGTGAGTTCGGCGCCCAGATACGTGGCGAGCGCATTCGGTGTCGGATGGTCGAAGACCAGCGCCGGAGCGAGGGCGAGGCCGGTCGTGGTGGCGAGCTGATTGCGCAGCTCGACCGCGGTGAGGGAGTCGAAGCCCAGCTCCTGGAAGGGCTGCCCCGGGGGAACCGCGTCCAGGCCGGAGTGGCCGAGGATCGTCGCTGCCAGGGTCTGGATATGGCGGACCAGGATCTGGTGGCGCTGAGCGGCGGGCGCCGCGCTGAGCCGTTGCCGCAGCGGATTGTCGTCGGCGGTGGCCGTGGCCGTGGCTGTGGGCGTGGCGGGCTCGGCGCTCGACGGCATCAGCCGGGTGAGCAACGGACTCGGGCGCTGCGCGGTGAACGTACGGCCGAACCTCTCCCAGTCGACATCCGCGATCGTGACGGCGGTGTCGTCGTGTGTCAGCGCGTGCTGCAGCGACGCGATGGCGAGCGCGGTCGGGAGAGGGGACAGACCACGCCGCTTGAGGTGGGAGAGCGTGTGCTGGTTGGCCGCCATGCCCGCCTCGCCCCACGGCCCCCAGGCGAGGCTGGTGGCGGGCAGTCCCCGGGCCCGGCGGTGTTCGGCGAGCGCGTCCAGGTAGGTGTTCGCGGCGGCGTAGGCGGCCTGTTGCCCACTGCCCCATGTCGCGGCGTTCGACGAGAAGAGAACGAAGGCCGTGAGATCGAGATTCTGGGTGAGGTCGTGCAGATGGGCGGCGGCCAGGGCCTTGGACCGCAGAACGGGCTGCAACCGCCCGGGGTCCAGCTCGCCGATCTCACCCAGTTCCATCGTGCCGGCGGTGTGGACGACCGCGGTGAGGGGATGTTCCTCGGGGACGGAGTCGATGAGCCGCCGGAGCGCCGCGTGGTCGGAGACATCGCAGGCGGTGATGGTGACGTCCGTCCCCAGCGCGGTGAGCTCCTCGCTGAGCTCGGACGCGCCGGGCGCGTCGGGCCCGGAACGGCTGACGAGGTGGAGACGGGGTGCGCCCCGGTCGGCCAGCCAGCGGGCGATCTGGGCGCCGAGACCGCCGGTGCCACCGGTGATGAGCGTGGTGCCCGACGGCTCCCAGGGGGCGGGGGCGGTGTCGGCGGCGGGCACCCGGGTGAGGCGGCGTGCGTACGTACCGGTGGTGCGGATGGCGACTTGGTCCTCGGGCTGCCCGGGGACGAGAAGGGCCGCCAGCCGACCCGCGGTGTGGTGGGTCATGGTGGCGGGCAGATCGATGAGACCGCCCCAGCGCTGCGGACGCTCCAGCGCGGCCACCCGCCCGAACCCCCAGATCTGCGACTGCTGGGGGTGGGGGAGGAGGTCGCCGCGGCCGGTGGCGACGGCGCCCTGCGTGACACACCACAGGGGCACGCTGATTCCGGCGTCATCGAGAGCCTGGAGGAGCGCGGTGGTGGCGCCGAGCCCGGCGGACACCGCGGAGTGGCCGGTGAGCGGTTCCTGGTCGAGGGCGAGCAGGCTGATGACCCCGGCGAGCTGGGACTCCTCGGTCAGCCGGTCGAGACCTTCACGGAACGCGGCGCGATCGATGTGATGAGCGTCGACCGCGTACGGGAGTGCCGTGGCGCCGTGCGCCCGCAGCGCTTGGAGGGTGACCTGGACCGTGGTGTGCTCCTCCTGCCCGGCAGGGACGACCACCAGCCAGATGCCCGTCAGGGCCGGGGCGGCCGGGTCGGGGAGCTGCTGCCACGTGGCCCGGTAGCGCCAGGAGTCGATGGTGGAGCGTTCCCGGTGTTGCCGTCGCCAGGCGGACAGTACGGGGAGTGCGGGCAGCAGGGCGTCGATGCCGGGGCTGTCCTCGTCCAGCTGGAGTGTGCTGGTGAGGGCGTCGACGTCGAGCTCCTCAATGGCATGCCAGAGCCGCGCCTCGGCCGGGTCCCCGGCAGCCCCCTCGAAGCTCGTACGGGCGGTGGGCTGGGCCAGCCAGAAGCGCTGGTGCTGGAAGGCATACGTCGGCAACCCGACGACCTGGGGGGCCGGGTCGGCGGGGTACCAGCTGGTCCAGTCGACATCGGCACCGGTGGTGTGCAGCCGGGCGAGGGTGTGGGTGAGGGCCTGTCCTTCGGGCTGCTTTCGGGTGAGGGTGGAGGTGATGAGGGGTGTCGGTCGGTTGGTGGGGTTTTCGGTGGTGTGGTGGTGGAGGGTGTGGTGGGTTGCGGTGGTGAGGATGGGGTCGGGGCTGAGTTCGAGGTAGGTGCTGGTGTGGGGTGTGGTGTGGGTGATGGCGGGGTGGAAGTGGACGGGTTGGCGGATGTGTTGGGTCCAGTAGTCGGGGGTGGTGATGTGGTCGTCGGCTGGTTGTCCGGTGAGGTTGCTGATGAGGGGGATGGTGGGTGGGTGGTAGGTGAGTCCGCCGATGGCTTCCTTGAAGGGTTCGAGGATGGGGTCCATCAGGGGGGAGTGGAAGGCGTGGCTGACGGTCAGTGTCCGGGTCTTGCGGCCTTTGGCCGCCCAGGTGGTGCTGATCTCGGCGACGAGGTCGACGGGTCCGGAGATGACGGTGTTGCCGGGGGTGTTGAGGGCGGCGATGGTTACCTGGCCGTTGTGTGCGGCGAGGTCGTCGGTGAGTTCGTCGGTGGTGGCGGCGATGGTGGCCATGCCTCCGCCCCCGGGGAGCCCTCCCATCAGGGTGGCGCGGGCGGCGACGAGGCGGGAGGCGTCGGGGAGGTTGAAGACTCCGGCGATGTGGGCGGCGGCGATTTCGCCGATGGAGTGGCCGATGACGGCGTCGGGGCGTACGCCGATGGAGTCGAGGAGTCGTGCCAGGGCGATGTGCAGGGTGAACAGCCCGGCCTGGGCGTACGTCGTGTGGTCCAGTAGTGCCGCCTGTTCGGGGTCGCGGCTGAAGACCAGTTCTCGTAGCGGGTGTTCGAGGTGTGGGTCGAGGAGGGCGCAGACCTCGTCGAAGGCTTCGGCGAAGACGGGGAAGCGGTCGTAGAGTTCGGCGCCCATGCCGGGGCGTTGGCTGCCCTGCCCGCTGAACAGGAACACTGTCTGCCCGACCGCCTCGGCGGCCCCGCCGGGGTGCACCAGACCCGGATGCGGTTCTCCGGCGGCCAGTGCCTCCAGCCCCGCCACCAGCTCCTCGCGGTCCTGGCCGATGACCACCGCCCGGTGGTCGAAGAGCGTCCTGGACCGCAGCAGGGACCACCCCACCTCAGCGGCACTCACCGCAGGGTCGGCGTTCACCTGTGCCACCAGCGCCCGCGCCTGACCCCGTAGCGCCTCCGTACCGCGCGCCGACACCACCCACGGCACCGGCCCGCCCACGTGCTCCGCCGGCCCCGCCTCAGTGTCCCCCTGTGCCGTCGCGCCCCCCTCCGGGGCCTGCTCCAGGATCAGATGGGCGTTTGTCCCGCTGATGCCGAACGACGAGACCCCCGCTCGCCGCGGATGCTCGCCCCGTGGCCACTCCCGGGCTTCGGTCAGCAGATGGACATCGCCCGCGTTCCAGTCCACATGGGGTGTCGGTTCGTCGATGTGGAGTGAGGCGGGCAGCACCTCGTGGCGCATCGCCATCACCATCTTGATGACCCCGGCCGCACCCGCGGCCATCTGTGCGTGTCCGATGTTGGACTTGATGGACCCCAGCCACAGCGGACGCCCTTCGGGCCGTTCCTGCCCGTACGTGGCCAGCAGCGCCTGCGCCTCGATCGGATCGCCCAGCGACGTACCCGTACCGTGTGCCTCCACCGCGTCCACCTCGGACGCCGACAGCCGGGCGTTGGCGAGCGCCTGCCGGATCACCCGCTGCTGCGAGGGCCCGTTCGGCGCGGTCAGGCCGTTGCTGGCGCCGTCCTGGTTGACTGCCGTACCCCGGATCACGGCCAGCACATGGTGGCCGTTGCGCCGCGCGTCCGACAGCCGTTCCAGCAGCAGAACGCCCACGCCCTCGGCCAGGGTCATGCCGTCGCTGTTCGCCGAGAACGCCTTGGACCTGCCGTCGGGCGCGAGCCCGCGCAACTCGCTGAAGCCGATGAACGGTGCCGTCGAGGACATCACGGCCACGCCTCCGGCGAGCGCCATATCGCATTCGCCCTGCCGGATCGCCTGGCAGGCGAGGTGCATGGCCACCAGGGAGGAGGAGCACGCGGTGTCCACCGTTACCGCGGCCCCCTCCAGGCCCAGGGTGTACGCCACCCGGCCGGACACCACGCTGGCCGAGTTGCCGATGGTGAAGTAGCCGGCCGAGCCCTCGGGCACCTGGGAGGCGTCGGAGCAGTAGTCGAGGTGATCGCAGCCGATGAAGGTGCCGGTCCGGCTGCCGCGCAGCGACTCCGGGTCGACCCCGGCGTGCTCGATGGCCTCCCAGGACGCCTCCAGGGCCAGTCGCTGCTGCGGCGCCATTCCGAGCGCCTCGCGGGGGCTGATGCCGAAGAACGTGGCGTCGAATCCCGCGGGGTTGTCGATGAACCCGCCCTCGCGCGTATAACTCGTCCCCGGGTGGTCCGGGTCGGGGTGGAAGAGATTCTCCAGATCCCAATTGCGGTCGGTGGGGAGTTCCGAAATGGCGTCCCGCTCCGTGGCGACCAGTTCCCACAGCTCTTCGGGGGACCGTACGCCTCCGGGGAAGCGGCAGGACATTCCCACGATGGCGACAGGCTCATGCCCCGCGGATTCGACATCCTTCAGACGGCGCTGCGTCTGCCGGAGATCCGCCGTCACCCGCTTCAGATAGTCGAGCAGCTTCTCTTCATCGCTCGCCATGGTCGGCCACCCCCACTTCCCTCGGTCCGGAACGCTGAACGCTATTGGCGGCGGCAGTCGTAACTGCCGTGCAAAATACTTCCGTCGGGGAAGGTGAAGCTCGTGGAGTTCTTGAAATGCCCTGGTCCGAGCACCTGGTAGTCATCCTTGAGGTCCAGCTTCACGCCCGTTGTCTGCCCCGATGCATTCGGTGTGATCACCTGGGTGAGGGGGCCCTTGAATATCAGGTGGCCGTCCTTCCAGCCGGACGAGGTGTAGTTTCCGGAGGAACCCCAGTTGTCGTGGTACTGGTTGATGAATGTCCCGTCCACGGGATTCCAGCCGAAGGACGAACGGCCGACCACGCTTCCGGGTTCGAGCGTGGCGTCCGTGTAGAGGTAATGTCCTCCCATGGCCCGCTTGGTGTTCAGCTTCAGCACCGCCGGCTTTCCGCCCGGCGGTGGGGTGTAGTCGCAGGTGTAGGAGCCGAGCAGAAAGTCCAGGTCGCGGATCTGCGGGGGAGCGGGGAGCGGATTCCTGCCGCGCGGCGGTTTGGCTCTGGTGTCGGGCTCGGCGTTCACCGGGGAGACGGTGAGCGCGATCAGGCTTACCGCGGCCACACCCACGACACCGGCCGGGACCTGTCGGCTCCACCTCCTCCGCCGGGCCGTGCCCCGCGGTTCCCGTTCCCGTTCCCGTTCCCGTTCCCGTTCCCGTTCCCGTTCCCGTTCCCGTTCCTCCGAGCTTTCGGTACGCACACTCGACTCCCAACCGTCAATCGGGCGCTGACCTGCGGCTGAACCGCCTGATCGGCGGCTTGTCCGGATACGGCGACCATCATTTGTGCCGTCGCCAAAGTGGGTCTAACGCCCGGCTTGGCCTCCTCCCGGCCGAGACGTGGCCTCCTCCCGGCCGAGGCCTGGCCTACGCCCGGATGAGAACCGGATGAGAAAGGGGGCGCCGCGAAAGAGGAGTACTGGCCTCGCATTAGTCCAGCTTTAGCCCGCCCGTCGACCATGAATGCCGACCATGGCGATGAGGAGGATGACGATGAGCGGCTGGCCGGAGCTGGAGAAGTACATCGATCGCGCGCCCACCTCGAAGGAGATGATGGCCTGGATCGAACTGATCGTCAGCCAGGGCATTCGCCGGGCGGGCTATCCGGCCGACGGCTGGACCGAGGAGTGGGCCGCCGAACAGTTCCGGGAGACGGGTCTGGAGGACGTACGGCTGGAGCCGCTGGACACGCCCGTCTGGCGGCCGCGGTCCGCCGCCTTCGAGATCTGGCCCACCGGTCGGCCCGATGAGGTCATCCGCTTCGAGGGACTCGCCCTGCCGTACACCACCCCGACCGAGGGCACCGAGGGCCCGCTGGTGCGGATGGAGGACGGGGAGGTGCGGGGCTCCATCGCGGTCCAGGAGATCGGCTTCACCCGGCTGCCGCAGACCGAGGTGCAGGCCCGGGCCACGGGCTCCTACGACCCCGAGGGCGTGTTCCCCGACCTCGTCCAGACCGTGCCCTTCGACCTTCCCCATGTGCTGGACTTCGACATCGCCATCAAGGACGGCGCCACGGCCTACGTCGGCCTGCTCACCGGACTGCCCTGGGAGACCAGCGACTTCTACTGGCCCTATGACGCCGAGCGGCGCTCCATCCCGGGCATCTGGCTGAGCGGCAAGGACGGGCAGCGGGTCCGCGAGCTGATGGCGTCGGGGGAGTGCGAGGGCCGGATCGTCTCCGATGCCACCATCACCGAGGAGACCACCCACAATGTGGTGGGCACCCTGCCCGGCGCCTCCGACCACTGGGTGATCGTCGGCTCACATCACGACGGTCCCTGGGCATCGGCCGTGGAGGACGCCTCCGGGGTGGCGCTCGTCCTGGCGCAGGCCAAGTTCTGGGCGTCGGTGCCGCAGGAACTGCGGCCGCACAACATGCTGTTCGTGCTGACGTCCGGCCACATGGCGGGCGCCGCGGGCACCCAGGCGTTCATCGCGGCGCACCCCGAGCTGTTCCCCCAGGTCGTCCTCGAAATGCATCTGGAGCACGCCGCACGCCAGGCCGAGGTGGTCGACGGGGAGGTCGTGCCCACCGACGACCCCGAGGTGCGCTGGTGGTTCACCACCCAGGCGCCCCAGTTGGAGCGGTTGGTGGCCGAGTCGCTCGCGGCGGAGGACCTGCGCCGCTCGTGGATCCTGTCGCCGACCGCCTTCGCGCCGAATCCCGCCACCGACGGCGCCTACTTCTACTACACGGGTGTGCCGCTGGTGCAGCTGATCACCACGCCCATGTACATCTTCGATCCGCGGGACACCCCGGACAAGGTGGACGAGCAGAGCCTGGTGCCGCTCACCAAGGGGGCGGCGCGGATCATCGCCGGTACGGCGGGCTGTGAGCCCGACACCCTCCGGGTGCCGATCCAGACCGCGGCCGACGAGACGGAGTAGGACCCCCGACGGGGACCCCCGATGGAATAGGACCGCCGACAGAGACCGCCGATGGAATAGGACCGCCGGACGGGGACGGCCCGCCGAGTTCCGGCGGGCCGTCGCCCGTCGCCCTACCGGCGACCCGACAGCCGGCACAGCGCCTTGGTGGTTCGGTGCGGATCGCTCTCGGAGCGGGCGGTGAGGACGACCGCGCCCCGTCGCTCGGCACCCTTCTTCGCGGCCACGGCGACCTCCACATCCACCGATTCACCGGCCCTGGCGGTGGCGAGACGGTTGGGCAGCCAGGCGGACCAGCCCCGGCCGACGGCCCTCGCCGACAGCCGGTAGACATCCGAGTCCACCGACATGGCCGGAGCCGTCGCCCGGTCCCCGGTGGCGCGTCCGGTGTTGTCGAGACCGAAGGTGCACACGGCCCGGGAGCGGGAGGGATCACCCTCGGCCTCACCGCGGTGCAGGGCCACTCCGCGGCGCTGCGGTCCGGCGCCGTCGAGGGACTTCACGGCGATGGTGTACGAGAGCACTCCGGACCTGTCGCGCTTGAGGTCGAGCACATAGAAGTGCAGCCGGTTGGCCCGGTCGAGGTACTCGTACTGGCTGCCGGAGTCGGCCCCGGCGTGGAAGAGCGCATCGCTGAGCTGCCGGTAGTCGCCCATGGTGATCTTCTGGTCGGTGCCGTCGGGACGCCGGAAGTCCACCAGGTCGATGTCCTCGGGGTGGGCGTCGACCACCCAGGCGAACGGGGCCCGGTCCTTGTTCTTGGTCTTGGCCAGCAGCACTCCGTGATCCGGGGTGAACGAGTCCATCCCCATGCGGTCGACGACCTCGACCGTGTAGTTGTCGTAGCCGCCGCCGTCGCACAGCGGGTCGGTGCCGTTGTCGCAGGGCTCCGACAGATCGCCGCCCATGGTGATGTTGACCCCGGAGAGCCCCTTCTCGCCCGGTGGCGCCGAGCGCGCGGTGACCCGGGCGACGACGAGACCGGAGCTCTTCAGCGCGTCGCGGTCCAGCCGCAGCACATTCTTCTCGTCCACGATGCCGAGCTTCAGCTTGTCGCGCAGCACATGCTGGGAGCCCATCGAGCCCCCGGCCGTGGCGGGGATCTGCCACCGGGTGTGCGGTCCGCCGGGGCCGTTGAAGGAGCCGCGGGAGAGCATGCTCCAGATACCGGTGTACGAACGGCTGAGGGGGGTGCCGTACGGGTTGTTGTAGTTGTCCCCGATGCCCAGGATGTGGCTGAGCTCATGGGCGTACACGGCCATCCCGGAGCTCTCGGCCTGCACCGACGACCCGTCGGCGGCGTTGGGCCAGATACGGGCGGCGGCCTGCCAGGACGTCCACGGCACATAGCGGGTCCGGGCGGAGTTGTCGCCCGCGGCGGCGGGCGGTCCCCAGGCGGCGGGTATGTCCGGTGCGCCCGGGAACTTCATCGGGCCGAACTCCTGCCAGGTGGACGACTCGTCCTGGCCGGCGGTGAGATAGAAGACGAAGTCGAACGAGTCCGCCTTGTCTGCGCCGACATCGGCCACCCAGGCGGCCTTGCCGTCCTCCCGGATGTCCTTGCCGCAGGTGTCCCCGGCCGGGCAGGCGCCCGGGTTCATCGAGTCCTCGACGCCGTACTGATAGGACTTGCCCGGCATGCGGTACACACCGAAGGCGGTCAGATCGACACCGATGCGGCCGCCGGAGTCCTCCATCCAGTACTCGTTGATGGTGTGACCGTTGTTCAACGGCCCCGGTGTGTTGAGGAAGTCCTGGTAGAAGCGCGGGAGGCGATCGCGCGGAATACCGGAGGCGCTCGGCTGCGGATTGCCGAACAGGGTGGACCCGGCCGGCCGGCTGACCGTGAACTCCTCGTCCGGATAGTCCAGAAGCACCAGCGCGCCCTTGAAGGTGCGCTGGGTGGGCTTGACGGAGGGGTCCGACCAGTGGGTACCGGGGACCGCGCGGTAGTCGGCCCAGGTCATGTCGTCGGGGTTGCGCCACTGCTGCGGATCGATCGGCCGCACCAGCGACGGCCGGGCGGGGCCGGCCGACGGTGTGCCGTCGGGAGTGGCCCGCGCGGGTCCGGCGGCGATGGCCGCGGCGGTGGCGAGGACGGTGGCGACGACGGTCAACCGGCCGACGGGTCTTCGGGGGAGGATCAAGGCTCACCTCGTGTCGGGCGTCTCGGAGCTCAGACATGACAAGCCGTGCGAGCGGTATGCCTACCGCTGCCCAAAGGTAGGACGGGGAAAGGGGGGACGCCAGAGTGCCTCGGGACGCCAGAGTGCGTCGGGACTGCTGAAGTGCGTCGGGACTGTCGAAGCGCCTCGGGACCGCCGGAGCGCTCGGAACGCCCGGGGCCGTCGCCCGTCCACCCCCACCCCGTTCCGGCCCGCGGATGCCGTCCCGGTCCCGGTACCGGAGGACGGCTGACGGGCCGGTCGGAAAGCGCGATAGCGTGTACCGGCCAACGGGAGCTGCCGCCGCCTGGGACTTCGTCAGCACCACCCGGGAACAGCCCACCCCGGAAGGCGAGGTGCGCCCGTGCCCCGAGGTGCGTCCGCGCTCGCCCGAAGCCGGGCACCGGCCCTCTCCCGTCCGGCGCGACTCGTGGATACCAGCACCTGGATACCAGCACTAGGAGCCCTCTTGACCAGCCCAGAACAGCGCATGGCTGACCTGCTCAAGACCTTCGGTGAGCCTGCGGCGAACACCGCGTACCTGCTGTGCGACAGGCACCCGGACGACGCCGTCGCGTTCACGGTGGTGGGCAAGGACATGACCGGCCATGACATGACGTACGGGGAGCTTCGGGACCGTTCCTCGCGCATGGCCGGTGCCCTGGCCGCCCTGGGAGTCGGAGTGGGCGACCGCGTCGCCACCTTGATGGGCAAATCCGCCGAACTGCTGGTCGCGAGCGTTGCGATCTGGCGGCTCGGGGCCGTTCAGGTGCCGTTGTTCACCGCGTTCGCCTCACCGGCCATCGCGTTGCGGATCACGGGCAACGACACCAAGGTCGTGATCACCGACGCCGACCAACGCCCCAAGCTGGACCCGGAGTCGGGCTTCCCCGGCGAGCGCCCCTGGCGGATCGTCACCACCGGGCCGGTCACCGGGGCCGATCTGTCCTTCGCGGAGCTGGCCGAGGAGCACGACCCGCTGTCCGAACCGGCGGCCGTGGGCGGCGACGGGCTCATCGTGGAGCTGTTCACCTCGGGCACCGCGGGCACGCCGAAGGCCGTCCCGATCCCGCTGCGGGCGGTCGCGAGCTTCGCCATGTACCAGCAGTTCGGCCTGGACCACCGGCCCACCGACGTCTTCTGGAACGCCGCCGACCCGGGCTGGGCCTACGGCCTGTACTACGCGCTCATCGGGCCTCTCGCCCTCGGACAGCGCGGACTGCTGCTGAACGGCCTGTTCTCCGCGGAGTCCACCTGGGAGGTGCTCTCCCGCTTCGGGGTCACCAACTTCGCCGCCGGGCCCACCGTCTACCGCAAGCTGCGCGCCTCCGGCATCCCCGCCCCCGCCGATCTGCGGCTGCGCTGCTGCTCCGCGGCGGGCGAACCGCTGCCCCCGGACGTCGTCGATTGGGCGCTCGAGACGCTCGGCGTCCCCGTGCGCGACCACTACGGCTCGACCGAGCTGGGCATGGTGGTCGCCCACGCGTGGCACCCGGACCTGTGCGACGAGATCAAGCCCGGCTCCATGGGCCGTCCGCTGCCCGGCTGGGGCGTGAAGGTGCTGCGCGAGGACACCAACTCCGCGCCGGCCCGCGTGGACGTCCCCGGACGGGTCGTGGTGGACATCGCCGACAGCCCGCTGATGTGGTTCAAGGGCTACCGCGAGGCCCCCGAGCAGACCGCCGAGAAGTTCAGCCCCGACGGGCGCTGGTTCTACACCGGTGACACCGCCGCCCGCGACGAGGAGGGCCATCTGTTCTTCTCCGGGCGCGGCGACGACATCATCCTGATGGCGGGCTACCGCATCGGCCCCTTCGAGGTGGAGACGGTGCTGCTGGAGCACGTCGCAGTGGCGGAGGCCGCCGTGGTCGGCGTACCGGACGACGAGTACGGCGAGGTCGTGGAGGCGTTCATCGTGCCGCGCCCGGGGATCGAGGCGGGCGACGCGCTCGCGGCCGAGCTGCAGCAGCTGGTCAGGGAGCGGTACGCCAAGCACGCCTATCCGCGGCACGTGCACTTCGTGGCCGAGCTGCCGAAGACCTCCAGCGGTAAGACCCAGCGGTTCCTGCTGCGCCCGCAGCAGGCCGCATCGCGGAGCCGCTGAGCCGGCCCGGCCCGAGGCACCGAGCACCACGTACGCCCCGGCGCCCCGGCGTCCCGTGCACGACACGGGACGCCGGGGCGTTTCCGTATCCCCGTGGCCTGGCTCTGAGGTCAGCCGCGGGACCGGGACAGCGCCTCCCGCACCGCCTCCTCCGTGCGCCCCACCACCGCCGAACCGTCGTCCGCCGTGATGATGGGCCGCTGGATCAGCTTGGGGTGCTCGGCGAGCGCCGCGATCCAGCGGTCCCGTGCGCTCTCCTCACGCGGCCAGTCCTTCAGGCCCAGCTCCTTCGCGGCCGCCTCCTGGGTCCGGGTGATGTCCCACGGCTCCAGCCCGAGCCGGTCGAGCGCCGCGCGGATCTCGTCCTGGCTCGGTACGTCCTCGAGATAGCGGCGCACGGTGTAACCGGCGCCCTCCGCGTCGAGCAGGGTGAGCGCGCTACGGCACTTCGAGCAGGCCGGATTGATCCAGATCTCCATGCCGCACACGGTACCGCGAGATCGCCTTGGAACGGGGTCTGACCAGGGGCCTTTGTCAGTACCCGGCCGTAGAATGGAGGGAGTTGAAGGGAAGGTTTCCCGACCAACTCAGGAGGTTGCCGATGGCCGTTGCCGGACCCCCTCTTCAGGATCTTCCGACCTTTCCGACCCTGCCGAAGAAGCGGATGCCGGCCGGGCGCCCGCGTGAGTGGTACGAGTCCCACAACCGCTGTCTGAAGGCCATGCGCCTGGCCATCGCGCTGCTCAACTCCGGTGTCTACCGCCCCGAGCAGGCGTCCAACCGCAGGATACGGTCCACGGCCGCCCGGATCGGCGTGCATCCGCCGTCCGACACCACCTGCCGGATGGTCCGCTCCCTCATCCGCACCGACCGCACCGACCGCGCCGACCGCACCGACCGCGCCGACCGCGCCGCCTGCGGCTGATACCCGTAAGGTCCGTCCCGTCTCCGGTTCCTTTCCGCTCGGCGGAAAGGAACCGGAGGCTTCCGGGAATCGCGCGGCGTCGGGCCGGATGGGAATTGAGCGGCGAAGAGTGCCGGGGAAATGTTACGGGGAGAGCCGCGGTGGCCGTTCCGGATATCCCGGCCGCGCGGACCCTCGGCGGGTTTCTCCGCTCTTTCCCCCGCCCCTCTCCCGTTGCGAGGGGACAGGCGCGGGCGCACGCTCTCCTTGACGGAGGGAGTCAGCGATGACCCAGCAACCGCCGTCGGAGGTGGTCGACCGCCCGGTCGTCGGCTCGTACCCGACCTACGCGGGCGCCCAGCGCGCGGTGGACTTCCTGGCCGACAACAAGTTCCCGGTGGAGCACACGGCGATCATCGGCTCGGACCTCCGGATGGTCGAGACCGTGCTCGGGCGGCTGACCAGGGGCCGTGCGGCGCTCGCGGGTGCCGGTACGGGGGCCTGGTTCGGGCTGCTGATCGGGCTGCTGCTGTCCGTGTTCGCGGCGGGCGCCCACAACGTGGTCGTGCTGCTGGTGAGCGGTCTGGTCTACGGCGCGGTGTTCGGCGCGATCTTCGGTTTCGTCGGGCACGCCATGACCGGAGGGCGGCGCGATTTCTCGTCCCGCAGCCAGATCGTGGCCGCGCGCTATGAGGTGGTGGCGGACGCCCAGGTCGCCGATGACGCGAAGAACATGCTGGCCAGGCTGGCGCTGCGGGAGGGCTGAGCGGCTCCGGGGGCTTTCGGGGGTCCGCACACGTACTAACGGCATTAGGAGTAGGGTGTGACTCCGAGAAAGATCACACCGACCCCGAGGAGCGACGGTGACCACCGGCAGGAGCATGCGCGCGGGCGGAGTCCTTCCGCGGCTTCTGCTCGTCGTCGTGCTCGCGCTCGGTGTCTTCGTCATGCACACCCTGGGCCATCCCGACGGCGGCTCCGGCGCGGGCATGACGCACTCGGCGCGCCATGCGCCCGGTGAGATGCGCCCCGGGTCGTACAAGGGCGACCCCGGGTCGTACAACGGCGGCCCCGGGTCGTACGGCGCCGATCACGGCGGCGGTACGGCCGCCACCGGCTCCGGACCGCAGCGGGTCGCGCCTGCCCTGTCCGCCGGGGCCGGGCATGCCCCGGCCGCGCCCGAGACAAAGCCACGCGAACCCATGACCGGTATGGACATGGCCTCGCTGTGTGTCGCGGTGCTCGGCGTCTGGGTGCTCGGAGCGCTCTTGGGTGCCGTGCTCACCCGCCGGAGCGGTCCGCCGCTGAGGCTTCCCGTGGCGGTGCCCGTCGTCGCGCGGCCCGATCCTCCCTCACCCGGCCCCGACCTCACTGCCCTGTCTGTTCTGCGGATATAGGCCGAACCGCGCGTAAAGCGCCGGTACGCCCATGGAACAGTCAACACTTGGCAAAAGAGGTATATCGACATGACCGCATTCACGCGTGTCCCGCGTCGGCCGCTCCACCGCCGTCTCGCCCTCGTGGGCGCCGTCGCCGCCGGAGGGCTGCTGCTCGCCGGCTGTGGCGGGAACGACGACATGAAGGACATGGACCACACGAGTGCGAAGGAGTCCGCCACCTCCGAGGCGACCGCGAGCTCCGCCGCGGGAGCGTTCAACGACGCGGACGTCAGCTTCGCGCAGATGATGATCCCGCACCATGAGCAGGCCCTGGAGATGGCCGGACTGGCCGACGACCGGGCCTCGAGCGCGCGGATCAAGAGCCTGGCGGGGCAGATCGAGAAGGCTCAGGACCCGGAGATCGTCACCCTGAAGTCCTGGCTCAAGGGCTGGGGCAAGCCGGAGAAGGCGTCCTCGGACGAGATGCCCGGAATGGACCACGGTGCAAGCGGTAAGGGTGCTATGGGCGGAATGATGTCCGAGGAGGACATGCGGAAGCTCAAGGCCGCCAAGGGGCCCGCCTTCGACCGGGCCTTCGCGAGCATGATGATCGACCATCACGAGGGCGCGATCGACATGGCGAAGGACGAGAAGAAGAACGGCCGTAACGCCAAGGCCAAGAAGCTCGCCGACGACGTCGTGAAGAGCCAGTCCGCCGAGGTCACCACCTTGCGGACGCTGCTCGACCGGCTCTGAGCCGCGTCACACCCCGCCCCGGGTCCTGCGGTCCCTCCGTATGGCCCGGGGCGGACCCTGGGGCGCGGCTCGGAGCGCTACATCCCGGGGGCGCAGCCCAGCAGGGGAGGCAGCAGCGGTAAGCCCACCGCGACCGCCGCCACCACGCCGCACAGCGCCGGATGCGGACGCCGCCGGGCATCCAGCATCCGCCGCAGCCGGACCACCGCGCCCGGTCCGCCCACGGCGAAGGCCCCGCCGGGGGCATGGGGTGCGTGGCCCGCCGCCATCGTGTAGAGGGCGGAGACGAGCGCGTGGCGCGGATGGCGGCGCAGCGCGCGGTCGTCCGCGGCCATCTCCAGTAGAAGCGCCGTCTGCGCCCTGGCCTCGCGCGCCAGCGGCAGCCACCGGAACACCCGGGCGAACGCCTCCGTGGCCGCCAGCGCCAGATGGTGGCGGCCCGCGATATGCGCGCGCTCATGCTCCAGTACGGACTCCAGCTGTGCGGGGGAGAGCAGCCGCAGCGCGCCCGCGCTCACCACGATCCGCGGCCTGCGGCCGGGCAGGCAGTAGGCCGCGGGCGTGTCATGGTCCAGCACGGTGGCGCGCAGCCGGGCCGAGCGCCGGCCGACCATGTCCAGAACGCCCCGGTGGCGGGCGCGGACGCGCCGGGCCCGCAGCACCTCATGACCGAAGCAGACGAGCGGAACCAGCGCCACCGAGGCCGGTGCGGCGATGGCCGGAACACCGATCGGGCCCGTGCCCGGGATTCGGGCGTTCAGCGTCAACCCACAGAACCGGAGCAAGCCGGACATTCCATTATGAAGATGCCAAGTTGGGGTGACGAGGTGATAAGTGGTCAGAGCGAGCGCGATGGTGAACGAAAGGACCAACCCATGCCAAACGGCAACCGCCAAGGCGGGTGCGCGATGCGGCCAGGCGCTGCGCGCCAGCGCCTTGGGGGCCGCTGCGCCGACCGCGGCGGCGTAGCAGGCCAGGGCGAGGGCGGCCGTCACGCCTTGGTCCGCCGCCCCGCGGTCCGCAGGGCCTTGCGCAGCGCGCTGACCTCGTCGGGGCCCATCTGCTCGACGAAGTGGGTGAGGGCGGCGGAGCGGTCCTCGCTGGTGCCGAGGGCGTCCTCCATCAGCGCCGCGGTGTACTCCTCGCGGCTGCGGACCGGTGAGTAGACCCACGCCCGGCCCTCCTTGGCGCGCAGCAGCCAGCCCTTGTTGTAGAGGATGGAGGCGACGGTCATCACCGTGGTATAGGCGACCGGACGGTGCTCGTTGATGTCGTCCACGATCTCCCGCACCGTCGTGGGACGCTGCCAAGCCCAGAGACGGTCCATGATCTCCGCCTCGAGCTCCCCCAACCGTCGCATGGACGCTTCCTTCCGCCGTTAGTACGGAGGCCCATAGTAGAGACCCCTCGGCGGGGCCCCGCACGCGGCTGTGGAAAAATCCTCAACTCGCCCTGCCCGCGATAGGCTTGACGCCACGCGCTTTCAAATCCGCACGGTTCGAGGGAAGGGAAGTCCGGGTGACTGGTCTCAACAAGGGGCTTCAGAAAATCGAGGTGGCGCTCAAGTGGGATCCGAGCCCCCTCGGTGAGCCGCCCCATGATCTCGACATCGTGGCCGGGACGTACCGCGCCGCCGATCCGTACGGTGCGCCCGCGTACCTCGTCCACTTCGACAGCCGCTCACCGGACGGCACCATCAACCTCAACCGGGACAGCCGCACCGGTCAGGGCCTTGGCACCGACGAGTCCATGACCCTCGAGCTCGAACGGCTGTCGTCCGAATACACGCGGGTGGTCGTCGGGATAACCATCCAGCAGGGCTCGGGGCGGAAGACGTTCGGGGATGTCCCGCACACCAGTGTCCGGATTCTCGAGGGATACACCGAACTCATGACGAGTGACTTCACCGGTGTCTCAGAAGCCACTTCCGCCACGGTTGCGGTATTCACCCGGGACGACGCGGGGGAATGGGGAATTCAGAGCGTTATTCGTGGATTCGACGCGGATCCCGAGGGCTTTGGGCAGCTCATGGGCAAGGACTATTCCTGAGCGTCCGGGCGACTTCCCGGGAGCTTTCCTGGCGCCGGGCCACCGGGGTCCGGCGCGGCGCGGGGCCCGCACGATCGCCGTGCGGGCCCCGCGCCGATTCCGGACATCGGGTCAGATGTCGGACCCTGTGCCGTTCTGCGGGCGGCCCGGAGAGCGCGGCCCCCGGGTGAGGGTGTAGCCGCCCACCCCGGCGAGCGCCGCCAGCGCCGCGCCGATCACGGTCCACACCCAGCGGTCCGACCACCAGCCGGAACCCCAGCCGTCCTCCGGCTCGGCGACCGCGTGCGGAATGTCCCCGCCCTTGTCGTCCGATGAATCCGATGAGTCCGATGAGTCCGATGAGTCCGATGAGTCCGCGGAATCCGAGGAGGCGTCGCCCGTCGGCTCGGAGTCCGTCCCGGGGGCCGTTCCGGCCCGCAGTACCGGATTGAGCGGCGTCATGTCCCCGCCGTCGGCATGCGCCCCGCCCGCGTCCCGTACGGACGCCTCGACCTCGGCGTCGATCGGCAGCCCGAGGTCCTCGGCGGGCAGATCGACGACGGTGAGCCGCACGTAATACGCGCCCTGCAGAGGGTCGTTGGCCCAGCGCTCGGACCAGGACCGCACCTGCCGCAGGGTGCAGCTCACGGTGACCGTCCGGTCCTGCTGGGCCGCCCGGCGCGACGGGGTGCCCGAGGCGCACGGCTGGTGGCGGCGCAGACCGTCGTAGACATCCAGCTGCCAGGTGGCGCTGCCGTGCCGGCTCGAGGCGTCGGGCAGCTTCAGCTCCGCCTCGACCTCGGGGACCTGCCCGGCGGCGGCCGGGAACACCCAGTACAGATAGTCGCCGGTGGAGGCCGCCGCGGTGGCCCGCTGACCGGGCTTGAGCTCGGTGGCGGTACGGAAGCTCGTCCCCGCCTCGGTGGGCGCTTCCGTGCCGCTCTTGCCGTCCGTGCCGTCCTTACCGTCCGCGGCGGCCGGTGCGGCGGCGGTCAGCCAGGCGGCGGCGCACAGGGTGAGCGCGGCGCCCAGGGTACGCAGGGCTCGCATCAGTTGGACCTCCAGACGGTGACACGCCAGCGGGCCAGCCAGCCCCACAGCAACCCCACGAGCAGCCCGCCCACGGTGAGCACGCCCAGCAGCACCCAGCCGCGGCCCAGGCCGAAGGCGGCCACATCGGCGGGCGGATCGTCGTTGCCCACCACATCGACGGCGAGTTCCACCGGAAGGCCCGGAGCGCGCTTGACGGAGGCAGGCGCGGAGAACGACTGGCTCAGCTCCACGCACACCGTCCGCGCCGTCTCGTCCTCGTCGTCGTCCACATCGGCGACCGGATAGCGCAGCCCGCTGGAGATGACGTCCGTACGGCCGCTGCCCGCCTCGCTGCCGCGCACCAGCTCCCGGCCGCCCGGGGTCACCGCCCGCACCAGCACGCCGTAGTCCGGGTCGACGGTGCGGTCCATGGCCACGCTCGCCGAGGCCCGCAGCTCCTGACCGGGCGCCACCCGCATCCGGTACCAGCGGTGTTCCCCGAAGCTCTCCCGGTCGCTGTAGAGGCCGGAGCCCAGGTACGGGGCCTTCGCGCACTGGGCGGCGCCCCGGACCGGCGTGGGCGTCTCCACGGGCGTGTCGGCGGAGCGCCGGACCAGCTGCTTGATACGGCTGGAGAGCTGGTCCCGGTGCTGGATCGCCGTGTACGTGCCACCGGTGGCCTCGGCGATGCAGCTGAGCTGCTCGCGGACCTTGCGGTCCAGCGTCAGCCCGAGCGTGTCGACGACCAGGTGGGTTCCCTGGGCGGCCAGTTCCCGGGCCACATCACACGGGTCCGGCAGACCGCAGGAGTCCTCGCCGTCCGTGATCAGCACGATCCGGCGGGTCCCCTCGCCGCCGGAGAGGTCCTTGGACGCGCCGCGCAGCGCGAGCCCGATGGGCGTCCAGCCGGTGGGGCGCAGCGTGGCGACGGCCGCCTTGGCCTCGGTGCGGTCCACCTGGCCCACCGGGTAGAGCCGCTCGCTGTCCTGGCAGCCGGCCTTACGGTCCTTGCCGGGGTAATTGGCGCCGAGGGTGCGGATGCCCAGCCGCACCTCTTCGGGTGTGGCGTCGAGCACCTCGTTGAACGCCTGCTTCGCTGCCGCCATCCGGGTGTCGCCGTCGACGTCGCGGGCCCGCATGGAGCCGCTGACATCGAGTACCAGCTCGACCTTGGGGGAATCGGGGGCCGGTTCGCCGGCCATGGCGGCGGGAGGGGATATCAGGCCGCAGGCGAGGGCCGCGAGCAGCCCCAACGCGCCTGTCGCCAGACGTTTCTTTATGATCACCGGCGCATCCTATGGAGCATCGTCCGACTGATCCAAAAGCCCGGCCACCGCGGTCGGGGCATACCGCGCCGGGTGTACGGACGGTGTCCGGGTACTCCCCGGGGAGTGGACGAGAATCCGTCTGGTGTCAGCCGCGGCGTTTGCCTCCTCCTCTTAGGGTTTCAGACATGGATCTCCGAAAGACCCGGCCGAGGGGCCGGCGCCTGGCCGCCGCCGTGGCCGCCGCGGTCCTCCTCGCGGGCGCGGGCACCTGGGCGGTCGCCGCCTCCGGCGACCGGCCGGCCGTGCACCGCCAGGACCGCGTGCTGGACATGCCGGGCGCGCGCATCGACACCTCGTACTTCACCGCGGGCACCGGACGCAGGCCCGCGGTCCTGCTCGGCCACGGCTTCGGCGGCAGCAAGGACGACGTACGCGACCACGCCGAGGAACTCGCCCGCGATGGATACGCCGTGCTGACCTGGTCGGCGCGTGGCTTCGGCAGATCCACGGGGAAGATCGGGCTCAATGACCCGGACCACGAGGTGGCCGATGTCCGGCGGCTGATCGACTGGCTGGCGAAACGCCCCGAGGTGCGGCTCGACCGTCAGGGCGACCCCCGGGTGGGTGTCGCCGGCGCCTCCTACGGCGGGGCGATCTCCCTGCTCGCGGCCGGATACGACCGCCGGGTGGACGCCATCGCGCCCGAGATCACCTATTGGAACCTCGCCGACGCGCTCTTCCCGAACGGCGTCTACAAGAAGCTCTGGGCCGGGCTGTTCTTCACCACCGGCTCGGCCGACCTCACCGGCGCCCAGGGCGGCCAGGGCGATACGAGCGGCGCGGGAGGCGCCAACGGGGGGATGGGCCCGGGAGGCCAGGGCGGCCAGGGCGGCGGAGGCGGCGGGACGGGCCAAGGAGCCCAGACGGACCCGGGAGACCCGAACGGCGGGGGAGAGGCCAGAACGGACCAGGGCCAGGGCTGCGGTCGCTTCGAGAAGCAGCTGTGCGAGATGTACGAGCGGGTCGCGGTCGCCGGAAAGCCCGACGCCGCCGCCCGCCGGCTGCTCGAGGCGCGCAGCCCGTCCGCCGTCGCCGGCCGGATCAAGGTCCCCACGCTGATCCTCCAGGGGCAGGCCGACTCCCTCTTCCCACTCGGCCAGGCCGACGCCATGGCGAAGGCGATCCGGGCCAACGGGGCGCCGGTCGCCGTCGACTGGACGGCCGGTGGACATGACGGCGGCGACCGCGAGACCTCGCGGGTGGCGGCCCGCACCGACGCCTGGTTCGACCGCTACCTCAAGGGCGACAAGGGCACCGACACCGGACCCGCCTTCCGGGTCAGCCGCACCGGCGGCATCGACACCACCAACGGCGCGGTCCAGCTGCGCGGCGCCACCGGCGACCGCTACCCCGGCCTCGGCGACGGCGGCCGGACGGTGGCGCTGCGCGGACGCGAGCAGTCGTTCGCCAACCCGCCCGGGGCGGGGCCGCCCTCCATCTCCACCGTGCCGGGCATCGCCGGACTGTCCCAGGCGTCCTCACTCGGCGTCGGCCTCTCCCTCGACATCCCCGGCCAGTTCGCCCGGTTCGACTCGGGCCCGCTGGACCGGCCCCTGCGGATCACCGGATCGCCCGAGGTGAAGGTGCGGGTCAAGGCCGACACGGACGACGCCGTGCTCTTCGCCAAGGTCTACGACGTGGGGCCGGACGGACAGCAGGTGCTGCCCGAGCAGCTGGTCGCGCCGCTGCGGGTCACCGGCGCCAAACAGGGCCGTACCGTCACCGTCCGGCTGCCCGCCGTGGACCACGAGCTCATCGCGGGCCACCGGCTGCGGCTCGTGCTCGCCTCCACCGACCTCGGCTACGCCTCCCCGAACGAGCCCGCCACCTACTCGGTCGGGCTCGCGGACGGCGGTCTGTCGGTGCCCACCGCACCCGGGGTGCACACCCAGCCCGCCCCGCTGCCCGCATGGGTGTGGGGGCTGCCGCTCGGCGCGGCCGTGGTGGCGCTCGCGCTGCTGCTGACCGGCAGGCGGCGTACGGCCACTCCGCCGCCCGACCCCGAACTGGCCGACGTACCCCTGCAGATCACCGGTCTGAGCAAGCGCTACGCCAAGTCCGCCGACCGCTACGCGGTGCGCGATCTGTCCTTCCGCGTCGAGAAGGGGCAGGTGCTCGGGCTTCTCGGGCCCAATGGCGCGGGCAAGACCACCACCTTGCGGATGCTGATGGGGCTCATCGCTCCCGACGACGGCGAGATCCGGGTCTTCGGCCAGGCCATCAGGCCCGGCGCGCCCGTGCTCTCCCGCGTGGGCGCCTTCGTCGAGGGGGCGGGCTTCCTGCCGCATCTGACCGGCAGCGCCAACCTCGAGCTGTACTGGCGGGCCACCGGCCGTCCCGCCGCCGACGCCCATATCGAGGAGGCCCTGGAGATCGCGGGCCTGGGCAGCGCGCTGGAGCGTGCCGTACGCACCTACTCCCAGGGCATGCGGCAGCGGCTGGCCATCGCCCAGGCCATGCTGGGCCTGCCCGATCTGCTGATCCTCGACGAACCGACCAACGGTCTCGACCCGCCGCAGATCCGCGAGATGCGCGAGGTGATGATCCGGTACGCCGCCGCGGGGCGCACGGTGATCGTTTCCAGCCATCTCCTGGCGGAGGTCGAGCAGTCCTGCACCCATCTGGTCGTGATGGACCGCGGCCGGCTGATCCAGGCGGGCGCGGTCGGCGAGATCACCGGTAACGGCGGCAGTGTGCTGGTGGGCCACGACGGTGAGCTGAGCGAGGCCCTGACGGGCAAGGTGGGCGCGCTGCCCGGGGTCCTCTCCGCCCGCCGCACCACCGACGGACTGCTCGTCCAGCTCGACGGGACCACCCCGGCGCGGCTGCTCGCCGAGCTGGTGCGGCTGGAGATCCCGGTGACCAGCTTCGGGCCCAACCGGCGCCTGGAAGACGCCTTCTTGACGTTGATCGGAGGAGGATCCGCGTGAGCTCCCTGTCCCAGGTCACCGAGGTCGCGCCCGGCTACCGGGCCGGCCGCACCCTGCCGCTGCGGGTCGAGGCCGTACGGCAGCTGCGCCGTCGCCGGACCCTGGTGATGGGCCTGGTGCTGGCCTTGCTGCCGTTCGTCCTCGTGGTCGCGTTCGCCATCGGTGGCACCCCCGAGGGGCAGGAGGACCGGGTCACCCTGATGACCACGGCCACCGCCTCCGGCGCCAACCTCGCCGCCACCGCACTGTTCGTCTCGGCCGCCTTTCTGCTGGTGGTGCCGGTCGCGCTGTTCTGCGGCGACACCGTGGCCTCCGAGGCCAGCTGGTCCTCGCTGCGCTATCTGCTGGCCGCGCCGGTGCCCCGGGCCAGGCTGCTGGTGAGCAAGCTGGCGGTGGCCCTGGCGTTCAGCGCGGCCGCCATGGTGCTGCTGCCGGTGGTCGCGCTCGCGGTGGGCACCGTGGCGTACGGCTGGGGGCCGTTGCGGATGCCCACGGGCGGTGAGCTGCCGGTCGGGGACGCCCTCGTCCGGCTGACCCTGGTGGTGCTGTACATCTTCCTGTCCCAGCTGGTCACGGCCGCCCTGGCGTTCTGGCTCTCGACCGTCACGGACGCGCCGCTGGGCGCGGTGGGCGGCGCGGTGGGGCTCACCATCGTGGGCAATGTGCTGGACGCGGTCACCGCGCTCGGCTCCTGGCGCGACTTCCTGCCCGCGCACTGGCAGTTCGCGTGGGCGGACGCACTCCAGCCTCATATGGAGTGGGGCGGAATGGTGAAGGGCGTCTCGGTGTCCGTCGCGTACGCCCTGGTGCTCGTCGCGTTCGCCTTCCGCGGTTTCGGCCGCAAGGACGTGGTGTCCTAGCCCGGCCACGGCTACGGCTCCTGCTCCTGACCTGGCTCCGGCTGCTGGCCCGGCCACGGCCGCCGGGCCGGGTCAGTAGTCCTTGAGGGTGTAGGAGTTGACCACCTCGTAGAAGCTGTCGTCGATATTGGTCGGGTTGGTGTCGGGCTCCTGCCCGGCCGATGCGTCCTGCGCCTGCTTCCGGGCCATGTTGTCCAGCGCGAGCTGCTGGTTGGCCGCCACATAGCCCCGCAGCTCGCGCTCGTAGGCGGCGAAGGCCGTGGCGTGGTCGCCGTCCGCGGCCCTGAGCTCGCCCGCCAGGACATAGGCGCCGACCACGGCCACGCTGGTGCTCTGCCCGGACGCCGGTGAGCCGCAGTAACCGGCGTCGCCGACCAGGGCCACCCGGCCACGGGACCAGGAATCCATCCGGATCTGGGCCGCCGCGTCGAAGTGGAAGTCAGGCGCCCCCCACATGTATTCTAGCAGCCGTGGCATCTCCCAGCGCGCGTGCCGGTACCGCTCGGCCACCAGCCGCTTCTGCTCCGAGACGGACCGGGAGCCGAGGAACGTGGCGGGCGGTTCGTCCGAGTCGATGCCGATGTAGACCCGGGCCTCGGTGTTGTCGCGGACACTCATCAGCATGCCGCCCCAGACGTCCCCGGCCATCTGGTAGATGACCTCCCAGCGGTCGAGGCCCAGATAGTTCGGCACCGTCCACACGCCCAGATAGCCCCCCAGATGGCGGAGGAAGTCCTCCTCCGGGCCGAAGACCAGGGCCCGGGTGGAGGAGTGCACCCCGTCGGCCGCCACCACGATGTCGAAGGCGCGCGCACCGCCCCGGTGGAAGGTGACCGCCACCTCGTCGGGCCCCTGGACGAGCGAGGCGATCGAATCGTTGAAGAGATACTCGATCCCGTCGCCGCCCGCGGCCATCAGCACCGAGGACAGATCGTCCCGCAGGATCTCGATATCGGAGCTGTTGAGATCTCCGCCACTCGCGGTCCGCTCGGTGGTGCTGAACAGCTCCTTTCCGTCGTCGTCGACCATCGACATACCGCGCAGCGCGGTGCGGCGCGCCCGGACCTCCGCCAGCACGCCCATCCGCTCGCACACTTCGAGCGCCGGACCCCGCACGTCGATCGCCTGCCCGCCCGGGCGCGGGCGCGCGGCGCGCTCCACGGCGGTGACCCGGAAGCCATAACGATCCAGCCAGTAGGCGAGCGCGGGCCCGGCGATACTGGCCCCGGAAATCAGAACCCGTGCATTCCGCATGGTGTTGTCCCTTCCGAATTCAACCACCGAATGTGGTGCCTCGAAAAAGTCTGGCCGGAGCCACCGACACCGCACCGACGCGGCGCCGACGCCGGGCCGATGACGCGCCGACGAGCCGCCGACGCGGTACCGACAGGGCTCCGAAACCCCCGTGTCGAGGGGAAGTTGGGCATGGCCGGGGTCGATCGGTGGCGAACGGAACTCTCTCATCGGTTAATGAGAGTGTTACTTCGATGTGTTGTGTGGTTCCGTAGTGATCGATGAGACTGGGGATTCCGACCGGTCAGCCCAAAAGATCGGTCGCCCCGCACTGGTGATGTTCGGTCCGCCCCCCACGATCCGAACAGGATGGGACCTAATGCGCAATTCGCTGGAGCACGCCCGCGTGATCCCCGCCGCCGTCGTGCCCGTCTGTCCGAGACCCCGCCGGAGATCTCACCTCTCCCCGCGCGGATCGGCCACGGTCGCGGCGTAGCCGCCTCTCACCACTCACCGAACGGCGGATCGCCCCGGCCTTCCCGGCGACGCCGTCCTCCGGCCTGCCCGTAGGCGCCTGCCCCTGTGCACGCACATGCCTGCGGGCCACGTGGTCTGCCATGACCACGTGGTCTGTCGTGACCAGGTGGTCTGTTATGGCCACGTGGTCTGTTATGGCCACGTGGTCTGTCATGACTCCGGCCGGAACGTCCGCGTGCCCACGGCCCGTTCGGTGACGCACCCCCCACGAAAGGAACCCCTCAGGTGCTTACTTCGCACCACCCACGATCACGCGAACCCCAGCAACCCGTGCCCGCCGCTCGCGGCGACGTGGCGGGACAGAACGGGCATGTGCTGGCGGTTGGCGAACCGGGCCCCAGGCTCGACCGGCTGACCCGGACACTCGTCTCCACCGGGCATGAGGTGAGCCATGCGGAGCCCGGCGATGTCAGCCGGCAGATGCGGCACTCCCCGCCGGACGCGATCGTCGCCCTGGACGACGTCGACGACGGACTGGACCTGATACGCGAGGTCCGCGCCGTCCCCGCGGGCCGGGCGCTCCCCCTGCTGATGGTCACCTCCGACCCCGGCCCCACCGGTGTCGCCGACATGCTGCGCGGCGGCGCCGACGACTGCGTGGCGGAGACCTCCGACCCCGTCGAACTCTCCGCCCGGATCGAGGCCAAGCTGCGCCGGGTCCCGGTCCCCGTCGAGAATCTGCTGCTCGACCCGCGCACCGGCCTGTACTCCCAGCCCCACTTCCTGGGCGAGCTCGACCGGGAGCTCAAGCGGGTCGACGACAGCCGCACCGGTGGTGTCGTCGCCATGGTCGGTGTGGCGGAGATCGCCGCCCTCGAGGCCCGGTTAGGGCCGCGGGTGCGCCGTGAGGTGGCCGAACGTCTCGCGGGAGTGGCCGAGAAGCTGGGCGGCGTCTGCGACCGGCTCGGCTGGGACGACGAAGGCCATCTGCTGATGCTGATGCCCGGTGTGGACGAGGACACCGCACGCCGCGAACTGCAGAACTTCGCCAACGCCGTGGCCGGGACCCGCTTCGTGGTGGCCGATGAGAACGTACGGCTGACCCCGGCCATCGGCTGGACCCCGCTGGCCGACTGCGCGGACCGCGGCCAAGCCGTCGCCAATGCCCGGAACGCGGTCGAGGAGTCGATCCGCCACCGGGATCTGCGGCCGGTCAAGTACGCGGCGTGGATGCGCGGCACCCACCGGCGCGGCCGCCGTACCCTCGCCACCGCGCTCCGCACCCTGCTGTCGGCGCTCTCGCCCGTCCTGGTGCTCCTCTTCGGGGTGGGCATCCCGTTCGTGTTCTACCAGCAGATGTACGAGCTGGGCTGGGACGTGGGCTCGGCCGCGTACTGGGTCGTGGTGTCCGGCCTGGTGCTCTCCGCCGCGCTGATCGTGCTGGAGTGCCTCTTCTCGCTCGACGCCAAACCCCGGCCGGAACGGCCCGCGCAGCCGTATCCACCGGCCAGCGCCGTCATCGCCGCGTATCTGCCCAATGAGGCCGCGACCATCGTCGACACCATCGAGTCCTTCCTGCGCCTGGACTACCCCAACGAGCTGGAGATCGTGCTCGCGTACAACACGCCGCACCCCATGCCCGTCGAGGAGACCCTGCGCGAGATGGCCCGCCGCGACCCGCGGCTGGTGCTGATGCCGGTGGCGGGGAGCACCTCCAAGGCGCAGAACGTCAACGCCGCGGTCACCCGGGTGCGCGGTGAGTTCGTCGGCATCTTCGACGCGGACCACCATCCGGTGCCCGACGCCTTCCAGCACGCCTGGCACTGGCTGTCCCATGGCTATGACGTGGTCCAGGGCCACTGCGTGATCCGCAACGGCGAGAGTTCTTGGGTCTCCAAGCTGGTGGGCGTGGAGTTCGAGGCCATCTACGCCGTCAGCCACCCGGGCCGGACCCGGCTCTACACCTTCGGTGTCTTCGGCGGCTCCAACGGCTTCTGGCGCACCGACCTGCTCGCCCGGACCCGGATGCACGGCACGATGCTCACCGAGGACATCGACTCCACGATGCGCGCCCTGCACGAGGGTGCCCGGATCGCCACCGACCGCACGCTCATCTCGCGCGAACTGGCGCCTACCACCCTCACGGCGCTGTGGAACCAGCGGTCGCGCTGGGCCCAGGGCTGGCTCCAGGTGTCGCTGAAGTACCTGTGGCGGGGCTTGCGTTCCCCGGCCTTCACCACCCGCCAGAAGGCGGGGCTGCTGGTGCTGCTGGGGTGGCGGGAGATCCAGCCGTGGCTGACCCTGCAGATCCTGCCGGTGCTGCTCTACTCGGCGTGGCGCGCCGGGGGAGTGGACCATCTCGACTGGGCGGTGCCGGTCTGCCTGCTGGCCACCCTGTTCACGCTGTCCGCCGGGCTGGTGCAGGCGCTGTTCGCATGGCGGCTCGCGGTGCCCGAACTGCGCCGCCGCAGGGCGTGGTTCTGGCGGTATCTCCTGGTGTCCACCGTCTTCTACAGCCACTTCAAGAACATCGTGGCCCGTCAGTCGCTCCTCAAGGAGGTGCTGCGGGACCGCCAGTGGCGGGTCACCCCGCGCCCCGGTGACAAGGCGGTGAAGCGGACATGAGCACGGTGTCCACGACCATCGCGCCCACCACCGCCCCCCGGGCGGTCAACGGCACGCCCGCCAAGGGCGCGCCCTCGCGGAACCGGATGAGCCAGGAGATCCAGGGCTTCCGCGGAATGGCGGCGCTCCTCACGGTCGTCTTCCACGTCTGGCAGCAGTACTACACCTACGACCGGGACGGCGCCCACTCACCGGTGCCCAACCGGTACGCGAACGCGCTGGTGTCGCTGGAGGTCATCGACCTCTTCTTCGTCCTCTCCGCGTATCTGCTGACGCTGTCCTACGCACGGGCGGCGATCGACGGGGGCTCGACCCGCCCCGGCCGGGTGTTCCTCTTCCGGCGGGCCATCCGGATCGTCCCGCTGTACTTCCTGGCGGTGACGTTCGTCTGGGCCACCCGCAATCCCACCCTGCCCGGCGAGTGGTCCGATCTGCTGCACCACCTCACCTTCACCCAGGTCTTCGACCAGGAGCAGATTTTCTACACCATCGGCCCCACCTGGTCGTTGTCGCTGGAAATCATGTTCTATGTGGCGCTGGTGGGACTCGGCCCGCTGGCCGTCCGCGTCTGCCGTCCGCTGCGCCGGAGGGCCTCCCGGGTGGCGGTGTGCGCCGTGGGCTGTGCCCTGCTGTACATCGGGCCGTTCATCTGGATCGCGGTCGCCCGCTACGGGCTGGACATCCCGCACACCGAATGGCCGGTGTACTTCGGTCCGCAGGCCCGCTTCGGCGGGTTCGCGGCGGGCATGGGCCTCGCCGTGGCGATGATCGCCCTCGGCGACCGCGGACGGCTCGACGCGAAGGTGGCGATCCCGCTGCGGGCGGCCGCCCTCGTGGGGCTGTACATGCTGTCCTACTCCGGTACGGAGGCGGAGGACTTCCCCACCACCTTCTACCATCCGCTGTCCGCCCTGCTGTGGATGCTGCTGCTGTACAGCACCATCCATGTGCGGCGGCAGGGGCGGTGGCACTCATGGCTCACGGCCCGCTGGCTCACCGGTGTCGGCCTCGCCAGCTACAGCCTCTTCGTCTGGCATGAGCCGATCATGCTGGGGCTGTTCAACGCGGGGCTGCTGCCGCCCGACGGCCAGGAGGGCTTCCCGCTGGCCGTGGTCATCGTGCTGGTGGTGGCCGTGGCCGCCGCCGCGGTGAGCTACTGGGCCATCGAGTACCCGGCGAGCCTGCTCGGAAAGCTCAAGGACGGCAAGGGCCGTTCGCGCGACTTCTATCCGGAGGCCGCGCGCTAGCCAGGAACGCGCGTTCCCCGGTGCACGGGTGGCCGTACACCGGGGGACGGTGGCTATCATCTGGCTGGTTCTTTACTCTGTAACACGTGTGCGTCGGACATCAGTTCCGCTGGGAATCGGGCTTCCGGGGCACCCCACCCAACCCATGCCATAACGGGGAGACCAGCGAAATGGGTCGACACAGCCGACCGACCGCCGCACAGCAGGCGCGTACCACGACGCTCAAGGCGGCCACCGCCCTCGGAGTGGCCGGAACCATAGCCTTCGGCCTCCACTCGACGGTCGGCGGTGACAAGTCCGTCGAGGCCCGCTCCGATGTGAACTCACAGCAGGCGCAGCTGCCGGACGACGTCGAGCCCACCGCCGATCACTCGCCCGCGCAGAGCCATGTCTCGCCCAGCGAGTCCGCGAAGCCGAAGCTGATCTCCGACCACACCGACGCCGCCACCCCCGGTGGCGGCGGTTCGGACCGGAGCGCCGGCACACCGCGGCACGCCGCCCCGGCCACCCCGGACGCGGCCCCCTCCAAGGCCGCGCCCACCATGGCGCCCACCGCCCCCGCGCAGCGGGACGACCAGGTGCCCTCCTCGCCCTCCTCGCCGAGCGAGACGACCCCGAGCGCCGACCCGACCACTCCGTCGCAGCGGCCCAGCCAGCCGTCGCAGACCCCCGGCCAGGGCGGCCACCAGGGCAAGGGCCTGGTGGGCGGACTGGTGGACGGTGTCGGCGACACCCTGGACGGGGTGCTCGGCGGGGTCGGCGGTGTGCTCGGCGGCTGAGCGCCGCCGCCTCACCCCGTGGCCAGCTCCTTGAGGCCCGCCAGGCTTCCGTTGAACCGGTTGTGGTCACCCACCAGCGGCCCGCTGGAGGTGTACTGCCACAGGGTGTGGCTCTTCCAGCCGGCCGGCAGCGGCCCGGGGGTGGCGGCGTACCGCGCCAGCCACAGCGGGTTCCGCTCGGCGAAGGCGGCGCTGTCGCCGGTGCACGTCTGCCACCAGCCGGTGGTCGTGTAGATCACCGGCTGGCGTCCGGTGCGCTCCTTGACCCGCGCGGTGAAATCACCGATCCAGTTCACCATCTGGGATGCGGTCAGGCCGTAGCAGGTTGCTCCGTACGGGTTGTACTCGAGGTCCAGGACGGGTGGCAGCGTCTTGCCGTCGTCCGACCAGTCGCCACCGCCCGCGACGAAGAAGTCCGCCTGACGGGTGCCACTGGAACGGTCCGGCAGGGCGAAGTGGTAGGCGCCGCGGATCATGCCCTGCCGGAACGAGCCGTTGTACTGCGAGGCGAACGAGGGGTTCTTGTAGGTCGTGCTCTCGGTGGCCTTCACATAGGCGAATCGGACGTTGTCGTCCCACAGGGCCGCCCAGTCGACCGAACCCTGGTGGTCGCTGACGTCCACGCCCTCCACCGAGGCCGCTCTGGTGGCCCGGGGCGTGGCGCCGGGGTCGGTCTTCTCGTGGCGGGCGATGGTCGAGCCCATCCAGTCCCGCTCGGGGTGCGGGACGGACGCGGCGGGGGCCGGGTCGGTGCCGGCGTCGTGGTCGGGGTCGGTCGTCGAGGCCGTGGCCGGTACGAGGGTGGCGAGGACGGCGGCGGTGACCGCCACTCCCAGTCCGCCGATGGCGTAGGGCGAGCGCAGACGCGAAGGCGCCCGGTGGGCGCCTTTACCGGATTTCAGGGACATCTGTTCCTCCGATCCGTTCCGCATCGACGGTATGCGCGCCGAACGAAGAACGTGAAGCGGAACGGGAAATTCTGTCCCTCCGTCAGCGGTTCCGGCCCTCCTCGCAGACCGGCCCGGACAGCACGCCGTAGCCCGCCACCAGCGCCCTCGCGGCCCGGGTCGCCCGGATGGCGACCTCCTCGACCACGTCATCCGGATCGCCGAACTTCCCTTCCAGCAATTGGGCGACATAGCCGCGGGCGAGCGCGTGCAGAGCGTCGAGCAACGCCACGGCCGTCACCGCGGCCTCGCCCGGGGCGACCACCTCGAAGGCGCTCGGCAGCAGCAGATCCACGAACTCCCTGCTGCTGTCCCGTAGCTCCGGATGGATGGCCCGCAGCCCCGGCGCGAAGAGGATGTCAAGACCGCCGCGGTAGCGGGCCGCCGCGCGCACGAAGGTGCCCGCCACTGTCGCCAGCCGCTCCTGGGCGGATCCGACGTCGGCCACCGTGTCCAGGTAGAGGGCCCGCAGCCGCCGCGAGACCTCGAGGGCGGCGGCCGCGAGCAGCGCGTCGCGGTCGGCGAAGTGGCGGTACGGCGCACCGGGGCTCACACAGGTGCGGCGCGCGGCCTCCGCCACGGAGAAGCCGCGCACTCCGACCTCGTCGATGATCTCCAGGGTCGTCTGCACCAGCGCGGCGGCCAGGTCGCCGTGGTGGTAGGTGGCGCGTCCCTTCGGGGTGGGTGCCATTCGGGTGACCCTACCCGACTCGTGATTCCGACTCACCCGCCCCTGGCCTGGGCCTTTCGGCGCCCCGGGCGGCTCGCAGCGCGTCCCGCGAGCGCTCGATGCGGATCGGCAGATCCCGCACCCGCTCTCCGGTGGCATGGTGGAAGGCGTTGCCGATGGCGGCCGCCGCGCCCACGATGCCCAGTTCGCCGATGCCCTTGGCGCCCACCGGGTTGGTGGTGTTGTCGTCCTCCTCCAGCAGCACCACGTCCAGTCGCGGAACGTCGGCGTGGGCGGCGATGTGATAGCCCGCGAAGTCATGGTTGGCGAAGTCGCCGAAGACCGGATCGACCTCGCCGACCTCCAGCAGCGCCATCGACAGACCCATCGTCATGGCCCCGAGGAACTGGGAACGCGCGGTGTGCGGATTGACGATCCGCCCGGCCGCGAACACGCCCAGCATCCGGTCCACCCGGATCTCACCGGTGTCGCCGTCCACCCGCACCTGGGCGAACTGCGCCCCGAAGGTGTGCCGCGACAGATCCGCCCGCCGCTTCAGATCCTCGACGGTGTCGGCCACCACCTCCAGACCGCCGTCCGGGACCACACCCCCGTAGGTGTCCAGCTCCTTGAGCAGCGCACGGCACGCCTTGTCCACCGCCCAGCCCCATGAGGCGGTGCCGAGCGAACCGCCCGCGAACGGCGCCATGCCCAGCGAGGCACGGCCGATCTCCAGCCGCAGCCGCGACAGCGGAATGGAGAGCGCGTCCGCCGCCACCTGGGTGAGGGCGGTACGGGCGCCCGTGCCGAGGTCGGCCGCGCCGATGCGCACCCGGTACGTCCCGTCCTCCTCGGCGCGCGCCACCGCGGAGGAGGGGAAGGTGTAGTCCGGGTGGTGCGAGGCGGCCACACCGGTGCCCAGCAGCCAGCGCCCCTCGCGCCGGATCCCCGGCGCCGGATCGCGGCGCTCCCAGCCGAAGCGCGCCGCGCCCTCGCGCAGACAGGCGACCAGGTTGCGGCTGCTGAAGGGCTTGCCGCTCTCCGGGTCGGTCTCCGGCTCGTTGCGGATCCGCAGCTCGACCGGGTCCACGCCCAGCGCCCCGGCCAGCTCGTCCACGGCCGACTCCAGCGCGAACATCCCCGGGGTGTGGCCGGGGGCGCGGAACCAGGCGGGCGTCATCACATCGAGCGGCGCCACCTTCACCGTCGTACGGGCGTGGGGCGCCGCGTACATCATCCGCGTCGAGGACACCGTCTGGTCGGCGAACGGCACCTGGGCCGAGCGCTGCTGCACCGACTCGTGCTGGATCACCGTCAGCCGGCCGTCGCGCCCGGCGCCCAGCCGCACCCGCTGGATCGTGGGGGAGCGGTAGGGGATCAGCTGGAACATCTGCTGCCGGGTCAGGGCGATCTTCACCGGCCGCTCGACGGCCCGCGCGGCGAGCGCCGCCAGCACTGTCGGCGAGCGCGGAATGCCCTTGGACCCGAAGCCCCCGCCGATGTACTCGGCCACGACCTCCACCGCGCCCAGCTCGATCCCGAACAGCGCGGACATCAGCTGCGCGCTCATATAGGGACCCTGGTCGGAGTTGAACAGCGTCAGCCGGTCCTCGTCCCACACCGCGATGGTGGCATGCGGCTCCATCGGGCTCGGATGCTCCACCGGAGTGGTGTACGTGGCGTCCACCCGCACCGGGGCGGTGGCCCAGGCGCCATCGGCGTCACCGCGCTCCACCAGGCCCGGACTGCCGTCGGTCACCGTCTCGGCGATCTCCAGCCGCTCGTCGTCGGCGCGCAGCACCACATCGTGCGGCTCCCGCTCATAGCCCACCCGGACCGCCGCCGCGCCCTCGCGCGCCGCCTCCAGCGAGGTGGCCACCACGGCGGCCACGATCTGGCCGTGGTAGGCCACCTGAGGGGACTGCAGCACGAAGAGGTCCGCGCTCGCCTCCGCCTCCGCGTTCAGCCGCGGGGCGTTGGTGTGATCGAGCACCGTCAGCACACCGGGCAGGGCCAGCGCCGGGGCCGGGTCCACCTCCGTCACCCGGCCGCGGGCGATGGTGGCCTGCACCGGCCATACGTAACTGACGTCCCGGGTGGGGAACTCATAGGCGTAGCGCGCCGCGCCGGTCACCTTGTCCAGGCCGTCGACCCGGGTCACCGGGGCGCCGACGCTTTGCTCGACGGTGGTCATGCGCGATCCCTCCTCGCGACGAGGTCGCGGACGCCCGCGACGATCAGATCAGTGGCCAGGTCGACCTTGAAGGCGTTGTCCGGCAGCGGCCGCGCCCCGGCCAGCTCGGCCCGCGCCGCCTCGCGCAGCGTCTCCTCGTCCGGCCGGGCGCCGCGCAGCCGCTGCTCGGCGATCCGGGCGCGCCACGGCCGCGGCGCCACTCCGCCGAGCGCGATCCGCACGTCCCGCAGCGAGCCGTCCTCGGCCACGGACACCGAGGTGGCGACGCTCACCAGCGCGAAGGCGTACGACCAGCGGTCGCGCACCTTGCGATAGCGCATCCGGGCACCGTGCGGCGGCGGGGGCAGCTCCACGGCGGTGATGAGGTCGCCGTGGTCCAGGACGGTCTCCCGGTGCGGTGTGTCGCCGGGCAGCAGATACAGCTCCGCCACCGGAACGGTGCGCGTGCCGCCGTCCACCGACCGCACATGTGCCACCGCGTCGAGCGCCACCAGCGCCACCGCCATGTCGGAGGGGTGGGAGGCCACGCAGTGGTCGGAGGTGCCCAGCACGGCCAGATCGCGGTGCGCGCCCCCGATCGCCGGGCACCCGGTGCCCGGCTCGCGCTTGTTGCACGGCTTGGACACGTCCTGGAAGTACCCGCAGCGGGTGCGCTGCAGCAGATTGCCGCCCACCGTGGCGACCGTGCGCAACTGCCCGGAGGCCCCTGCCAGCAGCGCCTGGGACAGCAGCGGGAAGCGTTCGCGGATGCCCGGATCGCCCGCCAGCGCGCCGTTGCGCACGGTGGCGCCGATGAGCGCGGAGCCGTCCTCGCGGTGCTCGATCCGGTCGTACGGCAGCCGGGAGACGTCGATGAGCAGACCCGGGTCGGTGACGCCGAGCTTCATCAGGTCCACCAGATTGGTGCCACCGCCGAGATAGGTGGCATCGGGGCGCTGGGCGATCAGCGTGGCCGCCTCGGCGGCGTCGCCCGCGCGGGCGTAGGCGAACTCCTTCATCGGGCGCCTCCGACGGTGGCCGCGTCCTGGGCACCCTGGGCGCCCGCGGCATCCAGCACGGCCTCGACGATCCCGTTGTACGCGCCGCAGCGGCACAGGTTGCCGCTCATGCGCTCGCGCACCTCGCGCGCGTCCAGCGCCGACACATCGGCCACCCCGGTGGCGGTGTCCTCGGTGACATGGCTGGGCCAGCCGCGCCCGGCCTCGCCCAGCGCCCCGATGGCGGAGCAGATCTGGCCCGGGGTGCAATAGCCGCACTGGAGCCCGTCGTGGTCGAGGAAGGCGCGCTGCACCGGGTGGAGCTCCGCGCCGTCCGACAGCGCCGCCACGCCCTCGATGGAGACGATCTCGCGCTCCTCGGCGGTCACCGCGAACATCAGGCAGCTGTTCACCCGCTCACCGTCCACCAGCACCGTGCAGGCCCCGCACTGACCGTGGTCACAGCCCTTCTTGGTGCCGGTGAGGCCCAGCCGCTCGCGCAGCACATCGAGCAGGGTCGTCCGGTTGTCGATCGTCAGGGAGTGGGACGTGCCGTTGATCCGCAAGATGATGTCGCTACTCGGTGAGTGATGTGAGAGGCTCATACATTGAATGTATCAACCTCTTACATCCGTGGCGAGGAGATATGAATTCCATGCGGGACGTCGTAGCGCAGATGCACCGATGGTGGGGCGAGGGCGAGCCGTTCGCCCGTGCCACGGTGGTGGCGACCTGGCATTCCTCGCCGCTGCCGCCCGGGACGTCCATGCTGGTCGGCCCCGATGGCGCGGCGATCGGCAGCGTCTCCGGCGGCTGCGTCGAGGGCGCCGTCTATGAACTGGCCCAGGAGGTGACCGACAGCGGGCGGCCCGTGCTGGAGCGCTATGGCGTCAGCGACGACGACGCCTTCGCGGTCGGGCTGACCTGCGGCGGGATCATCGATGTCTATGTGGAGCGGATCGACCCCGCGGGCTTCCCCGAACTGGGCGAGGTGGCCGACGCGGTGGCCGCCGGGGAGCCGGTGGCCGAGGTGATCTGCGTGGCCGTCGACGGGCCCGACCCGGAGGGACGGCTGGGCCGCCGCCTGGTCGTACGGCCCGACGGCACCTCCGGATCCCTCGGCTCCGCGCGGCTGGACGCGGCCGTCGCCGAGGACGCCCGCGGACTGCTGGCCGGCGGGCGCACCGAGACCCTGGCCTACGGCTACGACGGCATCCGCATGGACGAGGAACTCACCCTGTTCGTCTCGGTCCACGCCACCCCGCCGCGGATGCTGGTCTTCGGCGCCGTGGACTTCGCGGCGGCCATGGCCCGGATCGGCGCCTACCTCGGCTACCACGTCACCGTGTGCGACGCCCGGCCCGTCTTCGCCACCCCGCGCCGCTTCCCCGAGGCACACGAGGTGGTCACCGACTGGCCGCACCGCTATCTGCGCACCGAGGCGGAGGCGGGCCGGATCGACGAACGCACGGTGGTCTGTGTGCTCACCCACGACCCCAAGTTCGACGTGCCACTGCTGGAGGTCGCCCTGCGCCTGCCGCTGGCCTACGTGGGCGCCATGGGCTCCCGCCGCACCCACGACGACCGGCTCCGCCGGCTGCGCGCCACCGGTCTCGGCGAGGAGGCGCTGGCCAAGCTCGCCTCACCGATCGGCCTGGACCTCGGCGCCCGTACCCCCGAGGAGACCGCCGTCAGCATCGCGGGCGAGATCATCGCCGACCGCTGGGGCGGCAGCGGCACCCGGCTGACCTCCCTCAGCGGCAGCATCCACGGTCAGGAGCCGATGCGGCCCGCGGCCGGAGGCTGAGACGGGGCCACGGCACGGGCCGGGGATCGTCACAATGGTTCCCGGCCCGAATGGATGTAGGAGGAATCGAACCAGCCGTGGAGACCGCTCGAAGCAGCGACGACGACATAGAACCCACCGCCGCCGACGATGACGCGCCCCTCGGCGCCGGGGACACCGCCCCGCCGCCGAGACCCGGCTGGCGCCGCTGGGTGATGGACACCCGGCCGCTGCGCCACCGCCCCTTCCGCCGGCTGTGGAGCTCCACCACCGTCACCGCCATCGGCAGCCAGCTGACCGCCGTCGCCGTGCCCAAGCAGATCTACGACATCACCGGCTCGTCGGCGTGGGTCGGCTACGCCAGCTTCGCCGGGCTCCTCCCGCTGGTGGTCTTCGCGCTGTGGGGCGGAGTGGTCGCCGACCGGATGGACCGGCGCACCCTGATGCTCGTCACCAACGTCGGCATCGCCGTCACCTCGGTGCTGTTCTGGGCGCAGTCCTTCGCCGGTCTGGACTCGGTGGCGCTGCTCATGGTGCTGCTCGCCGCCCAGCAGGGCTTCTTCGGCATGAACTCCCCGGCGCGCAGCGCCTCCGTCGCCCGTCTCGTCCCCGCCGACGAACTGCCCGCCGCGGGCGCCCTGCAGTCCACCGTCGCCCAGACGGGCATGATCCTCGGCCCGCTGCTCGCGGGTGCCCTGATCCCCGTGCTCGGCCTGCCCGCGCTCTACCTCATCGACGCCGTGGCGCTGTGCGTCACCCTGTGGGCCGTCTGGCGGCTGCCCGCCCTGCCGCCCCTCACCGAGGGCGCCGCGGGCGGCGCGCGGCGGGGCGGATGGCGCGACGTGACCGACGGCTTCCGGTACATCGCCGGCAACCGCATCCTGCTGATGTCCTTCCTCGCGGACATCATCGCCATGGTCTTCGGCATGCCCCGAGCGCTCTTCCCCCAACTCGCCTCGCACACCTACGCACCCTGGGGCGAGGGCTTCGCGCTCGGCCTGCTCTTCGCGGCGATCCCGCTCGGCGCGGTGGCCGGCGGACTGCTGTCCGGCACCTTCTCCCGCGCCCGCCGCCACGGGCTGATGGTCATCGTCGCCGTGATGGCCTGGGGCGTGGCCATCACCGGATTCGGGCTCAGCCTCAACCTGTGGTGGGCGGTGGCCTTCCTTGCCCTCGCGGGCGTGGCCGACATGGTCTCGATGGTCTTCCGCGGGACGATCCTCCAGGCGGCCGCCACCGACGATATGCGCGGCCGCATGCAAGGCGTGTTCACCGTGGTGGTGGCGGGCGGCCCGCGCATCGCCGATCTGCTGCACGGCACCGCGGGGTCCCTCCTCGGGGCCCGTGCGGCGGTCGCCGCGGGCGGGCTGCTGGTGGCCGTCAGCACACTCGGGCTCGCCGTCGCGGTGCCCGCCTTCCGCCGCTACACGCCCTGACGACACGGCCGCGCGCGGGCAGGCGAACGCACGACGGCCGTGCCCCCGCCCCGGGAACCCGGGGCGGCGGCACGGCCGTCGCGGCCCTCAGGCCGTACGCTCGTCGCGGTCGCCGCCCCACAGCGTGTGGAACGAACCCTCGCGGTCCACCCGGCGGTAGGTGTGCGCGCCGAAGAAGTCCCGCTGCCCCTGGACCAGCGCGGCGGGCAGCCGCTCCGAGCGCAGCGCGTCGTAGTACGCCAGCGCCGCCGAGAAGCCCGGGGCCGGCACCCCCAGCTCGACCGAGGTGGCCACCACCCGACGCCAGGCGTCCTGCGCCGCGCCCAGCGCCTCGGCGAAGTGGTTGTCGGTCAGCAGCGTGACGGGCTTGCGCTCCTTGGCGTACGCCTCGGTGATCCGGTTCAGGAACCGCGCCCGGATGATGCAGCCACCGCGCCAGATCCGCGCGACCGCCCCGGGGTCGATGTCCCAGCCGTACTCCTGGCTGCCCGCCTCGATCTGGTGGATGCCCTGCGCGTACGCCACGATCTTCGAGGCGTACAGCGCCTGCTCGACATCGTCGGCGAACCGCTCCGCGGCGGCCCCCGTGAGGCCCTTGCCGGACGGACCCGGCAGCCCCTGCGAGGCGTCCCGCAGATCCGCGTGGCCGGACAGCGAGCGGGCGAACACCGCCTCGGCGATCCCGCTCACCGGCACGCCCAGGTCCAGCGCGGTCTGCACGGTCCAGCGGCCGGTGCCCTTCTGCTCGGCCTGGTCCTGCACGATGTCCACGAACGGCTTGCCGGTGGCGGCGTCGGTGTGCCCGAGCACCTCGGCGGTGATCTCGATCAGATACGACTCCAGGCGGCCGCCGTTCCAGGTACGGAACACCTCCGCGATCTCACCCGGCGACATGCCGAGCGCCCGCCGCAGCAGGTCGTACGACTCGGCGATGAGCTGCATGTCCGCGTACTCGATGCCGTTGTGCACCATCTTCACGAAGTGGCCGGCGCCGTCCGGGCCGATGTGGGTGCAGCACGGTGTGCCGTCCACCTTGGCGGAGATGGACTCCAGCAGCGGGCCGAGGGACTTGTAGGATTCCACCGATCCGCCGGGCATGATGCTGGGCCCGTTGAGGGCGCCCTCCTCGCCGCCGGAGATGCCGGTGCCCACGAAGTGCAGCCCGCGCTCGCGCAGGGACTTCTCCCGGCGCCGGGTGTCGTCGAAGTGGGCGTTGCCCCCGTCGATGATCACGTCGCCCTCTTCGAGGAGGGGTGCGAACTCCTCGATGACGGCGTCGGTGGGCGCACCCGCCTTGACCATGATGATCAGCCGCCGGGGCCGCTGCAGTGCGGCGACGAACTCCTCGGCGCTCTCGGCCGGCACGAAGTTCCCCTCGTGGCCGTGCTCCTCCATCAGCGCCTTGGTCTTGGCGAACGTGCGGTTGTGGAGAGCGACGGTGTGCCCGTGCCGGGCGAAGTTGCGGGCGAGGTTGCTACCCATGACGGCGAGCCCTGTGACGCCGATCTGGGCGGTGGGCTGGGCGGTGGAAGGGCTGGGCATACGGTGTTCCACTCCTGTCACGCGCATCGAATCCTTATGCGAGGCAGCAACGCCGAGGGGAGCGGGGATCTTCCCCCTCGATCGGCCGGATATCGCCCGGCCATAGTTGCACGATGTACGCGACGGCGGACGAGTGTCCGGGGAATGGGCCCGGGGTGTGTCATTTTTCTTCCGCTCGGGCGGGACGCCGGATTGTGGGGTATCCACAAGGAGCGTGGTGGACGGGTGGTGGGTGTGCTATGGGTGCACGGTGGGTCCGTCGGCGGGCGATCTTGGCGCTTGTCGGCGGTCCTGGGCGGTTGGTGGCGGGTCTTATGCTGACCAATTGCTGACTTTGATGACGGGGCATCAGGTGATGGATGCTGAGCCGCGTGGCGTTCTCGCGGAGCGCCGACCGGGTGGGGCCCGCTGGGCGAACGAGCGGACTTGTGTGCGCTCCCCACCGTGCAAGCCACCTTGGCTCTCCCCGCCCTGGCTCGAGCACGGGTTCTTGCTGGGCTCAAGGCTCTCGCTGATGAGGAGATGGCCTATCTCCAAGCCGGAATCGGCAGGCACACCGAGTCGGCCAGGCTCACCGGGCCCCGTCCACTGGGAGCCCAATGGTGACGACGTGCAGCAGGAGTTTGGTCAGGGCAGCGGCGTCCTGACCGGCTGCGTGCGGCGCATGGCGTCTGATCCGGGCGACGTCATCTCGGTAGATCGGCAGAGGCTACGGCTGCCACAGACCTACCCGCGTACATGCCCAACTTCGGCTCTTCCCCGCAGAAGCGATGCGTGCGTACCTGAATGCGCTCAGACGTGGATAAGTACCCGCGACACCAGATATCAGCCAAGTCCTGGCCTCCTGTCTCACTGGTCCAGGACACGCCCTACCCTCACTGCCGTGCCCACGTCGGTCTATGGGGAGGGGGCTCATACACGAACTGCTCTGCCGTCCGGCCGCGCCCGGCCTGCGCGAACAGATCCTGGGCTATCGCGGCTTCCGCTTCGATGCGATCGGGACGCGGCGCAGGCTGCTGCTCCCCGACGGCGTCGTGAAGGTGATGCTGGGCTTCGGCAACCCACTGCGCGTGCTGAACCGGGCTGATCCGGCACGCTCCTGCAGCGCGGCCTCGCTTGCCAACGGCGTCCGTACCACCGCCGCGATCGGCGAACACACGGGCCTCATCCACGGGGTGACTGTGCTGCTCACTCCGCTCGCCGCCTACCGGCTGTTCGGGGTGCCCATGTCCGAGTGGGCCGAGCAGTCCGTGCCTCCGGCGGGGTCGAAGACCTCGCCCAGCGCTCCGGTCTCGTAGTGCGCCGCCAGGAACGCGTCGGTGTGCTGCCAGGCGGAGAGGTCGCTGCCACATACGCCTGTGGCGATGGGCTAGACCAGCAGTTGACCCGCTCCGGGACGTGGCTCCGGGAGCTCTTCGACAGCGATCTTCCCTGATCGCATGACTGCCGCGCGCACCCCGGCACCTCCTTTCGTCGTGCCACGGCCGACTGGTTCCACGCCGTATACCCAGGGGATCCGATCGGCCGATCGAATCGCTTGATAGAACCACGGATGGGGCCGGGCGGGAAGAGGAGGGAGCGGCCCTAGCGGGACGATGTGCGGACCCTGCGTTCTGCGGCCCCCCGCAACGCGTGGACGAGGCCGCCGGTGGCGAAGTCGATCAGTGCTTCGCGTCCGCCCAGCTCTTGTGGCCCGTCGGCCTCGGGCTCGTCGCCGGGAGCGCGGGCCAGGAGCAGGACGACCGCTTCGACTGCCAGCCGCCAGGTGTTTTCGAGATCGTCCGGACGCGTGTCGGGGAATGCCCGGCGCACGAGTGTCTGCAGTCGTTCGGTGGCCGGAGCGGAGAGCGCTTCCATCTCCCGGCTGCCGCTCAGGATGAGTTGTCCCGTGATGGCGAGCCAGCGGCCGCCGCCGATGTGGTCCCGCTCCAGCAGCGCGAGGTAAGGCGCCACCACCGTCTCCATGACGTCACGAGCGTTGGGTTGTCCCTCCTGTGCCAGCAGTTGGTCACATCGCTCGGCGATGTCGGCGACGACGGAACGGCCGCGCCGCTCCAGTACCGCGGTGAGCAGCGCTTCCTTGGAACCGAAGTGGTAGTGCACGGCGGCGGGCGCCAGGCCCGCGGTCGAGTTGACCGCCCGGATCGACACGGCCTCCACGCCCTGCTCGGCGAAGAGCTTCTCCGCCGCGTCCATCAGCGTCTCGCGAGTGGCCTCGCCGTCATGCGGACCCTTGCGGCGCTTCTTCTGGTCGACCACATGCATTCCCTGGATGTCGGTTCCGGCAACGACTGTGGTCCCGACCCTATCCGGGTGCCCTTGAGCGGGCCCCGCATACGTTCAAATCAGCGGGTTGAATCAGTTGTTCCGATCAACTGATCGGCGTAATCTCCTCGCAACGCGACGGACACGAATCCTGCTACCAGGTCTTGTGTGCCCGAACCACCCCGCACCCTTCCGCGGCAGTCCGCGCGGTTCCGATGCTCAAGGAGGCGGAATGACGCCCCGCAAACGACGGGCGACCGAAGTCGGCCCGGACCCCGAGTTCCTGCTACGGCTCTTCACCACGGTTGCCAGGGCCCGGGCCTTGGAGGACGCGCTGAGCCTTCATATCCGGGACCATGGGTTCGCCGGTTTCTGGCATCCGGGCAAGGGACAGGAGGCAGCGGCGGCAGGGGCCTGCGCCGCACTGCGCCAGGACGACTACCTCTTCTACCAGGGGCGCGGCGCGACGTGGCCGCTGGCGAAGGGGATGGGGCTTCAGCCGGTCATCGGCGATCTGCTGGGGAGGGTCACCGGTTCGACAGGTGGCAGGGGCGCGGGGGTACCCCACTGGGCCGACCCCTCGCTGGGGATCATGGGAGAGGGCGCGACCCTGGGAAGTGTCTACCCGCTGGCCGCCGGCGCCGCATTGTCGGCGAAGCTGCGCGGAACCGATCAGGTCGCTCTCGCCGACTTCGGTGACGGCACCTCCCACCGCGGAACCTTCCACGAAACCTTGATCCAGGCGTCGGTGTGGAAGCTGCCGCTCATCTACTTCTGTGAGAACAACGGCATCTCGGTATCCACCCCCTTCCACGAGGTCAGTCCCACCGAGAACGTGGCCGACCGGGCTGTCGCCTACGGTGTGCCCGGCGTGGCCGTGGACGGGCACGACGCCGTCGAGGTCCACCGGGCCACGGCGGGGGAACGCAGTGCCTTCGGCCGGCCCCTGGCCGGCCACGGCGCCGTGCTGGAGTCGATCGCCGAGGCCCGCGTCCGCATCGACCAACTACGGCTGATGGTGCTCCACGCCGCCTGGCTCATCGACGAGCGTGGTGCCCGGGCGGCCCGCACCGGGATATCCGCCATCAAGGTCGCCGCGCCGCGCACCGCGGAATGGGTGATCGACCAGGCGATACAGGTGCATGGCGCTGCCGGTATGGCCCAGGATCTGCCGTTGGCGACGCTGTGGGCGCAGGCCCGTGGTCTGAGGTTCGCCGACGGCCCGGACGAGGTGCACCGCATGGTGCTGGGCCGCCGGGAACTCCGCCGCCAGGCGGATCTGTGTCAGGCAGCCGACGAGGGCGCCACGACGATCCCGTCCTGGGGAGGCGCACGGTGACGTCCCGGCCGGCCGCTCGGATACGACCAGATCATGCCCCGCCCTCGCCGGTACGGCTCGAACGGGACGGGGCCCTGGTCAAGATCGTGTTGGCGCACGGGCACACCGGCAACGCCTTCGACCTCGGCTTCGTCAGGGCCCTGCGAGACGCCGTGGCACAGCTCGTACGCTGGACCGGGGAACCGGACTCGGAGAAGGTCGGAGCCGTGCTGCTGCGCGCCGAAGGGCTCAACTTCAGCGTCGGCGGCGACCTGCGGGCCTTCGTCGCCGAGCAGGACGCGGTGGGCCGATACGTCCGCGAGGTCGCCGATACCGCTCACGAAGCAGTGCTCGGGCTGGCCGGACTGTACGTTCCGATGGTCGCCGGGGTACAGGGCGCGGTGGCCGGCGGCGCGGTCGGGTTCACCCTGACGGCGGACCTGGTGGTGGCCGCCCGTGGTGCGAAGGTGAGGCTGGGCTACACGGCGCTGGGGCTGACCCCCGACTGCGGCGCGTCGTGGCTGTTGCCCCGTCTGCTCGGAGAGCGGCGCGCGCTCGACCTGCTGCTCACCAACCGTGTGCTCCCGGCCGCGGAGGCCGAGGCGTGGGGACTCGTCAACCGCGTCGTCGACGACGCCGAACTTCCCTCCGCCGCCGGAGCACTGGCCCGTTCACTGGCGGACGGTCACGGGCTCGCCCTGTCGCGGGCCAAGCTCCTGGTGCGCGGCGACCGGCTCGACGGACTGCGCGATCACCTCGAGTGCGAAGCGGAGTTCATCGCCGCGGCCGGCTCCCGGCCACGGACCCGTAGGGCCATGGAGAACTTCCTCTCCGGGACACGCTCCGAGGAAGAACGTCGCGCCCGCTGACACCACGGTCGGCCGGGCGTACCGCCCTGAGCACTCGGTGCGGTTCGTCGTGGCCGCCGTTCTCTTCGACGGCCACGACACCTTCCCTCACCATCGGGGCTCACGGCGCCAGGACGAGGGATCGGCATGCGGCCGGGGTTCCCCAGGCATCGCGGAGGGCGCGGGCTTTGCGGATCCACAGGGACAGATCCAGTTCCTCGGTGTAGCCGAGCGCGCCGTGCACCTGTAGAGCCGTGCGCGAGGCGGCGTAGGCGGCCTCGCCCGCGGCCACTTTCGCCGCCGCGCACTCCCGGCGGGCGGACGGGGCGTCCGCGGCCAGGGCCAAGGCGGCGGAGTGGACCAGAGGCTGGGCGAACTCCAGGGCGAGGAGCACGTCGGCCAGCCGATGCTTCACGGCCTGGAACGAACCGATGGCGACGCCGAACTGGGTGCGCTGTGCGGCGTACGCGACGGTGCCGTCCAGCAGCGCGCGGCCGAGCCCCAGGGCCTGGGCGGCCGTTGTCAGGGCCGCCACATCGGTGGTGTACGCAGCCGCTGCCTGGACCGTGGGCCCCTCGACGAGGACCGTTGTGCCCGTCGGGCGGGACAGTCGGCGGGCCGGATCGGAGGAACGCTGGAGCGGGCCGCACTTCTCCGCCAGCCTCAGGGCATCGCCCTCGACGAGGAACACCGCGTCCGCGACGTCCGCGTCCAATGCGTAGGGGCCGCTGGTGGCGGGCACGCACAGGGACACCAGCGCTCCACCGGAGGCGATCCGCGGCAGCCATGCGCCGGCCGCGGCGTGGTCGCCGAGCCTGCCGAGGAGAGTCGCCGCCGCGACGGTCTCCACCAGCGGGCCCGGCACCGCGTGGCGGCCGAGCTCCGTGAAGGCGACGGCCAGTTCGACGGGCAGCACGCCCAGACCCTCGTGCCGCTCCGGTACGGCGAGGCCGAAGACCCCCGCCTCCGCGAGCCGGGCCCACAGCGCCCGTCCGGGACCCGGGTCGCCGGACGCCCAGGACCGTATCGTCCCCGCCGTGTCCGACGAGCCGAGCAGGCCGCCCAGAGCGGTTGCGAACTCCCGCTGTTCGGTGTCGAGGAGGAACCGCATCACCGGCGTCCCTTCGGCAGGCCGAGCAGCCGCTCGGCGATGATGTCGCGCTGGATCTCGTTGGTTCCGGCGTAGATGGGGCCCGCGAGGGAGAAGGTGTAGCCCTCGGCCCAACCGCCGTCCTCCGGCGCGTCCTCGGCGTCGTCGGCAAGCTCCCCGTAGGGGCCGAGCAGATCGAGGGCGGTCTCGTGGAGCGCGATGTCCAGCTCCGACCAGAAGACCTTGTTCAGGCTGGACTCCGCGCCGATCGACTCTCCGGCAGCGATCCGCGAGGCGCTCGTGTAGCCGAAGAGCTGATACGCGCGGGCGCCGATCACCGCGTCGGCCACCCGGTCGCGCAGGGCCGTGTCCGCCGGGTCGGCCTCATCGCGCCACAGCCGGGTCAACCGGTCCGCGGCGGCCGTGAAGCGGCCGGGGCTGCGCAGGGTCAGCCCGCGCTCGCTGCCCGCGGTGCTCATCGCCACCCGCCAGCCCTCACCCGGCGTCCCGATGACGTCCTCGTCGGGTACGAAGACATCGTCCAGGAAGAGTTCGGCGAAGGCGGGCTTTCCGTCGAGGCGCCCGATGGGCCGTACGGTCACGCCCGGCGCGTCCAGAGGGAACATCAGATACGTCAGCCCTCGGTGCGGCTTGTCCGCCGCCGGATCGCTGCGGAAGAGGCCGAAGGCCCGGTCGGCGAAGGCGGCCCGGGAGGACCAGGTCTTCTGACCGCTCAGGCGCCAGCCGCCCTCGGTCCGCCGGGCCGTTGAGCGCAAGCGTGCGAGGTCGGAGCCCGCCTCCGGCTCGGACCAGGCCTGCGCCCAGATGACCTCGCCGCGCGCCATGGGCGGCAGGACGCGGGCGCACTGCTCCGGTGTGCCGTGCTCGAAGAGGGTGGGGGCGAGGAGGTTGATGCCGTTCTGGCTGACCCTGCCGGGCGCGTCCGCCGCGTAGTACTCCTCTTCGAAGATCAGCCACTGGAGGAGCGAGGCCCCCCGGCCGCCGTACTCCTCGGGCCAGGAGACGACCGACCACCGGTCGGCGAAGAGGGCGCGCTCCCACTCCCGGTGGGCCTCGAACCCCTCCGCGGTCTCCAGGGAGTGCAGACGAGTGCTGGGTACATGTGCGGCGAGCCAGGCGCGGGCCTCGGCCCGGAAGGTGTTCTCGTCGGTGGTGAAGTCGAGGTCCATCAGGTGCCGGCCTCCTTCATCGCGCGGACGTCCATGCCGCCCAGCGCGTCGGGGGCCGTCTCCGCGTTGTGCGCGTGCGCGAGATGGTGCAACCCGAAGACCGAGTCCAGCCCGGTGTGCAGGCCCTGTAGATCCTCGGCCTGGTTGACGGCACGTTTGGTCAGCGCGAGTCCCATGCGTGGCATGTCGGCGATGCGCGTGGCCAGCTCCAGGGTGTGCCGGGTGAGTTCGGCGCGGGGGACGACCCGGTTGACCATCTGTATCTCGTACGCCCGCTGGGCGCTCATCCGCTCGCCGGTGTACAGGAATTCCTTGGCGATCCGCGGGGACATCACCCACGGGTGTGCGAAGTACTCGACGCCGGGGATGCCCATGCGGACCACCGGGTCGGCGAAGAACGCGTCGTCGGAGGCGATGATCAGGTCGCAGATCCAGGCGAGCATCAATCCGCCCGCGACGCAGGCGCCCTGCACTGACGCGATGACCGGCTTGGGCAGCTCACGCCACCGTCGGCACATGCCCAGATAGACCTCGGACTCGCGGGCGAAGCGGCTCTCCGCGCCCTTCTTGTCCGAGTGGTCCCACCAGAGCCCGGCTGTGCGGTCGAACGGCAGATGGGCGTCCCGCTCGGGGGTGCCGATGTCGTGCCCGGCGGAGAAGTGTCTCCCCGACCCGGCGAGGACCACCACCTTGATCTCGTTGTCCTCGGCGGCGCGGTAGAAGGCCCGGTCAAGGGCGTAGGTCATGGCGGAGTTCTGGGCATTGCGGTACTCCGGCCGGTTCATGGTGACGATCGCGACCGGGCCCCGGGTCTCGTAGTGCACCGGTTCGTCATGGGCAGCGGGCATCCCGCACTCCTTTTCTAACAAGTGTTTGGTAGGTTACCGTACGACCGTGAGCGCCGTCGAGGATCGAGGAGGCCCCCGTATGACCGCCGCCGGCCCGCCCCCATATGTCCCCGGCCATGCCCTGCTCGACGGCCGCACCGCGGTGATCACCGCGGCCGCGGGCGCCGGGATCGGCGGGGCCACCGCGCGCAGATTTCTCGACGAGGGCGCCCGCATCGTCATCGGCGATGCCCATGCGCGCCGGCTGAAGGAGACCTGCGACGCGCTGTCCGAGGAGTTCGGCGCCGACCGGGTCGCGGGCCTGCCCTGCGACGTCACCGACGAGCGGCAGATCACGGACCTGTTCGACCTCGCGGCGGAGCGGCACGGGCGCCTCGACATCGTGGTCAACAACGCCGGGCTCGGCGGCACGGCCCGCCTCACCGAGATGACGGACGAGCAGTGGAGCACGGTCCTCGACGTGACCCTGAACGGAACCTTCCGCTGCACCCGCGCCGCGCTGCGCCGGATGGCGGCGGCGGGCGCCGGAGGCGTGATCGTCAACAATGCCTCGGTGGTCGGCTGGCGCGCGCAGACCGGGCAGGCCCACTACGCCGCCGCCAAGGCCGGAGTCATGGCACTGACCCGCTGCGCCGCCGCCGAGGCGGCCGACTACGGCGTGCGGGTCAACGCGGTCGCCCCGAGCCTCGCGATGCACCCGCACCTGGTGAAGGTGACCACGGCCGAACTGCTGGCCGAACTCACCGAGCGCGAGGCGTTCGGCCGCTGCGCCGAGCCCTGGGAGGTCGCCAACGTCATCGTCTTCCTGGCCGGCGACTACTCCTCGTACATGACCGGCGAGACCGTCTCGGTCAGCAGCCAGCGGGCGTGAGACGACAATGGCCGGGTGCCGAACACAAGGAACACCAGCGTGCCGGAGACCGGCAAGAAGAAGCCCACGATGAGCCCGTCGACCACGCGGCGTGCCGAATTGCTCGCCGTCGCGGCGGACGTCTTCGCCGAGCAGGGCTACAGCGCGACCACCGTCCGGCAGATCGCGGACGCCGCGGGAATGCTCGCGGGCAGCCTGTACTACCACTTCGACTCCAAGGAGTCGATGCTCGACGAGATCCTGTCCGGCTTCCTGGACGAGTTGTGGGCCGGATACGACGCCGTGCTGGAAGCGGATCTCGCCCCCCGGGCGACCATCGAGGCCCTGGTCACCGAGTCCTTCCGGGAGATCGACCGGCATCGCGCCGCCGTGGCGATCTATCAGAAGGAGTCGCGGCAACTGTCCGCGCATCCCCGCTTCGCCTACCTCGCCGCGGCGCAGGAGAAGTTCGAGAAGACGTGGCTGGGCACATTGGAGCGCGGTGTCGCGGTCCACGCCTTCCGTGCGGACCTGGACGCGCGGCTCACCTACCGCTTCGTACGGGACACCGTCTGGGTCGCCGCGTCCTGGTATCGGCCCGGCGGACAGCACAGCCCCGAGGAAATCGCCCGCCAGTACCTGTCGATGGTGCTGGACGGGATCGCCGTACAGACATAGAGACCCCCGCGAAGGAGCAGCAGCCATGCCCGAGGCATTCATCGTCGAAGCAGTACGCACCCCGGTCGGCAAACGTGATGGCGCTCTGTCGGCCGTGCATCCGGCCGACCTCGGTGCCCATGTGCTGAAGGCGCTGATGGAGCGTTCCGGCGCCGATCCGGCCGCCGTCGAGGACGTCGTCTTCGGCTGCCTGGACACCGTCGGCCCCCAGGCCGGGGACATCGCGCGCACCTGCTGGCTGGCCGCCGGGCTGCCGGAGGAGGTGCCCGGGACCACGGTGGACCGCCAGTGCGGCTCCTCCCAGCAGGCTCTGCACTTCGCCGCACAGGGGGTGCTCTCCGGGACTCAGGACCTGGTGGTCGCGGGCGGGGTGCAGAACATGTCGATGATCCCCATCGCCTTCGCCAGCCGCCGGGCCGCCGAACCGCTCGGCCTCGACGACGGCCCGTACGCCGGCTCCGAGGGCTGGCGGGCCCGCTACGGCGACCGGCCCGTCAACCAGTTCTACGGAGCGGAACTGATCGCCGAGAAGTGGGGCATCAGCCGGGAGGCGATGGAGGAGTTCGCGCTGCGCTCCCACCAGCGCGCGATACGGGCCATCGACGAGGGCCGCTTCGACCGTGAAGTCGTCCCGTACGGGGAGGTGACGACCGATGAGGGGCCGCGCCGGGGTACCTCACTGGAGAAGATGGCCGCTCTGGCACCGGTCGTCGAGGGCGGCCGGCTGACCGCCGCCGTCTCCTCGCAGGTCTCCGACGGCGCCTCCGCGCTGCTCGTCGCCTCCGAACGGGCGGTCGCCGAGCACGGCCTGACTCCGCGCGCCCGCGTCCACCATCTGTCGGTGCGGGGCGAGGACCCGATCCGGATGCTGTCCGCCCCCATCCCGGCCACCGCGTACGCACTGAAGAAGTCCGGGATGTCACTCGACGACATCGACCTGGTCGAGATCAACGAGGCGTTCGCGCCCGTCGTGCTGGCGTGGCTGAAGGAAACCGGCGCGGACCTGGAGAAGGTCAACGTCAACGGCGGCGCCATCGCGCTCGGTCACCCGCTCGGAGCGACCGGCACCAAGCTGACGACGACGCTGCTGCACGAACTGGAGCGCACCGGCGGCCGGTTCGGTCTGCAGACCATGTGTGAGGGCGGCGGGCAGGCCAACGTCACCATCATCGAACGGCTCTGACGCGCACCGTCCGTCTGCCGCCGACCCGAGTGACAGGGGCGGCGGCACGCGGATCGCCCAGGGCGGAATGCGCTCAGGGGACCCGTGGCAGACGCCCCAGGACGGTTTGCGCCTCAGCGATGATTCCCTCGACCAGCTCCGCGCACGACGGCAGGTCCTCGATCAGGCCCGCGACCTGTCCGGAGGCCATCACACCGAGATCGGTACGGCCGTCGACCATGGACGCCCGCAGCAGCATCGGAGTATTCGCGGCCAAGAGGACCTGACCCCAGGTGAGGTCCTTGCCGTGCTTCATGACCAGACCGTCGCGGACCATCCCCGCCCAGCTCAGGCCGGACAGCTTCCTGAAGGATGCGGCGTGGCGCACCGCGCGCAGCAGCGCGGCCACCCGGCCGGAGCGCTCCAGTGTGTCGACCAGTTCGCTGCGCAGCATACGGTGGGGGAGCCCGTCCACCTTCGTGGTGACCGTGACGTCCTGGACCGAGGCTTGGAGATAGCGGGCCTGCACGGCACGCGGGACGGTGCTGTCCGACGTCAGCAGGAATCGGGTGCCCATCGCCACCCCCGCAGCCCCGTAGGCGAGCGCCGCGACCAGGCCACGGCCCTCGAAGAAGCCGCCCGCGGCGACGACGGGGATGTCCACGGCGTCCACGACCTGGGGCAGCAGGACGGTGGTGGCGACGTTCCCGGTGTGGCCGCCGCCTTCGCCGCCCTGGACGACCACCGCGTCCGCGCCCCAGGCGGCGACCTTCTCGGCGTGCCGGCGCGCGCCGATGGACGGGATCACGATGACTCCGGCGTCCTTGAGCCGGGCGATCAGCTCTTGGGAGGGCGCGAGGGCGAATGAGGCGACCCGCACGCCTTCCTCCACGATGATCCGTACCCGCTCGGCCGCGTCGCCCGCGTCCGCCCGCAGGTTGACCCCGAACGGCGCGTCCGTACGGGACCTGACCTCACGGACCGCCGCCCGCAGCTGGTCCGGTGTCATCGTCGCCGAGGCGAGGATGCCCAGCGCTCCGGCGTTCGCCGTGGCCGAGACGAGTCTGGGTCCGGCCACCCAGCCCATGCCCGTCTGGACGATGGGGTGGCGGACGCCGACCAGCTTCGTCAGCGGCGTCGGGATCGTGACACCGGTCATGACCTCACCTCACGGTCGCGCAGTCCTTTCGGGTCGAGGACCTCCCGGATCAGGCGCAGTTCCTCCGCCGACGGCATCCGGGTGTGCGGCACAGCGTCCGGGACGGTCAGTGGGAAACCGGTGGCTTCCCGCACCTGGTCCGCCGTGACGCCGGGATGTACGGAGAGCAGCCGCAGGGAGCGGTCGGGTGTGGCGAAGTCCAGCACCGCCAGATCGGTGATGACACGGCGGATCTCGTGGAAGCGCGTCGTCATGGGCGAGGCGGCGGCCGCCCGGTCGTAGCCGACCCCCGAGACCATGTCCACCTTGTCGACGAAGACGCGTGGCGAGTGCCGGGGGACCCAGTAACTCGTCGGGTTGTTGAGCGTGTTGACGGGGGCGCCGCGAACGCCGAGGAGCTGCCGTCGCGGCTTGGCCCAGTCGCCGACGCACGAGATGTTCTGGTTGCCGTGGCGGTCGAGCTGGCTGGCGCCCATCATGACGTGGCGCCGCCCACCGGCGACCATCGCGAGGTGTCGGCGGTACGGCAGCCAGCCCTCGGTCACCCGGGAGCCGCTCCCCACCGCCGGGACGTCGCCGATCAGCATCGCCTCACCGTCGGTGAGCAGCAGATCGGGGGAGAAGGTGAGCTTCGCCAGCCGCGCGCCGATCGTGGGCACCGTGCCCATCGGGCTCGCCAGGATCTCCCCGTCGCCGCGCCATGCCTCGGCGCAGGCCACGACGCAGTATTCGGCACGAGTCACGCTCTCGCTCATGTGGCCTCCTTGGCGAACGCCGCGACGGCGGCCTGATAGGCGTCCTCGTCTCCCGACAGGAACCGCTCGGTGAACCGTCGCCACTCCTCGGGGTCGGTGGCGGCTTGTGCGTAGGCCCGCTGGAAGGCCTCGTCGCGGTCGTAGTCCGGGGCGCATGAGGTGAAGTGCGCGCCGCCCGGAGCCTCGACCACTCCGCTTACGTACGCCCGGGAGACCAGCAGGGTCTGCGGGCCGTGTTCCGCTCGCAACTCCGCGCTATCCACGATCCGTTCACAGGAGAGATACGCGTGGTCCGCGGCCTCGCAGAACAGGTCGTCGAAGTAGGGATCGGGCCCGAGGTACTGACCGTTGCCGAATGTGTCGGCTCGGTTGAGGTGGACGAGCGCGGCATCCAGGCGCAGTGCCGGGACGGCGACGAGTTCCTCGCCGTCGTCGTACGGGGAGCGCACCGTGCGCAAGCGCGGGTTGACCTTCATCACGTCCGAGCCGAGGCCCGCCCGGATCGGCATGAACGGCAGGCGGTGCCCGGCAGCGGTCAGCCCCCACATGAACATGGCCTCGTCCAGCTCCGTCATCTCGAACGCTCCGTGCTCCCGGGCGGCGCGGAAGTGTGGTTCGAGGGGTATGGAGTCGAGGGTGACGAACGCCGCGACCAGCTTGCGGATCTTTCCGGCCGAAGCCAGCAGGCCCACGTCCGGGCCGCCGTAGGAGACCACGGTGAGATCGGTGATGTCCGAGCGCAGCAGTGCCCTGACGAGAGCCATGGGTTTGCGTCGCGATCCCCAGCCGCCGATACCGATCGTCATACCGCTCTCCAGGCGGGCGACGACCTCATCGGCGGTCATGGTCTTGTCCCTGCTCATGACTCCCGCTCCTCGTCCTTCTCCTTGCCCGTGCCGAAGGTGGCGCGTACCCGGTCGGCGACCCCGCTGAGATTCGCCTCGAAGGTGAATCCCTGCTCGAAGCGGTAGCTGCGCCGGACGTCCACGGGGTCGATGCCATTGATGGAGGCCTTGGCCAGCCGCAGCAGATACCCGTCCTTGGCGGCGATCTCGTGGGCCAACTCCAGGGCCGCGTCTCGCAGTTCCGCGCGCGGGACGACCTTCCACACCGAGCCGTGGCGATGCAGCTCCTCGGCGGTGGCGGTGCGCGAGGTGTAGTAGAGGGCGCGCATCAGATGCTGGGGGACCAGCCGTGCCAGATGGGTCGCGGCCCCCAGCGCGCCCCGGTCCAGTTCGGGCAGACCGAAAACGGCGTCCTCGCTTGCCACGATCGCGTCGGAGTTGCCGACCAGCCCGATGCCGCCACCGACACAGAAGCCCTGTACGGCCGCGACGACCGGGACCTCGCACTCGTACACCGCGGCGAATGCCTCGTAGCAGCCGCGGTTCGCTCCGATCAGCGCTTCGTGACCGCCGTCGCGCTGCACTTCCTTGATGTCGACGCCCGCGTTGAATCCGCGTCCGGTGGCGGTGAGTACCACGCACCGGACGTCCGGGTCGCGGCCGGCCGCGCGCACCGCGTCGGCCAGGTCGTACCAGCCCCGCACAGGCAGGGCGTTGACGGGCGGAAAGTCGACGGTGACAACGGCGACGCCCTTTTCCGCCTCGGAGGTGGAGACACCCATGAGCGCATCAGCTACCTTTCTACCAAGCATTTGTTAGGTACCGTAGCAGCGGATCGTGCGAAGCGGGAGGTTCATGGTGAGCGTGACTTACGACCTGTCGGATCGGGTCGCCGTCGTCACCGGCGGTACCCGGGGCGTGGGCGCGGGGATCGCGCGGGCCTTCCTCGAAGCGGGCGCGGAGGTCGTGGTCTGCGCGCGCAGAACCCCGGACGCGGCAGTCGAGGCGGGTGGCCGCACGGCCCGATTCGTCCCTGTCGACCTGCGCGATCCGGCGGCCGTACGGGACTTCTTCACCCAGGTGGCCGCTGACCACGGACGACTGGACACTCTCGTCAACAACGCCGGAGGGGCGCCGTTCCGGATGCTGGCCGACGGCGGGGCCGCGCGCCATGCGCGTGTCGTCGAGCTGAACCTCCTCGCGCCGCTGACCGCTTCCCTGGCCGCGTACGAGGTGATGAGCGGCCAGGCGGCGGGCGGTTCGATCATCATGATCGGCAGCGTCAGCGGCACTCGCCCCTCCCCGGGTACCGCCGCCTACGGCGCCGCCAAAGCCGGGCTGGAAAGCCTCGCCCGCTCCATGGCCGTGGAGTGGGCGCCGAACATACGGATCAACACGCTCGTCCTCGGCATGGTCCGCACCGAACTCTCCGCTCTGCACTACGGAGACGAGGCGGGCGTCGCCGCGGTGGGCCGCACCGTTCCGCTCGGGCGGCTCGCGGAGCCCTCCGAGGTGGGTGACGCCTGCGTCTTCCTCGCCTCCGACCGCGCCACGTACATCTCCGGCGCGAGCCTGCTCGTCCACGGCGGCGGGGAGCGCCCCACCTTCCTCGACGCCGCCACCGTCAACAAGGAGACATGAAGATGACCGGAATCTGCGCCGGACGCGTCGCCGTCGTCACCGGAGCCGGCCGAGGACTGGGCCGGGCGCACGCACTCGCCCTCGCCGCCGAGGGAGCGAAGGTGGTGGTCAATGATCTCGGTGTGGGGCTGGACGGGGCCGCGGAAGCGGATGGCCCGGCCCAGCGGGTCGTGGACGAGATCGCGGACCTGGGCGGCGAGGCGGTCGCGCACGGCGGTGACATCGCGACGACCGACGGGGCCGCCTCGCTGATCGCCACCGCCCTGGAAGCATTCGGGCGGCTCGACACCCTGGTCAACAACGCCGGGTTCCTCCGGGACCGGATGCTGGTCAATCTGGACGAGGACGACTGGGACGCCGTTATGCGGGTCCACCTCAAGGGCCACTTCTTGCCGCTGAAACACGCCGCCGCGCACTGGCGAGCCGAGGCGAAGGACGGCCGCACACCCCGGGCGCGCGTCGTCAACACCAGCTCCGGCGCTGGACTGCTCGGCAGCGTCGGCCAGGGCAACTACTCCGCCGCGAAGGCCGGGATCATCGGCCTCACGCTCGTCGCCGCCGCTGAGATGGGCCGCTATGGCGTCCAGATCAACGCCATCGCCCCGGCCGCGCGCACTCGCATGACCGAACACACCTTCGCCGAGACGATGGCGGCGCCGGGCGAGGGCGGGTTCGACGCGATGGCCCCGGAGAACGTCTCCCCACTGGTCGTCTGGCTGGGCTCCGCGGCCTCCACGGGTGTCACCGGACGGGTTTTCGAGGCGGAGGGCGGCCGGATCACCGTCATGGAGGGCTGGCGGCCCGGCCCGACCACCGACAAAGGAGCCAGGTGGAGTCCCGCGGAGGCGGGCGGGGCGGCGCTGGGACTGCTCGCCGCCGCGGAAGCCCCGCAACCGGTCTACGGCACGCGATGACTGCGGGGAGGCCTCGCTCGACGCGTCGGCGGAGGATCGAGGTCTATCATTTGTTTCGATCAGGTGATCGCACGTAATCTCCGAGATGCCGGAGGGAAAGGGAACCGAGGCCCTCGGCACCGTAGACACCGATGCACCGATGCACCGATGCACCGATGCACCGATGCACCGGTGAGCGTGCCGTCATCCGTCCGGCCGTGAGGAGGTCCTCCATGCCTCCGCCGGGCAGGGCTGGACGGCGGTGACGTCGACGCGGTGGTCATGGGAATGGCCGCGCAGGCGGGGGCCGGCCCCAATCCCGCCCGTCTGGCGGCAGCTCGCGCGGGTGTCCCGCTGGGGGTGCCCGCCACCACGCTGAACACGCTCGGCCTCTCGGGATTGCAGGCCATCTCGCTCGCGGCGGTGCTGGTCGGCACAGGGCAGTGCGGCGTCGTGGTGGCGGGTGGAATGGAGTCGACGACAGGGAGACAGGAGATTCGAATGCGGGACTTCGCCGAACGACCGGGTGCTGCCGTGATCGCCGGTGCCACCGGTGGCATCGGAGCCGCCATCACCCGCATGCTGGCTGGGCGCGGCAGCCATGTGGCACTGACGTACCGGAAGAACGCCGAGGCCGGGACCGCCCTGGCGGAGGAGGCCGAGGCGGCGGGCGTCCGGGCGGCCGCCTGGCCGCTGGACCTGTCGGACGCGGACGCGACGGCGCGTTTCCTGGACGAGGTGGCGGACCGTTTCGACGGCATCCACACCCTCGTCTACGCGGCAGGACCGCATGTGCCCATGGTGCATCTGAGCCGGGTGACGCCCGACCGGTTCCGACGGCAGATCGAGGAGGACACGATCGCCTTCTTCAACCTGGTGCAGCCGGCCCTGCCACGGCTGCGCGCGGCCAAGGGCGGCATCGTCGCGGTCACCACGGCCGCCACCCGTCGCTTCCCGGTGCGGGACGGCCTTTCCGCCGGGCCGAAGGGAGCCGTCGAAGCGCTGGTGCGGGGATTCGCCGCGGAGGAGGGCCGGTTCGGAGTGCGTGCCAACTGTGTGGGCCCCGGAATGCTGCTCGACGGGATGGCCGCACGGCTGATCGGTTCGGGCGACCTCGACGAACAGGCCCTGGAGGTCACCCGCGGCAATATCCCCCTGCGGCGGTTCGGATCCGCCACCGATATCGCCGAGGCCGTGTGCTTCCTGGCCTCCGACCGGGCCGGTTTCATCTCCGGCCAGATGCTCGACGTCGACGGAGGCTACGGGGCGTGAGGCCGCGTGTCCCGGCGGGGGCATCCGCCACCCGCCGGCCACGCCGACCGAACCCGGCCTCGCCGCGTGGGCCGAGACCGCCGAACGAACCGGGGATGGTGACCGACCTCATAAGGAGCCCTTCCTCCCGGGAACGTGGAAGTCCGAGAGTGCGCACGGCGATGATGTTCCGCTGGATCTCGCTGGATCTCGCTGGACCCCGCGTAGATGGTGTCGGCCCGGCTGAAGAGGAAGACCCGCTGCGCGAAGGAGAGATCGTACGGCGGGCCCTCCGCGAGAAGCCCGTCAATGCCCAGTACGTCCATCGCGAGCTCACCGGACTCTCGATGCCAGGTGGACCAGTACAGCTTGGCGAAGGACACCTCGGGTCCCGGCTCCCCGTCACCCAACGACGTCATCGTGCGCAGCGCGTTCAGCCGCATGATCTCCAGTTCGATCCAGGAGCGAACGAGTCGGTCCCGCAGAACCGGGTCACCGATCGCACCGTTCTCCCGGGCGATCGCGGCGATCCGGTCGAACTCCCTCCGGAAGCCGAGCTGTTGACCCAGTGTGGACGCACCGCGCTCGGTTGCACGAGCTGGCCAAGGCGGTGGGCGCGCCCACCGAATCGATCCGGGTCGTACCGCTCGATGTGGCATCCGACTCTTCGCGCCGCGAGGCGGTCGAGCAGGTTCTTGAGATCACCGACGGAAACCTGAGCGCGGTGCTGCATAACGCGGGCTACACCGCGACAGGGTTCTTCGAAGACCTGTCCGGCGAGCACCCGCACCAGGTCCGCGCCGCCGCAGGGTCTGCCGCACACAGCGATATGGGGAGAGGATCGACAGTGATCGAAGCCAGACATCTGACCAAGCGCTACGGCGACAAACTGGCCGTCGACGAGCTGACGTTCAGTGTGAATCCCGGGGTGGTGACCGGATTCCTGGGGCCGAACGGCGCCGGCAAGTCGACGACCATGCGGATGATTCTGGGGCTGGACCGGCCCGACGGCGGTGAGGTCCTGATCGACGGCAAGCGCTACCACGATCTGGGCCGTCCGTTACGGACGGTGGGAGCTCTCCTCGATGCGAAGTGGGCACATCCGAATCGTTCCGCGCACGCGCACCTGCGGTGGCTGGCGAAGTCGAACGGGCTGCCCGCCCGCCGTGCGGACGAGGTGCTGGAGACGGTCGGGCTGACCGAGGTGGCGCGGCGCCGCGCGGGCGGCTTCTCCCTCGGGATGTTCCAAAGGCTGGGCATCGCGGCGGCCCTGTTGGGCGATCCGCGGTTGCTGCTGTTCGACGAGCCGGTCAACGGACTCGATCCGGAAGGGATCCTGTGGATCCGGCGGTTCATGCAGAAGCTGGCGGCCGAGGGGCGCACCGTGTTCGTCTCCAGTCATCTGCTGGCCGAGATGGCACTGACGGCCGAGGAACTGGTGGTCATCGGGCGCGGCAAGCTCATCGCCCAGTGCGGCACCGCGCACTTCGTCAGCCAGGCGAGTGGCAGCGCGGTCGTGGTGCGCAGCCCCGAGGCCGGGGTCCTGATGCCGGTCGTCGAGGCGGCCGGGTACCGCGTCGAGTGCGGTGCGGACCCGACCCGGCTGGTGGTGGCAGGGGCGTCCACCGAGGAGATCGGCGAGATCGCCGCCGCGCATCGGATCACGCTGCACGAGCTGATGGAGCAGAACGGGTCGCTCGAAGAGGCGTTCATGGAGATCACCGGGGACGCGGTCATCAGGCTCGCTCACGTTCCAGGCCGTCCCCCACCGCACCGCGGTTCTGCTGGCCAAGGCCGGTGTGGTGGTGCTCGTCTCCGCGGTGACGGGCCTCATCGGTGCGTTCGCGGCTTGGGGCCTCGGGCGGTTGGTGAAGTCGGACGCGGACCTCGCCCTCGACAGTGGCGGCGACTGGCGCGCCGTGGCCGGTGTGGGCCTGGTGTACGCGGTGGCCGCCGTTCTGGCGGTGGCTGTCGGACTGCTGGTCCGGCACAGCGCCGCCGCCATCGCGCTCGTTCTGGTCTACACGCTTCTGCTGGAAACGGTCGTCACATCGATCCCGGCGCTGGGCGGGCATGTGCAACCCTGGCTGCCGTTCAAGGCGGCGAACTACTTCCTGACCGATGGCCAGCCCGACCGGGTCACGGAGGGGGTGTCCGGGAATGCCGTCGATTACCCCTATGGCCCGTGGATCGGTCTCCTCTTTTTTGGGGGAATCACCGCGGTGATCTATGCCATCTCCTTGATCACAACGCAGAAGCGCGACGCGTGAGGCGACGGCTGTGTCACTGGTGTTACGAGTCCTTGGATCTGGAGCGTCGCTTGGCGTGGCGGGGTATCAGTAGGGAGACCCGGGTTCCCTCACCGGGTGTGGAATCGACGGTGAGGTGTCCGTTCAGCAGGTGGCCGCGCTCGCGCATGGCCGACAGTCCGGTGCCCGTGGAGACCACCGTGCGGAGCGCGGAGCGGTTGACCGGTGTGGAGGCCTGATGGGACATTCCGCGGCCGTTGTCCCTGACCGTCACCCTGATCGCGTGATTGTCGCTGTCGAGTTCCACCAGAAGGTGGCTCGCCCGGGCGTGCTTGACGGCGTTGTTCACCGATTCCTGCACGATGCGGTAGATGTGGGCCTGGGCTTCTGGTGACAGTTCGTCCCCGAGTCCGCTCCACTCCGCGCCGACGCGCAGTTCCGCCTCCAGCCCGAAGGTTTCCCCGGTGCGTCGGCACAGCGTCCCGAGGGCGGGCGCGAGGCCGAACTGGTCGAGGGCGAAGGGCCGCATTTCCACGATCAGGTGCCGCAACGAGGTGATCTGGTTCGCGATCAGGCCGCGCGCCTGGTCGATGGCCTCCTTCATGGCGGCGGACTCGCCACTGCCGGCGGCGGTGGACAGAACGATCTGGACAGCGACCAGTTCTTGAAGCGTCTCATCGTGCAACTCGCGTGCCCAGCGCCGCCGTTCCCGTTCTTCGCCGTCGCTGCGGGCCTGAGCCCGCTCGCGCGCGAGACCGCGGCGGCGCGCCACCGCGCTGCGACCCAGCATGGCGGCGCAGCCGATCAGCAGGAGAGGCACGATGTTCAAGCCGTTGAAAAGCGGCTCTTTGGTCATGCGAACCAGCTGTGACACGGCGAGGATGAGCGCGAGCCCGCACAGGGCCGCCAGCCATGCCCGCCGGACGGCGGTGTTCAGCGCCGCCGCGATGATGAGGACAACAGCCGCGCCGAGGGAGAGCCGCATCACCCAGCGTGGCTGCTGCTGGAGGACCTCGATCGCGAAGGCGATGACGAGCAGCGCCGCACCGGCGGCCTCCGTGATCGGGCCGGCCTTGGCCCGCGGCGAGCTGTTCATCCCAGCAGTCCGCGCTCGCGAGCCGCGGCGATGAGTTCCGCCCGGGTCTCGGTTTTGAGCTTGTCCCGAATCCTGGCGCGGTGAGTCTCGACCGTGCGAACGGAGACGTAGAGACGTCGCGCGATCTCCTGGTTGGTGTGGCCCAGGGCGAGCAGTGAGAGAATCTGCAGCTCGCGCGCTGTCAACGAGGCATCTCCAGCGGTGCCGGGAGCGCCGGTGTCCGCTATGGCCAGTCGGGCGCCCATGGCGGGCTGGAGGTAGGTGGCTCCCTTCGCGACCTGGCGAGCCGCACCGACCAGTTCTTCCGCCGCCGCTTCCTTGAGCAGATATCCGGCCGCCCCGATCCGCAGGGCCGCGCGGGCGAACGCGGGGTCCTCCTGCATCGTGAGGATCAGAATCCGGGTGCCGGGGGACGCCGCGAGCAGATCAGGGATCGAGGGCAGACTGGATTGGCCGGCCATGGTGAGATCCAGGACCAGTACGGACGGTTGGTGCCTGGTCACGGTCTCCACGGTCTCCGGGACCGTGGAGCTCTCGGCGACGACCTCCAGGGAATCGTCCTGGGACAACAGCACTCGCATCCCCGCACGGACCACAGGATGATCGTCGGCGATCACCACGCTGAGGCGTGACACGGCATCCACTCCCTGTTCAGCGCGGTCGGCAGGCACGGGAGTAAAGGTACTGGAGCGATCGCAGAAGCTCCGGAGCGGCGGCTGCGGGAAACCCGCAGGATGCCTGCGGGCGGACACCGAGGCCCCGAAGGCGCCGGAGCACCACTATGGCTGCTCGGAGCACTCAGCCGGGCTCGAGCACTCAGTCGGGCGTAGGGCACTCAGCCGGGCGTGAAGCGCCCGCTCTGCCGGCACGGACAGAAACGGTTCAGGTTCACAGATGATCGACAGGCGTACCTTCGGCAAGGCCATCGGCGTGGGGGCGGCGGGAACGGCTGCCGCATCACTGACCGGCCTGAGCAGCCCCTCGTCGGCAGTGGCCGTGCCGTCATCCGGGCCGGGCGCCGACCGGGCGGCGACGGCGGCGACGGCGGCAACGGCGCCGACGTCGCACACCGGCGGCGGGTCCTTCCCGGCGCTGAAGCAGGTCAAGGCCGGCGAGCTCACCATCGGCTACGCCGAAGCCGGTCCGGCCCATGGACCGGCCGTCATCCTCCTGCACGGATGGCCCTACGACATCCACAGCTACGGGGAGGTCGCGTCCCTGCTGGCGGCCCGGGGCCACCGGGTCATCGTCCCGTACCTGCGCGGCCACGGCACCACGAGCTTCCTCTCGCCCAAGACCTTCCGCAACGCGCAGCAATCGGTGATCGCCCTCGACATCATCGCCCTGCTGAACGCCCTGAAGATCGAGAAGGCCGTGTTCGGAGGCTTCGACTGGGGATCCCGGACCGCCGACATCATCGCCGCACTCTGGCCGGAGCGGTGCAAGGCCCTGATCTCCGTGACCGGTTACCTGATCACCAACCGGGAGAAGAACAAGCTGCCGCTGCCGCCGTCGGCCGAGTGGGCATGGTGGTACCAGTACTACTTCGCGACCGAACGTGGTGCGCTGGGCTTCGAGAAGTACCGACACGAGTTCGCGAAGCTCATATGGCGCAATGTCTCCCCGACGTGGAAGTTCGACGATGCCACCTTCGATCGCACGGCGGCGGCATTCGACAACCCCGACTACGTCCCCATCGTGGTGCACAACTACCGCTGGCGGCTGGGCCTGGCCGAGGGCGACCCCCGCTACGACAGGCTCGAGGCACGCCTGGCGGCCGCGCCCGACATCGCGGTGCCCACGATCACCCTCGACGGCGAGCTGGACCCCTTCACCCCGGCCGGTGACGGTGCGGCGTACCGGGACAAGTTCACCGGCCCCTATGACCACCGAACGCTCAAGGGCATCGGCCACAACGTGCCGCAGGAGGCGCCCGAGGCGTTCGCCGAAGCCGTCCTCGACGTCGATCGATTCTGAGACGTCCACCGATTCTGAGGAGGATGACATGACACCCGAGAAGCCCAGGCCCGAGAAGCCCAGTCCCTCCGATGCCGCCGAGACCAGGCGGCGGGCCAGGTTCGGCACGCTGCCGGAGCGCGTTCGCGCGGAGGACATGGTCGTGGAGAAGCCGACCACGGTACCGGATTCGGCGAGAGACGCGTACAACTCCGACGAGTGGCTCGTTCGTACGTGTCTGTGAAGGGCGCCGCGGATACGAGGGTGCCGTCCGGATGGGGACGGCACCCTCGTATCCGCGGCCTTTCCAGCCGTCTCCCCGTGCCGGGGCCCGGTGTTATCTCGGCATCTCCGTCGCCGTGCCGTTCACCGTTCCGGTGGCACGCGTCGGGCGCTCCAGGATGCCCCGGGCATCGGGCGGGGCCGGATCCGGCGCGCTCGTGGTGTGCTGCGGGCCCGTGGACTCGGCGGAGCCGTTCGCGGCGCCGTTGTGCGGATGCGCCGAGCCGTTGATCTTCTCGATCGCCTGCCGGGCCTGCTCACCGGGGGAGCGGGCCGCCAGCGGGGGTGAGGTGTGGGGTGCGGTGGGCGCGGGCTGGTTCCGCTCCCGCTCCGGTTTGGCGTGGACGCCGATGGTCTGGGCCGTCCCGTGGCGCAGCCGGTGGCTGACCGCCTCGTCGAGGCTCACCGGCCGCTGTGTCTGGGCCGCCAGCCGGCCGGCCTCCTGGCCCAGGGCGGCGACCACGTCCCAGGGCAGATGGAGCACCAGGCGGACTTCGGCGTCGCCATCCGGCAGCGCCTGGATGGGAGGGATGAACCGGTCATTCATGGAACGGGGCCTCCGGTTTCGGTTTCGGCCTGTGCGGACGGCGCGTGTCCCCATGGGCAGGACGCGCACAGAGCCATACGGAGAACCGGCCCCGCGCGTTCACCTGACCTACGGAGGGCTGTCAGGTCTCGCAGAGCACGATCGTCACTCACGGGGGCATCACGTACGCCGTGGCCGTGCGACAGGTGCGACAGGTGCGACAGGTGCGGCGGTAAGGGCGTCGTCTCGTATTTCCGTGGCTGCCGGTTTCCGTGGCCGCCGGCGTCCCCGGATGACATGGCGAAGTCGCGGAGGCGACCTGCGGGGTGCACAGTCGGTTGCGGTGGCTCACCAGCCGGATCTGAAAGGAGCCCGGCGATGACCGTACGGCACGTCCCGCCCAACATTTTCAGCATGGCCTTCGGCCTGGCCGGTCTCGGTGGTACCTGGGTGGCCGCTGGTCAGGCCGGGCATGTGCCGGTGATCGTCGGAAGAGCCCTGATCGGACTGGCCACTGTCGTATGGCTGGTATCGGTGGGATGGTATCTGCGCTACGTGTGCGGCGGCGGGGGGAGGTTCCGCGCCGATCTGGAAGACCCCGTGGCGAGTCCGTTCACCTCCCTGGCGCTGATCACCCCGATGCTGTTGGCGGCCCAGGGACTGGCGCCGTACAGCCCGACGGCGGGAAAGGTTCTGGTGGACGTCTTTCTCGTGCTGACCGTGTTGTTCGGCGGATGGCTCACCGGACAGTGGGTCTGCAGGGACATGGAACTGGACCGGATGCACCCCGGCTACTTCCTGCCCACTGTGGCCGGCGGCCTCGTTTCCTGCGCCAGCGCCGCGAGGGTGGGACAGACCCGGCTGGCCGAGGTCATGTTCGGCTTAGGCATGATCTGCTGGTTCATCCTCGGTTCGATGATCACGGGAAGGCTGTTCCACCGCCCTCGACTGCCCGCGCCGCTCCTGCCGACGATGACGATCGAGGTGGCCCCCGCCGCCATCGCCAGCGTCGCCTACTTCGCACTCGGCAAGGGCCGGGTGGACTTCATCGCGGCCGCGCTGGCCGGATACCTCTTGCTGATGGTCATCGTCCAGCTCCGGCTGGTCCCCCTCTACGCGCGCCTGCGGTTCACGGTCGCCACGTGGGCCTTCACCTTCTCCTGGGCGGTGGTCGCCACCACCACGCTGCACTGGATCGATGACGGCAAACCGGCGGGCCACCTCGTCTACACCTACCTCGTCCTCGCCGCCGTCACCATCCTCATCGGCGGCATCGCGGCCCGGACCGTCCTGGCCCTGGCCCGTGGCGAACTGTTTCCGCCCTCGTCGCCCACCTCCGGCGCCCACAGCCCGTAGACAAGCAGGGTTGAGTCAGTCATTTCTGCAGAAATGCATGTCGACGCCGGGCTCGTGGGCCACAGCCGGGCCGTATCCGCGTCAGCAGCACCGCTTCCGCCGTGCGGATCCGCCCTGCCACCGGACCGGCCGACGCCATCGCCGTCGCCGGGGCCAGGAAGGCCGCCCCCGCGCCCGTGGCCGAGAGCTCCCACGGCGTTGTCATCACTCACTCCTCGGCACCCCAAAAGAGCACGTCGGATACCGGGACTGAGGAGTGAGACGAGCGAGTTCGGAAGGAAACCGGCGCGGGCGCGGCCATCACGCCCGGGGCACGGGATACGCCCGGAGAGCGGCGATCGGTCAGCGGTGGGGCGGGAGCCGGTGCAGCTCCACGGCGGTCAGCCGCCCGGCCTCGATCGAGGCCGTCAGATACGTACAGTACGGCTGCCGGCGCCGGTCCGTGGGCGAGCCGGGGTTGAGCAGCCGCAGCCGCCCCTCGGCCGTGGTGTCCCACGGGATGTGGCTGTGGCCGAAGACCAGCACATCAAGGTCGGGGAACCGCTCGGCGCAGCGCCGCTCCCGCCCCTTCGACTGGCCGGTCTCGTGCACCACGCCCAGCCGCACTCCCGCCAGCTCGGCCCGGGCCACCTCGGGCAGCCGCGCCCGCAGCTCGGGCCCGTCGTTGTTGCCGTACACCCCGATCAGCCGCCGCGAGCGCTCCTCGAGCAGGTCGAGGGTGGCGAGGTCGACCCAGTCGCCCGCGTGGATCACCACATCGGCGTCCGGCAGCCGCTCCAGCAGCTCCCCGGGAAGCGCCTTGGCGCGCCGGGGGAGATGGGTGTCGGACATCAGCAGAAGGCGCACACGGACGACGGTACCGCCGCGCAACCCTTGACGAGGGTATCGACGGAAGAAATAGTGTGCCAAGCGACCTGGTGCGGCTCAGTGCGGCTCAGTGCCACTCGGTCGGGAGGCTTCAGGGGGTAACGGTGGCAACGCGGAGACAGGCGCGGACGGCAAAGGGCACGGCAAAGGACACGGTGAAGGAGACGGCGCAGGACCGCTATCCGCGGCCAATGGTCACGACGGCGGAGGCGGAGTGGATCTGGCGTCAGCTGTCGGTGGAGGCGATGGAGGACGGCGCGAAGCCGGAGACCGTACGGCTCGCCGTGGTGGTGGGCCTGGCACGGGCCAGCGGCGCGCGGTACGGCGGGCTGCTGCGCTGCACCCTGTCGGCGCTGGACCTGGACTCCGGATGGGTGACCATCGAGCACGGCAAACACCGTGTCCCGCGCCGGCACGGCCTGGACCGCGGCACCGTGCTGGTGCTGCGCCGCTGGCTGCGGGTGCGTCAGGTGCTCTGCGCCGAGCTGGAGGGGTCGGTGCCGGAGGCGCTGCTGCTGACAGTGCACCACACCCACGACAACGGCGTGACCGTGATCGCCGGGCTGCCCATCACCCGGCAGGGGCTGGTGCTCTCCTGGCGCCGGTTCGTCCACCGTACGAACGCCCGGTACGCCGGTCGCCGCCCTCCGCTGCCCACCCGCTTCGAGCAGGTGCGCCGCGTCTGGGACACCTGAGCCCGGCGGGGGCGACTGGATCTGGCGGGGGCGACTGGATCTGGTGGGGCGGGGCGCTCAGGCCGCCCCGCCCCCACCGGCCCCGCTGAGCAGGTCGGAGGCCACGATGGCGCCGCGGTCGGCCGACGGCGCATCGCGACACTTCCAGCGGAGCGCTCAGGCCGCGGGTGCCGCGGCCGCCGCGGTGACGGTGAACCGCGCCTGTGCGACGGCGCCGTTCACGCTCACCGCGAGGGTGGCCGTTCCCGGGCGCAGCGCGGTCAGCCTGCCGGTCGCCGGGTCGTACGCCGCCACATCGCGGCGCCCGGCGTCGTCCGGATCGCCGATGTGGAGATTGGGCGAGCCGGTCCAGTCCGCGCTCAGCGGGAAGCCGACCGGCACCCGGCGGGCAGCGGTCCCCTCGCCCTGGAGGACGGTGGCGGTGACGTCGGCGTCCTCCCCGGTGCGCAGTTCGGCCGGGGCGGTGACGGTCAGCCCGTCCACATGGGCGCGGGTCTGCACGGACACCCAGTCCGGGCCGCCCTGCCACGGTGCGTGGCGCGCGGCCGCCTGATCCCGCGCCGAGACGTGGTCCACGCCGACCATCGACCAGCCGGTGAAGCCGCCCTGACCGGGCGGGGTGGCGGGGTTCTTGCCCGAGTTGCCGTTGATCAGGTACGGGACGCCGTCCACCCGGGAGGCGTGGAAGGTGCCGACGTGGCTGCCGATGAAGCCCGCGCCCTTGCCGGTGGTGCGGCGGAAGTCGGCCAGCCAGCCCTCCAGCAGCGCCGCCTCCTTGCGGTCGCCGAGCTGGCTGCCCTGCTGCGGGGTGGGGTCACGCGGCGGCACATGCTCGATCACCATGACCGAGCCGATGTCCGGGTCCTCGGCGGCCGCGTCCAGCTGGGCGCGCAACTCCTTGATCTGGTCGAAGCCACCGGCGCGCAGCCCCAGACGTGAGGTGTCCAGGGTGAGGAAACGGGTGCCCCGGTGGTCGAACGTGCGGTGGGCGGGCCCGAATTCGCCGGTGAAGTTGTCGATGGAGCCGCCCATCACCTCGTGGTTGCCCGGCACGTAATACCAGGGCAGCTCATCGCCCAGCTCCTCCGTCAGCACGGTGCGGGCGAAGGAGAGATCGGCGGGGGAGCCCTCGTCCACCAAGTCCCCGTTGATCACCAGGAAGTCGGGCTTGGCCGCCTTGATCTCGCGCAGGGTGCGGCGGGCCTGGGCGACGATCGGGCTGTTCGGATCGCGGGCCACGAACTGCGCGTCGGACATCACCGCGAACCGCCAGTCGCGTCCCCGTGTCCGGGCGGCGGTGGAGATCAGCGGATCGGGGCGCACGCTCTCCGTGGGCAGTTCGACGGAGGGCGGCACCCGTGCGGTGAGGTCGTCGATGACCACACTGCCGGTGTACTGGCGGGTGGCGGAGGTCTCGGCGAGGTAGAAGCGGTTGACCTTCAGCGGATAGGCGACCCCGGCCGGTACGGCGAAGTCGACATGTCGCCATCCGGTCCAGGTCACATACGGCCCGCGGAGCAACTGGTCCGAGCCCGCCGCGTCCTTGAGGTGCAGGGTGGGCCATGCCCCCTGGCCATCGCCCTTGATCCACAGGCCGAAGGACTGCGGCTGCCCGTCCACCGCGATCTGCTGGGGCGGGGTGACATAGGCGGCGCGGGTGGCGGTGGACTGGGTGAAGTCGTAGTCCAGCTTGAGCCCGGTGCCGGTGTGTCCGTCGGGTGTGGCCTCGGCCGAACCGGAGGCGCGGGCCTGGCTGAAGGTCCAGCGGTCGGCGTCGTCGAAGGACGCCTCCTGCCGCTCGGTCAGCCCGACGGTGACGGCGAGCACCGTGGTCGTGCCGCCGACGGCGACCTTGACCTGTCCCGCGGCCTGGTCGTGGCGCGCCTTGACGGTGAAGGTGCCGGTCCGGGGGTCCGGGGCGATGTCGAACAGGGCGTGGTCGTACGACAGTCGTACATCGGACGGTTCGACGGGGGCGCTGGTGCCGTGCGCGTCCAGGCCGACGATGCCGAACCGGCCCGTGGCCTCGGCGTCGGCCAGGCCGACCAGCCGGCCGGTCGGCTGGATCCGGTCCAGCCGGTCCAGGACGGTGAGATCCAGGTCGCCATGGGCGGCGCCGCGCCGGGCGGTGACGGTGGTGTCGCCGCCGTGGCGGGCGGTGAAGGTGCCGTCGGCATCGACCCGGCCGATATGGGAATCGTCCGTCCGCCACTGCGGCGCGCCCTCGGCGGGGCCGTACGTCTCGTCGTAACCGGCGGCGGTGAGGCGGCGGGTGAGCCCGGGGAAGACCCGCTCGGGGTGGCCGCCCCGGACCGGGTCGGCGGTGGGCGCGGACGCGCGGTCCATCGCGGTGTCCACCCAGAAGTCCTTGAGGCGGCCGCTGCCGTCGGGGGCGGTGAGGGCCAGACCGTTGGGTACGTTGCGCTCGGTCCCGTCGGACGGGCTGTTCTCCACCCGGGTGGTGTCGCTGCCGGGCTCGCGGGCGACGAGGGTGGAGGAGCCGCCGCCGTCGAGGTTGAGGGCGCTGTAGGCGCCCGCGTCCTTCATCATCAGGCCCAGCTCGGTGAGGGTGACGCCGCCGCTGTCGGCCTGGCGTCCGTCCACGGTGAGGATCCGCATGGTGCGGCCGTCGCGGGAGAAGCCGACCGCGGTGCGCGGCGCCGTGGCGTTGTTGCCCTCGCCCTCGTGGCCGACCGCCTTGCCGTCCACCACCAGCAGTTCGCGGCCGCCGAGGGCGGTGCGCGGCAGGTCGCCGCCGTCGGTACGGGGCCGGTACTCCATCGACACCGCGTCGCCGACGGCCAGTTCGGACAGGGTGTCGGCCCCGGCGTCCCGGCCGACCAGCACGGTCGCGTCGGCCGGGATCGGGCCCTTGCCGGGCGCGCCGGCCGACTGGGTGACCTTGCCGTCGACGACCGTGACCTCGGCGGTGCGCCGTGCGCCGTCCACGGTCTGGGCGCGGTCCGCCTCGCCCCACTGGGCGGTGTACGCCCCGATGCCGGTGGCCGGGACGTTGGCGGCGTTGAGCGCCGCGAGCGGGTGGGGGCCGTCGGGGAGGGTCAGGGTGCCGTCGAAGTAGAGCTGGAGGACGCGGCCGGCGTCGGCCGGGCCGATGCCGACGGCCCGGGCGGGCCCGGCGGCGGAGGCGGAGTTGACGAGGCGGCCGTCGCCGATGCCGTTGCCCTCGGGGGCGCCGGTCTGGTTGATGTCGAAGAAGTCACCGTTGATGGCCGCGACCGTGCGGCGGCCCGGCCCGGGGTCGTGCTCGGCGGCCAGTTGCGAGACGCTGTGGCGCTCGGCGACCTTGGCGGGGTGGAGATAGTCGACCTTGGTGCCGCCGGCCAGGTCCACCGACAGCGAGTCGACCCGCAGCCATTTGTCCGACTCCAGCCGGTCGTACGAGGTCAGCCGCACCCCCGGGGCGACCGGCCGGGAGGAGCGGGCGGTCTGCACCCCGTCCCCGTCGGCCACGGACCGGGTGCCGGTCGCGCCGCTGGCGGCCGGGGGAGCGACCGGGCGCAGCATCTCCGAGGACGACCTGGGGGCGGGTTCGGGTGCCGGGGCGGGGGTGTTGTCGGCGGTGGCCTGGCCGGCGGTGCCCAGTACGAGGGCGGACACCGCGGCCAGGGCCGCCAGTGGTCTGGCGAACGCGACAGGAGGCACGGCAACTCCATGGGGCCAGGGGACACGCGTGGTTCACACGCACAGCGCCCCAGCATCGCGCCGGAGTTGACCGGGCACCAGAAGGCGTCGGCGACGACACGGGAAACAAATGACCAAGTCGGTGCGGACCGTGATCGCTGACGCGGGGTGGGGTCAGCCTTCGGTCACACCGTCGAGATAGACCCAGGCGCCCTCGTGGCGTACGAAGCGGCTGTTCTCGTGGAGCGAGCCCGTGCGGCCGCCCTGGGTGTAGTGGGCGCGGAACTCGACGGTGCCCGTGGTGTGGAACGCGCTGCCCTCGGTGGTGCCCAGGATCTCCAGGCGTACCCAGGTCAGCCCCGGGTCGAGGCCCGTGCCGGGGGGCCGGGTGGTGGGGTGCCAACTGCGCAGCAGATACGCCTCGTCCCCGACGGCGAAGGCGCTGTAGCGGGAGCGCATCAGCTGCTCGGCGGTGGTCGCCGGGGCCTGGCCGCGGTGCAGTCGGCCGCAGCAGTCGTCATAGGCCGCGGGCAGCCCGCAGGGGCAGGTGGCCGGGGTGGGGCGGGCCGGCTGCGGGCGTCGGGTACGTCGGGACATGATCCCCATTGTGGCGGGTGGGACGGACGGGGTGCTGCGGGGCCACGGCCGCCCAGAACCTGTCCCAGGGTCCCGGGCGGCTCAGGGTTCGATGACGACCTTCAGCTGCGCCGGGTCGGTGAGCGCCGTCCGGAGCGCGTCCGCCGAACGTTCCAGCGGGAAGCGCGCGGTGATCAGCGACTCCAGGTCGACCCGTCCGGTGACGGCCAGGGACACCGCGGCGGGGAACTCCCCGGCGTAGCGGAAGGCGGTGACCAGGCTGAGCTCCTGGCGCTGCATCCAGGCCAGCGGGAGCGCGGTCCGGGGCTGGGGCGGGTTGCCGACGGCGACCAGGGTGCCGCCGGGGCGTACCGCGTGGGCGGCGGCGGCCAGGGCGGCCTCGATGCCGGAGCAGTCGAGCGCGATGTCGAACAGCGGCTCCTGGGGGAGGGGTTCGCGGGAGGTGTCCAGGGTCCGGTCGGCTCCCAGGCGGTGGGCGTGGGCCAGTCGGCCGGGGTTGATGTCGGTCACCACGGTCTCGCCCGCCCCGACCGCGCGGGCGGCCTGGAGGACCAGCAGGCCGATTGGCCCGGCGCCGGTGACCAGCACCCGGTCCCCGGCCGCTACCGGGCCGCGGCGCACCGCGTGCAGGGCCACCGCGAGGGGTTCGATGAGCGCACCGGAGGTGAGGGGGAAGTCGTCGGGGAGGGGGTGGGCGAACTCCTGGGGCACGGCCAGGTGTCCGGTGAGGGCGCCGTGGGTGGGCGGGGAGCCGAAGCAGCGGCCGTGGGGGCACTGGTTGTAGCGGCCCGCGCGGCAGGCGTGGCAGCGTCCGCAGGGGATGGCGGGCTCGATCGCGACCCGGGTGCCCGCGGGCAGTGGGCCGTCGCCCGCCACGACCGTTCCGGCCGCCTCGTGGCCGAGCGCGGTGGGGGCGCGGAGCACATGGGGGCCGTTCTCGCCGTGGGCGTAGTAGTGCAGGTCGGAGCCGCACAGCCCGACCGCGCCGATCTCCACGAGGACCTCGCCGGGGGCGGGCTCGGGAATCGGGTGCCGCTCGATGCGTACATCCTTCGGGCCGTGCAGGATCGCGGCGGTGGCGTCGTTCATCGGGTGGTTCTCCTGGTACGCGAGGACGTGACGTGGGCTCAGGCGGCGGTCAGCCGCAGCGGTTCGACGCGCTTGACGACCAGGCCGTAGGTGAGGGCGCCGACGATGCACAGCGCGCCGGACAGCATCAGCGGGGCGACGAAGGAGTGGTGGAAGAAGCCCAGCAGCAGGCCGGTGGTGGTCGAGCCGAGCACCCCGGCGAGGTTGGAGGCGAAGTTCTGGATGCCGCCGAGCGAGGCGACATGGCGCGGGGTGGGCGCGACGTCGGCGGGCAGGCTGGCCACCGAGGCGGCGGAGAAGGCCAGGCTGGCGTAGCTGACGGACAGCAGGGTGAGGGCCCACATGGCGCTGGGGACGAGGACGGCGAAGGCGATGACGGAGGAGAAGAGCATTCCGCACACCAGACAGGTCTTGCGGGCCCGGGTCACCGACCAGCCGCGGCGCAGCAGGGTGTCGCTGGTCCAGCCGCCGAGCAGGCTGCCGCCGATGGCGACGATGCCGGGCAGGGCGCCGTAGAAGCCCAGTTTGAGCAGGTCGAAGCCGCGGGCGTCGACGAGGTAGCTGGGGAACCAGGTGATGAAGAAGTAGATGACGTAGTTGAGGCAGAAGAAGCCGATCATCATGCCCCAGACCGTGCGGTGGCGGAACAGGTCGCGCCAGCGGACGGTGGGCTCCTCCGGCGCCGTCGTCTCCTCGGCGGGGTTCTCCTCGAGCCGGGCGCCGCCCGCCGTGACGTAGGCGCGTTCCTCGGCGCTGAGCCCGCCGCGGGCCGAGGGCTCGCGGTACGCCTTGAGCCACAGCGCCACCCACAGCAGGGCCACGGCGCCGGTGACCCAGAACGCCATCCGCCAGCCCTGCCAGGCGATCAGCGCGGTCACGACGGGGGCGGCGACGGCGGTGCCGGCGCGGGCGCCGTTGTCCCAGACGCTGTTGGCCAGGGCCCGTTCGCGGACCGGGAACCAGCGGGAGACGGACTTGGCGCACGAGGAGTACGCGGGGGCCTCGCCCGCGCCGAGGGCGAGGCGGGCGAAGAGCAGGCTGCCGATGCCCCGGACGAATCCGGTGCCCACGGTGACCAGCGACCAGATCAGCCCGCCGATGGCGAACATGCGCTTCTCGCCGTAGCGGTCGATGAGCGCCCCGGCGGGCAGTTGGCCCAGCGCGTAGGTCACGAAGAACATGCTGAGGATGACGCCCTGCCACTCGGGGCCGATGTGCAGGTCATCGGTCATATAGGGCAGGGAGATGGAGATGGTGGCGCGGTCGACGTAGTTGACGGTCATGCCCAGGAAGCAGAGGAAGACCATCAGCCAGCGGGTGTTGTGGCGCAGCCCGCGGGGGCGCGGTGGTCCGGTCGTGGCCTCGTCCTGGGATGGGGATGGCTGGTCGGTGGCGGGGACGGCTCTGGGGGTCTTCAAGGCGGCTCTCCTTTGAAGGGGGCTGCGTGGGGTCAGCGCGGTGGCCGGGCGCCGGGGTCCAGCTCCGCCCGTACGGACGCGACGAGAGCGGTGTCGTCGGCGAGGTCCTCGGCGCCCAGCAGCCGCAGCAGCCGGCGCGGGGCCTCGGTGCGCGGGCCGTCCCAGGCGCGGCGCAGCTCCTCGGCCCGGGGATCGTCCAGGGGGCGGTCGCGGGTGCGGCGGGCCCAGGCGGCGAGGGCGGTGGCCAGGAGCGGGGTGTCCCGTCCGGCGGCGCGCAGTTCGCGCAGCGGGGCGAGCCACCGTTCGGGGATCTTCTGGGATCCGTCCATGGCGATCTGCTGGATGCGGTGGTGCATCGCGGGGTTGGCGAAGCGGTCCACCAGGCTGTCGATATAGGCGGGGAGGTCCAGTCCCTCGGTGGGCGGCAGGCTCTGCGCGGCCTCGGCGCAGTAGGCGCGTACGGTCTCCTCGCCCCAGGGGGTGGCCAGGACGTCGGCGACGGTCTCGCAGCCGTGTCCGAGCCCGAGATACGCGATGAGCGAGTGGGAGCCGTTGAGCAGCCGGAGCTTGGCGAGCTGGTAGGGGCTGACATCGGGGACGAAGCGCACCCCGGCCGTCTCCCAGCGCGGGCGGTCGGCGGCGAAGATGTCCTGGAGCACCCACTGGGTGAAGGGTTCGCCGGTGACCGCGCCCGCGTCGTCCACGGTCAGGGCGCGGGCGGCGGTCCGCCGGTCGGTGTCGGTGGTGGCGGGGACGATGCGGTCGACGACGGTGGCCGGGAAGGCGACCGAGCCGGTGGTCCAGTCCAGCAGGCGGTCGCGGTCGTCCCATGTGGTGGCGGCGATGAACTCCCGCACCAGGCGGCGCAGTACGGCGCCGTTGTCGGCCATGTTGTCGCAGGAGACCAGCGACACCGGGGCGCCGCCGGCCCGCAGCCGGGCGCGCAGCCCCGCCGCGAGCTGTCCGGCCACGCTCGCGGGCGCGGGCCGTCCCGCCAGGTCGTCCCGGATCAGCGGGTCGTCCAGGGCGAGTCCGCCGGTGGCGGCGTCGCGCCGGTAGCCCTTCTCGGTGACGGTGAGGGTGACGACGGTGACCTCGGGGGAGGCGAGGAGCGCGCCGAGCCGGGCGGCGTCGTCGGTGGCGTGCAGCACCTCGGTCACGGCGCCGGCCACGCGGGTGGCCGGGCCGTCGGGGCGCCGCTCGGTGAACGAGTACAGCCCGTCCTGTGGGCGCAGCGCGTCCACGACGGACCGGCTGCGCTGGGTGACACCGGCGATGCCCCAGCCGCCGCCGTGCGCGGCCTCGGCGGTTTCGGTGTAGAGGGCCTGGTGGGCGCGGTGGAAGGCGCCGATGCCCAGGTGCACGAGCCGGGGGCGCAGCGCCCGCGGGTCGACGGGCGGGCGGCTCTCGGCGGGGACGCGGTCCAGGGTGGCCAGCGACAGGCGCCGGGGGGAGTCGGCGGTCACCAGTCGTGCACCGATCCGTCGGTACGGCGGCTCACCGGGAGGTACTTCGGGTCGTAGGGGAAGCGGGCGGCCGCCTCCTCGTCGAGCTCGATGCCGAGGCCGGGCGTGGTGTGGGGGTGCAGGGCGCCGTCGATCAGCTCGTAGGTCGGCCGGAACACCTCGTGGGTGAGCGGGTCGTGTGCCATGTACTCCTGGATGCCGAAGTTGGGCACGGTGACGTCGAGGTGGACGGCCGCCGACATGCTCACCGGGGACAGGTCGGTGGCGCCGTGTGAACCGGTGCGCACCTGGTACAGCTCGGCGAGGTGGAAGATCCGCCGCAGATGGGTGATGCCGCCGGCGTGTACGACCGAGGCGCGGATGTAGTCGATGAGCCGCTCGGTGATGAGCTGCTGGCAGTCCCAGATGGAGTTGAAGACCTCGCCGACCGCGATCGGGGTGGTGGTGGACTGGCGGATCTGGCGGAAGGACTCCTGGAGTTCGGCGGGGGTGGGGTCCTCCATCCAGAACAGCCGCACCTCCTCCAGGCTGCGGCCGAGCCGCCCCGCCTCGGTGGGGGTGAGCCGGTGGTGGACGTCGTGCAGCAGGTGGAAGCCGAAGCCGAACCGCTCGCGGACCGCCTCCAGATAGCGCGGTGCGAAGTCCAGATACGCCTCGGTGGACCACGGCTGCTCCTCGGGCAGGGCGCCGGTGGCGGGCTCGTAGACGGTGGCGACCGTGCCGTGGCGGATGCCGTAGGTGCCCGGTGAGCCGGGGACGGCGGCCTGGGCGCGGATCGCGCGGTAGCCCATCTCCTGGAAGCGGGCCACGTCGTCCAGCAGCTCGGGGACGTCGCCGCCGCTGGCGTGGCCGTAGACCAGGGCGCCCTCGCGGGCCTTGCCGCCCAGCAGCTCGTACACCGGGAGGCCCGCGACCTTGCCCTTGATGTCCCACAGCGCGGTGTCCACGGCCGAGATGGCGGTCATGGTCACCGGGCCGCGGCGCCAGTAGGCCCCCTTGTAGAGGTAGTGCCAGGTGTCCTCGATACGGGCGGGGTCGCGCCCGATCAGCAGTGGTACGAGGTGGTCCTCCAGGTAGGAGGCGACCGCGAGCTCGCGGCCGTTCAGGGTCGCGTCACCGAGACCGGTCACGCCGTCGGAGGTGGTCACCTTCAGGGTCACGAAATTGCGACCCGGCGAGGTGACGATGACCTTGGCCTCCGTGATCGTGGCCATATGTGCGTGCTCCTCACTGAGCGGGCTCCCGGGGTGGAGTCCGGGCTGTCGGTCGGCTACCATACAAGTACGTCAGCAACTGGAGTCAAGGGTTCGGAAGGGGCCGGATGACATCGGCGGAGGGACTGCACGCGGCACGCTCCCGGGGGCGCAACACCCGGCAGCTGGTCCATGAGGTGCTGCGTTCGCGCATCGTCGGCCTGGAGCTGGAGCCCGGCTCCGCCGTCTCGGAGAACGACCTGGCGGCCGAGCTCGGGGTGAGCCGCACCCCCGTCCGGGAGTCCCTGATCCTGCTCGCCGACGAGGGGCTGGTCGACATCTACCCCCAGATGGGCACGTTCGTCTCGCGCATCCGGGAGCGCGATGTGGCCTCCGCCCAGTTCATCCGGGAGGCGCTGGAGTGCGCCGCGCTGCGGGAGGCCGTCGGCCGGGCCGGCGCGCGGGACGTGGCCGAGCTGCGGGTGCTGCTCACCGCGCAGGAGGAGGCCGACCGCCAGTCCGACATGGAGGGCTTCTTCCAACTGGACGAGGAGTTCCACGCCCAGCTGATGGCGGTGAGCGGACATGCCTCGGCCTGGCCGGTCGTCAGCCAGGCCAAGGCCCAGCTGGACCGGGCCCGCAGGCTGTCACTGCCGATGACCCAGCAGATGTCCCTGCTCATCGGCCAGCACCGGGAGGTGGTCGACCTGCTGGAGGCGGGCGATCTGGACCGCGCCGACGAGTCGCTCCGCTCCCATCTGCGGCTGGTCTTCAGCGATGTGGAGAAGATCCGCTCCAAGCATCCGGAGCTCTTCAGCGACGAGGACGCCCCCTTGCGGCCGCGCCGCGACACCGCCCGGCGCACCGCCGCCCGGGGGGACCGCTAGCGGCGGCCCCCCGGCATCCTCGGATGGCGTCAGATGGCGTCCCACTCCACCGCGTCGTACGCCGCGCCCACCCGCCGCATCAGCTCCGCGTCGACCGCGTACTCCACCTCGTCGATCCGCCGCACCGGCGCGAATCCCCGCGAGTTGGTGAGGAACGCCGACCGGTAGGAGGAGAGGTCGGCGAGGGTGACGCGGCGGCGGGCCGAGGGCAGGCGCGGGGCGAGCAGGGCCATGGTGATGCCGAGCAGTGAGGGGGCGTCCGGTCAGGGGGACGCACCGTGACCATCACGGTGGACCGCTCGTCGCCCTCGGGCCAGTAGACATACACCCGGAGCGAGGCGTCCCGGGCCCCGGCGGCCGCCAGGGCGTGCCGGATGTCCGCCCGTACGCGCGCGTCGTCGAGGTCGCCGTCGAACAACTCCCGGGTCGCCGAGCGCAGCCGCTCGAGATGGAGGCCGAGGCCGCGGACCCGGGCGTCCCTGATCTGCATGGCCGTGAAGTGGCCGTAGCTGGTGAGCGCGGGCAGCCGCAGGGTGTCCGCGGTGGCGGGCGATCCGTTGATCTGGATGTGGCTCATCCGGCCACGTCCCCGGGCTCCCGGCGGTGGGTCAGCACATTGATCACCCGGCCGTTGGGGTCGCGGACGAAGAAGCGGCGCACGCCCCACTCCTCGTCCCGCAGGGGGTGGACGATCTCGGCGCCGCTGTCGCGCATCGCCGCGTGGGCCGCGTCCACGTCGTCCACCTCGATGCTCAGATCGGGGACCACCGGCCCGGTCCTGTCGTCGGTCATCACACCGATCTGGGCCGTGGGGTTGGTGGGGGAGGCGAGGGTCATGACCCAGCCGAGGTTCATCACCTCCTCGAGGCCCAGGAGACCGTAGAACTCCCGGTTCTCCCGCATCGCTTCGGACCGGACGTTGGGTACGACACGGCGGACGGTCATCGCGGGCTCCCCCGGTGGCTCAGCTGCTGGTGTGGTTACCGATCACGGCGTCAAGATACTCGGAGATCGCGTCCCGATTGCGGGTCAGGCAGTCGATGCGCCGGGTCATGCGGTCCCGCTCGTTCTCCAGCGTGGCGATCATCTCCGGTGTGGCATCGGAGAAGTGAATGAGCCGGGGCTTGTCCAGACACGGCAGGATCCGCTTGATGACACGAGTGGGGAGCCCGGCGTCGAGCAGGCCCCTGATCTGCAGCACCCGGTCGACGAGCCGCTCGTCGTACGAGCGGTAGCCGTTCGCGCAGCGGTCGGGCAGGATCAGCCCCTGCTCCTCGTAGTAGCGCAGCAGCCGGCGCGGTGTGCCGGTGCGCTCCGACAGCTCTCCGATGCGCATATGCGGATTCCCCTCACCTTCACATCCGTGTGAGGGATGCAGCGTAACGTCGGGGCGGGCGCACTCGCGAGGGGCGGAAGGCGCCGGGAAAAGTGCCAGGTGATTGAACGCGGACCCCCGGCACGCCGTACGGATAACGACGGGCCCGGCCACCCGAGCCGGGTCCGCCGTGCCACCACCGGGCTTCGCAGGGAAGGACCTTCGGGTTGTCGCGCCAATCGAGCTCTCGTCAGCGGTCGGAAACGGACAAGGGAACCACGGACAAGGGAACCACGGAGGAGGGCTTGACGGAGGGCCCGTCACCGGAGGGTCCACCTGAGCGCACGCCGGATGTCCCCGCTCAGGGGCGGGACGGCGCCGGGGAGCGGGACTCCCCGGAGCCATCCGGCGATGTGGAGGAGGCGGCGGACCCGGCGGACCCGGAGGAGACCACCGTGACCGGCCCGCTGGCCGGTACCGTCCCCGACGCGGCCCCCGCCCGCAAGGGATGGCGGGTCAAATACCCCGTCGTGGCACGGACGGTGGCGTGGACGGTCACAGGCCTGTCCCTCGCCCTCGTGTTCATCGCCCTCCTCCTGCCGACCAAACTCGCCCTCGTCGAACCCCGCGCCTTCATACGCATCCCGGTGGAGGGCATCTTCGGCGCCACGCTGCTGCTCATGCTGCCGACGATGGCGCGGCGGGTGGTGGCGGTGCTCGCCGGGGCGGCCCTCGGGGCGCTGACCATCCTGAACCTCCTCGACATCGGCTTCAACGAGTTCCTCGGCCGTGGGTTCAACGTGGTGCTCGACTGGATACTGCTGGACGACGCCGAGTCGTACCTCAAGGACTCGGTCGGCGGGACGGCCGCCACCGTCGCCGTCATCGGGGTCGTGGTGCTCGCCGTCGCCCTGCTCGTCCTGATGGCGCTCGCCGTCCTGCGGGTCAGCAACGTCATGGCGCGGAACACCGCCGTGTCCACCCGTACCACCCTGGTGCTCGGCACCGTCTGGGTGATGTGCGCGGCGCTCGGGGTGCAGGTGGCCGGGGCGCCGTTCGCGTCCAGGAGCACCACCGCACTGGTCCAGGACCGGGCGGAGCGGGTGCGCAAGACCCTCAAGGACGAGCGGGAGTTCGCCAAGGTGGCCGCCGTGGACACCTACGGCGACACCCCCGGCGACCAGCTGCTGACCGGGTTGCGCGGCAAGGACATGATGTTCACCTTCATCGAGAGCTACGGCCGCTCGGCCATCGAGGACCCGGCGATCGCGCCCGGTGTGGACAAGACGCTGAAGAACGCCACCAAGCGGCTGGGCAAGGCCGGGTTCGCTGCCAAGAGCGGCTGGCTCACCTCGGCCACGTACGGCGGCAGCAGCTGGCTGGGCCACTCGACCTTCCTCACCGGCCTGTGGATCGACAACCAGAACCGCTACCGCACCGTCACCGCGGGCGACCACATGTCCATCACCCGCGCCTTCCAGCGCACCGGAGCCTGGCGGACCGTCGGCATCATGCCGGGTGTCACCAAGGGCTGGCCGGAGGGCAAGTTCTACGGCCTCGACCACGTCTACGACTCCCGCGACCTCGGCTACAAGGGCCCGAAGTTCAGCTGGTCGACCATGCCCGACCAGTACGCCCTGAAGGCGTTCCAGCGCCTGGAGCACGGCAAGAAGCGCGACAAGCCGCTGATGTCGGAGATCATCCTGACCTCCAGCCACCAGCCCTGGGCGCCCATCCCCAAGACGATCCCCTGGAGCCAGGTCGGCGACGGCTCGGTCTACAAGGCCATCCAGAAGGCGGGCAAGAAGCCCGCGGACGTGTTCACCGACTCCACGAAGGTGAAGACCGAATACGGAAGGTCCATCCAGTACTCGGTCAACAGCCTCATCGACTATGTGCTGAAGTACGGCAACAAGAACACGGTGCTGGTCTTCCTCGGCGACCACCAGCCCCTCGCCCGGGTCAGTGGCGACAACGCCAGCCGGGACGTGCCGGTGGCGATCGTCGCGCACGACAAGGCGGTGCTGGACCGGATCTCCCACTGGGGCTGGGACGACGGTCTGATGCCGGGCGCGAAGGCCCCGGTGTGGAAGATGAGCTCCTTCCGCGACCGCTTCCTGGACGCTTACGGCCCGAACCCCGGCGGTGGCACGGCGCCCGCCTCACCATCGGCCTCGCCCAAGGCGGCGTCCCCCAAGGCAACCCCGCCCAAGGCAACCCCGCCGTCGCCTTCGGCTAAGTGATAGCCCTCGATGCTCCTGGCGGCGGGTCAGTCGTCCGCCGACCGCTCCCGCCGCGCCTCGAGCCGTTCCCGCTGGGGCAGGACCGTGTACTTCGGGTCCTCCGCCGACCGCATCCCGGCGTGGAACACCCCGAAACGGGTGCACGCCGAGGCCGCCAGCAGGGCGGCGCCGCTGAGGGCCGCGGCGGGGCGGCCGCGGCGGCCGAGGAGGGCGCCGCCGAGCGCGCCCGTCACCGCAAGCACCTCGGCGGCGCGCATCAGCTTGCCCGCCCGGCCCTCTCGGTAGGTCTCGGCGACCACCCCGAGCCGCCGTTCCATGGCCTTGACGGCGGCGGTCTCCACCGCCGTACCGAGCAGCGCGACGCCGCGCGCCGGGGCGTTCTCGGCGACCGGCGAGGCCAGCAGGGCCATACCGCTCGCCGCCATGGCGGCCGAGCCGACGAAGACGAACGGCAGTTCGCGGTAGCCGTCGTGCCATGCGGGGACGGCCGTGTTGGCGGGCAGCACCGCCGTGTACGAGGCCACCGCCGGGCCCAGCAGGGCCGCCGCCACCGTGGCCGCCCGGCCGGTGCGCGGCAGCCGCCCGGCCACGTCCGAGGCGGCGGCCGCACCGGCCATCGGGCCGTAGGCCGCCAGCACCCATGAGCCGACGCTCATCGGCGAGGTGGGCTTGAAGACCCGCAGCATATTGACGAACCGCCCGGGGCGCCCGAGGTCGTGGATCAGGGCGGCGGTGGACCCGGTCAGGGCGGCGATCGAGGACACCTTGAGCGCGCGGGCCATGGCCGGACGGCCGGTCAGCTCGGCACCCGCCGCGAGCACCGACCCGGCGCCCGCGAGCCCGCCGAGGAAGAAGTAGCCCGCGATGTCCCGGGGGTTCCAGGGGGGCAGGTTGAGCACCGGCCGCCCGTAGTAGGAGGTGAACTCCGCCCCGGGGACCATCGACTGCTCGCCCTCGCGGCCCTTCCCGCCCTCGCGGCCCTTCCCGCCCTCGCGGCCCTTCCCGCCCTTGCGTCCGCGCCGCTCGCCGTCCCCCGTCCCCTCGCCGACCTGCGCGTCCCGGCCCGGCCGGGCGCCGCGGACGCCGTCACGGGTGGCATCCGGCTCGCTCATCAGTGCCTCCTTCCGGTACGGCGCCCGCTCACGCCGGACTGGGCCGCGAACACGGCGGCCACGCCGCCGAGCAGGGTCAGGGCCGCGGCGCCCGCGTGCCGCCACATCGAGGGCAGATCCCGGGTGGTGACGACCGGGTCCGGCGGCAGCCCGTACACCTCCGGCTCGTCCAGCAGCAGGAAGAAGGCGCCGTCGCCGCCGACACCGTCCTCCGGGTCGTGTCCGTACAGCCGCGCGTCCTCGATCCCCACCCGGTGCAGCTCCTCGACCCGGGCGGCGGCGCGCTCGCGCAGCTCGTCCAGGGGCCCGAACTGGATGGAGTCGGTGGGGCACGCCTTGGCGCACGCGGGTTCCTGGCCGGCGCCCAGCCGGTCGTAGCACAGGGTGCACTTGTGGGCCCCGCCGTCCTCGGGCCGTACGTCGATGACCCCGTACGGACAGGCGGGCACGCAGTAGCCGCAGCCGTTGCAGACGTCGTCCTGGACCACCACGGTCCCGAACTCGGTGCGGAACAGCGCACCGGTCGGACACACGTCCAGGCACGCGGCGTGGGTGCAGTGCTTGCACACGTCCGAGGACATCAGCCACCGCAGCCCGGTCCGCCCGCCGCCCCCCGCCCCGTCCCGGTCCAGCGGCCTGTTCTGCTCGATGAAGGCCACATGGCGCCAGGTGGAGGCGGAGAGGCCCTGGGTGTTGTCGAAGGACATGCCGGTGAAGTCCAGCCCGTCCTCCGGGATGGCGTTCCACTCCTTGCACGCCACCTCGCACGCCTTGCAGCCGATGCACACCGAGGTGTCGGTGAAGAAGCCGACCCGGGGCGGATGGTCCTCGTGCCCGGCGTCCCCGGCGACATCCGGTTCGGCTCCGGCCAGCAGATTGCGGCCGATCAGCGATGAGCGCTTCGAGGCGTCGGTCATCCCCGCACCTCCGTTCCGGTCCGCACCGTGACGCCGGCGCGCCGCTCACGGGTGGCGGCCGAGGTGGCGGCGCCGCGGCCGAGCGGGTCGCTTCCGGTCAGCCGGGGGTGGACAGGCCAATCCTGGATCCATGTACGTACGCCCATCGCCGTCCTTTTCCGCCGTTCTGCCCCGTACCGGCTCATCCGCGTGGTCGGATACGGCGCATGGGTTCCCGTAGCGATGCTTTTCACACTCCGCCCGCACCCGGATGCGCGGAATCGCCCGTCGTGGGGGTGGACGCCTGCCGCACCGGCTGGGTGGCCGTGACCCTGGACGAGGAGGGCCGCTTCGCCGGGGCCGACACCGCCGAGGCGCTGAGCGAACTGCTCGGGCGGGTTCCGGACGCCGCCGTGGTGGCGGTCGACATGCCGCTGGGGCTGCTGGCGGAGGGATGGCGGGAGGCCGACGCCCTGGCCACCGCGATGGTGGCCCCGCACCGCTCCCGGGTCTTCTCCGTACCGCCGCGCGAGGTCTGGGAGGCGGCCGACTACGACGAGGCCAACGCGGTCTGCCGACGGGTGGCCAAGAAGGGGCTGAGCCGTCAGTCGTGGGGGCTGGCCGCGAAGCTGCGCGAGGCCAACGCCTGCCGCGACGGGGGCGACCACCGGCTGTACGAGGTCCATCCCGAGGTCTCCTTCGCCGCCCTGGACGAGGGGCGGCCCGTGCCCTGGAGCAAGAAGAGCTGGAACGGCCAGGCCGTGCGCCGCCGGCTGCTGGAGGGCCAGGGCATCGTCCTGCCCGACGACCTCGGACCGGCCGGGCGGGTGCCGCCCGACGACGTCCTGGACGCCGCGGCGGCGGCCTGGAGCGCGCGGCGCATCGCGCTCCAGGCCGCCCGGAGCCTGCCCGATCCGCCTCAGACGGCGGAGACCGGGCTGCCCGTCGCGATCTGGTACTGACCGGTCCCCGTACGGATGGCGGGAGGCCGCCCGAGCCGTGCCTCGGGCGGCCTCCCCTTCCCCCACCCCTCGGAGATGGACCGTGCGGACGCGATGCGTCCGGTGTGTGGCGTCAGACGCTGACGCCGTGGGAGCGCAGATAGGCCAGCGGGTCGATGTCGGATCCGTAGCGCGGGCCGGTGCGGACCTCGAAGTGGAGATGCGGTCCGGTGGCGTTCCCGGTGCTGCCGGACCGGGCGATCCGGTGGCCCGCCTCGACCGACTGCCCGGTGCGTACCGTCAGCGCCGACAGATGCCCGTAGTGGGTGTAGAGCCCGTCGGCGTGGCGGACGATGACCTGGTAGCCGAAGGCGCCGCCCCACCCGGCCGCCACCACGGTGCCCGGGGCGGCCGCGCGCACGGAGGTGCCGGTGGGCACCGCGAAGTCCACGCCGGTGTGATGGCCGCTGGCCCACCGCGAGCCGCGGGTGCCGTACCCCGCGCTGACCGGCCCGCTGACCGGGGCCATATGCGGGCGGGCCGCCGTCCTGCGGACCACTGTGTGGCTCGAGACCGTCGAGGCGCGGTGGCGGGGCGCCGCCTTGTGCGGATGCCGGGAGCCCGCGGGCAGGGTCAGCCGCTGCCCCGGGTGGATCAGATCCGGGTTGGGGCCGACGGTCCCGCGGTTGGCGTGGTACAGCGCCTTCCAGCCACCCCTGACGGACGCACGCGTGGCGATGCGGGACAGCGTGTCGCCGCGAACGACCGCGTAGGAGCCGGACGCCGCCGCGCGCCGGGCGGTGTGCTGCCGGGCCCGGGACTTCGCGGCGGACTTGGCCGACTTCTTGGGCTTCGCCGGGTGCTGGGCGCGGGGGTGGGCGTTCTGGCTCGCCACTCCGGCGGGTGGACCGGACCGGGTCAGCCGGCTGCGGACGGAGCACACCGGCCACGCGCCGGGGCCCTGTTTGCGCAGCACCGCCTCCGCCACGGTGATCTGCTGGGCCCTGGACGCCAGATCGGCCCGCGCGGCGTAGGCGGTGCCGCCGAACGCCGCCCAGGTGTGCTGGGAGAACTGGAGACCGCCGTAGTAGCCGTTGCCGGTGTTGATGTGCCAGTTGCCCCCGCTCTCGCACTTGGCGACCAGGTTCCAGGTGTCGACCGAGGCCGCGTGGGCGGCGCCGGTGCCGAGGAGCGGCAGGACGATGCCGACACCACCCGCGGTGAGCGCCGCGCACAGCGGCGAGACCCGGCTGGGCGATGCGGGGCGTCGGTGACTTCCTCGTACGGCCATGAGGCTGGTTCCTCTCCACAACGGCTCTCGACGTCGCCCTCCAGAGGACCCGGTGGGCTGTACGAGTACCGCAGCCCGGCCCCGCCGGTCACAAGGCGCAGGGGGCCTCATGGACCGCCGCGCGCCGCCCGGTGCCACCCCGGAATCGGCTGACGCTCCCTCAGTTGTGCGGTGGGAGGCGCATGGAGGGGCGGGGGCGCACGCGCGCCGGCGGGGCGGGAGCGGCGGGCCGGGGGCGGGCGCGGGCGATCACGCACCGCCGGACGTCCTGGTACGGCGGGAAATGATTCTCCGGGGCGCCGGACGGGGCGGCCGCTATTCCGCCGGATTGGTTTCCGGGTGATCGATGACGGATCTCGGACGGCGGTCCGGGTGAATTGCCGCCGGGGCCCGGGAGGTTGAAGACCGGACGAGCGGCGGGCGGCTCAATACGGCGGCCGGTGCGGGCCGGCTGCGCGGCACGGGATCTTCCCTGGCGCTATTGCGGCACCGCCCGGTCAAGATCGGCCGCTTGGCGGCCGGGCCCGAGCGGTCGGCCGTAACCGCGCGGCACCGCGTTGGAACCGGCCGTTCCGCTCCCTCCCCGGCATCCGGAGAATGCCGGGGAGGGGAGGAGAGGAAGAGGAGAGGAAGGGGAGAGCGGGAGACGGTGGGAGGGGCGGGAAATAGGACGGCCTTGCGGTGGGGCGGGGAAGAGGGGGACGGATGAGCGAACGCGCCGGACGTACCCGGCGGAGTTTCCCAGGGTGCGGCGGGAGACTGAAACGTATCGACGGGGGCCCGCCGCCGACCGTGGCGTTCACGGGCGGGGCCGGCCGGGAGCGGACGCGGCCCCGGGCGACGACACGGCGGGGAGACGGTGGAGAGGCGACGGGGAGTCGGCAAGGCGGCCGAGGGCACCGGGCGTGGAACCAGGGCCCCGACTCGTATGCCCTCTCGCCTCCGGTTATGGCCCGTGGAACAGGGACGGTCGCACGGCGTCCGGCCAACTCATCGGCCACAGAACGGACTTGACTCGGCGTTTACCGTATCTCTTGTCGTGCGTCGACTCGCCGACCGCCCGTGCGCCGCGGCAGTTCTCCGAAAAGGGCCGGTCGTCATGGCGGCGGGGAACTGGCGGAGAATCACGCCGCCCGTGTATAGCGGGAACCGCGCCGCCGCGCATATCATTGCCTCACATCGACTTCCTCCCTTCCAGTCGCTCGCAGGAGCGGCCCCGGAATAATCACCCTTCACCCCGCCTGTCCGGGACCCCGGGCGGCGCCGGGGGCCGCGCTTTTCCTGCGGCCTCGTCCGCCGCTCCCCGGAAACGGTTCGTTTTGGGTTCCCGCCGACGGGAGGCGCAGCGCGCCTACGGCGTATGCCGGTGGTCACCGGCCGTGCGAGGTGGGTCATTCGACGTACTCGGCGCTACGTCCTGCCGCTGGACGCCGGGCCGGGGGCGCATGGCGGAACCGGGCCGTGCCATGAAACGCCGGTCGGGCACCGGGCGATGCGGAATGAGCGCCCCGACCAGCCGCCCGGAGCCGCCGCCACCCCTGGGATAAGGTGCCCGCGTGGCCACCGTTGTCGAGCTGACCTGCTATCCCGTCAAGGGCTGCGCGGGCGTTCCCCTGTCCGAGGCGCTGCTGACGGAGGCGGGTCTGGAACACGACCGCAGCTTCATGGTCATCGGTGAGGACGGAGAGTGCCGCACTCAGCGGCGGGATCCCCGGCTCGCCGTCATCCGCCCCGCCATCGACCCGCACGGCACCCGGCTCACCCTGTCCGCACCCGGCGAGGGCGGGGTGGCCATCCACATCGACACCACCTCCGCGCGGCGCGAGGTCACCGTGTTCGACACGCCCTACCTCGGCATCGACCAGGGCGAGGACGCCGCCACGTGGCTTTCCCGGTTCCTGGGCGCGCCGAGCAGGCTGGTGCGGGTGCCCCCGGAGCACGACCGGGTGACCGACGGATGGATCCCCGGCACCTGCGGGTACGCCGACAGCGCCGCGGTGCACATCGTCTCCCGGGCCAGCCTGGACGGGCTGAACGAGCGGATCGCCGAGGCGGGTGGCGCGGCGCTGCCGATGGAGCGCTTCCGCCCCGGCATCGTGATCGGCGGATGGGACGAACCCCACCGGGAGGACCGGGTCCGCAGGATCGCCGTCGGCGGAGCCGAGCTGGGCTTCGCCAAGCACACCGCCCGGTGCGTCGTGACGACGGTCGAGCAGAGCGAGGGCGTCAAGGCGGGCCCGGAGCCGCTGCGCACCATGGCCGGCTACCGGCGCGGCCCCGGCGGCGCCACCCTGTTCGGCTGCCAGTTCTCCGTGATCCGCGCCGGAAAACTGGCCGTGGGTGACGAGGTGGACGTCATCGAGTGGGACGGGCCGCCGCCGGGGGAGTGACCGGGACCGCTCAGACCGACGCGAGCACCTTGGCGAAGGCGTCCAGCAGCTGGGCGGCACCCTCCTCGGCCTGGGCGCACTGCTCCTGCGGCGGGGCCGGCTGCCGGAGCACCACCCGGGTCCGGCCGCCGTCCAGATCGGCGAAGGTGGCGGTCATCTCCATCGCGCCCTGCGGCAGGTCCAGCGTCCACACCAGCCGCTCCCGGCCGGCCACCTCGCGGTAGACACCGCGCATCGGCATCTCGCCCCCGGGCGTGGCGACGGTCGCTCTCCAGGCGCCTCCCGGACGGACGTCGAGGTCGACGGACTCCGGCGCGGCGCCGAACCAGCGGGCGAAGTACTCCGGCTCGGTCCACACCCGCCACACGGTCTCGCGCGGTGCGTCCAGGTCCCGGCTGATGGTGATCTCGTTGCTGCTCATGGTGTCTCCTCGGTGAGCGGGGGCGGGACGGCGTCGCCCCCTGTTTCACCTCTTGGACCGGCGCGCCGCGCGGAACTCATCGGTCCTGGCTCAGCAGTCTTCCGTCCGTACGGCCGATCCAGTACCGGCGCAGCACATCGAGGACCACCGACACCTCGCAGGCGGTGATGCCGGGGAGCGTCGCCAGATCGCGGGTGAGCAGCTCGGCCAGGCCGTCCTCGTCCCGGAACACCCCGTGGTGGATCACCGAGGAGGTGCCCGCCACGATCGAGACATAGCGCGCCGAGGGATGCCGGGCCAGCGCGTCGGCCACCTCCTGGATGGCCCCGGGCGCGGCATGCAGTTCGATCACGACCTCCAGCGGATGGCCGAGCAGCGCCGGTTCGATCTCCACGCGGGGCCGCACCAGTCCGCGCTGGAGGAGCGACTGGGTCAGCCGGTAGGCGGTGGACCGGCTGATGCCGAGCCCGCGCGCCACTTCGGCGGCGCTCGCCCGCCCGTCCTGGCGCAGCAGCTCCATGGCCCGCAGCTCATCGTCGCCGAACCCGGTGACGGACGCGGGCTCCTCCACCGGATCGGCGACCTCCCGCAACGCCCGCAGCTGGGCGTCGTCCAGCCGCCGCAGCCGCCACGCGTCGGACTTCGCCGTCGCCCGCAGCACCAGCTCGGTATGGGCCGACCGCACACCGGGGACGGACGGGATCCGTGTCATCAGCAGCTCACGTGCCCGGTCGCGCCGGGTGGCGTGCAGGGAGCAGTAGACATCCGCGTGGCCCGTGGTCGTGGCGACGAACGGGATCTCGGGCAGCTCGGACAGCTGCCGGGCCACCTCCCACGCCTGCCCCGGGGCCGTGGCCACCCAGATGTGCAGGGGGTTGCCCTCGGCCAGCATCGGCCACTCCACCTGCCCGATCACCCGCAGCAGCCGCTCCTCCTCGAGCCGGGCCAGCCGGCGGCCGACGGTGCTGGCGGAGCTGCCGAGCACCTCGGCCAGCGCGCTCAGCGGCGCCCTCGGCGCCACCTGCAGGGCGGCCACCAGATCGAGGTCGGCGTCGTCGAGCACCGGTGGGGTGGAGGGATCGGCTGCCATGGTTACGAACCTATCGTGCGATTGGTGCTTCAGGCGTGAATCATTCTTGCGTAATGACTCTTCCTCTTGCCTCATTCCGCCAAGCCTCCTCTAATGGACGACCACTACTGCGTCATCGACGAAGGAGTGCGGACGGTGAGTTCCAACGACACCACGACCACACCCGACAACACCCCCGGCAAACCGCCTCCCGACGCGCCCGGGGACTCCTCGGCCGCGCTGTCCGCACTGCTCCGGGTGCTCGGCGCCGTCGAGCGCGCGGGCAACAGACTTCCCCATCCCTTCTGGCTGTTCGCGATCCTCAGCGCCTTCCTCGCGCTGATCAGCTGGGGGCTCGCCACCGCGGACGTCTCCGCGGTCGACCCGGCGGGGGACAAGACCGTGGCGGTGCGCAGCCTGATCTCGGTCGACGGGGTGCGGTCGATGATCAACGACGCGATCACCAACTACGCCACCTTCCCACCGCTCGGCACCATCCTGGTCGTCATGCTCGGTGTCGCCGTCGCCGACCGGTCGGGGCTGCTCGCGGCGATGCTGCGGGCCGGTGTCGCCAAGGTCCCGGCGCGCTGGATGACCTTCGCGCTGGCCTTCACCGCGATGGTCGCCCATATCGCGTCCGACGCCGCCTATGTGGCGCTGGTCCCCCTGGGCGGACTGGCCTTCCGGGCCATCGGGCGCAGTCCGCTGCTGGGGATCGTCGTGGCCTTCGTCGGCGTATCGGCGGGCTATGACGCCAGCCCGCTGATCACCCCGATGGACGCGGTGCTGTCCGGGCTGACCACGGCCGCCGCGCACACCGTGGACCCCGGCTATGTCGTCACCCCGCTGTCCAACTACTTCTTCTCCCTCGCCTCCTCGGTGGTGCTGGCCGCCGTGATCACCTTTGTCACCGAGAAGGTGCTGGTGAAGCGGGTGGCGGCGCTTCCGCCCGAGCCCGAGGAGGCGGACGGGGAAGCCACCGCGAAAACCACCGCGGACGGGGAAGCCACCGCGAAGGCCACCGGGGATGTCGAGCTCGCCCTGGCACCCGAGGAGCGCCGCGGGCTGCGCCGCGCCGCCGCCACCCTCGCCATCTACCTCACGGTGATCGTGGTGGCGATGATCCCCACCGGGTCACCGCTGCGCGGCGAGGGCGGCAGCATCGTCGAATCGCCCGTGCTCTCCGGTATCGCCGTGGTGCTCGGACTGCTCTTCGCCCTCCTCGGCGCGGTCTACGGGCGTGCGGCCGGTACCGTCCGTGGCGGCCGGGACATCCCGGACTTCATGGCGCAGGGCATGCGGGAGATGGCCCCCATCCTGGTGCTGTTCTTCGCCATCTCCCAGTTCCTCGCCTACTTCAAGTGGACCGGCGTCGGCCAGGTGCTCGCCATCCGCGGCGCCGATCTGCTGAAGGACCTCGGGGTCACCGGCCCGGTCGCCTTCCTCGGCATCGTGGTGGTGTGCACGGTGATCAATCTGGCGATGACCAGCGGCTCGGCCATGTGGGCGCTGGTGGCCCCGGTCTTCGTGCCGATGCTGATGCTGCTGCACATCCCCCCGGAGGCCACCCAGGCCGTCTACCGCATCGCCGACTCCTGCACCAACGCCATCACCCCGATGAGCGCCTACTTCGTCATGGCGCTCGGCTTCCTCCAGCGCTACCGGCGCTCCGCCGGAATCGGCACCCTCGCCTCGCTGACCCTGCCGCTGTCCGTGGCCATGCTGGTGGCCTGGACCCTGCTCTTCTACGTCTGGTGGGCGCTGGGCATTCCGCTCGGCCCCGGCGCGCCCGTCCGCTGATCCCCAGCCGCTCCCTCACCCCCGCCACCCCCGGGAAGGATCCCCCTCGCATGACCCCCTCCGATCTCGCCGCCGCCACCGCCCAGGCGCTGCCCGAGATGATCGAAGACCTACGGACACTGGTGGAACTGGAGACGCCGAGCAACGACAAGCGGCTGCTGGACGCCGGACTCGCCACGATCGGCGGCTGGGTCGTCAACCGGCTCGGTGAGCCGGACGGAACCGAGCGCCACGACTGCGGACCGCACGGCGATGTGCTCGCCCTGACCTATCGCGGCACGGCACCCGGCACCGTGCTGATGCTGTGCCACTACGACACGGTGTGGCCGGCCGGAACGCTCGCCGAATGGCCCTTCGAGGTCGAGGACGGCCGGGCGAGCGGTCCCGGTGTCTTCGACATGAAGACGGGCCTGGTGCAGGCCGTCTGGACCCTGCGGCTGCTGCGTGAACTGGCGCTTCCCCACCCCTCGGTGCGGCTGCTGCTCAACGGCGACGAGGAGATCGGCAGCCCCGCCTCCCGGCGCCATATCGAGCGGCTCAGCGAGGACGTCCTGGCCACCCTGGTCTTCGAGGCGTCGCTGGACGGGGCGCTCAAGACCTCCCGCAAGGGCGTCGGACTGTTCGATGTGACGGCCCACGGCCTCGAATCGCACGCGGGTCTCGACCCGTTCGCGGGCGCGAGCGCCATCCACGCGCTGGCCGAGATCGTCCCGCGGATCACCGCGCTCGGCGCCCCGGAGCGGGGGACCACGGTGAACGTGGGGCTGATTCAAGGCGGCACGGGGCGGAACGTGATCGCAGCACGGGCGAGTTGCGGCATCGACATCCGGATCGCCGAACCGGAGGAGATGAAGCGGATCGACGCCGCGCTGCACGCCCTCACCCCCTCCGACCAGCGGGTGCGGCTGACCGTCAGCGGTGAGTGGAACCGTCCGCCGATGGTTCCGGGCGGCCCGTCCCGCCGGTTGTTCGAGCGGGCCCACGCGATCGCCGCGGAACACGGCTGGGAGCTGGAGGAGACCGCGGTCGGCGGTGCCAGTGACGGCAACTTCGTCTCCGCGCTCGGCCGTCCCGTCCTCGACGGCCTCGGTGCCCTCGGCTCCGGCGCCCACGCCCGCCACGAACACACCGTGCTCGCCCCGATCCCGGCCCGTACCGCGCTGACCGTCGGCCTGCTGCGGGCACTCGCGGCGGACGGCGCGTAACGGCACACCGGCGCCGCGCCGACGCCGACGGTCCACCGGCCGTCGGCGGCGGCGCGCGGGGGCCGCGTCAGCAGACGAGGAAGTCCGCCTCGCCCGCCTTGGCGCCCTGGACGAACGCGATGATCTCGCTGCGGGTGTAGATCAGCGCCGGACCGTCCGGATCGGTCGACTGGCGGATCGCGACCCGGCCGTCGTCCAGCTTCATGGCTTCGACGCAGTTGTCGCCGCTCCACGGCTTCTGCCAGCCCTCGCTGCCGAGGTCGCTCGCGCGCATGCCGTTGTGAATGCGATCCATTCCGATCAGACCTCCTTGCGGAAATCCCGCAGGATTTCCTTTGTGCGTTGTGCGGTTGCCGCCTGGGCGGCCATGCGGTCCATGGCCTCCAGATGGGAGGCCACCTCGATGCGCTCATCCAGATAGACGGCGCCGGTCAGGTACTCGACGTAGACCAAGTCCGACAGTTCGGGTACAGCGAAGCGGAAGAGGACGAACGGCCCATAGGTGCCCGGATGGTGCCCGGAGGAGAACTCCGAGATCTGCAGCGTGATGTGCGGCATCTCCACGGCCTCCAGCAGCCGGTCGACCTGCTGCCGCATCACCGCCGCCGAACCCACCCGCCGGCGCAGCACCGTCTCGTCCATCACCACCCACAGCCGGGGCGGATCCCGCCGGGTGAGCAGGCCCTGCCGCTCCATGCGCAGCGCCACATGGCGCTCCGCCTGCCGGGGACCGGCCTGGCCGACGGCGCCGGTCTGCATGACCGCCCGGGCGTAGTCCTCGGTCTGGAGCAGTCCGGGCACGAAGTGCGGTTCGTACGCCCGGATCATCTCGGCCGCGCCCTCCAGGCTCACGTGGACGCTGAACCAGTCCGGCAGGATGTCGTGGAACCGTTGCCACCAGCCGGGCTTGTTGGCCTCCTCGGTCAGGGTGATGAACGAGTCGAGCTCCTCACCGGTGATCCCGTAGGTGTCCAGCAGCATCTGCACATACGGGACCTTCAGCGCGACCTCGGCGGTCTCCATGCGGCGGATGGTGGCGGGCGCCACCCGCAGCACTTTGGCCGCCTCGTCCCGCTTGAACCCCGCCTTCTCCCGCAGATCCTGCAGCCTCTTGCCGAGGACGACCTGACCCACGGTCGGCGCCGACCGCGGTTCGCTCACCTGAATCCCTCCCTGACCTCCCCAGCGCTGATGTTCGCAGTGTGCCATGGCCAGTGCGGAACGGACACATTGCACTGACGACTCTGCACAATTCAGAGTGACGCTTGCCAAGTGTCCCCGGCGATGCGCATAGTTGCGGCATGATCCCGTTACCGCGCTCCGCCGCGGCGACCGCAGGCACCATCGGCCCGACCTCTGTGAAGTGCCCCTAGATGACGTACGCCTTCGCCGGTGCGCTGACCGGCCTCGTCCGCGGCCGGTTCGGCCGGCGGGGATTCCGCGCGGTGTCCGGCCGCCACCGCCTTCAACTGCCTGCGGCGCTGCGGACGGACCGGGCCTACGACGCGGTGGGGATCGCCGAGCGGCACGGCCCCGGGGTGATGGCCCTGCTGCCCCGGGCGGGATGTGTGCTCACCGGCGCCGGGTGCTGGTGGTGGATCGTGCCGCCCCATTCGGACGTCGGGGTCGACTGGCCCGCACCGGCCGTCTACGCGGCCGGCGCCATGGTGACCGGCCCGCCCGGGCGGCGGACCGGCCCCACGGGGAGGGCGGAGCCCGGTGTGGTGCACTGGCCGGGCGACGGGGAGCCGTACACCCATCCCCTGCTGCTGCACATCGCGATCTGCGCGGCGGCCGGGGTCTCCCCGGCCTGGCCGGGCGACGAACGGATGCGTCGGTCATGACCTCGGCGCCGGGGCCCGGTCATGCCGTCGAGTCGTCCTGGAGGTACGCCGCGGGGCGCGGATAGCGCTGCAGTGCCGGGGTCTGGCCGGTCGGGTCGTCGTCCTGCTCGCTGAGGGGAACGACCGGGGCCGCTGCCGCCGCGGCCGCCGCCGCGGCCTTCAGCTCGGCGGGGTCGTAGGTCATGGCCTGGGTCCGCTCCATCGGCGTCGGCTCGGGTATTCCCGTGTCCTGCTGCCCGTAGACCGGGATCTGGTCGATCGTCGTCTCCTCGGGCCGGGTCTGGACGTACGCCGCCGTCCCCTGCCCCTGGACACCCTGGACCTGGGCCTGAGCCTGGACCTGGGCTTGGATCTGGGCCATCGGCATCTGGGAGGTCTGCGCCTGGGCGCCCTGGTACAGCGCGCTCTGCGGCTGGGGCGCCATCTGCATCAACGGCACCTGGCCCTGGGCCGGCTGCGGCTGCGGGGCCTGGAACAGCTGCGCGGGCACCTGCTGCGGAATCTGCGGCTGCGCGGCCTGGACCATCTGGGGCTGCGGCAGCGCGGCCGGGGCCTGGTACAGGGGCGGCTGGGCCGGGGGAGTGGCGACATACGCGGGCGACAGCTCCGGGAGCGGCTGCTGCTGGACGTACCCCGGCGAGGCGCCCGTGGCCATGCCCGCGCTCGCGAAGGACGCCTGTCCGTACAGGTCGCCGGCGACGCCCTGCGGGGCCGGGAGGGCGGCCGCGGAGTACATCGGCTGGGGCTCCTGCGCCATCGGCGCCGCGGGCAGCTGGGGCGGCTGCTGGTAGGAGTACTCCATGAACTGCGCCTGCGAGGGGGCGGATCCCAGGGCCGCCATGGACCCCGGCGCCCCCGCGTACCCCGAGGGCAGCGACTGCTGCTGGTCCCAGCCGACCTGCGGAGCGTAGAAGGACGTCCCGTACAGCACCGTGCTCAGCCCGGTCAGCAGCCGCTGCACATCCGGCTGGGAACGCACCACCAGCCGCATGAACTGGCTGCTGCTGCCCAGCTTGTTGCCGCATTCGCGCACCAGCACACCGTGCTGGGAGAGCAGTTGGTCACGGACCCAGCCGCCGTCCGTCCCGGCCGGCAGCTTGACGAAGACGAAGTTGCCCTGGGAGGGGTAGACCGTCATCCCGGGCAGCCCGGCCAGCTGGGTGGTCATCTGCTGCCGGTCGTGGCTGAGCATGCGCAGGCTCTCCACGTACTCCTGCCGGTACCGCTTCAGCATGAAGACGATGACCTCGGCGAAGGAGTTGAGGTTCCACTTCGGCAGCCGGGAGCGGATCTGCACGGCGAGCGACGGATTGGCCACCAGATAGCCGAAGCGCACCCCGTGCAGCCCGAAGTTCTTGCCGAGGCTGCGCAGCACGATCACATTCGGGCGCAGGATGGCCTCGTCCACGACGCTCGGATACGCCTCGGCGTCCGCGAACTCCAGGAAGGACTCGTCGATCACGATCAGGTCGAGGTCGGCCAGGGCGTCCATGATGCCGATGAGGGCCTGGCGGGACACCAGCCCGCCGTCGGGGTTGTTGGGATTGCAGATCACGGCGACCCGGGAGCCCCGGGAGCGTACGAAGTTGACGAAGGCGTTGGGGTCGAGTGCGAATCCGCTCATTTCCGGGAGCTGGAACATATCGACCCGTTTGCCGGTCTCCATCGGCTGGTCGGTCCAGCGGCCGAAGGTGGGAATCGGCACCGCCAGGCTTTCCTTCACCAGCAGATGGTCGATCCAGGTGATGAGCTCGGTCGAGCCGTTGCCCATCGCCATGGTCTGCGGCTGCAGCCCGAGCACATCGGCCAGTTCGGCGGTGATGGTCTCTGCGGAGCTCGGGTAGTAGGTGAGGATGTCCCGCAGCCTGACCGCCATCACGGCGAACATCGCGGGGGTGGGGAAGTACGGGTTGCAGGGGATGCAGAAGTCCACGAGCTCCTGTCCGCCACCCGTGACCCCGGCGCGGTTCAGCGCGAAGAACGACGGGCTGTGGGCGGTGCCACGGAAAAGCTCCATGGCATCACCGGTATTGCCGACTGCGGCAACAGTCACGGCGGGACCTCCTCGGTCGCATGGCCCGCGTCGACGAACTGACACGGCCGTTGCGGCTCGTCCCTCGAGCCTGACGCATGATCTCTCGAAGCCGGGGCGGGCGAGGATTTTCGTGGGGGTTGTGAAGACTTCCGGGACACATGCTCCGGTCTTCGAATAGAATTCCGCCTCTTGCCCCTTGAGAATGTCGCGCGGTCTTCAGACCGTATCCTCCGGCGGGCGTTCGCCATCGGCCTCGGTGGTGCGGTGCTGTTCCGCTACCCAGACCGCCACCTGCGCACGCGAGGTGAAACCCAGCTTGCTCAAAATGTGCTCAATATGGCCCTCGGCCGTGCGCTGGGCGATGACCAGGGAGGAGGCGATGTCCTTGTTGCTGAGCCCCTGCGCGACCAGCTTCGCGATTTCGGACTCCCGGGGCGTCAGCGGCGACGGCCGGCCGCCCGCCGCCGTCTCCCCGCTGGGCAGTTCGTCCTCCAGCGCGTACCCCAGCGCCTCGGCGTAGGACAGCCGGGCGCCCTGTTTGCACGCCGCGTTGAAGGCCGGTTTGCCCAGGGCCCGCCGCACCGCGGCCTCGCACTCCTCGTGGTAGTGGACGAGGTGCCCGTAGCCGGAGAGCGGGGCGCCGATGGCGTGCCAGAGGGTCCCCAGGGTGCCCAGCAGTCTGGCCGCCCGCGGGTGGTCCTGTTCGGTGGCCGCGATCCAGGCCAGCACCTCGAGGTTGACCCCGACGCCCAGCGGGTCGTCCAGCGAGCGGTTGAACGTGAGGCTCTCCTTCTCCAGGGCGGCCGCCCTGGCGGTGTCGCCCTGGCGCCAGACGTCGACGCCGAGCGCCATCATCGTGTAGGCCCGGTGCCAGCCCTCCCCGTACGCGTCGCACACCTCCAGCGACTCCTCGCCCAGGGCGATCGCGCCCGGTGAATCGCCGATGAAGGAGTGCGCGAGCGAGAGCCGGATGAGCGCCAGGGCCAGCCCCACCGGATCGCCGGTCGCGCGATGGCGGGACACGGCCTCCTCGTAGAGCGCGATCGCGGACCGGGTCTCGCCCCGGTACATGGCGACCATGCCGGAGTAGAGCGCGGTGTAGGCGAGCACGGGGTCCAGGCCCAGCCGGGTCCCGATGGACCGGCTCTCCTCGAGCATGGCCGCGGCGGCGTCGGTGTCGGACTGGATGATGGCCAGCCAGCTGTCGGTCCACAGGGCCCGCGCCCGTGCCCCGGTGGGTTCGGCGCACACCGCCAGGGCCTGGTCCAGCCAGCGGCGGCCCTCGCCGAGGTAGTAGCTGGTGATCCAGTGGTAGAGCAGGTCGGCGGCCATGTCCAGACCGCAGACGGTCTGCCCGGGCTCGGCCAGGCAGCTCTCCAGGGCGGTGCGCAGATTGGCGTGCTCCAGATGGAGCCGGGTGAACCACTGCACCTGGGCCGGTCCGAAGAGCGCCGCCCGCGCGTCCGCGGCGAGCCCGCGGTAGTAGTCGCGATGGCGCCGCAGCCGCATGGCCTCCTCCCCGGAGGCGGCCAGCCGCTCACGGCCGTACTCGCGCAGCGTGTCCAGCATCCGGTAGCGCACCGACGTCCGGTGCTCCTCCCTGAGCAAGACCGACTTGTCCACCAGCTCGGCCACCAGGTCCAGGATCTCCTCGCGGTCGATGCCCTCGCCCGAGCAGACCGCCTCGGCCGCCTCCAGGTCCAGGCTTCCGGCGAACACCGAGACCCGGGCCCACAGCAGCCGCTCCCGCTCGGTGCACAGCTCATGGCTCCAGTCGATCAGCGCCCGCAGCGTCTGATGGCGGGGGAGGACCGTCCGGGAGCCGGTGGTGAGCAGCCGGAACCGGTCGTCCAGCCGGTCCAGCAGCTGCCGCACGGACAGGGCGCGCAGCCGTACGACCGCGAGCTCGATGCCCAGCGGGATGCCGTCCAGCCGGCGGCAGATCAGCTCGACCGCGTCCCGGTTGTCCTCGTCGAGCTGGAATCCGGGCAGGACGGCCGCGGCCCGCTCGACGAACAGCCGTATCGCATCGCACCGCGCGAGCGTCGCGAGGGAGGGCCGTGGACCCTCGGGGTCCGGCAGCCCCAGGGTGGGGACGGCCAGGCTCTGCTCACCGGCGGTGCCCAGCGCCTGACGGCTGGTGGTCAGGAGCCGCAGCCGGGGGGCCGCGCGCAGCAGCCGGTCGGCGAGCCGGGCGCACTCCTCCAGCAGGTGTTCGCAGTTGTCGAGGACGATCAGGGCCTGCCGGTCCCGCAGATGGTCGACGAGGATGTCCATCGCCGGGCGGGAGGAGTGGTCGCGTATCTCCAGCGCCTCGGTGACGCCCTGGGCGAGCAGCGTGGGGTTGTCCAGCTCGGCGAGTTCGGCCAGCCAGACCCCGTCGGGGAAGGCCCGGCGCGCCTCGTCCGCGACCCGCAGTGCCAGCCGGGTCTTCCCGACCCCGCCGACCCCGGTCAGGGTGACCAGGCGGGACGCGGACAGCATCCGCTTGACCTCGGCCGCCTCCTGCCGACGTCCCACGAAACTCGTCACCTCGGCCGGCAGCCTGACTGTCTGCCGCCCGGTCGGGGTGCCTGTCGCCACCGCACCCATCGATGCCTCGCACCGGCCCCGGGCGGGCGGGACCTGTGCCCGCGCACGGACCCGAAGCCCTGTTTCCAGGCTATGCCCGGGCCGGGGGCCGCCGCACCCACCCCGGGCGGGGCGGCGGGCGGATTTCACCGAGGGTGAGCGGCGGTCGCCCGGCCGTGACCGCCCCGGCGGGGGAGGGGAGCGGGACGGGTACCGATGCGGGGATATCTCCCCTCGCCGCGTCCGGCCGCGCCCGGCCAGGATGGTGGTCTCGGTGAGTTCCGCCGCCCCCTATGGCGGAAGATCGAAGGTTCGGACCATGTGCCTCCACCAACCCCAATGTCCTCCCGCCGACGCACCGGATCACGATTCGGCGCGCCCGGTGGCCTCCCACCCGGAGCAGGGATGGAGCCTGCTCTGCAACGGAGTGGTGATCTTCGCGGACACGGGTGAAATCCTTCCCGACGGGCGCGCCATCCCCGCCCCCCGGACCAGCCCCGACCCCACGCCATGAACGCCGCAACCCTCGCGAACGGATCCCCGATGAGCACCGCGCGCCGCCCCGACGCGGCGCCTCCCGCCACCAGCGGCGGGACGTCCTGGCTGCTCCCCTCCGAGCCGTCCTCGGTGCCGACGGCCCGGCGGCTGGCGCTCGCCCAGCTGTCGGCGTGGACGCTGCACGACTTCGCCGACGACGCGGAACTGCTCGTCAGTGAGCTGGTCACCAATGCTCTGCGGCACGCGGGCGGGCCGATCCGGCTGACGCTCTCCCTGTGCTCCGTCGACCGCGCCTTCCGCTGCGAGGTGGCGGACGAGGACCCCGGGCAGCCCCGGGTCCGCCGGGCGTGCGGCGATGACGAGGGCGGGCGCGGACTCCACCTGCTGGATCTGCTCTCCTGCTGCTGGGGCTCCATCCGCACGGCGGCGGGCAAGGTCGTCTGGTTCGAGCTCCACCCGCCTGCGATCGCCCTGGAGGCCGCCCTGGAAGCGGCCCGAACGACCCCGTGATCGTTCGCCGACGAAGGGAGATGCCAATAGACGACTTCACGCCTCGTACCCACACAGTGATACCGAACGGCCCGGAGACAGGAAGGTGAACGCCCTCACCACGCCTTCCGTCTCCGGGCTTCGCTGATCGCATTCCGGGCCCGGCCGATCGGGTTCCGGACTTCCGATCGGGTTCCGGACTTCACCGATCGGACTCCGGACGGGATGACCGATCGGGATTGCCTGACGACTGATCGGGATTGATCGTCGTCATTGTGCTCGTGTAATCTGCTGATCGCGTCAGCAGCACACCTTTCCGAAATTCTTCGCATTTGTGGCTCGAGGAGGCTGCGTGGTGGACCGGAAAACGGATTCCGGTTTACCCGGCGCGCTGGTCGGACGCGCCGCCGAACTCGCCGCGCTGACCGCCCACGCGGAGGCCGCCCACAGCGCCCGCTCCGGTCTGGTGGTTCTGTCCGGTCCGGCCGGAATCGGCAAGACCAGCCTGCTGCGCGCCTTCCTCGACAGCGACGCCTGCCGGAAGATGACCGTGCTGTACGGCGCCTGCGGTGAAGTGGTGGCCGGCGCCGGATACGGCGGCGTACGCGCCCTCTTCGGAAGCCTCGGACTCTCGGCCGAGGACGCCCAGGACTCCCCGCTGCTGCGCGGCAGCGCCCGCCGCGCCCTCCCCGCGCTCAGCCCCCGCCCCGGCGAGGAGGGGCCGCCCACGGCCGCCAGCGTCTACCCGGTGCTGCACGGCCTGTACTGGCTCGCCGCCAACCTGATGACCCAGGGCCCCCTCGTGCTCGTCCTGGACGATGTGCACTGGTGCGACGAGCGCTCCCTGCGCTGGATCGACTTCCTGCTGCGCCGGGCCGACCAGCTGCCGCTGCTGGTGGTGCTCGCCCAGCGCAGCGAGGAGGAACCGGTCGCCCCCGCGGCCCTGGCGGACATCCTCGCCCAGCCGCGCTCCGCGGTGATCCGTCTCGACCCGCTGACCGACGCCGAAGTGGCCGAAATGGCCCACCAGGTCTTCGCCGCCCCCGTCGCGCCCTCCTTCGCCGAGCGCGCCGCCGCCATCTGCGGCGGCAACCCGCTGACCGTCACCCGGCTGCTGCGCGAGCTGCGGGCCAAGGGCGTGGCGCCCGACGAGACCGGCATCCGCGAGATCGCCGAGGTCGGGAGTTACGTGGTCGCCCTGTCCGTGCGCGCACTCTTCGACGCCCGCCCCGGCTGGGTCCGGGACGTGGCCACCGCCATCGCGGTGCTGGGCGAGGAGGACGCGGAGCACATCGGCGCGCTGGCCGGAGTGCCCGCCGCCCGCGTCGCGGAGGCCGTGGAGCAGCTGCGCGAGGCCGATGTGATGGCACCGGACCGGGCGGACCTGGCCCATGCCGTGGTGCGCTCCGCGGTGCTGGAGGCCGCCGGGGCGGAGCGGCTGGCCGAGCTGCGCGCCAGGGCCGCCCTGCTGCTGAGCGACGCCGGACGGCCCGCCGAGGAGGTCGCCAACCAGGTGCTGCTGGTGCCCGGCACCCCCCAGCCGTGGATGGGCTGGGTGCTCCGGGAGGCCGCCGCCCAGGCCGAGCACCGCGGCGCCCCGGAGGCCGCCGCCCGCTATCTCTACCGGGTCCTGGAGGCGGAGCCGGACAGCCTGTCGGCGCATGTCCCGCTCGCCAAGGCGCTCGCGGAGATCAACCCCGCCGAGGCTATCCGCCTGCTCAAGCGGGCGCTCACGCTGGCCACCGACATCCGCACCAAGGCGCCCATCGCCGTGCAGTTCGGCCTCACCTGCCTCACCGTCCAGCAGTCACCGGCCGCCGTGCGGGTGCTCAGCGAGGTGCTCGACGAGCTCGAGGCCGAGCTGGGGCCCGACCCCGATCCGCGCGACCGCGAGCTGCGCACCCTCGTCCAATCGACACTGCTGATCAGTGGATCCGACGAGAAGGCCACGATCCACACGGTCCGGGAGCGCTTCACGCGGATTCCCGAACCCGCCGGGGACACCCCCGCCCAGCGCCAGATGCTCGCCATGATGACGGTCCTGTCCGCGATGGAGGGCCGCTCGGTGCGGCGGGCGGTGGGGCAGGCCCGCCGCGCGCTGAGCTCCCCGGACCGGCTCGACAACTGGTCGCTGCTCTTCTCGGCGTTCACCCTCGGCCTGGCCGACGAGATCGAGGAGGCGATGGAGACCCTGGAGCACGCGCTGCGCCACGGCCAGGACAACGCCGCGGTCTGGTCGTATGTGATCACTCTCTCCTACCGCGCCCAGCTGCTGCACGGTGTCGGCGCCATCCCCGACGCCCTCGCCGACGCCCAGACCGCCGTCGAGATCATCAGCGAGGAGCGCTGGGGCGCCAATGTGACCATGCCGCAGACCGCGCTCGCGACGATCCTGATCGACCGGGGCGAACCGGAGCGGGCCGAGGAGCTGCTGGCCGCCGTCACCCGGCCGAACCTGGACGGGTTCGTCATGGAGTACCACTCGTATCTCATGGCCCGCGCCCGGGCCCGCTGGGCGCTCGGCGACAGCGCCACCGCGCTGCGGCTGCTGCTCGACTGCGGCGCCTCCCTGGAGGAGTCCGGCTTCGCCAACCCGGTGTTCCTGCCCTGGTGGAGCGAGGCGGCCTGTCTGCTCGCGGCGGAGAAGCGGGCGGACGAGGCGCGGGACCTGGTCGAGCACGGCGCCGAGCTGGCCCGCCGCTGGAGCACCCCGCGCGCCTTCGGGCTCGCCGCCCTGGCCCGCGGGGTGACCACTCCCGGCGAGGAGGGCATCGCCCAACTCACCGCGGCGGTCGAGCACTTCTCCGGGTCGCCCGCCCGCTCCGAGCACGCCCGGGCCGAGTTCCTGCTCGGCGGGGCGCTGCTGGACGCGGGGCGGCCGCGCGAGGCCCGGGAGCGGCTGCGCTCGGCCGTCGACCTCGCGCAGGGCTGCGGCGCGCTCGCGCTCGCCAGGGACGCCCGCAGCCGGCTGGTGGCCGCGGGCGGCCGGATGCGCGAGATCACCGCCTCACCGGTCGACCTGCTCACCGGCACCGAGCGCAAGGTGGCCCAGATGGCCTCGCGCGGGGCGGGCAACCGCGAGATCGCCGAGTCGCTTTTCGTCACCGTACGCACCGTGGAGACCCATCTCACCAGCGTCTACCGGAAGCTGAGTGTCGGGCAGCGCGGGGAGCTCGCCTCGGTGCTGAAGACGCCGAGCCTTCCCGATCCACAGGCCCCCGCGTGGGTCTTCGCCTCACGCGGCCGACGCTGACGCGCGCACGGCGGCTCGGTGACAGGTTCACGCCCCACCCCAGGCATATAGTCACACCATGCAGCTCAACGGGCTCCCGTTCCCCGGCCGTGAACGAGAGCAGGCCATGCTCGCCCAGACCGTCGCCGATCTCGGCCGGGGCCGTTCCTCGGTGGTGACACTGATCGGCAGGCCCGGTTACGGACAGAGCCGCCTGCTGAACCTCGCCGCCCGGCTGGCCGAGGACCAGGGCTTCCGCGTGCTGCGCGCCAAGGCGACCCCCGGCGAGCGGGATGTGCGCTACGGCGTGGTGGGACAGCTGCTCGCCCCGATGGACGGACTCACCGAGGGCTCGATGAAGGCCCTGACCGGACAGGGGCCCGAAAGCCGCTTACCGGGCCTGACCGAGTTGCTGCGGACCGCCCGGGAGCGGCCCACCCTGCTGGCCGTCGACGATGTGGAATGGCTGGACCCGGCCTCGCTGCGCTGGTTCGGGGCACTGATACGGCGGCTGCCCGACGCCCTGATCGTGCTGCTGGTGAGCGGCACCGGCCGGCTCCGCCCCGGCGCGTGCCCCCTGTCCACCGCGCCGCAGCAGGTGATCACCCTCGAATGCGAACTGGCCCCGCTCGCCCCGCGCGACGTGGCCGCCACGGTCGCGCTGATCTGCGGCCGCCCCGGCGACAACGCCTTCATCTCCGCGGCCCTGGAGGCGAGCGCGGGCAACCCCGAGGTGCTGTCCGAGGCACTGCGCCGCTTCACCAAACACGGCTACGCGCCGGTCGCCGGGCGGGTGCCGGAACTGTCCACCATCGGCGATGCCGTGGGCGGTGACCACACCGTCCGGGTGCTCGGAGGGCTGTCCGACACGGCCGTCGCGCTCGTCCGCGCGCTCGCCGTCTGCGGCGATCTGCTGGATCTGCCCCTGCTGTACGCGCTCGCCGGCCCCCGCGCCGCGAGCGAGCCCGGACTGCCCGAAGTGCTCCAGGAGAGCGGGCTCGCCATCGCCTCCGGGACCGGGCTCCGGCTGAGCCGGCCCGAGGCGCGCAGCTGGATCCTCGCCGAGATGCCCGGCGACGAGCGGGCCGAACTCCACGCCCGCGCCGCCGAGTTGGCCTACCGGGCGGCCGTGGCCGACGAGGACATCGCCCGGCTGCTGCTCGCCGCCCGCCCGGTCGACGAGCCCTGGGTGATCCCCGTGCTGCGCCGCACCTGCGCCGCCGCACTGCGCGCGGGCCGGACCGCCCAGGCGATCGCCTGTCTGTCCCGGGCGCTGGAGGAGCCGCTGGACCCGGCGCCACGCGCCCAGCTGGGCCTCGAACTCGCCGCCATCGAAGTGCTCGCCGCCCCCGAGGCCGCGGGCCGCCGGCTGGCGGAGATCATCCGCACCGGGGACGGCGGGCCCGGCCGGACCCGGGCGCGCGCCGCCGACCTCGGACTCTCCCGCGGTGACGACAAGGCGCTGCGCCGCGCGATCGTCGACGTGCTGCCCTCGACCGACGGCGAGGAACGGGGGGCGCTGGCCGGGCTGTTCTGGCTCACCGAGTCCGACAGCCAGGACGACACCGATCTGGTCCCGGACGGAATCCCGCCGCTGCCCGACGACCCCACCTGCCCGGTGCAGGCCGCGGCGCGCGCCTGGCGGCTGGCCCTGCGCGGGGCGGACCTGCCCACCGCCCGGGCGCTGGCCCATCGGGTCTTCACCCTGGACGGCGGCGCGGGCGCCCTGATCCTGCCCCGGCTCACCGCCGTCCGGACCCTGCTGCTGACCGACGACCTGGACGAGGCCGAGGTCCGGCTGGACGTCCTCCACACCGACCTGCGCCGGCGGCACGCCCGCGCGGCCGCCGCCCAGGCCCTGGCCGTCCGCGGCGAGCTGAATCTGCGGCGCGGCCGGCTCGACATGGCCGAACGGGACGTGGCCGCCGCCGAGCGGTCGCTGCCCCGCTCCCTCTGGCACCGCTACACCGTTCCGTATCTGCTGGCCGTCCGGATCCTCATCGCCCTGGAGAACGGCGACCTCGGCCAGGCCGGTGTGCTCGCGGCCGCCTCCGCCCCCGCCGAGTCGCGCGAGGGCGCCTCCTGGGGCTATCTGCTCTTCGCCCGGGCACTGGTGGCCGTCAAGGACGACCGGCTGCCCGAGGCGGTGGAGCTGTTCCGGGCCACCGGCAGATGGCAGTTGGGCCGCGGGCGGATCAACCCCGCCCTGATGCCGTGGCGTTCGATGGCCGCCCGGGTCCACGATGTCCTCGGCGACCACGAGGAGGCACGGCGGCTCGCCGACGAGGAACTCGCGCTGGCCCGGTCGTGGGGCGCCCCCAACACGCTCGGCTGGGCCCAGCTGGGCGCCGGGCGGGTGGCCCGCGAGGGGCGGGGCGAGCGGCTCCGCGAGGCGGTGGCCACCCTGCGCGGCACCCCGGCCCGGCTCGCCTACGCGGGGGCCCTGATGGAGCTGGCCACGGCCGAACTCGACACCGGGAACCCGAGCGCCGCGGCCCCCCTGGTGGCCGAGCTGTTCACCTTCGTCATCGCCCACCGGCCCTCCAGCAAGCTGGTCGCGAAGGTGCGCGAGCTGTCCGAGCGGACCGGGCCCTCGGCCGTCCGCGGACGCGTCCCGCATCCGGCGTGGGCGACGCTGACCGAGCCCGAGCAGCGCACCGCCTCCCTCGCCGGACTCGGTCATGGCAACCGGGAGATAGCCGAGACCCTCTCCGTTAGCAGACGCACCGTGGAGCTCAGACTCAGCGGTGCGTACCGAAAGCTGGGGATCGGCGGTCGCGCGGAGCTGATCGCGTTACTGCGGGCGGCGCAGGGAGGCGGAATCGATGTTGCTTGAACGGGAGGCCGAGCTGGCGCAGGTCGCGGAGGCCCTGCGGGCCGCGGCGGCGGGGGACTCGTCACTGGTGTTGCTCACCGGCCCCCTGGGGACCGGCCGGACCGCGCTGCTGCACCAGCTGCCGATGCTCGCCGAGGGCGAGAAGATCAGGGTCCTGCGCGCCAACGCCGCGCCGATGGAGCAGGACTTCGACTTCGGCGTGGTCCGCCAGCTCTTCGACAGCCTGCTCACCGGCGCCCCGGAAGAGCTCCGCGGGCAGCGCATCGAGGGAGAGGTCGACCTCTGCCGGACGGTCTTCTCCGACGACGCACCGCCGCTCGACGAGAACGGGGCCGTCACCATCCCCGAGGAGGCGCTGTACGGCCTGCGCTCGGTGCTGGCCACCGCGAGTGCCGAGCGCCCGCTGCTCATCCTCGTGGACGATCTGCAGTGGGTCGACACCCCCTCGCTGCGCTGGCTCGCCTTCCTCGTCAAGCGGCTGCACGCGCTGCGCGCCGTACTCGTCTGCGCGCTGCGGGACGGCTACCGGCGCCCCGGGGACCCACTGCTGCGGGAGATCGTCGAGGCGGCGCGGCGGGTGCTGCGCCCCGCACCGCTGTCGCTGGGCGCCACCAAGGAAGTGATCCTCGAGCAGTTCGGCGTGCCGGGGGACGAGGAGTTCGCCCGCGCCTGCCACGAGAGCTCCGCGGGCAACCCGCTGTTCCTGAAGTCGGTGCTGGCGGACCTGGCCATGCGCGGCCACCGGCCCACCGCCGAGCATGCCGAGACGGCCCGCTCCCTGCGCCCCGCCCAGCTGCGCGAGCGGCTGGCCAGTTCCCTGCGCGCCCAGCCCCGGCCCCCGCGCGACCTGGCCGCCGCCATCGCGGTCCTCGGCGACCAGGCCGACCCGGACCTCCTGGGGCGGCTGGCCGGGCTGGACCCGATCGGCTTCCTGGCCGCGCTGCGCGACCTCCACCAGCTGGGGCTGATCGCGGCCGAGCAGGAGCCGCGCTTCCTCCACCGGGTGGTGCAGGACGCGGTCGAGTCCTCGATGACGGTGGCCGAACGGGAGCGGCTGCACGACGCCGCGGCGGCCCTGATGTACCACAACGGACGCCCCGCCGAACTCGTCGCCGCCCAGCTCCTGGCCGTCACCAGCTCCGACCACCCCTGGGCGGTGGAGGTGCTGAGGGCCGCGGCGGACACCGCGCTGCGCCGCGGCGCGCCCCGCACCGCCGCCCGCTATCTGCGCCGCGCCCTCCTGGACGGCTCGCTGACCGGGGAGGGCCGGGCCCGGCTGCTGATCGATCTGGCCACCGCGGAGCGCGGCTTCGACCCGGCCGCCTGCGAACGCCACATCTCCCAGGCGATCCCCCTGCTGACCACCCCCAGGCTCCGGGCCGCCGCGGCCCTGCGGATCTCGCCCACCATCGTGGGCCTGGGGCCCCCGTCGGTCATCGATCTGCTGCACCAGGTCGCCGAGGACCTGGGGCCCGCCGCCTCGCTGGAGGGCACGGCGCGCGATGTGGCGCTGCGGCTCGAGGCGCGGCTGCGGCACGCCGGACACGAGGACCCGGCGGAGCTGGCCGCGGCGGTCGAGCGGCTGTCCGCGCTGGGGGAGGAGCCGCCACTGACCACCTCCGCCGAGCGCGAGCTGACGGCGGTGCTGCTCAACGCGGCGGTGCTCACCGCCCGATGGCCCGCGGCCGAGGTCACCCGGCTGGCCAACCGCATCCTGGAGCGCGAACCGGCCACCTCCGACCAGGTCCACACCCCGCTGCCGCTGGTGGTGATCGGGCTGGTGGCCGCCGATTCGGTACGGGGGATCAGCTCCTGGCTGGCCATGGAGCAGCAGACGCGGCGGCGGGGCGGCACGGTCGTGGACGCGCTCGTCAACGTCCAGCAGGCCATGGTGCTCAGCGCCCGCGGCCGCGTCGCCCAGGCACGTGAATACGCCGAGCGCGCCGTGCGGCTGGCCGAGGTGCACTGGCAGGAGGCCGGGGTCGTCTCCACCCTCGCCCTCACCCGCGTGGCCCTGGACCTCCAGGACTCCGCGCTGATCGAGCGGATTCTGGACGGCCCCGGCCGGCGCCGCTCCTCGAGCCTGGCCCTGACCGCGGCGCTGCAGTTCGTCAAGGCGGCGCAGGACGCCGAGCAGGGCCGCTGGCCCGGCGCCCTCGAAACCCTCCTGGCCTGCGGCCGGCAGCTGGAGGCGTCGGGCTGGCGCAATCCCGTGCTCTTCTCCTGGCGGCCCTGGGCGGCCGACCTCCACCGGCGGGTCGGCGACCCCCACGCGGCCGGGGCACTGGCCGACGAGGAGCTGCTGCGGGCGACGGAATGGGGCGCCCCCGTGGCGCTCGGCCGCGCGCTGCGGGTGAAGGCCCGGCTGACCGACGGTGACCAGGGGGTGCGGCTGCTGCGCGAGTCGGTCGACGTACTGCGCGCCTCGGCCAATGAACTCGAACTCGCCCGCACGCTCGTGCTGCTGGGCAAGCGGCTGAGGCCGGGCGGCGGCGAGGCGGCGGCGGTACTCCGCGAGGCCGCGGCCCTGGCCTCGGCGTGCGGAGTGCCACGGCTGGTCGACCGGATCCGCGCGGCGGACGGCAGCGGTGCGGCGGCCGCCCCGCCGGAGGCGACCCTCACCCGTACCGAACGCACCGTGACCTCCCTCGTCGGACGCGGCCTGACCAACCAGGAGGTCGCGGCCGAGCTGGGGGTGAGCTCCCGCGCCATCGAGAAGCATCTGACGAGTTCCTATCGCAAGCTGGGCGTCTCCGGGCGGCGCGAGCTCATCGAGCTGCTGCCTCGCATGCATTCGTGAACGGAGCGTTAACGGCGATAATTGGACGCTGTTTGACGAGGATTCGTGAACCGACCGTACCGGCCCACCGAAGGGGTGGGGTGCGGACCGAACCTTCGGGGCACCCCACCACGGGATTGGGTGGCCACACCCCTGTTGACGTTGACTTCCGTACCCGTAGATCCCTAGTCTCAATTCTGAAATGAACATTCGGAATTGAATATCGGTATTCAATTCCGAATACTGAGAATTAGGAAGGGATGGCAGTCCCTTGGCATTGCCTTTACTAGCGGATTCGGCTCGGCCAACCCCCCACGAGCTTGGACACGAGCAGACCGAGTACACGGATCTATTGCGCCAGTTCGATCAGCCAGGGGCGTGTGTCGTCTGTCTCGACCCGTCGCTCATCGTCCAGCAGGCGAACCGGGAATTCTTCCGGCAGTTCGACGACGCCGCCTCGGACGTGTGCGGCCGTGACTTCAGTGACCTTGTCCACCCCAGCGTCCGACAGGCGCTGAAGCGGCAGTTCACCCGGCTCCTCGACGGCTCCCGCCACCGGTTCACCACCCATGTGGTGGCCATCGGGGCCGAGGGGGCCGCCTTCACCAGCGGGCTCACCGCCGTGGCGGTGCGCGAGGGCACCGCCCATGTGGCGTCGATCCTCGTGGTGATGCGTCCCACGGCGGGTGGCGAGGAGGTGGACATGGTCACCGACCGTAAGAAGCTCCTCACCGAGACCGAGGCGCGCATCCTGGAGGGCATCGCTGCCGGGCTCTCCACCATCCCCCTGGCCTCCCGGCTCTACCTCAGCCGGCAGGGTGTCGAGTACCACGTGACTCGGCTGCTGCGGAAGCTGCGGGTGCCCAACCGCGCGGCCCTCGTCTCCCGCGCCTACTCCATCGGCGTGCTCAACGTCGGCTGCTGGCCACCGAAGGTCGTCGACGACTTCGTCAAATGACCCCCGCGCCGCGGAAGTCCACGAACGCGCCACGGCCGGCCCGGATTCGATCCGGGCCGGCCGTGGCGCGTCGCCGTCTCAGGACGAGGCCGGGCCCCGGGACAGCCGCAGCAGACGGAAGGCGGTGAGCGCCACATGGAGCTGGGTGCGCTGCTCACCCGACTCCAGATCGCAGCCCAGCACCCGCTCCACCGAGTGCAGCCGCTGGTAGAACGCCTGCCGGGACAGATTCGCGCGCTTGGCGGCCACCGTCTTGTTGCCCGCCGCGTCCAGGAAGGTGTGCAGTACCGGCAGCAGATCGGTGCCATGCCGCTCGTCGTAGTCCACCAGCCGTCCCAACTGCCGCTCCACGAACTCCTGGAGCCGCACATCGCCGCGCAGCGCGTACAGCAACTGCCGCAGCCCGATGTCGGACAGCTCGTGGAACGCCTTGTCCGGCGTCCCCGGAACGGCGGCGTCCGCGACCCGCGCCGCCTGCTGGAACGACCGGGCGGTCTGCGACAGGTCCGACACCTCCGAGCCGACGCTGATCACGGCGTCCGGCCGGAACTCCCGCACCGACCGGCTCAGCCGCTCCACCAGCGGCCGCCAGGGCGTGGCGGCGGTGAGGGCCAACAGCACCCCTATGTGGTCACCGGGCACCGCGCCGACCAGTACGGCGGCCCCGGCGGCCCCCAGCTCGTCCGTCAGCCGGTCCTCCAGCTCGGTCGTCTCCCCGGCGCCGGGCCCGGGGCTGACCAGCACCACCATCAGCCGGCGGCCCGCGACCGGCACGCCCAGCGCCTCGGCCCTGGCCCGGGCCTCGCCCCTGGAGCGGCAGCGCTGCTCCACCAGGTCCAGCAGCAGTGTGCGCTGGGCCCGCCGCTCCCAGCGGGTGTGATGGGTGAGCCGGGCGATGGTCAGGGCCGTGGCGGTGCGCTCCAGGACCATCGCGTCCTCGGGGCCGACCGCCGGGTCCCGGGCCCCGTCCGGGAGCATCAGCAGCCGCCCCCATCGCTCGCCCCGGTACTCCACCGCGGTCACCAGCCAGTCCTCCGGACCGCTCAGCCCGGTCCGGTCGGGTGAGGGCGTGGCGCGCGAGCGCCGCTCCCAGCCGGTCAGCGCCCCCTCCACCCCGCGCCCCGGTGAACCGCAGATGACGGCCTGGTGCACCAGGTTCTCCAGCACCACGGGGTGCCCGCTCATCTCGGCGGCCATGTCCACCACCTCCTCCGGCCCGGCGCCGCGCAGGGTCAGCGCGGTGAAGGTGTCATGGACGTCCTGGGCCCGGCGCAGGCTCTCCACCTGACTGCCGACGATCAGGGAGTGGAGCACCTGGGTGACCTCCACGAAGTTCACCGTCCGCGAGAGCAGGACGAGCGGGAAGTCCCGCGCCAGACAGGCCCGGACCAGCTCCGAGGGCGGCCGGTGGTAGCGCCGCACCAGCTCGATGACCAGCCCGGCGGCGCCGACGTCCGCGAGCTCGTCGACATACCGGCGGACCAGCGCCGGATCCTCGGGCAGCGGCATCCCGGTGGTCAGCACCAGCTCCCCGCCCTTGAGGAAGGACGCCGGGTCCAGCAGCTCGGTGATGTGGACCCAGCGGACCGGCCGGTCCAGCTGCCCATGGCCGGAGACCACCTCCGGTGCCCCGGCGGCCAGCACCGGAAGCCGCAGCACCTCGGAGAGGCCGAGCGGCGGACGCCCCGGGATCCGCGGGGGTTCGGCGGGCCGGGTCAGCGGCCGTCCGGCAGCGTCGTACGCGGTGCCGCCCGAGCCGTTCATGCGGCTCACTCTGGCAAGCCCGTACGCCGAACGCAACCACGATCCCGGCCGGCCTCTTGACAGGGACCGTCCCCGGGGTCGTTGACAGATCGTCCATAGCGATCACCACCCCGCGACACAGTGATCATTGTCCTGACCGGGTCCGCCCCCTCACCCTCGAAGTGTCCGAGCGCATCGTCGATCCGTGGGTGTGGGAGAGAACATGACCAATCTGTCGCCGCAGCTCCGTCAAGCCACTCCGGTGGTCGCCGTCCGCGGAGAGGGCGCCTACGTCGACGGCGAGGACGGTCGGCGATACCTCGACTTCACCGCGGGCATCGGCGTCACCAGCACCGGGCACTGCCATCCGCGGGTCGTCGCCGCCGCCCAGGAGCAGGTGGGCACCCTCATCCACGGCCAGTACACGACCGTGATGCACCCGCCGCTGCGGCGGCTGGTCGAAAAGCTGGGCGAGGTGCTCCCCGCGGGCCTCGACAGTCTGTTCTTCAGCAACTCCGGCAGCGAGGCCGTGGAGTCGGCCCTGCGCCTGGCCCGCCAGGCCACCGGCCGGCCCAACGTCCTGGTCTGCCACGGCGGATTCCACGGCCGCACCGTGGCCGCCGCCTCCATGACCACCTCCGGAACCCGCTTCCGGTCCGGTTTCTCCCCCCTGATGAGCGGCGTCGTGGTGACCCCGTTCCCCACGGCCTACCGCTACGGCTGGGACGAGGAGACCGCGACCCGGTTCGCCCTGCGGGAGCTGGACTACGTCCTGCAGACCATCTCCCCGCCCGACGACACCGCCGCGATCATCGTCGAACCGGTGCTCGGCGAGGGCGGCTATGTGCCCGCCACCGAGGGGTTCCTGCGGGGCCTGCGGGAGCGGGCCGACCGCCATGGCTTCCTGCTGATCCTGGACGAGGTGCAGACCGGGGTGGGCCGCACCGGACGGTTCTGGGGGCATGACCACTTCGGCATCCGCCCCGACATCCTGGTCACCGCCAAGGGGCTGGCCAGCGGCTTCCCACTGTCCGGCATCGCCGCCTCCGAGGAGCTGATGAACAAGGCCTGGCCCGGCTCCCAGGGCGGCACCTACGGCGCCAACGCCGTGGCCTGCGCGGCGGCCGTCGCCACCCTGGACGTGGTCCGCGAGGAGAACCTCGTGGCCAACGCCGAGGCCATGGGGGCGCGGCTGCGCAGCGGTCTGGAGGACGTGGCCGCCAAGACCCCCGCCATCGGCGATGTGCGCGGCCTCGGCCTCATGCTGGCCAGCGAGTTCGTCACCGCCGACGGCGAGCCGGACCCGGCGACCGCGGCCCGGGTGCAGCGCGCCGCCGTGGACGAAGGGCTGTTGCTGCTCCTGTGCGGCGCCTGGAACCATGTGGTCCGGATGATCCCCGCCCTCGTCGTCGACGAAGCGGCGATCGACGAGGGTCTGCGCGCCTGGTCCGCCGCCGTCAGCGCCGGAACAGCGGACTCCTGACGCGCACCGCACATCACCCACGGGAGCCCGATCCGCCCGCCGGTCCGAACCCCTCGGACCGGCGGCGGTCCGATAGGAGATTGCCCCTATGTCCACCCCCTCGTACCCTTCGGCCGCCGAGGTCCTCGCCGCGGTGCCCAAACAGCTCTACATCGCCGGGGCGTGGTCCGACGCGGCGGGCGGCCAGACCATGCCGGTCGACGACCCGGCCACCGGTGAGGTGCTGTGCGACGTCGCCGACGCCGCCCCCGCCGACGGGCAGCGCGCCCTGGCCGCGGCCGAGGAGGCCCAGGAGAAGTGGGCGGCCACCGCGCCCCGCGCACGCAGCGAGATCCTGCGCCGCGCCTATGAGCTGATCATGGAGCGGGCCGACGCGCTCGCCGCGCTGATGACGGCCGAGATGGGCAAGCCGCTGGCCGAGGCGCGCGGAGAGGCGGCCTACGCCGCGGAGTTCTTCCGCTGGTTCTCCGAGGAGGCGGTGCGCGTCGAGGGCGGGTTCTCCACGCTGCCGGACGGCAAGAACCGCATGCTGCTGATGCGCCGCCCGGTCGGCCCCTGTCTGCTCATCACGCCGTGGAACTTCCCGCTGGCCATGGGCACCCGCAAGATCGGCCCGGCGATCGCCGCGGGCTGCACCATGGTGCTCAAGCCCGCCCCGCAGACCCCGCTGTCCAGCCTGGCGCTCGCCGGAATCCTGGAAGAGGCGGGGCTTCCGGCCGGGGTGCTCAACGTGGTCACCACCTCCCGCGCGGGAGAGGTCGTGGAGCCGCTGCTCACCGGCGGACACATCCGCAAGCTCTCCTTCACCGGCTCCACCCAGGTCGGCCGTACCCTGCTCGCCCAGAGCGCGTCCGCGGTGGTCCGCACCTCCATGGAACTCGGCGGCAACGCCCCCTTCATCGTCTTCGAGGACGCCGACCTCGACGTCGCGGTCGAGGGCGCCATGACCGCCAAGATGCGCAACATGGGCGAGGCGTGCACGGCGGCCAACCGCTTCTTCGTCCACTCCTCCGTGGCGGCCGAGTTCGCCGACCGGCTGGCCCGCCGCATGGGCGCGCTGGAGGTCGGCCCCGGCAGCCGCCCCGGTGTCCAGGTCGGGCCGCTCATCGACCGGGCGGGGCGTACCAAGGTCGAGGAGCTGGTCGCGGACGCCGTGGCGCGCGGCGCCGAGGTCCTGGTCGGCGGCAGCACCCCCGAGGGCCCCGGCTGCTTCTACCCGCCCACGGTGCTCACCGGTGTCTCCCCGGCCAGCCGGCTGATGGAGACCGAGATCTTCGGGCCGGTCGCGGCCGTGCTCACCTTCGACGACGAGGACGAGGCCCTCGCCACCGCCAACGACACCGAATGGGGTCTGGTGGGCTATGTGTTCACCCAGGACCTCAACCGCTCGCTGCGGGTGAGCGAGCGGCTCGAGGTCGGCATGGTCGGCCTCAACACCGGACTGGTCTCCAACCCCGCGGCCCCCTTCGGCGGCGTCAAACAGTCCGGGCTCGGACGCGAGGGCGGCCGCGTCGGCATCGACGAGTTCCTGGAGTACAAGTACGTCGCGGTGCCGGTCTGACCGCCGCCACACCGCCGGGGCGCCCGCCGGAACCGCCGGGGGCGCCCGGGCGTTGCCCCTCATGACGCGTTGCCTCCGGATACGCGGCGGCGGTGAGGAGCGGACATGGGCGAGTTGGTGCCCGGCGGGAACCAGGCGCTGCCCGACGGCGCCCTGACCATCCGGGTGCCGGGTCCGTTCGACCTGTCCGCGCTGATCACCGGCGAGGACGGAAAGGTCGCGGGCGACGGCGACTTCGTCTTCTTCAACCAGCCCAGCGCGCCCGGCGCCCGGCTGGACGGCGACACCGTCACTCTGCGGCCGGGGGCGCTGCGGCCCGGCGCCGCCCGGGTCACCCTCGTCATCAGCCCGGCCGACCCGGGCACCCCGCTGGGGCGGCTTCCGGCGCCCGTGCTGAGCGTCCTGGACGAGCGGGGGTCGCCGCTGGCCCGGTTCGCCCCGCCGCGCCCCTCGCGGGAGACGGTGCTGCTGCTCGCCGAGGTCTACCGCCGTGGCGGCGGCTGGAAGGTTCGGGCGATCGGCCAGGGGTACGCCGACGGGCTGGCCGGTGTGGCCCGGGACTTCGGCGTCGACGTCGCCGACGACGGAGCCGCCGCCGCCCCCGCGTCCCTCGCACCCGCGTCCCCCGCACTCGCGCCTCCCGCGTCCGCGCCTCCTGCGCCCGTGCCTCCCATGCCTCTCGTGCCTCCGGTCGTGCCTCCCGCCCCGGCGACCGCCGCCCCTGCCCCCGCCGACGGGGCCTCGCGGCAGGCCCTCGACGCGGTGAACGCGGTGCGGGCGCGGGCCGGGGCCGCGCCCGTGGCCCTCGACGGACGGCTGACCGCGGCCGCCGAGGCGCACGCCCGGGCCATGGCCGCCCACGGTGCGCTGGCGCTGGAGAGCCCGGACGGGACCTCGCTCTTCCACCGGATCGCCGCGCACGGATACCGCCCGCTGACCGTCGCCGAGCACATCGTCTCCGGGCCGCGCACTCCACGGGAGTTCGTGGACTACTGCCTCGAAGGCGCCGAGCGCCGGGGCCCGTTCCACGATCCGGCCCTCGTCCACCTGGGCATCGGCCGGGCCGACGGCCCCACCACCGGGGACGTCTACTGGACGGCGGTATGGGCCCGGCCGTTCACCCCGGACGGGTTGCTGCGCCTGGCCTCCGAGGTCATCGCCCTCACCAACGCGGAGCGCGCCGCAGCCCGGCTCGCGCCCCTCGCCCCGGACCCGCGGCTGACGGCCGCCGCGCAGGCGCACAGCGACAACATGGTGGCCCGCGACTTCTACTCCCACACCGGTCCCGAAGGGCATCAGCCCTGGGACCGGGCCCGGACCGCCGGGGCCACCCACCGCGGCATCGGCGAGAACATCGCGTGCGGCCAGCGCTCCCCGGAGGAGGTGGTGCGCGGCTGGATGAACAGCCCGGGCCACCGCGCCAACATCCTGAAGCCCGACTTCACCCACATCGGCGTCGGCCATGCCACCGGCAGCCGCGCGGGCACGTACTGGACCCAGGTCTTCGGCGCCACCTGATGGCACCCCGCCCCACCCTGTCCCGCCCCACCCCGCCCCGGTCCGCCTCCGGCCGTGGCGTCAGGTGCGCGACTCCAGACCGCGCCGGGTGGCGCTCCCGTACACCCCGTTCGCGTCGCCCCGGATCCCGTACCACACCTGGAACCGGGATACGGCCTGGGCCAGCGTCTGGTCGTACTGGCCGTTGACCTGCCCGTCCTGATACACGTTCGGGATCCGCAGCAGCCGCTTCTGGAGCTCGGTGACCTCCGGGCCGGTGCTCCCGAGGGTCAGCACATCGCCCGGGTCGCCCGGCGGCGGCAACTGGTCGTCCGGGCCCTGCGAGGCGGGGGCGCTCGGCGTCTGCGGCGCGCCGGAGGTCGCGGGCGCGGTGGGCGCGGTCGGCTTGGCGGACGCGCCGCCCTCGGCCGCGCCGGACGCCGAGTCCCGGTCCACCACCATCACCACCAGCGAGAGGGCGACGCCCGCACCGAGCCCGGCCAGCACCAGCAGGGCGGCGCCGGGGCGGCGCCGCCCGGCCGGGGCGGGCGGCGCGGGCGGTTGCTCTGGCGCGGGCGGTGCCTCCTGCGGGGGCCAGGCGTCGGCCGCGGAGGGGCCGCCCGCCATCTCCTGGGTGTCGTCATCCGCCATGGGCGGCGCCTCGGGCGGCAGCTCGGTGCCCGGCGGCCGGAAGAGGTCGAGCTCCTCCATCCACCCCTCGACCGGCCCCTCCGGGGCATCGTCGTACTCCGACGTCGCGGGGAAGATGGCGGTCGGCTCGATCACCTGACGCCCGGCTGGTCGGTCCGGATCGGGTTCGGCTGCCATACAGACCTCCTTATACGCCCCACACCATCACGCGGGGATACGGACGCGGGCCCGGGAAGATTCAAGCCGATCGTGAACCGGAGGCCCCGGAGCCCCCGCGGCGCCGGTGTGGCGTGGCGCCGCGGGGTAAACCGTCCTGAGAGGGTGCCCATGGCCTCGGGGATGTCGAAGGGAGCCATGAGATGGAGCGGACCACATGCTGTGTGGTGGGCGGCGGGCCGGCCGGGATGGTCCTCGGGCTGCTGCTCGCCCGGGCCGGGGTGGAGGTCACCGTCCTGGAGAAGCACGGGGACTTCCTGCGCGACTTCCGCGGCGACACGGTGCACCCCAGTACCCTCAGGCTCCTGGACGACCTGGGCCTCGCCGACCGGTTCGCGGCCCTGCCGCAGCGGCATGTGCACTCCGTCCAGCTGCCCATAGGACGGGGCGGCGAGCTGTTCACGGTCGGCGAGATCGGCTCACTGCCGGGGAAGTACAACTACGTGGCGATGGTGCCGCAGTGGGATCTGCTCGATCTGCTGGCGGACGAGGCCAAGCGGGAACCCACCTTCCGACTGCGGACGAACACCGAGGTGACCTCCTTCCTCATGGAGCGCGGACGGGTCACCGGAGTGCGCTACCGCGACCGCGCGAGCGGCTCCACCGGCGAGCTGCGCGCCACCCTCACCGTGGCCTGCGACGGCCGGGGATCGCTCGCCCGCGACCTGCCGGAGCTCGGACTCCAGGAGTTCGCCTGCCCGATGGACGTCTGGTGGTTCCGGCTGCCGCGCGAGGAGAGCGACCCCCAGGGGCTGGTGGCCAACGTCGGGGAGCGCTTCCTCACCGCGATGATCGACCGTGGTGACTACTGGCAGTGCGCCGCCCTGATCCCCAAGGGGGCCGACGCCGAATGCCGGGCCAAAGGCCTCGACCGGTTCCTCGCCGCGTTCACGGAGGCCACCCCATGGATGCGGCGGGGATCGGCCGACCGTGCGCCGGGCCCGCGGTCCTGGGACGAGGTGAAGCTGCTGGACGTACGGATGGACCGGCTCCGCCGCTGGCACCGCCCCGGACTGCTGTGCATCGGGGACGCGGCCCACGCGATGTCGCCCGTGTTCGGGATCGGCATCAACCTCGCCGTCGAGGACGCGGTCGCCGCCGCCCGCCATCTGGCCGGGCCACTGCGCGAGGGCACCGTGGGCCTCGCCGACGTACGCGCCGTCCAGCGCCGCCGGTGGCCGACCACCGTCGCGACGCAGGGGTTGCAGCGGATCGCCCACGCACGGGTCATCGGGCCGCTGCTGCAGGGACGTTCACCGGCCGCCGGAGGGGAGCCGCTGCGGCTGGCCGAGGTGCTCACCAAGGCGCCCTGGCTGAAGCGGGCGCCCGCGTACTTCCTCGCCTACGGCGCGGGCCGCGAGAGGCCTCCGGCCGAGTCGCTGCGCCGTTCCGGATGAGCCGTTGAAGCCGGGTGCGGAAGCCCTTCCACACCCGGCTTCACGCATACGAAGAACTTTCAGACGATGCCTTCGGCGATCTCCGCCTGCTCACGCGCCGTGCCGTACGCGGACGGCGTGTTGTACGAGCGGCGGGCCACGAACCACCAGATCGTGGCCAGCAGCAGCACCACGGCCAGCGCGATCGAGGCGTAGTTCATCGAGTCCACCGTCACCGGGCTGGACTGCGGCAGACAGAACAGCACCGTCACCACCGCCACCCACACCACCGCGATCCAGCCCACCGGCTTGCTCCAGCGGCCCAGGTTCCACGGGCCCGGCTGGAACCGGTCCCCGGCGCGCAGCCGCAGGAAGACGGGGATGGCGTAGGCGGGCGTGATCCCGATGACGTTGATGGCGGTCACCGCGCCGTAGGCGGTTTCGGAGTACAGGGACGGCAGGGCCAGCAGACCCGCCACCGCCACCGCCAGCCAGACCGCGTGCACCGGCGTCTGGGTACGCGAACTGACCCGCTGCCACAGCCGCGAGCCCGGCAGCGCCCCGTCCCGGCTGAAGGCGAACACCATCCGGCTGGCCGCCGCCACCTCGGCGTTCCCGCAGAACAGCTGTGCCACGATGACGATGAGCAGCATCGCGGTGGCGCCGCCCGTGCCCAGGGCGTCGATCAGGATCTGCGCCGGCGGCACCCCGGTGGCGCTGCCCTGCGTACCGGCGTAGTCCTGGATGGCGAAGGTGAGCCCGGCCAGCAGTACGAACCCGGCCACCCAGGACACCCAGATGGAGCGGACGATCCCCCGGGCGGCGTAGACGGAGGCGTTGGAGGTCTCCTCGGACAGATGTGCCGAGGCGTCGTAGCCGGAGAAGGTGTACTGGGCGAGCAGCAGTCCGATCGCGGTCACATACAGCGGATTCGACCAGCCGGTGTTATTGACGAATTCGGTGAAGACGAATTCGGGCGACTGGTGGTGGGAGGGCACGATCGTCAGTGCGCCGACGATGATGGCCACGCCCGCCAGATGCCACCACACACTGACCGAGTTGAGCACGCTCACCAGCCGCACTCCGAACAGATTCAGCGCCGCGTGCAGCAGCAGAATGCAGACGAAGATGAGCATGGTCGATTCCGGTGTGGGATCGAATCCCCACTGGAGGTTGAAGAGCGCACCGGTGAACAGGGCGGCGCCGTAGTCGATTCCGGCGATGGCCCCGAGCAGCCCCAGCAGATTGAGCCAGCCGGTGTACCAGCCCCAGGTCGGTCCGCCCAGCCGGTCGGCCATGTAGTACAGCGCTCCCGAGGTGGGGTACGCGCTGGTCACCTCCGCCAGAGCGAGCCCGACGCAGAGGACGAAGAGCCCCACTCCGGCCCAGCCCCACATCATCACCGCGGGGCCTCCGGTGTCCAGCCCGAAGCCGTACAGCGTCATGCATCCGGAGAGAATGGAGATGACCGAGAAACTGATGGCGAAATTGCCGAAGCCGCCCATCCGGCGGGCCAGGACGGGTTGATAGCCGAGCTCACGCAGCCGCTGTTCATCGTCCCGGTGGGGGGCGGGACTTGGACTCGACCAGGCCGTGGACATGAATGTACCTCCGAATGCTGGGGCGGGCGAGGGGTGGTACAGGTGGGGGGAATTCGGCTCAGCCGCCGGCCCCGGGTCTTGGCCCACGGGCGCCGGCCAGCGAGCGGACCCGGGCGCGAAGAAACATTTCTTCAGCAAGGGCGCGGTCGGCGGCGTCGCGGGTGCGGTAGGCCCAGGGGAGCGGGGTGAAGTACGGCCCCAGCGTCTCGAAGACGCGGGCCGCGTCGGGAAACAGCAGCGCGCCCCACAGGGCGTGTGCCAGATGGTTGAGATCGAGCAGGGAACTCGTCGTGACATCCGCGTGGTCGAACCAGCCGAGCAGCGCGTTCCTCGCGTCCCGGGTGGCGTCCTCGGTGGCCCAGTGAAGGTCGAGCGCCTTCTCGTAGCCCCGCTCCTCGCGGTACCGCTCGACATGGACGTACAGCGGCAGCACCTGCAGCGCGGACCCCTTGGGCGCGCCCGAGACCACCCACTGCACGAAGTTGACCGCCTCGGCCAGCGAACCCCCGGCCCGCCGGGCGTACACGAACTGCAGCATCCGGTGGTACGCCTCGCGGTTGTGCGGATCGCGCCGGTCGGCCTCCGCCAGCAGTCCCCAGGGGCCCGGGAACAGCAGTGGACCGGGCGGGGCCACCCGGTGTTCCTCCTGCCGCTGCTCCTTGTCCAACTGGGCCAGGGCCAGCAGACACACCCAGGGCACCGGATCGGCCGGGGAGTGGTGCGCGGCCAGCTGGCAGGCCTGCCACGCCTCCCGCCACAGCTCCCGGGTGCGGGGGTGCCGCTCGCGGTGTGCGCGCACCGCGCGCTCCACCCCGACCCGGGTGTGCATCACCAGAGCGGCCACGCTCTGCGGCTCCTCGGTCCGCCACGCGTCCACCACGTTGGAGCCGGCGGCGGCCGTGGCCAGCACCTGGGTGCGCTGGGTCCACAGCGACCAGGTGGGGGTCTCCGCGAGCAGATTGCGCATCGATATCCAGCGTCCGGTGCGCAGATCCTGCAGCGCCACGCGCAGCCCGCCGTCATAGCCCGCGGGGTGGTACACGGGGCGGAACTCTTCCTCGGGCATCGGATGACTTTCGTACGGAGCTGACGTACCGGACGTGGGAAAACGAGGGGCCTGGGGGATGGTTGCAGGGATCTTATAGTCCTGGTGCAACGATTCGGGAACGGGGGACTCCGGTCCATGCCCGAACGGGCCGTCTTGACGCCCGCCCCGCGCCTGCACCAGGCTTTCCGGCAAGATCTCCGCGCTCCGTCCCGCGAGCGCACCGCCCCCCGTACCCGAAGCGATCCGCCCGTCCGAACCCGAAGCGATCCGCCCGCCCCGAGCGAAGAACCGGACATGCTGCCTGCAGAGCGTCGCCACCGCACCCCGGCCGACCCCGCGACCGGCCCGGTCCTCGCCATCGACCAAGGCACCTCGGGCACCAAGGCGCTGGTGCTCTGCCCGGAGCGCGGGGTGATCGGCTCCGCCGAGGTGCCCGTACGGCCCCGCCATCTGCCCGGCGGACTGGTCGAGGTCGATCCGGCCGCGCTGCTCACCTCGGTCCTCGAGGCCGGACGCCAGGCCCTCGCGGCCGCGGGGGAGCCGGTCATGGCGGTCGGGCTGGCCAACCAGGGCGAGACCGTACTGGCCTGGGACCCCGTCACGGGAGAGCCGCTGACGGACGCGCTGGTCTGGCAGGACCGGCGGGCCCACACGGTGTGCGAGCGGCTCGCGCCGCACGCCGAGACGCTGCGCGAACTCACCGGCCTGCCCCTCGACCCGTACTTCGCGGCGCCCAAGATGGCCTGGATCCGGCGCCATCTGACCGGCGAGGGCGTGGTCACCACCAGCGACGTATGGCTGGTCCACCGGCTCACCGGCGCGTTCGTCACCGACGCCGCCACCGCCGGGCGCACCGGGCTGCTCGACCTCGACCGGGTCGCCTGGTCCCCGAAGGCGCTGGACCTGTACGGGCTGACCGCCGAACGGCTGCCGCGCGTCGTCGACGCCGCCGGGCCGGTCGGCACCACCACGGCCTTCGGCGGCGAGGTCCCGCTCACCGGACTCCTCGTCGACCAGCAGGCCGCCCTGCTGGCGCAGCGGGTGACCGAACCGGGCACCGCCAAGTGCACCTACGGCACCGGCGCCTTCCTCCTCGCCCAGACCGGCGACCGGCCCCGGCGCGGCCCCCACGGCCTGGTCTCCTGTGTGGCCTGGCGGTTCGGCGGGCGCACCAGCTACTGCCTGGACGGGCAGGTGTACACCGCCGCCTCCGCGGTGCGCTGGCTCAGCGACCTGGGGGTGATACAGGGGCCCCAGGACCTCGACCCGGTCGGGGGAACCGTGCCCGACACCGGGGGAGTCACCTTCGTACCGGCGCTCGCCGGACTCGCCGCGCCGTGGTGGCGCGGCGACCTCAAGGGCTCGCTGACCGGGCTCGGCCTCGACACCACCGCCGGACATCTGGTGCGCGCCCTGTGCGAGGGCATCGCCGCCCAGGTCGTGGAGATCGCCGAGGCGGCCGCCTCCGACCTGGGCGCGCCGCTGACCGTCCTGCGGGTCGACGGGGGACTGACCCGCTCGGCGCTGCTGATGCAGACCCAGGCCGATCTGCTGCAGCGGCCGGTGGAGGTGTCCGCGCTGCCGGATGTCACGGCGCTGGGCGTGGGCGCCGCCGCGCGAATGGGGCTCGACCCGGGCCTGACGGTCGAGGAGGCGGTCCCCGCGTGGGAGCCCGCCGCCGTCTACGAACCGCGGATCGGCGCGGAGCGGGCCGCCGAGCGGCTGGCCGCCTTCCGCTCGGCCGTGGCCGCGCTGCTGGACCAAGCGCCGCCGGCCGCCACCCACGACTGAGACCGCCCGCGCACCAGGAGCCGTGTCCACCACCGAGCAAGGGACCAGCATGACCGTTACGACCACGGGTGACCTCCCCGACGAGGTCTACGACGTGGCCATCATCGGCGCCGGGGCGGTCGGCGCCGCCATCGCCCGCGAACTGGCCCGGTACGCGTTGCGGATCGCCCTGGTCGAGGCGTCGAACGACGTCGGCAACGGCACCTCCAAGGCCAACACCGCGATCCTGCACACCGGCTTCGACGCCACCCCGGGCACCCTGGAGGCCCGCCTGGTGCGCGAGGGCTACCAGCGGCTGACCGCCTACGCCGCCGAGACCGGCATCCCGCTCGAACCGCTCGGCGCGCTCCTCGTCGCCTGGGACGGGGAACAGCTCGCCGCGCTGCCGGCACTCGCCGAGAAGGCCGCCCGCAACGGCTACCACGAGACGGCCATCCTCGATGCCGAGGCGGTCCACGCCCGCGAACCCCACCTGGGACCCGGCGCCCTCGGCGCGCTCGAAGTCCCCGGCGAGAGCATCATCTGCCCCTGGACGACGACGCTCGCCTACGCCACCCAGGCGGTCCGCGCGGGCGTCGCCCTGCATCTGAACTGCCCGGCCGGAGCCATCACCACCGGCCCGGACCACCACGAGATCGCCACCCCGCGCGGGGTGCTGCGCACCCGTCACCTGGTGAACGCCGCGGGGCTGCACTCGGACGAGATCAACCGGCGGCTCGGCCACGAGGAGTTCACCGTGACCCCACGCCGCGGCCAGCTCATCGTCTTCGACAAGTTCGCCCGCGGCCTGGTCGACCACATCCTGCTGCCGGTGCCCACCGCGCTCGGCAAGGGCGTACTGGTGTCGCCGACCGTGTACGGCAATGTGATGCTCGGCCCCACCGCCGAGGACCTCGACGACAAGACCGCCACCGGATCGTCGGCCGACGGACTGGCCTCGCTCCGCGAGAAGGGCGCGCGGATCCTGCCCGAACTGCTGGAGGAGGAGGTCACCGCCGTCTACGCCGGACTGCGCGCCGCCACCGAGCACGGCGACTACCAGATCCGCGCCGACCCCGGACGGCGGTATGTCGCCGTGGGCGGCATCCGCTCCACCGGGCTCACCGCCTCCATGGCGATCGCCGCGCAGGTGACGGAACTGCTCATCGACTGCGGGCTGGACCCCGGGCCCGAGCGGGAGATCGAGCCCGTGCGGATGCCCACCATCGGCGAGGCGTTTCCGCGCCCCTACCAGCGCGCCGACCTCATCGCCGCCGACCCCGCCTACGGCACTGTGGTCTGCCACTGCGAACGCGTCACCCGGGGCGAGATCCGCGACGCGCTGACCGCCACCGTGCCACCGGCCTCGCTGGACGGTCTACGGCGCCGCACCCGGGCCCTGGCCGGGCGCTGCCAGGGATTCTTCTGCGGCGCCGCGGTGCGCGCCCAGTTCGAGGCGGCCACCGCGGCCCAGGACCGGACGGAGGCCCGGCGATGACCCCCACCGACCGTACTCACCGCACCGTCGACGTGCTGGTCATCGGGGCCGGACCGGCCGGACTCGCGGTCGCCGCGCGGCTGGCCGCCGCCGGGGTGGACCGGGTCGAGGTCCTCGACCGCGAACAGCGCGCGGGCGGCATCCCCCGCCACTGCGACCACACCGGATTCGGACTGCGCGATCTGCGCCGGGTGATGACCGGACCGGACTACGCCCGCCACCACATCGCCGCCGCCATCCGCGCCGGGGCCGTGCTGCGCACCGGAGTCACGGCCACCGGCTGGGCGGCACCGCGGACCGTGGACATCACCGGCCCGACCGGCCTGGAGCGGATCACCGCCACGGCCGTCGTCCTGGCCACCGGTGCCCGGGAACGCCCGCGCAGTGCCCGGCTGGTGCCCGGCACCCGGCCGGCGGGTGTCTTCACCACCGGGCAGTTGCAGCAGGCCGTCCATGTGCACCACCAGAGCGTCGGCCGCCGCGCCGTCATCGTCGGCGCGGAACGGGTCAGCTACTCCGCGGTGGCCACCCTGCGCCGGGCCGGGGCCGAGGTCGCCGCCATGGTCACCGACCAGCCCCGCCACCAGACCCACCCGGCGCGCCACCTCGGCACCCGGCTGCGCCAGGGCGTTCCGCTGGTCACCGACGCCACCGTGGCCGAACTGACCGGCCGGACGCGGCTGGAGAGCGTACGGCTGCGGCACCGGGACGGCAGGACCGCGGCCATCGGCTGCGACACCGTGGTGTTCACCGGCGACTGGATCCCCGACCACGAGCTCGCCAGAAGCGCCGGGATCGCCCTCGACCCCGGCACCCGGGGCCCGGCCACCGACGCCGAGTTCCGCACCGGCGAACCCGGGGTCTTCGCCGTGGGCAATCTGCTGCACCCGGTCGAGACCGCCGATATCGCCGCCCTCGACGGCCGGTTCGCCGCCGCGCCCGTACTGCGCCATCTCGCGGGTGCGCCATGGACCCCGGGACCGCTGCCCGTGCTGGTCGAGGCGCCGCTGCTGTGGATCTCACCCAACCGGCTCACCCCGGACGGGCCCCGTCCGCCGCGCGGCCGGTTCACCCTGCGCACCACGCGGTTCCTGACCCGGCCGGTGCTCACCGTCGGCCAGGACGGCCGGACGCTGCACCGCGGGCGCCTTCCTCACACGGCGGTGCCCAACCGGCCGTTCCACCTGCCCGCCGGCTGGATCGCCGGGGCCGACGCACACGGCGGCCCCGTGCGCATCACCGCGGACTGACCGGGCCTCAGCCGGGCTCCCCGGGCGTACCGCGCAGCCGCTCCATCTCGCGCCGGTCGCGCTTGGTGGGGCGGCCCGTCCCGCGGTCGCGCAGCCCGATCGGCACGGTGTGCTCGCGCGGAGGCGGCGGCGGGCTGTTGTCGACGTAGCACTCCACCGCCACCGGCGCCCCGACCCGCTTGCGCACGATGCGCGAGACGACCACGATCCGGTCGCGCCCCGCATGGCGCAGCCGCACCTCGTCTCCGGACCGCACCGTGTGCGCGGGCTTGACGCGCTCGCCGTTGACCCGGACGTGCCCCGCGCGGCAGGCCGAGGACGCCATGGAGCGCGTCTTCGTCAGCCGCACGGACCAGATCCAGCTGTCCACCCGTACGGACCCCTCGTCTGAAGCCATACCCCGACTCTAATGTCTAAGGTGCGACGCATGAGCGCACATTTCGACGTGGTGGTCCTGGGAGCCGGACCGGGTGGCTATGTCGCCGCGATCCGCGCCGCCCAGTTGGGCCTGACCACGGCCGTGGTCGAGGAACGCTACTGGGGCGGTGTCTGCCTGAACGTGGGCTGCATCCCGTCCAAGGCCCTGCTGCGCAACGCCGAGCTGGCCCATCTGTTCATCCACGAGGCCAAGGACTTCGGCATCCGGGTGAACGGCGATGTCACCGTGGATTACCGGGACGCGTTCGAGCGCAGCCGCAAGGTGGCCGACGGACGGGTCAAGGGCGTCCACTATCTGATGAAGAAGAACAAGATCACCCAGTTCGAGGGGCGGGGCAGCTTCACCGGACCGCACGACATGACGATCACCCGTTCCGGCGGCGGTACGGAGGCGCTCACCTTCGACCACTGCGTCATCGCCGCGGGCTCGATCACCAATCTGCTGCCCGGCACCTCCCTGAGCGAGCGGGTGGTGACCTACGAGGAGCAGATCCTCTCGCCCACCCTGCCCGGCAGCGTCCTGATCGCGGGCGCGGGCGCCATCGGCGTGGAGTTCGCGTACATCATGCACAGCTACGGGGTGCAGGTGACGCTGGTGGAGTTCATGGACCGGATCGTGCCCCTGGAGGACGAGGAGGTCTCCACCGAGCTCACCCGGCGCTTCCGCAGGCTCGGCATCAACATCCTGACCTCCACCCGGGTGGAGGCGATCAACGACGCGGGCCCCGCGGTCAAGGTCATGGTGACCACCGGCGGCCAGCGGCAGACCCTCCAGGCCGCCCGGGTGCTCCAGGCCATCGGGTTCCGGCCGCGGGTGGACGGATACGGGCTGGAGCACACCGGCGTCCGGCTGACCGAGCGGGGCGCCATCGGCATCGACGGCCGGTGCCGCACCAATGTGCCGCATATCTTCGCCATCGGCGACGTCACCGCCAAGCTGATGCTGGCGCACGCCGCCGAGGCCATGGGCATCGTCGCGGCGGAGACCATCGCCGGGGCGGAGTCCATGGAGCTCGACTATGTGATGATCCCGCGCGCCACCTTCTGCCAGCCGCAGATCGCCAGCTTCGGCTGGACCGAGGCCCAGGCGCGGGAGCGCGGCTTCGACGTCCGGGTGGCGAAGTTCCCGTTCACCGCCAACGGGAAGGCCCAGGGGCTCGGCGACCCCGTCGGCTTCGTGAAGCTCATCGGCGACGGCCGCCACGGCGAGCTGCTGGGCGGCCATCTCATCGGCCCCGAGGTCACCGAGCTGCTGCCCGAGCTCACCCTCGCCCAGCAGTGGGATCTCACCGTGCACGAGGTGGCCCGCAATGTCCATGCCCATCCGACCCTCAGCGAGGCGGTGAAGGAGGCCGTCCACGGGCTCGCCGGACACATGATCAATTTCTGACCGCGGATGCTCCCACCCCGGCCGCCACCAGGTGTGAGACCCGCGGAAGTGCGTTAGACAGAGCATGTGAGAGTGCGCTCGGCGCTGGGCTCGCGCAGTGTCGGCGGGCAGGTGTTCGCCCTGATGCTGATCATCGTGACGCTCCTGGTGCTCGCCGCGGGGGCCACGCTGTCCCTCCAGGCGCGCGGCAGCCGGGACAAGCAGGCCCGGGGCCGTGCGCTGACCGTCGCACAGACCGTCGCGGTCGCCCCCGGCGTCCAGCGGGCGCTGGAGTCCCGCGACCCCGCCAGGACCCTCCAGCCCTACGCCGAGAAGGTCCGTCGGCGAACCGGTGTCGACTACATCGTGGTGACCACCCCACGGGGCATCCGCTGCAGCCATCCGAACCCGAAGATGATCGGCAAGCGCGTCGACCGCGGCCTCTACCCGGCCACGGTGGGCCGGGCCTTCACCGACAAGACCCCGGGCATCACCCGCCCGGCCCCCTCGATCCGGGCCGCCGTGCCGGTCACCAACGCCCGGGGCCGGGTGATCGGCATCGTCAACGCCGGGGTCTCCATCCCCTCCGTGGCCCGCACGGTCAGCCGTCAACTGCCCGTGATCTACGGCTCCACGGCCTTCGCCCTCCTCCTGGGCGCGGGCGGCGCGGCGCTCGTGGCCCGGCGGCTGCGGCGCCAGACCCACCGGCTCGGCCCCGCCGAGATCACCAGGATGTACGAACACCATGACGCCGTGCTGCGCTCGGTCCGGGAGGGGGTGCTGATCGTCGACGACGAGGGGCGGCTGCTGCTCGCCAATGACGAGGCGCTGCTCCTGCTGGGCCTCGCACCCGACGCGCACGGACGGCGGATCACCGACGTCGGCCTGCCCCCGGAGCTCGCCGGGCTGCTCGCCTCCGGCCGCGAGGCCACCGACGAGGTGTACGAGGTCGGGAACCGGCTGCTGGCGGTCAACCAGCGCCCGGCGGAACGGGGCGGACAGCCCTGGGGCAGCGTCGCCACCCTGCGGGACACCACCGAGCTGAGCGCCCTGACGGACAAGGCCGACCGGGCCTACGCACGCCTCCGGCTGCTGTACGAGGCCGGTGTCCGCGTGGGCAGCAGCCTCGACATGGAAGGCACCGCCCAGGAACTGACCCGGGTCGCCGTGCCGCGCTTCGCCGACTACGCCACCGTCGATCTGCACGAGGCCGTCCTGGGCGGCGGGGAGCCGGGCGGCCGGGACTCGCCGCTGCGCCGGGCCGCCTTCACCGGCATCCGGCAGGATCCCCCGCTGCGCCGGGTCGGCGAGCGGGTGTCGTCCTTCCCCGTCACCCAGCGGGCCGGTGGCACCGGCCGGGCGCGCGTGTTCGCCGTCGGCGAGCTGTCGTCCCACCCCGACTGGACGCCCCAGGACCCGGAGCGGCTGGGGTGGGTGCTGGAGTACGGCATCCACTCGCTGCTGACCGTGCCGCTCAGCGGGCGCGGCGTCCGGCTGGGCCAGGCGGCGTTCTGGCGCTCGGGGGACACTCCACCGTTCGACGAGGAGGACCGGACCTTCGCCGAGGAGCTGGCCGGTCAGGCGGCCGTCGCCATCGACAACGCCCGCCGCTACGCGCGCGAGCACGCCACCACCCTGGCCCTCCAGGAGAGCCTGCTGCCGCGCGGCCGCCCCGAGCAGCAGGCCGTCGTGGCCGCCCAGCGCTATCTGCCCGCCCCCGGCGGGGTGCGGGGCGACTGGTTCGACGTCATTCCGCTGTCCGGGGCCCGGGTCGCCCTCGTCGTCGGCGATGTCGTCGGCCACGGAGTGCACGCCGCCGCGACCATGGGCCGGCTGCGCACCGCCGTGCGCAACTTCTCCGTCGTGGACCTTCCCCCCGACGAGCTGCTCGCCCGGCTCGACGACGTGGTCGACCAGCTCGACCGGGAGGAGACCGTCACGGGCGGCGGCGCCGGGGCCGCCGGGGCCACCTGTCTGTACGCGGTCTACGACCCGGTCTCCCGGCACTGCACCCTGGCGCGGGCCGGCCATCCGCCCCCGGCCCTGGTCCACCCCGACGGCTCGGTGACCTTCCTCGACCTGCCCGCGGGCCCGCCGCTGGGGCTCGCCGGACGGCTCTACGAGGCGGCCGAGACGGAGCTGCCCGAGGGCAGCCGCCTCGTCCTCTACACCGACGGGCTGGTCCAGGACCGCGAACGGGACATCGAGACCGGGCTCGACCAGCTGCGGGACGCCCTCACCGATGCCGACCCCGACCCGGAGCGGGCCTGCGACACCGTGCTGGCCGCCCTGCTCTCGCCGCGCCGCACCGACGACGTCTGCCTGCTCATCGCCCGTACCACCGCGCTGGACGCGCGCCAGGTGGCCTCGTGGGTCCTCCCGGCGGACCCGGAGGTCGTGGCCGGGATGCGGGCGGCCGTCGCCCGCACCCTGGCCGAGTGGAACCTGGAGGAGGCCGCCTTCACCACCGAGCTGGTGGTCAGCGAGCTGCTCGGCAACGCCGTCCGGCACGCGGTGGGCCCCGTACGGCTGCGGCTGCTGCGCAACCGGGCGCTGATCTGCGAGGTCGCCGACGGCAGCACCACCGCGCCCCATCTGCGCCGGGCCGCCATCACCGACGAGGGGGGACGCGGGCTGTTCCTGGTCGCCCAGATGGTCCAGCGCTGGGGCACCCGCTACACCAGCCAGGGCAAGATCATCTGGACCGAGCAGGACATCCCGGCCGCGGCGCGCGCCCCGCGGTGACCAACTGGTCAGGCCGAGGCCGTCGGCGCGTCCTCGCGCCGCTCCCATGCCACCTGGGCCAGGTCGGCCATGGTGGCCACGAGATCCGCCGCCTCCTCCGTACCGTTCAGATGCCGGTACTCCGAGCCCACCGTGATCACCAGCCGCTCGGGCAGGCCCAGCGACGGATAGGTGTTCTCGGCGATCAGGGTGCGGGCGGCCTCCAGAGCCGGCACCCCGGCCGTGTGCAGCTGTCGGGTGCGGTCCCGCAGATGCTCCAGATAGCCGATGTGGCCGCGGACCCCCTCCCGGTCGAGGATCGGGCCATGGCCGGGGACGATCACCTCGGCCCCGGTCTCCAGCACCCGCTCGCACGCGGAGATCACATTGTCCAGCGGGCCCGCCCAGTGCACGGCGTGGTCGCCGGGGTCCCGCGGACCGGAGGCGAAGATGACATCGCCGGTGAACGCCACCTTCTGCCGCGGCAGATACGCCACCAGATCGCCCGCGGTGTGCGCGGACTCCAGGCTGAACAGCCGCACCGGCACCTGGCCCACGCGCAGGTCGAGTTCGCCCACGAAGGTGAGCGTCGGCTCGACCACCTCGGTGGCGGACCAGTCGAACCGCCCGAAGTGCCGCTGGAGGTACCAGCCGAGCGGGGTCGCCGGATCGCTGCCGTGCACCAGGCCGTGCAGCTGCTGCGGCGAGGGCTCGTACTCGATGTGGCCGAGCGCCTCGCGGGTGGCCACGATCTCCGCGTCCGGTACGACCTCCGCGCCCCACAGGTGGTCGCCGTTGGCATGGGTGACGATCACTCGCTCGATCCGGCCCCCGTCGGGCAGCAGGGCACGGCTGTGTTCGAGGAACTCACCGGCCATCCGGCGGTCGTAGGGGCTGTCGATCCAGGCGGCGTGGCCGTCGGGCGAGACGATCAGACCGCAGTTGGCCAGACCCCAGCCGGCGCTCGGGGTCGGGGACCAGATGTGCACACCGTCGGCCACGGTGAGGAGGGGGGATTGCGAGATCATGGACGCACACTATGCCCGCGCCGCACCCCCGCGGCAGGCGGCCCGCCCCGCCCGCGCGGGTTTCCGGCCACCCGGCCACCGCTCCGTCAGGCCGTCATCGGCAGGCCGTCATCGTCAGGCCGCTCCGTCAGGCCGTCATGGGCAGGCCGGTCGTCAGGCCGTCATCGGCAGGTCGGTCGGTCCGACCGGCGCCGGGAGCGTCGTGGAGCCCGCGAGATAGCGGTCCACGGCGGCCGCGGCCGAGCGGCCCTCGGCGATCGCCCAGACGATCAGCGACTGGCCACGGCCCGCGTCACCCGCCACGAACACCCCGTCCGCGCCGGTGGCGAACGACGCGTCACGGGCGAGGGTGCCGCGCTCGTCGAGTTCGAGACCGAGCTGGTCCAGCAGCCCGCCGTCCCGCTCCGGGCCGCGGAAGCCGAGGGCCAGCAGCACCAGATCCGCCCGCAGCACCCGCTCCGTGCCCGGCCCGGACTCCCCATCGGCACGGGCCCCGATCAGACGCAGCGCCCGGACGCCGCCGTGCGGCCGTTCCGCGTCCGGTGCGGTCCCCTCGAAGCGGACCGTGGTCGCGGAGAAGACCCGCGCGTCCACGTCCGCCTCCGGAGCGGCCGCCAGCTCCCGCGCCTCCTCATGGGCGGCGGACATCCGGTAGATCTTGGGGTAGGTGGGCCAGGGCTCGCCCTCGGTCCGCTCGTCGCCGGGCCGGGGGTGGATGTCCAGCTGGGTCACGGAGGCGGCGCCCTGCCGCAGCACCGTGCCCAGACAGTCCGCGCCGGTGTCCCCGCCGCCGACGATGACCACATGCCTGCCCTCGGCGGTGATCGGCGGCCGGGCGTAGTCGCCCTCCAGTACCCGGTTGGCCATCGGCAGATACTCCATCGCCTGATGGATCCCCGCCAACTCCCTTCCCGGTACGGGGAGTTCGCGCCAGGACCGGGCGCCCACGGCTATCACGACCGCGTCGTAGCGCGCCCGGAGCTCGGCGGCGTCCATATCGGTGCCGACGTCCACGCCGGTACGGAACTTGGTGCCCTCCGCGCACATCTGCTCCAGCCGCCGGTCCAGGTGGCGCTTCTCCATCTTGAACTCGGGGATGCCGTAGCGGAGCAGTCCGCCCGCCCGGTCGTCGCGCTCGTACACCGCCACGGTGTGTCCCGCGCGGGTGAGCTGCTGGGCCGCGGCCAGGCCCGCGGGCCCCGAGCCGATGACGGCGACGGTGCGGCCGCTCAGCCGGTCCGGTGGCTTGGGGGTCACCTGGCCGCTCTCCCAGGCCCGGTCGGCGATGGCCACCTCGACGTTCTTGATGGTGACCGCCGGCTGGTTGATGGCCAGCACACAGGCGCTCTCGCAGGGGGCCGGGCACAGCCGGCCGGTGAACTCGGGGAAGTTGTTGGTGGCGTGCAGCCGCTCGCTCGCGCGCAGCCAGTCGTCCCGGGAGACCAGGTCGTTCCACTCCGGGATGAGGTTTCCCAGCGGGCAGCCCTCGTGGCAGAACGGGATGCCGCAGTCCATGCAGCGGTCCGCCTGGGCGCTGATGATCGGCAGCAGTCCGCCGGGCGCGGGAACCTCGTCCCAGTCCCGCACCCGCTCGTCCACCGGACGCCGGGGCGGAAGGCGACGGGGTGTGGTGAGGAAACCCTTGGGGTCGGCCATGACGATCTCCCATTACCCGTCTCATGGTCTGGCCGCTTTCACCCCACTGTACGACCGCCGGCCGGCCGGTCCAGGGTCGCCGCGGTCTCGGCCATGATCCGGTCCACCAGCTCCGCGCAGGAGGGCAGATCCTCGATCACCCCGGCCACCTGACCGGAGGCCATCACCCCCGTGTCGGTGCGGCCGTCCACTATCGACGCCTTCAGCAGCATCGGGGTGGTGGCGACAGCAGGACCTGGCTCCGGGTGAGGTCCGTGCCGTGCCCCGTCGCCGGCCCGTCGCGCACCGTCCGCGGCCGGCTCAGCCCGGCCGGCCGCCGGAACGCGGCGGCGTGGCGGACGGCGCGCAGGAGCGCGGCGGTGCGGCCGGAGCGCTCGGGGGAGCAACCTCGGCGAGGACGAGTGGGACGCGGTGATCCGCGTCCACCTCAAGGGCCACTTCCTGCCGCTGCGACACGCCGCCGCCCACTGGCGCGCCGAGGCGAAGGCGGGCCGAGGCGAAGGCGGGGCCGCACCCCGGTCGCGCGGGTGGTCAACACCAGCTCCGGGGCCGGGCTGCTGGGCAGCGTCGGACAGGGCGACTACTCCGCGGCCAAGGCCGGGATCCTCGGCCTGACCTCGATGGCCGCCGCCGAGCTCGGCCGCCACGGCGTCCAGGTCAACGCCATCGCCCCGGCGGCCCGCACCCGGATGACGGAGACGACGTTCGCCGGTGACATGGCCGCGCCGGACGACCCCGCCGCCTTCGACGCGATGGCCCCCGCGAATGTCTCACCGTTCGTCGTCCGGCTCGGCTCGGCCGCCTGCGCCGGGGTCACGGGCCGGGTCTTCGAGGCCGAGGCCGGGCGGATCACCGTCATGGCGGGCCGGCGGCCCGGCCCCACCGCCGACAAGGGCGCCCGCTGGACACCGGCGGAGGCGGGCGAGACCGCGCGGAAACTCCTCGCCGGGGCCGAACCGCCGGGACCGGTGTACGGGGCACCCTGACCGGTCGTCCGGCCCCTACGAGGTGGGGAAAACCCCCGTACGGGAAGGGCGGCAGCGGGATGGGAGCCCGGAGCGCCACGACGGCACGATGATCCGCGAACGGCACACGGGAACAAGGCGAGGAGCGGGTTCGTGGGAGTTCGGGCAAGGGGCGTGGCGCGCGTGGCGCTGTGGGCGGGGATCGGCGCGCTGGCGGTGACGGCGACCGTCACCATCGCCACCGCCCAGGGGGAGCCGGCCGGGCCGCCGGCGCCGTCCGGCTTCGAGGAGGCCGTCGGCCAGACGGTGCGGGACGGATTCCCGGGCGCGGTGGCCTACGCGCGGCGCGGCGCCGACGAGTGGCGGACGGCGGCCGGGGTCGCGGACCGGGCCACCGGCGAAAAGGCCCGGCCGGAGCAGCGGTTCCGGATCGCCAGCAACACCAAGGCGTTCGTCTCCACGGTCCTGCTGCAACTGGAGGGCGAGGGGCGGCTCTCACTCGACGACAGCGTGGAGAAGTGGCTGCCCGGCGTCGTCCAGGGGAACGGCAACGACGGTAAGGCCATCACCATCCGTCAGCTGCTCAACCACACCTCGGGGATCCACGACCCCACCACCGAAGCCTCGTTCTTCGCCCCCTATCTGGAGGACGGCGACCGGGACCACGTCATCACCCCGCGCGAGGTGATCGCCCGCTCGGTCCGGCACAAGCCGGAGTTCGCCCCGGGGACGGGCTGGTCGTACTCCAACACCAACTATCTGCTCGCCGGGCTGGTGATCGAGGCGGTGACCCACCGCTCCGCGCCCGCCGAGATCGACCGCAGGATCCTCGCCCCGCTGGGGCTGAAGGACACCTCCTTCCCGGTGACCGACCCCGAGGTGCACGGCTCCCATCTGCACGGCTACGACCTGAAGGGCCGCGATATGACGCGGTTCAGCCCCTCCTACGACTGGACCGCCGGAGCCATGATCTCGACCGTGGACGACCTGGCGCGGTTCGAGCGGGCGCTCTTCGGCGGCAAGCTGCTCCGCCCCGGCCAGCAGCGCGAGCTCAAGACCCCGGTGGAGTTCCCCGACGCGCCCGCGTACGGGCTCGGAGTGCAGCGCATGGAGGTGCCGTGCGCCACCGGCGAGGGGAAGCAGGCCGATCCGCTCACCGCCTGGGAGACCGACGGCGCGGGCCCCGGCTACACCAGCGTCTCCCTCACCACCGCCGACGGCCGGCGCCAACTGGTCCTGGCCGCCACCGTCTACGACCTCGCCGCGGAGCTCAAGGGCGAGACGCCCGTACCGCGGAGCGAGGGGCTGCCGAAGGCGCGGACGGCGGTCCTGTGCGACTGAGTCCCGTCCTCCCCCAGGAGCTCAGGAACGGGCCGCCGGGGCGAACTGGGCCACGACGGCCCGGCGCCCCGCCTCGAGAGCCTCCTCGAGCAGAGCGCTGTCCGTCTCCAGACGGCTGATGGACGGCGCCGCGGCATCGGGGCGGACCGACAGCACCGCGGGATCCGTGGGCGATTCCGCGGTGTCGGTGTCGTAGACCGCAAGCAGCCGGTCGTCGTCGGCGAGCCGGGCGGGCCGGTTCAGGAAGGCGGCGCGGAACTGGGGGGAGTACTGGCGGAAGGCGACCGCGGCGACCAGCCGGGAGCCCACCGACGGGTTGGCCCGGAGCGCCGCGTTCCGGACCGGCGGCCTGCTGCGCAGGACGAGGACGTGGGTCGCGCCGTCCCGCAGCGCCTGGCGGAACGGGATCGACTCGGCCAGGCCCGCGTCGTAGAAGCGGCGCCCGCCGATGGTGACGGGGCCGCCCGCCAGCATCGGCAGCGCGGCGCTGGCCCGCAGCGCCAGACGGAGGGCGGCCTGGTCCGTCAACTCGCCGTGCAAGTCGACCGGTTGGCCGCTCTCAAGGTCCGTGGCCAGTGGATGCAAGGCGAGGGGCGCGGCCAGCACCGAGGCGTAGTCCAGCGGGAATTGACGGATGTAGACCTCTTCGATCAGGGTCTCGATATCGACCATGGGGCGTCCGCGCAGCAGATTGCGCTTCCGGATGAGAGCACTGGCGAAACGGGGGTCGGCCCAGCCGCGCAGGCCCTCAGGCCGCGAACTGACCAGCCAGGCCGCCGAGATGGCCCCCGCCGAGGCCCCGTACACCGCGTCGAACGCGTTCAGCAGCCCCAGCTCGTGCACGGCCAGCGCCATACCGGCCGAGACCGTTCCCCGCATTCCGCCACCCTCGATCGCCAGCGCCACCCGGTATCCGTCCGCACGCGCCCCGGGGCGGCTGCCCGCCTCCGTCCGGTCGGCGAGAACCTTCATCAGCCGGTGGCGGTCGAGGCCGCGCTGGGACTGCTCCGTCACTTCTCTTCTCCTCGAGGCGCGATACGGGCTGAAGGGGCCGGTGTTCGTGGCCGCTGCTCTGCCGCGTCCGTCAGTATGGGCACACAGTCGGCCAGCGCGCAGCAGGGTCACGGCCCGGCGTATGTGCGCCCGGGACTCGCGCATCGTCATCCCCGAAGGACCCGGCACCTCCTCCCGCTCGGACGCGGTGATCGTGGACATCACGGCGAACGGGGTCGTGGGGTGGCCCTCGCGCACGGTGCGGACGAAGCCGATGAGCGCCGGGACCAGCGCGTCGCGGCTGTGGCTGCCGAGCGGTCGAGCTGTGGCTGCCGTTGTACCATCAGTTCCGGTTGCGCGGACTGTCCGTGGAGGCGGGCGCGGCCGTGGAGGACGACGAGCCCGGGTCGCGACCGCGCTGGGTCCACTGCGGCAGCTCCATCTCGCAGGGGCGCGGCGCTGCGCCCCCCCAGCCGGACCTGGACCGCCCTGGTGGCCCGGCGGAACCCGGCTGGGATCTCACCTCGCTGGCCCTGGGCAGGTCCAGCTGTCTGGAGCCCATGACGGCGCGGCTGATGCGGGATCTGCCGGCCGATCTCCTCACCCTCTGCGTCGGGGTCAATGTCCAGGCGCCGCCATCCGCCCCGGCAGCCCCTCGCACCGGAACCCGGCGTCCCCGCCGTGGGTTTCCAGCTTCACGGTGTCGGCCCGTCGCCCGTCGCACACCACATCGATGCGAGCCCGCTCCCCGGGCCCGTTCAGCGTGGGCGCGGGGTCGGCCTGATAGCGGCAGACGAGCGAGGAGCTGTCGGTGCGCAGCGTGACCCGCACCCCGGCCGGCATCGCGCCAGGGAGCGGTCCACCCGGGGCCCCGCTGCGGGGACACCGCGCCCCGGTAGCGCAGCCGGGGATGGTCGTGAGCGATGTCGAGCGAGGCGCTGGCGGGGCGGGTCTGCATGGTCGGGAGTCTGACACCCGCCTCGGACAGTCGAGGGAAACGCGCATCGTGCGAGTGCGGAGGGCGGCCCGTCATTCAGGATCTTCCCCGCACCCTTCGCATAGCATGCTGAAATCAGACAAAAGCGCCACATCGCGCGATGGTGGGAGGAACGCCGGATGGCCGAGGCAGACGCCGTCGTCGTCGGGTCCGGTGTCAACGGCCTGGTGGCCGCCGCGGAGCTGGCCCTGGCCGGATGGTCCGTCATCCTGGTGGAGCGCGAACCGTACATCGGCGGGTTCATCGCCACCGAGGAGCGCACCCTGCCGGGCTACCTCCACGACACCTACTCCTCCTGGCATCCGCTGTTCGTCTCCGGCCCGGCGTTCGCGCGTCTGGGGGAGCCCCTGCGGCGGCATGGGCTGGAGTACCGCAACACCGATGAGTGGGTCATCGCCAGCGTGGCCGACGACGGCGGGGTCACGGTCGCGCACCGCGATCCGGAGCGCACCGCCGAGGGTTTCGCGCACGCAGCGGACCGGGCCGCGTATCTGGCCGCGCTCGGCCGGCTGGGCGCCGACATGGAGGCGATCGGCGGCCTGATGGGCGGCGAACTCCGTTCACCGGCCGCCCTCCGCCACGTGGCCGCCCTGCTGCGCGGCGGTGGGCGGCAGGGGGTGGAGCGGTGGCTGCGCTCGGTGGCCACCAGCGGCCGTGGATACCTGCGCGCGGAGTTCCGCGGGGGCGAGGTGGACCATCTCTTCGCCCCGTGGCTGCTGCACGCGGGGCTGTCGCCGGACCATGCGTCGGGCGGATTCCTGGTGACGCTGCTCGCCGCCACCCTGCATGGCGCCGGGGTGCCGGTGGTGGCCGGGGGCGCGGGCCGGTTCCTCGACGCCTTCAGGTCGCTGCTGACGACGACGGGCGTACGGGTGGAGAACGGCACCCGGGTCGACCGCGTCCTCGTCGAGCGGGGCCGCGCCGTGGGAGTGGCGGCGGGCGGCCGGGTCTTCCGGGCCCGGCGCGCGGTCCTCGCCTCGGTGACGCCCACCGCCCTGTACGGCACTCTCCTGCCGGAGGGCGCGGTGCGCCGTGAACTGCGCGACGAGGCGTGGCGATTCCGCTACGGCCGCGCCGCGATGCAGATCCATGTCGCGCTGTCCGAGCCGCTCGGCTGGCGCGACGCACGGCTGAACACGATCCCGCTGGTGCACCTGACCGACGGTTCGGGCAGCACCGGTATCGCCTGCGCCGAGGCCGAGGCGGGCCTGCTGCCCCGGCGGCCCACGGTGGTCGTCGGGCAGCAGTACGTCCTGGACCCCGGCCGGGTGCCGCCCGGGGCCGCCGCGCTATGGCTGCAGTTGCAGGAGGTGCCGTCCACCCCGCGCGGCGACGCGGCCGGTGAACTGGACACCGCTCAGGGCTGGACCCCGGAGCTGGCCCGGGGCTACGCCGACCGGGTGCTGAACCGGATCGCCCGGCACGCGCCCGATCTGCCCGGCAAGGTGCTCGCCGTCGATGTCATCGCGCCCCCGGACCTCGCCCGCCGGAACCCCAACGCGGTCGGCGGCGACCCGTACGGCGGTTCCCTCGAACTCGACCAGGGCTTTGTCTGGCGCCCCCTGCCCGCCTCCGGACGGCACGCGACCGATGTGCACGGGCTCTGGCACATCGGCGCGTCCACTCACCCGGGGGCGGGGCTGGGCGGCGTCTCCGGGCACATGGTCGCCACCACGCTCACCAGAGGGCCGCGTTTCGCCCGTCTGCCCCGGCTCTCACCGGGGCGACGGGCGAGAGGCTGACGCCGTCAGAGGCTGACGCCGTGTGACCGCAGGTAGGCGAGCGGATTGATGTCCGAGCCGTAGCCGGGGCCGGTGCGGATCTCGAAGTGGAGATGTGGTCCGGTGGCGTTGCCCGTCGAGCCGGAACGGCCGATCTGCTGGCCGCCGTTGACGTTCTGCCCGGCCCGCACCGACAGCTGCGAGAGATGGCCGTACTGGCTGTACTTACCGTCCGGATGCCGGATGACCACCTGGTAGCCGTACGCGCCGCCCCAGCCCGCCGAGACCACATGGCCCGAGCCCACGGCCTTCACGGAGGTGCCGATGCCCACGGGGAAGTCCACCCCCGTGTGATGGCCGCTCGACCAGCTGGAACCGGCCGCCCGGTAGGCGGTGCTCGGGCTGACGCCGCTGACGGGCGCGGTGAAGCCAGAGGAGACGACGGGCTTGGTGGCCCGCTCCGGGCTGGTGTGCTTCTCGGTCTTCGGACGCGGCGCGGGCTTCGGCTTCGCCTTGTGGTGGGGCTCGGGTTCCGCCTTGGGTTTGGCCTTGTGGTGGGGCTCGGGTTCCGCCTTGGGCTTGGCGGTGGCCTTACCGCCCTTGAGGGAGAGCTTCTGACCGGGGTAGATCAGATCGGGATCGCCGCCGATCGTCTCCCGATTGGTCTTGTAGAGCGCCTCCCAGCCGCCGTTGACGTCGTGGGTGTCGGCGATACGGGACAGCGAGTCCCCGCTGAGGACCACATAGCGGCCGGAGTTCGCGGAGGCGCGCCCCGGGAGACTGGTGGGCGTCGGCTTGCTGGCCGCGACCTGCTGGGCCTTCTCCGGCCGATGGGTCTGCTTGACCGGGGCGGCGGCCGTCCTGACGACCTTCTGGGCACTCTGCTGCGGCGCCGCGTCGTCCCGCGTCAGACCGGCCTTGCCCGAACACACCGGCCATGCGCCGGGGCCCTGGCCGTCGAGCACCTTCTCCGCGATCGCGATCTGCTGGTCCTTGGTGGCCAGATCGGCCCGTCCCGCGTACGCCGTGCCGCCGTACGCCTCCCATGTGCTCTGCGTGAACTGCAGCCCGCCGTAGAAGCCGTTGCCGGTGTTGATGTCCCAGTTGTGGGTGGACTCGCACTGGGCCACCTTGTCCCAGGTCTCGCCCGAGGCCGCGGACGCGCCCGCGGCGCCGACGAGTGGAAGGGCGATTCCGGCGCCGCCCGCCGTGACGCTCAGCGAGGCACGGGAGATGCGGTTGGGCTTGTAGCGGCGGTGGCGTCCCCGTAAGGGCATGGACGGCTCCTTCTCGTGCTGCCGGGTGCGGCGAGCTGCCGGGCGGGCCAAAGATAAGGGGGCCGATTTGGACACAACAAGAGGGAGTTCACCTAGAAAGAGGGCCACAGCGCGCTGTGCTGCGGCCCTCTTCGGCATATGTGATGTGCATCACATGAATTCGGTCGGTGGTTCGGGCGAGACGCAGGGTGACCGGCCGCCCCGCGAAGCGAGCCGCCGCCCGCGACCGATGGTCCCGGGCGGCGGCGTGCCGCGATCCGTCGAGGAGTTACCGGCGCACGGCGAGCGACACCGCGAAGCGGCCCTCCGCGTCGGTCCACCAGCGCCGCGACTCCATCCCCGCGGCGGCCAGTTCGGCCCGCACCTTCTCCTCCCGGAACTTGGCGGACACCTCGGTGCGGACCTCCTCCCCGGCCGTGAAGTGGACCGCGAGATCCATGGCGGGGATCTTCGCGGTGAGCTCCTTACGGGCCCTCAGCCGCATCTCGATCCACTCCTCCTCGGCGTTCCACGCCGCCACGTGGTCGAAGTCGGCGGGGTCGAAGTCGGCGCCCAGTTCGCGGTCGAGCACCGTCAGCACGTTCTTGTTGAACGCCGCGGTGACCCCTTGGGCGTCGTCGTAGGCGGAGACGAGCGTGGCCTCGTCCTTGACCAGGTCGGTGCCGAGCAGCAGCGCGTCGCCCGGCGCGAGCAGCTCGCTCACCGAGGCGAAGAAGGCCGCCCGCTCCGCGGGCAGCAGATTGCCGATGGTGCCCCCGAGGAAGGCCAGCAGCCTCGGCCCCGGGGTGTCGTCGGGCAGGGCGAGCCCGTTCATGAAGTCGGCCACCAGCGCGTGCACCATCAGCCGTGGATGCTCGGCCAGCAGGGCCTCCCCGGCCATTTCCAGCGCGCTCTCGCTCACGTCGACGGGGACGTAGACGCGCAGCTCCGGCAGCGCCCGGATCAGGTGGTGGGTCTTCTCGGAGGAGCCGGAGCCGAGTTCGACGAGGGTGCGGGCCCCGGTGGCGTCGGCGATCTCCGCCGCGCGGGCGACGAGGATCTCCCGTTCGGCGCGGGTCGGGTAGTACTCGGGCAGCCGGGTGATCTCTTCGAAGAGCGCGCTTCCCCGGGCGTCGTAGAACCACTTGGGCGGAAGCTGTTTGGGGGTGCTGGTCAGCCCGTCGGCCACATCGGCGCGCAGCGCGGCCGTGGTGGCATCGGCGGGCAGGGTGCGGGTGACGGTGAAGGGGCTCAACGGGAAGCCTCCTTGAGTGCGGTGAGCAGTACATCGGTGCGGGTGGCGGTGAGCAGGGTGCGGTCGGGGACCTCGGTCCAGCCGGGGTCCTGGTCGTACGGCTCGGAGGCCACCACCACGCCCCGGTCCGGATCGGCCAGGTACCACAGCGTGTCGCCCCAGGCGGTGGCGGCGATGGTCTCCCCGTCCATGAGCAGCAGATTGAGCCGTGAGTCGGGGGAGGCGGCGGCGAGCTGCTCGACGGTCTCGGCCAGCGCCTCCGGCGGCGCGTGGCCCAGCCGCAGCCGGTGCAGCACCAGCGCCCAGACGAACGCCGAGTCGCACCGCGCCTCCAGGCCGAGCAGCTCCGCCGGTGGCAGTGCGGCGGCGAGGTCCGCGACCGCGTGCGGCCAGTCGCGGAGCGCCCCGTTGTGGCTGAACAGCCAGGTCCCGGAGGCGAACGGCGAGGCGCCCGCCTCGCCGTCCGCGCTGGCCTCGGTGGCATCCCTTACGGCGGCCATCAGCGCCCCCGTGCGTACCACGCGGGCCAGGTCGGCGAAGGACAGATCGCCCCAGATGGGCCCGGCGCGGCGGTAGCGCGCGGGCACCGGGTCGTCCGACGCGTACCAGCCGACGCCGAACCCGTCGGCGTTGACGGTGCCGTGCGCCTGCCGCCGCGGCGCCCACGACTGCCGGAACAGGCTGCTCGCGGGCGCCACCACCACCTCGCCGATGGAGGTCCGCGGCCCGAGGTAGGCCAGGTGCCGGCACATCAGGACGCGTCCCGCGCGGTGCGGAAGCCGGAGAAGATCTGGCGGCGGACCGGCAGGTCCCAGTTGCGGAACGTGCCCCGGCAGGCGACCTCGTCCACCGCGAAGGAACCGCCGCGCAGCACCTTGTGCGACGGGCCGAAGAAGACTTCCGAGTACTCGCGGTACGGGAAGGCGCGGAACCCCGGGTAGGGCAGGAAGTCGCTCGAGGTCCACTCCCACACATCGCCGATCAGCTGCCGCACCCCCAGCGGGGAGGCGCCCCGCGGATAGCTGCCGGCCGCCGCGGGCCGCAGATGGCGCTGGCCCAGGTTGGCGTGGTCGGGCGTGGGATCCTCGTCGCCCCACGGATAGCGCCGGGACCGGCCGCTCTCCGGGTCGTGGCGGGCGGCCTTCTCCCACTCCTCCTCGGTCGGCAGCCGCCGCCCCGCCCAGCGGGCGTAGGCGTCCGCCTCGTACCAGCTCACATGCACCACCGGCTCCTCCGGCGGCACCGGCTCCGTCACCCCGAACCGCCGGCGCAGCCACTGCCCGCCCTCGCGCCGCCAGAACAGCGGTGCGGCGAGGCCGTGCTCCTGGATGTACGCCCAGCCGTCGGCCGTCCACCAGCGCCGCTCGGTGTAGCCGCCGTCCGCGATGAACCGCTCGTAGGCGCCGTTGGTCACCGGAGTGGTGTCGATGTGGAAGGCCGGGACCAGCCGGTGGTGCGCGGGCCGCTCGTTGTCCAGGGCCCAGGGCTCGGCCGAGGTGCCCATGGTGAACGGGCCGCCCGGGACCAGCACCTCCTGCGGCAGGGCCGCGCCTTCGCCCGCGCCGGGCGGCGGTGGGGCGGTGAGCGCGGCGGGTCCGCGGCGCAGCTGGTGGGTGATGAGCATCGTCTCGTCGTGCTGCTGCTCATGCTGCGCGATCATGCCGAAGGCGAAGCCCGCGTCCACCAGCGGGGCGCCGCGCAGCTCGATCCGCTCCAGGATGTCCAGCACCCGGCCGCGCACCTCGTGGACATAGCCGCGGGCCTCGGCGGGTGCCAGCAGCGGCAGGGTGGGCCGCTCGGCGCGCGGATGCTCGAAGGCGTCGTAGATCGAGTCGATCTCGGGGCGCAGGGCGTCACGTCCGCCGACCGCGCGCAGCAGCCACTGCTCCTCCTGGTTGCCGATATGCGCCAGATCCCATACCAGCGGGGACATCAAAGGGGAGTGCTGGGCGGTGAGGTCGGGCTCGTCCACGCAGGTGGTCAGGGTGTGGGTGCGGTCGCGCGCGGTGCGCAGCGCCTTCTCGGCGCGCCGGCGCAGCGCCTCGGGATCGATGGTGAGATCGGAATCGGGGGCGGTCATGACCGTCCCTCCTTACCGGTGAGGGGAGCGAGCAGATCGTCGGCGGGACATCGGCCGCGGACCACATAGCGGTCGGTGAAGGCGGCGACGGCGGCGGTGATGGCGGGGGAGGCGCCGATACGCGGCAGCGCGTCCAGCGCCGTGGTGAAGCAGCTGACGGCGGCGGTGCGCAGCTCGGGGTCGGCCAGACCGTGGCGGGCCGCGGCGCGCCACAGCGGATTGCCCGGTGCGGGGCGCGCCCCGGCCGTCTCGGCGAGCGGCTTCACCACCCGGTAAACCGTTTCAGCAGCCTCGGGATCGTCGAAGAGCGCCACCGTGACGGCAAGGGGGACGATCCATCCGTCCGCACCGCTCTGCGCGTCGATCATGCGCAGTTCCAGATGGCCGCGCGGGCGGACGGGGGGAAAGAGCGTGGAGATGTGGAAGTCGAGGTCGTCGTGGGTGGGTGGCCGGGGCAGCCCCGTCCGGGCCCACTGGCGGAAGGTCACCCCGGACGGCACCGTCCAGGGTGCCTGCTCGTCCCGGATGGCCATCACGGGCGCGTCCAGCACGTAGTGGGCCCAGGCCGTGCGGGGATCCCGGCCGTCGGCCGGGGCGTGGGTGCGCCCGGGTTCCATCGCCGTCCACAGCGCCTGCCGGGTGGAGCGGTAGCCCGTGGGGCGGCCCTGGCGCAGCGGCGAGTTGGCGAACGCGGCGGTGAGCACCGCGCCCAGCAGATGGGCGAGCCGCCAGCGCCGGGCCATGCCGAGCGGTCCGGGCTCCTCGTGCCCGGCGTCCACGCAGACCTGCACGGAGGCGGTGTTGCACATCATGGAGCGCCCGGCCGGACCCCGGCGGTCGAAGTAGGTCTCCATGCACTCGTACCGGGGCGTGGAGAGGAAGCGTCTCGGTGGGCGCCAGGGGTCATGTCCGTGGCCGGCGAGCCCGAGGCCCAGGCCGGTGAGTACGGAACGTACGAGAACCAGATCGGCGGCCGCGGACTCCACACACGCGGTGAGGGAGTCGGCCGGGAGGGAGCTGAGCTCCACCTGACCGCCGGGTTCGAAGGTGACGGCGGACCGCAGTGGCAGTCCGCGCAGGGCGGTGACCGCGGCTTCGAGCCGGGTCGCCTCGATGGGTCGTGCGGGGTCGTGCGGGTCGTATATGAGCCATTCGAGTTCGACTCCGATGCGGCGAGGCGGCCCGGTCTTGAAACAGATGCCGTGCAGCCTGGCCTCCATCTCGGCCTCGCTGATCGCCTTGTCGTCGGGCACAGTCGTCATCTCCCGTCCCGTTCCGGCAACGGCTCGCTGGGAAACGAACCGATATGTCGCCGTCCACTCTTTACTGCCGAGGCGCCGGGCTCAAGGGTGCCTCCAGAGTTGCACAAGAGTTCATCCGCCGCCGGGTGGGCAGGTCAGGATGGCTGACGGTGGTGGCGGTTCCGCTCCTCGTACCGACTGGTTAGTATGTTCGACCCGGCGCGGTACCGCGTTCCGACGATCCGTTTGTGGAGGCCACCGGATGCAGGCATGGCGAGTGCACGACAATGGCGAGCCCGGTGAGGTCATGCGCCTCGACGAGGTGCCGGACCCCCAGGCGGGACCGGGACAGCTGCTGCTGCGGGTCCGGGCCGTCAACGTCAACTTCCCCGACGCCCTGCTGTGCCGCGGCCAGTACCAGGTGCGGCCGCCCCTGCCGTTCACCCCCGGCGTCGAGGTGTGCGGCGAGGTCGTCGCCGTCGGCGAGGGCGCCGAGGGTGTGGTCGGCTCCCGCGTCCTGGCCACGCCCACGCTCCCCGCGGGCGGCTTCGCCGAGCTGGTGCCCGTGGCGGCGGCGGCCGCGCTGCCCGCGCCCGACGCGCTGGACGACGCCGAGGCCGCGGCGCTGCACATCGGCTACCAGACCGGCTGGTTCGGCCTGCACCGCAGGGCCCGTATCCAGTCCGGCGAGACGCTCCTGGTGCACGCCGCCGCGGGCGGGGTCGGCAGCGCCGCCGTTCAGCTCGGCAAGGCGGCCGGAGCCACCGTGATCGGTGTCGTCGGCGGCGAGGACAAGGCGCGGGTCGCCCGCGAGCTCGGCTGCGACCTCGTCCTGGACCGGCGTGCCGACGACATCGTGGCGGCCGTCAAGGAGGCCACCGGCGGGCGCGGCGCGGACGTCGTGTACGACCCGGTCGGCGGCGACGCCTTCGTCAAGTCCGTCAAATGCGTCGCCTTCGAGGGCCGCATCGTGGTCGTCGGCTTCGCCAGCGGCGTCGTCCCCCAGGCCGCCCTCAACCACGCCCTGGTCAAGAACTACGCCATCCTCGGCCTCCACTGGGGCCTGTACAACACCCACGACCCGGCCGCGATCCGCGCCTGCCACCAGGAGCTGACCAAGCTCGCCGCACAGGGCACCGTCAAACCGCTGGTCAGCGAGCGCGTACCGCTGAAGGGCGCGGCCGACGCCGTCCAGCGCGTCGCCGACGGCGTGACCACCGGCCGCGTGGTCGTCGTCCCCGGGCAGGCCGGAGGGGGCCGATGAGCACCACCCGGCACCGCCCCGCCGTGGACGCCGACGAGCTGCGCCGCCGCGTCCGTGAACTCCTGGACGCCCATCCGCCCGCCACCACCGACCGCCTGGACTTCCTGCGCGCCCGCTTCGACGCCGGGCTCGCCTGGGTGCACTACCCGGCCGGACTCGGCGGCCTGGACGCCCCGCGCTCCCTCCAGGCCGTCGTCGACGCCGAGCTGGAGGCCGCGGAGGCGCCCGGCAACGACCCCCGTCGCATCGGCATCGGCCTCGGCATGGCCGCCCCCACCATCCTCGGCTTCGGCACCGACGAGCAGCGGCAGCGGCTGCTGCGCCCGCTGTGGACCGGCGAGGAGGTGTGGTGCCAGCTGTTCAGCGAGCCCGGCGCCGGATCCGACCTCGCGGCGCTCGCCACCCGGGCGGTGCGCGACGGCGACGACTGGGTGGTCGACGGACAGAAGGTCTGGACCTCCAGCGCCCATCTCGCCCGCTGGGCCATCCTCATCGCCCGCACCGACCCCGACCAGCCCAAACACAGCGGCATCAGCTACTTCATCTGCGATATGACCGACCCCGGGGTCGAGGTCCGGCCACTGCGCCAGATCACCGGCGAGGCGGAGTTCAACGAGGTCTTCCTCACCGGGGTGCGGATCCCCGACAGCCGGCGGCTCGGCGAGGTCGGCGAGGGCTGGCGGGTCGCCCAGACCACCCTGATGAACGAGCGGGTCGCCATCGGCGGCGGCCGCGTCCCCCGCGAGGGCGGCATGATCGGCCTCGTCGCCGACACCTGGCGGGAGCGGCCCGAACTGCGCACCCACGACCTCCACCAGCGGCTGCTGCGGCTGTGGGCGGACTCCGAGGCGGCCCGGCTCGCGGGCGAGCGGCTGCGCCAGCAGCTCGCGGTCGGCCAGCCCGGCCCCGAGGGCTCGGCCATGAAGCTCGCCTTCGCCCGCCTCAACCAGCGGATCAGCGCGCTGGAGGTCGAGCTGCTGGGGGAGGAGGGGCTGCTCTACGACGACTGGACGCTGCGCCGCCCCGAACTCGTGGACTTCACCGGGCGCGAGGCCGGCTACCGCTATCTGCGCGCCAAGGGCAACTCCATCGAGGGCGGCACCTCGGAGGTGCTGCTCAACATCATCGCCGAACGCGTCCTGGGCCTGCCGCCCGAGCCGCGGACCGACAAGGACGTCCCGTGGAAGGACCTGCCCCGATGAGCACCGCCGACCTGCTCTACTCCGAGGCGGAGGACGATCTGCGCGCGGCCGTACGGTCGCTGCTCACCGACCGCTGCCCGCCCGCCACGGTGATGTCCGAGGCCGAGAGCGGCCGGGCCCACGACATGGCGCTGTGGCGCGCGCTGGGCGCCGAGATGGGCACCGCGGGGCTGCTGGTGCCGGACAAGCTCGGCGGCCAGGGCGCCACCGCGCGGGAGGCGGCGGTGGTGATGGAGGAGCTCGGTCGCGCCGTCGCCCCCGTGCCCTACCTCACCAGCGCCGTCCTCGCCGCCGCCGCACTGCTCCGCTGCGACACCGACCAGGAGGCAGTGGCCCGGCTGCTCGGCGCGGTCGCCGAGGGCCGTACGGTCGGCGCCCTCGCGGTGCCGCTGTCCACCGTGGCCGTGGTGACCGGCGGCGGGTCCGGCGCACCCGCCGCGACCGTACGGGCCGACGGCGACACCACGCTCAGCGGCCAGGTCTCCGGAGTCGCGGGCGCGGCGGGCGCCGATGTGCTGCTCGTCCCCGCCACCGGCGCGGACGGCCACGGTCTTTACGCCGTGGAGACCGCCGAGACCAGCGTCACCGTCGAACCCCTCACCTCGCTCGACCTCACCCGCCCACTCGCCGCGGTGACCCTCACCGGCGCCCCCGCCCGCCGGCTGGCCGGTCCCGACCGGGCCGAGGCGGCGATCGGGTGGGCGCTGCTGACCGGGGCCGGGCTGCTCGCCTCCGAGCAACTGGGCGTGGCCGAATGGTGTCTGACCGAGACCGTCCGCCACACCAAGGAGCGCCATCAGTTCGGGCGCCCCATCGGCTCGTTCCAGGCGCTCAAGCACCGCATGGCCGCCCTGTGGCTGGAGCTGGTCTCGGCGCGCGCCACCGCCCGGTACGCCGCCGACGCACTCGCCACGGACAGCCCGGACACACCGGTCGCGGTGGCCGTGGCCCAGGCGCACTGCGCCGAGGTGGCGGTGCACGCGGCCGAGGAGTGCGTCCAACTGCACGGTGGCATCGGCATGACCTGGGAGCACCCGGCCCATCTGTATCTCAAGCGGGCCAAGAGCGACGAGATCGCGCTGGGCACCCCCGGCCGCCACCGGCAGGCGCTCGCCGGGCTGGTGGATCTGCCGGCCCCCACCGGCTGACCGGTCGGCGGCCCTCATCGGCTGACCGGCCGGCGACCCCACCGGCCGGCGACCCCACCGGCCGACCGGCCGGATCCGGCGAACCCGCCCCCGCTCCGCGATCACGCCACTAGAGTGCCGAACAGCTGTGCGGCACATCGGGTGAGTCCGGAACGGGGGCACATGATGAGCGACTTCGACTACATCGTGGTGGGGGCGGGCTCGGCGGGCGCCGTGGTGGCGGCCCGGCTGACGGAAGCCCCGGACGTACGGGTGCTGCTGCTGGAGGCCGGGAAGGACGACGCGGCCGCGCAGATCCACGACCCCACCGCGTGGTTCACCCTCATCGGCGGTGAGCACGACTGGGGCTACACCACCGTCCCGCAGCCGGGCCTGGCCGGGCATCCGCAGGCCGCCGCGCGCGGCAAGGTGCTCGGCGGCTCCAGCAGCATCAATGTGATGACCTACGTCCGCGGCCACCTCGGCACCTTCGACGCCTGGGCGGCCGACGGCTGCACCGGCTGGGACGCCGCCTCGGTGCTGGAGACCTTCCGCGCCCTCGAGCACGCCGAGGGCCGTGACCCGCGCTTCCGGGGCACCGGCGGCCCGCTGCGGCTCAGCCGGGCCGAGACGCCCAACCCGCTGAGCACCGCCTTCCTCGACGCCGCCAAGGAACTCGGCCATCCCTACAACGACGACTTCAACGGCGCGGAGAGCGACGGCGCCGGGCGCCATGAGTGGACCGTCCACGAAGGCCGTCGCCAGAGCACGGCGGTCGCCTACCTCGACCCGGCGATGGACCGCCCCAACCTGACCGTGCGTACCGAGGCCCACGCACAGCGGCTGCTCTTCGAGGGCACCCGCTGCGTCGGCGTCGAATACGCGGGCTCCGGCGGTGTGGCACGCCGGGTGCGCGCGGCGCGTGAGGTCATCGTGTGCGCGGGCTCGGTGGACTCGCCCAAGCTGCTGATGCTCTCCGGAATCGGCCCGGCCGGCCATCTGCGCGAGGTGGGCGTCCCGGTGCTGGTGGACGCCCCCGAGGTGGGGGCCAATCTGCAGGACCACCCCCTGGTCGGGCTGGTCCACGAGGCGGGTACCCCGCTGCCGCCGCCCCCGCTGACCACCGCCGAGGCGGCCCTGTTCACCCGGACCGACCCCGCGCTGCCCCGCCCCGACCTCGAGGTGTTCCTCTTTCACATCCCGTTCCACCCGAGGCTGCTGCCGTTCCCGCCGAACAGCTTCACCCTGACGGCCGCCGCGATGCAGCCCCACAGCCGGGGCACCGTCCGGCTCTCCGGTGCGGACCCCGAGGACCGGCCGCTGATCGACCCCGGCTATCTCAGCGACGGAAGGGACCTCGCCACCCTGGTCCAGGGAGTCGAACTGGCCCGGTCGCTGGCCGCCACCGACGCGTTCGGGGAGTGGCAGCCGCGTGAACTGCTGCCCGGCCCCGGGGTGAGCGGCCGGGACGGACTGGCCGACTTCGTCCGCGAGAACACCGGCACCTACTTCCACCACGTCGGCACCTGCCGGATGGGCGGGGACGAGCATTCGGTGGTGGACCCCCGGCTGCGCGTCCGCGGCGTCGAGGGGCTGCGGATCGCCGATGGATCGATCATGCCGTCGATCGTCTCGGCCAACACCAACGCGGCCTGCGTCATGATCGGCGAGATGGCCGCCGAGCTGATCCGCGGCGACGCCTGAGCGGGCTCGCCACGCCCGCTCACTGCGCGGGGGCGACCGCCGGGGAGTAACCGCACAGCAGATCGGCACCCGTATGGAGCACCAGGTGACGGCGGTCCAGGGGTGATTCTGGGCCACACTGACGGCCGGATTCCGATGCTCCGTAGTGGCCGAGGAGGCTCCCCATGGCCATTTCCATCTCCGTGGTCCTGCTGCTTCTGATCCTCACAGTGGTGTTTCTCCGCAGCGGCGGACTGCGCATCTCGCATGCGCTGGTCTGTGTGACGCTGGGCTTCTACCTGGCGAGCAGCAGCGTGGCGCCCACCATCTCCGAGGGGCTGGCAGCCACCGCGGATGTGGTCAGCAGCGTCCGTCCCTGATCCACGCCCGCGGCGACCGGTCTCTGACGGCCGGGCTCAGCGGCCGATCTCGACGTCCTCCAGCACACCGACCGCATCGGGCACCAGAATCGCCGCCGAGTAGTAGGCGGAGACCAGATAGGACGTCACGGCCTGCTCGCTGATGCCCATGAACCGGACGTTCAGACTGGGCTCGTACTCATCCGGGATACCGGTCTGATGCAGTCCGATGACCCCCTGGCTCTCCTCCCCGGTGCGCATCGCCAGGATCGAGCTGGTGCCGGACTCGCTGACCGGGATCTTGTTGCAGGGCAGCAGCGGAACCCCGCGCCACGCCCGCACCGCGACCCCGGCCACCTCGACGCCCTGCGGATACAGACCACGGTTGCTGCACTCCCGCCCGAAGGCGGCGATGGTGCGCGGATGCGCCAGCAGATACTGGGTCTTACGGCGCCGGGCCAGCAGCGCGTCGAGGTCGTCCGGGGTGGGCGGACCGCTGCGGGTGTGGATGCGCTGGGACAGGTCGGCGTTGTGCAACAGACCGAATTCCCGGTTGTTGACGAGCTCGTGCTCCTGGCGTTCGCGCAGGGCCTCGATGGTGAGCCGGAGCTGCTGCTCGACCTGGTTCATGGGCTCGTTGTAGAGGTCGGCGACGCGGGTGTGGACCCGCAGCACGGTCTGGGCCACGCTCAGCTCGTACTCCCGCGGCTCCAGCTCGTAGTCCACGAACGTGCCCGGCAGGGCCGGCTCGCCCGAGTGGCCGGACGCGATGGCGATATCGGCCTCACCGCGCCGGTTCTGAGCGGGCGCGGTCCGCTCGGCGAGCCCCTGGAGATGGTCGCGCAGCGACGCGGAGCGGTCGGCGGCCTCCTGGACGACGCGGCGGGGGAGGGTGAGCACCGTGGTCCGGGTGACGGCCCGGGCGGTGAACTCCCAGGTGTGCTCCGGACCGGTCAGCACCGCGTCGCCGAAGTACTCCCCGTCGGCCAGCACCGCCAGCGTGCTGCCCTCGTCATACGCGCCGGGGGCGATCTGGCGGACCTTGCCATGGGCGATCAGGAACACCTGGTCGGCCGGGCGGCCCGCCTCCACCAGCACATCCCCCGGCGCGTACTCGCGCTGGACACAGCCGTCGGCCAGCGACTCCAGCACGGAGGTGACCCCGAAGCCGCGCAGCGTCGGCAGCTCGCCCAGCTCCGGCGGGATGACCCGCACCTGTGATCCGGTGGTGATGAACTCCACCCGCCCGTCCCCGACCGTGTAGGTCAGCCGGCGGTTCACCCGGTACGTACCGGCCGACACCTGGACCCAGGGGAGGACGCGCAGCAGCCACCGGGAGGAGATGGCCTGCATCTGCGGAACGGACTTGGTGGTGGTCGCCAGATTCCGCGCGGCGGCCGTGCCCAGACTCAGCGGCTGCTCACCGGACTCCACGGAGGTGGTCATAAGTGCTCATCACCCATTTCGGTAGATCTTCGGGAAGGTATGCGAAGGCCACGGGCCCGGTCGGGCGGACGTCAGAGTCCGTCGGGCGGATTCAGAGCCCGACTTCCACGTTCTCCAGAATTCCGAGCGCGTCCGGGACGAGCACGGCCGCGGAATAGTAGGCGCTGACGAGATACGAGATGATGGCCTGCTCGCTGATTCCCATGAACCGCACCGAGAGGCTCGGCTGGTATTCGTCGGGAATACCGGTGCGGTGCAGTCCGATGACCCCCTGGTTCTCCTCCCCGGTGCGCAGAACGAGAATGGAGCTCACCCCGCTCCGGGAGACCGGAATCTTGTTGCACGGGAGGATGGGCACGCCCCGCCAGGCCGGCAGCGCATGCCCGTTCACCTCCGTGGGCTGCGGGGAGATGCCACGGCTGTTGAACTGCCGGCCGATCGCCGCGATGGCGCGCGGATGCGCCAGGATCAGCCCCGGGTCCTTCCAGACGGTGGCCAGCAGCGCGTCGAGGTCGTCCGGGGTGGGCGGTCCGCCGCGGGTGTGGATGCGCTGGGACAGGTCGGCGTTGTGCAGCAGACCGATCTCGGGGTTGTTGATGAGCTCGTGCTCCTGGCGTTCGCGCAGGGCCTCGATGGTGAGGCGGAGCTGCTGCTCGACCTGGTTCATGGGCTCGTTGTAGAGGTCGGCGACGCGGGTGTGGACGCGCAGCACGGTCTGGGCCACGCTCAGCTCGTACTCCCGCGGCGCCAGCTCGTACTCCGCGAAGGTGCCCGGCAGGATCGGCTCGCCCGAGTGGCCCGAGGCCAGCGCGATGGCCGTCTCCCCGTGCTCGTTCCGCTCGGTCTCCGGCGCCGAGCGCACCTCCTCGACATGCGCGCGCAGTTCGGGTGAGCGGTCCAGCTGCTCCTCGAACTCCTGCCGGGGCAGGGTCAGCACCGTGCAGGACGTCACGGCCTTCACGGTGATGCCCCAGGTGCCCGCCTCGGCGGCGGTCAGCTCCGGCTCCCCGATGTGGTCGCCACCGGCGGCCGAGCCGACCACCGAGGGCTCGTCGAACGCGCCCTCGGTCAATTTGTCGACCTTGCCGTGGGCGATGAGGAGGAGCTCATCGGCCGGGCGCCCGGCCTCCACCAGCACATCGCCGGGCGCGAACTCCCGCTGGGTGAAGCGGTCCGCCAGGGCCCCGAGCACCACGGTGTCCTCGAACCGGCGCAGCAGCGGCAGCTCGCGCAGCTCGACCGGGATGACCCGCACCTGTGATCCGGTGGTGGTGAACTCCACCCGGCCGTCCCCGAGCGTATGGGAGGCCCGGCGGTTCACCCGGTAGGAACCACCCGGAACCTGCACCCACGGCAGCATGCGCAGCAGCCACCGCGAGGTGAGGCCCTGCATTTGCGGAACGGATTTGGTCGTCGTCGCCAGATTCCGCGCGGCCGCCGTGCCGAGGCTCAACTGCGGCTGCGAAATGTCGGTACCGGAACCCGGTTCAACGGACGTCGTCATCGTGAATGCTCACCCATCCCTGTACGGACCTTGAAGAGAAATTCCGCTCAAGCAACTGCCAAGCTATCAGCGGACTTTGGGCTTTTGCATTCACTCAAAAGAGTGCCCGGGTGGGGGTTATGGCGGTGGTCGCCGACGGGTAAACATCCCGAATGCGTCGTGGGCGGCGGCCGCCGTGCCCCGCCCGTTCACCCGGCGTGCGCATCCGCCCCGCGCCCCCCACGTCCACCGCCGCAACCGCCCCGGCACCTCGGGAACGGTGAGGAAATGGCCGGGGACCACCGGTGGAACTCTTCGCTCAGTACTGCCCTTTGGGTGTACGGCCGCCCGATACTCACTGGCGTCGAGCCTGCGTATCCGGCACCGCGCCGGGACGAGAGCCGGGAGGCCCCATGGACCGCCGTACACGCCGCGCCTTTGTCGTCACCCTCGGAGCCGCTCTGGCGGGCGGCGCGGCCGCGCCCGCGTTCGCGGGCACGTCCGCCTCGTTCGACGACGCCGCCGTCGCGAAGGACAACTCGAAAGACGGCTCGAGGGACCGCTCCAAGGGCAAGCGGCCGCTGGCCAGAGCCCACGCCCACAACGACTACGAGCACCCGCGTCCGCTCCTCGACGCGCTCTCCCACGGCTTCGGCAGCGTCGAGGCCGACATCTGGCTGGTCGACGGCCAGCTGCTGGTCGCACACGACGCCACGGACCTCGACCCCACCCGCACCCTGGAGTCGCTCTACCTCGACCCGCTGGCCCAGCGGGTGAAGGCCAACGGCGGCCGGGTCTACCGGGGTTACGACCTGTCGCTGCAGCTGCTGATCGACATCAAGACCGCCGGGGAGCCCACCTACCTGGAGCTGGCCAAGCGGCTGCGCCGCTACGGCCACCTGTTCAGCGCCGCCTACGGCGGGGTCGGCGGCCGGGTGCGCCGTGGCGCGGTGACGGCCGTCATCTCCGGCGACCGCGGCGCCCGGGCCCCCATGGAGGCCGAGAAGGTGCGCCACGCCTTCTACGACGGACGGCTGGAGGACCTCGGCTCGGGCGTGCCCGCCTCCTTCATCCCGCTGATCAGCACCGACTGGACCAAGACCTTCACCTGGACGGGAGCCGGTCCGATACCGGCGGCGGAGCGCGAGACGCTGCGCCGACTCGTCGCCTCCGCGCACGACGCCCGGCAGACCGTGCGCTTCTGGGCCACCCCGGACGTGGCAGGACCGGAGCGCGACGCCCTGTGGCGTGAGCTCCTGGCCGCTGACGTGGACTACCTCAACACCGACGACCTGGCGGGCCTGGAGGCGTTCCTGCGCGCGGCCCGCTGACGCCTCGTGGGGCGGCGGCCGGGGAGAAAACCACTCGCGTGCCGCCGCTCGCACGGCCATGCTGGCACTCATGCTCATCAGGACCGCCACCGCCGGGGACTGGCCCGCCATCTGGGCCTTCCTGCGCCGTATCGTCGCCGCGGGGGAGACCTACACCTACCCCCGCGACCTGGACGAGGACCGGGCCCGCGAGATCTGGATGGTGGAGCCCCCGAGCCGTACCGCCGTCGCCACCGACCCCGACGGCACGGTCCTCGGCTCGGCCAAGATGAACCCCAACCACATGGGGCCGGGCGCGCATATCGCGGGGGCCAGTTTCATGGTGGCCCCCGAGCACGGCGGACGCGGTGTGGGCCGGGCCCTGGGCGAGCATGTCCTGGACTGGGCGCGCGCCGAGGGCTACAAGGCGATGCAGTTCAACGCCGTGGTGGAGAGCAACACCCGGGCGGTGGCGCTGTGGCGCTCACTCGGCTTCGAGGTCATCGGCACCGTCCCCAAGGCTTTCGCCCACCCCACGAACGGCTATGTGGGGCTGCACATCATGCATCGCTTCCTCTGATCCCGGCCGGCTCACCGGCCCCGGCGGGGTCCCGGAACCCCGCCGGATCGTCGAGGACCGCCTGCACCACCGAGCTGGCCGCGCCCAGCAGCGGACCGTCCGGGCCGAGCCGGGAGACGGTCACCGCCCCGCTGCCCGGACGGGCCGGGTCGGTGAGCCGCCGTCCCAACTCCCGCTCCAGGGCGGGCAGCAGCCAGGGCGCCAGCGGCGTCAGCGCGCCGCCGAGCACCACCTTCTCCGGGTCCAGGAGGTTCACCGCGCCCGCGAGGGCGATTCCGAGCGCCGAGCCCGCGCCGCGCAGCGCACGCCGCGCCCGCTGGTCGCCGCTCGCCGCCCGCACCGCCAGCACGGCGATACGGCCGCCGGGGCCCGGGTGCTGGGCCGCGGCCTCCTCCGAGGACAGGCCGCTCGCCCGCAGCACCGCCTCCTCGCCCGCGTACTGCTCCAGACAGCCGCGGCCTCCGCAGGCGCACTCGGGCCCCTCGGGGCGCACCGGCACATGGCCCAGCTCGCCCGCGAAACCGTGGGTGCCGCGCAGCAGTTGCCCGTCGAGCACGACCGCGGCGCCGATGCCGATCTCGGCCGAGACATGGACGAAGTCCCGGGGCGCCGGGTCGTGGCCGCCCCGCCACAGCTCGGCGAGCGCCCCCAGATTCGCCTCGTTGTCCACGGTCACCGGCAGACCTGGCAGCGCCGCGCGCAGCTCGGGGCCGATGTCCACGCCCTCCCAGCCCAGGTTGGGGGCGCGGACGACCAGCGACGAGTCCCGCGCCACCAGGCCGGGCACCGCCACCGCGAGCCCCACCGGCCGCAGCCCGCCCAGCTCCGCCTCCGCCGCGACCTGCCGGACCAGGCCGGCGAGCTGGGCGAGCACCGGGGCCGGTGGGCGGTCGCGGTTCGCCGAGGCGAGCTCCGTACGGGCCCGTATCCGCCCGGCGAGGTCCATCGCGCACACCGCGAGGTGGTCCACCCCGATCTCCGCGCCCAGCCCGGCCGGACCGCGCTCGTTGAGCTGGAGGGCGCTGCCGGGGCGGCCGACCGTACCGGGCCGGGAGGGGCCCAGCTCGACCAGCAGCCCGTCCCGGATCAGCTCGTCGACGAGCGTGGAGACGGCGGCCCGGGTGAGCCCCACCCGCGCCGCCACCGCGGCACGGGACAGCGGGCCGTGGGCGGCCACGGCGTGCAGCACGAGGGAGAGATTGCGCCGGCGCATCGCCTGCTGGGTGTTGGGCAGTGGCGCTGCCACCTGATTCCGTCTCCTCTCGGCCGATCCGCTCATTGTGCCGGGCCGGTACGACAACCGGGGCGCCCGGCCGCCGCCGTACGGCGTTCCCGCGCGGCGCGCTCACGCGTGGCGCAGCAGGCCGTCCGCGTCCGCCAGCACCCGGGAGAGCCGGTCCAGCGCCGCCTCGTCGCGGGGCACCGGACCGTAGGACGGCCCCTCGGCGGTCGACCAGCGCCGCGCCACCGCCGCCGGGTCCTCGCCCAGCGCCAGCCCCGCGGCCTGCGCGGCGGCCCCGAGGGCGACCAGCTCCTCGGCCCGGGGCACCTGGACCGGGCGTCCGCTCAGCCGCCGGACCGTCTCCCGCCATGCGGTGCCCTTGGCTCCGCCGCCGATGAGCAGCAGCGGGGCGTCCGGCGCCGCGTCCGCGTCCAGCACCTGGTCCAGCGCGGTGAGCAGGGCGAAGACGGCCCCGTCGTAGGCGGCCTGGAGCACCTGCCCCGGTGTGGTGTCGTGGCGCAGACCGTGCAGCAGCCCCGAGGCGTGCGGCAGATGAGGGGTGCGCTCGCCGTCGAGGAACGGCAGCAGCACGGCCGAGCCGCCCGGCTCCACCGCCTCCCGGTCGCGGCCCAGCAGCGCCGCGATCCGGTCGACCGCGAGGGTGCAGTTGAGCGTGCACGCCAGCGGCAGCCAGGCGTCACGCGTGTCGGCGAACCCCGCGACCACCCCGGTGGGGTCGGCGGGCCGGTGGGCCGAGACCGCGTAGACGGTGCCGGAGGTGCCCAGGCTCAGCACCGGCTGCCCGGGGCGCAGACCGAGCCCCAGGGCGGCCGCCATGTTGTCGCCCGTGCCGGTGGCCACCAGGGCGCCGGTGGGCAGCGGCAGATCGGGCAGCTCCCGTACGGTCCCGGCGGCCTCGCCGTGGCGCAGCACGCGCGGCAGCAGCTCGGGGGTGAGCCCGACCCGGTCCAGGATCTCCTCGTCGTAGGACTCGGTGCCCGAGGCCCACCAGCCGGTGCCCGAGGCGTCGCCGCGGTCGGTGGTGCCGTAGCCGGTGAGCCGCTCGGTGAGGTAGTCGTGGGGGAGCCGGACGGCCGTGGTGGCGCGGGCCGCCTCCGGTTCGTTCTCCATGAGCCAGGCCCACTTGGTGATGGTGAAGGCGGGCGCGGGCACGCTGCCCACCCGCTCGGCCCACGCCTTGGGGCCGCCCAGTTCCTCGATGAGCCGGTCGCGCTGCGGCGCGGAGCGCACATCGTTCCACAGCAGGGCGGGCCGCACCGAGCGGCCGGAGGCGTCCAGGGTGACCAGGCCGTGCTGCTGGCCGCCCACGGAGATCGCGGCCGCCTCCCGGGCCGGGGTCCCGCACTGGCGCAGCGCCTCGGTCAGCGCCTCCCACCACTGCTCGGGGACGGACTCCTTACCGGTGCCGTCGCTGCCGCCGCCGACGGTGTGCGGGGCCTGTCCTCGGGCGACGACCGCACCGGTCGCGGAGTCGACGACGAGCGCCTTGGTCGACTGCGTGGAGCTGTCCACGCCGACGACGAGCGGTCCTTGCGGCACGGGCACGGCTGCTGCTGCCATCTCGCGCTCTCCCTTGCGTTCATGGGTCGTGCGGTGTGCGGGTGAAACAGGGCTTCCCCCGAATGCTCGCGCATACTAATTTGTAAAGCGCCATGACGAAATAGGCGAGGGAGCCGCGATGAGCTACAACCCCACCCCCGAGGACAGGTTCACCTTCGGACTGTGGACCGTCGGCTGGCAGGGCCGGGACCCGTTCGGGGACGCCACCCGCCCGGCGCTCGACCCCGTGGAGTCCGTGACCCGGCTCGCCGAACTCGGCGCGTACGGTGTCACCTTCCATGACGACGACCTCATCCCCTTCGGGGCCTCGGCGACCGAGCGCGAATCGCACATCAAGCGCTTCCGGCAGGCCCTGGACGCCACCGGGATGACGGTGCCCATGGCCACCACCAACCTCTTCACCCATCCGGTCTTCAAGGACGGCGGCTTCACCGCCAACGACCGCGATGTCCGCCGCTACGCGCTGCGCAAGACCATGCGCAACATCGACCTCGCCGTCGAGCTGGGCGCGAAGACCTATGTGGCCTGGGGCGGCCGCGAGGGCGCCGAGTCCGGCGGCGCCAAGGACGTACGCGCCGCGCTCGACCGCATGAAGGAGGCGTTCGACCTGCTCGGTACGTATGTCACCGAGCAGGGCTACGATCTGCGCTTCGCCATCGAGCCCAAGCCCAACGAGCCGCGCGGCGACATCCTGCTGCCGACCGTCGGCCACGCCCTGGCCTTCATCGAGCGGCTGGAGCGGCCCGAGCTGTACGGGGTCAACCCGGAGGTCGGCCATGAGCAGATGGCCGGGCTGAACTTCCCGCACGGCATCGCGCAGGCGCTGTGGGCGGGCAAGCTCTTCCACATCGACCTCAACGGCCAGAACGGCATCAAGTACGACCAGGACCTGCGGTTCGGCGCGGGCGATCTGCGGGCCGCCTTCTGGCTGGTCGACCTGCTGGAGACCGGTGGCTACGAGGGCCCGCGCCACTTCGACTTCAAGCCCCCGCGCACCGAGGACATCTCGGGCGTCTGGGCCTCGGCCGCGGGCTGCATGCGCAACTACCTCATCCTCAAGGAGCGCGCGGCCGCCTTCCGCGCCGACCCCGAGGTCCAGGAGGCGCTGCGCGCCTCGCGCCTGGACCAGCTGGGCCGGCCGACCCTCGACGAGGGCGAGACCCCGGCGGCGCTGCTCGCGGACCGCACCGCCTTCGAGGACTTCGACGTCGAGGCGGCCGCCGAGCGCGGTATGGCCTTCGAGCGCCTCGACCAGCTGGCCATGGACCATCTGCTGGCCGCGCGCGGCTGACCGCGTCAGGCTGGCCGCCCGCGGCTGACCGCGTCCGGCTCGCCGCTCGCGGCTGACCGCGTCCGGCTGGCCGCTCGCGGCTGACCGTGTCCGGCCGCCGGTCCCGCCCCCCGACGGGACCGGCGGCCGGGGCTCTCACCGGCTCAGGACTCCGGCTGCCGACCGCTCAGGACGACGGCTGCCAGCCGCCGAGCCAGTCGGCGATCTCGTAGTCCGCGGCCTGGGCGTCGGTCAGCTGCGGACGGTCCGTGCTCGCCGCACCGGAACCGGCGCCGGTGTTCTTGTACTCCGCGAAGCGGTCGTCCTTCCAGGAGAAGCCGCTCATGTCCGTCCACGGTGTGGTCTTGATCGCCGCTGACAGATCCGTATTGCGAACGATCGCCTGCGGATCGAGACTGGCGTCGCCGCCCGCGTGCCAGGGACGGCCGAGATAGAACGACCGGGAGCTGACATCCCCGGTGATGTTGCTGTTGATGAACAGGAAGCCCTTCCTCCCGGCCGCCGTCGAGGGCGCCGCGACAAAGCCGCCGGAGCTGCCGTCGTAGCGCTTGACGAGCCGGATCGCCGACTTGTTGAGCACGGCGGAGGCCCGGCCGAAGATGAAGTCGACATTCCCCTGGATCCAGGCGTTGTTGACATACACCCGGCCGACCTTGTCCTTGCTCGCGGAGTCCAGCAGCAGGGTGTCCTGGTCCCCGACCGCGCCGATGTTGTCCAGGACGATCTGGTCGCCCGCGGTGCGCAGCGCGACCGCCTGCTTGTCGGTGATGCCGGTGTTGCCCTCGTTGAAGTCGTTCACGAACTGCAGATTGCGGGCCTGGAAGTCATCGGCCTCGATGGCCACGGTCGCGCTGCCGCTGGTGCCGTAGGTGCCACCGCCGGGCTTGGGGGTGCCGGAGGCGTTGTTGTAGACGATCGTCACGTCGTTCTTGCTGCTCGTAGTGCCCACCAGCCGGATGTGCGGCTTGTTGGCGGGAACCTTCACCGTCTCGCGGTACGTACCGGGCTTGATGGAGATGGTGACGGCGGACGGGTTGTTCGCCGGCACCGCGTCGACGGCCGCCTGCACGGTGGTGTAGGTGCCGCTGCCATCCTTGGCCACCACGATGGTGGCCGCCGCGGCCGTGCGCGTGTCGGCTGTGGGCGTGGTGGCGTGGGCCGGGGCGACGGCTAGCCCGACGCCGGTGGCCAGCGCCAGGGAGCCGATGAGCGGAGCGGGGCGGCGGCGCCGGGGGCGCCGTGGACTGAGGGTCATGGTCGGTGACTCCGTCCCGTGGAGGCGTGCCGAGGGGGTTGACGCCTTACGGTCTCCACGGCCCACTCAAAGGTTGCCGCCTGCCGCCCGGCTGCCTTCGGCATGGCTGGTTCTTCGGCCCGCATGGACCTTCGGCTCGCATGGACCTTCCGCCTCACAGGGATCCTCAGGCCGCCTGGACCTTCCGCCCGTCCCCTCCCGTCTGCGGGCACCGCGGCGCCGTCGGGATGGGGCGACCTTCCTGGCCCTGGCCCGAGGCCGATGGCGGACGGGATGCCGCCACCGGCCGTGCGCCGCGTCAGCCGTCGGAGCCGGGCATCGCCAGCGCCGCCGCCGGGTCGTGTCCGGCCGGGCCCGAGGGCCACCAGCGGCCGCGTTCCCTGCGGTACGGCCACCAGCGGCCGTCCTGGCCATAGCGCACCTGGAGATCCGCGCCCACCACCGTCCAGCGGTTCGCCGTGGCGCGCAGCCGGGGCGCCCGCTCGTCCCCCTCCCAGGCGGCCGCGAGCTGGGCGCGGGCCCGCGCGAGGGCCTCCACGTCCGGCGTCCACTCCTCCTCCAGCACGGCGAGCGCGGCGGCCCCGCCGTGCTCCCAGGCGCGGACGGCCCGCGCCAGATCGGCGCGATCGCGCCCGCAGCCCGTCGCGAGCCGGGCGGCGATCGGCGCCGGGGGACCGGCAGCGGTCAGCCGCACCGTGTCCTGCCAGACCGTCAACGCGGCCGGGACCGGGGCGGTGGCGTGGCCGGGCGCGAGCGCCTCGGCCAACAGCCGCTGGGCGCGTACCGCGGCCTCCGCCGCCAGGAACTCCAGCGCGGCCACGTCCAGCCCCTCGGCCGGGTCCGTGCCGCCCGCCAGCGCCGGAGGACGGCCGGGCGCGGCGACGGCGGGCGGGGGCGCGGGCAGCGGGGGCGGACCGGGCGCGGCGAACGCCTCCCGGGCCGGTACGCCCTCCGGAGCCGGCGGAGCGGCGTCCTCCGCCGTCCGCGGCAGGTGCCGGGCGGCCCGCGCCGCGCTGCGCACCTGGAGCTCGTCCAGCAGCTCCCGCTCCCCGCGTCCGCGCATCAGGAGCAGCACATACGGATCCTCGTCCAGCAGCCGGGCGAGCTGGTAGCACAGCGCGGCGGTGTGCGGGCAGTGGTCCCACGCCTCACAGCCGCACTCCGGCTCCAGATCGCCTATCCCCGGCAGCAGTTCGACGCCCACGGCCGCCGCGTCCTCGGCCAGCTGCGGGGGCATGTCGCGGTCCAGCAGGGCGGCGATATGGCCGGAGCGGTCCGCGACCACCTCCAGCAGCCGGTCCCATTCCGCGTCGGTGAACTCCCGCAGCAGCACATCGGACCGGTAAGGCGTGCGGTCGCGGTCCCGCACCACGGCGGTGACCCGGCCGGGGCGTACGCAGACCGCGCCCACCGCTCCCTCGCGCGCCTGCTTGCGGCCGCGCTTCAGCTGCTCGCCGTCCAGCGCCGTGTCCTCCAGGGCCTTCAGCCACGCCTGGCCCCACCAGGTGCGGGCGAAGCCGCGGCCACGGGCGGGCGGCAGTGCGGCGAAGGTGCGCTCGGACTCGGTACGGCTCATCGTTCGGTCCCCCTCAGCTCCACGAGCTCCGCCAGCTCGGAGTCGGTCAGTTCGGTCAGCGCGCCCTCGCCGGAGCCGAGCACGGCGTCCGCCAGCTCCCGCTTGCGCGTCAGCATCGCGGCGATGCGGTCCTCCACGGTCCCCTCCGCGATGATGCGGTGGACCTGCACCGGCTGGGTCTGGCCGATGCGGTACGCGCGGTCGGTGGCCTGCGCCTCGACGGCCGGGTTCCACCAGCGGTCGTAGTGCACGACATGCCCGGCCCGGGTGAGGTTGAGCCCCGTGCCCGCCGCCTTCAGCGACAGCAGGAACACCGGGACCTCGCCGTCCTGGAAGCGCCGCACCATCTCCTCGCGCCGCGCCACCGGCGTACCGCCGTGCAGCAGCTGGGCCGGCACCCCGCGTGCGGCCAGGTGGCCCTCGAGGATGCGCGCCATCTGGACGTACTGGGTGAAGACCAGGACGCTCGCGCCCTCGGCCAGGATGGTGTCCAGCAGCTCGTCGAGCAGCTCCAGCTTGCCGGAGCGGCCGGGGACCACCGGCCGGTCCTCCTTCAGATACTGCGCCGGGTGATTGCAGATCTGCTTCAGACCGGTGAGGAGCTTGACGATGAGCCCGCGCCGGACGAGGCCGCCGGTGCCGGAGATCTCGGCGAGGATCTCGCGAACCACCGCCTCGTAGAGCCCGGCCTGCTCCTTGGTGAGCGCTACGGCCCGGTCCGTCTCGGTCTTCGGCGGCAGCTCGGGGGCGATACCGGGGTCGGACTTGCGGCGCCGGAGCAGGAAGGGGCGGACCAGTTTCGCCAGCCGCGCGGCCGCCTCGGGGTCGCTTCCGCTCTCCACGGCCTGGGCGTAGCGCCTGCGGAACGCGCCATGGGTGCCCAGCACTCCCGGCGTGGTCCAGTCGAGGATCGCCCACAGCTCGGAGAGGTTGTTCTCGATGGGGGTTCCGGAGAGCGCCACGCGGGCCTTCGCGCCGATGGTGCGCAGCTGCCGCGCCGTCGCCGAGAACGGGTTCTTCACGTGCTGCGCCTCGTCCGCGACCACCATGCCCCACGGCCCGGCCTCGGCGAGCCGCTGGGCGTCGAGCCGCATCGTGCCGTAGGTGGTGAGGACGAACTCGCCGTCGTCAAGGCCGTCCAGGCTGCGGGCGGAGCCGTGGTAGCGGCGCACCGGGGTGCCTGGCGCGAACCGCTCGATCTCGCGCCGCCAGTTGCCCATCAGCGACGTCGGGCAGACCACCAGAGTGGGGCCGGAGGCTTCGGGGATGTCCATACGGTGCAGATGGAGGGCGATCAGGGTGATGGTCTTGCCGAGCCCCATGTCGTCGGCGAGACAGCCGCCGAGGCCGATCGAGGTCATCCGGACCAGCCAGTCCAGGCCGCGCAGCTGATAGTCGCGCAGCGTGGCGGCCAGGGCGGAGGGCTGGGGCACGGGCGCCCGCTGGGCGCCGGCGGTCCCCTCGGGGTCGGCGAGGTGGTCCCGCAGGGCCTCCAGCCAGCCGGTGGGCCGAACCTCCACATCGGTGCCGTCGGCCTCCGTGCGACCGGTAAGGACGGCACCGAGGGCGTCGGCGGGAGTGAGCTTGCGGTCCTGCCGGTCCCGGACGCGGCGCGCCGCCTCGGGGTCGAGGAGGACCCATTGGTCGCGCAGCCGTACCACCGGCCGGCTGGCCTCGGCGAGCCCGTCGAGCTCGGCGCGGGTGAGCTCCTGATCGCCCACGGCGAATCGCCAGCTGAAGCGCAGCAGCGCGTCGGCGGAGAGGAAGGCGGGGAACCGGGGCCCGGCGTCGTCCTGAGCCTCGTCGTCGCCGTCCGGGCCGATGACGGCGCGGGCGGTGAGCCCGCGGGCCAGCTCCCTGGGCCAGTGCACCTGGACCCCGGCGGCGTCCAGCGCCCCGGCCGCCGGACCGAGCAGCTCGGTGACCTCCTCGTCGGCGAGGTCGAGGGCGTCGGGCACGGCGGCCGACAGCAGCGGGGTGAGTGGCGCCCAGGCGCGGGCCGCGCGCCGCAGGGTCAGCAGGGCGTCCATCTGGGCGCGCGGACCGAGGGCCGGGGTGATGGGCGAGGTGCCCGCCCAGACGTCGGCGGCGTCCGCGACCAGTGCCGGATCGGTGAGGCTGTGCAACTGGAGGACGGCACGGAAGCGCGGCCCGTCCGCCTTACCGTTCCCACCGACGCCGTGCAGCAGCTCGATACGGATCGAGAGCCGCACCCCCGCGTCGTGCCCGGCGGCCACGTCGGCGGCCCAGGCACGCTGTTCGGGCAGCCGCCGTGGCGCCGGGGCGGCGAAGGCGGGGCCGCCCGCGGCCGACGCCGCCGCGGGCGAGCGCGGCAGCCCGTCCGCCACCGCGTCCAGGAACGCCCGCAGATGCCGCTCGGGCTCGGGCAGCAGCACCGGGCCGGAGGCGGGCAGCGGCGTCGCGTGCGCCGTGGGCGGCATGGCGGCGGCCAGTTCACGCACCCGCGTCAGATCGTCGGGGGTGAGCGGACCGACGCGCCAGGCGTCGTGATCGGTGGCGCTGAGCCCGGGCAGCAGCCTTCCGCGGGCCGCGAGTTGGAGGGCGAGTACGGCGGCGGAGCCCCAGAAGGCCGTGGCGGGGTCGCACTGCCCCGGACCGGCTTGTGCGGCCCGCGCCCGGGCCCGGGTGAGTACCGGCAGCGCCTCGTCCAGCGGCAGCACCAGCGCTCTTACGGTGCGCGTCTCGACGTCGAGGCCGGTGGGGCCGGGGTCGGTGGGGTCGGTGGGGTCGTCATGGGGACCGTCTTCGGTGCCGTCCGCCGGGACGACGACCGTCAGCTCCTCGGCGGAGCCGGTGGCGGGGCCGGAAGGAGGCGTGCCGTCCGGCCGCCAGAAGGCGACCCGGCCGGTGCGTGCCGGGTCGCCGGGAAGGAAGACCGCGGTGCAGCGGGAGAGTTCTGCGATGTCGGAGGGTGTTGCAGCGGAGGGTGGTGTCACAGCGCTGAGCGTTCCTCAAATTTGACTAGTCGAGCCCGGGCCGCCCGAGGGTACAGGATCACGGCGCGGGGAGGAACCGGGTGCCATCGGTGTCCGTTGTGTGGAGTGAGTGCGGCTATGGGCCGTGAAGGAGGCGGGTGAGATGTCCACACGCGCGAAGGTCGCCACCGGTGGAGTGGTGGCGGGTGTGATCCTGCTCTGGGTGTTGCCCTTCTGGGCTGCGCTGCTGGTGATCGTGGGAGTGCCGGCGGCGGCCTATCTGCTGCTGGATCCCGCCCAGCGCCGCAGGCTGAACAGGGTCACCCGTAAGCAGCTGGGCCGCTGAAGCGGCCGGCCGCCGAGCGCGGACGCGCAAGGCGGCCGGCTGGGCCAGGGGCCACGGGCGGAGCGCACCCGGGAGTGACCGTGCAGTACCGATCGCGGACCGCCCGCGACCCCGTTCCGGACCCGGCTGGGTGGGGAGCGGTCATGCCCCCTTGTCCGCTGGGGCCCGGGGCCCGAGGCCCGGGGCGATGTCCGGGCCCGGACGGAGAGGTCGCGGGGACCGTACGGGCGCCGACGGGCCCCGCGCGTCGGCGTGGCTGACCGGCCCGGACGGCGTCATTGACCGGCTCCTCGCGGCGTCCTCGACCGGCCCCGTACGGCACGGGGCAGGGCGTCAAATCTCAGTGCGGCCGTACGGCCAGCTTGTCCAGGGCCGTCAGCAGCCCCGGCAACTCGGGGCCGCGACCGACCGGCAGCACCTCGCCCGGCGCGTCGTCCAACAGGACGAACGCGATGTCGTCGGTCCGGGCCACCATGCTCCAGCCCGGCCCGTCGGCCCGGAGCGTCCGCGCGTCACCGGAGGCGAACGCCGAGCGGATCCGCCCCAGCGGCGGGGGTGAGTCCAGATAGCCGCGCGCTTCTTCGAGCACCCGCCGCACGCCCCCGTGCGGCTTCTCGCCCGGGGACACGAACGTCACATCGCTGTCGACCTGCTCACGCCAGATCGCCCACTGGAGCGCGATCTCATCGGCGCCGAGCCGCCGCTGGGCCGGGCCCCACCGCTCGGAGTCCGGCGGCGACAGCGGCGCCCGGGAGGTGTCTTCCCCCACCTCGGTGTCGGGCGCGGGATCATGGGGAGCCGGTACGCCCGGGGCGGCCACGGCCACCGCGAGCGGCCAGCCGGGAAGCGAGGCGACCACCGTACGGTCCTCGATGGCCATGGCGTACTCCATACCGCAGTCCCAGGTCGCGATGGCGATGGCCACGAGCGACACATCGTCGGTGACCACCGTCCAGCGGGCGCCGCCGGCGTCCTGCCCCAGCACCAGGCCGTAGCCGGTGTCGTACGGCTCCAGCCCGAGCGCGGCACATGCCTCGGGATAGTCGTCGCCGAGCACGCTCGGGAATTGAGCGGGTGTCAGCAGCACCGCGGTCAGCACATACAGCGCCTCGTCGCGTGACTCCTCCGTGGCGGGCACGACAGCCTCCTCTTGCGCATGCGGATCCGATGAGCGATCCGTCGTCGCGCACCTTAACCACCCAGTAGCCACGGAGTCGAGACTTCGGGAGGTGGTCGGCCCTCAGTCCTCGGTCGCCGCCCGCAGCGTGTCCAGCGTGCGCCGCAGCCAGGACAGTTCGGCCTGGCTGGTGGCCCGGGCGATGGTGAGAATGCCGCGCCGGAAGGGGTCCTCGACCTCTTCCGCCCGCAACGGGCGGTCGCCCTCGTAGAAGAAGCTCGACGGCTGCCGCAGAAAGGCCATCCGGCGCTCCAGCACCTCCGCCTGTGCCGACGGGTCGTCGAGGTGGCGCAGGAACGCCAGCACGGTGAACCAGCGGTTCTCATCGGTGATGTCGACGTCCGCCGGATGCGCGAGACGGCGGCGCAGCTCCGTCTGCCCCTCGGCGGTCAGCGTGAGCACGTGCCGGGGCGCGGCCCCCGCGCCCGGCTGGGTCCGACGGGCCAGCAGACCGGCCGTCTCCAGCCGCTTGATCGCCGGATAGAGGGTGGACTCGGCCACGGGTTTCACATGTCCGGTCAGCGCGGCGATGCGCTTGCGCAACTCGTAGCCGTGCAGCGGGGCGTCGTGGAGGAAGCCCAGGATGGCGAGTTCGAGCATGGCCGCATTGTGCCGCATGACCGCTGTACCTCGTGAGCGCAATACATCGCCATCGATGTGTCGTCGGTGTCCGACGCGATCCGTAAGGCGGTAATGGCGGAAGGAGAGCCGTGGACGCCCCCGGCTTCGCGGCGTCGGTCGCGGGTCGGCCCTGAGCGGTCTGCTCGAGCCGGCCCTTTCGATCCTCAGCCGACTTCCCTCAGCCGACTTCCCTCAGTCGAGTTCGCGGACGGAGAGCGCCAGAAAGCGTGTGTCCTCGTCGGTGTACGCGTCCAGGCGCCAGCCGGCGTCCGCCAGCAACGGCCGCAGTTGGGCCTCCGCCCGCAGGTCGTCGGGGCTGAGGGCGCGGCCGTGGCGGGCGGCGAGAGCGGCCCGCCCCACCGGATGGAACAGCGCGAGCCGCCCGCCGGGGCGCACCACCCGGGCCAGTTCGCGCAGGTTCTCGCGGGGGTCGGAGAGATGGGAGATCAGCCCGGCGGCGAACACCGCGTCGAGGCAGCCGTCGCGCAGTGGCAGCCGCGCCACATCGGCGAGGGCGAGGCCCGCGAAGCCGTCCCGGCCCTCGCGCAGGGCGGCGTCCAGCATGGCGGGTGTGAGGTCCGCTCCGAGGACGGTCCCTTCGGGGCCGACCGCGGCGCGCAGTGCGGGCAGCGCACGCCCCGTTCCGCACCCCGCGTCGAGCACCGCGTCCCCGGGGCGGAGCCCGAGGTCGGCGACGGCGGCTGCGTAGGCGGGGCCGTCGTCCGGGAAGCGGCGGTCCCAGTCGGCCGCCCTGGGGGTGAAGAAGTCCCGTACGTCGGCCGCACTGTTTCCATGGGAGGGCTCATGTGGCACGGGAACTCCTCGGGGCACCTTGGATACGACGGCGATGCGCTGCGCTGAGCAAGCAGCCTACGCCCGCTTTGAGTGCAGATTCAGACGCTCATCGATCGCTCTGGCATCTGACTCTGTCAATTTTCAACAGGTTCCGTAATGCGCCCTCAATGTGCGCCCCCGCCGGGTCTAGCGTCCCTGGCCCAGGGGGACACCTGGAGCGCTGCCCCGGCGCGGCGCATCCCGACCGAGGGAGACCGCCCATGACCAAGCCGCGCAGCACCGCCGCACGCTCCATGGCCGATCTCGACCGGATCCTGGACGATCTGGTGGCCGGGGCCGCAGGCGTACGCCATGCCGTGGTGCTCTCCCGGGACGGGGCGACCGTCAGTGCGTCCGGTGGGCTTTCCCGCCATGAGGCCGAGCACCTGGCCGCCGTCGCCTCCGGATTCCACGGCATCGCCGCGAGCGCCGGGCGCCGGGGGCGCGGCGGCCCGGCCCGGCGGACGATGATCGAGATGGCGGCGGGCATCCTCTTCGTCACGGCGTTGGCCGACGGCGCGTGCCTGGCCGTGCTGTGCGGCGCGGACGTCGAGCCGGCCGCGATCGCCGAGGAGACGACCCGGCTCGTGGACCTGATGGACCGTCGGCGCGGCCCATGGCCCCGCCGACGGTTCGGCCGGATGCGCCGGGGTGCCCGCAACGGTCCTCGGAAGATCATTCCGACGACGACGACGACGACAACGACGGCGGCGAAGGGGCGCGGTGACGCGAGCGGTGACCTGGCAGGGCCGACATGATGTGCGGGTCGAGACGGTGCCCGACCCCATTCATCTCCCTCAGCAGGGTGGTGCGGCGGGATGGCCGATCCGCTGCCGCTGGAGGAGGCACCCCGCGCCTCTGAGATGTTCCAGCACAAGAAGGACGGTGCGATAAAGGTCCTCATGCGCCCGTAAACGTCGGATGGGCGGGGGTGCGTCATGAAGGGATGGGTTTCGGTCGAATCTCGCTATTCGGCGACCCCGGAGAGCGCGAGCACCTTGTCGACGCGCACCCTGACCAGCAGCTCGCCCGGCACGCCGTTGCGGGCGCCGTACTCCTCGGCCCGGTCCTCGCCCATGTAACGGGCGGCGATCCGGGTGGCCCAGTCGCGGACCTGCCCCAGATCGTCGATCAGCTCGGCGCGCCCCCGCAGGGTGACGAAGGCGAACGGCGGCCTGTCGTCGTCCACACAGATGGTGAGTCGGCCGTCCCGGGCCAAGTTGCGTCCCTTGACCGTCTCCTGACCTGTGTTGAAGACGAGGTCGTCACCGTCGAGCAGAAACCACACGGGGGCGAGGTGTGGACTTCCGTCGGCCCGCACGGTCGCCAGCTTCGCGGTGCGGGTGCCCTCCGTGACGAACTTCTGCCACTGATCCTTGGTCATGTTCTGTGCCATGTCCCCATCCTGCGTCAATCAGCGCACAAGCGTGGGGTGCCGGGCGGGGCGGGTTGCCCAGACGGCGGCAGTGAGAAAGGCTGGCACGCAGCTGAAGGGGAATCGGGGAGGAATCGGATATGGCAGTGAACAAGGGGCTCGACTGGTTACTGGACGACCTGACCGAGCGGATCGCGGAGATACGGCACGCGCTGGTGCTGTCCAACGACGGGCTGGTGACGGGGGCGAGTTCCACGCTGGTGCGCCAGGACGCCGAGCACCTGGCGGCGGTGGCGTCCGGGCTGCACAGCCTCGCCAAGGGGTCCGGGCGCCACTTCCGGACGGGCCGGGTGCGGCAGACGATGGTCGAATTCGACGAGGGCGTCCTCTTCGTCACGGCGGCGGGGGACGGCAGCTGTCTGTGCGTGCTCACCGGGCCGGACGCGGATGTGGGGCAGGTCGCCTACGAGATGGCGCTGCTGGTCAACCGGGTGGGGGAGCACCTGGGAGTCGAGGCCAGGCAGGAGAGCGGCGCACCCAGATGATGCCGTGCGGAAGTTATCCACAGGCCTGACCGGGCATCTTGCTTCGCGGCTATCGTCGTCACTGTCAGTGATTGAGGCAGTGCGGGGGAGGACGTCGCATGGCAGTGCGGGTGGATCAGGAGCTGCGGGAGAGCCAGGGGCCGTGGAGCCCGGAGCGGCTCGGCGAGCCGAGCGTACCGGGACGGGCGAGCGGGCCGGGAGACCCTGGCGGGCCGGCGGGGCCGGGCGGATCGGGCGAGAGCGTCGCGTTCGGCGCGGCGGCCCGGGCGCTGGGGCTCAACCCGCGGGAGTTCGAGCTGGCCGTTCAGTTGGGGGAAGTGCGCACCGTCGCCACCGGTCTGGGCCGGCGGGTGGCGTGCGAGGAGTTGAGGCGGGTGACCGCCGCCGAGGGCTTCCCGGAGGCGCTCATCGCCCGTCTCCGCGTGGTCGGCACGGCAGAGAGCGCGGAGCTGCTCGGCATTACCCAGGGGCGGCTGACCCGCCTCGCGCGCGGGGGTTTCTTCGCCCCCGTCCGGTTCTATGTCAATCGCTATCGGGCCGTCGTATGGCTCTATCTGGCGTCGGATCTGACCGAGTTCGCCGTCAGGCAGCCGGAGTTGCTGAGCGGCCGCACCCCGCCGGGGCTGAGCGCCGCATTGGCCGCCGGGGAGGACTGGCGGGCCGCCAAATGGCGCAGCCGAAGGATCGGCCAGCTGCTCACCCAGACCGAGGACCCCTGGGAGCGGACCGCGGTGCTGGCATCGGTGCTGGGCTCCGTCGAGCTGGCCTCGGCCGTGGCCGATCCTTATGAGCGGGCCCATCTGCGGGAGCTCCGCCCCGCGCTCGTCAGGATGCGCCCCGAGGCCGGAGCGGTCCGGGATGTCATCGGCACGGTGGTCACGGCGGACGACCCACGGGAGATCCGGCGCTATCGGGCCGCCCTCGCCTCGTCGTTGGACGACGCCCGCCGGGCCCGGTCCGCGCCACGTCCCGACGCCGGGCCGGAGCCGGTGCCCGATGACCGCACCTCGGTTCCGGGCCGCCCGCGGAGCCTGTGGCAGAAGCTGATCGGCAGGCGATGAGTCACGGTGCGCACGCCCCTGTGGGGCACGCCAGGGCGCGGTACACCACGGTGGGGCTCAGCCGTCGTCCGCGGCACCTTCGGCGGGTCGCAGCGGGCGGAACAGTCCCTCTTGCACCACGGACACCAAAAGTCGACCCGCACGGTCGTAGATCCGGCCGCGCGCCAGTCCCCGGCCGCCCGTGGCCACGGGCGACTCCTGCTCGTAGAGAAACCACTCATCGGTGCGGAACGGCCGGTGGAACCACATGGCGTGATCCAGCGAGGCCATGTCGAAGCCCCGTGGGCCCCACAGCGGCTCGACCGGCACCCGCACCGCGTCCAGCAGCATCATGTCGCTCGCATAGGTGAGCGCACAGGTGTGCACCAGCGGGTCGTCCCCGAGCGGCCCCACCGCGCGCATCCATACGGCGCTGCGCGGTTCCGCGCCCTTGAGCTCCTCGTCCGTCCAGCGCAGCCGCTCCACATAGCGGACGTCGAAGGGCTGCCGGCGCTCCATACGGGCGAATGCCTCGGGGAGCGTGCCCAGATGGGCGCGCACCTCATCGGCGAGGGTCGGCAGACCCTCCGGCCCGGGGACATCCGGCATCGGCAGCTGATGCTCGATACCCGGCTCAGGAGAGTGAAAGGAGGCCGTCAAATTGAAGATCGTGCGACCCTGCTGGATGCCGACGACCCGGCGGGTGGTGAAGGAGCGCCCGTCCCGGACCCGCTCCACCTGGTACACGATGGGCACGCCCGGCCGACCCGGCCGCAGGAAGTACGCGTGCAGCGAGTGCACCGGACGCTGCCCGTCGGTGGTCCGCCCGGCGGCCACCAGCGCCTGGCCCGCCACCTGCCCGCCGAACACCCGCTGCAGCGACTCATCGGGGCTGCGGCCACGGAAGATGTCCAGCTCGATCCGTTCCAGATCGAGCAGATCGACCAGGCGCTCGGCGGGATTGGTCATCGGTGGTGCTCCTTCACTGAGGGGGCCGGTCCGGTCCCCGGTGTGGACAGCGTCCAGGAGGCTACAGTTGGCCCACGTCGGTGACCCGGACCACCGCCCGGCCCTCCTCGTCGGAGGCGGCGAGATCGACCTCCGCCGAGATACCCCAGTCGTGGTCGCCGTTCGGGTCGTCGAAGGTCTGCCGCACCCGCCACAGACCGTGCTCGGGGTCCTCCTCGATCCGCAGCAGCTTCGGCCCGCGGGCCTGCGCTCCGGTGCTGAGCTCCTCGTACTCCTCCCAGTACCCGTCCAGCGCCTCGGCCCAGGCGTCCTCGTCCCAGCCGGAGTCGGCGTCCATCTCCCCGAGCTCGGCGACCTTGTCCAGCGCGGCCAGCTCCACCCGGCGGAACATGGCGTTGCGCACCAGCACGCGGAAGGCGCGGGCGTTGGCGGTGACCGGCCTGACCTGGTCGGCGCGCTCCTGCGCCTCCTCGGCCGACTCCTCCGCCGGGTTGGCCAGCTGCTCCCACTCGTCGAGGAGGCTGGAGTCGACCTGCCGCACCATCTCGCCGAGCCAGGCGATGATGTCCTGGAAGTCATCGGACTTCAGATCGTCCGGCACGGTGTGGTCCAGGGCCTTGAAGGCGCTGGCCAGGTAGCGCAGCACAATGCCCTCGGTCCGCGCCAGGTCGTAGAACGAGGTGAACTCGGTGAAGGTCATCGCCCGCTCGTACATGTCGCGGATCACCGACTTGGGCGAGAGCGGATGGTCGCCGACCCATGGATGGCTCTTGCGGTAGAGCCCGTACGCGTGGAAGAGCAGTTCCTCCAGCGGCTTGGGGTAGGAGATGTCCTGGAGCCGCTCCATGCGCTCCTCGTACTCGACGCCGTCCGCCTTCATCGCGGCCACCGCCTCACCGCGCGCCTTGTTCTGCTGCGCCGCCAGGATCTGCCGGGGGTCGTCCAGGGTCGACTCCACGACCGAGACCATGTCCAGGGCGTAGGAGGGCGATTCGGGGTCCAGCAGCTCGAAGGCGGCCAGCGCGAAGGTGGACAGCGGCTGGTTGAGCGCGAAGTCCTGCTGCAGATCCACCGTCAGCCGGACGATCGGGGCGCCTCCGCCCCCGCCCTCGGCGTCCCCAGGCTTCACCTGCTCGACCACCCCGCCGTCCAGCAGCGAGCGGTAGATCGCGATCGCCCGGCGGATGTGCCGCAGCTGGTTCTTGCGCGGCTCGTGGTTGTCCTCCAGCAGGCGGCGCATCCCCTCGAAGGCGCTGCCGGGACGGGCGATCACCGACAGGAGCATCGCGTGGGTGACCCGGAACCGGGAGGTGAGCGGCTCGGGGTCGGAGGCGATGAGCTTCTCGAAGGTGTTCTGGCCCCAGTTGACGAAGCCCTCCGGCGCCTTCTTGCGGACCACCTTGCGGCGCTTCTTCGGATCGTCCCCGGCCTTCGCGAGCGCCTTCTCGTTCTCGACGACGTGCTCGGGCGCCTGGGCCACCACAAAGCCCGCGGTGTCGAAGCCGGCCCGTCCGGCCCGGCCCGCGATCTGGTGGAACTCCCGGGCCCGCAGCGTCCGCACCCGCTGACCGTCGTACTTGGTCAGCGCGGTGAACAGGACGGTGCGGATGGGCACATTGACGCCCACGCCCAGGGTGTCCGTACCGCAGATGACCTTGAGCAGCCCGGCTTGCGCGAGCTTCTCCACCAGCCGCCGGTACTTGGGCAGCATGCCCGCATGGTGCACGCCGATCCCGTGCCGGACGTAACGGGACAGGTTGCGGCCGAATTTGGTGGTGAACCGGAAATTGCCGATCAGCGAGGCGATCTCGTCCTTCTCGGCGCGCGAGCACATATTGATGCTCATCAGCGCCTGGGCCCGCTCGACCGCCGCCGCCTGGGTGAAGTGCACGATGTAGACGGGCGCCTGCTGGGTCTCCAGCAGCTCGGTCAGCGTCTCGGTCAGCGGCGTCGTCCGGTACTCGTAGCTCAGCGGCACCGGCCGGGTCGCCGACCGCACGACCGTGGTGGGCCGCCCGGTGCGCCGGGTCAGATCCTCCTCGAACCGGCTCACATCACCGAGCGTCGCCGACATCAGGATGAACTGCGCCCTCGGGAGCTCCAGCAGCGGGATCTGCCACGCCCAGCCCCGGTCCGGCTCCGCATAGAAGTGGAACTCGTCCATCACCACCTGGCCGATATCGGCGTCCTTGCCGTCCCGCAGGGCGATGGACGCCAGCACCTCGGCCGTACAGCAGATGACCGGCGCGTCCGCGTTGACCGATGCGTCGCCGGTGAGCATCCCGACGTTCTCGGTGCCGAAGAGCTTGCACAGTTCGAAGAACTTCTCCGAGACCAGGGCCTTGATCGGCGCGGTGTAGAAGGTGACCTCGTCCTTGGCGAGCGCGGCGAAGTGGGCGCCCGCCGCCACCAGGCTCTTGCCCGAGCCGGTGGGGGTCGAGAGGATCACATTCGCCCCGGACACCACCTCGATCAGCGCCTCCTCCTGGGCGGGGTACAGCGAGATGCCTCGCTCCTCGACCCAGGTGGAGAACGCCTCGAAAAGTGCGTCGGGGTCGGCGTCGCTCGGCAGCTGATCGATAAGAGTCACGCACCTATACTGCCTGGTTTCTCCGCCGGGACGGGAACCGGCTGTACGTGTGAAGATCGTCCGCCGCTAGGCTGTGCCGGGCCGAAGCAGTCAACTCCCGCTCGGAAGCGGGAAAGAACAGGGGCGGGGTACGACCATGATGGGACCGGCGCATTCGCTGTCCGGGGCGGCGGCCTGGCTGGGGGTGGGGGCGGCGGCCGCGGCGGCCGGCCACGCGATGCCCTGGCCGGTGCTGGTCGCCGGCGCGCTGATCTGCGCGGGAGCGGCGCTCGCCCCCGACCTCGACCACAAGGCGGCGACCATATCGCGCGCCTTCGGGCCCATATCACGGACTCTGTGCGAGGTGATCGACAAGATCTCGTACTCCGTCTACAAGTCGACCAGGAAGGCGGGCGACCCGCGCCGCTCCGGCGGCCACCGCACCCTGACCCACACCTGGGTATGGGCGGTGCTGATCGGCGCCGGAGCCTCCGCGCTCGCGATGATCGGCGGGCGCTGGGCGGTGCTGGGCATCCTCTTCGTGCACATGGTGCTGGCCGTCGAGGGGCTGCTGTGGCGGGCGGCGCGGGTCTCCAGCGATGTCCTGGTGTGGCTGCTCGGGGCGGCCAGTGCCTGGATCCTCGCCGATGTGCTGGACAAGGCCGGCAATGGCTCGGACTGGCTGTTCAGCGCACCGGGCCAGGAGTACCTCTGGCTCGGCCTGCCGATCGTGCTCGGCGCCCTGGTCCACGACATCGGGGACGCGCTCACCGTCTCCGGCTGCCCGATCCTGTGGCCCATCCCGATCGGCCGCAAGCGCTGGTACCCGATCGGTCCGCCGAAGGGGATGCGGTTCCGGGCCGGCAGCTGGGTCGAGCTGAAGGTGCTGATGCCGGTCTTCATGCTGCTCGGTGGCGTGGGCGGACTGGCCGCCCTCGGCGTGATCTGAACCCCGGACGGGGCCGGGGCGGCCCCGGACCGCACCAGGGTGGTCCCGGACCGCACCAGGGCGGCCCCGGAGGGCATCGGGGTGGCCACGCCGGGGCGCGGCCACCCCTCCCGCTACCGATGCCAGGAGCGCCACAGCGCGGCGTACGCCCCGTCCGCCGCGACGAGTTCGTCGTGGCTGCCCAGTTCGGTGATCCGGCCGCTCTCGACCACGGCGATCACATCCGCGTCATGCGCCGTGTGCAGCCGGTGGGCGATCGCCACCACGGTCCTGCCCTCCAGCACCCGGCCCAGCGACCGCTCCAGATGGCGCGCCGCCCGCGGGTCCAGCAGCGAGGTGGCCTCGTCCAGCACCAGCGTATGCGGATCGGCCAGCACCAGCCGGGCCAGCGCGATCTGCTGCGCCTGTGCGGGGGTGAGCGCGAGACCGCCCGAGCCGACCTCGGTGTCCAGCCCCTCGTCCAGCGCGCGGGCCCAGCCATCGGCGTCGACGGCTCCCAGCGCCGCCCACAGCTCGGCGTCCCCGGCGAAGGCGCGGGCCAGCAGCAGATTGTCCCGCAGCGAGCCCACGAAGACATGGTGCTCCTGGTTGACCAGGGCCACATGCTCACGGACCCGCTCGGCCGGCATTCGCGCCAGCTCCGCACCGCCCAGGGTCACCCGGCCGGTGCGCGGGGAGTAGATCCCGGCCAGCAGCCGCCCCAGGGTGGACTTCCCCGCCCCGGACGGGCCCACCAGCGCCAGTCGTGTCCCCGGGGCCACCTTCATGGACACCTCGTGCAGCACATCGCTGCCCTCGTGGTAGCCGAACCGCACCGCGTCCGCCCGCACCTCCCGGCCACCGGGGACCACGCCCTCGTCGGCGGGGCCCTCCTCGATCTCCCGCACCCCCACCAGCCGGGCCAGCGACACCTGCGCGACCTGCAGCTCGTCGTACCAGCGCAGGATCAGCCCGATCGGCTCGACGAGCATCTGCGACAGCAGCGCCCCGGTGGTCAGCTCGCCGATCGACATCCAGCCGCGCATCACACACAGGCCGCCGATCATCAGCACCGAACCGGTGATCAGCGTGTAGCTCACATTGATCACCGGAAAGAGCACCGAGCGCAGCCAGAGGGTGTAGCGCTCCCATGCCGTCCACTGCCGGATGCGCAGCTCGGACTGGGCGATCCGCCGGTCGCCCAGCCGGTGGGCCTCGATGGTCCGCCCGGCGTCCACGCTCTCGGTGAGGGCCGCGGACACCGCCGCGTACCCTGCCGCCTCCGAGCGGTAGGCGCTCGGCGCGCGGCGGAAGTACCACCGACAGCCGATCACCAGCACCGGGAGTGCCACCAGCACCGCGAGACCCAGTGGGGGAGCGGTCAGGGTCAGCGCGCCGAGCAGCAGTACGGTCCACAGCACACCGATGGCGAGCTGGGGCACGGCCTCGCGCATCGCGTTCGCCAGCCGGTCGATATCGGTGGTGATCCGGGACAGCAGATCCCCGGTCCCGGCCCGCTCCAGCACCCCCGGGGGCAGACCCACCGACCGTACGAGAAAGTCCTCCCGCAGATCCGCCAGCATCTGCTCGCCCAGCACCGCCCCGCGCAGCCGCAGCAGCCGGACGAACACGGTCTGCACCACCAGCGCCACCGCGAACAGCGACACCGTGCGCCCGATGTGGAGGTCCTTCTCGCCCTGGGAGAGATCCTCGACCACGCCCCCCAGCAGCTGCGGGCCGACCATGGAGGCGAGCACCGCGGTCGCGTTCACGACCATCAGCCAGGTGAACGCGGCCCGGTGCCGCCGCAGCAGCTCCCGCACATAGGCCCGTACGGTGGTGGGTGTGCCGACCGGCAGCGTCGTCGCCGACTCCGGTGCGGCCGGGTCATAGGCGGGCGGTGCCACGCCGATCATGCCGACTCCTCGATCTGTTCCTCGAACCGCGCGATGTCTTCCCGCGCGATGTCCTTCGGCGGGATGTCCTCCAGGCCGTGACCGGTCGGCCCGGTGGATCGCCCGGCGCTCCGCACGGCGGCCTCGCCGTCCGTCTCGCGGGTGACGACCGCGCGATACGCGGAGTCGGTGCCCAGCAGCTCGCGGTGGGTGCCCACCCCCGCCGCCTCGCCGTCGGCCACGAACACCACCCGGTCCGCCCGGTCCAGCACCAGCGGGCTGGAGGTGAACACGATGGTGGTCCGGCCCGTCCGCAGCCGCCGCACCCCGTCGGCGATCCGCGCCTCGGTGTGCGAGTCCACCGCGGAGGTCGGCTCGTCCAGCACCAGCACCTCCGGATCGGTCACCAGCGAGCGGGCCAGCGCCAGCCGCTGCCGCTGGCCACCCGACAGCGAGCGGCCGCGCTCGGTGATCCGGGTGCGCATGGGGTCGGCGTCACCCTCGTCGGCGACCGACGCCTGCGCCAGCGCCTCCAGCACATCGCCGCACTGGGCCGCATCGAGGGCCTTCTCCACCGAGACCTCCCCGGACCTCGGCACATCCAGCAGCTCGGCGAGCGTCCCCGACAGCAGCACCGGGTCCTTGTCCTGCACCAGCACCGCCGTGCGCGCCGAGTCCAGCGCCACCTCATCGAGGGCGACTCCGCCCAGCAGCGCCGACGGCGCACCGCCGTGGTCCCCGTCGCCCGGGCCGCCGAGTGCGGGATGTCCGCCGAGCCGGTCCGCCAGCCGCCCGGCAGTGTCCGGGTCGCCGCACACCACCGCGGTCAGCACCCCGCTCGGCGCCAGCGTCCCGCTCGCCGGGTCGTACAGATCCCCGCCGAGCGGTCCGGTGGCCTCCCGCGCTTCCGCGCGCTCGCCCCCGTCCACGGATACCGCGGTGGCCCCGGTGTCTGACGTGTCCGCGGTGGCCGCGGTGGCCGGGCTCTTGCCCTCCGCGGAGGAGCGCCGCAGCGCCAGCACCCGGGCCGCGCGCCGCGCGGAGGGCCGGGAGAAGGAGTACGCCATGGCGATCTCCTCGAAGTGCCGCAGTGGGAAGAGCAGAAAGGTGACGGCGCTGTAGACGGTGACCAGCTCGCCCACCTCGATCCGCCCCTCGCGGGCCAGCGACGCCCCGTACCAGACCACACCGATCAGCAGCAGCCCCGGCAGCGCCACCTGCACGGCCGCGATCAGCGCCCACATCCGCGCGCTGCGCACCGCCGCGACCCGCACCTCCTGTGAGGCGTTCCGGTAGCGGCCCAGGAACAGCTCCTCGCCGCCGATCCCCCGCAGCACCCGCAGCCCGGCCACGGTGTCCGAGGCCAGCTCGGTGGCCCGGCCCGCCTTCTCCCGCTGGTCGTCGGCCCGGCGCGCCGCGCGCGGCAGCAGCGGCAGCACGGCCAGCGCCAGCGCGGGCACACCGATCGCCACCACCGCTCCCAGCGCCGGCTGGTAGAGCACCAGCGCCACGCAGAGCGCGACGGTGGTGATCGCGGCCGCCGTGAAGCGGGACAGCGCCTCCACAAACCAGCCGATCTTCTCGACATCGCCCGTGGAGACGGCGATCACCTCGCCGGCCGCCACCTTCCGGGTGAGCGCGGACCCCAGCTCCACCGCTTTGCGGGACAGCAGTTGCTGCACCCGTGCCGCCGCCGTGATCCAGTTGGTGACCGCCGCGCGGTGCAGCATGGCGTCCCCCAGCGCGGTGAGCACGGTGAGCCCCACCATCAGCGCTCCGGCCACCGTCAGCCGGGAGCCGGAACGGTCCACCACCGCCTGCACACCGAAGCCGATGGCGAGCGGGAAGGACACCAGCGCGGCCATGTGCACCAGACCCCAGAGGGCCGCCTTGACCTGCCCGCCCAGCTGATTCCTGCCCAGCCAGAAGAGAAACCTCGGACCTGACCGCACGTCGGGTCGGCCGGGATCGGGGTACGGAAGATCGCGAATGTGCATGACGTCCCAGGGTCGGGCGGGCGGCGGAGGGAGGGGAGGGCAGGAGAGGTGCAAGGCTGACGTTCTCCCGGTGCGGAATTCAACTGGTTTTCCCGGGACCGGCCGGAACACGCCAATCCCGCATGCCGCACTGTCCTATGGGGGTGGGACCATGGGGACATGCGAATTTCCGGCATGATGTCCATCCGTGCGGCGGCCGCGGCCGCCGCGGCCCTCGTCCTCCTCACAGCCTGCGGTGACGGCGGCGGTGACGGCGGCGGTGACAAGGGCGCGGACCAGGGCAAACAAGCGCTGCGCAGCGGGGCGCCCGCGCCGGATCCCACGCGTATCCCGGATGTGGGGGACAAGCTCCAGTCCCGGATCCCGGACCAGTCCCGTCAGGTCGTGGCGGTCTACGGCAAAGGGGTGAACTCCGGCGACGCGACCGTGGTCCTCTACACCAAGCAGGGCAAGGAATGGGATCGGACCCGCAGTTGGACCGCGCACAACGGCAAGCGCGGCTGGACGACGAGTCATCACGAGGGCGACAAGCGCAGCCCGGTCGGGGTCTACACGCTCAGCGACGCGGGCGGTGTGCTGCCCGACCCCGGCGCCCGGCTGCCGTACACGTCGTCCGGCTCCTTCGCGGCGCCCCACTACTGGCCCAAGTCCCACTGGACGGACTTCAACTACGTCATCGCCATTGACTACAACCGCGTCAAGGGCACCTCGCCGCAGGACCAGACCCGGCCCGAAGGGCAGAGCAAGGGCGGCAGCATCTGGCTGCACATGGACCACGGCAGCGGCACCTCGGCCTGCGTCAGCCTCTCCAAGTCCGGTATGGAGTATCTGCTGAAGAATCTCGACCCCAAGCTGCACCCGGTGGTGGTCATGGGGGACAAGGCGCACCTCGCCGCCTGAGCGCGGCACCAGGACGTCGGCGGCGCCGTCGCCCAGATCTCAGCAGCGGTGGTCCGGGGCGCCGGACAGGGTGTCCAGCAGCTCGCCCAGCGTCTCGCGCTGCTGATCGCTGAGCGGCGCCAGGATGTCCTCCGCGGCGGACCGGCGCGCCTCGCGCAGCGCGCGCAGCGTCGAGCGCCCGGTGTCGGTGAGCTCGACGCGCACCACCCGGCGGTTGGTCGGATCCGGTATGCGGCGCACCGAGCCATGCGCCTCCAGGGCGTCCACCAGCGTCGTCACGGCGCGCGGGACCACCTCCAGGCGCCGGGCCAGGTCCGCCATCCTCGGCGGCTGGTCGTCATGGGCGACGGTGCGCAGCAGGCGGGACTGGGCGGGGGTGATGCCCAGCGGCTCCAGATAGCGCTTCTGGGCGCGGTGCAGTCTGCGGGTCAGGCGCAGCAGCTGCTCCGCGAGGAGGCCGGATGTCTCGGACGTGGGCATGATCGCAGTTTATCAGGACCGGGTTCATTGTGAGTATAGGTAACAATGAGCTATGCTCTCAAAGTCCACGCCGACGCGGCCGCGGCCCGACCATGCCGTCATCATCCGCGTCGGCTTCCCTGACTCCAGAAGGAGCCCATGCGTCCCGACACACCTCCGTCATGGACACCGTCCGCCCAGGAGCCCGAGCGTCATGCCGCGGAGCCCGAGCAGCCCGCCCAGGTGCGCCGCATCCTCCGGCTCTTCCATCCCTATCGCGGCCGCCTCGCCGTGGTCGGCCTGCTGGTCGCCGCCTCCGCACTGGTCTCGGTCGCCTCGCCGTTCCTCCTCCGCGAGATCCTCGACACCGCCATCCCCGACGGCCGCACCGGACTGCTCACCCTGCTCGCGCTCGGCATGATCGCCGCGGCCGTCGTCAACAGCGTCTTCGGCGTTCTGCAGACCCTGATCTCCACCACCGTCGGCCAGCGCGTCATGCACGATCTGCGCACCGCGGTCTACGACCGGCTGCAGCGCATGCCGCTCGCCTTCTTCACCCGCACTCGCACCGGCGAGGTGCAGTCCCGTATCGCCAATGACATCGGCGGTATGCAGGCCACCGTCACCTCGACCGCGACCTCGCTGGTCTCCAACCTCACCAGCGTGGTCGCCACCGTCGTCGCGATGCTCGCGCTCGACTGGCGGCTGACCGTCGTCTCCCTGCTCCTGCTGCCGGTCTTCGTCTGGATCAGCCGTCGCGTCGGCACCGAGCGCAAGAAGATCACCTCACAGCGCCAGAAGCAGATGGCGGCCATGTCCGCGATGGTCACCGAGTCCCTGTCCGTGAGCGGCATCCTGCTCGGCCGCAGCATGGGCCGGTCCGAGTCGCTCACCCAGCAGTTCGCCCAGGAGTCCGAGCGCCTCGTGGGCCTGGAAGTGCGCTCCAACATGGCGGGCCGCTGGCGAATGTCCACCATCGGCATCGTCATGGCCGCCATGCCCGCGCTGATCTACTGGGCCGCGGGCATCGCCCTCCAGGCCGGTGGCCCCGCCGTCTCCATCGGCACGCTCGTCGCCTTCGTCTCGCTCCAGCAGGGGCTGCTCCGGCCCACGGTGAGCCTGCTGTCCACCGGTGTGCAGGTGCAGACCTCCCTCGCCCTCTTCGCCCGCATCTTCGAATACCTCGACCTGCCGATCGACATCACCGAGCCCGCCGACCCGGTGCGCCTGGAGAAGGTACGTGGCGAAGTCCGCTTCGACGGCGTCGACTTCGACTACGACAGCGCGTCGCCCGGCCCCTCGAAGGGCGCGTCGAAGGGCGCCCTGCGCGGCATCGATCTGACCGTCCCCGCGGGTGGCAGCCTGGCGGTCGTCGGACCGACCGGCTCCGGCAAGACGACCCTCAGCTATCTGGTGCCCCGGCTCTACGACGTGACCGGCGGCCGGGTGCTGATCGACGGTGTGGACGTGCGCGACCTCGACTTCGACTCCCTCGCCCGGGCCGTCGGCGTCGTCTCCCAGGAGACCTATCTCTTCCACTCCTCGGTCGCCGAGAATCTGCGCTTCGCCAAGCCCGACGCGACCGATGAGGAGATCGTGGCGGCGGCCGAGGCCGCCCAGATCCACGATCACATCGCCTCCCTCCCGGACGGCTATGACACCCTCGTGGGAGAGCGTGGCTACCGCTTCTCCGGTGGGGAGAAGCAGCGTCTGGCCATAGCCCGCACGATTCTGCGCGACCCGCCCGTCCTCATCCTCGACGAGGCCACCAGCGCCCTGGACACCCGCACCGAGCAGGCCGTCCAGGAGGCCATCGACTCCCTCTCGGCCGGCCGCACCACGATCACCATCGCCCATCGGCTCTCCACCGTGCGCGACGCCGACCAGATCGTCGTCCTCGACGGTGGCCGGATCGCCGAGCGGGGCACCCATGAGGAGCTGCTGGCCAAGGACGGACGCTACGCCGCACTGGTGCGGCGCGACGTCCATCTGTCGCCGGTGGTCCCCGCGGTCTAGTGCCCGGTCACGCGGGTACGGTGCCGGCCGGGGCCGAGGTGTCCGTACCCTGCGCCGGGGCCTCGCCCGCCGGATGGCAGACGATCCGACGGGTCGGAAGCTCCGGAGCGGCACCCCCGCCCTCGGAGTGAGCGCCGACATCCCCGCCCCCGGAGTGAGCCGGCACCAGGTTCCTCAGCGTCTGGGAAGGCTCCAGGCCCAGCTCCTCGAGCAGCACCCGGCGGCATTGCTCGTACTGCCGCAGCGCCGCGCCCCTGTTGCCGGCGGCGAGATGCGCGTTCATGAGCACGCGATGAGCACTCTCCCGCAGGGGTTCCGCGCGTACGGCGGCGAGTCCGGCGGCGACGGCCTCGCCATGGCGGCCCGCCACCGTCAGCCGCTCGGTCATCGCCTCCAGGGCATACAGCCGGAGTTCATGGTATTGCTCCTGCTCGACCAGCACCCACTCGTTCTCCGACCACTCCGGTAGGAGATCGGCCGAGAGATCCTCCCGGGTCCGCGCGGTGAGGATGTCATCGCACGGGCGCGACATATCGAGCAGCCGGTGCGCGCGCGTCGCCGCCACGTGGATATCCACATCGATGTGTTTGCAGATCGCCAGTTCCTGCGTGGACGCGTCGATGACCTGATGCCCCGTGCGCGTGGCGCGCCATAACGACGACCGGAGATTGGCGTTGGCGCGGGAGGCCGTGACGTCCGGCCACAGCATTCCGGCCACATAGGTCCGGCTGCGCGGCATGTTCTGCAGGGCGAGGAACGCGAGGAGGCGCTGGGCGCTGGAGGATATGGGAACGCGATTCTGATCGACCGACAACGCGAAACTCTTGAGCAGTCTCAACGTCATGACGTGGCCTTCTGCGCTCATCGGCCCCCCGGGGCGATATTGGCTCCAGCGACCCATCCCGTGCGTCCCGTCGGGATGCCCTAAAGCCATGTTACGAGCAGATCATGATCGTGTGTCCGGTCTTCCGGCCAAAGGACGCTATATGGCAGGCCATCACCGGAACGTCGCGGCAACGTCACCCCTCCGGTTCGAGCAACTGGTCGAGCCAGGCGCGCACGGCGGTGAGCACATCGTCGACCGCGCTCACCGCGCTGGGTGCCGTCTGATGCCCGTCCCCGGTCGGCACGATGCGCGCACGGAATCCATCCGGCCTGCCGCCTTCCACCCAGACCCGGAGGATCAGGACACCGGTCCGTTCTGAGGGGATTTCCATGAAAGGACAATATGCCCGTCCGTGTCACCTCGGCGTTGTCGATGTGTGTCCGGCTTCGTCATCGGCGGCCATGAAAACGGACCGGTGACGTTCGTGTGATGTGCGTATCGCGGTCCGGCCACGCCGGTCCCGGCATCCTCTCGGAGCACGCTTTCGAGCGCGGAGAGGGGGAGCATTCGCATGGGCGACTTCGGCGTCATCGCCGACGTCTCCACGGTCATCGTGGACAGCCTGACCCAGGCCCTGCGCGGGCTCAGCCAGGTGGAACCGCCGATCGCGGAACTCAACGACCTCTCCGAGACGGTCCAGACACCACCGCCCAAACTCACGGTGTTCCTCTACGAGATCGCCGAGGACCCCACCTCGCGCAACCGGCCGCCGGTGCGCTCCCAGCCACCCGACCCACCGACCACCCGCAAGCCGCCGATGGCCCTGCTGCTGCGCTACCTGGTCACCCCCTGGGGCGGTGACCAGGCAACTCAGCACCGGATGCTCGGACGGGCCCTCCAGACGTTCTACGACGACGCGATCCTGGACGGCGCACAGCTGTCCGGCAGTCTGGCGGCGAGCACCGACGCGCTCCACCTCAGCCTGACCCCGCTCACCTTGGACCAGAAGTCCTGGGTCTGGTACGCGATTCAGAAGCCGTACCGGCTGTCGCTCAACTACGAGGTCCGCGTGGTCAATCTGGACTCCGCCGTCGAGACGCCGGTCCACCCGGTGCACAGCCGGGTCATCAGCGGGGCGGGGCTGCCATGAGCCGCTTCCTGCCGCTGGAGCGGTCGGCGCTCTACAGCCCGGCCTGGTTCATCCCCTTCGACGACTACGCCCGGCGGGTGCGCGCCGCCGGGGTCACCGTCCAGCTGGACCGCTATGACGACGGCGATTGGCTGCCGCTGGACGACACGGCGGTGCGCACCCCCAGCGCCGCCTTCGTCTATCCGGGTCTCGGCCGGTGCGCCGAGCCGTGGGCGGCCCGGCCGCGGCGCCACCGGGCGCGCTTCACGGCCCCCGGCTACCAGCCGCTGTACCCGGCCGACGGCCGGCCGTTCTCGGCGGACCTGGTGGGCGTGGAGTTCCTGGTGCATCCGTATGACGACGGTCACCCGCCGCCGGTGGTGACCGAGCCCCGGCTGGTCCGGCTGCTGCCGGGCGTCTCCTTCCCCTATCCGCCGGGACTGCGCACGGTGCACGGCGTCGTGGTCGACGCGGCCACGAGGGCGCCGGTCGCCAATGCGCTGGTGGAGGCCGGGGGGCAGACCAGCCGGGACCTGACGCCATGGCATGAGCGCACCCTGTCCGACGCCGCGGGCGCCTTCCGGCTGGCCCTGCGGTGGGAGGGCGAGAAGGCCGACGAGCAGGCCGTCGAGGAGACATTCCGCCTGCGGGCCACCGAGCGGCCGGGCCGGTCCGGATCGCTGGTCGTGCGGCTGCCCCAGGACACCGAGCGCCGGCACGTCATAGAGATCCGCGAGAGTTAAGGAGCCGTCCATGGCGGAGTATCTGAGCCCCGGGGTCTACATCGAGGAGATCGATGCGGGCCCACGGCCGATCGCGGGGGTGAGCACCAGTACGGCCGGAATGGCCGGGGTCACCGTGCGCGGTCCGTACACCGGCAAGCCCAAACTGGTCACCAACTTCCTGGAGTTCCAGAACACCTTCGGCGGATTCCTCCGCGAGCCGGACCCGCTGATCCGGGACACCTGGGCGAACGACCCGGCGGAAGGCGGCCGTTGGTGGCTGTTCCCGCTGGCCGTCAAGGGGTTCTTCGACAACGGCGGCCAGCGGCTGTACATCAAGCGGGTCGCCAGCAAGCAGGCCGGCCCGTCCTCGGGGGTGCTGGGCCACGGCCTGGTGAGCCCGGTCACCGGTGATGCCGCCAAGGGCGCCACCCGCCTGGAACTCGGCCATCTGATCGGGTTCTCCGGCGTCGGGCAGCAGATCCAGCTCTTCCGCGGCGACGACCAGCAGTCGATCCACACCGCCGGTGTCGCCGCCTATGACGCCACCACCCACCGGATCGAGCTGGACGCCCAGCTGCCCGCCGAGGTCAGGGCGGGCCGCGGCGACTACGTCCAGATCGGGACGCGCAGCGCCGAGCAGACACTGGAGTTCGCCGCCGTCAGCCCCGGCTCGTGGGGCGACGCGGTGCGGGTGCGGATCCAGCCGATGGCCTCGGCCGCGCTGCCGGTGCTGCCGGATCCGCAGGAGGGCGGGCTGTTCGTCACGCGGCTGGCCGCGGACGCCGCCGCCGACAGCGAGACGGTCGAGGTCGCCGCGGTGACCGGGCTCGACCCCGACGAACTGCCGTCCGACGTGTGGGTGCAGATCGGCTCCGGCCGCTTCAAGGTCCAGGTGAGCCAGCCGGCGGACGGGAAGGTCACCCTGACCCTGCCGTCCGGCGCGACCCATGAGGCGTGGCGCGCTGGACTGCTGGTGCGCCGGGTGCGCCGGGGCAACACCTCTGCGGGGACAACGCTGCGGGTCGGCGGGGCGAGCCGGCTCTACGAAGGCGCCGTCGTACAGCTCGACGACGGCACCCATCTGACCATCCGCACCGTCGAATCGGTCGCCGCGGACGTCGTCACCCTCGACGGAAACGTGCCGGGGACGCTGTTCGAGACCGATCGGGTGCAACTGATCGAGGCGCAGGTCGACGCCCGGTTCACCGACCCGTCCGGGGCCGTGGAGACCGAGACCCACCGCAACCTCCGGCTCACCGGCGACACACCGGCCAACCTGGTGACCACCCTGGCCGGCCGCTCCCGGCTGGTGCGGGCGACGGCGCTGGGCGCCCTGTCCACCGACCCGACGAAGTTCCCCCTGCCCGCCGTCGGATCCTGGCTGACGCTGGGAGACGGGGACGATGCCTATGGGAGCCTGAGCGTGGCCGACTTCGTCGGCGAGGACGGCGGCAGCGGCAAGCGCACCGGGATCGCCGCGCTGGAGGACATCGACGAGGTGGCCGTCTGCGCCGTGCCGGGCATGTGGTCGGGGACGGTCGAATCGGCCCTGGTCACCCACTGCGAGCTGCTCAAGGACCGGTTCGCGATCCTCGATCCGCAGGACGGCCTGGACATCGAGGACGTCCAGGCGTTCCGCGAGCGGTTCGACACCAAGTACGCCGCGCTCTACCACCCGTGGCTGGTCACCCGCGACCTGTCGGCGGGCCGTGATGTCGAGGTGCCGCCCTCGGGCCATATGGCCGGGATCTACGCGCGCGTGGATGTGGAGCGGGGAGTGCACAAGGCACCGGCCAACGCGGTCATCCGGGGCATCCGGCTGACCGACGGCATCGCCCAGGACATCACCAAGCGCCACCAGGACGTGCTCAACCCCAAGGGCGTCAACGCGCTGCGGTTCTTCCCCGGACTCGGCCACCGGGTCTGGGGCGCGCGCACCCTCTCCTCGGACAGCTCGTGGAAGTACGTCAATGTCCGGCGGCTGTTCCTCTATCTGGAGGAGTCGATCGAGGAGGGCACCCAGTGGGTGGTGTTCGAGCCGAACGACGAGGCGCTGTGGTCCCTGGTCCGCCAGACGGTCACGAACTTCCTCACCACGGTGTGGCGCACCGGCGCGCTCGCCGGCACCACCGCCGACGAGGCGTTCTTCGTCGCCTGTGACCGCACCACGATGACCGAGGACGACCTCGCAGGCGGTCGGCTCATCTGTGTCGTCGGCGTCGCGCCGGTCTTCCCGGCGGAGTTCGTGATCTTCCGGATCCAGCAGAAGACCCGCGAGACCCAACTCGCCTGAGAGCCCGAGGGAGTCCACCATGCCGCCCGTGACCAGGGACGATCCATACGCGTCCTATAACTTCAAGATCTTCGTGTTCAACGTCAGCGACGACGGGCTCGCGGTGAGCGGGTCCTTCACCGAGGCGAGCGGGCTGGAGCTGGAGATCCCGCCGATCGAGTACCGCAACGGGAGCGAGGACATCACCGTCCGCAAGATCCCGGGGCTGAAGAAGTTCACCAACCTCACCTTCAAGCGTGGCATCACCGGCCACGCCGCCTTCTGGAAGTGGGTGGCCGACGCGCTCAACGGCACGGTGAAACGCACCCACGGCTCGATCGTGCTGTGCGACGAGAACCGCAACGACGTGGTGCGCTGGAACTTCGACCGCGGCTGGCCCACCAAGTACACCGGCCCGACGCTGAGCGCCACCAAGAACGAGATCGCCATGGAGACGCTCGTCCTGGCGGTCGAGAAGCTGGAGATCGAAACCTGATATGGCAGGCGATGCGCTCCCCGGAGTATCCCTCGCGTGTCCGCCACGCGGCTCCGGCACCGAGCCGCTGCGCACCGACGTGGCGGCGTTCCTGGGCCGGCTCCGCCGCGGCCCGGTCGGCACTCCCGTGCGCGTGGAGAGCTGGAACGACGTCGTGGGCACCTTCGGGCCGCCGGAGGGCGCCTTCGCCACCCCGTACGCACTGCGCGGCTTCTTCGAGAACGGCGGCCGCACCGCCTGGGTGCTCCGGGTGTCCGGACCGGCCACCACGGCCCGGACGGCATGGACGGTCGGGCCGCTGAGCGGATGGGACGCCACGAGCTACCAGGCGGTGGCCACCAGCCCCGGAGCCTGGGCCAACGGCGGGCGCGTCGCCATCCGTTACCAGGCCAGCACCGTCGCCGGACCGCCCACCGTGGGCATCCGGATCATGATGCCCGGAGAGCCGCCCGAGACGTTTCCCGGGCTGCCGCTCGCCGGCCTGGCCGACCGGCTCACCGGATCCCGCTACCTCCGGCTGGTCCCGGACGGGCCGCCACCGCCACCGGGGCGGCCCGGCCCGATCTCGGTGTCCTGGGACCTGACGCTCGCGGGCGGCGCCGACGCCGCGCCCACCCGCGGGGCGTACTCGGACGCCGTGACCGTACAGGCCGAACTGCCAGAACCGGCGCTGGTGGCGCTGCCGGACCTGGGCACGGACCTGTCCGGCGCCGCGCATACCGACGCGGTGCTCGAACTGCTGAGGAGCGTGCAGCCGTCGCACGACCGCCTCGCCGTTCTGGACGTGCCGCCCGCGCTGTCCTCCGTGGACCAGGCGGTCGACTGGGTGGGCTCCCTGGCGGCCACCGGCGACAGCCAGTTGCTCGGCTGCGCCGCCGTCTACCATCCGCGGCTGCGCACCCCCGACGGGCAGGACCTGCGCACCGTCCCGGCGTCCGGGCACGTCCTGGGCGTCATCGCCCGCCTCGACGGCGAGCGCGGGGCGCACCACACGCCCGCGAACGCCGTGATCCTGGAGGCGGTCGACCTCGCCACCGAATACCCCGAGCCGCAGCAGGCCCGGCTGTTCGACGCGGGGATCGACCTGATCCGCTGCACCCGCGGGCGGGGGCTGACGGTGTGGGGCGGGCGCACCCTGTCCGCCGACCCGGGCACCCGCTACATCGCCCACCGGCGGCTGGTGCATCTGCTGGTGCGTGCGATCCGGCGGGCGGCGAGCCCGCTGGTGTTCGACGTCAACTCGGCCGAGCTGCGGCTGACGTTGGTACGGGCGCTCACCTCCGTGCTCCTGTCGGCCTTCCGGGCCGGGGCGCTCGCCGGCGCCCGGCCCGAGCAGGCGTTCCGGGTGGTGTGCGACGACACCAACAACCCGCCCGAGCAGGACCCGGGCCAGCTGGTCTGCGAGATCGAGGTGGCCCCGGCCGTCCCCATGGAGTTCATCCGGCTGCGTCTCGTACTCGGCCAGGACCGAGGTCTGGAGGTGATCGAGGCGTGAGCCTGGATCCGCTGCCCAAATACCGCTTCCTGGTCACCCTCGACCCCGGCGACGCGTATCTGCCCGCCGCGCAGGCGCTGCTGCTGCCACTGGCCGCCTCCGGCGCGTTCCAGGAGGTCACCGGGCTCGGCGCGCAGCTCGAGGTGACGAGCTACCCGGAGGGCGGGCGCAACGACTCGGTCCACCAACTGCCGCTGCGCCACTCATGGAACCGGATCACGCTCAAGCGCGGCGTGGTGCGCGACCCGGGGCTGTGGTCCTGGTACCAGGCCGGGCTCGCCGACTCGCTGGGCGCCCGCCGCGACGGCGCGGTGATCGTGCTCGGCCCGGACGGGGCGCCCGGTGCGGCCTGGGCCTTCCATGGCGGGCTCGCCGCCAAGTGGAGCGGCCCGGACCTGCACGGGGAGCAGAACGCGATCGCCATCGAGTCGCTGGAGATCGCGCACGAGGGGCTGACGAAGGTCTTGCAGGACGCCGCGGCGAGCGCCTTGCCGCGCCTGAGCCAAGGGAGGTGACCGGGGTGCCGAAGGTGACCATTCACCACCTCGAGGTCCGGTTCCAGGTGGACGGCGACGACGGCGCCGTGTTCACCCGCCTGTTCAACCAGCACATCCAGGCGTGGGCGAAGTTGTACGAGGACCAGTGCGCACGCGCCAAACACACCGAGGCCGAACGGCGCTTCGGCGACGGGGAGGGCAGTTCATGAGTGTGACGCCCGTGTCCTTCGCGCGGCAGGGGGCCGCCCGGGCCCGGCTGGAGATCGTCCGGCCGGTGATCGCCGACGAGCGGCAGCGGCGGATCCCGCTGCGGTTCAACCCCACCGACTACAAGCTGAGCAAGAGCAACACGTTCGCCGAGATCACCATCCCCGGCCTGGAGACACCGCCCCTGCAGTACGTCCGCGGCGGCACCGAGACCCTCACCGTGCAGGCGCTGGTGGACACCTCCGACACCCTGGAGAACGTACGGAAGGCCTACGTCAACGCGGTGCGCAACCTGCTGCGGCCCGACAGCCGCGAACACGCGCCACCGGTCGTCCGGTTCGTCTGGGACGAGGAGGTCTTCACCGGCGTGGTGGAGAAGCTGGACGTCAACTACCAGCTGTTCCGGCCGGACGGTGTGCCGCTGCGGGCCATGCTGGACCTCTCGCTCAAGGAGTTCCGCACGGCCGCCGCGCAGGTCGCCGAGACGCCCCGCTCGTCGCCCACGGTGGAGAAGAGCTATGTGGTGCGCCGCGGCGACACCCTCAGCTCCATCTCCGCCGCGCTGTACCGGCGGCCGGACGCCTGGCGGGAGCTGGCGCGCGCCAATGGCATCAGCGACCCACGGGACCTGCGGCCGGGCCGGGTGCTGACCGTGCCCCGGCTGGCGTGAGGAGCGCGCGATGAGCACCCCCACCCCCGAGGTCGCCTCGCCCGACAGGTACGCGCCCGAGTTCGATGTGCGCATCGAGGGCCTGGAGATGGACCCGTCCACCAAGAACGACATCATCGACATCAAGGTGAACCGGGACATCGACGAGCTGTCCGGCTTCGATCTCACCCTGAACAACTGGGACGACGCCAATCTGCGGTTCAAGCACAGCGATTCGCCGCGCTTCCGGCTCGGCGGCCGGGTCTCGGTCCGGCTCGGCTACGCCGACAAACTGCTCACCGTCGCCACCGGGACCATCTCCACGCTCAGTCCGAAGTTCACCGACGGCGCGTCACCCACCGTCCAGGTCAGCGGCGTGGACGGGCTGCTGCGGCTCAAGGACCGCAAGCCCACCGAGAACGAGACCAAGATCTACCGCAATCTGCCGGACTGGCGCATCGCCGAGCAGATCGCCCAGCGCAACCACCTGCGCATCGAGGTCACCCGGGAAGGGCCCACCCATGACGTGGTGGTGCAGAAGAACCAGGACGACGCGACGTTCCTGCTGGAGCGGGCCAAGCGGCTGGACTTCGACTGCTACATCCTGCCGGACGCGAGGACCGGCGAGGACACGCTGTACTTCACCAAGCCGACCGACGGCCGCGACGGCCGCCCGATCCGGCTGTACCGGCTGGCGTACGCACCCGGGCTGAGCACCGGCCCCACCGGCCGGCCCGAGGGGCTGGTCCCCAACCTGATGGAGTTCACCCCGACGCTGACCGTCTCCCAGCAGGTCAGCAAGGTCACCGTGCGCGGCTGGGACCCCCGTACCAAACAGCCGATCGCGTTCACCGCGACCGCCGAGAACCTCCCGGCCGGGCAGAACACGGCCGACGGGCAGAGCGGGCCGCAGGTCGCCGAGTCCACCCTGCAGGGCCGCCAGGAGGTCGTGGTCGACGCCCCGGTCGGCAGCGACCAGGAGGCCCGCGAACTGGCGATCAGCCTGCTGCGCGAGCGGGCCTACGAGTTCATCACCGCGACCGGCAAGGTGGCGGGCCTGCCCGAGCTGCGGCCCGGCGACAACCTGGAGATCTACGGCCTCGGCCACCGCTTCTCGGGCACCTACTTCGTCAAGCGGGTCGAGCACACCCTCAACACCAGTGGTTTCTTCACCCAGTTCACCGGACGGCGGATCCATCAGGGGGACCAGTGACCATGAGGGGCACGCCACGCGCCCGCTCCACCGACAAGCGCTACTACGGCGTGGTCGAGGCGCTCGTGGTGGAGAACGAGGGCGACGACGAGGGGCAGGTCAAGCTGAAGTTCCCGTGGTTCGACGACACCACGGTCACCGACTGGGTCCGGGTCAGCCAGCTCTACGCGGGAGGCGGCTACGGTTCGGTGTTCGTTCCCGAGAAGGGCGATGAGGTGCTCGTCGCCTTCGTCCACGGGGACATGCGGTACCCGATCGTGCTGGGCGGCCTCTACAACGGCGAGGACAAGCCGCCGACCGCCCGCACCGAAGGCCGCGACCAGAAGATCATCCGGACCCGGCACGGCCATGAGGTGCTCCTGGACGACACCCGGTCCAAGGCCGCCGTACGGATCACCTCCGCCGCCGGACATGTGGTGGAGCTGGACGACCAGGGCAAGGCGATCCGCATCACCGCCGCCGAGGGCGGCAGCGTCACCGTGACCGCGCAGGGCGAGATCACCCTCAAGGCGCCGAAGCTGACGGTCGATTCCCCCTCCATCGACCTCGGCGGCGGTGCCACCGAACCGCTCGTACTCGGCAACGCGCTGCTCCAGGCCTTCAACACCCACACCCACCCCTCCGCCGCCGGGCCCACCGGCCCGCCGGCCCCGCCGCTCACCCCCGCCGTGCTGGCGAAGAAGGCGAGGACGGCGTGAGCGAGGAGTTCCTCGGAACCGGGTGGCGGTTCCCGATCCTGCCCGACGCGTCCGGGCGGCTCGGATACGCCGTCGGCGAGGAGAGCATCGAGCACTGTCTGCGGGCGCTGCTTCTCACCGGCACCGGCGAGCGGGTCATGCGGCCCGAACTGGGCACCCGGGCCCAGGAGTTGGTGTTCGCGCCCGGAAGTGTGCAGAACCTGCGCGACCTGGAGCAGTCGATCGCCGTCGCCGTCCGCGACCATGAGCCGCGGGTGGAACTGGAGGAGGTCCGCGCGGAGGCCGACCCGGCCGACGAGTCGCGGATCACCGTCTCGATCGTGTACCGCATCCGGCGCAGCAACACCAAGGCGAACCTGGTGTTCCCGTTCTACACCGGGCTCACCGGGCTCACCGGACTCACGGGCCTCACCGGGGGCACACCATGACCCTGCCCCCGCCGAAGCTGGACGACCTCACCTGGGCCGACATGATGGCGGCCATCCGCCGCCGGATCCCCGCCGAGTCCGACGGCACCTGGACGCTGCACGCGCCCGTCGACCCCGGCGTCACCCTCCTCGAACTCTTCGCCTACCTCCTCGAACAGCGGCTGTACTGGCTCGACCAGGTGCCGGACGCGCTCGTGGTCGCCATACTGCGGCTGCTCGGCCTCGAACCGCCGCGCCCCGCCCGCCCCGCCGCCACCGTGCTGCGCCTCGCCGCCCGGCAGGAGGGCACCGCGGTCCCGCTCGTCCCCGCCGGGACGGCGCTCACCCGGGACCCCACCGGGCAGGTGGTCTTCACCCTCGACGACGACCTGGCCGTGCCGCCGCTCGCCGAGGGCGGTGAGGTCACCGTCTGGACCGACCGCGACCGCACGGCGGATCTGCGGGCCCGGCGCGGTATCGCGCTGCTGGCGAGCGATGGCGCCCCGGCACAGGTACGGTTCACCCTGCCGCTCACCGGGGACCACCCCGCGCCCGGCCCGATCGGGCTGCTCTTCGAGCTGGACGCGCCCACCGCGTCCGCGCCGTCGTGGCTGCCCGGCGCGGTCGCCGACGTACCGCCGCCCGCCGAGCTGACCTGGTCGTGGTTCCGGCCGGGCACGGACATCTCCGGTGCGTATCAGAAGGTCGAGGACGGCACGGGCGGGCTCAGACGGTCCGGCCTCGTCCGGCTCCACCCCCCGGCCGACTGGTCGACGCGGGACACCGGGCTCCTGGTGTCCACCCCGGCCGCCAGCTACGCGGCCCCGCCCCGTCTGCTCCAAATCGCCGTCAACGCCGCCGCGGCACACCACTGCCGGCATCACACCGTGAGCGGCGCCGACCTCCAGGACCAGATCGGCGCCTGGCTCCGGCTGCCCGGCCAGCATCTCGTCCTGCCGGACGCCGCCGACCGCCTCCTCGAGGCGACGCTGCGCCTGGCGGGCCAGGAGTGGCGGCCGGCCCCGGACTTCACCTTCGGCTCCCCGGCCGACCGGATCTTCGTGCTCGACCGGGCCGAGGGCGCGCTGGTGTTCGGCGACGGACTCACCGGGCGCATCCCCCACCCGGACCCGGACGCGCACATCGACTACGTGACCGGCGGCGGCCGGGTCGGCAACGGCGGCATGACCGGCAACTGGCTGCCGGCCCAGGACCTTCCGGGAGCGGTCTCGGCCGCCAACCTCGTACGCGCCGAAGGCGGCACCGACCCCGAGACCATCACCGAGGCGCGCCGCCGTGCCGCCGACTCCCTGGGGGAGGTGACCCGCGCGGTCACCGCCGAGGACTACGTCACCCTGGCGCGTGCGACACCGGGCGTCGCCATCGCCCGCGCCTACCCGGCCGTCGGCGCGCACCCCGGCTTCCCGTGCGCCACGGTGCCCGGCGCGGTGACCGTCCATATCGTCCCGGCCGCGCCCCGGGACGACCTCACCCGCGAGGACTTCGTGGCCGCGCCGCTCCCGGACCCCGGGATGCTGCGCGCGGCCGCCGCCCACCTCGAACAGACGCGGCTGCTCACCTCCGAGGTCTTCGTCCGCGCGCCCCGCTACCGCGAGGTGACGCTGCGCGTGAGCCTGTCGGGCGATCCGGCGGACGTCACTCGCGTGTCCACCGCGCTCACCGCCGCGCTGCGCCGCTTCCTCGACCCGCTCGTGGGCGGTGAGGACCAGGACGGCTGGCCGTTCGGACAGCCGCTGCGGCCCTCGGCCCTGCTGCGGGCCGCACAGCGGGCGCTGGGCGACCTCGCCGACGTCGCCGCCGTGGCGATCGGCCTCGACGGGGCGGACTCTGACGGGACTTTCGAGGAGTGCGACGAGGTGCCGCTCGGCGCGGGGGAGCTTCCCGTCCTGCGGACGGTCCACACCCGGATCGTGCCCGCCGTCGAACCGGGGGAGGGGCTGGTATGACCGGCGAGGTGTGGTGGGAGAGGGACGCGCGGGAACGGGAGCGCGAGGACGGGCGGATCGTGCCCGGCCCCGGCCCGACCGGTGTCCAGCCGGAGCTGGTCGACGCCACCCGCGAGGCCGTCCGCGCCGATGTCCGCGGCCGGATCGCGGGCTACACCCCGGACTGGACCGACCCCGACCGGCAGGACGCCGGTGTCGCCCTCGTCCGCCTCTTCGGCACCCAGGCCGAACCGGTACTCGGCCGCGTCAACCGGCTGCCGGAGAAGGTGCTGGCCGAACACCTGGCGACGGCGGGCGTGCGGCGCCGCCCGGCCGGAGCGGCGGCCACGCTGCTGGAGTTCACCGTCAACCCGCCGGACGGCGCCTCGGTGCTCGTCCCCGCCGGGTTCCAGAGCGCCGCCTCGACCCCGGCGGGCCAGGTCGTCTACGAGACGGACCAGGACCTGTACGCCACCCCGGCCACCCTCGCCGATCTCGCCGTCCAGGAGGCCGGAACGATCCAGGCCCTGCCGCTGGGCCCGGCCGGGCCCAGCCGTCCCTTCGAGCCCTTCGGCCGCGATCCGCGGCCCGGCAACGCGCTGTGGATCGGGCTCGCCGGACCGGCCGCCCCCTACCCGCGGCTGTCGCTGGGCTTCGTGGTCGTCGCCGCTCCGCCCGCCCCCGCGGCCTCCGGCGGCACCGCGCCGCTGCCGCTGCCGCCCGCGCCGCTGCTGCGCTGGGACGTACTGGACGGCACCCGGCTCGTCCCCGCCGAGCTGATGCGGGACTCCACGGCCGGGTTCGGCGCCAGTGGGACCGTCGAGCTGAGGGTCCCGCGGTCCTGGCAGCCGGGCAGTCCGTCCGGCACCCGGCCCCGGCTGCGCTGGCTGCGCCTGCGGATCGCCCACGGCGCCTTCGCCGGACCCGCGCCCGTGCTGTCCGGGCTGCGGCTGAACGTGGTCGCCGCCACCGCCGCCCGCACCATCCGCGACGAGCCGCTGCAGCCCGTCCAGGACCCGGCGGCCACCGGGCTGCGGCGCATGAGGCTCAGCCAGGTGCCCATCCTCGCCGGATCGGTGGTCATCGAGGTCGACGACGACACGGGCGGCGACGTGTTCGGCACCACGGCGGGCACATCGGCCGGCACCTCGTCCCGGTGGCGCGAGGTGGAGAGCCTGGCCGGGTACGGCGCCGACGACCGGGTGTTCACCGTGGACCACGAGAGCGGCGAGGTGACCTTCGGGGACGGCGTCAGCGGCGCCGCCGTCCCGCCCGGCTTCCGCAACGTCCGCGCCGTGCGCTACCGCGTCGGCGGCGGCAGCGCCGGGGCCGTGGCGGCGGGCGCGGTCAACGGGGTGGTGACCGCGCTGCCGTTCGTCACCGGTGTGAGCAACCCCTTCCCGGCCTCCGGCGGAACGGACGCCGAGCCCGACGCCGACGCCATCCGCCGCGGCGCCGGTGAACTGCGCGCCCGCGGCCGGGCCGTGGCCCCGGCCGACTACGGGCAGCTCGCCACCCGCGCGCCCGGCGCCTCGGTGGCCCGCGCCCGGGGCGTGCCCGGTCTGCACCCCGACTTCGCCGGGGCGCCGATCCCGGGCGTGGTGGGCGTCCTCGTCGTACCGCCCGTACCGCCGGGTGGCGACCCGGACGAACCGCCGGTCGCCACCGCCGCGACCCTGAAGGCCGTCGCCGACTTCCTCATCCGCGAGGCCGCTCCGGCCGGGGTCACGGTGGTCGCCGCCCCCGCGCCGTACCGCCGCGTCGCGGTCGAGTCCTGGGTGGCCCTCGACCCGGACCTGGACCGGGCCGCCGTCCTGGCCCGGGCCGGGGACGCGGTGCGCACCTACCTCGATCCGCTGCGCGGCGGGGAGGACGGCGCGGGCTGGCCCTTCGGCGGCGCGCTGCGCCATACGGCGCTGGTCCGGCGGCTCCTGGCGGTCGAGGGCGTGCTGGCCGTCACCCGGCTCTCGCTCACCGTCGACGGAGTGCGCCGACCGCCCTGCGCCGACCACGCCCTCCCGCCCCACACCCTCGTCTGGCCGGAGCGCCCGCTGCTGATCCCGGTAGGAGACCAGCCATGACGTGCACCCCGCACCCCGCGACCTTCCGCCTCCTCGACGCCTACGTCGGCTGGGACCGGTGGGACCTCCAGCAGGCTGACGGCATCGTCGGCTTCGAGGACCCGGCCGGACTCCGGCTCGCCCACCGCGGCGCCGCGCCGGAAGGCCCCACCAGGGACCGGCTGCTGCCGTGGTTCCCCGACCCCCGCCTCGCGCCCGGATGCGGGCCGTGCGGCTGGTACCTGTTCGTCCCCGGCGAGCGGCGGCTGCTGCGCCGTGACGGCTGCGGCGGTGTCTTCGCCCCCGTCTGGCCGCCCGGCTGCGACCCCGACCCGCTGCGCGAACCGGTCTCGGTCGCCGCGCGCGGACACCGGCTGGCCGTGGTGGAGTCCGACCGGGTCCTGGTGTGGCGCCGCGAGGGCGGGCAACTCGCCGGGGTGATCCGGGCCGAACGGCCCCGGTGGGCCGCCCTGGGTCCTGACGACGACGTCCTGGTGGCCGGTCAGGGCAGCACGGACCTGTGGCGGTTCGACTCGGCCGGCGGCTTCCGCGGGGTGCTGCGCACCGGTGTGCGCGGCGAGATCATCGGCCTGCGCACCGGGCCGGAGCGGACCGTGTGGCTGCTCACCGACGACGGCGGACGGCTCGGCATCCACCGGGGCGGTCACCGCCGCCCCTTCCGCCCCGCCACCGTCGACGAACTGGCCGCGGCCCTGCCACCGTCCACGCTCACCTCCGCCGGCGAGGACGGGTTCTGCCTGACCGAGAGGGGCCCGGAGGGCCCCGAGACCCGCTGCTTCACCTGGCAGGGCCTGCCCCGGGAGCCCGCGCCGCCCGCCACCGACGCGTATGTCACCAGCGGGTCGTACCTCACCACCCTCATCGACAGCGGCATTTCGCGGTGCCGCTGGCACCGGGTGCGCCTGGACGCCGAGGTGCCCGCCGGGACGGCGGCCGCCGTCGAGATCGTGGTGAGCGAGGACGGCCGGTACGACGAGAGCGACTGGCAGGCGTCGGCCCCGGGTGTCACTGACTTCCTCGTCGACCAGCCGCCCGGCCGCTTTCTGCGGCTGCGGCTGCGGCTGTCCGGCGACGGCGGCTCGACTCCGGTGCTGCGCCGGATCCGGCTGGACTTCCCCCGGGTCACCAGCGCCGACCTGCTGCCGCCCGCCTTCCGTGCGGACCCCGCGGCCGACGACTTCACCGAGCGCTTCCTGTCGCTGTTCGACGCCACGCTCGCCCAGCTCGACCGGGTGATCGAGCGGTATCCGTCGCTCCTCGACCCCGCGGGCGTCCCGGACCGGGCGCTGCCGTGGCTGGCCGGGCTGCTGGGCCTGTCGTTCGAGGCGGGCTGGGACGCCCGCACCCGGCGCGCGCTGCTGGCCGCCGCCCCGGAGCTCTACCGGCGCCGGGGTACGCCATGGGCGCTGCGCGAGGCGGTGCGCATCGTGTTCGGAGTGGCCCCGGTCGTGGACGAGCTGGCGGCGGACCGCCGCTGGGCCCATCTGCGCGCGGCGCGGGACCAGGGCCGGGGGACGGATCAAGGGCTCGGCGCCATAAGGCTGTTCGGCCGCTCGGCGAGCCGTTTCCGGGTCGGCGGCACGGCGCTCGGCGCCGCGCCGCTGCGCGCGTTCGGCGCGCCGGACAGCGACCCGTTCACCGCGCACGCGCACCGGTTCCGGCTGCTGCTGCCCGCCGGATCGGCGGACGCGACGGCGCTGCGGCGGCTGGTGGAGCGGCAGGCGCCCGCGCACACGGTGGGGTCGGTACGCACCGGCGGGGCGGGCTTCGTGGTCGGTTCGCGGTCCACGGTCGGTGTGGACACCGCGTTCGTTCCGCTGCCGGCGCCCGTACTGGGCGGAGCGAGGCCGGTGCGGCTGAACCGTGACGGAGTACTGAGGCCGGGACCGAGAGGGTTGCGCCGAGGGGTGGGCGTGGGAGTCGTCTCCGCCGTCGGCATGCATACGCGAGTGTCGTGAGAGGACGGGGCGATGACCGAGACAGGACCATCGAGGACCGAGGAGTTCCACGCGCCACCACTGCGCCGACTGCGGTACTTCCACGGCCAGATGCTGGGCGCGCGCGACTTCCAGCGCGAACAGGAGTACCACCGCGAGAAGTTGAGACTGCGCATGCGCTGTCTGCTCGGCTACGGAGTGGTGTGCGGTCTGCATGTGGAACCGGTGCCACGGGACGAGGACGACTGCCCGCCGGACGACCCCGCCGAAGAGTCCGCGCGGCCCGAGCGGAGCGCGGAGGAGGGCGGTGAGGAGGGCGGCACCGAGCCGGAGCGCACCCGGCGCAGGGCCAGGGTGAGGATCACTCCCGGTCTCGCCGTGGACTGCGAGGGCAACGAGGTCGTGGTGCGCGGTGGCTGCGAGATCGACCTGTGGAAGGCGCTGCCCCCGCACGAACGGGACACCGACACCGTCTGGATCGGCGTCGAGTACGCCGAGCGGCCCGTCGAACCCACTCGCGCCGTCTACAACGACGCCTGCGCGGACACCTCCGACTGCGAGTTCGGCTGGACCGAGGAGTGCTACACGGTGCGGGTCACCGGCTGCGAACCGCCGGTGGACGAGCGCTGTGACACCTGCTGCGAGCCGTGCGAGCACACGGTGCTGTGGCTGGCCAGGATCGACTGCGTGGACTGGTACGAGCCGGTGCGCCGGAACCACATCCACATGAACGTACGCCGCCCGTTCGGCCGCCATCTGCCCACGGTGATCACCGGTATCAACTGGATCCACGGCCACACCTACACCATCGACGAGGCCAAGGACCTCCTCGGCACCCTCGACGCGGACGGCGGGCTCGTGGTGCGGTTCTCCGCCGACGTACGGTCCGACACCCTGCGGCCCGGTGTGGTGGAGCTCCAGGTGATCGAGGGCGGCAGCGGCCGCAACGCCTCCACCTGGTACATGGGCGGCACCTTCGCCGATCCGGACCTGGAGTCCGACGAGTCCGACGAGTGCGACGAGTTCGTCCAGGAGTTCCGCTACCGCCAGACCACGCGCGAGACGCTGCAGGACGGCGACCGCGTACTGATCACCGTCCGCGCCGCGTTCCTCCTCGACCGCTGCTGCCGCCCGGTCGACGGCACCCATGTCGGCGGGCGCGTCCCGCTCATCCGCACCGGCTCGACGCTGTCGGCCGAGCACGGCGGCGACTGCTGCGACCTCCCGCCCTCGGGCATCGGGCCCTGGACATCCGGCACCGGCGCGGGCGGGGACGTCTTCGAGAGCTGGTTCTTCGTGAAGGAGCGCTGATCATGCGAACAGACTGCGGATGCGGCTGTGGTGGCGACGCCACCCGGACCTCCGCCTTCGTACGTCCCCGCTTCTTCGCAGGGCAACTGCTGACCGAGGACGACCTCAGCCTGCTGGTGGAGTACACGACGGCGAAGGCCAGACTGCACAACCGGTCCCTGTACGGGCCCGGAGTCATCTGCGGCCTCGGCGTCACCTGCGACCCGTGCGGCGGCGGAACCGTGGCGGTCCACCCCGGACACGCGCTCGACTGTGCCGGGAACGACATCGTGGTGCCCTGCACCGAGCGGGTCGACGTCACCGCACTGGTGCGGGAGCGCCGCATCAGCGCCCTGGGCGTGGACTGCGGGGAAGACTGCGACAACGACGGCGACGACGGCGGGCGCCGCTACGGGCTCTATGCGCGCTACCGCGAGCTCCCCGTCGAGCCGGTGGCGCCGTACGCCACCGAGGAGCCCTGCCCCGCACCGGGATGCGTGCCCTCCAGGATCCAGGAGGGGTACCAATTCGTCGTCAGGTGCGACGACTTCGAGGACCACCGCCACAACCCCGGCACCCGCCTTCTGATGACCCTCGGCGACCTCGCCCGCGCCGACCGGGCCCGCACCCGCGACCGGCGGCTCGGGTTCTACACCGACGCCCTGACCGTCGCGTCGCTCGGCACCGGCCGGGCCTTCCGCTTCGACGCCGCCGACGCCCAGCGGTACGCCACCGCCTTCGCATGGCTGCGCGACAACGCGGGCGGGGAGGGCCCGCCCGCCCCGCCGACGGCCCGCGAGATGACCGAACACGTCCGGGCGCTGGCCGCCGCCGTCGCCCGGTACGACACCTACGACGCGGCCGGGCAGGCCCAGCTCGCGAGGGACTACCCGGACCTCGCCACCGTGCGGGAGGCCCGGAGCGCCCTGGGCACGGCGTGCGGGCGGCTCGGCGGCGCCGACCTGGAAGCGGCGTGGCCGGACCCGCTGCACGCCGGGATCGCCCGCGCCGTCGTCACCGAGACCGCCGCCCGCGTCGTACCGGAGCGCGGCGACCCGGACGCGCCGTTGGAAGTGCGTATGCTGGCCCAGGGCACCCCGCTCGGTCACGCGCTGCGGGTGGAGTTCCGCGCGGACCTCGGCCTGATCCGGGAGTGGCTGCTGTGCCGGCTGGACCAGGCCACCGACCTGGCCGACCGCGCACTGCGCCAGGACATCGCCGCCGTCGACGTACCGCCGCTGCTGCCGTCCCCGCCGCCGGACAGCACTGAGAAGGCGACCATCGCCGAGGTGCAGCAGATCGCGGAGGCGGCCGCCGCACTGGGCACCGCAGTGCGCCGGTTCCTCACCGACGCGGCCTGTGCCATCCTCAACCCGCCGTGCGGCGACTGCACCGACACCGACGTCCTGCTCGGCCATCTGGAACTGGACGGCTGCGATGTCGTACGGATCTGCTCGGCCACCCGGGAGCAGGTGCTGCCGGGCGGATCGGCGTACGGCGAATGGCTGCCCAAGCTCTACCAGCTGCGTGAACTCGCCGAGCGGGTGTGCTGCCGGCCGGTGCCGCGATACCAGAAGCCGACCCTGCCGTCCGAGGGCCCGGTGGCGCGCCCGTACGCGGACGGACTGCTCGGCGACTGGCCGCGCACCGGGGACCTGGAGGAGATGCTGTCCCTGCTGCTGACCCCCGCACCCGGCGAGACACCGCCCAAGGCGCTGCACGAACAGGTCTATACGACCCCCAGTGAAGTCACCGACAGCATGCAGGAGCTCGCCCGGCTCAGGACGCGGGTCGCCGATCTCACCGCCGCCGTGGAGGGGCTGCGCGCCCAACTGGGCAGCGCGCAGACGCAGGTGAGCCAGCTGGAGGAGCGGGTGCCGAGCCGGGCACCGGAACCGTCCGGCGAGTCCGTTCAGGAACCGGACCGGACTCCGGACCAGCCGCCCGAGCAGGGCGCCGGGGAGGGGGCCGAGCCCGCCAGGCCCCCGGCCAAGCGCACCCGGTCGTCCCGTACCCGGAAGCCCGGTGAGACGCCATGACGGGCCCGCTGCGCCCCGCCTTCCACGAGGGGCAGGTGCTGGCCGCCGCGGATCTGTCGGCCACGGTGGAGTACGCGCGCGGCGGGGCCGCCCGGCATGCGCGGCACCTGCACGAGTGGGGCATCGTCGAAGGGCTCGGCCTCGTCACCCAGCCCCGTACCGACCCGCTGACGGGCGTCCGCCATGTCGAGGTGAGCGTCTCGGCGGGCATCGCCGTCGACGGCACGGGCCGCGAAGTGGTCGTCACGGAGCCGGTCGTGCTGCGCGAGAGCGACTTCGAGGAGGTCAACGGCGCGGACCAGACGACGGACGAGCCCTATCCGGTCTTCCTCACCGCGGCCGACCGGGAACCGGCCGAGCCCGCCGGGCCGGTCTCCTGCTCCGGGAGCGCCACGAAGACCCGGGTGGAGGAGTCGTACCAGATCCTCTTCGGGCGCCGCGGCGACGAGCGGCTGGCCGCCGAGCAGCAGCCGCCCGCGATCGGCGGCCCACCGGCCGATCCACCCGTCCGCTGGCTGGTCCTGCTGGGCTATGTCCACTGGGCGGACGGCCACTTCAGCGGCGTCGAGACCGAGGCGCGCGGTGTCGCGGCGCGGTTCGCCGGAGTGCGCGCGGACACCGTCTCGGCCCGGTCGGGGGCGCTGACCCTGCGGACGGGCACGGAGACCCAGGAGGGCGAGCCGGCGCTGGTCCTGACCGGCGGCGAGACGCCGAACCTGGTCTTCGGCCTGTACCAGGGCGGTGGCGCGGTCGCTCCGCTGATGACCGTGGCGGCCAACGGCAACCTCACGATCGAGGGCAGCTTCGGCGGCCGGATGTCGGCCGGCAGCACGCTGGTGGCCTCCGGGACCGCCACCGACGGGATGCTGCTGCCGCTGCCGTCCGGCGTCACCCCGGAACAGGTGGCCGACGGCCGGGTCGTGATCCATGTCCAGCTGACCCCGCGCATACCGCCCCTGGCGGATTCGGCGCTGTTCAGCCCGGTGGAGGCCACGGTGGACGGCGACCGCCGGGTCCGCTGCCGGGTGCGCGTGTACAACCCCTCGGTGAACTGGAAGCAGCCGGTCGAACAGCCCGGGGCGGTCGACTTCCTCGTCCTGGCGACGGTCGCGGCGACGAACGGCGGTGGCTGACGATGGCTCTTTCCGTGGTGTACGCCTCCGACACCGGCCATGTCGTGGGCGCGCTCGCCCTGACCGGCGCCGATGCCCCGGCCGATGTGGCGTCGCTCGTCGGACGCGCGCTGCCGCTGCGCGTCTCCCTGGGCGAGGGCCGCATGGCGACCCTTCCGCTGAACGCCAGGGACCTCGACGTGGCGGCCGTCGACGACGAACCGGGCGCCCTCGCCCAGCCGTTGGCCCACGGGGTCGAGTTGACGCCCGAGGGCAAACCCAAACCGGGGCTGGTGCGCCTCGCCTCCTGGACCGACGGCATCGCGCTGGCCACGGACGGGGTCACCGTCACCGTGAAGGTCGCGTCGGCCCGCGCCACCCCCGTGGTCGTCCTGGTCTCCGACGAGCAGGACACCCATGTGCTCACCGGGGAGATCCCGGCCCAGCAGACCCAGGTGAAACTGCCGCTGACCCTCGTGGCGGGCAGCGCGCACGGGGTGCTGGTGCTCGCGGTCGGCTGGGCGGGCCGCCTGGAGAGGCTGGGGGTGACGTGAACGCGCCCACCGCGCCGCCCACCGACGGGACCGGAGAGACCGGTGGGACGAACGGGACCGGTGGGACCGGCGATGGCGGTGAGCCCGGCGAGATCACGGTGCGCCGGTGCACCGTCACCGTGGTCCGGCGCGGTGGGTGGAGCTGGGGACCCGAGCCACGCGGCCTGATCCACCAGGTGGTGGAGGCTCTGCCGGAGTTGCTGGCGGACCACTTCGCCGAGCGGCTGGCGGCCGACGGGCCGGACGTGGAGATCACCGAGCCGCTGACCGTCACCGTCCGGCCGGGCCGCCCCGGTCGCCCGATGGCCGGCGGTCCGCCGGTCGAGGTCCACTTCGCGCCGGTACCGGTCGTGGAACACCCCGTCGGCGAACCCGGCGGCGACGCCGAGTCGTTCGCGCGGTCCTTCGAGGAGTCGTTCGCCGCGGCCCCGGACCCGTGGACCGCCCCGGGCGCCGCCGCGCTCTTCGCCGAACTCGCCGAGCGCGGCGAACTGGACGCGCTGCTCGCGCTGTTGCCCGACGCGTCGGTGCGGGCGTACTTCCTCGTCCTGCTCGGCGACGACGAGACGGCGGCCGCACGGCTGCTCGCCGAACTCGTCGGGCGCGTCCTCGCGGCCGACCCTCGGCCCGCGCATGCGCGGCTCGGCGAGGCCGCCCGCCCCGGGCACGCCGAGGCGCTGCCCGAGCGTCTGCGCGCCGCCGTCGCGGGCGCCGGCACGGCGGACCTGCCCCGGCTGCTCGCCGACTTCCTGGCGTCGGCCGACCGGGAGGAGGCCGTACGCCTGGTCCGGTCCCTGGCCGGGCCGTACGACGCGGGCGCCGAACCGCCCGGCGCGGCGGGCGGCGGCAGTCCAGCGGGTACCACCTCGGGAACAAGCACGACCGCCGGTGCGCGGACCGGCGGCGAGGTGCGGGTGTGGTCCGCCCTGCCCTTCCTGCTCGCCGGGCCCCTGGCGCGCATCGGGTACCTCGACGCGATCGGGCCCGCCCTGGCCGGTATCGAACTCGCCGAAGAGGCACCGCTGTTCGCGGCGGCCCTGGCGTACAAGGTGCTGGGCGAGACCACGCGGGGCTGGCGCCGCGCCGAACGGGACACCGAGGCCGCGGCCGCCTTCGCGGGCCTCCCGCCACCCGTCGCCGAGGAACGGCTGACCGACTTCGCCCGCCAGGTGGGCCCCGCGCTCCCGGTCCTCGACGGCGTCCTGGCGCTGTCGGTGTGCCGGGGCCACGACCCGGCCGAGCCGCTGCTGCTCACGGGGGCCGACGGCGGGCTGCTTCTCGTCGACGCCCATGGCATGTTCCCCATCGCCTGGACCCCGGAGGCCGCCGGACTGCTGCCGCACTGGGAGTCCTGCGGGCGGCCGCCCGTACTGCTCTGCGACGGGCCCCTGCCGCCCGGCACCCTGCGCGACCTGGCCTCGGCGGGCATGCCGTTCCTCACCTCCGTACGGCCGCTGCGCGGCGACCCGGTGGCGCGGCTGCCCTGGCGCACCCCGCTGTGGGCCGCCGAGGGAGCGGCACCGGACCTGCGCCTCGCCGCCGAACTGCCCGCTCACGCCCAGCGGTGCGCGGACCTGGTCACGGACCTGGTCACCGGGCGCCGGGCGGTGCCGCTCGCCCGGGACGGCGGTCTGGAGCGCACCGTCACCCTGGCCGCCGCGCTCGGCCTGTCCACCATCGCCTGGACGCTCTGGCGCGACCGCGAGACACCGGATCCGGTGCTCGCTCTGCATCGCTTCGCCGACCTGGAGGCCACTGTGCGGTTCGAGGCCACGGCCGTCCGGGTGCGCGTCCCGATGGGACGGCGCCACGCGGACCTCCGACACGGCGGCCTGCTCGCCGATGTGCCCGATGTGGCCTGGCTGGGCGGCCGGACCCTGACCTTCTCGGCCGGGTGAGACCCATGGGCGCTTCGGCGGTGGAGCACCTGCGGATCCGGCTGGCGGGTCTGCACGGGGCGCTCAGGGCCGCCGTCGAGCGCCAGGCCCGGCTCGCCGCCCGGCTCACCAGGCCCGACCTCATCCCGTACTGCGTGACCGACGAACAGGTCGACGTACTGCTCGGCGAGGTGCACGCCTTCACCGACACCATGGCCGAGCCCTACCCGCCCCCGCCGCCGGAGCCGGAGGCCGAACGGGAGCTGAGGCGGCGCGCCTCCGCCGAGGGCCGGGCCCTGCCGCTGGACGCGCTCGCCACCCGGTTCGGCCTGACCCGCGCGGAGCAGGACGCCCTGCTGCTGGCCGCCGCACCCGAACTGGACCGCGGCTACGAGCGGATCTACGCCTACATCGTGGACAACCTCAACCGGCGGCTGCCCAGCGTGGAACTGCTGATGGCGGTGGGCGCGGACAGCGCGGCGGCGCGCCTCGCCCTGCGCCGCTCCCTCGGCCCGGCCGGGCCGCTGCGCCGCTACGGCCTGCTGCGCGCCCACGGCGCGGCCGCGGTCGAACTCGCCCAGGAACTCCTCCCCGGCCCCGGGGTGCTGGACTTCCTGCTGGGCTGGGGCGGCGACGTCGGACTGCTCGGCCACGACCCCGGCGAGGTCGCCCCGCCGGAGCCGCGCGTGCTGTCCCCGTACCTCTCCTCCGAGCGGCTCATCCGGCTGGGCCGGGCGCTGGGCTCCGGCGATATCGACCTGGCCGGGCTGTGGGGCTGCCCGCCCGACGGCCAGCTCGACGCCGTACAGGCGCTGGTCCGGGCCGCCGGGGCACCGCTGCGCACCCTGACCGACGACCCCGAGGCCGATCTGCGGACGGCCGCCGTGCTGGGCGCGGTGCTGTGGATCCCCACCGACGAGCTGCACGGCGAGCCGCGTCGGACCACCGCCGACACGGTGTCCGCCGCGCTGCTCCGCTCGCGGGTGCCGGTGTGCCTGACCGGCCTCAAGCCCTGGCGCCCGGCGGGCCTGCTCGCCGCCCGCGGCTACGCCGAACTCACCGTGCCCGTACCCCAATTCACCGACCGCCGGGCGATGTGGTCGGCCGCCCTGCCGGAGCTGAGCGGAACCCTCCTCGAAGACCTCGCCGTCCGCTACCGGATGAGCGGCGGCGAACTGCGCGCCGTCGCCTCGGTCGCGGACGCCGGGGCGCGCCTGGCCGGCAACGGGCACCCGGAGCCGGTCGCCGCCCATGTCGAGCCCGCGATCGCCACCGTCACCCGCGGCCGCGGCGGCAGCGCCGTCCACTCGGTCACGCCCCGCCGCACCGTCGAGGACCTGGTCCTGCCCGACGTCCAGTTCCGCCAGATCCTGGAGATCGCCTCGGCCTTCCGCGCCTGGCCCCGGATCGCCGAGAGCTGGGGCTTCGCCCGCCGCTCCGGGCACGGCGGGGTCAAGGCGCTCTTCACCGGGGAACCCGGAACCGGCAAGACCATGTCGGCCGAGATCGTCACCGGCATGCTCGGCCTGGAACTGCTCAAGGTGGACCTCGCCCAGGTCGTCTCCAAATGGGTGGGGGAGACGGAGAAGAACATGGAGACCGCGTTCCGGCAGGCCGAGGAGAGCCACGCGGTGCTGCTCTTCGACGAGGCCGACGCCCTGTTCGGCAAGCGCGGCGAGGTGAAACACGGCACCGACCGCTACGCCAACCTGGAAGTCGGCTATCTGCTGCAGCGCCTGGAGGCCAGCGACGGCCTGGTCATCCTGACCAGCAATCTGAAGGACAACATCGACTCGGCCTTCACCCGGCGCTTCCACTTCGTCGTCCACTTCCCCCGCCCGGCCGCCGCCGAACGCCGCCGGCTGTGGCGCCTCGCCTTCCCCCAGGAGGCCCCCCTCGCCCCCGACGTGGACCTGGACACCCTGGCCCGTCTGGACATGACCGGCGCCGCCATCACCGCGGCGGCCCGCACGGCGGCACTGGCGGCGGCGGACGGGGGCGGCGATACGATTGCCATGCGCCATGTCGTACGTGGTGTGGCACGCCAGTTCCAACGCGAGGCCCGCCTGCTCCGCCCGACCGAACTGGGCCCGCACGCCCATCTGCTCGACGACGCATCCCAGGGGTGAAGCCGATGCTGCCCACCGAACCCCCGCTCTCCCTCCACCGCCTCCTGGCCCCGGTCCCGCCGGCCCGCCCGCAGGAAACGGCGACGGCCACCCGCCAGACCCCGGCCCCGGCCGCCGCTCCGGCGAAGCCGCCCACCCCCGTCGGACATCTCCTCGTGGCGGGCCAGAACCAGGTGGGCAACGCCGCGGTGGCGGACGCGGCGGCCAGGAGGAGCCCCGTCATGCCCCCGCCGACGGGTGCAGTGGTGCTGCTGAAGCCGGAGGCCGCTCAGCCCTCCTGACGCCCGGCCGCCCGCCTCCGCAACGTCCGGACCAGCTCGAGGGACGCGCGGGCTTCTTCCACTTCCCCGGGGTCCACCGATCCGGCGCCCCGGTTCCACGGCTGCTGGAGCTCCTCCTCGAGCCGGCGGAGGGCGTCGGCGTGCACCTCGTCCAGAACGGCGAGCAGGGACTCCCCGCAGCGCGCCGCCTCGGTGTTCCGCAGCTCGCTGTAGGGGTAGGGCGCCGCACGGAGGCAGTAGGCCGTGGGCCGGCCTGCCCGCAGCTCCTCGAACCGGTAGCACACGATGCGGTCGTCCCCGGCGGACGTGGCCGCGGGAATCTGCACCAGCGGCAGCAGCCCGGGGTCCAGGGCCAGCACCAGCTGTTCGGTCTCCGCCAGCGGGCCGGGAACCTTCTCGGGACCGCCCTGTTCGGGCGGGACGGCCAGCTGCCAGGGCTGATGGGTGAAGTAGGCCAGCAGGTCGAGCGCGGACAGCCCGGCGCCGACCAGGACGAAGACCTCTTCGGGGAAGCCGGTGCCGTAAGCCTCGCGCAGCACCTCGCGCGGCCCCAGCCCGCTCGCGTACAGCGCCCGCGCCAGGCGCGCCATCGAGGCGTAGTCCTCGCGTGACGCCTCGTCCCGCAGCCGGCCGATATCGGCCTCCGGGTTCACTGCTGCTCTCCTCCGCTCTCCGGCGCGTCCCTCATGGCCTCGTCCAGGGCCGTGCTGACACTCTCCCAGTAGGTGTGCAGCTCGGGGGCGGTCATCGCCTTGATGATGTCGGAGACCAGATCGCGAGCCCGCTGGACGGCCTGTTTGCGCCGCTGGTCACCGCCCGAGCCGCGGGCGAGCCGGTCGACGGTCTCCGACAGCCGTTGCAGCTCCGCCTGGATGCCGGCGCTCCGGGCGGTCAGCCTGGGGTTGTCGGCCATCATCATCGCCACGTTCTCGACGTGGACGAAGACGGTGTCGCGCAGCGTGTACCGCAGCCTGTTGGACATCCCGGGATTCGCGTAGAAGTACTCCCGGGAGAGGGTGTGGGCGCTGGCGTACGACTGCGACTGAATGATGAGCGCGTACATCCGGTGTGCGACGCGGATGGCTTCCTCCGCGCCGCCCTTGGCCCGCATCTTCCCCCGGGCGGCGCGGTGAACGCCGGACGGCCGCACGGTCAGACCGCGGTCCTCGTCCTGCGGCTCCGGGCTCGTGGTGGTGGAGGCCTCGGGCACGTAGGCGACGGGCAGCTCCTCGCCGAAGACCTCCATGTACCTGATCCGCAGGGTGCGTCCTTCCGCGCTGCGGATTCCGTAGAGCCCGCCCTGGATCTGGCGCAGAGCGTGGAGGCGGCTGTTCTGGAAGAGGCCGTCCGGCCGATGGCGGTCCCATGCCTTGATCAGCATATTCGGCTCGGTCGGGTAGAGCATCTGCGGGAACTTCTTGCCGATGGCGACGCGGATCGCCCGGTCCAGCACGTTGGCCAGCAGGGTGAGCTGCTTGGGGCGCTGGTCGCCCTCCGGGCTCCAGTTGAAGCCCTTGAAGTGGTAGCCGCCGATGGTGAGCTGCGGATGGCTCTCCATCGCGTCCAGGATCTGCTGGTACTCGGCGAGAACCCCCATCGTCTCGGACACCGCGACCCCGGTGTCGGCGTCCTGGCCCAGGATGTGGACCTGGTCGTTGGCTCCCGACAGGATGGCCGTCGCCTCGCGGGTGTACGAGGAGTTCGTCACCTCCTCGCGGAACAGACCGTAGGGGAGTGCGCCCTTGTCGCGCAGGCCCTTCTCGTGCTGCTCGGCGATGCGCCTCTCGCCGTCCGTCTCCAGCTTCCGGTACTTCTTGCGGACCTCCGCCGTGGGGACCTCATGGCCGTCGTTGTGGAGCCACCTGGGCGTCCAGATGAAGCCGAACACGGCCATGATGAGCTTGAGCGGCCGCTTGACGACGTCGATGGCCTCGTTGAGGACCTTGCTGTCGTTCTTCTGGTCGAGGTGCTCGAAGGTGTTGACGCCGATCACGACGGCGGTGCTCACCGGCCCGAAGTGCTTTGTCTCGGGGTGCTTCCACGCGTCGTTGAGATAGCGGGCGGCCATGCCCGGGTTCTTCTTCACCTCGCCCGGGACAGCCGCGATGTTGACGACGAAGCCGGTCCGCCGGTCGCGCCCCGCCATGGGAAGGTTCTTGATCGGGTTGAGCTGGTCGACCACCTTCCCATGCTTCCTGATCTTGAAATTCCCCTCGGCCCGGCCGATCTTGTAGGGGAACTTGTCGCCCAGGTCCTCGATCGGGGTCTCCGCCTCCGGGTTGATGGCCACCTTGACGCGGTACTTTTCCCCGGTCACCTTCTCGAGCCGGATCCGCGTGAGGCGGTGCCGCCGCTTGATGCCCGGGAGCCCGCGCCGTACGGACTTGACCGTCGCCGACTCCTCGTTGAGCAAGTGCGTCGCATCGCGCACGGCGGCGTCGAGGGCGCGCTTCTTGTCCGCCTCGGTCCGCTTGTCGGGCCGCTTGGCAGGCCGCTTCTTCTTCGGGTCGCGCCCGCGCTTGGGCCTGCGCCGGTCGGGGCGGCGCCGCTGGTCCGGACGCTTCCGGCGGCGTGGCCTGCCCGGGCGCTTCCGGTCCGGGCGGCGTTTCGGCTTCGGCTTGGGCTTCTTCTTCTCGAACTTCGGCTTGATCTTGGACCAGAGCTTCTTCACCAGCCCCACGATCTTGTCGATCACCCAGTCAACGGCCCGGTTCACCGGCTTGGACAGGGCCTGGACGATCTGCTTGACCTTCGCCGCGATGCCGCCCACGCCCAGGATCGCGGCCAGGACGCCCAGGAGGACCGGGATGGAGCGGGCCAGGGCGCGTTCGATGAGGCCCGGGACGCCGCCGCTGCCGCCTCTCGCGATCGCGATGACCGAGTCCAGCACGGCGTTGACGAATTCGAAGATCTGGCGCGCCTGGGTGACGATGAAGCGCACGATGTCGATGATCAGCTTCACCGCCCGCACGAAGGCGGACGCCGGGTTGAGCAGCGAGATCACCCACATGATGCCGGCCTGGATGATCGTGGGGGTGACGTACGCGATGACCTTGTCGAGCAGGTCCTTCTTCAGATCGCCCACACGCGTCTTGAGGTCGTTCCACATCCCCGCGACGCCGCGCTTGCGGACCTCCGCGACCAGCGGCACCGCGGTCTCGGCCGCCGCGACCGCCGGTTCCATCTTCGGGACCTTGCGGACGATCCGGGAGCGGATGTTCTGCCAGGTCAGCCCCAGCAGGGAGGCGAGCATCCGCAGCACGCCCTGGGCGTCGAACTTCGACGGCAGCTCGATACCGGCCTCGGCCGTCTTGCCCAGCAGCCAGGACATGATGCCCTGTTGCAGATGGCGCCCGATGTTCGCCAGGAACTGCCGCAGGCCGGCGCCGACGGCCGAGACCAGGTTGCGCAGGAAGCCGATCGGGTCCTTGAGGATCAGCATGACCGCCGACGCGGCCTTGGCGAGGACCGACAGCAGAAGCCGTTTGAGCTCCAGAATGGTGTTGATGACGGACTTGACCGCGTCCACGGCCTTGGCCACGAGGCCCTTGTTCTTCTCCCTCTCGGCGGCGATCTCGTCGTCAACGGACTTGAGGGCGTCGGTGTACTTGGTGGCCAGCGTGTCGACGAGCTGGGTGCCCTTGTCGTCCACGGACTGGGCGAGTTCGTCGAACTTGTCGGTGAACTCGGCGGCCGCCTGCTGTCCGATGGACCGAAGGTCGGCCGGAAGCTTGCGCACCGCGTCCCGCATCTCGGTCCGGCCCTGGGCGATGCGGCGCTTGGCCCGGTTCAGCTCGCCGCCGATGGTGTCGGCGACGTCGGAGATCACCTGCCGCATCCGGCGGACGTAGTTGTCGCGGGCCTCCTCGAAGATCTTGTCGGCCTCGGCGGGCAGCCCGGCGAACAGGTCCCGGACCCAGCGCGCCTTGCCTGTCCAGCCCGAGTACCGCCGGTCCTTGTACTCCTCCATCTTCCGCTTGTGCTCGGCGGTGAAGGCGTCCCGGGCCGCCTTCTCCTCTCTGCCGAACTGTTCGTCGACGAGCTTGTCGAGGCCGTCGAGGATCGCCTCGACTTCCTTCTTCATCGTGTCGAAGACGCCTTGGAGGAGCGTCGTGACCTGGGCCCGCTTCTCCTCGTCCCGGCTCTTGGTGCCGGACTTGCCCGTCCCGACCTGCTGTCCGGTCCGTACGCGCTGGGCGCCCATCGCGCCCATGGCGGCGGCGCTGAGCCGCTGGGCCTGTGCCGTGGCGGCGCGCAGTTCCTTCTTCTCGTGCCCGCGCATCCGGCCGGGGGCCACCTCGGAGTGCCGTTCGGCGGTCTTCTTCTCGCCCAGGGCGTTCTTGAACGTGGGCTCGTTGGACTTCTTCAACTGCGTCTCGGTGACCTGCGCGTCCGCCATCTGCCGGTCGACGTGTGCGGGACCGGCGGACAAGTCGGTGGCGGATGCCGGGAGTTTGTCCGGTACGGCGTTCGCCGGGTTCGGCGTGCCCGGGGTTCCGGGCGGCCGGTCCGGGGTCATCGGGACGACCTTCTTGGGCACCGCCGCCGAGGTGTCCGGGGGAGCGGCGGTCGTCGTGGCGATCTGCTCGGCCGAGTCCGCCCTGCCCTCGCCGACCTTGCCCCGCACCTCCTGCCGCACCTCATCGGCCTTGCCCGAGTCGGCGAACTTGTCCGCCTCGTCGAGGTTCTTCGGCGCCTTCTCGGCGATCGCCTTCTCGACCGCCCTGATGAACGCGTCCTTGTCGAAGTCCTTCGGCTTGGCCTCGTTCATCTTCTCGGCGTTGGCGGTCTTGCCCTGCGCCTCTTCGTCGTCCTTGGGCGGCCGGGCGGCGTCCTGCGCGGCCCCGGCCTCCGCCTTCGGAGGCGGGTGCGAGGACGCCACCGAGCCCTTCTTACGCCGTACGTCCTTCTTGAGCGTGGCGAACTTCGGGTCCGCTCCCGGGCCGGGGCGCGCCTTGACCTCGGGGGCGGCGGGGGAAGTCGCGGCGGCGGGCGCCGCTTCCGCCGTGTCCACCCGCGCCGCTTCGGCCGTGGGCGGCTGCTGCCGAGGGTCGGTCTCGGTACGGCGGGCCGCCGCTACCGCGCCATTGCCGACCGTGTCCTGCCCGGCCGGCCGCGACCGGGTGGCGGCGGGCGGGAGCGCCGCGGGTCCGCGTCCGCCGGACAAGGCCGCCGTCACCGCGGCGTTGGACAGGGGCACCTGGGGGCGGCCGGGGTCGCGTACCTCTGGCCGATCCTGTGCAGTGGCCGGTACCGTCTTCGACACCCTGGGCCGCAGGGCGAGAGCCTTCGGCGGTGGCATCGGACGGAACCCCTCCCACGCATGTCGGTGCCGACAGGAACGTGGCGTCCCGCTGGCACTCCCCGACGAAGGGTGGCAGCACAGGCGTGACGAGCCCGTCACCCCCGTGTTCTCCCAGTGTCTCCGCGGAGTTCGGCGGACGGAGCCGGCGTCGGGTCGGACCCGGTGCCAACAGATGTGGTTGGAGACGGCTTACCCGGGGTAGGGGAGCGGTGGAGCCGCCACGCGTTCAGCCGTCGCGGTCGGCGCGGTGAGTGTACCCGCGCCCACGAGGTCAACCGCTCCCGCCTTTGTCTAAGGAAATTTGCAGAACTTGTCTGCGGGGGCTCTTTGGTGCGCTATCGGGCCGACGGCGAAGCTAGCATCGAGATCGAGCCAGCCGGTGTAGCCGCCGACGACCTCGATGCATGGATTGTGAATCGATGGAGGAGTCTTGGTCGACGCCCCGCACCCCCCTGTGTCATTGCCCACTAAGCGGAGCCGCCCCTTCAACCCTCCGGATGGCTACAGTCCCCTGCGCGAGCGGGAGCGGATAACGCGTATGAGTTATCCGGACGGGACGCCCGGGTGGCTCATCACACGGCATGCCGAAGCGAAGGAACTGCTCACCCATAAGAGCTTCAGCGCGCGCCAGGAAGGGCTGATCGCTCCCGTCCCCACGGAGCTGCAGTACGACGGCGTTCCGGCCGACCCCGGTGCCTTCGCGAAGACGGACGACCCGAGTCACAGTCAGTACCGCAAACTGCTCACCGGCTTTTTCACGGTCCGCCGCACACGTCAGCTCGCCCCCATGATCGAGCGTATCGTGCACGAACAACTCGACGACCTGGAAAAGGCCGGGCCGGGCGCCGATCTGGTGGAGCTCTTCACCGAATCCGCTCCCTCCCGGGTGATGTGCGAGATGATCGGCGTTCCCGAATCGGAGCGGAAGACCCTCCAGCGGCACGTGGAAACACTCGGACGGCTCTCCTGTACCGTTCCCGAGGCGCTTGCCGCCGTCTCCGGGATGAGTGGATTCCTGGCCCGCTTCATCCCCATCAGGATGGATGACCCCCGGGATGACCTCCTCGGAGACCTGATCCGGGGCGGGCAGCTCAATGAGCAAGAACTCATGGGCATGGCCGCCACGTTGATCAACGGGGCCTTCGATACCACGGGCAACATGCTCGCCATGGGTATCTTCACCCTGCTCGAGCACCCCGATCAACTGGCCAAGCTCCGCGAGGACCCGGAGCTCATGGGGCCCGCCGTCGAGGAGCTCCTCCGCTTCCTCACCATCTCCCACCTCGGGGCCAGCCGGTGGGCGCTGGAAGACGTCGAGTTCGCCGGCCAGAGCATCAAGAAGGGCGAGGTGGTCACCGTCGCCCTGCCCGCCGTCAACCGCGACCCCGAGCGCTATGACAATGCCGATCAGCTGGACATCGGCCGTACGGACCACGGTCACCTGGCGCTCGGCCACGGCGTCCACCAGTGTCTCGGCCAGCACCTCGCCCGCACGATCCTGCGCGTCGGCTACGAGGCCCTGTTCGACAGGTTCCCCACGCTGCGACTGGCCGTGCCGAGCGACGAGGTCCCCATGCGCGACGACTTCGTGCACTACGGCCCCAGGTCGCTTCCCGTCACCTGGGACGACTGATCGGAATATCAAGCGGTGAATGTGGACGGACGGTGTGGAATTCTCGCACCGTCCGTCACGCAAGTGGGCCCATAAGACGTACCACAGACAACAAGGTAGGACTGAGACCCGATGAGGATCACCGCCGACCGTGAGGTGTGCTGTTCGGCCGGCCAGTGCGCGCTGATCGCACCTGACCTGTTCGACCAGAGCGACGAGGACGGCTCCGTCGTTCTGCTCGACGCGCAGCCCGACACCGGACGGCTGGACGTTCTGCGAGAGGTCGTATCCCGGTGCCCGACCGGTGCGATCCGCATTGAAGAAGACCCTGGTGTGTGAAAACGGCGCATGAATTTTCGGGGGCATGAATAGCGGCGGAGAACGCATAGTGGCAAGCGTCACACGGCCGGTGAAACGCTACTGAAACAAAAGCCCGGGAACACGCCCGGGGGTCTCAACCACGCCTGAGTGGGTTTCTAGGGTTTCCCTTATGGGGCCAGGGCTAGTGTGGCCGGTGTCCGTCTGGCGATCCATGTTTTCATTACTTTCAGGGCCGTTGCGCTCTTCCAGCGAACGACGCGTTAAGTGTGGAGTTTTTGATGCCTGCTGCATCCAACCAGAACAAGGCCGTTGAAGCGCTGCGCAAGTCGTTCAAGGAAATCGAGCGGCTCCGGCGTCAGAACCGCCAGCTGACCAGTTCGGCCACGGAGCCCATTGCGATCATCGGTATGGCCTGCCGATTTCCGGGTGGAGTGAATTCCCCGGAAGCGCTGTGGCAGCTGGTCGCCGACGGAACGGACGCGATCTCGCCCTTCCCGACAAACCGTGGCTGGGACGTGGAGGGGATCTACAATCCGGACCCGGAACATGCGGGCACCAGTTACGTTCGCGAAGGCGGCTTCCTCCACGACGCGGACCAATTCGACTCCGCGTTTTTCGGCATCTCGCCTCGTGAGGCCCTGGCCATGGATCCCCAGCAGCGGCTGCTGCTGGAGACATCGTGGGAGGTGATGGAGCGGGCGGGCATTGACCCCGCGTCACTGCGCGGCAGCCAGACAGGCGTCTTCACCGGTGCCATGCACACCACGTACGCGTCCGAGGCCGCGCAGATCCCGGACGAGATCGAGCCGTACCTCCACAACGGCGCCACCACCAGCATCGCCTCGGGTCGTGTCTCCTACACCTTCGGCTTCGAAGGTCCCGCACTGACCGTGGACACCGCCTGCTCATCGGCGCTGGTCGCCCTGCATCTGGCCGCGCAGGCGCTGCGGCAGGGCGAGTGCTCCATGGCGCTGGTCGGCGGTGCGACGGTCATGGTGAGCCCCAAGGGCTTTGTCACCTTCAGCCGCCAGCGTGGTCTGGCCGTCGACGGCCGGTGCAAGGCGTTCGCCGACGGAGCCGACGGCACCACATGGTCCGAGGGTATCGGTGTGCTGATGGTGGAGCGGCTGTCCGACGCCAAGCGCAACGGGCACCAGATCCTCGCGGTGGTACGCGGCTCCGCCGTGAACCAGGACGGCGCGAGCAACGGTCTGACCGCCCCCAACGGCCCGTCACAGCGCCGCGTCATCCGGCAGGCCCTGGAAAACTGTGAGTTGACTGCCGGTCAGATCGACGCGGTCGAGGCGCACGGTACGGGTACGACGCTGGGTGACCCGATCGAGGCGCAGGCACTGCTGGCCACGTACGGGCAGGACCGGCCGGAGGGGCGGCCGCTGTGGCTGGGCTCGGCGAAGTCGAACTTCGGCCACACGCAGGCCGCCGCCGGTATGGCCGGCGTCATGAAGATGGTCATGGCGATGCGGCATGGGGTGCTGCCGAAGACGCTGCATGTCGACGCTCCGTCGAGCCACGTGGACTGGTCCGAGGGCCAGGTCGAGCTGTTGACCGAGGCGCGGGCGTGGCCGGAGACAGGCGAGTCGCGCAGGGTTGGGGTGTCGTCGTTCGGCGTGAGCGGGACCAACGCGCATGTGATCCTGGAGCAGGCTCCGGAGGCCGAGGCCGAGGCGGAGGTTGCCGAGGAGCCTGCCGGTGGTGGTGTCGCGGGTCCGGTGGCGTGGGTGGTGTCGGGCAAGAGCGACACCGCGTTGCGGGCTCAGGCGGGCAGGCTGCGGGAGTTCGTGGCGGCCCGTCCGGAGCTGGGCGCCGCCGATGTGGCTCTCTCACTGGCGACGACCAGGTTCGCGTTCGAGCAGCGCGCCGTGGTGACCGGGACCAGCCGTGAGGAACTCCTCGAGCGCCTGGCGGCGGTGGCCGAGGGGGCGAAGCTTCCCGGTGTGGTCCGGGGGAAGGACGCCGAGACGCCCGGCCGTTCGGTGTTCGTGTTCCCGGGTCAGGGGGCGCAGTGGGTGGGTATGGCGGTGGGGTTGCTGGAGTCCTCGCCCGTCTTTGCGGAGGCGGTGGGTGAGTGTGAGTCGGCTCTGTCGGCGTATGTGGACTGGTCGTTGACGGATGTGTTGCGTGGGGTTGAGGGTGCTCCCGGTTTTGACCGGGTGGATGTGGTGCAGCCGGTGTTGTTCGCGGTGATGGTGTCGTTGGCGAAGCTGTGGCGTTCGGTGGGTGTGGAGCCGGATGCGGTGATGGGTCACAGTCAGGGTGAGATCGCGGCGGCGTGTGTGGCGGGTGCGCTGTCGCTGGAGGATGCCGCGAAGGTCGTCGCGTTGCGGTCGCAGGCGATCGCGAGGGGTCTTGCGGGCCGTGGTGGCATGGTGTCGGTCGGGCTGCCGGTCGACCAGGTGGAGGAGCGTCTCACCCGGTGGGGTGGCGCGATCTCGGTGGCGGCGGTGAACGGCCCGGGTTCGGTCGTGGTGTCGGGTGATCCGGGCGCGCTGGATGAGATGGTCGCGGAGCTTGAGGGCGAGGAGGTGCGGGTTCGCCGGGTTCCGGTGGACTACGCCTCGCACTCCGCCCATGTGGAGGGGATCCGCGAGGAGCTGCTGAAGGTCCTGGCGGGTATCGAGCCGCGTTCGTCGGAGGTGCCGTTCTACTCGACGGTGACCGGCGAGCTGGTGGACACCGCCGGTCTGGACGCCGAGTACTGGTACCGCAACCTGCGCCAGACGGTTGAGCTGGAGTCCACGACTCGCACCCTGCTCGATGCGGGCCACACCGTGTTTGTCGAGGTGAGCCCGCATCCGGTGTTGACCCTGCCGGTGCAGCAGACCGTGGAGGCCGCTGAGGCCCAGGCGGTGGTCGTCGGCACGCTGCGACGGGATGAGGGCAGTCCTGAGCGATTCCTGACCTCTGCCGCCGAGCTTCATGTCAGCGGGGCCGGCGTCGACTGGCGGAAGGTGTTCGCGGGCCACGGTGGCCGCGGCGTGGAATTGCCGACCTACGCCTTCCAGCGGGAGCGATTCTGGCTCGACGCTCCCGCGGGTGTGGGCGATGTGGGTTCGGTGGGGTTGGGCTCGCTGGGGCACCCGTTGCTGGGCGCCGTGGTGTCGATGGCCAGCGGCGGCGGAGTGCTGCTGAGCGGGCGGCTGTCCCTGGCCACGCACGGGTGGCTGGCGGATCATGCCGTACACGGAGTGATGTTGCTGCCGGGGACGGCCTTCGTCGAGTTGGTGGTGCGGGCGGGCGATCAGGTCGGCTGTGGCCGGGTCGAGGAACTGATCCTGGAAGCGCCGCTGATCGTGCCCGAGAAGGGCGGGGTGCACCTTCAGGTCGAGGTGGGGGAGGCGGATGCCTCCGGCTTCCGCGAGGTGAGTGTGTTCTCGCGGGAGGAAGCGGACGGTGCGGGCACCGCATGGGTGCGGCATGCCCATGGTGTGCTCGGCTCGGCCGCGCCCCTCTCCGAGGCTCAGTTCGACTTTGGTGTGTGGCCTCCGGCGGGAGCCGAGCCGGTTGATGTGTCGGGTGAGTATGTGCGGGCCGCGGAGAACGGGCTGGAGTACGGTCCGGTCTTCCAGGGGTTGAAGCGTGCGTGGCGGCGTGATGGTGAGGTGTTCGCGGAGGTCGAGCTCCCGGAGGGAGAACGGGAGCGGGCGGGCCAGTTCGGGCTGCACCCGGCGCTGTTCGACGCGGCGTTGCACGCGATGGGTGTGAGCGAGGGCCTGGCGGGTGGTTCGGGGAGTCTGCTGCCGTTCTCGTGGCGTGGGTTTGCCCTGGAGGCGGTGGGTGCGACAGCGCTGCGGGTGCGGCTGGCGCCGGCGGGTGCCGGGTCGGATGCGGTGTCGGTGCTGGTGGGGGATGAGTCGGGGCATGGGGTGGCGTCGGTCGAGTCGCTGGTCCTGCGGCCGGTTGAGGCCGATCAGCTGAACGCCGCGGCCGGGGCGGCGCGGGACGCGCTGTTCCGGGTCGAGTGGGTGGACGCGCCCGGGGCCGTGGTGGCAGGGGGTGAGGCCGCGCCGCGGACAGAGGTGCTGCGGGTGGTCTCCGATGGTGTGGATGTGGTGGGTGAGGCGTACGGGCGTGTGCTTGAGGTCTTGGAGCGGGCGCAGGGGTGGTTGGCGGATGAGGACCGTGCGGGTGAGCGGTTGGTGGTGGTGACCCGGGGCGCTGTCGACACCGGCGATGGCGTGGCGGATATGGCCGGGGCCGCGGTGTGGGGTCTGATGCGGTCCGCCCAGTCGGAGAACCCCGGGCGTCTGGTGCTGGTGGACACCGATGACGTGGACGGTGTCGACGGTGTTCTTCCCGGGGTGCTGGCTCTGGGCGAGGAGCAGATGGTGGTGCGGTCGGGTGCGGTGCGGGTACCGCGCCTGGGCCGGGTGGCGGCTGCGGCTGTTCCGGAGTCGGGTGGGTTTGGTTCGGGTGCGGTGCTGGTGACGGGCGGCACGGGTGTGCTGGGCGGTGTGGTGGCGCGGCATCTGGTGGCCCGGCACGGGGTCGGGAAACTGGTGTTGCTCTCGCGTCGTGGTGCGGAGGCTGAGGGCGCGTCCGAGCTGCGGGCCGAGTTGGAGGCCGGTGGCGCCGAGGTGGTGATCGCGGCGTGTGATGCCGCGGACCGTGCGGCTCTGGCCGGGGTGTTGTCGGGGTTGCCCGAGGGGTTCGCGCTGAGTGGTGTGGTGCATGCGGCGGGTGTGCTCGATGACGGGTTGCTGACGTCGTTGACCCGTGAGCGGGTTGAGCCGGTGCTGCGGGCGAAGGTGGACGCGGCGTGGAATCTGCATGAGCTGACCGCGGGCATGGATCTGTCGGCGTTCGTGCTGTTCTCGTCGGCCACCGGTGTGCTGGGTGGTGCGGGGCAGAGCAACTACGCCGCGGCGAATGTGTTCCTGGACGGTCTGGCGTCCTGGCGCCGGACCCGGGGGCTGCCGGGTGTGTCGATGGCGTGGGGTCTGTGGGCCGAGGCCAGCGGTATGACCGGACACCTCGGCGAGGACGACATCCAGCGGATATCCCGCTCGGGCGTGGTGCCACTGGCCACGGACGAGGGCCTTGAGCTCTTCGACGCCGCTCTGGTCTCGGACGCGGCGGTACCCGTTCTCTTCCGGCTGGACATTCCGGCGCTGCGTGCGCAGGGCGCCGAACTCCCCGTCCTCTTCCGCAACGTCGTACCGGGGATGACCGTCCGGCGTGTCGCCGGCGCCGGGGACGCGGGCGTGGACGATGTCGCCGCCCGCCTGCGGCGGCGACTGGCCGGCATGTCCGAGGCGGATCAGGAGCAGTTCCTGCTCGAAGAGCTGATCCGCGTCCAGGTGGCCGCCGCCCTCGGCCATGCGAAGTCGGACACCGTCGAGGTGGGACGGCCCTTCAAGGAGCTGGGCTTCGACTCGCTCACCGCCGTGGAGTTGCGGAACCGTCTGAGCGCGGAAACGGGTCTGCGCCTCCCGGCGACCCTCGTCTTCGACTACCCGAACCCGACGGTACTGGCGGGCCATCTGCGCTCGGAGATCCTCGGGTCCCAGGGCGCGGCCGCCGCGGCGGTGGGCGGACCGTCCGACGCCCCGTCCCGCACGGACGACGACCCGATCGCGATCGTGGCCATGAGCTGCCGCTTCCCCGGTGGTGTGCGGACCCCCGAGGAGCTGTGGCAGCTGGTGATGGCGGGCACCGATGCCACGTCGTCACTCCCGTCCAACCGAGGCTGGGACCTCGAGTCGACCTACGACCCGGACCCCTCGCACGAGGGCACGTACTACGCCCGCAACGGTGGCTTCCTCCACGAGGCGGACCAGTTCGACCCGGAGTTCTTCGGGATCTCGCCACGCGAGGCGCTGTCGATGGACCCGCAGCAGCGACTGCTGCTGGAGACGTCGTGGGAGGCGTTCGAGCGGGCCGGTATCGCGCCCGAGACGGCGAGGGGGAGCCGGACCGGCGTCTTCGTCGGCGTTGTGTACAACGACTACGGCACCCGGCTGCAGGGGCACTCTCCCGAAGGCATCGAGGGCTACCTCGGCATCGGCAGTGCCGGCAGCGTGGCCTCGGGCCGTGTCTCCTACACCCTGGGCCTCGAGGGTCCTGCCGTGACGGTGGACACCGCGTGCTCGTCGTCGCTGGTCGCGCTGCACCTCGCGGTCCAGGCGCTGCGCCAGGGCGAGTGCGACATGGCGCTGGCCGGTGGTGCGACCGTGATGTCCACACAGGTCGGGCTGGTGGACTTCAGCCGTCAGCGCGCGCTGTCCGTGGACGGCAAGTGCAAGGCGTTCAGCGATGCCGCCGACGGCTTCGGATTCGCCGAGGGCGTCGGGCTGCTGCTGGTGGAGCGGCTGTCGGACGCCCGGCGCAACGGACACGAGGTGCTGGCCCTCGTCCGGGGTACGGCGACCAACCAGGACGGTGCGTCCAACGGCCTGACCGCCCCGAACGGCCCGTCCCAGCAGCGGGTGATCCGCGCCGCGCTGGCGAACGCCCGGCTGTCGGCGGCCGAGGTGGACGCGGTCGAGGCACATGGCACCGGCACCAAGCTGGGCGATCCCATCGAGGCCCAGGCCGTGCTCGCCACCTACGGCCAGGACCGGCCCGCGGACCAGCCGCTGTGGCTCGGCTCGGTGAAGTCGAACATCGGCCATGCGCAGGCGGCCGCCGGTGTGGCCGGTGTCATCAAGATGGTGATGGCGATGCGGAACGGCGCGCTGCCGAAGTCGCTGCACATCGATGAGCCGTCGCCGCATGTGGACTGGTCCGCGGGCGGCGTGAGCCTGCTGACGGACGACATGGCCTGGCCGGAGACGGGGCATCCGCGGCGCGCGGGAGTCTCCTCCTTCGGGATGAGTGGCACCAACGCCCACGCCGTGCTGGAACAGGCTCCGCTGGACGACGCTCCCAGCCCCGCCGCCGCCGACGAGGCCCCGGCCGCGGAACTGCCGGAGATCACGCCGTGGGTGATCTCCGGACGGTCGGACAGCGCGGTGGAGGCACAGGCGGAGCGGCTGCTGACGCAGGTGCGTGAGCGCCGAGAGGTCTCGACCGCCGATATCGGGCTGTCGTTGGCGACCACGCGCAGTGTGTTCGAGCACCGCGCGGTGGTGCTGGCGGGCGACGGCGACGGTCTCCTGAACGGCCTGGGGGCGTTGGCCGAGGGGAATGTGGCACCCGGTGTGGTACGGGGGATGGCCACCGCTCGTGACCAGGCCGTGCTCGTCTTCCCTGGTCAGGGGTCGCAGTGGGTGGGGATGGCGGCCGAGCTGCTGGAGTCTTCCCCGGCGTTCGCGGAGCGGATCGGTGAGTGCGCGGCGGCGTTGGCGCCGTACGTGGACTGGCCGCTCGCGGAGGTGCTGCGAGGGGGCGAAGGCAGCGCCGAGGCGCTGGAGCGGGTGGATGTGGTGCAGCCGGTGCTGTGGGCGGTGATGGTGTCGCTGGCGGAGCTGTGGCGTTCCTACGGTGTGGAGCCCGCGGCGGTCATCGGTCACTCCCAGGGTGAGATCGCGGCCGCGTGTGTGGCGGGTGCGTTGTCGCTGGAGGACGCCGCGAAGGTGGTGGCGCTGCGCAGCCAGGCGCTGCGGGCGTTGTCGGGTCGTGGCGGGATGGTGTCGGTGTCGCTGCCGGTGGACTCGGTGCGGGAGCGGCTCGGGGCGTGGGGTGAGCGGTTGTCGGTGGCGGCGGTGAACGGGCCCTCGGCGGTCGTGGTCTCCGGCGACGCCGACGCGCTGGACGAGCTGTTGTCGGCGTGCGAGGGCGAGGGGATCCGGGCGCGTCGTGTCCCCGTGGACTACGCCTCCCACTGCGCTCATGTCGAGGCCATCGAGGACGAGCTCCAGCGGATCCTCGCGGGAATCACCCCGCGCTCGTCGTCGGTGCCGTTCTATTCGACCGTGACCGGCGGGGTGCTGGACACCACGGAGATGGACGCCGGGTACTGGTACCGGAATCTGCGGCAGACGGTGCGCTTCGACGAGACCGTCCGTGTTCTGCTGACCGACGGCTTCCAGGTGTTCATCGAGGCCAGTGCCCATCCGGTGCTCACCATGGGGGTGGAGCAGACGGCCGAGGACCACGGCACCCGCGTTACCGCCGTCGGTTCGCTGCGCCGTGAGGAAGGCGGACTGGATCGGTTTATGACGTCTCTGGCCGAGGCGTATGTGGGCGGTGTGTCCGTCGACTGGGCGGGCGTGTTCGCCGGAACGGCGGCCAGGCGCGTCGATCTGCCGACGTATGCCTTCCAGCGCGCGCGCTTCTGGCTGGATCCCGAAGCAGACGGCGCCGGTGATGTGTCCTCTGCGGGACTGGACGCGGCGGGACACCCGTTGCTGGGCGCTGCCGTGCCGCTGCCCGACTCCGACGGTTTCCTGCTGACCGGCCGGCTGTCGCTGCGTACGCATCCCTGGCTGGCCGACCATGCGGTGCTGGGCCGGGTCATCCTGCCGGGTACGGCGTTTGTCGAGTTGGCGTCGCGGGCCGGTGACGCGGTCGGTTGTGACCGGTTGGAGGAGCTGACGCTGGAGGCGCCTCTGGTGCTGCCCGAGGAGGGGGCGGTCCAGGTGCAGCTGGTGGTGAGCGGGCCCGGGCAGGGCGGGGAGCGCGAGCTCAGTGTGTATTCCCGTCGTGGCGATGGTCCGGACGCGTCGTGGACGTGCCATGCGAAGGGCGCGCTGACTGTGGCGTCCGCCGCCGATGGGGCGGCGGGTCCGGCGGACCTGAGCGCATGGCCGCCGGCGGGCGCGGAGGCGGTCGAGACCGCGGGCTTCTATGAGGATGTGGCGGCCACCGGGCTGGCGTACGGACCGGTGTTCCGGGGGCTGCGTGCCGTCTGGCGCAGGGGTGACGAGGTCTTCGCCGAGGTGGCGCTGCCGGAGGAGTGGCGGGCGGAGGCGGCCCGGTTCGGGCTGCATCCCGCGCTGCTCGACACGGCGCTGCACGCCTGGCTGGTGTCCGCCGCCTCGCATCCGGAGAAGGACGGGAGCAAGGCCGGGATCCGGCTGCCGTTCGTGTGGAGCGGTGTGTCGCTGTACGCCACCGGCGCGACCTCCCTGCGCGTACGGCTGGCCCGTACGGGCGCCGATGGGATGTCCGTACTGGTGGCGGATGCCGCCGGTACGCCGGTGGCGTCGGCGGACGCGCTGGTCACCCGGCCGGTGTCGGAAGCGCAACTGGCGTCGTCCGCCGAGGACGGTGAGTCGCTGTACCGGGTGGAGTGGGTCGCGGCGTCCACGACCGCCCCAGTCCCCGCGACGGACCGGTGTGCCGTGGCCGGACCCGATGTCTTCGGCCTGGCCCGGGCGCTGAAGGCGGTCGATGGGTCGGTGGAGGAACACGCCGACCTGGCTGCTCTCGCGGCGCATGTGGGGTCGGGCGCTCCGCTGCCGAACCTGGTGTTCGTGACCCTCTCCTCCGCCCCCGGTGAAGACGTCGTTCCGGCGACGCGGGCGGTCGCCCACCAGACCTTGGACATGGTGCGGACATGGCTGGCGGAGGACCGGTTCGCCGATGCGCGGCTGGTGCTCGTGACCCGGGGTGCGATGGCGACCGAGGACGGCGTGGACCCGCGTGATCTGGCGGCGGCCCCGGTGTGGGGGCTGGTGCGGTCGGCGCAGGCCGAGAATCCGGACCGGTTCGTCCTGCTGGATGTGGACGGCGACGAGGAGTCGCTGGCCCTGGTGCACCAGGCGGTGTCCACCGGGGAACCGCAGCTGGCGGTGCGCGGCGCCGAGATGCTGGTGCCGCGTCTGGCCCCCGGTGCCGCGACGGCTGTGTTGACGCCGCCGGCCGGTACGGAGGCGTGGCGGCTGGCGGCGTCCGGAGCGGGCACGCTGGAGGGGCTGGCGCTGGCCACGGCCACGGACGCCACCGGGGATCTCGGCGAGCACGAGGTGCGGGTCGCGGTGCGTGCCACCGGCCTGAACTTCCGCGATGTCCTGATCTCCCTGGGCATGTACCCGGGTGAGGCTCTGATGGGTGGCGAGGGAGCCGGTGTGGTCGTGGCCACCGGCTCCGGTGTGACCTCCCTGGCCGTCGGCGACCGGGTGATGGGGCTGTGGGAGGGCGGTTTCGGGCCGTTGGCCGTGGTGGATCACCGCACTCTGGTGCGGATCCCGGACGGCTGGTCCTTCACCGATGCCGCCTCCGTCCCGGTCGTGTTCGTGACGGCTCTGTATGCGCTGCGGGAGCTGGCGGGTCTCCGGCGTGGTGAGTCGCTGCTGGTCCATGCCGCCGCCGGTGGCGTGGGGATCGCGGCGGTGCAGTTGGCGCGGGCCTGGGACTGTGAGGTGTTCGCGACCGCGAGTGAGGCCAAGTGGGATGTCCTGCGCGGTCTCGGGCTGGACGAGGCGCATATCGCCTCCTCGCGGACGCTGGAGTTCGAGGAGCGGTTCAAGGACTCCTCGGCCGGCCGTGGGGTGGATGTGGTCCTGGACTCCCTGGCGGGTGAGTTCGTGGACGCGTCGCTGCGGCTGCTGGGTGAGGGCGGGCGCTTCATCGAGATGGGCAAGACGGATGTGCGGTCCGCCGATGAGGTGGCCGCGGCGCATCCGGGCGTGCTGTACCGGGCGTTCGACCTCGCCGAGGCGGGCCCGGAGCGTATCGGAGCGATGCTCGCCGAGATCGTGGCCCTCTTCGAGCGAGGTGTGCTGGAGCCGCTGCCCACCCGGGTGTGGGATGTGCGCAGGGCTCCGGAGGCGTTCCGGTTCATGAGCCAGGCGCGTCATGTGGGCAAGCTGGTGCTGAGCGTTCCGGCCGCGCTGGACCCGGACGGGACGGTACTGATCACCGGCGCCGGAGGTGTCCTGGGCGGACTGGTGGCCCGGCATCTGGTGACCGAGCACGGGATGCGCCGGCTGCTGCTGGTCAGCCGCCGCGGCCGCGCCGCCGAGAGCATGACGGCGCTCGAGACGGAGCTGACGGCCCTCGGGGCCTCGGTCGACGTCGCCGCCTGCGATGTCGCCGACCGCGACGCGCTGGCCGAACTGCTGGCGGGGCTGCCCGATGACGGGCACGGTCTGACCGGTGTGGTCCATGCCGCGGGCCTCCTGGACGACGGCACGGTGACCTCGCTGACGCCGGAGCGGCTGGACGCGGTGTTGCGTGCGAAGGTCGACGGGGCGTGGCATCTGCATGAGCTGACGCGCCGTTTCGATGTGGCCATGTTCACCCTGTTCTCCTCGGCCGCCGGTGTCCTGGGGTCCGCGGGCCAGGCCAACTACGCCGCCGCCAACACGTTCCTGGACGGGCTGGCTCAGCGGCGCCGGGCGATGGGTCTGCCGGGAGTGTCGCTGGCCTGGGGTATGTGGGCCGAGCGCAGTGGGATGACCGGACACCTCGCCGAGGCGGACCTGTCGCGGATGACGCGCGGCGGACTGGTGCCGTTCTCCTCCGAGGAGGGGCTGCGGCTGCTCGACACGGCCGGGCGGCTGGCCGAGGGCGTGGTGATGCCCGCGCGGCTCGACCTCGGCCACTTGGCGGCCACCGCCGACACCACCCCCGTGCCGCCGTTGCTCAGCGGGCTCGTACGACGGCCTGTCGTGTCCCGGCGTGCCTCGGCCCAGGACGACTCCGGTTCGCAGGAGGCGCCGCTGGTGCGGCGGCTGGCCGGGCTCGGTCAGGGGGAGCGGCAGCGGACGCTGCTGCGTGTGGTCCAGGAGCACGCCGCCACCGTTCTCGGCCACGGGTCGGCGTCGGCGGTGGACACCGATCGTGGCTTCCTGGAGCTGGGCTTCGACTCGCTCACCGCGGTCGAGTTGCGCAACCGGCTGAACGCGGCCACCGGGCTGCGGCTGCCCGCGACCCTCATCTTCGACTATCCGACCCCCGCCGCGCTGGCCGCACAGCTCAATGCGGAGGTCGCCCCCGCAGCGGCGGACGACCCAACGGATGTGGCCGCCGAACTCGACCGGCTGGAAGCGGCGTTGCTCGGCACGGGCGAGGCGGCCGACGACGACACCAGGGCGATGGTCGCCGGCCGGTTGAAGCGTCTTCTGTCCCACTGGGACGGCGGCCGCGGCGGCCCGGCACCGGACGGCCCGACCACCGATTCCGGCGATGGCCAGGATGTCGCCGAACATCTGGAGACGGCGGAGGCCGATGAGCTCTTCGCCTTCATCGACCAGGAGTTCGGGACGTCGTGATCCGACCAGCGGCCGCCAGCACGGCACCCCCACGAACCCACACCACCTGCCCGCCGACCACCCCGCTCCCGAAGCGCGACCCCGAGAGGTTCTGATGTCGGAACAAGAAAAGCTGCTCGGCTACCTCCGGCGGGTGACGGCTGATCTGCACCAGGCGCGGCAGCGTCTGCAGGATGTGGAGTCGGCGGCCCGTGAGCCGATCGCGATCGTCGGGATGAGTTGCCGCTTCCCCGGCGGGGCGCGCTCGCCCGAGGAGTTCTGGCGGCTGCTGAGCGGGGCCGAGGACGCCATCACGCCGTTCCCCGACGACCGTGGCTGGGACCTCGACGCGCTCTACGACGCGGACCCTGACCGGTCGGGTACCTCCTATACGCGTGAGGGGGGATTCCTCCACGACATCGGCGACTTCGATGCCGACTTCTTCGGGATCTCGCCGCGTGAGGCGATGGCGATGGATCCGCAGCAGCGGTTGCTGCTGGAGACGTCGTGGGAGGCGATTGAGCGGGCGGGCATCGATCCGGTCTCGCTGCGGGGCAGCCGGTCCGGGGTCTTTTTCGGGGCGGTGGCCCCTGACTACGGGCCGCGGGTGCATGAGGCACCGGATGGTGTCGAGGGTCATCTGGTGACCGGCAGCGCGATCAGCGTGGTGTCCGGTCGGGTGGCCTACACGCTCGGGCTGGAGGGCCCCGCGGTGACGGTCGACACCGCGTGTTCCTCGTCGCTGGTCGCTCTGCATCTGGCGGTGCAGGCGCTGCGTCAGGGCGAGTGCACTTTCGCCCTGGCCGGTGGTGTGAGCGTGATGGCCACGCCGGGTACGTTCGTCGGTTTCAGCCGGCAGCGCGGGCTCGCGGCGGACGGCCGGTGCAAGCCCTTCTCGGCGGCGGCTGATGGTTTCGGGGCGGCCGAGGGTGCCGGGATGCTGTTCCTGGAGCGGCTGTCCGACGCGCGGCGAAATGGGCATCCGGTGCTGGCGGTTGTCCGGGGTACGGCGACGAATCAGGACGGTGCGAGCAGTGCGCTGTCCGCCCCCAACGGCCCGTCGCAGCAGCGGGTGATCCGTCAGGCGCTGGCCAACGCCGGGCTCACGGCCGGGCAGGTCGACGCGGTGGAGGCTCATGGGACGGGTACGTCGCTGGGTGACCCGATCGAGGCGCAGGCGCTGCTGGCCACGTACGGCCGTGAGCGCGCCGCGGGTGAGCCGCTGCTGCTGGGGTCGGTGAAGTCGAACATCGGTCATACGCAGGCGGCTGCGGGTGTGGCGGGTGTGATGAAGATGGTGCTGGCGATGCGCCATGGTGTGCTGCCCAAGACGCTGCACGCGGCTGAGCCGTCGCCGCATGTGGACTGGTCGACGGGCACCGTCGAGCTCCTCACCGAGGCCGCCGCCTGGCCCGAGGGTGAGGAGCCGCGCCGGGCCGGTGTGTCCTCCTTCGGCATCAGTGGCACCAACGCCCACGCCATCATCGAGCAGGCACCACTGCCGTCCGTCACCCCGTCCGGTGCCGAGGCGGCGGAGACGGAGCCGGCGCAGGCGCCGCGGATGGCGTTGCCGCTCGTTCCCTGGCTGTTGTCGAGCAAGTCCGAGGCGGCGCTGCGGGCTCAGGCGAGGCGGCTGCTGGACCACGTGGAACAGCACCCGGAGGTCGCGGCCGAGGACATCGGGCTGTCTCTTGCCACCACGCGGACCGCTTTCGAGCACCGTGCGGTCGTGCTGGCCCCCGACCGTGCGAAGGCCGTACGGATGCTGACCGATCACCTGGCGGGGCGGGGCACCTCCGGACTGGTCGAAGGCATTGCCAGGCGCAGCGCCGGGGTCGCCTTCGTCTTCCCCGGTCAGGGGTCGCAGTGGGTCGGCATGGCCGTGGGGCTGATGGAGTCCTCTCCGGTGTTCGCGGAGGCGATAGCCGAGTGTGAGACCGCCCTGTCGGCGTATGTCGACTGGTCGTTGACGGATGTGCTGCGTGGTGCCGCGGGCGCCCCCGGTTTTGACCGGGTGGATGTCGTTCAGCCGGTGCTGTTCGCGGTGATGGTGTCGCTCGCGAAGCTGTGGCGCTCCTACGGTGTGGAGCCCGCGGCGGTCATCGGCCACTCCCAGGGCGAGATCGCGGCGGCGTGTGTGGCGGGTGCGCTGTCGCTCGAGGACGCCGCGAAGGTGGTGGCGCTGCGCAGCCAGGCGCTGCCGGTGCTGTCCGGGCGCGGGGGCATGGTGTCGGTGTCGCTGCCCGTGGACTCGGTTCGGGAGCGCCTTGAGGCGTGGGGTGAGCGGCTGTCGGTGGCGGCGGTGAACGGCCCCTCGGCGGTGGTGGTCTCCGGCGACGCCGACGCGCTGGAGGAGTTGCTGGCGGCGTGTGAGGCGGAGGAGATCCGGGCGCGTCGCATCCCGGTGGATTACGCATCGCACTCCGCCCACGTCGAGAGCCTGGAAGAGGAGATCCGGCGCACTCTGGCCGGGATCGCTCCGCGGTCCTCCTCGGTGCCGTTCTACTCGACGGTGACCGGCGGTGTGCTGGACACCACGCAGATGGACGCCGGCTACTGGTACCGCAATCTGCGCGGGACCGTGCGTTTCGACGAGACCGTACGGGTGCTCCTGGACGAGGGTTTCCAGACGTTCGTGGAGGCCAGCGCGCACCCGGTGCTGACCATGGGCATCGAGCACACGGCCGAGGACCACGGCACCCCCGTGGCGGCCATCGGCTCGCTGCGCCGCGACGAAGGCGGCCCGGCACGGTTCCTGACCTCCCTGGCCGCGGCCCATGCCGGCGGCATCGCCGTCGACTGGCGGACGGTGTTCGCCGGCACCGGCGCACACCCCGTCGAACTGCCCACCTACGCCTTCCAGCGCCAGCGGTACTGGCTGGACGCCATCTCGTTTGTCGAGGGGGCGGCCGCCGGTGGCGGCTTGAGCGCGGACGCGGTGGACGCGCGCTTCTGGGAGGCGGTGGAGCGCGAGGACCTGGAGGCGCTGGCGCGGACGTTGGAGGTGGCGGACGAGGAGCAGCAGTCGTCGCTGACGGCGTTGCTTCCGGCGCTGTCGTCCTGGCGCCGTCAGCTGCGTGAGCAGAACACGGTGGACAGCTGGCGTTACCAGGCCGTCTGGAAGCCCCTGGCATCCGCGTCCGAGACCACGCTCTCGGGCACCTGGCTCGTGGCCGTTCCGGAAGGCCGTGGTGACGATGTATTGGTCGCCACCGTGCTGGACGGGCTGGCCGGGCGCGGTGCGCATGTGGTCCGGGTAGCCGTCGGGGCGGCGGATGACCGTGAGGTGATTGCGGAGCGGCTGCGCGTGGCCCTCGATGGCGTGGCGGTGGAGCCGTCGGGCGTGGCGGGTGTGTTCTCGCTGCTGGGTCTTGACGAGTCGGCGCATGAGTCCTTCGCGGTGGTCCCGGCCGGGCTGGCGGCGACGGTGGGCCTGGTCCAGGCGCTGGGCGACGCGGATGTGGTGGCTCCGCTGTGGTGCGGCACCCGGGGTGCGGTGTCGGTGGGGCGCTCCGACCGGCTGGTGAGCCCGGTGCAGTCCATGCTGTGGGGCCTGGGCCGGATCCTGGAGGCGGAGTACCCCCAGCGCTGGGGCGGCGTCGTGGACCTGCCCGAGACCATGGACAGCCGTGCGGTGGCCCGTCTGGCCGGAGCGCTGGCGGGTGCGGAGACCGAGACCGAGGACCAGGTCGCGGTGCGCGGGTCCGGCGTCTTCGCCAAGCGGCTGGTGCGGGCCTCCGCACCCGAGGCCACGGCCGCGGATGGCTGGCGTCCGAGTGGTTCGGTGCTGGTGACCGGTGGTACGGGTGCGCTGGGTGGCCATGTGGCCCGTTGGCTGTCGCGTGCGGGTGCCGAACATCTGGTGCTGACGAGCCGTAGTGGCATGGAGGCCGAGGGCGCCGCCGAGTTGAAGGCGGAGCTGGAGGGGCTCGGTGCCCGGGTGACGGTGGCGGCGTGTGACGCCGCGGACCGTGAGGCACTGGCGGCGGTGCTGGAGGCGATTCCGCGGGAGTTCCCGCTGACGGCCGTGGTGCATACGGCCGGTGTGCTGGACGACGGTGTGGTGGACGCCCTCACGGTGCGCCGGGCGGCCGGGGTGCTGCGTCCGAAGGTGGACGCGGCGCGGAATCTGCATGAGCTGACCGCCGGGATGGATCTGTCGGCGTTCGTCCTGTTCTCCTCGGCGGCCGGCACCTTGGGCGGCCCGGGTCAGGGCAGCTACGCGGCGGGTAACGCCTACCTCGACGCGCTGGCGTCGCAGCGGCGTGCGGATGGCCTTCCGGCCACCTCCATCGCCTGGGGCGCCTGGGCCGGAGGCGGTCTCGTCACGGATGAGGTCGGCGAGCAGATGAGCCGGTCGGGGATCCTGGCCATGCCCCCCGAGCTGGCGATCTCAGCGCTGCAGCAGGCACTGGACCACGACGAGACGTTCCTCGCGGTCGCGGACATCGACTGGGCACGCTTCGAAGCGGACTCCGCCGACACTCCCCTCTTCCGCCAGCTGCGGAGCGCGCGGAGCGCCACCACGGGGAAGCAGCCCACGGTGGGCGGCGCCGCCCCCGGGCGGGCCGAACTTCACGACCGGCTGGAAGCCATGCCCCAGGAGAAGCGCGAAGGGGCGCTGCGGGACCTGGTGCGTGCCCAGGCCGCCGATGTCCTCGCGCACGACAGCGCGGACGCGGTGGCGTCGGACCGTGCCTTCCGCGACCTCGGCTTCGACTCGCTGACCGCCGTTGAACTGCGCAACCGGATCGGCGCGGCGACCGGGCTGCGGCTGCCGGTCAGCCTGGTCTTCGACTACCCCACGCCCGCGGTGCTGGCACGGTTCCTGAACGGCGAGATGTTCGGCACCGAGGAAGGCGGCGCCGCCGAGACGGCGCCGACCCGATCGGACTCGTTCGACGAGCCCATCGCGATCGTGGCGATGAGCTGCCGGTTCCCGGGCGGTGTGCGGACCCCCGAGCAGCTGTGGGATGTGGTGAACGGGGGAGTCGACACGATCTCCGGGTTCCCCGACGACCGTGGCTGGGACATCGAGGGGCTGTACGACCCCGACCCCGACAAGCCGGGCAAGACCTACGCCCGCACCGGCGGCTTCCTCGACAACGTCACCGACTTCGACCCGGACTTCTTCGGGATCAACCCGCGCGAGGCCATGGCGATGGATCCGCAGCAGCGGCTGCTGCTGGAGACATCGTGGGAGGCGTTCGAGCGCGCCGGCATCGACCCGGCGACGTTGCGTGGCAGCCAGGCGGGCGTCTTCATCGGCTCGAACTACCAGGACTACAGCGGCCGGGCCATCAACGCGCCGGACGGGGTGCAGGGCTATCTCGGACTCGGCAGCGCGTCGAGCGTCGCCTCCGGCCGTCTCTCCTACACCTTCGGTTTCGAGGGCCCGGCCGTGACGGTGGACACCGCGTGCTCGTCGTCGCTGGTCGCCCTGCACCTGGCCGCGCAGTCGCTGCGCCAGGGCGAATGCGATATGGCGCTGGCCGGCGGTGTGACGATCATGGCCACGCCGGGCACGTTCGTCGAGTTCAGCTCCCAGCGGGTGCTGTCGCCGGACGGACGGTGCAAGGCGTTCTCCGCCGGGGCCGATGGCACGGGCTGGTCCGAGGGCGTGGGCCTGCTGCTGGTGGAGCGGCTGTCGGACGCACGGCGCAACGGCCATCAGGTGCTGGCCGTCGTCCGGGGTTCGGCGATCAACCAGGACGGCGCCTCCAACGGACTGACGGCGCCGAACGGCCCGTCGCAGCAGCGGGTGATCGGCAAGGCGCTGGAGAGCGCGGGACTGTCGGCCGCCGAGGTGGACGCGGTGGAAGCCCATGGCACGGGCACCTCGCTCGGTGACCCGATCGAGGCGCAGGCGCTGCTGGCCACCTACGGCCAGGGGCGGCAGGAGGACCAGCCGCTGTGGCTGGGTTCCATCAAGTCGAACATCGGGCACACCCAGGCGGCGGCCGGGGTGGCCGGGGTCATCAAGATGGTGATGGCCATGCGCGAGGGCGTGCTGCCGAAGACGCTCCACGCGGACGAGCCCTCGCCGCATATCGACTGGACCAGCGGCGCGGTGTCCCTCCTGACCGAGGCGACCCCGTGGCCGGAGACGGACCGCCCGCGCCGGGCGGCCGTTTCGTCCTTCGGGATCAGCGGCACCAACGCGCACACGATCATCGAGGCGGCCGACACCGCCGAGGCACCGTCGCCGCGGACGGACGGCGGGGTCACCGGTTCACCGGCCGGTATCGCGGTGGTTCCGTGGCTGCTCTCCGGCAGCAGCCCTGACGCGCTGAGCGCTCAGGCCGGGCGACTGCGCGAGTTCGACGGTGTGGGTACCGCGCACACCAATGACCTCGCCGACATCGGCTATTCGCTGGCGACGACCCGTTCCGCGCTGCCCTACCGCGCGGTTGTGGTCGCCGAGGAGCCGGCGCAGTTCCGGTCCGGACTCGACGCGCTGGCAGAGGGCGGGAACGCGGCCACGCTGATCCAGGGCGAGGCGCGGACCGAGCAGAAGACGGCGTTCCTGTTCTCGGGCCAGGGGGCGCAGCGCCTGGGCATGGGCCGTGAACTGTACGACGCCTTCCCGGTGTTCGCCCAGGCGCTGGACGAGGTGTGCGCGCATCTCGATGTGCTGCTCGACCGTCCGCTCACCGAGGTGATGTTCGCGGTCGAGGGCAGTGCGGACGCCGAGCTGCTGAACCAGACGGCGTTCACCCAGCCCGCGCTGTTCGCCATCGAGGTGGCGCTGTTCCGGCTGCTGGAGCACTGGGGCATCGCCCCGGATGTGCTGATCGGCCACTCCATCGGTGAGGTGGCGGCCGCGCATGTGGCCGGGGTGTTCTCGCTGGAGAACGCGTGTGCGCTGGTGGCGGCGCGTGGCCGGCTGATGCAGGCGCTGCCCGAGGGCGGCGCGATGGTGGCCGTCCAGGCGCCCGAGGAGGAGATCGCCGCGTCGCTCGCCGGTCGTGAGGCCGAGGTGAGCATCGCCGCGATCAACGGCCCGACCGCCGTGGTCATCGCGGGCGACGAGGCCGCGGTGCTGGAGATCGCCGGGCAGTGGGAGCGAGAGGGCCGTAAGACGCGTCGCCTGCGCGTCAGCCACGCCTTCCACTCCCCGCGCATGGACGGGGTGCTCGGCGACTTCCGCAAGGTCGTCGAGGGACTGTCGTTCGCTCCGCCGGCCCTCTCCCTGGTCTCCAACGTCACCGGCGCGCCGGCGGACCCGGAGGAGGTGTGCTCGCCGGAGTACTGGGTGCGCCATGTGCGGGAGGCGGTGCGGTTCGCGGACGGGGTACGGACCCTGGAGAAGCTGGGCGTGACGTCGTTCGTGGAGGTGGGCCCGGACGGTGTGCTCACCGCGATGACCCAGGACTGCCTGACGGCCGAGGAGTCCGACGGCCGGCCCGCTCCTTCCCTCGTACCCGTGCTGCGCAAGGACCGGCCCGAGATCCAGTCGCTGACCATGGCGCTGGCCGAACTCCACGTCCAGGGCACCACGGTGAAGTGGGACGCGGTGTTCGCCGGGCGCGGCGCCCGGCGGGTGGAGCTGCCCACCTACGCCTTCCAGCGGCAGCGCTACTGGCTCGAATCGGTGCCGGCCGCCGGCGGGGATGTGACCTCGGCGGGGCTCGACTCGCCCGACCACCCGCTCCTCGGCGCCGCCGTCGCCCTGGCCGACACCGACTCCTACCTGTTCACCGGCCGGCTGTCCGTCGCCACTCAGCCATGGCTGGCCGACCACGTGTTCGCGGAGACCGTTCTCTTCCCGGGCACGGCCTTCGTGGAAGTGGCCCTGCGCGCGGCGGAGCAGGTGGGCTACGAGCGGCTGGACGAGCTGACCATCGAGACGCCGCTGGTCCTGCCCGAACGGGGCGCGGCCCAGATCCAGCTCACCGTGGGCGAGCCGGACGAGTCCGGAGCCCGTTCGCTCAACCTGTACTCCAGGTCCGAGGACGCCCAGTCGGACGAGCCCTGGACACGCCACACGACCGGCCTGCTCACCAGGGACCCGTCCACCACGGCACCGGAGTCCGTGGCCGCCGACTTCGCCGTGTGGCCGCCCGCGGAGGCGAAGCCGATCGATGTGGCCGATGTCTACGACCGCTTCATCGACGTCGGCTTCGCCTACGGTCCGGCCTTCCAGGGGCTGCGAGCCGCCTGGCGCCGTGGTGACGAGATCTTCGCCGAGATCGACCTGCCCGAGGCACAGGAGGCCGAGGCCGCGCGGTACGGCCTGCACCCGGCGCTGCTCGACGCCTCGCTGCACACCGTCGCCTTCAACCCCACCGGCACCGACGGCAGCACCCTTCCGTTCTCGTGGAACGGGGTGACCCTCCACACCGGTGGCGCGTCCGCGCTGCGCGTACGGCTCGCGAGCGGCGGCGGGGACACCGTCTCCCTGCACGCCACCGACACCTCCGGCGCGCTCGTCGTCACGGTCGACTCCCTCGTCCTGCGGCCGGTGGCCCCGGAGCAGGTGAACTCCGTCCAGCCGTACGAGTCGCTGTACCAGGTCGAGTGGGTGCCCGTGGACACGTCCCGCGCCCCGGAGCCGAATGGCGTGGCGGCCCGGCGCTGGGCGCTCGTCGGACCCGACCAGGCCGAGGTGACCGGCGTCCTCGGATCGGCCGGTGTCACCGTGGACGCCTACCCGGACCTCGCGGCCCTGGCCGAGGCCATCGGCGGGGGCGCGCCCGCGCCCGACGTCGTCCTGGCCGCCACCGTGTCCCGCAGCCGCCGGACGCAGCACCTGGCGGAGGCGGTACGGGAAGTCGGCCACCACGCCCTCGACCTGCTCAAGAGCTGGCTGGCCGACGACCGCTTCGGTGACTCCCGCCTGGTGTTCCTCACCCGGGGAGCCATCGCCGCGGGCGACGACACCGATGTGGCCGACCCCGCCGGCGCGGCCGTCTGGGGCCTGGTGCGCTCGGCCCAGTCCGAGAACCCCGACCGGTTCGTCCTGGCCGACCTGGACGGCCAGGAAGGCTCACGCCGGATCCTCCCGGCGGCGCTCACCGCCGATGAACCACAGCTCGTGGTCCGGGGCGGCACGGTCCTGGCCGGCCGCCTGGCTCGGGTCCCGGCTCGCGGCGACGCGCCCGAGCAGGCCAACGCGTCCGAGCGGGCCAACGCGTCCGAGCAGGCCAACGCGCCCGAGCAGGACACGGCCACGACCGGCGTCACCTGGGACCCGCGGGGCACCGTCCTGGTCACCGGAGCCGCGTCCGGCCTCGGGGGCCTGGTCGCCCGGCACCTCGTCAGCGAGCGTGGTGTGCGCAACCTCGTGCTGGCCAGCCGCCGCGGCCTCGCCGCGGACGGCGCGGCCGAACTGCGCACAGAGCTGGCGGACCTCGGCGCCCACGCCACGGTCGCCGCCTGCGACACCGCCGACCGCGACTCCCTCGCCGCGCTGCTGGCCTCGCTGCCGGACGAGCACCCGCTCACCGCCGTGATTCACACCGCCGGTGTGCTGGACGACGGCGTCGTCGAGGCACTCACTCCCGAGCGCGTCGACCGTGTGCTGCGGCCCAAGGTCGACGCGGTGCTCAACCTGCACGAGCTGACCGCCGGCCTCGACCTGTCCGCGTTCGTGCTCTTCTCCTCGCTCTCCGGGACGCTCGGCGGCCCGGGCCAGGCCAACTACGCCGCCGCCAACGCCTTCCTGGACGCGTTCGCGCACCGGCGCCGGGCCGAGGGCCTTCCCGCCCAGTCACTCGCCTGGGGGCTGTGGGAGGAGCGCAGTGGCATGACCGGCAAGCTGGACGAGGCCAATATGCGGCGCATCGCCCGGGACGGCGTGACCCCGATGGCCTCCGAGGAGGCCCTGGCCCTGTTCGACACCGCGTGCGGCATCGACACGGCCACCCTGGTCCCGGCACGGCTCGACGCCTCGGCGTGGCGAGCCCAGGACGGGCCGATCCCGGCCCTGCTGCGGGGCGTCATCCGGACCACGGCCCGGCGCGGCGCCGGGCGGACGTCCACGGGCGGTTCCGGCGCCGGTTCCGCCGAGCTGCGCCGGCGTATCGGCTCGATGAACCCCGCCGCCCGGCAGCAGGCGCTCCTGGAACTGGTCACCGAGCACGCGGCCATGGCGCTGGGCCACGACAACCCTCGCATGATCGCCCCGGACCGCGGATTCCTCGATCTCGGCTTCGACTCGCTGACCGCGGTCGGACTGCGCAACCAGCTGGGCACGGTGACCGGCCTTCGGCTGCCCGCCACCCTGCTGTTCGACTACACGACGTCCAGGGCGCTGGCCGGGTATCTGGCGGAAGAACTCGTCGCGGACGAGCCGGAGGCATCGGTGGTGCTGCCGGTCCTGTCGGAGCTGGAGAAGCTGGAGAGCTCCTTCGCCGAGGTGGTGGCGGACGAAGCCGCGAGGACACGCCTCACCTCACGCCTGCAGCAGGTGCTGGCGAAGCTGACCGCGGGGCAGCGGACACAGACGACGAACGGTGGGGTCGCTGCCGCCGACAAGTTCGAGTCGGCGACCGACGACGAGATCTTCGACTTCCTCGACGAGGAGCTCGGAACGTCGTGACCGACACGCACCCCGTCCCCGGACGTTACCGGCCGAAGGCTTTCAACCCCCTGTCTTGGGGTTCCCAGAGGAGTGACAAGAGGCAGTGAGCGACACCAAACTGCGCGATTACCTCAAGCGCGCGACGGCCAGTCTGCACGAGACTCGTCAAGAGCTGCGGGAACTCAAGGACCGGGACACCGAGCCCGTAGCGATCGTCGGCATGGGGTGCCGGTATCCCGGTGGGGTGGAGTCGCCGGAAGACCTGTGGGAGCTGGTCGCCTCGGGCACCGACGCCGTCTCCACCTTCCCCGTGGACCGGGGGTGGGACGAGGACCTGTACGACCCGGACCCGGAGAAGCCGGGCAAGAGCTACACGCGTGAGGGCGGGTTCCTGCACGACGCGAACGGCTTCGACGCGGCGTTCTTCGGCATGAGCCCGCGCGAGGCGCTGGCGACCGATCCGCAGCAGCGGCTGCTGCTGGAGACCTCGTGGGAGGCGCTGGAGCGGGCGGGCATCGACCCGGCGTCCGCGCGCGGCAGCCGCACCGGCGTGTTCGTCGGGGTGATGTACAACGACTACGGTTCCCGTATCCGGTCGATACCGGAGGGTCTCGAAGGCCACCTGGGCAACGGCAGCGCCGGAAGCATCGCGTCCGGCCGGATCTCCTACACCTTCGGCTTCGAGGGCCCCGCGGTGACCGTGGACACCGCCTGCTCCTCGTCGCTCGTGGCGCTGCACCTGGCCGTGCAGGCGCTCCGCAAGGGCGAATGCTCGCTGGCGCTCGCCGGCGGTGTGGCCATGATGGCGACTCCAGAGGTGTTCATCGAGTTCAGCCGACTGCGCGGACTCGCCGTGGACGGACGCTGCAAGTCGTTCTCGAACGCGGCCGACGGCACCGCATGGTCCGAGGGCGCCGGTGTGCTGCTGCTGGAGCGGCTGTCCGACGCGCGGCGCAACGGGCACCAGATCCTGGCGGTGGTACGGGGCGCCGCCGTGAACCAGGACGGGGCGAGCAGCCGGTTGACCGCGCCGAACGGTCCCTCGCAGCAGCGGGTGATCCGCGACGCCCTGCGGAACGCGGGCCTGTCGGCGGCCGATGTGGACGCGGTGGAGGCGCACGGTACGGGCACGACGCTGGGTGACCCGATCGAGGCGCAGGCACTGCTGGCCACCTACGGCAAGGAGCGCCCCGGGGCGGACCGGCCGCTGTGGTTGGGGTCGTTGAAGTCAAACATGGGGCACACGCAGGCGGCCGCCGGCGTGGGTGGCGTCATCAAGATGGTGATGGCGATGCGGCACGGTGTGCTGCCGAAGACTCTGCACGTGGAGGAGCCGTCGGAGCATGTGGACTGGTCGGCGGGGGCGGTGTCGCTGCTGACCGAGTCGACCCCGTGGCCGGAGACCGGGGCGCCGCGCAGGGTTGGTGTGTCGTCGTTCGGCGTGAGCGGGACGAACGCGCACACCATTCTGGAGCAGGCTCCGGAGGCCGAGGCGGCGGAGGTCGCCGAGGCCGAGGTGGTCGAGGGTCCGGTGGCATGGGTGGTGTCGGGCCGCGGCGCGGCCGGCCTGCGGGCGCAGGCGGGCAGGCTGCGGGAGTTCGTGGCGGCCCGTCCGGAGCTGGGCGCCGCCGATGTGGCTCTCTCACTGGCGACGACCAGGTCCTCGTTCGCGCATCGTGGTGTGGTGACGGGGGCTGACCGCGAGGAGATCCTGGAGCGGCTGGGCGCGTTGGCCGGGGACGAGGCTGTCCCGGGCGTCACGCGTGGTGTGGCTGATGGCCCGGGTCGTTCGGTGTTTGTGTTCCCGGGTCAGGGGGCGCAGTGGGTGGGTATGGCGGTGGGGTTGCTGGAGTCCTCGCCGGTGTTCGCGGAGGCGGTCGGCGAGTGTGAGTCGGCTCTGTCGGCGTATGTGGACTGGTCGTTGACGGATGTGTTGCGTGGGGTTGAGGGTGCTCCCGGTTTTGACCGGGTGGATGTGGTGCAGCCGGTGTTGTTCGCGGTGATGGTGTCGTTGGCGAAGTTGTGGCGTTCGGTGGGTGTGGAGCCGGATGCGGTGATGGGTCACAGTCAGGGTGAGATCGCGGCGGCGTGTGTGGCGGGTGCGTTGTCGCTGGAGGATGCCGCGAAGGTGGTGGCGTTGCGGTCGCAGGCGATCGCGAGGGGTCTTGCGGGTCGTGGTGGCATGGTGTCGGTCGGCCTGTCGGCGGACGAGGCCAAGGAGCGTATCGCCGCCTGGGATGGTGCGATCTCGGTCGCCGCGGTGAACGGCCCGGGTTCGGTCGTGGTGTCGGGTGATCCGGGTGCGCTGGATGAGATGGTGGCGCGGCTGGAGGGTGAGGAGGTGCGGGTTCGCCGGGTTCCGGTGGACTACGCGTCGCACTCGGCGCATGTGGAGGCGATTCACGAGGAGCTGCTGAAGGTCCTGGCGGGTATCGAGCCGCGTTCGTCGGAGGTGCCGTTCTACTCGACGGTGACCGGTGAACTGGTGGACACCGCCGGCCTGGACGCCGAGTACTGGTACCGCAACCTCCGGCAGACCGTCGAGCTGGAGGCCACCACCCGCGCACTGCTCGACAGCGGGCACGGTGTCTTCATCGAGGCGAGCCCGCATCCCGTACTGATGCTGCCGTTGCAGCAGACCGTGGAGTCCGCCGGGGCGCGGGCGGTCGTCGTGGGCACGCTGCGGCGTGACGAGGGCGGCCTGGAGCGGTTCCTGACCTCCGCCGCCGAACTCCACGTCAGCGGGGCCGGTGTCGACTGGCGGGCGGTGTTCGAGGGCCGTGGTGCCCACCGGGTCGACTTGCCGACCTACGCCTTCCAGCGCCAGCGGTACTGGCTGGACGCGCCGGTCGATGAGGTGCCCGTCGGCGGTGCGGGGCTGGGCGCGGACAGCGTGGACGCGCGGTTCTGGGAGGCCGTCGAGCGCGAGGACCTGGAGGCGCTGGTCCGGACGCTGGAGGTGGCGGACGAGGAGCAGCAGTCGTCCTTGACCGCGTTGCTTCCGACGCTGTCGTCGTGGCGTCGTCAGCAGCGTGAGCGGAGCACGGTGGACAGCTGGCGCTACAGCGCCGCCTGGAAGCCCGTGGCGTCCGCCGCCGGGACCACGCTCACCGGCACCTGGCTGGTCGTCGTCCCCAAGGTCTGTGGTGACGACGCCTTGCTCGCCTCCGTGGTGGACGGTGTGGCCGGGCGCGGTGCGCAGGTGGTTCGTGTCGTTGCCGACGCGGCCGATGGCCGTGAGGCGATGACGGAGCGGCTGCGTGAGGCGCTCGACGAGGCGGGAGCCGACCCGGCGGGGGTGTCGGGCGTGTTCTCGCTGCTGGGGCTGGACGAGTCGGCGCACGGATCGTTCGAGGTGGTCCCGGCCGGGCTGGCGGCGACGGTGGGACTGGTCCAGGGGCTGGGCGACGCCGGTGTGGTGGCCCCGCTGTGGTGCGGGACGCGGGGCGCGGTGTCGGTGGGAGGCTCCGACCGGCTGGTGAGCCCGACCCAGGCGATGGTCTGGGGCCTGGGGCGGATCGTGGAAGTGGAGTATCCCCAGCGGTGGGGCGGTCTGGTCGACCTGCCCGAGACCATGGACAGCCGTGCGGTGGACCGTCTGGCCGGTGTACTGGCCGGTGCGGACGCCGAGGACCAGGTGGCGATACGTGGTTCGGGAGTGTTCGCCAAGCGGCTGGTGCGGGCCTCGGCGCCGGAGAGCACGACCGGGGACGGCTGGCGGCCGACTGGTTCGGTGCTGGTGACCGGTGGCACGGGTGCGCTGGGTGGCCATGTGGCGCGGTGGTTGGCGCGTACGGGTGCCGAACATCTGGTGCTGACCAGCCGTCGGGGTATGGAGGCCGAGGGCGCCGTCGAGTTGAAGGCGGAGCTGGAGGCCATGGGCGCCCGGGTGACGGTGGCGGCGTGCGACGCCGCGGACCGTGCGGCGCTGGCGGCGGTGCTGGAGGCGATTCCCGCACAGTCGCCGTTGAGCGCGGTGGTGCATACGGCGGCTGTGCTCGACGACGGTGTGATCGACGCGCTGACGGTTCAGCGGGCGGCCGGGGTGTTGCGTCCCAAGGTGGACGCGGCGCGGAATCTGCATGAGCTGACCGCCGGGATGGATCTGTCGGCATTCGTCCTGTTCTCCTCGGCGGCGGGCACGATAGGCGGCCCGGGGCAGGGGAGTTACGCGGCGGGTAACGCGTTCCTGGACGCGCTGGCGTCGTGGCGGCGCGCGGACGGCCTTCCGGCGACCTCCATCGCCTGGGGCGCCTGGGCCGGAAGCGGCCTGGTGATCGACGGAGATCTCGACGAGTACATGAACCGCAGCGGCGTCGCCCTGATGAACCCGGAATTGGCGATCTCCGCGCTCCAGCGCGTTCTTGACCTGGACGAGACCTACGCCCTGGTGATCGATGCCGCATGGGAGCGCTTCGGGGACGATGGAGCCCAGCCGACGCCACTGCTGACCGAACTGGTGAAGAGGCGGCAGCCGAACGCGTCGTCCGAGTCCTCGGACCCGGCACCGGCCGAGTTGGCCGCGGCGAAGCTGCGTGCGGATCTGGCGGGGCTCTCCTCGGCGAAGCGTCAGCGTTCCCTCCGCAAGCTGGTCCGGCAGCACGTCGCCGCGGTCCTGGGGCACGCCAGTCCCGACGCCATCGAGAACGATCAGTCGTTCAAGGAGCTCGGTTTCGACTCGCTGATGGCCGTCCAGCTCCGGAACCAATTGAGTTCGATCACCGGCCTGGAACTGCCGGCCACATTGGCATTCGACTACCCGAACCTCATCGCATTGGCCGAGCATCTGGAGACGAATATGTTTCCGGAAGCCGATGGGGCTGAGCTGAAGGACCCGGAGGAGGACCGGATTCGCGAGGCGTTGGCCGCTGTTCCGCTCGCGCGGTTCCGTGAAGCCGGGCTGATGGACGCCCTGCTGGAACTTGCCCAGATCTCGGGAAGCGGTTCCGAGCTGGAGCCCCAAGAAGAATTGAACAGCGCGGTCGATGCGATGGATGTCGACGCGATGGATGTCGACGACCTCGTCCAGAGGGCACTGGGCGGCACAGACCTCTGATGGTTTTGGAAATTTGGAGCTACTGATGGCTACGTCCTCCGAGCGAGTCGTCGAAGCGCTGCGCGCTTCTTTGCGGGAAAACGACCGCCTCAAGCTACAGAATGAGCGCCTGGCCGCGGCATCGCGAGAGCCCATTGCCATTGTCGGGATGAGCTGTCGTTTTCCTGGGGGCGTGCAGTCTCCGGAGCAACTGTGGCAGCTCGTCGTCGATGGCGCCGACGTCATCTCCGGGTTTCCGACCAATCGCGGCTGGGACAACGAGGGGCTGTACCACCCGGACCCGGACAATCCGGGGACGAGTTACGCCCGAGAGGGCGGTTTCCTGCACGACGCCGACGAGTTCGACCCGCAGTTCTTCGGAATATCTCCCCGTGAGGCCGTGGCGACCGACCCGCAGCAGCGGCTGGTGCTGGAAGCGTCATGGGAGGCGTTCGAGCGAACCGGCATTGATCCGTCGTCGCTGCGCGGGAAGCCGGTCGGGGTTTTCGTCGGCACGAACGGTCAGGACTACTCGAGCCTTCTCGATGAGGCAGGTGCGCTCGAGGGCCATCTGACGGGCAGTGCGGTCAGCGTGGTGTCGGGGCGTATTTCCTACACCTTCGGCCTTGAGGGCCCCGCGGTGTCGGTGGACACGGCGTGTTCGGCGTCGCTGGTGGCGCTGCACATGGCCATCCAGGCGCTGCGTCAGGGCGAGTGTGAACTGGCGTTGGCCGGTGGTGTGTCGGTGATGACGACGCCGAGTCTGTTCGTGGAGTTCAGCCGGCTGCGGGGGCTCGCCCCCGACGGTCGGTGCAAGCCGTTCTCCGACGACGCGGATGGCACCGGGTGGGGCGAGGGTGTCGGCATGCTCCTGGTGGAGCGGTTGTCGGACGCGCGGAAGAACGGCCACCCGGTGCTGGCGGTGGTGCGTGGCAGCGCCATCAACCAGGACGGCGCGTCGAACGGTCTGACGGCGCCGAACGGTCCGTCGCAGCAGCGGGTGATCCGGCAGGCGCTCGCCCACGCGGGGCTGTCGGCGGCTGATGTGGACGCGGTGGAGGCGCACGGTACGGGTACGACGCTGGGTGACCCGATCGAGGCGCAGGCGCTGCTGGCGACGTACGGCCAGGATCGCACGGAGGACCAGCCGCTGTGGCTGGGTGCCATCAAGTCGAACATCGGTCATACGCAGGCCGCCGCGGGTGTGGCGGGTGTCATCAAGATGGTGATGGCGATGCGGCATGGCGTGTTGCCGAAGACGCTGCATGTGGGCGAGCCGTCGCGGCAGGTGGACTGGTCGGCTGGTGAGGTGCGGCTGCTGACCGAGACCACCGCGTGGCCGGAGACGGGCCGACCGCGCCGGGCGGGCATCTCCTCGTTCGGGGTGAGCGGGACCAACGCGCACACCATCATCGAGCAGGCTCCGGAAGCCGACCGTGATGGACGGACCGGGACGACGGCCCCCGAGGGGGACGAGGCCGAGCGGTCCGCTGTCCTGCCGTGGCTGCTGTCCGGCAAGAGCGCGGAGGCGCTCGCCGCCCAGGCCGGCCGGCTCCACGCCCACCTGAGCGCTCACTCGGAGCCGGCGCTGACGGATGTCGGCTTCTCCCTGGCCACGACCCGTTCGGCTTTCGAGCACCGGGCCGCCCTGGTCGCCGGGGACCGGGACGAGTTCCTCCGTGGCCTGAAGGCTCTGTCCACCGGTGAGAACGCGGCGCAGGTCGTTCAGGGCACGACACGGACAGAGGACACCCTCGCGTTCTTGTTCTCGGGTCAGGGCGCGCAGCGCCTGGGCATGGGCCGGGAGCTGTATGACGCCTTCCCGGTGTTCGCGAAGGCGCTGGACGAGGTGTGTGCGCATCTGGATATGGCGCTGGACCGGCCGCTGCGCGAGGTGATGTTCGCGGCGGAGGGCGGTGCGGATGCCGAGTTGCTGAACCAGACGGCGTTCACCCAGCCCGCGCTGTTCGCCATCGAGGTCGCGCTGTTCCGGCTGTTGGAGCATTTCGACGTCACCCCGGATGTGCTGATCGGCCACTCGGTGGGCGAGATCGCCGCGGCTCACGTGGCCGGGGTGTTCTCCCTGGAGGACGCCTGCACGCTGATCGCGGCCCGCGGCCGGCTGATGCAGGCGCTGCCCGAGGGCGGCGCCATGGTCGCCATCCAGGCGTCGGAGGAGGAGGTCGCTCCGTCGCTGGCCGGTCGTGCGGCCGAGGTGAGCATCGCCGCCGTCAACGGTCCGACCGCCGTGGTCATCGCGGGTGATGAGGGTGCGGCGCTGGAGATCGCCGGGCACTGGGCGGAGCAGGGCCGTAAGACCCGCCGGCTGCGGGTCAGCCACGCGTTCCACTCGCCCCGCATGGACGCCATGCTGGACGACTTCCGCAAGGTCGTCGAAGGGCTCTCGTTCGCCCCGCCCGCCATCGATCTGGTCTCCAATGTGACCGGCGCGGTGGCCTCGGACGACGAGGTGTGTTCGCCGGAGTACTGGGTGCGGCACGTACGGGAGGCCGTGCGCTTCCTGGACGGAGTGCGGGCACTCGGGGGACAGGGCGTGACCACCTTCCTGGAGGTGGGTCCCGACGGTGTGCTCTCGGCGATGGCCCAGGACTGCCTGACGGAAGGGGACGAGCCCGCCACGGCCCCCGTGATCGTGCCGGTGCTGCGCAAGGACCGTCCGGAGGCCGTGGCCCTGACCACGGCGCTGGCCCGGCTGCATGTTCACGGGTCCGCCGTCGACTGGCCGTCGGCCTTCGACGGTCTCGGGGCCCGCCGGGTCGACCTGCCGACCTACGCCTTCCAGCATCGGCGCTACTGGGTCGAGAAGTCCACCGATATGGCCGGTGCCGATGTCGGCATCCGCCACGAGGTGGATGCGCGGTTCTGGCAGGCCGTGGAGCGGGAGGACCTCGAATCGCTCGCGAGGACGCTGGACTTCGAGGACGAGGCGTCGCTGGGCGCGGTGCTGCCCGCTCTGTCGGCGTACTGGCGCAGCAGCCGCGATCAGTCGACGATCGACGGCTGGCGCTACCGGGTGTCGTGGAAGCCGCTTCCGGATGTGGCCGAGGGGTCGCTGTCGGGATCGTGGCTGGTGGTGGTTCCGGCGTCCCGTGCCGGGGACGAACTGGTCTCGGGGGTTGTCGCCGGGCTCGAGCGGCATGGTGCGGGTGTGGTGTCGCTCGTGCTGGACGAGCGGGACCTGGACGGCGGTGTGCTGGCGGGACGGCTGCGTGAGGTGGTCGGGCAGACGCCGGAGCTGAGTGGTGTGCTGTCGCTGCTCGCCCTGGACGAGGAGCCGAGTTCGGGGTATCCGGCGCTGTCGGGTGGTTATGCGCTGAGCCTGGTGCTGGCGCAGGCGATGGTCGAGGCGGATGTTCCGGCCCGGTTGTGGTGCGGTACGCATGGCGCGGTGTCGGTGGGGCGCTGGGATCGGCTGACCGGCGCGGTGCAGTCGCAGGTCTGGGGTCTGGGACGGGTCATGGCGCTGGAGCACCCCGCGGTGTGGGGCGGTCTGGTGGATCTGCCCGAGTCGCTGGATGAGCGCGGTGCGGCGCGGCTGGCCGGTGCCCTGTCCGCCGGGGACGGCGAGGACCAGGTCGCGGTCCGTGGCTCGGGGGTGTTCGCCAGGCGTCTGGTGCGGGCCGACGCGGGTGTGGGCGCGGAGCGGCCGTGGCGTGCGCGTGGCACGGTGCTGGTGACCGGCGGCACCGGCGCGCTGGGCGGCCAGGTGGCCGGTTGGCTGGCGCGCAGCGGCGCCGGGCATCTGGTGCTGACCAGCCGTCGCGGCCTTGACGCGCCGGGCGCTGCCGAACTGCGCGATGAGCTGGAGGCGCTGGGCGCGCGGGTGACCGTGGTGGCGTGTGATGCGGCGGACCGTGACGCGTTGGCCGCTGTCCTCGCTGACGTTCCGGAGGAGTTTCCGCTCAGTGCGGTGTTCCACGCGGCGGGTGTTGAGCAGGCGGCCGAGCTTTTGGGGATGAGCCTGGCGGACGCGGCGGCGGTGGTGTCGGGGAAGGCCACGGGGGCCGCGTACCTGGATGAGCTGCTGGGCGACCGTGAACTTGACGCGTTCGTGGTCTTCTCGTCGATCGCCGGTGTGTGGGGCAGTGGTGCCCAGGCCGCGTACGGTGCGGCGAACGCCTATCTGGACGCACTGGTGGAGGAGCGCCGGGCGCGGGGTCTCGCCGGTACGGCCGTGGCCTGGGGCCCCTGGGCCGAGGGCGGTATGGCGGCCGGCGACGAGGGCGGGCAACTGGCCCGCCGTGGCCTGATGAGCATGGCGCCCGGGCTGGCGATCGCCGCCTTGCAGGGCGCGATCGCGGGCGACGACGGTGTGGTGACGGTCGCGGATATGGACTGGGAGCGGTTCGCCCCCTCGTTCACCCTGGGACGGCCGAGCCCGTTGCTCGGTGACCTCCCCGAGGTCGCGAAGGTACTCGAGGCCGCGAGCGCGTCCGGCGGGGAGGGCGCTTCGGCGGGCCTGCGGGCGCGGTTGGCGGGGCTGACCGAGGCCGAGATCGACCGGACCCTGCTCGACCTGGTGCGTGGCAATGTGGCGGCGGTCCTCGGGTTCACCGGTGGGGAGGTGGTCGAGGCCGAGCGCGCGTTCAAGGAGCTGGGCTTCGACTCGCTGACGGCGATGGAGTTCCGTAACCGGCTGAACGCGGAGACCGGGCTGGCGCTGTCGGCGACGCTGGTCTTCGACTACCCGAACGCGTCGATTCTGGCGGACCACCTGCGTGCCGAGGTGCTGGGCACGCGGGGTGCGGTCGCCGGGCCGGTGGCGGTGGCGGCTCCGGTCGATGACGATCCGATCGCGATCGTCGGGATGAGCTGCCGCTTCCCGGGCGGGGTGCACAGCCCGGAGGACCTGTGGCAGCTGGTGGCCGGCGGTGGCGACGCCATCTCCGACTTCCCGTCCAACCGCGGGTGGGACGTGGACGGGATGTACGACCCGGACCCCGAGCGCTCGGGCACGTTCTACTCCCGCGAGGGCGGTTTCCTGCACGAGGCGGGCGAGTTCGACGCGGCGTTCTTCGGGATCTCGCCGCGTGAGGCGCTCGCCATCGATCCGCAGCAGCGGCTGCTGCTGGAGACGTCGTGGGAGGTGTTCGAGCGCGCCGGTATCGCTCCCACGTCCGTGCGCGGCAACCAGATCGGCGTGTTCGTGGGGGCCGCCACCTCGGGCTACGGATCCGGTGCCAACGAGATGGCCGAGGAGCTGGAAGGACAGCTGCTGACCGGTAACGCGACATCGGTCGTGTCCGGTCGTATCTCCTACACCCTGGGCCTCGAGGGGCCCGCGGTGACGATGGACACCGCGTGCTCGTCGTCGCTGGTCGCCCTGCACCAGGCCGCGCAGGCGCTGCGCCAGGGCGAGTGCGACATGGCGCTCGCCGGCGGTGTGACCGTGCTGGCCACGCCGGCGGCCTTCGTGGAGTTCAGCCGCCAGCGCGGCCTGGCTCCCAACGGCCGCTGCAAGCCGTTCGCGGACGCCGCGGACGGCACGGGCTGGTCCGAGGGTGTCGGCATGCTGCTGGTGGAGCGGCTGTCCGATGCCGAGCGCAACGGCCACCAGGTGCTGGCGATCGTGCGCGGCTCGGCGGTGAACCAGGATGGTGCGTCCAACGGTCTGACGGCGCCGAACGGCCCCTCGCAGCAGCGGGTCATCCGGCAGGCGCTGGCGAACGCCCGTCTGTCGGCCGCCGAGGTGGACACGGTGGAGGCCCACGGCACCGGCACCATGCTCGGCGACCCGATCGAGGCGCAGGCGCTGCTCGCGACGTACGGCCAGGAGCGGCCGGAGGGCCGTCCGCTGTGGCTGGGCGCGCTGAAGTCGAACATCGGTCATACGCAGGCCGCCGCCGGTGTCGCCGGGATCATCAAGATGGTGATGGCGATGCGGCACGGTGTGCTGCCGAAGATGCTGCATGTGGACGAGCCGTCGCGGCAGGTGGACTGGTCGGCGGGTGAGGTGCGGCTGCTGACGGAGGCCACCGAGTGGCCGGAGACGGGTCAGCCGCGCCGGGCCGGTGTGTCGGCGTTCGGTGTGAGCGGCACCAACGCGCACACCATCATCGAGCAGGCCCCGGTGTACGACGAGGCGGTGCGGGACGAGGCTCCCGCCGAGGACCACGGCGTCCTTCCCTGGGCGCTCTCCGGCCGGAGCCCGGAAGCCCTGCGCGCCCAGGCCGAACGGCTGAGGTCGCATCTGATGGAGCGCACCGGACTGGGCGCGCTGGATGTGGGCTACTCGCTGGTGGCGACGCGCTCGGTCCTCGAACACCGTGCGGTGGTCACGGGCGCGGATCGCGCCGAACTGCTTCGGGGGCTCGAGGCTGTCGCGGCCGGTGAGACCGCCCCGGGAGTGGTTCGGTCCGCCGCGCGTACGTCGGGTTCGACGGCGTTCCTGTTCTCGGGGCAGGGTGCGCAGCGCCTGGGCATGGGGCGGGAGTTGTACGAGGCGTTCCCGGTGTTCGCCCGTGCCCTGGACGAGGTGTGCGCACACCTGGACGTGGAGCTGGACCGCCCGCTGCGTGAGGTGATGTTCGCGGCCGAGGGCAGTGCGGACGCCGAGCTGTTGAACCAGACGGCGTTCACTCAGCCCGCGCTGTTCGCGGTCGAGGTGGCGCTGTTCCGGCTGCTGTCGGCGTGGGGTGTGTCCCCGGATGTGGTGATCGGTCACTCCATCGGTGAGATCGCGGCGGCGCATGTGGCGGGGGTGTTCTCGCTGGAGGACGCGTGCGCCCTGGTGGCGGCGCGTGGCCGGCTGATGCAGGCGCTGCCCGAGGGCGGTGCGATGGTGGCCGTCGAGGCGTCGGAGGAGGAGGTCGCTCCGTCGCTGGCCGGTCGTGCGGCCGAGGTGAGCATCGCGGCCGTCAACAGCCACGCCTCCGTGGTCATCGCCGGTGATGAGGGTGCGGTGCTGGAGATCGCCGGGCAGTGGGCGGAGCGGGGCCGTAAGACCCGCCGCCTCCGCGTCAGCCACGCGTTCCACTCGCCCCGCATGGACGCCATGCTGGACGACTTCCGCAAGGTCGTCGAGGGGCTGTCGTTCGCGCCGCCCTCGATCGCGCTGGTGTCCAATCTGACGGGCAAGTCGGCGGGCGCGGACGAGGTGTGCTCGCCGGAGTACTGGGTGCGGCACGTACGGGAGGCCGTGCGGTTCGCGGACGGAGTACGGGCACTCGAGACGCAGGGCGTGACCACCTTCCTGGAGGTGGGCCCCGACGGTGTGCTCTCGGCGATGGCGCGGGAGTGCCTGACGGCGGAGGAGGCTTCGGCCTCGGTCGTCGTGCCGGTGCTGCGCAAGGACCGCCCCGAGCCGCAGGCGCTGACGACGGCTCTGGCCGAACTCCACGTCCACGGCGTCACCGTCGACTGGGAACAGTTCTTCGCCGGACGCGGTGCGCGGAAGGCCGGACTGCCCACCTATGCCTTCCAGCGTCAGCGCTACTGGCTGGAGGACGGGGGCGGTGCGTCGGGCGGCTCCGCCGCCGCGGACAGCGTGGACGCCCGGTTCTGGGAAGCGGTTGAGCGCGAGGACCTGGAGGCTCTGGCCGAGGCGCTGGACGTCGACGGGGAGGGCTCGCTGGGCGAGCTGCTGCCCGCGCTGTCGTCGTACCGCCGTCAGCAGCGTGACCGGGCCACGGTCGACGGCTGGCGCTACCGCGTCTCCTGGAAGCCGGTCACGGACGCGGCGGCTGGATCGCTCTCGGGTACGTGGCTGCTCGCGGTGTCCGCCGGACTCGCGGACAGCGAGATCACCCTCACGATCACTCAGGGGCTGGAGAAGTACGGTGCCCGTGTGGTGCCGGTGGTGGTCGACGCCGGAGCGGACCGCGACGGGCTCGCCGAGGCGCTGCTGGGTGCGCTCGGTGATGAGTCCGAGGCGAGTGTGTTGTCACTGCTCGCGCTGGACGAGGAGCCGTGTGCCGGGGAGCCGGTGGTCGCGTCCGGACTCGCGCTGACCCTGCGTTTGGTGCAGGCCGCGGCGGGACTGGAGGTGGGCCTTCGGCTGTGGTGTGCCTCGCGGGGCGCGGTGTCGGTGGGGCGTTCCGACCGACTGGCGAGCGCCGCCCAGGCACAGGTGTGGGGCCTTGGCCGGGTCGCGGCGCTGGAGCACCCGCAGATCTGGGGTGGCCTCGTCGATCTGCCCGAGACGCTGGACGAGCGCGCGGTGGCGCGGCTGGCCGGTGTGCTCTCCACCGAGAGCGGCGAGGACGAGGCGGCGGTCCGCGGCTCCGGGGTGTTCGGCCGGCGGCTGGTGCGTGCGGCGTCGATGGCGGGCGGGGCATGGCGGCCGAGTGGCTCCGTGCTCATCACCGGCGGTATGGGCGCCCTGGGTGCGCATGTGGCGCGCTGGGCCGTGCGCGAGGGTGCCGAGCATGTGGTGCTGACCAGCCGTCGTGGTCTCGCGGCGGAGGGTGCCGCCGAGTTGAGGGCGGAGCTGGAAGGGCTCGGCGCCGAGGTGACGGTGGCGGCCTGTGACGCCGCCGACCGGGACGCGCTGGTCGAGGTGCTCGCGGGGATTCCCGACCGTTTCCCGTTGCGTGCTGTGGTGCACGCGGCCGGTGTGCTGGACGACGGTGTGCTGGACGGTCTGACCGTTGATCAGCTTGCCGGGGTGCTGGGGGCGAAGGTCGAGGGTGCGCGGCTGCTGCATGAGCTGACGGCGGACCTGGAACTGGACGCCTTCGTGCTGTTCTCGTCGTTCGCCGGTGTGATGGGCGGTGCGGGGCAGGGTGCCTACGCGGCGGCGAACGCGTATCTGGACGCGTTGGCGGTGCTGCGTCGTGGTGCCGGGCAGGCCGGTACGGCGGTCGCCTGGGGACCGTGGGCCGAGGCCGGTATGGCCGCGAGCGGTCGCGCCGGGGAGCGGATACGCGGTGGCGCGGTGGCCGCGATGGCCCCGGCGCTGGCGGTGGACGCGCTGAGCTGGGCCGTGGGCCAGGAGGAGGCATCGCTCGTCGTCGCGGACGTCGACTGGGAGCGGCTGGCCCCGTCGCTGGCCGGGGCGGGCGGCGGCGCTCTCGTCAGCGACATCCCCGAGGCGCACACGTACCTGGCCATGGGCAACGACGGTGTCGGCGCGGAGGCGGCCACATTCGCCGAGAAGCTCGCCGGACTGTCGGTGGCCGAGCGGAGCGCGGCCGTGCTGGAGCTGGTCCGCGGCCACGCGGCCTCGGTGCTCGGCCACGCCTCGGCGGAATCGATCGAGCCGGACCGGGCCTTCCGCGACCTCGGGTTCGACTCCCTCACGGCGGTCGAGCTGCGCAACCGGCTGGACCTCGACACCGGCCTTCGCCTCCCGGCGACGCTGGTCTTCGACTACCCGACCGCCGCCGAACTGGCCGGCTACCTGGACGCCGAGGCGTTCGGCACGGCCCAGCCGGCCCTCGACGCCACCGAGCCGAGCACGGTGGCCGTGGACCACGACCCCATCGCGATCGTGGCGATGAGCTGCCACTTCCCCGGGAACGTGTACACGCCGGAGGACCTGTGGCGGCTGGTCGCCGAGGGCGGCGACGCCATCTCCGGGTTCCCCGCCGACCGCGGCTGGGACCTCGACGGGCTGTACGACCCCGACCCCGAGCGGCTCGGCACGTCCTATGCGCGGGAAGGCGGCTTCCTCCACGGCGCCCCGGAGTTCGACGCCGGGTTCTTCGGGATCTCGCCGCGTGAGGCGCTCGCCATGGACCCGCAGCAGCGGCTGCTGCTCGAGACGTCGTGGGAGGCGTTCGAACGGGCCGGTATCGCCCCCGAGTCGCTGAAGGGCACCCGGGCGGGTGTGTTCGTCGGCACGAACGGCCAGGACTACGCCGGGCTGTGGATGGACGCTCAGGGCGATATGGAAGGCCACTTGGGAACGGGGAGCGCGGCCAGTGTGTTCTCGGGGCGTATCTCCTACACCTTCGGTCTCGAGGGCCCCGCGGTGACGGTGGACACCGCGTGCTCGTCGTCGCTGGTGGCGCTCCACATGGCCATGCAGGCGCTGCGTCAGGGCGAGTGTGACCTCGCCCTGGCCGGTGGTGTGTCGGTGATGTCGACGCCGGGCTCGTTCGTGGAGTTCAGCCGGCAGCGGGGGCTCGCCCCTGATGGCCGGTGCAAGCCGTTCGCGGACGCCGCGGACGGCACCGGCTGGTCCGAGGGCGTCGGCATGCTCCTCGTGGAGCGGCTGTCGGACGCGCGCAAGAACGGCCACCCGGTGCTGGCGATCGTCCGGGGCTCGGCGATCAACCAGGACGGCGCGTCGAACGGTCTGACGGCGCCCAACGGCCCGTCGCAGCAGCGGGTGATCCGGCAGGCGCTGGCGAGTGCCCGGCTGTCGGCGGCCGAGGTGGACGTGGTGGAGGCGCACGGTACGGGCACGTCGCTGGGTGACCCGATCGAGGCGCAGGCGCTGCTGGCCACCTACGGTCAGGGGCGGCCCGAGGGGCAGCCGCTGTGGCTGGGTGCCATCAAGTCCAACCTCGGTCATACGCAGGCGGCCGCCGGTGTCGCCGGGGTCATCAAGATGGTGATGGCCATGCGTGAGGGCGTGTTGCCGAAGATCCTTCACCTGGATGAGCCGTCCCGGGAGGTCGACTGGTCGGCGGGTGAGGTGCGTCCGCTGACGGAGGCCACCGCGTGGCCGGAGACGGGCCGGCCGCGCCGGGCGGGCGTCTCCTCGTTCGGTCTGAGCGGGACCAACGCCCACACCATCATCGAGCAGGCTCCGGCGGCCGAGGAGCCCGCGGCCGCGGACACCGTGGCGTCCGCTCCCGAGACGGCCGGAGCGACGGCCGTGGTGCCGTGGCTGGTCTCGGCCAAGAGCCAGGAGGCGTTGCGGGCACAGGCCGAGCGGCTCGCCGCGCATATGGCGGTCCGGGGCGACCTCGGCCTGCTGGACGTGGGGTACTCGCTCGCGTCCAGGTCGGTGTTCGAGCACCGTGCCGTGGTGGTCGGCGAGGACCGGGAGACCCTGCTGCGTGGTCTCGAGGCCGTGGCCGGACGCGGGATCGCCTCCGGAGTCGTCCAGGGGCAGGCCGTAACCGGTGGTAAGACGGCGTTCCTGTTCTCGGGTCAGGGTGCGCAGCGCCTGGGCATGGGGCGGGAGTTGTACGAGGCGTTCCCGGCGTTCGCCCGTGCCCTGGACGAGGTGTGCGCACACCTGGACGTGGAGCTGGACCGCCCGCTGCGTGAAGTGATGTTCGCGGCCGAGGGCAGTGCGGACGCCGAACTGCTGGACCAGACGGCGTTCACCCAGCCCGCGCTGTTCGCCATCGAGGTGGCGCTGTTCCGGCTGCTGGAGCACTGGGGCGTCACCCCGGATGTGGTGATCGGCCACTCCATCGGTGAGATCGCCGCCGCCCATGTGGCCGGGGTGTTCTCGCTGGAGGACGCGTGCACGCTGATCGCGGCGCGTGGCCGGCTGATGCAGGCACTGCCCGAGGGCGGCGCGATGGTGGCCATCCAGGCATCCGAGGAGGAGGTCGCCGCCTCACTCGCCGGCCGCGAACACGAGATGAGCATCGCCGCGGTCAACGGTCCGTCGGCAGTGGTGATCGCCGGCCATGCGGCCGGTGTCCAGGAGGTGGCGGACACATGGACGGCGAAGGGGGCAAAGACTAGGCGTTTGCGGGTCTCTCATGCGTTTCACTCTTGCCTCATGGACAGTATGTTGGACGCGTTCGGCCACGTGGTCCGTGAGGTCTCTTTTGAACCACCGACCATGGCGCTGGTGTCCAATGTCACCGGTGGGCTGGTATCGGAGGCGGAGACGTGTTCTCCGGATTATTGGGTTCGGCATGTGCGTGAGGCGGTCCGGTTCGCGGATGGGGTACGTTCGCTTGAGGCGTTGGGTGTGACCAGGTTCTTGGAAGTGGGTCCCGATGGTGTGCTCACCGCGATGGCTCAGGACTGCCTCGCGGAAAGTGCCGAAGACACTTCGGCGGCAATGCTGGCCCCTGTGCTGCGCAAGCAGCGGCCCGAAGCAGAGGCGTTGGTGACGGCGCTGGCCGAATTGCATGCGCACGGTGGCGCGGTGAACTGGGAATCGGTATTCGCGGACCGCGGCGCGGGCCATGTGCAGTTGCCCACATACGCGTTCCAGCGCGAGCGGTTCTGGCCGGAGACGTCCGCGGCCGGTGGCGGCCGGGATGCCGGTTCGACCGCCGCGGATTCGGTGGACGCGCGATTCTGGGAAGCGGTCGAGCGCGAGGATCTCGAAGCGCTTGCCGAGGCGCTCGATGTCGATGGCAACGCGCCGCTGAGCGCGGTCCTGCCCGCGCTGTCCGCGTATCACCGGAGCAACCGCGAGCAGTCGACGATCGACGGCTGGCGCTACCGGGTGTCGTGGAAGCCGGTCGCGGACGTGACCGGTGGGTCGTTGTCGGGGACGTGGCTGGCGGTGGTTCCGGCGTCGCGTGCCGGGGACGAACTGGTGGCAGGCGTTGTCTCCGGGCTCGAACGGCACGGCGCGGATGTGGTGTCGCTGGTGGTGGATGAGCACCACCTCGACGCCGCGGGCCTGGTGGCGCGGGTGCGTGCGGCGGTCGCCGATGCGCCCGAGCTGGGTGGCGTGTTGTCGCTGCTCGCTCTGGACGAGGAGCCCTGCCCCGCATACCCCGCGCTGTCCGGCGGCTTCGCTTCCACTCTGACGCTGGTGCAGGCGTTGGTGGAGGTGGGTGCCGAGGCCCCGCTGTGGTGTGCCTCGCGGGGCGCGGTGTCGGTGGGGCGTTCCGACCGGCTCGCCGGTGTGACGCAGTCGCAGGTGTGGGGTCTGGGCCGGGTCGTGGGGCTGGAGCACTCCGAGGTGTGGGGTGGTCTGGTCGATCTGCCCGAGGTGCTGGACGAGCGGGCCGTGGGCCGGTTGGTGGGTGTGCTGTCCGCCGAGAGCGATGAGGACCAGGTCGCCGTGCGCGGTTCCGGGGTGTTCGTCCGGCGCCTGGCGAGGGCCGGGGCCGGTGAGGGTGCGGAGCGGTCGTGGCGAGTCGGCGGTTCGGTGCTGGTGACCGGTGGTACGGGCGCGCTGGGCGCTCGGATCGCGCGGTGGGCGGTGGACCAGGGGGCCGAGCATCTGGTGCTGACGAGCCGTCGCGGTCCTGACGCGCCGGGGGCGGCCGAGCTGAGTGCGGAACTCGAGGCGCTGGGCGCCCGGGTGACCGTGGCTGCCTGTGATGTGGCCGACCGTGAGCAGCTCGCCGCGGTGCTGGACGCCGTTCCGGAGGAGTTCCCGCTGCGGGCCGTCTTCCACGCGGCGGGTGTGGAGCAGGCTGCCGAGCTGGCGGGGATGGGCCTGGCGGACGCGGCGTCGGTGGTGTCGGGGAAGGCGACGGGAGCCGGCCATCTGGACGCGCTGCTGGGCGACCGTGAGCTGGACGCGTTCGTGGTCTTCTCCTCGATCGCCGGTGTGTGGGGCAGTGGTGGCCAGGCCGCGTACGGTGCGGCCAACGCCTACCTGGACGCGCTGGTGGAGGACCGCCGCGCGCGGGGCCTCGCCGGTACCGCGGTGGCCTGGGGCCCCTGGGCCGAAGGCGGTATGGCGGCCGGCGACGGCGGCGACCAGCTGGCGCGTCGCGGCCTGCCCGCGATGGCGCCCGATCTGGCGATCGCCGCGCTGCAGGGAGCGGTCGCGGGTGACGACGGTGTGGTGACGGTCGCCGATGTGGACTGGGAGCGATTCGCCCCCGCGTTCACGATCGGGCGGCCCAGCCCGCTCCTCGGCGAACTGCCCGAGGTCGTATCGGCCCTGGAGCGGGCCCGCGCCGCCGAAGAGTCCCATGCGGAGGGCGGATCGCGCCTGAGGGAACGGCTTCTCGCGCTGGCCCCGGGCGAGCGGGAGCGCGCCGTTCTCGACCTGGTGCGCGGTCACGCCGCCGCGGTTCTCGGCTTCTCCGGTATGGAGGGTGTGGAATCCGACCGTGCCTTCAAGGAATTGGGATTCGACTCGCTCACGGCGGTAGAATTCCGAAACCGGCTGAACGCGGACACCGGGCTCCGGCTGCCGACCACGCTGGTCTTCGACTATCCCAACGCAAGGACTCTCGCGGAACATGTACGAGTGGGCGTACTGCCCGACGAAGGGACTTCTGCCACTCCGCTGATCGCGGATCTGGAAAAACTCGAGGCATCACTCTCCACGGCTGAGCCGGACAACGCCGAGCGAATGGCCATCGCATCCCGACTCCAAGTGCTCCTCGCCAAGCTGAACGGCGGCGAGGGCGGAGCGGCGGACGCTGAGAACATTACGCAGCGGCTTGACGACGCGTCGGACGACGATCTCTTCGATTTCATCGAAAATGAGCTCAGCTAAATGTGACCCGCCGAGGTGCAGTTCTCTGGCCTCCTTTCATTCTTCAGTCTTCTTTGACTCGTAATAGGCAAGGTTTTCATGGTGAACGAAGATAGGCTTCGGGACTACCTCAAGCGGGTAACAGCAGATCTGCACCAAGCGCGTCAACGCCTGCGCGAGCTGGAGGCAGGAGAGCAGGAGCCCATCGCGATCGTGGCGATGAGCTGCCGTTTCCCGGGTGGCGTGGGAAGCCCCGAGGACCTGTGGCAACTGGTGGCCGGCGGTGGCGATGCCATCTCCGACTTCCCGTCCGACCGCGGGTGGGACGTGGACGGGATGTACGACCCGGACCCCGAGCGCTCGGGCACCTTCTATTCCCGCGAGGGCGGTTTCCTGCACGACGCGGGCGACTTCGACGCGGGCTTCTTCGGGATCTCGCCGCGTGAGGCCCTTGCCATGGATCCGCAGCAGCGGCTGCTGCTGGAGACCTCATGGGAGGCGTTCGAGCGCGCGGGCATCGCTCCGGGGTCGGTGAAGGGCCGCCGGGGCGGTGTCTTCGTGGGAGCCTCGACCTCGGGCTACGGGACGGATGTCGACGAGCTCCCGGAGGAAGTCGAAGGCCATTTGCTGACGGGTACCTCGACTTCCGTCGTATCAGGCCGTATCGCGTACACCTTCGGTCTCGAGGGGCCCGCGGTGACCGTGGACACGGCGTGCTCCTCGTCGCTGGTGGCGCTCCATCTCGCGGCACAGGCGCTGCGCCAGGGCGAGTGTGACCTGGCGCTGGCCGGTGGCGTCACGGTGATGACCAGCCCCACCGCCTTCGTGGAGTTCAGCCGGCAGCGTGGGCTGGCGCCCGATGGCCGGTGCAAGCCGTACGCGGACACGGCGGATGGCACCGGCTGGTCCGAGGGCGTCGGCATGCTCCTCGTGGAGCGGCTGTCGGACGCCCGCCGCAACGGCCACCCGGTGCTGGCCATCGTGCGTGGCTCCGCGGTCAACCAGGACGGTGCGTCCAACGGTCTGACCGCCCCCAACGGCCCCTCGCAGCAGCGGGTCATCCGGGACGCGCTGACGGGCGCGCGCCTGTCCCCGTCCGATGTGGACGTCGTGGAAGGCCATGGAACCGGTACGTCCCTGGGCGACCCGATCGAGGCGCAGGCGCTGCTCGCGACGTACGGCCAGGAGCGGCCGGAGGGCCGTCCGCTGTGGCTGGGCGCGCTGAAGTCGAACATCGGTCATACGCAGGCCGCCGCCGGTGTCGCCGGGATCATCAAGATGGTGATGGCGATGCGGCACGGTGTGCTGCCGCGGACACTGCATGTGGACGAGCCGTCGCGGCAGGTGGACTGGTCGGCTGGTGAGGTGCGGCTGCTGACGGAGGCCACCGAGTGGCCGGAGACGGGTCAGCCGCGCCGGGCCGGTGTGTCGGCGTTCGGTGTGAGCGGCACCAACGCGCACACCATCATCGAGCAGGCCCCGCCGGTCGAGGACGAGGCCGAGCCGAGCCCGGTCTCCGTCGGTGACACCGGTGTGGCCACGTGGCTGCTGTCGGGTCGTGACTCGGACGCCCTGCGGGCCCAGGCCGCCCGGCTCAAGGCGTTCCTGCTGGAGCGGGCCGAGCTGAGCGCGCTGGACGTCGGCCATTCGCTGGTGGCCACACGGTCGATGTTCGAGCATCGCGCGGTGGTGTCCGGTGAGAACCACGCGGAACTCCTCGCCGGACTCGAAGCCATCGCCGCGGGCGAGGCCGCTCCCGGTGTGCTCCAGGGCGTGGCGGGGACGGCCGTCAAGACGGCGTTCCTCTTCTCCGGCCAGGGCGCGCAGCGCCTCGGGATGGGCCGGGAGCTGTATGACGGCTTCCCCGTGTTCGCCCAGGCGCTGGACGAGGTGTGCGCACACCTGGATGTGGTGCTGGACCGTCCGTTGCGGGAGGTGGTGTTCGCGGCGGAGGGGAGCGCGGACGCCGACCTTCTGGATCAGACGGCGTTCACCCAGCCGGCGCTGTTCGCCATCGAGGTGGCGCTGTTCCGGCTCCTGGAGCACTTCGGCGTCACCCCGGATGTCCTCATCGGCCACTCCATCGGCGAGATCGCCGCGGCCCACGTGGCCGGGGTGTTCTCCCTGGAGGACGCGTGCACGCTGATCGCGGCCCGCGGCCGGCTGATGCAGGCGCTGCCCGAGGGCGGCGCGATGGTCGCGGTGCAGGCGTCGGAGGAGGAGATCTCCGGTTCGCTGGCGGGCCGTGAGTCCGAGGTGAGCATCGCCGCCGTCAACGGCCTGACCTCCGTGGTCATCGCCGGTGACGAGGCCGCTGTGCTGGAGATCGCCGCCCAGTGGTCGGAACAAGGGCGCAAGACGAGCCGGCTGAAGGTCAGCCACGCCTTCCACTCCCCGCGTATGGACGCGATGCTGGACGACTTCAGCCGTGTCGTGCGGGGGCTGTCCTTCCAGACCCCCACCCTGGCGCTGGTCTCCAACGTCACGGGCGAGGCGGCGAACGCGGATGAGGTGTGCTCGCCCGAGTACTGGGTGCGGCATGTGCGCGAGGCCGTGCGCTTCGCTGATGGCGTCCGCTCCCTCCAGGCGCAGGGGGTCACCGCCTACCTGGAGGTCGGGCCCGACGGTGTGCTCTCGGCGATGGCCCGGGACTGCCTGACGAACGAGTCGGTGTCGGCCCCGGCCGTGGTGCCCGCTCTGCGCAAGGGACGCCCCGACGCACAGGCTCTGATGGCCGCGCTGACCGAGGCCCATGTCCACGGTGTGACGGTGGACTGGGAGCGGGTCTTCGACGGGCGGGGCGCCCGCACGGTCGAGCTGCCGACGTACCCCTTCCAGCGTCAGCGCTACTGGCTGGAGGGCACCAGCGCGGTGTCCAGTGGTTCCGCCGCGGACAGTGTGGACGCGCGGTTCTGGGACGCGGTGGAGCGCGAGGACCTGGCGGCGCTGGCCGAGGCGCTGGAGGTCGACGGCGGTGGCTCGCTCGGCGAACTGCTGCCCGCGCTGTCCTCGTACCGCCGTCAGCAGCGTGACCGGGCCACGGTCGACGGCTGGCGGTACCGCATCTCGTGGAAGCCGGTCTCGGAGACCCCCGCGGCCACCCTCTCGGGGACCTGGCTCGTCGTCGTCCCCGCCTCCGGCATCGATGACACGTATCCGGAGTCGGCGTGCGCCGCTCTCCAGCGGCACGGTGCCGATGTCGTCCGCGTGGTCGCGGACGAGGACGACCTCGCCCCCGGTGTGCTGACCGGGCGGCTGCGTGACCTCGCCGCCGACCTGCCCGGGATCGGCGGTGTGCTGTCCCTGGTGGGTGTGGACGAGCGGCCCTGCACCGGACAGCCGGTGGTCTCCCGTGGCCTCGCGCTGACGCTGACGCTGGTGCGGGCCCTGGCCGAGGCGGACATCGAGACCCGGCTGTGGTGCGGCACCCGGGGTGCCGTTTCGGTGGGTCGCTCCGACCAGCTCACCAGCACCCCGCAAGCGGAGATCTGGGGCCTCGGCCGGGTCGCGGCCATGGAGCACCCGCGGATCTGGGGCGGCCTCGTCGATCTGCCGGAGACGCTGGACGAGCGCGCCGCCGCGCGACTGGCCTGGGCGCTGTCCGCCGAAGGCGGCGAGGACCAGGTGGCGGTGCGCGGATCCGGAGCGTACGCCCGGCGCCTCTCCCGCGTCACGGTGGGCAACGAGTCGGCGGAGCGCGCGTGGCGGCCCCGTGGCTCGGTGCTGATCACCGGTGGCACCGGTGCCCTGGGCGCCCATGTGGCGCGCTGGGCCGTGCGCGAGGGCGCCGAACACGTGGTGCTGACCAGCCGTCGCGGCCCGGCGGCCGAGGGCGCTGCCGAGCTCAAGGCGGAGCTCGAGGAGCTGGGCGCCCAGGTGACCGTGGCGGCGTGCGACGCCGCCGACCGGGATGCCCTCGCCGCGGTGCTGGCTGCCATTCCGGAGGATTACCCGCTCAGCGCCGTCGTACACGCGGCGGGCATTCTGGATGACGGTGTGCTGGACGGCCTGACCGTCGACCAGCTCGCCGGGACGCTGACCGCGAAGGTGGAGGGCGCGCGGCAGCTGCACGAGCTGACCGAGGGACTGTCGCTCGACGCGTTCGTGCTGTTCTCCTCGTTCGCCGGCGTCGTCGGCAGCGCGGGCCAGGGCGCCTACGCCGCGGCCAACGCCTACTTGGACGCGCTGGCACAGCAGCGCCGGGCCCAGGGCCTGGCCGCCACCGCGGTCGCCTGGGGCCCGTGGGCCGACGGCGGCATGGCCGCGAGCGGCCGCGCCGGGGAGCGGCTCCGCGGAGGGTCGCTGCCCCCTATGGCCCCCTCGCTCGCCGTGGACGTGCTGCGCTGGGCCGTGGGCCATGACGAGGCCGCACTGGTCGTGGCCGACATCGACTGGACCGGCATGGCGTCGATGATGAGCGCGGGCCCCAGCGCCCTCGTCAGCGACATCCCCGAGGCGCGTGAGTTCCTGACCGCCGTGGCCGGGACCACCGGCCGCCCGGCACCGGGCCACGAGCTGCGGGAACAACTGGCCGGACGGTCGGACGAGGAGCAGCGCCTCCTCCTGCTGGACCTCGTCCGCACCCATGCCGCCTCGGCACTCGGCCACTTCTCCGCTGAGTCCGTCGAGCCGGGCCGCGCCTTCCGGGACCTCGGATTCGACTCCCTCACCGCCATCGAGCTGCGCAACCGGCTCGACCTGGCCACCGGTCTGCGGCTGCCCGCGACCCTCATCTTCGACTACCCGACCGCCGAGGTGCTCGCCGGGCAGCTGTGGCGGGAGCTGGGCGGAGTCCACGCCGAGGCGGCCACCGCGACGGTGGCGCACCGGGTGCGGCCCGATGACGACGACCCCATCGCGATCGTGGCGATGAGCTGCCGGTTCCCCGGAGGCGTGGAGACCCCGCAGGACCTGTGGCGACTCCTGGCCGAGGGCGGCGACGGCATCGCCGGGTTCCCCGGCGACCGTGGCTGGGACGTCGAGGGGATGTACCACCCGGACCCCGAGCACCCGGGCAACACGTTCTACGCCCGCGAGGGCGGCTTCCTCTACGGGGCGCCCCAGTTCGACCCCGGGTTCTTCGGGATCTCGCCGCGCGAGGCGCTCGCCATGGACCCGCAGCAGCGGCTGCTGCTGGAGACGTCGTGGGAGGCGTTCGAGAACGCGGGCGTCAAACCGGCCTCGCTGCGTTCCACCCGGACCGGTGTGTTCGTCGGAACCAACGGCCAGGACTACTCCACGATCATGCTCGACGCCCCCGAGGACTTCGGCGGCCATGTGGGCACGGGCAGCGCGGCCAGTGTGGTGTCCGGGCGCATCTCGTACACGTTCGGCCTCGAGGGGCCGGCCATGACGGTGGACACGGCGTGCTCCTCGTCGCTGGTGGCGCTGCACCTCGCGGCACAGGCGCTGCGCCAGGGCGAGTGTGATCTGGCGCTGGCCGGTGGTGTGTCGGTGATGTCGACACCGGGTGCCTTCGTGGAGTTCAGCCGCCAGCGCGGCCTGGCTCCCGACGGCCGCTGCAAGCCGTTCGCCGAGGGTGCGGACGGCACGGGCTGGGGCGAGGGTGTCGGCATGCTGCTCGTGGAGCGGCTGTCGGACGCCCGGCGCAATGGCCACCAGGTACTGGCGATCGTGCGGGGCTCCGCCGTGAACCAGGACGGTGCCTCGAACGGTCTGACGGCGCCGAACGGCCCCTCGCAGCAGCGGGTCATCCGGCAGGCGCTGGAGAGCGCCGGACTGTCGGCCGCCGAGGTGGACGCGGTGGAGGCGCACGGCACCGGTACGACGCTGGGTGACCCGATCGAGGCGCAGGCGCTGCTCGCGACCTACGGCCAGGACCGCCCGGAGGGCCGCCCGCTGTGGCTGGGCGCCATCAAGTCCAACATCGGCCATACGCAGGCCGCCGCGGGCGTGGCCGGGGTCATCAAGATGGTGATGGCCATGCGTGCGGGCGTGCTGCCGCAGACGCTGCACGTGGACGAGCCGTCGCGGCAGGTGGACTGGTCGGCTGGTGAGGTACGGCTGCTGACCGAGGCCACCGAGTGGCCGGAGACGGGACAGCCGCGCCGGGCGGGTGTCTCCTCGTTCGGGCTGAGTGGAACCAACGCGCACACCATCCTCGAGCAGGCTCCTGACCTGGAAGAGGCCGTGGCCGCGCAGGCGGCCGGGCCCGAGACGTCGGTGTCGGCGGCCGTGGTGCCGTGGCTGGTCTCCGGGCAGAGCCGGGAGGCGCTGCGGGCGCAGGCCGAGCGGCTGTACGGGCATGTGACGGCGCGGGAAGACGTCGGAGTGCTGGACGTCGGACACACGCTGGCGTCCAGGTCGGTGTTCGAGCACCGGGCCGTGCTGGTGGGTGAGGACCGGGAGACCCTGCTGCGTGGCCTGCGGGCCGTCGCGGAGGGCGGAATCGCCTCGGGAGTCGTCCAGGGGCAGACCGTAACCGGTGGAAAGTCGGCGTTCCTGTTCTCTGGTCAGGGCGCGCAGCGCCTGGGCATGGGGCGGGAGTTGTACGAGGCGTTCCCGGTGTTCGCGCGGGCGCTGGACGAGGTGTGCGCACACCTGGACGTGGAGCTGGACCGCCCGCTGCGGGAGGTGGTGTTCGCGGCGGAGGGGAGCGCGGACGCCGAGCTGCTGGATCGGACGGCGTTCACCCAGCCCGCGCTGTTCGCGGTCGAGGTGGCGCTGTTCCGGCTGCTGGAGCACTGGGGTGTCACCCCGGATGTGCTGATCGGTCACTCCATCGGTGAGATCGCGGCGGCCCACGTGGCCGGGGTGTTCTCCCTGGATGACGCCTGCGCGCTGGTGGCCGCCCGCGGCCGCCTGATGCAGGCGCTGCCGACCGGTGGGGCGATGGTCGCCATCGAGGCGTCGGAGGAGGAGGTCGCTCCGTCGCTGGCCGGTCGTGCGGCCGAGGTGAGCATCGCGGCCGTCAACGGGCCGGCCTCCGTGGTCATCGCCGGTGATGAGGGTGCGGCGCTGGAGATCGCCGGGCAGTGGGCGGAGCGGGGCCGTAAGACCCGTCGCCTGCGCGTCAGCCACGCGTTCCACTCGCCCCGCATGGACGCGATGCTGGACGACTTCCGTGACGTCGTCACGGGCCTGTCCTTCCAGGCACCGTCCATCGCCCTGGTCTCGAATGTGACGGGCGAGGCGGCGAACGCGGATGACGTGCGCTCGCCCGAGTACTGGGTGCGGCATGTGCGCGAGGCCGTGCGGTTCGCGGACGGCATACGGGCACTCAACGCCCAGGGCGTCACCAGGTTCCTGGAGATCGGCCCCGACGGTGTGCTGTCCGCGATGGCGCGGGACTGCCTGACTGCGGAGGAGGCCTCGGCCTCGGCCGTGGTGCCGGTGCTGCGCAAGGACCGCCCCGAGACCCAGGCGCTGATGACGGCGCTGGCCGAACTCCACGTCCACGGTGGGTCGGTGGAGTGGGAGGCGGTCTTCGCCGGGCGCGGCGCGGGCATGGTGGAACTGCCCACGTACGCCTTCCAGCGCGAGCGGTTCTGGCCCGAGGTGTCCATCACCCTCGCGGGCTGGGGCGCGTCGACGGCCGTGGATTCGGTGGACGCGCGGTTCTGGGAGGTGGTGGAGCGCCAGGACCTGGAGTCGCTGGCGGGTGCCCTGTCGATCGACAGTGAGGCGCCGCTGAGCGCGGTGCTGCCCGCCCTGTCCGCGTATCACCGCAGCACTCGTGACCAGTCGACCATCGATGGCTGGCGTTACCGGGTGTCGTGGAAGCCGGTCTCCGAGGCGGCCGACGGCTCGCTGTCGGGGACGTGGCTGGTGGTGGTTCCGGCGTCCCGCGCCGAGGACGAGCTGGTCTCGGGGGTCGTCGCCGGGCTCGAACGACATGGCGCGGGTGTGGTGTCGCTCGTGCTGGACGAGCGCGACCTCGACACGGATGCGCTGGCCGAGCGGCTGCGTGCGGCGGCCGCGGAGGCGCCGGAGCTGGGTGGTGTGCTGTCGCTGCTCGCCCTGGACGAGGAGCCCTGCCCGGAGCATCCGGCGCTGTCGGGCGGTGTCGCCCTGACGCTGTCCCTGGTACGGGCCATGGTCGACGCGGGTGTCGAGACTTCGCTGTGGAGCGGAACGCGTGGCGCCGTGTCGGTGGGCCGCTCCGAGCGGCTCACCAGCCCGGCGCAGGCGATGGTCTGGGCGCTGGGCCGGACGGCCGCGCTGGAACTGTCGCCGCTGTGGGGCGGTCTGGTCGATCTGCCCGAGTCGCTGGATGAGCGCGCGGTGGCGCGGCTGGCCGGTGTGCTGTCCGCCGAGGGCGGCGAGGACCAGGTCGCGGTGCGCGGCTCCGGTGTCTTCGTACGCCGTCTGGTGCGGTCGGCCGCGGCCGTCGGCGAGGACACGTCGTGGCGGGCGCGCGGCACGGTGCTGGTGACCGGTGGCACGGGCGCGCTGGGCGGTCAGGTGGCGCGCTGGCTGGCGCGTAGCGGTGCCGAGCACCTGGTGCTGACGAGCCGTCGCGGTCCTGACGCGCCGGGGGCGGCCGAGCTCAGTGCGGAGCTCGAGGCCCTGGGCGCCCGGGTGACCGTGGCCGCCTGCGATGTGGCCGACCGCGAGCGGCTCGCCGCGGTGCTGGACGCCGTACCGGAGGAGTACCCGCTGACGGCGGTCGTCCACGCGGCGGGCGCCAACGGTGCGGGGACGCTGGCCGAGACCGATCTGGCCGATGTCGCCGCCGTGGTCTCCGGCAAGGTGGCGGGCGCCGTCAACCTGAACGAGCTGCTGGGCGACCGGGAGCTCGACGCGTTCGTGGTCTTCTCCTCGATCGCCGGTGTGTGGGGCAGTGGTGGCCAGGCCGCGTACGGTGCGGCCAACGCCTACCTGGACGCCTTGGTGGAGGAGCGCCGCGGGCGGGGTCTCGCCGGTACCGCAGTCGCCTGGGGTCCCTGGGCCGGGGGCGGTATGGCGGCCGGAGACGACGGCCTGGCCCGCCGCGGTCTGCCCGCGATGGCGCCCGGTCTGGCGATCGCCGCGCTGCAGGGTGCGGTCGCGGGTGACGACGGTGTGGTGACGGTCGCCGATGTGGACTGGGAGCGATTCGCCCCCGCGTTCACCATGGGGCGGCCGAGCCCGCTCATCGGTGAACTGCCCGAGGTCGAGCGTGCGCTGGCGAGCGCCGGAAGCACCGAGGGCACCGGCACCGGCTCGGCACTGCGGGAGCGCCTGACGGGGCTCACCGAGGCCGAGATCGACCGGACCCTGCTCGACCTGGTGCGCGCCCACGCCGCCGCGGTCCTCGGCTTCTCCGGTGCGGAGGCGGTCGAGCCCGCGCGTGCGTTCAAGGAGCTGGGCTTCGACTCGCTCACGGCGGTGGAGTTCCGTAACCGCCTGAACGCGGAGACCGGGCTGGTGCTGCCGGCCACGTTGGTCTTCGACTACCCGAGCGCCACGGTGCTGGCCGACCATCTGCGTACCGAGGTGCTGGGGACGCGGGGCGCGGTGGCCACGCCGTCGGCGGTGGTGGCCCCGGCCGACGACGACCCGATCGCGATCGTCGGGATGAGCTGCCGCTTCCCCGGCGGTGTGCGCAGCCCGGAGGAGCTGTGGAACCTCGTCGCGGCCGGTACGGACGCCATCACGGACTTCCCCTCCGACCGTGGGTGGGACGTCGACGGGATGTACGACCCCGACCCCGAGAGTTTGGGCACGTTCTACGCCCGTGAGGGTGGATTCCTCGACGAGGCGGGCGAGTTCGACGCCGCGTTCTTCGGAATCTCGCCGCGCGAGGCGCTCGCCATGGATCCGCAGCAGCGGTTGCTGCTGGAGACCTCCTGGGAGGCGTTCGAGCGGGCCGGTATCGACCCGGCGTCCGTACGCGGCAACCAGATCGGTGTCTACGTGGGAGCCGCGACTTCCGGCTACGGAATGGGGCTGCACGAGATCCCCGAGGGGCTGGAAGGGCAGCTGCTGACCGGCAGCGCCACCTCCGTCGTGTCGGGCCGCATCTCCTACACCCTGGGTCTGGAAGGACCCGCGCTGACGGTGGACACGGCGTGCTCGTCGTCGCTGGTCGCCCTGCACCAGGCCGCGCAGGCGGTGCGCCAGGGCGAGTGCTCCATGGCGCTCGCCGGTGGCGTCACCGTGATGACCAGCCCGGCCGCCTTCGTGGAGTTCAGCCGGCAGCGCGGGCTCGCCCCCGACGGACGGTGCAAGCCGTTCGCGGACGCGGCCGATGGCACGGGCTGGTCCGAGGGTGTGGGCATGCTCCTCGTGGAGCGGCTGTCCGACGCCCGGCGCAACGGCCACCAGGTGCTGGCGATCGTGCGCGGCTCGGCGGTCAACCAGGACGGTGCGAGCAACGGTCTGACGGCGCCCAACGGCCCCTCGCAGCAGCGGGTGATCCGGCAGGCCCTCGCCAACGCCCAGCTCTCCGCCGCCGACGTCCAGGTGATCGAGGCGCACGGCACCGGTACGACGCTGGGTGACCCGATCGAGGCACAGGCGCTGCTGGCCACCTACGGGCAGGAGCGCCCGGAGGACCTGCCGCTCTGGCTGGGCTCGATCAAGTCGAACATCGGCCACACGCAGGCCGCCGCCGGTGTCGCCGGTGTCATCAAGATGGTGATGGCGATGCGGCACGGAGTGCTGCCGCGGACGCTGCACGTGGATGAGCCGTCGCGCGAGGTGGACTGGTCCGCGGGCGAGGTGCGCCTGCTGACGGAGGCCGCCGCATGGCCCGCGACCGAGCGGCCGCGCCGGGCCGGTATCTCCGCCTTCGGCGTGAGCGGCACCAACGCGCACACCATCATCGAGCAGGCCCCGGTCCAGGACGAGGCGGAGCCCGCCCCGGCGGCCCCCGCCGACGACCAGGGCATGGCCCCGTGGGTGCTCTCCGCCCGGAGCCCGGAAGCCCTGCGCGCCCAGGCCGAGCGGCTGCGCGCCCACCTTTCCGAAGGGGCCGGGTCCGGCGTCTCCGAAGGGGCCGGGGCCGGTGTCCTGGACATCGCCGAATCGCTGGTCGCCACGCGATCGGTGTTCGAGCACCGCGCGGTGCTGCTGAGCACCGAGCGCGAGGCGCTGTTGCGCGGCCTGGAGACCGTCGCCGCGGGCGACGACGCCCCCGGCATCGTTCAGGGGCAGGCGGCCACGGCCGGAAAGACCGCGTTCCTGTTCACCGGCCAGGGCGCGCAGCGCCTGGGCATGGGTCGCGAACTGTACGAGGAGTTCCCGGTGTTCGCCAGGGCGCTGGACGAGGTGAGCGCACGGCTCGACCTTCTGCTGGACCGTCCGCTGCGGGACGTGATGTTCGCGGCCGAGGGCAGTGCGGACGCCGAGCTGCTGGACCAGACGGCGTTCACCCAGCCCGCGCTCTTCGCGGTCGAGGTGGCGCTGTTCCGGCTGCTGGAGCACTGGAGTGTCACCCCGGATGTGCTGATCGGCCACTCCATCGGTGAGATCGCCGCGGCCCACGTGGCCGGGGTGTTCTCCCTGGATGACGCCTGCGCGCTGGTGGCCGCCCGCGGCCGCCTGATGCAGGCGCTGCCGGCCGGTGGGGCGATGGTCGCCATCGAGGCGTCCGAGGAGGAGATCGCTCCGTCACTCGCCGGCCGTGCGGCCGAGGTGAGCATCGCCGCCGTCAACGGCCCGACCTCCGTGGTCATCGCCGGTGATGAGGCAGCGGCGCTGGAGATCGCCGGACAGTGGGCCGAGCAGGACCGCAAGACGCGCCGTCTGCGTGTCAGCCACGCCTTCCACTCCCCGCACATGGACGCGATGCTGGACGACTTCCGCGCGGTCGCGGGGACGCTCACCTACCACAGCCCGTCCATCGCGCTCGTCTCCAACGTCACGGGTGAGCAGGCCGGGGCCGAGGAGGTGTGCTCGCCGGAGTACTGGGTGCGGCACGTACGGGAGACCGTCCGCTTCCGCAACGGAGTGCGGTCCCTCGAAGCCCAGGGTGTCACCGCGTACATCGAGGTGGGCCCCGACGGCGTACTGTCCGCGATGGCCCAGGACTGCCTGACCGAGCCGGTCGACGACATCGCGGCCGAGGGCACACCGGCCCCCCTGCTGGTTCCGGTGCTGCGCAAGGATCGCCCCGACACGCAGGCGCTCCTCGCGGCGCTCGCCGAGATGCACGTCCACGGCGAAACCGTCGACTGGCGGGCCTTCTTCGCCGGACGCGGCGCCCGCCGCGTGGACCTTCCGACCTACGCGTTCCAGCATCAGCGCTACTGGCTGGAGGCCGGTGCCTCGGCGGGAGACGCCGCGGCCTTCGGCCTCGACCCCGCCGATCACCCGCTGCTGGGCGGAGCCGTCCCCCTCGCGGGCGCCGACGGCCTGGTGTTCACCGGATCGCTCTCGCTGCACACCCAGCCCTGGCTGGCGGACCATGTTCTGCGCGGCGAGGCGGTCCTGGCCACCACGGCCCTCGTCGAACTGGCCATTCGCGCCGGTGACGAGGTCGGCCTCGGCCAGGTGGAAGAGCTCGTCATCCAGGCGCCGCTGCTCCTTCCCCGAGGGGGCGGCGTCCAGATCCAGCTCGTCCTCGGCGAGGAGGACGAGTCCGGCACCCGTTCGCTGGAGATGTACTCGCGAGCCGCCGAGCCGGTGGACGAGGACGAGGACGAGTGGATCTGCCACGCCAGCGGTGTGCTCGCCCCGGAGCCGGAGGACGCCGCGACCGCCGAAGGAGCGGCGCGCCTCGACTCCGCCGCCTGGCCCCCGCCCGGCGCCGAGCGCGTCGATGTGGACGGCCTCTACGAGCTCCTCGCCGACAGCGGCTTCGTCTACGGACCCTCGTTCCGTGGGCTGCGAGCCGTGTGGCAGCGCGAGGACGAGGTGTTCGCCGAGGTCAGCCTGGCTGAGGAGTCCGTTGTGGACGCCCAGCGGTTCGGGCTGCACCCCGCCCTGCTGGACGCGGCGCTGCAGCCGCTCGGCCTCGGAGTGCTGGACGGCATGGGGCGCGGCCGCATGCTGTTCAGCCTGGCCGGGGTGTCGCTGTACGCGGCCGGTGCCTCCGCGCTGCGTGTCCGGCTCGCCCGGACCGGGCCGGAGACCCTCTCCCTGACGGCTGTCGACGGAGCCGGTGAGGCCGTGCTGTCCGCCGACAAGGTGACGCTGCGCCAGGTCGCCACGGAGCAGCCGGAGATCCCGGCGCCGGATGCGGCCGGGACCGGCACCTCTCCCGAGGTGACCACCCGCGTCGAGGAGACCACTCCCGTCGAGGAGACCACCTCCGTCGAGGAGACCACTCCCGTCGAGGTGACCACCTCCGTAGAGGAGACCTCCACCAAGCCCTCCCGTCGGCGCAAGACCACACGACGCACCGCCAAGCGGGGCGCCGGATCGGACTCCGGTCCGCTCGCCGCGCTGCGCGAGCGGCTGGCCGGGCTCTCCGAGCCGGAGCAGGACCGGGTGCTGCTCGATGTGATCCGCACACATGTCGCGGGAGTGCTCGGACACGCCTCCGCCGACGCGGTCCAGGGATCGCAGGCGTTCAAGGACCTCGGCTTCAGCTCGCTGACCGCCGTCGAGTTCCGTAACCGGGTGAGCAAGGCCACGGGCCTGCGCCTCCCGGCGACGGCCGTGTTCGACTACCCGACCCCCGCCGAACTGGCGAAGTTCACCCGTGCCGAGGTCCTCGGCACGCTGACCGGGGCCCGGCAGCCGGTACCGGTCGCGGTGGCGGCCAACGACGATCCGATCGTGATCGTGGGGATGAGCTGCCGCTATCCCGGAGGGGTGACCACCCCCGAGGGTCTGTGGGATCTCGTCGCCCAGGGCCGGGACGGCATCTCGCCCTTCCCGACGGACCGCGGCTGGGACGTGGAGAACCTCTACGACCCGGACCCGGACGAGCCCGGCAAGTGCTACACGCAGGAAGGTGGCTTCCTGCACAACGCCAGCCAGTTCGACCCGGCGTTCTTCGGGATCTCGCCGCGTGAGGCGATAGCGATGGACCCGCAGCACCGACTGCTGCTGGAAACCTCGTGGGAGGCGCTGGAGCGGGCCGGTATCGACCCGGTCTCGGCAAAGGGCAGCCAGACCGGCGTCTTCGCCGGCACGACCTACCAGGACTACGGCGGCGTTCTCGTCGGATCCCAGGAGGCGGTCGAGGGCCTCGTCGGCACCGGTGTCTCGCCGAGCGTGCTCTCGGGCCGTATCTCCTACACCCTGGGCCTCGAAGGGCCCGCCATGACGGTGGACACCGCGTGCTCCTCGTCGCTGGTCGCCCTGCACCTCGCGTGGCAGGCACTGCGCCAGGGCGAGTGCTCGCTGGCGCTGGCCGGTGGTGTGACGGTGATGTCCACCCCGATGTCGCTGATCGAGTTCAGCCGGCAGCGCGCCCTGGCCTCCGACGGACGGAGCAAGCCGTTCTCGGCCGCCGCGGACGGTGCGAGCTGGGCCGAAGGCGTCGGCATGCTCGTCCTCGAGAGGCTGTCGGACGCACGCCGCAACGGGCACCCGGTGCTCGCCGTGGTGCGGGGCAGCGCGGTGAACCAGGACGGTGCGAGCAACGGTCTGACGGCGCCCAACGGCCCGTCGCAGCAGCGGGTCATCCGGCAGGCGCTGGCGAACGCCCGTCTGTCGGCCGCCGAGGTGGACGCCGTGGAGGCGCACGGTACGGGTACGTCGCTGGGCGACCCGATCGAGGCGCAGGCGCTGCTGGCCACCTACGGCCAGGACCGCCCCGAGGGCGAGCCGCTGATGCTGGGCGCCATCAAGTCGAACATCGGCCACTCGCAGGCGGCCGCGGGCGTGGGCGGCATCATCAAGATGGTGATGGCGATGCGTCACGGCGTGCTGCCGAAGACGCTGCACCTCGACGAGCCTTCGCCGCACGTGGACTGGACGGAGGGCGACGTCGAGCTGCTGGCCGAGGCCAGGCCGTGGCCCGAGACCGGGCGCCCGCGGCGTGCGGGTGTGTCGGCGTTCGGTATGAGCGGCACCAATGTGCACACCATCCTGGAGCAGGCTCCGGAGGTTGAGGCGGCCGAGACCGCCGAGGCCGAGGTCGCCGATGGTCCGGTGACGTGGGTCGTGGCCGCCAAGAGCAACGACGCGGTGCTGGCCCAGGCCGAGCAGCTGCGGGAGTTCGTGGCCGAGCGCCCCGAGCTGCGTGCCGCGGATGTGGCGCACTCCCTCGCGACGACCAGGTCCGCGTTCCAGTACCGGGCCGCGGTGACCGGGACCGGCCGCGAGGAACTCCTCGAGCGCCTGGCGGCGTTGGCCGAGGGCACGAAGGCACCGGGCGTGGTCCGCGCGAGCGCCGTCGAGGCACCGGGCCGTTCGGTGTTCGTCTTCCCCGGCCAGGGGGCGCAGTGGATGGGCATGGCGGTGGACTTGCTGGAGTCCTCGCCGGTGTTCACGGAGGCGATGGCCGAATGTGAGACGGCCCTGTCGGCCTATGTGGACTGGTCGCTGACCGAGGTACTGCGCGGTGCCGAGGGCGCTCCCGGCTTCGACCGGGTGGATGTCGTGCAGCCGGTGCTGTTCGCGGTGATGGTGTCGCTGGCGAAGCTGTGGCGTTCGGTTGGCATCGAGCCGGATGCCGTGATGGGCCACAGCCAGGGCGAGATCGCCGCGGCCTGCGTCGCGGGCGCCCTGTCGCTGGAGGATGCCGCGAAGGTGGTGACCTTGCGGTCGCAGGCGATCGCGGCGGGCCTTGCGGGCCGCGGTGGCATGGTGTCGGTCGGGCTGCCGGTCGACCAGGCCAAGGAGCGCATCGCCGCCTGGGATGGCGCGATCTCGGTCGCCGCGGTCAACGGCCCGGGTTCGGTCGTGGTGTCGGGTGACGCGGGTGCGCTGGATGAGATGGTCGAGCGGCTGGAGGGTGAGGAGATCCGGGTTCGCCGGGTGCCGGTGGACTACGCCTCGCACTCCGCACACGTCGAGGCCATCCACGAGGAACTGCTGAAGGTCCTCGCCGGTATCGAGCCGCGTTCCTCGGAGGTGCCGTTCTACTCCACGGTGTCCGGCGAACTGGTGGACACCGCCGGTCTGGACGCGGAGTACTGGTACCGCAACCTGCGGCAGACCGTCGAGCTGGAAGCCACCACCCGTACCCTGCTCGGCAGTGGCCACGGTGTGTTCATCGAGGTGAGCCCGCATCCGGTCCTCACCCTTCCCGTTCAGCAGACCGTGGAGGCCGCCGAGGCCCAGGCCGTGGTCATCGGCACGCTGCGCCGTGACGAGGGCGGCCTGGAGCGGTTCCTGACCTCGGTCGCCGAGCTTCATGTCAATGGGGCCGACGTCGACTGGCGGAAGGTGTTCGCCGGACACGGCGCCCGCCAGATCGACCTGCCGACCTACGCCTTCCAGCGGCAGCGGTACTGGCCGCAGCCGGCCGAGGACGCCACGTTCGGCAACGCCCCCGTGTCCGAGGCCGACTCGGTGGACGCCCGGTTCTGGGAGGCCGTCGAGCGCGAGGACCTCGAGGGACTGGCGCGGACGCTGGAGCTCGACGGGGAGGCGCCGCTGAGCGCGGTGCTGCCCGCCCTGTCGTCGTACCGGCGAGGCAGGCGTGACCGCTCGACGGTCGACAACTGGCGCTACCGGATCAACTGGAAGCCCCTCATCGACCAGCCGTCGTCCGGCTCCGACCAGGAGCAGGGCGCCCCGATCACCGGTACCTGGGCGGTCGTCGTCCCGCCGGTCGACAGCGCCCGTGAACTGGCCGAGCGCATCGCCCGGGACGTGGAGCGCCACGGGGCCCGCATGGTGCGGATCGACCTGGACGAGGCGGAGCCGGAGCGGTCGTCGCTGGTCGAGCTCATCCGGGCCGCGGCCCCCGGCACACCCGCCACGGACGGATCCGAGCAGGCGGGGAAGCCCGCGATCGACGGAGTGCTCTCCCTGCTCGCGCTGGACGAGGAGGCGCTCCCCGAACACCCGGGCATTCCGCGCGGCTTCGCCGGCACCGTGGCCCTGGTCCAGGCGCTGAGCGACATCGACATCGATGTGCCGCTGTGGCTCGCCACCACCGGAGCCGTGTCCGTGGGCCGCTCCGACCGGGTCGGCAACGTCAAGCAGTCCCTGATATGGGGTCTGGGCCGGGTGGTCGGCCTGGAGTACGCACAGCGCTGGGGCGGTCTCGTCGACCTCCCCGAGTCGCCGGACGCGATCGACGAGCGGGCGCTGAACCGCCTGGTCGGCCTGATCGGGCGCTCCGGTGACGAGGACCAGGTCGCGGTGCGCGCCACCGGGGTCTTCGGCCGACGGCTCGTCCGGGCACCCCTGGGCGACACCCAGCCGGCCCGTACCTGGGAGCCTCGCGGCAGCGTCCTGATCACCGGTGGTACCGGTGCCCTCGGTGGCCGCCTCGCCCGCTGGCTCGTCCAGGCCGGTGCCGAGCACCTGGTGCTGACCAGCCGCCGCGGCCCGGACGCCCCTGGCGCGGCCGAGCTGAGGGACGAGCTGATCGCTCTCGGCGCGCGGGTCACCGTCGCGGCCTGTGACGCCGCCGACCGCGGCGCGCTGCGTGAGCTCATCGACGGGCTGCCCGCCGAGTACCCGCTCACCGCGGTGGTGCACGCGGCCGGCATCCTGGACGACGGCCTCATCGACACCCTCACCGTCCCCAGGGCGCAGGGTGTCTTCCGGCCCAAGGTGGACGCCGTGGTGAACCTCCACGAGCTGACCCAGGACCTGGACCTGTCCGCGTTCATCCTCTTCTCCTCCTACGCCGGAACCGTCGGTGGTAACGGCCAGGGCAGCTACGCCGCCGCGAACGCCTTCCTCGACGCCCTGGCGCAGCAGCGCCGGGCCCAGGGGCTGGCGGCCACCTCGGTGGCGTGGGGTGCCTGGGGCGGCGGTGGTCTGGTCAACGAGGCCACCGCGGCCCAGCTGAAGCGGCAAGGTATGCCGGCGCTGGCGCCCGAACTCGCCGTCGACGCCCTTCAGCAGGCGCTCGACCACGAAGAGGTCGACATCACCGTCGCCGACGTGGACTGGGAGCGCTACGCCCCCGGATTCGCCGCCGCCCGGCCGCGTCCCCTGCTGAACGAACTGCCGGAGGTGCGGCAGGCGCTGGAGGCGGCGGAGGCCGAGATCGGCGCGGCCTCCAGCGGGCTGGTCGAGCGCCTCGAAGGGCTGTCGGCCGCCGAACGCCAGGCGGAGGTGCTCGACCTCGTCAGGTCGCACGCCGCCGAGGCGATCGGCTATCCGAGCGCCGACTCGGTGGAGCCGGACCGGGCCTTCAGGGACATCGGGTTCGACTCGCTGACCGCCGTGGAGCTGCGCAACGGCCTCGGCATGGCGACCGGTGTGAACCTGCCGATCACCGTGGCCTTCGACTACCCGACGCCCACGGCGCTCGCCGAGTTCGTCCTCGGTGAGGTGCTGGGCACCGCCCCCGCGCCGGCCGATGACCTGCCGGTGGTGACGGGCACGGTCGTGGACGACGATCCGATCGTGATCGTGTCGATGAGCTGCCGCTTCCCCGGTGGGGTACGCACCCCGGAGGATCTGTGGCGGCTGGTCTCCGAGGGCAGCGACGTGATCAGCGCCTACCCGACCAACCGTGGCTGGGACCTCGACGAGCTCTACGACCCGGACCCGGAGAACTCGGGCACCAGCTACTCGAGCGGCGGCGGATTCGTCTACGACGCCGATGAGTTCGATCCGCAGTTCTTCGGGATCGCTCCGCGCGAGGCGCTGACCATCGACCCGCAGCAGCGGCTGCTGCTGGAGACCTCCTGGGAGGTGTTCGAGCGGGCGGGCATCGACCCCACCTCCCTCAAGGGAAGCCGGACGGGTGTCTTCGCGGGAAGCAACGGCCAGGACTACATCGGCCTGCTGCTGACCGCCCCGGGCGGACCCGAGGGCTACCTCGGAACGGGCAACGCGGCCAGCGTCGTATCGGGCCGTATCTCCTACACCTTCGGTCTCGAAGGACCGGCCGTCACGGTGGACACGGCGTGCTCGTCGTCGCTGGTGGCGCTGCACATGGCCGCGCAGTCGCTGCGCCAGGGCGAGTGCGACATGGCGCTGGCCGGCGGTGTCACGATCATGTCCAGCCCGGGGTCGTTCGTGGACTTCAGCCGCCAGAAGGGGCTGTCGTCGGACGGGCGGTGCAAGGCGTTCGCCGCGTCGGCGGACGGCACCGGCTGGTCCGAGGGCGTCGGCGTGCTGCTGCTGGAGCGGCTGTCGGACGCGCGGCGCAACGGTCACCCGGTGATGGCGATCGTGCGTGGCTCCGCGGTCAACCAGGACGGTGCGTCCAACGGCATCACGGCGCCCAACGGCCCGTCGCAGCAGCGGGTCATCCGTCAGGCGCTGGCCAGCGCCGACCTCGCCGCCCACCAGGTGCAGGCGGTCGAGGCGCACGGCACCGGCACCAGGCTCGGTGACCCGATCGAGGCACAGGCGCTGCTGGCCACCTACGGCCAGGGGCGGCAGGAGGACCAGCCGCTGTGGCTGGGCTCCATCAAGTCGAACCTCGGGCACACGCAGGCGGCCGCGGGCGTGGCCGGGATCATCAAGATGGTGATGGCCATGCGCGAGGGCGTGCTGCCGCGGACGCTCCACGTCGATGAGCCCACGCCGCATGTGGACTGGACGGCGGGCGAGGTCCGGTTGCTGACCGCGCCGACCGCGTGGCCGGAGAACGGCGAGCCGCGCCGGGCGGGCATCTCCTCGTTCGGCATCAGCGGCACCAACGCCCACACCATCATCGAGCAGGCCCCGGAGCCGGAGGCGCTGGAGCGGGTCCGTACGGACGACGCCCCCCAGGCCGACTCGGACGCACGTCCCTGGACGGTCACCGGCAAGGGCGCCGAGGCGCTGCGCGCCCAGGCGAGGAACCTGCACGACTATGTGACGGCCCACCCCGAGCTCGACCTCGACGACGTGGGCCACGCGCTGGCGGTCACCCGGTCCGTCTTCGATCACCGCGCCGTGCTCATGAGCGGCGACCGGGACGGGCTGCTGAGCGGTCTCGAGGCCATCGCCTCGGGTGCCACGGCCCCCGCAGTCGTCCAGGGATCCGTGGGCACGGCCGGCAAGACGGCGTTCCTGTTCTCGGGTCAGGGCGCGCAGCGCCTGGGCATGGGCCGGGAGCTGTACGACGCCTTCCCGGTGTTCGCCCGCGCGCTGGACGAGGTGTGCGCGTACCTCGATGTGCGGCTCGACCGGCCGCTGCAGGAGGTGATGTTCGCCGCCGAGGGCAGCGCGGATGCCGAGCTGCTGAACCAGACGGCGTTCACCCAGCCCGCGCTGTTCGCCATCGAGGTGGCGCTGTTCCGGCTGCTGGAGCGCTGGGGCGTCACCGCGGATGTGCTGATCGGCCACTCGGTGGGAGAGGTCGCCGCGGCCCATGTGGCCGGGGTGCTCTCCCTGGAGGACGCGTGCGCGCTGATCGCGGCGCGTGGCCGGCTGATGCAGGCGCTGCCGGAGGGCGGCGCGATGGTGGCCATCCAGGCGTCCGAGGAGGAAGTCGCTCTGTCGCTGGCCGGCCGTGCGGCCGAGGTGAGCATCGCCGCGGTCAACGGCCCGACGGCCGTGGTGATCGCGGGCGATGAGGCCGCGGCACTGGAGATCGCCGAGGACTGGGCGGAGCAAGGTCGCAAGACCCGCCGGCTGACGGTCAGCCACGCCTTCCACTCGCCGCGCATGGACGCGATGCTGGACGACTTCCATGACGTCGTCTCCGGCCTGTCCTTCCGGGCACCGTCGATCTCCCTGGTCTCCAACCTCACGGGTGCCTCGGCGGCGGCCGCCGAGGTGTGCTCGCCGGAGTACTGGGTGCGGCACGTGCGGGAGGCGGTGCGCTTCGCGGACGGGGTACGGGCCCTGGAGAAGCTCGGGGTGACCTCGTTCCTGGAGGTGGGCCCCGACGGTGTGCTCACAGCGATGGCCCAGGACTGCCTGACGGCCGACGAGGGCGGGGCCGATCTCACCCTCGTCCCCGCGCTGCGGAAGAACCGCCCCGAGGCCCAGGCGCTGACGACGGCGCTGGCCGAACTCCACGTCCACGGCACCACCGTGAACTGGTCGACGGCGTTCGCCGGACACGATGTGCGGCGGGTGGAACTGCCCACCTACGCCTTCCAGCGGCAGCGCTACTGGCCGAAGGCGCCCGGCCCGATGACCGGGGATGTCGCCTCCGCCGGGCTCAGCTCTCCCAACCACCCGCTGCTGGGTGCCGGAGTCGAGCTGGCGGGCAGCGATGGATTCCTGTTCACCAGCAGGCTGTCGGTGCAGAGCCAGCCGTGGCTCGCCGACCACGCGATCGGGGGCGCGGCGCTGTTCCCCGGGACCGGATTCCTGGAGCTGGCCATCCGCGCCGCCGACCAGGTCGGCTGCGGCCGGGTCGAGGAGGTCACCCTGGCCACCCCGATGGTCCTGCCCGAGAACGAACCGGTCCAGGTGCAGCTCTGGGTGGGTGACACGGACGAGACGGGCTACCGCTCGCTCAGCCTGTACTCCCGCCCGGCCGGCGCGTCCTCGGACGAGCCGTGGACGCAGCACGCGGCCGGTGCGCTCGCCCCGGCCGGCCCCGAGCCGTCGTTCGACCTGAGCGCGTGGCCCCCGGCGGACGCGGAAGCCCTGGACATCAGCGACTTCTACGAGCGCTTCGCCGCCACCGGCTTCGCCTATGGCCCGGTGTTCCAGGGCCTGCGGGCCGCCTGGCGCTCCGGCGACGACGTCTACGTCGAGGTCAGCCTCGGTGAGAAGCACGCGTCGGACGCGGTCGACTTCGGCCTCCACCCCGCCCTGCTGGACGCCGCCGTGCAGGCGGTGACCTTCGTGGCCCTGGAGGACGTCGGGCTCTCCCGGCTCCCGTTCTCCTGGAGCGGGGTGTCGCTCCACGCCGGTGGCGCGTCCACCCTGCGGGTGCGGCTCACCCAGCTCGGACCGGATTCCATCTCCCTCGCGGTGGCCGACGGGACCGGCCGCCCGGTGGCGTCGGTCGAATCCCTCGTGCTGCGCCCGGTGTCGGTGGAACACATCGACTCGGCCAGGACGTCGGAGTTCCGCGACTCGCTGTTCACGCTGGACTGGACCGCCGTTCCGGCCGCCGTTCCGGCCGAGGCCGCGACGGCCAAGTGGGCCTTGGTGGGCACCGACCACTACGGACTGGCCGCCGGCGCGATCGCCGGAGCCGAGGTGACCGCCTACGCCGATCTCGACGCGCTGGGCGCCGCGATCGACGGTGGCGCCGCCGCCCCGGAGGCCGTGCTGGTCTCCTACGCGCCGGGCCTCGACGACGAGGCGGCTCAGGGCAGGCCCAAGAGCAAGGCGAAGGCCAAGGGCAAGAGCAAGGCCAAGCGGGGCCTGGAGCCGGCGGGCGCCGTCCACGCGGTGACGCACCACACGCTCGGCATGATCCAGGGCTGGCTCGGCGACCGCCGGTTCGACTCCTCCCGACTGGTCTTCGTGACCTCGGGCGCGATGGCGCCCGAGGACCGCGACGAGACCCCGGACCTGATCCACGCCCCCCTGTGGGGCATGGTGCGGTCCGCGCAGTCGGAGAACCCGAACTGCTTCGTCCTGGTGGACCTGGACCCGCGGGAGCCCGACGAGGCGTCCAAGGCGGCACTGCCCGCCGTGCTCGCCACCGACGAGCCGCAGGCCGTGGTCCGCGAGGGAACGGTGCTCGGCCAGCGCATGGCCCGGGTCTCCTCGGGTGCCGCGCTGCTGCCGCCCGCCGGAATACGGGAATGGCGCCTGGACATGCACGCCAAGGGGACCCTGGAGAACCTGGCGCTGCTGCCCTGCCCCGATGCCACCGAGGCCCTGGGCGAGAACGAGATCAGGGTCGAGATGCGCGCGGCGGGTGTGAACTTCCGCGATGTGCTCAACGCCCTGGGGATGTACCCCGGAGAGGCCGGGCCGCTCGGTGGCGAGGGCGCCGGTACCGTGACCGAGGTCGGCCCCGGAGTGACGGACCTGGCGCCCGGCGACCGGGTGATGGGCATCTTCGGCGGGTCGTTCGGCCCGGTGGCCATCACCGACCGGCGCGTCGTCGCCCGGATCCCGGGCGACTGGACGTTCGAGCAGGCGGCCTCCACCCCCATCGTGTTCCTGACGGCCTACTACGCCATGGTGGACCTGGGCGGTCTCCAGCCCGGCCAGTCGGTGCTGGTGCACTCGGCGGCCGGTGGTGTGGGCATGGCCACGCTCCAGTTGGCACGGCACCTCGGCGCCGAGGTCTTCGGTACCGCGAGCGAGGGCAAGTGGGACACCCTGCGGTCGCTGGGTCTGGACGACGAGCACATCGCGTCGTCGCGGACGCTGGACTTCGAGAAGCGCTTCTTCGATGTGACCGGCGGGCGCGGTATGGACGTGGTGCTCGACTCGCTGGCGCGGGAGTTCGTGGACGCGGGCCTGCGTCTGCTGCCGCGCGGCGGCCGGTTCCTGGAGATGGGCAAGACCGACATCAGGGTGCCGGAGGAGGTGGCCGCCGAATACGGCGGCGTCTCCTACCAGGCGTTCGATCTCATGGAGGCGGGACCCGTTCGCATCCACGAGATGTGGGGCGAGCTGATCTCCCTGTTCGAAAGCGGAGTGCTGCGACCGCTGCCGGTGCGCACCTGGGATGTCCGCAGGGCGCCCGACGCCTTCCGCTTCATCGGCCAGGCCCGGCACACCGGCAAGGTGGCGCTGACCATCCCGAGGACGCTCGAAGGCCCGGGGACGGTGCTGATCACGGGTGGTACGGGTGGTCTGGGCGCGTTGCTGGCCCGGCACTTGGTGGTGGAGCACGGGGTTGAGCGTCTGGTGCTGACGAGTCGTCGTGGCGCGGAGGCGCCGGGTGCGGCGGAGTTGGTGGCGGAGCTGGCCGGGCTGGGCGCCGAGGCGGAGGCGGTGGCGTGCGATGTCGCCGACCGGACTTCGGTGGAGAGCCTGCTGGCCGGAATCGGGTCGGAGCATCCGCTGTCGGCCGTGGTGCACGCGGCGGGTGTGCTGGACGACGGTCTGGTGGAGTCGCTGACGCCGGAGCGGGTGGACAAGGTGCTGCGTCCGAAGGTGGACGCCGCGCTGCACCTCCACGAGCTCACCCGCGACCTCGACCTCGCCGCGTTCATCCTGTTCTCCTCCGTCTCCGGTACCTTCGGCGGCGCGGGCCAGGCCAACTACGCGGCGGGCAACGCGTTCATGGACGCCCTGGCCCAGCACCGCAGGGCCGAGGGTCTCCCCGCAGCCTCGCTCGTCTGGGGGCCGTGGACACAGGACGGCGGCATGACCACCGAGCTGGCCGACGCCGACGTCAACCGGATGACCAGGACCGGCATGGTCGCCCTCACCCCCGAGGCCGGACTCGCGCTGTTCGACGCGACCCGCGATCTCGACGGTGCCGTCCTGGTGCCCATGACGATGGACATGGCGTCGGTGAGCGACGCGGTACCCGCACTGCTGCGCGGACTGGTGCGGGCACCCGCACGTCGGACCGCGGAGGCGGGCGCCGCGAGCGCCACGGCCGACCCGGCCGCCGAGGTCAAGCAGCACCTGGCCGGGAAGTCCGAGACGGAGCGCGAGCGCATCCTGGTGGACCTGGTGTGCGACCAGGTGGCCGTCGTCCTCGGCTATGCGTCGGGACAGGCGATCGAGCCGGGACACGCGTTCAAGGACCTCGGCTTCGACTCCCTGTCGGCCGTCGAACTGCGCAACCGCCTCAACGCGATCACGGGAACGCGGCTGCCGGCGACCTTGGTGTTCGACTACCCGACCCCGGCGGCGCTCGGACGATTCCTGCGCGAAGAGGTCACCCCCGCCGACGGGCCCGCGACCGAGCCCGTCTTCGGAGAACTCGACCGACTGGAATCCACCCTGTCGGCGCTCGACTCCGACAGTGAGACGCACGACAAGGTCATGGCGCGGCTCCAGGGCCTGGTGGCCAAGTGGTCCGCCGGCGGAACCGGGCAGGTGTCCGGCACCGCGACGGCGCTGGACGACGAGATGGACGACGACAGCGAGATCGAATCGGCCACCGCCGACGAGATCTTCAAACTCATCGACGACGAATTCGGAATGTCCTGACGTGGCGAGCTGGAACTCACAGAGTGTTTCAAGGGGCTGGGGATAGTGGCGGAAGACGAAAAACTCCTTGACTACCTCAAGAAGGTGACGGCTGACCTGCGTCAGGCTCGTCGGCAACTTCGACAGGTGGAGGAGCGGGACCGGGAGCCCATCGCCATTGTGGCGATGAGCTGCCGGTACCCCGGGGGCGTGAAGACGCCGGAGGAGCTGTGGCGGCTCGTCGCCGAGGGCGGCGACGCCATCACCGAGTTCCCTCCTGACCGGGGCTGGGACGTCGATGGTTTCTTCGACCCCGACTCGGAGCGGTCCGGCACCTTCTCCGTCCGCGAGGGCGGATTCCTGGAGACCCCCGGCGACTTCGACCCCGGCTTCTTCTCCATGAGCCCGCGGGAGGCGCTCGCCACCGACCCCCAGCAGCGGCTGCTGCTGGAAACCGCCTGGGAGGCGTTCGAGCGCGCCGGAATCGACCCGGCGTCGGTGCGGGGCAGCCAGGCCGGTGTGTTCGTCGGCGCCTCGCCCTCCGGCTACGGCGCCGGAGTGAGCGAGATGCCCGCGGACGTGGAGGGGCTGATGCTCGCGGGCAACGCCACCTCCGTGGTGTCCGGGCGGGTGGCCTACACCCTGGGCCTGGAGGGGCCCGCCGTGACGGTGGACACCGCGTGCTCGTCGTCGCTGGTGGCCCTGCACTGGGCCTGCCAGGCGCTCCGTCAGGAGGAGTGCTCACTGGCCCTGGCGGGCGGCGTCGCCGTCATGTTCACCCCCAGCATGTTCGTCGAGTTCAGCCGGCAGGGCGGGCTCGCCCCCGACGGACGGTGCAAGGCGTTCGGCGCGGGCGCCGACGGCACGGGGTGGGCGGAGGGCGTGGGTCTGCTGCTCCTGGAGCGGCTCTCGGACGCCCGGCGCAACGGCCACCCGGTGCTGGCCGTCATCCGCGGCTCGGCGATCAACCAGGACGGCGCGTCCAACGGTCTGACCGCGCCCAACGGTCCCTCGCAGCGGCGGGTGATCCGCCAGGCGCTGAAGAACGCCGGCCTGACGCCCGCTGATGTGGACGCGGTGGAGGCCCACGGCACGGGCACCTCGCTGGGCGACCCCATCGAGGCGCAGGCGCTGATGGCCACCTACGGCAAGGAGCGGCCGGAGAACAAGCCGCTGTGGCTGGGCTCGCTGAAGTCCAACATCGGCCACTCCCAGGCCGCCGCCGGTGTCGGTGGGGTCATCAAGATGGTGATGGCCATCCGGAACGGCGTGCTGCCCAAGACGCTCCACGCGGACGAGCCGTCCAGCCAGGTGGACTGGTCGGAGGGCGACATCCGGCTGCTGAACGAGTCGACCCCCTGGCCCGGGTCGGAGCAGCCCCGGCGGGCGGGTGTGTCCTCGTTCGGCATCAGCGGAACGAACGCGCACGCGATCCTGGAGCAGGCTCCGGAGGCCGAGGCGGCCGAGGTCGCCGAGGCCGAGGTCGCCGACGGACCGGTGGCCTGGGTGGTGTCCGGCCGCAGCGCGGCCGGCCTGCGGGCGCAGGCGGGCAGGCTGCGGGAGTTCGTGGCGGCCCGTCCGGAGCTGGGCGCCGCCGATGTGGCGTTCTCTCTGGTGGGGACGCGGTCGGTGTTCGAGCACCGTGGGGTGGTGACCGGGGCCGACCGCGAGGAGCTCCTGGAGCGGCTGGGCGCGTTGGCCGGGGATGAGGTCGCCTCGGGTGTCACGCGTGGCGTGGCGGATGTGCGGGGCCGTTCGGTCTTTGTGTTCCCCGGTCAGGGGGCGCAGTGGGCCGGTATGGCGGTGGGGCTGCTGGAGTCCTCGCCGGTCTTCGCGGAGGCGATCGGCGAGTGTGAGACGGCTCTGTCGGCGTATGTGGACTGGTCGCTGACGGATGTGCTGCGCGGGGTTGACGGTGCTCCCGGTTTTGACCGGGTGGATGTCGTTCAGCCGGTGCTGTTCGCGGTGATGGTGTCGCTGGCGAAACTGTGGCGTTCGATGGGCGTCGAGCCCGATGCCGTCATGGGCCACAGCCAGGGCGAGATCGCCGCGGCCTGCGTGGCCGGTGCGCTGTCGCTGGAGGACGCCGCCAAGGTGGTGACCTTGCGGTCGCAGGCGATCGCGGCGGGCCTTGCGGGCCGCGGTGGCATGGTGTCGGTCGGTCTGTCGGCGGACGAGGCCAAGGAGCGTATCGCCGCCTGGAACGGCGCGATATCGGTCGCCGCGGTCAACAGCCCCGGCTCGGTCGTGGTGTCCGGTGACCCGGGTGCGCTGGACGAGATGGTGGCGCGGCTGGAGGGTGAGGAGATCCGGGTTCGCCGGGTTCCGGTGGACTACGCCTCGCACTCGGCGCATGTGGAGGCGATCCACGAGGAGCTGCTGAAGGTCCTGGCGGATATCGCACCGCGTTCGTCGGAGGTGCCGTTCTACTCGACGGTGACCGGCGAGCTGGTGGACACCGCCGGTCTGGACGCGGAGTACTGGTACCGCAACCTCCGGCAGACCGTCGAGCTGGAGGCCACCACCCGCACCCTCCTCGGCAAGGGACACGCCACCTTCATCGAGGTGAGCCCGCACCCCGTGCTCACCCTTCCGGTTCAGCAGACCGTCGAGGCCGCAGAGGCGCAGGCCGTGGTCGTGGGCACGCTGCGGCGTGACGAGGGCGGCCTGGAGCGCTTCCTGACCTCCGCCGCCGAGGTGTTCGCGCGTGGCAAGAAGGTCGATTGGCTCACCACACTGGAGGGCCGTGGCGCCCGCCCTGTCGAGCTGCCGACCTACGCCTTCCAGCGCGAGCGCTACTGGCTGGACGGATTCGGCCTGTCGCCCGACGGAGGCGTGGCCGATGCCACCGGCTCCGTCGACGCGCGGTTCTGGGACGTGGTGGAGCGCCAGGACCTGGAGTCGCTGGCGGGCGCGCTGGCGGTCGACAGCGAGGCGCCGCTGAGCGCGGTGCTGCCCGCCCTGTCCGCGTATCACCGCAACAACCGCGACCAGTCCACGATCGACGGCTGGCGCTACCGGGTGTCGTGGAAGCCGTTCTCCGACGTCGCCGACGGCTCGCTGTCGGGGACGTGGCTGGTGGTGGTTCCGGCGTCCCGCGCCGAGGACGAGCTGGTCTCGGAGGTCGTCGCCGGGCTCGAGCGGCACGGTGCGGGCGTGGTCCCGGTCGCGGTGGACGAGCGGGACCTCGACGCGGACGCGCTGGCGGAGCGGCTGCGCGAGCTGGCCGAGCAGGCGCCTGAGCTGGGCGGTGTGCTGTCGCTGCTGGCCCTGGACGAGGAGCCCTGCCCGGGGTATCCGGCGCTGTCGGGCGGCTATGCGCTGACCCTGGTGCTGGTGCGGGCCATGGTGGGGGCCGAGATCCCGGTCCGGTTGTGGTGCGGTACGCGCGGCGCCGTGACCGTGGGCCGTTCCGACCGGCTCACCAGCCCGACGCAGGCGATGGTCTGGGCGCTGGGCCGGGTGGCCGGGCTGGAGTTGCCTCCGCTGTGGGGCGGTCTGGTCGATCTGCCCGAGTCGCTTGATGAGCGCGGTGCGGCGCGGCTGGCCGGTGTGCTGTCCGTCGAGGGCGGCGAGGACCAGGTCGCGGTGCGCGGCTCCGGTGTCTTCGTACGCCGTCTGGTGCGGTCGGCCCCGGCCGTCGGCGAGGACACGTCGTGGCGTGCGCGTGGCACGGTGCTGGTCACCGGTGGCACGGGCGGGCTCGGCGGCCAGGTGGCCCGCTGGCTGGTCCGTAGCGGTGCCGAGCACCTGGTGCTGACCAGCCGCCGCGGTCTCGAGGCCGAGGGCGCCGCCGAGTTGAAGGCGGAGCTGGAGGGCATGGGCGCCGAGGTGACGGTGGCCGCGTGTGACGCGGCGGACCGCGACGCGCTCGCCGCCGTCCTGGACGCCGTACCGGAGCACCGGCCGCTCACCGGAGTGGTGCACGCGGCGGGTGTCACGATCGCGGCCTCCCTGCTGGAGACCGAGCTCGCGGACGCGGCCCGGGTGGTATCGGGCAAGGTGGCGGGCGCCGTCAACCTGGATGAGCTGCTCGGCGACCGCGAGCTCGACGCGTTCGTGGTCTTCTCGTCCATCTCCGGTGTGTGGGGCGGCGGCAGCCAGGGCGTCTACGGCTCCGGAAACGCGTTCCTGGACGCGCTGGTGGAGCGGCGCCGTGCGCGGGGCCTCGCGGGCACCGCCGTCTCCTGGGGCCCGTGGGCCGAGGGCGGCATGGCGACCCGGGACGACGCGGGGGAGCAGCTGGCGCGGCGTGGACTGCCCGCGATGGCACCCCAGTTGGCGATCGCCGCGCTGGAGCGCGCGGTGGCCGGTGACGACGGTGTGGTGACGGTCGTGGACGTGGACTGGGAGCGGTTCGCGCCCTCGTTCACCGCGGTCCGCCCCAGCCCGTTGCTGAGCGACCTCGACGAGGTCCGGGCGCTGGAGACGAAGGGCGACGGTGGCGAGAGCGCCGACGCCGCCGGGGCGCAGCTGCGCGAGCGGCTGAACCCCCTCACCGAGGGCGAGCGGGACCGGGCGCTGCTCGATCTGGTGCGCAAGCACGCCGCCGCCGTGCTCGGCTACGCCGCCGCGGAGATGATCGAGCCGAACCGGGCCTTCCGCGATCTGGGCTTCGACTCGCTGACCGCGGTGGACCTGCGCAACCGGCTGGCCGCCGAGACCGGTCTCAGCCTGCCCGCCACGCTGGTCTTCGACTACCCCAGCGCCGGCACGCTCGCGGCGCATCTGCGCACCGAGGTGCTGGGCACCTCGTCCCCGGCGCTCGCCGCCGGGACCGGGGCCGTGGCCGGGTCCGGCGCGGACGACGAACCCATCGCGATCGTCTCCATGAGCTGCCGCTTCCCCGGCGGGGTGCGGAGCCCCGAGGACCTGTGGCAGCTGGTCGAGAGTGGCGGCGACGCCATCTCGTCCTTCCCGTCGGACCGCAGCTGGGACCTGTCGGGCATGTACGACCCGGACCCGGACCGGCCGGGCAAGTTCTACGCCCGCGAAGGCGGATTCCTCTATGACGCGGGCGAGTTCGACCCCGGCTTCTTCGGGATCTCGCCCCGTGAGGCCCTGGCCACCGACCCGCAGCAGCGGCTGCTGCTGGAGACCTCCTGGGAGGCGTTCGAGCGGGCGGGCATCAACCCCACGTCGGTGCGGGGCAGCCAGGTCGGTGTGTTCGTCGGCTTCTCGGGCTCCGGATACGGCACCAACCTGGAGACGGTGCCCGAGGAGGTCGAGGGCCTGCTGCTGACCGGCAACGCGGGCAGTGTCGTCTCCGGCCGTCTCGCCTACACCTACGGTCTGGAAGGCCCCGCCGTCACGGTGGACACGGCCTGCTCGTCGTCGCTGGTGGCCCTGCATCTGGCCTGCCAGTCGCTGCGTCAGGGCGAATGCTCCATGGCGCTGGTCGGCGGTGTGGCGGTGATGGCCACCCCGATGGCGTTCGTCGAGTTCAGCCGGCAGGGCGGGCTCGCCCCGGACGGCCGCTGCAAGCCGTTCTCGGCCGCGGCGGACGGTACCGGCTGGAGCGAGGGCGCCGATGTGCTGCTCGTGGAGCGGCTCTCGGACGCCCGGCGCAACGGCCACCAGGTGCTGGGCATCGTGCGGGGCTCGGCCGTGAACCAGGACGGTGCGTCCAACGGCCTGACGGCGCCCAACGGCCCGTCCCAGCAGCGGGTGATCCGCCAGGCGCTGGCCAGCGCCGGGGTGTCCGCCGCCGAGGTGGACGCGGTGGAGGCGCACGGCACGGGCACCTCGCTGGGTGACCCGATCGAGGCGCAGGCGCTGCTGGCCACGTACGGCCAGGAGCGGACGGAGGGCCGCCCGCTGTGGCTGGGCGCGCTGAAGTCGAACATCGGGCACACCCAGGCCGCGTCCGGACTCGCCGGCGTCATCAAGATGATCATGGCGATGCGGCACGGTGTGCTGCCGAAGATGCTGCATGTGGACGAGCCGTCGCCGCAGGTGGACTGGTCGGCGGGTGAGGTGCGGCTGCTGACCGAGGCCACCGAGTGGCCGGAGACGGGCCAGCCGCGCCGGGCCGGTGTCTCCGCGTTCGGCGTCAGCGGCACCAATGCGCACGCCATCATCGAGCAGGCCCCGTCGGACGCGGAAGACGAGCGACCGGCCGAGGTGACGGCTCCCGACGACCGTGGCACGGCTCCCTGGACGCTCTCCGCCCGGAGTGCTGACGGGCTGCGCGCCCAGGCGCGGCGGCTGCGGGCCCACCTGACCGCACGGCCCGAGCTGAGCCTGAAGGACGTGGGCTATTCCCTGGTCGCCACCCGGTCGGTGTTCGAGCACCGTGCCGTGCTGACGGGGGCGGACCGCGCGGAGCTGCTGCGCGGGCTCGAGGCCGTCGCCACCGGTGAGGAGGCCCCCGGGGTCGTGCGCTCGGTCGCCACTCCGACGGGAATCACCGCCTTCCTGTTCTCGGGCCAGGGTGCGCAGCGCCTGGGCATGGGGCGGGAGTTGTACGAGGCGTTCCCGGTGTTCGCCCGTGCCCTGGACGAGGTGTGCGCGCACCTCGATGTGCTGCTCGACCGTCCGCTGAAGGACGTGATGTTCGCCGCGGAGGGCAGCGCGGACGCCGAACTGCTGGATCAGACGGCGTTCACCCAGCCCGCGCTGTTCGCGGTCGAGGTGGCGCTGTTCCGGCTGCTGTCCGCGTGGGGCGTCGCACCGGATGTGGTGATCGGCCACTCCATCGGTGAGATCGCGGCCGCGCAGGTGGCCGGGGTGTTCTCGCTGGAGGACGCCTGCACGCTGGTGGCCGCCCGTGGCCGTTTGATGCAGGCGCTGCCCGAGGGCGGCGCGATGGTCGCGATCGAGGCGTCGGAGGAGGAGGTCGCTCCGTCGCTGGCCGGTCGTGCGGCCGAGGTGAGCATCGCCGCCGTCAACAGCCACGCCTCCGTGGTCATCGCCGGTGACGAGGGTGCGGCGCTGGAGATCGCCGGGCAGTGGGCGGAGCAGGGCCGTAAGACCCGCCGCCTCCGCGTCAGCCACGCGTTCCACTCGCCCCGCATGGACGCCATGCTGGACGACTTCCGCAAGGTCGTCGAAGGGCTGTCGTTCGCCCCGCCGGCCATCGCCCTGGTGTCCAACGTGACGGGCAAGTCGGCGGGCGCCGATGAGGTGTGCTCGCCGGAGTACTGGGTGCGCCATGTGCGCGAGGCGGTGCGCTTCGCGGACGGGATGCGCTCCCTGGAGAACACGGGCGCGACCAGGTTCTTCGAGGTGGGCCCGGACGGTGTGCTCTCGGCGATGGCGCGGGAGTGCCTGACCGCCGACGAGGCCTCGGCTCCCGTCGTGGTGCCGGCGCTGCGCAAGGACCGCCCGGAGGCCCAGGCGCTGACGACGGCCCTGGCCGAACTCCACGTCCACGGCGTCACCGTGGACTGGGAGGCCCTGTGCGCCGGCCAGGACGTCCGGCGGGTCGAGCTGCCGACGTACGCGTTCCAGCGGCAGCGCTACTGGCTGGACGCCCCCGAGAGCGACGCCTCCACCGCGTCCGCCTCCGCGGACACGGTCGACGCCCGGTTCTGGGACGCGGTCGAGCGCGCGGACCTGGAGGCGCTGACCACCGCGCTGCACGTGGACGGAAACGCCTCGCTCACCGAGGTGCTCCCCGCCCTGTCGTCCTACCGCAAGGGCCATCGTGAGCGCTCGACGGTGGACGGCTGGCGCTACCAGATCGCGTGGACCCCGGTGTCCGAGCTCTCGGAGCGGACGCTCACCGGCACCTGGATGGTCATGGTCCCGGCCTCGTACGCCGACGACGAGCTGGTCACCTCGGCGGTGGCCATGCTGGAGCGGCAGGGCGCGGAGGTGGCGCGGATCGCCCTCGACGGCGCGGCGGACATCGACCGCGCGGCGGTCGCCGAGCGGCTGCGCACGACGGCCGAGGGCGCGCCGGACGGGGCCGTCAGCGGGGTCCTCTCCCTGCTGGCCCTGGACGAGAGCCCCAGCCCCGAGCACGCGGTCGTGCCGCAGGGGCTCGCGCTGAACCTCGTCGCGTTGCAGGCACTCGTGGACGCCGGTGTCGAGGCCCCGCTGTGGGTGGCGACGCGAGGCGCCGTGTCGGTGACCGGATCCGACACCCTGCGCAGCGCCGCCCAGGCGCAGATGTGGGGCCTCGGCCGGGTCGCCGGTCTGGAGCACCCGCGGCTGTGGGGCGGTCTGGTCGACCTCCCGGAGACGCTCGACGAGCGGGCCGCGGCCCGGCTGTCCGATGTGCTGGGCGGCGGCGCCGGCGAGTTCGAGGACCAGGTGGCGGTGCGCACGTCCGGCGTGTTCACCCGGAGACTGGTGCGGGCCACCGTGCCGCGGACCACGGCCCGGCCGTGGAGCGCGCGGGGTTCGGTGCTGGTGACCGGCGGCACCGGGGGAGTGGGCAGCCAGGTGGCCCGGTGGCTGGCAGGCGCCGGCGCCGAGCACCTGGTGCTGACCAGCCGCCGTGGCCCGGAGGCCGACGGCGCGGCCGAACTGCGCGACGAACTCACCGCGCTGGGCGCGGACGTGACCATCGCGGCATGCGACACCGCCGACCGCGAGGCCCTGGCCGCCGTACTGGCCGCCATCCCGGAGCGGTATCCGCTGAACGCCGTCGTACACGCGGCGGGTGTCCTGGACGACGGTGTCCTGGACGCGATGTCGGTGGAGCGGGTCGCGGGCGTGCTGCGTCCCAAGGTGGACGGGGCCCGCAATCTGCACGAGCTGACCGAGGGTCTCGACCTGTCCGCGTTCGTGCTGTTCTCCTCGCTCGCCGGAGCCATCGGCGGCGCCGGGCAGGGCAGTTACGCGGCGGCCAACGCCTACCTCGACGCCCTGGCGCAGCAGCGCCGGGCCCAGGGCCTGGCGGCCACCTCGGTGGCCTGGGGCCCGTGGGCCGAGGGCGGCATGGCGGTCGACGGGGCGCTGGAGGACCGGCTGCGGCGCGGCGGCATGGCCGCGATGACCCCGGAGCTGGCGGTCAAGGCCCTCCAGCAGGCCCTCGACCTGGAGGAGACCAACCTGGCCGTCGCCGACCTCGACTGGGAGCGATTCGTACCCTCCTACGTCGCCGTACGGGCCAGCCGGCTGCTGGACGAGGTGCCCGAGGCGCGGCGGATCCTGGAAGCCGCGATCGGCGATGGCACCGCCGCGCAGTTGGAGACCGGTGGCTCGGAACTGCGCGAGCGGCTCGCCGGAATGTCCGAGGCGGAGCAGGAACGAGCGCTGCTCGACCTGGTCACCACCCAGGTGGCGATGGTGCTCGGCTTCCCGTCGGTGGAGTCGGTCGAGTCCCAGCGGGCCTTCCGCGAACTCGGCTTCGACTCGCTGACCGCCGTCGAACTGCGCAACCGGCTCGACGCGGCGACGGGCCTGCGCCTGCCCGCGACGATCATCTTCGACCACCCGACGCCCGTGGCGCTCGCCCGCCGGCTGCGTACCGACGTCGTGCAAGACGGGGTCTCGGCGGCCGCACCGATCCTCGGCGAGCTGGACCGGATCGAAGCGGCGATGGCCACGATCTCCGCCGACGACGTGGACCGGCCGAGGATCACCACGCGCCTGCAGACACTCCTTCTGAAGTGGGGAGAGGCGGAACAGGAATCGCCCACCTCGGGCAAGAAGGCGGTTTCGGACAAGATTCAGTCGGCGACATCGGACGAGATGTTCGACTTCATCGACAAGGAGCTCGGGATCTCCTGAGCTGGCGCGGTCGGTTCCCGAGGGTCGTTCCTTACTACTTCCATGGGTGACATAACAATGAACGAAGAGAAGCTTCTCGACTATCTCAAGCGGGTGACCGCGGATCTCCAGCAGACTCGCCAGCGCCTGCTCGAGGCCGAGTCAGCGGACCAGGAACCGATCGCGATCGTCGCCATGAGCTGCCGGTTCCCCGGAGGGGTGAACTCTCCGGAAGACCTGTGGCGCCTGGTGGCGGACGGCACCGACGCGATCTCGGAATTCCCCATGGACCGGGGCTGGGACATCGACGCCCTCTACGACGAGGACCCGGACCGTCCCGGCACCAGCTATACGACCGAGGGCGGTTTCCTGGAGAACGCCGACCAGTTCGATCCGGCGTTCTTCGGGATCTCGCCGCGTGAGGCGCTGTCGATGGACCCGCAGCAGCGGCTGCTGCTGGAGACGTCGTGGGAGGCGGTCGAGCGCGCGGGCATCGACCCGATGTCCCTGCGCGGCAGCAGGACGGGTGTGTTCGTCGGCACCAATGGCCAGGACTACTCCATGCTCATGCTCGGCGCGGCCGAGAGCCTGGAGGATGTCGAGGGCCACTCGGGCACCGGCAACGCGGCGAGCATCGTCTCCGGCCGGATCTCCTACACCATGGGTCTCGAGGGCCCCGCGCTCTCCGTGGACACGGCGTGCTCGTCGTCCCTCGTGGCCCTGCACCTCGCCGTTCAGGCGCTGCGCCAGCGCGAGTGCACGCTCGCGCTGGCCGGTGGCATCACGGTGATGTCCACCCCGTCGGCGTTCGTCCAGTTCAGCAGGCAGCGCGGCCTGGCGGCGGACGGCCGGTGCAAGCCGTTCGGCGCCGCGGCCGACGGCACCGGCTGGGGCGAGGGCGTCGGCATGCTGCTCGTGGAGCGGCTGTCCGACGCCGAGCGCAACGGCCACAAGGTGCTGGCCATCGTCCGGGGTTCGGCCATCAACCAGGACGGCGCGTCCAACGGTCTGACGGCGCCCAACGGCATCTCACAGCAGCGGGTCATCCGCCAGGCGCTGACCAGCGCCCGGCTGTCGGCCGCCGAGGTGGACGCGGTCGAGGCACACGGGACGGGTACGACCCTCGGTGACCCGATCGAGGCCCAGGCGCTGATGGCCACGTACGGGCAGGACCGGCCCACCGACCAGCCGCTGTGGCTGGGCGGCATCAAGTCGAACATCGGTCATACGCAGGCCGCCGCCGGTGTCGCCGGGGTCATCAAGATGGTGATGGCCATGCGCGAGGGCGTGCTGCCGAAGACGCTCCACGCGGAGGAGCCGTCGCCGCACATCGACTGGACCGGCGGTGCCGTCTCCCTGCTGCACGAGAGGGCCCCGTGGCCGGACCGGGACCACCCGCGCCGCGCCGCCGTGTCCTCGTTCGGCATGAGCGGCACCAACGCCCACACCATCCTGGAGCAGGCCCCGGAGTCCGAGGTGGCCGAGGCCACCGAGGCCGAGGTCACCGACGGCCCGGTGGCATGGGTGGTGTCGGGCCGTGGCGCCGAGGGGCTGCGGGCGCAGGCCGGTCAGCTCCGCGCATTCCTCACCGAGCGCCCGGAGTTGAGTGCGGCGGACGTGGCGCTCTCGCTGGCCACGACCAGGTCCGCCTTCGAGCACCGGGCCGTGGTGACCGGGACCGACCGTGCGGAACTCCTCCAGCGGCTGGAGGCGGTCGCCGAGGACACCTCCACGTCGAACGGCGTGGTGCGCGGGAGGACCGGCGACGCCAGCCGTTCGGTGTTCGTGTTCCCCGGCCAGGGGGCGCAGTGGATGGGCATGGCGGTGGACTTGCTGGAGTCCTCGCCGGTGTTCGCCGAGGCGATGGCCGAGTGTGAGACGGCCCTGTCGGCGTATGTCGACTGGTCGCTGACGGATGTGCTGCGTGGCGCCGAGGGCGCTCCCGGCTTCGACCGGGTGGATGTCGTGCAGCCGGTGCTGTTCGCGGTGATGGTGTCGCTGGCGAAGCTGTGGCGTTCGGTGGGCGTCGAGCCGGATGCCGTGATGGGCCACAGTCAGGGTGAGATCGCCGCGGCGTGTGTGGCCGGTGCGCTCTCGCTCCAGGACGCGGCCAAGGTGGTGGCGCTGCGCTCGCAGGCCATCGCGGTGGGCCTCGCGGGTCGTGGTGGCATGGTGTCGGTCGGCCTGCCGGTCGAGCAGGTCAAGGAGCGTATCGCCGCCTGGGACGGCGCGATCTCGGTCGCCGCCGTCAACGGTCCGGGTTCCGTCGTGGTCTCCGGTGACCCGGGCGCGCTGGATGAGATGGTGGCCCAGCTGGAGGGCGAGGAGATCCGGGTCCGCCGGGTCCCGGTGGACTACGCCTCGCACTCGGCCCACGTCGAGGCCATCCACGAGGAGCTGCTGAAGGTCCTCGCCGGTATCGAGCCGCGCGCGTCGGAGGTGCCGTTCTACTCCACGGTGTCCGGCGAACTGGTGGACACGACCGGTCTGGACGCCGAGTACTGGTACCGCAACCTGCGGCAGACCGTCGAGCTGGAGGCCACCACCCGGAGGCTGCTGGACGACGGCCACTCCGTGTTCATCGAGGCGAGCCCGCACCCGGTCCTCACCCTTCCCGTTCAGCAGACGGTGGAAGCCGCTGAGACACAGGCCGTGGTCGTCGGCACGCTGCGGCGCGACGAGGGCGGTCCGGAGCGGTTCCTGACCTCCGCCGCCGAGGTGTTCGTCCGTGGCGTCACGGTGGACTGGACCGCCCTGCTCGAGGGCCGCGGTGCCCGCCGGGTGGAGCTGCCGACCTACGCCTTCCGGCGTCAGCGGTACTGGCTGGATGTGTCGGCCGCCGAGGTGTCCGCCACCGCCGACGGCCTGGCCGCGGACGCGGTGGACGCGCGCTTCTGGGAGGCCGTGGAGCGCGAGGACCTGGAGGCACTGGTCCGCACGCTGGAGGTGGAGGACGAGGAGCAGCAGTCGTCGCTGACGGCGTTGCTTCCCGCGCTGTCGTCCTGGCGCCGTCAGCGCCGTGAGCAGAACACGGTGGACAGCTGGCGCTACAAGGTGGTCTGGAAGCCCCTGGCGTCCGCCACCGAGGCGGCCCTCTCGGGCGCCTGGCTCGTCGTCCTCCCCGCGTCGCACGCCGACGACGCCCTCGTCTCCGCCACGGTGAACGGGCTGGAGACCAGCGGCGCCGACATCGTCCGGGTGGTGCTCGACGAAACGGGCAACGACCGCTGGACCGTGGCGGAGCGGCTGCGGGCGGCGCTCGGCGAGGCCGGTGTGGAGCCCTCGGGCGTCACGGGCGTGTTCTCGCTGCTGGGCCTTGACGAGTCCGGCCACTCGACGTTCGAGGTGGTGCCCGCCGGACTGGCGACCATGGTGGCGCTGGTCCAGGGGCTGGGCGACGCGGGTGTGGTGGCCCCGCTGTGGTGCGGCACCCGGGGCGCGGTGTCCGTGGGCCGCTCCGACCGGCTGATGAGCCCGGCGCAGGCGATGGTGTGGGGCCTGGGCCGCATCGTCGGCGTGGAGTACCCCCAGCGCTGGGGCGGTGCGGTCGATCTGCCCGAGACCATGGACGGCCGCGCGGTGGCCCGTCTGATCGGAGTGCTGGCGGACACCGAGGGCGAGGACCAGGTCGCGGTGCGCGGCTCCGGTGTGTTCGCCAAGCGCATGGTGCGTGCCTCCGTGGCCGAGGACGCCGAGGGACTTGGCTCCTGGCAGAGCCGGGGCTCGGTGCTGGTGACCGGTGGCACGGGTGCGCTCGGTGGCCATGTGGCCCGCTGGCTGGCGCGTACGGGTGCCGAGCATCTGGTGCTGACCAGCCGCAGTGGCATGGAGGCCGAAGGCGCCGCCGAACTGAAGGCGGAGCTGGAGGGGCTCGGCTCCCGGGTGACGATCGCGGCGTGTGACGCCGCCGACCGCGAGGCGCTGGCCGCCGTGCTGGAGGCCATCCCGCGCGAGTTCCCGCTGACCGCCGTGGTGCACACCGCCGGTGTGCTGGACGACGGTGTGGTCGACGCGCTGACGGTGCGCCGTGCGGCCGGGGTGCTGCGTCCGAAGGTGGACGCCACGCGGAATCTGCATGAGCTGACCGCCGGGATGGACCTGTCGGCGTTCGTCCTGTTCTCCTCCGGGGCGGGCACGCTGGGCGGCCCGGGTCAGGGCAGCTACGCGGCGGGCAACGCCTACCTCGACGCGCTGGCGTTGCAGCGGCGCGCGGACGGCCTTCCGGCCACCTCCATCGCCTGGGGCGCCTGGGCCGGGGGCGGCCTCGGCTCCGGCGAGGTCGGCGAGCGGATGGACCGTTCCGGCATGGTCGGCATGGTGCCCGAGCTGGCCATCTCCGGAATGCAGCAGGCCCTGGAACTGGATGAGACGTTCCTGGTCATCGCGGAGATCGACTGGGACCGCTTCCAGCCGGACTTCGTCGGCTCACGTCCGAACGCGCTGTTCCGCGAGGTGCCCGACCTGAACCGCCCGGCCGCCGCCAGTGGCGAGGACGCGGGCGACGGCGACGACGCGATTTCCGCGCTGCGCCGGGAGATGGCCGAACTGCCCGCCGCCGAGCAGCCCAAGCTGCTCCTGGAGCTGGTGCGCAGCCAGGCCGCCGATGTCCTCGGCTACGACGGCGCCGACGCGGTGGAGGCCGACCGCGCCTTCCGTGACCTCGGCTTCGACTCGCTGACCGCCGTCGAGCTGCGCAACCGCCTCGGCGTGGTCACCGGCCTCCGACTGCCGGTCACCTGTGTCTTCGACTACCCGACCGCCACGGTGCTGGCCCGGTACCTGCACACCGAGATGTTCGGCGACCAGCCGGTCACCTCGGGCGCCGCCGCCGCACCCCAGCGGCCGGCGGGGCTCGACAAGCCCCTGACCACCGATGAGCCCATCGCCATCATCGGCATGAGCTGCCGGTTCCCCGGCGGGGTGCGCAGCCCCGAGGAGCTGTGGAACCTGCTGATGGCCGAGGGGGACGTGATCTCCGCGTTCCCCGACGACCGTGGCTGGGACATCGACGGCCTCTACGACCCGGACCCCGAGAAGTCCGGCACCAGCTATGTCCAGGCGGGCGGCTTCCTCGACGAGGTGGGCCACTTCGACCCGGGCTTCTTCGGGATCTCGCCGCGTGAGGCGATGGCGATCGACCCGCAGCAGCGGCTGCTGCTGGAGACCTCCTGGGAGGCGTTCGAGCGCGCCGGGGTCGACCCCGTGGCGCTGCGCGGCAGCCAGACCGGCGTCTTCATCGGCTCCAACTACCACGACTACGGCTCGCGCATCCTGAGCGACGCCGAGGGAGTGGAGGGGTACCTCGGACTCGGCAGCGCCCCCAGCGTCTCGTCCGGCCGTATCTCCTACACCTTCGGCTTCGAGGGCCCGGCCGTCACGGTGGACACCGCGTGCTCGTCGTCGCTGGTCGCCCTCCACCTGGCCTGCCAGTCGCTGCGGCAGGGCGAGTCCTCGGTGGCGCTGGCCGGCGGTGTGACCATCATGGCCACGCCGGGCACGTTCATCGAGTTCAGCGCCCAGCGCGTGCTGTCCTTCGACGGCCGGTGCAAGGCGTTCTCGGCGGACGCCGACGGCACCGGCTGGTCCGAGGGCGTCGGCATGCTGCTCGTGGAGCGGCTGTCGGACGCGCAGCGCAACGGCCACAAGGTGCTGGCCGTCATCCGGGGTTCGGCCATCAACCAGGACGGCGCCTCCAACGGTCTGACGGCGCCCAACGGTCCGTCGCAGCAGCGGCTGATCGAGCAGACGCTGGCCGGCGCCCGGCTGGTCTCCGCCGATGTGGACGTGGTCGAGGCCCATGGCACCGGCACTCCGCTCGGCGACCCGATCGAGGCACAGGCACTGCTGGCCACCTACGGCCAGGGCCGCCCCGAGGGGCAGCCGCTGCTGCTGGGCGCCATCAAGTCCAACATCGGTCATACGCAGGCCGCCGCCGGTGTCGCCGGGGTCATCAAGATGGTGATGGCCATGCGCGAAGGCACCCTTCCCAAGACGCTGCACGTGGACGAGGCCTCGCCGCATGTGGACTGGTCGGCGGGTGACCTGGAGCTGCTGACCGAGGCCGTGCCCTGGCCGGAGCGGGACCACCCGCGCAGGGCGGCGGTGTCCGCCTTCGGCGTGAGCGGCACCAACGCGCACACCATCATCGAGCAGGCGCCGGTCTCCGACGAGCCGGAGGCGCCACGGGCCGAGGAGGCCCCGGACACCACCGCGGCCCCGGTGCCGTGGATCCTGTCCGGCCGGACCGACGCCGCCCTCCGGGGTCAGGCCGAGCGGCTGCGGGACCAACTTGCCACCGCCACCGAAGAGTTCATGCCCACCGTGGACGTCGGTTATTCCCTCGTGATGACCCGGTCGCTCTTCGACCACCGGGCCGCGCTCGTCGCCGAGGACCGCGCGGATCTGCTGCGTGGCCTCGATGCCATCGCGAAGGGCGAGGCCGCGCCCGGCGTCGTACACGGCGTGGCGGGAGCGGCCGGCAAGACGGCGTTCCTGTTCTCGGGCCAGGGCGCGCAGCGCCTGGGCATGGGGCGTGAGCTGTACGACGCCTTCCCGGTGTTCGCCGACGCGTGGGACGAGGTCTGCGCCCACCTGGACGGTCTGCTCGACCGTCCGCTGCGGGACGTGGTGTTCGCGACGGAGGGCAGTGCGGACGCCGAGCTGCTGGACCAGACGGCGTTCACCCAGCCCGCGCTGTTCGCGGTCGAGGTGGCGCTGTTCCGGCTGCTGTCGGCGTGGGGTGTGTCCCCGGATGTGGTGATCGGCCACTCCATCGGTGAGATCGCGGCGGCGCATGTGGCCGGGGTGTTCTCGCTGGAGGACGCGTGCGCCCTGGTGGCCGCCCGTGGCCGGCTGATGCAGGCGCTGCCCGAGGGCGGCGCGATGGTGGCCGTCCAGGCGTCGGAGGAGGAGATCTCCGGATCGCTGGCGGGCCATGAGGCCGAGGTGAGCATCGCCGCCGTCAACGGCCCCACCTCCGTGGTCATCGCGGGCGACGAGGCACCGGCGCTGGAGATCGCCGCCGAGTGGGAGCGGCAGGGCCGTAAGACCCGCCGGCTGACGGTCAGCCACGCCTTCCACTCGCCCCGCATGGACGCGATGCTCGGCGACTTCCGCAAGGTCGTCGAGGAGCTGGCGTTCACCCCGCCGGCCATCGCCCTGGTCTCCAACGTGACCGGTCAGCCGGCCGGTGCGGACGAGGTGTGCTCCGCGGAGTACTGGGTCCGCCATGTGCGGGAGGCGGTGCGGTTCGCGGACGGTGTGCGGGCGCTCGAAGCGCAGGGCGTGTCCCGGTTCGTCGAGGTCGGCCCCGATGGTGTGCTCACCGCGATGGCGCGGGAGTGCCTGACGGCCGAGGAGCCTTCGGCTCCCGTCGTGGTGCCGGTGCTGCGCAAGGACCGTCCCGAGACGCGGGCGCTGACCACGGCGCTGGCCGAACTCCATGTGAACGGCGTCGCGGTGGACTGGGAGCGGCTCTTCACCGGACGCGACGCCCGGCAGGTCGAGCTGCCCACCTACGCCTTCCAGCGGGAGCGCTACTGGCTGGAGGCCCTGACGTCGTTCGCCAGCGATGTCACCGCCGTGGGGCTCATCCCGCCGACGCATCCGCTGCTGGGCGCCGCCGTCGAGCTGCCTGACGCGGACGGCTTCCTCTTCACCGGCCGCCTGTCGCCGCAGACCCACCCCTGGCTCGTCGACCACACGATCCAGGACACGATCCTGCTGCCCGGCACCGCCTTCCTCGAACTGGCCCTGTACGCCGCCGACCAGGTGGGCTGCGACCGGGTCGAGGAGCTGACCCTCACGGCGCCGCTGGCGCTGCCCGAACGCGGCGCGGTCCACCTCCAGCTGGCGGTGAGCGGGCCGGACGAGAACGGCGCGCGCTCGCTGAATGTGTACTCCCGGCTGGAAGTGCCCGGCATGGAGCAGCCGTGGATCCAGCACGCCTCCGGCCTGCTCGCCCAGGGCGGCGCGGCGGACGAGACCGGCCAGGCCGACCTCGCCGTATGGCCTCCGGAGGGCGCGGAGCGGATCGACACCGAGGACGCCTACGACCGGATGGCCGCGGGTGGCTTCGCCTACGGCCCGGTGTTCCAGGGGCTGCGGTCGGTGTGGATCCGTGGTGACGAGGTCTTCGCCGAGGTGCGGCTGCCGGAGGAGAACGCCTCGGACGCCGAGCGGTTCGGACTGCACCCGGCCCTGCTGGACGCGGCGGTTCAGGCCGTCATGTTCGTACCCCAGGAGGAGGCGGGCCTCGCCAGGCTCCCGTTCTCCTGGACCGGCGTGTCGCTGCGCGCCACGGGCGCCTCGGAGCTGCGGGTGCGCCTCGGCTCGCTCGGGCCCGACTCGATCGGCCTCACGGTGGCCGACACCAGTGGCCGCTCCGTGGCCACCGTCGACTCCCTGGTGCTGCGGCTCGTCGCGGAGGGGCAGATCCAGTCGGTCGGCTCCTCGGCGGGCGGGCATGACTCGCTCTTCCGGCTGGACTGGACCCCCGTCCCCGTCGGCGCGCCGGCCCCCGCCTCCGAAGGCACCTGGGCCGTGCTGGGCACCGACGACCTGGGGGTGCGCTCCGGCTTCGAGGCCGCGGGCGCGGACGTGGTGGCGTACCCGGATCTGGCCGCGCTGCGCGAGGCGGTCGACTCCGGGGCCACGGCGCCGGACGTCGTCATGGTGACGGGCGCCGCGGCGGCGGCCGGCATCGACGGCGGCGCGGACCTGGCGGGACAGGTGCGTGGCACCACGTACCGCGCGCTGGAGCTGGTGCGGACATGGGTCACCGACGAGCGGTTCGACGACTCCTACCTGGTGTTCGTGACCCGCGGCGCGATGGGCGCCCGCTCCTCCGACGAGGTGCGCACCCCGGCCGAGGCCGCCGTATGGGGCCTGGTGCGCTCCGCGCAGACCGAGCACCCCGGCAAGTTCTCCCTGGTGGACCTGGACCCGGAGGACCAGGGCGATGCGTCCACGGTGCTCCGGACGGCCCTGGCCGCCGAGGAGCCGCAGGTGGCCGTGCGCGACGGACGGGTGCTCGCGGCGCGTCTGGCCCGGGTGGCTCGGGCCGAGGACCGGCCCGAGCCCGAGACCACGCCGTTCGACGGCCGTGGCACGGTGCTGATCACGGGAGGTACGGGTGGTCTGGGTGCCTTGCTGGCCCGGCACTTGGTGGTGGAGCACGGGGTTGAGCGTCTGGTGCTGACGAGTCGTCGTGGCGCGGAGGCGCCGGGTGCGGCGGAGTTGGTGGCGGAGCTGGCCGGGCTGGGCGCCGAGGCGGAGGCGGTGGCGTGTGATGTCGCCGACCGTGCGTCGGTGGAGAGTCTGCTGGCGGGCATCGGGTCGGAGCGTCCGCTGTCGGCCGTGGTGCATGCGGCGGGTGTGCTGGACGACGGTGTGGTGGAGTCGCTGACGCCGGAGCGGGTGGACAAGGTGCTGCGTCCGAAGGTGGACGCCGCGCTGCACCTCCACGAGCTCACCCGCGACCTCGACCTCGCCGCCTTCGTGGTGTTCTCCTCGGCCTCCTCCAACTTCGGCGGCGGTGGCCAGGCCAACTACGCCGCGGCCAACGCCTTCCTGGACGCCCTGGCGCACCAGCGCCGCGCGCTCGGCCTCCCCGCGGTCTCGCTGGCCTGGGGCATGTGGGAGCAGCGCAGCGAGATGACCGGGGATCTCGGCGAGGCGGACCTCCAGCGCATCGCGCGGGCCGGGCTGAACGCGCTCAGCTCGGAAGAGGGCCTCGCGCTGTTCGACGACGCGCTCGGGACCGATGAGACCGTGCTCGTGCCGACCCATGTGGACCTCGCCGCCCTGCGCGTCCAGGCCCGCACCGGTGATGTGCCCGCTCTGCTGCGCGGCCTGGTGCGTGTCCCCCGGCGCCGGGTCACGGCGCCGGAGGCCGCGCAGACCGGCACCGGATCGCTGCGGGACCGCCTGGCCGGCCTCTCCGCGGCCGATCAGTACCGGGCTCTGCTGGACCTGGTGCGGGTGCAGGTGGCGACGGTCCTCGGCCATGGCTCGCCGGAGACGGTGGAGCCGGACATGGCCTTCAAGGACATGGGCTTCGACTCCCTGACCACGGTGGAACTGCGCAACCGGCTCAACGCGGAGACGGGTCTTCGACTGTCGGCCGTGCTGGTCTTCGACCACCCGACCCCCACGGCGCTGGTGGACCACTTGCGGGAGGAGCTCCTGCCGGACGGCGACACGGGGGAGCCGGTGGTCTTCGCCGAGCTCGACAAGCTGGAGCCGCTGCTCTCCAACGTGATGGACGACGGCGAGACCCGCACGAAGGTGGCCGAGCGACTGAAGGGGCTCCTGGAGAAGCTGGGCGAGGTTTCCGACGACGCCGACTCCACCGTCGAGATGGCCGAACGGATCGGATCGTCCTCCAACGACGAGCTGTTCGACTTCATCGACAACGAGCTCGGGCTGTCCTGAACCGGTCTCCAGCGCCCTCTGACCCTGACTGTAGAGAAAGTGACGGCAAAACAGTGAGCGAGACAAAGCTCCGCGACTATCTCAACAAGGTGACGACTGATCTGCACCGCACTCGTCTGCGCCTTCGGGAGGTGGAGGAGAAGAACCGGGAGCCGATCGCGATCGTCGCGATGAGCTGCCGCTTCCCCGGCGGGGTCAGCTCTCCGGAGGAGCTGTGGCGCATGGTCGCCGACGGCGCCGACGGCCTCTCACCGTTCCCGAAGGACCGCGGCTGGCACGAGGAGGTGTACGACCCGGACGCCGACGGCCGGGGCACGACCTATGTGAACGAGGGCGGGTTCCTGCACGACGCCGCGATGTTCGACCCCGTGTTCTTCGGGATCTCCCCGCGTGAGGCGCTGGCGATGGACCCCCAGCAGCGGCTGCTGCTGGAGGCGTCCTGGGAGGTCCTGGAGCGGGCGGGTATCGACCCGCAGTCCGTCAAGGGCACCACCGGCGGCGTGTTCATGGGCGCCGCCTTCCAGGGATACGGCGCGGCCGGCCCGATCGAGGCGGAAGAGGCCGAGGGCTATCTGGTGACGGGGCGGCTTTCCTCCGTCACCTCCGGCCGGGTCTCCTACGTCCTCGGTCTCGAGGGCCCCGCGGTGACGGTGGACACGGCGTGCTCGTCGTCCCTGGTGACCCTGCACCTGGCCGCGCAGGCGCTGCGCCAGGGCGAGTGCGACTTCGCCCTGGCCGGCGGCGTCACCGTGATGGCCGGCCCTGAGGCGTTCACCGCGTTCAGCCGTCAGGGAGGACTCTCGTCCGACGGCCGCTGCAAGCCCTTCGCGGCGGCCGCGGACGGCACCAACTGGTCCGAGGGCGTCGGCGTGCTGCTGGTGGAGCGGCTGTCCGACGCCCGCCGCCACGGCCACCCGGTACTGGCCGTGGTGCGCGGCTCCGCGGTGAACCAGGACGGTGCCAGCAATGGCCTCACCGCCCCCAACGGCACGTCGCAGCGCAGGGTGATCCGTCAGGCGCTCGACAACGCGGGACTCACCCCGGACGAGATCGACGTGGTGGAGGCGTTCGGCACGGGCACCTCACTGGGGGACCCGATCGAGGCGGAGGCGCTGATCGCGTGCTACGGCCAGGACCGGCCGGAGGACCGGCCGCTGTGGCTGGGATCCATCAAGTCCAACATCGGGCACGCACAGGCGGCGGCGGGTGTCGCGGGCATCATCAAGATGGTGATGGCCATGCGGCACGGCGTCCTGCCGAAGACGCTGCACGTGGACGAGCCGACCCCGCATGTGGACTGGTCGGCGGGGGCCGTGGAGCTGCTGACCGAGGCCCGGCCCTGGCCGGAGACGAGCCGGCCCCGCCGGGCGGGGATCTCCTCCTTCGGCATCAGCGGCACCAACGCGCACACCATCATCGAGCAGGCCACCGAAGCCGGGGAACCGGAGTCGGCCGGCTCCGAGGCCGAGGCTCCCCGCCCCCTCGCCTCCTCCGTCGTGCCATGGCTGGTCTCCGGCAAGAGCGAGGCCGCGCTGCGGGCGCAGGCCGAGCGGCTGTACGCCCATCTGACGGTCGGAGGCCCTGCCGAGGGCGACGATTCCACGGCGGCGTCCGTAGCGGACATCGGCTACTCCCTGGCGGTGTCCCGTTCGGCGTTCGAGCACCGCGCCGCCGTGATCGGCGAGGACCGCGAAAGCCTGCTGCGCGGCCTGCGGGCCGTGGCCCAGGGCGAGGTGGCCCAGGGCGTGGTCAACGGGCGGGCGGCGAAGGGGCGCAGGACGGCCTTCGTGTTCCCGAGCGAGGGGGCGCAGTGGGCCGGTATGGCGGTGGGGCTGCTGGAGTCCTCGCCGGTCTTCGCGGAGGCGATCGGCGAGTGTGAGTCGGCTCTGTCGGCGTATGTGGACTGGTCGCTGACGGATGTGCTGCGTGGGGTTGACGGTGCCCCTGGTTTTGACCGGGTGGATGTCGTTCAGCCGGTGCTGTTCGCGGTGATGGTGTCGCTGGCGAAGCTGTGGCGTTCGGTGGGCGTCGAGCCCGATGCCGTGATGGGTCACGGCCAGGGTGAGATCGCCGCGGCGTGTGTCGCGGGTGCGCTGTCGCTGGAGGACGCCGCGAAGGTGGTGACCTTGCGGTCGCAGGCGATCGCGAGGGGCCTTGCGGGTCGTGGTGGCATGGTGTCGGTCGGCCTGTCGGCGGACGAGGCCAAGGAGTGCATCGCCGCCTGGGATGGCGCGATCTCGGTCGCCGCGGTCGATGGCCCCGGTTCCGTCGTGGTCTCCGGTGACCCGGGTGCGCTGGATGAGATGGTGGCGCGGCTGGAGGACGAGAAGGTCGAGGTTCATCGCGTTCCGGTGGACTACGCCTCGCACTCCGCCCACGTGGAGGAGATCCGCGAGGAGCTGCTGAAGGTCCTGGTCGACATCGAGCCGCGCTCCTCGAAGGTGCCGTTCTACTCGACGGTCTCCGGTGAAGTGGTGGACACGGCCGGCCTGGACGCGGAGTACTGGTTCCGCAACCTGCGGCAGACCGTGGAGCTGGAGTCCACGACTCGTCGTTTGCTCGATGCGGGGCACACCGTGTTCATCGAGGTGAGCCCCCATCCGGTGGTGGCCCGGCCGGTGCGGCGGACGGTGGAGGCCGCCGAGGCGCGGGCGGTGGTCGTGGACACACTGCGCAGGGATGAGGGCGGGCCCGAGCGGTTCCTGACCTCCGCCGCCGAACTCCACGTCAGCGGCGTCGGAGTCGACTGGCGGAAGGCGCTCGAAGGCCATGGCGCCCACCGGGTCGACGTGCCGACTTACGCCTTCCAGCGCCAGCGCTACTGGCTGGACTCGGCTGGAGCCGTCGGCGACGTGGGATCGGTGGGCCTCAGGGCGGTGGCGCACCCCCTGCTGAGCGCCGCGGTCTCGCTGGCGGGCGGCGGCGGAGTGCTGCTCAGCGGGCGGCTGTCGCTGGCCACGAACCCCTGGCTCGCCGACCACGCGGTGCAGGGCGTGGCGCTGGTGCCGGGGACGGCCTTCCCGGAGATGGCCGCACAAGCGGGGGACCAGGTCGGGTGCGGCCGCGTCGAAGAGCTCGTGCTGGAGGCGCCCTTGGCGATGCCCGAGCGCGGAGGGGTGCAGATCCAGGTCGAGGTGGGGGAGGCCGACGCCCTGGGCCATCGCGACGTCAGCGTGTACTCACGGGTGGAGCCGGCCGACGACGAGGCCGACCTCGAGCAGCCGTGGGTGCGGCACGCTCACGGTGTGCTCACGCCGCCCGCCCCGGCGGCCTCCTTCGACTTCGCGAAGTGGCCGCCCTCCGGGGCCAAGCCCGTCGACGTCTCCGGCGGCTACGAGCACGCCGAGGAGTACGGGCTGCACTACGGTCCCGCGTACCGCGGGCTGCGGCGCGCCTGGAAGCGCGGCGACGCGGTGTTCGCCGACGTGGAGCTGCCCGAGGATCAGCGCGGCATCGCGAAGTACTTCGGTCTGCACCCGGCCCTGTTCGACGCGGCCCTCCAGGCGATCGGCGCGAACAACGCGCTGCGCGGAGGTGACGACGCGCCGAGCGCGGGGACTCTGATGCCGTTCTCGTGGCGGGGATTCTCCCTGGAGGCCGTCGGTGCCGGGGCGCTGCGTGTCCGGATCATCCCGGACGGTCGGCAGGCCGTGTCGCTGGCCATCGCCGACACCTCCGGCCGACCGGTGGCCTCCGTCGATTCCCTCGTTCTCCGGCCCGTGCAGGCCGCCGCGTTGCGACAGGTGGGCCGGACGGCCGGTGACGCGTTGTTGCGCATGGAGTGGACGGCGGACGCCGCGCAGCCCGCCGAGGGCGTGGCGCCCGGCTGGTGGGCGGTGCTGGTCGACGACTGCCTCGGCGTGGGCGACGCCCTGGAGGCGGCGGGCTTCTTCCCCGCCGACGTGTACACGGACCCCGCGGCGCTGAGTGACACCGTGGCGGCGGGCACGAACATGCCCGGAATGGTGGTCCTGCCGGTGGCCTCCGACGGCCCCGCCGTGGTGGACCAGGTTCACACCCGGGTCGGCGAGGTGCTGGAGACCGTTCAGTCGTGGGTGGCGGACGACCGGTTCGCGGACACTCCGCTGGTGGTGCTGACACAGGGCGCCGTTGACACCGGCGACGGTGTGACGGATCTGGCGGCCGCGAGCGCATGGGGCTTGGTGCGGTCGGCGCAGGCGGAGCACCCGGGACGGCTGGTGCTTGTCGACACGGATGATGTCGAGCGTGCGGTGGCACTTCTCGCGGGGGTGCTGGCCACTCGTGAGGAGCAGCTGGTGGTGCGTTCGGGCGAGGTCCGCCTGCCGCGGCTGGCCCGCTCCCTGCCCGCGGGCGACGCTCCCGAGCCGGGGGTGTTCGGTTCCGGTGCCGTGCTGGTGACGGAGGGCACGGGTGCCCTGGGCGGTTTGGTGGCCCGGCACCTGGTGGCCCGGCACGGTGTCAAGAAGCTCGTGCTGCTGTCCCGCAGTGGTGCGGAGACGGGCGGTGCGGCCGCGTTGCGGGCCGAACTGGAGGCCGCGGGCGCCCAGGTGGCCGTCACGACGGGTGACGCCGCGGACCGTGCGGCGCTGGCCGCGGTGTTGGCGGAACTGCCCGCGGAACTCGCGTTGAGCGCCGTGGTGCATGCGGACGAGGTGCTCGACGACGGGCCGTTCGCATCGCTGACCCGCGAGCGGGCGACCGCGGTACTGCGGGCGAAGGCGGACGCGGCCTGGAATCTGCATGAGCTGACCGCGGACATGGACCTGTCGGCGTTCGTGCTGTTCTCGTCGACCGCGGGTCTGCTCGGCGCGGCCGGGCAGAGCAACTACGCCGCGGCGAACGTGTTCCTGGACGGCCTCGCGTCGTGGCGTCGCACTCGAGGACTGCCCGGTGTCTCGCTGGCGTGGGGCCGGTGGGCCCAGGACAGCGGCGTGACACCGCCCGGGCGGGACGATGCGGCGGGCACCGCTCTGGCACCGCTCTCCGCCGCGGAGGGTATGGAGCTCTTCGACGCGGGTGTCATCTCCGACACGGCCGTGGTGGTTCCCGCCCGGCTGGACCTGGGCGCGCTGCGCGCCCAGGGCGCCGCGCTGCCCACCGTGTTCCGCTCCCTCGTCCCGGATTCCCCCGTCCGCCGAGCGGCCCGGACGGCGAAGTCCGAGGTGGACCAGTCCACCCAGCTGCGGCAGCAGCTGGCCGGGCTGTCGGAGGCCGGGACGGACGAGGTGCTTCTCGAAGTGGTGCGTACCGTGGCCGCCGCCGTGCTCGGGTTCGCATCGCCCAATGACATCGACACCGACCACGAGTTCATGGAGATGGGCTTCAACTCCACTTCCGCGGTCGAATTCCGTAACCAGCTCGCCGCCATCACCGGCCTCCGGCTGAACACCACTGTCGTCTTCGACTACCCGAGCCCGGGCGAGATGGTGGCTCATCTGCGGCCCCGGCTCGCGGCCGAGGCCGCGTCCGGTCCCGCCGCCCGCCAGGTCCAGGAGCGGCCCGGCCCGGCCGTTCCGGTCGCCGCGCCCGTGGCCGCGCCCGTTCCCCCGGCGCCGCAGGCGGACGCGTCCGACACCCTCGGCGCTCTCTACCGGCAGGCGGCGGAGCAGGGCAAGCACAAGCTCGGCATGGATCTGCTGGTGAACGCGGCGCGGATCCGTCCGACCTTCGAGGACCCGGCCGACTTCGAGGGGAACATCAGGCCCGCGCGGCTCTCCCGGGGCCCTGGGCGTCCCCGGCTGATGTGCTTCGCCTCCCACGTCGCCCTGGGCGGCGTTCACCAGTACGCGCGGTTCGCCGCGCTGTTCCGTGGCAACCGGGACGTGGCGGCCCTCGGCACCGTGGGGTCCGTCCAGGGTGAGCGCCTTGCGGCTACTCTGGACGCGCTGTTCCGCTTGCAGGCGCGGGTCGTCGCCGAGTATGCCGAAGGCGACCCGGTCGTACTGTGCGGCTCCTCGGCCGGGGGGATGTTCGCCCACTCGGTGGCCGCCGCCATGGAGCGCGAGGGCACACCGGCCGCCGGAGTCGTCCTGCTGGACACCTACCGTCCGGACACCACGAAGCTCGGCCAATTCGAGGACGCCTGGGTGGGCGAAATGTACGAGCGGGACGAGCTCGTCTCCATGGAGGGCGTCCGGATGTCCGCCATGGGCTGGTACTCGCATCTGTTGGCGCTGTGGCAGCCGCCGGAGATCTCGGTCCCCAGTCTCCACGTTCGTGCGACCGAGACGGTGCTGCGGACGGACCCGGACTCGGCGGCGCAGAACTGGCAGGCGGACTGGCCCGCCGATTCCACCGTCGACGTGCCCGGAAACCACTTCAGCATGATGGAGAAGCACGCGGACACCACCGCCCAGGCCGTCGAGGACTGGGTGGCCAACCTTTAGCGGCCACGCGCCCGCCCGGCACCGATGAATGCCGGGCGGGCGCCCACGCCGAAGCCGCGGTCGGCGCGGCACACACAGCTTTGACGCAGGGTCTTCCTTAAGGCAGGAGTTAGGTGAGCACCATGTTGAACGGGTCCAGCGACTCGGGAGAGTCGATCGCGCAGACTGGGCCGGATCGTGACGAGGGTCCCGAACTGCCGTCACTCGGTCCGGATTTCAGGGAACTGCCGGACCTCGAACAGCGCAGGGTCCTGTTCGACCTGGTACGCGCACACGTCGCCGCGGCGCTGCGGTCCGAGTCGCCGCGCACGCTCGACGCCGAGAGCTCCTTCCTCGACCTGGGGCTGGACTCGCTCGCGGCGGTCAATCTGCACCGCGGACTGGTGGCGGCCACCGGGCTCACGCTCGAGGTGTCGCTCGCCTACGACTTCCCGACGCCCAGCGAACTGGTGGACCACCTCCACCGGCAGATCTTCCCCGTGGCCACGGACGACACCGCCCCCGCGCGTGCCGTCGTGGGCTCGGACGACCCCATCGCGATCGTCGGGATGAGCTGCCGTTTCCCCGGCGGCGTCAACAGCCCCGAGGACCTGTGGAAGGTCGTCTCCGAGGGCGTGGACGCCATCACCCCGTTCCCCACCGACCGGGGCTGGGACCTGGAGGCGCTCTACAGCCCGGACCCGGACCAGCCCGGCACCAGCTACGCGACCGAGGGCGGGTTCATCCACGACGCCCCCGAGTTCGACGCCGAGTTCTTCGGCATATCGCCGCGTGAGGCCCTCTCCATGGACCCGCAGCAGCGGCTGCTGCTGGAGACCAGCTGGGAGGTCTTCGAGCGGGCCGGCATCGATGTGACCAAGCTGCGGGGGAGCAGGACCGCCGTGTTCACCGGCGCGGAGCACCACGACTACGGTCCCCACCTGCAGAGCACCAAGAGCGGCCTCGAGGGCTACGCGCTGACCGGCATCGCGGGCAGCGTCGCCTCCGGGCGCATCGCCTACACCTTCGGCTTCGAGGGCCCGGCGTGGACCGTGGACACCGCGTGCTCCTCGTCGCTGGTCTCCCTGCACCAGGCGGCGCACTCGCTGCGCCAGGGCGAATGCGATCTGGCGCTCGCCACCGGTGTCGCCACGATGCCCACCCCGGGTGACTTCATCCTCTTCAGCCGCCAGCGCGGACTCTCCTCCAACGGGCGCTGCAAGGCGTTCGGCGCCGAGGCCGACGGCACGTCATGGGCCGAGGGCGTCGGCGTCCTCCTGGTGGAGCGGCTCTCGGACGCCCGGCGCAACGGCCACGAGGTGCTGGCGATCGTGCGCGGCACCGCCGTCAACCAGGACGGCGCGAGCAACGGTCTGACGGCCCCCAACGGCCGCTCCCAGCAGCGTGTCATCCGCCAGGCGCTGGCCAACGCCGAACTGGCCGCGGACCAGATCGACGTGATCGAGGCGCACGGCACCGGAACCTCGCTCGGCGACCCCATCGAGGCGCAGGCGCTGATCGCCACCTACGGCGAGAGCCGCCCGGAGGGGCAGCCGGTGTGGCTGGGCTCCCTCAAGTCGAACATCGGCCACACCCAGGCGGCGGCCGGTGCGGGCGCGGTCATCAAGATGGTGATGGCCATGCGCCACGGCGTCCTGCCCAAGACGCTGCACGTGGAGGTGCCCACCCCGCACGTGGACTGGTCGTCGGGCGGCGTGGCACTGCTCGCCGAGCAGCGCGCCTGGCCGGAGACCGGGCGGCCACGCCGTGCCGGTGTCTCCTCGTTCGGCATGAGCGGCACCAACGCCCACGCCATCATCGAGCAGGCCCCGCCGCAGGATCTCGCCCCCGCCACGGACGACGACACCGACGCGGACACGGCCTCCCAGCCGGTGTCGTGGCTGGTGTCCGCCAGGAGCGAGGAGGCGCTGCGGGCGCAGGCCGCGCGGCTGCGCGAGCATGTGGTGCGTCACCCCGACGCGCGGCCGGTCGACGTCGGATGGTCGTCCGCCATGACGCGTGCCGCGCTTGAGCACCGTGGCGTGGTGGTGGCCTCCGACCGCGAGGGGCTGCTGCGCGGCCTCGCGGCGCTCGCCGAGGAGACCGACTCGCCGGGCCTGGTGCTGGGCAGGTCCACGGCACAGCGCGTGGCGTTCCTGTTCACCGGTCAGGGCGCTCAGCGGCTGGGCATGGGCCGCGAGCTCTACGAGACCTACCCGGTCTTCGCCGACGTATTCGACGAGGCGTGTGACTACCTCGAGGTGCGCCTCGGCACCTCCGTGCTCGACGTGGTCTTCGGCCCGGAGGACGACGACGCGGCCGCGACCGGTGACGAGCTCAACCGGACGATGTTCACCCAGGCCGGGCTGTTCGCCTTCGAGGTGGCCCTGTTCCGCCTGCTGGAGTCCTGGGGCGTGCGCCCCGACTTCCTGATGGGGCACTCGGTGGGCGAGATCGCCGCGGCCCACGTCGCCGGGGTGCTGTCCCTGGAGGACGCGTGCGCCCTGGTGGCCGCCCGTGGACGGCTGATGCAGGAACTGCCCGAGGGCGGCGCCATGGTGGCCGTCCAGGCGTCCGAGCAGGAGGTGGTCGAGAGCCTGGAGGGCCGCGAGGACCAGGTGTCGCTGGCGGCGCTCAACGGCCCCACCTCGGTGGTGCTCTCCGGCGACGAGGACGCGGTGCTCGAACTCGCCGGCCACTGGGAGGCCCAGGGCCGCAAGACCAAGCGGCTGCGGGTGAGCCACGCGTTCCACTCCCCCCGGATGGACGCCATGCTGGAGGAGTTCGGCCAGATCGCCGCCTGCCTGGAGTACTCGGCCCCGGCGATCCCGGTCATCTCCAACGTCAGCGGCGAGGTGGCGGGTGCCGAACTGGCCACCTCCGAGTACTGGGTCCGCCACGTTCGGGAGGCGGTCCGCTTCGACGACGGCATGCGGCAGCTCGCCGACCAGGGCGTGACGACCTGTGTGGAGCTCGGCCCCGACGCCGTGCTGACCGCGATGGGCCAGGACTGCCTGGACGCCATCGACGCCGACGCGGCCTTCGTGCCCCTGGCCCGCTCCGGGCGCGCCGAGGCCCAGACGCTGGCGGAGGCGGTCGCCACGCTGTACGCGAACGGTGTGGGCGTGGACTGGGACGCGGTGTACTCCGGGCGTGGCGCCCGCCGGGTCGCCCTGCCGACCTACGCCTTCCAGCACAAGCGGTACTGGCTCGAGTCGGGCGGCGCCGTGTCCGGCGACGCCCGGAGCGTGGGCCTCGGCAGGGTGGACCACCCGCTGCTCGGCGGCCTCGCCGAACTGGCCGAGGGCGACCGCACGGTGCTGACCGGGCGCCTGTCGCTGCAGACCCACCCGTGGCTCGCCGACCACGCCGTGGCCGGCGGAGTGCTCTTCCCCGGCACCGGATTCGTCGAGCTGGGGCTGCTCGCGGGCACCGAGACCGGGGCCGGACGGCTCGGCGAACTCACCCTCGAGACCCCGCTCCTGCTGCCGGAGCAGGGCGGCGTCCGGGTCCAGCTCGTGGTCGGCCCCACCGACGAGTCCGGCGTACGGCCCCTCGGCGTGTACTCGCGCTCCGACAGCGACGAGCCGGGCGAGGAGTGGGTGCGCCACGCCCAGGGCGTCCTCGAGGCCGACACCGGCGCCGCGGTCACCGACAGCCTGCTGCAGTGGCCCGTCCCGGGCGCCGAGCAGGTGCCGATGGAGGACTTCTACGAGGGCCTGGCCCAGGTCGGCTACGGATATGGTCCGGTCTTCCAGGGGCTGGAGTCGGTCTGGCGGCTGGACGGCGACGTCTACGCCGAGGTGGCGCTGCCGGACTCGGCCGCCCAGGAAGCCGGACGGTTCGGCCTGCACCCCGCCCTGCTCGACGCCGCTCTGCACGCCATGGAGATGGGCGACTTCGGCGGCGAGAGCGGACGCGTGACGCTGCCGTTCTCCTTCACCGGGGTGACCCTCCACGCGGTGGGCGCCGGACGGGTGCGGGTGCGGCTGCGCCCGCGGGGCAAGGACACGGTCGAGCTGCTGGTGACCGACGCCACGGGCGCTCCCGTCGCCTCGGTGGAGTCGCTGGTGGTGCGGGAGGTGGCGGCCGAACGGTTCGCGTCCGGGCCGCGCGCCACCGGCAGCGACGGAACGCTGTTCCGGGCCAACTGGGATGTGTTCGGCGCCGCGCGAGACGGCAAGCGGTCCGTGGACGGTGCGTCCATGGCGGTGATCGGCGCCGACCGGGCGCGGGTGGCCGAGGTGCTCACCACCTCCGGTGTCGAATACGCCGAGTACACCGGCGTGGACGCGCTCATCGCCGCCGTCGACGAGGGTGCCGCGGTGCCGGACGTGGTCTGGGCCTGGTGTGGCGCCGAGCCCGCCGGGCCGGACGCGGGGAACCTCGCCGACGCGGCTCGTAAGGCGGCCCACCGGGCGCTGGCCCTGCTGCAGTCCTGGCTCGCGGAGGACCGGTTCGACGGGTCCCGGCTGGTGGTGGTCACCACCGACGCGGTCGCGACGGGTCCGGGCGAGGGCGTCGCCGGACTGTCCAACGCCGCCGTCTGGGGCCTGGTGCGCTCGGCGGCCACGGAGAACCCGGGCCGGATCCAGCTGGTGGACATCGACCGCCACGCCGAGTCGGCCGACGCGGCCGCCGGCGTGGTGACGGCCGCGATCGCGGCGGGCGAGCGCGAGGTGGCGCTCCGCGTGGGCCAGGGGCTGATTCCCCGGCTCGCCAGGAACGCCGCCGGGCGGGTGCTCGAGGCTCCCGCCGGCGCCTCGGCGTGGAAGCTCGGCACCACGGGCGGCGGCACCCTGGACAACCTCTCGCTTCAGCCCGACCCGGCGGCGGAGGAGCCGCTGGCACCCGGGTACGTCCGCATCGCGGTGCGCGCCGCCGGTCTGAACTTCCGTGACGCGCTGATCGCCATCGGCATGTACCCCGACGACCACGCCACGATGGGCGGCGAGGGCGCCGGTGTGGTCCTGGAGGTCGGCCCGGGAGTGACCGACCTGGCACCCGGTGACCGGGTCATGGGCATGATCAACGCATCGTTCGGGCCGGTCGCGGTCGCCGACCGGCGGCAGATCGTCCCCATGCCGCGCGGCTGGACGTTCGCGCAGGCGGCGTCGGTGCCGGTGGTCTTCCTGACGGCCTACATCGGCCTGGTGGAGCTCGGCAACCTCCAGGAGGGCGAGACCATCCTGGTGCACACCGCCACCGGCGGTGTGGGCATGGCGGCCGTGCAACTCGCCCGCCACCTCGGCGCCGAGGTGTACGCCACGGCCAGCCCCGGCAAGTGGGACACCCTGCGGGCGATGGGATTCGACGAGAAGCACATCGCCTCGTCGCGTGACCTGGAGTTCGAGCGCCGCTTCACGGAGGCCACCGGCGGCCAGGGCATGGACATGGTGCTGGACTCGCTCGCCCGCGAGTTCGTGGACGCCTCCCTGCGGCTGATGCCCCGGGGCGGGCGGTTCCTGGAGATGGGCAAGATCGATGTGCGGGACCCCGAGGTCGTCGCGCAGGACCACCCCGGAGTGAAGTACACGGCGTACGACCTGGTCGCGGCCGACTACGACTGGGTCCAGAAGATGCTGGTCGAACTGGTCGCCCTCTTCGACCGCGGCGCGCTGAACCCCATCCCGGTGACGGCGTGGGACGTGCGGCGGGCCCCGGACGCGGTGCGGTACATCAGCCAGGCCCGGCACATCGGCAAGAACGTGTTCACCATGCCCCACGCCCTGAACCCCGAGGGTTCGGTGCTGGTGACCGGTGGCACCGGTGGCCTGGGCAGCGAGGTGGCACGCCATCTGGTGGCCGAGCGCGGAGTGCGCAACCTGGTCCTGGTCTCCCGGCGCGGGCCGGACGCGGAGGGCGCGGCCGACCTCAAGGCCGAACTGACCGAGGCGGGCGCGTCGGTGACGCTGGCGGCCTGCGACGTGGCCGACCGCGCCTCGCTGGAGCGGGTGCTGTCCGGCATACCCGCCGACCACCCGCTGACCGCGGTCGTGCACGCGGCGGGCGTACTCGACGACGGTGTCATCGACACCCTGTCGCCGAAGCGGATCGACGCGGTCTTCGAGCCGAAGGTCGACGCGGCGTGGAACCTGCACGAGCTGACCCGCCATCTGGACCTGGCGGAGTTCGTGATGTTCTCGTCCGTCGCCGGTGTGTTCGGCAGTCCGGGACAGGGCAACTACGCCGCGGCCAACTCCTTCCTGGACGCGCTCGCCGCACACCGGCGCACCCTCGGCCTCCCCGCCGTTTCGCTGGCCTGGGGCCCGTGGGAGCAGGGCGGCGGCATGACCGGCACGCTCAGCCAGGCGGACATGGTGCGCATGGCGCGCGAGGGCATGGCGGCCCTGTCCATGGCCGGCGGTCTGCGTCTGCTGGACGCCGGCGGGACGAGCGAGGACGCCCTGCTCGTGCCGATGCGGCTGGAGACCTCGGCGCTCAGCGGCCAGACCGACATCCCCACCCTGCTGCGGGGTGTGGTCCGGGTGCGGAGCAAGGCGGCGGCCGACGGGAAGGCGGCCGCTCCCGAGTCGGCCAAGGTGCAGCTGGCAGGTCTGTCCGGGGCCGAACTCGACCGTGCGCTGCTCGACCTGGTGCGCGGCAGCGCGGCGATGGTGCTGGGGCACAGCGGCGCCCAGTCCATCGAGCCCGACCGCTCCTTCCAGAACCTCGGCTTCGACTCACTGGCGGGCGTGGAGTTCCGTAACCGGCTGAACTCGGCCACCGGGCTCCGCCTTCCCTCCACGCTCATCTTCGACAACCCCACGCCCGCGGCGCTCGCCGAGTATCTGCGCGGCCGGGTGGCGACGGACGGCCCGGCCGAGTCGGACCTGGATCCGGAAGAGGCCAGGATCCGTGCCCTTCTGGCGTCGATTCCGCTGGAGCGGCTGCGCCGCGCCGGTCTGCTCGACACGCTCACCGAGCTGGCGAGCGGCAAGGACCGGGACGAGAAGGACACCGAGGAGAAGGAGACGGACTCCATCGACGCGATGGACGACGACGACCTGATCGACATGATGCTCGGGGATCTCGATAGCTGACGACCCGCGAGTCCCCCCGGAGACCTCCGGGGGGACTCGCGGTGCCGGGCCACATCTCGCAGTGCGTCGGCGTCGCGGGTGGCTCTCACCCCAAGAGACTTCAAGAAGAAGAAAGGCTCAGTGAAACCCGATGACCGCAAAGGTCTTTGCGACGGAAGCGGTGCATTCGCTTCCCGAGTTCGAACAGAGGGCCCTGGCCATCGCCGAAGCGCTCCGCGAGCGCGGCGTCAGCGACGGCACCCGGGTCATGCTGAAGGCGGGCAACTCCGCCGGCTTTGTCGGGGCCCTCCTCGCCCTGATGCACACCGGCGCGTCGATCGTCATGGTCGACCACCAGGAGCGGGCGGAGGCCACCCAGCGCATCTGCGACCGGGCCGGGGTCAAGATCTGCGTGGTCGACGACGACACCCCGATGCCCGAGAGCGGCCCGGCCCGGGTCACCGTCTACGAGCTGCTCGTGGCGTCCATGGAGCAGACCCCCGCCGAGCAGCGGCTGTCCCTCGACACCTGGTGCGAGCTGCCCGACGGCCTGATCATGTGGTCCTCCGGGTCCACCGGTGAGCCCAAGGGCGTCGTCAAGACCGGGGCGAAGTTCCTGAAGAACCTGGAGCGCAACGCCCAGCAGGTGGGCCACGGCCCCGATGACGTCCTGCTGCCGCTGCTGCCCTTCTCCCACCAGTACGGGCTGTCCATGGTGCTCATCGCCTGGCTGGTCAAGTGCTCGCTGGTCATCGCGCCCTACCGGCGGCTGGACCGGGCGATGACCATGGCGGGCACATGCGGGGCCACGGTGGTGGACGCCACCCCGGCCAGCTACCGCAGCATGCTCAACATGATCGGCCGCAAGCCCGCCCTGGGGGACGAGCTCTCCGGTGTCCGCATGTTCTGCAGCGGGGCCGCCCCGCTGGACCCGGGCCTGGTCGCCGACTACGTCAAGCGGTTCGGACTGCCCCTGCTGGACAGCTACGGCAGCACCGAGGCCGGGAACGTGGCCTTCGCGACCGAGGACAACGTGGTCGCCTGCGGGCGGGCCGTCGAGGGTCTGAAGCTGCGGATCGTCGACGACGAGGGCGCCGTGCTCACCTCCGGCGAGGTCGGGGAGATCCAGGTCCACTCGCCCGACCTGATGGAGGGCTACCTGGCGGAGGACGGCACGGTCGCCCCCGTCGACCCGGCCAAGACCGACTGGTACCCCACCGGCGACTTCGGCTATCTGGACGGCGGGGACAACCTCTTCGTCCTCGGCAGGAAGGCCGCGGTGCACCGCAACGGCCACACGCTCTACCCCGAGATCATCGAGCACAAGCTGGCCGCGGGCGGCTGCCTCGTCAAGGTCGTCCCCGTCCCGGACGAACAGCGCGGCTGCCAGCTCCTCTTCTTCGTGGAGGACGAGCAGCAGCGGGAGCCGCGGCACTGGCGGGAGCCGATCAACGCCCTGCTGCCCGACTTCGAGCACCCCAACCGCATTCACGTCCTGGAGCGATTCCCCCTGAACCGCAACGGCAAGCCCGACAAACGACAGCTCGAGCAGCTGGCTCTCGACCTGGCGCCGGGAGCGAAGGCATGACAGAGCGGCAGATCACCGAACCACAGGCCACAGAGGCGCGGACATCCGATCCGGGGCCATCCGATCCGGAGACCAGCCGTACGGCGGTGGTCTTCCCCGGGATGGGCCCCTTCCGCTTCACCGACGTGGGCGAGTTCCTGCTGACCAACCCCCATGCCCGGCGCCGGCTCGCGATCGCCGACGAGGTCGTGGGGTACTCCGTGTTCGACCGGTACCGCCAGTCGGACGCCGATGAGGAGGCGCAGTACGCCGCGCACACCCAGATCGCCTTCCTGACCGTCTGTCTCTCCCTCGCCGACTGGGCGGAGGAGGAGCTGGGAGAGCGGCCCGAGCTGTGCGCCGGGCCGAGCTTCGGCCAGCGGGCCGCGGTGACCTACGCGGGGTCCCTGCCGTTCGAGGAGACCGTGCGGCTCACCGCCGAGCTGGCGCGCTGCGAGGAGGAGTACTTCCGGCAGGAGCACCGGGAGGCGGTCACCCACTGCGTGATCCACACCCCCGAGGAGCGGCTTCAGGAGGCGCTGGCCGAACTGGACGCCGAGGAGGAGTGGCACGACGTCTCCGGCTATATCGACCAGGGCTTCTACCTCGTGTCCCTGCGCGAGCCCGTGCTCGACCGGTTCAAGAAGCGGATCGGCGAGCTCGGCGGGTACAACATGTACACCATGTGGCCGCCCGTGCACGCCCCGGCGTTCGGCGCCCTGCGCCGCAAGGCGGAGGAGGAGGTCCTCGGCACCTTCGAGGTGGCCGACCCCAAGCTGCCGGTCGTCGCCGACCAGAACGGCGCGCTGCTGACCGACGCGGAGGGTGTGCGCACCATGCTGCTCGACACCTTCAACCGCCCGATCCGCTGGCCGGACATGGTGGACACGATGCGGGAGCACGGCATCACCAAGGTCTGCATCGCGGGTCCGGACAACCTCTTCGGCCGGGTGAACCGCACCGTGGACAACTTCGAGGTCGTGGCCATCGACGCCCGCAAGGCGATGCGCCCGCGCGTCCGGCAGAGGAGTGCCCGCCGGGCGAGGCGGTGATGGAGGCGCTGCCCCCGGGCAGCGCCCCCGTGTAATTGACTGATCGATCTCAAAAGAGTTAGCGTGCCGGTATGGCACGGAGGAAGGAATTCGATCCGGAGGTCGCGCTGGACGCCGCGATGCGGCTGTTCTGGCGCAATGGCTACGAGGGGACGTCCACCAGCGATCTGGTGGACGAGCTGGGCATCGCACGGGCAAGTCTGTACGGGACCTTCGGATCCAAGCGCGGACTGTACCTGGCCGCGCTCGACCGCTTCCTCTCCGGCGCCGCGGGGCCGAGCCCGGCCGACATCCTGGCGTCGCGCACATCGGCTCTGGACGCCGTCCGGGACCTCCTGGAGACCAGCGCGGCGGCCCCGGAACCGGACACCCCCCAGGGCTGCTTCGCGGTCAACGCCACGGTGGAGCACGGCGATTCCGACCCCGAGATCGCACGGCGCCTCGAGGGCAACCGAAGCCGCCTGGAGACCGCGCTCTACGGCGCGCTGCTGAGGGCCCACGCGCAGGGCGAGCTGGCCCCCGGCGTCGATCCGCGATCGGCGGCGACCATGCTGGCCTCGCTCAACAGCGGCCTGAAGGTGCTGTCGTGCGCGGGCGCGGACCAGCGCGACCGCATCACCACCTCCGTCGACGCCGTCATGGCGATGCTGACCCCACCGGCGGCCGCCGGCACCGGCTGACGGCGGCGATCCGCGGCCGCGCGAACGCGGAAGACGTCTGTGGTCGCCAATGGCTCATGTCTGCGTTCATTCGAGACTACTCAGTCCCGAAACCCTGGGATCGATTATGGAGAAGCAATGATTTCCGACCATCGTGGAGCACCCGTCCGCACCGGCCGCGTCGCCGTCAACGGGACGAAGCTGCATTACCGAACGGCCGGCTCCGGCCCGGTGGTGGTACTGCTGCACGGCGTGCCCAAGACCGGCTATCACTGGCGGCATCTGGTCCCGAAGCTGACGGCACGGCACACCGTCGTCGTGCCGGACCTCCGCGGTCTGGGCGACTCCGCCCACCCCGCGGACGGCTTCGACTGCGCCACGATGAGCGACGACATCGCCGCGCTGATGGCCCATCTGGGGCACGACACCTACACCGTGATGGGGGAGGACTGGGGGGCGGTGGTCGGCTATCAGCTCGCCGCCCGGCACCGCGACCACGTCGAGGCCCTGGTGTTCGCCGAGGCATTGCTGCCCGGGTTCGGCTTCGAGGACCACACCGCCCTGACCCATGAGAACGTCTCGGGCGGGATGTTCCTGTGGCATCTGGGCTTCTACTTCCAGCCGGACGTACCCGAGATGCTGATCGCCGGGCATGAGCGCGAGCTCATCACCTACATGCTGAAGGACGAGCGCAGCTACCCCGACACCGCCACCGCGGACGCGATCGAGGAATATGTGCGCTGCTACTCCATGCCCGGCGGTATCCGCTCGATGCTGGCGGTCTATCGGGCGATGCTCGTCGACGCCGAGCAGAACCGGGAGGCGGCGCGGACGAAGCTGGACATCCCGGTGCTGGCGCTCGGCGGCGACGCGTTCATCGGCGACCGGAACGAGGCCCAGATGCGGCTCCTCGCCCATGACGTCACCGGCCATGTCTTCGAGGCCGGACACGACCTCGCCGAGGAGGTGCCGGACGAGGTGGCCGAGGTGCTGCTGACGTTCCTGACCGACCGGCTCGCCTGATCCGGGTCGGCTCCCCGTGTCCGTGCTCTCTTGTGGTGAGTCGGGGACTGTAGGAGAGTGACCTTATGGGGACCAAGCAGTACACGGGCTCGCCCGAGGACGCCGATCTGATGCGCGCGGACTCGCTGGCGAGGGAGATCTTCGCGGATGTCGCCAACAAGTGGGCGTTCCTGATCATCGAGTTCCTCGGTGAACGCACCCTGCGCTTCAGCGAGTTGCGGAACGAGGTCGAGGGCATCAGCCACAAGATGCTCACCCAGAACCTGCGCATGCTGGAGCGCAACGGCCTGGTCGAGCGGAAGGTGCACCCCACCGTGCCGCCACGGGTCGAGTACACCCTCACCGAGGCGGGCCGGGCCCTGCGGGCGACGGTCGATGGAATGTGCGGCTGGACGCATACGTACCTCGGTCATATCGAGGAATCCCGCCGCCGCTTCGGCACCTGAACGAGCGGGGCACTCGCCCGGGCGGAGCACAAGCGGAGCACTCGCCCGAGCCGCGTGGTGGCCCCATGGACGTGGGGGCCACCGCGCGGCCACGCTCAGTCGAGGACCGCGGTGGCCTCGATCTCGACCAGATGCTCGGGCACGTCCAGCGCCGCGACGCCCAGCAGTGTGCCCGGCGGGACCGGGGTGACCCCCAGCTTCGCCGCCGCCCGGGCGGCCCCCTCCAGGAACCGGGGCATCTTGTCGGGGGTCCAGTCGACGACGTAGACGGTCAGCTTCGCCACATCGTCGAAGGAGCCACCGACCTCGGCCAGGGCGGTGGCGATGTTGAGGTAGCACCGCTCGACCTGAGCGGCCAGATCGCCTTCGCCGACCGTGACCCCATCGGCGTCCCAGGCCACCTGTCCGGCGATGTGGATCAGCCTCGACCCGGTCGCGATCGACACCTGCCGGTACACGTCGATCTCCGGCAGTCCGCTGGGGTTTACCAGGGTGATGGCCATGCTGCCTGCCTTCTCGTCAGGGGAGCCCACGGGCTCGCTGCCACGGAATCCAAGAGTCCGCGCTCTCTGGTAGTTACTCGGAAACCGTAAGAGAGTGGCCTCTGACATGGAAGAACGCACTTTTCGGTGACCGAGGAACCTTTTGGTGACCGACGGGGTGAAGCGGCTCGCGCACCGCTCGCGCGGGCGTCCGGTCTTCCGGGCTTGTCATGTACGGGCTACAGTGCGAGGGATGCGTGGGAGCGCTCCCAAGCTCCAGGCGCTCCCGATCCTCCCGACCAGCCGAAGGATCTCCCATGACCCCCACACCACACCGCGCCCTGGCCGTCGCCGCGGTGGCCGTGGCGGTGGCGCTGACCGCCCCGGCCGCGCCACGGGCCTCGGCACAACCGGCTGCCTGCGCCGCCAACGGCTTCTGCGAGGACTTCGAGTCCCAGACCGGGACCACCCCCGCGGGCCGCTGGACCACGGCCGTCGCCAACTGCTCGGGCACCGGCACCGCCACCGTGGACACCACGATGGCGCACGGCGGCACGAAGTCTGTGCGGATCACTGGCAAGGCGGGGTACTGCAACCACGCCTTCGCCGGCACCTCGCTGTCCGGCCTGCCGTCCGGCGGCGACCTCTACACCCGCTTCTGGGTCCGCCACACCACCGCGCTGCCCGCCCAGCACGTCACGTTCGCCGCCCTGCGCGACACCAACGACAACGGAAAGGACCTCCGCATGGGCGGCCAGAACAAGGCGCTCCAGTGGAACCGCGAGTCGGACGACGCCACCCTCCCCGCCCAGAGCCCGGCGGGCGTCGCGCTCAGTACCCCGCTGCCCGTCAACACCTGGACCTGTCTGGAGTTCCGGCTCGACCGCACCGCGGGCCGTCTGGACACCTGGGTGAACGGTGGGCTCGTCACCGGCCTGGTGGTCGACGGCACGCCGACCCAGGACGTCGACCAGCAGTGGCTGAACCGGGGCGGGTGGCGGCCCGCCCCGGCCGATCTGCGGCTGGGCTGGGAGAGCTACGGCGAGGGCGACGACACCCTCTGGTACGACGACGTGGCCGTCGGCACCTCCCGTATCGGCTGCTGACCAGCCGTCAGAAACCGTGTCCGGGCTCCCGCCGGACCCATCGGATCAGGGGTGCGGAGGTCCAGGGCTTCAGGGGTTCAGGGGTTCAGGGGTTCAGGGAATCAGGGGTTCAGGGGGAAGCTGACCGACCGGGACTTCTTCCACTCCTCGTGCTCCAGGTCCTTGGCCTCGGTGCCGTCCCCGTACAGGTCGGCCGAGCCCCCGTCGGTGATGACCTGGGCGCGGGCGCCGGGCGCCGCGAGGTCGGGCACGTCCACCACGATCTCCCAGCCGCCCGGGTCGGTCGTCGGCAGGTCGAGCCGCTTGACCGGCTGGTGTCCGGCGACGCCGTCCCAGGAGTAGAGCGCGTACGGGGCGCTGTTGTCCTCGGCGGCCCAGGAACCGGCCACGATCAGGTACTGGCCCTTGTCGTTGCGGCGGATGTCGCGGACGCTCAGGCCGCCGAGGTCGAGGGTGATCGGGTCGCCGAAGGTGGCGTGGGTGTCCTTGTCGCCCACGGACCGGGCCAGTTTGTCGGCGTTGGTGACCGGGACCAGCAGCGCCTTGCCGCCGTCGGCGGGCGGCACCAGCGGCGCCCGGAAGCCGATGTACGCGGTGGATCCCGAGCCGGGCGCGAACTCCAGGCCCTCGACGTTGAATCCGTCGATCTGCTTGGGCACCTGGCCGTCCGCGGTGCCCTTGGCGAAGCCGAGCCGGTCGCCGTGGGCCTTGTCCCAGTCCACCAGGTCGTCGCGCAGGCCCTGGTACGAGCCGTCGACCTCGAGGTCGGTGCCGGCGCCCGAGCCGGAGACGGTGGTGGTGAAGAGGGTGAAGCGGTCCTCTTTCGGCTCACCGTCCTTGTTGTTGCCCAGCGAGCCGGTCCAGTGGATGGTGTCGCCGACGCGGGCCGCGCCCTCGATGTCGATCTCCTTGTCGACGTTCAGGTCGGAGCCGACGTCCCAGGTGCGCACCGGCGCGCCGGACGCGTCGCGCCGGTACAGGCGCAGGACGTTGGACTCGTCGTCGGCGACGACCATGTAGCCGCCGCCGACGTCCACGGCGGCGGAGGAGTCGCTGGAGCCGGTCAGGTAGCGGGTGTCGGCGGCGTTCCGCACGGCGCCGGAGGCCGCGTAGTGCAGGGTGGTGGTGGCGCTCTTGCCGCCGAGGCCGGTCACCTTGAGGGTGAGGTCGGCGTAGCCCTTGCCGCGTGCCCGTACGGCCACCTCGCGGGTGGCGCCGGTGCCGGTCACCGTGACGTCCCCGGCCTGGGCGACCGAGCCGCGGGTGGTGGCGGTGGCGGACACGGTGAGCGCGCCCGCTTCGGCGCCGCTCTGGCCGACCTTCACGGTCACCGTCGGGTCGCCGGTGGCGCCGACGGCGCCGGACAGGTACGCGGTGGTGAGCTTGATGGTCGGCGTGCCGTAGCCCGTGCTCCCGGCCATCGCGGAGCCCGGGAGCGCGGACAGCGTCACGGCGCCGGCCACGAGCGCCAGCGCGGCGGCGGGGAGGACCCGGCGGATACGGCGCGGGGGAGCGGCATGGGACGGGACCATCGTGAGTACCCTTCGTCGGCTGCGGGGCCGATCGGCGGACCGGCACACCGCCCTGACGATGGATCATCTACATGGCGTGAGCATGAACGATCATCGAACACGAACCGCTCACGGCCCGTGGACTCCCCGCGACCCCGGTCCACGGGCCCGGCCCACGGCCCAGGCCCACGGGCCCACCGCCGTCAGCAGACGCCGTCGCCCGGCTTCGGGTTCCCGAGCCCGAAGAACGGCCGCAGCTTCAGCCCGGCCCAGGTGCCGAGGAGGGCGAAGGCACCCCAGACCCAGCCGTGCAGGCTGCCGGAGGCGATGCCCGCCAGGTAGGCGCCGATGTTGCAGCCGCCCGCGAGCCGGGCGCCGATGCCCATCAGCACCCCGCCGAGCACCGCCGCGGTCGCCGTACGCCACGGCACACCGCGGTGCAGGGTCCAGGTGCCGCCGAGCGCCGCGGCGACCGCCGCGCCGATCATGATGCCGATGTCGGTGAGGCTGGTCTTGTCGGCGAGCACGGGCCCCGCGAGCATCTCCTTGTTCCCGGGCTGCTGCCACCAGCTCCAGCTCTCCGGATGGCCGCCGAGCGCGCGTACCAGCTCCGCGCCCCACAGGCTGAAGGCACTGGTGACGCCCCACGCGCCACCGGAGACGAGCAGCACACCGGCGCCCAGTACGGCCAGCGCCAGCGCGCCGACCGCCAGTGGCCAGGAGCCGCGCAGCACACGGGCGGCGGCGCCGCGCGCGGAGGGCACCGGACCGATCGGCGGCGGGTTGCGGCGGGCCTGGACGCGACGGCTGACCAGGACGATGGCGGCGAGCACGAGGATGGTCACCGCCCACGAGCCGAACCAGCCGATGTGGTCCGCCATGACGACCGGCTCCAGCGAGGGCAGGTCCTTCCACAGGTCGAACTGCCAGGCGGCGAGGGTGGCGCCGCCGATGAAACCGCCGAGCGTGAGCACGATCGACGTCTGCCCCGAGCCGACCGCGAAGAGGGTGCCGGAGGCGCAGGCCCCACCGAGCTGCATGCCGACGGCGAAGAGGAACGAGCCGATCAGCAGCCCGAACCCCAGCGGCCCGGCCGAGGGCGCCGGCACGGATCCGAACAGCCCGGTCTTCGTGCCGATGAGCAGGGCGAACAGCGTGGCCGTAGTGGAGAGCAGCAGGGTGTGGGCGCGCAGCCCGGTGCCGTTGCCGACGGCCACCAACTGCCGCCAGGCGGAGGTGAAGCCGAAGCGGGAGTGGAAAAGGGCGACGCCCAGGGCGAGGCCGAGCAGCAGCAGGACGCCGGGCTTGGCCCCGTGGGCGGACCATACGTACGCGGTCAGCGCCGCGGCGAGCAGCCCGGACACGGCGAGCGGCACCGGCCGCACCGGCGGCGCGGCGGGTGCCTCCGGCCGCGGCACGGAGGTGGGGGAGGGGGACAGCAGTGCGGCGGTCTTCGCCGCATCGGCGGGCGGAGCGGTGGTCACGTGCGGACTCCGGAGCTGGGCGGGAGGGGGATGACGCTGGGCGGGAGGGCCCGGCCGGACGGCGCGGCACCGAGGCGGCGCGCGGTGGGGGAAACCGGCTGGTTCCGGCTCAGCGGCGACAGAGGCCATCGTCGACGCACCACGCCGAGCTCGCGAACAGCGCGAGACAGAGCAGCCGGGCGGGTGCGGACATGTACTCCAGCATATGGTCCGGATTTCAATAAGTGGACCCCGGTCTCACCATGCGATCTGTGGAGTCAGCCACAGATTCGGCCACAGCCGCGGATGACCTCGGGTCAGCCGCCCTCGCCCCGCTCGGCGGTGTCCGCGAGGCCGACGTACATCGAGTGGTGCAGCTCCGCCACATGGTCCCGGAGGAGGGTGGCCGCCGAGGTGGCGTCCCGCGCGGCGAGCGCCGCCCGGATGGCCTTGTGCTGCTCGTTGCTGCCGCGGAGGTAGTCCAGCGGATACGGCAGGAAGTACGCGTACAGCTCTGCGGTGATCCGCTCGTACATCCCCAGCGCGGAGGGCAGTCCGGCGCCCTCGGCGAGGGCCAGGTGGAACCGCTTGTCGCTGGCGTGGAACTCGGCCCAGCTCTCGGCCGCGTCCATCTCCCGGACGCACTCGTCGAGCCGGTCGAGCCCCGGCTGATCGAGCCGTTCGGCGGCCAGCTGGGCGAAACCGGCCTCCAGCACGATGCGCTCGTCGATCAGCCGGTGCACCCGTGCGCTGTCCTCGCGGTACGCGGCCACCTGCGCCACGGTGCGGCGGCGCGGCCGCTCCGCGATGAAGGTCCCGCCCGTACGCCCAGGGCGCCGCTGGACGACGCCTTCGCGCTCCAGGGTGGAGAGGGCCCGGCGGACGGTGATCTCGCCGACTCCGAGCGCCGCCGCCGTGGCCTGGACATTGGGCAGCCGCTCGCCGGGCGCCAGCAGGCCCAGGTCCACCGCCAGCGAGATCCGGGCCCGCACGGTGTCGACGGCGCTGGTCCGGCGGATCGCGGCGAGGGCGCTGCTGGTCAGGGCGCTCGGTGCGCCGGACGGTTCCTGGGTCGCCATTCCCTCAGCGTAGGCATCCCGCCCCGCGGCCTCCCCACGGTCCCGGTACGGGGGCCGCCGCTTTGCGGAACCGTGACCTCCGGGGGACCTCCGGGGGTTTACCTGATCAAAGTGAGCATGTTTTCATGGCTCGCATTCACCCCTGGACGCCCACTGCCGAAGGCACTGATGAAGATCTCCGGACTGCAGACGGCGGGAACGCCCGGCGACGTCGACGCCAACCTCCGCGAACTGGACGCGGCATGCCGCCGGGCCCGTGCCGAAGGCGCCGAACTCCTGATCACCACCGAGCTGTTCATCACCGGCTACGACATCGGCGACGCCGTCCGGGACCTGGCCCGCACCGATCCGCTCTCCCCGGCCCGGGAGATCGCCGCCGCCCACGGCATCGCGCTCGTCCTCGGAGCCCCCGAGTACGACGACGGCGCCTACTACAACAGCGCCTTCTTCATCGACCCGGCCGGAGCGATCCTCGGCCGCCACCGCAAGACCCATCTCTTCGGCGAACTCGACCGGAAGTACTTCACACCGGGCGACCGGACCGCTCCCGTCATCGACTACGCGGGCGTCCGGATCGCGATGCTGATCTGCTACGACGTGGAGTTCCCCGAGAACGTACGGGCCGCCGCCCTCGCCGGCGCGGACCTCGTCGCGGTCCCGACCGCCCAGATGCAACCGTACGAGTTCATCGCCGAGCACCTGCTGAGGGTGCGGGCCTGGGAAAACCAGATCTACATCGCCTACGTCAACCATGACGGCGACGAGGGTTCACTGCGCTACGTCGGCCGCAGCTCCATCGTGAGCCCGTCGGCGACCGTGCTGGACAGCGTCGAACACGGCAACCGGCTGCTCTTCGCCACCGTGGAACCGCACACGGTCCGGACAGCGCGCAAGACCAATCCGTATCTGGCCGACCTCCGGCCGGACCTCTTCACCCCGTCCGCCCGCGCCACCAAGGACCCGTCATGCTGACCGACCCCGATGTGCACGAACCCACCGCGCAACCGACCCGGACGAATCTCTCGGGGCGGCTCGGCACCGGCGCCATCGTCTTCATGGTGATCGCCGCCGCCGCGCCCCTCACGGTGGTCGGCGGCAACGTCCCGCTCGCCATCGCCGGCGGACCCGGCGCCGGAGCCCCCGTCGGCTTCGCCCTCGCCTCGCTGGTCCTGCTGGTGTTCGCGGTCGGCTTCGTCACCATGACGCCCCACGTTCCGCAGGCCGGGGCGTTCTACGCGTACGCCACCCGTGGCCTGGGGGACCGGGTCGGAGTGGGCACGGCCGCCGTCGCGCTCGTCGCGTACACGGCGATCCAGGTCGGCGTCTACGGCTATCTGGGATGGGCCGTGAACGACGTCCTCCACACCTTCGGCGGGCCGTCCCTGCCCTGGTGGGTGTGGGCGCTCGCGGCGCTCTCCATCGTGGCCTTCCTCGGCTACCGCCATATCGACCTCAGCTCCAAGGTGCTCGGTGTGGCACTCGTCCTGGAGATCGCGGTGGTGCTCGTCCTGGACGCCGGGATCTTCGCCCGGGGCGGCGCCCACGGTGTCGACGTCGAGTCGTTCACCCCGCATGCGGCCCTCTCCGGACCGCTGGGCGTGGCCGTGCTCTTCGCCATCACCGGATTCATCGGCTTCGAGGCCACCGCCGTCTTCCGGGACGAGGCCCGCGACCCGGAGCGGACCATCCCCCGGGCCACCTATCTCGCCGTCCTGATCATCGGTGGGTTCTACACGCTGTCCTGCTGGGCGCTGGTCCTGGCGGCGGGCACCGATGACGCCCCGGCCGTGGCCCAGAAGACCCTGGACGGGCAGGGCAACATGCTCATGGACACCGCCCAGGCCTATGTCGGCACCGCGCTGCGGGACGTCATGCAGGTGCTGCTGCTCAGCAGCCTCTTCGCCTGTGTGCTCTCCTTCCACAACGTCATCGCCCGCTACACCTTCACCCTCGCCCGTAAGGACCTCCTCCCCGCACGGCTGGGCGCCGTCCATCCGCGCCACCACTCGCCGTCCGTCTCCTCGGTCGTCCAGACCGTCACCGCGCTGGTCCTGGTCGTGTGCTGCGCGGTCGCCGGACTGGATCCGCTGGTGGGCGTCTTCGGCTCCATGGCGGGGGTGGCGACGGTCGGCATGATCCTGCTCATGCTCATCACGTCCATCGCCGTGGTCGCCTTCTTCGCGCACGAGGCCGGGCTCGCCTCGGGCAGGGTCTGGCAGACCCGGATCGCGCCGGTGCTGGCCGTGGCCGGACTGCTGACCGCGCTGTGGCTGGTCTTCTCCAACTTCACCCTCGTCACCGGCGTCGGCGTGGGCGCGAGCGTCGTCCTCGGCGTCATCCCCTTCCTCGCCCTCGTCGCGGGCCTGGTCCGGGGGGACCGCGGCGCGCGGGAGCGTAGCTGAGAAGCGCCCGGTCCGGCCGCCCGGGCAAGGCACGGGCGGCCGGACCGGACCGCGGTACGGAACGTCAGACCGCCGTCCGCTCCACGGGGATCCACAGCTCCGCGTCCGCCCGCGCCCCGTCCTGCGACAGCCGGGTGCGCAGGATCTCCGGACCCGGCCTGCTCTGGTACGGGTTGGACGGGAACCACTGCGTGAAGACGTCCCGCCACAGGTACTGGAGCGCCTGCGGGAACGGCCCGGAGTTCTCGAAGACGGCCCATGTCCCCGCGGGGACGGCGAGCGTGTCCAGGTCCGCCGGCGCGGCGGCCCCGGTCACCACCCCGTGGTAGTAGTCGAGTTCGGTTCCCTCGGCCCGGCTCGGGTCGAGGTTGTCGCTCACCCCCAGGATCCCCTCCGGCTCCTGGTCGGACAGAGCGGCGATCCGCCGTATCCCCTTCTGGCCGATCCCCCGGATGAACTCCGCGATCCCCGGATTCACCCCCTCATGGACGAGCGGAACACGGACCTTCTTGCCGACCACCTGGAACCGCTCCTTCTCCACGACCCGGTATCGCATGCTGCTGCTCCCTTCGACGACGAGGCGGAAGGACATCCGCGGCTGGGAGCTCAGCGAGGCACCCGCCCGCCGGGCCGCACCCGGGCCCACACCGTGCATGGCCCGGAAGGCCCGCGCGAACGCCTCCCCCGAGCCGTAGCCGTAGCGCACCGCGATCTCCAGGAGCGTCCGCTCCCCGGCGAGCACCTCGGCCCCCGCGAGGGTGAGCCGTCTGCGCCGGATGTACTCCGACAGCGAGATCCCCGCCAGCGCGGAGAACAGCCGCCGGAAGTGGTACTCCGACGTCATCGCGATCCGCGCCAACTCGGCCACCTCGATCCGCTGATCCAGCCGCGACTCGATGTGGTCCAGGGCCTCGTTCAGCCGCTCCAGCACCTCGGTCTCCTTCCTTGACGCTGATCACGTTAGGAAGCCGGCACCCTGCCGGACCCGACATCCTGTGCCCGGTCCGGTCGGGTATGCCAGTTCGCCGAGAGCCGTCCCGGCCGTCTCTTTGCCCGGGTTCTACCGTAGGTTCATCCGTACGTACGTTCGGTCACCATTTCATCACAACGCATACACGGCTCTCCCACTTCGCCGCGCCCGCGCCGGATGATGCACCCCACCATCCATGCACCTGGGAGACACATGGGCACCCGCACCGTCGAAGCCGCGGCAGTCATCGCCATCACCCTGCTCCTGACCGGCTGCGCCAACGGCGGTGACGTGCGCGACAAGACCACCCCGAGCAGCACCCCGGCCGCCGCCGGGAAGGCCGAGACCACCCGGGCCTGTGTCGATGCCATCGCCGACCGGGCCGCCGCCCACAAGGGCGGAGCGGTCCGCTCCCACCCCGTCCCCGCGCCCTGCGCCCGGCTGTCGGACGCCGACTACCTGGACGCCTATATGAAAGGTCTCGAACAGGCGCACCGCGCCGCCCGGAAGACCCCTCAGGGGGAGACCGACAAGGCGGCCGACGGCGGGGGAAGCTGACCCGAGGCCCGGTCCGCCGCCCGGTCCAGATGGTCGGCGCAGGAGACCCGTGCGCTCGACCGGGAGCCGTCCGGGCAGAGGACGTTCTCCCAACTCGTCGTCGAGATATCGGCATCCCGCAGCCGCGCGCCGCGGAGATCGGAGTCGGACACCTCGGCTCCGGCCAGATCGGCGCCGCTCAGATCCGCTCCGTTGAGGCCGACATGGGTGAGGGACGCCGCCCGCAGATACACGCCGTCCAACTGCGCGCCCTCGAAACTGACATCGGTGAGCAGCCCCCTGCCGAGCCTGGCGCCGCTCAGATCGGCGCCGCGCAGATCGACCTGCGAGAGGGTCGCGGCGGTGAGGTCCGCCCGCCGGAGGTCGGCGCCGCGCAGATCGACGTTCTCCAGCGACACCGCGGCCAGCCGTGCCGCGTAGAGATTGCCGCGCCGCAGATTGGCCTCGGACACCAGCCCGGTCAGGGTGGAGCGTTCGAGGTTGACGCACCGCAGCTTCTTCTGCCACAGATCGCCACCGGCCACGGTGCGGCTGGACAGGTCCTTGCCCGTACGGCCGGAGCAGCTCCGGCCGTGGTCGTCGTCCTTCCCGCACCCGGCGAGCAGGGCCGAGGACAGGGCGGCGGTCACGACGAGGCAGGAGAGCGAGCGGGGCCACCGCGTGGTCACTTGCGGCGGGCGTCGTCGCGGATCCTGGTCACGTCCAGCACGAAGTCGTCGCTCATCGGTGCCCTCTCTGCTCTCCTCGGCTTGGGCGAGGGGTTCATGCGGCGTGCACGGTGATGTCGTCGTAGGACTCCAGGCGGGTCCAGCGGGGTGCGGCGCGCCTTCCGGCGGTCAGCCGGTCGGCCGCCGGGAGCGGGCCCAGGTCCAGGGCGGTGAGGCGGGCGATGTCGGAGACCGGCACCTGGAAGGTGCGGAACGCCCCGAGCGGGGGAGGGTCTCCGGCTCGCGCGGCCTCCGCCATGACCCGGGCGGCGGCGTCCCGTCTGAGGTCGGGGCTCTGGTCGAGCACATAGGCGGTGGACGCCAGCTCACCGTCCTGCATGAAGGCGGCGACCTTCCAGAACCGGAGCGGCACCTGGATGCCCCGGTAGGGCGGATCGGAGTCCTCGAGCACGGGCCCGGTGAACACCGTCAGCTTCCGGTCGAACTCCTCGGCGTGGTCCAGCAGGAAGTTCTCCAGCCCCTGCCAGAGCTTCTTGCCCTGGTTGAAGACGTTCATCTGGGGAGCGGCGTTGGTGTAGTGGAAGGTGTCGTCGTTCGCCATGGACGCCTCCGGACCCCATACCGGATCGAGGCGGCGGACCAGATGTCCCTTGTCCAGCGGGTTGTCCTGGTAGACGGGGTGACCGGCCTGCTGGGTCTCGGGCAGGCGGGGGTCGAAGCGCCATTCGTCCTCGCGTGGCACATCGACGAGGTGCGCGCCGTCGATCGTGACGGCCGTCGCCGCGGCCAGCCGGCGGTCCGGGCGGAAGACGACGCTGAAGTTGGTGTAGGGCAGGACCGTTGTCGCGGTGTCGGGGCCGGTCGGGCGGGGCAGCGGCAGGGAGGGGCCCAGGAAGCGCTCGTTGTAGCCCTCGCGGTCCACCAGGGATGCGGGGCTCGCGGTTTCCGCGTTCTGCGGGGGATCGGGGGGAGTGGCCATGACGTTGTCGGTACCGTGCCACCCGATCACATAATCGGACTGGACCTCCCATGCCGCCCGTATGGTCGAACGGACTCGCCCCACAAGGTCACACCACGTACGACATCGGCGCCGGCCAGGTGGGAAACCTGGCCGGCGCCGAGCACCCGACGGTGAAGGGGTCAGCCCGCGTGGCCGGGCTCCGGCACGTTGGTCCCCGCCGACAGGACCCGGTCCGGGCGGATCGGCAGGTTGCGGTGGCGGACGCCGGTGGCGTGCCACACCGCGTTGGAGATCGCCGCCGCGGCCCCCACGATGCCGACCTCACCGACGCCCTTGATGCCGACCGGATCGTCCGGGTCCGGGTCGTCCACCCAGTCCGCCTCGACGACCGGCACATCGGCGTTCGCGGCGAAGTGATAGCCCGCGAGGTCGGGAGAGACGAGGCCGCCCGAGGCCCGGTCCCTGACCGCCTCCTCGTGCAGGGCCATGGAAATGCCCCAGATCATTCCGCCGACGAGCTGGTTGCGCGCGGTCAGCGGGTTGACGATCCGGCCCGCCGCGAAGATGCCGAGCATCCGTCGCACCCGGACCTCTCCGCTGGTGACGTCCACGGCGACCTCGGCGAACTGCGCGCCGAAGGAGTGGCGTTCCTTACTGGTCAGGGCGCCGATGGCTTCGGTGGTGTCGGACCGCGCGGTGATCCCCTCGGGCGGGATGTCGCCGCCCAGGGCCAGCCGCTCGCGCAGTTCGCTCACCGCGATCCCCACCGCCCACGCCCAGGAGCGCGTGCCCATCGAGCCACCGGCGAGCATCGCCGGGCCGAGGTCGCTGTCCGCCATGACCACCCGGACCCGCTCCGGATCCACCGCCAGCGCGTCCGCGGCGATCAGGTTGATGGCGGTCCGGGCACCGGTGCCGATGTCCGCCGCGTTGATGCGCACGGTGAAGGTGCCGTCCGCCTCCGCCGTCACGGCCGCCGTGGACGGGCCGGCCCCGGAGTGGAAGCTGGCCGCCGCCATACCGGTCCCGAGCAGCCAGCGCCCCTCGCGGCGCATCCCCGGACGGGGGTCCCGGTCGGCCCAGCCGAACCTGCGGGAGCCCTCCTCGTAGCAGGCGACCAGATTGCGGCTGCTGAACGGCAGACCCGAGACCGGGCCCCGGTCGGGCTCATTGCGGACGCGCAGCTCGATCGGGTCGATGCCGGTCCTCTCGGCGAGCTCGTCCATGGCGCACTCCAGCGCGAACGAGCCCGGTGCCTCGCCGGGCGCGCGCATGAAGGTCGGGCTCGGCACATCGAGCCGTACGACCCGGTCGCTGGTGTAGTGCGCGTCGGCGTCGTACATCACGCGGGCCACCGTGGCGCTCCGCTCGATGAACTCGTGGACGGTCGACGTGACGCACTCGGACCGGTGGTCGAGCACCCGCAGCCGCCCCGACTCGTCGGCGCCGAGCCTGACCCGCTGCGCGGTGGGGCTGCGATAGCCGATCGTCGAGAACATCTGGCGGCGGGTCATGACGACGCGCACCGGGCGATGGAGGACGGTGGCGGCCATGGCGGCGGCCACCTGGTGCGGGCGGGTGGTCTTGGAGCCGAAGCCGCCGCCGACGTGCTCCGACCGCACCCGCACCGACTCCGCGTCGAGGGAGAAGATCTGCGCGAGCTCGGCGGCCACCATCGTGCTGCCCTGGTTGGAGTCGAAGACCTCGAGCCGGCCGCCGTCCCAGTGGGCCGTCGCCGCGTGCGGCTCCATGGGGTTGTGGTGCTCTTCCGGGGTGGTGTACTCGGAGTCCACGACGAACGTGGACGCGGCGAGTTCGGCCTCGACGTCGCCCTTCGTCGCCACCGCCGGTCCGAAGGGCGAATCCGGCGGGGTGTACATATCCGGGTGTCCGGCGGTGAAGCCGATGTCGTGCGGCTCCTGGTCGTACCGGACCACCAGCGCTTCCGCGGCCTCCCTGGCCTGCTCGGGCCGCTCGGCGAGGACCAGCGCCACCGGCCAGCCCATGAAGGGGACCCGGTCGTGCTGGAAGACCCCGAGGATCGGGTCGGGCTTCCCGATCATGCCCATGTAGTCCAGGTTGACCCGCGGGGCGTTCTCGTGGTGGATGACCGCGAGGACTCCGGGCATGGCGAGCACCGGCTCGGACTCGACCGCGGTGATACGGCCGCGGGCCACGGTGGACAGCGCCATCCAGCCGTGGGCGAGGTCGGGCAGGGGGATGTCGCCCGCGTAGCGGGCCGCTCCGGTGACCTTCTCCCGGCCCTCCACGCGGGTGCGCGCGGTGCCGAAGGCGCCCGTCGTCGTGGTGGTTCCGGTCGTCGTGGTCATCGGGCGGCCTCCTCGGTGAGTTCGGTCAGCAGGGCCACGACGAGGTTGCGCATCAGCGGCACCTTGTATCCGTTGTGGGGCAGTGCCTCGGCGGCGGCCAGCTCCGCGTCCGCGGCGGCGGCGAACGCCTCGGCGGTCGCCGGGCCTCCGGTCAGCGCCCGCTCGGCCTCCAGCGCCCGCCACGGCCGGGAGGCGACCGCTCCGAAGGCGAGGCGGACCTCGTGGACGACCCCGTCGCGGACGTCGAGGGCGGCGGCGATCGAACCGATCGCGAAGGCGTAGGACGCGCGCTCGCGGACCTTGCGGTAGCGGGAGTGGGCGGCCACCGGGGCCGGGGGCAGGGTGATACCGGTGATCAGCGCGCCGGACGGCAGCGCGGTCTCCAGGTGCGGGGTGTCGCCCACCGGAAGATAGAAGTCCGCGAGCGGCAACTCGCCCGGCCCGTCGGTGGTTTCGTACCGTACGACGGCGTCGAAGGCGGCGAGCGCGACCCCCATGTCCGAGGGGTGGGTGGCCACGCAGTGCTCGGAGGCGCCGAAGATCGCGTGGTTGTGGTGCTCACCCTCGATGGCCGGGCAGCCGCTGCCGGGGAGGCGCTTGTTGCAGGGCCCGGCCACATCGGTGAAGTAGCCGCAGCGGGTGCGCTGGAGGAGATTGCCGCCGACGGTGGCCATGTTGCGCAGCTGCCCGGACGCACCGGCCAGGACGGCCTGGGTGAGGGCCGGGTAGCGGCGCCGCACCTCGGGGTGGGCGGCGAGATCGCTGTTGGTGACGGTGGCCCCGATGCGCAAGGCCCCGTCCGGCGTCACCTCGATGTGGTCCAGGGGCAGTTCGCGTACGTCGACCAGGCGTCCCGGCCGCTCGACACCGGTCTTCATCAGATCGACCAGATTGGTGCCGCCGCCGAGGAAACGCGCGTCGGGGTCGGCGCCGAGCACGGAGACCGCCTCGGAGACCTCGAGGACCCGCTGGTAGCCGAACTCCTTCATGCGAGGGCCTCCTCGGTCCCGGCCGTGCGCGCCTCGGCGGCCCGCGCGACCGCCTGCACGATCGACACATAGGCGCCGCAGCGGCACAGGTTGCCGCTCATCCGCTCCCTGATCTCGTCCGGGCTGAGGGGCGGCGGTCCCGCTTCGGGGCGGACGTCGGCGGTGGCGGCGCTCGGCCAGCCCGCCGCGTGCTCCTCGAGCACGGCGAGGGCGGAGCAGATCTGCCCCGGGGTGCAGTAACCGCACTGGTAGCCGTCGAGGTCGAGGAAGGCCTGCTGCACCGGGTGCAGTTCGTCGCCCTCGGCCACGCCCTCGATCGTGGTGACCTCACGGCCCTCGGCCGCCACCGCGAGCTGGAGGCAGGAGACGGCCCGGCGGCCGTCGATCAGCACCGTGCAGGCACCGCACTGGCCCTGGTCGCAGCCCTTCTTGGTACCGGTGAGGTCGAGCTGCTCCCGCAGGGCGTCGAGCAGGGTGGTGCGGTGGTCGACGGGCAGCGTGTGTTTCTCGCCGTTGATGGTCAGCGTGATGACGCTGGACGTCGATGGGGCCATGATCAGCCTTCTTTCGCGGGTGTGGGGCGCGTTGAAGTCGTCCGATGGAGGGGGCCCGGGGCCCTGGGGAGGGGGTCCCGGGGATAGGGGATGCGGGACAATACCCGTCGGCGCTCGGTTTCGGCCATCCACACTGGCCGTATCAGCCGGTAAGGTGGACCTAAACGGACAAGTGTCCGCTGTCCATGAAACTTAGCGGACAGCTGTCCGGTGAGCAAGGTCGGCGCTACGGCGGGGCCCGGAAGGAGGGGGAGTGCGGGCAGAGAGGGAGGCGCGTCTGCGCTCGGACGCGCAGGCGAACCGCGAGCGCATCCTGGAAGTGGCGCTGGTGGAGCTGACACGCTCGGCGGACGTCCCGCTGAGCGCCATCGCGAAGAAGGCGGGCGTCGGGCAAGGAACGCTGTACCGCAACTTCCCCAGCCGCGAGGCCCTCGTCCTGGAGATCTACCGCCACGAGATGCGGCAGGTGGCCGACACCGCGGCCGAGCTGCTGCGTACCCGCGCGCCGGATCAGGCCCTGCGGGAGTGGATGGGGCACCTGGCCCGGTTCGCCATGGCCAAGGCCGGGCTCGCCGACGCGCTGCACAAGGCCATCAGCGCGTCCTGCGGCCAGGAGAAACCGGGGCACGGCCAGATGACCGAGGCCGTGGCGCTCCTGCTGCGGGCCAACGAGGAGGTCGGCACCATCCGCCCGGGCGTCACCACCGACGACTTCCTGCTCGCCATCGCCGGCCTGTGGCAGATCGGCCCCGACGAGAACGGGCAGGCACGCGCCCGACGGCTGCTGGACCTGGTCATGGACGGGCTGCGCACGGGCGCGCCCGGGCCGGGGGCGGGCCGGGGGCGGCAGCCGACGGGGAGAGCTGAGCCGGCCGGAGGCCCCCGTGCATCGGCGGGCGGGGGCCTGCGTAGCTCCGTGGCTCCGTAGCGCGGGCTGTCCCGCGGATCAGCCCGGGACCGGAAGCACGGTACGCGGCCGGGGCGGGAACCCGGCGGCGCGGTAGCACGCGTCGATCAGGGACATGGTGGTCAGCGCGTCCTCCGCGTCCAGCGGAAGCGATGTGCCGTGCCGCAGGTGCGCGGCGTACGCGTCCAGCTGGTAGGTGTACGACGACCGCTTGCCCAGCTCCTCCGTACGCTCACCCGCGGGCGTACGCACCACGACCCGGTCGTCCAGATGCGGCTGGACGAAGTTCATTGCCGTCGCCTCCCCCCGCGAGCCGATGACCCTGAGGCTCATCCGCCACTCCTCATGTGCCATATGGCAGCGGGCGGATCCGGTGGCGCCGCTGGGGAAGGCCAGGTCCGCGTCCAGCCACTCGTCCACCTCCGGTGCGCCGTGCCGGGCGCCACCCCGGGCGGTGACCAGGCGCGGGGGACCACCGGCCCAGGGGGCGAGGGTGGCTTGCGCGTGCAGGCTGTAGCAGCCCAGGTCCATCAGGGCGCCTCCGGCCAGGGACAGGGACCAGCGGGGGTCGGACCCGGGCGGGGCGGGCATGGACATCATCGTCTCGATGTGCCGCGGCTCCCCGAGTTCCCCGGAGTCGAGCAGTTCGTGGAGGCGGCGGGTGACGGGGTGGAAGAGGTAGTGGAAGCCCTCCATGAACACGGTGCCCGCCTTGGCGGCCGCGTCGCGCACCTCGGCGGCCTCCTCGGCGTTGCTCGCCGAGGGCTTCTCGGTCAGCACATGCTTGCCCGCGGCGAGCGCGGCGAGGTTCCACGGCCCGTGCAGGCTGTTGGCCAGCGGGTTGTAGACGACCTCCACATCGGGGTCGGCGATCACATCGGCGTAGGAGTCCAGGACGCGCTCGACACCGTGCTCGGCGGCGAAGGCGTCGGCCCGGCCACGGGAGCGGGCGGCCACCGCGACGAGGCGGTGGCCGCCCGCACGGGCGGGGCCGACGAGGGAGAGCTCGGAGATCCGGGCGGCGCCCAGGACCCCGATGCGCAGCGGCTCGGCTGTCGTCATGCCTTGCGTACCTCTTCCATGGTCACGGGGCGGTGTTCGCGCAGCGAAAGCGTGCAGGCCTCGGCGATCCAGCCGGCCTCGACGGCGTCGGCGACGGTGCAGGGGGAGGGCCGCAGGCCCGCCGCGACCTCGGTGAAGGCGGTGAGCTCGGCCCGGTAGGCGGCGGCGAAGCGGTCTATGAAGAAGTGGTGCGGTGTGCCGCCCGGGAAGGTGGCGCCCGGTTCGACGGAGCGCAGCGGCAGCCTGTCCTCCAGGCCCGCGGCCACGCTGTCCGTCATGCCGTGGAGCTCCAGGCGGGCGTCGTAACCGCGGGGGTTGTGCCGGGTGTTGGAGACCACGGCGAGGGTGCCGTCGTCCAGGGTGAGGAGGGCGGAGGCGGTGTCCACGTCTCCGGCGGCCGCGATGTACTCGGCGCCGCGGTTGGCGCCGGTCGCGTAGACCTCGGTGACCTCGCGGCCGGTGATCCAGCGGACGGTGTCGAAGTCATGCACGGCGCAGTCGCGGAAGATGCCGCCGGAGACGGCCACATAGGCGGCCGGGGGCGGCTCGGGGTCCAAGGTGGTGGACCGCACGGTGTGCAGCGGCCCGAGCTCACCGCTGACCACCGCCGCCCGCGCGGCCACGTACCCGGGGTCGAACCGCCGGTTGTAGCCGATCTGGACCTCCACCCCACCGCCCTCCACGGCGCGGAGGACATCGAGGCTCTCCTCGATCGTGCGTGCCACGGGCTTCTCGCAGAAGGCCGGTACGCCCGCCCGCACGGCGGCGACGATGAGCTCGGGGTGGGCGTCGGTGGCCGCGGCGATCACGACGCCGTCCACACCGGCGGCGAGTACGGCCTCCGGCGAGTCGACCGCGTGGGCGCCGAAGCGCTCGGCGGCGGTGGCGGCGGCCGCGGCGACCGGGTCGGTGACCACGAGGGAGTCCACCGCGTCGAGCGTGGACAGGGTCTCGGCGTGGAAGGCGCCGATCCGGCCCAGGCCCATGATGCCGATACGCATGGGGAGTTGTGTCCCTTTCTGATGGTGCGGGTGCTGACGGTGAGGCTTATGGGTGATGTGGCTTTTGGGTGGTGTGGCTTCTGGGTGGGTGTTGCTTCTGGCGATGCGGCGGGTCAGCCGAGTCCGCCGAGGACGTTCTGGTCCCAGTCGATGACCGAGCCGGTGACGACCCCGCTGCGGTCGGAGAGGAGGAGGACGACGAAATCGGCGATCTCGTCGACCTGGCCGAGCTTGCCCATCGGCTGGGCGCGGGCCGCCTCCTCGCGCCAGTCGTCGCCCGCGCCGTGGAAGGCGCGCTGGATGGCGTCCTCGCCCTCGGTGTCGGTCCAGCCCAGGTTGAGGCCGTTGACGCGGACGCGGTCCCAGCGGTGGGCGTGGGCGGCGTTGCGGGTCAGGCCCGCGAGCCCGGCCTTCGCGGCGGAGTACGGCGCCAGGAACGGATATCCGCCGTGTGCGCAGTTGGAGATGATGTTGACGATGGTGCCCGGGGCCTTCCTGGCCACCATGTCGGCGACGGCGGCCTGCATCGCGAAGAACGGGGCGCGCAGATTGATCGCGACATGCGCGTCGAAGAGCTCGGGGGTGGTGTCCAGCAGTGTCCCGCGCGAGGTGAGCCCGGCGGAGTTGACCAGGCAGTCGATCCTGCCGTGGGCCGCCACCACCTGTTCCACGCTGCCGCGTGCCTGCGCGGGATCGGCCAGGTCGGCGCGGAGGAAGGCGGCCGTGGCTCCCTGCGCGGCGAGCTCCCCGGCCAGCTGCTCACCGGCGTCGGGGCGGCGTCCGGTGAATGCCACCGTGGCCCCTTCGCGGGCGGCGGCGCGGACGATGCCCGCGCCGATTCCCCGGCTGCCCCCGTTGACCAGGACGATCTTGTCCTGAAGCAGTCCCATCTCCTGAACCAGTCCCATCAGCGGTCCGTCTCCTTCAGCTCTGGCGGCGCTCGGCGCCGGCCCGCAGTTCCGTACGCAGGGTCTCCGGGGTCCAGTCCCGCTCCAGGGCGCGCCGGAGGGTGTCGGCCTGGGAGTCCGGGGCGAGGCCGCCGACCGGCGGGTCGAGGTCGAGGTTGGTGGGGAAGGGGTAGCCCTCGGCGCAGGCCGCGATCACGTTGTGCAGCCAGTCCTCGGTGGCGCCTTCGGCCTTGCGCCGCCGCAGTACGGGGAAGACCGCGTTGGCCACCGCCTCGCGGTCGACGGTCTCCATGGCGCGGCCGAAGGCGGAGGAGATCTGCAGCAGGTTCGCCATCCGCCGGATGTCCGTGGAGCGATTGTGTCCGGCGGCGTGGAAGAGCGCGGGGTTGAAGAAGACCGCGTCGCCCGCCTCCAGCGGCAGCTGGACGTGGTGTTCGGCGAAGTAGGCCATGAACTCCGGGCGGCGCCAGGCCAGATAGCCGGGCTCGTACGCTTGTGAGTACGGCAGGTAGAGCGTCGGGCCGGACTCGACCGGCATGGCGCAGTGGGCGACCGCGCCCTGAAGGGTCAGCACGGGGGAGAGCCGGTGGACATGGGCGGGATAGGCCGCGGCCCGCGCCTCGGAGAGGAAGCCGAGGTGGTAGTCGCGGTGCACGCTCTGCGCCGCGCCGCCCGGGTTGACCTGGTTGATCTGTGAGGTGACCTGGTAGCCGGGGCCGAGCCAGGCGGTGGCCACGAGGGCGATGAGGTCGTTGGCGTAGTAGTCGGCGAAGACCTCCGGTGCGCTCAGGGCCAGCTTCTCCAGCGCGTTCCACACCCGGTCGTTGGCGCCGGGCTTGGCGAAGTGATCACCGCGGGCGGGGCCCGCCGCCCGTTCCCGCTCGATCAGCGCCGTGAACGCCTCGGTGGCCCGGTCCAGGACCGACGCGTCGGGGAAGGCGCCCTTGAACACCACGATGCCGGGGCCGTCCAGCAGGGCGTGGACCAGTTCCGCCTGGGCCTCCCGGCGGCCGGGCGCCGTGGCGGCGCGGGCCCGCAGGCGGTCGCCGTCGTAGACGGGGACGTTGTGCTCCACGGCGTCGGCACCGGGGTGGTCGCCGGGGTCGGTGGTCCGCTCGACCAGGGTGCGGAAGGCATCGAGGGAGCAGTCGGCCTCACTGAGCCAGGTATGAGACCTCGGAGACCTCGGAGACCTCGGAGCGATGAGGGGCATTGCTTAACCGATCCTTCCCGTGGGCTGCGGCTTTCTGTCAGTGTTGTGATCGGCCGAGCATCGGGCAATCCTCAGCAGCCCATCAAAAACCCCTCAGGGAGGCGCGCCGATGGCCCATCCGTATCCCATCCGGGAGATCGCCCGGCAGGCGGGCCTGAGCGAGGCCACCGTCGACCGGGTGCTGAACAACCGGGGCGGGGTGCGCGAGAGCACCACCCGGGAGGTCCACCAGGCCATCAAGGACCTGGACCGGCAGCGCACCCAGGTCCGCATCGGCGGCCGTACCTTCATGATCGACATCGTGATGCGGGCCCCTGAGCGCTTCTCCTCGGCGGTCCGCGCCGCCCTGGAGGCGGAGCTGCCCTCGCTGCGCCCGGCGGTGCTGCGGTCGCGCTTCCACTTCCGCGAGACCGGTCCGGTGGAGGAGCTGATCGCCACGCTGGACCGCGTCGCCCAACGCGGCGGCTGCCAGGGGATCGTCCTGAAGGCGCCCGACACCCCGGAGGTCACGGCGGCCGTCGGCCGCCTGACCGCCCTCGGGCTACCGGTGGTGACCCTGGTGACCGACCTGCCCGGCAGCGCACGCCGGGCCTACGTCGGTATCGACAACCGCGCCGCCGGAGCCACCGCCGCGTATCTCATGGGCCAGTGGCTCGGCGACCGCCCCGGCAATGTGCTCACCACCATCAGCCGGGGCTTCTTCCGCGGCGAGGAGGAACGCGAGATGGGCTTCCGCAGCGCGCTGCGCAACGCACACCCCGGGCGCACGCTCGTGGAGGTCACCGACAGCGACGGCCTGGACGCCACCCAGCGCGACCTGGTCCTGCGGGCGCTGCGACGCGACCCGGACATCCGGGCGGTCTACTCGATCGGCGGCGGCAACACCGCGACGATCCAAGCCTTCGAGGAACTCGGCCGCGGCTACGAGGTGTTCATCGCCCACGACCTCGACCACGACAACACCCGGCTGCTGCGCGAACGCCGGCTGTCCGCGGTGCTCCACCACGACCTGCGCCAGGACATGCGCCGCGCCTGCCAGATCATCATGCGGGCCCACGGAGCCCTCCCCGACGACGGCCCCTCCCTGCCCTCGCCCATCCAGGTCGTCACGCCGTACAACATGCCGTCCGACGTGGTCTGAGACACCTGATCGCGGCATCTGCGGGGTATCTGCCGGGCATCTGCCGGCACCCTCCGGCCCGCTTGGCGAGATCCCGTTGAACCATGTCGCTCGTGCCACTGGGAGCCGTTTCCGCCCTCGCATAGCGTCGGAAAAGGGCCAGATGGACTGGCCGTCACCGCATGTGAGGGAACATTTTCATGCTCGCCCAGATCGTCCTGTTCGACGGCTTCGACCTCCTCGATGTACTCGCCCCCTACGAAGTGCTGCACGCCGGTGGCATGGCTTCCGGAGGAGCGCTGCGCGCGGAGCTGGTGTCCGCCGAGGGGCCGCGTGAGGTGGTGAGCGGGGTCGGCGGCGTACCGCTGCCCGCCACGGCCGCACTGGATCCGGCGAGGGCGGACCTGGTGGTGGTCCCCGGTGCCGCCGGCCGGGTCGGCGAGCCCGGCGAGGTCCCCGACCACGACGCGGACGCGGACCCGGGTGAGTGGCGGGAGGACGAGCTCATCCCCGTCCTGCTGGGCCGCACCCTGAACACCGGGCTGCCGGGGCTGCTGAAGGCCGCCATGGACCGCCCGGAGGTGACCGTCGCCACGGTGTGCGGCGGCTCGCTCGTGCCGGCCATGGCCGGTCTGCTGGAGGGCCGCTACGCCACCACCCACCACATGGGCCTGGACATGCTGGATGCCACCGGCGTCAACGCGATCAGGGCCCGGGTCGTCGACGACGGCGATCTCGTCACCGGCGCCGGTGTCACCTCGGGACTCGATCTGGGCCTGTATCTGCTGGAGCGCGAACTGGGGCCGCGGATCGCCCACGCCGTCGAGGAACTGTTCGCCTACGAGCGCCGTGGCACCCCCTGGCGCCACCACGGGCCGTCGCCCGTCGCCCTGTGACCACACCGCCCCACCGCCACCCGCCCCACCGCCATCCGCCCCGACCCACCGTAAGGAACACACCACCATGCCCGTCGCAGACTCCGTCGAAGGCACCTGGGATCTGTCCATCTCCACACCCATCGGCCGGATCAAGGCCGTGATCGAACTCCGCGACAAGGGCGGCACCCTGACCGGTACGGCCCACGGTGCGGGGGAGGAGGTCCCGCTGGCCGATGTGGCGCTCGACGGTGACGAGCTCATCTGGCGTCAGACCATCACCAAGCCGATGCGGCTGAACCTCGCGTTCACCATGACGGTCGAGGGCGAGACGATGACCGGCACCTCCAAGGCCGGGCGGCTGCCCTCCTCCAAGGTCACCGGACAGCGCCGCGCCGTCCCCGTGGCAGCGGAGAGCTGACCGGAGACGCCGATGAGGGAACCGGGCCGATGGCCCGGTCAGCGGCAGTGCCAACTCTCAACGGAAGCCGACCGGTTCAGCGGAACTGCTGGACCACCAGCACGGTCGCGCTCGCCACCGCGAGCACCATGGCGACGGCCCTGGTGCGCCGCATGTCCAGCCGGCTCGACAGCGGGCGGGCCAGCAGCACCCCGATCGCCGCGGCCGGGGCCAGCAGGGCGGTGTGCCACAGGCTGTACGTGTGCACCGCTCCCGTCGCCGCCAGGGTGGCCAGGCTCATCACCGAACCGGCCAGGAAGAACCCGCTCATCGTGGCGCGCAGCCGCGGTCCGCTCAGGCGCTGCCAGACCATGGCCATCGGCGGCCCTCCGATGGCGGTCGCCGTGCCCATCAGCCCCGACATCAGACCGGCCAGCAGCACCGACCGCCGCCGCGGCGCGGGCACGAAGCCGCGCAGGCTCACCGCCACGCCTGTGAGGACGACCGCGGCCACGAGGAGGGCGAGGTACCGGGCGGGCAGCACGGCCACCAGCGCCGCGCCGCCCAGCACCCCCGGCACCCGGCCGATCAGCGCCCACCCCGCGCCCCGCAGGTCCAGGTGGCCGCCCTCCAGCATCAGCACCGCGGCCGTGACCCCGGTGGCGAGCAGCAGGACCACCACCGGGGTGAGCGACGGGTCGAATATCGCGATCACCGGGGCGGCCAGCAGGCCGAGCCCGAAGCCGATGGAGACCTGGAGCAGCGCCCCGACCGCCACCGTGATGAAGAGCAGGGTGAACTCCGGCGGGCTCATGCTTCCATCGGCCCGGCGCCCAGCGGGAAGTGGCACAGGCCCTCGTGCGGCTCCCGCCCGGTGTCCGCCGTGCCGTCGCGGATCACGACAGGAGGAGCGAGCTCGGCGCACCGGGCCTCGCTCTGCCAGCAGCGGGTGCGGAACCGGCAGCCCGACGGAATGTCGTACGGGGACGGGATCTCCCCGCGCAGCTGGATCTCGTCGTCCTGGGCCTGCCCGGAGACGTCGAGGGTGGGCGCGGCGGACATCAGGGCGGCGGTGTAGGGATGCACGGGCCGGTCGAAGACGTCCTCGGCGGGGCCGTGCTCGATGACCTTGCCCAGGTACATCACGGTCACCCGGTCGGAGACATGCCTGACCACGGAGAGGTCATGGGAGATGAAGACGTAGGAGACACCGAGCCGCTCACGCAACTCGGAGAGCACATTGAGCACTTGGGCCTGCACCGACAGGTCGAGCGCGGACACCGGCTCGTCGCACACGATGAGGTCGGGGTCCAGCGCGAGCGCGCGGGCGATGCCGATGCGCTGCCGCTGCCCGCCGGAGAACTCGTTCGGGTAGCGGTCGGCGTCGCTCTCCCGCAGTCCGACGAGGGACAGCAGCTCACTGATCCGTCGCTGCCGCGCCTGTGCCGTGGGCACGATGTCGCGGTGGGTGCGCCACGGCTCGCCGATGAGGTCGGCCGCGGACATCCGGGCGTTGAGCGAGGCGAAGGGGTCCTGGAACACCATCTGCACCCGGCGCCGCCAGGCCAGCAGTTCCCTGCCCTTGAGGGTGAACGGATCGGTGCCGTCGAAGCGCACCGTGCCCGAGTCCGGGCGCTCCAGCCCGAGCACCACTCTGGCCAGGGTCGACTTGCCACATCCGGACTCGCCCACCAGCCCGAGCGTCTGCCCGCGCTCGACCCGCACATCGACGCCGTCGAGCGCGGTCAGGCGCCGGCGGCCATGGCCGAACGACTTGGTCACGCCGCGGACCTCGAGCAGCGGCGGGGGAGTGGCGGAGCCTTCGGCCCGCGGGCCGGCGGCGGTGGCGTCGGTGAGGGGCGTCTCAGGCACGGTCGAGCTCCTCGGAGAAGTGACAGGCGGCCGAACGCGAGGCCCCGACGGACACCAGACGGGGGCGCTCCTGGGCGCAGCGCTCCTGGGCCAGCGGACATCTGGCCCGGAAGACACAGCCGGACGGGACCGCGCTGAGCTCGGGCGGGCTCCCCGGTACGGCGGGCAACGGGCGGCCCCTGACGGCGTGTTCGGGGACCGAGTCGAGCAAGCCCTTGGTGTAGGGGTGGCGGGGGCGGGAGAACACCTCCGCCACCGGGCCGGTCTCCACCACATTGCCCGCGTACATCACCACGACATCGTCCGCGCGCTGGGCCACCACCGCCAGATCGTGGGTGATCAGCACCAGCGCCATGTCCCGCTCGGTCTGCAGATCCCGCAGCAGCCGCATGATCTGCGCCTGCACGGTGACATCGAGCGCGGTCGTGGGCTCGTCGGCGATGAGCACATCGGGGTCCAGCGCGACGGCCATCGCGATGAGCAGCCGCTGGCGCATACCGCCGGAGAACTGATGCGGATACGCGCGGGCCCGCAGCCGGGGCTCGGGGATGCCGACGCGGGTCATCAGCTCGACCGCCTTCTCCCGGGCATCGCGGCGCGACATCCCGCGATGGATGCGGAACGGCTCGGCGAGCTGCCTGCCGACCGGCTGTACGGGGTTGAGCGCGGTCAGCGCGTCCTGGAAGACGATCGACAGCACGGGCCCGGCGAGCTTCCTGCGCCCCGCCTGGCCCAGCCGCAGCACATCGGTGCCGGACACCTTCACGGATCCGCCCGTCACCTCGGCCGTCGGCTCGAGCAGCCCGACGATGGACAGCGCGGTCATCGACTTGCCGCAGCCGGACTCGCCCAGCAGCGCCAGCGTGCGCCCCTTGCGCACCTGGAAGCCGACACCGTTCACCGCCCGGACGGTCCCGGAGGGGGTGCGCAAGTCGACACAGAGCCCCTCGACTTCGAGTGCGGGGCCGCCGGTCCCGGCGGGCGCGGGCAGGGTGGAGGGGGTCACGCGATCATCTCCGAGGGAACAGCGGCCCGGTTGCCGCGCCGCTTCCTGGGCAACGTCAGACGCCAGCGCTGGGCCGGGTCGGTGGCCAGGCGGACCCAGGCGGCGAGCACCGTGGCCGACACCGTGGTGAGCACGATCGCGACACCCGGCAGCACGGCGATCCACCAGGCCGTCTGGAGGTACTGGCGCCCTTGCGCCACCATCAGCCCCCAGCTCACATCGGGGGGCTGGATGCCGATGCCGAGGAAGCTCAGGCTGGACTCGGTCAGCATGACGAAACAGAAGTCGAGCGTGGCCACGGTCAGCAGCGTCGGCAGCGCGATCGGCAGAATGTGCCGGTAGATGATGTTCCGGCTCGGCGTGCCGAAGGTCCGGGCCGCGTCCACGAACAGACGGCTCCTCAGCTCGGCCGACTCCGCGCGGGCGGTGCGCAGATAGACCGGGACGCGTGCGACGGCGAGGATCAGCACGATGTTCATCGCGCTCGGCGCGAAGACATACAGCACGACCACCGCGATCAGCAGGGACGGGAAGCTGAGGATGACATCGGCGACCCGCATCGCGACGTTCTCGCGCATGCCTCCGTGGTAGCCGGCCCACAGCCCCAGCGCCGAGCCGATCAGCAGCGAGCACAGCACCGCGGGCACCGCGATGGACAGCGTCGTCCCGGCGGCGTCCACCAGCCGGGCCAGCACGCTGCGCCCCAGCACATCCGTGCCGAGCAGCCCGTAGAAGCCGTGGTCGAGGGAGGGCGGGCGCAGCGAGGCGCGCAGATCCTGCCGTACGGCTCGGTCCCCGATGAACAGCCGGCCGAACAGCGCGACCAGGAACACCCCGGCGAGGATGACGGCCGCGACGGCCGCGGCCCGGTCCCGGCCGAGCAGCAGCCACCAGCGGGGCGGGCGTTGGCGCGACGGGACGGCTGCCGCGCCGGAGGGCCGGTCGGCGGAGTCGGTGGGGTCGGTGGAGCCGGTGGGGTCGGCGGGGTCGGTCATGGTGGCTCCTTCGCTCACGCCGGCACCGCCTGGCGCACTCGGGGGTCGATCAGGGCGTGGCAGACGTCGACGAGGATGTTCAGCGCGAAGATCGTCACCGCCGTGAGCAGGACGGCGGCCTGCAACACCGCGAAGTCGCGCTGCAGAATCGAGTCGATCATGAGCTTGCCGATCCCGGGCCAGCCGAAGATCGTTTCCACGATCACCGCGCCGTTGACGAGGCCGACGGTCAGGTCCCCGGCGACGGTCAGAACGGGCGTGATGGAGTTGCGCAGCGCGTGTCCGAACACCACGCGCTTGGGGCCGGCCCCCTTGCTGCGCGCGACCTTCACATACGGCGCGGACAGCGCGCCGACCATGCTGCCGCGGACCACCTGCACCAGCACCCCGAACGGGCGGATCAGCAGAGTGGCGATGGGCAGCACCCAGATCTCCGGACCGCCCAGGGTGCCGGAGGTCGGCAGCCAGTCCAGGCCCACGCCGAAGACCAGCACACCCACGATCGCGAACCAGAAGTCGGGGATGCTGGCCGCGGTCATCGACAGCAGACCGGCGATCCGGTCGATGAGCGAGTTGGGCCGGTACGCGGCGAGGCTTCCGACCAGCAGCGCCCCGAGGATCGCCAACAGCATGGTCACACCGGCGAGTTGGAGGGTGACCGGGAAGGCGTCGAGCACCATCGTGCCGGCCGGCTCCCCGGTGCGCAGCGAGGTCCCGAAGTCGAGTTGCGCGGCGTTGGTGAGGTAGTCCCACAGCTGCACCGGAATGGAGTCGTCGAAGCCGTGGGCGGCGGAGAACTCGGCCCGCTGCTGCGGGGTGGCGCTCAGCGGGAGGTAGAGATCGACGGGGCTGCCGGTCAGGCGGGCCAGGCAGAACACGCCCAGCACCACGAACACCAGGGGGATCGCGCTGGAGATGATGCGCTTGCGCAGGAAGGACGTCATCTCAGTGCCTCCCCGCCCGCGCGGGGCCGACCTCGGCCAGCCGCATCTCGTCCCCGGTGGCGGAGTCCGGCCGGTACCGCACCTTCGGCGACAGCCCCAGCAGTCCGCGCATATGGGCCAGATAGGCGTACTGCGCGACCGTTTCGTTCTGGTAGCCGAGCACCTCGGCGAACGCCTTCTCGCGGGCCTTGCCGGACAGCGCGTCCGCCGCGGCGATGCGCCGGTCGAGCTCCTTGGTGCCGAAGGTGGACTGCGGGCCGTCGCTCACCAGGTACTGACTCGTGGTGAAGGCCGCGTCCCCGGCCTGGTTGCCGTGCATGATCAGCAGCGCCACCGGCCCGACGTTTCGGGGCAGCGGACGCAGCTGGTACTGCAGGTGGGTGGCGGTGTCCGCCATGCGAATCCGCACGTTCAGCCCCACCCGGTCCATCTCGTACTGCAGGGCCTCGGCCACTTCCGAGATCCCGGCGAACATGCCGTTGCGCGCCACGAGGGTGATCTGCCGGTGCACGGGGACACCGTCGTCGGCGGCCTGTTTCACCAGCGCGCGGGCGGCGGCCACGCGGTACGGGACGGGGGCGAGGTCGTCGTTGTGGCCCACCACGCCGGGCGGGACGAGTTGTGCGGCGGGCTTGGCCAGTCCGCCGAGAAGCGCTTCGATGATGCCCTCGCGGTCGACGGCCATGCCGATCGCCTTGCGCACCCGGATGTCGTTGAGCGGCGCCTCGCGGCCGTCCAGACGCAGGGCGGTGGTCTCGTTGTTGGGGTAGGCCACGGTGTTGCCCTTGTCGGCGCTGGTGTGGTCCAGCGCCGTCGCGATGTCGGCCTCGCCCTTGTCGATCATCGCGGCACGGACGCTGGCATCGCTGCGCCAGACGTACCGGGCCCGGGGATAGGCGGGCGCCTTCCCCCAGTAGTTCTCGTTGCGGGCGAGGGAGATGGAGACACCGGTCTGCCATGACGTGACGGCGTAGGGGCCGGTCCCGATCGGTATCCGCACCTTGGCCTTGGTGCTGGTGGTGCGCGGCACGATCTCGACGAAGCTGAGTCGCAGGGGGAGGATGGGGTCGGTCTTCTCGGTGGTGACGGTCAGCCGGGTGGGGCTGACGGCGTGTACTTCGAGCTTCTCGTCGCCGAAGACGTAGCCGTCCACGTTGCAGGCGAGATCGGAGTTGACGGCGCGGTCGATGGAGAAGGCGGCGTCCTTCGCCGTGAACGGCTGCCCGTTCTGGAAGGTCACACCGGGGCGGATGTCGAAGGTCCAGGTCGTGGGCTTGGTCTGCCGCCACCCGGTCGCCAGCAGCGGATCCAGCTTCCCCGAGGTGGGGTCGCGTTCCACCAGCGGCTCGGTGATGTTGGAGCGGACGACGACACCGGTCGCGGTCAGCGATGACTCGCAGGGCTCCAGCGTCGGGGGCTCCTGGGTGAGGACGAGCCGCAGGGTGCGGCCGTCCGCGCTGCCGGCGTCACCCGCCGCGTCACTGTTCGCCACGGCGCACGCACTGGTCAGCAGCATCGTGCCGATCGTGAGAAGGGCGAGAACTGTATGGGCCCGGCCCCGTTCCCGGCGCGGGCTGGAGGGTACGGAGGACTTCATCGTCGGCGTATCTCCGAGGGTGCTGGCGGGGTGCCGCCCGAGAACGACAGTCGATCGACATGGCTGTCTACACTTACGTACCCGGTCTGCATTTGTGGACGCCGAAGCTAAACCGGAGGTGCCGGGGCGTCAAGGGATCTGACAACAAGCGCAGGTAGAGCGGTTCTTGGTCGCGGCCACCCGATCATTGACAGCCTCATGGGGAGCGTGCACAAATGAAGACAGCGCCTATGTATGAGGACGGTGGTCATGGCCGGAAAGGCTGCCCCCGAGGGTGACCGAGGGATGCGCATCATGCTCAGCCACCGGATCCTGAGCAGGTTCGGCGAACGGCTGAGGGAGCGGACCGAGGACCGGCACGAGTGGCTGGACGTCTGCGACTGGGACGCGGCGCGGATCGCCGACGCCATCGCCTCCGTCGATGTGTACGTGGGTTCACAGCTCTCCGAGGACCACGCGCGCCGGGCCCAGCGCCTCCGCCTCGTCCACGTGGTCGGCGCGGGCTACGACGGCATTCCCCTGGAGGCGCTGGGGCCCGATGTGACCGTGGCGAACACCTTTCACCACGGCGCGTCGATCGCCGAACACGTCCTGATGTGCGTGCTGATGCTGTCCCGGCGGGTGCTCACGGCCGACCGGGAACTGCGGGCCGGTCGGTGGCGGAACGTCGCCGTCGACGCCACGCTGCCCTTCGGGGACACCCTGCGAGGCCGCCGTGTCGGCGTCATCGGCTTCGGCGAGACGGGGCGGGAGATCGGCCGGCTGTGCCAGGCGGTCGGCCTGGGCGTACGGGCCGTGCGCCGCGACCCGTCGGCCCCGCTCCCCGACGATCTGCGCCCCGACTGGGTGGGTGGCACGGACCGGCTCCCGGAACTGCTGGCGGACTCCGACATCGTCGTGGTGACCGTGCCGCTGAGCCCCGCGACCCGCGGACTGATCGGACCGGCCGAACTCGCCGCGATGGGCCCGCGGTCCCTCCTGGTCAACGTCGCCCGTGGCCCGGTCGTGCGGGAGGAGGCGCTGTACGAGGCGCTGTCGGCCGGCACCATCGCCGGGGCGGCCCTCGATGTGTGGTGGGCCGGCCCGCCCCACGCGCCGAGCCGGCTGCCGTTCCACACACTGCCCAATGTGGTGATGACACCGCACAACTCGGGCCACACGGAGGAGACGTTCGCCGCCCGCGCCACGGATATCGCGGCCAACATCAACCGCCTGGAGGCGGGGAGCCCGCTCAGCAACGTGGTGCGCGCCGGGCGGGTGCGGGCCGTGCCCGCCGGCCCCGCGGTGGAGAGTGTCTGAAGCGGCTCAGGGGGCGATGGTGAGGTGGCTGATCAGGCCCTGATGGAGCGTGAAGCGATAGCGAAGGTCGACGGTGCCGCCGGGGAAGTCGCCCTCGAGCCGCTGGGTGACGGTGCAGCGGTCCGGGCCCTCGTGCTCGGCCCCGAGGAAAGTGGTGGTGTAGGTGAACTCGGAGGTGGCGCGGCCCAGCCACCGCTCGATGGCGGGGATTCCCTCGTAGGCGTTGCCGTCGTCGACGACCGTCGCGTCCGGCGCCAGCGCGGTTGAGGCCGCGGACGCATCGCGCTCATTGTGTGCCTTCAGGTACCGCTTGACGGCGTCGGGCAGATCGGTGGCGTCGAGGGGGGTGGTGTGGTCGGTCATGGCTGCCTCGCTGATGGTCTGTCGGATGGGGATTCTCGGTCGGTTCTCGGTCGGTTCTCGGTGGGTTCTCGGTGGGGCGGTGCTCAGACGGCGGGTACGGTGCCGCCGTCGATGACGTGCTCGGCGCCGACGATGGCGGAGGCCCGGTCGGAGACGAGGAAGGCGACGAGTTCGGCGACTTCTTCGGGCCGGTTGGGACGCCCGAGGGGGATGCCGCCGAGGGAGTCCATGAGCGACGCAAGAGCGGACTCCCGGTCACCGGTCTGCTCGGCGATGCGGTCGATGAGTGCGTCGGCCGCGCTGGTCCGGATGAACCCGGGGGACACCGTGTTCACCCGCACCCCGAGCGGGGCCACCTGGTTGGCCAGGCCCTTGCTGTAGGTGGTGAGCGCGGCCTTGGCGGCGGCGTAGGCCAGCGTGCCGTTCCACAGCGGCATCCGCCGCTGGATCGAGGAGACATGGACCACCGCGCCCCCGCCCCGTTCGATCATGCCCGGGATCAGGGCGCGGTCCAGGCGGACGGCGCCGAGCAGATTGTGGTTGAGCTCCTGCTGCCAGATCTCCTCGGACATCGCCTCGAAGCCACCGGCGGGCGCGGCCGAGCCGCCGAGCGTATGGACCAGGATGTCCGCGCCGCCCAGCCGCCGCCGCGCCTCCCGCGCGATGTGTTCCGCGCCTTCGGGCGTGGTCAGGTCGGCGCCCACGAAGTCGTCGTCGGGGACGTCCTCGGGCCGGGAGCGGGCGGTGACCAGTACGGTCGCACCGGCCGTCCGCAGCCGGGCCGCGATCGCCGCTCCGGTGCCCTTGGTGCCACCGGTGACGAGGGCGCGGCGGCCGGAGAGAGAGTCATTGGGTGTGGGCAAGGCTGTCCGTTCCGGAATGCGCGCAGGGCGCACCCCTTGTGACTGCTAAAATAGAAGCAAGTAACTTTCACATTAGCAGTAACTCGGGAGGGTGTCGCAATGGCAAGCCGGATCAGGCTGGAGGACCGTGAGTGCCCGCTGTCGACCACGGTTCAGCACGTGGGGGAGTGGTGGACGCTGCTGATCCTCCACGACGCCTTCGACGGCTATACGCGCTTCGACCAGTTCCAGCAGAGCCTGAACATCTCCACCAGCATGCTCACCACGCGGCTGAAGACCCTGGTGGCGGACGGCCTGCTGGAGCGGCGCCCCTACCAGACCAACCCGGTCCGCCATGAGTACGTGCTGACCGAGCGCGGCCGTTCGCTGCGGCCCGTGGTCGTCGCACTGGCCGCCTGGGGCAATCAGCACCTCGCACCGGAGGAGCGCGCCATGATCCTGGTCGACGCCCGGACCGGCGAGGAGGCCGAACCCGTCGTGGTGGACGCGCGCACCGGCCGGAGCCTCGACGACAGCGAGATGTACGTGTTCACCGCGGGCCCGGCCGCGAGTGAGGCGATGCGCGCCCGCTACACCGAACTCGAGCGGCGGCGACCCGAGCCCGACCCTTCCGCATCTGAGTAGACGAAGGCGGCGATCGTGTCAGAAGAACGTCAGGACACCACTCGGGCCGAGTTGATGAGCCGGCCCACACCGCTCGAGCCCGCGCCACGCCTGGCCCGTGCCATCGGGCTGGACCCCGATGACCTGTGGATCAAGCGTGACGATCTGATCGGGCTGGGCGGCGGTGGCAACAAGGTCCGCAAGCTGGAGTGGACGGCCGGTGCCGCCCGCGCCGAGGGCGCCACCACGCTGGTGACCAGCGGGGCCGCCCAGAGCAACCACGCCCGTCTGACGGCAGCGGCCGGGGCCCGGCTGGGCATGGACGTGGTCCTGGTCCTCGCCGGTGCCCCGGCCGAGGGCATGACCGGCAACATCGCGCTCGACGGTCTCTTCGGCGCCCGCGTCGTATGGGCGGGCGAGGTGAGCGAGGCGGAACTCGCGGCGGCGGTGGAGGACGTGGCCCGGGACCTGCGCGAGCGGGGCGCCCGGTCCGCGGTGATCCCCTTCGGCGGCTCCAGCGTGCTGGGCGCCCAGGGCTATGCCGAGGCGGGGACCGAACTCCTGGTACAGGACCCGGACCTGACCACGGCGGTCGTGGCGGTCGGATCGGGCGGCACCATGGCCGGGCTCGTCCACACCCTCGGAGCCGAGCGGGTGCTGGGGGTGCACTGCGGCGCCGTCGCCGATCCCGAGCACACCGTCGGCCACCTGGTCGAGGGGCTGGCCGGACGGCCCGCGGCCACGTCCCCGCGGCTGCGCCTGGATCAGGTCGGGCCCGGCTACTCCGCGCTCACCGAACCGGTCATGGACGCCATCACCACGGCGGCCCGCACCGAAGGCATCGTCCTCGACCCCGTCTACACCGGCCGCGCCCTGGCCGGTCTCATCGCGGCCGTCCACGACGGCCAGGTGCGCCCCGGGCAGCGCACGGTCTTCGTGCACACCGGCGGACTGCCGGGCCTGTTCGGGCACCCCGAGACACTGGCGCGGGCGCGTTCCGCCGTGGCCGACACCGCCGTACGGTGGCCCCGCGGCTGAGCGTCGCACCGGCACGACCCCGGGGTGTCTCAACGATCCGGTGTCACTCCGCGCGGGGCTCCGCCCCCTCGGTGGCGTCGGCGACCGCGTCGGCGCACGTGGCGAGTCGGCGGGCCAGGGCGCGCACCTGGTCGCGCAGCGCGTCCGGACGCTCGATCACGAACGGGAGGTCCAGCCAGGCGAGTACGGAGGGCACCCACTCCAGCCGCTCGGCCCGCAACTCGACCCGCACCCATGCGGTGCCCTCTCCCTCCCCGGAGGCGGCGGCCGCGTCCTCCCCGGAGGCGGCGGGCGCGTCCCGCGCCGGGCGGGCCGGGAGCTCCCGTACGGTGGCGAGCCCGGGCGGGAGCCGGTGGCGGACCTGCTCGACCGTGCCCTGGACCCGGAGCGACACCTCGTGCAGATACGGCACCCCGGCCAGCCCGGCCAGCACCCGGGCCGCCGGATCGAACCCCTCGGGCACATCGAACGACCCCGGTAGCACCGAGGCCGTCTCGATCCGGTCCAGCCGGAACGTGCGCACCTCGCCGCTGGCCGAGTCCGCCCCCGTCACATACCAGCGCCCGGAGTGCGCGACGACCCCGTACGGATGCACGGTGCGTTCGCTGCGCCGCCCCTTCCAGGCGGTGTAGCCGATGGCGACGGGACGGCGGTCCCGCGCCGCCTCCGCGAGCATCAGCAGCACGCCCGTCTCCGGGATGGCCATCGGGCGGGCGGGGGCGGTGAAGTCGGCGGTCGCCAGCAGCGCGTCCAGGCGGCGGCCGAGCGCCTCGGGCAGCACCCGGCGCACCTTGGCGGCGGCGCTCTCGGCCGCCGCGACGGACGTGGTCACCAGCCCGGCCCGGCGGCCGGCGACCAGGCCGAGCAGCACGGCCAGCGCCTCCTCGTCGGTGAGCATCAGCGGCGGCATCCGATAGCCGGGGGCGAGCCGGTAGCCGCCGTAGCGGCCGCGCACCGACCGGACCGGGACGTCCAGGTCGATCAGATGGCCGACATAGCGGCGGACGGTGCGCTCGTCCACGCCGAGCCGGTCGGCCAGATCGGCGACGGTGCGGGTGCCACCGGCCTGGAGGATCTCCAGCAGGGCGAGCACGCGGGCGGTCGGTCGGTTCATACCGGGCAAGTATTCCGCGAATACCGGGCGGACCCTGTCCGGTATCGCTTCTAGCGTCTGAGCCATGGCGACCTACGTACTGCTTCCCGGGTTCTGGCTCGGCGCCTGGGCCTGGCGCCCGGTGGCGGATGACCTGCGCGGCCGTGGGCACGACGTCCACTCCCTCAGCCTGACCGGGATGGGCGAACGGGCGCACCTGGCCCGGCCCGACACCGACCTGGAGACCCACATCACCGATGTGCTCAACCTGATCCGTTACGAGGACCTGCACGATGTGGTGCTGGTCGGGCACAGCTATGCCGGTGCGGTGGTGGCCCCGAGCGTGGCGGACCGGATGCCCGACCGGATCAGCCGCCTGGTGTTCATCGACAGTGGACCGCTGCCGGACGGAATGTCCCACCTGGAGTTCTCCCCGCCGGAGGAGCGGTCGCGCGACGCCGAGCTGGTTCGTACGGAGGGGGACGGCTGGCGGCTGCCGCCCCCGCCGTGGCGGCAGCTGGCCTCGGAGGTGTCCGGGCTGCCGGACGACACGCTCGAACGGCTGGTGCGGCTGTCCGCCCCGCAGCCGTGGGCCACCGCCACCACCCCGGTCCGGCTGACCGGGGCATGGGAGAAGCTGCCGCGGCTGCATGTGCTGTGCAGCTTCCCGGTGGCAGAGGTCCGGGCGCGGATCGGCGTCGTTCCGGCCTTCCGGCATATGGCGACCGAGGGGTCGGCGTACCGGGAGCTGCCCGGCTGGCACTGGCCGATGTTCGACCGGCCCGGTGAGCTGGCGGCGATCCTGCACGACGCGGCCTGACGAGCCCCCTGGCTGTTGCTCGCCGATGGCACGGCCCGCTTCACGGCGGGCCGTGCCATCAGCTTTCCCGCTGCCATCGGTTCCCGCTGCCATCGGCGTCCCCGGACCAAGGGTGATCAGTTTCCGATTCGCGTGCTTGCGACTCTAGACAGGACTGAACATGTATGGCTAACTTCCGGACATGCCTAAACAGGTACTCAAGCATCAGCGCATCGCCCGCGTCCTGGCCCGTGAGATCCACAGCGGCGCCCTGGAGCCGGGCAGCAGGCTGCCCGGCGAACACGCGCTCACCCGGCGCTTCGCGGTCAGCAGGGCCACCGTCCGCCAGGCGCTGGACGAGCTCAGCAAGCAAGGGCTGATCTCCACCCACGCGGGTGTCGGCTCGTTCGTCACCTTCGACGGCGGCCTGCTGGACAACCGGCTGGGGTGGACCAGGGCGCTGGCCGACCAGGGAGCCCAGGTCACCACCGAGGTGCTCCGTCTCGAAGCGGTGCGCGATGCCCGGCTGGCCGGTGAACTCGGCATCGAGGGAGTCGAGTTCATGGCGCTCGACCGGTTGCGGGTGCTGCCGGAGGGCACTCCGGTCGCGCTGGAGCGCAGCCGGGTCCCGATGGTCGCGGCCCTGGCCGACGTCCCGCTCGGCGGGCTCCTCGACGGTTCGCTGACCAAGACCCTCGCCGCGGTCGGCATCCGGGCCACACACGGGGACGAGTGGGCGTCCGTGCGTCAACTGGCCGCCGACGAGGCGACCCTGCTCCGCCGCCAGGTGGGAGAGGTCTGGCTCAACACCCGCAGGGTCAGCCGCGGGCCCGACGGCCGGATCGTCGAGCAGGTGACCAGCCTCCTGGACCCCGCCCGCTTCCAACTGCACCTCGGCTTCGGCGAGAGCCCCGATGAGACGGCCCTGGGCAGCGGCAATGAGGCAGCCGCGAAGAAGCGGCCCCGATGAGACCGCACACCGCGCCCGCCCACGCCCCACGTACCGCCTTCGCGCACTGACAGGAAATCCGAATGAACCACCAGCACGACCGCGCGCTCGGCGCCCTCTACGGCCTGGCGATGGGCGACGCCCTCGGTATGCCCACCCAGATCATGTCCCGGCGGTCCATCGTCGCCCGGTTCGGCACCGTCACCGATTTCGAACCCGGCCCGGAGGACAACCCGGTGAGCGCCGGAATGCCCGCCGGTTCGGTCACGGACGACACCGATCAGGCCGTCATCGTCGGCCGGCTGCTGACCGGGTCCGGTGGCCGGATCGACCCGCTGCGGCTCGCGCACGAGCTCCTGGAGTGGGAGCGCGCCATGAAGGCCAAGGGCTCCTTCGATCTGCTCGGCCCCTCCACCAAGGCCGCCCTGGAGGCCGTGTCCCGCGGCGTACCGCCGGAGGAGGCCGGCAAGTCCGGTGCCACCAACGGCGCGGCGATGCGGATCACCCCCGTCGGCGTCGCCTTCCCCGACACACCCCTGGAGCCCTTCCTCGACCGGGTCGCGGAGGCGTGCCAGGTCACCCATGACACCTCCATCGGCATCGCCTCCGCCGCCGCCGTGGCCGCCGCGGTGAGCCGTGGCATCGACGGCGGTGGCCTGGAGGACGCCGTCGGCGCGGCGATCACGGCGGCCGCGGCCGGCGCCGAGCGCGGCCACTGGGTCGCCGGGGCCGATATCGCCGCCCGCATCGGCTGGGCCGTGGACCTGGTCCGCGGACTGCCCGAGCGGCAGGCCCTGGACCGCGTCTGCGACCTGGTCGGCACCAGCGTCGCCAGTCAGGAGTCGGTCCCCGCCGCCTTCGCCGTGCTGTCCCTCGCCGAGGGCGAGCCATGGCGGGCCTGCCTGCTGGCGGCCAACCTCGGCGGCGACTGCGACACCATCGGTGCCATCGCCGGTGCCATCGCCGGTGCCGTCAGCGGGGCGTCCGCCCTGCCCGACGACGCCCTCGCCACCCTGCGTTCGGTCAACGACCTCGACCTGGAACCGCTGGCCAAGGCCCTGCTCGCGCTGCGCGCCGACACGGCCGAATGACACACACCTCCGCACACACCTCCGCCCCCACATCCGCACCGGAGCGCCCCCGGACAGAAAGACAGGTACCACCATGGCGGCTTCAGAGAACGACCGCGTCGGTTCCGTGGAGACCAGAGGCATCGAGCCGGTTCCCGACGCCGAGCGCCACGGCCACGCGAGCCAGATGTTCTGGACCTGGTTCGCGGCGAACATCAGCATCCTCGGCCTGCCGCTCGGCGCGGCGCTGGTCAGCTTCCGCGGCCTGAACATCTGGCAGGCGGCCGTCGTGGCCATCCTCGGCTCCTTCGGCTCCTTCGCCCTGGTGGGCGCCCTCAGCATCGCCGGGAAGCGGGGCGGAGCACCCGCCCTCACCCTCTCCCGCGCGGTGTTCGGGGTCCGTGGCAACGCGGGGCCCACGCTGGTCACCTGGATGAGCCGGCTCGGCTGGGAGACCATCAACACCACCACGGCCGCCTTCGCCCTGCTGGCGCTGCTCGACGCCGCCTTCGGCATCCGGCGGAACACCGTCCTCACCGTGGTGTGCCTGCTGGTCTTCATCGGCTGCACCCTGCTGATCAGCGGCCTGGGCCACGCCACCATCATGTGGATCAACAGGTGGGCCAGCTATGTCTTCGGGCTGCTCAACCTTGTCGTGATCGGCTTTCTCGCCACCACCGTGGACTGGGGCAAGGTCTTCCACGCCCAGGTCGGGCCGGTGAGTTCGATGGTCGTGGGCGTGGGCATGATCGCCGCCGGTACCGGGATCGGCTGGGCCAACACCGGGGCCGACTACGCCCGTTACCTGCCCCGCCGGATTCCCGGCGGCAGGCTGGTGGCCGCTTCCGCCTTCGGCGCCGGTATCCCGCTGGTGGTGCTGATCTCGCTGGGCTCGCTCCTCGCGGCGGGTGAACCCGATCTGGCCTCCGCCTCCGACCCCGTCTCGGCGATCAACACGATGCTGCCCTCGTGGATGTCCATCCCGTATCTGATCGCCGCGTTCGGCGGACTGCTGCTCTCCAACCACCTGTCCGTCTACTCGGCCGGACTCACCATGATCACCCTGGGGATACGGGTCCGGCGCACCCTCGCCGTCGGCCTGGACGTGGTCGTCACCTTCGCGGGCGGGATCTACTTCATCCTGATCGCCAAGGACTTCTACGGCCCGTTCATCACCTTCCTCACCCTCCTCGCCGTCCCCATCACCGCCTGGGTAGGCGTCTTCGCGGTCGACCTGATACTCCGCCGGTCCTACGACGGCGCGGCCCTGATGGACGTCGGCCGCTCCAGCCGCTACTGGTTCCGGGGCGGGGTCGCCTGGGCCGCGATGATCGCCTGGGCGGCGGCCATCGTGGTGGGCCTGCTGTTCACCGAGGCCAGCACCAGCGCCACCGACGTGTGGTTCTCCGGGCCGTTCGCCCACAGCTGGATCGGGTCCAACGGGCTGGGATGGGTGATGACCCTGGTGCTCGCGGCCGGCGTCTACGCCCTGCTGCGCAGGTTCGACGGCACCGTCCGCGAGGAGGCGTCCGCACAGCCGCCCCAGCAGCAGGTGCTGCCCGCCCCGGCCGCGCGGGAGGCCTCATGACCGGCCACGACGGCGTCCCCGGCGCCTCCCACGACGGCGTCCCCGGCGCCTCCCGCGACAGCGTCCCCGGCGCCTCCGGCGAGGCCACGGGCGGTCGGCTGGTGCTGCTCGGCAACGCCATCGTCGACCTGGTGATGCGGGTGCCCGCACTGCCCGAGCGGGGCGGCGACATCATCTCGCGGGACACCACCCTCACCACGGGCGGCGGATTCAACGTCCTCACCGCCGCCCGCCGCCTGGGCCTGCCGGCCGTGTACGCGGGTGCCCATGGCACCGGGCCGTTCGGCGACCGGGTGCGGGCGGACCTCGCCCGGGAAGGCATCGAGGTGCCGCTGCCTCCTCTCACGGAGGAGGACACCGGATTCTGCGTGGCCTTCGTCGACGGCGGTGGCGAGCGCACCTTCGCCACCAGCCTCGGCGCCGAGGCCCGGCTGAGCGAGGCCCACGCGACGGCCGTGCTCGCCGCGCTGCGCCCCGGCGACCTGGTGCAGATCTCCGGATACGGGCTCGCCTACCCGGTGAACGGCCCGGTTCTGGCCTCGCTCGTGGCACGGCTGCCGGAGCACACCCGGGTCTTCCTCGACCCGGGCCCGCTGGCCGACCAGATCCCGGAGGAGGTGCTGGAGCCCGTTCTGGCGCGCTGCGACTGGGTCAGCTGCAACCAGCGCGAGGGGCGGCTGCTGACCGGCCGGGACGACGCCCGGGAGGCCGCGGCGGCGCTCGCCGCCCGGCTGGGCCCGCGCACCGGTGTGCTGCTGCGGGCCGACGCGGACGGATGCTGGCTGGTCCCGCCCGGCGGCGAGCCCGCGCACATCCCCGGCCGCCAGGTGACCGCGGTCGACAGCAATGGCGCGGGCGACGCCCATACGGGAGCGTTCCTGGCCCTCCTCGGCCACGGGCTGGACCTGAGCGGCGCCGTACGGGGCGCCAACGCGGCGGCCGCCTTCGCGGTCACCCGCCACGGCCCCGCCACCGGGCCGACCGCTGGCGAGCTGCTGGACTTCCTCGACGGCGAGCCGCTCGCGGCGCGGCTGTCCTCGGCGCTCGGACGGTAGTCCGCGCCCGGGCCCGCCGTCAGCGGGATCGGGCACCAGATGGGTCCGGGCACCGGATGGGTCCGAACCCCTGACGTGAGCGCGTTTCACTCGCCGGTGCCGGACGCGTCCTTCCCGTCAGGGGTGTGCTCGTACGCGGCGAGGACGTGGTCGCGCACCGCGGTCAGGACGCGGTCCGACAGATCGTCTCCCGCGCAGGCCCGCGACAGCACCAACGCCCCGACCATGGTGGACAGTTCGACGAGAACGGACTCCTCGTCGGCCGCCGTGTCGCCGGACGTCCTCGCGTTGCGCTCCATCCCGCCGATCAGCTTGCGCACACCCTCGATGTACGCCCCCTTGAGCGGGTCACCGGGCTCCGCGTGCGCGGCGTCCACCGCCAGCGCCGCGGCGGCGCATCCCAGCCCGGGGTTGTCGCGGTGCGGGGCGGACAGATAGGCGGCCAGGAAAGCGGCCCGGGCGCCGCTGGTGTCCTCGCCCTCGGGGGGTTTCTCCATGTCGGCGAGGCGTTCGGCGAACGCGGCCGAGCACGCCTGGGCGACCAGGTCGTCCTTCGAGGCGAAGTGGCGGTAGAAGCCGCCGTGGGTCAGACCTGCCGCCGCCATCGCCTGCGGCACGCTCACCTTGTCGGCGCCGTGGGTGCGCACCAGCTTCGCGGTGGCCGCGATCACCTGCTCGCGGTGGCGTTCGGCCTCGGCTCGGGATGCTCGGGGCATGGGCGGTACTTCCTTCTGCGTGTGGTGCCGGACTGGGGTACCGGATGCCGGTACCGCGTCGATGATATTTGCGGCCCATTTTAGATGATGCTAATAATCTATTCCAGCGCGCCGCTGGGCCGCGGCCTCCTGGGCCGTCGTCCCTGCCGGTTCGTGCGCGCGATTCGACAGATCCGTCAAGTCCGGCAGGTCTGACAGATCCGACAGGTCCGACAAGGAGGCCCGACATGGTTGCGATCGATGGTTCCGTGGTGCTGGTGACCGGAGGTCAACGTGGCATCGGCAAGGCGTATGTGGAGGCACTGCTCCGGCGCGGAGCGGCGAAGGTCTACGCGACGGCGCGAAAGCCCAGCCTCAGCGAGGACCCGCGGGTGGAGGCCGTTTCCCTCGATGTCAACGACGCGGACGCGGTCGCCGCTCTCGCCGATCGGGCCACGGATGTGGACATCGTCATCAACAACGCGGGAGTGCTCCTGCCCTCGCCGCTGCTGACGGCGGACATGGCCGATGTGGTGGCCACGTTCGAAACGAACGTCTTCGGGCCCCTCCGGATGGCCCGTGCGTTCGCCCCGGTCCTCGCCGCGCGGGGCGGCGGCGCGCTGGTCGACATGCACTCCGTGCTGTCCTGGGGCGCCGGCGCGGCCGCCTACGGCGCCTCGAAGGCCGCCCTGTGGTCGATCACGAACTCTCTCCGCATCGAGCTGGCGGAGCAGGGAACCCAGGTGGTCGGGGTGCACCTCGGGCTCGCCGACACCGACATGGCCGCCGGGATACCGAGTCAGAAGATCTCCCCGGCCGAGGTCGTGGAGGCGGCCCTGGACGGCGTCGAGAGCGGCGGCAACGAGGTGCTGGTCGACGCCGTGACCCGGCAGATGAAGGCGGCGCTCGCCGGGCCGGTGGAGGGCCTCACCCTGGTCCTCGGACGCTGACCGCTCGCCGCCGACAGCCGCTCGTCACCGCCGTTCGACTTCACTCGTCCTGAAGGAGAGAGCAATGCCCCTGTGGCACGTCTACCATCCGGTCGACGCCTACTCCGCGGAGCAGAAGCGGCGATTCGCCGCGGACGTCACGGAGTACTACACCCGGGTCGGTCTGCCGAAGTTCTACGTCGTCACCCTTTTCCACGAGGTTCCCGAGTCCTCGTTCCTGGTCGGCGGGGAGCCGTCGGACAACACCGTCCGGGTCGTGGTCGAGCACATCGCGCGCCACCCGACGGACCCCGAGGTGCGGAAGAAGGGCACCGAGGGGCTCAACCGCCTGCTGGCCCCGCACACCCGGGACCGCGGGCTGCACTGCGAGTTCCATGTCGACGAGACGCCCCGGGATCTCTGGATGATCGACGGGATGTGGCCCCCTCCCTCGCGCAGCGAAGCCGAACAGCTCTGGGCGCGGGAGAACCGTCCGGTGGCGTACTGACCGCGAGCACATCGCGATGGCGCGAGGCCGCCGACATCGAACGGCGGCCTCGCCCCCCTCCTCGTGAAATCCGTGGCCGAGCGGGGAAGGGTCTGATTGGATCGCGGCATGGCTCAGGAAGACACGCGGAAGATCGGGATCCTGCTGTTCCCGGACGTGGAGGAGCTCGACGCCATCGGTCCATGGGAGGTGCTGTCCTACTGGACCCGCAATTTCGCCGAGGACGGGTGGCAGGTGTTCTGCTTCTCCGCCGATGGAAACCCTGTGACCTGCGCGAAGGGGCTCACCGTAGCGGCCCATCACGCGATGGCCGACCTGCCCGCCCTGGATGTGCTGCTGCACCCCGGCGGCCAGGGGACCCGGCCCCAGCTCGAGGACGGCCGGCATCTGGAGTGGGTCCGGGCCCAGCGGCGATCCGTGCCCCTGATGACGAGCGTGTGCACGGGCTCGCTGGTCTACGCGGCGGCCGGACTGCTGACCGGGCGGCCCGCGACCACGCACTGGGCGTCGCTGGACCGGCTCGCCGAGCTCGACCCGACGATCGACGTACGGCCCGAGGACCGGTTCGTCGACGACGGTGACCTGATCACCTCCGCGGGGGTCTCGGCCGGTATCGACATGGCCCTTCACCTGGTCGCCAGGCTGGCCTCGGCGGAGCGCGCACGTCAGGTGCGGCGTGGCATCCAGTACGACCCGAAGCCACCGGTGTGAGCTCAACCGGGGCTGGAGCGGCCGTGCCGCCAGTAGCCGAAGAACGCGATGTCCGGCTTCGGCACGCCGCGGTCGCGCACCAGATGGCGGCGCAGCCCGGTGGCCAGTCCGGCTTCCCCGGCGACCCAGGTGTAGAACCGGCCCGGTCGCGGGGACGATGTCCGGACCGCGTCGAGGGCCAGCCCGCCGGGCAGGGTGTCCGCGCCGTCCCGGGCCAGCCACCGCACCCGTACGCCCTCGGGAGCGGTGATGTCCGTGCGGATGTCGGCGGTCCCGGGCACCTCCAGGAAGACCTCCGCCACCAGCGACGCCGGGGCGTCCTCGAGGATGGCGAGGATCGCCGGCACGGCGCTCTCGTCCCCGACGAGCAGCTGCCATGCGGCATGGGCCGGTGGCAGATAGCTCATGCCCATGTCGAAGATGCCCGCCGGGTCCCCGGGCCGGGCGTGCCGGGCCCAGGTGGAGGCCGGGGTGTCGCCGTGCAGGGCGAACTCGATGTCCACCTCGCCGAGTTCGGGCCGGGCGCGCCGGATGGTGAAGTTGCGCACCCATGGTCGGCGTGACTTCGGCAGGAGGAGTAATTCCGCCATCCACGCATTGCTGGAGAGCTTCGGCATCCTCAGCCCGTTCTGCCCCTCGCGGGGGAAGAACAGCCGCACCATCTGGTCGAAGCCCATCGGCTTCAGACGCTCCAGTTCGGGTCCGCCGAGTGTGATGGTCGAGAAGGCGGGTGTCAGCTGGGTGTTCCGGCGCACCTCCAGCGTGATCATTTGCCGTGATTCGGGCGTGCGTGTCTTGGGCAGCATGTCGTTCCTCGCGTTGCGTTGAAGGCCGCTCGCCGCCTGGTCACAGGTCCACGACGAGCCGCGGGGACACCGCGCGGGACACACAGGCGTACATCCGGCCGGCGGGGGCGCCGATGTCGTCCCGGTGCTCCGGTTCGCCGTCGAGTACGGCCACTTCGCAGCTGCCGCAGACGCCTTCGCGACATCCGGACGCCACGGGGAACCCGGCGTGGGTCAGGGCGTCCAGCAGCGACTCGTCGTCGGGCACCTGAACCGTCCGCCCCGATCGGGCGCACACCGCCTCGAACGCGGTGTTGGGCGCGAACGACCTGGGCGCCGGGCGGAACCGCTCCGCGTACAGCCGCCCCGAGGGGAACGCGTCCTCCGCCGCGGCGAGCATCGGCCCGGGGCCGCAGGCGTAGACCACGGCACCGGGGCTCAGCGCGGATGCCAGAGCGGCGAAGTCCGGCCTGCCCTGCTGCCGCGTGGCGACGATCCGCACCCGATCGCCGTAGCAGGAGCGCAGTTCGTCGGCGAAGGGCATGGACGCCACCGACTGCCCCAGGTACACGAGCGACGCCGGGACGTCCGACGTGGCCGCCGCCCGCAGCATCGGCAGGATCGGGGTGATGCCGATCCCGCCGGCGAGGAAGAGGTACTCCGGCGCGGGGAGCAGCGGGAAGTGGTTCCGGGGCAGCGACACATCGAGGGCGCGACCCCGGCGCAGGAACCGGTGGATGTACTCCGAACCACCCCGGCTGAGGCGGTCGTGGCGTACGGCGACGCGATAGGACTCCCGGTCCGCCGGGTCTCCGCACAGCGAGTACTGCCGGGTCAGCCAGTTCGGCAGCGCCAGGTCGATATGGGCGCCCGGCTCCCAGAGCGCCAGCGGGCCGGTGGCGCCCCGCAGGACCAGGGAGACGACGTCTTCGGCGACCTGCTCGATGTGGTCGACGACGGTCTGTTGCATCGTTGATTCACCTTGTGCCGTGGTCAGTAGAGTTTCCGGTAGCCCTCTTCGAGAGCGTGGGTGAGCGCCATCGGGTCGATGTCCATCCCGAACTGGGTGGCGGCGATCTCGCCGACCGACGGGATCTCGTCGGCGAGGGCCTGGCTCGCCGGATCCCACAGCCGGGAGCGGATGAGCGCGCGACCACAGTGGAAGTACGCCTCCGCCACCTCGACGACGATCGCCAGCACCGGATCCTTGGCCTCGGTCTGCATCCGGGCGAGCACATCGGGGTCGTCGGTGGGGTAGGCGCGGCCGTTGACCCGCAGGGTCTCCCGCAGCCCGGGGATGAGGAAGAGCAGTCCGATCCCGTCGTTCTCGGCGAGGTTGCGGAAGGAGTCGGCGATCTTGTTGCCGGGGCGGTCGGGAATCGCGAGCGTGTGGTCGTCGAGGACCTTCACGAACCCCGGGTAGTCGCCACGGGGGGAGCAGTCGGCGCGCCCCTCCGCGTCCGCCGTGGCCATGGACAGGAAGGGGGAGTGCGCGATGAAGAGGCGGAAGTACTCGTCGATATGGTCCTGGATCTTGCCCTTGACCATGGCCTCGGGCTCCCCGAGCAGGGCGTGGACCTCGGCCGGCGACAACCGCCGGGGGCGTGTGCTGGTCTGCGTCATGAGGACTCCTTCCGGGAGGGGCGGAGCGGAGGGCGCGGGACCCGTGCCAGTCGCCTCCCGCCTCCCTGCCGACGACGGTGGCTCACCGCTCCGCCGCAGTTCATGGCACTATTGTGAGCAATTACTCAGGTCTCGCGCCACTCGCTTTCACGGGCGCTGCGCAGGAGGTGTCATGACGACCGGCCGTCGCGGACTTCAGCCACGTAAACAGCCACGCCAGGCCCGGGCCGAGCTCACCCGGCAGCGCATCCTCACCGCCGCTGCTCACGTTTTCGCCGAGTACGGCTATGCCGCCGGGACCACCAATCGCATCGCCGAGCGCGCCCGGATCTCGATCGGCTCGCTGTATCAGTACTATCCGAACAAGGACGCGATCCTGGCCGAGTTGCTGATCCGTCACCTCGACGCCGGGGGTGACGCCATCAGGAGCCGCCAGGACGAGGACGAACCGGACTCCCTGGAAGAGATCATCCGCGGTTTCGCGCGCCCTGTGATCGCGAATCACCTGGACGACCCGCAGCTGCTCCGCGTCATGATGGAACACGGGCCCCGGTCACCCGAGTTGCTCGAGAAGATCGCCCGGCATGAGCGGGATCGGGTCGCCTACACCCAGGAGTTGCTCGAGCGCCATCCCGAGGTCCGGGTCGAGGACACCTACGTCGCCGCCCGGCTCGTGGTGTCCACGGTCGAGCTCCTCGTCCACCAGCTCATCGCGGCGCCCGAGTCCATCGACACCGAGCGGCTGGAGAACGAACTCGTCGCGATGATCACCCGCTATCTCACGGCCGCGCCGGGCGGTAGCGGCGGGGTTGACCAGTCACGGGACGAGGACCGGGCACCCGGTGGCCCGGGTGCCCGTCCCTCGTGAGGTGCGTGATGTGCGGGTGTCAGCCGATCGTGATGACGGGCTTGCGCAGGTCGAACCACGCCGCCAGATCGAGGGCGCGTTCGATGATGGCGCGCTGCTGAGTGGTGATGACCTCCGCCGGTGCGTCGAGCGCCTCCCTCAGCGTCTCGACGCTGCACAGTTCGAGGGCCTGGTGTCCGGAGGTGATGAGGTCGCCCGCCTGCCGCCTGATGGCGGCGAGATAGGCCGGGTCGAAGCTGCCGGGGTAACCGCTCTTCTTGCGGTTGGCCACGGACTCGGGCAGCACATCGCGGGTGGCCTCGCGCAGGATGCTCTTCTCCCGCCCGTCGAAGGTCTTCAGCGACCAGGGGGTGTTGAAGACATAGGAGACGAGGCGGTGGTCGCAGAACGGCACCCTGACCTCCAGGCCGACGGCCATGCTCATCCGGTCCTTGCGGTCGAGCAGGGTGTTGACCATGCGGGTGAGGTGTAGATAGCAGACCTGCCGCATGCGCTTCTCCAGACCGGTCTCACCGTCCTTGAGCGGGACTTCGTCCAGGGCGCTGAGGTAGTGGTCGCGCAGGTAGGTGTCCACATCGAGCTTCTCGGTGAGGTCCTGGGACAGCAGGTCCTTGGTGTCGCCGAGCGTCAGTCCTCCGGCGAGCCAAGGGAAGGTGTCGGCGTCGCGCCGCTCGTCGTGGAACCACGGATAGCCGCCGAAGACCTCATCGGCCGACTCGCCCGACAGGGCCACGGTCGACTGTTCGCGAACGGCCTTGAACAGCAGATAGAGCGAGTTGTCCCGGTCGCCGAGCCCGATGGGCAGATCCCTCGCCGCGATGGCCGCCTGCCTGACGGCCGGGTCGGACAGGGCGGAGCCGTCGAGCACGATGTCCCGGTGGTCGCATTTCACATGCTCGGCCACGGCGTGCACATACGGCGTGTCGACGCTGGGCGCCACGTCGATCGCGCGGAAGTTCTCGGCCTGCCCGGGGAAGTCCACGGCGAAGCTGCGGACGGTCTCGCCGTGTTCGCCGAGCTTGCGGGCGGCGAGCGAGGTCATCGCCGAGGAGTCGAGCCCCCCGGAGAGCAAGGTGCAGCGGGGCACGTCGGCGACGAGCTGACGGGCGATGATGTCCTCCAGGAGCTCCCGCACATGGGCGACGGTCGCCTCCTGGTCATCGGTGTGCTCGGAGACCTCCAGACGCCAGTACGCCTGCTCGCGAAGTCCATTGCGGTCGACGACGGCGATGTGGCCGGGGCGCAGCTCCTTCATGCCCTTCCAGATCGCATGGCCCGGGGTCTTGGCGAAGGAGAAGATCTCCCGCAGCCCGTCCAGACCGACCTCGGGGGCGGCGAGCGGATTGGCGAGGATGGCCTTGGGCTCGGATCCGAAGAGGACGCCGTCGTCGGTCTCGTAGTAGTAGAACGGCTTGATGCCCATCCGGTCCCGGATCATCACCAGCTTCTCGGTACGGGAGTCCCAGATGGCGAAGGCGTACATGCCGTTCAACTTCTCGGTGAGGGATTCGCCCCACTCGACATAGCCGCGCAGAACGACCTCGGTGTCGGAGTCGGTGGCGAAGCTGTGACCCCTGCGGCGCAGTTCGTCGCGCAGCTCGGTGAAGTTGTACGCCTCACCGGAGTAGACCATGCTCACGGGGCCGTCGGCCGTGTCGACGGCCATGGGCTGCGCCCCGCCGGGCAGGTCGATGACGGCCAGCCTCCGGTGCCCGAGCGCCGCCCTGCCGGTCACCCATGCTCCGGCCGCGTCCGGGCCCCGGCAGGCCATCGTCTCCGTCATGGTGTCGAGGACCTGTCGGTGGGAGGTCAGATCGCGACGGTAGGAGACCCAGCCGGTGATGCCGCACACAGTGATCATCCCTTTCGCTCAGCGGGAGATGGTTGCCTGTGAAAACCATCTACCTCTCCGGAGGGGGATCGCTACTGGGCGCTGATCTCTGGGGGAGTGGTATTTCTCACTGGTAAATTCCTGTTAATGGTAAGTTTCGTCATGAGTGCTGTCCGAAAAACGACGCCCACTAAGTCGCTATTTTACGGCTGATATCCGCGTCGTAATTCATCGGGGAATGACCGGCGGTATACGAAAGAGAAGGAACGGCTCCGCGGCGGCCCTCGGCTCTCCGTGATGGGCCGCGGCGCATGGGTGGTGGCGGGGGCCATGGGCTCGCGTGCCGTTCGGCAAGCATGTGGGAGCTGTGCCGGGAGCCCGCGTGGTGGGGATGGCTGGGGGCGCCGACGAGCCCCATGACCTGGGGAGCTAGCATATGAGCGCCACCTAGCTCGAAAGATGAATTTGTGACTCTCAACGAGGACTCGTTCACCAACTGGAAGCACCGCGAGGAGATCGCGGAGTCGATGATCCCCCTCATCGGGAAGCTGCATCGGGAGCGGGACGTCACGGTCCTGCTGCACAGCCGCTCCTTGGTGAACAAGTCGGTCGTCAGCATCCTGAAGACCCACCGATTCGCCCGTCAGATCGCCGGTGCGGAGCTCTCGGTCACCGACACCCTGCCGTTCCTGCGGGCGCTCACCGCGCTGGATCTCGGCCCCTCCCAGATCGACATCGGCCTGCTCGCCGAGACGCACCGGGCCGATGACCGCGGTCTCCCGGTGGAGGAGTTCACCGCCGAGGCCGTCGCCGGGGCCACCGGGGCCAACAAGATCGAGTGCCGTGAGGGACGCGATGTCGTCCTCTACGGGTTCGGACGGATCGGGCGGCTGGTCGCCCGTCTGCTCATCGAGAAGGCCGGGTCCGGCAACGGTCTGCGGCTGCGTGCCATCGTCGTCCGCGGGACCGGCGGGCGGGCCGGTGAGGATCTCGTCAAGCGGGCCGCGCTGCTGCGCCGCGACTCCATTCACGGCCAGTTCCAGGGCACGATCACCGTGGACGAGGCGAACAGCACGATCATCGCCAATGGCAACGAGATCAAGGTGATCTACGCCGACGACCCGACGTCGGTGGACTACACGGCGTACGGCATCAAGGACGCCATCCTCATCGACAACACCGGCAAGTGGCGCGATCGCGAGGGGCTGTCCAAGCATCTGCGCCCCGGACTCGACAAAGTGGTGCTGACCGCGCCGGGCAAGGGCGATGTCCCCAACGTCGTCCATGGCGTCAACCACGACACGATCAAGCCGGACGAGCAGATCCTGTCCTGCGCCTCGTGCACCACCAACGCGATCGTCCCGCCGTTGAAGGCGATGGCGGACGAGTACGGCGTGCTGCGCGGCCATGTGGAGACCGTCCACTCGTTCACCAACGACCAGAACCTGTTGGACAACTACCACAAGTCCGACCGCCGTGGCCGTTCGGCGCCGCTCAACATGGTCATCACCGAGACCGGTGCCGCCTCCGCGGTGGCGAAGGCCCTGCCGGACCTCAAAGCGAAGATCACCGGCAGTTCGATCCGCGTTCCGGTGCCGGACGTCTCGATCGCGATCCTCAATCTGCAGCTCGCGCGCGAGACCACCCGCGAGGAGGTCCTGGACTATCTCCGCGATGTGTCCCTGACCTCGCCGCTCAAGCGCCAGATCGACTTCATCAGCGCCCCCGACGCGGTCTCCAACGACTTCATCGGCTCGCGCCACGCCTCGATCGTCGACGCGGGCGCCACCAAGGTCGAGGGCGACAACGCGATCCTCTACCTCTGGTACGACAACGAATTCGGCTACTCCTGCCAGGTCATCCGCGTCGTCCAGTATGTCTCCGGAGTGGAGTACCCGACCTACCCGGCCCCGGTGGTCTGACACTCGCCGCGACAACGGTCCCGCTTCCGGCCCCGTCCGGAAGCGGTCCGTCGGAAGGGCCCTAGTCGCCCGTTCCGGACATGTCGGCCAGTAGCCGTACGATACCCGCCGGCCCGAAGACGTCCTGGGTGGCGAGGGCGATGCCACCGTGGAGCCCGGAACTGCCCTTGAGCTGTGTCGCGGTGATGGTCAGTTTGCGGGTGGCCAGGGGGAGGGCCCGCTGGTACACGACGGCTCGTACGGCGGAGACCAGGTCGTCGCGGAGTTCGCTCAGCGGACCGGCCAGGATGATGGCGCGCGGATTGAACATATGGACCAGCACGGCCACCACCTCGCCGATCTCCGTGGCCGCCTGGCGCACGGCGTGCAGTGCGGCAGGGTCGCTGTCGGCGACACGCTGGGCGAGCGTACGGGTGCCGTACAGACGGTCGTCGTCGGTCGACTCGGGGATGCCGAGGCCGCGCAGGACGGCACGGTGAGAGGCGATCGCTCCGACACAGCCGACGTTGCCGCAGACGCACAGGACGTTGCCTCCGCCCACGGCCCGGGTGTGGCCGATGTCGCCCGCCGCGCCGTCGGCGCCGCGGTACACATCCCCGCCCGCGGTGATGAGACCGGCCCCGATACCGCTTGCGATCTTGATACAGAGCAGCGGAGTCTCCGCACCGCCCCGCTCGGCCTCGCCCAGTGCCATCAGATTGACGTCGTTGTCCACCACGACCGGGGCGCCGAAGCGTTCCCGGAGGTGGTCGGCGACGGGGTAGCCGTCCCAGCCGGGCATGCCGGTGGGCTGTACCGCGCAGCCCTGCTGGAAGTCCACCGGCCCGGGGAGGCCGACGACCACCTCACGCACCCGGCCGGGATGGCGGTCGTGTTCTTCCAGCAGCGCCCGCAACCGTTCGGACACCGCTTCCAGCACGATCTGCGGGCCCGCGTCGATCGGGACGTCGACCGTGTCCTGTGCGATCAGCCGTCTGCTGAGGTCGGCGATGGCCAGCTGGGAGGCGACGGTGTCGATGTCCACGGCGACGACGGTTCCGGCCTGCGGGCTGATCGTCAGCACCCGGGGCGGCCGTCCCCGCACGGACCGTCTGGACTCGACCTCCTGGAGGATGCCGTTGCCGACGAGATTCTCCACCTGCTGGCCCACGGTCGACCGGGCCAGGCCGCTGCGCCGCGCGAGTTCCGCGCGGTTGGTCGCCTCCCCGGAGACCACGAGTCCCAGCACCCGCCGCAGGGCGAGGGGTACCGATACGGGGGCGCTTGATTCCTCCGCGTAGCCATCGTCTTTATGCATTCCTGTGACCGTAATGTTGTTCCCTTCAGTCCGTCAACGCTCCTCTCCCCAGGCACTGCCTCGTGGATCCGCCAGGGCGGCTGCTCATGGACACAGTCGGGGGAGGCGCGTAGAAGATTGGCCACTTTTAGGCCTTGAAAAAAATTAAATATGCCGTCTTGTGCTTGCTGTCTGAACTAAACCAGGGTGATGCGCAGCGCGGCGTCGGACCGCGATCGGCGGTTGGACGTCGGAGGTGCGTCAGATGAGTGGTTCGCTTCGAGCGGTGGTTTCGGGCGCCGGGATGATCGGTACCGTGCACGCGGCCGCGATCCGTGCGAGCGGCGGAGATCTCGCGGGTGTGGTGGCCTCGACTCCCGAGCGCGGTGCGCGAGTCGCCGAGGAGTGGCGGGTGCCCGGCCGCTATCCCGACTTCGAGGCGGTGCTCGCCGACGACAGCGTATCGGTTGTGCATGTGTGCACCCCGAACGCGCTGCACGTCGGCCAGGCGGAGGCGGCGCTGCGCGCGGGGAAGCATGTGATCTGCGAGAAGCCGCTCGCCACCGCGACCGCCGACGCGGAACGGCTGACAAGCCTGGCGGAGGAGGCGGGGCTGGTGCTCGCGGTCCCCTTTGTCTACCGCTACCACCCGCTCGTCCGGGAGCTGCGGGACCGGCGGCTGCGTGGTGAGTTCGGCGCCTGGCAACTGATCCACGGCAGCTATCTGCAGGACTGGATGCTCTCCGAGGACGCCATGTCCTGGCGGGTCGACCCGTCCGAGGGCGGCCCTTCCAGGGCCTTCGCGGACATCGGATCCCACTGGTGCGACCTGGTCGAGTGGGTCGCCGGAGTCCGCTTCGCCGAACTCACCGCGAGGCTCGGCACCACGGTGCCCACCCGCCCCGCCGGTACCGGCGCCACCTTCTCGACCATGGGCGAGGGCCGACGGGTGCGGGTGCGTACCGAGGACGTGGCGACCGTACTGCTGCGCACCGACGGCGGCGCCCTGGCCACGCTCACGGTTTCCCAGGTGTCGGCCGGCCGCAAGAACCGGCTGTGGTTCGAGCTCGACGGTGCGCGGGGCAGCGCGGTCTTCGACCAGGAGAACCCCGAGACCGCCTGGCTCGGCGCACCGGACGGAGCACATGTGCTGTTCCGCGATCCGAGCCGGGGATCGGCCGAGCAGCGACGGCTCTCACGGCTGCCCGCCGGCCATGCCCAGGGGTACGCCGACTGTTTCCACTCCTTCGTCGCCGACGCCTATGCGGCGATCCGCGGCGAGGCTCCCGAGGGATTGCCCACCGGAGCGGACGGCGTCCGCTCGGCACGGCTCGTCGAGGCCGTGCTGGCCTCCTCCGCCTCACTGACCTGGACCGATGTCGCCCCCACTGCCATAGCCCTGGAGAACACCGCATGAAACTCGGCATGCTCACCGCCTGTCTGCCCCGGCTCTCCCTCGCCGAGATCGCCGCATGGGCGAGCGAGAGGGGATACGAGGCCCTGGAGGTCGCCGCCTGGCCGCGCACCGGAGGCCGGGACTTCGAGGCCGCCCATCTGCCCGTGGCCGGTTTCGGCGCGCGCGACGCCGATGAGACCCGGGCGCTGTTCGAGCGCCACCGCCTCCATCTCTCGGCCCTGGCGTACTACGAGAACAACCTCCACCCCGACACCGCGCGCCGCGCGGAGATCCACGCCCATCTCCGGGCGGTGATCGACACCGCTGCGGCCCTCGACGTCCCGTATGTGGGCACCTTCGTGGGCCGCGACTGGACCCGGCCGGTGGCGCGGAACCTGGAGGAGGCCGAGAAGGTCTTCCCCGGACTCGTCGAGTACGCGGGGGAGAAGGGCGTCCGCCTCATCATCGAGAACTGTGTGATGGAGGGCTGGCACCCGGACGGCTATCCGGGCAACCTCGCCTACTCGCCCGAGCTGTGGGAGTGGATGTTCTCCCTCGGGCTGTATCTGAACTGGGATCCGTCGCATCTGACGTGGATCGGCGTCGACCCGGTGAAGACCATCGCGCCGTATGCGGACAGGATCGTGCACGCCCAGGCCAAGGACCTCCAGATCCTGCCGGGTGCGATCGACCGCTACGGGGTGTTCGGCAAGGCGGTCCGGCGGGAGGACCCGTGGGACACCGGCTGGTGGCGCTACCGCGTACCCGGCCGGGGCCAGGTCGACTGGAACGCCGTGGTGGACGCCCTCTACGAGCACGGTTTCACCGGGACCCTCTCCGTCGAACACGAGGACCCGGTGTGGGGCGGCACCGAGGAGCGGGTCAAGACCGGCCTGGAAATCGCCCACCGGACACTCCGGCCTTTGATCGTCGCGTGAACGCCGCTCGACTTCCCCCTCACGACCGCAGGAGACTCATGGTTCAGCGACAAACACGGCACCGCATCGGGATCCTGGGCGCCGGAAACATCTTCGGCCGCTATGCCGAGGGCTTGCGCACCTTCCCGGAACTCGAAGTGATCCGCGTGGCCGACGTCGACACCGACCGCGCGAGGCGGGCCGCGTCCGAGTACGCCATACCGGCCTGGGGCGACGTCGGCGAACTTCTCGAGGACGACGCCGTCGAGATCGTCATCAACATCACCCCGCCGGCCTTCCACGCGAAGACCGTCATCGCCGCGCTGGAGGCGGGCAAGCACGTCTACGTCGAGAAGCCGCTCGCCGCCACCGTCGAGGAGGCCCGCGAGGTCCTCGACGCCGCCGAGCGCAGTGGGAAACTCCTGGGCTCGGCCCCGGACACCTTCCTCGGCAGCGCCGTGCAGACCGCCCGCCACGCGATCGACACCGGCCGGATCGGCGAACCCGTCGGCGCCACCGCCTTCGTGCGCTCCAGCAGATCCGAGACCTGGCACCCGGACCCCCGGGCCTTCTACGGGCCGGGCGGCGGGCCCGTGCTGGACATGGGCCCCTACTACCTGGCCGCGCTCGTCAACTGCCTCGGCCCCGTCCGGCAGGTGTCCGCCGCCACCCGCATCGGCGCGAAGACCCGTCAGGTCACCAGCCCCGAGCGGGTGGTCGACGAGATCACCGTCGAGGTGCCCACCCATGCCTCGGCCGTGCTGACGTTCGTCTCCGGCGCCATCGGCACCACCCTGATGAGCTTCGACGTCTGGGACACCGAGCTGCCCCGCATGGAGATCTACGGCACCGAGGGCACCCTCTCGCTGCCCAACCCCAACTGCTTCGACGGCGATGTCCGGGTCAAGCGCCACCACGACGACGACTGGGCGGTGCTCACCCCGGTCACCGAACTCTTCGGCGCCGTGAACACCCCCGAACAGCACCGCCGTGGCCTCGGCGTACACGACCTCGCGGGCGCCATCCGCGGCGGCCCGCACCGCGCCGGTCCGCGGTTCGCCTTCCACACCCTCGACGTGCTGGCCGCGTTCGAGACCGCGCAGCGGGAGAACCGGGTCGTCGCGATCGAGAGCGGCTGCGAACGCCCCCAGCCGCGCACCGCCCACTGACCCGGCACCCGACCGCGCCTACGAAAAGGACCACCGACCATGAAGATCAGGCAGGACCGTCTCGCCATCAATCCGCTGCAGTGGGTCGCGAGCGCCGACGGATGGCTCGACCCCACGCTCGCCCCGTCGCTCGACCGGCAGCTTGAGGTCATCCGCGACGCGGGCATCGGGGCCCTGCACAGCGCGGTGCCCGGCGACCTGACCCCCGAGGCGTACGCGGCCCGGCTCGCCGGCCACGGCATCGCCCCCGCACCCGGCTACATATCCGTCCGGCTCACCGAGGACGAGACCCAGCGGCGCACGTTCCGCGACAACGCGGCGCGCACCGCCGAACAGCACGCGGCGCTGGGCGTGCCCACCGTCTTCCTCGCCATGGGAATGGCGAAGGACGCCGAGCGGGTGGGCCGCCCCGCGGTCGGCCACCTCGACGACCGGGACCGGCTGGAGCGGGTACGGGACCTGCTGGCCGAGATCGCCGGGGTGGTCCGGGCACACGGGATCACACCGGCCTTCCACCCGCATGTGGGCACCTGGGCCGAGACCGAGGAGGAGACCCGCTTCGTCCTGGACACCGTCGACGCGTCCGTCCTCGGATTCGGACCCGACATGGGCCATCTGGCCTGGGCGGGCGCGGACGCCGCACAGCTGGTGCGCGACTACGCGGACCGGGTGGCGAGCGTTCACATCAAGGACCTGGACCTCGGCCTCGCGGCCAGGGCCAGGGAAGCGGGCTGGGACTACCGCAAGACGGTGCTGGCGGGGCTGTGGTCGGAGCCGGGCCACGGCAACGCCGACATCGAGGGCTTCGTCGGCGCGCTGCCGGACGACTTCGACGGCTGGCTGATCATCGAGGTCGACCGGGGGGCCCGGCCGACCCCCGAGGAGAGCGTGCGGCTGTGCGGGGAGTGGGCCACACGGCACGCGCGGCCATGACCGGGCGGCGCGCAGCGGAACCGGCCGGCGCACGGCCGGAAGGCAGGACGACCCGGGGGGACATCGAGGTGATCCGACACATGAACCAGGTGGAGAGAAGACCATGCGCAAGACAGTGGCATTCATCGGCGCCGCACTTCTGACAGCGACCACGACGGCCTGTGGCGGCGGTACACGGGCCGCGGGCGGTGACCACACACTGACCCTCGCCGAATCGGTCACGGCCACGCCGTGGGACCTGTCGAAGGCGAGCATCGGCCCCGAAACGCAGTACTACCAGCCGGTGTTCGACACCCTCGTCCGGCTCGATCCCAAGGGCCGGCCCACCCCCAACCTGGCCACGTCATGGGCGTACGACAGGCCCCAGACGACCCTGACGCTCAAGCTGCGCGACAAGGTGAAGTTCACCGACGGCACCCCTGTCGACGCGGAAGCGGTCAAGCGGAACCTGCTGCACACCAAGAGCGGCACGGGCTCGGCCGCCGGTGAGATCCGCGACATCAGCGGTGTGGACGCCGTCGACGCCCGCACCGTGGCCATCAGACTGAGTCACCCCAGCCCGTCCCTGCTGCCCGCGCTGGGCCAGGTGTCCGGCATGATCGCCGGCCCGGCATCGCTCGAGGACCCCAAGGTGCCGGTGGGTTCGGGCCCGTACAAGCTGGACACATCGGCCACCACCGCGGGCCAGACGTACACCTACGCCCGCAACCCCGGCTACTGGAACAAGAAGGCCTTCCCCTACGACAAGGTCGTCATCAAGTACCTGTCCGACCCGACCGCGCGCACCAACGCGCTGCTGTCCGGCCAGCTCGACGGCGCCACGCTCAACCTCAACCGGGTGAAGACCGTCAAGGCCCGCGGCCTGAACATCGCCACGTACGAGCCCGGCGACGTGGAAGGCCTGTACATCTGGGACCGGGCCGGGAAGAAGGTGCCGGCGCTGGGCAAGGTGAAGGTCCGGCAAGCGCTCAACCACGCCTTCGACAAGCAGGGGATCGTCAAGTCGGCCAAGACCGGGCTCGGCACGCCCACCGCGCAGGTGTTCGCGCCCGGTGAGGACGGCTACGACGCCGGGCTGGAGGACACCTACTCCTACGACCCGGCGAAGGCCAGGAAGCTGCTGGCCGAGGCCGGCTATCCGCACGGCTTCTCCGTCACCCTCCCGGACCTTTCCGCGCTCTTCCCGCAGGAGCAGGCCGCGCTCACCCAGGCCCTCAAGGACATCGGCATCGAGGTGAAGCTGGACAACGTGCCCGGCGACCAGGTCATGAGCAGCATGCTGTCCGGCAAGTACGCGATGTCGTACTTCAAGCTCGGCGCGCCCACGGGATGGGACAAGGTTCAGCTGCAGCTGACCGAGAAGTCGACCTGGAACCCGTTCAAGTACCACGACCCGAAGGCCGACGGCCTCATCACGCGCATCGGTGACGCCACCGGAGCCAAGCGGGACGCGCTGTTCAAAGAGCTCAACGCCTATGCCGTGGACCAGGCGTGGAACGCGCCCTGGAGTGTCGTGGCCAACGCCTACGCCACCGCGAAGGACGTGAAGGTCACGCCTCAGCGCGGGGTCCAGTACCCGCCGCTCCACAACTACGCACCGGCGGCGAAGTAGCCACCGGTCCGCTTCGAGACATGGAAGGAGGAACCGACCCGTGCTTGCCTTCTTGTTCCGGCGCATCGTCGCCGGAGCGGCCCTGGTGGCCGTCGTGGCCACCGCCACGTTCCTGCTGCTGAACCTCACCGGGACCGATGTCGCCCGCAACATCCTGGGCGAGAGCGCCACGCGGTCCGCCGTGACCGCCAAGAGCCATGAACTCGGCCTGGACCAGCCCCTGGTGGAGCGCTACTGGCACTGGGCCGAGCAGGCCGTGCGGGGCGATCTGGGCAGCTCGTGGTTCACCGGCGACCCGGTGGGCCAGTCCCTGGTGGACACGTTGCCGGTCACCCTCTCCATCGTGCTCGCCGGTCTGCTGCTCGCCGCGGTCCTCAGCGTCGCCCTGGGCACGGCGGCGGCGCTGCGCGGCGGCTGGGTGGACCGTATGGTGCAGCTCGCCGCGGTGCTCGGCACCGCCGTGCCCAGCTTCCTGATCGCGCTGGTCCTCGCCGTCACCGTGGCGGTTCAACTCGGCTGGCTGCCCGCCACCGGCTATGTCGCCATCGACGCCTCCGTCACCGACTGGCTCCGCTCGATCGTCCTGCCCGCGGTGTCGCTGGCCGTCGCCGCCACCGCCGCCACCGCGATGCAGGTGCGGGGCGCGTTGCTGGACGTACTGCGCGCGGACTATGTGCGCACGCTGCGCAGCCGGGGCCTGAGCACCCGCAGTGTGGTGTTCCGGCATGCGCTGCGGAACGCCGCCCCGCCCGCTCTGACCGTGCTCGCCCTGCAGTTCATCGGGCTGATCAGCGGTGCGGTCGTGGTGGAGAAGGTGTTCGGCCTGCCGGGCATCGGATCCCTCGCCAACTCGGCCGCCGTACGCGGTGACGCGCCCGTGCTGCTCGGCACGGTCGTGGTGACCGTCAGCGTCGTCGTCGCCGTCAATCTGCTGCTGGACATCGCGTACGGCTGGCTCAACCCGAAGGTGCGTGTCTCATGACAGCGGTGGATGTGGAGCCCACCCCTCGGCGGGATCGCCTCCCGCGCCGGACGCTGCGCGATCCGCTGGCCGCCGGCTGCCTGGCCGTCCTGGCCCTCGTGATCGCCGCGAGCCTGGCGGCGCCCCTGCTCACCGACTACGTCCCCGACCACAGCGTCATGGCGGACACCCTCGCGCCCGCCTCGGACGCCCATCCGCTCGGCGCCGACGGCGTCGGCCGGGATGTGCTCTCGCGGCTGCTGTACGGAGGCCGCACCAGCCTCCTGGGCGGCACCCTCGCCGTCCTCGTCGCCTTCGCCGTCGGCGGGCCGCTCGGTGTGATCAGCGGCTTCTACCGCGGCTGGTTCGACGCCGTGGCCGGCTGGATCGTCAACGTCATCATGGCCGTGCCCGCCATCATCGTGATGCTCGTGGTGATGGCCGCCGTCTCGCAGGACCTCAACGTGGCCATGGTCGTCCTCGGCGTCATCATGGCGCCGATGGTCTTCCGGCTCATCCGGGCGTCCGTGATCGCGGTCCGCGAGGAGCTGTACGTGGACGCCGCCCGGGTCTCGGGGCTCGGCGACGGGCGCGTCATGCGCCGCCACGTGCTGCCCGTGGTGGTCGCGCCGTCGGTCATCCAGGCGACCCAGGTGTTCGCCGTGGCGATCGGCATCCAGGCCGGGCTGGCCTTCCTCGGCCTGGGCAAGGCGTCCCAGGCCAGCTGGGGCGCGATGCTGGGCGACGCCTTCACCAACATCTACAACGCACCCGTGCTGCTGCTCTGGCCGGGCGTCGCGATGGGCCTGACCATCCTGGCGTCGAGCCTGCTGGGCAACGCGGTGCGCGACGCGCTCGGCCCGACCGGGCCGCGGCCGGTGCGCAAGCGCCGCAAGCGCGTCGTCCGCCAGAGCGCACCGGCCGCCGACGTCCCGGCGGACCGCCTGCTCACCGTGGAGGGACTGCGCGTGAGCTACCCGAAGCCCGACGGCGAGAAGAGCGTCGTCGAGGGGGTGAGCCTCACCGTGGCACGCGGCGAAGTCCTGGGCCTGGTGGGCGAGTCGGGGTCGGGAAAGAGCCAGACGGCGTTCTCCGTCCTCGGACTGCTGCCGGACGACGCCGAGGTGACGGCCGACCGGCTGGCCTTCGACGGACAGGACCTGCTGGGCATGGACACCGCCGCCCTCAACCGGATGCGTGGCCACGGCATCGGATACGTCCCCCAGGAGCCCATGTCCAACCTCGACCCCTGCTTCCGGATCGGCTTCCAGCTCGTGGAGCCCATGCGCACCCACCTCGGGCTGTCCCGCGCCGAGGCCCGCAGCAGGGCGCTGGGGCTTCTGGAGCGGGTCGGCATCCCCGATCCGGAGCGGGTGTTCAGGTCGTATCCGCACCAGATCTCCGGCGGTATGGCGCAGCGTGTGCTCATCGCCGGTGCCGTCTCCTGCGACCCCCGGCTGCTGATCGCCGACGAGCCGACCACGGCCCTGGACGTCACCGTCCAGGCCGAGGTGCTGGACCTGATGCGCTCCCTCCAGCAGGAGCACGCCATGGGGATGGTCCTCGTCACCCACGACTTCGGTGTGGTGGCCGACATCTGCGACCGGGTGGCGGTGATGCGGGGCGGGCGGATCGTGGAGACGGCGCCGATGCGGCAGATCTTCGCGGCGCCCGGGCACCCGTACACCCGCACCCTCCTGGCCTCGACGCTCGACGGCGGTCCGGTCCGCGGCGAACCGTCCGCCCGCCCCGGTGCCGGTGAACCTCTCAAGGGGATGACGTCATGACCGTTCCGCTCCTCGAACTCGACGACGTCGTGGTGGAGTACCCCGCGAAGGGCCGTGGCGGGAAGCCGTTCCGCGTCCTGCACGGCATCTCCCTGACCATCGCGCCCGGCGAGACCCTGGGCCTGGTCGGCGAGTCCGGCTCCGGCAAGACCACACTGGGCCGGGCCGTCCTCGGCCTCGCGCCCGTCACCGGCGGTGAGATCCGCTACGGCGGAAGGGCCGTCTCCCGGCTCGGCAAGCGGGAGCGGCGCGCGCTCAGCGAGGACATCCAGGTGGTCTTCCAGGACCCGTTCACCTCGCTGAACCCGGCCATGACGGTCCTGGACATCCTCACCGAACCGCTGCTGGTGACCGGCGTCGCCCGACGGGACGCGGAACAGCGGGTGCGGACCCTGCTCGACCGTGTGTACCTTCCGCACGACGCGGCGCACCGGCTGCCCCGGGAGTTCTCCGGTGGCCAGCGCCAGCGGATCGCCATCGCGCGCGCCCTGTGCCGCGACCCCAGGCTGATCGTCTGCGACGAACCGGTCAGCGCCCTCGACCTGACGACCCAGGCCCGGGTGCTCGACCTGTTCACCGAGATCCAGGAGGCCACGGGCGTGGCGTATCTGTTCATCACCCATGACCTGTCCGTGGTCCGGCACATCAGCCACCGGGTGGCCGTGCTGTACCGTGGCGACATCGTGGAGACGGGCGCCGCCGCCCAGGTCACCGAGGCACCGGAACACGCCTACACGCGGCGGCTGTTGCTCGCGGCGCCGGTGCCGGACCCCGACCGCCAGGCGCGCCGCCGGGCCGAACGGCAGAAGGAGGCCGCCTCATGACCTTCCGCACCCGGGGACCCGACCGGGTTCACCGGCGGGACGACTGAGATGTCCCTCGTCTACATCCTGGACGACGACGAGGAGCTGAGCGAATCGCTCGCCTGGCTCCTCGAGTCGGTCGGCATCCGCTCGGAGCGCTTCGGGGACGCCCGTGCCTTTCTGCGCTCCTACGACCGCGACCGGCCCGCCTGTCTGGTCCTCGACGTCCGCATGCCCGAGCTGAGCGGATTCGACGTACAGCAGCTGCTGAACGAGACGGGCGCGCCGATGCCCGTCGTCTTCGTCTCCGCGCACGGCGACATCCGGATGTCCGTGCGCGCCCTGCAGAACGGCGCGGTCGACTTCCTCGAGAAGCCCTACGACCCCCAGCACATGCTGGACGTCGTGCAGGCCGCGCGGCGCACCGCGCGGGAACGCTTCGAGCGGGCCGCCGCCCAGCGGGAGCTGCGGACCGGCCTGGACCGGCTGACCGCCCGCGAACGGGAGGTGCTCGCACTGTCCGTCGACGGCGTGCCCAACAAGCGCATCGCGACCCGGCTCGGCATCAGCGCCAAGACCGTCGATGTGCACCGCGCCCGGATCCGGGAGAAGACCGGCGCCGAGACCATCGCGACCCTCGTGCATGACATCCTCCGGCTGGGGCTGCGGCCCCCGGCGGAGCGATGAGGGACACCGCCGTGGACCGTCTTCCCTCCTCCGGTTTCCGGACGTTGATGGAGGCCCTGAAGTACTGCGTGCTGCTGCACGACGCCCGGACGTACGAGATCCTCTGGGCCAACCGGGCGGCCTGCGAACTGCTCGGCTGGACCGTCGACGAGCTGAAGCCCCTCAAGGCACCGGACATGAGCAAGAACGCCCGGCAGTACAGCCGTGAACTCGGGCACCGCTGGCTCGGCCACGCGGCGCGGCACGGTATCAGCGCCACCGAGTGGTGCTATCGCTCCAGGAGCGGCGAGGAGATTCTCACCGAGGCGATCGCCATTCGCGTCGTCCTCCCGGAGCGGGCGGTGGTGATGGTCCAGTTCCGGGACATCGCCGAGGAGAAGGCGGTCCGGCGCGATCTGTCCCGCGCCGAGGAGGAGCACCGCCGCGACACCCAGCGGCTGAACCATCTGGCCCGCAACAACGCCATGGGCGACATGGCGATGGCGATCGCGCACGAGGTGAGCCAGCCGCTCGCGGCCGCGTACAACTTCGTGGAAGGGGCACGCGGCCGGCTCGGACGCGGTGACGAGACCGTGGCCTGGGGGCTGGACAACGCCGCCCGGCAGATCGAGCGGGCCCGGCGGATCCTGAGCAGCCTGCGGAGCTACGTCGGGCGCCTGGAACAGTCCGAGCAACTGACCGACCTCAACGCGATCGTGCGTGACTGCGCGTACTTCATCGAGCTGCGCGCCCAGGAGCACGCGGTGCCGGTCGTGTTCGACCTCACCGCCGAGCCGCTGCCGGTGCGCTGCGAGAACATACTCATCGGCCAGGTCGTGATGAACCTCGCCTTCAACGCGGTGGACGAGATGGCCGGCTGGCCGGAGGCGGAACGGACGGTGTCGGTCACCACCCGGCGGGGCGGCGACGGATCCGCCGTGCTCGAGGTCCGGGACGCGGGGAAGGGCCCGCCGCCCGAGGACCGGATCTTCGACGGCGTCTTCACCTCCAAGGAGAACGGCAGCGGCATCGGCCTCGCCCTCAGCCATCGCATCGTGGCCCGCCACGGTGGGCGGATCGAGGCCGGAGCGAATGAGCCGCGCGGCGCGGTCTTCCGCTTCACGCTGCCGATGGCCGATCCCGGCCGGTAAGCCGGCTTCATCCGTAGGGGAAATCCCCTACGCGATGTGTCCGACGCCCAATTGAGGCTCATGAGCGCCCGCGCCTAGCGTGTTGACGAGGCGGGCGGGAGAACCGCCCGGCGATGCGAGGAGATTCGCTCATGACGCAGACGCTGGATGCCGCCGAGGCGGCGGCCGCGGGGCGGTCGGCCTCCGGATCGGCGTTCGACCGGGTACTGGACGTGGTCCAACGGCGGCGTGCCGAATTCGAGGAGAAGAGGCATGTGCCACGGGATGTGATCGAGGAATTCAAGAACGCGGGAATCTACCGGGCGAGCACACCGAAGAAATTCGGTGGAGACGCCCTGCCGCCCGCCGAATTCCTCCGGCTCATCGAACGGATCGCGGTCGTCGACGGCTCGGCCGGCTGGGTGGCCAGCTTCGGTTCGTCCCTGATCTACCTGGCCGCGCTCCCACTGCGGACCCAGGCCGAGCTGTACGCCGACGGGCCCGATGTGGTCTTCGCCGGCGGACTGTTCCCGGTGCGGCCCGCCGAGCGGGTTCCGGGTGGCCACCGGGTCTCCGGCCGCTGGAAGTTCGCCAGCGGCTGCCTGGGCGCGGATGTGCTCGGCGTGGGCATCAAGGGCGGGGAGGCCGAGGGCGGCCGCCCGCTCACCGCCGTCCTGCGGCCCGAGCAGGTGGAGATCGTCGAGAACTGGGACGTCATCGGCATGCGCGGCACCGGAAGCCACGATCTGGTGGTGGACGGGGCCGTCGTCCCCGACGAGTGGACGTTCGTCCGCGGCGGCGAGGCCACCGTGGACGAACCGCTCTACCGCTACCCGTCCGTCCCCTACGCCGCCCAGGTGCTGGCCGTCGTCGGCCTCGGGGTGGCACGGGCCGCCCTCGACCACGTCATCGCCCAGGGCGGACGCGCGAGCTACACGGGCGCCCCGGTCCCCGCCGAGCGCGCCACCTACCGCATCGCGGTCGGCCGGGCCGAGGCCCAACTCCGGTCCGCACGCGCCTACTTCTACGAAACCACCGAGGAGGTCTGGGCCACCGTGACGACGGGGGACCCCGCGAGCGCCCGACAGGTCAGCTCGCTGCGGCTCGCCTCCGCCCACCTCGCGAAGACCTCCTTCGAGGTCGTCCGAGCCACCTACCAGCTCGGTGGCATCGCCGCCATCGCGGACGGCGACCCCATGCAGCGCTATCTGCGCGACGCCTCGGTTATCCCGCAACACGCCTTCTTGCAGGAGGGCATGTACGACGGCGCGGGCGCGGTCCTCATGGGCGTCCGGCCCTTCCCCGGCTACCTCTAGCCCTTCCCCGGCCACCTCCGACCCGGCCACTCCCCGAAAGGCAGGAACCCGCCATGTCCGCTTCCCCCGAGCCGCCCCTGCGCGTGCTGTTCTGCATCGGCGTCAACCAGAACTTCTTCGACCTGCCCACGGGCGGGAGCAAGATCGTCTGGGACGGCTTCACATCCATGCTCACGCAGTTGTACGGACTGCCCGGGGTGACCGTCCTCGGCACCGTCGACGACGATCAGCACATGGTCGGCCCCTCCGACTCCTGGCCCTGGACCTGCTACGTCCTCGCCGATGTCGTCGACCAGCCGGCGGTCGCCGCCGCCTGCAACCTCTTCCGCACCGTCCAGGTCGGCGAACACGGCCTGTGGCGCTATATGAAGATCGAGGCGCGCGTCGGCCGTCCGCTGCCCGAGCCGGAGGCCACCCGATGACCACGGAGAATGTCCGCGTCGCGCTCGTGACGGGAGCGGCGGGCGGCCTCGGCGCCCACATCGCCCGCCGGCTGTACGACCGGGGCTACTACGTCGCCCTCACCGACCTGGACGAGTCGGGCGCGGTGAAGGCCGCGGCGGATCTCGACCCGGAAGGCCGCGCCACCGCCGGGCTCGCCCTGGACGTGTGCGACAAGAACGCCTTCGCGACCGTCCGCGATCAGCTCGTCGACCGCTGGGGTGCCGTCCATGTGCTGGTCAACAACGCCGCACTGACCAAGGCCGAATCGCTGATGGACATCAGCCCCGAGAGCTTCGACCGGGTCGTGTCCACCAACCTCAACGGCGCCTTCTTCGGCTGCCAGGTCCTCGGCGCCTACTTCGCCGAACGGGGCTACGGGCGCATCGTCAACATCGCCTCCCTCGCCGGTCAGAACGGCGGCACGGGGACCGGAGCGCACTACGCGGCGGCGAAGGGGGGAGTGGCCACTCTGACGAAGGTGTTCGCCCGCGAGCTCAGCTCGCACGGGGTGACGGTGAACGCCATCTCCCCGGGCCCCCTGGACCTGCCGGTGGTCCGCGACATCATCCCGCCGGACAAGATCAAAAACTTCGAACGCGCCATCCCCGTAGGGCGGTTGGGGCGTCCGGAGTTCATCGCCGATATGGCCGTACTGCTCGCCGCCGACCACGCGGACGCGGTCACCGGCGCGTGCTGGGACGCCAACGGCGGCCTGTACATGCGCTGACGCGCGCCCGGAACACCGTGACCACATGAGCGCATCCGAACCGAAGCAGGAGAGGAGGGGCACCGCCGTGACCCCCGACCGGTCCCAGTTCCGTGAGGCGATGGCGCATCTCCCGGCGGCCGTCAACATCCTGACCACCAATGGCCCGAACGGCCGCTGTGGCATCACCGTCAGCGCCGTCTGCTCCGTGACCGACGATCCGCCGACCGTTCTGGTCTGCGTCAACCGCGGCAGCGCCATGCACGATGTGTTCCGGGCCAATGGCAGGGTCTGCGTCAATGTGCTCGGCGGCGCCCAGCAGGAACTGGCCCTGCACTTCGCCGGGGCCACGAAGGTGCCGATGGCCGAGCGCTTCACCTGGGACGTCTGGGACCGCACCCACGACGTACCGGTTCTCAAGGACGCCCTGGTGAGCGCCATCGGCACGATCGTGGACGCTGTCCCCATGGGCTCCCACAGCGTGCTCTTCGTCGACATCGAGCAGATCCGCACCCGTTCGGGCGGGCAGAGCCTCGTCTACTTCAACCGTGCGTTCCACCGCCTCGACGCCACACCACTGGTACCTGGGTGAGAACGTCACCGAGTCCTGGTCCGCATCTCCAGCACCACCTTTCCCCAGGGGTGGCCGGATTCGACCGCGCGAAGGGCGGCCGGGGCCTCCGCGAAGGGGAAGACCTCCCGGACCCGGGGGTCGAGCCGGCCGTCCTGGACCCGGCGCGCGAGTTCGCCCAGGGCCGCCGCCCGGTTGCCGCGGGACAGTGGCCGGGCGCCGAAGCGAGCCGCGGTGTCCGGGCCGGCGACCGTGAGGACACGGCAGTCGGGGGACATCACCCCGGAGACCGTGTCCAGGGCGTCGCCGCCCACCAGGTCCAGCACGGCGTCGGCACCGTTCGGGAGGGCGGCGGCCAGCCGGTCCGCGGTGTCATCGCCGTCGTACGCGACGGCCGTGGCGCCCAGGGACACCACGAAGTCCCGCTTCGCGCGGGACGCGGTGCCGACCACCGACACCCCCTCCGATGCGGCGAGCTGGGCCGCCGCCACGCCCACGCCGCCTCCGATGCCCAGGATCAGCAATGTCTCCCCGGCGGCCGGGTCCAGCCCGCGCACGGAGTCGTACGCGGTCCCCGCCGCCACCGGGAGCGCCGCCGCGTCGGTGTACGACAGCCCCTCCGGCTTGACGATGGTGAAGCCGGCGGTCAGGACGGCGTGGTGGGCGTAGCCACCGCAGCCACGCGCGCTGCTGCCGAACACCGAGTCACCCACGGCGAACCCCTCGACCTCCGGGCCGAGGGCCACCACCACCCCGGCCGCCTCGCGCCCGAACACCGCGGGGAGGTCGAGCGGGAGGAACGACCGGTGCATTCCCTCGCGCACCTTGAAGTCGACCGGGTTGACCCCTGCCGCGTGCACCTCGATCAGCAGTTCCCCCGGTCCGGGGGAGGGGAGCGGAAGGTCCAGGAAGCGTTCCACGTCCGGGCCGCCGTACGCCGTGAATCCGTATGCGTTGTCCATGCTCGTCATTCTGCCGTCGTGGCCATGAGGCTCCGGCGCCGCTCCCGGCGTTCCCGCTGGCGCTCCGGGTCCGGTACGGGGGCGGCGAGCATCAGCCGCCGCGTATAGGGGTCCCGAGGGTCGCCGGTCACGGCCGTCGCCTCCCCCGACTCCACGATCCGGCCGCGATGCATCACGGCCACGCGATGGCTGACACACCGCACCACCGACAGATCGTGGGTGATGAACAGATAGGCGACACCCGTACGCTCCTGGATCTCCACGAACAGTTCCAGGACCCGGGCCTGGGTGGACAGGTCCAGCGCGCTGACCGGCTCGTCGCACACGATCAGCCGCGGGTCGCGGCACAGGGCCCGCGCGATCGCGACGCGCTGGCGCTGACCGCCGGAGAACTCCCGTGGCAGCCGGTGTGCGGCGTCGGCCGGCAGCCGCACCTGGTCCAGCAGTCCGCGGACCCGCTCCTCGGCGGTGGCGCGGGTGGTGCCCGAGACCAGCAGGGGCTCGGTGAGGATGTCGCCCACCGTCATCGCCGGGTTCAGCGAGGTGTAGGGGTCCTGGAAGACGACCTGGATCTCGGCGCTGAGCGCGCGCCGCTCCCGCGCGCTCAGCCCTGAGATCACCCGGCCCGCATAGCGGATCTCGCCCTCGGCCACCGGGGCGAGTCCGAGCACCGCGCGCCCGAGTGTCGTCTTGCCCGAGCCGGATTCGCCGACCAGACCCACGGTCTCGGCGGGCCGGATGTCCAGGGAGACGCCGTGCAGGGCCCGGAACGGCCGGGCGCGCCGCCCCTTGGTGGCGTACTCCACGACCAGCTCGTCGATTTCGAGCACCTGGGCCGGGGTGGTGTTCATACCTTCTCCTGGAGGGACGTGCCGGTCGCCGGGGCCTGCCGGAGCGGGGTGCGGGGCGGGGCGTCCTCCAGCGTCGAGTCCAGCAGCATGCGGGTGTACTCATGGTGCGGATCGGCGAAGAGCTGCCCGGCCGGAGCGGTTTCCACGACCTGGCCGGTCCGCATGACGACCACGCGGTCGCAGATGTCCGCGACCACGCCGAAGTCGTGCGTCACCAGGATCAGACCCATCCGCCGCTCCTGCTGCAACTCCCGCAGCAGGTCGAGGACCTCGGCCTGGACGGTGACATCCAGGGCCGTGGTGGGCTCGTCCGCGATCAGCAGATCGGGGTCGCAGGAGACGGCGCCCGCGATGAGGACCCGCTGGGCCATACCGCCGGAGATCTGGTGCGGGTAGGCGTGGTAGACGCGCTCCGGCTCGGGGATCCCGACCCGCTCCAGCAGGGACAGGGCCTTCTCCCGTGCCTCCCGTGCCGACAGCTTCAGATGCCGCCGCATCGGGTCGACGAGCTGGGTGCCGATGCGGAAGGCCGGGTCGAGGTTGGACATCGGTTCCTGGGGGACGTAGGCGATGCGGCAGCCGCGCAGCGCGTTCCGCTCCTTGGCGCCGAGCCCCCGCAGATCGCGGCCGTCGAAGCTCAGCCGGTCGGCCTCGCTCCGGCCTTCCGGGGGCAGCAGTCCGAGGACCGCGAACGCCGTCTGGCTCTTGCCCGATCCCGACTCGCCGACCAGGCCGACCACTTCACCACGGCGTACGGTGAGCGACACCCCGTCCACCACGGTGCGCTCGCCGTCGTGGGCGGGGTAGGTGACCCGCAGGTTCTCGACCGCGAGGAGGCTGTCGTCCCCGTCCGCCGGGCGAGCGCCGGGCCGTGCCGTCCTGGGGCGTCCGGGCCGCCGCGCCGCCGGGGCGCCCGTCTCCAGGAGCGCGTCGCGCAGTGCGTTGGCCAGCAGACCGAGCGCCGCCACGGTGATCACGATCGCCAGGCCAGGGGCCACCAGCAGGGAGGGCTTGGTGTACAGGTTGGCGAACGCGTCGTTGAGCATCGCGCCCCAGCTGGCCTGCCCGGCCGAGCCGAGGCCGAGGAACTCGATGCCCGCCTGGATGACCACGGCCACGCCGAACATCTGCGCCGCCTGGATGATGGTGGGTGCCTGCACCACCGGCAGGATGTGCCGGCGCACGATACGGGCGTCGCCGAGTCCGGAGACCCGGGCGGCGTCGACGTACAGCTCCTCGCGCACCGAGGTGACGGAGGCCCGTACGAGGCGGAAGACCCCGGGGGCGAGGATGATGCCGAGCACCGCCATCGTCGCGTTGGTGTCGGGGCCGATCGCGGCGATGGAGACCAGCAGCACCATGATGGCGGGCGCCGCCATGACGAGACTCGCCACCCAGCTGACGACGGTGTCGAGCAGGCCCCGGTAGTAGCCGGCGAGCAGCCCGGCCGGAACGCCGATCAGCAGGGCGACCGCGACGGCGATGAACCCGCCGAGCAGGCTGACCCGGCCGCCGTAGAGCACCCGCGCCAGCACATCCCGTCCGACGCTGTCGGCGCCCAGTAGGTGGCCGCCGCCGGGTGGCGCGAAGGCGTCGGCCAGGGTGGCGCGGGTCGGACTGGCCGAGGTGAGCAGGGGAGCGCAGACACTGGCCGCCACCATGAGGGCCAGCAGGACCAGGCACACCACCGCCACCGGATGGCGGAGCAGCCGGCCCAGCGGATGGCCGCGCCGGCGGGCGGTGTCCGGCGCGGAGCCGGGGGTGCCGGGGGTATCGCGGGTCGCGGAATGCGTCATCGGACACGCACCTTCGGGTTGAGCCAGCCGTAGGCGAGGTCCACCAGCAGATTGACCGCCACGACGATGAGGACGAGGTAGACCACGACGCCCATGACGAGGGGCGTGTCGCCGTTGACGGTCGCCGTCACCGCCGCTGAGCCCACTCCGGGGAGTCCGAAGACCTTCTCGATGACGACGGCGCCGCCGACCAGGGAGATGAACTGCAGGGAGAGCACGGTCAGCGCCGGTGGCGCCGCGTTGCGCAGGACGTGGCGGAAGAGCACCCGCCGCTCGCTCAGCCCCCGGCTGCGCAGGGTGCGCACGAAGTCCTGGCGCAGTACGTCGATGACCGAACCGCGCACCTGCTGGGCGGTGGCGGCGATGGCGCCGATGGCGAGCGAGACGGCGGGGAGGGTGATGGACCGGAGCCAGCCGGAGGGGGAGGAGACGAGCGGCACATATCCGGTGGCCGGGAGCCAGCCCAGCTGGACGGCGAGGGTGGCGGAGAGCAGCAGCGCCAGCAGGAAGCTCGGCACCGCGTACCCGACGATGGCGGTCGCCTGGACCGCCCGGTCGAGCCAGCCGCGCCGTACGGCGGCGGCGATGCCGAGCACCGCGCTGAGGACGGTGGCCAGCAGGAGCCCGCTGACCACGATGGACAGGGACACCGGCGCCTTGAGCACCAGGCTTTCGGAGACGGAGTCACCGCCGAACCAGGAGGTCCCGAAGTCGCCCCGGACCGCGTGGGTCAGCCACTCCCCGTACTGCGTGATCCACGGCCGGTCCAGCCCCAGCTCATGCCTCTTCGCGGCGATTTGCTCCGGCGTCGCCATCGTGCCGGCGATATTGCGCGCGGCGTCGGCCCCGGTGAGGCTCATCATCGCGAACGCCGTCGTCGCGAGCACATAGAGGAGCACCAGACCGGCCGCGACGCGGCGTACGAGAAAGGTCAGCATCGCGTTCTTTCCTTCCGCGTCAGCCGGCGGGGGCCATGGCGTAGATCGGTACCGCGGAGACGAAGGCGCGGGGCGTCACCTTGATCTTCTTGGAGTTGCCCTGGACGGCGTCCAGCACATCCCAGGGCGCGTTGAAGGCGTTGTCCTGGAGGTAGGAGTTGATCTCGCGGAACGCCGCGGTCTGCGCCGCGCCCCGGGCCTTCTGCGCCTTGCCGATCATGGAGTTGAGCCTTGGGTCGAAGTCCTTGGCGGGGTTCCAGGCGGCGCCCTTGGCCAGCTCGGACTGGATGAAGTCCCAGGGCTGGCCGGACTGCAGCTTGAACCATGACATCGCGTACTCGCCGGACTGGAGGGCCGTGAACAGCCGGGTGAACGGGATCTTGTCCACCTTGACCTTGATGCCGATGTCCTCCAGAGCCTGGACCATGACGACCTGCTGGCTGGAGGCGACGGAGGAGACGTCGGGCATGGTGACGGTGAAGCCGTGCGGATAACCCGCCTCGGCGAGCAGCCTCCTGGCCCTGGCCGGGTCGTAGGCGTAGTTGCTCTCGAGGGACCTCTCGTACCAGGTGCTGCCCGCGGTCGCCATCTGCGAGGTGGCGGTGGCGTAGCCGAGGTTGAGCTTCTCGACGATCGTCTTCCGGTCGAAGGCGTGGTTCAGGGCCTGGCGCACCTTCACCTTGCCCAGGGCCGGCACGGTCCTGCCGGTGCGGTCCCAGATGTAGAGGCCCTCGACGCTGTCGGCGTGCGACCTCACCTCCAGGCCCCGGCCCTTGGCGTACCGGGCGGTCTGCGGGGTGATACGGGCCCAGTCGACCTGCCCGCTGAGCAGGGCGTTCAGCCGCGCGGTGGGGTCGCTGATGTTCTTGATGACGATCTTGTCGAAGGGGTACGCCTTCTTGTTCCAGTAGTCCGGGTTGCGGGTGAAGGCGTAGGTGCTGCCGTTGGTCGTGGCGGCCTTGTCCAGCACGTAGGGGCCCGAGCCGACCGGGCCGCCCTTCGCCGCCAGATCCCTGGGACTGGCGATCATGCCTGAAGGGTCGCCGAGGTTCACCACGAGCTGGGGGTCGGGCGCCGACAGGTGAATGGCCACGGTCCGGGGGTTCACGGCCTTCACCGAGTCGATGGCGCGGAGTTTGCCGGCGGCCTCGTTGGTGCCCTCCTTGTTGTGGAGCAGGCTCTTGCGCACCGCGGTCGCGTCGAGCGCCGTACCGTCGGTGAACCGCACGTCCTTTCTGAGCTTCATGGTCAGCACGGTGCGGCCGCGGTCGTAGGACCAGGAGGTGGCCAGGTTCGGATGGGGACGGGCCTTCGAGTCCAGCCGGACCAGGGAGTCGAAGACGGGCTCGTAGTACTGGATGTTGTCGCCCAGGGCGGCGGAGGCCAGGTCCCAGCCGGTGTGGGCGTTGCCGATGGACAGCGTCAGCGTGTCGTCTCCGGTGGCGGACGCCGTGGCGCCGGAGCCGCCGCACGCCGACACGGCCACGAGGGTGAGGGCCACCCCTGCCATGACCATTCTTCGCATGTCGTCCTTCTGCTCTCGGATGCCGTGTTCAGCGCTGCCGCCGGGCCCACTCGCCGCAGAGCCGGACGCTTTCCTCGGGGGTGGCCTGGGCGCCGCGGTCGACCTCGATCACCAGCCAGCCGTCGAAGGTGTCGGGCAGCGCGGCCAGGGTGGCGGGGATGTCGACCGAGGCGTGGCCCGGCTCGGCCCACAGCCCGGCCAGCACGGTCTGCTGGTAGGTCCATCCCTCGGCACGGCCCCGCTCGGCCACGTCGGCGTGGAAGTCCTTGATGTGCAGGGCGGCGACCCGGTCGGCGTAGTCGCGGATGAGGCCGGTGACATCGGCTCCGGTCCAGCCGAGGTGGCCGATGTCCGGGCCGAAGGAGAGGACGTCCGCGGCCACGCCGTCGAGGATGAAGCGGGTCTCCTCCTCGGTCTCCGCCCAGGTGCCGATGTGCGGGTGGAACGCGGCGGTGACGCCGTTCGCCCTGGTGGTCTCGCCCATGCGGGCGAACACCTCGCGCACCCGCTCCAGCCGTTCGGGAGTCGCCTCCGCGCCCACGGCGGGGCGGTGCACCCGGGGGGCCTGCTTGTTCATGCCGGTGGCCACGAAGACCGTGGGCAGGCCCAGCTCGGCCATCTGGGTGCTGACGCGGTCGGTCTTGTCGAGCAGTTCGCGCAGGCTGCTCTCGTCCTCCGGGAGGGGGCCCGAGATATAGCCCGGGGCGGGTGCCAGACCGTGCTCGTCGAGCAGCCGGCCGTATTCGGCGGCCGTCATCCCGGTGGGCACGTCCGCGTGCACGGCGGCGATGCCCGCCTCGTGGATGACCTTGAGGCGCTCGGGCAGGGGCGGCGCCAGAGCGGGGTCGATCCAGCCGTCGTCGGTGGCGATCCACTGCAGGGGGTTGATCGCGATCCTGTCGTGGCGAATGGTCATGAGGGTCCTTTCCCTTGAGGCCGGGGCGGTGGGGCGGATGGGTGGACGGGCGGGTGAACGGGCGGGTGTCAGACGGTGAAACGGGGCTGGGGGCGCTCGCAGGAACTGCTCAATGTCACGGACCGGCCCTGCTGGGCCGAGCCCTCCAGCGCGCAGAGCGTTTCGAGCACATGGAAGGCGAAGGCGGCGTTGGCGCGGTGCGGGCCGCCCTCGACGGCGTTCGCGAGGTCGCGGACGCCGAGCCCGCGGCGGGACTGCTCGCGGGTGCCGACGGCGCCGAAGAGTTCGAGGGCCGGTTCCAGGACCGTCCAGTCGCCGGCTCCGTGCCGCCGGAGCCGCACATCGCCGTCGAAGTGGTTCGGGTTGGCCAGCGAGAGGGTGCCCTCGCTGCCGTAGATCTCCAGGTACGGCAGGTCGCTGTCCCAGACGTCGAAACTCATCTGGGTGGTGGCGATGACACCGGAGGCGAAGGTGAGCACCGCACCGGTGTGGGTGGGGATGGTGACCTCGATGGTGTCCACGGTCCGTTCGGGCGCGGTGACGGTGCGCTCGGGCACGCCTATGCGGGCGGCCGCCGAGACGGTGGAGACGGGGCCGAGGCAGTTGACGAGGATGGCCAGGTAGTACGGACCCATGTCCATCACCGGGCCGCCTCCCGGCTGGAACAGGAAGGCCGGGTTCGGGTGCCAGGTCTCGGCCTTGCTGTGCCCGATGAAGGCGGAGGCGCCGATGGGCGTGCCGATCAGGCCCGAGTCGATCGCCTTGCGCGCCGTCTGGGCGGCGCTGCCGAGGAAGGTGTCCGGCGCCGATCCGAGGACCCGCCCGGTGCGGGATGCCGCCGCGAGGACCGCTTCGCCGTCGGTGACCGTGGTGGCCAGCGGCTTCTCGACGTAGACGTGTTTGCCCGCTTCCAGGGCCGTGATGATCGTACGGGCGTGGTGGACCGGCGGCGTCAGGTTGACCACGATGTCCACCGAGTCGTCGGCGTACAGCCCGCGGTCGTCACCCCAGGCCGGGATGGAATGGTCGGCGGCCGCCTGCTTCGCCCGTGCCACATCGACGTCGCCCACGCGCACGATCTCGAGCTCCGGGTAGCGGGCGAGACCGGTGACATACCGGCCGAAGATGTTGCCGCTGCCCAGGATGCCGATGCGATGGGTCTGTTTGGCCATGGCCGTGGGTTCCTCTCCCAGGAGTGGTGCGGGGGATGGTGGGGTTTGCGAGTGATCGGCGAACGTGTGCGGTGTGGCGGTGCCTTGCCGGGGCTCGCGGTGTCGCGTCGAGCGGTCCACCGCCCGTGACTTCGGGAACGGGGGCGCCAGCGGACTGCCCTCTTCCGGCGGTTGAGTAAGGCGTGTTCGCGTCGCCTAACACCTTCGTTTAGTTCGGCTACCCCGAACAAGAGGCGGTTGTTAATTTTTCTCGCAAACTAAAAACGTCTTAAAGAGGGGCTGTTCCGGGGTGATCCACGACGGCTAGGTTGGGGAAATGCGTGAAGGTGACGGTTATTCCGCCGATCAGGCGCTGCTGCCCGCGGTCCCCGTCGGACTGCGCAGGGTGCTGGACCTCGTGTTGGCCGGTGAGGCGACCAACCGGGCCGAGATCGCGCGGCGCAGTGGTCTGGCCCGCTCCACCGTCGGCCAGCAGGTGGACCAACTCCTCGGCCGCGACATCCTGGAGGAGCTGGAGTCCAGCGAATCGGTGCGCGGGCGGCCGCCACGGCTGCTGACCCTCAGCTCGCGCGCGGGAACCATCGCCGTCGCCGATGTGGACACCCTGGACACCAGGATCGCCATCGCCGACCTCGACGGACGGCTCATCGCCCAGGACACGGTGACCGTGCGCATCGACACGGGGCCGGAAACGGTCCTGGAGGTGGTGTGCGAGCGGCTGCACGCCCTGCTGGAGCGGTCGGGGCGCGATCCGGACCGGGTCCGTCAGGTGGTGATGGGGCTGCCCGCTCCCGTGGACCGGGAGCGCGGTTGCCCGCTCAGGCCCAACGGCATGCCGGGCTGGGACGGCTACCCGGTCGCCGAACGGCTCCGCGCACGGTTCCGGGCCCCCGCCCAGGTGGACAATGACGCCAACCTCATGGCCCTCGGCGAGGCCGTTCAGGCCCGGGCCGAAACCCCGGTGCTCTGCCTCAAGATCGCCAACGGGATCGGAGCGGGGCTCATCACCGCGGAGGGCCGGATCTACCGCGGCGCCGACGGCGCGGCCGGCGATGTCGGCCACATCCGGTCCCTCGGCGGCGGCACCGCCCTGTGCACCTGCGGCAATGTCGGCTGTGTGCGCGCCATCGCCTCCCACCGCGCCGTCCTGCGGAGCCTGGACATCCCCGAGTCCACCGAGGAGGACCCGCTGCACGGGGTTCACGAGCTCGCGGAGCGCGTCGCGGACAACGACCCGCCCGCCGTCCGGGCCCTGCGGCAGGCGGCCACCGAGATCGGCGAACTCGCCGCCATGCTCGTCTACATGTACAACCCCCGCACCCTCGTCCTCGGCGGCCCGCTCAGCGATCTGCGCGACGACCTGCTCTCCGGGGTGCGCGCCGTGGTGTACCAGCGCGCCCTGCCGCTGGCCACCCGGAATCTGACCATCACCACAACACGGCTCGGCGCCGCCTCGGCCGTGCACGGGGCGGTGGCCCTCGCCACCGGGGACGTCTTCAGCGAACGGGGAATAGCCCGGCTGCTCGTCGACTGAGGGCTACGGCTCGGCGCGATACGCCTCGATCACCGCGAGACGGGTGGTGACGGCCTCCGAGGCGTTCCGCAGCGCCGCCAGCGTACGGGGGACGTTGTGGCGTGCCGTGGCGGCGACGACCGACAGCGCGCCCAGGTAGGCGCCGTCTTGGGGCCCGCGGATGGGCACGGCCACGGCGGAGTAGCCGAGGCGGTGCTCCTCGGAGTCGGTGGCGTAGCCCTGCTCCTGGATGCGGGCGAGTTCGCCCGGGAGCCGGTCGGCGGTGAGGGTGCGGGCGGTCATCCGGCGCATATGCGGGACCAGCCGCGCCAGCGGGTACTGATCGGGGAGCAGGGCCAGGGTGAGCTTTCCCGGGGCCGTGCTGTGCAGCTGGAGCAGCCGGCCGCCGATCGAGGCGCCGGCCCGGTTGCGGTGGCGGCCGGCGTTGTCGATGCACAGCAGGTCGGTGCCGTTCGGCACGGACAGGCTCACGGGGCTGTCGAGGGCCTGTGCGAGGTTTTCCATGACCGGCCGCGCGGCGTGGCGCAGGGTGCGCTGACGGGGCGCGCGCAGGCCGATCGCGTACAGCAGGAGGCCGAGCCGGTAGTGGGAGCCGTCCCGCTCCAGCAGCTCGCTGGCGACGAGGTCCTGGCACAGCCGGTGCACCGTGGCCTTGGCGACCCCGGTGCGCGCCGTCAGCTCCGTGAGGCTGAGGGAGAGGTCGCCGTCGCCGAAGGCCGACAGGATCAGCCCGACCTTGCCGAGGACGGACTTGGGGGACCGCCCGTCCGGCTCGGCCTCTCCGCCGCTGCCACGAGGCACCGCCGCAGTCGTCACGACATGCCCTCCTCGCCTGCCGGTGTGCCTCGATCAAGGCCGCCATGTGTGCTGAGGATGGCCAATATAGATATCTTTTTGCCTGGTAGGAATGGTGTCAGGGATCGGAATTCGGCGGAGGTCAACCCGATCTCGCGGCCGGTGATCCGCTCACCCGCCCCCCACCAGGGCCGTGTCGGCACCCAGCGGGCCGACCGGCCCGGCGCCACCGGGGGTCCCCAGCGGGGCGTCCCGGCCCGGCAGGACCTCCTCGAAGAACCGCCGGTTGTCCGCGCGGTGCTCGGGGTCCGCCTTGCGGTCCACGGTGATCGCCTGCTCCGGGCAGGCGATCTCGCAGGCGCCGCAGTCGATGCACTCCACCGGGTTGATGTAGAGCTTGCGCTCGCCCTCGTAGATGCAGTCGACCGGGCACTCCTCCATGCAGGACCGGTCCATGATGTCCACGCAGGACGCGCCGATGACGTAGGCCATGTCAGTTCTCCTTCTCGGTGGAATGCCCGGGGAACAGTGCCGCCTCCGGGTCGATGACCGTGGCGGCGTTGTTGACGGCGGTGGCGGCCTCGCCGAAGCCGACGGAGATCAGGCGCACCTTGCCCGGGTAGTCGGTGATGTCGCCGGCCGCGAAGACACGGGGCAGGTTGGTGGCCATACGGGTGTCCACGGCGATCCGGCGCGCCTGGAGGGTCAGGCCCCACTCCCGCAGCGGGCCGAGGTCCGCGAGGAAGCCGAGGGCCGCCACCACGGTCTGCGCCGGGAGGCGGGTGGTGTCCTTGGTGGTCCGGTGGCGGATCTCGACCTCCTCCAGGTGCGCGGCGCCGTACAGGCCGCTGACCTCGGAGTCGGTGAGCATGTCGATGCCGAGCGCCTGGACCTTCGCCACCGACGCGCGATGGGCGCGGAACCGGGCGGTGCGGTGCACCAGGCGGACCGAGCGCGCCACGGGGGCCAGCAGGGCCGCCCAGTCGAAGGCGCTGTCGCCACCGCCGACGACCACCACGTCATGACCGGCGTGGGCGGCCGGGTCGGGTACGAAGTACACCTGACCGCGGCCGAGGAAGTCCTCCCCGGCCGGGAGCGGGCGGGGGGTGAAGGTCCCCACGCCTCCGGTGATCACGACAGCCCCGGCGCGTACCGCCGTCCCCCGGTCGCTGCGGACCACGGGCAGTCCGTCGCCGTCGTAGTCCAGCGCCACCGCGCGGTGGCCGAGGAGATAGCGGGTGCCGTGCGCCTCCGCCTGCGCCACCAGGCTGTCCACCAGGTCGCGACCGCGCACCGAGGCGAATCCGGCGATGTCGAAGATGGGCTTCTCCGGGTACATCGCGCTGATCTGGCCACCCCGCTGGGGCAGCACATCCATCACGGCCACGCGCAAGCCCCGGAAGCCCGCGCAATAGGCGCCGTACAGGCCCGACGGACCGGCGCCGATGATCAGGATGTCCGTCTCGACCACCGCCGCGTCCTCCGCGGCGACCGGCTCATCGTTGAGAACGCTCATGGTCGAGGAGCGTAGGCAGGACGCGATCACGGTCCAACGGAATCGGTCCGCCTGCCGGGACAAGGCCCCAACCGATGGCCAGGCGCCATGTGCCCCGGACACGCCGAAGCGGTGGCGCCCAAGGCCCCCCACAGCCCTGTGTGCCACCGCTCCCGCTCCCGCGCCCGGACGCCCCGGGCCGTCACCCGGCGCGCGTCACCTCCACCGTCCCCGTGACACACTCCGAGCCGTCGGCCTTGAGGATGCGCGCGTCGAGCCGGATCAACGCGCCCTCCACCGACGACACCGTCGCGGCCCAGGTCAGCCGCTCACCGGCCACCGCCGTGGCGACATTGCGCCAGGCCACCGACTCCAGCCGGGCGCCCGGCCCGGCCCACTCCAGGGCGTGCCGGCTGAGCATCTCGCCGTGCAGCGTGGACTGCACGACGGCGTCGGGAAACCCCTCCGTGGCCGCGTACGCGGCGTCGTAATGGATCCGGTGGGCGTTCCACGACACGGCGCTGAAGCGGAACAGCTGCACACTGGTGTGGGCGTACCGGCGTGGCGGACACTCCGCCCCGACAGCGGGCGCCGTCATCGGTCACCTCCGGTGGCGTCGAGCACCACGATCGTCTCGTCCACGGCCGCCAGCTCGCTCCCGTCGGGGTACAGAAACCGGGTGCGGACACCCAGCAGGACGAACTCGCCCGACCGCCCGTGCTTGTGCCGCGCGGAGACGACCGCACGGGCCGCCGTGATCCGGGTCCCGGCCACCGGGGGCCGGACCAGGCGCACCGACTGGCCGCCGTGCACCTGGCGCACCGGGAGGCCCTCGGTGCACGGCGACTCCCGCCGTGCCAGGCCATCCGGCCGCAGTTCGTCCTCCGGCGGGCCGTCCTCCCAGCTCATGGTGGCCGCGAGGAACAGGGCGGGCGCCTCGACGGGCCGTCCGTCCGCCGCCAGGGCGCGGGCCCGGCGGATGTACCCGCCGTCGTTGAGGGCGGCCGCGTAACGGCAGAAGTCCTTGACCGCCGGGGTGCCGCAGTCCTCGTCCCGCCACCGCCCGATCAGCTCCCGCGCCCGTGCCAGCACCTCTTCCAGAGCGGGGGAGGACACGGCGGGCGCCGTCACAGCGCCGACCTCAGCGAGCGGCTGATGCCGAGACCCGCCGTACGCAACGCGCTGGCGTGGGCGATCGCGTCCACGCGATAGGTCGGCGCCGTGATCGACAGGGCCCCGGCGAGGGCGTTCTGCCGCCCGAACACCGGTACCGCCATGCTCATATAGCCGAGCCGCACCTCCTCCGCCTCCGTGGCGATGCCCTGCTCGCGGACGCGGTCCAGCTGGCCGCGCAGCCGGCCCGGCGAGGTGATGGTGTGGCGGGTGACCGGCTTGAGGCCGTTCCTGACCACCTCGCCGAACAGGGTGCCGGGGGAGTGGGCGAGGATCGCCTTGCCGGTGGCCGTGCAGTGCAGCGGAAGCCGCCCCGCCACCCGCGACTCCTCGCTCAGCCCCCGGTGGGGCAGGATCTTCTCCAGATACACCACGTCCAGTCCGTCGTGGATGGCGAAGTGGATGGTCTCCCGCGTGGCCAGCAGCAGATCCTCCATGTACGGCTGCGCCACCTCCCGCAGGATCCGCTGCCGGTGCACCCGCTGCCCGATCTCGAACAGCCGCAGCCCCAGCCGGTAGTTGCAGCCCGCCCGCTCCAGCGCCCCCCATGCGACCAGCTCCTGGGACAGCCGGTGGACGGTCGCCTTCGCCACGCCGGAGCGGCGCACCACATCGGCGAGCGAGAGCGAGTCGTCGTCGGCGGTGAACGCCTCCAGGATGGACCGGACCTTGCCGAGGACGGAGTTCATCGAGTCGGGACAGGCTCTGGTGGCGTGGTCGATGGGGACGACGGTCATGGCAGGCACCTCACGATCAGGTGGTGGAGGACGCGGCGAGGAACTCCAGGCTGAGCGGGTTGTACAGATCCGCCTTCTCGTGCTGCGGCCAGTGACCGCACTCGTTGAAGATCTCCAGACGGGCGCCGGGGATCGCGGTGGCGATGGCCTCGGCCTCCGGTACGTCCCCGAACGGGTTCTTGTTGCCCCAGACCACCAGCGTCGGCGCCTTGATCCGGGCCATGCGGTCGGGCCGCAGCAGATTGCGCTCGCGGGTGTCCGTCTCCTGGAGCGCCAGCAGATTGTGCAGGTTCCGCTGGAAGTCCGGGTGGTGGTAGATCTCGTAGCGGATCCGCGTCAGCTCCTCGCCCAGCTCCTCGTCCCAGTCGGCCCACAACAGCCGCAGACGGTCCCGGGTGAAGGAGATGTCGTCCTCCAGGGAGGCGCTGCGGGTGGACTTCTTCAGCCGCTCCATCACCGCCGGATTGACCTTTGTGCCGCCCATGCACAGCAACTGGAGGGAGGCGACCCGGTCCGGGTACTCGCTCGCGGCCCACGACGAAACCCAGCCGCCCAGCGACTCGCCGACCAGATGGGCGCGCTCGGCGCCGACCGCGTCCAGATAGGCCATCAGGTGCTCGACATACGCCGGGATCTCGCCCGGCCGGTCCGGCTTGCCCGTGTAGCCGTGGCCCAGCATGTCGATGGAGTGGCAGCGGTAGCGCTCGGCGTGCGCCGGGATGTTCCGTACGAACGCCTCCAGATGGCCGGTGGTGCCGTGCAGGAACACCACATGCTCGCCGTCCTCCGGGCCGGCCTGCAGCGCGCGGGTCGTGATGTCGCCGGTCTTCACATAGGCGTGCCGGTAGTCGATGCCCGACAGTTCGGTCCAGATGCTCATGACTGCCTTTCGCTGTTCTGTGTCTGCGCGGGGTCGAGCACGGCGACCCCCATGCCGGTGAGCCACTCGGGCATCGGCTCGTAGGCCAGACGCCGGCCCGGGATGTGGTCGAGCAGCGCGGCCATCAGCAGCCAGGTGCGCAGCTCCTGTGCGCCGTTGCCGGCCACCCGCTCCAGTTCCGCGGTGGTGTACTCGGTGAGGCGGTGGGCCTGTCCGCGTTCCAGCCAGGACAGGAACTCCTCGTCGAACTCCGGGTTGAGCGCCGCCTCGGCGGCCCGGATGATCTCGCGCCGCCGCACGTCGTAGTCCTGCCAGTTCTCCCGGCCGTTCAGCCAGGCGCCGACCATGAACTCCTCGTCCTCGCCCCGCGGGTCGCGCCAGTCCGGCCAGGGCAGCCGGTGGGACAGCCCGCCGGAGCCGATGACCGCCACCCGGCGGTCGCCGGGGAACGCCAGGACCGCCTCCCGGATCGCCCGGCCGAGCCGCTCGCAGCGGTCGAGCGTGGGCAGCGGGGGCGCGAAGACGTTCACCACGAGCGGTACGAGGTCGACGTCGAGCCCGTCGAGCAGATACTGGACGGCGTGCGACTGGCCGTGGTCGATCTGCAGCCGGGCGGAGAACGCCACATCGAAACCGGACCGCTCCACCAGCGCGCCCGCCAGGTAGAGGGACAGCTCCCGGTCCACCGGCTGCGGGCCCTTCGGGGTGCCGGACTCGCCGCTGGCGAGGCACTCGTCCACCCCGAGGGTGAAGCTGGGGATCAGGTCGAGCCAGAATCCCCGGAAGTGGTTGGAGCCGATCAGGACCACCGTGTCGGGGCGGGCCGCGGCCAGCGCGTCGCGCGCCTCGCCGAGCGCGTCCCGGAACCGCTCGGCGCGGTCCTTGTGGTACGTCTCCTCCCAGTGGGTGTTCATCAGCGTGCTGTGCGACGCCCCGACCCCCAGCACGATCTCCGTCATGCCACGGCTCCTTCCGCCGCCTCGGCCACCTCGGCGCGGGTCCGGGTGACGGTGTCCACCGCGGTACGGATCAGATGGCGGGTGAGCCTCTCCATGGCCCGGAGCGACACCGTGTTCATGCCGCGGGCGAAGTCGATCTCGAACGGGGCCTCCGCCACCTTGGGCATGCCGATCCGCACCGTGGGGATGCCGCGGCCGCGCAGGATGTTGGCGTCGGTGGCACCGCTGTTCCCGGCGATCACCTCGTGTGCGCGCCCCTCCAGCGCCTCCCAGGCCGCCGTGGCGCTGCGGTTGATCCACGACCCGCGCGGTGTGCGGGTGCCGGGGATCGCCAGCACCATCTCCGCCCGGACGTCGAGACCGGGCGAGGCGGCCCGCAGGGCGGCCAGCGCGTCCATGAACTCCCGCTTGGCCCGCATCGGTGTGATGTCCGGGCTGATCCGCAGGTCCACCATCAGGGTGCACACGGCGGGGGTGACCGCCGCCATCCGCGGCCAGCCGCCACGGATCGACGAGACGATGCCCTGCGGTGCCACCGTGCCCGAGGTGTGCCGCTCGGCGTACTCCTCGAACCACTTCTCCAGATACGCGGCCACCTCCCCGGCGCGGGCGATGGCGTTGTCGTACGGGAGCCGGTGGCGGGAGCCCGCGTAGGTGTGGGTGCCGCCGACCGTCACCTCGAACCAGACCAGTCCGACCTCGTCCCACGAGACGGTCCAGCCGGGCTTGGCGATGACCGCGTAATCGGTCCACACGCCCTGCTCCAGCAGGAACGAACACCCGGCGCCCTGGCCGGTGTTGTGGCGGGTCCCCACGGGCCGGGCGTTGGTGGGCATCCCGCCCGCGCCGAAGGCCGCCACCAGGTCACCGGTGAGCGGGACACCGGCCCGGGAGATCGCCTCGGTGGCCATCATCACGCACGCCGCGTGCCCCTTGGGGTTGGAGGCGCCGAGCCCGGTCACCAGGTCGTCGTACACGGTGGCCGCGGGCCGCATGTCCTCGCGCAGCTCCGGGCCGATCCACGGCACGTCCTCGCTCTCCTCGCCCACGGTCAGGGTGTCGATGGGGGCGTAGAGCATGAGGTCGGGGCCGGTGCCGTCACCGGTCAGCCGCCCCCAGGCGTTGGCCTGCCGGTCGTCGAGGGGCTGGGCGGCCGCGTGGCAACCGGAGGCGCGCAGGGTGTCGGCGATATGGGTGGCCAGCGGGCCCTCGTCACCGGTGGGGCTGGGAATGTCCACCAGGCCCGTGATCAGTTCGCGGAGCCGGCCGGCGCTGATGTGGCGGGCGGCGTCGAGTGCCCAGGAGCGCCGCCGCTCGTCCAGGCCCGCCAGGCCGTCGGCGCTCACTGGTTGATCCTGTGGACCTGGGTCATCGTGGTCCGCGCGATGCGCTTTCTGGCCAGCGGGATCCCGACGGCGATCGCCGCGCCCAGCAACAGGGTGAACAGTTTGCGGAACATGTCATGCCTTCTCTTCGGATGCGGAGGCGGATGCGGATGCGCCGCCGGCCGCGGCCAGCTTCTTGCCGTACTCCTCCTCGCTGAGGTTCCGCCAGGCGGTGAGCGAGACATCGGGCCGGTAGAGCTTCTCCGGCGGCGCGTCGGTGACATCGACCATCCACGCGTCCTGGCCGGAGAACTGGCCGTGGAACAGCCAGCGGATCGCCCCCAGGTACTTGGCGTAGAAGCGCAGGGTGTCCCAGCCCTCGGTGAAGTTGACCATCACCCCGACATAGCGGTGGTTGTTCTCGTCCACCGGGACGTAGAACTCGTAGTGGATGAACTTGGGGTAGGCGATGCGCAGCACGCCCGGCATCGACAGAGAGGCGAAACCCGGGAAGTCCTGGGCCTCGATCGTGGGGTCGACACTGTCGGCCTTGCCGGTGTTGCCGATGTTGAAGGTTTCCTTCGGCGGCTGCATCTTCCACCAGCGCTTGTTGGTCCAGCGGCCCACGCCGGGGTACTCGGCCTCCCAGTGGACCTCGTCCTGGACCCGGAAGATCCAGCGGCCACGCGGCACGATCCGGGTGATGTTCCAGGTCGGCATGGGCTTGAACAGCCGCCACAGGGCCGTGCGGTGCAGATACTTGGCGTGGCCCTCGTCGAAGCCGTTCTCGCAGGCGAACCGCCAGTTGCCACCGCGCGGCTCGATCCGCCCGCCCATCACGAACGCGTTGCCGACCAGCTCCTCCGGAAGCTGGGAGTCGATCGGATGCGGCTCCTCGTCGGCGATCGGGATGTACACCCACACCATCCCGAGGCGCTCCTCGACCGGATAGGTGCGCACCCCCAGCTTCCCGGTCAGCCGGCATCCGGGGCCGTCGGTGATGACCGCGGACAGCCGCCCGGTGGGCAGGTCGAAGGTCCAGCCGTGGTACGGGCAGCTCACCGTGCCCGGAAACTGCTGATTGCCCTCCGACAGCGGCACACCGCGGTGCGGGCACCGGTTGTGCAGGGCGTACGCGGTGCCGCTGTCGCGGATCAGCGTGATCCGCTCACCGCAGACGGTGAACGGCAGCGGCTTGCCGGTGATCTGGCTGGACCAGGTGACCGGGTACCAGTAGCCGCGGAAGCCCGCGGCCGCACCGTCGTAGTGGGGCCAGGACGACCAGTCCTGGCGGCCGGGTCCGGCCGGTTTTCCGCGGCGGCTCCGGGCGGGGGTGGCCGTGTCGGGAGAGTCCTCGACCGTCATCGTGCGTGTCCTCCTGATACCGGGTGAACGGTGGACCCGAGCATCCGGCCCGGCGCGGATCCGCCCAAGGGATCCGGTCCGCTGAGCAGACCGCTGTGCTCCTCCGGCGGACGGCCGGACGGTGGGACGGTCGGCGGCCGGACGGTGGGCGGCTGAAAGGCGGGGCGGCCGGACGGGGCGCCCGGATGGGGCGACCGGACGGCGGCCGCGGCGGGGCGTCCCGCTGAGCGGACCCCGTCCGGTGCGCGGACCGTGGGACGCGGTCTAGCGTGCGCGGCGTCCGCCCCTCCCCGAACCGGGCCGTGAGCCCGTGGATACGGAGCGAAAACGTGAGCCACCCGACGTCACAGTCCCTGGTGCTGGAGGAGTTCGGCACCCTCCCGCGGCTCGTCGAGCGGCCGGTACCCGAGCCACGCCCCGGCCACACCCTGGTGCGGATGAAGGCGGCCGCCGTCAGCCACCTCGATCTGAACGTCGTCGACGGCAGGTTCGGCATCCTCCCCGATCTGCCGTCGGTGCCCGGAACCGAAGGCAGCGGCATCGTCGTCGCCTCCGATACCCACCCCGAGGGGAGCCTGGTCCGCCTCCGCGGCAAGGCACTCGGACTGCGCCGCGACGGCACCTGGGGCGGCCACGCGCTGGTCCCGGACGCCGCTGTGGAGGCCGTGCCCGAGGGCACGGACCCCGCCCTGGCCTGCAGCTACTTCTCCCCGGCGGGGACGGCATGGGCCTCGGTGCACACCGTGGCGGGCGTCCGGCCCGGGGAGCGGGTCCTGGTGACCGGGGCGGCCGGTGCGGTCGGGGCGCTCACCGTGCAGGTCGCGGCCCGGGCCGGGGCCGAGGTGATCGGCGTGGTGGGCCGCCCCGCCAAACTGCCGCACGTCCCGGCCGCCGCCAAGGCGCTGCTCGCCGCGGACCTGTCCGCGGACGCGATCGGCGGCCCGGTGGACGTCGTCGTCGACACCGTGGGCGGGCCGGTCCTGCGCGACTCCCTGCCGCTGGTGCGCCCCCGTGGCCGGGTGGCCCTCGTCGGCTACACCGCGGGCCGTGAGTTCACCGTGGACCTGGCCGACTTCCTCCTCGCGGATGTGTCGCTGCTGCCGGTGAACCTGATGACCCGCGGCCAGGAGGTGGCCGCAGACACCCAGCGGCTGCTCGGCGACCTCACCTCCGGCGAGCTGACCCTGCCCGTCGAGCGCCATCGCGTCGACGGGCTGGCCGAGGCCGTGGCACGTCTGCGGTCCGGGGAGGCGGTGGGCAAGGTCGTCCTCGACCTCGGCTGAACGATCCCGGACCTCGGCTGAACGGTTCCGGACCTCGGCTGAACGGTTCCGGACCTCGGCTGAACGGTCCCGCGCCGGGGCGGGGCCGGTCACCCCATCAGGACCACGGCCCGGCCCCGGCAGCACACCACATCGCCCCGCCCACCGTGCTCGACCAGATCCAGGGTGACCCGCCCCGTCGCCGGATCGACGGCGCCGACCGTGCCGCACACCACGAGCCGCTCCCCGGCCAGGGCCGGTGCCCGGTTCTGCCATTCGACCTCCAGGACCCGTCCGCCCGGACCCGCGAACGACGTGGCGGCGCGGTGCATCAGACAGCCGTGCAACTGCGCCATGACGACCGGGCCGTCCAGCCCCTCGGATCGCGCGAACCCGGTGTCGTAGTGAATGCGATGGGCATTGCGGGTGACCGCCCCGAACCGCAGCAGCGTGACGGCGTCCGGGGTGAACTCCACCGGCGGTACGGGCTGTCCCGTGCGCACACTCATCGGACGATGAACCTCTCCCGCACCCGGGCGAGCGTGCCCCGCTCCGCCGTGTACGTCTTCTCGACGGTCAGCAGCAGAAACGGCGTACCGCTGCCCTTGCGTTCGACATCCGTGAGAACACGGCGGACCGCGATCCGGTCGCCCGCCCGCACCTCGCCGGTGAACCGGACCTCCTGGCCACCCGCCATCAGCCGGACGTCCAGGCCGTCGGTGCCCGGGACCTCGTCGCGGTACATCCCGTCCGGCCGGAACTCGCCCTGGCCGGCGCCCCCCGCGCCGCGCAGCAGACTCACCACGTACAGGGGATGGACGGTGAATCCGGGGTGGCCGGGGTCGGTCAGCCGCGGGCCGGTCTCCCCGGCCGCGCGCGCGAACTCCGCCGCGTCCTCGGCCCTTACGACCCCCAGATCCCGGTGCTCCGGGCGGCCGATCACCGCCCTCGCCCGTTCCTCGGCCACTTCCCACGCGGACATGTGCTGCCTTTCTGTGGACGCGAATCATCGGGGACTCGATGAGCCGGGAGGCTAGCCACCGCCCGGAGGCCCTCACCACGGGACCGGCCCGCTCAGCGGACCGGTCCGCTTGGGCGGAGATCACCGGCCGCACACCATCGGGACATGGACCTCATGACCATCCAGAAGCCGCCGGAGGGCGCCTACGCGGAAGCGGACGGCGTCACGTACCACTACACCGAACTGGGCACGACGGGCAGGCCGACGGTCTTCCTGCACGGCGGCGGCCCCGGGTGCACGGGCTGGTCCGACTTCGGCCAGGTGGCACCGCTGTTCGCCGAGGACCGTCACTGCTACCTCGTGGACATCCTCCAGTACGGCAAGTCCGGCAAGTCCGTCATCGAGGGCCCGATGTGGGACTACCACGCCGCCAAGACGGTCGCCCTGCTCGACACCCTGGGCATCGAGCGCGCCGACTTCGTGTGCAACTCATGGGGCGGAACCATCGCGCTGAACCTGGCCGCGAAGTACCCCGAGCGGGCCCGGTCGCTGACCGTCACCGGCAGCATGCCCGTGTTCCACGGCCCGCTGGCCCCGCTGCCGGAGGGCGGCCGGCGTGGCCGCAACGCCCGCGACGTGTACTACGGCGGCACCGGCCCCTCCTGGGAGAAGATGCGGCAGCTGATCGCCCGCCTGGAGTGGTACGACCCCGACGCCATCCCCGATGACACCGTCACCCTGCGCTATGAGCAGAGCCTGGACCCGGAGGAGACCGCCCTCGCCGGAGCCTCCGACAACCCGCGCGGCGACTGGCAGGACCTCACCGCAGAGCTCGGGGCCATCCAGGCGCCCACCCTCTTCCTCTGGGGCATGTACGACGCGTTCCTCACCCCGGACTATCCGCTGATGCTCGCCCGCATGGTCCCCAAGGGCAATCTGCACATCATGCACCACGCCTCCCACCACCCCCAGGAGGAGCGGCCGCACGCCTACTACACCGCGGTCACCGGCTTCCTGAACCAGCAGCACGACTGAGCATCCCGCGGAGGAGATGTGAGCAACCCGGCCGTTCGCGTCGTCGAACTGTCCAGCCCCTTCACCCGGTTCGCGGGCCGGCTCCTGGTCGGCCTCGGACACGAGGTCGTCCTGGTCGAGCCCGAGGAGGGCGATCCGACACGGCGCGAACTGAACGGCGACGCCTTCGTCCACTGGCACGCCGGCAAGCGGTCCGTCACCCCCGCGTCCCCGGAGGAGCTGCGGCGCCTGGTGGCGGGAGCCGACGTCCTCCTCGACGGGACACCGGACGGCGCGCCGGAGGCCGTCGCGGGACTCGGCCACCTCGTCCACGTCCGCGTCACCCCCTTCGGAACCGTGGGCCCCCGCAGCCACTGGCAGGGCACCGATCTGGTGGTCGCCGCGCTCGGCGGCATGCTCGCGCAGGTCGGCGACCCGGATGGGCCGCCCCTGCACCTTCCGGAGAACCAGGCGGAGCAGCTCGCCGGTGTGCACGCCGCGATCGCCGCCCTGCTCGGACTGCGGGCCAGGCGTACGGGGCCGGGCCAGCTCGCCGACGTGTCCGCCCAGGCGTGCACGGCCGCCGCCCTGGAGGCGGGCGCCCTCGCCCATCTGCACGAGGACCGGGTGCCCGCGCGCCCCGGCCGGGTGCATCCGCTGGTGCCGCACGGGCTGTTCCGGTCCGCCGACGGCCATCTCGGCGGTGGCCTCGGTGGCAGCCCCCGGATGTGGGACGCGCTGCTCGCCTGGCTGCGCGAGGAGGGCGCCGAGGCCGACCTCGCCGAGCCGCGCTGGCAGGACCCGGTGGAGCGGAAGAAGTACCAGGAGCATGTCTTCGAGGTGGTGCAGGACTTCGCGGGCCGGTGGCCGAAGGCCGAGTTCGCCGAGCTCGCCCAGTCCAGGAAGCTGCCGTGGGCGGCGGTCGACCTGCCGCATGAGCTGCCCGGCAATCCGCAGCTCGCCGCCCGTGACTTCTTCCTCCGCGCCGGGGACCGCACCGACCTGGGGTTCCCCTTCGCGTTCCCCGAAGGCCACCGGATCAAGGAGCTGGACGTCCCGGAACGGGGCGGGGACCAGCGGCTGCTGCACGAGCGCCGCCCGGCCCGGCCCGTACCCGCGGCGTCCGGGGAACCCGCGCGGCCCGCCCTGCACGGCGTCCGCGTCCTGGATCTGACCTGGGTGCTCGCCGGGCCGTACTGCACCAAGGTGCTCGCCGACCACGGCGCCGATGTCATCAAGGTCGAGTCCCTGGGCCGTCCCGACCCCACCCGGTTCGCGCCCTTCATGCATCTCTCGCGCGGCCCGCACACCGATCCGAACACCAACGGCTACTTCAACGAGGTCAACCGCAACAAGCGCAGCCTGGCCCTCGACACCCGCACCGAGGACGGCGTCGCCGTGCTGCGCGACCTCATCGCCTCCTGCGATGTCCTGGTGGAGAACTTCAGCGCCACCGTGATGACCAAGCTCGGCCTGGGCTACGACACCCTGCGCGAGATCAACCCCCGCCTGGTGTACATCAGCATGTCCGGCATGGGACACACCGGCCCGCGCAGCGGCTGGGTGTCGTACGCGGACACCGTGTCCGCCAGCTCGGGGCTCACCGGCCTGACCGGATGGGGCCCGGACGACGTGGTCGGGGTGATCTACGGCCACGGCGACATCGTCGCGGGGCTGCAGGCTGCGCTCGCCACCGTCGCCGCCCTGGAGCACCGGGAGGAGACCGGGCGCGGACAGCACATCGACCTGTCCCAGCTCGAGGCCATCGCCTCCCACATGGGCACCAGTCTGCTCCACCCCACCGAACCCGCCGGGAACACCGATCCGCGGTGGGGCCCGCAGGGCGTGTACCGCTGCCTCGGCGCCGACAGCTGGCTGGCCGTCAGCGTCCGCGACGACACCGAATGGGCCGCCCTGTGCACGGTCATCGGCCGCCCCGACCTCGCCACCGACGACCGCACCCGCGCGGCGGAGAGGCGCGCACACCACACCGAGCTGGTCGACGAGGCCCTCGCCACCTGGGCCAGGCCCCTGCCGGCCGACGCCGCCGCCGAACTCCTCCAGGAGCACGGCATACCCGCGGGCCCGGTGCGGGACGGCCGCGACCTCGTGGAGCACGATCCGCAGCTGCGGGCCAGGGGCTTCTACATCCGCGCGGAACACCCGGTGGCGGGGGCCTTCCTGCACGAGGGGCCGCCCGTCCGGCTCATCCGCACACCCGGTGGCATCCGTAAGGCGGCACCCGTGCTCGGCGCCGACACCGACGATGTGCTGCGCGAGGTCGCGGGCCTGTCACCCGAGCGGATCCGCGCACTGCGCGAGCGCGAGGTGCTGCGGTGACCTCACTGACGATTCCCGGGCTGCTCCAGGCGGCGGCCCGGGACCACGGGGACCGCCCCTTCCTGCGGATCGGGACCACGGTCCGCACCTACGGCGAGACCCGGGAGGCCGCCGCCACCATGGCGGGGGCCCTCGCGGTCCAGGGCTGCCGTCCGGGCGAGCGCATCGCGGCGATGACGGGCAACCGGATCGAACTCGTGGACCTGTTCCTCGGCGCCGCCTGGCTCGGCGCCGAGCTGGTGCCCCTGAACACGGGGCTGCGCGGCGCCGGGCTGCGACACGTCCTGGACCAGGCCCGCCCTACTCATCTGCTCGCGGAGGACGGGACGGCCGAGCGCGTGCGGGCGGCCGGGTACCGGGGGACGCTGTGGCGCGCCGGAGCGGACGGCACGCCCCGGCCGGGCGGCGGACCTGCCTTCCCGGCGGCACCCGTCCGCCCGGAGGACACCGCGTGTGTCCTGTTCACCTCGGGGACCACCGGCACGTCGCGCGGGGTGCGCTGCCCCCACGCCCAGTTCGTCTGGTGGGGGCGCAACGTGTCCGACGCGCTGCGCCTCACCGCGGACGACGTCCTCCACACCTGCCTCCCGCTGTTCCACACCAACGCGCTGAACGCGCTGGCACAGGCGATGACCGTGGGGGCGTCGATCACGCTGGCGCCCCGCTTCTCGGCCTCCCGGTACTGGGCCGAGGCGGCCGGAGCCGGGGCGACCGTGGTCTATCTGCTGGGCGCCATGGTGCCGATGCTGCTGGCCCAGCCCCCGGGCCCCCACGACCGTGCGCACCGGGCCGTCCGCGGGCTCTCCCCGGCGACACCGGCCCACGCCTGGGGGCCGTTCCGCGAGCGGTTCGGCGTCACGCTGATCGACGGATTCGGCTCCACCGAGACCAACCTGGTCATCGGCACGACCCCCGAGAAGCAGCGGCCCGGCTACATGGGCACCCTGCGCGAGGGCTTCGACGCCCGTGTCGTGGACGAACTGCTCACGCCCGTCCCCGACGGCACCCCGGGTGAACTGGTCGTGCGCAGCCACCGGCCGTACGCCTTCGCCACCGGCTACCTGGGCGAGTTGGCGGAGCCGGTGGACGCGTGGCGGCACACGGGGGACCGGGTGGTCCGCGAACCCGACGGCTGGTTCCGGTTCGTGGACCGCATCAAGGACGTGATCCGCCGCCGTGGGGAGAACATCTCCTCGTGCGAGGTCGAGACGGTCGTCCGCAGCCATCCCGAGGTGGCCGACGCGGCCGTCTTCCCCGTGCCGTCCGAGCTGGCCGAGGACGAGGTCATGGTCGCCGTGGTGCCCCGCGCGGGCGGCACCCTCGACCTGGCCGATGTGATCCGCCACTGCGAGCGCGAGCTGCCCCCGTTCGCCGTCCCCCGCTATGTGGACATCCTGGGCGAACTGCCGCTCACCGAGACCGGGAAGGTGCGCAAGGCGGCGCTGCGGAGGCAGGGTGTCACCGGGACGACGTGGGACCGGGCCACCGCCGATGCCGGTCCACCCACGCGGTGACGACATCGGCGAACTCCCCGGGCAGCTGCTCGGGCGCCGGTACGTGGCCGCCGGACAGGACCGCGGTCTCGCAGCCGAGCGCCGCCGCGAACTTCTCCAGCGCGGGCAGCGAGTAGTGGTCCTCCGGCGCGCATACGGCGAGTACGGGGGCGGTGATGTGCGCCAGCCGCTCCTCCATCCGGTACCGGTACACCGCCTCGTGCCCCTCCTCCACCCGGTCCAGCACCGTCAGCGCGTCGATCACATAGCGGTGCAGCGCGGCCTCCTCGCCCGCCCGGTAGAAGGCGCGGCGCCGGTTCCACACCTCCACCAGATGTGAGCCGTCCGGCTTGGGGTCGACATGGTCGACCGGCGGGCGGGCGGGAGCCGCCGCGCGCTTGGCCTCATCCACGAAGGCAGTGGCCGAGAGCAGCAGACCGCTGACGCGGTCGCCCAGCCGGGCGGCCACCTCCACGGCCACCACACCACCCGTGTGATGGCCCACCAGGTGGAAGGAGTCCAGCCCGAGCGCGTCGGCCAGCGCCTCCACTCCATCGGCGAACCGCTCGATCGAGTGCGGCCCCTCGGGCCTGGCCGAGGCGCCGAACCCCACGGTGTCCATGGCGATCGCCCGGTGCGCCCGGCCCACCAGGGGCAGCACACCGGCGTACTCGGTCCAGGAACGTGGCGTCTGGTGCAGCAGCAGCACCGCCTCACCGGACCCGCACTCCGCGTAGTGCAACTGCCCGAAGGAGCTGGGCGCGTAGCCCCGCCGCACCGTGTCCGCCATCGCTGTGCCCCGCCTTCCGGTTGACGCGAACGCCCACCCACTCTCGTCGCCACCGCGCGGACGGGGCCAGGAGAACGGTCCGCTGTCCGGACCCCGGGCGGCCACAGCGTCCGTTGGGCCGCCTACCTCGGAGAGGCGGCGAGCCGTACGGCCAGTCCCGTGAACACCGTCCCGCTGAAGACATTGAGCCCCCGCGCCACCCGGCGGCTGCGGCTCAGCAGCCCGGCGAGCTTCCCCCGCATCGTGGCGGCGGTGGCGGGCGGGTCCCGCTCAGCAGATCGGCGGAAGTCCGCTGCGGTTCGAGAGGCGCGCCCGAAGGGGCGCGGGGCTGTGTCGATGTGCGGCTCCGCCGCGTGGGCGCGACCAGCCACAACGGCGCCGCGGACGCCCGACAACACATCGCGGCACTTCCAGCGGAGCGTCCAGCGGAGCGCTTCAGCGCCGCGCGCGCCGGCCCGACCGCCCCGTGGCCCGCACGGGCGTCCCGGACTCCCGCCACCCGCCCGGGACCTCGGCCATGACGAGGCCGAGGACCAGCCAGAAGAGCATGGCGATCCGGTCCAGGTTGGCCGGGTGGTCCACCGTGGCCGCCAGGAAGAACCCCGTCAGGGCGGCGAGCCCGACGACACCGGCCACGGACTTCTCCCGCGCGGCGCGGACCGCGGAGGCGACGGCGATCACGGTCACCAGCAGGATGCCGAGCAGACCGGCCACGCCCGCTTCGGCCAGCCAGTTCAGCCACATGTTGTGCGCGTGGACGAAGGTCCTCCCGCCCGGTACGGCGGCGGAGACGGCGTCGCCAGCCCGCCCCAGACCGACCCCGAGCGGATGGTCCACGGCCAGGTCCACGGCCGCCTTCCACGCCTGGCCCCGGACCCCGAGCGCGTCACCGGCCCGCGACACCACCCACAGCGCCACCGTCACCGCCGCCAGCCCCGCCAGCCCCACGGTCGTCAGCGTCCGCACCCCCCACCGGCCGAGGCGGGGGGCGAGCCAGTACGCGCCACCGAGCACCAGCAGACCCGCCGCGGCCGCGACGCAGCCCGCCCGGGAGAAGGTGGTCAGCACCGCGCCGTACGCGAGGAGGCCCACGGTCACGACGGCGACCCGGGCCGTGCGTTCGGCCACCGTCACCGCCGTCAGCAGGGCGATCGGGGTGAGCAGCACCAGGAACGCGGCGAGCAGGTTGGGGTTGGCGAAGGTGCCCGTGGCGCGGATCATCGCACCGGCCCCGCCGCCGTCGCAGTCGACGTCGGTGAAGAGCCCGGTGCGGCAGAAGCCGGTCGGCACCTCGTTGGTCACCTGGGCGAACGCCGAAGTGGCGGCGGCCGCCACGCAGACCAGCGCGAGCAGCGCCACCGCCCGCCACGATTCGGGCTGCGACCGCCGCACCCCGACCAGCAGGTAGAAGGTGGCGAGAGCGGTCATCAGGGCGCGCAGCGGTGCGTCGGGGTGGCCGCCGACGTAGGTGGTGGCGATGGCACTGAGCAGGAGCAGCGCGATGGCGAGGTCGAGCCGGGTGCGGAACGTGGCGAGTCGCGGGGCCGTCACCGCCGTCGCGACCAGCCCCGCCAGCACGGCGAGGCGCACCGGTGTGATGACGCCGACCAGCGGGGCGTCCGGGAAGAAGTCGGTGGCCGCGTCGAGCATGACGATGGCCGTAGCCACCAGCGGAACGGCTTGGACTATCGCGCGCACAGGTGCCATGGCGCCCCAGCGTGTCCGGCGGCGGGTACCGGCAGATGGCACCCATACGAACACTGGACAGCGCCTTCACGTCCGGTGCGCCCCGCCGACCGTTTCCGACGAGGTGGCCCCGATACGGGACCGTGTGCCCGCGTCTCAGGTGGCGGTGGCACCCCCGGTGGCACCCCCGGCGGCGGGCGCGGCGAAGGGGCGCAGCGGGACGATGCCCACGCTGTGGCCGTCGCGGTCCAGCAGCCGGCCCATGTGCTTGACGGTGCGCAGCACCACCGAGCGGTCCTCGATGGTCAGCCGCGGCAGCCGCCTGGACAGATGTGCCTCGAAGGTGTGCACATCGCCGGACGCGCGCAGCCAGACGTCGATCACGAGGTTGTGCGGGCCCGCCGTGATCGCGCACGACCGCACCTCCCGCACTCCGGCCAGCGCCCGGCTGGTCTCCTCCAGGCGCTCGGCCGGTACGGACGCGAAGTACACCGCGGACAGCGGCCACCCGGACAGCGGCCGCGCCAGGTCGCAGCGCAGACACACCCGTGAGCCGAGCAGCGACCGCAGCCTCCGGCGGACCGTGGTGAGCGGCGCGTCGGCGTGGTCCGCGAGATCGCTGACCGCCATCCGGCCGTCCACACTCAGCAGCTCCAGGAGCCGGATGTCCAGGGGGTCCCAGCCGGCCGTCCCGGAGGGGAGCGGCTCGGTCGGCGGGAGCGCCTCCTGGAGACGGGCGAGCTGCGTGGCGTCCAGGGCGCGCAGCCGCCACCGGCTGCCCTCGGAGGGCACGGCCGTGGCCACATGCGTACGTGTCGCCCGTACCCCCGGGGCGCCACGGAAGAGAGCGGTGGTGAGCTGGGAGAGCTCGCCCAGGTCGGAAGCCTGCAGCGCGATCACCAGATCCCGGCTTCCGGCCGTGAGCTTGACGTTCGCCACCGAGGGTTCGGCCGCCAGGGACTCGGCCACGTCCTCGCCGACCCCGGGCTCGGCGTCCACCTCGACGATGCCGGTCACCACGATCCGGGAGTCCGACAGCCGGGGGTAGGCGGTCACCCAGGCCAGCCCCCTCTCCTGGAGCCGGTGCCAGCGGCGCGCGGCCGTCACCGGGTTCACCCCGAGCACATCACCGACGAGAGTCCATGGGGCCCTGGGGTGGATCTGCAGTGCGTGTATGAGGCCGCGATCCAGCTCGTCCAGGTCATGCGCGGCGAAATCCTGCGTGTGCATGGGCGGCGCTTTTCTGCGTATCGCATGTGAATCTCGATGGAATGCTGCATGATAACACCCGAAACACGCGATGGATCGACACTCCTCCCCACCAGTTCCCGCAACGAGGAGTGAGATCGAGCTCATGACGGAACCCACCACGTCCGAGACCACCAGGACCGCTCTGCGCGTGGAGAACGCCACGTTGGTCGACGGTACCGGGGCGGCCCCGATCGCGGACGCCGTTGTCATCGCCGACGCCGAAGGAACCATCACCTACGCGGGCCCGGCGGCCACCGCGCCCCCGGCGTCCGGCGACGCCTTCACCGGACGTGTCATCGACGCGGGCGGTCGCACCGTGCTGCCGGGTTTCTTCGACTGCCACACCCACCTCGCCTACGCCCATGCCAGCCCGCCCGGCCGCCGCGGTGAACTCGACCCGGTCCTGGTCACGTTCGACACCGCCACCCGTATGCGGGAGACCCTCGACGCGGGCATCACCACCGCCCGTGACCTGGGCGGCCTGGCCACCGGCTACCGCACCGCCGTCGAGACCGGCCGGATCGAGGGCCCCCGGCTGCACACCGCGGTGCGGATCATCAGCCACACCGGTGGCCACGCCGATGTGCGGCTGCCCGACGGCACCGACCTCAGCGGCGGGGAGATGTCCGAGCTCGCCGACACCGAGGACGAGGCGCGGCTGGCCGTGCGCAAGGTGCTGCGTGCCGGTGCCGACCTGGTCAAGATCTGCGCCACCGGTGGCATGGGCAGCCCCTACGACCAGCCGGACGACGAGGGGCTCCTGGAGGAGGAGATCCGCGCCGTAGTCGACGAGTGCCGGCGCCACGGCGGCAAGCCGGTGGCCGCCCACGCCCAGGGCAACGCGGGCATCCTCAACGCCATCCGCGGCGGGGTCACCAGCATCGAGCACGGCTACGGCCTGGACGACCGGGCCCTGGAGATGGCGGGGGAGCGTGGCGTCTTCGTCGTCCCGACCCTCTCCACCGTCTACGCGGGCATCAACAAGGCTACGATGGAGCACTATCACTACGAGAAGAAGGTGCGCTGGTCCGGCATCACCAAGGAGAACATCTCCCGCGCCATCGAGCAGGGGGCGAAGATCGCGCTCGGCACCGACGCCGCCGTCTGTCCGCACGGCCAGAACCTGATGGAGCTCTCCTACCTCGTCGACCTGGGCATGGACCCCATGGACGCCATCGTGGCCGGCACCCGGACCGCCGCCGAACTCCTCGGCGTCGCCGACCGGCTCGGCACGCTGGCCCCCGGCCGCGTCGCCGACCTCGTCGTCTGCGAGGGCGATCCGCTCGCGGACATCGGTGTGCTCGGCGATCCCGCCAACGTGGTGTGCGTCGTGCAGGACGGACACGTCCGCAAGGACACCAAGGGCCTCCTGCCCTCGGCCACGCCGGCCGCGGGGCGGCCCTGATGCCCGCGGTGACCGGGCTCCCCGCCCCCAGGGGCACCTCGCCGGACAAGGAGCGGCGTGGCGGGCTCGACCGTGTCCTCTCCTTCATCGAACGCGCCGGCAACGCCCTGCCCAACCCCATCGTCCTGTTCGCCGGGCTCTTCGCGCTGCTGGCCGTCGTCTCCACCGTCCTCGCCCTCACCGGTGTCTCCGTCACCGTCCCCGGCACCGATGACACCAAGCCCATCGGCGGGCTGCTCACCGGTGAGGGGCTGCGCTGGCTGCTGGAGAACCTGATCCCCAACTTCGCCACCTTCCCGCCGATCGGCGCCGTGCTGGTGCTGATCATGGTGGTCGGGCTCGCGGAGAAGACCGGTCTGCTGGAGACCGCGATGCGGGCCACGCTGGCCCGGGTGCCGCGCGCCGTGCTGCCGTACGCGGTGGCGATCATCGCCAGCCAGGCGCACATGATGAGCGACGTCGGCGCCATCGTGCTGCCACCGCTGGCGGCCCTGGTGTTCAAGAGCGCCGGGCGCCATCCCGTGGCGGGCCTCATCGGCGGCTTCGCCTGTGTCACCGCGGGGTACGCCGCCGGGTTCACCATCGGTTCGCTCGACGCCCTGTACGTGGGCATCACCCAGCAGGCGGCCTCGGTGCTCCCGGCCGCCGCGGGCCTCCATATCCATGTGCTCATCAACTACTTCTTCACCGCCGCCAGCAGCATCGTCCTGGGGCTGCTCGGCGGATTCCTCATCAGCCGCGTCCTCGAACCACGCCTGGGCACCTATCAGGCGGCCGACAGCGAGGCCACGGGGGAGGACCTGACGCTCACCCCGGCGCAGCGCAAGGGGCTCGCGGTCACCTGCGCGGTCGTCGGTGTGTATCTCGCGGCGGTCCTCGCGCTGTGGCTGCCGCCGGGCGCGCCGCTGCGCGGGGAGGGCGGCGCCTTCGTGCCCTCGCCGGTGCTGACCGGCGTCGTCCCGGTGCTCTTCGGCGCCTTCCTGCTCGCCGGGCTCACCTACGGCTTCACGGTCAAGCAGCTCACCGGCACCGAGGACGTGGTCACCGCCATGACCGACTCGGTGAAGAACATGTCCGGCTACATCGTGATGATGTTCTTCGCCGCCCAGGTCATCGCGGTCTTCACCTGGTCCAACCTCGGGGTGCTGCTGGCGGTGAAGGCGGCCGCGCTGTTCAACTCCATCGGCGTGACCGGCTTCTGGGCGATCATCGCGTTCGTCCTGCTGACCTCCTGCCTCAATCTGGTGATCCTCTCCGGATCCGCCTTGTGGTCCCTGGTCGGCCCCGTCTTCATCCCGGCCTTCATGCTCATGGACATGAGCCCGGCGCTCAGTCAGGCGGCCTTCCGCATCGGCGACTCGGCGACCGGCGCCATCACCCCGATGAACCCGTATCTCCTCCTGGTCCTGGCGATGGTCCGCGAATACGAACCGGAGGCCCGCCTCGGGACCCTCATCTCCCGGCTCGCCATCTTCGTGGTGCCGTTCCTGCTGGTGTGGCTGGCGATCCTCGGCATCTTCTACGGCCTGGATCTGCCGCTCGGCCCCGGAGCGCACATCGGCGTCAAATGACGCTTCCCGGGCACATGGCGGTCACCGTGTGCCCGGGACTCCCGAGGCGTTACCGGCTACCGCTGTTCCCGCTCCCAGTTCGCCCTGGAGACCGGGGCGGGCCGGGGAAGCGGCCGGCCGTCCAGGTAGAGGTCGACCTTCTCGTTGTAGAAGGCGACCAGCCCCGCGATGGGGGACACCTGGCGGGTCGGGAAGTCATAGGTCCAGGCGAGGTCCGGGTGGGTGGCGGTGCCGGTCCGGACGGACCAGTAGCCGCTCGTCATGCCCTTGTACGGACAACTGGTGACGGTCTCGGTGGGCTCCATGCGCGTCCAGTCCAGATACACCCGGTCCAGGTAGTAGCGCGTCGGGAGCCCCGTCTCCAGCACCATCACCGAGCTCGGGGCGTCGGCGAGCACGGCGCCGTCCAGCTCGACGCGTACGGCGCGGCCCGACCGGAGCGCGTCGACACGGGTGTACGGGCTCCTGGGGTGGACGAAGACCTGTTCGTCCTCCTCGAACCAGGCGTCGATGGCCTCCCACCGGAAGCTGACATGGCCCACGATGCCGGAGGGCGCGTCCTCGCCCCACTCCCAGGCCGCGCCCGGGCGGGTGAGCGAGCCCAGCTGGAGGGTCTGGCGGCGCGCTCCGCCGACCTTCAGCGCCATGCTCCGGCCCTCGTCGACGAGCGCCCCCTCGGCGATGTCGTCGCGGGGCACGCAGTACTGCGGATAGCCCGGCCAGAGCCACACATAGCGCGCCCGCACGGTGTCGAGGACGGGGCGGCCGGCCACGAAGCCACGGATGCGGCGCGGTACGGGCTCCACATGCCCGACCGGAACGATCATCGCGGGGTAGTCCGGTGCACCTGGCGTGTCCGGCGTGTCCGGTGTCCGCTGTGTCATGCCTCTTCCAGCGCCTCTCCGAACTCGCGCAGCGCCTTGCCGTGCTGGCTGTGGGCCAGCCCGTGCCCGACCGCTATGGCCGCCGCCACCGGCCAGTCGATGATCCCGATGGCGGCGATGACGCCGAGCCCGGCGAGGAAGCAGAGCTGCTCCTGCGACGGCAGTTCCACCCGCCGCCCATCGCACTGGACGGTCACCGAATGGCGCGCGGACACGTCCTCGGCCGCCGCACGGGGCCCGCGGGGCCTTCTCCTCGCCGCCGGAGCCGGCGTCCGGGAGTCCGCGCTGGTGGAAGGGGTTGTCTTGGTCGCTCTGGTCATGGCTTCGATCCGTTCGTCGACCTTGACGGACAAGCGCGATGACATTTTCTACTCTAATCCCACCTCCACGGCTCATGCCCGGTGGCAGCTACTTGCCATGATTTCGGCCGGTTCGGCGAGAAGCAAACGGTTGCGTCCGCGGCTCCCTTGTGCGGTCAGAGCGCCTCGCTCCGGTTGTGGCCAGGGGCTCGCCGAGGCGTCGGTGGCGGCCTTAGCTTCGAGCCGAATCGTGGCCGCCGGCCACGGCTGACGGAACGGAGGAAGCAACCATGAGAGCGGTCTTACGGAAGGCGCGGGCGGGAGCGGTTGTCGCCACGGCGGCTCTGCTGGGGCTGGCGGGCTCGGTGGACGCGCAGGCCCTCGAGGCGGATCGGGCGCGTACCACGGCGGTCGCGGCCCCCAGCGCCGCCGCGGCCGTCGACTACGAGACGTGGAAGAGCGATGTCGACAAGGTGATCGACCAGGCCCTTCCCTACGTCCAGCAGCGCATCCAGGACGGCGGGGGGCAGAAGCAGGCGATCGTCCTCGACATCGACAACACCTCGCTGGAGACGTACTTCCAGTGGTTCCCGCCGACTCCGGCCGTCGAGCGGGTCCTGGAGCTCACCCGCTACGCGAGCGAGCGCGGAGTGGGCATCTTCTTCATCACCGCGCGCCCGGACCTCCTCGACCAGGTGACCCGGGGCAACCTGGTGCACGTCGGGTACCCCATCACCGGCCTGTACCAGCGGTCACTGGGGGACGTCCTCGGTGACCCGGCCGAGTTCAAAACCGCGAAGCGGGCGGAGATCGAGTCCCTGGGCTACACCATCATCGCCAACATCGGGAACAATGAAAGTGATCTTGTTGGCGGGCACGCCGAGCGCACGTTCAAACTGCCTGACTACGACGGCCAGTTGTCCTGAATCGGAATAATGAATTCCGGCGGCTCCCCGGAGGGGGCCGCCGGAACTCGTCGGCCCACGGCCCTGCCTCCCCGGTCCCCCGGGGCGTCCCGGGGTGCGGGTTCCCCGCTGTCCGGAGGAGTGAATCCGCACCCTGCAATGAGGTTTCCCCCATTGTCTTTAGGGATTCGACCATACTCCGTGCTGGAGCGAATGGGTATAGTCCAGCGCTATGGACGGTCAAGGTGAGATCGTTGCGTCTTTGTCCGCTGAAGACGAGCTGCCCATGGGAAAGGCAGGCCACGTTCTGAACGCGGACGGTGCAGGCGAACAGCGAGCCCTCTGTGCTCCTTGAGGTGCCTTGAGTCCATGGCGCACTCGTGAGTCGCAACCCTTCCTTTGCTTCAGGGGGAACTGTGCCAAGCTCTTGCAATGACGTGTTCATCATCGCCGAGAATTCCGCCGGTCCGGATCCGGAACCAGACGCTGATATCACACCGTTAAGAACGAGTGGCGGAGTCTTCAGCGGAGAGATAGAACGTCTGCTTCTGGAGGCCGGCCGACTCGTCATGTCGGCCGTCGACCGCCATCGCAGCGAGGAACGGCTCCTGACCGAGATGGAGCCGGAGGAAGGCGTGGACGCCGCCGAGCACGTCATCGAGTCGGCGCAGCAGAGCCTCTCCGTGGTATTCGCCGGCGGCAACGACCAGCGGGCCGCCAGACTGGTCACCCGGCTGGGCAGAGCCGTCGCCCGGGGGGTCGACGTGCGGCTGCTGGGGCGGGTGGGGCTGATGGATGAGCGATACCTCCTGAAATGCCTGGACAAGCAGGCGCCCGGGGTCGATGTCAGACTCGTCGGGGCACCCCTGCAGGAGATGGTGCTCGCCGATGGCTCGGTGAGCGTGGTGTGGTCCGGTTCGGACAAACTCTCGCGCGAGGCGGTGCTGGTGCGGGCGCCGGCCGTGCTGCGCAATCTGCGCACCCTGTTCATGATCTCCTGGAACTGCAGTGCGGCACTCGAGGACCACCGCCGCCTCAGCGGCCGGACCCGCAGCGTCATGGCCCGGCGGATACTCATGGCGCTGAGTTCGGGGCGTACGGACGAAGCCGCCGCGCGGGAAATCGGCATGTCGGTCCGCACCTATCGAAGGAACGTGGCCGAAATAACCCGTGAACTCGGCGCCAATTCACGATTTCAGGCCGGCGCCCGTGCGGTGGAGCTGGGCCTGCTGCCCTATGTGGATCCCTTCGACGACGAGGACTCGCAGCCCGCGTAATCACCGGACCGTGGTCAGAACCTGTCAGGACGAGTCGACTCTCCTGAACGCCCCCGCACCGTCTGGCAACTTGTTGTATGGGCCTTGCAGGGGAATGAGCGGCGAATGTAGGAACTTCCCAGCCTCTCACTGCATTGCCCGATCCGCTCCCTGCGAGGAATGACATCCGGTGAATAGCGCGATGATTGATGTGATGGACATATGCCGGTCCTTCGGCGGCACCCGGGCTCTGGACGGTGTCAGCTTCCGCATCGGCGAAGGCGAGGTTCTGTGTCTGCTGGGCCACAACGGAGCGGGCAAGAGCACGCTGGTGAACATCCTCGCCACCGCGCTGCCGCCCAGCCGGGGCACGGCGCGGGTGGCCGGATACGACGTGGTGCGCGAGGCCCGTGAAGTACGTCGGCGCATCGGCCTGACGGGACAGTTCGCCGCGGTGGACGAGAACCTGTCCGGCCGGGACAACCTCGTCCTGGTGGCCCGCTTGCTCGGCGCGAGCCGCACCGAGGCCCGGACGAGGGCGGATGAGCTCCTGGAGACCTTCGCGCTGACGGGCGCGGCCGACCGTGCGGCCGCGACGTACTCGGGAGGCATGCGCCGCCGGCTCGACCTCGCCAGCAGTTTCGTCGGCCGCCCCCAGGTGCTGTTCCTGGACGAGCCCACCACCGGACTCGATCCGGTCAGCCGCAGCGCGCTGTGGGACTCGGTCCGGTCGGCGGTGACGGGCGGCGCCACCGTGCTGCTGACCACTCAGTACCTCGAAGAAGCCGAACAACTCGCGGACCGGGTCATCGTGCTGGGCCGCGGCCGGACCATCGCCGACGGCTCGGTGTCACAGCTCAAGAAGCAACTCGGCGTCAGCTCGGTCCGCGCCACCCTCGCCGAACCGGCGGCCGTACCGGCCGCATGGGCCGCGCTGCGCCACGCGGGTCTGGAGCCGCAACCCGGCGAGCCCGAGGGCACGGTGTGCGTCCCCGTGCACGAGTCCGCAGCCCTCGCCGCCGTCGTACGTGCCCTGGACGACGCGGGAGTGGCGATCACCGGGATCTCGCTGTCCGAGCCGACCCTCGACGACGTCTACGTGGCCCTTGCCGAGGGGCTGACCGACCTGCCGGTCCTCTCCTGATTCCGTTCCCCGTGCCCCGGCCGACAGGCCATGCCCCCACGACCCCCGAGGGGCGTCCACCGGATCCCGGATCCGTGGCCCGCCCCCGGACCCCGAGGAGTCTCCATGCCGCTGTCCGCCCTGACGTACCGCTCCATCACCGAGGCCCAAATGCTGCCACGCCTCATCCGGCTCGGCCCCAACCTCTACGGCGCGGTCTTCACCCTGATGAAACTGGTGCCCGCGCAGTACATCCTGCGTCGCGCGTTACAGCGCGGCGAGCTGACCGAGGACACCGTGATCGTGGAAACCACCTCGGGCACCTTCGGACTCGCCCTCGCGATGCAGGCGGCGCTGATGGAGCGTGAGCTGGTCCTGGTGAGCGACCCCGCGATCGACGACAACCTCTACCGCAGACTGACCGACCTCGGCGCCAAGGTGGAGATGTGCCTGGAGCCCGCGCCGGTCGGCGGATATCAGGGAGCCCGGCTGACCAAGGTGGCGGAGATCCGCGCCTCGCTGCCGTCCACCTTCTGCCCCGAGCAGTACAACAACCCGGACAACGCCCGGTCGTACCAGGTGGTGGCCGAGCAGCTCGTGCGCACCTTCGGCACCGTCGACTGCCTGGTCGGCACCGTCGGCACCGCCGGATCGATGTGTGGCACCGGGGGCGGACTGCGCGAATACAGCTCGCACACCCAGGTCATCGGCGTCGACAGCCACCGCAGTGTGCTGTTCGGCCAGCCCGACGGGCCCCGCTCGCTGCGCGGCCTGGGCAACAGCCTGTGGCCCGCCAACCTCGACCACACCCTCTTCGACGAGATCCACTGGTGCGACGCGACCGAGGCATACGCCCAGACCCGGGCCCTGCACGCCGAATCCGCCCTCTTCCAGGGCCCGACCAGCGGCGCCGCCCATCTGGTCGCTCAGTGGTGGGCGGCGAACAACCCGGACGGGCTCTGTGTGGTGATGCTGCCCGACGAGGGGTACCGCTACCAGGCCACCGTCTACGACGACGCGTGGCTCACCGCGAACGGCCATGTGCTCGCCGAGCGTCCCACCGAGCCGGTGACCGTCGCGTCCCCCGCCGAGGCCGGTGACCGCTGGACCCGGCTCGTCTGGGGCCGCCGCTCCTACGAGGAGGTGCCCGGCGTCGTGCCCCGGGTGGCGCACCGCCTCGCCGAGCGGGCGCTGTCGTGAGCTCCACCGGACGGCTCACCCGCATCCTCGGCCCGCGCACCCGCCGCGTCGTCTACGGGGAACCGGATCCCGGCGCCATACGCGGGGAACTGGAGCCCATCAGCACCATCGACATGGCGCATGTGGTCATGCTCACCGAGTGCGGGCTGCTGCCCGCCGACACGGCCGCCGCGCTCCTGGAGCGCATCACGCGGCTGCGGGCGGAAGGCTTCGGCAGTCTGCACGGGCTGCCGGCGCCGCGCGGCCTGTACTTGATGTACGAAGGCCATCTGGTGGCCGAACTCGGCGCCGACGTGGGCGGAAAGCTGCACACCGGACGCTCCCGCAACGACATCAAGGCGACCGTCACCGCGATGCGGCTGCGCGCCGAACTGACCGACCTGCTCGGCGAGGTGCTGAGGCTGCAGGCGGTCCTGCTCTCCCGGGCCCGCGCCCACCGCGACGTGGTGATGCCCATCTACACTCACTTCCAGCCGGCCATGCCGGTCAGCTACGGCTACTACCTGTGCGGGATCGCCACCGCGCTGGACCGTGACCTCACCGCGCTGCGCCAGACGCTGGACGAGCTGGACCGCTGCCCGCTCGGCGCCGGGGCGGTGTCCGGGACGGACCTGCCCATCGAACCGGCGCGCACCGCCGTCCTGCTGGGGTTCGCCGGCCCACCGCTGCACGCGATCGACGCGGTGGCCGCACGGGACACGCTGCTGCGCGCGCTCGCCGCCGCGTCCTCGGCCGGGGTGACGCTGAGCCGGCTCGCCACCGACCTGCAGCTGTGGAGCACCCAGGAGTTCGGGCTGATCGAGTTCCCCGAACGGCTGGTCGGCGGCAGCTCGGCCATGCCCCAGAAGCGCAACGCGTTCCTGCTGGAACACGTCAAGGCGAAGGCGGGCGCGGCCATCGGCGCCTGGACGGCCGCCGCCTCCGCCATGAAGTCCGCGCCGTTCACGAACTCCATCGAGGTCGGCACCGAGGCGGTGGCTCCGGCCTGGCCCGCGCTGGCCGCCGTACGCGACTCCGTCCTCCTCGCCCAGGTGCTCGTCAGCGGCGCCCGTCCGATGGTGGAGCGGATGGAGCGGCGTACGGCGGAGAGCTTCGTGACCGCCACCGTGATCGCCAACAGACTGGTCGCACAAGGGGTTCCGTTCCGCACGGCCCACCACATCGTGGGCGCCGCCGTCCGCGAGGCGATCGAGAGCGGGGCGACGGAACTCACCAAGATCGACCTGCCCGACGGGGCCCCCGGCGGCACGGCCGCCGAACTGCCCTCCCTGCGTGACGTCGTCGAGGCACACGACCGGGGCGGCGGCCCCGGCGAGTGCGACGCGGCCGTGGGCGTCCTGCGGGAGCGGCTCACCGCCCATGGGCGACGGCTCGCCGTCCACCGCGGCCGGACGCGGGACGCGCGGCGGAGGCTCGATCTCGCGGTCGACGCGCTTCTCGCGGGCCACGGATCCGCGGCCGGAAGGGAAGGAGAACGATGACCGGGCACGCGAGGACGAGCGGGCGGTGGCTCGCGTTCGTGGAGAGCAACACCACGGGAACGGGGCGGGAGTTCTGCGCGGCGGCGCGGGCACGAGGACTGCGGCCGGTGCTGCTGACCCGGGACCCGGGCCGCTATGTGTACGTCGAGCAGGACGGCATCGACACCAGGCTGCTGGACACCGGTGACCTGGCCGCGGTGGTGGACTGCTGCGCCGGGCTCGTACCGGACGGAGGGCTCGCCGGAGTCGCCTCCAGCTCCGAGTACTTCGTGTCCACCGCCGCCCGCGCGGCCGCCAAGCTCGGCCTGCCCGCGGCGGACGGGGACGCCATCGCCCGGTGCCGGGACAAGGAGACGCAGGTCGCCGCGCTGGCGGCGGCCGGTGTCCCGGTACCCGCCAGCGCGTCCGTCGGCGAGGTGGCCGACGCGGTGCGCGCCGCCGACGGGATCGGCCACCCGGTCGTGCTCAAACCGGTCCTCGGATCGGGCTCGGTCGGCGTCCGGCTGTGCCGGGACCGCGACGAGACCGGGCGGTGGGCGGATGAACTGCTGAGCCGGTCCACCGACGAACGCGGCAACCCGGTGCCGGCCCGGATTCTGGTCCAGGAGGCCGTCGAGGGGCCGGAGTTCTCCGTCGAGACCTTCGACAACGCTGTCGTCACCGTCGTCGCCAAGCACATCGGGCCCCGGCCGTACTTCGTGGAGACCGGACACGAGGTACCCGCACCCGTGCCCGACGCCACCGCCGCCACGCTCGGCGACACCGCCCTGCGGGCGCTCACCGCGCTCGGCCTCGGCTGGGGAGCCGCCCACACCGAACTGCGGATGTCCGCAGACGGCCCCGTCGTCATCGAGGTCAACCCGCGGCTCGCGGGCGGCATGATCCCCGTCGCCGTACGGGCCGCCCACGGAGTCGACCTCGTCGACGCCGTGATCGCCCGCGCGGCGGGACAGAGCCGGACGCCCGCCCGGCCGGGCCGGGGGCATGCCGCGGTCCGCTTCCTGCGCAACGAGCGCGAGGGACGGGTCACGGGCATCGGCGGAGTCGAGGCGGCGCGGGCGGCCCCCGGCGTGGTGGCCGTCGCGGTCGGCACCGCCCCCGGACGCACCGTGCGCGTGACGAACACGTTCCAGGACCGCCTGGGCTGCGTGGTCGCCACCGGGACGGACGGGGAGCGGGCCGGACACCACGCGGCGGCCGCCGCGCGCCTGATCAGGATCGAGCTGGAGGAGCCGGCGCTGCCGGATGAAGGAGTCGCAGGCTGATGGAAGACGGCGCGAAGACCCTGGCGTTCACCCACGTTCCCCGGTGGACCTCACCGTCCGCGACGGACGCGGGCACGGGGGTCCACGGCATACGGCTGGACGCGGAGCTCACGGACGCGTTGGAACGCACCGCCGGGGAATGGGAACTCCCCCTGGCGGCCCTGCTGCTCGCCGGTCACGCCCGGGTCCTGGCGACCGCCGCCGCCGAGCGCGACCTGCTCCTCGGCTGTGTGCCGCAGGACGGGCCGGGCCCCGCGCGGCCACTGGGCCTGTCCGTCGCCGACTCCACCTGGGCGGAGCTGGCGGCACTCGCGGACGGGGCGCTGAAGGGCCTGGGAGCCGCGGCCGGCGCACGGCCCGAGGCCGTACTGGACCTGTCCGGGCTGGCGGCGCACGAGGACACTCCGGTCCGGGCCCACGGCGACCGCGCGCCCGACGCCCTGGACGACGGCGTGCTGCTCCGGGTGGCCTGGTCGCGCGATGAGCAGGGCCTGTCGCTGCGGGTGCTGCACGACCGTGCCGCGATCGACGGCAGCTACGCGCGGCGCCTCGCCGGATACCACCTGGCCGCGCTGCGGCTTCTCGTGGCCGACCCGCACGGGAGGCACGGGTCGACGAGCCTGCTGTCCTCCCAGGAGACCGAGAAGCAGCTGTCCGGGCTCGCCGGCCCCACCGTGGAACTGCCCGACCGCACCTTCGTCGACCTGTTCCAGGAGCGGGCCCGCGGCTGCCCCGACGCCATCGCGGTCGAGCACGGCACGGTCCGGTGGACGTACCGGGAGCTGGAGCGGCGGGTCAACCGGATCGCGCACGCGCTGGTCGAGGCGGGGGTGGAGACCGAGGACGTGGTCGCCGTGGTCATGGACCGCACCCCGGAGTGGATCGCGGCCGCCCTCGGCGTCTTCACGGCGGGCGGTGTCTACCTGCCCGTTCGGCCGGACTTCCCGGTCGAACGCGTGGTCGCTCAGCTGGAGCGCAGCGCCTGCGCCGTCGCGCTGACCGATCCGGGCAGCGAGGCGCTGGCGCGCGCGGCCTCCGCCCGGCTGGCCGCCCCGCTCACGCGGCTGTCCGTGGCGCGCGTCCTGGCGCGCGGCGGCCACCCGGAGCCGCCCCGGGTGCCGATGACGCCCGGACAGGCCGCCTACATCTACTTCACCTCGGGCTCCACCGGAAGCCCCAAGGGTGCCCTGTGCGAGCACGCCGGCTTCCTCAACCACCTCTACGCGAAGATCGAGGACACCGGGATCACGGCCGGTGGCGGGGATGTGGTCACCCAGATCGCGTCGCAGTGCTTCGACATCTCCCTGTGGCAGTTCGCCGCGCCGCTGCTGATGGGCGGCAGCGTGCGGATCGTGGACACCCGCACCCAGCTCGACGTCGCCGCCTTCGTCGAGGAGATCGTCGAGGGCCGGGTGTCCGTGACGCAGGTCGTCCCGTCGTATCTGGAAGTGCTCCTCACCCATCTGGAGCAGCATCCCCGTCCGCTCGGCGCCCTGCGCTCGGTGTCGGTGACGGGTGAGGCGCTCACCTACGAACTGGTGCAGCGCTGGTTCGCCGCCTACCCCGATGTCCAGCTGGTCAACGCCTACGGCGCCACCGAGACATCGGACGATCCGATGCACGAGGTGCTGCACGGCGTCCCGGAGCGGGAGTTCGTGTCCGTCGGCCGCGCGCTGCGCAACGTCAACACCTATGTACTCGACGAGAACCTGGCGCTGGTGCCGCTGGGCACGCCCGGTGAGATCGCGTTCTCCGGGGTGTGCGTCGGCCGTGGCTACATCAACGACGAGGAACGCACCCGGGAGGCGTTCGTCCCGGACCCGTTCCGGCCGGGCACCCGGATGTACCGGACCGGTGACTTCGGCCGGTGGCTGCCCGAGGACCGCCTCGAATTCCTGGGGCGCCGCGACGCGCAGGTCAAGATCCGCGGCTTCCGCATCGAGATCGGCGAGATCGAGAACAAGCTGCTGACCATGGACGGTGTCCGCGAGGCGGCGGTGGTCACCGAGGGCGACACCAGCGAACAGCGCGTCCTCGTCGCCTTCTTCAGCGGCTCGGAGGAGGTGACCGCGGAGGGAGTCCGCGACTTCCTCGGCACCGTCCTGCCCGACTACATGGTGCCCACCCATGTCCACCGGGTGGACCGGCTGCCGCTCACCGAGAACGGGAAGATCGACAAGAAGGCGCTGGCGCGGCCCGCCGCGGAGACGGCCGGACGTCCCGCCCCCATCCCGCCCGCCACCCCCGCCGAACAGCGCCTCGCCGAGCTGTGGGCCGATGTCCTCGGCGTACCGCTGGAGCGGATCGGCCGGTCCGACGACTTCTTCGAGCTCGGCGGCACCTCGCTGGCCGCGGTGCGGCTCCTGGTCCGGCTGGACCGGGCGCTGTCGCTGAAGGACCTGGCCGCCCACCCGGTGCTCGCCGACTGCGCGGCGGTGCTCGAACCCCACGGCGCCGGCGCCTTCGCCCGCCCGATGGCGACCCGGCTGCTCCACCCGATGGCCGCCGTGCGGGATCCGCACCACACCCTCGTGTGCTTCCCCTTCGCGGGAGGCAACGCCGTCAACTTCCGGCCCCTGGCCACCGAGCTCCAGCACGATGGCATCGCGGTGCTCGGTGTGGAACCGCCCGGCCATGACTTCGCCGGCGACGGTGAGCCGATGGAGGACGTCCCCGTCCTGGCCCGGTGGGTACGGGACGAGATCGTCGCGCACATCACCACGCCGGTGTCGGTGTGGGGACACTCCACCGGTGTGGCCGCCGCTCTGGAGACGGCGCGACTGCTGGCGGAGGCGGATCGGCCCGTCGAGCGCGTCTACATCGGCGCGTTGCTGCTGGGGGACGCCGAAACGCTCGCCGCCGAGATGGCCCAGGCGGCCACGGCGGACGAGAAGAGCCTGCTCTCCCGGCTGCGGGCCGGAGAGGTGTACACGGAGCTGGACGAGCTGGGGGCGGAGCGTGCCGATGTGGTGGCCCGCGCCTACCAGCACGACGTGCTGACCGCCGGGAGACACCTGCGCGCGGTCCGCGAGGACCCGGAGGCGTACCGGCTCGATGCCCCGGTGGAGGTGGTGGTCGCACGGGACGACATCGCCACGGCCTCCTTCACCGAGGAGTACGGCGGCTGGAAGGCGATCTCCGACCGGATCGCCCTCCACGAACTGGAGCGGGGCGGCCACTACTTCGTCCGGACCCGGCCGGCGGAGACCGCCGCGCTGGTACGGGTGTGCTCCTCGCTGTCCGAGCCGCGGGACCGGTGACGAAGGGGGCGCCCCCGGGTCCGCCCGGGTGCGCCCCCTGATCCGTGGTTCGCCGGTCCCGCCATCTGACCGGCGGTCGGTGTGCCTACGGACGGAACGGTTCGCCGAGGCCGACGACGATCTCGCGGTCGCCCCGGTAGGGCTCGCGGCTGTGCGCCATGCGGACGTTGTCGATGACCATGAGGTCGCCGCGCTGCCAGGGCTCGCGCACCGTGTGCTTCTCGTAGGCCGCGTTGATGAGATCGACGGTGGCGCTGTCCAGGGGCGAGCCGTCACCGTAGAAGGTGTTGAACGGCAGCCCGTCGGGGCCGAACTCCGCGGTGAGGAACTCACGCACCTCGGGAGCCATCGTCCACTCGTTCAGGAACGCGATCTGGTTGAACCAGCACCGTTCGCCGGACTCGGGATCGGCTACGACGGCCGGACGGGTCTGCCGGGTGCGCAGGCCGCCCTCGGCGTCCCAGCGCACCTCGATGCCGTGGTCGGCGCAGTAACGCTCCACCTCGTCGGGGTTCTTGGCGCCGAACGCGTCCTCCCATCCGATCCCGACGAACGGGTTGTAGTGGCGGGTCAGCACCCAACCGTGGCGTTCGAAGCGCTCGACGAGTCCATCCGGCAGGTCACGCAGCACCGCACGGGCGTCGGCGACGGCCGTGACACCGCCGGCGGACGGCGGGGTGACGCAGGCGAAGGCCATCAGCCGGGGCGCCTCGGCCGCGTAGCTGAGCTCGTGGTGCATGCACATGGGCTGGTCGGCCGGCCAGTGCGAGGAGGAGTACAGGCCCGGTCCGAACTCGTCGCGGGGAGCGAACCCCTCGCGCTCGGCCATGCCTTCGCCGATGACCCCGCGGACCACGGAGGCGGCGTGTTCGGGGCCGTCCAGGTCCAGGCCGCGGACCAGCAGGCCACCGTGGTGGGCCACCAGGGCCCGTATCTCCGCACGGTGTTCGGTGACCCAGGCCGCGGCGTCGGTGCCGGGCCCGGGGGCGGCGTCCAGCCGCCGCAGGGCATCTGTCTGCTCGGGCATGAGGGCTCTCCGTTTCGTCTGATGAGGGGGAGGGGTGGGGTAAGGGGGATGAGCTCAGACCAGGGGCCGCCGGAACGCCCACACCGCCGCGCTCGATCCGAGCAGCGCGACGAGGGCGCTCGCGCCCAGGGCTGACCACACCTGGGCGCCCAGCGGCTGGTCGAGGCAGAGCGCGCGCGAGGCGTCCATCGCGTACGACAGCGGGTTGAGGATCGCCAGGAGCTGCAGCCAGCCCGGCATCCGGTCCACGGGGACGAAGGCGCTGGAGGCGAACATCAGCGGGAACGTCACCAGATAGGCGGCGCTCTGCATCGCCTCGGCGCTGCGCAGCCAGGCCGCCAGCGCCAGGAAGATCCAGGTCATCGCCCACACCACTACACAGGTCAGCAGCAGCGCGGCCACCAGTCCCACGCCGCCGCCGGCCGGGTCGGCGCCCATGAACACCACGGCCACCACGAGCAGGATCGTCAGCTGTCCGGTGGTGCGCAGCAGGTCGGCGAAGCTGCGGGCGAACAGCAGCAGCGGCGCGTGGATGGGCAGGGTGCGCAGCCGTGCCACCGCACCGTTGTCCATGTCCCGGACCAGGCCGATACCGGAGGCGATCGCGGGCCCGATGCCCGTGGTCACCAGCAGCGCGGGCAGCAGATAGTCCAGGTAGGAGACGCCGTCGGGCAGGTGGTCGAGGTCGACGATGCTGCCGAAGACCTCGCTGAGCAGAAGCAGCATGAAGACCGGCTGCAGCATGGCGAGGACCAGGGTCCGGCGGTGCGCGAGATGAGCCTTGAGCGACCGCTGGGTGAGGATCAGCAGTTGTGCCCAAGGGCTGCTGCCGTGCCAGGCGGGAGCGAAGGCGCCGCCGTCCGGTAACGACGGGCTACGGGTCATGAAATTCCTCCGGGAGTCGTGCGCCCGCTGGTGCGCGGCACGGTGCGCCAAATTCCTGGAGCGGTAATCGAAAAAGGCAGGATCAAAGAATCCGCCGCCATGACCGGCTACGCGATGACTGAGCGCGGATGTATCGGATAGCTGTGTCGTCCATGTGGAACGAACGCACTTCGACTCTATCGCGCGGAAATCGACCCGGCGGGACGTTTCCTGGCCAGTACTGGCCGGTGCGCCCCAGGATCGCGGTGCGATATGAGTGCTATGGGGCGATTTGCGCCGAGGGGATGGCGTGCATTGTGCAATTTGTTGTCAGTGCCTTTCCCGGGTTGCGGTCCCTCGGTAGAAATGCACGGCAGCGCCATATCGGCGCATGGAAACTCAGTTCGCGGACACGAAGGGCAGGGCCTCGGATATGGCGGGAATCGTCACCGCCCCCAGCGTTGACGCAGTGCTCCGGGAGCATGCGGAAAACCGTCCGGAAAAGACGGCGGCCGTATTCGTGACGGACCCGTTGCGCACCGACGGAGCACATCGGCTCACCTATGCGGAACTCGACGCACAAGCCAGGAGTGTCGCCGTACGGCTGCGCGCCCACGTCCCGCCGGGAGGCCGCGTCGTCCTGCTGTACCCCGCCGGCCCGGCCTTCGTCACCGCCTTCTTCGGCTGCCTGTACGCGGGCGCCGTCGCGGTTCCCTCGTCCCTGCCCGGCCGGTACCGGCATGAGCGCTACCGGGTCAGGCGCATCGCGGACGACGCGGGCGCGGTGGCGATCCTCACCGATACCGCCACCCGCGCCGACATCGGGGCGTGGGCCGCCGAGGAGGGACTCGACACCCTTCCCCTGCTGGTCACCGACGACGGCGACGCCCCCGATCCGCACGCATGGACGATGACGCCCGCCGGACACGACACGCTCGCCGTGCTCCAGTACACCTCCGGTTCCACCGGCGATCCCAAAGGCGTCATGATCAGCCACGGCAATGTGCTGCACAACACCGCCAATCTGGCCGACTCCCTGGAGCTGGACGACACCACCCCCATCGGCGGGTGGATCCCGCACTTCCACGACATGGGGCTGATGGGCTCGATACTCCCACCGCTGCTGCTCGGCTCGACCACCGTCCTGATGAGCCCCACCACCTTCCTCAAACGCCCCCACCTGTGGCTGCACATGATCGACCGCTATGGCATCGAGGCGTCCGCGGCGCCGGACTTCGCATACGACCTGTGCAGCCGACGGGTCACCGACGCCCAGAGCGAGGGCCTGGACCTGTCCCGCTGGCGGCACGCGCTGGATGGCTCCGAACCCGTACGCGCCGCCGTGCTCGAACGATTCCAGCGGCGCTTCGCCGGCCACGGCCTGCGCGCCGACGCCCTGACCCCCTGCTACGGCATGGCCGAGGCGACCCTCTTCATCTCCGGGGTGGCGGGCGGCGCCCCCCGGGTGCGGCAGGTCTCCGCCGAACTGCTGGAGCGCCACGAGTTCCGGCCCGCGGCCCCCGACGAGCCCGCCCGCGCCGTCGTCGGCTGCGGCCCGCCGCTCGGCGCCGAGGTGCGCATCGTCGAACCCGACACCCGGCACGTCCTGCCCGAAGGCGGCGTCGGTGAGATCTGGATACGCGGTGACATCGTCGGCCAGGGCTACTGGAACCGCGAGGCCACCAACGAGGCCGAGTTCCGCGCCACGACCGCGGACGGCGACGCCGGCTGGCTGCGCACCGGCGACCTCGGGGTCCTCTACCAGGGCGAACTCCACATCACCGGCCGCATCAAGGACGTCCTCAACCTGCGCGGCCGCAACCTCTATCCGCAGGATATCGAGGATGAACTGCGCACCCAGTGGCCCGAGCTCGGCAATCTCGTCGGCGCGTGCTTCGCCGTACCGGGCGAGGGCCCCCAGGGCGACGAGGTGCTCGTGGTCACCCACGAGGTGCGCGGCATCAAGGACGAGGAACGGCTGCGCGAACTCGCCGCCGAGATGCGGCTCACCGTCGCCCGCGAATTCGGCGCCCCCGTCGGCGCCGTCCTGCTGCTGCGCCCCGGCGGAGTACGCCGCACCACCAGCGGCAAGATCCAGCGGTCGGCGATGCGCGACCTGTTCCGCGCCGGCGCGTTGCGGCCCACCTACGCCGCCTACGAACAGAGCCTGCTGCGCCCCTTACCCGAGCCCCAGGAGGCCGCCATATGACCACCGCCTCCCCGGCCACCCGGACCCAAGACCCCTCCGCCACACCCCTCGAGCGGCTCACCCGCCTGCTCGGCGAGCTCACCGGACCCGGGCGGCCCTTCGCACCCGAGGCGCTCGCCGAGCTCGACCGTGCCGAGGCATTTCCCACCGAGGCCTGCCGGGCGCTCGACGCGTTCGGACTGCGGCGCTTCTATGTACCGGCCGAACACGGCGGCGCACTGGAGAGCTTCGACGTCGTCATGCGGCTGCTGCGGGCCGTGTCCCGGATCGACCTGACCGTGGCCGTCTCGCACGGGAAGACCTATCTCGGGGCCGCCGCCACCTGGATCGCGGGAGAGCCGGAGGCCGCCCGCCGGCTGGGACGGCGGATAGCGGAGGGAACGACCGTCTCCTGCGCCCTGACCGAACGCCACCACGGCAGCGATCTGATGGCCGGTGAGCTGACCGCCGGGCCCGCCCCGGGTGGCGGCTGGCTGCTGTCCGGCGAGAAGTGGCTGATCAACTCCGCCACCCGGGCCGGTCTGGTCACCGTCCTGGCCCGCACCGACGAAAGAGGCGGTCCGCGTGGCTTCAGCCTCTTCCTCGTGGACAAGTCCCGGCTCGCCCCGGAACACTTCACCCACCTGCCCAAAGTGCCCACCTACGGCATCCGGGGCGCGGACATCAGCGGCATCGCGTTCCATGACGCGCCACTGCCCGAGGAAGCGCTCATCGGGCGGGTCGGTGAGGGCATCGAGATCATCCTCAAGGCGCTGCACCTCTCCCGGACCGGCTGTGTCGCGATGTCACTGGGCGCGGGAGACCACGCGCTCGCCCTGGCCGCCGAGTTCGTGGCCCAGGACGCCGCCGGCGGAGGGCTCGCGCTGGACCCGTACGTGCGGCGGGAGCTGGGCGAGGCCGCCGCGGGCCTGCTGCTCTCCGACGCCACCGGCCTGGTGGCGGCGCGCTCCCCACACGCGCTCCCCGGCGAGATGAGCGTGGTCTCCGCCGTCGCGAAGGCATATGTGCCCGCCGAGATCGACGACCTCATCGCGCGCCTGCTGCACCTCCTCGGCCCGTACGGACTGCTCAGCCCCGACGACCCGCACACCGGATTCGCCAAGGTGGAACGCGACCACCGCATCATCGGCATCTTCGACGGCAGCAGCCTGGTCAACCGCAGCGCCCTGATCGAGCAGTTCCCCCGCGTCGCCCGCGGCTACGCGAAGGGCCGGTGGGACGCGGAGGGCCTCGCCGAGGCCACGAATCCGCACGCTCCGCTGCGCCCGATGCGGCCCCACGCGTTCGGCCTGGTCTCCAGCGGCGGCTGCTCCGTCGTGGCCGGCCTGCCGTCGGCGGTCGGCGAGCTGCGGGACCTGGCCGCACGCGGCCACGCCTCCACGGCGCTCACCACCCTGGCCGGGCGGCTCCTGGACGTGTCCGACCGGCTCCACAAGGACATGGCGGCGATCCGGTTCTCGCCCCGCGCCGTCCCCGGCCATGCGTTCCGGCTCGCCGAGCGGTTCGAGTCGTGCTTCGCGGCGGCTTCGGCGCTCCACCTGTGGTTGCGCGCCGCCGTCCGCGCCCGGAGCCCCCTCCCGGAGGCCGCGCTGCTCGCCTGTCTCGTCAAGGCGCTCACCGACCTGGACGAGCTCGTCGACGACGCCGACCGCACCGCCTTCGACGACCTCGCCGAAGCGGTCCTCGCCCGCCCGTCCGCTCCCTTCCACTCACTCCTCGACCACGTGGAGCCCACCGGCTCCCAGGAGGGGGCCGCCTCGTGAACACCACCACTGCCTCCGTCGCCCTCGCCACCACCGTGGAAAAGCGCCTCGGCGACCCCTACGACACCGCGAACCCCAACGGCTTCCGGGCAATCCTCGCCGCACGGGAGGCCGGACACCCGCCGGCCGGTGAGCCCTTCCGCGCCCTCGGCGCGGGCGGCGCCGAGGACGGCGACGCGTCCCCGGAATCGCGGATGCACGCTCTGCGCGCCGGCTACCGCAGATCGCCCACGCTGACCCGGTCCGGCGGTGAGGCCCAGCGGGGGAGCGGCGCCGTGACGGTCGGTGCGGCCGCCGTCGGCACACTCGACTCCGGCCTGCGTATGACGCTGCGCCATCTGCGGGCCCGGCGCCTGTACGGCGCGGCGGCCATCGACATTCCCCAGTTGCGCGCGGTACTCGCGGGCGCCTACGCCGACCTGCTGCTGTGCGACACGCTGACGACACTCGCGGTCCGGGGCACCGATGCCTTCCCCGCCCGGCCGGACGCCCACGACCGCGTGGTCCGGGTGCTCGTACCGCGCGTGCTCCAGGGCGCGATGGACCGCCTTTCGCTGGCCATGGGGTCGCGCTTCTACATCAGGGAGAGCGAACACGCCGCCTTCCACCTGCTGCTGAACGAGATGCAGCACGCCCTCTTCGCGGCCGAGGGCCGGCCCGGCGGTACGGGCCGGGGAAGCCGAGCGGGCCGGCCGCCGGAGCCCGCCGGTCATGCCGCTCCGCTCAGCGGCATGACCGGCGCGGAGCTCACCACGGCCCCGGCCGCCACCGCACTGTGCGACCCCGAACTGCTTGCCGCGGCGCCCGGCCGCGCACTCGTCACGCATGCGCGACGGACACCGCAGCCGTCGGGCCCCGCACTGGAGCGCCTGTTCGCGGACCTCGACCACCGCTACGACACCGGCCGCTCGTTCGACCTGGCCGAACGCCCTCTCCCCGACCGTCCCTAGCCGTCGCGCCCGGACGCCCGCCCCACTGCGAAGGAGACACCCATGTCCGACCTCCACGCCGGCCAGCACACCGTCGACAGCCTGCGGGAATGGCTGACCAACTGCGTCGCCTCCCACCTCGAGCGGCCCGCCGACACCATCGACACCAGCGTGCGGCTCTCCGACTACGGACTCGACTCGCTGTACGTCCTGTCCGTCGCCGGAGAGCTCGAGGACCACCTCGACATCTCCCTCGACCCGACGCTCCTGTGGGACAACCCGACCATCGACGCGCTCAGCGAGGCCCTCGCCAAGGAACTGGCCCAGTACGCCTGACGGGCACCCCGCACCGCAGCCGCCAGCCGCACCGCAGCCGCCACCGCATCCCATCCCGCGCAGTCCGCCACTCCGCAGAACCGAGAGGACCGCTCCGCCATGTCCGACGCCGCCCGTACGCTCCGTCGACCCGTAAGCGCCGCCCAGTTGGGCGTGTGGGTCGCCCAGCAACTGCAGCCGGACAGTCCCCTCTACAACTGCGGCGCCTATCTGGAGATCCACGGCCCGGTCGACACCGGCGTCCTCGGAGAGGCGGTACGGCGGGCCGTCGAGGAGACCGAGGCGCTGCGGTCGTACTTCACCGAGGACACCGATCCCAGCGAGGACACCGATCCCACCGGGGACACCGATCCCACCGAGGACACCGAGCGCACCGAGGACACCCGGCTGTGCCAACTCGTCGTGCCCGCCGAGCCGTCGTCTCTGCGCGTGCGCGACCTGCGCGACGCGGCGGACCCGGAGGCCGCGGCGCACCGGTGGATGAACGCGGAGATGCGCATCCCCTTCGACCTCGGCCGCGGCCCCCTGAGCGATCAGACCTTGCTGCTCCTGGCCGACGACCGGTCCTTCTACTTCCACCGCTACCACCACGCCGTCCTCGACGCGTTCGGACAGTCCGTGTACGGCGCGCGGGTCGCGGCCCTCTACACCGCCCTGCTCACCGGTACCGAGCCGCCCGAGTCCGGCTTCGCCACCCTCGACCGGGTGATCGCCGAGGAGACCGGCTATCCGGGCTCGCGCCGCCATGCCCAGGACCGGGCCCACTGGCTCGACCTGTTCGAGGAGGTGCCCGACCCGGTGGCGCTCGCGGGCCGCTCGGCCGGCAGCACCCACAGCGGTTTGCGGCGCATCCTGACCCTGCCGACCGCCCTGGCCGATCGGCTCACCGCGCTGAGCGACCGGCTCCGGGCGCAGTGGCCGGCAGTCGCCATCGCGGCCACAGCCGTCCTCTACCACCGCATGACCGGCCGCACGGACCTCACCTTCTCGATGCCCCTGGCAGGCCGCACCAGCCGGGTGTCCCTGGGCACGCCGAGCGCGATGGTGAACGTCCTGCCCATCCGGGTGACCGCCACCCCGGGGACCACGTTCACGGAGCTGGTCGCGTCGGTGTCGCGCTCGCTGGCCGATGTCGTCAGGCACCAGCGGTTCCGGGGCGAGGAACTCGTCAGGGAGCTCGGGCTCTCGGGAGGCCGCCAGGCCCGTCTCGGCCCGACACTCAACGTGGTGGCGTACGTCGACGAGCTCAGGTTCGGCGAGAGTCGCGCCACCCCCCACCCCCTGTCCACCGGGCCCGTCAACGATCTGAAGATCAACTTCTATGGCACGGCGGCCTCCGGCAGAGGCATCCGCGTGGAGTTCGACGCCGACCCGGCCCTCTACGACGAACGAGAGCTCGCCGCCCACCAGGAAAGGCTGGTGCGGGTGCTGGAGTGGGCCGTGGGACAGCCCGAGCGTCGTATCGGTGAGGTGGAGTTGCTGGATGCGGCGGAGCGGGAGCGGGTGCTGGTCGAGTGGAACGGCGAGCGGCGCGACGTACGGGGTGTGTCGTTGCCGGTGTTGTTCGCGGAGCAGGTGGTGCGGACGCCGGGCGCGGTGGCGGTGGTGTGTGGCGACGTTCGGCTGACGTATGCGGAGTTGGAGGCGTGGTCGAATCGGGTGGCGCGGTGGTTGGTGGGGCAGGGGGTGGGGCCGGAGTCGTTTGTGGCGGTGGTCCTGCCCCGGTCGGTGGAGCTGGTGGTGACGCTGCTGGGTGTGGTCAAGGCAGGTGGCGCGTATGTGCCGGTGGATCCGGAGTATCCGGCCGAGCGCATAGCGCACATTCTGGATGACGCACGGCCGGTGCTGGTCATCGATGATGTGGCGGTGCTCGCGGCGGCTGACGAGTATGCGGCTGATCCGGTACCGGCGATCACCGGTCTCAACACCTCCGCGTATGTGATTTATACGTCGGGTTCGACGGGGCGTCCGAAGGGTGTGGTGGTTGAGCATCGTTCGGTGGGGGCGTATCTGGAGCGGGCGCGTGAGGTGTATCCGGATGCGTCGGGGACGGCGTTGCTGCATTCGTCAGTGGCGTTCGATCTGACGGTGACGGCGTTGTACACGCCGTTGGTCAGCGGTGGCCGGGTGGTGCTGGGTGAGCTGGATGAGCACGCCGGACATGCTGGTCGGCCGTCGTTTATGAAGGGCACCCCCTCCCATCTGGGAATGCTGGAAGCGCTGCCCGAGGAGGTGTCGCCGTCGGGCACGCTGATCACCGGTGGCGAGGCGTTGGTCGGGGAGGCGCTGACGTCGTGGCGGGCCGCGCATCCGGATGTGACGGTGGTCAACGCGTACGGTCCCACCGAGGCAACGGTCAACTGCGCGGACTTCCGCATCGAGCCTGGTGCCGCGGTGGCGGCGGGGCCGGTGCCGATCGGGCGGCCGTTCCGGAACACCCGCGCCTATGTCCTGGACGCGTCGTTGCGTCCGGTGCCGCCGGGGGCGGCCGGTGAGCTCTACATCGCCGGTGTGGTTCTGGCGCGGGGCTACTGGCGTCGTGCGGACCTGACGGCGGAGCGTTTCACCGCCGACCCTTACGGCCCTGTGGGTGCGCGGATGTATCGCACGGGGGATCTGGCGCGCTGGAACGCCGATGGGCAGTTGGTGTATGTGGGCCGGGTCGATGACCAGGTCAAGGTGCGTGGGTTCCGTATCGAGCTGGGTGAGATCCAGGCCGTCATCAGCGGTCACCCCGATGTCGCGCGGACGGCTGTGGTCGTGCGGGAGGACCGGGCCGGGGACCGGCGGCTGGTCGCCTATGTGGTGGCGGACGGCACGGTTTCCGAAGTGGGCTTGCGGGAGCATGCCGCGGGTCTGTTGCCGGATTACATGGTGCCCTCGGCGTTCGTCACCCTCTCCGAGCTGCCGCTGACGCCGAACGGGAAGCTGGACCGGCGTGCCCTGCCCGCGCCCGAGTACGGGCCCGACACGGCCGTGGGCCGTGTCCCACGCTCGCCGCGTGAGGAGATCCTGTGTGGTCTGTTCGCCGAGGTGCTGGGCGTGGAGTCGGTCACCATCGATGACGACTTCTTCCGTCTGGGTGGTCACTCCCTGCTGGCGACGAGGCTCGTCAGCAGGATCCGTGGCGTCCTGGACGCGGAGCTGCCCATCCGGCAGCTGTTCGAGACCCCCACCGTCGCGGGCATCTCCACCCTCCTGGACCGGACGGCCCTCGGCACCTCCACCGCCCGCCCCGCCCTGACCGCGACCGCGCGCCCGTCCCGCGTCCCCGTCTCGTACGCGCAAGCCCGCCTCCGCTTCCTGGACCTGCTGGACGAGGGAAGCACCGCCTACAACGCGCCCGGCGCGCTGCGCCTGACCGGACCTCTGGACCGGGAGGCGCTGAGCCTCGCCCTGGGCGACGTGGTGGCACGCCACGAGAGCCTGCGCACCGTCTTCGCCGAGGACGAAGAGGGCTTCACCCAGGTCGTTCTGGAACCGCGCCACGCCGCGATCGATCTCGGCGTGCGGACGGTGGCGGAGGACCGGCTCGCGGCAGAGCTCACCGCCGAGGCTCGGCACGTCTTCGACCTGTCCCATGAACCACCGCTGCGGGTCACGCTGTTCGAACTGGGGCCGGACGAGCACGTACTCCTGCTGCTCCTGCACCACATCGCGGGTGACGGCTGGTCGATGCGACCCCTGGCGCGTGACGTGGCGACGGCGTACACGGCGCGCGTCGAAACGGGCGAGGCCCCGCGGTGGCAGCCGCTGCCGGTGCAGTACGCGGACTACAGCCTCTGGCAGCGGGTGGTCCTGGGAGCGGAGGACGACCCCGACAGCGAGCTCTCCCGCCAGCTCGCCTACTGGACCACCGCGCTGGCGGGCATCCCGGACGAACTCGCGCTGCCCGCGGACCGGGTGCGCACCGAGGAGCTGACGCAGCGCGGCGGCCAGGACTCCTTCCGCATCCCCGCCGAACTCCATCAGGCGCTGTACGGGCTGGCCCGCAGGACCCGCTCCAGCCTGTTCATGGTGTTGCAGGCCGGGCTCGCGGCGCTGCTGACCCGGCTCGGCGCCGGCACCGACATTCCCATCGGCACACCGATCGCCGGCCGCACCGACACGGCCGTCGAGGAACTGGTCGGGTTCTTCGCCAATACGCTGGTGCTGCGCACGGACACCTCGGGCGATCCGACGTTCAACGAGCTGATCGAGCGGGTCCGGGAGCGGAGCCTGGCGGCGTACGCACATCAGGACCTGCCGTTCGAGCGGCTGGTGGAGGTGCTCAACCCGGAGCGCTCGCTCTCCCGGCATCCGCTCTTCCAGGTGTCGCTGTCCCTTCACCACACCGACCCCCGGGCCACGGTCGCCGAGGTCGCCCGGCTGCCGCGGCTCGCCGTGGAACTGCAACGGCTGCCGATCGAGGACACCAAGTTCGACCTCAACTTCGAGCTGACCGAGCGGTTCGACGACGCGGGGAGGCCCGCCGGCATCGCCGCCGACCTGGAGTTCAGCGCCGAACTCTTCGAGCCGCGCACGGCCCGCTCCCTTCGCGAACGCTATCTGCGGCTGCTGGCCGCCATGGCCGGGGAACCGGACCGGCGGGTCTCCGAGGCCGGGATACTCGACGCGGCCGAGCGGACGGCCGTCCTCGAGGAGTGGAGCGACCCCCGGCGCCCGGCTGTGGCCGCCGTGCTGTCGCGGGTGGAGCTGCCCGACGCGGTGAGCGGCACCCGGGTCTATGTGCTGGACGAGGCCCTCCGCCCGGTGGCGCCCGGTGTCCCCGGGCAGCTGTACGTGGCGCACCAGGACCCGGCCCCGGCCGGCCAGGACGGCACCGGTATCGCCGACGCCGGGCGGCCGCTCCCGTGTCCCTTCGACCACGGCAGCGCGATGCACCGCACCGGCCGGATGGCCCGCTGGTCCCACGACGGGGAACTGCGGCTGGTCGAGACCCCCGCCGAGCGTCCGGGCGAAACCGCCGCACCCGACCGGCGGACCGAGCCGTCCCGTGCGCCACGCAACCCGCGGGAACAGATCCTGTGCACCCTCTTCGCGGAGATGCTGGGCGTTCCCTCCGTGGGCATCGACGCGGACTTCTTCGCCGCCGGCGGCCATTCCCTGTCAGCCGTACGGCTGCTCAGCCGCGTGCGCTCGGTGCTCGGCGTGGAGATCTCCATCCGCCGGCTCTTCGAGAACCCGACCGTCGCCGGTCTGTCCGCGGTGCTCGACGAGGCGTCCGGCGCCCGGCCTCCCGTGACCCCCGCCCCGCGCCCGCCGCGCGTTCCGCTCTCCTACGCACAGCAGCGGCTGTGGTTCCTGCACCACCTGGAGGGCCCCAGCGCCACCTACAACATCCCGGTCACCCTGCGGCTCGTCGGCACCCTTGACCGCACCGCACTGCGCCTTGCCCTGGGTGACGTCGTCGCGCGCCACGAGAGCCTGCGCACGCTGTTCGCGCAGGAGACGGCGGAAGGGACCGGTGCGCGGCAGGTCATCCTGCCCGCCCAGCAGGCGCGACCGGAGCTGATCGAGGAGACGGTCACCCCCGAGGAACTGGACGGCAGGGTACGGGCCGCGGCCTCCCACCCGTTTGACCTCACCCGCGAACTACCCGTCCGCGGATGGCTGTTCACCACACCCACCGGGGAGTGCGTCCTCGTCCTGGTGGTCCACCACATCGCGGGCGACGGCTGGTCGCTCGGCCCGCTGGCCCGCGACCTGTCGTCGGCGTACACGACACGCGTCGAAACGGGCGAGGCCCCGCGGTGGCGGCCGCTGCCGGTGCAGTACGCCGACTACACCCTGTGGCAGCGTGAGGTGCTCGGTGCCGAGTCCGACCCCGACAGCGAGATCTCACGCCAACTCGCCCACTGGAAGCGGGCACTCGCGGATCTCCCGGCGGAACTGGAGCTGCCCACCGACCGGCCCCGGCCACCGCGCCAGTCCCACCAGGGCGGACGCATCACCTTCGAGGTACCCGCGGAGCTTCACACGGGCCTGGCCCACCTGGCGCGCGACACGCGGTCGAGCCTGTTCATGGTGGTGCAGGCCGCCCTGGCGACGCTGCTGACCCGGCTCGGGGCCGGTACGGACGTGCCGATCGGCAGCCCCATCGCGGGGCGGACCGACGCCGCCGTGGAGGACCTGGTCGGCTTCTTCGTCAACACGCTGGTGCTGCGCACCGACACCTCCGGCAACCCCGCCTTCACCGAACTCGTCGGCCGGGTCCGCGAGACGAACCTCGGCGCCTACGCGCATCAGGACCTGCCGTTCGAACGGCTCGTCGAAGTGCTGAGCCCCGTCCGCTCGCTCGCCCGCCACCCCCTGTTCCAGGTGCTGCTGGGCTTCGACAACAACCAGGACGCCCTCGAGGTGCTGAGGCTGCCGGGCCTGACCATGGACGTACGGGCTCCGGAGACCGGACACGCCAAGTTCGACCTCGCGTTCTTCTTCGACCAGACCTACGGGCCCATGGGCGAGCCGACCGGCATGCACGCCGCGGTCGAGTACAACGCCGACCTCTTCGACCGGAAGACCGCCGACGGCTTCGCGGATCGACTGCTGCGGGTGCTCGAAGGCGTCGTGGCCGACCCGGACCGCCCCATCGGGCGGCTCGACATTCTGACCCCCGCGGAAACCCGGCACATCCTGCGTGACTGGATCGGAACCGCGCAGGAGGTGCCGCCGCAGACCGTGCCCGTACTGTTCGAGCGGCAGACCGCCGAGGTGCCCAGCGCCACCGCGTTGATCTCCGAGGACACCACCCTCTCCTACGAGGAGCTCAACGCCCGGGCCAACCGGCTGGCCCGGCTCATGGCCGCCGAGGGAATCGGGGCAGAGGACATCGTGGCGATCGCCCTGCCCAGGTCGGCGGAGATGATCGTCTCCCTGGTCGCCGCCCTCAAGACGGGTGCCGCCTACCTCACCCTCGACACCTCGGCCCCCGAACAGCGGCTGCGCGCCATTCTCGACGACTGTGCGCCCCGCGCCCTGATCACCGACGGGGCCACCCGCCCCCTCCTGGGCACCGGCCCGGCCCGCTGCCTCGTCCTGGACGACCCGGCCACCGTACGGGCGCTCGCCGACGCCCCGGCCACCGATCTCACGGACGACGACCGCGTACGCCCGCTGGACCCGCGCCACCCGGCGTACGTCGTCTACACCTCGGGCTCCACCGGGGCCCCCAAGGGTGTGGTGATGCCCATGGGGTCGCTGATGAACCTGCTCGCCTGGCACACCGACACCTACAGCGGCGGCGTCGGCACCCGCACCGCCCAATTCCTCGCCGTCGCCTTCGACTTCGCGGTGCAGGAGATTCTCCAGGCGCTGGTGGCGGGCAAAACGCTCGTCCTGCCCGAGGAACACGTCCGGCGCGACGCCTACGAACTGGTCCGCTGGATCGCCCGCCACGGCGTCAATGAGCTGTTCGCGCCCACTTTGGTGATCGACGCGGTGCTCGCGGCCGCCGAGGACCGCGGCGAACCACTGGACTCGCTCACCGACATCTTCCAGGGCGGCGAACAGTTCCGGCTCAGCGCCGAGTTGCGCCGGTTCTGCGCCGGCGACTGGCGCCATATGGCCCACAACATCTACGGCCCGGCCGAGACCCACGCGGCCACGTCCACCACGCTCCCCGAGGACACCGACGAGTGGCCGTCGTCCGCGTCCATCGGCCACCCGCTGTGGAACGCCCAGGTCCATGTGCTCGACGCGTACCTGCGGCCGGTGCCGCCCGGTGTGCGAGGGGAGCTCTACATCGGCGGCGCACAGCTGGCCCGCGGCTACCTCAACCGGTCCGGCCGCACCGCGGAACGCTTTGTCGCCACCCCGTTCGGCGCCCCCGGCTCCCGTATGTACCGGACCGGCGACATCGTGTGCTGGAACCGCCTCGGGCAACTGGAGTTCCTGGGGCGCGTCGACGACCAGGTGAAGATCGGCGGTTTCCGCGTCGAACCCGGCGAGGTCGAAGCCGTGCTCGGCGACCATCCGCACGTCGACACGGCGGTCGTCGTCACCCGCGAGGACACCCCCGGGGTGACCCGGCTGGTCGCCTACGTCGTACCGGAAGGCGCCCACGACGAAGCCGACCTCGTCCCCACCCTGCGTACCCACCTCGAACAGCACCTGCCGCACTACATGGTCCCGTCGGCCGTGACGGTCCTGTCCGAACTGCCCCTCACCGCCAACGGAAAGCTCGACCGGCGGGCGCTTCCCGCTCCCGTCGCGGACCGCGACGGCACGGGCCGAGGGCCGCGCACCGAGCGGGAGAAGACCCTGTGCGGGCTGTACGCCGACGTGCTGGGGCTCGACGGGTGCGGCATCGACGACGGCTTCTTCGATCTCGGCGGCGACAGCATCATGTCCATCCAACTCGTCGGCCGGGCCCGGCGGGCGGGACTCGAACTGTCGGTCCGCGACATCTTCGAGCACCGCACCGTGGCCGCGCTCGCCGACGTCGTCACGGAGGTGGCGGGGACCGTCGTCGAGGAGCCGGGCGCCGGCGTCGGCGAGGTGCCCCTCACCCCGATCGCGCACTGGCTGCTGCGGCGTGGTGAGGACCTGGACGGGTTCAACATGTCCGTCGTCCTCCAGACGCCCGCGGCGCTGCGCCTCGACACCCTCACCCGGACCTTCCAGGCGCTCATGGACCACCACGACGCCCTGCGGGCCCGGCTCACCGACGGCCCCGGACGCCGACTGGAGATACGGGCACCCGGCACGGTCGACGCCGCGCCCCTGGTACGCCATGTGCAGGCCACCGGACAAGCCGGCCGGCCCCTCGACGAACCCGCACTCGACGCCCTGGTACGGGCCGAGAGCGAGAGCGCCAGGGAACGGCTCGACCTGGACCGCGGCACGCTCGTACAGGTCGTGTGGTTCGACCGCGGTGCGGACACGCCGGGCCTGCTGCTGTTCCTCGTCCACCACCTGGTCGTCGACGGAGTCTCCTGGCGCATCCTGGTACCCGACCTCGCGGAGGCCCACGAGGCCATCGCCGCCGGCCGCACACCCGAACTCCAGCCCGTGGGCACCTCACTGCGGCGTTGGGCCCAGCGGCTGACCGAGGAAGCGGCCGAACCGGCCTGGGTCGCCGACGCGGCCTGGTGGCAGCAGACGCTGCGGAAGGAGGACCGCGGGCTCGGGCGCCGGGCGCTGGACGCCGCCCGCGACACCACCGCGGCCGCCCGACGGATCAGCCTCACCCTTCCGGTGAGCGTCACCGAAGCCGTGCTGACCCGATTGCCCGCCGCGTTCAACGCGGAGGTCAACGACGTCCTGCTGACCGCCTTCACCCTGGCGTGGGAACGGTGGCGCGGGGAGACCGGCCTCCTTCTCGACCTGGAGGGGCACGGCCGCGAGGAGCACCTCGTCCGGGGCGCCGATCTGTCACGCACGGTGGGCTGGTTCACCAACCTCTACCCCGTGCGCCTGGAGACGGGCGCCACCGACCTCACCGAGGCGTTCGCGGGCGGTGGAAGCGCGGGAGACATCCTCAAACGGATCAAGGAACAGCTCAGGTCCGTGCCCGACAAGGGCATGGGCTACGGCCTCGTCCGCTATCTCAACCCCGCCACGGCCGAGGGGTTCGCGGGATTGCGGGATCCTCAGGTCGCCTTCAACTACCTGGGGCGCTTCTCCACCACAGGCGTCGGCCAGGACACCGACTGGACCCCGCTCATCGGCGTCGACAGCGTCGCCGGCGATCCGCCGCACCTGCCGCTCGCCCATGCCCTGGAGCTCACCGCCCGTACGCATGACGGCCCCCACGGATCGCAGCTCGTCGCGCACTGGACCTGGGCCGGCGGAATCCTCGACGAGGACGAGGTCCACGAACTGGCCGACCTGTGGTTCCGGGCGCTCGAAGCACTCGTGACCCACGCCGAGAACCCCGACGCCGGAGGGCTCACCCCGTCCGACGTCTCCCTGTCCTCGATCACCCAGGACGAGATCGAGGCATTCGAGGACGAACTCGGCGACCTGTTCGACGACATGCCGGACGACGAAGAGCCGGCCGCATCCGACGACGTACACGCTCCTGAAGACGAAGAAGAGGCCCGACAGTGAGTCGCACCCCGCGGAAGATCGAGGACATCCTGCCGCTGGCCCCGCTCCACGAGGGCCTGCTCTTCCACAGCGTCTACGACCAGGGTGAACTCGACCCCTACGTCGTCCAGGCGGCTTTCGACATCGAGGGCCCGCTGGACACGGCCATCCTGCGCACCGCCGCCGAGGCCCTCCTGGCCCGCCACGCCACCCTGCGCGCCGCCTTCCGGCAGCGCAAGAACGGCGACTGGGCGCAGGTGGTGATGCGCACTGTGCCGCTGCCCTGGACCGAGACCGACCTGACCGCGCTGCCCGAGGGCGAGCGGCCCGCGGCCGCGGCCGAGGCCATGACCGCCGACCGGAGCACACGGATCGACGTGACCCGGCCACCGCTGCTGCGATTCACCCTCATCCGGCTGGGTGCCTCGCTCCACCGCCTGGTGCTGACCAACCACCACCTGGTGCTGGACGGCTGGTCGCTGCCCGTCCTCATGGGCGAACTGTGCGCGCTGTACGACGCCCACGGCGACGACAGCGCCATGCCCCGCGTACGCCCCTACCGCGATTACCTCACCTGGCTGGCGGCACAGGACCGCGAGGCCGCCCGCGCCGCCTGGCGCGAGGCGTTCGCCGACCTCGCCGAACCCAGCCCGGTGGCCCCGGGCGTCGCCCGCACCACGGTCGCCTCCGCCGAGGTCCTCGCCTCCTTCTCCCGGTCCGACACCGCCGCCCTCACCGAGATCGCCCGGAGCCGCGGCGTCACCCTCAACACCGTCGTACAGACGGCCTGGGCGATCACCCTTGGCCGACACACCGGTCGCGACGACATCGTCTTCGGCACCACTGTCTCCGGGCGCCCGCCACAGATCGACGGCGTCGAACGGATGGTGGGCCTGTTCATCAACACCCTGCCCACCCGGATACGGGTGCGTGCCGCAGAACCGTTCGTCGAACTCCTCACCCGCGTCCAGGCCGAGCAGACCCGGCTCACACCACACCAGCACCTCGAACTCCCCGAGATCCAGCGCGCGGTGGGCCACGGCGAGCTCTTCGACACCTCCATGGTGTTCCAGAACTATCCCGTCGACCGCGCCGCCACCGGCGGCGAGGGCATCGCCGCCGCCGTCCAACTCGTCCCCAGCAAGGACCGCGAAGCCACCCACTACCCGCTGATGCTGGTCGGCTCCGCCCGCGACACCATGCTGTTCAGACTCAACTACCGGCCCGATGTCTTCGACGAGGCCGCCGCCCAGCGGTTCTTGGACCGTTTCGTACGTGTCCTGCACGCACTCGTCGCCGACCCCGAGCTGCCCGTCGGCCGCGTCGATGTGCTGGACGAGGCGGAGGCGCGGTCGGTGTTGTGGGACTGGAATGACACGGCGGGTGAGGTGCCGGGTCGTTCGGTGGTGGAGTTGTTCGGGGAGCGGGTGGCGCGGACACCGGACGCGGTGGCGGTGGTGGCTGGTGGGGTGTCGCTGTCGTATCGCGAGCTGGATGAGCGCGCTGGGCGTTTGGCGGGGTTGCTGGTCGGGCGTGGGGTGCGGCCCGATGCGTTCGTGGCGGTGGCGTTGCCGAGGTCGGTGGATCTGGTGGTGGCGTTGCTGGCGGTGTGGAAGGCGGGGGCGGCGTACTTGCCGCTGGATACGGAGTACCCGGCGGACCGGCTCGCCTACATGCTCCAGGACGCCATGCCGACGCTCATCCTCACCACGGATGAGCTGACGGGTGTGCTGCCGGATGTGGACATCCCGCGGGTGCTGCTGGACGCGCCGGAGACCGCCGAGGAGCTTTCCCGGACGGAGGGGGAGCGGCGGTTCGTTCCCCCCGCGCCGTCCCACGCGGCGTATGTGATCTACACATCGGGTTCGACGGGTCGGCCGAAGGGGGTGGTCGTTCCGCAGGGGCCGTTGGCGAACTTTGTGGTGGCGATGGCGGAGCGGTTGCAGCTCGCCGGGGCGGACCGGTTGCTGGCGGTGACCACGGTGGGGTTCGATATCGCGGGTCTGGAGCTGTTCGTGCCGTTGTTGAGTGGTGCGGCGGTGGTGGTGGCGGAGCGGGATGTGGTGCGGGATCCGGTGGCGTTGTGTGGGTTGGTGTCGGCTGAGCGGATTTCGGTGATGCAGGCGACGCCGAGTTTGTGGCGGGCGGTGTTGGCCGAGGACGCCTCCGTGCTCACAGGAGTGCGGGTCCTCGTCGGTGGTGAGGCTCTGCCCGCTGATCTGGCGGTGGCGTTGGCTGAGCGGGCCGGGTCGGTGACGAACATGTATGGCCCGACGGAGACCACGATCTGGTCGACGGCGTGGTCGGTCACGTCGGAGGGGGCGGGTGCGCCGCGTATCGGGCGGCCGATCGCCAATACCGAGGTGTATGTGCTGGACGGTGGGTTGCGGCCGGTGCCGGTGGGTGTGCCGGGTGAGTTGTATATCGCGGGTGAGGGTGTGGTCCGTGGCTATCACGGACGCTCGGGGCTGACGTCGGAGCGGTTTGTGGCCGATCCGTTCGACCGCACCGGCGGTGGGCGGATGTATCGCACGGGTGACCTGGTGCGGTGGTCTGCCGTGGGTGAGCTGGAGTACCTCTCCCGGGTCGATGACCAGGTCAAGCTGCGGGGCTTCCGTATCGAGCTGGGTGAGATCGAGACGGTGCTTGCCGGGCATGACGGCGTGGCCCAGGCCGCCGTCCTCGTCCGCGAGGACCGGCCCGGCGACAAACGGCTCGTCGCCTATCTCGTCCCGGCGGCGGATGGTGCCGTACCGAGCGGCACCGATCTGCGTCGGCATATGGCCGCGCAACTGCCCGACTACATGGTGCCCTCCGCGTTCGCGACCCTGGACGCCTTCCCGCTGACGCCGAACGGCAAGCTGGACCGGCGCGCCCTGCCCGCGCCCGACTACGGACCGGGGTCGACGGGCGGCCGGGCCCCGCGTTCGCCGCGCGAGGAGATCCTGTGCGGTCTGTTCGCCGAGGTGCTGGGCCTGGAGTCGGTCACCATCGATGACGACTTCTTCGGCCTCGGCGGCCATTCGCTGCTGGCGACGAAGCTGGTCAGCCGGATCCGCTCGGTCCTGGACGTCGAGTTGGCGGTGCGCCGCGTCTTCGAGGCACCCACCGTCGCCGAGCTCGCGACCGTGCTCGACGCGTCCACCGCGGTGCGCTCCCCGCTGCGGGCGGTGGTGCCGCGTCCGGTGCGGTTGCCGTTGTCGCTGGCGCAGCAGCGGTTGTGGTTCCTGTATCAGTTCGAGGGGCCGAGTGCCACGTACAACATTCCGGTGGCGCTGCGGCTGAGCGGTGAGCTGGACGAGCGCGCGTTACGGCTGGCCCTGGGCGATGTGGTGGCCCGGCACGAGAGCCTGCGCACGGTGTTCGCCGAGGACGCCGACGGTCCGTACCAGATGGTCCTGGACACCGCGGAGGTCGAGCTCAACGTCGTACGGACCGACGAGACCCAGCTGCGTGCCGAACTCCTCACCGAGGGCCGCCATACCTTCGACCTCCGGTCGGAAAGGCCGCTGAGGGTCTCGCTGTTCGAGCTTGGCGGCGATGAGTATGTGCTGCTGGTCGTCGCGCATCACATCGCGAGTGACGCGTGGTCGATGGGCCCGCTGGCCCGCGATCTGACCGGGGCGTACGCGGCGCGGGTCGGCTCCGGCGGGGCTCCGGGCTGGGAGCCGTTGCCGGTGCAGTACGCGGACTACAGCATCTGGCAGCGCGAGGTGCTGGGTGCGGAGGACGATCCCGACAGCGAGATCACCCGCCAACTGGCCTACTGGAAGGCGGCGTTGGCGGACCTTCCGGAGGAGCTGCCGCTGCCGTTCGACCGCCCCCGCCCGGCGGCCGCCACCTACCAGGGCGACTCCGTCACTCTCGACCTCGCTCCGGAGCTGCACGAGAAGCTGACGCGGATCGCCCGTGAGCGCCGGGCCAGCCTGTTCATGGTGGTGCAGGCGGCGCTGTCCGCGCTGCTCACGCGCCTGGGCGCGGGGACGGACATCCCCCTCGGTACCTCCGTGGCCGGCCGTACCGATGACGCGCTGGACGACCTGGTCGGCTTCTTCGTGAACACGCTGGTGCTGCGGACGGACACCTCCGGTGACCCGACGTTCGCGGAGCTGATCGAGCGGGTGCGGGTGCGGGATCTGGAGGTGTACGCCTATCAGGATCTTCCGTTTGAGCGGTTGGTGGAGGTGGTCAATCCGGAGCGGTCGCTGTCGCGGCATCCGTTGTTCCAGACGATGTTGACGTTGAACAACACACAGCAGGGTGGGGTGTCGGCCGTTGTTTCGTTGCCGGGCCTGTCGGTGACGGGTGAGCCGGTGGCGGCGGGGGCGGCGAAGTTCGATCTGTCGTTCCGGCTTGCGGAGCGTCGTGGTGGGGTTGATGGGGGTGTGGTGCTGGAGGGGGCTCTGGACTTCAGCACCGATCTGTTCGACCGGGCCACCGCGCAGAGTGTCGCCGAGCGTTTCGTCCGCGTGCTGACCGTGCTGGCCGAGGACCCCGAGCGTCGTATCGGTGAGGTGGAGTTGCTGGATGCGGCGGAGCGGGAGCGGGTGCTGGTCGAGTGGAATGGTGAGTCGCGGGGTGTGCGGGGTGTGTCGTTGCCGGTGTTGTTCGCGGAGCAGGTGGTGCGGACGCCGGATGCGGTGGCGGTGGTGTGCGGTGACGTTCGGCTGACGTATGCGGAGTTGGAGGCGTGGTCGAATCGGGTGGCGCGGTGGCTGGTGGGGCAGGGGGTGGGGGCTGAGCGGTTTGTGGGTGTGGTGTTGCCGCGGTCGGTGGAGCTGGTGGTGACGCTGCTGGGTGTGCTGAAGGCAGGCGGCGCGTATGTGCCGGTGGATCCGGAGTATCCGGCGGAGCGCAAGGCCCACATCCTGAGTGATGCGCGGCCGGTGCTGGTGATCGATGGGGTCGCGGATCTCGTGGCGGCCGATGCGTACTCGGATGAGCCGGTGGAAGAGGTGCGGGAGCTGTCGCTTCCGGCCTACGTGATTTATACGTCGGGTTCGACGGGTCGGCCTAAGGGTGTGGTGGTTGAGCATCGTTCGGTGGGGGCGTATCTGGAGCGGGCACGCGAGGTGTATCCGGATGCGTCGGGGACGGCGTTGCTGCATTCGTCGGTGGCGTTCGATCTGACGGTGACGGCGTTGTACACGCCGTTGGTCAGCGGTGGCCGGGTGGTGCTGGCAGACCTCGATGAGTCGGCGGGTGGTGCTGGTCGACCGTCGTTTATGAAGGTCACCCCCTCCCACCTGGGAATGCTGGAAGCGCTGCCCGAGGAGGTGTCGCCGTCGGGGACGCTGATCACCGGTGGTGAGGCGCTGGTGGGCGAGGCGCTGGCAGCCTGGCGGGCGGCGCATCCGGATGTGAGGGTGGTCAATGCGTACGGTCCCACCGAGGCGACGGTCAACTGCACCGACTTCCGGATCGAGCCTGGTCAGGAGGTTGTTGGTGGTGCGGTGCCGATCGGGCGGCCGTTCTGGAACACGCGGGCGTATGTGCTGGACGCCTCGTTGCGTCCGGTGCCGCCGGGCGTGGCCGGTGAGCTGTACATCGGTGGTGTGGTCCTGGCACGGGGGTATTGGCGTCGTCCGGATCTGACGGGGGAGCGGTTTACCGCTGATCCCTTTGGTCCGGCGGGTGCGCGGATGTACCGCACCGGGGATCTGGCGCGCTGGAACGCCGATGGACAGCTCGTGTACGTGGGCCGGGTGGATGACCAGGTCAAGGTGCGGGGCTTCCGTATCGAACTGGGCGAGATCCAGGCTGTGCTGCGTGGCCATCCCGATGTGGCTCAGGCCGCGGTGGCCGTGCGGGAGGATCGGGCCGGGGACCAGCGACTGGTCGCCTATGTGGTGGCGGATCACCTTGACATCGCGGTTCTGCGGGAGCACGCGGCCGCTTCGCTGCCGGATTACATGGTGCCGTCGGCGATTGTCACCCTCTCCGAGCTGCCGCTGACGCCGAATGGAAAGCTGGACCGGCGTGCGTTGCCCGCGCCCGACTACGGTTCGGACGCTGTCCCTGGCCGGGCGCCGCGTTCGCCGCGCGAGGAGATCCTGTGTGGTCTGTTCGCCGAGGTGCTGGGCGTGGAGTCGGTCACCGTCGACGATGACTTCTTTCGGCTCGGTGGCCACTCGCTGCTGGCCACCCGGCTGGTCAGCAGGATCCGTGGCGTCCTGGACGCGGAGTTGCCCATCCGGCAGCTCTTCGAGACCCCCACCGTCGCCGGTATCTCCACCGCCCTCGCGACCGACGGTGTGCGTCGCCGCGTCACCGTGGCCGATCCGCGCCCGGAGCGGATTCCGCTGTCGTATGCCCAGCGGCGGCTGTGGTTCCTGAACCAGTTCGAGGGCCCCAGCGCCACCTACAACGCTCCGGTCGCGCTGCGGCTGACCGGGCGGCTGGACCGGGACGCGCTGCGCCAGGCCCTGGGCGATGTGGTGGCCCGGCACGAGAGCCTGCGCACCGTCTTCACCGAGGACACCGACGGCTCCTGGCAGATCGTCCTGCCCATGAACGAGGTATGTGCGGAGCTCCCGCTGGTGGAGACCGACGAGGAGCGGCTGGACGAGGCGCTGGCCGAGGCGGCGGCCCGTCCCTTCGACCTGGCTGCCGAAATCCCCTTCCGCGCCGTGCTGTTCGCGGTCGCGGAAGAGGAGCATGTGCTGCTCGCCCTGACACACCACATCGTGAGCGACGCATGGTCGCGCGCACCGCTGGCGCGGGACGTGGCGGCGGCGTACACCGCGCGGGTCACCTCGGGCGATGCCCCTGAGTGGGAGCCGCTGCCGGTGCAGTACGCGGACTACAGCATCTGGCAGCGCGATGTCCTCGGCGACGAGTCCGACTCCGACAGCGAGATCTCGCGCCAGCTCGGTTACTGGACCACCGCGCTGGAGGGCCTGCCGGATCAGCTGGAGCTGCCGTACGACCGGCCGCGCCCGCCCGTCGCCTCCTACCGGGGCGATCGCGTTCCGTTCCAGGTGTCCGCGGAGCTGTACGCACGGATCGGCGAGCTGGCCCGGGAGGCGCAGGCCAGCCCGTTCATGGTGCTTCAGGCCGGCCTTGCGGCGCTGCTCACCCGGCTCGGCGGGGGGACGGACATCCCCATCGGCACACCGATCGCCGGCCGGACCGACACCTCGCTCGACGACCTGATCGGTGTCTTCCTGAACACGCTGGTGCTGCGCACGGACACCTCGGGGAACCCCGGCTTCGCCGAGCTCCTCTACCGGGTCCGGGAGACGAACCTGGGCGCGTACGCCCATCAGGACCTGCCCTTCGAGCGGCTGGTCGAGGTGCTCAACCCGGAGCGTTCGCTCTCCCGGCACCCCCTCTTCCAGGTGTTGCTGACCCTCAACAACACCGACTATCAAGGGGCGTTGGACTCCCTCGGGGGTCTTCCCGGGCTCACCGCCGACCGTCAGCAGGTCGAAACGTCCGTGGCCAAGTTCGACCTCGCCTTCGGCTTCGTCGAGAGCCATGACGAGAATGGGCAGGTGCACGCGCTCAACGGTGTCCTGGAGTTCAGCACCGACCTGTTCGACCGCGCGACGGCACACACCCTCACCGAACGGTTCCTCCGGCTCCTCACCCAGGCCGTGGCCGAGCCGACCGCCCCGCTGGCCCGCGTCGATGTGCTGGACGAGGCGGAGGCGCGGTCGGTGTTGTGGGACTGGAATGACACGGCGGGTGAGGTGCCGGGCCGTTCGGTGGTGGAGTTGTTCGGGGAGCGGGTGGCGCGGACGCCGGACGCGGTGGCGGTGGTGGCTGGTGGGGCGTCGCTGTCGTACGGCGAGTTGAACGCTCGGGCCGGGCGTCTGGCGCGGTTGCTGGTTGACCGTGGGGTGCGGGCCGAGGGCTTTGTCGCGGTGGCGTTGCCGAGGTCGGTGGATCTGGTGGTGGCGTTGCTGGCGGTGTGGAAGGCGGGGGCGGCGTACTTGCCGCTGGATACGGAGTATCCGGCCGACCGGCTCGCCTACATGGTCCAGGACGCCGCACCGACTCTCATCCTCACCACGACGGAGACCGGCGACCATCTCCCCGAGACCATCGAGATTCCGCGTCTGCTCCTGGACGAGCCCGTCGTGCGGGACGCGCTGGACGATCCGGCCGGGCCCGAGGAGGCACGGGCGGCGATGGACCTCACCACCTCCGCGTATGTGATTTATACGTCGGGGTCGACGGGTCGGCCGAAGGGTGTGGTGGTGCCGCAGGGGTCGTTGGCGAATTTCGTGGTGGCGATGGCGGAGCGGTTGCAGCTCACCGGGGCGGACCGGTTGCTGGCGGTGACCACCGTCGGGTTCGATATCGCGGGTCTGGAGCTGTTCGTGCCGTTGTTGAGTGGTGCGGCGGTGGTGGTGGCGGAGCGGGATGTGGTGCGGGATCCGGTGGCGTTGTGTGGGTTGGTGTCGGCTGAGCGGATTTCGGTGATGCAGGCGACGCCGAGTTTGTGGCGTGCGGTGCTGGCCGAGGATGCTTCGGTGCTGGCGGGTGTGCGGGTGTTGGTGGGTGGTGAGGCTCTGCCCGCTGATCTGGCGGTGGCGTTGGTTGAGCGGGCCGGGTCGGTGACGAATATGTATGGCCCGACGGAGACCACGATCTGGTCGACGGCGTGGTCGGTCACGTCGGAGGGGGCGGGTGCGCCGCGTATCGGGCGGCCGATCGCCAATACCGAGGTGTATGTGCTGGATGGTGGGTTGCGGCCGGTGCCGGTCGGGGTGCCGGGTGAGTTGTATATCGCGGGTGAGGGTGTGGTCCGTGGCTATCACGGACGCTCGGGGCTGACCGCCGAACGCTTCGTGGCCGATCCGTTCGACCGCACCGGCGGTGGGCGGATGTATCGCACCGGTGACCTGGTGCGGTGGACGGCCGCGGGTGAGCTGGAGTACCTCTCCCGGGTCGATGACCAGGTCAAGCTGCGGGGCTTCCGTATCGAGCTGGGTGAGATCGAGACGGTGCTTGCCGGGCATGACGGCGTGGCCCAGGCCGCCGTCCTCGTCCGCGAGGACCGGCCCGGCGACAAACGGCTCGTCGCCTATGTGATCCCGGCCGTGGAGGGCAGCCCCGAAACCCTGGCCCTGCGTGAGCACGTGGCCGCGCAACTCCCTGCGTACATGGTGCCGTCGGCCTTTGTGACGCTGGATGCCTTCCCGCTCACCGCGAACGGGAAGCTGGACCGGCGGGCGCTGCCCGCGCCCGACTACGGTTCGGACACCGCCACCGGCCGGGCGCCGCGTTCGCCGCGTGAGGAGATCCTGTGCGGTCTGTTCGCCGAGGTGCTGGGCCTGGAGTCGGTCACCGTCGATGACGACTTCTTCGGCCTCGGTGGCCACTCCCTCCTCGCGACCAAACTGGTCAGCCGCATCCGTACCGTCCTGGACGCCGAACTCGCCGTACGCCGCGTCTTCGAGGCACCCACCGTCGCCGAACTCGCTGATGTGCTGGACGCGTCGGCGGTGGCACGGACCCGGCTGCGAGCGGTGGTGCCGAGGCCGCCGCGGTTGCCGTTGTCGCTGGCGCAGCAGCGGTTGTGGTTCCTGCACCAGTTCGAGGGGCCGAGTGCCACGTACAACATTCCGGTGGCGCTGCGGCTGAGCGGTGAGCTGGACGCGCGCGCGTTACGGCTGGCCCTGGGCGATGTGGTGGCCCGGCACGAGAGCCTGCGTACGGTGTTCGCCGAGGACGCCGACGGTGCGTACCAGGTGATCCTGGACGCTGCCGAGGTGGACCTGACGGTGGCCGCGATCGACCGGGAGGCCGTACGGGAAGAGCTGAACCGGACGATCCGGACGCCCTTCGACCTCATGGACGATGTGCCGCTACGGGCGTGGCTGTTCGAGCTGGGCGATGACGAGTCCGTCCTGCTGGTCGTCGCGCATCACATCGCGAGCGACGCCTGGTCGATGGGCCCACTGGCCCGCGATCTGACACGCGCCTACGCGGCACGAGTCGGCTCCGGTGAGGCTCCGGAGTGGGAGCCGCTGCCGGTGCAGTACGCGGACTACAGCATCTGGCAGCGCGAGGTGCTGGGGGCCGAACACGACGCGGAGAGCGAGATCTCCCGCCAACTCGGCTACTGGCAGGAGGCGCTGGCCGACCTTCCGGAGGAACTGCCGCTGCCCTTCGACCGGCCACGGCCGGCGACCGCCTCGTTCGACGGCGATCGGATCACCTTCGAGCTGCCATCCGCCCTTCACGATGAGCTGACGCGGATCGCCCGTGAGCGTCGGGCCAGCCTGTTCATGGTGGTGCAGGCGGCGCTGTCCACGCTGCTGACACGGCTCGGCGCCGGGACGGACATCCCGTTGGGCACGGCCATCGCCGGCCGCACGGACGACGCGCTGGACGATCTCGTCGGCTTCTTCGTGAACACCTTGGTGCTGCGGACGGACACCTCCGGCAACCCGACGTTCGCGGAGCTGATCGAGCGGGTGCGGGCGCGGGATCTGGAGGCGTACGCGTACCAGGATCTGCCCTTCGAGCGGCTGGTCGAGGTGGTCAACCCGGAGCGTTCGCTCGCCCGGCATCCGCTCTTCCAGACGATGCTCACGCTGAACAACACCGAGCAGGCCGGGGCGTCGGCCGTCACCTCGCTGCCGGGCCTGTCAGTGACCGGTGAACCGGTGGCCGCCGGAGGGGCGAAGTTCGACCTGTCCTTCCGGCTCGGTGAACGGCGCGACGATGCGGACGGAAGTGTGGTGCTGGAGGGGGCTCTGGACTTCAGCACCGATCTGTTCGACCGGGCCACCGCGCAGAGTGTCGCCGAGCGTTTCGTCCGGGTTCTGACCGAGCTGGCCGAGGACCCCGAGCGTCGTATCGGGGAGGTGGAGTTGCTGGATGCGGCGGAGCGGGAGCGGGTGCTGGTCGAGTGGAACGGCGAGCGGCGCGACGTACGGGGTGTGTCGCTGCCGGTGCTGTTCGCGGAGCAGGTGGCGCGGACGCCGGACGCGGTGGCCGTGGTGTTCGGTGACGCCCGGCTGACGTACGCGGAGCTGGACGGGCGGTCGAACCGGGTCGCCCGGTGGCTGATCGAGCGGGGAGCGGGGCCCGAGCGGTTTGTGGCCATCGCCTTGCCCCGGTCGGTGGAGTTGGTGGTGACGCTGCTGGGTGTGCTGAAGGCCGGTGGCGCTTATGTGCCGGTGGATCCGGAGTATCCGGCGGAGCGCAAGGCTCACATCCTGAGCGATGCCCGGCCGGTCCTGGTGATCGATGACGTGGCGGATCTCGGGGCGGCCGATGCGTATGGGGATGAGCCGGTGTCGGCGGTGGTGAGTCTCAATACGCCCGCGTATGTGATTTATACGTCGGGTTCGACGGGTCGTCCCAAGGGTGTGGTGGTTGAGCATCGTTCGGTGGGGGCGTATCTGGAGCGGGCGCGTGAGGTGTATCCGGATGCGTCGGGGACGGCGTTGCTGCATTCTTCCGTCGCGTTCGACCTGACCGTCACCGCGCTCTACACCCCGCTGGTCAGTGGTGGCCGGGTGGTGCTGGCAGACCTCGATGAGTCGGCGGGTGGTGCTGGTCGGCCGTCGTTTATGAAGGTCACCCCCTCCCACCTGGGAATGCTGGAAGCGCTGCCCGAGGAGGTGTCGCCGTCGGGGACGTTGATCACCGGTGGTGAGGCGCTGGTGGGCGAGGCGCTGGCAGCCTGGCGGGCGGCGCATCCGGGTGTAAGGGTGGTCAACGCGTACGGTCCGACGGAGGCGACGGTCAACTGCGCCGACTTCCGGATCGAGCCTGGTCAGGAGGTTGCTGGTGGTGCGGTGCCGATTGGGCGGCCGTTCTGGAACACCCGCGCCTATGTGCTGGATGCCGGTCTGCGTCCGGTGCCGCCGGGCGTGGCCGGTGAGCTGTACATCGGTGGTGTGGTGCTGGCGCGTGGCTACTTGGGGCGTGCGGATCTGACCGCTGAGCGGTTTACCGCCGATCCTTACGGTCCGGCGGGTGCGCGGATGTATCGCACGGGTGATGTAGCGCGCTGGAACGCCGATGGCCAACTGGTCTACGTGGGCCGGGTGGATGACCAGGTCAAGGTGCGGGGCTTCCGTATCGAACTGGGCGAGATTCAGGCCGTGTTGAGCGGTCACCCCGAGGTGGCGCAGGCGGCCGCCGTCGTACGGGAGGACCGGGCCGGGGACCGGCGACTGGTCGCGTACGTCGTGGCGGATCCCAGCGTTTCCGATACGGACCTGCGGGAGCACGCCGCCGGGTCGCTACCCGACTATATGGTCCCCTCGGCCTTCGTCACCCTCGAAGAGCTGCCGTTGACCCCCAACGGAAAGCTGGACCGGCGTGCGTTGCCCGCGCCCGACTACGGTTCGGACACCGCTACCGGCCGGGCGCCGCGTTCGCCGCGTGAGGAAATCCTGTGCGGTCTGTTCGCCGAGGTTCTCGGCCTGGAGTCGGTCACCGTCGATGACGACTTCTTCCACCTCGGCGGCCACTCCCTCCTCGCGACCAAACTGGTCAGCCGCATCCGTACCGTCCTGGACGCGGAGTTGCCCATCCGGCAGCTCTTCGAGACCCCGACCGTCGCCGGTATCTCCACCGCCCTCGCGACCGATGGTGTGCGTCGTGGCCTGACGGTGGCCGATCCGCGCCCGGAGCGGATTCCGCTGTCGTATGCCCAGCGGCGGCTGTGGTTCCTGAACCAGTTCGAGGGCCCCAGCGCCACCTACAACGTCCCCATCGCGCTGCGGCTGACCGGCCCCCTGGACCGGGACGCCCTACGGCTGGCCCTGGGCGATGTGGTCGCCCGGCACGAGAGCCTGCGCACCGTCTTCACCGAGGACGCCGACGGTGCGTACCAGGTCGTGCGCCCGGCCGATGAGGCAAGCCCCGAGCTGACGACGGTGGAAACGGACCGGGTGAGTCTCGAAGGGCAGTTGCGTAAGGCCGCCCGCCGTGGCTTCGACCTGTCCGCCGACGCGGCGGAACTGCCAGTCCGCGCAACGCTGTTCGCCCTCGACGGCGGCGCGGAACACGTTCTCCTGCTGGTTCTGCACCACATCGTGAGCGACGCGTGGTCCCGCGCACCGCTGGCACGCGATCTGACGGCCGCGTATGCCGCGCGGGTCACCACCGGCGAGGCTCCCGCACTCGAACCGCTGCCGGTGCAGTACGCCGACTACAGCATCTGGCAGCGCGACGTCCTGGGCGAGGAGTCCGATCCGGAGAGTGAGATCGCACGGCAACTCACCTACTGGACCGGCGCGTTGGCGGACCTGCCGGATCAGCTGGAGTTGCCGTACGACCGGCCGCGGCCGTCCGTCGCCTCCTACCGGGGCGACCGCATTCCCTTCGAGATTCCGGCCGACCTCTACGACAAGGTGGCCGCGCTCGCACGGGACACGCAGTCGAGCCCGTTCATGGTGGTCCAGGCGGGGCTCGCGGCGTTGTTGACCCGGCTCGGCGGGGGGACGGACATCCCCATCGGCACACCGATCGCGGGCCGCACCGACACCGCGCTCGACGACCTGGTCGGCGTCTTCATCAACACGCTGGTGCTGCGCGCCGACACGTCGGGGCGTCCCACGGCCCGCGCGCTCATCGAGCGTGTGCGCACCCGGAACCTGGCCGCCTACGCCCATCAGGACCTGCCCTTCGAGCGGCTGGTCGAGGTGCTCAATCCGGAGCGTTCGCTGGCCCGCCATCCGCTCTTCCAGGTGCTTCTGGCGTTCAACAACACCGACACGGCGGCCACCGAGCAGGCCGTGGCCGGGATCCCCGATCTCACCGTGTCGCCGATGGCGGCCGACACCGGAGTGGGCAAGTTCGACCTGTCCTTCGCCTTCACCGAACAGCCGCATGGCGCGGGGGGACTGCCCGGAGTGCTGGAGTACAGCACCGACCTGTTCGATCGGAGCACCGTCGAAGCCCTCGGCCGGCGGTATCTGCGGGTGCTGCGGGGCATGGTCGACGCCCCGGACGCGCCGCTCGACCGTGTCGAGCTGCTGGACGAGGCCGAGGCGCGGTCGGTGTTGTGGGACTGGAATGACACGGCGGGTGAGGTGCCGGGTCGTTCGGTGGTGGAGTTGTTCGGGGAGCGGGTGGCGCGGACACCGGACGCGGTGGCGGTGGTGGCTGGTGGGGTGTCGCTGTCGTATCGCGAGCTGGACGTTCGGGCCGATCGTCTCGCGCGGCTGCTGGCCGACCGTGGGGTGCGGCCCGAGGCGTTCGTGGCGGTGGCGTTGCCGAGGTCGGTGGATCTGGTGGTCGCGTTGCTGGCGGTGTGGAAGGCCGGGGCGGCGTACCTGCCGCTGGACACGGAGTATCCGGCCGACCGGCTCGCCTACATGCTCCAGGACGCAGCACCTCAACTCATCCTGACCACTGGTGAGTTGGAGTCCGTGCTGCCGGATGTGGACTTCCCACGGGTGCTGCTGGACGCGCCCGAGACCGCCGAGGAGCTTTCCCGGATGGAGGGGGAGCGGCGGTTCGTTCCCCCTGCGCCGTCCCACGCGGCGTATGTGATCTACACATCGGGGTCGACGGGTCGGCCGAAGGGGGTGGTCGTTCCGCAGGGGCCGTTGGCGAACTTTGTGGTGGCGATGGCGGAGCGGTTCCAGCTCACCGGGGCGGACCGGTTGCTGGCCGTGACCACCGTCGGGTTCGACATCGCGGGCCTTGAGCTGTTCGTGCCGTTGTTGAGTGGTGCGGCGGTGGTGGTGGCGGAGCGGGATGCGGTACGGGATCCGGTGGCGCTGTGCGCGCTCGTGACCAATGAGCGGATCTCGGTGATGCAGGCGACGCCCAGCCTGTGGCGGGCGGTGCTGGCCGAGGACGCCTCCGTGCTCACAGGAGTGCGGGTCCTCGTCGGTGGTGAGGCTCTGCCCGCCGATCTGGCGGTGGCGTTGGCTGAGCGGGCCGGGTCGGTGACGAACATGTACGGCCCGACGGAGACCACGATCTGGTCGACAGCCTGGTCGGTCACCCCGGATACCGCGCGTGCGCCCCGTATCGGGCGGCCGATCGCCAATACCCAGGTGTATGTGCTGGACGACGGCCTGCGGCCGGTCCCGGCCGGTGTTCCCGGTGAGCTGTATATCGCGGGTGAGGGTGTGGTCCGTGGCTATCACGGACGCTCGGGGCTGACCGCTGAACGCTTCGTGGCCGATCCGTTCGACCGCACCGGCGGTGGGCGGATGTATCGCACCGGTGACCTGGTGCGATGGACGGCCGTGGGCGAGCTGGAGTACCTCTCCCGGGTCGATGACCAGGTCAAGCTGCGGGGCTTCCGTATCGAGCTGGGTGAGATCGAGGCCGTGCTGGCCGGGCATGAGCAGGTGGCGCAGGCCGCCGTTCTGGTGCGTGAGGATCGGCCCGGGGACAAGCGTCTTGTGGCCTATGTCATTCCATCCGTGGCGGGTGGACCGGAGTCCCTGGCCCTGCGTGAGCATGTGGCCGCGCAACTCCCCGGGTACATGGTGCCCTCCGCCTTCACGACCCTGGATGCCTTCCCGCTCACCGCGAACGGGAAGCTGAATCGGCGGGCGCTGCCCGCGCCCGACTATGGCCCCGACACCGCCACCGGCCGGGCGCCGCGCTCACCGCGCGAGGAGATCCTGTGCGGTCTGTTCGCCGAGGTACTGGGCCTGGAGTCGGTCACTATCGATGACGACTTCTTCCATCTCGGCGGCCACTCCCTCCTCGCGACCAAACTGGTCAGCCGCATCCGTACCGTCCTGGACGCCGAACTCGCCGTACGCCGCGTCTTCGAGGCACCCACCGTCGCCGAACTCGCCACGGCACTCGACGAGTCCGCCGCCGTACGGGGCCGGGTGGTGAGCGCGAAGCGGCCCGCCCGGGTGCCGCTGTCGCACGCCCAGCAGCGTCTGTGGTTCCTCCAGCACCTGGAGGGGCCGAGCGATGCCTACAACATGGTGGTCTCCCTCGACCTGACCGGCGCGCTGGACGAGGAGGCGCTGCGCCAGGCCCTGAACGACGTGGTCGTGCGCCACGAGAGCCTGCGCACGGTGTTCGCCGACGACGCGGGCGGCGGCGCCTATCAGGTCGTCCTCGCACCCGATCAGGCACCGGTTCCGCTGAGCGTGGCGGAGGTGGCCGACGAGGGGTCCGTGGACCGATTGATGCGCGACGCCGCCGCGTACGCCTTCGATCTCTCCGCCGAGATACCGATCCGTGCCTCGCTGTTCCGGCTGCCCGCCGCCGCCGGAGGCTCCGGCGGTGCGGAAACCGACCGTTCGGCCCTGCTCCTGCTGACGCATCACATCGCGAGCGACGCCTGGTCGCGCGGCATCCTGGTCCGCGACCTCACGGCGGCGTACGCGGCCCGCGTGACGTCCGGCCGCGCCCCCGCCTGGGAGCCGTTGCCGGTGCAGTACGCGGATTACAGCCTCTGGCAGCGTGACCTCCTCGGCGACGAGTCCGACTCGGGCAGCGAGATCGCGCGCCAGCTCGACCACTGGACCCGGGCGTTGGAAGGGCTCCCGGAGGAGCTGGCCCTCCCCTTCGACCGGCCACGGCCGGCCGCCGCCTCCTACCGGGGCGACCGGGTCGGGTTCGAGCTGCCGCCGGGCCTGTACGAGCGGCTGACGCGGATCGCCGGTGAGCAACGCGCGAGTCTGTACATGGTCCTTCAGGCGGCCCTGGCGACCCTGCTGACCCGGCTCGGGGCGGGCAGCGACATCCCCATCGGCACACCGGTCGCGGGCCGTACCGACGACGCGCTGGACGACCTCGTCGGGTTCTTCGTCAACACGCTGGTGCTGCGCACCGACACCTCCGGCAACCCCACCTTCACCGAACTGGTCGAACGTGTCCGGGCGCGGGACCTGGAGGCGTACGCGCACCAGGACCTGCCCTTCGAGCGGCTGGTCGAGGTGGTCAACCCGGAGCGTTCGCTGGCCCGGCACCCGCTCTTCCAGACCGTCCTCAACCTGAACAACGCCGCTCGGCCGCTCACCGCGCGGACGGGGCTCACCGTCACCGGACGACCGCTCGGGGCGCCCTCGGCGAAGTTCGACCTCGCCTTCGAGATCACCGAGATCACCGAGACCACCGGGGCGGCCGGGGCGGCCGGGGCCACCGGGGCCGGGCTGGGCTGCGCGCTGGACTTCAGCACGGACCTGTTCGACCGGGCCACCGCGCAGCGCATCGCCGACCGCTTCGTCCGCCTGCTGGAGCAGGTGGCGGCCGACCCGGCCGTCCGGATACAGGACCTCCGGATCCTCGACCCGGCCGAGTGGCGCGAGCTGACCGCGCCGCCACGGCACCCCGCCGCCTCCGGCGACACGATCTCCGGCGACACGATCGTGTCCAGGTTCGAGCGGCAGGTGGCCGCCACTCCGGACGCGATCGCGGTGACATACGAGACCACGTCCCTCACCTACTCCGAAGTGAACGCGCGGGCGAACCGGCTGGCCCATCTGCTGCGCGAGCGGGGAGCGGGCCCACGGCGGTATGTGGGCCTGAGCATGCCCCGCACCGAGGAGCTGGTCGTCGCGGTCCTCGGCGTACTGAAGTCGGGTGCGGCATACGTGCCCATCGACCCGGCCTACCCGGCCGACCGCATCGCGTACATGATCGACGACGCGCGGCCGATCCTCACCGTGACGCCCGATGTGCTCGCCGAGTCGGAGCGGTACCACGCCGCCGACCCGGATGTGGCACTCTCGCCCCTGGACACCGCGTATGTCATCTACACGTCGGGATCCACCGGGCGGCCCAAGGGGGTCGAGGTGCCGCACGGCAACGCGATACGCCTGATGGACTCGACCGGTCACTGGTTCGACTTCGGCCCCGACGACGTATGGACGCTGTTCCACTCCTACGCCTTCGACTTCTCCGTCTGGGAACTGTGGGGACCGCTGCTGCACGGCGGACGGCTGGTCGTCGTCTCCCACGAGACCAGCCGGACCCCGGACCGGTTCCTGAAGCTCCTGGTGGACGAGCGCGTCACCGTGCTGAACCAGACCCCGTCGGCCTTCTACCAGCTCATGGCGGCCGACCGGGACAACTCCGAGGACGCCGCGCGGCTCCGCCTGCGCCATGTCGTCTTCGGCGGCGAGGCGCTCGAGCCGGGCCGGCTGGCCGACTGGTACTCCCGGCACCCTGATGACGCCCCGTCCCTGGTGAACATGTACGGCATCACGGAGACCACCGTGCACGTCACACATGTCGCGCTCGACGAAGCCGTCGTCGCCGCCTCGTCCGGCTCGGTGATCGGCGAACCGATCCCGGATCTCGCCGTGTACGTGCTGGACGAGCGGCTCCGGCCGGTCCCCACGGGTGTCGTCGGGGAGCTGTACGTCGTCGGAGCCGGTCTGGCCCGCGGCTATCTCGGCCGGCCCGGCCTCACCGCCGAGCGCTTCGTGGCCGACCCGTTCGGCGAGGGCCGCATGTACCGCACCGGGGACACCGGACGCCGACTGGCCGACGGGCGCCTGGAGTACCACGGCCGCGTCGACGACCAGGTCAAGCTGCGCGGCTTCCGCATCGAGCTCGGCGAGATCGAGGCGGCGGTCGAGGCGCACGCCTCGGTGGCCCAGGCCGCGGTGATCCTGCGCGAGGACCGGCCCGGCGACAAACGCCTCGTGGCCTATGCCGTGCCGACCGCCCGCGCCGAGTCCACCCCCGGGTCCGACGCGCTGCGCGCCCATCTCGCCACCGCCCTGCCCGAGCACATGGTGCCGTCGGCCGTGGTCGTCCTGGACGCGCTCCCGCTCACCCTGAACGGGAAGCTCGACCGGCGCGCCCTGCCCGCGCCCGTGTACGGCGGGAAGCCGGAGGCGGACCGGCGGGGCCCGCGCACCGAGCGGGAGAAGACCCTGTGCGCGCTGTTCGCCGACGTGCTGGGGCTGGACGGGGTCGGCATCGACGACGGCTTCTTCGATCTCGGCGGCGACAGCATCATGTCCATCCAACTCGTCAGCCGCGCCCGGCGGGCCGGACTCGAACTCGCGGTGCGCGACGTCTTCGAGCACCGCACGGTCGCCGCGCTCGCCGACATCGCCACGGAGACCGTCCGGGTGGCCGCGGAGGAGCCGGGGGCGGACGTCGGAGACGTACCACTGACGCCGATCGTGCGCTGGTTCCTCGAACGAGGCGGCCCGGCCGACCAGTTCAACCAGTCGCGGCTCATCCAGGTGCCCGCGGCCCTCCGCCATGAGCATCTGCGGTCCGCGGTGCAGTCGGTGCTCGACCACCACGGCGCCCTGCGGGCCCGGCTCACCGCCGCCGACGAACGGCGGCTGGAGGTACGCCGACCGGGCACGGTCGACGCCGCGTCCCTGGTCCGCCGCGTGGCCGCCGCCGGACTCGAGGAGCCGGCCCAGCGGGATCTCGTACGGCGGGAGACCGAAGCCGCACGGGAGCGTCTGGACCTGGACGCGGGACGACTCGTCCAGGTGGTCTGGTTCGACCGCGGCGCGGACACTCCGGGCCTGTTGCTCCTCCTCGTCCACCACCTGGTGGTCGACGGGGTGTCCTGGCGCGTCCTCGTACCCGACCTGGCCGAGGCGTACCGGGCCGTGAGCGCCGGGCGACAGCCGGAACTCCAGCCCGTGGGCACCTCGCTGCGCCGCTGGGCGCAGCGCCTGACGGAGGCGGCGGCACGGCCCGCGCGGGCGGCGGAGGCCGCCTGGTGGCAGGAGGTGCTGCGGCCGGGGGACCCGCTGCTGGGCCGACGGGCACTGGACCCGGCCCGGGACAGGTACGGGAGCGCGGCGCATCTGACGGTCACGCTGCCGGTCGCGGTCACCGAGAATCTGCTCACCCGCGTGCCCTCGGTGTTCACCGCCGAGATCAACGACGTGCTGCTGACGGCGTTCGCTCTGGCGTGGGCCCGCTGGCGCGGCGGCCGGGGCGCCTGGGGCGCGGGCGGGCCGCCCGCCGGGGTGCTCCTCGACCTGGAGGGCCACGGGCGTGAGGAGGACCTCGTGGGCGCCGTGGACCTGTCCCGCACCGTGGGCTGGTTCACCAGCCTCTACCCCGTACGGATCGACCCGGGCGGCGTCGACCTCGCCGACGCGTTCGCGGGGGGCCCGGCCGCGGGGGAGGCCGTCAAGCGGATCAAGGAGCAGCTGCGGGCCGTGCCCGACAAGGGCATCGGCTACGGCCTGGTCCGGTATCTCAACGCGAGCACCGCACCGGGGTTCACCCGCCTGCCCGAGCCGCGGGTGGCCTTCAACTACCTGGGACGCTTCACGGTCGCGGACGCCGAGGAGGCGGGCAGCGCCACGGTCCCGGACTGGACCGTGCTCACCAGCGCCGCCGGCATCGGCGGCACCGACCCCCGGGTTCCGCTCGCCCACCCCCTGGAGCTCAACGCCCGTACCGACGACGGACCGCGCGGACCCGAACTGGCCGCCACCTGGACCTGGGCGGAGGGCATCCTCGACCGGACCGAGGTCGGCGCGCTGGCGGACCTGTGGTTCCAGGCCCTCACGGCCCTCACCGAGCACGCGGAACGCCCCGACGCGGGCGGGCTCACCGTCTCGGACGTTTCCCTGAGCCTGCTGAGCCAGGACGAGATCGAATTGCTGGAAGACGACTGGAGGACCATGTGATGGCGACGCAGTCCGGACTGCAGGACATCCTGCCGCTGGCCCCGCTGCAGGAGGGCTTGCTCTTCCACAGCGTCTACGACGAGGCGGCGCCGGACGTCTATGTCGTGCAGGACACCATGGACCTGGAGGGCGACCTCGACCCGGAGGCGCTGCGCAGCGCGTGCCGCACTCTGCTGCGGCGCCACGCCAATCTGCGCGCGGGCTTCCGCTACGCGGGCCTGCGGCGGCCCGTCCAGTTCATTCCGCACGAGGTGACCCTGCCCTGGGAGGAAATCGACCTCGCCGCGCTGTCCGAGGACGAGCGCGCCGCGGCGGCGGACCGGGTGCTGGAGGCGGACCGGCGGCGCCGTTTCGACCTCAACAAGCCGCCGTTGATGCGGTTCACCCTGCTGCGGCTCGGCGACGGCCGGCACCGCTTCATCCTGACCAACCACCACATCCTGCTGGACGGATGGTCGCGCCCGATGGTGCTGCGCGAACTGCTCGCGCTGTACGCGTCCCGGGGCGACGACAGCGGGCTGCCACGGGTCCGGCCCTTCCGGGACTATCTGCGCTGGCTCGCCGACCAGGACCGGGACGCCGCGGTGGCCGCGTGGCGCGAGGCGCTGGCCGGACTCGACGGCCCCACCCTGGTCGCGCCCCGGGCCGGCGACCGGCCCGCGGTCGTGCCGGGACGCCTGGACGCCCAGCTCGAACCCGCCGCCTACGAGGCGCTCGCGGCCCTCGCCCGGGAGCGTGCGCTGACCCTCAACTCGCTGGTGCAGGGCGCCTGGGCGGTCGTCCTCGGCGGGCTGACCGGCCGCGACGACGTGGCGTTCGGCGCCACCGTCTCCGGGCGGCCGCCCGAACTCGCCGGGGTCGAGACGATGGTGGGCCTGTTCATCAACACCCTGCCCGTCCGGATACGGCTGCGCCCCGCCGAGCCGCTGGTGGACATGGTGCGCCGGGTCCAGGACGAGCAGACCCGGCTCCAGGCCCACCAGCAGATCGACCTCGCCGAGGTGCGGCGGCTCGCCGGAGCCGGTGAACTCTTCGACACCACGATGGTGTTCGAGAACTACCCCGTGGACCTCGCGGCCGGGAACGACAAGCCGGGCGGGGCGCGCGGCCTGACCGTCGTCGGTGCCCGCAACCGCGACGCCGCCCACTATCCGCTGGCGCTCGTCGCGGTCGGCCGCGGCGGCCTGCTGCGGCTGCGCCTGGACCACCAGCCCGACCTGGTCACCGAGGCGTCGGCCCGCGCCGTCCTGGACCGCGTGGTCCGCGTCCTCACCGCGGTCGCCACCGACCCGCTGCGGCCCGTTGGCCGACTCGAGCTGCTCTCCCGGGACGAACACCGGGCCGTGTCCGGGTTCGGCCGCGGCGCGGACACCGACATCCCGGACCTCAGCCTGCCGGAGGCGTTCCGGGCCCAGGCCGCCCGCACCCCGCACGCCATCGCCGTCCGCACCGGCGCCGACGCGCTCGACTACGCCGCGCTCGACGCCCGCTCCGAGGCGCTGGCGCACCGCCTGACCCGGCTCGGAGTGGCTTCGGAGACCCCGGTGGCGCTGCTCATGGAGCGCTCGGCGAACGTCGTCGTGTCCGCGCTGGGAGTCTGCAAGGCGGGCGGCGCGTACGTCCCGCTGCGCCAGCGCGACCCGGCCGACCGGCTGCGTCTGCTCACCGGCCTCGCCGGTGTCTCCCTGGTGCTGACCGACCGGGCGAACGCCGACCGCGCCGCGGACCTGGGACTTCCGTCGGTCGTCGTGGACGACGACGCCCCGGAACCCGGTCCCGCGCCCAGGGAGCCGCTGCCGCGCGTCCACGCCGACCAGATCGCCTACATCTGCCACACATCCGGCTCCACCGGAACCCCCAAGGGCGTCGCCGCCACCCACCGCCATGTGCTCGAACTCGCCCATGACCGCTCGTTCACCGGCGGTGCCCACACCCGGGTCCTGATCCACTCGCCGCACGCCTTCGACGCCTCCACCTACGAGATGTGGGTGCCACTGCTGACCGGCGGCACCGCCGTCGTCGCCCCGCCCGGCGACCTCGACGCCGACCTGCTCGGCAAGCTGCTCGTCGAGCACGAGATCACCGGGCTGTTCCTGACCACCGGTCTCTTCCAGCTCGTCGCCGACGAGGCGCCCGAACACTTCGCGGGCCTCCACGAGGTGTGGACCGGGGGAGAGGCGGTCCCCGCCGCGTCCGTCCGCCGGGTGATGCGCGCCTGCCCCGACACGACCGTCGTCGACGTGTACGGGCCCACCGAGACGACCACGTTCGCGGTGCGCCACCGGCTTCCCCGGGGGCAGGAGGTCCCCGCCTCCGTCCCCATCGGCGGCCCCCTGGACAACACCCGGCTGATGGTCCTGGACACGGGGCTGCGCCCGGTGCCGCCCGGCACGGCGGGCGAGCTGCACATCGCCGGAGCGGGCCTGGCACGCGGCTACTGGCGGCGCCCCGGGATCACCGCGGAACGCTTTGTCGCCGACCCCTACGGCCCGCCCGGCGCCCGCATGTACCGCACCGGCGACCTGGTGCGCTGGAGCCCCGAGGGCGCCCTCGAATATCTCGGGCGCGCGGACGAACAGGTGAAGCTGCGCGGCTTCCGCATCGAGCTCGGTGAGATCGAGGCGCGGCTGGGCGGCCACCCCGACGTCGCCCAGACCGTCGTCACCGTGCAGGAGCCGCGCCCCGGCGACAGACGCCTGGTGGCCCACCTCGTCGCCGAACGCGGCACCACCCCGTCCCCGGAGGACCTGCGGGCGCACCTCGCCGCCGAACTCCCCGACTACATGGTGCCCGCCGCGTTCGTCGTCCTCGACGCGCTGCCGCTGACCGCCAACGGCAAAGTGGACCGCAGGGCCCTGCCCGTGCCCGACACCGGTCCGGCCGCCGCCACCGGGGCACGCCGTGCCCCGCGCGGCCCCCAGGAGGAGATCCTGTGCGGCCTCTTCGCGGAGGTCCTCGGGCTGCCGACGGTCGGCATCGACGACGACTTCTTCGACGCCGGCGGACACTCACTGCTCGCCACCCGGCTCGCCGGGCGCATCCGCTCGGTGTTCGGTGCCGAGCTGGCGGTGCGGCAGCTGTTCGACACGCCGACCGTGGCCGGGATCGCCCGCGCCCTCGACACGGCCGGATCGGCCCGGCCGGCGCTGCTGCCCGCCGAACCGCGCCCCGGGCGCGTCCCGGCCTCCTTCGCCCAGCGCCGGCTGTGGTTCCTGCACCGCTTCGAGGGCCCCTCCCCGACGTACAACATCCCCTTCGCGCTGCGGCTCACCGGCGATCTGGACCGCGCGGCGCTGCGGGACGCGCTCATGGACGTCGCGGAGCGCCACGAGTCGCTGCGCACGGTCTTCGCCGAGGACGCCGAAGGCCCGTACCAGGTCGTGCTGCACGGCCCGGAGGCACGGCCCGCGCTGACCGTCGTCCCCGATGTGCCGCCGGACCGCCTGGAGCGGGAGATCGCCGCCGCCGTGGGGTACGGCTTCGAGCTGACCGAGGAACTCCCCCTGCGGGTGTGGCTGTTCGAGACCGGTGAGCGGGAACATGTGCTGCTGCTCCTGGTCCACCACATCGCGGGCGACGGCTGGTCGGTGCCGCTGCTCGCCCGCGACATCGTCTCCGCCTACGCCGCACGGCGCGACGGCGCCGCCCCCGCCTGGCGGCCGCTGCCCGTGAGCTACGCCGACTACAGCCTGTGGCAGCACGAGGTGCTCGGCTCCGAGGACGACGGGGACAGCCTGATCTCGCGTCAGCTCGCCTACTGGAAGCAGACCCTGGCCGGGCTGCCGGACGAGCTCGCGCTGCCCGCCGACCGGCCGCGCCCCGCCACCTCCGCCCATCGCGGCGAACGCATCCCCTACCAGGTGCCCGGACCGCTGTACGAGCGGATCCGCTCCCTGGCGCGCGCCACCAAGGCCAGCCCCTTCATGGTGGTCCAGGCCGCGGTCGCCGCGCTGCTCACCCGGCTCGGGGCGGGCACCGACATCCCGCTGGGCACCCCGGTGGCCGGTCGCACCGACGACGCCCTGGACGATCTCGTCGGATTCTTCGTCAACACGCTGGTGCTGCGCACCGACACCTCCGGCAACCCCACCTTCCGGGAGCTGATCGCCCGCGTCCGGGACACGGACCTGGCGGCGTACTCCCATCAGGACCTGCCGTTCGAGCGGCTTGTGGAGGCGCTCAACCCCAAGCGCTCACAGTCCCGGCACCCGGTGTTCCAGACCATGCTCACCTTCAACAACACCGAGCGGCGGCAGACACCGGCGGACGCGGCGGCCCCCGAGGGCGGCGTGGGGGCGCCGGGCCTCACGGTCGAGCAACTGGACTCGGACACGGGGACGGCCAAATTCGATCTGCTGCTGTCCTTCGCCGAGCGGCACGCCCCCGACGGCAGTGCGGACGGGCTGAACGCGGGTCTGGAATTCAGCACCGATCTCTTCGAGCGCGACACGGCAGAGCGGATCGTCGCGCGGCTCCTGCGGCTGCTGACGGCCATGACCGCGAACCCGCAGGCGCACCTCGGGGAGGTGCAACTCCTCGACGAGGGCGAACGGGCCATGGTGCTGACCGGCGGGCACGGCGCGGTCCGCGCCGCGCCGGACGCCTCGCTGTCCGAGAGGTTCGAGACGGCCGTCGCCCGCAGCCCGCACGGCGTGGCCGTGGAAACCGCGGCCGGCGCGGTCGGCTACCCGGAGCTGAACGCGCGCGCCAACCGCCTCGCCCGGCTGCTCATCGACCGCGGGGTGGGCCCCGAGGACCTCGTCGCGGTCGCCATGCCCCGGTCGGCCGGCCTGGTCACCGCCCTCATGGCGGTTCTCAAGGCCGGCGCCGGGTATCTGCCCGTCGACCCCGAGTACCCGGCCGGGCGCATCGCGTTCATGCTCGAGGACGCCCGCCCCGCCCTCGTGCTGACCACCAGCGAACTGGCCGGGGCACTTCCGGAAGCGCTCGCCGGCCGTACGCTCGCGATCGACGACCGGCAGGCCGCCGAAGCGCTCGCCGCGTACCCCGCGACCGATGTCACCGACGACGAACGCGCCGGGCCGCTCGACCCCGCGCACCCGGCGTACGTCATCTACACCTCGGGTTCGACCGGGCGCCCCAAGGGCGTGCTGATGCCCGCGGGCGCCCTCGCCAACCTTCTGGACTGGCACCAGGCGCAGCTGCCGGGCGGGCCGGGCACCCGGGTGGCCCAGTTCACCGCGGTCAGCTTCGACGTCTCCGTCCAGGAGATCCTCTCCGCCCTGCTGCACGGCAAGACCCTCGTGGTCTGCCCCGAGGACGTCCGCCGGGACCCGGCCCGCCTGGCGCGGTGGCTGCACGACACGGGCGTCCAGGAGCTGTACGCGCCCAACCTGGTCATCGACGCCGTGTGCGAGGCCGCCACCGCCCAGGGGCTCGAACTGCCGCGCCTCACCGACCTGGTACAGGCCGGTGAGGCGCTCACCCCGCACGGCGCCATCCGCACGTTCTGCGCCGACCGCCCCGGACGGCGGCTGCACAACCACTACGGCCCCGCCGAGACCCATGTGGCGACGGCCTGCCCGCTCCCGGCGGACCCCGACGCCTGGACGCCCGGCCCCGCCCCCATCGGGCGGCCCGTCGACAACACCGCCGTGCGGCTGCTCGACCCCTGGCTGAACCCGGTGCCGCCGGGCGTCCCCGGAGAGCTGTACATCACCGGAACCGCTCTGGCCCGCGGCTACATCGCCCGCGCCGACCGCACCGCGGAGCGGTTCGTCGCCGATCCCTACGGCCCGCCGGGCGCCCGGATGTACCGCACCGGCGACCTGGCCCGCCTCACCCGCGCCGGACAACTCATGTATCTGGGGCGCACCGACACCCAGGTCAAGGTCCGCGGGTTCCGCATCGAACCGGGTGAGATCGAGGCGGTCCTCACCGCCGCCCCGGAGGTGGCGCGGGCGGCCGTGGTCGTACGGGAGGACCGGCCGGGGGACCGGCGCCTGGTCGGTTACGTGGTCGGGGCGCACGGCGCGGAGCCCGAGGCGCGCCGGTTGCGCGAGCACACCGCCCGGCACCTGCCCGACCACATGGTCCCCGCCGCGTTCGTCACCCTGGGCGCGCTGCCCCTGACGCCCAACGGCAAGCTCGACCGGGCCGCGCTGCCGGCGCCGGAGTACCGGACCGGTACCGCGCCGGGCGTGCCGAGGACCCCCGAGGAGCGCGCCCTGTGCGCCCTGTTCTCCGAGGTCCTGGGCGTGGCGGAGGTCGGAGCCGACGACGAGTTCTTCGACCTCGGCGGCCACTCCTTCCTCGCCGCCCGGCTGGTCGGCCGGATCCGCGACGAGATGGGCGGCGACCTGCCCGTGCGCGCGGTCTTCGACGCACCCTCACCGGCCGCGCTCGCCCGCCTGCTGACGGGCGAGGCGGCTGTGGAGGGCGACTCGACGGGGACACTGCTGCCCCTGCGAGCCCGCGGCTCGGCCCCTCCGCTGTTCTTCCTGCACCCGGGAGGCGGCTTCAGCTGGTGCTACTCGGGACTGGTCCGCCACCTCGGCCCCGAGGTACCGGTCTACGGCGTCCAGGCCCGCGGCCTCGACGGCGCCGGACCGCTCCCGGCGTCCATGGACGAGATGGTCGAGGACTACCTCGCCCGGATCCGCTCCGTGCAGCCGCATGGCCCCTACCGGCTCGCCGGCTGGTCCTTCGGCGGGCTGACCGCGCAGGCGCTGGCCGTCCGGATACGAGCGGAGGGCGAGGAGGTCGGGATGCTCGCGGTGCTCGACTCCTATCCGCCGGGGGAGCACAGCGACCACTCGGAGCCGGTGGAGCACGAGGTCGTCGCGAACAATCTGCGGGCCATGGGGTTCACCTTCGACATGGCCGAGCTCATAGCAGACCAGGAGCGGGTTCTGGTGCGCTTCCGGGAGTTCCTGCAAGCGGGAAATCACCCCATGGCGCACCTCGACCACCTCGAGGCCCAGGACGTGCTGGCCCTCAAGGACGTCTACGTGAACAATGTCCGGATCATGCGGTCCTACGTGCCCCAGTTCTTCGACGGGGACATGCTTTTCGTGTCCGCGGAACGGAAACCCACTGACCGGGAAACCCTACTGAATGTCAACTTGTGGCAACCCCTGATAGGCGGGTCGATCGAGATCTGCCCCATAGACTCCAACCACGGAGATCTGATGACCGACGCCCGTCACGCGGCCCGTATCGGACGTTTTCTCGCCGACCGGCTGTGAGCCGTGAAGGTACGTCAAGCGCAAGAGAAGAATTCTTCGAGAAGGAGCGATCTCATGAGCACCAACCCCTTCGAGGACCCCGAGGGCACCTATCTCGTGCTCGTCAACGATGAGGGGCAGCATTCCTTGTGGCCCGCGTTCGTCGAGGTTCCTCAGGGCTGGCGCACGGTCCTGGCCGACGCCACGCGGGACGCGGCGCTCGAATACGTCAACACCAACTGGACCGATATGCGCCCCAAGAGTCTGATCAAGGCCATGGAAGGCGCCGGCGCGGCCTGAGCCGCCGCACCCGCAGGACCGCCGTGTGGCCCGCCCCGCCGGGACGCCTCCGACGCGTCGCGCCCGACGGGCGGGCCACACCCATGTCCGCGTAACCCGGAAGACCAAGGAGAAGGGAGGAGCGAGATGCCGTTCATCGATGTGGGCGGAATACAGCTCCACTACGAGGAAGCCGGCGAGGGCGAGCCGGTCGTGATGATCCAGGGGACCGGTGCCGGCCGCACGGTGTGGCAACTGCACCAGGTGCCCGCCCTCACCGCCGTCGGCTTCCGCGTGATCACCCTCGACAACCGGGGCATACCGCCGACCTCGGAGTGCCCGGAGGGGTTCACCCTCCAGGACATGGCCGGCGATGTGGCGGGACTCATCGAGCACCTCGGGATCGGTCCCTGCCGGGTCGTCGGCACGTCCCTGGGCGCCTTCATCACGCAGGAACTCGCGCTGTCCCGGCCCGATCTCGTGCGTCAGGCCGTCCTCATCGCCACCCGGGGCCGCACCGATGTGCTGCGGGCCGCGATCACGCGCGCCGAGATCGAACTGTACGACGCCGGGACGGAACTCCCGGCGCGGTACGCCGCCGTGGTACGGGCCCTGAAGTCACTGTCCCCGCGCACCCTCGACAACGGGGCGGCCATGGCCGACTGGCTCGACCTGTTCGAGCTCTCGCCCGCGGGCGGTCCCGGGCATCGGGCCCAGATGGAGTTGAGCACGCTGGACGACCGGCTCGAGGCGTACCGGGGCATCCGGGTCCCCTGTCAGGTCATCGCCTTCGCGGACGACCTGATCACTCCTCCGCATCTGGCGCGCGAGGTCGCCGACGCCATCCCGGGAGCCGAGTACGAACTCGTCGAGGGCTGCGGGCACTACGGCTATCTGGAAGACCCCGCGACGGTGAACAAGGCGATGGTGGAGTTCCTCACCGGGGCGGCCGCCCGCTGACCGCCACAGGAGGCCGGAGGGCACGGGAACGAGGGGAGGGGGGAGGGTGCCCGACCGGGGGTATCGGACCGCCCTCCCCCCTCGTCAAAGGGGTCGCGCGGCCACTACCGCCGGTGGCGGCCGGGCGCCGGCGCGCCGCCGCGCGACGCGCTGGGCGCCTCGTCCGCGCCCGGCTCCGGCGCGAGGGGCCGTGCGTACGGGGCCGCCGGCCCATCGGCACCGGCCTCAGCCGGAGCCGACACCGGGGAGAGCCGCCGGCCGATCCTGGACGTGCCGCCGGGCCACCAGTTCCACGGGCCGAGTGCCGTCATCAGCGCCGGCAGCACGAAGATCCGGATGACCACCGCGTCCAGCATGATCGCCGCCGCGAGTCCCACGCCCAGCTGCTTGAACTCGACCGCGTTGAGCGTGCCGAAGATCGAGAACACGGCCACCATGACGATCGCGGCGCTGGTCACGACGCCCGCCGAGCGAACGATGCCCTCCCGTACGGAGTCCCGCACGGACGCGCCGTCCAAGGCCATCTCCCGGATCCGGCTGACCACGAACACGTGGTAGTCCATGGACAGTCCGAAGAGCACCACGAACAGGAACAGCGGAAGCCAGGACACCACCGTGCCGGAGCTGTCGAAGTCGAGCAGGCCCTCCGCCCAGGTGTGCTGGAAGACCGCCACCAGGACACCGAACGAGGCCGCCGCGGAAAGCAGGTTCAGCAGCACCGCGGACAGCGCCACGGCCAGAGAGCGAAAGATCACCGCCATGGTGCCGAACGTCAGCAGCAGCACGAAGCCCACCACCCAGGGCATGCGCTCCTCCAGATGGGCCGTGAAGTCGGCGCCCTGGGCCACCGCGCCGCCGACCGCGCTCTCGGCGTCCGGGACCTCGTCCAGCGCCTGGGGCGCCCATCCGCGCAGCACCTTCAGCGACTCGGTGGCCTTGGGGTGCTTCGGCGGGTACGGCGTGCCCACGTCGACGGTGTGCACCCGGCGGTCCTCGGACTCGCGGATCACCGGCTTCTGGTCGTGGGCGAACAGGCTGTTTCCCTCGGTACGGGCGATCAGCCCGCGCAGGGCGGCCTCGACCTGACCGGCCTCGTCGGCGGGAGCCCGTACCGCCACCTTGTGCACGGTTCCCTCGCTCGGGAAGGCGTCGGTGAGCCGGTCCGTCGCCCGTACGACCGGGATGTCCCGTGACAGGTCGTCCTGGCCGGGCTGCTTGAGCTTCATGTCCAGGGCGGGCAGGGCGAGCAGCAGCAGCGCGCCGATGGAGACCACCAGTGTGAGAACCGGCTTGAGCAGCGCCGGGCGCAGCAGCGCCGGCCAGACCCGCGACTCGCCGGAGCGCATCGTGAGCCGCCACAGGAACGGCACCCGGGGACGGTCCACCCAGCGGCCCAGCTTGGCGAGGAGGGCGGGCAGCACGGTCACCGAGCCGAGGACCGCGACCGCCACGACGATGATGGAACCGGTGGCCAGGGAGGCGAAGGTGGCCTCCTGGGCCAGATAGAGCCCGGCCATCGCCACGATCACGGTGGTGCCGGACACCACGACCGTGTGCCCCGACGTCTCCGCGGCGATCTCGATGGCGTCGAGGTGGGACTTGCCCTTACGGCGCTCCTCCCGCTCCCGCTTGAGATAGAAGAGCGAGTAGTCGACGCCGACGGCCATGCCCATGAGCAGGATGACATTGCTCACCGCGCTGGTCTCCGGCAGCACATGTGAGGCCAGGGACGACAGGCCCATCGCGGAGACCACGCAGGACAGGGCGAGCAGCACGGGCACTCCGGCGGCGATGATCGCGCCGAAGACCACCAGCAGGATCAGCAGGGTCAGCGGAACGCTGATCAGCTCGGCCCTCCTGAAATCCTCGCCGATGGTGTCCGACATGCCCTTCACCGTGGAACCGTCGCCCACCTGCTCGATCTTGAGCCCGTCGTGGGCGCGATCGGCCTCGGCGCTCGCGTCCAGCAGCGGGCCGACCCGGTTCATGGCGCCGTCCTTGTCACCGGTCATGGTCACCGGCACCAGCAGGGCCTTGCCGTTCGGCGCGGGGACCGGATCACCGACGCTCCGCACCTCGGGCAGGTCCCTCATCCGGTCGGTGACGTCCTGGGCCGCCCGCTCCGCCGCCCGCCGGTCCAGCTTCCCGCCCGAATCGTCGGTGATGAGCACGTTCTCCTCGGGCCGCTCGGTGAAGTCCCCCGAAGAAACGATCTTGCCCGCTCGGCCCGACTCCCGGACCCCGGACTCCTCCGAATCCAGCTTGTTCGTACCGGCGGCGCCGCCGAGGAAGAGGCACAGGGCGACGAACGCGACCCACAGTCCGATCGCCGACCACGGGTGCGTGGCGCTCCATCGGGCAACCCGTAACGTCGCCGGTTTCTTTCGCACCGTCGGTGTCCTCCCAATATCGCCGAACCGCCGGGGCGGCTGAACGGGTTTATGAAGCTGAAACGTTAGCTCCATGGACCGGACGTCGATACGGGGTAAACCGCCTCGGAAGTCATTGTTTCCCGCAGCTGTCACCCTGCGGGGAACCACAGGGTGACAGCTGCGGGAAACCGTACTCGCTCAGGAGAAATCTTGACCGGAGGAATCCGCGGCCATTAGTTTCATATTCCGGTTCGTCCTTTCCGATGGAGCGAAAATCCATTGGCAAGTAAATGCCGCACCGTGATGCGAATCAAGGGGAAACAATGGAAACCACGGTCCTCACTCGGCAACATGTTGCCAAGATCGTCCAGGGGAAGGGGTTAGACCTTTTCATGGACCGGATGATCGACCGGCTCGACGAGGCGTTCCGTACGGAAAGCCGGCGGGGTATCACCCCGGCGCGGGACGGATTCCTGCGCGGCCGGGAGAACACGGCCGTCCTCGAATGGATGCCGCACCACCAGCCAGGCGACTCGATCACCATCAAGACCGTGGCGTACACCCCCACGAATCCGACCACCCATCAGCTGCCCACCATCGTGGGCACGATGGCCCGTTACGATGACGTGACCGGTTGTCTGCTGGCCGTCGGCGACGGCATCCTTCCCACCGCCGTCCGCACCGGCGCCGCGTCCGCCATCGCGAGCCGTCTGCTCGCCCGCCCCGACAGCGGGGTCCTCGGCCTGGTGGGCGCCGGCGCCCAGGCGGTGACCCAGGCCCATGCCCTCAGCCGGATCTTCCGGCTGGACCGCGTCCTCGTCCACGACATCGAGCCCGCCCACGCCGAGTCCTTCGCCGAGCGGGCGGAATTCCTCGGAATCGACGTGGAGGTGGCAACGGTCCCGGAGATCGAGGCGGCGTCGGACATCATCTGCACCGTCACCTCGGTCGGGGTCGGGGACGGCCCGGTCCTCCAGGGCGAGCGGCTGCGCCCGCACGTCCACATCAACGCCATCGGCGCCGATCTGATCGGCAAGTACGAGGTGCCGCGGTCCGTGCTGAAGTCCGCCTTCGTCACCCCGGACCACCGGGGGCAGGCGCTGCGCGAGGGCGAGTGCCAGCAGCTCGACGAGAGCGACCTGGGCCCGGAGCTGCCCGAGCTGTGCGCCGCCCCCGCGCTCGCCGAGGCGCGGCGGGACGGGCTGACCGTCTTCGACTCGACCGGATTCGCCCTGGAGGATCACATCGCCTTCGACGTGATCCTCGAACTCGCGGAGGAAGCCGGCATCGGTGACCGGGTGCAGCTGGAACACCTGCCGGAGGACGCGCTCAACCCGTACTCCTTCCAGTGACGGCACCGGGCTGTGCCGGCCGGGGACGTGGCAGGGCCGAGGACAGCCCGGCGGTGTGCCAGGCGCCGAGGGGTGCTCGACGGCGTGCGGGACGACGTCGTCGGGCACCTCGGTATCCGGGCGGTCACCGGTCGCGCGCCTCAGGACTCCAGATACCGCAGAACCGCCAGGATCCGCCGACTGTAGCCGGCGGTGTGCGACAGCTCGAGCTTGTCGAAGATCGTATTGAGGTTCTTCTCCACCGAGCTCAGCGAGATGTGCAGCTTCTGCGCGATGGCCGTGTTGGTGTGACCCTGCGCCAGGGTCTCCAGGACACTCCGCTCCCGCGGGGTGAGCCGGGCGAGCGGGTCACCGTGGGTGGTACGGATGACCAACTGACGCACGACTTCGGGGTCGATGGCCGCGCCACCCGCGTGAATCCGCTCGAGCGCGTCCAGGAACTCCTCGACCTGGGCGACGCGGTCCTTCAGGAGATACCCGACCCGCTCCGCGTTGGAGGCCAGCAGCTGGGCCGCGTAGTTGCGCTCCACGTGCTGTGAGAGCACGAGCAGGCTGATCTGGGGCCAGCGCTTGCGGATCTCCAGCGCGGCCCGCAACCCGTCGTCGGTGTGCGTCGGTGGCATCCGGATGTCGACGACGACCATGTCGGGTGCCTGCTCCTCGACCTCCTTCATGAGGGACACCGCGTCGCCCACCGCCGCGACGACCTCATGGCCCTCCTCGACGAGCAGGCGCACCAGTCCTTCCCGTAGCAAGGTCGAGTCCTCGGCGAGGATCATGCGCATGGAAGCTCCGCGGTAATGGTCGTGGGTCCCCCGAGGGGGCTGTCGATGTGCAGCAGACCGTCGAGCGCGCTCACCCGGCTGCGCAGCCCCGTGAGGCCGCTGCCCAATGGGTCCGCTCCGCCGGTCCCATTGTCCTCGACCCGTACCACGAACACCGCTCCGTGCAACGCGAGCCGGATGGAAATCGCCGTGGCGCCGGAGTGCTTGGCGGCATTGGTCACGCACTCCGACACCACGAAGTACGCGGCGGTCTCCACCGGCTGCGGCAGCGCACGGTCGACCTCGAACTCCATGCGGATGGGGATGGAACACCGCTCGGAGACCCCGCCGAGTGCTTCCTCCAGCCCCAGGCTGTCCAGGGCGGACGGATAGATCCGCCAGGTCGCCTCACGGAGTTCGGTGATGATCTCCTGGGACTCCTGGTGCGCCTGGTGCAGTAAGGCGTCCACCTGCTCGGGGTTGCGGCCGCGGCTGCGGCGCGCCCGGCCGAGCAGCATGGCGAGTGCCACCAGGCGCTGCTGGATGCCGTCGTGCAGATCGCGCTCGATGCGGCGGCGCTCGGCGTCGACGGCTTGGACGACCGCGGCCCGGCTGGTGGCCAGTTCGTCGATGCGCTGCCGCAGCAACTCCCGCTCGGACGGCCCGAAGCACTCGCGGGCCAGCCGGGCGTCCAGTACCGCCAGGGAGTAGATGCCCTGTACGTCGAGGAACAGCAGCACTCCGCCGAGCAGCGCCTGGGTGAGGAGTTCCGGCAGGTCGAGGCGGCCTTGGAGCAGTCGCACGGCCAGCACGGCGGCGAGGATGCAGCCGAACCCCAGCAGACCGAGGACGATGGTGAACAGCAGCCCCGTGTAGCCGCGGATCGTCAGATACCGCAGGACCTTCTGGTCGGACGACTTGTAGTGCTCGGGGAAACGATCGCCGAAGAAGACGAAGCGGCGCGCCCGGTCCAGCGCCGCGAGCCGATGGGCCCCGGAGGCGAGCGCGGCCAAGGCGCGGGGCCGGGCGCGCGGCCACAACAGGAAGGCCGCCAAGACCGTACCGACGATCAGCAAGTAGAGGAATCCGAGCATGGCCGTGCAGCAGCCGAGGAGCGTTCCCGGAATCCTGCGCGGCCACGAGGGATCCGCCGCCCCCCTGCCGTCGTGCTGACCGGGTGAGCCGAGAAACAGGTGATGAGTGGCGATATTCCTGAAATCCCCCTGCACGGCGGCCAAGCCTAGCCCGGCCGCACAGCCCGGGCAAGATCGCCCGGGCTGTGGCGCGAGCGGAGCGGAGGGGCCGGGGCGCGCGTCGTGGCTCATGAAGCGTGGTGCCGCCGGTCGCGTCCGCGGAAGCGCATGACGACATAGACCACGATGGCCACCACAACCGCGACCAGGACCACCTTGGAGAGGACGCCGACGTAGGTCTCCACCTCGTCCCACTGATCGCCCAGCCAGTAACCGGCCATCACCAGCACCGAGTTCCAGACCAGGCTGCCCAGCGTGGTCAGCAGGGCGAAGACCGGCAGCGGCATGCGCTCGACCCCGGCCGGAATGGAGATGAGGCTACGGAAGATCGGCACCATGCGGCCGAAGAACACCGCCTTGGTGCCGTGCTTCTCGAACCATTGCTCGGTACGGTCCAGATCGGACGTCTTCACCAGCGGCAGCTTCGCCCAGATGGCGTGCATGCGACGGCGGCCGACGAGCATGCCGATCCAGTACAGCACCAGCGCGCCCACCACCGAGCCGAGCGTGGTCCAGAACAGTGCCGAGGCCAGGCTGATCACGCCCTGACCGGCCGCGAACCCGGTCAGGGGCAGGATCACCTCGCTGGGCAGCGGCGGGAAGAGGTTCTCCAGCGCGATGGCCAGACCGGCTCCCGGCCCGCCCATCGCGTCCACGAGGTCCGCGGCCCAGCCGGCGATGCCGTCCGAGGGCTCCTGGGGCAGCGCCAGGGTCATCAAGTGCATGCGTGGTCTCCAACATGGCGGTCCGGCGCCAGGGCGCCTCCCGCCCCGACGCCTGTCAATCTAGAAACCGCGGATCGGCGAGGACATGAGGATTGCCGCCCGACCCGGTGGTGTTCCCCGCAACGCTGACCCTGCGGGAAACCGCGGATCAGCCGGGTGCCGGGCCGTCCAGACACCGGGCCGGGGTGGTGCCAGATCTTGGCGCGTGCTTAACTACTCTGAAATCGAACTAGATGCGAACCGCGACTAGTTGGAAGCGGGAGTAGGTCATGCCGACAGCGGAGCCCTCGTCCGGGGAGCCCTCGTCCGGGGAGCCCTCGTCCGGCTGGCTGCGAGGAATGCTGCCTCTGCTGCTGGTCGCTCTGCTCGCGCAGGGCGACCAGCACGGGTACGCACTGGTCCAGCAGTTGGCCGCGCAAGGATTCGGCACGGTCCGCGGCGGAGCGCTCTACCCGGTGTTGGGCCGTCTGGAGAACGACGGACTGGTCGAGGCTCACTGGCAGGCGGGGGAGGGCGGCCCGGGGCGCAAGGTCTACCGGCTGACCGACGCCGGGTGGGCGCGGCTGCGCGAGGAGCGGGTGGGCTGGGAGCACTTCTCCGGCTCCGTGGATCGTCTGCTGGCCCGAGTCGATGACGTCGACAGGGAGCGGACATGAGTGTCGGCAGGGAGTGGACGTGAGTAACGAGACCGTCGAAGTCTGGTACGCCAGGGCTCGGCTGACGCTTGCCACGCGGTCGGTGCCGCGGGAAACCGCCGACACGGTGCTGAACGAAGTGGGGCAGCACTGCGCGGAGAGCGGTGAGCATCCGCGGGAGGCTTTCGGCTCACCCGCGGAGTTCGCGGCGACGGTCGCCACCGAACGGGTCCCGGATCAGATCCGTGCGATCTACGACCGGGACGGCCTGACCCCGGCCGACCGCCTTTCCGGCGTGTTCGGTTCGCTGGGAATGAGTACGGTGGTGGTCGGCCTCCTGCTGTGGATATCGGCTGGTGGCACTCTCACGCTGACCAAGGCCGGCCTGGCGGGGACAGCCGTTACCGCACTCGCTCTGGCGACCGCGTTCGTCGCGGCGCACGGGCCGCGGTCAGGGGCCCGGCGCCGGGCCGTCGGGTGGTGGTTCGCCTCGGCCGCCACGACGATCCTGGCGGCCATCGCCTTCACCACGCTGCCCAGGACCGGACTTGGCACGCTTCCCACGCCGATCATCTGTCTGGCGGGGATCGTCCTGATGGCGATCTGGTTCGCCGTACCCGGTAAGCCGACCGGCGAGGGTGGACTCGACATAACACCGGAGACCGTTCACTCCTCCGAGGACTGGCTGCGGAACCTGCCGCGGCTGCTGGAAGAACAGCACGGCCTGCCTCGTGCCCGCGCGGCCGAGCTCACCGAAGAAGCGGCCCGTCATGTCATCGATGCCGAACGGGCGCCCTGGGACGAATTCGGCCCGGTGGGGCTGTACGCACTCCGGCTGGCCGAGCAGGAGCCCAGCCGGGTGCGCCGGCTGACGCGGGGCGATGCGCCGGTCAGCGCCGGAGTGTTCGTGTCGCGGTTCCAGCGCTCGCGTATGCCTGGACCTCGGACATGACAAGAGCAGTGATCTACAGAGGAGGAACCGAAGAATGGGTAAGAGTCACAACATCGTGCTGATCCGGGACGCGCATGTGGTCGCGGCGGCCCTCCGCCAGGCACTGGACGGGGCCTCGGCCGAGACGCGCCCGGGTCTGGAACGTGCGGTCACGATCGTCGAATCCACCGCTGCCGCCACCGAAACCCAGGTGCGTGGTCATTGGGTCCGCTCCCGGTTGGCCGACGTCGGCTTCTCCGGGGACCTCACCTCGGTCGCGGCGGTGAAGGCGCTGCGCGGGGCGGAGCCGGGGCTGAGTCTGCTGGCAGCGGTGCGACTACGGGATGACGCCGTGGCCCATCCGGAGTGATGCGCGACATGTCCCCGCTGCGGGTCAGTGCCGTTCCGGGTCGAAGTCCAGCACCTGTGTGAGTCGGATGTTGTCGCCCAGCCGGGGAATTGCGTCGTGCGGATGGGTCCCGAGCATCGGGCCGGACAGCGTATGGCGGAAAAGTGCTCACGACATCGCTCTGCCTCAATGGTAATTTTCAAGGCGCAGCGCGTGACACCCGAGAAATGATTTTGGATCAGTGTTCAAGGTGTCCGCCCGCATTCCATCCTCCGCGCTCGACAAGGAAAGCAGGCGCAGATGAACAATTACTTCAAGGCTGCGGGGATGATCGCAGCAGCTGTGGCCGCGATCGGTGGCACGGTCCTCTCGGCACCAGTCGCCTCGGCCTCGTCGAGCCCGGCACCGGTGACTCCGCAGGTGTCGCCCTCGACGGCGACATTACCGCCGACGGCGAGATCGGCGGCATTCGGCAAGTTTCTCGTGAACAACAACAGCGGCAAGTGTCTCAGCCCGGCCGGCGGTGGTGTCGACAACAACGTTTTCACCGTCATCTACGACTGCGACACCCACCCGTCACGTAGCTGGTACCTCGTGGACAAGGGTAATTCCCTCTACCAGATCCTGAACCTCAACAGCGGTAAGTGCCTCGCTCCTGCCGGGGGCGCCGGCAGCAACAACACCCAGACCGTCATCTACACCTGCGACAATGATCCGTCGCGACTCTGGTACTTCACCGATAAGGGTAATTTCAATTACCACATTGTGAACTACAGCAGCGGCAAATGCCTCACCCCGGCAGGCGGCGGTGTTCTGAACAACACGTCCACCGTCATCTACAACTGCGACGCCGACCCGTCGCGTGTGTGGTCTCTCGCCGCGCAGTAGCGGCTCCGGTCGCGCCGGCTGCGAACGGTCCCCGCGCCAGTCGGATGTTCGCGTTCCCGCCGTCTGATGGCGTTGGTGAGTCAGTCGTCCGTGTCGCTGGGCGGGGCGCAACGGGCGACCACCGCCACGGCTTGCTCGATCTGGTTGTCGGTGAGGTCGCCGCGTGCGGTGAGTCGTAGCCGGGAGTGGCGGTCGGGCGTGGAGGGCGGCCGGAAGCAGCCCACCGCCACGCCTGCCTCCCGGCACGCTCGCGCCCAGGCCACGGCCGCTTCCGGCGAGGGCGCTCGGACGGACACCACGGCGGCGTCCGGCACGCTCGCGTCCAGCCCGGTGGCCGCCAGGCCCGTCGACAGCCGCCGGGCCACCTCCCGGGCTCGTGCGGCGCGCTCCGGCTCCTCGCGCAACAGCCGCAGCGCGCCCAGGGCCGCGCCCACGCTCGCCGGGGCGAGCCCGGTGTCGAAGATGAAGGTGCGGGCCGTCTCCGTGAGGTGCCGGATGACCCGGCGGGGGCCCAGCACCGCCCCGCCCTGGGAGCCCAGCGACTTCGACAGCGTCACGGTGGCCACCACGTCCGGGGAACCGGCCAGATCGGCGGCGGACAGCGCGCCGCTGCCCCCGTCGCCGACTACCCCGAGGCCGTGCGCGTCATCCACCAGCAGCGCGGCGCCATGCGCACGGCATGCCGGTGCCAGCTCCGTCAGCGGCGCGGCGTCGCCGTCCACCGAGAAGACCGAGTCGGTCACCACCAGGGCACGACCCCCGCCGTGCTCGGTGAGCGCGGTACGCACCGCGCCCGGCTCGCGGTGTGGCACCTGCGTGACCTTCGCCCGGGAGAGTCGGCAGCCGTCGACCAGGGAGGCGTGGTTGTAGGCATCGAAGACAATGAGTGTTCCCGGCCCCGTCAGAGCAGTGAGGGCCGCCAGGTTGGCCGTGTATCCGGAGGAGAAGACCAACGCGGCCTCGAAGCCGCAGAAGGCCGCGAGTTCCTCCTCGAGTTCCTGGTGCAGCTGCGTGGTGCCGGTGACCAGGCGTGAACCGGTGGCACCGCCGCCCCAGCGCGCCACCGCTTCCGTGGCCGCCCGTACCACTCGCGGGTGGCGGACCAGGCCCAGGTAGTCGTTGCCCGCCAGATCCAGTACGGGCTCGTCGGCCGGTCGTGGGCGCAGGTGACGGGTCAGCCCGGCGCGGCGGCGCAACTCGGTGCGCCGGTCGATCCAGTCGAAGACCGCCGCCGGGGCGGGGGCGACTCGGGCGGGTGTGGTCGGCTGGACGGGGTGCTGGGCCATGATCGGTACTCTGACACGCGCCCGGTGGCCGGTCGGCGGGTGGGGGAGGGGGCCGGTGTCGTCGAACGGGGTGGCCGCCGTCTGTCCGAGTGATGCCGCGCACAGGACGGCGGTGGCGGCGCGGCCACGTGTTAGCGTCCGTCCGTGCGCATACCGGCTCTGGACACCACCGCACCTGGTACGGAGGTCCGCGACGGCGGACCCGGCAGCGGGGTGGCAGGGCCCCTACCGCCCGGCGCGGGGGGTCCGCTGGACGGTCTGGACCTGTTCGGAGACGGCTTCGTCCGGGACCCCTACCCCTGGTTGGACCTGCTGCGCTCCCAGGCGCCCGTGCACCATGACGCGGGCACCGGTCTGTGGCTGGTCAGCCGCCACCGGGACATCCGCCGGGTTCTGCTCGACCCCGCCACCTTCCGACCGGACAACGCCCAGCACGCGGTCACCCCGCTGCCCGTGGCCGTACTGCGGGTGCTCGCCCGGGCCGGCTTCCAGCTCCCGCCCGCGCTCGCCAACAACGGCACCGACAGCCACCCCGGCCTGCGCCGGGTCACCACCCGGTTCTTCAACGCACGGCGCGTCGCGGCCGCCGTACCGGTGATCGAGCGCCTGGCCGGGGAGCTACTGGACACGGCGCGGGCACGGATCGACACCGACGGCGAATACGACCTGTTCACCTCCTTCGCCCAGCTCCTGCCCTGCCGCGTGCTGATGGAGCTGCTGGACATCCACGACGTCGACCCGGCCACGCTGATCCGCTGGAGCGACGCCTCACTGGAGCTGTTCTGGGGCAGGCCCACCCCGGACCGACAGCTCGAACTGGCGGCACAGACCGGTGAGTTCCACCAATGGCTGACCACGACCGTGCGCACCGGCAAGGCCACCGCCGACTCCTTCCTCGGAGCACTCGCCCGGCACCGGCTGCCCGACGGAGCCCCGCTGGACCCCCAGACCGCGGTCGCTGTCTGCTTCTTCGTCTTCATCGCCGGCCAGTCGACCACCGGACAGCTCATCGCCACCGTGCTGCGCCGAGCGCTCACCGAGCCCGGACTGTGGCCGCGGGTGGCACAGGAGGAGGAAGCGGCCGGGGCCTGGGTGGAGGAGGTGCTGCGGCGCGAGCCGCCGGTGACCACGTGGCGCAGGGTCGTAGCGCGACCGGTGGAACTGGGCGGAGTGGAACTGCCCGCGGGAGCACAGCTGCTGTTGACGCTCATGGGCAGCGGTTCGGACCCGGAGGTCTTCACCGATCCGGAACGGATGTGTCCACACCGGGCGAACATCCGCCACCATCTGGCCTTCGGCACCGGTCGCCACCGCTGCCCGGGTGCGTCGCTGGCGCGAACGGAGGCGGCAGTGGCCCTGCGGGCAGCGGCCCGCAGCCTGCCGAAGGCACGCGTCGTGGAGGGCGCGGAGGGGCCGCCGATGCTCGGACTGCTGTCATTCCGGGCACCTCTGCGCCTGGCGGTAACCGACGGATGAGCAGGGCCGCACCGCTTCCGGGCCCGCCACTTCCGGCATGAGCGCGGCGGGTACGGAACGAAGAGCGCTGTGCCACACCCGGGCCATCTTCTCGTGACCCCCCTGGTTGGGGTGGAGGCCGTCGGCGAGGTCGGCGGTGGTCAACGCGTCGTAGATGTTCACGAGATGCACCCGTCGGCCCTTTGCGGCGACCACCTCGGGAAGGGCCGCGTTGTAGGCCCTGACTCGCCGCTCCCGTGTGGGATCGGACTGCGGCGGAACCGTGGCGACGAACACCTCACAGGCCGGCCGGGCCTCCTGGATGTGGTCGATCAGCCGGGCCAGGCGCGCCGGCGCCTGCGTGGCGTCGTAGCTCTGGTTCATGTCGTTCGTTCCGATCAGAAGCAACACGGTGCGGGGGACACTGTGCCGCAGCCATGTCCGTATGTGTGCGTCCAAGTGGTCGATGCGCCAGCCGGAGTGTCCTTCGTGGTGGCGGGTGCCCAGTTCAACCGGGCCGTTGGCGAGGGAGCCGACGAAGTCGACGGCATGGCCGTCCGCGGCCAGCCGCTGCCGGAGTGCGACGCGGTAGCCACCGGGGTAGGCGTTGTGCCCATCGGTGATGGAATCACCCAGGGGCATGATGCGTACGCTTCCCGCGGGCGTGCTGGAGTGGCCATGAGGGTTGAGTGGCGCTGCCACAAAGGGCTCCTTGGGGACGCGGGCGGTCGAAGGCCGTAGGCGGAGGGCGTCAGGTCTCCTCCGCCTACGGCGGCTCGGTCAGACCTTCGGCGGGATCGGTACGGTGGGGTCGATGCCGGTCGACCCGTTGATCATCTTGGTGACGGCGCCCGCCAGGCGCAGATAGAAGTCGGAGGAGACGCTGGTCCCGTCGGCGTCCAGGGTGAGGAAGTACTGGTTGGCGGGGATCATCGACTTGTCCGCCGCGGCCGGTGCGATGGCAGTGGCCTCGTCGTACTCGTCGAACATCGCGATGAAGGCGGACTTGGTGCCGCACCGGGCGGCGGCCACGGCCTGCTGCCACATGAAGTCACCGGCCCTGCGCGGGATCTCGTTGCGCGGCGCTCCCTCCTTCCAGTTGGACCAGGCGAATCCGGGATAGATCACGGGCTGGTAGTCCTGCCCGTTCGCCCTCAGCTTGGCCATGTCGTCGTCGAACAGCTTCTGGTCCACGTCGGGGTTGCCGACGTTCCACGGAGAGACCATGTTCAGGGCGGCATAGACGGGACCGAAGCCGGGCTTGGCATTGGCATCGGTGCGCCAGCCTCTGGGGACGCCCCCGATGACGTAGGCGCCCTTGCTCTTGAACCAATTGATGAGTTCAAGGCAGCTGTCGGCATTGCCGGGCCGGTTGGTGAAGCCGATGCCCCACAGGTGGACGACGGGCTTTCCGCCCTCGCGCGTGTAGGCCGGGGAATCGGGCAGGTGCAGCGTGCCGTTGATGGTGTTGGTCCAGTCGCTCTGGACCGTGGCCACCAGATTGGTGTCGGTCAGGCCGCTGATGTCGTACTCGATGTAGAAGCCGCGCCCATACTTCTGCGCCGCGTCACGTGCCTTGCTCTGGATGTCATTGCGTTGTTTGAGACGCGGCTGGCCGACCGCGACGATGTCACTGCCGAAACGCTGGAGGGCCGCGCCGTCTATCCCGTACCGCTGCATCCAGCGGAAGTGCTGGTCGATGACCGCGGTGGAGTAGGAGCTGAACAATGTGGCGGGCTTGCCGTTGCCCAACGGCGCGTACCCCGTCGGGAAGAGGGACCCAGCGGGATAGGCCGATATATCCGGGTAGAGCTCGAACGTCTGGTTACCGGGGGACGGTGTGGTGCCCTTGGACCAGTGCGTCCAGGTGTTGATCGGAGAGCCGTCGCCAGTCGCGGCGAACCACCCCTGGTACCCCACATACACCTTCCCCTTGACCGCGTCGGCCGCATACGTCCGCATGTGCTTGGGTGCGGGACGCGCGCCCGAGGAACTCCCGGTCCGCGCGTCAGCGGGCGTGAGGCCGCCGATTCCGGCCCAGGCCGCTGCCCCTGCCGCGCCGAGAGCGCCGGTGCCGCGTAGGAAACTCCGCCGGTTGTGGGAGTGTTCAGCCATTTCAGCTCCTTGCTCGGCGGTGTGTGTGGGACGAATCGATGGAGCTCGGGGGAAGCGGTACGAGCGAGCCGGGAACCGCGCGCAGCGCCTCGTACCAGACGGCGGCCATCTTCCCGTAGCCGGCCCGGGTCGGGTGAATGCCGTCGGCGAGATCCGCGGTGGTCATCGCGTCGTAGATCTTCACCAGATGCGCGTGTGGCCCCTTCGAGGCCACGATCTGTGGAATCGCCGCGTTGTATGCCCTGACCCTGCTCTCGAGGGTGGCGTTGGACTGCGGCGGAACGGTCGCGACGAACAGCTCGCACCTCGGCCTGGCAACCCGGATGTGGTCGATCAGCCGCGACAGGCGTGCGGGCGCGTTGGCGATGTCGTAGTTCTGGTTGAGGTCGTTGGTGCCGATGAGCAGCAGGACCGTGCGGGGGTCGCTCTGCTGGAGCCAGGTGTTGATGTTGGCGTCCAGTTGGTCGATGCGCCAGCCGGAGTGGCCCTCATGGTCGTGATCGCCGAGCTCGGCGGGGCCGTTGGACCGGGAGCCGACGAAGTCCACGGTGTAGCCGCCGGCTGCCAGACGCTGCCAGAGACCGACGCGGTACCCGCCGGGGTAGGGGGTGAATCCGTCGGTGATGGAATCGCCAAGCGGCATGATGCGCACACCGCCGTTGGACTCCCCTGGGATGTCCGCCGACGCTGGGGTCGATCGCAGTACGAGACCGGCGGCCACTAAGGCGCCGCCGAGAAGGGCCGTGCGTCTGGACATGGTGGTGTTCATGGGAACTCCTGCGAAGAGATCGGTCATTCGGTGATCTTGAACGTGTCCTTCGAGTCGTTCTGGAGCTCGACCTGCCCCGGCGGCAGGTTCCGCACCTTGTTGCCGGAGAACGTCCCGGTCCCGGTGACTCCCGACGCGACCCAGATGCCCTGGTTCGCCGGGCCGTCGATCGTGTTGTTCCGCAGCGTCGCCCTTACGTTCTTCTTGGTGATGAACAGGCCCGCGCGCAGCGCGCCACGCATGACGTTGTCCGTCATCGTGATGTTCGTGAACGCGTCGGGGAAGTTCGACGTCGGTGCTGGCGAGCCGATCTGCACCCCGTGCCGGACGCCGTTCCAGCCGCCGCCACCGAGCAGGACGTTTCCGCTGACCGTGGCGGATTCCAGCGGGTGGCCCGAGTCGCCGAACACGCCGACCTCCAGCGCGCTGTTCGAGGACACGCTCCGCACCAGGTTGTTCCTGAACTGGATGTCCTTGCCGCCGGCGATCCGGAGGCCATTGGCCCACCAGGGCGCGATCGCGGTGTTGTTCAGCACCCGGGCGCCGCTCAGCTGGCCGTTGTCGCCATTGGTGCCGGAGTCGGAGTAGACGGCGAAGGAGTCGTCGCCGGTGTTGCGGGCGAAGTTGTTCTGGACCGTGATGTTGTCGCCGCGTCTGTCCGGGCTGGGCGTATTGCTGTTGTTGATGTTGAAGCCATCGCCGTACGAGTCCGCGGTCCGGCTGTCGCGGATGGTGCCGCCGGTGCCGGACAGCCAGTTGGCATCCGTGTGCCGGGTCCAGATCCGCTCGACCAGCCAGCCCTTGGCGCCGCTGGCGTTGATGCCGTAGTCGGAGCCGCCGGGGCCGCGGACGTCCCGGTAGATGGCGTTGGCGTCGATCTGGATGTCGCTCAGCTCGGTGCCGGAGCCGACCAGGATCTGGGAGCGCTGCTTGGCCGGCAGCGGCGGCTTGCGGTAGATCGTGGTGTACCACATGCCGGCGCCACGCACGGTCACGCCGGTGAAGTCCAACGGCGCGGCCCCGTCAAAGCTGTTGGTGAGGTACTCGCCCTTCGGGATCCAGACCGTTCTGCCCTGTTCGCGGGCGGTGTCGACGGTCTTCTGGATGGCGACCGTCGAGTCCTTCCGGGACGTCGGGTCGGCGCCGTGGTCGACCACGGAGAGCGAGCCCTCAGGGCGGGTGCGCGCGTCCCCGACGTTCTCCAGGTCGACGGAGTCCACATCGTAATAGGCGGCCGTGTTGGCGGCCTCCTTCTTGAGCGTGATGGTGCTGCCGTCGGGAATCGGGGCGCCCTCGACCCAGACGGGGAATTCGTTGTAGAAGCGGTAGGCCGCCCCGCCGGCGTTCGGGTCGTCCGCGTTGGTGGTGGCGTGACGGTAGTTCCATGCCTGCTTGGAGCTGATCGTGATCGCCTGGCGGTACTCGCCGTCGACGTAGAGGTTCAGCGAGGCGTCGATGCCGCCGCCTTGCGGTGCGTCGGGGATGGAGGCGCGCACGACGAGCGTGTTGGCCCGCTTGCCGGTCTTGTTCACCACCGCCACCGACTGGCCGGTCCGGTCCAGCTTGGCGTAGGCGTAACCGGATGCCTCGGTCTCCGGAGTGGCCTTGGTGGGCGCGGGATCGCCCGGCTTGATGGCGTGGACCTCGGCGCCGCCGCCGAGCGTCCCGGACTCCGCCTCGACGGTCGCGAAGGGGGTACGGGCGCCGGCTCCGGCGGCGGCCTTGGCTTCGGCGCCGTCCGCGGCCTCCGCGCGCCCTTCGGTGTCGGGGAGGACGGTGAGGGCGCCGGCGCCGAGCAGTGCGGCACCGGCGACCCAGCTGGAGAGTCGCCGGACTCTGCGGTGATGCATGTATGACCTCTCGTTCGCCTGATTGGCGGTGCGGATGGGGAGCCCCTCAGAGCGTCACTGGGGATGGGCGAGCCCCTCAGGGCGCCACTGGGCGGACATGAAAGTCCATCCGATTGACTTACGTCAATGCGTTCGACAGGTCCTCTTCATCGGACACGCGGGAGAGTTGGCTCGACGGCATGAGCCCGCACGTCCCGCCGATACGCGAGAAATCTCCATGTCAGGGAGAGGGCCGCCGGCCGCGTCCGCATGACATGAGCGCGCCGACGGCTTCGCCGAGGCCGTGTCACCGCCCGAGCGCACCACCCGGCACCCATCGCCGGGCGCAGCAAGTTAGTACAACGTATTGACAAACCGCCGAGGTGGTTCATACGTTCGCAACCTCGCACCCGGCATCGTCGACCGGCGGCACGTCCCCGCTCCTGTCAGACCTGCCGGGCGCAGCCCGAACCACCCCGAAATCCGCGTCCTGCCACGCGGTGACGAATGGGAGCGTGCATCCACCTTGACCACCGACACCCGGCGGGCGCTGGTCGTCCGCGGCGGCTGGGACGGGCATCACCCCGTGACGATCAGCGACAGCTTCGTCCCGTACCTCGAGGACCACGGCTTCACCGTCGAGACCTCCGAGGACCTCGCGGTGTACGACGCCGCGGAGCGCCTCGCCGCCACCGACCTGATCGTCCAGTGCTGGACCATGGGCACCATCACCCGCGAGCAGAGCGCCAACCTCGCCGCCGCGGTCCGCGCCGGCACCGGTCTGGCCGGCTGGCACGGCGGCATCGTCGACTGCTTTCACGACCACGGCTACCACCTGCTCACCGGCGGCACGTTCGCGATGCACCCGCCCGGCTACCTCGACCACGGCTACGAGATCGTGCCCGAGCGCGCCGACCACCCCATCGTCGCCGGGCTGGACGACTTCGCCCTCCACTCCGAGCAGTACTGGGTACTCACCGATCCGCATATCGACGTGCTGGCCACCACCACCTTCCCGCCGGACGAGCTCCACGACCGGCCCGCGGTGATGCCCGCCGTGTGGACCAGGACCTGGGGCCGGGGCCGGGTCTTCGTATCGACCATCGGGCACAAACCCGACGACTTCGACGTGCCGGAGGTTCGGACGCTGACCGAGAGGGGACTGCTGTGGGCGAGCCGCTGAAGCCACTGCGGGTAGGGATCGTGGGCGCGGGAAAGATCAGCGGCGCCTACCTCGCCACCCTGGCCAGGCTGACCTCGGTGGAGCTCACCGCCGTCACCGACCTCGACCGCGGCCGCGCCGAGGCCGTCGCCGCGCGGTACGGGAGCCGGGTCGCCGTGGTGGACTCCGTGACCGACCTGGTGGCGCGGGAGGACGTGGACGCCGTCCTCAACCTCACCATCCCGGCCGCCCACGCCGACGTCGCGCTTCAGGCACTGCGCGCGGGCAAGCACGTCTACGGCGAGAAGCCCCTGGCCGCGAACCGCGAGGAAGCCGACGCCGTGCTCGCTGCCGCCCGCGAGGCAGGTCTGCGGGTCGGCTGCGCGCCCGACACGGTCCTCGGCACCGGCACCCAGACCGCGCGCAAGGCGGTCGACGACGGCCTGATCGGCCGACCGGTCGCCGCCACGGCCTTCATGACCGGCGCCGGCCACGAGAAGTGGCACCCGGACCCGGAGTTCTACTACCGGCCCGGCGGCGGTCCGCTGCTGGACATGGGCCCGTACTACCTCTCCGCCCTGGTGCACCTGCTGGGCCCGGTGGTCAAGGTGACCGGCGCGTCCTCCCGCTCGCGCACGGAGCGCACCATCGGCAGCGGCCCGCGCGCCGGGCACAGCTTCCCGGTGGAGGTGGACACCCACATCACCGGCACCCTGGAGCACGCCGGAGGCGCCTTGTCCACGCTCATCATGAGCTTCGACGTACGCGCCGCGCGACTGCCGCGCATCGAGGTACACGGCACCGAGGCCTCGCTGTCCGTACCCGACCCGAACAACTTCGACGGCGCCGTCGAGCTGAACCGCGGCGACGGCTGGGAGACGCTGCCGGTCTCGGCCGGCTACCCGGACGCGGGGCGCGGCGCGGCCCTCGCCGACCTGTCCGAGGCCCTGTCGGCCGGCCGCCCGCACCGCGCGTCCGCCGAACTCGCCGCCCACGTCCTGGACGTCATGCTGACGCTCATGGACGCGGCGGAGCAGGGCCGGGCCCTGCCGATCACCAGCACCTGCGAGCGTCCCGCCCCGGTCGCCCGCTGACCCGCACACCCCATCCGCGTCACCGCCCCGCTCGGCACCACCACCCGTACTCGCCGACAAGACCCGAAAGACAGGCCCTGGATGCACGACGACCGGAAGCTGGTCGAAGCCCGCCTGGAACGCGTCCTCAACGAACGCGTCCGGCCCGCCGTCCACTCCGTCACCACACCCCTGACCGTGGAGATCTGGTCCACGGCGGACGAGCCCGTTCCGGTGGCCGAGGGGCTGGCGGCACCGACCCGCGCGATCGCCACCGGCGCTCCCTGGGGTGCGCCGTGGGGGACCAGCTGGTTCAAGGTGACCGGCGAGGTGCCGGCCGAGTGGGCCGGAAGGACGGTCGAGGCCGTGCTCGACCTCGGCTTCACCCCGCGTACCCCCGGCTTCCAGTGCGAGGGCCTCGTCTACGAGCCCGACGGCACCCCGGTCAAGGGCCTCCACCCGCGCAACAACTACGTCCGCGTCGGCGCCCCGGCCGCCGGTGGCGAGCGGATCCACTGGCGCATCGAGGCCGCCTCCAACCCCGACCTCGAGGCGGACGGCGTGCCCTTCCGGCCGACCCGGCTCGGCGACAGGGCGACCGCCGGCGACGCGCCCCAGTACGTCCTCGGCGACATGGTGCTGGCCGTCTTCGACGAGACGGTGTGGAACCTGGCCATGGACCTGGAGGTGCTCGGCGAGCTGATGGCCGAGCTGCCCGTCGACGGCGCCCGCCGCTGGGAGCTCCTGCGCGCCGTCGGCCGCGCGCTGGACGCCATCGACGTGCGGGACGTGAACGGCACCGCACAGGCCGCGAGGGACGAGCTCGCCGAGGTACTGGCCGCGCCCGCGAGCCCCGCGGCGCACCGCGTCAGCGCCGTCGGCCACGCCCACATCGACTCCGCCTGGCTGTGGCCGCTGCGCGAGACGGTCCGCAAGGTCGCCCGTACCACCTCGAACATGACCAAGCTCATCGAGGACGAGCCGGACTTCGTCTTCGCCATGTCGCAGGCCCAGCAGTTCGCCTGGCTCAAGGAGCACCGCCCCGAGGTCTACGCCAAGGTCAAGAAGGCGGTCGCGGACGGCCGCTTCGTGCCGGTGGGGGGCATGTGGGTCGAGTCCGACACCAACATGCCCGGCTCCGAGGCGATGGCCCGGCAGTTCGTCCACGGCAAGCGCTTCTTCCTCGAAGAGTTCGGCATCGAGAACGACGAGGCCTGGCTCCCCGACACCTTCGGCTTCGCGGCCGGCCTGCCGCAGATCATCAAGGCCGCCGGAGCCGACCGTCTCCTCACTCAGAAGATCTCCTGGAGCAAGACCAACTCCTTCCCGCACCACACCTTCAATTGGGAGGGCATCGACGGCACCCGGGTCTTCACCCACTTCCCACCGGTCGACTCCTACAACTGCGAGATGACGGGCGCCCAGCTCGCGCACGCCGCCCGCAACTTCAAGGAGAAGGGGGTCGCCAGGCACTCCCTCGCCCCGGTCGGCTACGGCGACGGTGGCGGCGGCACCACGCGCGAGATGGTCGCGAAGGCGGCGCGGCTGCGCGGCATGGAGGGTGCGCCGACGGTCCGATGGGAATCTCCGGCCGACTTCTTCGAGAAGGCCGAGGCCGAATACCCCGACCCGCCGGTGTGGGTCGGCGAGCTCTACCTGGAGCTGCACCGCGCCACCCTCACCAGCCAGGCGCAGACCAAGCGCGGCAACCGGCGCAGCGAGTCCCTGCTGGCGGAGGCCGAGCTGTGGGCGGCCACGGCGGCGGTACGGGCGGGAGCGCCGTATCCGTACGAACAGCTCGACCGGATCTGGAAGACGGTGCTGCTGCACCAGTTCCACGACATCCTGCCGGGCTCGTCGATCGCCTGGGTGCACCGGGAGGCGCGGGAGACGTACGCACGGGTGGCGGAGGAGCTGGAGTCCATCATCGAGGGTGCGCAAGCCGCGCTCGCCGGTGCGGGCACCGGCGAGCTGGTCTTCAACTCCGCGCCGCACACCCGGCGCGGTGTCCCGGCCGGCGGCGCGTCGGCCGCGGCCGACGAGGGCGGCGGCGCCGCCCCGGTCCCGCGCGACGGCGGCGGCTATGTCCTCGACAACGGCCTCCTGCGCGTCGAGATCGACGCCCGCGGCCTGGTCGTCTCCGCGTACGATCGCGCCGCCGACCGGGAGGCGATCGCCCCCGGGCAGGCGGCCAACCTGCTCCAGCTGCACCCCGACTTCCCCAACCAGTGGGACGCCTGGGACGTCGACGCCTTCTACCGCAACACCGGCAGCGACCTCACCGACACGGCCGCGCTGGGCGTCGAGGGCACCTCGGTGCGCATCGTGCGCGCCTTCGGCGGCTCCCGCGTCAGCCAGCTCCTGTCCGTACCGAAGGACGCCAAGCGGCTCGACATCGACACCGAGGTCGACTGGCACGAGACCGAGCGCTTCCTGAAGCTCGCCTTCCCGCTGGACGTGAGGGCCGACCGGTACGCCTCGGAGACGCAGTACGGGCACGTCTACCGGCCCACCCACCAGAACACCAGCTGGGAGTGGGCGAAGTTCGAGGCCTGCAACCACCGCTTCGTACATGTCGACGAGCCGGGCTGGGGCGTGGCGATCGTCAACGACGCCACCTACGGCCACGATGTGACCCGTGCGGTACGGACCGGTGCCGACGCGGGGACCACCACCACGGTACGGGCGTCGCTGCTGCGCGCGCCCCGCTACCCGGATCCGGAGACGGACCAGGGCGTACACCGCTTCCACCATGCGCTGGTCCCGGGCGCCACGGTCGGCGACGCGGTACGCGAGGGCTACCGCGCCAACCTGCCGGAGCGCCGCGTCACCGGCACCGCCGCCGGGGTGGCGCCCCTGGTCGGGGTCGACAACGACGCCGTCGTGGTGAGCGCGGTCAAGCTCGCCGACGACCACAGCGGCGACCTGGTGGTCCGCCTCTACGAGGCGAACGGCGCCCGCGCCCGCGCCACCGTCCGCATCGACGGCTTCGCCGCGGGCCGGGCGGTCCTCACGGACCTGCTGGAACGTCCGCTCCCCGGCGCCGAACCGCCGGCCGTGGCCGACGGTGGCGTGGCGCTCGCCCTGCGGCCGTTCCAGATGGTGACCCTGCGGCTGCCGCGCGCCTGAGAGGACCGGACCGATATGACTGCCCCAGTGGCACGCGCGGACCGCCCCACGGCGGTGTGCGTGATGAACCCCGACGTCGCCGGTCTCGTACTGCCGACGGAGCTGCGCGATCAGCTGGCCGCGATGGTGCGGCTGGTCGCGGATCCCTCGGGTGCTCAGGTGCACGCCGCCTTCCCCGAGGCGCTTGCCGAGGCGGAGGTGCTGGTCAGCGGCTGGGGTTGCCCGCGGCTGACGGCCGAGGTGCTGGCGCGGGCCCCGAGGCTGCGGGCCGTGCTGCACGCCGCCGGTACGGTCAAGTCGCTGGTGAGCGAGGCGGTGTGGGAGCGCGGCATCGTGGTCTCGTCGGCCGCCGATGCCAACGCCGGCCCGGTCATCGCGTACACCGCCGCTCTGATCACGCTCGCCGCCCGGCGGACGCTGACCATGGCGGCGGGATACGGGGCCGGATGGCCGGACCACGCGCTCCGCTCGGGTGGCGACGGCCTGACGGTGGGCATCATCGGCGCCTCCCGCATCGGCCGCGGCGTGATCGCCCAACTGGCGCGCTCCGACGCGGGCTACCGGATCCTGCTCAGCGACCCGTATGTCACCGACGAGGAGGCGCGGTCGCTGGGCGCCGAGCCGGTGGAACTCGCCGAACTCTGCCGCCGCTCGGCGGTGGTGAGCGTGCACGCGCCGCTGCTGCCGGAGACGACGGGACTGCTGGACGCGAAGCTGCTGGCGCTGCTCCCCGACGGGGCCGCGGTGATCAATACGGCACGGGGCGCGATCGTCGACACCGAGGCCCTGACCCGCGAATGCGTCTCGGGCCGGCTCGAGGCGTACCTCGATGTGACGGACCCCGAGCCGGTGCCGCCGGGGCACCCGCTGGTTTCACTGCCGAATGTGCTGCTCACTCCGCATATCGCCGGCGCCCAGGGCACAGAGGTGCGGCGGCTCGGGCAGTACGCGGTCGCCGAGATCGCACGCTGGCTGGCGGGCGAGCCGCTGCGGGGCGAGGTCACCCGGGAGGCGCTCGCCCGGCTGGCCTGAGCCGCCCACCACGCCGTCTTTCGATGATGAAAGGGCTCCACCTCATGACAACGGTTCAACAATCCGCCGCTCCGGCGGCCGAGGAGGGCAGAGGGGCGGCGGACACCCGCCGGCCGCGGCGCCCGCGCCCGGCCGGCCGGCGAGACGCGGCGCTGTTCTGGTTCGCGATACCAGGGCTGCTGGTGCTGCTGCTGTTCCACTACGTTCCGCTGCTCGGAAACGTCATCGCGTTCCAGGACTACCAGCCGTACATCGGCATCATGCACAGCCCCTGGAGCGGGCTGGACAACTTCGAGGTCCTCTTCAACGGTGACGACCAGTTCCTGCGGGCGCTGGTCAACACGCTGCAGCTGACGCTGATACAGGTCGTCTTCGTCTTCCCCGCACCCGTCCTCCTCGCCCTCGCTCTGAACAGCCTGGTCAGCGAGCGGGTCAAGAAGTGGGTGCAGAACGTGCTGTATCTGCCGCACTTCCTGTCCTGGGTGGTCGTCGTCGCCCTCTTCCAGCAGATGCTGGGCAACACCGGCATGCTCAACCTGTTCCTGCAGGCCCACGACTTGGGCACCTGGAACATCATCGGCAATCCGGAGCTGTTCAAGTCGCTGCTCACCTCCCAGGTCATCTGGAAGGACACCGGCTGGGGCACCATTCTCTTCCTGGCCGCCCTCTCCCGCGTCGACAACGACCTCTACGAGGCCGCCGCGATGGACGGCGCCAGCCGCCTGCGGCAGACCTGGCACGTCACCCTCCCCGCGCTGCGCGGCCTGGTGATCCTGCTGCTCATCCTCCGCCTCGGCGACGCCCTCTCCGTCGGCTTCGAGCAGATCCTGCTGCAGCAGGGCGGCGTCGGCCTGGAGAACAGCGAGGTCATGGACACCTACGTCTACAACCACGGTCTCATCGGCGGGGACTGGGGCGTCAGCGCCGCCGTCGGCCTCGTCAAGGGGCTGGTCGGGGTCGCGCTGGTCCTGGGCGCCAACAAGGTCGCCCACCTCTTCGGCGAGGAAGGTGTCTACAAGTCATGACAACGCTATCGCCGACCCATCCGGTGCGCCGCGGGCCGCGCCGGGCCTACAGCGCCATCCCCGGCGAGACCCCCGGCACCCCGCCGTGGCGCGCCCTGAAGTCGTTGATCCTGCTGATCTGCGTGGTCCTGGTGCTGCTGCCGTTCCTGGCGATCATCTCGACCTCGCTTGCCGACACCGCACAGGTCACCAAGGCCGGCGGCTACGTCCTGTGGCCCGACAAACCGAGCTTCTCCGCCTACTCGGCGCTGCTCTCCGGCGGGCTGGTCTCCAAGGCCATGCTCGTCAGCGTCGGCATCACCGTCGTCGGTACGGCCCTGTCGCTGCTCAGCTCCATCTCGCTGGCCTACGGACTCAGCCGGCCGGGCTCCTTCGGGCACAAGCCGATCCTGATGCTGCTGCTGATGTCGCTGCTGTTCGTGCCGGGCGTCATACCGAGCTATCTGATGGTCAAGCAGCTCGGCCTGATCAACAGCTACTGGTCACTGATCCTGCCGACCATGATCAACGCGTTCAACGTGATCGTGTTGCGCTCCTTCTTCATGGGCATCCCCAAGGAGCTCATCGACTCGGCGCGCATCGACGGCGCCTCCGAGCTGTCGATCCTGACCCGGATCGTGCTCCCGCTGTCCAAGGCATCGGTCGCGGTCATCGGCCTGTTCTACGCGGTGACGTACTGGAACGCCTTCTTCAACGCGCTGCTCTACATCAACGACGCCGCCAAGTGGCCGATGCAGATGGTGCTGCGCACCTACGTCGTCAACAACGCGGCGCTCAGCGGTGGTCAGGTCGACGTCGCGGCCGGGGCGCCGCTGCCGCCGGCACAGTCGCTGCAGGCGGCCATCCTCGTGCTCTCGATCGTGCCCATCGTCATCGTCTACCCCTTCCTGCAGCGGCATATGAACAAGGGCGTAATGGTCGGAGCGGTGAAGGGATAACGGTGATGAAGCCATTTATGAGCCGTCGCGGCTTTCTCGCCTCGGCCGCCGGTGCCACGGCCGGGCTCACCCTGGCCGGCTGCGGTGACTACAAGCCGGTCTCGGCCAGGGCGGCCAACGCCAAGGCCACGCTGCCCATGTACATCCCGTACCAGGGCGTGCCGACGTCGATGCCCGCGACTGCGGACGGCGTCTCGGTCGGCTACGAGCACTACCCCGCCAACCCCGTCCAGGCGCTGCCGGACGGCCCGCCCGCCAAGGGCCCCGCCATCAACATCATGACGCTGATCTTCAATCCGGTGCCGCCGCCGGTGGGGAGCAATGTCATGTGGCAGGCGCTCAACAAGAGCATCGGCTGCGACCTCAACTTCGAGATCACTCCGGTCACCGACTACCCGAGCAAGTTCGCCGTGACGCTCGCGGGCGGCGATCTGCCGGACGCGATGCTGATGCTGCCGCCGAAGGACAACGCCGCGGCGACGCCGGGCATGCTGGACGCCCTCTTCGAGGACCTCACCCCGCATCTGTCCGGGGACAACATCCGGGACTACCCGTACCTCGCCAACATCCCGACCGCTTCCTGGGGGCCCTGTGTGCTCAACGGCGGCATCTACGGGATCCCGATGCCCCGGCCGGTCTCCGGCGGTCCGATCTTCACCCGCCTCGACCTGCTCAGGAAGCTGGACGTCGACCCGAACCCGAGCAGCTGGAAGGAATACTTCCAGCTGTGCAAGGACGTCATCGACCGCAAGCGCAACCAGTACGCCATGGGCGACCCCATCACCGCGTTCGACACGACCATGCAGATGCTGGGCGGACCCAACAAATGGTCCGAGGACGGGGGGAAGTTCACCTTCTGGCTCGAGACCGAGGAGGCCAAGCAGGCCATGGACGCGGTCCGCCAGATGACGAAGGCCGGAGTCATGCACCCGGACGCCTACACCGTCACGGGCAAGGTCAAGGAGTGGTTCGGCACCGGCCAGCTCGTCATCAACCCCGACGGGGCCGCCGCGTGGAACGACTACTACACCACCTACGCCCCCGCGGCGAAGGGCTTCGACCTCGGCTACCTGATGCCGCCCAGCTGGGACGGCGGCAAGGGCACCTACTGGTCGGGCCAGTCCTATTACGGCGTCCTCATCATCAAGAAGGCGCCCAAGGCACGTATCAAGCAGATCCTGCGGGCGATGAACGCCCTTGCCGCGCCCTTCGGCACGGACAGCTATCTGCTGCGCAAGTACGGCGTCCGGGGCCCGGACCACACCATGAAGGGGGCCGACCCGATCCTCACGCCGAAGGGCACCGCCGAGGTCACCCTGCCGACGACGTTCGCCACGGACGCGCCCTTCACGCTCTACTACCCGGTCAAACCGGAGATCGTGAAGACGCAGTACGCATTCCAGAAGGACGCCGTCGAGCGGTTGGTCCGCAACCCCACCGAGGCCCTCTACTCGCCCACCAACGCCAAGAAGTCCGCACTGCTGCAGAAGACCCTGGACGACACCCGCAAGGGCATCATGCAGGGCCGCGTCCCCCTGAAGGAGTGGGACGGCGTCATGCGGAACTGGCGCAAGGAGGCGGGCGACCAGATCCGCGTCGAGTTCGAAAAGGCATGGGAGACCCGCCACTGATGCGCCGCCGCACCCCCGCCGAGGACCGCGCCCACTGGGAGCGGACCGCCGACGACATGCTGCTCGCCGTCCGTCCGTACGCCACCCAAGGGCACGACCTGATCCACCTGCCTGGTACGCCGAGCCACAACGGCGCGCACAGCGACGGCCTCGAGGGGTTCGCCCGCACGTTCCTGCTGGCCGCGTTCCGGCTGGCGGGGGCGGCGGGCGCGGACCCGCACGACCTCGCCGGGTGGTACGCGGCCGGCCTCGCCGCCGGCACCGACCCGCGGAACCCCGATCGCTGGCCGGCCTTCGCCGAGTGCAACCAGGCGAAGGTCGAGGCGGCCTCCATCGCGCTCGCGCTGCACGAGACCCGGCCGTGGATCTGGGACCGGCTGGACGCGAAGGTCCGGCGGCGGGTGCTGGACTGGCTGGCGCCGATGGTCGGCGATCCGATGCCGGGGAACAACTGGATCTGGTTCCAGGGCGTTACCGAAGCCTTCGCCCGGACCGTTGGAGGCGAGTGGCGCCAGCAGGACCTCGACCGGACCATCGCGCTGACCGATGGCTGGTACGCGGGCGACGGCTGGTACTCCGACGGGCTGACCGGCGCCGGACACCGCAACTTCGACCACTACAACGGGTGGGCGATGCACCTCTACCCGCTGTGGTTCTGCCGCATCCTCGGCGATGCGGCGCCCGCCGGGCTCCTGGACCGCTACCGGGAGCGGCTGCGGCGGTTCCTGGTGGACCAGCGGCTGCTGGTCGGAGCCAACGGCTCACCGCTGATCCAGGGCCGCTCGCTCACGTACCGGCACGCGGCGCTGGCTTCCGTGTGGACCGGCGCCGTCTTCGGCGCCACACCGCTGGCGCCGGGGGAGACCCGGTCGCTCGCGACCCGCATGCTCGACCACTTCCACGGGCACGGGGCGCTGAACGCGCGGGGTCTGCTCACGCTCGGCTGGCACCGGCCCTTCCGCGGCATCCTTCAGGGCTACTCCGGCCCCGCCTCCCCGTACTGGGCGAGCAAGGGCTTCATCGGTCTCGCCCTGCCGCCGGACCACCCGGTGTGGACGGAGGAGGCGATGCCGCTCGCCGTCGAAGCGGGCGACTTCGCGCGGGCGCTGGCGACGCCCGGCTGGCTCGTCTCCGGCACCGCCGCCGACGGCGTCGTACGCGTCGTCAACCACGGCGGCGACCACGCCGACCCGGCCCGTCCGCACGCCGACGACCCGGCCTACGCGCGCTTCGCCTACTCCACGCACACCGCGCCGGAGACCCCCGGCGACCCGACCGTCCCCGGCGGCAGCGCGGACGCCGATCCGCTCGACAACGCGGTCGTGCTGCTCGACGCGGCCGGGCGCGCCTCGCATCGGCGCCCCGCCACCCGTATCTCGATCGACGGCGCCACCGCCGTCTCGCGCTCGCGCGCGCACTGGCCCGACGACGCGACCTGGGATGTGTTCGGCGGCCCCGACACCGACTACACCCTCGGCCCCTGGCTCACCGTCGGCTCCGCGCTGCGCGGCTCCGTCGAGGTCCGCGCCGTACGCGTCGACGGCGACCCCGGCCCCGGCCATGCGCTGCGGGTCGGCGGCTGGGCCCTGGCCGTGGGCGACCCGCCACCGGACGCCGCCACCGCCCGGACCGCCGACACCTCCCGGGGCGAAGGCGCCGGCGCCCTCCCATCCCCGGCCGGCGGCCCCGCCCGAGTCGAAGGCACCGACGGCATCGTCTCCCTCGTCGTAGGCGCGCGAGGGCTGCCCGACAGCGCGGTGATCCCGGGCTCCGACAGCAACGCCCTCGGCCCCGCCTCCGCCACCCCCGTCGTGGAGACCGAAGGCCCCGTAGTCCACGGCACCCTCCACATCGCCCTGATACACCTCGGCGGCACCGACCCCGCCGCCCTGCCCCAGGTCACCACCCGTGCCGACGGCACCACCCTGCTCGCCGACGTGACCTGGGCGGACGGCACCCAGGACACGATCCGACTCCCCGCCCCCGATCCCGACGCGTACGACCCCTGGAAGGACCACCACCGTGCATGACGACCGCAGGATCATCGAGGACCGGATCCGCAAGCTGCTCGACCGGGTCGTCCGCCCCGCCCTGTACAGCGCCGCCCGGCCGCTCTCGCTCAGCGCCTGGTTCGTGGACGGCGAGCCCGTGCCCGTGGCCGACGCGCTGACCGCCGCGTACGAGCCCTTCCAGCTCGGCTCGACATGGGGCGCGCCCTGGTGCACCACCTGGATGCGCGCGAGCGCCGAGATCCCCGCCGACTGGGCAGGACGCCGCGTCGAGGCCGTCTTCGACCTGGACTTCGACCTCACCAAGGGGCCCGGCGGCCAGGCCGAGGGACTCGTCCACGACGCCCACGGCGCGCCGATCCAGGGCCTGCACCCGTACAACCGCAGCGTGCTCCTCGCCGACTCCGCCACCGGCGGCGACGGCGTCGACCTCCTCATCGAACTCGCCGCCAATCCGCCCATCACCGGCAGTGCGGGGATCAACACCCATTACGGCTCGCGGGCGACGGCCGGCCCCGACCATCTCTACCGCCTCAAACAGGCCGAGATCGCCGTCCGCGAGGACGACGTCTGGCACCTCATCCACGACATCGAGGTCCTCGGCGAGCTGATGCACGAACTCCCGCTCGGCTCCACCCGGCGGCACGAGATCCTTTACGCCCTGCGCCGCGCCGCCGACGCCGTCGACCCGGCCGACGTGGCGGGCACCGCAGCGGCGGCCCGCGACCGCCTCGCCGGCGTGCTCGCCCGGCCGGCGCACGCCTCCGCGCACACCCTCGCCGCCGTCGGGCACGCCCATATCGACTCGGCCTGGCTGTGGCCGGTGCGCGAAACCGTACGCAAATGCGCGCGCACCTTCACCAACATGACGACGCTCGCCCAGGAGTACCCCGAGCTGATCTTCGCCTGCTCCTCCGCGCAGCAGTACGCCTGGATGCGCGAGCGGCGCCCCGAGATCTTCGCCCGGATCAAGAAGGCGGCCGCGCAGGGCAACTGGGTCCCGGTCGGCGGTATGTGGGTCGAGGCCGACGGCAACCTCCCCGGCGGCGAGGCCATGGCCCGCCAGCTGGTCTACGGACGGCGCTTCTTCGCGGAGGAGTTCGGCGTCGAGCAGAAGGGCGTGTGGCTGCCGGACTCCTTCGGCTACACCGCCGCCTACCCGCAGCTGGCCAGGCTCGCCGGCGCGGAGTGGTTCCTGACCCAGAAGCTCTCCTGGAACGAGACGAACAAGCTGCCGCACCACACCTTCGACTGGGAAGGCATCGACGGCACCCGCATCTTCACCCACCTGCCGCCCGTCGACAGCTACAACGCGTCGCTCACGGCGGCCGAACTCGCCCATGCCGAGCGCAACTTCGAGGACAAGGGAGTGGCCACCCGCTCGCTCGTCCCCTTCGGCTACGGCGACGGCGGTGGCGGCCCCTCCCGCTCCATGCTGGAGAAGGCCCGCCGGCTGCGCGACCTGGAGGGCTCGCCCAAGGTCGCCATCGAGGCGCCGGACGCCTTCTTCGCGGCGGCGCGTGCCGAGCGCACCGAGCTCCCGGTGTGGCGCGGCGAGCTGTACCTGGAGAACCATCGCGGCACCTACACCAGCCAGGCCCGCACCAAGCGCGGCAACCGGCGCAGCGAAGCACTGCTGCGCGAGGCCGAGCTGTGGGCGGCGACGGCGGCGGTACGGGCGGGCGCGCCGTACCCGTACGAACGCCTCGAAGCGCTGTGGCAGCGGGTGCTGCTGAACCAGTTCCACGACATCCTGCCGGGCACCTCCATCGCGTGGGTGCACCAGCAGGCCGAGCGGGAGTACGGGGAAATCCGCGACGAGCTGGAGACGTTGATCGCGGATGCGGCGGGCCGGCTGCCGGGGGCCGCCGGAGCGCTGCTCAACGCGGGGCCGTACGCGCGCCGCGAGGTCGCCGTCGTGTCCGGCGCCGAACTCCCCGGTGCGCAGCGCCTGTCGGACGGGCGCGGCGCCGTCCTCGCCGAGGTGGACGCCCTCGCCTCCGGCGGCACGGTGGCCGCGCCACGGCAGGAGGTCACGGCTGCTTCCGAGGGCGGGGGCTTCGTCCTCGACAACGGCGTGGTACGGGTCGTGGTCGACCGGCGCGGTCTGATCACCTCGGTCCACGACCACGCCGCCGACCGGGAGTCGATCGCCCCGGGCGGCGCCGGCAACCTCCTCCAGCTGCACCCCGACGACCCCAACCTGTGGTCGGCCTGGAACATCGACTCCTACTACCGCGACACCGTCCGCGACCTCGACGAGGCCGAGTCGGTGACGCTGGTCGACGAGGGCCCGCTGCTCGCCTCGGTGCGGGTGGAGCGCGCCTTCGGCGCCTCCCGGATCGTCCAGCACCTCGATCTCGCCGCCGAGTCCCGTCAGGTGACGATCCGCACCGACATCGACTGGCAGGAGCGCGACACCGTACTGAAAGCGGCCTGGCCCCTCGACATACACGCGGAGCGCGAAAGCGCCGAGATCCAGTTCGGGCATGTGCAGCGGCCCACGCACGAGAACACCAGCTGGGACGCGGCCCGCTTCGAGCTGTGGGCGCACCGCTGGGTGCATGTGGGGGAGCGGCGCTGGGGCGCGGCGCTGCTCACCGACTCCACGTACGGGCACGACATCCGCCGCGACACCCGCCCGGACGGCGGCACCACGACCACGGTGCGGCTCTCGCTGCTCCGCTCGTCGCACAGTCCCGACCCGGAGGCCGACCGCGGGCGGCACGGCTTCAGCTACGCGCTGGTGGCCGGAGCCGGTATCGAGGAGGCCATCGCGGGGGGTTACGCCCTGAACCTGCCGCTGCGCCCGGCCCCGGCGTCGGCCGCCGCCCTGGTGTCCGTCGACACCGGCGACATCGTGGTGGAGTCGGTGAAGCTCGCCGACGACCAGTGCGGCGATGTCGTGGTGCGGCTGTACGAGGCGTGCGGCGGGGCGGTGGCGGCGGCGCGGCTCACGGCGGGCTTCGAGCTCGCCGCCGCGTACGACTGCGATCTGCTGGAGCGGCCGGGTGCCCGGCTGGCCGCGTCCGAGGACGGGGCCGTGGTCCTGAAGTTCCGCCCGTTCCAGATCCGTACGCTGCGGCTGCGGCCTACGATGCCCCCGAGTCAGGGGGAGGTACGTTGACGACCGTGAAACCCGAAAAGCCGGCCATCAGGCGTGGCACCAACCTGCCGCGGATGGCGGACTTCAACGAGTCCGTGATCCTGGACGCCATCCGCCGGCACGCGGACGGCCTCAGCCGGGTGGAACTCGCCCAGGCCACCGGCCTGTCGGCGCAGACCGTCTCGAACATCACACGCCGCTTGCTCGACCAGGGTGTGGCGCGCGAGTCCGGCAAACAGCACACCGGCAGCGGCAAGCCCCGCACCCTGCTGGAGGTCGTGCCGAGCTCGCGCTACGCCGTGGGCGTTCACCTCGATCCCGCCGTGATCACCACGGTCCTGGTGGACCTGGCAGGCACCGTCGTCGCCCAGCGCAGCCGGCAGACGCCGAGCGGCGGCGACACCGACCGGACCACCGCCGACATGGCGGCATCGGTGTCGGCGCTGGTGGCCGAGTCCGGCATCGACGACGCCCGGGTGCTGGGCCTGGGCATCGCCGCTCCCGGTCCCATCGACGCGGAGGCGGGCTGGGTGGTGGACCCGCCGGAGCTGCCGGACTGGGGCCGCTACCCGCTGCGCGATCGCCTGAGCGAAGCCACCGGCTTCCCGGCGCTGCTCGACAAGGACGTGACGGCGGCGGTGGTGGCCGAGCGCTGGGCGGGCGCGGCCACGGACAGCCGCAACCTGCTCTTCTTCTACCTCGGCACCGGCTCCGGCATGGGTCTGGCGGTGGAGGACACGGTGCTGCGCGGTGTGTCGGGCAACGCGGGCGAGGTCGGCGGCCTCGGCGCGTCCTTCTCGGCCCGTACGCTCGTCGACGAGGCCATCGCCCTGGGCGTGCTCGGCACCGAGTACACCTGCCTCGACCCGGCCGACGCCCAGCGCGGCCTGGAACGCCTGGCGGCGCTGGCCGCCGCCGGGGACGTACCGGCGGACGGCATCATCGAGCGCCTGGCCATCCGCATCGGCCGCGGCGTCTGCGCGGCGGCGACGCTCCTGGACGTGGAGACGGTCGTGTTCGGCGGCCCGGTGTGGCAGCTGCTGTCCGAGCGCCTCCTGACCACGATCGAGCCGATGGTGGCGCGGAGCCCATTCGTCAGACCGACCCATCCGACGACGGTCACGTCGACCACCCTGGGCGAAAACGTGGCGGCGATCGGCGCGGCCGCCCTGGTCCTGGACCGCACCCTGTCCGCTCAGCCCAGATCGCTGCTGCTGGCCTGAAGCACCCGAAAGGCTGCTGGCCTGAAGCACCCGAAACCACCCGGGCGCTACGCCCCGGCGTCGAGACTCCCCGGAGCCCTCCACCATGCCTGGCCATCCCCGTCTGACAGAGCTGTTCCCGCCCTCGCTGGTCGCCGCCCGTATGCCGCGGATCGGCGAGTGGAGTCCCGTACCGCCCGCGGCGGACCGGGGCGCGTGGGCGGGCATCGGCAACGACACCCGCGACCGCGTGCTGCGGGCGGCCGGCTCGACGCTCGAAGAGCCGTGGCCGTCCCTGCCGGCCTCGCTGTTCGCCCGCTTCGCGCGCGACGGCGACCGCTGGGATTACCAGACGCCGGCCGCCGCGCGGCGAGAACGGCTCGGGTGGGCGGTGCTGGCCGCCGCCATGGGCCCCGCTTCCGCGGAATTCCTGGACGAAGTGATGGACGGCGTCTGGGCGCTGTGCGAGGAGACCAGCTGGGTGCTCCCGGCGCACGACTTCCGGGTCCTCGGCTCCCACGGCCGCGAACGCGGCCTGCTGCCGGACCCGGAGTGCCCCACCCTGGACCTCGGCGCCTCGATGACGGCCGTGCTCCTGGCGTGCACCGACGCGATCGCCGGCGACGAGCTGGACCGGATCGACCCGCTGGTGCGCCGACGGCTGCGCCGGGAGGTCTCCACCCGGGTGCTGCGGCCGTATCTGGAGCGCGACGACTGGGGCTGGTACGACGGTTCGACCGCCAAGCTGAACAACTGGAATCCCTGGATCCACTCCGAGCTGCTGCTGGCCACCGCGCTGACGGAGGAGTCCGACGAGGTCCGTAGCGCCTTGGTCTCCCGCATCGTCCAGGGCCTGGAGAACTACCTGGCCGCGCACCCGGGTGACGGCGGCTGCGACGAAGGGCCGCACTACTGGTGGCGCGCCGGGGCCAGCCTCTTCGAGTGCCTGGAGACCCTCACCTCGCTGCTCGGCACCGACGCGGGGGTCTTCGGCCATCCCCTGATACGGGCCATCGCGCGCTATCCCCTGGCCACCTGGATCGGTGACGGCTGGGCGGTCAACTTCGCGGACGGGCCGGCGCGTCCGCGCGAGATGGGGGCGGCGGTGCTGCACCGCTACGGCCGCCGCACCGATCAGCCGGAGGTGTCCGCACACGCCCGGGCGCTGCGCGGCGCCGCCGATGCCGCGATCCCGGAGACCGGTGGACCGTTCGATCTGCGCCGTATCTCGGACGCCCTCTTCGACGCCGACTGGCAGGCGGCCGGGCCCGCGCCCTTCCCGCTGCCCGTACGCAGCTGGCTGCCCGACACCCAGGTCCTGGTCGCCCGCGCCGCGGCGGGCACGGATCGCGGGCTGCTGCTCGCGGCGAAGGGCGGCCACAACGACGAGAGCCACAATCACAACGATGTCGGCACCTTCATCGTCGCCCTCGACGCCCGGCCGCTGCTGATCGACGCCGGGGTCGGCACGTACCGCAAGGAGACGTTCAGCCCGGAGCGTTATGGAATCTGGTCGATGACCAGCGAGTATCACAATGTGCCGATCGTCAACGGCCTCGGCCAGCCGCCGGGGCCGGGCTTCCGCGCGGCCGCGGTCGCCCACCGCGGCGACGGCACCACTGACGAGCTGACGTGTGACCTCGCCGCGGCCTACCCGCCCGAAGCGGGACTGACTCGCTGGCAGCGTACGTTCCGGCTGGTACGCGACGTGGACGACGACGAGCGCATTGAGATCGGCGACGCCTGGGGCTGCTCCGCACCGCCCGGCTCACTGGCGCTGCACCTCCTGGCCGGCGGGGAGGTGGCCCTCGCGGCCGGGGGCGGCCGGGCCGTTGTCAGCCCGCCGGCCGGGCGCGGGCTGATCCTGGGCTGGGATGCCATGGCGTTCACGGCCTCGGTGGAGACGATTCCGCTCACCGACCCGGCCTTCACCCGAGTATGGGGCCCGGCGGTCCACCGGCTCGTCCTCACCGCCCGCCGGCCCACGGCCGAGGGTGAGCACATGCTGACGGTGCGGCCGAATTCCGGGCGGGTGTGTTCCGGTGATCCCGCGTGACCGCGCAGAGATTCGGGGGTTTGATTCATGACTTCCTGAATTCAGGTTTCCGTGTACCGTAGAGGACATGCTGACCGTTGCCCCCGACATCGAGGTGCTGGCCCGCTTCGGCCGCGCGCTCGCCGATCCGATCCGTTGCCGACTGTTGCTGATGCTGCGCGAGGGGCCGGCCCACCCCTCCGACCTCGCCGACAAGCTCGGCATCTCCCGTACGCGGCTGTCCAATCATCTGGCCTGTCTGCGTGACTGCGGGTTGGTCGTCACCGTGCCGGTCGGGCGCCGTATCCGGTACGAGTTGGCCGACGAGCGGCTCGGGCACGCGCTGGACGACCTGCGGGCGGCCGTGGTGGCGGTCGCGGCCGATCGGAGTTGCCCGGACGCGGAGACAGAGGGCTGCTGCTGATGACCGCGATATCCCTCGGGCCATCTCCGGCTCGCCGCGACGCGCTCACCCGTCGCATCCGACTGCTGGTCACCGCGACGATCACCTACAACGTCATCGAGGCCATCGTCGCGATCACCGCCGGGACGGTCGCCTCCTCCACCGCGCTGGTCGGTTTCGGCCTGGACTCGGTCATCGAGGTCTCCTCCGCCGCCGCGGTCGCCTGGCAGTTCTCCGCCCATGGCCACGCGGTGCGCGAAGCGCGTGAGAAGACCGCGCTGCGGATCATCGCCGTCTCCTTCTTCGCCCTCGCCGCGTATGTGAGCATCGACGCGGTCCGCTCGCTGGCCGGGACCGCGGAGGCCGACCGTTCGATCCCCGGCATCGTTCTCGCTGCCCTGTCGCTGGCGATCATGCCTTTCCTGTCAGCCGCTCAGCGTCGCGCCGGACACGAACTCGGTTCCGCCTCCGCGGTCGCCGACTCCAAGCAGACCCTGCTGTGCACCTACCTCTCCGCCGTACTCCTGGTAGGCCTCGTCGCCAACGCCACCCTCGGCTGGTCCTGGGCCGACCCCATCGCGGCCCTCGTCATCGCCGCGGTCGCGGTCAAGGAAGGCCGGGGCGCCTGGCGCGGGGAGGGCTGCTGCGCCGCTCCATCCGCCACCGCGGGCGTTCCCCCGCTTCAGGCTGAGGGTGGCTGCGGATGCCGGCCGGGATGCGCCTGTTGCGGCCCGGTGCGGAAGACGGACCGATGACCGGCTGGGCCGTGGCGGCACTTGCCCTATACACCGGCTCGGCGGGGCCGCGGCGCCGCTCGGCACGCTGACCGGCCTTCCGGAGCTCCCCGGCACACACGCGGCACTTGTGCGGTGGGCCCGGGCTGATCCTCGCCCTGGCCGGTATCGCGGTCACCTGGGTCGCCCAGACGAACATGGGCGCCTCCTGGCGGGTAGGCGTGGACGCGGCCGAGCGTACGGAGCTGGTAACCGACGGACTGTTCGCCCACGTGCGCAACCCGGTCTTCACCGCGATGACCATCACGGCGACCGGACTGGCCCTGATGGTGCCCAACCCGATCGCCGTGACGGCACTCGCGGCACTGGTTCTGGCGGTGCAGCTGCAGGTCCGTGTAGTGGAGGAGCCCTACCTCAGGGTCTCGCACGGCGCCGCCTACACCGCCTACACCTCACGCGCCGGGCGTTTCCTGCCCGGTATCGGCCTCCGAGCTGCCGACCGGGCCTGACCCCGCTCCGTCAGCGGCTTCCTTGAGCACTCGGGCAAACTGTGCCGGCGCACGAGTGGACACGTACACGTAGGGGGTGGGGTCGTCGGGATCGAGTAGAGCCCCGCCAGAAGGGTCCCAGCGGCCAGGGAGATCAGGGCCGCCACCCCGACGAACGGCAGGAAGATCAGTGCTGTGGCGAGGCCGAAGAGCGCGGCGATCACCCGCCAGGAGCGGGGAGCGGTGAGGCGTTCGTCGTAGGCGGGGGCTGTGTTGGCGGGCATTGCGGTCACCTTGTCCGGCTGTCCTTGGGTAGGTCGGCTGTTGCTCCTCACACAGCCCGGCCGCCGGTACAGGCGGCACCGGGTTCCGGGGTCTGCTTGCCCTGCACATACCTTTCGAGGAACCGCTGGATGCCCGGGTCCGAGGCGGAGTCGGCGTTGAGTTGCTTGCCCCAGGCGGTCAGGGTGCGGCTCACGGTGGAACTGACCTGGCAGTCCTGTCGGCTCGGACCGTGTTCGAGGTCGGTGCACAGATGGCCGGAGAATTCTTCTGGTCCCGCTGGAATGCCCGCCGCCGCGCGGGACAGATTCGCCGTGTCCCTTTGCGCACCTCCGTCCACGACATGGGCGCACAGCGGTACCACCCACATCGCGACGGCCAACAGGACAAGGCAGCGCAGCACAAAGCGCGCGGTCACATGTTCACCGCCGCCTTGGAATCGCCCGTGCCGCGCTCTCATCACGGCGATCGTAGCCAAGCTATGCGTGATCCACCGGCCTGTCGTCAGATTCCGTTTGGTCACCGATCCAGGGATGGAACCGCTGATGGCCGGCCTGCTCGCCGCGTACGGGGCCGAGGTCCGTACGGACCTCGGCAAACCGCCCGAGCGCTGAGGGTAGTGCCGCCCCTCCTCACACCGGAGGCCCTCGCCACCCCACCGCGCCCCGGCGACACGGATCCTCGGCTTCAGCCACGAACATCAGAGGTTGCACGTTCAGCTGCCCCGCTCCTGCGAGAGGTACCGTGGCGGCGGACACCAAGAGCCACCGCTCCGCAGGCAACGACCGCGAATGCCGCTTCCGGCAGCGACCCGAGGCGGGTGGCGAGCGTGGTCGTCGAGCGGAGCGGCACGGTGCCGGTCAGCACCCGGCGAGTCCAGGGACCGGTGGCCTTGGTGACTGTGCCGTCCGGGGCGATGACCGCGCTGATGCCGGTGGTGGAGGCGACGAGGACCGAGCGGTCGTGCTCGACCGCCCGCAGCCGGGACATGGCAAGCTGCTGTTCGGGCTCGGCGAGATTGCCATCGCGCATGTATGTGGCGTTGTTGGTGGGGACCGCGATCAGGTTGGCGCCGGTGCGGACCGCATCGCGGACCTGGCCGTCGTAGGCGACCTCGTAGCAGATGGACTCCGCCAACCGCACCGGCCCGGCGTCGAGTCGTACCGGACCGGTGCCGGGTATGAAGTCGCGCGGGATGAGCTGGAGGTCGTCCAGCCCGCCGAAGACGTCCCGCAGCGGGATGTATTCGCCGAACGGCACCAGGTGCTGCTTGGTGTAGTAACGGCCGGGCCCGGTGCCGGGCCGCCACAGCAGACCGGCGTTGCGGATCCGGTCGCCCGGGGCGTCGAGGATCGCTCCGACCACGATGGGAGCGCCGAGCTCGGCTACGACGTCGGAGATCTGATGGCGCAGCAGCGGGTCGGTGCGTGGATCGGTGTCGGTGGCGTTCTCCGGCCACAGCACCAGGTCGGGCCGGGGCGTGCGCCCGGCCCGTACGTCGCGGGCAAGCTGCCGGGTGGCGGCGATGTGATTGGTGGCCACTTGTTCCACCCGGGCCTGTTCCTCCAGGCTCCGGGCACGGGGAACATTTCCCTGCACCACTGCCACGCGTGCCCGCTCGCCCTCGCCGGCCGAGGCCGTGGCGGGAATCAGCAGTGTTCCGCACGCGCAGGCGGCCACAGCGGCCGCAAGGCCCCCGGCGGCCTGGCGTCGTCCGTCGGACCGGGCCGTCAGCAGCGCGGCGAGGCAGCCGGCGACCAGGGCGACCACAGCACTGACGGCCGGGGCGCCGCCGACCGAGGCCCACCCCAGCGCCGGGGATTCGGCCTGGCTGAAGGCGAGGCGGCCCCACGGGAAGCCGCCGAGCGGTACCCGGGACCGTACCGCCTCGGCGGTCACCCACCAGCAGGCCGCCCACAGTGGCCATCCCCGCAGTCGGGCGAATATGGGGACCGCGCAGCTCAGCAGGCCAAGGAGCAGTGCCTGTGCGACGCTCAGCGCCGCCCATGGCAGGAAGCCGAGATTCGTCAGCCACCACAGCAGCGGACCGAAGAAGGCCAGTCCGAAGAGGGCGCCGAGAGCGAAGGCCGCTCGCGGTCGTTGGTATCGGAGGACGGCGAGCAGAAGCGCCGGTCCGAGGGCGGCGGTCGGCCATAGCCCCCATGGTGGGAAGGCCGCGACGAGGAGCAGGGCGCCCGCGACGGCCGCCGCCGGGTCGCGCCATGCGCGGCGCGACCGCAGCGCCTGGGATGGTGGGCGGGTGGCCTGACGCAGCAGCGTCGGATAACTGATCATGTCGTCCCTTCCGTCGAATGATCAGCATTGTCGGCCTGCGGAGTGGGCGCCGTGCCTCGGGGGCTCGGATCTCCCGTACGTCGCCCTGCCCGAGCCATGCGTTCGTCGCGCGCGTGGAGGCCGGCCAGATACGCGTTGTAGGCGGTCAGCGGGTCGTTGGCGTCGCCGCGGTCGATCCGGCGGTCGATCCGGCGCGCCTCGCGGGCGTCCGAGCGGACCCATTGGACGGCGAGAATGAGCGTGGTGATCAGGACGGGGATGTCGCCGGTCGCCCAGGCGATGGCCCCCGCGTTGTACTGATCGTCGGCGAGCGAGCTTCCCCAGGGCCGGTCGAGTGCGGTCCACCAGCTTGCGCCGATGAGGTCGGTGGAGCTCATCAAGGAGATGGCGAACCAGGAGTGGAACGGCATCGTGAGGATCATGACGAAGAGCTTGGCGAGGTGGGGGATGCGGTGCGGTCCCGGGTCGACCCCGACGAGCACCCAGAAGAACAGCAGCCCGACGACCAGGAAGTGCACCAGCATCGCCACATGGCCGTAGTGACTGCGCATCAGGGTCGCGAACAGCGGGGTGTAGTAGACAGCGAAGGCACTGCCGATGAACAGCACTCCGGCGACCACGGGGTGCGCGATCACCTTGACGTAACGGCTGCTCAGCATCGCCGTCAACAGTTCTCTCGGGCCGCGTCGCCCACCCTTCGGGGCGGTGGGCAGCGCCCGCAGGGCCAAGGTGATCGGCGCCCCCAGGACGAGCAGGATCGGTGCTGTCATCGCCAGGGTCATGTGCTGGCCCATGTGCACGCTGAACAGCACCTTGCCGTACGTGCCCAGCCCGCTCATCGTCGCCACCACGATGACCCCCAGCCCCGCCAGCCACGCCACCGTGCGGCCGACCGGCCAGGCATCGCCACGGGCCCGGAGCCTGCGCACTCCCACCAGATAGGCCAGCCCCGCGACCGCGGTACCGAAGGCGAACACGCCGTCGAACCGCCACTCGGTGAATAGCGGCGTCCACGGGAAGCCGCCGAGCGGGGCGGGCATGGGGAAGCCCAGCAGCTCCCTGACCGGGTCGTACGACTCCGGTGGCCCCGCCGGGGCCGGGCTGCGGGACAGACCGGCCGCGAGGCCGACGGTCGCCGCCATCAGCAGGAGTTCGGCCCCGGCGAGCCGCACGAAGGCGGCGCGCCGCCCCTCCTCCAGGGCCGGCAGCGTGCGCCGGCGGTGCCAGGCACCACAGCCCGCGAGGGCGATCAGCGCCAGGGTCTTGGCGGTCAGCAGCAGGCCGTACCGGGTGGTGAACACCTGCGCCGGGGCCTCCAGACGGATGAGCCCACTGACGACGCCGGTCGCGGCGACGGTGAGCAGGCACCAGGCCGCCAGCGGGCTGAATCGCCGTACGGCCGCCACCGTGTGGGACGGGGCCCGTACGGCGGCGGCTGTGACCGCCGCCAGCCCGCCGATCCACACGGTGGCCGCCAGGACATGCGCCGCGAGGCTGATCACGGCGGCGTCGTGGTTGCCGGAGGCGGCCGAGTGACCGGCGAACGCGGGCGGCACCAGCCCGGCCAGCGCGACGCACAGACTCACGGTGGCGGCACCCCGGGTGGTCACGCCGAGGAGGAAGGTGGCCAACAGCAGCGCGGCCAGTGCGGTCAGCGCCGCCGAGCGGCCCTGGGGGGTGTTGGTGGCGACATCGGCGAGGATTCCGGGGGCGAAGACCTCGGCCACGGGCTGGGCGAGCAGGTCCGAGGCGGTGAACACCAGCACCGCCGACGTCGCCAGCAGCCACACTCCCGAGGACACCGCGGTGAGAGTGAGGACCCGCAACCGCCGCGCGCTCAGCCGCCGCTGGGCGCTGGGTGCCAGCACCGCGATCAGCAGCAGCCCCGCGACGGTGCACACCGCGGCGAGGTCCGCGACAGCCTTCGCCGGCGGCAGACCCCACACCGTGACCGGCCCCGCGTCCGGCAGGCCCGGTACCGCCTCGGGAATCCCACCACCGAACCATACGGCCGCCAGCAGCGCGCCCGTCGCCGCCACGAGCGCCGCCACGAACGCCGCCAGGAGCAGTAGCGGAGGCCGGAGCACGGCTTTGCGCGGTATCGGGTCAACCGCCATGGCGGGACCTCCTCTTGTGCGTCAGATACGCGATACCGCCCCCGCCCGCGAGCACGATGGCGGCTCCGGCCACCACCGGGAGCGCGCCTGGAGCGGAGGATTCGTCTTTGGCCGTGCCGGCCGAGGCAGCCGGAGCATCGCTGGATGACGTGGACGCTCGAGGCGCCGGACTCGTCGTACGGAGGGCGGCCACCGTGAAGCCGAAGCGGCCGGACACGGGGTGGCCGTCGGCGGAGACCACCCGATAGCCGACGGTGTACCGGCCGGGAGGCGTATCGGCCGCCAGCGCTTGGGTCACGGTGCGACCCTCAACCTCCGGGGCGCCCGTGGTGACGGCACGGCCGGAGGAGCCGGTGACCGCTACGCGGCTGTAGCGGGCGTCCATCGGGTCATTGAAGGACAGGGAGACCTGGTCGGGCGATGTGGCGACGGTGGCCCCGTCGTCGGGGGCGCTGCCGGTCAGGGCGGTATGCGCGGCGGCGGGCCGCGCTGTGGCGATCAGCGTGGCGCACGCCAGCAGGCCGCCCACGGCCGCCGCACGCGGGAGGTGTGTGGTGAACATGAAGTGCCTTTACGCCCGGCCGTCGACGCGGCCGGGATCTGGCGACCGGCGCACGGCGGCCGCCACGCCCGGTTCACACCAGGCGGATACCGCCGCCCGGCACCGGCCGGATCGGAGACGGAACACGTGGGATCACACGGCGGGACGGCGGGGCACGCTCACCACGGCGCGGTGGCGCCCGGAAAGCGACGGCGGTGCGCCCGGGATCACCCGCCGGAACCAGTGGCAGACGCCGAACAGCGGCCATCGGTCCGGGCAGCCGGAGGGCGAGCCGCTGCCGCGCGGCGGTGGCGAGCGTCCGCAAGGGCCTCAGCACCGCGTCCATCACCCCGAGCAACCGGGCGGCGGTCACAACCGTTACCGCGTGTCCGACCGGCATCTCCCAGGAGGGATGGCCGGACGCGGCGGTGTACTCCAGCCAGCCCGCCCCCGCACGGGAGCCCGCTGCCGCGCACACGCCGGGCAGCGTATAGCCGAGGTGAAGGGCGACCTGGGCACCGCCCAGCCCGGCGAGCACTTGCTGGGGAGCGAGTGAGCGGCGGGCACACAGCAGGGAGCCGAGGAACGCCGCCGATACGCAGCAGACCACGGCGGCACCCGCCGGCAGGCGCCCAGCGAGGATGGCCTGGCCGAGCAGCGGAAGCAGCACGATGGCCGCGGCGAGGAAAGCGGCCTGGCCAGTGCCCACGGACCCGGCGGCACCCGGAGCCACACGGCGGCGGCGCATCGGTCGCATCGCGTCACCGCCTTCGAGATCCACCTGGTTCCCCCGTCTCGCTCTCGCGGGCAGCCGGGGCCCCGCGAGTACGCAGCGTATCCCGCGGGGGCGGCGCCTCATCGGGCGGGGATGAGCCGGACCGGATCGACGCCATCGGCGTTTTGGCCCAGGCCCGGATTTCGGCATATCCACATAGGGTCACTCGCGTATCCGTCAGAGTGAGGCGTGACGGCGAGGGACGGCCGTTATTCGAGCCACATCCCGTCGCGCATGATGACTCTTCCGCGTAGCTCCGGCTCGCCGCGCCAAGCGCGCACAGTCCTCGGGACCACGCGTACATACAGAAAGGAACCCTCTTCCACGCGTGGGTCCCACCCGAACTTGTCGGCGAACGCCTCCGCTGCGCCTCCGGGCACCTCCTGGTCCGGGAAGCACTCCGCCTCACCCTGGAGGAGCACCACGTCGAAGGTGTCCGGTAGCGCCAGGCGCACGCGCGGCTCTTCGCGGACGTTCCGCGCAGTCACGGAAGTGGCGCTGGTGCACATCCACACCGCTCGCCCATCCCACAAGAACCACAGCGGCACCTGGTGCGGCCCGTGATCAGGGTGAGCCGTCGACACCCATACATCCCGCTCGGCAACGAGCCGCTTCAGAGCGTCGCGCATACGCTCCGCCGTCTGGCGACGAACGATTCCCGTGGTCTCCATGAGGACCGACCCTAGCCAGGCAGGCGCGAAGCGCGCATGATGCGCGGGACCTACTCCCGGAGACCGATGAACCCCGCGGCTTTTGGCCCGGGGTGACCGACTTCGGTGCTCGGAGTGGCCGGCAGAAGGGTTCTGACCGCTCTTCCGTGATGGCTACGACCTTTGGCGGAGCAGCAGGTCCTGTGTGAGGCGGTGCAGTCGCAGTGCGGCGTCCTTGTCGAAGGCTGTGCCTTTCAGGGCGAGTTGGCGGGTGGTGCGGTAGGCGGTGAAGGGTTCGCCTGGCGGTTCGTCCAGGAGGTGGGACACCGGAGTGACGGCCTTTGCCACGGAGGTGGCGAACAGGGTGAACGAGGCCTTGGTGAGGGCGCGCAGTGGTTGGGGAAGGTGGTCGGTCATGCCGGTCGCTACGACGCCGGGGTTGTAGCCGATGTAGCGGATCGGGGTGTTGGTGTGCACTGCGGCGAAGGCCACGCCGAGCAGGTCGTTGGCGCGGAAGGACTGCAGGGTGGCTTTGGTGCCGTTGTAGCGGCGTGTCAGTTGCAGGTCGTCCCAGTGGATCCGGCCCAGGGGGATGCCGGGGGTGCCGACGTTCATGATGACTGGTCGTGGTGCGGACTCCAGTGTCGCGCGCAGGCCGTGGCTCAGGACGTATCGGCTCAGATAGGCGAGTGCGAAGCTGTGCTCGAATCCTTCGTGGGTGACGGTGCGGGTGCCGAAGAGCCGGTACCGCTGGGCGCACAGGATGAGTTTGTCCACTGAGGAACAGGTGCCCTCAACCTCGGTGACGAGTTCCTGGGCCGCCGTAACCGATGTCAGGTCGGCCCGCAGGAAAGTGGCGCGGTCACCGGCTGAGAGGGCCGTCGCCTCCGCTAGAAGGGCCTCGCCCTTGGCGGGCGTGCTGCCCACGGCGAGGACCCGCGCTCCTTGGCGCAGGTAGTGCAGTGCGAGACCTTTGCCGAGCCCGTCGGTTCCTCCGGTGATGACCACGGTCTGCATCCCTGGCTCTCCATCCCTGCCGAGCTGTGCGACTGGGCTCGCAGCCCGATGCCACGAAACCACTATGTGGATATTGCGTATCCGGTTATGCGGGGACCGTACCACGAACCGGATATGCTGTATCCGGTTCGGGTACGGATACAGCAGCGGAAGGAGTCGTTCATGGGTCGGAGGGGAGGCGCGGAACCCGCTGCGGCAGGAGCACCTCCGCTGAGGCGGGATGCCGAGCTGAATCGCCGGCGCATCCTTCAGGCCGGACGCGAGGTCTTCGCCGCGCGCGGCCTTCAGGCCACGCTCAACGATGTCGCGCACCATGCCGGCCTCGGAGTCGGCACCGTCTACCGGAAGTACCCCGACAAGCAGGCGCTCGCGGAGGCCGTCTTCGGTGAAGAACTCGACGAGATCGCGGCGATGGGGCGGGAGGCCCTGGCCGGGGACGACGCATTCGCCGCATTGGCCGGCTTCCTCGAGAGGGCCCTGGCGCGGGCCGCGCACAACCGCGGGCTGCGTGAGCTGATGCGACACGGCATCATCGAGGGCGCCGGTCCTGCCCGGGCGCGGCAGGAGATCACCTCGCACTGCGAGCAACTCCTGGCACGGGCCCGTACGCAGGGCGCCCTGCGCGACGGGGTCACCGAGGCCGACATCGCACCGATCGCCGCGATGATCGACGCCGTCATGGCCCTGCCCGCCGAACACCCCTCCGAGCTGTGGCGACGATATTTGGCGATCCTTCTCGACGGGCTGCGCGCCCATCCGCACCAGGCGCCATTGCCCAGTCTTGGCGGCGCTGACTGACCCTGGCTCTCACCGGACCGACTTCAGCGGCCCCCAGCCCTGGCTCCGCAGAGGCCCCGACCTGGCGGGGCCCGGACTGCAGGACCGTTCCGCCTGGGGATCCCTCTGGCATGCGGGTGGAAACGCGCGAGGATGTCCTGTTGCCGGGCCTGAACCTCGAGGTACGGCAACTCGTGGCCTGCGGCGGAAACATGGTGGTCGACGCGGCCACGTGCGGACTGCCGGCCGCGCGCTTCTGCCCTACGTCGAGGACGTTCTACGACCGCAAGAGGAACGAGGGCAAGAGCGATTGGGAATCAGTCACACCGGTCTCCGGTAGTGGCCGGCTCGTGATCGTGCCTGGTGGCTGCGCGTTCGTCGGCGCGGACGACGGAGAAGAGACTCGCGCCAAGGACGCTGCGGCGCGAGGGTCCATGTCTTGTCTCCCCAAGTCGATCAACGCCCCACGGTACCCGGTCGCTGCCGGGTGATGGGGAAGACCTTGGCCGGGGGGCTCATACGCGTCGCGGGGTCCCGAAGCGCACGGCGACCCCGGGGGAGTAGAGCACACTCACCGGCGGGCCCGGCATGGGCGGCAGGCCCGCGGTGGTGATCAGGCCGTCGTCGAGTTCGAGCAGCTCGGCCCGGTGCAGTGGCCACGGTGCGTGGTCGTTCGGGAGGTGCACCGTGCGGCCGTGCCAGGAGACGTGCAGACCCCACCGGGCGGTCAGGAAGCGCTCCAGCCGTGTGGGCTCGGCGATGGTCGCGCCTATCCGCACCACGGCCCGGCTCGTGCGACCCCGGGCCGCCGGGCGCCGCCGCAGGCCGCAGCTGTAGGTGATCACGTCCTTCTCACGGCGCAGCCGCATCGTGGACCACCGATAGGGCAGCCGGACGGTGAGCCGGCCCACCAGCACGGGGAGCAGCCGGGCCGCGTCCAGGGACCGGAACACCACACCGCGCCGGCCCTGCCCGTCCACCGAGTACAGCCGCACGTTCGTCTCGCAGAACGTGCCCAGATACGGCAGACCGGGTCCCGGCCCGAAGCCCACACCGCGCATCAGGAACGGGACCAGCCCGACATAGGTGACACCGTCGAGGGTGTCCGGGCGGGTACCGGCGGGCAGCAGCGGGGCCACCCGCTCCGGCTCCACCGGCCAGTGCAGGAAGGTGAGTTCATCCCAGCGCTGGACCAGTGTCGGCCGTCGCACGGGCCGTGGCGTGGACAGGGTGACCGGCTCGATCTCCATGACCAGCGTCCTAGCACAGGGGCCCGAGCCACCCGTCAGGCGGGTCCCGCGGTCCCCGGGCGGGGGGCCGGTTCGGAGAACTCGGCGCGCACCGCCTCCGTGTGCTCGCCGAGCCCCGGCACCGGTCGCATCGGCGCCCTGCGGCCCGCCACCTCCACCGGCGGCAGCAGACCGCGCAGCGCGCCGACCGGGGAGCCGAACTCGCCCCAGCGGTCGCGGGCGTCGAACTGGGGGTGGGCGGTGAACTCCGCGAGGTCGCGCAGCCGGGCATTGGCGATACCGGCCCCGTCCAGCAGCGCGATCAGCCCCTCGGCGGGGTGGCCCGCGAAGCACGCCTCCAGCTCGGCCGTCAGCTCCTCGTCATGGGTGCGGCGCAGGGGATTGTCCGCGAAGCGCGGATCGCGGACCAGCTCCGGGCGCCGGAGCACCCGCTCGCACAGGGCCACCCATTCACGGTCGCTCTGCACACTCAGGAACACCTGACCGCCGTCCCCGCAGCGGTAGGCGCCGTACGGCGAGATGGACGGATGGCGGGCGCCACTGCGGACGACTCCGGCACCGCCGTACGCCTGGGCGAAATAGGGGTGGCCCATCCACTCGCCCAGCGCGTCCAGCAGGCTCACGCTCAGATCGGTCCCCGCGCCGGTGCGCTCCCGCTCGTACAGCGCGGTGAGAATACCGGTGTAGGCGTACATCCCGCCCGCGATATCGGCGATCGAGATCCCGGGGCGGGCCGGGGCCTCAGGACTGCCGGTGATCGACAGCAGCCCCGCCTCGCACTGGATCAGCAGGTCGTACGCCTTCTTCTCGCGGTACGGGCCGCTGTCCCCGTATCCGGAGATCGCGCAGGTGATCAGGCGGGGGTGGGCGGCCCGCAGCGTCTCCGTCCCCAGGCCCAGCCGGTCCACGGCGCCGGGCGCCAGATTGTGCACGAAGACGTCGGCACGGGCGAGCATCGCCTCGAGCAGCGCCCGGTCGGTGGCGTCCTTGACGTCGAGGACGACGCTCTCCTTGCCGCGGTTGACCCAGACGAAGTAGGCCGACACGCCCTTGACCTCGCGGTCGTACTCGCGGGCGAAGTCCCCGCGCCCCGGCCGCTCCACCTTGATGACCCTGGCCCCCAGATCGGCGAGCTGACGGGTGGCGAACGGGGCGGCGACGGCCTGCTCCAGGGCGACGACGGTGATGCCTTCCAGCGGCTGCGCGGGCACGGGCGGCTCCTTCGCTTCGATGCGGGTAGCCCCTGTCTACCCGGTGCCGGGCGGCGACCGACGCCGCCCGGCACGTCCGGCTCAGCCCAGCAGCCTCCGCAGATAGGCGATCTGCTCGGCCTGCTGATGGGGGCCGCCGCCCTCGTGGCCGTTGAAGGACCACACCTTGAGGTCCTTCTCACCGGCGTAGTGGTGATAGGCGGCGAAGCCGCAGGAGGTCGGGGTGGTCTCATCGCGCAGGGCGGTCGAGAACAGCGCCGGCGCGTTGGCGCGGACCGCGAAGTTGAGCCCGTCGAAGTGGTCGAGCGTGGCGAACACCCGCTCGGCCAGGTCGCGCTGGGTGGCGCAGAACCGCGCCAGTTCACCATAGGGTTCCACGTCGGTGATCTCGACCGCTCGCCGGATGTGCGTCATGAACGGCACATCCACCAGCGCCGCCGTCAGGTCCGGCACCAGCCCGGCCGCCGCCAGGGCGAGCGCACCGCCCTGACTGCCCCCGCTGACCACGATCCGAGCGGGATCCACCAGCGGATGTTCACGGGCGGCCGCCACCGCCCGCACCGCGTCCGTGTACAGCCGGCGGTAGTAGTAGTCGTCCGGGGAGAGGACGCCGTGGGTCATCTTGCCCGGTGTCTCGGGCCCGGTGCCGCCGACCGGATCGGGGGTGACGCCGGGGGAGTGCTGGACCCATCCCTGGCCCCGGCTGTCCATCACGAAGACCGCGTAGCCCACCGACGGCCACAGCAGCCAGTTGTGCGGCAGCCCCCGGCCGCCGCTGTAGCCGAGGTACTGCACCACGCACGGCAGCGGGCCCGCCACGTCCCGCGGGGCCAGCAGCCAGCCGCGTATCCGGTGCCCGCCGAAGCCGGAGAACTCCGCGTCGTAGGTGTGCACACGGGTCAGTCCGGTGTCCTCCTCGGTGAACACCGCGTTCAGCTCGCGGGTGCGGGCCTCGGCGAGCGTCCGCTGCCAGAAGGCGTCGAAGCCGTCCGGCTCGGGCAGCGGGGGCCGGTAGCTGCGCAGCTGCTCCAGGGGCAGGTCGATGAACACGGTGGGCGGACCTCCGTAGCGATCGGTGCGGTGAAGGGGGTGCGGTCAGGGGGTGATTGAGGAGTCGGGTCAGGGGTGATGGAGGATACGGGGGCGATGGAGGGGGGCGGGGGATACGGAGGGGACGGGGGATACGGACTCGTCCGGTCATCCGTGCAGTGTTCGACTCCTCGGTCATAAGGGAGCACGGAGCGGGGGAGCGGTACTTGACCGGACCATGAGCCGGGTGGACAGCTCGGTCCGGATGGCCTCCGGCACCTCGCCGGTCATCAGCCGCAGCAGCGTGCGCAGCGCCGCGCCCGCCATCTCCGACAGCGGCTGACGGACCGTCGTCAGCGCGGGCGTGATCCAGCGGGCCTGCGGCAGATCGTCGAAGCCCACGACGCTGATGTCCCGCGGCACCCTCAGGCCCCGTCCCCTGACCGCCTGGTACACACCCGGCACCATCTGATCGGAGCAGACGAAGACGGCCGTGGGCGGCTCGGTCAGAGCCAGCAGCTCACCCATCCGGTGGCGCGCCCCGGCCTCGCTGATCTCGCCGTAGCGCACATACGCGGACGGCACCGGCAATCCGGCCGCCGCCATCGCCGAACGGTAACCGGCGACCCGGCCGCCGTCGCGCACCGCCCGCCCCGGGCCGCCGATCACCGCGATCCGGCGGTGCCCCAGTCCGATGAGGTGCTCCGTCGCGGCCATCCCGCCCTGCCAGTTGGCGGCCGCCACGGACGGCACCCCGGGCGGCGGGTCGCTCGCGGGGTCGATCAGTACGAACGGGATCCGCCGCTCGTCGAGCCAGGAGTACTGGGCGGGGGCGAGCTCGATGAGATGGAACAGCACACCCGAGCTGCCCCGGGCGTACAGTTTCTCCGGCCAGCCGCACTCGAGCCGGCCGCCCCGGCTTCGGGTGGCCGCGGCCGAGACCACCACCTCGAGTCCCGCCTCGTGCGCGGCCTCGGCCGCGCCGTGCAGCACCGCCCCCGACCAGGCGCTGTCGAGCGAGTGCACCACCAGGTCGACGATCGCGGTCGGCCTGGGGGCCTCGCAGCGCGGCCTGCGGATGTATCCCAGGCGGTCCAGGACCTCGGTGACCCGGCGGCGGGTCTCGGGGGCCACGTCCTCCCGGCCGTTGACCACCTTCGACGCGGTCGGCACCGACACACCCGCCTCACGGGCGACGACCGCCAGTGTGGGCCCCGTCGATCCCGAGGAACGAGCCATTGAGACTCCCTTCCCTAACCGCCCACGTGGAACCCCTGACCGGGCAGCAATCGGTTACCAACCCTAAGGCCGCCTCAAGTCGCCGGGAAGACCCCGGTCGTCGAGGTGGGAGGCCCGCGACTCCTTGTCGCCGCCGGCCGCGACAAGGTTGCCCGCTGTTCGTGTCGTCTCGGGAGCCGTCGGCGCATCGACCACGCGGACCCCTCGCCCGCACGCGGCTCAGCGGTCGATCCGCGCTCCGTGCGGGCCCGTGTCCGGCACCTCCCCGACCCGCGCCGCGGCCGGGTTGAGCACCCGGGTGAGAAAGGCCCGGGTGCGGGGGTGAACCGGATCGGACACCACCTGCTCCGGTCCGCCCTCCTCCACGATCACCCCGTCGTCCATGAACACGACCCGGTCGGCGACCTCCCGTGCGAAGCTCATCTCATGGGTGACGACCAGCATCGTCATACCCTCGTCGGCCAGGGCGCGCATCACCGCGAGCACATCGCCGACCAGCTCCGGATCGAGCGCCGAGGTCGGCTCGTCGAAGAGCATCAACTCCGGGTCCATCGACAGCGCCCGGGCGATGGCCACCCGCTGCTGCTGTCCGCCCGACAGCTGGGCCGGATAGGCCGACTCCTTGTCGCTCAGGCCGACCCGCCGCAGGGTCTCCCGGCCGATCCGCACCGCCTCCGCCTTGTCGCGGCGCAGCACCCGCCGCTGGGCGATGGTGAGGTTCTCCAGGGCCGTCAGATGCGGAAAGAGGTTGAACGCCTGGAACACCATGCCGATGCGCCGCCGCATCCGGTCGATGTCCACATCCGGGTCGGTGACCTCCGTCCCCGCCACGGTGACCGAGCCCGAGGTCGGCTCCTCCAGGAGGTTCACACAGCGCAGCAGCGTCGACTTGCCGGATCCCGACGGGCCGATGACACAGACCACCTCGCCCCGCCGGACGGTGAGATCGATGCCCTTGAGCACCTCCAGTTCGCCGAAGGACTTGTGCAGACCCGCCACCCGGATGGCGATGCCGTCCGCCTCGCCGGTCCCCTTCGTCTCCGTCGTCTCCTTCACCCCGGTCACCTCGCCTTCGCCGAACGGGCCTCGAGCCGGCGCACCAAGTGGCCGAGCGGAACGGTGATGATCAGGTAGCACACCCCGGCGACCAGGATCGGGGTGAGGCTGCGGTGCTGATTCAGCGCGTCCCGGCCGAACTTGGACAGCTCGTACTGGTCCAGGGAGAGCCCCAGCAGATAGACCAGGGAGGAGTCCTTGGTCAGCAGCACCAGTTCATTGGTGAGCGGCGGCAGGACGATCCGGAACGCCTGCGGGATGATGATCGAGGCCATCGCCCGGCTGTGGGACATGCCCAGCGAACGCGCCGCCTCCATCTGCCCCTTGGGCACCGCCTGGATGCCCGCCCGCATCGTCTCCGCGATATAGGCGGCGCCGACGAGCCCCAGCGCCAGCATGACCGTGACATACCGGTCCAGCGCCACCTGGAAGGCCAGCGGCACCCCGAAGCCGAGCGCGATGAACACCAGCAGTGCGGGCACCCCGCGGAAGAACTCGATGTAGGCCACCGCCAGCCAGCGGTACGGCGGCACCTGCGAGAGCCGCATCAGCGCCAGCACCACCCCGAGGACCAGGCCGAAGCCGAAGCCGAGCAGGGTGTAGACGACGGTGTTGACCAGGGCGGTGGTGATGATGTCGGGAAACAGGGACCGGGCGACCTCGGCGTCGAGGAACGCGCGCCGCAGTTCACCCCAGTCGGCGGCCAGGACGATGGCGAGCAGCACGGCGATGAGCACGGCGTACTGCACCGCTCGTATCGCCCGCGCCCGCTGCCGGCGGGTCATTGCCATAAGTGTGCGGACTCCTCAGCTCCGAAGCTCCGATGGCCGTCGGCGGGCGTCACTTCTTGGGCGCGGTGCCGAACCACTTCTTGTAGACGCGGTCGTAGGAGCCATCCGCCCGGGCGTCCTTCAGCACCGCGTTGATCTTCTTGCGCAGCGCGTCATTGCCGGTCCGCACGGCGATGCCGTACTGCTCGCCGGTGTCGAACTCGGCCGCCACCGCGGTGTCGGGGTTGTCCTTGACGTAGTCGTAGAGCACACCGTTGTCATTGATGCCCGCGTCGGTCTGCCCGGTCTTGACGGCGGTCAGCAGCAGCGCGAGGTCCTCGAACTGGACCAGCTTCGCGCCCTTGGCGTGCTTCTGGGCGTAAGCCTCACCGGTGGTCCCCTGCTGGACCGCGAGCTTCTTGCCCTTGAGGTCGGCGAGGGACTTGAACGGCTTGCCCTTGGCGGTGAGCAGCGCCTGTGTGGCCTCGAAATAGGGGGCGGAGAAGTCCAGGTTCTTCTCGCGCACGTCGGTGATGGTCATCCCGGCGGCGGCCACGTCGCACTGGTTGGTGTTGAGGTCCTCTCCGGACTGGATGCCCTCGAAGGGCGTGTCCACGATCTCCTGCTTCACGTGGAGCGCGGAGGCCACGAGATCGACCATGTCCACATCGAAGCCGACGATCTTCTTGCCCTGCTTGGACTGGAAGGGCGGATAGGGTAGATGGGTGCAGGTCGTGAGCTTCCCGGAGTTCACCAGGCTGATGTCCTTGCCACCGGACCCCGACGACTTGGTGCTGGTGCACCCGGCCAGCAGGGCGGATACGGCGGCGACGGCTATGACGGGCGGCAACGCGGAGCGAGCGAACACGGCACCTCCGGGGGCGGGGTCGGCGGACGACCACGGATCTCATGATCAGTGAGTCGGGCCCGCATCCTCCCACCGGAAGTGGCGCGGTGTCTTTACGCGTGCAATTGCGACCGGGTAACGGAGAGGCGAGGTCAGCGCCGTCGCCGCCGCTTGCGGCGCTTGCTCCAGAACCAGCCGGCCGGCGGCTCGTCCGCCCGCCAGGGCTGGGGTTCGGGCGCGCCGCGCCGCCAGCGCGCGGTCAGCATCCGGGTGCGCGCGGCGGGCTCGGTGACCTCGGCGTCCCGTATGAAGTCCGCGTCGAGGACGACGTCGTCCCAGTCGTCGGCGTCATCCCCTCGGGGTGTGGATCCGGTGCTCACGGGGCACCTCCCGTCGGCCGGTGCCGCTCGGGCACAGGAGCGTGTTCCTCGAGCGATGAACGCGTGGGGTGCCCGCCGAGTTCCGGCGGGTATGGGTGGTCCTTGCGTCGGTGCGGACCGGCCGGGCGGGACCTGGACCGTCAGCCGGGCGGGGTCCGGACCGTCAGCCGGGCGGGGTCCGGACCGGGATCCACACCCGCATCGGGCCGGGCTCGCGGTTCGCCCACGCGTAGTACGGGATCGCGGTCACCGGGACCGGCTCGGGGGCCTTCGCACCGCCCGCGCCGCCCGCGGCCCCGCCGGGGCCCGTACCGCCGCGCCGGTACGGCCACCAGCCGTCGCGCGCGGCGGCGTGGGGCAGGGCCAGGGCGGTGATCACGGTCACCCTGCCCAGCAGCTCCGGCCGGTGCTCCGGGGTCAGCGCGGCATCCGGGTCGAGGTCGATGTCGTCCAGCCGCAGCCCGGCGGGCTGATCGGGCTGCTCCAGGCAGTACACCAGCGGGCCGCGCTCTATCGCGGCACAGCCGCGCACCCCGTCGATCCGCGGATCGGGCCGGGTGAGCCGGGGGTCGAGGGGCAGGCTCAGTACGACCGTCTCACCGGGCCGCCAGCGCCGCCGCAGCCGCAGCCAGCCGTTCTCGGCCCGCTCGGCCACCGGCTCCCCGCCGACCGTCGCCTCGTACGTCCGCGCCCAGTGCGGGACGCGCAGCGACAGCGTCCAGTCCTCGTCCGGCGGGGCCGCGTCCACGACCACCGCGATCCGGCCCTCCCAGGGGTAGCCGGTCCCCACCCGCACCGCGCCGCCGCCCGCCTCGTACGAGCCGGACGCGTACTGGTGCAGCTGGAGCCCCTCGGCGTCGCCGCTCGCCATGTAGTGCGGCAGTGAGGCGAGCAGCCGCATCACATTGGGCGGGCAGCAGGCGCACCGGAACCACGGCGTCCGGTGGGCGCTCCGGTCACCGGTGGCGGCCTTACGGTTCTCATCGTCCTTATGGTTCTCATCGTCGTGGCGGACCCGCAGCGGATTCACATAGAGCCAGCGCTCACCGTCGATCGACGCCCCCGACGCGAAGCCGTTGAACAGGGTCCGCTCCACCAGATCGCTGTAGCGGGCCTCCCCGGTCAGCAGCGCCATCCGCCAGCCGAAGTGGATGGCGGCGATGGCCGCGCAGGTCTCGGCGTACGCCCGGTCCGGCGGCAGCTCGTACGCGTCCCCGAAGGACTCCAGCTCGTGCCGCGAGCCCACCCCGCCGGTCAGATAGGTCTTTGTCGCGGCCATGTCCTCCCACAGCCGCACCAGGGCGTCCCGCAGCCCCTCGTCGCCGGTCTCCGCCGCCACATCGGCGGCCCCGGCCAGGAGGTACAGCTGGCGCACCGCGTGCCCGGCGACCGCCGTCGCCTCCCGCACCGGGACGTGGTCCTGCCAGTAGGGCGCCCCGGGGCGGGGGCCGGGCGAGCCCTCCGGCGGGCCGTCGCCGAGGCTGCCCCGCCCGCGCCGGTCCACGAAGTACCCGGCAAGATCGAGATAGCGCCGTTCACCGGTCTCCCGGTACAGCTCGACCAGCGCGGTCTCGATCTCCGGATGTCCGCACACCGTCTCGTCCTTGCCGGGCCCGAACGTGGCGTCGATCAGATCGGCGTACCGCACCGCCACATCGAGCAGCCCGTCCCGGCCGGTGGCCCGGTGGTGGGCGACCGCGGCCTGGAGGAGATGGCCCGCGCAGTACAGCTCGTGCCCCCAGTGCGGATCCGTCCACCGGCGGGCGTCCGGGCCCAGCTGGTAGTAGGTCTGGAGATAGCCGTCCTCGGCCTGGGCGGCCGCGACCAGCCCGGCCAGCCGCTGCACCTGCCGGGACAGCTCCTCCTCGGCCGGTCCCTCGCCGCCGTCCGCCAGCTGCCAGGACGCCGCCTCCAGCCACTTGTGCACATCGGAGTCCTGGAACGGGAAGTCGCCCCGGAAGCCGGACTCCTCCGGGGCCGCTCCCGCGGCGGCCCGGAGGTTGGCGAGATTGCCCGCCCGCTCCAGCCGGTCCGGCCCCTGGGGAACGCTCACCTCGGCGTTGACGCGGCGTCTGGCGGCCCAGAAGCCCCCGGTGATCCGCGCCGCGGTGGCCGGGCGGAGCGCGGTGCGCGCGTCCCGGGAGAGCCGGATCGGACCTGCGGACATCCGCCCACCCCTTACGCCGCGCCGCCGGCCATGCCCGTCTCCCGGTCACTCAGGAGTGGAAACCGGTTTCCGTCGCGAGCATATGGACGTGTTCATCCGGCCGACAAGACCTTGCACACACCATTCATCAACGTTCAACCACCGGAGTCGGCGGGCGGGCGGGACGGCTTGAGGGGCGGCTTACGCCGAGGTCAGCACCGCCTGTTCGGCCACATGGGCCACCACACAGGTGACGTTGTCGGGCCCGCCCGCGTGGATGGCGAGGGCGACCAGCTCCCGTACGGCCCTGCCCGGGTCGTCCTCCGAGCCGAGCACGCGCTGGATCTCCTCGGTGGGCACGACCCCCGTCAGCCCGTCCGAGCACAGCAGATAGCGGTCCTCGGCGCGGGCGTCCCGCAGGGCGAAGTCCGGCTCGAACGCCGAACCGGCGCCCACGGCGCGCAGCAGCAGTGCCCGCTGGGGGTGCGAGGCGGCCTCCTCGAGGGTGATCCGCCCCTCGTCGATCAGCGACTGGACCACCGTGTGGTCATGGGTGATCTGGAAGAGCTCACCGTCGCGCAGCAGATAGGCGCGCGAGTCGCCGATGTGGACCAGCCCCAGCCGGGAGCCCGACCACACCATCGCGGTGAGCGTCGTGCCGACATCCCGCAGCGCGGGGTCGGAGGCGGCCAGCGCGGAGACCGACTCATGGGCCCGGTGCGCCGCCTCCTCCAGGGCGCTGAGCAGCTCTGCGCCCGGGACGCCCGCGTCCAGCGGTTTGAGTGCCTCGATCGCCGCCTCGCCGGCGTGCCGTCCGCCCCCGAAGCCGTCGGCCACGGCGAGCAGACGCGGACCGGCGTAACCGGTGTCTTCATTGCTCTCCCGGACCGAGCCGGTGTCGGAGAGCACGGCGTAGCGGATCCCCAGGGCGGTGTGGTCAGAAGACATCGTGGTGTCCTTCCCCGAAAGATGGTCGACGAGGAAGGCGGCCAGATCCCTCCGGGCGGCGGTGTCGGCCTCGACCCGCGCCCAGTAGGCGCGCACCTCCCGCGCCGCCGCCTCCGGCTCCAGCTCGCACACCGCCCGGATGTCGGCCAGCGGCATGCCGAGCCGCCTCAGCCACGCCACCAGACGGGCCCGCTCCAGCTGGGCCGGATCGTAGAGGCGGTAGCCGGAGTACGGATCGACGCGGGCGGGCGGCAGCAGTCCGAGCTCGTCGTACAGGCGGAGCGCCTTGGGGGACAGCCGCGAGGCCCTCGCGAACGCACCGATGGTCAGCAGCCCCATGCTCGCCCTCCTCGTCGCCGGGCACCTCGCCCGGCGACCACGATGCTCGGGCTTCCCCAAGGGGGAAGGTCAACTGGCGAAGGGGCGAAGGGCGATGGGGGCCGCCGAGCTTGCGATCAGTATCGCTCCTCTCGCGCGACGAATTCCCGAAGCAAGCGGGCGCGCCCAATCCGATATCAACCTCTCATGGCAATGAGTCGGTCATATCCATACATCTTGCCTTCTTCGGGTATCCGCCATGCTTGCCCCGGGAATTGACGGTGTATCCGCGCACTCTCGTGGCCTCACGAGGCCTCGCGAGCAGAGGGAGGTCCTCTCATGGTCGTTTCCACCACTCCCGGCACCGTCTGGGGCACCTGGATCAATCTTCAGGGCGGCATCCACTCCGAGCCCGCCCCGGTCGCATTCGCCGATGACCGGGTGCAGGTCTTCATCCGGGGCGGGTCGAACGTCCTGTGGAGCAGGGTGGAGGCCCGCGACGGCAGTTGGGGGCCGTGGCAGCAGTACCCGGGCGTGTCCGTCGACGGCATCCCGGCACCGATCCGGGGCAAGGACGGAAAGGTCCGGGTCTTCTACCGCACCCCGGGCAACAATCTGGAGGTCATCACCCAGACCTCCATCAACTCCGGGTACGGACCGCCCCAGACCCTGGTCACCGGCCTCGGTGACGACCCGGCCGCGGCACTCGGCGCCGACGGCGGCATCTATGTGTTCTTCCCCGGCACCGACAACGCCCTGTGGTACATCCGCAACCAGGATCTGCAGTACGAGACCTACACCTCCGCGACATCGCTGGGCGGTGCCATCTTCGCCACGCCCTCGCCCATCCTCGACGGGGGAGGGCGGCTGGTGGTGGCGGTCAAGGGCTCGGGCGAGACCCTCTACACCATCCAGCAGCAGACCGAGAACTCCACCGTCTGGGAGATGTTCTCCCAAAATGCCACCAATGTGACCAGCCGCCCATCGGTGTGCCTGGACGCGGCGGGACGGGTGCAGATCTTCTACCGGGGTTCCGACGGGTCCGTCCGGCGGGTCGGACAGAGCGACGACTACGACACGTTCGGCGCCCCCGTGAGCCTCGGCGCGCAGATCGTCTGGCGGCCCACCTGCGCCCTGGCGCAGGACGGCCGGATCAACGTGTTCATCAAGGCCACCGACAACGCCCTGTGGGTCGCCGTGCAGAACACGGAGAACTCCACGGTATACAGCGGCTTCCAGTCCCTGGGCGGGGTCATCGGCTCCGCGGGCATCGGCGTCCCCATCCTCAACGAGGAGAACCTGCTCTACGTCTTCATCCAGGGCAGCGGGACCGCCAGGGACCTCTGGCTGCAGCGCCAGACCTTCGTCTGATCCGCCCCGTCACCCCGTCACCCCGTCACCGCGTCACCCCGTCACCGCGTTGTCGAACCGTTCCCGTCACCGCGCCGCGAACCCGCCCCCTCACCCCACCACTTCATCGCGCGTCCGCCAGGGCTCCATGGTTTTCGAAACTTTCGCACCCTCTCCAGGGGCTGTCGGAAGTCATCAGAACCCTTAATCTCCGAACAAATTCGATCACTTCGGATCGCAGGAGCCCTCTGATGCCCCCGCATGCCACCCGCACCCGACCCTGGAGAGCGCCGGCGGTGCTGCTCGCGCTGCTCGCCGCCCTCGCTCTCGTGGTCCCCCTCACCGCGAACCGTGTGCACGCCGCGGAGCACCACCGGAGCGACGGGAGCGGACGCGCCGTGCAGCGGTCCACCACGGTCTCCCGCTATCTGTTCACCGCCTTCACGAACAGCGGCGAGAGCAATATGTACGTCTACGGGTCCGACGACGCGCGGAACTTCTGGTCGATCCAGGACAAGGCGTACACCCCGCCCTCCGGCCTCGTCCGCGACCCCAGCGTCATCCACCGCGGCGGCCGCTACTACGTCGCGTACACCACCGGATGGACCGGCACCACCTTCGGCCTCGCCGTGAGCGACGACCGCCGCACCTGGACCCATCTCGCCGACATCGACCACGGCGTGGCCGCCAACAACACCTGGGCACCGGAGTTCTTCACCGACGCGCCCGACGGCAAGGTCCGCATCGTCGTCTCGCTGTCCACCGGGCCCACCGCCTACCGGCACTTCCAGCCCTACGTCCTCACCGCCCTCGACGACACCCTCGCCAAGTGGAGCGAGCCCCAGCCGCTCGAGGGCATCTCGCCGAGCGAGAGCGACTACAACGGCTACATCGACACCTTCGTGGTCCGTAAGGGCGCCACGTATCACGCGTTCACCAAGAACGCCACGGGCGAACTCATCGAGCACGCCGTCGCCGACCGCGTCACCGGCCCGTACCGCTTTACCGGCAAGGGCGACTGGGCGGGATGGGGCAGTCTGCTGGAGGGCCAGACGATCGTCGCCCTGCCCGGCGGCGGCTATCGCATGTTCATGGACGGCTACACCGTCAAGAAGTACTACTACAGCGACAGCCCCGACCTGGAGCACTGGACGCCCAAACGGGAGCTGCCCGGTCTGTCGGGGGTGGTACGCCACGGCACCGTGATCCGGGAGACCGCCACAGTGCGGCCCGGCGACGCCAACCCCGCGCTGCCCGGCTACCACGCCGACCCCGATGTGATGTACGCCGAGGGGCGGTACTGGATCTATCCCACCGAGGACGGCCACCCCGGCTGGAGCGGCACCCGCTTCAACGGCTTCTCCTCACCCGACCTCGTCCACTGGACCGACCACGGCCCCGCCCTCGACCTCGCCGATGTCTCCTGGTGCCACGAGAACGCCTGGGCCCCCTCGGTGGTGAAGAAGGGCGACACCTACTGGATGTACTTCAGCGCCTGCCAGTCCATCGGCGTCGCCAAATCCTCCAGCCCCAAGGGGCCGTTCACCGACGCCCTCGGCAAACCGCTGGTCGCCAAGGGGCAGTTCGGCCATCAGTCCATCGACCCCGACGCCTTCATCGACGACGACGGCACCCCGTACCTCTACTTCGGGCAGGGCGCCTTCGAAGCGGCCCGGCTGAACGACGACATGGTCTCCTTCGCCACCCAGCCGGTGAAGATCACTCCGCCCGGCTACAACGAGGCCCCGACGGTCTTCAAGCGCGCGGGCCGCTACTACGCGATGTGGTCGGAGGACGACACCCGCAGCCCGGACTACCGGGTGGCCTACGGAGTCTCCGACTCACCGCTCGGCCCCTTCACCAAGGCGGCGGGCAACCCGGTCCTGGCCAAGGACCCCGGCGATCAGATCCTCGGCACCGGCCACAACTCCGTCATCCAGGTCCCGGGCCGCGACGAGTGGTACATCGTCTACCACCGCTTCGCCCGCCCCGGCGGCGACGGCACCCATCGCGAAGTCGCCATCGACCGGATGCGGTTCGACCCCGACGGCACCATCCAGAAGATCCGCCCGACGCAGACCGGCATCGAGCCCGTCCGATAGACGGCAGCACGCCCGTCCGGTGTCAGGCGCATCGTCCGCCAGAGCAGGAGAGAACCGTATGAGCCGCAGTGCAGAGCACCAGCCCAGCCGCAGACGCGTGGTGATGGGTGCCCTCGTCCTGGGGGCGGCCGCCGGAACGCCCGGCATCGCGCGGGCCGCCACCCCCGCCACCCCCGCCGCGCCGCAAGAGGCCGCCAAGGCCCCCGGGTACGCCAATCCGCTGGTGCGCCGGCGCGCCGATCCGCACATCCTCAAGCACACGGATGGCTACTACTACTTCACGGCCACCGCCCCGGAGTACGACCGGATCGTCCTGCGGCGCTCCAGGACCATCGGCGGGCTGGCCACCGCCGCCGAGTCGGTGATCTGGAGGAAGCACACCAGCGGCGACATGGGCGCCCACATATGGGCCCCGGAAATCCACTTCATCGACGGCAAGTGGTACGTCTACTTCGCCTCGGCGCCCGCCGACGACGTCTGGAAGATCCGGATGTGGGTGCTGGAGAACGCGAGCCCCAACCCCTTGGCCGGGACCTGGACCGAGAAGGGCCGCATCGTCACGCCCGTCGACTCCTTCTCCCTCGACGCCTCCACCTTCACCCACCAGGGCATCCGCTATCTCGTCTGGGCCCAGAGCAACCCGGACGTCGGCAACAACTCGAGCATCTACCTCGCCCGGATGGCCAATCCGTGGACCATCACCGGGCCCCAGGTGGAGATCTCCCGGCCCACGTACGACTGGGAGACCCGTGGCTTCAAGGTCAACGAGGGCCCCTCGGTCCTCCAGCGGAACGGCCGGGTCTTCCTCACCTACTCCGCCAGTGCCACCGACGCCAACTACTGCATGGGGCTGCTGACCGCCTCCGCCGGCAGCGACCTGCTCGCCGCGTCGTCCTGGAAGAAGAGCCCGCGGCCGGTCTTCACCAGCAATGACACCACCAAGCAGTACGGGCCCGGCCACAACTCCTTCACCGTCGCCGAGGACGGCCGCACCGACCTCCTCGTCTACCACGCCCGCCAGTACAAGGACATCACCGGTGACCCGCTGAACGACCCCAACCGGCACACCCGCGTCCAGGCGCTCGGCTGGAAGGCCGATGGCACCCCGGACTTCGGTGTGCCCGTGGCCGACGCGCCCGCGCGGGACACCACGGCCGCCACCCGCTTCACCATGACGGCGTTCACCAACAGCAGCGAGTCGAACATGTACGTCTACCAGTCGTCCGACGCGACCACGTACACCCTGCTGAAGGGACCCGCCTACACCCCGCCGTCCGGGCTGATCCGCGACCCCAGCGTCATCAAGCACACCGACGGCTACTACTACATCGTCCACACGACCAACTGGACCGGGAACACCATCGGCTTCGCGCGCAGCCGCGACCGCGTCAACTGGACCTTCGTCCGCGATCACACCCTCCCGGTGGCCGGTCTCGAGCGCACCTGGGCGCCCGAGTTCTTCGTGGACGACGACGGCGGCGTCCACATCATCGTGTCGCTGGACACCAGCTCCACACCCGACTACATCTTCCGGCCGCATCTGCTCACCGCCACCAACGCCTCGCTGTCGTCCTGGACCACGCCCACACCGCTGAAGGGCCTGGACACCGCCAACTACATCGACACCTTCGTGGTCCGCCACGCCGGGCAGTACCACGCCTTCACCAAGCAGGAGACGACCAAGTACATCGAGCACGCCACGGCCGGCAGCCTCGGCGGGCCGTACACCTTCCGCGGCACCGGCGACTGGGCGGGCTGGGGCAGCTGGCGCGAGGGTCCCGCGCTGGTGCGCCTGGACAACGGCGGCTGGCGGATCTACTTCGACGGCTACACCGAGCAGAAGTACTACTACAGCGACAGCCTCGACGGCTTCCGGACCTGGACCCCGATCCGGGAACTGCCCGGACTCACCGGATTCGCCCGCCACTTCACCGTCCTGAAGGAGGCCGTGTGATGCGTGGACGTCCCAGGGCACATCTGTGGACCCTCGTCGTGGCCGCCGTCCTCGGGCTGCTCGCCCCGTTGGCGGGAGCAGGCGCGGCGCAGGCCGCCCCGGTCACCGTCGCCAACGGCACACAGTTCACCACCACATCGGGCGAGGTGGTGCACGCCCACGGCGGGGGAGTCATCAAGTCCGGCGGGTACTTCTACTGGTTCGGTGAGAACCGCAACGCCGACAACACCTTCCGCTATGTCTCCGCGTACCGCTCCACGGACCTGAAGACATGGGAGTTCCGCCGCCATGTCCTGACCGAGGCCACCGACCCCGAGCTGGCGTCCGCCAACATCGAGCGGCCGAAGGTGCTCTACAACGCGCGGACCGGGCAGTACGTGATGTGGATGCACAAGGAGAACGGCAGCGACTACAGCGAGGCGCGCGCGGCCGTCGCCACCTCCGCCACCATCGACGGCGACTACACCTGGCGGGGCAGCTTCCGCCCGCTGGGCCGGCACATGTCCCGGGACATCACCCTCTTCCAGGACGGCGACGGCACCGGATACATGGTCTCGGCCGCCCGGGACAACTACGACCTGCACATCTACCGGCTGACCGACGACTACACCGGGGTGGCGAGCCTGGTGGCCAACCCCTGGCCCGGCGGCCACCGCGAGGCACCGGCACTCTTCAAGCGCGGGAACGTGTACTTCATGCTGACCTCCGGCGCCACCGGCTGGAACCCCAACCAGCAGCAGTACGCCACCGCCACCAGCCTGGCGGGCCCCTGGAGCGCGATGCGCAACGTGGGCGACGCCACCGCCTACGGCTCGCAGACCGCGTACGTCCTGCCGGTGCAGGGCAGCGGCACCACCTCGTACCTCTATCTGGGCGACCGCTGGGGGAATTCCTTCGGCGGCACCGTCAACGACTCGCGCTACGTCTGGCTGCCGCTGGCCTTCCCCACCGCCACCACCCTGACCATGGACTGGTATCCGCAGCTCACCATCGACACGGCGGCGGGCACGGTGACCGGCTCCGGCGGTCCGTACACCACGCTCATGGCGCGGCACAGCGGCAAATGCGCCGACATCGTCTCCGGCTCGCAGACCGATGGCGCCGCGGCCGTCCAGTACGCCTGCAACGGCGGTGGCAATCAGCTGTTCTGGTCCAGGGACATGGGCGGTGGCCAGGTCCAGCTGGTCGCCCGGCACAGCTCGCAGTGTCTGACGGTGGCGGGCGGCTCCACCGCCGACGGCGCCGCCGTGGTCCAGTCGGCCTGTGGCACGGGGGCGAACCAGCAGTGGCGGGCCACCGACACCGGTGACGGCTACGTCCGGTTCACCGCCCGCTCCAGCGGCAAGTGCCTGGATGTCGCGGACGAGTCCACGGCGGACAAGGCCGCGCTCCTCCAGTGGAACTGCACCGGCGGCGCCAACCAGCAGTGGCGGCGCGGCTGACCGACCCCGCACCGCCGGTGCCCGAGCCCCGGTGCCCGGGGGCTGTTGACGTCCCCGGGAGGGCCGGTACCTTCACGGTGCACACGATGTCGGACATTGTTCGTAATTTCGAACCTCAGTGAGGGAAGTCATGAGCGAACCAGTCGACAGACGGCACTTCATCGCCACCACGGCCGCCGGGGCCGCGGCCGTGGCGCTCACCGCCGCCGCCGGATCCACCGCCGCGGCGGCGGCCCCCGGCGCCACCCCGGCCGCGACCCGCCGCGAACCCAAGGCGCTGACCAGTGCCCAGCCCTTCCCGCTCACCGCCGTGACCCTGCTCCCCGGCGCCTTCAAGGACAACCAGTCCCGCAACACCGCCTATCTGCGCTTCGTCGACATCGACCGGCTGCTGCACACCTTCCGCCTCAATGTCGGCCTCCCCAGCAGTGCCCAGCCCTGCGGCGGCTGGGAGAGCCCCAGCACGGAACTGCGCGGCCACAGCACCGGCCACCTGCTGTCCGGGCTGGCCCTCGGCTACGCGGGCACCGGCGACACCGCCCTGCTCGACAAGGGCCGCAAGCTGGTCTCGGCGCTCGCCGCCTGCCAGGCCAAGTCCCCGGCCGCGGGCTACGGCCAGGGCTATCTCTCGGCGTTCCCCGAGAGCTTCTTCGACCGGCTGGAGGCCGGTACCGGGGTGTGGGCGCCGTACTACACCATCCACAAGATCATGGCCGGGCTCGTCGACCAGTACCGGCTCGCGGGCAACGCCGAGGCCCTGGAGACCGTGAAGCGCCAGGCCGCCTGGGTCGACACCCGCACCGGCAAGCTCAGCTACGACCAGATGCAGCGGGTGCTGCAGACCGAGTTCGGCGGCATGAACGACGTCCTCGCCGATCTGCACGCCATCACCGGCGACAGCCGCTGGCTGAAGGTGGCCGAGCGCTTCACCCACGCCCGCGTCTTCGACCCGCTGGCCCGCAACGAGGACCAGCTGGCCGGGCTGCACGCCAACACCCAGATCCCCAAGATGGTCGGCGCCATGCGGCTGTGGGAGGAGGGGCTCGACAGCCGCTACCGCACCATCGGCGAGAACTTCTGGAAGATCGTCACCGCTCACCACACCTACGTCATCGGCGGAAACAGCAACGGGGAGGCGTTCCACGAGCCCGACGCCATCGCCGCCCAGCTCTCGGACAACTGCTGCGAGAACTGCAACTCGTACAACATGCTCAAGCTCACCCGGCTGATCCACTTCCACGCACCGGAGCGCGTGGACCTGCTCGACTACTACGAGCGCACCCTGCTCAACCAGATGCTGGGGGAGCAGGACCCGGACTCGGCCCACGGCTTCAACATCTACTACACGGGCCTCGCCCCCGGCTCCTTCAAACAGCAGCCGTCCTTCATGGGCACCGACCCCAACCAGTACTCCACCGACTACGACAACTTCTCCTGCGACCACGGCAGCGGCATGGAGACCCAGGCCAAGTTCGCGGACACCATCTACACCCACGCCGACCGCAGCCTGCTGGTGAACCTCTTCATCCCCTCCGAGCTGCGCTGGCAGGACAAGGGCATCAGCTGGCGCCAGACCACCGGCTTCCCCGACCAGCAGACCACCACCCTCACCGTCACCTCCGGCGCGGCCTCCCTCGAGCTGCGCGTCCGCATCCCCTCCTGGGCGGCCGGGGCCCGCGCCACGCTCAACGGCACCGCCCTCGCCGACCGGCCGGCCCCCGGCAGCTGGCTGATCATCGACCGCCAGTGGAAGACCGGCGACCGGGTCGAGGTCACCCTGCCGATGAAGCTGACGTTCGACCCCACCCCCGACGACCCCGACGTCCAGGCCGTGCTCTACGGGCCCGTGGTGCTCGCCGGTGCGTACGGCGGCCGCACCGGGATGACCATGCCGCGCCTGGACACCGGATCCGTGTCCCAGACGGCCACCAGCCCGCTGCGGTTCAGCGCCACGGCCAGTGGGGAGAGCGTGACCCTGCTGCCGGTCGCCCGCGTCCACCACCAGCACTACAACGTGTACTGGCTGACCGGGCAGCCGCCCACCCCGCCGCCCGCCTTCGCCGCCTGGCACCGCTTCGACGAGACCTCCGGCACCACCGCGGCCGACGCCACCGGCCGGGAGAAGACCGCCCGGCTCGTCGGCGGCGCCTCCTGGACGGCGGGCAGGACCGGTGGCGCGGTCGCCCTGAACGGCACGGACGGCCATGTCGTCCTCGCCGACGACCTCCTGGCCGGCGCCCGTGCCTACACCCTGGCCACCTGGGTCCGGCTGGACGGCACCCCCGCCACCTGGACCCGGATCTTCGACATCGGCACGGGTGTCACCGCCAATATGTTCCTCACCCCGGTGGCCGACTCCGGAAAGCTGCGCTTCGCCATCACCGCGGGCGGCGGCGGGGCCGAGCAGCGCATCGAGGCCGCCCCGCTGCCCACCGGCCAGTGGGTCCATGTGGCCGTCGCCTACGGCAGCGGCACCGCCGTCCTCTACGCCGGCGGGCGCGAGGTGGGGCGCAACACCGCCGTCACCGTCGAGCCCGTCCACTTCGGCAACCACATCCGCGCCGGGTATCTCGGCAAGTCGCAGTACCCGGACCCGTATCTCAAGGCCGCGTTCGACGACGTCCGTGTGTACGGCAGGACACTCAGCGCTAATGAGGTCGCCACTTTGGCCCAAAGCTGACAAGCTCAGGCGGGCGGGCCGTCCCCACGGCCCGTCCGCTCCCAACCGCACCGTACGGACAAGGACGACGCATGGTCCACCTCGCCGCCGGGAACCGCTACGACTCCATGCAGTACCAGCGCTGCGGCCGCAGCGGTGTGCTGCTTCCGAAGGTCTCGCTCGGCCTGTGGCACAACTTCGGCGACACCCATCCCCTGGAAACCCAGCGCGCGGTGCTGCGCCGCGCCTTCGACCTGGGCGTCACCCATATCGACCTGGCCAACAACTACGGTCCGCCGCCCGGCAGCGCCGAGAGCAACTTCGGCTCGGTCTTCGCCCAGGACTTCCGCCCCTACCGCGATGAGCTCTTCATCGCCACCAAGGCGGGACACCTCATGTGGCCGGGGCCGTACGGCGAGTGGGGTTCGCGCAAGTACGTCCTCGCCAGCCTCGACCAGTCGCTGTCCCGGATGGGGCTGGACTACGTCGATGTCTTCTACTCCCACCGCTTCGACCCGGACACCCCGATCGAGGAGACGATGGTCGCCCTCGACAGCGCGGTGCGCCAGGGCAAGGCGCTGTACGCGGGCATCTCCAACTACCCGCCGGAGGCGATCGCCGAGGCCGCCGCGATCCTGAAGGAGCTGCGCACCCCGTACCTGATCAACCAGTACCCGTACTCGATCCTCAACCGCGGGGTCGAGGGCGGGGTGCTCCAGGCGTCCGCCGAGGCGGGCGCCGGGGTCATCGCCTTCTCGCCGCTGGCGCAGGGGCAGCTCACCGACCGCTATCTGCACGGGGTGCCCGCCGATTCGCGCATGGCGCTCGGCCACTTCCTCAAGCGCGAGACGCTCACCGAGGAGCGGCTGGCCCTGCTGCACGCCCTCAACAAGCTCGCGGAGGGGCGCGGCCAGACCCTCGCCCAGCTGGCGCTCGCATGGGTGCTGCGGGATCCCCGGGTGGTCTCGGTGCTGATCGGCGCGAGCAGCGTCGCCCAGCTGGAGCAGAACGTCGCGGTGCTGGACTCGCCCGGCTTCAGCGACGCCGAGCTGGCCGAGATCGACCGGCTCTCGGCCGAGGCGGGCATCGAGATTCCCTGACGGGGTTCGCTGACGGTCCGCGGGCCGGGGATCGGCCCGGCCCGCGGCCGGATAGCATGAGCGGTCACCCGAGACCGCCACGAACCGCCGCACGGAGACACAGCCTTGGCCACACAACGGATTCCGGTCATTCTCGTCACGGGTTTTCTGGGCTCCGGCAAGACGACCATGCTCAACCATCTGATGCGGGACAGCGCGGACACCCGGATCGGCGTCATCGTCAATGACTTCGGGTCGATCAACATCGACGCCCTGGCCGTCGCCGGGCAGGTCGATTCGATGATCCCGATCGAGAACGGCTGTCTGTGCTGTGCGGCGGACGCCTCCGAGATGGACGAGATGCTGGAGCGGCTCACCGATCCCGAGCTGCGCATCGACGTCGTGGTGATCGAGGCCAGCGGCCTCGCCGAACCGCAGAGCATGATCCGCGCGCTGCTGTCCAGCAGCAATGAGCGGATCGTCTACGGCGGCCTGGTGGAGGTCGTGGACGCCGCGGAGTTCCCGGACACCCGCGTCCGCCACCCCGAGCTCGACCGCCATGTCCGCGCCGCGGACATCGTCGTGCTCAACAAGACCGACCGCGTCGCCGAGGACGAGCGGCGGGATCTCCTGGAGACCCTCCAGGAGATCGCCCCCGGGGTGCCGGTCGTGACCGCCGCGCACGGGCGCGTGGACCCCGCTCTCCTCTTCGACCACCGGCCCCGCGAGACCGCCGGGGAAGGCTTCCGGCAGCTCTCGTTCGCCGACGTATGGGCCGACGAGGCATCCGGCGCCGGATGCGGGGACGACACCCGCGGCCACGGCCAGGACCACGGCGACCACCTCCACGCCGCCTACGAGAGCGTGGAGTTCTCCGCGGCCGAGCCGCTCCATCCGCGCCGGCTCATGGACTTCCTCGACAGCCGCCCGGTGGGCCTCTACCGCGCCAAGGGGTTCCTCCACTTCGCGGGCGCGGGCCGGGAGCGGAAGTTCGGGCTGCACACGGTCGGCTCGTACCTCCGCTTCCAGCTCTCGCCCTGGGAGCGCGGTGAGCCCCGCACCACCCAGCTGGTGATGATCGGCACCGGGATCGACGCCGGCACCCTCACCAAACGGCTGGCCGAGTGCGTGGCGACGCCCGAGGAGGAGATCGACGAGACGCACATGATGGGCGTGCTCCGCTATGTGAACGAGGCGGACTAGGGAAATCCTGGGAATCGGCAGCGCAACCCTGAGGCGGCGTCAGGTGTCCTGGTGGGTGTACATGAGGTAAACGCTCATCAACGAGCAGGAGGAAGTGTGCGCCCCCGTTCTCTCACCACCGTCGTGCGCTGCGCGACGGTGGCCGCACTTGTGACCACCCCCGCCTTACTCGCCGTACCCTCCGCGGGCGCCGCCGAGGCCCGCCCGGCCGCGGCCGCCGCCCCGAAGGTCGACTTCAACAAGGACGGACGCGCCGACCTGGCCGTCTCCGCCCCCACCGGCGCGGTGGGCGGCAAGGCCAAGGCCGGCTATGTCGCCGTCGTCTACGGCTCCGCCTCCGGCGCGGACACCGCCCACCGCCAGGTCGTCAGCCAGGCGACCGAAGGCGTCCCCGGCGACCCCGCCGCGTCGGCGTACTTCGGGGCCCACACCGTCGCCCGCGACCTGGACGGCGACGGCTACACCGATCTGGCGGTCCAGACCGGCAAGTCCCCGGCCCTCACGGTCCTGTGGGGCTCGCCGAACGGGCTGACCGGCGGCACCCAGCTGCCCGCCGGCAACGGCGACCACTGGGGCGACAGCGTCATCGCGGGCGGTGACTTCAACGGTGACGGCCACGCCGACCTGGCCGACGTCGTCACCACCGGCGAGGGCCCGGACGACGAGAAGACCGGAGTGCGCGTCCGGCTCGGCCCGTTCACCCGGGACGGCAAGGACGCGGGCAGCTCCTTCTCCGACACCGGCCGGTTCGACGCGCCGACGAGTCTGACCGCGGGCGACATCACCGGTGACGGCAAGGACGACCTCGTCTCCACCCACGCCTTCGAGGAGATGTCCCAGTCCAGCCTGTTCTTCAAGGGCGACGACAAGGGCCTGTCGCAGAAGGCCGCCGACCTCACCGACGCCGCCTCCGCCACCATCGCCGACGTGGACAAGGACGGCCACGGCGATCTGGTCGTGCGCACCGTCCCCGGTGACGTCATCGAGAACCTGCCGTACGACCACGGCACGCTCAAGGTCCTCTACGGCACCGCGTCGGGGCCGAGCACCACCCGCACCACGACCATCGACCAGAACACCGCGGGCGTTCCCGGCGTCAATGAGGACGGCGACCAGTTCGGCTACTCGCTGAGCTCCGGCGACGTCAACGGCGACGGCTACGCGGACATCGCCGTCGGCATTCCGTACGAGGGCCTGGACTCGGTCAAGGAGGCGGGCAGCGTCGTCCAGCTCTACGGCGGCCGGGGCGGGCTGTCCGGCACCGGCGCCCAGGCGTTCACCCAGGACACCGCCGGTGTCCCCGGTGTCGCGGAGGCGGGCGACCACTTCGCCATGGCGACCGGGCTCGCCGACACCGACGGCGACGGCAAGGATGACCTGGCCGTGGGCGCGCCCGACGAGGACGGCGCCCAGTCCACCAGCGGTGCGGCCTGGGTGCTGCGCGGCCAGGCGAGCGGCCTGACCACGAACGGTGTCGTCTCCTTCGGACCGGACTCCCTCGGGGCGCCGGAGGCAGGCGCGTCCCTGGGGCACGGTTTCCAGCGGTAACCACATCGCCCGAGCGCCGAACTGCTCTTCGAGCGTGAGCAGTTGACGATCCCTCAGGTTTACTGGACGGTAGGTCCATGCCGACTCATGAGACACGAGGGATACGGATCGGCCGCCCCCGACCGGGTCGCACCCGGCTGCTCGGGGCGGCCGTCCTGCTGCTGGCGGCGGCCGCGGCCCCGGGCACTCCGGCGGCCGCGGCCGAGGCGCCCTGGTTCGACGGCCGGGCGGCGGACCAGGTGGCCGTGAACGGCACCCGGTTCGCCGACGGCCACGGCCGCGAGGTCGTGCTGCGCGGTTTCAACGTGTCCGGCGAGACCAAACTGGAGGAGAACGGCGGGCTCCCGTTCGCCACCACCGCCGACGCGAGGAAGTCCGCCGCCGCCATGCGCCACCTGACCGGCGCCAACGCGGTGCGGTTCCTGCTGTCCTGGGCCCATGCCGAGCCCGAGCCCGGCCAGGTGGACACCGGCTATCTGGAGAAGGCCACCGCGCAGATGAAGGCGTTCCTCGACGCCGGAATCCGGGTCTTCCCCGACTTCCACCAGGACCTCTACTCCCGCCATCTCTTTGACAAGGACAGCTGGTACAGCGGCGACGGCGCCCCGAAATGGGTCATCGACGCGGGCGGCTACCCCAAGGAGTCCTGCGGCATCTGCTTCCACTGGGGCCAGAACATCACCCAGAACCAGGCGGTCATGAACTCCACCCGCGACTTCTGGCGCAACCGCGAACTGACCACCGGCGCGGGCACCGTCCGCGTCCAGGACGCCTTCCTGGCCACCGCCGAGAAGACCATGACCTACCTCGCCCGGCAGCTCACCGACGACCAGTTCACCCGCGTCGTCGGCTTCGACCCGCTCAACGAGCCGTACGCGGGCGCGTACGACGACGGCCAGAACAGCCGCACCTGGGAGAAGAGCGTGCTGTGGCCCTTCTACGAGAAGTTCCGCGCCCGTATGGACGCCGCGGGCTGGCAGGACAAGCCCGCGTTCGTGGAACCCAATATGTTCTGGAACTCCAACCTGGACTTCCAGCGCCAGGAGGGCGGACTCCTCGACGCCGGAAAGCCCGGCCCCGACTACGTCTTCAACACCCACTACTACGACCAGAAGGCCATCTCCGGGATCTTCATGCCCGGCAAGGCGGCCGACGGCCAGTACGCGGGCGACTTCGGCGCCCTGCGCGACCGCTCCACCGCCCTGGACCTGCCCGCCGTCATGAGCGAGTTCGGCCATCCGCTGGCCGGCTTCACCTCCGACAAGGCCCCCACCGTGGTCAAGGGCATGTACCAGGCGCTGGACTCCCGCCTCCCCGGCGCCAGCTGGTGGACCCGGCCGGCCGCGTCCGGCGCCGTGCTCTCCTCCACCCAGTGGCAGTGGGACATCTACAACGGCCGCCACCACGAGGCCATGAACGGCAACGCCGGGAAGATCCTCACCGAGGGCGACGCCTGGAACGACGAGGACCTCTCGGCCGTGCGCCTCGATGACTCCGGCGCCGCCGCGCCGCGCCAGGACGCCCGGCTGCTCGACCGCGTCTATCCACGAGCCGTCGCGGGCCGCACCCTCGCCTTCACCTTCGAGGACCGCTCACGTGACGGCTCCACCACGCTCAGCTGGGACCGCATCCCCGGCAGTCTGCCGAACGTCGCCAAGGTCACCGGCTCCGGCCGCTACGGCATGCTGGTGTGGCGCTCCGGCGGCGCCACCGACGCGCCCACCGAACTCCGGCTGCCCCGCGACTTCGACCCCGCCCGGACCACCGTCGTCTCCGATCTGGGCACCCTCACCGGCCCGCCCGCGTACACCGCACACGGCCACACCGCCGACCACCCCGTCGCCACCGCGGCGGAGCCCGGCGACAACGGCGGGAACCGGCTGGTGCTCTCCGCCCCGGCCGACGAGTCCACCGGCACCCTGCACTACGCGCTGATCGCCGATGGCACCGCCGCCCCCTCGGCGGAGCAGCGCGCCGCCGCCCAGCGCGAACTCGCGCGATGGGCGGCGGACGCCGGTTTCTGAGCCCCGCGTGCCACCGTCACCAGCGATGGTGCACCTGGGCCCGGATCCGCCGGTCGTACAGGTCGCCGACGGCCTCCAGCGCGGCGCCCGGCAGCGGGGGCAGCCCCGCCGCGTCCGCGTTCGCCCGAGCCTGCTCGGGCGAACGCGCCCCCGGGATGACCGAGGTCACGCCCGGCTGCTGGACGATCCACCGCAGCGCCGTCTGCGCGGGGGTGGCTCCCCGCGGGGCCAGCCCGGCGAACTCCACCGCCGCCTCGACGCCCTCCTCGAAGCCGACGCCGGAGAACGTCTCGCCCTGGTCGAACATCTCGCCGTGCCGGTTGAAGGTGCGGTGGTCGTTCTCGGCGAAGACGGTGTCCTTGGTGTACTTCCCCGACAGCAGACCGGACGCCAGCGGCACCCGCGCGATGATCCCCACACCGGCCTCCCGCGCCGCCGGGACCACCTCCTCCAGCGGCTTGAGCCGGAACGGGTTGAGGATGATCTGCACACTCGCCGTGCCCGGACGCGCTATCGCCGCCAGCGCCTCCGCACATGTCTCGACGCTCACCCCGTACGCCGCCACCCGCTCCTCGGCCACCAGCGTGTCCAGCGCGTCGAAGACCGCGGCCGAGGAGTGCACCGAGGACGGCGGGCAGTGCAGCTGGACCAGATCCAGGGTGTCCACGCCCAGATTGGCCCGCGAGCGGTCGGTCCACGCACGGAAGTTGTCCAGCGTGTAGTTCTCCGCGAGCTGCGGCAGCCGCCGCCCCATCTTGGTGGCCACGAAGATCCCGGCGTCCGGGCGCGACTTCAGGTACCGCCCGATGAGCTGCTCGCTGCGCCCGTCCCCGTACACATCGGCGGTGTCGAAGAACGTCACGCCCGCTTCGACGGCCGTGTCCAGCACGGTCAGGGCGTCGTTCTCGCCGACCTCGCCCCAGTCCGCGCCCAGCTGCCAGGTGCCCAGACCCACGACCGAGACCTGTCGGCCGAGCCGGCCGAACTCACGCTGCTCCATGCTCCCTCTTCTCACTTACGGCGACGCGGCTCACCGTACCTCCGTTCACCAGTCGTGCACCGTGCCGTCCGCCAGCCGGTTCACCGGCAGATACGCGGGCTGGTACGGGAACCGCCCGGCGGTCTCCGGGTCCAGCTCGACGCCCAGGCCCGGGGTGTCGGAGGGGTGCAGCAGCCCGTCCTCGAAGCGGAAGGAGGTGCGGAAGACCTCCAGCGTGTCGGCGGTGTGCGGCATGTACTCCTGTATGCCGAAGTTGTGGACGGCCAGATCCAGGTGGAGCGCCGCGGCCATGCCCACGGGGGAGATGTCGGTCGGACCGTGCATACCGGACTTGATCCCGTAGACCGCGGCCAGGTCCAGCAGTTTGCGCATGGCGGTGACCCCGCCGGTGTGGGTCACCGCCGAGCGCACGTAGTCGATCAGCCGCTCGCTCAGCAGGGTGGTGTAGTCGTGGACGTGGTTGAAGACCTCGCCGATGGCCAGGGGGGTGGTGGTGTGCTGCCGGATGAGCCGCAGCGCGGCCTGGTCCTCGCCGGGTGTGGCGTCCTCCAGCCAGAACAGGTCGTACGGCTCCAGCGCCTTGCCGAGCCGGGCCGCCTGGATCGGTGTCATCCGGTGGTGGCCGTCGTGCAGCAGCGGCAGCTCCGGGCCGAACTCCGCCCGGACGGCCTCGAACACGGTCGGCAGATGACGCAGATAGGCCCGGGTGTCCCAGCTCTCCTCGGCGGGCAGCACCCGCGGCCCCGACCCCCGGCGCGCGGGTTCGTAGTCGTAGCGCTCCCCGCCGCCCGCGCTGGCGGAGGCCACGCCGTAGACCGAGGCCAGCCCCGGGATGCCGGTCTGGACGCGGATCGCGCGATAGCCCTGCTCCAGATGGGCGCGGATGGAGTCGAGCAGCTCGGGGACGTCCCGGCCGGAGGCGTGCCCGTAGGCCAGCGCCCCGCTGCGCGACGCCCCGCCCAGCAACTGGTACAGCGGCATCCCGGCCGCCTTGGCCTTGATGTCCCACAGCGCGGTGTCGACGGCCGCGATGGCGGCCATGGTCACCGGCCCCCGCCGCCAGTACGCGCCGCGGTACAGATACTGCCAGGTGTCCTCGATGCGCGAGGCGTCCCGGTCGAGCAGCAAGGGCACCACGTGGTCCCGCAGATACGAGGCGACGGCCAGCTCACGGCCGTTGAGCGTGGCGTCCCCCAGACCCGTGAGACCGTCCTCGGTGACGATGCGCAGGGTGGTGAAATTGCGTCCCGGACTGGTGACGACGACCTCGGCCGACTCGATCCTCACCGCATACCCCATTCCTTGTGGCCGGTCCCTTCGGCGATCACGCCGTACCGGCAGCTCTACCCGCTTCCCGCCGCCGGGATCCGGAGGCGACGGCCCCTCGCGAACCCACCGCGGGCGCGGGTAGCGTGGCGGCATGCTTTGACACCCGCCCCGCCCCCGGGGTCCACCGGGACACCTCCTTCGCATCGCCCGCACGCCATCAGGTACCGAAGGAGGCATCCGCCATGACCACCCTCACCGTCGCCCTGCTCCAACTCGCCCCGCCGGGGCCCGATCTGCCGGTGAACCTCGCCCTCGGCGAGGCGGCCTGCCGCCGGGCGCGGGCGCTCGGCGCCGACATCGCGCTCTTCCCCGAGATGTGGAGCAACGGCTACAGCTGCGACGTCCCGGAAGGCTCCGCCCGCGGCGAGGTCTACCGCCATCCGTCGCGGTGGGACGGCGCCCGCGCTCCGGCCGGGCCGTGGCCCGAACCCGTCTGGCTCGGCGAGCCCATCACCCGTGACTCGCCCTTCGTCACCCGCTTCCGCGAACTGGCCGCCGAGCTGGAGATGGCCATCGCGCTCACCTATCTGGAGCGCTGGGACGGCCCGCCGCGCAACACCCTCTCCCTCATCGACCGGCACGGCCGCCTGGTGCTGACCTACGCCAAGGTGCACACCTGCGCCTTCGACCTGCCCGAGGCCGGTCTGACCCCGGGGGAGGGGTTCGAGGTGTGCGCCCTGGACACGGCGGTGGGCGAGGTGATGACCGGGGCGATGATCTGTTACGACCGCGAGTTCCCGGAGAGCGCCCGCGCCCTGATGCTCGCCGGGGCGGAGATCGTCCTCACCCCGAACGCCTGCGAGCTGGAGATCAACCGGCTCTCCCAGTTCCGCTCCCGCGCGGTGGAGAACATGACCGGCATGGCCATGGCCAACTACGCCGGGCCCGGCTGGGGCCACTCCGTCGCCCACGACGGTGTCGCCTTCGTGGACGGGCGGTCGCGGGACACCCTGGTGGTGGAGGCGGGTGAGGCCGAGGGGGTCTATCCGGCGGTCTTCGACCTCGAGGCGCTGCGCGACTACCGGCGCCGGGAGGCCTGGGGAGACGCCTTCCGCCGCCCCGCCGCGTACCGGAGCCTGACGGACCGGGAGGTGCGCGAGCCGTTCGTCCGGGTCGGGCCCGACGGCCGTCCCGTCCCCGGCCGCAGCCGTCCCTGATGGCTGGAAAGGTTTGTCAAGTACCTACAAAAACATGATCTGAGCTGCGGCGATTGCTGACGGGGTACCTCGTGAGTAGGGTGTCCCCATGTCAGCTCTCAACGTGGAATTCAGCGATCGGGAACTGGAGGATCTCCGGCAGATCGCCAAGGAGCGCGGTACCACCATGAAAGCCCTCGTCCGCGAGGCGACCGTGGCCGACATCGCGCGTCACCGTGCTCTGCAGGAGGGTGCCGAGGTCTTCCGGCGGTTCTTCGCGGACAACGCCGACGCCTTCGCGGACGCGTTCCCCGACGATGAGCACCGCCAGCCCGGGCAGGCCGCCTGACCATGGCCTCGCTGCTGCATATCGACGTCCCCTGGCTGCTGCAGCGCCATGAGGAGGTCATGCCGGAACAGCCGGCCATCTCGGACTTCTCGGGTCTGGTCGCGGCCGTCGCCCGCCACCGCGTCGAACCGCCGCGCCTGGGCGTCGATCCCGACTCGGCGTGGCGGGCCGCGGCCCTGCTGCACACCATCGCGCTGCTCAGGCCGCTTCCGGCGAGCAACGCGCGGTTCGCCGCCGCGACCGCGGTCGCCTATATGCACGCCTCCGGCGAGGGCATCGACCCGCCGTACGGGGCGCTGATCGACCTGGTCCGCGACATCCTCTCGGGCAAGTCCGATGTCTTCGACGCGGCCAGCCACATCCGCTCCTGGCGGATCTGAGGCCCCTGGCGGATCTGAGCGGGGACGGCCGGGGCCCGCCGGGGCCCCGGCCCGTGTCAGCCCGCCGAGCCGAGCTCCTCGGCCAGCGCCTGCTTCTCTAGCGTCTCGCGCCGCTCCTCGGCCGGGGTGTGTCCGGCCGCCTCCGCCGCCTGGACGCGCTCGGCCTCGGCGAGCAGCGAGTGCCCGGTGGCCAGGACGCCGATACCCAGCGCGACCGCCGCGGCCCCGATGTAGAAGGGCAGATGCACACCGCTGTGCTCGGCGATCTTCCCCGCCGCGTACGGGGCCAGACCGCCGCCGATGAAGCGGACGAAACCGTAGGAGGCGGAGGCGACGGGCCGTTCGACGGGGGCGACGGTCATCACCGCCTGGGTGGTGATGGTGTTGTTGATCCCGATGAAGGCGCCGGCCACGATCACCGCCACGATCAGCGTCGTCTTGGAGTCGGTGAAGAGACCGATGACGAGGATGTCCAGGGCGAACAGCGCCAGATTCAGATACAGGGAGCGGGCTATGCCGAGCCGTGCCTGGAGCCAGGGAGCGCCGAAGACCGAGAAGAGGGCGACGAGCACACCCCAGCCGGTGAAGACATAGCCGAGCTCATGGGTGCCCAGGTCCATCGGGAACGGGGCGTAGCCCAGCACCGTGAAGAAGCCCCAGTTGTAGCAGAGCGCGGTCAGCCCCATGATGAGCAGCCCGCGGTGGCGCAGCGCCTTGAGCGGGTCGGCGATCGAGGCCCGGCGCGCCGGGGTCGGGGTGGGCTGGACCAGCACGATGGTCGCGATCAGCGCGATGGCCATCAGGACCGCCACCCCGAAGAACGGCCCGCGCCAGCTGATCGCGCCGAGCTCGCCGCCCAGCAGCGGCCCGATCGCGATGCCGATGCCCAGCGCGGTCTCGTAGAGGATGATCGCGCCGGCGAAGCCACCGCTGGCCGAGCCCACGATGACGGCCAGCGAGGTGGCGATGAAGAGGGCGTTGCCCAGCCCCCATCCGGCGCGGAAGCCGACGATCCCGTCGATGCTGCCGGAGGCCCCGGCCGCCGCGCTGAAGATCACGATGAGCACCAGACCGGCCACCAGGGTGCGCTTGGCGCCGATACGGCTGGAGACGAACCCGGTGACCAGCATGGCGACGGCGGTGACCACCAGATAGCTGGTGAACAGCAGCGACACCTGGCTGGGCGTGGCGTGCAGCTTGGCGGAGAGGGAGGGCAGGATCGGATCCACGAGGCCGATGCCCATGAAGGAGATCACACAGGCGAAGGCGACCGCCCATACGGCCTTCGGCTGCTTGAAGGGGTTGGGGGCGCTGGGATGAGCGGACAAATGATGCTCCGTCGTTCAGGGCCCGAGCCGTGACGACATGGCGAGCCGTGGCGCGGCAGGGTGCCGGTTGATCAGGAAGCGGTGTTTCCCGGGGACTTCCGCGCCCGTGCCGCGTTCTCGACCAGCCGCTGGAAGGCGGGGGCGGCGGCGCGGACGGCGTCGGCGAGTGCCTGTTCGTCCTCGGGGGAGAGGGTGGCCAGCAGTTCGGCGAGCCGGTTCGTACGGCCGCGGCGCCGCTCGGCGAGCAGCTCCCGCCCGGCGTCGGTGATCGCCACCAGGACCACCCGTCCGTCGTGCGGATCGTCGACCCGGGTCACCAGACCCTGCCGCTCCAGTCGCTGGATGAGCTGGGTCATCGAGGGCTGGGTGACGCCCTCGTCGGCGGCCAGGGCCGTGAGGCGGGACGGGCCCTCCCGGCTGAGCCGGCCGAGGGTCGAGGCCGCGGTGAAGCTGATGTCCCGGTTGGTCAGATGGCGCACCGCGAGGAACGCCAGCTGCTCCAGCGCCTCCGCGACCTCCTCACGGGTGGCGGGGGCGTCGGATTCCCGGGCACCGGACTGCTGTGTGTATTCCACATCTAGTTTTATATCATGCCTCTATATAGGCAGGCTATGCAGATGGTCACGGGTCCGGGCGGGCATCCGCGGGAACACCGCCTCAGCGGAAGATTCCGGTGTGGCCGAGGGAGTAGCGGCCGGGCTGGGGGTAGACCGCGAGCCCGTGCGGGCCGCCGCCGACCGGGATCCGGGCGCGCAGCCGGCCGGTGCGGGTGTCGATCGCGTAGACCTCGGCGTTGTAGCGGCCCGAGAGCCACAGCACCTTGCCGTCGGTGGACAGCCCGCCCATGTCGGGGCTGCCGCCGCCGGGGAGCCGCCACCGTCGCACTAGCTTGCCGCTCTTGAAGGACAGCACCGAGATGGTGCCCTCGCCGCGGTTGGAGATGTACATGGAGCCGGAGTCGCGGCTGACGTAGAGGCCGTGCGTGCCCTTTCCGGTGGGCAGCAGCCGCGGTTTGCCGAAGGTGTCGCCGTTGAGCACCCACAGGCCGTTCGCCACCATGTCGGCGATGTACCAGGTCTTGCCGTTGGGCGAGATCTTGACGTCCTGCGGCATCGCCCCGGCGATCGGCAGCCGCTGCTTGGCGATCACCTTCTTCTTCGCCGTGTCCACCTTCAGCAGCTCACCGGAGAACTCGCACGAGACGATGAAGTAGCGCCCGTCCGGTGAGAAGTCCGCGTGGTTCACGCCGTAGCAGTCCACCGGCACCGACTTGACCACCTTCATGGTGTGCGCGTCCCGGAAGACCAGCGCCCGGTCCATGGAGGCCATCACCACGGCGTACTTCCCGTCCGGGGTGAAGTAGAGGTTGTACGGGTCGTGGACGTCCACCGGGCGCCCCACCCGGCCGTTGGCGGGATTGATGGGGGTGAGGGTGTTCCCCAGGTCGTTGTTGACCCACAGCGTCTTCAGATCCCACGAGGGCACCACGTGCTGCGGCTGGTGGCCCACCTGGACCGTGCGGACGACCTTGAACTTCTTCGGATCGATGACGCTCACCGTGTCCGAGAGCGTATTGGGCACGTACACCCGCGACGGATAGTCCTTCACCGTCCGGGACAGCTTCCCCGGCCGGTCGGCCGCGTAGAGGTCACGCGGGTCCAGCGGGGGCGGCATCCCCGGCAGCAGCCGGGCCGACTCGGCCTTCTTCGCCGCCTCCTTCCCCGCCTTCCTCTTCGCCGCGGCCGACGCCTGGAGCGCGCTCTGCCGCGCCGACTCCGACGCCGCCCGGTCCGGCCGGTGCTCGCTGGAGGAGGCACAGGCCGGAACCGCCGCCCCGCACAGCAGCAGGGCCGCCGCGGCCCGGACCGTGGCACGCCGCCGGTGTGCGCGGGTGAGGGAGCGCGACGAGCCACGGGCCACGGGTTCCTCCAGCGGTGAGGGTGGGCTTCGGCCGTCACCCGCACCGTGGCCGGCCATGGCCTCACCCTGGCACCGCCCCCGGCCACCGGCATCCGCCGGCGGCCAAGCGGGGGAGCGGCGTACCGCCCTCGGCCGAAGCGGCCGGGCTGGTACGGGCGTAGGATCGCGGCCGACCCCCGGGGAGGGCCCCGGGAGCTGCGCGCGGAGGGGGACGGACAGTGCGGTTCGGAGTGCTGGGCACCGGACACTGGGCGGCCGAGACCCACGCGGCGGCGCTCGCCGCGCACCCCGTGGCCGAACTGGCCGGGATCTGGGGACGCGATCCTGCGAAGGCGAAGGCGCTGGCGGACCGCTGGGGCACCCGCGCCCACCCGGACGCCGACGCGCTGATCGCCGACGTGGACGCCGTGGCCATCGCCCTTCCGCCGGACATCCAGAGCGGCCTCGCCGAGCGGGCCGCGCTGGCCGGACGCCATCTGCTCCTGGACAAGCCGCTGGCCTTCTCCACCGAGGAGGCCGACCGGATCGTGCGCGCCGTGGACGAGCGCGGGCCGGCCTCGGTCGTGTTCTTCACCAACCGCTTCGCGGCACCCGTCGACACCTTCCTCCGGCAGGCCGCGGCGGATGGCGGCTGGGACGGCGGCCGTGCCACCGCCTTCGCCTCGATCTTCCAGCCCGGCGGCCACTACGGCGACTCCCACTGGCGGCGGGAGCGCGGCGGACTGTGGGACGTCGGCCCGCACTCGCTGTCCGTCCTGCTGCCGGTCCTCGGCCCGGTGGCCGAGGTCACCGCCCTCGAGGGGCCGCGCGGCGCGGCGCATGTGCTGCTGCGCCACCACTCCGGCGCCATCGGCACCCTCGCGCTCACCCTGGACGCCCGGCCCGCCGCCCGGGGCTTCTCCTGCGACTTCTACGGCGAGCGGGGGATCGCCGTGGTGCCCGAGGCGGGGACCACCGCCTTGGACGCCTTCGCCACGGCCGTCGACCGGCTGCTGAGCGCCGCCCGCGACGGCGGCGCGGCCGACCCCTGCGACGTACGGTTCGGCCGCGAGGTCGTCGCCGTCCTGGAGGCCGCCGACCGCTCCGTCCGCGAGGGGCGCACCGTCGTGCCGCGCTGAGCGGCCGCTGTCCCGTGGTGAGCGCCGCCGTGTGGTGAGCGAGCGAGCGCTGTCCCGTGGTGAGCGAGCGCCGTACCGCGCTGAGCGTGCCCGTCCCGCACCGGGTGCGCGCCGTGCTCCGCCGAGCGGGGGACGGCTTCCCCTTCCCCGCATATTCCGGCGTTCCCGGGGGAACCGGGGGCCATGACCAAGCTCTGCCTGCCCGATGGCATCCGAGCCTGCCTGTTCGACCTCGACGGCGTGCTGACCCGGACCGCGGTGGTGCACGCGGCGGCATGGAAACAGATGTTCGACGAGTACCTGCGGCGGCGCGACGGCCCCTCCTTCCGCCCCTTCGACTCGGGCCGCGACTACGACGAGTACGTGGACGGCCGGCCACGCGCCGACGGGGTGCGCACCTTCCTGGCCTCCCGGGGCATCGAACTGCCCGACGGCGAGCCGGACGACCCGCCCGACCGGGACACCGTGCACGGCCTGGGCAACCGCAAGAACATCCTCGTCCTGGAGAAGATCCGGAAGGAGGGAGTGGAGGCGTACCCCGGCTCGGTGCGCTTCGTGGCGGCCGTGCGCGCCGAGGGCCTGCGGACCGCGGTCGTCTCCTCCAGCGCCAACTGCCGTGATGTGCTGATCGCCGCCGGGATCGAGCACCTCTTCGAGGTACGGATCGACGGTGTGGTCGCCGCCGAGCGCAAGCTGCCGGGCAAACCGCACCCCGACACCTTCCTGGAGGCCGGACAGGAGCTGGCCACCGGGCCCGAGGCGGCCGCCGTCTTCGAGGACGCCCTGGCGGGCATGGAGGCCGGGCGCTCCGGGCACTTCGGCTGCGTCGTCGGCGTGGACCGAGTGGGTCAGGCCGACGCGCTGCGCGCACACGGCGCCGACATCGTGGTCAGGGATCTCGCCGAGCTGCTGGAGGACGACTCGTGATCACCGATTCCTCGTACGCCGTCGACCCCTGGGCGCTGCGGGAGACCGATCTCCGGCTCGATCTGCTGCCTCAGAGTGAATCGGTCTTCGCGCTCTCCAACGGCCATGTGGGCTGGCGCGCCAACCTCGACGAGGGGGAGCCCCACGGCCTCCCCGGCTCCTACCTCAACGGGGTGTACGAACGGCGCCCCCTGCCCTACGCCGAGGCCGGATACGGCTACCCCGAGGCCGGCCAGACCATGATCAACGTCACCAACGGCAAGATCATCCGGCTGCTGGTGGACGACGAGCCCTTCGATCTGCGCTACGGGCGGCTGCGCTCCCACGAGCGGGTGCTCGACCTGCGCGGCGGACTGCTCCACCGCACCTGCGAATGGACCTCCCCCTCCGGCATCAGCGTGCGGGTCCGCTCCACCCGGCTGGTCTCCCTCACCCAGCGGGCCATCGCCGCCGTCGCCTACGAGGTGGAGGCCATCGACGCCCAGATCCGCGTCGTCGTCCAGTCCGAACTGGTCGCCAACGAACAGCTCCCCGAGCGCGCCGGCGACCCCCGGGTGGCCGAGGCCCTGGAGTCCCCGCTCAGGCCCGAGGAGAACGCCGCCGACGACAAGCGGCTGCGGCTGATCCACTGCACCGACGCCAGCGATCTGCGGGTCGCGGCCGCCGCCGACCACCTGATCACCGGGCCGCCGCCCACCCGCCACTCCAGCGAGAGCGCCGACGACGTCGCCCGGCTGACCATCACCTCGGTGCTGGAGCCGGGCCAGGTGCTGCGGCTGGAGAAGCTGGTGGCCTACGGCTGGTCCGGCGCCCGTTCGCTGCCCGCCGTACGGGACCAGGTCGAGGCCGCGCTGGCCGGGGCCGCCAGCACCGGCTGGCGCGGCCTGGTGGACCAGCAGCGCGCCTGGCTGGAGGACTTCTGGTCCCGCGCCGACGTCGAGGTCGAGGGCGATGCCGAGATCCAGCAGGCCGTGCGGTTCGCCCTCTTCCACGTCCTGCAGGCCGGCGCCCGCGCCGAGGAACGGGCCATCCCCGCCAAGGGCCTCACCGGCTCCGGCTACGACGGCCACTCCTTCTGGGACACCGACACCTTCGTCCTGCCCCTGCTCACCTACACCTTCCCCGAGTCCGTGGCCGAGGCGCTGCGCTGGCGGCAGTCCATCCTGCCCGCCGCCCGGGACCGGGCCCGGCAGCTGGGCCACGAGGGCGCCACCTTCCCCTGGCGCACCATCGACGGCTCCGAATGCTCCGCCTACTGGCCGGCCGGCACCGCGGCCTTCCACGTCAACGCCGATGTGGCGGACGCGGTGGTGCGCTATGTGGCGGCCACCGGCGACGACGAGTTCGAGCGCGAGACCGCCGTGGAACTGCTGGTGGAGACCGCCCGGCTGTGGCGCTCCCTCGGCCACCATGACCACCACGGCCGCTTCCACATCGACGGGGTGACCGGCCCGGACGAGTACAGCGCCGTCGCGGACGACAACGTCTACACCAACCTCATGGCCCAGTCGAATCTGCGGGCCGCCGCGGACATCGTCGAACGCCACCCGGACAAGGGCGCCGAACTGGGCGTCGACGACGAGGAGGCCGCCGCCTGGCGGGACGCCGCCGAGTCCATGTCCGTCCCGTACAACAAGACCCTGGGCGTCCACGAGCAGTCCGCGGACTTCACCGGCCACCAGGAGTGGGACTTCCAGGGAATGCGCCCGGACCAGTACCCGCTGATGCTCCACTTCCCGTACTTCGACATGTACCGCAAGCAGGTGGTCAAACAGGCCGATCTGGTGCTGGCGATGTATCTGCGCGGCGAGTGCTTCACCGAGGAGGAGAAGGCACGCAACTTCGACTACTACGAGCGGCTCACGGTCCGGGACTCCTCGCTTTCCGCGTGCACCCAGGCCGTCATGGCCGCCGAGGTCGGCCATCTGCGGCTCGCCTACGACTACCTGGGCGAGGCGGCCCTGATGGACCTGAAGGACCTGGAGCACAACACCCGCGACGGTCTGCACATCGCCTCGCTCGCCGGCACCTGGATCGCCCTGGTCGCCGGGTTCGGCGGGATGCGGCACCGCGACGGCAGGCTGGAGTTCTCGCCCAAGCTGCCCGAGAAGCTGGCCCGGCTCGCCTTCACCATGCAGGTGCTGGGCCGGAGGCTGCGCGTGGAGATCACCAACCGCTCCGTCACCTACTCCCTGGCCGAGGGCGCCCCCCTGGAGATCCGGCACTACGGCCGGCCCATCACCGTCTCCGAGAAGACCCCCCGGACCTGCGACATCGATGAGCTGACGGCCCGTCCCGAACCCCGTCAGCCCCCCGGCCGCCGCCCGAACCGCCGCGCCTGAGGCAGCGACACCCCACGGCGCGACACCCCGCACACCACGCCACCCACAGCGAGGAGCGCCCGATGGACCCCCTGGAGGCCCTGGACCGGATCGCGTTTCTCCTGGAGCGCGCCCAGGCGCCGACCTACCGGGTGCGCGCCTTCCGCACGGCCCAGTCAGTGCTCGCCGACCTGGACCCCCAGGAGGTGGCACGGCGTGCCACGAACGGCACCCTCCGGTCGCTCAAGGGCCTCGGCCCCAAGACCTCGCAGGTGGTCCAGGAGGCGCTGAAGGACCAGATGCCCGGATATCTGGCGAAGCTGGAGACCGAGGCAGCCGAGGCCGGGCGCGAGCCCGACGAGGACGCGGCGAAGCTGTGCGCCGCGCTGCGCGGGGACTGCCATATGCACTCGGACTGGTCCGACGGCGGTTCCCCGATCGAGCTGATGGCCCGTACGGCGGCGCGGCTGGGGCACGAGTGGGCGGTGCTGACCGACCATTCCCCGCGGCTGACGGTGGCCCGTGGCCTCTCGGCGGACCGGCTGCGCGCCCAGCTGGACGTGGTGGCGGAGCTGCGCGCGAAGCTCGCCCCGTTCCAGCTGCTCACCGGGATCGAGGTCGACATCCTCCCCGACGGCTCCCTGGACCAGGAGCCGGAGCTGCTGGACCAGCTGGATGTGGTGGTGGCCTCGGTCCACTCCAAGCTGCGGATGGACGCCCGCCCCATGACCCGCCGGATGGTCACCGCCGTCAGCGATCCGCTGGTCGATGTGCTGGGCCACTGCACCGGACGGCTGCTCGGCGGCAAGCGCCCCGAGTCGGTCTTCGACCAGGAGGAGGTCTTCGGCGCCTGCGCGGAGGCGGGCACCGCCGTGGAGATCAACTGCCGCCCGGAACGGCTGGATCCGCCGCGCGGACTGCTGCGGGAGGCCGTGCGGGCGGGGACGTTCTTCTCCATCGACACCGACGCCCACGCGCCCGGCCAGCTCGACTGGCAGCCATCCGGATGCGCCCGGGCCGTGGAATGCGGGGTGCCGGCGGAGCGCGTCATCACCACGTGGACGGCCCGGCAGTTGGTGGACTGGACCCGCACGCGCAGGCCCCCAAGCCGTGCGGGGCACGGGAGTTGACGGCGGCCATACGCGAAATGAGCGGAGAGTTCGCCTATTTGCCGTAAGTCCTTACATCTTCTCCTTCGGGCGGGCTACCGTAAATGTGTCGCAGACCACGCCAAGGGCGTGGCGCACGGGGGGAACCACATGACAGACATGACGGGGCTGGACGACGCCGCGATCGAGCGGATCCTGACGATGGTCGACGCCTCGGCGCGCACCGTCGCCGAGGACGAACACGAGGAGCTCTTCGAGGAGTTCGCCGAGGAGATGCGCGCCGGGCGGCGGGTGCCCGGCGCGGGGGAGTTCTTCGACGACCTCAGCGGGGCACCCGCGGTCGACACCCATGTCTACCTGACCATCGGGCTGTCCGTGCTCGGCCAGATCGCCTTCACCGTGCTCTCGACGGCGACCGAGATGGCCGTCCAGCGCGGAGTGCGGGACGCCGTCGGCTATCTCAAGCGCTGTCTGCGCGGCGACGCCACCTCGGGCGGGACGGGCACGGAGGGCGGCGAGAACGAGGACAGAGCGGCGGGGCTCGCCCGGCGGGTGACGGTGGAGCTGAGGCTTCCCCCGGAGGTGGATCCGGCCATGGTGCGGGCCGTCGTACGGATCCAGGCGGAAGCGCTCATCCGCTCCGAGTCCGGCCCCGACTCCGCCGACTCCGCCGATGTCGCGGGCCCCGCGGGCCCCGTGGACCGCGCCGACCCCGCGGACCCCGCCGCGCCCGGCCGCCCATGACCGTCGCGTCCCCGGTCCGCCGGCTGCGCCGGGCCGAGCGGACCTGCTGGACCGTGCTCATCGGGCCGCTGTGCGCGGCGCCCGTCACCGGGGCGAGTGTGATGACCACGGGGGAAGAGCCGCTGTCCGCGCCGGCCGCGGTCGGCGGCACCGCGTTCCTTGCCGCCCTCGTCCTCCTCGTGGTCTTCCTGCTGCCCCTCGTCCACGAGTGGCGGTCCGACTCCCTCAGCGGTCGTGAGGCCGAGGAGGCGTCGCACCCGGTCGACTGGTCGGCGAAGGGCTGGGTGCGCGTCCGGGACGTCTTCCACTCGGCCGGACTGGACACCGCGGGGCTGAACGCGGTCTCCAGCTGGTCCCCGGCGTCCAACCTGAAGGTGGTCCACGTCCCCCAGCCGTCCCCGGGGCGGCTGGGCCGGATGGAGGACTGGGGGACGAGACTGCAGCGCCGCAAGTCCGTCTGGGCGGTCGGCGCCGCGGCCGGAGTGGCCTTCGCCGTACTGCGGGACCGGATGTCCCTGCCCATCGACGGGGATCGTCTCCTGGTGCCCGCGATCATCCTGGTCGCCGCGCTCTGGGCGGCCGCGGGCACCTTCCTCTACCACGCCCTCACCCTGAACGTCCGCAGACCGACCGTCCAGGTCGCCATCCCGCTCGGCTGGCGCGCCCTGCTCAAGAGCCCGGCAGGTCCGGTCCTGCTCCGGCACGAGATCTCGCATCTGCGCCACGGCGATCCGATGAGACGGCGCTATCTGCGCCATGCGCCGGCGGCGGGGAAGGCCGCCGTGTGCTTCGACGGGGTGACGGCCCTCGCCATCACCCCCATCGAGCGCCCGGCGCAGACCCTCGCGTCGATGGCCGCCTTCGTCCTCACCCTGACCGGTGGCCTCTACGCCAACAGCCGCGCCCGCCGCGTCCTGGTCACGCTGATGGAGATGCGGGCGGACGCCGAGGCGGTCACGGACGCGGAGTCGGCGGACCGGCTGTCCGCCTTCCTCACCGCTCAGCAGAGGAAGAACCCGACACCTCAGAAGGCCGACCGGCTGCTGGCCCTCTCCCGCGGGTGCACCGGCGGCCACCCCGCCCCCTACGCCAGTGCCGTCGCCGCCGCATGGGTCTTCGCGGCCGGTGTCTGCCTTCCGGCGATCGGCATCTGGACGGGCGTCCTGGACGGGGTGTCCGCGTGACGGGTGGTCAGTGCTGGTCGTAGGGGATGGTCAGGGGCGGTCGCAGGTCGACAGGCCGGGCCGCCAGCGGCAGGCGATGGCGGCGAACCCGCCGTCCGCCGTGACCGGCACGGACAGGGTCTGCCCGCCGCGCACCACCGTGGGCGTGCGGACCAGACCGTCCGGGCCGTCCAGGATCAGATCGACCAGCCAGCGGCCCGGCTCCAGCCGCAGCGGCACCTCGGCGGTGTGCGCGGGACCGGTGAACGTACCGCCGATGAACCACCGCGAGCCGCTGGCGCGGGCGAGCACCGCGCTCTCACCCGGCCGCCCCGCCAGTAGCCGGGTGCGGTCCCAGGTGGCCGGGATCTGCTCCAGGAACCGGCGGGCGAGCGGACGGGCGTCATAGGACTCCGGGGTGCCCGCCAGGTTCTGGATCCCGGACTCGTAGAGCACCGACAGGCCGACTTCGCCCGCGTCCGACGCCGCGTTGGGGCGCTGGGGCCGGTGGAAGGCCCCGGGGGTGAAGTCCATGGAGCCGATGACATTGCGGGTGAACGGCAGCGTCGCCAGGTGCTGCGGGGTGTTGGTCCGCTTCTCCTCGCCGTTGACGCCCTCCATCGACATCACCTGCGGCCAGGTGCGCTGAATGCCCTTGGGAATCGTCGAGCCGTGGAAGTTGACGAGCAGATGGTGGGCCGCGGTGGCCTTGAGGATCTCGTCGTACCAGCGCAGTGTCTCCTGGGACTCGGAGTCCATGAAGTCGATCTTCACGCCCTTCACCCCCCACCGCTCCAGCGTGGGCAGCCACTGCTCGCGCTCCTCGGCGGTGTCGAGGTCACGGTGGTGGATCCAGACCTGGATGCCCACGCGCCGCTCGCGGGCGTAGTCCACGAGCTGCGGGATCCAGCTGTTCCGCTGCCAGTCGGGATCGGTGACGTCCCACTGGTCGGGGTCGAAGTACCAGCCCGCGTCCACCACCACATACGGCCAGCCGCGCTGGGCCGCGTAGTCCACGTACCCCTTCTGCATCGACAGGCTCTGCCCGGCCGGTTTGCCGCCCGCGAGCCAGGTCCACAGCGCGGGGCCGGGCCGGATCCACGAGGTGTCGGCGACCCGTGACGCCGGTGCCAGATCGTCGGTGAAGGTGGACTGGGTGACGGTCGGCAGATCGCCCACGATCAGGGCGCGCCAGGGGGTGCTGAGCGGCCCGTCGGACTCGACCCGCTCGTCCCACAGGCCGATGCGGTACGTGGGCAGCCCCTGCTGGTGGATCAGCCGGGCGGCGGAGTAGCGGCCGGTGAGATCCGACTCCGCGATCAGGGCGTAGCCGCCGCCCGTCTCGAAGAGCGCCTGCGCCATGTACTCACCGGTGGGCGCGGTCGCCGCGGTGTACTCCTTGAACAGGTTCTCGTTGTCCTTGCGGTAGTCGCCCAGCCACGCCGCCGCGTCCGGCGGCAGGGTGAAGGCCGAGGTCTCGCCGAGGACATCGCCGCTGCCGGAGGGCAGGTCGTAGCGGTAGGCGACCCCGTCGTCCGAGACCCGCACCACGAGGTCCAGCCGGGCGTTCCCGCCGCCCCGGAACCGGAAGCGGGTCTCGGTCATCCGCGCCGTGCGCGAGCGCTGCTTGCCGGCCGTCGACCAGTAGCGCTCCACGACGGTGCGGTCGTGGCGTCCCAGATAGCGCAGCCCGTGCGACAGATCCGCCCGCTCGGTGACGATGCCCACGGGCGAGGGCTCGACCACCGTACGTCCGCCCCGGGACACCTGGAGCGTCAGCGCCCCCGAGGCGCCGTCGAGCCGCAGCTGCGCGAGGGGACCGGAGTGGGGCGAGGGGCCGCGCACGGTCCAGGCGGAGTCCTTCGCCTGTGCGGGCCCGGAGATGAAGAGCGTCATGGCCAGGACGCCGCAGAGCAGAAATGCCACTGCGGAGCGTCGGTAAGATCTCGGCATCGTTGCCTCCCGAGGCGGATACGTTACCGAGTCATCCGATATCTGGGGAGGGGTTGAGCGGCATTACGCCCCGTCAAGGGTTGTGGGCGGGTGAGAGATCGGATCTATGGCTTGGCTGCTTCCGGAGACGACGCCAGGGGTAGAGGGTCGGCAGGCGGACCCGCGCGCGGTCCGGACGAGGAGGCGCACACGATGAGCGGCACGGCTCGGCCCGGCGACCCGGACCCGGAGGCGGCGGGCCCGGAGACGGCGGCCCCGGCGCCCGCCGAGCCCGAGGGCGGGGACCCCGCCTGCTGGCTGGAGAGGGTATGCGCCGACTGTGGCGCGATCCAGGACACCGCCGAGTTCGCCCAATGTGCGCGCTGCGGAGCCCCGAAGGAGTGAGCCGGGTGCCCGGGATGCGATGATGCCGGGCGACAAGGGCGACGGCGGAACGAGGAAGCCGGTGGGAATCCGGCGCGGTACCGCCACTGTGATCGGCGAGCGGATCCCGAACAGGCCACTGCCCGCATGCGCGGGTGGGAAGGCCGGGACGAGCAGCGACCCGAGAGCCAGGAGACTCACGCGGTCGCCTCCTCGAGCGACACCGGGGCGGACTTCCCCGGAGGAGGGGTGATACGGCATGTCCGTATGGCCGACCGACCCGCTGCCGTGCCGGGTGACCGTATGCCGGGACTGCTGTTGCGGCAGTCCCAAGGTGACCGGTATCGACCATGCCGCGCAGATCGCGCGGCTCGGTGAGGAGGCGCCCGTACGCGTCTCCGAGTGTCTGGACGTCTGCGACCAGGCCAATGTGATCGTGGTGCAGCCGTCGGCCGCCGGACGGGCCGCCGGGGGCAGGCCGGTGTGGCTCGGCCTGGTCAACGACCCGGACGCGACGGAGGACATCGTGGCCTGGGTCCGGGCGGGTGGCCCCGGGGTGGCACCGCTGCCCGACATCCTCGATCTGTACGCGTTCTCGCCACGGGGGAGTGCCTCGGCCGAGCCGCCGGCGGGCGGTCGCTGAGCGCCCGAAGTCCCGTGCCCCGTGCGGGAGTTGCTCTTGTGAGCAGAACTCTGGCGGCCTCGCACCCTGTGGGCTACCGTCGGTAACACGTTGCCGGCCGGTAACACGATTCCGTCGCGGCAACCCCCTCCGTATCTCCCGCCCCTCCGAACCCCCTTCCGGAAGGCAGCTCATGGAGAACTCCACAGAGAATTCCGCGTCGCCCGCCGGGATCAACGGGATCAGCCGCCGCCGCGCCCTGACGGCGGCGGGCGGTGTGCTCGCCGGCGCCGCCCTCGCCCAGGCGGCGGTTCCGGCCTTCGCCGCCTCCGGGGCGTCCTCGGACGCGGACGCCATCGTGGTCGGCCACGGGCTCGCCGGGCTGGTGGCCACGGCGGAACTGGCCGCCGCGGGGCGCAAGGTGCTCCTCCTCGACCAGGAGCCCGAGAGCAACCTCGGTGGCCAGGCGTTCTGGTCCTTCGGCGGCCTGTTCTTCGTCGACTCCGAGGAGCAGCGGCTGATGGGGATCAAGGACTCCCCCGAACTGGCCTGGCAGGACTGGCTCGGCACGGCCGGCTTCGACCGCGGTGTCACCGATCCCGGTGGCCAGGACTACTGGGCCCACAAGTGGGCCGAGGCGTACGTGGACTTCGCCTCCGGGGAGAAGCGGTCCTGGCTGCACGGGCTCGGTGTGCAATGGTTCCCGATCGTCGGCTGGGCCGAGCGCGGCGGCGGTCTCGCGGACGGCCACGGCAACTCGGTGCCGCGTTTCCATGTCACCTGGGGCACCGGTCCGGCCGTGGTCGAGCCGTTCGAGAAGAAGGTGCGGGCCGCCGCGAAGGACGGCCGGGTGACCTTCAAGTTCCGTCACCGGGTGGACGAGCTGATCGTCACCGGTGGCGCCGTCACCGGGGTGAGCGGCTCGATCCTGGAGCCGAGCGCCGCCGCCCGCGGCAAGCAGACCTCGCGCACCGTGGTGGGCGACTTCGAGCTCAACGCCCCGGTGGTGATCGTCACCTCCGGTGGTATCGGCGCCAACCACGACCTCGTACGCCGGAACTGGCCCGACCGGCTCGGCTCGCCGCCGAAGTTCATGGTCACCGGTGTCCCGGCGTATGTGGACGGCCGGATGCTGGGGATCACCGAGCAGGCGGGCGGACGGATCGTCAACCCCGACCGGATGTGGCACTACACCGAGGGCCTCAGGAACTACGACCCGATCTGGCCGGGCCATGGCATCCGCATTCTGCCCGGCCCGTCGTCGATGTGGTTCGACGCGAAGGGCAGACGCTTCTCCAGCCCCGACATCCCGGGCTACGACACCCTGAACACCCTCGGGTCGATCACCGCCACCGGCCATGACTACTCGTGGTTCGTCACCACCCAGAAGATCATGGCCAAGGAGTTCGCGCTCTCGGGCTCGGAGCAGAACCCGGACCTGACCAACAAGGACATCCTGCAGCTCCTCTCCCGCATCTGGCAGACCCCCGAGCCGATCCAGCGGTTCCGGGACAAGGGCGAGGACTTCGTGGTCGCCACGTCCCTGCCCCAACTGGTCGCGGGCATGAACAAGCTGACCGGCGACAACCTGATCGACCTGGCCGACCTCAAACGGCAGATCGAGGCCCGCGACCGCGAGATCGAGAACCCGTACACCAAGGACGTCCAGGTCATGGGCATCCGCAACGCACTCGCCTACCCCGGGGACACCCTCAGCCGCACCGCCTCCGCCCACCGGATCCTGGACTCGGGCGCCGGACCGCTGATCGCCGTGCGCCTCAACATCCTCACCCGCAAGACCCTCGGCGGCCTCCAGACCGACCTCTCCGGCCGCGTCCTGGACGCCTCGGGCCGGCCGATCAGCGGCCTGTACGCGGCCGGTGAGGTGGCGGGCTTCGGCGGGGGAGGAGTGCACGGCTACCGCTCCCTGGAGGGCACCTTCCTCGGCGGCTGCCTCTTCTCGGGCCGCTCCGCGGGCCGCGCGGCGGCGTCCGCGACCGCGACCTGACCGGGCGTCCGCGACCGCGACCTGACCGGGTGTCCGCGACCGCGACCTGACCGGGTGTCCGCGACCGCGACCTGACCGGGTGTCCGCGACCGCGACCTGACCCGGCGGGCAGAACGCTCTCAGTCGCGGCGGGCTGAATGACATCACCGCCCGGCGGACGGCCTGCCGTCGGGCCGGACTCCGCTACGGCGCCGGGTCCGACCGAGCGGTGGTGTGCTCCACCGCTGTGCGCCGCAGCGGCGTCACGCCGTCTCGCCGCTGCCGGCGCCGCCCGGAGACGCCCGCCGGGGCGGTGAGGACGGCCAGGCAGGCGAGGACGAGTGCGATACCGCCCCAGCCGACGGCGGGGAGGCGTTCGCCGATGACCAGCACGGCGAGGACGGCCGCGACGGCCGGTTCCAGCAGGGAGAGCGTGGTCGCCGTGCTGGCGGGCACATGCGCCAGCCCCCAGCCGAACAGGACGTAACCCGCGAACATGGGCACCAGCGCCATGTACGCCCCGACGGCCATGTTGGACCCGGAGTCCAGGAGCGGGGCGCCGGTGAGCAGGAGGACCGGCACCAGGAGCAGTCCGCCCACGCCGAAGACCGCGCCCATCGCCGCGCGGGAGGTGACCCCCTGGGTGATCAGCCGGTGAGCCGCCCAGGAGTAGAGGGCGTAGGTCGTGGCCGCGATGAGCCCCAGCCCCACACCGAGCAGCGTGGCGGCCGTGGATGTCCGCTCCGCGCCGCCGGGGGCCCCGGCGGCTTGGCCCGCGCACAGCATGAGGGTGCCCAACAGGCCCAGGGCGGCACCGAGTTTCCAGCGGCGCGTCAGCCGGCGCCGGTCCATGACCCGTTCGATCACGGCCGAGGCCGGCGGGGCCATGCCGATGGACACCACGGTGCCCACGGCCACTCCGGCCAGGTGCATCGCGCTGTAGAACGCCAAGGGGTAGGCCGCCACCGCGACCGAGCCGAGCAGTACGGTGCCGCGCCGGGCACGCAGCCGCGGTGCCTGGCGGGCGATGCGGGCAGCGGCCACCAGGGCCTGGAGCAGTCCGCCGAGGCCCATGGCGACGGCGCCGATGGCGAGGGGACCGACGTCCGGGGCGAAGGTGGCCGCCGTGCCGGTGGTGCCCCACAGCAGGGACGCGGCGAGTACGCACAACGACCCGGCGCCCGCCGAACGGGCGCCGGGTCCGGGGGCCGTCACAGCCGGTCCAGCAGGGCCGCCGCCATCGCGCGGGCGTGCCGCAGACGGCTGTCGTCCCCTTCCAGACCGGCGCGCGCCATCGCGCCCTCCAGCAGGAACGCCAGGTGCTCCGCCATCGTCCGGGCGTCGTCGGGGCGCTCGGGCAGCAGCTCCTCGAGGTGACCGGCGATCAGCCGCTCGACCTCCTCCTTGTGGCGGCGTACCACGGTCCGCCCCTCGTCCCCGGCGGGCAGCTCGGCGGCCGCGTTGAGCAGGCCGCAGCCGCGAAAGCCGCGCTCGTAGGCGAACGCCGCGTGATCGGCGTAGGCGCCGAAGACCGCGAGGACGCCGTCGCGGGGGCTCTCGGCCCGCTCCAGCCGTGCCCGGTACATCGCCAGCCACTCCTCGTGGCGGGCGTCGAGATAGGCCCTGACGAGGTCGGCCTTGGAGGAGAAGTTGTTGTACAGGCTCATCTTCGCCACGCCCGCCTCGGCGGTGATCGTGTCGATCCCGGTCGCCGTCACGCCGTCGGCGTAGAAGCGGCGCGCGGCGGCCGCCAGCAGACGCTCCCGCGCCGGCCGCCGTCTCCCGGGCCCCGTCGCCCTCACACCGGTCTCACTCATCGCATCCACCCTGGCAGATTAGGTAGGTAGGTCTACCTACTATAGCGGGCGCCCAGTATCGATGTCGCAGCCCGCCGCAGGCGTCACGGTCCGCCCCGTCACGTGGTGGGGCGCCGCCCCGGACCCGGGGTCCAGGGGCGGAGCCCCTGGTGTCGGCAAGGGGCAGGGAGGGGGAAGCATCGATATGCGGCTCCGCCGCGTGGATCGATACGCGGCTCCGCAGCGTGGTGCGCCGGGCACCCCGTAGGGCGTTCCGGAAGCGGGTGGGTGTGCCGTGCGGCGTTCGAACGGCGAGGGATGGGTACCCGGACCGATCACGATGTGCCTGCCCACGGAGGAGACGTGATGGCGGAGACCTATGTCCCCCGGCGGACGGCGGTGCTGCTGGTCGATCCCTACAACGACTTCCTCTCCGAGGGAGGCAAGATCTGGCCGGCCGTGGCGAGCGTCGCGCGGGAGGTCGGTCTGCTGGACAACCTGCGCGCCATCGTCGGCTCCGCCCGGCAGGCCGGGGTGCGGGTGGTGTTCGTCCCGCACCGCCGCTGGGAGCCGGGTGACTACGAGTCGTGGGACCACCCCAACCCGACCCAGCGGAACGTCATGGTGCGGCACAGCTTCGCCCGGGACACCTGGGGCGGGGAGTTCCATCCCGACTTCCGGCCGGGGCCGGGGGAGGTGGTGGTCCGGGAGCACTGGGCGCAGAGCGGATTCGCCAACACCGACCTGAATATGCAGCTCAAGCAGCACGGCATCACCCATGTGATCCTCGTCGGGCTGCTGGCGAACACCTGCATCGAGTCCACCGGCCGGTTCGCCATGGAGCTGGGCTACCACGTCACACTGGTACGCGATGCCACAGCCGCCTTCAAGCCCGAGATGATGCACTCCGCGCACGAGCTGAACGGCCCCACCTTCGCCCATGCCATCCTCACCACGAAGGAGCTCCTCACCGCGCTGCGCGGGGAGGGTCCGGAGGCGTAGGTGCCGTGTTACGGCATGGAACCTGAGCCGGAACGGGCAGGCTCTCCCGAGGTCGGCGCGGGGCCGGCGGATGGCGTACCAGGGCGAGGGCGGTGAGAAGCGCGACGAGTGCGCACACACCCCACCAGCCGGCCCGCCCCCAGGCGCGTACGCCGAGCCAGGAACCCGCACTGCCGCCCAGATAGGCGCAGGTCATATAGGCGGTGTTGAGCCTGGCGCGGGCATCCGGGCGCAGGGCGTAGACGCGGGCCTGGTTGGCCACCATGCCGGACTGCATCGCCACGTCCAGCAGCAGGGTGCCGACCGTCAGGGCGGCCAGACCCGGCGTCCCGCCCAGGGCCCCCAGGGCGAGGATCGCGGCGGAGAGGAGCACCCCGAGCAGACAGACGAGGTTCACCGGATCGGGCCCCCGGCGGTCCACCAGGCGCCCGGCGAGCGGAGTGCACAGCATGGTCGCCCCGCCGACCAGGGCGAGCATGCCGACAGCCTGGGCGCCGAGCCCGTAGGCGGGACTGGTCAGGAGCAGCGCCAGACAGGTCCAGACGGCCGAGAATCCGGCGAAGACGGTCGCCTGTTACCAGCAGGTGAGGGTGACTCCGAGCGCCGTGTCCCAGCACCTGCGCGTCCTGTACGCCACGGGGCTGGTCACCCGGGCGCGCCACGGACGGCAGGTGCTGTACCGGCGAAGTCCCCTCGGCGACCGACTCGCGGCCACGGACCCACCGCGCGGGTGATGGCCTATTCGGGCGGGGCCGGGTGCACGGGACACCTCGGTTCCTCGCTCAACGGTGCGCGGTTCAGGGGCTGTTCGCGGGCCACGGCGACGGCGCGCTTTCCCGGGACCAGGGTGACGTGCCACATGCGCTGGGCCTCCGGCGCGGGGTCGGCGGCGGTCAGCTCCACCCTCCGCAGCACCTCCCGAATGATCACCTTCAGCTCCATCATGGCGAGTTGCGCGCCGACGCAGTAGCGTCGGCCGCCGCCGAACGGCAGGAACGACTTCTGCGCCGCTTGGGCGCCCTCGCCGAGGAACCGCTCCGGCCGGAACTCCTCGGGGTCCGGATACGCCTCGCTGTCCTGGTGGATGAGCGAGAACATGGGGATGGCCACCCATCCGGCCGGGATCTCGTATCCGCCGAGCCGCAGCGGCTTGTCCAGCAGCCGCCCCGAGCCGGTGATCACCGGGCGCAGCCGCAGCACCTCCTTGACGACCGCTTCGAGGTAGCTGTCGTCCTCGCCCCGCGCCAACTCCTCCTGCAGCCGCCGCAGTACGTCCGGGGAACGCATCAACCGTTCGAAGGCCCAGGAGAGGCCGGTCGCCGTGGTCTCGAGTCCGGCCTCCAGCAGGGTGAGCAGCTCATCGCGGATCTCCTGGTCGCTCATCGAGCGGCCCTCGTCGTCCCGCGCCTGGAGCAACCGCCCCAGCACATCGGTGGCGTCGCCGTCCTCCTCGTCCCTGCGCCGCGCGATCTCGGCGAAGAGGATCTCGTCCACCGCCGCGCTTGCCTTCATGGTGCGGGTCGTCGGCAGCACCGGTACGCGCATCGCCAGCGGTGACTTCTCCGCCCAAGCCCGCAGTCGCGCGGGCATCAGGAACAGGAGCGGGGAGCCACTGGCCTTGGACAGGGTGAGGAGTAACGTCCGCAGCCGGGCCAGCTGGGTGACGTCGCGGATCCCGAAGACCAGCCGCAGGGTGACCTCCAGCGTGATGGCCTGCATATGCTCCTGGAGCGCGAACGGCCTGCCGAGCGGCCACGTCCGGATGTCCTCCGCGGCGATCTCGGCGATGAGGTCCGGGTAGCTCGCGATGGACCGGCCGTGCAGGGCCGGGCTGAGCAGCTTGCGGTGCCGCCACCACGGCTCGCCGTCGTTCGTGAACAGCGAATAGTCGCCGAGCCAGGGCACGTATCCCGCGCGCAGCGCCCCGGCCCGGTTGCCGTCGCCGTCCGTGCTGTAGATCTCCGCGGCGAGTTCCGCGGTGGACACCACCACCTGGGGCGGGAAACCGATCAGCTGCATGCGGAACACGGGACCGTAGCGCCGCCGAAGTGACGCGAAGTAGTGGACCGGGTCGCGCATGCGCATGGTCTGCAGAAGGGCGGGCTGCCGGGAGCCGGGAGGAAGCAGGGACATCGGTTTTTCTCCAGTTGTCCAGTGTCCGCTCAGTTCTCCGGCGTCCATGAGCCGGCGGCCACTAGTGGCCACTATGCGGCCCACCAGGGATTCGCCACCGGCCGGGGAGAACAAAGGGCGTGGGGGCAGGAAACGGGGGGAGCAATGGCAAGGATCCTAGGGTTACCAGCTCACTACTACCCCCAGCGAACGCCGAGCGCCAGGGGTGGTTGGCCGACAATCGCTAGGGAAATGCGTAGCAACCAGCCAAAGTGTCAGGACGTCTTCAATCAAGACGTCATGAAGTGGCCAGGACGTCATGAAGTGGCCTTGTATAAAGAGGGGGAAGGATCGCGATCGCCAGACCCGTGGGGTACGGTGAAACTTCCTCGTGATCAAGCGGGGTGTGTTTCGCGACATGCGTGCCCGGAGGTCAAGGAAACCGATGCGAGCCATAGTCGACGACAGCCTCCCAGGTGAGGCTGCGAAGCTGGCGGGCGGGAAGGGGAGGAATCTCCATGAGCTCTCCAGGAACGGGCTCGCCGTCCCCCGGTGGGCAGTCGTCGGGCTCGATGTGTTCCAGGAATTCATCACCGCACTCGACGAGGCGGGACGCATCCAGGATCTCCTCGCCGAGGTCACCCAGGACAATGCGAGCAGAATCTCCCGGCAGTTGGCCGAAATCATCGAGTCGGGGGAGTTGAGCGACGAGGCCGCGTCGGTCGTCGAAGAAGCGTATGCGCATGTCGGGCGCCCCCGGGTCGCGGTGCGCTCTTCCGGCCTCGAGGAGGACGGCTCGGAGCTCTCCTTCGCCGGACAGTTCGCCACCTTCCTCAATGTGTCCGGGCTCCCCGAGGTGATGGCGCACGTCAAGAAGTGCTGGGCCTCGGCGTTCTCCGAGCGATCGCTGCACTACCGGCTGCGCCACGGGCTGCCGCCGCGCGACGCGGGCATCGCCGTCGTGGTGCAGGACATGGTGGACGCCGAGCGCAGCGGCGTCATGTTCACCGCCAACCCGGTGACCGGCAACCGGCGGCAGTATGTGGTCAGTTCCGTGTACGGACTGGGCGAGGGCCTGGTATCGGGCGCGGTGGACGCCGACACCGTCGTCCTCGACGGCGCCACGGGCGCGGTGGACGACACCGTGCTCGGCGACAAGCGGGAGCGCTATCACCTGGATCCGGCGGGTTCCGGATATCTGGTCGCCGAAGTGGAGCGGGCCGACCGGGAGAAGCTGTCGCTGGAGCCGAAGGACATAGCACGGCTGCACGAGGCCGGGGCACACATCGCGGCGGTCTTCGACACTCCGCAGGACATCGAGTGGGCGCTCGCGGATGACGCCCTGTGGATTTTGCAGGCCCGCCCGATCACCGCGCTGCCGGATGCGATCCAGCCATCGGAGGATCAGTTAGGGCCGAGTGAAGGCGAACTCCGGATCTGGGACAACGCCAACATCGTCGAGAGCTTCTCCGGAATCGTTTCACCGCTGACCTACAGCTTCGCGGCCAATGTCTACGGCAGGGTCTACGAATACTACGCCCGAGGGCTCCGGGTCCCGCCCGACGCACTGCGCGAGATCGAGGAATGGGCTCCTCAAATGCTCGGCTATTTCCATGGCCGGGTGTACTACAACCTGCTCCACTGGTATCGGATGGTGCGGATCGCGCCACTGTATGAACTCAACAGGAAAGTACTGGAGGTCGCGATCGGCGTCGAGGAGCCACTCGACGACGAAATGGCCGAGACCATCTACCCGTACACCTTCTCCTCCTCCTTGCGCGGTCGGCTGTCCCGCGCGAGGACGGTGGCCGCTTTCGTACGCCGCTTCCTCACCATGAACCGCTCTGTAGAACGATTCATGGCCTACTTCTACAAGGCCTACGAGGAGTTCGACAACGTCGACTACGACGCGATGGAGGGCCAGGACGTCTACCGGCGATTCCGCGCGCTGGAGAAGGACCTGCTGGAGAAGTGGGGTCCGATGCAGACCCTGGACGCGACGATTCTCTGGTCCATCGGCGCACTCGCCCTGCTGAACAGGGGCTGGCTGCCCGATGCCCCCGAGTGGCTCACCTGGAGCGCCGCCAGCCCCGGTTCCCGGGTGGAGTCCATCGAACCCGCCCGTGCGCTGTCGGCCCTCGCCGCCACCGTCCGCGACGACGCCGAACTGAGCCGCCTCGTCCAGGAGACCCCGGCCGCGGACACCTATCAGGCGCTGCGCGACGGCGGCCACACCGCGTTCCTCGCCTCGGTGGACGAGTACGTCGCCGCGTACGGCTATCGCAGCCTCGACGAACTCAAGCTCGAAGTGCCGGATCTGCGGGAGGACCCGTCGACCCTGTTCGCCATGGTGCGCGCCGCGCTGCCCGAGGTGGACGCCCATTCCGGCGACAAGGCCGACGCCTATCTGGACGAGCACCTGCGCGGGCCGCGCCGGATGCTCTACAACGTCGTCCGCCGCAAGGCACAGACCTCCCTCTACAACCGGGAGCGGCTGAGGTTCTGCCGCACCCGCGCCTTCGGTTCGGCGAAGCGGATGCTGCGCGCCATGGGCCGCGATCTCGCCAGGATGCGGGCGATCGACCACTGGAACGATGTCTTCTTCCTGCGCCTGGAGGAGCTGCGGGGCGCCTACGAGGGCACGACGGCGCACACCGATCTGCGCGGCCTCGTGGAGCTGCGCAAGCGTCAGCGGGCCGAGGACGAGCAGCTGTCCGCGCCGTCCCGGTTCACCACCCGTGGGGCCGCCTACTGGCGGGGCAATCTGGAGCGGGCCGGCTTTGTGAAGGGCGGCGTGGCGCGCACCGGCGTCCGGGAGTTGCGCGGCACCCCGTCCTGCCCCGGTGTGGTGGAGGCCCGCGCCGTCGTCACGGACACTCCGGTGGATGTGAACGGCGGTGTCCTGGTGACCTATCGCACGGATCCGGGCTGGGTCGCCGCGCTGCCGTCCGCCTCGGCGCTCATCATCGAGCGGGGCAGCCCGCTGACGCATGTGGCGATCGTCGCCCGTGAGCTCGGCATTCCGACGGTCGTCCAGGTCAAGGGCGCGGTCACGGAGATGGAGACCGGTATGCGGCTGAGGGTGGACGGAGGGACGGGGGCGATCACGTTCCTGGACGACGACACCCCGGCCGAAACCGACACCCCGGCCGGAAGCGACACCGGGGCCGGAACGGACGGCGGGGCCGGGACCGAGGCCGAGAAGGCGAAGGACGCGAAGAGTGAGTGAGGCACTGCTCTCCTGGCTGCCGGATCCTCCTCGGACGGCTGCCGGAGACCTCCACGGCCGAGGCATCCACCTCGCCGACGACCGAGGCGGCTGGGAGTTCCACGGATACCCCGAACTCGCCGCCTCCGCACGGCGGGTGGCCGGATCACTGGCGGCACAAGGGGTACGCCCCGGCGACGTGGTGTGTGTCCTCCTGCCCACCGGTTTCCCGTGTCTGTCGTCGCTCTTCGGCGTCTGGGCCGCGGGCGCCACGGTCTGTCTCATCCCCCCGCCGTCGTTCGCCGCCGAGGCCGAGTACGTGGAGCACGCGGCCGGGATCCTGCGGCAGACCGAGGCCGCCGTCACCATCACCGCCGAGGGACTCGCGCCCCTGGCCGAGCGGGTACTGGCCGCCGCGGGCTCCGACCGCGAGCCGTGGATCTGGCGCGATGACGGCGACGAGATCCAGCCCCGCGAACCCGGTGAACTCGCCCTCCTCCAGTTCACCTCGGGCTCCAGCAGCCGGCCCCGCGGGGTCCGGGTCACCTGGGCGAACCTGGAGGCCAATCTCGCGCTGATCCGGAGCACACTCGGCTGGCGCGCGGGCGACGCCGGAGCCTCCTGGCTGCCGCTCCACCACGACATGGGGCTCATCGGCTGTCTGCTCACCCCCGTGAGCGTGAGGGACGATCTGTGGCTCATGCGCCCCGAGCAGTTCATCCGCGATCCGGCCCGCTGGCTGCGGTGCTTCGCCGTCGCCGCGCACACCGCCGCCCCGCCCTTCGCGTTCGAGTACGCGGTCCGGCGGCTCGGCGACCGGCTCGCGGACCTGGACCTGTCCGCGTGGCGCAACGCCATCGTCGGCGCCGAACCCATCGACCCCCGTGCGCTGGAGCACTTCGCCAGGCTCGCCGCACCCGCCGGATTCTCCCCGTCCGTCTACCTGCCGTCGTACGGGCTCGCCGAGGCGACGCTCGCGGTGACCGTCCGTACCTCCGACGCTCCCGCGCCGACCGTGCGCGTGGACACCGGCGCGCTGCGCTTCGGAGGCCCCGTCACCATCGAGGAGGAGGGCGAGTTCGCGAGCTCCGCGAAGACGTCCTCCGACGTTGAGGACGGCTGGCTGATCGGCTGCGGCGGCCCCGGCGACGGGGTGGGCGCCACGGTGGTCGACGACGGGGGACGGGCCCTGCCCGACGGGCACCTCGGCGAGATCGAGGTGACGGGCCCCTCGGTGACGAGCGGTTACCACGCCGGGCGCACCGGCTCCACACGGTTCACCGACGGCGGCATCAGGACCGGGGACGCCGGGTTCTTCCACCGGGGCGAGCTGTTCGTGCTCGGCCGGATGGGCGACAGCCTCAAGGCGCGCGGACGCAGCGTCTACATGGAGGACCTGGAGGCGAAGGTGGTCTCCGCGACCGGGATCGCCCGGGAGAAGTGCGCGGTCGTCGGCGTCGAGGGCACCGGCGGCACCTCGGTGACGCTGTTCGCGGAGCAGGCCGAGGGCGCGTGGGTGGAGGACGCCACGCTGGTCCTGCGCGGCGCACTCGGCGACGAGGTCGCCATCACCGTCGTCACCGGGCGCAGCGGGCTGATCAGAAAGACGTCCAGCGGCAAGCCGAGACGTCGCCACATGTGGGAAGAGCTGCGAGCGGGCCGCCTCAAAGACGCGCGCGTCCTCGAGAAAGACGCGGGCGTCCTCGAGAAAGACGCGGGCGTCCTCGAGAAAGACGCGCGCGTCCCCGAGACGGCCCATGTCACGACCGGGAGGCCCGTGTGATCCTCAGCGAGGACTATCTGCAGAACCTGCTCGACAAGACCATTCCGCGGATCAACTCCGTCGCCAACTGCGCTGTGGTCCTCGAAGGTTCGATCGCCGAGGGCTTCGGCAATTCCTCGTCCGACATCGACTTCCTGCTCATCGCGGACAGCGACGCCGACCTGCCCACCATGCCCTCGCTGCTGTTCCTGGACGGGCGTCGGGTCGAGGTCAGGACCCGCTCCGTGCGGCAGCTCGCCGAGCAGTTCTCCGCGATCACCACCGACACGCGCGGCCACGTGGGCGCCGTCCCGGAGGATCTGCTGAACCGCTGTCAGCGTCTGCTGCGCAGCTTCCCGCTGCGCAATCCGGACCTGGTGGCGAAGGTCAAGGGGCTGATGTCCCTCGACGACTTCCAGGACACGATGCGGGAGTGGTGGGCACATCACGCACGCCAGTCGATCCGCTACGCGCTCGCCCTGCGGGAGCTCGGCCAGGAGGAGGAGGCCGCGGCATGGACCGAAGCCGGACTGATCCAGGCGGTGAAGTCCTGGGCGGCGGCGCGGGGAGAGGCATATCTGGAGCCGAAGTGGCTGCCCATGCAGCTGGACCGCATCGGTGACCAGCCGCTGTGTGACCGGTACCGGACGCTCGCCTCGCTGGAGGCGTCGGGCCTCGGCACCGCCGAGTACATCACCGCGGGCGTCCGGCTCACGGCCGATCTGGGGGTGGCGGGCGCCGAACCCGACTCCGAGCGGATCACCGTGGCCAGGGCCACCGGGGTGACCACCTGGCAGACCGGCGACCGTGTGCATGTCGTACGCGACAAGCAGGATGTGTTCGTCCTCGGCGACCGGGCGGCGCGGGCCTGGCGTTCGGTCGTCTTCGGCCGGCCCCTGGGGAGCGTAGTGGCCGTGGCGGACGCGTCAGGAGCACCACAGGCGGGCCCGCGGATCGCCCAGTTCCTCCGGTTCGGCCTGGTGAAGGTGGCGTGGAAGGGCGAAGGACCGATCGTCCCCGCCATGCCGCTGGCCGCTCCGTCCGGCCCCGTCACACCGCCACCGAGCATCGCGCGGCCCATCGTCACCGTGGGCGGGGCGGCGGTCGGCGGTGCGGAGGGCATCGATCTGGTGCCCATGCCCGCCCGCCGGTTCAGCGCCGCCGCGATGACCCTCGTGTGGTCCAACGTGCTGGTGGAGAACGCCCGCGAGGACCTCACCGGCGCCCTGGACCGCGAGCAGTGGAGCGTCGCCGAACTCAGCGCCCGGAGGATACTGCGGGCCGCGCTGCGCGGCGTGCTCAGCGCCTACGGAGTCAATCCGCTGCCCCCGGACTCCGAGGTCGTCCGCAGGCTGTCCCTCCTCCCGGCGGGAGCGGACACCGACGAGATCCGGGCGAAGGCCCGGCACCTCGCGACGCTCACGATCGCGTCCGTGGCTCAGGGCAGCGCGGCGCTCACCGCGCTGGACGACTTCGTCGCCCTGGTCCGGCACACGATCGGCGCGCACGGCTTCCCGTCCTCCTTCGACTCCTCGGACGGATGGCGGCAGACCCTGGAGATCGGCTACGACTGGCTGCGCCTCGGCGCCCACCTCGACGCGGACCTGCCCATCGACGAGGCGAGCGATCTGCTGTCCAGCGGTGGCGCGCAGCCGCATCTCGCCACCACCTGACGCTGAGGGAGCAACGTTGACGTCAAGCACCGGCACACCATCGCCGAACGAGGACGAGACGCGGAGCAAGGTGTACGCGATCGTCGGCGCGATGGCGCCCGCGGGGGGCACCACCCTGGCCGACGACACCGCGCTCATCGCGGATCTGGCCTATGACTCGCTCCGGCTCATCGAACTGACGCTGGCGCTGGAGCAGGGCTTCGGGCTCGGGGAGCTCCCCCAGGAGAGGACCGCCACGGTCACCACGCTCGGCGACATCGTCCGCCTGGTGACAGAAGTACGCCGAGAGACCGAGGCACGGCAGGCGGAGGCGGGCCGATGACGGAGCGCTTGAGGATTCTGGTGACCGGCGCGGCCGGGCTGGTCGGTGCGGAGGTCACCGCCCGGCTGGTGGCGGCCGGGCACCAGGTCACCGCCCTGGTCCACAACCAGCCGGTGGTCATGCGCAACGACGGCACCCCGCTGGAGCCGGACGCCGTCACCTGCCTGCCGGGCGATGTCACCAAGCCCCGGCTCGGTCTGCCCGAGGCCGCGTACCAGGCGCTGGTCGCGGACGGCCTCGACCGGATCGTGCACTGCGCCGCGATCACCGACTTCGGCCTCCCCGACGAGGTCTACCAGGCGGTCAATGTCGACGGCACCGCCCACGTCCTGGAGTTGGCCCGCGCCGGCGGTGTGCCCCTCGTGCACGTGGGAACCGCCTATGTGTGCGGTGAGCGCGACGGGCTGATCCGCGAGACCGAGCTGGACGAGGGCCAGCGCCTCGCCAACGCCTACGAGGACAGCAAGTTCCGGGCCGAGACCCTGGTGCACAAGGCCCAGGCCGACGGGGTGCGAGCCGCGATCGTCCGCCCCAGCATCGTCGTCGGCGACGAGCACACCGGTGTGGTGCGCGACTACAAGAACATCTACGTCGTCCTCAAACTGGCCACCGAGGGCAAGGTCCGCTCCATCCCCGGCCAGTACGAGGCGCGCCTGGACCTGGTGCCCGTGGACTATGTGGCGGACATCATCACCGAGGTCACCCACCGGTTCGAGGAGGCGGCGGGCCGCACCTTCCACGCGGTGGGCGCACCGCTGACGCTGCGGGACTTCTCCGATGTGATGGCCGAGTACCCGCCGTTCCAGGTGCCGAGGTTCGTGCCTCCGACGAGCTTCGACGCCCAGCGGCTGCCCCGCCGGGAGCGGGCGTACTACGAGCGTGTCATGACGCTCTACGAGAGCTACTTCCGGCGCCGGACGCGGTTCGACGACTCCCACACGGCGGGCCTCGCCACCCGCAGGCCACCGGCGGACGGGCAGGACTTCCTGCGCGCGCTGATCGACCACTGCCTGGAGACGGGCTACCTGGGCGCGCCGCCGCCCGACGCCACCGAGGTGCTCGCCCGGCTGAACATCACCGGCCCGGACGCGACCCCGACGGCGAACGGGACCAGCCCGACCGCGAGCGATGTGAACGGAGCCGGCCGATGACCGACGACACGACGGACGGCCGGCCCTTCGGCGACGACATATCCCCGGCCCTCAGCTGCGATCCGCGCAAGCGCGTCCTCTTCGGCTCGGACACCTACTTCCTGGAGAGCGTCGAACAGCTCGCCACCCTCACCGCCGATGTCGACGGCTTCCTCCACCGGCACGCCGCGCTGCTGCTCAAGCCCGACGCCGTGGTCAGCAGGCAGTTGCCGACGACCGTCGACTGGCTGGCCCGGGAGGGCTTCCGGATCGTGGCCGCGGAACGCACCCGGCTCACCCCCAACACCGTGCGGGCGCTGTGGTACTTCCAGTGGAACCTGGCCACACCGGAGCGCCGCCGTCTCGCCGACCTGTTCACCGACACCTGCGACGCGGTGGTGCTCGTGGTGCGCCAGGACGCCGATGGGGCCGCGGCCCTGCCGAGCGCACCCGCGTCGGTCGTCCTGACCGAGCGGAAGGGCCCGACCGATCCGCTGGCCCGGGTCCCCGGCCAGCTCCGCTACGCCACCGGCCGCTACAGCTATCTTCTCAACCTCGTCCACACTCCCGACGAACCCGCCGATGTGGCAAGGGAGTTGGGCATCTACTTCGGTGCGGCGCTCCGGCAGCGGGTCTACGCCTCCGCGCTGGCGGGTGAGGACCAGTCGGCCCGCGCGCGTGAGCTTGGCGAGCGGTTGCACGGCGAGGTGCCCGAGCGGGATCTCTCCTTCGAACCGGCCGCGGAACGGCTCAAGCGGGCCGTGGCGGAGGCGGAGGAATCCCTGGCCCCCGGCGCCGTCCGGGACGAGCTGCGCGCGACCCGGCTCGCGGCCGGGGAGCAGGAGGGCTACCGGCGGCTGATCGAAGCCGTCTGGCGGGCCGGGCTGCCGCTCGACGCCTGGGACACGGTGATCGTCGGCTCCCATGTCCTGCCCATGAAGCGCAAGGGGCTGGCCCCCGTGCTCGGTGGAGTCAGTGTGTCCGACTGGCAGCACCACCCGGCGCGGTCGGCGGTTCGGTAACACGGAGGGGGAAGCATGGACACGGTGGAATTCAGCCAGACGGTGCCGCGTGAGCTCGTCCACCGGCTGAGCCTGGGCGAGGTGTTTCTGACCGGCGTGCTCGCCCGGGACGAGGACACCCTCGACATCGGGGTGCAGATACCCCGCTCACACGCCTTCTACCGGGACACGGCGGGCTGCCGCCACGTCTACGACCCGATGGTCCTGGTGGAGGCCGTCCGGCAGTCGCTCCTCATGCTGGGCCACGATCTGTTCGAGAACCCGTTCGGCACGAAGTTCATCCTGCGGGACATCGCCCTGCGCGACGCGGACATCACCGCGCTCGCGGTAGGTGACGTACCCACCGAGGTGGTGCTGCGCTGCCGCATCGTGCGCCGCTTCCGTGGCCGCGAGGGCCTGAAGGGGGCGCGGCTGTCCTACACCGCGCTGATCGGTGACCGCGTGGTGGCGACGCTGGACGGCTCCATGTCCTGGCTGACGCCCGCCCAGTGGCAAGCGACGCGCGAGGACGTGCGGGCGACGCTGGGGCTGCCCGTCCAGGCCACGTTCACGGCCTGTGAGCCGGGGGAGCGGATCGGCGAGGCCCTGGTCGACCGCAGGGACGCGGCGAACGTGGTCATCTCCCCGCTTCGGCTCCAACTCCCCCCGGACGGAGCGGAGATGGGGGCCGCGCGACTGCTCGTCGACACCAGTCACCCCGTGCTGTTCGACCACCCCCTGGACCATGTCCCCGGCATGCTGACCCTTGAGGCGTTCCGGCAGCTGAGCCTCGCCACCGCCGTGGAAACCGGGGCGCTGCCGTCGGCGTCGGCCGTCCTCACGGGGCTGAAGGCGCGCTTCACGGGCTTCGGCGAGCTGGATCTGCCGATCACCTGCGAGAGCGTCCGGGCGGACGGCGACGGGACGAGCGCCGTTCTGCGCTGCGTCATGAAGCAGGCCGGGCACACCATCGCCGACGGCGAACTGCGCCTCACACCGGCCAACACGGAAGCGCGGCCGATATGACCGCCGCCCCCGGCACGCTCGACCGTCCCAGGTCCGGGAGACGGTGGCGGCGGTGAGCGATGTCCTGACCGCCACCCGCGTGCCGGCCCGGCTGGGCCGTTTCGTCCTGCGGATGTTCCGCCCGCAGATCTACGTCACCTACGGCGTGCTGTGGACCCTGGCCCTGGAAGGCTCGGCCGAGGCACTCTCCGGGCCCTCCTCGCACTGGACACCCTCCGGGGCGACCGCGGTGCGCGCGGTGAGCGTGGTGCTGGCCCTGCTGTTCGCCCGCATGGTCGATGAGCAGAAGGACCTGGAGTACGACCGCCGGCACAACCCGGACCGGCCCCTGGTGACGGGCGCCATCACGGTGGCGGAGCTGCGCGGCGCCATGGCGCTGATCACGGTGGTCGTCGTCGTGCTGAACGCACTCGTCTCGGCCCTCTCCGTGCTGCTGATCCTGCTCGCCCTCGGATACACGCTGTTCCTGGTCGCGCTGGAGCGCTGGTCGCCGCGGATCGGCGAGGCCCTCATCGCCAACCTCCTCGTCAGCTACCCGGTGCAGCTGCTGCTCTCCGTCTACCTCTATGTCTCGCTGCTGACCGGCGACGCGATCGACGGCGACGGGCGGGCCGTCCCGCTGCTGGCCATGTTCGCCTGCGCCTTCCTCCAGTTCGAGTTCGCCCGGAAGACCGAGTGGCGGCGGGACCCGGAGGCACGGCTGTACTCGGAGGTGCTCGGCCCGCGCGGCAGCGCGGCCGTGTGCCTCGCTCTCGCCGTGGGCGCGGTGGCACTGGGACTCCTGCTCTTCGGGACGCGGGGCCTGCTGCCGGCCTTGAGCATCGTCTTCCCCGCCCTCGGCGCCTGGCGCTTCCTCGTGCGCAGACAGCCATCCGGGCTGATGCTCCCGGCGATGGGCTTTGTGCTCTTCTTCAACCTGCTGTGTTTCTACGGCTCCACAGCGATCGCGATCGGACGGTGAGAGAGGTGCGGCCGGTGATCATCGACAAGGTGCGGATCTTCGACGGGACAGCGCTGCTGGGCTCCGGGGCGGTGGAGTTCGCCGACGGGGTCATCACACGCGTCCTGACGGAGCCCGCCGCGGCTTCGGGTGCGTCGGCGTCGGCGTCGGCCGATGTGATCGACGGAACGGGCCTGACGCTGCTGCCCGGCCTGATCGACGCGCATACGCATGTGTTCGGCGCCGAGAGCAATCTCGAACTGGCGCTGGCCTTCGGTGTGACCACCGAGCTGGACATGTTCATGGGCCCGCCGGAGCTCACCCAGGCCCTGTGCACGGCGGCGGGCGAACGTGCCGACCTCGCCGATATGCGCAGCTCGGGGCTGGTGGCAAGCGCGCCAGGAGGGCACCCCGGCCATGCCATGCCGCTGCTGCCGACGGTGGCCGGGCCCGATGAGGCCGACGCGTTCGTGGCCGCGCGACAGGCGGAGGGCGCTCACTTCATCAAGATCATCGTGGATGACGGCGCGAACCACGGGATGTCGCTGCCCGCCCTGGACCGGGCGACCGTGACGGCGCTCGCCGACGCCGCGCGGCGTCGGGGCCTGCTCACCGTGGCCCATGTGTCCGCCGGATGGTCCGCGCGACTCGCCCTGGACAGCGGTGTGGACATGCTGACGCACCTTCCGCTGGAGGCGGCTCTGGACGACGCGTTCGTCAGCCGGACCGCGGACGAGAAGCGGGTCGCCATCCCCACCCTGGCCATGCTGGAGGCGTCCGCCCCGGAGACCTCCTCCCGGCCCCGTACGGGACGATCGCTGGCGGACGATCCGCGCATCGTCGCCTATCTGCCGGGCCACGCCCGTACCGCGATCGCGGAAGGCCACGAGGGCCTCTGCGTGGAGAAGGAGTCCCCCGAGCACCACTTCACCCACGCCCTGGCGAGCGTGGCCCGTCTGCACCGGGCAGGTGTGCCCGTGCTGGCGGGGACCGACACCAACTACCGGCCGGACCGCGCCTGCCCGGTCGTCCACGGCGCCAGTCTCCACACCGAACTGGCCCTCCTGGTGGAGGCCGGACTGACTCCGGCGGCGGCGCTCACCGCGGCCACCTCGGCCCCCGCCGCGCACTTCGGTCTCTCCGACCGCGGAGTGATCGCGCCGGGCCGGCGCGCGGACCTCGTCCTCGTCGAGGGCGACCCCACGCAGGACATCACACGCACCCGGTCGATCGAGGCGATCTGGCGCGGCGGCGTCCGCTTCGACCGTGCGGCGTACCGTGAGCGCACCGCCTCATCAGCTGGAGCGACACGCTCGTGAGCGGGAACGACACGCTCATGAACGGGGGAGAGGACATGAGAGACAACCACACGAAGCGGAGGACCACGTGACCGACGGACACGAGCGCCTGGCGGGAGTCAGCAGTACCGCGCTGTTCGTGGGCATCACCCGCGCGGACGAGAGCCGGCGCCCGGACCGGCTGTTCGAGGACACCCTGGCCACGCGTTTCGTCGACGCCGCGGGCCCCGAGCAGCAGGCGGTCTGGACCGAGGGACAGGGAAAGCTGTTCACCGAGGCCATGGGCGACTACTTCGCCCTGCGCACCCGGTACTTCGACGACTACTTCATCCAGGCGTGCGCCGCGGGCTGCCGCCAGGCGGTCCTGCTCGCGGCGGGCCTGGACACCCGTGCCTTCCGGCTGCACTGGCCGGACGGGACACGCCTCTTCGAACTGGACCAGCCCAATGTGCTCGACTTCAAGGAACGCGTCCTCCAGGGCGAGGAGCCGCGCTGCGAGCGCGAGGTGATCGCCGCCGATCTGCGCGAGGACTGGCCCTCGCTGCTGGCGAAGCAGGGCTTCCGCGAGGACGTGCCGACGGCCTGGCTGGTCGAGGGGATACTCGTCTACCTGCCCGAGCGCGACGCGGACCGTCTGCTCGACCGGATCACCGCGCTGTCCGCGCCGGGCAGCCACCTCGGGGTGGAACATGTCACCCGGTCGATGGTGAACACCGACCAGGCCCGGGAGGCGGCGTCCGCCTCACCGGAGGGCATCATGGGCATGCTGTCCTCGCTGTGGAAGAACGAGATGACGCAGCCTCCCGCCAACTGGCTCGCGGACCACGGCTGGAGCGCCGCGGAGGAATCCCTCACCGACCTCGCGGAGCGCCACGCCCGGCCCGTCCCTCCGGCGTTCGACCCGGCCCTGCCCGGCACGGGCCGCGTCCGTCTGCTGACGGCCGACCGCTGACCGACCGCCACCGCCGGGTGACCACCTTGACTTCAACTTAGGTTCAACTTCTACGGTCGATCCCATCGTCACACGAGTTCACGCAACGACGGAGGGACCGGCCATGGAGTATTCCCACAGCGACCCCGAACTGCTCAAGCAGCCCATCGGGTACTGGAGTTGGGCGGCCTACAAGGCCGTGGTCAGCCGCATCCAGGCCGCTCTCGCCGGGATCGGCGTCACCCAGCCACAGTGGTGGGTCATCGCCCAGGTCGCACGCGCCGACACCGTCAAGACCCGCGCTGAGGTGTCCGGCCTCCTCCGCAACTATCTCGACGCCGGTCCGGAGGTCATGGAGGCGGAGATCGACCGGGCCATCGCCCTGGGCTGGATCACCGAGGACGCCGAGGGACGCCTGGGCAGCACGGAGGAGGGCCGGGCCTTGTACGACAAGGCCGCGGCCCTCCAGGACGAGCTGTGGGCGGAGCGGCACGCGGGCATCTCCGACGAGGAGTACCTGACGACCATGAAGGTGCTGCAGCGCTTCATCCACAACACGGGCGGGCACGGCTGGCACCACTAGCGCGTTCCGCGTGGTCGTGGGTGTTCCGGGCGGCGGTACTCACCGCCCGGAACACCCACGACGCCAGAGCGGCAGCGGCGTGGTTCACCTGGCGAGCTCGGCCGGTACGTCCAGCCGGGTCAGCTTCCCCGGGGTTCTCACCACGTAGATCCGGGCCACCCGCCCGTTCTCCACCAGGAGGCTCACCGCGGACGGCTCGCCGTCGAAGGCGAGCCGTCCCGCGGGGGCGCCGTTGAGCCATACGGGCGTCGTCTCGAACGCGGGTCCGCAACGCGACCAGGAACCGCTCCACCACGGCCTGCTGCTCCGACCGGCTCACCCGCGTCCGCGGCCGCCGGGCCGCCACGTGTTCCGGCCGCTTCCACCCGGACACACGCGGCAGCCGAACGTGTGCCGGTTCGGCATGAAGACACCGTCGGGTCCGCGGATGTGACAGCCATTGCCACGGCACCTGGATCGCCGGGGTCACGATCCAGGCGCCGGGATCAACCTGGGGTGCTGATCAGTATGCGGTGGCGATCAGTAGGTGGTGGTGAGGATGTTCAGGACCCGCGTCTGATCGGGGAGTAGCGGATTGTTCTTCGTCACCGGGTCCGCCACCGCCCCGGCGGCGATGGAGGGCAGCATGGCGCGGTCGGCGCCGAGCGTCCTCAGGGGGCGTTTCACCTCGACGGTGCCCGCGATCTCGCGTACTCCGTCGATGGCTGCCCGCGCCCAGTCCCCGTCGGCGGGAGGTGCGAGGCGCATGGCCCGCGCCACCTGTTCATAGGCGCCCTGTGCGGCGGGAGCGTTGAACTCCATCACCTCCTCGAGGACGGCGGCGAGGGCGACGCCGTGTGGCGTGCCGGTGTGCGCGGTCAGCACATGGCCGATGCCGTGGACGAGCCCGAGCCCGGAGAGGGTGAGTGCCTGGCCCGCGAGATGGGCGCCCAGCATCAGCTCGGCGCGGGCGTCGAGGTCCGAGCCGTTCCGGTACGCGGTGGGCAGGGCGCGGCTGACCATGGCCACGGCCTGCGTCGCATAGGCGGTGGAGATCGGGTTCGCGCCACGCGAGGCCAGCGACTCGATGCCGTGCACGAGGGCGTCGATCCCGGTGGCGGCGGTGGCGGGCGCGGGCAGGCCCAGGGTGAGCTCGGGGTCGAGCAGCGCGACGCACGGCTTCACCGACGGGTGGCCGATGTACACCTTGCGGCAGGCGGCGGTGTCCTCGATGACCCCGAAGCCGTTGGTCTCGGCGCCGGTGCCGGAGGTGGTGGGGATCGCGACGAGCGGTAGCCCGTCGCCCGCCTCCCAGAGGTCGTCGGCGTCGGCGGCCGTGGCGCCCGGGTTGCCGACCAGCAGGGCGATGCCCTTCGCCGCGTCGAGTACGGAGCCCCCGCCGAGGGCGACGACCGCGGCGGTACCGAACGTACGGGCCTGTGCGGCACCCGCGTCGACGTTGGTGGTGGACGGATTGGGCGCCACTTCGTCGTAGACGGCGTACTCCAGCCCGGCGGCCCCGAGGGCCTTGAGGACCGGCTCGAGGACACCCGCGGCGCGCAGACCGCGGTCGGTGACGACGAAGGCGCGATCGTGGCCGGTTGCCGCGATCAGGGCGGGGAGCCGGTCGATGCGGCCGGGGCCGAACTCGATACGGCAGGTGGGGTCGATGCTCAGCGGTGTGGGACCGCCGGGCCCGGAAGGGGTCATGGGTGCGGCTCCTGACGTCGTGGTGCGGGGTGGCGTTCGCTCGTCGTCAGACCGCGACGGTCGCGCCCACTGGCGCGGTGGCCTGGATGGCCAGCCGGAACTCCTGCCCGGCGAGGGCCTCGTAGAGGCGGACGGGGCTCATCTCGCCCGCGAGGTCGCCGTGCTCGGTCCTGGAGCGGCGGAAGATCTGCTCGACCACCGCCGACAGTTCGGTGGGCACACCCAGGTCGCGGCCGAGGTCGATGGCGAGGCCGAGGTCCTTGCAGGCGAGGACCATGGCGAAGGAGTCGTCGTAGTCGCCGTCGGTGAGGACGCGGATGAAGTCGTGCTCCAGGAAGTAGGACGAGGCGGAGCTCTTGAGCAGGGAATCACGCAGCAGACCGAGGTCGACGCCCGCCTTGGCGCCCATCGCGAACACCTCCGAGGTGGCCACGAGCTTGCTGAACCACAGCAGGTTGAGCAGCAGCTTGACCGTGTAACCGGCGCCGAGCGGGCCGATGTGCAGGATGCGCTTCGGGTCGCCCATCGCCTCCAGCGCGGGCAGCGCGGCCCGGAAGTCGTCCTCGGCACCGCCGACGAAGATCTGCAGGGTGCCGGAGTCGGCGCCGTGCGACATCCCGCAGACGGGCGCGTCGAGCCGGCGCACCTGCTGGGCGTCCAGCACCTCGGCGGCGATTCGCTCGGCGGCCGCCGGGGTCGAGGTCGACATGTCGACCCACAGAGCCCCCGGCGCCAGGGCCGCGGCGGCGCCACCGCGCAGCAGGACGTCCTCGACGACACGCGGCGTCGGCAGGCTGGTGATCAGGAGTTCCACGCCGTCCGCGCACGCGGCGGGCGTGTCGGCCCATCCGGCGCCGAGCGCGAGATGCTCCGCGGCGGCCTCGGGGCGGATGTCGTGCACGGTGACCTGGTGACCCGCCTCGATCAGGTGGCGGGCCATGTGGCGACCCATGTTGCCCAGGCCGATGAAACCGATCCTCATCGTTGTCCTCGCTGTGGTGAGAAGAGAAAGTAAGGGGAGAGGGGCGTTGTGGAGGTGGCCGTGAACCGTGTCCGGCTCAGGCCAGGTTGACCCAGGTGGTCTTGAGGGCGGTGTACGCGTCGAGCGCGTGCAGCGACTTGTCACGGCCCGCGCCGGTGGCCTTGAAGCCGCCGAACGGGGTGATGACATCACTGGCGTCGAAGGTGTTGATCCAGACCGTCCCGGCCCGCAGCCGCTTCGCGGCGCGGTGGGCGACGGCCACGTCACGGGTCCATACGGAGGCGACGAGCCCGTAGTCGGTCTCGTTGGCCAGCCGGATCCCCTCGTCGGCGTCACCGTCGTAGGAGACGACGGCCAGGACCGGGCCGAAGATCTCCTGCTGGGCGACGGCGGAGGTGTTCACCACCCCGTCCAGGACGGTCGGTTCGACATAGCTGCCGCCCGACTCGGTGAGGGTGCGGCCACCGCCGAACACCACGGTCGCCCCGTCCGCCACACCACGCTCGACATGGCCGAGGACCGAGGCCAGCTGGTTCTCGTCGACCAGGGGGCCCATGACGGTGGCCGGGTCGAGCGGGTCACCCATCCGGAAGGTGTCGTCGGTGATCCGGCGCACGGCGTCCAGGAGCCGGTCCTTGACGGAGGCGTGGACCACGACGCGGGAACCGGCGTTGCAGGTCTGCCCGGCGTTGTAGAAGATGCCCCAGGCCACGGCCGACGCGGCGGCCTCGATGTCGGCGTCCGCCAGCACGAGCTGGGGCGACTTGCCACCCGCCTCGACGGCCACCTGCTTGCCGTTGGACTCGCCCGCGTACACCTGGAAGAGCCGGGCCACCTCCACCGAGCCCGTGAACGCGATCTTGTCGACCTCGGGGTGGCGGCCAAGCGCCTGCCCGGCGACCTCGCCGCGCCCGGGGACGACGTTGAACACCCCGTCCGGCAGACCCGCCTCGGTGGCGAGGGCGGCCAGGCGCAGGGCGGCCAGGGACGTCTGCTCGGCGGGCTTGAGGACGACGCTGTTGCCGGTGGCCAGGGCCGGGCCCAGCTTCCAACTGGCGATGAGCAGCGCGTAGTTCCACGGGATGACCGCGCCGACGACACCCAGGGGCTCCCGGGTGATCAGGGCGAGCGCGTCCCCGGGCGTCGGCGCCACCTCGTCGTAGGTCTTGTCGATGGCCTCGGCGTACCAGGCGATGGTCTCGGCGGCCTTGTCCACGTCGATCCGCACGGACTCGGTGATGGGCTTGCCCATCTCCAGGGTGTCGAGGAGGGCGAGCCCCTCGGCGTTCTCCCGGATCAGGTCGGCCCAGCGCAGCAGGACGCGCTTGCGCTCCTTGGGCGGGAGGTCACGCCAGCGTCCGTCCTCGAAGGCGTCGCGCGCACCGCGTACGGCACGGTCCACGTCCTCGGCACCGGCCGCCTGCACCTTGGCGAGCACCGCGCCATCGCGCGGCGAGATGCTGGTGAAGGTGTCGCCGGAGAGGGCGTCGGTGAAGTGGCCGTCGATGAACGGCCTTGTCTCGAAGGTCAGTTGGTCGGCCGCGGCCAGCCACTGGTCGTGCGTACGGGAGAGCAGGGCGTCGATGCCGTGCGTCATATGATCCTCCACCGGTCGATCGCGTCTTCGTCCAGCTCGATGCCGAGTCCCGGCCTCGCGGGCACCTCGAGGTCGCCGTCGCCGCCCACCCGCACCGGGTCGGCGAGCATGAAGTCCCGGCGCTCCGGGGTCCACCCGGGCGGGTCGTAGGGGAACTCGAAGAACGGGCCGCCGCCGACTCCCGCCGCCACGTGCAGGTTGGCGAGCACACCGATGCCGTTGGTCCAGCTGTGCGGGGTGAAGTGGCGGTGCTTGAGCCGCGCCACTTCCGCCAGGGTGCGGGCGCGGTGCATGCCGATCGCGAGCACCACATCCATCTGGTAGATGTCGAGGGCGTCCTCTTCGAGGTAGCGCAGCAGCTCGGTGGGGGAGTGGTGCATCTCGCCCGCGGCGATCCGCACCCCGGGGTTCTCCGCCCGCAGGTGTTTGAAGCCCGCCACGTCGCAGTAGGGCAGCGGCTCCTCGACCCAGAACACATCGAGTTCGGCCAGCCGCGCGATGATCTTGCGGGTCCGGGCGAGGTCGGTGGCGCCCGCGGTGTCGCCCGCCATGCGCCACGACTGGTTCAGATCCACCATGATCTCGAAGTCCGCGCCCAGCTCCTCGCGCACCGCGCGGACCGCGGCGATCCCCTCGTCCACCCGGTCGCGGTCGATGCGGATCTTCATCGCGCGGAAGCCCGCCTCGCGGACCTTCAGCGCGGTGGCCACGCGCTCCTCGGGCGATTTGAGCTCACCGCAGGAGGCGTAGGCGGGGAGCTTCTTGGCCGCGTTGCCGAACAGCTCCGCCACCGGGCGGCCGTGGACCTTGCCGATGATGTCCCACAGCGCCGCCTCCAGCGGCCAGTAGTGGGCGCCGTGGAAGTTCGCGGTCTCGATGGCTCTGACATGCCGGGTGATGTCGAGCGGGTCCTCGCCGACGAACAGGTGCTTGTAGGTGTCGAAGCCGTCCATGAGATCCCCGGAGCCGATGCCGGTGATCCCCTCGTCGGTGTGGACGCGGACGATCGTCGCGTCGAAGTGGCGCCGCGGCTCGGGGTCCCAGGCGGCCCGGAACGGCGGGTCCAGCTCCAGCCGCAGCCGGTCCAGGGTGATGTCCGTGATCTTCATCGGACGAGCGCCTCGGAGGAGGGGGCGTAGAACGGGTTGGCCGGGCCTTCCTCGGCGGTCGCGAGGACATCGGCCACGGTCGGGGTGGCGTCCACCGCGGCCCGCACCGCGCCGTACGCGGCGGAGCGCTGGTTGCGGAACGACACATCCAGGTCGTCGACCGCCGGATTCACCCAGATCGCGGCGATGATCAGCAGGTCGTCGGCCTCCTCGGCGGGCAGCAGACCGTCCCGGACCGCGTCCGTGACGCCCTGCGCCAGACCGGCCTGGGCGGAGCCCCACGTGGCGCGCTGGTGCAGCTCACCCTCGGCGGCGGCCTTCGTGACGAACAGCGTCAGCGGCTTCACCGGGACCGAGGGCCGCACGATCGTCAGGAACGGGACGTGTCCGGCGCTGGGCGTGGCCAGCGCCGTGGCCCAGGCCGTCTCGACGGGTCCGCCCTTGCGTCCGATCACGACGTTCGTATGCGCGGCGTTGGCACCCTCCCCGACGAAGGACTCGCCGATCAGGGCGGTCGGGGCAAAAGGCGATGGCATGGGATCTCCTGGATCTCCGGGAGCGGGGAATCGGCGGACCGACGGGATGAACCTCGCATTCACCGCAGTTCATCCGGTCCGATGCGGCGAATCTAGAACCGCCGCCACCCCCTCGCAAGGCACCCGCCGGAATCGAAATGCCGGTTGCTCTCCCGACAACCCGGCGGCTGACCTGGGGGTTCCCCGGGGCGCGCCCTTAGGATGGCGCGCGTGACAAACCTCCCCCCTCGCGGCACCGACGGCCCCGAGAACCCCGCCGAGGCGCACGGCGCGGGCCCCCGGGCCGACTCCTCCGGCCCCGGAGACACCACCGCCCAGCGCGGCCACGGGCTGCGCCGTGACATCGACCTGCTGGAGGCGCTCGCCTCCGACGAGGCCCAGAACGCCGGCGGGCTCGGCGTCGTACGCCTGGCGCAGCTGGTGGGCCGGGAGAAGACCCAGGTCTCGCGGGCCCTCAAGGCCCTGGCCGCCGCGGGGATCGTGGAGCGGGACCCCGACACCCTGGAGTACCGGCTGGGCTGGCGGCTCTTCTCACTGGTCGCGCGGACCTCGCAGAACCGGCTGGTGCGCATGGCCGAACCGGTGATGCACGCGCTGTCGGCGAACGTGGAGGAGACCAGCCATCTGTGTGTCCTGAGCGACCGCGAGGTGCTCACCCTGCTCTCGGTCTCCGGACACTCCTTCCGCGTCCACGGCTGGGAGGGGCGCGGAGTGCCCGCGTGGCAGACCTCGGCCGGGCGTGTGCTGCTGGCCGATGCCACGCCCGACGAGCTGTACGTCCGCTTCGGCACCACCGCCACCCCGCCGATTCCCGAGCTGTGGGCGCTGATCCAGAAGGCGTCGCGCCAGGGGTACGCGAGGGTCAGCGAGGAATTCGAGGCCGGTCTGGTCGGAGTCTCGGCGCCGGTGCGCGACTTCCGGGGACGGGTCGTGGCGGCGATCAACATCTCGGCGCCCAAGTCCCGGCTCGGCGACCGCCTGGACCAGGCGGGCCGCACCACCGCCAAGGCGGCGGCACGCGTCTCCGCGCTGCTGGGCTGGGAGCCGCGGCACACCCCGTTCCCCCGGGCACGGCTCACCTGAGGACGTCCGGGCCGGGTGGCCCACGCCCGTCCCTTCCCTGTCGTATGCGGTGAGTTGCCCTGACAGCAACCACCATTGCGATCCGAGAAGCGGCCTTGTCGGCCGTATGACGCGCTCGTAAATTCACCGCGAACCGGACCAGCCCCCGTTCGGAACGGAGAAAAGAGCAGCTCATGAACCTCCCCGGCATAGAAACCCTCGTCAAGGCGCCGTTCGCCGAAGGCGATGTGTTCATCGCCGGCCGCTGGTGTGCGGCCGAGGACGGACGGACGTTTCCCGTACACGACCCGGCCACCGCGGAGCTGATCCGCGAGGTGTCCGCGGCGGGTCCGGGCGACGCCGTGGCGGCGGTCGACGCGGCCCAGGAGGCCGCCGCCGGATGGCGGACGACGCCGCCGCGCCGTCGCTCGGAGGTGCTGCACACCGCCTTCGCGCTGATGCGTGAGCACACCGACACCCTCGCCCGCCTGATCGTCCTGGAAAACGGCAAGGCGTACCGGGACGCGGTGGCCGAGGTCGGTTACGCGGCGGAGTTCTTCCGCTGGTTCGCCGAGGAGGCGGTGCGGATCGGCTCCTCGTTCGGCGACGCGCCCGGTGGCGGCTTCCGCCATGTCGTACGCAGGCATCCGGTGGGCGTCACCGCCTTCGTCACCCCCTGGAACTTCCCGGCCGCGATGGCCACCCGGAAGATCGCCCCGGCGCTCGCCGCCGGTTGCCCGGTGCTCCTCAAACCGGCCCCGGACACCCCGCTCACCGCCCTCGCGATCGCCGCCCTGATGAGCGAGGCGGGCCTGCCCGACGGGCTGCTGAACGTGCTGCCCACCGACCGCGCACCCGAGGTGGTCTCCGGCTGGCTCCGCGACGAGCGGGTCCGCAAGTTCTCCTTCACCGGCTCCACCGCCACCGGCCGGAAACTCCTGGAGCAGGCGGCGGCGAACGTCGTCAACGTGACCATGGAACTGGGCGGCAACGCCCCCTTCGTCGTCTGCGCGGACGCCGACGTCGACGCCGCGGTGCGCGGTGCGATGGACGCCAAGATGCGGGGCGGTGGCGAGGTCTGCATCGCCGCCAACCGGTTCTACGTCCATCAGTCGGTCGCCGCCGAGTTCACCGAGAAGTTCGCGGCGGCCATGACCGCGGTACGCGCCGGAGCGGGTCTGGAGGAGGGCGTAACCCTCGGCCCGATGATCAACCCGACCGCCGTGGAGTCCATCCGCTCCCTGGTCGACGACGCGGTCGGGCGTGGCGCGAAGGTCGCCGCGCGGGGCAGCGTGCCCGAGGGCCCCGGCTGCTACCATCCGGCGACCGTCCTGGTGGACGTCCCCGAGGACGCCCGGATCATGAACGAGGAGGTCTTCGGGCCGGTCGCGCCCCTGGCCACCTTCACCGACGAGGACGAACTGGTCGCCCGCGCCAACGCGACGGTGCACGGACTCGCCTCGTACATCTACTCGCGCGACGTGGCCAGGGCCCTGCGCATCGCCGAACGCCTGGAGAGCGGCATGGTCGGCCTCAACCGTGGCCTGCTCTCCGACCCGGCGGCGCCCTTCGGCGGTGTCAAGCAGTCGGGTCTGGGCCGGGAGGGCGGCCGCGAGGGCATCGAGGCGTTCCTGGAAACGCAGTACATCGCCCTCGACTGGCCGACCGGCTGACGCCCTCCCCCCCTCTAGATAAGGACCCGCGCATGGCAACGACGCCTGTGACCGAGCACAACGAGCCCAGCACACCGCCGGGCGCACCCGCCACCGAACGCGAACGGAAGCGGCTGCACACCAAGCTGAAGCTGGCCACCCAGATCGGCCAGGGAATCGACGGCTACATCATCGGTGGCATCGGCCTCGCGATGGGGGCGATCACCGACGACCTCCATCTGACCTCCGTGGAACAGGGGCTGGTCGGTGCCGCACCGCTGATCGGCATCTTCATCGGAGGGCCGCTCTTCGGCCGGCTGGCCGACCGGTTCGGACGGCGGCCGGTGTTCCTCATCGACATGTTGATCTTCCTGGTCGGCTCGGTGCTCCAGTTCTTCGTCGTGGACGGCACCCAGCTCTTCCTCATCCGGCTGGTGATGGGTGTGGCGATCGGCGGCGAGTACGCGATCGGCGCGCCGCTGCTGTCGGAGTACGCGGGCCGGCGTGGCCGCGGGCGGCTGCTGGCGAGCCTGGAGATCAGCTGGTACCTGGGGTATGCGCTGGCCACGGTCGTGGGGGCGCTGTTCACCTCCGTCGACGGCGGCTGGCGCTGGTCCCTGGCGAGCAGCGCGCTGATCGCGCTGGTGTGTGTGGCCCTGCGCGGTGGCATCCCGGAGTCCGCGCGCTGGCTGCTGAGCCAGGGGCGCCGGGACGAGGCGGAGGCGCTGATCGAGAAGTACGGCATCGAGGTGGATGTCGCCGCGGAACTCGACGAGCGCGACGAAGTGCGGCAGGACGGGTTCCGCGCGCTCTTCAGCCGGCAGCATCTCCGCTCCACGGTGTTCGCCAGCGTCTTCTGGGCCGCCCTCGTGCTGCCGTACTTCGCCATCGGCACCTTCTGGACGGACGTCTTCGAGGCACTGCACATGGGGGACAACGCGGTGGCGGCGCTGCTCGTCTACTCCTTCACCGCCGTGGCCGGTGTCACCGCGGGGTGCCTGGTCGTGGAGCGGATCGGCCGTCGCAGGCTGCTGATCCCGCCGTTCTGGATCACGGCCGCGTGTCTGGCCCTGGTGGCGGTGTGGCCGTCCTCCACCCCCGTCATCGTCGTCGGCTTCCTGTTCTTCATCTTCCTCAACGCCGCCTCCTCCGCGCTGACCGCGGTCTATCCGCTGGAGGTGTTCCCCACATCCCTGCGCACCACGGGCGTTGGCTTCGCCACGGCCATGAGCCGGGTGGGTGCCGCGATCGGTACGTTCCTGCTGCCGATGGGGCTCGACCACTTCGGCGCGGAGTTCGTGCTCCTGGTCGGCGCCGGAGTGCTGGTGGTCGGCGCCGTCGTGTCACAGTTCCTGGCGCCGGAGACCACCGACCTCGACCTGGCCCGCGCGGCGCGCACGGCCCGCGAAGGGGCGTAGCGGCACAACGCCGGGCCCGCCCGGTGTGCGGATCGCGCACACCGGGCGGGCACCTTTCCGGTGGGGGAGGACGGTGGTCCTCAGGCGGCGGCCGGGGTGTAGTGGCCGGCCTCGTCCCCTTCGAGGACGTAGGCGCGCTCGCCGTCCACACCGACCGGGGCATCGCCCGCCACGGTCACCCGGTGCAGCAGGCGCGGCAGATCGCCGTAGTCGTCCGGCGCGTAGTGCTGGGTGATGCGGTTGTCGAAGACCACCACATCACCCGGGGACCAGGCGATGCGCACGATGTTCTCCGGGCGGATGACATACGACTGGAAGATCCGCAGCAGATCGCGCGACTCGGACGGGCCGAGGCCGACGAAACTCTGGGCGAAGCCACCGATGAACAGACCGCGCTCGCCGCTCTCGGGGTGGACGCGCACGACCGGGTGGGCGGTGCGGTACTTCCGGGAGACGAACCGCTTGCGGTGCTCGGCCGCCTTGTCGTTCCTCGGCGGCGCGGCGTAGTCGTAGTCGTTGGTGTGCACGGCCCACAGCGTGTCGGCCAGCTCGCGCAGCGGCCGGGGCAGATCGTGGTAGGCGGCGCCCGTGTTGGCGATGAGGGTGTTGCCGCCGTAGGGCGGGACCACGATGCCGCGCAGGGTGGACACCTTCGGGGGCGTACGGACGAAGGTGACGTCGGTGTGCCAGCGGTTGGCGCGGGTGCCCTCGGCGTCGACCGGCAGGATGCTGGGCTGCCCCTCGACGGACGGCACCGTGGGGTGTGCGGTGGTCAGCTCCCCGAAGAGGGAGGCGAAGCGGAGCTGGGCGGCGTCGTCCAGGTGCTGGTCACGGAAGAGGAGCGCTTTGTGCTCCAGGAGCGCGGAGTTGAGGTCGGTGACGAGCGCGGGGTCGTCGACGTCGGCGAGTGTGACACCGAGGACCTCGGCGCCGATCCGGCCGCCGATCCGTCGGATGTCGAATCCGGTGCTGGTGCTCATGCGGGCACTTTCCCTTCGGTGGCGTGTTCAGGATTCAGGAGGTGATGGGCGGTGCGGGCGGTCTGCCGCCCGGCGCGGGCAGTCGCGGGCCCACGGCCCGCAGCGACCCGGGCGTCCGGCCGCGGCCCCAGCCGATGTGGCGGCGGTAGCTGCCGAGCAGGCCGGTGCGGTCCAGGTGGCGCTCGTCGCGCACCGTGCGGTCGTCGGGCAGCGGATGGGTGACGGGCGCGACGAACAGCGCGTCGACCGGGCAGTTCGCCTCGCACTGGAAGCAGGTCTGGCAGTCTTCCTGGCGGCTGAGCAGCGGCACGCCGTCCGGGCCCCGGTCGAAGACGTTCGTCGGGCACACCTTCACGCATTTGTCGCAGGCGATACAGCGCTCGGCCGAGACCAGCTCGATCATCAGGCAACCTCCCGTGGTGCGGTGGTCAGGGGCTCCGGGCGGGTCCATACGCGGTCGAGACCGCTCGTCACGACGCGGTGGTGCTGCCCCGGGTCCTGGGCGGGGAAGTCGAGCCGTTTGGCCATGCCCCGGGTCTCGGTGCGGGCGAGCGCCGCGGTGTACATCCAGCGGGCGTGCGCCACCATCGCCGCGGCCTGCCGGGCCCGTACGGCATCCCCGTCCCCGGCGTACAGCGTGGCGCGCAGCCGGCGCCAGGTGTCGTCCAGTGCCCGCAGGGAGGCCGCGAGGCCGTCGCCGTGGCGCAGATAGTTCTTCCGGTACGGAAGGACCTCGTCCTGGACGGCGGCGACCACCTCGCGGAAGCCGTCGGCCGGTCCCGGTGTTCCGGTCGGGCGCAACCCGGCGCCACCCAGCGGGACGGTCCGCCGGGTGCGGGCGCCGCCGGAGAGCGAGCGCGCGTGGCGCGCGGCCGCCTGCCCCGCCCAGCCGCCGGAGGAGATGGCCCAGGCCGCGTTGTGGCTGCCGCCGCCGGTGAAGCCGCCGCAGATCAGCTCGCGGGTGGCGGCGTCGCCCGCCGCGTAGAGCCCGGGCACCGTGGTGGCGCAGTCGTCACCGGTGAGGCGGATCCCGCCGGTGCCGCGCACGGTGCCCTCGGCGATCAGCGTGATGGCGAACCGCTGGGCGAAGGGGTCGATGCCCAATCGGTCGAAGGTGAGGAAGAAGTTGGGCTGGGCCAGGCGCATGGCCGCCCGCGCGGCCGCGTCGGCGCGGTCCAGACGGCAGTACACCTTCTCCTCCAGCAGGGCCCGCGCGATGACCGAGCGCCCGCCCTGGCTCGCCGCGCCCTCCAGCACCGTGCCGTCCTCGTGGAAGAAGGTGGCGAAGGTGTAGAAGGCGGTCTTGGTGACCGACGTGTGCTCGGGCGCGATGGCGTACGCGTTGGAGAACTCCATGCCGGACAGCTCGGCTCCGGCCTCGGCGGCGAACAGGGCACCGTCACCGGTGTTGACGTTGCATCCGAGGGCACCGCTGAGGAACGCGCAGCCACCGGTGGCCAGCACCACCGCACCCGCGCGGACCCGGTACGGCTGCCGCGCCTGGCGCCGGTACCCGGTGGCGCCCGCCACCGCGCCCGAGGTGTCGGCGAGCAGTTCGCCGACCGGGCTGTGGTCCAGGACGCGTACGCCCGCGCGCCGGACGCGCATACGCATCCGCCGCATGTACTCGGGGCCCTGCAGACCGTTTCGGAGCGGCCGTCCGTCCGGCCCGGTCGGGAAGGGGTAACGGGCCTCGTCCGCAAGCTCGTTGACGCTCTCGTACGTCTGGTCCAGGACACGTGCCATCCAGCGCCGGTCGGCGAGGTGGCCGCCGAGTGCCTCCCTGCTCGCCATGGCCGCCTCGCGTGCGGCGGGCTCCGGCGGGACGTACCACACGCCGGTGCCCGCGGAGGCGGTGGCGCCGCTGGTACCGCAGTACCCCTTGTCGGCGAGGACGACATCGGCACCGGCACCGGCCGCCTTCAGGGCGGCCCAGGTGGCGGCCGGGCCGCCACCGACGACGAGGACGTCAGTGGTCAGATCGAGCGTGGTCATACGGAGCACCTCTCGCTTTCGTCGGATCAGCCCCGCACCGGGACGCGCCAGGAGCTGAGCCGGCGCTCCACGGACACGAGCAGCTGGTTGAAGGCCACGCCGATGGCGGAGATGGTGAGGATCCCGGCGTACATCTGCGGGATGGCGAAGTTGTACTGGGACGCGTTGATCAGATAGCCCAGCCCCTCCTTGGCGCCGACCATCTCCGCGGCCACCAGCACCAGGATGGAAGAGGCCCCGGCCAGCCGTATCCCCGTGAAGACCGTCGGCACGGACGCGGGCAGGATCACCTTCTGGAACAGCCGGAGCGCGGAGAGGTCCATGGACTTCGCCAGCTTCAGCAGTGTGGGGTCCACATTGCGCACCGCGCTGATGGTGTTGAGCAGGATCGGCCAGGTGCAGGCGTAGAGCACGATCGAGACCTTCGACGTCTCGCCGATGCCCAGCAGCAGGACGAACACCGGAAGCAGCGCCAGCGCGGCGGTGTTGCGGAGCACTTCGAGCAGCGGTCCCAGCAGATCCGCGACCAGCCGGTAGCGGCCGATCAGCAGCCCGAGTGGCACGCCGATGGCGACGGCCAGACCGAATCCGCTGAACGAACGCACCAGGCTGGCCTCGGCGTTGTCGGTGAGCTGCCCATCGGCCAGCAGTTCCCACCAGGCGCGGGCGACCTCGTTGAAGGGCGGCAGGAAGGTGCGGTCCACCAGGCCCGCGCGGGGCGCGATCTCCCATACGGCCAGGAGGGCGGCGATCGCCGCCACTTTGGTGAGGGCGCGCAGCAGCAGGCCGGGCAGCCGGCGGCCGGCGTCCCCGGCCCTGGCCTTGGCTTTGGCCTTGGCCGTCAGCGGTGCCGCCCGGCGTGGCGCCTCGCGCGATGCTGAGGCGCCCGCGGTGGTACGTGGTTCGGAGACGGCTCCGGCCGTGGTGCCGGGGGCGGTGGGGTCCGTCGTCGCGGTGGTCGTCCCGGTCGCGGGGCTCATGCGGGAACACTCTCCTTCTCCAGTTGCTGGGCGCGGGCCACTTCGTCCCGCAGGAGGCTCCAGATCCGGTGCCGGTGGCGCGCGAACTCCGGGCTCGAGCGCACATCGTCCGCCGTGGCGCGGGCGTCCAGCGCGATCGGTACGACCTCCTTGACCACTCCGGGGCGGGAAGTGAGGACGGCCACCCGCTGTCCGAGGTAGACCGCTTCCTCGATGCCATGGGTGATGAAGACGACCGTCTTGCCGGTGCGTTCCCAGATCCGCAGCAGCTCGTCCTGCAACAGCTCCCGGGTCTGGGCGTCCAGGGCGGCGAACGGCTCGTCCATGAGCAGTACATCCGGGTCGTAGGCGAGGCTGCGCGCGATCGCCACACGCTGCCGCATCCCGCCGGAGAGCTCATGCGGATGCCGGTCCTCGAATCCGGACAGGCCCACCAGGTCCAGGTACTCCCTGGCGCGTTCGACGCGCCGGCGCCGCGGCACTCCGGTGGCCTCCAGGCCGAACTCCACATTGCCCAGCGCCGTGCGCCAGGGAAGCAGGGCGTACTGCTGGAAGACGATGCCGCGGTCCAGTCCGGGGCCGGTGACCGGCTCTCCGTCCAGGAGGATCCGCCCGTCGGTGGGCCGGGTGAGGCCGCCGAGCAGGTCGAGCAGTGTGGACTTGCCGCATCCACTGGGCCCGACGACCACCATGAACTCACCCGCGGAGATCTCCAGGTCGATCCCGTCCAGGGCGGTGAACTCGGTGGCCCGGCGGGAGCCCGCCGTCCCCTGTACCGGGAACACCTTGCGGACCCGCTCAAAGGCGATTTTGACGGTCATGGGATCAGCTCCGGGTCGTCGTGGGGTTCGAGGGGCTCGCGGGGCTTGAGGGGCTCGCGGGGCGGTAGTCGTTGTATTGGTTGGTGTAGAGGTCGGACGCCGTGACCTTGCCGCGCTTGATGTCGCCGCGCTCCTCCAGCCAGTCGATCCACAACTGGAGCTGCTTGTCGGTGATCCGCCCACCGGTCTCGGCGACTCCGAAGGACTTCCAGTACTTCAGGGGGGCGGCGTCCTCCTTCCGGTCGCGCTTCCGCACGATCCGCGTCATCCGCGCGATCACCTCCTCGCGTGGTGTCACGCGGGCCCACTCGATGGCGCGGGCCACGCCGGTGACGAAGGCTTTGGCCGTGTCGGGGTTCTGCCGCAGAAAGCGATCGGTCATCACATACGTTCCGGCGCTGAATGCCCCGAGCAGCTGGACATCGGTGAACAGCGGGCGGATGCCGCCATGGGCCACGGCCTTGTCCCGCAGGATGTCCCTGAGCACGCCCACCTGAATCTGGCGCTGCCGCAGCGACTGTTCGGTATTGACCGGCGGCACCACCAGGGGCTGTACCTTGCCGATCTCCGTCTTGGACAGTCCATGGCGCTTGAGGTAGACATCGAGCATCGCCTCGGAGTGGGCGCCGAGGGTGTTCATCCCGACTTTCTTCCCGATGAGGTCGCGGGCCGACCGGATGGGACTGTCCGCCAGCACGAAAAAGCCGTTGTACGCGTGCTGATCGGATCCGTAGTAGCTGATGACGGAGGTGATCGGGGCGCCGTTCGCGGCCAGTTTGACGACGGCGCCGTTGAAGGCCCCTCCGAAGTCGATCTGCCCGGTGGCCGCCGACTGGATGTCCTGCGGACCGCTGATGGTGTTGCCCACCCAGTCCAGCTTCACCTCGCCCAGATATCCCAGGTCCTCGGCGAGCTCCGGCACGGTGACCTGGCCCGCCCACCCTTGGTACCGGAGCTTCTTGGTCTGCTTGCCGGACGGGTTGCCCGTGGCCGTACCGCAGCTCACCGCCGCGACCGAGGTGCCGAGCAGGGTCATGAATTGTCGCCTGGAAGTAGCTGTACGCATAACGAGGTCCTTGCGTAAGGGGACGCGGAGGGCAGGCCGAATAACCGCACAGCATCATCCGGAAAAACCGCGCGCGGGGTCCTGGGGCGCGATGAAGCCATTCCCCGTGCTTTCCGCCGTCACAAAGTGAGGGGGAATCAGAGGAAGGCAGGGGAGCGGACGCAGGCAGGACCGGCCGCGCTCAGCGGGCGGCGGATACCGTCAGATGTCGAGCGGAAAGAGGAGCGAAAGAGCGGAGCGCGAATGGCTCAACGGCCGGCGGCACAGATGGCGCTGGCTTGGCGTCGCAGATCGACGTGCAGACGCACGGCGAATTTCTCGGCTTGGCTCACATTCAGCAGGATGGCAGTGCGTAACAGTCCCCGTCAACGACTTCCCGATTCCGTCTCAGGACGTGGGCGCCCTCGCGCACACCCTTGTGGAGGTGGGGCCTCCGCCTCGGGAGGAGCCACGGCGGGGCGGTGCCGGAGGGGCATCGGCCGCACCGGTGGGGAGCCAGGCGGCAGATATATGCAATGTTTGTCGCTCGGAACGGATTCTTCCGCGCTGATTCGTGCCACACTGAACGTAAGGCCCTCGCCGTTCCCCCGTCGGTGAGGGCCGTTTGCTGTCCGCCCCCGTCGGCCGACGTCCCTCAGCGCGTCCGGTCGCCGAGGGTGCTGCGGAAGCGGGCGCGGTAGACCGTCGGTGAGACCCCGAGGGTGTGCTGAAAGACCCGGCGCAGCGACTCCGAGGAGCCGAACCCCGCCTGCCGCGCCACCTCCTCGACCGTGCCGGCGCCATCGGCGAGCAGTGCCTGGGCGGCCTCCACGCGGACGGATTCGACGTAACGGCCGGGGGTCATGCCGACCTCGGCGCGAAACAGCCGCTCCAGGTGACGGACGCTCACACCGCCCGTGTCGGCCAGCGTGGCGAGCGTATGACACCCCGCGGGGTCCGCGGTGACGCGGTCCATCACCCGGCGCACCGCGGGATGCCGGGGTTCCCGCGGGGCCAGCCGCGCGCTGAACTGCGCCTGCCCGCCCGGGCGGGCCATGAAGACCACCAGCTGCCGGGCCACATCGCGTGCCACGTCCGCTCCCCAGTCCTCCTCGACCAGAGACAGTGAAAGATCGATCCCCGCGGTGATACCGGCCGATGTGGCGACATGGCCGTCCCGGACGAAGACCGGATGGCCGTCCACCCGCACCCGCGGGTAGGCGGCGGCCAGCTGGGAGGCCAGTTCCCAGTGCGTGGCGGCACGGCGGCCGTCCAGGATGCCGGCCTCGGCCAGGACGAAGGCCCCCGCGCACACGGACGCCACGCGCTTCGCCCGCGTCGACAGGTCGGTCACGAGCCCGATCAGGTCGGTGTCGGCCACTGCCGAGCGCCAGTCCCTTCTGCCGGGGACCAACAGGGTGCCCAGACGTCGCGGCAGTGTGCCGGGCGCGCCATCAGCACTGATCACCAGCCCGGACGAGGTGGCGACGGCGTCACCGGCGAGGGACACGACCCGTACGTCGTAGTCGGCGCCGTAGTGGTTGGCCGTGGTGAAGACCTCCACCGGGCCGGTGACGTCCAGCAGTTGCACCCCGTCGAACGCGACGATCACCACGGTGCGTCCGCCACCGGATGCCCGTGCTGCCCGTGATCGTTCCGACGCCCGCCGGGCTATTCCGGCCACCGGGAATCCAGGATCGTCCGGACGAAGTCCCCCCGCTCGAAGCCGGGCACGAAGTGCTCCAGGACATCCGCCTTGACGTTGCCGAACGTCGTCTCCGGCTTGGAACGGACGCCGTCGGTGAACGCCCGCAGAATCTCGTTCTTGAAGTCGGGGCGCGGATGCAGCGCCACGACCGCCTCCCGGTCCTCGGCGGAGAGATCCCCATATCCGATGCCGAGCACGTCGTACTCGACACCGGCCGTCACCAGAGCCACCTCCGGCTCCATGAACTCGGGGATGCCGGGAGTGGTGTGCAGGGCGATCGCCGTCCAGACCCGGCGGACGCTGTCCTCGGGGACACCATGAGTCCGCAGAAACCGCTTCGCCTCGTTCGCGCTGTCCACCTCGAAGCGGCGGCCGCTGGTATGGAACGCCTCGTTGAGGCCCACGTCGTGGAACATCGCCCCCAGATACAGCAGCTCCGGGTCGAAGCTCAGATCGCGCCCGCGGCCCCGCAGACTGCCGAAGAAGTACACCCGACGTGAGTGGTGATAGATGAGCTCGCTCGTCGTGTCACGGATCAGCTCCGTCGCCTCGCGCGCCAGCGTCGTCGCCGGCACCTTCACACCGGCCGCGATATCAAGGTCAGTCGTCATGTATCCGCTCTCCGTGTCCGTAGCAGTACGCCCCGGCGGTGGGGCGCTGTGCACAGCCTCGCGCGGCGGCCGGACCGCTGCCATGACGATAACGTCCTGTATCCCACAGATCGCGACAGGAAACGCCATGCCGGTCACCGGATAGAGTCGAGTCGAGCAAAGAGGAACACCAAGGACCCTTTCATGCAGAAAGTACGCCACGATCTCGATGCCACGGACCGGCGGATCACGGCCGTTCTCATGGCATCGCCCCGCGCCTCCTGGCGGAGGGTCGCCGAGGTGCTGGGTGTCTCGGAGCGCACCGTCGTACGGCGTGGAGCCCCGCTCTTCCACGATCGCACCCTGCGGGCGACGGCCGTGCGCAATCCGGCCCTCTTCCCGCACCTCATCCCCATGGTGCTGCGTATCCGTTGCCGCCCCAACCGGATCGCCACCATCGCCGCCACGCTCTCCCGGCGCCCCGACACCATCTGGGTCGACATCCTCGGCGGAGGGGATGAGATCTGCGTCGTGCTCTTCCTGAACGGCCGCGAGGCACGCGACAAGCTGCTGCTGCGCGACCTGCCCGCGACCGCCGCCGTACAGTCCTGGACCTCCTACGACCTGCTCAAAGTCTTCCCCGGGGGATTCGCCTGGAGCGCGGGACTGCTGACCCCGGAGGAGTCCGGGCAGCTGTGGCCGAGCGCCCGTCCCCCGTCCGAGACCTGTTCCCCGCTCCCGGACGACGAGGTGCTCATCGACGCACTGGTCGAAGACTCCCGGATGACATACGGAGAGCTCGCTCAGCGCACGGGCAGGACTCCCCGGGCGGTACGGCGCCGTCTGGACACTCTGGTGGAGGCATATGTCGTCCGGCTGGCCACCGAGGTCGAGCTGTCCCTGCTGGGGGTGCGTGCCGAGGCCCTGCTGTGGATCACCGCGGGCCCGGGGGCGCTGGAGGAGACCGGGCGGATCCTCAGCCGCCATCCGCAAGTGCGGTTCACCTCGGCCACAACGGGATCGAGCAATCTGCTGGTGGCGGTGGCCGCCACCGATCCGGGCGCGCTGTACACCTTTCTGACCGGCACGGTGGGGGCGCTGCCGGATGTCTCCGGCCTTGAGGTGACCCCCATCCTCGCCGGGGTCAAGCGCACCGGCCTGGTACGTCCCGCGTCGATTTCCGTGTGACGGCCTTCGGTACGGCGCGCCTCGTCCGTACGTGCCGACCGGCGCTTCGCGGCCCCTCAGCCGAAGTGCCGGATCCGTACGGTGGCCTCGGGCGCGTACGGAAGCCAGTCGCTCGGGGAGCCGCCCGCGATGAACTCGGCGACGGCCGTGGCGAAGGTCCGCCCCAGTGCCCGCTCGGTGGCCGAGGGGCTTCCCAGCATCGGGCTGTCGGGGTAGCTGTCGAACGTGCCGAAGAGGAAGGGCAGTTCGCCGCAGTGCGTGGCACCGAGATGGCCGGGGTCCTCGGCCGGGCGGTAGTCGAACTGGTAGACATACGTGGCATTGCCACCGGCGGCATGGTGGTCGGCCAGCCGCAGGGCGCCGTCGCGGAACACCTCGTCCGTGTGCAGTGCGGTGAACACCTGGGCGGGGGTGGCGTGTGGGAGCCGGTCGGCGTGCCGCTGGTAGACCTCTGGCGCTTCGCGGCCGAACTGGCTGGTCAGGAGGTCAATGGCAGCCTTCGGCGTGAGCGACTGGATGCGCGGCTCGAAGGCGAAGAAGGCGGTCATCTCCTCCTGGGCGGTGCCGATGAGGAGGGGCTTGCCCTCCAGCGCCCCGTCCCTGACCGCGTGTTGCCAGGCCCGCGGAATGCCGGCACCGCCCAGGACGGGGTACATCGGAGGGGCGACATTGCCCGGGCGCGCGAGCCGGATCGCCAACTCGCCGTAGGCGGACAGGAGATGCTCGACGGGAAGCTCACGCAGGGCCTGTCCGGGCTCCGTGCCACGGGGGATGCCCAGCAGCCGCTGGTACTCCTCGGCGGCTTCGGAAGCCTGCTCGGGGCTCTGCGGCGGAAGGCCCCAAGGGCCGCTCTGCAGGAGCACACGGTTGACGAGCCCCCCGGTGGCCGGATCCACGGCCAGGGACAGGGCCGAGTACGCACCGGCCGACTGCCCGCCGACCGTCACGGCTCGCGGGTCTCCGCCGAAGGACGCGATGTTGTCGCGCACCCAGCGCAGTACGGCGGCCTGGTCCTGAGCGCCGAGGTTGTCGGCGCCGATATGCGGGAGACGCAGATAACCGAGCGGCCCCACCCGGTAGTTCGCGGTCACCACCACCACGTTGCCCAGTTCCGCCAGACGGGCCCCGTCGTACCAGTCCCACCCGCCCGAGCCGCTGGTGAAGCCGCCTCCGTGGAACCAGACCAGCACCGGACGTGAGGTGTTCTCCTCCAGTGCCGTCCGCGGGGACCACACGTTCAGGGTGAGGGAACCGTTCTCGTTCCCGTCGGGCGTGCGCCTTCCCATGACCCGTTCCAGCCGGGACGGCGCCTGCGGAACGGCCGGTCCCGGGCGCACCGCCGCACGCACCCCGGTCCACCCCGGGTGCGGGTGGGGTGCCGCGAAACGCAACGCTCCCACCGGTGAGGCGGCGTACGGGATACCCCGGAAGGACACCACCGCGCCCTCGTCGGAGCCACGGACCTCGCCCCGGTCCGTGGCCACGACCCGCGCTGCCGGGTTCATCATCGTCTCCACCTCTCTCGCGTCACCGACGTTCCGGTCTCGTTCTATGCCGAGCGGCGCATATGAGCCAGAGCAAGGGGTGAAAGCGAGGATTCAGCGACAGATGATCTCTTGATCGGCCGAAGGCACGACGCGGGGTCGTGTGTTCACGACGGCTTGTTCTCCTCCACCCAGCGGAAGAAGGCGATCTGCCGGGACATGAGGGTGATCAGCTCATACGCGGTGTGCGAGGCGGCCACGGAGGTGATCTCGGCGTGGTCGTACGCCGGGGCGACCTCGACCAGATCGGCGGAGACCACATAGCAATCGGTGAGCCCGCGCACGATCTCCAGCAGCTCCCGCGAGGTGAGGCCGCCCGCCTCGGGGGTGCCGGTGCCGGGGGCGTGTGCGGGATCCAGGACATCGATGTCCACGGAGATGTACAGCGGCCGGGTGCCGATGCGCTCCTTGAGCTGCTCCACCACCTCGTCGACCCCGCGTCGCATCACATCGGCCGCGGTGACGATCCCGAAGCCCAGCTTGGTGTCCTCGTCCAGGTCCTCCTTGCAGTACAGCGAGCCGCGGGTGCCGACGTGGGAGAGCGCGGAGGTGTCGAGGAGGCCCTCCTCGACCGCGCGGCGGAACGGAGTCCCATGGGTGTACTGGGCGCCGAAGTGGGAGTCCCAGGTGTCCAGGTGCGCGTCGAAGTGCAGCAGTGCCACCGGGCCGTGGCGGCGGGCCACCGAGCGCAGGAGCGGGAGCGCGATGGTGTGGTCGCCGCCCAGTGTCATCAGCTGCGCGCCCGTGGACAGCAGAGCGTCCGCGCCCGCCTCGATGCTCTCGACGGCCTCGTCGATGTTGTGCGGATTGGCGGTGATGTCACCGGCGTCGGCGACCTGGGCGTAGTGAAACGGGTACACGTCCAGGGCCGGGTTGTAGGGGCGCAACTGGCGCGACGCCTCCCGGACGGCGTTCGCCCCGAAGCGGGCCCCGGGCCGGTAGGAGACACCGGCGTCGAACGGCACCCCGACCACGGCGATGTCCGCGGTGCCGACCTGGTCCAGACGAGGGACGCGGCCGAAGGTGGCTGGGCCCGTGAAGTGCAGGGTGGCGTCGGTCTCCTGGGGCGGGACGGGCCTGGTCGCGTCGGGAGGGGGCGCGGTCATGGTCGGTGCTGGATCCTTCATCTGTGGGGGGAGTGCATCTGTGGGGGAGTGCGTCTGTGTGGGGGTGTGCGTCTGTGCGGGGGAGTGCCGGCCCGTGGGAGGCCGTGGTGCGTGGACGATCAGGGGAGTTCCGTGCCCATGACACGTGGCGCATACGCCAGGAGCCAGCCAGGTGGTCGGGGTTTCTCGGATCCGAGAAGCTCGTTCCGTGAACGCCTTGGTCAGAGGCCCTTCATCTTTCCGCCACGTGGCGAAGGCGTCTGCGACGGCCGCTCACTGTGCGCCGTCCGGCGCGCCGTCCGTTCCGTTGGCGTGGGGTGCGTGGCCGGCCACCGCCGCCGTCAGCCGTGCCGCGCCCTGTTGCAGGATGTCCCGCACATGATCCGCTTCATGCCGGTGGTGGTGGCGCCGCCATGTGCTGCTGACGGCGGCTATGGGCCGCTCGTTGTGGTCGAACGCCGGCACCCCTATCGACCGGAGCCCATCGGAGACCAGCTCGACCTCCTCCGACCAGCCGCGCTCACGGTCCCGTGCCAGCAGGTTCCGCAGCTCCGCCAGCGACCGGGGGCCTCTGCCGGTGCGGGTGACGAGATCCCCCGGCCGGGGGAAGACCGCCCGGAGGTGCGCCTCGCCGGCGTGGGCCAGGATCGCACGGCCGTTGGCCGTGAGGTGGGCCGGCAGCCGGACACCGACGTCGGTGACGGGCGTGGCATCGGTGCACCCGGAATGGCCTCTCGGCGGCCGCTCCTTGAGGAGGTAGACCGTCTCGGCGCCGTAGAGGATGCCCAGGTGCACCGACTGGCCGAGCCGGTTCGACAGGTTGCGCAGAATGGGGCGGGCGAGTCGCTTCAGGGGCTCGTGCCGCAAGTAGGCGGAGCCGATTTCGAAGGACGCCATGCCCAGACCGTATGCCTGCTCCTCCGGGACATAGGTGACAAACCCGCGATCAACCAGGACCGCGAGGATGTGGTAGAGCGACGAGCGCGGCATCTCCAGGTCTCTGGCCAGCGCCGATGCCCGAACCGGCCCCGAGCGGCCGGCGAGGTGCAGAAGGACATCCAGCGCCCGCCCCACGGCCGGCGAGGCACTTGATGCCGTCCGGCGTTCACTCACGTCACCCATCCTTGTGGTCCCCCGTGGCCACCGGCGGCCGCCCTTCCGCGTGGCACGACGCGGCCGGCCGGTCAACCGCTGGCCCGTGCACGTACCTTGGTCGTGTCCGATCGTAGAACCGGGTGCCGATCTCCTCCCACCCGGCCTCCGGGGACTGCTCATGCCGGGCAACGGGCCTGGTCGGATGGGTGATCCGGGTCAGGAGCGGGGAAGTCCTGCCGCGGCGGCACGAGCCTCCAGACGGACCACGACCCCCTTCGACGTCGGTTGGTTGCTGAACTCGGCCACACTGTCGAGCGGCACCAGGACGTTGGTCTCGGGGTAGTACGAGGCGGCGCAGCCGCGTGCGGTGGGATACGGGACCACCTCGAAGTCCTCCGCACGGCGCTCCACACCATCGGTCCACACGCCCACGAGGTCCACGAACTGCCCTTTGACGAGTCCGAGTTGGGCCATGTCCGAGGGATTGACCAGTACCACCCTGCGGCGTCCGTGAATGCCCCGATAGCGGTCGTTGTCCGTGTAGGGGATGGTGTTCCACTGGTCGTGCGAGCGCAGGGTCTGCAGCAGCAGGTGGCCCTCCGGGGCACGCGACATGTCCCAGGCGTTGCGGGTGAACAGCGCCCTGCCGGTGGCAGTGGCGAACACCCCCTCGTTCACCGGGTTCGGCAGCCTGATGCCACCGGGGCGCGCCACTCGCCGGTTGAAGTCGTGGAAACCCGGCACGATGCGGGAGATGTGGTGGCGGATCGCCCCGTAGTCGGCCTCGAACCGATCCCAGGGGATGCCGGCCTTGCCACCGAGGGTGTGGCGCGCCAGCCGGCACAGGATGGCGACCTCGCTGAGCAGCAGCTTGGAGGCCGGATCGAGGCGACCGTAGGAGGTGTGCACCTCGCTCATCGAGTTCTCCACGGTGACGAACTGCTCGCCACTGGGCTGGATGTCCCGTTCGGTACGGCCCAGGGTCGGCAGGATGAGCGCGGTCCGGCCGCAGACCGTGTGGGACCTGTTGAGCTTGGTGGAGATATGGGCGGTGAGGCGGCATCGCCGCATGGCCTCCTCGGTGACCGCGGTGTCCGGAGCGGCCCGGACGAAGTTGCCCGCGAGGGAGACGAAGACCCTGATACGGCCCTCGCGCATGGCCCTGATCGAGTTCACCGAGTCCAGCCCGTGGGCGCGGGGCGGATCGAAGCCGAACTCGCGCTGAAGCGCGTCCAGGAAGGAGTCCGGCATCTGCTCCCAGATGCCCATCGTGCGGTCGCCCTGCACATTGCTGTGGCCACGCACCGGGCAGGCCCCGGCACCGGCCCTGCCGAGGTTTCCGCGCAGCATCAGGAAGTTCACGATCTCCCTGACGGTGGGGACACCGTGCCGCTGCTGCGTCACCCCCATGGCCCAGCAGACGATGACGCGCTTGCTGCCCAGGACCGCGTCCCGCACCTGCTCGATCTCCTGGCGGGTCAGTCCGGTGGCGGTCAGGATGTCGTCCCAGGCGATGGCGCGGACGTGCCGGGAGAACTCCTCGAAGCCGCTGGTGCTGGAGCGGATGAAATCGTGGTCGAGCACGGTGCCCGGCCGGGCGTCCTCCGCCTCCAGCAGCAGCCGGTTCAGGCCCTGGAACAGCGCGAGGTCGCCACCGCTGCGGATGTGGAGGAAACGGTCGGCGATACGGGTACCGGGCCCGATCACCCCGCGGACCCGCTGCGGGTTCTTGAACCGCAGCAGTCCGGCCTCCGGCAGTGTGTTCACCGCGATGACGCGGCCGCCGTTGAGTTTCGCCCGCTCCAGTGCGGAGAGCTGTCGCGGATGGTTGGTGCCCGGGTTCTGGCCCACCAGGAAGATCAGGTCGGCCTGGTGGATATCGTCCAGGCTCACCGTGCCCTTGCCCGTGCCCAAGGTCTCGTGCAGCGCGAAGCCACTGGACTCATGGCACATGTTGCTGCAGTCGGGCAGGTTGTTGGTGCCGAACGCCCTGGCGAAGAGCTGCAGCACGAAGGCGGACTCATTGCTGGCCCGGCCCGAGGTGTAGAACACCGCCTCGTCGGGGGAGTCCAGCGACGTCAGCTCCTCCGACAGCAGCCCCAGGGCGTCATGCCAGCTGATCGGCTCGTAGTGGTCGGCGTCCGGCCGCTTGACCATCGGTGCGGTGAGCCGGCCCTGCTGGTTCAGCCACAGGTCGGAGCGGCGGTCGAGCTCGGAGACCGAGTGCCCGCGGAAGAAGTCCGCGGTGACGCGCCGCGCCGTCGCCTCGTCGTTGATGTGCTTGGCGCCGTTCTCGCAGTATTCGTTGCGGTGCCGATGGCCGGGGGCGGGGTCGGCCCAGGCGCAGCCGGGGCAGTCGATGCCGGCCACCTGGTTCATGGTCAGCAGCGTGGTCGCGGTGCGCCGGACCGTCGTCTCCTCCAGGGAGTACTCCAGCGCATGGGTTACCGCGGGCACGCCCGCCGCCCACTTCTTGGGCGGAGTGGTGGAGAGCCGTTCATCCGGTTCGTGTCTCGGCGCCTTCTTCATCAGGTGTCTCGCTCTCTTGTGACGAGGGCCGGCCGGGCTCTCGGACGAGGGTCGGCCGGGCTCTCGGACGAGGGTCAGCCGACGGGCCAGCGAGGAACCCGGCTTCTGGGCGGTTCCGGTTCGGTCGGCCGCACGTGTCCGTTGTGGATGGACCCGCGCCACGCCCCGCTCTCCTGGCCCAGCCCCTCGATGAACTCCTTGAAGCGCCCGAGCTCGTCCCGGACCACCCGGCGTGTGACCCCAAAGGAGGCGCCCGTGAGCAGGGCCGCGACACCGCGCCGATGGACCTCGAGGCGCAAGGTCACCCGGGCCCGGTCCGGTGCCGTGGGGTGGAACGACACCTCGCCCCGGTGGGAGGGGCGCCGCTCGAGGCTCCGCCACGCCAGGGAGGAGTCCGGCCGCTGGCGCACGATTTCCGCCTGGAACGTGCGGCGCACCGGGCCGAACGCGATGACCCACTCGGTGACCGCGGGTCTGATCTGCTCGACCCGCTTCACCGTGGACATGAACCGGGGAAAGCTCTTGAACTGGGTCCACTGGTTGTAGGCGGTGCGTACCGGGACCGCGACCTCGATCGTCTCTTCGATGGTGTTCATGGGCCACCTGTCCGTGCTCAGACGTGCCCTCAGTGTCACCGCCCGACCGGTGGGCCGCATATGGATCTTCACCGTCAGTGAATGAGAATCTGCAATCAACCTATTGTTTGACTGTATGAATTCATGCATGCTGGGCCGTCCAGACGGTGAACGGCCGGGAGGCAGGCGTGGCAGTGGACACGGAGGCGGCGGACGCGCGGACGGTGGGGGAGCGGGGGGCGGCGCCCGCGTCGGGCTCCGCCTCGACCGAGCCACTCACCGGTTTCCACATCCGGGTGACGGCCACCACCTTCGGGGCGAACTTCTCCGACGGCTACGCCCTCGGTGTCATCGGCGCGGTGCTGCCCGCACTCGGCGAGACCATGCACCTGTCCGGCGTCTGGCAGGGCCTGCTCGGCGCGTCCGCCCTGATCGGCCTGTTCTTCGGCAGCATCCTGCTGGGGCGGGTGGCGGACGTGATCGGACGCCAGAAGCTGTACCTCTACAACTTCGTACTCATCGCGGTCGCCTCCGCCGCCCAGTTCTGGGCACACACTCCGCTGGTCCTCTTCCTGCTCCGGCTGGCGATCGGCTTCGGTCTGGGCGCGGACTACGCCGTCGGGCCGACCCTGCTCTCCGAGTTCGTCCCCGGCCGGCTGCGCGGTGTCCTCCTGGGCTCGCTCACCGTGCTGTGGACCGTCGGCTACGTACTGGCCAACGTTCTGGGCACGTACATCCCGATCAACGGCACCACCGCGTACTGGCTGCTGGCCAGCGGAGCGCTGCCCGCCCTGCTGGTGCTGCTGCTGCGGATCGGCATCCCCGAATCCCCGAGTTGGCTGGCCGCCCGTGGCCGCGGCGCCGAGGCCGCCCGGATCCGCCGCACCTATCTGGGGCAGTCCGGGGCCACCGCCGCCGACGCGGAGGCCGCGGCCGCCGCGCAGCCGCCCGCGGCGCGCTACCGTGAGCTCTTCGCCCGCGGCCAGGCGACCAAGACCTGGTTCGGTGTCATCTTCTACAGCGCCCAGGTGCTGCCCTACTTCGCCATCTACACCTTCATGCCGCAGATCCTGGCCACCCTGAACATCTCCGGGGCCGACACCCAGAACCTGGTGCTCAACCTGGCCCTGCTGCTGGGCGGGGTGATCGGGCTGTGGCCGGTGCAGCGTCTGGGCCGCAGGCCGTTCACCATCGGTACCTTCGCGATCCTCACGCTGTGTCTGGGGGCCATGGCCGTGCTCAGCGAGGGCTCCAGCGGGGCGCTGATGGTCCCCTTCCTGATCTACACCTTCGTCATGGCCGGCGCCTCCACCATCACCCAGGTCTATCCGGCGGAACTCTTCCCCACCGCGCTGCGCGGCTCCGGCGTCGGCTTCCTCAACGGCACCAGCAGGGTCGCGTCCGCCATCGGCACCTTCGTGCTGCCGGTCAGCCTGAGCCACTTCGGCGCGGGCTGGTCGATGGGGTGGATGGCGCTGGTGCTGCTGCTCGGAACGGCCGTCAGCCTGGTCTGGGCGCCGGAGACCCGGGACACCCTCACCGCCGAGGATCTGCACCACTGAGCCGTGTCCGCCGGCGCGGTGGCCGCGTCCGCCGGCGTGGCGGTTGCGCCCACCGGCGTGGCGGTTGCGGACACTGCACACCACCCCCGGACACCGGCCCACCCCGGGCCGGTGCCACCCCTGCACATGGAAGCCATTCATGTGCTCTTCCCCGGCCGTTGCCGGACATCTTCCTGTGGCCGGGTTCCCGGGATCCATAACGTGCGCTCCACCCCTTCCGTCCCACTGTGTGGAGCAGCGCCATGTGCAGTCCCCGTCAGACCAATCAGCCGCAGTCCGGAACCGGCCGCCGCACCTTCCTGCGCACCACCGGACTCGTCGGCGCGGGTGTGGCCATGACCGGGCTGGAGGTGGCGCCGCCCGCCGCGGCCGCACCGGCCTCCGGCGCCGCGGGTGCCCCCGCCTGGCACCCCGACCCCGACAGCCTCAGATTCACCGTCGCCGTCATGCCGGACACCCAGTACCTCTTCGACGGCGAGAGCATCCACCCGGCGCCGGTGGAGGCGTCCTTCCGCTATCTCCTCCGCCACGCACGCGAGGAGAACATCGTCTTCCTGTCCCACCTCGGCGACCTCACCGAGCACGGGCAGGTCTCCGAACTCGGACCGATCGACCGGGCCTTCCGGCTCCTGGACGAGCGGGGCGCGGCCTACAGCGTGGTGGCCGGAAACCACGACCTCGACTCGTCCACCGACGACCAGCGGGGCCGCACCCCCTACCTGGACACCTTCGGCCCCCGGCGATACCGCTCCTCGCCCTCGTTCCGCGGCGCCAGCCCGGACGGCTACAACACGTACCACACCTTCCGCGCCGCGGGCCGGGAGTGGCTGGTGCTCGCCCTGGACTGGCGCCCTTCCGCGAAGGGCATCACCTGGGCGCGGGAGGTCATCGCGAACCACCCCAAAACTCCGGTCATCCTCACCACCCACGAGCTGGTCTACGCGGACCACGAGGGCGAGGAGGCGCGGTTCTCCGACCATGGACAGTGGCTCTGGGACGAGCTGATCGCCGACCACGACCAGATATTCCTCACGCTCAACGGCCACTACTGGCCGCCGGCCCGCACGGTCCGCGAGAACAAGGTGGGCCACGACGTCCATCTGCACATCACCAACTACCAGGACCGCTACTACGGCGGCGCCGGGATGATCCGCCTCTACCGGTTCGACCTGGCCCGCCACACCGTCGACGTCCGGACGCTCTCCCCGTGGATCCTGGACCGCGCCGATGACCACCTGAACGAGCTGGAGCGCGGAGAGATCGAACGCACCAGCTCCCAGGACTACTTCAGCGTCCCGATCGACTTCGAGCAGCGCTTCGCCGGATTCGCTCCCACCGCACCGCGCCCGGCCCGCCCCGCCTCCCGGCTGGTCATCCCCGGCACGGTGGCCTACTGGCGCTTCGACCAGGGCGGCCGGGGCGGCGCGCCCGTCGAGGACTCCGTCCGGATCACCGACCACTCCGGCCGTGGCAACCACCTCACCAAGGTCACCGTCCCCGGCAGCCCCGCCGACTCCCTCATCTGGTCCGATGAGCACCACCCGGACCAGCCGGGACACGGCAGTCTCTCCTTCCACGGCGTCAAGTCCCCCCTGCGCGGCGCCTATCTGCGCACAGCCGACGGCGCTCCTCTGAACGGCGCCACCTTCCGCTCCGGCTACACCGTCGAGGCGTTCCTCAAGCTGCCCGCCGACTGGGACGGCGGGCGCAACGCCTGGTCGGGGCTGCTCGGCCGACGGGGCCCCAGCGGTCAAGCCGGAAAGACCGGCGGTGACATGGAGGAGCCGGTGGTCACTCTCTCGCTGTCCGACGGCCATGGGCTCCAGTGGGCCGTCTATCCGCTGAACCAGGACGGCGCGGTCACCAACTGGAGCCATGAGCTGCCGCTGAACACCTGGTGGCACGCGGCCGTGGTGAACGACGGACGACACACCACGATGTATGTGAACGGCTGCCCGGTGGCGCGCAACCCCTCGACCCCGGCCAACGGCCTCACCACCCTCGGGCTGCCCTGGCTGCTGGGCGGCTATGAGTACGGCGGGAAGATCGACCAGATCATGTACGGCTGGATCGGCGACGTCCGCGTCGTGGACCGAGCGCTGCCGGTGCGCGACTTCATGTCCTCCTGACCGAAGGGCACCGGGGCCGTCCCGGTGGTTTCCCCGTTCCCCTCGACCGCCACGGCCGGCGCACGCGGGAGCGCACCGACCGTGTCCGCCGAGCCGTCGCATGGCAGGATCGGCATCGCGGTGGTTCCGCACACCGTCGGCGGCTCTCCTCGACCCGATGTCACAGCCATGTCGTCGCCGGCCAGATGGTCACGGCCGCGGTGAGAAAGAGCGTGATGTTGAGCGCCACCTGGCGGTCTCCCCGGCGCAGGTGCACTCTGGTGGCGCCGATCTGCAGGATCACGAACCCGATGGCCGCGGCCAGGGCCAGCCAGGGCGCGATGCCGGTCAGCGGGGGCAGGATCAGCCCGATCGCGCCGAGGACTTCGAGCACGCCGATGGCTCTGACGGCCGCCATCGGCGTGGTGTCCACCCAGGCCATCATCGGCCGGAGCCGCTCACGGCTCCGGACCACCTTCACCCCGCCCCCGTAGAGGTAGAAGAGGGCGAGCGGACCGGCGACGATCCAGTACGCCACGTTCATGATTCCCGTCCCGTCTTCCGGGCGGGGCCGGTGGCGGGCTCGGTGGCGTAGCGGTTCATCACCTGGACACGGGTTTCCGGTTCTTCAGTCACCCCGCGATTCCACTGCCGGGGCATAGCGACCGTCCAAGACTTCTTCCGCGCTCTCGATACCGGATGGGTATCGTTGCACCATGGAGCTACGCACGCTGCGCTATTTCGTGGCGGTCGCCGAGGAACTTCACTTCGGCCGGGCCGCCGTCCGGCTGCATATGAGCCAGCCGCCACTGAGCCGGGCGATCAAGCAGCTGGAGACCGAGCTGGGCGCCGCGCTGTTCCACCGGTCGTCCGCCGGTGTCACGCTCACTCCGGTGGGGGCGATGCTGCTCGGTGAGGCGCGCGCTCTGCTCGACCACGCCGACCGGGTACGCGTACGCGTGGCCGCCGCGGCCGGCACCGCGAGCCTCACCGTGGGCATCCTGGGGGACAGCGCCGACCCGGGCGCCACCCGGCTGGCCGGCGCCTACCACCGGCGGCACCCGGGCGTCGAGGTCCACATCCGCGAGACCGACCTGACCGATCCCACCTGCGGGCTGCACGCCGGGCTGGTGGACATCGCCCTGACCCGCGGGCCGTTCGACGAGACCGGCCTGACCGTGCACGAGCTGCGCGCCGACCCGGTGGGCGCGCTGCTGCGCGCCGACGATCCGCTGGCCCGCCGCGACAGCCTGAAACTGGCCGACCTGACGGACCGCCGCTGGTTCCTGTTCCCGGCGGGCACCGACCCCGGCTGGCAGTCGTACTGGAACGGCGGGGAACCCCGCGAGGGCCCCGTGGTGCGCGGCGTCCAGGAATGCCGGCAAGCCGTGCTGTGGAACGGCACGGTCGGCATGACCCTCGTGGACCACGAGCCGCCGGAGGGGCTCACCGTGGTGCCGCTGATCGACATGGAGCCGAGCCGCGTGGTGGTGGCGTGGCACGAGGCCGATACCAACCCCCTGATCCGCTCGTTCGTCGAAATCGCCACCGCCGCCTACCGCGGCGGTGGCGGTGTCACGTCTCGTCCTGCCCCATCCTGACCAGGTGCACGGCCGTGCTCGCCCAGTCACCGGACGGGAGGTCGGGGCGGAATCCGTACTCGGCCAGCACGGTGGCGTGGTGCGCCTCACCGGTGCGGGTGTCGCGGTAGCGGGCGCCGGGGGTGAGCCCGCGCAGCCGTACCGGCGGCCGAGGGACTCCGTGGCGCGGACCGCGCTGCCAGGCCAGCGCCAGGGCCTCGCTGCCGTCCCCGGCGGCGTACTGCACCACGGTCGGCAGCTCGCCGTGCGGCCCGGACAGCCGGTACAGGGCGCCGTGCTGGACGAGGTGGCGCACCCGTTTGTACTCGGCCACCAGCTCGGCGCCCTCGGCGAGTTCCGCCTCGGACCAGCGGGCGAGATCCCCGCCGATGCCCAGCAGCCCGCACATCGCCACATGGAAGCGGAACCTCAACGGCACGGTGCGGGAGGTGAGTTGATTGGGTACATCGGTCACCCACGCGGACATCGTGCGCGCCGGGTGGAGCTGACCGAAGCCGTGCTGGATGACCAGACGGTCGACGGCGTCGGTGTTGTCCGACACCCACGCCTGGTCCGTACGGGTGAGGATGCCCAGATCCACGCGTCCGCCACCGCCGCTGCACGTCTCGACGCGCAGTCCGGCGTGGTCGGCCCGCAGCCGGTCGAGGACGCCGTACAGATTGGCCACATAGCCCGTCCACAGCCGGTCGTGGCCGTCCGGAGTGCCGGGCCACCCGGCCTCGCTGAAGGCGCGGTTCATGTCCCACTTGAGGAAGTCGATGCCGTGGTCGGCGACCAGCCGGGTCAGCCAGCCGTAGGCCCAGTCGGCCACGTCGTCGCGGGCGAAGTTCAGGACGAGTTGGTTGCGCAGCTCGCTGCGGGCCCGGCCGGGGGTGTGCAGGACCCAGTCCGGGTGCTCGCGGTAGAGGTCGCTGTCGGGGTTGACCATCTCCGGCTCCACCCAGATGCCGAAGCGCATGCCCAGGCGGTGCACCGTGTCCGCCAGCGGGCCGAGGCCCAGCGGGAAGCGGTCGCGGGCCGGGGTCCAGTCGCCCAGCCCCGCGTGGTCGCTGCGCCGGGCCCCGAACCAGCCGTCGTCGACCACATACAGCTCCACGCCCAGGGCGGCGGCCCGCTCGGCCAGCGCCTTCTGGTTGGCCTCGGCCACGTCGAAGCCGGTGGCCTCCCAGGAGTTGTAGAGCACGGGCGCCACCTCGCCCCCGTGCGGCAGGACGTGGCGAAGCGTGTACGCGTGCCAGGCCCGGCTCGCCGCGCCGAAACCGCCGTCCGTGCACAGCCCGGCGAACACCGGGGTGGTGAATTCCTCGCCCGGCGCCAGCGGCACGCAGGTGCCCTCGTGGCCGACGCCACCGGTGAAACCGGCGCGTCCGTCCGGTGTGCGCTGCGCGGTGATGCGCCAACTCCCGCTCCAGGCGAGGGCCGCGCCGAAGACCCGGCCGTGCTCCTCGCCGGCGTCGCCCTCGTCCACCATCACCCAAGGACCGGCGTGGTGGCTGGGGATGCCCCGCCGGCTGGTCAGCACGGTCTCCCCGTGCGGCAGCCGCTCGCGGCGCAGCTGACTCTCCGCGGACCACTGCCCGGTGACATGACTGAGCCGGTAGTCCGCCAGCGGCGGCAGGGACCAGGCCGCCGAGTCGGCGCGCGGCAGGCTGACCCGCTGCTCACCGTCGTTGCGCAGCACCGTCCAGCGCTCGATGACATCCGTGTCGTCCCGCACCCGGTAGTTGAGCGCGACGTGCAGCGGATAGCGGCGGTCGCGGAATTCCAGATGGAGTTCGCTGACGCCGTCGGACGGTGTGAGGACGCGGTGCCCGGTCGGCTGCCACTCGAAGCCGCGCGAGCCGTCCGCGTAGCGGACCTGGAGGGACGGCGCGCCGTAGCGCGTGCCGCCGTCGACCGGCAGTTCCTCGCCCACCGCGGGGCGCCCCTCGAAGCTGCTCGCCGCCTCCCCGGCCGGCACGACCAGCTGCTCCGCCTCCCGCGGTGTCAGCCGCGGCCCCCAGGCGAGGTGGCAGGGCGCGCCCGTCTCGTCGATGTGCACGGCGTACGAGGTACGGGGCGTGGTCAGCAGCCAGACCCCGGTGTCCGGGGCATGGGAGATCGTCGGCATCGGGCCTCACGTTCGAAGGACGGCGGGGGAGCGGCGGGTGTCGCGTACGGATGTGGGGCGCTCGGCGAGTGAGAGAAGAGGGTCGCCCAGTAAGCCAACGAGACCTTCGATCACATGTCAACACCCCCGCATGAGTCGGGCTTTGGAAGCGGCGTCGGGGCTCACAGGCAATCCTCAGGAGATTCTTGCTTCTTTCATTGACAGCGGAAAATAAGCGGCCTAGGTTCCGGGCCATGTCCTCGCCCTCCGCTGTCGAGTCGTTCCCGGCGCACACGTCGGCCGCCTCGCAGATCTTCACCACGGTCCTGTCGCAGGGCCCCCTCACCCGCCTGGAAGTGGCGCGGCGGGCGGGGCTGTCGGCCGCGGCCGTCACCAAGGCGGTCCGTCCCCTGATCGAGGCCGGCTACCTGGTGGAGGACGTGGACGAGGACGCGCGCCCGGCACTCGGGCGGCCCGCGAACCTGGTGCGGGTGGACGGCGGCCGTGCGCTGTTCATCGGGGTCAAAGTGACCGGGGACACGATCATCGGTGTGCTCACCGACCTGTGCTGCCGGATCCTCGTCGCCCGGCACATCCCCCTCCCCGCCCGCGGCCCCGAGGCGGTGCTGGGGACGGCCGCGGAACTCGTCCGGGAGCTGCTCATCGAGGCGGACGGCCTCGGCGTGCGCGTCGCGGGCCTGGGCATGGCCGTCTCCGGCGATGTGGACCGCGCCGAGGGCGTGGTGCGCTACTCGCCCTTCCTGGAGTGGCGCGATGTGCCGCTCGCCGAACTCGCCACCATGACCACGGGTCTGCCGGTGACCGTCGACAACGACGTGCGCGCGCTGACCGTGGCCGAGCAGTGGTTCGGGGCGGGTGTGGGACTGTCCGGCTTCGCCGTCGTGACGGTCGGCGCGGGCATCGGCTGCGGTCTCGTGGTCCACGGCAGAGTGGTGGCCGGGGCCCACGGCGTGGCCGGCGAGATCGGACACGTCACCGTCGACCCGGCGGGCCCCCGCTGCCACTGCGGCAACCGTGGCTGTGTGGAGGCCATCGCGAGCGACGACGCCATCGTCCGCCAGGTCCGCGCGGCCACGGGGGTCCAGGTGGCCGACGCGGTCGAGGCCGCCGGACTGGCCCATGACGGCGTCGCCGGCGCACGGGAGATCTACGCACGGGCAGGGGACGCCATCGGCCGCGGTATCGCCACCGTGGCCAATCTGCTCGGCCCCGAACGCGTGATCATCTCCGGCGAGGGCCTCGCCGCCTACGACCTGTTCGCCGACCACATCCGTGACGCCTTCGCCACGGCGGCCTTCGGCTCCGCCGCGCGGTGCGATGTACAGACCCGGCCGCTGCCCTTCGACGAGTGGGCCCGTGGAGCCGCGGCGACCGCCATCCAGTCCTTCATCAGATCAGACGCGAACCAGCGCGGACGAGGAGGAGGACAGCAGCCATGACGCCGCCCGCCTGACACGACCGGGAACACCGTGCCCTCCGCGGCCTCTCCCCGCCCCGCCGCGGACACGGCGACCGCCTCTCCCGCGCGGTCGTCCTCCCCTGACGCTTGACCGCCCCGCCGGGACTCGTCCGGCCACCCCCGCATGCCGCGATCGCGCCGCCATTCCCCCGCCGTCGGATGAGACAAGGGCAACCTCCGCCGCCGCACCCCCGAATCCCGCCGCATCTCCCCGCCACCCCGTTCCCCGGACCACACCCCCAGGAGGCAGACCCATGCGGTCACCCTCGTACCCCGTCATGCCCGTACGCGGTCTGAGATCCCTCGTCGTCCTGGCCCTCGCCGCAGGCCTCGCCACGGCGGCCCCGGCCGCGCGGGCACAGCCCGGCGGCGGCAACGCCACCCCGGCTACCCCGGCGTCCTCGGCCACCGCCGCCGCCAAGCCCTATATGGGCTGGTCCAGTTGGAGCATGCAGTCGTCGAAGTACCCGGGCCTCAACCCGAACGGCGACTACAGCTACCTCACCGAGGCGAACGTCCTCAAGCAGACCGACGCCCTCGCCACCAAGCTCAAGAAGTACGGCTACGAGTACATCAACATCGACGCCGGCTGGTGGCGCGACTACGCGTGGACGCCCGAGTTCGACGAGTACGGCCGGCAGAAGGCCGACCCGGTGCGCTTCCCCAGCGGCATGAAGCCGGTCGCCGACCGCATCCACTCCAAGGGCCTCAAGGCCGGTATCTATCTGCCCGTCGGCCTGGAGAAGGAGGCGTACGGCGGCGGCAAGGTGCCGATCTGGAACGCCGAGGGCTGCACCACCGCCGACATCGTCTACGACGATCTGCGCACCACCAACGGCTGGGACAGCGCGTACAAGATCGACTTTTCCGATCCCTGCGCACAGAAGTACATCGACTCCCAGGCGCGGATGTTCGCCGACTGGGGCTATGACTTCCTCAAGCTCGACGGTGTGGGCCCCGGCTCCTTCAAGAGCGGCGACAACTACGACAACGTCGCCGACGTGGCCGCCTGGCAGAAGGCGATCTCCGCCACCGGCCGCCCGATCCACCTGGAGCTGTCCTGGTCCCTGGACATCGGGCACGCCGACGACTGGAAGAAGCACTCCAACGGCTGGCGCGTCGACACCGACGTCGAGTGCTACTGCAACACGCTCGTCAGCTGGGAGAACTCCGTCGACGACCGCTGGGACGACACCCCGGCCTGGACCCGGCACGCCGGCCCCGGCGGCTGGAACGACCTCGACTCCCTCGATGTGGGCAATGGCGAGATGGACGGCCTGACCAAGGCCGAACGGCAGACCTACGCCACGTTGTGGGCGATCGCCAAGTCCCCGCTCTACACCGGCGACGATGTGACCAAGCTGGACTCCTACGGGCTGTCGCTGCTGACCAACCGCGAGGTCATCGCCGTCAACCAGGGCGACACCCCGCCCGCGCGGCCGGTCACCCCGTCCGACTCCCAGCAGGTGTGGGCCGCGAAGAACCACGACGGCACCTACACGGTCGCCCTGTTCAACCTGGCCGACAGGCCGGCCTCGGTGACCGCCGACTGGTCGACGCTCGGCTTCACCGGCAAGGCCGCGGTCCGGGATCTGTGGAACCACGAGAACATCGGCACCCACAAGAACCGGATCACCCAGGCCCTGCCCGCCCACGGCTCCCGCCTCTTCACGGTCACCCCGCACGGCGACGCGCTCACGTGGACCGGTATCGAGGCCGAGTCCTCCGCGAACACCCTCGGTGGCAACGCCTCCGTGGCCGACTGCGCGGCCTGCTCCGACGGCCACAAGGTCGGCAACCTCTACACCGGGTCCAAGCTGACCGTCAACAACGTCGTCGTGGACAAGGCCGGCACCTACCAGGTCAAGGTGGCCTACGTCAGCGGTGACGCCCGCTCCGCCGATGTCTCGGCCAACGGCGGCGGCGCCATCCGCCACAAGTTCCCCTCGACAGGCGACTGGTCCACCGTCAATAGTGTCCACGTTCCGGTGACGCTCAAGGCCGGCTCCAACACCATCACGTTCGACAGCGGTTCCGGCTACGCACCGGACATCGACCGGATCGACATACCGAAGTCCTCCTGAACACCAAGGGGCCCGGCCCCTCGGCCGGGCCCCTTGCCGATCTGCCGATCTCAGACGCCTGGAGCCGCCATGAACCCCCGCCCGACCGACACCGGCGGAGACCCCGACGGAGACCTCAACCCGGACTCCGGCAGGGACCCCAGCAGACGAACCGCGCTGTCCCTCGCGGCCACGGCCGGACTCACTCTGACCCTCGGCGCCCTGCCCGCCTTCACCGCCTCCGCCGCACCCCGGCGCCCGGCCGACACCCCGCCGCTCACCGGTGCCTCACCCGACGAGCTGTGGTGGCGGGCCCCCGGCGACGAGGGGTCCCTGATCGAGCAGGGCCTGCCGGTCGGCAACGGCCGCCTCGGCGCCCTCGCGAGCAACGACCCCGGCCGCGAGCTGCTGCTGATCACCGACGCCACGATGTGGACCGGCGGCCTCAACGACACCCTCGACGCCGATGGCCAATTCCCCTACGGGCATGGCGACTTCGGCTCGTTCACCCTGCTGGCCCGGCTCACCGTGGACATCCCCGACCACGACCTGTCCGGAGTCAACGGCTACCGCCGCACCCTCGACCTCGCGCAGGGAGTGGTCAGCAGCTCCTACGTCCGCTCCGGCGTCACCTACCGGCGCCAGATCTTCGCCAGCCACCCCGATGACGCGATCGTCCTGCACTTCACACAGAGCGGCGGCGGCCGCTACACCGGCAGCGTTACCCTGGAGGGCACCCACGGCGAAAAGCCCGCGAGCGCGGAGTCGTTCGGCGCGTCCTTCCCCAACGGCCTGCGATACGGCGCGGCGGTCACGGCGTACGGCAGTGGTGGCCGGGTCCACGTCAACGGCACTCGCGTCGACTTCTCCGGCTGCACGGACCTCACCGTGGTGGTCAGCGGCGGCACCAACTACGCGCCCGACGCCGACCGCGGCTACCGCGACCCCACCCTCGACCCCGAGAAGCTGGCCCGTACGAAGGTGCTCGCCGCCGCCCGGCACTCCGCGGACACCCTGCGGCGCACCCACATCGCCGACTACCGCCGCCTGTACGAGCGGTTCACCCTCTCGCTCGGCACCTCCACGGACGCCCAGCGCTCCCTGGACACCTGGCAGCGCCTCGCCACACGCGCCCGGGACGGAGTGCCCGACCCCGAACTGGAGGCGTCCTACCTCCAGTTCAGCCGATATCTCATGATCTCCGGCTCGCGCGACAGCCTCCCCCTGAACCTCCAGGGCCTGTGGCTGGACGGCAACGACCCGGACTGGATGGGCGACTACCACACCGACATCAACATCCAGATGAACTACTGGATGGCCGACCGGGCAGGGCTGTCCCCGTGCTTCGACGCCTTCGCCGACTACTGCCTCGCCCAGCTCCCGTCCTGGGCCAAGCTCACCCACGACCTCTTCAACGACCCGCGCAACCGCTACCGCAACTCCACAGAGAAGGTCGCCGGCTGGACCGTCGCCTTCTCCACCAACATCCACGGCGGAAGCGGCTGGTGGTGGCATCCCGCGAGCAACGCCTGGCTGAGCAACAGCCTGTACGAGCACTACGAGTACACCCAGTCGCGGGCGTATCTGGCGAAGATCTACCCGCTGCTCAAGGGCGCCTGTGAGTTCTGGGAGGCGCGGCTGCTCACCACCACCCTCCCCGGCACCTCCAGGGAGGTGCTGATCGACGACAAGGACTGGTCGCCCGAACACGGCCCGCAGGACGCCAAGGGCATCACCTACGCCCAGGAGCTGGTGTGGGCGCTGTTCGGCAACTTCGCCGCCGCGGCCGCCGAGCTGAAGAAGGACACCGGCTACGCGGACACGATCGCCTCGCTGCGGAAGAAGCTGTACCTGCCGGAGGTGAGCCCGAAGACCGGCTGGCTCCAGGAGTGGATGTCCCCCGACAACCTCGGGGAGACCACCCACCGTCATCTGTCCCCGCTGATCGGCCTGTTCCCCGGCGACCGCATCCGCCCCGACGGCTCCACGCCCCAGGAACTCGTGGACGGAGCCACCGCCCTGCTCACCGCGCGTGGCATGAACAGCTTCGGCTGGGCCAACGCCTGGCGGGCCGCGTGCTGGGCGCGGCTGAAGGACGCCGACACGGCATACCGGCTCGTGGCCAACAACCTCCGCCCGTCCACCGACGGCAGCAACGGCACCGCGTTCAACCTCTTCGACATCTACGAGGTGGAGAAGGGCCGCGGCATCTTCCAGATCGACGCCAACTTCGGCACCCCGGCCGCCATGAGCGAGATGCTGCTGTACTCCCGCCCCGGCCATCTGGAACTGCTCCCCGCCCTGCCCGACGCCTGGGCCGCGTCCGGTTCGGTCACGGGACTGGCCGCGCGAGGCGGCTTTGTCGTCGATCTGCGCTGGGAGCGGGGGGTGCCGACCTCGGTCCGGATCCACAGCGTCGGTGGCCGGACGACGACGGTGGCCCATGGCGGCACCTCCCGCACGGTCCGCCTGGAGCCCGGCGCGTCCGTCACGCTGAAGGGGTTCACCCGATGACGGCTCGCCGCGCCGCCGTCGGTGGCCTGGGCGTCGTACTGCTCGCGGCCGCCGCGCTGCACGCCACACCCGCCGCGGCGGCGGGCGGCCGACACGACGTCGTCACCTGGGCGGCGAGCGCGGATCGGGTAGGAGAGGGGACGCCCGACCGCGGCTATCGGATGGTCGTGCACACCAGCGTCGGCGGAAGCGATCTGCGCATCCGCCTCTCCAACGCCTTCGGCGACCGCCCGCTGACCCTCGACAGCTCTTACGCCGGCGTGCAGAAGTCGGGCGCCGAGTTGGAGCGGGGCAGCAACCGGCGGCTGACCTTCGGCGGCCGGCCCACCGTCACCATCCCGGCGGGCGAGGTGGTGGTCAGCGACGCCCTGCCCGGCAGCCTGCCCGCCGCCACCAACCTGGTCGTCAGCCTCCACACCCCCGACGCGGCCGGTCCGGCGACGGGCCACGGGATGGCGATGCAGACGTCGTACACGACCCGGGGCGACCACACGGGGGAGGAGAGCGCCACGCACTGGACGGACCCCACCGGCTCCTGGTTCTACCTCGACGCCGCCACCGTCCGGACCTCCGCCGCGACCGGTGCCGTGGCCGCGCTCGGCGACTCCATCACCGACGGCTGGCAGTCCACCACCGACCTCAACCGCCGCTGGCCCGACTACCTCGCGCGCCGGTTGCGGCAGGCGGCCACCGATGTCAAGGGAGTGGCGAACGAGGGGATCTCCGGCAACAAGGTCCTCGCCGACGGCGCCGGACAGAGCGCCCTGAACCGGCTCGACCGTGATGTGCTGTCCCTTCCGGGCGTGCGGACCGTGTTCCTCTTCGAGGGAGTCAACGACATCAAGGCGCACACCGGTGTCACCGCCGCGGACATGATCGCCGGATACCGCCGGATCATCGAGCGGGCGCACACGGCCGGCAGGTGCGTGGTCGGTGCCACCGTGGGGCCCTTCAAGGGCTGGAGCGAATGGGACGCGGCCGCCGAGCGGGTACGCCAGGAGGTCAACGCCTTCATTCGCGGCAGCGGTGAGTTCGACGCGGTGACCGACTTCGACCGCGCCCTGCGCAGCCCCTACGACCCCGAGCGCATCCTGCCGTTCTTCGACAACGGAGACCATCTGCACCCCAACGACAAGGGGATGCAGGCGCTGGCCGACGCCATCGACCTCACGAAACTCGACTGCGCCGACGGCCCCTGAGACCCGTTCGACCCGCCGGGCCTGGCGGTCGGATGGCGCGGGGCCACGATCGTGTTCAGGCGCCCGGAGCGCGGCTCCGGGCGCCCGTCTCACTGTTCGCCCGGGCGGCGGGCCGGAGGTGGCGGAGGCAGGGCCGCGCCCGAGGTGAAGCGGCTGGGCCGGAAGTCCTTGAGCAGGGGGGACTCCTTGCCGTAGAGCTCGTCCGCGACCAGGCGGCCGAGCAGCGGGGCCAGGGTGATGCCGCTGTGGGTCGCCACCACAAAGAGCGGAACGTCGGCGGAGGGGAAGCCCGCCACCGTGAAACCGTCGCCCGGCATGGCGCGCCGGCCGACCCGCACCTTCTCCACCACGGTGCCCTCGGCGCCGTTCAGCACCTCGGGCAGGCGGGCCAGCATGGCGGTGGCGATCTCGCCGTCGGGCGCGTACGGCTCGGCGGGGTCCGCCGTCGCGTCCAGGTCCAGGGCCTGGAGCAGCAGCCGACCGCCGCCGTCCGGGCGGACGTTCAGCCGTGGGCCGGTCAGCACACGGGACAGCCGCGCGGCCGCCGGAGCCGTGGTGGCGAGGAAGCCGACCGTGGCCGAGCCCGCGAGATCCGGGTCCGCCATGGGGACGTACGCACCGGCCAGTTGGGCCACTTCCTGTGTCCACCGGCCCGCGCAGCTCACCACCGTGTCCGCCGGGTGGCGGCCGCCGTCGGCGCAGATCACCGTGGCTCCGGTCGTGCCGTGTTCGATCGCGGTCACCCTGGCGCCGCCGACCACTGTCACGCCACGGTCCCTGGCCGCTCCCAGCAGCCGGGACAGCAGCAGCACGGGCAGGGTGTGCGCCTCCTCGGGGAAGAAGGCGAACACGGCGTGGGACGGTGTTGGCGCGAGGTCCGGCTCCAGCTCCCGGGCCTGTTCCGCGGTGATCCACTCCGCCGGGTAGTCGCGGGCCCTCAGCCGTGCCACCCGCCCGGCCAGCACCTCCTTGTGCCGGTCCGTCACCGCCCACTCCAGGTTTCCGGTGGGGAAGAACCACGGCGCGCCGTCCCCGGCCAACTCGTAGTGTGCGCGGATACCGGCGTGGTTGAGCGCGAAGTACGGCTCCGGCTCCTTGTTCGCGCTGTTGATCCAGGCGAACGAGTTCGCGGTGGTGCCCGCTCCGGGGTGATCGGCCTCCAGCACGGTGACCCGGGCGCCACGCGCGGCCAGCTCCGCCGCCACCGCCGCGCCCACCACTCCGGCTCCGATGACCACAACTCGCACGGGAATCCTCCTTGGCACGAAGGTCAGTTCTCGGGGTCGGCCCCGAACAGATGCGCGACGCCGACGACGCGCTCGATGATGACGACGGCCACCGCGGCGAAGAGCACCATCACGGTGCCGACGGCGGTCACGGTCGGGTCGTAGTTGTACTGAAGGTAGTTGAAGATCCGCACCGGCAGGGTCTGCATGTCCGTGGTCACCACGAACAGCGCGATCGTCAGGTCGTCGAAGGATGTGATCAGGGCGAAGAACGCCCCCGCGATCAGCGGCCCGCGCACGGCGGGCAGCGTCACATGCCAGAACACCCGCGGCGCCTTGGCGCCCAGCCCGGCGGCGGCCAGCTCCGCCGACCGGTCGAGCCCGGCGAGCCCGGCCAGCACCAGGCGCACGGTGTACGGGACGGTCAGCACCAGATGCGCCAGCAGCAGGGTGAGCGGGCTGGACGCCATGCCGAGCTGGGCGTACCACTGGAGCAGCCCGATGCCGAGCACGATCGTCGGCACGGCGAACGCACTCGAGAACAGCCTGTCCAGCACCGACTTCCCCGGAAACGGATAGCGGTGGATGGCCAGCCCCGCGGCGAGCCCGAGCGCCGTGGACACCGCGGCCGCTCCCGCCGCCACGCCGATGCTGAGCAGGAACGAGTCCAGGAACTCGGGGCGGTTCAGCAGCTCCGCGTACCAGTGCAGGGTCAGCCCCTTGGGCGGGAAGGTGACGTAGCTGGTCGTGGTGAGCGAGGAGGCGATGGTCACCAGCACGGGCGCCAGCAGGAACAGGCCGACGAGCGCGGCGAACACGGCTCCGAGCAGGCGCCTCGCGCGCCCGCCCGCGCCCGTGGCGATCGGCTCGCCCGCGACCTTGCTGGTCGACCCTTCAGATTCCGCTGCCGTGGTCACGCGAACACCTCCTTGCCGCCACGCCCGCGCAGCAGCCGGGCGTACACGGCTGTCAGAATCGTCGTCACCACGATCAGGACGAAGCCGATCGCCGCCGCGTACGGCCAGTTCAGATTGGACGTCGCCTCGGTGTAGACGAAGTACGGCATCAGCTTCACCGTGGGCCCGCCCAGGATCGCCGGGGTGACGAAGCTGGAGACGGTCAGGCTGAACACGATCAGCGAACCGGCGAGCATCCCCGGCAGGGACAGCGGCACGGTGATCCGCCAGAAACACGTCCAGCCGCTCGCCCCCAGACCCTTGGCCGCGGGTGTGAGGGCCGGGTCGATCCGGTCCAGGCTGCCCATCAGCGGCAGCACCATGTACGCGAGCATCACATGCACCATGCCGACCACGACCGCGGTGTCGTTGTACAGCATCTTCGGCGCGTCCAGGCCCATGGCGTGGAATCCGTCCGCGATCGGCCCCTTCGGCCCGAGCAGCACCAGCCATCCGTACGCCCTGGTCACCATGGAGATGAGCAGTGGCGACAGCAGCACGAGGGAGAGGTAGTTGCGCGCCCTGGGGGAGCGGCCGCGCAGATAGACGGCGAACGGGTAGCCCACGACGAGGCAGCCGAGGGTGGTCAGCGCGCCGATCCACAAGGTGTGCCACAGCACATCCCGGTAGAAGGAGTCCCCGAGGAACCGCGTGTAGTTGTGCAGTGTGGGATCGCCCGCCTGGGTGCGGAAGCTGTTGTACACCAGCATGAACAGCGGTGCGATGAAGAGCAGCGCGAGCACCGCGATGGCGGGGGAGGCCAGCAGCAGACCGGTACGCCACGGGCCGCGTTTCCTGACCGGCCGGGAAACCCCCGGCGCCGGCGCCGGCGCCGAGCCGTCGGGCCTCAGGGGCGTGCCGTCAGCGACGCGTGCTGTGGCTGCCATGCGCAGATCACCTCCTGGCCCAGCGCGGGCACCTCGGAACCGAACGGCAGTGTGGCCTCGACGCGTCCAGCGGCCGTGGCCACGACGCAGCGGACACGGGTGCCGAGGAAACGGGTGGCCTCGACGGTGCCGGGCAGCCCCGGCTCCGCCGCCGTACGGGTGGATGTGCTCACCGAGCGGCCCTGCCCGGACACGGCTTCGGGTGTGGCCAGCACCCGTACGGACTCCGGCCGCACATAGAGCCGTACCGCCTCGCCGTCGCCCGGCGCGGTGCCCACCGGTGTCGCCGTGACGAGGTGGGTGTCACCGATCCGGCAGCGGTGTCCCTCGGCGGCCGCCCCCGCCGCGATCCCGTCGAGCACATTGACCTCGCCGACGAACTGCGCCACGAAGTCCGTGGCCGGGCGCAGATACACGGTCTCGGGGACGTCCAGCTGATGGATCGCCCCCTCGGCCATCACCGCGATCCGGTCCGACACCGCGAGCGCCTCGTCCTGATCGTGGGTGACCAGGACCGTGGTGGTGCCCACCCGGCGCTGGAGGGCGGCGACCTCCTCGCGCAGACGCAGCCTGAGCTGGGCGTCGAGGTTGGAGAACGGCTCGTCGAGCAGCAGCAGATCGGGCTCCACGATCAGCGCCCTGGCCAGGGCCGTGCGCTGCCGCTGCCCGCCGGAGAGCTGGCGCGGGAAGCGCTCGCCCATGCCGTCGAGCCCCACCAGTTCCAGGGCCTCGGCCGCCCTGCGCCGGCGCCGGGCCGCGCCGACCTTGCGCATCCGCAGGCCGAACGCGATGTTCTCCGCCACCGTCATATGGGGGAAGAGGGCGTACGACTGGAACACCATGCCCATGGCCCGCCGGTTCGCCGGGAGCCGGGTGATGTCGCGGCCGTCCACCTCCACCACGCCGGAGTCGGGCAGCAGATGGCCCGCCACCATGTTCAGCGTGGTGCTCTTGCCGCATCCCGACGGGCCGAGCAGGGTGAGGAACTCCCCGGGCTCCATCGTCAGGTCGATGCCACGGACGACCTCCTTGCCGCCGAGGGCCTTGTGGATCCCCTTGAGGACCAGCCGCCCGCGGGTGCTCCCGGCCCGTGTGGCGGTGTCCGTCCCGGTCGGCGCGCTCTCCTTGCCCACGGTGTCCGTCCCCGCGGTCACTTGCTCTCCACCTGCTTGTTCCACTTGTCGGTCCAGGCGGAGCGGTTCTTGTTGATGGTCTTCCAGTCGAGCTTCAGCAGGGAGTCCACCTTGTCGGTGCTGACGACCTTGTTCCTCAGGGCGGGGTCCTCCTTGACGCCCTGGACCACCGAGCCGTCGTAGGTCGCCTTGGCGAGCGCCCGCTGGACGGACGCTTCCAGCAGATGGGCGACGAACTTCTGGGCCAGCTCCTCATGCGGTGCCTTCTTGACCACGTTCGCAGTGGTCACCAGGCCGATCGCACCGTCCTCGGGGTAGACGAACTCGATCGGGAAGTCCTGCTCCGCCAGCGTCGAGGTCCGCGACACCCCCCACACCGAGGCGGCGGCCTGGCCCTGGAGGAAGTAGTTGGACACATCGGCGGTGGTGTCGAACGTCGCCGCGTTCTTGGCGATCTTCTTGACCGCCGTGAGACCGGGGTCGACATCCTCCTCCGAGCCGCCGTTCGCCTTGGCCGCGCCGACCAGCAGCCCCACCCCATAGGTGTTGGTGATCGAGGGGAGGACCACCTTGTCCCTGAGCTTGGGGTTGGCCAGATCCTCCCAGGTGGTGGGCTTGGGGATGCCATGATCCTCGAACCACTCGGGGTTGTAGGCGATGCCCGTGGCGGTCAGCCCGAACCCCACCCCCGAGTCGTTCTCCATCCGGGCGATCTTCACCACATCGTCCACCGGCACCACCTTGGTGTCGATCGACGCGAGCAGCCCGGCCTCCAGCGCCTGCGCCTGGGGACCGTCGTCCACCAGCGCCACGTCGATCTGCGGATTGGCGCGCTGCGCCTTGAGCTTGGCGACGGTGTCGGTGGAGGAGCCGGGGATGTAGGTGACCTTGCAGCCGCAGCTCTTCTCGAACGCGGGCAGGACCGAGTCGCGGAACGCCGTCTCGAACGAGCCGCCGTAGCCGGCCACCACCAGGGCGCCTCCCTTGCCGCCACCGGCGGAGGGGTTGGGGGCGCCGCAGCCGGTGGCGGCGACGGTGAGCGCCAGGGCACTGGTCACGGCACACAGGGTGGGCAGGGCTGATCGGGGGGATGGCATGGCTACCTCCTGCGATAAGAGATGGAAGTGCCGTTCCCGCGACCGGAGGAGGCGGGAGGGAAGGGGGAAACGAGGGGCGACCGGGGAGGGAGGGAGAGGAAGCGGGGAAACGGTTCGGTGGCGAAGCGAACAGGGGTCAGCGGCCTTGGAGAGAGGTCTCCACATAGAAGCGGGAGGTGTCGGTCGGCAGGATCATTTCGAGGTGTTCGACCACCTCGTCGTTCTCCGCCCAGGTAGTGCGCAGCCAGCGGAAGACCGCGGTACCCGGCTTCAGGCCGAAGAGCTCGGCGTGCTCCTCGTCCAGGGAGTACGGCTCCACGTAGAGCCGCGAGCGCCGCAGTGACACGCCGCGGTCGCGGAGGTACATATGGCTCGTGATGGTGACCAGATCCTGGTCGAGCAGGTCGGGGGCGAATCGGAAGGGCAGCACGGCGAGCTCCGTGCCGGTCACGCGGCCGCCGTCGGGACTGAGCTTGTGGCGATCGAGCTGTACGACGGCGTCGTTGTCGTCCAGGCCCGGCAGCCGCAGCGCCGCGCCGCCCGCGGGCAGGACCTTGGCGCTGATCACCCGGTGGTCGCCGTGGGCCTCGGGCCCGCTGGTCAGCACGCCCGCGGCGCGGAGCAGATTCTCCTCATCGGTGGTCTGTGCGACGAACGTGCCGTGCCTGCGGTACCGGACGACCAGCCCGGCGTCCACGAGCTCGCGCAGCGCGCGCTGCACGGTGATCCGCGAGACACCGAACCGTTCTCCGAGCTCGGCCTCGGTGGGCACCCGGGTCCCCGGCTGCCACCGGCCGCCCCGGATGTTGCCCTCCAGCTCCCGGCGGATCTGCTCGTACAGCGGGAGGTCACGTTCGGCCATGCGAAGAGAGTGATCTCACCCAATTGATATGTCAATACGTTGGATGGATGTGACTCACGGCCGTAACGCATCACTCGGGCCCGGAAGCTGGATGTGTCATCCGTGGCTCAGCGCGTGGGGCGCCGCCCGCGGCAGGGGAATGCCCTGGAACACGCCGTCCGGGTCGACGGTCTCCTTGATCGCGAGCAGCCGGGCGGTGTTGCCGCCGTAGGCGTAGGGGATCTGGTCGGTGGCCTCGGGCCCCAGCGAGTTCGCGTAGCCGCCGGCGAAGGCATGCGGCTCCAGCGCCGCCGAGACGGCATCGGCCCAGGCGGCGTGCCGGCCGCTGTCCTTCTCCGGCGGCCACACGGCGATGACCTCGGCCATCATGTGCGGCTTGCGCAACGCGAACGCCGTCTCCGACCACGGGACGCGGGCGGCCGCTCCGTGGAAGTGGTGCAGGGAGAAGGCCGACAGGGGCGACGTCATCGTCTTGGCCCCCTGCACCAGGGCGTCCACCACCGCGGGGGTGTGGCGGGGGAGGGAACGCGTGCGGATGGTGACGTACCGCCCGTCCGGGAACATCGTGTCCCGTGCGGCTATCGCGGCCGCGAACGAACCGGTCTCGAACTCGGCCACGGCGGCGGTGCCCAGGCGCGTCAGCCGCTGTACCGGACCGGCCGGATCCGTGCCGACGACCGGCTCGCCGGACCAGGTAGGCCACAGCGTGGCCATGGGCTTCCCCTGGGGGCCGTTGATGACCCCGGTCTGGACCGTCAACGCGTCCAGGCAGTCCGACAGGACGTCCTCCAGCCGGGCGAAGACCTTCGGGGCCTGCCGCAGCGAATACAACACCATCCCCGTGACCACGGCGGGCACCGCGTGCAGACGGATCTCCATGGACGTCACCACGCCGAAGTTGCCACCTCCGCCGCGCAGCGCCCAGAACAGGTCCGGCTCATGCTCGGCGTCGGTCCAGACGACGGATCCGTCGGCCAGCACCACCTCGGCACCCGTCAAGTTGTCGGCGGCGAGCCCGAATCGGCCGCCCAACGGGCCGTATCCACCGCCCAGGGTCAGCCCGGCCATGCCCACGGTGCCGATGGTGCCGGTGGCGGCGACCAATCCGTACCGGTCGGCGGCGGCGAGCACACGGTTCGCCCTGGCCCCTCCGGCAACCGTCGCCCGACGGGCCCCCACATCGATGCGCACCGAGCACATCGGGGTCAGATCCAGCGTCAGCCCATCGCGCACGCCCCGCCCAGTCATGGCCTCCGCTCCGTACCGACAGCGGCAGACCGAACTCACGAGCCGTCCGGACTCCTGCCCGCACCTCGGCGGTCGATGTGCAGCGCAGCAGAATCGCGGGCCTGGACGCGACCGCGCCGTTCCACAGCGCGGTACCCGCCGCGTACTCGGGACCCCCGGTGATGACCCGATCGGCAGGCAGGAGCCTCTTGAGTTCCGCTACCGCCCGCTGCCGAGTCGGTGAGTCGACTGTCATGCCTTGCTCCATCGGTACATGTGGTACATCGATATGCGGTCACAGGCGGAGAATGCCGTCCGCGGCGAGCGACGCGTGATACGCGAATTCCCAGAAGTCCATATGTCCGATGGCCAGGTTCACATGCATCAGATTGACTTCCGGGGGCAGCAGGCGGAACTCGCGGGGGAGCTCCATGTCTCCCTCCTCCAGCTCCTGGCTTCCGGTCGACACCGCGAGCAGGGTGTGCTCGCCCCTCATGGCGGCGGCATCGGCCAGGAACACGACCTCGAGCGCTGGTTCGGCGGCGGCAGCGGAGAGCACGTCATCCGGACTCGCCCCGGCGAACGCACGGTTGTCGACCAGGTAGGTGCGCACCTCGAACCCGTTCTGGTCGGGCTGACCGAGCAGGTCGACGACGGCCCGCCATGCTTCGTCGTCCGAATGGTCCGTGCGTATGACAAGGGCCTCGGATTCGAAATCGTGACGCGTGAAATCGATGGCCGGGAGCATGGAGGAATTGGGCATGGGGAATCCTCTAGTTACTTTCTGGTGAGAACCGCAGGAGCGTGACCGAGTGTGCCGGGAACGTCCAGTTCAGGGAGTCGCCCTTTGCCGTGGCGCGGGACTTTTTGATCGTGACGGCGTCGGGGCGTTCGTCGTCGTTGAAGTCGTCGTAGGACCTGCCCGCCACCGCGGACACGTCGACCGAACCGGCATGCCGGAACCCCCCTAGGTCAACCCGGGACTTGACGTCGTCGTCAGGTGAGCGGTTGACGACGAGGACGCTGAGCGTCCCATTCTTGTCGACGGTGGCATTCGTCACCAGCGTTTCGTAGGACGAGCCCAGCGGTGTCTCGCGGGTGGAGACCTCGGCGTTGCTCTTCACTTCGCTGGCCACGACATGTCCGCCGCCGTGGAAGAAGCCGCTCAGCTGCTCGCGCACGATCGCGTCGGGGGTGCGCACGAAGCTGGGCGCGCCGCCGAAGAGTGTCCGTGACGGTCCCGGCTTCTCCCCGATCAGGCCGTTGCCCGTGGTCCAGCGGACGCCGAGGTCGGCGAACCGGGCCCACTGCGATGCCATGTAGAGCGCGTGCGACATGGCGTAGGAGTACTCGCGATATTCCTCGGCGCCCTGGTTCTTCCCGAAGAAGAGCGCGCCGCACTCGGACACGGCGACGTAAGCGCCTTCCTTGCCGTGTTTCTGTACCAGTGCGGTGAGGTCGGAGACCATCTTGGCGGCGGCCGCGTCCCCGAGCATCTGGTAGTCGTGTCCGGCCCGTTTGTCCGGGAAGCTGGTGGCTTTGAGGTCCCGCTGGAAGTTGGTGTAGGGGTGGATGGCCATGCCGTCGTACTTGTCGGCGTGGCCGTGTTCGGCGAGGAGCTCGGGGAAGCTCTTCCCGCCCGCGAGCTTTCCGGCCTCGATGGGCGCCCAGACGGCAAGAACCGACGCGGATGGTCTGGGTCTTGGGGATGACGGGTGGGTACCGGACGGTGAAGGTCTGGTGGGGTTCGCCGTTGCTGACGGCGGCGGAGGGTCGGTGGTCGGTGGGGGTTCCGACGTGCTGGTGCTTTTGCCGTTGTGTGCCGCCGAAGGCGTACTGTCGCATGGCTTTGTCGTCATCGGCGCTCATCCAGTAGCGCTGGTGCTTGCCGAACAGTTCGTTGCCGATTTCCCAGTGGCGCACGCCGTAGGGCTCGGGGTGGCCGTTCTGCGCTCGGAGGTCGCCCCACTTCGTGCCCTGTGGTGCGTTCATGTACGCCACCCAGTCGGCGATCTCCTGCGGGGTCGAGTTGGCGAACGGCGCCATGATCTCCGGTGTGGCGCCGATCTGCCGGATGAAGGCCATGTACTCGTCCGGCCCGAACCGGCTGTCGACGGTGGCGCCCTGCTTTCCCTCGACCTGGTGGGTTCGGTCCGCTTGCGGACCTATGGCGCCCTTCCAGTTGAAGAGGTTGGAGGAGGTGCCGCCGGGGTACCGGCTCATCCCGATCCCCGACTTCTTGATCTTTGCGACGATGCCCGGGGCGGGGCGGTTGTGCTTGGAGTCCCACATTCCGTAGGCGTCGTCGTACCACTTGGCCCCGTTCACCCCGGTCATGTACGGGCTCACCTTGAACGATCTCCGCTGGGCGTCGATGGCGACGACCGGCACGCCATCCGAGCCGCTTGACTTCGTCAGGTCCTCTGGGGTGCACCCGGTGCCCATGGCACCGGCCGCCACCGCGGCCGCGCTGTACAGGAAGTGGCGCCGACCTATCCCACTCATGTTCGCTCTCGCTCCTTCCAGCGGATGTGTGACGCAACCGCCTGTGAGCTGTGGCGTCTCCACCGATAGGAACTTAAAAGATGTCTTTGTGGGATTCTTGTGAGACGTGTGCCGGGCCTAGACGGTGTCCTCGGACACGGCCTTCGGGGCGAGCTCGTGCGCGGTGATCGTGGGGCGTGGCTCACCGGAGTCCACGATGCGCCGCACCAGTCGCCGCCTCAGCTCCACCAGGACGTCCTCATAGGCCGGGTCGGCCACGAGGTTCATCAACTCGTCGGGGTCGGAGTGCAGGTCATAGAGGTAGGCGTCCTGATACCGCTCGGCGCGCGGATCGTTCCAGGCGTCGGCGTCCGGCGCGGTCGCGGCGTACTTCCAGCGGTCGGTCCGCAGCCCTCGCCCGACCTCCGATTCGCTGATCTGGAAGAGCACTTCTTGTGGCCACTCGCCGTCTTCGCCGTCCCCGCTGTCTCTGCCGTCTCCGCCGTGGAGCAGCGGCAGCAGGGAACGTCCCTGCATCTCCGGTGGCACGGGTACGTCGGCCGCCCGCAACAGCGTGGGCGGCAGGTCGACATGGCTGACCAGCTCCGGCAGCCGCACACCGCCCCGCAGCCCCGGCCCCCGCAGCACGGTGGGCACGCGGAGGGAGGCGTCGTGCACACTGCGCTTGTACTCGTCGTTGCGGGTCTTGAAGTGGCAGCCGTGGTCGGAGGTGAAGAGGATGACGGTCTCGTCCAGCTCCCCACGCCGCTCCAGTGCGGAGACGATACGCCCGAGCACCTCGTCCAGTCGGCGCACCATTCCGTAGTAACCGGGCAGGTGCTCCGCCCAGTTGCCGCCGCCGAGAGCGGCGAGGTCGGATGGCACCCAGGGTGTGGCGTAGCGGTCGCGATAGCCCGTCGGGGCGGGGTAGTCGTCGCGGGAGTTCTGGTGGTGGGGCTCCAGGAAGGACAGGAAGAGGAAGAACGGCCGGTCGCGGTCGCGGTCGTGGCCGTGGTCCCGGTCCCGGCCCCGGTCGATGAAGTCGATCGCGGCGGTGCCGAGCGCGTCGGCGCGGTAGCCCTCGAACTGGTGCGGGGCGCCGTCGCCGTCGTACAGCGTGGTCTCGTAGGCGTCCGAGGTGAATTCCAGCAGGTTGGCGGCGAGCCAGTGGTCGTATCCGGCCCGGTCCTCCTCCGGTACCGGCCCGGATGTGTGATCGCCCGCGAGATGCCACTTGCCGATGTAGCCGGTGGCGTAGCCCGCGTCCCGGAAGGAGCGGGCCAGCGACGGGGTGTCCCGGGGGAGGGGAAGACCGTTGCGGAAGACGCCGGTGGTGGTCGGGTACTGCCCGGTCTGGAGACTGGCGCGGGAGGGCGCGCACACGGGCTGACAGGTGAAGGAGCGGTCCACGCTCACCCCCTCCGCGGCAAGGCGGTCGAGGACCGGGGTGAGCCCGAGGGGGTTCCCGTGCAGACCGGTCGTGTCCCAGCGCTGTTGATCGGTGAAGAAGACGAGGACGTTCGGACGCCGCGTGGACGTGGCGGGGCCGGAGGGGGAAGCGCTGGGGGTCATGGGTGCGTGGCCCTCCTGTCGGTGGCGAGGTGGCCGACCGATCTGCTGCGGTCGGCCGTCCTGAAGCGGCCGGGGTTCACCGGATGCGCCGTACGGGTTGAGCGTCCGCGGCTGAGCTGCTGTCGGTGTTTTTATGAAAGCATTTTATTTAAGGCGTGCGCTAGACTTCCAGGCTGCGCGCGCCGAGGTCAAGATCTCGTGCTCGTCAAGGTCCTCAGCGCGCAGCAGGAGAGGAGCGCCGCAGCAGATGCCGGGGGATATCGCCACATCCGCCCTGGCCAGGAGGATCAACGCCGCCCGCATCCTGGCGAAACTGCGGGAGCGCCCCCCGGAGCGGGCGGAGATGTCCTCCGGAGACTTGGTGGACGCCACGGGCATGTCGCGGCCCACCGTGCACGCCGCCGCGCACCACCTCGTCGAGCTCGGCTGGGTCCGGGAGACCACCGATCGCGTCGACGGACGTCTCTCCGGACGCGGTCGGCCGTCGCGCGTCTTCTCCTTCGTGGCGAACGCCGGCCATGTCCTGGGCATCGACATCGGCGCGCACAGCGTCCGCGTCGTCGTGGCCGATCTGCGTGGCGTCTTCGTCGCCGAGGCACGGATCGCGTTCGGCGACCCCTCGGTCGGCCCGGAGCGGCGCATCACACAGGTGCGGAAGCTCGCCGTCGAGGTGGTGCGGACGGCCGGTCTGCGCGATGAGCAGGTGCTGGCGGTCTGTGTCGGCACCAGCGGTCCCGTCGACGCCGACGGTGTCGTACAGCAGCGCACCGGCATCCCCGGGTTCCTCGGGGTCGATCTGCGCGCCGCGCTGGCCCGCGACTTCTCCGCACAGGTGTGCGTGGAGAACGACTGCAATCTGGCCCTGATCGGCGAGCGCTGGCGGGGTCGCGCGGGCGCCTCCCAGGACATCGTCTGTCTGCTGGCGGGGGAGAGGCTGGGGGTGGGCATGTGCACCGGCGGCACCCTCGTACGCGGCCAGGCGAACAGTGCCCGGGACCTCGGTTTCCTGTCCCTGATGGGCGACTACTCCCGCGACGACGGCATCGCGAGGACGGTCCGCCGGCGAGGGGCGTCTTTGGTCGCCGAGGTGGCGGCTCGTGACACACCACCGCTCCCCGGCACACCGGGCGCCGAGCTCCGCGCACTGACCGACGGCGACCCGCGCCGGGTGAGCGCGAGTGATGTCTTCGAGGCCGTCCGCCGGGGCGACCTCGGCGCCGCCGGGGCCCTGGAGGAGGGGCTGGAGGCGGCCGCCCGCGCGATCGCCACGCTGACCATGCTGCTCGCCCCCGAACTGGTGGTGATCACCGGCGCCGTCGCGGCGGCGGAAGACGTTCTGCTCCCGCCGCTGCGACGCCGGCTGACCGAGCTCGTCCCGCGCGTGCCTCGCGTCGAAGCCTCGCCCCTGCGCGAGCAAGCCGTGGTCACCGGTGCCGTACGCCTCGCCCTCGACATCGCCGAGACGGACTTCCTCGACCCACTCGCCCCCGCTCCTGCGGCCTGACTCCCTCCGGCCGGGGGACCTCACTCCACCTCGGTCCCGACCTCGGCCCCGCGCGTCCTGGCCTTTGACCTCCCGGAGGTTTCGGTTGCAAGGTCAGCCCAGCAGAGTTAAATAAACTACTCTGATTTAAATGGGCAACCCGGTAGGAGCCAGCGTGACCGGACAACGTGGTCAGGGACAACGTCGTCAGCCAGCACGCCGCACGGTCCTCGCCGCGGGACTCTCACTCGGGGCGGGCCTGCTGAACACCGCCTGCCGCAGTGCCGTCGCGGAACAGCAAGGATCCGGAGGCGGGCCGCGGCACGGCGGCACCCTGCACATGGTCCAGGGCACGGACATCCTGCCCGCCTTCCTGCTGTCGCAGATCAACCCCAACTTCTCGGTGAGCCGCACCGTCTTCAACACGCTGACCGAGTTGGACCACAGGACTCTGCGGCCCAGGCCGTCGCTCGCGAAGAGCTGGCGGGTATCGGACGGCGGACGGACCTATGTCTTCCAGCTGCGCGACGATGTGACGTTCCACTCGGGCCGTCCCTTCGGACCTGACGATGTCGTGTTCGTCCTGGACCATCTGACGAAGGACACCACCAGCTCCCAGGTCAAGGCCGTGGCCCAGCAGGTGACTTCGGCCGAGCGGACCGGCGGTCACGAGGTCACGGTGGGTTTCGGCAAGGCCGTCAGCAATGTGTGGGACATGTTCGAGATGATGGTCCTGATCGACCGGGAGTCGGTGACCGACCTCGCCTCGGGACGCGAGATCATCGGCGCCGGGCCGTTCACCGTCGAGTCCTACCAGCCGGGCTCGTCCATCTCGCTGAAACGCAACCGCCACTACTGGAAGCCCGGCCGTCCCTACCTCGATGGGATCGAGATCGCGATCGCCGCGCAGTCGTCGTCCGCCGTGGCCTCCCTGCGCTCCGGGCAGACACATCTGGCCCTCGATCTGTCGCCGCTCGACGCCGCCGGTATCCGCGACCGGCCGGGGTTCCGCCTCGTGCAGTCCGACGCCCACGACCTCACCTATTACATCGGGGCCAACGTCGAGGTCCCCCCGCTGGACAAGGTCGAGGTACGGCAGGCAGTGGCCTGGGCGATCGACCGGAAACGGGTCCTCGCCCAGGCGCTGGGCGGGATCGGCCGCCCGAGCAGCCTGCCGTGGTCACCCGGAACGGCCGCCTGGGACCCCGATCGGGCGGCGGCCTACACACTCAACCCGGAGAAGGCGAAACGTCTGCTGCGACAGTCCGGCGCGGCCGACGCCAAGGTTGACCTGTACTACAGCAACACACTGGCGACCAACGCCGCGATCGCCCAGATCGTGCAGGCGAACCTCGAGGACGTCGGCCTCACCTGCCGACTGCAGCCCAAACAGGACGCCGAATACCAGAAGATGTTCGTCAGCGGGAAGATCCCCGGCCTGTTCGTCAACGGCCACGGCTTCGGGCAGCTGACTCCGTCGACGCTCGTCAAAGGCTCCTGGCCGTTCAACGCCCAGCAGAACGCGTCCAACTTCCGAGATCCCGAGTACAGCCGCCTGGCCGATGAGATCTGGACCGGCGAGGGCGACGCCCTGACCGCCGCCTACCGGGATCTCAACCAGCTCTTCCTCAAGCAGCAGTTCGTCATCGACCTGATCAACAGCACCCATACGTATGCCATTCAGGCGTCGCTCAAAGGTCTGGCCTGGACCATGTACGACGGCATCGACCTCGACCATGCCTACCTGGCATGAGGAGGACCTCATGCTCCGCTACGCACTCCGGCGTGTCCCCTCGGCCCTCGCGGTGCTCGCCATCGCATCGGTCGTGGTCTTCAGCGTGCTGCACCTGGCGCCGGGCGACCCCGCCGTGCTCGCCGCGGGCCCGGACGCCTCCGCCAAGACCGTGTCCGCCGTCCGGCACCAGCTGGGGCTGGACGCCCCGTTGCCCCAGCAGTATCTGACCTGGCTCGGCGGGGTGCTGACGGGCGACCTCGGCGACTCCTACGTACGTGGTGTGCCGGTCGCCACCCTGATCGGCAACGGCCTCGGCAACACCCTCGAACTCACCCTGGGCGCCATCGTCCTGGCGGTCCTGCTCGGTGGCCTGGCCGGGCTCGTCCTGGGCGTGGCCAAGGGCCGCCTCGTCCGCGGTGCGACCGCCGCGGCCACCGCACTGGCCTTCGCGATACCGCCGTACGTCAGCGGAGTGCTCCTGGTGATGGTGTTCGCCATCACCCATCGGATCCTGCCCGCGGGCGGCCATGTCTCCGTGCTCGCGGACCCGGAGATCGGGGTGCAGTACCTGATCATGCCGGCCCTCGCCCTGGCCCTGCCCGCCGCCGCCGTACTCGCCCGCTTCCTGTCGACATCGATCCGGCGGGTCTTCGGCGAGGACTACATCCGCATCGGCACGGCGAAGGGCCTGCGGCGGCGAAGGATCGTGCTGTGCCACGCGCTTCCGAACGCCCTGCCACCGGTGCTGACCGTCCTCGGCATCCAGATCGGCCAGATGCTCGGCGGGGCGATCGTGGTGGAGGCCATCTTCGCCTGGCCGGGGGTGGGCCAGCTCATCATCGACTCCCTCAAGAGCAGCGACTACTTCGTCGTTCAGAATCTGCTGCTCATCACGGTCACGGTGTTCGTCGTGCTGCAGACCGTGACCGATCTGCTGCACGCGGTCGTCGACCCCCGACTCAGGATGGAGTGAGCATGACCACCACCACCGCCACCACCGAGACACCGCCGACGGCCACCCCCACCGCCGCCGTCGTCCGTGGCGGAGGCTGGTCGCGGCTGCTGCACCGGCCGGTGCTGAGCATGGGCCTCGGGCTTGTCGTGGTGCTCGTTCTGGCCGGTGTGCTGGCCCCGCTGCTGGCGCCCGCCTCGCCGACACAGCAAGGGCCGCTCGCCCTCGCCCATCCGTCGGGCGCGCATCCGCTCGGCACCGACGAGTACGGCCGCGACCTGTTCTCCCGGGTGCTGTACGGGCTGCGCCAGGACGTGTTCGCCACCGTGATCGCCGTCCCGATCGGTGCCCTCGCCGGAATCCTCATCGGCCTCGCGAGCGGACTGGCCCGGTGGCTCGACACCGTCATACAGCGGCTGTTCGATGTGATGCTGTCGTTCACCGCGCTCATCGCGGGAGTCACCGTCGCAGTGATCATCGGCTCCGGGGGCACCGCGGTCATGGTGACCATCGCACTGGTCAACGTGCCGCTGTTCGGCCGGCTCATCCGGTCGTCGGTCGTCGGCGAACGCCAGCGCGACTACGTCGTCGCGGCCACGGCCATCGGCTCGGGCCGGGTGCGGATACTGGTGCGCCACATCCTGCCGAACGGCCTCGACCCGCTGATCGTCCAGTTCGCTCTCTCCATGTCGACCGCGGTCTTCATCGAGGGCGGGATGAGTTACGTGGGCCTCGGTATCCGGCCACCGTCCCCCTCTTTGGGCTCGCTCCTGCAGGGAAGCATGAACTTCCTCGCGCAGAACCCCTGGTACGCGATCGGTCCGATGGCCGCCGTCACCCTGCTGGTGCTGGGCTTCCAGCTCGTGGCCGATGGCCTCACCGCGAGCCTGCTGCGCCGCTGAACCGAAGCTTCCTCGGCGGGGTCCGCCCCCCTCTGCCGGAGGCGGGCCCCTCTGCCGGAGGAGGGCCCCTCCAACAGAGGGAGCGGACGGCTAGTGGGACGTCGGCGGTGGGAAGCGCAGGAGCGTGACCGAGTGTGCCGCGAAGGTCCAGTTCAGGGAGTCGCCCTTTGCCGTGGCGCGGGACTTTTTGATCGTGACGGCGTCGGGGTGTTCGTCGTTGTTGAAGTCGTCGTAGGACCTGCCCGCCACGACGGAGACGTCGACCGAACCGGCGTGCCGGAAACTCCCCAGGTCGACCCGGGACTTGACGCCTTCGTCAGGTGAGCGGTTGACGACGAGGACGCTGAGGACCCCGTCCTTGTCGACGGCGGCGGTGGTGACCAGCGCTTCGTAGGACGAGCCCAGCGGCGTCTCGCGGGTGGAGACCTCGGCGTTGCTCCTCACTTCGCTGGCCACGACATGTCCGCCGCCGTGGAAGAGGCCGCTCAGCTGCTCGCGCACGATCGCGTCGGGGGTGCGCACGAAGCTGGGCGCGCCGCCGAAGAGTGTCCGTGACAGTCCCGGCTTCTCCCCGATCAGGTCGTTGCTTGCGGTCCAGCGGACGCCGAGGTCGGCGAACCGGGCCCACTGGGACGCCATGTAGAGCGCGTGCGACATGGCGAAGGAGTACTGGGGATAGGCGTCGGAGTCGCGTTCTCCTCCGAAGAAGAGGGCGCCGCACTCGGACACCGCGACGTAGCCGTCATCCTTGCCGTGTTTCTGTACCAGTGCGGTGAGGTCGGAGACCATCTTGGCGGCGGCCGCGTCCCCGAGCATCTGGTAGTCGTGTCCGGCCTGTTTGTCCGGGAAGCTGGTGGCTTTGAGGTCTCGCTGGAAGTTGGTGTAGGGGTGGATGGCCATGCCGTCGTACTTGTCGGCGTGGCCGTGTTCGGCGAGGAGTTCGGGGAAGCTCTTCCCGCCCGCGAGCTTCCCCGCCTCGATGGGTGCCCAGACGGCGAGCACGTCGATCGTGGGATCGGCTGCCTTCATCTTGGTGTAGTAGTCGACGAATCCGGCGTGGGGACCGGAGTCGTAGTCGGCGGTGATCTTCGCCCCCTTCCGGGGGACCTCTCCGTGGTGGCCGTCGCCGAAGTGGATCGTGCCGTTGCTCGGGTCGAAGGTGTAGACGCGGTCGTCCGTCCCGGCCGAGGTGAGGTTGGCGACCTCGCGCCATGTGGTGTCATCGACGCGGATGGTCTGGGTCTTGGGGACGACGGGTGGGTACCGGACGGTGAAGGTCTGGTGGGGTTCGCCGTTGCTGACGGCGGCGGAGGGTCGGTGGTCGGTGGGGGTTCCGACGTGCTGGTGCTTTTGCCGTTGTGTGCCGCCGAAGGCGTACTGTCGCATGGCTTTGTCGTCATCGGCGCTCATCCAGTAGCGCTGGTGCTTGCCGAACAGTTCGTTGCCGATTTCCCAGTGGCGCACGCCGTAGGGCTCGGGGTGGCCGTTCTGCGCTCGGAGGTCGCCCCACTTCGTGCCCTGTGGTGCGTTCATGTACGCCACCCAGTCGGCGATCTCCTGCGGGGTCGAGTTGGCGAACGGCGCCATGATCTCCGGTGTGGCGCCGATCTGCCGGATGAAGGCCATGTACTCGTCCGGCCCGAACCGGCTGTCGACGGTGGCGCCCTGCTTTCCCTCGACCTGGTGGGTTCGGTCCGCTTGCGGACCTATGGCGCCCTTCCAGTTGAAGAGGTTGGAGGAGGTGCCGCCGGGGTACCGGCTCATCCCGATCCCCGACTTCTTGATCTTTGCGACGATGCCCGGGGCGGGGCGGTTGTGCTTGGAGTCCCACATTCCGTAGGCGTCGTCGTACCACTTGGCCCCGTTCACCCCGGTCATGTACGGGCTCACCTTGAACGATCTCCGCTGGGCGTCGATGGCGACGACCGGCACGCCATCCGAGCCGCTTGTCCCCTGCGCGTCATCGGGGGTGCATCCGGTGCCCATGGCACCGGCGGCCACCGCGGCCGCGCTGTACAGGAAGTGGCGTCGGCCTATCCCGTGCCGACGTGTCTCGCTCATGTCGTTCCTTCGAGAGTCTTCGCTTCTGCGGATCGCGTGCTCGCTGACCGGTGCCCACGTCGAGCAGGCCCACGCGGTGCGTTCCCGGCACCACCCAGAGTTAAATCAACCGCGCTTATTAAATGAGGTGCGCGCCAGCATCACAGGCGGACGCGGGGGGAGTCAAGGAGCAACTCCGCACCCCTGTCGCCCCTGGGTATTTACCTCTGGGCATTTACCTCTCACTGAGAGGTAAAGTGGAGACATGGCCACAGAGGAGTTCCCCGACTCGTTCGCCGACGTACTGGGCGGCGTCCAGCGGCTGATCCGGCGGCGGCTGCGGGCCGGGATGACGGAGCCGCGGCTGCGCGGTGCCCAGGTGGAGCTGTTGCGGCTGGTCATGGCCCACCCCGGGATCCGGGTGTCGGCCGCGGCCAAGGAGCTCTACCTCGCGGGCAACTCGGTCTCCACCCTGGTCAATCAGCTGGTGAAGGCGGGCTATCTGCACCGCGAGACCGACCCCGAGGACCGGCGCTCCGCCCGGCTGACGGCCACCCCCGCCGCCGAGGCCCGGCTGCGGGAGTGGCAGGCGCGGCGCGGCGCGCTGGTCCGCGAGCAGGTGGCGAAGCTGTCCGAGAGCGAGCGGGCGGCGCTGGCCGCGGCCGTTCCGGCGCTGCGCAAACTGGCCGAGAACCTTCATGAGGAGGTGGAAGGGATATGACCGACGTCCCGGAGAACACCGCTCCCGTCGCGCTCGCCTGCGAGGGCCTGCGATACGCGTTCGGGGAGACCAAGGCGGTCGACGACCTGGAGCTGACGGTCCGGGCGGGCGAGGTCTTCGGCCTGCTCGGCCCCAATGGAGCGGGCAAGACCACCGCGATCCGCTGCATCACCACCCTGCTGCCGGTCCCCGCCGGCATGGTGCGGGTGTTCGGGCACGACGCGGCGAAGGAGCGGATGGCGGTCCGCCGGCTGCTGGGCTACGTACCGCAGCAGCTGTCCGCCGACGCCGGGCTCACCGGCCGGGAGAACGTGGAGCTGTTCGCCCGCGTCTTCGACGTCACCCGGCGGGAGCGGGCCGACCGCGTGGCGCGGGTGCTGGAGGCGGTCGATCTCACCGCGGCGGCGGACCGGCTCGCCAAGACGTACTCCGGCGGCATGATCCGCCGCCTGGAACTGGCCCAGGCGCTGGTCAGCGCGCCCCGGCTGCTGATGCTGGACGAGCCGACGATCGGCCTGGACCCGATCGCCAGGACCAGTGTGTGGGAGCACATCAACGCGGTACGGGCGGCCACCGGGATGACCGTGCTGGTCACCACGCACTACATGGACGAGGCCGACCAGTACTGCGACCGGCTCGCGCTGATGCACCGCGGCCGGATCCACGCCCTGGGAACGCCCCATGAACTCCGCTCCGAGCTGGCCGGACGCCGCCGGGCGGAGGGCGAGGCCGATCCCAAGCCGACCCTGGAGGACGTCTTCCGCGACGTCGCCGGCAGCGGCCTCGACGAGCAGGGAGGAGATTTCCGCGATGTCCGAAGCACCCGTCGCACCGCGTCCCGGGTCGGCTGACGCCGCCGGGCTCGCGCCGGACGGCCGCCCCGATCCACTGCTGACCCCGCCGCGCGCCCGCACCGGCTGGCGGATGCTGCCCGCGCGGGTCGTCGCGATGTGTGTGGTCGAGCTCCAGAAGCTGCGGCATGACCGCACCGAGCTGTACACCCGGGCGGTCCAGCCCGCCCTGTGGCTGCTGATCTTCGGCGAGACCTTCACCCGGCTCAAGGCCATACCGACCGGCGGCACGCCGTACATCGACTATCTCGCACCCGGCATCATCGCCCAGTCCGCGATGTTCATCGCCATCTTCTACGGGATCCAGATCATCTGGGAGCGGGACGCCGGGATCCTCACCAAACTGCTGGTCACCCCGACCCCGCGAGCCGCCCTGATCACCGGTAAGGCATTCGCCTCCGGGGTGAAGGCGCTGATCCAGGCGGTCGTGGTGATCGCCATCGCGGCCCTGCTCGGGGTGGCGCTGACCTGGAACCCGCTGCGGCTCCTCGGGGTGGCCGTCGCGGTGATCCTCGGCTCGGCCTTCTTCTCCTGCCTGTCCATGACCATCGCGGGGATCGTGCTGACCCGCGACCGGCTCATGGGCATCGGGCAGGCCATCACCATGCCGCTGTTCTTCGGCTCCAACGCGCTGTATCCGGTGGCGCTGATGCCCGGCTGGCTCCAGGCCGTCAGCAAGGCCAATCCGCTGAGCTACCAGGTCGACGCGTTGCGTGGACTGCTGCTGGGCACCCCGCACCACCTCGCACTCGACTACGCCGTCCTGGTGCTGGCCGCGGCGGCCGGTATCACGGCGGCCTCCTCGCTCCTGGGGCGGCTGGCGCGCTGACCCGCTCGGTGTGCGCGGTGCCGCACACCGTACGGTCGCAGGGGCAGCGGCCATCAGCGATGCCCCATGAGCACGAGAGGAACACGCGGTGCGGTACGAGGACGGCTCCCCTTACGCCTACACCCCCGGCATCGGGGTGCCCCAGGGCGTCCAGGCGGTCAATGTCGGATGGCTGGAGCGGCAGGAGGAGTTCCCCCGCGGTGAGGTGCCGACGGAATTCGTCCACGCGCTCGCGGTCCTCTGCCGGGACAACTCCACCAACCGCATGCGGGGTTGGCAGAGCTGCACCCTCCCGCACCCGGAGGGAAAGCCGCCCTACCCCGTCGTGGTGAACGCCGACGGCACCGAGGTCACCCTCGGCAGCGCCGAGATCAGGCTGCTGGCCCGCGACGGCCGATGGCTCATCGCCCCCAATCTCGTCCTCCACTACGTCACCGCCCACGGCTACCTCCCGCCACGGGAGTTCATCGAGGCGGTGACGGCGAGGCGGGCGATCCCGGAACCGCCCTCCGGAATGCCGCGCTTCTAGCCATCGGCGGCCCAGCCATCGGCGGCCCAGCCATCGGCGGCTCAGCCATCGGCGGCCGTCGGGCCTCGTCCGCGCGGCGCGTCACGGACGCAGTCGTGCCCGGGCGAGTTCGGTGGCGGCGTCCGCGGTGGATACGCCCGTACGCCGTGAGCGGTCGATCACCTCGGCCACCCGGACACCGACTTGGCGGACGCGTGCCTCGGCGTGTGCGCTGTCGTGGCCGAGGAGCTGCTCCTCCAGGAAGATCAGGCCGCCGGCGTTCACACAGAAATCGGGTGCGTAGAGGATTCCGCGCGCCCGCAGCATGGCGGCGTGAGCGGGCGTGGCCAGGACGTTGTTGGCGCCGCCGGCGATGATGCGGCAGTCCAGCCGCGGCAGCGTCTCGTCGGTCACGACGCTGCCCAGCGCGCAGGGCGCCAGCACATCGCAGGTGACGGCCGGCGCCGCTTCCGGTGCGACGACCCGAGCGCCGTGCCGTGCCGCGACGGCGTCCGCCCGGCGGGGGTCGGTGTCCGCCACGATCAACTCCGCGGCCTCCGCGGCCAGCAGATCGGCCAGGGCCGATCCCACATTGCCCACTCCCTGGACGCATACCCGCACCCCGGCCAGGTCGCCGTCACCACCGGAGGCACGCAGGCAGGCGCGGATTCCCTCCAGCACCCCCAGCGCCGTCAGGGGAGAGGGATCCCCCGCCGCGCACACCGGCGAGGTCTCCCGCCCGATCACGCGGATGTCGGCCTGCGTGGTGCCGATGTCGTTGACCGGAATGAACCGCCCCCCGAAGGCCGCGAGGGCACGGCCGTGCGCCCGCAGCAGCCGTTCTTCCTTGTGGTGCGCCGGGTCGCCGATCATGATGCTCCAGCCCCCGCCCAGTCCCAGCCCGGCGGCCGCGGCCTTGAGCGTCATGGCCTCGGCCAGGCGCAGGCCGTCCAGCACGGCGGCGTCTTCGTCGGCGTACGCATGCATCCGTACCCCGCCCAGGGCCGGTCCGAGGGTCGTGTCGTGGATCACGACGACGGACCGGAGCCCGGTTTCCTCATCGCGCCAGAGCGCGACCTGCTCGAAGCCATCGGCATGGATCGGTGTCATCATGCCCGGCATTCTCACCGGTGGCACTGACAGGTGGCCGACGTCCCAGCTCCACCCGGACGTCCCGGCCGGCAGTCGCCCGTCGGCGGCTACCCGCAGCCGTCGGCTTCGGTGGGGCCCGGCTGGTTGACGCGTCGCCGCATCGCGGGGAGGTGGTTGGTGAGCAGGGCGATGCCGAGCATGTTGACCAGGGCGAGGGCCGCCATCGGGATCCAGGCGGCGGCCGGTCCATGGGCGAGAAGTGTGGTCATGAGGGCGGGTGTGACGACGTCGCCGATGCTGAAGGCCATTTGGGAGAGCGAGTTGTACCGGCCGCGACTCGCCGCCGTGGCACAGTCGTTGACGATGGGGGACACGATCAGGCTCTGGACGAGTTCGCCGAGGGTCACCAGGACGACCGCGGCGAGAGCGAGGCAGACGCCGAAAGCCGACGGCACGTACGCGCAGCAGAGCACCGCCATGAACGCACAGCCGACGATGGCCTGCGAGGCTATGAGTCCGCCGCTTCGGCCGCGCCCCGTGATGGCGGCGCCGACGGGTGTGGCGCCCACCGCGCCGAGTACGGCGTTGACCGCGAGGACGGTGCCGGGTATCCACGGCGGTAGGTGCACCGTGTCGACCAGGAAGACGGGAACACCGAGGCCGAAGGCGAGGGAGAGCAGCGCGAGGCCGAAGTTGAGTACGACGAAACCGAGGAACGGCCGGTCCCGGAGGGTGCTCGCCCAGCCGCTCGTGGGGGCGTGTGCTGAGGGGGCGTGTGCTGAGGGGGCGTCGTGTTCTGGTGTGGTGTCGGCGGGAACGGGGCGAGTGCCGCCTGAGGTGTCGAGCCGTGTCAGGATCGCCGCCACGGCGAACGACAGGGCGTTGACGGCGACGATCGCGGTGTATCCGGTCGACCCGCCGATCGAGACGGCGAGACTCGCGCCGAGAGCCCCGGCGCCGAGTCCCGCATGGCGCAGCGAGGTGATCAGGGCGAACCAGGACTCCTGGCGCTTCCCCTCGGCGACGTCATGCACCAGCGCCGGATAGGCCACCCAGAATGCCGAGTTGCCCAGCTGTACGACGACCGCGGCGATGAGCAGCTGGCCGAAGGAGTCCACCAGGAGGTAGTTGAAGAACCCGACCGCCTGGGTGAGGTTGGAGACCACCACCGTGTTCCGCGCGCCGAACCGATCGCAGAACATTCCGGCACCAGGTGTCGCCGGAATGCGCACCAACGCCGCGATGGACAGGGCCAGTCCGACCCTGCCGAGGGTCAGGTCGGTCGTGGCGGTGAAGTAGAGGATGGAGAACGGCAGGAAGAGGCCGGTGCCCAGGGCATCGATGGACAGCGCGGAGAACAGGCGCCGGTGGCCACGAGCGTCGGGGAGCCATGCGCGCACCGCGAAACCCTTCGGGACGTCCCAGCCGCACCGCGGTGCATGCGACCCCGCCCCGAAAAGGGCAAGATGAGCAACGTATGAAGGGCCTGATCGGCTGTCAAGCCCCGCGAAACGTCAGGTGCCGATCGCTTGTGGATAGCTGAAGAAGTTGGCCGGGTCGTACGTCCGGTTCACCCGGACCAGCCGGTCGTAGTTCGCCCCGTAGTAGGCCCGCCGCCAGTCCTTCAGGGTCGGATCCGGGAAGTTCTGGTAGGAGTGCGGAGGAGGCGTACCGCCGAAAACGGCGTGGTAGAACTCGGGGAGCCACTGAAGATTCGCCGTGGCCACGCCGGGCGGGTCGTAGTCCGCCCACGAGGTCTCGGCGGCGAGGATGAACACGCCGTTGCGGTGGACGAACGCCGTCGCGTCCGGCGGCACTTGGTTGATCTCGCCACCGAGGGCGAACATGGCGAGCCCGGCTCCGTCCTCGTTGTTGCTGCCAGGCCATTCCAGCAGTTGCTCGGCGGCGGCGGCGACCTGGTCGTCGGTCAGGAGCGTCCGGGGGGTCAGCACCGCCGACTTGGTGGCGAACTGCTGGACCGGCGTCGTGGCGCTCAGCAGCACGCTCGCCTCACCCGGAGTGACCTCGCGGACCGACGCGTTGTTGGCGGCCCGCTCCTCGGCCGTGCCGATGGCGAGCAGCGGAGCCAGGATGTCGCGCAGCTCCGCCAGGTCGCCGTAGTACTGGCCGATGGCGTTGACGCCCGCGTTGGCGCGGATCTCGTCCCTGGTGAGCCCATGAGTTCCCATGCCGACGCGGAGATGGAACCGCTTGTCGTGCAGGGTGTCCACGGCGATCCGTTGCGCGGCGGCCATCACCGGCACCGCCGAGTCCAGACTCCAGCTCAGCTGGTAGAAGCCCACGTTGCCCTGGAACCGCTCGTACTGGAACGTAAAGGAGGTGTTGACACCGAAGTTGTTCCCCGCGCCGCCGCGGCAGCCCCAGAACAGGTCGGAGTGCGAGTCCTGACTGGCCTCCACCACGTCGCCGTCGGCCAGTACCACGTCCGTCGAGAGCAGCCGGTCGCAGGTCAGGCCGAACATCTTGTCGCTGAAGCCGATCCCGCCGCCGAGCACCAGCCCGGCCACCCCGACCGTGGGGCAGCGGCCGGTCGGCACGAACATGCCGCGGTCCTCCAGCATCGGGTGCAGATCGCCGTTGGTGACCCCGGCCCCGACGGTGACGGTGCCCGCATCGTGAACGACCTTGATCCGCCCGTACGTCCGGGTCCGGGAGCGGGGGCCCGGCGCCGGGGTGGAGTCGATGCTCTTCATACGGGCCATGTTGAGCAGCAGACCGGTGGTGGCGGAGTACCCGGCGTAGTTGTGGCCCAGCCCGGTACGGGGCACGGCGGGCAGCCCCACCGTACGGGCCCAGCGGACCGCCGTACTGACGTCCCTGGTGCTGCCGCACGCCACGATTCCCGCCGGGCGGATCCCGGCGTACCGATGGTTGAACGGAAGCGCCAGCGGCGGGTAGCCGGAATCCCCCGGCCGGTAGAGGGTGGAACGCGACGACAGCGCCTGGTCCAGCAGCTCCCAGTCCCGCCGGCTGACCCGCTCCGCCACCTCGGGTGGTGGCGTGGCGGCGGCGGGCGGTGACTGCGAAGCCACCATCTCCGTGCCCAGAACACCGACCGTGCCTGCCCGCAGTACGTTCCGTCTGTTGATCAACGTGGCTGCCCTCACAAGACGCGCTTCGGAGACGCGATCGCCTCCGCCCGCGCCAAGTCAACCGGCCCTTGGTCCGCACAGCCGTGAATCGGCCTCCGCCGACAGGCCCGCAACCCGAAAGGATGCCGACCTGCCGCTGAATGCCCCGGCCGGTACGAAGAACGAGCTCGGCCGATCAGGGGCTCCACCAGACCCAGGACATCTCGGCCTTGCGGCGGCACGCGCGGGCCCTGTCCGGCTGCCCCAGTTGCTCCAATGCCTGGCCCAGCACACTCAGGATCGACCCGCGGCGCCACTTGTTGCCGATGGAGCCGAGAGCCAGTGCCTGCTCGGCATGTGTGGCCGCCTCGGCCGGGTGGTTCGACGCGAGATACACCTCGGCCAGCCGGGCGTGGGTGGATCCCTCCCAGAGCCGTTGCCGGTTGTCGCGGAAGGTGCTGAGCGCCGCCAGTAGTTCGCCCACCGCCGCGGCATGCCGTGCAGCCCGGTGCAGAGCGATTCCCAGGGCGAGCTGGCCATTGGCGATGCGCCAGGTGCTGCCCAGGCTCCGCCGGAGGTCGACTCCCTGTGTGGCGAGGTCGACGGCGCTGTCGGCCCGGCCGGTGGCGGCGTGTACACGGGAGAGGTTGGACAACACACTGGCCACGCAGGCGAGGTTGCCGTCGGCCCGGAAGCCGCGCAGTGCCTCGCGGAGGTGTGCTTCCGCGTCGTCGTAGCGCTGCTGGTAGATCGCCACGACGCCGCGTACGTTCAACGCGTGGCAGGCGGTGGTCAGGTCTCCCGCGGCGGTCGCGAGCAGGCCCGCGCGGCGGGCCTCGTCGTCGGCCTGCTGCTGGCCCCTGGTGACGGGGAACATCCCCGCCAGCGCAAGGCGGGCCCGGCCCTCCGCGGCCGTGTCCCCGGCGATGTGGGCGGCGTTGCCCACCGAACGGGCCGCCGCCTCGTACTGGAGGTAGTGCGTACCGGACTCGACCAGGTCCCGGGTGACCAGAAGGAGGTCCGCCGCGCGGCGAACGGCACCTCGCTCCAGGGACTTGGCGCCTTGCTGGGCGCAGGTGAGGAGGCAGTCCGCCTCGCTGAGGAGCCAGTCCAGCGCGGTGCGGGCGTCCGGGAAGTCCGGCCCGGGGTACTCGGTGGGCATCAGGTGGTCGACGAGCCGGTCTCCCGGTCGGCCCATGGCGTACACGCGTGCCGCCGAGGCCACATAGAAGTCCCGCATGCGCGACATCGCGGCCGCTCGGCCCGCCGGCGGTTCATCCCGCTCGGCGCGGTCGCGCGCGTAGATGCGAACGAGGTCGTGGTAGCGGTAGCGGCCGGGCTCGGGCGAATGCAGCAGGCTGGTATCGACGAGTGATTCGAGTAATCGCTCGGCCTCGCTCGTGGTGACGCCGAGGACGGCCGTGGCCGCGGCCAGGGAGATGTCCGGTCCATAGGTGAGTGCGAGCAGCCGGAAGGCCCGTGCCTGCGAGGGCCCCAGTTGTGTGTATCCGAACTCGAAGCTCGACTTGACGGCCAGGTCCCCGGCCCGCAGTTCGTGCAGGCGGCGGTGGGCGTCGGCCAGGCGGTCGGTCAGGTTGCGCACGGTCCAGGCGGGGCGGGTCGTCAGCCGGGCGGCGGCGATCCTGATGGCCAGGGGCAGATAGCCGCAGGCGGCGACGGCCTTGCGGCAGGCGTGGGGCTCGGCCGCGGCCCGCTCGTCGCCGATGATGCGGGTGAACAGGGCCAGCGCCTCGGGCTGGTCCATGATGCTGAGGTCGACCACACGGGCGCCGTCGAGCCCGGACATCGGGGTGCGGCTGGTGATCAGCGTGGCGCAGCTCGGCGAGCCGGGCAGCAGCGGGCGGACCTGTGCCGTGTCGTGGGCGTTGTCCAGCAGGACCAGCACCCGGCGGTCGGCCAGGACCGAGCGGTACAGCGCCGCCCGCTCGGGCAGCCCCTCCGGGATCTCCGCGGGCGGGGTGCCCAGCGCACGGAGGAAGGTGCCCAGTACGGCCGCGGGATCCGCGGGCTGGGCGTTGTGGCCGATGAGATCGACGAACAACTGCCCGTCGGGGAACCGCTCCCGGACCGCCTGCGCGACGCACACGGCCAGAGCCGTCTTGCCCACCCCGCCGAGTCCCTGCACCACGGAGATCGCCATCACCGTCCCCTGGGCGAGCCGCAGCCGCTTCCGCAAGGTGTCCATGACGGCGGCGCGTCCGGTGAAGTCGGCGAGCTTCGCCGGGAGTTGAGCCGGACGTGGCGCGGGTGTGGCCGTGGGTACGGCTTTGCTCCCGGCCGGGAGCCTCCGTGGCCCGGCGAGCGAGGGGTCGGCGCGCAGGATGCGCTGATGGAGCCGGGCGAGTTCCGCGCCGGGTGCCACGCCGAGTTCCTCGGACAGGAGGCGGCGGGTGTCGGTGTACACACCCAGCGCCTCCGCCTGCCGGCCGCTCCGGTAGAGCGCCGTCATCAGCAGCGTGCGCAACCGCTCCCGCAGCGGGTGCTCCGCGGTCAGCGCGGTCAGCTCCGACACCGCGTCGGTGTGCAGGCCCAGTTCCAGGTCGAGATCGAGGCGCGCCTCCAGCAGGGTCAGGCGCCACTGCTCCAGACGGGCGCGCTGGGCCTCGGCGTACGGGCCGGGCACTCCGGCCAGCGGCTGCCCCTCCCACAGCTCCACCGCCATGTGCAGCAGCTGCCGCGCCCCGGTCAACTCCCCTTCCGCCCTGGCACGTTTCGCTCGTGCCTCGTAGTCCTCGCACACCGCGAGGTCCAGTGCCCCGGGCCGTATCCGCAGTGCGTACCCTCCCGCCTCCGACACCAGTACGCCGGGCCCCAGCGCTCGGCGAAGACGGAAGGCGTGGGTGCGTAAGCTGGCGATCGCCTGAGGTGGCGGGGTGTCTCCCCACACCCCGTCGACCAGCTCGCTCGCGGTGGCGGTGCGTCCCCGCAGCAGGAGCACACACAGCACGGCGCGCTCCAGCGGCCTGAGGACCGGGGGCGCCTGCTCACCACGCCAGACGCGAACGGGCCCCAGTACGGCGAACCGCGACGCCGAGCCCGTGCCACCGGATGCCGATGGGCCACGGTGCCGCTGGGGGAGGGGGAACCCGAGGTGTTCCAGTGACGCGCCGAACATGTCCTCCAGCACACGTTGGCTTGACGGCCCCGGGTACGGCGGATCAGGCTCACACCACCGGTGGAATTGCCGGGCCGATACCTGCTCCGGCTCTCCCAGACGGGCGGCGACGTTGGCGTAGACCGCGAGAAACACCGCGGGGTGACTCCACTGACGCCCTTCGCACAGTCGCCCGAATGCGGTTTGCCCCAATGCCGCCACGCCCCGGTGTCGCCGATTTCGTTCTGCCGGACCCTCGAAAACACCGTAGTCCCAGGCTGAACCACTCGCAGCACACAACCGGCCGAAAGTCTGCCGCAAAACTACCGCCCACCCGGGGAATTTCGCAATCCGCTTGAACGCCTATTCGATCGGGCGGGGGTTCCGTGCGTTTTTCTGCCTAGACTTCCGCCGTGAACGACACCACACACACCATACGGATCAGACCGGGCGATCCGGCCGACGCGCCAGCGGTGCTGGACATGCTCGACGGCGCAGTGGTCTGGATGAACGAGCGCGGCAACACCGAGCAGTGGGGCACGATGCCGTACTCGCAACGGCCCGGCGGAGTGGCGCGGGTCGAGCGGTATCTCACCGAGAACGCCCCATTCATCGCGGAGTTGGACGGGATACCCGTCGGAGCCCTGGTGCTGGACTCCGGGCCCAGCCCGCAGATGCCGATCGCCCCGGCCGGCGAACCCGAGCGATATGTGCGGCTGCTGGTCTCCGACCGACACCACGCCGGCCGGGGCATCGGGGCGGCGCTGCTGGCCCATGCCGAGGAGGAGACCCGGCGCGCCGGCGTGGAGCTGCTGCGGGTCGATTGCTGGGCGGGCGGCGGGGGCGAACTGGTCGCGTTCTACGAGCGCAACGGTTTCATTCCCACCGAGCGTTTCCTGTCCGGGGCATGGCCGGGGCAGGTGTTGGCGCGGCGGGTCGGCTGATGTGTGCGGGGCGCCGCCCCATAAGGCCGGCTGAGGCCGGCGCCCCGGGCCCCGTTACTCGCCGTCCGCTTCGGCGGCCGGGCGGGGGCCGCCGAAGCCGTGGGCGGAGAGATCGAACCAGTTGCCCTCCGGGTCGATGGCCCGGTACTCGGCGAACGGGCGGTTGGTGAAGCGCTCGGCGGGCTCATCGGCGCCCGAGTCGACCAGAGCGGCGGATATCCCGGATGTGTCGGCGACATGGAAACCGAAGTGGTTCATGCCCAACGGGGTGTCGCCGTCGAGTTGATGCTTGATCAGCGCGAGGGTGAGATACCCGTCGGAGAGGAAGCAGCTGCCATCGGGATCCCGGTGGAAGAGCTCCATCTCGAAGATTCCGCTGTAGAACTCGGCCAGTTTCTCGGGGTCGCGGGCGACAATGGCCAGATGCCGCAATGTGGGCCTGTCCGGGGTGGACGCGTCAGACATGGGCAATTCCTCCAGCGGTCGGAATCCGGCGGAGTGGCCGGGCGGGGGTGGGAATCGTGATGGTCATCGGCCTCACACCCCGGCCATGGCCCGGGTCCGTATCCGCAGCGGGAGTTCGGCGCACGGAAGGTGAGGGCTCTCGGGTGGGGGCGGCGCCCAGGCGGCGAGGGCGTGGTACATGACGTCGCCGCGACGTTCCAGGTAGCAGATGAGGTTGACGGGCCAACCGGTGTTGCCGAAGACGTGCTGGTCCATCGGGGTCGGGCGCTCGCTGAGGATGAACCGCCGCTCCTCCGGTGGGCCGATGCGATGCCAGTCGGGGTGCATATGTACGGATCCCAGGATCTCCAGACCGTCGGCTTCGGCCTCGCGCGAGGCCCTCAGCAGGTCGTGGGAGTCGATCCACCAGCCACGTGTCTCGTTCTCGTACGCCGGGCCGAACAGCGGCACGATCGACTCGGTGAACTCACGGCGCGCGGCCGGGTCGGTGGTGCGGGCATTGCGGCCGAACGCGACGCGCTCGACGGTCAAGGTCGCCCGGTCCGCCGAACCCACGAGGAGAGCGAAGCACGGCAGCGGTGTTTCGGAGGTGATGCGCTGGTACTCACCGACGGCCACCTCGAGGAATTCATCGAGCGCCTGATCCTCTACCAGGACCGTACAACATTCACCTAATTGCGACGCGCGCATGTCAAACCACCTATGGGGGTGTGGATGCCGAATGCGGTGGGGGAGCGGAGCCGTCGTACTGTACCCCGGTATTCTTTTGGACTCAAACGGCATGTCTGGACTTCCGGCATCCATCGACTTCGGCCCTGACCGGGCCCCGCGCGCATGGGCCCGCCTGGTCAGCGGGTGAAGCACTCCCGGGCGCGGTGGAGTCTCGGTTCGAAACAGACCCGCAGCTTGGTGGGGTCCGCGCCGTCGACCATGGGTGTGAAGACGTAGTCCTCCGCGTCGTAGGCGTCGGTGACCTCGGCCCGCTGCGGCCTGCCGCCGTCAGCCGATACCTCGATGACGTTTCCGATGTGCGAGTGCCAGATCCGCGCCCATGCGGCGGAGCACGCCGCGCTGTATCTGAACTCCAGCCGCGCGCCGGTGGAGGTGCGGAGCGGCGGGCCGAGCGCGCGGACCCGTGCGGGTGCGCCGCAGCCCATCAGGCCCGGGTCCTTGCCGGCACAGCCCTGGGCGTGGCAACCGGGGGCCGGTGGCGCGGTGGACGAGGGTTCGTGCGCCGCGGAGTCCTTCGGTCCCGTGTTCGCCAGGACCGTCACCCACGCCGCTGCCACCGCGGCCCCGACCACACACGCGGCCACGCCGACAGCGGCCCATCCGCGCAACCCGGGGCGCCTGCCGTGTCGTTGATCCGGCTCGGCCGGACGCGGCGACCGGCCATGGTTGCCCATGACATCGGGCTCCGGCGCTTGTACGGCCGCGGGGCGCGGCGGGCTGCCTGCCCGGCCGCTCCACTCGCCATCGGCCAGCTCCCACAGCGCCAACAGGCGTCCGGGCGGCTCTCCCGCCATCGTGCACAGCGTTTCGACGGCTTGGCGCGGGGCGAGTTGCTTGCCGTTGAGATAGCGCTCCCAGGAGGACTTGCTGTAGGTGGTGCGCTCGGCGAGCGCCGCCATGCTCAGGCCCGTGCGCGTCCTGAGCTCGCGCAGCCCGGTGGCCAGGCGGGTGCAGGCGGACGCGGTGGCGGGCGGTGTGGTGTCCTTCATCGTCGCAGCACCTGCCAGGTGTGCGGGCCGACGATGCCGTCGGGTGGCAGCCCGGACCTCTTCTGCAGTCGTTTGACGGCCCGAGTGGTGTGCTCCCCGTAGACGCCGTCGGCGCCGCCGGGATCGAGGCCCAGGTGGTGCAGGAGGCACTGGGCTTCGACGACGTCCCATCCCGGCTGGGAGAGGACGGCGGTGCGGGTGGTGCTGTAGCCCGCGTAGCTCCGTCCGTGCTCCCGCTCGACGGCGCAGGGGTAGGTCTTCCCCGGCCGGTAGGCGAAGGTGCCGTGTGAGGCCCCGGCCGCCGCGCCGCGCTTGGTCCCGGCCGTGTCCGTCCCGCTGTCCCCTCCGTCCTTCCAGGGCGCGGCGATCAGCACTCCGACGAGCAGCGCGCCGAGCGCCACGGCCGCGCAGACGCCGATCAGCACTCCACGGCGTACGCCCCTCGGCTCCGGCGCGTCCGCCGGCGCTCGCCGGCCGTCCGCCGTCGGTACGTCCGCCGCCGCTCTCTCCCGCCACGCGGCCTCGGCCACCTCGTGGAGCACCAGCAGGCGGGTCGGCTCGACGCCGCCCACCCGGGCCAGTTCCTCCACCGCCTGCCGTGGCGGCAGGGCCTTCCCGTTGAGGTAGCGCTCCCAGGAGGAGCGGCTGTAGCCGGTCTTGGACTCCAGCGACGACAGTCCCAGCCCGCTACGGTCCTTCAACCGGCGCAACTGCACAACCAACTGCCGGACCCGGTCGTCGAGCGAATCCGGTAATGGCCTCCAACGCGACATGTTCCACCCCATACGCATTGAGTCCCGCGAGCCCGGATTATCCACCTCCCGCGAGCTCTGGTCCGGCCGCTTTAAGCCCTCTTGGTTCTCCGTGGCCTGCCCCGCCGCACGCCTCTCGGCCGGTGTGCGCCGCGGATCCCGGCCCAGCGCGTCCCGGCGGTGCGTCCTCGCGGGCGGTATCCGCGCAGGTCAGCGCGTGGGACGTCCCCCGAACTCGGCAATGCGCCGCGGGCCCTGGCAGGTGGCCGCGGTGGGTCGGCAGGCTCGGTACCGCAAGTCGGGCGGCGCGGTCCACCCCGCGCCGCCCTCACCACCCACCAGGACGGCGGTCCGCCCTCCACGGGGGGAAGGACGGACCGCCGTCCGCGCATGAGTGGGAGAGGTGTCTGATCAGAGGAAGCTGACACCCTGGGCGAGGGAGAGTTCGCTGGAGTAGTTGATGGTGTTGGTGGCCGAGCGCATATACGCCTTCCAGGCGTCGGATCCGGACTCCCGGCCGCCACCGGTGTCCTTCTCGCCGCCGAAGGCACCGCCGATCTCGGCTCCGGAGGTGCCGATGTTGACGTTGGCGATGCCGCAGTCGGAGCCCGCGGCGGACAGGAAGATCTCGGCTTCCCGCTGGTCGCGGGTGAAGATGCTGGACGACAGGCCCTGGGGGACGTCGTTGTGCAGCGCGATCGCCTCCTCGAGGGTGTCGTAGATGAGGACGTACAGGATCGGGGCGAAGGTCTCCTCCCGTACGACGTCCGTCTGCGCGTCGACGCGGACGAGGACCGGCTCGACATAGGCGGCCGCGGGGGCGGCCCCGGCCAGGCGCCGGTTGCCGCCCGCCAGGACCTTGCCGCCTTGGGCCTGGACGCGGGTGAGGGCGCTGTTCATGGAGTCGAGGGCCGCGGCGGAGACGAGCGGGCCGACCAGCGTGGTGTCCTCGAACGGATTGCCGATGGGGAGCTTGCCGTAGGCGGCGGTCAGCCGCTGGACGAGGGTGTCCGCGATGTCGCGGTGGACGATGAGGCGGCGCAGCGTCGTACAGCGCTGGCCCGCGGTGCCCGCCGCGGCGAAGACGATGCCCTGGATGGCGAGGTCGAGATCGGCGGACGGGGCGACGATCGCCGCGTTGTTGCCGCCGAGTTCCAGCAGGCTGCGGCCGAAGCGGGCGGCGACGCGGGGGCCGACCTCGCGGCCCATGCGGGTGGAGCCGGTCGCGCTGACGAGCGCGACGCGCGGATCGTCGACGAGCTTCTCACCGACCGCGCGGTCGCCGAGCAGGAGACGGTGTACGTCGCGGTCCGCGCCGACCTCGCCGGCGGCCCGGCCGAGCAGGTGGTCGCAGGCCAGGGAGATCAGCGGGGTGAGCTCCGAGGGCTTCCAGATCACGGTGTCGCCGCAGACGAGGGCGACGGCGGTGTTCCACGACCACACGGCGGCGGGGAAGTTGAAGGCGGAGATGACGCCCACCACGCCGAGCGGATGCCAGGTCTCGGCCAGCCGGTGGCCGGGGCGTTCGGAGGCGATCGTACGGCCGTACAGCTGCCGGGACAGGCCGACCGCGAAGTCGCAGATATCGATCATCTCCTGGATCTCGCCGAGCGCCTCGGAGCGGATCTTGCCCGCCTCGATGGTGACGAGGTCGGCCAGGTCGCTCTTGTGCGCGCGCAGCAACTCACCGAGGCGGCGCACGAGTTCACCACGGCGCGGCGCGGGCGTGGTGCGCCAGGTGAGGAAGGCCGTACGGGACGCCGCGATGGCGTCTTCGGTGTCGGCGTCGGTGGCGGCCGTGAGCCCGAAGAGGTTCTCGCCGGTGAGGGGCGTGCGGGCGGAGAAGTCGCCGCCCTCGGCCACATCGACGCCGATGTTGTCGAGGGCGGTACGGGCGCGGGCGCGCAGGTCCTCAGTGGTGGGCAGTGCGGTGCTGGTCATGGCGGTCCTCCGGGAGTGAGGGGTCAGCTGGGGGTGCCGGTGAGGCCCAGCTCATGGGCGACGTGTGCGAGGGAGGCGTTCTGCTGCCGCGCGTAGAGGGCGAAGGGGTCCAGGACGTCGCGGCCGATGGCGCCGGAGAGCCAGTCCGCGTCGTACGCCGTGCCCTGCTGGTCGCAGTGGCGGGTGCCCGCGCCGCTGAGGTTGGACTGGAAGATCCCGGCCGCGGAGCGGGGCAGGAAGTCCTCGTAGACGATGGGCTCGGCCCGCACCCAGCCCTGCCGCAGCAGTTCGCCGACGCCGGTGGGCGGCCTGCCGCCGTCGCGGGGCCGGTCGGGGTGGCGGTGGTAGGTGAAGTAGGCCAGTCCCTTGGCGGCGAGTTCCTGTTCGCTGCCGGGCAGGTGCCGCTCCCATACGGCGCGGGCGATCTCACCCCGGGAGGCCGAGGGGTTCTGGGACGCCTGCTCGTCCACGCGGCCGAGGAGTTCGTCGTAGCGGGCGCGGCCCTCGCGGGTGAGGGCGATGCCGCGGGCCTCGACCTCACCGAAGCGGACCCGCAGGGCGCCGCTGATGACACCGCCGTCCGGGGTGCGCATCGCGCGGGGTTCGGCCAGGGCCCGGAAGGAGGTCTGCCGCAGCAGCACATCGGGGCCCTGCCAGGCCGGCGGGCCCTGGATGGTGTCGATCATCTCGATGCCGCGGTCGGTCATGCGCCGGTAGAGCTCGTCGATGTCGAGGACGCGCGGGGTGAGGTGGTTGATGTGGGTGCTGCGCACACCGCCGATGTCCGCGGCCACGGCGGAGATCCGCTCCAGGGTCTCGTACCAGCTCTTGTCGACCGGCTCGGCGGACAGCTCGAACGCCCCCACGGCGAGGTGCAGAAACCGCTCGGCCTCCTCCTGGGGCAGCTCCCGCTCGGCGGTGGCACGGTCGGCCAGCGCCAGCAGCTCGGGGGGAAAGAGTTCGCGGTCCGCGAGGAAGGCTTCCAGGCGCGAGCGCAGCTCGGCGTCGAAGAATCGGGGGTCGGCCGGGGTGAGCATGGAGGTGAACACCCGGAAGGGATTGCGTGCCAGTTCCTCGCCGTCCACCGGCCGGAAGGCGGTGGAGACGACGGGGACGGCGCTGGCCGCGGCCTCCCGCAGGTCGTAGAAGCCCACCGGGTGCATGCCGAGGGCGCCGAAGATCCGGGCCACTTGCCCCAACTCCCGTGGCGTGCCGACCCGGATGGCCCCGTGCCGCTCGGCGGTCACCCGGCTGATGGACCCGAGACGTGTCGCATCGGCTCCCCGCGCGCGCAGGACGTCCTCGTTGACCTCGCGCGAGACGTCCACGAGCGTGGTGTAGGCGGGAACCTCCTGCCCGTACATCTCCGACAGCCGCGCCGCGAACGCGGCCCTCAGCTGCCATTGGCTGAGCGTTGACATGGGTCGGCCTTTCGATCGGGGTTCACGGTTCACACCACATGTGCTTCGGGGCGGGTCTCGGCGCCGTGGTGGAACCGGTCGGCGCTGAGCGGGGAGATGTCGGTGAACGGCTCCCGCTCCAGGTACAGATCGCGCACGACCTCGCCGACCGCGGGTGCCTGGAGGAAGCCGTGGCCGGAAAACCCGGCCGCGTAGAGGAAGTTGGGCAGCTCGCCGGAGCGGCCGATCAGCGCGTTGTGGTCCGGTGTGACCTCGTACAGACCGGCCCATCCGCCCGCGGTCGCCAGGCCGGCCAGGGCCGGGGCGCGGTGGCGGGCGACGGTGCGGAACAGCTCCAGCCACTCCGGGGTCCAGGTGGTGTCGAAACCGTCCTCCTGGCCGGGGTCGGCCATCCCCAGCAGCAGACCGTCCTCGCTGTTGTGGAAGTAGGCGGTCGAGGAGAAGTCGATGGTGAACGGGATGCGCGGGGCGGGCGGTGTGATCGGCGCGGTGAACGCCAGCTGCCGCTTCACCGGCCGGACCGGGAGATTGACGCCGGCCATCTCCCCGATCCGCGCCGACCAGGCCCCCGCCGCGCAGATCACGGTCGAGCACGCGATGCGGCCGTGGCTGGTGTGCACACCGACGACCCGGTCCCCGGCCGTGTCGAGGCCGGACACCGCGGTGTGGGTGGCGATGGTGACACCGGCCCGGGCCGCCGCCCTGGCGTACCCCTGGACGACAAGACCGGGGCGGGCGTGTCCGTCGGCGGGGGAGTACGCGGCGGCGACGAGGCCGTCGGTGCTGAGGTAGGGACACAGGCGCTGGGCCTCGTCGGGGCCGATCATGCGGCTCGGCACGCCCAGGGTGTTCTGGAGCCGCACCCCGGCCTCGAAGTCGCTCGCCTGCTGTGCGCTGTCGAGCAGGAAGAGGTAGCCGACGGTGTCGAGCCGGATGTCGGCGCCGGGCCGGTAGCGGAACTCCCGGTAGGCACGCAGGCTGCGGCTGCCCAGCTCGATGTTGAGCGGATCGGAGAACTGGGCGCGCACGCCGCCGATCGGTTTGCCCGAACTGCCGCGGCCGAGGTCGCCGCGCTCGACGACGACGATGTTCGTCACCCCGGCCTCGGCGAGGTGAAACGCGGTGCTCGCACCCATCACGCCGCCACCGACGATCACGACATCGGCGGAGGCGGGAACGGTGCGGAAGGCGGAGGCGGACAACAGACGACTCCCTTCCAGAGGCCACCTCGCCGGACGAGGACGGGGCCACGCCCGGGGCGGCAGGGGTGTCAGGACAGAGCGATGCCGATCAGCTATCTCCGCGTCATCGTGCAGCACACAAACGTTGACGTCTATCAACGGTCCATGCTTCTGATCTTTTAGGATCCCTATATGGACTGGACGAGTGCGCAGCTGCGTTCGCTGGTGGAACTGACCAGACGCGGCACCATCACCGCGGTCGCGGAGGCCCTGGGATACACGCCCGGTGGGGTATCGCAGCAGATCACCGCGCTGGAGAAGGCCACCGGCATGCAACTGCTGCGGCGGGTGGGACGCCGCGTGGAACTCACCGACGCCGGGGCGACCCTGGCCCTGCACGCCGAGCGCATCCTCACCACGGAGGCCGAGGCCGTCGAAGCGCTGGAGCGCACCCGGAACGAGATCTCCGGGACGCTGCGGATCGGGCTCTTCGCCACGGCCGCCGCCGAGATCCTGCCGCCCGCCCTGCGGCAGGTGCGCGAGACGCACCCCGGCGTGACCGTGCGCAGCCGGGACATGGACGTGGACGAGGTGTACGACGCGGTGGCCGGTGGAAGCGTGGACCTGGCGCTGGGGCTGGACTACCCGGATGTGCCCATCCCGCGGGATCCGTCCCTGCGGGTGCGGGAGCTGTCCCGGGAACGCTTCTCGCTCGCGGTACCCACCGGGACCATGTCCGGTCAGTCCGGCAGGTCCGGTCGGCAAAGGGTCTCGCTCGCCGACACCAGGGACCTGGGATGGATCGTGCCGTCAGTCGCCAGCTATTACGGCCGCGCCGTGCTCACCGCCTGCCGCCGCGCCGGTTTCGAACCGCAGGTGCTGCACGAAGTGACGGACACGGCCGCCACCCTGGCCCTGGTCGAGGCCGGTGTCGGGGTCAGCGTGGTGACGGATCTGATGCTCCGGCTGCGCCCGTCCTGTCTCGATGTCCTGGAGCTGCACGAGACGATGGAACGCCACATCGTGGTGGTGTGCCGCTCCTTCGCCGAGCACCGGCCGACGGTGGCCGCGCTGGTGGATGTGCTGGTGGAGGTGTTGCGAACCTCGGCGGGCTGGCGGCCGCCCGGGGGTCAGCAGCACAGCGGGAACACGCTTCTCACCCGCTGACGAGGCCGCGAAAGGGCCCAGGTTTTCTTGGTCTCAGGGGCGCAAGTTGTCGCGCTGCTGCGTCTTTCGGGCGCGGCGGACCCTGGGTGATGGTTTCAGGCCAGTGGTGACCCGCACCACGTCGGTGGCCCGTCGTGCTGCCGCTTGTCTGCCATGGAGCCAGCCATGTCCCCCAACCACACCCCCAAGCCCGGGCTTCCCGCCCTCCTGGGAAGAGGCCCCCAGGGGATCTTCCGACGCACCCTCCCCTCCGAGCAGTTCGCGGGCGAGCGCATGGTGCGCACCCTCGGGCTCACCCAGCTGACGATGATCGGCGTCGGCGCGATCATCGGAGCCGGCATCTTCAGCCTGGCGGCGGCCGTCGCCAGGGATGTCGCCGGTCCCGCCGTACTGATCTCGTTCCTGGTCGCCGGAGCCGCGTCGCTGTGCGCGGCCTTCGCGTACGCGGAGTTCGCCGGCATGGTGCCGAAGGCGGGCTCCTCCTACACCTACTGCGCCGCGGTCCTCGGGGAGGTCGTGGGCTGGATCGTGGGGTGGGACCTCCTCCTGGAGTACACCGCCATCGTGGCCGTCGTCGCGATCGGCATGTCCGGCTACCTCGGCTTCCTCCTGGACGCCGTCGGCATCCACCTGCCCACCTGGGCACTGGGGGCTCCCGGCACCGGTACCGGCCATCGGATCGACCTGCTGGCCGTGGCGATCTGTCTGGCCGTCGCCTGGCTGCTGACCCGTGGCACCCGTACCTCGGCCCGCGTCGAGACCGTGCTGACCATCGTCAAGATCGCCATCGTTCTCGTGGTGATCGTGGTGGGCTTCACCAAGGTCGACAGCGGGAATCTCACCCCGTTCGCGCCCTTCGGACTCGGCGGGGCCTTCACCGGCGCCGCCACCGTCTTCTTCGCCGTCTTCGGCTACGACGCGCTGAGCACCGCCGCCGAGGAGTCGGTGGAGGCCCGCGACAAGCTGCCCAAGGCCATGATGCTGTCGCTGGGCATCTCCATGGTCCTGTACGTGCTGGTGTGCGTCGTGCTCACCGGCATCCAGCACTACAGCGAGCTCAACCCGAACAGCGGCATCTCCAGCGCCTTCGCCGGCGTGGGGCTGAACGGGCTGGCCAACGTCATCGCCGTCGGAGCGGTCATCGGCATCGTCACCGTGACGTTCTCCTTCATGATGGGCGCCTCGCGCCTGTGGTACGCGCTCAGCCGGGACGGACTCATGCCGGCGTGGTTCGGCGCCATCCACCCCAAGCGCAAGGTGCCGCACCGTGCCACCTGGATCATCGGCATCGTCTCCGCCGTGCTCGCGGGCGTGCTGCCCATCAACGCGGTGGCGGAACTGACCAACATCGGAGTCCTGCTGGCCTTCATGGTGGTCTGCGCGTCGGTGCTGATCCTGCGCTACCGGAAGCCGCACCTCAAGCGCGCGTTCCGATGCCCCGGGATGCCGGTGGTGCCCGTCCTCGGCATCATCTTCTCCGGCTGGCTGATGTCGTTCCTGCAGTGGGAGACCTGGGTGCGGCTGGGGGCGTGGCTCGTTGCCGGGCTGGTCATCTACGGCGCCTACGGCTACCGGCGCACCCGCCAGGTGATGCCCGGAGGGTCCGTGGACCTGGACACTCTGGACACCCTGGACGACCTCGACACCCTGGACGACCTGGCCGACACCGAGGATCCCGAACCGCGCACCCTGGGGGCCTAGGGTCCTTCTGACGGATCTCCGCGGCGTCGCGACGCCCGGCACGCACTCTCGCCGCACCGCACGAAAACCCAAGTAGCTCCGCTACGAGGGCCTCCGCGCGGCACGCCGAGAGCACGCACCGGACACCGCTCCTTCCTCCACGGAGATCCGTCAGAAGGACCCTAGCCGGCTGCCGGACTCCGGTACGCGGCCAGCAGATCGTCCGTCAGCCGACCGACCACCTCCGCCACTTGGGTGCGCAGATAGTGGTGGCCACCGGGAAAGCGGTGGACCCGGGCGTCGGCCGTCGTACAGGCGCCCCACTCGGGCAGCGACTCCGGGTCGACCATCGGGTCGTCGAGTCCGCCGAAGACGCTCAGCCGCGCGCCCAGTGGCGGCCATGCCCGCCACGTATGCTGCAGCAGCGCCACCGCGTCCGCGAGGAACGGGGTGTAGACGGTCCGGGTGAGCGCGTCGTCGGTCGGCTGCTCCCAGCCCATGATCTCGGTGATGACGGCGATCCCGGCGCCGAGGTTGCGCGCGATGTGGTCGTCGAGGCCGTCGCGGTTCGGGGGCGGCACGGCGGACAGCGCGAGCAGGTCCGGTTCGGTGCGCGAATCCGACCGGAGCCGGTGGGTGGCCTCGAACGCGAGCAGCGCCCCGAAGCTGTGCCCGAAGACGGCGTAGAAGCCGTCGGCGGGCGGCCGGTGCCGCAGATCCGCGGCGATCGCCTCCGCGATGCCCGTGGCGGCCCAGCCGATATCGGTGATCGACGGCTCTCCGGCGCGGGTGCCGCGGCCCGGCAGATCGACCGCCACCAGGTCGAACAGTTCGGAGAACGCGGCGACCCAGGGCAGGAAGAACTCCGATCCGGTGCCGGACGGCGGTACGCAGTAGAGCCGGATCCGCGCGGTCTGCCGGTCGGTGAGCCGGTTGAGCTCCGCGCCGGGGAACGGTGGGCGCGCGGTCATACGCCCCGCCTGACCCGCCCGAGCAGGCGTGGGGCGAGTTGCCGGACACCGGCCGCGGTGGCCAGTTCCATCGTCGGGACCACACAGTCCAGCCTGCGTTGCAGTACGGAGCTCAGCTCGGCCGCCATCAGCGACTCCAGGCCGAGCTGGTCGAGCCGGGTGTCCGGGTCGATCCGCTCCGGAGCGGTGTGCAATACCGCGGCCAGCGCCGAGACCAGCACCTCGGTGACGATGGCCAGCGCCTCCGGCTCGTCCGCCGAGCGCACCAGCTGCGGTATGTTCCGGCCGGCGTCATGGGGATCGGCGTCCGGGTCGGGCAGGATCTCGGCGAAGCGCGGTGCGGCGACGGCGGGGAGGAGCTTCGCGGTCTGCGCCCAGTCCGTGTTCCCCACCATGACGACGTCCGCATCGGGATCGGTGATCAGCTCGCCGAGCACCCGGGTGGCGGTGGTGGAGTCGAGTTCCCCGAACCCGGCCTGCCGCATGGTGTCGACCATGCCGGCCCGGTCGGCGTAGCCGGTGTCGGAGATGGCGCACCACTGCACGGCCAGTCCGGGCAGCCCCGCGGCCCGGCGCCGCCGGATGATCGCCTCGCCCGCCAGGTTGCCCGCGGCGTAAGTACTTTGCCGGAGGTTGCCCGCGAGCGCGGAGATGGAGCTGTAGAAGACGAAGAAGTCCAGTGGCCGGTCGCGGGTGAGCCGGTCCAGGTGTGCCGTCCCGTCGAGTTTCGGGCTCACCACCGCGCGGGTCCGCTCGTCGTCGAGCTCCACCGCGGTGGCGTCGTCGAGGACGTCGTCGAGCACCATGGCGGCGTTGATGACTCCGCGCAGCGGATGGCCGGTGGCGTCGATCGCGGCCACCAGTTCCCGAGTGGCCGCGGGGTCGGTGATGTCGGTGGCGTAGGCGGTGGCCCGCGCCCCCTCGTCGGCGATGCGCGCGAGCACCGTACGGGCCTCCGGGTGGGCGGCGCCGCTGCGGGAGGCCAGCGCGAGGTGGCGTGCCCCGCAGCGGGCCAGCCAGCGGGCGGTGGCGCCGCCGAACCCGCCCAGACCGCCGGTGACGAGGTACGTCGCCTCCGGGTCCAGGGCCACGGGTGGTCGCGGTACGCGTACGGGGACCGGTTCCGCGGGGTCGAGCGTGATGACGAGCTTGCCGATGTGGCGGGAGTCCCGCAGCAGCGCCATGGCGTCGGCGATCTGGTCCGCCGGGTAGGTGAGGTGCGGCAGGGGCCGGTACGTCCCGGACGCGACGCGCTCGGCCAGTTCGTCGATCATCTGCCCGGCCACCGGGCTGTCGCCCTGGAGCAGGCTGGTGAGGTCGACTCCGAAGAAGGAGAGGTCACGGGAGAACGGCCGCAGGGCGAGCGCGTTGTCGGCGAGGATGTCGCGCTTCCCGAGTTCCACGAACCGGCCGTGCGGGCGCAGCAGTTCCATGCCGCGGCCCAGCGCCTCTCCCGCCACCGAGTTGAGCACGACGTCCACCCCGCGGCCCTCGGTGATGTCGAGGACCTCGTCGGCGAAGCCGAGGCTCCGCGAGTCCAGCACGTGTTCGTGGCCGAGCAGGCGCAGCAGCTGGCGCTTGGCGGGGGTGCCGGCGGTGGCGATGACCGTGGCGCCGGCGTGTTCGGCGTAACGCAGCGCGGCCAGTCCCACTCCGCCGGCGGCCCCGTGCACGAGGATCGTCTCGCCGTGGCGGAGCCGGGCCAGGTAGTCGAGACCGTAGTGCACGGTGGCGAACACCGTCGGGATGGTGGCCGCCTCGGTGAACGGCATGTGCTCGGGGATGGGGATGGTGAGCCGGGCCGGGCAGCGCACATGCGAGGCGAGGCTTCCGGACTGGGCGACCATCACCCGGTCGCCCACGGCCCGGTCGGTCACATCGGCGCCGACGTGGGTCACCACTCCGGCGCATTCGAGGCCCAGCAGCGGGGTTCCGGCCTCCGGTGTCTCGGCCATGGGCGGTACCAGTCCCCGGGAGACCATGATGTCGGCGTAGTTGAGCGCCGCCGCCCACACCTCGATGACCACTTCTCCCGGTGCGGGTTCGGGTACGGCCACCGCCGTCCAGGCCGGTCCGTCGTCCACCACGGCCAGACCGAAGGGGCGGACGGAGTGGGTGGCGGGGCGGCGCTCGGTGATCCGCGGTACGAAGCGTCCGCCCGCGGTGAGCACGGCCTCGTCCTCGTCGCTTCCGGCGAGCAGCTCCGCGCAGATGTCCGTCGCGGTCGCGCTGGGGGCCACCGCGATCCTGCGGATTCTCAGCAGGGGGTTTTCGCTGGTCAGGGTGCGTGCTTGGGCCCAGGCGGCGGCCGGGGCGGGGCGTTCGGGGACGGCGGCGTGTTCGCCGGGCGTCAGCACCCAGGCGCGTACCTCGCGGCTCTCGGGCAGCGCCTGGCAGGCGGTGACCATCGCCCTGAGGATCGCCGCCTGCCGGACGACCAGGCCGACGACGTCTTCCGCGGCCCCCGCGGCCTGGTCACCGAGCATCACCAGGATCCCGGTGCTCTCCTCGGTGCCGTTCAGCGCGGCGCCCCAGCGCGCGGCGTCGTCGGAGGCGGCTACGTGGCGCACCGTACGGCCCAGCTCGCGCAGCCGCGCCACCACGGCTTCGGGCAGGTCGTGGAGGCCGTCCGTCGCCACCACGAAGTGGCCGGGCGCGGCGGCATCGGACACCGGTGTGAGCCGTTCGCGCATCCCCCGGTCGGCGAGGAGTACCGAGCAGATGGGCTCCTCGCCGAGCTGGGCCACGTCGGTGAACCCGGTGGAGCGCAGCACCTCGGGCCACCGCTCGCGGGCGAGCAGGGTGTCCTCGCGCAGTTCCGTGTCGGTGAAGCCGGTCGCCGAGGGGAGCAGCCCGTAGCAGGGGGCGAAGAGGTCGTTGTCGTGGAACTCCAGGGCGAGCAATCGGCCACCGTTGTCCAGGAGTTCGGTGACATGGCCGAGGGCCCGGCGCACATCGGTGGTGGCGTGCAGCACATTGGCGGCGATCACCAGGTCGAAGGAGGCGGCGGCGAAACCCTGTTCGGCGGGGTCCCGGTCCAGATCCAGCGTCCGGTAGTCGAGGAACCGGTGGTCGGCGAACCGGTGGCGGGCACGCGGGAAGAACGCGCTGGAGATGTCCGTATACGTGTACGTGGTGCGGTCGGCGGGCAGCCGGGGCAGCAGCCAGGCGGTGGTGGACCCGGTGCCCGCGCCGACTTCCAGGATCCGCAGCGGCCGGTCCGTCGGCCAGGCGTCCACCAGCCCGGTGAGCAGCTCCCCGGCCATCCGGTTGAGGTAGTGGTGCACCACGGAGGTGGTGTAGTGCAGTTCGGCGAGGCGCTCGGTGTCCGAGAAGAGCAATTGCACCGGATCGACATCTCCGGTGAGCACCCCGGCCAGTTGCGGGCCGCAGCGCGCGTACAGGAGCAGTTCCGGCGCCATGGCGGGGAAGTCCCGCAGCAATTCGGTGAGGAGCCGGTCCGGTTCCGGGGTCCGGTCGAGCACGCCTTCTCGTTCGGCGAGGGCCCGCAGGTTCTCGTACAGCCCGCGGTGGGCCGGTCGTGCGCCCGCCTTCTCCAGTTCGGCGAGTGCGGCCGTCACGAAGTGGCCGGTCAGGTGTTTGACCCGGCGGACGAAGGCGGGGCCGTCGTGGCGTCGGGCCGCCTCGTCCAGCGCCGCCACCTCGGCGGCCCGCGCGGCGGCGAGCGCGGTGGCCGTCGGCAGTCCGGCCGGGCCGGTGGCCCCGGGCAGCGGTGCGGCGCGGAGCGTGCTGACGATGCGGTCGATGCCGCTCGCCGCTCCCTTGTTGCGGCGTACGTGGACTCCGCGCAGTTCCATGGCGACGGTGCCGTCCGGATCGGCGACGGTGATGTCCACCACCGCCTCGCGCAGCGTCAGGCGGCGGGTCCGGATCAGTGCCACGCCCCGGTCGGCGGGGGTCCGCCAGAAGCGGACCCGTTCCAGTTCGGCGGGCAGGAACTGGTGGACCTGCCCGTTCTCGGCGTGGGGAAGCAGCGCCGCGATGGATTGCAGCGTGGAGTCGATCAGGGCCGGGTGGGCGTGGAACCCCTGCGCCCCGGAGGGGTTGGCGTAGTCGGCGAGCACCGTGTCGTCGGCCACGGTGAGCCGCTGGACGCCGCGGAACGCCTCCCCGTACGCCAGCTCGACCTGCCGCATCCGTGCATAGTGCCGTTCCCCGGAGATCTCGGTGCGGGCGGCTGTGCGGAGGGCCGCCACATCCAGGGGCGCGGGAGGATCACTGTGCAGACGGCGCACCCGCGCCTTCGCGTGTTCCTGCCAGTCCTCGTCGCCCCGGCGGGAGGCCACGCGGAGTACTTCACCGGCGAGGTGGGTCTGCACGGTGGTGTCCATGCCGGGGTCGTCCCACGGCAGCACCAGCGCCTTGCCGATGTCGAGGCCGGTGACCTCCACGGCCCCCTCGTGGCGGCTCCGGCCTGCCGCGAGCGCCATCTCCAGGTACGCGGCACCCGGCATCACGACCGAACCGCTGACCCGGTGGTCGCCGATCCAGCCGTGCCGGGACGGTTCGACCGGGGTCTGCCAGGTGGGTTCCACGGTCGGCAACCGGTCGCCGAGCAGTTGGTGTCCCGACTCCTGTCCGCCGCCACCCGGTCCCGTCGTCCACCAGTCCGGGGCGCCGTTGAGGTGGCGTTCGCGCTGCCACGGGTAGGCGGGCAACGGCACCACCCGGCCGCGTACCGGGAACCAGGTGTCCCAGTCGACGTCGGCCCCGGCGGCGAGCACGGCCGCGCAGGTGGTCCGCACCGCGGTGGCGCCCGCCGCCTCGCGGGACAGGGTGCCGACGGTGGTCACCGGCCGGTCCGCGGTGGCGCACTGCCTGCGCAGATAGCCCAGCAGCACCGGATGGGGGCCGACCTCCACGATGGTGCCGCAGCGGTGTTCGTCCGCCAGCGTGGTGATGGCGGGGCCGAACAGCACCGGCTCCCGGATGTTGCGCCACCAGTATCCGGCGCCCAGCTCGGTGCCCGGCAGTGTCCCGCCGGTGACGGTGGAGACGAACGCCGCGGTCCCGGCCCGTGGCGCGAGCCCGGTCAGCGATGTGTGGAGCCGGTCCCGGATCGGCTCCATCGAGCGGCTGTGGAAGGCGTAATCCAGGTTCAGCTCCCGGAAGAAGACACCGCGGCGGAGCAACTCGTCGCCGAGCGCGGAGAGTTCCTCGGCGGGTCCGGAGAGGGTCACATCGGTGGGGCTGTTCACTCCGGCCAGCTCCAGGCCCCGGCCGTCGATCAGCGCGGAGACCTCGTCGGCGGACACCCCCACCGCGGCCATCCGCCCCCCACCCGCCGTCTCCGCCTGCGCGAGGCCGCGTTCGGCGATGACCCGGCAGGCCGCCGCCAGGTCCAGCGCCCCGCAGGCGTGCGCCGCGGCCACCTCGCCCACCGAATGGCCCGCCACCGCGGTGGGCCGGATGCCACGCTCCCGCAGCAGCGCGGTCAGCCCGATCTGCACCGCGAACAGCAGCGGCTGGGCGATCTCGGTCCGGTGCAGCTCCGGTTCCGCGGACCTCAGCTCTGCCAGCACCGACCAGCCCAGGTGTCCGGCCAGTGCGGCGTCCACCTCGGTGACGGCAGCACGGAACGCCGGTTCGGCGTCAAGGAGTTCCGCGCCCATGCCCGCCCACTGGGCGCCGTTGCCGGAGTACACGAACGCCACCGGGCCCGGGGTCGCGGCCGCCGCGGCGCCCCCGCCCACCGGAGTGCCCTCGGCGATCGTCTCCAGCAGCGCGGCGGCTTCACCGGCGCCGTCCGCCACCACCGCGACCCGTTCACGGTGGTGGCCACGCCGGAGGCAGCTGGTGTAGGCGAGGTCGTAGAACGAGTCGGTGGCATCCCGGAGCCGGGCCGCGGTGCGGGTGACGGCCTCGGTGAGCGCCTCCGGGGTGGCCGCCGAGACCACCACCGGCAGGGACGTCACCTCCGGCGGCGCGGTCGCGGAGGGTACGGGCGGCGGGCCGAGGACGGCGTGGGCGTTGGCCCCGCCGAAGCCGAACGAGTTGACCGCCAGGGCCCCCGAGCGCAGGGGTCGCGCCGCGGTCACCGGCTCCAGGCCAAGACCGGAGAAGTCGATCGCGGGGTTGAGCGGTTCGGCGTGCAGCGATGCCGGAATCACCCCGTGGCGCAGCATCAGCACGCATTTGAGCAGACCGGCCATGCCCGCCCCGGACTCCAGATGGCCGAGGTTCGACTTCACCGAGCCGATGGGCAGCGGAGTGCCCCGGCCCGCGCCGAGCGCATCGCCCAGCGCCCGGCACTCGATCGGGTCGCCCGCCTGCGTACCGGTGCCGTGCGCCTCCACATAGGACACGTCCTCGGGCCGCACCCCGGCGTCGCGGTGCACCTGGCGCATCAGCCGCTCCTGGGCCTCCGCGCTGGGGAGCGACAGTCCAGGGGTGCGCCCGTCCGCGCCCACTCCGGTGCCGAGGACCACGGCGTGCACGGTGTCCCCGTCCGCCTTGGCGTCGGCGAGGCGCTTGAGCACCACCACCGCGCCGCCCTCGGCGCGCACGTAGCCGTCGGCGTCCGCGGAGAAGGAGCGGCAGCGGCCGCTGCGGGAGAGCATGGACGCCTTGGAGAACCCGATGAAATCCCCCGGGCTCAGCAGCAGGTTGATCCCGCACGCGAGCGCCACTCCGCCGTCCCCGGCGCGCAGTTGGGCACATGCCTGGTGCAGGGCGACCAGGGAGGAGGAACAGGCGGTGTCCACCGCCATGGACGGCCCCCGCAGATCGAACAGGTGCGAGATCCGGTTGGCGGTGTTGCACAGCGCCGCCCCCGCCATCGTGTACGCCGTGATCGCCTCCGGGCGGGCGTACTGGAGCTGGCCGTAGTTGGCGTTGCTCACCCCCACATGGACCCCGGAGTCCGAACCCGCGAGCGTCCCCGGATCGATACCGGCGTCGTCGAGGGCCTCCCTGGCCATCTCCAGCAACAGCCGCTGCTGCGGGTCCATCCGGCTCGCCTCGCGGGGCGACAGCCCGAAGAACGCGGCGTCGAATCCGGTGATGTCCGCCAGGAATCCGCCCGCTGCCGTGTACGCCTTCCCGGGGCGCCGTGGGTCGGGGTCCACGAACCGGTGCGCGTCGAACCGGTCCGCGGGTATCTCACCGACCAGATCGCGGCCGGCCACGAGCGCGGCCCACAGCCCCTCGGGCGCCGTGATGCCACCGGGCAGTCGGCAGCTGAGCCCGACGATGGCGATGTCGCCGGACTGTTCCTCACGGGAGAACGGGACGGGCGGTGTGGAGATCGTTTGATGTGCCATCGATCCTGACCTTACCAACGAGACCCCACGAGATTCCCTGGTCAATCGCTTGTGGCGGGGAGGGACTCAGCCCGGCCGGCCGGGATTCTGCGGCACCACACACCGGTCGTCCGCGGCCGGGGCCCCCTTCGGCCAGGCCAGGGCCTCGAAGCTCAGCTTGCTGCGCATCGGGTCGAGCCGGACGATGGCCAGCGCCTTGTTGTACGGGTTGCCGGCGTTCGTCAGACAGATCCAGCCGCCCGCTCCCTGGACCCGGAACGCGGAGTTCAGATTTTCGTAGTCCTCCTTGATCCGCTCCTTCGACGGGACGGGCGTCCGGGTGGTGGCCGCCGCCTTCGTCAGGGCCTTCGCGGCGGTCAGGATCACATCGTGGGTCTCGATGGCCCGTCCGTCGTCGAACCGCACCGTGCCCAGCTTTCCCGCATGGGCCCTGGCCGCGGCGCGCAGCTGCGCCATGGCCCGCTGCGGTTCGACCAGATGGCGCGGCAGGTCTCCGGGGGCCGCCCCCCGCCTTCCCGCGCGCTTCTTCCAGCGCCCGACCTCCACATCCCAGGCGTCGGGGTGAGCCGGGGCCGCGTAAAGGACGTTGATGGTGGGGGTGCCGGCGCCCGGGTCGCCCCGCAGCAGGGCGCGTTCCGTGCCGTCGAGGCGTTCGTCGAGGGTGGTCGCGTCGGAGCCGGAGATGACCGTGTACGACTTCTTCCGGGCGCAGTAGGTGCGGGCCAGCCTCTTCACGAACAGCTCCAGATGGAACGCCCGGCCCGCGAAGTAGACGACGCGCGCCTTGGATTCGCAGAGATTCATGGCGAAGGTCTCGAACTCGTTCGGGGTGACCCCCGCGACCTCCGGCCCCTCCGAGGCGAACGTCATGTCCTGGGCTCCGGCACCGCTGCCGCGGGCCTCGGTGAACGCGTCCCGCAGCGACTTGTCGTAGCTGTCGCCCGGCCGGGTGTCGGCCACCAGCGCCGTCTGCGCGCGGGCCAGCCCCGGATCGTAGCGCAGCAGCGCGGCGGCCTGGTCCTTGCTGGTGGACACCACCCGGGCCAGGCCCGGATAGCGGTAGGGGCCCGGACCGTCGACGTTGGCGAAGGACTGGGAGGTGACCAGCCCGGCCACGACGGGGATCTTCAGCTCGTTGGCCAGATGGCTCATGGCCTCCTGAGTGGAGTCCAGGCTCAGGTTGAAACCCACGACCATCCGCAGCTCGGGCTCCTGGTCGACCAGCCGGTCCACGGTGAACCGCCACGCCCGGTAGTCCCGGCCCGGGTTGGCCGTCACCAGCCGGATGGGCGGGGCCGCGTCCGAACCGTTCGCCTGCAGCTGCCCCAGATAGGCGCCCTGCACCTCGCTGAGGATCTGCCGGCGCACCGCCGGGTTGTCCGACTCCATCGGAATCATCAGCGCCACGGTCGCATGCGCCGTATGCGCGATCCGCTCGTTCTCCGCCTCGATTCCGGCGAAGACCTCGCGCATGCCCCGCAGACCGGGCATGAAGACCCCGGTCCCGTCCGAGACGCCGACACAGTCCGCGCCCCGCATCAGCAACCGCTCGCCACAGCCGTCCGCACGGTCCCACGGGGCCCAGTTCAGCAGCCCGGCGAGCACCGCGGACACCACCGCCACGGTGCCGGCGGACAACATCGCCGGGCCCCATCGGCCCGCCCCGAGCGCGGGAAGCGGAGCCGGTGGCGGGGAGGCGAGGCGCACCTGGAGCACCCGGCTCGGCAGCGGTACGTCCTGACTGCGCCGCCACCGCTCCACCGCCTCGTCCCGGGCGCGGAACCGGTCGGGCACCGCGGCGGTGATCTCCTCGGCCGCCACGGGGGGTTGTCCGCCCCGTGGCGGGGGCGCGGCGCCGGGGGCGGAGGTGGCGATGACGACGGGATGGACCCGCAGCTCGCGCGCCCCGTCGTCATAGGCGTCCAGCAGCCGATCCCTGATCTGCCGCCGCGCGGCGGACCGGTCGACGTCCGGCAGCAGGATGACCGGGCGGCGCGCCCGGTTGAGGCGGCGGAAGAAGCCGTAATGCGCGTCGATGTCCGCGAGCAGCGCCTCGACGAGCAGCAACTGCTTGTCCGCCACGGGCTTTCGCTGCCGGCCGCGCAGCTCCCGGAAGACCTCCAGCTGGGTGACGACCCGGCCCCGGAACCACTTCCTGCGGTACCAGCGCACCGTACGGCGGTGCGGTAATCGGCAGACGTCGGCCACCTTCACCAGCACCCCGACCAGCCCGCCCAGCTGCTGGGCCAGTTGCTCGTCCCGGGCCAGCGCCTCGGCCCGCTCCTTCATCTCCTGAAGGGTGTAGCGGCGTTCCTCGGCGATCGCCTGCTTGACCATCCGTGCGATCTTGGTGTTCTGCTTGGCCGGCATCTGGCCGTCGTCCGGCCGCCACACATACAGCGCCGCGAAGGCCGCCGCGAAGCGGGGGAAGGCGATGGGCAGCCGGTAGGCCGGGCGGCCGTCGTATCCGCAGCCCTGGGCGATGGCCAGCAGCTCGGTGACGACCTGCTGCTCCGGTGTCTCCTCCGCCGGCAGCTCATCCGGACAGTTGACCGGCAGAACGCCGCGGTGCCGCTCGTGGAAGAGGCGGGGCCAGCCGCGGACGGTCGCCTCCTCACCTTCGAGCTGAAGGACCAGCGCCCCGCTCGCACGGTGGAACCTCAACCGCCCGAAGCGCAGCCGGTCCCTGATCGTCAGCTGCGCCAGCGCCGCGTCCAGCGTCTGTTCCATGTCAGCCCCCGTCCTCGGAAGGGGCGAGGGTAGAGCAGGGGCTCGGGAGGGGTCCCGGGCTTCAGGGGGTATCGGTACGGGGGTCTGTCGCGATAGGAAGCCGGACGCCCCCTTTGCCGACGGGCTCGTCCGGCTGTTCGTCTTTGCCGACGGGCCGGCCTGGCTGTTCGTCTTTGCCGACAGGCTGGTCCGGCTGTTCGTCCCGCGTGGCATGCACATACGGCTCGTCCGCCGGTACCGCGCCGCGCAGCGAGCTGATCATCGTGCCCAGCAGCGGATTGCTGTTCTCATGGCGGTGCAGGGCCATCACGCGGCGGAACGCCAAGCGCTGCGCCAGTCGAGTCGCCTCCACCGAGTCACCGGGCGAGTGCCCGAGCCCCGGCACGATGGCCACGCCAAGACCAGCGGACACCAGCTCCCGTACGACGTCGTAGTTGTTGCTGCGAAAGGCGACCGCGGCCTCGAAACCGGCCGCCGCGCACAGCCGGGTGAGCGAGAGCGCACCGGCTGTGCCTTCCCTGCTGGTGATCCAGCGGGCCTGCGAGAGCCCGGCCAGGCGCGGGCTCAGACCGCTGCCGCGGGCCCTGAGCAGAACGAGGTCCTCGCGTACGAGCTGATGACAGGCCAGGCCGACCGACCACTGCCGGGGGCTCAGCCCGTACTCGTACACCAGCGCCACATCCAGGTCACCGGCGTTCAGCGCGGCGACGAGCTCCTCCGGCTCGCCCTCCTCGAGCTGCACCTGCGCCCGCGGGTGGGCCGACGTCAGGGCCGACAGCGCCGGTGGCACCAGCCGGACACTGGCCGTGGGGAAACTTCCCAGCCGCAGCCGAGCCGTGGCACCGGTGGCGAGCTGGTGCACCTGATGGCCGAGGTCGTCCATGGCCGCCAGCACCGGGACACTGAGGTCGACCAGCCGGTGAGCCGCCGCGGTCGCCCGGACACCGTGCGCCTCCCGCTCGAACAGCACCAGCCCCGTCTCCTTCTCCAGGGCCGAGACCTGCTGGGAGATCGCCGAGGCGGTGTACCCGAGCTCGCGGGCCGCGATGACGAACGAGCCGGTGCGCACGACGGCCCTCAGGGTGAGCAGATGCTGCGGCTTGAGCAACGCGTACCTCCCGCCGGACTCCGAGAACGGGCCACAGCGTAAGCATCGCTGCGGCTCAAAGGTCAATACTTTCGTGCTGCTGGGTCTTGTGAGGGGGGCCGGGGCCCCGGATCGTGGCGGTGACGAGGTCGGACATGTCCGATGGACCAAGGAGCTACCGCCGTGACGGCGACCGCGCAGGGCCCGCAACGCCCCGACGCCGCCAGAGTGCCCCGCGAGCGCCGGCACGTGACCTCGCCCTGGCCCCGGACACACGAACGGCCACGGTGCAGCCCGGCATCCGTATCGCCCGCCGCACCGCCACCGCGCTCGCACCGGCCGTACGCGCCCTCACCCTCGCCGAACTCCTCGTCCCTGCGGATGGCTTCAGCTGCCGCACCCAGATCACTCAGCGGACCGACCGCGCGGGCACCCACCTCGCCGAACTCATCGCTCGCCCCCTGCCCCACCTAGCCTCTTCCTCAGCAGACAAGGAACCCGCACCGTGACTGACGCACTGTCGCTCATCGACGACTGGGGACCCGAGAAGATCGTCGTCGTCTCCCACCGGCGCACCGGTATGAAGGGCGTCCTGGTCATCGACAACACCGCCCGGGGCATCGGCAAGGGCGGCACCCGGATGAGCCCGACCGTCTCCGTCGGTGAAGTCGCCCGGCTGGCCCGCGTCATGACCTGGAAGTGGGCCGGTGTCGATCTCTTCTACGGCGGCGCGAAAGCGGGAATCGTCGCCGACCCGGCGTCCCCCGACAAGGAAGCGGTACTCCGCGCCTTCGCCCGCGCCCTGTCCAACGAGGTGCCCCGCGAATACGTGATGGGCCTGGACATGGGGCTGACCGAGAACGACGCGGCCATCGTCCAGGACGAGCTCGGCGACCGCGGCGCGGCCGTCGGCACGCCGGGCCACCTCGGGGGAGTGGCCTACGACGAGCTCGGCGTCACCGGCTACGGAGTGGCCGAGGCCGCCGACGCGGCTGCCCAGCACCTCCGGCTGCCCCTCGGCGGCGCCCGGGTCGCCATCCAGGGATTCGGAGCCGTCGGCCACGCCGCCGCCGTGCGGTTCGCCGAACTCGGCGCCACCGTCGTGGCCGTCTCCACCGCCAAGGGGGCCCTCCACGACCCCGCCGGACTGGACGTGCCCGCCCTGCGGGCCGCGCGGGAAGAGCACGGCGACGACTTCGTCACCCGCCACCACCAGGGCATCGCCGTACCACCCGGCCAGGAACTCACCGTCGACTGCGACATCCTCGTCCCGGCGGCCCTACAGGACGTCATCGACGAGACGACCGCCCACCAGATCAAGGCCAAGCTGGTCGTGGAAGGCGCCAATCTGCCCACCTCACCGCGGGCACAGTCCATCCTCGCGGAACGTGGCGTCTCCCTCCTGCCCGACTTCGTGGCCAACGCCGGTGGCGTCGTCGCCGCCGCCTTCGCAATGGACGCCCGCTACTCCGGATTCCGGCCCGAGACCTCCACCATCTTCGAGACGATCTCCAAGCGGCTGCGCGCCAACGCCGTCACCGTTCTCGAAGAGGCCAAGCGCCGTGCCACCACTCCGCATAGCGCCGGGCGCGGCCTCGCCGAGGAACGCGTCCGCGCCGCCATGCGCAGCAAGGGCCGCATCGGCCCCTGATCGTTGTGTCGCAGGAGACGTCAGGAGGGATGCGTCAGTCGATCTCGATGACGATTTCGCCGGGGGTTTCACCGGCGGCCAGGGCGCGCTGCGCGTCGGCCGCGCGTGGGCCGGCCCTCGCATCCGGAGGAAGTGACCGAGCTCGTCGCGTTGCTCGTCCCACCGCGCGCGGCGTCCATCGTCGGCGCCGAGTACGTCATCGACGGGGGCAGCGAGCCCGCCGTGTGACGGCCGATCGTTTCCGCATCACAAAAGGAACGGTGATTCTGTTAACGTGGTGCCGCAAGCAGAACCACTATTCTTTTTGTGGGGGGTGTGTGGTGCCGCGGCTCACCGACGCGCGCAAGGAACTCCGGCGTGCCCAGATCGCGGAGGCCGCCGTGCGCTGCTTCGACCGCAACGGCCTGGAGCGGACCTCGATCGCCGACATCACGGCCGAGTCCGGCCTCTCGGCAGGCTCGATCTACACGCACTACCGCAACAAGGCCGACCTGGTTCAGGCCACCGCCCGCGAGGTGCTCGCCAAGCGCGCCGAGGTCCTCGGCGAGTACGCCGCGAGCGACACTCCGCCCGGCCCGGACGAACTGCTCGCCCGCCTGATCGCGGCGATCGACCCCGCCGAGGCCCGGGTCGGCGTGCAGACCTGGGGGGAGGCGACCACCGACCCGGTCATCCGCGGCATCGTCGTCGACATGATCGACCAGATGCGCGCGATGCTGCTCGACTGCGTCACGGCCTGGCTGGTCAAGGTCGAGCACCAGGAGCCGGCCGCGGCCCGGGAGCGCGCCACCCCGATCGCCCACCGGGTGTCGGCGCTCTACCAGGCCGAACTGCTGTACACCGCCTTGCGATCACCGACTCAGGAGACAGCGTTATGACCACCCCGACCGCATCGTTCGCCGGCCGCGACGTCTTCCGGATCGGCTACGGCGCGGCGCAGCTCGCCCGCCTGCACGACCGCCGCGGCGAGGCCGTCGCGCTGCTGCGCCGCGCGGTCGAACTGGGCGTCGACCATGTGGACACCGCGGAGTTCTACGGCTTCGGTTTCGCCAATGACGTGATCCGCGAGACGCTGCGTCCCGAGGACGGTGTCCTGGTCGTCACGAAGGTCGGCGCAGACCCGAACCCGGGCGGGCGCCTGCCGCTGCGTCCGGCGCAGCGGCCCGAGCAGCTGCGCGCCAGTGTCGAGGACAACCTGCGCAGTCTCGGCGTCGACCGGCTCGAGGTGGTCAACCTCCGCCGCCTGGACACCGGTCCCGGGCTGCGTCCCGAGGGCGACCAGGTCGTCGGCCTCGACGACCAGCTCGCGACGATGGCCGCCCTGCGCGACGCGGGCAAGATCGGCGCGATCGGCCTGAGCAGCGTCCCCCTCGACGGCCTGCGCCGCGCCCTGCCGGCCGGCATCGCCTGCGTGCAGAACGCGTACAGTCTCGCCTCCCGCGATGACGAGGACATGCTCGAACTGTGCGCGGCCGAGGACATCGCCTGGGTGCCGTTCTTCCCGCTCGGTGGGGGCTTCCCGGGCCTGCCCAAGGCCACCGAGGAACCGGCCGTTCTGGCCGCGGCCGAGTCCCTGGGCGTCACGCCTTCCCAGGTGGGCCTCGCCTGGCTGCTGCACCACGCGCCGAACGTGCTGCTCATCCCCGGCACCGCCGACGCCGCCCACCTCGAGGCCAACATGGCGGTCGGCGAGATCACCTTCGACGCCGCGACCCTCGCCACCCTCGATGCCGTCGAGTCCCGCTCCAACGAGGTCCCCATCGGCTGACCGGAACCAGCGCGACCAGGGTCGCGACCACACGCCGGACACCCTGACGGAATGTCGGGCCGCGCCGGTGAACCCCGCTCCACCAGGCTCTGAGGACGGATCATGAAGGCCATCATCTACCGCGACAACGGCGACCCCGACGTTCTTCGGCTCGTCGACCGTGACCTGCCCGCGCCCGGCCCCGGGGAGGTTCGCGTCCGGGTCGCCGTGTCCGGGATCAACCCGACCGACTGGAAGGCCCGCTCCGGCGCCACCGGCCCCAAGCACTTCCCCGAGGTCACCCCGCACCACGATGGCGCCGGCACGATCGACGCCGTCGGTGAGGGGGTCGACCAGGGCCGGATCGGTCAGCGGGTCTGGCTGTTCCTGGCCGCCGCCGGGCGGCCCACCGGTACCGCCGCCGAGTTCACCGTCGTGCCCGCCGAGCGGGCCGTGCCGCTGCCCGACGAGGCCGGTTTCGACGTCGGCGCCTCACTCGGCGTCCCCGCGCTCACGGCGCACCGCGCGCTCACCGTCGCCGAGGACGGGCCGCGCCGTCTGCGGCCCGGGGCGCTCGACGGGAAGGTGGTGCTCGCCGCGGGCGGGGCCGGTGCGGTCGGGCACGCGGTGATCCAGCTCGCCCGATGGGCCGGCGCCACCGTGATCAGCACGATCAGCGGCCCGGAGAAGGCCCGGCTGGCCACCGCCGCCGGGGCCCACCATGTGATCAACTATCGCGAGGGCGACCCGGCCGCCGAGATCCGCGAGATCGCCCCGGACGGCGTCGACATCGTCGCCGAGGTGGCGCTGGGCGCGAACCTCGCATTGGACATGGCCGTGCTGCGGACCCGCGGCACGATCTCGACCTACGGCAACGACGGTGGCAAGCCGGTCGAGTTGGACGTGACGCGGAACATGGTGTTGAACGCGCGCTTCCAGTTCGTGGTGCTCTACACGGTCGGCTCGGAACCGCTCGCCGCGGCCGTTGCGGACGTCGCCGCCGCGGTGCGCTGCGGTGGGCTGCCGGTCGGCGAGGAGCACGGTCTGCCGCTGGTCCGCTTTCCGCTCGACCGCACCGCCGACGCGCACCGGGCGGTGGAGAGCGGCGCGGTCGGCAAGGTCCTGGTGGACGTCACGTCGTGACGTCCAGCCGGCCGCCGTACGAATCCCCGGGCAGAACGCCATGGCCCGAGTTCACCATCGCTCACCGGGCCTGAAGGGTCAGAGGCAAGCGAGCCTGCGGGGTCAGAGGCTGGTGAGCAGGTCGTCGAGCGGCGCGGGTACGCGGTCGTTGTCGAGGGCCTCGACGAGGACGCGGCCGTAGTGGATCTTCCGCCCCTTCTTCGTGCCGAGGAAGCGCCGCAACTGCTGCGGTGAGGTGCGGCCCTGCTGTGCGGGCTGGCGCTGGAAGGTCTGCAGGGCGCGCAGGTCGCCCTCCGCCCGGACGAGCTCCGCCACCTGCGTCACCCCCAGGGCGCGGATGAGCTCGTCCTCCAGATCCGCCGCGCAGACGAAGAACTCCTGCCGCGCCGCACCGGCCCGCTCCAGGCCGCGGGCGTAGAAGCGGCGCTCCGCCTCGTCGCACAGCCCGGTGAGGCGGAGGCCCAGACCGGGTGGCCCGAGGAGGTGGGCGAAGCGTCCGACGCTCATGGCACCGCCCATCGGCAGGACGCAGACTCCTTCGGCCGCCAGGTCCCGGCCGCGGCGCGCGGCCAGCGCGCCGACCGCCGCGGCGTCGCTCGGCCCTTCGAGCAGGACGACCGCCCGGACGGGCAGCCGCGCGGCCAGCTCGCGCGCGGGGTCGTCGGGGCCACCGGCCGCCCACGCGGTGACCGCTTCCTGGAACGCCCCCATGTCAGCCATGGGACGAGTCTTTCGGCCCCTCCGGCCGCCGCGCCAGGGATTTTCACCCTCCCGGAGTCCCGGAGCCGGCTCAGCGGGTCCGTCACCTCGATCTAGCGGTATTGTCTAGAAGTAGAATTTCGGTCGATTGATATGTGCGCGGGACGCGGCCCGGCCCTACTCGAGAAGACGGACATCACCCCATGACCACCACGCCCTCCACCACGGCCGGGACGCTGGCCGACCCCGACACCCCGTTCGCGGTGGTCGACGTACACAAGGCGCTACGGAACATCGACCGGCTCGCCGCCAAGGCCGACCACCTCGGCGTCACCTTGCGGCCGCACATCAAGACGGCCAAGAGCCTCGATGTCGCCGCCCTCATGCACGGCGCCGCCCCGAACCCCGTCACCGTCTCGACCCTCGCCGAAGCCGAGGCGTTCGCCGACGGCGGCTACACCGACATCACCTACGCCGTCGGCATCGACCCGCACAAACTCCCCCGTGTACTCGCCCTGTTGCACCGCGGTGTCACCCTCCGCGTCCTGCTGGACAGCCGCGAGCAGGCCGCCTTCGTCGCGGAAGCCTCCCGCCGGGCCGGTATCGGCGTTCCCGCGCAGATCGAGATCGACTGCGACGGCCACCGCGGCGGCCTCAAGACCGACGACCCCGCGCTCCTCGACATCGGTCGCACCCTGCACGACGCCGGATGCCTGGACGGTGTGCTGACCCACGCGGGCGAGTCCTACTTCGCCCACTCGGCGGAGGAGCGGCGGCTGGCGGCGAAGAACGAACGTGACACCGCCGTCGCCGCCGCCGAGAAACTGCGCGCCGCCGGTCTGCCCGTCGCGACCGTCAGCGTCGGCTCGACGCCCACCGCGCACGCCGCCGAGGACCTCACCGGCGTCACCGAACTGCGCGCCGGCAACTACGTGTTCTTCGACCTGGTGATGGCCGGTCTCGGAGTGTGCCGGATCGACGACCTCGCGCTGTCGGTCGTCGTCACCGTCATCGGACACCGCCCCGAGTACGGCTGGATCGTCACCGACGGCGGCTGGATGGCGATGTCCCGCGACCGCGGCACGGCGGCCCAGCCCCGGGACCAGGGATACGGCCTGGTCACCGACCTGGCGGGGCGCCCGATCCCCGGCCTGGTCATGAGCGCCGCGAGCCAGGAGCACGGCACCATCACCGCCCGCGACGGCGCCACCCTGCCCGACCTGCCCATCGGCACCCGCCTGCGCGTCCTGCCGAACCACGCCTGCGCCACCGCCGCACAGCACCGTGGCTACCACGTCATCGACAGCGGCCGGACAGCGGCGGACGCACCCGCCGTCCTGACTGTCTGGAACCGCGTCAGCGGCTGGTGACCGGCCACCACAGCCCTCAGCGGCTTCAACTGGGGGTCAAGGGGTCGCAGGTTCACATCCTGTCGTCCCGACGGTGTGATGTCGCAGGACATCGGAATGACCCCGAACCCACGATTGGGTTCGGGGTCATCGTCGTTGTGGGCCGGGTGGGCGGCCGGTTGGCTGGTAGTCGTGGCTGGGGCCGATGGTCAGGTCGCGGAGTTGTTCGCCGGTGACGGCGTTGACGAAGGCCGGCCACGCGAGCCACGGGTACCACGGCACTGGAGAGACGACCAGCGGCCGGGCCAGGGCTTCGGCGTGTTGGGCATATGACGGCCGGCGTTCGGCGACAACGCACCAGCGTTCGGCTGCAGACGGCTGCAGCTCGGGCGGGTACATCGCGGTATCGGCCGCGCAGTAGCCGAATCCGCGCAGGTGGACCCAGCCGTCCCGGGTGACCCGGTCAGTGAAGAACGCCTGCGCTGCGGGCCCGGTGAGGTCCACGTGCCCCGACGGCAACCGGAACCCGCCGCCGGGGGCGAGATGAGCCGCCTCGGGCGTTCCGACCGGCGGTGGCAGCACTGTCTGCGAAGCACGTAGTTCCGCCGTCCAACGCCGTCGCAGCTCCGACTCGTTGTCTACGATCTCTCGTGCCCAGGAGTGCAGGCGAGCCGCTCGGCGGGCCCGATGAGCTGTCCTGCAACCGGATGAATGCTCACGGGGCGGCGAACTCAGTGACACCGTCGATGTAGTCCGTCGGATCGGCGAGGCCGGCTTCGCGGAATGCTTCACGGCGTTCGAAGCACGTTCCGCAGGTGCCGCAGTGCCGTTCGCCACCCTTGTAGCAGGACCAGCTCTGGCCGAGCGGCGCACCCAGACGTGTCCCGTGTGTGGCGATGTCGGACTTCGACCAGTGGATGAAGGGCGCCTCGATCCGGGGCGTGGGGAAGCCCTCGTTGGCGACGCCCACCAGCGTGTTCAGCGCTGACACGAAGGCGGGTCGGCAGTCCGGGTACACGAAGTGGTCGCCCGCGTGCATGCCGAGCGCAACCACGGAGGCTCGTTCCGCCACCGCGATCGACACCGCGACGTTGGCCAGGACGGCGTTGCGGTTGGGTACCACCGTGGACCGCATGGACGCTTCCGCGTAGTGGCCGTCCGGTACGTCCACCTGCTTGTCCGTCAAGACTGAGCCCTTGAGGAGCCGGCCCAGGTCGCTCAGGTCCGCCACCAGGTGCCGGGCTCCGAAGTAGGCGGTCACGGCGCGGGCCGCCTCGATCTCGCGGCGGTGCCGCTGTCCGTAGTCCACGGTGACGGCGAGCAGGCGGCTGCTGAGCGCGGCGTAGTGCGCCAGGAGGGTGGTGGAATCCAACCCTCCCGACAGGACGACCACGACGTTGAACGGGTTGGGCTTGTCGATGTCCTGGCCCATTCGGCTTCTCCTTGCTGTGTCCGAGGTCGCGTGAGGCCGAGGCGTGTCCCGCTCCGGCTGTGCGGTCCCGATCGTGGGCCCGGCACGCTCAGGAATAAGGAGTTACGGGCGGCGGATGCGGCGTGGGCGGCGGCCCCGCTGACCGAGGCGCTTGGAACCCGTTGTCGCGTTGCGGGCCGTTAGCCTGTCGGTATGTCAGAGCGCGTCATGCCCGGTCGCACGGACGGCCTGATCACCCTGGGTGCCGCGGACGCTCTGTGGGCCGATGTGACGGCCGACAGTGCTGTGCCGACGGCTTCTGGGGCATTCACCTGGTCTCCTGCCCATGCCCGGGTGGGGTACGTCCTGCTCGGCGGCCATGTGGTGGCGACGGTGAGGGCGAGCGGCGGTCAGTGGAGTGTTCCGGAGGCTGAGGTGCGCCGGGCGGCCGCGGAACTGAACGCGGTGGCGATGGATCGGCAGGACCTGGTCCGCATCGGTCCGTTTCGTGGGGCGCCGAGACAGGGATACGACGGGGAAACGCAGCTGCGTTGGCGCCGGCGCATCGCGGGGGAACTGGGGGAGCCGAGCGGCCCCGAGCGGGCAGCACGAGGTGAAGTCGGCCGGCCGTACCATCTGGCGGGGATCGACTGGCGACAGATGCTCGTGGAGCGGACCCGCGACGGGACGCAGCGGACGTGGTGGCTGCCGCGGGCTGTGGTCAGGCTGCTCGACGCGGCCGAGCACACCGAAAAGCAGTGGGTGCACGCTGCGCGGACCCACCGGGCAGGCGCAGCCGCCGCCGAGCCGCCCTCCCAACCCCAGCAGGCCCGAGATGCCGACGGTCGGCAGACGACGAGCCCCGAGGGCCCCACCGCCTCACCGCGCCCGTACAACGGAGAGTTGGAAGGGCAGCTGTACTCGGTGCTCAGCAGGAAGCCCGGTACCTCCCGCAAGGTGGCCGGGTGGGTGTGCGCCGTCTGCCGCACCGCGCCCGCCGCCGTGCTCGACCACTGCCACGAACACGGCTACGTCCGCGCCCCTGTCTGCCAGTCCTGCAACACACAGGAACGCCCCGACCACCTGTACAGCAACGACATCCGCGTGGCGAACCGCTACACACGCCTCTTCGACACCGGCGCCGACGACTGGCTTCGCCACTGGCACCGCTGCCCCGGCTGCCGCGCACGCACCACTCTGCCGCTGCCGCACCTGGCCGCATGGACCGCGCACATAGCCTGCCGATCGCTGCGCCCGACCCACCGCGCCCCCGGCGGGCGCGAGCCCTGCGGTGTCCTGCGCGTGTCCTGGACGGGCAGTCAGAACGCGCCCCGTTCCTGCCTGCTCACTGTCGCAGTCGATTTCTGCCCCTCCGGCGAGCACCGTGTCCTGGCGCGAGTCCCCTACCGCGAAGCCGCCGAGCGGTTTCGTCTCTGGTTGGCCGAGACGGCTCCTGCTGTGGCCGCCGCGGCCGGTCCTGACCGTTTGGACGGCCTCCCCGCCCAGTCCCGGCCAGTCATCGCCGACACCAGCGGCGAGGGCCTGGCACTGTTCTGAACCCCGCCGCCCCGGCCGGGCCCGGCCGATTCCTCCCCGTCCGCGCAGGGGTGGCCGTCCGGCTCGGCCGCCTCGGCGACCACGGGGAAGAAGCCGTCCGTCTCGACCCAGGAGCCCCAGGAGTCCCAGAAGTTCCAGAAGTCCCAGAAGAAGGACGCGCCGCTTAAGGTCATAAAGGCCACGTTCGAGCGGGCGACCGGAGAGTCTGTGGTGGCCGGGACCAGGAGTCTGATCATGCGGGAAGACGGCAATCTGGTGGTCCACGACCAGGACCACAAGCCACGCTCGGCTGCGCTGACCAAGGGCGACGGCAACTCCGCCCGCTTCCAGGCGGACGGCAACCTGGTCGTCTACAACCGCGAGGGGCAGCACCTCTGGTCCTCACGGACCAATGGCCACCCAGCAGCGGTCCTTGTGTTCCAGGCCGACGGAAATGCTGTGGTCAAGTCCGGCGACGCCGTGCCCTGGGCCGCGGGAACGGAGAGCTGACCGTTTCCAGCGAACGAGTACACCTCCGTGGGCCTCGGTGCGCACCGTGTCCTCGTCGCCGACGCGTGTCGCGGTGATGAAGTGTTCGGTGCCCCGGAGCGGAGCATGCCGCTCAGCCTCGAGGCGGCGGGGGTCAGGGGGCGGGCTTCTCGTCACGCAGCCGGTGCCGGTAGCGCAGCGGTGACTCTCCCACCTCCCGTTTGAACGCGGAGCTGAAGGCGCTCACGGATGTGTAGCCCAGGTCGGATGCCAGTGACCCGATGGGATCGTCGCCGTCGCGCAGGGCGCGCTGCGCCAGCAGCATCCGCCAGCGGTTGAGATAGGTGAGCGGCGGCATGCCCGCCACGGTCCGGAAGTGCGTGGCGAAGGACGTCCGTGACATCGCCGAGGCGCTCGCCAGCGTCTCCAGCCGCCAGGGCTTCGCCGGTTCGGCGTGCATGAGGCTGAGTGCCGGACGCAGACGGTCGTCGGTCAGTGCCCGCAGCCACCCCGAGGGGAGCTCGGCCTGGTCGACGTAGGCGCGCAACATGCCGAGCAGCAGGAGCTGGCCGTGCTGCCGGATGGCGAACGCGGAGCCGACGCGGTCGCCGGTCAGCTCCTCGAGGATCTGGTCCAGCCTGTCCCGCAGATGGGTCGCGGCGGGGGACGCCCGGACATGCCCCACCGGCGGAAGCGCCTGGAGCAGCAGGGTCCGGCCCACCGAGTTGAGCGCGACGTGGCCGCCGAGGACCACATCGGCTCCGGCGTGGTCGGCGTCGTCCTCGCGGAGGGAGGTGTAGCTCGCCGTGGTCACATCGATGTCGTGGGGCGGCCCGTCACCGGCGCCTCCCCGGAGCTCCAGCCACGCCTGATTGTTCAGGATGGCGACGTCGCCCGTGTCGAGGGCGAGGGGGTTCCCGGTGCTGTCGGTGGTCAGCCGGGCGCGACCGCGCGCCACCGCGATGAACTTCAGGGGATGGTCGATGGCGCCGCGCGCCACCCAGTGCCCCCGGGCCGCGAAGCCGCTCGACATCAGTCCCCGGATCTGGATGTGGTCGAACACTTCGGACAGCTGGTCGTCGGCCATATCCGTACGATCGAGCAAAAACCCCGAACGTGCAAGGATTCAAAGTACGAGGGGCACGCCCGAGAGTGGACCCATGCATCACACACAACACCCCCTCGGGTCCGGCTTCACCGCGGCGTCGACGGCCGCCGAGGTGCTCGCGGGCATCGACCTGTCCGGCACCCACGCCGTCATCACCGCCGGGCACGCCGGACTGGGCCTGGAGACCACCCGGGCACTCAGCACGGCCGGCGCGTCCATCACCGTCGGCTCGCGCCACCCCGACCGCGCCGCGGCCGCGCTGGCCGGGATCGAGAGTGTCGAGGTCGGTCGGCTCGACCTGCTCGACCCGGCCTCGATCGACGCCTTCGCGGCCCGGTACCTCGACTCCGGCCGCCCACTCCACATCCTGGTCAACAACGCCGGTCTGCCGCTCCCCGAACGCCTGGTGCGCGACGCACGCGGCTACGAGCCGCAGTTCGCCACCAACCACCTGGGCCACTTCCAGCTGACCCTGGGTCTGCTGCCCGCGCTGCGCGCCGCTCACGGTGCCCGGGTCGTCAACGTGTCATCCGGTGGCCATCGACTCTCCGACATCCGCTGGGACGATCCGCACTTCACCACGGGCTACGACGGCCACCTCGCCTACGGCCAGTCCAAGACGGCCAATGTGCTGTTCGCCGTCGAACTGGACCGCCGCTGGTCCCAGGACGGCATCCGCGGCTACGCCGTGCATCCGGGCATCGTCGTCGGCACGAAACTGAACGACTCGGCCGGCGAGGAGCAGCAGCGGGCCATGGGGCTGCTCGACGAGTCCGGCCGGCCCGTCGTCGACCCCGACCGCGGGATCAAGAGCCCGCAACAGGGGGCGAGCACCACCGTGTTCGCGGCGGCCAGCCCACTCCTCGCCGGGATCGGCGGTGTCTACCTCAAGGACAACGACATCTCACCGCTGGACGAGAACCCGGCCCCCATCGCCTTCGGCACCGACCAGGACCCTCCCGCCGATGTCGTGCCTTACGCCATCGACCCGCGGTCCGCCCGGCGGCTCTGGGAGCTGAGCGAGAAGCTGATCACGGCATGAGCCGCAGTGGTCAGCCGCGTGGCGCGTCAGGTCACCAGACCCTGGCGGTAGGCGTAGACGACCGCTTGCACACGGTCGCGGAGCCCGAGTTTGGTGAGGATGCGTGACACGAACGTCTTGACGGTCTCCTGGCTGATCACCAGCGTCGCGGCGATCTCACTGTTGGACAGGCCATTGGCGATGAGGCCGAGCACCTCGAGTTCGCGAGGGGTCAGCGGGATGTCGTGCGGGGCGCCCTCGGGAGGCCGGATCCGGGCGGCGTACCTGCCCACGAGCTGGCGCGTCACCTCGGGGTCCAGCAGGGCGGCGCCCGTGGCCACGGTCCGGATCCCGTGCAGCAGTTGGGACGGCGGTGCGTCCTTGAGCAGGAACCCGCTCGCCCCCGCGCGCAGCGCCTCGTAGACGTATGTGTCCAGGTTGAACGTGGTCACCACGAGCACCTTGACGGGACGCCGCACCGCCACACCGGCCAGCAGGCGGGTGGCCTCGATGCCGTCGAGCACCGGCATGCGGACGTCCATCACCACGACGTCCGGGTGCAGTCGGCCGGCGAGGTCGACCGCGGTCTGTCCGTCTTCGCACTCACCCACCACCTCGAGGTCGGGCTGGGCGTCGATGATCGTCACCAGCCCGGTGCGGACCAGCACCTGGTCGTCGCAGACCAGGACCCGGATCGACTCGCTCACGAGGGACTCCCCGCGGGTATGCGTGCCCGGACGACGAAGCCACCGTTCGTCCGGGCGCCCGCGCTGAAGTCGCCGCCCAGGACGTCGACCCGTTCGCGCAGACCGGCCAGCCCTCGCCCGCTCCCGCCGGGCGAGGCGGGGGCCCGCGAGCCGGAGCCGTCCGTGCTGACCTCCACGGTGATCTCGCCTTCCCCGTGGTGGACCTGGACCGAAGTGCGGCTGCCGTGGGCGTACTTGAGGGCGTTCGTCAGGGCCTCCTGTACGACCCGGTAGGCGACCAGGTCGGCGCTGCCGGTCGACCCCGCCGGTGCGCCCTGCTCGGTGAACTCCACCGGCTGCCCGGACCGGCGGGTCTGCTCCACGAGGGTGCGAAGTCTGCCGACGGTCGGTGCCGTGGCCTCGGTGCCGTGGTCAGGGTTGATCAGGTCCAGCAGGTGCCGCAGATCGGTGGTGGCGCGTCTGCCGGTATCGGTGACGGCGGTCAGGGCCTGGTCGAGGCGCTCGGGCGCGGCGGTCAGATAGCGTGCCGCCTCGGCCTGTACGACCATCGCCGTCACATGGTGGGTCACCACGTCGTGGAGCTCACGGGCGATGCGGGCGCGTTCCGCGGCGCGGGTGTCCTCGGCGACACGGCGGCGGCGGTCGGCCTCCAGGGCCCGGGTGGAGCGCAGCCACGCCCCCATGCCCCAGGGGAGGGCCAGCGCCAGGTAGTACATCACGAACTCGCTCGGCGTCTCGGCGCCCGAACCGAGCCGGTGGAGCGCGACCGCCAGCGGCAGATACATCACGGAGAACACGAGCGCGGTGGTGCGCCGGTGCCGCTCCAGATGGGACGCCACACTCAGCAGCGCGACGGGCATCGCGGTGCCCGCGAACGAGTGGTAGCCACGGAGCTGGTCGATGGCGAAGCCGAGCGACACCAGGGCGAGACAGACCACCGGCCACCGCCGCCGCACGGCGAGCGGAAGGCTCTGGAGGGCGACTGCCACGATGGCCAGTGCGTCGAAGGGGCGGGCCGGCAGGCCGCCCAGCTGCGTCCCGTGGTTCTGGAACGACGGAATGAGCGCCCCGGCGAAGATCAGCAGCCCGAGCGGGAGATCCCGGACCGTGACATCGAACCGGTGCCATATCTCCGGGATACGTCGAACACTGATCACCGGGCGAGTCTAGCGGTGGTGTCGGGCCGGATGGCGCACCGGAGACGGGCCCCATGGGCCGGTCTGGCGCCGGCCCGTGGGAGGACTCCGACAGGTCTCCCCGCCGGTGCGCTTCGGGACCGGGGCGGGGCCCGTGGATCAGGCTTCGGGGAAGAGCCGGCGATGGAAGAACGTCTCGCGGAAACCATCCCCATGGTGCGTCGAGCTCCAGCGCAACGGCACCGCCGGACCGCTGTCCCGGTGCAGCTCGCCGACGAGCGCGTAGTCGGGATGTACGCCGTCGTCGCTGATCGTCGTGGTGAACTCGAAGACGAAACGGTCGCCCGGCCGCACCGGCAGGCCCTCCTCCGACAGCGCCGCGTAGACGGGGGTCCAATTGCTCCATTCGGACAGCGAGTCGATCGGCTCGCCCCCCTCGGCCACCCACAGACGCATGCCCAGGGCGAGCCCGGAGAAGCGGCCGGGCCGGGTGAACGTCAGCTCGGCGCGGTCGACGCCCTCCGGCCGCAATGCGCCGTTGAACTCCAGCGGCTCCACTTCGACGGGGCCGGACAGGTAGGACCGCTCCCGCACCTCCGGCACGTCCTGCAACCCCCCGAGACAGACCCGAAGGTCGAAGGGGCGGCCCACCGCGGCGAATATCTCTTCCACGAAGCCGAAGGCGACGGACGGGAAACCGGGCAGTTCGCCCCCCGTCGCACCGCACAGGTCCAGGGCCACGGCCGTGGTGGCGCTGCGGTGCGGGACGAACACCCCGCCGGGCTTCACCAGCCGCTTCCGCGCGTCCCGCAGCACCGACCCCGCGCCCTCGGAGCCGCCGAGCGTGCCGATGATCTCGGAGACGCACATCTCGACGGGCTCGGGGAGCTCGATCTCGGTGGACAGCCCCTCGACCACCGTGATCAGGTCGGCGAAACCCGCCTCCGCGATGGTCTCCCGGGCGATCCGCGCGGATTTGGGCATGACCTCCACGGCCCACACATGCCGCGCTCCGGCGCGGGCGGCGGCCAGCGCCCACACCGCGTCCTGCCCCGTGCCGAGGTCGAGCACGGTCCGGCCGGGGGCGTGGCGCCGGACGGCTTCGGCGTACCGGTCCGTCCGACGCTCGTCCTTGAGCATCACGTCGTAGACGAAGTCGTCGTAGACCGGGTACTCACCGACCGAAGGGAACAGCCATATCGGTGGATTCGACCCGTCGGCGCAGGCTCGCACCGGCACCTTATGACCGGGAGCGGCTAACTCTGCCACGTAGGAACGTTGCATCCTCAGTCCTTCGCCAGATCCGCGGCCGGAGCGCCGCGGCTGCTCCGAACGCTAGGGATGTGGCGGCTCAAGATCGTCACCCCATGGAGGACACCTCGGGTAGCTCGCACGGGGGACAGATCATTCGGCAACTCCGACGCTTAGGCCCGGCCCGGGCCGCGTTCACACTTCGGGGTCGATCTTCGAGGAGAGGAAGAACAGACCGAAGGCGATCACCAGGAACAATGCCGCCAACTCACTGTCCCGCAGATACAGAACGACGGTCACGACGAGGGAGGCGAGCCCGAGCAGGCCGGTGATGCGGCCGAGGATCCGCCGGGGGCGGGCAGACGGCCCGGAGAGGTGGTCGAGGTCCGGGTCCTTGGCGTTCCGCCAATGCGGAAAGGGCCCCGGCCGGTAGCGCCAGCCGTCCTCCCTCAGGCGCCGAACCGCCGGGTGGCCACGGGCGTGGCTCAGCGGGCGGGGCGCGAGGCGGCGCCAGGGCAGCCACGCCTGGCGGGCGGCGATCCACACCAGTGCGGGAAGGCACGCCACCACGGCCCAGATCACCGAGCGGACCTTGTCGGCCGATGTGCTCGGCAGGATCCCGAGGAGCGTGTCCAGCTCACCACTGGCGGCGTAGGCGATCGGCGCGGCGATGGAGGCCGCCAGCATGGACTGCGCGATCGTGTGTCCGACATGGCACCGTTCGCACCGTGGCACACGGACGCTGATGCTCTGCCACGTGGTGCGGACACCCAGATACCAGGTCGGGCCGGACTCGACATCCCTGTGCAACCCGACGATGCGATCGTGCCGTGTGGCGGTGGTCTCGCCCGCGCAGAACCAGCACTGTCGCAGTCGCGTCATGAGCGTCTCCTGGATCCGGCATGCGATCGGCAGCACACGGGACTACTCCAGGCCCCACAGGTGGATCGTCCTGTCCTGGAAGCCAAGGGTGGCCAGGGTGCGGCCGTCGGGGCTGAAGGCGAGTTGGGCGATGGAGGGGCCGGGGCTGCTGATGGCGGCTCGGTGTTCGTGGCCGGCAGCATCCCACAGGTGCAGGCGGGAGTAATCGGTGGTGAGGACGGTCCGGCCGTCCGTGCTGTAGGCCAGGCCGGTGACGGAGCCACTGTGGCCGGCGAGCGGCTTGCCGCGCTCCTTGCCCGTGATCGCGTCGAAGAAGCGGACTTCCGGGGAGTCGTCGGCGACGGCCAGGGTTCTGCTGTCCAGGCTGAACACCATCTGGGTGGCGCCGCCGAAGAAGTCGTCCGGCGGTTGAGGCCGTTGTTTCCGGGTGGCCACGTCCCACAGCCGTACGCCGTCCATGCCGGACTCGTCCACGCCGGCCAGAGTCTTCCCGTCCGGACTGAACACCAGTTGGTGGGCGCCTGCCGACTCCAGGGGCTCGCCCTTCCGCTGATGGGTTGCCACGTCATAGAACCGGATCTCCTGGTCGATGAAGCCGCTGGTGGCGAAGAGGGTGCCGTCCGGGCTGAAGGCGATGGTCTCGTAGGACAGAAGGGGATCGTCGTGCTGGGCGATCTCCTTGCCATGGGGGCGCAGGGTGGCCGTGTCCCAGAACTGGGCTCTGCTCTCGTGGCCGGTCGCCACCGTCCGGCCGTCCGGGCTGAAGGCCACTCCCTTGAAGACGACGAGCGAGGAGAGCAGGGCTCGCGTCCGCTGTTTATGGGTGGCCACGTCCCACAGGCGCAGCACTCCGTCCTGGGCTTCGCTGGAGGCCAGGACCTTCCCGTCCGGGCTGAAGCGCAGCGTGCCGATCTCGCCCTTGTGTCCCTTGAGGGTCGCCAGCGGGCGCAGCCGGGGATGGGCGGGGATGGCGACGGGCGGGGGTGTACGCGGGGGAGTGGGGGAGGGGCTGCCGGAGGCATCCTTGCCGGGCTTGCCGCGGGTGGTGGTCTCCTTCCCGCCATCCGGGTCGCCGCCGAAGAGGGCGACGCCGGTGGGCACGGCCACGGCGGCGACCGCGACGGCCGCTCCCGCGCCGATGAGCAGACGGCGCCGCGAGGGCGGAAGGGGCTTCGCGGATATCCGCGGTGGGAGCTTCGCGGGTATCCGCGGTGGGTGCGAGGGCGGTCCGCTCAGCTCGTGGCGGAGGCGTTCGCGTTCGGCCAGCAACCGGTCGTGTTCGTCCCGGAGTTGGCCGAGCTCCTCGGCCGCGGCGCCCGCTTCCGCCGTCGTCCTCCCGTCGTCCGGCCCGGTGCGCCCCGCACCGGATGACGATGAGGCGCCGCGTACGCCCTCCGGTGAGGGTCCTCGCTGCTCCATGCCCGCTCCCGCCCTTCTCCTGTTCCACTCCGTGTGCTGCACCGACCGCGAGACCGGCCGCTTCGGCGGCTACTCGATCCGCCAGAGCCGTATGGCGTTGTCGTCGTAGCTGCCGGTCGCCAGCGTCAGCCCGTCCCCAGTGAAGGCCGTCGGCTGGGACAGGGAGGCGAGCTCCAGGGGCTTCGCTCGTTCCCTGTGCGTGGCCGCGTCCCAGAAGCGCAACACAAGCCCGCTGTAGAAGCCGAGCGTGACGATGGTCTTCCCGTCCCCGCTGTAGGCCAGCGCGCTGACGCCGACGGTCCGGGCGCGCAGTGGTTTGCCGCGCCGGGTGGCGGTGGCCGTGTCCCACAGCCGTACGAGGCCGTCGCCACCCACACTCGCGCTCACCGCCAGGGTCCTGCTGTCCGGGCTGAACGCCATGGCGCCCACACCGCCCTCGTGTCCGGTCAGCGGCTCGCCCCGCCGGCTGCGGGACGCCACGTCCCACAGCCGCACGACACCGTCGCCGACGTGGCTGCTCACGGCCAGGGTCTTGCCGTCCGGACTGAACAACAGTCCCTCGACACCGCCCTCGTGCCCGGTCATCGGCTCGCCCCGCTGTCCGCGGGAGGCCACGTCCCACAGCCGCACGACGCCACCGCCCGGGTCGTTCGTGCCGCCCGCGGCCAGCGTCCTGCCGTCCGGGCTGAAGGCGACCACCTCGAACGGCCGCTGTGTGCGGTCCGGCAGGCTCAGCGACCTGCCACCGCGGTGCAGCGAGGGGATCTGCCAGAACTGCGCCCGGTCCGCGCCACCGGTGGCGAGCGTCGTGCCGTCCGAGCTGATCGCCACGGACTGGAAGACCACGAGAGCGGAGGTCAGCGGCGCGCCGATCCGCCGGTGCTCAGGGACGTCCCACAGCCGCAGGTTGCCCACATCGGCCTCGGTGGAGACCAGCGTCCGCCCGTCCGGGCTGAACCACACCCCGCCGAGGGTGCCGGAGTGGCCCTTGAGGGTGGCCAGGCGGCGGATCGTGGGGTGTGCGGGAATGCTCGTCACGGGGCGCGGGCGCGGCGGCCGGGGGCGAGGGGAGGAGGACGAGCCGTCGTCCCGGGCGAGGACAGCGGCGGCGGCCCCGCCCCCGGCGATCACGACGGCGCCACCGGCGACGAGCAGGCCCCGGCGGGAGAGCCCCGCGACGCGCGGATGCGCGGAGGAGGTGTCCGCGCCCGTAGGGGCGTGAGGGTCGAGCGGGGGCTCCTGGGGTGCGCGGGCGACGGGTACGCCATCCGCTCGTTTCCCGACGCCCCCGGCCGCCTCCTCAAACGCGGCGCCGGGCACATCGGGTGGAGCGGCGGCCCGTCGCCGCTCCACCTGGGACCTGAGCTGCCCGACCTCCTCCCGGAGACGGTCACATTCGGCCCGTAGCCGCTCGCCCTCGTCGTCCATTTCGCCACTCTCCCCGTCGAGGTCCTCATCGTGTCGGCGGCCGGTGGTGTATGCCGCGGCCACGGCGTACACCACCGCTGATCAGCCGAGCCGCTTCTCGATCTTCGAGAGCTGGAGTGCGGGCCACTTCTTCACCATCGCGTCCTCGTCCGCCTCGCTCACCTGGTCGCTCCCGTCCCAGACGATGGCCTCCACGACGACCGTCTCGATCCGGATCGCCAGGACCGTGACGCCCGGCGCCTCGAAGGACAGGGCCGCGTCCCCCAGATCGGACGAGCGCTCCTTGGCGCCCCGGATCTTGTGGATCTCGTCGCGGTTGTCGGCCACCAGTCCGTCCCAGGCCGCCTCCGCGGCGCGTCATTCGAACCATGCCCGTCACCGTAAGGACGCCACGTCGGGACCGGTCCCCATCCTCACGCGTCAGGCGGCCGGTCCCGAATCACTCGTTTATGCGATGCGCCCCGGTGCCGCGCTGATCCAGTGTGGCCAGCGAGGAACGCACAACGGCACATCTGCTGGGAGAAACCATGGATCCATGTCTCGACTACTTCGGCAATGCTCTCGCGGGTCGGCCAGTTCGGCTGAGCCAACCGCGTCTTCCCTGATGGCCGCCGTCACCGGTGAGCGCGGACTACCCTTGATGGGCAGAGGTTCACCGGCCTCCACCACGCTTGGTGCTGCGACAAACGGTCATCCGGGACTCTGCCCGAGACGGCGAGGCGCACGGCGTGTCACAGACGCGGGCCGTGCCTTTTCTTCCCTGTGAATCGAGTTGTTCGAGCCCGGAATGTTGTTCGAGCCCGGAATTCCGACGCGGATCGTCCGTCCGTTCCGGGCCGGCCCACGGAGGTGTAGCACAGTGCACGAGATGGACTCAGCGGATGGGACCGGACCCAAGATGCTGGCGGACGTCGAGCCGCCCTTCATTCCCGAGGGTGCTTCGGGGATGACCGTCCTCGTCGAGTGGCCTCCCGGCGACCCCGGGACTCCTCCGCACCGCCACTCGGGGCCGTGCTACGGCTATGTGACGGAGGGCGCGATCCGGTTCGAGCTCGAAGGCGAGCCGGAGCGCGTGATCAAGGCCGGTGAGACGCTGTTCGAGCCGGGCGGCGACGTGATCCACTACCAGAACGGCAACGCCCTGCCGGACGCCCCGAGCAAGTTCGTCGTGTTCATGCTGTGTGCACCGGGCCAGCCGATGCTCACGGTGGTCGACGAGGAGGAGCTGGAGAAGCGGGCTCATCTGCGCCACCCGCGGCCCACGGATTGACCTGCCGCGGCTGCCGCGGCTGACGTGGCCATCCGCGCTAGGCGGGTGGCACAGCGGAGCCGATCGTCCCCCGCATACGCACACGCATACGCATACGCACACCGCCATGGCCCCGGCCATGGCGGTGTCGATTCCGTTGACGGAGATCACCCGGGTGCCGAAGCTTTTTCCAGCATCCCCGGACCGACTCCGCCATCGACCCGACCACCACGGGAGCGCGCCATGCGTGATCTGACCAGCGACACCATCACCGATGCCGTGATCTCCACCATGCGGGACACCAAGGACGCCCGGGTCGCGGAGATCCTGGAATCGCTGGTGCGGCACCTCCACGCCTTCGTCCGCGAGGTCGAGTTGACGGAGGAGGAGTGGGCCCGGGGAGTGGACTTCCTGACGCGCACCGGGCAGATGTGCACATCGACGCGCCGGGAGTTCATCCTGCTGTCCGACGTGCTGGGCATCACCATGCTGGTCGATTCCCTGAGCAACCGACGACCCACGGAAACCACCCAGAACAGCGTCCTGGGCCCCTTCTTCAGGGAGGACAGGCCGCGGCGCGCCGATGCCGCCGATATCTCCGGAGGTCTGCCCGGCACCCCGCTGTTCTTCGACGGACGGGTCGTGAACCGTGCGGGAGCGCCGGTGGCCGACGCGGCGGTGGACGTCTGGCACAGCGACGGGGAAGGCCACTACGACGTGGATGTGCCCGGCCAGGTCGATCCGGCCATGCGCGCGCTGTTCCGCACCGACGGGACGGGACACTTCGGCTTCCGTTCCATCCGCCCGTCCAGCTACCCGATCCCCGGCGACGGCCCGGTCGGCGAACTCCTGGGCGTCACCAGCAGGTCACCCATGCGTCCCGCCCATGTGCACCTGCTGATCGAGGCCGAGGGATTCCAGCGCGTGACCACCATGCTGTTCCCGTCGGACGACTCGTACCTGGACACCGATCCGGTGTTCGGGGTCAAGGAGTCGCTGATCGCGTCGTATGACACCTACGAGGCCGGCACCGGGCCCTGCCGCGAGCTGACCGACGAGCCGTACACCGTGCTGCGGCACACCTTCGTCCTCGAACCCCGCCCCGCGGACTGATCCGCGGCCCCCGCGGATTCCGGCGCTGCGGCTGGCCATGGCGCTGCTCGCCACCGACCGGCTCGCGGACACCGAGCGGATCCTGCGGGACGGACAGCGCGAGGCGGAGGTGCTGGGCCTCGGCTGGTCGCTTCCCCACTGGCACGCGGCCCGTGCCTGCGCCCTCCTCGAACAGGGCGCGCTGGACGACGCGGCCGTGGAGGCCGAGGCCAGTCTGACGGTGGCGGACGAACTCGAGATCACTCGGCCTAACGCGCGGGCCTGGTCGGTACTGGCGCTGGTGGAGATCAGGCGCGGTGACCTCGCCAGGGTGAGGGACCATCTCCGCGCCGCCGAAGCCGGTCCCGACCCGGCCACGCAGCGGTACGGCCGGTGGGTGACGCTTGCGCGCGCCTGTCTGGCGGACGCGGAGGGCGGCCTGGACGCCCCGGCGGCAGCGGCACTCACGGCCGACTTCGGGGACCCTGAGCCGACGCGGCTGCTCGCCGTGACGCCGTCCCACTGGCCCGCGATCACGCGCATCGCGCTCCGCGGCGGGGACCCGTCGGTCGCGCGGGCCGTGTCCGGCGCCCTGCGCGCCCTGACCGCGCGGGACGACAGCCAGCGGATCATCCGGGCGGTCCGCGCCCTTGTGGACGGCCTGCTCCACAGCGACCCCCGTGCGCTGGAGTCCGCGATCAGCGCCTACCGGAGCGGCGGCAGACCCCTGGCCCTGGCCGCGGCCTGCGAGGACCTCGGCGAACTCCTGGCCACATCGGCCGATACGGCCCCGGCGATCCCGTACCTCGAAGAAGCGGGTGAGCTGGCGTCGGCCTCAGGGGCCCTGCGCGACCACGAACGGATCAGCCGGCGCCTTCGGCGGCTCGGTGTGCGCACCGGAGCCGCCGACGGGGCGAACTGAACACTCACTCCGCCGCGGCACGGCGCAGCAGCGGGGTGAGCCGGTGCGGCACCAGCTCGCGCATGGCCAGGGCCGTCGCCGTGCGCTCGATGCCCGGCACGGCGAGGATCCGCCCCGCGATCCGGTACAGATCCTCCGCGTCCGCGGCGACCACCCGTACGAGCAGATCCGTCTCGCCGCTGAGGCCGAAGACCTCCACGACTTCGGCGATGCCCGCCAGTGCCTCGGACACCTCGGCCAGCCGCCGCTGATCGACCCGCGCGGTGACGAACGCGGTGAGCGGATGGCCCAGCGCGTTCGGGGTGATCCGGCGTTCGAAGGAGCCCAGCGCGCCGCCCTGCTCCATTCTGGCCACCCGCGCCTGGACGGTGTTGCGGGACAGCCCCAGCTGCTCGGCCAGGGCGACCACGGTGGCCCGCGGCTGGGCGGCGAGGGCGAGCAGGATCCGCGCGTCGGTGGCGTCCACGCCTCGCTCACTGTTCATAGTGCTCAATCGACGTCCCTCTTTCGACCCGGAGCATGAGCAGAATGCTCAACGAAAGAGAAGCATCTTGTGCAGTTGAGGAGCTATCTGTCTACTGGCGGAGCACAAAATCAGTTTTCCATGGCGCGGTGCGGATAGCGGAGGCGGTCGGTGATGGTCCTGGACCCGGAGCTGAGAGCGATCGGTGGCAACGGCTCGAGCGGTGCCCGGGCGGAGGAGCTCGCCGTGCTGGAGGCGGTCGGGCAGCGGGTGCTGTGGCTGTCCACCGCGATCATCGACCATGCCAACCGGGTGCGGCCGAACCCCTCGGGGCTGAAGGTCGGCGGCCACCAGGCGTCCAGTGCCTCGATGTCGTCGATCATGACGGCCCTGTGGTTCCACGCGCTTGACCCCGAGGACCGGGTCTCGGTCAAGCCCCACGCCTCACCCGTGCTGCACGCCATCAACTACCTGCTGGGCGAGCTGGACGAGTCCTACCTGACCACTCTGCGCGCCTTCGGCGGCCTGCAGAGCTACCCCAGCCGGGCCAAGGACCCCGACCCGGTCGACTACTCCACGGGCTCGGTCGGCATCGGCGCCACCGCCCCTCTGTGGGGCGCCCTCGCGCGGCGCTATGTGGAGGGCCACTTCGGCGGGGCCGGGAGGGGACGGCAGTACTCCCTGCTGGGCGACGCGGAGCTGGACGAGGGCGCGATCTGGGAGGCGATCCAGGACCCGATGGTGCCCAGCCTGGGCGAGGCGGTGTGGGTCGTCGACCTGAACCGGCAGTCCCTGGACCGGGTCGTCCCCGGCATCGCCGCGGACCGGCTGCAGGGCATGTTCGCCGCGGCCGGCTGGCAGGTCATCACCCTCAAGTACGGGCACGCGCTGCGGGAGTTGTTCGCGCGGCCGGGCGGTGAGGCCCTGCACGCCCGTATCGACGCCATGGACAACCCCGAATACCAGCGCCTGCTGCGCTGCTCCGCCGACGAGCTGCGCGAGCGCCTGCCCGGCACCGGCTCCACCGCCGGGCCGATCGCGGACCTGATCGCCCCCCTGGACGACGCCTCACTGCTGGCGGCGCTGCGCAACCTGGGAGGGCACGACATCGGCGCGCTGATGGACGCGTTCGACAGCGTCGACGACACCCGGCCGACCGTCATCTTCGCGTACACGGTCAAGGGCTACGGGCTGCCCACCGAGGGCCACCCGCAGAACCACTCCTCCCTGCTGACCGCCGACCAGATGAGGACCCTGGCCGACCGTCTGGGAACGGACCCCGACCGGCCGTGGGCGGTCTTCGCCGGTGGATCGCCGGAGGCGGCCCGGTGCGCGGCGGCCGCCACGCGGCTGCGCCGCCCCGGACACGCGTCGCGACAGGCCCCCGGGGTCCCCGCCGACCTCGCCCGCCCGGCACCGACCGGCTCCGGCAACACCCAGCAGGCCCTCGGGCGCGTCCTGCTGGACCTCACCCGGCGGGCGCCGGAGGCGGCTGCCCGGATCGTCACCGTCAGCCCGGACGTCAGCTCCACCACCAACCTCGGCGGCTGGCTCAACAAGGTCGGTGTGTGGTCCCCGACCGAGCGCCCCAACTGGTTCGCCGACGACGCCGAGACGATCCTGCACTGGCGGGAGCGGCCCACGGGCCAGCATGTGGAGCTGGGCATCGCGGAGACCAACCTGGTCGGCCTGCTCGGCGAGCTGGGGGCCACCTGGAGCCGCTGGGGCCAGCCGCTGCTGCCGATCGGCGTCGTCTACGACCCCTTCGTCAACCGGGCCCTGGAGCCGTGGTCGTTCGGCATCTACGCGGGCGGCCAGTCGATCCTGGTCGGCACGCCGTCCGGCGTCACGCTCGCCCCGGAGGGCGGCGCGCACCAGTCGATCACCACCCCCTCGCTCGGTATCGAACAGCCCGGCTGCGTCACCTTTGAGCCCGCGTTCGCGATCGACACCGAATGGTGTCTGCTCGCCGCGCTCGGCAACCTCGGCCGACCGGACGGGAGTTCGGCGTATCTGCGGCTGTCCACGCGGCCCGTCGACCAGTCCGCGGCCGACGTGCCCGGCGACCCGGCCGCCCGCGAGCGCCGCCGCCGGCAGGTGACCGCGGGAGCCTACCGGCTGCGTCGGCATGAGCGGCCGGTGGTGACCCTCGCCGCGATGGGCGCCCTGGTCCCGGAGGCCCTGGCCGCCGCCGACCGGCTGGCCGCCCTCGGCCACGTCGCCGACGTGGTCTGCGTGACCAGCCCGGACCTGCTCTTCCGCGCGCTCCAGGCCCGCCGGGGCCTGTCCCGGGACCCGAGCTGGATCCTCGACCAGGTCTTCCCCGCCGACCGGGCCACACCGCTCGTCACCGTGCTGGACGGCCATCCGCACACGCTGGCCTTCCTGGGCACGATCCAGAACACGCCCGTCACCACCCTCGGTGTGACGCGGTTCGGCCAGAGCGGTTCGATCGAGGACGTCCACCGCTACCACGGCATCGACACCGACAGCATCGTCACCGCCGCCCTCGACCTCGTCGACTGAAGTCGGCTGAGGCGGAGGTCAGTCCGCCCGGGCCTCGGCGGTGCCGAGGCCCGTGGACTGCCGGTCGGGTGCGGCCTCCGCGCGGACGACCGGGTGGCCGAGCGCGGGCATGTGGTGGGGGAACCCGATCCGGAGGAGGGCGGCCGCCACGGCGGACGCCAGCACGACGGCGGCCGCGAGGAGCAGGGCCTGGTGGTACCCGTGGCGCAGCAGCGGGGTGGCGACCAGCGGGCCGAGGATCTGGCCCACCGAATATCCGGCCGTCAGCAGCGCGACCGCGCGGGGGAAGCGCAGATGCGCGCCGGTCGCGAGCGCGAGGGTGCTGACGCCGATGAACGTGGCGCCGAAGAGCACCGCGGAGATCAGCGCCGCGGCGACGCCACCGATCAGCGCGGGCAGGGCGATGCCGACGGCCTGGACGCCCAGCGCGGCCAGCAGGAGGCTGGGGCGGGACCAGCGCCGCCCCAGTCCCGCCCACAGCGCGGAGGACGGAATGGCCGCGAGGCCCACCAGCACCCAGGCGCCGCTGCCGATCCAGCCGGGGGAACTCTGGTCGATCGCGGCCACCAGGAAGGTACCGGCGATGATGTAGCCGACGCCCTCCAGCGTGTACGAGGCGAAGAGCGCGGTGAACCAGCGATGAGTGCGCGGGCCGGTCTCCCGCCGTTCCGCTCCGGCCGCCGGGGTGGCGGACGCCGACGGGGGCGCGGGTTCCGGCCGCAGGAACCACGCGGGAACGGCGAGCAGCGCGCTCAGCATGGCGGAGGCCCACCACGCGGCCTGCCAGTCCGCGATGGTGCGCAGGGCGAGGACGAGCGCCCCGGACAGGGCGATCCCTGCCCCGACTCCGCCGAAGGCCCACCCGGGCAAGTGGGCGGGATGGTCGCGCAGATGGCTGAGCAGCGAGCTGACGGCGATGACGAAGATCACCGCGCTCACCACGCCCGCGCACAGCCGGAGCAGCAGCCATACACCGGTGGCGTGGGTCAGTGGCATCGCGGCCAGGGACACCGACAGCAGCACCAGACAACTCCGCAGTACGGCGGGGGAGCGCATCAGACGCGGCAGGAAGGTCCCGGCGAGCGCGCCGATCAGATAGCCGACGTAGTTGGCGGTGGCGAGATTCGCACCCGTCGCGGCGGACAGCCCGGCCTGAGTGTGCATCAGGGGAAGGATCGGGGTGTAGACGAAACGGCCGACACCCATGCCCGCCCCCAGCGCGGCGGCGGCCTGCGCGACATGGGCCCAGGGCGAGTGGCGGACGCCCCGGGAGCCGGTGGCATGGGGGCGCGGAGGCGCTGCGGTCACGATGTGGTCCTTGACGGTTTCGCGGTACGGAAGCCTGGGTGGCGTTGCGCTCCCATGGCCTCAGACTGCGCCCGCCACCAGGGCGAATGCCACGATCGGCTTCCTCCCTCCTGGTAGGCCCGGCCTCTTACGGGCCACGCGCACGCGGGGGTGCGGACCTCCTCTCCTCGGCCTCGATGTCCCGGATGGACCGGTCTGACCAGGGCATCCCTGTGACCGGCTTCCTCCCATCTGGTAGGCGCTGCCTCCCACCGCAGGTCACAGCGGTGCGGGGGAGGCGGGACGCGCTCGCCGTTCCTGGTTGTTTGTCGACCGGTCGTCTATGTTCGTGGAGGGCCGGTGATCAGCGCCGGTCCGGACAACCCACCCCACTGGAGACAGTCACCATGAGCACTTCCGGCCAGAAGGTCGCCGTCATCACCGGAGCGTCCCAGGGCATCGGCGCGGGCCTGGTCGAGGCGTACCGCAAGCTCGGCTACGCCGTCGTCGCCACCTCACGCGGGATCGCCCCCGCTTCCGATCCCGAGATCCTCACCGTCCAGGGCGACATCGCCGACCCCGCCACCGCCGAGCGCGTGGCCGGTGCCGCCATCGAGCGCTTCGGCCGCATCGACACCCTGGTCAACAACGCCGGCGTCTTCGTCGCCAAGCCCTTCACCGAGTACACGCAGGCGGACTACGACACGGTCACCGGCGTCAATCTCAGCGGCTTCTTCCGCATCACCCAGCTCGCCACCGAGCAGATGCTCCGCCAGGGCGGCGGACACATCGTCCAGATCACCACCAGCCTGGTCGACCACGCCCACTCCGCGGTCACCTCCGTACTGGCCTCCCTCACCAAGGGCGGACTGCAGTCGGCCACCAAGGCCCTGGCCATCGAATACGCCACCCGCGGCATACGCAGCAACGCCGTCTCCCTCGGCATCATCAGGACGCCGATGCACCCGGCGGAGTACCACGACACACTCGCCGCCCTCCACCCGGTCGGGCGGATGGGCGAGATCGGCGACATCGTCGACGCCGTCGTCTACCTGGAGAACGCCCCGTTCGTCACCGGCGAGATCCTCCATGTCGACGGAGGCCAGAGCGCCGGCCACTGACCCCGGACCGCCTGCCCGGGCGCCGGTACGGGGCGCCCGGGCACGCCCTTGCCCTCACACGGAAGTTTCCATGAGCAAGATTTTCCTCATCATCGGTGTCGGCGGCGGTCTCGGACGCGCCTTCGCCCAGGAGGCGCTGGCCGCCGGGCACCGGGCCGTCGGCACCGTCCGCGAGCCGGACCAGATCCGTGCGTTCGAGGCGCTCGCACCCGGCCGCGCGACCGGGATGGAGCTGGTCCGCGTCCCGCGCGGCATCCCCGACTACGACGCCGTCTTCGAGCCGATGACGACATCGACGCCTGGGCCCAGCTGACGGCTTCCACCGACTTCCCGACCGACCACTGAACCACTGGACACCACATGCCCCCTGCATCGTCGCCCCTGCCGGTCGACTTCTGGTTCGACCCCGTCTGCCCATGGACGTGGCTGACCTCCCGCTGGATGCTCGAGGTCGGCGGGGCCCGGCCCGTCGACATCACCTGGCACGTCATGAGCCTGGCGGTCCTCAACGAGACGCGCCTGGACGAACTGCCGGAACACATCCGCGACCTCATGGACCGGGCCTGGGCGCCGATCCGCACCCTGATCGCGGCGCGGATCGCCTTCGGCGCCGACGTAACGGAGCCCCTCTACACCGCTCTCGGCACCCGATACCACCTCAACCAGGAACCCAGGACACGCGCCACCATTGAAGCGGCGCTCGGCGAGGTCGGGTTGCCCGCCGACCTCGCCGACGCGGGTGACACCGACGCCTACGACGAAGCACTGCGCCTGTCGCATCGCGAGGGCATCACCCTGGTCGGTTCGGAAGTGGGCAGCCCCATCATCGCCGTGCCGGGTCCGCACACGCCGTCGGGCAAGGTGGCCTTCTTCGGTCCCGTCGTCACACCGGCGCCCAAGGGCGAGGAGGCGGCCCGCCTGTGGGACGGGACCCTCGCCGTCGCCTCCATACCCGGCTTCTACGAGATCAAGCGCAGCCGCGCCGTCGGCCCGCTCTTCGACTGACCCCTGCCACCTGACGTGACACGCCGGGGCGCCGGCACCGGGGGGATCCGGTGCCGGCGCCCCGGCGTGCGGGTGCGCCGCTGTCGGGCGCATGATGGAGACAACGGCAGCAGCCGCGCCTGGGACCTGAATCCATCGAGCGGCCCCTCGGCGGAATGGGCGCACTTCCCGGCGCACCTGCCCGGCGCCGCGGCCCGGATCGCCACTACCGCCTGAACCGGAGAGAGCGGTGGTCGAATGAACACCGTGCAGAAGGTCGCCATCGTCACCGGGGCTTCCCGAGGGATCGGCGCCGCCCTGGTCTCCGCCTACCGCGAGCTCGGCTACGCGGTTACCGCGACCGCCCGCTCCCTGGACGAGTCGAGCGATCCCAGCGTGCTGACCGTCAGCGGTGACGTGGCCGAGCCGGGCGTCGGCGCCCATATCGTCGACGCGACCCTGGCCCGGTTCGGACGGATCGACACGCTCGTCAACAACGCCGGGGTCTTCGTCTCCAAGCCGTTCACCGACTTCACCGACGAGGACTACGACCTCGTGACCGGGGTCAACCTGCGTGGCTTCTTCGAAACCTCCCGCGGCGCCGTGGCCGCGATGCTCTCCCGGGACGGCGGCGGCCACGTGGTGAACCTCTCCACCAGCCTGGTCGACCACGCCAACTCACAGACGCTCTCAGCGCTCGCCTCGCTGACCAAAGGCGGTCTGAACGCGGTCACCAGGGCTCTGGCGATCGAGTACGCGGCCCGTGGCATCCGGGTCAACACCGTCGCACTGGGCACCATCCGCACTCCCATGCATCCGCCCGAGACATACGAGGCCCTCGCCGCGATGCACCCGCTCGGCCGGATGGGGGAGATCGACGATGTGGTCAACGCGATCGTCTACCTCGAGAACGCCCCGTTCGTCACCGGCGAGATCATGCACGTGGACGGCGGCCAGAGCGCCGGCCACTGACTCAGCCGGTGACGCCGGCCCCACCCGGGTCATTGGGATGCGGCCGAACGGCGGTGACCACCGCGGTCATCCAGGGCCACAGGGGCAGCGTACCGAGCACCTTCTCGTGCAGCTCGGCCTCGTCGGCGGCCCGCCACAGACCGATGCTGCGCGGTTCACCCACCGGACGCCACAGCCTGGCCAGGTGGCCGGCGGCGGTCAGCTCCCGGGCCCGTACCGCTTCGGCCGCACGGCGACGGTCGACCTCGGCCGGGTCGGTGCCCTCGGGGACGGTGGTGGTGAGCTCGACCAGGAACTCTTCCATGGCTTTTCCTCTCTCGGGTCCCGGTGGGGGACGAGGCCGTGCGGTGTGCCCGACCCGGCCTTGCGTGGATCGTCGCCGACCTCAGTGATCAGCGACGATCCGGGAGACGTGGTACTGGCGGATCCGCCAACCGCCGCCCTCGTGCTGGAGGACCAGCGACAGGTGCACCGGGGCCTCCCAGCCCGTCGGATCCCGGAAGGTGACGTCGGCGAAGCCACCGGCCACGTGCTCGCCGATCCGGTAGCCGTGGACCTCCCCGAGATGCGCCCTGCGGTAGTCCGGAACGGCCTCGTAGTAGCCGCGCACCGCGTCCCGGCCGGAGAGCGTCTCGGGGCCGAACCCCTGGAAGAGGGCGTCGGGTGTGAACAGGTCGGCCATGACGTCCGCCTGGTGGCTGTCGAAAGCGGCCTGCCAGCGTCTCAGCACCTCGTGCATCGGGTCGTTCACCGCGTCAGTACTCATGGCGTCACTCATGGCGTCAGCTCCTGTGATAGATGACCGGTCTAGTAAAAAGGTAGTCGATCGGTCGTATACTGGCAACATGGGACGGACGAGCGATGCCAGGGAGAAGATCCTCAGCGCTGCGCGGGCGCTCATCGAGCTGCGCGGCTACTCGGCTCTGGGAGTGGCCGAGATCTGCAAGGCGGCCGGGGTGCCCAAGGGCAGTTTCTACTACTTCTTCGAGTCCAAGGAGGCCCTCGCGCTGGCCGTGATCGACGAGCACTGGACCGCCCAGCGGCACGACTGGACTCGCATCCTGAACAGCGACGCGCGGCCGCTGCAACGGCTACGGCAGCTGTTCGAGGAGACGGAGGCCGCCCAGCTCGCCGGCCAGCGGAGCTGCGGGACCGTTTCGGGCTGCATGTTCGGGAACCTCACCCTGGAGATGAGCAACCAGACCGAAGCCGTCCGCCAGCGGCTGCAGGAGATCTTCGAGACCCAGGTCGAGATGGTCGACTCGGTCATCGCCGATGCCGCCGAGCGCGACGAGGTCACCGTCGCCGACACCCGCGAGGCCGCTCGGTCCGTGGTCGCGCAGCTCGAGGGCCAGGTCCTGTTCGCCAAGCTCTACAACAACGCTTCCCGGCTCAGCGCGGTGTGGCCGAACTGCCTGGCGTTGCTGGGAGCTCGTACACCTCAGGCACCGGTCGGCGCCTGAGGTGACGGCCGCTGACCGGCTCATGGGTGTCGCCTCCCACGGCAGGTAGCATGGCGATCGTGGAGCTGCGCCAGTTGCGGTATTTCGTCGCTGTGGCCGAGGAGCTGAACTTCGGCCGGGCCGCGGAGCGGCTCCTTATCGCGGGTCCCTCCCTGTCCCAGCAGATCAAGGCGCTGGAACGGGACCTCGGCGTCCGGCTCTTCGACCGCGACCGCCGTTCGGTGGCCCTCACTCCGGCCGGAGCGGCCCTGCTCCCGCACACCCGGGACCTGCTCGACCGCGCCGACGATCTCCGCAACCGCGCCGCGCGGATCGCGGGCTCGGAACCGGTCCGGCTCGGATACGTGAATTGGCTGCCCTCGGACCTGACCGCCCGTGCCTCGTCCGTGGCGCGCCTGCACATCGACGCATGGGTCGCGCCCTCCCACGCCCAGGCCGCCCGTGTCGCGGACGGCAGTCTCGACCTCGCGGTGTGCTGGATTCGTACGGACGATCTGGAGAAGCGCGGACTCAGCGCCCGGCTGATCGGCGCGGACCGGCTCTACGCCGTCTCGGCCGGGCAGGACACCGGCGAGGTCCGCGCCCGGGACACCGTCGTGCTGCTGGACGACGACGCCACCACATGGGTGTCCTGGAACGACTACGCGGAGCGGCTGGCCGCCGACACCGGCGCCACCGCGGTGCGCATCGCGGACGGCGGCATCACCGGCCCCGTGTTCTTCGACCACGTACGCCACCGCGGGCGGCCCGTCCTCAACTCGCCCAAGGGCCAGACCACTTCACTGCCGCCCGACCTGGTCATGCGTCCCGTGGTCGAGCCGAAGGTCTATTGGACCTGGTCCCTCGTCTGGCGCCGGGAAGAACTCCGCCCGGCCGTACTGAGCACCGTGGACGCCCTGACGGAAGGCGTCGGCGACTTCGGCATCCACGCGCCGGACGCATGGCTCCCTGACGGGGATCCGTACAAGCGGTAGTTCTCGTCCCGTCGGACCCCGTGCGGGATGGCGTGGTCAGGCGGCGGCCGCGAGCAGGTCGAGGGAGATCTGCCACAGGCGGGCCGCTTGCTGAGTGTCCAGCGCGTGGGCGGCCACTCCGCGCCGGACACCGGGCTGATGGGGTCCGGCCTCGTCGCAGTCCTCGAAGTACCGGCCGGTCACGCCCTCGGTCAGCGGGGAGGCGGCGAGCAGTACGGAGGTCGCGGCCCCCTGCTCGATGTTCTTCCAGGACACGTCGGTGCTGGTGGGGTCGAACGAGGCGGGGCTGCGGGAGATGTCCCCGATGTGGCGGCCGAGCCGGGTGTTCGTGATCCGGCCGGGGTTGAGGGCGTTGACGGCGATCTGATCGGATGCCCAGCGGCGGCTCGCCTCGACGGCGAACAGGACGTTGGCGGTCTTGGACTGGCTGTAGGCCGCCCACGGGTCGTAGGGGTGGTGCTCGAAGTTGATGTCGTCGAAGAGCACATCGCCGTTGACGTGGCCGACCGAGCTGACCGCGACCACTCGTGCGCCACGGGCTGCCGTCAGGGCGCCGTGCAGACCGGTGGCGAGGGCGAAGTGGCCGAGATGGTTGGTGGCGAACTGCGTCTCCCAGCCCTCCCTCGTCCGCTGAAGTGGCGAGGCCATCACACCGGCGTTGAGGACCAGGATGTGCAGCGGCCCGCGCCAAGCGGCCACGAAGGCGCGCACCGAACTCTGGTCGGCGAGGTCGAGCATGGTGGCGTGCACCGCTCCCGGGCCGCTCGCCGGGGAGATCTCCTCGGCGGCCCGCGCGCCCGCCGCCAGGTCGCGGACGCCGATGGTGACCTCGGCACCCGCGGTGGCCAGGACACGTGCGGTTTCGCGTCCGATGCCGGAGGCCGCTCCGGTGACGATGGCGCGTTCGCCGGTGAGGTCGACGCCGTCCAGGACCTCGGCGGCGGTCGTCCGGGCCCCGAAGGGGGTGGTGATGAGGTTTTCGGTCATGGCGTGCTCCAGGGAGATGGTGGCATGAGGGTGGGCGCGCGGCCGGTGGCGCGGTGGCGGTGGGCCGTCGTACGCTCGTATCCGGAACGGGTTCCGGTTCGCTTCCCGACAGTAAGCGGAACTGGTTCCGGTTGCAAGTGATGGCGAGAGGGGACCCGGATTGACCGGCATCGAGGGGAACGCGGCGCGGCATCGCAGGCCGCTGCGCGCCGACGCGCAGCGCAACGAGGACCGGCTGCTGGAGACGGCGGCGGCCGTGTTCGCCCGCGAGGGAGCGGGGGCCTCGGTCAAGGACATCGCCCGCGAGGCCGGTGTCGGCGTCGGCACGCTCTACCGCCGGTTCCCGTCCAAGGAACTCCTGGTCGAGGCGGTCTACCGGCAGGAAGTGCGGCGCCTGTGCGAGGCGGCGCCGCACCTCGCCGCCACACTGCCGCCGGTGGACGCGCTGCGGACCTGGATGGAGCGCTTCATCGACTTCATGGCCGCCAAGAGCGGGATGGCCGATGCGCTGAGAGTGGTGCTGACCGACGACAGCGAGCGGCTGCAGACCCGGGCCCTGCTCGCCGAGGCGATCGGCCACCTGCTGTCGTCCGGGGAGGGCCGGCCGGTGGCGCGGCCGGAGGTCGACGCCCAGGACGTGCTGATGGCCCTCGGCGGGATCAGCATCATGGCCGCCGACGAGGACCGGCGCGACCTGGCCACCCGGCTCATCGACCTGCTCCTGCGCGGCGTCGTGAGGAGCTGACACGGTCCGCGCCATCGGGGCGACAGCGGCCCTTTGAGCACTCGGCGGACCCGCACCGGGGGTCCCCGAGGGCCATTTCTGGCGCCTTCACGACCCTGTTTCGCACCCCTGACGTCGTACCGACGCGGATTGGGACAAGATGAGCGAATGATCTACCCAGCCGATATAGACCGGTCGACTGCGGATCAGACACGGCTGTTACTGGTCGAGGACGACCGGGAAACCGCAGACATGCTGGCCGAATTGTTCAACTCAGAGGGTTACGACGTCGATGTCGCATTCGATGGCCAACGGGGGCTTCATCTCGCTCTGGGACGACAACATCAGGTGATGGTCATCGACCGGATGCTTCCGGGAATCGAGGGCCTGGACCTGGTCAAACGATTACGAAGGGTCGGTGTCACCACCCGGGTGCTGGTGCTGACCGCGCTGGGCGCACTCGACGAGCGTGTCACCGGCCTCGACTCCGGCGCGGACGACTACCTGGTCAAGCCCTTCGAAGTGGACGAACTGCTGGCGAGGGTACGGGCGCTGCGCCGGCGCGACCTCGTCGACGCGGAAGTCCTTCCGCTCGGCGACGGAGAGCTCGACCTCCGGCGCCGCGAGGTGCGCCTGGCCGACGGCACGGGCGTCGAACTCTCCTTGCGGGAATTCGGACTGCTCCACGCGCTCGCCGAAGGCCCCAGGATCGTGCACGAGCGTGCACACCTCCGGGAGCGTGTCTTCCCCGACACCTCGGCGGAGTCCATCGTCGACACCTATGTCTACTACCTGCGGCGGAAACTGGGCCGCGACGTCGTCCGCACCGTGCGGGGACGCGGCTACCAGCTGGGGGTGCTGTGAAGGCGACACCGATCCGTTTCCCGCGCCGCCCGGCGCGGAGCCCCGAGCAGCGCAGGCTCGCCGCCGCCCAGTGGACGATCACCTGGCGGATCTCGCTGGTGATGTCGGTGATCATGCTGATCGTCGGGGGCATCGTCTACACCGTCGTGCTGTTCGCCCAGCGCGCCGACGCGGAGCGGGAGACCCAGTGGGGCATCGACCACAACACCGTCGACAGCCCCCCGGTCTGTGTGTGGATGACCGTGGAGCGGGGCGGAAGGGTCAGCAGCACCCCCGGCACCCCCGCCGGACTGCCCGTGAGATCCAGCCTGGCCGCGGTCCGCGCGGGCGCTCCTCCGGTGCTGGAACGGGTGGAGCGAGGCGGTGAGCAGTACACGGTGCGCACCGACCGGCGTGGCTCGGAGCTCGTCCAGGCGGCGTACGGAGAACGGTTCCAGCGCGCCGACCGCACCCATCTGCTGCTCGCCTTCGCGGCGGCCGAGGCGGTCGGTCTGCTGCTCGTCGCGGCCGCCAGCGGCATGCTCGCGCGACGGTCGATGGAGCCGCTCTCCGAGGCACTGGACCGGCAGCGGCGGTTCGTCGCGGACGCCAGCCATGAACTGCGCACCCCGCTGACCCAGCTGCACACCCGCGCCCAGCTGCTGGCCCGGCGCTCCGGCTCGGAGACCCCCCAGCAAATGGCCACCGACCTCCAGCGTCTGGTGACCGGCACCCGGCAGCTCGGTGACGTCATCGACGACCTGCTGCTGTCCGCGCGGCTGTCCCAGTCGCCGGGATCCCGCGATCCGGTCGACCTGACCGCGCTCGCCGAGGAGGCGGTGTCCGCCGAGGACGTCCGGGCCCAGGAGATGGGGCTGGCCGTGCGGCTGCGGCCCGGGCCGGGGCGGCATGTGGTGGTGGGTACCGCGCCGGCCCTGCGCCGGGTGATCGCCGCGCTGGTCGACAATGCGATGGGGCACACCCCGCCCGGCGGGGAGGTGGTGGTATCGGTGGACGCCCCGCTTCCCGGCATCGTGTCGCTGTCCGTACGCGACACCGGAGTGGGGTTCGCACCGGAGGAGACCACGCGCCTCTTCGAGCGGTTCGCCAGGGGTTCCGCCGGCCGCGGCAGACGGTTCGGGCTCGGACTGGCGCTGGCCCGCGAGGTGGTCGAGAGCCATGGTGGGCGGATCACCGCCGAGGGGCGGCCGGGGCACGGTGCGCTGTTCACCGTGGAGCTGCCGGCGGCGCGGACGGGGGAGGCGGTTCCGCGGGAGCGGACGATCGCGTCGTGCCTCTCCGTCGGAGGCAGACGGCCCGACGTTCCCGGGGGCTGAGCCGGCCGGGTCCGCGGCCGGGCTCACGAGACGTACGGCCGGGCTCACGAGGCGTACGGCCGGCGCCAGTCGAGTGCGCCGCCGTCGAGGTCCTCGGCGAGCCCGGCCAGCGGCGACTCGGCGTCCCACACCAGCCGGGTCCGGCGCCACAGCCGGCCGTTCGCCAGCCGCTTCAACGAGACCCCCGGGCAGTGGTCGCCCGGTGCGAAGAAGGCCCCGATCGCGTTCCCCGCGCTCACGATGGCCGCCGCGGTCGTCTGGTCGGCGCCGAAGTACCGGAACCGGGGGGTGAACCCCGCACGCTCGCAGGCGATCCGCAGGCTCAGGCCGAGCCCGTCGGAGCGGTCGCCGGGCGCGACCCAGGTGTCCTCGGCCAGTTCCTCGAGGGTGATCAGCTGCCGGTGGGCCAGCCGGTGGCCGGAGGACAGCCCGATCAGCACCGGCTCGGTGTCGAGGTCGCGGACGGCGAACTCGCGGACCGCGGGCGGCACGACGTCCGGGAACTCGCTGATGACCGCGAGCGCGATCTTCTCGGTGCGCAGCAGCTCCAGCACGGCCTGGGACGAGGGCTCCAGATACGTCAGCTGTTCATGGTGCGGCAGCCGCTCCCGGACGAGCGCGGCGATCAGAGGCACCCAGGGGTTGTCCACTCCGCCCAGCCCGACGGCCCGCGGCGGCTCGGCCGGCTGGGCCAGGGTCCGCGCCGTGGAGAGCAGATCGCCGAACTCGTCGAGCAACTGCCTGGCCCTCCCCAGCACATGGACGCCGAGTTCGGTCGGCACCACGCCGTTCGGGCGGCGGCGGAACAGCGGCCCGCCGAATTCCTGCTCAATGCGTCTGAGCTGTGTGGACAGGCCGGATTGGGCGATCTTCAAGGTGGCGGCCGCATGGCTGATGCTGCCCGATTCAGCCACGGTGAGCACGATTCGAAGATGGCGCAGCCCCATATCCACTTGCTGCCTCCGTCGTTGATGGTCGCGGCCGGAAATATCCGATGACGAGGACGGCACCGGCCAGGGACAGCAGCGCCGTCCACGCGGCGGTGACGTACATGGCGTGCAGATAGGCCCGGTCCGCGGCGGCGAGGAGCTCGGGCCGGTTCAGCGACCTCGCCACCGCACGGGCGGCCTCCGCGGAGTCCAGGGCCTTCTCCCGTGGCCCGGGAGGCAGTTCGGTGAGGGCGGGCCGGACGGCCCCGCGATAGGCGGTGGCGAGGACCGAGCCGAGCACCGCGACGCCGAGCGTGCTGCCCACCGGCCGGGCAGCGGCGTTGATCGCCGCGCCGGCCCCGGTGTACCGCGGTGGCAGGGCGGCCATCATCTCCGCCGTCATCGGCGCGACCACCAGCCCGATACCGACGCCTTGCGCGAACAGCGTCCCGGCGATCCAGGCCACCGGGGTGTCCGCGTCGAAGAGCAGATAGCCGCCGAAGGTGGCGCTCGACAGGAGTATCCCGGCGACCGCGCACCAGCGGACGGTCAGCAGCCGCGACAGCGCGGGGGAGACCTGGTTGCCGAGGACGATGCCACCCGCGGCGGCCGACATCACGGCCCCGGCGGCCAGCGTCGACAGTCCGTGCACCCCCTGCAGATAGAAGGCGCAGTAGAAGAGCTGCCCCGCCAGGCCGAAGAAGAGCAGCAGCAGGGTCACACTGCCGCCCGCGAAACGCGCCTCGGTGAACAGGCGCACATCGAAACCCGGCACCGCCCGGCGGCTCTGCGACACCACGAACGCCGCCAGCAGGACGAGGCCGAGCGTCATGGGCAGCAGCGCGGCCGGGCTCGTCCAGCCGGACGGGCGGCCGCCCCGGATGACGCCGTACACCACAAGGCCCAGCCCCAGTACGGAGAGCGCCAGGCCCAGTGGGTCGAGCACCCTGCGCTCGGCGTAGCGCAGCCCGGGCACCAGGAGAGCCACGCCGACCAGGCAGAGCGCGACCACCGGAAGGTTGACCAGGAAGACCGAGCCCCACCAGAACCGGGTCAGCAGCGCACCGCCCACCACCGGTCCGAGCGCGACGGCGGCGCCGCCCGCGGAGGCCCAGACCGCGATCGCCCGGGTCCGGTCGGCCGGCGCGGTACCGCGGGTGACGATCGCCAGCGTCGCCGGTGTGATCAGCGCCCCGCCCGCGCCCATGAAACCACGGGTGACGATCAACTCCGTGGCCCCGTCCGAGAACGCGGCCAGCGCGGAGGCGCAGGCCAGCAGCGTCAGCCCGGCGACCAGCGTGCGACGCGGCCCGTAGCGGTCGGCGAGCGCGCCACCGGCGAAGCTGCCCGCGGCGAAGACCAGCGAGTACGAGGCGTTGGCCCACGCCAGGTCCGCCGCGCTCGCCCCGAGCCCGTGGACCGGATCGGCGAGGGTTTCCATCGCCACGTTGAGGACCGTGTTGTCCAGCAGGACCAGCGTCTGCGCCAGGACCGCCACGGCCACGGTCCACCACTGCCGGGCGGAGGCGGCCACGGCACGGCCCTCGTCCCCGGCCGCGGCCGACGCGGCGGGCCGGTGGCTCACGACTCCAGCGCTCGTCTGCCCGCGACGACGGTCCGGGTGAGCTCCGCGACCCGGTGCCCGAGATGTTCCGCGGTGGCGAGGTCGGACTTGTGCACCGTCCCCGTTCTGTCGTCCACGGGGGACTGCGCGGCGGCGCCCTGGTAGAAACCGAGCCGGTTCAGGTCGAACTCGCCGCCGGCGGAGGAGTTCCAGCCGGGGGGCAGCCCGAGGCTGACCCAGAGCATGCCGTGCTGTGCGGCGAAGGTGGCGAAATAGCCCAGGGTGCCGGCCTTGTCCCCGGCCATCGAGCCGGAGTTGGTGAAACCCGCCGCCAGTTTGTCCTGCCAGCGGCGGGTGAGCCAGCGTCTGGCGCTCGCCTCCGCGAAGGTGTGGAAGGCCGATGAGGCCGTGCCCATATAGGTCGGGGCACCGAAGATGATCGCGTCGGCGTCGTCGAGCCGATGCCATTCCTGATCGGTGATCCGGTCGACCTGGACAGAGGTGACCTCGGTGTGTGGCACCCGGCTCGCCCCGGCTCGTACGGCCTCACCCAGCCTGGCGGTGTGACCACGTCCGCCGTGACAGGCGATCGAGATGCGAACCGGGTCGGTCAAGGCGGTCAAACCAGCCTCCTGGAAAACGCGGATTCGGCTCCGGCGGAATAGCCGTCGGACAGCCTGTCAGAGCAATCTCAGAAATTCCTCAGAGTCATATAACCGCGGAGTTATGGAGATTCGATATCCGCTCGCTTTTGCATCGCCGTGCCATTCTGTCTCCGCAATCCTCTGCGTGGTTCGCCCCTTGGGAGAGGTGTGCCTGGCACATGACCGATATTGGTAAATCATTCCGGATGCGGAGGCTCTCGGTCGCGGGGGACGGAAGATATCTTTTCGTCCCGCTCGACCACAGTGTGTCCGATGGGCCGGTGGTGTCCCAGGCCCGCTGGAACGGGCTGCTGAGGGCACTGGTGGACGGCGGCGCGGACGCGGTCGTCGTCCACAAGGGCCGGGCGCGGGCGATCGCACCGGACATCCTGCGCCACTGCGCTCTGGTGGTTCACTTGAGCGCGGGCACCGTGCACGCGGCCGACACCGACGCCAAGGTGCTCGTCGGCGACGTCGAAGAGGCCGTACGGCTGGGCGCGGACGCGGTGAGCGTGCATGTGAATCTCGGCTCGGACACCGAGCACCGGCAACTCAAGGATCTCGGGACCGTCGCGGCCTCGTGCGACCTCTGGAACATGCCGCTGCTCGCGATGATCTACCCGAGGGGGCCGCGGATCGCCGATCCGCACGACCCGGCGCTGCTCGCCCATGCCGTCAACATCGCCGCGGATCTCGGCGCCGACCTCGTGAAGACCTCGATCGCCCTGCCGATGGAGCGGATGGCCGAGGTGGTGAACAGCTGTCCGCTGCCGATCCTCGCCGCGGGCGGCCCGCCCGACGGCTCGGACCTGGTCAGCCATGGGACCTCGTTGATGCTCGCGGGCTGCCGGGGCCTCGCGGTGGGCCGCCGGATCTTCTCCTCGCCCTCACCCTCCTCGCTGGTGGCACGGCTCGCCGCCGTGGTGCACGCCGCCGAAGCCGGAACGACCCCCCACCCCTCGACGATCGCGACAGGAGCCGCATGAAGTTCGCATGGATCGACCTCCGCACCGTTCCGCAGGCCCGGCTCGAATCCGTCGTGGACGCCGCCATCCACACCCGGATGCAGGGTGTGCTCTGCGATGACGAATCCGTCCTCAAGTCGCTGCCCCCGACCGTCACCGCCATCACCACCGCGGCGGTGACCGAGGAGAAGCAGCTCTACGGCCTCGACGCCGACGCGGCCTGGGTCGATGTGCACGACGAACCGTCGCTGCGGCTGGCGTGCGCCGCCGCGGTCGCGCTGCCCCACACCGTGGTCCGCTTCGCCGACCCGACCAAGATCCCCCTGGAGATCGTGCTCGCCGCGGCGGACCGCTCCGCCGGAAAGCTGATCACCGTCTGCGCGGACCTGGAAGAAGCCGCCACCGTGCTGGACGTGCTCGAACGCGGTTCGGACGGAGTCCTGTTGGCTCCCTCCGACGCCGGCGAGGTGTTCGCGCTGGCCCGGCTGCTGGAGGCCGGAACCTCCCCGCTGGAGCTGACCACGCTGACCGTCGACCGCATCGAGCACCACGGGCTCGGCGACCGGGTGTGCGTGGACACCTGCACCCACTTCGCCGAGGACGAGGGCATCCTGGTCGGCTCGTACTCGACCGGCTTCATCCTGTGCTGCAGCGAGACCCATCCGCTGCCGTACATGCCGACCCGTCCGTTCCGGGTCAACGCCGGCGCCCTGCACTCCTATGTGCTCGGCCCGGAGAACCGGACCAACTACCTGAGCGAGCTGGGCTCGGGCAGCACGACCCTGGCGGTCAACTCCGAGGGCCGGACCCGGCCGGTCACGGTCGGCCGGGCCAAGCTGGAGTCCCGTCCACTGCTGACCATCACCGCGCGGTCGGCCGACGACACCGTGGTGAGCCTGACCGTCCAGGACGACTGGCATGTGCGGGTGCTCGGGCCCGGCGGCAAGGTCCTCAACGTCACCGAGCTGCGGCAGGGCGACGAGCTGCTCGGCTACCTGGCCACGGACCAGCGCCATGTGGGCTTCCCCATCGGCGAGTTCTGCAAGGAACACTGATGAGCGCACCGATGCGGGAGCTCCTCGACACGCTGTTCGACGCCCATCCCGACGAGCTGCCCTACCTCGTCCACGGCGACCACCCGGTGAGCCGTGGCGAGGTCCGGGCCGCCGTGGACATGGAGGCGGCGGTCTTCGCCGGGCACGGCATCGGCGAGGGTCGTACGGTGATGCTCCAGATCCCGCCGAGCTGCACCCAGATAGAGGTGCTGCTCGCGCTGTGGCGGCTGGGCGCCCAGGTGATGCTGGTCGACCACCGGCTCAAACCGTCCGAAGTGGACGCCCTGCGCGCGCTGTGCCACCCGCAGTTCCTGGTCGACGCCGGTACGGCGGGCCGCTCACCGCTCAAGTTCGAGCCCAGGTACGAGGTGGTCACCTCCCGGTACCCGGACGGTCGCCCGGCGACGACCGAGCACAAGCTGGTGCAGTTCAGCTCGGGCTCCACCGGGCTGCCCAAGGTGATCGGACGGACCGCGGCCTCCCTGTCGGCCGAGATCGAGCGGTTCACCCGGATCGAGGGGATGCCGGTCCTGGGCGAGCGGGTGCTGCTGCTGAGCTCGACCGCGCACAGTTTCGGCCTGATCGCCGGGGTGCTGCACTCCCTCGCCGCGGGCGTCTCGGCGGTCTTCGCGCCACGGGTGTCGGCCAAGGACATCCTCGGCGCCGCCGGACGCCATGACGTCCACGTCATCTTCGGTACCCCGTTCCACTACGAACTGCTGAGCACCGCCCGGGACCTGCCCGCCCTGCCCGCCCTGCGCGCGGCGGTCTCCGGCGGGGAGATCATGCCGCCGCGGACCGCAGCGCGATTCGCCGAACGGTTCGGCACCGGGGTCGGCGAGTCGTACGGGACCACCGAGACGGGCGTCATCGCGATGGAGGTGAGCGGCGCCTCGCGGCCCTCGGTCGGCCGGGCGGCGCCCGGTGTGCTCTTGCGGATCCGCGAGGGCGAACTGGACGTCTGTCTGCCGGACGGCTCACCGTATCTGCACGCCTCCGGCGGCGACCGGTTCGCCGACGGCTGGCTGCGCACCCACGACCGGGCCGAACTGGATCCCTCCGGCGCCGTGCGGCTGCTGGGCCGCGGCGACTCCCTGGTGGTCATCGGCGGCCTCAAGGTCGACCTGACCGAGGTGGAGGCCGTACTGCGCCGGCACCCCGGGGTCAGCGGGGCCGTGGTCGTGCACGCCGGTGCCACCGAAGCCTATGTCTCGGTCGCGGCGGACGGCCCCTCGGCGGGGGAGTTGCTGCGCTGGTGCCGGGACCGGCTGGCCGACTACAAGGTGCCCCGCGTCGTCCACGTCCTGGCGGATCTGCCCCGCACCTCCAACGGCAAGCTGGTCAGGCGCCGCGATGCCCTGCTCGCCCGCGCTCCCGACCACTGACCCGGCTGACCGCCCCTTGCCGACCACCCCGCATCGACCCCCCGTGGCACAGAAAGGTTGCGCACCATGGAGACGCAGACGGCCCTGCAGAAGGAGATCCGCGATTTCGTGCTCAGCACGATCAGCGAGGAGATGAACCATCCGCTCGCCGCGGACGAGATCAGCGATGACAGCCCCATGGGCACCGGTGGGATCGACATCGACTCACTGGGCCTGATCGAGCTGCTCCTCCGCCTGGAGCGCCGGTTCGATGTGAAGTTCCCCGACAGCGACATCGAGCAGGCCGGCGCGATGAACCTGGGCGACCTGATCAACGATGTGGTGGAGCGGGGCGCCACGGCATGACCGCGGAATCCGAAGCCCGGCCGAGGATCACCACCGACGCCGTCCGGGAGCTGCTGTCCGACCCCAAGATTTTCGCCGATCTGCCGCCCGGCCTGGACGACGACGCCGAACTCGCCCTGGACTCACTGGGGCTGGTGTGGTTCCTGCACCAACTGGAGCTGCGCTACGGCCTGGAGATCGAGCCGGCCGACGCCTTCCTCGCCGAATTCACCTCGATCCGCCGGATCACCGACTACCTGGTGGGCGTTCATGGACCGTGAGGTGCTGCTGACCGGATTCGGGGTGCGCACGGCCTTCGGCACCGGGGCGGACGCCGTGCGGGAGGGCGTGTTCGACGGGCGGCCCGCCTTCGCGCCGATCACCCGCTTCGACACCGGCCCGTACCGAACGGGCCTGGCCGCCACCGGCGGCCCGGCCGCCCCGCTGCGGGAGGTGCTGGCCGAAGTCGGCGGGGCGGCGGTCGCCATGGCCGGGCTGCCGACGGGTGCCGGGGCCGCCGTCCTGGTGGGGACCGCGGGCGACTTCACCGGCCTGACCCGCTTCTGGCGCGCCGCGGACGCGCCCGGCGCACCCGGCGCACCCGGGTTTTCCGGCTCACCCGGCTCATCCGGCGCTCCCGGCTCACCCGGTTCTCCCGGCGCGGTGGGCTTCGGCGGGGCCGCGGAGACCGTGCCCGCATGGCAGGCCGAGACCCTCGCGGACACCCTCGGCGTGCGCGGCCCCCGGCAGGCGTTCACCAGCGCGTGCGTCGCCTCGGCCACCGCGATCACACACGCCTGCCGGCTCATCGCCTCCGGCCGGGCCGACACGGCGATCTGCGCCGGGGCGTATCTGGTGGAGGAGGAGAACCTGGCCAAGTTCGACTCGGGGTTCGCCCTTTCCCGGGACGGGATGGTGCGTCCGTTCTGCGCCGACCGCAGCGGTCTGCTGCTCGGGGACGGAGCCGCCGCCGTGGTGCTCGAATCCGCCGAGAGCGCCCGGCGCCGGGGAGCGCGTGCGCTCGGCGCGCTGACCGGCTGGGGCGCCGCCGGCGACGCCCACCACGTCGCCCGGCCCCATCCGGAGGGTGCCGGGCTGGTCATGGCCGCCGGCCGGGCGCTGCGGCGTGCGGGCGGCCCGCGGATCGACTATGTGAACGCGCATGGCACCGCCACCCGGTACAACGACCCCGCCGAGACGCGGGGTCTGCGCACACTCTTCGGCGCGGCGGCCGCCCGGACGCCGGTGAGCTCGACGAAGAGCACCACGGGACATCTGCTGGAGGCGTCCGGAGTCGTGGAGCTCGTGATCACCCTGCTCGCGCTGCGGGACGGGGTGCTGCCGCCCACCGCCGGGTTCACCGAACCGGATCCGCACTGCGATCTCGACTATGTGCCCAACCGCCCCCACAAGGCCGAGCTCCGGCGTGCCCTCACCGTCAACGCCGCGTTCGGCGGTGCCAACACCGCGCTGGTACTGGAGCGAGCATGATCGCCGCGATGTCCGGACCCTCCGCGCCGCCGGTCGCCGGTTTCGTGGAGTCCGCCTTCAACCCGATGGTGTACCAGGCCGTCGAGCGATGCCTGACCGCCCGGCCGGGCGACGGCGCCCGGACCGCCATGGTCCTGGCCAGCACGATGGGGGACGCCGCCACCCTCGACCTCGGCAGCCGTCTGCTCGTGGCCGGGCAGGTGCACAATCCGCTGCTGTTCATGCAGTCCACCGCGAACGCGGTCCTGGGCCAGCTCAGCCGCGAGTTCGCCATCACCGGGCCGCTGCTCTGCCTGTCCACCGTGGCGGACCCGGCCGATGAGCTGCTGGCCGCCGCGGAACTGCTGCTGGAGGACGAGGAGCTGGACCGCGTCGTGCTCATCGGGGTCGAGCTGACCGGCACCGAGCGCACCACGGCGGCGCACCGCGAGCTCCGTACCGGCCCACCCGCCGCGGACCTGGCCGTGGCCATCGTGCTGGACCGGGACGATCCGCTCCCGCGCCCGCCGTCCGACATCCCGCCCGCCCCCTCGGGGGAGTACGGCACCCTTCGCGGCCTGGTCGAGCTGGCCGCCCGAATCCAAGGAACCACACCATGATCACCAAACAGGAACGCGCGCGGATCAGCGAGGACGCCGCCCTGGGGGCCGGGAATGTGATCCACCGGCTGAAGGCGTACGGCAGATCGTTCGACGAGCAGGTCCTGTGGACCGACGCCACCTGGCAGGCCCCGGACGGCGGCCACCCCGGGGTACTGACCCTGGGAGAGCTGCACGAGGCCGTGGAGATCTACGCGAGCTGGTACCACGCACAGGGTGTCGGGCCCCGCGACCCGGTGGCGATCCAGACCTGGTCCAGCACCGAGTTCGCCATCAACTTCCTCGCCCTCACCTCCCTCGGCGCGATCCCCTCCTTCGTCAACGGCAACCTCCGCCCGGAGATCGCCCGCGAATACGTACGGCGCCAGGGCGCGGTCGGCGCCATCACCGACCAGGCCCACCACGAGGTCCTGGCCCGCGACCGGGCCGAACTGGGCCTCGGCTTCTGCGTCACGGCGGCCGACATCCGCGCGGAGAACCGCGAGCCCCTCCCCGCGGCCTACCCGTACGCCCACCACGCCACCGACCCGATCATCATCTCCCACTCCTCGGGCACCACCGGTATGCCCAAGGCCGTACCGCACACCCACGAAACCCTGCTGTACGCGCAGTTGCACCGGCTGAAGCTGTCGGTCGGCTCCGCGATGGGCAGGCTGCTGGTGGCGCTGCCCGGCTCGCACAACGCCGCCATCTCGGTCATGCTGTTCGGCTTCCTGCTGCGCTCGCCCGTCCGCATGCTGTCCAGCCAGCGGGGGATCGACGTCCTGGACGCCATGGAGTCGTTCCGCCCCACCACGGTGTTCGCGTTCGCCGGAACCTACGGGGAGATGGCGGCCCAGGATCTCTCGGTGCGCGATCTGTCCAGCGTGGAGGCGTGGTACAGTACCGGGGACGCGGCGCACGAGACCCATATCAGGGCGCTGATCGAGCAGGGCAGCCATGAGACGGTCGGCCAGGATCTGAAGCGGCGCCGGATCACCGGATCCGTCTTCACCGACGGACTCGGCTCCTCCGAGACCGGCTACTCGCTCTTCCACAACGGACACCGGCCCGGCAAGTCGTCGTTCTCCCGCTGCGTCGGTAAACCGATGAGCTTCGCCGAGGCGGCGGTGCTCTCCGAGGACGGCACACCGCTGCCGCCCGGCGAGATCGGCCGCCTCGGCGTGCGCTCACCCACGCTCACCCCCGGGTACTGGAACGACTCGCTGACCTTCCACCGGCTGCGGCTCGGTGGCTACTGGCTCACCGGCGATCTGTCCTATCGGGACGAGGAGGGAAACTTCTACCACCTGGACCGCGCGCCGGACGCGATCCGCACCCCCGCGGGCATCGTGTTCAGCACCCGCACCGAGGAGTTGCTGCTGCGCGAGCTGCCCGAGCTCGAGGACTGCACGGTGGTGGCGGTCGCGCCCGAGGGCGTACGCGCGGACTGGGACGGCGACGGGACCGCCGACGCCTACGCCCTGCTGCAGGTGCGCGCGGACGCGGCGGACGCGGGGGACCCGGCGCGGGCGGACAGCGACGACGCCCGATGGACGGCCGACGTCAACCGGGTGCTGGCCGCCGAGGGTTTTCCGCAACTGACCGGAGCGCTCCGGATGGACGCGAGCGAGGTGGTGAAGGGAGCCACCGGCAAGGTGCTCAAGCGGGAGATGCGCGAACGGTTCCGGGCCCGGGTGGCCGACGGCGAGCTGGACGGGAAGGTGCGATGACCGCGCTCGACCATACGAGCCCCGGCACGAGCCCCGGCACGAGCCCCCGTCCGAGGACCATGGACGTGTACCGGCAGTGGTGGCTGCACGACGCGCGCTGGTACCAGGGCGTGGCGAAGAGGTTCGGACACGACGTGGCGAATGAGATCAACGCCGAGGCGCTGCGGTATGTGGCCGTCCAGGTGGGCAAGCGGATCCGCCGTCAGTTCGGCGGAAAGCCGGCCGCCGACCTCGAGGAACTCCGCCGCCGGTATGACGCCTGCTCCGAGTGGATGTTCCCGAACGAGTTGCGTGACGGCGGGACCGCGGTGCTCCCGGACGGCGATATCGAGCTGACCATGCGGCAGAACTTCGCCGTGACCATGGTCCGGATGGCCGGTTCGCTCGACGGCTACGAGTGCCCGTGCACCGACATCCACGCCGGCTGGTCGGAGGGGCTCGGCGTCGAACTCACCCGCAACTGCGCCACCGCGTGTCTGCGGGACGGCGATCCCGCGTGCCGCCTGCTGATGCGGGCCGAGGGAGGCGCGGCATGACGGCACGGGTCCTCGTCGCCGGAGCCACCGGGGTGATCGGCCGGGCGCTGGTCCCGCTGCTCAGCGCCCGCGGCCACCATGTGACCGCGCTGGTACGGGAGCCGTCCGGCGCGGCCGGGCCGGGCCTGGACGGCGTCGTGGTGGCCGACGCGCTGGACGCCGAGGCGGTGCGCGCGGCGGTGCTCTCGGCCCGGCCCGAGGTGGTGGTGCATCAGCTGACCGCGCTGCGCGGATCCACCGCGGAGGGCCTGGAGCGCACCGCCCTGCTGCGCACCGAGGGCACCGCACATCTGATCGCGGCGGCTGAGGCGGCCGGAGCGCGACGGATGGTGGCGCAGAGCATCGCGTTCGCCACGGCCCCCCGCGGCGGGCCGGTGCTCACCGAGGACGCGCCGCTCCATGTCGACGCACCGGATCCGGGCTGGGCGCTCACCGCCCAGACGGTCACCGAACTGGAGCGCCGGGTGCTGGGCGCCGCGAACCTCTCCGGGATCGTCCTGCGCTACGGGACCCTGTACGGGCCGGGCACCCTCTACCACCACGGCGGTGCGATCCGCGGCGCGGTGGCGCGCGGCAGGCTGCCCCTGCCCGAGCCCGCCACCGGCGTCACCTCGTTCCTCCATGTCGAGGACGCCGCACGGGCCGCGGTCCGTGCCGTCGAGGCGGACACCGACGGCGTGTTCAACGTGGCCGACGACGACCCGGCGGAGGCCGCGGTCTGGCTGCCCGAATACGCCCGACTGCTCGGAGCACCCCCGCCCCGTACGGTGCCGACGCCACTGGCCGAGCGGCTGCTGGGCTGGCTCACCGCCCACCAGCTGACCGCCATGCGCGGCGCCTCCAACGACCGCATCCGGCAGGCGCTCGACTGGAAGCCCTCGATACCCAGCTGGCGGACCCGACTGGCCACCGACTGACCGGGTGCGGCCGGGCCCACCGCGGGGCCCGGCCGCGCGCCGGTGGAGGAACCCCGGCCGCGGTCACGCGGCGACCACGCCGGCCGAGTGTGAGCCGCTCAGCGCCGCTGAGAACTGGTCGACGAGCCGTTCGAGCGCTTCCCGGGTGGTGGGGTCCTCGCGGGAGTCCTGGACGCGGCCCGCGCCGGGCTCGGCGCCGCCCTGCTCGCCGTTCCCGGCGGTCCGTACCCTGATGGCCTCACGCCACGCCATGACCTCCCCGCCGTTCCCCCGGTCCGTCTCAGCGCCCGGGCCCGCGGTGGCTGCGACCCCTCCCTGGCCGAAGCCACCATCGAGGCGGTACGAGCCCTCCTCGGCTTCCGCGAAACGGACATCGCGGGGACTCGATCCAGGGCCATGTAACGCGAACATGGCAGCCGTACGAAGTAGTCATTGCCGCCTTCCGGAAACGCGAACACGCGCTTGACCCTTTCTTGACGTCGTGGGTAGCTTCAGCGGCATGCCGATCTCTCCGCGGTTCACGCAGCGGCGCCCTGTCGATCTGATGCGCATCACCGTCGCGCTGTGTAGCTGAAACCCAGCAGCGTAGCTGAAACCCAGCAGCGTAGCTGAAAACCAGCAGCGTAGCTGAAAACCAGCAGCGTAGCTGAAAACCAGCAGCGTAGCTGAAAACCAGCAGCGTAGCTGAAATCCAGCAGCGAACACCCCTCACTCGCGACGAATTCCCCCACGCGACATCACTTCATTTCCGTACGCTCCGATGCCGTACGCCTTGCACCCGGGAATGTGTATGCCCAGGCTCGCGCCGCTCATCCTGACCGCTCTGACCTGCACCTCGCTGCTGGTCGGCTGTGCGGACAACACCACCTCGCCGACTGCCGCCGACAGCAGGAACCTCGCCCACGTCAAGATTCCGGAGAAGGTGAAGGCGAATACGTCGATTACGGTCGGTGCGCCGGATACTCAGGTGGCGCTGAAGCTCTCGGGGCAGCTCGACAAGCTGCCCTTCAAGGTCAAGTGGGCCAATATCAGCGGCGGTCCGCAGTGCTCCGAGGCCTTCCGCGCACATTCCCTGGATCTGTGCTCGGCGGCGGAGATCCCGTCAATACACGCCCACTGGACCGGTCTCGATACGAAGCTCGTGGCGACGGAATTCCGCAAGGACCCGTTGCGGCACCCCGTCTACGAACTCGGAATCGCTCCCGGGGCGGACGTCGACACCCTGGCCGACCTGCGCGGCAAGAAGATCGCCTACAGCCCGGGGCAGGCCCAGGGGGCGCTCGTGCTGCGGATCCTGGCCAAGGCGGGACTCACCAAGGACGATGTGCAACTGGTCGAGCTGCCCAGCACGGGGGATGTGTACCCGACCGCGCTCGGCAGCCGCCAGGTGGACGTCGCGCCCCTCGGAGGCGTCAACATCAAGCGTTACCCCGCGAAATACGGCAAGGACGGCGGGAAGACCATCCAGCACGGGCTGCGTGACGACCCCGCACATCTGTGGGCGGTGACCGATGCCGTGAGCGATCCGCAGAAGGCCGCCGCGATCAGGGAGTTCATCAGGTTCTGGGCGCGGTCGGAGGTCTGGGTCGACCAGCACCCGAAGCAGTGGATCGACGGCTACTACGTCAAGGACCAGGGCCTCACCCGCGCCGACGGTGAGTACCTGGTGCAGCAGAACGGCCATCCGGACATCCCGGCCGACTGGACGCCGGCCATCGCACGGCAGCAGAAGACCGTCGACCTGCTGGCGAAGGAGACGGGCAAGAAGAAGTTCGACGCGGGAATCCTCTTCGACCGCCGGTACGAGTCGGTCGCCGCCGACGCGGTCGCGGCAGCGCGGCGGCCGCGATGAGCACGGACGTCCCCGGCGAGCGGCTGTCGGCCAAAACCACGAAGACGGCCCCGGCCACGGGGAACGCCGGGCGCCGCGTCGCCCGCCGGCGCCTCGGTCCCGGCCGGCCCATCCCGTACGGCCGGGCCCTCGGCCCCCTCCTGCTGCTCGCGGTCTGGTCGGCCGGCTCGGCCACCGGCCTCATCGACGCGCGCAACCTGTCCGCCCCCTGGACGGTGGTGACCACGGCGGGTGACCTCATCGCGGACGGCAGGCTCCAGTCCCATGTGTGGACCTCCACCGGGCGAGCCCTGTCCGGTCTGGCGTACGGGACGGCCGCCGGGCTCGTGCTGGCGCTGATCGCGGGGCTCAGCAGGCTCGGCGAGGGAGTGATCGACGGCCCCGTGCAGATCAAGCGGGGCATTCCCTCGCTCGCGCTCATCCCGCTGCTGATCCTGTGGTTCGGCATCGGGGAGTCCATGAAGGTCATCACCATCGCCCTCGGTGCCTTCGTCCCGGTCTACATCCACACCCACAACGGACTGCGCACCATCGACAGCCGGTACGTCGAGCTCGCCGAGACGCTGGGGCTGAGCCGCCCGCGCTTCCTGCTGCACATCGTGCTGCCGGGCGCGCTGCCCGGCTTCCTCCTCGGGATGCGTTTCGCGGTGACCGCGGCATGGCTGGCGCTGGCCGTCGTCGAACAGGTCAACGCCACCAGCGGGATCGGCTACATGATGGGGCTCGCGCGGACCTACGGGCAGACCGACATCATCATCGTCGGTCTCGTCGTCTACGGACTTCTCGGACTGCTCTCCGACGGACTCGTGCGGCTTGTGGAGAGGAAGGTCCTGTCATGGCGACGCACGCTGGCGGGCTGACGGTCACCGCCCCGGAGGCCGCGGTAGCCGTCCGTATCGAGGGGCTCGTACGGGCCTTCGGCGGGCGCAAGGTGCTGGACGGGCTCGATCTGAGCCTGCGCGCCGGGGAGTTCGTGGCCATGCTCGGCCGCAGCGGCTCCGGTAAGAGCACCGTGCTGCGGGCGCTCGCCGGAGTCGACCACGACGCCGGTGGCGAAGGCGTCCTGAGCGCGCCCGCCCATGTGTCGGTCGTCTTCCAGGACGCCAGGCTGCTGCCGTGGAAACGGGTGCTGGCCAATGTGGCACTGGGGCTCACGGGCGGGGACGCCGAGGAGCGGGCCCGCACCGCGCTCGCCGAGGTGGGCCTGGCCGGACGGGAGGACGCCTGGCCGGTGGAGCTGTCAGGCGGCGAACAGCAGCGGGTCTCGCTGGCCCGCTCCCTGGTGCGCGAGCCCGAACTGCTGCTCGCGGACGAGCCGTTCGGCGCGCTCGACGCGCTCACCAGGACCCGTATGCACGCCCTTCTGGCCCGTCTGTACGAGCGGCACCGTCCCGCCGTGCTGCTGGTCACGCACGACGTGGACGAGGCCATCGCGCTCGCCGACCGGGTGCTGGTCCTGGACGGGGGCCGGATCGCCGCCGACCTGGCCGTGGAGGTTCCGGCGCCGCGTCGGCCGGCCGGCGCCGAGTACGCCGCGCTGCGCGAGCGACTGCTCGCCCGGCTGGGCGTGGACGTGGCCACCGAGCGGGCGGACGACCGTCCCGAGAACCGCCAAGCGCCCCACGACTGACCGAGTCGAACACGCGCCCCACGACTGACCTTGTCGAAGTCCCGATACCCTTTCAGGAGTTGCTGGTGATCCCCTCAGCCACCCGACCGTTCATGCTCGCACTCGGAGCCGCGTCGCTGCTGGCCGCCTCGGCCGTGGGCCCGACCGCCGTCGCCGCGCCCGCCGAGCCCCGTCCATCGGTGGCGCTCGACTGGTACGACACCACGGCACAGACGATCGCGGCGGCCGGAGCGCCGACCCAGGTGACCAACAGCCGCACCTGGGCGGTGAGCTGGCTGGCCGGGGCACGGGCCACCCGCCAGGTGCCCACGGGCGTCGACCGGGACGACTATCAGGACGCGGCGCTGGCCTCCGCCGTGCACAGCTCCCTGACCACCCTCGCGCCTTCGCGCACCGAGCAGTTGGACGCCGCGTTCCGCCGTACCCTCGACGGGATCCCGGACGGCCCGGCCGAGGACCGGGGCGTGGCGGCGGGCGAGCGGGAGGCCCGGTCCGTCCTCGCGTCCCGGGAGGGCGACGGCCTGGACCCGGCGTCGGTCGACGCCCCGTTCACCGTGCCCCCGGCCGCCCCCGGTGTCTGGCAGCCGACGCCGCCCGCGTACGCCCCCGCCACGCAGTACGGCAACCGCGTCGCGCGGCCGTTCGCGCTGGCGGCCCCCGACCAGTTCCGGCTCGGACCGCCGCCCGCGCCGGCCTCCCGGCGGTACCGGTCGGACCTGGCCGAAGTGCGTGCCTACGGCGCGGCGGACAGCGCCCGGCGCACCGCCCACCAGACGGAGACGGCGAACTTCTGGTACGGCTCCTCGCTGACCCTCTACACCGAGCCGCTGCGGGTCGCGCTGTCCCGCTCCGCCGGGTCGGTGGCGGAGCGGGCGAAGCTGGTCGCGCTGTTCCACATCGCCTCGGTGGACACGCAGATCGCGACCTCCGACTCCAAGTACGCGTATCTGCGCTGGCGTCCGGTCACCGCCATCCGCACCGGCGCCATCGACCCCGACCCCGACTGGACGCCGCTGCACAACACCCCGGCGCACCCGGACTATCCGAGCGGCCACAACACCTACGCGGGCGCGGCGGAGGAGATACTGTCCGCCCTCACCGGGCCGCGCACCGCGCCGTTCGAGCTGACCAGCCCCACCGCGCCGGGGGTCACCCGCACGTACACGGACTGGCACCGGCTGACGGCCGAGAACGTCGACGCGCGGATCCTCTCGGGCATCCACACCCGCTCCGCGGACGAGGCCGGAGTCACCCTCGGCAAGAGGGTGGCCGGGTATGTGCTGCGCGCCTCCGGCCACCTCCTGCGCTAGCCCTCCGGGGCTCAGTCGCGGGTCGCCGGACGGCGGCGGGTGGCCGGGTCGGTGAGCGACGGGGGCTGGTAGCCCTCATCGGCCGGACTGATCGTGGTGCCGGGCGGCACGATCTCGTCGATCCGGTCGAGCACGTCCCGCGAGAGACGGACGTCGACGGCGCCGAGCTGGCTCGTCAGGTGCTCCTGGGTGCGCGGGCCGATGATCACCGTCGACACGGCCGGTGGAGTTCACGTTCCGGAAGGTCCGTCACATCGGTTCCGGCCACCCATACCCGCCCGGATGTGGGGCGTTCGAGCAGATTTACGCAGCGGGCCAGGGTGCTCTTCCCCGCGCCACTGGGGCCGACGACGACGCCGATGGTGCCCTGCGCGATGTTCAGGTCGACTTCATGGAGCACCGGCCGCGCACGGGTACCGGTACCGAAGGTCTTGTGCAGTTTCTCTACACGGATCACCGTGTGTACTCCTCGACGCTCTGGGGAGGGTGCGGGCGGGCGCGCCGAAGGAAACAGGAAGACGACAGGCCGGCCCTGAGCGGGAATGAGGTCAGTGAGAGAAACAGGCGGCACTGGTGATCACCATGTGATCGACCGTGCGGCGGCGCGTGCAGTGAAGAGTCCGCGACATGGGATGGGATGCTCACACCGCTGTCTGCCGAGGTCAACAGCGGACCGCATGGTGAGATGCGCGGTGTGCCCGGCGGCCGTACGCCGTTCCGGATGCTGGTCGCCGCTTGACCAGTGCACGAACGCCGGTGTTGGGTGGCGCCCATGGCCTCCACGCTTTTGGTGCACCGCCACCACATCGACCTCGGTCGAGTGGTGAGCGCGCAGTGTTGTTGAGGCATTGACGGCTGCCCGCCGGGGCGCCTTCTCCCAGCTGTTTCCCGCGTGTGATCCGTCTGCCCGTACGGGGCCGAACCTCCGTACGCCGTGCGGCGTGACGGCGCGTCAACTTGCCCGCGTCGGCTCCCAAGAGCCCACGCATCTCATGAGGAAACCACCGTGACTCACACGACGCACGCGATCGCGTCCCCCGCCGGGAATCCCGACACCGACCCGGCGCCCGATTCGCCGGACCGGGTCCGCTGGGCGGCCGTGGGCTGGGACGACCCGGCGGCCGCCGAGCTGAGGACCCTGATGGACGCGGAGATCAAGCCCCGCTACGCCGCCTTCGGGCCGCGTCCGCATCTGCCGCCCCCGCCCACCGCCGACGAAGTGGCCGTCACCTGGATCGCCTTCACCGGCTCCGGCGAACCCGTCGCCACCGCCTCGCTGCGCGCGCTGCCCGGCGACCGGTGGGAGATCAAGCGGGTGTTCGTCCGTGCCGGCCACCGCGGCCGCGGGCTGGCCGCAGTGGCGTTGGCGGCCGTCGAGGCGTCCGCGGCCGAACGGGGCGTCGCGGAGCTGATGTTGCAGACGGGTGTCCGGCAGCCGGAGGCCGCCGCCCTCTACGCACGCGAGGGCTGGTACCGCATCCCGCCCTATCCGCCCTACTCCCGCGACCCGTACAGCGTCTGCTTCGCCAAACGGCTGCCCGCCACCGGCGGTGCGGAGCGGGGGAGCCATGTGTGACCCCCGGCGGCCCGCCGCCGTCACATCCGCCGCGGCTCGCACCGTCGGGGGCTCGGCCGGGGCCGGGCATGACGGCGGCGCGGCCCGCTGACACACGAACTCGCCGACCGTGACGGCTGGGGGCCGCATGGGCGCCGAGGAATACGCCGCGGCCCGTCCGAGTTCACGATTGCGTGAGGTCACCGGCCTCACGTAGCGTTCCGAGATATCATCCAGGGCCCGAAGGCCCGTCGGGAACGGGAACGGGAGGCGATGGTGTCGCGGCCGATGACCTGCCCGCCCGCGCCGGCTCCGGCCCTCCGTGAGGGTGTCCGCCTGTACTCCCGGCACCACATCGATCTGCTGCGCGTAGCCGGCGCGCTCTGTCGCCGCTGACCTGATCACCTCGAGGACACCGCGCCCTCCCGATGAGGGGCGGTGATCATCCATGGCCGACCAGGGAGGCACCCTTCGTGTCCAAGTCCTCATCCACGTCCTCGTCCACCCTCTTGCACCTCGCCGTCGCTCTCGACGGGGCGGGCTGGCATCCGGCCGCATGGCGCGAGCCGCAGGCCCGCCCCCGGGAACTGTTCGACGCCGCGTACTGGACCGATGTCGTCACCGAGGCCGAACGCGGTCTGCTCGACTTCGTGACCTTCGAGGACGGGCTCTCGCTCCAGTCCTCGCACCGCACCGAGCCCGACGGCCGCACCGACCAGGTGCGCGGGCGGCTGGACGCGGTGCTCATCGCCTCCCGGGTGGCGCCGCTGACCCGGCACATCGGGCTGGTGCCGACCGTTGTCGCCACCCACACCGAGCCGTTCCACATCTCCAAGGCGATCGCCACTCTGGACTACGTCAGCACCGGCCGCGCGGGACTGCGGATCCGGGTGTCCAGGCGGCGCCACGAGGCGGAACACTTCGGCCGCCGCGCCATCCCGCGCTTCGGTCCCGAGAATCTGGACACACCGGTGGTCCGGGAGCTGACCGCCGGGCTCTTCGAGGAGGCCACCGACTACATCGAGGTGGTACGGCGCCTCTGGGACAGCTGGGAGGACGACGCGGAGATCCGGGACGTCGCCACCGGACGCTTCGTCGACCGCGACAAGCTGCACTACATCGACTTCGAGGGCAGGCACTTCGGCGTCAAGGGCCCCTCGATCACTCCCAGGCCACCCCAGGGACAGCCGGTCGTCAGCGCACTGGCCCATCAGAGCGTGCCCTACCGGCTGGTGGCAACCTCCACCGACATCGGCTACATCACCCCGCACGACACGGACCAGGCCCGCGCCACCGTCGCCGAGATCCGCGCCGCCCAGGCCGCGGCGGGACGGGCGGAGGAGCCCGTGCACCTCTTCGGTGACCTGGTGGTGTTCCTCGATGACGAACCGGGTGCCGCGGCCGCCCGACGGGAGCGCCTGGACGCCCTCGCGGGCCACCCGTACACCAGCGACGCCAAGGTGTTCACCGGCACCCCCGCACAACTCGCGGATCTGCTACTGACCTGGCAGCGGACCGGACTGTCGGGCTTCCGGCTGCGCCCCGGTGTGATCGGCCACGACCTCGAGGCGATCACCCGCGGCCTGGTGCCCGAACTCCAGCGCCGCGACGCCTTCCGCCGGTCCTACGAGGCCGACACCCTGCGCGGGCTGCTGGGCCTCGCCCGCCCCGCCAACCGCTACGCCACCGTCTGAGCCGGAGGGACCACCGACCATGAGCACACCGCTCAAGCAGATCCACCTGGCGGCCCACTTCCCCGGTGTCAACAACACCACGGTGTGGAGCGATCCGGAGGCGGGCAGCCATATCGAGTTCAGCTCGTTCGCCCACTTCGCACGCACCGCCGAGCGCGCCAAGTTCGACTTCCTGTTCCTCGCCGAAGGGCTGCGGCTGCGCGAACAGGGCGGAAAAATCTACGACTTGGACGTGGTGGGGCGGCCGGACACCTTCACCGTCCTGTCCGCGCTCGCCGCCGTCACCGATCGCCTCGGCCTGACCGGCACCATCAACTCCACCTTCAACGAGCCCTACGAAGTGGCCCGCCAGTTCGCCAGCCTTGACCACCTGTCCGGCGGGCGCGCCGCGTGGAACGTCGTCACCTCGTGGGACGCCTTCACTGGGGAGAACTTCCGCCGCGGCGGCTTCCTCCCGCAGGACGAACGGTATTCCCGGGCCAAGGAGTTCCTGGCCACCGCCACCGAGCTGTTCGACTCCTGGCGGGGCGACGAGATCGTCGCCGACCAGGCATCCGGCACCTTCCTCGATGACGCGCGGGCCGGAGCCTTCGCCCATCAGGGACAGCACTTCGACATCGCCGGGCAGTTCAACGTCCCGCGCAGCCCGCAGGGCCGCCCGGTGATCTTCCAGGCCGGTGACTCGGAGGAAGGCCGGGAGTTCGCCGCGGCCGCCGCCGACGCCATCTTCAGCCGGTACAGCACCTTGAAGGAGGGGCAGGCGTTCTACACGGACGTCAAAGGCCGCCTCGCCCGCCACGGCCGCACCCACGACCAGCTGCTGATCCTGCCCGCGGCCACCTTCGTCCTCGGCGACACCGACGCCGAGGCGCGGGAGCTGGCCCACGAGGTACGGCGCCAACAGGTCAGCGGCGCCACCGCGATCAAACACCTGGAGTTCGTCTGGAACCGCGACCTGTCCGGGTACGATCCGGACGGCCCGCTGCCCGACATCGACCCCGACCCCGGTGAGCACACCGTCGCCCGCGGCCGCGCCCAGGTACGGATGTACCGCGATCCACTGGCCGTCGCCCGGGAGTGGCGGGAGCTGGCGGAGGCGAACAAGTGGTCCATCCGTGACCTGGTCATCGAGACCGGCAACCGCCAGTCGTTTATCGGCTCCCCGGCCACGGTCGCCGAGACCATCAACTCCTTCGTCCAGGCCGATGCCAGCGACGGCTTCATCCTCGTACCGCACATCACCCCCGGCGGGTTGGACGTCTTCGCGGACACCGTCGTCCCGCTGCTGCAGGAGCGTGGTGTGTTCCGCACCGAGTACGAGGGCACGACCCTGCGCGACCACCTCGGCCTGGCCCACCCCGGCACCGGGGCGGACCAGGCCCGGGCCGCGTCATGACGTCTCCGGTCATCACCCTCGTCGTACCCGGTGACCATCACGCAGCAGGGGAATCAGCTGGTCACCGATCCGGCTGATTTCCTGCTTGTAGGGGGTGTCGGACAGGACGAAGTGGGTGATGCCGAGCTCGCGGTAGCCGTGCAGCGCACGGGCGACGTCGTCGGCGGAGCCGACCAGCCAGGTGGTCCCCGCTCCGCCACCGCCGAACCTTCCTGGGGTGGTGTACAGGCAGGTGTCGAGCACCTCGCCACGCTGTGCGAGATCGAGGAGCCGCTGCTGCCCGACCGCCGTCCCGCGGTTCCCCGTCCATGTGGTCTCGTCGGCGTCGCTTGCCATCTTCGAGACCTTCTCCTCGGCGGCACGCCATGCTTCCTCGGTGGTGTCGCGCACCAGCGTCGTGATCCGCAGCCCGAACTCCAGCGGCTTGTGCTGTCGGCCCAGCTCCTCGCTCAGCGTCTTGAGCCGGTCGACGCGTTCGGCGATCCCGTCGAGTGGTTCACCCCAGAAGAGCTGGACATCGGCCTCGGCCGCCGACACCCGTTCGGCGGCCGGGGACGCGCCGCCGAAGTAGAGCGTCGGATGCGTCCTCCCGTCGGTGGGGTACGGGCGTGGCGCGACCGTTGAGCCGGTGACCTGGAAGTGCTCGCCGTGGAAGGTGACGTCCTCCTCGGTCCACAGGCGCCGCAGGAGATGCAGGAACTCCTGGGTGCGTGCGTACCGTTGTGGGGGTTCGACGTTGGTGTCGCCGTACGCGGCCGGGTTGTCCAGCCCGCTGACGATGTTGACGAGGACGCGTCCCCGGCTGAGCTGGTCGAGCGTGGCCGCCGCGCCGGCGAAGTTCGCCGGGTGCCAGTAGCCGGGACGGATCGCGACCAAGGGTTTGAACGTCGTGGTCCGAGCGGCCAGCGCGGTGGCGACGGTGAAGGTGTCCGGGCGCCCCCATCCGGTGCCGAGCAGCGCCCCGCCCCAGCCGTGGTCCTCTGCCAGTTGGGCAAGGCCGGTCGAGTACTCGATGGATCCCCAGCCGGTCGTCGTGTCGTCACCGCGGTGGCCCGGTTCGACGGAGTTGGGTATGTACCAGAGAAATTCCATGCTCATGATGGTTCCGATCGCTGCTTGGCCGGTGTCCGCACGACACAAGCCGGGCCGGTCATGGAGGGTGGGGCCGGAGCGCGGTGGCCCGGTCGAGTTCGGCGCCGCCGTAGGTGAAGGTCCTCGCTGGTCAAGGGAACGCGGCGGACCGTGAACGGAGCGTTGCTTCAGCTCCGGAGGAGTGGGGCGGCGTGCCGAAGCGGACGAAGGATCAACACTGCGCGCTGGACACGCGAACGAGGTCAACACAGCGCTCGCTGGTAAGGAGCAGGACCTCAGGCATGTGATCGAGTCTCTGCGTGAGCGTTCAGAATGTCAATGAGCCTTTACGGCCTCGGCCCGGCGTCACCCGGTGCGACGAAAACGGTTGTAGCGCGCGTCAGCTCGCCACGTTCGGCTGACGCGCGCCGGCATCCCGGACCGGCGCCGGAATGCCCGCCTGCCGTCAGAACAGTTTCCGCAGAATCAGCTCCAGGGAGAACTCGACGTGTTCGCGTGCGATCGTGGCCGCCCGTTCGGTGTCGCGTGCGCAGACCGCCGTGATGAGCTCGCCGTGCTGCCGGGAGGACAGGGCGAGCTCATCGGGGCTGTAGAGCGCCGCCAGCCGCGTGTTGAAGTGGAACAGACGGTTGGCCTGGATCGCCGCCAGCAGCCGGGGGTTGCCCGATGCCGCGCTGATCGCGTCGTGGAAACTGTCGTTGTCGCGGGCCCGGTCGCTCAGTACCGCCGGGTCGTGGGCGGTCATCCCCGGCCGCCAGCCTTCGACTACCTTGAGCTGTTCCGGTGTGGCGTGTCGGCAGGCCAGACGGGCGGCGTGGCTTTCGAGTCCGCACCGGACCCCGTACAGCTGGACGATCTCGTCCTGAGTGTGCTCGTGCACGATCCAGCGCCGTCGATGGGAGACGATGAGCCCGTCCGCCTCCAGGCGCTGCATGCTCTCGCGCACCGGTGTACGGGAGACGCCCAGCCGGGTGGCGATCTCGTCCTCGACCAGCGCGGCATTGGGCCGCAGCACACCGGCGGTGATCTCCCGGCGCAGCGTCCAGTACACCTCCTCCGAGCGCCGGGTACGTGGACGGGGGCTAGGGTCGGCGTTCCGTGTGGGGCCCTCGGCGGGGGCGCGCTCCACAGGTTCCGACTGTGCTGGCGTCTGGGTCATCCGATCGTGTTCCTCATCGCCTGGGGACTGGTGTGCGACGGCTCTAGTAAACCGGTCGTTCACCGGTGCCCGCCCGGCCGGTGTCCCACGCGGGCACCGGAGGAGTGTGGTCGATCAGGTGCGGGACCTCGATGTCGAGGTAGAGCGGACCGCCGTCCTCGTGGAAGGAGCGCAGCCGCCGCGTCAGATCGGGCAGCGACCGGACACGGTGGGCCCGCATTCCGCAGGCCCGCGCCACGCCGACCGCGTCGATGGTGCCGGGATCGACGCCGAAATAGCGCCGTCCGGTGTACAGATGCTGGAGCATCTTGATCCAGCCGAGGCTGTGGTTGGTGAACTGGAGGTACACGATGGGCAGTCGCAGCCGCACGGCCGTCTCCAGCTCGCCACAGGCCATGGCGAAGCTGCCGTCGGCGGTGAAGGAGACGACCTCGCGGCCGGGGTGGGCCATCGCCACCCCGACGGCGGCCGGGATGGCATAGCCCATCGGGCCGTGTCCGCGCGGGATCAGCACGCTGCGCGCGGCCCGGGTTTGCCGCCAGAACGCGGCCACGTTGGGGGTGGGGGTGCCGGGGTCGGCCACGACCAGAGTGCCGTCGCCGAGGACCGAATTGACGGTGCGTACGACATCGGCGGGGGGCACCTGGCCGTCGGTGGCGGTGGCGGTGGCGGTGGCGGTGGCGGTGGCGGTGGCGGTGACGGGCGCCCCGGTGAGGGAGTCGGCCGCCTGTGCGCGGGCGGCAGCGACCCGTGCGCGGCGCTCGGCGCGGACATCGGCGCCCACCGGGGTGATGTGCGCCAGGAGTCGGCCGAGCACGGTGGCGGCGTCGCCCACGAGCCGGATCGCATCCGGGAAGTTGCGCCCGGCACGGTCGGCGTCGATGTCGATCTGGATGACGGCGGCCCCGCCATGGGGATCGCGGCTGGGTCCGGTCCAGCTGTTGGTGTCGGTGGCGTTCGCCCGTGTGCCCACGAGGAGTACGGCATCGGCGTCGCGTACGGCGGCGTTGGCGCCGGGCTGTCCTCCGTTGTTGCCGACCACCCCGAGTGACCAGTCGGAGCTGTCGGGCAGGGCGCCCTTGCCATGGATGGTCGTGGCCACGGCCGCGCCGAGTGCGTCGGCCAGTTCCGCCAGGACGTCCCAGGCCTCCGAGACATGCACGCCGGAGCCTACGAGAAGGGTGGGGCGTCCGGCGCGGGAGAGCACATCCGCGGCCCGCGTCACGGCGCTCGGCTCCGCCGTGGCACGGACGGCGGGCAGTGTGGGCACACCGGGGACCGCGGTGATGCCCTCGGCGGGTTCGTCGAGCACGTTCTCCGGGATGATCAGCGCCACCGGGGCCGGGCGCCCCGACACGGCGGTGTGCAGCGCCTCGTGCAGCAGCGATGGGATCTCCGCGGCGCTCTCGGCGACCCGGGTCCACTTGGTCACGGCGGAGAACAGGGCGGTCTGGTCGATCTCGGTGAGCGCCCCGGTGCCGCGGCTTCGCGTGTGGATGTCGGAGGTCAGCAGCAGGACGGGTACGCCCGAGGCGTACGCGTCGCCGAGCCCGCCCACGACATAGGTGGTGCCACCGCCGCTGGAGACCTCGACGGCACCGACCCGGTTGCCGCTCCGGGCATAGGCGTCGGCCATGGCGCCGGCGTGGCGCTCATCGCGGGCGAGAACGTGCCGGACGTCCTCGGCGCGGTGGTAAAGGGCGTCGTAGAACGCCACGCCGGTGTCGCCCGGAACGCCGAAGAGCGTGTCGACGCCACCGGCGACCAGCGCGTCGACGAGGACATCGGCGCCCCGGCGCGGCCGGGTGCCGTCGGCGCCGGGGACGTCGTCCGCCGGGGCGGTGACGGTGGAGTGGCCGGTCGATCCCGGGTCAGTCACGTGCGTCTCCTGTTCGGTTCGTCGAGGGCGGCGCCGGTGACGGGCCGACGTGCTGCCAGGCGAGTGCCGCCAGCAGCCGGGCGGCGTCCGGAATCACCGAGTCGTCGAACACCGCGGTGGGGGAGTGGTTGCCGGACGGGTGCCCGAGGGCATCCGCGGGAGCCGCCCCGAGATAGCCGTACGCCCCCGGAACCCGGCGCAGGACATGCGAGAAGTCCTCCGAGCCGATCCGCGGCCGGGCCAGTTCCTCGAAGCGGCCGTCGCCGAACAGCTTCCGGGCCGTCTCGGCGAACAGGGCCGCGTGCTCGTAGGAGTTGACCGTGGCGGGCAGCACGGTTTCGAAAGTGGCCTCGGCCCGTGCCCCGTGGGCGGCGGCGATCCCTTCGACCAGTGCCGGCAGCTCGGCGGCCAGCCGCTCGGTGACCGGGTCGGAGAACGACCGCACCCCCGCGCGGAAGACGGCATGCTCGGGGATCACATTGGGCGCGGAGCCGGCGTGGAACTCGCCGACGGTCACCACCACCGGCTCGAACGCGTCGAAGCGGCGGGTCACATACGTCTGCAGCGCGGTGGCGGCCTCGGCGGCGACCGGTATCGGATCGAGCGCCTCATGCGGCCGCCCGCCGTGTCCGCCCCGCCCGGTGACCGTCACCTCCAGCACGCCGTAGGAGGCCATGATCGGGCCGGGCCGGGTGTAGCAGCGGCCCGCGGGCAGATCGGCGACGACATGCAACGCGTACGCCGCGTCCGGCGGCCGGGGCGTGGCGTCGAGCAATCCCTCGTCGAGCATCAGCCCGGCCCCGTCGTACCCCTCCTCCCCGGGCTGGAACATGAAGACCACGCTGCCCGAGATCTCCTCCCGGCGTGCCAGCAGCAGCCGCACCGCGCCGACCAGAGCCGCGGTGTGCAGATCGTGGCCGCAGGCGTGCATCGCCTCGCCCTCGGCGGCGAAGGGCAGTCCGGTGCGCTCCCGCACGGGAAGCGCGTCCATGTCGCCGCGCAGCAGTACCGTCGGCCCCGGTCCAGCGCCGTCCAGCACCGCGACCACCGAGCTGAGGTTCTCACCCGTCCGCACGCTCAGCCCTGTCCCGTCGAGCGCGTCCAGCACCAGCGCCTGGGTGCCGGGCAGGTGCAGGCCCACCTCGGGGGCGGTGTGCAGCGACCGCCGCAGCGCGACCAGGTCACCGGCGAGCGCGGCGGTCTCCTCCTCGAACAGGCCCCTCATCGGACCCCCTCCGTCCGCAGCTTCGGCAGCACCTCGGCGACGACCTCCTCGAAGACGCCCTCCTTGTGCGGTCCCTGGAGTGGATACGGGAACATGAACTCGGTGATGCCGATCTCGCTGAACCGGCCGACGAAGTCGGTGAACCGTTCGGCCGATTCGAAGGGCGCGTCCTCGGTGAACCCGGCCATGAACGACTTCCGGATGCTCGCCGGGTCACGGCCGAACCGCTCCGCGTGTTCGTCCAGGAGCCGCCCGCGGTCCCGGGTGAGCCGCAGACTCTCCGCCTCGCTCAGCTTCACGCCCCGGCGCAGCTGGGAGAAGAGCGTGCCGTACGTGCTCCAGATGTCGGCGTCCCGCGCCGCGATCCGGATGGTCGACTCGACATGCGCGGCGATCAGCAGCGGTGGGTGGGGCACCGCGACCGGTGCGGGGGCGCGCACGGCTCCCTCGACGTGGTAATGGCTGCCGGAGAAGTCGAAGTGGTCCTGCCGCAGAAGCCCGCCGACGACCGCGCTGTACTCGTCGAAGCGTGCCGCGCGCTCGGCGGACGGCCATGTCTCCACGCCCGCCACGGCATGGTCCTTCGGATTGCCCCCGGCGCCGATGCCGGGGACGAAACGGCCGTCCGACATGTGGTCGAGCGTGATGGTCTGCTTGGCGAGCACCGCGGGGTTGCGCAGTGGAAAGGCGCTGACCAGCGTCCCCACGGTGATGCGCTCGGTCGCCGCGACCATGCCCGCGGCGAGCTGCCAGGCGTCGAACCGGGGCCGGGAGGTGGCGCCGGAGCCGTCGATGGAACTCCACACGTGGTCGCCGGCCCACAGGCTGTCGAAGCCCTGTTCCTCGAAGGCGCGCCACCGTGCCGTCAGCTCCGGCCAGGGTGCGGCCTCGTAGGTCATCAGCCCGAATCGCAGTGGTGTCGTCGTCATGGTCGTGTCTCAGCCCTGTTCCTCGATGACGTCCCTGACCAGCTCCGCGGTGACGGGACCGGCTCCGGCTCGTGCCTGTGCCGCGAGATAGGCGGCGCGGTAGGCCCCGGGGCGCCGCGCCCGGGGCAGCCGTCCGACGGCCGCGATCAGCTGCTCCTGTACGGCTTGCGGCCACCGCTCGTCGTACGCCCGGCGCGCCGCCCCCAGGTCGAACGGCGCCGCGCGCCCTGGCAGCGCCGCCCGGCCGCGTTCGGTGGCCGCCGCGTCGACGGCGCCGTCCCGCAGAACCACGCCGTAGGCGCGCAGCGCCTGCTGCGCGCCGATCAGTCCCCGGGCCGCGTCGGCGGCCACCTCGTCCGGGGCGCGGTCGGCCGGGTCGCCGAGGCCGCCGCCACCGGCGGTCTCGATGAGCAGCACATCACCGGCGGCCAGCGTGACGACGTTGATCCGGCCGAGCTCCCGCTCGCCCGGCGCCCCCGGGTTGAGCACGGCCCGCCCCGGTGTTCCGGGCCGTCCGCCGTTTACCCCCCACGGCTGGAAGAGCAGCCGCTCCATGCCCCGTACGGCGAGGGTGACCTCGTCGGCGAGGGCACGCAGCCGCAGCACGATGCCCGCGCCACCGGGCCTGCGGCCCGTGCCACCGGAGTCCGGGCGGTAGCGGTACTCCTCGACGAGGACCGGCGCGTCCCGCTCCAGCAGTTCGTTGGGGACGTTGCGCAGCCACCCGCCGGTGAAGCTCGTCCCGTTGAGCCCGTCCCGGGCCGGACGGCCCCCCGAACCACCGGTCAGCGGCTGGCCGACGGAGACATGGCGCTGCCCGGTCACGGGGTCGGCATGGGCGACGGTCGCGATGGCCACCGCGCCGGAGGAGGTGGCGAACGCGGACTCGGGAGCCGCCTGGGCGAGGCAGCCCAGCACACAGTCCATGATCCGGAAGAAGACGGCGGCCCGAACTCCGCAGGTGGCCCCGGGCCCGGGGTTGACGATGGAACCCGGCGGCAGCTCGGCGGTGATACCGCGCACCAGCCCCGAGTTGTACGGGATCCCGGGGTCGAGCGAGCAGAAGTAGTTCACCAGGGCGAACACCAGCATGTAGTGACCGGGTTCGCCGCCGGTGGGCAGATTGATCGCCTCCGCCACCTGGGGGGAGGTACCGGCGAAGGACAGTTTGGTGGAACCCCCGGACACCGTCAGTTCCAGGCTCAGCCGGGTGGGCGGCACCGTTGTCACGTCGTCCTCCTCCAGCCCCTCGACGTAGTCCACGAAGCGGTAGCTGCCGTCGCGCAGCCGATCGACGAGCCGGGCCGCTCGTTCGGCCGCCTCGTCCAGCAGGTCCTCGATCGCGTCCCCGAGCGCCTCGGCGCCGTAATGGGTGACGATCTCGTCGATACGGCGCTGAGCCGCGGCGAGCCCGGTCAGCTGTGCCTCGATGTCACCGCGGTTCTGCTCCGGAACACGGGTGTTGGACAGGATCGTGCGCAGCAGCGCCTCATTGGTCCGGCCCGCCTCGCGGAGCCTGGCGGGCGGGATCAGCAGCCCTTCCTGGCAGCGGTCGGTGTGTGCCCAGGAGATGGAGCCCGGTACGTCGCCGCCGATGTCGGAGGAGTGGACGAAGCTGAAGGCGAACGCGATGATCCGCCCGCCCGCGTAGAGCGGCGCCCACAGCCAGATGTCGGGCAGATGGGTGACCAGCCCGCCCGTGGCATCGGGATCGTTGCTGATGCCGACGTCGCCGGGGCGGTAGGGCCCGAGCGACTCGATGGCGGTGCGCGCGGGGATCCCGATCATCAGGTTGCCCGAGATGGCCCGGGGCGCGGCGAAGACCTCACCTCCGGGGGTCACCAGGCACGTTCCGAAGTCGGCGGTCTGCTTGACGAACACACTGAAACTGGTCCGCCGGATGGTCTCGGCCATCTCCTCGACCACGGCGGTCAGCCGGTGGGAGAGGATTTCCCGTGTCACGGGGGAGCCACGCATCACGATCCCCTCCTGTCCTCGGTTACGTCGTCGTGATGGATGTCCGGGGCCATGTCGATCAGCAGATTTCCCAGGGCGTCCGCGCGGACCGCCGCTCCTGTCGGCACGAAGACGGTGGTGTCGGGGGCCGAGACGACCAGGGGACCGTGGACCGTCGCGGCCACCGGCAGCTCGGCCCGGCGCAGTCGCAGCGCGCGGCGACGCTCACCGGACTCGTGGACGGTGTGCTCGCGCGGCGTCCGCGCCTCGCCCGCCGCCACCGCCGGAAGCCGCGGATCCCCGGGGGCGGTCAGGGTCACCCGGAGGTTGCGGACGTCCAGTTCGCCGCCCGAGGCGTCCACTCCGTAGGCGGCCCGGTAGGCCTCGGCGAAGAGCGAACGCAAGGCCTCGACCGTCGGCGGCCGGTCATCCGGCAGGACCACGGGGAGCGTGAACGACTGGCCCACCAGCTGCACATCGGCCCAGCGGCGCAGTTCGGGCCGCTGGTACGGCGCCGTGTGCTGCCGCGCGTACCAGGCGTGCGCCTGCTCGGCGAGGTCCTTCCAGACCCGTTCCAGACGGGCGTCGTCCAGTGTCGCCGTCGTCTCGCCGATGGACGCCACCACATCCTGGCGCAAGCCCGTGGCGAGTGCGCCGAAGGCGCAGAGCGTGCCCGGCGACCAGGGGACCAGCACCCGCCGGATGTTCAGCGAGCGGGCGAGCAGCGCGGCGTGTACGGGCCCCGCGCCGCCGAAGGCGACGAGATGGGAGCCCGTCGCGTCCAGGCCGCGGCGGGCGAGCAGCGGGACGAGCTGGGCGTGCATCATGGCGGTCGCCACATCGATCGTGGCGGCCGCGGCCTGTTCCACCGTCAGACCGAGCCGCCGGGCCAGGGGACGCAGGCTCGCGTGCGCGGCCGCCGGGTCGATGGTCACGGCACCGCCCGCGAAGCCTTCCGGATCGATGAAGCCGCAGATCACATACGCGTCCGTGAGCGTGGGATCCGTACCGCCACGCCCGTACGCGGCGGGTCCGGGCACGGCGCCCGCGCTGCGCGGGCCCACCTTGAGCACCCCCGAGGAGTCGACCCGGACGAGCGAGCCGCCGCCCGCCCCGATGGAGGAGATCTCCACCGAGGGGATGATCAGCGGGAAGTCCCCGAGCGCGCTGTCGGTGGAGTACGGGATGTCGTCCTCGACGAGGGCCACATCGACGCTCGTGCCCCCCATGTCCATCGTGATGAGCCGGTCGACCCCCGCGGCGCCCGCCAGCCGGATCGCCCCGGCGACACCCGCCGCGGGACCGGAGAACAGCGTTTCGACGGCGGCACGCAGGACCTCGGCGGACCCGGTGTCCAGCGACATCACACCGCCGTTGGACTTGGCGATGTACAGCGGGCAGCGCAGCCCCAGCGCCCGCAGCCGGTCCGACAGTTCAGCGAGGTAGTCGCCGAGCAGCCCGGCCACATGGGCGGCCAGCACGGCGACGGTCGTGCGCTCGTACTCCCTCTCCTCCGGCCACAGTCCGGCCGCGCCCACGACCACCACCCCGGGGTGCGCGGCGCGGAGCAGCTCCACGGCGCGCCGCTCGTGCTCGGGATGGGCGTGGGCGTGCAGAAAGGACACCGCGAGCGCCTCGACGCCGTCCGCCACCAGCGCGCCGGCGGCGGCCAGCAGCCCGGCCTCGTCCAGCGGGCGTTCCACACCGCCGTCCGCGCGGAGCCGCTCGTCCACCTCCCGGACGTCCGCACGGTCGACGAGCGGACGGCGTGCGGCGGCGAAGAAGTCGATGGGGTCGCGCAGCCGCAGTCGGCCGATCTCCAGCAGATCGGGAAAACCCCGGGTCACGAGCAGTCCGGTGCGGGCTCCGGCACGCTGCAGCACGGTGTTGAGGGCGAACGTCTGGCCGTGCGCGAAGTGCTCCACCTCGCCCGGGGACACCCCGTGCCGTGCCAGCGCACCGGCGACGCCCTCCGCCACGGCCGAGGCGGGCCTGGCCGCGTCGGAGGGCACCTTGGCGGTGTGCACGGTGCCGTTCTCCGCGTGGGTGAGGACGATGTCGGTGAATGTTCCGCCGACGTCGACGCCGAGCCGGTAGCGGCCCCGCCGCGCATGCTGAGACGCGGTCACGGTGTGGGTTCTCCTTCCGCGGACCTCGCGGGTCCGGTGGTTTGTGCCCCGGCCGCCGCACTCACCACGCCCGGGGCTCCGCCGGTCCGGCGCGCGGCCGCGGCGGCGGCCGCCGCCAGCAGCAGCGAACCCGCGATGAGGATGCTGGACATCGCCGTGACCGTGGGGTCCTGCTGCTGTTCCAGACGCAGGAACATGGCGACGGGCAGGGTGGTGGTATCGGCCGGCATGAGGAAGACCGAGGTGTCGACCTCGTCGAACGAGGTGATGAACGCGAAGATCCCGGCGGCGAGCAGCGCCCATCGGATCTGTGGCAGTGTCACCTGCCGGAAGGCACGGCCCGCCGAGGAGCCCAGATCGCGCGCCGCCTCCTCCAGCGCGGGATCGAGTCCGGCCAGCGCCGCGCCGACGACCGCGACGACGAACGGCATCAGCAGCAGACAGTGCGCGAAGGCGATCCCGCCGACCGTCCCGTAGGCGGCCGGGAACAGCGACGCGTACAGCACGAACAGGCAGAATCCCGCGACCACACGAGGCAGGCTCAACGGCATCACGAAGACCGAGCGCAGCAGCTCCCGCCCGGGGAAGCGGTGGCGGGCGATGGCGTAGGCGGCCATGGTGCCGAACACCAGGGAGATGACCGTCGCCAGCGCCGCGACCTCCAGCGAATACAGCAGCCCGACCCGGAACGGCTCATGGTCCAGCGCCCGGTGGAACCACTGGAGGGTGAAGCCACTCGGCCATCCGCCTCCCGTCTCGTCCACGCTGAAGGACGACACCACGACCACGGCCAGCGGAAGCAGGACGAAGACGGCCACGAGAGCGAGGAACAGCACGCGCACCGCGGTGGCGGCACGCCGTCCGGCGGGGGTCACCGCGAACCGCCCCCTTCCAGGCTTCGGTGCCGCACGTCCGCGTACCGGCCGAGCCGGTTGAACAGGGCCAGCACGGCCAGCGCGATGGCCAGCAGAAGCAGCGCCTGGGCGGCGGCGAGCGGCCAGCGCAGCTGCTGGATGTTCTGGTACACGGACTGCGCGAGGACGGTGACGCGGCCGCCGCCCAGCAGGGACGGGGTCGCGAAGGCGCTGACCGTCAGCGCGAAGACCAGTTGGGCGGACGCGACGATCCCGGAGGCGGTCAGCGGCAGCAGCACCGTGCGCAGCCGCCGGAGCGGGGGCGCGCCAAGGTCGGCGGCGGCCTCCAGCACACCCGGCGGCAGATTGCGCAGGGAGGCCAGCAGCGGGAACACCGCGAACGGCAGCTCCACATGGACCAGGGCGAGGATGACGCCCGGCTCGTGGTACAGCCAGCCGCGGAGCACACCGCCGAGCAGCCCGCCGTGGCCGAGCAGCAGCATCCAGCCGTAGGAGCGGACGACGACACTGACCAGGATCGGCGAAAAGACGATGAACATCAGCAGCCCCGCCGCCCACCAGCGGCGCACCCGCAGCAGACACCAGGCGATGGGGTAGGCGAGGGCCACAGTGAGCAGGGTGACGACGGCTCCGACCCGCAGCGTCGTCCACAGCACCGCGAGGTTGTAGGAGTCGCTGAGCGCCCCGGCCCAGGTGCCGGTGTCGAAGGGGGCGATGAGCCGGCTGGTCTGCTCGGTGCGGAAGCTGTACGACACCAGCAGCAGGATGATCGAGAGGAAGATCAGAACCAGATACGCGGCTCCGGGCGCGATCAGTGCGTAGGCGACCCGCCGCCCGCGTGCCACGCCTCGCGCCTTCTCGGTGGCGGTGGGGGCGGGTTTCTCCGGGGTCATCCGGCCGCCGCCTCGGCCTCACGGGCCCGGCCGCCGGTCGGGACCACGGTGATACGGGCGGGGTCCACCGCCACCCCCACGGTCGCGCCGACCGTCACCGGGGCCGAGTGGGCATCGGTGTCGGCCAGGACCTCCCGGCCCGTCGAGGTCTCCAGGACGATGCGGATCCGCGCCCCGAGGAAGCCCACCGAGCGTACGATCGCGCGCCCGATGGCGCCGTCGTCGGAGGGTTCGACGACACGGATGAACTCCGGCCGTACCGCCACGAGCGGTGAGCCGCCACCGGGTACCGAAAACGTCAGGCCGTCCGCCCGCGGCAGGCCGGGGGAGTCCGGATCGGGCGCGGTGTCGAAGAGGTTGTTCTCGCCGATGAATCCGGCGACGAACCGGCTGACGGGGGCCCGGTAGAGCTCCTCGGCCGTACCGATCTGTTCCACGCGGCCGTCGTTCATGACGGCGATCCGGTCCGAGACCTCCATCGCTTCGCTCTGGTTGTGGGTGACGCATACGAACGCGGTGCCCGTCTGCCGCTGGAGCCTGCGCAGCTCGCGGCGCATGCGCAGCTGCAGACCCAGATCGAGCGCGCTGAGCGGCTCGTCGAGCAGCAGGACCTCGGGACGGCCGACGAGCGCGCGGGCGATGGCGATCCGCTGGCGCTGGCCGCCGGAGAGTGTCGTCGGCGCACGCCCGGCGAACTCCGGCATGCCGACCACATCGAGGATTTCCGCCACCCGCCGGGTGATCTCGGCGCGTCCCGTCCTGCGTGTCCGTAGCCCGTAGGCCACGTTGTCGAACACGTTCATGTGCGGGAACAGCGCACCTTGCTGAAAGACGAGATTGGTGGGGCGGCGGTGGGGCGGGGTGTCGGTGACGTCGACGCCGCCCAGCAGCACCCGTCCGTGGTCGGGCCGCTCCAGCCCGGCGATGATGCGCAGCGCGGTGCTCTTGCCGCACCCCGACGGCCCGAGGAGGGAGAAGAACTCGCCCGCCCGGACGGTGAGTTCGATGTCGTTGAGTACGTCCTTCCGACCGAAGGACTTGGACAGTGACCGGACGGCTATCGCATGATCGCTCACAGATGCGCCTTGACGTCGCTGTTCCACTGGTCCGTCGCCTGCTGGACGCTCTTGGCGAGCCGCCCCCAGTCCAGCTGGATGGAATCCCGCACCGTCGTGAGCCGGAAGCCCGGCTTGCCGCGGAATCTGGCGGGCAGCTCGGCGCCTTCGATGAGCGGGATCGTGGCGGTGGCCGCGCTGTAGCGGCTGACGGCGTCGGGCGCGAGGATCTCGTTCATCAGCTTCGCGCCCTCCTTCAACTGCTCGGAGCTGGAGCCCTTGACCAGCTGGAACCCCTCGGGGAAGGCCATGACACCTTCCGAGGGCACCGCGAAGCCGATCGGATCACCCGCGTCGATCCAGGGCTGGGCCACCCCCTGGAAACCGGGGGCTATCACGACCTGCCCGCTGACCAGTTGTTTGCGCAGCTGGTCGATGGAGGCCACGAGCCCGGCGAACTGACCCGACTTCGCGGCGTCCGCGAACACGTCGATCCCCTTGGACAGATCCGCCTCATCGCCGCCCTTGAGCTTGTTGATCACGGGCACGGCGTTGACGGCGAAGGCGGGGGCGTCCCAGGTGGTCACCTTGCCGCGATATTCGGGCTTGAACAGATCGAGCCAGGACTTCGGGGGACTCTTGACGACCTTGGTGTTGTAGAGGATGCCCATGGCGTCCATCACCGTGTACGCCCCCAGGCCGTCATCGCGCCGGAACTCCGGCAGCACCTTGGCCGCGTTGGGAACCAGCTTGGGGTCCACAGCGGCCCACAGGCCCTCTTCGGCTCCCTGAGCGAAGCTCTGGGCGTTGAAGAAACCGAGGTTCAGCAGCGGCTTGTGGGCGTTGACCTGCACCGAGGAAACGAGTTTGGGGAAGGTCTCGGCGTTGGTACCCTCGATGTACCGGACCGTGACGCCGTGCTTCTTCGCGAACGTGTCCCCGATCCGCTTCGGCACCTCTCCTTGAGCCCCGGCCCAGCGGAACATGGTCAGCCGGGTCCCGCCGCCGGACGAACCCCCGGGCGCACCACAGGCGGTGAGGATGCCTCCGCCCAGGAGGGCCAGTCCGGCCGCTCCGGTGGACCGCAGAAGGTCACGGCGACTCACATGGTGCGTCATAGGCTTCTTCCTCAGGTACGGATGCGTCCGGGCTCTTTCCTCCCGTGACGTGCTTCCCATACTTCTTCGCATGCGAAGTCGGATGCAATAGTTGGGAGCGTTGTTCATGTGACTGCAACAGAACAAGCCATCCGCACCTGGTACTGACCGCTCCGAGGGACGTGGGCGGTTACCACGAACCAAGGCCACGGCGCCGTTGCCGGCGCGCGCCGACGGCGCCCCTTGGCTTGATTACGACGAGGCGGTGGTGGCTCCGGCCGCCTCGTCGATGGCCGCCATCACCTCCGCGCGCCGGGGCTGCCCGGACGCCCTGCCGACGACCCGGCCGGCCCGGTCGAGCACCAGCACGGTCGGCGTCCGCAGGATCCCCAGCCGCTTGACCAGCTCGAGCCGGTCCTCCGCGTCGATCTCGACATGTGTCGCACCCGGCACCGTCCCGGAGATCTCCGTCAGCAAACGCCGCGTCGCCCGGCAAGGCCCGCAGAAGGCGGTGGAGAACTGAACCAGGGTCGCCCGGTCCCCCAGCTCGGTCCCGAGTTCCACCGCCGACAGGCGCACCGCGCCATCCCGGGGCCGCGCCCGAAACCTCCCGCCGCGCATCGCACGCGCCACTCCGACGACGCTCGCCAGAATGAGCACCGCCACACACACCACCAAGCCGGTCATGCCACCAGTCTGCATCCACGCGGCCCCTTCGGGGACAACCGCCACCATCGCCGCCTGGCCGCTTTTCCCCTACCATGACCGCCATGGACTCCCCCCGTTCACCGCGGTTGACCAGCCGCCGTGTGGTCGACCTGTGCCGGGCCACGGCATCCCGCTGTCGCTGACACCCGCACCGGTCATCGCCGTTCCCGCCCTTCCGGAGTCCTCCCCATGCAGATCGATCCGCGCGGCCCCCGGTTCGCCGCCGCGCTCACCACACTCGTCCTGTCCGCGGTACTGATCACCGGCAGCGGCGCCCTCCTCGCCGCGCAGACCGCGGTCTTCGCGCTCGGTGCGTTCGGCGGCCCGCGGTACTCCCCGTACGGCCGGCTGTACCGAGTCGCCGTCCGGCCCAGACTCCCTCCGCCCGGTGAGCTGGAGGACGCCCGGCCGCCCCGCTTCGCCCAGGGCGTCGGCGCCGTCTTCGGCCTCCTCGGCACTGTCGGCTACCTCACCGGCGCGCACTGGCTGGGCCTGGCCGCGACCGCTCTGGCCCTCGCGGCGGCCTTCCTCAACGCGGCCTTCGGCTACTGCCTCGGTTGCGAGATGTACCTGCTCGTGCGCCGCGTCCGAAGCGCCTGATCACACGCCTGCGGGAGCTCTCCGGGCGTTGCGGGCCGCGGTTCGTACGGGAATCCCGCGGGTCGCGACGGGTGGGCGCCGCTGTGGGGGCAGGTACTGACCGCTACCCGGTGGTCCGCCGCGAATGGCTTGCCCGAGATCAGTTCGGACTCGCGTCCGTCCGGCCCCACCGGAACGTCGCCGATCAAACTGACGAAACCGGGGGACACGAACAGCGCCCGTTCACCGGTCTCCGGGTGGACACGCACCACGGGATGGTGGGCGACCAGCAGGTTGCCGTTGACCCGGGGGGATGTGGCCGGTGGCCTGCCGCATGGCGTCGTCGGTGATGGTGCCGGACACCCGGCCGTCGACGAGGACCCAGGCGATGTCGGTGTCCGGGGCGAGCCGGGCGGTGGCCTCGTCGACGGGTTCGCCGATGCCCACGGCCGGGGGCGAGGGGAGGAGATGGTCGCGGAGCGGGGCGGCGGACGCCGAGGGATCCCTGGCCACCAGGGCGCGGAGCGCATCGGGCCGGGCGGCGCCGATGACCTCGGACACATCGGTCGTCGCGTTGCCGCCGGAGCGGGGGAGACGCACCGGGACGAGCGCTCCGGCGGCGGGGAGCGCTTCGGCGGCGCTGAGCGCGTCGGCCACCGTGGCCGTGGACGGAAGGGCGGTGAGGGGGGCCGGGCGGTCGCCCAGGACGTCGGCGACCGTCGGTGTCCCCGAGACGTCCTCCAGGAAGCCGAAGCGCCGCAGCCAGCCGTCGTCGAAGTACTTCGACAGATATCCCCGGCCCGAGTCCGGGAGCAGGACCACCACCAGGTCGTCCGGGGTGAGGGCGGCGGCCACCCGCAGCGCCGCGGCCACCGCCGTGCCCGCCGAGCCGCCCGCGAGGATGCCCTCCTCGCGGGCCAGCCTGCGCACCATCGTGATCGATTCACGGTCTCCGATCCGCTCGAACCGGTCCACCACCGACGGGTCGTACGACTCCGGGTACTCGTCCTCGGCGGTCTGCGGGTGGAGGTAGTGGCCGATGCTCTCCACGTAGTACGGACTTCCGTCGCCGCCCGAGTACGTGGACGTCAGCGGATCGGCGCCGATCACCCGGACCAGGCCGCCGCTGGCCTCCTTGAGGAAGCCGCCGGTCCCGGTGACCGTTCCGCCCGTGCCGACGCCGACGACGAAGTGGGTGACCCGGCCGCCGGTCTCGGCCCAGATCTCCGGGCCGGTCGTGGTCCGGTGGGCCTCCGGATTGGCCGGGTTGTCGTACTGGTTGGCGTACCAGGCGCCAGGTGTCCGCGCCGCCAGGCGCGCGGCGACGTTGCGAACGTGCTCCGGATGCTCACGCGGGAGCGCCCCCGTGGTGACGACCACCTCGGCGCCGTATGCCCTGAGCGTCTTGATCTTCTCGGGGCTCGTACGGTCCGGGACCACGACGATCGATCCGTAGCCCCGCTGAGCGGCGATCATGGCCAATGCCATCCCGGTGTTGCCGGAGGTCCCCTCGACGATGACGCCGCCGGGCGCCAGTGCCCCGGACTTCTCCGCCGCCAGGACCATGCCCAGCGCCGCCCGGTCCTTGACGCTGCCGGCGGGGTTGAAGAACTCCACCTTGGCGTAGACGGGGGCGGGCACCCCGGAGGCGATCCTCGTGAGTCTGACCAGCGGGGTGTTGCCGACAGCGTCGAGCAGGGATTCGTGAAGAGTCATGGCTCCGCCTGGCTGAGGCCCGGTGCGGGCCGTGGTGATCGGTCAGTTGACAGTCTGGTCCGTTTCATCATCTCCCGCGGCGGCACAGGCGTGGCGACACGCGGCCGTGGCGAGCCGCGTCCGCGGCGGCACGGCCGGTCCGCGGGGGAAGCGTCGCACTGCCGGACAGCGGAGTGCCGCCCGCCGGGTGGGACCCGGCGGGCGGCGGGTGTGATCAGCGTAGGTCCGGTGCGCCGATCAGGGTGTCACTGCACGATCTTGAGCAGCTTGTTGGGCGAGCCCGAACCGATACCGGAGAGCGCCCCCGAGGTGGCCCCGTTCACCAGCGCGCTTCCCACCTCGGACGGGGACGCGGCGGTGTGGCCCGAGAGGTAGATCGCCGCGGCGCCCGAGACGTGCGGGGCGGCGAAGGAGGTCCCGGAGCCCGTGTAGGTGGCGGTGTCGGAGGTGTTCCAGCCGGCCGTGATGTTCGAGCCCGGGGCGAAGAGGTCCACGGACGCGCCGTAGTTGGAGTAGCCCGCCCGCGCGTCGGTGTTGGTGGTGGCGCCGACGGTGAGGGCGGTCGGCACCCGCGCGGGGGAGTAGTTCGCGGCGTTGGCGTTGGAATTGCCGGCCGCGATGGAGTAGGTCACCCCGGACGCGATCGACTTGGTCACCGCGTTGTCGAGGGAGGTACTGGCGCCGCCGCCCAGCGAGACATTGGCGACGGACGGGCCGGAGTGGTGGGCGGTGATCCAGTCCACGCCCGCGATGACACCGGCCGTGGTGCCGGACCCGTCGTTGCCGAGCACCCGGACCGCCACGATCTTCGCCTTCTTGGCCACGCCGTAGGTGGTGCCGGCGACGGTCGTGGCGACGTGCGTGCCGTGGCCGTAGCCGTCCTGTGCCGTGGTGTCGCCGTCCACGAAGTCGTAGCCGTACGACGCCCGGCCACTGATCTGCGCGTGGGTGATCCGCACACCGGTGTCGAGGACGTAGACGGTCACCCCGCTGCCGGCACTGTCGGGGTAGGTGTACGTGCCGCTCAGGGGCAGGCTGGACTGGTCGACCCGGTCCAGGCCCCAGGGCGCGTCGGTCTGGGTCGCGTCGGCGTGGACCTTCTGGTCCTGCTCGACGGAGGCGACGGCCGGATCGGCGGCGAGTCTCCTGGCCTCGGTGGGCCCGAGCTTCGCCGCATAGCCGTTCAGCGCGGTGGTGAAGGTCCGCTTCACCTCGCCGCCGTATCCGGATATGAGGTCCTTGCCGCGGGTGGAGGAGGCCTTGAAGCCGGCCGTCTTCTTCAGGGTGACGATGTAGCTGCCCGGGACCGCTTCCGCGGCTCCGGTGTTCAGGACCGTGGCTTCGGCCGGGGCGGCGTGGGCGGGGAGCACCGTGGCTGCTCCGATGGCCGCCGCGGTGACGATTCCCGCGGCGATCCGCCGCTTGGTGGTACGCATCACTGCCATCGCGAGGGAGTCCTCCTCGGTCGGTGGCGCGCTGTGGTGCGTGCGCGCTCTGCGGGTTGTGGGCCTTGCGCGGTTCGCGGGGAGCGCATGGTCACGCTTCCGGCTTGTCGAGGATTCGCCGGGCCGGGTGCGGGCGGCAAGGGCTGACAGCAACACGACACGCACACGTAGCGGGGCGTCATGTGCCGTCGCGGGCGGCCAAACTCCCGCAATCACCCGTACACACCGCCTCGTGGTGTCAAGACCCCGTGCGCGGTCCCATCGGTATCCGCTATGCGGCCATGGGCCTTTCTGATGTGCCCTTCTTCCCGGGCCGTGGCGGATCTAGCGTCTCAGCTGGACACGGTCCATACCGGACCCGTTCACACGAGCGCCGGACGTGGTTCGGCAGCCGTCCCGTCCCCGGCGGGGAAGGAGCCTCACTGTGCCTGTCGTCGATCTGGTCGCCGATCTCGGAGAGAGTTTCGGGTCCTACACCATGGGCAACGACGCCGAACTGCTGAAACTGCTGACCTCCGCGAACGTGGCATGCGGTTTCCACGCGGGGGATCCGCGGGTGATGGACGCGACCGTACGCGCCTGCGTGGAGCGCGGGGTCGGCGTCGGCGCCCATCCGAGCTTCCCCGACCTGGTGGGTTTCGGGCGCCGGGCGATGGACCTGAGCCCGAACGAGGTGCGCACGGACGTCCTGTACCAGCTCGGTGCGCTGTCCGCGTTCACCCGCGCACACGGCACCCGCGTCAACCACCTGGCACCGCACGGGCGCCTCGGCAACCTCGTGGTGACCCGGCGGGACTATGCCGAGGCCGTCGCCGACGCGGTCGAGGCGTTCGACCCGTCCCTGGCCATCCTGATGCAGGAGGGCGAGATGGCGGCCGTGGCGCGCGAACGCGGCCTGCGGATGGCCATGGTGGGCATCGCCGACCGGGCGTATGAGGACGATGGCACGCTGGTGTCGCGGTCGGAGCCCGATGCCGTACTCCACGACCCGGACGAGGTCACCCACCGGACCGTCCGGATGGTGACCGAGGGGCTGATCACCAGCCGGAACGGGGTGGACCTACCCGTCCGGACCGACTGCGTACAGTTGCACGGCGACGGCCCCGCGGCACTGGAGCTCGCCTCGCGCATCCGTGACGAACTGCGGGCCGCCGGAGTCCGGCTGGCGCCGCTGGACGAGGTGCTGGGTGTCCGGGCGGCGTGACGGGCACCGGGATGGCAACCAAGATCGAGGTCTCGCCCTGCGGCGACGCCGCGCTGCGTGTCACCGTGCTCGGCACCGACACCGACGACGTGTGGAAGGCGGTGCACCGGCTCGCGGGATGGCTGAACCGCGGCGCGGTTCACCCCACGGTGTCCGCCGTCCCGACGTACGACGCGGTGCTCGTGGAGTTCGACCCCTACCACACGACGGCTGAGGCGATCACGTCGCACATCGACATCTGGGACACCCTGCCGGAGCGGGACGAGCCGGTCCGCTCCGGTGTCATCGACGTACCGGTGCTGTTCGGCGGCGATGCCGGCCCCGACCTGACGTGGGTGGCCGGCGTCATCGGTGAGCCGGTGGCGAGGGTCATCGAACTCGTCTGCGCGAAGGAGCATCTCATCCGGTGTCTGGGCGGTCCCGCCGCGTCGGCCATGACGGACGGACCGGACTTCTCGGTGCCCGTTCCCCGGCTGGCCACTCCCCGGCTGCGCGTGCCGCCGGGCGCGATCTCCGTGGCGGGCCGCCAGCTGGTCATCGGCCCCGTCGCCGCGCCCAGCGGCTGGCGGCAGATCGGCCGTACCCCGCTGGACATCCTGAGGACCGACGCCGAGGCCGTCGTGCCGTACCGGCCCGGCGACAGGGTGCGGTTCCTCCCGGTCGACCAGGCCGGCTACGACGGCCTTCTCGGCACCCCGATGCGTCACCGCCACGATGACTGACCGGCCCGAGCTGTACGTCGAGTCCGCGACGGCGGGCGTGGTCACCGATCTCGGCCGCACCCGCGGCCCCTCGCGCGGACTGGCGGTCAACGGCGCGCTCGACCAGTTCGCGGCGCGTGCCGCGAACGCCCTGGTCGGCAACGCGCCCACGGACCCGCTCATCGAGATCACCGGTTTCGGCATCACCCTCCGCCCCAGCCACGACGTTCTGATGGCGGTCACCGGAGCGCCGTCCGAACCCGCAGTCGACGGCCGGCCGCATCCCGCGTGGACACCGTTGTCGGTGCGGGCGGGGGAGACGGTGCGGGTCGGCATCTCCGACGCGGGTCTGCGTGCCTACGTCGCCGTCCACGGATCGTTCGACGTGCCCCGGCTGATGGGGAGTTGTGCGCCGGACTCGATGATCGAGTTCGGCACCTCCGTCACCTCCGGCACATCCCTCTCCCTTTTCCGCTCCCATCCGCCACTGGTGAACCGGCGCTTCGGGGCCACCGTCTTCGACTTCGGGATCCCCCGGGACATCGGCCGGGTGCCCGGAGTGCTGGACGTCATCGACGGGCCCGACGCCGCGGAGTTCGGCGCCGGGCTCCAGCGGCTGTTCGACTCCCGGTACACGGTCACTCCGCGCATCAACCACGTCGGGCTTCGCGTGGCCGGATACGTACCGCGGCGATCGGACCCCGGTGAGGTGCTGTCGCGCGGTGTGCCGGTCGGGGCCATCGAGGCCCCGACCGGCGACGAACTGCTCGTCCTGATGCGCGGCCGTGGGATCACCGCGGGATACCCGGTGCTCGCGGTGCTCACCTCGCGGGCCCAGGATGTCGCGGCGCAGCTCAGGCCCGGCCAGGAGATCCGCTTCCGCCGGACGACCGCGGCCGCCGCCACCGCCGCCTACCTGGAGCGACGGCGGCTCCTGGACCGGATCGCGCTCCGCGCGCGAACCGCTTTCGCGGCACTTTCCTGACACTTCACATCCGCTTCCCACACACCTTCTTACCGCACCGCCTTACCGCACCGCCGGAGGAGAACGAGGATGACTTTGTTCGAAACGCTACCGATGCCCGTGCTGGCCGAGCGGATGTCGCGGGTCAAGGAATCACCGAGTTCCCGGGTCGCGGACCGGGTGCGCGCCTTTCAGGAGGCGGGTCGCGAGGTCCTTCCGCTCACGATCGGCGAGCCCGATTTCGATACGCCGGACCATGTGAAGGACGCGGCGATCGCGGCAATTCACGCGGGTGAGACGAAATACACCTCGGCGAACGGTACGCCCGCCCTGCGCACGGCGATCATCTCTCGGCTGCGACGGAAGACCGGGCAGTCCTACGGCACCGAGGAGATATGCCTGGGCGGCGGCGCCAAGCAGCTGATCTTCCTGGTGTTCATGGCCACCCTCGACGAGGGCGACGAGGTGATCGTGCCGGCACCGTACTGGGTGTCCTATCCGGACATGGTCACGGTGAACGGCGGGCGGCCCGTGATCGTCGGCACCACGGCGGCGGAGGGGTACAAGCTCACCCCGGGCAGGCTGCGCGAGGCCATCACCGACCGGACGAAATGGGTCGTACTGAACACGCCGAACAACCCGACCGGCGCGGTGTACGGCGAGGAGGAACTGCGCGGCCTCGCGGACGTCCTCCGCGCCCATCCGCATGTCTCGGTGCTGTGCGACGAGATCTACGACGAGATCAACTTCGGCGCCCGGCCGGTGCCCAGCGCGGTGACCGTCGCTCCCGACCTGCGGGAGCGCGTCTTCCTGGTCAACGGAGTGTCCAAGGCGTACGCCATGACCGGCTGGCGCATCGGCTACGGTGCCGGGGCGGCGTCCCTGTGCGGGGCGATCGGCACGCTCCAGTCACAGAGTTCGTCCTGCCCGTCGTCGGTCAGCCAGGCGGCCGCGGCCGCCGCGCTCGACGGCGGCCGGGAGTTCATCGACCGCACGGTGCGGATCTACACCGAACGCCGGGACCTGCTGGTGGCCGGACTCGGCGAGATCGACGGGTTGCGCCCGACGGTCCCTCAGGGCGGCTTCTACGTATGGACCGACGCCTCCGCGCTCATGGGGGCCGTGACGCCGTCGGGGGTGACGCTCACGTCCGACGCCGATCTCGCGGAACACTTCCTGGAGACCTCCGGGGTGGTGGTGATCACGGGTGACTCCTACGGCTTCCCCGGTCATTTCCGGGCCGGCTTCGCATTGTCCTCCGACACCATTCGAGAGGCCGTCGCCGGACTCGCCCATTCGGTATCCCTGCTGCGCCGCTGAAGAAAACGCACCGGTGCCGGCCTTCCGGTGACGACGGCGTCACCCTTGAGAAAGGTAGTCCTCGTGAACAAGGTTTCCCAAGCCCCGCCGCGTGTGCGGAGAGTCTCCCCGGACAACACACCGAAAGCGACGAAAGCATCGATCATCGGTGGCCTCGTCGGCGTCTTCATCGAACTCTACGACAACGCGGTCTACGGCTTCGTGGCCGGGACTCTCGCGGTCGTGTTCTTCCCCAGCGACGCCCCCACCACGAGTGTCCTGCTGACATTCCTCGCCTTCGCCATTCCCTTCTTCTTCCGCCCACTGGGCGCCGCGGTGGCCGGGAGCTGGGGCGACCGGATAGGCCGCAAGCGGGTACTGCTGGTGCTCATCACCATGATGAGCCTGTCCACCGCTCTGGTCGGCTTCCTGCCGAGCTACGCCGTGGCGGGCGTCTGGGCACCGATCGCCCTGGTGCTGCTGCGTTTCATCCAGGGCTTCGCGATGGGCGGCGAGCCCGGCAACGGCAACTCGTTCCTCGCCGAACACGCCGGGGAGGGGCGCCGGGGGCGAGTGGTCAGCTACGCCAACGCCGCCACGTTCATCGCGATGCTGCTCGGCACCCTGTTCGCCGCCCTGCTGACCGCCGTGCTCAGCTCCTCGTCCATGGAGGCGTGGGGCTGGCGGCTGCCGTTCCTCCTCGCCCTGCCACTCGGCGTGGTGGGCCTGATCATCCGGCGCATGGCCGACGAGTCGCCGGAGTTCGCCGAAGCCGAGGAGGAGGGCCGGGTGACCGGCAGTCCGCTCCGGGAAGCCCTCGCCTCCCGCGAGACCCGCCGCGCGATGGGGACGACGATCGTCCTGCCGCTGCTCAACAGCTCCGGTTACTTCATCCTCTTCATCTACATGCCGTCGTTCATGAAGGACGAGATGCACTTCTCGGCCCTGGAAGGCCTGCTCGTCACGGCCATCATGCTGGCCGTCGGCACGTTCGCCGTGCTCTACGCCGGACGGCTGTCCGACCGGGTGGGCCGCAAGCGGATGCTCAGCACCTCGGCGTTCACCATGGTCGTCATCGGCTTCCCGTGTTACTGGCTGCTGACGCGGGGGTCCTTCGCCACGGCGACGGTCGGCGCGGTGCTCATGTCCCTGTGCTTCGCCGGCACCAACGGCGTGATGCAGGTGACGCTCGCCGAGCTCTTCCCCACCCGCATCCGCACGGTGGCGTACGGCGTCGGCTACAACCTCGGCACCGCGATCTTCGGCGGCGCCGCCCCGCTGCTCGTCGCGGGCCTCATCGCCGCGACCGGCAGCACCTGGATCCCGGCGATCTACCTCGTCCTCACCTCCGCCGTCGCCGGGGTCGCCGCGCTGCGCATCCGCGAGACGGCCTTCGAACCACTCAAGCGCTGACCCTCACCCGCACATCCGAAAGGACGGTGGTCCCGTGACGACAGCAGCCACGCGCCAGGCCGGAACCGGGTTGGACCGGCTCCGCGAACAGCTGGACAAGGCAGGCTTCGCGGCCCTGGTGCTGACCTCGCCCGGAGGGCGCCGGTATGCGCTGGGACGGGCGCCCGGCCTCGCCGACGGGACCGCCGTCCTGCTCACCACCGAGGGCACGGTGACGAGCGCGGCCGGTGACCTTCCCACCGCGATCATGGCCGTGCTGCGCGCCGGCGGCGTGGCGGGCGGCGTGGCGGGCGGCGTGGTCGGCGCGGACGCCGATCTGCCGTGGGAGGTGTTCGGACAGGTCAGCGAGGCGGGAGTACGGCTGCGACCCGCCGCCGACCTGGTCTTCACCGAACTGGCGAGCGGTGAGCCCGGTGAGCTGCCCGCGGTCGCCGCGGCCGCCGACCTCGCCGCCGTCGGCTATACGGCGGTCATGGACCATCTGCATGTCGGCATGGACGTACGGGAGCTGTCGGGCAACGTCGACCGCTCGATCCGCCGCGCCGGCGGCCTGCTGGGGTGGTACGACCCGTACGACCCGTACGACCCGTGCGACCCGTACGGCACGACCGGCCGGGCGGCCGGCTCGGACCTGGTGACCGTCCGCGGCCACGACCCCGGCACCGCCCGGCTGACGGCCGGGACACCGGTCCGATTCGTCCTGCACCCGCTGCTGGAAGGGGTCGCCGGATATGCCGCCGCGACCGCCGTACTCGGCGAGCCCGACGGCCCGCTGCGCGCCGCGGGCGCCGCGTGTGCCGCCGCGACGGCCTCGCTGCTGGCGGCGCTGCGGCCGGGCGCTCCGCTCCGCGACGGCCGCGAGGCGTTCTACCGGGAGGCATTCGGCCGCGAGGCGGGTGAGCACGCCGCGGCCTGCCGGATCGTGGCGCTGCGCGGCGGCGGGGCGTCGCCGCCACTCCCGCGTGACAGCGCGGTGACCGCCGAGCCCGGCATGGTGCTCGGCGTACGGACCGAGGTCACGGTGCCGGGCCGTGGCGCGATCGAGCTGGCGGAGACCGTCGTGCTGACCGACTCGGGCGCGGAGCCTCAGGCGCGCACGCCGCTGCGGCTCGTCGAACTCCACTGACCCGGCGACCGGCCACCACCGCATGAGGAGAACGTTCATGGACACATCCCTGCCGCCGGGAGCGGGCCGGGTGCCCACGGCCGACGCAGGCGGCCGCACCATGCCGCTGCTCGGCTTCGGCACCCATCCGATGCGCGGCGACCAGGCCACCGAGGCGGTGCTGACCGCCTTCTCGGTCGGCTACCGACTCGTCGACACCGCCACGCGCTACCGCAACGAGGCCGCCGTCGGAACGGCCCTCGCGACGACGAGCCTGCCCCGGTCCGAGCTGTTCGTGACCACCAAGATGCCGCCCGACCAGGTCGGCAGGGAACGGCTGACACTGGAGGAGAGCCTGGCCGCGCTGGGCTGCGACTACCTCGACCTGTGGCTGATCCACTGGCCGCCGGGCGGCTACCCGGGCGTCACCAGCTGGCGCGAGTTCATCCGCGCCCGCGACGAGGGCCTCGTACGGGCCATCGGCGTGAGCAACTACTCGGTCGAGCTCATCGACGCGCTGCACGAGTCGACGGGGGAGTACCCGGCCGTCAACCAGGTGCGGTGGGGGCCCGGGAGCCACGACCCGGACTTCGCCGAGGCGATGCGCCGACGCGGCGTGGTGCTCAGCGCACACAGCCCGCTGCGCGGCACCGATCTGGACCACCCGGTACTCGCCGAGGTCGCACGGCGGCACGGCCGTTCGGCACGTGATGTCGTCCTGGCGTGGAATCTGCACCACAAGGTGGCGGTGACCGTGAAATCCGCGCATCGCGACCGGATGGAGCGGAACCTGTCGGCCGTCGACATCACGCTGACACCGGAGGATATCGGCGCGATCAACGGCCTTTCGGGCGTCGCCGCGGCATAACGCCGGGGAATCATCGGAAATCGCGATGCCGCCATGCGGCTTTCCGCTCCGACCGCTCCGGGCGGCCTGGCGGAACTACGCTCCGACAGCGGCCATCGAATGCGGAGAGAGGCCATTGTGGTTTATCAGGTCCTGGTCACACGCGGTTATGCCGAGCCGGACGGGAGTACCGTTTTCGGCGATATCGAGCTCTCTCGGCTGACCGACGCCGGGCTTGCGTGGCGAGTGCTGGACGACGAGGTCGAGGAGGTCCGGGCCGACCAGCTCGAAGGGGCCGACGCGGTCCTCGTGCTGGGACCCGAGCGGGTCTCGGCCGCGTCGATACCGGCGTCGGGACGGCTGCGGCACGTGGCGCGGTTCGGCGCCGGCTTCGACGCCGTGGACACCGATGCCTGCGCCCGGCGCGGGGTGCTGGTGACCAACACCCCCGAGGCGGTCCGGCGCCCGGTGGCCGACTCCGTGATCGCGCTGCTGTACGCCCTCTCGCACAACCTGGTCGTCAAGGACCGGCTGGTGCGCGAGGGGCGGTGGGCGGAGCGACAGGAGTGGCGGGGCTCGGGGCTGACCGGCGCGACGGTGGGCATCGTCGGGCTGGGCGGCATCGGCCTGGAGACCGCGCGCAGGGTGCGTGCGCAGGGGCTGCGGGTGCTGGGGTACAACCGGAGCGACCGCGGCCGGGAGGCGGCCGAGCTCGGTGTTGAACTCCGTTCCCTGGAAGGGGTGTTGGAGGAGAGCGACTATGTGGTGGTCACCGTCGCCGCGAACTCCGGTACGCGGCATCTGATCGGCGAGCGGGAACTCTCGCTGATGCGGCCGACCGCCCGGCTGATCAACGTAGCGCGCGGTGTGGTGGTCGACGAGGAGGCGCTGGCCGCGCGGCTGTCGGACGGACGGCTGGCCGGAGCGGGCCTGGACGTGTTCACCGAGGAGCCGCTGAAGTCGGACAGTCCGTTGATCGCGCTGGACAACGTCGTCCTCGCCCCGCACTCCCTCTGCTGGACGGATCAGTACACCGCCGCCGTCTCGGCGAGCGTCATGGCGTCACTGATCGCGGTGAGCCGTGGCGAGCGGCCCGCCGAGACGGTGAACGGCCCTTTCCCGCAAGGCACTTGGGGCCGCGGCGACGAACACGACGACGAGAGGGACAGGACATGACGGACGACGACCCTGGACGCCGCGGCACGGCGGTCATCACCGGAGCGGCCTCGGAGCGCGGCATCGGCCGCGCGCTGGCGGAACGGCTGGCCGCCGAGGGCTGGGGCCTCGCCCTGCTCGACATCGACGCGGAGGTCGAGAAGGTGGCCGCCGAGCTGGGCGCCGAGCACGGCGTCGCGGCGGCCGGAGTGGCCGCGGACATCGCCGAACCCGCCTCCGTGGACGCCGCCGTCGCCACCTTCGAGGCGGAACTGCCGCCCATCACCGCCCTGGCCAACATCGCGGGCGTCAGCTCACCGGTGTCCTTCCTCGACGTGGACCTGGCCACCTGGGAACGCGTCCTGCGGATCAACGCCACCGGCACCTTCGTCGTCAGCAAGCGCGTCGTGCCCGGCATGGTCGAGCGCGGCTACGGCCGGGTGGTGACCCTCGGGTCGACGGCGATGCAGAACGGCGGCGGTACGTACAGCAAGTCCACGTACGCCGCGTCCAAGGGCGCGATGGAGGCGTTCAGCCGCGCGCTCGCGCTGGAAGTGGCCTCGTACGGGGTGACGGTCAACGTGGTCGCACCGGCCACGATCGACACCGACATCATGGGCGGCCGCATCACCGACGACCGCAAGCCCGCGTTCCTGGCGCAACTGCCGGTCGGACGGCTCGGCACCACACGTGATGTCGCCGCGCTGATCGAATTCCTCATCGGCGAAGAGGCCGGGTACATCACCGGCGCGACGTACAACATCAACGGAGGTCTTCGCATTGGATAGGTCCCCCGGGGCCTCCGGGTCCCCCGCGCACACCGAGCGGCCCTCCCTGGCCGTGCCGTCCTCCCCGCTCCCCGTGCCGCACACGCCCGAGGACTGGCCGATCGCCGCCGCCATGCTCCAGTTCCCGCCGCACGCGGCGGACGGCACTCCGGTGGAGAAGCTGGACCCCCACGAGTGGCGCCGCCTGCTCCAGCCCGTGGTCGACGAGGGGTTCAGCCACCTGGAACTGTCCACCGCCTGGCTGCCCCTGGGCGACCTCGACCGGGCCCGGCTGACGGCGCTGGGCGACGTCCTGGACGACGCCGGGCTCACGGTGCCCGGCGTGGGCGTGGTCCGGCGGAGCGTCATCCATCCCGAGCGGGGCGAGCGCAACCTCACCTTCTCGCACCGGACCATCGACGCGGCCGCCACCCTCGGCGCGGACATCGTGTGCCTCGGACTCCACGACACCCTGACCCCGGAGCAGCGGCGCGCGCTGTGGTTCTGGACGGTGCCGGGGGACCGGGCACCGGCCGACCCCGCGGTGCGCGACCTCGCCGTACGCCGCTTCCGCGAACTCGGCGACCACGCCGCCGACGTCGGCGTGGAACTCTCCCTGGAGCTGTACGAGGACACGTACCTGGGCAGCGCCGACGAGGCGATCCGCTTCCTCGACGCCATCGGCCACGAGACGGTGGGGCTCAATCCCGACCTGGGCAACCTCATCCGGCAGCAGCGTCCGGTCGACACCTGGGAGTACCTGGTCTCGGCCACCGCGCCACGCACCAACTACTGGCACATCAAGAACTATCTGCGCCTGGAGGACCCCGCCACCGGCACCGTCCTCACCCACCCCACATCCCTCGAACTCGGCATCGTGAACTACCGCGCCGCCGTCCGCTACGCCATCGCCCACGGGTTCCGCGGCGCGTTCGTGGTCGAGCACTACGGCGGGGACGGTCTGAGCGTGGGCGCCACCAACGCCGCGTACCTGCGACGCATCCTCCCCACCACCGGCTGACCCCACGACAGGAGAACCGTGACACTTCCGCCTCCGCCCGCCGCCGAATTCCCCCGTGAACGCACCGCCATCGTCACCGGAGCCGCCTCGGAGCGAGGCATCGGCCGGGCGACCGCCGCCTGGCTCGCCGCCGAAGGCTGGTCGGTCGCCGTGTTCGACCTGGACGAGGAGGCATGCCACGACCTCGCCACCCGTCTCCAGGACGAACACGGCGTGCCCTGCCTGGGCATCGGCGTGGACATCCGCGACCGGGACGCGGTCCGGACGGCCGTGGACCGGGTGAACGGTGTGCTGCCGCAGCTCGTCGGCCTCGTCAACAACGCCGGAGTGAGTTCGCCCGTGCCGTTCCTGGAGGTCACGGAGGCCGAATGGCAGCGGGTGGTCGACGTCAATCTGAACGGCACCTTCCATGTCACCCAGGCCGCGGCGCAGCTCATGGCCGAGCGGCGGCTCGGCCGCATCGTGAACATCTCCTCCGCCTCGGCCGAGCGCGGCGGCGGTGTGTACGGGCGGGCCGCGTACTCGGCCTCGAAGGCCGCGCTGCTGGGCTTCGCCCGCACCCTCGCCCGGGAGCTCGGACCGTACGGCATCACCGCCAACTCCGTGGCTCCCGGCTCCATCGACACCGACATCATGGGCGGCCCGCTGTCCGACGAGCGCAAGGCGGTGCTGCTCCAGGAGCTGCCCGTGGGGCGGATCGGCACCGTACGCGATGTGGCGGGCGTCATCGCCTTCCTGCTGAGCGAGCACGCCGGATATCTCACGGGCGTCACCTACGACGTCAACGGTGGGTCGCACATCGCATGACACACGACGAGGAGACCACCGTGGACGACGTTCCGTTCACCGCCGACCTGACCGGCAAGACGGCCGTGGTCACCGGAGCCAGCACCGGCATCGGATACGCGATAGCCGACCTCTACCTGCGCAACGGCGCGACCGTGGTGGGGATCCACCGCCGAGAGGCCACCGAGCACTCCGGGAAGTACATACCGGTGGCCGCCGACCTCGGCGACCCCGCACGGGTGTCCGCCGTCGCGGCCGAGGTGTTGCGGGAGCACCGGGTCGACATCCTGGTCAACAACGCGGGGCTCAACATCCGCCACCCCGTGGAGGACTTCCCCGTAGCGGACTGGGACCGGGTGCAGCAGCTCAACGTACGGACGGTCGTGGAGCTGACCCAGCTGTTCGGCCGTCCGATGCTCGAACGCGGCGCGGGAGTGATCGTCAACCTGGCGTCGATGCTCTCCTTCACCGGCGGGTTCACGGCCTCCGCGTACGCCGCGTCCAAGGGGGCCGTGGCGCAGTTCACGAAGTCGGTGGCGAACGAGTGGGCCGCGAAGGGCGTCCGCGTCAACGCCATCGCACCCGGGTTCATCGACACCGAGATGAACACCGCGCTCGTCGCCGACGAGACCCGCAACCGCCAGATCCTCGAACGCATCCCCGCCGGAAGGTGGGGCACCGCGCAGGACGTCGCGGGAGCCGCGCTCTTCCTTGCCTCCGACGCCGCCCGATTCATCCACGGGACGGTGCTCCCCGTCGACGGCGGCTACCTCGGCCGCTGAACCCTCATCAACGAAAGGAGTCGACCGACGTGAAAGCCGTCGTCGTCCACGGACCCGGGGACCTGCGCGTGGACGCCCTGCCCGACCTCCAAGTAGCGCCGGACCGGGTCGCGGTGCGCATCGTGTACGGAGGCATCTGCGGATCGGACCTGCACTACGCCGCGGACGGCCGCAACGGGCCGTACACCGTCACCGAACCACTGGTGCTCGGCCACGAGGTGGTCGGCGTCGTCGCACAGGCCGGCCCCGACGTTCCGGACGCACCCGCCGTCGGCACCGGCGTCGCGATCCACCCCGCGACGCCCTGCGCGCCGCCCGGTGCCACCACCGCCACCGGTCTGCACCTGCGCCCCGGCGGAACGTACCTCGGCAGCGCCTCGACCCGGCCGCACACCCAGGGCGGCTTCGTCGAACTGCTGGAGGTGCTGCCCGGACAGTTGCGGCCACTGCCCGACGCACTCCCGCTGCGCCGGGCCGTGCTCGCCGAACCGCTGGCCGTCGCCCTGCACGGGGTGGCGCGGCTGGGTGCGCGGGTACGGGGTGCGCGGGTGCTGGTCAGCGGCGCGGGCCCGATCGGCGCGCTCGCCATCGCCGGACTCCGGCACGCCGGTGCCGCCGAGATCGTCGCCGCCGACCTCCAGGACTTCCCGCTCACGGTCGCGGCCGCGGTCGGGGCGGCGGGGACCGTGAACCTCTCCGCCGGAGGCTCCGTCCCGGAGTCCTCCTTCGATGTCGTGGTGGAGGCGGCGGGCGCCGTGTCCTCGCTCGCCACCGCGCTGACCGCGGTGCGCCCCGGCGGCGCCGTGCTCCAGCTCGGCATGCTGCCGCGTGAACCGGTCCCGGTCGCCATGTCGACGGTCATCGCCAAGGAACTGGTGCTGTACGGCTCGCAGCGCTTCGACACCGAACTCGACACCGCGATCGCCACACTCACCGGGGACCCTTCGCTCGACGCGGTGCTCAGTCACACGTTCCCCATCGACGCCGCCACCGAGGCCTTCGCCCGCGCCGCGGACTCCTCGCGGTCGTCGAAGACGGTGCTGTGCGTATCCGCGGACCCCGAGTCCTGAAACAAGTCCTGAAACGAGAGGAAGCCTTTCATGATCCATGTGCGCACCAGTTTCGACCGCCCGTCCGCGGACGTGGTGGCCGCGCTCGGCCGGTTCTCCGCCGCGACCATCCATGAGGCGCAGGGGCGCAAGGGCGCGCTGGCGCACCGGCTGAAGCCCGTCGACCCCGGCATGTCCTTCTGCGGCCCGGCCTTCACCGCCGAGGCCCAGGCGGGCGACAACATCATGGTCCAGGTCGCGATCTCATATGCCCGGCCCGGTGATGTCGTGATCGTCGCGGCCTCGGAGTTCGAGCAGGCCGGCTCCTTCGGCGATGTCCTCGCCACCGCGTGCCAGAGCAAGGGACTCGCCGCGTTCGTCACCGACTCCGGCGTGCGCGACAGCGCGGACCTGCGAGAGCTGGGCTTCCCCGTTTTCTCCGGCTCGGTCTGCATCGAGGGGACGGTCAAGGAAACCCTCGGCACGGTGAACCGGCCGATCCCCATCGGCGGGCAGATCGTCCGGCCCGGCGACATCCTGCGCGGTGACGCCGACGGCATCGTGGTGGTCGACCCGCGGGAGGCCGAGGAGGTCGTCCGGCTCTGCCAGGAACGAGAGGACCATGAGGCGGACATCCGTGAGCAGCACCGCCGTGGCGACAGGACCCTCATCGAGGTGCACGGACTCGCCGAGAAGCTGAAGGCCAAGGGTCTGGTCGTGGAGGAGTGAAGGGACCCACGGTCGCAATGGTCGGCCTGGGCCCGATGGGCGCGCCGGTCGCCGGACACCTCGCATGCGCGGGCTTCCCGCTCCAGGTGTGGAACCGGACCCGCGAGAGGGCGGAGGCGTTCGGCGACCGGGCCGTCGCGCATCCCGGGGAGCTCCGCGCGGAGATCGTGCTGTCCGCGCTGCCGGACGTCGATCAGTTCGACGACATCGCCCCGGACCCCGTCATCCGCGAATGGGCGGGCCACGGCACCACACACGTGGTCGTGCTCAGCACCACCTCCCGGGAGAAGGCCGGCCGGCTCGCGGAACGGCTCGGTGGTTTCGGTATCGCCGTGGTCGACGCGCCGATGAGCGGTGGCGACGCCGGGGCTCGCGCGGGCACCCTGAGCCTGATGGTCGGCGCGACCCCGACGGCGTACCGCCACGTGGAGCCGGTGCTGCGGTCGTTCGCCGGGACCGTGGAACACATGGGCCCGCCCGGCGCGGGAACGGTGGCGAAGCTGTGCAACCAGGTGATCGTGGCGGCGACGCTGGTGTCCGTCGCCGAAGCCCTCGACCTGGCCCGGCGGGCCGGGCTCCATGGCGAGCAGCTGGTACGTGTCCTCCAGGGCGGCCTGGCCGCCGGCGCCGTGCTCGACGCCAAGGCCACGAAGATCCTCCAGCGGGATTACGGCCTCGGCGGAAGCGCCGCCAACCAGGTCAAGGACCTCCGGTACGCGGCCGGACTCGCCGACGAACTGGGCGCCCGACTGCCGCAGACGCGACACACCGGTGCCCTGTTCGAGGAACTGCTCGACCGAGGGCTCGGCGGCGCGGACCACGCGGCCGTCTACGAGGTCATCTCGGGAGCGACGCGCGCACCTGTTCCGCCGGACGGTTGCGGAGGGTAGGTTCACCTGCGTGTTTACCGCTTTACCGCGTCGGCTGCGGCCGGCGCGGTACGGGTCGTCGACCGGCGAGGAGGAGTGCGATGGACACCCGCAGGCTCGCCTACTTCGTCCGGGTCGTGGACATCGGCAACATCACCAGGGCCGCGGACTCGTTGCACATCACGCAGTCCGCGCTCAGCCAGCACATCTCGGCGCTGGAGAACGACGTCAAGACCCGCCTGCTCGAACGCACCGGCCGCGGCGTGGAGGTCACCAGGCCCGGACGCTCCCTCTACCGCTACGCACAGGGCATCCTCCGCCTCGAACAGGCCGCACGCATCGACCTGCACGCGGGCAACGACACCCCGGCCGGACTGGTCACGATCGGCCTGGCCTCGTACAGCATGGCGCCGGGCCTGGCCGTGCCGCTGCTGCGCATGGTGCGCGAGCGGTACCCGAACATCCACCTCCAGCTGATCCAGAACCTGACGGTGGTCATGAGCCAGGCCGTGCTGCTCGGCCAAGTGGACATGGCGCTCATCTACGACCCCGGCTATGTGAAGGGCCTGGTGGTCCAGCAGGTCCAGGAAGCGGACTTCCACCTGATCACCAGCGCGAAGACCCCGCCGCTCGCGACCCGCGGTGACGCCGTCACCCTCAAGGAGGCGAGCCGGCTGGGCTTCATCCTGCCGAACGAACTGCACACCGTCCGGCGCATCACCGAGGCCGCCTTCCACACCGCGGGACTGCACTGCTCCGTCGTCGCGGAGGTCGAGACGGGCATGGTGCTGCGGGACGCGGTGGTGAGCGGCCTCGGCGCCACGGTGCTGCCGCTCACGGCCGCCAGGACCCACTTCGCCCCCGACGAGATACGCGCCTACCGCTTCGCCGACGGCCGGTTGCGCACCGCGATGTCCCTGTGCACCCCCGAGGTGCAGCCCCTCTCGGAGGCCGCCGCGTTGGTGGCGGACCTGCTGCGCACGCTCATCCGGGACCAGCCCGGCACCGCCGGACGGCGCGAGCCGGGCGTCGCGGCGAACGCCGTTCATCCATGAGTGAGCCCCGGCCGGGCGATCAGGGAGCGATCAGGACGGTCTTGCCGGGCAGCCGCCCGGCGGCGGCATCCTCATGCACCGCACTCGACTCGATCGCCGGGCGGCGGGCGGCGACGTGGATCCGGAGCCGGCCGTCATCGACCCTGGCGACCAGCTCGGCCAGCTGGGCGGCGTCGCTGCGGACGAACAGGTTCGCGGCACGCACCGACCGGGCGGGTTCCTCGGGAATCGGGCCGGCCGTGCTGGCGGCGACCCCGCCGTCGGCGACGTAGCGCGACAGCCGCGCGAGCTCGTCCGGGGTGACGCGCACCAGGTTCAGCAGGACGTGGAACGGACCACCCACGGCGGCCGGGCCCTCGGCGAGATCGAGGTGGCCGACGACCCGGGCCGCGCCGTAGCTCCGCAGGCGCTCGGCGTGGCGCGGACCGGCCGCCGCGGTCACCTGCGCTCCCGCGTCGACGGCGAGCTGTACCGCGAGGCCACCCACCGCACCCCCCGCCCCGTTGACCAGGACGGTCTGCCCGGGCTTCAGCTCGGCGAGCTCGAACAACGTCTGCCAGGCCGACAGGCCGGTCAGGGGCAGCGCCGCGGCGTCGACCAGCTCGATCGTCCGGGGCGCCGCGACCAGGGATTCGGCCGGGGCGAGCACATACTCGGCGGACGCGCCGGTGGCGTTGAGGGGCAGCATCGCCACGACCCGGTCACCGACCTCCAGGCCCGTCACCTCCGCGCCGAGTTCGGCGACGGTGCCCGCCAGATCGATCCCGGGCACATGCGGGAGGGCGACCGGGATCATCTCGGCCAGGACACCGGCGCGGATGTGATCGTCGACCGGGTTGAACGATGTGGCCGCCACCCGCACCAGCACCTGCCCGGTGCCGGGGGCCGGACGCTCGATGTCCTCGTAGCGCAGGACCTCGCTGCCGCCGAAGCCGTGGTAACGCACTGCCTTCATGGCACTTTCCTCCAGTGTGTATGCACATATCAACGCAGGGGCCCAACCATTTTCACTTGCCCAGGCAACTCAGAAAGTACCCCGCAAGAGTTGCCCAGGCAAGTCATTCGAGTTGCCCAGGCAAGTACGATGGGTCTCATGGACACTCAGTCACCCTGGCTCGACGACGATCAGCAAGACGTGTGGCAGGCGCTGCTCACCGTCGTCATCGCACTCCCGGCGGCCCTCGACCGTCAGCTGCAACGAGATGCCGGCATCTCCAACTTCGAATACGGCGTTCTGGCCCGGCTGTCCATGAGCGACGAGGCCACGATGCGACTCAGCGACCTGGCCCGGGAATGCGACAGCACCCAGCCCCGCCTGTCGAAGGTGATGGACCGCTTCGAGGCCCGGGACTGGGTCGCCCGCCGACCCGATCCCACCGACGGCCGGTACACCCTCGCCACCCTGACCGACGCCGGACGGCAGAAGGTCGTCGCGAGCGCACCGGAACACGTCGCGCAGGTGAAGCGACTCGTGTTCGACCCCCTCAGCGCCGCTCAACGCCGCCACCTCGGCACCGCGCTCACCCGCATCGCCGCCACCGTGCGCCGGGAACTCGAAGGAGAGGGCCGATGACCATCGCCGCACTCGTGGGAACCCCCGTCGTCGACCAGATCTCGGAGCGCGATCCGGACCTGGTCTCCTCAGCTGGCAGCCGGACGTGGTCGGTGTGCGGCCGCAACTTCGTGGTGGCGGTCACCGAGCTCGAAGCGGATGACCGCCTCACCGAGCACGACCTGCCCGACGAGTACATGCTGCTCGTCCAGGACGACACGGTGGTGGGCGTGGAGCACAGCGGTCGGGCACATGTGTCCGTGTCCGAGCCCGCCCTCGTCGTCGTACCGGCCGGCACGAGCACTGTGCACGCGGCGTCGCCGACGACGGTGGTACGGGTGTTCACCGCCCGGTGCGACGAGCAGATGAGGCGGGCCGCCAACCATGCCGCCGGGGCCGACCCCCGGGCCGCACCGCTGCCGGAGCCCACCGAGGCCGGCGGTGACGGGATCCGGATACATCGCCTGCGAGACATACCCGAGGAGGAGGGACGCCTCGGCCGGATCTTCCGGACGGCGTCGCTGATGGTGAACTGGTTTCCGGTGCACGAGGGGCCGCGCGACACCGAACGGCTCTCGCCGCATTCCCACGAGGACTTCGAGCAGATGTCGGTGACCCTCGTCGGGAGCTACGCCCATCACCTCCGGGTTCCGTGGACCGGCCGGATGAGCGAGTGGCGCGACGATGAGCACGTCCGGGTCGGCAGTCCCTCGATGACACTGATCCCGCCGACCGTCGTGCACACCACCCGGGCCGTGGGCGCGGGCCCGCATACGCTCATCGACGTCTTCGCCCCGCCGCGCGAGGACTTCCTCGCGAAGGGCTGGGTGCTCAACGCCGGCGAGTACCAGGGAACCCAGCGGTGACGGGCGACGCGTTCCCCCGGCTCGGAGCCTGGGTCAAGCTCCCCGCACCGGAGAGCGTCGAACTGCTCGCACTCGCCGGGTTCGACTTCGTCGTGATCGACGCCGAGCACGGCGCGATCGACAGCCGCACGGCGTCGACCATGATCGGGCTGGCCCGTGGCTGTGGGATCGCGCCCTTCGTCCGGGTCGCCGGCACCGCCCCACGCGACGTCCAGGTCCCGCTCGACGCGGGTGCGGCCGGCCTGTTCGTCCCGCAGGTCGATGACGCCTCCCGGGCGCGGGACGCCGTACGGGCGACACGGTTCCCGCCGCTCGGACGACGCGGGGCCAGCACCTCCGGACGGGCCGGCCGGTGGGGGCTCGAGGCCCTCGGCGACTACCTGCGCTCCGGCAATGACGAGGTCCGCCTCGTCGTCCAGGCCGAGAGCGCCGGAGCTCTCTCCGCGATCGTCGAGATCGGTGAAGTCACCGGCGTCGACGCGGTCTTCATCGGCCCGACCGATCTCGCGGTCTCCAGCCGGCTCCGGGAGGGGGACGGCAGGCTGGCGGACCTCGTCGCGGCGGCCGAACAACGCTGTGCCGACCACCGCATCACCCTGGGGACCACGGCCGCGGGCAACGCGGCGGAATTGCTGGACCGCCGCGGGTACGACTTCCTCGTCCTGGGGGCCGACACCACGATGCTGCGCCAGGGCGCACACACGTTGGTGAGCGGTGTACGCACCGCCGCGACGGAGGCCGGCCGATGACCGCCGGCGGCACTCCGGCCGTGGGTGGTCCGGCCCTCGCCCTCGTGCACACCGATCTGTCGATGCTGGTGACGGCGCTGTGGTTCGAGATCGACCACGGTGATGGCTCGGCGGCTTCCGGCTTCTTCACCGCCGACGCCGAACTGACCTTCTCGCGCCGGACCTTCCGCGGCACCGACGAGATCAACGGCGTGTACGGCGACCGCGCCGCACGCGGACCACGGGTCTCGCGCCACCTGATGTCCAACTTCCACGTCCTGCGTCACGAGACCGATCTCGTCGAGGCCGTGTCCGCCCTGGTGCTCTACGCGCAGGACGGCGAGCCACCCATCCCGACGACCGTTCCGGTGCTGGTCGCCGACGTGTTCGACCGCTTCGTCCGGGCCGGCGAGCCGGACGGGGAGGCTCGCCGGTGGCTCATCGCCTCCCGCCGGATCGAGAACCGCTTCCTCATGCCGGGTGACGTCCTCGCTGTTCCCACCGAATAAGGAGACCGATGTCCCACCAGCGGCACCCGGGAGATTTCCCCCTGCCGACCACTCGAGGCGATCTGCCGATCGTCGACTCCCACCTGTTCGACGACCTGCTCCCCCCGGAGGCGGCCCACGAGCTGACCGCCGGCCTGCGCCGCCATCTCGACCCCTACGTCGGCATCACCGACAACGGCACGCCGCGCCAGGGGCTCTACCGCCTCGACGGCGCGGGAACCTCCCAGAACGCCGCCGTCGTGGCGGCCCGCGCCTACCTCGACGGACTGGCGCCCCACCAGAGGGTGGTCGCGGCCCTGCCCATGGACGCCCCGGAGTGGCGGCTGTGGACCAACGCGATCCCGACCTGGCACCCGAAGGGCATGCGCCTGGAACGGCTCGCCGACAGCGACCGCGACCGCGCGCTCGCCGTCATCGAGGCGAGTCTCAGCCCGGCCGGCTACGCCCAGGTACGAGCGGTGATGGCGCTCAACGCGAACCTGGGCGAGCTCATCGACGACTACCGGGACACCCTCACGGAGTTCGCCTACTGGTTCACCGTCTTCGGGACTCCCGCGGGCGACTCCCCGTGGGGATGGCAGCTGATGGGCCACCACGTGGACCTGCACTGTGTCTTCGTCGGCGGGCAGGTGGTTCTGGCCCCCGTATTCCTCGGTGCCGAGCCGACGACCGGGACGGGGCGGTTCGAGGGCGTCCACGCCCTCGGCGACGAGACCGAGGTCGCCCTGGCGTTCCGCCGCACCCTGGACCCGGGCCGGGAGGACGAGTTCCTGATGGGGCCGTCGCTGCGCCCGGAGGACCTTCCGCCCGAGCTGGCCGGACCGTGGAACGGGCGGCATCTGGCCGGCGCGGGCAGTGACAACCTCGTTCTGCCTCCCGAGGGGATCGTCGCGGCGAGCCTGCCGGCCGACCAGCGTGACGGTCTGGTGGAGCTGATCCGGGTCTACCTCGACCGCCTCCCGCCGGCCCAGGCCGAACGCACCCTGGCGCTCGTCCGTGAGCACTTCGACGAGACGCGGTTCGCCTGGCGCGGCGGCCACGACGACGAGTGCGCCTTCTACTACCGGATCCACTCACCCGTGCTCCTGGTCGAGTACGACAACCATCCCGGTGTCTTCCTCACCAACCCCGAGCCCGCCCGCTTCCACGTCCACACCATCGTGCGGGCGCCCAACGGCAACGACTACGGACGCGATCTGCTCGCCCAGCACTACCGGCTTCACCACGGCGGGCATGGAGCCGGCTGACCTGTCGCACGACGAGGCGGTGCCCCGGGAGCGGGGGAGCTCCCGGGGCACCGCCTCATCGCGCACGTGCCGTCGGCGGCATGCCCGCGAACCTCGTCCTACACCATCACGGACACCGTGCCCCGGATGCCGAACAGCGACTTCCCGTAGATCTCGGCGGCCACTTCGGGGTTGAGGACGGCGTGCCGGCTCCCGGTCTCGATGTCGCGCCAGATGCGCTGCAGCGGGTTGGACTCGCCGAAGCTCGAAGCCCCCTGGGCCGAGCACACGATGCGGACCGCCTCCCGCGCGTGGACCGCCGCCATTCCCGCGTCCATCCGCATCCGTGCCCTGGCGTCGTAGTCGGGGAACACCCCGGCCCGTGCGGCCTCGTCGATGTCGGCGGCCGCACGGTAGGCGTGCAGTTGGGCGGAGTCGGCGAGCGACGCCGCGCGCGCGGCGGCGAGCTGGACGGTGGGTGCCTCGGCCTGGGAGGTGTAGCCCGTCAGGGTCAACGCTCGCCCCGGGGCCCGCTCCACCAGGAGATCCACAGCGGCCGCGGCCAGCCCCAGCTGGGGCCCGGTCAGCACGAGCGCGGCGGTCGGCACGAACGGCCCCCGGTAGAGCGCCTCGTCGGTGAAGGGCGTGGCGTAGCGGCCCTCGATGGCGTCGGGGACGGAGTGGAAGCGGTGTGCGGGTACGAAGAGGTCCTCGCCGACGAGCGTGTTCGACGCGGTCCCGCGCATCCCCGCCACGAACCAGGTGTCCTCGATGGTCAGCTCCGACATCGGCGCGAGCACGATGCCGACGCCGTCCGACGTGCCCTCGGCGTCCGGCCGGGTGACCCCGAGGACCGCCCAGTCGGCGTGGGCGCACCCGGACGCGGGGGCCCAGCGCCCGCTGACCCGGTACCCGCCCTCGACCACGCGCGCGGTACCCGAGGGGGTCACGACACCGGCGACCCGGGCGTGGGGGGTGTGGGCCCAGACGTCGTCCTGGGCCTGGGCCGGGAAGAGCCCGACGAACCACGCGTTGGCGTTGAGCAGTGAGGTCAGCCAGGCGGTGGAGCCGCAGGCGCGCCCGACCTCGCGGCTGACCTCCAGCAGGGTGCGGTGGTCGGTCTGCAGACCGCCGTAACGGGCGGGCCGCATCAGCGCGAGCAGACCGGCCTCGGCCAGGGCGTCGATGTTCTCGGCGGGCACTCCGCGCTCGCGGTCGGTCGGATCGGCGTTGCGGGAGAGCAGTGGCCGCAGTGTGGCGGCGCGCTCGACGAGGTCGGCCCGCAGCTTGCGCGCGGCGTCGGTGGTGCGGGGAACGTCCAGGGTGATGGTCATCGTCGTCACTTCGGTGTCAGGGATCATGCGGGGTACGGGTCAGCTCGCGACAGCGAGCGGGGCGTGGGTGCCGAAGATCCGGCGCGCGTAGATCAGCGGGGCCGTGGAGGTCGACTCGGCCTCCTCGAGGCACACGAGGAGCAGGACGTGGTCACCGCCGTCCACATGGCGTTCGACGCGTCCCGCCGTCCAGCCGGCGGACTCGGGCAGGTGGGGGAGTCCGGCGCGGACGGTCCAGGTGACGCCGTCGAACTTCGAGCCCGGTCCCCGGTGCCGGCGGGCGAACGCCGACGCCAGCTCGTGCTGGTGGGCGCCGAGGATGTTCACCCCCACCCGGTCACCCGGCTGGAGGTGGGCCAGCAGCCCCGAGGCGCGGTCGAGGGCGAAGCTCACCAGCGGAGGGTCGAGCGAGAGCGAGGCGAAGCTCGACACGGTGCTGCCGTGCGGCCGCCCGTCGGCGGTCGTCGCCGTGACCACCGTGACCGGGGCACACACCCCGCTCATCAGCTCGGTAAAGGTCTCTCGGTCGATCATCGTGGGCCTCCCGTTGGGCTGGAATCCGGCTGTCGGGATGCGCGGCCCGGTGGGGCACCGCGTCCGACCTCACGAAGTCAACTCCGGCCACGCGGCGGCCGCTTGGTCTGCCGGCCCAGGATTCCGGTCTCCCGTTGGTCTGCCGGGCCGGTCCGCGACCGGTACCCCGGGCTCACCGCTCGACGTCGCGCGGCAGGAGCACCGCGTCCCCCAGTTCCTCGGCGAGTGCCAGGGCGGTGTGGAGGGCGAAGCGGCGGTCGTCGAGGTCGTGTCCCAGCACCTCCTGGGCCCGCTTCACGCGGTAGGTCACGGTCCCCCTGGCCACGTGCAGGCGCCGGGCGACATCCACGAGGCTGCGCTCGGCGCCGAGGTAGTGGTACAGCGTGGTCCGCAGTGCCTCCATCGGCGCGCCGCCGGCGGCGAGCGCGCCGAGTTCACGTCGTACGAAGTCACCGGCCGCGTCGAGATCGGTGGCCAACAGCGCGATGGCGGCGACGTCGGCGTAGGCGGTCGCGTACCTCGGAACCCGTCCGGCCTCGTGGCGCAGTCGCTCGACCCGCTCCCCGCGCTGGGCCTCGCGGTGAGAGCGGCGGAAGCCCGCGACGCCGGAACCCGGGGTCCCGAGCGCCGCCCGCATCCGCTGCCGGGACAGTGTCTCCGTGATGGTCTCCCAGGAACCGGTCGGGTGCGTCCCGTCCGGAGGTACGGTGCCCCACGCCCACAACCGGCCCGAGGCCACGGGGATGACCAGCGTCGTGGTGGCGCCACGGGCGCGGAGCACCTCGATCGCCGCCGCCTGCAGCGTGGAGCCGCCCTTCGGCGCGTCCGACCACACCACCACCGCTTCGTGGGTCCGCCGCAGGTTGTAGCCGAGGACACTTGACGCCTCGCCGACGTCCGTCGCCGCGGCATCACTCAGCAGGGAGCGTACGAGGTCGGCCCGTGCCGCGGCCGCGCTGGTGCTCCACACCTCGTGTTCCACGAGGTAGGTGCGGATCATGGTGTCGGAAAGGTCATCGACGTAGGAGAACAGCTCGCGGGAGATCGCCGTGACCTCGTCGACCGCCTCCTCCGGGTCGGCCAGCTCGGCACAGGCCCGCAGGAACGCCTCGGTCGTTGCCGCGTGCCCGACCCGGACGCCGTGCAACACCCGCTCGAGCGGTATGGCCCGGTGAACGAACTCGCGGATGCCCTCCAGGATCGCCTCACCGGTGGGCGGGGCGGCCGCCGGGCCTTCCACCAGAGTGAACAGCGCCCGCAGGGTGGTCGCTTCATTGCCCCGGCGGAGCATCTCGACCGCGGCCGGACTACCGCCGAGGACCGGCACCTCGCCGACGATCCGCCGCAGGACCACGGAGTTCAGCTCGATCGCCCAGCGCACGGGGTCCGCACCGACGCGCGCGACGGCGTCCTCGACGGTCGCGCGCGGGCTCGCCGCCCGGTCGAGGCCGACCTCACCCCGCGGACCCAGCCGCGCGATCCAGTCCCGCCGTACCCGCCGATCGTTCTCGCTCACATCGCCATACTCGGTCCAACCCGAGGGGCTGATCAACTGGGGATTGCCGAGGCATCGTTCGGCAGAACCGAACGATGCCCCGGCAGTGTCCGGATCCGCGCGATCAGCCGCGCCGAGCCCCGGTGCCGGTGGTGGTCATTCCGGGCCACTCTGCCAGGTGACGCGCATCGCCTCCGGCCCCCGGACGTGCGGCCGTTCCTTCCACGTGATGTCGCGGACGGTCAGCTCCGGGACCCTGGTGAGCAGCACCCGCAGTCCCTCCTGGAGGTCGACGCGCCCGAGCTGGGCGCCGACGCAGTAGTGCGCGCCATGACCGAAGCTGAGGTGTCCACCGGGTGGCCGGGTGAAGTCGATCGCGTCGGGGTCCTCGAATCGGGCCGGGTCGTGGTTGGCCGACTCATTGGCGACGGTCAGGCCCTCGCCCGCGCGCACCAGCGTGCCGCCGACCTCGACATCCTCCCGTGCGTAGCGGACGAACAGGCCGGCACCGGCGGAGGCGTTGTAGCGCAGCAGTTCCTCGACCGCCGCCGGCAGCTCGGCCGGATTCGCACGCAGCCGGTTCCAGAGCGCACGGTCGCCCCGCGTGAGAACGTAGACGCAGTTCGGAATCTGGGTGGTGATCGCCTCGAATCCGGCCAGCAGCAGGCCGACGACCATGTCGATCAGCTCGGTGTCGGTGAGCCGGTCCTCCTCCTCCCGGGCCTGGATCATCGCCGACATCAGGTCGTCGCGGGGGCGGGCCCGACGCTCGGCGATGAGCTGCTCGGTGCAGGCGCGCAGGGCACCGAACCGCCGCATCATGTCCTCGGGGCCGACGGTGCTGCCGGGCAGCAGCGCCGTGCTGGTCGACTCGAACGCCTCCCGGTCCGAGGCGGGCACGCCGATCAGGTCGCAGATGGACAGCACGATGATCTGCTGCGCGTAGTCCGTCACGATGTCCATGCCCGGCCCGGCGCTCATCGCCGACGACAGCAGAGCGTCCGCCGCCGCGCGCACCGTCGGGCGCTGCGCCTCGATGCGGGATTTGCCGAGGGCTTTGAGCAGCAGCGTGCGCAGCCGGGTGTGTTCGGGGGCATCCAGGGTGATCAGCCCGGCCAGGTCCGTCGCCTCGTCCTGGCGCGGGTAGTCCCGGCCGACGGACATCGCGCGGCTGAACCGCGGATCGCCCAGCACCAGCCGGGCGTCCTCGTAGCGGGTGACCAGCCAGGTGGGTTCACCGTAGGCGAGCCGCACCCGGAGCAGCCCCTCGCGCTGCCGCAGCTCCCGGAACCGCTCGTTGACCTCGATGCCGCGGCCGTCGTCGAAGGGGAAGTGCTCCAGCGCCTCTGCGGCGTCGGGAAGATCGGGAAGGGGCGTCATGCGGGCTGCACCTCCGTCAGCCAGTCGTGCAGGTTCGCTGAGATCAGGTCGGCGTGCTGGGACAGGATGGTGAAGTGATCGCCCGGCAGCTTGCGCACGCGGTGCGCCCGTTCGGCCGGGAACGGGTGGTCCTCCGAGCTGGTGGCCATACCCGCGACGACCTCGCTGGCGAGCAGGTGCAGGACCGGCGCCGCCAGCGGGCCGGGCTGCCAGCCGCTGAAGATCCTGCTGTAGCCGCCCATCGCCGCGATCTGGCCGCTGGTGGTCACCGTCCGGTCCGGACGGTCGAGCGACATGCCCATGAGGTCGCGTCGTCGGATCTGCTCGCGCATGAACTCGCTGCGGGTCTCGGTCTGGTCCATCTCCTCCTCCGGCAGGTACGAGTCCAGCAGCAGCACCGCGGTGACGGGGACGCCGGTCCGCTCCAGGTGCGCGGCCAGGTCGTGCGCCAGCCAGCCGCCCGAGGAGTAGCCCGCGATGATCAACGGGGTGCCGGCCAGCTCACGGCGCAGCGGTTTCGCCAGCATCCGCATCAGGGCGGCACGGTCGGCGGGCAGCGGAGCCTCACCCGCGAATCCGGGCGACCACAGCGACCACACGTCGGACGCGGGGTCCAGCCCGGTGTGCAGGTACGAGTAGGGCAGGTCCAGGTTGGGGAAGATCGGCGGGGTGAGGCCGACGATCGTGGGGCCACCCGTGCCCGCCCCCACCTTGCGCAGTTCGGCGAGATCGCGCGGATCGTCCTGGTCGAACGTGTCGCGGGTCTCGGAGGCCGCGCGGGCCAGGCGGAGGGCGACGTTGATCCGGCCGGTGCGGATCGCCCGGATGTAGAACGAGGCCAGGCTGCCGTCGCTCTCGTCGGCGTTCTCGGGCGCCGGGTCCACCGGCCCGGTGCCGGACTCCGGGACCTCGTTCCCGGACCGGGCGGTCCCCACGATCTCGTCGAGCGTGCCCTCCTCGGCGCGGGCGGCCAGCTTTTCCAGCACGCGCTCGGTGAGATCGACCACCGTGGGATAGTTCAGTACGTCGGCGAGTTCGATCTCCACACCGGCACCGGTGGTGAGGCGGTTGCGCAGATCCTCCGCGCCCAGCGAGTCCATCCCGAGATCGCGGAACGTGTCCTCGGCGTCGACCTCGTCATCCGGCCCGTTGCCCAGCGCCCGGTCCAGGCACGCACGAACCAGCGTCTCCACGTGGCGCGTGCGCTCCTGCTCGGGCAGTGCCCACAGCAGAGCCGCGGGCGAGCGCCGATCGGGTTCGCGCGTCCCCGGGTCGTCGGAGAGCAGCACCGGCATGGTCCACTCGCGCTCGATCCAGTACCGGCTGCGCTGGAAGGCGTAGCCGGGCAACGGGATACGCCGCGCACCGGCCCCGGCCAGGACGACGCGCCAGTCCACCGCCGCGCCCATCACATACGCGCGGCCCAGCGCGCGCACGATCGCCGCAGAACCGGTCAGCGCGCTCTCCGTCTCCTCCGGCACCGCCAGCACGGCGGCACCGTCGGACAGCGCGGCGGCCATGGCCGCGGTGTCCCCACCGAACACGAGCAGCAGCCGATGACCGTCGGCCCGCAACTCGCGGGCGGCCACGTCGGATTCGGCGGCCGGCACCGTGCGGTAGTCGTCCTCGGCCGGACGCTCCCGCAGCCAACGGCCGGTGTCAGCGCACAGCACCGGCACACCGGGCGCGAGGGGCGGGACATCCACGACGTCGGGTTCAACGCCCGCGGGACACCCGGCCGCGATCCGCAGCGCCGAGGACAGGGACAGCCACCCGACCGCCCAGGACGCGGCCAGCAGGCCGGATCCGTGTCCCGCCAACGCCGCCGGGCGCACCCCGGACGCGCACCACACTCGTGTCACGCCGGTCAGCACGGCCAGCGTGGCCGGGACCAACACGTCCGGCCGGTCCAGTGGTGGTGCGTCCGGGTCGCCGCGAAGCACATCCGCCAGAGACCAGCCGACCAGCTTGGCCAGCACCGCCGCACTTTCGGAGAGGTGCTCGGCGAACGGCTCGGCCTCGGCGTACTGCGTGGCCAACGCGCGCACCACGGCCGGGGCGCACTCGTGTGGGTACAGGAACGCGGTGGTGCCGTTCCGCACGGCGGTGCCGGAGACCGCCACCGTGGCGCTCCCGGTGTCGTTCCGGCCCGTGCTCAGCGCGGTCAGGCCCGCGGCGAGGTCGGCCGGGCGGGAGCCGAACACCACCGCGCGGTGCGGCAGATGCGCCCGGGTGGTGGCCAGCGACCACGACAGGTCCAGCAGATCCGGGCGCGCCCGGTCGAGGTGCTCGTGCAGCGCGGCCGCCTGCGCGGACAGCGCCTGTTCGGTCCTGCCCGACAGGGTCCAGGCCAGCAGTGGCGGGACGGTCCGGTCGCCGGGCCCGGTGTCCGGGTCGGGCTCCGGGTCCTCCAGGATCACGTGCGCGTTGGTGCCGCCGACTCCGAACGCGGACACGCCCGCCCGCCGGGGACGCCCGTCGCGTGGCCACGGGACCGCGCCGGTGAGCACCTCGACCCCGCCCCGCGCCCAGTCGACCCGGGGGGTCACCGTGCCGACGTGCAGGGTCCTGGGCAGCGTGCTGTGCCGCATGGCCAGCACCATCTTCACCACACCGGCGACTCCGGCCGCGGCCTGGGTGTGGGCGAGGTTCGACTTCACCGAGCCGACCAGCAGCGGCGGCCGGTCGCCGCGGTGGCGGCCGTACCCGGCCAACAGCGCCTGCGCCTCGATCGGGTCGCCGAGCGCGGTGCCCGCGCCGTGCGCCTCCACCGCGTCAACGTCCGCGGGCGACAGCCGGGCCGAAGCGAGCGCGTCGGCGATCACCTGCTGCTGCGCGGTTCCGTTCGGGGCGGTCAGCCCGGAGGAGGTGCCATCGGAGTTGATCGCCGATCCGCGCAGCAACGCGAGCACCGGGTGGTGGTTGCGACGTGCGTCGGAAAGCCTCTCCAGCACCAGCATCCCGGCGCCCTCGCCCCACGCGGTGCCGTCGGCGGCCGAGGAGAAGGGCTTGCACCGCCCGTCCGGCGCCAGACCGCGCTGCTGGGCGTAGTCGATGAACAGCAGCGGGCTGGACAGGATGGTCACCCCGCCCGCGAGCGCCAGGGCGCACTCGCCCGCGCGCAGCGACTGCACGGCCAGGTGGATCCCGACCAGGGACGAGGAACAGGCGGTGTCCACCGTGAGTACGGGCCCCTGCAGGCCGAACACATACGCCAGCCGACCGGAGGTCACGCTGCCCGCGTTGCCGATGGAGAGCTGGCCCAGCATGTCCTCGGGCATCTCGCGGACCGCCGTGGCGTAGTCCGCGTTGGACAGTCCGAGGAACACGCCGGTGCGGCTGCCGCGCAGCCCGGCCGGATCGATACCGGCGGACTCCAGCGCCTGCCAGGTGACCTCCAGCGCGATCCGCTGCTGCGGGTCCATGCCGAGCGCCTCGCGCGGCGAAATGCCGAAGAACTGGGGGTCGAAGTCGGCCGCGTCGTCGAGGAAGGCACCGTGCCGAACGTAGGAGCGGCCCGGCGTGCCCGGTTCCGGGTGGTAGATCTGGTCTTCGGTCCAGCCGCGGCCGGCCGGGAACCCGGTGATCACGTCCCGCTCCCCGGCGAGCAGTTCCCACAGCTGCTCCGGCGAGTCGACCCCACCGCCGAACCGGCAGCCCATGCCGACCACGGCCACCGGGTCGTCGACGGGGTTCTCCAGCTCCCGTAACCGTTCCCGGGTGCGGTGGAGTTCCGCGGTGACCCGCTGGAAGTACTTGACGAGCTTCGGATCCTCGCCCACGGCTTTCGGTTCCTCTCCGGTCGGCCGGGCGGTCCCGGCTGCTGACTCACGCATCGCCGAGTTCCCGGTCCACGAAGGCGTAGAGCTGGTCCAGGGAGGCCGCGCTCAGCTCGTCCGCCCCGAGCTCCTCGTCCGGCTCGCCGTCCAGCGCGCGCAGCGCCGCCCACAGTTGTCCGCGCAGCGCGTCGCGCTGCGCGTGCTCGCCGGCCAGCGCCTCCTCGACCGCCTGCGCGAGTGCGGAGAGCTGATCCGGGCCGCGCTCGGCGGGGCCGTCCGCCAGTTCCTCCGCGCCGGCGGCGTCCGGCGCGACCTCCGTACCGAGGTGCGCCGCGAGGACGGCCGGAGTGGGGTGGTCGAACACCAAGGTGGCGGGCAGGTTCAGACCCGTGGCGGTGTTGAGCCGGTTGCGCAGCTCGACCGAACTCAGCGAGTCGAATCCGAGGTCTCCGAACGGGCCGTCCGCGGGCACCCCGTCCGCGGACGGGTAGCCGAGCACGGCCGCGATGTGCCCACGCACCAGGTTGAGGAGCTGCCGGTCCCGTTCGGTGGGGCTCAGCCCACCCAGCCTGCGGGCCAGGTCCGCCGGGGACTCGGTGGGCGCGGCGGACCGCGCGGAGCCCCGGCGGCGGGCCGGGCGGACCAGATCGCGCAGCAGCGGCGGGATGCCCTCCTCTCCCAGGCCGGCCACGGTGGCCAGATCCAGCCCGATGGGCACCAGGTGGACCCGGTCCGAGCCGGTCGCGGTGTCCCAGAGGGCCAGGCCCTGCGCGACGGTCAGCGCGCGGATCCCGGTGCGGTCCATGCGGGCCCGGTCCGCGGCGGCGAGCCCGCCGCCCATCCCGTCGGCCGTGCTGGTTTCGGCGTCCGGCGCCCACAGGCCCCAGCCCAGCGAGCGGGCCGGGAGCCCGGCGGCGGCCCGCTGGTTCATCAGCGCGTCCAGGAAGGCGTTCGCCGCGGCGTAAGCCCCCTGGCCCGCGGTGCCGAACACGCCGGCGGCGGAGGAGAAACACGTGAACCCGACGAGATCGAGCTCCCGGGTCAACTCATGCAGGTGCCAGGCTCCGTCGACCTTCGGCGCCAGTACGTTCTCCAGTTGCCCGTCGGTCAGCGACTCCACCAAGCCGTCGTCCAGCACACCGGCCGCATGGACCACGGCGGTGAGCGGGTGCGCCGCGGGCACCTCGGCCAGCACCCGGGCCACGTCGTCCCGCCGGGCGACATCGCCGCGCGCCAGCTCGGCGTGCGCGCCGAGCCGGCCGAGTTCGGCGACCAGCTCCGCGGCGCCGGGGCTCTCCGCGCCACGGCGCGAGAGGAGCAGCAGCCTGCGGGCGCCCCGGCTCGCCAGATGCCGGGCCAGTGTGCGGCCCAGCGACCCGAGCCCACCGGTGATCAGCACGGTGCCGTCGGGATCGGGCGTGCGGGCGGCCGAGCCGCCGTCGCTATCCGCCGAGCCGCCGTCGCTCTCCGCCGGACCGCCGTCGCTCTCCGCCGGACCGTCGTCGCGGTGCAGCCGGGGCACCAGCAACTCGCCCGCGCGCAGCGCCACCTGGGGCTCACGGGCCGCGGCCGCGACGGCGACCGCGTCGCGTAAAGCGGTGTCGGCCGGCTCGTCGACGTCGACCAGCAGGAGGCGACCCGGGTACTCGTTCTGTGCCGAGCGAGCCAGCCCGTGGGCCGCGGACAGCGCCAGGTCGGGTTCGTCGCCCGCACACACGCCGAGCGCGCGCTCGGTGCGGACGACCAGCAGCGAACCGGCGAACCGCTGGTCGGTGAGCCACCCTCGCAGATACCCGGTCAGCTCGGTGAGCGCGGCGCGGACCCGTGCGGTGACGTCGTCCCCGGCGGGACGGGCCGGGCGCAGCACCACCACCGGCGGTACCGGGTCCGCCGCGTCCGCCAGCGACGCGAGGTCGAGCCCACCGACCCCGGGGTCGTGCCACCCACCGGAATCGTCCACAGTGGATGGGCGGCGCACGGGCACCCAGTCCTGCGCGAGCAGTTCCGCGCCGTCCTCGGCCGGTCCCAGCAGGTAGGACTCATCGGCGGGCAGCGGCCGGAACACCAGGGAGTCCACCGTGGCCACGGTGGCACCGGACTCGTCCGCCAGCGTGATCGCCACATCACCGTTCCCGCCGGTGGCGTGCACCCGCACCATCGAGGCTCCGGCCCGGAACAGCGACAGCCCCGAATACGAGAACGGCATCGAGCCGTTGCCCTCGTCGATTCCGTCCAGCTGCGGGCCGAGACCGACCGCGTGCAGTGCCGCGTCCAGCAGCGCCGGATGCAGGCTGTAGCGCTTCGCGTCCCCCGCCGCCTCGGCGGGCAGGGCGACCTCGGCGAACATCTCCGAGCTCCCGTCGGGGTGGTCGCGTTGCCAGAGGGTCCGCAGGCCCCGGAACGCGCCCTCGTAGCGGAAGTGCCTGCCCTCCACCACCTCGTCATAGACGTCCGCGACCGGGATCTCCCGCACATCACGCGGCGGCCAGTGCGCGAGGGGCGTGTCCGGCGTCGCGGTGCGGATGCCCAGGTAGCCGAAGGCGTGTGACCGCCATGGGCCCGGCTCGGCCCGGCCCACGCCCTCCGGCCGGGAGTACACCCGCACCGGGCGGCGGCCGCTCTCCTCGGTGTTGCCCACCACCACCTGCACCGACACCCCGCCGTGCTCCGGCAGGACCAGCGGTGCCTCGACGGTCAGCTGTTCGAGCAGGTCGCAGCCGACCTGCTCGCCCGCGGCCAGCGCCAGTTCCACGAAGCCGGTGCCGGCCAGCAGGGGGATGCCGCGCACCTGGTGGCCCCCCAGCCAGGAGTGCGACTGGAGGGACAGTCTGCCGGTGAGCAGCACGCCGTCGCCCTCGGCCGCGGACAGCACGGCGCCCATCAGCGGGTGGCCCACCGGGAGCAGCCCGGTGGAACGCAGGTTCAGCCCATTCCCGTCCGGCACCAGCCAGTACCTCTCATGCTGGAACGCGTAGCCGGGCAGGTCCGCCGTCCTGGCGGGGGCGGCGGGCAGCACGGCGGGCCAGTCCACCTCCACGCCTTGCGTGTGCAGCGCGCCGAGGGCGAGCAGCACGTCCTTGGTCTCGTCACGATCGGCCCCGCGCAGGGTGGGCACCGTCGCCTCGTCCGGCCCGGCATCCCGCCCGGCCAGCGCGGAGAGCACCGCGCCCGGTCCCAGTTCGAGCAGGACGCGTGCACCGGCCGCCCGTGCGGTGCGCAGTCCGTCGTGGAACCGCACCGCCTGCCGGACGTGCGCGGTCCAGTACGCCGGCGAGCGCAACTGCTCCGCCGTGGCCGGCTCGCCGGTGAGGTTGGAGATCACCGGGATTTCCGGATCGTGCGCCGTCAACCCGGCCAGCACCGTGCCGAACTCGGCCAGCATCGGCTCCATCAGCGGCGAGTGGAACGCGTGGCTGACCCGCAGCCGCCGGGTCCGCCGTCCCCGGCCCGCCCAGTCGGCCTCCAGCTCCGTGATGTCCTCGACCGCGCCGGAGACGACCACCGTGTCCGAGGCGTTCACCGCCGCGACGGAGACCCGCCCCGCGCGCTCCGCCAGCCAGGGGGCCAGGTCCTGCTCGGTGCCCAGCACGGACAGCATCGCGCCGCCCTCGGGCAGCGCGGCCATCAGACGGCCTCTGGCGGCCACCAGCCGGACCGCGTCCGGCAGCGACCACACCCCGGCCACGTGCGCCGCGCTGATCTCCCCGATCGAATGTCCCAGCAGCAGGTCCGGGCGCACACCCCAGGAGCGCATCAGCCGGAACAGCGCGACCTCCACCGCGAACAGGGCGGCCTGGGCGTAGTCGGTGCGGTCGAGCAGGTCCGGTTCGTCCTCGAGTACGGTCCGCAGCGGACTCGCCAGCTCCTGGTCGAACAGCCCGCACACCTCGTCGAACGCCTCGGCGAACACCGGGAAGGAGGCGGCGAGCTGCCGCCCCATGCCGGGCCACTGCGCGCCCTGGCCGGTGAACAGCACGCACACCCCGCCGCCGGCCGCGGTGCCCACCGCCACATCGGGCACCAGGCCGGTGTCGAGGTGGCCGCGCAGCGCGGAGGTGAGTTCGGCCCGGTCCCGGCCGGGCACTGCCAGCCGGTGGCGGAAGTGGGTGCGGCGGGTGGCCAACGCGTGCGCCAGCCCCTCGGCGGAGGGAGCGTCGCCGGACTCGGCGAAGGCCAGCAGCCGGGTCGCCTGTGCGCGCAGCGCGTCCTCGGTCCGGCCCGACACCGTCCACACCAGACCGGCGGACGGTACGCCGGGCTCCGGCGCCTCCGGCCCGGCGGGCTGTTCCAGCACGACATGGGCGTTGGTGCCGCTGATCCCGAAGGAGGAGACGGCGGCGCGGCGCGCTCGACCGGTCTCCGGCCAGAGCATCGCGTTGGCGAGCACGCTGACCCCGTCCACTCCCCAGGCCACCTTCGGGGTGGGGCTGTCCACGTGCAGCGTCTTCGGCGCGAGACCGTACCGCATCGCCATGATCATCTTGATGATGCCGGCCACACCGGCCGCGGCCTGCGTATGCCCGATGTTGGACTTCAGCGAGCCCAGCAGCAGCGGCCGGCCGGGCGGCCGGTTCCGGCCGTAGGTCGCCACCAGCGCGGTGCCCTCCACCGGGTCGCCGAGCGGGGTGCCGGTGCCGTGCGCCTCGACCACGTCGACGTCCTGGGCGGACAGTCCGGCGTCGGCGAGCGCGGTCCGGATCACCTCCTGCTGGGCGGTGCCGTTGGGTGCGGAGAGCCCGTTGCTGGTGCCGTCGGAGTTGACCGCCGAGCCGCGCAGCACCGCGAGCACCTGGTGGCCGTTGAGCCGCGCGTCGGACAGCCGCTCCAGTACCAGCAGACCCGCCCCCTCGGCCCAGATCGAGCCGTTCGCCCCGGCCGCGAACGCCTTGATCCGAGCGTCCCGGGAGGTGACGCCCTGGCCGCAGAACTCGACGAACGTCTCCGGAGTGCTCAGTACTGTCACACCGCCCGCCAGCGCGATCGGGCACTCGCCGGCGCGCAGTGCCCGCATCGCCAGGTGGGTGGCGACCAGGGAGGACGAGCAGGCGGTGTCCACGGTGAGGGCCGGGCCGTGGAAGCCGAAGGCGTAGCTGATCCGGCCCGAGATCACGCTCATGGTGTTGCCGGTGATGCCGTACTGGGAGAACTGGTCGGTGCCCTGCCAGAGCATCTCGTAGTCGTTGCTGGACGCGCCGACGAAAACCCCGGCCCGCTCGCCCACCAGCGAGTCCGGCAGGATGCCCGCGGACTCCAATGCCTCCCAGGCCAGCTCCAGCACCAACCGCTGCTGCGGGTCCATCACCAGCGCCTCGCGCGGGGAGATCCCGAAGAACGCGGGGTCGAAATCGCCCGCCCCGCTGAGGAAGCCGCCCTCGCGCACATAGGACCGCCGCGCCTGCTGGGAGTCCGGATCGGTGTCGTAGAGCTCCTCGATCGGCCAGTGCCGGTCCCCGGGGAAAGGCGAAATGGCGTCCGTGCCCGCGGCCACCAGGTCCCACAGCTGGGCGGGCGAGGCCACGTCGCCGGGCAGCCGGCACGACATGCCGATCACCGCGATCGGCTCGCCGGACTGCTCGGTCGCCTCACGCAACTGCTCCCGGGTGCGTAACAGATCGGCGGTGACCCTTTTCAGATATTGCCGGAGCGTGCTGACTTCATCGGGCATGAACGACTCCCTGCGACGGATGCGTGGTCAGAGTTGGAAGGTGATCCGTTCGGTGTCGAGTCCGCGGACGACCACGTGCCGGCGATAGCTCAGTGAGTCCTCGTGCACATGGAAGCCGCGCAGCCGGTGAGCCAGCTCACCGAACACGATCTCCGCCTCCAACCGGGCCAGGCTGCTGCCGAGGCAGTAGTGCGCACCGGCGCCGAAGGCGAGGTTCATCGCGGCCGGCTTCCGGTCCGCGATGAACCGACCCGCGCTCGGGTGCACCCGCTCGTCCCGGTTGCCGGACGCGAGGACCAGGGTGACCACCGAGCCCTCGGGGATGTCGATGCCGTTGATCCGGTCGGACCGCAGCGCGAAACGGCCGGTCAGCATGATCGGGCAGTCGTAGCGCAGCGCCTCGCCGACCACGTCGCCGACGATCGCCGGGTCCTGCCGGAGCAGCTGGAACTGCTCCGGGTGGCGCGACATCGCGAGCAGGCCGTTGCTGATCAGGTTCGTGGTGGACTCGTGGGCCGCGGTGAACACGGTCACCACGACGTTCGTCACCTCACGCCGGCTCAGCCCGCGCCCGTCCTCCTGCGTGGAGAGCAGACTGGAGATGAGGTCCTCGCCGGGGTCGCGGCGGCGCTTGTGGATGAGGTTCGCGAAGTAGCCGTGCAGTTCGGTGGTGGTGCGGATGATGCGGACGAGTTCCTCTTGGTCGAACATCGCGGCGGAGTGGAAGCTGGCCACCAGCGTGGGCAGCTCCGTGGACAGCGCCATGTCGCTGGACCACTCCCGCAGCATCGGGATGTCCTCGCGCGGGATGCCCAGGAGAGTCGCGATGACCCGCAGCGAGAGCACCGAGGCCAGGTCCCGCACACCGTCGAACTCGCCGTCGGCCAGGCAGTCGCGGAGCAGTTCGTCCACGATCTCGCGAATCCACGGCTCGAAGCGCGCGGTGATCCGTGGCGTGAATGCCTTGCTGACCAGGTTCCGCTGCCGCCCGTGTGCGGGATCGTCCATGAAGAAGATCGAGTTGAGCACCGGCTCGTCGCCGCGGTCGCCGAAGAGTTCCCGCATCCCCGGCGCGTTGAACGTGTCACTTCCCATGGTCTGGTGGCTCTTGAGCACCGCCATACAGTCGGCGTGGTCGCTCAGCAGCAGGGAACCGTCCGACGTCCACATCGGACCTTGCTCTCGCCACCGCTCGAACAGCGGGTAGGGGTTCGCGAGCACCTCCCGGTCGAGCAGGGCGTGCAGCGGGTTGTCGAGCACGGTGGCCGGTGGGCGGCTCGGCGCTGACATGGGCTAGCTCCTCTCCGTGGCACGGCCGACAGTGCGACCGGTGTCCGATTTCGTGTCGTCGAGCACTCCGTCGATCAGCCTGAACATCTCGTCGTCCGTGGCGCCGCTCAGGTCGGGCACCGCTCCGTGCTCATCGGCGGCGCCGTCTTCCCGGCCGCGCAGCAGTCGCCGCAGTGTCGTGGCGATCACCTCGGGGACGGGCGCGGACGAAGGCCACCGGAGCAGGGCCGCCTCCAGCTCGCTCAGGCGGTCCAGCACGACCCGCTCGGCCGGGTCGCCCTCGTCGACTCCGAGCGCGTCGCCGAGGTGCCGGGCCAGTGCGGCGGCGGTGGGATGGTCGTAGACCGCGGAGGCCGCCAGTGGCACTCCGGTGTCCGCGCCGAGCAGGTTGCGCAGCCGGACCCCGGCCAGCGAGTCCAGGCCCAGCTCCTGGAACGGCCGGTGCGCGTCCAGGTTTCCGGCCGGCCGGCCCGATACGACGGCGACCCGGGCGGTGACCAGCTCCAGCAGCACCGACGACCGCCGCTGCGGCGCGGTGGCCGCCAGCCGTTCCCGCAACGCGCTCGCGGGTTCGGGCCCGGTGTCCGCGCCCACCCCCGGCAGTGCGGAGCACAGGCGCCCCGGCCGTGCGGCGGCGAACCGCGGCCAGTCCACGGCACCGACCACGTACTGCGCCGCACCGCCGGACAGCGCCCGCTCCAGCGCGTCCAGCGCCCGGTCGGCGGGCATCGGCGTGGCGCCGCTGTCCGACCGCGAGCCGACGGGCCAGGACGTGGTCATCCCGGTGTCCAGCCAGGGGCCCCAAGCCAGGCTCGTCGCGGGCAGGCCGCCGGCCTGCCGATGGGCCGCCAGCGCCTCCACGACGGCGTTGGCCGCGGCGTAGTTGCCCTGCCCCGGCGAGCCCGCGGCGCCCGCCAGCGAGGAGCACAGCACGAAGAAGCGCAGCGGATGGCCGGCGGTCAGCTCGTGCAGGAACCGCGCGCCGCCCGCCTTGGCCGCGAACACGTGCGCCAGCCGGGCCGGGGACAGCGCCTCCAGCACCCCGTCGTCGAGCACCCCGGCGGCGTGCACCACACCGGTGAGCGACCGCCCGGCGAGCAGCCCGGCCAGCGCCTCGCGGTCGGCCACGTCGCAGCCGGCGATGTCGACCTCGGTGCCCAGCGCGGTGAGTTCGGCGCGCAGTTCCGCCGCGCCGGGGGTGTCCACGCCCCGGCGGCCGACCAGCAGCAGGCGGTCCGCGCCGCGGGCCGCCAGCCGGCGGGCGACGTGCGCGCCGATGCCGCCCAGCCCCCCGGTGATCAGCACGGTGCCGATGGGCTCCGCCGCGGCGGGTTCGGCGCGGCCCACCGGGACCAGCCGCCTGGCGTACAGCCGCCCGTCCCGGATCGCGACCTCGTCCCTGGCGGCCAGCGCGGCGGGCAGCGCGGCCAGGTCCGCCGCGGCCGGTCGCGGCGGCAGGTCCACCAGGCCGCCGTGCAGCCGGGGCGCTTCCATGCCCGCGACCCGGACCAACCCGCACACGGCGGCCTGCTCCGGATTCGGCACGGTGTCCGCCGTGTCGGACGCCGTGTCGGCCCGCACGGCGCCGCTGGTGATCGACCACAGGGGCGTATCCGCGCCTCTGGACAGCAGCGCCCGCAGCAGCGCCAGGGTGGCGGCCAGGCCGGTCGGCACCCCCGGGGTGTCCGAGCCCTCGGCCATCGCCAGGAGGGACACGATGCCGCCGCCCGGCAGGCCGGGCAGCAGCCGGTCCCAGTGCTCGCCGTCCACGGCGTCGCCGCGCACGGTGCGGGTCCCTTCGCCCAGCGCGCCCGCCACGTCCTCGGTGAGCCGGTCCCAGTCCGCACCCGGCGGGGCCACCACCAGCCACGGCCCCGGCGCGTCGGCGACCGGGCCGGGGACGGGCAGCGGCGGCCACTCGACACCGTGCAGCAGAGGGTCGGCGGTGGCCCCGTCGTCGTCGGGCAGCCAGAACCGCTGCCGGGTGAACGCGTAGCCGGGCAGTGGCACCGCCCGCCCGCCCGCGCACCAGGCCGCCCAGTCCACGTCGCACCCCCGGGTGTACGCGGTCGCCAACGCCGTCAGCAGGCCGTGCACCTCGTCGACGCCCTGCCGCAGCACCGGCAGGAAACCGTCCCCGCCCAGCGCCTCCTGGCCGAGCGCGCTGAGCGTCGCGCCCGGTCCCAGCTCCAGGTAGGTGCTGGTGCCCGCCGCGTCCAGCGCGCGCAGGCAGTCGTGGAAGCGCACCGGTTCCCGCGCATGCCGGACCCAGTACTCCGGGTCACGAAGCTCCTCGGTGACCCGTGCGCCGGTCACCGAGGACACGACCGGAATCTCCGGTGTCCGGAAGTCCAGTCCGGCCAGCACCTTACGGAAGGGGTCCAGAACCGGGTCCATGTGGTGGGAGTGAAACGCGTGCCCCACCGCCAGGCGGCGCACATGGGTCACCCGCCGCGAGATCTCCCGCACCGCGTCCGCGTCCCCGGCGAGCACCACCGAGGCGGGCCCGTTCACCGCGGCCAGCGCCACCCGGTCCTCGTGGCCGCGGAGCAGTTCCGGCACATCGGCTTCCGGTACCTGGACCGCCACCATCGCGCCCTCGCCACCGAGTTCGCGCATCAGCCGCCCGCGCGCGGCCACCAGTGCGCAGGCGTCGGCCAGTGGGAACACGCCCGCGGCGTGCGCTGCGGCGATCTCGCCGACCGAGTGCCCGGTCACCGAGTCCGGCCGCACCCCCACCGTGGTGAGCAGCCGGAACACCGCCACCTGAACCGCGAACACCGCGGCCTGCGCATGGTCGGTGCGTTCACCGGGTCCGTCCCGGAGGATCTCGGCGAGCGGCCGGTCCAGCAGCGGGTCCAGCTCGGTGGCGATCTCCCGGAGGGCCGCCGCGAACACCGGTACCCGGTCCCGGAGCGACGTGGCCATGTCCGGGTACTGCACGCCCTGGCCGGGGAACAGGAACGCGGTCGCGCCGTCGGCCGCCACTCCGGTCATGCCGGTCCCGGCTCGCAGCGCGGCGGTCAGCTCGCCGGTGTCCGTGCCGAGCACGACCGTGCGGGCACGCAGCCGGGCCCGCGTGGTGGCCAGCGAGTACGCCACGTCCAGGGCGGACGGCGCCCCGTTCGCGTCCTCGTCGGTCAGCCCCTCGTCGGTCAGCCGGCGGAGCAGGGCCCCGGCCTGCGCGGGCAGCGCCTCCGGGGTGGCCGCGGAGAGCACCCACGGGATCAGCGGGGGAGCCGCGGCGGTCGCCGGCTCCGGTTCGGGCTCGGGCTCGGGTTCCTCCAGGATCACATGCGCGTTGGTGCCGCTGAGGCTGAACGAGGACACCGCCGCCCGGCGCGGACGGCCCGCGCGCGGCCAGTCCATCGGCTCGTCCAGCAGCCGTACCGCGCCGTCGTCCCAGTTCACATGCGGGCTCGGGACATTCAGGTGCAGAGTCGCGGGCAACCGGCCGTGCCGCATGGCCTGCACCATCTTGAGCACACCCGCCAAGCCCGCCGCGGCCTGGGTGTGCCCGAGGTTGGACTTCGCGGACCCGACCAGCACGGGCCGCGCCCGGTCCTGCCCGTAGGTCGCCAGCAGCGCGGTGGCCTCGATCGGGTCGCCGAGCGGGGTGCCGGTGCCGTGCGCCTCCACCGCGTCCACCTCACCGGGCGCCAGGCCCGCGGCGGCCAGCGCGTCCCGGATCACCCGCTGCTGGGCCGAACCGTTCGGCGCGGTCAGCCCGTTGGACGCGCCGTCGGAGTTGAGTGCCGAGCCGCGCAGCACGGCGAGCACCCGGTGGCCCCGTTCGTGCGCGGTGGAAAGCCGCTCGAGCACCAGCAGGCCGGCGCCCTCGCTCCACGCGGTGCCCTCCGCGGCCGCGTCGAACGGTTTGCACCGGCCATCCGGGGCGAGCACCCCCACCTGGGAGAACTCCACGAACAGCGTCGGCGTGGTGAGCACCGTGATGCCACCCGCCAGCGCGACCGTGCACTCACCGGCCCGCAGCGCCTGCGCGGCCTGGTGCATCGCCACCAGCGCGGAGGAACACGCCGTGTCCACCGTGATCGCCGGGCCGTGGAAGCCGAACGTATAGGCCAGCCGCCCGGACGCGACGCTGCCCGCGTTGCCGATCGAAACGTCGCCGGTGAGGTCCTCGGGCGTCCGGTGCGCACGGCGCGCGTAGTCGTTGCCCATCAGCCCGAGGTAGACACCGGTGCGGGTGCCCCGCAGCGCGGTCGGGTCGATCCCGGCGTCCTCCAGCGCGTGCCAGGCCAGTTCCAGCAGGATGCGCTGCTGCGGGTCCATCGAGACCGCCTCGGCCGGGGCGACGCCGAAGAAGCCGTTGTCGAACTCGGCGATCCCGTCCAGGAAGCCGCCGTGCCGCACATAGCTGCGCCCGCCGCGGCCCGGCTCCGGGTGGTAGACCTCGTCCAGGTTCCAGCCGCGATCCGCCGGGAACTCGGTGATCGCGTCCCGCCCGGCGGCCAGCAGCGCCCACAGCTCGTCCATGGTGGACACCCCGCCGGGAAAGCGGCAGCTCGCGCCGACCAGCACCACCGGGTCGTCCATGGCGTCCGGGCCGGGCCCGGCGACCGGTGTCCGGCCGCCGGGTACCGCGCCGGGGAGCTGCCCGGACAGGTACCCGGCCAGGGCCGTGGGGGTGGGGTGGTCGAACACCGCCGTCGCGGAGAGCCGCACCCCGGTCGCGGCGGTGAGCCGGTTACGCAGCTCCACCCCGGACAGCGAGTCGAAGCCGATGTCGCGGAACGCCCGCGCCGGGTCCACCCGGCGCTCCACGCCGAGCACGGAGCCCACCGTGGCCAGCACGAGATCGAGCATCGACCGCTCGCCACCGGAGACGAACACGGGCGCCGCGGCCACGGCGGCCGGCCGGGCCGCGCTCCGCCGGACGCCGAGCAGCCCGGCCCACACCGGAGCCCGCTCCGGGCCTGCCGCACGCACGTTGGCCAGGTCGAAGCGGGCGGGCACGGTGCACGCCAGGTCGGTGCCCAGCGCCGCGTCGAACAGTGCCAGCCCGTGTTCGCGGGACATCGGCACGAGCCCGGTTCGCCGCAGCCGGGCCCGGTCGGTGTCGCCCAGCCGCCCGGTCATGCCGGTGTCCCGCGCCCAAAGTCCCCACGCCATCGACGAAGCGGGCAGTCCCCGCGAGCGGCGGTGCTGCGCCAGCCCGTCCAGCCACGCGTTGGCGGCCGCGTAATTCGCCTGCCCCGGCGTGCCGAGGACACCGGCTACGGAGGAGAACAGCACGAACGCGGCCAGGTCGAGGTGTTCGGTCAGCTCGTGCAGGTTGCGCGCACCCTCGACCTTCGGTCGCAGCACCGCGTTCAGCCGTTCGGCGGTCAGGGAGCGCACCGTGCCGTCGTCCAGCACCCCGGCGGCGTGGATCACCGCGGTCAGCGGGCGGTGCGCGGGGATCGCCGCCAGCAGCTCGGCGAGGGCGGCCCGGTCGGCGACGTCGCACGCCACGACCGTGATCTCGGCGGTGCCGGTCAGGTCCTCGAGACCGGACTCGAGCGCCGCCGCGCCGCCGCGCCGCCCCGCCAACACCAGGTGCCGCACCCCGTGCTCGGTGACCAGGTGCCGGGCCAGCTCCCGGCCGAGTACGCCGGTCCCGCCGGTGATCAGCACCGTGCCCCCGGCGAGGGCGGGCCGGTCCCCGGTCCGCGTCACCCGAGCCAGCCGCGGTGCGAACGCCTGCCCGCCCCGGACGGCGATCTCCGGCTCACCGGTGCCCAGCGCCAGTTCCAGGGCGGAGCCGGTGTCCTCGGGGTCGCCGGGGCGGTCCAGGTCGACCAGCACGAACCGGCCGGGATGTTCGGTGCGTGCCGTGCGGACCAGACCCCAGACCGCCGCGGCGTCGGGGTCCTGGTCGTCCTCCGGGGCGATCGCGACCGCACCACGGGTCCGCACGATCAGGGGCCCGCCCGACGTCTTCTCGTCGTCGGTGCCCAAGAACTCGCGGACCCGCGCCAGTGCTTCCTCGGCCCCGGCCACGTCTACGATCGGCCCGGCCACGTCCACGATCGGCGCGTCCACGAACGCCGGGGCGGCCCGCCGCGCGACCGGCACCCAGTCCAGCCGGTGCAGCGCCCGGTCCACGCCCGCCGCCCCCGACCGCACGGGCCCCACGGGCCGGAGCGCGAGCGCGCTGATCGTGGCCACCGCCTCCCCGGCCGCGTCGGCGAGCGCCACGGCGAACGAGTCGCTGCCCCGCGGAGTCAGCCGCACCCGCAATGCCGTGGCCCCGACCGCGTGCAGCGCGACCCCGCTCCAGGAGAACGGCAACCGCACCGGCGCGTCCCCCGCATCCAGCAGCAGCGGGTGCAGCGCGGCGTCGAGCAGGGCCGGATGCAGGCCGAACCGCCCTGGATCGTCCGGCAGTTCGACCTCCGCCCAGCGCTCCGCGCCGAGCCGCCAGGCCCGCCGCAACCCCTGGAAGGCCGGTCCGTACTCGTAACCCCGCTCGTCGAGCCGCGCGTACGCGCCGTCGAGGTCGATCTCCTCGGCACCGGCCGGCGGCCACTCCGTCAGGGTCGCGCCGCCGGACTCCGCGGCCCGGAGCGTCCCGGTCGCGCACCGGGTCCACGGCGCGTCCGGCGCGGACCGGGCGTACATCGCCAGCGTGCCCGGATCCGTCTCGCCGATCGCGATCTGCAACTCGGTCTCGCCCCGCTCGGGCAGCACCAGCGGGCTCTCCAGCACCAGCTCGTCCAGCATCGGCAGCCCCGCCCGCGCACCCGCGTGCAGCGCCAGCTCGACGAACGCGGCCCCGGGCAGCAGCACGGTGCCGCGCACCGCGTGCTCGGCCAGCCAGGGGTGCCGGGTGAGAGAGAGCCGGCAGGTGGCGACGAGGCCACCGCCGGCGAGCTGGACCACCGAGTCCAGCATCGGATGCCCGGCGACGGGCCCGGAGGCGGCGGTGGGCAGCATCCAGTACCGCTGCTCGCGGAACGGGTAGGTCGGCAGCTCCACCCTCCGGGCGCCGTCGAACAGCCCGTTCCAGTGCGCGTCCACACCGTGTACGGCCGCCTCGGCCACCGCCAGCAGGAAGCGGTCGGCACCACCGTCGCCCCGGTTCAGGGTCTCCAGCACCACGCCGTCCCCGTCGTGGTCCTTCTGGTACTTCCTGAGGATCTGCCGCACGCCGCCGGCGAGCACCGGATGCGGGCTCGACTCCAGGAACGTGGTGTGCCCGGCGGCGACCAGCCCGCGCACCGTCGCCTCGAACTCGACCGTGGCGCGCAGGTTGCGGTACCAGTAGTCCGCGTCCAGTCCGGTGGTGTCCACCGGACCGCCGGTCACGGTCGAGTGGAAGGGAACCTCGGCCGCCATCGGAGTCACCGGCGCCAGCAGTTCGCGCAACTCCGCACGGAGCAGTTCGACCTGCGCCGAATGCGAGGCGTAGTCCACCGGCAACAGGCGCGCCCGTTCGCCCTCGGCGGTCAGTACGGCGGCGAATTCCTCGACCGCCTGGACGGCGCCCGAGACCACCGTCGCGCGCGGCCCGTTGACCGCGGCCACCGAGAGATCCTCGCCCCAGCGGGCCATCGACTCCTCGACCGCCGCTCTCGGCAGCCCCACCGACAGCATCCGGCCCGTACCGGAGAGCGCCCGCAATGCCCGGCTGCGCAGCGTGACGATCCGCGCCGCGTCGTCCAGGGACAGCGCGCCGGCCACGGTCGCGGCCGCGATCTCGCCCTGGGAGTGGCCCACCACCGCGGCCGGGCGCACCCCGTGGGCCCGCCAGAGTCCGGCCAGCGACACCATGACCGCCCACAGCGCGGGCTGCACCACGTCCACCCGGAGCAGCGCGTCCGCGTCGGTGAGTACCTCGCGCAGGTTCCAGTCCACGTACGGCGCCATCGCGTCCTGACAGGCCGCCATGTGCCCGGCGAAGACCGGGCTGGACGCCAGCAGTTCCGTGGCCATCCCGGTCCACTGCGTGCCCTGGCCGGGGAACAACAGCACCGGACTGGTGTCCCGGCAGGGTGACCCGACGACCGTGCCCGGTGCCGAGCCGCCCTCGGCGAGCGCGTCCAGTCCGCGCACCAACGATTCCCGGTCCCGGCCGAGGACGGCGGCCCGGTGCTCGAACCCGGCCCGGCCGGTCGCCAGCGTGAATCCGGCGTCGAGCAGGCCGACCCGGTCCGGGCGGAGCCGCTCGGCCAGCCGGCCGGCCTGCTCCCGCAGCGCCTCCGCCGACCGCGCGGACAGCAGCAGCGGCACCGCGGACGCCGGTCGCGGTGGTGCGGACGCCGGTCGCGGCGCCGCGGCGGGCGGGGGTTCCGGCGCCTGTTCCAGGATCACATGGGAGTTGGTGCCGCTGATGCCGAACGAGGACACCCCGGCCCGGCGGGGGAGTCCGGTCTCCGGCCACGGCGTGTCCTCCGCGAGCGGGGTGACCCTGCCGGACTCCCAGTCCACGTGCGGACTGGGCTCGGTCAGGTGCAGGATGCGCGGCAGCACGCCGTCGCGCATGGCGTGCACCATCTTCAGGATGCCCGCCACCCCGGCAGCGGCCTGTGTGTGCCCGATGTTCGACTTGACCGACCCCACCAGCAGCGAGCGCGCCCGTTGCGGGCCGTGCACCGCCAGCAGCGCCCGTGCCTCGATCGGGTCGCCGAGCGTGGTGCCCGTGCCGTGCGCCTCCACCGCGTCGATGTCCGCCTCGGACAGTCCGGCGTCGGCCAGCGCCGCCCGCAGCACCCGTTCCTGAGCCGGCCCGCTGGGCGCGGAGAGCCCGTTGGAGGCCCCGTCCGAGTTGACCGCGGTGCCGCGCACCAGCGCGTGCACGGTGTGCCCGTGGCGCTGGGCGTCGGAGAGCCGTTCCAGCAACAGCATTCCGACGCCCTCGGACCAGGCCGTACCGTCCGCCGTCACGGAGAACGGCTTGCACCGGCCGTCCGGGGCGAGTCCCCGCAGCCGCGAGAACTCCACGAACATCTCCGGGGTGGCCATCACCGTCACCCCGCCGGCCAGGGCCAGGTCACACTCGCCGAGACGCAGCGACTGCACCGCGAGATGAGTGGTCACCAACGACGAGGAGCAGCCGGTGTCCACCGTGACCGCGGGACCGGTGAGGCCGAGCACATAGGCCACTCGGCCGGACACCACGCTGGAGGTGTTCCCGGTGATCAGGTACCCCTCCAGCCCGTCCGGGACGGTATGCACCCGGGGCGCGTAGTCGTGCATCATCGAGCCGGCGAACACGGCCGTGCGGCTGCCCCGCAGCGAGGTGGGATCGATGCCCGCGTTCTCCAGGGCCTCCCACGCCGTCGTGAGCAGGAGGCGCTGCTGCGGATCGGTGGTCAACGCCTCGCGGGCGGAGAGCCCGAAGAACTCGGCGTCGAAATGGCCGGCGTCGTAGAGGAAGCCGCCGTGCCGGACGTAGGAGGTACCGGGCCGGTCCGGGTCGGGATCGTAGAGTGCCGCCAGGTCCCAGCCCCGGTCGTCCGGTAACTCGCCGATGGCGTCGATCCCGTCCCTGGCCGCCTGCCAGAGCCCTTCCGGGGCGGCTATTCCGCCCGGGTAGCGGCACGCCATGCCCACAATCGCAATTGGTTCGCCCGGCATCCGGTGCCCTCCCAGAAAAAAAGCCGATAATTCGTAGATCCCGCTGAATTCCGCGACCTGCCAGAAGCGGGACCACGAGTTCGGTCAGTGGCGCCGCCCGATTACCGGGCGCAGCAGTGCGACTCGCCCCCACGCGGAACTCAAATATCAGATTGCGTAAACGCATGACTGACGGTCGGCGCTTTTTGTCTCCGTCACCAAGTGACCGGGAGTGCCGATACCGAGAACGCGGAGCCGTTGACGTAGCGCAGTTCGTCGCGTGGCGTGGCCAGGCGGAGAGTGGGAATGCGCCGGAACAGAGCGTCCAGGACGGTGCGCAGCTCCAGCCGGGCCAGAGTCTTGCCGAGGCACTGGTGCGGTCCCGAGCCAAAAGCCAGGTGCCTGCGGTTGTCCCTGGTGATATCGAACGTGTCCGGGTCGGCGAAGACCGCGGGGTCGCGGTTGGCGGCGGCGGGCAGGGCGGCGACGCCCTCACCCGTCCGTACCAGGGTGCCGCCGATCTCGACGTCCGCCGTGGCGAGGCGAATCAGGGACAGCTCGGCGACGGAGAAGAACCTCAGCACTTCCTCCACCGCCGCCGGGGTCAGGCCCGGGTCGGCGGTGAGGAGGGCGAGCTGGTCGGGGTGTTCGAGGAGAGCCAGGATCCCGAGTGCGGTCATCGTGGCGGTGGTCTCCAGGCCCGCGGTGGCCAGGAGTATGCACAGTTCGACCATGGCCCAGCGGCTCTCGTCACCGCTGAAGAGCTGGTGGCCCGCCAGCCTGCCCAGCAGGTCCTCGGGTCGCTCGGTCATCTTGGTGGCGCACAGCGCGTCGAAATGCGCGATCAGGGAGCGGAAGGACTCGGCGCGATCCGCGTCAGCGGAGTCGTGGGCCGTCAGCGCCGTGATGTTGGTGGTGAGCTCCTGCCGGTCACCGGTCGGGATGCCGAGCAGCTCACCCAGCACCAGACCGGACATCGGCACGGCCAGCGCGGACACCAGGTCGGCGGGCTTGGCGCCGGCCAGCACATCGTCGAGCAGACCGTCGACGATGCGCTGGACCTTGGGGCCCAGTTCTCGCATGCGGCGGACGGCGAACTCGCCGGCGACCGCACGACGGGCGGGGCCGTGCTCGGGTGGGTCCATCTCGACCAGCGAGGGCCTGAAGCCGGGGAACGCGGCCTCGCCGGCGCGCATCCGCGGGAAGTCCGGGTGCGAGCGGTCGGAGCTGAACCGGGTGTCGCCGAGCACGGCGCGGACGTCGTCATGGCGTGCGGCGACGAACACGGTACGTCCGCTCGGGCCCGTCACCCTGGGCAGGCCGGGGTGCTCGCGCAGGTTGGCGTAGTCCGGAGGCAGGGAAAACGGGCAGGTCCGAGACATCGGCCAAGTCTCGGCTCGCAGCGGGCCCTGGTCGCGCACGCTCACCACCTCGACTCGGCCTTCAAGGCCGTCAGGCCGATGTCTCCGGAGAGCTTTTCGCGGAGTGCGATCGAGAATTGTGGTGACTCCGGTAAAAGGGCGTCCGAGAACCAGATGTCCCGTTGGTGGGCAGTGAGCGGGTGCAGCAGGCGATCACTCATATGGCTCTTCCTCGGCTGGGTCGAGAGAGTGTGCGTCTTGTCGTTGTGCGTACCGCTGTCGTTCGGGGTGACGTGGCTTCAGGAATGGGCGTGACGAGGTCACGCTAACAACGCGGATGGGAGAAGATGATGGTTTATCGACACAACTAGTGGAAGTACTATGCATAGACCAGGACGCGGTATGTCCGACGCTGTTGTGGTGGGTTCGGGGCGTATGGCCCCGCGTGCGGTGCCGGTAGGAGACGTGTCGGAGGGCGACAACGGTGCTTCGTTGCGTCAGGCACGGCGGCCATCCGGCCTGCGACGGTACGAGATCACGCGACTCCGCAACGGCCCCGCGCCGGAAACCGCCATGCTGAGCACGTTCGATACCATCCGCACACCTTGGAGGTCTTGATGCGTACGGGCGTCATTGTCGCCGCGCACCCCGGTGTGGAGGACCTCGCCGTGCGGGCCGAGGAGTTGGGCTTGCACAGCTTCTGGGTCTACGACACCCCGATGGTCCACGGTGACCCCTTCGTCGCCTTGAGCCTGTGTGCGAAGGCCACCAGCCGCATCAGGCTCGGCATCGGCGTGACCTCACCGGCGCTGCGCTCGGCCCCGGCCGCCGCGAGCGGGCTGGCCGGCCTCAACGCCCTGGCACCGGGCCGGATCATCTGCGGGGTGGGCACCGGAAACACCGCCCGCCGCACCCTGGGCATGCGGCCGACCACGGCGGCCAGGCTGGAGAACTTCACCGCCGCACTACAGGACCTGTGCGCCGGAGGTTCTACGGAGTACCGCGAAGGTGACCGGGTCAGCGACATCCGGTTCCTGCACACCGGGGCGCAGGTGAACACCGCCGACCCGATCGAGTTCGTCGTGGCCGCGCTGCGCGGACCGAAGGCCGCCGCCGTCGCCGGCCGCCGCGGCACCGGCCTCATCTCCTTCGGCCTGCTGGACCCCACCGCCTGGTACGCGCTGCACGACGCCCGCCGCCACGCCGCCCGGGTCACACCCCATGACCCCGACTCCCACCCGGACTCGCACCCGGACTCCCGGGCGGACTCCTACGTGGTCACCTCGCTCCACCTCCTCGACGAGGACGAGGACCCCCACGGCGATCCGGCCCGGGACGCCACAGGCCACCTCGCCATGTCGCTACTGGCCTTCGCCGCCGACACACCCGCCTTCGCCGAGCAACTCGGCCCTGAGGAGGGCGAGGCGGTGCGGCGGCTCCTTGAGCGGCGCGGCACCACCTCCACCGCACCGGACCGGCACATCAAGCTCTACCCCAACTACCTCGGACGCATCGCACCGCGCGACCGCGACCTGGTCCTGCCCTCGTTGATGAACACCCTGGCCCTGGTCGGCACCCGCGACGACCTCCGCACCCGCATCACCGCCCTGGAACAGGCCGGCGTCGACGAACTCCTCATCCAGCCGGTGATCGACCCGCCCGCCGAGATGGCCCGGCTCGCGAAACTCCTCACCTGAGCGGACCCACCCGCCACACGCGGTCGCGGACCCGGACCAACGACCGGCCGATCCAGCCGGAACTGCCTAGCCGCGCGCGGTCACGGCCTTGAGTTCGGTCAGCGATTCCCGCATCAACCGCGACATCTCACGTTCCTCCGGTGCCGTGAGCCAGAGCTCGAAGCCGACCTTGAAGACGGCGATCCCCGCCTCGGCGGTCAGGCTCGCGGCAGGGTCCGCGACACCGCGTCGGCGCAGGGCGTCGGCGAGCGCGGCCGACATCGAGGCGAGCTTGATCAGCTCACGCTCCCGGAGTTCCGCGTTCGCCACGATGACGGCCTGGCGCTGCCGGGCGTGCTCGCGCCGGCCCTCGAACACCGTGGAGACCGCCTCGAGCCCAGCCGCCATCGCGTCGATCGGCGCCACGGACCGCGGTGCCTCGGCGACCGCGGTCACGAACAGCTCCTGCAGCGCACTCGACCCGTCGAACAACACCTCGCGCTTGTCGGCGTAGTGCCGGAAGAAGGTCCGCTCGGTGAGGCCGGCCCGTTTGGCGATCTCCGCCACTGTGGTCTGTTCGTAGCCGAGCTCGCCATAGAGCTCCAACGCCGCCTTCGCCAGGCGTCCGCGCGCGTTCGGCTCCCATCTACCCATGCTCGGATCCTACCGCGATGGCAGTCACTGACATCAGGTGCTATGGTCGGATGACAGTCACTGACATCAATGATTCGGGGTATCTCTCATGCGCGTCTTCATGACCGGTGCGTCCGGTTGGATCGGCTCCGCCGTCGTTCCCGAGCTCATCGGCTCGGGGCACCAGGTTGTCGGGCTCGCCCGCTCCGACACCTCCGCCGCCGCCCTCACCGCCGCCGGGGTGGAAGTGGTCCGCGGCACCATTGACGACCTCGACGTCCTGGGGAGCGCCGCCGCCGCGTCGGACGGCGTGATCCATCTCGCCTTCAAGCACGACATCGCCTTCACCGGCGACTTCCAGGGTGCCGCCGAGGCCGACCGCCGGGCCGTTGACACCTTCGGTGAGGCGCTCTCCGGCACCGACCGCCCCTTCGTCCTCGCCTCCGGTCTGGTAGGCCTCGCGCCCGGACGTGTGGCGACCGAGCGGGACACGCCCACGATCGACGGTTCGCCGGCCTCGGTCCGGTCGGCCACCGCCCAGGCGGTGCTCGCACTCGCCTCGCGCGGCGTGCGCTCGTCCGTGGTGCGACTGTCCCCGACCTGCCACGGTGAGGGGGACAACGGCTTTATGGCGGCCCTGGTCGCCATCGCCCGGACCAGGGGTGTCTCCGGCCACATCGGCGACGGCGCCAACCACTGGCCGGCCGTCCACCGCCTCGATGCCGCACGGCTGTTCCGCCTGGCGGTCGAGAAGGCCCCGGCGGGATCGGTGCTGCACGGCGTCGCGGAGGAGGGTGTCCCGATCCGGGACATCGCCGGGGCGATCGGCCGCCACCTCGAGGTGCCGGTGACCCCCGTGACCCCCGAGGCCGCGGCCGACCACTTCACCTGGCTCGGCGGCTTCCTCGGCCAGGACCTCCCGGCGTCGAACGCCCTGACCCGCGAACTGCTGGATTGGCGGCCGACCCACCCCGGCCTCCTCGAAGACCTCGACAAGGGCCACTACTTCCGAGTCCCCGCCACCCCCGCCTGACCCACATCCGCCACGACGGGCCCCAGCGCGTCGCCGTCCGGGTCATCTCCCGTGCGTGCGAGCCGGATACGGCGCCGAATACGGCGTGTTAAGCTCCGAACCGGCTTCTCACCGTTGGGCTTTCCGCCTCGCCAACCAGCTTCACCCGGGTCCCGATGACACGGGGAAGGTGGAAGCCACTCATCACATAAGGGTGTTCTGTGATGGTGGCGACGCGTGTCGACCCTTCTGGTTCTTTCCGAGCCCCGGGGGATCTGCCCGGGACCGTGTTCCAGCCATATCGCCGTTCCGGCATCAGCGGCCTGGTCCCTGTCACCGCCCCGCAGACGGTTCCCCTCAGGGAGGTCTCCGGAGTGCCGGAAGTCAAATCCCCCGAGCAGCCCACCACGCGACGTCCGTGGCTGGTTCTCGCGATCATGTGCATCGGCTTCTTCATGTCGTTGCTCGACGGATCCATCGTCAATGTAGCCATCCCCACGCTGATCCACAGCATGGACGCCTCCTACGACCAGGTGCTGTGGGTCATCGACGGCTATCTGCTCCTCTTCTCGGTGCTGCTGATCACCACCGGGCGGCTGGGCGACATCTTCGGATACCGGCGGCTGTATGTGATCGGCATCATCGTCTTCACCATCGCCTCGGCGCTGTGCGGGCTGGCCGGCTCACCTGCCCAGCTGCTGGCCGCCCGGCTGCTGCAGGGAGTGGGCGGCGCGCTGCTGTTCCCGCAGGTCATCTCGTCGATCCTGACGATCTTCCCGCCGCAGCTGCGCGGCAGGGCGTTCGGCCTGTTCGGCGCGATCGTCGGCTTCGCCCCGATCATCGGCCCGGTCCTCGGCGGCTTCCTGCTCGCCCACCTCAGCTGGCGGTGGATCTTCTTCATCAACGTTCCGATCGGGATCGCCACCGCCGTGCTGGCGCTGACGTTCGCCCCGCCCATGCGCTCGGAGCGCCGACACCGACTCGACCTGGTCGGCGTCGCGCTGGCCACCGCCGGGCTGAGTGGCATCGTGTTCGGCCTGATCGAGGGAGAACGCTACGACTGGGGCACCATCACCGGGCCGATCAGCATCGCCTCGGTCATCGTCGCCGGTGTCGCGCTGCTGGCGGTGTTCGTCCTCCGGCAGCACCGGCAGCGGGACGAGCCCCTGATGCCACTGGCCCTGTTCGGCCTGCGCAACTTCGCGGTCGGCAACTGGGTCGGGTTCGTCTTCCAGCTGGGCATGATCGGCATCATGTTCGTGCTGGTGCTGTACCTGCAGATGGCACGCGGGTACTCGGCGCTGGAGACCGGCCTGGTGGTGCTGCCGAACGCCGTGCTCACCGCCGTCGGCTCGCTGTACGCCGGGCGGCTGTCGGACACGTTCGGCGGCAAGTACATCCTGCTGACCGGGATGACGCTGCTGGCCGTCGGGCTGCTGGTGCTGGTCGCCATGGTCGGCCCCGGCAGCGGCGCATGGAGCCTGCTGCCCGGTCTGACCATCATCGGGATCGCCGGCGGCGCCACGTTCGCACCACTGCAGCAGGCCACCATGGACGGTGTCGATCCCCGGCTGGCCGGTGCGGCCTCCGGAGTCTCCAGCACCACCCGGCAGATCGGCGGTGTCCTCGGCACCGCCGTGCTGGGCGCCCTGCTCTCGGCCCGCCTCTCCTCGACCCTGCGCGGCGAGGCCGAGAAGCGGGCCGGCCGGCTACCGGAGGATCTGCGCGCCCAGTTCATCGACCACAGCACCGCCGCCGCACATGACTACCGTCCGCCCACGCCACCCGGGGGCCTGAACCCCGCCACGGCCGGACTGTACGAACGCGTCACCGCCGACACGTTCGCCACCGGCTTCGTCGCCGCCATGCAGACCGCTCTCGTGGCATGCGCCGTGGTCCTGGTGGCCGCCGCCCTGTGCTGTTTCCTGTTCAGCCCGCACAAGAAGCCGACGGCCATGCCCGCTCCTGGGCAGCGAGCCGAAACCACACCGCACGACTGACCCGGCGATGACAACGGTCGCGGCCCGGTGGCCGCGGCCGTTGTCGAGGCGGTGCCTTCTCGGGCGGCCGGGGTGACCGGCACCCATATCAAGGTTTACGGTCTGGCCACCGGCGGCGGGGTCGACGCCTCCGGCCGGCTCCAGTGAACCGGCACCGGCTCGGCCAGCGGACCGGCAACGGCAAACCAGCGAAAGGGATCACCACATGACGTTCTCCCTCGGCATCGTCGGCGCCGGGCAGTTCTCCGGCCAGTTCGCCAAGCTGTTCCTCGCCCACCCGGGCGTCGGTGATGTCCACGTCACCGATCTGCTTCCCGAGCGGGCCGAGGAGCTGGTCGCCGCGGAAGGACTGTCGGGTACCTTCCCCTCGTACGAGGCGATGCTGGAGTCGAAGGCGGTCGACGCGGTGGCCGTCTTCACCCAGCGCTGGACACACGGCCCGCTCGTACTCCAGGGTCTGAACGCCGGAAAACACGTGTACTCGGCGGTGCCGATGGCGATCACCCGCGAGGAGATAGCGGCGATCATCGAGGCCGTACGGGCCACCGGCCTGACGTACATGATGGGTGAGACGAGCCAGTACAACCCGGCGACCGTGCACGCCCGCGACCAGATCGCCGACGGCGCCTTCGGCCGGCTCTTCTACGCCGAGGGCGACTACGTACACGACATGGACCTCGGCTTCTACGAGGCCTATCAGTACAGCGGCGGCGAGAACTGGAAGGCCACCGCCAGCTATCCGCCGCTGCTCTACCCGACGCACTCCGTCGGCGGGGTCCTCGGCGCCTGGCAGACGCACGCGGTGAGCGTCTCGGCGATCGGAGTGAGGGACGATCGCGGGGACGGTGTCTTCGACCAGGAGATCAGCCAGTTCGGGAACGACTTTTCCAACGCCACCGCGCTGTTCGAGGTGGCGGGTGGCGGCTCGTTCCGTACGAACGAGTTCCGGCGGGTCGGCTATCCCTCGCACATCCGCGAATCGCGTTTCCGGTTCTTCGGGACGGACGCGAGCATGGAACAGCTCGCCACGGTGAGTTTCTGGCAGGACAAGAAGGGGGTCAAGGACATCACGGAGCTGCTGGAGCCCAAGCCGACACTGGCTCCCGATGACCCGTCACTCGAGCACATCTCGCCCGCCCTGCGCGCCGCCTTCACTTCGGGCTCCGCGCCCGTGCACGACCGGTCGCGGCTGCCCCGGGAGTTCGACGACCTGCCCAACGGGCACGAGGGAAGCCACCACTTCCTGGTGGACGACTTCGTGACCGCGGTCAACACCCGCACACTGCCCTCCGTGAACGCATGGGTCGCGGCCCGCTACACCCTGCCGGGCATCGTGGCGCACGAGTCCGCGCGGCAGGGCGGAGCCCGGTTGGAGATACCCGACTTCGGGGACGCGCCCGGGATCTGAGCGGCCGTGGACCGGCTGCCCCTCGGGGCAGCCGGTCAGGTGCCTGGAGCCGTCCCTGGACCGGGCTTGGCCCACAGCGAGCGCACATGGCCGAGGTGGCGGGCCATGCACGTCTCGGCGCCCGTCACATCACCCGCGACCATCAGGTCGAGGAGCTCGATGTGCTCTTCGGCGGACGGGATCAGCTGGTCGCGCTCGTCCAGTGTGGTCAGTCCGTACAGGCGTGAGCGTTTGCGCAGGTCGCCGACGGTTTCGACGAGCCGGTCGTTTCCGGCGAGCGCGAGCAGGGAGAGATGGAACTGACGGTCGGCGTCCAGATAGCCGATGAGGTCGTGCTCGCGCGCGGCGCGCACGATGTCCTCCGCCACCGGGCGCAGCGCCTCCAGGTCCTCGCGGGCGGCGCTGCGGGTGATCCGGCCGATCATGGGGACTTCGATCAGGGCGCGGATCTCGGTGTACTGGTCGAGGTCGCGTTCGTTGACCTCGGTGACGCGGAAGCCCTTGTTGCGTACGGGTTCGACGAGGCCCTCGCGGGCCAGGTCGAGCATCGCCTCGCGCACCGGCGTCGCGGAGATGCCGAAGTCCTCGGCCAGGCCGGGTGCCGAGTAGACCTCGCCGGGGCGCAGCTCGCCGGAGATCAGCGCGGCGCGCAGGGCGTGGGCCACCTGGTCGCGCAGCCGCTCCCTGGTGGTGATGAGGTTGCGCTGCTTGAGGTGGCCCATGACGGTGGTGTTCCCTTCGTGCCCCGTGCCTTCACGGCCGAGAGGATCACCAGAGTACAATGTCATGTTGCTCTCGCGGGTGCCCTGTGCGGATGCCGCTACCGCTGCCGATTCAGCGGCTCCCGATCAGTTCCCCCATCCATGCCTCGATCGCGTCCGGGGTGCGCGGCAGGGCGGCTGACATCAGCCGTGCTCCTTCGGCGGTGATGACCAGGTCGTCCTCGATGCGTACCCCGATGCCCCGCAGTTCGTCCGGGAGTGTCTCGTCGTCGGCCTGGAGGTAGAGGCCGGGCTCGACCGTCAGCACCTGACCCTCCGCCAACACCCCGTCCAGATAGGTTTCCGCCCGTGCCCGCGCGCAGTCGTGGACGTCGAGCCCGAGCATATGTCCGCTGCTGCACAGGGTGTAGCGGCGGTGGAAGTCGCCCTCGGGGCTTTTGAGCACACCCCACTCCGTGAGCCCTTCCGCGATCACGCGCATCGCGGCCCGGTGGAAATCACGGAAGCTCGCGCCCGGCCTGAGCGCCGCGATGCCCGCGTCCTGGGCGGCGAGTACGAGGTCGTACACCTGCCGTTGCACGGGGGAGAACCGCCCGGAGAGCGGGAGGGTGCGTGTGATGTCGGCGGTGTAGAGGCTGTCCGTCTCCACTCCCGCGTCCAGAAGCAGCAACCGCCGTGCGTCCAGGGGCCCGTCGTTCCGTATCCAGTGCAGAACGCAGGCGTGGGCACCGGACGCCACGATGGTCTCGTAGCCGGTGCCGTTGCCCTCCGCGCGGGCGCGCAGGCCGAAGACGCCCTCGATCCAGCGTTCGCCGCGTGGGTGGGCGAGGGCGCGTGGCAGGGCGCGCACCACGTCGTCGAAACCGGCGGCCGTATGGTCCACGGCGAGCTGCAGCTGGCCCACTTCCCAGGCGTCCTTGATCAGCCTCAACTCGCTGAGGGCCGCGGACAGTTCGGCGTCCGCCGTGGCGTCGCGGCCCGGCGGCGGCTCCGCCTCATCACCGATGACGGCGCAGCGGATGCCGGTCATGCGCGCGGTCTCGTCGAGGTCGGGGCGCCGGCCGACCCAGAACTCGCCGTAGCGCCGGTCCCGGTAGAAGCCGTCATCGGTGCGCGGCGAGCGGGGCCGCACATACAGGACCGCCTCATGCCGGTGGGGCCCGTCCGGCTCCAGGACCAGGACGTGCCCGGCCTGCTCTTCGCCGGTCAGACCGGTGAGCCAGGCGTACGCGCTATGCGGCCGGAAGCGGTGGTCGCAGTCGTTCGAGCGGACCTTCAGCTCTCCCGCGGGGATGACGAGCCGCTCGCCCGGGAAGCGGGCGGACAGCCGGGCGCGGCGAGCGGGGGTGAAGTCGGCGGCGGCCGGCCGGATGTCCGCGGGCAGCGGGGTCGGCGCCCAGTCACCCGCCATGAAGACCTCGAACTCCGGTGAGACGGGCAGGTCGTGGCCGGCCGTCCGAGGTGCGCCGGTCAGGGGATCGTGCATCGGTCCTCCTCGATCCGTACGTTGACAAGCTCTCCGCGATCCGTCGCGTCGAGAGCCTTGCGCGCTGTGCAATTTCACATTATTACGTTACGCATCACATGGCACCATGCGCGCTCAAACGCAGCCCCGCACAGGGCAAATCAGGCCCTGAAGCGCCGCTGCCCCATAGCCCTTGCCACCTCCCCCACAGGAGTCAACGGTGTTCCACTTGAGAAACCCACGCGGATCCAGACGCGGAAGTCTGCTGCTCACAGCCGTGGCGGCGGTGACGCTCTGCGTGACGGCGACGCCGCCCGGTCACGCGGCCGTCCCCGCTCCCGCGCGGCCTTCGGCGTTACGGCCGGCCGCCTCGACCGACCCCTTCGACAGGGTCGACCGCCTGGCCGAGGCCCCCGGCCGGGTACGTAAGGTCCCGGCCCCCGGCGGCATCACCGGTGGCGGTGTCCCCGGAACCCGAACGCCCGAGCCGAAGGGCCAGGGCGGCGCCGTCACGCCGCACGCCACACTCGGCAAGGCATCCGTGCCCTGCACGCTCGACGGCGTCACCAGCCTGCCCCCGGAGCGGTTCGCCGACTTCCTGGCCGACCCCGCCGTCACCGCCGACGGCTGTCTGCGTTCGATCCTGTGGACCTGGGACCAGCGACTCGTCCCGGTCATGTCGGACGAGCACGTCCAGGCCGTCTCCCGCCGCATCACCCAACTCGCCGCCTCCCACGACGGCAAGGACGGCAGCCATCTGCTGGAGATGTTCACCTACCTGCACGCGGTGGCGTACCAGGACTTCTCGCACGACGAGATCGACATCACCGACGCGCCGACCGTCAACGCCATGCGCGAGGCCGTCGACGCCTTCGGCTCGGCCGCCCGTACCTTCGACGTCACCCGCCCCAACGCCGAGACCCTGCGCGAAGCCCTCGACGCGGCCTCCGCCCCCGGTCTGCGTCAGCACCAACTGCCCCTGATCAAAAGGGTTCTGGCCACCATGGACGCCCAGCACCCCGAAACCGCCCAGGACAGCTCCTGGGCCGGTGCCGCCCTCGCGGCGCTCACCGTGAACTACCTCGGCGTGTATCCCGGCAACAAGGACGCCGCCTTCCACGCCGCGGTGACGGCCGACCCCTCGTACCGGGCGACGTTCAGCTCCTTCGCCGGCTACACCCACCTCAAGGACGGGCCCAACGCCTGGGTGATACGCGACGCACTCCTCGAGTACGGCCGCCTCGGCCAGATCGAAGGGCTCCGCGACGAGATCGTCTCCGGCCTCGGCACCCTCCTGGACACCACCGCCCGCAACTTCGGGGACAGCAGCGCACCCTGGGCGAAGGTCGCCACCTGGCTGGTGGTGTTCGAAGCCTGCGCCCCGTACCACGTGTGCAAGGAGGACATCGAGAAGCGTCTCTTCCCGAACACGTACACCTACGGCACAGGCGGCACCGACGGCATTGAGGTCCGCACCGCCCTCGACCGGGACACCGTCGACCAGCTCTACTACGCGAGCAAGCAGGTCAAGGCGCAGTTCCACCGGGTGCTCGGCACGGAGACGCCCCTCGCGGACGACACCAACACCACGCTGCACATCGTCCTGTACGGCTCCCGCGCCGACTACGAGAACTTCCACCCGCTCCTCACCGGCATGGACACCAACAACGGCGGCGTCTACATCGAGAAGGGGGCGACCTTCTACACGTACCAGCGTCGCGTCCCGCAGGACTCCTCACTGACCCTGGAGGAGCTGTTCCGCCACGAGTACACCCACTACCTCAACGGTCGCTGGGCGGTGCCCGGCAGCTTCGGCGAAGGTCCCTGGTACGAGGGCGACCGGACCACCGCGATGGACGAGGGCACCGCCGAGTTCTTCGACGGCGCCACCCGTGACGACGGCATCCGGGTCCGCAAGTCCCTGGTACAGGGGATCATCGACGACACGGCCGGCGGCGGACCGCGCATGACCGTGAACCAGTTCCTGCACGCCACGTACGACGGCGACGGCTTCCGCTTCTACGACTACGCGGGCACCTTCTTCGAGTTCCTGTGGCTCGAACGCCCCTCCCTTCTGCGGGAGATGTACCGCGACCTGCGCTCCGACGACCCGGCGGCCTTCGACGCCTGGCGCGACCGGCTCGGCGGGGACGCGGGGCTGCAGAGCGCGTACGACCACTTCCTCGACCAACAGATCGCCCACGTCGGCGACTTGTACGTGCCCCACACCAGCTACACACCGCTGGGGGAGCTCCGTGACACCTCGGCCGACCAGATCCGCACCTCCTTCACCGCGATGACCGAATCCAACCCGGACTGCCGTGCCACCGGCGCGCCGGAGCGTCCCCGGTTCGCCTGCACCGGCCGGATCACCGCGAACCTCACCGATGCCGGCAACGCGGACACGGTCTTCAAGGACATGTCCGAGACGGTCGACTACTTCATCCTCGACCGGGCCGCGGGCGGCGACAACAACCTGACCGACATGAACTGCTCGTTCGGCGAGGTGGACATCTGGTCCAACCAGCGCGCGGGCACGTCGGACTACACCTGCGAGGGGCCCCTCCGCGGCTGATGTGTCACCAGCACCGAGACCGCGCCCCTGGCCCATCGCTTCCTGAGCCGGGGGCGCGGCCGCTGTCGGCAGAGGCTCAGGGGGATGTCGTCCAGCGTGGCGCGGTCTCGGCCCACTCGGTGTCCCACTCGGCGAGATTGCGCCGGCGCAGGACCACGGTGGCGCAGCGGTAGGCCGCGGCACCGGCGAGGGCCACGGTCAGGAAGGCGACAAGCGCCCAGCCCATGGTGCGGCTGCGGATCTGTTCGGTGGTCATGGGCGGCTCGGCGATCGTTCCGTCGGCGTCGACCCACACATGGACGGAGCTGCCCGCGTTCAGCCCGGGCAGGACGTCGGCCTCGGCGGTGCGGGTCCGTCCGTTCGGATCGGTGAAGCGGACCGTGGCCGGGTAGCGGTTCTCCCTCGCCTCCGCCGATCCGGGCTCCGGATGATCCGGGGCGTCGTGGGTGAGGACGGCGGTGGTGCGGTGCAGAGTCCGTCGGTGGTGCTCGGCGGCCGCGCGGTAATGGCGGTCGGCGGCGTCACCGATGGCGAACGTGGCACCGAGCCCCAGGATCGGCACCAGCAGCAACAACGCCAGTGCGATCCGGCCCTGAAGGCGGTCGGTGCACCGGTACAGCGGATTGTGCCGCCAGCGCCACAGCGACAGGGGATGCACGAGCCCGTGGTGCGGGGGATCGGGCGGTGGCTGCGCGGGGGGAATCTCGCCGGACACGGTGGTTCTCCTTCCGAGGGCAGGGGGCAGAGGGCTGAGGGCGTAGGGCTGACCGCGACCGGGTGCGGGCGGTCCGGTCGCGGGACGCCGATCGGCGTACGGGGATGGCGTACCGGAGACCCCGGCCGGTGGGGTGGGGCCGCGGGGTCAGCGGAAGCGCGGGCCAGGCCCGGGTGGGGACGTGCCACCGGCCGACGGATGTCCGTGCGCGGCCCGCAGGAACTTGGCGGCGCCGCGGATCGCCGCGGTGTGCGGTGCGGGAACCGCCCGCAGAGGCGCGTGGGTGCCGCCGATGAGCCGGTGAGTGAGGTCGGGGCGCAGGGCGCCGCCCCCGGCCAGGAGGGCTCCCCGGGTCAGGGCCTCGGCGGTGAGGGACGTGCGGTCCTGCCGGAGCATTGAGGTGATCATGGTGGTGATGGCTTCGCTGATCTCCGCCGTGGTGCCGGCACCTGCGAGGTCGGCGGTGCCCAGGGCGGTGCGGCGGGCGTCGAAGACCAGGCCGTCGAGGAGAAGGACCACCTCGGTGAGGTGGGCGCCGACGTCCACCACGAGCAGCGGCAGGGAGAGGTCGGCGTTCGCGGCCAGGGCGATGGCGCGTGCGGCCGGGACGGTCAGGACCGCGCGCGGGCGCAGCACCTCCACGGCGGTACGGGCCCGTTCCCGGTAGGCGGGGCCGTCCAGCACGGGTGCGGTGAGCACCACCAGCGGGCGGGTGAGGCGGGGCAGGCGGTGACTGAGCAGCCGGTCGAGCATCCGGGCCGTTCCCGGAACGTCGACGATGGCGCCGCGCTGGATCGGGTACACCGCCCCGGCACCGGGGAAGGTGATGGTGGGCACGTCGAGGATCAGGCCGCGGCCGGCGATCCAGGCGCGGGTGCGGGCGCTGCCCAGGTCGAGGGCGAGGCCGCAGCAGTGCCGGCACGACGGCCAGGGCCGGTGCCGGTGCCCGGCGGGGGAGCCGGTTCGGAAGCGGCGGAGGACGGTCATCGTCCGGCCTCCCGCACCTGCTGGCACCGTGCGCAGTAGCGGGCCTGCGGGACGATCATCAGTCGTTCGCGTTCGACGGGGCGACGGCACAGGTGGCAGATGCCGTAGCGGCCCTCGGCGATGCGTCGCAGCGCCGCCTCCACATCGGCGAGGACCATGCGCGCGGAGGCGGCGACCTTGACGTGCACTTCGGCCTGTGCCGCGGAGCGGCGCCGGAGCAGGTCCTCGGCGCGGGGCGGCGCGGCGATCTGCCGCAACTGTTCCTGGCGGAACAGGCGCTGTTCGTGGAGGCTCTCCCGCAGCGCGGCAAGGTCCTCCGGCGACAGGTGCGTGGCACGGTCGCCGACGGTTCGGTGGTTCACCACTTCACCCCTTTGAGCAGGGCGGAGACGAAGACGGGTCGGATGGGGCGGGTCAGGCGGCGGCGCGGCCCTGGCAGGCGACGCAGTACCGGGTGTAGGGGAGGATCTCCAGGCGTTCGGCGGGGACGGGCTTGGCGCAGCCCCGGCAGGTGCCGTACGTTCCGTCGTCGACGCGGGCGAACGCCTCGTCGATCTCGGTGAGGACCCGCTGGATCGCCTCCCGCTGCGCGGACACCAGATGCGCGTCCGTGCTCTGCACGCTCTCGTCGAGGGCGCGCAGCTGAGCCAGGCGGCTGTTGCGGGCGTGTTCCAGGCGCTGGCGGGCCTCATGCGAGGTCAGCCGCCCGGGGCGGGGGCCGGTCTGGGCGGTGTCGAGCGGCACGGTGAGGTCCTTTCTCGGAGGCGCGCCACGCGTCTCGGAGGCGCGCTATGCGTCTTGGAGGCGCGCTACGCGCGGCAGCGGCCGCCCGGTTGCGCCGGCCGCGGTCTCCACGACCGCGAGCACTGGCCGTACCGGACGGCTCGATCTTCTTCGACTCTGCTCGACTCGGCGTCGGAAGCCCATCGGGCGCGGACCCCATTTGCCCGGGACAGCGGTGACCACGGGGCGATGGCGGGGAACGGCGCATGGGTACCCGATGACCCCGGATATGGGGAACGGACCCCATCGACCGCGCGCGGTGCGGGAGGCAGGCTGTGTCAGGCTCGGTCGTGATCAGTCGCGGCGGCTCCGCCCGGGGGCGATGAGCGACAGTAGAGCTGATCGCACACGCTGATCACACACGGAGCGCAGAAGGACTGAAGGAGGAGTCTCCCCGGTGTCGCTGTTCTGGCGGATCTTCGGGCTCAACGCCCTGGTGCTGGGCACTGCCACGGCGCTGCTGCTGTGGGCGCCGGTGACCGTCTCCGTGCCGGTGCTGCTGACCGAGGCGATCATCCTGGTCGGCGGTCTCGCCGTCATGCTGGTCGCCAACGGCACCCTGCTGCGCTGGGGCCTCGCCCCGCTGGACCGGCTGACCAGGCTGATGACCACCGTCGACCTGCTGCGCCCGGGCCAGCGGCTGCCCGTGCCCGGCGCCCGCGGCGGTAGCGAGGTGTCCGAGCTGATCCGCACCTTCAACGCCATGCTCGACCGGCTGGAGCACGAACGCGCCACGTCCAGCGCCCGGGCGCTGCTGGCCCAGGAGGCGGAACGCCGCCGCATCGCCCAGGAACTGCACGACGAGGTGGGGCAGAGCATGACCGCGATCCTGCTGGTGCTCAAGCGCACCGCGGACGACGCCCCCGAGCCGCTGCGCGAGGACCTCCAGCAGGCCCAGGAGATCACCCGGGAGAGCCTGGACGAGGTCCGCCGCCTGGTGCGCCGCCTGCGGCCCGGCGTCCTGGACGACCTGGGCCTGGTCAGCGCACTGACCTCGCTCACACAGGACTTCGCCACCCACACCGGGCTGCGTGTGGTGCGCCGCCTCGACGCCGACCTGCCCACCCTCGACCAGGAGAGCGAACTCGTGCTGTACCGGGTGGCTCAGGAGAGCCTGACCAACGCGGCCCGCCACGCGGACGCGCGGCAGATCGAGGTGAGCCTGCACCGCGTCGGCGAGGCGGTGGTGCTGGAGATCGCCGACGACGGCCGCGGTATCGAGGCCGCCTGCGAAGGCGCCGGGATCCGCGGCATGCGCGAACGGGCCCTGCTCGCCGGAGCCACCCTGGACATCACCTCGAAGCCCGGCACCGGCACCCGGATCCGCCTCATCACACCCGCCCCCAGGAAGCAGCTCTGACCATGCCCGACCCGACCCCGCCCGGACCCAGCACGGCCTCGACACCGTCTCCCACGGCCGCGGCGCCGATCCGCATCCTGCTCGCCGACGACCACGCCCTCGTACGCCGTGGCGTACGCCTGATCCTCGACCGGGAACCCGACCTGGAGGTCGTCGCCGAGGCCGGGGACGGTGCCGAGGCCATCGAGGCGGCCCGGAGCCAGGAGATCGACCTGGCCGTGCTCGACATCGCCATGCCGCGCCTGACCGGCCTCCAGGCCACCCGCGAACTGGTGGCGCTCAAGCCGGGCCTGCGCATCCTGATGCTGACGATGCACGACAACGAGCAATACCTGTTCCAGGCGCTCAAGGCCGGGGCCTGCGGCTATGTGCTGAAGTCGGTCGCCGACCGCGATCTGGTCGCCGCCTGCCGGGCCGCGATGCGCAACGAGCCGTTCCTCTACCCCGGCGCGGTCACCGCCCTCATCCGCAACTACCTGGACCGGGTCCGCCACGGTGAGGAAGACCCCGACCAGCTCCTCACCCCGCGCGAGGAGGAGGTCCTCAAACTCGTCGCCGAAGGACACTCCTCCAAGGAGATCGCCGAGATCCTGTTCATCAGCGTCAAGACCGTGCACCGCCACCGGGCCAACCTCCTGCACAAACTCGGTCTGCACGACCGGCTGGAGCTGACCCGCTACGCCATCCGCGCCGGTCTCATCGAACCCTGACGCCCGCCCCGCCCCTGATCATGCGCCCAGCACCCCGCACCATCCCGACCGCCGGTCACCGGCCGACCGCCGGTCACCGGCTCGCGGGAACGCTCATCGCGCTCCTCGCCGTCCTGCTGGCGCTGGTTCCCGCCGATACCGCGCGGGCCGCCTCCGGTCCGGTGCCCCATCCGGCCCCGTCGGCCACGGGCGCCGAGCGCCCGGACACCGGTCCCCGCGCGGATGACCCGTGTGCCGCCGGCTGCGCGGCCCAGGCCAGGGTCCGGTACGACCGCCTCGGTGAGCGCCCGTGCCCACCGGATCACCACGCCGCCGACCTCCGCGACGCGGATGCCGCCCCGGCTGTCGGCGCCCGTGCTTCAGTGCCTTCCGCGTACGTACCTCTCTCTCCCGGCCGATCGGCCCACGACCGCGGCCGGGCCCCTCCGGCGCCCGCAGGTACCTGACGCCACCCATCACCTTTTTCCGTCGCGGCCGCGCGCGCCGCTGCCGCGACATGCCTGCCGGAGGCTCGTGTTGAAGCGCCGCGATAAATGGAATGAGCGGAACAAGCGGAATGAGCGGAATAAGCGGAACAAACAGAACAAGTCCGTGCGCGTGCGTGCGCTGCTCGCCCTCGCCGTGATCGCCGGATCGCTGGCCATCGCCCTCACCACGCCGGTCCGCCTCGGCCTCGACCTGCGCGGCGGCACCCAGATCACGCTGGAAACCCGCTCCACCCCCACCACCGACGCCGACAGTGCGGCCACCGACCGCACCGTGGAGGTGCTGCGCGGCCGCATCGACGCGCTCGGCGTCGCCGAACCGACCCTCGTCCGCTCCGGCGACCACCGCATCCTCGTCGAACTGCCGGGCGTTCATGACCCGAAGAAGGCCGCCGATGTGCTGGGCCGCACCGCGCAGCTCACCGTCCACGCGGTCCTCGGCCCGGCCGGGACCGCTGACGGCACCGCCTCCCCGCCGGCCGATCCGGCCGAGGAGCGCGTGCTGCCGGACGAGTCCGGGCAGTCCCTGCGACTGCGGGCCGCCGATCTGACCGGCCGGGACGTCGAAGGCGCCGACGCCCGCTTCGACCAGCAGGGCGGTGCCGGCTGGCATGTCACGGTCGACTTCTCCAAGACCGGCCAGGACCGATGGCGGCAGGTCACCGCACGGGCCGCCTGTCACCCGGCCGGCGACCCGCAGCGCCGGGTCGCCATCGTCCTCGACAACAAGATCATCTCCTCGCCGCAGGTCGACCCCTCCGTACCCTGCGGGACCGGCATCCCGGGCGGCACCACCCAGATCACCGGCTCCTTCGACGACACCGAGGCCCGCGAACTGGCCCTGCTCATCTCCGGCGGCGCCCTGCCCGTACCGGTCGAGACCGTCGAACAGCGCACCATCGGCGCCACGCTCGGCGATGCGGCGATCGAGGCCGCGGCCTGGGCCGCCGTCATCGGCACCGCACTGACCGCACTGTTCATCATCGCCGTCTACCGGCTCCTGGGCCTGCTCGCGACCGCGGCGCTGGCCTGCTACGGCCTCATCTCCTACGCGGCCCTGGCCGCGCTCGGCGCCACCTTGACCCTGCCGGGCCTCGCCGGGTTCGTCCTGGCGATCGGCATGGCCGTGGACGCCAACGTCCTGGTCTTCGAACGGGCCCGCGAAGAGTACGCGGCCCGCAGCCGCCCCAGCCCCCGCTCGGCACTCAAGGCCGGGTTCCGCGGTGCCCTCAGCGCGATCGCCGACTCCAACATCACGACACTGATCGCCGCGGGCCTCATGTTCGCCTTCGCCTCCGGCCCGGTGCGCGGCTTCGGCATCACCCTCGCCATCGGCGTCCTCGCCTCGATGGTCAGCGCCCTGGTGATCAGCCGGGTGCTGGCGGAATACGCGGCCAACCGCCCCGCGGTCTTCCGCCGGCCCCGCGTCACCGGCATCGCGAGCACCGGATGGGTCCGCGACCGGCTGCTGCGCCGCGACCCGTTCCTGCTGCGCCGTCCCCGCCGCTGGCTGGCCGCCTCCGCCGCGCTCGCCGTCGTGGCCGCGTCGGGCATCCTCGTGCGCGGCCTGGACTTCGGCATCGAGTTCACCGGCGGCCGGCTGATCGAGTACGCCACCAGTACCCCCGTCGACCCCGACCGGGCCCGCACCGCCCTCACCGACGCCGGGTTCCCCCGCGCGGTCGTGCAGTCCTCCGGCGACACCGGGCTCACGGTGCGCGCCGAGAACCTGACCAACACCGACGAGGCCACCGTCACCGAAACCGTCGGCGCCCTCGGCGGCGAGACGAAGAAGATCCGCGACGAGCTGATCGGCCCCAGCATGGGCGACGAACTGCGCCGCAACGCCCTCATCGCCCTCTCCCTCGCACTGGGCGCCCAACTGCTGTATCTCGCGGTCCGCTTCCGCTGGTTCTTCGGGACGGCGGCCGTCGTCGCGCTCGCCCACGACGTGGTCATCCTCATCGGCGCCTTCGCCTGGCTCGGCAAGCCCATCGACGGGGTCTTCCTGGCCGCCCTGCTGACCGTCATCGGCTACTCGGTCAACGACTCCGTCGTCCTCTTCGACCGCGTCCGCGAACTGCTCGGCCGCGACCGCACCACACCGCTTCCCCGCCTGACCAACCAGGCGATCCTGCAGACCCTGCCCCGTACCGTCAACACCGGCATGGGTGCGGCATTCATCCTCACCGCCCTGGCCGTCCTCGCCGACGACACCCTCGCCGACTTCGCCCTCGCCCTGCTGATCGGTCTGGCGGTCGGCACCTACTCCTCCGTCTTCACCGCCGCCTCACTCACCATCGAACTGCACCCGCACCGGAAGGGGGCGCGGCCGTCGCGGTTCACCCGGCGATCGAGGCCGAGGACGCACGGGCCTTCAGGCCGTCCAGGGTGAGGTCGAGCAGGCGTTCGGCCCGGTCCCGGTGTTCGGGCCCGGGCGAAGTGAGGGCGATGCCTTCGAGGGCGGCACCCATGTCGGTGGGGGTGATGTCGGTGCGAATCGTCCCGGCGGCCGCACACGCGTCCATCAGGGCGGTGATGGCGGCCTGGATCATGTCCCGGCTGTGGCCGTAGGGGTTGCTTCCCGAGGCGGCGATGGCGCGCAAGGCGTCGGCCATGCCGAATTTCGCGGTGACGTAGTCCAGGAAGAGGCGTGTCCACGCGCGCAGGGCTTCGTAGGGCGGTTTCTCGTCGAGCAGATCGGGGACGGCTGGCCATGTCAGGTATCGAAGGCAAGGTGGTAGCGATCACGGGTGCCAGCAGTGGCATCGGGGCGGCGACGGCGGCCTACCTCGCCGGGAAGGGCGCCCGGCTCGTGCTCGGGGCCCGACGGGAAGACCGGTTGCATGAGGTGGTGGACCAGATCACGGCGCAGGGCGGCTCGGCCGCCGGGACCGTCATCGACGTGACGCGCCGCGAGGACCTCAAGCGCCTGACGGACATGGCGGTCGACCGGTTCGGCCGGCTCGATGTCCTGGTCTCCAACGCCGGCACGATGGCGGTGTCACCGTTTGACGAGCTGCGCCAGGACGACTGGGACGCGATGGTCGCGACGCACATCACCGGCCTGCTGAACGGCATCGGGGCGGCACTTCCGGTCTTCCGGCGGCAGAACTCCGGCCAGTTCGTCAACATCGCCTCCACCGCGGCCTACGTCGTGAAATCCCCGCAGGCCGTCTACGCGGCCACCAAGACGGCGGTGAAGGTGCTGACCGAGGGACTGCGGCAGGAGTCGGGACCCCAGCTGCGGGTCACCCTGGTCTCACCCGGGTTCACCAACACCGAGGGCGTGGGCAAGGGGGCGAGTCCCGAAGCAGCGGCGGCGGCGGCCCGGCAGCGCGACGAGATGGCCATCCCGCCCTCGGCCATCGCGTCCGCGATCGGTTACGCGATCGAGCAGCCCGCCGGCATCGACATCAGCGAGGTCGTCGTCCGGCCCACCGTGCAAGCCTGACAACGAGCGGCACACCGACCGGCTCCGGCACCGGCCGCCCGCTGGCCCACACCCCTGCCGGGGGCGGTGGTTCAGGCCGCCGGGGTGACCGGCACCGTGGCCATCCCGGCCGCTTGGCGCAGTGCCTCGACCATGCTGCCCGCTTCCGCCGTGCCCGTTCCGGCGATGTCGAAGGCGGTGCCGTGGTCGACGGAGGTACGGATGACGGGCAGGCCGACGGTGAGGTTGACACCCGCCTCGATGCCCAGGACCTTGACCGGTCCGTGGCCCTGGTCGTGGTACATCGCCACGATCAGGTCGTAGTCGCCGCGTGAGGCGAGGAAGAAGGCGGTGTCGGCGGGGAGCGGACCCCGGGCGTCGATGCCGTCGGTGCGCAGCGTCTCCAGGGCCGGGGCGATCTTCTCGTCCTCCTCGCCGTAGCCGAACAGGCCGTTCTCGCCCGCGTGCGGGTTGATGCCGCAGACACCGATGACGGGGTTCGGGGTGCCGGCGCGGACCATCGCCTCGTGGCCGCGGCGCACGGTGCGCTCGACGAGGCCGGGCTCGATGCGGTTGACGGCGTCGATCAGGCCGATGTGCGTGGTGACGTGGATGACCTTCACCTTCTCGGTGGAGAGCATCATCGAGACCTCCTCGGTCCCGGTCAGATGGGCGAGGAGTTCGGTGTGGCCGGGGTAGAGGTGGCCCGCGGCGTGCAGGGCCTCCTTGTTGAGCGGTGCGGTGCAGATGGCGTGCACCTCGCCCGCCACGGCGAGTTCGGCGGCGCGCCTGATGTACGCGTACGCGGCGTCCCCCGCCAACCGCGACAGCTCGCCCCAGGGCAGATCGGCGGGGAGCAGCCCGAGGTCGACCACGTTGACGCGGCCGGGTGTGAACTCCGCGTCGCGCGGGTGGTCGACGGCGGCGATCTCGCAGTCCAGGCCGAGGACGCGGGCGGCCTCGCGAAGCCGCGGCGCGTCACCGATGACGACGGGGTGGCAGCGGGTCAGGACGGCGTCGTCGAGCAGGGCCGCGACGACGACCTCGGGGCCGATACCGGCACCGTCGCCCATCGTGACGGCGATGAGGGGGAGGGGGGTGGGCATGAGAACAACTCCTAGGCGGGAGGCGGGAGGCGGGAGGCGGGCGGTGAGGGTCGGGCGGCTGCCGTGGTGGCAGCCGGACGGGGCCGCGGTGCGGCGGCGGTGCGCGGCGGCGCGTACCCGGCACCGTCGATGGACAACACGGTCGGGCCCAGTGAGGATCATGGCATAGTCTGCGTGAACTGCGCGAGATATCTTGCGTGATTTACGCAACCGTGCGAGCGTTCCCATGGCGCCGACGGCCGTCACCCATGGACCGTGTCGCCGTCGTGGACGCGGCGCGGACCGGCTTACCCAGCAGATCGCATCGCACCGCACTCGGCCGCCGCGCGGTGCGTCGCGGGGTGCGTCGCGGGGAACCACCGCGGCGACCGGTCGGGGCGACAGAGCCGCACGGTGCCATGTGTGATGCGCACATCACGCATGTGATCGCCTACGAGTACGACCGCACCACCCGTCTCATCTGCACCGCCAGCGCCACGCACCCCCGCACCACGCACCATCCGCATCACGCACCGCCCGCATCACGCACCGCCCGCATCACGCACCACCCGCACCACCCGCCTCGGAAGGAACCCACCCGTGACCGTCGGCCTCGCCCTCCCGCATGTGCCCGTCCCGTTGTCCCCGCTCGTCCTCGGGACGATGACCTTCGGCGACACCGCCGACCGCGCGACGGCCGCCGCGATGGTGGACGCCGCGCTCGACGCGGGCATCACCGGCGTGGACACCGCCAACGGCTACGCGGGTGGCGAGAGCGAGCGCATCCTCGCCGAGCTGCTGCCCGGCCGCCGCGACCGGGTGGTCCTCGCCACCAAGGCCGGTATCCCGCACCCCGACCAGGGTGAGCACGCGCCGCTCTCCCCCGAGGGCCTGCGCGCCGCGCTCGACGGGAGCCTCAAGCGCCTGGGCACCGACCACGTCGACCTCTTCTATCTGCACCAGCCGGACCGCGCGACACCGCTCGGCGCGACCCTGGCGACCGTCGCCGAGTTCGTACGGGCGGGCAAGGTCCTCGCCCTCGGCGTCTCCAACTTCGCCGCCTGGCAGATCGCCGAGCTGAACCGCGTGGCCGACGAGGTCGGCGCCCCCCGCCCCGTCGTCGCCCAGCAGCTCCACAACCTTCTCGCGCGCCGCATCGAGGAGGAGTACGTCGAATTCGCCTCCAGTACCGGACTGCGCACGGTGGTCTACAACCCGCTCGGCGGCGGCCTGCTCACCGGCCGCCACCGCTTTGACCAGGTCCCGGAGGGCGGGCGGTTCGGCGACTCCAAGGTGGCCGCGATGTACCGCGAGCGGTACTGGAACGAGGAGGTGTTCCACGCCGTCACCGACCTCACCCGCATCGCCTCCGAGGCGGGCCTGCCGCTGACCGACCTGGCCCTGCGCTGGCTGCTGTCCCGGCCCTCCACCGACGCGCTGCTGCTCGGCGGCTCCAAGGTCGAGCATCTGGAGGCCAACATCGCCGCCGCGTCCGCGGGCCCGCTGCCCGCGGACGTCCTGACCGCCTGCGATGAGGTCGGCGCCCGGCTGCGCGGCCCGATGCCCGCCTACAACCGCTGACCCCGCCGCCCACCTCGCAACGTCGCAAGGGAGACACCCATGGCCACCGGCCGCACCTCCGCCCAGTTCATCGCCGCACTGCGCGATCGTGAGCAGCTCATCGGCTACTGGTCGCTGCTCGACTCGCCGGTCGCCGCCGAGCGCCTCGCCCGCGTCGGCTACGACTACCTGGCCTTCGACGCCCAGCACGGCCTCTTCGGCTACCAGGGCATGCTGCACAACCTCCTCGCCACCGACACCAAGGGCAGCACCGCCGTCGGCATGGTGCGCGTCGAGGCCAATGACCTCACCTACATCGGCAAGGCGCTCGACGCGGGGGCGAGCGCCGTGATCGTCCCGATGATCGACAACGCCCAGGACGCCGCCGACGCCGTGGCCGCCGTCCGCTACCCGCCGCTGGGCCGCCGCTCGTACGGCCCGATGCGCGCCCAGCTCCGCATCGGCCCGAACCCGGCCGACACCCACGACCAGACCGCCGTCCTCGCGATGATCGAGACGGCCGACGGCCTGGCCAACCTCGAGGAGATCTGCGCGACCCCCGGCCTGGACGGCGTCTACGTCGGCCCGTCCGATCTGCGCCTGGCCATCGGCGGCGCGACGTCCACCGACCCTGCCGTACAGGACGAGTTCGAGCAGGCCCTCGCCCGCGTCCGCGAGGCGGCCGAGGCGGTGGGCATCGCGGCCGGCATTCACAACGCCGACGGCGAGAGCGCCGCCCGTCGGCTCGCCGAGGGCTTCACCTTCGCGACGGTCGCGGCCGATGTCGTGCACCTGCAGCAGATCGCGACGTCCCACCTCCGGGCGGCACGCGGCGAGGCCCGCTGATGCCGACCACGCTCATCACGACACCCACCTTCGCCCGGCATTCGGCGCGGCCCTGGCAGATCCTGGAGCAGGCCGGAGCGGGTCCCCTGCGCCCCCGCGAGGACGCGGCGCTGCCCGCCGCCGAACTCCTGTCGCACGCGGCCGAAGCGGATGCGCTGATCGTCGGCATGGACCCGATCACCGCCGAGGTGATGGATGCCGCACCCCGCCTCAAGGTGATCGCCAAGCACGGTGTCGGCGTCGACACCATCGACGTGGCCGCCGCCCACGCGCGCGCGATCCCGGTGGTGTGCGCGCCGGGCAGCAACTCGCGAGCGGTGGCGGAGTACACCTTCGGCCTGCTGCTGTCCGCGACCCGCTCCCTGACCGCCTCGCACACCGCGGTGGCGGCGGGCGGCTGGCCGAAGCTGTTCGGCCCCGAACTGCACGGCAGGACGCTGGGCATCGTCGGCTTCGGCCGTATCGGCCGCCTGCTGGCCGGCTACGCCCGCGCCTTCGGGATGGAGCTGCTCGCCCACGACCCGTACGTCCCCGAGGCCGACATCCGCGCGCACGGCGCCGAACCGGCCGCGCTGGACGCCCTGCTGGAGCGCGCCGACGCCGTCAGCCTGCACACGCCGCCCGACCCGTCCGGCACTCCGCTGCTCGACCGCTCCCGCCTGGCGGCGATGAAGCCGGGCGCGATCCTGGTCAACGCCGCGCGCGGCGGCCTCATCGACGAACGCGCGCTCGCCGATCTGCTCGGCTCGGGGCATCTGGGGGCCGCGGCCCTCGACGCGTTCAGCACCGAGCCGCTGCCCGCCGACCACCCGCTGCGCGAGGCCCCGCGCACCCTCCTCACCTCCCATATGGCCGCCTGCACGCCCGAGGCCAACCAGGCCATGGGCGCGATGGTGGCCGAGGACATCGTCCGCGTACTGGCGGGTGAGCGGCCGCACCACCCGGCGCGCTGAGACGCGGCGGCACACGGCACCCCAACACCCCCCACACGAATCCTGTCCCCATTCCGGATACCGGCGACGGCGCCGGAAGATCCTCTAAGGACCCGCTATGTCCACCACGACCGACGGCGCCACGGCGGCGCCGCCACCCGCGCGGACCGACCCGTACGCGCTGCGCGCCGAAGACGCCCGCCCGGCCCCCGAGACCTTCCGGGGCCGACTGCGCCACCTCGGCCCCGGGCTCGTGCTGTCCGCCGCCGTCGTCGGCTCCGGTGAGCTGATCACCACCACCTCGCTCGGTGCGAAGGCCGGGTTCGCCCTGCTGTGGCTGGTGATCGTCTCGACCGCGGTCAAGGTGTGGGTGCAGATGGAGCTGGCCCGCTGGACCATCCTCAACGGCCGGCCCGCGCTCGACGGCTTCCGCGACGTCGGCCCCCGGATCGGCCGGCTGAGCTGGATCAACTGGCTCTGGATCGGCATGGACTTCGCCAAGATGTTCCAGCGCGGCGGGATCATCGGCGGCACCGCGGCCGCCTGCTCGATCCTGCTGCCGATCCACGGCGGCGCGCTGAGCACATCGTCGCTGACGATCTGGGCCATCATCGTGACCGGCGCCGCCATCCTCATCCTGCAGACGGGCAAGTACCCGGTCGTCGAGCGGGTCGAGATCGTCGGCATCACCCTCAAGACGATCATCACCTTCGGCCTGGCCCTCGCCCTGCCGTTCACCGCCTTCGGTTACGGCCCCGAGCAGTTCGCCGACGGGCTGAGCTTCCAGATCCCCGCGGGCACGGTCGGCATCGCGCTCGCCATGTTCGGCATCACCGGTGTCGGCGCCGACGAGATGACGACGTACACCTACTGGTGCCTGGAGAAGGGCTACGCCCGCTGGACCGGCCCCGACGACGGCAGCGAGCAGCGCGCCCGGCGGGCCGAGGGCTGGCTCAAGGTCATGCGGCTCGACGTGGGCGTCTCCTGGGTCGTGTGCACCATCTGCACCCTGTCCTTCTATGTGATCGGCGCCTCGGTGCTCCACCCGCAGGGTCTGGTGCCCGAGGGCAACGACATGATCACCACGCTGTCGCACATCTACACCGACACGCTCGGCCCCTGGGCGGAGTATCTGTTCCTGGGCGGCGCGATCGCCGTCCTCTTCTCGGTCACCGTCGCCTCGTCGGCCAGCGTTCCCCGTCTGTGGACCAATACCCTCGGGTTGCTCGGAGTGATCGACTGGAAGGACATGCGGGTGCGCACGCGCACCATCCGCATCCTCACCTGCTGTCTGCCCCCGGTGTGGATGTGCATCTTCCTGTGGGTGCAGTCCCCGGTCCTGATGGTGCAGATCGGCGGCATCGGCGGTGGCATCTTCCTGCTCGCGGTCGTGGTCGCGGTCTGGCGCCTGCGCTACACCGGCGTCCCGCCCCGCTTCCGCGCCAACCCCTGGCTGACCGCCGCCCTCGTCCTCAGCAGTGTGGCGATCGCCTTCCTCGGGGTGTACGGAGTGCTCGACACCCTCGAGCTCACGCCCGGGAGCTGAACCGGCGGCGGGACGCGCTCGTGCCGCCCCGGCACCGCGCACCGCCGCCCCCGCGCCCCGCCATGCCGGTGCCCGCCTGCCTCCGCAGCCGGCGATGCCGGGCGAACATGGCGGGGCGTCGGTCGTGACTGCCGCTTTTCCACGCCGAAGCGATAGGGCGCCAGGCGCCACGGTACGCTTCGGACCATGTCAGCATTCCGGCTCTCGACGACGTCGTACGTGGTTCTCGGGATGATCGCCATGCGTGGCCCGTCCACCCCCTACGACCTCAAGCGCGCGATCGGCCGGTCGGTGGGTTACTTCTGGAACTTCCCGCACGCTCAGCTGTACGCGGAGCCCAAGAGGCTTCAGGGAGCCGGGTTTCTGGACGTGCACGAGGAGGACACCGGGCGGCGGCGCAAGATCTACACGATCACCGAGGCGGGCGACGCCGCGCTGCGGGCCTGGCTGGCCGAGCCGGTCAAGGAGCACTTCGAACTGCGCGACATCGCGGAGATCAAGCTCTTCTTCAATGAGTTGGCGGAGCCGGACGACGTGGCGCGCCTCGCCCGGGACCAGATCGAGCAGCACGAGCGGCGCATCGCGGAGTACGAGGAGATGCGGCGCCGTTACGGCGGGATCGAAGAGGTCGCCAGCCGTATGGTCACCCTCGAGCTCGGCCTGGGCATGGAATACGCCGCCCGCGAGTTCTGGCGCGGTGTCCAGGAACGCGTCGAGCGCGGTGAGTTCTCGTCCATGAAGAGGCGGCCGACCGCCCGGTAAAACCGGCACAGAGTGACACGCCGCCACGCCCGCCGGGCGTGGCGGCCTCATTTGTACGCCCGGAAGCGCGGGCGGCGCGGTCGTCGTCTTCTCCGGACCGTTGACACCTTCCTCAGGTCGGCGTAGCTTCCCATCCCACGATGGTCTGAATCATACGGTGCGACTCGCACTATTCGATCGGGAAGCTTCCGCCGAGCGCCGGCCGGCGCATGGGGAATGGAGAGGACCGCGATGGATCTGAGCACGGTTCTGCGCTGGACAGCCGAGCGCCATCCGCGTCGCCGGGCTGTCGGTGGCAGGACCCCGATGACGTACGGACAGTGGGACGGCCACACCAATCAGCTGGCACGGGCGATGGCCGGGCTCGGTGTCCGGCCGCGGGAGCGGGTGGTGCTCCTGAGCGCCGGAGGCGAACCACTGGCCAGCCTCCATCTGGCGGCGCAGAAGCTGGGAGCCGTCTCCGTACCCCTGTCCTTCCGCTTCGGCCCCTCGGAACTCGCCTACTGCATATCCGACGCGGAGCCGGCGCTGGTGATCGCCGACGACTCCACCTCGGCTCTCGCACAGGAGGCGCTCGCCTCCGTCGAGGCGGTTCCGTGGATCCGCTCGGGAGACCCGGCCGAGGCGACCATCGAGCGCCTGGCGCGCGCCCAGCCGGACGGACCGCTGGACGTCCGGGTGTCCGAGCGGGACATCAGCGTCATGCTGTACACCTCGGGGACCACGGGCAGGCCCAAGGGTGTGCCGCGCACCCACCGCGCCGAGTTCCACGCCTCGGTCGCCCACCTGCTGCAGAGCGGACAGTCACTTTTCGACACGACGCTCGGCGTGATGCCGCTGTTCCACACCATGGGACTGCGCACCCTCATCGCCACCGTCGTCGCCGCGGGCACCTGGGTTCCCCAGACGAGGTTCGACGCCGAGGAAATCCTCGACCTCATCGCCCATGAGGAGATCAGTTCGCTCTACCTGGTGCCCACCATCTACTGGTCGCTGCTGCGCACCGGCCGCCTGGGGCAGGCCACTTCCGTGCGCAAGCTGGCCTACGCCGGCGCTTCGATGACTCCGACCCTGGTGCGGCAGTTGGTGGACACGCTGCGGCCGGAGTCCTTCGTCAACCACTTCGGATCCACCGAGATCTACACCTTCACCGTCGGGACCGACGTCATCGCGAAGCCGGGATGTGCGGGCCGGGCGGGGGTCTTCTCCCGGGTCCGCCTGGTGGAGCCGGTCCCGGACGCCCCGCCCGATGCCGAGGTGGCGCCGGGCGAGCAGGGACAGATCGCCGTCTCCATGCGCAACCCGGACGCCTTCGCCGGCTACTGGCACCGGCCGGACGCGAACACCAAGTCGATCCGCGGTGGCTGGTACTTCCCCGGTGACCTCGCCGTCGCCGACGAGGACGGCGACCTGTGGGTCACCGGACGCGTCGACGACATGATCAACTCCGGGGGCGAGAACATCTATCCGGACGAGATCGAGGACAAGCTGATCGGCTGTCCGGTGATCAGCGAAGTCGTCGTCGTCGGCCTCCCCGACGACCGCTGGGGGCAGGCCGCCACCGCCTTCTTCGTCCCCGAGAGCGGGACGGCCCCCGACCACGCGCTGACCGAGCTCCGCTCCTATGTGCGCGAAGGCTCCGGACTGCCGTCCCTCAAACGCCCCAAGCGGCTCATCGCCGTCGAGGAAATCCCGAAGTCGGGCGCCGGCAAGATCCTCCGCCGCCGGCTGAGCTCCGGCGACTACCACCCGCTGGCCGACAGCGACACCGCGACAGACAGGTGAACCACGTGACCGCGACCACCGAACGGCCGGGGCGGCCGACCGCACGGATCGAGGACCCCGCACTGCTCACCGGCCGGGGCCGCTTCCTCGACGATCTCGACCCGCTGCCGGGCACCCTGACCGCCGCGGTCGTCCGGAGCCCGCACCCGCACGCCCGCATCCGCGGCGTACGTCTCGAACGGGCGCGGCGGCACCCCGGTGTCGCCGCCGTGATCGGTCCCGATGAGGTCGCCGCGACACTGCGGCCGTTCCCGCTCTCCCTCAAGACGCCCATGCCGTACTACCCGACGGGCACCGACAAGGTCCGGTTCGTCGGTGAACCGGTCGCCGTGGTGGTGGCGGCGGACCGCTACCTCGCGGAGGACGCCGCCGAACTCGTCGAGATCGACTACGACCCGCTGCCCCCGGTGGTCGACGTCGAGAAGGCCCTCCTGCCCGACGCCCCGCGACTGCACGAGGGCGCCGACAGCAATGTGGCGACCGATCGGACCTTCGAATTCGGTGCGGTGGACGGCCACTTCGCCACCGCCCACCACGTGGTGACGGGCAAGTACACCTTCCCGCGGTACTCCTCCACCCCGATGGAGTGCTACGCGGTCGTCGCCCATTGGCAGGACGAGGCCGACGGACCGGGCGTCCAGGCGTGGGCGAACTTCCACGGGCCCTTCTCCATGGTCCCGGTCCTGGCCGGGGCGCTGGGCGTACCTGCCTCACGCGTCCGGCTGATGATCCCGGCCGACAACGGCGGCAGCTTCGGCATCAAGGCCGGCATCTACCCCTACGTGGCCCTGATGGCGCTGGCCAGCAAGCACGCCGGCCGCCCGGTGCGCTGGACCGAGGACCGCATCGAGCACATGCTCGCGAGCTCCGCCGGATCCGACCGCGTGATGTGGTTCGAAGCCGCGGTCTCCGCCGATGGCGAGGTACGGGCACTCCGCGCGGATCTGGTGGACAACGTCGGCGCGTATCTCCGCCCCCCGGAGCCCAGCACGCTGTACCGCTGCTTCGGCAACATCACCGGCGCGTACACGATCGACGCCGTGCGGATCCGCTCCCGCGCGGTCGTGACCAACAAGACACCCACCGGACTCAACCGCGGATTCGGCGGCCAGCAGCTGTACTTCGGCCTGGAGCGGCTGATGGACAAGATCGCCGGGGTCTGCGGCCTGGACCCGGTCGAGCTGCGGCAGCGCAACCTCGTGGGCAGCGAGGACTTCCCGTACACCACTCCGACCGGCGGCGTCTACGACTCGGGCGACTACCGGCGCGCCCTGGACATGCTGCTGAAGAACGCCGACTACCAGGCACTCCGGGAAGAGCAGCGCGCGGCGCGGGAGCGCGGTGAGTACTACGGCATCGGCGTCGCCACCATCGTCGACCCGTCGGCGACCAACATCGGCTACGTCAGCTTGGCCACCCCGGCCGAGCAGCGCACGGCGGGGCGCGGCAAGTCCGGCTCCACCGAGCACGTACGTGTCAGCGTCGACCTGGGCGGCATCGTGTCCGTCCTGCTGGGCACCGTGCCGCAGGGGCAGGGCCACGCCACGGTCGCCCAGGCCGTGGTCGCCGAACAGCTCGGGCTGCCGCTGGACCAGGTCCGTCCGGTGGTCGAGATGGACACCGCCACCACCCCCTGGACGGTGACCTCCGGCAGCTATTCGTCGCGGTTCGCGCCCCTGCTGACCAGCGCGCTCGTCGAGGCCGGTGAAAAGCTGGCCGAGACCGTCAAGGTCGCCGGCGCCACCTTGCTGGACGTCCGCCCGGACGAGGTGGAACTCGCCGACGGGCGGGTCCGGGTCCGGGACGAGCCCGAGCGGGCGGTGCTGTTCCGGCACGCGGCCGGGCTGGTCCACTGGGACCCCGGCGCGCTGCCCGAGGGCACCACCGCGCGGCTGTACGAGGAGGCCGCCTTCACACCCCCTCAGTCGAAGGCCGCCAGCGGAGGCGACCAGATCAACTCGAGCCTGTGCTACGGATTCGTCGCCGAGCTCGCCACCGTACGCATCGACGCCGAGACCCGGCAGCTCCGGCTGGAGAAGGTGGTGACCGTCCACGACCCGGGCACCATCCTCAACCCCACACTCCTCGAAGGCCAGATCCACGGCGCGCTCGCACACGCCATAGGCGGGGCGATGTTCGAGGAGATGCGCTACACCGACGCCGGGCAACCGACGGCGACGTTCATGGACTATCTGTGTCCCACCACCGCGGAGACGCGGTACACGCTCCACAGCGACCACCTGGAGACGCCCTCCCCCCTCACCCGCCTCGGCGCGAAGGGGTGCGGCGAGGGCAGCAGCATGAGCCTCCCCGCCGCGATCGCGGGCGCGGTCGCCGACGCGCTCGCCCCGGCGGGCGTGGACATCACCACCCTGCCCCTCCACGGAAACGTACTCAACGAACTGCTCAACGGCAGTGACAGCGAAAGGGATCTGTGACATGGCACTGACCGGAGGCCGGATCAGGCTGGACCACGGCCACGACGGACGTGTCGCCTACCTGACCCTCGATCACGGCAAGTACAACATCGTCACCATGGAGACCCGCCAGGCGATGGCCGACCGCTTCGCCGAGATCGACGCGGACGAGAGCGTCCAGGTCGTGGTCATCCGCGGCGAGGGCGAGCACTTCACCTCGGGCGGCGACATCCCCGGCTTCATGGAGATGGAGCCCGTCGGCTTCACCGATCTGGGCCAGAACATCACGGCACCGTCCCGCAGCCCGAAGCCCGTCATCAGCGCGGTCGACGGCTACTGCTTCGGCGTCGGCTTCGAGCTCGCGCTGTCCACGGACATCCGTATCGCCACCGAGCGCAGCGAGTTCGCCCTTCCGGAGATGCGCCTGGGCATGATCCCCGGCTCCGGCGGCACCCAGCGCCTGGCCCGGCTCATCGGTCTCTCCCGCGCCAAGTACCACGTCATGACCGCGACCCGCATCTCGGCGCGGCAGGCGGGGGACTGGGGCCTGGTGTCGGCCGTGCTGCCCGATCGCGCGGCGCTGGACGCGGAGGCCGAACGGGTGGTGAAGACCATGCTGGGCTACTCGCCACTGGCCCTGCGCACCGCCAAGGAGGTGCTCGACAAGGGGATCGACGCACCGCTCCACTCGGGGATCGAGCTGGAGCGCAAGGCGTACGCGATGCTGCGGTCGAGCCACGACTTCGCCGAGGGCGTCGCCGCGTTCGGCGAGAAGCGGGCCCCGAAGTTCCAGGGCCGGTGATCTGATTCATGAAGGCCGCACCGTTCGCCTACGTTCGTCCCTCGCGCCTCTCCGACGCGATCGCCGAACTGGCGGAGACCCGTGGGGGCGGCAAGGTCATCGCGGGCGGGCAGTCGCTGACACCGGTGCTCGCCATGCGGCTCGCCCGCCCCGACACGCTGATCGACATCAACTCCATCGAAGAACTCGGCGCGCTGACCCGCTCCGGACCGGCCCTGCACATCGGCGCGACCGTGACGCAGCGCCGGGTGGAGCGGGACCCGCTCGGCGGAAGTGTTCCCCTGCTGCGCCTGGCGCTGCCCTGGGTGGGCCACCGCGAACTGCGCAGCCGGGGGACGGTGTGCGGCAGCCTCGCCCACGCCGACCCGGCCGCCGAGCTTCCCGCCGTGGCCTGCTGCCTCGACGCGGAGTTGACGCTGACCGGACCGAACGGCCACCGGAGCGTGTCCGCCCGGGAGTTCTTCCACGGCGCGATGACCACGGCGCTGACCCCCGACGAGATCCTCACCTCCGTACGGCTGCCCGTGGCCGCCGAGGGGGAGGGGTTCGGGTTCGCCGAAATCGCCCGTCGCCACGGCGACTTCGCGCTCGCGGGCCTGGCCGTGCGGGTACGTCTGCGCGCGGGCGGCCCGGAGGCGACGATGACCGCGTTCGGTGTGTCCGACCGGCCGGTCACCCGCGATCTCTCCGAGCAGCTCGCCGCCGCGGTCACCGAAAGCGGCGACGGGCTCGCGGGCCGGCTCAGGGAGCGACTCGCCGCCGTCGTCGAGGAGATCGTCGACACCGACGGCGACATCCACGCGTCCAGGGACTACCGGCGCCGGCTGCTCCTCGCCCTGGCCGCCCGGGAACTGTCCAAGGCTTACGAGCGCGCCCGCGACGGCGCCGAGGAGGTGACCACGTGACCGTCGGCGAAGCCGGGTCCCGCGAGGCGGGGCCCCGCACACCGCGCCCGGTGAAGGCCGGCGCGGACGACCCGGTCGAGGTCCGGATGACGGTCAACGGGACGCCCACGGTGCTGACCCTCCCGGCGCGGGTCACCCTGGCCGACGCGTTGCGTGACCACCTCGGCCTCACCGGTACGCATGTCGGCTGCGAGCACGGGGTCTGCGGTATGTGCACTGTGCTCGTCGACGGCGAGGCCGCCCGCGCCTGTCTGCTGTTCGCCGTGCAGCTGGACGGGACGGACATCGTCACCGTCGAGGGCCTGGGGCGGCCCGACTCCCTGCACCCGCTGCAGGAGTCGTTCGGGCGTCACCACGCCCTGCAGTGCGGCTTCTGCACCCCCGGCTTCCTGATGAGCTCCTACGACCTGCTGGTCAACAAGCCGGAGGTCACCGAGGAGGAGCTGCCGGAGGAGTTGTCGGGCGTCATCTGCCGCTGCACCGGGTACCGGAACATCCTCACCGCGGTGGACGAGACCCGGCGCGCACACCCCGAGGGCATCCCGGAGCCGGGCAATTGCGTGCGTACGGCGCTGGTCGGCCGTGCCGGGCAGGGCGCGGCCGCGTCCGACGGCCCGGACGGGGCCGAGGACACGGTGTCGCCGAGCGTCCAGGACATCGTGCTCCCCAGTGGTGACCCCACCATCGCGGTGCGGATCACCACGGAGATCGAACTGCCCGAGGACCGGGTCTGGAGCGTGCTCGACGACATCTACTTGCTCGCGCGCTGTCTGCCGGGTGCGGAGCTCACCGACGACTACGGCAACGGACACTACGCGGGCCGGGCCCGGGTCTCCGTGGGCCCGATCAAACTGGCGTTCAACGGGGTGGCACACATCCTGGAACACGACCGCGAGGCCGGTCGGCTGAGGGCGCTCGCGCAAGGCCAGGACACCGGCGGGGCGCAGACACAGGCGGACATCACACTGACCACCGAGGCCACGGAGACCGGCACCGCGATGCACGCCGACGCCAAGGTCTATCTCACCGGCCGCATCGCCCAGTTCGGCCGCGCCCTCGCCGGTGACGTCAGCCGCCGGATGTTCGAGCAGTTCGCCGACGCCGTCACCGAAGCGGCGACCTCCGGGCGGGCGCCGTCCGGGCCGGTGAAGGCCCCCAGCGCCCTGAGCCTGGTGTTCGCGCCCTTGCTCGACCGGGTCAAGCGGCTGCTGCGCGGTGCCGGAACGCGTCGGCGGAGCGGCCAGGAGAAGGAGCGTTAGACGCAGGTGTTACCGGTATCCCGCCCCGCCGACCGCGACGCCCGTGGACTCTCGCCGCGACCACGGGGCCCTCCCGTATGCCCACTCCGAGCCGAGGAGAAGACCATGAGACCCGCCACCCGACAGCCCGCGAGGTCACCAGCCGCCGCCGTTTTCGCCTCGGTCGCGGGGTGGTCGTTCGACCTTTTCGATCTGTTCCTGCTGCTCTATGTCGCGGGGCCGGTCAGCGAGAGTATCTTCCCGACATCCAATCCGACTCTCGGGATGGCCGCGGTGTTCGGCTCGTTCGCCGTCACCGTGGTCATGCGTCCCGCCGGTGCCGCGCTCTTCGGTGAAGTGGCCGACCGCGGAGGCCGCAAGAAGGCCATGGTCGTGGTGATGAGCGGCGTGGGCCTGACCACGGCGGCCATGGGGCTCGTGCCGAATTACTCCGCCGTCGGTGTGCTCGCTCCGGTCCTCTTTCTGACCCTCCGGGTGGCCCAGGGCCTGTTCGTCGGAGGCGTCACCGCGACCACGCACACCTTGGGCACGGAGAGCATCGGCCCGCGGTGGCGGGGCCTGATGAGCGGACTGATCGGGGCCGGCGGGGCGGGCCTGGGCGGGGCGCTGGCCAGCGTGGCGTACATCGGTGTCGCCGCGGCGTTTCCCGGTCCGGCCTTCGACGTCTGGGGCTGGCGGGTGCTGTTCTTCTGCGGGCTCGCCGGTGCGCTGTTGAGCCTGTTCGTCGCCAGGAGGGTCGAGGAGTCACCGGCCTGGGAGGGAAGTGACACCGGCCGGGCCCCCGAACCGGTGCCGTTCGGTGAACTCCTCCGCGGCGGTGGCAAGAAGATCCTCGCGCTGAACGTCGCCGTCGCGGCCGGTGGCGGGGCGCAGTACTACCTGACGTCGGGCTTCCTGCCCACCCTGCTCAGCGAGATCGTGCCCGTCACCGAACGGCAGCGCGGGCTGATCCTCCTGGTGTGCAGCGTGGCGGTGGTGGTCGCGGCGATCGGGGCGGGGGAGCTGAGCGAACGGATCGGCCGGCGCAGGACCATGCTGGGATTCGGGCTGTGCAACCTTCTCGCCCTGCCGGCCGTGGTGTGGGCCATCGCGGCGGCCGGGGGAGAGCGCGGCACCGTGGTCGCGGTGTTGTGCGTGCTCATGGTGATGCTGTCCAACGCGGCCTACGCGCCCCTGATGATCTTCCTGAACGAGCGGTATCCGACGGAGCTGCGAGCCCGGGGGACGGCGGTCAGCTGGAACCTGGGCTTCATGCTCGGCGGGCTCATGCCGACCTTCGTCAGCCTGCTCAGTCCCGATCTCACCGATGTGCCCTCGCGGCTGGTGTTCTTCCTGGCCGGGGCGAGCCTGGTGTTCGTCGTCACGCTCATCGCCGTTCCGGAAACCCGGGGCTCGGTGTCCTTCGACCGGCGGCCGGAACGGACCGAGCAGGTCGGCAGCGATCTGTGACGGGGTCCCGTCGCATGCGCGAGCGTTGACAGGATCTGAAATCTCGCCTAGCTTCCGATATATTGATCAACCGTCTTAAACATACGGTCCATTGAGCATGGTTGCGCCGCTTGCGAAGAGGTCGACGATGACCGGAACTTTCCACGCACGAATTCCCTACGAATCGCTGGACCCGCTGACCATCGGCGTCATGGACGATGAAAGCAACGTCCGCCGCGAGGAACTCGACCTCGACATCCCCGAGCGGAACCTGCTCGCGGCGATCTACCCCGACGAACCCCCCGCGGTGCGGAACACCACCGACGAGGCGCGGCGCGCACTGGCCAACCCGGTGGCCGGGCCGAGCCTGGCGCAGTTGCTCGAGGGCGGCCGGAGCATCACCGTCATCATCGACAACCAGTTCCGGCCCACCCCGGCCTCGAAGATCCTGCCGGCGGTCCTCGACGAGATCGAACGGGCCGGCACGACCAGAGCCACCGTCATCACCGGCAACGGCAAGGTCATATCGATGTCGCAGCGCGATATCGAGCAGAAGGTCGGCCGGGACAACCTCACCCGCATGGCCCGGCTGGGTATCCCGCTGCTCCAGAACGACCCCCTCAACTACGACGCCTACACCCACCTCGGCATCACCTCGCGGGGCACACCCGCATGGGTACATGAGTCCGTGACCAGCCACGACGTGGTGATCGCGATCGGACAGGCACAAGCCAATCACTGGGGTTACGGCGGAGGCGGCAAGCTGGTCATGCCAGGGGTGTGCGCCGACATCACCATCGAGGCCAACCACGGCAACTTCGTGATGTCGCCCCAGACGCACTACGGGGCACTGGCCGGACCGATGCGCTCGGACATCGACGAGATCGCCACGATGGCCGGCCTCACCGCGACCCTGGACGTCCTGCTCGACACCCGCGGCAAGGTGATCGAGATGAACTTCGGGGCACATCCGGTGTCGCACCGCAGGACCATCGAGCGGTTCAACGAGATCTACACCTTCGACAGCCCGGTGGCCGAAAGCGGTCCGGCCGACATCGTCATCTGCGGGGTGTTCGCCCCCACCGACCATCTGTTCTTCCACACCGGCTGGGGCTGCATGTCCGCCGACTACGTGGTGCGCGACGGCGGCACCATCATCTACACCAGCCCCTCGCCCGGTGTGCGGACCGAGACGGGCTTCTTCCCCGGCCTGGCGCTGATGGACCTGATGAAGCCCTATATGCCACCCTCCGAGGCCGGTTACCACCGGCTGCTGGGGGACATCCACGCCCGTGAGGTCCAGATGTGGGCGGGCTGCATCTGGGCCCCGATCTACGAGGTCATGGTGCGCAAGCACCTGACCCTGGTCACCCTCGAAGAGAACCTCGCCATGGCGGAGGACATCGGCATCGACGCCACCACCTCGCTGGACGCGGCGTTCGCCGCGGCGATGGAGCGCCATGGCCCCGACGCCAAGGTGGCGATCCTGCCCTTCGCCCGGTACCAGTTGCCCCGTGACCTGGTCCGGCTGGACGCCCAGCCCGTGCGCTTCCCGCAAGAGGCGCCGCGGTGAATCCGGACCGGCCACCCCGGTCACCGGTCCGGGGCTCGACCACCATCACGGAACTGATCGGGCGGCATCCTGACGGCTCCGCCACGCGGTTGCTGTCCGCGATAGGCGTGGGCTGTGTCTACTGCGGTGGAGCTCCGCGGGAGCCGATCACCCTGGCCGCCCGCCGTCATGGCCGTGATCCGGGGGCGTTTCTGCGGGTGTGTCAGGCGCTCGACGACGGATGGCCGTCGGACGAGTTGATCGCCGCCGCGAAGGCGAAGAAACCCAAGGAGGGCTGACCGTGCACACCACCACTCCGCTGGATGCCCTGACCGCGCGCATCGGCGCCGTCGGCAGTGCCGTCGTCGCCTTCTCGGGCGGCGTCGACTCGTCGCTGGTAGCGGCGGTGGCGGCGCGAGCGCTCGGGGAACGGGCGCTGGCCGTGACGGCCGTGTCGTCCGCGCTCGCCACCGGTGAGCTCGAGGGAGCGCGCGCCGTGGCCGCCTCGGTCGGTATCGCCCATGAAGCCGTCGACACCGCCGAGCTGGCCCGCGAGGGTTACCGCCGCAACGACCGTTTCCGTTGCTACCACTGCAAGTCCGAGCTCTACGACCGGCTGGACGAACTCGCCGCGCGGCGCGGCTACGCGGCGGTGCTGTCCGGCGCGAACGCCGACGACATCGGCGACTGGCGCCCGGGACTGCGCGCCGCGGCCGAGCACGGTGTACGGCATCCCCTGCTGGAGGCCGGTCTCGGCAAGGAAGCCGTCCGGGCGCTGGCCCGCGCCCTGGCCGTGCCCTCCGCCGAGAAGCCGGCCTCCCCGTGTCTGGCCTCCCGCGTCCCGTACGGCACGGCCGTCAGCGCTGCCACGCTCGAGCAGGTCGATCGGGCGGAGCTGGCGCTGAAGCGGCTCGGCTACCGGGTGCTGCGGGTGCGGCACCACGGCCGGCTCGGCAGGGTCCAGCTGGCCGCCGAAGAACTCGTCCGGGCGGGCGACCCCGGGGAGCGCGCCGCGGTGGTGGCGGCCGTGCGGGCCGTCGGCTACGACCAGGTGGAAATCGATGAACAGCCCTTCCGCTCCGGCTCGTTGAACCTGCCGATCACTCCGGTGGAGCGGAACCGGTGAGCGGGGCGGTCGGAGTCGGTGGTTACGCCCGGCTCGATATGGACCGCAGGACGCGAACGGGAGTACCGGAGGTGGTCTTCGGTACGGGCAAGCCACCCGAGCAGACGCTGCGGCTGCTGGCCGAGCTGCGGGCGCACGACCGCACCGGCCCGGCTCTGGCGACCCGCTGCCCCGAAGCGGTTCTCGACGCCGCGGCCGAGGCCTTTCCGGGCGAGGTGGTGAGCGTCGACCGGACGGCCGCGACGGTCACCGTAGGAGAGCCGCCACCACCGGCGGGGCATGCCCTGGTCCTGACCGCGGGCACGACCGACCTGCCGGTGGCCCGTGAATGCCTGGCCACGCTGACGGCACTGGGAGTCGGCGCCGAGGTGATGGCGGATGTCGGAGTGGCCGGACTGCACAGGCTGCTGGCGAAGCTGGACGACGTGCGCGCGGCGGACTGTCTCGTCGTCGTGGCCGGAATGGACGGAGCCCTGCCCAGCGTGGTCGCCGGCCTCGTCACGGCCCCGGTCGTCGGTGTGCCGACCAGCGTCGGTTACGGCGTGGCCACCGGGGGCGTCGCCGCCGCCATGACCATGCTGTCGTCCTGCAGCCCCGGGCTGGCCGTGGTCAACATCGACAATGGCTTCGGCGCCGCCGTGCATGTCGCGAAGATCCTCAAAGTGGCGTGCCGTGGCTGAGCGGGCCGTGAGCGAGCGAACCGCCTGCTGGATCGACGCCACGGCCGGACTGGCCGGCGACATGCTGATGGCCGCTCTCCTCGACGCGGGCGCGGACCAGGAGCGGGTCGCCGCCGCGGTGGCGTCGCTCGGTCTCGGCGTCGCCGTACGCGTCGCACCCGGGCGACGCGGGGGATTCCGCTGTCTGCGCGCCCAGGTCAGCGTCCCCGCGGGACCTCCGGCGCACCGACACCTGGACGGCGTCCTCGGGCTGGTCGAGTCGGCGGAGCTGGACGCGGACGCCAGAAGCTACGCCAGGCGGGTCTTCGAGGTGCTCGCACACGCCGAAGGCGGCGTGCACGGAATCGACCCCACGGCGGTGCATTTCCACGAGGTGGGGGCGCTCGACGCACTGGCCGACGTCGTGGGCTGCGCGGCGGCGCTGGACGACCTCGGGCTGCTCAGCGGACATCCCGTGGTGACGACCTCGCCACTGGCGACCGGAAGGGGCACCGTGCGCGCCGAGCACGGCCGGCTGCCGGTGCCCACCCCTGCGGTGCTGGGCATCGCCGCGCGAGCGGGCCTGCCGCTGACCGAGGGAGACCTGGAGGGGGAGCGCACGACCCCCACCGGGGCGGCCCTGGTCGCCGCGCTCGCCCGGCCCGGGGCGTTCCCCGCCATGACGGTGCGCGGCGTCGGCGTCGGTGGCGGTTCCCGGGACCCCGCCGACCGCCCCAACATCACCCGGGTCGTCGTGGGCACCGTCCAGGAGACCGTACGCAGGCCGTCCGGCGATGTACTCGTGGTCGAAGCCACGATCGACGACCTGGACCCGCAGCTGTGGCCGTCGGTGCTCACCGCCGTCCGGGCCGCCGGCGCCTGGGACTGCTGGACGAGCTCCATCACCGCCCGCCACGGCCGGCCCGGACAGGTCCTCACCGCCCTGTGCGACGAAGGCCTGCGGGAAGCCATCGTCGACACGGTGTTCCGCCACACCACCACGGTGGGCGTGCGCTGGTCGTCCTGGCAACGGGCCACCCTGCCCCGCCGGTCGGTGACCGTGGCCATCGGACCCGAGGGGCGACGGCAGCACATCGGCGTCAAGGTGTCCGAGGTCGGAGACGGAAGCCGTACGGTCAAACCGGAACTCTCCGATGTGGAATCGGCCGCCCGTGCCCTGGACCTGCCGGTACGTGTGGTGGTGGACCAGCTGATGACCGAGTTCCGGCGCCGGGGCGGGTGAAGCCGGTCCGGGAGGGGCTGTGATCGGTCAGTGGCGCTGGATCAGTGGGACGTCCTTGATGAACACGATCCCGTCGCTTCCCGCCAAGTGGGCCGGGTCGAGCGGGGAGTAGCCGAACCAGGGGGACACGCGGGGTGCGGGCCGTGTGTCGCCGAGGGCGGTGGCCAGCCCCGGGGCGTCGATGACGCAGCGGTCCTCCGGGAGCGCGTACAGGAGTCCCTCGACGGTGTCCGGTGGCGGAGTGTCCACTCCCTGGTGGCGGACCGTGCCCAGGGCCGTGGCCACGAAGGCGTACCCCTCGCCGAGCCGGGCACTCACCAGAGCGCCGGCGCTCCACCACTTCACCGGCCCCTGCCACATCCGCATCGTGCTCTCCTCCCGCTGGAGATGGGAGTTGTGGGCGTGGACGAGTGCCGGGCCCCGAGCGGCGATGGCGAGGAGGTTGTCGGCCATCATCTGGTCCCGCACGCCCACCAGCCGGGTCATACGGGCCGGTGAGGTGTCGGCCATCCAGGAGTGGTAGCGCAGCAGGCCGGTGGCGGTGCGCCCGTACAGGCGGGCCCGGTCCCAGTCCTCCCGCGAGGTCGCCGCGATCAGACGCGGCGTCTGCTCGTCGAGCAGCGCCACCAGATCGTCGGCGAGCAGCCGCAGTTCCCCGGCCTCCGCCGACCGCCCCACGGACCGGGCCGGGTCCATCATCGCGGCGGGATCGGTCCACCGGCCGTCCGTGCCGAGCAGGCCGTCGAGCGCTTCGGCGGTGCAGGGGAGCAGGCCCGCGTCCACCCGGTCCGCGAGGTAGCCGTGGAGCGCGGTGAGGGCCTGCCGGGGGCTCGCGGCGCCGGTGATCTCCAGCGGGCCGTCGAAACCGGCGAAGCGGAGCCGCTCGGAGGCGGGTCGGCCGTCGTTGTGGTCGCGCATCCAGCGCACGAGCTCGCGGTTGGCCCCGGAGGTGCCCCAGCCGTGGCTGAATCCGTGCTCCATGACCTCGTCGAGAGTGCCTGTTCCCGAGGTGACGTAGTCGTCCACGACCAGGCCCATCAGACAGTCGCTCTCGATGGTGATCGTCCGGTACCCCTCCTGCTCGACGAGCTGCCGGAAGAGCTCGTTGCGCACATGGAGCGGAGTGTCCTCGCCGTGGGTGGGCTCGCCCAGGGCGAGCAGCCGGGGCCGGGCCGGGAACAGCCGCATGACGGCGGCCGCCTCGACGGCATGGGCGGTGTGCGCGATGTCAGGAGCCATGCCATCAACGGTATCGTTGAACCTTCGGTGGAAACTTTCCCGCGAAAACGGCAGGCTCATGGGGCGAATCCTTCAAAGCGGTGTTCGGCTCAGGCCGATTGACCTGGCGCGTCGCCACGGCCTGTCCACGCAGGCGGTCAGGAACTACGAGGAGGCCGGGATCCTGCCGCCCGCCGGTCGCACCCCGACCGGCTACCGCACCTATACCTCGCTGCACGCGGGAGCCTTGCGCGCCTTTCTCGCCCTGGTGCCCGGCCACGGCCACCAGATGGCGACGTCGATCATGCGGGCGGTGAACAAGGGCGCGGTCGATGAGGCGTTCCGCCTCATCGACGAGAGCCACGTACAGCTCCTCGACGACCGGCGGACGCTTCAGACCGTGGAGAGCGCCCTCCGCGGCCTGCGACCCATCACGGCGTCCGGGCCCGGCACGGCGTCCGGAACCGGCACGGCGTCCGGGCACCCCGCGGCGTCCGGTCCCGGCGCCACGTTCATCGGCCCACTGGCGGAACGGCTCGGCATCCGGCCCGCGACGCTGCGCAAGTGGGAGCGCACCGGGCTGCTGCGCCCGCGCCGCGACCCGCTGACCGGGTACCGCGTCTACGACGAGGCAGACGTGCGGGACGCCCGGCTCGCCCACCAACTCAGGCGGGGCGGCTATCCGCTGGAGCAGATCGCCGCGCTCATCTCCCAGATGCGGGCGGCCGGTGGGCTCGAGCCGCTGGAGAGCGCGCTGCGCGACTGGCACGGCCGGCTGTCCGTTCGCGGGCGGGCGATGCTGACCGGGGCCGCCGAGCTGGAGGCGTACCTCCGCGAGTGCGGATGAGAGGATGTTGGCGCTGCGGTTGGGCGTCCCGCCATGGGTGGCACCTCTGGCGGCTCCCGCGGTGGATCTGTCCGGCGAGGCCGTACGCACCGTGTTGCCCGGACGCGCTCTCCTCCTGCGAGGAGGGCTTCCGCGGCACCTGTGAGACCAAGTTCTCGCCGGGAAGCCGATTTCACGCCGACACCATTCTCAACGAGCGGGAACGTGAAACCGGCACCTCCATGATGATCTGCGCCTCGGCCGGTGCGCGTCCCGTGTGCGCGCACCGCACGGCGGGGGCAGGGCCGGGAAACGGCGTGTTCCGGGTCCTGGCCTCGATGACAGGCGGTCGACGCCGCCCCCTGGACCGCCTGTATCCTGCTGATCATGCCGCCTGTCCCGTCCTCGCAGCCGGGCCGCGCGCCATCCGCCGGCCAGAGTGGTCTCCTCACCGAGCGCATCGCGCGTCAGCTGGAGCACGACATCCGCTCGGGTGCGTTCGCGGTCGGAGCCAAGCTGCCGTCCGAGCGCGAGCTGGCCGCTCAGTTCGGAGCCAGCCGGAACGTGGTGCGGGAGGCGTTGCAGCGGCTGGAGGCGCAGCAGCTGATCGAGGTCGCGCCCGGCCGCGGTTCCTTCGTACGCGAGCAGACGTCGGGGCAGGCCCGTGGGTACGACGCGCTGTACCGGGCGGGGCGTCCCACCGTGCGGCAGCTCATCGAGGCGCGGGTGCCGCTGGAGGTGGAGACGGTCCGGCTGGCGACGTTGCGGGCGACGGACGACGACCTCGCGGTAATGCGGGCCGCATATGTCGCGATGGCGTCCTCGTCGGACGTCGTCGCCAAGGCGAGGGCCGACCTGGATTTCCACGACGCCATCGCGACGGCGAGCGGCAACCCCGTGCTGCGGATCATGCTCTCGTCCATCAGCGGAATGATGTTCGAAATGATGCTGCGGTCGAACTCCGACCCTGCCATCGGCGAACCCGGAGTTCCGCACCACCCGGAGATCCTCGAGGCCATTGAGGCGCGCGACGCCGAGCTGGCCTGTCGGCGGATGCGGGAGCACCTGACGCTGGCCCTGCGCACGTACGGCGAGGACCTCGACGTCCAGGTGGATGTCATGGCGCGGCACCACATCGAAGCCCTCCTCTCCGGTCCCGAGCGCCGCGTGCAGAGCTAGTCACCGCGGGCGGGACGACCGCTCAAGGGGCTGGTCAACGCCGTCGTCGCTCTGTTACGGTCCCACCGCGCCCCAAACTGGTCCTACCAGTTGGACCGGCTCCCGAAATATGCGGGATGTGCGGGGTGCGTCACCACTGAAGGAACGATGACGATGACGTCAACGCCCGTACCGCTCATGAACCGGCGTTCCGTCGGCCGCATGGCGCTCGGGGCCGCGGCCGGTGGTCTCCTGAGCGCCTGCGGGTCCCCCCAGGGCCCTCCGTCGGCCGACACACCCCTGCGGATCATGGCGATCAACCACGTGTGGTCGCAGGCCATCCGCCGCCGTATGCCGGAATTCGAGGACCGGATCGGCCGCCGGGTGTCGATGAGCCTCCTGACCGCCGACCAATTGACGAGCAGCTACAACGTCAAGCTCAACGCATCCGGCACCGACGTGGACGTGATGATGATCCGCGCCCTGCAGGACCAGATGCTCTTCGCCCGCAACAGGTGGCTGACCGACCTGACCGGGCGCGTCCGCGGTGACCGCACGTTCGACTGGCAGGACTTCCAGAAGGCCCCCCGCACCACCTCCGTGACACAGGGGCGGATCGTGAGCGTCCCCGTGGTGACCGAACGACCGGTGCTGTACTACCGCAAGGACCTCGCCGAGAGCGTCGGAGGCCCGCCGCGCACGCTGGAGTCACTGATGGAGGCGTCACTGCGGCTGACCGACCGGGGCGGGAAACGATACGGCTACGTGGGGCGCGGCCAGCGCAACGGTGCGGTGTCCCAGTGGTCGAGCTTCCTGTTCTCCTACGGAGGGGACTTCTCCGCCGCGGGCCGGTCGGCCATCGCGACACCGAAGGCGGTTGCCGCGTACCGCTACTACGGCGATCTCCTCCACAAGGCGGGTCCGCCCGGGGCCACCAACATGAGCCTGGAGCAGGCCCTGCCCATCTTCGCCCAGGGGAAGGCCGCCTTCTTCATCGACGCCGACGCGGTCTACACCAGCATCCTCGACCCGAAGGTGTCCGTGGTGCGCGACACGGTCGGCTTCGCGCCCTTCCCCGCCGGACCGGCAGGCGCCCGGCCCTACAACATTCCCTCCTGGAGCCTGGCCATCAACAAGTTCTCACGGTTGCAGGACGACGCCTGGGCCTTCATCCGCTGGGCGGCCGGCCCCCGGATGTCGGCCGAGCTCCAGGCCGCGGGCATCCCGGGGGCCCGTTCCTCGGCATGGCGGGACTCCCGAACCCAGGGTGCCTTCCCCTCCGACCTGGCCGACGCGATGCGGGTCAACGCGGAACGCGGGATCGGACACGACCGGCCGCAAGTCCTCCAGGTGGGCCGGGCCCGGGACATCGTCGGACGCCCGCTGGTGGCCGGAATCCTCGGTGAAGCCGTGGAACCCGTCGCACGCGACGCGGACGCGGAGTTCTCCGATTTCCTCGTCCGCGACAACCGGCACCAGGAGTCGTGATGCCCTCCACCCGGACCACCGTCGAACGACGGCACACCGGCACCGCGGCGGCCACGGGCCGGGGCCCGGCGCAGCCCGCCCGCTCCGTCGAAGCCACCGGCCGGCGACTGAAGTGGGCGATGCTCGCCCCCGCTCTGCTCTTCGTCGCCCTCATGATCGTCTTCCCGCTGGCCTTCACCATCAATCTGAGCCTGACCGACGCCTTCGGCGCCGTGAACGCCGGACACCCCTACGTGGGCCTGCGCAACTTCGCCGACCTCCTGAGCGACAGCCGGCGCTTCTGGCCCGCCGTCCAGCGCACGGTGGTCTTCACCATCGGCGCCGTCGTCCTGGAGACCGTCCTGGGTCTGGCGCTGGCCATGCTGCTGCGCCACCCGTTCCGCGGCATGCGGTGGATCCGCACCATGCTGCTCATCCCCCTGCTCACCACACCCGTCGCCATCGGCATCCTCTGGCTTCTCATCCTCGATCCGACCAACGGCATCGCCAACCACCTGCTGAGCGAGGCCGGTCTGCCCCGCATGGAGTTCCTGGGCTCGGTCGGACAGTCCCTGCCGACCCTCATGCTCATCGACGTCTGGCAGTGGACCCCCATGATGACCCTGCTGCTGCTCGCCGGCCTGACCACACTTCCCACGGAACCCGAAGAAGCGGCACTGGTCGACGGCGCCGGACCCTGGCAGCGCTTCCGCCACGTCATCCTGCCGATGCTCGCCCCTGCCCTGAGCGCCGCTCTCGTTCTGCGAGCCGTGGACGCCCTCAAGACCTTCGACATCCTCTACGCCACCAAGGGTCCCGGCGGCGGCTCCGACTTCGAGGCCGAAACCCTCAACGTCTATGCCTACGGGCTCACCTTCGACTACCAGGAATACGGGCTCGCCGCGGCCCTCGTCGCCCTGTTCACCCTCGTCATCGTGGCCACCGTGGTGCTGCTGCGCCGCGGGGCAGGAAAGAAGGACGCATGACCGCCACCGCCCGACGCGGCCGCAGGGCCCTCTCCTGGCTGCGAGGCGCCACCATCGGCGTCGTCATGCTGTTCTTCGCCCTGCCCATGGTGTGGATGTTCGCGGCGGCGTTCAAGACCAATGTCCAGGTCACCGACCCCGGCGTGGGCCTGTGGTTCTCGCCCACCCTGGAGAACTTCCGCAGCATCCTCCACGACGGACAGGTCATCACCTCGATGGGCAACTCACTGCTCGTCGGCGTCGTCTCCACGGCGCTGTCCGCGCTGCTCGCCGTGCCCGCGGCCTGGGCGGTCGGGCGGTTCCGTATGCATCGCACCGGCTCGCTGATCCTCGTGGCCCGCATCGTGCCGGCCATCTCGCTCCTGGTGCCCTGGTACTACCTGTTCGCGCGGCTGGGCCTGGTCGGCTCCTACACCGTGCTCGTCCTCAGCCAGATGTTCGTCTCCGTGCCGCTCATCATGTGGATCATGATCAGCTTCTTCGCCGGACTGCCGATCGAACTGGAGGAGGCCGCGCGCACCGACGGGCTCTCGGCGTTCGGTGCCTTCTGGCGCATCACGCTGCCACTCGCGGCTCCGGGCACCGCCACCGCATGTCTGCTGGCGTTCGTCTTCAGCTGGAACAACTTCATGTTCGCGCTGGTCTTCGCCGACGACCGCACGCAGACCGTGCCGGTGACCTTGTTCAACTTCATCTCCTACGCCAGCACCGACTGGGGCGGTCTGATGGCCGCCGCCACCCTCATCACCGTTCCCGTGGTCGTGGCGGCGATCCTCGGCCAGAAATACCTGGTGGCCGGACTGACCTCCGGTGCCTCCAAGGGCTGAGGCGCCGGAGCGCCACCGCCACCGAACCTCCCACGACAAGCAGCCGGCCCACCGGCTCCAGAAAGAGACCACGCATGAAAATCGTCGACGCGAAGGTCGTCGTCACCCGCCCCGGCCGCAACTTCGTCACCCTCAAGCTGACGACCGACGACGGACTGACCGGCCTCGGCGACGCCACTCTCAACGGACGGGAGCTCGCGGTCGTCAGCTATCTGCGGGATCACATCGCCCCGTTGCTGATCGGGCTCGACCCGCACCGCATCGAGGACACCTGGCAGTACCTGTACCGCGGCGCGTACTGGCGCAGGGGACCGGTGACCATGGCGGCCATCGCCGCCGTAGACGTCGCGCTGTGGGACATCAAGGGCAAGGTGGCGGGGCTGCCGCTCTACCAGCTCCTCGGCGGGGCGAGCCGTGACCGGCTGTTGGCCTACGGACACGCCAGTGGCCAGGACACCCCGGAGCTGCTGGACTCCGTCCGGGCCCGGCTCGCCGAGGGGTACCGGGCCGTGCGGATCCAGACCGGTATCCCCGGCCTCAAGGCCGTCTACGGAGTCCACACCAAAGGCGCCGACTCGGCACCCGTCCCGCACCAGCAGGCCCGTCCGCTGGTCGAGGACTGGGACACCCGCTCCTATCTGAGCCACATGCCCGGGGTCTTCGAAGCCGTACGCCATGAATTCGGCCCCGAACTCCCCCTCCTGCACGACGCCCACCACCGGCTGACCCCGCTGCAAGCCGCCCAGCTGGGCAAGGACCTCGAGCCCTATCGCCTGTTCTGGATGGAGGACTGCACGCCCGCGGAGAACCAGGCCGCCCTGCGCCTGGTCCGGCAACACACCACGACCCCGCTCGCCATCGGCGAGGTCTTCAACACGGTCCACGACTATCACACCCTGCTCACCGAGCAACTGATCGACTACGTGCGCTCGGCCGTCACCCATTTCGGCGGAGTCACCCCGTTGAGGAAACTCTTCGACCTGGCCGCCGTCCACCAGATCAAGAGCGCCGTGCACGGCCCGGAGGACATCTCACCAGTGGGCATGGCAGCGGCACTCCACCTCGATCTGGCGATCCACAACTTCGGTATCCAGGAGTACTCCGGACACAGCCCACTGGCGGGTGAGGTGTTCCAGCACGCTTACACCTTCGCCGACGGCCACCTGCATCCTGGCGAGGCGCCGGGGATCGGTGTGGACATGGACGAGAGCCTGGCGGAGAAGTACCCGTATGAGGCGGCCTACCTCCCCGTCAACCGGCTGCATGACGGCACCGTTCACGACTGGTGAAAAGCGACTGTGCGTCCCGGGCCGGCGTTCATGATCCGACTCAACGCCTCGACGGCTAGGCCAGTTCGACACTGATAAGGCTGCGCAAAACGCTACGCAGGTGAGTCGGCATGTCGATGGCGTCGGGGCTCAGGAGCCACTGGACCTGTAGGCCGTCGATGAGGGCGATGAGGTTCGCGGCCAGAGTTGAAGGATCCACATGAGGCCGCAGCAGCTCACGATGCGCCAGATCATCGATGGCCAGCTGCATCTGGCGGCGAGCACGTTCGTAACGCGCGATGAAGTACGGCCGCGCCGGATGATCCGCGGCCGTTGCCTCGCTCGACAGGACGGCGAACAGGCTCACGATGACCGGGTTGGCCTGGTTGTGTGCGACCAGGCGGATCATGCCGGCGAAGTACACAAGCCCGTCGTGGCCCGCCCCGCCCGACGGGAAGAAGTGCTCCTCGTCCTGGAGCTCGCGCTGCTCCAGCACTGCCTCGAGGAGGGATTCCTTCGTCGGGAAGTGGTGCAGGAGGCCTGCGCGTGAGACGCCGCAGGCCGCCGCCAGCTGAACCATGCTCGCGTTGCGGTAACCCACCTGCCCAAACGCCGTGAACGCGGCCTCGATGATCTGGGCGCGCCGCCTCTCCCCCTTGGGGTAGTTACGGGAAACCCCGCTCTGTCGCGCCGATGCTGCCGCTTTTGCCATGACAAAATCTAACCACCCCTAGAAACCGACAGCCCTGTCGGTATTCTGTATCTGTCACCGTGCCGGTCGAAACGGCCGGGGCCTCATGCTCCGCACGTTGAGGGGAACCCGCGCATGTCCACACCGCAGCTGTCGCTCCAGCTCTACTCCGCCCGCCAAGTGCTCGAGACCGACGAGGAAGGCACCCTTGCCCGCCTCGCCGAACTGGGGCTGCGCAATGTCGAGGTGTTCGACTTCGTGCGTCGCGCGAAGGAACTCTCGGACACGCTCGGACGCCACGGCCTGTCGGCGCGCACGGGGCACGCCAACTTCCTGTCTCCCGAGATCGCGCAGGTGAAGGACACCTTTGCCGAGACGCTCGAGAAGACGTTCGCAGCAGCTCGGCAGCTGGGCCTTGAGACGGTGATCGACCCGTTCGTGCCCGCCGCCCGGTGGGCCGAAGAGGAGGAGATCGCTCGGACCGCGGAGCTCCTCAACGAGGCGGCCGAAGCCGCCGCGGACTACGGCCTGCGCGTTGGCTATCACAACCACTCGCAGGAGTTCGTCCACAGCATCAACGGCTCCAACGCCTTTGATCTCTTCGTCAGTCGTCTTGATCCGGCGGTCAGCCTTGAGATCGATATCTATTGGGCCGCGGCCGGAGGCAAGGACGTTGTGTCGCTTTTGCGGCGTCTCGGCTCACGGGTGCAGGCACTGCATGTCAAGGACGGCGCCATCATCGACGACCCGTTCTCCTCTGACACTCCGTTCGATCCCGCGCGGACGGGCCAGGTCGCACCGGGCCAGGGCGAGGTTCCGCTGGATGCGGCGCTGGCCGCGGCCTCCGATGCCAAGTTCGCCATCATCGAGTTCGACTACTACGACGGCGACATCTTCGAAGGCATCGAGGCGGGCGTCAGCTACCTGAGCAAGAGGGGGATTGTCTGATGGCCGCGCACAGCCCGGTCGGCATCGGCATCGTCGGCGCCGGCAACATCAGCGACGAGTACCTGACCAACCTCAGGAAGTTCCCCGATATATGCCTCGTGATCGTCGGTGACCTCGATATCGCGCGTGCCGAGGCTCAGGCACGCAAGTACGGGGTGGGGGAGTGGGGAACGACGCAAGACGTCCTGACGCACAGCGATGTCGACATCGTCGTCAACCTGACCATCCCCGCTGCGCATGCGGAGATCAGCTCGGCTGCCGTCGTCGCGGGCAAGCATGTTTGGTCCGAAAAGCCCATCGCTATCGACCGGTCCAGTGCTCGGACGCTCCTCGACGAAGCGGCCGCAGCCGGCCTGCGGGTCGGCGTCGCTCCTGACACCGTCTTGGGCCCCGGTGTGCAGACCGCCCGCAGGGCAATCGTCCGAGGGGATATCGGAACCCCGCTGTCCGCGCAGACCGTCATGCAGTCCGCGGGTCCGGACGCCTGGCACCCCAGCCCCGAATTCCTCTTCGCCCAAGGCGCGGGCCCCCTCTTCGACATGGGGCCCTACTACATCACCGCCCTGGTCAGCTTGTTCGGCTCCGTGGTCCGAGTCTCGGCCGTGGGCTCCACCGGCCGCGCCGTCCGCACCATCAAGACCGGCGACCGAGCCGGCACGGAATTCGCCGTCGGGGTGCCCACACACGTATCGGCTCTCGCTCAGTTCGACAACGGCGGCGTGAGCCAGAGCATCTTCAGCTTTGACTCGCCCCTCACCCGCACCGGGGTTGTCGAGATCACCGGCACTGAAGGCACTCTCATCCTCCCGGACCCCAACTACTTCGCCGGCGACGTGAAAATCACCCGCGCCCCCTCGTCGGACGGCGAGGCCGAGTGGGAGACCGTCAAGCCGGTCGGGATCGAAGCGGGCCGAGGGCTGGGCGTCCTCGACATGGCTCGAGCCATCCGCGGTCAGCAGCCCCACATCGCTACCGGTGACCTGGGCTACCACGTGCTGGATACATTGATGTCCATCGACGAGTCCGTCGCTTCGGGAGAGACGGTCCACGTCGGCAGCAGGGTCGACGCGATCCTGCTCGTGCCTGAGGGCCGCGACCCGTATGAGGCGACCCTGTGACCGGACCCGTCCGGTCCGGCTTCATCGGGGGCGGCTTCATGGCAGCAGCGCACACCCGAGCCGGCCGAGCCGACCGCGCGCACTTGACGGCACTCGCGAGCTCTACACCTGAGCGAGGAAAGCAGGCTGCACACGACCTCGGCGTCGCACGATCCGAGCCGGATGCCCAAGTCGCTCGCCGCATCGACCGACCTGGACGTCATCCACATCTGTAGCCCCACATCCGAAGCCTCAACCGGCTCCACGCCGAACACACCCTTGGGCTCCGTGAGGTATCGCAGATCCTGCTGCGAGCCCCCCACCCAACTCAAGCCAAAAGGGGTAATCGAATGCGAGTTTTGACGAGGGGGCTCGTCAGTACCATTGCCGTCGTTGGTATTGCCGCGGGAAGCCTGGCGGGGGCGGGCGTAAGCTTCGCGGCGTCCGCGTCGGTCTCGAAGCCGGCGGTGAATGCTGAGGCGGTCAATCCGCTGGCCGTGAACAACTTGGGCCTGAACACGACCGAGGCCAAGAACATCCAGTGCTGGCTGCGGGGCTATGGCTACACCGGCGCGATCGACGGGGTCTTCGGATCGGGGTCGCAGGCAGCGTTCAAACGGATGGCTGCGGAGGACTATCCCGGCTGCTGAGGTGAGTGGCCACCGCGACTAGACGACAGCGGGGCCGGACAGGACCACCCGTCCGGCCCCGCTGTACGTCCGTGCGCTGCTGGGAGATTTGAGGAACGGCGCGGTCACTTCCGTTCTTCCGCATGCCTCCGGGGCGCCGATCGGGTCGCCGGAGGCCAGTGATACACCGCCGACGACGCGGTAGGTGACTGCCGCCTTGCCGGTCGGCGACCAGATCACACCCTTCTCGCGCCGCAGCGCGAAGTAGCCGAGCGAGTCGCGGTCGCCGTGTTTTGCGAAAGTCCCCGCAGCCGCTGCTCGTCCTCTCGGCGAGCGGGCCAACGGCCCGCCGCGAGCGGAAAGCCGTGGCCTCCAGCAGTCGGCGGCGCGTCTCCTGTCCGCGCGCACGGCGGCCGTCGGATGTGGAGGGGGCGCGGGGCGGCGACTGACGCGTCGTACCGCCCAGTCCGGACGGCTCGGTACGCAGGGGCGAGCGCGGCGGCCGGCGGCACGTAGGGCCCAGCCCGGCCGAAGTGGCCGTGCAGGACCTGAGTGCCCGGGAGGTCGGCATGCCGACGAACGCCGACGAGACGGTCTCAGGTGACGCAAGCCAGCCTCTCACGAGACATCGCTGTCTCAATCAAGCTATGATTGTCGCATGACTCTTGACCGCAACGACGTGTTGCGCGAAGCCGCCGCCCTGCTCACCCGCAGGGCCACCGCCTCGATGGACGACATCGCCAAGGCGGCGGGGATCAGCCGCGCCACGCTCCACCGACACTTCGCCGGGCGCGACGCGCTCATCCGGGCACTGGAGGAGCTGGGTATCGAGCGGTCCGAGGCGGCACTGGACACGGCCCACATCGAGGAGGGCGACGCGGTCGAGGCGCTGCGCCGGCTCGTGGCGGCCCTTCAGCCGGTCTCCGGCTTCCTCGCCTTTCTCTATGGCGAGAACCAGCTCTTCGAGGGGGAGGAGGTCAACGCGGGCTGGGCGCGGCTCGACGCCCGCCTGACCGCGCTCTTCCGGCGCGGCCAGGAGCAGGGGAACTTCCGCGTCGACCTGACGCCGGTGTGGCTGGCAGAGGCCCTGTACGGGCTGATGGCGTCGGCCGCGTGGGGCGTCTACGACGGGCGGCTCGCCGCCAAGGACGTGGAGTACATGGTGCTGGAGCTGCTGCTCGGCGGCGCGCGGCGGGGGAGCGGTAACGCATGAGCGGGAGCCCCGTCCAGGTCAGCGAAGAGAGCGCGGAGGCGGAGGCGCGGCCCGGCCGCTGGCTGGCGCTCGCCGTGCTCGTCCTCGCCGTCCTCCTGGTCGCCGTCGACGCGACCGTCCTGGGGCTGGCGACCCCGTTCCTGAGCGAGGATCTCGGGCCCTCCGGCACCCAGCTGCTGTGGATCGGCGACATATATTCCTTCGTCATCGCGGGCCTGCTGGTCTCCATGGGCGGCCTCGGCGACCGTATCGGCCGCAAGAAGCTGCTGCTCGGCGGCTCGGTGGCCTTCGGAGCCGTATCCGCGCTGACGGCGTACGCGCAGAGCGCGGAGATGATGATCGGCGCGCGGGCGCTGCTCGGCGTCGCCGGCGCGACCCTCATGCCCTCCACCCTCGCCCTCATCCGCAACCTCTTCCAGGACCCCCGGGAGCGCAGCCTGGCCGTCGGCCTCTGGGGTGCGACGGCCTCGGCGGGCATGGCCGTCGGCCCGGTCCTCGGCGGCTTCCTGCTGGAACACTTCTGGTGGGGCTCGGTCTTCCTGATCAACCTCCCCGTCATGGTGCTTCTCGTGCTCGTCGGGGCGAAGCTGCTCCCCGAGTCGCGTGACCCGGCGCCCGGACCGTGGGACCTGCCCAGCGTGCTGCTCTCCCTCGTCGGCATGGTCGCCGTCGTCTACGCGGTCAAGGAGGCGGCGGTGTACGGAGTGCGCGGGGACATCGCGGCCACGGGCATGGTCGGGGTGCTGGCCCTGGGGTGGTTCGTACGGCGGCAGCTGACGCTCCCCGCCCCCCTGCTGGACATGCGGCTCTTCCGGCACCGGGGGTTCTCGGGTGCGGTCCTCGCCGACCTGTTCACCGTCCTCGGCCTCTCCGGGCTGGTCTTCTTCCTGTCGCAGTACCTGCAACTGGTGCAGGGCCGGGACCCGCTGGAGGCCGGACTCGCCGAACTCCCCACGGCGGTCGGGGCCGTGGTGGCAGGGCTGCTGGCGGGACACGCCGCCCGCCGCTTCTCCGTGCGGGCGGTGGTCTCCGGCGGTCTGGCGGCGATCGGGCTCGCCCTCGCCGCTCTCGTCTGGCTGCGCACCGATACCGGGTACCCGCTCCTCGGAGCGGTGCTGCTGGTGGTCGGTGTCGGCGCGGGCCTCGCGTTCACCGTCACCGCGGATGTGATCCTCTCCACCGTGCCGAAGAACCAGGCAGGAGCCGCGTCCGCGGTGTCGGAGACCGCGTACGAGCTGGGCGCGGCGCTCGGTATCGCCGTGCTCGGCTCCATCGTGACCGGTGTCTACCGCGGCTTCACCCCGCCGGTGGGGGTGCCGGGCCCGGTGGCCGAGCGGGCGGACGACTCGATCGGCGGCGCCGTCGAGGCGGCCGCCGGGCTGCCGTCCGAGACGGGCACGGCCCTGCTGGCCACGGCGCGGGACGCGTTCGTCGACGGCCTGCGGATCGCGGCCGGCGTCGGTGCGGGCGTACTCCTGGCGACCGCGGTGGCGGCGTGGTTCCTGCTGCGCCGTCAGCGACTGGACGGCTAGACCAGGCCGGTCCTCGCGGAACAGCACGGGCAGCTCTGTCCGGTTCGTACCGTCGGCCGCTCAGGCGCGCCGCAGCGTCGCGGTGGCGATCTCCAGGAAGTCGCGCAGCAGTTGGTTCTCGCGCCGGTCCGTGGCGACGGCCAGGCAGGTCTCGGCCCCTGGGGCGTCCGTGACGGGAAGGTGGACGAGGTCGGGGCGGGAGTAGGAGCGCGCGGCGCTCATGGAGATGAGCGCGATACCGTGCCCGGTGGCGATGAGCTCGAACTTCTCCTCGATGGAAGACATCGGCCGTGTCGTCGCGGTGATCATCTTCTCGCCGTCGAGGTCGGCGGAGGTGAGCTTCTCGCGGCGCGCCAGCGGGTGGGTCGCGGGCATGCAGGCGACCCTGGGCTCGTGGCCGATGGGGATGGTGCGCAACCCCGAGGCGTCGAAAGGCTGTCGCAGGTACGCGACCTGGGCCCGGCCGTCCCGGAGCGGCGCGTCCGCTTGCCACCAGTGGGCCGGGACGACATCGGTCTCGACGTCCGGGTAGCGCGAGGTGAAGGCACGGATCGCGGCCGACACACGCAGCCCGGGGGAGAAGGCGACAACGAGGCGCTGGGCGCCCCGTTCGGCGTCGTGTACGCGCCGCACCGCCGCGGCGACCGTCCCGAGGATCCGCTGCGCCTCCTCGTGAAGCTGTTTCCCGGCAGCGGTCAGCTCCACGCTGCGGGTGGTCCGTACGAGCAGGGCACACTCCAACTCCTCCTCGAACGCCTTGATTTGACGGCTGAGGACCGGCTGGGCGATGAAGAGCTGTTCCGCGGCCCGGCCGAAGTGCCGGTGCTCGGCCACCGCGGCGAAATAGCGGAGCTTGCGCAGATCGAGATCCATGCCCTCAAGGTATCAATCGCCGGGAAAGGTATTGGACGCTACAGGGCGCCCGCCCCGAGACTCACAACATGATCGTCATTACCGCTCCCACCGGCCAGATCGGCAGCCGGGTCATGGGAATCCTGCTCAACGAGGCCCCCGAGCGCGGCGAAGAACTGCGTGTCATCGTGCGCGACCCGGGGAAACTCCCCGACGCCGTCCGCGCCCGCGTCGACGTCGTCACCGGCTCGCACGGCGACGCCGAGGTCGTCGACCGGGCCTTCGCCGGCGCGGACGCCGTCTTCTGGCTGGTCCCGCCGCACCCGCGGGCGCCGAGTCTGGACGCCGCCTACTCCGGGTTCACCCGCGCCGCCGCGAAGGCGTTCACGGCCCACGGGGTCGGACATGTCGTCGGCGTCTCGGCGCTCGGCCGCGGCACTCCCGCCGCCGGCCGCGCCGGGCATGTGACGGCGTCGCTGGCCATGGACGACCTCATCGCGGGCACCGGCGTGGCCTACCGGGCGCTCGCCTGCCCCAGCTTCATGGACAACCTGCTGCGGCAGGTGGCCTCGATCCGCGACGACGGCGTGTTCACCGACACCGCCGCCGCCGACCGCACGGCACCGACGGCCGCCACCGGAGACATCGCCGCGGCCGCCGCCGGCCTGCTGCTCGACCGCTCGTGGACGGGGACGGGCGAGGTCCCGGTGCTGGGCCCCGAGGACCTTTCGGCGAACGACATGGCGCGCGTCATGTCCGAGGTGCTCGGCCGTCCGATCCGCTACCGGCGGCAGTCGCTGGAGGACCTCCGCGCCGCGTTCACCGGGCGCGGCGTCGGCGACGCCATCGTGCAGGGCTACGTCGACATGATGCGATCCAAGGACGACGGCATCGACGGGGGCGTGCCGCGCACCCCCGAGACCGCCAGTCCGACGACCTTCCGCCAGTGGTGCGAAGAGGTCCTCAAGCCGGCGGTCCAGGCATGAACACTCCCAAGACCGCTCTCATCATCGGCGCGTCCCGCACCCTTGGCCTCGGCCTCGCCACCGAGTACGCCCGGCGCGGCTGGAACGTCATCGGTACGGTCCGGGGCGAGCGGCGCACCGGCCTCCACGACCTGGCCGAGGCGTCCGGCGGCCGGGTCACGGTCGAGTCGATGGACATGACAAAATCGGACGAGGTCGCCGCGCTGCGCGAGCGCCTGGCGGAGCACACGCTCGACCTGCTGTTCGTCAACGCCGCCATCACCAGGGGCAACATTCCGATCGGCGACGTTCCGACGGAGATGTTCACCGAGGTCATGGTCACGAACGCGCTCAGCCCGATGCGTGTGGTCGAGTCCCTCCGCTCGCTGGTCGCCCCGACCGGGACCATCGGCGTCATGTCCTCGCGCCAGGGCAGTCTCGGCCTGAACACCAAGGGCGGCCAGGACGTCTACCGCGCCAGCAAGTCCGCGCTGAACCAGCTGATGCGCAGCTACGCCGCCCGGTACGCCGAGGCCGCGCACACGCTGCTGCTCATGTGCCCCGGCCACGTCCGCACCGAACTCGGCGGACCGCACGCACCGCTGACCATCGATCAGTCCATCCCGGGCGTGGTGGACACGATCGACCGCCACAGCGGCGAACCGGGCCTGCGATTCCTCAACCACCAGGACCAGCCCGTGCCCTGGTAGCCCTGGTAGCCGAGGTGGCCCTGGTGGCAGCCGTTCGGCCCGGGTGCGGTCGGCGCACCCGGGCTCTTCCCTCAGCCGCCCCGCATCCGCTCGTACAGGCCCGGGTCGTGGGCGCAGATGATCGTCAGGTCGGGTTCCGCGCGCCGGTGCAGCTCACCGAGGCGGGCGTGGTTGGCGCGGACCTGTTTCAGGTCGTACGCGACGGCCGCCTCCATGGCGCGGAGGGCCACGGGCACGGGGGCACGGCCGTCGAGAGTGCCGGGGTGGTAGAAGGCGTCGCCGGCGTGCAGGATCCAGCGGGTGCCGGTGTCGACCGCGACGCAGGCGTGGCCGCGGGTGTGGCCGGGGAGGGAGACCAGGACGATGCCGGGCGCGACGGAGTCGAGCTCCTTGGCGGCCGCGAACCCGCGCCACGCCTCGCCGTCCGGGCGGTGTTCGACGACGCTCGGGCCGTGGGCCCACTGGGCGGGGCGGAAGCGGAGACGTTCCCGCCAGGAGGGGGCGTGGATCGCGCCGTGTGCCTCGGCCGCGGTGATGTGGACGGTGGCGTGCGGAAAGTCGGCGAGGCCGCCGATGTGGTCGGCGTCGAAGTGGGTGAGGACGATGTGGCGGACGTCGTCGCGGCGGAAGCCGAGCCGCTCGACCTGGCGGGCGGCGGTTTCCTCGGGGTCCAGGGCCGGTTTGACGTAGTGGCGGGCCGGGCCCACACGGCGGCCGTGGGTGGCGATGTCCAGGAGGCCGAAGCCGGAGTCGACGAGCACAAGCCCCTGTGCGTCCGTCTCGAGGAGGAGGACGTGGCAGACCAGCCGCGGTCCGCCGCGCAGGTGCATGGTGCCGCAGTTGAGGTGGTGGACCTTCACGACAGGTCCGCCTTCGGCGTGTTGACGAGGGCCGGGTCCGGGGCGCCGCCGGCTTCCTTGAGGAGTCCGCGCAGACAGCGAACGGCCAGCGGCCAGTTGCGCGGATCGCGCAGGTTCAGGCCGCCGATCAGCTGTTTCAGCAGCGTGAGGCTGTCGAAGTAGATCCGCTCGCAGACGAGGCTCTCGCCGCCGTTTCCGTCGTCGTCGAAGATGAAGTACGCGGTCATGCGGACACGGAAGCGGTTTCCGGTGGGCGGGATCGCGCCCAGCGGGCCGAGGTGGGTGCCCAGCAGCCAGAATTCGACGATCACGGCGTCGCCGCTGTGGCGCAGGGCGATGATCTCGTGGTTCTGGTCGGGGAAGGCGCGGCGGCTGTCGCGGTAGTAGCCGCGTACGGCCGTGCCGCCGTCGTGGACCGTCATGGTGGGGATCAGTTCGTAGCGCGGATGCGGGAAGGTGGCCAGGACGTCGTCCCACTCCTGGCGGACCTCGTCATGGAAGTGGTCCAGGACCAGCTGCTGGCGGGACGCGAGGATCTCGTCGCTGATCACGGTCGTCATCGGTGGGTCACTGCCTTGTGGGTGAAGGTGGGGCCGGTGCCGGGGTTGGTCCAGGCGGCGGTCAGCTCGCTGGAGGGGAAGAACTGCAGGAAGCGGGGGTCGGCCTGGGCGCGGTCGACGAGCGTCTTCTCGATGATGAGCGAGTTGTACTGCTCGGCCGTCGTCTCGATGGTGTTGGCGTTCAGTACGACCTCCTGCTGCCAGGCGCGAGCCCAGCGGGCGATGCCGGGCATGCGGGAGTGCTCGGGGGTCAGGCATTCGGCGGCGATGGCGTTCTCACTCGACGCCCAGATGCCGCTGGAGGTGTTCAGCAGGAGGGTCTGGTTGCCCAGCACATGGCCGGGGGTGGAGATGACCGCGACACCGGGGCCGAGGAGCAGCGAGCCGTCGACGGCGAGAAAGGCCTCGGGCCGGACATCCCGATAGGCCTCGGGCTGGTACCAGGGCCGCTGAAGCGGGTGGAGCTCGGACATGGCCAGCAGTTCATGCCGTTGCACGATCACCTTGGCGCGGGGGAACGCGGGCTCGACCGGACCGTCGCCGAAGTCCGGCTGGGGTGTGCTGGTGCCGATCCACCGGCGCAGGTCCTGGGTGTGCAGATGGTCGAAGAGGAGATAGTCGACGTCCTCGGGCGCGATGCCGAGCCGGGCCAGATGCCCGAGGACGGTGCCGTGTTCGGTGACCATCAGGGATCGCACCGGGCCGGGTGTGCGGCGGGCCAGCGCGGCGAAGTACGGGGTGTTGCGGCCGAGTTGGACATCGCTCGGCTCGAACAGGAGCACCCGCCGCCGTCCGTCGCTCTCGGTCCAGCGGATGACGAGCATGCGGTTGGTGATGGCGAGGAACGGGGCGATGGCCCGGGAGGCGCGGAAGAGGCCGAATCTCGTCGGATAGGGCAGGGTCACCAGGTCGCAGGTGGTGACGGTGTCCGGGGTACCGGTCGCCGCGAATTCGGTACGCAGCTCCTCCGCTCGCCTGCGGGCCCACCCGAGCTGTGCGCCGTAGCCGCCGGGTATGTCCGCGAGGCCGCCGAGGGTGGTGATCGGGGTGCCGAGCGTGGGCATGTCGAGGACGTCGGTGTCCTGCCAGGCGAGTTCCATCGATCGAGTCCTTCTTCCCTGGTCAGCTCGTGAACCCAGTGCGATCGCCCACAGTGACACTTGCACTGCAAGTCTTGTGCGCCGGAACGCTAGACTTGCGGCGTAAGTGATGTCAAGGGAGGGGGACGCATGACGGCGCGAGGAACCGGCCGTGGCAGGCGGGTCGGCCTGACCCGCGAAAAGGTGATCGCGGCAGCGGTGACGATGATCGACCGTGATGGGCCCGACGCCTTCTCCCTGCGCAAACTGGCCACGGAGCTCGACATCGAGAACATGTCGCTCTACAACCACGTACCGAACAAGGAGGCCCTTCTCGACGGCGTCGCCGAAGCGCTGCTGGCCGGTATCGCCTTTCCCGAGGAGGAGGGCGGAACCTGGCAGCAGCGGATCCGGGCGCACGCCGCCGCCTTCCGCGCCGCCGCCAAGCGGCATCCGAAGGCGTTCCCCCTGGTGCTGACCCGGCCCACGCAGTCACCCGCCGCCCTGGAGGCCATGCGCTCCACGCTGGCCTGCCTCGACGAACTCCGCCTCGCCCCCGAGGAGATGGTCCACGTCCTGCGCGGCTACACGGCCTTCATGGTCGGCTCGATCATGCGCGAACTGGGTTACGCCATCTATCTGGGCGCCATGGACAGTGACCAGGTCCAGCAGCGCATCGAAGCCATCGCGGCCTCCGGCGACCCGATTCTGACCGCGACCGCGCCCTATCTGGCCGACAGCGATCACGACGCGGAGTTCCAGTACGGCCTGGAGCTGATGATCTCCGGCCTGGCCGCCAAGGTCGGCGTTCCCTACGAGGCGCCGCGCGTATCAGCTTGATGTGATGTGTCACGAGTGGGTATCCGTCTTGCGGTGGGGCGCCCACCTGGGGATCCGTGGCGACGCGGCTCGCCTAGAGTGCCGATCATGTCTCAGTCAAAGATCTTCAAGAACCTCGCACAGCACCCACGGTGCACCTCTGCTCAGTACCCGAAGTCCACCTCGATGCCGTCCCGGCGGATGAAGAAGACCCTGATCGCGGCCGTCGGCATCGGCATGGCCGTCGCGTTGAGCGGATGCAACGAGGACACCGGCAGTGGCACGGACAAGGACACCGGCGCCGCGGAGTCCAAGGCGCCCTCCGCGGGGTCGTCCCAGTCCTCCGCCCCGGCGAGTCCCTCGGGCGATAAGCCGTTGTTCACGGAGTGGCAGACGCAGACCTCGCAGAAGCACCACTTCCAGTACGACGTGCCCACCAAGGCCGACAAGTGGAAGGTCCTCGCCGAGGAGACGGCCCTCTCCTACACGGACAAGAACGGCCAGCCGATCGTCGTCATGACCGCGGCCGGCAACTACCGTGAGGGCGGCTGCGCGTCGAGTCCCAATCCCAAGGCATTTGGTCAGGCGGGGATGGGGCAGCTCGCCACCGTCGGCACCACGGGCGGCGGCAAGGACGGCACGCTCCAGGAGAACGCCCGCAACTGGGCGGGCAACTGGGGCTTCGAGGCGTACGGCGGTGCGGACTACAAGCCCAAGATCAAGGTCAGCGAGGCCAAGCCGTGGAAGCACGGGGGTATTGACGGCTACACCGCGACCGCCCAGGTCACCGTCACCAACCGCTCGAGCCCCTGCGTTCCGCCGAAGGCCGTCGTGCACAGCATCGCGCAGAAGCTCCCCGACGGGACGATGCACGGCTGGGTGATCTACGCGGACCAAGGAGTTCCGAACGCGCTGACGGACGCCCAGCTCAAGAAGATCATGAGCACCGTCCGGTCCACCGGCAGCTGACAACCGGCCGGCTGTCGGGCAGGACGAGTCGTCAGGCCAGGGAGCCGTACGGGGGTCGCTGGATGTTCGGATGCCGGACCCGGAAACGGGTCCGGCTGTACCCGATGTGGTTCAGGCGGAGGCGCGAAGCGGCGCCAGGGCTCCGCTCCAGGCGACGACCTGGTCGAGCAGCGTGTTGAGCGAGTCCACGCTGTGGTCGCCGGGCTTGAAGACGCTGAAGTTCTCGAACTCGGTGATCAGCGAGAGCGCCACCTGCTGGCGCACATCGGCCATCTGCAACTCGCCGACGACAAGCCGCAGATGCTCCACGGCCCGGGCGCCGCCGACCCCGCCGTAGGAGACGAAACCGACCGCCTTGTTGTTCCACTCCGCGTAGAGGTAGTCGATGGCGTTCTTGAGCACGCCGGATGTGCCGTGGTTGTACTCCGGGGTGACGATGACGAACCCGTCGAAGGAGCCGATCTTCTCCGCCCACTTCTTGGTGTGCTCGCCCTGGTACTGGCCCATCGTCGGGGGCAGCGGCTCATCCAGGTGCGGCAGCGGGAAGTCACGCAGGTCGACGAGCTCGAATTCGGTGTCGCCGCGCCGGGAGGCGATGTCGTAGACCCACTTGGCCACCTGCTCGCCATTGCGGTTGGGGCGGGTGCTGCCGAGGATGATGCCGATCCTGGTCATGGAGTTTCCTTATCGGTGTTTCGGGTTGTTTCTGCGGTTGCCGTCAGAACGAGTGGGGCCCGAATCGGCCCCAGGCCACGAAGACGGTCAGCGCCAGCAGCACCGTGTTCACGGCGGCCGACTGGGCCTCGCCGCGCCTGCCGTGCGTGATCGCGGCGCCGAACATGATCAGTGCCAGGCCGGAGGCGGCCAGCGGGACCAGCGCCGGGGCGATGTCCACCGCCGCGGGCAGAATCAGCCCGATCGCGCCGAGGGCCTCGAGCAGGCCGATCGTCTTGATCACCCCTGGCGAGAAGTCCTCGGCCCAGCCCATGGACGGGCTGGCCAGAAGCTTCTCCTTGGACTGAGCGAGCTTGACGGCGCCGGCTCCGAGGAAGACCAGGGCGAGCAGGGCAGCGACAACCCACAAGGTGACGTTCACAGGTGCAGATCCCTCTGGTGATCGGGTTGTGTGGGCCCCTCCGGCGGGCCCACAGAGGAATGGTTGAACTGTCATCCAAAGTAAAGGAAGGTAGATGACGCGTCAACCGATGAGTTCGGGAAAGGCGGTCAAGCCGCGCGCTCGGCCGTGGCCCGTGCGCTGTTCACGGCCCGTCCGCGCGCCCGTGGTGTAGGTGAGGTCGAACCTGCCGACGCCGAGCGCCTCGACGGCGCGGGCGATCCTGCGGGCGACGGTCTCGGGCGAGGTGATGTAGAGGGAGTCGTGCTCGATTTCGGCCTCGTGCTCGTCCTTGCGGACGGGCGGCCGGCCATTGATATGTCAACTAAGGCGGTGACTGGGTGCGAAATCAGGGCCCGGTCAGCTCCGATGGGTGTTCGGTGAAGTGTCAACTACGTCTAGACTTTCTCCCATGGAGGACGAGGTGCGATGGCTGACGCCTGAGGAGCAGCAGGCGTGGCGGAGCTTCCTCCGCCTGCACGACAGGCTCCGGGGCCGGTTGTCGCGCTTGCTGCAGACGGAGTCGAATGTGTCGGCCGCGGACTTCGGGGTGCTGGTCGAGCTGACGGACACCCCGGACGGCCGACGCAGGATTCTGGATCTCGCCAGGGCGCTGGAATGGGAAAAGAGCCGGATGTCCCATCACATCGGACGCATGGTGAAGCGGGGGCTGGTGGTCCGGGATGAGTGCGCCGAGGACGGCCGTGGCGCGTTCGTGGTGATCACGGACGCGGGGCGCGCGATGATCGAGGCCGCCGCTCCCCGTCATGTCGAGGCGGTCCGCGATCTGTTCCTGGACCACATCACGCCGGCGGAGCTGCGGACGCTGGCGCAGGTGTCCGAACGTGTGGTGGAGAAGCTGGACGAGGACCCGTCCTGATCACGGCCATCCGCGCCATGGCGAGATCCGGCGCCGGCCCGCCGCGATCCTCAGCGGTCAGTCCAGCTCCGCTTCCAGCCACCGCAGGACATCGGGGGTCACGGGGTCCGTGATGTCGGCGAACTCGTCATGCTTCTCGACGAACTTGGCCACGTACGGGCAGACGGGCACGACCCGCTTCCCGGAGTCGCGTACGTCGGTGAGTGCCCGCTGGACCAACAGCGCGGCCAGGCCCTGCCCGGCGAACGCGTCGCCGACCTCCGTGTGGTGGAAGACGCGTTGCGCACCGCGGTCGCGGTACGCGGTCAGGCCCGCGCGCTCGCCGTCGACCAGGATCTCGTACCGATGCCGGGCATCCACCCGCTCGACGATCGGACCGGCGGAAGGCTGGCTCATGGGGTGCCTTTCGGATGACGCAATGGGGTCAATGGCAGGGGATGGGGTCAGCGGCGCGGGGGATTCCGGCGCGGGGTGATGATGGCATTCGGCAGGGCGGGCGCGGGAATGTGGTCCGCTGTGTCTCCCTCGACGTTACCGAATTCCAGGCTCACCCGGGACGGAGCCGGGGTCAGCGGTGGCGGTGGGACAGGAGTCCCACCGCCGCGACGGCGCCGAGGACCACGACGCCGATGCCTCCGAGCAGGGCGTTGGTCATACCGGCGGCGAATGCCTCGCGGGCCGCGTCGGCCAGGTGGGCGCCCGGTCGTCCGCCGAGTTCCGCCGCCGTATGCAGCGCGCCGGTCAGGGAGCCGCGGGTCGCTTCGGCCGCCTCAGGGGGCAGGCCGCGCACCGCGTCGCCCGTGTCGGAGCGGTAGGTGGTGTTGAAGACGCTGCCGAGGACGGCGATCCCGAGCACTCCGCCCAGTTCGCGGGTGAGGTCGTTCAGCGCGGAAGCCACCCCCTGCTTCTCGGGCGGTAGCGCGGTGACGATGGCCTCCGTGGCCGGGGTCGCGGCGAAGGCGATCCCCGCGCCGAGCAGGGTGGTACTGGCGAGGAAGGGCCAGATGCCTCCTCCGCCGACGGTGGCTGCCAGTAACCCCAGACCCGCGGCGATCAGAGCCATGCCCAGCCCCATCACGGCACGCATGCCGCACCGTCGGGCGAACGCGGGGGCCGCGGGTGAAAAGATCATCGCGCCGACGGCCATCGCGACCAGGGCGAGCCCGGAGCGCATCGGCGAGTAGCCGAGGATCTGCTGCAGATACTGAAGGCCGAGAAAGAAGAAGCCGAACATCGCGATCGACTCGGCGGTGATGACGAGCGAGCCCGCGGCGACGCCCGGTATCCGGAACACCCGTACGTCGAGCAGTGGCCGCGCGCTCCTCAGCTCCCAGCCGATGAACGCCGCGAGGCCGCCGGCGCCCACCGCGAAGCCCGTGCGTACCGCTCCGTCGGACCAGCCGCTTTCCGGGCCCTCCACGATGCCGAAGACCAGCGCCCCGACGCCCACGACCGACAGCAGTGCGCCGACCACGTCAAGCCGTATGGGTTCGGCGTTCTTCGAGGTGGGCGCGAGGATGGCCGCGACCACCAGGGCGAGAGCGGCGAGTCCGGCGTTCGCCACGAACACCGAACGCCAGGAATATGCCTCCAGCAGCCCGCCGGCCATCAGTACGGCCAGCAGTGCCGAGCCGAAGCTGACCCCGGACCAGATGCCGACCGCCCGGCCGCGTTCATCGGGCGGGAAGACGTTGGTGATGATCGACAGGGTCATCGGCATGACCAGGGCGGCGCCCACGCCCGCCAGGCCGCGCAGGCCGATCACCAGATCCACGTCGTCGGTCGGCACGACGGCGCCCGAAGCCAGGGCGAAGAGAGCGAGACCTGTGAGCAGCACCCCCTTGCGGCCATAGCGGTCGCCGAGCGCACCACCCAGGAGCAGCAGGCCGGCGAAGGCCACCCCGTACGCATTCATGATCCATTGCAGCTCCGACTCGGTGGCCCGCAGATCGCGCGCCATGTCGGGTACCGCCACCAAGAGCGAGGCGAGCATGCCGACCACGACGGCGAGGGCGAGACACATCACCGCGAGTACGGCCGTCCGGTGGGCGGCCCCAGGTCGCACGGCAGGCGGAGCCGTGGATTGCCGCATGATGATCACTCCACTCAATCAACTGTTTAAAACGATCGTTTAAAGTAGAGCATGGGCTTCTTGTTTGAATCAAGCGTTCGTTTAAACTTGAGGGGATGAACGAGACCCGTTCCGCCGAGAGCGGACCCCGCTCGCCCGCGGACCAGCCCCGCCACGCCTCCACCCGCGAACGCCTCCTCGATGCCGCGGAGCGGCTCTTCGGTGAGGAGGGCTTCGCTGCCACCTCACTGCGGGCGGTGACGGTCGAGGCCGACGCCAACGTGGCCGCGGTGAACTACCACTTCGGCTCCAAGGAAGGGCTGCTGCGCGCGGTCGTCGAGCGCACGATGGCCGCGGTCAACGGTGAGCGCCTGCGCCTGCTGGAGGAACTGCGCACCTCCGGTCACCAGCCCACGGTGGAGGAACTGGTGCGCGCCTTCGTCCTGACCGGCGCGCGTCTCGTGGAGCGGAGCGGTGAACGCGGCACGGACGTCGCCCGGTTCCTCGGTCGTGTGATGTCCGAGCGCGACCCGGCCATCCGACGCCTCTTCGGGGCGGAGGTCAGTCCCGTGGAGGGCCGATACCTCGAAGCCCTGCAGGCCGCGCTTCCCCAGTTGCCCCCGGATGAGGTCGGCTTCCGTTATCGCTCCATGGTCGGCCTGCTGGGCCTCTATCAGTCAGGTGTCCTCACCGATCTCCACCCGGGCCGCGCTGTCGCGGCCACCACCGCGAACGCCGACGCCGAACGTCTGATCACCCTGCTGGCCTCGGCATTCCACGCACCGCCCACCACCGGCTGACCTGGCGGGCAACGCTCCCACGCGGACCCCGGAGGGGATGTGCGGTGGCCACGGCGAGGCGGGGACGCGCCTGGGAGAGCTGATCGGCGGTGACCTTCTCGTCCGACGCGTGGGCGGGAACCGATGCCATATCCGCCACGACTACTGGACCGGGGCGACGTTCCCCCTGTGCGCCAAGTGGATCCAGGAGAGTTTCGATGCGTTCTCGTGTGTGGTGGGGTACGACGGCCGTCGTGCTGGGCGGCCTCCTCGTGGCGGGCTGTGGCGACGGAGGCGGCGGTGGGGACGGCGACGAGGCGAGTGCCGGCGCCGAGAAGCCCGCCACCGGCGACTACCCGGTCACCGTCACCGACTGCACGGGCGCCGGGACCACGTTCTCCGAGGCCCCCGAGAAGATCGTCACCAGTAACGCCTCCAGCCTGGAGCTGCTGCTCCGCCTGGGCGCCGGTGACAAGGTGCTCGGCACCGGCTTCCCGCCCGGCAAGGGCACGCTGCCCGGTGAACTCGACGCGCGGGCACGGAAGGTGAAGGTGCTCGCCCAATCCGTGATCCCGAAGGAGAAGCTCCTCGGCTCCGGCGCGGATGTGTACATCGACACCTTCGCCTCGATGAACATGGGCGGCGGCATGGGCGACGCTCCGACGGAGGAGGAGTACAAGGCGGCCGGGATCAAGCACATCTACCTCAAGTCCACCGCCTGTGCGGCACACGACAAGCGCGCGCTGACCGAGTTGTCCGCGGTGGAGGCCGACATCACCTCCCTCGGTGCGGTCACCGGTACGAGCGCGAAGGCGAAGGAGCTCGTCGACGGCATGAAGGAGAAGGTGGGCGCCGTCCGGAAAGCGGTCGGCAGGACGGCGGAGGATGAGCGGCCGACGTACTTCTTCTTCGACTACGACGCCGGTACCAAGCAGCCCACCGCCGTCTGCAAGAGGCAGGTCGCCAACGCGGTGATCACGCTGGCCGGTGCCCGCAATGTCTTCGCCGACTGCGACGGCGACTACAAGCAGGTCGGCTGGGAGGACGTCATTTCCAGGAACCCGGACTGGATCCAGCTGGGTGTCCGTAACCGGGGCAGCGAGGCGGCGAACGAGAAGGCGTTCGACGAGGCGCGGAAGTGGCTCGAGTCGAACTCCGCCACCAAGGGCCTGAAGGCCGTCAAGGAAGGCCACTTCCTGCGCATCGGCTCCGAGCAGACCACCATCGCCGGCGTCGAGAACGCCGACACCGTCCAGAAGATCGCCAAGACCCTCTACCCGGGCAAGACCCTCTACCCGGGCAAGACCCTCTACCCGGGCAAGACCCTCTACCCGGGCAAGGTCGGCTGACCGTGCTCGATGTCACGGTGAGCGGTAAGGGTGCCACCGATGGCGCCACCGACGCCCCCGCGCGCATGCGGCGTTCCGTGCCCGCCGGGCCGCTGGCGCTGCTCCTCGCGGCCGGGCTGCTCGCGGCCCTCACAGCGGCGGTCGCCTGGGGCTCCACATCGATCCCGCCGGGTGAGGTGTGGAGCGTGGTCTGGCGCAGACTGACCGGCCATGCCCCCAGACCCGGCACGAACGATCTGATCGTCTGGCAACTGCGCCTTCCTCGCGCTCTGTTGGCCGCGCTAGTGGGTGCCGGGCTCGGTCTGGTCGGTACGGCGATGCAGGCCCTCGTCCGCAACCCGCTGGCCGACCCGTACTTCCTGGGCGTCTCCAACGGCGCCTCCCTCGGCGCCGTCGCCGCCATCGTCCTCGGCCTCGGCACCGGGGGCGCCCTGGGTCTCGGCCTGTCCGGCGCCGCGTTCGCGGGGGCCCTGGCCACCTTCGCTCTCGTCTGGGCGGTGGCCCGGCGCGGCGGGGGATTCGCACCGCTCAGACTGGTGCTCGCCGGGGTGGCCATCGGGCAGTTCCTGTCCGGCTTCACCAGCTACCTCGTCCTCCAGGCCGGGGACGAGCAGCAGACGCACAGTGTGCTGTTCTGGCTCATGGGCAGCCTGAGCGGCGCGAGCTGGCCCCTGCTGGCCGCCCCGGCGGTGGCCGTTCCGGCGGTCCTGCTGCTGCTCCAGGCCCGGGCGCGAGGGCTCAACGCGCTGCTGATGGGTGATGAGACGGCCGCCGGGCTCGGCATCGACGTCGTACGGCTGCGCCGTGAGCTGTTCGCGGTCACCAGCCTGCTCACCGGCGTCCTCGTCGCGGTCTCCGGGGCCATCGCCTTCGTCGCGCTCATGGTCCCCCATGTCTGCCGTCTGGTCGTCGGCGGTGACCACCGTCGCCTGCTGCCCGTGTCGGCGCTCTTCGGCGCGCTGCTGCTGGTGGTGGTCGACCTCGTGTGCCGTACGGCCATGGAGGCGCAGGAACTGCCGGTCGGGGTCGTCACCTCGCTGATCGGCGCTCCGGCGCTGCTGTATCTGCTGGACCGGCGGTTGGGGAGCGGGAGTTGAGGACCGGACGGAGGGCGGGAGAGGCGGTCCTGTCCGAGGAAGCGGGAGCCGAGGACGGACCGGGGGAGCGCCGGTTGAGGATCGACATCGAGGACCTGAGTGTCGCGTATGCCGGACGCACGGTGGTGGCCGGTGCCCACCTCATCGCGGCCGCGGGCGAGATCACCGGCCTGGTCGGGCCCAATGGCAGCGGCAAGTCCACGCTCCTGCGGACCGTGTACCGGCATCTGAAGCCCGCCGCCGGGCGCGTTCTGCTCCAGGGCACCGACATCCGCGCGCTGAGCCCCGCCCGGTCGGCCCGGCACATCGCCGCCCTTCCGCAGGAGCGCGGTGAGGACTTCGAGCTGACCGTGGGTGAGGTCGTCGCCATGGGGCGCACCCCCTACAAGCGGGCGTTCGCCGGGGAGGACGCCGCCGACCGGGACATGGTCGCCCGTGCCCTCGCCGATGTCGGCATGGCGGACCACTCCGCCCGCCGCTTCACCGAGCTGTCCGGAGGCGAACGCCAACGCGTGCTGCTGGCCCGCGCGTTCGCCCAAGCGGCGGACGTCCTGGTCCTGGACGAGCCGACGAACCACCTCGACATCCGCCACCAGGTCGAACTGCTCGCCCTGCTGCGCGGCCGCCGCCGTACGACCCTGGTCTCGCTGCATGACCTCAATGCCGCCGCTTCCGTGTGTGACCGGCTCCACGTCCTGCACGACGGCCGTGTGGTCGCCTCCGGCGCACCCCGTGACGTGCTGCGACCGGCCCTGCTGGCCGAGGTGTTCGGTGTGCGCGCGGCCGTGATCGAGCACCCGCTGACCGGGGACCCGCTGATCGCCTTCGACCATCGGGAGGGCGCATGACGGACGACGCTTCCGGTGCGGAGCGGCGTGGGGACGTGTCGGAGCGGCCCGGGGACGTGTCCGAGGTCCACGACCGCTGGCTCCTGGTGTTCGTGGCAGGTGTGCTGTCGTTCGTCGCGATGCTCGACATGAACATCGTGAACGTGGCGCTCGCGGACATCTCCGAGGGCCTGGGGGTGTCGGCCGCGGCGGCGCAGTGGGTGGTCCTGGGCTATCAACTCCCGGTCGTCGCCCTGCTGTTGCCCGTCGGTCGCTGGCTCGACGACATGGGCGTCCGCCCCGCGCTGCTGGCCGCGACCGCCGGTTTCGGGTTGTGCAGCGCGCTTGCCGCCGCGTCCCCCTGGGCGTTCTGGCTGATCGCCGCCCGGATCGGACAGGGCGCGTGCGGCGCCGTGCTGTTCGTGCTGATGCCGGTGCTGGCGGTCCGTTCCGTACGGCCGGAACTGCGCGGGCGCGCGATGAGCGTGCCGGCGACCCTCGGCCCCCTGGGCGCCGTCATCGGACCGGCCGTCGGAGGGCTGGTCCTGGACCATCTGGGCTGGCGCTGGATCTTCCTGGTCAAGATCCCGCTCTGTCTGGCGGCGCTGGCAGTGGTGTGGCGGGCGATGCCCCGGGGCGGGCGCCTGCACGGCCCGGACCGGCGTTCCCTTGCCGATACGGCCCTGGTGGCTACCGGAGTAACGATCCTGCTGTTGGCCCTGACCCTGGTCTCCGACGCGCCTGCCTGGCTCGCCCTCGCCCTCGTCGCCGTACCGCCGCTGTGGTGGTGGCTGCGGGGCCCGGGCGGCCGTCCGGTGACCGATGTGCTGCGGGCCGCGGGGCTGCTGCGGGTGCACGGCGCGGTGCTGGCGCTGGCGGTGGGCTTCGCCGCCATGCACTACGTGGTCGCCCTGCACCTCCAGCACGACGAGGACGTCAGCGCGACCACCACGGGCCTGACCGTGCTCGCCTTCCCCCTCGGCATGGGGCTGGCGGGTCCCCTCGGCGGACGGCTCGCCGACCGCTGCGGTGCCAGGCCCGTCGCGGTCACCGGTGCCGCCCTCACCGCCACCGGGCTGCTGCTGCTCGTCCTGATGGGCGACGGCTGGTCCCCGCCCGAGGTGGCCTGGCGGCTGGTCCTGGCCGGACTCGGCATGGGGCTGACCGGCGGACCCACCCAGGCCCTGGTCATGGGCGCCGCTCCGCCGGGCCGCGCCGCCACGGTCGGCTCCACGGTGCAGCTCGCCCGCAGCCTCGGCTTCACGCTCGGCCCGGCTCTCGCCACGGCGGCCTGGCGGCTGACGGGCCCGGACGGCGGCGCGCGGACGGGCCTGGCGCTGGCCGCCACCGCCGCCTGCCTCGCCGTGCCCCTGCTCGCCCTGCCCGCCCGAGGTCCGGCGAACCTCCCCGGGAACGCCACCGACGCGGCACCCGCCGCACCCCGCTGAGCCATCGATCCCCAGCCCTCACCGAGGAGCGTACCCATGTGCGGAATCACCGGCTGGGTGTCCTTCCACCAGGACGCCCGCACCCAGGCCCCGGTCATCGAGGCCATGACCGCCGCTCTCACCCCGCGCGGGCCCGACGCGGGCGGAGTCTGGCTCGGCGAGCACGCCGCGATCGGCCACCGTCGCCTGGCCGTCATCGACATCGAAGGCGGCGCACAGCCGATGACCGACCGGCCGGATGCCCCGGCGACCGTCCTCACCTATAGCGGTGAGATCTACAACCACCATGAGCTCCGCGCCCAACTGAGAGGCCTGGGCCATGAGTTCCGGACCCGCAGTGACACCGAGGTGGTGTCGCGCGCCTACGCCGAGTGGGGCGAGGCGGTGGCCGACCACCTGGACGGCATGTTCGCGTTCGCCGTCTGGGACGAGCGGCAGCGGCGGCTGCTCCTGGTCCGCGACCGGCTGGGCGTCAAGCCCCTGTTCTGGGCGGCCGTCGACGGCGGTCTGGCTTTCGGCTCCGAACCCAAGGCACTCTTCGCCCACCCGGAGATACGGCCGCGAGTGGACGCGGACGGGCTGCGCGAGGCGTACAGCCTGCTGTTCAACACCGGTCCGACAGTGTGGTCAGGTGTACGGGAGGTCGAGCCCGGCGGCCTGCTCCTCCTGAACCGGCACGGCATCCGCGAACGCCGCTACTGGCAGCTGGAGGCCGGCGCCCACCCGGACGACCGGGACGCGACCGTCGCCCGCGTGCACGACCTGGTGAGCACCGCCGCCCGCGCCCAGCTGGAGGCCGACGTCCCCCTGTGCTCCCTGATGTCCGGCGGCATCGACTCCACCGTCCTGACCGCCCTGCTCGCCGACGAACTGCGGCTGCGCGAGGGCCCGGACGCCCGCATCCGCTCCTACGCCGTCGACTACAGCGACCAGGCCGAGAGCTTCACCGGCGACGTCCTGCGCACCGGACACGACACCCCGTACGCCACCGAAGCGGGCGCGTTCATCGGCACCGACCACAGCACGGTCGTACTGGACCCGCGTGCTCTGCTCGACCCCGAACACCGCGAGGCCGTGGTCGTGGCCCGCGACTCGCCGATCGGCGTCGGCGACATGGACACCTCCCTCTACCTCCTCTTCGGGGAGATCCGGAAACACTCCACCGTCGCCGTGTCCGGTGAGGCCGCCGACGAGGTCTTCGGCGGCTACCCCTGGTTCCACGACCCCAAGGCGCTCGCCGCGCCCACCTTCCCCTGGCTGCTGGTGACCGGCGACGAGGCCGCCATGCCGCTCAACCCCGAACTCGGCCTGCGCATCGGCGAGTTCCGCGAGGACACTTACCGCGGCGCCCTGGCCGCCGTACCGCACATCGATGGCGAGTCGGAGACCGAGCACCGGCAGCGCGAGATCCAGCACCTGTCGCTCACCCGCTGGCTGCGCCAGCTCCTGCACCGCAAGGACCGGCTGAGCATGGCCCAGGGCCTGGAAGTACGCGTCCCCTACTGCGACCACCGGCTCGTCGAGTACGCCTTCACCTCCCCATGGGCGCTGAAGAGCTTCGACGGCCGGGAGAAGAGCCTGCTGCGCGCGGCGGGCACGGGGCTGGCGCCCGAGTCGGTGCTGCACCGGCCCAAGAACCACTACCCGGCCACCCACCACCCCGACTACAACCGCGGCCTTCAGGACATGGCCCGCGACGCGCTCGCCGACGACCGGGTCCGCTCCCTCGCCGACGAGACCCGCATCAAGCCCTGCCTCGACACCGCGCCCGATCAACTCCGGTGGGGCCACCGGCTCCGCCTCGAACGCGTCGTCGACCTCGCCCTCTGGCTCGACCACTACCAGCCCGACCTCGCCCTCTGAGGAGCGCCCGCCATGACCCTCCAGGAGCCTCTGCCCGCCATGGACGCGGACGGCCCACGCGAACCCCTGCCCGACCCGGTCCCGCTCATGGGCTGCCCGTACAAGGCCGACCCCTATCCGCTGTACGAGCGGATGCGGGAGAGCGGTCCCGTCCATCGCGTCCTGTTCCCCAGCGGTGTGCACGCCTGGCTCGTCACCGGTTACGAGGCCGCCCACGCCGCGCTGAACGACGACCGCCTGGGCAAGAACCACGACCGCGGCAACGACCACTGGCGCGCCCGCGCCTCGATCATGCCCGAGCCGCTCCACTCCCAGCTCCAGGTCCACCTCCTGCACCAGGACCCGCCCCGGCACACCCGCATGCGGCGCTTTGTCACCGACGCCTTCACCCCGCGCCGTATCGAGCGGCTGAGGCCCCGGTTCCAGGAATTGGCCGACACCCTCGTCGACGCCCTCCCGGAAACCGGTCCCACGGACCTCGTCACCGGCTTCGCCGCCCACTTTCCCTTCCGGGTCCTCGCCGAAGTGATCGGCCTGCCCCCCGAGTTGGCCGCCCGCTTCGACCGCGACTGGGGCAAGGTCGTCCAGCCGGTGGGACCCACCGACCCCGGACGGCCGCTGTACGAGGCCCGTCTGCACGGACTGCAGAGCTACATCGCCGACGTCGTCGCCCACAAGCGCGAACACCCGGAGGACGACCTGCTCAGCGGCCTCGTGGTGGCCCGCGATCGCCGAGAGCTGTCGCCGGAGGAGCTGGACTCGATGATCTTCCAGCTCCTGGTGGCCGGCCAGGAGCCGGTCACCAACCAGATCACCACCGCCCTGATCGCCCTCTTCCGCCACCCCGCCGAGCTCGCCCGGCTGCGGGACAACCCGGATCTGACGCCCCGCGCGGTCGACGAACTCCTCCGCCACGACAGCGCCTTCGAGCTGACCACATGGCGTTTCCTCGACCAGGACGGCGACCTGCACGGTACGAGGATCCCGGCCGGTGACTCCGTGATCATCTCGCTGTGCGCCGCCAACCGCGACCCGCGCCGCTTCCCCGACCCCGACGCACTCGACCTCGACCGCTCGCCCAACCCCCACCTGGCCTTCGGCCACGGCATCCACTTCTGCCCCGGAGCCGCCCTCGCCCGAGCCGAGCTCCAGATCGCCCTGGACACCCTCCTGGCCCGCCTCCCCGGACTGCGCCTGGCCATCGACGACGAGGACATCGAGTGGATCCCGGCGGTCCTCGGACGGGGCACCAACCGCCTGCTCGCCGGCTACGACCGGCGCATCTGACCCAGCGCCGGTGACCACCGGCTTCCCCTGACCGGCCCGGCTGATCCCACCCGTTCCCACCCGTTCCCACCCGTAGGCGCCCGGCGCGGCACGCCGAGGCGCCATACGGCCATGCCCGCATGCCCGCATGCCCGAATGCCCGCGTCGCACACCTTCACGGAGGACCCCATCCATGCCGCTGACGACCACGCCGGACACCCGCTCCACGAGCGGCATCAGCGCCGCCATCCTCAACCTGCTCCTGCCGCACCACCGCACGACCACCGCCGCGCCCGGGGGAGTGGTGGCGTTCCCGCACCAACTGCGCCAGATCGACCACTTCGTACGCGCAGGAGAACCCGTGGTCTTCACCCTGCCCGGCTTCCCCTGCAAATCCCCCAACCCCGCCAAGGTCCTCGGCCACCTCCCCGACCAGGGCGAACGCCTGTCCCTCGGCTTCCTGAACACCCTGTGCGGGGAGATCGAGCGGATCCACCCGCCGGGCGCCCGCGTGATCATCTGCTCCGACGGCCATGTCTTCGGAGACCTCATCCGCGTCCCGGACGACCACATAGACCGCTACGCGGACGCACTCGGACACCTCATACGGGAGGCGGCCCTGCACCGCCTCTCCGTCTTCGACCTGCGCGATGTGCTGGGTGACCTGCCCCACGGAGCCAAGCGCGCCCGGGTGCAGCAGCGGTACGCCCCCACCCTGGAGGCGCTGCGGGCGGAGGTCCGCTCCGAGGGCCACACCCTGGCCCTGTACCGGGGCATCACCCGATTCCTCGTCGACGACACCGCGGACTTCACCGGCACCCGCTCCGCCCTCCAGCGCGACTGCCGCAAACGCGCGTACGGCGTCATCCAGCGCAGTCGCGCCTGGGGCGCCCTGATCGCCGAGCACCACCCTCGCGCCGTCCGGTTGTCCATCCACCCCCAGGCCATCGGCGCCCCGAAGTTCGGCATCCGCCTCCTCGACGCCCCCGACGTCTGGACCACCCCCTGGCACTCCGCCGCCCTGCACCGCACCGACGGCACCTGGACCCTCATGCCCCGCATCCGCGCGGAACAGCTCGGCCGCCTGGTCCACCGGCACGGCAGGCCGAGCCATTACGAACAGGGCTGAGCCCGCGCCCCTGTTGTGACCCGCGTCACCGCAAGGCAGCGGAACTCGGGTGCCGGCCGGTCCGACTCCTCTACCGGTGCGGCTGGACTGGCTGAGGCCGTACGAAGCGATCGGAGTTTCGTCACATGGAGCAGAACCACCGACCCGCCCGCCGCCGGGCGGCCGCGTCGCTGTCCGGAGCATTGCCCCCGCCGGCGCTGTGCGGCTTCCTCCTGCTGCTCGTGGTGGTGTTCGCCGCTTCCTACGCCGTCGGCACGAGCGTCGGGCCCGTCGCCCCCGGCATGCACGGCACCGGCACGTCACAGGACGGCTCGGGAGGCGGCCACGACGGTGGCGGCATGGACATGGACGGCATGGGCACGGACCAGGGAAGCGGGCGCTGATGGCCGCCGAATCGACCTCTGTGACGGTCGTGACCGACCTCTCCGTCGGCGGAATGACCTGTGCGGCCTGTGTGCGGCGCGTCGAGAAGAAGCTGGCGAGACTGGACGGGGTCACGGCGAATGTGAACCTCGCCACCGGCCGGGCCCGGGTGAACCACCCGCCCGGAGTCGGCCCGGACCAGCTGATCGCGGCCGTCGAGCAGGCCGGCTATTCCGCCGCGCTCCCCGAGCCGCCCAGGAAGCGACGGCACGAGGACGGGGACGAAGCGGAGGACGCCCGGCGGGAGCGCGACCGGCTGGTGATCACGACCCTGCTCGCGGTGCCGGTGCTGGTCCTGTCGATGGTTCCCGGTCTGCAGTTCCGCAGCTGGCAGTGGCTGTGCTTCGTACTCGCCGCGCCCGTCGTCGTCTGGGGAGCCTGGCCCTTCCACCTGCGGGCGGCGCGCGGACTGCGACACTCGGCGGCGACCATGGACACCCTGGTGTCGCTGGGAGTCGTGGCTTCCTTCGCCTGGTCCTCCTACGCGCTGTTCTTCGGCGGCGCCGGTGAACCCGGCATGCGGATGCCGTTCAGCCTGGTGCCCACCGCCTCGGACGGCGTCGCCCACATCTATCTGGAGGCCGCCGTCGGCGTACCGCTGTTCGTCCTGGCGGGCCGCTGCCTGGAAGCACGGGCCCGGCGGGGAACCGGCGCGGCACTGCGCTCACTGGCCCGGCTGGCCGCCAAGGAGGTCTCGGTACGCGATGGCGACGGCGAGCGCCTGATCCCGATCGAAGAACTGAGGGTCGGTCAGGTCTTCGCCGTCCGGCCCGGGGAGCGCCTGGCCACCGACGGCACGGTCGTGGAGGGCGGCTCGGCCGTCGATCTCTCCCTGGTGACCGGGGAGAGCGAACCGGTGGAGGTCGGCCCCGGCGCACCGGTGATCGGCGGTGCCGTCAACGCCGGAGGGCTGATTCTCGTACAGGCCACCGCGGTGGGAGCCGACACCCAACTGTCCCGTATCACCCGGCTGGTGACCGAGGCCCAGGCGGGCAAGGCACGGGCGCAGCGGCTCGCCGACCAGGTCGCGGGGGTCTTCGTCCCCGTCGTGCTCGCCCTGGCCGTCACGGTGCTCGGATTCTGGCTCGGGGCCGGCGCCGAGCCGCAGGCGGCGATCACCGCGTGCGTGGCCGTCCTGGTCGTGGCGTGCCCCTGTGCGCTGGGCCTGGCGACCCCCACCGCGCTCATGGCGGCGACCGGCCAGGGCGCCCAACTCGGTGTCCTGGTCAGCGGGGCACGGGCGCTGGAGGGACTGCGGCACCTCGATGCCGTGGTGCTCGACAAGACCGGCACTCTCACCTCCGGGCATATGAGCGTCGCCCGGGTCACGGCCGTGCCGGGCGGACTCGGCGAGGAGCGGGTGGTCCGGCTGGCGGGCGCGGTCGAACAGGGCTCGGAACATCCGCTGGGGCGCGCCATCACCGCGTACGCCCGGCGAACCGTTCCCGGGGAGCCGCTTCCGGCCGTGGCCGACTTCCTCGCGCTGCCGGGGAGGGGCGTCCGCGGGCGGGTGGCGGGTCGGCTGATCGAGGTCCTGGCCCCGGACGAGGAGTTGCCTCCCGCCCTGGCCCGGGCGCTGCGGGTCAGCGAGACCGCCGCCCGCACACCGGTCATGGTCCGCGTCGACGGCGAGACCGAGGCGCTGATCGAGATCGGGGACGTCCTGCGACCGGGAAGCTACCGGGCCGTGGACCGGCTCCGCCGCCTGGGGGTGCGACCCGTGCTCGCCACCGGTGACCGGGAGGCGCCCGCCCGCGCCGTCGCCGCCGACCTCCGCATCGAGGAGGTGCACGCCCGTTGTACCCCGGAGGACAAGGCCGCCCTCGTCCGCGAGCTGCGGGAGCGGGGCTGCCGGGTCGCCGTCGTCGGCGACGGTGTCAACGACGCGGCCGCCCTGGCCGGCGCCGACCTCGGCATCGCCATGGGCACGGGCACGGACGTGGCGATCGGGGCGGCCGACGTGACCCTGGTACGCGGTGACATCGAGACCCTGGCGGACGCGGTCAGCCTCGCCCGTAGTGCCCTGGGCACGATCCGGTCCAATCTGCTGTGGGCGTTCGGCTACAACGTCGTGACCGTGCCGCTGGCCATGGTCGGCCTGCTCAACCCCATGCTGGCCGCGGCCGCGATGTCGGCCAGCTCGCTGCTCGTGGTCGGCAACAGCCTGCGACTGCGGGTCTGGCAGCCGTCACCGACCGGCAGACCGACGGGCGGGCCGACGGGCGGGCCGACGGGCGGGCCGACCGGCGGACGCCCTGCCCGGCCCGCCGCCCGGACGCCACTGTGATGCCCCTGTTCGCCGCTTGTGGACCGCCTGCCCGCGACCGTTGCCCGATACCGAGGTGGAGACCCGCCCGATGACGAATCCCTCCTGGACGCCCAGCCACCGTCGCCTCACGGACTCCCTGCGGGTCGCGGCCGCTCCGGCCTGCGCCTGTGTCCTGGCGCTGGGTGGTCTCGCCGTGTGGACCGCCTCGGGCAACGCGGGCAGTCCCCCGCGTATCGACGTCACCGACGCACGGCTCTTCCTTCCCGCCCCGGGAGTGCCTCGGACCGCCGCGTTCTTCCGGATCAGCAACACCGGCGGTGTGCGGGACCGGTTGGTCGAGGTGACGTCCTCCGCGGTCACCGGGAGGATCTCGCTCAGCCGTCACCGGATGACCGGGCGTGGATCGGCCTACCCGCAGGCCGCGGAGTCCCTGCCGGTTCCGGCGGGTGGCACGCTCGACATGTCACCGTTCACCAGTGATGTGACCGTCCCGGCCACGGCCCGCTGGCGGGCCGGAGACCTGGTGCCCTTCACCCTCCGTTTCGAACGCGGCGGACGTGTTGAGGCCAACGCCGTCGTCGTGCGGCCCGGCGAGGGCTGAGTGAGCCTGCTCGAACGCGGGCGACGACTCCCGCCTGGTTCATCGGTCGGCTCCCCGCGGTCCGCGAATGTCGGCGGGAGCCTGACCGGCGAGAAGTTCACCCAGGCCCTGGCGGGTGACGGCCAGCACCACGCGGTCCTGTGACCGCAGGACGTAATCGGGGCGCGGTTCCCACACCAGGGCGGGCTGCCGGGCGGCTCCGTCGTAGCGGGGTGCCGCCGCGAGGTCGCGTTGCCGGTCCTCGGGTTCGGCCGTATCCAGCGCGATCACCCGCCAGGCGCCCGGTGCGAACGCTTCGGCGACGGTACGTCCCTCCAGTTGCGGATGTCCGGCGACGTGCAGTGCGGCGAAGATCAGCACCCGCCGCTCGACCGGTATGGCGCCCAGGACCTGGCGGCCCATCATCGCCCCGGCGAAGGCGGGCGCCGCCAGGCTGGAGACGCTGCGGCTGCGGGTCAGCGCCTGTGGATGCGCGGCGCGCAGGGTGCGGTAGACGGCGGTGGCGAACTGGTCGTCGTACAGGCGCAGGGCCACCCGCAGCCGGGGTTTCACCGAGCGGGCGTACAGTGTCGCCTCCAGGTTGGTGGTGTCGACGCTGGTCAGGGCGAGCAGGGCGTGTGCGCGTTGGATCTTGGCGGCCTCCAGGACGCCCTCCTGGGTGACATCGCCGATGACGGTCGGTACCCCCAGCCTGCGGGCCAGCGGGATGCCGCGAGCCCCGGGATCCTCTTCCACGCACACCAGGGGGATGTCCATCTCCCGGAGTCTGGCCAGGACCCGGGTGCCGACCTTGCCGAGCCCGAGCAGCACGACGTGGCCGGAGAGGCCGCGCGGAGGCCGGCGCAGCGCGGACGCGGTGCGGAAGGTGCCCAGCGCTTCGAGCGCGGCGGCCACCAGGACGGGCAGCAGGAGCAGTCCGGTCAGCCCGGAGAGGAGTTGGAGGATCTTGCGTCCGGTCGGCTCGTCGAGCGCCGGGTCGTCGATGGCCAGGACGTCCAGCACCGTGAGGTAGGCCCCGTGGAGGAGACCGGCCCCGGTGAAGTACCAGGAGGCGATGGCGAGCCCGAGCACGGCGGTTGCCATGCCGGCGACGGACCAGCGCAGTCGGCGGGAGAAGAGTGAGGCGAGCGGCAGTCTGCGGCTGCCGAGCCGACGAGACGGCAGCGGGCCGCCGGTGGCGGAGACGGCCTCCAGCACCACCGTGCCGCGCCCGGTGGCGGCGGCGACCTCCTCGTCTCCTGGCAGCAGTCTGGGCCCTTCGTCCCCGCTGCCCTCGGAGCCCTCGCTGCCGGCCGGGTCGCTGGTGGTGGACGAGAGCAGGGCGAGGGTGCACAGCCCCGGATCGGCGACCTCGTCGGAGCCGGACGGAAGACGCTCGGCCGCGCGCAGCAGCAGCCCGTCGGCCTGCACCACCTTGCTGGTGCCCGCGACGGCGGTGGCCGCGAGCGCGGGGGCGACGGTGTCGGCGTCCGACAGCACGGTGGTGGCCGCGTCCAGCTCGGCCGGGTCCATACCGGGGGCGGCGACCCACGCCGCCTGGTCGAGTAGCTCCTCCAGGTGCTGGCCGAGTTTGCGGTTGTAGAGCCGGATGACCAGGCGCAGCCGGGGGTTGAGGCGGCGAGCGCGGAGCGCGGCGTGGATGTTGGCCTCGTCGTCGTCATGGACCAGGGCCAGCGCCGTCGCATGCTCGATCCCCGCCTGGGCCAGCACCTCGTCGTCCAGCGCCGGGGGTTCCATGACCTCCACTCCCCGGTACGGGGCGGCGTCGTCCGGGGACGTCGGCAGCGGGCCCCGTCCGACGGCCGTGCTCAACCGGCCGAAAAGCGCGGCGGCACGGCCTCCCGCCATCCCCCGCCCCGTGGGTTCCGCCAGGGAGACACCGCCCGGGATGATGAGCGTCACCCGTGCCCGGTAGACGTGGTGGAGTTCCGCGGCCAGGCGGTGTGCGAGCGCGTCGTCACCGCAGACGACCATGTGCGGTGCGGTCGGCCGGGGTGGTGCGGCGGATGAGGAGAACACGACGTCGAAGCCCCCGTTCGGTCAGTGGGTGCCGGCGGTCACCTCAGGGCGAAGTACCGCGGCCACAGGTATCCGAGGCACAGTGTCACCGTCACGGCGGTGACGACCAGTCCGTACCGGCACCGTGGAGCTTGACCTCAGGACAAGGCCAAGGCTCAAAGGGCCCGAAGAGCACCGTTTTTCCTTCCGCTGGGCAGAAAGCCGGCTTCCGGGTGTCGCCGGCGCACCTTACGGTGCGGTCGCGCTGCGCTTCCGCAGCGCGCACCCGCGCCGCATCCTGGAGGTCCATCGATGCGTCCAACCCGTCGTCCGTCCAGCAGGACATCGCCGTTACGGTCCCGGTCCCGTGTCGTGGCCGTGCTGTTCGTGCTGGCGACCACCCTCGCCTCCGCGCTGTTCGCCGTCTCGGTCACACCGACCGCGGCCGCCGCGCGGCAGTCCCAGAGCAGGCCCGCGACCGGACCGTCCGCCGAGAGCGCTGCCGTCCTCGCGGCGATCCCGAATCCGACCACCGCTTCACTCGAGGCCACGAACGGGCCGCTGGCCACCGCCACTTACACCGTTCCCAATCCGAGCGGGTACGGGTCCGGCACGATCACCTACCCGACGGCCGGTGGCTCGTACCCCGGCGTCGTGCTGATGCCGGGCTACCAAGGCACCCAGCAGAACCTGCAGTGGCTCGCGCCCCGCCTCGCTTCCTGGGGCTTCGTCGTCATCAACGTCGGCACCTCCACGCTGGGCGACGATCCCGCGTCGCGCGGCCGCCAGATCAGCGCCGCCGGCACCCAGCTGATCTCGTTCAGCTCCACCGCCGGCAACCCGATCTACGGAAAGGTGAACGGCACGCTCGGTGCGGCCGGTCACTCGATGGGCGGCGGCGGTGTCATGGCGGCCCTCCGGGACGACTCCCGCTTCAAGGCGGGCGTACCCCTGGCCCCGTACTACCCGAACCAGAACTTCTCCGGAGTCACCGACCCCACCTTCTTCATGACCTGTCAGAGCGACCCCGTCGCCCACGCCAACACCTACGCTCTGCCCTGGTACAACTCCATGTCCCAGGCCGAGAAGCTCTTCGTCGAGGTTCCCGGCGACCATCTCTGCCCGATGACCGGCTACGGGAACAAGGCCAAACAGGGCAAGTGGATCGTGTCGTTCTTCAGCCGCTGGCTGTACGGCGACACCCGCTTCAGCCCGTTCCTGTGCGGTGCCGCGCGGGAGGCGGACAAGAACAACCCCTCCCTGGTCACGCGCTGGCAGGACACCTGCGCGTTCTGAGCGGATCCTCGTAGGAGCACTGGGCAGGGCTCCCGCGGTCCGCCGCGGGAGCCCTCCTCACGAGCCCGTGCTGCTCGCTCCGTCCGTAACCGCGCCCCGCGGAGGCGTCGGCTCACGCGCCGTTCTGCCGACGGAACAGTGCCCGGGAGATGGTCCGGCCGGTGGCCATGACGGCGGGCGCGAGCGCGCTCTGTCCGGCGGCGGCCCCCGGAACGACGGACACGGCGGCGACGACCTCGCCCGTCGCGTCCCGCACGGGGGCCGCGGCCGACTTCGTGTCCCCGGGGCCGGGCCACCGGCCCTTCATCGCGAAGCCCGTCCCCTCCACCTCGGCGAGCACGCGACGCAGGCCGGTCGCCGGGGCATGGTGGACCAGATAGCGTTCCTGGACAGTGGCCCCCGCGTACGCGAGGAGCACCAGGCCGTCACCGGTGGTGTGCGCCGGGCGCCGGCCGCCGACCGGTTCGCCCGCTCCGCCGGTGTCCGGGGCGCCGATCCGCTCGACGAGCACCGTCTCCATGCCGTCCAGCACCGTCAGCCGAACCTGCTGCCGCCCGGTCTCCCGGTACAGGCTCACGAGGAAGGGCATCGCCACGTCTCTCAGCTCCAGCCAACGCGGGGCCATGGCCGCGACCGCCCATAAGTGCAGGCCGATCTCGTAGCGGCCGTTCCGGTGCCGTTCGAGCGCACCCCAGGACAACAGCTCGCCGACAAGCCGGTGCGTAGTGGCCAGTGGCATCCCGGTGCGCCGGCTGATGTCCGAGAGGGTCAGCCGACGGCGTTCTCCGGCGAACGCGTCCAGCACGCTGAGAACCCGGCCGGTCACCGAGCGGGGGGCCGGTGCCTTCTCGGCGGGCGCGCCGCTGGGCGGAGGTGGAGGCGGCGCTGAACGCATCTGGGGATCCTTTCGGCGGATAGGGCCGTGTGCCGCACAAAGGGGGTCATGCATTGACATGCATACAACAAAGCTTCAGATGTGCGTGGAGGCAGGGCCACCCCTCGCCCCCGGATATGAAGCTGTCGTTTGCGCATAAGACAGTCGTGCACACCGCGGTGTTGCCCTTCCCCTGCCCGGGGAGCACGAGCGGACGGCCGGATTGATGCGGATGACGCATCGACAGATCCCGGTCCGGACGCTGGACGCCGTTCGGACACGGCTTGGAGACTCACCCTGATACGGCGACGCCCCGCCACCTGCCTTCACCATCTGCCCCGCCACGCGTCGGCGCTCACCACGCCCTACGGCTCTTCCTCGGTTCACCGCACCAGGCGAACGGCTCGACATCCGGCCCCCCTTCGGGCCGCCCGACACCTTACGGAGGACCTGTGCGCGACATCACCAGACGTACGGCGCTCACCATCGCCGCGGGGACCGTCACCGCCTCGACGGTCAGCAACGCGGCCACCGCGGCGGCCGATGCCCCCGCGCCACACCGGCCCGCGGCGTCCGGAGCCAATCCCGTTCTGCGGACCGCGCTCGTCACACAGGTGACGCCCAGGAACAACTGGCGGGTGACCGCCGTCGCCATCCGCTACGCGGCCCCCATCGACTTACGCGGCGGCGTCATCCCGCCCTCCGCGTTCCAGGTCACCGCCGACCTCGGTGGGCAGAGCGCGGCCCGAACGGTCACCCGGGTCTACCCGAACACCGTGGCCAGGACGGACGACCTCCGCAACGCCGGACGGCCGGGCAGATACCTCGTCATCGAACTCGACCCGGACGACGCCAACGCACGGGCCTCCGGCACCGACCCTCTTCCGCTCCATCGCGCCTACACCGTCAGGCAGCTGGCCGATGTGCGGACCCCCGGTGGTGACCTGGTGCTCGCGGCCGGTCCGCTGGCGGTCCGGAACGACGACGTCATCACCCCGGTGGTCGACGACTTCACGGCGGGATCGTTCACCGACTCCACGGGATTCGAGCTGGCCTTCCGGCTGTACCAGCCGGAAGGGTCCGCGCGGAGTCCGGGGGCGGCCACCCGGTATCCGCTCGTCGTCACCCTGCACGGCGGCGGCGAGGTCGCCGACAACAACATGACCCAGCTCACCGCCAATCGTGTCGCCGTCACCTTCGCCAAGCCGGAACGCCAGCGCCGGCACCCGGCGTTCGTGCTCGCCCCCCAGATCCCGCTGCCCCGCCCCATGGACGGACCCGACGGAACCGACTGGACCGACCCCAAGGTCCGCGCGGCGCTGGTCGAACTCATCGACGCCTTCACAACGCAGCGCCCCGTCGACGCGGATCGGCTCTATCTCGTCGGCCTGTCATCGGGCGCGCGAGGCATCTTCAACCTGCTCCCGAGGCGTCCCCACACCTTCGCCGCGGCCCTGGCCACCGCCGGCTGGGGCGACCCGTCCACCATGGACCGGATCACGCACATCCCGATCTGGGCCGATCACTCCATTGACGACCCGGTGGTCCCCTACCGCGAGGGACGGTTCGGAAAGCCCGGCACCTGGACGCTGATGAACGCGTTGGAGAGCGCCGGTGCGCAGGTCACCCGCGGGGAGTGGGCCAACGACCTGCCGAAAGCGGAGTTCGAAGCCCGCTCCAAGGCCCTGCTGAACCGGGCCCGCCGGGCCGGCAGCCATGTGCTGTTCACGAGCTACCAGCCCGGAACGACGCCGGTGAGCCCGCACTTCGCATGGGCCCAGACATACGAGAACGACGTCGTCATCGACTGGCTCTTCGACCAGTCCCGTTAGCCGTACCGGCCGCGCCTTGCTGCCACGCTGCCCTGGGTGGCCACGAAAGGCCAGGGCTTGAGCCCGGATGCGCCCGGCCCCACCGCGCTGGTGGGACCGGGCGCTCCGCTACCGGGTCCGATCGCAGTGCACTGGGCTTCAGCCCGGTGGTGAAGCGATTCTGAGAGGCGCTCTGACCCGCGCTGCGCACGGTCCGCACTGTCGACCTCAGCTCAGACGGGCCGGTTCTGCTGCTCGATGTACTGGGTGTGAAACCGCCCGCGCCGCAGGCGAGGCGTTCCCGAAGACCGGGGACCTGTCCAAGCTGCCGATCACCGAGTGCGGCCCGCTCGGCGGGCTCCAGCTCGAAACGGCCGTGCGGATGGCGCCGCGGCTGCCCCCGTGCTCGTGGACGCGTCGGCCGGCGCCCGCGCCGTCGCCACCGTCGCCACCGAAGAAGTCATCCGCGCCGTGGAGGCGGTTGGAGATGCCGGCCTGCTCCTCGAAGACGACCGGGCCCTCGATCCCGGCCTCGTCCAGGACGAGGTTCTGGCGGTCGGTCGGCTGCTGGTCGGTCGATACCCGCTTGTGCGTCAGGTTGGCCATGCCGCTTCCCGCTGTGGTGGTCGCATTCCTTTGCCGACAGGTGGGTTGCCTTCGGGATCTCCCGAGGCGATTACTTGGCTAGCCACATAATCGATGCTACTTTTATGTGGCTGGCCACGGAAAGTGGTCGGCACAGCATGCGACTCGAGGAGACCACAGCCATGAAGGCCATTGTTTTCGACGCGTTCGGCGGCACCGAGGTCCTGCACGAGGCGGAGATCGACATTCCTCAGCCCGGCCCCGGCCAGGTCCGGGTGCGTGTACAGGCTGTCGGCGTCAACCCGGTGGACGGCAAGATCCGCTCCGGTGTCATGGAAGCCATCTTCCCCACCACGCTGCCCGCCGTGCCGGGCGGGGAAATCGCCGGTGTGGTCGACGCCGTCGGCGAGGACGTCGACCACCTGAAGGTGGGGGACGAGGTCCTGGGCTGGTCCGACACCGGCTCCTACGCCCAGTACGCCCTGGCACCCGCGGCCGTCCTCGCGCCCAAGCCGGCCGGCCTGGACTGGGCACACGCCGCCGCCCTGCCCGTGGCGAGCGACGGTGCCGAACGCGTGCTGGACCTGCTCGACGTCACCTCGGGTGAGACGCTGCTGATCCATGGAGCGTCCGGCGCGCTCGGCACCATCGCCGTCCAGCTCGCCGTCGCACGCGGCGCCCGCGTTATCGGCACTGCCGGAGCCGCCAACCAGGAGTACGTCACCTCGCTCGGCGCGACCGCGCTGGTCTACGGGGACAACCTGGTCCAGCGGGTCCGCGAGCTCGCCCCCGAAGGGGTGGACGCCGTCTTCGACGCCGCGGGCAAGGGCGCACTGGAGGACTCCATCATCCTGCGTGGCGGCACCGACCGGATCGTCACCACCGCCGACTTCCGCGCCCGCGAACTCGGCATCGTCTTCGCCGAGGGCCCGCAGCGACGCTCCGCCGCGCGGCTGGCCGAACTGGCCCAGCAGGCCGCCGACGGCACACTGGTGACCACGCTCAGCGCCACCTACCCGCTGGCAGAAGCCGCCAAGGCGCAGCAGGCCAGCGATGCCGGCCACAACCGCGGCAAGCTCGTCCTCACCATCAACTGACCGATCAACCCCACTCTTGTAATGAGGGAGCAGCAATGTCCGACACCACCTCATCGGAGCTGCCGAACGCGGCGCGCGACGGGCGATTGAGCTACGCCATCTTCCAGCTCGCCCGCGCCCACCGCGCCCATGCCGCCGCCATGCTGCGCGCCCTGAACCTGCACCCGGGACAGGAACTGCTGCTGATGCAGCTCTTCGACCACGACGGCCAGACACAGGCAGAACTGCTGGAGCGTGTCGGCCTCGACCACTCCACCGTCTCCAAGTCACTGCGCCGCATGCAAGAGGCCGGACTGCTCACCCGGGAGCCCGCTCCCCACGACCGGCGGGTCATGGTGGTCAGCCTCACCGATACCGGCCGAGCCCTGGAGGAGCCCATCGCCGACATGTGGCGCACCCTGGAGCAGATTTCCGTGCGCGATCTGCCCCCTGACCAGGTCGAGATGTTCACCACGTGTGCGCACACCATCGAGAAGTCGCTCAGGGACGCCGGCCAACAGGTACCCGTCAGGTAATCAGGCACCCCCAGGCGGCCCACTCACCAAGGACGGCCCCAAGCCCCTGCACCCTGCACCCTGCACATCCGAGTGTGGGAATGCGGGGCCCGCGGAGCCGTCCTCGACCGGGACATCAACGCGGCGGTCAACGTCGCCGAGGCCGCCGTACTGGCGGTGTCAGCCTGTCGAGCGCAGGTAAGACCGGTACTCGTATCCGCCGGGAGCGGAAGTCATTTGCTCACCTTGACGGAGAACCAGTCCACGCTCATTCCCTCACCCGAGGTGGTGTCCGCCGCCGGTGAGGTGCAGCCGCAGACCTTGTTCGGGTAAGAGCCGCCGACCGCGACATTGAAGATGGCGAAGAACCCGTGGTCCACCGCCTTCTTCCAGGTCTCGGCGGACACCTGGTTCTGCTTCACCGTGAAGGTTTCCTTGCCGTCGCGGTAGAAGCGCAGCTGTTCGGCGGAGGTGTCGGTGCGATCCACGATCACGGAGTACGTGTGGTAGTCGGTCTGACAGCCTTCGCACGGCAGCAGATCGCTGGTGATCCCGTCCGGGTCGTGGCACTCGCCGGCCCACTCACCGCAGTGGAAGGTGTTCGAGTGCTTGCTCAGCCCGTTGACGGCCTCCATGATGTCCAGCTCACCGATGCTCGGCCAGTTGGTGGCCCCGACCGGGCGGGCGTCGGCGCCCATGGCCCAGAAGGCGGGCCAAATTCCGAGGGCCTTCTCCGGGTTGGGCTGCTTGAGGGAAGCGCTGATCTCCAACTGTCCACCGGCGGGCGCCTCGAAGTCGGTGCGCTGGGTCTCCACACGGCCGGAGGTCCACTTACCGGAACCGTCGCGGATCGGCTTGATCACCATGTGCCCGTCACCGTCGTGGTAGACGTTGTCGGTCGAGTCCGTGACCGACTCGATCTCGCCGGTGCCCCAGTTCGCGGCGCCACCCGGGTAGCCGGTGCCGATGTCGTACAGCCAGTCGTTCTTGTTCAGGCCGGTGCCCGCCGCGCCGTTGAAGTCGTCCTGGAAGACGGTGGTCCACTCGGCCTTGGCCGCGGGCTCGCCCGCGGCGGCGGTGTTGGAGGACACCGTGAGAGCCAGCAGTCCGGTCACCGGAAGCGACAGGGCGGCCACGAAGGCCAGAACGCGTCGTCGTCGGCGGCGGGGTTTGGCGTCCGCCGTCGTATCTGAGGAAGTGATCCTGATCCTGAACATGTGGGGGGCTGCTTTCGTTTGAAGTAATCGCAGTGACGGGATGTGCGAGCCCCCGTAGCCCGCTCCTGGCGTGGGGGCGATGGGAGATCGGGCTACGGGAACTCGGGCACAGTGGGCAGAGCGAGCGCCGATGAGGTCGAGAGAGCGCTCACACGGAACGACTGTCTTGGACCCGGCCCTTGTCGGTCAAGGGCCGTGCTGAATTCACTAGTTGAATGAAGGCGCTCGGCTTGACCGCATCGCTGCGGAAGTATCGATCGCCCCACTTCAGAGTTGGAGGCATGTCCGGAGCGCCGGTGCTCTCGCTCGCCAACTCTTGACGGCGTGCCATGCCGTCATCGGGGGCGGCCGCCGCGCCGGCCATCACGGCGGGCCCGCCTCCGGTGAAGGCTCGGTTCAGCGTGTGCGTCCGCGGGGTTTGAGGACATCCAGGAAAGCAGCTCTCTAACTCACCCGCGCCGACTTCGAAACGCCATGATCGGCGAACCTGGCCAGAGGTACCCCAGTCTCGACGCCGTTGCCCGCGACACTGGATACGACGGCACTATGGCCGGCACCTACCTGCCCAGCGACCTTGATGTCGGAACGTCGGGCCAACGCACGAGGGAGGGCGGGTGAGGGGTCAGCCCTGACCGCTTTCTGCTCCCGGGGCTTTGCGCGTGACGTCGTCCGGAGTGGCCTTGATGACGCGCGGAGCGCTCGTGCCGTCAGCCGGGGAGTCGTCGGCCTTCATGGCTCTGGCTTCGCTCTTGAAGATGCGGGCCGCTTTGCCCGCGGAGCGGGTGAGGTCTGGGAGCTTCTTGGCGCCGATCAGGACGATGACGACGATGAGGAGAAGGGCGAGCTCGCTGAGGCCCAACATCGGTGAGTGTCTCCTCCGGTAGGTTGCGGGCGCTGAGAATGCCCCTCGAATGACGAGATCAATCTACATAAATGTAGAAGCGCGGACCAGGGGGCCATGGGCCGCTGGCTACGATGAAGCTCCTGTCCGGGGCGGGCGGCATGCGACTGGAAGGAGGCGGGGTGTGAAAGACCGGGAGCATGGCCGACGTCGAGGTCAGGGCGAGCTGGAGGTGCAGGTCCTGGCGGCTCTTCGCGAGGCACCGGAGCCGGTGAGCACGGGGTGGGTCCGTGAGCGACTTGGCGGCACTCTCGCCCACACCACTGTGATCACCATTCTCACGCGGTTGCTGGCCAAGGGCGCGGTGACTCGGGAGAAGGAGGGCCGGACGTTCGTCTGGACGGCGACGGCCGACGAAGCGGGCCTGGCGGCGCTGAGGATGCGGCGGGTGCTCGACGGGGAGAGCGACCGCGAGGCGGTGCTGGCCAGCTTCGTGACCGGCCTGCCGCCGCAGGATGAGCGGATGCTGCGGGGTCTGTTGGAGCGGGCCGGGGAAGCGGAGGAGTAAGGGAACTCATGGGAGTCTTCGTCTTCCTCCCGCTCGTGCTGCCCCTAACGGCGTGGCCGATCGCCCGTCTGGCTGAGCAGCACCTGCACCCGCGTGCGGCGACCTGGCTGCTGTCGGCGGTCGCCGGGGTGTTCGCGGTGTGCAGCACACTGTGTCTGGCGCTGTTGATGGTGGTCGGCACCGCGCAGTTGCCCGGCAACCCGCTGCCTGACGGCTGGTCGGATCCGGAGGTGCGCGAGGCCGTCCCGTCCGACGAGGTGACGGGCAAGGCCGCCATCCCGGCTCTGATCGCCGTGCTCGCCGCGTGCGCACGAGTTTTATGGCGCCACCAGCGAGTGCGGCGCCGCGCTGAGCGTGCCCTTGCGGGCCTGCCCGCCACGCCGGTGGCGGTGCTGCCCGATGAGTCGCCGTATGCCTACGCACTGCCGGGTACGAGAGGCCGGGTCGTGGTGAGTACCGGGATGCTCGCCGGGCTGGGCTCGGCCGAGCGTCGGGCGTTGTTCGCTCACGAGCGCGCGCATCTGGCCCACCGGCACCATCGGTTTCTGCTCACCGTCCAGCTCGCGGCGCGGGCCAACCCGTTCCTGCGCCCGCTGCGGACCGCGGTCGTCTACACGGCCGAGCGGTGGGCGGACGAGGAGGCGGCGCAGGCGATCGGCAGCCGGCGCACCGTGGCACTTGCGGTCGGCAGGTCCGCGCTGATGTCGGGCGGTGCGCCGGTCGCCACGCTGGCGGGTTTCGCTGCCATGGGACCGGTGCCGCGTCGGGTGGCCGCTCTACTGGGCCCGGCCCCCGCCGGGCGTATCTGGCCCCCAGTTTTCACGACGGTGGGTCTGGCCGCCTGGGGGGCCGCGGTGGGTACCACGGCCTCGGCGCTGTCCTCGGCGAACTCGGCGGTCACGCTGGTCGCGATTCTGCATGCGACCACCTCGGTGTAGTGGGGACGCTCGCCACCACAAGGAGATTGCCGCCGCCTAGCGGACCAGCTTGCCGGCGCGCGTGGACTGGGGCAGGCGCCGGGGCGCCGGAGGACCGCGAGGTGCTCGGAGGTTGTCGACAGGCCCGGCCCGCTCGGCGACCTCCCCGACCGTCAGGTCCTCCCCTCCGGCGGAGTGCGAAAAGAGCTGTTGACGGGTTCCGCCGGCCACCGCCTTGAGAAAGACCTGAAGGTCCTCGCCGGGCATGGTCGCCTCGCGGCGACGAGCGAAGGACCAGGCTGCCGCGGTCCGGAGGCGACTCGGCGCAGGCCGGTGGCTTCAAATGATCGCTCGCCGCCTCCTTGTCTTTCTACGGTGCTGTAGATTCACGCTGGGCCTTCACCGCTGCCGCCGCGCGTCGGATCTGGAGGGGATCACCAAGGACTACCGCGCCACGTGTATGTGCATGCGGCCGTTGATGTGATGGTGGCGGTGTTGGCCGCTGACCGCGGGATTAGAGGCAACAACCGTGAGCACGATCGACAAGGTGGGCGCGGCGGGCACGTCGGCACGACCAAATCAGCGGCCGGGCCGATGCCTTCGGCCGCAGGGCGTGGTCGATCTGCGTGGGCACACCGACGCTCCCGTCGTCCTGGCCTACCCGGCCGGCGCGGTGGTGGTCGTCTCCGGTCTGCCCGGAAGCGGGAAGAGCACCTTGATGGAGCGCTGGTCAAGGGCCGCGCCCACCATCGATCCGAGGACGGTCCACCTCGCATGCGAGGCGGTTATGCCCGATTGGCTGCCGTACGGCAGCTACCGGCCCTGGGCTCGGCTCAGACACTTCCAATGGCTGCGGCGGCAGCTGCGCCGTATGTCGCCGCTGCTGGTGCACGACTGCGGCAGCCGGCCCTGGCTGCGCCGGTGGTTGGCCCGGTCCGCCGGCCGGCAACGGCGTGAGCTGCACGTGGTGCTCCTGGACGTGGGGGCGGACGAGGCGTTGGCGGGGCAAAGGGCGCGGGGCAGGTGGGCTCCGCCACGCGTCTTCGCCCGGCATCGGCGGGGCCTCGACCGCCTGCTGACCGCATTGCCCGCACCCGACGCGGCGTGCCCAGATGCCTTAGTGGGTCCGGTCCCCGCCTCGATGGCGGAGGCGGCTTCGATTGTTCTGCTCGACCAGGTATCGCGACCACACGTGGAAGCGGCGAGGTTCGACCGGTGGTCATAGGTGTGGCGCTTGTCTGACTTGCGATCCACATCGAGTTATTGCAACGCAGAGTTGAGGACAGTGAGATGGCGGACCGGACCGTCGCACCGAAGGTGCACGCTCTCGCGGAGAGCTCCCGCCGTGTCGTCGACTCGGACTGGTTCGGCATGGCGGTCTTCGCCGTCATCATGGCCAATGCCGCCGTTCTCGGAGTCGAGACGTACAGCGGTGCGGTGGACCGCTGGTACACCGAGCTGAAGATGCTGGAACACGTATTCCTGACGGTCTTCACCGCCGAGATCCTGTTACGGGCCGCGGCTCACGCCGACCGGCCCCGGGACTTCGTCCGCGACCCCTGGAACCTTTTCGACATCGCCGTCGTGGTGCTCGCGTTCCTTCCCGTCGCGCGCGAGAACGCGACCGTGCTGCGGCTGCTGAGGCTGGCCCGGGTGCTGCGTGCCGCGCGGTTCCTGCCGCAGGTGCGGATCGTGATCTCGGCCATCGGCAAGAGCCTTCCGGGCATGCTGAGCTTCGTCCTGGTGGGCACCCTGCTGCTGTACGTCTACGCCATGGTCGGCTGGGTGTTCTTCGCCGACGACGATCCGGAGCACTACGGTTCGATCGGCCGAGCCGTCCTGACGCTCTTCCTCCTCATCACCCTGGACGGACTGGGAGACGCGGTACGCGCCGGGCTGGAGATCTCCCGCTGGACCATCGTCTACTTCGGCTCGTTCGTGCTCTTCGGCTCTTTCGTCCTGGTCAATCTGCTCATCGGCGTCGTCATCAACTCCCTTGAGGAGGCACGCCAGATGGAGACCGCCATGGAACACCGGCCTTCGCCCTCCGAGCCCGCCGGCCCCGGCGAGGACGTGCTGCGCGACCGCATCAAGACTGCCCGCCGGGCCCTTGACGAGCTCGAAACCGCTCTCGACGCGGCCGACGGGAGGTGTGGCTGCGGGACGGCGGAGGAGCAGAGGGAACGCCAGGCGACCGGCGTACCCGGTGGGTAGGGCAGGGGAGAGGGCCGTCGGTCTTTCCTTGCGCGCCGGAGACGGGGCCGACTTGCTTCGTGGCGGCGCGGACGACCGCCGGTCCGCCGTGGGTCGGCCCGACCGGGCGGAGCATGCCCGGGGTGGTGGACACGCTCCGCCCGCTCCACAGGGCAGTCCGCCGACCTACAGGTCGAATTCGTCGGGCGGCAGATCCAGGGTGAAGCAGGCTTCGCGGACGACGGCCTGTTCAGTCTTGGCGAAGTCGCCGTCCGCGCCGCCGATGATGATGCCGATCTGGATGACGGCCCGCGCCTCGGCGGGCTTCTTCTTCGCCTTGGCGACTTCCTGGAGGACGCCGACCTTGCCGAAGGCGAAGTCGACGGCGAGCTTGTCCAGGTAGTCGTGGAAACGACGGTGCAGGTCGTCGGCGGGGAAGTTCTGCAGCACCTCGTTGGCGGCGATCAGCTGGGCCACGCTGCGGGGATGTCGAAGGGCCCGCGACGCGGCAGCTTGGCCGCGCTGGGCTTTTCGTAATGTCCGTACGTTGACTTGGGGCCGGGAGCGTCATTCCAGTCCATTCGGGCGCACCGTCATGACGCCCCCCGCGGCTATCGCTGACCGCAGCGCGACCCCGGCCAGGTCAAGATCGGCAGGGTCCATATAACCCCCCACAGGCCAGTCGCTCTGACAGGCAGTCAGGAAGTCAGCACTGGGTCAGCATAAGGTCTGCCAGGGACTGTCACAGACAGCCGAACCTGAGACTCATCACCGGTCCCGTGAAGGGACGAAAGAGGGCCTGCACGCGTCGTACGGTCGCTGGGCCGGGAGCGTAATGATCGAGCGGTTAGCGATGGCTCGCCTTCGGTGAAAGCCCAGGTCAGCGGGTGCGTCTGCGGGGTTTGAGGGGCGTCGAGGGGAGTTCGGGGGCGGGGAGTGGGCTGCCGTCGTAGCCGTGCACCTCACCGAAGCGAGTGCCCGCTTCCCAGTCCGTGCGAGCCTGGGCGATGTCGTCGTGGGACCGCCCGATGAAGTTCCACCACATGACGATCTCCTCCTCGAACGGAAGTCCGCCGAGCAGGATCGTCCGCGCCGGAGCGTCCGACTCGTTCACCAGCGTCAGCGCCTCGACGCCGGGGTGGACGTAGCCCAGGTCGGCCGGGCGCAGCAGGGTATCGGCCATATGGACCTCCCCGCTGTCCACGAGAAGGCCGTGCTCGAAACCGGCGTCCACGGCGAGGGTGATCGCCGCTCGCGGTTCAAGGGTGATCTGGGCGCCGAGCAGCGGGGTGAAGGTCCGCACCGGGGAGAGGTCTCCGGCGAGCGAGCCCAGGAAGACCCTGATCTCGGCTCCGTCGACCCGCACGGGTTCGGGTGCGTAGTGCTGGAAGTCCCGCCCGGTGTTCCGGTGCGCCTCGGGCAGCGCCACCCATAGCTGGACGCCGTGGAGGACGGTGGTGTCCGCGGTGGAGACCTCCGAGTGACTGATGCCGTACCCGCCTGTCATGAGGTTCAGCTCACCGGGCCGGACGAAGGCGTGACTGCCGAGGCTGTCGCGGTGTTCGATCTCCCCGCTGAACAGCCAGCTCACCGTCTGCAGACCGGTGTGCGGATGCGGGGGAACGTCCATGCCGCCGGTCGCCGTGACGTCGTCCGGACCGTAGTGGTCGGCGAAGCACCAGGCTCCGATCAGCGTCCGAGCCCGCTGGGGCAGCGTCCGCCGCACGGACATCGCCCGCGGCCCGCCCAGGGGCACTTCCCGCGCGGGGAGCACCTCGACCGGTGGCGGCTCGGTCGGCCGCCCGCCGCGTACCGGCGCCCCGCCGCTCGCCTCCGCATGCTCGTCGGCTTCCACGTTGCTCACCGAGACCACCTCCCACGCAACCTAGTTCCAGATTCAACTATCATGCCATGAGTACAGGGCGAAGCCCATCACGAGTACGGACGAACGGGGCCGTGAGCGGTCCCGAAGGAGGCCCGGATTGAGCAGCCACACAACGGGACCCGCGCCCCGGCGGATCTTCATCGACAAGCAGAGCCCCAAGGCATTCCACGCGCTGACGCAGACGTCGGAAGCGGTCCGCGCGGTCGCGGCCGACGCGGGACTCGACCGCACCCTCGTGGAGCTGGTCAACCTCCGCGTGTCGCAGATGAACGGCTGCGCCTACTGCCTCGACACCCACACCAGGGCGGCCCTGCGCGGGGGCGAGTCGGCGCAGCGGCTGGGGGTGCTGGCCGCCTGGCGGGACACCGAAGTGTTCACCCCTCCGGAGCGCGCGGCCCTCGCGCTGGCCGAGGTGGTGACCGACCCGGCCGACGCCAACGCACAGGAATCCGCCTACGCGGCTGCCCGGGAGGTACTCGCCGATGACCAGATCTCCGCGGTGATCTGGGTGGCGATCACCATCAACGCGTTCAACCGGGTATCGATCATGAGCAAGCATCCGGTGCGGGAGGTGCGAACGGTGCCCTCCAGGCCATGAAGGAACCCGGCCTCAGCTCCGGGGCGAAGAGCATCCGTCCCGGCCTGACGGACTGGCCTGTGCGGTGACCTCCATGCCCGTGGGAAACGCGCTGCCGGTCACGAGGCCGCACCGGTCAGGGCGAGGAATTCGGCGCGCGAGCGGGCATCGGAACGCAGCAGCCCGAGCAGGGTGGAGGTCATGGTGCTCGATCCGGTGGCCTGGACGCCGCGCAGGGTCATACAGGAGTGCTCGGCCTCGATCACCACGCCGACGCCCTTGGGTTCCAGATGGGTCTGAAGCCAGTCGGCGACCTGCTTGGTCAGGCGTTCCTGGACCTGCGGGCGGCAGGCGAAGTGCTCGACGACCCGGGCCAGCTTCGACAGGCCCAGGATGCGGCCGCCGGGCAGGTAGCCGACGTGGGCGGTGCCGACGAACGGCAGCAGATGGTGTTCACACACCGACCGGACGGGGATACGGCGGGCCAGGACGAGTTCGTCGTAGCCCTCGTCGTTGGGGAAGGTGGTCAGGTCGAAGGGGCGCGGGCTGAACAGTTCGGCATACGCGCGGGCCATCCGGCCCGGTGTGCCGCGCAGGCTCTCCGACGAGGTGGAGATGCCCAGGGCGGTGAGGAACTGGCCGGCCGCGGCTTCCGCGGCGGCCAGGTCGATATCGCCGGACTCGTGGACCACCCGCAGGGCGCGGCCCGCGGGTGCCGGCTCCTCCTGGTCGTGCGGGTGTATTCGGGCGGTGGCGCGGGGCGCGAGCTCGGTCATGTCAGCTGCCACCGATGCCCAGGGCCGTGGGCAGGACGAGGACGTTGTCCATGGGGAACTCCCGAGATGAGCATGTCGAAGGCAGCCGGACACCCTGCCTCCCAAATGAGTTTCGCCAATGAATCTTGGTCTTATTGGGGTGGCGCGTCAAGCCATGCAGTGCAGAGGGCCAAAAGGGCGCTTGTGCCTATGTGAGTGGGAGTTATCGTGCTCTGGTGGCTTCTGACTCGACTCCGCCGGCCGACGCGGTCAATACCGCCATCGGCTCCGTCAGCGTCCTGAGCGAGGACTCGCGGCGGCGCATGTTCGTCTTCATCCGGCGGGCCGGCCGCGCGGTCACCCGTGACGAGGCCGCGGCGAGCGTCGGCATCTCCCGCAAGCTGGCCGCCTTCCACCTCGACAAGCTCGTCGACGCCGGCCTGCTGCGCGCCCGCTATGAAACGCCCGGCGGGATCCGGAAGGTCGGCAGACGGCCGAAGGTGTACGAACCCTCCGACGCCCAGATCACCGTCAGCATCCCCGAGCGGCGCCATGAACTCTTGGCGGACCTTCTCCTGGATGCCGTCCTCACCGAGGGGGCCGACGAAAACGCCGCGCAAGCGGCGGTGCGGGCCGCCGAGCGGCGCGGTCGGCGGATGGGCGAGGCCGCGCGGGACGAGACCCGCCCGGGCCGCCTGGGCCCCGAGCGCGGGCTGACCGTCTGTGAGCGGCTGCTGGATGAGTACGGCTACGAACCCGTCCGGGCGGCCCCCACTGAGCTCCGGCTGCGCAACTGCCCGTTCCACCCGCTGACCGCGAAGGCCCCCGACTTGGTGTGCGGCATGAACCATGCCTTCCTCGCCGGTTACGTCAACGGCCTTGAGGTCAACGGGGTCCGGGCCGTGCTGGCTCCCGAGCCCGGGGAATGCTGTGTGCGGCTGGGCCCGGGCGACACCGAACGTGATGACGGGGGCGGCCCACTGGCCCGTCGATGATCAGCGGGGCCAGCGGGCGGCGGCCGGTTTACCGGCAGGGTGATCCCTCGGAGAGGCCTAGAAGCCTGGAGGCCTGGAGGCCTGGAGGCCTAGAACAGGCGGTTCACGCGGAGCGACAGATAGCAGCCGCCGGCGCGGCCGTCGGTGTCGTCGCCCACGGTGACGGGGTGGCCGTCATAGGCTGTGTCGTAGGTGTCCTTGGGGCGATAGTTCCTGCACTGCCCCCCGGCGTCGGCGCCGCCGTCGCCGTAGAACTGCACGTCGAGGCCGACGTCCGAGCGACCGGAGAGGGTGAAGGTGAGGTTGCACCAGCCCGCGCGGCCGTCGGTGTCCACCCGGATGTTGTCGCCGAAGGTCTTGAACGGCTTGATCGGGATCGGGTGCGGGCCCCCGTTCTGGCACTGACTGTCGTCGCTGCCGGGCTCCGGCTCCCATGTGTAGGTGGCGTTCAGGCCCGCGAGGGAGTTGGACGGGTCGTAGATGCCGAAGGCCAGCTGACAGCCGCCCGGGCGATTGTCGGTGTCAAGGCGGATGGCGGTGGACCAGTCGGGCGCGGTGACCCACCGCTCCGGCGGATTCGTCGGCCCGTCGCACTGGCCGTCGCCGTCGGGGTAGAACCGAACGCCCAGCTCGGGCGCGGCGTTGGCCGAGGACGACGCGGCGTCGGCCGACGTGGCCGTCAGGCCACTCACCATCAATAAGCCGACCGCCAGCGCGGATCCCATTCGGACCGATCTCTTGCCCAGCTTCAGCTTTCTCACGTGTGTCTCCCAGGGTGTCTTCGCTTGGTGCCGAAAAGGTGCCGAACCGTTCCACGAGCGCGCATGACCATCACTGAATTCCTGGCTGGTGCGTTGGGACAGGGCGGAACAAGGCGGAACAGGGCGGAGCAGGAGGAGCGGAGAGGAGCAGAGGGAAACTGAGGTGGATCAGACGGGAAGGCGGAACGCACCCTCCCCGAACCGCGGCGCCGACCTGGTAGGGCCGGTGACAACGGCAGAATTATCCAGGCCACATCAGGACGAGCGGCAAGCTGGATATCGGCCAGGTATGGCCGAATCAGAGGCGACTCCGGAGCGAAGGTGAATATGGGGTTTCCTGGCGATGGAGCGATGAGCGCGCGCTATCAGATGGGGGTCTGTCCTGGGGAGGGGCCGGTCGACCCCGAGAAATGGACCAAGACCATCCGCTGACGAGTGGGGCGCGTGCCGCCCGACCGGAAGCGTTCATGGCCGAATACGGCGGGAGAGGGAAAGGGATTTCTGCCGTTACGGGCCTGGCATGCCGAGGCCGGAATCGACCTCGGCACACCTCACCAGCGAGCCCTCCACGGCCCGCCGCTGTGCGCCCGGCTGCCGCTTGCGCTGCGGGGTGCCGGACGTTCCGGCTGCTCGCCCCGCACCCGGGGCCGGACTTCGGCGTCCCCGCCACCGCCGCCCTCACCGGCGAGGACGTGGACCGGGCCGGTCGCCGGCTCGCCCTGCTGACCCGGGCCCATCTGGTGCAGTCCGCCGGACCCGGGCGGTACGCCATGCACGACCTCCTGCGCGCCTATGCGGACCGTCTGTCGCTCATGCCCAGCACGGTGACATCGGGCTCCACATACGCCAGCTTGATCTTCATCGGAGCCCTTGTCAGGGCACCTCCGGTCCGCGGTACTCGCTCATCGCGTCGATGAGCCAGCGCGCCAGATGGTCGGCGAACGAGGATCGCGGGAGGAGCCGGTACGTCGGTGCGTTGTCGAGCTGCCAGAGCAGCACCGGGACGGGTCCCACCGTGGTCGACACCGCCCGGCCGGGGCCGAAGGCCCGGGGGTGCAGGTCCAGTCGGCAGCCCTTCTCCAGCACCTGGCGGGCGGCCGGGCCGCTCAGCTCCAGCGTGGTGCGGTTCGCCGAGACGTCCACGACCGAGCCCGGGTCTCCCGCGAGTGCCTGTCGCAACTCGACGGTGTCGATGGGCTCTTCGGACAGCACGAGCCACTCGTCTGGGCCGAGCCAGGCGACGGTATGGGGGCCGGACGCGGTGGTGTGGCCGCACTCTCGCGGGAGTGGCGCCCCCAGGGTCTTCTCCATGCGGTCGGCCGCTTCGGAAACGGGGTCGAGGCGCAGGTTCACCATGGTGCGGAACGGCCGCTCGGCCAGCGTGACGCCGCGGGCGCCGGTGACGGCGGCCGCGCGCATCCGGTCCGCCAGATGTGCCAGGGGGCTGGTGCGCAGCGCCACCGGGCTCGCGTGGGTCGGCTCAGCCATCTCGCTTGGTCCCTTCGGGGTCGTAGAGCACGGGTTCGGTGACCTGGACGGGGACGAGGTCGTCGCCGACGGGGGCGAGGAGCGTGTCCCCGACGCGGTCCCGGCCGGCGGTGACCAGGGCGAGGGCGAACGGACGGCCCAGCGCCTGGCTGTGGTAGCTGGAGGTGACATGGCCGAGCATCGGCACCGGCCCGGCCCCGGGGGAGACGGGCACGTTCGGCGCGATGAGCTGGGTGCCCTCGGGCAGCCGGGTGCCGCGATCGCTCGGCAACAGGCCGACCAGGTGCTTGCGGTCGGCGCGGGCGGTGTCGGGGCGGGAGTACGAGCGCTTGCCGATGAAGTCCTTCTGCTTGGAGACCACCCAGGACATGCCCGCGTCCTGAGGGGTGACGGTGCCGTCGGTGTCCTGGCCGACGATGATGTAGCCCTTCTCGGCGCGCAGGACGTGCATGGTCTCGGTGCCGTACGGGGTGATGTCGTACGGTCGGCCCACCGCGTACACCTCCTCCCAGACCGCCAGCCCGTACCACGCCGAGACGTTGATCTCGTAGGCCAGTTCGCCGGAGAAGGAGATCCGGCAGACGCGGGCCGGGATACCGGAGGCCAGAGTGGTCTCGCGGAGGGCCATGAAGGGGAACGCCTCGTTCGACAAGTCGACGTCGGGGGCGAGATGGGCGACGACCTCGCGTGACTGCGGGCCGACCACGGCGATCGTCGCCCACTGCTCGGTCACCGAGGTGCAGTGGACGTCGAGCTCGGGCCACTCGGTCTGCAGCCACTCCTCCAGCCAGTCCAGGACTCCGGCGGCGCCGCCGGTCGTGGTGGTCATGAAGTAGCGGTTCTCCTCGAGGCGCAGTGTCACCCCGTCGTCGAAGATCATGCCGTCGGGCTTGCACATCACGCCGTAGCGGGCCATACCGGGCCGCAGCTTCTTGAAGCCGTTGGTGTAGACGCGGCCCAGGAACTCCCCGGCGTCCCCGCCCCAGATCTCGATCTTGCCGAGGGTGGAGGCGTCCATGAACGCCACCCCCTCCCGGGCCGCGCGGCACTCGCGGGCCACGGCCGAGTCCATGTCCTCACCGGGCCGGGGGTAGTACCGGGGGCGCTTCCACTGCCCGACGTCCTCGAACACCGCCCCCTGAGCGACATGCCAGTTGTGCATGGAGGTCATGCGCTCCGGATCGAACAGCTCACCGCGCTCACGCCCGGCAAGGGCGGCGAAGGCCACCGGCGTGTACGGCGCCCGGTAGGCCGTGGTGCCGATCTCTCCGGGGGACGCGCCCGCGCCGAGGACCTCGGCGATCACTCCGATCGCGTTGACGCCGGAGGTCTTGCCCTGGTCGTTCGCCGTGCCGAGCGAGGTGTAGCGCTTGACGTGCTCGACACCGCGCATGCCCGAGCCGGTGGACCGCCGGACGTCGGCGACGGTGGCATCGCGCTGCAGGTCGACGAAGTGGGTGTGCCAGCCGCCCGGCTCGCCCTCGGGCGCGGGCACCAGCCACAGCGCGCGCATCGGGCCGCCTCCGGGCCGCGCCTCGTCGGGCGACGGCAGGGGGACCGGGAACCCGGCGTCCGTCGCCGCCCGCGCACCGGCCCGCGCCCCCTCGGCCAGACAGCCGTCGAGGTCGTACGTCCCCCGGGCCGCACCGACGACCCGCTGGTCCCGTACGGTGCCGTCGGGCACGAACGCGACCAGGTCCCCGTCCCAGCGCAGCTTGCCCTGGCGCTGGCTGTGCAGGTGCACCACCGGGCTCCACCCGCCCGACACGGCGAGCAGATCGCAGTCGAACGACTCCGGGGCGCCGGTGAGTTGACCGCCCTCGTCGAGTCCCTGGACGGTGACTCCGGTGAGCCGGCCGCCGCCCGCGGTGTCCACCACCGCACTGCCCGTCAGCACCCGCACCCCGGCCGCCGTGGCGACCTCGGCGGCCCGGCGGGACAGCCCGGGACGGGCGTCCACGACGGCGGCGATGTCGATCCCGGCGGCGTGGAGGTCGGCGACCGTGTCATAGGCGCTGTCGTTGGTCGTGCTCACCACCGCCCGCGAGCCCGGAGCCACGGCATACCGGTTGAGGTACGAGCGCACGGCCGCGGCGAGCATCACCCCGGGCCGGTCGTTCCCGGCGAACACCAGCGGACGCTCGTGGGCGCCGGTCGCCAGGACCACCTGGCGGGCGCGGATGTGCCACAGCCGCTGGCGCGAGACGCCCTCGGAAGGGCCGGGCGTGTCGGCTCCGAGGTGATCGGTGCGCCGCTGCACGGCCAGCACATAGTTGTCGTCGTAAGCGCCGAACGCCGTGGTGCGGCGCAGGACGACGGCCTCCGGGGCGGCGTCGAGCGCCGCGCGGACCTCGGCGACCCACTCGAGGGCGGTCTGCGCGCCGACCCTCTCGGCGCGCCCGGAGAGCAGCGAACCGCCGGGCTCGGGCTGGTCGTCGAGGAGGGTCACACGGGCGCCGGAGCCCGCGGCAGCGGCGGCGGCCGCGAGCCCGGCCGGTCCGGCGCCGATGACCAGGACGTCGGTGTGGACGTACTTCTTGTCGTAGACGGCGGGGTCGGGAGTGGGGTCGAGCCGCCCCATCCCGGAAAGCGTGGTGGCGGACAGCCCGTCGTACAGCTCCACGGTCGTCGCCGGAAGCATGCCCTCCGAGCATGAACCGCCGAGCTGCACCAGGGCGTTGGGTTCCTCGACACCCGCGGCGACGATGCCGCGAGGGCGTCCGCGGTAGATCGACGGGCCGACCTCGGCGACCCCGTTCGCCAGCATCGCCGAGGCCACGGTGTCTCCGGGGTGCCCGGTCAGCTCCCGTCCGTCGAGGGTGAACCGCAGCACGGTGCCGCGCTCGATGCGACCTCCTTGCCGGAGCCGACAGCGCTGGTCGGGCTGGTGAGGCTGATCGGTCATCGGTTTCCTCCGGCCTGGGGCAGTTCGGGGCGGGGCGCGTCGAGCCGGTAGGAGGCCAGCACCTCGTAGCTGACGGTGTCGCGCAGGACGTTGAACCAGCGGCGGCAGCCGGTGCCGTGCATCCACCGTTCGGCGAAGGGGCCCTTGGGGTTGTCCCGGTAGAAGACGTACGCGGCCCACTGCTCGTCGTCGAGGTCGGCGGGGCGCTCGGGGTAGGGGACATGGGCCTGTCCCCCGTAGTGGTACTCGGCCTCGTCGCGGGGACCGCACCATGGGCAGGTGATCAGCAGCACGGTGTCCTTCTCTCAGCGGGCTCTCAGCGGGCTCTCGGCGGGCTCTCGGTGGGCGCTCAGCCGGTTCTCAGTGGGCCACGGCCGCGGCGCCGTGTTCGTCGATCAGCGCGCCCGTCGCGAAGCGTTCGAGGGCGAAGGGGGCGTTCAGCGGATGCGGCTCGCCCGTGGCGATGGTGTGTGCGAAGGTCCAGCCGGCGGCCGGAGTGGCCTTGAACCCGCCGGTGCCCCAGCCGCAGTTGACGTAGAGGTTCTCGACGGGGGTGGTGCCGATGATGGGGGAGGCGTCCGGGGTGACATCGACGATGCCGCCCCAGGTCCGCAGCACATGCGCGCGTGCGAAGACGGGGAACAGCTCGACGGCGGCGGCCATCTGCTGCTCGATGACGTGGAAGGAGCCGCGCTGCCCGTAGCCGTTGTACGAGTCGACGCCCGCGCCCAGCACCAGCTCGCCCTTGTGCGCCTGGGAGACGTAGACGTGCACATGGTTCGACATCACCACGGTCGGGTGCACCGGCTCGTGCAGTTCGGAGACCAGCGCCTGGAGCGGATGGGACTGCACCGGCAGCCGGAAACCGGCCAGCTCGGCCAGCACACTGCTGTGCCCGGCGGCCGCGAGGCCGACCCGGCCCGCGCGGATGCGGCCACGGCTGGTCTCGACGCCCACCACCCGGTCGCCGTCCTTGAGGAAGCCGGTGACCTCGCACCCCTGGATCAGGTCCACACCCATGGCGTCGGCCCGGCGCGCCAGCGCCCACGCGACATGGTCGTGCTTGGCGATACCGGCCCGCGGCTGGAAGGTGGCGCCGAGGACCGGATACCGGGTGCGGGACGAGACATTGAGGATCGGGCACACTTCGGCGACCTCGTCCGGCGTCAGCCACTGGGCGTCGACGCCGTTGAGGCGGTTGGCGCCCACCCGGCGCACGCCCTCGCGGACGTCCTGAAGGGTGTGCGCGAGGTTGAGGACGCCGCGCTGGCTGAAGAGGAAGTCGTAGTCCAGCTCCTCCGGCAGCCCCTCCCACAGCTTGAGCGCGTGCTCGTAGATCGCCGCGCTCTCGTCCCACAGGTAGTTGGAGCGGATGATCGTGGTGTTGCGCGCCATGTTGCCGCCGGCCAGCCAGCCCTTCTCCAGGACGGCGACGTTGGTGATGCCGTGGTTCTGGGCGAGGTAGTGGGCGGTGGCCAGGCCGTGGCCGCCCGCGCCGACGATGACGACGTCGTACGAGGAGCGCGGCTCGGGGTTGCGCCAGAGGAAGTCCGGGTGCTCCGGCGGCGGCTGGGCGGTCATGCCGGGTCTCCGTTCGGGCGGGGGTAGAGGGGGAAGGCGGCGGCGAGCTTCCCGACCCGGTCGCGGAGCAGGCCCGCGCGCTCGTCGTCGAGCCGCTCGTCCTTCAGTGCCTGGGCGATGATGTCGGCGACCTCCCGGAACTCAGTCTCGCCGAAGCCGCGGGTGGCCAGGGCCGGAGTGCCGATCCGCAGCCCCGAGGAGACCATCGGCGGGCGGAGGTCGAACGGCACCGCGTTGCGGTTGACCGTGATGCCGACGCGGTGCAGCCGGTCCTCCGCCCGCTGCCCGTCGAGCGTGGAATTCCGCAGGTCGACGAGGACCAGATGGACCTCGGTGCCGCCGGTCAGCACCGTGATCCCGGCCTCGGCCACATCGTCGGCCAGCAGCCGTCCGGCGAGGATGCGGGCGCCGTCCAGGGTGCGCCGCTGGCGCTCCTTGAACTCCTCGCCCGCCGCCACCTTGAAGGCCACCGCCTTCGCCGCGATGACATGCTCCAGCGGGCCGCCCTGCTGGCCCGGGAAGACCGCGGAGTTGATCTTCTTGGCCAGGCCGGCGGTGGAGAGGATCACGCCACCGCGCGGGCCGCCGAGGGTCTTGTGGGTGGTGGTGGTCACGACGTCGGCGTACGGCACCGGGTTGGGGTGGAGGCCCGCGGCCACCAGCCCGGCGAAGTGCGCCATGTCCACCATCAGATACGCGCCGACCTCGTCCGCGATCCGGCGGAAGGCGGCGAAGTCCAGTCGGCGGGGGTAGGCCGACCAGCCCGCGACGATCATCTTGGGCCGGTGGGCGAGCGCGAGCCGCTCGACCTCGTCCATGTCGATGCGCAGATCGGACTCGCCCACGTGGTAGGGCACGACGTTGTAGAGCTTGCCGGAGAAGTTGATGCGCATGCCGTGGGTCAGATGGCCGCCGTGCGCGAGGTCGAGGCCGAGGATGGTGTCGCCGGGGGAGAGGAGGGCGAACATCGCGGCGGCGTTGGCCTGGGCGCCGGAGTGCGGCTGGACGTTGGCGGCCTCGGCGCCGAAGAGCTCCTTGACCCGGTCGATGGCGATCCGCTCGACCACGTCGACGTGCTCACAGCCGCCGTAGTAGCGGCGGCCGGGGTAGCCCTCGGCGTATTTGTTGGTCAGGACCGAGCCCTGGGCCTCCATGACCGCCGACGGAGCGAAGTTCTCCGAGGCGATCATCTCCAGGGTGGACTGCTGGCGGTGCAGCTCGGCCTCCACCGCGGCGGCGATGTCCGGGTCGAGTTCGCTGAGCGGGAGGGCGAGAGGGGAGGCGAATGTGCTGGTCGACGGAGTGATTGCCATCTGTGCACCATCCTGAGAGCCAACTAATGGGCAACTGATATATCAGCCTCTGCGGTAAGGTATGAGAGCTCGCGACACAGGTCAAGGGGGCATTTCATGCAGCAGGTGGCGACCGAACCCGCGGGCGAGGAGCTGTCCCTCGCCGAGCGCGCCTATCGCGCCATCCGCGACCGGCTCGTCATGCTCGAGATCCGCCCGGGCGCGCCGATCAACGAGGACCAGCTGGCGCAGTCCCTCGGCGTCGGACGCACGCCGGTGCGCGAGGCGCTCAAGCGGCTCCAGTACGAGCGGCTGATCACGACCTACCCCCGGCGCGGCACCTTCGCCACCGACGTCAACATCACCGACCTGGCCCATATCTCCGAGGTCCGCCAGGAGCTGGAACCCCTGGCCGCCGCCCTGGCCGCGCGGCGCGCCACGACCGCGGACCGTACGACCCTGACGGCCGTCCTGCGGGAGCTGGAGGGCGCGGATTCACCTCGGCGCGACGCCGCCGAGCTGATGCGCCTGGACCTCCAGGTCCACCGCGCGATCTACGCCGCCACGCACAACCCGTACCTGGAGGACACGCTCGTCCGCCACGACAATCTGGCGACCCGCATCTGGTGCCTGTTCATCGACCGTCTGTCCGATATGGCCGGTCACGTCGGAGAGCACGGGCCGTTGATCGAGGCGGTCGTCGCCGGTGACGCCGACAAGGCGGCACAGCTCGCCCACAGCCATGTCGAGGGCTTCGAACGGGCCATTCGCGCGGCCATCTGAGACGGGATCCGGCTGAGACGGGATCCGGCCGCCCGCGGCGCCCGCCTCAGTGCGGGGCGCCCCGCGGGTCCTCCCGGTGCAGCCGGGGCCTGCCCGCCAGCGTGGTCCACAGATGCGGGGCGACGTCGTCCTCGGGGAGCTGGGCGACCATGCAGATCTCCGCCGGTGCGGGCATTGGTTACCGGATCTATTCGCAGTGCACTGGGCTTCAGTCCGGTGGTGAAGTGAATCTTTGGCCTGCTCTGACCTCGGCTGTGTGAATGGATCCGCACTGTTCACCTCAGCCCAGATCAGAGTGGCCGGTTCTGCTGCTCGATGTACTGCTTCACGATGCTGAGCGGCGCGCCGCCGACCGACCCGGCGAAGTACGAGCCGGACCACAGACGCTGTGCCCGCCAGTAGTGGCGGACGAGGTCGGGGAACTCCTGGCGGAGCCTGCGCGAAGACACGCCTTTGAGGGAGTTCACCAGCCTGGACACGGCCACCTTCGGCGGGAAGTTCACGAGTAGGTGGACGTGGTTGGTCTTGCCGTTGAACTCGACCATCTCGGCTTCGAAGTCCTCGCACACGGCCCGCATGATCTCCTCGCAGCGCGTCAGGTGCCGGTTGGCGAAGACGGAGTGCCGGTACTTCGTTACGAAGACCAAGTGAACATGCATACGGAAGATGCAGTGACGACCTGTACGAACGTCTTCATCGGTACCCATAAACCAACTGTGTATCATGATCCGTGTGCAGCTTCGGTATAGCTTCCGCCTGTACCCGAGCGCCGGTCAGCGCACAGCGCTGGCGAGGGCATTCGGATGCGCGCGGGTGGTCTACAACGACGCGCTCCGCGCTCGGGAGACCGCCCGCAGCGAAGGCATGCCGTTCCCGAAGAGCGGGGACCTTTCCAAGCGGCTCATCACCGAGGCCAAGCGGACACCGGAGCGGGCCTGGCTCGGCGAGGTGTCGGCGGTCGTCCTCCAGCAGTCCTTGAGGGACCTGGACACGGCGTACCGGAACTTCTTCGACAGTCTGAAGGGCAAGCGTCCACGCATGGGCGCGCCCCGGTACAAGTCGCGCAAGGACACCCGGCAGGCCGTCCGGTTCACCGCGAACGCCCGCTGGTCGATCACCACGGGCGGAAAGCTGCGTTTGCCGAAGATCGGCGACCTGAAGGTGAAGTGGTCCCGCACGTTGCCCTCGACGCCGTCCACGGTGACGGTGGTCAAGGACTCGGCGGGCCGGTACTTCGCGTCCTTCGTCGTGGAGACCGGCCCGGAAGAGGTGCTGCCGGAGACGACGCCCGAGCTGGGCATCGACCTCGGCCTCGGGCACTTCGCGGTCCTCTCCGACGGCCGAAAGGTCGACAGCCCGCGCTTCCTGTGCCGGGCCGAGAAGCGCCTGAAGAAGGCGCAGCGCGCTCTCTCCCGCACGGAGAAGGGCAGCAGGAACAGGGACAAGGCCAGGGTCCGCGTCGCTCGGGCACACGCCCGTGTCGCGGACGCGCGCCGCGAGTTCCACCACCAGCTTTCCACGAGGCTGATCCGCGAGAACCAAGCGGTCGCCGTGGAGGATCTGGCGGTGAAGGGACTCGCCCGCACGCCCCTGGCCAAGTCCGTTCACGACGCAGGATGGTCGGCGTTCGTGAGCATGCTGGAGTACAAGGCCGCCCGGTACGGGCGTACCTTCATCCGGATCGGCCGGTTCGAGCCCACGTCGCAGGTGTGCTCGCAGTGCGGAGTGAAGGACGGGCCCAAGCCCCTGCACGTGCGCGTGTGGACCTGTGGGGCATGCGGGGCGGTTCTGGACCGGGACATCAACGCGGCGGTCAACGTCGCCAAGGCGGCCGGACTGGCCGTGACAGCCTGTGGAGCGCAGGTAGGACCGGGACTCGTCCCGGCACCGCGCAGCGAAGCAGGAACCCACTCGACACCGCAGCGTTCAACGACGCGGTAGGCGGGAATCTCCCCCCTCAAAGGGGAGAGGATTTCAATTCAGCCTGGTGTGGAACATCGGCGCCGGTGTCTCCCAGAGCATCCTCGGCGGGGCGTCCACCCTCACCGAGAGCATCGCCGCGGCACTGTCGAACCGGGTGTGGCTGAATGCGACCGTTGACGAAATCTTCCAGAAGAAGGGCTCGGTGATCGTCCGATACCGGCAGGACGGAGCCGAGCGGGAGGTCGAGGTGCGCTGCGTGGTCCGGGCCCCCGCGACGGTCAGCCACCGGATCGCCGTCGATCTCGACCGCGACCTCCGGGAGGCCCTGTCGAAGATCGTCTACGGGCCGTACGTGAGTGCCGCGTTCCTCACCGACGAGACCGAGCGTCAGGTCTGGGACGACGCCTACGCCATCGCGGCGCCCAAACGGTCCTTCAACGTCCTGCTGAACCACTCCAACATCCAGCGCGGCCTGGAGCCGGAACGGCAGCCCGGCAGCAGCATCATGACCTTCTCGCCGGGCAGCCTGGCACGCCGGCTGCTCGAACTCGACGACGACATCCGCCGAATCTACCTCGACGATCTCAGCCAGGTCCTGCCGGGCTTCGCCGACAAGGTCGTCGAAGCCGAGGTCCATCGCCGGCCCACCGGCGCACCGTAGAAAAGGCCCGTGGCGGCGTCGGCTTGACCGTGATCGGCGGCAGCGCCCTGGTCAGCCGGACGATCTGACTGGGCGTCAGCGTCGGGTCTGCGGTGGGCCGGTGCGTCAGGGGCGGCTGGTCAGATAGCCGCCCATGGAGGTGAAGTACTCCGTGGCGCCCATCTCGCGGCCGTCCTCGGTCCGTACGCGGGTGATGGCCAGACCCCGATTGCGGCCGGTGCGGGCGTCGGCTCCGGCGACGATCGCCACCCCGTCGCCCTCGCGGTAGAAGATGCGGCCGGGGGTGCCGCCGTACCGGCCCTGGGACACGACCGCGGCCAGGATTTCGAGGCGCTTGCCCTTGTGGAAGGTGTAGGTGCTGGGGTACGGCTCGGACTGGGCGCGGACCAGGCGTTCGAGGTCTTCCGCCGGCCAGGTCCAGTCGATGCGGCTGTCCTCGATGGACCGCTTGTGGAAGAAGCTCGCCCGGGACCGGTCCTGCTTGGTGAACTCCGTCTGCCCGGCGGCGATGAGGCCGAGCGCGCCGATGGTGACCGGGGCGATGAGGTCGACGGTCTTGTGGAAGAGGTCGGTGGCGGTGTCCGCCGGCCCGACCGGGACCGCCTCCTGCCGGACGATGTCACCGGCGTCGAGTTCGTCGTTCATCATGTGCGCGGTGACGCCCACTTCGGGCTCGCCGTTGATCAGGGCCCAGATCAGCGGGGAGAAGCCGGCGTACTTCGGCAGCAGCGCGTCGTGGACGTTCAGGGTGCCGTGGCGCGGCAGGCCGAAGATGCGCGGAGGGATCCACGTCCGCCAGTTGTTCGCCACGATGATGTCCGGGTCGGCCTCCTTGAGGCGCTCGAACAGCTCGTCGTCGTCGGGGCGGTTGCGGAGCAGCACCGGGACGCCGTGCTCCTCGGCGAGCTCGGCGACGGAGTCACTCCAGATCTTCTCGTACGCGTGCTCGCTCTTGGGGTGTGTCACGACCAGTACCACGTCGTGTTCGGAGTCCAGGAGGGCTTGCAGGGTGCGGTGCCCCCAGGTCTGGTAACCGAACATGACGACCCGCATGGGGTTCCTCCTCGAAGCAGGGGATGACCGAGCAGCAAGTAAAGCAAGGCTTACCTTAGTCTGCAACGGGCCCATCTGATCTCCCAGTTGGCGAGTGGTCGGCGAGCGCGGATGCCTGAGCGGCGCTATCGACAGTCGCGCGGGTTTAGCTTAGGCTCACCTAAGTTGCCGCCAGGTCGCTCCGTCGGCGTGGCCACCGCGACTTCCCCATGCCTGACAGGCGATTGCCCCGCACGATGGGAGTGACATGTCACAGGTTCTTCCTGGTGACGCATTACTGGTCCACGACCTCATTGGCATCGGCTTCGGGCCGTCCAATGTGGCCATGGCGATCGCACTCAGCGAGCACAACGCACGCGTCGGTGGGCGGGAGGCGATCAGCGCTCAATTCTTCGAGCAGCAGCCACGCTTCGGCTGGCACCGAGGAATGCTGATCGACGACGCCACCATGCAGGTGTCCTTCCTCAAGGACCTGGTGACGCTGCGGAACCCGGCCAGTGAGTTCAGCTTCCTCTGCTATCTGAAGAGCAAGGGGCGGCTGATCGACTTCATCAACCACAAGAACCTCTTCCCGCTGCGGGTGGAGTTCCACGACTACTTCGAGTGGGCCGCGGCCAAGGTCGAGGACATGGTCTCCTACGGCCACGAGGTCGTCGGCATCGTGCCTGTCGTCAGCGACGGAGCCGTGGAGTACTTGGACGTGACGGTCCGGTCGGGGGAGGGACTCGCCGTCCACCGGGCGCGCAACCTCGTCATCGGTACCGGGCTGCGTCCCCTCATGCCCGAGGGTGTGGAACGCGGCCACCGCGTCTGGCACACCTCTGAACTGCTGGCGAAGGCCGACGAGCTGGAGGGCACCTCGCCCTCTCGGTTCATCGTCGTGGGCGCCGGGCAGAGTGCCGCCGAGAACGTCGCCTACCTGCACCGCCGTTTCCCCGGGGCCGAGGTCTGCGCGGTCTTCTCCCGCTACGGCTACAGCCCCGCCGACGACAGCGGTTTCGCCAACCGGATCTTCGACCCCGAGGCGGTCGACGACTACTTCGCCGCGCCCGAGAACGTCAAGCGGCAGCTGATGGACTACCACGGCAACACCAACTACTCCGTGGTGGACATCGACCTGATCGACGACCTCTACCGGCAGATGTACCAGGAGAAGGTTCTCGGCGCCGAGCGGCTGCGCTTCCTCAACGTGTCCCGGCTCGCCGACGTCAAGGAGACGCCGGCACAGGTCCGTGCCACCGTGAAGTCCCTCGTCACCGGCGAGGAGACGCTTCTGGACGCGGACGTCGTGGTCTTCGCCACCGGCTACAGTCCCGTTGACCCCCTGGGCCTCCTCGGCGAAGTCGCCGACCGCTGCCCCAGGGACGACGAGGGCCGCTTCCGTGTCGAGCGTGACTACCGCATCGTGACGGATCCCGGGCTGCGCTGCGGAATCTATCTGCAAGGCGGCACGGAGCACACGCACGGCATCACATCGTCTCTGCTGTCCAACACCGCGATCAGGGTCGGCGAGATCCTGGACTCGCTCCTCGACAGGGGTGTCACATCCGCGTCCGAGGAGGCCCGGTCGGCCGCCGACGGCGTCGGCTGCACCGCCCGGTAGGGATGACGTACTGAGACATGGGCACGACTGCGATTGAGCGCCCCTTGACCAGGGGCACAACAGAGGCCCGACGGCGGCGGGTTGTGGGTATCGGCACGCTCGTGGCGCTCCTCGTGATCGCGGGGGCGGTGTCGCTGGCCGTCGGTGCGCGCGCGCTGAGTCCCGGCGAGGTGTGGCACGGGTTGTTCGCGGCGCCGGACTCCGATCAGCGGCTCACCGAGATCAGGCTCATCGTGCGGACCGTGCGGGTGCCCCGGACGGTGCTCGCGATCGTGGCGGGCATCGCCCTGGGAGTCGGCGGGGCGTTGATCCAGGGGTATACGCGGAATCCGATCGCCGACACGGGCCTGCTGGGGGTGAACGCCGGCGCCTCGTTCGCCGTGGTGTCGGTGATCGCCCTGTTCGGGTTCGCCGACCCGTTCCAGTATGTCTGGTTCGCCTTCCTGGGGGCGGCGGTCGCCGGTGTGGTGGTGTTCGGGCTGGCGAGCATCGGCCGGGGGGCCGGCAACCCGTTGACGCTCGCACTGGCCGGACAGGGGATCACGGTGTTCCTGACGGCGATGACCACGGCGGTCGCGCTGTCGGACCGGGCGTCGCTGAACGCGCTGCGGTTCTGGAACGCGGGCTCCGTGGCCGGTGTCGGATTCGACGTCATCCGGCCGGTGACCCTGTTCATCGCCGTCGGGCTGGTGCTGGCGCTGACCACGCTGCCCGCCCTCAACCTGCTCAGCCTGGGTGACGACGTGGCGCGGGGGCTGGGCGTGAACATCGCGCTCAGCCGGACCGTCGGCATCGTCGCCATCACCCTGCTGGCGGGCGCGGCGACGGCGGCGTGCGGCCCCATCGCGTTCCTCGGGCTCATGGTGGCCCATGTGGCCCGGTATCTGACCGGGCCGGACTACCGCTGGCTGGTGCCGTACGCGGGTCTGCTCGGGGCCGTGGTCCTCCTGGTCTGCGACATCGTGGGGCGCTTGGTGGTGCGGCCGGGTGAGTTGGACGCGGGTGTTGTCGTGGCTCTCCTGGGCGCCCCGTTCTTCGCGGCCCTGGTGTGGCTCGGAAAGTTCAAGAACACATGAGCGGGACAGATGTGAAGCGATCGGTGGCACCGGGCGTGCGGCTCGGCCAGGTGTCGTTCGTATGGCGGCCCTGGCTGGTAAGCGTCACGCTGCTGTTGGCCGCGGCCACCTTCCTGGTGTTCTGCCTGTCCATCGGCGTCGGCGACTTCCCCATCGGCCTGTCCCGGGTGATCGCCACGATCCTCGGCGGGGGCGAGCGGGTCGACAAGTTCGTGATCATGGACTTGCGGATGCCGCGTGCCCTGGCCGGGCTCATCGTGGGCGTCGCGCTGGGGGTGTCCGGGGCGCTGACGCAGTCCATCGCCCGCAATCCGCTGGCCAGCCCGGACATTCTGGGGATCACCGGGGGCGCCGGCGCGGTCGCGGTGTTCCTGGTGACGGTGTCGGGCGGGACCGCCGCGGCGGTCGTCAGCGCCGTGGGCCTGTCCGCGGCGGCGCTCGCGGGCGGTCTCGGAACCGGGCTGCTGGTGTACTTCCTGGCGTGGCGGCGCGGTATCGACGGCTTCCGGCTCATCCTCATCGGCATCTCGGTGAGCGCCGTGATGGAGGCGATCACCACATGGCTGCTGGCCACGGCCGACATCAGGGACGTGGCCCGGGCTCAGGCGTGGCTGGTCGGCTCGCTGGAGGGCCGCTCGTGGGGCGAGGTCCGGGTGGCGCTGTGGTGCACGCTCGTCCTCCTGGTCGTCGTGTCCTGTGTCGCGTTCCAGTTCAAGCCGATGCACCTGGGCGACGAGGTCGCCGCCGGCCTGGGGGTCCGGTACTCGATGGTGCGGGCGGTCCTGTTGCTGTGCGCGGTCCTGCTGGCCGCTGTGGCGGTGAGCGCCGCGGGTCCGGTCCCGTTCGTCGCGCTGGTGGCGCCGCAGGTGGCGATGCGTCTGGCGAGGTGCCCGACGCCGCCGATGGTGGCCTCCGGCATGGTCGGAGCGTTGCTGCTGACCGGCGCGGACCTGGTCGCGCGCACGGCGCTGCCGATCACTCTCCCGGTCGGCGTGGTCACCGCCGCGATCGGCGGCCCCTTCCTCGTCTATCTGCTGGTGCGGGCGAACCTCAGATAGATGGCGACAACGTCAGGCGAAACCTCGATACAGGGGGACTTGTGAGCGCCGAGCGCATCACCGACATCGAGTCCGCGGCCCAGGGCAAAGCGCGGCTCGCGGCCAGAGGCGTCACGGTCGGGTACGGCGGCCGGACCGTCATCGAGAACCTCGACGTGACGATCCCGCCCGGCGTGATCACCACGATCATCGGTCCCAACGGCTGTGGCAAGTCCACCCTGTTGCGCACCCTGACCCGGCTGCTCAAACCGGCCAAGGGGGCCGTCGTGCTGGACGGCGAGGACATCGCGGGGCTCAGGACCAGGGACGTGGCGAAGAAGTTGGGGCTGCTGCCGCAGGCGCCGGTCGCGCCGGAGGGGCTGACGGTGGCCGACTTGGTCGCGAAGGGACGTCATCCGCACCAGAGCTGGCTGCGGCAGTGGTCGTCGGACGACGCCGGTGTCGTGGAGCGCGCGCTGGCCATGACCGGAGTGTCGGATCTGGCCGACCGCCCGGTCGACTCGCTGTCCGGCGGGCAGCGCCAGCGGGTCTGGATTTCGATGACCCTGGCCCAGGGCACCGATCTGCTGCTCCTCGACGAGCCGACCACCTATCTGGACCTGGCGCATGCGATCGATGTGCTCGACCTGGTGGACGACCTGCACGAGTCGGGCCGCACCGTGGTCATGGTGCTGCACGACCTCAATCTGGCCACGCGGTACAGCGACAACCTCATCGTGATGCGGGCGGGTTCGATCCTGGCGCAGGGGCACCCGCGTGACGTGATCACCGCCGAGTTGCTGGACGAGGCATTCGGGCTGCGTGCCACGGTCATTGACGACCCGGTGGGCGACCGGCCGCTCATCGTGCCGATCGGCCGCACCCATGTCCGGCCCGGCCAGGTTCCGGGAAGGAATTCCCAAGTAAGGCTAGGCTAGCCTCACTTCCGCGGGATAAGGTTTGCCTGCCCTTAGTCAGATGTGTAACGGACAGCGCGATAGCAAGGGATTCCGGATGCTTCTCCATCGAACGACGCGTATGACGCCATGGCGGCGGTTAGCGGCGGCGCTGTCCGCGGCGGCCCTCGGCGTCGGCCTCCTCGCGGGATGCGGTTCCGACTCGGCGGACGAAGCGAGTGACGACGCCCCGGCTGCCGCCTCCGGCGCGTTCCCGGTCACCGTGGAGCACGCGTTCGGATCTACGAAGATCACCAAGGCTCCCCAGCGGGTCGTCTCCGTCGGCTACACGGACGACCAGGCCATGCTGGCGCTCGGTGTCAGACCGGTCGGCATGGTCGACCAGTACCCGAACCCGGCGGGCAGGAAGCCGGACATCAACACCCAGTGGCCCTGGGTGAAGGACAAGTGGGGCGACACCCGGCCCGAGGTCGTCATGAGCAACGGCGACTCCGGCCCCAACTACGAGAAGATCGCCGCCCTGCGGCCGGACCTGATCGTCGCGGTCTACTCCGAGATCGACAAGGCCGCCTACGACAAGCTCTCCCAGATCGCCCCGACCGTCGGCCGCACCAAGGGTGAGAAGGAGCCGTTCAGCGCCCCCTGGCAGGACAACGCCGTGCAGATCGCCAAGGCGCTGGGCAAGGAGGACGAGGGCGCCAAGCTGGTGCAGGGCATCCAGGACAAGCTCGGCGCGGCCAAGAAGGCGCATCCGAAGTTCGCGAACCAGACCGCCGTCGCGTTGTCCTGGTACAAGAACTCGGTGGCGCCGTTCACCTCCACCGATGTGCGCGGACGGCTGGTGACGGGCATCGGCTTCAGCTACCGGACCAAGATCGACAAGGTCGCGGGCGGGAAGTTCTTCACCGTCCTTTCCCCCGAGCGCGTCGATCTGGTCGACGTCGACCGCGTCTTCGTCATCAACGACAAGGCGGACCAGCGGGCGCTGAAGAAGTTCCAGCTGTTCACCAACCTGGACGCCGTGAAGAAGGGCAAGGTGTCGTATCTGCTGGACAGCGAGGGCCCGGCCGTCGGCGCGGCCATGTCCCAGAGCACCCTGCTGTCCCTGCCGTACGCGATCGACCAGCTCGTCACGTCGGCCGGCCGGGGGTGAGCGTCACCGACGCGCGTGTCACCCCGGCCCCGGCAACCCTGCGCACGGCGACCGGACGCGTGGCCACCCGATGGGTCACGGCGCACTGCCGCGAGGTGCCCTGGCTGACGGCCGCCACCGTACTCACCACGGTGGCCGGGGCGGCGCTCCAGGTGCTCCCGGTGCTGCTGCTCGGCAGGGTGGTCGACGGGGTGGCCGAGGGTGAACCGCGCTCGGCCCTGGTCACGATCGGGGTGCTGATGGGTGCCGCCGCGCTGCTCGGCGCGGCGGCCACCGCGGTGTCGACCTATCTCATCGGGCGGCTCGGCGCGGATCTGCTCGCGGGGCTGCGGGAAGGCGCCGTCCGTGCCGTGCTGGGGATGCCGAGCGCGCGGATCGAGCAGGTCGGCCGGGGGGACGTGCTGTCCAGGGTCGGTGACGATGTGGCCGTGCTGTCCAAGGGCATCCGCACCGCCGTCCCCACCGTGTTCTCGGCGGGAGTGCTGGTCCTCATCGCCACGGCCGGCATGTTCGGACTGGACTGGCGGCTCGGCCTGGCGGGCGCCGGCGCGCTGCCCGCGTACGCGCTGGCCCTGCGCTGGTACCTGCCCCGGTCCGCCCCGCTCTACCAGAAGCAGCGGGCGGCCCAGGCCGACCGCGCACAGGCGTTGATCAGCGGCCTGAACGGGATCGACACGGTCCGGGCGTACCGCCTCGAGGGCGCCTTCCGCGAGAAGGTCACCAGCGAGTCGTGGCGAGTGCGCGATTTCGGTATCGAGGTGTTCCGGTTCTTCGGCCGGTTCGTCGGCAGGGAGAACCGCGCCGAGTTCATCGGGCTGGTCCTGATCATCGTGGTGGGGTACGCCCTGCTGGAGGCCGATGCCGCCAGTCTGGGCGAGGTGTCGTCGGCGCCGCTGATGTTCCACCGGCTGTTCACCCCGCTGGGCTCCATCATGTTCACCTTCGACGAGGCACAGAAGTCGGGCGCGAGCCTGACCCGGCTGGTCGGGGTGGTCGGGGAGGCCGCGGGGGACCGGCTGGTGGGCGACACGGCCGCCGCACCGGTGGACACCGTGCCGTACCCGGTGACGGTGGAGGGGCTGACGTTCCGCTATCCCGACGCCGAGGAGCCGGTCCTCCGGGACGTCAGCCTGACCATCCCGGCGGGCGGCTCGCTCGCGCTGGTGGGGGCGACGGGCGCGGGCAAGACGACCCTCGCCGCGCTGATCGCGGGCATCGGAACCCCGCAGACCGGGTCGGTGCGGATCGGGCCGACCGACCTCGCCGGTCTGGACGAGGCCGGGGCGCGGGCCATGGTGAGCATCCTGACGCAGGACACGCATGTGTTCTCCGGCCCGCTCGCCGCCGACCTGCGGCTGGCCGCGCCGGAGGCGACCGACGCCGAGCTGATGGACGCGCTGCGCACGGTCGGCGCCGACGGGTGGGTCGACGCACTGCCCGACGGGCTGAACACCATGGTCGGCGAGGGCGGAGAGCGGCTGGACGTCACCAAGGTCGCCCAGATCGCCCTGGCCCGGCTGGTGCTGGCCCGGTCGCCGGTGGTGGTGCTCGACGAGTCGACCGCGGAGGCGGGCAGCGAGGGCGCCGCCGAGCTGGAGCGGGCCGTGCTGGCCGCGTGCTCCGGCCGGACCACGTTGTTCGTGGCGCACCGGCTGACCCAGGCGATGGCGGCGGACCGGATCGCCGTGCTGGACACGGGACGCGTGGTGGAGCAGGGAACCCATGAGGAGCTGGTGGCCCTGGGCGGCCGGTATGCGCGACTGTGGCGGGCCTGGCGAGAAGGCAGTTAGCCACCCCTGATTCAGATGAGCTTTTCATGACGCGGAAGGGATGCTGAGTCCTCGATGGTGGAACCGGGCGCTCGTCGCGTACTGCTTTCCCCGACACATGTTGCCGACGTACGCCGGCGGACCGGTGACTTCTCCGACCGGACCATCGCCGAAGCGTGCGCCATCGGGCTGTCGTACTGGGCGACGGGCCGGAGCCCCGACGGCATCGACCTCACCCCCGGCACCCTGTTCGCCGACGTCCTCGGATGGGCGGACAACGGCGGTACGGCGCCCGACGGCTGGGAGATCGGCGCGGACGGGCGGAGCATCGTCCTCCCGGGAGGCGTCGGGCCGGCCGATGCGCAGCTCGCGCTGGACGACCTGGCCGAATTCCCGGACCGGCCCATCGGCACCATCGGCCCGGCCGGCGTCGCGGCGAGGCTCGAGGCCCTGGCCGGGTGGAACGACACCGAGGCCGACCGGGTCCGCCCGGCCATCGTGGAGATGTTCCATGAGCACGCGCGGACCAGGCCGGACGCCGTCGCCATCGTCGATGAGCACCGGTCGCTGACCTACCGTGAGGCGGCCGGGCTGGCCGGCCAGCTGGCCCACCACCTCATCGCCCGCGGACTGGGCCCCGAACAGGTCGTCGGCATCTCACTGCGCCGCTCCGCCGACATGGTGATCGGACTGCTCGCCGTACTCCAGGCGGGGTGCGCGTTCGTGCCGCTCGATCCGAAGTGGCCGGCCGCGCGCCGGGCCGTCGTCATCGAAGACGCCAAGGTCGTGGTGCAGCTCAACGACTCGGGCGAACACGACCCGGCCGAACCGGACGCCGTGGCCGTCGACCTCGGCGACTGGCGCTTCGGTTCCCACCCCACCGAGGGCCCCGCGGTCACCGTCCCCGGCGACGCCCTGGCATACGTGATCTTCACCTCCGGTTCGACCGGGCGGCCCAAGGGCGCGATGATCCGGCACGCGGCGATCAGCGAACGCCTGCTGTGGCAGACGAACGAGATCCTGGGCTTCGGCCACGACGACGCGTCGCTGTTCAAGGCGCCGTTGTCCTTCGACATCTCCATCAACGAGATCTTCCTGCCGCTGGTGTCCGGCGCCAGGCTGGTGATCCTGCGGCCCGACGGCGAACGCGATCCGCACCACCTGCTGAGTGTGATCGCCGAACAGCGCGTCACCTTCACCTACCTGGTGTCGTCCATGCTGGACGTGCTGCTGGAGATCGCGGGCGACTCCGGGAGGCTGGACAGCCTGCGGCATGTGTGGTGCGGCGGGGAGGTGCTGACCCCGGAGCTGTACGAGCGGTTCCGCAGCAGGCTCGACATCCCCATGTACCACGGCTACGGCCCGGCCGAGACGACGATCGGTGTCTCGCACGTCATCTACCGGGGGGCGGCGGAACGGCTGTCGACGTCGATCGGCAAGGCCAACCCCAACACCCAGCTGTATGTGCTGGACGACGAACTGCGCCCGGTCCCGGTCGGGGTCGGCGGCGAACTCTACGTGGGCGGGTTCCTGCTGGGACGCGGATACGTGGGCGCGCCCGGCCTGACGGCGTCCCGGTTCGTGGCGAACCCCTTCGCCGCGGACGGGTCCCGGCTGTACCGGACCGGTGACCTGGCGCGGTACACCCCGGACGGATCGCTGGACTTCCTCGGCCGGGCCGACAACCAGATCAAGATCCGCGGTATGCGGCTGGAGATCGAGGACGTCGAGGTCGGTCTCGCGGAGCACCCCGGAGTACGGCACACCTGCGTCGTCGCGAAGAAGAACGCGGCAGGCGGCACCTACCTGGTGGGGTACGTGATCCCGGCCGCCGGCAGCGAGGCGCTGCGGGCGGACGAGGTCAGGGCGTGGGCCACCGGACACATGGTGGAGTACATGGTGCCCACCCATATCGTCGTGATGACGGAGTTCCCGCTCACCGCGAACGGCAAGCTCGACCGGGGCGCGCTGCCGGAGCCCGCGGTCCCGGCGGGCTCGCTCAGACAACCCACCACCGAGAACGAGCACGCGGTGTGCGCGGCCGTCGCGGCGGTGCTGCGGCTCGACGAGGTCGGTGTCGACCAGGACTTCTTCCAACTCGGCGGGGACAGCATCCTGTCGATCTCCCTGCTGAGCGCACTGCGCGACGCGGGGCTCTACGTCACGGCACGGCAGATCTTCACCCACAGCGGCGTGGGGGCACTGGCGGCGGTGGCGAGCCGCGAAGACATCTCCACCGTGGACCACCGCGATGTCGCGACCGGTTCCGTCGTGGGATCGCCCATCGTGCGGTGGCTCGGCGACACCACGGACGCGATCGACGGCTTCGTACAGTCGGTCGTGCTGAACACCCCGGCGGAGCTGACCGCCGACACGCTCGACGAGATCCTCACCGCCCTGATCCGGCGGCACGACATGTTGCGCGCCAAGCTGGTGCGCGGCGAACGCTGGAGCTTCGACATCCCGGAGGCGGACCGGGCCGCCCCGGGATGGCAGGAGAGCGACCGGCCGCTCGACGAGTGTGTGGCGCTCGCCGCCGAAGGGCTGGACCCGGAGGGCGGCGTGATGCTGCGCGCGGTCTGGCGCCGCGAGGCGCGGCAACTGGTCCTGATCGCCCATCACGTGGTGATCGACGGAGTGTCCTGGCGGATCCTGATGGACGACCTGGCCACCGCGTGGCGGCAGCTCGCCTCGGGCGCGCCGATCGAGTTGCCCCCGGTGGGCACGTCGTTCAGGCGCTGGACGCAGCTGCTGGAGCGCGCGGCGTTCGACGCGGACGCCTCCTACTGGCGCCCCCTGCCGGGCGAGGACCAACCGGTGGGCCGGCGCGCGCTCGCCACGGCCGACACCGTGGCGACGGAGCGGCTCCGGACCATCTCGGTCGGCCCCGAGGCCACGGCCGCGCTGCTGGGCGAGATACCCGCGAAGTTCCACGCGGGCGTCAACGACGTCCTGCTGACCGGACTCGCCGTCGCCCTCGCCCGGTGGCGCCGCGACCTGGGGCAGGAGCAGACCTTCGCCCACATCGAACTGGAGGGCCACGGCCGCGAAGGACAGTTCGTGGCGGACTCCGCCGGCTTCGAGCCCGCGCTGTCGCGGACCGTGGGCTGGTTCACCACCCTGTTCCCGGTGACCGTGGATCCCGGCGCGGCGGCCGACTTCACCGATCCCGAGTATCTGACCGCCGCGCTCAAGGCGGTCAAGGAGGACCTCGCCCGTGTGCCGGACAACGGCGTCTCGTACGGCGCCCTGCGGTACCTGACCCATGTCGAGTTCGACACGCCCGCACCACAGGTGCTCTTCAACTACCTGGGCCGCTTCGACGCGGGAACCACCGACGACTGGCAACTCGCGTGCAGCACGACACAGTTGGGCGAAAAGCGCGATCCGAGGATGCGGCTGCCGCGCCCCCTGGAGTTCAACGCGATCGCCGAACCCGCCGCCACCGGCGCGTACGAACTGGTCACCACCATCTCCTGGCCCGACGGCATGTTCACCGACGAGGACATCGCGACCCTCGGCGGGTATTTCCGGACGGCCCTGGCCGGACTGGCCTCGCTCGACCGGGGCGGCCACTCTCCCAGTGACTTCGCACTCGTGCCCCTCGCGCAGGCCGACGTCGATGCTCTGGACGGCCCGGCCCTGCGCGACATCCTGCCGCTGACCCCGTTGCAGGAGGGCCTGTACTTCCACTCCGTCTACGACGACGACTCGGCCGGCGCCTACGTCGAACAGCAGCTGCTGACACTGGACGGCGCGGTGGACGCCGACCGGCTCGCGGCGGCGGCCACCCGGGTCCTCACGCTGTACCCGAACCTGGCCGCACGGTTCACGGCCCTCGCCGACGGCCGTGTGGTCTCCGTCCTGGAGAGCGGTGTGGAAGCGCCCTTCAGCACGGTGGACCGCCCCGGCGTCACCGACGACGAGGTCCGCGACCTCGCCGAGCGGGACCGACGAGCCGGGTTCGACCTGGCCGACGGTCCGCTGATGCGGTACACGCTCATCCGCGGGGGCCCCGGCCGGAACGTCCTGGTGCAGACCGTGCACCACATCATCGCCGACGGCTGGTCGGTGCCGCCCATGCTCCGGGCGCTGCTCGCCGAGTACCACGCGCCGGGGACCGTGTACCCGGTCGTCGGCTTCTCCGCATATGTGCGGCGGCTCGCCGGACGTGACGACGACGAGAGCGACCGCGTATGGCGCGAACAGCTCGCCGGGCTGCCCGGCCCTTCGCTGGTCGCCGAGGGGCACACCCCGTCCGACCGGTTCGCCGACACCGCCGTGGCGCCGGAGGACGACATCGACGCGGCCGTCCGGGCGGCCGGCGTGCCGCTGAGCGTGGCCGTGCACAGCGCTTGGGCGGTGACCTTGGGCTCCCTCCTGCACGGCAGGGACGTGGTGTTCGGTTCCACGGTCTCCGGGCGTGACGCCGAGGTGCCCGGCATCGAGGACATGGTGGGTCTGTTCATCAACACGATCCCCGTGCGGGCCCGTTGGGCCCGTACCACCACGGCGCGTGAGCTGCTCGCCTCCGTACGGGAACACCAGAGCGCCGTGCTGCCGCACCAGCATGTCTCGCTGGCCAGGATCGGCCGCCAGACCGGCGTGGGCGCCCTGTTCGACACCCTGGTGGTGTTCGACGTGGCGACCGATGTGGACGCCCTGCGGCGGCCCGACGACACGCTGGTCATCACCGACATCGTCAACGAGGGAGCTCCGCACTACCCGTTGACGCTGGTGGTGGAGCGGGCACCGGACGGCCGTCCGCGTTTCAACCTGATCTACGACGGCGAACTGCTGCGGGAGTCGGGCGCCCAGGCGATCCTGCGCACGTTCGCCCACACGTTCACCCGCCTGCTCACCCGGCCGGACGTCCCCGTCGACGACCTGACGCCCGAGGGCGACCGGCGTCCCGAGCCGGTCACCCCGACGACCCTGGGGGCACTGTTCGACGCCGCCGCGCACCGCGACCCGGCCGCCACCGCCGTGACCCAGTGCGCCCTCGACGGCGGTACCCGGTCCCTGACCTACGGCGAACTGGCCGCCGCCAAGGAAGAGTTGGCCTCGACCCTGCGCGCCGCCGGGGTCCGGCCCGGCAAGCGGGTCGCCATCGCCGTCCCACGCTCCGTCGAGCAGGTGGTCGCCCTGGTCGCGATCGTCACCGCGGGCGGCGCGTATGTGCCACTGGACCCGGCGTACCCGGACGGACGGCTGGAGTACATCCTCGCCGACGCCGCTCCGCAGGTCGTTCTCGTGGACCGTGAGCAGCGGGACCGCTTCACACGGCTGCTGGCCCGGGCGGGCGTGCCGGCCCGTGTGCTCGTACCGGGAGACGAGCTGCCGCGGGCCGATACGGACGCCGGGCCGGAGGCGGGGTGGCACGACCCCGCGTACGTCATCTACACGTCCGGATCGACCGGCAGACCCAAGGGTGTCGTCGTCCCGCACTCCAGCGTGGTGACCCTGCTCGCGAACACCCGGCCGGACATGGACTTCGGACCGCACGACGTATGGGTCCAGTTCCACTCCTTCTCCTTCGACTTCGCGGTCTGGGAGCTGTGGGGCGCGCTGGCGCACGGCGGTGAGCTACTGGTGCCGGAGTACGGGCTGACCCGCTCGCCGGTCGACTTCCACCGGCTGGTCCGCGAGCGCGGAGTGACCGTGCTCAACCAGACCCCGTCGGCGTTCTACCAGTTCATCGAGGCCGACCGGCAGACGGGCGAGCCGTTGCCCGCGCTGCGCCGGATCATCTTCGGCGGCGAGGCGCTGGACCTCGGGCGGCTGCGCGGCTGGATCGAGCGGCACGGCACCGGATCGCCCGAGCTGGTCAACATGTACGGCATCACCGAGACCACCGTCCATGTCACCCACCGAGTGCTGACCGATGACGACTTCGGTCTCGGCGGCGATGCCAGCCCGATCGGCGGCCCGATCCCCGGCCTGGTCACCTATCTGCTCGACGACCGGCTCCGGCCGGTGCCGCCGGGCCGGGTGGGTGCCATCTACGTCGCCGGTGCCCAGGTGTCGCTCGGCTACCTGGGCAGGCCGGGGCTCACCGCGGGCCGTTTCGTGGCGAACCCGTTCGCGGGCGACGGCTCCCGCATGTACCACACGGGCGACCTCGCCCGCCGCACGCTCGACGGTGAGCTGGAGTTCATCGGCCGCTCCGACGACCAGGTCCAACTCAAGGGATTCCGAATCGAGTTGGCCGAGGTGGAAGGCGTGGTAAGGGAGCTCGACGGTGTGGTCGACGTGGCCGTCACCGTGGCGGACAGCGGCGACCACCTGGTCGCGCACATCGTGGGCCGGGTGCCGCGCGACCTCTCCGAGCCGCTGTCCGCGAAGCTGCCGGTGCACATGGTGCCGGGGCGGGTGCTGCCGGTTGACGCACTGCCGTTGACGGTGAACGGCAAGCTGGATCGCGAAGCCCTGATCGAGCGCGCCCGAAGGGGCGCGGGGCGGTATCCGAATGCGGCTCCGCCGCGGGGCGCGACCAGCCACGAGGCACTCGCGGACGCAGACGCCGCTGTGGCCGCGCTGCCCGTGCTCGTCGACATCTTCGCCGAAAGCCTGCCTGGCTCCGCCGTGGACGCCGACACCGACTTCTTCCGCGCCGGAGGCGACAGCATCGTCGCCATCACCGTGATCAACCGGGCCAGGGCGCTCGGCCTGGCGATCGCGCCACGGGACGTGTTCCTGTTCAGGACAGCTCGTGCGCTCGCCGAGCACCTGGGAACGCCCACACCGCGGGCCGCCCCCGCGCCCGTCCGCCGCGAGGACGGCCCGCTGACGCCGACGCCGATCATCCTGCGCCAGCGGGAACTGGGTGGCTCGCTCGCCCGGTTCGCGCAGGCCAGAACGCTGGTGGCCCCGGAGGGCACCGGATTCGCCGACGTCGGGCGCGCCGCGAACGCCGTCGTGGCCGCGCACCCGGCCCTCCGGCTGCGGCTGCGCGTCGAGCACGGAGTGTGGGCCCTGCGCACCGAGCCCCCCGCCGAGATGACGGTCGTACGGGCGGACACGGCCGACGCGACGGCCGACGCGACGGCCGTGGCGAACGAGGCCGCCGGACGGCTCGATCCCGAGTCCGGGGACGTGGTCGCGTTCTCGTGGCTGGAGACGAGCCGGACCCTGGTGGTCACCGTGCACCACCTCGCCGTCGACTCGGTGTCCTGGCTGATCCTGCTGGACGACCTGGCCGCCGCCCTGCGCGGGGAGACCCTGCCGCCGCCGACCACGTCGTACGCCGAGTACGCCGAGGCGCTGGCCCTCCGGGCCACCCATGCCATCGACGACCTCGGACACTGGGTCACCACCCTCCAGGCGCCCGAGCTGCTCCCGAGACTGGGGGTGTTGCGCGATACCACCGTTGTGCTCGCCCCCGACGTGAGCGACCGCCTGACGCGTACCGCGCCCGCCGCACTCGGCGTCGGCCTCACCGAGCTGCTGTGCGGCGCGCTGCGCACCGCGCTGACCCGTGTCCAGCCATCGCCCACCGATCTCGCGATCGAGCTGGAGCGGCACGGCCGGGTCCCGGCGCTGGAACACCACGACTACACCCGCACGGTCGGCTGGTTCACCTCCATCGCGCCCGTACGGCTCACCGCGCACACCGACCCCGTCGCGGCGGCGTACGAAGTGGCCGAACGCCAGCCGGACGAGCGGGCACACGCCGCCTATGGCCGGCTCAGGTACCTCAACCCACAGACGGCGCCGCTGCTCAACCCACGCCCACAGGTGTTGTTCAACTACCTCGGCCGGGGCAGCGAGTCCCAGGCGCCGCGCCTCACCGGCGGCGATCAGGGCAGCCCGTACGCCGTCGAGGTCAACGCCTGGACCGACGCGGCCACCGGAAGCCTGCACACGGACTTCACCCTCGCCGAGGGCATCCCGGAGGAGATCACCGAACACTGGCGGCGCGCACTGGAACACATCGCGGACGCCTCCGCGACGGCCGAGCGCACGGCACCGGTCACCGCGCTCCAGCGGGGCCTGTTCTTCCAGGCCCAGATGGCGGGCCCGGCCGGACACTATGTCGCGCAGAGCTGGTTCACCTTCGACCGGCGCCTGGACACCGACGCGCTGGCCGAGGCGATGGCGTACGTGATCGAGCGGCATCCGGTCGTGGGCGCCGGCTTCACCACCGACGACGACGGAAACCCGGTCCAGGTCCTGGGGGCGGGCCGACGGGTCGATGTCCGCACGGTCGCTCTCGCCACGGACGCGGAAGTCGACGCCCTGCGCACCCGGGACCGCGACACCGGATTCGACCCGGATGAGCCGCCGCTGATCCGGATGACCGTGGTGCGGCTGCCCGACGACCGCGACGGGCTGCTGCTCAGCTACCACCTGCTGCTGTGGGACGGCTGGTCCCGCGAGATCGTGCTGCGGGACCTGTTCGACGCCTACCAGGCCGTTCTCGAGGGCCAGTTGCCCGCCCCGACCCCGGCCACGCCGGGCTTCGAGGACCACGCCCGGGCGCTCGACGCCAGGGACTCCGCCGTATCGGAGCGCTTCTGGGCGGAGCACCTGGCCGGGCTCCCCGGCCCGACGCTGCTCGCCGGACCGGCGCCCGCCCTCTCGGACGATCTGCCGCGCGCGCTCGTGCACACGCTGTCCGCCGGACAATCGGAGTCGCTGAGGGAGGCGGCCAAAGCACATGGCGTCACCCTGAACTCGGTGCTGACCGGCGCGTTCGGCCTCCTGCTGGGCGCCCACACGGGCCGTGGCGACGCCGTGTTCGGCGTGACCGTCTCCGGCCGGGAGGGCGAGGGGCTGCACGACATCGTCGGCGTGCTGCTCAACACCGTGCCCATGTGGACGCGGCCCCGGCCGGACGACACGGTCGGCGCGTATCTGTCGGCCGTACAGGCGGCCAGGGTCGAGGCGATGGAGCACGAGCACCTGGGGCTCGGGGAGATCCAGCGGGCCAGTGGGCACGACACCCTGTTCGACAACCTGTTCGTGCTGCAGAACTTCCTGGACATGGACGCGTTCGCCGAGATGAACGCCCGGCACGGCATCACCTCGGTGATGGCCGATGACTCCACCCATTACCCGTTCACCTGGGTCGTCACGCCCGGCGACCGGCTCACGGTCAAGCTGGAGTACCGCGACGAGGACACCGGCAACGCCCGCCGTCTCCTCGACGACTACCTGCGTGTGCTCGACGACCTGGCCCGGTCGACCGGGCCGGTCGGCGCGCTGCGGGGGCCGGGGTCGAAACCCTCGCGGGGGGCGCGTACGGACATCGGTACGGACACCGTGGTCGACCGGTTCGACCAGGCGGCGGACCGCGACCCGCGGCGGGTGGCGCTTGTCGCCCACGGCTCGACCATGACCTTCGCCGAGCTGCGGGACCGCAGCCGCGCGGTGGCCGGTGTGCTCGCCGGGCGCGGCATCGGCCCCGAGACGACCGTGGGCCTCGCGATTCCGCGCTCCCTCGACTCGATCGTGGCGCTGTTCGCGGTGCTGCGGGTCGGCGCCGCGTACGTTCCGCTGGAGCTGGACCACCCGGACGAGCGGATCGCCGCGATCGTCGCGGACGCACGCCCGGACGTGATCCTCACCGTGAGCGCGGTGTCGCACCGGCTCACCGGTGACCTGATCGAACTGGACCGGCCCCTCCCCGAGGGGAAACCGTACGTGACGTTCGCGACGGACGATCCGGACCGGCTGCGGCACCCCGCCTACACCATCTACACCTCCGGGTCGACCGGGAAGCCCAAGGGCGTGGTGACCGAGTACGCGGGGCTCACCAACATGCTGATCAACCATCAGCGCCGGATCTTCGAGCCGGTGCTGGCGGACCACGGCCACCGGGTTTTCCGGATCGCGCACACCGTGTCGTTCGCCTTCGACATGTCGTGGGAGGAGCTGCTGTGGCTCGCCGACGGCCACGAGGTGCACATCTGCGACGAGGAGCTGCGCCGTGACGCGCCCCGGCTGGTCGAGTACTGCCTCGAGCACGGCATCGACGTCATCAACGTGACCCCGACCTACGCACAGCAACTGGTGGCCGAGGGCCTGCTCGACACCCCGGAACGGCGGCCGGCGCTGGTGCTGCTGGGCGGCGAGGCCGTCACCCCGGCGCTGTGGCGGCGGCTCGCCGAGACCGAGGGGACGGTCGGCTACAACCTCTACGGACCCACCGAGTACACCATCAACACCCTCGGCGTCGGCACCTTCGAATGTCAGGACCCGGTGGTGGGTGTGGCGATCGACAACACCGATGTCTACGTACTGGATCCATGGCTGCGGCCGCTGCCGGACGGAGTGCCGGGTGAGCTGTATGTGTCGGGCATCGGCATCGCGCGTGGCTATCTCGGGCAGCCCGCCCAGACCGGGCACCGCTTCGTGGCGTGCCCGTTCGGCGAACCCGGCGAGCGCATGTACCGCACCGGAGACCTGGTGGTCCGCCGGCCCGACGGCAACCTGATGTACCTGGGCCGCACCGACCAGCAGGTCAAGATCCGGGGACACCGGGTCGAACTGGGCGAGGTCGAGGCCGTGTTCGCGGCACACCCCGCGGTCCGGTTCGTCGCCGCGGTCGCCCAGCCCGATCCGCAGGTCGACGGCGCGTACCGGCTGGCCGCCTATCTGGTGCTGGAGGGCGCGGAGCTGTCGACGGTGGCCACCGAAGTGGGCGCCGGGCTGCCGGACTTTCTGCGCCCGACGCACTACGCCCAGGTCGACGGCATCCCGCTGACGGTGAACGGGAAGGCTGACACCCAGGCGTTGCCGGCGGCCAAGCCGCTGGGCGCGCTGACCACAGCGGGGGAGCGGGGGCCCGCGACCGCGACCGAGACCGTGGTGTGCGAGTTCTTCGCCGAGGCACTGGACCTGGACGACGACGAGGTGAGCGCGGTGAGCGACTTCGTGTCCCTGGGCGGGCACTCCATGCTGGCGGTGCGGCTGATCGGGCTGCTCCGCCGCGAGTACGGTCCGTTGATCACCATCCGAGACCTGTTCACCCTGCGCACCCCGGAAGCGATGGCCCGCCACCTCGATGCCCGAGTCCTCGATGACAACTCCTGACACCCGGCGGCCCCGACCGGGGTCCGACATCCTCCGGACCGCACTGCGCCGCAACATCGGTGCCATGGCCGGAGGCACCGTCCTCATGGGCCTGTACCAGGCGGGTGAGACGGCCTTCCCCATCGCGCTCGGCCTGATCGTCGAGCACACGATGCGCCACCGGAGCCTCGGCGCGCTGGGCCTGTCGATCGCCGCGCTGGCGGTGATCATCACGACGGTGTCACTGTCGTGGCGGTTCGGGATGCGCGTCCTCCAGAAGGCCAACACGACCGAGGCACACCGCTGGCGGGTGAGGGTCGCGGCCTGTGGCCTCCAACCCGTGGCCAGGGACGTGGACCTCAAGTCCGGCGAGGTGCTGACCATCGCCACCGAGGACGCCGACCAGACCGCCGACATCATCGAGGTGGTGCCGCTGCTGATCAGCTCGCTGGTCGCGGTGCTGGTCGCGGCGGTCGCCCTCGGCCTGGCCGACGTGCGGCTCGGCCTGCTGGTGATCGTGGGTACCGTCGCGATCCTGTCGGTCCTGAGCGTGCTCTCCAAGCGGATCGGCTCCAGCACCCGCGAACAGCAGGCCCGGGTGGCGCGGGCGGGCGCGAAGGTCGCCGATCTGATCACGGGCTTGCGCCCGCTGCACGGCTTCGGCGGCAACCATGCCGCGTTCCGGTCCTACCGCGAGGTCAGCACGGAGGCGAAACACCAGGCGATCACGGTCGCCAAGGTCAACGGCGGGTACGCGGGCACCGCGCTGGCGCTCAACGCGATCCTCGCCGCCGCCGTGACCCTGACGGCGGGCTCGCTGGCGTGGAGCGGCCGGATCAACATCGGCGAACTCGTCATGGCGGTGGGGCTGGCGCAGTTCATCATGGAACCGCTCAAGCTGTTCTCGGAGATGCCGAAGTACGTGATGATGGCGCGCGCGTCGGCCGAGCGGATGGCGCTGGTGCTGGCCGCGCCGCCGGTGACGGCTTCGGGGGCGGAGCACCCGGCCGCGGGCGGCGACCTCGACATCGACTGCGTCCGGTACGGCTCCCTGCGCAAGCTGAAGTTCCAGGTGCGGGCCGGCGAGTTCGTGGCGATCGCCGCCTACCAGCCGCGTGCGGCGGCCGACCTGGCGTCGATCCTGGCCGTGAACGTCCCGCCCGACACGTACGAGGGAGCGGTGCGGGTGAGCGGGCGGGAACTCAGAGACCTGTCGGTCGAGGCGGTCCGCGCGTACATGCTGGTGAACCCGTACGACGGGGAGATCTTCGCGGGCACCCTCCGTACGAACATCGACCCGTTGGGCACCAGCCGGATGGTCCCCGAGGCCATCGAAGCGTCCATGCTGACCGACGTGGTCGCCCTCCACCGTGCAGGACTCGACTACGGTGTCCGCGACCGCGGCGCGAACCTCTCCGGGGGTCAGCGCCAGCGGCTGTCCCTGGCCCGGGCGCTGGCCGCCGACACCGATGTCCTCGTCCTGCACAACCCGACGACGGCCGTCGACGCGGTCACCGAGCAGCTCATCGCGCGCAACGTCGCGAAGCTGCGCCGGGGCCGGACCACCATCGTGATCACCAGCAGCCCGGCCCTCCTGGACGCCGCCGACCGTGTTCTCGCACTGGACGACGGCGTCATCACCGCCGAGGACACCCATCGCAACCTCCTCGCCACGGACGAGGACTACTGCGCGGCGGTGGCGAGGTGACGCCCGGTCCTTCTGACGGATCTCCGTGGAGGAAGGAGCGGTGTCCGGTGCGTGCTCTCGGCGTGCCGCGCGGAGGCCCTCGTAGCGGAGCTACTTGGGTTTTCGTGCGGTGCGGCGAGAGTGCGTGCCGGGCGTCGCGACGCCGCGGAGATCCGTCAGAAGGACCCTAGCCCAGCGCCCAGGCGACATCCCTGAGCAGGGCGTGCCGCCAGCCCGCCCGGTCGTGGCCCGACGCCGACCGCGAGACCCGCACGGTCGCGCCGGTCCGTTCGGCCAGGGTCTCGACCAGCTCGCAGTGGGGGAGCATCCGGGTCTCGTGTTCCCCCACGTCGAACGCGACCCGCAGACCGGACAGATCGGCACGCTCCCGCAGCCACGTGGCGACGGTGCCGCCGACCGGCCCGCCCATGGGGTCCGGCAGGTCCATGGCGTCGGGTGTCCACCAGAAGGACCCCGACTGACAGGCGACGCGGGACACCAGGTCCGGGAACTCCAGCGCCGCGTACATCGCGCTCAGCCCGCCCATGCTCTGCCCGGCGACCACCAGCCGGTCCGCATCGGCGGGTACGCCGGATTCCGCCACCAGCGGCAGCAGTTCGTCCCGGATCGCCTCCCACAGGGCGGGTCCGCACCCGAACTCGGTCTCCCTGTCCCCGCTCGGCAGGAAGACGAGCGTGACGGCGGGCATCTCGCCACCGGCGACGGCCGAGTCGAACGCGGTCATGGCCGGGTGCAGATACAGCCAGTCGTCCCCGTCGAGCAGCAGGACCACGGGTCCGCCACCGCCCGCCGGGTGGACCCGCACGGTGCGCCGCCCGCCGAGCCGTTCGCTGCTCCAGCGGATCCGGGTGCGCGGGAGCGGCAGTACGGCGTCGGTCCCGGCGCCGATGACGGGCCAGTGCGGCTGGGCCGGGGCGTCCGGGGTCGCGGCGATGGACCGGTCACCGCCCGCACCGACCGGGTTGAACGGGTCGGCGTGCGCCGCGTCGCCGACGAGGAATTGATAGGTCACCCGCAGCCGCTCGGGCATGCGCACCTCGGCGTACCAGCAGTCCGTATCACCCCACCGGCGCAGGGGGACCGGCTCCGACCAGCTCTCGAAGCCGATGCGCGCAGGAGAGCCGCGCCACAGGAACAGGGTCACCCAGCCACCGCCGTCGGCGGGCACCGACGCGGGTGTCCTCGCCGCCGCCCAGAACTCGTCGGTGCCGGGTGTGCCGGGCAGCCCGAACCCGACGAAGGCGTTCTCCCTATCGGCCGCGCCCAGGCGCATGAACGTCTCCTTGTGAGAGGGAAGGGACAGAGCTAAACTCCCGTCAATTAGGCGAGCCTAACCTAAGTCAGGTCTTCGTAGGAGGCGCTGAGCATGAGCACAAACCCTTTCGATGACACCGAAGGCCGATTCCTGGTCCTGGTGAACCACGAAGGACAGCACTCACTCTGGCCGGCCTTCGCCGAGGTGCCCGGGGGATGGACGACCGTCTTCGACGAGAACACCCGCGAGGCGTGCCTGGAGTTCATCGAGTCCCACTGGACCGACCTGCGCCCCCGATCCCTGGCGGAGACCATGGAAAACTGAACAGTCACCTGACCGCTCGTCATCGCAAGCCGCTCAGGCACCGAGGAGAGCCCTGGCAGATGCTCTGCACCAGACTGACGAACGCCCGCTTCCGCACCATGGACCCGGACCACCCCGTAGCCCACGACCTGGGCATCTGGCGGGGCCGGATCGTAGGTCTGGACGAGGCCGTGACCTCCCTGCCCGCCCGCGAGGTGATCGACCTGCGGGGCGCCACCGTGCTGCCCGGGTTCATCGACCCCCATGTGCACCTGGCCTGGACCGGGTTCAAGCAGAAGACCCCGAGCGTCGCGGGGCGCACGCGGATCGACGACGTGCTCGCCACCGTGGAGGAGGCCGTCACCCGGAACAGCTCGCCCGGAGCCTGGGTGAGCATCGTCGGCTACGACCAGCGAGCCCTGGGACGCCATCTGACCGCCGCCGAACTGGACAGGGTCAGCCACGGGCGCAAGCTGCTGGTGACGCACGACTCCGGGCACGGCTGCCTCGTCAACTCCGCCGTTCTCGACCTGCTCCCCGCCGACATCCCGCACGAGAGCGGCTTCCTCGCCGAGGGGGCCATGGGCGCCGCCCGCGCTCTGCGCCTCCCGTACTCCCAGCGGGAACTGGCCGAGGCGATCGCCCGCGCCGCCCGCACCTGCCTGGCCGAGGGCGTCACCGCCTGCGCCGAGGCGGGCATCGGCGGCGCCCTCTTCGGCCACAGCCCGGTCGAGCTGGGCGCCTACCAACTCGCCCACGAATCGGGCCTGTTGCCGCTGCGGGTACAGGTCATGGTGTCCGCCGACCGATTGCACCCGGTCGCCGCACACGAAGCCGACGGCATTCCCCGAGCCCTCGACCTCGGACTGCGCACCGGGTTCGGCGACGACCGGCTCTGCGTGGGCGCGCTGAAGATCTACACGGACGGCGGCATGATGGCCCGGACCGCCGCGCTCAGCAGCCCGTACAAGGGGCTGGATCACATGGGCGAGCTACAGGACGACCCGGAGGCGCTCGCGGACACGATCGTGGACGGCCACCTGGCCGGGTGGCAGCTCGCGGTCCACGCGATCGGTGACCGCGCCGCTGACGTGGCCCTGGACGCCCTGGAACGGGCCCAGCGCCTCCGGCCACGCCCCGGCGCCCGGCACCGCATCGAACACGCCGGCCTGATCCGCCCCGATCAGCTTCCGCGCTTCGCGCGACTCGGCATCGGCGCGGTCGTCCAGCCCAACTTCCTGCGCTACTTCGGCGACGACTACGCGGCGATCATGGGCGAGGAACGGGCCCCGTGGCTCTACCGCGGCAAGGCATTCCTGGACCACGGCATCCCCCTCGTCGGCAGCTCCGACCGCCCCGTCACGGACGGATCTCCGCTGAGAGCCATCCAGTTCATGGTCGAGCGAACCTCCGAGTCCGGTCAGGTGATCGGCCCGGACGAGGGGATCACCCTCGACGAGGCCCTGCGGGCCTACACGGTCACAGGCGCGTTCGCCTGCCACTGGGAGAACAGCCTGGGAAGCCTCACCCCGGGCAAGCTCGCCGACCTGGTCGTGCTCGGCGACGACCCCTGGCGTGTCGAGACGTCGCGAATCGGGGACATCGAGGTGGTGGCGACGTACGTCGACGGTCGAGAGACCGGGAAGTCGACGTCATGAGCGGGAAGCCGACGGCCGTCGAAGCCGGAGCCCGGCACACCGATAGCCTTGGCCGCTATGACGCGCGCTTGGATCCTGCCGATAGTCCTCGTGCTCTGCGGCGCGGCCCTCGCCACTGGCCTGATCTCCAGCGGAAACCCCGGCACAGCCGTAGCGCTCCTGCTGGTGTTCGTACTGCTCGCAGGCGTGAACTCGCCCCTGATCTTCCCGAGGTCGATCAGTGCACCGGAGGCACAACGACGCAGCGAGGAAGACGGCCGCCCGGTCGTCTTCTGGCGACCGGGCTGCGCGTTCTGCCTCCGCCTGCGCATCCGCCTGGGCCGCGGCGCCCGCCAGGCGCACTGGGTCAACATCTGGCGTGACCCGGCTGGGGCGGCAACAGTAAGGGCGGCCAACGACGGCAACGAGACCGTACCGACGGTCGTCGTGGCAGGCCGGCCACACACCAACCCCGACCCCGCATGGGTACGCGAACAGCTCTCCCGCTCGGCGTGACCGGCGATACCGACCGTCCACCGCGTTGCTGGTGGGCTTGGGCTCGCCGGGTCCGCTGACGTCGACTCGTGTTGCGCACGAGGTTTACCGAGATGTTCGGTATCGCTCACCCTGTGATGGCAGCCCCCATGGGCCTGCACAGCGGCGGTTCACAGAACCTCGACGACGCGGAAGCGGTCGTCGCCGCGGGCGCCGATGTGCTGGTGGCGCAGGGGACCGAGGCCGGTGGCCACACCGGGACGATGGGCCTGCTGCCGTTCCTGGCCGGGGTTGTGAGACGTTATCCCGATGTTCCGGTGCTGGCCGCAGGGCGTATTGCCGAGTGGTCAGAGCGTGAGGCGACGCTGCGGGGCCGCAAAGAGGAATTCGCGTCCCCGGAAGACGTCAATCCCTTCGAGGCCCCACCCGACCCCGACACGAGCTCAATCATCTACGGTCAATCGGCGTTCTTCGTCGATGCCGTCCGCCCCGCCGCGGACGTGGTCCGGACGATCAGCGACGAGGCCGAGGCGATCCTGGACTCGCGGCCTCGGTCGCTGCTGAGCTGACGGAGAGTGTGAACGCCGAGGAGGCCGGGGTCAGCCCCTTGGATCTCCTCCACGACCGGTTCGATCCGGCCGTCCGCGATGAAGCCCAGGATACTGGCAAGTGCGGCTATTGAGACTTGCGGAATGCCCAAGCAGCCGAGAGGCGTGCCGACAGAGGGCCGGCAAGACAGGATTCCCGAACGGACCGGTCCTGGCAGTCGCCTTTATTCGGCTGGTCCTCACGGGTGCCTCCGAGGGCGAAGGCCATCCAGGAGGATGTCCAGGAGCCGATCGGCTGTGACCGCGTGGCCGGACTGGTGCGCGACGGTGAAGATTCCGATCAGGCTGGCTGCGATCTCGTCGGCGGTGACGTCGGGCCGGAGGTCTCCAGCTGTGCGGCCTGCGTCGAGAATCGTCGATATCGCGTTCAGGAGCGCGTCCCTGGTCTGTGCGTGGCCGACCGCGCCCGACTCGATCAGGGCCGGCAGGGTGTCGAGCATGCCGTTCTTCGTCGCGACCCAGTGACCGAAGAGGTCCATCCAACGTCGCATCGCAACGGCCGGGGCCTCGTTGGCGAGCAAGTCGTGGGCGCCGTTCGTGAGGCGGACGACTTGGTCGCGGTAGACGGCCTCCACAAGGGACTCGCGCGTCGGGAAGTGGCGATAGAGCGTCCCGATGCCCACACCGGCCTCGCGAGCGATAGCGCGCAGGGACGTCTCGGCGTCGGGCGAGGCGAGCACGCGTGTCGCGACCTCAAGCAGCTGATCGCGGTTGCGGGCGGCGTCGGCCCGCGTCGCTCGCGGCTTCGAACTCGTCAAACGGATCACGCTCCGGTTATGCTGGATTCCATAAGCGGAGCATAGTCCGTTTCGGGTGGCTCCACGAACACGAGGAAACGAGTAGGACATGCGGCAACACGGCAACACACTCCGGGACGGCGCGAGCAGGGCCGTTCTGCTCGACTCGTTCGGCGGCCCGGAGGTCTTGGCCCTCAAGGACGTGCCTGAACCCCGGGCGGGCGACGGGCAGATCCGCGTCCGCGTGTCAGCAGCCGGGCTGAACCCGATGGACTGGTTCATGACCTCCGACGCCGAGACCGCGGCACGGTTCGGTCTGAGCCTGCCCTGCGGGTTCGGGACCGATTACGCCGGAGCCGTGGACCAGGTCGGTGCCGGCGCGAGCGGCTACGCGGTCGGTGACCGCGTGTTCGGGGCGGCCCTGTCCCGGGCGGTCGCCGACCACGTCGTCCTCGACGCGAACGGGAACATCGCCAGCGGCATCGCCCACCACACCCCGGACGGCGTCGACGACCGCACCGCCGCCACGCTTGCGATCGCGGGCAGCACCGCGTCCGCCGCTCTCGACGTCCTTGACCTCGGTCCGGACGACACGGTGCTGATCGGCGGCGCCGGCGGCGGAGTCGGAGTGTTCGCAGTCCAGCTGGCACGGATCGCGGGCGCGCGCGTCATCGGGACCGGCTCGCCGTCGTCAGCGGAGTACCTGCGAAGCCTCGGCGCCGAGCCGGTCGCGTACGGCGAGGGCCTGGCCGACAGGGTCCGCGGCCTCGGTGCGGGCGCCGTCACCGCAGCCCTGGACCTGCACGGCACGGATACGGTGCACGTCGCGCGCGAGCTGGAAGTCCCGGACGACCGCATCTGCACCATCGCGGGCCAGGTCGACGGCGTTCCCGCCGCCAACGGCGCCAACGCCGCGCCCGACGCCCTCGAGAACATCGCGCGCCTTGTCGCGGCAGGCCGCCTGCGTGTACCCCTCGCAGCGACCTACCCCGTCGAGGACATCCGCACGGCCGTCGAGCTCCAGGCGGCCCGGCACGTCCGCGGCAAGGTCGTCATCGACCTCCGACCCCAGCCCTGACAGCGCGGGCCGGACTCAGGAGCGTGTGACGCGGCACGCGGACACCGCCTGAGCTCCGGTCCCTGCGGCCGGGCCGGACAGCAGGGCCGCACCGACGAGATGGCCGCGTTACGGCGGCCGGCGGCTCCTGAACTCCGGTGCCGGCCAGAGGGGTTGAGCGTTCGGGCCGCGATGCGGGATCTGTACCGCGGATCGTGCACCGGTCCTCAAATGATCGAATCGGCCCAGCCGGTCGCGGTCACCACCTCACGCGCGATATCGACGACAGCACGCCCATCCGTCGCCACCCGTACAGTCTCCGCGGTGGCCTGCTGGTCCAGCAGCCGTGCCTTGCGAGCACTGCCCTTCAGCTCCTGCTCCAGCTCCGAGCCGAGTTCCCGGCGCACCAGCCGCTCCCGGGCGGTGGCATCGGAGGCGGTGAGCAGAACCCGTATGATCCGCGTCCCCGTTCCCATGGCGCGCTCGAACATTCCCGTGGACTCGGGCAGCACACTCACGGTGTTGGTGTAGATCAGTCGGCGGTAGCCGCGCCGGGCGAAGTTCGCCCACACGGCCGTCAGGTTGCTTTCGGTGATTTCCGAGCAGTGAGGATCTCCCTCCGGGGCCGGATGGACCTGTCCCATGAAGTCGCCATCGATGACCGCGTGTGAGACGGCTGCGGCCCGCAGTACGGCCGATACCTCCCATCCCACCGTCGTCTTGCCGACTCCGGCCCGCCCTCCGATGAGCAGTACTTCCGCGTGATCCATGGAGGCAGCCTGCCATCACACATCCGTCTGTGGCGATCCGATATCGATTGGCCGTGTATCTCAGTGCGGGGGGCGTGCCGAGGTGACTGCGGGAGCCGGCGGCTCACGGGGTCTGCTCGCCTCCGGTGAACATGTTGATCAGGCCGTGGGGTGCGTCGTCTCCGTAGAACAACTCGTGGACGTAGACGCCTTCGGTGGCGGCCGCGGCGCTGCGCGGGAACATGGCCTGCTCGTATTCGGTGAGCGCGGTCTCGACGTCGTCGGGGTGTGCGGCGAGGGCCTTGCCGAGTTCTGCGGCGTCGTACATGGCCAGGTTGGCGCCCTCGCCGTTCGGGAGCGAGAGGTGGGCGGCATCGCCGAGCAGGGTCACCCCCGGCACCCGCTCCCACCGGTGCTCGACGGGCAGGGCGAAGAGGGGGCGCGGCACCGGGGCGGTGTCACCGTCGGCAATCAGCGCGGTGAGCTCCGGCGCCCAGCCGGTGAACTCCCGCGCGATCCGTGCGGTGGCCGCGGCGGAATCGGTGAAGTCGATGTCCGCGAACCAGTCCCGCGGCCGGGCGAGCATCACGTAGGTGTGCAGGGTGCCGCCCTTCTCCCGGTGAGCCAGGAATCCCCTGCCCGGCGCGAGCGCGAACAGCGATCCGCCGCCGACCGCTTTCGCGCCGGCCGGGTGGCGGGTGTCGGCGTCGACCAGGTACGTCTCGACGGCCGACATACCGATGTACTCGGGGGTGGCGTCGGACAGCAGTGGCCGGACTCGGGACCACGCGCCGTCCGCGCCGACCAGCAGGCCGGTGGTGACGGTGCGGCCGTCGGCGAAGGTCACCTGGTGGCGGCCCCCGTCGAGGGATCGCGTCCCGCTGACCTTGTGGCCCCACCGTACGGTCTCGGCCGGGAGCGAGTCGAGGAGCATCTGCCGCAGCTCGCCGCGCAGCACCTCGGGGTTGCCACCCGTATCGTCGTCGGCTTTCTCGAACAGGACGGTCCCGTCCCGGTCGAGGACCCGTATCGCCTGGCGGCCCTCCAGAACGAGGCCGCGGAACTCGTCCGCCAGGCCGGCCGCCTCGAGAGCCGGCTGTCCGCTGTCCTCGTGGATGTCGAGCATCCCGCCCTGCGTGCGCGCCGCCGGGGAGGCCTCCGCCTCGTAGACGGTGGCCGGGATGCCGTGGACGTGCAGGACGCGGGCGAGCGTGAGGCCGCCGAGTCCGGCACCGATGATCGTGACGTCAGTGGTCATGGTGGTTCCTTGCTGTCGCATGCCTGCCGGATGGGCACCCGGCAGGATCGATGTGAAAGGTTCCAGGCCTCGCCGACCGGCCACCGACAACGGACCGACAGCCACCGATGTGTGACCGACACCGCGGCTTTTCCGTCCGATCACCCCAGCTCAAAGCACTGACCGGAAAGGGAAGGCTCAGCGCGCCAGCTGACGCGGCAAGCGTCCGTGGCCCCATGGCTCACTTGCCGCCAAATAGCGAGCGCGGTACCTCTGCCGACGCAGGGGCCCGTCGGCAACGGTGGCGCATTGCATGGCAGGGGCGGCAGGATTCGAACCTGCGGCGCGCGGGTTTGGAGTCCGCTGCTCTGGCCGGGCTGAGCTACGCCCCTTTGACGCGATCAGTCTGACACCCGCCGACCGTGACCGGCCACAGGATTTCTGCGCGGCTGAGCGGCTGAGCGGCCGAGGGGCCGAGCGGCTGAGCGGTGGATGACGACCAGTCCGTCGATGGCCGGGCGATCCGGGCCGTGGAGAGGCCGGGAGGGCGCCCGCCCCCTCGCGAAGCGACGGGCCCGGGGGCGGTTATGGTTCCATCACCCCGGCGCCACTACCGGACGCGTCGGCGGGAATCCAGACGGGGAAACGCGCCCGGGTGGTATCGCACCGCTCGGCCGACCGCGCACAGTGGGAAAGGCACATCACGATGACGAGCGGCGACCGCGGTGACACCGCGGCACTCGAGGACCCGGTGGGCGAGTCGCTGCGCGGCCGCCACGCAGGTCTGGGGCGCCGACTGGGCCGGGCTGCCACCTACCTGCCGGGAGTCGCGACCTTCTCCGCGGTACCCGCCGACGCGGACGCGGCGGACTGGGCGGGTCTCGCGCGGCTCCTCGGACGGGACGCGTTCGCCGACATGTTCAGCTGCCGGGCGTCCCCTCCTCCGGACTGGGAGCGGGTTTTCGTCCTCGAGGGCCGGCAGATGATCTGGCCCGGCAGCGGCCGCCCCGACCAGCCCCATGCGGCGAACGGCACCGACGTGGTCGAACTGGGTGCGGCCGATGTGCCCCAGATGCTCGACCTGGTCGCACGGACCCAACCGGGACCATTCTGGCCGCGCACCCTCGAACTCGGCACCTACCTCGGCATCCGCGACGGCGACAACCTCGTGGCCATGGCGGGCGAACGGCTCCGGCCCCCGGGATGGACCGAGATCAGCGCCGTCTGCACGGCCCCCGAGGCACGCGGGCGAGGCCACGCGGCCTGCCTGATCAGTGCCCTCGTCGCACACGTCCTGGCTCGCAACGAACGCCCCTTCCTGCACGTGGCCGAGACGAACACCGGCGCGATCGCGCTCTACGAACGGCTCGGCTTCGCGAGCCGGAAGCACGTGACCTTTCGCGGCTTCCGCACTCCGTGACGGTACCGCCACCCGGATCGCGTGATCAGCCCGCGGCTATGACCGTTCCTGCGGCGGATAACGCTCGCCGCCACGACGGACAGTGGATCCGCGCTTGTACGGGTAGCCCCAGGCAGCGTACTGAGGACAGCGCATCGGCACATCGGGGGGAAAGCCGGATGGGCCGACCCCCTCCCCGCTGGTGGGATGGTCCTCGGCCACCGGCTCCGGGGAGCGAGGCGGCCGCGCGCCACAGTCTGAGCGGTCCCTGGACGCGCGGGCGACCTGAGCAGAAAAGGGAACGTACATGCATGTGTCAGGAACGCGTCGGCGGGGCCCACTCGGCCTGACCGGCCTGGCCGTGGTCCTCCTCGCCGCATCGACCGGGCTGACGGCGGCGGCGAAGCCCCAGCAGGCCGATCCGCTCCAACAGCAGGTGGACGCGATCCACGACACCGGGGCCGTCGGTGTGTTCGCCGAGGTGACGTCACCGCACACACGTGACAGCGCACGCGCCGGGACGGCCGTGAGGGGCACCGGGAGGCCGATGCCGCACAACGGCAGGCTCCGGATCGGCAGCGCCACCAAGACCTTCACCGCCACGGTCGTGCTGCAACTCGTCGGTGAGGGGCGAATGTCCCTGGAGGACACCGTCGAGCAGTGGCTGCCGGGAGCGGTCCAGGGCAACGGCAACGACGGCGGCCGGATCACCGTGCGGCAGCTGCTGCAGCACACCAGCGGCATCCCTGACGTCAAACCGGAGATACCCGCATTGAACAGCGCGGACGGCTATCGAGCCGAGCGGTTCCGCACCTACACCCCCGAGAAGTTGGTGAGGCTGGCGATGCGGCACCCTCCCAACTTCCCCCCGGGCACTGACTGGTCGTACTCCAACACCAACTACATTCTCGCCGCAATGATCATCCACGAGGTCACCGGCCGGAGCTGGGCACAGGAGGTGAACGCCCGGATCATCCGACCGCTGGGCCTGAGGGACACCAGTACGCCCGGCACCTTCCAGTCCATCCCGGGCCCGCACGCCCACGGCTACGCCGCGTTCGGCACCGGCACCGGCACCGGCATCGACGTCACGACGCTCAATCCGAGTATGGCCGTCGGTTCCGGGTCGATCATCAGCACCACGCACGACCTCAACCGGTTCTACGCCGCACTGCTCGGCGGCCGTCTGCTGGCTCCGGCGCAGCTCGACGAGATGACGACCACCAAGCCCGCGCCCGAGCTGGGTGTGAGGTACGGACTCGGTCTGGGCGAGATCCCGCTCTCCTGCGGCGGCGGCTACTTCGGTCACCCGGGCGAACTGCTCGGCTATCACACCTGGGGCGGCGTCACCCGGGACGGGACCCGGACCGCCGTGGTGTACGCCACCAGTGACGGCGGCCAGGACACCCAGCAGGCCATGAGCACACTCGTGGACCAGGAACTGTGCCGGAGTCCGGTGGCCAGGTAGCCGCCGTCGGCGATCGTCGCCCTCGATGCCGTCGCACGAAGGGACCCATCCAGGAGTCCTATGGGAGCAATTCGGAAGTGTACGTATTCAAGTTTCGGCTTTTGTCCTAGGCTCATAATCGATGCAGCCGATCCGGCGAATGATTTCCCCCATGATTGCGAGCCCGCAGCGGCCCGCAATCAGTGCAACCTTTGGAAGTCGACGTGTTCGAAGTTATCAATTGGCCCGAGGGCATGGTTCCGAGCCGATCTCCGATCCACTTCACCAACGAGCTTGAGGTCGCAGCTCCTCCCGAAAGGATTTGGTCCCTGCTCGTGGATCCCAAGAATTGGCCCAGCTACTACCCGGGCGTGGAGCATGTCCAGCTGCTTGACGGCCACGAGTCACTGCGCCTTGGCACACGGTTCGAAACCAACCTGGCCGGGCAAGACGTCTTCGCGTCCGTACAGGAATTTGAGCCTATGACACGCATCGCCTGGGGTGGCCATCCTAAGGCTTCGGAGGAATCCAGGGCCTATCATGCCTGGATCATCACCCCCACTCCGAAGGGATGCCACCTCTGGACCGAAGAGACGATGCAGGGCCCGCTCTGGATCGAATTGGCGAAGCCGGCACCGGACGTTTTCTGGCGCACACACGAGAAGCTTCTCGCAGCGCTCGCCAAAGTCGCGACCGAGCCTGGATACACCGCTGGAAGTTGATTAGCCGCCGCAGTCCTACGGCGTGGGGGGTGCGGAATACCGCTACGCCGCCGACGATGCGGGCGGCGTAGCGGTACAGGGGGCGTCGCCCACGCCCATGCGGTTATGCGGATCGATTCGCGGGCCTCGCCGCTTCCGCCTCTGCGGCACGGGCGAGGCGTTCGACCCAGTCCTGGTGATAGCGGTAGAGCGCACCGGGATGCTTGCGCCCGAGTTCCTCGAGGAAGAAGGGGCCCTGCTGCGTTTCCTCGGTCAGCACGTGGCAACCACCATCAGTGGGCGTGATTACCCAGCCGTGGTAAGCGCTCGAACCGGTTTCGTCGCCGTCGACCACGGTCTCCCACGAGAGCCTGTTGAAGGGCTCGTACTCCGTCACCCTCAGACTCATGGGAAATCCGACCGTCACCCGGCTGTACTCGGTTCCGAGCGCCAGTGCCGGCTCACCACTGAGGATCTTGACCTGATCCTCTGGAGGAAAATAGCTCGACCAGTTCTCGGCGTCGACGAGCAGCTGCCATACCAGATGGCACCCGCGTGGTCGACCGCTACCGGGACGGCCCGGCCGACGGGCCGCCCTCCGCGAGCTGATTCCGTACGTCGCGAGGTACACGTACGCCGTGGCCGCGCAGGTGGGCGAGGAATCGGGCGAGGAGTGGGTCGGGTTCGGCGGACGTCACCGCGACCAACTGCCTGACCCACCGGGGGGTGAACGAGCGCACTGCGCCGGGGAAGCCGTCGCTGACCGCGCTGACCGGGGTCACGGCGATTCCCAGGCCGGCGGCGGCGAGTTGTGGTGCCGCGGTGGTCACCGAGGTCCGCATCACCGTCTCGGGGTGGACTCCGGCGCGGGCCAGGGTCCCGTCCAGCCAACCGCTGAGGCCGTTGTCCGGTGCGAAGTGGACCAGCGGCGCGCCTTCGAGGTCCTCCAGACGTACGGCCGGTTGCTCGGCCAGTGGGTGGCCGGCGGGCGCGGTCAATACGATCTCTTCCTCGGCGACGGCGGTGACCGTGAAGTTGCCCGGTGGGGAGCCGGGCAGCAGCGCCACGTCGGCCTCGTCGGAGTCGACGAAACGGAGCAGTTCGTCCATCGCGGTGGACTCGCGCAGGGTGATCGCCACCTCCGGGTGGCGGCGGTGCCATTCGTGGATAACCGGGGCGAGCAGCGCGACGCTGAGGCTCTGTGCGCAGGCCAGCCGCAGCATTCCGCCGGCGGCTTGACCGGCCGCACGTGCTGACCTGACCGCGGAGGCGGCCGCCTCGATCGCCCGCCTGGCGTCGGCGACGGCCGCACGCCCCGCGGGGGTGAGCTTGACCCCTCGCGGTTCGCGGCGTAGCAGGACCGTTCGGGTCTCGCGTTCCAGCGAGGCGATCTGATGGGAGACGGCGGGCTGCGAGGAATGCAGCAGCAATGCGGCCTGGGTGATCGATCCGGTGTCCGCGACCGCGACGAGGCACTCCAACGCGCGAAGAGAAGCCATTCGGCAATTTTATAGCAGGCCCTCAAAACATGATTGTTGTCGAGGGAAGACCTTGACGCCCCTGATCGCTGAACCCCGTGACAGCTTCTCGCCCCACGGCGGGCGAGAGGGCGAGCACACGGTGAAGGAGGTTTTCATGGCAGGGGCGTTCGTCACGGGCGGTTCGGGGTTCATCGGTCAGGTGCTGGTACGCCGACTCCTCGGCGAGGGGCACGCGGTCCGTGTTCTGGTCAGGAGCGAGGGGTCGGCCGCGAAGGTGTCGGCGCTGGGCGCGGAGCCCGTGCGGGGCGAGTTGACCGAACCGGCCACGTGGCGGAACCAGGTGACGGGCAGCGATGTGATGTTCCACCTGGCCGCCGAGACGGACATCACCGCCGACCGTGAGCGCCATGAACTGGTGTCGGTCCGCGGCACCCAGGCAGCGGTCGACGCGGCTCGTGACGCGCGGGTTCCCCGGTTCGTCCACTGCGGGAGCGAAGCGGCCCTCCTGGCCGGCGACCCGCTGGTGGACGTCGACGAGAGCGCGCCGCTGCGGCCGGACTCCGAGGCGGCCTACTGCGCCGTGAAGGCGGTCGCCGAGCAGATCGTGCTCGATGCGAATGCCCCCGGCTTCGCCACGGTCTCGATCCGCCCGCGGTTCGTCTGGGGCCCCGGCAGCATCCTCACCGAGGGCCTGGTGGCGGCGGCGAAGGCGGGACAGTTCGCCTGGATCGAGGGAGCCCGGCACACGACCGATGTCACCTTCGTCGACAACGCCGTCGAGGGCCTGGTGCTCGGATGGCGACACGGCCGGCCGGGGCAGGCGTATTTCGTCACCGACCAGCACCCGGTCAACCTGCGCGAGTTCTTGGAGACCTTGTTCGGGATCCACGGCGCCGATGGGCCGATCCCCGACCTGGACGCCGAGACCGCCGCCCGCGAGGTCCCCGTACCCGCTCGGTGGTTCCTCGGGCAGCCGTGCCTCCTGCGGACGGACAAGGCCGTGGCCGAACTCGGATACAAGCCCATCGTCTCCCATGGCGCCGGTCTGGACGCCGTCAGGAACTCGGTGGCCGCCGACGGCGCGTGAAACACCACACAGACAACCGGCACACATAAAGGCTCAATCCAAAGGAGAATGGAAATGAAGATTGTCACGATCGGAAGAGGAATGATCGGCGGAGGGCTGGCCGGTCTGTGGCGGGCCGCGGGCCACGATGTTGACGAACTCGGCCGTGACGGCGGGGACGCCTCGGACGCTGATGTCGTCCTGGTGGCGGTTCCCGGCGACAAGATCTCCGACGCACTGAGCAAGGTGTCGGGGATCGAGGGGAAAACCGCGATCGACGCGACCAATATCATGCCCGCGCGGCACGGCGACTTTCCGTCGTACGCGGATGAGGTGAAGTCCTTCACCCGCGGTCCGGTGGCCAAGAGTTTCAATATGAACTTCGCGGGCCTGTTCGGCGCGGTGCGCGAGCAGCGGGTGCGGCCGAGCAACTGGTATGTCGCGGACGAGGGCGCCCGCGAGGTCACCGAGCGGCTCATCCGTGACGCCGGCTACGACCCGGTGCGGGTCGGGGATCTCTCACGAGCCCGCGACTTCGAGAACGCGGTATGGCTGCTCATGGGCATCCAGCCGGTCGGCGGCGTCTTCTACCGGTTCGCCGTTCCCGGCGAACTCTGATCGAATCGATGGGTCCGGCGGCGGCGTACCGCGGGCACCCCCGCCGGGTCAGCCGGATTCGCGCGGGCCGCCGCACAGGTCGTCCTGCGCGGCGGCCCGCGCCGATGGTGCGCCTTACTTGCTGTCGACGCGTCCGACCGGGTCGGCGGCCTCCGCGAGCTCGGTCCGCACCTGCTTCCATGCCGTGTCGTCGATGCCGAGGGCGCCGCGGAGATAGGCCCACGAAGCCTTCCGAATCAGAGCGACACGCTCGGAGCTCTCGTCCGTGGTGTCCTTGGCGTTGTAGCCGTGGATTCCGCCGAGGGAGTGCTCGGCCCCGAACACGGTGAGCAGGCTCTGGGCACCGGGGCTGTACGTGTATACGTCGGTGAACCAGTCCGGGCCGCGGGTCGAGAGCAGGGACTGGTCGTGATCGCCCGCGATCACGAGGGCCGGGGTGGCCAGCCGGTCGAAGTCGGGGCTCATGAAGGAGAAGTTCTCCACGGCGAACGGCGTCAATGTCTCGCCGCCGATACCGGTCGTGGCGAGTAGCAGACCGGCTTTCACGCGCGGATCGGTCTTGTCCGGCCCAGGCTGCCCGTCCTCGCCGACAACGCGCGCGCCGAGAAGCATGCTGACGGTCTGTCCGCCCCAGGAGTGGCCCGCGACGGCGATGCGGTCGCGGTCGACGCGGTCACTGAGTCCCGGGACCGCGGCGACGATGTGGTCGAGCTCGTCGAGTACGCGCTCGACGTCCTGGACCCGGACGCGCCAGATGTCGGGGTACCGCGGGTCGGTGGGAGTGATGCCGAGGGTCAGCGAATCGAGGAACGTGGGCTGTATGACGACGAAGCCGTTGGCGGCCCAGAAGTCGACCAGCGGGTCATAGGAGGACATCGACAGGCCGAAGCCGTGGGCGAGGACGACGACCGGGAGGCCGGTGCCGGAGGCGGGCGCCGACACGCGCACCCGCAGGTCGTCGCCGCGCTCCGGCGCGGGCAGGACGACCGGCTTGACGCTGATGATCGCAGTGGTCGGGGCGGGAACGGTGCTCGGGGCGACCGTGTCGGGTGCGGGCATTCGGGGGCTACCTTCCCATGGCGATGAGCGCCGCGTCCGTGGCGGAATGCGCAGGCGGTGCAGGCTCCGGCGGCATGATTCCACCGGATACACTCCGAAACGGAGTGCTGTTCCGAATATACGGAGCGGTGTTCCGCTTGGCAAGTGGGGCCGGTGGTGCCAGTGGAACCGTGGAACGGGAGTGCCGCGTGAGTGAAGGTGACGAGCGGTTGTCGGCGACCCCGCACTGGGCCAAGCGCGCGGACGCCCGGCGGAACGAGCAGGCCCTGCTCGATGCCGCGGCGTCGGTGTTCGCCGCGGACGGAGTGGACGCGCCGGTGCGACGGATCGCCGCCGAGGCGGACGTCGGCATGGGCACGATCTACCGGCACTTCCCCACGCGCGCGGACCTCGTCGTGGCCGTGTACCGGCACCAGGTCGACGCCTGCGCCGAAGCCGGGCCCACCCTGCTTGCGACGGCGACGTCACCGTTCGCCGCGCTGCGTCAATGGGTGGACCTCTTCGTGGACTTCGTGGCGACCAAGCATGGGCTGGCCGCAGTACGACGCGCGGCTCACCATCCGGCTCCTGCTCGACGGATGCCGACGGTAGGGCCTGAACGCTCCTGAGGATGCTCAGGGGCGGGGTTTGTGGGCGAACACCCATCGGTTGCCCGCCAGTGCGTCGTTGTGTTCGGGGCGTGGGCCGCGTCCGAATTGGCGGGTGTAGTCGAAGGGCGTCCGGACGGTTGTGGTCCAGCCCTTGCCCGCGAGATCGCCTGCGGAGTCGGGCCGTGGTTCTCGGCTGAACAGGTTGAGCAGATCGATGCCGATCTGGTGTTTCGTCGCGGTGTAGAGGGGGCTGTCGCGGTATTCGAGCAAGTCCTTGTCGAGTTTGACCTCGAATGCCAGCGTGCTGCCTCGTGCGCTCAGCCGGTCCACCGTGTGGATGAGGTTCGTCTCGGAGGTGCTGGGCAGGTAGAACAGCAGCCCTTCGGCCAGCCAGGCGCTGGGTGCGGCTGTGTCGAAGCCCGCGTCGGTCAGTGCTGCGGCCCAGTCGGCGCGCAGGTCGACCGGGATCGGTACACGGGCTGCCTTCGGGGCGGTCGGCAGTCCGCCGAGGACCTTGTGCTTGAACGCCAGCACGCCTTCCCTGTCGATTTCGAAGATCACACAGCCGGGAGGCCAGTCGAGTCGGAACGCCCGCGCATCCAACCCCGCCCCGAGCAGGACCACTTGGCGGGCTCCGTGCGCGCGCACCGACTGGAGCAGGAAGTCGTCGAGGACCCTCGTCCGCAGACCGAAGTAGCGGGCGAAGCGTCCCCACAGCGGGTTCGCGTCTCCGTCCGCGACCTGGTGTATGCGCACCGGCCAGTCCGCGCAGGCCGGTGCGGCGTGGACGAAGTGCTCTGCGTAGATGTCTTGTGCCAGGCTGTCGTGGCGGTGGGTCTCGATCGCCCGGGCCGCGGCGACCATGAGAGCGGTCAGGCCGACACCCCCTTCCACGCCTTCCACACCGGTGTTGTGATGCGCTGTGTCGGTCATATGTCCTCCCTTGGCCCCGCGGGAATCAGGACGGGTTTGACCACGCGGCCCGCGTCGCAGTCGCGTTCGGCCTGGTTGATGTCGGTGAGGGGGTAGGTGCGGATCAGCTGGTCGAAGGGGAACCGCCCGGCCTGCCAGAGCCTGGCCAGCCGGGGGATCAGCAGTCCCGGCACCGCGTCCCCTTCGCAGATGTGGGAGATCCTCCGGCCCCGGTCCAAGGTCCCCGGTTCGAGTGGCAGTGGGGTGTGGAGGCGTGCCACCAGGCCGAGGTGGCCGGTCGGGCGCAGGGCCCGAAGGGCGTTGTTGATCAGATGGGGGGAGCCTGTGGTGTCCAGCGCGTAGTGTGTGCCGCCGTCGGTCAGTTGCTGGACGCGGGTGGCCAGGTCTGGCAGGTCAGGCAGGTTGGGCGGGTCGGCCGATGGGGCGTGCAGTGGGATCGCGTGGAGCCGCTCGGCGAGGGCCAGCCGCTCGGGGTGCCGGTCGACGGCCACGGCCACCGCTCCGGCGGCGGTGGCCGCCATCACCGCGGCCAGACCGACCGCTCCGGCGCCGTAGACCGCGATGGTGTCGCCGGGGCCGACACCGAAGGAGTGGAAGACCGCTCCGGCGCCGGTGAGTAAGGAGCAGCCGAGCGGTCCGAGGAGTTCGATGGGCAGTGTGGGATCGACCCGGACGGCGTTGCGGGCCGGGACCATCGCGTATTGGGCGAAGGAGGACTGGCCGAACCACCGGGGTGCCAATGCGCCTCCGTCCGCGTCGGTGAACCGCGCCGCGTGCTCCTTGCGCCCTCCGAAGAGGTTGAGTGTGGCGAAGGAGTCGCAGTAGGCGGGGGCCGCGCCCATGCAGTTCCGGCAGTGTCCGCAGGAGTCGAAGCTCAGAACGACGTGGTCGCCGGTGCTCAGGCCGGTGTCCGGGCCTCCTGTCTCCACCACGATCCCGGCTCCTTCGTGGCCGAGGACGGCCGGGAGCGGTGAGCGGCCGGCCGAGTGCCGGACCGCGAGATCGGTGCGGCACATTCCACAGCCCGCGATCTTCACCAGGATCTCGCCGTCACCCGGCCCCGCGTGCAGCATCACCTCCTCGAGGGTGAACCGGCTCTCGTAGGAGCGCAGTACCGCCGCGGTGAACCTCATCCGTCACACCTCATCCGTCACGCCTCATCCATCACACCTCAACCGGACGGTGCACGACGAACGGGCTGAGGTTGCCATACAGCCCCCACGGTCCGCCCGCCACGCCGACACCGCTGTCCTTGATGCCCGCGAAGGGCTGGGCGAGGGAGGTTTCGGCGTGGTGGTTGATCCACGCCGTCCCGCATTCCAGCCGGTCGGCCACCGCCTCGGCCCGGTCCAGGTCGGTGCCCCATACCGAGCCGCCCAGCCCGAAGCCGGTGTCGTTGGCGGCTGCGATGGCTTCGTCGAGGTCGGCGTACGGCAGCACCGGCAGGACCGGACCGAACTGCTCCTGCGTGACCACGGGGCTGTCGGGCGGGACATCGGCCAGGATGGTGGGGGCGAAGAAGTAGCCGGGCCGGTCCAGCCGGTGGCTGCCGGCCACGGCCCGCGCACCGTCTGCCAGGGCCCGGGCCGTGTAGTGCTCGACGCGGGCCAGTTGAGGGGCGTTGCCGACCGGGCCCAGCCGCGAGCCGGGGTCGAGCCCGGGTCCGACGACGGCGGACTTCGCGCGCTGGGCGAGGGCTTCGACCACCTGGGAGTAGAGCCGGGCCGGGGCGTAGAGGCGTTTGACCGCCATGCAGACCTGTCCGCAGTTGCGGAACGCCGCCCAGAACAGCCGGTCCGCGAACCGCTCCACCTCCACGTCCTCCAGCAGGATGGCGGCGTCGTTTCCGCCCAGTTCCAGGGTGACCGGGGCGAGCGAGGCCGTCGCGGCCCGTGCGACGGCCCGTCCGGTGGGAACCGAGCCGGTGAAGGTCACGTGGCGGATCCCCGGATGCGAGGCGAGACGGGCGCCGAGCGGTTCGCGGCCGGTGACGATGGTCAGGACGTCCGGGGGGAGGGCGGTGGAGAGGACGGACGCCAGCAGCCGTGTGGCGAGCGGCGTGAACGGGGAGGGCTTGAGCACCATCGTGTTGCCCGCGGCGAGCGCCGGCGCGAACTTCGCCGAGGCGAGCTGGAGGGGAAAGTTCCACGGGACGATCGCGGCGACGGGCCCGAGCGGTCGCCAGCGGATCTCACTGCGTACCGGCCGGCCGTCCGTGATCGGCTGGGTTTCGGGGCCCAACTCGGCGAAGTAGCGCAGGCGGGCCGCCGTGCGGGCGACCTCCGCGTAGGACTCGGCCAGGGGTTTGCCCTGTTCCCGGGTGAGCAGCGGGGCGAGGTCGGCCCCGGCGGCCTCCACGGCGTCGGCTGCCGCGAGCAGCGCGGTGGTGCGGGCGGCGGGGTCGGCGCGCCAGCCGCGCCAGGCGGCGCGGGCCCGGCCGACGATGGCGTCCAGCTCCTCCGGCTGCTGGTCGGGGGCCTCATCGAAGGCCTCGCCGGTGGCCGGATCGAGGACGGCGAAGCACCCGGCGCGGGTCCCGGGCGTGCCAGGGGGCGGGCTGGTCGGCATCCCGGCGGTCAGCCCGCGGTGGGGACGGACGCCGTGTGTTCCCGGGCGTGCCGGTCCATCTCCGCCCGGAAGGCGGCCACCAGCTGCGGCTGGATCCTTCCGGCGGCGCGGTCGCCGCCCTCGCAGACCGCGCCGCGCACCCCCACGATGTCGGTGCCGATGCGGGTCAGCGCGGCGAGGTCCGCGGCTTTGACGCTGCCCGCGAGGGCGGCGCGCAGACCGACATCGTGGGCCTGCCGGACAAACTCCGCGCAGAGGTCGGGCGGAACGTGGTCGAAGAGCCGTGTCCCGTCCTTGATCGCGGTGTCGAGCATGGCCGCGTCACAGCCGGAGCGGCGGGCGATGTCGGGCAGCGCGAGCGGGTTGACGCAGCCGATGCGGTGGGCGTCGGCGTAGCCGGAGGCGACGACGAACGCGTCCGGCTGATGGTCCTTCACCGCCCGGACGACCCCGCGCATGACATCGATGGCCTGTTCGGGCGTCGTGCATCCGTAGAGGCCGACCTTGATGTAGGTAGCTCCGGAGACCGTTGCGCCCAGTGCCGCCTGGGCGACTGTGCCGGGCTTGTAGGGGACGTCTCCCACGGTGGCGGAGACCGGCTTGTCCGCCGGGACCGTGTCGCGGATCTGCCGGATGACCCAGGGGAAGTTCGCGCCGAGCGAGCCCTCGTCGGGCTTTTTGACATCGACGATGTCGAGGTGTTCCGCCGCCTTCGCGCAGTCGAGGGCCTCCTCGACGCTGTCCGGGGAGATGAGGAGCAACAACGTGGATTCCTTCCACCGCATGCCACCTGTCCAGGGGGCAGGTATGCGGAGTCGTGTGGATCACGCGCGGTCCGCTCATCATTGCCGCGTCCCGTGGCCATGGGCAGGGCGCGCGGAGTCCGGACGGGTCATTGCCGTGACCCCCCGCGCCCCCGGCGCACCGTCCACGCCGGTGGCCGGTGGCCGGTGGCCGGTGGACGGTGCGGCGATCGGGACTATGCGCTCTGCGCCGATCGCCGGATGATCAGGTCGGTCAGCAGGGCCAGCGGAGGCCAGCTGTCGCGACCCCGGCGGGCGACGGCGAAGGCGCGCAGGACAACGTCCGGCGCGGTGAGCGGCAGCAGATGGACACCGGGCAACGTGGAGATGCCCATCGGCAGCAGCCCTACGCCCATCCCCGCCGCGATCATGCCCTGTACGAGGTCGAGGTTGTCCGCCTGGTGCGTGAGGTGGGGAGTGAAGTCGGCCATGGACGCGAGTGTCCGGATGACGGTCTCGTCACCGGTGTTGCGCGAGTTGCCGATCCAATCCGCCGTGCGGAACCAGCGGAAGACCTCCGGGGCGCCCGATACCGAGGGACGGGCGGCGTGGTCAGGAACGCCCAGACCCCAGGGAGCGGTCCACAGTGGGGTGGTCACGACCGCGGGGTCCGGCTCGGCCGATGCCAGGTTGTAGTCGTAGGTGAGCGCGAGGTCGGCCTCGTCGTTCGCCAGCAGATGGAGGGCTTCGGCGGGTTCGTGCTCGCGGACCATGATGCTGAGCTCGGGATGGCTTGTCGACAAGTCGCTGATGATGGGCAGCAGTTGGGATCGGATGGCCATGGCGAAGCCTGCCACGCGCACCGTGCCGGTCGGCGGGGCGTCGGGACTCAGGTCCCGCTGTGCGGCCTCGACCGCCGCGAGGATCGTCACGGCGTGTTCCGCCAGCCGGCGGCCCGCCGGCGTGAGCCTGACCCTGCGTCCATGCGGCTCGATCAGTGCCGTGCCCATGTCCTGGGCCAAGGCGGCGATCTGCTGGGAAACCGTCGAGGTGGTCGTGGCGGTGGCCTCGGCCACGGCGCGCATCGAGCCTCGCCGGGCCAGCTCGGCCAGCATCTGCAGGCGGCGTGTTTCCATTCCTCCATTGTCCATGAATCCCGAACGAATCATTCGGGATCGGCACGTGGACGTGGACGGTGTCGAGGATCTCTACTGGAGCCCATGAACGCTCCCGAACCGCCTGAGGCTCTTCCTTCCCATCGCTCGCGCCATGCCGGTGCCGGGGCCGGTTTCCTCATGGCTGCCACCTCGATGTGCACCGTGCAGCTCGGATCGGCTCTGACGGTTCCGCTGTTCGGACAGCTCGGCGCGCTGGGAACCGCGGGGCTGCGCCTGGGCTGGGCGGGGCTGATTCTGCTGGTCGCCATCCGTCCCCGGCCTCGTGATTTCAGCTCCCGGGATCTTCTTGCCTGCATGGTGCTCGGTCTCGTGACCGCCGGAATGATGGTCTTCTTCATGCAGGCGATCGCACGCCTCCCGCTGGGGACCGCAAGCGCGCTGGAATTCTTGGGACCGCTCACTGTCTCCCTCTTCGGGCCGAGGAAGGGACGCCTCGTCTGGGCGGCCGCGGCGGCGACGGGCGTCGTGCTGCTGACCGAACCCTGGCACGGCGGCGCCGACCTTGTGGGGGTGGGGAGCGCGCTGCTCGCCGCGGGGTGCTGGGCCGCGTACATTCTGCTGACCCAACGAGTGGGTGATCGCGTCACCGGCCTGAGAGGACTGGCTGTCTCCATGCCGGTCGCCGCGGTGGTGGGGCTGGCCATCGCCGCCCCGGGCCTCGCCGAACGCCTGACGTGGTCACCGCTGTGGACCATGCTGGCTCTGGCGGTGCTCAGCCCCGTCATCCCCTTCGCTCTCGAGTTTCTCGCCCTGCGTCGTCTGACCACGTCCGCGTTCGGCACTCTGATGAGCCTCGAGCCCGCCATCGCCCTCATGGTCGGGCTGCTCGTTCTCGGCCAGCGCCCCGGGGCAGCCGCGACACTTGGCCTGGTTCTCGTGGTCGTGGCCAGCGTCGGCGCCACCCGCGCCGGTGTCCGTCCCGCGGCATCCTCCCAAGAGGCACCAGCTTGCCGGTATGAAACTGATCCAGAGCCCGCACCACTTGATCAGGACCGGGCCGCCGTGTGCCAAGGCGGCCGGCCGCTGTGATCCGTCAGCGCCGCGGTGGCCCTCTTGTACTCGCCCGAGCGGTGCGGCCGGCCGGCGGCGATCCGATCGATCGGCAGCAGCGTTCATTCAGGCGTCAGAACATGGCAAGCTGGCCTGTCGCAACCGGCCGATTCGCAGCCGTGTTGTCGCCAGGGGCAGCACGCTGAAGATCTCCCGCTTTGCTTGGAGGAGACCATGTCCACGTCCACCGGCATGCCCGACGATCCGAGATTGAGCTACCGTGCGATCGAGAACTTGATCGCACGGTACGCCGAACTCGTGGACGACGGCGATTTCGCGGGAGTCGGCACGCTTCTCGCCGAAGCCACCTTCACGGGCACTGGCGAGCCAGTCAGCGGGCGCGACGCGATCGAGAAGATGTTCAAGGACACTTTGATCGTCTACGCCGACGGCACGCCGCGCACCCAGCATGTCACCACCAATGTTGCCATCGAGGTCGATGAACAGGCGGGCACGGCGGTCTCGCGTTCGTACGTCACCGTGTTCCAGGCACTGCCCGACCTGCCACTGCAACCCATCGCCGCCGGTCGGTACCGTGACCGCTTCGAGCGCCGTGATGGGCAGTGGTGCTTCGTGGAGCGACGGGTCCGCATCAACCTGATCGGCGATGTGAGTCGCCATGCGCACCAGGCTGCCGCTCAGCGGTAGTCGCCCTGGTCCGGGACGGATGAGGACGGCGACCGGGACCGGCCGCGGCCCATCTGGCCGCGGCCGTCACCGTGGCCGCTGGTCAGCCGGTCAGGGTTCCCCGGTAGCCGACGGGTCCTTCGTCAGGGAACTGGGCGGTGCCCTCGAAGCGAGTGCCGCCGTCGAAGAAGGTGACGCTGCCCGACCCCGCGTCGGAGCCGCTCCATGTGACGGTGGTCCCCGTCGCGGGGCCACCGTTCTGCGGGACAACCTCTGCGCGGTTGCTGATGCTGATGCTGAGGGGCTCGTCCTGCTGCCAGCCCCCTCCGCCGGTGAAGATTTCCGTGTTGTACGTGGCCATGCCCTTCTCCCTTCCGATCGCCGACCGCACCCGCGGGTGCGGCCCGATGAGTGAGCACTTCACTCCTGGATAGAGGCCGCGACTCGCGGGACACCTGTCACTCGGTCGACCGGCGGCGAGGAATTCGGTGGGCGAAGCGGACTCTGGCGACCGCGTCCGCGAATGCGCCGGGTGCTTCCTGGGGTGGGTTGTGGCCGACGCGAAGGCGTATGTCGTCGATCAGGTTGGGGAAGCGCGCGGCGTGTTCGGCGGTCGGTTTCGGCGCGCGGAGCCCGTCGTCAAGTGCGCTGACAGTGATGGTGGGGACCTGGATCCGTGGAAGTGGCGCGATGCGGTCCTCGTCGGCTTGGTATTCCGGCGCGCCGGTGGCGAGTTGGAACCGGTGCCGGTAGGAGTGGACGGCGACGGCGACGAAGTCGGCGTTATGGAGCGAGGGGGCGCTCGCGGCGAACTCCTTGTCCGTGAAGTCCCATCCGGGCGACCATTCCTCCCAGAGCAGGCGAGCGAATGCCTCGCGGTGTTGTTCGAGCCCGCGACGGCCACGTTCGGAGTGCAGGTAGTAGTTGTACCAGAGCTTCCGTTCCTGGTCCGGCGGCGTTGGGGCGTCGCTGTTGGCCAGATCGTGGACGTTGTAGCCGTCGACGCTGACGAGTCCGGTGATCAGGTCGGGTCGGAGCATCGCTGTTACGGTCGCGGCGCGTCCGCCCCAGTCGTACCCCGCGACGACTGGGCGGTCGAGGTCGAGGGCCTCGATCATCGCGATGAGGTCGCGGGCAAGGGCTGCTTGCTGGCCGGACCGGATGGTCGTGGGGCGTCTGAAGCGGGTGGGTCCGAACCCGCGCAGGTACGGAACGAACACCTCGGCATCCGCTGCGGCGAGGATCCGGGCGACTTCGTCGTAGCTGCGCACGTCGTACGGGAATCCGTGCAGAAGGATGACCGGAGGGGCGCCCGGGCGTCCGTGTCGTTCGTAGGCGATGTCGAGGTCGTTCGTCGTGACCGTTTCGATTCGCGTCAAACTTGTCATGCCAAGTAGGTTGGCTATTGCGAAGGGCGGTACGCAAGCAAGAGCTCTGGGATCTGCTCATTTTTTGACTCTTGTTCACCGCGCGAGCACTCTGCGCCGAGCGTGCGACAAGTGAGCTTGACCAACGTGTACGTACATGTGACGATGCCGGTATGACCATGGCCCTGCACGCTGCGATCGCGGAAAGTCTTCGGGAACGGATCCGCGGCGGGAAGCTTCTCGCCGGGCAGACCGTGCCGTCGGAAGCGGAACTGTGCGCGGAGTGGAACGCGTCGCGTGCACCGGTGCGGCAAGCGCTGGCGACGCTGCGCGCGGAAGGAGCGATCTCCAGTAGTCGCGGACGACGCTCGACCGTCCGCGCCGACGCGGTCGGTCAGCCCTTCGACACGTTGATGTCGTATTCGTCATGGGCTCGTTCACTGGGCCGGACCCCTGGGCAGCGCACGTTGGAACTGGGACTCCGCACCGCCGACTCGGACGCCGCCGCCGCACTGCGGCTCGATGAGGGCTCCATGGTCGTGCACGGTCTGCGGCTGCGGACGCTGGACGACGTGCCGACGATGCTCGAGCGTGCCCTGTACGTCGAATCCGTCGGTCGGCTGTTGTTCGAGTTCGATTCGGACGCCGGGTCGCAGTGGGAGTTCCTGCAGTCCCGCGGCGTGGTGTTCGCGGCGGCGTCGCATGTCATCGACGCGGTCGCCGCGGACGCGGTCGACGCGGCGTGGCTGGGCGTCCCTGAGGGCTCGCCGCTGCTCCGGCAACGTCGCACCACACGGAACGGCGAGGGCGTGGTCATCGAATACCACGACGACCGCTACCTGCCCGCCGAGGTCGCGTTCACGATCCAGAACGCCCCTGACATGCGGACCCCCCTGGTCCGCAGCACACGGCCCTGATCCACGAGGAGCCCCGAATGGCCGCCGCACGCATCGACCTCGCCGTGTTCGACATGGCCGGGACCACCATCGACGAGGGCCTACGGGTCTACCGGGTCCGCACCGACAACGAGGGCGTCCCGCCGGAACCAGACCGGCTCGCGCTCGTCGTGCAGAACTCCCGCAGGCGTCTGGGGAGATGATGATGTCGTTGGATCCAACCGTCGCGGTGGTGGGGCCGGGGGCGATCGGCACGACCGTGGCGGCGGTGCTGCATGAGGTCGGCCGTACGCCGAGGATTTGTGGCCGCACGGCGCGTGAACGCCTCGAGCTGCATGTGGGCGAAGGCCGCGTCGTCGTGCCGGGGCCCGTACGGATCGACCCGGCACAGACCGATGGAGCGGTCGACCTTGTCTTCCTCGCCGTCAAGTCGACGCAGGTCGAGGCGGCGGCACCATGGCTGACGGCATTGTGCGGTGCGGAAACCGTTGTCTGTGTTCTGCAGAACGGCGTCGAGCAAGGGTCGATTGTCGCGCCGTACCTCTCCGGCGCCCGGGTCATCCCCTCGGTCGTGTGGTTCCCCGCCCAAGCGCAGTCCGACGGTTCGGTGTGGTTGCGCGGCGAAGCGCGCCTCACCCTGCCGGACACGCCGGCGTCTAGTGTGGTGCTCGAGGCTCTGCGCGGCACTCGGTGTTCAGTCGACCTGGCCACGGACTTCACGTCTGTGGCGTGGCGCAAGCTGCTGCAGAACGCGGTCGCCGGATTGATGGTCCTCACGGGCCGCCGCGCCGGCATGTTTGCCAGGGCCGATATCGCCGAGCTGTCCCTGGCCTACCTACGGGAGTGCCTCGAGGTTGCCCGAGCCGAGGGCGCGGCACTGAGCGACGAGGTGCCGCGAGAGATCGTTGACAGCTTTCAGGCCTACCCGGCCGATATGGGCACCTCCATCCTCGCCGACCGCGAAGCCAACCGGCCGCTCGAATGGGACACCCGCAACGGTGTCGTACTGCGCCGTGGACGGGTCCACGGCATTCCGACGCCGATCAGCGATCTGGTGGTGCCACTCCTCGCGGCCGCCGGTGATGGACCCGGCTGACTCACGCCAGAGGTGCCGCGCCTCCGGACAACGGGGGCGCGGCACCTCGGCTCACCTCGGCGGGCTGGGCTCGGGGCCCAGCCCGCGTCGGCTCAGATCATGAGCAGCAGCCGCGTGTGCGGTACCAGCTTCCGGTTCACGCTGGTGCTCTGCACGAATATCGTGAAGTCGTCGTTGCGATCCGGATTGACGCGAACTTCCGTGTCCGGCAGGCCGAGCAGGGACCGGGCCGCCGGCCCCGTGTACACCCGGTCCGTCTTCTTCTCCAGCACCGCGATCTGCTTCCGCGCCTGGATTTTCTCCGACTTGCTCAGCTGATAGAACGCACAGCCGGTACGGAAAGTGTGCCCGCATTCGATGACCCATTCCCGGATCGCCGCTTCGCGAGCCACCGGAATCAGCTGGTATTCCGACGGGTCCACGGGGGTGAGGCCGGCCGCCTTGATGGTGTCCTTGTTGACCGCCTCCGCACCCGTGGAGAACACCGACCGCGATCCCCGGATGCCCTGGGCGCGGCCCACCATAAAGTTCTCGGTGGCCTGCTGGATGACCTGCCCTGCCTCCTCCAGACCCTGTGTGCTCGTGGCGTCCCAGATGGCGATGTTGTCCCTCGGGAAGCCGCACTGCATGGCCTCGCGCTTGCCCATCTGGTCCGGCACAAGGACGGCCAGCGTCCAGTTGTCCTCCTGCGTGTCCATCATCGTGGCCACGGCCTGCACCAGTTCACGTGGGCTTTTGGTAGGGGCATCCGGGCAGCGATGACTCGCGTTCTCCTGGCCGTCCGTCAGCACGAACGTCAGGAAGCTGTGGTCGCCGTACAGTTGAGCTGTCTGCGCCAGCTCCCGCTGCGATTTCAGAGTGGCCGCCAGCAGAGCGGTCATTCCACCGACCCGGTAAAGCTGCTTCAGGGACGGCATCCGCAGCACGTCCTTGTCGTAGATGACGCACTCCACCTTGTCGGCGAAGACATACACCGTGACGCGGGTTTCCTGGTCCAGTTCCTTCGATCGGCGAGCCAGATACGCAATCTGCTGGTCGGCGACTTCGACGACCTTGCCGCTCAAGTGTGACATGGACGAACTGGCATCCAGCACAAGAGCAACGTGATTGATGTAGTTCTGGTTTCCGGACATGGACGCTCCCCCTTTTTCCTTCTCGATGCTCCTACCTTCTCACCCACCACTGACAATCGATCTTGGACTCCGATGCGTGGGAACTGGTGCACGGGCAGGGGAGTGGCGCGGTGTCAGGAGTAGAAGCGCACGTAGTCGAAGCGTGCGGTAACTCCCTTGCCGGCCAGGGAGACGAGGCCGATGGACGGGTCGGAACCGGCGGGCAGATGCCAGACCCCACCCCAGATGTAGTGCTTCCCGTCCCGACTCGTGGCCGGCCGGAACCTGTGCTCGCCGGTCTTCGGATCGACGGTATGGCGCAGCCGCAGCCACATGGTGTCGGCCGACGGGCCGAGCTGCAGCTCCGGCCAGCTGTCACGGTCCCGGCCGATCCACAGGAAAGCCTGCCGTGATGGGCCGGTCCGGGTCGGAGCCAGATGGATCGAGTCCTCCGGGCTCTGGAAGGCGATGATCCCGGCCTGGCTGCGCCCGTCGGGGGCGTCGCTGATCGGGAAGTGCAGCTTGGTCTCGACCGTGTAGGTGCCGGTCGGAGCGTCACGAAGCAGCGCCGATGCCATGGTCCCCTTGCCGGAGAAGTCGGCATCCTGCGTCGGCCACACGTACTGGCCATCGGCGACCTTCCCGTCGGCGGGGCCGAACCACTTCCAGCCGTCCAGCCGGCCGTCGTCGAAGTCCTCGTCGTACTCCGGCAGCCGGGCTCCGACTTCGGGGTCGGGCTGTTTGGCGGTCACCGGTGTGTAGAGCCGGGTCACGCCGACGTTGTCCGCCTCGCCGGAGCCGCGGGTCGAGGCGACTCCGCCGCGGCGCCAGTCCTTGGGTACGTCCACCTTCAGTTCGGCCAGTGGCATGTCGAGCATGGCCGAGCTGACCTGTATGTGCGCCGCCCCGTCGCGGATCTCGGCCGTGAGCGAGTGCCAGGTCCGCGGATCGGCGTCCGCGTGCAGGCGAGCCGTCCGCTTCCGCACCACCTTCCGGTCCCGGGTGACCTCGACGGAGAGTGTGCCGGTGGAATCCAGCCAGGCCACGGCGTGGTTGGACCGGCCCGCGGACGCCAGGACAAGGCCCACCCGGCCGTCGTCGTCGCGCACCCGCACGTCGGCCTCGATCCTCACATCGCCGTCCGGGGCCCGCCGCGGCAGCAGCAGCTGCGGGGCCGCGGCCCGGGACCGGCCGCGGGCATAGCGCCCCGAGTCGGGATCCGAACCCGTGGTCCAGGAACCGTGTCCGAGGACGTCGAAGTCGACAAGGCCGTCGTCGAAGGTGCTCCCCGAGCCCCAGCCGCTCGCAGGAGCGGTCTGCCGCTCCTCGCTGGTCCAGGCGCCCGCGCGCACGGTCGGCCAGCCGTCGATCCAGTCGAGCCGGTCCATCATGGCCGGCCGTCCGCCCCAGTTCGGATCGCTCTCGTGGCGGTCGAATCCATTGGTGAGGATCCAGTCCTGGCCGGACTTGTCGACGACGTTCGCCGAGTGGCCCGTCGCGACCCATTTGTTGCCGTTCGGCGCGTTGACGATCGTGCCGCCGGGGTGCAGGTCGGCCAGGCCGACCCCCTCGGCGTCGGTGAACGGGCCCATCGGGTTCTTCGCCCGCCCGACGAACACCGGATAGGCGCCCTTGTCACGGGCACAGCATCCCAGGCCCGAGTAGAACAGGTAGTACCAGCCGTCCCGCTTCACCACGTACGCGGCCTCGCCGCGCCGGGCGCCGACCACCTGCACCGGAGTGCCGACCGGCGCGGTGCCCTCCTCGTTCAGGCGCACCGCCTGGATGCCGCCGTCGCGGAAGGAGCCGTAGTAGAGGTACTTCTGGCCGTCGGAGTCGAGGAACACCGACGGATCGATCTGGTTGACCGTCGTCCCGTACGGCAGCACGGGGTGGCCGATGTCCTTCCACGGGCCGGCCGGGTGGTCCGCGGTGGCCAGCGCGATGGTGTTCTTGTCGTCTCCGGCGACCGAGTAGTAGAGGTAGTACGTGCCGTTGATGTACCGGATGTCGGGTGCCCAGTAGTAGGTGCTCTTGAAGTCGCGCCATTCCGGGTGGTTGTCGGGCCCGAAGACGTCACCGACGTAGGTCCAGTTGACGAGGTCGGCCGAGCGCGTGATCGGCATGAAGTGCTGCGACTCCCAGGGGCCTCCCTGGTTGTCCCGGCGCATGCTGGTCTGGGTGGCGTAGGCGTACCAGTAGCCGTCCTTGCCCCGGATGATCGATGGGTCGGAGAAGGCGTCCGCGACGTCGTCCATCACGGGGTTCTGGTACGTCCCGGGCGGATCGGCGGGATCGGCCGCGGCCGGTCCGGGATGCGCACTGCCGAGGCCGAGGACCATGAGCAGGGCGAGGAGGACGACGCCGGGTCTGCCCCGGACCGCGGGGAATCGTGCTGACTTCGATGTCATATCGGGAGCTCTCCTTTGTGGATACCGGGGGTGCCGGCGATACCGGGGGTGCCGGAGATATCGGTGATGCCGGGTCGCGGGCCGCGCCCGGAGGAACACGTGGGTGTACGGCGCGGGGGTGGGCTCAGACGACGACCAGGGCCGCGATGCGCCAGAGGCCGTTCAGCTTCGAGCCGGTGATTTCCAGGTCGGCGGTGCGCCCGTCCGCGCCGCCGTCGAGATCGAAGGAGAACCAGACGAAGGCGCGGCTGGGCAGGCTGTCGTCGCCGGAGCGTCCGAGGACCGTGCCGTCCTCGGAGATGGTGGTGACACCCGAATCGGTGAGGGAGTCGCCGGTGAGCACCCACACCGTGTGCTTGCCGGCCGGCACCGGGACGCGCAGAACGCTGGGCTTGCCCTTCCGCATGACGATGTCGCGGCGCAGGTCGTCGGCGTTGCCCCGGTCACGGGTGAGCGGCCGGTCGCCGACCCAGCCGAAGCCACGGTCGTCGGTGTAGTCGTCCTCGGGCGACAGCCTGGTGTACCCGGTCAGCAGCGGGCTGGACGGCGGGCCGGCGTCGAACGCCGAGGCCGCGTCATCGGGGTGCGGCGTGGTGACCACGGACACCGACCGGCCGTGCTCGATCTCCTCGTCGCCGCTGGTGAGCCGGATCTCGACGGTGGCGAATCCCGGAGTGGCCACCGGGGTCGCGGTGACCGTCAGCTCTCGCTCGGCTCCGGCGGCGACCGTCACGGTCCGCTCGGTGCCGGACCAGCCGTCGGGGGTGACCAGCCGGGCGGTGACGTCGCGGTCCTCGGCACCGGTGTTGCGTACCAGCACCGTGACCGGGTTGGCCCGGCCCGTCCACCACACCGGATCCGCCGCCGCCCTCAGCACCACCAGGGACGGTGCCGGGGCGGTCGGATCCGTGACGGCGAACGCGGACAGCCGCCAGGGGCCGCCCACGCCCGTGAACGTGATGTCCGCGGTGCGGCCGGTGGCACCTCCCTCGAGGGGAAGCTCCAGCCAGGTGAAGGTTCCGCCGGGCTGCTTCGGACTGGTGGCGACGGTGACGCCGTTCACCGCGACCCGGGTCGGCGAGGCCGTGGCACCGGTGTCCCCGACCAGCGCGTATCCGGTGTGCTTGCCGGCCGGCAGGGCGACGCGCAGCACCCGGGACGAGTTGTGCCAGAGATGGTCGCGCAACAGGGGCTCGCCACCGCGGTCCCTGGCCGACGGGGCGGCACCGACCCAGCCGTGGCCGGCCGACGCGGACCAGGCCGACTCGGGGGTCAGCGCGCCGTAGCCGGGCATCGAAGTGCCGTTCCGTGGACCGGCGTTGAGCGCCATGAGGCAGCGCCCGCCGTCGGGGGCGACGACCAGGGACGGCGGCCGGCCGTCGAGCCGGGTGAGCTTCGGCGCCACGTCCAGGTCCAGGGCGGCGACGGTGCCCGGCAAGGGGGGTGTGACCGGCAGCTCGAACGTCGCGGTCACGGCGCCGGCCGCGGACTGTTCGGCGGGCTCGGTGCGCCAGTCCTCGGACGGTGGCCGCAGTGCGACCGTGATGTCGAGGTCCCGCGCCGAGGCGTTGGTGACGGTGACCGGCAAGAGGTTCGGCCGGCCGCCGAGCAGCACCCGCGAGCCGTTCAGCCCCGCCTGCAGCCATTCCCGCTTCGCGTCGACGATGCGGCTCCTGTCGAAGAAGAATCCGACCACCGTGTCGCGCCAGAACGTCGCGTGCTCCCGCTGGGCCTCGAAGCCCGCCTCGACGGCGGCATGGCGCTGCCGGTCGACCTCCCCGGACAGTTCGCTCCACCCGGCGAGGAACCGGTCGACGCGGTCGACCCCGGTGAAGTGCGTATCGTAGATGTGCTGGATGACCGTCTTGCCCGACCGCAGTCGGTGGCCGTACGGCACCCAGTGCATGAACAGCAGCAGCTCGTCGGGACAGGTCGCCGTGGACTCGTAGCGCTTCCGCCAGGGCCGTGGGTAGAGCCCGGTGAAGCCGCTGCCGGTCGCCTCGGTGCGGTCGAAGCCGGTGCCCTCGGCCGTGGTGTGGTGTGACTGGAAGAGGGTGCCCAGCGGGCTCGGGTCGAGATGGTCGCCGCCGGGGTCGGTGAGATAGCCCATCCCCAGCGGCGAGGTGTAGTCCTCGTACGTCCGGCGCGAGTGCACCAGAATGTCGGCCACCATCTCGGTCACCGCGCGGTCGGTGCCGAAGGTCTGCCCGGCCCACTCCGCGGCCAGGTCCCGGGGATCGGCGTCCGGGTTCCAGCACATCCTGCCGAAGGCGTAGGTGTTCGCCGCTCCCAGCAGAGAGCCGGTCCAGTCGCGGGCGTTGCCGAAGTTGCTGACTCCGGCGATGCCCGCCCGCGGCGCTCGGTCATCGCCGTCCGAGAGGATGTCGGCGACGGTCGGTCCGGTGCCGGGCCCCCGCGTCGGGAAGGTCAGCACCTCCCGCCACAGCGGAGCCAGATAGGTCGTGTGAATCTCGTGGCCGGTGTACTCCTGAGTGAGCTGGAGTTCCAGCATCTGGTTGGTGTGGCGCATGGCGCCGAACAGGGGGTGTACGGGCTCGCGGATCTGGAAGTCGATCGGTCCGTACTTGGTCTGCAGGATGACGTTGTCGTCGAACGTGCCGTCCAGCGGGGCGAACACCCGGTACTGGTACTCCGCCCAGTCGCCGAAATCCTCGTGGACGAAGCTGCGCCAGACGATCCGCCCGTCGTGCGGTGCGACCGTGCGGGCCAGCATGTTCGCGCCCTCGGCATGGGTGCGTCCGTAGTCGAGCGGGCCGGGCTGCCCCTCCGAGTTCGCCTTCACCAGGAACCCACCGAAGCCGGGCAGGGTCTTGAAGATCTCGGCGCTCTTGTCCTGCCACCACCGCTGGACCCGTCGATCGGCGGGATCGGCCGTCGTGATCGGATCGGCGTCGTCCGCGGTCAGGATCATCGGGCTGGCGTAGTTGACGGACAGCCAGGTCGAGATCCCCCACGCGTGGAGAAGTGCCGCCAGGGGTCTGAGTCTGGTCAGCATCCCGCTGGTGATGAAGTCGGCACTGGCGTTCACGTTGTTGAGCACCGATGCGTTGATGCCGATCGATGCCATGGACCGCGCATAGTCGACGACCCGGTCGGAGATGTCCGGCAGCTTGTCCCACTCGAAGATCGAAGTGCCCGCGTAGCCACGCTCGATCGACCCGTCGAAGTTGTCCCAGTGATTCATCATGCGCAGTGCGGTGCGCGGCTTCTGCAGCACGGACAACCTGTGCAGTGGACGCTCGAGCTGCAGCAGACGGATGAGATGGAAGACCCCGGCCAGCACGCCCCGATCGCTGTGGGCCCCGATGACCAGTCGTGGCCGCCTGCCCGGTGTGCCGGTCATCTCGATCACGAACCCCTGCGCACCGATCCGGGCCAGCCGATCGGGACTCACCTCGGATCGCACGACCGGCGACTCGTCCACCGTGCCGATGACGACCGGGGCTCGATCGGCGGCAACCCGCACCGGTGCGCTGCCGGTGAGGCCCTCGATGGCCCGCCGCAGCTCCAGCTCGGCGTTCCCCATGACCCGGCCCTCGCCCTGACGTGCCAGACCGGCCAGGGCCTTCCGGTACTCCTCGAGCCGCCGGGGATCGGCAGTGGGGCGGTAGCGCAGCCATAGATCGTGGCCGTCCTCATCGGGGATGCCCGCCGACGCGGCGAGGCCGGCTGCCGTGCTCCATGGGCTCAGCACCGTGGCGAAGGCGAGAGCGGATGCCTGGAGCACCCGGCGGCGGCTGTACTCGGATCGTGCCATTGCGGTTTCTCCTCTACGGAAGAACGAGACACGCTATGCAGGGGTTCGGGTGAGGATTTCGCGCAGTTCGGACACGGGGATCTTCGGCCGGCGGTCCGGTGTGAGCAGGCCGTTGGTCTCTTGTTCGGTGTCGGTGAACTGGGTGTAGCAGAAGCCCGCGAGCCCGGAGTCCACCGCGGCGGCCACCAGGTCCGCGAGGCGTTCGGCGAAGTCCTCCTTCGTGGCCACGGTGTCGTAGCCGAACCACTCGGCGCCCTCCGCAGGTTCGAAGGTCGCGCCGCCGAACTCGCTGAGGACGACGGGCTGCCCCTGGTGGCGGACGCCGTCCAGGGTCAGGCGTTTGGCGCCGGGCCACCGCTCGGTGATCTCGCCCTGCCGCAGCGAGGCGTGGCCGTAGCGCTCGCGCAGTACGTCCCCGCGCTGGGTGTAGTCGTGGACGCCCCAGATGTCGGCGGCGGAGATCTCCCAGCCATCGTTGGAGACGGCGGGGCGGGAGGGGTCCAGGGCCTTGGTCAGGTGGTAGAGGGCGTCCATGAAGTGGCGCTGTGCGGGGACGAGCGCCGGGTTCGGCACGGACCAGGACTCGTTGATCGGGACCCAGGCGACGATCGAGGGGTGGCTGAGGTCGCGGGAGACGGCTTCGGTCCACTCGGCGACCACGCGCTCGACGGACCGCGCGCCGAACGCGTACGCCGACGGCATCTCCTCCCACAGCAGCAGCCCGAGCCGGTCGGCCCAGTACAGGAAGCGCGGATCCTCGACCTTCTGGTGGACGCGCAGCCCGTTGAGGCCGATCTCCTTGGCCAGTTCGACGTCGCGGCGCAATTCACCGGCCGAGGCCGACAGATGCGATGCGGGCCAGTAGCCCTGCTGGAGCGCGAACCGGAGGAAGTACGGCTTGTGGTTGAGGAGGAAGACGCCGTCGTCCCAGCCGATGTCGCGCAGGCCGAGGTAGGACGTGACGCGGTCGACCGGGGTGTCGTCGGCCGCGTCGCGCAACTCCACCACGGCGTCGATGAGTTGCGGCCGCTCCGGACTCCAGAGCAGATCGTCGAGGTCCTGCCCGTGGCGCAGGGCGGGCACCGCGACGTCGAACTCCGTCTCCTGGCCCTCGAACAGCGTCCGCTGCTCGGCGAGCACCCGCTCGCCCCGCGTGAGGCGGACCGTCACGGTCAGCGGGCGCCGCGGCCAGTGGCCGAGACGCAGCCGGCAGCGGACGCGGGCGTGGGCCACCTCGGGGGTCCAGTGCAGGAGCGTGATGTGCTCGGCCGGGACCTCTTCCAGCCACACCGGCTGCCAGATCCCGGAGGTGCGGTGGTACCAGATGACATGCGGATCCCGGCGCCAGTCCTGCTTGCCGCGGGGCTGCGCCGCGTCGAGCGGCTGGTCCTCGGCGCGGACCACGACTGTCTGCTCGCCGTCCCGGTCGACCGCGTCGGTCAGATCGCAGGTGAAGCCGGTGTGCCCGCCCTCGTGACGCCCCACCGGGCGGCCGTTCAGCCAGACCTCGGCCCGGTGGTCGACCGCACCGAAGTGCAGCAGGAGCCGCCGCCCGGCGGCCGGCCGGGGCACCTCGATCGTGCGCCGGTACCAGAGCACGGGGTGGAAGCCGGTGTCCGCCACGCCCGAGGCCGCGGACTCGGGCGGGTAGGGCACGGTGACGGTGCCGGTGAACGGCGCGGAGGCCGCCGGATCCATCCACCGGTCGGCGCGGCCGTGGTCCTCGTCGTCGTGGGCGAACTGCCAGGGACCGCCGAGGTCGCGCCAGTCGGGATCGCGGATCAGCTGCGGCCTCGGATGGCCTGCGGCGTCCAGGTGCGGGTAGGGCATGCGTGAACTCCGGTGATGTGGTGCGTGGGCGAGGGGGAAGGTGGCGCGCCGCGGTTCAGTTCTCCAGGGCGTCCGAGCGGATGTCCACCACCGTGGCGGCGAACGCCAGCGGACCCGGCAGCAGCGGGACCAGCAGCGGAATCGACCAGGCCAGGAGCCCGCCGAGGAGCACGGCACCGGCCAGGAGAAGACTGCCGCGCGGGTCCGCGGCCGAGCGAAGCAGCGCCTCGCGTGCGGACAGCGGGTGCGGTGTCCTGAGCGCGGTCGCCCGCAGCGCCACGATCGTGGCCCCCAGGACGAGCAGCGCGAGGGCGGGCGCCATGACGGCCGCTCCGGGCAGTGCGGCGCGCATCAGCGCGGCATCGACCAGGACGACCACCGCGAGCAGCGGCGGCACCAGACCGAGCGCCGCCGAGCGCGCGGACAGATGGGCACGGAGGTGAGCGCCGTACGTACCGGCCCTGACCTGGACGCCGCTGCCCGCGGCCTGCCGGAGCGTCGCGGACGCGGCGGCGAACGCGGCCGGGGCCGTGACGACCGGCAGGCAGGCGAGGCTGGTGAGCAGGCCGACGAGCAGCATGTCGGCGAAGAGGCTGAAGCCGGAGCCGAAGACCTCTCCGGGTTCCCGGCGCTCGCGCCGGTGCGCGATCGGTGCGTGGGCCATGGTGTGCCTCACCCCTTCAGTCCGGACGTGGCCATGCCCTGCACGAGGTAGCGCTGGAAGACGAAGAAGAACAGCACGATCGGCAGCACCGAGATCACCGACATGGCGAACATGGGGCCGTACGCGGAGGTGCTGGACTGGTCGACGAAGCTGCGCAGGGCGAGCGTGATGGTGAACTTCTCCGGCGCGAAGAGATAGATCATCTGCGTGAAGAAGTCGTTCCACGTCCAGATGAACGTGAAGATGGCCGTGGTGATCAGCGCGGGCCGGGCCAGCGGCAGCGTGATCGACCAATACGCGCGGAAGGGACCGCAGCCGTCGATCCGCGCGGACTCCTCCAGCTCGCGCGGAAGGCCGCGCATGAACTGGACGATGAGGAAGACGAAGAACGCCTCGGTGGCCAGGAACTTCGGCAGGATCAGCGGCCAGAAACTGTCCACCAGGCCGAGGCGGTTGAAGATGATGTACTGCGGAATCAGCACGACGTGGTGCGGCAGCATCAGCGTCGCCACCATGAAGGCGAACATCACCTTGCTCATGCGGAAGCGCAGCCGGGCGAAGGCGTAGGCGGCCAGCGAGCAGGACAGGACGTTGCCGACCACCGCGCCCCCCGCGATCAGCAGGGTGTTGCCGAGCAGGCGGCTGACGGTGACGCCGGAGACCCCGTCCAGGGCGGTCGTGTAGTTCGACCACTCCAGGTGGCTGGGCAGCAGGTCCAGGCTCGTCACCACCTCGTCGGCCGGCTTGAGCGAGGTGGCCAGCAGCCAGGCCAGCGGGTACAGCAGGACGAGCAGGCACACGGCCGCGACGGTGTGCGGCAGCCACCGCTTCGTGGCGATGTTCATCGTTCCCCCTCGTCCGCGTAGAAGACCCAGGACCGGGAGGTCCGGAACAGGATCAGGGTGATCGCGCCGATGGCGATCAGCAGCAGCCAGGCCATCGCCGCGGCGTAGCCCATGTGCGAGGCCGTGAAGCCGCGCTCGTACAGGTAGAGCGTGTAGAACATCGTGGAGTCGGCGGGTCCGCCGTCGCCGCCGCTGATGGCGAAGGCCGGGGTGAAGACCTGGAACGAGTTGATGACCTCGAGGACCAGGTTGAAGAAGACGACCGGGGACAGCATCGGCACGGTGATGGACACGAACTGCCGCCAGCGGCCCGCGCCGTCGAGCGCCGCGGCCTCGTAGAGGTCGGGCGAGATCTGCTGGAGGCCCGCCAGGAAGATCACCATGGGTGCGCCGAACTGCCACACCGTCAGCAGGACGACCGCGTACACCGCGAGGTGGGGGTTGCCGACCCAGCCGCCGGCGTTGATGCCGACCGCGTCCAGGACGTCGGGGATCGTGCCGCCGTCGTTGAACAGCGCCTTCCACACCAGGGCGATGGACATGCTCGCCCCGAGCAGCGACGGCGCGTAGAACGCGGAGCGGTAGAAGCCCCGGCCCCGGCCGAGGTTCTTCAGAAGCATCGCCACGCCGAGGGCGAGGCCCAGCTTCAGCGGAACGGCCACGACGACGTACAGCATGGTGGTGCCGACCGACCGCCAGTAGCGCGGATCCTCGAACAGCATCTCCTGGTAGTTGCGCAAGCCCACCCAGTGCGGCGGGTCGAACAGGTTGTAGTCCGTGAACGACAGGTACAGCGACACGGCCATCGGCACCAGGGTCAGCACGACCGCGCCGATCATCCACGGGGAGAGGAACACATAGGCGGGCCACTGCCGTTCACGGACCTGGCGCCGCTTGCTCTTCCGCGGGCGCGGATCCGTCGTGCGGTCGACGCGCGCGGGCGCCCTCGTCGTCGACACCGTGCTCATGACCTCAGCTCCCGGTTCGCCTCGTCGATGAGTTCGCGCGCCGCCTGCCGCGGGGTGGCCATGCCGTACATCACGCGTTGGTAGCCCCGTTTGAACGCCGTCTGGATCGCGAGGTCGCCGGGCGGCGGTGCGGTCGGCGGGGCGTCCACGCCGTACTTCTCCATCGTCTGCGCGTAGTCGTAGATCTCCCGCTCCGGTCCCTGGAGCGTCTTGGCGACCCGGGCGGCGATCTTGCGGTTGGGCGGGGTGGAGCGGGAGAAGCCGAGGATGTCGCCCGCCCGTGGGTCGTTGAGGAGGAAGTCGATCAACTGGGCCGCTTCCTTGGGATGCTCGCTGTTCGCGCCGATACCGATGAGCATGGTCGGCTTGAAGTACGTGCCCTGGTGGCCGCCGGTCGTGGGCACGGGCGCGAAGTGGATGTCCTCGCCGAGCAGGCCCGTGTACCCGGGGAACGGCGCGTCCCAGGTGAAGTCGGCGGCCGCGAGGCGGCGGCCGATGGGGCTGGTCTCGGTGCTCTTGGCCTGCACGGTGTCCCGGGCCTGGGCGATGGCGCCCTCCCTGCGGAGTCTGTCGCAGAACGACCAGAAGGCGGCCAGGTCGTCCTGGGTGAAGCCGAGTTCGGTCTGGCTCGCGTAGAGATTACGGCCGCGGCCGCGCAGCCAGGTCTCGAAGACGTCCTCGTTGGCGCCGCCGTCGTTGGAGCCCGTGTAGGGGCGTCCGTCGGGGGATTTCAGACCCAGGGCGGCGATCTTCTTGTTGGCCTCGCCCCAGTCCTGCCAGGTCCAACTCGGCCGGGGCGTGGGGATTCCGGCCTTCTTGTAGACGGCGGAGTCATAGGCGTATCCGGTGATGCCACGGCCCATGGGCACGGCATACTGCCCGCCCTCGTAGGTGCCGGTGCGCAGCAGGCCCTTGTCCATCTCGGACGTGCGGATCGTCCTGGCCTTGATGACGTCGTCCAGCGGCCTGATCGCTTCGCCGCCCGCGTACTGCGAGATCTGCCGGTAGTCGAGCTGGACCACATCGGGTATCCCGCCGCCCGCGGCTTGGGTGGACAACTTCTGCAGATAGGAGCTGAATTCACCATTGGATGTGCGGACGGTGACGCCCGGGTGCTCCTTCTCGAAGAGACGTACCGCCTTCTCGGTACGCGCGGCACGGTCGTCGTTCCCCCACCAGGAGAACGTGAGGGTGATGCCGTCTGAGGTGCTGCCGCTCGCGGCGGAGCAGCCGGAGAGGGTGGAGGTCAGGGCCGTACTGAGGCCGGCGGCGGCCGCGGCGAGGACGGCCCGGCGGCTCGGCTGGTGGAGCCGGCCGTTCGGAGGCTCGGGCATGGGGGCCTTCCAGGGGGAAAGGGGGAGTGGGCGCTGCGGGGGGAAGTCGTGGCGGGCGTTGGATGCCGGGATGGGCGGCTAGCCGCGGGGGAGGGTGTCGGCGGGGGAGCGGACGGGCTTCTCGTGGGGCGCGGTGATGCGGTCGCGGTGGGCGTGGGTCGGTGCGGGCGTCATGCGGGGGCCTCTTCCGTGCGGGTGGTGGCGGGGGCCCAGCCCTGGGCGCCGCCGTGCAGCTCGGTGTAGTAGGGGTCGCCGGGGCCGATCTCCCCCGCGTGGACCGGGGCGCCGGTGAACGCGGACTTGTACAGGGCGGTGATGAACTCGAGCGTCTGACGCCCGCCCGCACCGCTGGTGGCGTGGCGCCGTCCCGCCCTGATGTCGGCCACGAGGGCCCGGAGTTGGGCCAGATGCGAACTCGGCTCGTCCGTGCCGAAGTCGCGCCAGGCCGCCACCGTCTCCTCGGGGACGCCGGGGGCCGCGGTGATGCGCCAGTCCGCGTTGCGGTAGCCGTACAGATGGGTCAGCTCGACCGTGGCGTGCTCGCAGTCGACGCGGACGCGGCTGACCTCGTCCGGGCTGAGCACGCTGTTGACCACGGTGGCCACGGCACCGCTCGCGAACCGCACCTGTGCCGTGGACACGTCCTCGGTCTCCACGTCGTGCACGAGCCGCGCCGCCATCCCCCGCACCTCGCTCCAGGGACCCATCAGGTCGAGCAGCAGATCCATCTGGTGGATGCCGTGCCCCATGGCGGGACCGCCGCCCTCGGTGGCCCACCGCCCGCGCCACGGAACGGAGTAGTAGGCGGTGTCCCGGTACCAGGTCGTCTGACAGTGCGCGACGAGCGGGCGGCCGAACGCCCCCTCGCGCAGCAGTCGCCGCACATGGCGTGCGCCGGAGCCGAAGCGGTGCTGGAAGACGATGGAGGCGTACGGTCCCGCGTCCCCGGCCTTCTCGGCGGCCTCGATCGCGTCGAAGTCGGCGAGGGACGGGCACGGCGGCTTCTCGCACCACACCCAGGCGCCCGCCTTCAGAGCGGCCACCGCCTGGTCGCGGTGCACGGCGGGCGGGGTGCACAGCACCACGAGGTCCGGGCGCAGTTCGGCCAGGGTCGCGTCGAGGTCCGTCGAGGCGTACGGGATCCCGGCGCCGGCGGCGAACGCGCGCACCGCGTCCACGTCGACGTCGACGGCGGCGACGATCTCCACCTCGCCCGCGTCGGCCAGCGTCCGCAGCGCGGGCAGATGGCTGGAGCGCGCGATGCCTCCGGTGCCGACCACGGCGGTGCGCAGTGGGGTGGTGGAGTGGTGCGAAGACATGCGGACCCTCTCATGAGGTGGGTGGTGAGCGCGGCGCCATGGGCACGGGCGGGCAGCCCGGACCGTCCGACGGACAGCCGTCGGCCGCCCGCGTGACGCCTCCGGTAGCAACCGCTTGCTATCGATTGGTTCCAACGTTGTAACCGCGAAATCTCGCCACGGTCAACCCCTTGTCAGGAACGGGATTCCGAGCCGTCCCGGCGCTGACAGCCCGCCGAAGCCGGTGCATAATGCGGAGAAACACAGGTGAGGGGGTTCGGTCAGTGGCCGCGGTGACACTCAAGGACGTGGCGGAGCGGGCAGGGGTTTCGATCAAGACCGTGTCCAACGTTGTACGCGATGCTCCCCGAGTGTCCGAGGCCACGCGGAAGCGCGTACTGAAGGCCGTGCACGAACTCGGCTACCGGCCGAACCCGTCGGCCCGACGCCTGCGCACCGGGCACAGCGGCCTGATCGGCCTCGCCGTCCCGGATCTGGCCACGCCGTACTTCGCCGAACTCGCCCAGCACGTACGGGCCGAGGCCGCGCAGCTGGGCTTGACGGTCCTGATCGAGGAGACGTCGGGCGACGCGACGGAGGAACTGCGCCTGGCGACCGGCGTCGGCGCGTCCCTGCTGGACGGCGTGATCCTGTCGCCCCTGGGTGTCTCGCCCGACGAACTCGCGGCCGTGGCCAACGAGTTCCCGCTGGTCCTGCTCGGCGAGCGCAGCTACGAACGCGACCAGGTGGGAGCCGACCACGTCCTGATCGACAACGTCGCGGCGGCGCGCGAGGCCACCGCGCACCTGGCCGGCCTCGGCCGTACGCGGATCGCCGCCATCGGCGTGGACCGGCAGGCGTCGGCGACCAGCCGTCAGCGCCTGGAGGGCTTCCAGCTCGCCCTGCACGAAGCCGGGCTGACGTACGACCCCCGGCTCGCCCCCTCCGTCAAGGAGTTCGACCGGCACAACGGCCTGCTGGCGATGCGCGCTCTCGCCGCCCTGCCGGCCGGCGTGCGGCCGGACGCGGTCTTCTGCTTCAGCGACCTGCTGGCGGTCGGCGCCCAGCGGGCCCTGTTCGAAGCGGGGTCGCACATCCCGGACGACGTCGCCGTGGCGAGCATCGACGGCTCCGACGAGGCGCTCTACAACACGCCGTCCCTGACCTCCGTGGTCCCCGACAAGGCCGCGATCGCCTCGCTCGCCGTGAAGTGCCTGGCGGCCCGCATCCGCTCGGACGTACCCCTGCCGTTCGAGGTGCACACGGCTCCGCACTGGCTGCACGCCCGGGAGTCCACGAATGGCGGGCGCCAAGAGCTCTTCCGCTGATCCGGACCGACTTTCGCCGGTCCAGACCGACTTTCGCCGGTCCGGACCGATTCTTGGCCGATCCGGACCGAGGGGCCGCCGGACGAAGGACGGTCCCTCGGCGCACGGGCGCTCAGCCGCTCCTGGTGACGGTCACATGCCGCCAGCTCGCGGTCGCGGCCTGGTCGCGTACCCCGATCGCGCCCCGGGTGAAGGAACAGTCCGGATCCCTGTGGGTGAAGCCGACCGGCGTGGCGGTGGAGGCCGAGGGCCGGCCGGTCACCGTGAGGGTGCAGCCCACCGCCTTCACCGTCAGGTGGTACCACGTCCCGGGGGACAGGCCGCCCGGGATGTCCGTCCGCGCCAGCTCCTTCCAGGCACCGTTCTGCCTGCCGAGGACGATCCGTTGCGAAGACACACCGACGTAGTAGCCGTCGAGGGCGTCGGCCCCCTTGCCCGGGTCGGACGCCCGCACGATGAATCCGGCCTGCGCTCCGCCGTCGATGCGTACGTCGCCCGTGAGGCGGTAGTCGGTCCACCCGGTGGAGCCCGCGATCGACTTGTTCCCGCCGGTGCCACCGCACGTCTCGGACAGGACACCGCCCGACGTCGCCCAGCAGCCCCCGTAGTCGACCCAGCCGGACCTCCCCCTCGCGAAGGCATCGGAGTAGGGCAGAACCCCGGTGCCGGCCACCGCGGTGGCCTCCATGCAGCCGGTCGGCCCGGTGGCGGTCGCGGTGGTGAAGCGGACCGTCCTGCCCGAGGCGTCCAGGAGCAGGTGCGGGCTGTAGCTGGTGCTGCAGTTCTGGGCGGGGTCGGCGACCGGCCCGAAGGGCGCCGGGGTCCAGGACCAGGGCCCGGACAGGTCGGGGTCGTTGATGAAGACGGCCTGCCGGTCCTCGGGACTGAAGGCGTTCGTTTCGGTGAAGCGGGTCCGCATCCCGGTCAGCAGCAGCCGTCCCGAGGGGCCGCCCGCCGGGCTCCACACGATGTACGGGCTGCTCCCGAGGTACCGGCCGTCGGACGTGACGGCCATCTTTCCGAGGTCCGAGGGTCCGGCGCCCCAGGTCGCACCCCCGTCGGTGGACGTCTTCGTATGGGCTTCGCAGTTGCGGCCCGCGCCGCAGATCTCGTACGCCATGACCATCCGCCCGTCCGGCAGCGTGGCGACGGTCGGCATCCCCGGACGGTCGGTGTCCACATCACTCCGGACATCGACGACGAGTCCGGGTGCGAAGTTCGTGGATCCGTCGGGGCGCGCGCTCCAGGTGACACCGCCGTCGTTCGACACCACATGGGCGATGATCTGGGCGTATTCGGGCTCGCGCCGCTCATCGGAGAAGTACATGGCCAGGCGGCCGGCGCCGTCGACGGTCAGGAACGGCTCCCAGACTCCGGATCCGCCGTGCGGTGCGCCGACGCTGCCGCCACCGGTCTGCAGGATCGACTGGAAGGTCCAGTGCGCCCCGTGGTCCGTGCTCCGCCACAGGACGAAGTCGGTACGGACCTTCTCGCTGGGCGCGATGTTGCCGGCCAGCAGCAGGGTGCCCGCCGGGAACTCGCCCATCTTCCTGGGGAGTTCGAAGAGGAACGGCTGCCAGAACTGGTCCGACGGGTGGTTCTCGCCTTCCAGCGGGTCGTCCAGCGTCGCGAGCGTCTTCCATGTCCTGCCGTCGTCCTTCGAGGTGCGGATGACGAAGTCGGACGCGGTGCCGTCCTTGGCCGCGTGCTCGAAGGTGCCGATGAGCGTCCCGTTGGCGGAACCGCTGTGCTGGAGGCGGATGATGCGGGAGTAGGCGAGGAACTCATTGCTCGACGCCCTGGTGTAGAAGCTGTCGCCCGGGTCGTTCGCCGCGGCGGTGAGCGGCTGGACGGCGGTGGTCATGGCCGTCAGCAGCAGGGCGAGGAGGAGCCCCAGCGCCCACCGGGCTCCTCCGGTTCTTCCGGTTCTTCCGGTCCTGCTGGTTCTTCCGGCACGCGGGTGCCGTCGCTGTCTCATGACGATTGTCCCTTTCCCTCGGAATGCCGGTAGGGAGCGAGGTGGTTGCGGGGGTCCCGCTTGAGCCGGTAGCCGCCGGGGACCGTCGGCAGCGGGTCCTCGGCCCGCATCTGCCATACGGCCAGCAGGGACAGCAGCCTGACCCGTTCGTCGGCGGCCGCCGGGTCCGACCAGCGGTCCACCAGTTCCAGCGGGTCCTCGCGCAGGTTGTACAGACGGAAGTCCCCGACGATGTCGGCGTACAGGGTCCAGTCCCCGCTGCGGACCTTGCGGCGGCGTCCGCTCTGCGTGGCCGCGTTGAGCTCATCCCAGCGGGGCTCGCCGTCCGGGCCGTCGAAGATGAGTCCGGGCATCTGGTCGGCCACGTCCTCCGGCCCGTACGGGAGTCCTCCCATGCCCTGTTCCACGTAGGCGCTGCTGAACTCCTCCGCCGGGAAGGGGCGTCCGGTCAGCAACGGCCACAGGCTGCGCCCCTGCACGCCGTCGGGCAGCTCGCGCCCCATCGCCTCGCAGAGTGTGGGCATGAGGTCCGCGAGCGAGACGTGCTCCGGACGCGGCGTGCCGGCGGGCCGCACCGCGTCCCCGTTGACGACCAGGGGGACTCTGGCCAGGATGTCCGGGATCTCGGCGCCCTTGCGCACCAGTCCGTACTCGCCGACGAAGTCGCCGTGGTCCGCGGTGGCGACGACGACGCGTTCGCGTACGCGGTGCCGGCTCTCCAACCCCGCGAGCAGACGCCGCAGTTCGTCGTCGATGAGCCGCAGCATGCCGAAGTAGTTGGAGCGCGACGGGGCGATGGCTCCCGCGTAGTCGGCCACCGCGTGCTCGCCCAGACTGCGCAGGTACTGCCAGGGGAAGGACTTCCCCTCCAGTACCTCGGCCCCGGTGCGGGTCGGCGGCAGCGACTCCTCGGGGAACAGCGAGAAGTAGGGCTCGGGCACCTGATACGGATTGTGCGGCTCGGGGATGGACACCGTCAGCAGGAACGGCCGGTCCTCCGGGACACCGGCCACCCAGGCCAGCGCTTCGTCGACGATACGGTGCGGGTTCTGGGCCTCGACCGGGAACGGCGTGGGCTTCTCGTGGGTGCGGTGCCGCAGCGCCGCCAGCCACTTGTCGAACTCCTTGTTCAACGCCTGTGAGGGAGTGGCCACTTGGCCGTCATGCGTGAACTCGACCCAGTGGTCCACGGACGAGGAGTCGAGATAGGTGTGGTTCTTGCCGATCATCGCCGTGGCGTAACCGGCGGCGCGGGCCTCACTGAAGAGATCGGCGTCGCGGACCGCGAGCGGATTCGCCGGGTTCTGGGTCACGCGGTGCGCGCTGGGGAACCGTCCGGTCAGCAGGCTGGTGCGCGCGGGGCAGCACAGCGGTGAGGTCGTGTAGGCGCGGTCGAACCAGGCCCCGGAGCGTCCCAGCTCGTCGAGGAACGGCGTGGTGTCCAGCGGGAATCCCTCACGGGCGCTGACGTCGGCACGGTGCTGGTCGGTCAGGACGAGGACGATGTCGGGCCGGTGGCACGCGGTCACGCTCGAGTGGTCCTTTCGGCGAGGGCGGCGCCGTCGGTCGACGGGCCGTTGGTCGACGGGCCGTCGGTGATACGGACGTCGGCGCGGGAGATCCGCAGGCCGATGACGGCCGCGCAGGCAGCGCTGAACAGAACCGAGACGACCACGGTGAGGGCCAGCCACCACGGCGAGCCGTCGGACGCCACGAGCATGGCGTACGCGACCGGCGGGGTGAGACCGCCGAGGATCGAGCCGACCTGGTAGACGAACGACACCGCCGTGTAGCGCACCTCGGTGGGGAACAGCTCGGCCAAGAACGTGCTCTGGACGGCGAATTGGGCCGAGTTGCACAGCCGGAAGAGCGTGATCCCGAGCACCATCCAGAAGAGCGTCCCGGTCTGCAGCAGAGCGAACAGGGGGAAGGTGGTCACGGCCATCGACAGCACACTCCACACGAAGGTGCGGCGCACCCCGAACCGGTCACCGACCCTGCCGAGGTAGAGCATCAGCGGCAGGCAGATGATGCTCGGGATCATCGTTCCGACGATCCCGATGCTGTCGCTCCGGTGCAGGTAGGTGACGATGTACGCCGTCACCACAGGCCCGACGACATTGCCCGTGATGGCATCGGCCGAACGCGCGCCCAGCGCGAGGAGCAGCGGCGCCCAGTGGTCGCGCAGGAGCGTGATCAGCGGCGCCCTCTCCACCCCGCGCTTCTTCTGAAGGCGTATGAAGTCCCCGCTCTCGGCGAGGCGTGTGCGCACCACGAGGGTGTAGACGAGCAGGACTCCGCTGAGCAGGAACGGGACCCGCCACACCCAGTCCTCGTACTGCGTGCCCGTGGAGAGCCAGGTGCACAGCAGCACCAGCCCGCTGCTGAAGATGCCGCCCACGGGATTGCCGAGTTGCGGGATGGAGCCGAAGAAGCCGCGCCGCTCCTTCGGCACCGACTCGATCGTGGCGAGCGCGGCACCGGCGTACTCGCCGCCGAGGCCGATGCCCTGCAGTACGCGCAGGAACAGCAGGATGACGGGGGCGGCCGCGCCGATCGTGGCGTAACCGGGCAGCAGGCCGATCACAAACGTCGGGATGCCCATGAGCAGCATCGTGAGAATCAGGAGCTTCTTGCGGCCGACCCGGTCGCCGAAGTGCCCGAAGACCAGGCCGCCGATGGGCCGGGCGAAGAACCCGACGGCGGTCGTCGTGAGGGCCAGCAGGGAGCCGATCGCGCTGCTCTGCGCCGGGAAGAAGACGTGGCCGAAGACGAGTGCCGCGGTGGTTCCGTAGAGCCCGAAGTCGAACCACTCGAAGGTCGAACCGAGGAAGCCGGCGAGCACGGTACGACGCGCGGCGGGGGTGATCCGAGGTGGGTCTGGCCTTGGCATACGGCGGCTCCACTGAGGATTCCAACGGTTACGGTAACCGTTGCATTGCCGTGGAACGGTAGGACCGCCTGACGTTCGCCGTCAATGACCGGGCGTTAGGAAAATGTTGACTCGCGTTCGGTTATGGTGAGCGGCACCTCGACGTGGCTCCGCGGGCGGGCGCCCTCCCGGACCCGCGCCGTGAGCAGGTCGAGCGCGCGCCGGGCGATCGTGCGGACATCGGCCCGGACGGTCGTCAGGCCGGGCGAGGAGTACTCCGCGTCCTCGTCGTTGCCGAACGCGACGACCTGGACCTGCCCCGGTACGTCCCGGCCGGCCCTGCGCAGCGCGTGCAACGCGCCGTGCGCGAGCGGCTCCTCGAGCGCGAGCACCGCGTCGAACGGCGTTTTCCCGCCCAGGAGTTGGGCGATCGCCGCATGCCCGTCGCCCCGGGAGGGCTGTGACGTCTCCACGACGAGAGACGGGTCGGACTTCCGCCCCGCCGCCGTCAGCGCGCGCCGGTATCCGTCGGTGCGCAGGGCGGCCGCACTGTCGCCGCCCGCCTTCCGCTCACCGCCCAGCAGCACGACGCGCGAGGCGCCACGGTCGAGAAGCAGCCGCACCGCGGCCTCGGCCGCGAGGGTGTCCCGCGACGTGACGCTGTCGAAGGGGCCCTCCACCCGGCGCGATCCGAGCAGCACCGCGGGGCCGGGGGACGGCAGGCCCTTCAGGTCCCGCGCGGTGATCGCGGTCGGCATCAGCAGCACACCGTCCGAGAGGCCCCCGCGATTGCGCAGCACCTCCAGCTCCCGCTCGCGATCGCCACCGGTGGGCTCCATCACCACGCTGATGCCCTCGGCCTCCGCGAGATCGAAGACCGCGGCGGCGAGGGGCGCGCAGTAGCCGTACCCGAGGCCCGGCAGGGCGAGCGTCACCGTGTCCGTCGCCCTCGAATTGAGGCCGCGGGCCAGGGGGTTGGGGCGGTAGCCGAGCTCCTCGACCGCGGCGCGCACGGCTCGGACGGTCGCCTCGTTCACCTGCCCGGTGGCATTGACGACGTTGGACACGGTCTTGACGGACACACCGACGACGGCGGCCACGTCGCGCATGCGCACCACCGTCGGCCGGCCACGGGACGACTCCGGCTCATTCACTGGCAACGGCGCTCGACTCCCGTTCGACAAGGCGGAACCCGACCGTGTGGTGTCCCGGTTCGGGGAGCACCGCGCCGGTCGTCCGCGCCTGTGCGCGCTCCGCCAGGAGCGAGACGGCGCGGTGCGCCATCTCCTCCCGCCCCGGGTCGACGGTGGTGAGGGTGGGAGCGCAGTACGCGGCCTGCGCGACATCGCCGAACCCGACCACGGCGACATCCCCCGGCACGGCGCGCCCCGCGTCCCGCAGACCGCGGAGCGCGCCCAGGGCGAGCGCGTCGCCGAGCGCGAACACGGCGTCCGTGTCGGGCGCCCGCTCGATCAGCGTCCGCACCGCGTCGGCGCCCGCCGCGAACGTGACGGTCTCCGTGCTCACCACCCGTCGGCGGCTCACCGGCAGCCCGGCGTCGCGCAGCCCGGTGACGTATCCCTGATAGCGCTCGTCGCTCTCCGCGGGCAGCACCTCGCCCGGGGCCAGGGCGGCGATGCGGCGCCGCCCGCCCGCGACCAGATGGGCCACGACCGCGCGCGCCGCCTCGAACCGGTCCGTGTCGAAGGAGTCGACGCGGCCCGCGGTGAACGACGCCGTGGCCACGATCAGCGGCTTCGTCACCGGCAACGCCCGCATGTCCTCCTGGCCGAGCGCCACGGGAACGAGCAGGATTCCGTCCACGTGCCGCAGATACGGGTCGTCGCAGACACCGCGCTCGCGCCGCACGTCGCCGTGTGTCTGCGTGATGCGCACGGACATTCCGTGCTCCTGGGCCTCGCGCAGCACGGAGTCGGCGAATTCGCGGAAGTACGGGACCGTGACGCTCGGCAGGGCGAGCCCCAACACATGGGAGCGTCCCGAACGCAGCCGCCGCGCGGCCAGGTTGGGGCGGTACCCGAGCTCGTCGATCGCGCCCTGCACCCGCTGCCGGGTCTCCTCCCGGACGTTCCCGCGGCCGCGGGCCACGTTCGACACCGTGCTCACCGAGACACCGGCGAGGGCGGCCACGTCGCGCAAGGTCGCGGAACCGCGCGTCGCGGAGTCCGCACCCGCCTCAGACGGCCGTCCGCGCACAGCTGACCAAGCCCCTTCCACCACGACGGAAGTCTAGCCCGCGGGCGGACCGGAACCCGGGTTTCGACAGCACCGCGCCATGACCTAGGGTGCAACGCCGCGCCCTGGCGCGATCAACATTCCGACCTACCATCACGGGGATCTCTCATGCGTTTGGCAACCACACTCCTCCTGATCGGCGCCCTGCTCTCGGTGGCGCCCGCCACGGCCCAGGCGGCATCGGCGCGTGACTCCGTCTCGTACGTCGCGCTGTCGTCGAAGCGAGGCGGTGGCAGCGGCGGCGGTGGCGTCAGCAAGGGTGGCGGTGGTGTGAGCAAGAGCGGTGGCTACAAGAAGTCGAGGGGCGGCGGCTACTCCTCGAGCGGCGACGACGGCGGTTCGTCCACCGGAAAGAAGAAGATGCCCCTGTGGCAGGCGATCCTGTTTCTGCTGGTCCTGGGATGCCTCATTGTCTGGGGCGTCGTCAAGCTCGTGCGCAAGTTCCGGAAAGTGGTCAGCGACTGACGGCAATTCGGCGGGGCCGGTCTTCTCCTCGCACGAACCCTGCCGTCGGTTCCGGTGGTCAGATCGCCGGGCCCGGGACCAGGAGGTCGCCCGGGATGCCCGCCTTGTCCGGGGCGTAGTAGTCCTTGATCCCGGCGACCCAGATGGCCACCTGGATCCGGTCCAGGCCTGAGGGGCCGAAGGCGTCGAAGGTCGCGTCGATGTTCGCGCGCTCGAAGCCGATCGCCCTCATCAACGCGACGAACGCGGGGCGTTCGATCAGTCCATCGCCGTCCGGGTCGCCGAGTGCGGCGAGCGCCTCGGCGAACACGCCGATCGTCGAGTCGAAGCGCTCGGGCGAGAGCACGCGGGCTGCATACTCTTCGTAAGTGATCTTGCCGTCGCCGTTGGCGTCCAGTTCCATGGCCAGGGTCGTCCAGTACTGGCGGAACGCCGCGCGCATCGCGTCCTTCGCCGCCTCGTCCGCGTCGGGCGCGGCCTCGATGACATTGTTCGCCATGAGGTCGAAGTCATCCGCTTCGAGGACGCCGTTGCCATTGACGTCGAAGAGGGAGAAGACGTGTGCGACCCGCTTGATGGCCTCCGTGCGCATGAATGTTGTCACCCTTCTTCGATCCGTCTACTTCAATCCGTGGGCTGCTCAGGGCGGTTGGGTGGAGTACGGAAGCAACCGCCGTGTGTTGGGCGCGGCCGGAAGTTCGTGTCCGGCTGCCTTGCTCACTATTTGGCCGAACGGCTTGCTCATACGGTGGTTATCCCCCTTCTTTCACTCGAAAGATATCCGCCCGGTCGAGGGCAGCGAGCGCATCGCCCAGGCGCAGGGAACTCGCCGGCTCCCGCGCCGTCAAGGGTCACCTCCGGTCCACCGGTTGCTCGGCCCGCTCATCGCCTCCGGGTGTGAGTAGTTGGCGTACGGGACGTTCTCCGAGGTGCCCACGCGCCCGGAGCTGGAGCGGTTCTTCTTCCTCGACGATGACGACCGTGATCTGATCGCGCTGCGTCGTACGGAGCGCACCGGCTGGGCATGGCGGCGCAGATCTGCACGGTCCGCTACGTCGGCCGGTTCCTGGGCGAGGACCCGCTCGCGGTGCCGTGGGGGCCGTGGAGTACCTGGCCGGGCAGCTCGGCATCGCGGACGCCTCGTGCGTGAAGCGGTACGCCGAGCGGCGCTCGACGGTGTACGAGCACGCGGACGAGATCCAGAGGCGGTTCAAGTACAGTACCGGGACTTCACCGACCGGAAGTGGGGGCGGGAGTTCCGCAGCTTCCTGTATGGGCGGGCGTGGACGCACGCCGAGGGGCCGGTGGCGCTGTTCAGCAACGCGGTGACGTGGCCGCGGAGGAACCGGGTGCTGCTGCAGGGTGTCTCGGTGCTGGCCCGGCAGGTGTCGGAGGCCCGTACGGCGGCCCAGCGGCGCCTGTACGAGGCGGTGGCCAGGGCGACGTACCCGACCTGTCGGGCCGTTCGTTGTCGAGGCGGAGGTCGCGCGCGGATACCCGGGGCCGGTAAGCGAAGAGGACACCATGGCCCGCACGAAGGTCCGGCCGCTGGGCCGCCGCACCCGCTGGTGAAGCCGGCCGGGAAATACGCGGTGTCCGGGGACTGTGGCGACCTGCTGCCGGTGGACCGCTTCACCCTCACCCGCTCCCGCCGCGCCTGACCCGCCGGCGGGGGCCGGTCCTCCGGCTTGACTTCGAGCGCGCTCCAAGTCCTAGTTTCGCAGGCGTTCGTCAGTGCTCAAGGTACCGCCCGGTCCGCCGGGCAGGAGGAGTATCCGCGCATGATCACCCGAACCACGCTCGGCTCGCCCGGTCTCACCGTCAGCGCGATGGGCCTGGGGTGCATGGGGATGAGCGAGAGCTATGGCGCCGCTGACTGGGACGGCGGCCTGGCCACCATCGACCGGGCCCTGGAGCTGGGCATCACGTTCCTGGACACCGCCGACGCCTACGGCACCGGGCACAACGAGGTGCTGGTGGGCCGGGCCATCCACGGCCGCCGGGACCAGGTGCAGCTGGCCACCAAGTTCGGCATCGACCGCAGTGCCGGCGACCGGGCACGCCGCATCCGCGGTGCCCGGGACTACGTGCTGCGCTCCTGCGACGCCTCGCTGCTGCGGCTGGGCGTCGAGGTGATCGACCTGTACTACGCCCACCGCCCGCCCCAGGACGTGGAGATCGAGGAGACCGTCGGGGCGATGGCCGAGCTGGTCGAGGCGGGCAAGGTCCGCCATCTGGGCCTGTCCGAGGTCGACGGCGAGCTGCTGCGCCGGGCGCACGCGGTGCACCCGATCACCGCGGTGCAGAGCGAGTACTCGCTGTGGACCCGCGACGTCGAGGCGGTCACCCCGGTGATGGCCGAGCTGGGGGTCGGGCTGGTGCCGTACTCGCCGCTGGGGCGGGGGTTCCTGACCGGCACCCTGGACCGCTCCACACTGGGCGAGAAGGACTTCCGGCGCACCAACCCCCGCTTCGCCGGTGAGGCGGGCGAGGCGAACGAGAAGATCGCGCGGACCGTGCGCGAGGTGGCCGACCGGCTGGGTGCCACCCCGGCCCAGGTGGCGCTGGCCTGGGTGTACGCCCAGGCCGAGCGGCTCGGGGTGGCGGTGGCGACCATTCCGGGCACCCGCAGCCCTGCCCGGCTGGAGCAGAACGCGGCCGCGCTGGAGCTCACCCTGGACGCCGAGGCGCTGGCCGCGCTGGACCCGCTGAGCGACCAGGTGATGGGCGAGCGCTACACCCCCGCGCACACCGCTGAGGTCGCTCGGGGTTAGCCGGTGGGCTCGACGCGCACGACGTCCAGCTCGACGACGTCGTTGACGTCGCGCCCACCGGTGACCTCGCCGGTCACGACCAGCCGGGGTCGGGCGGGCGGTGCCCCGCACAGCTCGACGGCCAGGATCGCGCCCCGGTTGCCGGAGCGCGCCGATGCACCACGTCCGCCGGTTCCTGCACCAGCGCGGCGGCGTCCGCCTCACCCGGCAGCAGCGATCACCACGGCATTTGACCGGCGGCGAGCGCGAGGAGATATCCCGCGGCGTCGCCGCCGGAGAATCTGCCCGGCAGCTGGCCCGGCGGCTGGGCAGATCGCCTTCGACCGTCTGGGAGATCGCCCGCAACGGCGGCCGGGACCGCTACCGTGCCGCGTCCGCCGATGCGACCGCCTATGCGTGTGGGCCGGGCGGTCGGGGCGAACTTCCGGCACGTCGCCAGCTCGCCACCCCACCCGGCGAACAGCGTCTACCGGCCCAGACGGCGGAATCCGCAGTGCCGCATCCTTCGCGCCGCGCGGCCGGTTCATCTCGTCGATCGGGCACTCGATCACCCGACCGGTCATCCGGTGGATCTCGACCTTGTGCCGCAGCTCCAAGAACAGGAGGCCGACCCGTACGGTCCTGGGCTGCCCGGACAACCGCGTCGTGCCGACCTTCGACCACCGCTCGCCGTCGGCGGACTCGTAGCCGGTGATGGTCTGGCCCGACCGCGTCAGCCGCAGCCAGCGCGGTGACGTGGTCGAGACCCCGCTGTCGCTGCCCGCGGTGTCATGGCGGTAGTCGTACCGCATCCGCACGCCGTGGCCGCCGGTGAGCATCAGCGTCGCGTAGGAGGAGCCCTGTGCCCGCCTCGCCGGATGGCAGCGAGGGCGGTGAGCGCCTCACGCACCTCCTCACGGTGGGTACTGGTGTCCTCGTAATAGGCCACGATGGCGTCGGTGGCTTGCTGACCACCGATGCACGCGAGGGCGCGGAGGGCGATGGGGTGACACCAATAACTCTTGTCGTCGGCCAGAAGGAGGGCGAGGTGGGGCACGCACTCCGGCAGTCGGCGGTCAGCGAGGGCTTCAGCCGCGGTCACGGAGATGTGCCGGGGAATGTCCGAGGCGGACAATCGTGCCAGGGCCGGGATCAAGCGGCGATCCGGGCGAGAGGCGATGGCTTCGGCCAAGGGACGCAACAGGCCGCTGTGCGGCCGTGCCGACAGGTGATGTGCCAGCGCATTGAGCGTCGGTACGGCAACGGCACCCATCCTGCCCAGGGCACGGAGCGCGGCCTGCGCGGCCTCGTCGCAGCCGTCCGCCATGGCCAGTTCCCCCAGCCGGTCCGCCACTTCGCGGGTGGGGTAGGCGCCGAGTGCCTCCGCCGCCCGCGGGCGCACCGCTTCCGAGGTGTCGTCATGCAGCGCCGCGAGCAGGACGGGCTGGGACTCCGGCGCGGTGATGAGACCCAGAGCGCGTACGGCGCGGGCCCTGAGGCGGGCCGGTTCGGCATCATCCCGTGCGAGCGCGGTGAGACGGTCGGTGGCAGGGCGATGGCGCAGGGCGCCGAGGGCGTCGATGGCGGCGCAGCGCAGAACAAGCGGGGCCGCGTAGGTCAGGGACGGAAGGAGCAGAGGGGCGGCGGGCTCGTGCCCGATGAGGCCCAAAGCGATGGTGGCACCGAGGCGTTGAGGGCCGCTGGGGGGACCGGCGAGCAGCCTCGACAGCCGCTCGATCGGTGGCGAAGGGAGCTCGGCGATCACCTTCGCCACGGTCTCCGTGACGTGGCCGTCGGCCAGCGCCTCCAGCAGCACGGCCGCTGCCTCGTCACTGCCGACAGCAACCAGCGCATGGGCGGCCGCTCTGCGCTCCGCGGGCAGGGAGGCACCAGTGACCAGTCTGGCCAGTGCCGCCGCATCCCCCGCACCGAAGAGCTGGGGGACGTCGCGGATGACGGAACACACCGCGATACGGGCGGGTTCCTCCTCGTAGGGGCGGTGGGCGAGGAGGGCGAAATGGAGGGCGCGTCGGCCCTCATGGGTCCTGGTCAGCAGTGCGGCGGCCATCCGGGCCATCCCGACGTCCGGATCACGCAGCGCGTTCCGGAGCAGCATTGTGGTCATGTTCGGCGGGACCGGCCACGCGCTGTCGTCGGGCAGCATCGTGAGCGCCTCGAGCGCCGCCCGGCGCAAAGCAGGTGGTGAGCCGTCGGAGTCGACGAGGTACAGCAGCGCCGGCGCCGTACGAGGGTCCCGCAGTTCCCCCAGGACGCCCACCGCCTCCGTGCCGCGCAGCGGCAGCAGCCCCCACAGGGCGATCAGGAGGGCCGGGACGGTCACCGGGTCGCGGAGGTTCGCCAGAGCCTGGAGCACCACACCGCGCGGACTGCCCTTCCCCAACGTGTCGAGCAGGACGTGTACGGCCTCGGGGCCGCCGATGGAGCCGAGCGCCCGCAGCACGGTCTCCTCCTGACCCGGGTTCTCCAGCTCGCCACTCTTCAGCAGCCCGATGAGCGCCGGGACCGCGCGCCGCTCACGCAGCCGTCCCAGGGCGTCGACAGCGGCCAGCCACAGCCACTGCCGGTCGAAGGCCTTCCTCTGGACGCAGCGCAGCAGCACATCGGACGCCCGCCGGTCTCCCAGGTCGGCGAGCATCTGGATCGCCTGCCGGGCCAGGACGCGGTCGCGGGACCGCACCATCCGGCACAGGCCATCGATATCGCCGCCAAGCCGCATGCGGACCACTTCGCCGCCGCCCATCAGCGCCCCTGGCCTTCGTCGCCCTCGGCCATCGCGACGTACAGCGGCGTACCGACGACGATGTCCAACTCCTCGCCGCCCGGGTCGGTGACGGTACCGTGCAGCAGACGGCGTGCCAGGAACTCGCAGTACACGGCCGGGCCCCTCAGCGACGCCGAAAACTCCAGGACTTGTTCCAGGGCCTCCCGTTCATCGGCCGGATGTCCCCGCCCACTGATCGCGGTGGGTTCGTCGCGCGGCCATTCCTCCGGGGCCTCGCGCAGCAGCCGGAACAGCGACGGCAGCATGGAGTGGGCCACCGAGATACCCTCGGCCGGTGTTCGCTGCCCCACGAGGTGGTGCGCGGACCCGATCAGCGCGATGACCGTGCGGCCCTCCCGGCCGGTCATGAACACCGGGCCCGTCGGCTGGCCGTATCCGGCGATCCGCAGCCCGAGATCGCCCCGAAACCAGGAGCTCGGCTCCGCCATCCACCCGATGTCGTACTCCCGGTCGAGGTATTCCTCGATGACATCCAGCTGACCGTAGGTGCCCGCCGCGGGGCCCGCCGGCTTTTGCAGGGCGAGACTCAGTACCTTCAGATCCACCTTCGCCTCGGCAGCCAGCCGCCCGAGGAGCTTCTGCGGGATCTGTTGGAACAGCATCTCCAGCTTCGACTGGGACACATAGAGGTAGTACCGCACGCCGATGACCCCCCGGTGACATTGGACGCCACAGGTTACGCCGAAAGCCCGCGCGACTGCCCGTCGACGCCGCGTGGCGATGGATAAGCCGTTGGCTGTCGAACGCTCGACCGAGATAATTCGCATGTCGGAGGCGGGAGGGTGGATGACGGTCTTCGTGTGTGCGGGATGCGACGCTGTCCTCAGCGGCCGGCTCGCGCGGGTCGCGCTGCCCGTCCACGCCCATCAGAAGTGGGGCAACGGACTGCTCCCGGTCCTCATGGAGCCGGGGACGTATGCCGTGGACCCGGAGCCCTCCGGGCCGCCGTGGCGCCCGTGGAGTGAGATCGGCGAGGACGAAGCGGCCGCTCGCGGTGTGTTCGCGCCAGAGCGCGCGCTCTCCTTCGGCCCCCCGGGAGCGATCGTCATCGCACCAGGTGATGCGCGCGGCACCGTGCTGATCCCCGATCGATGCGGCGGCTACTGCTGCGGGCTGGACGGGCGCGACGGCCCGAACCTCGCCTGCGCGCAATGCGGTCTGCCGGTGGCCGCCCGTGTGGACGACTGTTCGCTGTGGCAGTCGGTGTGGTTCGCCCCGAACGCCGTACGTGCCCTGCCGGACAACCAGCCCACCGGCCGGACCACCGGCTGGGAATGGCGGAAATGGCAGGCCCTACCGCCGGTCGCCCCGGATGGCAGCTGGGACCCACGATGGGCCGCGGCCGTGGGGGCCGCACTGGCACACCTGCTGGCAGCCTCGGAAGGCACACCCGTGGCTCTTCCCAACGGCCCGGTCACGGATACGTTCGGCCACGCACTCGATGCGCTGCTCCCCGCTGGGACGCCGGCCAAGACGGTGGCGCTGGCGGGGCCGGGCCTCCCGGCCCGGGAATCGACGCGCCGTATCTTGCTGGTGCCGCGGCACCCACGGACGGGGGAGCGATGGCTCGCCCCCACTACCGCCGAGACCGTGCCCATGCCCGCTGACGCGTGGAAACGACTGGCCTCTCCTGACGAACCGCTCCTGCTCCCCGTGACAGGTGGGTTGCCTGATGGTGTCCAACGCGACGATCCGCTGCCGCGGTATCCGTGGCAGCCGCTTCGGCCCGACTGGGGCGTATTCCTCCACACGCTGGCCCGGATCCCCGCGGTCCGGGAACCGTGGCTGCGCGGGATCTACGACCGGGTGAAAGACCACCCGTACGCTCGCCCCTTCTAGCGGGAGCCGAGGATCCGACGCTTTCCCGCGGACAGTCCGAGCCCGGCCGGGGAGCCTCGCCGAACGTGCCCCGCACCGTCCCTCAGTGGCCGTAGGGCGGCTCGAAACAGCCGGTCTCCATGAATGGCCCGTTGGTCTTGACCTCGAAGTTGGTCTTCTGCACGAACGCCGTGACGCAGGCATCGTCATGGACGCGAAGCCCTATCAGGGCTCCTTCGGGCGTGACGTTGTGGTCGACCTCGTAGCGGGGAAACATCTTCCGTACGGTGAGCGTCCCGCCGAGACGCTCACCCTTCGGCCCGGTCCGCTCCTCTTCGTACCCCAGCTCAAGCAGCGCCGCACGTACGCTCTTCGGGTCCCATTTCTTCTGCTCCCAGAGTCGCTTGAGCACGGGCTCGATGCGGTCGGCTTCCTTCCGCGCGTCCCTGGCACTGGCGGCGGACATCTCGCCGGAGCGACGGTAGGCATTGTTGTCGCCCTGGTGCGGGGCACCGTCGACGGTCCCGGGCTCCACGTAAGGAGAAGCGCCGGGGGAACTGGGGCCGGAACTCGGGGATGTGGCCGGGGAACTGGCCGCCACGTCCGTGCCGCGCTGCTCCCCGCAGGCGGTCAGCGACACGACAGCACCCAGGAAGAGGGCGGTCGCGACGAAGTGTCCGCACGCCTCTGGCGTCAAGGTCCGCATGCGCATGACTCTGCCATGGAGTGGACGGCCGCGCCGGGATCCGGAGGTTCACCCGGGGCGGATGCGCGGGCGTGACGGCGGGCTCGTCCTGGAGGCTGTATCGCGGGCGTATCGAAAATCGCATACGCCGCCGCAACGGCTCTCCGACTCCCATAGGGGGCATGAACCACAACGCATCCCTGTCGGCACCACCCCGCCGCACACGCTCGATCGTGCTCCTCGGCCTGGCGGTCCTCGGCCTGGCGGGCGCCGTGTTCGTCGTGCGGCGGCCGCTCATGATGTCCGCTCCGATGTGCGTGGCGGGGCGGTGGCACGGCTGCTTCGACACGTTCAACGGTGTGGTGCTCATGACGTTGGTCGCGCTGCCGCCCGCCGCGCTGGTGGTGTGGGCTCTGGCGCGCCGTCGCCGTGCCGCCGGCGTCGCATCGGCGTGGCGGATGTCGCTGGCCGAGGTGGGCATGGTCCACGGGACGGTGCCGTTCCTGTGGATGACCATGATGCCGGGTGCCGGGGTCGGCACCGTCCCGCCGCGGGTGAGCCTGGTACCGCTGCGGGACCTGGTCACGATGGGGCCGCTCGGGATCGTCGGCAACCTGCTGGTCTTCGCGGCGCTGGGGTTCTTCGCCCCGATGCGGTTCGCGGCGCTGGCGTCCGTGCCGCGGGTCCTGGCGCTCGGGGCGGGCTGCTCGGTCCTGGTCGAAACCGCACAGTACGTCCTGCGGCTGGACCGGGTGTCCTCCGTGGACGACGTACTGGTCAACGCCGCCGGCGCCGTGCTGGCCGCGCTGGCGTCGCGCCCCTGGTGGCGCACCACGGCGGAAGCGCCGACCGACCAGCCTCGTCCCACGCCCGCACCGGCAGGCTGAGCCGTGCGTCCGGTGTGCGCACGTCCGCGCATACGCCGGCGATATGTTGTGCCGCTTAGGCTTCGGACATGCGCGTGCTGATCGTGGAGGACGAGCCCTATCTGGCCGAAGCCGTCCGTGACGGTCTGCGGCTGGAGGCGATCGCCGCCGACATCGCCGGCGACGGCGACTCCGCCCTGGAACTGCTCAGCATCCACACCTACGACCTCGCGGTCCTCGACCGAGACATCCCCGGCCCCTCCGGCGACGAGATCGCCCGGCGCATCGTCGCTTCCGGCAGCGGCATCCCGATCCTCATGCTCACCGCCGCCGACCGGATCGACGACAAGGCTTCCGGGTTCGAGCTCGGCGCCGACGACTACCTCACCAAACCGTTCGAGCTGCGGGAGCTCGTCCTGCGGCTGCGGGCGCTCGACCGCAGACGCGCGCACGCCCGGCCCCCGGTCCGCGAGATCGCGGGCCTGCGGCTGGACCCCTTCCGCCGGGAGGTCTTCCGCGACGGGCGCTACGTCGCGCTCACCCGCAAGCAGTTCGCCGTGCTCGAAGTCCTCGCCGCCGCCGAAGGCGGTGTCGTCAGCGCCGAAGAGCTACTGGAGCGGGCCTGGGACAACAACGCCGACCCCTTCACCAACGCCGTCCGCATCACCGTCTCCGCCCTGCGCAAACGACTCGGCGAACCCTGGCTCATCGCCACGGTGCCCGGTGTCGGCTACCGGATCGACACCGGCAGGGACACCACCCACCCCGGCGGCACCCATGAATAGACGCCCAGGGCTCAGCGCCCGGCTGAAACTCACCATCAGCTACGCCGGATTCCTCCTCCTCGCCGGCGCTCTCCTGCTGGCCGTGATGTGGGTATTCGTGCTGCGCTGGCTACCGGACGGCCGAGACCCCAGATCCCTCCAGAAGACGTTCGGCCCTGTGATCATCACCGGGCCCAACCGCTCCGACCTCCTGCACGGCTTCGCCCCCGCCGCGGCCACGGCACTGGCCTTCCTCCTCGTGTTCGGCCTCCTGGGCGGATGGATCCTCGCCGGCCGGATGCTCGCACCACTCACACGGATCGCATCCGCGGCACGGACGGCCTCGAACGGGTCGCTGTCCCACCGGATCCACATGAAGGGCCGCCAGGACGAATTCCGCGAACTCGCCGACGCGTTCGACACCATGCTCGAACAACTCGAGTCCCAGGTCGCCGAGCAGCAGAGATTCGCCGTGAACGCCTCCCACGAACTGCGCACCCCGCTGGCGATCACCCAGACACTCCTCGACGCCGCCCGCAACGACCCCACGCGGGACCAGGGCGAACTCATCGAACGCCTCCACACGGTCAACACGCGGGCGATCAACCTCACCGAGGCCCTGCTGCTGCTCAGCCGCGCCGACCGCAGGAGCTTCACCCGCGAGTCCGTCGACCTCTCCCTCATAGCCGAAGAAGCCGCCGAAACGCTGCTTCCCCTCGCCGAGAAGCGCCGGATCACGCTCGATGTCACCGGCGAGACCACACGGACCGTCGGCTCCGCGGCGCTCATCCTGCGGATGGTGATGAACCTCGTCCAGAACGCCATCGTCCACAACCTCCCCGCGGGCGGCACCGTAACGGTCCACACCGAACCGCGGCACGACGCGAGCGTGCTGCGGGTCGAGAACACCGGCCACCCGCTCCCATCGGAACTCGTACCGGCCCTCACCGAACCCTTCCAACGTGCGACGGAACGCATACGCACCGACGAGCATCCCGGCGTCGGTCTCGGGCTGGCCATCGTGCACAGCGTCGTCCGGGCACACGACGGCACCCTCGACCTCACCCCCCGCCCCACCGGCGGCCTCCTCGTCACGATCCGGCTTCCCGGCACGCCGCGGGCCTCGTCCCCGGGCGGGGCCCACTAGATCGTTGACTGGAAGTCCGGTCGCAGGTGGAGCAGGAGGAGGGCGATGTCGTCGCTGCGGGGATCGGTGTGTGGGTCGTGGCGGATGAGCGTGTCGGCCAGGGTGGTCATGGGCTGGTCCGGGGCGTGTGCGAGCTCGTCGGCGAGGCTGGTGGTCGCGTCGTCGAGGTCGACGCCGGGGCTTTCGACGAGGCCGTCGGTGTAGAGGGCCAGCACGGCGCCGGGCGGCAGGGGGATCTCGGTGGCCGGGTAGTCGGTGTCGGGGTCGATGCCCAGCAGGAGACCGGGTGGCAGGTGGAGGATCTCGGTGTGGCCGCCGGGGTGGCGCAGGAGTGGGGGCGGGTGGCCGGCGGTGGCCAGGTGGGCACGGTGGTGTGCCAGGTCGATGTGGGCGTAGAGACAGCTGGTGAACAGGCCGGGGTCGAGGTCGGTGAGCAGGCGGTTGGTGCGGGCCAGGACTTCGCCGGGGGGCGCGCCGGCGGTGGCGTGGACGGCGGTCCGGACCTGTCCCATGAGGACGGCGGCGTTCACGTTGTGGCCTTGGACGTCGCCGATGGCCGCGGCGACGGTGGTGGCGTCGCAGCGGATGAGGTCGTAGAAGTCGCCGCCGATGTCCATGCCGCGAGCCGTGGGCAGATAGCGGGCCGCTACCTCCAGGCCGGGCACGGTGGGGAGGGCGGCGGGGAGCAGGCCGCTCTGCAGACTGTGGGCGAGCTGGTGTTCGGCGTCGTAGAGGCGGGCGCGATCGAGGGCCTGGGCGATCAGTCCGGCGAGAGAGGTCAGGACGGCGCGTTCGTCGGGGGTGAAGTCGTGGGGCTGGTCGTAGGAGACCACGCAGCAGCCGACCGGGCGGCTGGGGGCCAGCAGCGGCAGGAAGGCCCAGGCCGCCCTCTTGGTCAGCCGTGGGATGTCGGGGGCGAGCTGTGCCATCTCGCGGGGGGAGGCGAAGAAGAGGGGTGCTCCCGTGGTCACAGCGCGCACGGTGGGGGCTGACTCGTCCCGGAGGGGAGGGATGTCGAGGCGGTTGATGACCTGGGCCGGGTAGCCGCGGTGGCCGACGACACGCAACCGGTCGCCCTCGGCGACGGACAGGACGAAGCCCTGGGCGCCGAAGGCCGGCAGGACCAGGTCGGCGGTCAGCTCGACTACGTCCCGCACGCTGACGGCCTTGGTGAGCGCGCCGGCCAGGTGCATCAGGTCGTACAGCGTGCCGGCCCGGGTCGGTGTGGCGACGTTCGACGCGCGCTCCGGCTCCGGGTGGTCCATGGGGGTGGTGTGGTCGGTGGGGGAGACGCGCACGCTGACGCCGGAGGCGTCCGGACAGAGCTGGAAGGACAGCCACCGGTCCGGCGGGCGCAGAGCGGTGAAGGACGTGGGCCGGCGGCCGAGGACCGCGGCCCGGTAGCGGTCCTCGAAGACCGGGTCGTCCAGCCATGGCAGTGCCTCCCACAGCAGGGCACCCAGCAGATCCGGGACGCCGCCACCGACCAGGTCGGCGGCGGTGGCGCTGATGAAGCTGATCCGGCCCTCCGCGTCCAGCACGCAACAGCCCTCCGTAAGGCAGCCCTCCGTAGGGCGGTCGCCGGAGTCCACCGCGGCCCGCGCGGCGGTCCGGGCACGCGGCGGGGCCGCCACCCGCGGCTCCGCGGGTGATATCGGGTGCCCGTCCGCGGCGGCATGCCGCAGGAGCGCGCCCGCACGGTCGCAGGTGGAGCGGATCACGGCGCGCTCATGCGCGCTCAGGTGCGATGGGCGCGGTTCGGGCCACAGCAGCACCAGTCCGCCCCAGGCACGGGTACCGGAGGTGAGCGGTGCGGCGACCAGCGCTACGGGGTAGGGCCACACCAGCGCTGCCCTCGGGTAGCGGCGCGCGAGCTCCGTCTGGCTGGCGAGCCACACCAGGCGCCGCTCACGGACCGCGTCCGCCACGGGACCCGAGGCCGGAAGCAGCAACCGTTCCCAGAGCGCGGCGACCTTCGGCGGCACCCCGGTCGTCATGGCCAGCCGCAGCACCTGCCCGCCCGGCGGCAGCAGGTACACCAGACCCGCGGACGCGCCCGTTTCCCGCACCGCCTCGCACAGGAGCGCATCCAGCAGCTCCGTACCGGAGCCGACAGCAGGCGTGGCGCCGTCCCGTGGCCCCCGCCCTTCTCCCGGGAGGTCGCGCATACGCCCGAAGCGGCGCCTGGCCGCCTCGCCGCTGGTCCCCAAGGCGGCGCCGATCCGCGCCCAGCTGGCTCCAGCCTGCCGATCGGCAAGCACCGCGTACCGCACCAACCGCTCGGCCAGCCCGGGAACCTCCGCCACCGCGGCACAGTGACAGCCCACCGCGGCCTCCCGCGCCGGGGACGGATCACCCGTCTGCCGCGCCACCGCCTGCACTCGGGCCAGCAGATCCGCGCCCGCGAGCACCATCGTCTCCCGCGTCCGGGCCGCCGCCGGCCATCGACGCCGCGCCCGCCAGGCCGCCTGTCGGTGAGCTGGGCCGCAGTACCGCCGATTGTGGCCGGCCTGATCCGGTAGCAACGCATCACACCATTGACACCGAACATCACCCATATGCATACGTTACGCCCGTATGGGGTGACGGCGGCACGCCTTTCGGCGTCGGGGTTATCGCCGACCCGCCGGCCTCCAGGGTTGCGGAGCTGGTTCGCGGTGCCCTGAAGGCGTGGACGCCACTCGCACTGCCTCTGTGCTCCTCTTCACACTCTCCCCGCCTCCAGTAAGTTACTAGGACGTCCTACTATTTCTTCAGTCGGCGCCTCTGACCTTTCTGGAAGGCCCTCATGAACGATCTGCACCGCCCTGTGCACCCCGTCCGCCTGGTTACCGCTTCGGCGCTGTTCGACGGGCACGACGCGTCGATCAACATCATGCGGCGGATCTTCCAGTCCCAGGGCGCGGAGGTGATCCACCTCGGTCACAACCGGTCGGTGCGGGAGGTCGTGGACGCCACGCTGGAGGAAGACGCGCACGGTGTCGCGGTCTCGTCCTACCAGGGCGGCCATGTCGAGTACTTCGAGTACCTCGTGGAGTCGCTGCGCGAGCAGGGCGCGGAGCACGTCCGTGTCGTGGGCGGTGGGGGCGGTGTGATCGTGCCCGAGGAGATCGACCGGCTGCGCGGCAGCGGAGTGACCATCTTCTCTCCCGAGGACGGGCAGCGGTTGGGCCTGGCCGGGATGGTCAACTCGGTGGTGAAGGACTGCGACTTCGGCCTCTGGGATCGTCAGCCGGCCGATGTCGCCGCCGTGCTGGCGGGCGACCGGTTCGCGATCGCCCGCGCCATCACCGGCGCCGAACTCGGCAAGCTGCCAACGGACTTCCTGGAGCAGTTGCGCGCCGTGGCCGGGGCGCGGGTCACCCCGGTGCTCGGCATCACCGGCACCGGCGGTTCGGGCAAGTCGTCGCTCACCGACGAGCTGGTGCGCCGCTTCCGCGTGGATCAGCAGGACAAACTGCGGATCGCGGTGATCGCCGTCGACCCGACCCGCCGCCGCGGGGGAGGGGCGCTGCTCGGCGACCGCATCCGCATGAACTCCCTCGACGGCAACCGGGTGTTCTTCCGGAGTCTGGCCACCCGCGGCGGCCGTGAGCTGCCCGAGCACCTGTCCGACGTGATCGATGTGCTGAAGGCGGCCGGATTCGACCTGGTGGTCGTGGAGACGCCGGGCATCGGCCAGGGCGACGCGGCGATCGTGCCGTTCGTCGACACCTCGATGTACGTGATGACTCCCGAGTTCGGCGCCGCCTCGCAGCTGGAGAAGATCGACATGCTCGACTTCGCCGACGTCGTGGCGATCAACAAATTCGAGCGGCGCGGCGCCAAGGACGCCCTCCGTGACGTGGCCCGTCAACTGATCCGCAACCGAGAGGCGTTCACCCTGCGGCCCGAGGACATGCCGGTGTACGGCTCCTCGGCGGCCACGTTCAACGACGACGGCGTCACCGCGCTCCACCAGCACCTGAAGACCGTCCTGGCCGAGAAGGGCCTGCCGCTGTCCGAGGGCAGCCTGGCGCCGGTCGATGTGCGTCACTCCTCCGGCATCCGGCAGGTGGTTCCCGCGGAGCGGGTGCGCTACCTCGCCGAGATCAGCGAGACGGTCCGTGGCTACCACGCCGAGACCGGTCAACTGGCCGAAGCGGCAAGGCGCGTGCAGCGTCTGGAGGCGGTCACGGCCGAACTCGTGGAGGCGGGCTCCGACGCCGGGAACGTGCGGTCGCTGCTCGAGGACGCCCGCGGGCAGCTCCCGTACGACATCACGGAGCAGATCGGGAACTGGCCCGCCGTCATCGCCTCCTACTCCGGCGATGAGCAGGTCGTGAAGATCCGGGACAAGGAGATCCGTACCAAGCTGACCCGCGAGTCCCTGTCGGGCAACAAGATCCCCCGGGTCGCCCTGCCCCGCTTCACCGACCACGGGGAACTGGTGCGGTTCTGGCGCGGAGAGAACCTGCCCGGCCACTTCCCGTTCACCGCCGGGGTGTTCCCCTTCAAGCGCGACAGCGAGGACCCGGCGCGGATGTTCGCCGGCGAGGGCGACCCGTTCCGCACCAACCGGCGCTTCAAGCTGCTCTCCGAGGGCCAGCCGGCCACCCGCCTGTCCACCGCCTTCGACTCCGTCACCCTCTACGGCCGCGACCCCGACGAACGCCCCGACAACTACGGCAAGGTCGGCACATCCGGCGTCTCGGTGGCCACGCTGGAGGACATGAAGACGCTCTACGACGGCTTTGACCTCGTCGCGCCCACCACCTCGGTCTCCATGACGATCAACGGACCCGCGCCGACCATCCTGGCCTTCTTCCTCAACACCGCCGTCGACCAGCAGATCGACCGGTTCCGGGAGACCGAGGGCCGCGAACCGTCGCCCGAGGAGACGGCCGAACTCCGTGCGCACGCCCTGGGAAGCGTGCGCGGCACGGTGCAGGCCGACATCCTCAAGGAGGACCAGGGGCAGAACACCTGCCTGTTCTCCACCGAATTCAGCCTGCGGATGATGGCCGACATCCAGGAGTGGTTCATCGCCCACAAGGTCCGCAACTTCTACTCGGTGTCCATCTCCGGCTATCACATCGCCGAGGCCGGCGCGAACCCCATCAGCCAGCTGGCCTTCACCCTGGCCAATGGCTTCACCTACGTCGAGGCGTACCTCGCCCGGGGCATGGACATCGACGACTTCTCCCCGAACCTGTCGTTCTTCTTCTCCAATGGCATGGACCCCGAGTACTCCGTCCTCGGCCGGGTCGCCCGCCGCATCTGGGCCGTGGCGATGAAGGAGAAGTACGGCGCGAACGAGCGCAGTCAGAAGCTGAAGTACCACGTCCAGACCTCCGGCCGCTCGCTGCACGCCCAGGAGATGGACTTCAACGACATCCGCACCACCCTGCAGGCGCTCATCGCGATCTACGACAACTGCAACAGCCTGCACACCAACGCCTACGACGAGGCGGTCACCACCCCCACCGAGGACTCGGTCCGCCGGGCCCTGGCCATCCAGCTGATCATCAACCGGGAGTGGGGTCTGGCGATGAACGAGAACCCTCTGCAGGGGTCGTTCATCATCGACGAGCTCACCGACCTGGTGGAGGACGCCGTACTCGCGGAGTTCGAGCGGATCAGCGAGCGCGGCGGCGTACTCGGCGCCATGGAGACCGGCTACCAGCGCGGCCGTATCCAGGACGAGTCGATGCTGTACGAGCAGCGCAAGCACGACGGCACCCTGCCGATCATCGGCGTCAACACCTTCCGCGACCCGCATGCGGACACCGCCGAGCCCGACGCCATCGAGCTGGCGCGCGCCACCGAGCAGGAGAAGAAGTCCCAGCTCGCGCGCGTACGGGACTTCCAGGCCCGCCACCACGAGACGGCCCACGACGCACTGGCCGCCCTCAAGGACGCGGCGGTGACCGACCGCAATGTCTTCGCCGTCCTCATGGACGCCGCCCGGGTCTGCTCGCTGCAGCAGATCACCGACGCCTTCTTCGAGGTCGGCGGCCAGTACCGCCGCAACGTCTGACCAGCCCAGGCACACCACCTGCTCACCGGATAGGACCTCAGATGGATCCCGTTACCCGTCTCGGCGTCGTCGGCTGCGGCCTCATGGGCTCCGGCATCGCCGAAGTCGCCGCCCGCCATGGCATCGATGTCCGTGTCGCCGAAGCCACCCCGGACGCCGTCGAGGCGGGCCGCCGTCGTCTGACCGCCTCCCTCGACGGAGGCGTACGGCGTGGCAAGCTCAGCGAGGAGCAGCGGGACCAGGCCCTCGCCCGGCTCTCCTTCACCCACGACCTCAGTGACCTGACCGACCGCCAGTTCGTCATCGAGGCCGTCGCCGAGAACCGCGACATCAAGACCGACGTCCTGCGCGCCCTCGACAAGGTCGTGGCAGACCCGGCGGCGATCCTCGCCACCAACACCTCCTCGATTCCCATCGTCGACCTCGCCGTCACCACGGAACGGCCCGCCCAGCTCATCGGCATGCACTTCTTCAACCCCGTGCCCGTGCAGCAGCTGGTCGAGGTCATCCCCGCGCTCACCACCAGCCAGGAGACCGTGCAGCGCACCCGCGACCTCGTCCAGCGGCTCGGCAAGCAGACCATCCAGGCACCCGACCGCTCCGGCTTCGTCGTCAACGCCCTCCTCGTGCCCTACCTGCTGAGCGCGGTGCGCATGGTGGAATCGGGCTCGGCACGCCCGGACGACATCGACCGGGGCATGGAACTCGGCTGCGCCCACCCCATGGGGCCGCTCCGCCTGCTCGACCTCATCGGACTCGACACCGCCCAGGCGGTGGCCGAGTCGATGTACGAGGAGTTCAAGGAACCCCTGTACGCACCGCCCGCCCTGCTGCGCCGCATGGTCGCGGCAGGCCACCTCGGCCGCAAGAGCGGTCGTGGCTTCTACACCTACGATGCCTGAGACAAGGCCGTCAGCCATCCAGGGCTCGGCGCACGCCGTCTCCAGCACGCGGTGGAATGCGCGATGCGGATCGGCGCTCTCGACTGCCGTGCGGTCGGCCGACGAGCTGGGTCAGCTCGCTGTCGTGGCCGCTGCCGAGGCGATCTCGTGGTCCGGCCTTGTCAGGTGGTTGAGTACGAGGTCGTGGAGGTCGCGGCTGCGAAGCACTCCCGCGTGGTAGCGGGCGGCGAGCGGTCCGGAGACGGGCCGGCTGGTGATCAGGGGGATGGGCTGCTCGTGGCGGCCACCGTGGGAGCGGAGGGCGCCATGGAGTCCCGAGAGATCGTGGTCCCGCTTTCGGCCGCCGAGCGCGACGTGTGCCGAGGCGGTGACGGCGAGGTCGCCTATCCGGTCCTGTGGATGCTCGTACACGGTCGAGGCGTCGGCGCGGTTCCAGATCTCCTCGATGCCGGGAAGTCCGGTGAGCACCTCCCGGGCGTGGGCGTGTTCGGTCTCCGGTAGGTAGATCCAGGCGAAGGAGCCCAGAGCCCCGTGATGGCGGACGTAAGGGTCGGTGATGGGGAGGACCACGTCGTGCACTTCCACACCTGCCTGCTCCAGGATGTCGGCCAGATAGTGGACAGTGGGTGTGTCGTCGTCGGCGTGCTTGGCGTTCATGCCGTGGTCGGCGGTGATGCCGACGACGAAGCCCTCGTCGAGGTATTCGCCGAGGAGGGTGTCGAACTCGATGAGGAATCGGTCCGCGAGCTCGTCGCCGGGCGCTGCCGCGTGCTGCACGCGGTCGGTGAGGGAGACGTAGAGCAGTCGCAGATCCGGGTGGGCGCGGTGGACCGCGAGCCCGATCCGCATGGCGTAGTGGCTGGCGTTCCAGTCGTAGATGCCCGGGGGCCGGGTGCCGACGAGTTGCGGGAGGTCGGGGATGCCGTACTCGGGCAGTCCGGTCTCGTTCGCCTTCTCGACGCTCACGCTGGGGACTCCACCGTGGCCGAGGAGCCGGCGCAGTTTCTCTTTGGCGGTGACCATCAAGGTCGGCACGCCGTGCTCCGCCAGGGCGGCGTGGATGCTGGGTGCGCGGAGGAACTTCGGATCGTTCAACAGCTCGAGGGCGCCGTTCTCCAGCCGGCAGTAGTTGCCGGGGATGCCGTGGAGAGCGGGTGGGACACCGGTGACGATCGACAGGTTGTTGGGGTTGGTCAGGCTGGGCATCTCGGAGGCGCCGAGGCGGTACTGGCCGCCGTCGGCGAGCATCGCGGCCAGGCGCGGCATGATCCCGCGGTGCAGGGCGTCGTCGAGATAGTCCGGGTCGCCGCCGTCGATGGTGAAGACCACCGTCGGCTCCTGGGGGACGCGGTAGGTCCGGTCGTTGACGTTGATCGTTTCCATCATGGGGTTCCTTCTCGGGCCAGGGTGACGAACGCCTGCTCGGGACCGCTCAGGGAGCGTCCCCGGCGCAGGATGAGGCGGACGGGACGGGACGGGACGGGACGGGACGGGTCGCGGGCTCCGGGGCCAGGTGGAGTCGTGCGACCCGGCCCAGCCGCAGGGCGGCATCGGCGGCTCCGTGGGTCACGCACGCGATGCCGAGACCCGCGGCGACGGCGTGGACGATCGCCGCGGTACTGCTGAGAGCAGGATCTCCGAACGGAAATACCGCAGGGTCCGCAGCGGGCTGAGTCCCACCAGCAGCAGCACCGATCCGAATACGACGACCATGAACACCACGGATGTGGCGTAGAAGGTGCCGATCAGCTTCAGCAGGGCACCGACGGTGGCCGTACCGAGGCTCCCCGTCGTGTAGGCCATCGCGCCGAACACGCCGACCGGAGCCGCGTAGGTCACCAACCGGACGATGGTGAACAGCACTCGGGACAGACCCTCGATGCCACGGGCGATGGGGCGGGCCGGCTCGCCGATCACCGCCAGCGCGATCCCGAAGAGGACGGCGAAGAACAGGATCTGCAGCACGGCGCCCTCGGCGAAGCTGCCGACGATGTTGTCCGGGACGAGCTGCGTGAAGTAGTCCGTCCATTTCAGCGTCTGCCCGGCATCGGTGTGCTGGGCGACTTCGGCGCTCACCTTCAGCGAGTGGGCGTCCACGCCCATGCCGTCGCCCGGGCGCACCAGGTTGACCACGGCGAGACCGAGGATGAGCGCGATGGTGGTGACGACCTCGAAGTAGACGATCGACCTGAGGGCGACCTTCCCGACCTGGCACAGGTTCGCGACGGCGGCGATGCCCCCGACGACCATGCAGAAGATGATCGGCCCGAGCAGCATCGTGAGCAGGCTGACGAAGGTGTCGCCAAGGACCTCCATCGATCTGCCGAACTCGGGAGCGAGCAGGCCGGTCGCGGCTCCGAGCACCATTCCCGCCAGAACCCACACATACAACTGGCGGTACCAGCGCCGGCGGACCGGAACCCGAGCCCGTGTTCCCGGATCGGCCATATCTACCTCATCTCCACGGGGACGCGACGGGATGATGGAAGGGGTATCCGCGTCCGGATCCAGAGCCTGCGCCCGTCAACGCGACCGGCATCGAACGCCATCGGGTCGGCAGGTGAACGGCGCTGGGCGGCGGTGTGAACTGGCGATTGCCCCCATCGGGGGAACCGCTGACGAAGGACGTCGAGGAGTGTCGCGACGCATGGGATCCACGTCCACGTCCTCGTCCTCGTCGACGACGACGAGGACGTGGTGACCTGCAACCTGCCGTTCAGATCCCCATGACGAGCAGGACGATCACCAGCAGGGCGACGTAGGCGACGGAGTGCACCCGGTCCGGGACGCGGGCCGCGGCGCGGCGGGCCAGGGCGATGGTGGGCAGCGAGCCGCCGAGTAGCGCGGCGCAGGCGAGCAGGTCGATATAGCCGAGCCGTCCGGCCCGGGCATGCAGGGCGGGGGCGGCGAGGGCGTAGACGGCGCTGCCGACCACGGCGACGGGCACGCTGAGCGGGTTGGCCATCGCCGTCGCCTCGGCCATCGGCAGGCCCCGGCGGCGCAGCAGCGGCACGGTCATGACGCTGCCGCCGACGCCCAGGCAGGCGGCGACCGAGCCGATCCCGACCCCGCCCAGCGTCCTGGCCGGGCGGCTGAGCGGACGCGGCTCTCGGGCCCGCGGGACGGACAGGAAGCCCTTGCGCAGCAGGCTGTCGGCGATCGTCGCCAGCAGATACGCGGCGAACAGTACCCGCAGCGCGGTGTCGCCGATCCGGGTCGCCGCGAGGGACCCGGCCACCGCGCCGACCAGGACGAATGCGGCCATCGGCCAGATGTACTCCCGGCGCAGCCGACCCTGGCGCCACTGCGACAGGGTGGCGAAGACCGAGTTGACGACCATGACCGCCGTCGACGTCGCCACCGCCACGTGCATCGCGTCGGCGCCGGAGTGCGCCGTGACGCTCCAGAGGCCGTAGACGACGGGGACGGTGACGAAGCCGCCGCCGAACCCGAAGAGCACCGTGGTAATCCCGGTCAGGCAGCCGAAGAGAAGAAGCATGAGGTATGAGGTCAGCACTGCCACGACGCTACGGACCTGGCCATATGGCGGGCAATCGAATGATCGCCAGCAACCTTTGTCAATCCGACAGCGGAGCCGGGCCCTAGTCTGGCGGTGTGCGCAACGTCCACATCGACGAGGTCGACGCCATTGACCGTGCCGTCCTGGCCATCGGCACCGACTACCCGCCCGGCCATCTGCTGCCGTACCACGAGCACCGCCGGGCCCAGGTGCTGTACGCCGCGACCGGCGTCATGGAGCTGGCGACGGCGGAGGGCACGTGGACGGTGCCCCCCGATCGGGCGGTGCTGATCCCGGCCGGGACCCAGCACCAGGTCTCCATGCCCGGGGTCAGCACCCGCAGCCTCTACATCGAGCCCGCCGCCGTGCCATGGTTCCCCGCCCGCTGCCGGGTCGTCGAGGTCTCCGCGCTGCTGCGCGAACTCCTCCTGGCAGCCGTCGACATGCGGCCGCGCTACCCGGAGCACGGCCGCGACGCGGCCATGGTCGGCCTGCTCCTGCACGAACTGGCCGACCTGGCGCCGCTGCCCCTGGACATCCCGTTGCCCGCCGACCCGGCACTTCGGCGGCTGTGCGACGCCTTCCTGCGCCACCCCGACGTCCACGATCCGCCCGCCCGCTGGGCCGCCGCCCTGGGCATCAGCGAACGCACCCTGGGCCGGCGGTTCCGCGGCGCCACCGGGCTGAACTTCGCGCAGTGGCGGCAACGGGCCTGCGTCGTGCACTCCCTGCGGCACCTGGCCGCCGGTGCGCCGGTCACCCGGATCGCGGCCGACCTCGGCTACGACAGCCCGGCGGCGTTCACCACCGCCTTCCGCACCCTGCTGGGCCGCCCGCCGAGCGCCTACCGGGCCGCCGGATAGGCCGGGTACTCCTGTGGCGGCCAGTCGGGTGCGGGGTCCTCGGCGAGCAGTGGCCGGAGGGCGCCGACAGCCGCGCCGACGCAGACGTCGCGCAGTTGGGTGCGGGTGCAGGTCTCGTGGGTGAGCCAGTCGACGCAGAGGACCTGGACGAAGACCAGCCAGCTCTTCAGGACGCCGGACACGGCCTCACGGGCGCTCTCGTCCGCGAGTGGGAGTACGGCCAGCAGCCGCGCACGGAGCGCGTCCAGCTCGTTCGTCATGATCGTCTGGATCACCGGGTCGCCCGCCAGGACCCGGTTCGCGGCGAGGACGGCGTTGCGGTTCGCCACGAAGTAGTCGAGATGGACGTCCATGCCCTGGATGAGCTGCTCCACCAGGGAGTCGGCGGGGTCGAACCGCGTCTCGGCGAGCAGCTTGTCCGCGGCCTGCTGGTAGACGGCCGCGAAAAGGGCGTGCTTGCTGGGGAAGTGACGGTAGAGCAGGGCCCGGGAGACACCGGCCTGTTCGGCGACCTCCTCCATCAGCACATCGGCGTAGGGGCGTGCGGCGAAGAGCCGTGCGCCGACGGCGAGGAGTTGGGCGCGGCGGTCGGCGGGGGTGAGTCGCTGGCGAGGAGGCACGAACGCAGCTTAGTTGACACGAGTCAACCAGCGCGCCCAATCTAGTAGACGCGTGTCAACTAAGCTCTGCCGGGACGGCTTGGAGGGATCATGGCCAGAACTCTGCGCGTACTCACACAGCTGATGGGCTGGGCCTGCGTGACGATCGGCCTCTACCACGTGGCACTCGGCAACGCGGCGATCCCCGGCGCCGGTTCGGCCGGCCCGACGGTCGACAGCTGGGGCCGGTTCATGGGGGCCAGCTTCGTCGGCTACGGGCTGGCCTGGCTCTGGGCAACGCGGCAGCACCCGATCCCGGCTCGGGCGGTGCGGTGGCTGGCCGGCGTCTTCCTGCTGGGCGGCGTGGGCCGGCTGCTCTCGCTCGCCGTGCACGGCTGGCCGCAGTGGTTCCAGATCGCACTGGCGGTGATCGAGCTCGGCCTGCCGCCGGTCTTCCTCTGGCTGGCCGACGCGGAGGAGCGGACCCTGCGCGGCGATGTGGAGGCCGTGCCCGCCGGTCGATGAAAGCGCCTGAGCTCGCCCGGACCGTGTGAGCGCGGCCGGGCTCGCCGCCGGCACCTCCCGGTCTCCGGCGTGCCCCCGGTGCGGCAGGGGGATATCACCAGTGAAGAGCCGGGGGACAGTCGGAGCGCGGTACATCGGTGGCACCTCTAGCGTGCCGATCCATGAGTACGCCGTACCGAATGGACCGGATCAACACCACGCGCCGGAGCATGCTCGCGCTCGGCACCGCCGCGGCGGCCACGCCCTGGCTCGGCGCGGCCTCCGCCCAAGCCCGCCCTGCCATCGGAAGCCTGGACGAACTGGGCATGACCGAGCTGCGCGGGCGGATGGACGAGGGGCGGCTCGACGCGGAACGGCTGACCCGTTACTACCTGGAGCGGATCGAACGTATCGATCCACTCCTGCACGCGGTGATCGAGGTCAATCCCGACGCGCTGCGAGAGGCCCGGCGGCTGGATGCCGGGCAACATCCCCGTGGGCCCCTCCACGGCATGCCCGTTCTGCTGAAGGACCTGGTGGAGACCGCGGACCGCATGCACACAACCGCCGGATCACTCGCCCTGGAGAGCCTCCGGCCGGCAAGGGACGCCACGGTCGCGGCCAGGTTGCGCGCGGCCGGTGCCGTCATCCTCGGCAAGACCAACCTGAGCGAGTGGGCCGGTGGGATGTCGCTCACCCACCACGCCGGCTGGAGCGCCCGCGGTGGGCAGACCCGGAACCCCTACAAGCTGGATCGGTCTCCGAACGAGTCCAGCTCCGGTACGGCGGTCGCCGTCGCGGCCGACCTGTGTGTCGCCGGGATCGGTACCGAGACCAACGGTTCGATCATCGACCCCGCCTCGGCGAACTGCGTCGTCGGGGTGAAGCCGACCGTTGGACTGGTCGGGCGCGGCGGAGTGATCCCCGGCGTGCCCAGCCAGGACAGTGTCGGCCCGATCGCGCGCACGGTCCGCGACGCCGCGATCCTGCTCGGCGTCCTCGTCGGCATCGACGACCGTGATCCGGCGACCGGGGCGAGCCGTGGCCACTTCCATCGTGACTACACCCGTTTCCTGGACGCCGACGGACTGCGTGGTGCGCGGATCGGCGTACCGCGAACCGTGTACTTCGGCTACAGCGACCACGCCGACGAGATCGCGGAGCGGGCGATCGCCACGCTGCGCGCCGCCGGCGCGACCGTGGTCGACCCGGCCGACATCCCGACGGCCGAGCGGCTCGAGGACCTCCCCAGCTCGAAGGTCGTTCAGGTGTACGAGATCAAGCGGGCACTGAACGCCTATCTGGCCGGCGCCCCCGGCGACCACCCGCGCGGCCTGGCGGAGCTGATCGCGTTCAACCGCGCACACGCCGACCGCGAGCTCCGCTATGTGCGGCAGGACGGTCTGGAGGCGGTGCACCGGCTGGACTTCACCGAGAGCGAGTACCGCGAGGCGCTGGCCACCAACCACCGGCTGTCGCGTGCCGAAGGCATCGACGCGGTGCTACGGCGCTTCCGCCTCGATGCGCTGGTGATGCCGACCACCGGACCACCGGCCAAGATCGACCTGGTCCGCGGGGACAGCTACGGCGGCGGCGCGTCCACGCCCGCCGCACTCGCCGGATACCCCGCGATCAGCGTCCCGGCGGGCTTCGCCTTCGGCTTGCCGGTCGGCCTGACGTTCATGGGCACGGCGTGGAGCGAGCCGACCCTGCTCCGCCTGGCCTACGCCTACGAGCAGGCCGGCCGGGTCCGCAGAGCGCCGACATACCGTCCCGCCGACGTGGGCCTCTGACCCTGTGCGCGATGTACGGCACCGGGCCTGGCCGGGCCAGGCCAGGCGGTGGTCGCGGTCGCGGGTACGGCGGACGAGCACGAGTCCCTCGGCCCGTCCCCCGGCATGGCGGTCCCCCTGCCTCAATGGAACTCCGGAGGGCAGGTGGTGTGAGCTGCTTCCGGCAGGGCGCGGGTGATCCGGTCGCGCATCGGCCGTACCTCCTGGCCTCGGTAGGCGTCGGGAATCTGGCCTTTCCGCCGGGGGACGAGGAGCAGGAGGTGGTCCCCTGTGGCGTATGCCTCGGCGGGGTCGGCGAGGTCGAACCGTGCCGTGGCAGGGCCTGTGCTGGGCTTGAACCACCGGTCCACGGACACGGTTACCTGTATCCGGCCCTGGCCGGCGGGGCGCACCGTGGTGAGGTCGCCCTCCACGACGGCGGTCGCGCAGGCGAGAGCCTCCGGGAAGGTCTGTCCCCGGCCTGTCGCGTCGGAATCGGTTCCGGAGCCGCCGTCGGCGGTGACCGCCACGGTCACGGTGATGGTGGCGGCACACGCGGCTGCCGCAATGGCGAGTGCCACCCGGACACGCCGCTGTCCACGCCGGGGACGGGACGCCGTTGTGACGGTGCGGACCGCGGCCGGCGGGTCCGCGGGCGCCGCGGTGCGGCCCGGGCGTCCGGCCTCCTCCCCGATCAGCGCGAACGCCCGTCGCAGCCGGGCCTCCTCAGTCTCGGTCGGTTCGGTCACCGTGGATCACCTCCGTCTCGCGCAGCCGGGTGCGCAGCGCGGCCACGGCCGTGTGCAGGCGGCTTTTGACCGTGCCCTCGGGGATGTCGAGCAGCCCGTCGTCGCGCGCACCGGCCCGGTGCCAGTCCGCGGCGACGCGGGAGGCGACGACGCTGCTCCACGCGGAGGTGTCGCGGACCGCCGCGCGTGCCGGATCGGCGCGTTGTTCCAGCAGCTTCAGCCGTACCTCCTGCACCCCGTCATCGAGGTCGCCCCACGGCACCCCGCCCAGCGCCAGGATCGCCCGCACGCGTGAGACGTCCACATCCGTCCTGTCGGGCGTGCGGGTGTCGGGGGTGTGTCGTTCGGGCCGGCGGGGGTCAGTGGCGTCGGCGCGGCGCCCGATACGGCGTAGCGTACGGCGGCGTCCGGTCATGCGTTCCCTCCCTGTCCCTCCTAGGACGGAGGAGCATCCGGAAACGTTCGGCCGTGCCGGGCGATGAGCGGCCTCCCCCTCCGAGCGCGGGCATCATGAGCGCATGACGACGTGGATGCGCTGCTTGACATCATCTCGGCATGGCCCCAACTCTTCCCCGCACCGTCCGAGCCGTCGGCACCGGTCAACTCCTCGACCTGGAACAGGAGGCCGCCACATATGGCTTCAGTCAGCGCCTCCCGGTCGACTGGCTCCGGGAGCACCTCGCGGCCGAGGCGAGGCACTACCTGTTCCCGACACTCGTGCACCGGCTCCGCCACCGTCCCGAAGTGTCGCCACAGTGGAGGTGTCAGCTACTGCTGACCGTCAGCACCGGCGAACAGATCTGGGGTCTCCTCGACGTCCTTCCCGACGCCTTCGACAAGATCCCGGAGACCTTGGACACGGCGTCCAAGAAGGACGTCGTCAGCCGTATTGAGCGAGCCGTGACCCAGCGCGAGTGGGCAGAGCGGATGGCAGCCGATGCCGGTCCCGGACACATGCCACGGAACTGAGTCAGCCCCATCGCGACCCATCGTGCGCTGCCGCTCCTTCCGGCCCTGGTTCCGGCTCCGGTTCCGGGAGGTGCGCTGCCGCGCGGCGGGGGAGCAGCAGCGGGGTCGCCAGCAGGAGCACGCCGCCCAGGGCGATGGCCGTACGCGGGCCGAGCAGGCCGCCAAGCACGCCCCAGACGGCCGTCAGGAGCGCGGTCGAGGCCTTGGTCGTCACCGCCCAGGCGGACAGCGTGCGAGTGACCCGATCGGGCGCGGTGCGCTCGAGGCGGTAGGTGGCGTAGACGGGGTTGAAGACTCCGCAGCAGAAGATGAGCCCGAGCTCGACGCCCATCACCAGCAGCAGCCCGCCGGTCCCCGGCTTCACGAAGGCCAGGCCGACGGGCCAGATCGCGCGCAGTGCCCCGACCGCGACCAGGACCTGGTGCTGCCCGAACCGGGTGACGAGTGGTCGGGCCAGCCACGAACCGAGCAGCCCGCCGATCGAGGGCGCGGCGAAGACGAGGCCGTACTGCCACGGCGCGAACCCGAGTCGGCCGAGCATCAGGACGGCCAGCAGCGGCTGGGCGGCCATCACCAGGCCGTTGAACAAGGCGGTGTTGAAGAACAGCGGACGCAGCGCCGCGTCGGCGAGGATGTAACGCCAGCCGTCGAGCAGGTCCCCGGTCCTCATGCGCGCGGCCTCCCGGCGCTCCGGGCGCGGCTCGCGGCCGCCCATCGCGCGGATGCCCAGGGCCGAGAGCAGGTAGCTGACCGCGTCGGCCACCACCGTCGCCACCGGACCGAGGAGCCCGATCGCGGCGCCGCCCAGCGGCGGTCCGATGATCGTGGTCGTCCAGGCCGTGGACTCGAACCGGGCGTTGGCGACGAGCAGGTCCTCGGCCGGCAGCAGCGTCTTCAGATACGCGCCGGAGGCGGCGCGGAAGGTGATGTCGGCCGCCGCGACGACGACCGAGACCAGCAGGAGCTGGACGAAGGTGAGCGCGCCGAGCGCGAACGCGACGGGGATCGTCAGCAGCGCCGCGCACCGCACCAGGTCCGTCGTGATCAGCACCGGCCGCTTGCGGCGGAACTCCACCCACGGGCCGAGCGGCACCGCCACGGCCGCGCCCACCGCGGCCCCGACGGAGGAGAGCGCGGCGACCTCGGCCGGTCCGGCGTGCAGCACCTGGATGGCGAGCAGCGGGAAGGCGCCGAAGGCGAGCCATGTGCCGAGCGCGCTGGTCCCGTACGCCCCCCAGAGCCACCCGAACCGCCGCCCCAACCGATGTCCGAGCAGATGTCCCGGCCAGTGCCCGCTCCCCATACCCCGTCGCCCCTCGCCACTCATTCGCACAACCGATCCGCGATCGGAAGCATCAAAGCGAGCACCATATCCAGGGATCAAACAACCGCAGGACCGGTCTGCCACAACCGATGGTTGTGTCCATGGGCTGTCGGCATGGACCTCGACACCGTCCGGACCTTCGTCGCCGCCGCCGAGGCGGGGCAGTTCCAAGAGGCCGCAGCCGAGCTGGCGGTCACCCAGCAGGCCGTCTCCAAGCGCATCGCCGCGCTGGAGCGCGACCTCGGCGTGCGGCTGTTCACCCGCACCCCCCGTGGTGCCGAGCTCACCATCGACGGGCAGGCGTTCCTGCCGCACGCGCGCGAGCTGCTGCGCGTCGCCGAGCGCGCGGTCGCGTCCGTGCGCACCGGCCGCCGTCCGCTGCGCGTCGACGTGATCGCCTCGCGTGGCGCGGCGTCAGGCCTGATGCGCGGCTTCCACCGCGCGCACCCCGAGATCGACCTCGACGTGGTGATGCTGTTCGACATCGAGACGGCCGTCGCCGCCATCCGTTCCGGTGCGATCGACGCGTCCTTCCGCGCCGTCGCCGCGCCCGGGCGGCCCTTTCCCCCAGACATCGAGTCCGTCCGGGTGCTCGACGAGCCGCTCCAGCTCCTCACCGGCCCCGCCCACGCGCTGGCGGGCGCACGGTCGGTGACCGTCGCCCAGCTCGCCGGGCACCGGATCTGGATGCCCGGCATCGTCCCCGGTACCGAGTGGGCCGCCTACTACGACGACCTCGTCGCCGAGTTCGGCCTCACCATCGAGGCGACCGGCCCCAACTTCGGCTCCGACGCGCTCCTGGACACCGTCGCCGACACCCCGGCCCTGGCCACTTTCATGGGCGAGCACACCCGCCTGGTCTGGCCCACCGACCATGGCCTGCGCCGCATCCCGGTGACCGACCCGACGCCCGTCTACCCGCACTCGCTCCTCTGGCACCGCGACAACCCCCACCCGGCCCTGGCCACCCTCCGCGCCCACCTCACCACCACAGCGCCCGGCCACGACGCCGCCGGGACCTGGGCACCGGGCTGGGTGATCCCGCGCTGAACACCACCGCGTCTTCGAGCACCGCGGCCGGACCGCCGGACCGCGGCTCGGGGCAGGCGTCGCCCTCGGCGTCCGGCCGCTGGCCTGAAGGGCTCGTGGGTTCGAGTTCCCCGCGAACACGACGGCTCAACGACGGGTTCTCAGCGGTTCGGCACACGCTTCGGGTTGCCGTACCGAGCCCCAGCAAACTTCTGCAGCCCGTCGCGCAACCGTTTCGGATCGACCGCAGACGGGCTATCGGCCAGCGTGTATATGTCGAATCCGCCACCCTGATGGGGCTTTACGCTGTTCGCGGTCTGCCACTCGGCCGTAGGCTCGAATGTCTTGTTGAACCATGCTACGACGCAGCCTTTGTCGACGGAGATGCCTTCCAATGTCTCCCATCGGACCGTGAAGCTCCTGAGCTGCGACAACTTGGGCCGGTGGGTGAAGGTGATGCCGTGGTGATTGATGGTGACCACATCGGACCGGGTGTACAGCGCCTTCAGCCAGGAACTGGCGACGACGTAGCAGCCGAGGAGAAAGAAGACCGAGATCCATAGGAGGAAGGGCGTCACGACCCAGGCCGGACCATTGAAGGCGGCGTAGTAGTGGTTCAGGACGAAGTCCGTGGCGATGCCGCCGATGAAGATTCCGGCGCAGGACACGTTGACGGTCCTATCCCCCCAGGGAATTTTTTCGTACGCCTCCACGAGCTCCCGCGTGCTGTTGGTGATCGTGACGGGTTTATGCGGAACCGGATTCTTCGTCACCTTCTTGGAGGGGGGCTCCGGGAGGTCGGGAGCAGCGTCGAGCATGGCCAACGCCTCGGCGACGGTGGGGCGTCGGGTGGGATCCTTCTCCAGAAGACCAGTGATCAGAGTGGTCAGTCGGTCGGCGTTGGCAGGGGTGGGGAGCGGTTCGGTGAGAGCTGCGATGGGATTGTCCGTTGGGAACGGCAGCACGCCCTCCACCGCTTTATACAGCGTCGCGCCGAGTGAGAAGAGGTCTGCCCGGCCGTCGTTTTGCGCACCCTGAAGGCGCTCAGGGGCTATATAGCCGGGCGAGCCGATGACCAGTGCGGTGGCCGTCAATCGCGGATCGGTGTGTCCAACGGCGATCCCGAAGTCCGCGAGCAGAACCTCTCCGCTTTTCGCGAGCATCACATTGGCCGGCTTTACGTCCCGGTGCACCACGCCTGCCCGGTGGGCCGCTTCCAACGCGCGCAGCACCCCGCCGGCGACGTCGGCAGCCCGGTCGACCGTCAGTGGGCCGTGTTCCTCCAGCTCCTCCGCAAGCGAGTGACCGTCCACCAACTGCATGACTATCCAGGGGGTGTCGTCCACCTCGACTACGTCGTACACGGTGACGATATGAGGGTGATCGCGCAGCCGTGCCGCGTTGCGGGCCTCTCTCCCCGCCCGGGTCAACAATTCCACGCGTGTCTCATCCGGCAGCGAGTCGTCGAGGCGGACCTGCTTGATCGCCACGTTCACACCCAGAGCCGAGTCGTGGGCCTTCCACACTTGGCCGAACCCGCCCTCGCCTAGCCGACGGATCAGCCTGTATCGCTCGCCAATCACTGTCCGCGGCTGTGCCCCACCCGTCAACACTCCTCCGTTCGGGACCGACCTGCCCGCTCCGTCATGTGCCTCATGCACTTCGGCATGAACAGGAGACGCAGACTTCCCTCGGCCAGTTCCCTGGTGTTCAGGCCTGATCACGTCTGAACGCCAGGGTTCAAGACGCACTGTGGCATGGTGCACTTCTCACTGTGCCTCGGCCGGCCCGGGTTACCCGGACCCGCCGGACTGGATAGGTCGACGGGGCATGGCGCGGCTGCTCAGCGGAGACGTGTGGTCACGGCGTGATGGCGATCTTGCCGTGGACGTGGCGTCCGGCTTGCAGTGCCACGGCGTCACGGATCTGCTGTATCGGGAAGGTCGCGGCGATGGGCACGGTGATCCGGCCGGCGAGGATCGCGTCGGTGATCCGCTCCAGGCCGGCCGGTCCGGCTTCGCTGCCCCCGGTCGCGCGTACGCCGCCGGGAGGGTTCGGGCCCGCGGCGATCGTGGAGATCCGCTCAGGCGGTACGCCGAGCGCGAGCGCGGTCTCGGCCGTCTCGGTGCCGAACAGGTCCGTCGCGGCGGCCACGCCGTCGGGAGCCAGCATCCGCACCCGGTCCGCGAGTCCCGGACCGTACGCCACGGGCTCGGCGCCGAGCTGCCGCAGGAACTCGAATGTGCTCTGCGAGGCGGTCCCGATCACTCTGGCGCCGGCGAGTTTCGCGAGCTGTACGGCGAACACGCCCACGCCGCCGGCGGCACCGCCGACCAGGACGGTGTCACCGGACCGCGGCCCGATCGCCTCCAGGGCGGCGACGGCGGTCAGACCGGCCACCGGGAGCGTGGCGGCCACCTCGTCGCTGATGCCGTCCGGTGTGTGAAACAGCGCGTCGGGTGCCTGAGCCGGAGTCTTCATGACCAGGAAGTCGGCGGCAGCCTTCCCCATCGCGCCTCCGTAGACGCGATCACCCACGGCGAAACCGCCGACGCCGGCTCCGACTTCGTCGATGACGCCGGCGAAGTCGTACCCGAAGCCCGACGGCACGGTGACGCCGAACATCGCCGCTGTCTCGGGGGTCGAGGAGATGATCCAGTCCATCGGGTTCAGGCCGGCGGCTGTTACGCGGACGCGCACCTCGCCCGGGCCGGCGTGCGGCTCCGGAGCGTCTCGCAGTTCCAGTACCTCGGGGCCTCCGAACGTCTGGTAGACGACGGCTCGGCTCATGGGCGGACCTCCAACGGGACAGACGATCGGGTGATAGGACTTGGTCCCATCACCGTAACATGAGTGACGGGACCAAGTGCCGTACACTGTTCTCATGGCTCGCTGGCAACCCAACGCACCGGAACGACTCACTGTCGCCGCCCTCGAACTGTTCGAGGAGCGGGGCTACGAGAGCACGACAGTGATCGAGATCGCGGAGCGCGCGGGGCTGACGAAGAGCACCTTCTTCCGGCACTTCCAGGACAAGCGGGAAGTGCTCTTCGGAGGGGGCGCGATGGCCGGACTGCTCGCCGAAGGGATTGCCGGGGCTCCGGCGGCCGCCACGCCGTTCGAGGCGCTGGTACATGCTCTGGACGCGGTCGGGAGGGAAGCCTTCCACCCCGCTCGCCGTGAAGTGAGCGCCCGCAGGCGGGCAGTGATCGCCGCCAATCCGGAACTGCGGGAACGCGAGGCGCTGAAGGGCCTCGGTCTCACCGCGTCGATGACCGACGCGCTCAAGCGGCGCGGCGTTCCCGAACTGACCTCGTGCGTGGCCGCGGAACTGGGCGCGCTCGCGCTGAAGATCGCCTATGAGCGCTGGAGCGACACGATCGACGGCGACGACTTCGGTGACGTCGCGCGCCGGACCCTCTGCGATGTGCGGGCGGCCAGTGCCTTGTGCTGACGCGGACAGAGCCGGTGTGGTGAACGGCTCGACGGCCGCAACCCCAGCACCTCATGCCCCAGCACCCCATGCCCCAGTACGGCGCGTCCGACCGGTGGTATGAGGGTCCCCGGCGGTCTCAGCCGGACACCGCGCGCAGCGCCCCGGACCGGCGGCCCGTCAGCCGGTCCAGCGCGGCGGCGGAGGCGCCGTCGGCGGGGATGTGCACCACCAAGCGCTGATCGTCGTCGGCGGGCAGCTCCAACGTCTCGTAGGCCAGGCGGAGTTCCCCCTCCCCGGGATGGATGAGACGCAGGACGCCGTTCGCCCTCGGCAGACCGGGCAGGGTCGTCACCCGCTCGGCGAAGTCCGGACCGGCGGTCACGGTCAGCTCGTCGGCGACCGCCGCGATATGGGGGTCCGCGCGGAACGGCCCCTGCTTGAGTGCGGCCACCTGGTCATCGGCGACCCGGTCCCAGTCGGGGTAGGCGGTGCGTGCCCGCGGGTCGGTGAAGACGTAGCGGACGAGGCTGGGCGGGCCGCCGTCCGGATCGTGGGCATCGAGGAGCCCCAGCGGCCGGGTGAGCCGTTCGTACGCCTCCGTCCAGGCCAGGAGTTCGCCCAGCCCGTTGCGCAGAACGGCCGGGGCGGGCTCGAGACGGTCCAGCAGCGCCCGCACAGTGGGCCGCACCGTACGGCCGGGCACCGCCCCGCCCCGGCAGGTGAACCCGCCCTCGGCGCCCTTGGAGAGCCGGTGCAGATGGACCCGCTCGCTCGCGGTCAGCCGCAGCGCGTCGGCGAGCGCGGAGAGCACGGGCGCGGACGGTCTGCGGTCGCGCCCCTGCTCCAGCCGGGTCACATACTCCACGCTGACCCCGGCGAGCATGGCCAGCTCGGCCCGGCGCAGCCCCGGCGTCCGGCGGCGCGGCCCGGTGGGCAGCCCCACGTCGGCGGGGGCTACGGCCTCGCGGCGGCTGCGGAGGAAGAGCCCCAGCTCGTTGTCGCTCACGCGGTGAACGTAACAGCCGCGCCGGTGCGGATCGTGGCCGTGCCACTACCAGTCTCGGCCCGGCCTTCCTGGCACGCGGTGGCCCCGGCAGATTCGAAGGCGATCCAACGGACCCCAGCACAAGGAAAGGTGCTGAACAACCATGCCCATGGAGCCCCGGAACGGTGGACCCCTCAACCTCGCGGTGATCATCGGCAGCGTCCGGGAGGGCCGCTTCGGCCCGGTGGTCGCGAAGTGGTTCGCGGAACGGGCCGAGGAGTACGGCCACTTCACGGTGAACCTCGTCGATCTCGCCGACACCGCCCTGCCACTGGCCCTCCCGGCGGTGCCGCCCGCCCTCGAACCCCGTATGGCCCGCCCCGCCGGAATGGCGGACCTCACCAGGCGGCTCGAGCGGGCCGACGCGGTGGTCGTGGTGACGCCCGACTACAACCGCAGCTTCCCCGCCTCCCTGAAGGCCGCGATCGACTGGCACTACACGGAGTGGGAGGCCAAGCCGATCGGCTTCGTCGGCTACAGCGGAGCCAGCGGCGGCCTGCTCGCCATCGAGCAGCTCCGCCAGGTCTTCGCCGAACTCCAGGCCCACACGGTGCGCAACGTCGTGACGTTCCCCCGCTACTACGAGCTCTTCGGCCCGCAGGGCGAGCTACGGGACCCGGAGGGCCCGAACGGCGCCGCGAAGGCGATGCTCGACGAGCTGCTGTGGTGGGGCGAACTCCTCGACGAGGCACGTCGCACCCGGGCCGAGACCGCCTGAGCGCCCGCCCGCGCCGAGCTCAACCGTCCAGCAGCTTGACCATGTCATCGATCACGCCTTCGTTCGTGAACCGTGCCAGCCATGTGGCGAACCGCGGGCCGAACGCGCACATGGCCGCCTTGCCGATGGCCGCTTCCTCGTCCTCGTCGGGCGGGGTGAGACCGAAGTTCCGTTCCAGCCACATCAGGTATTCCTGACGTGCCGGGAAGAGCTCGTCGAGGTCCTCGTCCTCGTAGGCGACGTCGCGTTCGACGGGGAGCAGCCGGAGCAGCTCTCGCAGGTTGCGCGCATGGACCCACACATCGCCCTCGTCGCCGAGGAATACGACGGGAAGGTCCGCGAGGTCGGCCCGGTCGTCGAACCGCCACAGCGCGTAGCCCGAACCACTGCCGGTGGCGCGTGCGAAGGGGATCAGCTGGTCGAAGAACTCGGCGCGGCTGGGGTTCTTCGGATCTTGCAGCCAGCCCTTGAGTTCGTTCTTGTCGTCGTAGTCGAGCAGCTCGAAGCCATCCGCGTAGCTGTGCGTCCCGAACTGATCATTGAACTCCCGGAGGAGATTGAGCTCCGGGATGGGCGAGTACACGCTGTTCATGAAGGGCCACCGTGACGGAGAGGCGGGGTCGTGTGATCGCATCGTATTGCCGCCGGTGTGCGCGCGGGACTCGGATGCGGCAACAACCCGGTCACCTGCCGGAGATCACCCTCGCTTCCCGCCCTCCTTCTCCCGCACCTTCTCCCGCACCTTCTCCACGACCGTGTCCTCCGGCTCCACCGGCCGTCCGTCCGCCGCCTCAATCCGCACCGGGCGCAACGGGCGGCCGGTCCGGCGGTCCAGCAGGCGGGAGTGGTCCTCGCCGGGGGTGAAGCACTGCTCCTCGCCCCACTGGCGCAGAGCGACGATCACCGGGAACAAGGCGCGGCCCTTGTCCGTGAGGAGGTATTCGCGGTGGGACCCGCCGTCCGGGGCGGGCTCGCCGCGCAGCACTCCGGCCTCCTCCAGTGTGCGCAGCCGCGCCGCCAGGATGTTCTTGGCGATGCCGAGACTGCGTTGGAACTCGCCGAAGCGGCGGCTGCCGTCGAAGGCGTCCCGCACGATCAGCAGCGACCACCAGTCGCCGATGGCGTTCACCGTCCGGGCGACGGGACAGGGGTCGGCGTCGAAACGGGTGCGGGCGACCATCCGTGGCTCCTCTCCTCCAGCTCCCCGGACCCCTTCCAGGGATGGTTGCAACATGCTACCTCGCGCGGCTACTGTCGCGACGGTAGCAAGATGCAACCGAGGCAAGATGCAACCGAGTGGAAGGTGTGTCGGTATGGCGATCGAGTGCTCCGGTGCGGTCGGTGGGTGCGGCGGGACCGGCGGCCGCCGGGCGCCTGCCACGGCTTCGGCGTCGGACGCGTCCCCGCCCGCCAGGCTCGTGCCCCTGCTCGCCCTCGCCTGCGGCAGCTCCGTCGCCACCGTCTACTTCGCCCAGCCCCTGCTGGTGACCCTCGGTGAGCGGTTCGCGCTCGGCTCGGGGCTGCTCGGTGTGATCGTCGCCGTGACTCAACTCGGCTATGCGGCGGGCCTGTTGACGCTTGTGCCGCTCGGCGACCGGCTCGACCGCCGACGGCTGGTCACCGGTCAGCTCGGGCTGCTGGCACTGGCGCTGCTGGCCGCCGGGCTGGCGCCGGGCGTGGCGGCGCTGCTCGGCGCGCTCGCCGTGGTCGGGCTGCTCGCCGTCGTCGCCCAGACGATGGTCGCGGCGGCTGCCGCCCTGACCCCGCCCGCCCGGCGCGGCCGTGCCGTCGGGACGGTCACCGGCGGTATCGTCACCGGAATTCTGCTGGCCCGCGCCGCCGCCGGCGTCCTCGCCGACCTCGCCGGCTGGCGGGCGGTCTACCTGGCGTCCGCGGGCGTCACCGCCGTCCTCGCCTTGTCTCTGCGTCGTGTTCTGCCTCCGGGCGCGCCGTCCGCCGGGGTGCGCGAGGTGTCGTACGGACGACTGGTGGCCTCGACCGTCACCCTGTTCGTCCGCCATCCGCTGCTGCGGATCCGGGGCGCGCTCGCCCTGCTGGTGTTCGCGGCCTTCAGCACGCTGTGGAGCGGCGTGGCGCAGCCCCTGAGCGGTCCGCCCTGGTCGCTGTCGCACACCGCGATCGGAGCGTTCGGGCTCGCCGGGGCGGCCGGGGCGGTCGCTGCCGGAGTGGCCGGGCGCTGGAACGACCGGGGGTTCGCCGAGCGCACGACCGGTGTCGGCCTCGCCCTGCTGGCGCTTTCCTGGCTCCCGATCGCCCTGACCCGGCAATCGCTGTGGGCGCTGGCGATCGGCGCCGTCCTGCTGGACTTCGCCGTGCAGGCCGTCCACGTCACCAACCAGACCCTGATCCACGCGGTCCGGCCCGACGCGGGCAGCAGGATCATCGGCGGCTACATGGTGTTCTACTCGGCGGGCAGCAGCCTCGGTGCCCTCGGCTCCTCCCTCGCCTACGCGACGGCGGGCTGGCCCGCCGTGACAGTTCTCGGCGCGTCATTCAGCCTCGCCGCCCTGCTCCTGTGGGCGACGACCCGCCGTATGAGGCTGCCCGGTGACAACTCGGCGGTTGAGCGGCCGAACTCGGCTTCGCAACCGGGTGGCCGTAGCACACTGAAGCACCCCGGCGAGCGGAGTGCGGATGTCAACCGACCGGCAGGCCATGGACCTTGAGGCCTACGCGGCTCGCACGCGGAGCGGACCGTGCTTCGTCTGCGCGTTCCTGGCCGGGCAGCCGGACTGGATCGACAAACTCCATGGCTTTTGGCGACATGAGACGGCGCCAGCACCGGCAGCGGTGCTGCCGGTGCTACCGATGCGATCGTGCTTCCGGAACCTGCCTGTGCGGCGTCCGGCCATGGGAGCATCAGCGCATGGCACTTGAAAACTCGCCTCGCTTGCCACGGAACAGCTGACCATGGGCAACGCCGCGAGCCGCGGTCGCACGGTCCTCTGCTCCGCTGCTCGTGCATGCCGCCGAGAATGGATCCTCTTTCAGAGGGAGAGGTCCGCTTCCTCTGGGAGTTCCTCGACATCGACGCCGCGGACCTGGGCCAGTTCGTGCTTGAGCGCGGCCAGTTCGCCACCGCCCGCCATGTGGTTGGTAAGTTCTTCGAGGGACACCTGACGGCGGTCGGCGCTCAGTTCCATGGCGCCGAGCCGCAGTACCGCGAAGTGGTCGCCGACCATATAGGCATGGTGGGGATTATGGGTGATGAAGATGACCCCCAGTCCCTTGTCGCGGGCGGCCGCGATGTACTTCAGCACGACGCCGGACTGCTTGACGCCCAGGGCCGCGGTCGGCTCGTCGAGGATCAGCACCCGGGCGCCGAAGTAGACCGCGCGAGCGATCGCCACGGACTGCCGCTGGCCGCCGGAGAGGGTGCCGATGGGCTGCTCGAGGTCGTCGAGCTCGATGCCCATGGCGCACAGTTCCTCATCCACGATCTTCTTCATCTTCTCGATGTCGAGACGGCGCAGTGGCCACAGACCGCGGGTGAGTTCGGAACCGAGGAAGAAGTTGCGCCACACCGGCATCAGAGGGACGACGGCCAGGTCCTGGTAGACGGTGGCGATCCCCATGTCGAGGGCTTCGCGCGGGGTGGAGAACCGCACCGGCTCGCCGTCGACGCGGTACTCGCCCTGGGTGTGCTGGTGGAGCCCGGATATAATCTTGATGAGGGTGGACTTTCCGGCGCCGTTGTCGCCGAGGACGCAGGTGACCTGGCCCGGTTTGACGGCGAGATCGACCTCTCCCAGGGCGCGGACGTTGCCGTACAGTTTGCCGACGTTATGCAGTTCGATGATGGGCTTCGTGTCGGCCACAGTGGTTTCGTTGACAGTCATTGTGGAGGTCACCTCCGGGATGCCTGGCGTCGGACCCAGGTATTGAGCAGCATGGCGCCGAGGAGCATGACGCCGAGGAAGAATTTGAACCAGTCGGGGTTCCAACCGGCGAAGACGATGCCCTGGGTGACCATGCCGAAGATGAACGCACCGAACGCCGGGCCGATCGCCGAGCCGTAGCCGCCGGTGAGCAGGCAGCCGCCGATCACCGCGGCCACGATGTAGAGCAGTTCGTTGCCGATGCCCTCACCGGACTGCACGGTGTTGTACTCGAACAGCTGGTGCATGCCGACGAACCAGGCTCCCAGTCCCACCAGCATGAACAGCACGATCTTGGTGACGGATACCGGCACACCGACCGCGCGTGCGCTCTCGTTCTGCCCGCCGACGGCGAAGACCCAGTTACCGAACTTGGCGCGCAGCAGCACCCAGGTGGCGATGGCGACGAAGAGGAGCCACCACAGCACCGTGACCTTCATCGAGATGCCGACGATGGTGATGTCGGAGGCGAAGACCGCCTTGGCGGAATTGAAGCCCTGCATGTCGGAGATGTCGTTCGTGGCCACGTTGCCGGTGAAGATCTTGGTGATCGCGAGGTTCAGGCCCTGGAGCATCAAGAAGCTCCCCAGGGTGACGAGAAAGCTCGGCAGCTTGGTTTTGACCAGTACGTATCCATTAAAGAAACCCACGGCGAGCGAGACGAGCAGCGCGGCGATGACGCCCATCCAGACGTTCATCGAAAGCTGGTAGGCGAACATGCTCGCCGTGAGGGACGAGGTGATCACCGCCACGCCGGCCGACAGGTCGAATTCGCCGCCGATCATGAGCAAGCCCACCGGCAGTGCCATCAGACCGAGCGTCGAGGCTTGATACAGCACGGTGGACAGAGAATCGACTGCCCGGAAGCTGGGTGCCACCGTCCAGAAGAAGGCGTAGACGGCGATCGCGCCGATCATGGCGCCGACCTCCGGGCGGGCCAGGAATCTGCGCATCAGGGATCGCTGTGCCGTCCGGTTCTGCACGCGGGTCGCGGACCGGGCCGACGGGGAAGGGGTGGTGGTGTGGGCACTCATCGTCGATCACCTGGTGCCATTCTGCGCGTACTTATACACCTTGGCGATGTTCGACTTGTCGACGAACGCCGGGCCGGTCAGTGTGGGCCGGCCGCCGCCGATGATGTCGCCGTTGACCTTGTTCAGCCACAGGGAATCAACGGCCAAGTAGCCTTGGAGGTAGGGCTGGAAGTCCAGGGAGAACTCGATCGATCCGTTCTTGATCTCAGACACGATGTCCTTGTTCAGGTCGAAGGTGTTGACCTTCGCCTTGCTGTTCGCGTCCTTGACCGACGACAGCGCGGTCGTCCCGATCGTGGCCTGCAGGGCCGTGACTTGATCGATGCTCGGGTCCTGCCGCAGTTTCGCGGTCAGCGTCGACTGCACCGAGGACATGTCCTGGCCATTGACGTAGAGGATGTCCGTCTTTCCCTTGAACGTCGACTTCACGCCCGCACATCGGTCCTCCAGCGCCACGGTCCCCTGAGCGTGGATGAGGCACAGGTCGTGCTTGGCGCCCATGCTGTTGAGTCGGTTTCCCACCATCTGGCCGGCGAACTTCTCGTCCGACCCGAAGTAGCCGATCGCGCCCAACTTCTTCCAGTAGTCAAGGCCCTGGTTGAAGGCGCTCACCGGGATGCCCGCCGCCTCGGCCTTGGCGAGGACGCCCCGCATGGAGTCGGGTGTGGCCAGGGTGACGGCGATCCCGTCGACCTTCTGGTTGATGGCGTTGCGGACCAGGTTGGCCTGGTTGGACGCCGTGGGGTCGGAGGAGTACACGAGCTTGACGTTGTCCTTGGCGGCTGCGGCCTCGGCCCCCTTGCGCACGACGTCCCAGTAGGGGTCGCCGGCTACCCCGTGGGTGACCATCGCGATCGTCATGCGCGGAGTCTTGGCGCGGCCTGCCACCATGCCGTTCGAGGCCGTTTCGGCGTTCTTCCCACCGGTGCTGCTGGTACATCCGGTGACGAGCAGGATGCCAGTCGTACAGGCGGCGACAAGAGCGGTCGCTCGGGTCTTACGGACTCTTGGGGATCGGTCCATTGATTCTGCGCCTCACTGCGTAGAAGGAGAAAGGGAGGTGGATCGGGACTCCGGTCGGAGGCCGACCAGGTGGTGTCTTCTCTCGATCGCTGATGCCGGCCGTCAGCCGATCTGGGCTGCTCAGAGGGGGCCGGTTTGGGGTGGGCTCACAGTAGAGCGCAGTGGACGACCGGTCAACCGTTTGGACAACCGGTCGACCATTTTGTGGACGAGAGCAGTGCGGACCGCGACCGCCGCGTTCGACGCCGTCCTCGCCGGGGACGGGCCCACTGCGGCCTCGGCCTGCGGATAACTGACGACGACCCGAACGTCATCCCCCTGCCTGCTGCCGCCTGGTCGGCCGAACGGCGATGGGCCGGGCGCGGTCGGAGCCAAAAGCCCCTGGCCAGATACGGTGACGGGATGACCGAGAGCTTGCCTGCCGACATAGCCGACGTCCTTGCGGCAGTCCTGAACACGGACAGTCCGGTTCATGGCGTGCTCCGACGGCAGGTTCCGCACCTCAGGGTGCGAGCTCGCTGCACATGCGGGTGCGGGACCGCTTACTTCGAACTCGACACCAGCGAGGTCGATCCCGCGCCCACCGGCCCCGGCACTGTCGTGGCGGCCGAAGCACAGCTGGTCACCGAGACCGGTGAGTGCCCCGGCGAGGTCCTGGCCTTCACGCAGGGCGGCTACCTGTCATGGCTGGAAGTCTGTTCATGGAGCGACGACATCGAGGTGACACTGACCGCCGCGCGTCACTGGCTGCGGCCACGCTTCTGATCCCGGACGGTCGGCGTCCAGCGGTCTCCGGTCTGCACGACACGACGATCCGACCAACATCACAAGGTCAAGTTCCGTAGCCGGTCAGGGCAGGTTGACGTGGTTTCAGGTTCACTGGTGCGGCCGCTGCCTGGTCGGCGAGCGACCTCCGTGGGCGGCTCATCGGTCGCGCGCGGGGCCTCTTGCGGATCCTCTCGCGGAGTTCCGCGCAGTGGCCGCGGCGCCGCGGCGCTGCCGGGCCCAGCCGGCGATCAGGATGGTCTTGCGGGGCAGCCGCCCAGTGCCGGCATCGGGCGGCTGCGGACCCGCGAACCGCGGAGCATCGCTGCTTGATCACGGTCTGCGGGTCAGAGGAGGAACTCATCGTTCTGGCTGAGCGCTTCCAGGAGAACAGGGGCGTTTCCGCACGAGAAGCCGTGCTCGAGAGCCGATCAGGCGCTCATTCCGGCGCTGCCACTCTCGGGCATACTGTCCCGCAGACGTCGCGTCGCACGCTCCATATGCGCACGCATCGCCTCCTGGGCTGCCTCCGCGTCCCTGTTCTCCACCGCCTTGAGGATCGGCTCGTGCATCGCCAGCGATGTGTGCGTCTCGCCTGCGGTGCGGATGACCCTGGTCGCCCACGCCTGGAGCAAGGACTGGATATTGGTCAGCACACTGGTCAGGACGGTGTTCCCGCTCGCCTCCGCGAGTTGGAGGTGGAACGCGATGTCGGCGGCCACGTAAGCGTCGAAATCATCGCCGGCATCCCTCATCCGTCCCGCGAGTTCCCGCAGCCGCTCCAGCTGCTCGTTGCTGCGGCGCTCCGCGGCCCACCCGGCCAACTGCACCTCGAGGTGATGGCGCGCCTCCAGGAGATCCTCCAGTCGCTTCTCCCCGAGCAGGATTCCCCACTCGATCACCTGCGGCAGGAGATCGGAGGTCGAACGGCTCAAATACGTGCCGTCACCCACCCGTTGCTCCAAAAGCCCCAGGAGACTCAGCGACTTGATCGCCTCACGGACCGTCGACCTGCCCGTCGACAGGGCTTCCGCGAGCTGCCGCTCCGACGGGATGCGCTGGCCGGGCGTCAGCTCTCCCGACAGCAGGTAGTCGAGCAGCCTGCGGGTGAGCTCCACGCCCGGTCCGTCCCGCCGGGGGACCGGCTGCGGCCGCGGTACTGGTATTGCCATGCGGAATCCCTCACGGGTGAGATGTGGACGACTGGCACTCTATACCAAAGTGGTAGACCGGTGTTCCAATGTCGGTTGCCCGACTGGATCGCGTTTCGCAAGCCATGGAAGGGCTTATATCCGCGCATTGATCGACCGGATTGCCATTTCATGCCTTGACTGTGCCGTCGCCTCGTATGGCCGCCTCCCGGGGAGTCACGCTGTGCCGGCCGCCTCGCCGGACGGGTCGGCTGCCCCCGCGCGATCGTCCGCACTCTGTGATGCGCGGCCCCGATCGAGCGCCACTGTGGACTAGCATTGGTGTACCGGTCCACCATTTATGTGGGGAGTTCCCATGGCAACACCGCTACCGCGGCCTCGGCCCACCGCTCGCCGGGATGGACCGGGGGTGGAGCTCACCCGCAGGCTTCTCGGTTATCTGTTGTCGGGAGAGCTCAAGCCGGGGCAGCGCATTCCGTCGGAGCGGCAGCTGGCGGAGACTTTGTCGACGGGCAGGTCGACGGTGCGGGAGGCGATCAAGTCACTCAGTCTCCTGGGTCTGCTGGAACAGCGGGTGGGTGACGGCACGTATCTGAGCCGTTCGACCTCCGATCTGCTCCCGCAGGTGATCGAGTGGGGGCTTCTCCTGGGGGAGAAGTCGCTGGAGGACCTTTTGGAAGCCCGCCATCACCTGGAGGTCCAGTTGGCCGGATGGGCCGCGGAGCGCCGCACCGAGCAGCAGCTGGAACGGCTGCAAGACCTCGCGCGGCAGATGCGGGACGCCGGCGATGATTTCGACGCCTATGCGGCCGCCGACATCGCGTTCCATCTTCAGGTGGCCGAGGCGAGCGGGAACACCGTCCTGACCAGCGTGCTGACCAACATCCAGTCTCTGCTGCGGGCATGGGCGTCCCGAGTCATCCGCACGGCAGGGGAGACGAAGACGTCACTGGCGATGCACGAACCGATCTTGAAGGCGGTGGAGCGCCGCGACGCCGAGGCGGCCCGCCAAGCGATGCGCGCGCACATGGACCGGGCGACGCGGCGGCTGCGCGCCAGCATGCCCGACCGTGGCGAGGAAGAGATCGGCGCATGACGCGGCGCTCCCCGCGGTCCGCGTGGAGCTGACGGGGGGGAAGGCGGTCTCAGGAGCGGAAGGCCACCGGGGCGGTGGTTCCCGACGTAGCGGTGGCTTCGATGGTGTCCACGATTTTTCGACAGCGCAGCCGGCCACAGCCGGTCAGAACCGATCAAAAGCTCATGGCGTACCCGGCCGCTGGCATTCCGGCGTAGTACCGCGTTCTCGTGCCGCCGCGGCATGAGCAAGTCCGCGTCCTTCGTCGCCTCTCTGTGCGGCAGTATTCTGGCTGCCGGAAGTAGCTTGCGGACCATCTTGTGAACGCTCACGCACGCCGCCTCAAAGACGTGGCGGTCGGCGATCCCGCGGGCTGCCTGATCCATGTGCTCGCGGCTGGGTGGGCCGCGGTGTAGCGGGCGAAGCCGGGCCCCGGCTGGGGAGGCCGCTGTGGCGCGTCGGCCGGACCAGTGGCCGAGCCGGCCGGTGACGGCATGTTCCACTCCAGCGCCTCGCGCCGCACCGACCACTTGATGGCTGTGTGCGGACTCTGCGCAGGACGGAGTCCGTAGCCGGTCGACGCGGCCGCGGCGAGAGGTCGACCAATTTCATGTCAATGGTTGACCGGTCGACCGTACCGATCGTACGTTACATGCGTGCTAACCGATTTCGGCTTGCAGGTAGATCCTCCTTGCCGGAAGGCCTGGCCAGAAGCTTGCGGGCCTCAGTGATCGCAAGGTGGGCCGCCCCGGTGATCGGCTGGAGGCCGGTGGATATCGATGGAAGGAAGGTGCGATGAGTTCCGTGCGCTCTGATGCGCAGTCGAGCGGCAACGTCATCAGGATCGGCCCCGTGGACGGCATCGTGGATGTCGAGGAGCCGATGCATGTGGTGGTACTCGGCTACGGCGAAGTGGAAGATCCCTTCCACGTCTGGGTGACTGAGACGAATGTGGAGCTTTTCGAGCGTCTGCGGGAGTTGGCGACAGGCGCGTCATGGAAAGAGAAGAGGCAGATCGCTGTTCTCGTGACGGAGCCTCCCGGCGGCAGGGCCAACCCCGATGCGGTCGCGGCCGTGGAGTCCGTCCGTGGTGCCGTCCTCTCTCTCGCGGTGGAGCTGGGCCCGGCCGTCCGCCTCAACATCGTGGTCGCCAGGCAGGCCGCGGACGCGGCTCAGGTCCTGCGGTATCTCGCGAGCCCGGACGCCGACTACGTCACCGGCTCCACCTTCGACCTCAGGGAGACGGCGTGAGCATGCTCATCACGGGTGCGGGCGGTGGCATCGGCCGCGCCATCGTCGAGCTCGCCGTCGAGCGCGGCTACGGCGTGATCGCACACGATCTCAAGCCCGAGTCCCTTGCCGACCTGCGGGGCGTTGAGACGATCACCGGCGACCTGACCAGCAAGGACCACCTCCGTCTGCTCAGCCGGCGTGTCGCGGACGAGCCGTTGGAGGCAGTGGTGGCCTCACACGGAATCGCGGGCGCGGTCGCCCTGGCAGACGTCGACGAGCGACGCTCGCGAGCCATCCTGACGATCAACGCCTCCACCGTTCCCGCCCTTTTCGAAGCCGTGAGGGAACCTCTGACCCGCTCGCACGGCGCCTATGTCGCCGTCTCCTCGCAGGCTTCCCTGCGCGCGGAGCGGGAGAACGCGGTCTACTGCGCCTCCAAGTGGGCGGTCACCGGCTGGGTGCGGGCCATGGCCGCCGGCCAGGCCGAGGGACCCACGGTCCGTGCCCTGTGTCCCGGACGCACCGAGACACCGCTTTTCGTGGCCGCGACCGAGGCGATCGCGGCCGCTCAGGGCCAGACAGTTGAGGCATACAACAAGGACATCTACGACCTGATCCCGTTGCGGAGGTTCGCGACTACGCGCGAGACCGCGTCGTTGGCGCTTTATCTCGCCACGCAGCCCCGTGGCGCCGCGCCCACGGTGGTGGCCAACAGCGGTGGAGAGGTGCCGTTCTGATGTCAGAGGTCAGCAGCGTTATCGGCCACATCGGCCTGTGTGTGCCGCGGATCGAAGAAGCGATCGACTGGTACGGCAAGGCTCTGGGGCTGCAAGTGATCTCCGGACCGTTCGAGATCAACGCGGACGAGGACGCCGCGGCCTGCGATGTCTTCGGTCCCGAATTCCGCAGCGTGCGCCAGGCACATATGGTCGGCGCGAACGGGGTCGGCCTGGAACTGTTCGAGTTCATCACACCGGCGGTGGACACCAGTGTTCCCGCCTCCTACTGGCGAGCCGGCTACTCGCACCTGTGCTTCGTCGTTCCGGACATCGAAGCCGCCGAAGAACGCATCCGCTCGCTGGGCGGGCGCATCCGTACCAGCCGGATCTGGCCGCTGTTCCGCGACCAGCCCTACCGCTTCCTCCATTTCGAGGACCCCTTCGGCAACCTGCTGGAACTGCACTCCCATGGTTACGAGCGCACGTTCTCCAATCAGCAGCCGTAACCCTCCGCGGTGGACTGGACCTCAGTTCGCGGCCTTGTCCGCTTGTGCCGGCCCAGTCGCACCTGGCCCAGTAGCCCCCGCATTCTCATAAGGAGCAGTTCCATGACCACTAAGGATGACGTCTACACCGGTCTGGGAGGGAAGACGATCCTCGACCGCTTCCGTCTCGATGGCAAGTCCGCCCTGATCACCGGGGGAGGAGCCGGAATCGGCAGGGCCTTCGCGCACGCGCTCGGCGAAGCCGGTGCCAGCATCGCCGTGATCGACCTGGACGGCGACCGTGCGAAGGCCGTCGCTCAGGAACTCGCCGACAAGAATATCGAAGCGATCTCGCTCCAGGCGGATGTTTCCGACGACGCCGCGATCGAGCGCTTCGTCGCCGACACCGTGTCCGCATTCGGCGGACTGGACATCGCCATCAACAACGCGGGTATCAATCCCAACGCCGCGGCCGAGGACATCACGGCCGACGACTGGGACCGGACCTTTGCCCTCAACACCCGTGCCACCTTCCTCGCCTGCCAGCACGAGGCACGGGCCATGTTCCCGCGCGGCTACGGAAAGATCATCAACACCGCCTCGATGGCGTCGCTGATCGTTCCCCACCCGCAGAAGCAGGCCGCCTACAACGCGTCCAAGGGAGCGGTTGTCACCCTGACCCGCAGCCTGGCAGCCGAATGGGCCGAGCGCGGCATCCGCGTCAACTGTATGTCTCCGGGCATCATCCGGACCGCGCTCATCGAGGAGTCCGAGGCCCTGGCCCCGCTGGTGGAGCGGTGGCTGACGGACATCCCCGCGGGGCGCCTGGGAGAACTCACCGATCTGCAGGGCGGGATCGTCTACCTGGCGGGCGCCGCGTCGGACTACATGACCGGTCACAACCTCGTCATCGAGGGCGGCCAGACCCTCTGGTGATCCCCTCGGTGCCGTCGGTCCCGCGGCCGCCGCGGGGCCGACGGCACCGAGGGCCAATACCAGCACGCCGTGTATGAACGCGTCACGAACGCGCTCGCGGCGCAGCGGCACAGTACAGCACCCCGCGCCCCTGAGCGGGATACCCACGAGAGGCAATGACGCCATGATGCCGGAGACCGAACCAACCAGAACCCAGACCGCGACGGTGTCGCCGCCGGACGCGCCGTCCGGCGGGGCCGCGAAGCCGGAGCGGTTCGTTCGTGTCATTACAGCCATCGCCACCCTGGGCGCTCTGCTTTTCGGCTACGACACGGGCGTCATCTCCGGGGCGTTGCCGTTCATGCGGGATTCGACCGAGGAGGGCGGTCTCGGGCTCACCGCCACCACCGAGGGCGTCGTCGCCTCCTCTCTCGTCTTCGGTGCGGCTTTCGGAGCGCTTCTGGGCGGACGCCTGGCCGACCGCTTCGGCCGCAGGCGCGCCATCCTCAGTTTCGCCGTCGTGTTCTTCGGCGGGGCCCTTGGAACGGCACTGTCGCCGGACGCCACCAGCATGGTCGTCTTCCGCGTCATCCTGGGGCTCGCCGTCGGCGGGGCCTCCGCCACCGTGCCGATGTTCATCGCGGAGCTCTCTCCCGCACATCGGCGAGGCCGGCTCGTCTCCCAGAACGAGCTGATGATCGTCTCGGGCCAGCTGATCGCCTACACCAGTAACGCCCTGATCGCGAACTTCTCCGACAACGAGCACGCCTGGCGCTACATGCTCGGCCTGGCCACGATCCCGGCAGTGCTGTTGTGGTGCGGGATGCTGTTCATGCCCGAATCACCGCGCTGGTTCGCCGCCAAGGGACGGCCGGGCGAGGCCCTGTCCGTACTGCGACGCATCCGGGAGCACGATGCCGCGCAGGCGGAACTCGACGAGATCACCGAACGTACGCATGAGGCGGAGACCGGCGAGATGCGGCTGCCGTGGGTACGGCGGCTTCTCATGATTGGAATCGTGCTCAACGTGGGGATGCAACTCACCGGCGTCAACGCGATGGTGTACCTGGCACCCACCCTGCTGGAGTCGATCGGGTTCGGTACCAAGGCCGCGCTCACCACCACCATCGCGAACGGTGTGGTGGCCGTCGTCGCCGTGTCCTGCGGAATCTACGTCTACGGCCGGGTCAACCGGCGTCCTGTGATCATCGCGGGGCAGACGGGAGTCACCGTCGCCCTCACCGTGCTCGGCGGCGGCTTCCTCCTCCCGGAGTCCACCGGACGCAACTACCTGATCATCGTGGCCATGCTGGCGTTCCTCTTCTTCTTCCAGGGAGCGATCGGAACCGGCTACTGGCTGGTGACTTCGGAAATCTTCCCCCTGCGCTTCCGCGGCCGAGCCATCGGAATCGCGGTCTTCGCCCAGTGGATCGCGGGCGGCGTGGTGACCTTGGTGGTTCCGCCGGTCATCGAGGCCGTGGGCGGAGGGACGACCTTCCTGGTCTTCGCCGTCATCAACCTCGGCACCCTGACGTTCCTGGTCAAGCTCCTTCCGGAGACCCGAGGCCACACCCTTGAGTCCCTGGAGCGCCGCTTCCGGAGCTACGCCAGGGTCTGAGGGCGGCGGGCACCCGACGTCCGACCGCCCGCCACCGGCCGGTGACGTCTTCCCCGGCAATGGTCAACCAAAATGGTTGACCGGTTGACCAGTAAGTTTTAAGCTCGCGACGCGGGCCCAATCCGGACATCCGAAGCACTGAGCAGGAGAACCCCATATGAACGTGCCCTTTGACCACACCCGCTTCGACCGACTCATGGACGAGGCCGGAGTGGACGCGGTCGTCGCGACCACACGCTTCAACGTTCAGTACATGCTGGGCGGGTATCGCTACTTCTTCTTCGCGAACATGGACGCCATCGGCCTCTCGCGCTACCTGCCCGCACTCACCTACCGCAAGGGCAAGCCGCAGGAGTCCTTCTATGTCGGCTGCGGCAATGAGGCCTGGGGCAGTGACGTGTTCCCCTTCTGGGTGCCCGATGTGCAGCACGTGTCATGGTCCAGCGCCGACACCGCTCGCGCTGTTGCCGCGGGTCTGCGTCAGCGCGGTCTGGACAGGGCGACCGTCGCCGTCGAGAAGGCATTCCTGCCGGCCGACGCCTGGGACATCCTGCGCGCCGAACTGCCCGATGTGCGCTTTGTCGAGGCGCAGAAGCTGCTGGAGGCCATGCGCGCCATCAAGTCGGCCGAGGAGCTGGACCTGGTGCGCAAGGCGTCCAACGGCATCATCGACTCGATGCTCGCGACCTTCGAGGTGTCGAGGCCCGGGATGAGCAAGCGGGACATCGTGGAGCGGTTCCGGCTGGAGCAGACCAAGCGCGGGATGGTGTTCGACTACTGTCTCGTCTCCACCGGCCAGGAACTCAACCGGGCCCCTTCGGATCGGATCTGGCGGGAAGGAGAGGTTCTCTCCCTCGACTCCGGTGGCATGTACGAGGGCTATATCGGCGACCTGGCCCGCATGGCCGTGGCAGGCGAGCCGACGGCGCTGATGACCGACCTCCTCGCCGAGATCGAGTCGGTGCAGCAGGCGGCCCGCACCGCCGTGGGGCCCGGCAAGCGTGGCGGTGACATCTTCGCCGTGGCCGAGAATGCCCTCGCCGCATGCGCGCACAAGGACCAGATGTTCTTCGTGGCCCACGGCATGGGGCTCATCACCCACGAGGCGCCGCGCCTGACCGGCACCGGGCCCGTTCCCTACCCCGCCGATCACGCCGATGCCCCCTTGGAGCCCGGCCTCGTCCTGTCGATCGAGACCTGGGTGGAGAACCCCGAGGCCGGCTTCGTCAAGCTGGAGGACACCCTCATCGTGACCGAGCAGGGATGGGAGGCCCCCGGCGACACCGGGCGCGGCTGGAACCGGCCCAAGGGCCTGTGATCATGGCGGACGTGAACCTTCGCCCGGCGTCCGACCCGCTGTCCCGGATCCGCGGCTACAACGAGCACTCCGCTGCCTGGTTCGTGATCCTCGACGACGACCCCACCGGCGCCCAGGCCGTGCACGGAGTCACCGTCCTGATCAAGCCCGGCGTCGAGGAACTCCGCCGCTCCGCGGCCCGACGCGAACCGACGTTCGTGTGGACCAACAGCCGCAGCCTGTCCCGGTCCGACGCCGAAGCGGTGAACCGGGAGATGGCGCGGACCGCGTTCGAGGCCGCAGAGCAGGCCAGTGTGCGCCCCGTCTTCGTCAGCCGCAGCGACTCCACACTGCGCGGCCACTTCGCACCCGAGCTCACCGCGCTGCGCGCCGTCTGCGCCGAGGCCGGACAGCCCGTGGACACGGTGGTCTTCGTTCCCGCGTTCGTGGAGGCGGGCAGGGTGACCGAGGACGACGTCCAGTGGGTGCTGCGGGACGGCGACTTCGTACCGGCCGCGCAAACGGAGTTCGCCGGCGACGCCACCTTCGGATACAGCGAGCGGGACCTGCGCAGTTGGGTCGCGGCCCGCCTGGGGGACAGCGTGGCGGCGGTGAAGTCGGTGTCGCTGGACACGCTGCGCGGCGACGGCGGTCACGAGGCCGCGCAGGTGATCGCGTCGGCGGGTGACGGCGCTGTCGTCATCGGCAATGCGCGCACCGCATCCGATCTGGAGTCGCTCGCCCTGGCCTGCCAGAGGGCGGAGCAGGCGGGGAGGCGCATCCTCTACCGCACCGGACCGTCGTTCGTGCGCGCCCTGATCGGGCAGCCGCCGGGCACGCCGTTGGCCGAAACCGGGATGCCGGACCCGGACCCCGCCGTCCAGGAGGGCGAGTTCGGTCTGACGGTGGTCGGCTCCCACACGGCGCTCACCAGCAGTCAGCTCGAGGCTGCCGTGCGGCGCCACGGCCTGGCCGAGGTAGAGCTCGATGTCGACACGCTCCTCGCCTCCGGGGACGGAGCCGAGAAGGTCATCGCGGACTGTGCCACCGCGCTGGAACAGAGTCTGCGCCACGCCCATTCCGTCCTCGTGACCTCGCGAACCGTGCGTACCGTGGCCGATGACCGCGAGCGCAGCCTCGCGGTCGCCCGTCAGGTGTCCGACGCCGTGTGCTCGATCGTCGCGCGGCTGCCCGCCGATCTGCTATTGCGCTATGTCGTCGCGAAGGGCGGGATCACCTCGCACGAAGTGGCCGTCCGCGGTCTGGGGATGCGGCGGGCGCGGGTGATGGGCCAGATGTTCACCGGTCAGGTCTCCGTGCTCCGACTGGGTGCGGACACGGCACGTCCCGGTCTGCCCTATGTCGTCTTCCCCGGCAATGTCGGCGACACGAACACGCTCGCCGACGTGCTGTCCCTCCTGGAAGGAGATCAAGGTGCTGTCGCTCGGTAGCGACGTGCTCGCCCAGGCTCATGCGAGCGGTCGGGCACTCGGCGCGTTCAGCGTCTACAACATCGAGCTGGCCCAGGCGGTGCTCGATGCCGCGGCCGCCCGGCAGGTGCCCGTCCTGCTCCAGGCGGGCAGCTCCTCCTTCGGCTATGCCGGCGAGGAGGTGCTCGCCAAGGTGGCGCTCACACTGGCCGAGCAGGCTCCGGGGCAGGTCGGTGTACACCTGGACCACTGCCGGGACCTGGAGGAGATCCGGCGCTGTCTGGACAGGGGCTACACCTCCGTCATGATTGACGGCTCCCATCTCGACCTGCCCGCCAATATCGAGCTGACGTCGCGCGCGGTGAAACTGGCGGCGCCCTACGGAGCCTGGGTGGAGGCCGAACTGGGCGAGGTGGCAGGTGATGAGGACTCCTCGACGCAGGCCCGAGCGGCAGGTGGCACCGACCCGGAGGCAGCCGGCCGCTTCGTCCAGGAGACCGGGGTGGACGCACTGGCCGTCGCCATCGGCAATGTGCACGGGATGACCTCCCGGCCGGTGACACTCGACCTCGCCCGGCTCCGGGACATCCAACGGCACTGCCCCGTCCCGCTCGTCCTGCACGGCGCCTCGGGCATTCCCGATGAGCAGGTGGCCGCCGCCATCACTCTGGGGATCGCCAAGGTCAACGTGAACGCAGAGGTACGAGGCGCCTACATCCGGGCTCTCAACACCTGCGAGGTCACCGGTGACGGGCTGGCCGCCTTCACCAGGTTCGGCATCACCGCCGCCACCAGGGTGGTCGACGAGAAGCTCGGACTCTTCACCGCCGCCGGAGACGGTGGCCGACGCACCCGCTCGGAGGGCGAGCAGACGTGACCGTGACCCAACCCCCCCTCGCTTCGCGCATCGCCGCGGACACCGCCGTGTCCGGACTGATCGTGAAGATGCCATGCGCACCGGTCGTCGAACTGGCCGGTCACCTCGGGTTCGACCTCGTCCTCATCGATACCGAACACGGCCCCTCCGACAGTGCGGAGCTGGAACACCACCTACGGGCGGCGGACGCCGCCGGGACAGCAGCGCTGGTCCGCGTCGGAAGCAACGACCCGCTGGCGGTTCTGCGCGCGCTTGACGCCGGAGCGACCGGAGTGGTCGTGCCGCACATCTCGACGCGGGCCGAAGCGCGCGCCGCCGTATCCGCCGCTCACTACCCGCCCCATGGATCGCGCGGGCTGGCGCTCAGCACGCGGGCCGGCCGCTCCGGCACGATCCCCCTGCACCAGCACCTGACCGACGCGGCGGCCAGGACCGTGGTCGTCGCACAGGCCGAAGACGTCGAAGCCGTCGACAACATCGGTGCCATCGCGGAAACCGGGCGTCTGAACGCTGTCTGGATCGGACCGAGCGACCTGTCCATGTCGCTCGGCAGGCCAGGCGAGCTGAACCATCCCGAGGTGTCCGCCTCCATCGACAAGATCGTCGAGAGCGTCCTGTCGGCGCCCGCATGCCGTCTCGCGGTGCTGGTCGACACCGTGGAGGACGCGATTCAGTGGCGTGCCCGCGGGGCTTCCATGCTGCTGTTCAACCACACCACGATCCTGCACAAGGGTATGAGTGGCATCGCGGAAGGATTCCGCCAGTTGCAGGACTGATCCTGAGCCCAGGGAGCGGAGGGGACCGGCAAGCTCGTCCACTCCACAGGCTGCTCTTGGTCACCGGCGAGGTCGGCGACCAAGAGCAGCCTGGCGCGTAAGCGGGGGAGCGGGTCAGCCGGTGCCGGCCGTGGCCTCGGGTTCGGGGCGCAGGGCGGCGGCGGTTACGGGGACGGGGCTCGCGGTGCGGGTGGCGGCGGAGGTGGCCACCATGACCACGGTGTTGAGGACGAGGGCGATGACACCGACGTTGAGGTCCTTCACCGCCTGGGGGAGTCCCGGCAGGAGACTGCCCACCGTGACTCCGGAGAGGGTGACGACGGCGACCGTGGTGACTCCGACGACGATGCCCGCCGCTGCTCCCTCCTTGGTGACGAACTGCCGTGGCGCGAGGCTCGCCAGCAGTGCCGGGAAGAGCTGGGTGACCAGTGCGTAGCCCATGAGCAGCAGCGAGACGATCGAACTGCCGCCGTTGAAGGTGAAGTAGAGGGAGACCAGGGCGAGGGCGGGGACGAGCAGCTGTGCGAGACGGGCGATGTGCTTCTCGCTGGTGTGGGGCCGGGCGAGGCGGTAGACGTTCTTCGACAGGCAGGTCGCGGAGGTCATGAGCAGCAGGGATCCGGGGACCAGTGCGGTGAGCAGCCCGGCGCCACCGACGATGCCGACGAACCAGGAGGGGAAGGTGGCGGTGGTGATGCGCAGCAGCGACAGATCCGCGTCGGCGCCCTTGAGGCCGGGCACGACCAGGATGGCGGTGAATCCGGCGAAGAAGACGAAGAGCAGGATGAGCTGGTAGAGCGGCATGAAGATGGCGTTGCGGCGGAAGACGCGTTCGTTCTGGGCGCTGTAGGAGGCGCTGAAGGTGTGCGGCCACATGTAGAAGCCGACCGCCGAGAGCAGCACGGTGGAGGCGAACCACGAGGTGCTCATGCCGCTGGAGGGGAGGGTGAGGAGCTGGGGGTGGGCCTTGTCCACCGCGTGGAACATCTCCCCGACGCCGCCGAAGTAGTGCATCGGCAGGTAGATGCCGAGGATGAGGACGATCGCGAGGATGGCGACGTCTTTGAGCACCGAGGTCCAGGCCGAGCCGTGGATGCCCGAGATCGTCACATAGAGGGTCAGTGCCACTGTGCCGATCACGATGGCCCAGTGGGAGGAGATACGGCCGTCGGAGGAGACGGACACGATGATCCCCAGCCCTTTGAGCTGCAGGACGAGGTAGGGCACCATCGCGACGACTCCGACGAGGGCCACCAGCGCGCCGAGCAGCGGGCTGTTGAATTTGGCGACGAAGAAGTCGGACTGCGAGATCAGCCGGTGCTGCTTGGCGTAGCGCCACACGGCCGGGAGCAGCCAGTACGACAGGACGTAGGCCAGTGAGGCGTAACAGAGGATGTAGTACGCGGGCGCGCCCTTGCCGTAGGCCCATCCCGAGGCGCCCAGGAAGGTGAAGGTCGTGTAGATCTCGCCGGCCAGCAGCAGGAAGACGAAGACCGTTCCGAAGCCGCGGCCGCCCACCGACCACTGTTCGAGGTCCATGTCCCTGCCACGGCGGGCGCGCAGGCCCAGGCCCAGGGCCGCGAGCAGGAAGGCGAAGATGACGGTGAGGGCGATCATGAGCTCTGCTCCTCCCGGTTCGCCGGGTCCAGGTGGTAGATGACGGCCATGGTCGCGGAGATCAGCACGACCCACATGACCAGCCAGAAGAGGTTGAACGGCATACCGAGGACATAGGGCGTCACCCGGTTCGCGAAGAAGATCCCCCCGAGGATCCCGAGGAACGGGATCGCGCCGAGCAGATGGATGGGTTTCACGTCGAGAACCTCCTGGGCCGGGCCGTACTCCACTGGTGGGGCGAGGCCGTCTGGGGTGGGTGGCACGTCTCGTGCGGTGCGGTCGGGACGGGGCCGTTGGGACGCCGCGCATGGCGTGGGGGAGGCGGCGCCTCAGCGGATCGCCTGCCGCTGGCCAAGGCCGCTGGCCGGGGCCGTCGGCCAAGGCCTCGGCGGCAGCTGAGACGGGGCCGAAGTATTTTTCGCCATGCGGAATTTATTTTTCGATTGGCAGATGTATAGGTCCGCCGTGGGGGCCTGTCAAGACTTTTTACGTCCCCGCTCCGCCCGGCCGTCCGGGCGTCGCCACCGTGCCGATGAGTCTGACACCGCGAGGCGTGGGACGTAAGGCGAGGGTGTCGGGGATGAGTGGTCGGCGGGGGTTGTTATTCCGCAATGCAGAAAATACTATCCACATCGCAGAAGGGTTCCGGTGCTCTGCCGACCCCCGCTGACCGGCACCCCACTCCGGTGCCGGCCCATCACCCGTACTCACACGCCCTCAAGAAACGGGAGATCCCATGGCACGCATGTTCCTCAACGGCCAGGCGATGGAGGGCGGCCCCTTCCATCACCACCTGCGCGGAGCCCCCCTCGTGGCCCGGACCCGCACCGCCCCCGGCTACCGCTTCTTCTCGATCCGGGACACCTGCCCCGGGCTGCTGCCCGACCCCGGTGTCTCCACCGCGGTGGAAGGCGAGGTCTACGACGTCCCCGACGAGGTGCTGCGCGACCACCTGCTGCCCAGCGAGCCGCCGGAACTGGAGTTCTGGATCATCCAACTCCAGGACGGTTCCTCGTCCTTCTCGATGGTCCTTCGCCGCGGCGAGCTCGAGAAGGGCGTTCACAAGGAGATCACCGACTTCGGTGGCTGGCGTCCGTACCTGATGAGCCTCGGCCGGGAGCACTGATGAAGAACCGACTTCCCCGCACCGTCAATCTGTCGATCCTGTTCACCGAGCTGCCGCTGCTCGAGCGTCCGGCTGCCGCGAAGGCCGCGGGGTTCGACGCGGTCGAGTTCTGGTGGCCCTATGCGACGGCCGTGCCGACGGACGCGGAGGCCGATGCCTTCGTACGGGCGGTGCGTGCCGCCGGTGTCCGCCTGACCGGCCTGAACTTCTTCGCCGGGGACATGCCCGGGGGCGACCGGGGCCTGGTGTCCTGGCCGGGCCGGGCCGCGGAGTTCCGCGACAACATCGACGTCACCGTGGCGATCGGCGAGCAACTGGGATGCCGTTCGTTCAACGCGCTGTACGGCAACCGGGTCGACGGCGCCGCCCCGGCGGAGCAGGACGACCTGGCGGTGGAGAACCTGGCACTGGCGGCCAAGGCCGCCGAGCGCGTCGGCGGCACGATCCTGCTGGAGCCGGTCAGCGGCGCCCCGGCGTACCCGCTGCTCACCGCGGCGGACGCGATCGCCGTCATCGACCGGGTGGCGGTCGAGTCCGGCAGCCGCAACCTCCGTCTCCTGGCCGACCTCTACCACCTCTCCGTCAACGGTGACGACGTGCCCGGGGTGATCGCCGCCCACGCCGATCGCATCGGCCATGTCCAGATCGCCGACGCACCCGGGCGGGGCGCGCCCGGTACGGGACGGCTGGACCTCGACGGGCTGCTGCTGCGCCTCGAGGCCGCGGGCTACGCCGGCTGGGTGGGCCTGGAGTACAAGCCCGAGGGCCCGAGCGCGGACAGCTTCGACTGGCTCCCACGCGAGCGGCGCGGCAGCGACCGCCAGGCCTGACCCGGTGCCCGGCCCGCTGTCGCGGACCACCACGACGACACGGACGACACGGACGACACGAAGGAACCCACGATGAGCGCCACTTCCCGGAAGATCGCCTTCATCGGCCTGGGCATCATGGGCGGCCCGATGGCCGCCAACCTGGTGAAGGCCGGACACACCGTCACTGGCTACAACCGCGGCCGCGCGGCCGTGGACACCCTGGTCGCCGCCGGTGGCCGGGGCGCCGACAGCATCGCCGAGGCGGTGCGCGAAGCCGAGGTCGTGATCACCATGGTCCCGGCCGACCCGCAGGTGAAGGAGGTCGTCCTCGGCGAGGGCGGCGTCCTGGAACACGCCGGGCCGGGCACCTTGCTGATCGACATGAGCAGCATCACCCCGCAGACCTCGCTGGAGGTGGACGCCGCCGCACGGGACAAGGGCCTGCGTACGCTCGACGCCCCGGTGTCCGGCGGCGAGGCGGGCGCCATCGAGGGGGCGCTGTCCATCATGGTCGGCGGCGACCCGGACGACTTCGCCGACGCCAGGCCGGTGTTCGAGGCACTGGGCACCACCATCGTGCACGTCGGCCCGCACGGGGCCGGGCAGACGGTCAAGGCCGCCAACCAGCTGATGGTCGCCATCCACCTGCAGTCCCTGGCCGAGGCCGTGGTCTTCCTGGAGAACGCCGGCGTGGACCTGAAGGCGGCACTGGAGGTCCTGGGCGGGGGCCTGGCCGGCTCCACCGTCCTGGCCCGCAAGCGGCAGGCGGTGCTCGACCGCGACTTCAAGCCCGGCTTCCGTATCGACCTGCACCACAAGGACATGGGCATCGTCACCGACGCGGCACGGGCCGTGGGGGCGCCCCTGCCGGTCGGCGCTCTCGTCGCCCAGCTGATCGCCTCGGCCCGCGCCCGCGGCGACGGCGGGCTCGACCACTCCGCCCTGCTGCGCGGCGTCGAGCGCCTGGCCGGCCGCGCCACCCACTGAACCCACCCCCCGACGTACCAATCGACAGGAGCATCCCCATGGCTCGAATGACCGCGGCCCAGGCGGCGGTGGAGATCCTCAAGCGTGAGGGAACCACCCATGTCTTCGGCCTGCCCGGTGCGGCGATCAATCCCTTCTACTCCGCGATGCGCACCAATGGCGGCCTGACGCATGTCCTCGCCCGTCATGTGGAGGGGGCCTCGCACATGGCCGAGGGCTACACCCGTGCGAACGCCGGGAACATCGGGGTCTGCGTGGGCACCAGCGGCCCCGCGGGCACCGACATGATCACCGGTCTGTACTCGGCCGCCGCGGACTCGGTCCCGATCCTGTGCATCACCGGCCAGGCACCCGTGGCCAAGCTGCACAAGGAGGACTTCCAGGCCGTCGACATCGCCTCCATCGCGGGGCCGCTGACCAAGATGGCGATGACCGTGCTGGAGCCCGCGCAGGTGCCCGGCGCCCTCCAGCAGGCGTTCCACCTCATGCGTTCCGGCCGGCCCGGTCCGGTGCTGATCGATCTGCCGATCGACGTCCAGATGGCGGAGATCGAGTTCGACCTGGAGACATACGAGCCGCTTCCGGCCCACCGGCCGGCCGCCACCCGGGCGCAGATCGACAAGGCCGTCGAGCTGCTCCAGGCCGCCGAACGGCCGCTGATCGTCGCCGGCGGCGGCATCATCAACGCCGACGCGAGCGAGTTGCTGGTGGAGTTCGCCCAGCTGACCGGGGTGCCGGTGGTGCCCACGCTGATGGGCTGGGGAACCATCCCCGACGACCATCCGCTCATGGCGGGCATGGTCGGTCTGCAGACCTCCCACCGCTACGGCAATGCCACCCTGCTGGAGTCCGACTTCGTCCTCGGCATCGGCAACCGCTGGGCGAACCGCCACACCGGCGGCGTCGACACCTACACCCGGGGCCGTACCTTCGTCCACGTCGACATCGAACCCACCCAGATCGGCCGGGTCTTCCCGCCCGACTACGGCATCGTCTCCGACGCCGGGCCCGCGCTGGAGCTCTTCGTCGAGGCGGCGAGGGAGCTGCAGGCCGCCGGAGCCCTCAGGGACCGCGGCGACTGGGCCGACAGCTGCCGGCAGCGCAAGGCCACCATGCTCCGCAGGACCCACTTCGATCAGGTGCCGGTCAAGCCGCAGCGGGTCTACGAGGAGATGAACAAGGCGTTCGGGCCCGACACGCGCTACGTCTCCACGATCGGCCTCTCCCAGATCCAGGCCGCGCAGATGCTCCATGTCTACCGCCCCCGGCACTGGATCAACGCCGGCCAGGCCGGGCCGCTGGGCTGGACCGTGCCCGCCGCCCTGGGCGTCGCGACCGCCGATCCGAACGCCACCGTCGTCGCCCTCTCCGGCGACTACGACTTCCAATTCATGATCGAGGAACTCGCCGTCGGCGCCCAGTTCCAGATCCCCTACCTCCACGTCGTCGTCAACAACGCCTACCTCGGTCTGATCCGCCAGGCGCAGCGCGGCTTCGACATGGACTACTGCGTCCAGCTGTCCTTCGACAATGTCAACGCCCCCGAGGTGGGCGGCTACGGCGTCGACCACGTCAAGGTCGCCGAAGGGCTGGGCTGCAAGGCCGTCCGCGTCTTCGAGCCCGACCGCATCGCGCCCGCCCTCGAAGAGGCCAAGAAGCTCATGGCCGAGTACCGGGTACCGGTGGTCGTCGAGGTCATCCTCGAACGCGTCACCAATGTGTCCATGGGAACCGAACTCGACAACGTCACGGAGTTCGAGGAAGTGGCCACCGGCCCCGACCACGCCCCGACGGCGGTCCGCGTGGCCCTCGGCTGACCCCTCGGGAACAGGAGAGAGAGCATGAGCGACTTCACCCGGCTTCCCGACCTCGCCGCCCGCGCCCTCGGCGGCGGTGTCGTCGCGGCCAACGACGAGTTCTTCGCCGAGAAGGAAAATCTGCTGCGCCCCACGGCACCCGTGTTCCAGCCCCACACCTTCGGGCACAAGGGTCAGATCATGGACGGCTGGGAAACCCGGCGCCGCCGCCCCGAATACGAGGCGGGCGACCACGACTGGGCCGTCGTACGGCTCGGCGCGCCGGGCGTGATCCGCGGTGTCGTCGTCGACACGGCGCACTTCACCGGCAACTATCCGGAGTCCTGTTCGCTCGACGCGTGTGCCGCCGAGGGCTATCCCACGCCGGCCGAACTCGAAGAGGCCGAATGGGTTCCGATCGTTCCGCCGAGCCCGCTGCGCGGAGACACCGAACACCACTTCGAGGTCGAGGCCGACCGGCGTTTCACCCACGTCCGCCTCAACATCCACCCCGACGGCGGGGTGGCCCGGCTGCGTGTCCACGGCAATGTGATCCCGGACCCGCGGTTCCTCACCGGCTCCGCCTGGGACCTGGGCGCGGTGGAGAACGGCGGCCGCGTCGTCGACGCCAGTGACCGCTTCTACTCCCCGCCCAACAACGTGCTGTCCCCGGGGCTGCCCCGGGTGATGGGCGACGGCTGGGAAACCCGCCGACGCCGCGGTGGCGGCAACGACTGGGTGATCGTCGAACTCGCCGCGCCCGGACACCTCGCCCAAGCGGCCCTCGACACCTCGTACTTCATCGGTAACTCCCCGGGTTCGGCACGGCTGCGGGGCATCGACGCCGCGGTGGCGGACCCCGACGATCCCGGGGCCTGGTTCGACCTGCTGCCGCGCACCCGGCTGCAGCGGGACACCCGGCACCGCTTCCGTATCGACGCCTCCCGCCCCGTCAGCCACGTCAAGCTCGACATCTATCCCGACGGTGGCCTGGCGCGGCTCCGGCTGTTCGGCGAGCCCACCCCCGCCGGCCTCGCCACGCTCGGGCTCCGCTGGTTCGACCTGCTGCCCGCCGCCCAGGCGGTTCGGGTCCTGATCACCGAGTGCGGCGCTCCACCGGAATGGGCGCGGGGCGTCGTCGACAGGCGCCCGCTGACCGATCCGGACGGACTGGCCAAAGCGCTGGAGGGGAGCGAGCCGTCCGTGGCCGCCCGCGTACGCGACCTGGTGGCGACAGCCCCCTGACCGCACCGGCGGACGACGCCGGGCGGATCGCCGCCCGGCCCGGAAGGAGAGGAAAACGGGTGCGCGTACTGATCGCGGCGGACAAGTTCAAGGGGTCGCTGACCGCGGCTCAGGTAGCCGAACGGCTCACCGCCGGGCTCCGGCGGGCGGCCCCCCACGCGTCGGTCGCGTCCGTACCGGTCGCCGACGGCGGTGACGGGACGGTGGACGCCGCGGTCGCGGCCGGGTTCGGCCGACGCCAGATACGCGTGACCGGACCCGAGGGCACGCCGGTGACCGCCGCCTACGCCCTGCGGAACGGCGCCGCGGTCGTCGAAATGGCCGAGGCGTCCGGGCTGCGACACCTCCCGGCGGACGTCTTCGCGCCGCTCACCGCCACGTCGTACGGCACCGGCGAAGTACTGCGCGCCGCGCTGGACGCCGGGGCCCGTTCGATCGCCCTGGGCGTCGGCGGCAGTGCGACGACGGACGGTGGCGCGGGGATGCTGTCGGCGCTCGGCGCGCGGTTCCTGGACGCGTCCGGCGCCCCGGTCGGCCCCGGCGGGGCGGCCCTGGCCCGGCTCGCGAAGGCCGACCTGTCCGGACTCGACACCCGGCTCGCGGAGGTGGACCTTGTACTGGCGAGCGACGTCGACAACCCGTTGCTCGGGCCGAAGGGCGCGGCCGCGGTCTACGGGCCCCAAAAGGGCGCCTCCCCCAAGGAGGTGGACATCCTCGAGAGCGCCCTGCACCACTACGCGCGAACGTGCGGAGCGCTCGGCACGGCCGAGGAACCCGGAGCCGGGGCGGCCGGCGGACTCGGCTTCGGCGCCCTCACCGCACTGCGGGCCCGGTTCCGCCCCGGAGTGGAGGTGATGCTGGACCTGCTCGGTTTCGGCGAGGCCCTGGCCCGAGCGGATTTGGTGATCACCGGTGAGGGCTCCCTGGACGACCAGACCCTCCACGGCAAGGCACCGGCGGGCGTCGCCTCCCGGGCCCGCGCGCACGGCCTGCCCGTGGTCGCCGTCTGCGGCCGGTTGTCCCTGGACCCCGACTCCTTGAAGGCCGTCGGCATCCATCGGGCCTACGCCCTGACCGAACTGGAGCCCGACATCCCCCGCTGCCTCGCGCAGGCGGGGCCCCTGCTGGAGCGGACGGCGGCGCGCATAGCGAGCGACTTCCTGCCCGTCTGAAGCCGGCGCGGCCACATCGTGGCTCATCCCGTGCCCAGGTCCGGGCACGGCCGACGTCATCCCTGCCGCGCCCCCGCCAGCCGCCCCCGTGCGGCGGCCTGGATCCGGGAGGGCCCGAGCGCCCACTGGAGGGTGCGTCCGACGGCCGTCGCCAGGGGCCGGTCCCAGCCGGTGCGGACGGGGGCCGGGCGGTGGATGCCGAGTTCGGTGCGGGCCCAGTCGGGGAGGAGTCCGACGGAGGCGTTCGTGAGCAGGCCTGCGACCAGCCGCTCCCGTCGGGTGCGTCCGAAGCGGCGGAGGAACAGTACCGAGTCCAACGCGGCCGGAGTGGCGTGGAGTTGGGGGCGGAGGCGGGTCAGGTAGCGCTCGGCCTCGAGGGACGTGCGCGGTACGTTCCGCGCGCCCAACGCCTCGGCCACGGGGGCGGCTTGGCGGTAGTAGGCGTCGCACTCGGCGGGGGTCAGCCGGAGCGGCCGGGGTGCGTAGGTCTGGTGGCCGGCGAGGAAGCTGCGTACCTCGGCGGTGTGCACCCAGGTGAGCAGGTCGGGGTCGTCCGCGCGGTACGGCCGGCCGTCGGGGGCGGTGCCGTGCACCCGGGTGTGGATCCGCCGGACGAGGTCGATCACCTCGCGGGCGGCGGCCGAGGAGCCGAAGGTGGTCGTGGTGATGAACCGTACGGTTCCGTTCAGCCGCCCGACCGGATCGGCGCGGAAGTCGGAGTGCTGATCGACCCCCGCCATGGCCAGCGGATGCAGCGACTGGAGCATGAGCGCGGCGAACCCCCCGGTGAGCATCCCGGTGGCCTGCCCGTGCACCCGCCACACCGGGTCCCCCGGCGCGATCCCGAACAGCCCGGGATCCCCGGGCGGCCCCGCGTACCGCTCCAGCTTGAGATCCCCGCCGTGCATGGTCGCCGTGAGTTCCGCCGCGATCCGTTCCCGCAGTCCCACCAGCACCTCCAGGGGCCGTGTCGCTCAGCCGAGGGTACCGACCCGCCCGGCGAGCACGGCCACGAGGATGAGCAGTCCGCACAGGGGGTTGGTGCCGAACGCCCGCCCGCAGGCTCCGACGTCCGCGGGGTCGGCCCGCCATACCTGCCACCCCAACTGCCCCGCGACCACGCACAGCCCGGGCCAGTACAGCGGCCCGAGCCCGGCCACGACCCCGAACCAGGCGAGCAGCGCCACACACCCCGCGTACACGCCGCCCACCAGCACCCGGCTACGGCGCCCGAGCAGCACGGCGGCCGACCGCACCCCGGCCCGCACATCGGCCTCCCGGTCCTGGCAGGCGTAGATCACGTCCGTCCCCACGGCCCAGCAGATCAGCGCCCCGTACAGCACCCCGCCCCCGCCCCCGAGCCCTCCGGTGAGCAGGCCGTACACCAGCGGCACCGTCCAGTTGATGGTGATCCCCAGCCACACATGCGGCCAGTGGGTGACCCGCTTCATATACGGATACACCGCCGCGAGGGGCGCCCCGGCCGCCGCCCACACCACGGCCTCCACACTCCAGAACCCCATCACCAGCGGAGCGACGGCCCCCACCACGACACACAGCACCAGCGCCCGCCCGGCCGCCAGCCGCCCGGAGGCGACGGGCCGCCCCGCCGTACGCGGCACCTGTGCGTCGAACCGCGCGTCCAGCACATCGTTGAGCCCGCTGGCGGACCCTCTCGACAGCACCCCGTACACCAGGAGCAGCAGCCCGAGCAGGCCCCCGTCCCGGGGCCCGGCGATCGCTCCCAGGGCGATCCATCCGGGCACCACCAGCAGCCAGGCCCCCACCGGCCGGTCCAGCCGCAACAACTCCAGATACGGCCGCACCCCGGCGGGGGCCCGCCCCACCAACCGGGCGGCACGGCCTTGGGCCGGGACTTGAGCCGAGGCTTGGGCTTGTGAGGCGACGGTCATACCCATTCATGTCCCTTTCCGGGGGGATTACCTGCCTATCGGGCCAACCTAGCCTCGGCTGGGGCGAGTTACCCGCACCGGGGCTCCGGCCGCGCCGCTCCTCGACGTACGCCATGACCGCGCGGAACGGGCAGTCGGGCCGCCGGGTGTTCGCGGGGGACCGGCGGCCGGTCGATGTGATGGTGGGTGACCTGGACCGGGGCGCCGGCTTCCCGTATTCGGTGACCGACGGCGTCGGCGACGGCGGGTGTGTTTTTCCGGACTAACCGATTCCTCGTGCGATTTTGGCGCGCATGGGTGATCATCTGCATACCCGAAGTTCGAACACGGAGGCGTATATTCATGAGACCGACGCGTGCCGTTCTGCTCGTCGTGGCCACCGCCCTGACCCCAGCCCTCCTCTTCACCGCCCCGGCGTTTGCCAACGATTCGGCGGCCCCGGTCACCACCACCGTGGCGACCACGTCCGACACACCGGTGGACGAGATGTCGGAGGACGAACTGCGTGCGGCGATCGCCGCCATCCTGGCGGACGAGGGAAGCGGCCGGGGGGTCGCCCGAGAGGCCAATGAGGCCCTCAACGGCACCGTGGACGACATGCGCACCTTCCTGAAGACCGGCTACCGACTGGCTCAGGCCGAGGACGACCGGGTCGCCATCGCCCGCATCCTCCACGGGGCAACGCAGAACAATGACAAGCGCGTCATCGAGGAGGCCAACAAGCTCCTCGACAACAACTCCCCGGAGGAGATGCGCACCTGGCTGGAGACCGGCTACCGACTGGCCCAAGCCGAGGACGACGCCGTCTACATAGCTCGCATGCTCGCGGCTCCGAACATCAGTGACGCCCTGCGCGCCGCAGCCAACGCCGCCCTCGACGACGGCTCCCCGGAAACCCTGCGCTACTTCCGTGAGGTGGGGCAGTACGAGGTGGCCGGTTAGGTGATGCGGGCTGCGCCCGGGGCGCCTAGGACGTAGTCCCGTACACCCGCGTCCTGTCCGGTCTGGCTGGCGACGACGTCGGCCAGGTTCGGGTCGTCGAACCGGCCCCAGCGGCTGGGTGATGCTCTCGGCGAGGACGTGGCCGTCGAACGGGCGCAGGCGCCGGCCCCAGGTGTAGCGGTAATAGGGGCTTGTCACGGCCAGGACGTCCCGAACGGGCGGGTGGCCGATCATGAGCAGGTCGCCGTCCTCCCCGAGTCCGGTCACGAGCAGGCTCCGGTGGGTGAAGGTGACGTCGTCTCCGGTCAGGACGAACACGGACGCGGGCCCTGGGATCAGTGACCAACCCATGCGGCTTCGTCGTAAATTGTGCCCATGAGCGAGGAGACATCACCCGAAGCGTTAGAGCGGTCAAGCACCGGACGCAGAAGGCATGCCGCACCCAAGCGGGGCCAGGGTGGCAGCGGAGTGTTGCGCTCGTCCGCGCTGATGGCGGTCGGGACGGTGGTCTCGCGCGCTACTGGACTGATCCGGCAAGTGCTGCAAGCCGCCGCACTGGGCACCGGGCTGCTGGCCACCACCTACAACCAGGCCAACACGGTGCCCACCAGCCTGTACTTCCTTCTGATCGGTGGTGCGCTGAACTCCGTCCTGGTCCCGCAGCTGGTCAGGGCCCGCACAGAAGACCCCGACGGCGGAGCCGCCTTCGAACAGCGTCTGGTCACCCTCGTGCTGTGTGTCCTCGGCGTCGGCACCGCGCTGGCCACATGGGCCGCTCCCGCGATCATCAGCGTCTACCAGCGCGACACACCTGCCACCCACGACGCATTCGAGTTGACGGTCGTCTTCGCCCGCTTCCTGCTTCCGCAGATCTTCTTCTACGGCGTGTTCAGCATCTTCGGCCAGGTCCTCAACGCCCGGAACCGGTTCGGGGCGATGATGTGGACCCCGGTTCTGAACAACCTCATTCTGATCACCATGTTCGGCCTGTACGTCGGCATGATGACCGCCCCCGAAAAGGCCACGGACATCACGGACGCCCAGGTCCGGCTGCTCGGCATCGGTACCACGACTGCCCTGGCCCTCCAGGCGCTCGCCCTGATCCCTTACGCCCGCGAAGCCGGATTCCGGCTTCGACCGCGTTTCGACTGGCGGGGCACCGGCCTGCGCAAGAGCGTGAACGCGGCCCGCTGGACCTTGCTGTTCGTACTGGCCAACCTCGTGGCGAGCACGGTGGTCACCCGCCTGGCCTCCTCCGCCGACGCCGCCCTGCCCCACGACGGGGTCGGCTACACCGCCTACAGCTACGGCCAGCAGATCTGGATGCTGCCCCAGTCGATCGTCACCGTCTCCCTTGTCACCGCTCTTCTTCCGCGCATGAGCCGGGCAGTGACCGAGCACCGTGTCGAGGACTTGCGTGCCGACCTCTCCCGAGCACTGCGGACCAGCGGCGTCATCATCGTTCCAGCGGCATTCTTCTTCGTCGCCTTCGGCCCGCAGATCGCGCAACTGCTGTTCGCCCACGGCGCTGCCAACACCGCGGCAACCATCCCCCTGGGCCACATGGTGCAAGCCTTCGGCCTGGGACTGATCCCATTCTCCGCTCAATACCTCCTGCTGCGCGGCTTCTATGCCTTCGAAGACACCCGCACACCGTTCCGCATAGCGCTGTGGATCAACGGCATCAACATCGCTTTCGCTGTGGCCTGCCATCTTCTGCTGTCTCCCCGTTGTGCGGTCACCGGGATGGCCGCCGCGTACAGCCTGTCCTACGCGATCGGTCTGCTGCTGACCGCTCTACGGCTGCGGCAACGCACCGAGGGGCTGCTCGACGGTCGGCGGATCTGCCGCACCTACGCCAAACTGACCGCGGCCGCCACCGGGGCCGGTTCGACCGGGTGGCTCATCGCCCGCTCCTGCAGTCACAGCCTGGCATCTGTCTCCTGGACACCAGCTCTCGCACTGACTGCGGGCGGCATCACCATGCTGCTGCTGTTCCTGCTCCTTGCACGACTCTTGCGAATTGGGGAACTGCGCAACCTGCCAGGGCTGGGATGACCCCGGCACGATCAGACTGAGCCGAGGAATCGATCAGGCGGTTCGTGTGTACGAGAACACCGTGACCGGCTGGGACCAGCGGCCGCAGGTGAGGCGGTGGGTCATGAGCGTGGTCGTCTACAAGGGCGTTGACCATCACAACACCACATCGTTCAGTGCCTTCGACAAGCCGATGGATGTGCGGCCGCCGGTCAAGACCGACACCCTCGACGCCAGCGGCACCAGCCGCTGAGTCCGGCATGCCGAATCGCCAGGACCGCCTGCCCTCGTAGACAGGACATTGCCGACAGGCGCTGCTCGGCGGCCGTCGGCACCCCGGTCGAGCGCAAGACCATCCTCCGGGGTCACCCAGTGATCGCTCAGCCGCTTGGCACGTGGCTATCGCGGCACGTGTAGCGTGAAGCGGACTCGGCCGGTCCGTCCGGCGAACCTGTGTCCTGACGGGGGACCTTTTACTATGCATCTTCCTCGCGTCGCCGCTTTCGGCGCGCTCGCCGCCGCCCTTCTCGCTCTCTCGGCCTGCTCCAGCGGCGGATCGGGCGATGCGTCGTCCGACGCCGGGAAGGACGGGAATAAGGGCACGAGCGGCGGCTCGCCGAGTTCGAAGACCACATTGTCGCCGTCCGCCTCGGCGAGCGGGTCGACCGGCGGATCCGGCACCGCTCAGGCGGTGACGTCCAAAGTCGAGGTCAGCATCAAGTCGTGCCAGCTGCGCGACGCGGCCAAGCTGTTCGCGGTAGTCCAGCTCGACAACGCGAACGGCGCGGCGGACTACGCCTACACCGTCAAGGTCCGTTTCCTGAACTCCGCACATCCCGACCAGGCGGTCTACACCACCCTCACCAACCAGCCCGTCCAAGCCGGAGCCATGAAGAGCGCGCTCGCCTCCACCGCGTGGAAGGGCGACTCCGCCGCCATGCCGAAGACCTGCCAGGTTGCCAAGGCGACCAAGGTGAAGACGGCCGGCTGACCCCGGCCCGCGTGCGGCGCAAGGCGCGCCGAGGCTCCTTGGGCAGGACCGGCCAGATGACGGGCTTGGTGCGTGCCATGCGGTCCTCCAGGGAGGGGCGCGGGGCGGCCGGGGCCGCTCATAACTGGACAGTGATCGGGGTGCCCGGGGCACCGGGACCGGCCGACCGGGGTGTGGGGGCGGAAGAAGAACGGATGGGCGTCCTCGCCGGGTGTGAGGCCCGGACGGCCCGCGTCATTCATACTGGTGGCATGTCCGCTATGCCTGCCGCTGAGCCGTCCCCGCCCGCTGCCGAGGTGCTGCGGCAGCGCTACGCGCGAAGGCTCCCCGACGCGCTCGGCCGGCTGGCCGGGCCGGCCCATGGCTCCGTCCAGCTGCCGCTGCATGTGGCGTGGTCGGGACTGACGCGGTTCGATCTGGACCGACCGCGGTCGAGGATGAGCATGTACCGCACGGTGCTCGCCGAAGGGCAGCACGATGACCTGATCGCCCTGCTGAACCGGGATCTCCTCATCGACCAGTGGCCCGTCCTGCGCACGCTGATCAGCCGGGCCATCCGTGACGTGTGGGAGGAGGCTTTCCCCGAACTGGCTTCGGCCCGCTCGGGAGCCGCGGCGTGAACCTCAGTGATCTCCACCGTAGGCTCCTCTCCGACGTCCTGGCCATCGGCACCCCCTACCCCCTGGTCATCACCGGCGGGTACGCGGTCCAGGCGCACGGCCTGGTCGACCGGCTCAGCCAGGACCTCGACGTGGCCACGGAGAACCCCGCACCCATGGCGGAGATCACCCGCTCCCTCATCGCCGGGCTGGCCGAGCGCGGCTGGCGGGTGAGGGAGGTGGGTGTGGACCCGCTCTCCGGCCGCCTCGGGCGCCGTGCGTGACCTCATCGACGTCCACGCCGCTTCCCGCCTCCACACCACCGTGGACCTGGAGCGACTCGGCCGTCGCCACGCCCGCGACGAGTTCTGTCTCGAGGATCTCCAGGCGCGTCTGGCGGGTGCGGAGTGGTACGAGGACGAGGAGTTCATCGCTTACGGCCTCACCGAGGCGGACACGGCCACCTTGCGAGCCTGGGCTCGGGACTGGGCCGACGACCTTACCCAGCGGCTGCACGAGGAGAGCACGGACGACTGATCGGCCCCCGCCGGGGCCCGGTCATCCGAACACCGCGTCGTGGAAGGCGATTTCCGCCTCCAGCATGCCGGTGAACCAGCGGGTCAGCCGCTCCTGGGGGATGCCGTCCGGCAGGGCGTCGACCTCCGCCGCGAGTGCCCGTACCCCGTCCCGGAACGCCTGGTCGGCGTGGAGCGCCACCCAGGCGCTCATCGCGCCGTCGGGGACGGCGCCGCGCTCGTGTGCCCGGGTGCACCAGGTGAGGTAGAGGGTCTCCGCGGCGAACAGCATGGTCATCACTGCCGGGTAGCCGCCTTCCCGTGCCACGTCGAGCGCGTACCGCGACAGCACCTCGGCCCGCCGGGCGGCGTCCGGCCGGGCGGGGACGGGCCAGGCGGCGCGGGCTTCGCGGAAGTAGTCCGCCTGGGTGGTGGTCAGCACATGGACCGCACGGGCGTTGCGCTCCAGCGCCGTCCGGTCGGGGGCGCCCCACACGGCCAGTCCGTGCAGCCGGGTGGCCGTCTCCACGAACGCGGCCTCGATCTCCAGGTAGTCGGCGTAGTCGGCGTCGCTGATCGTGCCGGCCGTGACCTCGGTGACGAAGCGCATGCGCAGCGCCTGTTCCATGAGCGGGGCGGCGGCCTTCAGGAGCCGCTCGGACCGGCTCATCGGGAGAGCCATTCGACGAGGCCGCCGAAGATCCGGGCGTAGCCGTCCCACTGCTCGCAGAAGGCCGCGGGCGCCCAGTGCGGGGAGCAGTCGGAGGTGAAGACCGCCGAGCGTCCCGCGCCGTACTCGGCCACCGCCACCAGGGGGTCGCCGCCCAGAGTGGCCAGGACCTCGGCGCCCGGACGTGACCGGACGCGGTTGTAGCCGAGCAGCGGTGGCCATTCGCCGGTCACCCCGCCGAGGGCGGGATGACCGGTACCGACGGCCGACGCGCGGCCACCCGCGGGGAGTTCGACGCGGTCGTCCTCGGGCAGCAGCTCGACCGGCAGCACCTCGTGCAGCGCGGTGTTGCGGTAGGCGGCCTTGCCCTCGAAACCGGTGAAGGAGAGATAGCCGCCGACCATCAGCAGCCCGCCGCCGTCACCGACCCATCCGCGCAGTGCGCCGATCCGGTCCGCCCCCGGTGTGCCCCGCTCGAACACCTCGGGGGAGAGCTGGAGGGAGTTCGCCCCGATGTCGGAGAGGATGACCACGTCGTAGCGGGCGAGCGCCTCGGCATCGCCCGGGAACTCCCCGGGTACCAGATGCGCGGGCAGGTGCGTGACCTCGTGCCCGCGGCCCTCCAGCGCCCGGCGCAACGGCTCGACTCCGGTCACATAGGCACTGGTGGTGAACGAGTCGACCCCCTTGATGTGTGTGGACTGGGAGATCCAGCTCTCACCGGCTATCAGGACGCGGCTCACAGGGTGCTCCTTCGTAACGGGGATGCGGGGATACGGGAATACGGGGATACGGGGATGGGGCGGAACGCCGGGACGGTGGTCGGGGAGTCGGGGAGTCAGGACGCGGCGGCGTGCTCGAACAGCCGGGCCGGGTTGATGCGCAGCAGGCCCGCGGCGGTCCGCCGGGGCACGCCGTGCTCGACGAGGCGGGGGAGGAACAGCTCGGGTACGTAGCGGAAGCCATTGCCGCCGTAGGCGGTGAGCATGCTCTTGAGGAATACGTCGTGGCTGAGCAGGAGCCGGTCGCCGTGTCCGCGGGCGATGAGCCCGGCGATGGCGTGCGCGGTCTCGTGGGGTGCCGGGGACTGCCCCTCGCCGGGGTAGTGGAACGGCATGCCGATCATGTCGAATTCGAGCCAGACGCCGCGGTCGGCCACCGACCGCTGATAGTCCGGGTCGGCGTGCGAGGGGTCCATATGGCAGAGCACCACGGCGGCCGGTGCCACCCCGTACTCTCCCAGTACCAGGTCGAGGACCTCATGGGCGCGGCGCTGCCAGCCGGGCAGATGGATGTAGAGCGGGACACCGGTCTCGCGCTGGGTGCGTGCGGCGGCGCGCAGCGCGGTGTGCTCGCCCTCGGTGAACCGCGGGGAGACCCCGATCTCGCCGATGACGCCCGGCCGGATCCCGGTGCCGTCGGCGCCCTCGGTGAACTCGGCCAGCAATGCGGCGGCGAGGCCGCGCTCGTCCGCCGATGACAGTGGCCGGGGATGGTAGGGCTCCAGGTACCAGCCGCTGCCCATGACCACACGTACGCCGCTGTCCTCGGAGAACGCGCGCAGCGCCGCCGGGTCGCGGCCCAGTCCGCCCGGGGTGACGTCGACGATCGTGCCGCCCCCGCCGGCGGCGAACGCGCGCAGGTCGGCCAGCATCCCTTCGGTGTCGTCGAGCACACAGTGGTCGAGGCAGGCGTAGGGCTGCTCGCGCAGCAGCCAGGCCAGTCCGGGCGTGGTGCGGGCGTCGCGCAGATGACCGAGCCGGGGGTCGGCCGGGGTGGTGACGGCCTTGCGGATGTCGTTGCGCAGATGCTCATGGGTGAGGGTGAGGCCGAGCCCGGTGCTGGGCACGGGCCCGGTCACCGTGGTCACGGTGCGGGGGGAGGGGCCGCTCATGAGCGGCCCGTCAGATGGGCGAACAGATCGGCCATCGCCCGGCCGCGCAGGTTGAGCCAGATCGCGGCGAGCAGCACCAGTCCGGTGACGATGGGGGTGAGGAACGGGCTCACGCCGAGCAGGTTGAGGCCGTTGGCGATGACTCCGGTGATGAGGGCGCCGATGACGGTGCCGAGTACGGTGCCCCGGCCGCCGAACAGATTGGTGCCACCGAGCACGACCGCGGCGATCACGGTGAGTTCGAAGCCCTGTCCGGAGTTGGCGGAGCCGGACCCCAGCCTGGCCGCGGTGAGCAGCCCGGCGATACCGGCGGCCACACCGGTCAGCATCAGCGTGATCATCTTGATCCGGGCGGTGTTCACCCCCGCTCGTCGTACCGACTCCTCCTGGGAGCCGATGCCGTTGACGTAGGAGCCGAACGGCAGCTTCGACAGCAGGACCGCTCCGACGGCGACCGTGGCCAGGGCGATCCAGGCCAGTGCGGACAGTCCGAGGAAGGCGGCGTCGCCGAGCTTGGCGACGAAGAGCCGGGCGTCGATGGGGACGGAGAACCCCTTGGTCCACAGCTGTGCCAGGCCGCGGACCACCGACATGGTGGCGAGGGTGACGATGAACGGGGGGATCTTCTGATAGGCCGACAGCCATCCGTTGACGGCGCCCCAGAAGAGCCCGCCGAGCAGCGCCACGACGATCACCACGGAGGAGTCCCAGCCGGCCTGCAGCATCTCGGCGGAGCAGGTGGCGGTGAACGCGAGGATCGATCCCACGGACAGGTCGATCTGCCCGGTGCTGATCACGAAGGTCATGGCGACCGCCACGATCAGGGTGATCGCCACCTGGGTGGCCAGGTTGGCCAGGTTGGTGAAGGTCAGGAAGTTGGGGGCGGCGATGCCGAAGCCGAGGAAGAGCGCGACGCCCACGCCGAGCATGGCCAGGGTGGCCTTGTTGGCGCGCTGCCAGCGGCCCGGGGGCCGGCCCAGTACGGCGGTGGTGCGCATCGCGGTGTCGGCGCTCATGTCAGGCCACCTCCTCGGTGTCGGTGTCGGTGTCGGTGTCGGTGTTGGCGCCGGTGCCGGGCCCGCCGTTCGTGGCGCCGGATCGGGTGATCATGGCGACGAGCCGTTCGATGTCGAGATCGGAGATCGGGGCGTCCTCGACGCTGCGTCCCTCGTACATCACGGTGATCCGGTCGCAGACCTCGAACAGGTCCTGCAGCCGGTGGGTGATCAGGATGACGCCGACACCCTGGGCGGCGACGTCGCGGATCATCTTCAGCACCTGCCGGACCTCGGCGACGGCCAGCGCGGCGGTGGGTTCGTCCAGGATCAGTACGCGCGGCCGGAACGACACCGCACGGGCGATCGCCACGGCCTGCCGCTGCCCTCCGGACAGCTCGCCGATCTCCTGGTAGGTGGATTTCACCCGGACGTGCAGTTCGGAGAGGGTTTCTGCCGCTCGGGCGTGCATCGTGGCGCGGTCGATGAAGGGGCCTCTGCGCGGTTCACGGCCGAGGAACAGATTGCTGGCCACGTCGAGGGTGTCACACAGAGCGAGGTCCTGGTAGACGATGCCGACCCGCTCGCGGCGGGCGTCGGCGGGGCTGGTGAAGCGGACGTCGCGGCCGTCGATGGAGATCTGTCCGCTGTCGTGCTGGACCGCACCGGCCAGGACCTTCATCAGGGTCGACTTCCCGGCGCCGTTGTCGCCGACCAGGCCGAGCACCTCGCCCGGGGCCAGGGTCAGGTCGACGCCGCGCAGCGAGCGGACGGCGCCGAACGATTTGGTGATTCCTCGCAGGGAGACCAGCGCGCTCTCGCCCATCACTTCTCCAGGTAGTAGAGGTAGTTCTTGACGTTGTCCGGGGTCACCAGCTGGGTGGGCACGGGCACCTGCCGGCGGGTGGTGCGGCCGCAGGCCAGGTCGATCGCGGAGTTCATGGCCTCGTAGCCGAACCGGAAGGTGTTCTGCTGCAGCACCCCGGTGATCCAGCCGGCCCGCAGCCCGTCGACGGCCTGGCTGGACAGGTCCCATCCGACGACCTTGAGGTCCTTGGTGCGGTGCTGGCTGACCACGGCGGCGGCCAGGCCGATCAGGGCGGGCTCGCCGGTGGCGTAGGCGTACTTCAGGCCGGGGTCGCGGGTGAGCAGGTTTTCGGCGGCGGTCTGGGCGTTCTCCTGGATGTTGCGGCCGTCGACCACGTTCTGGATCTTCATGCCCTTGGCGGTGACGGTGTTGGTGAATCCTTTCTGCCGCTCGTTCTGGATGGTGCTGTTGAGCGCGCCGACGACACCGATCCCACCGCGGTTGCCGGCCGTCTTCAGCAGCGCCTCGCCGATCCGCCGGCCGCCTTCCGCGTTGCCGACGCCGACCTGGGCGGAGACCGCGGGGTCGTCGACGGTGGCGTCCACGGCGACGACCGGCACGCCCGCCGCCTTGGCCCGGCGGATGGCGGGCTTGATGCCCTCGGTGTCGACCGCGTCCACGATGATGGCGTCGTAGTGGTTGGCCACCAGATCGTCGATGGCGTTGGCCTGGGTGGCGGAGTCGTCGTTGCCGTTGACGATCTGGGTCTTCACCCCGGCCTTGTGGGCCACGGTCCGGGCGCCGGTGTTGATCTGGTTGAAGAACAGCGCCTGGAGGTTGATGGGCACGATACCGATCTTCGGAGCGTGGCCGCGGACGGTACAGGAGCGGGCGACCTCCGCGGGCGGCGGCGGGCCCTGCTCGGTGGTCTTCTTCTCGGCCGCCATCTCGCGGCGGGCCTGGGTGTCGCAGCCGACGGTCGTCAGCAGCAGGCCCAGCGCGACCACGGCCGTCACTTTCTGGCGCATCTGCTCTCCTTGTCCAACTGGGTGCGGGTCGGCTCCGGGGTTCCGGGGGTGGGGTGGGCCGCGAGCCAGGCGTCGATGGCCCGCCGGTCGGGCAGCCCGTCACGGGCGCCGGGCCGGGTACAGGACAGACCGGCGGCGACGGCGGCGAAGCGCGCCGCCTCCAGCGGGGACCGGCCCCGGTCCAGTTCGGCGCAGTATGCGCCGGTGAAGCAGTCTCCGGCCCCGGTGGCGTCGACCGTGTCGACCTCGATCGCCGGACCGTCGTGGCGTTCACCGGCCGGGGTCAGCAGGGTCCAGCCGCGCGAACCGTCGGTCACGACCAGATGGACGTCCATGTCGGCGGCGGCCCGGACCAGGGCCGGTTCTCCGCCCAGCAGCGCGACGGCCAGCGGCCGGCCGACGACGGCGTGATCGGCCGCGGACAGCGCGGTGCGCATCGCCTCCGCCCCGTCGCAGCCGTCGAGGTCCACCACCAGGCCCGGTCCTGGCACCCCGGGCGGGGCGTCGGCGGCGGCCTCGGCCAGCGCGGCGGCGGCCCCGGGGAAACGATAGCCGTCGAGGTAGAGCCAGTCCGCCCCGGCCTCGCGCGCGGCCCGTACCGTACGGGTGATGTGCCGGGCGTCCAGCTCGTCGTCCTGGCTGATGACGGCGCGTTCGCCGTCCGGGGTGAGCAGTACGACGGCGGTGGTGAGGGTGCCGGTGCGGGCGGTCCAGTCGGTGCGGACCCCGTCGGCGGCGAGCGCGGCGAGGAACGCCGTGCTCCGCGGCTCCGGTCCGACCACACCGGCGAACCACGCGTCGGCCCCCGTCCGGGCCGCGGCCGCCGAGGCGTTGGCGGCCATCCCGCCGTGGCCGTGGCGGATGGCGGTCGCCTGCACGCGGTCACCGGGAGCGGGCAGCGCCGGCACACCGACGGTCAGGTCGATGTTGGCGTACCCGCAGAAGACGATCACGGGAGCACCACTCCGGCCTTGGCCGCCGCGGTGGTCAGCTCGCGGACCTTGGCCCGGTCGACCCGGCCCCACCAGCGGCCGTTGTCCTTCACCGAGGACGCGACGATCACCCCGTCGCAGGCGGGCAGCAGACCGCCGATGTTGCCCGCGGTGATACCGGAGCCGATCACCACGGGCAGGGTGGTGTGGGCGGAGATGCCCTCGACCTCCTCCAGTGAGGCGGCGTCCCCGGTCCGGGAGCCGGTGGCGATCAGGACATCGGCGCCGAAGAACTCGGCGTCCTCGGTCTGTTCGGCCAGTGTGCGGTCGGCGACGATGGCGTGCGAACCGTGCTTGACGTGCACATCGGCGAAGACCTTGACCGGGCCGGCGCCGATCCGGCTGCGATAGCGGCTGGCGTGTGCCGACTGGCCCTCGATGATGCCCTCGTTGGCGACATAGGCATTGGCCCACTGGTTGACCCGTACGAATCCGCCGCCGCCGGACCAGGCGGAGGCGATGGAGCACTCGGCGGCGTTGGACAGCACGCTGACTCCGAGCCTGCCGCCGGCCCCCTCCAGCACGGCGTGCCGCACCCGGTCGGTCACCACGGCCATCGCCGCGGATGTCTCATAACCGTGTTCGCCCGGCTTGAGGAACGGGATGTCCCAGTGGTTCTCCACGATCAGCCCGTTGCAGCCGCCCTCCAGATAGGCCCGCGCCTCCTCGACCGCGAAGGCGCAGATCTCGTCCAGCGGGGCGCCCTCGTAATGCGGGCTGCCGGGCAGCGGCGGCAGGTGCACCACGCCGATGACGACCTTCGGGGTGCCGAACAGCTCCTTGATCGCGTTCGGCCGGGGAGGGAACACCCCAAGGCCACTCGTGCTCCCGGACGTCGTCATCGCGCCACCTCAATGCAATCGATTACAGCTGAGTTGCGGAGGACCGTAGGCAGGGGTCAGGTGCCGTGTCAAGGCTCTATGCTGATTCAACGCGTCAGGTCACATCGGCGTTGGAGCCATGTGACCGCCAGGTTTCCCGGCAGGAAGGTAATCGATTGCAACGGGTCACGATCGCTCAGGTCGCCGAGCGGGCCGGTGTCTCCACCGCCACCGTGTCGCGGGTGCTCTCCCGCCGGGGCCAGGTCTCGGCCGCGGTCGAGCGCAAGGTCCGCCGCGCCGCCGACGACCTGGGCTACCAGGTCAATGTCATCGCCAGGGCGCTGCGCAACAGTCGTACCGACACCGTGGGGATGGTCGTGCCCAGCATCACCAACCCGTTCTTCACCTCCCTGGTGGAGAGCGTGGAACACGCCCTGGGGAAGGAGGGCAAGGAGCTGTTCCTGTGCGACGCGCGCTCCGACCCGCGGATCGAGGCGCGCCGGCTGGCCTCGCTCGCCGCGCGCAACGTCGACGGCATCATCGTCAGCCCGAGCCACGGCGTCGACAGCCGGCCCGCCGTGCAGCAGACCGCGGACCGGCTGCCGCTCGTCCAGCTCGACCGGTTCGTCGACGGCACCACCACCGACTGGGTGGGCGTCGACGACGTCGCCGCGATGCGGCAGGTCATGGACCACCTCCACGACGGCGGGACGCGGTCGGCGGCCTTCATCGGCTCGCTGATGACCCACTCCTCCACGGAGCAGCGGTTCGCCGGGTTCCGGCGGCGCGCCGAGGAGCTGAACATCGAGGTGAAGCCGGACCAGGTGCTGCTCGGGGACTACAGCGTGGAGTGGGGCGAGGCAGCCGTGGCCCGGCTGATCGCGGAGGGCGACCTTCCGGACGCGCTCGTATGCGCCGATGACCTGATCGCGCTCGGGGCCACCCGCGCCTGCCGGGCCCACGGTTTCGCGGTGCCCCAGCAGGTGCAGGTGACCGGCTACGACGACATCGAGTTCTCCCGGCTTGCCGAACCGGCCCTGACCACGGTCCATCAGCCCCGTGACCGGATCGCCGCGGAGGCGGTACGGCTGCTGGCCGCGGCCGGCCTGGCCAAGGACGCCGAGCGCGGTCCGCACGCGCGTATCTCACTCGTGCCGACCCTGGTGGTGCGCGACAGCACCCGGGCCGCCCAAGCGCCCCCGGACCGCATATGACGGCGACTCACCACAACCCCAGGAGGACCCCGATGGACGACGCGGACACCTGGCGCGGTGCGACGGACCTCGCGCGGCGGCTGGTGCGGATCGACACCCGTGGCGGCGGGGAGGCACCGGCCGCCGCACTGGTGGCGGACCGGCTGGACGGCGCCGGGTTCGACGTCCGGGTCGAGGAGCCGATACCCGGCCGGGCCAACGTCGTCGCCCGGTTCGGGCCCGAGGCACCACGGGTGCCGGTCACCTTCACCGGACACCTGGACACCGTGCCCGCCGACCCGTCGGGCTGGTCGTTCGACCCGATGAGCGGGGAACTGCGCGACGGCCGGCTGCTCGGCCGCGGCAGCAGCGATATGAAAGCGGGTGTGGCCTGCCAGGTCGAGGCGGCGATACGGGCCGCCCGGGAAAGCCCGCGGGACACCGCCGTACAGCTGATCCTCACCTTCGGCGAGGAGACCGGCTGCCATGGGGCCGAGGAGATCGACGCGGCGTCACTCACCCCCACCGACCTGCTCATCGTGGCCGAGCCGACCGGCAACCGGACCGTCCTCGGCCACAAGGGCGTGCTGTGGCTCGCCGCGACGGCCCGTGGGGTCTCCGCGCACGGTTCCCGCCCGGAGCTGGGCCGCAACGCGATCGCCGCGCTCGCCGCCGCGGCGAGCAGGATCCACGGGCACCGTGACTGGCCGGTGAGCCCGACCCACGGCCCGGCCACGGTCAACATCGGCACGTTCCACGCGGGCGAGCAGCCCAACCTGGTGCCGGACCGCGCCGAGATGCGGCTGGACGTGCGCACCGTTCCCGGCTTCGGACGGGACGAGGCGATCGCGGAGATCGCCCGGCTGTGCGGCGACGGGATCGCCCTCGAACCGCTGCTGGACCTGCCTGGCGTCGCCACCGCCCCGTCGGCCGCCGCCACCGCGCGGGAAATCCTGGCCCCCGGCTCCTCGGCCCGCCCGGCCGAGTACGCGACCTACTTCACCGACGCCTCGGTGCTGACCGGCCGGCTCGGCGATCCGGCGGTGGTGGTGTACGGACCGGGCGACCCGGATCAGGCCCATGTCACCGATGAATCCTGCTCGCTGGCCGCCATGACCGAGTCCGCGGAGGCGATGCACCGGCTGCTGCGGCGCTGGTAGCCGGACGAGCGCGGTGCCGTCCCGGGCCCGGGTCCGCGGACCACCTCCACGGGTGCCGTGTGCTGCCACGACTCCCGCTCGGCGCCGCCCGACAACGGACGGTCCGCGGCTGGCCTCGTCGCCGACCGGACCGACGTCCTCTTCCCTACCCCCAAGGGCTCCAGCAAGGCCCAACATGTGGCACCCCTGAACGGACGGCGGACCAGAACCCGGACCCGTGCGCCGCCTTCCTCAACCTGCTGCGTTCTACCACGCCGAGGCTGCGGACGCTCCACTGATCACCGCCGCGCTGCGCGCCGTGAACGGCGACGTCGTCGACGATGGCGCCGTGTCCGCAGCCGGGCAGTGCCTCTACGCCTGCGATGTCCCTGAGGACCGAGAACTTGTCGCCCAGCTCGGTGCGATGGCCCTGGACGAGGACCGCCCACTGCGAGTCCGCGTGGCGTGCGCAAGGGCGCTGGCCTCGGCGGAGTCCGACCAGGCCGCCGAACGCGCGGTACGGCTGACCGACCTCGCGGAACTCGAGCTCCAGATGGCTGGCGCCGTTGGCACACAGTGGTGGCGCCCCGCGCATTTGGCCGATCACGGCCGTGTCGGGGCCGGAATTCCCGCACTCAGGGCGGGATGTGTGCACACATGGGCCTTGTTGTTCGGCGATGACCGAGGTGGACTGTGGTGAGTGCGGCGACGCTTCCTTCGGCCGAGGGAGCCGTGATCGGCACGGACGGATTGGCCGCTCTGGTCGATGTGTTGCGGGCGCGCGGGTACACGGTGATCGGCCCCACGGTCCGGGACCGTGCCATCGTGCTGGCAGAGCTGGAATCCGCTGCTCAGCTGCCGTACGGATGGGGTGTGGACCTCGAAGCCGGGCAGTACCGGCTGCGGTCGCGTACGGATGGCGCGGCCTTCGCCAACGCGGCCGGTCCGCAGTCGTGGAAGACGTTTCTGCACCCCGCCCGGGTCCGCCAGTGGACGGCCGAACGCGCGGGCGGAGAGCTGGTCATCGAGGCGGACGACACCACTCCTCCTCGCTTCGCCTTCCTCGGCGTCCGCTCCTGCGATCTGCGGGCCATCGCCGTCCAGGACCGGATTCTCACCGCCGGGCCGCACTCCGACCCGGTCTATCGGGGCAGGAGGTCCGGGGCGTTTCTGGTGGCGGTCGAGTGCACCGAGCCCGGGGGCACCTGCTTCTGCGTCTCGATGGGCACCGGTCCCGCCGCCGGGCCCGGGTACGACCTGGTGCTGACCGAACTGGCCGACGACGAGGGACACCGGTTCTGGATCCGCGCCGGCAGCCCGGAGGGGGCCGAGATCCTGGCGGAGCTGCCCGGCGAACCGGCCCCGGAGGCCGTCTGCCGGGCCGCCGCGGGCGCCGTCGCGTCCGCCGCCGAGCGGATGGGCCGCACGATGCCGGACACCGACATGCGGCGGCTGATGGCGGAAACGCTGGAGGCACCCCGCTGGGACGACGTCGCCTCCCGGTGCCTGACCTGCGGCAACTGCACCATGGTGTGCCCCACCTGCTTCTGTACCACCACCGAGGACGTCACCGACCTGACCGGGGACCACGCGGAGCGCTGGCGGGTCTGGGACGTCTGCTTCGACCTGGACTTCTCCTATCTGCCGGGCGGACCCGTCCGCGCCTCGCCGCGCAGCCGCTACCGGCAGTGGCTCACCCACAAACTGGGCACCTGGTACGACCAGTTCGGGTCGTCGGGGTGTGTGGGATGCGGTCGGTGCATCGTCTGGTGTCCGGTCGCCATCGACATCACCGAGGAGGCCGCGGCCCTGCACGACTGGACTCGGCGTACGGAGGACGAGCCACGATGACCGGGTGGCCCCTGTTGCTGGACACCCTTCCGCAGGTCCAGCGCGACCGGCTGTTCACGCTCGCCGACGAGCGGGACTTCCGGGCCGGCAGCACCCTGTTCGACGAGGGCGGTGTCGCCGACCGGTTCTGGCTGATCCGTTCCGGCGAGGTCGCCCTCGATGTGTACGTTCCCGGCCGTCGGGCCCAGGTGGTGGAGACCCTCGGGCCGCGGCAGCAGCTCGGCTGGTCGTGGATCTTTCCGCCGTATCGCTGGCATCTGGGGGCCCGTGCGTTGGGGACCGTGCGGACCTGGGAATTTCCCGCAGCCGAGGTGCGTGAGCTGTGCATGGCCGATACGGAGCTCGGGTACGAGCTGATGCTGCGGTGCGCGGCACTGATCGCCGACCGGCTCCAGGCCACCCGGTTGCGGTTGCTCGACCTGTACACGCCGCACGGAAGCGTCCCGCCGTGACCACCGTGCCCCTGCCGTACCGGGTGACCGCCGTTTCGGCGGAGACCGCGGACTGTGTGTCGCTGGAGGTCGCACCGGTGGGGCGGGCGCTGCCGGAGTTCTCGCCGGGCCGTTTCGCCATGGTGTACGCCTTCGGTGTCGGTGAGGTGCCGATCTCGGTCAGCGTGATCGGTGACGGTCACCGTCTGGTGCACACCGTGCGCGCCATCGGCGCGGTCACCGGTGCGCTGTGCCGGCTCAGGGCGGGGGACGCGATCGGCCTGCGGGGCCCCTACGGCACCGGCTGGGATCTCGGCGCGGCAGCCGGGTTGGACGTCCTGGTGATCGCCGGTGGTATCGGGCTCGCCCCGCTGCGCCCGGTGGTGCGTCATGTGCTCGACCACCCCGGGCACTACGGCCGCCTTCATGTGCTGATCGGGGCCCGCACCCCTGAGGATCTTCTCTATGGGGAGGAACTGGAGCACTGGCGGCGTGCCTCGGCCCAGGTGGAGGTGACCGTCGACCGGCCCGGCGAAGGCTGGCGTGGCAGCGTGGGCGTGGTCACCACCCTGCTGGACCGGGTCGGCTGGCGCCCCGATCGGACCGCCGCGCTGCTCTGCGGCCCCGAGGTGATGATCCGGCACACCGCCGGGGCGCTGCTCGCCCGCGGGTTGCCCGCGCGCCGGGCCCAGGTGTCACTGGAACGGAACATGCGCTGCGGCACCGGCCACTGCGGCCACTGCCAGCTCGGGCCGCTGCTGCTGTGCCGGGACGGCCCGGTGGTCGGCTGCGACCGCGCCCGGCCCCTGCTCGCCGTCAGGGAGCTGTGACATGGAACCCGACCGCCGCCCCTCCCTCGCCGTGTGGAAGTTCGCCTCATGCGACGGCTGCCAGCTGACCCTGCTCGACTGCGAGGACGAACTGCTCCCGCTCACCGACCGGGTGCGCATCACGCACTTCCTCGAGATGTCCAGCGCGGAGGACTCCCGGGAGCCCGCCACCCTCGCGGGTTCCGGACCGTACGACCTCTCCCTGGTGGACGGGTCCATCACCACCGACGAGGACGTCCGGCGCGTCCACCACATCCGGCGGATCTCCCGTCGCCTGGTCACCATCGGGGCCTGCGCCACCGCGGGCGGCATTCAGGCCTTGCGCAACTTCGCGGACGTCGAGGAATTCCGCGCCGCGGTCTACGCCAGTCCTGAGTACATCGCGACCCTGGACACCTCCACCCCCATCTCGGCGCATGTACCGGTCGACTTCGAGTTGCGCGGCTGCCCGATCGACCGCGGCCAGCTACTGGAAGTGATCACGGCCTTTCTGGCCGAGCGAAAGCCCAACATCTCCAGCCACAGCGTCTGCTTCCAGTGCAAGCGGCGCGGCACGACCTGTATCACCGTCGCCCAGGGCATCCCGTGCCTGGGGCCAGTCACCCATGCGGGGTGCGGTGCCCTCTGTCCCGCCTACGGGCGCGGGTGCTACGGCTGCTTCGGGCCGATGGCTCATCCCAACCTGGAGGCCATGGTGCGAGAGCTGCGGCACGACGGTATGACCGAGCGGGACATCGTGCGCGTCTTCCGCACCTTCAACGCCGCCTCGCCCGAATACGGCCCCGTACCCGAGCTCGCGGCCCGGGAGGCCCACGAGCCCCCGGCGGAGGAAGAGCCTCGATGAGCCACCGCGGATCCCGTGTGCTGCGTCTGGACGCACTCGCCCGAGTGGAGGGGGAAGCGGCACTCCACCTGGCCGTGCGCGCCGGGACGGTCGCCGAGCTGCGACTGCGGATCTACGAGCCGCCGCGCTTCTTCGAGGCTTTCCTCGTCGGCCGCGGCCATGGCGAGCCACCCGACATCACCTCACGGATCTGCGGAATCTGCCCGGTGGCGTACCAAACGACCGCATGTCAGGCCATCGAGCGGGCCTGTGGGGTGACGGTCGACGGACCGCTCGCGCAACTGCGGCGGCTGCTCTACTACGGCGAATGGATCGAGAGCCAGTCCCTGCACATCCACCTGCTGCACGCCCCCGACTTCCTCGGCCATCCCAGCGCGGTCGAGCTCGCCCGAGAGCACCGCGCGGCGGTGGAACGCGGCCTGCGGATCAAACAGGCGGGCAACGCCGTCATGGAGCAACTCGGTGGCCGCGCCATCCACCCGATCAACGTCCGCGTCGGCGGCTTCTACCGCGTACCCGCCCCGGCCGAACTCGCCCCGCTGGCCGAGCGGCTGCGCCGGGCCCATGACGACGCGCTGGAGACCGTGCGCTGGGTGGCCGGCTTCGACTTCCCCGACGCCACGTACGACGGCCCGCTGCTGGCGATGCGCGACCCCGGCCGGTACGCCATCGACTCCGGAACTCCGGCCGTCATGGCCGCGGGGGCGGGCTCGGACGGCCCTGCCCCCGTACGAACTCTTCCGGTGGAGGAGTTCGAGCGCCATGTGGTGGAACGGCAGGTCCGCCACTCGACCGCCCTGGTGTCGGAGCTGGACGGTCACCACTACCTGACCGGTTCGCTGGCCCGGTACGCGGTCAGCGGGCGGTGGCTCCACCCCTCGGCCCTCGACGCCGCGCGGGGGGCGGGGCTGGGCGATCCGGCCACCGGCGCGGTGTGCCGCAATCCGTTCCGGAGCATCATCGTCCGCGCCGTCGAGGTGGCCCACGCCGTGGCCGAGGCGCTGCGGATCATCGACGCCTACGAGCCGCCCTCCCGGCCGTACGTCGCGGTGCCACCGCGCCTGGCGACCGGTTGCGCGGCCACCGAGGCGCCGCGCGGGCTGCTCTACCACCGCTACGCCATGGACGCCGACGGCACCATCACCCTCGCCCGTATCGTGCCGCCCACCGCGCAGAACCAGGCCGCCATCGAGTACGACCTCCGTCGCCAGGTGCAGTCCCGCCTGGACGGGCCGGGCGAGCCGCCCGGCGACGAGGAGCTGACCGCACTGTGCGAGCGGGGCGTCCGCAACCACGACCCGTGCATCTCCTGCTCCGCGCACTTTCTGGACCTGACGGTGGAGCGTGGATGACGGGCCGGGTCGTGGTCATCGGCGTGGGCAATCCGTTCCGCCGGGACGACGGAGCGGGCCCGGCCGTCATCGAGGCCCTGCGTGGCCGAGTGCCCGAGGGCACGGTGCTGACCGACAGCGACGGCGAGCCCGGGAGGATGCTCGGCCTCTGGCACCGTCAGGACGCCGTTGTCGTGGTCGAAGTGGTGCACGCCCACCCCGGGCAGCCGGGGCGACTGCACACCCTGACGGCGGAGCGGGCCGCGCGATGCGCCGCGCGCTCCGCCAGTACCCACGCCCTCGGACTCGGTGAGACCTTCGCCCTGGCCGCGGCGCTCGACCGGATGCCCGAGGAGCTCACGGTGCACGCGGTGGAAGGGGAGGACTTCGGCCTCGGCCGCGGGCTCAGCACCGCGGTGGCCGACGCGCTCCCCGAGTTGATCCGTCACGTGGCCGAGGCCATCGGCGAGGCGCACCACCGGCTTCGGCACGCGAGCGCCCTGACCGACGGCCGGGGAAGGGCATAGTCCGCCTGGCGTGGCAACGTGGTGCGCCACCTGGGCCGTTCGGGGCACGTCGGGCCGCCGCGCGGGTGTGTTCTCCCACCGTGGCCGCACCCGTACCTAACATGACGAACGCCCTGGTCGGACGGCCTTCGTGCCACGGCCGGAACCTCGTGCGGGCTCATGACCACTCCGGGACGGAAGTGCCGTGTCCATGGAACAGCCATTGGTGTCCGGCACAGCCGCGGCGGAGCCGGACACCAACGGCTCGCAACGGCCGGTCCGCCGCCTGGTGGCGGTCGGTGGAGTGGTGCAGGGAGTCGGCTTCCGGCCCTTCGTCCATGCCTTGGCCATCGAACTGGACCTGTCCGGGCAGGTGGCCAACGGACCAGCCGGGGTGCGGATCGAGATCGAGGGCGGCACCGACGCGGTGGCCGCCTTCTGCCACCGGCTGACGGCGGACGCACCCCCGCTGGCGGACATCGTCTCGGTGGCCACCTCCGAGCTGTGCCCGACCGGTGGCACCGGTTTCGCGATCGTGCCCTCCACGACAGGCCACGGCCGCACCCTGGTCCCGCCCGACGCCGCCACCTGCGACGCCTGCCTCACCGAGCTGACCGATCCGGCCAACCGCCGCCACCGGCACCCGTTCATCACCTGCACCGACTGCGGTCCACGCTTCACCATCACCGCCACCATGCCCTACGACCGGTCCACGACCACCATGGCGGCGTTCCCCATGTGCCCGGAGTGCGCGGCGGAGTACACGGACCCGTCCGGCCGGCGGTTCCACGCCCAGCCCATCGCCTGCTGGGCCTGCGGGCCACGTCTGAGGCTCACCGGCGCCGTACGACGGGAAGACGGGGCCGCGTTGGCCGAGGCCCGGCGGATGCTGGCGGCCGGGGCGATCCTGGCGATCAAGGGCCTCGGCGGCTATCACCTGGTCTGCGACGCCACCGACCCCAGGGCCGTGGGCGAACTGCGACGCCGCAAGGCCCGTGGCGACAAGCCGTTCGCCGTGATGACCCCCGACCCCGACACCGCCGCCCGGCTCGGCCACCTCGGCCCGGCGGAGTGCCGCCTCCTGGTGGGGCGGTCCCGACCCATCGTGCTGTTGCGCCGCCGGTCCCCGACTCCGCTCGCGCCACAGGTGTGTCCGGGGAGCCCGGACATCGGGGTGCTGCTGCCCTACACCCCGTTGCACCGGCTCCTGTTCGGCCTCCCGGACGACCCACCCAGTCCCGGCGTCCTGGTGGTGACCAGCGGAAACCTCTCCGGCGAGCCGCTGGTGACCGACGACCGGGAGGCAATGCTCCGCCTGGACGGGCTGGCCGACGCCTGGCTCTGGCACGACCGGCCCATCGTGGTGGCCTGCGATGACTCGGTGATCCGGGCCCGTGCGGACGGTTCGCCACTGCCGATCCGCCGCTCGCGCGGCTTCACCTCGGCGTGCGTTCGTCTTCCGGTGGCCGTCCGTCCGATCCTCGCGGTCGGCGGGGACCTGAAGAACACCCTGTGCCTGGCGGAGGGCGACGCCGCCTGGCTGTCCGCCCACATCGGGGACTTGGACAGCCTGGCCGCCCAGCACGCTTTCGAGCGTGCCGAGAGCCATCTGCGGGCGCTCACCCGAGTCGAACCGGTCCGTATCGCCGCCGACCGCCACCCCGGCTACCGGTCCGCGCGATGGGCCCGGCGGGATGGTCGGCCGCTGACCCTGGTGCAGCACCACCACGCCCACATCGCTTCCGCGATGGCGGAGCACGGACTGGATGAACCGGTGCTCGGTGTCGCCTTCGACGGCACCGGCTACGGCGACGACGGCGCCGTATGGGGCGGCGAGGTGCTGCTGGCCGACTACGCGGGCTACCGCCGCCTGGCGCATCTGGCGTACGTACCCCTGCCGGGCGGTGACGCGGCGGTGCGCCATCCGTATCGGATGGCACTGGCCCATCTGCGCGCGGCCCGCCTCGCCTGGTCGCCCGACCTGCCGTGCACCGCCGCCTGCCCAGCGGATGAACTTCGCCTGCTGCAGGTCCAGTTGGCACGTGGCATCGGGTGTGTGCCGACATCCAGCATAGGACGGTTGTTCGACGCCGTGTCCTCGCTGGTGGGCGTCTGTCACCGGGCGGGGTACGAGGCTCAGGCCGCCGTGGAGCTGGAGGCCGCGGCCGTGACCGCCGACGAGGTGCGGGACGGCTATGCCTTCGCGCTCGAGGATCCCGCCCCGATGTTGGCGGCGATCGTGGCCGATCTCCGCGCGGGTGCGACGGTCCCGCTGATCGCCGCCCGCTTCCATCTGGCGGTCGCCGGTGCGGTCCGCACGGCCTGCCGGAGGGCACATCGGAGCACGGGCGTGCGGACGGTCGTCCTCACCGGCGGGGTGTTCGCCAACGCCCTCCTGGACGGGATGTGCACCGCCGGGCTGGCCGAGGACGGATTCACCGTTCTCGCGCACACGGTGGTGCCGCCCGGCGACGGCGGCCTGGCCCTGGGGCAGGCGGTCGTCGCCGCCCGTGTCGCCGACACCTGAGCAATCGAGGAGGAGCACATGTGCCTGGCGGTACCCGGCCGCGTGGTCGGCATCGAGGAACGGGACGGTACGCCGATGGCGCGGGTCGACTTCGGCGGGGTGGTCAAGGACGTCTGCCTCGCCTATCTGCCGGAGATCGAGGTCGGTGAGTACGCGATCGTCCACGTCGGCTTCGCGATCCAGCGGCTCGACGAGGAGTCCGCCCTGGCCACCCTCCGGCTCTTCGAGCGGATCGGGGCGCTGGACGAAGAGTTCGGCGATGCCTGGGCCCGTGCGGCGGCCGAGGCGGAAAGGGTACCCGAGGAGGAGAACCGGTGAAGTACATCGACGAATTCCAGGACCCCGGCCTGGCCCGACGGCTCCTGGACGACATCGCCCGGACGGTCACCCGGCCATGGGCGATGATGGAGGTCTGCGGCGGTCAGACCCACTCGATCATCCGGCACGGCATCGACCAACTGCTGCCCGGGAAACTTGAGTTGATCCACGGGCCGGGCTGTCCGGTCTGTGTCACTCCGCTGGAGATGATCGACAAGGCACTGGAGATCGCGTCCCGACCGGGCGTGGTCTTCTGCTCGTTCGGCGACATGCTCCGGGTGCCGGGAAGCGACCGCGATCTGTTCCGCGTCAAGAGCGACGGCGGTGACGTCCGAGTCGTCTACTCACCCATGGACGCGCTGCGAATCGCCCAGCGCGCCCCGGACCGGGAGGTGGTGTTCTTCGGCGTCGGCTTCGAGACCACCGCGCCCGCCATCGCCATGGCGGCCCACCAGGCCAAACGGCTCGAGGTTCGGAACTTCAGCCTGCTGGTCTCACATGTCCGGGTGCCACCGGCCATCGAGGCGATCATGCGATCGCCGGACTGCCGCGTCCAGGCGTTCCTCGCCGCCGGACACGTGTGCAGCGTGATGGGCACCTTGGAGTACCCCGCCCTCGCCGACGCCTACAAGGTGCCCATCGTGGTCACCGGATTCGAGCCGCTGGACATTCTGGAAGGCATTCGCCGGGCGGTCCGCCAACTCGAGCGAGGGGAACACCGTGTCGAGAACGCCTACCCGCGCGCCGTGCGCCCGCAGGGCAACCCGGTCGCCCTGAGTGCGCTGAGAGAGGTGTTCACCACCACCGACCGCGCCTGGCGCGGCATCGGCACCATTCCGGACAGCGGCTGGCGGCTGGCGGACGCCTACCGGGACCACGACGCCGAGCACCGGTTCGAGGTCACCGGCCTGGCCACCGACGAGCCCGCGGTGTGCCGCAGCGGAGAGGTGCTCCAGGGGCTGATCAAGCCCCACGAGTGCGCGGCCTTCGGCACCGCCTGTACTCCGCGCACACCGCTCGGCGCGACCATGGTCTCCAGCGAGGGCGCGTGCGCCGCCTACTACCTGTACCGGCGTCTGGCCACGCCCCGCACGGAGGAGACGGCTTCCGTTGACTGACATCACCGCCGGCACCACCGGCTGGTCCTGTCCGACCCCGCTGCGCGACCACCCGGTGGTGGTGATGGGCCACGGTGGCGGAGGAGCGCTTTCCACGGAGCTGACTCGGCACCTCTTCCTCCCGGCCTACGGCGGCGAGACGCTGGGAGGGCTCACCGACTCGGCCGCCGTCACACTCGGCGGTACCCGGCTGGCGTTCTCGACCGACTCCTACGTCGTCCGCCCGCTGTTCTTCCCTGGCGGAAGCATCGGAGATCTGGCGGTCAACGGCACCGTCAATGACCTGGCCATGAGCGGAGCCGTTCCCGCGTACCTGTCCTGCGCGTTCATCCTGGAGGAGGGTACGGAGCTGAGCACCGTCGGCCGGGTCGCCCAGGCGCTCGGGGCGGCCGCCCGAGCGGCGGGCGTCACCGTGGTCACCGGCGACACCAAGGTGGTTGACTCCGGGCATGGCGACGGTGTGTACGTGAACACGGCGGGGATCGGGCTGATCCCCGAGGGGGTGGACATCCGTCCGCAGCGAGCGCGGCCCGGTGACGTGGTGATCGTCAGCGGGCCGATCGGACAGCACGGCATCGCCATCCTCAGCGTCCGCGAAGGGCTGACGTTCGGCACCGAGGTGGTCAGTGACACCGCGCCCCTGGCCGGACTCGTCCGGGCGATGCTCGCCGTCACGCCCGAGATCCATGTCCTGCGCGACCCCACGAGAGGCGGCCTGGCCGCCGCTCTCAACGAGATCGCCGCAGCCTCCGACACCGGTGTCGTCCTGGACGAGGGGGCGGTGCCCGTCCCGGAAGCGGTCGCCACCGCCTGTGCCCTCCTCGGCCTGGACCCGATGTACGTGGCCAACGAGGGCCGCCTGGCGGCCTTCGTGCCCAGGGAGCACGCGGAGGCGGTCCTGGACGCGATGCGCGCGCATCCGCTGGGACGTGAGGCGGCCGTGATCGGCGCGTGCGTGGCCGAACACTCCGGCATGGTGGTGGCCCGTACCGGACTGGGCGGAACCCGGATCGTGGATCTGCCGCTCGGCGAGCAACTGCCCCGGATCTGCTGAACAGCGAGGGCGAGGGGCGTGTCATCGGCGTCGTCTCCGAGGCGGATCTGCTGGCCCCCGGCGGTGACCGTGGATCCGGACGGCATGCCGGCCGAGGCGGCCCGGATCATGGCCAGCACACCCTGAGGGCGATTCCTCCAGAACGGGCGCGGCCGGAGCTACGGCTCGATGTCCAGCACGTCGCGGGCCGGCCGCCTGGGGGTCCGCGGGCCCGGAGGGCCGTACCCCAGCCGTAGCATCATCTGCACATAGGCCATGCCCGACGTGGGGTCGCGCAGTGGCCACCGCAGATCCTGCCATTCGAGGGCCTGGGTGACGAACGAGGCGGACAGTCCCGCCAGGGTGGCGCGCAACAGCACCCGCTCCACCGCCTGGCCGGTGCGCAGCCAGTCCACCGGGCGGTCGCGCGAGGTGGACAGCAACGCCAGGTGAGGGAAGGTCTCGAAGTCGGCGGTCGGGCGGCCGGGGACGGTCTTGCCGCCCGCGAAGTCACGCATGGGAGCCTTGCCGAGCCGGCGGCGGGGCCCGAAGGCAGACGCAGGGACCCCTTCGGTGGCCGGCCGGGTGTCGTCCGTGGCGCGGGTGAAGCGGGCCAGGTCCGCGGCGGCGCCGGCGTCGGTGAGGTTGCGGGCCTCGGCCTCCAGCGCCAGGTCCACGATGGACTGCAGATGCCATCCGGGGGCGAAGGACAGCGCGACGTGCTCCCGGTGCGCGGCGTCGACGAGGGAGGTCCGTACGGACGCGGGGATCTCGGTCTCGGCGAAGGGAAACCGGCTGGTGTGCCGGGTGCGCACGGCCGGGTACAAGTCGGCCGGATCGGCCTCGTCACCGAGCGGACCGGTCAGGGTCACCGACGCCAGCAGCATGGGGTCGCCGGGGTCGGGCAGCGGCCGGGTCTGCGCCTCCCAGCCCTCGTGGGCCACCGCGACCCGCAGGTTCATCAGGGCGGCGCCACAGCCGATGTGCAGGGCGCGGAGCTCGGGGTCGGTGTGCGGCAGAGCGCCCCGGAGATCGGCCCGCAGAGAGAAGACACGCCTCCGCCGGAAGTACTGGAACCGCCAGGGCTGGGCGTTGTGCATCGACGGGGCGGCCGTGGCGTCCTCCACCAGCGCCATGACCACCGCGTCGGAAAGCGAACGAGCGCTGCCGTGTGTCGCGGTGGAGGTGCGGTCCCCGGTCGTCTCCCGCCGCCCTTTCGGCCCACGGCCTTCCGGTTCGTGCCCGGTGGGGTGAATGTGTGCGTCCGGGCCGGGGAACACAAGGGTGACTTGGTCGGTGTCCGACCACCGGACGTCGTAGGGAGGCGTCCCGTCGTCATGGCGGAGCCCGACGATCTCACCGTCCCGTTTGGCGGCACCGGTGGTGGGGCTCTCGACCATCAGTTGGTCGCCGACATGGGCGTGCATCGGCATCCCGCCTCTCTGTCCCACTTCCACTGTGTCACCGCGGGTGAGAGGTGTCGTGGGGACGGAGAGCCCTGGATCGAGGGGTCGGATGGCCCCGTGGTGGGCCGTGTGGCCGTCAGGGGGAGCCATGAGGCTCATTCGGCGGCGCGGGCGAGCTGGCAGGCTCGGTAACGGAGCCGGGCTCGACGAGGGAGCCAGGCTCTGCGACGGAAACACCGGCTGACCCACCGCGAGTGAGTCTGCGAGAGGAGCGGGAAACTCAGCAGGAGGCACCGCCATGGAGCAAGCCGCCGTGGAGCAAACCGCCATGGAACAAGTGGTCACCGTGGGGCTCGACGGCTCGGCCGAGAGCCTGGCCGCCGCGCACTGGGCCGCCGACGAGGCGGAGCGGCGTGAGCTGCCGCCGCGGACAGCTCGTACCGCCCAAGCGCCTGAGGTGCGCAAACTCTGGGCTCAGGAGGCCCTGGAGGATGCCAAGGCGCGTCTGCCTGCCGACTGGTCGGGGGTGTCAGTCTCGACTGAACTGGTCTCCGAGACGGCAGTTGAGGCCCCGGTGGCCTGGGGCGCGGCCTCGGAGATGCTGGTGCTCGGCTCACACGGGCGTGGTGCTGTGGGGGGCTTTTTGCTCGGGTCCGTCGGTCTGCGTGTACTTGCGTTGTCCAAGAGCCCTGTCGTGATGGTGCGGGGGAACGGAGGGGCGCGGACCGGGGCTCGCACCCGCGATGTCGTCGTCGGCATCCAGGATCCGCCGGAGTCGGCCGCGCCGATCGAATTCGCCTTCGCCACCGAGGTTCTGCTGGGGGCGGCCGCGCAGGCCGGGGTGATGGTGGTCGGCCGCCCCACCCACCGGCCCGCCGTGGGCCCGCGCCTCGGCCACGTCGCTCACGCGCTCCTTCACCACGCCGCGTGCCCCGTCGCTGTCGTGCCCCACGCCCCCTGACGTCACGTGCCTCAGCAGGCCCGGAAGGGAGAACCCATGGCGCGCCGCACACCGCCGAACGAGAGTGAACCAGTACGACTGCCGCGTGCCCCGTACGAGAAGGAACTGCGCCGTCTGCAGATCGAACTGGTCAAGTTCCAGGACTGGGTGCGGGCCGAGGGACAGCGTGTCGTGGTGGTCTTCGAGGGACGGGACGCGGCCGGGAAGGGCGGCGCGATCACACGGGTCACCGCACGCCTCAACCCGCGTGTCGTCCGCACCGTCGCCCTGCCCGTGCCCACGGACCGCGAACGCACCCAGTGGTACTTCCAGCGCTATGTCGAGCAGCTTCCCGCCGCGGGGGAGATCGTGCTCTTTGACCGCAGCTGGTACAACCGGGCCGGGGTCGAACGCGTCATGGGGTTCTGCACCGAGGGGGAGTACCAGCGCTTCCTCCACCAGTGCCCGGTCTTCGAGCGGATGCTGGTCGAGGACGGGATCCTGCTGCGCAAGTACTGGTTCTCGGTGAGCGACTCCGAGCAGGAACGGCGGTTCCGACAGCGCCTGGACGATCCCACGCGACGCTGGAAGATCTCCGCGATGGACCTGGAGTCCATCACCCGCTGGGAGGCGTACTCCCGGGCCAAGGACGAGATGTTCGCGTACACCGACATCCCCGAGGTCCCGTGGTACGTCGTCGAGAGCGACGACAAGCGCGCCGCCCGGATCAACATGATCGCTCACCTGCTGTCGACCGTTCCGTACGGCGACGTCCGGCTCCCGGAATTGCGTCTGCCGCCCGCCCCGCCCCGAGCCCACCGGCTACCAGCGACCGCCCAGGCACCTGCAGACCTTCGTGCCCGACCACGCCGCCTCGCTGCGGGCACCGGGCCGCGGACCGGCCTCCGACGCGGACACGGCCGACGGAAGGGGATACCGATGACGGACACCACATCCCGCTCCGATACCGTCCACGCCCTGCTCGCCGACGGCTCCACCGTCGAGATACGCCCCGCCCGACCAAAGGCGACATCGCACTGGCCGTCGCCGAGGGCCGTCACGGGCAGGGCATCGGCACACTGCTGCTCGAACACCTGGTCCACGCGGCCCGGGAGGCGGGCATCTCCGGCTTCACCGCCGAAGCACTCGCCGAGAACCATGAGGTCCTGAAGGTGTTCGCCGATCTGGGCCTGCGCACCTCCCGGTGCTTCGACGGCACCGACGTCCGCTGCACCGTCCACCTGGCGGAGGACGAGCACTACCTGTCGGCGGTGGACCGACGGGGCCGGACCGCTGACGTGGCCAGCCTTCGGCCACTGCTGAGGCCCCGGTCGGTGGCCGTCGCGGGGGCGGGCCGGAGGCGTGGCCGCGGTCCTCCTCGACCAGGAGGCCCCCGTACGGCTGCTCGCGAGCGCCGACGACCACCCTGTCCTGGCCTATTCCGAGCCCCAGTCGGCGGCCCGCGCGCTCGTCCACGCCGCCCGCTACGCGCGCTGGCGCGCCGAACCGCCGGGCAGCGTGCCACCGCTGTCGGGCATGGACCCCGCCGGTGCCACGGCCATCGTGGAGGAGTTCCTCACCCGTCACCCCGACGGGGGATGGCCCGACCCCCGTGCCTGCGCGGCCCTCCTCGACCGCTACCGCATCCCCCAGCTGCCCTGGGCCTGGGCGGAGGACGAGGACACGGCCGTGGCCGCAACGAGACACCTGGTGGCGGACGAGCGCGGCCGGGTGGCCGTCAAGGCGTACTGGCCGGGGCTGGTGCACAAGAGCGACCTGGGAGCGCTGCGGCTCGACCTGGAGGGGCCGGACCAGGTGCGCCACGCCTACCGGGACCTGCGGGAGCGCTTCGGGGACCGTATGACCGGTGCGCTCCTCCAGCCCATGGCGCGCCGGGGTGTCGAGCTGTTCGCGGGCGTCGCCCAGGACGAGGTGTTCGGCCCCCTGGTGCTTTTCGGCCTCGGCGGCACCGCCACCGAGCTCCTCGCCGACCACGCCCCTGCGCCTCCTGCCACGCCACGCCCACGACCCCTATCTGCGGCGACTGCGCGCCGCCCGGCAGTGGCGGGCCTGAGTACGCCCGTGCCGTGCGCGGTCACACCTGCTGCGGCACGATCACGACCGGGCATGCGGAGCGGTGGAGTACGGCGTGGCTGACCCGGCCGAGCTGCAGCCCGATGTGGTCATGGCGCCGGAGGGCGCCGACGACCAGCAGATCGGCCTGCTCCGAGACGTCCAGCAGGACCCGGTGTGCCGCTCCTTCGACGACTTCGCGATGGACCGTGATGTCGTCGTGCTCGCGCTCGACCTGGTCCAGCACCTCGCTGAGGACGCCCGCCGCCTGCTCCTCGTAGATCAGGCCGCTCGCCTCACGCCCCAGCGGCGACTGGCCCGCGTGGGGGCGCGCGGGGCGCCGCCAGGAGCGTACGGCGTGCAGCGCGGCGTCCCGCGCCCGCGCCTCACGGAAGGCGAACCGTACGGCCGCCGACCCTTCCACCAGGTCGCCGACCGCGAGGACCACGCGCCGCAGGGCGCCCGCGCGGTTCTTCTCCCCGCCCCGGACCACGGCCACCGGGGAGACGGCACGTGCCGCCACGGCCAGGCTGACCGACCCCAGAAGCGTCTCCGCGATCGCGCCTCTGCCACGGGAGCCCGTGACCACGGCGAACGCCTCACGGCTCTGCTCCAGCAGCGCCATCACGGTGTCCTCGGCCAGGACCTCGGCGGACACCTTCACGTCAGGGTTGCGCAACGTCGCACGTTCCGCGCAGGCCGCGACGATGTTCTCGGCCGCTACATCCCCGGTCGGACGGTCGGTGCCGAACGAGGGCAGGCGTCCCTCGTACCGTTCCCATCGGGAAGCGTTGACCAGATGCAAGGGCAGTTCATGGCGTGCCGCCTCGTCCACGGCCCAGTCCACGGCCTGCAGGCTGGACTCCGATCCATCGACACCCACGACCAGCGGGAGCGCCATCATCCCCACCGCCTTTCCTGCGGTCGATTCATCCGCATCTGGGGTACCCCGTGACCACGGACACACCGCCCAGCTTCTTGACTTGGACCGATCGGGGCCGATGGTGGACCGTGCGCGGCTTCGGCTCGGGCCCCCGTTGCCGGTCCCGGGGGCGCCGGATGCGATCCGGGAACATCGGCCACACGATGAAGGCATGCCGACCCCTCGCCCTGCCGAGCGCTTTGCCGCGGGCCTGTCGCGGGAGGAGGCGGCGCGGCGACTGGGGGAGTACGGGGCCAATGTCGTCGCCCGGGAACGGCGCACCCCGGTGTGGCGCCGTGTGCTGCAGCAGTTGCGCGACCCGCTGATCGTGGTGTTGCTCGTGGCCGCCGTGCTGACCCTGACCACAGGAGATCTCCCCGACGCCTTGGTGATCCTGCTCGTCATCACCGTGAACACCGTGGCCGGAGTCGTCCAGGAGGTGAGGGCGGAACGGGCCGTGGCCGCCCTGACGGCCCTCAGCGCGCCCACCGCCCGGGTGATACGCGACGGCGGGGAGTCTTCCGTACCGGCTGCCGACGTCGTGCCGGGAGACCTGGTCCTGCTGGGCGAGGGGGACATCGTGCCCGCGGACGGTGAGGTCATCGACGCGGCCCGGCTCCTGGTCGACGAGTCGGCGCTGACGGGCGAGTCCGTCCCGGTGGAGAAGACCACCGGCGCGAAAAGGCCGCCGTCCACGAGCCCGCCGTCCACGAGCCCGGCGGACACGGGCTCGGCGGACATGGTCTCGGCGGGCACGGTGGTCGTCCGCGGCCGTGGCCGGGTCCGGATCACCGGAACCGGCCCGGACAGCGCGCTCGGCAGGATCGCCGCGCTGATGGGAACCGCGCCCGGACTGACCCCGCTGCAGCGTCGACTGGCCCGGTTCGGCAGGGTGCTGGCGGCCGTCACCGTCGCACTGTGCGCGGTGGTGCTCGCCCTGGGCCTGGTTCGCGGGCAGCCGGTCGAGCTGATGGTCGTGGCCGCGATCAGCCTCGCCGTCGCCGCCGTACCCGAGTCCCTGCCCGCCGTGGTCACCCTCGCCCTGGCCCTCGGGGCGCGGCGGATGGCGGAGCGACACGCCATCGTCCGGCGGCTGCCCGCGGTGGAGACCCTGGGCTCGGTCACGGTGCTCGCCACCGACAAGACCGGCACCCTGACCGAGGGCCGGATGGCCGCGGAGAGGCTGTGGACCCCCCGGGGCGAGGTCACTGTCAGCGGCATCGGGTACAGCCCCGAAGGCCGCGTCGCACGCGACGGCCAACCGGTCACCGTGAGCGACGCCCCGGACCTGGCCGCGCTGCTGCGCGCCTCGATGCTGTGCAACGACGCCGCGCTGGAGCCTCCGTCGGACGGTGGCGAACGGTGGCGTGCGATGGGCGACCCCACCGAGGCGGCCCTGCTCGCGGCGGGGGCCAGACTCGGCCTGGACCGGGCCGCGCTGGAACGCGAACTGCCACGGGTCGACGAGATCCCCTTCGACAGCGCACGCAAGCGCATGACGACGGTGCACCGCGCGCCCGGCGGCGGACTGCGGGTCATGTGCAAGGGAGCCCCAGAGGTCATGCTCCGGCCGCCGGTCCTCACCGATCCCCCGGACACCCGGGCCAGGGCCGCCGCCCAGGCCGAGGCCCTGGCCCGCGACGGATACCGTGTCCTCGCCATCGCCTCGGCCGACCACGACGACACACGGCCCCGGAGCCCCGACGCCTGGGAATCGGGACTTTCGCTGCTCGGCCTGGTCGGCATCCTCGACCCGCCGCGCGACACCTCCCGGACCACCATCACGGCGTGCGAACACGCCGGCATCACCCCGGTCCTCATCACCGGCGATCACCCTCTCACCGGACGGGCGGTGGCCGCGCGTGCGGGCATCGTGGCCCGGGAGGACGAGGTCACCACGGGCGAACGGATCCGCCACGGCACCGCGGGCCCGCTGACCGCCTTGCGCGTCTACGCCCGGACCACGCCCGATCAGAAACTGGACATCGTCCAGGCGTGGCGCGCCTCGGGGCAGGTGGTGGCGATGACCGGCGACGGCGTCAACGACGGCCCCGCGCTGCGCCGCGCGGACATCGGCGTGGCCATGGGACAGCGCGGGACCGAGGTGGCCCGCCAGGCGGCCGACCTCGTGCTCGCCGACGACAACCTGGCCAGCGTCGTCGCCGCCGTCGAGGAAGGCCGCCGTGTCTACGCCAATGTGCGCCGGTTCCTGCTCTACGCCCTCGCCGGAGGAACGGCGGAAATCCTGGTCATGCTCCTCGGCCCGTTCCTCGGCATGCCCCTGCCCCTGCTCCCCGCCCAGATCCTGTGGATCAACCTGCTCACCCACGGCCTCCCCGGTGTGGCGATGGGAGCCGAACCCGTGGAACCGGGGGTGATGCGCCACCCGCCGCGCCCGCCCGAGGAGAGCGTCCTGGGCGCCGGACTCTGGCCGCGGCTCCTGGCCATGGGGGTCATCGTCGCCGGTGTCACTCTGGCCGCCGGAGTCTGGGCGCGGGAGACCGGCCGCCCCTGGCAGTCCATGATGTTCCTGATCCTGGGCGCCACCCAGCTCGGCGTCGCGCTGGGCTCCCGGGCCCGCCCGGGCAGCCTCGCCAACCCGTTCCTGCTGCTGGCCGTGGGCACGGCCCTGGCCCTGCAAGTGGCGGGCGTCTCTCTCCCGCTCCTGCGCGCGCTGCTGGGTACGGAGCCACTGCCACCTGTCGACCTCGCGATCGCCGGTGCGCTCTCCGGCCTGGGGCATGTCGTCATGCGCGGGCAGAGACGGCTCTTCCCGGCGCGCCCGCCCGGCGCCCGCTCGGCACCCGGCCCGGCCCATGGCTGAACCGGCCGACGGCCGGGTGGTGGAGCGGGCTCAGGGGCCTGCCCCGTTGGCCCCGGGAAAGCCCGGGGTGCGCCAGATCTCGCCCGCCGCGGTGATCCCCAGCCCCTCGTGGCCGTCCAGCGCCTCGACCCAGTCACGGGCCCCGGCGCCCATGGCGAACGCGGCCGTGGCGTAGGCGTCGGTCCGGGTGAGGTCGTGGCCGGTCAGGGTGAGGGAGGCCAGGGTGGTGGCGGGCTCGCCGGTGTGCGGGTCCAGGATGTGCGGTCCGCGCTCGGCCGTCCCCGAGGTGGCGACGGCCAGATCGCGACCGGTGACCACGGCGGCCAGCTCCCCGGGGCGGGCGGGGTGGGCGATGCCGATCCGCCAGGGCTTGCCGGGGGCGGCCTCGCCGCGCAGCTGGATGTCGCCGCCGCCGTTGACGCAGGTGTTGTGGGCGCCCGCCGCGTACAGCAGCCGCGAGACCCGCTCCATCGCCCAGCCCTTGACCAGTCCGGATGGGTCGAGCCGACCGCCGGGGGTATGGCTGAACCAGCCGCCGGTGGTGTGCGCCGCCTCCTCGCACAGCTCCATCACCTCGGCCACGTCCGGCCCGTACCGCTCCGGTACCGGCTCGCCACGGCCCAGGCGGCTGATCGCGCTGCCGGGGCGGTAGGTCGAGAAGACCGCGTCCACGTGGTGCAACCAGGCCACGGCCTCCTTCAGGGCCCGGCGGACGGGTGGGGTGGCCGGGTCGCGGAGGTCGAAGGAGAACACCGTGCCCATGGCGTGCTCGACGTGGCGTAGCCCGCGCGCGGGGGCGGACACCTCAGACACCGGCCTTGTCCAGTGCGCTCTGCAGGGACCGGGTGTACCCCTCGCTGGTGTACGTGGCACCGGAGACCGCGTCGATGTGCGCGCTCTGGGCGCTCAGCGCCTCCTGCGTCAGCCGGGGCACGGCGTCCGCGGCGATCTGCTGGGAGCGGGGGCGGTCGGACGGAGTCCGGAGCGCCTTGACGGCGGTGATCCTGCCGTTGGAGAGCGTGACGGCCACCTGGACCGGTCCGTACGAGGTATTCATCACGCTGCCGGTGTACGTGCCGGAGGCGCCGCCGTTCGAAGGCCGGTGCCCGGTCGGCGCGGGGGACGACGACGCTCCCGGTGCCCCGGAGGAGGGTGGCGACGCCGCCATGTCCGGGGCCGGGTTCTGGTGCGGTTTGAGCGAGAGCAGCAGGATCACTCCCGCCACGGTGGATACGGCGGTCACGGCGGCCTTGCGCACGGTCTGACTCCTGTTCGTCGGGGAGGTGGAGCGCGGTTCAGAGCGCGAACGACTCGTGGTGGATACGGCCGCGTGGCACCCCGGCCCCGCGCAGAGCCGCGGCCGCGGCCTCGGTCATCCCGGGCGGCCCGCACAGGTAGACGTCGCGCTCGGCGAGGTCGGGCACCAGACCGCGCAGCGCCTCCGGAGTCAGTGGTGAGGAGTAGGCGGCGGGCTCGTCCACGACGTAATGGACGGCCGCCCCGCGCGCGGCGGCCACGCCGTCCAGCTCGGCGCGGAGCGCCAGGTCCTCGGGGCGCCGGGCCCGGTAGACGAGGACCACCTCGCCCGGCAGCGTCTCGAAGAGGGTCCGCAGCGGGGTGATTCCCACGCCGCCGCCCAGCAGGAGGGTCTTGCGGGCGCGGCGGCGGCGCGCGGTGAAAGCCCCGTACGGCCCTTCGGCGAGTACCCGGGTGCCGGGCCGGAGATGGGCCAGGGCCGCGCTGTGGCCACCGGACGCCTTGACCGTGATCCGCAGATAGGCGGGGTGCGGCGCGGCCGAGAGGGAGTACGGATTGGCGGCCCACCACAGGCCGCGGGTCAGAAACCGCCACCGGAAGAACTGGCCGGGCTCCGCGCGCAGCTGCTCCAGCCTGCTGCCCGACAGATACACCGATACGACGCCCGGGGCCTCGGGCCGGACCTCGGTGACGTACAGCCGGTGGCGCAGCGCCCGGCGCACCGGAACCGCGAACCGGTACCAGGCCAGCAGCGCCGCCACCGCGATATAGAGGGCGTACCAGACCACCTGAGCGGGTCGGTTTCCGGTGAAGTCGGCCCCGTCCGAGAGCTGGTGCCCGAAGGCCAGGAAGACCGCGAGATAGGTCGCGAAGTGCAGCAGGTGCCAGGCCTCGTAGGAGATGCGACGGCGCACGGCGCGCGCGGACACCACCGCGGTGACGAGAAACAGCAGAAACCCGATCGACCCCTTGAGCAGATCCGGGTAGTGGAGGACCAGGGTGGCGGTCTGGTCCACCACGCCGGTGTGCGACTCCAGCGAGTACCCCCAGATGATCAGCAGGACATGGGCACAGGCCAGCGAGATCGTGTAACGGCCGCCCAGGGCGTGCCAGCGGGCCAGCCGGTCGGTGCCGATGGCGCGGTCCAGCAGCGGTACGCGCGCCATCAGCAGCAGGAGGATCGCGCAGGCGTAACCGGCGAGCAGTCCGGTGATCCGTCCCGCACCGGTCAGCCAGCCGGCGGCGCCGACGACCGAGGAGGTGTCGTTCCACCACAGCGCCAGGACGGCGGCGGCCCCGCCCCAGATCATCAGGTGCGCGAGCACCGGGACCGGGCTGGGCGGGCGCGGTGCCGACCGGGGCGGGCGGGTCCTGGCCGGGGCCGGTGGCGTCGTGCTGGTCATGGGAGTCCTCTCGGCGACGTGCCCGGTCAGCGTCACCGGCGAAGCTCTGAGGACCCTATGAACCCGGGCGGACGCGTTCGGATTCAGAGGAAACTCAGAGGAAGGGCGGGCCTCGGCACCGCGCACCGCGAGGGATGCTGGATTCATCATGGAAACGCACTCCACCGGCCGCTTTCTGCTGCGCCCCGACGGCGCCAGGGTCCGCGTCCTCGTCATCGACGACGAGCCCGATCTGACCGAGGTGCTGTCGGGGGCGCTGCGCTACGAGGGCTGGGAGGTCCGTACCGCCGCCGATGGCGGGTCCGCGCTGGACGCCGCGCGGGCGTTCCGGCCGGACGCGGTGGTGCTCGACTGGATGCTGCCGGACACCGACGGGCTCGCGGTGCTGCGCGCGATGCGGGCGGAGCTGCCGGATGTGTGCGTGCTGTTCCTGACCGCGCGCGACGCGGTGGAGGACCGGATCGCGGGCATCACGGCGGGCGGCGACGACTATGTGACCAAGCCGTTCAGCCTGGAGGAGGTGCTGGCCCGGCTGCGCGGGCTGCTGCGCCGGGCCGGGATGGCGCGGGAGCCGGGCGACGACCGGCTGGTGGTCGCCGATCTGGTGATGGACGAGCAGGCGCGGGAGGTGACCCGCGGGGGTGTGGCCGTGGAGCTGTCCCGCACCGAGTTCGAGCTGCTGCGGTTCCTGATGCGCAACCCCCGCCGGGTGCTGTCCAAGGCACAGATCCTGGACCGGGTGTGGAGCTACGACTTCGGCGGCCAGGCCCATGTGGTCGAGCTGTACATCAGCTATCTGCGCAAGAAGATCGACGCGGGGCGGGCGCCGCTGATCCACACCGTGCGCGGGGTCGGCTACGTCCTGAAGGCGGAGGTTTCATGACGCGGCCGCTCACCGGGTGGCTGTCGTGGTGGCCGCCCCGTACGCTGCGTGCCCGGCTGACCGCCGGGCTGGTGGTGCTGCTGGCGGTGGCGAGTCTGGCGGTGGGGCTGACCACGGTGTTCGCGCTGGAGGGATTTCTGGTGCGCCGGCTGGACCAGCAGCTGACGGCGGCCGGAGGCCGGTTCCCGGCCAGCCTGGAACACGGTGAGCGGCACCCCGACGCCGACAACGCGCCCGACACCCGTGGCCAGTCGGACCGCACCTTCGGCGCCCGGCTGCTGCGCGGTACGACGACCGACGCGGCGGTGGTGCGCGACCAGACGGACGCCGCCGTGCCGCTGACCGGCGCCGACCGGCGGGTCCTGGCGGGGCTTCCGGTGGACGGCGACGGGCACAGCGTGGGTCTGTCCGCGCTCGGCGGCTACCGCGTGCTCGCCGTCCACGGGGACGACGGGGATGTCCTGGTCACCGGGCTGCCACTGCGTCCGGTGGAGGAGACCGTGCACCGGCTGGAGATCGTGGAGACCGTGGTGTTCGGCAGCGCGCTGCTGGCCACCGGGGTGGCCGGGGCGCTGTGGGTACGGCTGTCGCTGCGGCCGCTGCGGCGGGTGACCACGACCGCCGCCGGGGTGGCCGAGCTGCCGCTGGCCAGCGGTGAGGTGGCCATGCCGCCACCGGTGCCGGACACCGATCCGCGTACCGAGGTCGGCCAGGTGGGCACGGCGCTCAACCGCATGCTCGGCCACGTCGGGGACGCGCTGGCCCGTCGCCAGGCGAGCGAGGAACGGCTACGGCACTTCGCCGCCGACGCCAGCCATGAGCTGCGCACCCCGGTGGCCTCCGTCCGCGGCCACGCCGAGCTGGCGCTGCGCCATCCGGGCCCGGTACCGGACGAGGTGCGGCACGCGCTGGAGCGGATCCAGGCCGAGTCGGAACGGATGTCCACGCTGGTGGACGATCTGCTGCTGCTCGCCCGGCTCGACGCCGGACGGCCGCTGGCCCGCCGGTCGGTCGATCTGACCCGGCTGGTGCTGGACGCGACGGGCGACGCACGGGCCGCCGGGCCGGACCATCACTGGACGCTGGAGCTGGCCGAGGAACCGGTGACGGTGCTCGGCGACGAGCACCGGCTCCAGCAGGTGGTGGGCAACCTGCTGACCAACGCCCGTACCCACACCCCGCCCGGCACCCGGATCACGGTCCGGCTGAGACCGGCCGGCGAGGACTGGGTGGAATTCAGCGTGGCGGACGACGGGCCGGGGGTTCCCGAGTCGCTCCAGGACGAGGTGTTCGAGCGGTTCGCCCGCGCGGACCCGGGGCGGGCGCGGACCGCGGGCGGCACCGGACTGGGTCTGGCGATCGTCCGGGCCGTCACCGCGGCGCACGGCGGCGCGGTCCTGCTGACCAGCAGCCCCGGCGCCACCGTCTTCCGGGCCCGGCTACCCCGCCGCACCACGGCACCCGATCCGGGCTGACGTGACATCGCGAGAGGACCATGGCCGGGTCAGGCCGCGGTGCGGGGCAGCGGTTCAGCCGCCGGCCGGGCGGGCCCGGCCCCCGTCAGCCGCGCTTCGCCGACGTCCCGGCCCGCAGGCCGTCGACGAGCAGGTCGAGCATCCGCCCGGCCTGCTCGCGGTCGTCGGTCGCGAGGAAGATCCCTACCAGGGTGCTGACGATGTCGTCGGGGCGCACGTCCGCCCGGAGTGTGCCCTCCCGCGCCCCGGCGGCGATCAGCGTGCCGACGGCGCCGTTGATGTTCGCTCGTGCGTGGGCGGAGGCAACCGTGCCCTCGGCGGTGATCGCCTTGAGTGTCTCGGCCATGCCGCGCTTGGTGGCGATGAAGTCGGCGTAGTCGTCCATCCATGTGCGCAGTGCGGTGACGGGCTCGTGCTCGGCGAGCAGCGGCTCCACGCGGGAGCACAGCTGCGCGCGCTCGGCGCGGTAGACCGCCTCGATCAGTGCCTCCCGGGTCGGATAGTGCCGGTAGAGCGTGCCGATCCCGACGCCGGCCTCGCGCGCGACGGCCTCCAGGGTCGGCGTCTGTCCGGCGGTGAAGGCGGCGCGGGCCACCTCGAGGAGGCGGTCCCGGTTGCGCTGGGCGTCGGCCCGCAGGCGTGGTTCACGGTCGACAGCAGCCATGAAACGGAGGCACCTCCGATTGTGCTACGTTGCGGAGGAGCCTCCGCTTAACCGTGAGCCTACCGTTCCACGGGAGTCCCGCCATGACCACCACGCGCATCACTTCGGGAGCACGCCCACACCCCGGCGGGCTCACGTCTCTCGCCGGACGTCCCGTCGCCCGCATCGGCTACGGCGCGATGCAACTCGAGCACGGTGACGACGAGCGCGCCCTCGCCGTGCTGCGCCGGGCCGTCGAGCTGGGCGTCGACCACATCGACACCGCCGAGTTCTACGGAGCGGGCCGCGTCAACGCGCGCATCCGAGCCGCACTGCATCCCTACCCCGAGCACCTGGTGCTGGCCGGCAAGGTCGGTGCCACCAGCGACCCGGGCGGCCAGTACGGGCTGCGTCCGGCGCAAAAGCCCGCCGAACTGCGCTCCGAGCTGACGGCGAACCTGCGCACGCTGGGCGCCGAGCGCCTCGACGTGGTCAACATCTACCCGATGTACCGGACGCCAGGAATCCCCGCCGATCAGCGAGTCGACTTCGACGACCAGCTCGCCGAGCTGATCGCCCTGCGCGACGCCGGACTGATCGGTGGAATCGGCCTCAGCCACGTCGACGCCGACCAGCTGCGGCACGCCCTGCCGGCCGGTGTCGTCTGCGTGCAGAACGCCTACAGCCTCGTGGACCGTTCGTCCGAGCCCGTGCTCGACCTCTGCCGCGAGCACGGCATCGCCTGGGCGCCGTACTTCCCGCTCGGGTCGGGGTTCCCGGAGCTGCCGAAGGTCGCCGATCAGCCTGCCGCGCGGGAGGTGGCGACGCGGCTGGGCGCGACCCCGTCCCAGGTCGGGCTGGCATGGGTGCTCGCCCGGGGGCCGCGGACGCTTCTCATCCCCGGCACCCGCGGCATCGACCACCTCGAGGAGAATCTCGCAGCCGGCGACGTCATCCTCGACGACGAGGCGCTGGCCGCGCTGGAGGGATAGCCCGCGCCTCCAGCGCTCCTCGCGGCCACTCAGCCCTCAATCGCCGAAGTCCCCCGAATGTCATGCTTCCCGCCCGCTCGCGGCCGGCGATCGCGAGCGGGGGAGACGCTGTCAGGTCGCGCCCAGTCGGAGCGGACATGCAGCAGGTGATGGCGGATCAGATTCTCCAGGCTGTCCATGTCGTCGCGGGCGATGGCTTCGAGCATGTGATGGTGCTCGTGGGCGGAGTTGTCGAGGACCCCCCGTTCCGCGAGTGCATCGAGGCCGTACAACCGGGTCTGGTCCCGCATCGCGGCGACAGTGGCCACCAGGCGCCGGTTGCCACACAGTTGGAGCAGGCCGAGGTGGAAGCGCCGGTCCGCTTCGAGGAAGCCGACGACATCACCTTCTCGAGCCGTTTTCGCGATCTCGTCCGCGATGACCGTCAGGCGTGTGAGGTCCTCAGGCTGGGCATTCGCGGCCGCTTGCAGCGTGCCGGGGACCTCCAGGAGCAACCGCATGGTGTAGACCTCGTCGAGGTCGTGTTCGCTCATGGGGATCACCCGGTAGCCGCGGTTGCGGACGGGCTCCATAAGGCCCTCGTTCACCAGTGTCAGCATGGCTTCCCGGACCGGACTGCTGGAGACACCCAGCCTGGTCGCCAGGGCCGCGGCCGAATAGATGTCTCCCGGTCGGATCTCCCCGGATACCAAGGCCTGTCGGACCAGGGCAAGGACCTGTTCGCGCAGGTTCGTGCGCTGAAGCGGTCCGGCCAGCGCGTCGGGTGCCATCGGCTCTCCGTTCATCTCTTCATCTCTTCTTGACGTGGCTCCCACTTGGATGCATCTTAGCGTCTTACCGGCGACCGGTGGCCGGTAACCGGTTACTCGGGAGTAATGATGACTGAGAAGCACGGATACTGCACTCTGTGCCGCTCTCGATGCGGTGCCGTCTACACCATTGAGGCAGGCGCTCTGCGGGGAGTGCGGCCCGACCCCGGGCATCCGACGGGTGCGGCGATGTGCCCGAAAGGACGGGCGGCACCAGAAATCGTGCACAGCCCCGACCGCCTGACCCAGCCGCTTCGGCGGACCACTCCCAAGTCCGATCCGGACCCCAGGTGGGAGCCCATCGGCTGGGAGGAGGCGCTGAGCGAGACCGCCGAGAAACTGGGACGGATCAAGGCTCAGGACGGCGCGGAGGCCGTGGCCTTCGCCGTGACGTCGCCCAGCGGTACCCCACTGTCGGACTCCATCGACTGGATCGAGCGCTTCATCCGCCTCTTCGGCAGCCCCAACACCTGTTACTCCACTGAAGTCTGCAACTGGCACAAGGACTGGGCCCACGCCTTCACGTTCGGAAGTTCACTGCCGACCGCGGACTTCGCCGCGACGGACCTCGCCGTGCTCTGGGGCCACAACCCCGCCAAGACATGGCTGGCTCAGTCGGCGGCCCTGGCGCGAGCCCGAGCCGATGGAGCCCGCCTGGCGGTCATCGACCCCCGTCGCTCGACCAGTGCGCTGGAAGCGGACCACTGGCTGCGGGTCCGGCCCGGTGCGGACGCGGCCCTCGCCCTGGGCATCGCCCGGCTCGTGCAGGAACGTCACGGCTACGACGACGCATTCGTCCGGGCCTGGACAAACGCTCCGCTGCTCGTTCGCCGTGACACAGGACGCTTTCTGCGTGCCCAAGAGGTCGATCCGGACCTCGACGGCTACGTCGTCTGGGACACCGCCGACGACACCTGGCGGTCATACGACACCCTCCGCGCCGCGCGGGACCCCGGCCGCTTCGCCCTGCACGGCACCCATCGAGTGCGCACCCGCACCGGCACGGTCGACTGCGAGCCCGCCTTCGAGCGGTACCGCGACGCCTGCCGGCCATGGACCGTGGAGGAAACCGCCCGCACCACCGGCATCGAGCCGGCGGAACTGACCGCCTTCGCCGACGCACTCATCCGGGCACGGTCGGTGTCCTACCACGCGTGGACCGGCGTCGGGCAACACGCCAATGCCACCCAGACCGAGCGGGCCATCGCCACGCTGTACGCACTGACCGGCAGCTATGACGAGCCCGGAGGCAACGTCATATGGCCACGGCACGCCCTGAATCCGGCCACCGACCTGACCCAGCTCCCGCACGACCAGCGGGCCAAGGCCCTGGGCATGGCGGAACACCCGCTCGGCCCCCCTGCCCAGGGCTGGATCAGCGGCCGGGATCTGTGCCGCGCGATCCTGTCCCAGGATCCCTACCCGGTACGAGCCCTGGTCGGATTCGGCAGCAACCTGGTGCTCTCACAGCCGGATCCGCGACGCACCGCCGCCGCCCTTCGCCACCTCGACTTCTACGTACACCTCGACCTCTTCCCCAACCCCACCTCCCAGTTCGCCGACATCGTGCTTCCGGTCAACAGCCCCTGGGAACACGAGGCGATCAGGGCGGGATTCGAGATCAGCCGGCGGGCTCAGGAGCACGTCCAGCTCCGGCCGCGCATGGTGGAGCCGGTGGGCCAGTCCCGCTCCGACACCGAAGTCGTCTTCGACCTCGCGCAGCGTCTGGGTATGGGCGCCGACTTCTTCGACGGCGACGTCACGGCCGGCTGGAATCATCAACTGGGGCCCCTGGGGTTGACCGTCGACGAACTGCGCCGCCATCCTCGCGGCCTCCGGGTGCCACTCGAAACCGTCTACCGCAAGTACGCCCAGAGCATGGAAGACGGCCAGGTCACCGGGTTCGCCACCCCGACCCGACGGGTCGAGTTGTACTCGGAGCGGCTCGCGTCGCACGGCTACTCCGCCGTCCCCGTCCACTCCGCGCCCGCTACCGAACCCGACTCCCGCTACCCGTTGTCGCTGACGTGCGCGAAGAACGGCTACTTCTGCCACAGCCAGCACCGCGGGTTGTCCTCCCTGCGTAAGCGCAGCCCGGAACCCACCGTCGACATCAGCGGGGCACTGGCCCAGCGGCGCGACATCAGCGATGGCCAGTGGGTGGCGCTGTCCACACGCAGGGGGACGATCCGCATGCGCGCACGTATCGACCACGATCTCCACGAGGACGTCGTATGCGCCGAATACGGCTGGTGGCAGCAGGCTCCGGACCTGGCACTACCGAGTTTCGATCCCTATGACGAAGCCGGCAGCAACTACAACCTCCTGATCGGCGACGACGTACGCGACCCGATCAGCGGGTCGGTGCCGATGAGATCCGGCAGTTGCGACATCCGGCCCATCGCGACCTCGCATTGGGAAGGAACCAAGGAGTTCGTCATCGTCTCCGCCGTACCGGAGGGAGCCGATGTCCTGGCCTTGAGCATGGAACCCGCCGACGGTTCCGAGCTGCCCGATTTCAGGCCGGGCCAGCACATCACCCTCGGCTTCCCCACCACCGGCCCCGCAGGCGCGGAACGATCAGCGGCACGCTGTTACTCCCTGACCGGCCCCGCGCAGGACAAGGACCGCACGTCGTACAGCATCGCCGTACGCCGCGTGCCGGACGGACAGGTCTCCGGCCAGGTGCACGCGACCGCCCGTGCGGGGAAGCGCGTGCAACTGACGGCGCCGGCAGGGCTCTTCGCCATCCCGCCCGACATCAGCCGGCCAGTCGTGCTCCTGGCCTCCGGAATCGGGATCACGCCGTTCATCGGCTACCTCGAGACGCTGGCCCGCAGCGGCGGCAGCGTCCCCGAGGTCGTACTGCACTACGGGAGCCGAAATTCCACCTCACACGCCTTCCGGGACCGCACGAGCGAACTACGGGACGCGATCCCGCGGCTACGCGTCCACACCCACTACAGCCGACCGGAACCCCACGACGCCCTCGGCCGCGATGACCACCACTTCGGACGCGTCAGCGCCGCCGACGTCGATGCCCGACTCATTGAACGCCGCGCCCGGTTCTACCTCTGCGGACCGGAGGACATGCTCTCCGACCTCACCGTCGGCCTTGTCGCCCGAGGCGTGCCGCGCTTCGACATCTTCGCCGAAAGGTTCCACGCCGCCCCACAGCGCGTCGACATCCCCGACAGCGCACAGGCCACCGTCCGCTTCACCCGCGCCAACCGCGAGGTCACCTGGCGCAGAGAAGACGGCACCCTGCTGCAACTGGCGGAGAAGGAAGGGATCCGCCTGCCCAGCGGCTGCCGCTTGGGCCAGTGCGAAAGCTGCGCCATCACCGTTCTGGACGGGCGCGTCGCACATCTGGTCACCCGACCGGAGGACCTGGCCGAGGACCAGTGCCTGACCTGCCAGGCCATGCCCGTGACCGACGTCACTCTCGACGCCTGACCGCTTGACCGCCTGATCGAAAGACGACGATGCTGAATATCGACGCCCAACAGACCATCACCGCACTGCCGTTCCACGACCTCATCCCCGCGCTCCGGCAAGGCTTCGTTCACGGCGCCAGTACTCCTGCCCGCCACCACCACACCGTCGACGCCGGCACAGATGCCACCCTCCTGCTCATGCCCGCCTGGTCCCATGGCGAGTTCCTGGGTGTCAAACTCGTCAACGTCTTCCCCGCCAACGCCCGCCACGGCAAGCCGGCCCTGTCCTCCGCGTTCGTCCTGGCCAGCGCCGCCACCGGGGAGCACCTGGCCATCATCGACGGCAATGAACTGACCCGGCGCCGCACCGTGGCGACCTCCGCTCTGGCGGCCACCTACCTCGCACGACCCGAGAGCACCACCCACCTGGTGGTCGGAGCAGGGCATGTGGGCAGTCTCGTCGCCGAGGCCTACCGCAGCGTCTTCGACATCCGGACCGTGCTCGTCCACGACCGGTCCGCCGGCCACGCCCATCGCCTGGCCGACACCCTGAAGCAACAGGGGCTCGATGCCCGTGCCGTCGCCGACCTGGCCCCCGCGGCCGCCGAAGCCGACATCATCAGCTGTGCCACCCTCGCCACCGAGCCCGTCATCAAGGGCGACTGGCTGGAACCCGGCACCCACCTCGACCTCATCGGCAGCTTCCGCCCCACCATGCGAGAGGCTGACGACCAGTGCATACGCCGCGGCACCATTTTCATCGACACGCCACAGGCGCTGCACGAATCCGGTGATCTGACTCAGCCCATCGACGCCGGCCTCCTCACCCCGGACGACATCGCCGGCACCCTGCCCGACCTGTGCGCCGGCACCATCCCCGGCCGCCGCACCCAGGAAGAGATCACCGTCTTCAAAGCGGTCGGCAGCGCACTCGCCGACCTCACCGCCGCCTCGGCGGTCTACCGCTCACACGGCCCGTCCCCCCGGGCCCACACCCGCCAGGAGCCATCATGATCGAGCAGAGGCCCAGAGAGGGCGACGACTCCGCACCACAGCAACCGCCACGCGATGGACTCCTCGCCCGCGCCGCTACCCGCAGCGCGGCCGTGGCCGAGCGGTGGTTCCCCAACACCCTCGTCTTCGCGCTCCTCACCGTGGCCGTCGTGGCCATCGCGGCAATGGGCATCGGATCAGGCCCCGCAAAGGTCGCCTCTGTCTTCGGCAACGGCTTCTGGGACCTGATCCCCTTCACCATGCAGATGGCCATGGTCGCCATCGGCGGTTATGTCGTGGCCACCTCCCGCCCCATCCAGCGAGTCATCGTCCGCCTGGCCCAGATCCCCGCCACAGAGCGGGGTGCCGTCGCCATGGTCGCCACCATCAGCCTCACCTCCGCCCTGCTGAACTGGGGACTCAGCCTCATATTCAGCGCCCTGCTGGTCAGGCGCCTGGCCGAACGCGACAATCTGCGCGTCGACTACCGGGCCGCCTCAGCGGCCGCGTACCTCGGCCTGGGCGGCAGCTGGGCGCTCGGTCTCAGCTCCTCGGCCGCTCAGCTCCAGGCCAACGCGGAGAGCCTGTCGCCCTCCCTGCTGTCGATCACCGGCGTCATCCCCTTCCGGGAAACCATCTTCACCTGGCAGTCCCTCACCCTCGCGGCTGTCGTGATCGTCGTCTGCGTGTCCGTCGCCTACCTCACCGCGCCACGTGGCGACAGCGTGCGCACCGCGGCCGACCTCGGTATTGACCCCAGCGACCCGGTCGAAGACGACGAGCCCCGCACCCGGCCGGGGGAGTGGCTGGAGTACAGCCCGCTGCTGACCTTCGTCGTCGTCGCCCTCGTCGCCGGGTGGGCCGTGCAGGAGTTCGCCGACAAGGACCCCATCGTCGCGATCTCCGCACTCAACACCTACAACCTGCTCTTCCTGACACTCGGCATGCTGCTGCACTGGCGCCCGCGCCGGTTCCTCGCGGCGGTGACCAAGGCGGTTCCGGCCACGGCCGGTGTGCTCATCCAGTTCCCCTTCTACGCCGGCATCGCCGCCATCATGACCCAGGCCACCAACGGCGGCGGCGACAGCCTGTCCCACTACCTGGCCTCGGCCTTCACCGGTGTCGGATCCTCGACCCTCTTCCCGCTGATGATGGGCGCCTACTCCGTCGTCCTGGGTTTCCTGATCCCCTCCGGCGGCGGGAAGTGGATCATCGAGGCGCCCTACGTCATGCAGGCCGCCAACGACCTCAACGTCAACCTCGGCTGGACCGTCCAGGTCTACAACGCGGCCGAAGCACTTCCCAACCTCATCAACCCGTTCTGGATGCTCCCGCTGCTGGGCGTCCTCGGCCTCAAGGCCCGCGACATCGTCGGCTACACCTTCCTCTACCTCGTCGCCCTGCTGCCGATCGTGCTCGGCCTGCTCACCCTGCTGTCCACCACGCTGCCCTACCACCCGCCTGTCCAGCCCTAGGTCAGCTTTCTGCCCGTTGATCCGTGCTCAGGTGTTCACGGGGAAGGCTTTGCGTCGGCCGAAGCCGACGACGACGAACGCGATGAGGGCGAGGGCGACCAGTACTGCGGGAAGCGTCCGGGCACCAAGACCGTCGACGACGACCGCCCCGAGGGCTCCACCGCCGAAGATCGCGGCGTTGAAAGCGGTCGTGAGCATCGCGTTCGCTACATCAGCGTTCTCACCGGCGGCCGCGCCCATGGCTGTTTGCAGGTGGGTTGCCGCGCCGCCGAAGGCGACTCCCCACAGAGCGATGGCGAGGAGCGCGAAGGAGAGAGAACCCTGGGCGGCCAGGAGAATCGCCCCGGCGACGGCAAAGAGTGCCACGCTCATCAGCGTGAGCCCGCGCAGAGCACGGTCGATGAACAGGCCGGTGATCCAGATCCCGATGAGAGCGGCGACGCCGAAGGCGACCAGGGCGAGGTCCGGGCGCAGCGGGAGGTGCGATTCCCGCAGGTAGGGGGCGATATAGGTGTAGAGAAGGTTGTGGGCGAGCATCCATGTGAAGACGACCACCAGGATGGTGGGCACCCCGGGAAATGTGAGCACTCGCCGGAGTGGCAGCTGCGTCTGTGCGCGCTGTCCCGGGACGTCGGGCACTACGGCGCGGACAGTGATCATGATCAATGCCGCCAGCAATGACATCGCGGCGAAAGACCATCGCCAGCCGAGCGTACTGCCGAGCCACGCCCCCAGAGGCGTCCCGACGGACAGTGCTACCGGGGTTCCGGCCATGGCGACGGCCAGGGCCCGCCCGGCGTGCTCGGGTGCCGCTATGCGGCGTGCGTAACCGGCGAGCATGCCCCACAGCAGGCCGGAGAAGGCTCCCCCGACGAACCGGGCCGCCAGGGCGAGGGTGAGGGAGGGCGCCAGGGCGGTGACGGCGTTCGCCACCAGGAATCCCCCGAGGCCGGCCAGCAGAAGGCCCCGCCGTCGCAGCTCGCGGGTCAGCGCGGCCGCGGGGATCGCCGCGAGCACCGTGCCGAGCGCATAGGCGCTGACCAACTGGCCCGCGCCGCCTTCGGAGACCTGGAGTCCCGATGCCAGCTGAGGCAGCAGACCGGCCGGCAGCGTCTCAGTCATGATCACGAGGAATCCGGTGCAGGCCATCATGGCCAGCGCCAGGACGGGAAGGCCCTGCCGGGCACGGGTGGGGGGCGGGGCAAGAGATGTGGTGGCCACGGGGGGCGTCTCCTCGACATTTATGGATCGATCGATCCCATATTGACACCGGCGGCTCGCGGGAGTCAAAACTGGATCGTTCAATCCGTATTTTGGGGAGTGCTCAGCGCCTTCCGTCGGCCGTCCCCGTACCGTCGATAAGCCTGTCGTCCGCGAGCCTCTACGGCACCTACAGCTCCCAGGAGGGACTGTTCAGGCGCGCCGTGGAGCACTACATCGCCGGGCCGGGCGGCGTCACCGACGGGGCCGGAGGCAAGAAGCCGACCACCGCGCGCCGACCACCGCGCGCCGACCACGGAAATGTGCGCGGTGAAGTCGGCCTTCACCCCGGAGGACTACGAGTTCTACGCCCGATACTCGAGCATCGTCGGATGCTCTCGAAGGATCCGGTCGGCGAACGACCTGAACGTGGCTTCGATGATGGAGGGCTGGAGAAGGAACTCCTGGGCCTCCCGAGCCAAGGCATCCGGGATGGCGGCGATGGTGCCGCCGGTCGACTCGGCGCGGATCTGGAGCGCGGCGGCATGTTCCATCATCAGCGCCAATACGGTGGCTTCTTCCACCGAGCGACCGGTCGTGATCAAGCCATGGTGCGCCAGCAGGATCGCCTTCTTGTCCGCGAGCGCGGTCGAGATGAGCTCCCCCTCCTGGTCGGCTACCGGGACTCCGGGCCAGTCCGCCAGGAACGCCACATCGTCGTAGAGGGGTGTGGTGTCCATGTGTGAGATGACCAGTGGCCTGCCCAGCATGGAGAGGGCCGAGATGGACGGCGGATGGGTGTGCACGACGGCCTGGACTTCCGGGCGGGCCCGGTAGATCCAGTAGTGGAACCGCACGGCGGGGTTGGGCTGGGCCGTGCCCTCGACCGGGTTCAGATCCTCGTCGATGCGGATCACGTCCCGAAGCCGGATCGCGTCGAAGGCCGGACTCCAGGGCACCGTCCAGAAGGTGTCCTGATCGGCGCGCGCCGTGACCTGGCCCGCAAGTGCGAAGCAGTGCTTCTCGCCCGCGAGGATCCGGCAGGCCAGGGCGACGCGCCGCGGCGGGTTCCAGGGCAATCCGCCGAGTTCGGCGGCGAGTTCCGTCCTGATGGCCTTGATCGGCCCGTCGGCTGATGCTGTGGTCATGTCGTGTCGTTCTCCCGCTCTGAAGTGTCGTCGTGCTGCTGGAGGGGTGTCACTTCTTGATGTTGAGGACCTGGACCTGTGTGTACTCCAGCAGTCCGATGTCACCGAGTTCGGCGCCGAGCCCGGATTGCTTCGCGCCGGCCTGTGGAATGTGCGGGGCGACATCGATGTGCTTGTTCACCCAGACGGTGCCGGCCTCCAGTTGGAGGGCGATCTCCTCGGCGCGGTCGATGCTGGACGACCAGACGGAGGCCCCCAGGCCGTATCCGGTCGCGTTGGCGCGCTCGATCGCGTCGTCGACATCGGTGTAGCGGAGCACGGGCAGGATCGGGCCGAACTGTTCCTCGTCCACCAGGCGGCTGCCCTCATGGACATCCGCGACGATGGTCGGCGTCACAAAGTATCCGGAGTCTTCGGAGACCACTCCACCGGCCACGACGCGGCCGTTGTGCCGGGCGTCGGCGAGGAACTCCTTGACCTTCTCGTACTGCGCCCGGTTCTGCAGGGGTCCCATGTGGGTGGCCGCGTCCATACCGTCGCCGACCACCGCTTCCCCGGCGAGTGCGGCGAGTTCGGCAACGACCTGGTCGTACAAGGAGTCATGGACGTAGAGCCGCTTGATGGCCAGGCACACCTGTCCGCAGTTCCAGAACGCGCCCTGGTAGATACCGGCGGCGACCTCACCGGGGTCGGCGTCGTCGAGGACGATGGCCGCGTCGTTGCCGCCCAGTTCGAGGGTGACCCGCTTGAGCGACTTCGCCGCGTTCGCCAGGACCTTGTAGCCGGTGGCCGTCGACCCCGTGAACGTCACCTTGGCGATGTCGGGGTGCTCCGTCAGCACATCGCCGAGGTCGCCCGCGTCGGTGACGATGTTGATGACACCGGGCGGAGTCGCGTCCGCGATCAGGCGAGCGAGCAGCAGTGTGGTGAGCGGTGTGGTGGCGGCCGGCTTGACCACCACCGTGTTTCCGGTCAGCAGAGCGGCGGGGACCTTGAACGCGACGAGGAGAAGGGGCGCGTTCCACGGGAGGATCGCCGCCACGACACCAAGTGGCCTGCGCCGCAGCTCGACCCGGCGGGCATCGCCGTCTTCGAGTACGCGGACGTCGTAGTCGAGGTTGGCGACATGGCGGAAGAACACCGCGGTGGCCTGAACCTCATGGGTGGCGTCGGGCAGTGGCTTGCCCTGCTCGGCGGTGAGCAGACGGGCGAGCTGGTCGGTGTGGCTGTCGATGATGTCGGCGATCGTGTTGAGGAGTCGCCGTCGTGTCTTCAGTGAACTCCGTGACCACGGGCCGAAGGCGGTCCTGGCGGCCGCGACCGCCTCGTGGAACTGCTGGGCCGACGCACGTGGGCAGGTGGCCAGCGCGGCGGCCGTGGCCGGGTTGACGACATCCATGGTGTCGTCGCCGTGGACGAGTTCGCCACCGATCAGCAGTCTGAAGCCGTCGTCGGATACGAGGGTTTCGGTGCGGAGTGTGTGGTCTGAGGTGTGGGTGGTCATGCCCCCTCCAGCGCATGTCGAGTCATAGGGGAGCGCTCGGCGCGACGAATGGCGGCGACTGCCTCGGCGACAGCGGTCGGTCCGAGAGCACGGCAGTTCTTCACGCCGACGTGTCTTTGTCGTCGACCAAGAAGCGGTGCGGGAAGTACACCAGGTCAGTGACCAAGGCGCAAGGGGGTGGGGGTTCGAGGTCCCGGATCCGGCCGGTGGCCGTTCAGCGCCTTCAGCGCCGCTCCCGCTGGGGCCGCGTCAGGAGTCGAGCGCGGAGAGCATGGTCAGGACGCCGTGCTCGAAACGGTCGTCGAAGTCCGGTGCGGTGAACTCGTCGAGGACGCGGGAGAGCGTCGGATAGATGTCCGCGGAGACTCTGGGGGTGAGCTGGTCGTAGAGAAACTGCGGTGTGGACTGCTCTTCCTGCGCCAGTCCGAGCGCGAAGTAGAAGAGCGACCAGGCGGTCCACGCGGCCTTCCGGGTGTCCGTCGAGCCGTTGAGCAGAAAGGAGAGCAGGCGGTCGGCGAAGCCGAGGGTGTGCGGCTCGGCGGGGAACGTGCCGGAAACCACCAATGCGCCGTCCCGGTGGCTCAGTATGGCTTGTCGCAGTCGGCGCATGAGTTCGCGGGCTTGGTCCCGCCAGTCGCCCTCGATGCCATCAAGGGGGACTTCGCCGATGATGGCGTCGGCCATCAGGTCGAGCAGCCGTGCCTTGGTCTTGGTGTGCCAGAGCACGGTGTTCATGCGCACGCCGAGCCGGTCCGCGACCGCTCGGGTCGACACGGCGTTGATGCCCCGCTCGTCCAGCACCTCCAGGGCTGCCCGGACGACATCGCGGGGAGTCAGCCCCGCGGCGCGGGGGGCTTCCCCTTGCGCATTGGTCACTGACCCAGTATACATAGACGCCATTTTCGCCTGTGCCATGAGCGGACGACCGTCGTCGCGGCTCAGAACGGAGTGGACCACGAGGAGCGCCCGAACGGCAGCGGAACCAGTCGGATCGTGCGGCAACTCATCGAGGAGACCGTGTCCGTGGGCAGGGCCGGAGGGGCGGCACGGTATCGATGTGCCCGCGCACCGAGTCGTGCGGGCCCTGCTCTCGGCGTGTGGGTGAATTCCGCCGGTGCCACGCACATCGGTGGCACCGGCGATGTGCGTCAGGCCGACGGCACGGAGACGACGCACTCCACCTCGACGAGGAATTCGGGAGCGGCGAGTTTCGCCACCCCCACCAGGGTGGAGGAGGGCGGCGGAGTGCCGTGCAGCGCCCCCAGGATGACGGGAACCAGCTCCGGCCGGTAGTCCACCACGTAGATCGTCTCCTTGACGATATGGGAGCGGTCCGCCCCCAGCTCCGCGAGGATCCGGTCGATGCGGTGGGCGATGTGCTCGGCCTGGGTCCGGTGGTCTCCTTCGCCGACCACTTCGCCGTCGTCGCCCCAGGCGAGTTGCCCGCTGAGGAAGGCCAGGGATCCGGATTCCACCACCGACACCTGGCTCGCGAGGTCCGGAACCCCGAAGATCCCGTCCGGTTCGATCCTGCTGATCACTGCGCTTCTCCTGTCGTTGTCTGTCGTTGTCCGTGGGTGGTCTCGCCGGGAATGCCGGGTGCCCCGTGCGCTACGACATCGCCGCCGCGCGATGGATCGCGTCGGTCGCCGTGCGAAGCTCCCGCGCGAGCGCTTCGCCCTCGTGCTCGTCGGAGGCCCATGCGACATAGCCGTCGGGCCGGATGAGCGCCGCGCCGACGTCCGCCCACCGCACGCGGTGCTCCGCGCTCGCCGTGGTGGGGCGGAACCGCCTGATCCGGCCGGTGGCATCGCCGAGGTCCAGATCCCGGGCGTCGAAGCCCTTCACGCGCCCGAAGTCCACCAGGACGTACTCGCCCCGGTCGAAGAGCGCGAACAGCTCGTGCCCGTCGGCGAAGCGGAGGTTGGGGGCGCGGAGGCCGATGAGCGGATGCGCCGGATCCGTCGGCGGGTACTCCACGTGGAGGCCGGAGAGGCGCTCGGTGAGGGCCTCCTTGAACTGCGGCCGCTCGGCGATGACGCGTGCCAGGAACGACCTGAGTTCCTGGCCTTGCAGCGTGAAGTCCATGAACAGGGCGGTCTGGGCCTGGCTCTGTTCGAGCAGGGTCTCGCCCACCGGATGGCGTTCCGCGTGGTACGTGTCCAGCAGCGTCTCCGGGGCCCAGCCGTTACAGGTCGCGGCCAGCTTCCATCCCAGGTTCATGGCGTCCTGGACGCCGACGTTCAGGCCCACGCCACCGGCCGGCATGTGCTGATGGGCGGCGTCGCCCACCACCAGAACGCGGCCCTTGCGGTATTCCCGGGCGATCCGGCTGGTGTTGCCGTAGCGCGAGAGCCAGGACGGGCTGTGCATGCCGAAGTCGGTGCCGCAGACGCGCCTGACCCTCGTGCGAAGCTCGTCCAGCGTGAAGTCGTCCGGCCAGTCGGTGCGGACGTCCTCGGGCGAGTGCACCGCGAACCGGTAGAGATCGCCGGGCATGGCGACGCACATGAAGGTGCCGTCGAGGCTCCATTCGCTGATGACCGGGCCATCCGGCGGCTCGGACAGGCGCACATCGCCCAGGGCGCCGAGCGCGGTGGACGGCGTACCGTCGAAGTCGATTCCGGCGCTCTCCCGGACCGCGCTGCGGGTGCCGTCGCAGCCGACGAGATAGTCCGCCCGGAGGGTGTATTCCCCGTCCGGGCCCTCGGCCGTCACGGTCAGCCCCGCGTCGTCCTCGGCGAACGTCACGAAGCGGTGGCCACTACGCATGTCCGCGCCCAGTGCGACGGCTCGCTCGCGCAGCAGCTCCGTCGTCCGGGCCTGCGGAAGCGTCAGGGTGAACTGGAAGTCCGTGTCGAGGGTGGTGAAGTCGAGCCGCTCGTCGAGGATCGCGAAATGTCCGCTCGGGAGCTGTCCGCCCTCGGCCAGCATCCGGTGCTGGGCGCCACGGAGCGCGAACGTCTCGATGGTGCGGGGATGGACCGTGAGCGCCCGCGAGTGCGGCGAGATGTCCGGGTCCTGTTCGAGGACGACGGTGGGCACGCCCGCGAGCCGCAGCTCGCACGCCATCCATGTCCCGGTCGGTCCCGCGCCCGCGATAACGACTGTGTCCGGCATGACACGCTCCTTCATCGGCGGTGCCTCTTGGTCATTGACCAATGAATGGCGGTGAGGCTAACTTCCGGATGGCGACGTTGTCCACAGGAGCCGGGGAGCGCCATGACCGACGAAACCATCCCGACCGATGCGTGGCCGGTCTTCGACGCGGCCGGCGCCATCGCGGCGCGTGCGGGCTTCGACGTCGTCTACACCGGCAAGGGTGTCCTGGGCGCCACCGACAGCGTCCCGAAAACACGGTGAAGTCTTTTCGGTGTGGCCGTCCGCGAGTCGCGGACGGCCACACCAAAGGTCGCCGCCGCTGCAACAACTGACGACCGAATCCCCTGTTGCGTCGAGTGGCAACGGCCGGGGAAGCCTGGTGTGAGAAGTTCGGGCCCGGGCGTCACACGCCCATGCGTGTGCGGGGCGCCGTGTGCGCACGGCCAGGGCGGCGCGGAAGAGGGCCTGCTGGATCTCCCCCGTGGACGACCGGGGTCATCTCCGCCTCCCTTCCGGACAGTTGCGCGGTGCCGTGACGACTTACCAGTACAGAGAAGCAGATGAGGGTGGGGGAGGCGCAATGCTGATCAAGGCTGCTACGTCGGACAGACGCAGGTGACGAACCCCGCGTGGGCAGTACCGAAGTATCCGGTGACCTGCGGGGCTACCTGATCGACGTTTCAACTCCAGCTGGGACAAGGTGAAATGGAAGCTCATAAGCGCCTTGTCGTCTCATCCCTTGACAGCCGACCATTTCGCTGAGGTCCCGTATTCGCTGCGCTGCAACGCGGCGGATCCCGTGCCGGGGCCGAGTCGGGTGGCAACGAGCCGAGGGAGAAGAATTTGAACAACGAAATTCCGGTTCACCTGCTGTGTGTGGAGGGCCCCGGCCGGGCCGGCAGCACGCGGCTGCCGGCCCCTGCCGTGGCCGTCGTGATCGTGGTCGTCCTCCTCACCGCCGCGATGGTGGTCTGCCGGATGCCGCTGGAGACGGTCATCAGCACCATCACCGCCGGTGGTCTCCTCGCGGTGGAGCTCCTCCGCCGCGCGATCGCGGCCCTCGCCCCCCGTTCCCGGACTCTGTAGAAGGAGAACCGGAATGGGGCGCACCCTGAGCGCCCACGCGGAGGCTGATCTCGCCGTCGGGCTGGCGCAGTGGCTGCGGTCACTGCGCCGGCAGGCGGGACTGACCTACCAGCAGATGGCGCACACGACACAGGCCGGCTTCGCCCCGGCCACTCTCTGGCGGGCCGCCCGCGGTACCACCGTGCCGCGCTGGCCCGTCGTCGAGGCCTTCGCCACCGCCTGTGGTGGCGATCTGGAGCAGGCTCGCCGGATGTGGGCCGCTGCCGCGGAGCAGCGCCGCTCCCTCCGCTCGGCCGTGCCGAGTGACCGCGGTGAGCCGGTCCTCCGTCCGGAATTCATCCACAACCCGGCGCAGCTGCTCCAGTCGATGCGCGCGATGCAGCTCGAGGCCGGTGGCCTGTCCCTGCGGGAACTGGAGGACAGGGCGACCTCCCACGGAGTGACGCTCCTGCCGCACAGCACCGTCGGCGCGGTACTCCGCGGAGAGCGGATGCCGTCGAGGATGCTGCTGATCCACTTCGTTCAGGCGTGTGGCGTCTCCCGCGCGCCCACCGGCGCCTGGGAGGACGCCTGGGCCCGGGCCGACGCCTACCGCCGCTGGGCCACGGGCAGCAACAGCCGTTCGGCGCACCGCGGCGCCCCTGGTGCACAGCACGACGACCATCAGCACGTGAGGGCCGCCTGAACCGCCATGGTCAGGCGAAGGGTCCCAGCCGCGCTCGGCGGCGGCTGGGGCCCTTCGCTGAGGTCCCGGCTTCGTCGGCCCGGTCATCGCGCCGGAGCGAGATGTCAGCGGCCAGTCCTGATTCCCCATCGGCGGCTGCTCAACGGGGAGCCACCTGGCCGCGAATGTCGCGGCAAGCGATGTTCGCGGGGCGTGCTGAGGGGGATGATGGCGGCTATGGCGCTGTCGACGCGGTTCACGGAGTTGTTCGGTGTGCAGCACCCGATCGCGCTGGCGCCGATGGGCGGATCGGCCGGCGGTGCGCTGGCGGCGGCCGTCTCTCGCGGCGGCGGGTTCGGGATGCTCGGCGCCGCGAACGGGGACCCGGAGTGGCTGGCCCGCGAGCTGCCGCTCGTCGCGGAAGCCGCCGGGCGGCCGTGGGGCATCGGTTTCCTCACCTGGCAGATCGACGTCGGCGCGATCGAGCGGGCGCTGGAGCACCAGCCCAGGGCAGTGATGTTGTCCTTCGGGGATCCGAGCCCTTTCGCTGAGCGCATCCGCGTGTCGGGCACATTGCTGATCATTCAGGTGACCGATCTGGAGGAGGCCAACCGGGCGGTCGGCCTGGGCGCCGATGTCATCGTGGCGCAGGGCACCGAAAGCGGTGGGCATGGGGCCCGAAAGGGGCGTTCCACCTTGCCGTTCGTGCCGGTCGTGGTGGATCTGGCGGCACCGGTGCCGGTACTGGCGGCCGGCGGGATCGCCGACGGCCGCGGTCTCGCGGCGGCCCTGGCGCTTGGCGCCGCGGGGGCGCTCCTCGGTACCCGCTTCCAAGCCACGGCTGAGGCCCTGGTGGATCCCTCGACCGCCGAGGCGATCGTCGAGGGACGTGGCGAAGACACCGAGCGCAACAGGGTGCTCGACATTGCCCGAGGCTCCAGGTGGCCGTCGAAGTACACCGCTCGCACCCTTGGCAATCGCTACCTCGACCAGTGGCGGGGCAGGGAAGCCGAACTCGCGGCAGACCCCAGGGCCAGACAGGAATACCAGCATGATGTGGCGCAGGGGAACCTTCCCTCGCTGCCGATGTGGGCCGGCGAGGCCATTGATCTGATCACCGACTTGCCATCCGCAGCCGACCTGGTAGCCACCCTGGCCGTGCAGGCTGAGGACGCACTCGACCGTGCCGGAAGACGCTGAGCGGACGCTGAGCGGACGCGGCGGTCGGCAGCGCCTCGACGGACGGGCCCGCCGTCCACGGCCGCCCCGGCCGCGGTGCTCCGGAACGATCACCTCCAGCTCCTCATGGTCATGGGCTCGCGTGGAGGTGGTTGCGTTCGCCGTTGTGGTCGAGGATGCACAGGACCTCGGCGGGCCCACGGTCGGCGCGCAGGGTGTGGGGGGTCATGGTGGAGAAGGAGGCGGCTTGACCCGCCTCAACGCGAATGACGCGTTCGCCGAGGTAGAGGACGACCGTGCCGGACAGCACGCGCTGACATTCGGCTGGCTCACCGGCGAGATTCTCCGACGCGCCACCGGCCTGCGGCCCCATGAGCTGCTGGCCGAGTACCTCTCGACACCCTTGGCAGCCGACGCCTGGATCGGTCTTCCCGCCCGCGTCGAGTCCCGAGTGGCCACCGTCCACCCCGCACCGGAGGTCGCCGATCCGGAAGCACTCGCCGGCGAAGGCTGGCCCGGTGTGCTCACTCCGCCCGGCATTCGCTTCTCCACCGGATTCCTCGTCAACGGATCCCCGGGCCGTCCCCTTCTCTCCGATCTCTCCTTTGGCCACGACGGAGCCAACGGCAGCCTCGGCTTCGCCGACGCCGGCGCCGCCATCGGTTTCGGCTACCTCAACAACCAACTGGCCAATCCCGTCGATGAACGAGCGAACCGCCTCACCGCGGCGCTCCAGCACTCCCTCAGGGCATGATCCGGCGAGAGCATCACGAACGGCCGCTCCACGCCCCAGCCATCCTCGTCCTTGACGTCATGGCCCTCGATTGCCGCGGCGACCTCGGAGCCGGTGCAGTTCAGAAGCCGGCTGTGAATGGCCATTGGGGCGAGGGCCTTGAGCATCCCGGTGCGCAGGGCGGCCTCTTTCAGGATGTCGATCAGGGCGACGGTGCTGGGCTTCGCCGATGACCGTTCCGCGGGAAGGCCCGCAAGGCGATATCGGCCGTCGCTCAGCGGATCGGCGAACGGCACGTCCCATGAATATGGGAACCCGGTGCAGGTAGCGCAGGAGCGAGCCGTCGGCCAGGTTGCCCACCTCGTGCAGGAAGCCGGTGGGCGTGATGGCGACCGCCTCCGCCCGCGCGGAGAGGCTCCCGTGGAGGGCGACTCGGGCGGAAACCCTCAGCTCTTCGACTCCATCAGCTTCCGGAGTCGCGCCAGGTCGTCGGCGACCATGCTGGCGTCGCGCTCGAAATCTGCGTCGCTCATCTGCGGCTGCCTGCGAAGGGTGAAAACCACTTCGCTCCCCGTCGCGTTGTAGATCACCCGGACAGGGTTGTAGACGGTCATCCCGGACGGCAGCGTGACGTGGTGGTCGAGCACGCCGAAATCGTTCAGGGGCGCGAAGGAGACCACGACACGCCCCATGGGGGAAGACGCCGCGACCCACTGATCGCCGATCTTCTCGATGGTGCCGCCCAGGCCCTGGGCCCACGCGGGCAGGTGGGCCGGGTCCGAGGCGTAGGCATAGACCTCCTCGGCCGGACGGTCGATGCGGATGCTGATGTGGCGGGATTCCAAGCCGGTGCTGTTCATGAACGCGACCGTACCGGGCCACCGTCGCGCGCTCTTGAACGAATCGGACCAGGCCCGCTCTCCTGTGATCCATCGGCCCGAGGCAGGCTCGGCGTTCTTTCCCATGACCAGCCGGACATGACCAGCCGGACACGATCGCTGGCACGCCGACGAGGTGCCAGCAGAGTGCGGTGCGGCACGTCCGGAACGACGTGTCACTGGCCGACGGGCCATCAGAAGTCGTACGGCTTCTCGGTGTTCCAGTTCAGCACGTCGGCCTCGTTCCAGCTGAACTGCGGCTTCTCACCCTTGGAGCCGACGGAGTAGAAGGGGCCGTCGTCACCGTCCGCGCCGCGCAGGGCGATGGCGAACGACTGCGCCGTCTGGTTCTCCGAGCCGTAGTCGAAGAGGTTCACCGCGCTGTATGCCTTGCCGCCGGGCTGGAGCGTGATGCGCTTGTCGCCGCCCGGGTTGTCCTTCTTCGAGTGCGGCAGTACAGCGTCATCGTCGCCGAGCTTCACGGCCGGGTACGAGGTGACCCAGCATGGCTTGGTGCCCTCGTTCGAGGCGGTGACCAGCAGGTGGTCGCCCTGCTGCCCGGCGAGCCGGTGCACCGCGGTGACCAGCATCTCATCGCCGCGGCACTGCTGGGCGCCGACGGTTGTGGCCTTGTTCGCGACCTCGTCCGTCCCGCCCGGGGCGGTCTTCGAGCGCGTGCCCGCCTTGGTGTCATCGCCGCTGTTGGCCTGCTCGGCGCCGCCCTTGCCGTCCCCGTTGGACGCGGACCGGCTCTGCGCGGAACCGGAGGTGTTGTCGCCGCCCGCCGCCTTCGAGTCGCCGTCGGCGCCGCCGCAGGCGGTCAGGCCCAGCGCCAGCGCGGCGGTGACGGCGGCCAGGGTGGCGGTACGAATCCGGGAAGTACGCATGATCGGGTTCCCCTGCGTTTCGTGCGGGAGTTGTCTTCGGCGGCTCCCGCGGTGTGCACACCACTTTTCCCGGGGCCGCTGACGTGTCGGAAACGCCTCACTCACGTTCCGCAAACAAACCGCACGCGAACGGGTGAGGCCGGTCCGCGGGCGGCCACCGGGCCGCAAGAACGCCCGGCCCACACCGCTTGTCGTTCAGCCTTCGGCCGCTTCGGTATGGGAGGCCATCGATGTCCGCAGGACGCGTAGCCATCGTTGGCAGACTTCATGGGTGACCGGGCCGAACGGCTCGGGGGTCGAGGATCACGGGATCATCCGAGGGTGGTGCGTTGATCACTTGAGAGTGCCGTCGTTTACCGGCACTCAGGTCAGAGGGGCGTTGCACTCATGACGGTGTGGCTCCTTGGGCTTCGCCGGGCTCTGGGCCGGCGATGGGCTCGATGCGTGGTTGGGCGAGTCGGGCGTAGTCGGCGCCCGAGATGGCCACTGACCGGTCGAGGCGGGCGGCGTTGAAGTAGAACTGCGGTCGGGCGACGACTGCGGGGTCGGCGACGAGTTCGAGGTCGGGATCGAAGGCGAAGGGAAGGACGGTGCCGGGAACGGAGTGGGCCAGCCGTTCGGCGGTGGCGGCGTCGCTGAACCCGGCATAACGGGCGTTGAACAGTGTGCGGACGGCATCCAGGTCGACGCGCCGGTCGCCGGGGACGACCGCCAGCACATGGCGGGTGGTCTTCTTGTCGGTTTTCACTCTGAGGACGATGCACTTCGCTGCCTGGGAGGCGGGGTGTCCGCGCAGGGCGCTGACCGAGTCCGTGGTGCCGTCCGGTTCGTGATCGATGAGCCGGTAGGGCGTCTGGGTGGTCTCGAGCAGGGTGATCAGGCGCTGGTAGGTGTCATTGTCGGGCACGCTTCATCCTCTTTCCCGGTTCTCGCTGTGGTGGTGCGGTGGGTGCGTTCGATGGCCTGGCCCCAATAGGTTCCGGCGACCATGAGCACGGCGCCGAAAGTGGCCCAGAGGGTGAGCCGTTCGCCGCCGAGGCTGATCCCGATGGCGACAGCCCAGATCGGTTCGGTGCCCAGCAGCAGGCTGGCCCGGCTGGCGGAAGTGCCTTGCACTGCCCAGGTCTGGGCGAGGAAGGCGAACACGCTGCAGAACAGGGCGAGATAGATCAGCTGGGTCCAGGTGGTGACACTGCTGTGGACCAGGTCAGGCAGGTGGGTAACGGCGAGCGGCAGGAACAGGGCCGAGCCGACGACGGTCTGGGCGGTCGTCAGGTGCAGCGAGTCCATGGGACGGCCCGCGGTGAGCCGTCCGACGAGAGCGACGTGCCCGGCCCGGACGACTGCGGCGGCGAGCATCAGCACGTCTCCGAGTCGTGGTGCGTGCAGCCCGGTGCTGGAAGTGAGCAGCCCGACGGCCACAACGCAGAGTCCGGCGGCGAGGAAGAACGTCCACGGCAGCCGGCGGCTGCCGGTGCGGTCCAGCAGCGGTGTCAGCACGATGGTCAGGCTGATGATCAGCCCGGCGTTGGCGGCGCTGGTGTGCGCCACCCCGTAGGTCTCCAGCACGAGCACGGCCGCCTGGGTGACTCCCAGCAGCGACCCGACGCGGACCTCCGCGCGGGTCCAGCGGCGCCTGTAGCGGCGGGAGGTGACCAGGGCTCCACACGCGAGCGCGGAGATCGCGTACCGGGCGAACAGGACCGCCAGGACCGGGAGTGCGACGGTGGCCGTCTTGGCCGCGAGATAGCTGGAACCCCAGACCAGCGCGACCAGGAGAAGTACCGCATCGGTGCGGCGGGCAACATGCATGCCCCCACGCTGCCCCACCAGTATGTTGAAGGCTACAACCAACTACTAAAGCTAAGGTGTAGCAGAACTACACTGTCAGAGTGGATGAACGGCAGCTGCGCATCCTGCGCGAACTGGGAGACCTGGGCAGCGTCAGCGCGGTCGCCGAGGCACTGCACGTGACGCCTTCCGCGATCTCGCAGCAGCTGCGGCTGCTGCAGCGCTCGATCCCCGTCCCGCTCACCGAACGCGCCGGACGCCGGGTGGTACTGACCGACGCCGGGCAGGCCCTGGCCGCGGCGGCCATCAAGGTCGAGACCGCCCTGGCCCAGGCCCGGCACGTGATCACCGACTTCGCCGGCCAACCCGACGGCGACGTATCGGTGGCCGCATTCCACAGCGCGGCGTCCGCCTTCTTCCCGCCTCTGCTGCGCAGCCTCGCCCACCCCGGCCGCCCCCGCCCGGCGCTCGCCGACGAGGACGTCGCCCAGGACCGCTTCCCCGCCCTCACCCGTCACTACGACCTCGTGCTCGCCCACCGCCTCGACCACGGCCCCTCATGGCCACGCACCGTGACCTCCACCACGCTGCTGCGCGAGCCCCTCGACGTCGCCCTGCCAGCCGGCCATCTGCTGGCGTCCAAGCCGCTCCTTACGCCGCGGGACGTGGCGGACCAGCCGTGGATCACGGTCCACGACGGCTTCCCGCTGATGTCCACCATCGAGGCCATCGCCGGCGTCGCCAACCGCCGACTCGACATCGTCCACCGCATCAACGAATTCGCGGTGGTGGCCGAGGCTGTCGCCGCGGGCGGCGGCATCGCGCTGATGCCCCGCTGGACTGCCCGGCCGCACCCCGATGTCGTCCTCAGGCCGCTGAGCGAAGTACACGCTCGACGCGACATCGACGTCCTCCACCGGCCCGAGCGCACCGCCCGAAAGGCCGTCCGAACGGTCCTTGCCGAGTTGCACCGCGCCGCCGCACAGATCCAGGGCCGGGACCGCTGAGACACCCACTACCGCTACCGGTATCGGTGTGCACATGCCGAGGAACAGCTGGTGGCGATCAGACGGCCTTCGCCGGTCCGGTCAGATCGGCGGCGCCCGCAGGGGAGCGCGGCGCGGGAACTCCGGCCGCGGCAGCAAGGCGAACGGGATCCTGCCCATGCGCGGGCGCCCGGTCCTGTGAGCTGACCGGTTCCAGGGTGGCCACGACGTTGGTGAGGGACGGGCCGCGGCGCCGACGGCGATCGCCTGCGCGGTCAGCTCGGCGCCGTGGGTACTGGCGCCGCGCAGGCAGGCCACTCGGCCATTCCGTCGCCTCGCGGTGACGAAGGAAGAGGGTCATCTGGCCGAGGTCGTGCGCTACACTTGATCTTGCTGTAGCCGCCCGAACTCCGGGCAGCCGGTTACGCGTTGGTGGTCCAAGGAAAGACGCCCCGCTTCCTGCGGGGAGATGCAGGTGCAAGGCCTGCCCGGCGCTCAGAAACGAGCCCACCCCGCTTATGGGGTGGGCTCGCGTGGTTTCACGGCACTCACGCGCAACAAGGACAAGGCTGGCGGCGGCGACCTCCTGATCACCGAGATCGGTGCGGACTTCTGGCTCCGCAAGCACCACCCACGGCTTCGGTCTCCCATTACTCCGTCAGCCACGCTGCCGTCGAGGCAGGAGCCTGGGAACGGTGCTACGAATGCGCCACCGACTGTCCGTACATGGGTGGAGTCGAGGACTGGTGGGGGAATACATGCGGGGCGCTGGCAGCCGGCCATGGGCAACAGCGACACCCACCTTGAAGGTCAGATCGGCATCCCGCACACCGTGGTGTTCGCCGAGGATCTGAGCACGCCGGCCGTCCTCGCGGGAATCCGCGTGGGCCGCAGTTGGATCGCCGAATCGGCTGCCGTCGATCTGTCGCTCACGGCCGTCGCCGCCGGCCGCAACGCGGGGATCGGCGAACGCCTGGCAACCCATGGGAAACCTTGCTGGGTGGTCCGTCGATCCCCTGCTGCCAGAGGCCGTCCGGGGTGAGGGACCGGGCCGCCTGGCCGGTGCCGAGCCTGGTGTCGAGCGATAGGAGCGTGCCGAGGGCGGCTGCCTGGTCGTAGTGGAGGTCGGGGCGGGGCAGATAGCGGCTCGGGCAGCTCGGACTCTTCGTCAGCGTCGCGCATGGCGGCATCCTGTCGTGGGCGAGGCCGTCCGACCAGCGATCTGGCCAGTCCGGCAACTCAGCCGGTCGGCTCGTCGCGGTGACACCCAGGACCACCATCGTTGGGCCACCTCTGCTCGCACGGAGAACACGTCAGCATGGCCGACTCCGTACCGCCCTGCAGCGGTTCACCTCCGCTCGCACGGAGAGTGCGAGCGCTTGTCTGTGTTGGTGATGCAAACCTCTTCTGTCCATGCAGGTCCATGCAGGTCGCGAAGGGTGCTCCGCAGGCAGAGGTGAGCCGCCGCTGTCGTACGATCCGCTGTCCGGCTCACCTCGGTGCTGGGTGCTACCCCAGGTCGAAGGTGTTGGGCAGCCCCAGTCGATAGCGCACCTCGTCGATCCGCTTCAGAGGTTCCATCTCCGGCGGCCGGAACAACTCCCAGATGTGACACCGCTCGGCGCCCGAATTGTCCGCGTCCAGGAGTGCGTTGACGGCGCGTCGCGCGGACTCGTTGGCGCCCTCCATGGTCGCCAGGTCCACATCCGTACGGACATAGTCGCCCGCGAGGAAGAAGTTCGGCACCGCTGTCCTCGCCGACGGGCGGTTGTAGAGGGTGCCGGTGGGGTGAATGAGGAGCTGTTCGCGGTTCCGTGGGTCGGGGCCGCCGAGGCCTGTCACCGCCGGGTCCATGAACCAGCCGAGCCGGTCCTCGTCCCTGAGTGTCGTCTTGCCGGAGTCGTTCAGCCCGTCCTTCAGCTGGGCCCACAGTTCGGCGACGATCTCGTCCTTGGTGCACTCACGGGCCGTCTTGCCGTACAGGATGCCGGGCTTGTCCCACTCGGAGATGATCGTGGACAGGCACTCATGGGCCTGCCCGTCTCCGTAGTCGCGCGAAAAGTCCCGTACGTCCCAGAACTGCGTCTGGCCGATTCCGGTGACCGCCCACGGGGAGTCGATGCAGTTGATGTGACCGTGCACGACGGGGGTGGGCGTGCGCAGGTAGAACATCACGCCGGTCATCCAGTCCGTCTTCAGCGCGTCGCACCGCCCGAGCTGCGGCTCGGCGGCGCGCAGGGCCGGGCCCCAGGTCGCGCGCGCGTGCTCGACCGGGAGGGCGGAGACGTAGTGGTCGGCGGTGACGGTGCGCTGCCGGCTGCCGTCGCGCGCCGCCACCCGTACGCCGGTCACCCGGCCGTCGCCGTACACCACCTCACGGACCTCGGTGCCGAGCACGAACTCGACGCCCAGGGAGCGCAGATGCCTCTCCCAGGGGTCGATCCACGCCTCGCTGGTCGGGGCGTTCAGCACCCGGTCGATGTCCCCGTCACCGTCCATGCCGCGGCCGAGCAGGCCCCACAGGAGGAGGGCCTCGATGATGACGCGGCCGACGGTACGGGTGGAGGCGATCTCGGCGCGGGTGGCGACGAGGTTGCGGGTCTGGCCGATGCCGAGGAGCACCTGGTACTCGCGGCTCATCTCGCCGGCCCGGATGAAGTCCCACCACGCGACCTTCTCCCACTGGTCCTCGCGGCGGGCGTCGCAACTGGTGAGGTGGACCAGGAGGCGGTCGGCGAAGTAGACGGCCTCGTCGGCGGGCAGGTGAGTGGCGAGGTCCAGCACCGACAGGATCTGGTCGCGGATCCAGGACGGGGTGAGGTCACCGGGGGCGGGCGGGGTGGTGGCCCGGCGGAGTGGGAAGTGCAGGTCCGGGCGGCCCGAGCCGTGCGCGAACAACGCCTCCGTACCGCCGCGGAGGTTGCCGTGGACGCCGCTCGCGTTGCCCGGGAAGGGGATGCGACGCATGGTGTCCGGCAGATTCCGGTAGAAGCCGGGGAAGAAGCGGAAGCCGTGCTCCCCGGGAAGCGGCTTGCGGCCGCCCGTTCCGGTCCCGGGGACGTCCATTGAGCGGGCCTTGCCGCCGAGGGCGTCGTAGTACTCGTAGACCGTGACCTCGTAGCCGCGTTCGACGAGTTCGTGGGCGGCGCTGAGGCCGGAGACTCCGCCGCCGAGGACGGCGACGCGCTTGCCGGAGGAGGCCGCGGCCGCGCTGCCGGCAGTCCCCAAGGCGCCGACCGTTCCCCCGCCGACGACTCCGGCGACGGCTCCTCCGGTCGCCGTCAGGAAGCGTCTGCGGCTGTGTCCGTTGTGCCCCTGGGACTGCTGCGCGTTGTCCGTTGTCATGAAGACCGCAGGATAGGGAGGGGCTCCGGAAGCCGGAAGCCCTATTTCCTGTCACCCACAGCATCCTCACAAACGCACGGAGGCAGCGATGCCGAGCGTGTTCGGGCAACCGGCCGGTCGACTCGCATCCGCGGCCCGTATCCGCGACTCGTATCCGCGGCCCGTATCCGCGGCTCGCACCCGAGGCGCGGCGCGGGCCGGCCGATCTGCGCCTGGGCCATCAGCGTGCGCATCACGCGCGGTGCTGTCTGTACCTGGCTGTAACGGTTGGCAGCATGGACATGCACGGGGCAGGAGCGAACCTGCGGGGGAGTGGAGTCCGGCGAGGTGGCTCTGGGGCGTCTTGTCGTAGCGGGTGGCCGGCCCGCCCCTGTTCGGCGGCGCGAAGCCTGGCCTTGTGGCGCCGTCGCAGGCGCCGTCGCCTCGGTGGCGATGACGTTGGGGCTGATCAGGTCCTGGGCCTTCAGCGCTGCCGGGTCCGCGGCGGCTCGCCGTCTGCGGACGGAATGTCAAGGGCGCGCGCCACCAATTGCCCTCGGCTGCGCACGCCGAACTTGGCGAAAATGGATTTCAGATGGTCCTGCACGGTGTACTGGGACATGGTCAGGGCGGAGGCGATTCCCGTCGACGACCGACCGGAGATCACCTGTTCCAGGATCTCCCGCTCCCGCGCCGTCAGCTCGTACGCACGGGCCAGTGTCCGAGTGATGTCGGAGACCGGTGTCGGCTGGATGACGACCGAGGCGCCACTGTCCGGCTCCCCGTTCAGCGTCGAACCCCACAACGACAGCCAACGTCCGGTGCGGGCCCGCACCCGCAGATACGCCTCCTCGCCTCGCCCCGCTCGGGCCGCCGCCGCCACCTCGTGGAGGGGCAGCGTGCCAAGCTCGTGCAGCCAGCGCCGCGCCGTTTCATTGGTGACCAGGGTGCGGCCGGCATTGTCGAGCACAAGTACGCCCGGGGCGGGCACGCCCTGCGCCGCGGGCGGCGACGTGTTGACGCAGGCGCGGCGCAGCGCCACCGCGACCGGCCGTGACAGCGCGCGTACCAGCGCCGCCTCCCGCGAGGTGAAGTCCGTCTGCTCACCGCGCCGGAACAGGGACACCGCGCCCCAGCACTCACCGTCCGCCAGGAAGACGGCACGCAGTTCGTGCTCGGCGCCGATGATCGGCAAGACTGTGCGGAAGCGGAGGCTCCGGCGCGGATCACCGCCCGTGCTGTGGCTGAGAATTCCGACCGTACGGCCGGTCCGCGCCAGATCGGCGAACTTGTCCACGTCGGCCTCGAGGTACTCGTTGTGCGAGGCGAGCGCCGCGTTGCCGGGCGGGATTCCCCCGGAGATGTCGTCGGTGATGAGTAGCGTCCACGGGTCGATGGTGCCGAAACAGAACGCGTCGTAGCGGACGTCCTGGCGCAGCCGGGCCATCACCCGGGAACGCAGCGTCCGCGAGTCCAGGCCGAGCCGGCATATTCGCTCGATGTCGTTCTGCAGCTTGCGCACCGGGAGAGTGTAAGGGCTGCCCTTCGACTGATTTTCGGCTCAGCCCCGGCCGTGCTCGCCGTCGTGCCCCGGTGGAACAGCCTTACCCGAGGTTTCCCAGATTTCTGGGATTCCAGGAGCCACAGCGCCCGCATAGCGTCGATCGAACCATCAGCCGGAGCGCGAAAGGATCGCAGTGAGTTCTCCCTATGTGGCCCAGGTCGGCGAGCATGAGCAACTGGAGTGGCTCGGTGGCGGGACCATGGAGGTTCTGCTGGACGCCAAGCACACGGGTGGCCATCTGAGTGTGTTCCGATCGACCGTGCCGACCGCTACGGCTTCCCCCGTGCATGTGCACCCCGACGAGGACGAGATTTTCGTGATGCTGCGCGGCAGCGGCCTGATCTGGGCGGGGGACCGCCGCTTCGAGCTCCACACGGGCGGCGTCGCCTTCTTGCCGCGCGCCGTCCCTCACGCGTACCGGTTCACCTCGGATGACGTCGACATGCTCGCGATCGCCACTCCCTCGGGCATGGAGGGTTTCCTCCGTGACGCGGGCTGGGACCGCGCCCGGCCGAAGCCGGCCGACTGGTCTGTGACCCCCGAGGCCCTGCGCAGGTCGGCCGCCGCGAACGGACAGGTCGTCCTCGGGCCTCCGCCGGCCGCCGACGAGATGATTCCGGCCGCTCTTCTCGATGTGCGGCAGTGACCAGGAACGTGTTCAGGAATATGACGGACGGAATGCGATGAGCGACATCAGCTTGCTGTACGACCAGTTGAACCATGAACGGGCGCCGTTCGCCGCGGTGCCGGCTGAAACGATCACGGAATGGGAGCCGGGCACATTTGTGGAGAACCTCGCACCCTTTCCGCCCGGCGGCTGGCTGGTCACCGTGCCGTCCCACCGCCGGATCGACCTCGTCACGGGCGACGGCCGGCGCAGCACCTTCGCGGAACTCGCTTCGACACCGACCGGGATCGTTACGGACGGAGACGGCGCCTGGGTGATCTCCGGAACCATAGGCGAGCCCGGCTGGTGCCTCAATCGCGTGCGCCAGGGCGATGTGGAGCACGCGTGCGACCTTCCCCAGCTCCGCTTCGGTAACGGAATGGCCCGCGACGACCGGCGGCTGCTGATCGCGGACTCCGCGCTCGGCATCGTACTGGCGGTCGATCTCGACGCGCGACGAGCCGCCCAATGGATCCACCACGAACTTTTCACGCCGCTGGAACAGGCGGTCGGCGTCCCCGGCATCAACGGGATCACCGTTGCCGGGGAGCACGTCTTCCTGACCAACACCGCGCGTGCGCTGCTGCTGCGCGTACCGGTCGCCGCCACCGACACCACGCACCTCGAGATCGTGGCCGACCGTCTGTTCGCGGACGATTTCGCGGTGCACGACGACGGAACCCTCTATCTGGCCACACATATTTTCGACAGTGTGCTGCGGCTGGCTCCGGACGGACGGCGTACGGAGATCGCCCGCGCCGGCCAGGGCGTCGAGACCAGCACCTCCGTGGCGATTGATCCGGAGGATCCGGACACTCTGTGGGTGACCGCCGCGGGCGAGCGCTTCGGCAGCGGCGGTCACGGCAAGCCCGCCCGGCTGATCCGGCTGAGGGCCAAGCAGGTCTCAACCCGGCACAGGCCCCAGTTGGTCCGACGCATGAACGCACGCAGTACGGTGCGATCCGTGCTGAACATAGGGCGGTGGGGCCGCTGAGCAGATGGCCTCGGCTTCGGGGCATCGGGGCTGGAATGGACAGCCCGTGATGAGGTCGAGGGCTCCGGAGGGTTCGCCTTCCAGTGCCGGCACACGTGGTTCGGCAGCTCGGCGCCGCAGGTCGGGGGCGGCCTTCAGCAGCGCCCTGGTGTACGGATGCCGGGGGGTGGCGAAGATGGCGTCCGCTGGTCCTTCCTCGGCCACCCGGCCCGCGTACATCACCGCGACACGGTCGCAGAGCGTTCTGATGATGCCCAGGTCGTGGGAGATGAACACGATGGTCAGCCCGAGATCGGCGCGAAGATCGGCCAGGAGGTTGACCACGGTGGCCTGGGCCGACACGTCCAGGGCCGATACCGCCTCATCGGCGACCAGTACGTCGGGCTGGACGGCGAGGGCGCGCGCGATGGCGACACGCTGGCGTTGTCCCCCGGACAGTTCGCGCGGTCGTGCGTCCAGGACACGAGTAGGCAGATTGACCATCTCCATGAGCGAGTTCAGGGCGGAGGCCATCCCGGTATCCGGGACGAGGCCGTGGCAGTCGATGAGCTCGGCCAGTACGGAGCGGACCCGCCGACGGGGGTTGAGCGACGCGACCGGGTCCTGGAAGACCATCTGGATACGGCGGCGCAGCTCCTTGGAACGGCGGGGGCCGATGTCCTGGCCGTCGTAGCGGACCTGTCCGGCCGTCGGTGTCGTCAGTCCGACGAGTACGCCTGCCAGTGTCGACTTGCCGCATCCCGACTCGCCGACGACGCCCAGACACTGGGAGCGTTCGACCGCGAGACTGACGCCGTCGACGGCCCTCAGGGTCGCAGGCGTCACGGATCGCCGGTTTTTGACTTTGAAGTGGACCTCGATGTCGTCCAGTTCGATGAGGGCGTTCATGGCTGCTCTCCAGCGTTGAGGGCCGTCTGCCGGAAGCACGCCGTGGATCGATGCGGACCGATGCTCAGCAGAGGCGGGTCCGCTTCATGGCAGGCGTCCGCGGCGAGCGGACAGCGTGGGGCGAAGCGACAACCGGCGGGGAGCCGGCCCGCGGTGGGCGGGGATCCGCTGATGGTCCTCAACCGTGTCGGAGGACCGTGCAGTTGCGGCATCGATTCGATCAGTGCACGGGTGTAGGGGTGACGGGGGTTGTCGACCAGGGCATGCGTGGGTCCCTGCTCGATGACGCGGCCGGCGTACATCACCGCGGTGCGGTTGGCGATGCGTGAGATCACCGAAAGGTCGTGGCTGACGAAGATCAGGGCCAGGCCGCGCTCGATCCGCAGGCGTTCCACGAGGGTCAGGATCTGGTCCTGAACGGTGGTGTCCAACGCGGTCGTCGGTTCGTCGCAGAGGAGCAGGGTCGGTTCCACCGACAGCGCCATCGCGATCATCACGCGTTGCCGCAGTCCGCCGGAGAGCTGGTGCGGCCACGCCCGGGCCCGTTGCTCCGGGTGCGGCACTCCGACTTCGGCCAGCAGACGCAAGGCCTGGCCGGCCGCGGCTCGGCGAGACATGCCCCGGGCCCGCTGACCGGCGGCGACCAGGTCCCCGATCCGCATGGTCGGGTTCAATGAACTCATCGGTTCCTGGAAGATCATCGAAACTCCGCGGCCGCGGAGCTCGCGCGGGCCGACGGAATGCAGCCCCTCGTTCTCCCGCTGGAACCGCATGGTCCCCCGTGTCTGGTGCAGTGCGGGCGGAAGGAGACCCAGCACGGAGCGCAGGGTGAGGCTCTTCCCCGATCCGGACTCGCCCACGATGCCGAGGCATTCACCGGCGTCGACATGCAGGGACACGTCGTCCACCAGCGTGACCCCGCCTTGTCCCGCGGCGATCGACAGGTTCGCGATCTCGATCACGGCTTCGGTACCGGTCATGATTTGATCCGATCGTCCAGGCCGTCCCCGATCAGGGCAAGACCCATTCCGATCAGGGCGATCGCGGCTCCGGGCGCGGCGATCAGCCACCAGTTGGTCTGAATGACATTGCGGCCGGCCTGGATCATCGAACCCCATTCCGGGGTTCCGATGGGGATGCCGACGCCCAGGAAGGACAGGGTCGAGATCGCTACGACGGCGAGCCCGACATCGACGAAGAAGTACACGATGCTCTGGCCGATCGCGTTGGGCACTATGTGCCAGGTGATCACCCGCCATCGAGGCAGGCCCCCCAGTCGCGCGGCACGCACGTAGTCCATGGAGCGCACCCTCCGTACTTCGCTGCGCAGCAGACGTGCGTAGACGACCCAGGAGATGACGGTGAAACCGATGATGAGCGGCAACTCGCCGGGGTCGAGGAACAGGAACCCGGTGCCGGGACCCAGAAGGCCCACCAGGGCGATGAAGAAGACGAACAGCGGGAGCGACACCACGATGTCGGACGTGCGCATGATGGCCGCGTCCAGCCAGTGGTTGCCGAGGCCCGCGACGATGCCGATCAGACTGCCCAGAATCGCCGGGATGAGTGAACCGAGCGCCGCCACGCGCAGGTCGATCCGGATCGCGTGGACCAGCCGTGTCCATTCATCACGGCCGAGCTGATCCGTGCCGAGAATATGGGCTTGCGAGGGTGGTGCGAGCCGATTCAGCAGGTCCTGGTCAGCCGGGTGTCCGCTGGTGATGAGTGGTGCGAAGATCGCCGCCAGGACGAACAGCCCGACGATGACCGCCCCGACGGCCAGCTTGCCGTCGCCGCGCCGACGGCGGCGGGGCTGTCGAGTACGCGGTACTTCCTCCCCGGCCTTGAGAGTGGCGGTCATGTGCTCACCGTCCTCGGGTCGAGCATCGAGACGACGGTCTCGCCGAGGATGTTGGCCAGTACGACTCCCGCGGCGAAGAGCAGTGTGATGCCCTGGACCGTATAGACATCTCGCTTGGCCGACGCCTCGACCAGGGCGCTGCCCAGTCCAGGGATGTTGAAAGTGGCTTCAAGGATGACGACTCCGAAGAAGAGGTAGCCGACGTTCAGCGCGAGCAGCGTGAGGACCGGGCCGACAGCGTTGCGCAGCACATGCCGGACTATCAGAGTGCTGCCCCCCACCCCGAGAGAACGAGCGACGGCGATGTACTCGGAGTCGAGCACGTCGATCAGGCTTGATCGCAGGCTTCGTACGAGGATGGCGGTGAGAAGGATCGCTCCGGTGACGGAGGGCAGTACCAGTGACCGGATGAGGTCTCCTGGACCCGACCCCAGATCGGCGACCGGAAACCATCCGGTGGGCATGGCCACCAGCCTGATCAGCAGGAATCCGACCCAAAACGCCGGCAGGAACATGGCCAGGAGAACGCCCAGCCTGATCGCATGATCGACGGTTCGGTCCCTGAACCAGGCAGCGGTCCACGCCAGGATGAGTGCTGCCGGTACGGCGAACATCAGTGTGCCGAGCAGGAGCCACAGCGTGTCTCCGATGCGCTGGCCGATGATGCTGCTGACGTGCTGCCCGTCGATCGACGTTCCGAAGTCACCGTGCAGCACCCGGATGATGTAGGCCAGGTACTGCCGCGGCAGACCGCGGTCGAGTCCCAGTTGATGGCGCAGTTCGCTCACTGCTTCGGGCGAGGCTCGTGGTCCCAGGCGCAGCCTGGCGGCGTCGCCCGGCGCGATCTGGGTCAGCACGAACACCACCAGCGTGACCGCGAGCAGAACGAGGATCAGCTGGAACAGCCGGCCCAGCAGGACTCTCATCGCTACCACGAAACGCCCCTCCCTTCCTTTGACGGTGCCGAACACGATCGTCAGCTCTTGATGCTCAGTTCGTCCGCGCAGTACGCCTGGTAGGGCGCCGCGGCGAACCCCCGCACCCGGTCGGCCACCGCGTCGAGTGCCTTGGGCACTGCCAGGGGAATCGCCGCGCGGCTTTTGTCGGCAGTGGCCTCGAAGGCCTGCGCGGCGGCCGTCACCTCGGACGGGCTGCTCGCCGCGTGGACTTCCGCCAGCGCCTTGTTGGCCGGCCCGGGGCTGGACTGGGAGAACACGACGCCCGTCGCTCCGAGGAACCCGAGGGGGTCGATGGGAGTCGGCGCGAGTGCGCTGTAGGTGATCACTCCGAGCTGGAAGTCGCTCTTGCTCAGCTTGTCGATCAGAGAGCTGGTCGGGAGCGGATTGACGGTGACCTTGACGCCTGCCTCGGCCAGCATCGGAACCAGGGCCTGTGCGGCGAGCTTTCCGGGGCCGCCGTCGCTGGGCACGATCAGCTCGATGTTCTGACCGTTGTAGTCGGAGTCCTTGACCAGGTCCTTTGCCGTCGCCAGATCCGTTGTGGACCAGGTACAGCTGGGACACTTCGTGACGCCTGGGACCTGCTGCGGCAGGAGTGACGTCGCTACGCTTGCTTCCCCGACATATCCGCCGGCGACGAGCTTCTTGTAGTCGATGGCCAGTGCGATCGCCTTCCTGAGGCGGACGTCACTGAGGGGACCCGACTTCGTGTTCGTGGTGAGGACGCTGACACCGGACGACGGCGCGCCGACGATCTGGTCCTTGGGGTACTGGGCGGCCGCTTCGAGCTCCACACCGTTGACGACGTCCAGGGACCCGCTTTGGAACTGCAGGAGTTGCTGCCCCCCGTCCGCGACCACCTTGTACTCGACCCCATCGAGGTAGGGCAGGCCGGACCGGTAGTAGTGCGGGTTGCGGGTGAGGCCGATGGACCGCCCCACGGTCTGCTTGCTGATCATGAAGGGGCCCGCCCCGACTGGCTTCTTCCAGTACGCGTCCGCCGTCCTGCCACCGTACTTGTCGGGGAAGATCGCGGCGTTGGCGGTCGACAGGACGGCGGGCAGCGTCTCGTCCGCCTTGGAGAGCTTGAAGACCACGGTCCTGGGGGAAGGCGTCTGCACGGACTTGATGGAGGAGAAGTAGCCGCCGTACAGCTCTCCCTTGCTCCACAGTCCTTCCGAGAACTTGACGTCCGCGGATGTGACGGGCTTGCCGTCGCTGAATTTCGCGTCCGGGTTCAGCGTGAACGTCAAGGTCTTGGCCTTGGGATCCGCCTTGTAGGACGAGGCCAGGGCCGGCCGGAGGGTCTTGCCGTCCGGGGTGGAGCGCAGGAGCGACGCGTACACCTGTGGGAACACTCGGTAACTCTGGGTCGCCAGTGCCTTCTGCGGATTCCACGTGTCGATGGCGCTGCTGAGCGACATGGCGAGCGAGCCACCCCGTTTGGCGGGCCCGGTGTCGGATCCGGACGGTGAGGAGGTCGAACTGCTGGGGCTGCACCCGCTGAGGAGGAGCGCGGCGACCGTGAGCGCCGCACCGCACGCCGTGGCCTCTGTTGCCGACCTGCACATAACTTCCCTCGCAGTTTCGTAAGTTATCTACCAAGCGAGGCTTCAATCTACGACGGGCTGCGTCGCCCGTCTAGACGTGAGGTGAAAGGGATGCCTTCTCCCCGGTGTCCGGCCCGACCGGGCCGGCGTTCTTGACATGGCGCACCATCCAGTCGACCAACGCCTCGTTCTGCGCCCGGCGCGACGGCACCGGGCCCGAAATCGTTCCTTCGTGGGATGCGTCCGGCAGCATGAGCATCTCGGCGACGCATCCCGCACGCCGCAGCACGGAGTAGAACTGCTTGCTCTGCTCCGGCGGGCAGCGGTGGTCGGCCTCGCCCTGGATCAGCAGGGTCGGCGTGGTACAGGTATGAGCCATGGTGATCGGTGACAGTTCGCGGTACCGATCGGAGTCGGTCTGGGGCAGGGCATCCAGTACCGCGGGCAGAAAGCTCAGCCCGACGTCGCTGGTTCCGTACATGCTGGAGAAGTTCGTCGCCGGATTCTCGATGACGGCGGCCCTGAACCGGTCGGTGTGGCCGACAATCCAGCTGGACATGTAGCCCCCGTACGACAGACCGGCGACCCCGAGCCGATCCGGGTCCGCCCAGCCCTCCTCCACTGCGAAGTCCACCGCCGCCGTCAGGTCGCGGAAGTCGTCGTTGCCCCAGTCGCCGATGATGGCGTCAGCGAAGTCCATGCCGTAGCCGCGCGAGCCGCGGGGGTTGACCATGAGCACCCCGAAGCCGGCGCCGCACAGCAGGTGGGCGTCGGTGACATAGGCCTCTCCGTAAGCTGCTTTGGGTCCTCCGTGAATGAGCAGAACGGTCGGCAGCGCTCCGACGGCGTTCGCGGGTCGCAGAAGTTTGGCCTGGACCGAAACGCCGTTCTCCGTGGGGACCCGGAAGGTGGTGGCCATAGACGGCACGGCGCGGGCCCGGTTTCGGGTGGCGGTGTCGGTGAGCCGTATGTCCTCGCCCGTGTCCATGTCGCGGACCCAGAGGTCGGGCGGGCTGGTGAGCGTACCGGTGGCGTGGAGCAGGCGCCGCCCCGCCACCGCCAGGGGGTAGAAGCAGCCCGGGCCCGACAGGAGCGTCGTGGCGCGCGGCTCGCCGTCCAGCGCGATGCGGTGCACCTCCAGGCGGTCTTCGACGTGCACTCGGAGCAGAGCGTCACCCTCATGTACGAGCAGTCGCGCGTCAGGGTCCATGAAGGGGATGGCTATGTCGCCCAGCACATCGCCGTTGACGTCGAGATTCAGACCGGTGGTGCGGTCGACCATGTGTCCCGGCACCGATTCCGTCGTCGCACCGCTCGCCGGATCCACGGTGAACAGCCGCCCCAGCGAGCGCGGCTTCGCGCCGAGGGAGGTCACCGCTATCCGGCCGTCGCTCAGCGCCGCCAGGGAAAAGAGGTCGGGTGCCCGTATGTGTTCGGTGACGGTCGCATCGGATCCGTCGGCGCTGACGGAGCGGACGGCCGCGATGCTCTGCTGCCATTCCTCTGGTCCGAAGCCGGCGCGGAAGGCGATCCGTGCGAGCCCGGCCCCGTCGGGTTCGGGACTGTCCGCGGGCAGCAGCCATGCCGGCTGGCTGTTGACCCACTCGTCGTCGGTGAGCCGCGTATGCGTCCCGGCGTCCAGGTCGTAGACGAAGATGTCGGCGGTTGCGTCGTCGACGAGACCGAGCCCGTCCGCCCAACCGATCACCCGGGTGATCCGGTACGGTGCCCCGGCGACACGGGTGCGGTGCGTGGCCGCGTAGGCGAGGCGGCGGCCGTCCGGGCTCCATGCCGGTTTCCCCGAAACCGAGCGGTTCGGTTCGTCCGGATCGACGAGCACCTCGAAGTCGACATGGGGTGCGCCGGACAGGCCTGCGAGCACGATGCGCGTGGCCGGGCCATCACTCGAAAGGAATGCCAGACGACTGCCGTCCGGCGAGAAAGCGGGGGTGTGGTCGCACTCGCCGAACTCCAGGGCGACAGGGGCCTCGCCGGGCTCGTCCACAGCGCTCAGGCGCAGGCCGCGTCGTTCGGTGTCTCCCTCGATGCGGGAGATGGACCAGGCGGCAAGCCTGCCGTCGGGGCTCAGGTCGGCGCTGTGGATCAGCTCCATCGCATCGACGGCCTTGGCTGTCGCGCGGTCGTATCCGGTGCCAGTCACGGGCATGGGCACTCCTTCGTTCGAGATTCGTAAGTATATTACGAGTTACGAAAGTTTCATGTACAGTCCGGGCATGGCCACTATTCATGCCTCTGACAACGGGCAGGCCGCGCTGGCGGATCGGGGCGCTCGAGAACGCGATCGAGCACATTGCCACCGGCCACCACGGCGACCGTCAGGCCGTTCCTGTCTGGGATGTGGCGGGATCGCCGACGCACGGGGAGGGGGTGCCGACGTTGCGATTGCGGGCCGGATTGCGGACCCTTCGCTCTATATTGCACCCCTTGTCCAGGAATTCGGCTGGGGCATCCGCGACGGGAATCCGCGTCACGACAACGGTCCCGCCGAGGCTGGGGGATTCGCATGACCTACGGAGGTAACGCATTGGGTTCGATCGAGCGTCCCGCACGCCTCGAGAGGGTCCTGTTCCGCAACGGCCTCATCGCCGACGGGACGGGGGCAGAGCCCCAGCATGGCGACCTCGTCATCGAAGGCGCCAGGATCGTCGACATCGGGACCGGTCTGGACGGCGATGTCGAGGTGGACCTCGAAGGACGGTCGATCCTGCCGGGACTCATCGACTGCCACGTTCACGTCATGATCGGCAGCATCGACACCGTGGACCGGTTGCAGACTCCGTTCTCCTACCCGTTCTTTCAGGCCGCTCGTCATCTCCGCATCCTGCGGAGCATCGGCATCACGCACGCCCGGGATGCGGCCGGAGCGGACCTGGGCGTGAAACTCGCCCTGGAGGACGGGCTGCTCGAGGGACCCCGCCTGCAGATCGCCATCTCCATGCTCAGCCAGACAGGCGGGCATTCGGACGGGTGGCTCGCCTCCGGAAACTGCGTCGAGAACAGGATCGGGCACCCGGGCCGGCCTCGTGGAGTCGTCGATGGCGTGGAGGAGATGCGCAAAGCGGTCCGCGAGATCATCCGGGCAGGAGCCGACGTCATCAAGGTCGCCGCATCCGGCGGCGTCATGTCACCGCGCGACCGACCACACCATGCCCATTTCAGTCAGGATGAACTGGCCGTTGCCGTCACCGAGGCCCGCGCGGCGGATCTCCCGGTGATGGCCCACGCCCAGGGCTCGGCAGGCATCAAGAACGCGCTGCGCGCAGGCGTACGCTCGATCGAGCACGGCATCTTCCTCGACGACGAGGCGATCGAGCTCATGCTCGAACACGATGCCTTCCTGGTGCCCACCCTGCTCGCCCCCAAGAGCGTGCTGGAGGCTGCGGCCGGCGGTGCGCGACTGACGGACGCCACACTCGCCAAAGCGCACGAGGTCGCCGAAGCGCACCTGATCTCCTTCAAACGGGCGTGCGAGGCGGGGGTCACCATCGCCATGGGCACCGACGCGGTCGGGCTTGCTCCGGGTCGCAACCTCGAAGAGCTGGACCTGATGAGAGCCAATGGCCTGAGCCCTGCGAAGGTACTTCGCGCCAGCACCCTGGATTCCGCCCGGCTACTGGGAGTTGCCGACAGGTACGGCAGCATCGAGCCGGGCAAGCGCGCGGACCTGGTCGTCGTGTCCGGCCACGCCCATGACTTCACCGGTCTGGCTCACCGGATCGAGGCCGTCTATATGGACGGTGCCCCGGTGGAATCCAGGCCCATCGGGACCCGCACCGCGGCATGACGCGCAAGGCGCTCCGGGCGCCTGGGTATACGAGAGGAGTTTCCGCATGACCAACCAGGTCATGAGCAAGTTCATCAATGGCGCCCCTGGCGCCAGTTCCGCGCAATTGCCCCTGGTCGACCCCCGCACCGGGAAAGTCCATGGCTTCACTGCCGTCTCCCGGGCCGACGAGGTGAACGCCGCCTTCGATGCGGCTGTCACGGCATTCCGGACATGGCGGATCAGTACGCCCGGGGAACGTCAGGCGGCACTGCTGGCCATAGCGCTCGAGATGGAAGAGCGGGCGGACGAATTCGTCGCCGCCGAATGCAAGGAGACCGGAAAACCAACCGAACTCTTCCGCTCCGAGGAACTGCTGCCGATCATCGACCAGCTTTGCTTCTTCGCCGGCGCGGCGCGCATGCTGGAGGGCCGTGCCGCGGCGGAGTACGTGCCGGGCCACACATCCATGATCCGCCGCGAACCGGTCGGCGTGATCGCGTCGATCGCCCCGTGGAACTACCCACTGATGACGGCCGTCTGGAAACTGGCACCGGCCGTCGCGGCCGGCAACACGGTGGTCTTCAAGCCCGACGCGGCCACTCCGTCCAGCGCGCTGCTGCTCGCCGAGATCTGCGGACGCCATCTGCCACCGGGCTGTGTGAACCTCGTGTGCGGAGACCGGGAGACCGGCAGGCTGGTGGCCGGCCATCCGCACGCGGACATGGTCGCCATCACCGGATCCACCCGCGCCGGCACCGAGGTGGTGCGTATCGCCGCCGATGATGTGCGCCGGACCCATCTCGAGCTGGGCGGCAACAGCCCGGTCCTGGTGTTCGAGGACGCGGACATGAGCCGGTGCGCGGAGTTGATCGCCGAGGCCGCCTTCTACAACGCCGGCCAGGACTGCACCGCTCCGTCCCGGATACTGGCGCACTCCGACATCCATGACGACCTTGTGGAAGCGCTGGTCGGCCATGCCCGCTCACTCGCACAGGTGGACCAGGGCAATTCCCGGGACGGCCGGAGCCCGTTGATCAGCCGATCCCAGCTGGAACGGGTGTCAGGACTCGTCGAACGCCGACGCGGCAGCGCCCGGGTCGCTGTCGGCGGAAAAGCGGAGGACGGTCCCGGCTTCTTCTACCAGCCGACCGTCGTCACCGGAGTCGCGCAGAGCGACGAAATCGTCCAGGAGGAGATCTTCGGGCCCGTTCTGACCGTGCAGAGCTTCTCCGACGAGCAGGACGCGGTCGAGCTGGCGAACGACGTCCGTCACGGCTTGGCGTCCAGTGTGTGGACCCGCGACATCGGCCGCGCCGCCCGTGTCACCAGTGCACTCGACTTCGGGATCACCTGGGTCAATACCCACGTCACGACGGCCGCCGAGATGCCGCATGGCGGGTTCAAGCAGACCGGTGAGGGCAAGGATCTTTCGCTCTATGGCCTGGAGGCATACACCAGGATCAAGCATGTGATGCTCGCATGGGCATGAGCCCTGAGATCGTCGGGCTGCTCCCCGAAGGTGACCGCGAGTCCGGGGGTACGGAATCCCCCGGCGGTCCGCGCCTCCGCCAACAGTCATCACCGATGGACTGCGAAGCTCATGGTAAATTATTTACCATCTCACGATACGGAGTACTCTAACCGCATGGTGGATACCCCGAAAGATGGCGCGACGAAGTCGACACGCACGCAGCCGACCGGCTCCCGGCGTCCGCTGCGCCGACACCGCCCCCGCGAGGAAACCCGAGCCCTGCTGCTGGCAACGGCAACGAACCTCGCCATCGAGCGAACCCGTCCCGAGTCGGCGAAACTGCACAACCCGCTGGCCGACATCCGCATCGCCGATGTTCTTGCCGAGGTGAACCGCCGCAATCCCGACGAAAAAAAGCTGACCACCGGAGCCTTTTATCAGATCTGGCCGGATCAGGCCGCTTTCCAACGGGAACTGATGAGCCATGTGATGGACGAGATCGCCACCCCCGGAGCGGGACAGATCCAAGCGCTCGCCTTCGAACTGGTCGCCGACGGGAAAGCGCCCGAGGAAATCTTCCGTCAGATCAGCGAGGCCGACTTCCGGTGGACCAGTGCGTCGCCGGAACTGTTCCTGGCACTCGGACTCGGGGCTCTGGCCCCGGTTGACATGGTGCGAGACGCCCAAGCCGGAGCCAATGAACGGTATGTCAACGAGACGGACCACCTGCTGAGCATCCTGCTGCGCTACGCGCGTCGCCGCCTGAAGTCCGACCGCACCATGGAAGATCTGATCTGGGCCATCGAGGCGTTGTCCGTCGGCTACCTGCTGCGCTCGCGCACGCACCCGGACATTCCCAAGCGGACAGACACCAATGGCTGGAGTGTCCTGGCCAGCGCCTATCTCGGTGTTGTCCATGCGTTCAGTGAGCCGCTTCCCGAAGATACGGAAGAATCCGAGACGCCATCGTGAATTCGATTGGATCACTGCCGGAGCAAGCACACACCATCGTGGTCGGGGGAGGAACGGCAGGGTGCGTCATCGCGGCGCGGCTGGCCGCGTCCGGGCGGGACGTGCTGCTCTTGGAAGCCGGACCCGACTACGGAGCGCTCACGGAAGGCAACTGGCCCGCGGAACTCCTCGACGCGGCCGAGCTGCCCACGACCCACGACTGGGGATATGAAGGACAGGGCGCGGCCGGCCAGCCATTGAAGTATGACCGTGCACGGGTGATCGGCGGGTGTTCCGCACACAATGGATGCAGTCAGTCCGTCGGCTGGGCCGGCGACTACGACGCATGGGCCGCTGCCGGATGCCCGGGGTGGAGCGCGTCCGACCTGGCTCCCCTCTTCGAGGCTGCCGCCGAACACCTGGGATTCCGCCGCTACACACAGGAGGAGATCCAGCCGTTCCAACGAGAGTTCGTCCGCGCCTGCCGCCAATCAGGGATACCGGTCCGAGACGATCTCGACGACCTCGACGCATCACAGAGCGTAGGGTGCGCGCCCGTGAACATCCGCGATCTCACCAGGATGAACACCGCGTTCGGCTACCTGGACTCCCAGCGCACCCTGCCGAACCTCGTCATCGCAGCCGACGCCCATGTTGACCGCATCCACTTCCGTGACGGCGCTGTCGACGCCGTCACGGTCATCGGGTACGAGCGGACATCGACCGTCCGAGCACGTGAAGTGGTCCTGGCCGCGGGAGCCTACGGCAGCCCCGAGGTACTTCTGCGCTCAGGTATAGGCCCTCGTTCCCATCTGGAGGAATGGGGCCTCGCCCTGGTCAGTGACCGTCCTGGGGTGGGCTCCAACCTGCATGACCACCCCGCAGCGCTGATGGAGTTCGCAGGTACCGCCGAACTGCGCCGGGATCTCGACGAGTTCTCCCGGCGCGGCTGGCTCCCGCAGGAACAGAGCGTACTCAAACTCCGCTCCCCGGTTTCCGACGGACCATACGACCTGCACATCTATCCGTGGGTGGAGCCCGACCCGGCCCAGGAGCACGGCTGGCGGTGCATCGTGCCGATCGGCCAACTCCGTCCGCGTTCGCGTGGCACCGTGCGGCTGACGTCTGCCGCACCGAACACGCCGGCCGCGGTAGATCCCCGCTTCTTCAGCGACGATGCCGGCGCCGACCTCGAGAGCGTCCGCTACGGCCTGCGCTGGGCAGCTGAGAACGTAGTACCCCGCATGGACCGCCACCTCGGCGCGCCCCTGCACAAACCGATCCCGTTGGACGACGCCGGCATGAACGACTGGATCATGCGTCACCACTCCCACTACTGGCATCCCGCCGGTTCGTGTGCCATGGGCACCGCGGACGATCCGATGGCGGTCGTCGACCACCAGGGAAGGGTGTTCGGTGTCACCGGACTGCGGATCGCCGACGCCTCGGTGTTCCCGGACATCCCCCGCGCCACGCCGGCGCTGCCGACAGTCGTGGTCGCGGAAAGAATCGCCAGGTTCATGATCGGAGCGACGGCTTGAACGGCCTTCGCCTCGCCGCACTGCTGTTATGCATGTGGCTCCTTCGTCGGCTTATTCGGGAGCCGGGGTGTAGAAGTGTCCGCGTTCCAGGACCGGGTCGAGGATGCCGTCCGAGAGCTGGTCGGCAGCCTCCTCGAGGCGCGGTACGTCGCGCTTCTGGCCCGGGTAACCCATGGCGGCCCGTACTTCGGGCACCATGAGCCAGGCTCCGGCGATCACGGCTGACAGGACGACGAAGGTTTCGGTCTTCTCGGCGTGCAGTCGGCGCAGAGCGACGTCGAGCGCGGTCTGATCCAGACCGTCCAGGTCGGCGAGCGCCTTGGTGAGCAGGTCGAAGGAGTCGGCACGTGCGTCCACGGCGCGGCGCAGCCAGTTGTCGAAGTCCGGTGCGTCCGTAGCCGCGGCATCCTGGCCGGTGGCCGGAACCAGGATGTCGGCCACCGCGCGCAGGGTCGCCAGTTCGCGGGCGGTGATGGGCCGCGGCGCGTGGCACTTGGACGGGACGGACAGCCGCAAGGGCTGGTCGGAGGGCGTTGTGCTGCTCACGGGGCCACCTTCTGGTCGGAGGCGGTGTCGGCGATGTTCCCGGCGACGCGCAGGGCCAGTGCGGTGATCGTGCACGTCGGGTTGGCCGACCCGCTGGTGACGAAGATGCTGCCGTCCGCGATGAACAGGTTGGGCACGTCGTGGGCGCGGCCGTAGGAGTCCACCACCGATGTCGCGGGATCGTTGCCCATGCGCGCGGTGCCCAGCAGATGGCCCGGCTGGTCGACCCACAGCCCGACCGGGAAGGTCTCCCTTGCCCCGGACGCGGCGTGGATCTCTTCCATGCGGTCCACCGCGAACTTGAGGATCTTGCGCGTGTTCTCACTGATCCGGTACTGGACTCTCGGGGCGGGAATGCCGGTGCCGTCGGTCAGGCCCGGGGACAGCGTGACCCGGTTGGCCTCGTCAGGGAGATCCTCGGAGTTCGCAGCCCACAGGATGCCACCGGAGTGGGAGCGGGCTACCTGGTGGATGGCCGGGCCCCACAACTCGTCGTACGGGAGGGTGCGGTGGACTTCGATGGCCGAGAGGGGGCCGGGGGTGGGCAGGGCGTGCAACTTGGCGCCCCGCACGAAGTCGTGCTCGGGGTTCGTGTCGTAGAACTCCATGGAATGGATGAGCTGCCCGGCCGGTCCACGCCAGCTCTCCAGGTCCTCGTCGTAGAAACCCGTCACGCTGCAGTTCGGATGGAGCATCAGGTTCTTGCCCACGAGGCCGGAAGAGTTGGCCAGGCCGTCGGGGTGCTGGGCCGAGGCCGACAGCAGCAGCAGACGCGGCGTGCCGATGCCGTTGGCGCAGATCACGACCGAGTGCGCCGGCTGCCGGTGCTCCACGCCCTCGCGGTCGATCCACAGGGCGCCTTTGGCACGGCCGTCCTTGCCGGTGAGGATCTGTCGTACGCGGGCACCGGTGACGAGTGTGGCGCCGGAGCGGAGTGCGTGGGGCCAGAAGGCGATGTCCGATGACGCCTTGGAACTCTCGGGACAGCCCCATTCACAGGTGCCCCAGCGAGCGCACTGGGAGAGTTCCTTGAAGCGCTGCGTGGGAATGGCGTTGGTGCCGGGCCACCAGTGCCAGCCGAGGGCGTTCATACCTGCGGCGGCACGCCGGCCGACCTTGCCCAGGGGATGTGGCGGCAGTGGGTAGTCGAGCCCCTCGGGGTAGGCGGGGTCGCCACCGAGGCCGGAGACCCCGATGAACGCGTCCATCTCGTCGTAGCACGGGGCAAGGTCGGTGTACGTGATCGGCCAGTCGTCGCTGATGCCGTCGAGGCTGCGGACCCGGAAGTCCGAAGGCAGCAGTCGGGGCCATTCAGCGCCGTAGAACAGGCTGGACCCTCCGACCGCGTTGTACATCACGGGCCGTATGTCCGACTCGGACACGTCCACCGGGTAGTCGGCCGGCAGCTTGCGCACATTCGGGTCATGGGCCCACTGCTTCTGGATGAGCAGCTCCCACTCAAGGTTGTTCACGGGGTAGTCGGTCGGGTTGACCCAGTCGCCCTGCTCCAGACACACCACGCGGAAGCCCCGTGCGGCCAACGTGTGCGACACGACCCCGCCGGATGGTCCTGAGCCGATGACGAGGACGTTGGCCACGTCTCTCGGTGCTGAAACCATTACGGTCTGCTTCCTCTTGCCGGTTGTCGGCGGAGTGCACGCGGACGGGAGTCAGGAGGACTCAGCCGTCCTCGCGGCTCCGCCCGGGTGACGCTTTTCGGGGGCGTCTTCGTGGGCCACACGGCCTCGCCTGGAAGCGGGGATGAACCGGTAGATGATGAGACCGGTCACGATCACTCCGGCGATGCCCACACCGATGTGTAGTACATCCGGCCAGACGAGGATCACGCACAGCACGGCTCCCCAGACCGTGGCGATCCAGAAGATGGGAAGGGACCAGGCACCATAATTCCAGGGGCAGTGGGGCAGGCGCTTGGTGTGCAGGGCCCGTAGGCCGATAGCGGCTGCGGCGGTGTAGCCCAGGGTCCAGGCGAGCGCGGTCATCGCCGTCAGGGTGCTCAGCAGCGGGGACCACGCGGCGAAGCCGATCGCGAGCACGCCGCTGACGACGGTGGCGTTGGCGGGGGTGGCCTCCTTGTTGAGTTTGCGGAACCACCCGGCGAACGGCAGCTGCCCGTCCCGCGCCTGGGCGAAAAGGATACGTGCGGCGGTCAGTTGCAGCATCACCATCGCGCCGACCAGGGCTGCCATCACCAGTGCGACGAAGATGTTCGCCACCCCGGTGCCTACGCTGCTGGAGATGATCAGCTTCATCGGTTGGGAACTGTTCATGACCGCGGGAAGGGTCTCGACCGCGAGGAGGATCAGCGCGAGCCCGAGAGTTCCGATGACATACGCGGTCGTGTTGGCGAGTATCAGCCCCTTGGGCGCCGTACGGGCGGCATCCAACGTCTCTTCGGAAGCGTTTCCCGAGGAGTCGAAGCTGGAGATGACGTAACCCGGGACCAGGGCCGCCAGCAGGAACGGACCGATCCAGCCGCCCTGGGCCGTGCCCGCGGAGTTGGTCAGAAAGGCCAGCGGTTGCGTGGGATGTCTCACGACGAGCAGGGCGACGATCACCAGCGTGAAGCCCACTATTTCGGCGACTACCGCGAGGTTGTTGACGAACGAGGAGATCTTGACGCTCGTGAGGTTGATGAGTGTCACCAGGGCGATGAGCCCGATCGTCCACACCAGCACGTCTCTGGTCCCGTGCAGCGTGACATCGAACCATCCCGCTATGTAGGGGGCCATGCCGACGGCGAGCGCGGGCAGCGACACGATATGGGCGATCAGCAACAGCCATCCGGTGAGCCAGGCAGGTCCGTGTCGCCGGGTGAGTCGGCCGATGACCTGGTAGACGCCACCGGCCAGCGGATACGCGGACACCAGCTGTGCGACTGCCAGACCGAGGAGGAGTTGGAACCCGCCCGCGACCACCCAGGACCAGAACATGGCGGGTCCGAACGAGTGGAGGCCCAGCGGCAGCGTCAGAAACAGTGCCGAACCCACGGCGATCATGCTGAACTGGACGCTGAAGCTGGAGAACAGCCCGAGCATCCGCCGGAGCTCCTGCTTATACCCGAGCCGGTACAGGTCCTCACGGTCGGCGTGCCGAGTGTTCTTCTGGGCTGCCATCACATCGTGACCATACTGACCATTAATGGTAAGGGTTAAGGGCCAAAATCGGTTCTTGGTGGATGTGCTCCTGCCTCCACTGTAGGCATGCGAGACGGATGTCCGTCGGGTGCACGTAAGGCACCATGCCCGGACCGGGGGGGCGAAGGCGATCGGGGGAAGATCGCGATCTCCAGCTGGATGACGAGAAGACGCGATGCGGCGTTCTGGGTAAGCGAACGCCCCGGCCTCCGGGGTAGTACATTCGAAACCGTGTATGAGGGCCCAGCACGGGAATCGCGCGGTGGTCGGAGCGTTCCAATGTGGGAAATGAACCAGATGGCGATCGTCGCGGAGGGTGACCTCAGGAGTCTGGCGCGCGCCCGCGAGCGGTTCTTGGAGGGCGAGCCGGTCGCGACAGGTGTACGTAACGTGATCCTGTCCTCGTGGCAGCGCTGCCGTTACCTGAGAATCTCCCCCAACGATGACGATCCCCTTTATGGGCAGGACTACGACACGACGAGTCGCCTTGTCCACGCGGCTGAGCCCGTCCTTGACTGGCTGGCGGCGAAGATAGCGGGGACAGAGACGTTCGTGACCCTCACCGACGGGAAGGGCACAGCACTCCAGCACCGGTTCGGCGGCCTGTCCGTGATCAAACGACTCCTCCCGGTCCAAGCCGAACCAGGCTTCAACGTTGCCGAGCAGTTCGCCGGGACCAACGCTGTCGCCATGGCTCTGGCGGAAAGGCGACCGAGTTTCGTAGTCGGCGCCGAGCACTTCACGGAATCCGGTCAGTCGGAGGCTTGTATCTCCTTCCCGCTGCGTGACCCCCTCGACGGGCATATCGAAGGCATCATCGACTTCGATTTCCCGGTACACGGCACGATCCCGGTGATGGAGTCCCTGATGCACAGGGCAGTTGAGGCCATCGAACGGCGGCTATTGGAACAGAGATCGGCACGAGAGCGCGCACTGCTGCAGGCATACCTCGAGATCAAGAACCGTGCGAACACGCCGGATATGAAACCGGACAGGCAACCATGCCATAGGGGTGAACTGGCCGAGAGCGCGTTGCACTGGCGTGACCAGATGTTGCTGAGAGAAAGGGCCGCTGAGCTGATTTCCTCGGGTCAGTGGGCCGCCATCGAGGTGCCCCTCTCCCACGGCCAGGCGGTCACCCTGCTGAGTCGGCCAGTCACGAGCCACTCCGGGGTAGTCGGTGTCGCCATCGAGGCCGTTTTCGCCGTCGGCGGATCTGAACATCGTCTCGCTGTGGCCACTCCTGCCGTCGCTGTGGCCACTCCTGCCGAGGAACCGCCGGGTTCCCCTCCACCGCGATCGATCCCGGCAGCGGGACCTCTCTCCGCTGTCACACACCCTCTTGGTGCGCCACCGGAGCGCGCGACACCCCGTCCACCCAGCACGACTGGTGAGCGGCTTCTTCTGGTCGGCGAGCCAGAGGTCGGGAAGATCGCCCTGGCGGCCCGCCGCCGTCTGGAACTGCTGTCCGACGCCAGCGCCCTTATCGGGACCACCCTGGACGTGACCCGCACCGCCCAGGAGCTCGCCGAGATAGCCGTGCCACGGGTCGCCGACATCGTGATCATCGACCTGAGCGACGCCGTAATCCGCGGAGAGGAGTCCCCGGAGCCTGACACCGATCTGCGCCGTGCGGTGAGCCACGGCGTTCGCGACGACTACCTCTTCCATCCGGTCGGCGAACGGATCAGCTTCGCCCCCGCCACGCCCCAAGCCCGCTGCCTGGCCAGCGGACACCCCCAGCTGGAGCCCGACCTCGAGACCGCCGCAGGATGGCTGTCCCAGGACCTCGAGCGTTCTGAGGACACCATCGTCGGCCACAACATCCACTCCCTCATCACCGCTCCCCTGAGCGCTCGTGGCGTAGCCCTCGGCGTAGCGAGCTTCTACCGCTTGAAAGAACACGGCCCCTTCACCGAGGACGACTGCGCCCTGGCTCATGAACTCGCCGTCCGGGCTGCCCTCTCCATCGACAACGCGCGCCGCTACACCCGCGAACACACCATGGTCCTGGCCTTGCAACGCAGCCTCCTGCCCCACGGTCTACCGGACCAGAACGCCGTGGAGGTCGCCTGCCGCTATCTGCCCGCGGAATCCGGTGTCGGCGGGGACTGGTTCGACGTCATCCCGCTGTCCGGTGCCCGCGTCGCCCTCGTCGTCGGTGACGTCGTCGGCCACGGTCTGCACGCCGCCGCCACCATGGGCCGGCTGCGCACTGCCATCCACAACTTCTCCACCCTGGATCTCGCCCCCGACGAACTCCTCACCCACCTCGACAAACTCGTGGGCCGACTCGACCAGGACGAGACCGCCGCGCATGAAGAGAGCGCCACCGGCGATGGAGTCATCGGCGCCACCTGCCTCTACGCCATCTATGACCCCACCTCCCAACGATGCAGCCTCGCCCGTGCCGGCCATCTGCCACCCGCGCTCGTCCACCCCGACGGCACCGTCACCTTCCCCGACGTACCCGCCGGACCGCCTCTCGGCCTGGGCGGCTTTCCCTTCGAAACCGCCGATATACACCTCCCCGAAGACAGCCGGCTGCTCCTCTACACCAACGGACTCATCGACAACCGCCACGGCGACATCGACACCGTCCTCGACCGGCTGGGCCGCGAACTGACACACTCCGACGTCCCGCTGGAGGACACCTGCCAGGTCGTCTTGGACGCCGTAGTACCCGACCACCGGCACGACGACATCGCCCTGCTCCTCGCTCGCACCCGTGCCCTGGACCCAGAGCAGATCGCCCACTGGGACGTGCCGGCAGATCCCGCTGTCGTCTCCGACATCCGGGCCGCCGTCACCCGCAGGCTCAGCGACTGGGGGCTGGACGAGGCCGCGTTCACCACCGAATTGCTGCTCAGCGAACTGGTCACCAACGCCATCCGCTACGCAAGCGGACCCATCCAGGTACGCCTGCTCCGCGATCGCTCGTTGATCTGCGAGGTTTCCGACACCAGCAGCACCTCCCCTCACCTGCGTCACGCTGCCAGCACCGACGAGGGTGGACGAGGTCTCTTCCTTGTCGCCCAGCTTGCCGAGGAGTGGGGCACTCGATACACCGATAAGGGCAAGACCATCTGGGCCGAGCAGCCGCTTCCGGCGGCCGCCGCCGGTGGGAAGACAGCTCCATGAGGTTCAGCCGTTCGCTGTACGTGGTTGCTGCGCACGCCGAAGGTGAGTCCGGGAAGGTTGTCGTCGGCGGGCTGCCGCCGATACCCGGCGAGAGCGGCTTCGTCGTGGGACGGCCCTGGGAGCCCGAGGGTTGATCCCAGTAGCTCCGCCCTCGTGAATTCGCGCGGATTGTCTTCCGTCAGTTCTGGGTGTCCAGCGGCATCAAAAACGCGGGTAGTTTGCGACGAGGGGTGCGCTGCAGCGCGTCTTCGACGATCGTTTCGAAGTGTGCCAGGTGACGCACCATTTCCCGTTCGATCTCGTCCGGGTCTCCCCGCATGAGTGCGGCCAGTGTCGCCTCATGCAGTTCGATGCCTGCTTCGAAGTCCTCGGTGGTGCGCAGCATCAATTCGTGAATCGGAGCGATTTCGGCCTCGAGTCCCTTCATCATGCGCTCCAGTGACGGATTGCCCGCCGCGCGCCATATGATGCGGTGAAAAAGCTGTTCGGCCTGCTGAGACCGGGTCACGTCGTGACGATGTTTGCGCATCAGCCGGATGGACCGCGTCATCTCGTCGTAGATCTGATCAGTGGCCCGCAACGCGGCCAGCTGTGCGACGCGCGGCTCCACGGCCTTGCGCGCCTCGAGGATGCGGAAGATTGCCTCGGGCGTCAGGTCGCCGGAGACTTCGTTGCTGTGCTCTGCCAGCGATTCGGGGATCCAGATGGAGATGACTTCGGCGTTGCCGTTGCGTCCTTGACCGCTCTTGAGGACACCCGCCTCGGTGAGTCGGCCGATGACGTGACTGATCGTGGGACGGGACACGTCCATCTGCGCTGCCAGGACCCGTTCACCTGGCAGCACATCGCCCTCGCGCAGTTCGCCCGACTTGAGCCGGTCGAGTAGCTGCGCCATCACGTCGTGCGTGACCCGTCGCGAACGAACAGGGGAGAACTGGCGCATGGGGTGACATCCCTATCATGAGGAATCCTTTATGACCACCTATGGTAATGCCTGCTCCGGCTGAGCATTTCTTGTCGGCCTCCGAGGCGACCATGTGCGGCAATTTTGTACGTTTTGTCATGTATTGCGGCAAGGCGAAGCCTTGGTGAACCAAAAGTTAGCCACTAACGGCTATGCAAGCTGACCTTAATCGGCCATCATCAGGCGGCAACACGGAGCTCGGGGACGAACCCCTGGAGTCGGGCACATCCCGGCTCGCCTCAGGAGTGCCCTCTCTCCTCGAGCCAGTCCTCTCCCAATGCCTTCAGCCGCAGTGACGCATCGACGATCTAGGGCAGGTATCCATGTCAGACATAGAGAAGCTCAGTGGGGAGCTGACTCCGGAGGCCGAGCAGCTCAGGGCGCTCGGCTACGAGCAGCAGTTCGACCGCAAGATGGGCCTCTGGTCCAACTTTGCTCTCGGGTTCCTGTACCTCTCGCCGCTCGTCGGGGTCTTCTCCCTGTTCGCGCCAGGAGTGAGTACAGGCGGGCCGGTCTCGATCTACTGGATGCTCATCGTCGGAGCGGGCCAGTTCCTGGTCACCTTGGTGTTCGGCGAGGTGGTGTCGCAGTATCCGCTCGCCGGCGGGCTGTACCAGTGGGGACGCAGGCTCTGGAACGGGCGCTACGCATGGGTCCTGTCCTGGATATACGTATTCGCGGTGATCGTCGCCATCACGACGACGGCGCTGTTCAGTCCGAACTTCGTGGTCGCACTGTTCTCCGACGCCAAATCGCTGGACAGTGGGGCCGGCCCCCTGACTCAGGCGCTGATCGCGGCCGGCATGATCGTGGTCTGTCTGCTGCTGAATGTGGGCGGTACCAAGGCCCTGTCGCAGATCGCCAAGGTCGGTCTTGTCGCCGAGCTGAGCGGCGTGATTCTCGTCGGGCTCTACCTTCTGCTGTTCAACCGGCATCAGCCCTTCTCGGTGTTCTTCGACACCCTCGGAGCCGGCGCCGGTGGGGAGGGCTATGTCTGGGCGTTCCTCGGCTCCTCCATCGTCGGCCTGGTCCTCTGCTACGGATTCGAGGCGTGCGGCGAGGTCGCGGAAGAGGTGCCCAACCCTGGCCGCCGCATCCCCTTGGCCATGCAGCTGACAGTGGTGGTGGGGTCGATCTCGGCCTTCTTCTCCTTCGCCGGTTACCTGCTCGCCGCGCCTGATCTGCCGGCCATCGTCAGCGGCGACATCGGCAACCCCATCCCCGCCATCCTCTTCTCCTCGCTGGGCGTCATCGGAACGAAGATCTTCCTCGTCGTGGCGTTGATCTCGTTCATCGCCTGTGTGATGGGACAGCAAGCCGCCGCCAGCCGTCTGGTCTATTCGTTCGCCCGGGACAATATGTTCCCCGGCAGCCAGCGCTTCGCCAAGATGTCGCAGAAGCGGCGCGTCCCGTTGAACGCTCTCGTCGCGGTCAACGTGCTGCCCATCTTCATCATCGTCTTCGTGTACTTCCAGCCGGACTCGCTGTTGCGGATCGCGGCGTTCCAGGTCCTCGCGGTGTACTGCGCGTTCCAGATGGTTGTGTTTGCCAGCTTGCGTATGCGTCTTAAGGGCTGGCGTCCCGCGGGGCAGTTTGCGCTGGGCAGGGCCGGTACTCCGATCACCATCGGCGCGTTGATCTACGGCGTGCTGGCGATGGTGCTGCTCGCGATGCCGACTGGGGACGGCCCGTTCTACGACCAGTGGATCGCGCTGATCGGCTTCGCCGTAGTCGCCGGTGTGGGCCTGGTCTACCTGTTCACGCGCAACCCGGACCGCAACAAGACTGGTCCTGAGGGCGACGCGATCGAGGTTGCCGAGCGCATGCGCGCGACGGCGGCGGCGAGTCGGCCCGGAGGCGACGCCGGATCCCGCGGTCGGCGCAGCGGAGGACGCGCACAGGAAGGGACTCAGCTGTGACGGTGGACATTCAGCTGAACGAAGAGGATGCGAGTCAGCGGCCCCGGTTCAGCGGCGAACCGCCACCGAGGTGATGATCGCGAACACGATGAGGAGAGCAGCCGAGCGGACACCGCGCGAGGCCGGCCGTACCTGGGATCCGTAGGGAAAGTGCTGGTCGTAGCCACTCGTTGAGGACTACGACCAGCACGATTTCCTCGTGATGGCGAGCACCCGCCGGCTATACGCGGCATGGCGGCAGATGGTGTCGGGGGCTAAGCAGTTGCGGCACTTTGTATAAGATGTGTGTCGGCAAACTGCTCGAATCGCACGATCTTCCCGTTGACCACGTGCCAGGTATGAGCGGCTCTTGCGTTGAAGGACCTGGCAGTAGTTCCGTGGGTCCCTTGGTACGTTCCGGTCGCGACAATGAACTCACCAGCATCGATGAGCTGATCGAGCTCGAAGTTCCAGTGGCTCCAGTCGCGTGCGAGTACGCTGAAGACGTTGTCGACCACCTCTTCCTTGTTCCGGAATACGCCTGGAGTGGGAAATCCCTCACACTCAATCCATACAAGGTCGGGAGACAGATCCTTGTAGAAAGAAACCAGATCCCCATCTTTGTAGGCCGCGTAGAGATTGCTGATGACCTTGAAGCCTTGGGAATGGGCCATTGAGTTTCCTGATTCCGGTGTGTGGGTTGTGGGTTAGGGGCGGGCGGCGGTGAGTTGGATGAGGGCGTCGGCTGCGGGGCCGGAGGACGCGGGGTTCTGGCCAGTGATGAGAAGGCCGTCGTGGACGACGTAAGGCTGCCAGTCGTCGGTCTTGGTGTAGATGCCGCCGAGGCGCTTGAGTTCGTCTTCGACGAGGAAGGGGACGATGTCCGTGAGTTCGACCGCGTCCTCTTCGGAGTTGGCGAAGCCGGTGACCTGCTTGCCGTGGATGAGAGGGGTGCCGTCTTCGTTGAGGGTGTGGCGCAGGACGCCGGGTGCGTGGCAGACGAGGGCCAGGGGCTTGCCGGCGCGGAGGGTGTTTTCGATGAGGCGGGCGGAGGTGGGGTCCTCGGCAAGGTCCCAGAGGGGGCCGTGGCCGCCGGGGTAGAAGACCGTGTCGAAGTCGTCGGCGGTAACCGAGTCCAGGCGTACGGTGTTGGCGAGTGCGCTGGTGGCTTCGGGGTCGGCTTCGAAGCGGCGGGTCTGGTCGGTCTGGGTGGCGGGTTCGTTGCTCTTGGGGTCGAGTGGGGGCTGGCCACCCTTGGGGGAGGCGAGGGTGATGTCCCAGCCGGCTTCCTGGAAGCGGTAGTAGGGGGCGGCGAGTTCCTCGAGCCAGAAGCCGGTGGTGCGGCCGGTGTCGCCGAGCTTGTCGTGAGAGGTGAGGACGATGAGGACCTTCATAACGTTCCTGTCTAGTAGACCGGTCTATTTTGCCAGGGCGCGCCAGGATCTCATGCGCGGGTTTTCCCGCTGGCCCTGGTCGGTTGGCGTGGCGGAGGCTCCTGTGAGGGAGCCGGGCTCCTACAGGTGCAGGAGTTGGCGGGTCAGTGCTGTGGCGGTGTCGATGGGGGCGAGGCTGCGGTGGATCTTAGCCATGACGCTGGCGCCGAGCCACAGGTCGTACAGCGGCCGGGCGACGTCGCGGGGGGTGCCGTCGATGGAGAGGGATCCGTCCTTCAGGCCGTCGGCGATCGCCCGCGCGATGCGGTCGACGACCGCGTCCGTGCCCTCCTTCAGGGACAGGCGCATCGGTTCCGACAGGTCGGCGACCTCGGCGCTGAGCTTCACTGCCAGGCACTTGCCCTGGCAGTGGTCAAAGCTCTGCGTCTCCCGCCACTGCTGCCAGTACGCCATCAGCCGCTCGGCGGCCGACCGCCCGGACGGGGCGAGGATGCGGTCCATGTCTGCGACATAGTCCGCGAAGTAGCTCTTCAGTAGTGCTTCACCGAAAGCGTCCTTCGAGGTGAAGTAGTGATAGAAGGACCCCTTTGGCACGCCGGCTTCCTTGAGCACCTCATTGATGCCCACCGCGGAGTAGCCCTTGTGGGCCATGATCCGCTGAGCGGTGTCGAGGATGTTCCGACGGGTGCCGGAACTGCGTACGGTAGCTGGCATGTCTCTGACTGTACCCCAAATTAGACCAGTCGTCTAGGAACGCCCTGGTCCGACCTCGGCGTCGATGGCCGGATCGGGGCGGTCCGCAGGTGGGGGGGGCAGCCTCACCTGCGCGGTGTCGACAACAGCACCCTGGTGGTCGCGGCCGGGGCCCTCACGGCCCGCGGTGACGATGCCGCTTCTGCTTCGACGGGTCCGACTACGTCAGCCTCCGCGGCCCCGAGTTCCTCGGCAACGGAGCACACGGTCGTTCCTGCTATTGACCGTTAATGGCAATAGAACACGAATGATCGCGAGGGTGCTGGGGTGGTGACCGTATGTCCTCGTCGTCAGGCTGCGTCTCGGGCTGGCGGTCGGCTCGCGGGCAGTCGGTGGTGCTCCTGCGTGCGGACGGATGGGCCGCCTCGCCTGTGCGTACGCGCCTGCCTCTCTCCTTGCCTGCATGGTTGTCGGGGGAAGTAGTATTGCCGAAAATGGCAAGTTGACTTAACCTATTGCGCGGGGTCGTGAAACCGCCGGTGGAAAGGTAGTCACATGAGGTTCAGCCGTTCGTTGCACGTGGTGGACACCCATGCCGAGGGCGAGTCCGGGAAGGTCGTCGTCGGCGGGCTGCCGCCGATTCACGGCGAGACCGTGTTCGACAAGCGTCTTTACTTCGCGTCCCACCACGACCAGCTGCGCAAGCTGCTGCTGCAGGAGCCCCGCGGCGCGGTCTGGCACAACGCCAACGTCGTCGTTCCGTCGAACAACCCTGCGGCGGACATGGGCTTCATCATCTTGGAGTCCACGGAGTACCCGGCGATGTCGGGCTCCAACACCATGTGCGTGGCCACGGTGTTGCTCGAGACGGGCATGCTGTCGATGTCGGAGCCGGTGACGAACCTTGTTCTGGAATCGCCGGCAGGCCTGATCAAGGTCGAGTGTCAGTGCGCGAACGGCAAGGTGGAGCGGGTCAAGCTCGTCAACCAGCCTGCCTTCGTCTATCACAAGTCGGCTTCGCTGGACGTGCCCGGCCTGGGAACGCTCACGGTCGATGTCGCCTACGGCGGCATGACCTACGTGGTGGTCGATGCGGAGGCCGCCGGTTTCGAGCTCGACGTGAGCGAGGAAGCGGCCCTGTGCGAGGTCGGGCAGCGCATCAAGAAGGCGGGCGCCGAGCAACTCGAGGTGGCCCACCCGGAGAACCCGCAGATCCCGGGCATCACACAGACCCTGTTCACGGGCCCGCTGCACTACGGCCAGGACGAGGACGGCAAGGAGATGGTCCACTCGAGGAACGCCGTTATCGTCTCCCCGGGCCGGCTCGACCGCTCCCCGTGCGGTACCGGAACCTCGGCCCGCTTGGCCGTTCTGCATGCCCACGGGCAGCTCGAGCCCGGTCAGTTGTTCCGGCACGAGTCGCCGATCGGCAGCCTCTTCGACGCGCGCGTCGAGGACACCACCACGGTCGGTTCCTATGAGGCCGTTGTGCCGAGTATCTCGGGCAGGGCTTGGATCACCTCGTTCAACCAGCTGGTGCTGGATCCCTCGGACCCCTTCCAGAACGGCTTTGTCGTGGGGCGTCCTTGGGAGCCCGAGCACTGATCCCGGTCCGGGACAGATCCCCATTCTGGGTGGGTGGGTGAAGGGCGTACGGCTGACTGCTGAGTGCGGTCAGCCGTACGCCCTCGAGCCTGTGCCGGACACTTCCGCTCTTCTTCGCTTCGTCAGCGTGCGGGCCGATTTTCGCCGGCCAACGGCATCAAGAACGAGGGCAGCTTGCGTCGCGGGGTGCGCTGCAGGGAGTCCTCGACGATCATCTCGAAGTGGGTCAGGTGGCGCACCATCTCCCGTTCGATCTCCTCAGGATCCCCTCGCATCATCGCGGCCAGGGTGGCCTCGTGCAGTTCGACGCCCGCTTCGTAGTCCTCCGGCGTGCGCAGCATCAGCTCGTGGATCGGGGCGATCTCGGCCTCGAGACCCTTCATCATGCGTTCCAGCGACGGGTTGCCCGCCGCGCGCCACATGATGCGGTGGAAAAGCTGCTCGGCCTGCTGGGCGCGCGTTACGTCATTGCGCTGCTTGCGCAGCAGCTGGATGGAACGCGCCATCTCGTCGTAGATCTGATCGGTGGCCCGCAGCGCCGCCAGCTGCGCAACGCGCGGCTCGACGGCCTTGCGTGCTTCGAGAACACGGAAGATCGCCTCGGGCGACAGATCGCCGGCGACCTCATTGGTGTCCTCTTCCAGCCATTCCGGGATCCAGATGGAGATGACTTCGGCGTTGCCATTGCGTCCTTGACCGCTCTTGAGGATTCCCGCCTCGGTGAGCCGGCCGACGACGTGGCTGATCGTGGGGCGGGAGACGTCCATCTGTGCTGCCAGCGCGCGTTCACCGGGCAGAGCATCACCCTCGCGTAGTTCACCCGACTTCAACCGGTCGAGGAACTGCGCCATCACGTCGTGCGTGACCCGTCGTGAACGAACAGGACCGAACTGACGCATGGATGTCATCCCTTGGAGAGGAATCGAGCATTACCGTCTACGGTAATGCATGTTGCCAGTGAGTAACTGTGCATGTGCGGGAGAACTCGCCCTCGCGCGGGTGCAAGGGCGAGCGCGGCGGGCCCCGAAGCCGCACGGGGTCGGTGGCGGACTTCGGGGCCGGGTACCGGCAGTGGCCGGGCGTTTATGAGCGTGGGTGAATCAGGCCACTGCCACGCCCGCGTTCTTCAGCAGCTGGGCCAGCGTGGCGCACTCATCGGCGCCCAGGGCGAGAGTCGGCCTGCGGGCCGGGCCCGCGCTGTGTCCGACGACGTCCAGGCCCGCCTTGATGCCCGCGCAGTAATTGTGCGACTCCAGGAAGTCGCAGATAGGCCAGATCCTGGCCCACAGCTTCCGGCCGGCCTCCAGGTCCTTGCGCTCGGCGACGGCCTCCCACAGCTGCACCGCGAGCTCGGGGATGAAGTTCGCCGCACCCCAGACCGCGGCCTCGGCGCCGGCGGCCAGGGCGTAGAACGTCAGCGTGTCCCAGCCGTTGAAGGCGGTGATGCGATCGCTGTACCGGGACAGAAGAGCACCCAGCGCGACGGCGTCACCGGAGGTGTCCTTGAGGTAGCGCACACCGTCGATCTTGCTGAGTTCCGACAGTTCCTCGGGCGACAGCTTCACGCCGGTGGCGCCGGGGATGTTGTAGTAGACGATCGGCACGTCGACGACGCGGGAGATGTCCCGGAGATAGGTGGAAAGCTCCTGGGGCGACATCCCCTCGTAGAAAGGCGGGACCACCATGATGGCATCAGCGCCGGCCTCGGAGGCGTGACGGCTGAGCTCGACGGCGTTCTCGGTGGCGAGCGAGCCGGTTCCGGGGATGACCGTGATGCGCCCAGCCGCGGCCTCGACGCACACCTCAGTCACCCGCTTGTGCTCCTCCAGGGTCAGCGCGGTGAACTCGCCGGTGCTGCCGGTTGGGACGATGCCGTGGACACCGGCGGCGATGAGCCGCTCGATATGTGCGCGAAGCAGCGGCTCGTCGATGCGCGAGCCATCCTCGGTGAACGGCGTCACCAGGGCCACCTGGATGCCCTTGATCTGCGGGTTCTTCTTCATCGGGGACGAAGCCCTTCCGTGTCGTTGAGTGCGGCCGCCCGAGCCGGCGAAGCGGTACGGCCGCTGGGCGTGGGTGAGTGCGGCCCGCCGAAGGAGGAGTGGGGACCGGACTAGGCCAGGTCGACCATGACGTGCTTGAGACGCGTGAACTCCAGGAGTCCGTCCTGCGAGTTCTCGGTGCCGATACCCGAGGCGTTGAAGCCGGAGACCGGCAGATCGGGACCGAAGACCAGGTGGGTGTTGACCCATACGGTGCCGTAGCCGAGCTCGGCCTGGACACGCGCGGCTGTGGCGACATCGGTGGTGAAGACGGATGAGGCGAGTCCATAGCGGGTGCCGTTGGCCATCGCCAGGGCCTCGGACTCGGTCTCGAAACTCTGCACCGTGATGACCGGGCCGAAGATCTCCTCCTGGACCAGGTGCTCGTCCTGGCGTGCGCCGGCCACCAGGGTCGGGGCGAAGAAGTAACCGCCGCCCGGCAGGCCGTCGCCGCCTGTCGTGATCCGCGTGCCGTCGCTCGCGTTCTCGACCTTCGCGGCGACCCGCTCGCGCTGCTCGGCGGTGATCAGGGGGCCCAGTACCGTTTTGGGGTCGAGGACGTCTCCGACGGCCACCTGTTCCAGACGGGACGTCAGACCGGCCACTACCTGCTCGTACACGTCGGCGTGCGCGATGACACGGCTCGCCGACATGCACTCCTGGCCACCGTTGTAGAGAGCGGCCGCGCAGATGGCGTCCAAGGCGTGCTCCAGCGCCGCGTCCGCGAAGATGAGGACGGGGGAGTTGCCGCCCAGCTCCATGACGGCCTTCTTGACGCCGTCCGCGGCAGCGATGCCGACCTTGCGGCCCGTTTCGATGGAGCCCGTGAAGGAGACCAGATCCACATCGGGGTGCTCGGCCAGCGCCGCACCCGCTACCGCTCCGCTCCCGTACACCACATTGAGGACACCCGTGGGCAGGTACTGCGCGGCGAGTTCGGCGAAACGCGCCGTGGAGTAGGGCGTGGCCTCGGCCGGCTTGACGACGACGGTGTTGCCGGTGGCGATCGCCGGGACGACCTTGGCGACCACCTGGAGCAGGGGGTAGTTCCACGGGGTGATCGCCGCGACGACGCCCACCGGTTCGCGCCGCATGGTGGAGGAGTAGCCGGCCAGGTAGTCGCCTCCCGAGGGAGCCGGCAGGTTCCGTGCGGCGCCGGCGAAGTAGCGAATGGCATCAATGAGGCCGGGCACCTCTTCGCCGACGACCGTGGTGATGGGCTTGCCCGCGTCCACCGACTCGATCACGGCGAACTCTTCGGCCCGCTCCTCAACGGCGGCGGCCAGGCGCAGCAGCGCGGCCGACCGCTCGGACGGAGTCTTGGCCGCCCATGCCTTCTTCGCCCGGTTGGCGGCCTCCACGGCCACCGACACGTCCTGGGCCGTGCTGTCGCTGGTGTACCCGATCACCTCACCGGTGGACGGGTCGTGTACGGCTCGTCGCTCGCCGCCCGCGGAGATCCAGCGCCCGTCCACGAAGTTGCCGGTGACACGGCCGGCCAGTTCGGCGACTCGTCGGCGTGCCTGCGCCGGGTTGATATCGAAGGTCATGTCCGCTCCTGTTCACTGCCGGGTTCCCCGGATGGCCTGCACGCTAGTCACATTGGCCTCGAATGGCAATAATGAATGGCCATTGTCTTGGTCATGAGCTGCATGTATGGAAGGCCCTGTCCTTGCCTGGGGTGTGTGTGCTCCATTGCTAACTGGGGCTGCCGTGATGGAAAAACTGGATCAGTGCTGGCCAAAAACGGTAAACATAAGTAGCCTCACGTCAGGTGGCCGGCGCGTTGCCTCATACGTGAGGCGGCGTCGACGTCCCGCCGTCGGCTCGGCCCGCACGGCGTGTTCCTCAATGACCACTTCCGTCAGCTGTGCGACATCGCTGACGCCTGACGGGGCCCCGTCCCCGTCCCGTATCCCAGCACCACGGAGCAACCATGACGCCAACCCTCAGCCGAGAAGGCCAGCAGTTCATCGCCGGACGCCGTCGCCGCGGTGGTTCGACCACCGAGCTGAACGTCATCGATCCCTCCAACGGCACCCTCGTGGCAGAGGACACCCACGCATCGACCGCCGACGTCGACGAGGCTGTCGTGGCGGCGCGGACGGCGTTCCCCGAGTGGTCTCGTGCCACTCCCGCCGAACGCTCGACCTTGATGCACCGCCTCGCGCACGAACTTGAGGCAGCGGCACCGGAGTTGGCCTCGTTGGAGAGTCGGCAGGGCGGCAAGCCCATCAAGCTCGCCGAGGGATTCGACATCCCCGGAACCGTCGACAACGCCGTGTTCTTCGCCGGTGCCGCACGTGACCTGAGCGGCAAGTCCGCGGGGGAGTACTCCGGGGAACACACCTCCAGCATCCGCCGCGAGCCCATCGGCGTGATCGGCTCCATCAGCCCCTGGAACTACCCGTTCCAGATGGCCGGCTGGAAGATCCTCCCGGCCATCGCGGCCGGCAACACCATCGTGCTCAAGCCTGCCGAACTCACCCCGTGCACCTCGGTAGCCTTCGCCGAAGCCGCCTCCCGCGCCGGAATCCCGGACGGTGTCATCAACATCGTCACCGGCAGGGGATCCACCGTCGGCGCCCACCTGACCAGCCACCCGGACGTCGACATGATCTCGTTCACCGGGTCGACGCCGGTGGGCCGGCAGATCGCCGCCGCGGCGGCCGCCACCACCAAGCGGCTCCACCTCGAGCTGGGAGGCAAGGCGCCCTTCGTGGTCTTCGACGACGCCGACCTGGAGGCCGCCGCACGTGGCGCTGTCGCGGGCGCGCTCATCAACGCGGGCCAGGACTGCACCGCCGCCACTCGTGCCTACGTCCAGCGTCCCCTGTACGACGCCTTCGTGGACCGCGTCGCCGAGCTGATGCGACAGGTGACCGTCGGCCCCGCCGACGACCCGGCCACCGACCTGGGATCCCTGATCAGCGGCGATCACCGGGACCGTGTCGCGGCCATCGTCGACCGCGCACGCCGGGACGGGGCCGAGGTCGTCACGGGCGGACAGGCCGGCGCAGGTGAACTGGCCGCCGGAGCCTACTACTTGCCCACCCTCATCGTGGACGCGGACCAGCGCGGCGAGATCGTCCAGGACGAAGTCTTCGGCCCGGTGCTGACCGCGCTGCCCTTCGACGACGACACCGAGGCCCTCGCCCTCGCCAACGACACCCGCTATGGGCTCGCGGCGTCCGCCTGGACCTCCAGCGTCTTCCGCGCCCAGCGCGCCTCGGCCGAGATCGCCGCGGGATGCGTCTGGATCAACGACCACATCCCGATCATCAGCGAGATGCCCCACGGTGGCTACAAAGCCTCCGGATACGGCAAGGACATGAGCACCTACGCCCTCGATGACTACACCCAGATCAAGCATGTGATGTCCGCTTCACGGCCCACGGCCGCGAAGTCCTGGCACGGACTCGTCGCCGGCTCGATGGGAAAGAACGCATGAAGATCCTCCTCGTCGGAGCATCCGGGGTCCTCGGCTCCGCTGTCTCCACCGCTCTGAGCGAGCGCGGCCACGACGTCGTCGAGGCGTCCCGCCAGGGCGAGTACCGGGTGGATCTGCGCCACGCCCGTAGCATCACCGCCCTGTACGATGCCGTCGGCCAGGTCGACGCCGTGGCGTGCACCGCGGGCAAGACACCCTTTGCCGCCTTCGGCGACCTCGCCCTCGAGGACTACAGCAGCGGCCTCGAGGACAAGCTCCTCGGCCAGATCGAGCTCGTCCGACAGGGCATCGACCACGTGACACCGGGCGGCGGTTTCACCCTCGTCAGTGGGGTCCTGGCGGCCCAGCCCATCGCGACAGGCACCGTCGCGTCCACCGTGAACGGCGGGGTCGAGGCGTTCGTCACGGCGGGCGCCGCCGTCTTGCCCCACGGCTTGCGTCTCAATGCGGTCAGCCCCACCGCGCTGGAAGAGTCCTGGGGCGGCTACGCCGAGTTCTTCCCGGGCTTTCTCCCGGTTCCCGCCGCTACGGCGGCGCTCGCCTATGTACGAGCGATCGAGGGAGTCGGCACCGGGCAGATCCATTCCGTCGGCCACTGAGGATCAGCTCCGTGTGCGCCTCCTCACCGCTCGGCCCAGGTGGCCGTACGAAAGGAATTCTCATGAACACCCCACCCGCGGCCCGGAGCGGGACCGCCGACCCCGCAAACGTCCTCATCATCGGGGCCGGTCCCTCCGGTGCCGTCACCGCTCGCTACCTCGCCGAACGCGGGTTCAGCGTGGTCTGTCTCGAACAGGGCGACTGGGTCAACCCGACCGAGTTCCCCGGCGACAAGCCGGAGTGGGAACTCCTGTCGATGCGCCGATGGCATCACGACCCGAACGTCCGGCGTCGCCCCGCGGACTATCCGTGCGAAGTCAGCGGGTCGGACATCCACCCCGTGATGTTCTCCGGCGTCGGCGGCAGCAGCCTGCTCTTCGGCGCCCAGTGGATGCGGCTGCTGCCCTCGGACTTTCGCACCCGCACCCTCGACGGCGTCGGCGACGACTGGCCCTTCACCTACGAAGAGCTGACTCCCTACTACGACCGGGTGGATGCGGAGGTCGGCCTGAGCGGGCTGGAAGGCGACCCCGCCTACCCGCCGGGCTGGGCGCCGCCCATGCCGCCGCACCCCATCGGCAAGATCGGCAAGCGTGCCGCGCGCGGCATGAACAAACTCGGTTGGCACTGGTGGCCCGGCCCCAACGCCATCGCCTCCCAGCGACACGGCAATCTCGCCCAGTGCGTACGGCTCGGCGCCTGCGAGACAGGCTGTCCGCAGGGGGCCAAGGGATCCTTCGACCTCACCCACTGGCCCATCGCCCTGCACGCCGGTGCCCGTCTGATCACCGGAGCCCGGGTCCGCGGGATCCACACCGACCACAGGGGACGCGCCACCGGAGCCGTCTATCTCGACCGGGACGGCAATGAGCGTTTCCAGCCCGCCGAAGTGGTCGTGCTCGCGGCCAACGGCGTGGGAACTCCCCGACTGCTCCTGCTCAGCCGGAGCAACCAGTTCCCCGACGGGCTGGCCAACTCCTCCGGTCTGGTCGGCAAGCGCCTCATGCTCCACCCCAATGGCGAGGTCACCGGCATCTACGACGAGGACATGGACAGCAGGCTCGGCCCGGCCGGGCACTCCATCCACTCCTTGGAGTTCTACGAGACCGACGCCCGCCGGGGCTTCGTCCGCGGTGCCAAGTGGCAGGTCATGCCCACCGGAGGTCCGCTGCGGGCGCTCTCCCTCCACGACGACGCCCCCTTCGAGGACCGCTGGGGCGCCAGCGTGCACCAGTTGATGCGCACGACCCTCGGCCACACCTTCCAGTGGGGCGTCAACGCCGAGGATCTGCCGGAGGAGACCAACACCGTCACCTTGGACGGCGAACTCACCGACTCCGACGGCATTCCCGCTCCCAGGATCAACTACAGGGTCTCGGAGAACACCCGGCGCCTGATGCGCTTCAACCTCGACCGTATCCACGAGGCCCACGAGGCCGCCGGCGCCCTGAAGACCGTGGAGACGGAACTGTGGAGCGACCAGCCGGGCCATCTGCTGGGCACCGCACGGATGGGCGCGGACCCGAACACCTCCGTCGTCGACGGATACGGACGCGCGCATGACGTGTCCAACCTGTTCATCGTCGACGGCAGCGTCTTCCCCACGGCGGGTGCGGTGAACCCGACCGCGACCATCGCCGCCATCGCCCTGCGCACCGCCGAACACCTGGCCAAGAACGCCCGGGCCCAGGAGGTACCCCTGTCATGACGCTCAGCCCCGAACAGAACGCCACCCTCCTGGAGCTGGCCGCGGCCCTCATCCCCGCCGGGGAACGGGAACCCGCGGCGGACGCCGTCCTGGCCGACGGCATCTGGCTCGGCCGGGCCTTCGCCGCCGAACCGTCCCTCGTATCGGCCGTAGCCCGCGCCTGCGATCAGGCCAGGGGACTGGATCCGCACAACGCGCTGCGTCGCCTGACCGAAGAACATCCGGCCGACGCACAGGCGCTGACCACGCTGCTCTCCGGGGCCTACTACATGGTTCCCCAGGTGCGCGAGGCGATCGGGTACCCCGGCCAGGTGCCACGTCCCGCGTCGCTCACGGAAGCCGTCGACGACCTCGACGAGGAGTTGATCGGGCCCATGCTGGCCAGTGGCCCGCGCTACCGCCCGACACCCGACGCCGGTGCGGCCGCTCCGGTGTGACACGAGCTGGTGCGGCCGCTCCGGCGTGACACGAGCTGGTGCGGCCGGCCGCACCGTCCGACTCGCCGCTTTCGCGCGTACCTCAGAAGGAATGTCATGACCTTGAAGATCATCGTGCCGGTGAAGCATGTTCCCGACGCCACCGGTGACCGCTGCTTCGCCGACGACCACACCACCGATCGGGCGGCCGTTGACGGCCTGCTGTCCGAACTCGACGAGTACGCGGTGGAACAGGCTTTGCGGCTCGCCGAGTCCACCGACGACGCCGAGGTCGTCGCACTCACCGTCGGACCCGACGACGCGGTGGACGCGCTGCGCAGGGCGCTGGCCATGGGCGCGCAGCGGGCCGTACACGTCAGCGACGAGGCGGTCCATGGCAGTGATGCCCTGGCTACCTCCGCGATTCTGGCCAAGGCCATCGAACACGCCGGTTACGACCTGATCGTGTGCGGGATGGCCTCCACCGATGGCGCCATGGGCGTCATGCCCGCACTGCTCGCCGAGCGACTGGCCGTCCCCCAGGTCACACTGCTCACCGAGCTCGCCCTCGATGGCGGCACGCTCACGGGGCGGCGCGAGGCCGATCACGCGACCGAGCGGCTGCTGGCCGGGCTACCCGCCCTTGTCTCTGTGACCGACCAGTCCGGTGAGGCTCGTTACCCGACTTTCAAGGGCATCACGGCGGCCAGGAAGAAGCCCGTCGAGACCCTCGATCTCGACGATCTGGGGCTGAACGGCGACCAGCTCGGCCTCGCCGGAGCCAGGACCGCGGTTCGCACGATCACGGCGCAGCCCCCGCGGCAGGCGGGAACGCTGATCGAGGACGACGGCGAGGGCGCCGAGCGACTCGCCGCGTTCCTCGCCGAACGGAAGTTCCTCTAGTGGCCGCCGAGCACACCTCAGGAGACAAGAACAATGGGTGACGTCCTCGTCCTGATCGACCACAACGACGGCCGGATCCGCAAGCCGTCCCTCGAACTGCTCACGCTCGCCCGCAGGTTGGGCAACCCCGCCGCCGTCGTCCTCGGGGGAGACGACCCGGAGGCGCTCGCAGCCCAAGCCCATGAATACGGCGCGGCCACCGTGTACGTGGCAGAAGCCCCGGAGTTCGCCGACCACCTCGTCGTCCCCAAGGTCGACGCGCTGACCCAGATCGCCCGGGAGGCCGACCCCGCCGCTGTACTTCTCACCTCCTCCGGTGCAGGCAAGGAGATCGCCGCTCGCCTTGCCCTTCGCCTCGACGGCGGTCTTATCACCGACGCGGTCGACGTGCGGTCCGGCGACGATGGCCCCGAGGCGGTCCAGTCGGTCTTCGCCGGATCGTATGCGGTCGTCTCGGCGGTCGTTCACGGCACGGCTGTCATCGCCGTCAAGGCCAACGCGGTCACCCCGGAACCGGCGCCAACGGCGGGCCGTACGGAGCAGGTCACCGTGGAGTTCTCGGCCTTGGCCACCAGCGTGAAGGTCGTCAGCAGGACCCCGCGGGCCAGTGCGGGGCGGCCGGATCTCGCCGAGGCGGCGATCGTCGTCTCCGGAGGCCGAGGGGTGGGCGGACAGGAGGGATTCGCCGTGGTCGAAGAACTCGCCGACGCGCTCGGAGCCGCCGTCGGCGCCTCGCGCGCCGCCGTGGACGCGGGCTGGTACCCGCACTCCCAGCAAGTGGGCCAGACGGGCCGGCAGGTTTCCCCGCAGCTCTATGTGGCGGCAGGCATCTCGGGGGCGATCCAGCACCGCGCCGGGATGCAGACCTCCAAGACCGTTGTCGCGGTCAACAAGGACGCGGAGGCACCGATCTTCGGCCTGGCGGACTACGGAGTGGTCGGCGATCTCTTCGACGTGCTGCCGAAGCTCAGCGAATACGCCCGTGCGGACTGAGAGGGCGTGGTACGGAGCGCCGTCCCGGGCGCGCGTGGTCGTGCCGGCTCCCATCGGTCGTCATCCTCCGTGCGTGCTTCGTGTTGCCGCCGAATGAAAGATCGTAAAGGGACCATAGGTGCGGCGTATTACGGCCAGGCGGGGGAGGCCGGCGGCGGCGCTGCGCTTGATACCGGCATCCGGAACTCCGCAGCCGCTGCGAGCGCGGCGGCTGCGGAGTCTGGGAGAACTGCTCAGAGGTGCTGCTCGGTGGACCGAGTGCGCTGGTACTCCTCCTGGCGTTCGTCCGTGATGTACGCCGGGACCGGGAAGTCCCACCAGCCAGGCACCCAGGGGCCGGCCGCGTCGCGGTCCGTCGGGACTTCCACCAGGGCGGGTTCGCCCGACTGGACTGCCTTGTGCAGGGTCGACTCCAGGGAGTCGGCGTCCGGTACCTTCCACGATTCGATGCCGAAGGACCGGCCCATGGCGGCGAAGTCGGGACTGTAAGGCGTGCCGTCGGGACGCGAGAACTCCGTGCCGATGTGGCGGGAGGTCTGCTTGCGCTGGCCACCGCGGATCGACATGTAGCCCGCGTTGTTCTGGACGACGAAGACCACCGGTGCGCCGGTGGTGATGCTCAGAGCGATCTCCTGCGCGGTCATGAGGAAGTCACCGTCGCCCAGGACGCACACCACGGGGCGGTCCGGCCGTCCCAGCTTGGCGCCGACCGCGGCCGGGATGGCCCAGCCCATGGAGGAGAAGCCGCCTGAGGTGAGGTGAGTGCGCGGGGAGTACACGGGGAAGGTCTGCTTGACCGCGCCCTGGGTGTTGCCCGAGCCGGCGACGATGATCGCGTCGCGGGGAAGGACGGAGCGCAGGGCACCCAGCGGGCGCTGTGAGGTGAAGGGGAAGCGGTCGTTGTCGCGGCGCCCGGCGAGCTTCTCCTCCCACTGCTCCTTGAGAGTGGCCAGCTCGGCCAGGTATTCGGAGCGGTCGGCACCCTGTGCGGGCAGGGAGTCGACGATAGCGGCCACGGCTCGCTGTGCGTCGGCGACGATACCCACCTCGGCGGGGTAGTTCTTACCGATCTCGTGGGGGTCGATGTCGATGTGAATGAGCTTCGCCGGCGGAATGGAGAAGCTGATGCCCTTGGCGTAGCTGGAGGCCGACCAGTCGGTGAAGCGGCAGCCGACGGAGACCACGACATCGGCGGAGCCGGCGATCGCGTTGCCGACCAGAGTGCCGGTCTGGCCGACGCTGCCGGCGAACAGCGCATGGTCCTCGGGAAAGGCGCTCTTGCCGTTCCAGGTGGTCACGACCGGGATCTGCCAGCGTTCGGCCAGAGCCAGGACCTGATCGGAGGCCTCGGAGGTGACGGCGCCACCGCCGACGACGATGACCGGCCGGGCGGCTCCACGAAGCACCTCGACGGCGCGGTCCACCGCTTCGGGGTCGGGGTGCTGGCGTCCGACGGGCACGCGTCGCGCCAGGTCATGCAGGTCGACGTTCGCGGCCTCGGCTTGCACGTCCATCGGCACCTCGAGGTGCACGGGGCCGGGGCGACCGGTCAGCATGGAGTTGAAACAGCGGTGCAGGACGAAGGGGAGCTCCTCGACGCGGGTGACGACCCAGTGCCGCTTGCTGACGGCCTCGGCGACCTTGGGGAAGTCGTTGGCCGTGTAGCGGTCGAGTTCCTGCAGCAGGCCGTGGCCGCGCATATGGGTCGGCGGGCCGCCGGTGATGACCAGGACGCTGGTGGAGTCGGTGAAAGCGGTCCCCATCCCGATCACGGTGTTGCTGGCGCCCGCGCCGATGGAGGTCACCGCGGCCTGGGGACGGCCGGTGACACGGTAGTAGCCGTCGGCGAGGTGGACGGCGCTCTGCTCGTGGAAGGTCTGGATGAACGGGATCTTGGATTCGTTGTCGAGAAAGGCGTCGGTCAGTGACCAGATGCCGTGACCGGGGATGCCGGCGACGTAGTCGACGCCGTAGTTGCGCAGGGTTCGCGCGACGATCTGGCCTCCGGTGAGGACTGGCATGTGGTTGCTCCCACTCAGCTCGGTTCGGTTCTTACAGGTCACTGGCCCCGGCGGGCGGCCCAGGTGAAGCCCTGGGTACACAGCCGGGTCACGTCGGGGTTCCGCAGGTCGTCGAGATCGTGTCCGACCGCGCTGTAGAAGACCCGGCCCGCGCCCCAGGTCCGGATCCATGCCTGGGGAATGGTCTTACCCTCCAGCCAGGGCAGCTGCTCGCCGGTGAAGGTGGTCTGCGCCAGGACGTGGTTGTTGGGGTCGACCGACATGTAGTACTGCTCAGAAGCCACGCGGAAGTCCTTGACCCCTGCCGTGATCTCGTGGCCGGTGTCGGTGATGGAGACCTCGTAGGGGTACTTCACCCCCTCACCGGCAGGGTGCTCCAGGAAACTGCCTCCGATCAGCCAGTGGTACTTCAGGCTCATGCGGAACGCTGCCGCGGCTCCGTGCCAGGCGGCGATCCCGGTGCCGGACTCCACCGCCCGCAGCAGACTCAGCTCCTGGGCCACGGTGAGCCCCTCGGACAGCAGGGCGTTGTTCCAGTTGAGCGCGATCAGGTCGTAGCCGGTGAGATCGGCGTCGAGCGCGAAGATGTCGTTGGCCACGTCGACGTCGAAGCCCAGGTCCTTGAAAATCGGGAGCGCCCATTCCCGGGCGACCTCATAGGGCTTGTGCCCCGGCCAGCCACCGTAGAGATACAGAACGCGGGTCATGCGTTCGTCCCTTCCGTCGTACGGGCAGTGCTCGCGGCGCGGTTGCGAAGGCGTTCCGCCACTTCCAGAGCGTCGCCTTCCGGCGCGGTGGATTTACGTTCCGGTTTGGCCGCCAGCAGATATGCGAGGCCCGCCGCCGAGACGAGGAGGAAACCGATGAGTGCGATCCAGCGGTCCACGAACGAGGCCCCGGCGTCGCCGCTGGGAGCGGCCAGGAGCACCATGGCCAGGATTCCATAGACCAGGGCTGCCACGTTGACCGTGAGTCCCCAGCGGCCGAGGGTCCACGCACCGGCCGGCCGCCAGCCCCGCAACCGCATCCGCAGGGCGGCCAGGACGATCAGCTGGAAGGCCGCGTATCCGGCCAGCACCTGGAAGGCGGCGATCTTGACGAGTGAGTCGGGCGAGAAGTAGACGAAGACGAACAGCAGGAGCGGCGTGACGTTCACGGCCAGCAGGGCGTTCGTCGGAACACGGTACTTGCGGGAGATCTTTGAGAAGAGACGGGCGCCGGGGAACATGTCGTCGCGGGCAAAGGAGAAGACGATACGGCTCGCCGCGGCCTGCTGGCTCATGACGCCGGCGATGAAGGATGTGAGGGTGACGACGAGCACCAGCTTCGTACCGACGGTGCCGATCGAACTCTGCAGGATCGCGGGAATCGGATTGGCGTCCTTCCCCGCCAGGATCGAGGGGAGATCCGGCGCGGCGAGCGCGTAACCGGCGAATGCGAAGACCGCTGACAGTCCTCCGACCACCACGGTCAACTGCATGGCGCGGGGGATGCTGCGCGCGGGATTCGGCACCTCCTCGGCGACTTCACCGCATGCTTCGAACCCGTAGTAGAGGAAGAGCCCGACGATCGAGGCGGCGACGAACGCTCCGAAGTAGCTGCCCCCATCGCTGGTGCCGCCGCTGTCGAAGAACATCGAGATCGAGTTGTGCCGCTCGAAGACCAGCAGATAGAGACCTACGAGGATGATGCCGATCAGCTCTGCGGCAAGGCCGATCTTCGAGATCAGAGCCAGGGTCCTGGTGCCGAAGCTGTTGCACATCAGGCAGACGGCTGTGACGGCTACGGCGATGAGCAGGCGCTGGCCGGGGGAGGAGGAGACCCCCGGCTGGTCGGCGGTACCGGCGAAGAGACTGGCCACGAAGTCCGAGCTGAACAAGGCCGTGCTGGTGATACCGATGGTGATGCAACAGATATAGGTCCACGCGGTGAACCAGGCGTAGCGCCCGTTCCACAGGCGCCGGGCCCACTGATAGAGCCCGCCGGCGAGGGGGAACTGCGAAACGATCTCGCCGAAGACCAGGGCGACCAGGAACTGCCCGATACCGACGATGGCTATCCAGAAGATGGACGGTCCGCCGGCGGTGGACAGACCGACCGCGAAGAGGGACACGACGCCCACGAGGGGCGAGAGATAGACGAAGCCGAGGGCGAAGTTCGACCACAGGCTGACCTTGCGGTCAAAGCGCTGCTCGTAGCCCAGTGCCGCGAGCAGTTCGGCGTCCTCACTTGATGAGACCGGGCCGACGGCCCCGCCCGAGGGAGCGACACGAGCGGTGCTCGACGCCGCCTGCGCCTCGTTCTCTGTAGCTGACATGACGATCTCCGGGGATTGAAGTAGGACTGCTCGTCGCGGAACGGCAGCCTCGCTGCGGGGGCGGTGTGGCGTAAGTCCTGATCCGCCGGCACCGGTCAGGCCCGTCCGAAGGCGTGGTCGGTCCAGGCCGGCCGGGCCGATCCGTAGCGCGCACTGCGGACGTCGCCCGAGCGGGCATGTCCCTCGAAGTTCTCGATGCGGGAGGCCCTCCCGCAGATCTCGCCGAGTTCGGCGCTGGAGGCGGCGTTCTGGATCTCCTGGTAGGTCACCGTCTTGAGGTACTTGCCGACCCAGAGTCCACCGGTGTATCGGGCTGCCCCCATCGTCGGCAGGACGTGATTGGTGCCGATGACCTTGTCGCCGTAGGCGACGCAGGTCTTGTCGCCGAGGAACAGCGCGCCGTAGTTCCGCATCCGGTGCAGTGCTTCACGGGGCTCGGCCGTCAGGATCTGCACATGCTCGCTCGCGTACTCGTCGGCGAGCTCGTAGGCGGCATCGAGACTGGGGACCACGATCACCTCACCCCTGTCCCGCCAGGCCCGTCCGGCGATCTCGCCGGTGGACAGGCCCGGCAGCAGCTCCTCCACGTACGCGATGGTCCGCGTGGCCACCTCGTGCGACGTGGTGATCAGGACCGCCGGGGAGTCCGGTCCGTGCTCGGCCTGGGACAGCAGATCGGTGGCCACCACCAACGGGTCGGCGGTCTCGTCGGCGACGATCAGCACTTCTGTCGGCCCGGCGAACAGATCGATACCGACCTCACCGAAGAGCTGCCGTTTGGCCTCTGCGACATAGGCGTTTCCCGGCCCGGCGAGCATGTCGACCGCGGCGATCGTCTCCGTACCCAGTGCCAGGGCCGCTACCGCCTGAACACCACCCATGACGTAGATCTCGTCCGCGCCCGCCAGATGCATCGCGGCGATGCTCACGGGTGGCGGCGTCCCGCGGTCCGGCGGGGTCGTCGCCGCGACCCGCCCGACACCGGCGACCTTGGCCGTCAGCACGGTCATATGGGCCGATGCCGTAAGCGGATACCGGCCTCCGGGAACATACGCGCCGGCCGCGCCGATGGGGATGTTGCGCTGTCCCAGGTACACCCCGGGCAGGGTCTCGACCTCGAAGTCGTTCAGGGAATCCCGCTGAGCCTGGGCAAAGCCGCGGACCTGCCTTTGGACGAAGCGCAGATCGTCGAGGACTGTCTCAGGGACCGAGGAGACCACGGAGGCGACCTGGTCGGGGCTCAGCTGGAACGACTCCGGGCTCCACCCGTCGAACTTCTGCGACCACCGGCGTACGGCGGCGTCACCGTTCTGCCGAACGTCGGCGATAACCTCGGCGACGGTGGCAACGATTTCCGGTCGGCTGGTCCGCGACGCTTCTACCGCGAGGGGACCCTTCACGATCTTGCTCGTGCTGGACACTCTGCACTCCTTGCAGATGGACGTGTCTGTGGGCTGACCTGAAGTCTGGGTAAACAGCGGCCTGTGACGACAGGCACAACATGTGCGATATTGCCCATGGATCTTGCACACTCTGGAGAAGCCCATGACTGAAGTCCTGACCGTTCGCGCCGCTCTGGAACTCGAGGTGTTCACCCGCACCGAGGTGCGCGTCCACGCGGGAGAGAAGAACCTGGACCGTCCCGTGCGCTGGGTCCACACCGGCGAGATCCCGGACATTCACCGCTTCCTCACCGGCGAGGAGATGCTGCTGACCGCCGGACTCGGCATGGGAACCACAGCCGGCCAGCAGCGCGCCTTCATCCGGCGTCTCGCGGACGCCCGCGCCGCCGTTCTGGTCGTCGAACTCGCTGGACGTATGTTCGATAAAATGCCCGAGGCCGCTGTCGAGGAGGCCGAAGCCGTCGGCCTGCCCCTCGTCGGGCTGACGGACGAGATCCCCTTCGTCGAGACATCAGCCCAGGTCCACGAAGTGCTGGTCCAGATGCGCCTGCAACAACTGACCGCCGAAGAGGCCACCAGTCAGGCATTCATGGATCTGTTGCTCGCCGACGATGACTATGTCGGGGTGGTCCGGGAACTGGCCCACCGCACGGGGCACGCCGTGATATTGGAAGACGTGGCTCACCAAATGCTCGCCTACGGTGGCGCCGCTCCGGAAGCCGACGAGATCGTGAACCGGTGGAGCGCACACTCCCGGGCCATCCACGAACGCCACCACTCCCTCGCGGCCCGGGGCCCCGCGGTTCCCACAGCCCACGCGGCGTCGTTCCGCGATGTCGTGCCCTGCGCACGCCAGCCTGTGATCCTTCGGGGAGAGGAGTGGGGCTGGCTGCACCTTCTGCACGGCAAGGCGCAGCCGAGCCGCACCGATCTGCGCACGCTGGAACGGGCAGCCGCAGCGGTAGCGATCACCCTGCTCAGCGAGAGAGAGCACGGGGCCCGCTCGGCCCAGCGCCAGACGGCCCTCCTGAACCGGCTACTGCTCGGCGACATCACCGGGGAGAAATTCGTCAGCCTGAGCCTGGCGCTCGGGCAGGACCTCCGTGGGCGTGACCTGATTGTCGTCACGGCGCGCGCGGGGGACGGCCAGCCCTTCAAGGACCACACCCTCGCTCGCCTGTTCCATGACGCCGACTGGCCCGCCGTCGTCGGCGACACCGGGGACTTCGACACGGCAGTCGTCGGTCTTCCCGCCGGCGGTGACCCGAGTCAGGTGCACATCACTTTGAGCGACCACGGCGTCGGAGGTGGCATCAGCCGCATCGTGCCACCGGCGGCATTGCCTCTTGCGCTGAGGCAGAGCCGCAGCGCTGCCTCCGTGGCGGCAGCCGCCGTGGAGCCGCAGGTGCGGCATTTCGATGACCTGGGAGCGCTTCGTCTACTGGTGGCGCTCTCCGACGGACCCGAACTCACACGCTACGTCGAGGACGAACTGGGACCGCTGCTCGAGCACGACGCCCTGGCGAAGAACCCGCTACTGCCGACCCTGCGGACCTTCCTGGATTGCGGCGGCAACAAAGCACGGGCAGCAGACGTGCTCTTCATCCAGCGGCGGACGGTCTATCATCGCCTCGAAAAGCTGTCCGAGATCCTTGGAATCGACCTTACTCACATCGAGAACCAGCAGCGTCTGCAGCTCGCAGTTCGAGGCTACGATCTGCTGCGCAAACCGACACTTCGGCGTACGTGATCGACACCGTGGGGCCGATCAGCCCTCGGTGGCTTGTGCGATCGACGGAGCGACGCGCAGCGCGTTGGCGCCGATCGTCAGGGCTGGGTTGAGTGCGGCGGACGATGGGAAGAACGAGGAGTCGGTCACCCAGAGGTTCTCGATATCGTGGCTGCGGCAAAAGGGATCGAGGACGCTCTCCGCGGGATTGTGGCCTGCGACGGCGATGCCGCACATGTGTGAGTTCGTCTCGATACCCATGCGCTGGGTGAAGATCAGCGGATAGCCCGCCTTACGGACCATTTTGGTGACCCGGTTCACGAGCGTGCGGTGCGGCTGGAGGTTGTTCGGCTTCCAGTCGATGAGGATCCGGTCACCATCCACCCGGACCCGGTTCTCCAGCGACGGGAGATCCTCGGTGGTCAAGTAGATGTCGATGCTCCTGTCCGACATGAACTTCAGAACCCGCGTCGGTACCCACGGACGGGCGGACTTGAGCATCGGGGCCTGAAGCTTACCCAGCATCTGCAGGTTGCCGAGCGGGAAAGGCGTCCCCGGGCCCGCCTCGTAGAAATCGTTCAGCCCGAGCGTCTTCTGCCATTTCGTGGGGTTGATCTGCAGCGGGTTGACGCCCACGAAAAACGTGCTGTTGTGGACCATGTAATTGCGGCCCAGCAGCCCTGACGAATTGCCGAGCCCCCGCGAATGCGCGTCGTCGGCCGAGCGCAGCAGCAGCGCCGCCGAATTGACCGCGCCACCGGCCACGGCAAAGCTTTTGGCGTTGATGCGGACGGTGCGGCCCGCATGTCGTGCCTCGGCCGCGACAACCTTGCGGCCGTCCGGGGAGGTGATCAACCGGGTGATCTCGGCTCCCGTCATGATTTTCACGCCGTCACTCAGCGCGGGCAGCAGAATCCTGTTCTCCGCGTCAGACTTCATCCCGGTCTCGTCTGGGCAGCCATCCGCGGTGGCCACGGCGGCACGGTCGTCCTGACCGCGCACATTCAGCGCGTTCGGGGCGTGGTATGGGTGCAGGCCCTGCCTGCACAAAGCCCCAGCAAACCGCTCGATTACCGGTTCGTGCTTGAGCGCCGGGTAGGGGTAGGTCTGCGAATGCGGCGGCTCGGTCGGGTCTTCACCGGTCTGCCCGTGCACCTGGAGCAGCTGCTCCATGGTGCTGTAGAAAGGCTCCAGGTCCTCGTAGGTGAACGGCCATGCCCGCGAGGTGCCTTCGTGGTGTTCCACCTCGGTAAAGTCGCTGCGCCGGAAGCGGGGCAGCATGGCGCCGTAGAAGCGGGTGTTTCCGCCGACCCAGTAGTACACGCCCGGTGCGAACGTCTTTCCCGTGCTGCCGTCGTACCAGTGGCCGGCGTTCTTGTACCGGCCCTTCAGGTACATCTCGGTCGGCTGCGAGTTCTCGGGCTCGCGGGGGAGGAAGGTGCCGCGCTCGACGACCAGCACTTGGTGCCCGGAATCCTTGAGGGCCCAGGCCAGGGTGGCGCCGCCCATGCCGGAGCCGATGATCAGGACATCCGTGTTCATCTCATCCGCGGTTCCGGCCGAGATCAGGGAATCCGGCCGCAGTTCCGCGGGCGTGTAATTCTGCGAGACCGGGCTATCCATCAATCCGACTTCCTTTCGGTGCCTTTACGTTCATTCGGCGGACGGGGGTCATGCTGTCCATTGCGGCAAAGTTCTCTGGAGATGGGACCGAGACATGGAGAGGTCCTGCCGGAGTGGTTCTTGAAGAGGCTAAGCAGTCCCCTGCGCGTAGGACATGCACGAAGTGAGCAATGGTCGGTCATTGAATGGCGCACTGTGAGCACCGCGATTCTGTGCGAGAGAGCTCGCTACGGTGTCGGTTGACTCTGACGGATTGCCGGCCACAAGGGACTTGTCAGGCGGATTTGACGACGGTGCCGCCGCTTTCGAGCGCGGTCACCTCGTCGGCAGGTGCCGTGGTGTCGGTGACGAGGGTGTCCAGGAGGGTGGACGGGCCGACGTGGGCGTGGGCGGTGCGGCCGAGTTTGCTGCCGGCGGCGGCGGCGACGATGCGGCGGGCGGAGGCGATGCCGGCCTTCTTCACCGCCGCGTCGTCGAGGTCGTAGGCGGTCAGGCCCTCGGCCGCGCTCAGGCCGCAGCAGCCGACGATCGCGGTGTCGAAGCGCAGCGCCGCCAGGGAGGCGAGCGTGAGGGGGCCGGTCAGGGCCCCCTCGGCGGCGCGGGGCCGTCCGCCCGGCACCATCAGCGTGGTCGGCCCCGGGGCGTCGCCGAGTACGTGGATTGCCTGCAGTGACAGGGGCATCACGGTGACCTGCCGGCCACGCAGCAGACGGGCGACCTCCAGGCAAGTGGTGCCGCTGTCGAGGAGGACGGTCTCGCCGTCGGCGATGAGCGAGGACACCTCGGCCGCGATCCGGCGCTTGGCGTCGATGGCTTCGTGGGCGCGCAGCGCGAAGGGCGGCTCCTCGCCCCTGAGCAGCAGGGTGCGTGCCCCGCCGCGGACGCGTTCGAGGACGCCGTGGGCGGCCAGTGTGTCGAGGTCGCGCCGGATGGTCATCTCCGAGGCGCCGGCCAGCGCGGCGAGTTCCTGGACCGTGGCACTGCCCGACTCTCCGACGGCCTGGGCGATCAGCCTGTGTCGGTCTGCGTTGCTCATACCGCGATTGAACATCACCCCGAAACAAACAAGCAAGCTGTTCATTCATAGGCTTTCCAATCACAAAGTACGTTCGTTATGGTGATCGGCATGGAACGCTCGCTTCGGTCCGCCCGTGTGGTGAACTTCGTCCACTTCGTCCTGTGCGGCATGGCGGTGGCCTGCCCGGCCTGCCCCGGGATCCCTGTTCTCCGTCCCGTGGATACGGGCCGCGTTCTCCGCTGCGGCCGCCCGAATCCTGCGCACCGGATCCGAGCGCACGCGTGAGATGGCACCGAGCAGCCACTGACCGCCTGTGCGACAGGCCCCTGACACTGTGCCGCACAGCGTGGCCCCCACGCTCGCCCCCGCCCGGCCGCCGGACCGGTGGGGGAGAACCCACCGCCACCAGAAGGAGCTCTTGATGCCCGAGACCGATACCATCCCCGCTCGCGGCCGTGTCGGGGTCATGCTTCCCCGCGATCTGCCCGTCCGGGACGTGCTGCCCTACGCCCGGCGAGCCGAGGAGCTGGGGTTCGACCAGGTGTGGGTGGTGGAGGACCTCGGCTGGCGCGGCGGACTCGCGCAGGCCGGCCCCGTCCTCGCCAGCACCACCAGCATCACCGTCGGTATCGGCATCATGCCCGCCGGCGCCCGCAACGTGTGCTTCGCCGCGATGGAGCTGGCCACCCTCGCCCAGCTCTACCCCGGTCGCCTGATCGCCGGTATCGGCCACGGCATGCCCGACTGGATGCGCCAGGCAGGAGCCTGGCCCGCCAGCCCCCTGACGCTGATCAAGGAGTACACGACCGCGCTGCGCCTGCTCATGCGCGGCGAGCCCGGCCCGGCAGGCGGCCGCTATGTGCGTTGCGAAGGCGTCGTCATCACCGAGACCCCCGACATCGTCCCCCCAATCGTCCTCGGCGTACGCGGTCCCAAATCGCAGGCAGCCGCGGGCGAGGTGGCCGATGGGCTCCTCCTGGCCGAGCCCGCGGCCCCCGCCTACATCGCCTCCTCACTGCGGAACCTGGGCAGCGTCTCCGATGCGAGCGCCCCTGAAGTCGTCACCTACGACGCCGCCGCCGTCGATGACGACGAGGACGCCGCTCTCGCCCGCGTCCGCGACGGACTGACCGCCGTCGGCGAGCCGGCCTGGGCTGCCCATATCGACCCCCTGCCGTTCGCCGCGCGACTGCGCGAACACCGCGCCGCCTGCGCCGACGCCCGGCAATTCGCCCAGACCATGCCCGCCGCCTGGGTCCGCCAACTGAGCATCGCCGGCACCCCCGACCAGGCACGCGAAGCGATCACGGCCCGCCACACAGCGGGCGCGACCAGCGTCGTCCTCACTCCCACCGGCCCCGACGCCCTGGCGTCCCTCGACTCACTCGCCCGCGTCCTGGCCCCCCGCCCCTGAGCCGAAAACCCCTTACCCCCGGAGGAACCGCCATGTCCACCGACCGACGGATCGTGCTGTTCGACCTCTTCGGGGTCATCGCCCTCCACCAACGCCCGGGCGCCCTGGCGGAGATGGCCGCCCGGTGCGACGCACCCGCGGACGCCTTCGCCGAGGCCTATTGGGACTGCCGCCCGCCCTACGACGCCGCGCGGCAGTCCGCGGCCGAGTACTGGACGGCCGTGCTGCGGTGGCTGTCACTCCCCGTCGACGCCGACACGATCGAGGAGCTGCGGCTCGCCGACATCGACAGCTGGTCACGCGTCGACAACCGCATGGTCGCCTACGTGCAGTCCCTGAGGGACGTCGCCGAAGTCGCCCTGCTGTCCAACATCCCCTCAGACCACGCGGACGCCTTCCTGGCCACACAACCCTGGCTGAGGAACCTTGACCACGTCGCCTTTTCCGGAAAGATCAATGCGGCGAAACCAGACCCAGCGACGTTCCACCACTGCGTCGTCTCCATGCGGGCCGCGCCCGCCGACTTCCTCTTCGTCGATGACCGCGAAGGGAACGTACGGGCGGCACGGGCCACCGGTATGAACGGACACGTCTTCACCGGACTCGACGAACTGACCGAGGCCATCGACACCTGGCTCCCGAGCGGATAAAACGCCGGAGGCGTGGCGCCGCGCATCGCGGAGAACTGCGGCTGACGACCCCAGCCCCCGGACGGCACACGGGGCCGTGCCCGAACCGGGCACGGCCCCGCGGTGCGTTGTGCGATGTGGCGCTAACACCCCTGCTGACCCGCTGAGGCTCCTGTCAGTCTGGACGGGCGCCAGATACGCCCCTCCTGACCACGTGCTCGGCAGAGGTCGGCGTCATCGGCGCCAAGGCTCAGAGGCTGTGGTGCGACGCCCGCTGCCCACCGATGTGCTCCCTGCCGGCGGGCTTCGCCGGGTGGATTCGTCACTGCCCCGCGGATCGCATGAACGAGGCCGCCCGCTCCCCGATCATGATGGCCGGCGCATTGGTGTTTCCGGTCACCAGGGACGGCATGATCGATGTGTCTGCCACACGGACGTTGTCCAGCCCGTGCACGCGGAGTTCGGAATCGACGACCTTGCCCATCATGCACGTACCTGACGGGTGGTAGAACGAGAACGACTGGGTGTGGATGAAGTCGTCGATGTCCTGGTCACGGTCCGATACGGGAGCCAGTCCCGCGTCCGCGGCCCCGCGGAGGCCGGACTCCAGGACCTCGGTGAGCCGCGACTCGCGGGCGATGCGCATGCAGATGCGCAGGCCTTCCCGCAGCCGCCTGCGGTCGTCCTCGTCACCGAGATAGTTGTGCACGATGCGCGGCTTGGCGTAGGGGTGTGAGTGCCGCAGCCGCACGGAACCGCGGCTGCTCGGACGCGCGACGTACGGCCCGAAGGACATACCCGGCTCAAGAGGAGCGGCGAGCCCTTCGTCACGGACGATGCCCAGCGCGGCGTGGACCTGAATGTCGGGAGCCGGCAGGTCGTCGCCGGTACTGAAGAAACCGCCGACCTCGTTCCAGGCCATAGGTCCGTCACCCCGCTCACGCAGCCGCCGCTCCTCGCGTGAGGTGTCCGGGCCGAGAAGGGGCTCAGTGTGGCTGAAGAAGCTGATGAAGCACCCGGCGTGGTCCTGCATGTTCCGTCCCACGTCCGGCAGGTCATGCAGAGGTGTGATGCCCCCTTGGGTGAGCTCGTCCGCGGGGCCGACGCCGGACTGCAGCAGCAGGTGGGGGGAGTTGTAGGCGCCCAGGGACAGCACGACCTCACGGTTGATCCGGATCAGTCGAACGGTGCCCAGGTGGTCGACCTCCAGCCCCTGGGCGCGGGTGCCGTCGAAGCTGAGGCGGAGGGCGGTCGTCGAAGGGAGGATGGTGAGGTTCGGGCGGTCTGCCGCCGGCTCGAGGAACGCCACCGCACTGCTGCATCGCAGCGCGTTGCGCTGGGTGACCTGGTGGTAGCCGACACCGTCCTGCTCGGTTCCGTTGAAGTCGGGGTTGGACTTGTGGCCGGCGTCCTGGGCCGCCTCCACCCAGGCCGTCAGCAGCGGATGGACGGAGACCGGGTCGCTGACGGTCAGCGGGCCCCCGGTGCCGTGGAAGTCGTTGGCTCCGCGCTGGTTGTCCTCGGACTTCTTGAAGAACGGCAGGACGTCGTCGTAGCCCCAGCCGGGGTTCCCCATCCGCTCCCATGTGTCGTAGTCGTAGCGGTGGCCGCGGACGTAGAGCATGGTGTTCATCGAGCTGGTCCCGCCGATCGCCCGCCCACGCGGCAGGTAGATCCTGCGTCCGCCCAGCTGCGCCTCGGGCTCCGTGGCAAAGTCCCAGTCGTACACCGTCTTGAGCTGCTGCGAGAACAGCGCGGGAATCTCAAACAGACGCCCGGTGGCGGGTGGCCCGGCTTCGATCAGAGCCACTGTTACGTCCGGATCTTCGGAGAGCCTGGCAGCAAGCGCACAGCCCGCCGAGCCGGCCCCCACAACAATGTAGTCGTACGTTTCCGCGGTCCCCGTCATATCGCCTCCATAGGGATCAGGCCTCATAGCCCGGTGTGCTCGATATACGTTCACCAGACCCGCATCCGGTGATTCTGAGGAGCTGAAATAAGCTGCCCTCACCGTGGCGGCTTCTGGAGACACTAAGCAGTCACGCGATCGCAGCACATACGCAATGTGAGCGGTCCTGGCCAGAAGTAATACACACAATGCGCACCTGGTGGTGGCGGGGGAGATGAGCTGACGGCTGTGTCCTCAGCGGGGCGCCGAGGAGGCTTTCAGCCGGCTCCATGGCGGGAGTCCTGTCCTCCGGTCCCCTCGTGAGCAAGTTCGGCACCAGAGCAATGGTCGGTATCGGCATGCTTCTCGTCGTCCTCAGCATGTCCGTGTTCGGTTGCGGCGTTCGCCCACCCCGGTGCCCGAGGGGTCGGCCGTGCGGACAGGGAAGGTCTGGCAAGATCCCCGGCTGGTCCTGATCGGCGTGATCGTGCTGGCCATGGCCCTGGCCGAAGGCGCCGCCAACGACGCGGGCACGCTCACGCAGCGGACGGCCAGGATCAACGTGGGTCTGATGCGACCGGGCTGAGGCAGCGGGCTCGCCCTTTGGGGGTCAGAGCCGTGGCCGGTGGATGACACGGGTGTCGGCGAAGTCCCAGAGGATCGGCAGGAGTTGTTCGGGCGTTTCGCTCTGCGGCATATGGCCGGTGCCCTCCAGCAGACGGAACTTAGCGTCCGGGATGGCCTGTGCGTATGCGCGTCCGTAGCCGACGTCCACGACCTGGTCGCTCGCGCCCCACGCGACCAGGGTCGGATGGGTGATCTTGGCGAGACGCTCGGGCAGGGTGGGGTCGGCCATGTTGTGCGGGCCCGAATAGACCTGCAGGGTAGCGCGGTTGGCGGCCGTGATCGCGCGCTGCGTCTCGGTCAGTGCGCTGGGGTCGAAGCGGAACTTCGAGGGGTCGTGGAAGGAAAGGCGGGACAGTTCGGCGGGGGTCAGGGAGAAGGTGTCGGCTATCGGGTGGCCGGGGCCGGGGATGCCGACGGCGTTGACGAGGGTGACGCTGCTGATCCGGTCGCTGCCCAGGGCCGCCAGTTCGGCGGCGATCCAGCCGCCGATCGAGTTCCCGACGACGGCGACGTCCCGCAGGTCGAGCGCGTCGAGCAGGTGGGCGTATACCTGGGCCAGGGTCGTGATGTCGGTCAGCCATTCGGGGCGAAAGGTGACGTCGAAGCCGGGGTGGATGGGGGTGAACACCCTGGCCGACCGCTGTTCGGCGAGGAGGCCGGCGAACGGGGTGACGGTCTGCGGGCCGCCGCCTCCGTGCAGGAGCAGGAAGGGGCGTCCCCGCTCGCCGTGGAGGTCGACGGTGACATCGAGGGTGCCCTGGTCGAGCGTGAGGGTGTGGGTGCTGCGGGTCATTTCCGTGCTCCTCGAGCGGGTCGGTTTCAGGGGAAGTCGGGGCGCCGTCACGCGTAGTCGACTGCGGGGACGGTGGCGTAGCGGCCCATGATCGCTACCGTCGACTCCGGGGTCAGTTCCCGGCCGCTCGCGATCATGTTCCGCAGGTCACGGAAGTACTGCACATACAGGTCCGGCGTGAAGGTGTTGAGCATCATCGCCGGCTCGTCGCCGAGGTTGGCGAAGGTGTGTGGGGCGCCGGGAGGGATCATCGCGAGGGTGCCGGCGGGCGCCGCGTGGGTGGTCTCCCCGATGGTGAAGTGGACGGTGCCGGAGACGACGTAGAAGCCCTCGTCGTGTTGGGCGTGCCGGTGCTGCGGCGGGCCCTGGGTGTGCGGGGCGATGGTGATCTCTCCGATGCCGAGGCGGTGCCCGGTGGTGCTGCCGTCCTCGAGGATGCGCATCTGCGTCGGGCCGAGCTGGATGGTCTCGCCGTCGTTCGGGCCGACCACGGAGACGGTGCTCATTGCTCCTCCTTCGTGAGAGCTGACTCTCATGAGATTAGGGAGTCGAGTTTCGTTATGCAAGTGGACTCTCATGAAGAGAGGAGACTGCTACTGTGTGGAGGGATCGACGGGAGGAGTCGCGTGATGACGGCGCAGACGGGTGTCGGCCGCACCAACCAGAAGCGGCGCACGCGGACGGCGATCGTGACGGCCGCCCGTGAACTCATCGGCACGGGCACCGAAGTGACCATGCCCGCGATCGCCCGCGCGGCCCTGGTCTCCGAGGCCACCGCCTACCGGTACTTCCCGGACCTGCCCTCCCTGATCAGCGAGGCCCTGGCCGGCATCTGGCCGCCCCCCGCCGAAGCGCTCGCACCGGTCGCGGCCTCCGCCGATCCCGTCGAACGCACCGCCTTCGCCTGCGAGTTCCTGCTGCGCGGCATCCTCGCCCGCCAGGGCTCGGTGCGGGCGATGATCGCCGCCACCATCACCCGGCCCCAGACGGTGACCACGCGCCCCGGCATCCGCTTCGGACTCATCGACCACGCGCTCCTCCCGCTGGAGGACACGCTCGGTGCGACGGACCCGGACGCCTTCACCCAGCTCAAGCGGGACCTCGCGGTGGTCGTGAGCGCCGAGGCCCTCTTCACCCTCACCGATCTGTGCGGGCTCGACCCCGACGAGGCCGTCTCCAGCGCGGTACGGACGGCGTCGACCCTCACCGAAGCCGCGGTGCGCGCCACCGCGTAGCGGCGGCGGACCGGCTCGGATGCCACTCCGGTCGTGAACGCCACCGGTTTCCTGCGGCAGGACGGCGGTCGGTCCGCGTTCCGTCATCCGGCGTGTTCGATCTCGCTATGGGTCACGGCGCGCAAGGAAGCGGATGTCCGGTCGATGTGCTGGGCCAGAAGGCGGGACGCGGCGTCAGCGTCCCGTGCGATGACCGCGTCCACCAGGGCCTGGTGCTCACCGGCGATGTCACGGTCGTAGTCATGGCCGATGGGGGTCGACCAGCGGTGGTAGACCGTCGCGGCGTCCCGAAGGGAGAGGGCGACGCTCAGCAAGCGGTCCGCTGCGGCGGCCGCCACGCCGGCAACCGCCGGCCTCGTGGGCTCCGCGCCCTCGAGCCGGGCGGTATCGAGCACCCCGAACACTGCGTCTTCCATCGCCGTTCCCGTGCCGGCGATGAGGTCACCCAGGACGGTCAGTGCCGGGCGACGGCCGGCAGCCGGCGCTCGGCATACGACGGCGCGGTGCTCGACGCGGCGTCGCTGATGCGCATCGGCTCCGAGCGCGCCGGCGTGTCCGGCGTGCCGGGAGCCGGGGGAGATGACCCCGGGCGCCAGGTGGTGGCGGCCGGCGTCGCCGTCGCCGCGGGTGCCCCCGCGCGCTCTACCGCTGCCCCTGATATCGCGTCATCAGGGCGCGGCTACAGAGGTGGGGACTACCGAGGCCGGTGGGGACCGGAACATCGACCGCCTGTCGCCGGACTCGCCGGCCTGCTGCGACCCTTGGCAGGTCGCTGCCGACGTGCGGGCTCGCCTCACCCGTGGGCTCGACGGGTGTGCCCGGGCCCGATCCGTATCGACGGAGACCGAAGGGACGGGCAGGCCACCCAGGCCGCCGTAGAGGGCTGGGGCCGCCTAGGAAGGCGTAATGAACCGCGGCCATTCGCCACCCGCGACGAGCACCTGTGCCGGCGTCGCCCCTGTGTTTCCCTCTCAGCGAACCGGCGTGAGGGCCAGGATCGCCATGTCGTCATGTCGCCGACCCCCGGTCCAGTCGGTGACATCGGCAACGAGTGTGTCCACCACCTCCGACGCCGTGCGGAAACGCCGGTCGGCCAGCCTCGTACGGGGTTCGTAGAAGGCCCCGTGCCGGTCGCGCGCCTCGGTGACGCCGTCGGTCACCAGCAGCAGGTAGTCCCCCTGGCGGAAGGGGAAGGTGTCACAGCCGGACCCGCCGACGCCCTCCGGCATCCCCAGGCCCAGGGGAAGTCCCGGAGTCGATGGCTCCAGCGACGTCACCCGGCCTCCGCGGATCAGATACGGCGGTGGATGACCGCGGTGGTGCAACCGCGCCCGCCCCTCCTCTTCGCTGACCTCGACCAGTACGGCGGTGGCGAACTGCTCCAGTGCGTCCGGCTGGTCGCCGACGTCCGCCGCGAACCGGGCCAGGGCCCGCTCCATGTACTCCGCGAGCTCCCACAACGTCGCCGCCTGCTCCGCCGCCTCACGGAAGGCGCTGGTCGCCACGGCCATGGTGGACACGGCGGGCAGCCCCTTGCCCCGTACGTCTCCGATCAGCGCCCGCACCCCGAACGGCGAACTGCGCACCGCGTAGAAGTCCCCGCCGATCAGCGCTTCCGCGTGCGCACACTCGTAGCGGGTGGCCACCGACACCGGCCCCACCCGCGCGGGCGGCGGTGGCAGGACCGCCCGCTGCGCCACCTCGGCCACGGCGCGCACCGCTGCGAAGCGCTGCCCCTGACGCCGGACCACCCACTTCAGCCACAGCGCGATCGCGCTGATCACCGCCACGTCCAGCAGGTTCACCACGAGCGCCGTCAGCGGGCGGTTCACCAGCACATCCACACACACCACCAGCACACACGCGGCGACCGCGGTGATCACCGCGCCCCGGAACGTCAGCACCATGCAGGCCGCGAGCGGACCGGCGGACAGCAGGGGCAACCCGGCGTACGGCACCGGCCCGAAGACGTCCAACACCACACCGCCGATCAGCAGCAGCGCCGGGACCATGACCAGCAGCCCGGCCCAGCCGCCACGCACCCCTACCGACCCGCCTACCACGCCCCGGCGCCCACCGGCTCCTCGGCCACCGGCCCTCACCTCGTCCGCCATCCGCGCTCTCCTGCTCCGTGTCCTCCGGCTTACGGCGGTGAGAGAGTGTTCTCCCGCCCATACCGCCATTCCCTGCGGCACGGACGGAGTGCGGTCCCACGTCGCATCACCCCCGATCGGTGGCGGGTGGAGGCGGTCGACCTACTCAAGCAGTTACCTGGACGAGCCTGGATGAGCCGACAGGGTGACCCGTCGGGCGGTCGGTCAGTCGCGAACTCCGCTGCAGCACCACGCGCATCACTGACCTGGTCAAAGCCGTCCTGACTGATCGAGGCTGCGGGCCGTAACTTCGGGCGCTATGTGATGGGGCTGCGTAGCCATCCATGGTGTTCAGCGCATCGCCGGGCGGTGGCGAGGACGCTCGCAATGGCGGGCGACGGATCCTTCGTGGGCCATAGCACCGAGAGTTCTGCCACGATCGACGGATCGACGACATCGCGACGAATGATGCTGGTATTGCCCTTCGCGGCGTGCTCAGCGAACGATGTAGGGGCCAAGCCGACATTGCGTCCGCTGGAGAGCCGGGCGAGCATGGCGTTTACCGGCGGTTCCTCGAACGCGCAAATCTTAGGTGAGAAGCCTGCTTCGTGGCACGCGGCGACGATGCCGTCGTAGTACGCCGGTGCGAGACGGCGAGGGAACAGCTGCAGCGTCTCGTCGCGGAGGACCGTCACCGGGATCGTCGGTGCGGCAGCGAGGCGGTGGCGAGTGCTGAGGAGCGCGGAAACGGGCTCTTCACGGAGAATCTCGCCACCTACCCCGTCGAGCGGCTGCGGTGAGAGGGCGAGACCGATGTCCAGGTCGCCCGCACAGAGCCGTTCGGGAATCTCGGCGCTGAAGAACTCTCGAGGATCGACCGTGAAGTCGGGGTGGTCTTCCTGGAGAGCATCCAGAAGCACCGTGAGCGTGTCGAAGCTCGTGACCGGCGTATAGCCCAACCGAATCGTCGTCGCGATCCCTGCCCCGGCCCGCCGGGTGAGCTGCACGGCTTGCTCCAGCGCAGCTAGCGCTATCGGTGCCTCGCGAACCAGCGTCCGGCCCGCCGCGGTGAGCTGCACCCGACGGCTCGAACGCACAAAGAGCGGGGTTTCGAGGGTCTCCTCCAGCTTGCGGATCTGATGACTCAGGGACGGCTGGGAGATGTAGAGACGCGTGGCTGCGCGGCCGAAGTGGAGTTCCTCGGCTACGGCCATGAAGTAGCGGAGGACGCGGGGGCTGACATCCATAGACGAATCCTATTGCCCGGCGTCCGGACAAGTCTTGGACGCCCGCCGGATGGCCGCCGTAGCGTCGTTTCATGCCACGGGGGACGTTCCCACCTGCCCCGTCGAGTCTGGCCGAGCCTGGTCGGATCCGGTCTCGGTTGACGTGACCGGTCTGTGTGGCACATCAGCCCGGGAGGGAGAGAAGCATGAACATCACCGTGATCGGACGAGGCAACATCGGCGGCGGGCCGGCCGACCTGTGGGAACGTGCCGGGCACCAGGTGACGCGGCTGGGGCGTGGAGGTCGGTGACGGGCGGGCCGACGGCGAAGGCGTTTCAACACCAACTTCGCCTCTCTCTTCCGGCAGATCGCCGACGCCCGTGTACAGCCGAGCAACCTGTGGTCCGGTGACGACGAAGCCCAACGCCTTGTCAGGCAGCCCAGTCTCGACGCCGGGTACGGCGCGGTCCGCCTGGGCTACCTGAGCATGGCCGCCACTCAGGAAGGCCTGACCGGCCCGACCTTCGCAATCGCGCAGTCCGGGCTCGGCCGGTTCGTCTACGGGATGGCATCCCCCGAACAGCTCTGACTCTCACCATCGAACGCTCAACCATCACGCAGAAGGAATTATCATGACACGCACTGCAAAAGCCGGACTCGAAGCACTGCTCACCCCCGAGGAGAGCGTCCTGGTGCTCATCGACCACCAGCCCTTCCAGTTCGCCAATCTCAACAGCCACGAATCAACCATGATCGTCAACAACGTCGTCGGCCTGGCCAAGGCCGCGAAGGCGTTCGACGTCCCCACGGTGCTGACCACGGTGATAGAAGAACGTGGCGGCTACCTCATCAAGGGCCTCCAGGACGTCTTTCCGGACCAGAAGCCGATCAACCGCACGTTCATCAACACCTGGGAAGACCGTCGCGTCGTCGACGTCGTGGAGCGAACGGGGCGCAAGAAGCTGATCATTGCCGGGCTGTGGACGGAGGTCTGCGTCGCCATGCCCGCCATCCATGCACTGGGTGAGGGGTACGACGTCTTCGTCGTCACGGACGCCTGCGGCGGGGCCAGCGCCGAGACGCACGACATGGCGGTGCGTCGCATGGAGCAGGCCGGCGTGGTGCCCATCACCTGGATGGCCGTGATCAGCGAATGGCAGCGCGACTGGGCTCGCGAGTCAACGACCGACGCGCTCGCGCAGGTTCTCTTCGACCACGGTGGCGGTACCGGGATCGCGCTCGCCTGGGAGCTGCAGCTGCTGGCCACACCCACCGCCGATGGTGCTGGCGTGTAGCGCTGGCCGCTGCTGAGCCGGAGGGGGCGAGCGCTCACGGCCATGAGCGCTCGCCCCGCCTCCCAGTGTTTCAACGAGCGGTCGGCGACCGCACACCACGAAGAAAAGCGCAGAAACATCGCAAGGATGGTCATGTCCGCCACAGGCACAGACGCGCCAGACGAAAGCGGCACGGGAAACGACGCAGCTCACTCGGAGCGCGCGTTGCGGTACCCGGCAGCCAACGACCGGCACGAGGCGATCACGATCGGAGTGAGCATGTCTCTGACCGGCCCGCTCGGCCTCAACGGGCGTTCGGCCCTCCTCGGCGCAGAAGATCTGGACCGACGACATCAACAGCCGCGGTGGACTGCTCGGGCGTCCCGTCCAGCTTGTCGTCTACGACGATCGAACCGACGGCACGCTGGTCCCCGGCATCTACCGGCGGTTGATGGACGTCGACAGGTCGACCTTGTGCTCGGCGGCTACCGGGGCCTTGCTGGCCACGGAGTCGATGATCGGCGCGAACTCGCTGGTCGACAGCGGATAGGTTCCTGCTGCTGTGCTCCTACCTCGATGACTCGATCGGCCTGGTAGATCCGCGACGGCGTCTACCTGAACTCCTGGACTGAGGCCAGCGGCGCCACCGTGACCCATGTGGAGGACTTCGCCAACGCGACGCTGTACTCCAACGTCACCGTCGACGGCATCCTCTACCACTTCGTCGGAACCATCACGGAGGCGTGACCATGACCGAAAACACCATCAGTGAAAACGATCAGGCCCAGCGCAGCATCGAGATCGTGGTCACCGCGATGCGAGAACTGTTCGTCGAGAAGGACCTCACCGCGCTGGACCGGTACTGGGCCGAGCCGTACGTGAAGACGGGCTGGGCCGGCTCCGCGATGTTCCTGCGGAAGCCGACCCGGCCCGTCTTCGTGGACCGCCCCTTGATGCGGCACATAGGCATTCCTCTCTTCGATGCGGGCTTTGACGATCCGTGCACGCCGTCCGTAGGCGCCAGGTTTCTGTGACCCGGGTGCGACCCGGACCGGTTTCGGCTCGACACGCGGACAGACCAGAACGGGATGATGTGCCGGGTCGTCGATGACACCCACTGTTCCCAGGCGGATCCCTGCCAGCAAGGACCCCCGGGCGTCCGGGACAACCTGAACATGTCCGGGCTGGCCAGAGCAGTTGTCCGGGACAAAGACGCCGAGCCCGCCGCGTAGCTGTGGACGCCTTCAGCCCCGCCCCCCGGGCCTCCGGCGTGGGGCGATGGCTGGGTCGGCGAGGTGCTGCTCGACGAATGCGTTGATCCTGGCCCGCAGGGCGGTCTCGCGGGTCTCCGGGAGCAGTGACTCCTCGGCCTCGCAGTGTGTCGAAGTTCGCTGCCCTTCGACAGAGTGAACGGGGCAACGACCAGTGCGCCGTCCGCGTTCTATCCGGACCCGGTGCGCTATGTGCTGTCCTGTAACTGATGGAGGATGCCGGCTCAGCCGTTTGGGGTGAGACGCTTCACCGCTGATGCGCGTGGCGACCGACGCCGCGTCAGCCGGCAGTGCACACTCGGGTGGAGTCCATTCTCCCCGGAGGCGTCATGCCGCAGTCGGAGTCAGCTGATGCACGGATGCGGGCCTGCGGGGTCGCCGAAGTGTCCGGTCAGGTCCAGTCGCTACGGCTGCCCAGGCCCCAGTCACCCGGGCCGGGCCAGATCTTGCTCGACGTCCTGGCCGCCGGGGTCGGCCCCTGGGACCTGCTGCCTGCCTCCGGTGAATGGGACGTGGGCCTGCGCCTTCCGGCGGCCCTCGGGGTGGAGGGCGCAGGTCGTGTCGTTGCCGTGGGACCGGATGTCACGGCCCCTGCCGTGGGTGACCTGGTGCTGGCCCACGGTGCTCCGCTGCCCGGTCACAGCGGCTTGTGGGCCGAGCAGGTGCTGCTGCGAGCCGCGGACGCGGCGCCTCTGCCCGAAGGTCTGGACCCGGCGCGTGCGGCGGCCCTCCCCGTCAATGGCCTGACCGCCTGTCAGGCTTTGGACTGGTTGGATCTGTCCAGCGGCATGCACCTGCTGGTGACGAACGGGGCGGGAGTGACCGGAGCCCTCGTCCTGCAACTCGCGGTCGCGGCCGGAGTCCATGTGACGGCGACGGCGTCTCCCCGATCCTTTGACCGGCTGCGCCGACTGGGCGCGACAGACGTCATCGACTACCGCCGCCCCGCCTGGCCGCGCGAGGTCGGTCGCGTCTTCGACGCGGCGCTCGCCGCAGCCCCCGGAACGGCCGCCACCGCCGGGGAACTCGTCCGCCCGGGTGGCCGGCTGTGCTCCATTACCTCGGACGCCCCGGCCGCGAGCGCTGAACTCACTACGACCGATCTCTACGTCCGTCCGGACGCGGAGACTCTCGCTGTCCTCGCCGGCCGGCTTCGCGACGGCGTACTCGACCTGCCCACGGAGGTACTTCCCCTTGATGAGGGCCCCGGCGCCTTCGACCGGTCCTCAAGGGGCCTCACCGGCGGAACCAAGCTCGTACTCCGCGTCGCCGGCCCGGCTTCCTCGGACACCATGCCGGCGTAGAAACCCAGCGACTCAGTTGCTGGGACTTCGAACGTGTACTGACCGGGTCAACAGCTCGATGGACAACGCGCCTGTCGGCCCTCACCTCGATGGGTGATCACCGTGCGGCTGGTGTGATCACCGCGTCCTTCCTGGATAGCCCCGTTCACCGGGCCGACTGGTCGTGGTGGTCGGCCACCCCTGCCCGGCACCACACCGTCACCATCGCTGACGGCGGCTGCCCCGGGCACCGGCCTGGTCATCCCGCACCCTCTGTCCGCGGGCCGGCGCTTTTACCGTCGGTGTGCGCTTCCGGGTGTGTGGTGCCTGGAGGCACACCGAAAAGGGCACGGCCGATGGCACGGACAAAGTTCGACAAGCAGGCGGAGGAGTCCGCCGAATATCTCATGTTCGGCATCGGCCGGATTCTGACCGGCCGGGACTTGGACGGCGTGAAGCGCACCGGCGCCATGTTCTGGCGCTCGGGCACCCGGTGCCTCGTCGAGGCGGCTCTCACATGGCCGAAACCGCGCCTCTCAATACGCCATGTGGCGCATTGTCCCCACAGCGCCATCGCGGTTCCATGCTTGCGGACCTCCAGTGGGGAACTGGAGGAGAGACCGTGTCCTGACTGGGGGGAAAATGAGGGGAAACGCAAACTGGAGCGCCACCAGATGTGTGCGGGCCGCCTTAAGCGCGGCGGTCGTGGTCTGCGCGGTTACGACGGTGCTGCCCGGAGCCGCTTCGGCTGAGCCCATGACCGTGCCGGGCGTCGCGAGCGACAGCGGAGCCGGGGTCGAGCGGATCAGCGTCGCGACCGACGGCACCCAGGGCGACGGCGACTCCGTCGGCGCCACGATCACGACCGACGGCCGACGTATCGCCTTCTCGTCGTTGGCGAAGAACCTCACGCCCGCCAACCCGGTGACATGGGAAAGGGTGTTCGTCCGCGACCAGGGGGCGGGCCAGACCACGCTGATGAGCAGCATCACCCCAACGAATCAGGGCCCGGTGATCAGCGATGACGGGCAATACGTCGCCTTTTGGGGGCTGTTGCAGAGAGACACGAAGTCCTTTCTGTCTCAGGTGAGCTCGGGAAGCACGATCGGCATCAACTGCCCGGGCCTCAGCTGCAGCCAGCCGTCGCTGAGCGCGGGCGGCCGCTACATCGCCCAGGTCGCCACCTTCAATCGACCGCCCTCCCGGCAGCGCATCGAGGTACGGGACTGGCGCGCCGGTACCACGGAGACCGTCGCCGAGTTCGGCCACACCGCCTCGGCCCGGCCGTCCATCAGCGGCGACGGCCGTTTCGTCGCCTACCAGGACGGCCAGGCGGAGGACGTCTTCGTGTGGGACCGGACCGACGACACCTCCTCCGGCCCGATCGAGGGCCCGTCCAAGGCGGCGACACTCGTCCAGCTCAGCAAGGACGGCAGCAAGGTCGTCTACCTCTCGGGCTCCGACACCTACATCCACGACGAGAGCTCGGGCACCGACCAACTGGTGCCGAACGTGCGGGGCGTGGCCATCGATCCCACCGGCCGCTATCTGCTGTACGCCCCACACGACACGAACGGACCGTCGCTCACACTGCGCGACCTGGAGACGGGCACCGACGAGATCGTCTCGAACCAGCCCGCCTCGGCCGGGACCGACGCGGTCAGCGCCGATGGGCGCGACGTGGTCTTCCATTCCACGGCCGACGACATCGTGCCCGGCGACACCAACGGCAAGTCGGACGTCTTCGTCCGCCGCTTCTACTGATCGGCCCGGTTGTCGCGCTCTCCGGGTGCCGCACTGCTCCCGCGCCCGCGCGGGAGCAGTGCGGCACCCGCGACAGCCCCCGACCATGAACCCCGCCGGGCCGGCCGTGAGCCCGACCAAGTCGTCGGCCCGGTCGACCACGGGCCTGACCATGGCAGGTCAGGAGTCTGCGGCGACGGCTCCAGTCGCTCGGTGGGGCGACCTGGTTGTAGTCGACACCGTCGATTCGATCGCGCGAGTCGTTGGCCTCGCTCTTTCCGCTGCGGTGTCCGCTGTTGATGAAGGCTTCGGTGGCACCGACCCGCTTGTCCGGCCGAGGGCCGTAGGCGCAGGGAGTGCGGGGTCGGACGTGCGGTCGGGAGGACGCCGGCCACGATCAGGCGGGGGATTTCGGTGGCGCTACGGGCGTGCCTGATGATCCAGATGCTCTCTTCGACGTCGCGGTAGCCAGGCCATCTTGCCGTTGTTCCTGGACAACGGAGTGTGGGGCGCGGTCTGCGGGGTGTGCGCGTTGGGTGTGCGTCGGATGCGCGGGGCTGGGCTTTGAGTGATCGACCCGCTACCGCTCCACCCGTATCCGCCTCGACTCGCTCACGTCGATCTCCGACTCCTGGACCGTGGTCTTCATGGTCCAGGTGCCAGGGAGGGCACACCGCCCGAAGGCCACGGATCTGGCTGGGTGTTTCCTCATGATCTTGGCTCTTTTACTCGGACGCATACGAGCCGACCGCCGCATCAAGGCCCCGTACCAGGTGCAATGCCGCTGCGGCCCCGAGTGCGGTTGTGGTCCCCCCAGAATGTTGGAAAAGATTCGATGGCGTGTTTTGATGACGCTCGTGACCGACGACCTACCAAGTGTTGACCGCTTGGGCAAACTCGGTCGGCTGTGTGGTGTCCTCACTGACCGGATCGATGAGATCAGCGAGATGCTGACGGAGCGCATTCGCACGGAGATCCTGTCCTACGCCCAACTGCCGCGCGAGGAGCATTACCGGACGGTCCGGGCGACCGCGCAGACTCTGCTGTCGAGCCTGGCAGCGGGCGAGGAGCCGGCCGCCGACCAGTTGCGGGAGATTCAGCTGGCCTCGCGTCGGCGCTCCTATTATGGGCTGCCGGTCTATGACGTACTGGCCGCCTTCCACGTGGTGGCCCGCGAGCTGTGGGAGCAGCTGCGCCAGGCGCACGACGGGGACGAAGGCGCGCTGATCGAACTGGTGGGGCCGATCTGGCTGTGGATCCAGGCGATGAGCAGCGTCGTCGTGGACGCGTATATCGAGGAGGCCGGGGCCCGGCACAGCTACGAGGCCGGGCTTCGCCAGCGCCTGTTCGAACTGCTGCGCGGCGGCGGTGCCACGGATGAGCAGGTACGGGAGATCGCACGGGAGCTCGGCTTCGATCTGTCCGGTCGGTTCCAGGCGTTGTGCGCCCCCGCGCGGGCCTGGTCACAGGGCCAGCTGGATCCGCTGCACCGGGCTGCCCGACAGCTCGGCGGGACGGTTCAGTGCGGTTTGCACGGAGCAGTGCTGATCGTCCTCGCGCAGAATGTGCCCACGGCGAAGGTGGTGTCGCGGGTGTCACAGCTGGGTGGCAGCGGGGCGCTGCTCGGCGTCGGGCTGCTCCGGGAGGGCCTGGTGGGTGCCGAAATGAGCATCGGGGACGCGGAGAGGGCCCTGCGCCTGGCACCGGGGGACGGAAGCGGCGTCATCCACTTCGAGGACGTATGGCTGCAGGCGAGCCTGACGGGCGGTGAGCAGCGACTGGAGCCGCTGTTCACGCGGGCCAGGCAGGTGGCACGGGAGAACCCGATTTTGGTCGACGCCGTACGGGCGTTCTCCCGGTGCGGTTTCACGCTCTCCGGTGCTGCCACCGAACTGGGGGTGCATCCGAACACGGTTGGTTACCGGCTCACCCGGTGGCAGGATCTGACCGGGCTCGACCCTCGGACGCTCCCCGGTCTGCTGCGTTCCGTCCTGGCGGATCTGACTGATCCCGGGTAGCCGGCGGTTCTGGGCGGGCCGACGCTTTGTGGAATCCACATGATTCCGGTCCGGCATCCCGGCGTTCGCCCAATGTCCGGCAGCGGCTCGCTTCCTACGCTCGGCGTACCGAAAGCGAGGAGCACAGCCGATGCCGTCAGACGTGATCTTCGACCCGGGGTTTCTCCGCGATCGCTACTCGACTTACAGGAGACTGCGCGACGACGCTGCAGTGCTGTGGACCGCGCTCAACGGCCGCCGATGCTGTGTCGTCATCCGGTACACCGACGTCGATGCGGTACTGCGCGACGAGCGGGCGCGGGTGCAGCATGAGCCGGGCACGGTGCCCGCGCACATCGGTGCCTGCCGGCTGATCCATGCGCCCGAGTCGGACGCCGAGACGCTGCTCAGCCACCAGCCCGCCCTCAATCACGTGCTCAGCCAGGGCGACCTCACCCCCGACGCCCTGGCCGCCGCTGACGACGACGCGCGCTTCTACTTCGACTATTTCGGCGACATCCTGGACTCGCTGCGCGGCCGGCTACCACACAACGCGAGTGAGCCTCACCTCGGCGGTCCGCTCCCTGTTGCACAACCCCGAGCAGTCGGCCGCCCTGCGCGCGGAACCCGGCCTCGCCGCCAACGCCTGGACCGAGACGCCGCGTTTCGACGCACCGGTCCACTTCGTCTGGCGCGACCTGGCCGCCCCGGTACAGGTCGCCGGCGAACGCCTCGACACAGGCACGCACGTGGTGCTCGGCCTGGCGGCGGCCAACCCGGACGAACGCCGGTTCCCTGCTGCCGACCGCCTCGACATCAGTCGTACCGACCACCGGCACATGGCCTCCGCCGCCGGTGCGCACTACTGTCCCGGGGCACCGCTCTCGCGATGGGAGGGCGAGATCTTCCTGACCCGCTTCCTCGCCCGTTTCCCCGACGCCGAGGTGGCGGCCGACGAGCCGGTCCGCTCCCACGACCTGACGTTCGCCTCCATCGAGGCACTCCCGCTGCGGCTGGGGCGGGCCGCATGAGGGCGAGGGCCGACCGCAGTCACTGCTGCGGGCCCGGGAACTGCGCGCGGCGCACGACTGCCCGACCGCCGCGATCACTGTTGGCAACGTGAAGGAGAGCAGCTGATGCGCCTGGTGACCTACGGCCCGCCGAACGGCGAGGAACCGGGAGTGCTGATCGATGACCACCTGCTGCTGCCGCTGCGCCCGGTTCTCGGCCGTGCCGGCCTGCACATCGCGGAGATGGGGGACCTCCTCGGACTCTGGCCCGCGGTGGACGCACTGGTGCGGCAGGCCGTGGTGGCCGGTGACGGCGCCGTCCCGCTCAACGGGCTGCGCCTCGGACCGCCCGTGCCGCGCCCCGGCAAGATCGTCGCGATTGGTTTCAACTACCCTCAGCACGCCACCGGAGTGCTCAGCGGAGCGGAACCGGCCGGCGATCCGGTCGTGTTCCTCAAGCCGCCGAGCGCGCTGAGCGGACCGAACGACCCGTTGGTCAAGCCACCGGAGACCACGCAGCTCGACTACGAGCTGGAACTCGGCGTGGTGATCGGCCGGGCCTGCCGCCGGATCCGGCGGCAGGACGCACAGGCGCACGTGGCCGGCTACATGATCGCCAATGATGTCACCGCCCGGGACATCGTCCTGGGCGCCGGGGCGAGCAACCCTCTGCTGCTGCAGATCGCCCGTGGCAAGGGCTTCCCGACGTTCTGCCCGACCGGTCCCTGGCTGCTGACCTCGGACGAGATCGATCCGGACCGGCCTCTGCGTCTGACGCTGTCGGTGAACGGAGAACGCCGGCAGGACGCGTGGACCAGCAGCATGCTCGTCGACGTTCCCGGACTGATCGCATCGGTCAGCGCCACGATGGACCTCTTCCCCGGCGACCTCATCCTCACAGGCTCACCCGCCGGATGCGGGTTCCAGCTCGACCCTCCCGGCTATCTCCGCGACGGGGACCGGATCCAGGCCGCGATCACGGGTCTCGGTCATATGGACCTGGTGGTGTGCGACGAGGTCCCCGATCCGCTCACCGTCCGCTGAGGAGCACATGGCCACGCACCAGATCCCCGAAGGCAGACCCATGGATGCCGCTGCCGGCACCGGCCCCCCGCCACCGCAGCCGGCAGACATGTACCACCCGGCTGCGGCGCGGTGACGGCCCCCGGACCGGGATCCAGGACCCGGATATTTCGCAGCGACAGGAGAACGGCCCTCTGAGATTCGGCATCGCGAGCTTCGTCACGGACGAGAGTATGCGCCCCGAGCTTCTCGCCCAGGCGGTCGAAGAGCGCGGATTCGACTCCTTGTTCTTTCCGGAGCACTCGCACATACCCGCGAACCGCGCGTCTCCGTATCCGGGCGGCGGCGACCTGCCCCGGGACTACTACCGCTCCTACGATCCCTTCATCGCGCTCGCGGTGGCGGCGCAGGCGACCCGGACCCTGCTCCTGGGCACCGGCATCTGCGCGCTCGTCCAGCGTGACCCCATCCACACCGCCAAGCAGGTGGCCACACTCGACCGGCTGAGCGGCGGCCGGTTCCTGTTCGGCGTGGGCGCCGGCTGGAACCGTGAGGAGATGGCCCAGCACGGGACCGATCCGGTCACCCGGATGGCCCTGCTGCGCGAGCGGGTGCTCGCGATGAAGCGGCTGTGGGGCAGCGAGATCGCCGACTTCCACGGGGACCACGTACGCATCGAGCCGTCCTACCAGTGGCCGAAACCCCTGCAGCGGCCGCATCCGCCGGTACTGGTGGGAGGCATGGGCCCGACGGTCCTCGACCGGGTGCTGGAGTACGGAGACGGCTGGCTGCCCAACACGATCGGGCAGGACGACGCCCCCCTCGCCACCGCGATCGCCGAGCTGACCCGACGGGCCGCCGACTCCGGCCGCGGCCGGATCTCGGTCACCGTACTCGGCGCGCCCGCGGACAGGTCCCGACTGGACTCGTACGCCGAGATGGGCGTGGAGCGATGCGTGTTCGTGACGCGCGCCCGGCCGGATCCGGAGGTGCTGCACCGGCTCGACGAGCTCGCGTCCGTCGTGGACGGGCTCGGGGGCGGACAGCACGGGGACCCGCACGGGGACGGACAGCAGAGGAAAGATGATGGCTGATCACCGACAGCGACAGAACCGCGTTCAGGTCGACGACCTGGTGTTCGACGTCCGGGAATGGGGCCCCAGCGACGGTGAACCGCTCCTCGCACTGCACGGTTTCCCGCAGTGCGCCGCCAGTTGGGACGGACTGGGTCGGCGCCTGGCCGAGGCGGGCATCCGGACCATCGCGTTCGACCAGCGCGGCTACTCGGCCGGGGCACGCCCGCCGCTGGACACCTACACCCTGGAGGCCGTGGTGGCCGACGCGCTCGGCGTGGCCGACGGCCTCGGGCTCGGCCGTTTCCACCTCTGCGGATTCGGCAACGGCGCCATGCAGTCCTGGGAGCTGGCGGCCTCCGCGCCCGATCGGGTGCGTTCGCTGACCGCGTTGCGCTTCCCGCATCCGCGGGCGTTCGCCCTGGCCGTGGCGGCGGATGCGGAACAGCGCGCCCAGTGGACGGCCCTGGAGGAGATGAATCCGCCGGTACTGGCGGCGAGAGCGCTCCTCGCCGACGACGGATGCGGCTTGCGCGAGTTCCTGCACGGATCCGGCATGCCCCCGGAGGAGGTGGAGCGGACCGCGTCGCGGGTGGGAGAAGAGGACGTGTTGGCCGCGGCCCTCGCATGGCACCTGATCCCGCTGGAGCGGATGGCCGAGGTGGATAAGACCCTGGTGCCGACGCTCTACATATGGACCGACGGCCCCGCGCTCACCCGGGACACCGCCGCACGCTGCGGCGACCATGTGGCGGGCGAGTTCCGCACGCTCACCCTGCCGGGCATCGGCCACTGGATGCTGGAGACCGCGGCTGACCGACTGGCCGGGCCGATCACAACCCATGTGCGGGCAACCGGCAGCTCCATGGAGACATCATGAAACTCCACACCCGAATCCAGGGCGACGGTCCCCGCACCGCCCTGCTTATCCACGGCGGCACCGTCGACAGCCGCATCTGGAACAGCTTGGCACCCAGGGTCGCCGCACTGGGCTACACCGTGCTCGCCCCCGACCTGCGTGGCCATGGCCTGAGCCCCCGAGGCTCGTACTCTCCCGAAGCGTGGGCGGACGACCTGGTCGAGTCCCTGCCAGAGTCCGCCGGCGGCACCGTGGACATCGCGATCGGACACTCCCTGGGAGCCACCGTGCTGTCGTTGGCCGTGGAACGCCTGCGCCCGCGCCGCGCGGTGTACGCGGAGCCAGGATTCGAGCACGACATCAAGCCACCGGAGTACTTCGCCCGCATCCGGTCCGCGCTGAGCAGCATCCGGGCGAACGATCTGCTCGTCGTCCACCCGAAGTGGACGCCCGCCGACGCCGAGGCCTTCGCAGACGGCGTCGCGCTGTGCGATCCAGCGGTACTGGACGCTGTCGCCGATCTCTCCCGACGCCACACCAACTACTTGCCGGAACGGGCGGAGACGCCGAGCCTGCTGCTGCTCGCCGATGTCGGCTCCGTGGTCCGCCCGGCCGCGGCCGGGCTTCTGGCCGACCGCGGCTTCGAACTGGCCACGCTGCCGGAGGCAGGCCACGACCTACAACTCGACGATCCGGACGGCTTCCTGTCCATCCTCACCGGCTGGCTGTGACCGCCAATCCACCACTCGCGCATCAAGGTGAGATCACTGTGCCGAACAACGCCAACGACCCGCCGACGTTCCAACAGTTTCCCTCCGAGAGCCCCGCCAGAGCCACCCCCTCCACCACCCAGGTGAACCCACAGGAAATCCTGGACCTCATCGGCATGGGGAAACGGCAGTGGCTCATCGTCGCGGTCTGCTTCACCGCGATGATCGTTCAAGGCCTGGACCTCGCGAGTGCCGGCTTCGTCTACCCGGAGCTCGTGCGAGAGCACGAGACGACGATGGGCATCGTGACCCTCACCGTCACACTCGGCGGACTCAGCATGGCGCTCGGCGGGGTCGTGGCGGGCCCGCTGGCCGACCGATTCGGCCGCAAGGGCATCGCCATCGTCGGCCTCCTGGTCTTCGGAACGGCCACTGCGGGCATGGGCCTCGTGCCGTCGATCCCCGCGTTCGTCGCCCTGCGTCTCCTCTCCGGCGCGGGGATCGGGGCCATGGTGCCCGCGGTGGTAACGATGGTGACCGAGTCGACGCCGACCGCCCGGCGGGCGTCGATGGTCTCGCTGACCTGGTGCGGCGGCGCGGTCGGGTACGTCCTCGGCAGCTTCCTCGCCTCCGCCGTGCTTCCCACGCTGGGCTGGCGCGCCCTGCTGATGATCTGCGGCATCCCGCCGGTGCTGCTCGCGCCGGTGCTGGCCGCTCTCGTACCGGAGCCGGTGGGTTCGCTGCTCGCCAGAGGCTGCCCGACGGCAGCTGTCCAACGGAGCCTGACCAGACTCGCCCCGGACCGCGACCTGGACGCACAGGACCTCGCGACGCCGACGGTGGCGCAGCGTCGGCAGGCGGCGGGCTCGGCCCTGGTGTGCCGCGCGTTTCTGCCGACCACACTGCTGCTCTGGCTCTGCTCGTTCATCGGGTTCGGCGTGGTCTTCCTGATCGCGAACTACCTGCCGCTGCTGCTGGACCACAGCGGCTTCACCACCGTGCAGTCCGGAGTGGCCGTCGGTCTCTTCGGTATCTGCGGTCTGGTCGGCCAGTTGCTGGTGTCCGTCGCGCTGTGGCGGTCCGACGCCGACTCCCTGCTCACGCTGCTCTGGGCGGTCGGCGGCGCGGGACTGGTGGCGGTCGGGGTCCTGCAGATGGGCACCGGCGGATTCTTCGGCATCGTCCTGTTGCTCGGGTTGTTCCTGGGCGGTTCCAACGCGATCCTGCCGGCGCTGGCGACGCTGACGTATCCGGCCTCGGCACGGGCGACCGGCACGTCCTGGGCGAACGGGGTCGGACAGCTCGGCCAGCTCGCCAGCGGATCCCTCGGCGGCCTCATGATCGGCGCGGGATGGTCCACGCCGACGATCTTCCTGTGCCTGACACTGCCGCTCTGCGGCGGCATCGCCGCGACGCTGGCCCTGCGCACGGGCCGGCTCCACCGGGAAACCGCGCCAGCCGATGACGTCGCCTGATGGCGGACGACGGCGGAGACCGGTTGGGGAGCAGCCGAGGTGTTGTCGCTTCCACAAAAACCAGGCCTTTGATCCTGTCGCTTCACCGTGGAACACACCCGGCCGCCGGGAGATCATCTCAACACGTCGAAGCCATCGGCTTCCGTTTACGGAATTCAGCACGCCGCAACCATCGGCTCCAATGACCGGAAAGAGAGAAGAATGAGTCGAGGAACAATGAAGAAGCACACGGTGATCCCGCTGAACCCGCCGACCCTGGCGGATCCGGCCGGCCACTTCGACCGGGCGGTCCGCATCGGCGACTGGGTGTTCGTCTCAGGAACCTCGGCGCTGACCAACCTCAGCGGTCCACTGGCCGACCGCGTCCTCCCCGACAGCTTCCTGGAGCAGGCCAACACCACCTTCGACAACATCGAGAAGGTCCTGGAGCACGCCGGGGGATCGCTCGCCGACGTCTACGAGATCCGGGTGATCCTGAACGACCGCGGCAACTTCGGGCCGCTCAACGACATATTCCACGAACGCTTCCCGGACCGCGGTTTCATCGGACACGGATATGTCGCGGAGTTCCTCGCTCCGGGAATGCTCATCGAAGTCGAGGCGCACGCCTACCTGCCGTCGGAATAATCACTCGACTGCCGTCGACCATGGAGTCGACCATGGAAAGGAATGCTGTGATCTCTACCTCCGGTTTCACCGCGGGAATCGCCTCCGGCGCCGTCGAAGTGATCGACCTGACCACCCCGCTCCACTCCGGAACACCGGTGGTGCCGGTGCCGCCGCCCTTCGCTCCGAGCGCCGGTTTCACGACGCGCCCGGTGAGCGACTTCGACGAGCGCGGCCCCGGCTGGTCCTGGAGCGACATGACCTTGGGCGAGCACACCGGAACCCACGTCGACGCGCCGCGCCACTGGATCAGCGGACGCGAAGGCCTCGCCGTCGACCAGATCTCTCCGACCCGGCTGATCGGCCCGGTCGCGTTGATCGACAAGACCGCGGAAGTCGCGGAGAACCAGACCTTCCTGCTCGGGGCCGAGCACTTCGAGGAGTGGGAGCACGAGCACGGGCCGCTGGAGCCAGGCTCGTGGGTCATCTTCCGCTCGGGATGGAGCGCGTACGGCTCCGATCCGGAGCGGTTCCTCGACCCCAAGGGCTGGCCGGGGCTCTCGATCGACGGGGCCAAGTGGCTGGCGGCCCATCCCGCGGTGAGCGGCTACGGGGTCGAGGCCGTGGGGATCGACAGCATGGGCGCGGGCCCCTCCGAACCGGGGGAGTCCGGGGCAGGTGACCCCGATCCCGGCGAGTTCGGACCCGGCCACTACTACCTGCTCGGAGCCGACAAGTACGGCCTGACATCGCTGCGCAACGTCGATCGCCTGCCGCCCAGGGGAGCGACGATCGTGGTCGCCCCCCTGCCGATCGTCGGCGGTACGGCGGGGCCGGCCCGCGTGTTCGCCTTCGTCGACCGGAGCTGACGTTGCCCGCCGCGCCCACCACGACACGACTACAGCGAAAGACCACGACATCGTCCGAGGTGCTGAGGAGGCACGCCGTGGAAGAACGTTCGCATTTTGACCTGTTGGTGATCGGAACCGGCGCGGCGGGCCTTTCCTCAGCGCTCGGATTCATCGAGGCCGCAGCCGAGAGGGGAGAGTCCCCGTCGGTCGCCGTCGTGGAGCGTTCCTCCGAACAGGAGCGCGGAGGAGCGACCAAGGGTTCGTGGGCGAACCTGATGGTCAACCCCGAAGGGGTCGTCGACCCGGATGTCATCCAGCGCGTCATCGACTCGCACCCGGAGGTCGACGAGGCGTACTTCCGTACCCTCGAGGCAGCCGCCGGAGAGGCGGTCGACTGGCTGGGCAAGCACGGGGTGACCCTCGACCACACGCCCACCGGTTTCGCCATGGAGTCGACGTACAGGGCCACCGTCGGCGGTGGGCAGGCGATAGTCGAGGCGCTGACAGAGGCGATCGAGCGGTATCCGGCCGTTTCGTTCCACTACGAGACGGAGGCCGTACGGCTGCGTCTGAACGGCGCCGGCCGGGTCGACGGTGTCCTCGTCCGGGGCGCTGACGGGCTCCTGCGCGTCCTCTCCGCCGGCAGCGTGGTCGTCGCCTGCGGGGGGTTCGAGGGCAACTACGAGATGCTGACCCGTTACGTCGGCCCGCGCGCCGGGGAGATCGTCCCCGTGGTGCCCGCAGTCCGCAACAACGTCGGTGACGGCCTCCGGATGATCACGGAGATCGGCGGTGACACGGCGGGGCAGTTCGACATGCTCCATGTGCAGCTGGTCGACAGCCGGTCCAGCAAGCCTGACGCCGGAATCTTCGGGGTGCCCTACGGGATCATCGTCAACAAGGCCGCCGAACGATTCGTCGACGAGGGAAGCCGCACCTTCGAAGGACTCAACGAGTCGCTGGCGTTCGAAGTGTGGCGGAACCAGAACAGCGCGGCCTATTTCATCGGGGACGCGCAGACCTTCTCCATCCCCGGCTTTGAGCACCTCAACCAGACGGACCTCGCCCCCGTGGAGGCCGACACGATCCCCGGCCTCGCACGTGGGCTGGGACTCGACCCGGAGAAACTCGAAGCGACCGTCTCGGCGTTCAACAGCGCCGTGCAAGACGGCACGTTCGACGTCTCGCGATGCGACGGGAAGCGCACGACGGGGCTGGCCATCGACAAGACCAACTGGGCGCGGACCCTATCCGAAGGCCCGTTCCGGGCGTACCCGGTGAAGACCGCGGTCACCTTCTCCTTCGGTGGTGTCCGCACGGACGTCCGCGCCCGGGTGCTGACCCCCGGCGGCACGCCCATTCCCCACCTGTACGCCGCCGGGGTGGCCACCGGCGTCTGGTACCAGGAGTACCCGGGCGCCTTGTCCGTTCTGCGCTGCGTGGTGTTCGGCCGTATCGCGGGACGCGAGGCCGCCCAGGCTGCCCGGCCCTGAGCGGCTGGACCGAAGGACGGCCGGCACGCACCACCGAGGCCGCGTGCTCCGACTCGTTCGCAGCGGCTGGCCGTCCACCCGCGGGGGCCGGACCGTCACACACCGAGCGGTCCGGCCCCGGGCCCCGGGCGCCGGCCTGACCGACTGAGAGGCACAGCGGACGGACGGGGAACACCGCCCTCTCAACAGCTACCGATGGCAGTGTGCCGCTGGCCTTCTCACAGCTTCATCGGTCGCGCGTTCTTTGACGATTCGTCACAAAGCCCACTCGCGCTGCTCGGGCAGGCGCGCGAGCAGCTCTTCCTCGGGTCCCTCGGCGTGTCCGGCTGCTTTGGCGGCCTCGGCCCACGAAGACACGAGGCCTCGCGCGTACTCGAGGACGTCATCCGTGCAGACCAATTTCCTCGCCTGCCGCTGCAACCTGGCGACGTGGGCGCCCTGCTGCTCCATCGCGTTGGCCGCCCACGGTGCAAGGAACCCGAACGGGCTCAGCAGCCGGCGAGCACGGTGCAGACCCGCTCCCGCACCCCGCCACTCCTCGAAGACCCGCTCCCGCACCCGCCACGCCTCCTGACAGGCGTCCCGGTCGCGCTCATCGTCCTCGTCTTCCTCTCCTGTCCGCTCCCCGGACCCACGACCCGGGCGGGGGTGACGGTTCAGCAGTGCGGAAGCCCAGCGCATGTCCTCGTCCGCCGGCGTGTCCTCATCCGCTACCTGCCCCAGCAGTCCGCCTACAACAAGCGGCTCAACGCCTCCGGCCCGCTGATCAGCCACGTGCGCGAGGCCCTGGCCCAGCAGGTGCCGACCTGGCACGACGACCCGCGGCTGATCGACTCCACCCCACTGCCCCGCGCGGCCTCCCGCGAGACCGTCAAACGCTCCGGCCTGGCCGGTCACGCCGGATACGGCTACTGCCGCAGCCACTCCCGCTACTTCTGGGGGTTCCGGCTCTATCTGCTCACCACCGCCGAGGACATGTGGTCTCCTGGTGCCTGGCGAACCCCAAGCTCGGCGAGCGGGAGGTGATGACCGCACTGCTGGAACGCGACCATCGCCTCGTCCGCGCCGGGCAGGTAACCCTCGCCGACAAGGGCTTCGCCGGGGAGGAGTTCGAGGCGTTCATCACCGAACGGCTCGAAGGCCACCTGGCGTTGATGATGTCGTGGCCGACTTCCTCGACCGGCACGGCCGCTCTTCGCTCGGTTCATGGAGATCAGTGATCACCTGGAGCGGTTCCGATTCGGACATGCCCCGTTCCCGGGCGGACGGCACAGACGTGGCCGGCCCTGGCGTCCGCAGTGCGGAAGCCAGGGCGCGAAGGCGGGTGCGGGCCGGGGTACTGTCAGCGGGCGTCGACGAGGGGAACGTCGAGGAGCGCTCGCAGATCGGCGAACGTCGTGCCGTGCACCGACAGGACCTCCACGCCGTCCGGGGAGACCGCGAAGGTCGCTAGGTCCGTGTAGATCCGGTCGACGCACGCAAGCCCGGTCAGGGGGTAGGTGCAGGCCGGTACGAGCTTGGGTGTGCCCTGCTTCGTGAGGAGCGTCATCATCACGAACAGCCTCTTGGCGCCGATCGCCAGATCCATGGCGCCGCCCACCGCGGGAATGGCGTCGGGTGCGCCGGTGTGCCAGTTGGCCAGGTCGCCGTTGGCCGCGACCTGGAACGCGCCGAGGACGCAAATGTCGAGGTGACCGCCGCGCATCATGGCGAAGGAGTCGGCGTGGTGGAAGTAGGAGGCGCCGGCGGGTTCGGTCACGGGAACCTTGCCGGCGTTGATGAGATCGGGGTCTACCTCGTCCCCGGCCGCGGCCCTGCCCATGTTCAGCATGCCGTTCTCGGTGTGGAGGATGACACCGGCGTCGGCGCGAATGTGGTCGGCGACGAGCGTCGGCTGCCCGATGCCGAGGTTGACGTACGAGCCGGCAGGGATGTCCTCGGCGACAGCTGCTGCGATCTGGGCCTTGGTGCGCGGGCGATCAGTGCTCGGTGTGGGCGTGGTGGTGGTCACTGGTGGTCTCCGACGGCGACGACCCGGTCGACGAAGATCGACGGGGTGATGATCGTTTCGGGGTCGAGTTCGCCGGTGGCGACGATGCGCTCCACCTGGACGATGGTCGTTGTCGCGGCCGTCGCCATGACAGGCCCAAAGTTGCGGGCGGTTTTGCGGTAGACGAGGTTGCCCATCCGGTCGGCGATATGCGCGCCGATCAGGGCGATGTCGCCGGCGAGCGGGTACTCCAGGACATGGGTCCTGCCGCCGAGTTCGCGGGTCTCTTTTCCCTCTGCGAGTATCGTGCCGGCGCCGGTGGGGCAGTAGAACGCGCCGATGCCGGCTCCCGCGGCACGTATCCGTTCGGCGAGGGTTCCCTGGGGGACGACTTCGAGTTCCACCAAGCCACGGTGGTAGAGGTCGTCGAAGACCCACGAGTCGCTCTGCCGGGGGAAGGAACAGACGACCTTGCGGACCCTGCCCTTCGAAAGCAGCGCCGCCAGCCCCGTGTCACCGTTTCCGGCGTTGTTCGACACGATGGTCAAATCGCGCGGGCCGGCGTCGATGAGGGCGTCGAGGAGATGGACGGGCATTCCGGCCATCCCGAATCCGCCGACGAGCACGGTCGCGCCGTCGGCGATGCCGGAGAGTGCCTCCTGGGTGCTTGTGCAGATGGTCGTCATGACACGTTCTCCAGGACCACGGCCAGTCCCTGGCCTACGCCGATACAGATCGCCGCCACACCCCACCGCTGGTTCGTCGCCCGCAGCCGCTCGGCGAGGGTGGCGAGGACGCGTCCGCCAGAGGCACCCAGGGGGTGCCCGAGGGCGATCGCGCCGCCGCGTGCATTCACCAGCCCCGGGTCGACGCCCCATGCGTCGACGCAGGCGATCGCCTGCACCGCGAAAGCCTCGTTGAGCTCGATGGCACCGATGTCGCCCCATCCGATGCCCGCGCGCTTGAGGGCCTTGTTGGCGGCCTCGACGGGAGCAATCCCGAAGTCCTGGGGGTCGAGCGCGTGCACGCCACGGCTGGCGATCCGGGCGATGGGTGTCGTGCCGATGACGCCGGCAGCCTTCTCGGTCCCGATGACGACGGCGGAGGCACCGTCGTTGAGCGGCGACGCGTTCCCCGCAGTGATGGTTCCGCCTGTGCGGAAAGCGGAGCGGAGCTTCGCGAGGCTGTCGGGGGTGGAGTCCGCGCGGATGCACTCGTCCCGGTCGAGCGTCGTTCCGGGGACCGGGGTGACCAGGTTGGCGTAGAAGCAGTCCTCCCATGCCTGGTGCGCGAGGCGATGGGACCTGGCGGCGAAGGCGTCCTGCCGTTCACGGCTGATCGCGAGCCTGTCGCCGAGCGCCTCGTTCGCCTCGCCGAGCGACACCGTCCAGGCCGTCGGCATCCTGTCGTTGACGAGTCTCCACCCGAGGGTCGTGGAGTATGCGGTCGTGTTGCCGGCCGGGAAGGCCCGCTCGGGCTTGGGCAGCACCCACGGCGCTCGGCTCATCGACTCCACACCGCCGGCGACGACAACCTCCGCGTCGCCGGTCTCCAAGGTCCGTGACGCGGCGATCACCGCGTCGAGCGACGAACCGCACAAGCGGTTCACGGTCACTGCGGCCACCGAGGTCGGGAGCCCGGCGAGAAGCGCGGCCATGCGGCCCACGTTGCGGTTGTCCTCTCCCGCCTGGTTGGCGCAGCCCCACACCACGTCGTCGACGGCGGCCGGGTCGAGGGCGGGGACCTTCGCGAGGACGGAGGTGAGCACGGCCGCGGCCAGGTTGTCTGGCCGCACGCCCGAGAGCGCGCCTCCCAAACGACCGAACGGGGTTCTGTCAGCGGCAAAGATGTAGCTGTAAGTCACATCACTGACGCTAGATACCGTCACTCATTGTGTCCAATAGTAAATTGAATCTCATTTATTATCTAGATGCATGGAACTACGTGAGCTTCGATCGTTCGTCGCCGTCGCGACCTCCGGCGGGTTCGGCCGGGCCGCCGAGCAACTCCATCTCGCGCAGCCAGCGGTGTCGCAGCAGGTCAAGCGGCTCGAACGTGAGCTGGGAGCGCCCCTCTTCCGTCGTACGACCCGCAGTGTCGAACTCACTCCCGCTGGTGTGCGGCTGCTGGAGCGCGCCAAGGTCATCCTCGCGGAGGTCGACCGGGCCGCGGACGAGGTGCGCCACGTTCAGGCGGGCGGCATCGGGAAGGTGTCCGTCGGATTCGTCGGGACGGCGACCTACGATCTGTTGCCGACCCTGTCGCGCCGCGTTCGCGCCCATCTGCCAGGCATCACACTCGAACTGCGCGGTGAGCAGCTGAGCCCGGCCCTCTCCGCCGCGCTCCTCGCATCGGAGCTGGACCTCGCCGTCATGCGCGATCCGGGTCCGGAGAGCGGACTCGCGGTGTCGAGACTCCGCACGGAGCGGCTGGTGGTAGTCCTGCCGACAGACCACCGGCTCGCGGACGTCGGAAGCATCAACATCGCCGACCTGCGCGACGACGTCTTCGTCCTGCACCCGTCCGGTCGGCGCTCGGCCGTCCACGCCACGGTCATCGAGGCTTGCAGGGCCGCGGGATTCACTCCCGTGGACATCGTCGAAGTGGCCGAGACAGCAACCCTCGTCAACTTCGTGGCGGCAGGCATTGGCGTCTCCGTGGTGCCACATCCGGTGATGGCCCTGAACCTCGCAGGCGTCCGGTATGCGGAACTGATTGATCCGCCACAGCTGGACCTGGTACTGGGGCAACGTCACGGTGAGCTGCAGCCGGCATCCCAAGCAGTGGCACACATCATCGCCTCAACCGTCTGACAACGAGAACCTCGACGGCCGACACAAAGGCGCCCAGCCCATCGGCAGCCGCTTTCAAACCCGAAGGCCGAGAAGCGAGCGCGAGGTCACTGGAGGCATCGATACCGCGGGCGGCTCGAAGGCGGGCAATGGCCCCCGCGCCGCCTGGCACGGCAACGTGGCGCCGGCGCCCCCACATGGGGCTGTGTGTCACCATGGCGCGGCTGAACTCCGGCGGACGTGGTACAGGCGTGAATGATGCCGCCGGCGCGCCGGATCCGCTCGACCACGGGGTGGCCGGCGGCAGCGATGCGCCCGGCGTGGCCGGCGAGCCCTTGCTCGATCCGGCGGCCGGCGAGGGCGTGCTTCTCCTTGGTGGCGACCGGGACCCCGAGCAGCGGGGCCGTGGGCGTCTCGTCCCGGACTGCCCGTGGGTACGCCGCGGCCGCGTCTTCTGCCTGAGCCCGCGCGTCCTCGACGAGGATCTCCGCGAACGCGTTGACGCCCGTGCCGCGGTCGCCGTTGACACGGCTCGTCGCTGCTGAGCTACCGCTCGCAGTCCGGCGGATGCCGGTCAGGTCGTGTTCCTGCGCCACAGGCGCGTTTCGCTCCAGTAGCAGCATGCGGGCGTTCTGGACGATCGCCGGCGAGGATGCTCGGCTGTCTGCAACCAGGTGCACTCGGCGTGGGACGACGATCGGCGAGTTCGGCTCCAGCGTCAGGTAGCCGACCGATGACACGATCGGCTCCGGCTCGAAGTCGGCCGTGACGTCGTGCACCAGCACGATCACCTTGGACGCGGCCTGCAAGGACGGCACTGCCAGCGGCACAGCGAGCGCGAGGGACCCCGCGACCAGCATCGGCTTGTGGCCGCACGCCCCTGCGAAAGGGTCCCTTGGCGCCGCCACCGACGAGCGGCACGGCGCCCCTGAGATAGCGGGAAGGCTGGGAGTCCAGCGGACGTCCGATGCCCTGTCGGCGACGGTTCCCGACGGATGAGTCAGACCCCGCAGTCGGAACACTCACGCTTCAGCTCGATGACTCAAGACAATGGGCGATCGAATGGCCCAGGTAGCGCCGTCACACGACCATGGCATCGAAGACCCTGCGGCCGCCTGCGATGGTGAGTACGGGAGTCAGCTCGTGCAGCGCGCTGTCCTCAACGGTCAGGAAGTCCTCGTCCAGAACGACGAGGTCGGCGAGCATGCCCGGGCTGATGGAGCCTTTGCGATGCTCGGCGTGTTCCATATAGGCGCCACCAGTGGTCCACAGCCGAATCGCTTGCTCGCGCGTCAGCCGCAGCGCCGACGGCACCTCGGCGAAGGGATGCGGTGCAGCGCCGACGAAGGTGGCGAGACCGCGCCGCCAGTCCGGAAAGGTGACCGGGGCGTCGGAACTGTCAGCCACATGGACCCCGGCGGCCAGCAGCGCGCCAGCGGGAAAGGCGTTCGCCCAACGCCGCTCGCCGATCGCAGGCGCGATTGATGCGCCACTGTGCGACTTCATCAGAGAGCTGGTAATCACTCCGATCCCATGGGCGGCAAGTCTGGGGAAAGACCGCTCCGCCAGCAGCGTGCCATGAATGAGAGCGTGCCGTGCGTCCGGCCAAGGATCGGACTTGATTGCCCGGACGATTCCGTCGATGGCCGCGTCCGCTGCCCGGTCGCCCGTGACGTGGATCTGGGCCTGGAGGCGGTGCTGGTGCACCAGCTCGATGATGTTGAGCAGTTCGGTGTAGCGGGCGGCCTCGTCGTCGCCCTCGGTCACCAGATGCCCCGTGCCGCCACCCGGATACGGTTCATACAGCCATGCTGTGCAGTGGGTGGGTACTCCGTCGGCGAATAGTTTGCAGCCGCCGATGCGTAGCCAGTCGTCGCCCAATCCTGTGGAAATGCCTGCGTATTCGAGTGCGAGCTTGAGCCGCTCATAGGAGGTCGTCGGCGAGGGCCAGTCCCAGTGCAGCAAGGTGTTGACGCGTATCGTCATCCGGTCCTGCCGGTGCAGGGCGGTGTAGTCGCGCAGCAGTTCAGGCCACACGATCGGATCCGTGACACTGGTGATTCCCAGGGAATTGAGGGTGTGCATCGCCGAGGTGATGGCGGCGAGGCGCTGCTGCTGCGTCAGGGGTGGAGCGTGGCGGGTGGCCAGCAGTCCGGCGGACTCAAGCAGCATGCCGGTCGGCTCGCCGGCGTGATCGCGCACGATCTGCCCGCCGGTAGGGTCGGGTGTCTCGGCGGTGATGCCGGCGAGTCTCAGGGCGGCACTGTTGACGAGCACAGCGTGACCGGAGGCATGCTCGAGCAGCGCTGGGTGGTCTCCGGTGGCCTTGTCCAGGTGGGCGCGGTGGGGGGCGACCCCCTTGGCGTACTCGGTGATGGTGGCTTCCCGCCAACCGTGCCCGGTGAGCCACCGGTTGTCGGGCGGCTCGTTCGCGGCGTCGGCGAATGCCTGCTGCAATGTGGCGAGGGAGTCGACGACGGTGAGGTCGAGCGAGAAGGGCGGGCGAGAGGTCCCGAACAGGGCCAGGTGCAGGTGCGCGTCGTTGATGCCGGGGAGCACTGTACGTCCGCGTAGCTCGATCACGTCGGTCTTCGGACCGATCCACGGGCGGATGGTCTCGTCGTCGCCGACGGCGGCGATGCGGCCGTTCGCGACGGCGACTGCCGAGGCGATGGTGAAGTTTTCGTCGACGGTGAGCACCTGGCCGCCGAGAACTACCAGATCCGCAGCTGCGGCCATGGATGATTCCTTTCTGTCCAGTTTCGGGAGCTAGATGGCGGGTTGCGTGAGGCGGGGGGTGTCCGACTGGCCCGACGGCTCAGTCTCGGCAGCCGCCGCTGCCGGGTCCGGGACAACAGCTTGGTGGTCGGGATGCCAGCTGACCGTCACGGTCTCCCCGGGCATGGCGGGTACCGGGGTGCCGGCCAGGCGCATCGCCGTCCCTTGCGTGTTGTCGGCGAAGTGCAGCCCGACCTGATGGTGGTTGCCGACGTACACGATGTTGGTGACGGTGGCCTCGAGCGAGTTGTGCCCGGGAGGAATTGAGCTGCCGTGCGGATGCAGGTCCAGTCGCTCGGGTCGCACCACGACCACGGAGCCCGTTCGGTCGGGGCCGCTGAAAGTGTTGGACTCGCCCAGGAATTGAGCGACGAATAGGGTTGCCGGGTGTTCGTACAGCTCGGCAGGTGTGCCGACCTGCTCGATGCGGCCCTCGTTGAACACCGCGATGCGGTCGGACAGGGTGAGTGCCTCGTGCTGATCGTGGGTGACGAAGATGAAGGTCATCCCGAGCTCACGGTGCATCCTGGCGATCTCACGCTGGAGCTGGTCCCGCAGCCTCTTATCGAGTGCCCCCAGTGGTTCGTCCATGAGTAGTGCCCTGGGCTGGTAGACCACGGCGCGGGCCAGCGCCACCCGCTGCTGCTGACCACCAGAGAGTTGCCGGGGCAGCCGATCCGCACAGTCCCGCAGGTGCACCAGCTCCAGTGCCTCGTCGACCTTCGCGGCGATGTCCTTCTTCGCCATTCCGCGCTGCTGTAGGGGATAGGCGATGTTCTTGGCAACGCTCATGTGCGGGAACAGGGCATACTGCTGGAACACCACACCGAGGTTGCGCTTGTGCGGCTTCAAGGGCGAGATGTCCTGGCCGTCGACGCAGATCGAACCCGTGGTGAGTGAGGTGATTCCTGCGATCATCGACAGCATGGTGGTCTTGCCCGAGCCAGAGGGGCCGAGGAACGTCATGAACTCACCCGGTGCGATCGTCAGGGACACGTTGTCGACCGCCGGACGCTGCAATCCCCCGAACACCTTGGTGACACTGCTGATAGTGATCCCGTGACCAGATTTGTTCATGGTTCAGCTCCGTTGGGACCGGCGAGGTGCTCGGCGGACGAGAAGGGGTACGAGCAGGACGACGGTGGTGGCCACCATGATCAGGCTGGAGGCCGCCCCGATGGTGGGGTCGATCTCCGCGGTGATCGAGTCGTACATCTGCACCGGCATGGTGCGGATATCGGGCGTCTGAAGGAACAGCGCGATCACCACTTCGTCCAGGGAGGTGACGAACGCGAACACGAGCCCGGAGCCGATCCCTGGCAGGACCTGTGGCAGGGTCACCCTGAGGAACGTGGTCACCCAGCCGGCGCCGAGGCTCGCCGAGGCGGTCTCCATGGTCCGGTCGTATCCTGCGAGGCTGGTCTGCATCGAGGTGACGACGAACGGCACCGCGAGCACCGTGTGCGCGAGCACGAAGCCGAGCAGTGTTCCGTTGAGTTGCCACCGCAGGAACACCCCGTAGATCGCGATCGCGACCACGATTCCGGGTACGATCATCGGAGCCATCATCGCCGAGCGCACCGCACCCCGGGCGCGCCAGCGAGTCCGATCGAGGCCGAACGCTGCCGCGACGCCCAGAACGGTGGCGATGACCGCGACCATCAGGCCGACCTGAACCGATGTCAGCAGAGAGTCCGTCCACTTCGGTGAGGAGAAGAACTCCTCATACCAGCGCCATGACCACTTGTGCGGCGGGAACTGGAAGGTTTCGCTTGCGCTGAAGCTCATCGGAATGACCACCAGCGTTGGTGCGAGGAGCACAGCCGCGACCACGGCTACCCAGACCCGCAGACCCCAGCCGAGACGTTTATCGCTCAAGGATTGGCTAGGCACCGTCCACCACCTTGCTCAGCCCCGCCGTAGGGCGACTGATCCTCGACACCGCGAACAGCAGGACCAGCGTCACCACCAGCAGCACGGTCCCCAGCGCACCGCCGCCGGGGAAGTCCAGCAGGCTACTGACCCGCGTCTGGATCACCTGCGAGATCAGGGATTCCTGCGGGGAACCGAGCAGCGCGGGAGTGACGAAGAACCCGAGCGTCATGATGAAGACCAGCGAGCACCCGGACACCACACCGGGCAGGGAAAGGGGCAGGTACACCGTGCGCAGGGCCCGGTACGGCGATGCGCCCAGGCTCACCGCGGCATCCAGCAGTCGCCGGTCGATGGAACTCATCGAGCTGTACAGCGGCAGTACCATAAACGGCAGCATCACCTGCACCATCGCCACGGTCACCCCGGTCACCGTGCCCAACAGCACCACACCGTCGAAGCCGATCGCGGAGAAGAGCCGTTCGATCACGCCGTCGCGCTGCTCGAGCAGGTACCACGCGTAGTTGCGGGCCATCACACTGGTCCAGAACGGCAACAGCACGAGCAGCATGAGCACACCCCGTGCGCGTGGCGCGACCTTCGTCATGGCGTAGGCAAAGGGGTAGGCAATGAACAGCGTGCAGGTGCTGACGACTAGCGCGGTGCGCAGCGTGCGGAGCAGGACGGTCGTCGAGACTCCGTCATTCAGCAGTGCGAGGTAGTGCCCGACCCCGTAGCTCGGTTGCGTAAAGCTCTGCCACACGATGGCGGCCAGTGGGTAGAAGAAGAAGACCACAAGCACCGCGGTGGCCGGCAGCAGGAACCAGCCGGCAAGGGTGCGCCGGCGCGAAGGACGGGCCGCCTTGTCGGCAGTCGCTGAAGTAAACGCTGCAGTCATGACCCGCTCAGCCCGTCATCCACTTGGTCCAGGCGTTTACCACGGTGGCGCGGTTCTCTGACCACCACTGACCGTCGATGACCACCTGGGTGTTCTTGTGCGCTTCGCCGAAGACATCGACCTGCCGCTGCAGCTTGTTGAGTGCGGGCCTGGCCGCGGTGTTGGCCGGTCCGGCGCCGGCGAGTGCGGCGAACTTCGCGGACTGCTTTGGCTGTGAGGCGAACTTGATGAGCTCCTGCGCCCGCTTCTTGTGCGGACTTCCCTTCGGGATGGTCAACACATCCCAGGTCACCGGGACGCGGTCCCAGACCGGCTTCCACGAGGTGCCGCCGGCGGCCAGAGCCGAATACGCCCTCGCGCTGACCACGAGCGCCATGTCGGCCTGGTTGCCGACCATGGACTGCTGCTGTTGACCGTAGGTCTGGGCCAAGGTGAGATCCGGCTTGATCCGGTCGTAGACGCCGAGCGCCCGGTGGACGTCCAGCGGGTACAGGTCCTTGGGCGCGACACCGTCAGCCAGTAGCCCTGCCTCCAGGGTCCCGACCCCAGGATCACCGCTGTAGATCAGCCGCTTTCCGGGGAATGCCTTGGCGTCGAAAAAGTCGGCCAGACGCGTCGGCGGATGGGCGCCGTAGGTTTTCTCGTTGTACATGAGAATCAGGCCGAACATCGCGTCTGGAACACCGCATTCGGACAGCGTGCCCGGCGGGAAGTCGTTGGCGAGCTCTCCCATGTCGATCTTTTCGAAGAGCGTGCCGCAGTTCTCGCGCGCGGTGAACGCGTCAGTATCCATCACGTCCCAAGTGACCTTGCCCGACTTCACCATCGCCTTCAGCTTCGCGTTGTCGGACGGGCCGTCGATGACGATCTTCGTGCCGGTCCGTGCCTCGAACGGTTTCAGCCAAGCCTGCTGCTGGCCGTCCTGATAGGCGCCCTTGCCATAGGAGACGAAGACGAGAGAGTCCTTGCCCCCGCCACCGCCACCCACACCGCAAGCCGCGGTGACTGAGAGGACGAGGCTGACCACTGCAGCCATCCTGATTCTGTTCCGACGCACTGCTACCTCCGGAGAGCTGGGATTCGCCGAGTTCGTGGAGTCATGCCGCGGCCTTGACGTGGCTGATCAGGACCTGCGCGAGCGTGTCGATCTGCTGCTCGGTGATCACGAGTGGGGGGGACAGGACGATGCTGGGACCGGAGGCCCGGACGACCACACCGTCGGCACGTGCCCCGGCCTGAACAGACGAGCTGTCCCGGTCCAGCTCAATGCCGAGCATCATGCCCACCCCTCGCACCTCGATGACGTGGTCGAGCTCCTCCAGCGGCTTCAAGGCTTCCAGCAGCCTCTGCCCGACGCCCTTGGCACGATCGAGGAGGCCCTCGCGTTCCAAGATCTCGATGTTGGCAAGAGCCACCGCTGCGCCCACTGGATGTCCGTTGTAGGTGAAGCCATGCAGGAACAGCGCGCCGTCGGCGAGTTCCAGCACGCGCCGGCTGACAAGGACGGCCCCCATCGGGACGTAGCCGCTGGACAGGCCCTTGGCAGTGACGATCAGATCGGGCTCAATACCGAAGCGCTCGCAGGCGAACCAGTGGCCGGTCCGGCCGAACGCGGTGACGATCTCATCGGCGATCAGCAGGATGCCGTGCTTGCGCAGCACCTCCTGTACGCGCGCCCAGTAGCCTTCGGGCGGCGGGACCATACCGCCGACGCCGAGCACCGGCTCGCCGATGAACGCGGCGATCCGCTGAGGGCCGATCTGGGCGATGCGCTCTTCGAGTTCGGCGATGAGGATATCGGTGGCGTTCTCACCGTGGGTGAGCCCGTGCGGCTTGCCGAGGAATTCCACGCCGGGCAGAAGCGGGCCGTATCCCTCGCGGAGCTTGTCGATGCCGGTCGCGGCGAGCGAGCCGCCGCCCATGCCGTGGTAGCCGGCGGTACGGGCGAGGATGATGGTCCGCTCCGGTGCGCCGGAGTTGTAGTGGGCGAGGCGAGCGAGCTTGATAGCACTCTCAGTGCCCTCGGAACCGCCGTTGGTGAAGAAGACCCGCTCGATTCCGGTCGGTGCGAGCTGCAGCAGCCGCTCGGCGAGCAGGATCGACGGCGTGTTGGAGTAGTCGCCGAAGGAGGAGTAGAACTCCAGCTTGGCGATCTGATCGGCCGCGACATTGGCGAGTTCTCGACGGCCGTGGCCGACCGGGCACTGCCACAGCCCGCAGGTGCCGTCGATGTACTCGTTGCCGTCGATGTCCCAGAGCAAGGCGCCTTCACCACGCTCGAAGATCAGAGGCTCGGCGGGCCGGCCGATGGTGGTGTGCGGGTGGATGAGGGAGCGGGTGTCTGTCTCGGAGAGGGTAAGTGCAGTTGTCATGTGGAAGACCCCTCGGGTGGTGGTGGGAGCGGTCACAGCTTGAAGGCGACCGACTTGGTCTCCAGATATGCCTCGATGCCCTCGCTGCCGCCTTCGCGTTCCTGGCCGCTGTTCTTCATGCCGCCGAAGGGCAGCTCGGGGCGGACCGGGGCCGGCTCGTTCACGCCGATGATCCCGAAGTCCAGGTTTTCGACGGTCTGCCAGATGCGGCGGAAGTCGGAGGCATAGGCGTACGCGGCCAGGCCGTAGTCGGTACTGTTGGCACGCTCGATAACCTCGTCGGCAGTGTCGAAGACATAGACCGGCAGGACCGGGCCGAAGGTCTCCTCGGTACTGATCTGCATGGTGTCGTCGACGCCGGTGAGGATGGTCGGTTCGTAGAAGGCGCCCTTGAGCGAGGCATCGTCCGGGGTCCAGCGTCGGCCGCCGGTAACGGCCTTGGCGCCGCGGGAGAGCGCGTCCTGGACATGGCGGTCGACCTTGTCCAGGCTCGGCTGGTCGATGAGCGCACCGGTGGTGGTGCCGGGCGTCGTGCCGTGCCCGAGCTTGAGGGCAGCGACCTTCCCCAGCAGCAGCGCGAGGAACTCGTCGTGGACATCGCGGTGGACATACAGGCGGTTGATCGCGGTGCAGCTCTGGCCCGCGTTGCTGAACTTTCCGGCGGCGACACCGGACGCGGCGGCTTCCAGGTCGGCGTCGGCGAAGACGATGGCCGGCGAGTGGCCCCCCATCTCCAGGGAGATTCGGCGCAGCTGGTCACCGGTGGAGCGGACGAGGCCGAGGCCGACCTCGGTAGAGCCGGTGAAACTGATCTTGCGCAGCCGCCTGTCGGCCAGCAGCGCGCCGACCACCTCGGCCGGACGGGAGCTGGTGATCTGCTGCAGTACACCGGCGGGCAGGCCGGTCTCCTGGAGGATCCGGACCAGCGCGGTGGCGATCAGCGGGGTCTGCTCGGCGGGCTTGGCGATGATCGGCGCGCCAGCGGCTATCGCGAGGCCGAGCTTTCGTACAAGCATGCTGGCTGGGAAGTTCCACGGCGTGATGGCGAGGGCCGGGCCGACCGGGGACTTCAGGACGAAGCCGGGGCCGTTCGCGGACGGCGGGGTGACCCTGCCGTAGGTGCGGCGGCCCTCCTCGGCGGCCCAGTCGAGCATGCGGGCGCTGGCCAGCGTCTCGCCCTTGGCCTCGACAAGCGGCTTGCCGTTCTCTCGACTGAGCAGGTCGGCCAGTTCGTCCACGCGGTTGCGGATCTGCGTGGCGGCTGCCCTGAGGTGTGCGGCGCGCTCCTCGGCGGCCACGGTCCGCCAGGTTCGGAAGGCCCTGACGGCCGCGTCAAGCGCCTGCCGGGCCTCGTTCGGCCCGGCGTCGGCCGCCTGGCCGATGACCTCCAAGGTGGCGGGGTCGACGACGTTGAAGCTGGTATCGGCCGAGCGCCACGTGCCGTCGATCAGTAGCGTCTCGCAGCTGGTTGGTACTGCCTTCTGAGTCACAAAACACTCCAAGGGTGCATGTCGTACGCTGACGACCCCCGTATTGGCTGAGAGTCTCCGGCTCTGTGTTGTTAAAGTCAACACCCGGGTTTATCTCGGTTACGATGACCCGATCCAGCATGGGGACACAACGAGTAGGTGCGATGAACGGACGACGTGCAACCTCAGGCGGAGCCGCCGGCCCGGGGAGGCGGACACCTTTGATCATCACCGAGATCCTCTCGTACCGGCTGCACAGCGTGGCCAACGCGATATCGCGCAGCGCGGCACTCCGCTACAAACGCGAGTTTGACGTGAGCCTGGGCGAGTGGCGGACGATCGCACTGCTCGGAGCGGAGGCTCCGCTGACGCTCAACCGCCTGGCCCGCCGTGCCGCGCTGGACAAGGCGCAGATGAGCCGCATGGTGGCCAAGCTGGTCGAGCGCGGGCTTGTGCAACGGGAGAGCGGAGTGGCCCGCACCACTCAACTGTCCCTGACCCGGCGCGGAGCGTCGGCCTACCAGGGACTGATCGAGGCGGCCAACGAGCGCAACGACGCCTTCCTGGCCTGCCTCACCCCGCAGGAGCAGGAGGTGCTCGACTCGGCACTGACCAAGCTGGCGGTGATCGCCCGCGCCCTGGAGGGTGCAGAGGAGCGCTGACCTCCCGCGCAAACGCCCCGCCCGCACACCGCGGGCGGGGCGCATTTTTCGCACCTTATGTCATATTTTATTGCGGGTTCATCGCCGGGGGACTGTGTTGACTTTATCAACAGCGGGCGGTACTTCTGTACGTGATTGAACCAGGAGGTGAGACGCATGGCCGAGCAGGTCACGATTTGCGAGTGCTTCGCCCGCGACGGGCTCCAGCACGAAGACGTCTTCGTGCCGACTGAAACCAAGCTGACTCTGCTGGACGCCTTCGCGGCGGCCGGATTCCGCCGCATCGAGGCGACCAGCTACAGCAGACCTGAGCACGTTCCGGCGTTCCGTGACGCCAGCGAGGTGCTGGCCGGTCTGCGCCGGCGCGACGGCGTGGCGTTCAAGGCGACCTGCCCCAACCCGCGCGCCGTTCAACGGGCGATCGACGACCTGGGCGCAGGGCGCGGCCCGGAGGAGATCAGCCTGCTGGTCTCGGCGACCGAGTCGCACACTGAGCGCAATCTGCGGACCACCCGCGCGAAGCAGTGGCGCCGCGTCGCCGAGATGGTGCGTCTCGCCGCCGGACGCTTCCGGCTGGTCGGGGTCATCTCGATGGCCTTCGGGTGCCCCTTCGAAGGCGCAGTGGACCCCGGAGTCGTCGTCGACGACGTGGCCCGCTTCGCCGAACTGGGCGTCGACCTGATCACTCTCGGCGACACCACCGGTCTGGCCACCCCGGTCAACACGGCGGCCCTCTTCCGCCGCCTGACGGCGGCCACCCCGGGTGTCCCGCTGGTCGCCCACATGCACAACACGCGCGGATCGGCCCTGGCCAACTGCGTGGCCGCACTGGACGCCGGCTGCCGCCACTTCGACAGCTCCTTCGGGGGGGTCGGCGGCCATCCGAAGCAGATTCAATACGGGCAGGGGCTCACTGGCAATGTCGCGACCGAGGATCTTGTGAACTTGCTGGACGCGATGGGATTCGACACCGGTCTCGATCTGGACAAGGTCATGATCGCGTCCCGCCTGTGCGAGCGGGCCCTCGACCGCCCGCTGCACAGCATGGTCGCCCGCGCCGGATTCGGTCTCCGGCAGCCCAAGGAGGTGTTCCAGAATGCCTGATCCCGTACTGCTCAGCGAGGACCAAGGTGCCGTACGCATCCTGCGGCTGAACCGCCCGGCCAAACTCAACGCGCTCGACACGGCGCTCACCAGAGCCCTGTACGAAGCCCTGCAGGCCGCCGATGAGGACGGCTCAGTACGGGCCGTGGTGCTGGCCGGCGAAGGCCGCGCCTTCTGTGCCGGGGCCGATTTGTCAGAGTTCCCCGACCTGACCCTGGAGAACCAGAGGGCCGTCGTCCAGCGCGCCGAACTGACCACTCGCACCCAGATGCTGCTGCAGCAGCTGCGCAAGCCGATCGTCTCAGTCGTGCAGGGCGCGGCCGTCGGTGGCGGGGCCGGGCTGGCCATTGGCTGCGACATGATGGTGGCCGCCGACGATCTGAAGTTCGGCTACCCGGAACTGAAGCATTCCATCGTCCCGGCCGTGGTGATGACCAGCCTGCAGCGGCATATCGGCCGTAAGCTCGCCTTCGAGATGATCAGCACTGGCCGGCTTCTGAATGCGGCCGAGGCCGCCGAAGCAGGGATGGCCAACCGGGTGGCCGACCCGAAGGTGGCACTCGACGTCGGCCTGGAGATCGCCACCGCTTGGGCGGCGGTCAGCCCGTGGGCCATGGCGGCCACCAAGGACCTCTTCTACCGGGTGGCTGACCTACCCTTCGAAGAAGCGATGCGGACCGGCCGCGACATCAACACGATCATGCGCGGATTCCGGGGGTGACCATGCAGCCACTGTCGGGTGTCACCGTCCTGGACTTCTCTCGGGTCCTCGCCGGGCCCATGGCCACGCAGATCCTCGCAGAGCTCGGCGCTGAGGTGATCAAGGTCGAGCGGCCGTCCATGGGGGACGAGTCCCGCTGCTTCGAGCCACGACTGCCGCACGGCGAGAGTGCCTACTTCTTCGCCTTCAACCGCGGCAAGCGCTCGGTCACCCTCAACCTGAAGGACCCGCGTGGCCAAGAGATCGCCCGCGGCCTGGCCCGCAAGGCCGACATCGTCGTGGAGAACTTCCTGCCCGGCACGATGGATAAGATGGGGCTCGGTTACGAGGACCTCGCGCTGGAGAATCCGGGCCTGGTCTACGTTTCCAACACGGGTTTCGGGCAGACCGGCCCCTACAGCGCCCGCAAGGGCTACGACACCATTTTCCAGGCACTGTCCGGCATCATGTGGCTCACCGGCCACCCCGACGGCCCGCCCGCCAAGGCCGGCGTTCCCGTCTGCGACCTGACATCCGGCCTGTGGATCGTTATCGCCGCACTGACTGGCCTGGCGGGGCGTGGCACGGACGGACGGGGCTGCCACCTGGACCTGGCGATGATGGACGTGCAGACCAGCCTGCTGGCACTTGCCGCCGCGCGACTGTTCGCCCTCGACGAGGACCCGGTACGCAGCGGCACCGAGCACCCCGGACGGGTGCCGTCCGCCGCGTTCCAAAGCGCCGACGGCGGCTGGCTACACATCAGCGCCGGCGACCAGCACTGGCTCCCGCTCTGCCGGGTCCTGGGCCTGGAGGAGCTGTCCGCCGACGAGGCGCTGCGCAGCAACGCAGGACGGCTGGCCGGACGGGCCCGTGTGATGGAGGCCCTGCGCGAAGCCATCGCGGGCCGCGAACACGGCCCGCTGGTCGAGGCACTGCGCGCGGCCGAGGTCCCGGTCGGCAAGATGAACACTGTCCGAGAGGTCTTCGACGACCCGCACATGCTCGCACGGGGAGTGGTCGGCAGTTTCGATCACCCCACCGAGGGTGTCTTCCCGGCGCTACGGACCCCGCTGCGGGTCAGCAACGCCGGGAGTCCGGAGATCTCGACACCGCCGCTGCTCGGCGCGGACACCGAGAGCATCCTCAAAGAAAATCTCGGCCTGGGTGAGGCGGAGATCGCGGAACTGCGCACCACAGGGGTGATCTAGCAATGTCAGGGGAACCACCGGTCCTGGTTCACCGGGCGCACGGCATCGCACGGGTCGTGCTCAACCGCCCGGATGTCCGCAACGCGCTCAATCTTCCCATGTGCCTTGCCCTGCGCGCGGCATTCGAGGACCTGGACGCTGACGCAGAGGTACGCGTGGTACTGCTCACCGGGAACGGGCCGGCCTTCTGCGCCGGGGCCGACCTCAAAGAGCGCAAGGGCCGGGACGAGACCTGGGTCCGCCACCGCCGACTCGCCTCCTTCGCCGCGTACGAAGCCGTTGAGCGCTGCAGCAAGCCTGTCGTCGCCCTCGTCCACGGCCCCGTGATCGGCTCGGGCGGCGAGATCGCGATGTCCTGCGACTTCATCGTCGCCGCCGACACCACTACGTTCCGATTCCCCGAACCCCACTGGGGCACGGTGGGCGCGACCCAGCGCCTGCAGCGGGTGATCGGCAAGCGGCGGGCCAAAGAGCTGCTGTTCACCAATCGGGTGATGCCAGTCCCGGAAGCTGAAGGACAGGGCCTGGTGGCCCGTATCGTGCCGGCCGAGGACCTGGCCGCGCACGGCGAGGAGATCGCCGCGACTATCGCCAAGGCCTCGCCGCTGGCTCTCGCACTGACCAAGCAGGCTGTCGACCTCGGCGAGGGAACGGACCTCTCGCGCGGCACGCGCATCGAGATGGCCGCGATCGAACGATGCCTGGCCGACGGCGACTGGCGCACCGGTATCGAGAAGTTCGGACAGGCCAATACGCAGGAGCGGATATGGAACTGAGTGGCCTGTGCCCCCTGACCACCTGCGACGCCCTGCGACGCGCTGCGACGCTCGCCCCGGATGTCGAGGCCGTCGTCGCCGCCGACGGACGCGTCACCTACGCGGAGCTGGCACGCGAGGTCGCCTCAGTGCGCGCCGCCCTCGCAGCAGTCGGCGTCCGCCCTGGCGACCACATCGGCATCTGCCTGGGCAACAGCACCCAGTGGGTCTCGCTCTTCCTGGCGATCGGTTCCCTCGGCGCAGTCGCTGTACCGGTCAACACCCGCTTCCGCAGCGAGGAAATGGCGTACGCATTGCGCCAGTCCAGGGTCAGGCTGCTGTTCATCGCGGACCGCTTCCTGAAGATCGACTTCATGAAGATGCTGCGCGATGTCTGCCCGGGCATCGACACCACGCTGCCGGACCCGGCCCTGCCGGATTTGGAGTCCGTCGTGGTGATCGGTGACGACGTGCCCGCCGCGACGCGGTCCTGGAAGGACTTCACAGCGGCCGCCGCGGGCCCGGTCGAGCCGTCCTGTTCGCCGGACGACGTGCTCTTGATCCAGTACACCTCGGGCACCACCTCCTACCCGAAGGGCGTCCTGCTGACCCATCGCAGCATGTGCGCCAACGCGTTCTTCTCGGGCGCCCGCATGGGGTTGAGGTCCGGCGACAGGTTTCACAGCATCCGGCCCTTCTTCCACGTGGCCGGCACGACGCTGTCCATCCTGGCCGCCGTCCAGCATGCCACCACGCTGGTGACGATGGAGCGGTTCGACCCCGGCAAGGCGCTGCGACAGATGGAGGAGGAGCGCTGCACCCACTTCTCCGGCAACGACACGATCGCCCTCATGCTGCTCAACCATCCCGACCGGGCCGCCCGCCGGCTGGCGCTGCGCGGCGCGTGGCTGGCGGCCTCGCCGACGATCGTTCGCCGGGTCATCGACGAGTTGGGCGCGCGCGAGTGCGTCACCGGCTACGGGCTGTCCGAGGCATCGCCGAATGTCGCCCAATCGGCCTGGTGGGAACCGGAGCACATACGGGTCAGCGCGCGAATGCGCCCCCAGCCCGGCACCGAGGTTCGCATTCGAGATGGCGAGATCCTGGTACGCGGCTGGAACGTGATGCGCGGTTACTTCGACCGGCCGGAGGAGACCGCACAGACGCTGACCACCGACGGCTGGCTGGCTACCGGCGACCTCGGCCGCCTCGGCGAGGACGGCCGCCTGGAGTTCGTCGGCCGAGCCAAGGAGCTCATCCGAGTCGGCGGCGAGAACGTGGCCCCCGCCGAGGTCGAGGACATCCTGCACCGGCATCCGGACATCCGGCAGTCGGCGGTCGTCGGCGTGCCGGACGGCCGGCTCGGGGAGGTCCCCTTCGCCTTCGTCATCCTCAACGACGGCTGCTCGGCCGACCCGGACGAGCTGCTGGCCTGGAGCCGCGACCACATGGCCGGATTCAAGGCGCCCCGCTACCTGGTCGTCGTCCAGGACTTCGAGAAGATCGGCATGACCGCGAGTTCAAAGGTCCAAAAGAAACAGCTCGCCGCCCACGCCGCGGAACTGCTGAGGTCGGAGAGTCCCCGATGAGGATCGAAACCGCCGTCACCCGGCTGCTCGGCATCGAACTGCCAATCGTCCAGGCCGGGATGTCCTGGGCCGCCTCCGCCCCGGAGCTACCGCTCGCGGTCGCACGTGCAGGCGGCCTCGGAGTCATCGCGGCCGGCCCCATGCGGCTGCCAGACCTGGAACGCACGATCGACACCGTTCGAGCCGGGACTGACGCCCCGTTCGCCGTCAACCTGCCCTTGTACCGCAAGGGAGCGGACGGGGTCATCGACCTGCTGCTGGCCAAGCGCATACCCATACTCATTGCCTCTCAGGGCGGCCCCAAGCGTTACCTGGAGCGCTTCCGCGACGCCGGAACCATCTGCCTGCACGTGGTGGCCGCCGAGGAGCACGCCGCCAAGGCGGCTGCCGCCGGGGTGGACGGCCTGATCGTGGTCGGTGGCGAAGCGGGCGGGCATCCGCCCGCCTCGATGGTTTCCACCCTGGTTATGCTGCGCGCCGTCGTACGGGCTGTGCCCGCGATACCGGTCATCGCCTCCGGCGGCTTCGCCGACGGCCAGGGCCTGGCGGCCGCCCTCGCGCTCGGCGCAGGGGCAGCGCAGTTCGGCACCCGGTTCATGGCCAGTACCGAGGCGAATCTGCACCCGGCGTACAAGGACCTTGTGCTGGGCGCTGGTGTCGAGGACACCCGAACCGTAGGGCGAGAGCTAGGGATGATCCGCGCGCTGGCCAATGACTTCACCGAGCGGATGGCCGCATTGGAGAACACCGGCGCCGACCTCGACCAGCGGCGGACGCAGTTCACCACGTCCACTCTGAAGATGGCCGCCTTCGACGGAGATGTCGCGGATGGCAAGGTCGAAGCCGGCCAGTCGGTTGGCCTGATCGACGAGATCCTGCCCGCTCGCGAGATCATCCACAAAATCGCCAACGAATACCTCGCAACCCTTGCCGCACTGCCTCGTGCCAAGGGCCAAGTCCGTGTGGTTATGGACTGATCGTTTCAGCCTGGCCCGTGGCCTTCATGGTCAGCGGGTCAGCCGCAAGGTGAGTGGAAGGCGGGTCGAACGGCTCCGGCACGGCCCCTGCACCTCACAGGGAGCCGCGTATGCGGCCTGATGCCCCAGGTCGCTTCGCCTGCCCGATAGCGATCACCTGGTACCGGCAACGACAGCGCAGGTCATCAGTCTGTCCGCTTTCCCGGTGGCGCACGGAGCCGTTGATGATCAGCACGGTGTGTTGGGACCAGGCTCGGTGGCAGTTGTTGCAGACTGCTTTGCTCCAGCCCTCCATCGCGTCACCTCGCCTTCTGCGATGTCCAGGTGCGCCGCAGAACTCGCAGACGGTTGAGGATTGCGCCCAGATTTTCCTTCAAGTCGTCCACCTCATAGCCCGGGTCAATGGCCAGGAGCTGCTCATGCAGCCGCAGGAGCAGCGGATGCCAGTCAGGCCCGACCGTGCGCAGCCGGTCCGGCAGCTGTTCCGTCCGAGGATGGTCCAGGTGCCCAGAGCCTTCCAGATCCGGACTCGGTTCATCTGGGGGTGGGATTTCCATCCGGGTGGTGGTCGACCCACGACAGGCCGCCCATGTCCAGACGTCGGCGGAGGGAAGCCCCGTTCGCCGCGCTGAAGCACAACCGCGACCGCGCCGTGCTGGCTGGGTGCCGTTGACCTGCAATGCCGGTGAGTTAGAGCATCGGTGCAGGTCAGGTGGGATGTTTGGTGACTTTGAGCGTGTTGCTGACGTTGCTGGGAGTGCGGGGCTGGTCCCGTTTTTTTCTGACCTCGAAGGCGTTCTTGGGCGGCTTCTTGATGGGATCCGCCAGGCCAGGTGGGCGCCGGTGGCGCGGGCCGGGCCCCACAGCTCGTATCCGCAGAAGTTGCGGTCGGCCGGCAGCAGCATGTCCGGTCGCAGGGAGGCCAGCAGCCGGCGCGCGAGCCTGTGCTCGCCCGCTCTGGTTGACACTTCCCCTGCCGGTGAAGCCGAACTCGGCCGCGTTCGCCGGTGTCTCGGGGACGTCCAGCGCGGTGCCGTCCCAGGCGGCCAGCCGCAGCCCGAAGGCGAACGCCCCCGGAGTGAGGGCCGTGGCCGGCGTGCCGCACCGCCGCTCGAACAGCGCCTGCAGCGGTTTGTCGCCCAGCCGCTGCGGCGCGGGTCAACGCCGAGCTGGTGGGCAGCTTCTGCGTCAACGTGCGCAGAACCGACCGGTATCCCGGTGGCCCGGCACTATCGGAACTGCTGAACAGGCACAACGCGAGGACGAAGTAGACCACCGCCCGGGCCGGCAGCAACCGTCGGCGACGCTCGCCGCAGCCGGTCAACTCCACGACCTCGTCCACCAGCTCAGGACGGATCTCCTCGGTCAACACGCCGAGCCGAATGCGCTCGCCAAGTCGCTTCTCCCGTGGTGCCACCTGCCCGTTCAACGGGACCGACCCGCTCTCAGCGATGGCAGACGGCATGCGGACGATGGCACGCTGAGCACCCAACGGAGTTCCCTCGTGGACAGTCGGATCTTGGTCGATCTTCTGTCCACCGGGAACTCCGTTGCCCTGTCCCGGCTCCCGCCGACACATCACCAGAAGTGAGCTAACTCACCGGCATTGCTCCCACCAGCTCGGATGGGCTTTTTGGTAAGCGCAGCGCCGGACTATCTGATGTGTTCCCCTGCGGGTCCAGCGAGGTGCGATTGGTCGTTCGGAACAGTACTCAGAGAGTCCAGGAGCTGGCGGGTGACGGCCCACGCTACGGAATCTGGGTCGACCACCGTGAAGTGGTCGCCGTCAAGGGCCACAAGGTTCGCCCGGGCCCCTTGGCCGCGAGCTTGTTGCACGTAGCTAAGAGATTGGGCGACCGGCACCTCATGGTCGCCCCAGCCGTGGATGCACCACACAGGAACGGGCAGCGGGATTTGCTGGTACGGGTCCGTCTCAACATTGATCGGCACATCGGGTCCCCCGACATAGTTGTCTACGGCGCCGTTGCCAAGCGCGGCTCGTCGGGCCGCAACAAGGTCCATTACGGCGGCTTGCGCAATGACCGCGGTGACTGACACCTTGCTGGTCGACCAGCGCTGGTAGCGCTGCCGTCCAGCGGCGAACGTCGCGAGGTGTCCGCCGGCGGAGTGCCCGATGGTGACCACCGTGGACAAATCCAGGTTCTCAAGGACGGCAAGGTGGTCAATCCCAGCCGACACGTCGTCCAGGGTCGTGAGATGTCCTCCGCCGTTGCCGACTCGTCGATACTCGAGGTTCCATGCAGCCCAGCCGTGCTCGGCAAGATCGCGGGCCAGCGGCCGGCCGAGTAGGGCCGTGTACTTTGCCCTCCAGAATCCACCGTGGATGACTACGGCCACGCCCCGCGGACGTCCCACAGGCCGGTAGAGCTCGCCGTACTGCGCGGGATCCGTGCCGTAGGCGTGCCGCTCGGGCGGCCAGGATTCGAGTGCTGCGCCCTCACCGTCCTGGCCGGCTGAGGAGGTTTTCATTCGTTCTCCGCTGTGTGCTGAAAGGGCCGTATGACGTAGGGCCTCCCGAGAAGTCGCCGGCAGGACAGGAGACGGCGCCGGGGGTCTCACGGAGGGATCCGGGTCGCGGGCAGGGGGTGCGACCTGGTGTGGTGACCAGATGCCGGAGGATTCAACCGCTGCTGTGCGCTCGGCGGACCAGCGCACCGGCGCGATTTCTCGGTTGTCCTCAGCCGAGGCCGGTCCGGATCGTCCACAGCTCTGGGAAGAATCGGTGCTCTGTGATGCCTCGTAGCCACCCAACTCCTGCCGAGCCGCCTGATCCCGGTTTCAGCCCGAGGATGCGCTGCACTCCGATGAAGTGGTTCCACCGGTATTGGGTGAACGCCGTGGCAACGGTGATGAGCGCCTCGCCGAGCAGGTACAGATCGTCGTCGATGTCAGCCTGCTGGTAGATCTCGCGCCAGGCGCGCCGGACTTCCGGCCGCTCCTCGTAGGGAGCGGCATAGTCCTGGTCGTAGCCGTCGGAGTCGGTGAGGTGACCTCGGCGCTTGAGCAGCTCGGTCACCTCGTCCCACAAGCTCGGTCCGTTCAGCGCCGCTTCGAGGGCCGGCCAGACGTCGGGGTTGTTCTCGTGGGCGCGAGCAAGTGTCGCGTTCTTGTTGCCGAGGATGAGCTCGACGTGGCGATACATGTACGACTGCTGGCCGGACGAGATCCCGAGGTGGTCACGGAACTCGCTGAATCCGTGCGGTGTGATGGTGGACAGGACCTGCCAGGTGTCGCGGATCTGCTCGATCAGCAGGGTGACGCGCGGCAGGCGGACGAGCGCGGCGCGTACGTCGTCGTTGCGCACCGAATGGACCACGTTCGCGAGCTCAAAGTGCGTGGCTTTCAGCAGGAGTTCGGTGACCTGGGTTTCGACGATGAAGGTCATCTCGTCTGCGCCGTCGCTGCGCATGTGCTGAAGGCTCAGCAGCACATCGTTTCGGTGGTAGTCGACGTAGGGGTTGCTCGTGCCCTCGAAGCTGGTGATCGGCTCACCCGATGTGTGCGCGACCATCTCTTTGCGGGAGGACTTGTCTGCCGTCGGGATGTCGCGGAGCAGCGACAGCTCGAGGGCTTCGGAACGGATTTGTGGCGTGATGTGGGTGCGGTGCATGAGGTACTTCCAGGTCAGAGTGTGTCGGCAACCTGCGTTACTGCAGCTTGGGCGTGACGGCTGGCGACCGGTTCGATCCGGCCCAGAGCCATCGGAGCTTTGCTGGTGGCCGCCCTCAGGCGTTGGAGGGCAGCGCGCTGTCTGCGTATGTGCCGGACAGGAGGTGGCCGGCGCCCGGGGCCACGGCGCGCAGGTCGAGGGAGCGCAGTATCTGGTGTGCGGTGCAGACGGCGGAGGAGACCACGGGGCGACCCAGGAGTTGTTCGGCCTCCTCTATGGCGCTGAGGGAGGGCATCTGTACGCAGGCGGACAGGACGACGGCGTCGGCCTGGGTGTAGTCCAGGCGCCTGGCGATGCCGGGCAGCAGCTTCGGGTCGTGCGCGGCGACGTCGAGGTTGTCCGGGATTTCCAGGGCCTCGTAGTCGATGTTCGGAGGCGCGGTGGTAGCCGAGGCCCATACTCATGATCGCCACGAGGCAGGCGTAGCTGAGGACGTCCACATGGGCGTCGGAAAGTTCCACGGCGCAGCGGTCGGAGTCGGTGTCCATCGCCTTTAGCTGTTCAGGGGTGACGTGGGTCATCCGCATCCGGCTGGAGTGGAAGGTGAAGCGTTCCGGTTCGATGGTTTGGCGGGCCCGCAGGATCGCGGGGATTTCTGTCTCCATGGTGACGTTGGAGCTGGGAACGATCTGCCCGACGCGGTAGGTGTGGCTCATTGGGTGGCCCCTTCGAGCAGCGTCGCGCTGTCGGCGGGGCTGTTGGCGTCTGCGACTGGGTTGGCCAGTGTGCCGATGGATTGGATCGTGGCCTCGACCAGGTCGCCGGGCCGGAGGAACTGCGGCGGGGTGAGGCCGGCCCCGACGCCGTCAGGGGAGCCGGTCGCGATCACGTCGCCCGGCTCGAGTGTCACGCCGGAAGTGATGTCGGCGATGAGCTGCGGGATGGGGAAGAGCATGTATCGGGTGTTGGAGTTCTGCTTGAGCGCGCCGTTCACCCGCAGGGACAGCTCCAGTTCCATGGGCTGGGTGATTTCGTCCCGGGTGACGAGGACCGGGCCGAAGGGGGCGTAGCTGTCCTGGCCCTTCGAGAAGAACCACTGGCCGGATCGGCGCTGGTCACGGGCGCTGATGTCGTTGACGACGCTGTAGCCGAAGATGTAGTCCCAGGCATCGTCCTCGGCTATGTTGCGGGCGGTGCGGCCGATGACGACGGCGAGTTCGCATTCCCAGTCGAGCTGGGACGTGAGACGGCTGTCGTGCAGGATAGGGCTGCCCGGCCCGGTGACGGCGGTGCTGGGCTTGCTGAACAGGACCGGCCGCGGCGGAAGGTCGCTGTCTGTGTCGAGGCTGCGGCTGGACTCCTCCACGTGCTTGCGGTAGTTGAGGCCGACACCGATGATCTTGCCGGGGCGGAAGGGCGCGTGCAGGGTCACGTCCGCGTGGGCCCGGGTGTAGCGCTGAAGCGTCTGGGGGGTGTGCGCCGCGAGCAGGGCTGTGACGGCGGCAGTGCCCGATGTGCCCGAGCGGATCAGGTCAAGGAGGCTGCCGGGCAGGCTGACGCCTTCCGCCGCCGACAGCGTGGTGAGGTCAATGATCTGGTCGCCGATTTCGGCGCCGAGCCGGGGTGCGGAGTGGGGTTCGGAGAAGGTGAGAAAACGCATCGGTGCTCCAGTGTCAGGCAAACCGGGATCAGGAGGGCTGGACCGACGGCTGCCGGCCGTCGTTGTCCGTGTATGCCTCTTCGCGGTGGAAGGCGAGAGCGCGCATCACGGGAAAGTCGTTGAAGGAGAACAGGACGGCGTCGTCGGAGGCGGCCATGTTGGCGTGCTGGTGCCATGACCAGGACGGCACGCAGAAGATGTCGCCTTCCGCCCAGTCGTAGCGGCATCCGTCGATGACTGAGTAGCCATGCCCCTTGGCGACGGTGTAGATGACCGAGCCGGTGTGGCGGTGGGCCCGAGTGGGCTGGTCCGGGCGCAGGAGCTGGATGTGCGCGCTCATCGTCGGCATCACCGAGCCGCCGGTGAGCGGATTGGTGTACTCCATGATCACGCCGTCGTACGGTGAGCCTTCGCTTGCTTTGGCAAGGTTCAGGAGGGACTCGTAGGTCGGCTCCCAGGGGTATGCGAAGAGCGGGGAGTACGGCTTGGTCCAGCCTTCGGTCCCGTAGGGAAGCAGATGGGCGCCGTAGGTGAGCAGCGAGGAGTTGACGGTCCTGCCGGGCGCCTGGTGCAGGTTGGGATGGACCTCGTAGAAGGGCGCGTCGAGCGCGTTGACCAGGGGGATATCCAGGCCATCCTGCCAGATGCACGGGGTGTCGGGCGACTCGTTGCCGTGCTCATGCCATGTGCCATTGGGGGTGATGGCGAAGTCGCGAGGTCCGACCTCGAGTTTCTGCCCGTCGACGATGGTCCAGGCGCCCGTCCCTTCGAGCACGAAGCGGAGTGCCGCCGCCTGGTGTCGGTGTGCGGTCATGGCCTCACCGGGCCCCATGATCTGCAGCCCGGTGTACAGCAGTCCTACGGCGGCACTGATGTCTCGCCGGCCCGGGTTGGTGAGCATGACAACCCGGCGTCCGGCATCGTCGGCGTCCACCAGGGGCAGCGCCTTGTGGACGAGAGGCCGCAGCTTGGCGTAGGACCAGTGGGTCGGCACGGACCGCGGCTGCGGGTACCACGGCTCGATGTCGTTGGCGACGGTCCACAGTGCACCGGCCTCCAGTTCCTCGAGCTCCTTGTAGTAGGCGGCGAGTTCGGGGGTCTCGGTGACGCGTGCGCGTCCGATCTGGGCGTCGTCGTACGAGGTGGTCATACATCGTCCCCCTGAGACGGTGTGGGGCGGGAAGGGAACTCCGCGGCGAAGGAGACGGGCGGCTGTGGGCGGTTGTCGACGTGGAGGCGGAAGATGTCGAACCGGTTGTAGTGCCCGGTGATGTCATGCATCTGCTTGGGCTGGATGCAGCGCGCAAGGTCGATCTCGCCGTAGACGATGCCCTCGTCGTCGACGAGCGGCTCGCTTACCGGCCGGCCGTCGGGTCCGAAGATCCCCGACAGTGCACTGCGGGGGCGGGCGAACAGCTTGCGTGTCTCCTCGTCATCGCCCGCAACGGTCTCCACGATCTCCGGCGAGAGCGCCGAACAGGATACGACGGAGAACACCTTGCCCTCAAAGCTGTGGGCTGCCGTACGCACCGCGATGGCCTCGGCCATGTCGTAGTCGGCGGGCGCCACCGGAAGGGCGATGTAATTGGCCGCGTGGATCAGCTCTCCCTGGGCGAGCAGCGCGAAGCGGGCCAGGGTATTGGTGTTCTCGCCGCAGGCCAGCGCCCCGAGGGGGCCGATGGGGGTGGAGTGGACGCGCAGGGTGCTGGCGTCGCCGCCGGTCCAGGTGAGTTTCTCGGCCCAGGTGGGGACGAGCTTGCGGTGCACACCCAGAAGGTCGCCCTCGGGGCCGATGACGACGAGCGAGTTGTACAGCGTGCCGAGGCTGTGGCCCCCGCGCTCGTTGACGCCGATGACGAGCACGACGCCGTGGGTGCGGGCGGCGTCCCGCAGCGTGTCCACCTCGGGGCCGGGGATGTCGACGGCGGACTGGTAGAGCCGCTCATACCAGGTTGATCCCTGTACCGGAGTCATCGTCCAGTTCCAGTACGGGTAACCGGGCACGAACACTTCAGGGAAGACGACGAGCGAGGCGCCATTGCGCGCGGCTTCGGCGATCAGCCCGACCGCCTTGTCGACGGTCGCGGCGGTGTCGAGGAAGGCCGGGGCCGCCTGTACCGCGGCGGCGGTGAAGCGGGCCGGGTTACGGACGTCGATAAGCGGTCCGTTGGGAGGGTGAGAGGCAGGTGCCATGCCGTCAATCTAGGAACGGCAGCCACCTTCCTCTATCGTCTCAGCGCGGCTCGACATCGGATGCGTGCAGCCCGCTTCACGCCCTACTGTGGCGTGTCGTTGACCGCTTGGGCCAGCGTGGCGGATGGGATCTCACCGAATCGCTGGCGGTACGCCGCCGAGAACTCTCCCAGATGTCCGAAACCCCAGCGGAACGCAATCTCGGTCACCGTCACCGAGCCGGCATCGGCCGCCAGCAGTTCGTGCCGCACACGCTCCAACCGCATCCGGCGGACCAGCGCCATCGGCGACACTTCACGGTGCTGCTTGAAGCCGGCATAGAGACTGCGGGTCCCGACCCGCGCGTGATCGGCGATGTCGGTGACAGTGATCGGTTCCGCGAGATGTGTGTGGATGTACTCCTCGGCCCTGCGCACATACAGCGGCGCAGCGGCCTCGGCGGGAGGCTCGGCGGCGGTGCTGGGCTGTGCCTCCAACAGCGACGCGGCCAGCAGGTGCTCCAGGTAGACACCCATCCGGGGCGAATGTCGTACCTGAGTAAGGAAGTCCTCGCTGCTCAGCAGGGCCTGCGCCGCTGCGGCCCACACCGCCCACTGGGCGGAGCCGGTGTTGAAGGCGAGTCTGAACTGCAGGGGCTCGTCGTCAGGTCCTCCGGCCCGGGCATCCCGGACGCGTTCCATGACGCGCCGGTCGATGCGCACGATCAGCTGGTCGTAGTCACCGTCCATGGTGATACGGAAGGGCTGGTCAGGGCTGAGCACGGTGGCGGTCCTCGGGGTCGCCGTGGTGGTTTCGCGTCCGTGCTGGTAGATCGCGTTCCCCGTCAGAGGCAGACTGACCAGATAACAGATACGCAGCGGCTCGGAGTCGACGACGACGCGGCGGCCATAGCGGAGACGGACCGCCGAGACCTTGCCGATGCTCACCTGCTGCAGCAGACAAGACGTCTCGAAGGCGTCCACAGAGCGCAGGCTGTGCGGGCGGAGCACCTGGCCCACCCCCGTCACGATCTCGTCCTGGTCTCTGGAGCGCAGCACGGTGTGGCGGCGCCAGTCGATTCCGGCGGCCAGTGAACGTCCGATGGTGTGCATGATGTCTCCCAGGTTTCTTCTCTTCGAGAAGAGTAGGAACCTGTACCGATGGGGGGAACATATTCGTGAAACAATTCCTCTATGCGGAACAATGACACGGGGGCCCACGGCCTGACATCGGTGGACAATGCGCTGCAGATCCTCCTGATGTTCCAGGAGACCTCCGAGGTGAGAGTGGCAGACGTGGCCCGTCGGCTGGGCGTGGCGCGCTCCACGGCTCACCGTTTGCTGACAACGCTCTGCGGACGCGGACTCGCCGTGCAAGATGGGCGCACGCGCGCCTATCACCCGGGCAAGGCGCTGGTCGACCTTGCCCACGCTCTGACGCGCAGCCCGGACCTGGCCAGCCTCTTGCGGCCCCAACTGGTGAAGTTGTGCGCGAAGCTGGGCGAGACGACCAGCGCCCAGGTCTTCCAGGGGCCGGATGTGGTGTTCGTCGACGGGATCGAGGCCGAACGGGCACTCAAAGGAGGCCTGCGCACAGGCGCCAGAATGCCGGCGTACGCCGTGTCGGGCGGCAAGGCATATCTGGCGGAACTGACGCCTGGGGAGCTGCGTTCACTCTACCCTCGCGGTCTGGTGAAGCTCACCGGCCAGACACCGGGTGATTTCGAAGCGCTGGAGCAGGAACTGGCGCAGGTGAGGGCCCGAGGGTACGCGGTCAATCTGGAGGGCAGTGAAACGGGTCTGCACGCGGTGGGCGTTGCCGTGCATGACCTCGCGGGAAGGGCGATCGCCGCGCTGGCCGTGTCGGCACCGGCTCACCGGCTGGGGCCGGAGCGCAGGCAGGAAGCGGGCGAGGCACTGATGGAAGCGGCTCGCGCGGTGGAGGCAGAGCTCGGCTCGCCACGGTGATGGCCGTGCCACCCGCCGTGAGCCCGGGCCGGTCACCGGCCCACAGACGCCTTCGTGCTGTGGTGGCCCGGAGGACGATGTCCGGGCCACGAGGGCAGAGGGCCTAACCGGAATGGGAGCGGGACGCCGACCGTACGCGGGCCAGCACACGATGGGCGCCGGCGAGGAGCAGGAGGGCAGGGAAACCGACGTAGCAGGCCAAGCGCATGTCGGACACGTGGATGCCGGTCGCGCAGATCGACAGGAGTGCGGCGATGCCCAGCAGCGGAGTGATCTTGCCCCCCGGCAGACGCAGTGTGGACGGTGGCCTCTGACCGTCCCTGCGGAAGGCGAGCAGGGTACACAGGATGATGATCCAGACCGCGATCACCCCGAAGGTGCCGAGCGCGAGGAGAAGTGAGAACAGACGGTTTCCGCGCGCCGCGGCCAGTGCGGTGACAGCCAGGACACCGAGCGCGGAGACAACGACTGCCCTCCGTGGCACGCCGCGGCCGGTCGTCACCGCCAGCGCACGGGAGGCGTAGCCGTCGCTGCCGAGGGAGTGCAGCATCCGGCCGCTGGCGTACAAGTTGGCAT